>NZ_JAHRCY010000001.1:0-515066 GCF_019083965.1 Catellatospora tritici
CCGTCGAGAAGTTCGACTACACCAAGGGCTACAAGTTCTCCACGTACGCCACCTGGTGGATCCGGCAGGCCATCACCCGCGCCATGGCCGACCAGGCCCGCACCATCCGCATCCCGGTGCACATGGTGGAGCAGGTCAACCGCATGGTCCGGGTGCGCCGCGACCTCGCCACCGCGCTGGGCCGCGAGCCGTCCATCGCGCAGATCGCGCAGGCGCTGGACGTGCCGGAATACCAGGTCATCGAGCTCATCTCGTACGACCGGGAGCCGGTGAGCCTGGACCAGGCCGTCGGCGAGGACGGCGAGAGCGCGCTGGGCGACTTCGTCGCCGCCGTCGACCCCCGGGGCGACGCCGCCGACGCGCTGGCCCAGGGGCAGCTGCGCGACGAGGTGGAGATCGTGCTGGCCACCCTGTCGCAGCGCGAGCAGGAGGTCATCCGGCTGCGCTTCGGCCTGGACGACGGCCGCCAGCGCACCCTGGACGAGGTCGGCAAGGAGTTCGGCCTGTCCCGCGAGCGCATCCGCCAGATCGAGAAGACCACCCTGCTCAAGCTCCGCAGCGGCGACCGCGCCGAGCGCCTGTCGGTCTACGCCGCCTGACCCGGAGCGCCTACTGCTCCGGCGGGGGCGTCACCGCGGCTGCCCCGGCCCCACCTAGCATTGACGCTGGCCTATCTAGTGGACGGATTTCCACAAATCGTCCACTAGATAGGCCAGCGTCAATTTAAGTACGGGGCGGGGTCGGCGGGGCGGGGGTGTCAGCGCAGGTGGCGGGGGCCGGTGTCAGGGCGGGGCTGGGGTTCGGCGAGTTCGGCGCTCGCGTGCAGCACCGACAGGCCCGTGGCCCGTACCAGCACCGGGTTCAGCGTCAGCCGGCGCAGCCGGGGCGCCTCGTCGGCCAGCTGCCCCACCCGCACCAGCAGCTGCGCCAGCGCGTCCAGGTCGGACCCGTGCAGCAGCGGGAACGCTCTCGGTGCCCGGACCAGGGCGGCCGCGTCGGCGTCGGTGAGCGGCGCCGCCCGCCAGGCCCGGTCGCCGACCAGCTCGGTCACCGGCCCGCCCAGCCCGAACCCGACCACCGGCCCGAACGCCGGATCGTCGACGACCTCGACCACCACCGCCACCCCGGGCGCCACCATCGGCTGCACCAGCACCTCCACCCCCGCCCCGAACAGCTGCTCGAGGTCGGCGTAGGCACGGCGGGCCTCCTGCGGTCCGGCCACGTTGAGGCGTACGGCGCCGAGGTCGATCCGGTGCGGCCGGTCGGCCACCTTCAACGCCACCGGCACCCCGGCCGCCGTGACCGCGGCGGCCACCTCCTCGGCACCCCTGGCTCGCACGGACCCGACCACGTCCACGCCGTACGACGCGAGCAACCCCTCGACCGTCGACGCGTCCGGATCGGCGCCGGGTGGGGCGGGCGGCAGCGTGCCCGGGGGCACCCGCAGCCAGGCGGCGCGCCGGATCACCTGGGCCAGCGCCCGCACCGCCTCCTCGATGGACCGGAACGACGGCACCCCGGCAGGCCCCTGCCCGGCCAGGAAGCTCGCCACCACCGGCTTGTCCGACTCCGCCACCGCCTCGGCCAGCGCCGCCGCGTACGGCGCCAGCAGCTCCGTCTCCACGCTCTGGTCGGCGGCCAACGGCCCGGTCGGCAGCGGCGGCGCCACGACCACGACCAGCGCGTCCACGTCGTCGCTGTGCACGACGCCGCGCACGGCCGCGGCGAACTCGGCCGGGCTCGCCCCAGGCCCGACGGCACCGGAGCGGCCGACCGGCAGCCCGGTCGCGCGGATCTCGGCGGCGGCCAGCGCGGCCAGCGGGAACGCGTTGGCGATGACGCCGATGCGCTCGCCGGTGGGCACCGGCTGGCTCGCCAGCACCATCGCCACGTCGAACAGCTCGCCGACGGTGCCGACCTCGATCACGCCGGAGTGGGCGCGCAGCGCCTGCATGGCGGCGTCATCGAGCGCGGAGCCGCCGATGCCGGTGTGCCCGGCGAGCATCACGATCGGCCGGTGCCGCCCGACGGCACGGGCGATGCGGGCGAACTTGCGCGGGTTGCCGAAGGTCTCCAGGTACATCGCGATCACGTCGGTGTGCGGGTCCTGGGCCCAGAACTGGAGCAGGTCGTTGCCGGAGACGTCGGCGCGGCGGCCCGCGCTGACGAACCCGGACACGCCCAGGCCCCGGCGGTCGGCCTCGGCGAGCAGCAGCAGGCCGAGGGTGCCGGAGTGACAGAACAGGCCGACCCGGCCCGGCGGCGCGGGCGGGGCGGGCCAGGGCAGGCGGGGCACGAGCGTGGCGTTGAGCCGTACCGTGGCGTCGGCGACGCCCAGGCTGCCGGGCCCGATCACCCGCATGCCCGCGGCCCGCGCCGACCGGACCAGCTCGCGCCGCGCGGCCGGGTCCAGCTCGGTGAGGGTCAGCAGCCCGTGCACGCCCGCGGCGGCCGCGTCGGCGACCACGTCCGCGATCGCCGACGGCGGCACCGCGACGACGGCCAGGTCCACCGGCCCGTCCACCTGCGATACCGAGGTGAGCAGGCCTTTGGGGTGGATCTCGTGGATCGGCCCGGCGAACCCGGCGCCGCGCAGGTGGGCCAGCACCGCCGCGCCGACGCCGTGCCCGGCCGAGCTGGCGCCGTAGACCGCGACCGCGCCGGGGCGCAGCAGCCGCGCCACCGAGCGGGCCTCGGTGCGCTGCTCGCGGTCGGCCTGCACGGCCCGGGACCGCTCGGTCGGCGCGACCGGGAACGTCAGCGCCACCACGCCGTCGGCGAACTTGCGGCTGACCTCGTATCCGGCGTCGGTGAACACCCGCAGCATGGCGCCGTTCTCCGGCAGCACCTCGGCCACGAACCGGCTGATGCCGACCTCGCCCGCGGCGGCGGCCAGGTACTCCAGCAGCACCGAGCCGACGCCGCGGCCCTGGTAGGCGTCCTCGACCACGAACGCGACCTCGGCGACGGGCGCGTTCTCGCCGAGGCGTTCGTAGCGGCCGACCGCGACCAGCCGGTCGCCGACGGCGACCACGAACGCCTCCCGGTCGACGTGGTCGACGTTGACGAACCGGTGCAGGTCACGGGCGGGAATCCGGGGGTACGGCGAGAAGTAGCGCAGGTAGCGGGTGCGCTCGGAGAACCGGGCGTGCATCGCCACCACCGCGTCGGCGTCGCTCGGCTCCACCTGGCGCAGGTGGACCGCCGTGCCGTCGGCGAGCAGGACGTCCGCGCTGCGCACCGCTCAGTCCCTCGGGTCGTGCGGGTCGAGCCCGTGCAGCGGGTAGACCGCCCGCCGCGTCGCCATGATGGCCCGGTCCAGCGGGTCGGCCTCGGCCTCGGGCTGCCACGGCGTGTACTTCGGCGTGCCGCCGTCGCTCAGCGTCGCGGGCACGACCCGGCCGGGGCGCAGCCGCTCGGCGAGGTCGCGCCACGCCTGCGGGGTGGGCGTGGCCGGGTCCAGCGGCTCGCCGGTGATCATCGCCAGCAGGTGGGTCCAGGTCCGGGGCACCACCTCGACCAGGGCGTACCCGCCGCCGCCGGTGGCGACCAGGCGCCCGTCGCACAGCTCGTCGGCCAGCTCCCGTACGGCCAGCTGCGCCGCCCGCTGCCCGTCCACGCTGAGCCGCAGGTTGGCCAACGGGTCGAGCCGGTGGCTGTCCGCCCCGGCCTGCAGCACGATCAGCTGCGGCCGGAACGTGCGCAGCACCGACGGCACCACCGCGTGGAACGCGCGCAGCCAGCCGGCGTCGCCGGTGCCCGCGGGCAGGGCCAGGTTCACCGCGCTGCCCTCGGCGCGGGGGCCGCCGGTCTCGTCGGGGAAACCGGTGCCCGGGAACAGGGTCAGCGGGGACTCGTGCAGGCTGACCGTGAGCACGCGCGGGTCGTCGTAGAAGATCTCCTGCACCCCGTCGCCGTGGTGCACGTCGATGTCGACGTAGGCGATCCGCTGCGCGCCCTGGTCGAGCAGGTCGGCGATGGCGACGGCCGGGTCGTCGTACACGCAGAATCCGGCGGCGCGGGCGGGCATGGCGTGGTGCAGGCCGCCCGAGACGTTCACCGCGCGCTGGACCTCGCCGCGCCACACCGCCCGCGCGGCGGCCAGCGTCGCGCCGCAGACCAGCGCGGACGCCTCGTGCATGCCGTCGAAGACCGGGTTGTCGGGGGTGTTGAGGCCGTATCCCCGGAAGAACGGGTCGTCGGGGGCGGCCCTGACCGCCTCCAGGTAGTCGCGCCGGTGCACGCGCAGCAGCTCGTCCTCGGTGGCGGGCTCGGGCGTGACCTTGCGCACGCCCGGCCGGTCGAGCACGCCCAGTTCGCGGGCCAGCGCCATGGTGAGCTCGACCCGCACCGGATCCAGCGGATGGTCGCCCAGGTTGTAGGCCAGGAGCTTGTCGCTCCACACCACCAGCGAGTTCATTCGCCCGTCCCGATCGGGCGGGCCGGGTCGGTGATCCAGTGGCTCCACGAGCCGACGTACAGCGCGGCGTCGGTGCGCCCGGCCGCGTGCAGCGCCAGCACGGTGTGCGCGGCGGTCACGCCCGAGCCGCAGTACGCCCCGACCGGCTCGCCGTCGAACTCGGCGAAGATCTCGGCCAGGTTCTCGCGCAGCGTGCCGTCGGCGTTGACCAGCTCGCCGTAGGGCAGGTTCCGTGCCCCCGGGATGTGCCCGGCGACCGGGTCGACCGGCTCGGTCTCGCCCCGGAACCGGGCCGCGGCGCGCGCGTCGAGCAGCACGCCGTGCCGGGTCAGGTCGGCGGCGGAGTCGGCGTCGAGCACCGGCAGGCCGCCCGGTCGCACCACCACGTCGCCCCGGGTGACCGAGGGCTGGTCGGCCGCGACCGCGCCACCGGCGGCCGTCCAGGCCGGGAAGCCGCCGTCGAGCACCCGTACGTCGGCCACCCCGGCCCAGCGCAGCGTCCACCAGGCGCGTGCCGCGGCCAGGCCGTCGCCGCCGTCGTAGACCACGACGGGGTGGTTCTCGCGCAGGCCCGCGGCGCGCAGTGCGCCCTCCAGGGCCTGCGGGTGGGGCAGCGGGTGGCGCCCGCCGGAGCCGGGCGGGCCGCACAGGTCCCGGTCGAGGTCGACGAAGACCGCGCCCGGCACGTGGCCGGTGTCGTAGTCGTCACGCCCCGGCGGCCCGGACAGCCGCCAGCGCACGTCCAGCAGGGTGGGCGGCGCGGGCTCGCGCAGCAGCGCCGTCAGGTCCGTCGCACTGATCAGAGGTGTACGCACACAAGCAAGTCAACACCATCGCACCGGGCCCACGCGTGTCGGCGCGAACCGTCGGTCCCACCTGCCACACTGCGGCGGGCGCACTGCGCTCTTCCCGAGATGACGAACCCGGCCGGACGCCGCATGATCAACCGGTTGCACCTGGAAGGTGTCACTGCGGTGACGCGCAATAGAATCGCTTCCAGCGACTTGGAGAGGACCATTTCATGTCCGACCTCATTGACACCACCGAGATGTACCTGCGCACGATCCTCGAGCTCGAGGAGGAGGGCGTGCCGCCCCTGCGCGCCCGCATCGCCGAACGGCTGCACCAGAGCGGCCCGACCGTGAGCCAGACCGTGGCCCGGATGGAGCGCGACGGGCTGCTCACCGTCGTGGAGACCGACCGCCACCTGCAGCTGTCCGAGGCCGGCCGGGCGCATGCCGTCGCTGTCATGCGCAAGCACCGCCTCGCCGAGCTGCTGCTGGTCAACGTCATCGGCATGCCGTACGAGGAGGCCCACGAGGAGGCCTGCCGCTGGGAGCACGTGATGAGCGACGCGGTCGAGAAGCGGGTCTACGACCTGCTGAACCGGCCGACCCGCTCGCCCTACGGCAACCCGATCCCGGGCCTGGACGCGCTGGACACCAGCCCGCGCGAGTCCGTCGGCAACGACCCCGAGCGCAATCTGGCCTTCCCCGGCCTGACCGGCCAGGTCGTGGTGCGGCGGATCTGCGAGAGCGTGCAGACCGACTCCGAGGTGCTGCGCCAGCTGCACTCCGCCGGGGTCGACCCGGGTGCCACGGTCACCGTGGCGCAGGAGCGCGACGGCGTCGCCATCGACCACGGCGGCGAGCCGGTGCGCCTGCCCCGCGAGGTCGCCTCGCGGGTGTTCGTCTCGACGTCCCGCTAGGTCGGGCCCGGCTCGCTAGATACCGGCCCGGTCGATCTCGCGCGCGAGATCGACCAGTTTCGGGGCGAGCCCGGCCGAGTCGCCACCCTTGGGCAGGGTCACCTTGAGCAGCATCAGGCGGGCGTTGCCCGCCAACCACCCGATCTCCACGTACGGCCCGCGGCCCGAGGCTGCGGGCCGCACCGCTTGGTAGGCGGCCCGGCCCAGCTCGGTGACCGTGCTGGCCCCGTCCGGCGGAATGGTGTCCTTGAACACGGCCACGTCGGCGGTGGTGGGCGTGACCGACAGGCTCAGCTCGGGCAGCGGGGTGTCGGCCTGGCGGGCCACACACGTGTTGGTCTTGCCCTGCTTGGCCGACCCGGCGACGGTGAGGTCCAGCCCGAGGCTGCGCGTGATGCGGTCGTGGTCGAGCAGGCGGCAGGCACCCCCGGCGGCGACCGTGGCGCGCACCGGCACCGACGGGGTCGCGTCGGGCTCGGCTTCGGCCGGGCCGGAGCAGCCCGCGAGCAGGGTCGCGCCGATCGCCAGGGTCAGCACCGTCGTTCGCACCCGAACAACCTAGCGGCCGGGCCGGTCCGCCGAAAGTCGCCCGAGCCGGGTCGGACCTGCCTAGCCTGGTCCCATGACCGGCAAAGTGGTGCATTTCGAGGTGCCCGTCGACGACGTGGAGCGGGCCCGGACCTTCTACACGGACGCCTTCGGCTGGCAGCTGGACGACATGCCGGGGTTCGACTACATCTGGGTGCGCACCACCCGCACCGACGACCGGGGTATGCCCGCCGAACCCGGGTCCATCAACGGCGGCATGACCCGGCGCGAGGCGCCGGTGACCCAGCCGATGATCACGGTCGAGGTCGAGGACATCGACACCGCCCTGGCCAAGGTCGTCGCGCTGGGCGGCGCGGTGCTGCAGGAGCGGCAGCCGGTCGGCGAGATGGGGTTCACGGCGTACGTCGTCGACACCGAGGGCAACCCCCTCGGACTGTGGCAGAACGCCTGACCGTGTCGGGCGGCCCGGCTGGACCCGGCGATGCCCGGACACGGCCATGCCCGGCCGGACACGGTCCGACCGGGCATGGCGGCGGTTCAGCTCTGCTGCTCGACCTGGCCGCGCAGCGTCACGAACTCGGTCTTGATGTCGTCGACGGACTTGAAGTACCAGACGAACATGCCGAGGCTGCCGTTGTCGGCCCAGGCGCAGACCGCGAGGTCGACACCGGCGGTCGTGGCCGAGCCACACTTGGCCGAGCCGCCCAGCGGGCCCGGGTCGACCGAGGCGAGGTCGGTGGCGGTCAGGCCGGAGGTGCCCATGCCCTTGAAGGCTTCGTCGAGCTCCTTCTCCGGGTTGCCCATCTTCGCCGCCGCGGCGAACAGCATGACCATGTCCTGCTTGGCGGGGTCGCCGTAGAAGCCCGCCACCACGTTCGAGGCGCCGGGGACCGCGGACGACAGGCCCGACTTCATGGTCTCCGACAGCGACTTGAGCTCAGCCTGCTCGACCGGGGCGCGGCCACCGAGCTTGTCCGGCGCGACGACGGTGGTCTTCTTGGTCGGCAGCTGGGCCTGGGCCGAGGCGACCGCGTCGTTGACGTCCTGGACCGCGTCCTCGACCTTGTCCTTGGCCAGGAAGAACACGCCGACGACGCCGCCGATGCACAGCAGCAGCACGACGACGACGATGCCGATGATCAGGCCCGCCTTGGACTTCTTCGGCGGCGCGATCGGCTGGGTCGGGTACTGCGGCTGGGTCGGGTACGGCGGGGGGTACTCCGGGGTGGGAGGCTGGGACACGCGAACGCTCCTGAGTCATGTGTCTATGGGGTTGAGCCGCATCGTAACCAGGGCAGGCGACAGTGTCGCAGCGGGTTTCGCGTTCAGTGACGACTTCGGTGGGCAAGGCCGAGATCACGAACACCGACAGTGAGGAGACGACCATGAGCACCACCCGGCGCATCGGGGCGAGCGGACCCGAGGTCGGCGCGATCGGCCTGGGCTGCATGGGCATGAGTTTCGCGTACGGTCGGCGCGACGACGAGCAGTCGGCCGCCACCCTGCGGCGCGCCCTCGACCTGGGGGTGACCCATCTGGACACCGCCGACATGTATGGCTTCGGCCACAATGAGGAGCTGATCGGCCGAACGCTCGGCAGCCGTCGCGACGAGTACGTGCTGGCCACCAAGTTCGCCAATCGTGCCGAACTGGATGCCCAGGGTCAGCCGGTACGCCGCTTCGTGGACTCCTCGGCCACCTGGGCCCGCCAGGCGCTGGAGGATTCACTCCGACGGCTGAACACCGACGTGATCGACCTCTACTACATGCACCGTCGCAATCCCGACACTCCAATCGAGGAGACGGTCGGCGCGATGGCCGAGTTCGTGGCCCAGGGCAAGGTGCGGCACCTCGGCCTGTCCGAGGTGAGTCCGCAGACGCTGCGCACCGCCCACGCGGTGCACCCCATCGCCGCCGTGCAGATGGAGTACTCCCTGTTCACCCGGTTCGTCGAGGACGAGATGCTGGCCACGTGCCGGGAACTGGGCGTGAGCCTGGTCGCGTACTCGCCGGTGGGGCGGGGCTGGCTCACCGGCAAGGTGACCTCACGCGAGGACCTGGCCGACGACGACTTCCGGCGCAGCGTGCCCCGCTTCGCCGAGGAGAACTTCGCACACAACCTGGCCCTGGTGCAGGCGGTGCGCGAGGTCGCCGACGAGGTCGGGGCCACTCCGGCGCAGGCGGCCCTGGCCTGGCTGCTGGCCCAGGGCGACGACATCCTGCCCATTCCCGGCACCAAGCACGTGTCGTACCTGGAGGAGAACGTCGCCGCCGAGAACGTGACCCTCTCCGCCGACCAACTCACCCGCCTCTCAGCCGCCGTCCCCGCCGACGCCGTAGCCGGCGACCGCTACAACCCCCAAGGCATGCAAACCGTAGGCCACTGACCTCCTTCCTTCTGTCGATCATGAACTTATGGGCGGGTTCGACGGCGTGTCACGCCCATAAGTTCATGATCGACGAGATTGGTTGGCAGGCATTGTGGGAACGCTCCCAGCCGTATAGGATTCGTCGCGCTCAATGCGTGTCGCCGAGACTCCGGGTATCTCGCCCACGCGGATAACCCGTCAGCGCGCCCCCCGCGCGCCCGAATCCGCTCCGGGAGTCACCTTGTCCCCCATCAGCAGGCGCCTCGTCGCGTCCCTCGTCGCCGCAGCCGCGGGCCTCGCCACCGTCGCCTGGGGCCTGTTCGTGCCCACCGCGCAGGCAGCCGCCGCGGGCTGCCAGGTCACCTACCGCGTGTCGTCCCAGTGGGGCGGCGGCTTCACCGCCGACGTCGCCCTCACCAACCTCGGCGACCCCGTCACCGCCTGGACCCTCAAGTGGACCTTCCCGGCCGCGAGCCAGGCCGTCAGCCAGGGCTGGAACGCCACGTTCAGCCAGAGCGGCGCCCAGGTCACCGCCGCCAACCTCGGCTACAACGGCAGCCTCGGCACCGGCGCCGGCACGTCGATCGGGTTCAACGGAGCCTGGACGACGGCCAACCCTGTGCCGACCTCGTTCACGCTCAACGGCGTGACCTGCACCGGAACGACGACCCCGGCCTCACCGTCGCCGTCCCGGACCGCCTCGCCGTCGCCGTCGCCGTCCCGCAGCGCCTCCCCCTCGCCGTCGCCGTCCCGGTCGGCCAGCCCCAGCCCGAGCACCAGCCCGAGCAGCAGCGGCTGGAACCCGCCCGCGAACCTGGTGCAGCCGCTCAACGAGGTGTGGGCGCACTACGAGAGCACGTACAACCAGCTCTACACGTTCCGCAACTACGGCTGGGACCAGGTCATGGCGGGCGGCGGGCAGATCAACTACTGCGTACGCTGGGACTCCAGCGCCCACGTCACCGCCACCCAGCGCGACCAGATCCACGCCGCGCTCGCCCGCCAGTTCAAGAAGTGGATGGACGTGATGGCGGGCCACAACGGCTGGCCGTACGCGAACGTGCCGGTCAAGGTCGTCGGCTGGGCCGTACGCGACCGCGCCGCCCTGGAGTGGACCGACAGCTCGGTCGACATCTACGTCAACAACATCCGCGAGAACGCACCGCAGTGCGGTGAGCCGTGCGGCCGCTTCTTCCACCAGGACGGCAACTACTCCGGCTGCGCCGGCGGCGCGTCGCACCACTACGACATGTCGCTGTGGCTGACCGCGGGCATGACCGGCGGCGCGGGCGGCGACTGGGGCCAGCGGATCGGCAGCGAGTACTACACGAGCAACCTGAACACCGACAACATCCACATCCTGTTGCACGAGATGGGACACAGCTTCGGTCTGGACGACTTCTACGACTGGACTCCCACCGGCCAGTGCTGCTTCATCATGAACGCGGGCAGCGCCACGTCCATCACCGAGTTCGACAAGTGGATGCTGCGCGACTGGTGGCGCCACCTGAAGTCCCGCTGGGGCTACTGACCCCGCCGAACCCGGGGCGCGCCTCCCCTCTTCCCCGACGGGCGCGCCCCGTCCGTCCATTCGTGCTGTATCGGGGAACCCGCACGAATGGACGGTCGGATTCCCGCACTTTTCCCGAAGCCGCAGCCTGGCCGATGTCAGCGGCGAGACAGCCCCGCCACGGCGGCCAACATCAGCACCGCCCCGGCGGCCGCCACGACGGTGAGCCGCTCGCCCAGCAGCCCGACCGCGATCAGCACCCCCGCGACCGGCTCCAGCAGCGTCACCACCGCCGTCACCGTCGCCGGGACCGCCGCCACCCCGGCGAAGAACAGCCGATATGCCAGCGCCGTCGGCACCGCCCCCAGGTACAGCAGCCAGGCCCCGTGCACCGCGAGCGTCCCCATGGTCGGCAGCAGTCCCTCCCGCGCCGCCAGGGGCGCGACGCACACGGCGGCCACCACGAACGCGGCCGAGGTGACCGAGGACAGATCACCCCCGGCCCGCCGCGAGTAGATCGTGACCACCGCGTACCCCGCCGCCGACAGCACCCCGAACGCCGCCCCGAGCAGCGGATTCGGCCCTGCCGTCCCGGCCGACCCGACCAGCGGCACCAACCCGGCCAGCGCGGCGCCGACGTATCCGGCCCGCGCCGGCGTCAGCGCCTCCCCGAGCACCACCCGCGCCGCGAGCGCGATCACCACGGGGCAGGCCCCGAGGGTGACCACGGTGCCCACGGCGAGCCCGCCGTACGCGATGGAGCCGTAGTAGGCGGTCTGGTAGACGGCCAGCCCGAACCCGAGCACGAGGGCGTCCCGGGGGCGGACCGGGGTGCGGTCGCGGGTGAGGGCGCGCAGGCCGTACAGCATGACGATGCCGCAGACCAGGCGCCAGAACGACACCGCGAGCGGCCCGAGGCCACTGGTGCGGTAGAGGACCGAGGCGACGGCGCCACCGGTGCCCCAGGCGACCGCGGCGGTGCCGACGAAGAACAAGCCGCGCCCGTACGACGCGGTGGTGCTCGCGCGCGCCGGCGCGAGCCCGGTTGAGGACTCCATTTCCCTGCTTCTCCACTGTCTCGATGGCCGTCGGTTTCCGCGTATGCGGACGGGCCACCGGCGTGCGGCCTAGGCCGTCACGGCAGTGGGGCAGCGCCGTCCGCTCAGCGGACCGGCGGGGAGATGATGGTGCGCCTCATGCGGTCGATGGTGCCCCGGAATGCGGCGGGCCGCCAAACCGTTAAACCAGATCGTGAGAATCCTGGAGGAGTACGAACGCGGCCGCCTGTTCTTCGACTACGGCGACTACATCACCGCGGCCGGTATCCTCGCCGACGTCGTCGCCGAGGTGCCCGAGGACGTCGCCCCGCGCCTGCTGCTGGCGCGCGCCTACTACCACTCGGCCCAGCTGCACCGGGCCGAGGAGCAGCTGCGGCTGGTGCTCGAACGCGACCCTGCCGAGCACTACGCGCACCTGATGCTCGGCCGCACCCTGCAACGCCAGAGCCGCCACGACGAAGCCCGCCGCCACCTGCGCATCGCCGAGGCCATGGGCGCCTGCTGACCTGACGCGGGCCGGAAGCGCCGGCCCGCGTCACCGGCCTCATTCGTGGTCGTAGAACTCCACGCTGATGTTGGTACGACGCACGGTCACTTCGGCGTGGTCGCCGAACGCGTCGAGCAGCACGTCGGCGAACTCGTTCCCGTGTAACGCGTCGGCCAGCGCCCGCGCGCGGTGGTAACGCTCAGGCTGGTCGCCCCGGTACGGTCCGTACTGCCAACCATGACTCTCGGCGGCGTGCCCGCCGAGTGTCGGATGCGTTCCGGCGTACTCGCCGACTTCGAGCAGACCGAGGTCGGTGACCTCGGTGTCCCCGGTGGTACGCACCCAGAAGTCGCTCAGACCGAAGACGCAGGGCTCACCGTCATTGAAGTAGGGCGTGAACTGCCGCCATCCGAATTCGGTGATCGTCTCGTCATCGAGCAGCGCCCGCAGCAGCGGTTGCAGCTCCGAGAGCGGGCGCTGCGGTACCCGGTCCGACTCAGTGATCGTCCCTTCCACCGGGATTCCCAGGAAACTGGTGTGGCTCAACGGTTGTCCTCTCCGAGCAGTACCGACAAGGGCACCTCCTTGCGCTGCGCGCCGGACATCCATGGCTTGATCGGCATCCCGGCCAGATAGTCGGCGGGCGAGGGCAGCCAGCCGAGGTCCTCCAGGATGTGCCGCTCGGCGATCAGTCGCACCGGGATGCGCTTGCGGCCCACCTCCAGCGTGGTGCCGAAGATCCGCTGGCACAGGAACACTCCCGCGGTGTGGTGGTACATCGCCCGGTGCCGCACGTCGCCGATGATCTGCTTCGAGGAGTCGATGAACTCCTCGATCGCCAGGTAGTCCTCCGGCTCGCCGCCCCACTTGCGGGCGGCCGACTGCGCGTGGTGCCACGAATTCATGGCGCGGACGCTAAGTCGTACCCCCGACAGTTCTCGATCAACCGGCGGCGCGCAGCGGGCGGAAGAACTCGCGCATGTCCTCGGCCACCTGGTCGGGCTCCTCGAACGCGACGAAGTGGCCGCCGGAGACCAGCGGGTGGAAGAAGCGCAGGTCCGTGTACGTGCGTTCGGCCAGCTCGCGGGGCATGCCCTGGTCGGCCAGGCTGACGCTCACCCCGGCGGGCACTTGCACCAGCGGCAGCACCGGCTCGTGGTGCTCGTCGAAGTACGGCCGCATCGCGGTGCCGACGGTCTCGGTCACCCAGTACAGCGTGATGGTGGTGAGCAGGTCGTCCTTGCTCCAGCGGCGGTCGATCTCACCACCGCAGTCGCTCCACGCCCGGAACTTCTCCACCAGCCACGCGGCCAGTCCCGCGGGCGAGTCCAGCAGCGCCGCCGCGAGCGTGTCGGGGCGGGTGGCCTGCAGTTCGGCGTACCCCTCGCCGCCCTGCCACTTGGCCTTCAGCCAGTCCAGGAACGCGTCCTCGGCCGGGGACAGGCCGGTGCGGCGCGAATGGGGCGGGTAGGCGGGGTGCGCCGCGTACAAGCCGATGATCTTCTCGGGGTGACGGACCGCGAGCCAGTCACTCACGCCCGCGCCGACGTCCTCGCCCGACGTCCCGAACCGGCGGTACCCGAGCCGCGCCATCAGCTTCGCCCAGACGTCGGCGGTCCTCGGCTTGGTCGACGGACCGTTGAGCGGCAGGTCGCTGAACCCGTAGCCGGGCAGCGACGGGATCACCACGTCGAACGCGTCGGCCGGGTCGGCGCCGGACGCGGCCGGGTCGGTCAGCAGCGGCACCAGCTTCAGCATCTCCACGAAGGAGTACGGCCAGCCGTGCGTCACGATCACCGGCAGCGGCGCCGCGCCGCCCTCGGACCGCTTGCCGCGCACGTGCGCGAAGTGGACGGTCTGCCCGTCGATCTCCGTCAGGAACTGGGGGTACGCGTTGAGCCGCTGCTCCTGCGCCCGCCAGTCGAACTCCTCGGCCCAGTAGTCCAGCAGCTCGGCCAGGTAGTCGGGATCGGTCCCCGCGTCCCACGCCTGCGCCCCGCTACGCCGCCCGAACCGGGTCCGCACCACCCGTTCCCGCAGGTCGTCCAGCACACCATCAGGCACATCGATCAGAAACGGCTGCACATGCCGATTCTGCCACCCACGCCGGACCCTGCGGCGTTCCGGCTTTCGGGCGGCCTCGCAGCGCCCCCCACCATGCGGCTGGTCCCACTAGGCTCCGGCGACACGTCATGTGACACGGGGAGTCTTCTTGAGAACAACGCTGCGCAGCCTTGCCCTGCTCGTCCTGTTGGCCGGTCTCCCGTTGACCGGCCCGTCGCCGGCACTGGCGGCCCCGCCGGACGGAGTCAAGGGCACCGCCGAGGGTGTGATCCGTAGAGCCGACGGGCACGTCGACTCGGCGCGGACGGTCAGCCGGCTGGTGGAGCTGCACGCCAACACCTACATGTACCTGGTCCGCGCGGCGACGGACTGGGATGACCTCAGGCTGGAATTCATGCCCGCCGCCCAGGCCAACGGGGTCCGGGTCATCGTCTACCTGCTTCCGCCGACGGAGTGCCCCAGCTCTGCCGCCAGCCCTTACTCCTGCGACACGTACCTCCCGCATCACAAGGACTACGTGGCGTGGGGCCAGGACATCGCGACGCTGTCCAATCAGTACCCCCTGCTCACCGCCTGGACCATCGACGACATGGACATGGGCAGCCGGAGCTACTTCTACAACCCCGACTTCTTCACCCCGGCCTACGTACGGCAGATGAACGTGGCGGCCAGCGCCATCCAGCCGCACCTGGACTTCTACCTCGAGTACTACCAGCCCAGCCTCACGCAGACGGTGATCAACAGCTACGAGTACGCGATCGACGGCGTGATCATGCCGTATCGCGACGGCGTCAACCGCAACACCACGATGACCGACACCGAGCAGGCGGCGATCGACTCCGTCTCGGCCATGCTGGCGGCCCAGGGCAAACGGCTCATCCTCATGGTCTACGGCAACGAGCTCAGCGCGACCGTGGATCGGCCCGACGTCGACTACCTCACCCGGGCTGTCGACACGGCGCTGGCCGACACCTCCGCCGGAAAGATCGCGGGCGTCATCATCTGGCAGCTCGTGCTCGATCCGGCGGGCGCTCCCGCGGGCGGGTCCTTCCGGAAGGCCAACACGGGCAGCGGGGCGCTGAGCCTGTCCGTGGCACCCGGCACGGAGACGGCAGCGGGCCAGTACGCGCAGGCCAAGGCGGATGTCACCTTCACCCCGGCCCAGCCCTGCACCCTGTCCCTCCGGTACGCCGACGATCGCAACATCGGCCAGGACCTCGGATATCACGACAAGCAGATCCTGGTCCGGGACGAGACCACGGGCACGCAGACCATCATCTGGAGGCGCGATGTCGCGTCCGAGAACACCACGTGGGACCAGTGGGAGTGGACGAGCACCCTCGACCTGCGCCCCTACCTCGTGTCCGGGCACCGGATCTCGCTGATCCTGCGCCTGGCCGAGCTGAAGAAGGTCTCGAACTACTCGGTGAACGTCGCATACGACGATCTGGCTTTCAGCGGCGGCTGCGGCGTGTCGAACACGACGTTCGAGTCGGACGCCGGGTGGACGGTCAGCCGCTCCGGCGGCCCGGTGCTGGCAGGCGTCTACCAGTACAGCTCGACCTACACCACGGACGCGTTCGCGGCGGTGGCGGGCCGCTTCTGACGCTGTCGCGGACAGCAGAAGGGGAGCCAGGCGTTCGCCTGGCTCCCCTTCTGTCACGCCATCAGGGCGTCATCAGCTGCAGCCGCTGGTGGAGCCGCAGCCCTCGCAGACGTAGCAGCTGCCCGCCGGGCGCATCTTCGTGCCGCACGTGTAGCACAGCGGCGCGTCCGACACCCGCCCGGTGATCGCCTCCAGCACCTCGGTCGACGACCCGACCCGGGTCACCGGCAGCACGGTCGCCCCGGCCTGCGGCTCGGCGGCGACCGGAGCCGGGACGTACTCGACGCCCTCCTCCTCGGCCCGCAGCCGTGCGGCGCGCTCGGCGGCCGTGAAGACGCCCAGCTCAGCCCGCTGCTCGTATGGCAGGAAGTCCAGTGCCAGCCGTCGGAAGATGTAGTCCATCACCGAGTTCGACAGGCGGATGTCCGGGTCGTCGGTCATACCGGCGGGCTCGAACTTCATGTTCATGAACTTCTCGACGTAGGTCTGCAGCGGCACGCCGTACTGCAGGGCCACCGAGACGGCGATCGAGAACGCGTCCATCACCCCGGCCAGGGTCGAGCCCTGCTTGCCGAGCTTGAGGAACACCTCGCCGAGGCCGTCGTCGGGGTACGACGAGGCGGTCAGGTAGCCCTCGGCGTCGCCGACGGTGAACGACACCGTCTGCGACGGGCGCTTCTTCGGCAGCCGCTTGCGCACCGGCCGGTACTCGATGACCTTCTCGATCACCGGAGTGGCGACCTGGGCCACCGCCTGCGTGGCGGCGGGCTCCTTCTCCTTCGTCGCGGCGGCAGCCGCGAGCGGCTGGCGCTGCGCCACCGACAGCGGCTGGCCGACCTTGCAGTTGTCGCGGTAGATCGCCAGCGCCTTGAGGCCCAGCTTCCAGCCGTCGTAGTACATCTGCTCGACCTCTTCGACCGTCGCCGCCTCCGGCATGTTGACGGTCTTGCTGATCGCGCCGGAGATGAACGGCTGCACCGCGGCCATCATCAGCACGTGGCCCATGGGCGCGATGGAGCGCTCGCCCATGGCGCAGTCGAACACGGCGTAGTGCTCCGGCTTCAGGCCGGGGGCGTCCACGACGTGGCCGTGCTCGGCGATGAACTCGGTGATCGCCTCGAGCTGCTCCTCCTGGTAGCCCAGGTTGCGCAGCGCGCGCGGCACCGTCTGGTTGACGATCTGCATCGAGCCGCCGCCGACCAGCTTCTTGAACTTGACCAGCGCCAGGTCCGGCTCCACGCCGGTGGTGTCGCAGTCCATCATGAAGCCGATGGTGCCGGTGGGGGCGAGCACGCTGGCCTGGGCGTTGCGCCAGCCCTGCTTCTCGCCGAGGTTGTTGCCCGACTTCCACTCCTTGCGGGCCGCGGCGGCCACGGCGGTGGCGACGGGGCCGTGCGGGGTGAGCGCCTCGGCGGCCTCGGCGTGCTTGCGCATGACCTTCTGGTGCGGGGTGGCGTTGCGGGCGTAGCCGTCGTACGCGCCGACGACGCCGGCCAGCTCGGCCGAGCGCCGGTAGGCGGCACCGGTCATCAGGGCGGTGATCGCGCCGGACAGGGAGCGGCCCGCCTCGGAGTCGTACGGCAGGCCCGAGGCCATCAGCAGCGCGCCGAGGTTGGCGTAGCCGATGCCGAGCTGCCGGTAGGCCCGGGTGTTGTCGGTGATCTTCTCGGTCGGGAAGTCGGCGAAGCAGATCGAGATGTCCATCGCGGTGATGACGAACTCGACCGACTTGACGAACTTCTCGATGTCGAAGCCGCCGTCGGCCCGCAGGAACTTCATCAGGTTCAGCGACGCCAGGTTGCACGAGGTGTCGTCCAGGTGCAGGTACTCCGAGCAGGGGTTGCTCGCGGTGATGCGGCCGGTCTCGGAGCAGGTGTGCCAGGCGTTGATGGTGTCGTCGTACTGGATGCCGGGGTCGGCGCACTCCCACGCGGCCTGCGCGAGCTTGCGGAACAGGCTCTTGGCGTCGACGGTCTCGATGACGCGGCCGTCGAGGCGGCCGACGAGGTCGAAGCTCTTGCCCTCCTCGACCCGGGTCATGAACTCGTCGGAGACGCGCACCGAGTTGTTGGCGTTCTGGTACTGCACGCTGACGATGTCGCGGCCGCCCAGGTCCATGTCGAAGCCCGCGTCGCGCAGGGCGCGGATCTTGTCCTCTTCGCGCGCCTTGGTCGAGATGAACTCCTCGATGTCGGGGTGGTCCACGTCGAGGATGACCATCTTGGCCGCGCGCCGGGTGGCGCCGCCGGACTTGATGGTGCCCGCGGAGGCGTCGGCGCCGCGCATGAAGCTGACCGGGCCGGAGGCGGTGCCGCCGGAGGAGAGCAGTTCCTTGCTGGCGCGGATGCGGGACAGGTTGATGCCGGAGCCGGAGCCGCCCTTGAAGATCAGCCCCTCCTCCTTGTACCAGTCCATGATGGAGTCGACCGAGTCGTCCACGGACAGGATGAAGCACGCGCTGACCTGCTGCGGGCTGGCCGTGCCCACGTTGAACCAGACCGGGGAGTTGAAGCTGAACACCTGGTGCAGCAGCATCCAGGTCAGCTCGTGCTCGAACACCTCGGCGTCGGTGGCGGTGGCGAAGTAGCGGTGCTCCTCACCGGCCTTGCGGTAGGTCTTGACCACGCGGTCGATGAGCTGGCGCAGGCTCCACTCCCGCTCCGGGGTGCCAACCGCGCCCCGGAAGTACTTCGTGGTCACGATGTTGGTCGCGTTGACGCTCCAGGACTCGGGGAACTCCACCCCGCGCTGCTCGAAGTTGATCGAGCCATCGCGCCAGTTCGTCATCACGACGTCACGGCGCTCCCAGGTGATCTCGTCGTACGGGTGGACGCCCTCGGTCGTCCACACCCGCTCGATCTTGAGACCACCGGCGCCCGCCCGCGTGCGCTTGGCGCTCGCTGTTGCGTTCTCCCCCACGTCAGCCCCCTAAGGTCAACGACTTAAAACAACACTTCAACTGCAAAAACACGTTCTGGTACGGGCGTCAGCCCGCGACCTGCCCGGCCCTGGCGCCCGCGTCGGCGTCCTCGGTGACGTCCGGCCCGGCAGGTTCCTGCCCCGGGACGGGCTGGTTATGCCGCCGCAGCGACTCGATCTCACGGATGAAGTCGTCGGCGGACTGGAAGTCCTGGTAGACGGAGGCGAACCGCAGGTACGCCACCTCGTCGAGGTCCCGCAGCGGCCCGAGGATGGCCAAGCCGACCTCCTGGCTGGGCACCTCCGCGGCGCCGCGCCCCCGCACGACGTCCTCGACCCGCTGGGCCAGCAGCGCGATCGCGTCCTCGGCGACCGGGCGGCCCTGGCAGGCCTTGCGCACCCCGTTCATGATCTTCGGTCGGCTGAACGGTTCGGTCACGCCGCTGCGCTTGACCACCGAGAGCACCGTCTCCTCGACGGTGGTGAACCGCTTGCCGCACTCGGGGCAGTGTCGGCGCCGCCGGATCAGCGCGCCGTCCTCGGCCTCGCGGGAGTCGACCACGCGGGAGTCGGGGTGTCGGCAGTACGGGCATCGCATCGCTGTCACCTCCCACGTCGTCGTCACCGTTCCGGGCAGTGCGGCACCGCTCCGGGCATGACTTCGTCGACGGTCGCCAATGCGGCCGTCAACGGGTACAACGACGGAGAGTGACTCGGCCGTTCCCCCACGAGATGGGCCCTGAAACCCAATCTGTGGGTGGTCGGCTCGACACCACCACAAGATGTGGGGTTGAACTTATGCCCCAGGAGCCCCGGTCGCAAGTTGACTCGCCCATTTCTGAGACGTGTCGCGAGCAACAACACGGACCGTCACCCACACGGGGCACAGCGGTGATCAAGCATCGACACGGATGGAGGATCGTACAGATGTTTGAAACTGACACCAAGTCGCATTAAGGTGTCCGGTAAGAACCACTCGTAACGTTCACCACCACCGATGCGAACTTGGTGGCTGCGCGTACGCCACATCACCGGAGGTCCGAATGTCCCCCAATGAGCGAGCGTCGCGACCTGGTAGGCCGCCGACCGCGCCCGCCGGAGCGGGACCTTTGCGCGCGGTCGCGGCCACCAGCGGCACCACCGCGGATCTGCAGAACGGGGACCTGAGCAGCCGCCAGCGGCGCATTCTCAGCGTGATCAAGGAATGGGTGGAGCAGCACGGCTACCCGCCCACCGTGCGCGAGATCGGCGAGGCCGTCGGCCTGGTCTCGCCGTCCTCGGTGGCATACCAGCTCAAGGAGCTGGAGCGGAAGGGCTTCCTGCGCCGCGACCCGTCGCGCCCGCGCGCCGTCGACGTGCGCACCCCGGTCGACAGCAGTGACAGCGAAGAGACCACGCTGGCCGCCCGTCCCACCCCGGTGTACGTGCCACTGCTCGGCCGCATCGCCGCCGGTGGCCCGATCCTGGCCGAGGAGTCGATCGAGGAGGTGCTGCCGCTGCCGCGCGAGCTCGTCGGCCAGGGCACGCTCTTCTCGCTCCAGGTCAAGGGTGACTCGATGATCGAGGCCGCCATCTGTGACGGCGACTGGGTCGTGGTGCGCCAGCAGCAGGTCGCCGAGAACGGCGACATCGTCGCCGCGATGATCGACGGCGAGGCCACGGTCAAGGTCTACCGGCTGCGCGAGGGGCACGTCCAGCTCATGCCCCGCAACCCGGCGTACGACCCGATCCCCGGCGACGCGGCCGTCATCCTCGGCAAGGTCGTCTTCGTGATGCGCCGGGTCTGACCGGCCCCCGAACAGCGAACGGCCCCGGCGGGAACTCCTGCCGGGGCCGTGTCACGTCGTGGGTCAGCGGTACTGCTGGTAGCCCTGGTCGCCGTACTCCTGGCCGTAGCCCTGGTTGCCGTACTGGCCGTTCTGCTGCGGGCCGTAGCCCTGCTGCTGGCCATAGCCGTCCGGCTGCTGACCCGCGTACGGGTCGTAGCCCGAGTCGCCGCCGTAGCCCTGCTGCTGCTGTCCGTACTGCTGGCCCGCGTACGGGTCCGCGCCGTAGCCGCCGCCCTGCTGGCCGTAGCCCTGCCCGGCGTACACCTGCTGGCCGCCACCGTACTGGTCGTAGCCGCCCTGGCCGCCGTACTGCTGGCCGCCGTACTGGTCGTACCCGCCCTGCTGCTGGCCGTAGCCCTGCTGCTGGCCGTAGCCGTCGGCGTAGTAGCCGGACGCCTGGTAGCCGCCGACCGGGGCGAGCATCGCGGTGGCGGAGTTGTCGGCCGGCGCCATGTCGTCCAGCGGTTCGTCGCCGCCCTTGCGGGCCCGACGCTTGCGCGACTTCACGATGCCGAACACGCCCAGCAGCACCAGCAGCACGCCGACCACGCCGACGCCGCCGAGGGCGAGGTAGAGGTCGTCGACGCTGCCGAAGAGCTTCATGTACCAGGCCTTGTCGGCCTTCTTCGGGCCTGCCTGCGGGGTCGCCTCGACGAAGTGCTCGACGCTGGGGGTGTAGCTCCAGATCACCGCTTTGCGGGCCGCGTCCGTGCTCTTGAGGTGCTCGGTCTCGGAGACGGTCAGGAACTTGGTGCCGTCGGTGGTGTAGGTGATCGCCTCACCGCGGCGCGGGTCGTCGGGGACGGGGGTGACCCGGGGCTTGCCCTTGGTCAGGGCGCTGATGATGTCGCCGTTGGTGACGTCGTACTCCATCGCGTCGCCGTAGGTGCGCAGCACCACCTTGCTGCGGTCGGGCGAGGCCGCGGCGCCGGTGACCATGCGGCGGGCCACCGACCCGCCGATCACCTCGGTCTGGGTGACCGGCAGCTTGACGGTGCCGACCTCCTTCAGATCCACCGTGGCACCAGCGGCGCCGAGCGGAGCGGCGGTCGTGAAGACGTGGGTCGTCCCAGCGGCGGTGAAGTCCCAGTTCTTCGTGATGATGATCGGGTTGCCGTCTTTGTCGATCAGCAGCGCCTCGGCGTCGTACTTCTTGTCCGGGTACCGCAAGCGGTAGGGCCCCGTGACCTTGTCGTTGACCATCTTCCACAGCGCGACCGTCGTCCGGGTCTGCTTGTAGCTGTCGTTGTTGTCGCCGGTGTCGGCGATCCAGATGGTCTTGCCGTCGGGCGCGATCGCCATGTCCTCGGGATCGGCCGCGCCGTTGCCCGCGTAGTTGATGGCACTGCCCACGATCCCGCACTGCTTGTTCAACTTGAAGATGCGCGTACGGCCGGCGATGTCGGAGCCGTCGTTGATCACGTAGTAAAAGTTGCCGACGGCGACGATGCCGGACAGCTCGGTCAGGCGGGTGTCGTTGATCGTGCACACCTTCGTGCCCGGGACCGCCGTCGACGCCGCACTCGGGGACGGGTTGGGTGCCGCCCCTGCAGGGGCACTGACCAGCCCGGCTCCGAGCGCGACGCCGAATGTGGCCGCGCATGCCTTGACCAGGAATCCCGTTAACCGCATCCGGACAGTTTGCCACGACCGGACGCACTACCGTGTAACGCGATTAATTCGTCACGATGCGTCTGAGACCCAGTCACTTTCGGTGATTGAGTATCGCTCCAGCTCAGCCGCCAACTCACGATCCACTCGTACCTTGAGCTGCGTACCCGCGGCGGTGTGACCCGACGCGAGCACCTCACCCCTTCGGTGGACTTTCGCCACCAGATCGCCACGGTCGTACGGCACACAGGCGACCACCTCGACCGCCGGGACCGGCAGCTTCGACTCGATCACCTCGCGCAGCTCATCGATGCCCGCGCCGGTGCGCGCCGAGACGAACACCGCGTCCGGCCACTCGCGCTTGAGCCGCAGCAGCGTCTCCGCCGACGCGGCGTCGGCCTTGTTGACCACCAGCAGCTCGGGCAGCCGGTCGGCACCGACCTCGGCCAGCACCTCGCGCACCGCCCGCACCTGCTCGGCCGGGTCCGGGTGGGCCCCGTCGACCACGTGCACGACCAGGTCGGCGTCGGCGACCTCCTCCAGCGTCGAGCGGAACGCCTCGACGAGCTGGTGCGGCAGGTGGCGCACGAACCCGACGGTGTCCGACAGCGTGTACTGCCGCCCGTCGCGGGCCGTGGTGCGCCGCGTCGCCGTGTCCAGGGTCGCGAACAGCGCGTCCTCGACCAGCACCCCGGCTCCGGTGAGCCGGTTGAGCAGGCTGGACTTGCCCGCGTTGGTGTAGCCCGCGATCGCCACCGACGGCACCTCGGCGGCCTTGCGGCCCTGCCGCTTGGTGTCGCGGATGGTGCCCATCGCGGTGATCTCGCGCTTGAGCTTGGCGATCCGGGTGCGGATGCGCCTGCGGTCGGTCTCCAGCTTCGTCTCACCGGGACCGCGCAGACCCACGCCGCCGCCCGCGCCGCCACCGCGACCGGAACCACCGGTCTGCCGGGACAGCGCCTCACCCCAACCGCGCAGCCTGGGTACCAGGTACTGCAGCTGGGCGAGCTCGACCTGGGCCTTGCCCTCCTTGCTCTTGGCGTGCTGGGCGAAGATGTCCAGGATCAGGGCGGTCCGGTCGACCACCTTGATCTTGATCTTCTCCTCCAGGTTGCGCAGCTGGCTGGGCGACAGCTCGCCGTCGCAGATCACGGTGTCGGCGCCGGTGGACTCGACCGCCGCCTTCAGCTCGTCGACCTTGCCGCGACCGATGAACGTGGCCGCGTCGGGCTGGCTGCGCCGCTGGATCAGGCCCTCCAGCACCTGCGACCCGGCCGTCTCGGCCAGGGCCGCGAGCTCGGTGAGCGAGTTCTCGGCGTCGGTGACGGTGCCGGAGGTCCAGACGCCTACCAGCACCACCCGCTCCAGCCGCAGCTGCCGGTATTCGACCTCGGTGACGTCGGTGAGCTCGGTCGAGAGTCCGGCTACCCGGCGCAGCGAGTGACGCTCGGCAAGCTCCAGGTCACCGGTGGTCCCGTCGGCCACCAGCGTGTCGGGAAATGTAGGCAAATCTGCTCCTCCATCGTTCAGGTGTACGGCTTCAAGGTTGGCACGCTGTGAGCCCAAGCGCACCTGCATTCGATGCCGGGTGTTACCCGCCAGTCGTGGGGTCGTAAAACCCTTCGTTCCAACGAGTGGGAAAATCTAGGCCGACCATCGACCCGAAAGGCGACATCGTGCCCACAACCCGCCTGCCCAGCGCCGGATACTCCATCACCGTACGAGTGGCGGTCATCGCCGACTCCTCGGCGGTCGGACGACTCACCACGGCGGTAGGCGAGGCCGGAGCGATCGTCACCGCCGTCGACGTCGTCGACTCCGACCACGTGCGGGTGGTCGCCGACGTCACCTGCGACACCGCCGACAGCGCCCACGCCGACCAGGTCGTCAAGGCCCTGGAGGCGATGGACGGGGTCGAGGTGCGCAAGGTCTCCGACCGCACCTTCCTGCTCCACCTCGGCGGCAAGATCGAGGTCACCTCGAAGGTGGCCCTGCGCACTCGGGACGAGCTTTCCCGGGCGTACACCCCGGGTGTGGCCCGGGTCTGCCAGGCCATCGCCGACAACCCCGACGACGCCCGTCGCCTGACCATCAAGCGCAACACCGTCGCCGTGGTCACCGACGGCTCGGCCGTGCTGGGCCTGGGCAACCTCGGCCCGGCCGCGGCGCTGCCGGTGATGGAGGGCAAGGCCGCCCTGTTCAAGCGCTTCGGCGGCGTGGACGCCTGGCCGGTGTGCCTGGACACCCAGGACACCGAGGAGATCATCAAGATCGTCAAGGCCATCGCCCCGGTGTACGGCGGCATCAACCTGGAGGACATCGCCGCCCCGCGCTGCTTCGAGATCGAGGCCCGGCTGCGCGAGATGCTGGACATCCCGGTCTTCCACGACGACCAGCACGGCACCGCGATCTGCGTGCTCGCCGCGCTCACCAACGCGCTGCGCGTGGTCGGCAAGAAGCTGGAGGACGTCAAGGTCGTGGTCTCCGGCGCAGGCGCCGCCGGTACGGCGATCATGAAGCTGCTGCTGCGCCAGGGCGTCGGCGACGTCATCGCGTACGACCGCCGCGGCGCCCTGCACCGCGACATGGCCGGCCTCGGCCCCGACTGGCAGTGGCTGGTCGAGCACACCAACCGGGACAACTACTCCGGCGACCTGCCCGGCGCGATCGCGGGCGCGGACGTGTTCATCGGCGTCAGCGCGCCGAACCTGCTCACCGGGGACGACATCGCCCGGATGGCCCCGAACTCCATCGTGTTCGCCCTGGCCAACCCCGACCCGGAGGTCGACCCGCGCGAGGCGCGCAAGTACGCCGCCGTGGTCGCCACCGGCCGCTCCGACCAGCCCAACCAGATCAACAACGTGCTGGCCTTTCCCGGCGTCTTCCGCGGCATGCTGGACGCCCAGGCCCGCGAGTTCACCGCCGAGATGGCCCTGGCCGCCGCGATGGCCATCGCCGACGTCGTGGGCGAGGAGAAGCTCAACCCGAGCGTCATCGTTCCCAGCGTCTTCGACTCCCGCGTCGCCCCGGCGGTCGCGGCCGCCGTCCGCGCCGTAGCCCAGCAGGCCGCCACCGCCCCCATCCTCGACACCGACCCCACCCCCACCGCCTAAGCCCAGTTGATCATGAACTTATGGCACGGTTCGACGGTGTGTCATGTGCACGGCTTCCTGATCGACCGCCCGACGAGGCACCGAAGTTGACCAGGAAGCCGTGCCGGCGACACACCGCCCACCCGTGCCATAAGTTCATGATCGACGGAGTGGAGGGGGCCGGGGCGGGCAGCGGGGTTGGCGGGTCAGCGGGTCAGGGGGTCAGAGGGGGATGTCGCCGGTGTAGGTGAGGACGGCGGGCCCTGCCAGCCAGCTGGTGTGGGCGTCCAGGGTGACCGCGAGGCGGCCGCCGGGGACGTCGACGGTGACGGTGCCAGTGGAGCGGCCGGAGGTGTACAGCGCCGCGACGCCGACCGCGGTGGCGCCGGTGCCACAGGACATGGTCTCGCCGGAGCCGCGCTCGTACACCCGCATGCGGCGGTGGTCGTCGGCGAGTTTCAGCGAGAACTCGACGTTGACCGAGGCCGGGAACATCCCCGCGTCCGTCTTCGGGGCGCGGCTCAGATCGACGGTGGCCAGCGTGTCGGCGTCGACGTCGCAGACCAGGTGCGGGTTGCCCATCGAGACGCCGAGGCCGCGGTGTTCGACCCCGTCGACGATCGCGGTGGACTCGCCCAGGATGGTGGGCGCGGCCATGTCGACCCGGATCCAGTCGCCCTCGACGTACGCGGTGCGCAGGCCGCCCCGGGTGGAGACCGGGATGACGTCGCCGGCCAGGCCGCGGGTGTGCAGGTAGCGGGCGAACACGCGGACCCCGTTGCCGCACATCTCGGACAGCGAGCCGTCGGAGTTCCAGTAGTCCATGAAGAACTCGGCGGCCGGGTCGGTCGAGCGCTGCACCCGCAGCACGCCGTCGCCGCCGATGCCGAAGCGGCGGTCGCACAGGGCCGCGACCTGGGCCGGGGTCAGCTCCGCCGTGCCGTCGAGATCCTCGATGATCACGAAGTCGTTGCCGGTGCCGTGCCCCTTGGTGAACCTCATGCCACTCCGCCAGCGCTGTCGATGATCTTTATCGCCTGCTCGACGAGGTCGGGCGCGGCGCCGTCGAGCCAGCGTACCGAGGGGTCGCGGCGCAGCCAGGAGCGCTGCCGCCGAACGAACCGGCGGGTGCCGGTGACCGTGTCCCGGTGTGCCTCATTCTCCTCGCACTCGCCCCGCAGGAAGGCCAGGACCTGCTGGTAGCCCAGCGCGCGCGATGCGGTGAGGCTGCCGTCCAGCCCGTGCGGCAGCAGCCCGCGCACCTCGTCGACGAACCCGGCCGCCCACATCCGGTCCACCCGCTGCTCGACCCGTACGTCCAGGTCCGCGCGGTCGACGGCGAGTTGCAGGCACCGGTACACCGGCACCGGTTCGGGCAGCGAGGCGGTGAACGGCTGCCCGGTGATCTCGATCACCTCCAGCGCGCGGACGATCCGCCGACCGTTGCTGGGCAGGATCTTCGCGGCGGCGACCGGGTCGGCCTGGGCCAGCCGGGCGTGCAGCGGCGCCGGACCGCCCGCCTCCAACTCGGCCTCCAGCCGGGCCCGCACGGCCGGGTCCGTACCCGGGAAGTCGAAGTCCTCCAACACCGCCCGCTGGTACAGCCCCGATCCCCCGACGAGCAGCGGCACCTTGCCGCGGCAGCGGATGTCGTCGATCGCGGCGCGGGCCAGCCGCTGGAACTCCGCCACGCTCGCGGGCGCGGTGACCGGCCAGAGGTCGAGCAGGTGGTGCGGCACGCCCTCGCGCTCGTCCTCGGTGAGTTTGGCGGTGCCGATGTCCATACCCCGGTAGACCTGCATGGAGTCGCAGTTGACCACCTCACCGCGCAGCGCGTGCGCCAGCGCGATGGAAAGCGCGGAC
Source organism: Catellatospora tritici (assembly GCF_019083965.1). Classification (GTDB taxonomy): domain Bacteria; phylum Actinomycetota; class Actinomycetes; order Mycobacteriales; family Micromonosporaceae; genus Catellatospora; species Catellatospora tritici. The sequence goes on from NZ_JAHRCY010000001.1 coordinate 27,086, forward strand.
TTGCCGGCGGCGGTCGGGCCGACGACGGCGACCACCTCGGGCGCGACGGGGTCGGGGGCGGGCGCCTGGCCGGTGTCGGAGGGGACGGAACTCACGCCGACAACCGTAACCGGATCGTGCTCTGCCAGCCGGGGTACACCAGATGCGGTGTGGGCGCGGACCCCGTAAGGTCACCTTGTCCTGGGCGCGCGACGCGTGCCCAGCGGGACCTGTGACAATGCTTCTGGGAGCGGCGTACTCTCCCACGGGATCACGGGTTTGACTGCGCTATGGCGGCGACCTCGGCACGGACGTGACGGGGTTCGGTCGGGAAGAACGAGGATGGGCATCATGAGCGACTGGGCATCGTATGGCCGGGTGGACGCCGACGGCACGGTCTGGGTGAAGTCGGCCGCGGGCGAGCGCGCCGTCGGATCATGGCAGGCCGGCACGCCCGAGGAGGGTTTGGCGCACTTCGTCCGACGGTACGAGGATCTCGTCACCGAGGTCGACCTGATCGAGACCCGGCTCAACTCGGGCGCGGCCGACGCCGCGCAGAGCGTGAGCACGGTCAAGCGCCTGCGGGCGAGCCTGGACGAGGCGCACGTGGTCGGCGACATCGACGGCCTGGCGGCCCGGTTGGACCGGTTGTCCGCGCTGGCCGACGAGAAGGCGGGTGCTGCCAAGGCCGCCCGCGACGCCGCCCGCGCCGAGGCTGTGGCCCGTAAGACCACCCTGGTCGAGGAGGCCGAGAAGCTGGCCGCCGAGTCGACCAGCTGGAAGGCGACCGGCGACCGGTTCAAGGAGATCCTCGACGAGTGGAAGACCATTCGCGGGGTCGACAAGAAGACCGACGGCGACCTGTGGAAGCGCTTCTCCGTCGCCCGTGACAGCTTCACGCGTCGCCGGGGCGGCCACTTCGCCACCCTGGACGCGGCCCGCAAGCAGGCCCAGACCGTCAAGGACGACCTGGTGGCCGAGGCCGAGTCGCTGGCCGAGTCGACCGACTGGGCGGCCACCGCGGCCCGGCTCAAGGAGCTGATGGCGGACTGGAAGACCGCGCCGCGCGCCTCCAAGGAGGCCGAGCAGAAGCTGTGGGACCGTTTCCGGGCCGCGCAGGACGCCTTCTTCTCCCGCCGCAGCGAGGTCTTCTCCGCCCGCGACAACGAGCAGAAGGCCGCGCTGGTGCGCCGCCAGGAGCTGCTGTCGCAGGCCGAGGCGATCGACGTGGACGCCGACCCGAAGGCCGCGCAGAACGCGCTGCGCGAGATCCTGGGCCAGTGGCACGACACCGGCCGGGTCCCCCGCGAGTCCGTCGCCGGGCTGGACCGGCGCCTGCGCGCGGTCGAGGACAAGGTCCGCGACGCGATGGACGCGGCGTGGCGGCGTACCGAGCCGTCGGCCAACCCGCTGCTGGCGCAGATGCGTGAGCAGGTGGCCGAAGCCGAGGCGCGGCTGGAGCGGGCCCAGGCGGCCGGCGACGCCAAGCGCATCAAGGAGGCCGAGCAGGCGCTGGCGGGCAAGCGAAACTTTCTTGCCCTGGCCGAGAAGGCCAGCTGAGTTTCACCTGATCAACCGAGAGGGGCGGGCGCTGCGGCGCTCGCCCCTCTTGCTGTGCTCGGCATGGACGGTGCACGATGTAACCGGAGCCAGGGCAGGCACGCATTTCCCGATCAAGCAGAAGTCCGTTATGGATGGAGCACACCCGAAATGCGTTTCAAGTCTCGTCCGGCTGCCCTCGTGGCCGCCGTCTCGGCCGCGCTCGCCACAGCGGCCACCGCCCTCGTGGCGGTCACCCTCACCGCGGGCCCGGCCAGCGCCGACACCGGCACCGGCTACCTGCACACCAACGGTCGCAACATCGTCGACAGCGCCGGTAAGACCGTCCGCCTGACCGGCATCAACTGGTTCGGCATGGAGACCGACAACAAGACCTTCCACGGGCTGTGGGCCAACGCCCCGGCCACCTGGAAGGGGCAGCTCGACAAGATGGCCTCGCTGGGCTTCAACACCCTGCGCGTGCCGTACTCCGGTGACGCGCTCAAGGCCGGTGCGGCCGCCACCGGCATCAACGACTACACCAACCCGGACCTGATCGGGCTGTCGCCGCTGCAGATCCTGGACAAGGTGATCGCGTACGCCGGGACCAAGGGGATGCGCGTCATCCTCGACCGGCACCGGCCGACCGCGGCCGGGCAGACCCCGCTGTGGTACACCGCGAGCGTCTCCGAGGCCAGCATGATCGCCGACTGGCAGATGCTGGCGGCGCGGTACGCGGGCAACCCGACGGTGATCGGCGCCGACCTGTTCAACGAGCCGCACGCCGAGGGCACCGACCCGGCCGCGACCGGCGCCTGCTGGGGCTGCGACGTGCAGGCCCGTGACTGGCGCCTGGCGGCCGAGCGCATCGGCAACGCGATCCTGCAGACCAACTCGAACTGGCTGATCTTCGTCGAGGGTGTGAGCTGCCTGTCCGGTGGCGTCGCCAACGTCTGGGACAACATCCCCGACGACCCGATGGCCTGCGACTGGTGGGGTGGCAACCTGTCCGCCGCGATCGACAAGCCGGTCCGGCTGAACGTGGCCAACCGCCTGGTCTACTCGCCGCACGAGTACGGCATCTCGGTGTACGACCGGCAGTCCTGGTTCAACGACCCCAACTTCCCGAACAACCTGCCGGCCGTCTGGGACGCCTTCTGGGGCAAGATCGCAAAGCAGAACGTGGCCCCGATCATGATCGGCGAGTTCGGCAGCACCCTGGCCAACCCGCTCGACGTGCAGTGGCTGACCAAGCTGATGGCCTACATCGGCGACAACGGGCTGTCGTTCACGTACTGGTCGTGGAACCCCAACTCGGGTGACACCGGGGGTATCGCACTCGACGACTGGTACTCGATCAACCAGACGAAGTACAACATCCTGCAGCCGTACCTGAACCCGCCGTCGGGCAACCCGTCGCCGCAGCCGTCGTCGGCCAGTCCGTCGCCGTCGCGGTCGACCTCGCCCTCGCCGTCGGTCTCCCCGTCGCGGTCGGCCTCGCCGTCCCCGTCGGCCTCCCCGTCACCCGGCGGCAACGGCACCTGCACCAAGGTCGTGACCATCACGAACTCGTGGCAGGGCGGCTACCAGGCCGAGGTGAAGGTGACCAACACCAGCACCAGCGCGGTCAACCCGTGGACGGTCACCTGGACCGTGCCCAGCGGGGTGGCGCTCACCAACGGCTGGAACGCCACGGTGACCCAGAGCGGCACCACCATCACGGCGGCCGCGCCGAGCTGGAGCACGTCGCTGGCGCCGGGTGCCAGCGTGGCGATCGGGTACACGGCCACCGGGCCGTCCAGCCCCGCGCCGAGCAACGTCAAGCTCAACGGCGTCACCTGCGCGTGACCCGCAACCGGCGGCGCTGACGCAACCCCAGCCGCCGCCAGCCCGCCGCCGCGCACCGCGATTGAGATCCGCGGCGGCGGGTAACCCTCTCCTGGCGCCGCATCGATCCACCGGTGACCACCGGTCCGCGCGCCAGGCTCGTCGGCTCGGACATGCCTCGTCCGAGCCGACGAGTATTTCCACCCCCTGCCCCGCCCCGCCCCACCGCGGCGCACACGCCCCGCCGCGCCTAGCCCAGCCCGGCCCGGCCTAGCTGCAGTTTCGGGGAAACTGCACGAATCTTGGCCCGGTTTCGTGCAGTTTCCCCGAAACTGCACCCACCTTCCCGGAACTGCGCGCACCGCCCGCGCACGCGGGCCGGGGGCGCACCGGACGACCGTTACGAAGGGGCCCTTCTACCTCGGAAAGCGATAAGAAGGGGCCCTTCCTTACCCGAGGGTGGCGAGGGTGGGGGGTGGGAGGTGGATGGCGCCGGCGGCGATGTTGGCGGTCAGGTGGGCGGGGTCGCCGGTGCCGGGGATGGCCAGTACGTGCGGGCCCTGGTGCAGGGTCCAGGCCAGGCGGATCTGGTGCGGGGTCGCGTCGTGGGCGCGGGCGAGGTCGGACAGGGCGGCGTCGTGGTCGGCCGAGGCGCCCGACTCGCGGCCGCTGCCCGCCACGGCGAAGAAGGGGGTGTACGCCACCCCGCGCCGCCCGCACTCGCGCAGCAACTCGTCGTCGGTGCGGTTGAAGTCCAGCGCGTACCCGTTCTGCACGCAGGCGACGGGCGCGATCTCCTGGGCCTCGTCGAGATGGTCCAGCCGGACGTTGGACAGGCCGAGGTTGCGGATCAGGCCCTCCTCGCGCATCCGGGCCAGCGCCCCGAACCGCTCGGCGATCGAGTCCCGCCCGGGGCGTTTCACGATCCGCAGGTTGACCAGGTCGAGCTCGTCGCGGCCGAGCCGCCGCAGGTTCTCCTCCACCTGCGCCCGCAACTGGGCGTAGGTCGTCGCCTCGCTCCACTCGCCGTGTTCGTCCAGCCCCGGCCCGACCTTGGTGGCGAGGAACAGATCGGCTGGGTAGGGCGCGAGGGCGTCGCGGATCAGTTCGGTCGCGTAGCGCACCGGACCGGGCGGGCCGTCGATGATGCCGCCGGGCGAGAAGTAGAACGCCGCCGTGTCGATGTGGTTCACACCGAGCTCGACCGCCCGCCGCAGGACGGAGATGGCGCGGTCGCGGTCGGGGTTGGCGGTCAGGCGCATCGAGCCGAAGCCCATCCGGTGGACGGTCCGGTCGCCGAGGAGCCAGGTGCCCGCGGCGGCCGCGGTGATCTCGTTCGTAGGCATCGGGCGACCGTAGCGGTGCTGCGCTGAGCCGCGCAGCCGGTCGGGTGACCGATACCGCGAAACCGCGATCGCTGCTACTTTTCTTGTACTGGAACAGCCAGACCGGACAGTCGCAGCATCAGGTCCTTGACCTCCGTGGCGGCGAAGCCGTCGCGGGCCGCGGTGGCGTCCGAGCAGATCAGCAGGGGTCCGTCGGCGGGGTCGGCGGGCAGCCGGCCGTGCGAGCCGCGTACCGCCGCCGCCCCGGCGTCCAGGCCCACCACCTGCATCAGGTAGCGCAGGCCCAGCTTCTTGCGCAGCAGCGCCAGCGCCGCGCGCCGCTTGGCCGCGCCCGGCCCGGCCGGGTCGAACAGCAGCTCGGCGGGGTCGTAGCCGGGCTTTCGGTGGATCTCCACCAGCCGGGCGAAGTCGGGGGCGCGGGCGTCGTCGAGCCAGTAGTAGTACGTGAACCACGCGTCGGGCTCGGCGACGAGCACGAGTTCCCCGGCGCGCGGGTGGTCCAGCCCGTGCTCGCGCTTGCCCTGGGCGTCGAGCACCTGCTCGACCCCGGCCAGGTCGGCGCAGACCTTGCGCACCAGCGGGAGGTCGGCGGGGTCGCGGACGTACACGTGGGCGAGTTGGTGGTCGGCGACGGCGAAGGCGCGCGAGGTCCACGGGTCGAGGTACTCCATGCCCGCCTGGGTGTGCACCCGCAGCAGGCCCTCGGCGCGCAGCGCGCGGTTGATGTCGACGGGGCGGCGGGCCGGGGTGATGCCGTACTCGGACAGGGCCAGCACGGTCGCGCCCCGGGCGGCGGCCGCGTCCAGCAGCGGGCCGACGACCGTGTCCAGTTCGGCCGCGGCGGCCGCGGCGCGCGGGTCGTCGGGGCCGTGCCGCTGCAGGTCGTAGTCGAGGTGCGGCAGGTAGACCAGGGTCAGGTCCGGGGCGTACGCCGACATGATCCGCCGCGCGGCCGCGCCGATCCACCGCGACGAGGCGATGCCCGCCCCCGGCCCCCAGAACTGGAACAGCGGGAAGGTGCCCAGCTCGGCGGTGAGTTCGTCGTGCAGCGCGGGCGGGTCGGTGTAGCAGTCCGGCTCCTTGCGACCGTCGGCGCGGTAGACCGGCCGTGGCGTCACGGTCCAGTCCACGTCGGCGCCCATCGCGTACCACCAGCACACGTTGGCGACCGAGTAGCCGGGGTGCACCCGGCGCGCGGCGTCCCAGACCTTCTCGCCGCCGACCAGCGCGTGGTGCTGCCGCCACAGCAGCACCTCGCCCAGGTCGCGGAAGTACCACCCGTTGCCGACGATGCCGTGCACCGCCGGCGGCGCGCCGGTGAGCAGCGTCGCCTGCACCGAGCAGGTGACCGCGGGCAGCACCGTGCCCAGCCGGGCCGCGAATCCGGCCTGGGCCAGCGCGTTCAGCCGAGGCATGTGCGGCAGCAGGCGCGGGGTCAGCCCGACGACGTTCAGCACGACCAGCGGGGTCACCGGGCCCGGCGGCACCTGGCCCGGCGTCACCGGGCCCATGGCGCGCCCCCGGTGACGAAGCGGGCCGGGGCGGGTTCACCGGGGACGGTGTCGACCAGCCCCAGTCCGCGCAGTTCGTCGCGGGCGAAAGCCAGCTCGGCGGCGATGCCCGCGGCCAGCTGCTCCGGGGTGTCCGGGCGCTGGCCGGGCGGCAGCACGCTCCACGTGTAGGTCTCGACGTCGACGTGGTCGCAGGCCATGATCGGGCCGCCGTACAGCTCGCGCAGGGCGGTCCGGAGCACGGGCAGGGTCGAGGCGAGCGGGGGCGCGGGTTCGACGTGCAGCGGCACGTGGAAGTGCACCCGCCAGCCCTGACCGGGCACCTGGACGGGCCGGGCGGCCCCCTGGGACGGGCGACGTGCCGCCACGTGCGCGGGCGCGTGCAGCAGGTCCAGGGCCTGGTCCAGGTCGTCGGCGGCCTCGCCCCCGGCGCCCCGGGTCTGGTGCAGGAACTTCGGTTCGGCGTACCCCCGCAGCACGGACGCGGCCGCGACCGGGTCCTCGGCCGCCAGCGCCGCCGACACCTGCACCTTGACCACCGGCAGCCCGGCGCGGGCCAGCCGGGCCAGCGCCGCCGCGGGCTCCTCCCAGGCGCAGGCCAGGTGGGCCAGGTCGAGGCAGACGCCGAGCCAGTCGCCGTCCATGCCCGACCACAGCCGGGCCGCCTGGTGGGTGTTCTCGACCACGCAGCCGGGTTCGGGCTCGAACCCGACCTGCACGGTCCGGCCGGTCCGCCCGGCGATCTCGGCCAGGCCGTCGGCCAGCTCCGCCAGTGCCCGGTCGACCGCCCCGGCCCGCTCCGGGCCCCACGGCTCGCGCCACGCCACCGGCAGCGTGGAGATCGACCCGCGCACCGCGTCGTCGGGCAGCAGATCGGCCAGCACCCGGGCCAGGTCCAGCGTGTAGCGCAGCCGCTCCCGGGTGGTCCAGTCCGGGTGGTAGACCTCGTGTTTGACCACGTCGGCGTGGAACGCCTGGTACGGGAACCCGTTGAGCGTCACCACCTCCAGCCCGCGCGCGTCCAGCTCGTGGCGCAGCCTGCGGCGCAGCACCGGCTCGTGGGCCAGCGCGGCGGCGACCGGCGCGGCCAGCCACAGCCCCAGCCCGAGCACGTCCACGTCCAGCTTCTTGCGCACCGCCAGCCCGTACGTGTCGAGCTGCGCCACGATCCCGTCGAGGTCCTCGGCCGGGTGCACGTTGGTGCAGTAGCTCAGGTGCACCGTCTGCCCGTCGCGATGGGCCAGCCGCATCAGGCACCCCCGCGCAGGATCGAGTTGCCCGCGTACGTCGCCTCGCCACTGACCCCGTCGAGGTCCAGCCGCTTGGACTGCCCGTAGAACTCGACCGGGTTGCGCCACAGCACCCGGTCCACGTCGTCCTCGTCGAACCCGGCCGCGAGCATCGCCTCACCGGTCCGCAGCGTCAGCAGCGGATCCGACCGGCCCCAGTCGGCGGCCGAGTTGACCAGCATCCGCTCGGTGCCGCACTCGCGCAGGATCGCCACCATCCGCTCCGGTGACATCTTCGTGTCCGGGTAGATGGAGAAGCCCAGCCAGCAGCCCGTGTCGCGGACCAGCCCGACGGTGACCTCGTTCAGGTGATCGATGACCACGGCGGCGGGGTCCAGGCCGGACTCGGCGACCACGGCCAGGCTGCGCCGGGTGCCGGTGACCTTGTCCCGGTGCGGGGTGTGCACCAGCGCGGGCAGGCCGAACTCCAGCGCCAGCGCGAGCTGCGCGGCGAACACCTCGTCCTCGGCGGGGGTCATCGCGTCGTACCCGATCTCGCCGACCGCGACCACGCCGTCCTTGTCCAGGTAGCGCGGCACCAGGTCCAGCACCTCGCGGCAGCGCGGGTCGTTGGCCTCCTTCGGGTTCAGCGCGATCGTGGCGTAGTGCCGGATGCCGAACTGCCCGGCCCGGAACGGCTCCCAGCCGATCAGCGCGTCGAAGTAGTCGGTGAACGAGCCCGCGTTGGTGCGTGGCTGGCCCAGCCAGAACGCGGGCTCCACCACGGCCCGCACCCCGGCGGCGGCCATCGCCGCGTAGTCGTCGGTGGTGCGCGAGGTCATGTGCACGTGCGGGTCGAAGATGCGCATCAGTTCCCCTTCTCCAGGCGTTCCAGCAGCCGCGCCGCGTCGTCGGGCAGGGTCCGCCCGGCGGCGTGCCGCTCGGCCGACAGCCCCGCCAGCATCGCGGCGAGTTCGCGGTCAGCGCGGCGGTCCAGCCCGTCCACGGCGGACAGGGCGATGCCCATGAACACGCACTTGAGCACCGCCTGCCGCCAGGCGGCCGCGTCCAGGTGCCGGGCGTACGGCCCGAGCGCCGCCGCCACCAGCCGCGTGTCGTTGGTGCGGATCGCGTCGTGCAGCAGGTCCACGGCGTCCGGCCCCACCGGCAGCAGCGGCAGCGCCCGCAGCACCGCCCGGCGCTCGGCGGCGTCGCCGTGCCGGTACAGCTCCCGGGCCTGCCCGGCGACCTCGTCGGCGGGCAGCGCCGACAGCAGCAGCGCGCGGGCCGCCTCGTCGGCGCTCCACCCGGGCGCGGTGGCCAGCGACTCCCGCCCACACCGGCGCCCGGCCGCCGCGAAGAAGCCGCCGATGCGGGCGGGCTCGGCGGCGACCCTGGCCAGCGCCCCGCGCAGCCAGGTCGGACCCTCCGACCGGGTCCCGGGCGCGGGGTGCAGCAGCGCGGCCCGCAGCTCGTCCAGCCCGGACGGGCGCGGTTCCCGGCCGGGGCGGCGCTGGCTGGGCGGGCCGACCGGCTGCCCGGACGCGGCCCGCAGGAAGGTCAGCGAACGCGCCGCCACCTCGGGCGCGGCGTGCGAGTGCCGGGGCAGCTCGACGCCGACCAGCCCGCGGTAGCCCGAGTCGGTCAGCGCCCGCAGCACCGGCGGAAAGTCGATCTCCCCTGCGCCGAACTCCAGGTGCTCGTGCACCCCGCGCCGCATGTCCTCGATCTGCACGTTGACCAGGTGCGGCGCGGCCTGCCGGACGCACTCGGCCACGCCTACGGCCTCGTTGGCCCGGCAGTGCCCGAGGTCCAGCGTCAACCCGAAGCCGTCGGGGGTGCCCAGCGCCCGGTGCAGCGCGTGCCAGCCCGCCAGGTCGGCCACGAGCATGCCCGGCTCCGGTTCGAAGCCCAGCGGCACCCCGGCCGCCTGCGCGGCCTTGACGACCTGCTCGCAGCCGTCGAGCAGCCGGTCCCAGCCCTGCCGCCGGGACACGTGACCGGGCAGCACGCCCGACCAGCACGACACCGCCTCGGCGCCCAGGTCGGCGGCGATCGCCACGGCCCGACGCAGGAAGTCCAGCCGCAACTCGCGGTCGTCGTCCAGCAGCGTCGGGGCGTGCTTGCGGTGCGGGTCGAGCAGGTAGCGGGCGCCGGTCTCGACCACCACCGACAGCCCCAGCGCGGACAGCCGGGCGGCGGTCCCGGCGACGCGCCGGGCCAGGCCCGGGGCGTACGGGTCGAGGTGGTGGTGGTCCAGCGTCAGCGCCACCCCGACATAGCCGAGCCCGGCGATGACGTCGAGGGCGTCGGTGAGCCGGTGGTTGCTGAAGCCGTTGGTGCCATATCCAAAGCGCATACCGTCGAAACGTAAGTTCATGTGGGCGAGATCCTCCGGGCCAGGCGCCGGGCCAGCGGCGCGGCGGCGGTCAGCACGAGCGCGGGGAGGCTCGCGCCGTGCCGGGCGGTGAGCGCGGCCTGCAGCGTCGGTAGTCCGGTGATGCCGGACCCGACAGCGGCCCGCACCTGCGGCGCGTCGGGCTGCCGGGCGGCCCGTACCTGCGGGCGGCCGTAGTGGTTCAGGTAGAGCCCGGCCAGGGCGACCGGCAGCAGCCCGCGCCACCCCGTCCGTCCTCGGTCCTGGCGGCGCTGCGCGCCGGCTGCGGTGGCGGCGACGGCCAGCGTCCCGGCCAACGTCGCCACCGGCAGCCGGCGGTCGGCGCCGTCCATCTCCCGCCGCGACAGCGCGGTCACCGTGTAGGTGTGCGCGGCGACCGTCGCGGCCGCGGGCAGGGCCCGGCGGACTGAGCCGCCGGTGGCGCCGAGGAGCACGTCCAGTCCCCGGCAGGCGGCCATCGCGGCCGGCCCGGCGGGTCCGTTCTTGGCGACCAGGTCGTAGGCCCAGACCGCCCCGGCCAGGGGCGCCGCCACGGCCAGGGCGCGCCTGCCGCCCGCCCACGCGGCCAGGCCGAGGCCCGCCGCGGTCAGCCCGGCGGCCAGGCCCAACGCCGTGTTCGGGCTGACCCGACCGCTCGGGATGGGCCGCTGCGGCCGCTCGACCGCGTCGAGTTCCCGGTCGGCCCAGTCGTTGGCGGCCATGCCCGCCAGGTACAGGCACACCGACGCGGCCGCCAGGCCGGGGGTACGCCGCCCCAGCGTGCCCGCCGTGGCCGCACCGACCAGCACGTCACCCGGCACCGACAACGCGGCCGGGGCCCGCACCAGCTCGGCCAGGTCCCCCAGCCGAGCCAGCCCCGACCGGCGCGCGCCAACACCCGACCGGCTCACGCCAGCCCCGCGATCAGCGCTCGCAGCGCCTCGAACTGGCCGCTGAGGTCGTGACAGACCGAGCCGATCGGGTCCTTGAAGAAGAAGGCCAGCTCCGGCAGCGGACCGCGCCGACCGGCGGCGTGCGCGCCGGCCGCGATCCGGGCCAGGTCCAGCACCAGCGGCGCGGCCAGGGCCGAGTCGCAGCCGTGCCAGGTGAACTCCAGCCGCATCGGCGTGCCCAGGAAGCCGCGGAAGGTGACGAGGTCCCAGGCGGCCTTGAAGTCGCCGAGGTCGGCGACGTACTCGATGCGGGTGTGGCCCTCGGGCTGGTAGCCCAGCGTCTCGGCGAGCACCCGCTGCTTGCTGGCGGCCTTGGCCGCGTTGGCGTCGGGCCGGGCCAGGTTGGCGCCGTCCCCGCCGCCGAGCAGGTTCGTCCCCGACCAGGACCGCACCTGCAGGTTGCGCTGGGCGAACATCGGCGCGAGCACCGACTTGACCAGGGTCTCCCCGGTCTTGCCGTCATGCCCCGCGTACGGCACCCCCGCCCGCAGCGCCAGCTCGTGCAGCGCGGGCAGCCGCGCCCCGGTCGACGGCGTGAAGTCCACGTACGAGCACCCGGCGGCGAACGCCGCGTACGCGTAAAGCGAGCTGGGCGGCAGCACCTCGTCATCGCCGTCCAACGCCGCCACCAGCGCGTCAGCGTCGGCGTGGGCTGGATGTGGGGCCGCGTGCGGCTCGGTGGCCGACACGTTCACCACGACGACGCGGTCCAGTGCGTGGCGCTCGCGGAAGTCGGTCAGATCGGCGGCGGCCTGTGCTGCGGTCGCGGCCTGAGTGTCGCCGCGCGGCGCCGGGCGCAGCTCGGGCTCGATCGCGACCAGATCAGGTCGCAGCGCCGCGACCAGGCGCGCGGGCAGCACCCCGGCCTCGGCCAGTTCGTCAGCCCGCTTGACCAGCGGCGTCGACACCAGGTCGTGACCACCGAAGACCAGCTCGGACAGGGCGGGCAGGGCGGGGCTGCGCAGTTGTGGGAGTTCGGTGACGCATCCGGTCGGCTCGGCCAGACCGGCTCGCAGCCCGGCAGCCCCGACGATGCTGGTTACGGCGACCGACCCCCGCCCACCGACCAGCCAGACACCTGTTCGCATTGTGGTCTCCCGGGGAGATTGAGGAGAAACCAAGCCAGATTACTTGATTTCGCCACAATACCCGGATGCACACGCTATGTCCGTTTGTCCGCCATCCCCGCAGCTCACCCCCGCGTGTTCCAACCCCACTCCGGCCACGGGCGGTGCCCCCGCCCGCCCGAGCGGGCGCCGAACAACCCGCCGGACGGGCGCCGAACAACCCGCCCGAGCGGGCGCCGAACAACCCGCCGGACGGGCGCCGAACAACCGCCGGGCGGACCAAGATCGCGCAAGTTGCCGGGCAATCGTGGGAAAGACGGTTCAAGATACGCACGATTGCCCGGCAACCTGGATGACCTTGAAACGCGCGCGCCGGAGGGCGGCGCCGGGCTTCGGGGGGCGGTCAGCAGGTGGAGCAGGCGCTGCCGGTGGTGGGGGTGGGCTGGGTGGGCGGCTTGCCGATGGTGGGCAGGCCGAGCATCACCCCGGCGGTACGGACCGCGCGGCCCGCCTCGTACGCGTCACCGGCCCTGGTCCGGCGGTGCGACAGCAGCGGCCCGTCGGCGTTGAGGTGATGCGGCGCGGCATAACTGACCTCGGTGTGCACCACGTCGCCCGGCCGGACGGCGGCCGCCTGCTCGGGCGTGACCGCGAAGTGGACCAGTCGGCCGTCGCGGGCGCGTCCGGACATACGCCCGGTGGCCTCGTCCTTTCGCCCCTCACCGACCGCGACGAGCACTTCCAGCTCGCGCCCGACCTGCTTCTTGTTCTCCGCCCAGGTGATGTCCTCCAGGGTGGCGACCAGGCGCTCGTAGCGCTCCTGCACCACCTGCTTGGGCACCTGGCCGTCCATGGTCGCCGCGGGCGTGCCGGGCCGCTTGGAGTACTGGAACGTGAACGCCGAGGAGAAGCGCGACTCGCGCACCACGCGCAGCGTCTCCTCGAAGTCGGCGTCGGTCTCGCCGGGGAAGCCGACGATGATGTCGGTGGTGATCGCCGCGTCGGGCATCGCCGCGCGCACGTTCTCGATGATCGACAGGTACCGGTCGGACCGGTATGACCGCTTCATCGCCCGCAGCACCGCGTCCGAGCCGGACTGCAGCGGCATGTGCAGTTGGTGGCAGACGTTGGCCGTTTCGGCCATCGCCTCGATCACGTCGTCGGTGAACGCGGCCGGGTGCGGGCTGGTGAAGCGCACCCGCTCCAGGCCCCTGTCCTGCAACTGCCCGCAGGCGCGCAGCAGCTTGCCGAAGGCCAGCCGGTCGCCGAACTCCACGCCGTACGTGTTGACGTTCTGGCCGAGCAGGGTCACCTCGAGCACGCCCTCGGCGACCAGCGCCTCGACCTCGGCCAGGATCTCGCCGGGGCGACGGTCCTTCTCCTTGCCGCGCAGGCTGGGCACGATGCAGAAGGTGCAGGTGTTGTTGCACCCCACCGAGATCGACACCCACCCGGAGTACGTCGACTCGCGCCGGGTCGGCAGCGTCGACGGGAAGACCTCCAGCGACTCCAGCAGCTCCACCTGGGCGGACTCGTTGTGGCGGGCCCGCTCCAGCAGCACCGGCAGCGAGCCGATGTTGTGGGTGCCGAACACCACGTCGACCCAGGGCGCCTTCTTGACGATGTCGCCCTGGTCCTTCTGCGCCAGGCAGCCGCCGACCGCGATCTGCATGCCGGGGTTCTTGTCCTTGACCGGGCGCAGGTGGCCGAGGTTGCCGTAGAGGCGGTTGTCGGCGTTCTCGCGTACCGCGCAGGTGTTGAAGACGACCACGTCCGGCACCCGGCCCGGCTCGGCGGCCGGGTCGAGCCGCACGTAGCCGGCGCCGTCGAGCAGCCCCGAGATGCGCTCGGAGTCGTGCACGTTCATCTGGCAGCCGTACGTGCGCACCTCGTAGGTGCGCACGGGCTGGACCTCGCCGTCGGGCTGACCTTCGGCGGCGGGAAGCTGGGTGTCAGGCAGGGTAGTCATCTCAACCGAAAAGGGTATCCGGTCGGGCGTACATCGACGGAATCGAGGGAAGTTACCCGGATGTGACCCAAGTGGGTCTCCACTTTCACTTCCGTCCCTCTAGTCTCACTAGTCAGACGATGTACCGACACCGAAAGGACGGTGGCATGTCCGACGAACCGCTGATCGTGCTGGACTCCGTGAACAAGTGGTTCGGAGAACTGCACGTGCTGCGCGACGTGAACCTCACGGTCGAGCGGGGCGAAGTCGTCGTGGTGATCGGCCCCTCCGGTTCGGGCAAGTCCACCCTGTGCCGCACCATCAACCGCCTGGAGACGATCAACTCCGGCACCATCCGCTTCGACGGCCGCGAGCTGCCGGCCGAGGGCCGCGCGCTGGCCCGGCTGCGCAGCGAGGTGGGCATGGTGTTCCAGTCGTTCAACCTGTTCGCGCACATGAGCGTGCTCGACAACGTGATGCTGGGTCCGGTGAAGGTCCGCGGCGAGTCACGCACCGCCGCCCGCGACCGCGCGCTGCAACTACTCGACCGGGTCGGCATCGCCGACCAGGCGGGCAAGCTGCCGGTGCAGCTGTCCGGCGGCCAGCAACAGCGTGCCGCGATCGCCCGCGCCCTGGCCATGCAGCCCAAGGCGATGCTGTTCGACGAGCCGACCAGCGCCCTGGACCCGGAGATGGTCGGCGAGGTGCTCGACGTGATGACCTCCCTGGCCCGCGACGGCATGACCATGATCGTCGTCACGCACGAGATGGGCTTCGCCCGCCACGCCGCGCACCGGGTGGCGTTCATGGCCGACGGCCAGCTGGTCGAGCAGGCCGCCCCCGCGGAGTTCTTCGCCAATCCGCGCAGCGAGCGGGCCCGCGAGTTCCTGTCGAAGGTCCTGCAGCACTGAGGGCACCGCTCGACGACCTGGATGAGACTCCGTCGCCGGACCGGCGGCGGCAGGAAACGCCCGGCGTCGCCCACCGTGACGAGGGTGTTGAAGGAGGAGGGACGAATCAATGCGTTTCACGCGTATGGCGGCGATCGCCGCGGTCGCGATGCTCGCGCTCGGCACGACCGCCTGCGGCAGTGACGAGCCCGAGACGCCGGCCGGCGGCACCCCGCTGACCTCGAAGGCGGCCGCAGGCCAGCTGAAGTTCGGCGTCAAGGCCGACCAGCCGGGTCTCGGCCTGCAGGTCGGCACCAACTACGAGGGCTTCGACATCGAGATCGCGAAGATCATCGCAAAGGGCCTCGGCGGTGATCCGGCCAAGAACACCTACGTCACCACCGTGTCCTCGAACCGCGAGCCGTTCCTGCAGCAGGGCACGGTCGACGTCGTCGTGGCGACGTACACCATCAACGACGACCGCAAGAAGAAGGTCAACTTCGCCGGGCCGTACTACACCGCCGGGCAGGATCTGCTGGTGAAGGCCGACTCGACCATCACCGGGCCCGAGGGGCTCGACGGCAAGAAGGTCTGCTCGGTGTCCGGCTCGACCCCGGCCAAGCGGATCCAGGAGCAGCACCCGAAGGCTCAGCTGCAGCTGTTCGACAACTACTCCAAGTGCATCACGGCGCTCAACGACGGGACTGTCGACGCGGTCACCACCGACGACATCATCCTGGCCGGTTACGCCTCGCAGCCCGAGTACGCGGGCAAGCTCAAGCTGCTCGGCAAGCCGTTCTCGTCGGAGCCGTACGGCATCGGCGTGAAGCTGGAGGACAAGGCCGGCTGCAACAAGATCAACGAGATCCTGAAGGCCGCGGTTGCCGACGGCTCGTACGCGGCCGCGTGGAACGCCACGCTCGGCAAGAGCGGCACCCCGGCCCCGACGCTGGACACGACCAAGCTCACCAACTGTCCCGCGTGACCACTGCCGGTGGGGCGGGGAGTCCGGCTGCCCGCCCCACCGGGACCGAGGCAACGGGCAACCTAGAGGGAACGGGATGGACGTCTTCTCCGATCCGCTGAACCGGCAGGCCTTCCTGGACGGCTTCGCGATGATCCTGAAGCTGACCGCCGCGTCGGCACTGCTGTCGCTGGCGCTCGGGCTGCTGCTGGCCGCGTGCCGGGTCTCCCCGGTGCCGGTGCTGCGGGCGCTCGGCGCGGGCTGGGTGCACCTGTTCCGCAACACCCCGCTGACGCTGATCATCACGTTCTGCTTCTTCGGGCTGTACAGCGCCATGGGCGTGAAGTTCTCCGACGACATCAACGTGAACAACTACTGGCTGGCGGTGGTCGGGCTCTCGGCGTACACGGCGGCGTTCGTGTGCGAGGCGATCCGCTCGGGCATCAACACGGTGCCGATCGGGCAGGCCGAGGCGGCACGGGCGCTGGGCCTGACGTTCTCGCAGAACCTGCGTCTGATCATCCTGCCGCAGGCGGTGCGCTCGGTGGTGGCGCCGCTGGGCAGCATCCTCATCGCGCTGACCAAGAACGCCACCATCGCCGGGGTGATCGGCGTGCTCGAGGCGTCGTCGCAGATGAAGCAGCTGATCAACGACAACGGCGACGCCGCCGTGGAGATCTTCGCGGTTTTCGCACTCGCCTTCGTGGTGCTGCTGGTCCCCATCGGGTACGGCTTCAGCGCCCTGGCCAACCGCCTGGTGGTGCGCCGGTGACCCGCCGCCCCGAACCGCCCGGTGGTGCGCCGGTGACCCGCCTCGAGACTCTGGAGATCCGA
Source organism: Catellatospora tritici (assembly GCF_019083965.1). Taxonomy (GTDB): domain Bacteria; phylum Actinomycetota; class Actinomycetes; order Mycobacteriales; family Micromonosporaceae; genus Catellatospora; species Catellatospora tritici. The sequence goes on from NZ_JAHRCY010000001.1 coordinate 43,550, forward strand.
TGAGCGCGAGCGTCCTCTACGACCACCCCGGCCCGCGGGCCCGCCTGCGCAACCGGGTGCTCAGCGTCGTCGTCGCCGCGCTGCTGCTGGCGGGGGCCTACTGGGTCTACCGGGCCTTCGACGCCAAGGGCCAGTGGGACTGGAAGAAGTGGCAGCCGTTCTTCCAGGAGATGCCCACCGCCGGCGGCCCCCCGGTCAACGTGTGGGCCGACTACATCGTGCCCGGCCTGATCGGCACGCTCAGCGCCGCCGCCACCGCGATGGTGCTGGCCCTGGCGTTCGGCCTGGTCTTCAGCGTCGCGCGGTTGTCGGAGCACCGCTGGGTGCGGGTGCCCGCGGGCATGGTCGTGGAGTTCTTCCGCGCCGTCCCACTGCTGCTGATGATCTTCTTCCTGGTGTACGGCGGTTACTACGTCTTCGGCACCGCCGTGCCCGCCTTCTGGGCGGTCGTCATCGGGCTGACCCTCTACAACGGTTCCGTGCTGGCCGAGGCGTTCCGCGCGGGCATCCGCGCCGTGCCAGGCGGGCAGTCGGAGGCGGCGTACAGCCTCGGGCTGACCAAGAGCCAGGTGATGCGGCTGATCCTGATCCCGCAGGCGGCCCGCAGCATGCTGCCGGTGATCGTGAGCCAGCTGGTGGTGGTACTCAAGGACACCGCGCTGGGCTACATCGTGGCGTACTCGGAGCTGATGCTGGAAGGCAGCAAGATCTACGCCAACTACAGCAACCCCATCCCGGTGTTCCTGGTGCTCGCCGCGATCTACATCCTGATCAACGCCACGCTCACCCTCATCGCCCACCTGCTGGAGCGCCGCGCCAACCGTCGCGGCGTGGCCACCCCGGCCGCCCGCCTAGGTGCGGCGAACGCGGCCGCGTCGGGCCTCGGTGGCGGTGGCGGCGCCTGACATGCGGAAGGCGCCGTCCCGGCCAGCGGGGCGGCGCCTTCCGAACTCGTCAGCGGGCGATCTCGGTGGTACGCGACTCGCGGACGACCGTGATCCGGATCTGACCCGGGTAGGTCAGCTCCTCCTCGATCTGCTTGGCCACGTCCCGGGCCAGCACCGCGGCACCGATCTCGTCGACCTCCTCCGGGCGCACCATCACCCGGATCTCCCGACCGGCCTGCATCGCGAACACCTTGTCGACGCCCGACTTGGCCCCGGCGATCTCCTCGATGCGCTCCAGCCGCTTGACGTACGCCTCCAGCGACTCCCGGCGCGCCCCCGGCCGCCCGCCCGAGCAGGCGTCCGACGCCTGGGTCAGCACCGCCTCGATGGTCTGCGGCGGCACCTCGTTGTGGTGCGCCTCGATCGCGTGCACGACCTCCTCGCTCTCCCCGAACCGGCGGGCCACGTCCGCGCCGATCAGCGCGTGCGAGCCCTCCACCTCGTGGGTGAGCGCCTTGCCGATGTCGTGCAGGAAGGCCGACCGCTTGATCAGATCGGGGTCCAGCTTCAGCTCGGCGGCCATGATCCCGGCGATGTGCGCCGTCTCCACCAGATGCTTGAGCACGTTCTGCCCGTACGACGTGCGGTAGCGCAGCCGTCCCAGCAGCGTGACCAGCTCCGGGTGAATGTCGGTGATTCCCACCTCGACCAGCGCGTCCTCCGCCGCGCGCTGGCACATCCGTTCCACCTCGAACCGGGCCACGTCGTAGACCTCTTCGATGCGGTGCGGATGGATGCGCCCGTCGAGCACCAGCTTCTCCAGCGTGAGCCGTCCGACCTCGCGCCGCACCGGGTCGAAGCAGGACAGCAGCACCGCCTCCGGCGTGTCGTCGATGATCAGGTTCACGCCGGTGACGGTCTCGAAGGCACGGATGTTGCGGCCCTCACGGCCGATGATGCGGCCCTTCATCTCGTCACTGGGCAGGTGCAGCACGCTGACCACGCTCTCGGCGGTCTGCTCGCTGGCCACCCGCTGGATCGCGTCGACCACGATGTGCCGGGCCCGCTGCTCACCGGTGGCGCGGGCGTCGGCCTCGATGTCGCGCACCAGCAGCGCGGCCTCGCGCTTGGCCTGGTTCTCGATCGTCTCCACCAGCTCGGACTTGGCCGCGTCGGCGGTCAGCCCGGCGACCCGCTCCAGCTCGCGGCGGCGCTGCTCCTGCGCCTGGGCCAGCTCCTGCTCCTTGGCCTGCAGGGCCAGGTCCCACTTGGCCAGCTCGGTCTCGGCGGCGGCGATGCGCCGGTCGCGCTCGGCCAGCCGCTCGGCCTCCTCCACGTTCTGCCGCTCCCGCTCGGCCAGCCGCTCCGCCTCGGCGGCGTGCAGCCGCTCGCGCTCGTCCAGCCGCTGCAACCGGCGCTCGGCCTCGGCAGCCTGCTCCTTCGCGGTCGAGGTGAGCATCGCGATCTCGCGCTCGCCGGTCCGGCGGGCGGTGCTGCGCACCTGCTCGGCGTCCTCCTCGGCCTGGCGGTGCGCGCGCTGCAGCACGGTGTCGGCCTCGGCGTGGGCGGCGTCGAGCACCCGCTGCGCCTCGGCCCGGGAGGTGGTCACCTCAGCCTTCACCGCGGCGTTCTCGGCCCGTACGGCGGTGGCCTCGGCTCGGGCCGACGCGACCGAACGGCGCTCGTTCTCCAGCGCGGCCTGCGCGTCGGCGACGGAGTTCTGCAGCTCGACCAGGGTCTGCCGCTGCCGCTCACGCTCGGCGACCGCCTCAGGGTCGTCCACGATCACACTCAGCGGCGCGCCGGTCGGCGCGGTGGGCCCGGCCAGTCGGCGCATCAGCCGCGCGCCCAGCACCAGCGTCGCTGCGACCAGCAGTGCGAGCACGACGATCGCCGCGAGCAACGCTGTCTCCACGACGCTCATGGCGCGTTCCCGTCATGCTCGGTCATGGCCCGCCTCCTGACGCTCGGTCCCGGCCGGCACGGTGGTGCCGGTGCGGAGGCACCCGACCAGGGTGGGGGGTGACGGCACCGCACGATCATCGCTGCGCACAGCGCGTTGTGACGAGACTACATTCCGCTTCGGTACGCGGGTAGGCTCGTCCCGTCGCGCTGCTCAGCCGGCGCCAGGGCGCGTCGGAGCTGCGACTTCGTGTGGTCGGCCGCGCTGGGGTGTCGGCGGCCGAGTGTGTTCACCAGGCAAAACTGTTGTCGTACTGTTACGCGTTCTATGTTGTGTGGTTTAACACGAGCTGGTCGGTGATACCTCTTCATGCGAGGCTAGGTTGCCGGAGGCGGTCCGGTCAAGAACTCATGATCGGACACCAACTCGCACGCATCGCCCATTGTGTCCGGATGGCAAGCAATGCGCGCTGTCCGTAACGGTTCTGAATCCCGGCGTGTCGCGCGTGTCCGCGCTTCCGCCCCGACGCGGCCCCCGCCCGCCCGAACCTCGCCCCGACCGAACGCGCCACTTCCCCGAAAACGTTGTCATCCCCCGCCCGCCGCCAGGCGATGCCGCGATGCCGCGATGCCGCGATGCCGCGATGCCGCGATGATCAACATTACGGGTCAGCGTTCGGCACCGGCCATGACCCCCGCGAAACCGCCGCTCGCCCCGGCCGCCCCACGCGCGAGCGCGCAGTTTCGGAAAGTGAGTGCAGTTTCGGGGAAAGTGCACGAATCATGGTCGGCTTTCATGCACTTTCCCCGAAACTGCACGATAAGAGCGGCTACTACCACCGGGGAGACACGCGGACCGGCGGCACGCGGACCGGCGGTGGTCAGTCGTCGAAGACGTCGGGGTCGATCAGTTCGGCGAGTTCGGCGTCGGCGGCGCTGCGGGCCGCCAGCGCCTCCTTGACCGCGCGGACCGCCACCCCGCCGGGGTACCCCTTGCGGGCGAGCATGCCCACCACCCGCCGGAACACCGCATCGGGCTCCCCGCGCACCGTGCGCAGCTTGCGCTCAGCCAACTCGTACGCCGTGCGCTCCTGGGTCTCGTCGTCGAGCTCCGACAGGGCCTCGGTGACGGTCTCCTGGTCCACGCCGCGTCGGCGCAGCTCCTGCCCCAGCGCCCGCGCGGCCAGGCCACGCCCGTGGTGACGGCTGCTCACCCAGGCTCGCGCGAACGCCGCATCGTCGATCATGCCGACTTCGTCGTAACGGTCCAGCACCGCTGCCGCGACCTCGTCCTCGACACCGCGGTTGCGCAACGCCGTGGCCAGCTCCGACCGGGTGCGCGGGCGTACGGCGAGCTGGCGCAGGCAGATCTCCCGCGCCAGCTCGTACGGATCACGCGGCGCCGGCTCCGGCCGGGTCGCCGCCGACGGGTCACCCGGTTCGCCGGGGTCCCCGGTGCGCGGCGCACGGGGCGGGGCGGGTGGTTTGGCGTCCCAACCCCGACCGGTACGCGCGCGCCGACGTCCTGCCATCGTGGCGTCTCAGCAGTTCAGCGGATCAGAAGTCCACCGGCGGCAGCGCCGGGCCGCCCGCGGCGTCCGAGACGCTGGACACGCCGACGCCGAGCTTCTCCAGGATCTTCTTCTCGATCTCGGCGGCGACGTCCGGGTTCTCCTTGAGGAACTCGCGCGCCTTCTCCTTGCCCTGGCCGAGCTGGTCGCCCTCGTACGTGTACCAGGCGCCCGCCTTGCGGATGATGTTCTGCTCGACGCCGACGTCGATCAGCGAACCCTCGCGCGAGATGCCCTTGCCGTACATGATGTCGAACTCGGCCTGCTTGAACGGCGAGGCGACCTTGTTCTTGACGACCTTGACGCGGGTGCGGTTACCCACGACCTCGGTGCCGTCCTTCAGGCTCTCGATGCGGCGGATGTCCAGGCGGACCGAGGCGTAGAACTTCAGCGCCTTACCACCGGTGGTGGTCTCCGGGCTGCCGAACATGACGCCGATCTTCTCGCGCAGCTGGTTGATGAAGATCGCGGTGGTGTTGGAGTTGCTCAGACCGCTGGTCATCTTGCGCAGCGCCTGGCTCATGAGGCGGGCCTGCAGACCGACGTGGCTGTCGCCCATCTCACCCTCGATCTCGGCGCGCGGCACCAGCGCGGCCACCGAGTCGATCACGATCAGGTCCAGCGCGCCCGAGCGCACCAGCATGTCGGCGATTTCGAGCGCCTGCTCACCGGTGTCGGGCTGGGACACCAGCAGCGCGTCGGTGTCGACGCCGAGGGCCTTGGCGTACTCCGGGTCGAGCGCGTGCTCGGCGTCGATGATCGCGGCGATCCCGCCCGCGCGCTGCACGTTGGCGATCGCGTGCAGGGCCAGCGAGGTCTTACCGCTGGACTCCGGGCCATAGATCTCGACGATGCGGCCGCGGGGCAAACCGCCGATGCCCAGCGCCACGTCAAGGGCGATGGAGCCGGTCGGAATGATCATCATCTGCACCTGGGGACGCTCACCCAGGCGCATCACGGAACCCTTGCCGAACTGCTTGTCGATCTGTGCCAGCGCCAGGTCCAGCGCCTTTGTCTTGTCGGGATTCGTCGTCGCCATCTTCGTCGCCACCTCTGTCAGTGCACTGTCAGTCGACTTCGCAGCCTTTTTCGTCACGCGGTCACGCTAGGCGCTGGGTCCGACAAAGCGATACGGGCACGCCGCGCCTGTGGACAAGCGCACGGGAGTGGAGATTAGCCGAACACTTGTACGAGCGCCATCCTGCCACGCCGTAGTCGTGCCCACACCCGCGTCAGCGAAGTCGGGCGGGCACCCGATCGGAGTACTGCTCACACACGGCACGCCAGATCACGTGTACTTCCTCACCCTCGGCCAGCGCGGCGTCGATGGTGCGCCCACCCAGCCTGGCGAGCACCTGGTCCTTGGCCACGCTGGTGGCGTACACCGGGCCGAACACCTCACGCAGGCGTTCCCAGAAGTCCGTCCGTCGCATCCGGCCAGTCTGCCACTCCCCGCCGATCTCCGCCCGCCCCCACCTGCATGATCGCCACCTCCGGTCACCTCCCGAAGCCCCACCGCACCTTCCGCCCGAAGACCGCGATCAACTCCCGCACGACCACACGACCACACGACCACACGACGAGCACCACCCACCGCGCCGCCACCGCCCGGAGCGAACTCCCCCGCCACCCACGCCCCAATCAGGCTGCAGTTTCGGGGAAACTGCACGAATCCAGCCCAAGATTCCTGCACTTTCCCCGAAACTGCAGTCGATCATGGCAAGCGCGTGACGCGCCGCGAGCAACACGCAGCGCGAGGTCAGGCAGGCGCGAGGTCAGGCAGAGCGCGAGGTCAGGCAGAGCGCGAGGTCAGGCCGCAAGGTCAGACGCGGCCCGGGACAAGGTCGGGCGCGGCGCGGTACGGGGTGGGGTCAGGCGAGGTGGGGTGGGCGCGGGACAGAGGCGGGCGGTCAGTTGGTGGCGGGGGTGAGGGCGGCGAGGGCGGCGAGGGTGGACGGGCGCAGGGCCAGTGCGACCAGCGGCAACGTCGCCAGGGCCGCCAGCAGGGCCAGCACCCGGTACCCGGACAGCTCGACGATCACCCCGGACGCCGCTCCCGACCCCGCCGCCGCCAAGCCCATGACCAGGTCGGACACGCCCTGCGCGCGGGCCTTCACGGCGACCGGCACCGATTCGGCGAACAGGGTTGATCCGCCGACCATGGTCCCGGACCAGCCGAGCCCCAGCAGCACCAACGCGACGGTGATCAGGTCGGTGCGGTGGCCCGCGGTGGCGGCCACGGCGCAGGCCGTCAGCAGGAGCGCGACGCCGCCGAGGATGACCCGCAGCCGCCCGTACCGGTCGGTGAGCCAGCCGACGACCGGCGCCAGCGCGTACATCCCGGCGATGTGGGCGCTGAGCACGAGGCCGACCAGGCGCAGCGTGTCGGGGCCGGAGTGGGTCTCGCCGAGGTGCACGGGTGTCATGGACATCACGCCGACCATGACCAGGTGGCCGAGCGCCATGGAGGCCATGCCCAGCCGCGCGGCGGGCGACGCGAGCACCGCGCGCATCACGTCACCGAAGCGCGGCCGTGCCGCCACCCCCGACTCTTGGCTGCTGTTTCGGGGAAACTGCCCGAATTCCGCCCCGGATTCCTGCACTTTCCCCGAAACCGCAGCCTCGCGCACGCTCGCGGCCTCGCGGGCGACGCGCGTGGACAGGAGGAGCGGGTCGGGGCGCAGGAGGAGGGTGAGCAGGGCGGCGGCCAGCAGGAAGGACAGCGCGCAGAAGGCGAACGGCCCGGCCAGCAGCGGGATGCCGTACGGCTCCAGCAGCCGCCCGAGCGGCGCGGCGAGGTTGGGCCCGGCCAGCGAGCCGAGCGTGGTCGACCAGACCACCAGGGACAGCTGCCGTCCGCGCCGGTGCGGCTCGGCCAGGTCGGCGGCGGCGTAGCGGGACTGGAGCTTGGCCGCGCTGCCCGCCCCGAACAGGAAGAACCCGACGAACAGCAGGGGTGCCGAGCGCAGCAGCACCGAGCTGAGCACGCCCGCCGCGCCGAGGGTGCCGATGAGGTAGCACGCGGCGATGCCGGGGCGGCGGCCGTACCGGCTCATCAGGCTCGTCGCGGGGATCGCCCACAGCGCGCCGCCCACCACGGCCGCGCTCTGGGCCAGGCCGGACAGCGCGGCGGTGCCGGTGATGTCCTGCGCGAGCAGCGCGCCGATGGAGATGCCCATGGCCGTGCCCAGCCCACTGATGATCTCCGCGCCCATCAGCACCCGGACGGTGCGGGCCTGCACGGGCGCGTAGTCGGCCAGGGTGGCGCTCACGAGGGGACTCCCGGGGGGTCGGGGGTAAGGGGTGGTGCCGCTGTCTCTACCTTGCCTCATGGTGCCGGTCGGCACCGGCCCCGGGCTAGTCGAAGACGATTCGGGTATCGTCTTGGCCGCAGCAGGAAAACGCATGCCAGCTGGGTCCCTCCGCGGCACACGCACGCGATGTGTGCCGTGATTCCGGCGGCGCGCACAACTGAACCGACCGGACTTTCTCGGACGTCCGGTCAGATCTTGATCCCTGAGGCAACGTCGCTCCCGACCAGCACGTCCAGTGCGCAAGGGCAGCGCCGCTGCCCCGCAAGAGCCACTGGGCGACGCCGCGCGCCACCCAGCCGATCGGGGAAGGACAACCCGTGACCATCACCCCCGTCACGCCGCGCGCGATGACTGCCGAACAGCGTGAGCAGTTCGAGCGCGACGGCTATCTGATCATCCGCAACGTGCTCTCCCCGGACGAGGTCGCGCACTACGCCGCGGCCGTCGACCGGGTGTACGCCGAGCACGAGGCTGTCGGCAAGCTGGGTGCGGACGCGTCGCTGCACAAGCTGAGCGCGGTCGCCAGCTGCCCCGAGCTCAACGGCCTGGTCGACCACCCGGCGGTGTTCCCGCTGGTGTGGTCCATGATCGGCTGGAACGTACACGTCTACCACTCGCACCTGGACGTGCACCCGCCGATCCCCACCACCAAGCCGTACCGCTTCGAGTGGCACCAGGACGGCGGCCGCCAGAACGGCGAGCTGGAGACCGACCCGCGCCCCCGTCTGTCGGTGAAGCTGGCGTTCTGGCTGTCGGACGTGTCCGAGCCGGGCCGCGGCAACTTCAAGGTCGTGCCGGGCAGCCACAAGATGAACCGGATCGACGGCCCGCCGAGCCGCGACATCGAGTGGCCCGACCCCGCCGGTGCCATCGAGGTCTGCGTGCACCCCGGCGACGTGGTCTTCTTCGACCGCCGCATCTGGCACGCGCGCTCGAACAACTACTCGGAGATCACCCGCAAGGCGGTCTTCTTCGGGTACACCTTCCGCTGGATCGCCACCCGCGACCAGAAGCCGGCCGCGCAGGACGTGGCCCGGCTCAGCCCGGTGCAGCGCCAGCTGGTCGGCGCGCTCGATGGCCGCATCGACGACCCGGTGGACGGCGGCGACCACGCGTGGGGCTACTTCCCCGACGAGGTTCCGCTCTACACCGAGCTGAAGGAGCAGGGTCAGCTCGACTCGTCCTTCCCCTGGCTGCGTCGCTGAACGAAAGCCTGCCGAGAGGCCGTCCCCGGTTCGGGGGCGGCCTCTCGCCGTCTGTGCCGAGGTTGGCGGGCGTGGCTAGGCTCGGGCGCATGGACATGACCTGCCCCAAATGCCATGCCCCGATGCGGCAGTACGAGCGAAACAGCGTGACCATCGACCAGTGCACCGAATGCCGGGGCATCTTCCTCGACCGCGGTGAGCTGGAGCGCCTGGTCGACGCCGAGAACGCCTGGCACGGCGCGCGCGCCCAGCCGCAGCACACCGCGCCCGGCCACGCCCAGCCCGGCCACTACCCGCCGCCCGCCGCGCAGCCGGGTTACCCGCAGCAGCACGGCTACCCCCAGCAGCACGGCTACGGACAGCCGCAGCACGGACAGCCGCAGCACGGGCACAGCCAGCACGGCTGGCGCGACTACGACTCCGACGAGTACCCGAAGTACGGGCACGGCCACAAGAAGCACAAGAAGCACGGCAGCTTCCTGGAGGAGCTGTTCGACTAGCGCGTGATCGGGGCGGGGCCGCCGGTCAGCGCGGCGGCGACCGCGGCGGCCAGCGGCTCCACCTCGTCCAGGGCCAGTGTCGCCACAGTCAGCCGGATGCCGGGCCCGGTGGCGGTGCGGTAGACGTGGCCGGGGGTGACCGCGTATCCGGCGTCGCGCAGCGACGCGACCGCGCGGGTCTCGTCGGGCACCGGCACCCACACGTTGATCCCGGTGCGCCCGCTCGCGGCGACGTCCCGTCGGGCCAGCGCCGCGACCAGGGCGGACCGGCGCTGGTCGTACGCCCGACCGGCGGCCTCGATCCCGGCGCCGACCCCCGGATCGCGCCACAGCCGCAGCAGGGTGCGCTGCAGCACGGTGGAGACCCAGCCCGCACCCAGCCGCAGCCGCCCCTCCACCCGCGACACGGTCTCGGCGTCCCCGGCCAGCACCGCGCAGCGCAGGTCCGGCCCGTAGGGCTTGGCCGCGCTGCGCAGGAACGCCCAGGTCGCGCCGCCGCCGACCGGATGCAGCGGCACATCGGCCAGCTCCCCGGCATGGTCATCCTCGATCACGAACACGTCGCGCAGCAGCGGCCGCAGCTCGCGGGCGCGCTGTGCCCCGACCGCGCCGCCGGTCGGGTTCTGCGCCCGCGTGGTGACGATCACCGCCCGTGCCCCGGCGGCCAGCGCGGCGCGCGCCCCGGCCACCGTCGGCCCCTGGTCGTCCACCGGCATCGAGACCGGCACCAGGCCCTGCGCGGCGACCAGGTCCAGCAGCGCGGCCCAGCCGGGATCCTCGACCGCCACCCGGTCGCCGGGCCGCAGCCGGGCCGCGAGCAGCCGGTCCAGGCCGTCGAGCGCGCCCGAGACCAGGGTGTACGACGCGTCTTCAGGCAGCTCCGGCATCCGCTGCCGGGCCAGCGCCAGCAGTTCGGGCAGCGGCCCGCCCTCGGCGTAGCCGACGGCGCCGTCGCGGGCGGCCAACTCGTCGGCGACCTCGCGCAGGATCGGGGCGAGGTTGGGCAGCAGCCTCGGGTCGGGGTCTCCGGCGGCCAGGTCGCGCAGGCCGGACGGCACCGGCATGGCGGCCCGTGCCGCCCTGGTGGCCGCGATCGGGGTGACCGCACGCACCCGGGTGCCGTGGCGGCCCGCGGTGACCACGATGCCCCGGTCCCGCAGCCGCTGGTAGGCCGTGGCGACGGTGGCCGGGCTCACCGCCAGCTCCCCGGCCAGGGCCCGCACGCTGGGCAGCGCCGCGCCTGGGGCGAGCGCGCCACGACGGACACCCTCCTCGACGGAGTCGCTGATCGCGATTGCCGAGCCACCGGTGATCCGATATTGTGCTGTCACAATCTTAAGAATGTACTAGTACATAGTTCGCGAGGCAAGGAGCCGGGCCGTGACCGAATATCCGCAGACCGAGCGCACGACCGCCCTGCGGATGCGCGAACGCATGTCGTACGACCGCGAGGCCGCGCACGCGATCCTCGACGAGGGCTGGCACTGCTCGCTGGCGTTCGTCCGCGACGGGCTGCCCCAGGTGCTGCCCACCCTGCACGTCCGCCTCGACGACACGCTCTACCTGCACGGCTCGACCGGCGGCCGGATGGGCCTGGCGGCCCGGGGCGGCCTGCCGGTGGCCGTCACCGTCACCCACCTCGACGGCCTGGTGCTGGCCCGGTCGCAGTTCCACCACAGCGCCAACTACCGCTCGGTGATCGCCCACGGCACCGCCACCCTGGTCACCGACGAGCAGGAGAAGCGGCGGGTGCTCACCGCGCTGACCGAGAAGATCGGCGCCGGCCGGGCCGCGCAGACCCGCGGCCCCAACGACCGCGAGCTGGCGCAGACCGCCGTGCTGGCGCTACCGCTGGTCGAGGTCTCGGTGCGCAGCCGCACCGGCACGGCCGGCGACGACGACGAGGACCTCGACCTGCCCTACTGGGCCGGGGTGGTGCCGCTGCGGGTCACCGCCGGGCTGCCCGATCCCGCCCCGGGAGTGCGCGTACCCGTGCCCGACCACCTGCGCCCGGCCGTCTCCCGCTGGCTCACCCCCACCCCGCTGCGCGGCAGGTACGTGCACCTCGAACCACTGGACCTCGCCCACACCGACGGCCTGTTCGCCGCGCTCGGCGGCGACGAGCAGGTCTGGGAGCACCTGCCGTCCAGGTGCCCGCACACCCGGGCGCAGATGGCCGACGTCATCCGCGGCATCCTGGCCGAGTACGAGGCCGGGCGGCGCGTGCCGTACGCGCAGCGCGACGCCGTCACCGGCGAGCTGTTCGGCACCACCTCCCTCTACCCGGAGGAGCGGGTGCGGGCGTTGGAGATCGGCGGCACCATCGTGGCCCGGCCCCGGTGGCGTACGGCGGTCAACACCGAGGCGAAGCTGCTGCTGCTCACGCACGCGTTCGAGGTGCTCGGGGCGCGGCGGGTCACCTGGCAGACCGACGTGCGCAACCTGCGCTCACGCGCGGCGATCGAGCGGCTGGGCGCGGTGCCCGAGGGGGTCCTGCGCGGCAACCGCAACCGCAAGGACGGCTCGGCGCGCGACTCGGCGCTGTACAGCATGCTCGCCGCCGAGTGGCCGGACGCACAGAAGCAGCTGACCAGCCGACTTCTCCGCGGAGCCGAGACACGGTAAGGATGAGACATGCTCGGCGTCACTGACATCTGGACCTACGTCCTGGGCACCGTCGCCATCGTGCTCCTGCCCGGACCCAACTCGCTGTACGTGCTGTCCACGGCCGCGTCCCGTGGCGTACGCCAGGGCTACCGGGCCGCCTTCGGCGTGTTCGCCGGGGACAGCGTGCTCATGTTCGCCTCGGCGGCGGGCGTCGCGTCGCTGCTGCGCACGTACCCGCCGGTCTTCCTCGTGATCAAGTACGCGGGCGCGGCGTACCTGGGCTATCTCGGGGTGCGGATGGTCGCCGCCGCGGTCACCCGGTGGCGCTCGCGCGGCGAAGTCGCCGAGGCGGTCCCGGTCACCGAACCGGACACGACCAACCCGTTCCGCAAGGCGTTCACGATCAGCCTGATGAACCCGAAGGCGATCCTGTTCTTCGTCTCCTTCTTCATCCAGTTCGTCGACCCCGGGTACGCCTACCCCGCGGTCACGTTCCTGCTGCTGGCGACGATCGCGCAGCTGTTCAGCGCGGCGTACCTCAGTGTGCTGATCTTCAGCGGCAACCGGCTGGCCCAGGCGTTCCGCCGTCGTCGTCGCCTGGCCGCCGCGGGCAGCACCACCATCGGCGCCCTCTTCCTCGGCTTCGGCCTGAAGCTCGCCACCGCCTCCCTGAACTGACCTCCGACCGCCCCCGCGCCGCTCACTCGAACCCTGAGCGATCACATGGGCGGACTGATCGTGCAGTTTCAGGGAAAGTGCTGGAATCTTGGGTCGCGTTCGTGCAGTTTCCCTGAAACTGCACGAACGGACGGCCCACGCTTCGTCTCGCGGCACCCCCGCGACCGGCCGTCGCATACGGGTGGGGCGCGCTGGCGATCAGCTCAGGGCTGGTTCCGGGATGAGCAGGTCGAGGCGGCCGAGGTCGCGGATGATGTCGTTGACGACCCAGACGTCCACATGGGCCGGTCGGGCATGGCGGGCGTCGCGCCCGCGCGTCACCACATAGTGCACGGCGGCGCGCACCCGGGCGCGGTCGACGGCGCTGGCGCGTACGGTTTCGCGGATCAGTTGGCGCAGATGCGCCGCGATGCGCTCGAAGAGGGCGATCTCGTGGCTGGGCTGGGGCTCTCCGGCCTGCAGCCGGGCCAGGTGGCCGTCGAGCTGCCGCAGCAGCACGTCCGATTCGTGACGAAAGCTCCGTCGCTCGACCATTGCGTCCCTACCTCTCGCGACGTATTCGTTGCGCTACTTACCGTGAGCAAGACGGTACGTGATTCGGACTACTCCGGGCAACCCCGGCAAGCACTCTGTCTCACTCGACAGGTGCTACCCATTAGAACCCAGCCGTACACCCGAATCTTCCATCGTCCGTTCGGATGATGTCGGCGGTTGTCGTACCGGGCAGGCAGGATGGTCGGTGATGAAGCAGCAGCCTGGCGATTCCGTTCGCACCGCCGCCCTCGACCCGAACTTCGGCCCGGCCACCCGGGCCTGGTTCGACGCGGCCTTCGCGGCTCCCACCGCCGCCCAGGCGGGCGCCTGGCGCTCGATCAGTGCCGGAGATCACACCCTGGTGGTGGCGCCGACCGGCTCGGGCAAGACCCTGGCCGCGTTCCTGTGGGCGATCGACCGGCTGGCGCACGAGTCCGTGCCCGAGGATCCGGCCAAGCGCTGCCGGGTGCTGTACATCAGTCCGCTCAAGGCGCTGGCCGTCGACGTCGAGCGCAACCTGCGCACGCCGCTGACCGGCATCCGGCAGGCGGCCGACCGGCTGCGGCTGACCGAGCCCGAGATCACCGTGGGCATGCGTACCGGCGACACGCCCGCCGAGGAGCGCCGCGCCTTCACCCGCCGCCCGCCCGACATCCTGATCACCACGCCCGAGTCGCTGTTCCTGCTGCTCACCTCGGCCGCGCGCGAGTCGCTGCGCGGCATCGAGACCGTGATCATCGACGAGGTGCACGCGGTCACCGGCACCAAGCGGGGCGCCCACCTGGCCCTGTCGCTGGAGCGGCTGGACGCGTTGCTGCCCAAGCCCGCACAGCGCATCGGGTTGTCCGCGACGGTGGAGCCGGTCGAGTCGGCGGCCCGGTTCCTGGGCGGGGCCGCGCCGGTGCACGTGGTGCAGCCGCGCACCGAGAAGACCATCGAGGTCACCGTCGAGGTGCCGGTCGAGGACATGACCGCACTCGACGAGGGCGAGCCCGACGACGAGGGCCCGCGCCGCTCGTCGATCTGGCCCGCCGTCGAGGAGCGGGTGTTCGAGCTGATCCGCGCGCACCGCTCCACCATCGTCTTCACCAACTCCCGCCGCGGTGCCGAGCGTCTGTGCGCGCGCCTCAACGAGTTGGCGGCCGAGGCGGTGGTCCAGCCGGTGCCGCCGCCCGCGCAGATCATGGCCCAGTCCGGCACCGGGTACGGTGCGGCGCCGCTGATCGCCCGCGCCCACCACGGCTCGGTGTCCAAAGAGGAGCGCAAACAGATCGAGGACGAGCTGAAGTCCGGTCGGCTGCCCGCGGTGGTGGCGACGTCCAGTCTGGAGCTCGGCATCGACATGGGCGCGGTCGACCTGGTGGTGCAGGTCGGCGCCCCACCCAGCGTGGCGGCCGGGCTGCAGCGCGTCGGCCGGGCCGGGCACCAGGTCGGCGCGGTCTCACGTGGCGTGGTGTTCCCGGTGCACCGCGGTGACCTGCTGTCCTGCGCGGTGGTGTCGCTGCGGATGACCGCCGGGAAGCTGGAGCCGCTGGACTTCCCGCACAGTCCGCTGGATGTGCTGGCCCAGCACATCGTGGCGATGACCTCGATGGACGACTGGACCGTGGCCGACCTGGCCCAGCTCGTACGCCGATCGGCGCCGTTCGCGGCGCTGCCCGAGTCGGCGCTGCACGCGGTGCTGGACATGCTGGCCGGGCGGTACCCGTCGACGGCCTTCGCCGAGCTACGCCCGCGCATCGTCTGGGACCGGGCCGCCGACCGGCTCACCGGCCGCCCCGGCAACCAGCGTTTGGCCGTCACGTCGGGTGGCACCATCCCCGACCGGGGTCTGTTCGGCGTGTTCCTGGCCGGTTCGGAGAAGGCCAGCCGGGTCGGCGAGCTGGACGAGGAGATGGTGTACGAGTCGCGCGTCGGCGACGTCTTCGCGCTGGGCACCAGCTCGTGGCGCATCGAGGACATCACCCCGGACCGGGTGCTGGTCTCCCCCGCCCCGGGCCAGCCCGCGCGGCTGCCGTTCTGGAAGGGCGACCAGGCCGGACGGCCGGTGGCCCTGGGCCGGGCGCTGGGTGCCTACCTGCGCAAGCAGACCGAGTCGGACGTGGACAATCTCGATCCGGCCGCGCGCCGGAATCTGGCGGCGTACCTGGACGAGCAACGTCAGGCCACCCGGCATCTGCCGGACGACCGGACGGTGCTGGTCGAGCGGTTCCGGGACGAGCTGGGCGACTGGCGGATCGTGCTGCACTGCGTGCTCGGCGCCCCCGTCAACGCCCCGTGGGCGCTGGCGATCGGGCAGCGCCTGCGCGAGCGATACGGCGTGGACGCGCAGGTGCACGCGGCCGACGACGGCATCGTGATCCGGCTGCCGGAGACGGCCGAGGAGCCGCCCGGCGCCGACACGTTCGCCTTCGACCCCGACGAGATCGAGCCGATGGTGGCCGACGCGGTCGGCACGTCGGCGCTGTTCGCGTCCCGGTTCCGCGAGTGCGCGGCGCGGTCGCTGCTGCTGCCCCGCCGTGACCCGGGCCGCCGCCAACCGCTGTGGCAGCAGCGCCAGCGCGCCGCGCAGCTGCTGGACGTGGCGCGGGAGTTCCCGGACTTCCCGGTGACCCTGGAGGCGGCGCGCGAGTGCCTGCGCGACGTGTTCGACCTGCCGTCGCTGACCGGGCTGATGCGCGAGATCGCCGGGCGCAAGATCCGCATGGTCGAGGTGGCCACGCCACAGCCGTCGCCGTTCGCGCGCTCGCTGCTGTTCGGCTACGTCGGCGCGTTCCTGTACGGCGAGGACGCGCCCTTGGCCGAACGGCGCGCCGCCGCGCTGGCCCTGGACCCGACCCTGCTCAGCGAGCTGCTGGGCCGGGTCGAGCTGCGCGAACTGCTGGACCCGGCCGTCATCGAGGCCACCGCCGCGCACCTGCGCTGGACCGACCGGCGGGTGCGTGACGCCGAGGACACCGTCGAGATGCTGCGCCGCCTCGGTGATCTCAGCCTCGACGAGCTGGTCGAGCGGGGCGTGGACCCCGGCTGGCTGACCGAGCTGGCCCGTGCCGTGCGGGTGCTGGCCATCCGGGTGGCCGGGCAGGAGCGTTGGATCGTCGCCGAGGACGCCGGGCGCTACCGCGACGCGCTCGGGGTGGCGCTGCCGCCGGGGCTGCCCGCCGCGTATACGGCGCAGGTCACCGATCCGCTGCCCGACCTGATCGGACGGTTCGCCCGGACCAGCGGCCCGTTCCGCGCCGACGACTGCGCGCGCCGGTTCGGGCTGGGCGTGGCCGTGGTCGAGCACACGCTGCGGCGCCTGTCGGCTTCGGGGCGGTTGGTGTCCGGGGAGTTCACGGCCGCCTCCGACGGCGGGTTCGTGGAGTGGTGCGACGCGGAGGTGCTGCGTACGCTGCGCCGCCGCAGTCTGGCCGCGCTGCGCAAGGAGATCGAGCCGGTGCCGCCCGCGGTCCTCGGCCGCTTCTTGCCGGTATGGCAGCAGATCGGCCGCCGGTCCACCGGCATCGACGCCGTCGCCGCCGCGATCGACCAGATCCAGGGCGTGCCCGTGCCCGCCTCCGCCCTCGAACGCCTGGTCCTGCCGCAGCGCGTCGCCGACTACACCCCGGCGTACCTGGACGAGTTGTGCGCCACCGGCGAGGTGGTGTGGGCCGGGGCGGGGGCCATCGGCGGCAACGACGGCTGGGTCACGCTGGCCTTCGCCGAGGCGGCGCCGCTGCTGCTCCCACCGCCGCTGGACATCGCCCGCACCGAGCTGCACGAGTCGCTGCTGGCCGCGCTCGGCGAGGGCGCGCTGTTCTTCCGTCAGCTCGCCGACCGGGTCGACGGCGTCGACACCGACGAACTGCTGGCCGCCCTGTGGGACCTGGTCTGGGCCGGGCTGGTCGGCAACGACACCCTGGCCCCGGTGCGGGCCCTGGTCGCGGGGGGCCACGGCGCGCACCGGGCCAGACCGGCCCCGGCACGGGCCCGCTACCGGCGGCCCAGCCTCACCGGCGGGCGGTCACTGGCCTCGGCGCGGGCGACCTCGCCCACGGCGGCCGGGCGCTGGCACGCGCTGGCCCCGCGCGAGACCGACGCCACCGCCTGCGCGGCGGCACTGGCTGACGTGCTGCTGGAGCGGCACGGGGTGGTGACCCGGGGGGCGGTGGCGGCCGAGGGGCGGCCGGGCGGGTTCGCGGCGGTGTATCCGGTGCTGGCGGCGCTGGAGGAGCGCGGCGCGGCCCGGCGCGGGTACTTCGTGGAGGGCCTGGGGGCGGCGCAGTTCGCGCTGCCGGGGGCGGTGGACCGGCTGCGGTCGTACACGGACAACGAGAGCTCGCGGGCCCTGGTGCTGGCCTCGACCGACCCGGCCAACCCCTACGGCGCCGCGCTGCCCTGGCCCGCCACCGGCGAGGGCCACCGGCCCGGCCGCAAGGCCGGGGCGCTGGTCGTCCTCGTCGCCGGCGAGCTCGTCCTGTACGTCGAGCGCGGTGGCCGCACCCTGCTCACCTTCGGCTCCGACGACACCGCCAAGGGGCTGGCCGCCACGGCGCTGGCCGAGGCCGTCGGCGCGGGCGCGCTCGGCCCCCTGACGGTGGAACGGGCCGACGGCGAGTCGATCACCGACAGCCCGCTCGGCGCGGCGCTGGCGGCGGCCGGGTTCCGGATGACCCCGCGCGGCCTGCGGATACGCGGCTGACCCTGACTTCTCCAGGGCGGCGGCAGGGGAAACGGTCAGGGAAACACCGGGGAACGGCGGTCGGCTCAGGCCTGGCGGGTCGGGGCCGTGCGGTGGCATGCTGCGGTTCATGACCAGCGCCCCACCCGCCCGACGAGACACCTATGTGGACTTCCTGCGGGCGTTGAGCCTCATCGTGGTCGTGGTGTGGCACTGGGCCTTCACCATCCTCGACTGGCGCGCGGACGGGCCGCACGCGACCAGCCCGCTCGGCTTCACCCGAGGATTGTGGCTGGCCACCTGGCTGTTCCAGGTCATGCCGCTGTTCTTCTTCATCGGCGGCTACGTGCACCTGCGCAGCTGGGAACGGGCCCAGACGCGGGGCGTGAGCATGGGCGCGTTCGTGTGGCGGCGAGTACGGCAGCTGACCATCCCGGCCGGGATCGTGCTGCTGGTATGGATCGGGCTGGGTTCGCTGATCGGGACGTACTTCAACCTCACCGGCGTCGGCCGGGCGGTGAAGCTGGTGGTCAGCCCGCTGTGGTTCCTGGCCGTGTACCTGATGCTGATCGCGCTGCTGCCGATCGGCCTGTGGCTGCACCGCAAGGCGGGCCTGCTCGCCCTGGTATGGCTGGCCGGAGCGGCGATGGTCGTGGACGTGCTGCGGTTCGACCGGGGCCTGGAGGACATCGGCTGGCTCAACATGGTGCTGGTCTGGGGCCTGTGCCACCAGGCGGGCTTCTTCTACCAGAACGTCGTCGACTCGCCCCGCCGCAACGACTGGGCGCTGCTGTGGCTGGGCCTGTTCGGCCTCACCGGCCTGGTCGGCTCCGGGCTGTACCCGGGCTCGATGGTCGGCGTACCCGGCGAGCGCTTCTCGAACATGGCCCCGCCGACCTTCGTCATCGTGGCGCTGCTCATCTTCCAGATCGGATTCGTGGAGCTGCTGCGGCCGCGCATGCAGATCCTGCTGCAGCGTCCCCGCTGGAAACGCGCCAACGAACTGATCAACGAATTCTCGCTGCCGCTGTACCTGGTGCACACCACCGGAATGGCGCTGTTCCTGTTCCTGACCTGGGTGCTGTTCGCCTTCGACATGGACAAACCGGCCGATGTGGACCTGGGCTGGTGGCTCACCCGCCCATTGGCCATCATCGGCCCGCTGATCTGCACCGTGCCGGTGCTGCTGCTCTTCCGTCGCCTGCAACGCGGGCACTTCAGGTCGTCGACACAGGTCACCGTGCCCGCCCAGGCCGGACCGGCCTCGATCGACACTCCGCGGGAGATCGGGACGCCCGGCAGGCCGTGACAGCGGCGTTAAGTTGATGGGTATGGCCGGATACGACTGGATTTCGTTCACCACCGACTACGGGCTGTCGGACGGGTTCGTGGCGTCCTGCCACGGCATGATCGCCCGAACCGCGCCACAGCTTCGCGTCATCGACGTCAGCCACCAGATCCCGCCCGGCGACGTCACCCGAGGCGCCGCCGTGCTGGCCCAGACCGTGCCCTACCTGCCCCCGTCGGTGCACCTGGCCGTCGTCGACCCCGGCGTCGGCACCGTACGCCGCGCCGTCGTTCTGCAGACCCCGAACGGCCTGCTCGTCGGCCCCGACAACGGACTGCTCGGCTGGGCCGCCCAGGCCCTCGGCGGGATCGAGCGGGCGGTCGAACTGGCCAGCACCGACTGGTTCGCCCCCACCGTCTCGCGCACCTTCCACGGCCGCGACGTGTTCGCCCCGGCCACCGCCCGGCTCGCGCTCGGTGCCGACCTGGGCGAGGCCGGGCCCGACCTGGCCGCCGACAGCCTGGTGCGGCTGCCCGACCCGGTGATCGCGCTGGGCGACGGCTGGCTGGAAGCCGAGGTGCTGACCGTGGACCGGTTCGGCAACGTGCAGCTCGCGGCGTCCGGCGAGGCGCTGGCGGCACTGCCGGACCGGCTGACCGTGGGCGGCTGCCGCGCCGTACGCGGCACCACCTTCGCCGACGTGCCCTCCGGCGGGCTGGTCGTCTTCGCGGACTCGGCCGACCGCATCGCCATCGCCGTCAACGGTGGCCGGGCCGCGGTCATGCTCGCCGTCAACCCCGGCGACATCGTCCGCATCTCCTGACCGCGCCCAGCGCGGCGCGCCCGCCCAGCGCCGCGCGCCCGCGTCGCGTGAGGCTGCAGTTTCGGGGAAAGTGCGCGAATTCGCCCCATGATTCCAGCACTTTCCCCGAAAGTGCGGCAATGAGGGAGCCCTCACACGCGGACTCGCGCGGAGGGCTCGGGTTGAGCGGTGTCGCCCGGCCACGTACGGGCCGGGCGATGGGCAGGGTCGGGCCTACGAAGGTGCCCGGCCCAGGTCAGACGCCTACGACCTCGCGGCCGCGGGTGCTGCCGGGGTTGGTGGGTCGGGTGTTGCGGGTCGCCCGCAGCGTGGTGCGCAGCGGGTTGTCGCGGCGTACCGTGACCGAGACCTGGCCGTCGGTGGCCACCTCGGTACGCGGTCGAGCCGAGATCGGCTCCAACGGCTTGTCCTGACCACCGCGCGGCAGCGGGGGCGTCAGCACACCCTCGACCTGCTCGGCGACAGCCATCGTGTCACTGACCTCGCGCAGCACCTCGGACAGCCGCGCCCCGAGCGCGTCGCAGATGGACGTCAGCAGTTCGCTGGACGCTTCCTTCTGACCACGCTCGATCTCCGAGAGGTAACCGAGGCTGACGTTGGCAGCCGTGGAGACCTCGCGCAGGGTTCGATGCTGTCCCTGCCGACGGGCACGGAGGGCATCACCGATCACTCGACGCAAAAGCACCATGTCGCACCCCCTGCTCTAGTTCCCCGTAACCAGCAGCCGATATGCCGTCAGCCGCCGGTTGTCACCGACGGCTGAGATGAACCGTACTCTCTCTGTGCCAGATCGACACCCCGCCCCGCCGATGCGGGTGTCCGACTCTTCCAGCGCCTCCCGCCATAGTGGCACAGATCACCAAACCCCGCGCCACCCTTTCCGAACCGCGGAAATCAGGCTGTCGCCCGCCACAGCAGATCCAGTACGGCATCGACGCTGGTCGCTCGCACCGCGGCCCGGTCACCGCGCACACGCAACTCGACCACGTCGCTCAGCCCGTCCGGCCCGGCGAGTCCCACGAACACGGTTCCGGCCGGAATGCCGTCTTGCGGACCGGGTCCGGCGACCCCGGTGGTCGACAGCCCCCAGTGGGCGCCGCACCGCTCGCGGGCGCCCCGCGCCAGCGCGACCGCCACGTCCGGGTCGACCGGCCCGCGCTCGGCCAGCAGGGCCTCGTCGACCCCGGCCAGGCTGTGCTTCAGGTCGGTGGCGTAGACGACCAGCCCGCCGCGCAGCACCCGGCTCACCCCCGGCACCGTCACCAGCGTGGCCGTGAGCAGGCCCCCGGTCAGCGACTCCGCCGCCGCCACGGTTTCGCCGCGCTCGACCAGCCGCGACACCAGCGCGTCCACCCGGCCCGCCCCGGTGGCCCCGTTCCCCAGGCGCCGCCGGTCCAACTCCGTCATCGCGACGTCGTCGTCCCTGGCGCTCACGCGACCCGTCCCGCGAGCTTGGCGGCCCGGTCGTCGTTGGCGCTCACGCGACCCGACCCCGTGCGCTCGGCCGCCCAGTCGTCGTTGGCGCTCACGCGACCCGACCCGCGCGCTTGGCGGCCCAGTCGTCGTGGGCGGTACGCACCGACGGCCACAGCCGGTCCAGGCCGTCGTCGATCAGCCCGAACAGGTCGGCCAGGGCCTGGCGCCACTCGTCGCGGCTGAGCAGCTCCTGCTCCTCGCGCCCGTAGTCGTCGAGCGTGGTCAGCACGCAGCCGCGCAGGATCTGCACCTCGCGGCCGGTGCGCCGCATCGCGGTGAAGACCTGGGTGAACGGCGACTTCGGTGAGGTCGACAGGTGCGAGTGCGCTCCGCCGAAGTCCTCGATCTCGGCGGGCGCGGCGATGACGTCGCAGGCCAGGAAGGACCCGGTCGGGTCGTGGTGCAGCCGCCAGCCGGGCTCGTCGCGGGGCGTCTGCGCCAACGCGTACCCGAACGGGCCCTGGCGGTGGTCGCCGTGGCGCAGCGGCAGCGGCTCGAAGAACGCGTCGCCAAGGCCGGTGTCGGCGAACCACACGCCGTCCGGGTGGGCGTCGTCGGGCAGGTCGTGCACCAGCAGGGCGAGGTGGTTGAGGTCGGCGGTGACCTGGGTCAGGTCGCTGACGACGTACCCCCGATGCATGGTCACGGTGAAGCCCAGCTCGCGCAGCAGCGCGGCGAAGGCGCCGTTGAGCTGGAAGCAGTAGCCGCCCCGGCGGCGCACCACCCGGTCGACCGACTCGGCCTGGTCGACCGTGCCCGGCCGCCCGAGCATGATCTCCATGTTCGTGTACGGCACCCGGTGCACGTGGGCGCGGTGCAGCTCGTGCAGGAACTGCGGTGACGGCGGTTTGCGGCTGACCCCGAGCAGCCGCAGGTAGGCATCGATCACGAGCCGAGCTTAGGAGTCCGGCGCCGCAGCCGCATCGCGGCGACGACGTAGTCGATCCCGGTGACCACGGTCACCACCAGCGCCGCGCCCATCAGCCACGGTCCGACCGAGGCCCACGGCTGCGGGAACGGCCACAGGTACCACGCGATCGCGGCGATCTGCAGCACGGTCTTGAGCTTGCCGCCGCGGCTGGCCGCGATCACGCCGCCGCCGTACCGGATCACCAGGAAGCGCAGCAGCGTCACGCCCCACTCCCGGATCAGGATCACGATGGTGACCCACCAGGGCAGCGCGTCGTACACGCTGAGCAGGATCAGCGCCGAGCCGGTCAGCGCCTTGTCGGCGATCGGGTCGGCCACCTTGCCGAACGAGGTGACCAGCTCGAACCGGCGCGCGATCCAGCCGTCGATGTAGTCGGTCGCCGAGGCCACCCCGAACGCGATCGCGGCGGCGATCCGCCACTTCGTGTCGGTCATGCCGGAAACGACCACCAACATCACGAAGACCGGGACGAGGATGATCCGAACCACGGTGAGGATGTTGGCGGCATTGAGCACGGGTGGCACCCGGCGTGAACGTTCCTGCACGACCGACACGTTAGCCAGCCACGGCGAGCAGCGGCGAGTGATCGCGTGGCGCGGCGTCGAGCATCAGCGTCGGGACTGCGACAAGGTCGACCCCCTCGGTGCCGGTGACCCGCGCCCGGACCAGGTCACCGGGGCGCAGCGCGGCGAGATCCACGCCTTCTGCTCCGGCCACCAGCGTGGTCGAGCCGTCGACCTCGGGCGCCTGGTGGGCGCCGCGACCCTCGACCACGCCACCGTCCACGCTGTCGACCAGCACGTCCACGAGGGTGCCCAGGCGCTCCTCGGCCCGCTGGCCGCACAGCTCCTCGACCAGGGTGAGCATCTTGTCGTACCGCCGCTTGACCGTCGCCGAACCGATCTTGCCGGCCATGCCCGCGGCCTCGGTGCCGTCCTCGTCGGAGTAGTCGAACACGCCGATCGCGTCCAGCCGCGCCGCGCTGACGAAGCGCACCAGTTCCTCGAAGTCGGCCCGGGACTCGCCCGGGAAGCCGACGATGAAGTTGCTGCGGGCGCCCGCCTCCGGCGCCAGCTCACGGGCCGAGGCCAGCAGCTCCAGGAACCGCTCGGTCGAGCCGAACCGGCGCATGCGCCGCAGCACCGGCTCGGCCGAGTGCTGGAACGAGAGGTCGAAGTACGGCGCCACGCCCGGCGTCGTCGCGATCGCCTCGACCAGGCCCGGCCGGGTCTCGGCGGGCTGCAGGTAGCTCACCCGCACCCGCACGATGCCCGCGATCGCGGCCAGCTGCGGCAGCAGCTTCTCCAGCGCGCGGGGGTCGCCCAGATCCTTGCCGTATGACGTCGAGTTCTCACTGACCAGCACCAGCTCCCGCACACCCGTCCGGGCCAGCCACTCCGCCTCGGCGAGCAGCTCGTCAGGCGTACGGCTGACGAACGAACCCCGGAACGCCGGGATCGCGCAGAACGAGCAGCGCCGGTCGCAGCCGCTGGCCAGCTTCAGCGACGCCACCGGGCTGCTGTCCAGCCGGTGGCGCAGCACCGGGCGCAGGTGCGCCGGGGTGTGCTCGTCGTTGGTGAACGCGGCGTGCCCCGGCACGATCACGCCCGTGTCCCGCCGCTTGGCGGGCGCCACCGGCAGCAGCTCGCGCCGGTCGCGCGGGGTGTGCGAGTCCACCTGCTCGCCGCGCAGGACGGCATCGAGGGTGTTCGCGATGGTCGGGTAGTGGTCGAAGCCGAGCACGGCGGCCGCCTCGGGCAGGCTGCCCGCGAGGTCCTTGCCGTAGCGCTCGGCCATGCAGCCGGCGGCCACGACCTTGGCGCCGGTGTCGGCGGCGGCCAGCAGCGTGTCGATCGAGTCCTGCTTGGCCTTCTCAACGAAGCCGCAGGTGTTGACGAGGACGACGTCGGCGCCCTCGCCGTCGGTGCTGACCTGCCAGCCGTCGGCGGCCAGGCGCGCGGCCAGCTCCTCGGAGTCGACCTCGTTACGGGCGCAGCCCAGGGTCAGCAGAGCGACCCGGCGCGCGGGCTGTTCGGTGGGTGACGGGGAGGTTGCAGGCACTCGACAAGGCTACCGGGCGCACCCGACACACCCACCCCAACCTCCACCCCCGTGTATGTAACCCACGCCACCCCCGAGGTAAGGAAGGGCCCCTTCTTCTCGTTTTGCGTATAGGAAGGGCCCCTTCTTAACTCGCTGTCGCGGACCGCCGGTCGAGCCGCCGCGCTAGCCTTGGGTGCGGCGGCGCCCCGACCGCGCCGTTCCGGACGAGAGCTCGCCGTACCCGGCCCGACAAGACGGCGCGCAGAACCACGCGCATGAATCATGACGTTCTGCAGGTCATCGGCGCGCTGACCGTCCTCGGCGGCTACGTGGCCGCCCAGCTGGGCCGCACGACGACCCGCTCGATCGGCTATCTGGTCGCCAACACCGTGGGCGCGGGCCTGCTCGCCTGGTTGGCCTGGCTCGGCCGCGACTGGGGCTTCCTGCTGCTGGAGGGCACCTGGGCCGCGGTGTCGGCGGTGTCGCTGTACCTCGTCCTGCGTCGCGGCGCTGCGCCCGCCCCGAGCAGCTCGGAACCCGCCCCGGCGCGAGCACGCGAGCACCCGTCAGCCGCTGGCACGCGCGCACCCGTCACGAACAGCCGCTGACGGCCCGGTGGGCGCCCAGCCACGCCCGCCCGGCCTGCACCCGCGGGTCGCGGATGAGGTCGTCGACGCCCGCACCGTTACGAAGGGGCCCTTCTACTACGGAAAGCGATAACAAGGGGCCCTTCCTTACCTCGGGGAGGGGTGGGGCGGGCGGGACTCGATGGTGATGACGGTGGCGAGGAGGGCGGCCAGGGTGGCCAGCTGGGCGAGGGTGCTGACCAGGCCCAGCGGGATGGTGGCCAGCACCGCGAGCGCGCCCAGCAGGCGGTAGCGGCGTCGTCCGATGCACAGCACCCAGCGGAACAGCACGTCCCCGAGCAGGAACACCGCGATCCCGCCCGCCAGCAGCAGCGCGTACGCCGGGTACAGGTGTCCCCCGGCGTACAGCACCGCCTTCTTCACCCCGGCCGCGAAGACCACCACGCCCAGCAGCAGCGGTACGTGTGCCCAGCCGAAAGCGTGCAGCGCCGTACGACCGCGCCGCGCCGACGGCACCGAATCCAGCGCGTGCTCGGCCTTCACATCGTCCCCGCCGAAGTACAGCCACCACAGCAGGAACGACAGCAACAGTCCCAGCCCGGCGACGCCCAGCCGGGCCGGGGTGAGCTCCAGCCCGGCCGCCCCGGCGCCGATTGCGACCACCGACTCACCCAGCGCGATGATCACGATCAGCCCATGGCGCTCGACGAAGTGCGCCGAGGAGATGCTCCACTCCGACAGCGGGTGCAGGTACGGCGAGGCTGCCATGACCGCGATCGCGGCCAGCCACAGCCAGGTCCGCCAGGGTTCGGTGACGATGCCGCCGCCGAGCACCAGCGCGGCGCTGAGCAGGTTGAGCCCGAACAGGTGGCGCATCGCCGTGGGCGCGACCCGGAACAGCAGCCCGCTGTGGATCAGGTTGACGAGGAAGTATCCGGCGCCGAAGACCCAGCCGCTGCCTGCGTACGCGCCCGGGACGGCGAGCGCGATCATCAAGAACCCGAACATGCCGAGCAGCAGCAGTCCGCGGCGTACGTGGTCGGTGGGGGCGAGGTGGTTGGTGAGCCAGGCGTAGCCGTCGTACATCCACCAGATCATCAGCAGCAGGACCACCACGCGCCCGGCGCCGGACCAGGTCGGGTGCCCGGCCAGCAGCGCGGTGAGCTGGGTGACGGTGAAGACGAAGACCAGGTCGAAGAAGAGTTCCAGGGTGGACACGCGGACGACCGGCTCGCGGTCGACTCCGACAGAGGGGTCGGTCACCGCGCCATCCTAGATGATCATCCGTCCACAGAGGTCACTCGTCCACGCCGAGGTCGGCGAGCACCTCCGCCAGCTCGTCCGGCTTGATCAGCACCTCGCGGGCCTTGGAGCCCTCGGACGGCCCGACGATGCCGCGGGTCTCCATCAGGTCCATCAGCCGCCCGGCCTTGGCGAAGCCGACCCGCAGCTTGCGCTGCAGCATGCTGGTCGAGCCGAGCTGCGACACCACCACCAGCTCGACCGCCTGGATCAGCAGCTGCAGGTCGTCGCCGATCTCCTCGTCGACCTTCTTCTTGCCCTCGGTCGGCACCGCCAGCACCTCGGGCTTGAACTCCGGCTGGCGCTGCCGCTTGCAGAACGCGACGATGTCGTTGATCTCGTTCTCGGCGACCCAGGAGCCCTGGATGCGCTGCGGCTTGCTGGCGCCCATCGGCAGGAACAGGGCGTCGCCGCGACCGATCAGCTTCTCGGCGCCGGGCTGGTCCAGGATGACCCGCGAGTCGGCCAGCGAGCTGGTCGCGAACGCCAGCCGCGACGGCACGTTCGCCTTGATCAGACCGGTCACCACGTCGACCGAGGGCCGCTGGGTGGCCAGTACCAGATGGATGCCCGCGGCACGCGCCAGCTGGGTGATCCGCACGATCGAGTCCTCGACGTCGCGCGGGGCGACCATCATCAGGTCGGCCAGCTCGTCGACCACGACCAGCAGATAGGGGTACGGCGTGAGCACGCGCTCCGAGCCCGGCGGCGGCTTGATCTGCCCCGCCCGCAGCTTGCGGTTGTAGTCGTCGATGTGGCGCACCCCGGCCGCGGCCAGGTCGTCGTAGCGCATGTCCATCTCGCGCACCACCCACTCGAGGGCGTCGGCCGCCTTCTTCGGGTTGGTGACGATCGGGGTGACCAGGTGCGGGATCCCCTCGTACGAGGTGAGCTCCACCCGCTTCGGGTCGACCAGCAGCAGCCGCACCTGGTCGGGCGTGGCCCGGACCAGGATCGACACCAGCAGCGAGTTCAGGCAGCTGGACTTGCCCGCGCCGGTCGCGCCCGCGATGAGGATGTGCGGCATCTTGGCGAGGTTGGCCACCACGTAGCCGCCCTCGATATCCTTGCCCAGCGCCACCACCATCGGGTGCGTCTCGCTGGTGGCGATGCGCGAACGCAGCACGTCGCCGAGGGCCACGTCCTCGCGGTCGGTGTTGGGGATCTCCACGCCGACGGCGCTCTTGCCCGGGATCGGGCTGAGGATGCGCACGTCGGGGCTCTTCACCGCGTACGCGATGTTGCGGGACAGGGCGGTGATCCGCTCCACCTTCACCCCGAGCCCGAGCTCCACCTCGTACCGGGTGACGGTCGGGCCGCGGGTGAACCCGGTGACGGCGGCGTCGACGTCGAACTGGTCGAACACGTGCGCCAGCGCCGCGATGACCTCGTCGTTGGCCTTGGACCGACTCTTGGCCGCCTCACCCTGCTTCAGCAGGTTCGGCGGCGGCAGGGCGTAGTCGCCGCCGAGGCTGGGCAGCAGCAGCTGCTCCGTCCTGGTCGGCGGCGGGGTGTGCTGCGGCGGCTCCGGCCGCTTGCGCGGCGGCTTGGGCAGCCGGTCGATGGCGACGGTCTCGTGCTCGGCGAGTTCGGGGTCGAAGTCCTCGTCGCCGGGCTCCGGCGGCGGGTTGAACGCGGCGGGCGGGGTGAGCCGCTTGCGGCGCGGCGCCGGGATCTCCTGCGGCTCGTCCTCGTCCGGGGGCGGCGCGCCGGTGCCCAGCATCATGTCGCGTGCCGCGGCCAGCCGCTCCGGGATCTTGTTGACCGGGGTCGCGGTGACCACGAGCAGACCGAACCCGAGCAGGATCAGCAGCAGCGGTACGGCCACCCAGGCCGTCACCGCGCTGTCCAGGCCGCCGCCGAGCAGCTTGCCGAGCAGGCCGCCGGCGTACTCCATCTGGATCGGGTCGACCGGGTGCTGCGCGATGTGCAGGATGCCGGTGCTGGACACGGCCAGCGCGGTCCAGCCGACCACGCCCCGGCCGCGCTGGGCCGGATCGGGCTCCGAGCGCATCGCCCGGATCGCCGACACCGCCAGCAGCAGTGGCAGCGCGGCAGCGGTCGCGCCGATGAAGAACCTGATCGTGGTGGCGAGCCACTCCCCGAACGGTCCGGCGCCGCCGCCCCAGATGGCGACCCCGAGCAGGATCGCCGCGCCGAGCAGCAGCAGGCCGACGCCGTCGCGGCGGTGCTCCGGGTCGAGGTCGCGCGCCTTGGCCGCCTGGCTGCCCGCCGCGCGGGCGATCCAGCCGACGCCGTGCGCCACGGCCATCCATATCGCACCCAGGCCACGTCCGACCAGGGCGACAGGGTTCACGGTCAGCCGCGGCCGCCGCGCACGCGACCGGGCCGCCGGTCGTCGCGCGGGGGCGTTACGGCCCGCCTGTCGGGTACGCGCAGCCGTCGCCTTCGTCGGCGTGGCAGCTCGACGACGGCTTGAAGAGGAGGTACGGCCCGCCATGCCTCACACGGTAGAGGAGATCATCGACAACTCCTCGCTTTTCCCCCCGTGTCTCCCCGTCCATCTCAGACCCCCCACCCCCTTTTCCCGTCGATCATGAACTTATGGCGCGGTTCGACGGCGTGTCCTTGACACAGCCTCCTGTTGACCTCGGCAACCCGCGACGCTCGCAGGCCCGGCGATCAGGAAGTTGTGCCCACGACACGCCGTTGAACCGTGCCATAAGTTCATGATCGACGTGGAGAGGGTGGCACAGCCGCGGGAGTCAGACCTCCAGGACGGTGGGGACGATCATGGGGCGGCGGCGGTAGGCCTCGTTGACCCAGCGGCCGACCACCCGGCGGACGATCTGCTGGAGCTGGTGGGAATCCGTCACGCCGTCGAGGGCCGCCCGGTCCAGCGCCTCGGTGACCAGCGGCAGGGCCGGGTCGAAGGCGGCCGGGTCCTCGGAGAAGCCCTTGGCCGACAGCATCGGCCCACCGACGACCTTGCCGGTGACCGAGTCGACCACCACGGTGACCGCGATGAAGCCACCGTCACCGAGCACCCGGCGCTCGGTGAGCAGGCTCTCGCCGACGTCGCCGATGGCCAGACCGTCGACGTAGACGTACCGGCTCTTGACGTGGCCGACCAGCTTGGCGTGGCCCTCGACCAGGTCGACGACGTCGCCGTCCTCGCACAGCACCACGCGGTCCGCCTGCACGCCCGACTCGACGCCGAGGCGGGCGTGGGCGCGCAGGTGGCGCCATTCGCCGTGCACCGGCATCAGGTTGCTGGGCTTCACCACATTCAGCAGGTACAGCAGCTCCCCGGCCGGGGCGTGCCCGCTGACGTGCACCTTCGCCACGTCCTTGTGGATCACGGTGGCGCCGGCGCGGGCGAGCTGGTTGATCACCCGGTACACGCTGGTCTCGTTGCCGGGCACCAGCGAGCTGGCCAGCACCACCGTGTCGCCGGGGGCGACGGTGATGTGGCGGTGGTCGCCGGTGGCCATCCGGCCCAGGGCGCTCATCGGCTCGCCCTGCGACCCGGTCGACATCAGCACGATCTCGTCCGGCGGCAGGCTGGCCGCGTCCTCCAGGTTGACCACCTGGCCGGGCTTGACCCGCAGCAGGCCGAGGTCACGGGCGATGCCCATGTTGCGGACCATGCTGCGGCCGATGAGGGCGACCTTGCGGCCGTTCTCCTCGGCGGCGTCGAGCACCTGCTGCACCCGGTGCACGTGCGAGGCGAACGAGGCCACGATGATGCGGCCCTTCGCCTTGTGGAAGATCGAGGCCAGTACCGGGCCGATCTCCTTCTCCGGGGTGACGAAGCCGGGGATCTCGGCGTTGGTCGAGTCCGACAGCAGCAGGTCGACGCCCTCGGCACCCAGGCGCGCGAACCCGGCCAGGTCGGTGATGCGCCCGTCCAGCGGCAGCTGGTCCATCTTGAAGTCGCCGGTGTGCAGCACCAGCCCCGCGTCGGTGCGGATGGCCACGGCCAGCGCGTCCGGGATGGAGTGGTTGACCGCGAAGAACTCCAGCTCGAACGGGCCGAGCCGCTCGCGCTGCCCCTCGCTCACGGTCAGCGTGTACGGCGTGATACGCCGCTCGGCCAGCTTCGCCTCGATCAGCGCCAGCGTGAACTGCGAGCCAACCAGCGGAATGTCGCTCTTGTGGGCGAGCAGGTACGGCACCGCGCCGATGTGGTCCTCGTGCCCGTGCGTGAGCACGATCGCCTGCACGTCCTCCAGGCGGTCCAGGATCGGGGCGAAGTCGGGCAGGATCAAGTCGACGCCCGGCTGGTCGGCGGTGTCGGGGAACAGCACGCCGCAGTCGACGACGAGCAGTTTGCCGCCGAACTCGAACACCGTCATGTTCCGGCCGATGGCACCCAATCCGCCCAGCGGGATGATGCGCAGGCCGCCCTCGGGCAGCGGCGGCGGTGCGCCCAGACTTGCGCTACGCACCGCGTCCAAATTCGCTGCGGTCAATTAATCTCTCCTTCGGGCTTGGCGGCTTTCGACATGCCGCCAATCTGTCGGCACGCGCGGCGTGCCGTTCTGCTGGCGGCTCGACGCCGCCGGTACGTCTTAGAGCGCCGCGCCCGCCGCCGCGCAGTCGGCGCGCAGCTGGGCCAGTTCGGCCTCGGTCGCGTCCACCAACGGTGCGCGCACCGGGCCCGCGGGCAGGCCGCGGGTGTTCAGCGCGGCCTTGGTCAGGATCGTCCCCGCGGTACGGAAGATGCCGGTGAACAGCGGCAGCAGCTGCCGGTGCAGGCGCAGCGCGGTGGCGACGTCGCCCCGCTCGTACGCCTCGATCATCTCTTTGGTGCCGGGCCCGATCAGGTGGGTCGAGGTGCCGACCACGCCGACCGCGCCGACCGACAGCAGCGGCAGCGTGTTGGCGTCGTCGCCGGAGTAGAAGGCCAGCCCCGTGTCGCGCATGACCCAGGAGGCCGCCGTCAGGTCGCCCTTGGCGTCCTTGACCGCCACGATGCGCTCATGCTCGGCCACCCGGCGGAACGTGTCGGTGGCGATCGCGGTGCCGGTGCGGTGCGGAATGTCGTACAGCATGATCGGAAGTTCGGAGGCCTGCGCCACCGCCAGGAAGTGCCGCTCGACCCCGGCCTGCGGCGGCCGGGAGTAGTACGGCGTCACGAGCAGCAGGCCGTGCGCGCCCGCCCGCTGCGCGCCGTGGGCCAGCTCGATCGTGTGGTGCGTGTCGAACGTGCCCACCCCGGCCAACACCTGCACCCGGTCGCCGACGGCCTCGACCACGGCGCGCACGAGAGTCTCCTTCTCGGCGTCGGTGGTGGTGGGCGACTCACCGGCGGTGCCGTTGATGACCAACGCGTCGTTGCGCTGCTCGTCCACGAGGTACGCGGCAAGCTTGGCGGCTCCGTCGACATCGAGGGAGCCGTCCTGGCGGAACGGGGTGACCATCGCGGTGATCAGGCGGCCGAAGGGCCGGTGAGCGTCGTACGTCATGCACACAACCTAGCGGAATACCGTGGGTGCCAGCCCTGGCCTCAGGACTCCCAGGTGAAGACGCTGGAGGCGATCTCCGTGCCGTCGGGCAGGGTACTGATGGTGAAGTCGCCGAACACGTTCGGCGCGAGCTGCTGGAGGTGGCGCAGCGTGGCCACGGCCAGCTCGCGGATCTCCACGTCGGCGTGCTCGGTGGCGCGCATGGCGATGAAGTGCCGCCAGGCGCGGTAGTTGCCGGTGACCACGATCCGGGTCTCGGTGGCGTTGGGCAGCACCGAGCGGGCGGCCTGACGGGCCTGCTTGCGGCGCAGGGTCGCGTTGGGCACGTCGGCGAAGGTCGCCTCCAGGCCCTCCAGCAGCTCGTTGTACGCCCGCACCGCGGCCTCGCTCGCCTCGACGAACTTCTTGTGCAGCTCCGGATTGGCCGCGATCACCTCGGGCTCGACCATGGCCGCGTCACGCTCGGGGACATACCGCTGGGACAGCTGGGAGTACGAGAAGTGCCGGTGCCGGATCAGCTCGTGCGTGAATGAACGTGACACGCCGGTGAAGTAGAACGTGGCCGTGCCGTGCTCCAGCACCGACAGGTGCCCGACCTCGAGGATGTGCCGCAGGTAGCCCTCGTTGGTCGCGGTGGCCGGGTTCGGCTTGGTCCAGGACTGGTAGCAGGCCCGCCCGGCGAACTCCGCCAGCGCCTGGCCGCCGTCGGCATCGGTATCCCACTCCACGTCGGCCGGAGCCTGGAAGTTCGTCCACGCGATCAACTGCACCGAAGGCTTCACGATCTCAGTCACAACGGCTGATCCTAGTGGACCGACCCCTTCTGGCTGCTCGCGGGAGGCGAGGGTCACCCTTGCGCGCGAGTGACGCCATCTATGACGTCACTACCGTCAAGACGACGTCAGAATTGACGCTTGCATGACGTCACTTCTGACGTCATAGTGGTGTCATGGACCTGTCCCCGTACCTCGACTCCCTGCGGCGGGATCTGACCGCGACCGCCGCACCCGGCGGTGAGGAGACCGCCCGCGTGGCGGACCTGCTCGCCACCGCGCTGGACGCCTCGGCCCGGCTGTGCCTGATCGAGGTGCTCGCCGACGCCACCGCGGAGATCACCACCAAGCTCGACGGCGCGACCGTCGAGGTCCGCCTGCGCGGCCGCGAAGCCGACCTGGTGGTCACCACCACCGCGACCCCGGCGGAGACGCCGGAAGCCGCACCGGCCGCACCCGTCGTGGAGAGCGGCGACCTGACCCGGCTCACGCTGCGCCTGCCCGAAGGCCTCAAGGAGGGCGTCGAGCGCGCCGCCGCCGCCGAGGGCATCTCCGTCAACGCCTGGCTCGTCCGGGCCACCGCCAACGCGCTGCGCGGGCCGATGCCCGCACCCCCGACCACCCACCACGGGCGCCGGATCACCGGCTTCGCCCAGGCCTGAAACGGCGAGGAGCCGACCATGAACCGTGAGTTCCCCTGCAACGGCACCATCCACGCCGACCTGAAGTTGTCGGCCGGACGTCTCGAGGTCGTGGCGGGCGACCGCCAGACCGCGACCGTCAGCATCACCCCGCTGGACAGCAGCGAGGCCAGCGCCCAGGCCGTCGAGGAGTGCCGGGTGGAGCTGGTCGACGGCCACCGCCTGCTGGTCAGCGCCCCCGAACACGGCGGCTGGCGGCTGTTCCGCCGCGCGAAACTGCTGGTCCGTGTCGAGCTGCCCGCCGACAGCGCGTTGAGCGTCAGCATCGCCTCGGCCGACGCGAGCATCACCGGTCGATACCACGATGTGGTCGTCAACACCGCCAGCGGTGACGTCGAGGTCGAGCGAGTCACCGGCGACACCAGCGTCAACACCGCCAGCGGCGATGTCCGACTGGGCGAGGTGGGCGGTGCGCTGCGGGTCAAGAGCGCCTCCGGCGACGTCCGCACCGGACAGGTCGGCGGCGAGATCACCGTGCACACCGCCAGCGGCGACGTGGAGATCGAAGCCGCGGCCCGCGACGCCAAAGTCACCACCGCCTCGGGCGATGTCGCGTTCGGGATCACCCGGCAGGGCGAGATCCGGATCAACACCGCCAGCGGCGACGTGACCGTCGGCGTCGCGGCCGGTACGGGAGTGTGGCTCGACGTGAACACGGTCTCCGGGCGCACCGCCAGCGATCTGTCCATGCCGGGCTCGCCCGTGGCGACGGGCCACAGCCTGACCATCAAGACCCGCACCGCCAGCGGTGACGTCACCCTGCGCCGCGTCAACGGGTGATCCGTGTCGCCGGAGAGCGGACGCCTCCTCCCGCCCCCGGCGACCCGGGCCGCGACAGCCCCGCTTTTGAATAGACACTGGCCTATCCAGAGGACGAAATCAGCGAAGTCGCCCTCTGGATAGGCCAGTGTCGATGCCATGTCGGGGCGAGACGCCCTCGTCGATCCGCCGAGGCGGACCGGGTCACACGAAGAAGTACGTGAACGGGGCCCAGGGCAGGTTGCGCAGCACCATGAAGACACCCCACGCCCCCAGGAACAGCCCCACCAGCTTCGGCGTGATCCGCAGCTGCGGCAGCTTCCACCGGAACGTGGTGTTGCCCGCCCACGCGACGTACATGTAGATCAGGAACGGCACCGCGAAGGTGAAGAGCAGGTGGTGGCGGGCCGCCGCGGGCAGGTCGCCGTGCATCAG
The DNA here is from genome assembly GCF_019083965.1 of Catellatospora tritici. Taxonomy (GTDB): domain Bacteria; phylum Actinomycetota; class Actinomycetes; order Mycobacteriales; family Micromonosporaceae; genus Catellatospora; species Catellatospora tritici. The sequence goes on from NZ_JAHRCY010000001.1 coordinate 77,961, forward strand.
GTACCAGGCCGCGCGCGTACCCCCGCAGCCCGGGCAGTCGAACCCGGTGAGCAGCTTGACCAGGCAGGTCGGGGTCGCTTCCGCGGGGTTGTTGGTCGGGTCGACCAGCAGCGTGTATCCGAGCGCGCCGCCGATGCAGCCCAGCGCCGCCAGCGGCACCGCCCAGCGGGGCGTGTGCGCGCGCATCCACTCGACGAACCGGCTGGCCCGGTCGACGGGCGGCGGGGCGAAGTGCCCGGCGTCAGGGTACGCGGAGGCCTCAGTCACACCACTGAACTTACACTGCCACGCACACCCGCATCGGCCAGCGCCGAGGCCAGATCACCCCGTTCGGGCGGGGCCACCTCGGACAGCCCCAGCCAGTCGGCCAGGCGGCGCAGCTCCACCGCGAGCGCCTGGGCGGTGACCTGCGGGTCGACGCCCGGCTCGGCCCACGCGGCGGGCACCCGCAGCACCCCGGCGCGCCGGTCGGCCTTGAGGTCGACGCGCGCGGCGAACCGGTCGCCGTGCAGGAACGGCAGCACGTAATACCCGTGCACCCGCTGCTCCTGCGGCACGTAGATCTCGATGCGGTAGCGCAGGTCGAACAGCCGCTCGGTGCGGCCGCGTTCCCAGATCAGCGGATCGAACGGGCTGACCAGGGTCGACACCGACACCCGGCGCGGCATCGCGGCGTCACGGTGTCGCCACGCCCGCTGCTTCCAACCGCGCACCTCCACCGGCACCAGCACGCCCTCCTCGGCCAGGTCGGCGATGGCGGCCCGCGTCCCGTCCAGCGGCAGTCGGAAGTAGTCGCGCAGCTCCGGCTCGGCGGCCACGCCCAGACCGCGGGCGGACAGTTCGACCAGGCGCCGGTACGCCTCGGCCGGTTCCGGCGTGGGCGTGTGCACGACCGCGGCGGGCAGCACCCGGTCGGTCAGGTCGTACAGCCGGGCGAACTGGCTGGTGCGCCCGGCGGAGGTGATGTCGCCGGCGTAGAACAGCCACTCCAGCGCCTTCTTCACGTCCGACCAGTTCCAGCCCCAGTTGTCCTTGGGCCGTGGCACGTCCTGCTCGATCTGCGCGGCGGTCACCGGACCGCGCTCGCCGACCTCCTTGAGCACCCAGGCGACCAGGTCGGGACGCTGCACGGCGATGCTGCGCGGCCCACCCCAGGCGCCCTCGGCCCGCGCCATCCGCCACCGGAACAGCGGCTGCAGCTGGACCGGCAGCAGCGAGGCCTCGTGTCCCCAGTACTCGAACAGCCAGCGCGGCCGTCGGGCGCTCGCCGAATCCAGCACAGTCGGGTCGTACGCCCCCAGTCGGCTGTAAACCGGCAGGTAGTGCGCCCGCTGGAGCACGTTGACGGAGTCGATCTGCAACAGTCCGGTGCGGCCGACCACCACCTTGCGCAGGTGCCGCGCCTCGATCGCGCCCTTGGGCGCCCGGTCGGTGAACCCCTGGGCCGCCAGTGCCATTCGCCGTGCCTGCGCGATCGTCATCGACTCCACGCCGCCCGACGCTACCCCCACCCCACGACACTCTTCCTCGGTGCGCCGCGGCCGCGGCGCACCGAGGTAAGGAAGGGCACCTTCTTATCGCTTTGCGTTGTAGAAGGTGCCCTTCCTAACATCCCCAGCATGGGGAGCGAGGCACGCGACAGCGTGATCACAGTCAGGGCGGAAACAGTCACGGACTGCGCGGCGGTCGCGGCGCTGCACATCGAGTCGTGGCGGGCGGCGTACGTCGGGATCGTCCCCGACCATGTCCTCGCCGCACTCGACGTCGAGCAGCGCACCCGCGAACGCGTCGAACGGCTGAGCGTGTCCGACAGCCCGTTCACGAACCTGATCGCGGTCGACACCGAGCCGGTCGGCTGGGTGTGCTTCGGGCCGTACCGGGAGGAGGGCCACAGCCTCGGCGGGAGCCTCGACGCCCAGGTCGGCGAGATCCTGGCGTTGTACGTACGCTCCGACCGCTGGGGCACCGGCGTGGCCGACCGGCTCATCGAGGCGGCGCTGGCCGGGCTGCCCCAGCCGGAGGTGCGGCTGTGGGCGCTGACCGAGAACACGCGGGCGCTGCGGTTCTACGCCCGCCACGGGCTACGCCCGGACGGCACGCACTCGACGTTTCGGCCGCGCGGCAGCGACGTCGACATCCCCGAGCTGCGCTGCACCCTCATCCGGGAACTCGGGCAGCTCGGGTAGTTCCGGGGCCGGTCGCTGGGTGATCGGGGTCAGCAGGAGCAGGGCGAGGCAGATCCAGACGTAGGCGTTGGCGCCGAAGAAGACGGCCCAGCCGCCGACCCGGTCCTCCCACAGCCACACCACCCGGCTGGTCAGGATCACGTACGACCCCGCCGCCAGCCCCAGTAGCGCCCACCGGCGTCGTCGCGAGCGACGGTTAAGAAGGGCCCCTTCTTCTACGGATTGCGATAAGAAGGGGCCCTTCCTTACCTCAAGGCCGTGCTGGAGGAGGAGGACGAGGGCGGGAATCAGCCAGACCAGGTGATGCACCCACGTCACCGGGCTGATCAGCACCCCCACGATGCCCGTGTACGCCAGCCCCGCCACCTCGTCGCCCTGCGCGGCGGCGCGGCGGCAGCGCACGAACCAGAGCGCCAGCACGCCGAGCACCAGCACCGCCCAGACGGCCTTGCCGCCGGGCACGTCCCCGATCCGGGCGATCATGCCCTGCAGGGACTGGTTCGAGATGAACGACAGCACGCCGACCCGGTCGGTGTCCCACAGCGCACTGGTCCAGAACTCGCGCGTGGCGTCGGGGGCGACCGCGGCGGCCAGCAGGGTGGCCCCGGCGGCGGTGCCCGCGGCGGTGGCGGCGGCCCGCCAGCGGCGGGTGATCAGCAGGTAGACGATGAAGATGCCCGGGGTCAGCTTGATCGCCGTGGCCAGGCCGATGCCGACGCCGGTCCAGCGGCTGCCGCGCGGGGCGAGCACGAGCAGGTCGAACGCGACCAGCCCCAGCAGCAGCATGTTGACCTGGCCGAACAGGAAGGTCTCGCGCATCGGCTCGTACACGGTGACCAGGCACAGGGCCAGGGCCACCACGAACCAGCGGTCCCAGCCCCGCTGCCGGGCCAGCGGGGTGAGCAGCCGCCGCAGCAGCCACCAGGTGACCAGGGCGGTCGCGGCACAGCTGAGCACGATCGCCACCGGCCAGGCGAGCACCGCCATCGGCAGCATGGCCAGCGCGGCGAACGGGGGGTACGTGAAGCCGTACGTGCTGCGGGGCCGGAAGAAGTCGTAGATCTCGCCACCGGACACCCAGTACCGGACGGCGCCGTAGTAGACGTTGAGGTCGAAGAAGCCGTGCCGCTGCGCGAACAGCGCCACGAACACCAGCGCCGCGACGGCTGCCGCCGCCACGATGGTGATCTGCCTGGCCCGGCTCAAACCTCATACCTCCTGATCAGTGCACCCGGCCGCTCGGTACGCTTTCGGCATGGCTGTCGGGTTCGTCCGGCCGGCGCGTCTGGACGACGTCGGCGAGATCGCGCGTATTCAATTGACGACCTGGCGGGTCGCCTACAGACGCCTGCTCCCCCGGCACGTGCTCGAACAGCTCGACGAGTCGTTCCTGCGCGAGCAGTGGGCCGAGGCGGTCTCCGCCCCGCCCAGCCCCCAGCATCGGGTGCTGGTGGCGGTCGAGCAGAACGCCGTCGATCAGGCGGTCCAAGAATACGTGGTGGGCTTCGCGGCGTCGGGGCCGTTCGACGAGGCGGCGCTGGCCCCCGGCGAGGATCACATCGGCGCGGGCGAGACCGTGGCGGCCGTCACAGACCTGCTGGTCGAGCCGCGTTGGGGGCGTCGTGGGCACGGCAGCCGCCTGCTGTCGGCCAGCGTCGACCTGTGGCGCACCGACGGGTACGCCTCGGCGGTGTGCTGGGCGTTCGACCGTGACGCGGCCACCCGCAAGTTCCTCACCTCGGCGGGCTGGGCCCCCGACGGCGCGACCCGCGCCCTCGACGTGGACGACATGCTCGTCCCCCAACTCCGCCTGCACACGCTCCTGTAGCACCCCCGCTTCGCTTCGACGCTGGCCCATTCAGAAGACGACGCTGGCCCATTCAGAAGACGACGCTGGCCCATTCAGAAGACGATCAAGCCATGATTCGTCTTCCGGATAGGCCAGCGTCAATCAAAAGTGGGGGCCGACAGCGGCACCCGACTAGAGCAGGGCGTCCAGGCCCACGGTCAGGCCGGGGCGCTTGACCACCTCGCGGATGGCCAGCAGCACGCCGGGCATGAACGACACCCGGTCGAACGAGTCGTGCCGGATGGTCAGCGTCTCGCCGGTGGCACCGAACAGCACCTCCTGGTGGGCGACCAGCCCGGAGGCGCGTACGCTGTGGATCTTCACGCCCGCCACCTCGGTGCCCCGCGCCCCGGCCATCTCGTCCGTGGTCGCGTCAGGCATGGCGCCCATCCCGGCCTCCTCACGCGCCCGCCCGACGAGCCGGGCGGTGTGCAGGGCGGTGCCGCTGGGCGCGTCGACCTTGCGGGGGTGGTGCTGCTCGATGATCTCGACGGACTCGAAGTATCTCGCGGCACGGGCGGCGAACTCCATCATCAGCACGGCGCCGATGCCGAAGTTGGGTGCGATCACGACCCCCACGTCGGGCTTGTCCGCCAGCCAACCCCGCACCTGCTCGATGCGCGCGTCGGTGAAGCCGCTGGTGCCCACCACCACGTTGATGCCCTGGTCGATGCACCAGTGCAGGTTGTCCAGCACGGCCTCGGGGTTGGTGAAGTCGACGACGACCTGCGCGCCCGCGTCGGAGGCGTTGAAGAGCCAGTCACCCTGGTCGATCATCGCGACGAGGTCGAGGTCCTCGGCTCCGTCCACCGCGCGGCAGACCTCGACACCCATCCGGCCGCGCGCGCCCAGCACACCGACCCGAATCGGCTCCACTGCTTCAGTCACGCGCCCAACCTAGCCGATGCTCCGGACTCCGGTGCGGCGACCACGCAGGACACCACATTCCGGAACCGGAGCGCAGGTCAGGACAGCATTCCGGAACCGGAGCGCAGGTCAGGACAGCATTCCGGAACCGGAGCGCAGGTCAGGACAGCGCGCCCTCGTCGAACGGGCCGACCACCGCCAGCGACATCGGCACGGTCAGCACCTCGGCGGCGATCGCGTTGGCATCGTCGATGGTGACCGCGTCGATGCGGGCCAGCAGCTCGTCGACGTCCATCAGGTCGCCGTAGAGCAGCTCGCCCTTGCCCAGGCGGCTCATCCGCGACCCGGTGTCCTCCAGCCCCAGCACCAGCGAGCCCTTGAGCATGCCCTTGCCCCGGCGCAGCTCCTCGGCGGTGATCCCGTTCGCGGCCACCTCGGCGAGCTCGGCCCGGACCAGGTCCAGCACCTCCTGCGCCTTGGCCGGCGCGCAGCCGGCGTAGACGGCGAACGAGCCGGTCTCGGCGTACTGCGAGGTGTAGGAGTAGACCGAGTAGGCCAGGCCGCGGGTCTCGCGGATCTGCTGGAACAGGCGGCTGGACATGCCGCCGCCGAGCACGTTGTTGAGCACGCCGAGGGCGAAGCGCCGCTCGTCGTGGCGGTGCAGCGCGGGGCCGCCGAGCACCAGGTGCGCCTGCTCGGTGTCGTCTTCGCGCAGCAGGGTGCCCGCCGGAAGCGTCCTGACGGTGGCCAGGGCCGAGCGGGTGGGCTCGGGCGCGGCGTCGGGGGCGTCGCCCAGCGGCGTACCCTCGAACGCCTTTTTGACCAGCTTGACCACGGTGGTGTGGTCGAGGTTGCCCGCCGCCGCGATCACGATCACCGGCGGGGTGTAGCGGCGCCGGTAGAAGCCGTGGATCTGCTCGGGGGTCATCGGGGTGATCGTCTCGATGGTGCCCGAGATCAGGCGTCCCAGCGGGTGGTCGCCGTACAGCACCTCGGCGTGCAGGTCATGCACCTCGTCACCGGGCTCGTCGGCGTGCATCGCGATCTCTTCGAGGATCACGCCGCGCTCGGTCTCCACGTCCGCCTCGGCCAGCACCGAGTCGGCGACCGCGTCGCACATGACGTCGATCGCCAGCTCCAGGTCGGCGTCGAGGACCCGGGCGTAGAAGCAGGTGTACTCCTTGGCCGTGTAGGCGTTGGTCTCGCCGCCGACCGCCTCGATCGCCGCGGAGATGTCCAGGGCCGAGCGCTTGCGCGTGCCCTTGAACAGCAGGTGCTCCAGGAAGTGCGAGGCGCCGCCGAGCTGCGGGGCCTCGTCGCGCGAGCCCACCCCCACCCAGATGCCGAAGCTGACGCTGCGCATCGCGGGCACGGCCTCGGTCAGGATGCGCATGCCGTTGGGCAGCACCGTCCGCCGGACCGTGCCGCCGAGCGGGTCGCTGATGTCCACGCGGGTTTCCGCCTTGACCTGGTTGAAGGTACGGGCAACGGGCACAGCCCGCGCAGACTCGGAGGTCTGCGCGGGCTGTGCGCTGTCTTGCTGTGCGGTCACCGACGGTCAGTCGCGACGGGTACGACGACGGCGCTCGCTGTCGTCGCCGCCGCGCGGACGGTCGCCGCCGCGGTCGCCGCTACGCGGCCGGTCCCCACCCTCGCGCGGAGCCCGGTCGCCACCCTCGCGGGGGGCCTTGTCGCTCACGATCGGGTTGCCGTCAGGGCCGATCTTGTCCAGGTAGATCTTGCCGCGGGCGTCCACGTCCGCGATGATCACCTCAACCTTGTCGCCGACGTTGAGGAAGTCCTCGACCTTGTCGACCCGCTTGCCGTCGCCCACCTTCGAGATGTGCAGCAGGCCGTCGCGGCCCGGCGTCAGCGAGACGAACGCGCCGAACGCCGCGGTCTTCACCACGGTGCCCAGGAAGCGGTCGCCCACCTTCGGCAGGGTCGGGTTCGCGATGGCGTTGATCCGGTCCACCGCGGCCTGGGCCGAGGGGCCGTCGGTCGCGCCGACGTAGATCGTGCCGTCGTCCTCGATCGAGATCTCGGCGCCGGTCTCGTCCTGGATCGCGTTGATGGTCTGGCCCTTGGGCCCGATCACCATACCGATCTTGTCGACCGGGATCTTGACGGTGGTGACGCGCGGCGCGTAGTCGCTCATCTCCCCCGGCGAGGCGATGGCCGCGGCCATCACGCCGAGGATGGTGCCGCGCGCCTCGTGGGCCTGCTGCAGCGCACCGGCCAGCACGTCCGACGGGATGCCGTCGAGCTTGGTGTCCAGCTGCAGCGCGGTCACGTAGTCCGGGGTACCGGCGACCTTGAAGTCCATGTCACCGAACGCGTCCTCGGCCCCGAGGATGTCGGTCAGCGTCACGTACTTGGTCTTGCCATCGACCTCGTCGGAGATGAGGCCCATGGCGATACCCGCGACCGGCGCCTTCAGCGGCACACCGGCGGCCAGCAGCGACATCGTGGACGCGCAGACCGAGCCCATCGAGGTCGAGCCGTTGGAGCCCAGCGCCTCCGACACCTGCCGGATCGCGTACGGGAACTCCTCGCGCGAGGGCAGCACGGGCACGAGTGCCCGCTCCGCCAGCGCGCCGTGGCCGATCTCGCGGCGCTTGGGCGAGCCCACCCGGCCGGTCTCACCGGTCGAGTACGGCGGGAAGTTGTAGTTGTGCATGTAGCGCTTGGTCTTGGCCGGCGACAGCGTGTCCAGCGCCTGCTCCATGCGCAGCATGTTCAGCGTGGTGACACCCAGGATCTGGGTCTCGCCGCGCTCGAACAGCGCCGAACCGTGCACCCGCGGCAGCACGCCGATCTCGGCGGTCAGCGCGCGGATGTCACGCAGGCCCCGGCCGTCCATGCGCACGCCGTCACGCAGCACGCGGTGGCGCACCTCGTACTTGGTGAGCGAGCGGAACGCCGCCGGCAGCTCCTTCTCGCGCCCCTCGAACTGGGGCGCGACCTGGGTCAGGACCTTCTCCTTGACCAGGTCGAGAGCTTCCTCGCGCTCGGCCTTGCTGATGATCTTCAGCGCCTCGGCCACCTCGGTGCCCGCCGCCGCCTTGACCGCCGCGTACGCGTCGTCCTGGTAGTCCAGGAACACCGGGAACTCGCCAACCGGCTTCGCGGCGACCGCGGCCAGCTCGCTCTGCGCCCGGCACAGCTCCCGGATCGCGGCCTTCGCCGCCTCCAGGCCGCTCGCCACGACCTCCTCGGTCGGGGCGGTCGCACCGGCGGCGACCAGCTTGGCGGTGTGCTCGGTGGCCTCCGCCTCGACCATCATGACCGCGACGTCGCCGTCCTCCAGCGTCCGGCCGGCGACCACCATGTCGAAGGTGGCCCGCTCCAGCTCGGCGTGGGTCGGGAAGGCGACCCACTGGCCGTCGATGTGCGCCACCCGGGTCGCGCCGATCGGGCCGCTGAACGGCAGACCGGCGAGCTTGGTGGACATGCTGGCCGCGTTGATGGCGACCACGTCGTACGGGTGGGCCGGGTCGAGCGAGAGGACCGTCTCGACGACCTGGACCTCGTTGCGCAGGCCCTTCACGAACGACGGGCGCAGCGGCCGGTCGATCAGACGGCAGGTGAGGATGGCGTCCTCGCTGGGACGGCCCTCGCGGCGGAAGAACGAGCCCGGGATGCGACCCGCGGCGTACATCCGCTCCTCGACGTCCACCGTCAGCGGGAAGAAGTCGAACTGGTCCTTCGGGGTCTTGCTCGCGGTGGTCGCGGAGAGGACCACCGTGTCGCCCAGCTGGGCGATGGCCGAACCAGCGGCCTGGCGGGCCAGGCGGCCCGTGGAGAACGTGATCTCGCGCGTACCGAACGCGCCGTTGTCGATCACTGCCTTGCTGTGCTGCTCGCCGAGTGTGCTCTCGGTCATGAAGCTGTGTGCTCCTTCTGTCTGCGGCACGCCGCCGCCCACACCCCGGGTTGACAGTCGGTCTTCGATCGAAGCGCCCGGAGTGTGACTCCGGACACCACTACCGAGGACCGACCCGGTTCACCCGACGAGCGGGTGACGTGCCTTCTTCTGGGTTAAGCATCGGGGGAGCGACACTGGCGCCGCTCCCCCGGTTCGTCTATCGGCGCAGGCCGAGGCGCTCGATGAGCGCACGGTAGCGGGCGATGTCCGACTTCGAGAGGTACGCCAGCAGCCGCTTGCGGCGACCGACCAGCAGCAGCAGACCACGACGGCTGTGGTGGTCGTGCTTGTGCACCTTCAGGTGCTCGGTCAGATCCTGGATCCGCTTGGTCAGCACGGCCACCTGGACCTCCGGCGAACCGGTGTCACCCTCGGTGGTCGCGTAGTCCGTCATGATCTGGGTCTTGACAGTAGCGTCGAGCGCCATGTTCTCCCTAACTGTGGGTCTTCCTAGCCACCCTGGCAGCCCGCGGCGTCGAGCAGGCATACCTGGGTCCACGCCGGTGACCCGGCGTTGGTACCACGTTACCAGTTGGTGCCGATGCACCCCGCCGGTATACGGAATGCGCGTTTCCCCGGCGAACCCGCTAGGGCGCGGGCACCCCCAGCACGGCGCGGGTGCGCAGGACGTCGTCCTCGATCGCGGCGATCAGGGACTCGATGCCGTCGAACTTGAGCGTCGGCCGCAGATGGCTGACGAAGTCCAGGGCCAGGCGTTCGCCGTACAGGTCGCCGGAGAAGTCGAGCACGTACGCCTCGACCCGGCGGTCCTGGCCGGAGAAGGTCGGGTTGGTGCCGATGGAGACGGCGGCGGGCAGCCGCTCGTTGCCGCGCACCAGCCAGCAGGCGTAGACCCCGTCGGCGGGCACCGCGGCGTACTTGGCCGTGAACAGGTTCGCCGTCGGGAACCCGAGCTGGCGGCCGCGCTGGTCACCGCGTACGACCACGCCCTCCAGCCGGTGCGGACGTCCCAGCACCGCCGCGGCGGCCTCGACGTCGCCCGCGTCGACGCAGGCCCGCACGTAGGTCGAGGAGAACACCGTGCCGTCGCCGGTGACCAGCGGCGCGGACTCGACCGCGAACCCGAACGTGCGGCCGAGCTTGCTCAGCAACTCCACGTCGCCGGCGGCCTTGTGCCCGAACCGGAAGTTCTCCCCCACCACCACCAGCGCGGTGTGCAGGTGCTCGACCAGCATGTCGTGCACGAACCGGTCCGCCGACAGCTTGGAGAACTCCAGGGTGAACGGCTGCACGCACAGCACGTCCACGCCCAGGCCCTCGATCAGCTCGGCCTTGCGCAGCGGCGGGGTCAGCACGGCCGGGTGCGAGCCGGGCCGCACCACCTCGGACGGGTGCGGGTCGAAGGTCACCACGACGGCGGGCAGGCCCAGGTCACGGGCGCGCTTGACCGCGTGCCCGATGGTCTGCTGGTGCCCGGAGTGCACGCCGTCGAAGACGCCGATGGTGACCACCGAGCGGCCCCAGCCGCCGGGTGCCGCGTCGAACCCACGCCACCGCTGCATCACTGCTCGCCTCCCACCAGAACGATCTCGGCCCGCGCCTTGCCGTCGCGCTCGGACATGACCGCGAGCGCCGCGCCGTCGGGACCCACCACACCGTACGGCCCGGTCTGGCCGGTCGCGGGCAGCGGCCCGCCATGGGAGACGGTCTTGGCGGCGTCGGCGTCGACCGTGCGCACGGGCATGGCCCGACCCAGGGCCTGCGCCAGCGGCAGCGCCACCGGGTCGGCCAGCTCCGCGAGCTGTTCCAGGGTGTACGACTCAGCCAGCGTGAACCCGCCCACCGCGCTGCGCCGCAGCGCGGTCAGGTGCCCGCCGACGCCCAGCCCCGCCCCGAGATCGCGGGCGATGGCCCGGATGTAGGTGCCCGACGAGCAGGCCACCTCCACCTCGACATCGATCACGTCATCGACCGCCGTGATGTTCAGCACGTCGATGCGCGAGATGGTCACCCGGCGGGCGGGCAGCTCGACCTGCTCGCCCTGCCGCACCCGGTGGTACGACCGCACCCCGTTCACCTTGATCGCGCTCACCGCCGACGGCACCTGGTCGACCGCCCCGGTCTGCGCGGCCAGCCCGGCCCGGATCCGCTCCTCGGTGATGTGCCCGGCGGGCGTCGTGGCCGTCACGTCCCCTTCGGCGTCGTCGGTGACCGTGGTCTGCCCGAGCCGGATCGTGCCCCGGTAGACCTTGTCCGTGCCGACCACGTACGTCAGCAGCCGGGTGGCCCGGCCCACGCCGAGCACCAGCACCCCGGTCGCCATCGGGTCCAGGGTGCCGCCGTGGCCGACCTTGCGGGTGCCCGCGATCCGGCGCACCTTCGCCACCACGTCGTGCGAGGTCATGCCCGGGGCCTTGTCCACCACGATCAGGCCGTCGGTCACCGGCCGGGAGTTCTTCGCGCTGCTCACAGCCGACCAGCCTACGGCTGGGGCGAAGGGGTGACCGGGCTGGGCACGGCGCTCGGCACCGCGCTGGGCACCGCGCTGGGCACCGCCCAGTGACCCGTGCGCAGCCGCAGCAGCAGCGCCACCAGCCGCACCATTAGGAACAGGGTCAACCCGGCCCACACCCCGCTCAGCCCCAGCTCGAACGCGTACGCGGCCCAGGTCATCGGCAGGAACCCGGCCAGCGCCGCCACGATGGTCAGGTTGCGCAGGTACGTCACGTCGCCTGCGCCGATCATCACCCCGTCGAGCGCGAACACGATGCCGCCCATCGGCAGCAGCAGCGCGAACCACGGCCAGATCAGCGCGGACTGGGCCCATACCGCAGGATCGTCGGTGAACAGGGCGGGCAGCACCGCCACGCCCGCCCCGAGCACGACGGCGAACGCGACCCCGCACCACCAGCCCAGCCAGGTGATCTGGCGGGCGGTGCGCCGGGCCCGCGCCGCGTCGCCCGCGCCCAACTCCGCCCCGACCAGCGACTGGGCCGCGATCGCCACCGAGTCGAGCACCAGCGCGGTGAAGAACCACAGCTGCAGCGCCACCTGGTGCGCGGCCAGCGCCGCGGCGCCGAACCGGGCCGCGACCGCGGCCGCCGACAGGAAGCAGGCTTGGAACGCCGCCCCCCGCACGATCAGGTCACGGCTGACGGCGAGCTGGTGACGCAGCAGGTCGGGCCGGGGCGCCAGCGGCACCCGCTCCACCACCAACGCGCGCACGAACAGCAGCCCGGAGACTGTCTGCGCGGTCACGTTGGCCACGGCCGAGCCGACCAGGCCCCAGCCGAGGCCGTACACCAGCAGCGGGCACAGCACGGCCGAGGCGAGGTTGGCGCCGAGCACGTAGTACAGCGGGCGGCGGGTGTCCTGCACACCACGCATCCAGCCGTTTCCGGCCAGCGCGAGCAGAATGAACGGGGCGCCCAGCACGGCCACCCGCAACCACAGCTCCGCCTCGCGGGCCACCTCGGCCGCGTCGGGGCCGCCACCGGCCAGCACCCGGGCCAGTGGTCCGGCCGCCAACTGGGTGGTCACAAGCAGGGCCAAGCCGGTCAGCAGCGCGAGCCAGGACGCCTGCACGCCCTCGGCGACCGCGCCGGGGCGGTCGCCCGCGCCGAAGCGGCGGGCCGCGCGGCCCGTGGTCCCGTACGCGAGCACGTTGCCGAGCCAGACGGCCAGGCCGAGCAGGGTGCCCGCCAGGCCGAGCGCGGCCAGCGACACCTTGCCGAGATGCCCCACCACGGCCGTGTCGACCAGCACGTACAGCGGTTCGGCCGCGAGCACCACCAGCGCGGGCAGCGCCAGCGCCGCGATCCTGCGGTATCCGCTCACGGCAGCCGCGCTGTGATTCACGGCCACCGCCTGGTGCTCAGCGCGCTCATGCCGGGGAAGGGTACGCCGCCAGACGCCGGGCCAGCTCAGCGGAGGTGCCGATGGCGGTGCGGTCGTGCGGCACGGTGCGGTAGTGCTCGATGAGGTACGCCAGGAAGCCCGGCTCCACCTCCAGCGGGTCGACCCGCACCCGCAGCACGTCCTCGCGGCCGCCGGGGCGGCTCAGTGCCAGGTGCAGTTCCCGGGGCTGCTCGGGGGTCCACACCACACCGGTCAGCCACGGCCAGGCGATGTCCACCCGGCGCAGCCGGCGCACGGTGAGCTTGTCGTGGTGCAGGGTCACCCGGCGCGGCCGGAAGACGATCAGGGCGGCCAGGAGCACCATCACGATCGCGGCGCCGTACTCGGCCGGATCATCGGCGGTCCCCGCGAGACAGAGCAGCAGGACCGCCCCGGCGTAGAGCGTGGGCCGGTCGGCGGCGCTGAAGCCGGGCGGGCGGCCGTGCAGGCCCAGCCCCGTCGGCATCCGCACCTGCCGCACCCGGGCCGCCGTGATCAGGAAGGCAGCCAGGAGCAGCAGGGCGATCAGGGCGATGCCGACGTCGGCGGTCCAGCCCGTCCGGGCGGGGGCCGAGCGGACCCACAGGGCGGTGGCGATCAGGCCGACCAGGCCGTAGAGCCAGGCGCAGCGGCCGAGTGCCCGTTCCTGCAGGCGCAACCGCGAGATCAGGGTCGCGGCAGCGGGTTCGTCGATCGAGATCGGCACGCCGACAGCGTAGACGGACGGGGTGCCGTGGTGTGGACCCTCGCCTACTGGCGGGTGTCCATCGAGGTCTGCAGGGCGCGGCGCGCCTGCTCGCGGTCGTCCTCGGTGGGCTGCGGCTGCGGCTTCTTCGACGTGGGCATGAGAGCGATCCTTTGCGAGAAAACGGGTCAGCTTGGGTGACAGCCCAGGGTCCGTGCCGGGTGCACGCCGTGGTCCGTCCTTTAGCCGCCGCCGTCCTCGGGATCGCCGAGCCGTGCCGGTGGTGACTCCTCGCGCCGAGCCGGTCATGGTGAACCGGAAGTGACGCTCAGACAAAACTATCGTTCAGTTCCACATCCTGCACGCACGTTCCCACATCACGGAATCGCGTTTCCGACTCTGCGCACTTCAGGAGTTGCTGAACGGGCAATCAGTCGGAAATGTCCTTTCCGCGATCCGTCACACCCCCACCACCCTCGCCTCGCCCATCCCGCCCTGCCCGGCCCGGGGTCACACCCAAGATCACTTCATGTTGCCGGGCAATCGGGGGAAAGAGTGCCCAAGATACGCACGATTGCCCGGCAACTTAAGTGATCTTGGCGAACCGACCGGTGGCGGGCCGAGCGGGTCAGCGGCGGGGCGACGGGGTCAGCGGGGAGCCGGCGGGGGTCAACGGGCGAGGAAGTGCCAGCCGAGCCAGAACCAGAACAGGAGGATGGCCAGGCGGCCCACCGGCAGGCCGCCGACGTCGTACCGCATGACCAGGGCGGCCACGTCGCCGAGCGTGGGGATGCGGGAACCGGGGCGGCGGGCGGCCCACTCCACCGCGGCCAGTGCCAGCCCGGACAGGAGGAACCCGGCGATGACCAGGGTTCGACTGAGGGTCATCGCCGCACCAGCCCCCAGAAGGCGCACAGCCAGCCGAAGTAGGCCAGCGCGCGGGCCGGGTATCCGTCCAGCACCGGATCGGCCAGCAGGGACAGGGTCGGGTAGGCGTTGGTCGAGCCCATGCCGAAGGTGAACACCTCGACCACGACGAAGATCGCGAGGGGCAGCAGCCACCAGACCACCCCGGGCAGCAGCCCGGACGGCGCGGCCCGGCGCGGCAGGCGAGACGACATCCCGGCCACGAGCATGCCCCCGCCAAGCGCCAGCACATACAGGTTGGCGGCCAGTGAGAACGAGGGCAGCAGCCCGCCGATGAGCGACAGCGGTACGAACACCGGCAGCATCACGTGCGCCCGCGCCCAGGGCCGCGTCGGTTCGACGACTACCTCGGGCGGTGTCTCCATGCTCCCGATTGTGCCCCGATGACCGGTGTGCCGGGGAGCCTTTCCGCCCGAGACGTGCGGCTGTCAGTCCTGCTCGGCCAGGCGCTCCCGGACCGCTGAGATGACCTCGGCGGCCGTGCCGCGTCCGGTGAAGCCCGCCGCGAGCCGGTGCCCGCCGCCGCCCAGCGCCACCGCGATCAGGCTGACGTCGGCGCCGCCCTTGCTGCGCATCGACACCGCCCACTCGGCCGGGGCGACCTGCTTGAGCAGCAGGGCCACGTCCGCCTCGGCGGTGCAGCGCACCGAGTCGATCAGCGCCTCCAGCACGTATGGCGGCTGCTCGTGTTTGGCCAGGTCGTCCAGGGTGGCCACGGCGATGACGAGGCCGCGCCCGCCCGCGGCGGCCGGGTCGAGCTCAGCCCGGCCCAGCACCTCCCCGAACAGGCGGATCGCCCCGAACGGGCGGTTGTCGAAGATCCGACGGGAGATCTCGCCGACACCGATGCCGGTGGCGACCAGCCGGGCCGCCAGCTCGTGCACCTCGGGCGTGGTCAGGTCGAACTTGAACGAGCCGGTGTCGGTGACCAGCGCGATGTACAGGCACTCGGCGATGCCCCGGTCGAGCGTCACGCCGAGGCGCCGCAGCAGTTCGGCGGCGACCACGGAGGTGGCCGCGGCGTACGGGTCGACCAGCGACACCTTGCCGAACCCGGTGTTGGAGGCGTGGTGGTCGAGCACCACGCTCGCCTCGGCTGTCTCCAACCGGTCGACGAGTGAGCCCAGGCGCCCCTCACTCGCGGCGTCGAAGGTGACCAGCAGGTCGGGGGCCGGGTCGGCCTCGGACTCGGGGACGAGCAGGTCCATCGCGGGCATGTGCAGCGGTGCGGGCACGGTCAGCGGCCCGGGGAAGGTGCACTGCAGCGACTCGACGCCGAGCTGTCGCAGCCCCTGGGCGAAGCCGAGCATGCTGCCCAGCGCGTCGCCGTCGGGGTTGACGTGGCAGACCAGCAGCACGCGGGCGCCGGGCCGCAGCCCGGTCCGGACCGCCGCGACCGCGGCGTCCCAGTCCTGTTCCGAGGGCCGGCGCGACACCGCCGCGCCGGCCGGTTCCGTAGCGATCACCGCTGAGCCGCCGCGGGCAGCGCAGACTCCTCCTCGTCGTCCTGCGCCTCGTCCTCGTCGTCCTCATCCACCCGGTACGGCTGGGCGTCCCCGGCGTACTCCGCCCCGGCGGCCAGCGTCTGCACCTGGGCGTCGCGCTGCTTGGCCTCGGCCAGCAGGTCGTCGATGTGCTTCACGTGCTCCTGCACGTCGTCGGAGACGAAGGCCAGCGACGGCGAGTGGCGCAGGCCCAGGGCCCGGCCGACCACGCCGCGCAGCATGCCCTTGGCGCTCTCCAGCGCGGCGGCCGTGCCCGCCTGGGCCTCGGCGTCACCGAGCACGGTGTAGAAGACGGTCGCCTCCCGCAGGTCGGCGGTGATCCGGGCGTCGGTGATCGTGATCATGCCGAGCCTGGGGTCCTTGACCTGGGTGCGTACCGCGGAAGCCACCAGCTCCCGCACTCGTTCGGCGTGCTTGCGCACCTTTGCCGGATCACCCATCACGTCACCTCCGCGACCGACGACCGCACCCGTGACTCAACGTCGGCCCAGTTGCCGCCCGCCGAGCCCCGAGCAGGGTCGAAACCAACACCATGACACTACCTGCCCTACCCGAACCCCCGCTCGGTCGCACATGGGCGACCTAGTCGTCGTCGCCGTACCAGCGCCGCTTGACCGAGACGACCTCCACCTCGGGGCGGTTGACCACGAGCCGCTCGCAGCGGTCGAGGATCTCGGTGACGTGGGCCGGGTCGGCCGCGACCACGGCCACCCCGATCTCGGTGCGGCCGTGCAACTCCAGTGCGCCGACCTCGGCGACCGCGACCTCGAACTTCTTCAGCGCCGCGATGATCGGGCGCACGTATGAGCGCTTCTCCTTCAGCGACCGGGAGTCACCCGGCAGCAGCAGGTCGAAGACGGATGTTCCGGTATGCACGAGCCGGAAGCGTACGCGAGATCACACCTTGCGGGCCACCAGAATGTCGCGGTTGATGCCCTGGTCGACCCGGTGCTCGAAGCCCTCGTAGTCGACGGCCTCCAGTCCGTTCTCCTCCAGCAGGTCCAACGCGTCCTCGCGCGGGGCGACGTGGGTGTTCCACGACATGCCCAGCGCGCCGCCGGGGCGCAGTAGCGCCACCCAGCCGGGCAGCGACTCCTCCAGCAGCTCCTGCGGCCCGCGCGCGAGCCCCTTGCCGGTACGGCTGCCGTGCACCACCCCGTACGGCAGGTCGGCCACGATCACGTCGGCGGAGTTGCCCTTGAGCAGGCCCTTGGTGGCGGTGGTGTCGGCTTCCAGCAGGGCCACGTGCTGCGGCTGGTCGCGCACGTCGCCGATGCGGGCGTCGAAGCGCCGCCCGAGCCGCTTGCCCTCGCGGCGCAGCGGCGTGACCTCGGCGGTGTGCTTGATCCGCTTGCGCTTGAGCCAGGTCTTCAGGAACGCCGAGTACGCCTCGACGTCCTTGCCGTCCAGCTCGATGCCGACCGCGTCCCAGCCGTACATCAGGGCCTGGTTGAGCGTGGTGCCCCGGCCCGCCACCGGGTCCAGCACGGTGAACCGGCGGGTGAGCAGCTGATCGGCCCAGCTGGTGGCCAGCACGGTCACGTTGAGCAGCAGCTTGGTGAAGTGTTCGTTGGTCTTGCCCGCGTACTTCTGGATCGTGATCAGGTCGTCGTCGAACCGGTCCAGGCCCGGCCGCCCGACCGGGCGGAACAGGTCGTCCCCGGTGACCTCGAACAGCGCGTACCCGGAGGACAGGTTCGCCAGCAGGCGCAGGTCGTCGTCGGACAGCGGGCCACCCTCGGTCTCGAAGACCAGGTATGGCAGCCCGGCGAACTCGACCGTCTCGGCCGGTTCCAGCCGCCCGTCCATTGCCCGCTCGCCGAACACGGACAGCTCGGCGGCGACCAGGTCGGGTGCGGACTGCGCGTACACCCTGTTCGCCGATGGTGCCGTCAGCAGTGCGTATCTGGCCATCTGCCCTCCTCGAACCCAGTATCAGGGCAGCATGCCCCGGACATGGCCAGGCGGCCGGTGCTGTCGCACCGGCCGCCTGGGTTGAGCCTTACGCGCGGGGCTTCTCCCGCATCTCGAAGGTCTCGATGACGTCGCCGACCTGCAGGTTGCCGTAGCCACCCAGGGTCAGACCGCACTCGAAGCCCTCGCGGACCTCGGTCGCGTCGTCCTTGAACCGCTTGAGCGAGGTGATCGAGGCGTGCTCCGCCACGACCGTGCCGTCGCGGACCACCCGGGCCTTGGCGTTGCGCCGCAGCAGACCGGACCGCACGAGGCAACCGGCGATGAGACCCACCTTGGACGAACGGAAGACCTCGCGGACCTCCGCCGAACCCAGGGCGACCTCCTCGAACTCCGGCTTGAGCATGCCCTTGAGGGCCGCCTCGATCTCGTCGATGGCCTGGTAGATGACCGTGTAGTAACGGATCTCCACGCCGACGCGGTCGGCCAGGTCGCGAGCCTGGTCCATCGGGCGCACGTTGAAGCCGATGATGATCGCGGTCGAGTTCGCCGAGGCGGACGCCAGGTTGACGTCGTTCTCGGTGATCGCGCCGACGCCACGGTGGATGATCCGAAGCTGGATCTCCTCCGGGATCGGCAGCTTGACCAGCGCGTCCTCGAGGGCTTCCACGGAACCGGAGACGTCGCCCTTGATGATCAGGTCGAGCGAGGTGCGCTCGCCCTCCTTGATCTTCTCGAGCAGGTTCTCCAGCGTCGCCCGGCCGCGCAGGCTCGCCTGCTCGGCCGCCCGCTTGCGGGCCTGGCGCTGCTCGGCGATCTGGCGCACCGTACGGTCGTCGTCGGCGGCCAGGAAGGTGTCACCCGCACCCGGCACCGCGGTCAGACCGAGCACCATGACCGGACGGGCCGGACCCGCGAAGGCGAGCGGGTTGCCGTTCTCGTCCAGCATCGCCCGGACGCGACCGTAGGCGTTGCCCGCCACGATCGAGTCGCCGACGTTGAGCGTGCCCTTCTGCACCAGGACCGTCGCCACCGGACCACGGCCCTTGTCGAGCCGGGCCTCGATGGCCAGACCCTGGGCGTGACCGTCGATCGGAGCGGTCAGCTCCAGCGACGCGTCCGCGGTCAGCAGCACCGCCTCCAGGAGGCCGTCGATGTTGAGACGGCTCTTGGCGGAGATGTCGACGAACATGGTGTCGCCGCCGTACTCCTCGGCGACCAGGCCGTACTCGGTCAGCTGCTGACGCACCTTGCCGGGGTTGGCCTCGGGCTTGTCGATCTTGTTGACCGCCACCACGATCGGCACGTCGGCCGCCTTGGCGTGGTTGAGCGCCTCGATCGTCTGCGGCATGACGCCGTCATCGGCCGCGACGACCAGCACCACGATGTCGGTGGCCTGGGCACCACGGGCACGCATGGCGGTGAACGCCTCGTGACCCGGGGTGTCGATGAACGTGATCGCGCGGTCTTCACCGTCGTGCTCGACGTGCACCTGGTACGCACCGATGTGCTGGGTGATGCCACCGGCCTCGCCCTCGACCACGTTCGCCGACCGGATCGCGTCCAGCAGCTTGGTCTTACCGTGGTCGACGTGACCCATGACGGTCACCACGGGCGGCCGGCTGACCAGACGCTCCTCGTCGACGTCGGCGTCGAGGTCGATGTTGAACCGGGCCAGCAGCTCGCGGTCCTCGTCCTCGGGGCTGACGATCTGCACCTCGAAGCCGAGGTGCGCACCCAGCAGCAGCAGGGTGTCGTCGGTGCACGACTGGGTCGCCGTCACCATCTCGCCCAGGTTGAACATCTCCTGGACGAGCGAGCCCGGGTTGGCGTTGATCCGGTCCGCGAAGTCCGACAGCGAGGCACCGCGCGGCAGCCGGATCGCCTGACCCTGACCACGCGGCGCGCCCGAACTCATCGTGGGCGCGGACAGGTTGTCGAACTCTTGACGCCGCTGCTTCTTCGACTTGCGGCCGCGCGACTTGCCGCCGCCACGACCGAAGGCACCTGCGGCGCCGCCGCCACGACCGCGACCACCCGCGCCGCCGCCACCGGGACGACCCGCGCCGCCCGCCGGCGGAGCACCGGTGCCACCACCGGGGCCACCGCGGTAGCCGCCGCCGGCGCCAGGAGCGCCGCCGCCGGGACGGAAGCCGGTGCCGGCACCGCCGCCACCAGGACCGCCACGGAAGCCACCGCCACCGCCGCCGCCACCGGGACCGCCGCGGAAGCCACCGCCGCCGCCACCGGGACGACCCGCGCCGCCACCGGGACGACCGGCACCGCCACCAGGGCCACCCGGACGGGCCGGGCGCTGGCTGGGCATGGAGGCCGGGTTGGGCCGCGGCGGCATCGAGGCCGGGCTGGGCCGAGGCGGCATGGACGCCGGGTTCGGCCGGGGCATGCCCGCCGGGGACGGACGCGACGGGGCCGCGCCGCCCGACGAGATGCCGAACGGGTTGTTGCCGCCGCTGCGCGGCGGACGGTTGCCACCCGGGGCGCCGGGACGGCCCTCACGGCCGCCGCCCTCGCCACGCGGGCCGACCGGACGGTCGCCACGGTCGCGGTCGCGACCACCCTCGGGGCGCGGCCCACCGGGGCCGGCGGGACGCCCGTCCCGACGGTCGCCACCAGGCGCGCCAGGACGCCCGGCCGGGGCTCCCGGACGGGCTCCGCCGGCCGCGGACGAACCGGGCCGGGGCGGCATGAAGCTGGGCTTGGGGCCGTCGCCGCGAGGCGAGTCCTCGCGCTGGCTGCGAGCAGCCTGCTGGGCCGCGCGTGCGGCCTCCTGCTCGGCCTTGAGCGCCGAGGCACGCGCCTCGGCTGCCGCGACCTCGATGTCGTGGGCGCTGGCCGGTTTGGTCACCGGCGTCGGCGGCACCATCGACACGGGCGGCTTCGGCTTCATCACCGAAGGCGCCGCCGCGGGCTTCTTGGGGGGCGCCGGCCTGGCCGTCACCCGGGGTTCGTTCGCGGTCGCCGCTGTGGTCGCCGCCGGGGCCGGTGCCGAATGCGACGAGCTCGGGGCGGAACCCCCGGAGCCGGCCGCGAAGGCGTTCTTCAGCCGTCGGGCGACGGGAGCTTCCACGGTGCTCGACGCGGTCTTGACGAACTCGCCCATCTCCTTGAGTTTGGCGAGAACGTCCTTACTCTCGACGCCGAGCTCCTTCGCAAGCTCGTGTACGCGGGCCTTGCCTGCCACTGCACTCCTCACTCCGAGGTCGCGCGGGCAGTGACCCGCCACGACCTCACTTGTGCACTTGAAGCCTGATCATTTCAGTGACTTCATCGTGTGCCCATGTCGGTAGTCCTACCTTGCTGTGATCCTCAGACGCCGTGCGTGAGCGCTGCGTCTACGGTGGTCCGCCAGTGATGGTGGCGGCGATCCTTCGGATCGGATCGTGATCCTCCAGGCCTCACGGCCCGTGGATCGCCTCGGCCAGCTCGCCGGCATCCAGGACACCGGTGATCCGCAGCGCGCGCCCGAAGGCGCGGCGCCGCAGCGCCGACTCGAGACAGGCCGCCGTCGGGTGGACGTGCGCCCCGCGGCCGGTCATCGCACGCCGCGGATCGGGTCGAAGGCTGAACTGGCCAGCTTCCGACTCCACCGCGACGACACGTAGTAAATCGACAGCAGACGCACGTCGCCTACACCCCACGCATGTGCGCACCGGAGGTGCCACAGGCGTGACAGGTGAGGACGCCGCTTGCGATGCCGCCTGCGATGCCGCCGACGGTGCGAGCCGCGTGCGTCGTACCACCGAGCAAGTCTACCCCTATGCGGAGATCGGGGTGCCGCCCGGCTCCGTCTCGTGATCAGCACCGCTACGGGGCGGACGCGCGGCACCGCCGGGCGCGTCGGCCGCGTCGGACCGGATGTCGATTCGCCAACCGGTCAGACGGGCCGCCAACCTGGCATTCTGCCCTTCTCGACCGATCGCCAGGGACAGCTGGTAGTCCGGGACGGTGACCCGCGCCGCACGCGCGGCCAGGTCGACCACCTCGACCTTGAGCGCCTTGGCGGGCGACAACGCGTTGCCGACGAACTCGGCCGGGTCATCGGACCAGTCGATGATGTCGATCTTCTCACCGTGCAGTTCACTCATGACCGCGCGCACGCGCTGACCCATCGGGCCAATGCAGGCGCCCTTCGGATTGACCCCGGCCACGGTCGACCGCACCGCGATCTTGGTGCGGTGACCTGCCTCACGGGCGATCGCGGCGATCTCCACGGTGCCGTCGGCGATCTCCGGCACCTCCAGTGCGAACAGCTTCTTCACCAGCGCCGGGTGCGAGCGCGACAGCGTCACCTGCGGGCCGCGGAAGCTCTTTGCGACGTGTACGACCACACACCGGATCCGCTGCCCGTGCGGGTACGTCTCCCCCGGCACCTGCTCCGACTGCGGCAGGACCGCCTCGACCTTGCCCAGGTCGACCGAGACGATGCCCTTCTCGGTCCGGCTCTCGTGCGCCTGGATCACGCCGGTGACCAGGTCACCGTCGCGGTTGACGTACTCGCCGAAGTGCACCTCGTCGGTGGCCTCGCGCAGGCGCTGCAGGATGACCTGCTTGGCGGTCATCGCCGCGATGCGGCCGAAGTCGTGCGGCGTGTCGTCCCACTCGCGCACCATGTCGCCGCTCTCGGCGTCGTACTCCTGCGCGAACACCACGGCCGCGCCGGAGTGCCGGTTGATCTCGACGCGGGCGTGCGACTGCGCGCCTTCGGTGTGCCGGTATGCGGTGAGCAGCGCGGATTCGATGGCCTGGAGGATGGTCTCCTCCGAGATCTCCTTGTCACGTGCCAGCGCCCGCAGCGCCGCAAGATCGATGTTCACCGCTCTTCTCCTTCGTCATCCGGCCCAGCCTCGTCATCAGCGTCAGCGTCGAGGTCCGACTCATCGTCGTCCTCGTCGTCGCCGAACTCGGCGAGCTCCTCATCGGAGATCTCGTTCATCCGCTTGAATTCGACCTGGACCCGGCCCGGACCCAGCGCGTCGTACGCGACCTCGGTCACCTTGCCGTCCACGTCGAGCACGACACCGCCCGCGCCGGCCTCGGTGATCCGACCCGTCAGCGTCTTGTCGCCCACCTTCACCTTGACCAGGCGGCCCGTGTTGCGCGCCCAGTGCCGGGGCAGCGTGAGCGGCCGGTCGACTCCGGGCGAGGAGACCTCCAACTGGTACTCGCCCCGGATCAGGTCGGTGCCGGCCTCCTCGGCCTCGTCCAGCGCCCGGGAGACCGCGCGCGACACGTCGGCGATCGCGTCCAGGCCGACGCCGCCGTCGCCGTCGACGACCACCTGCACCAGGTGCCGCCGACCGACCTGCTTGAGCGTCAGATCCTCCAGGTCGTAGCCGGTCTCGGCCACCACCGGCTCGATCACCTCGCGCAGCTTGGTCCGCCGCGCGGCCAGCTCGGGCACGGGGGTGCGCGATGGGGGCGCGGCGGCTGGCCGACTGGCCGGTCGGCCCGCCTGACGACCTGCGGCACGGCCACGCTGAGCCATCTGAGGGCACCCCTCTCGGTGATACGTCGACTGCGCAGAGCGTAACCCGCGAGGCTGTACTGCTGCGGCATCGGCTCTGCGGCCTTAATCGGTGTCATCCTGCGCGTTCGCTCCGGATGACACCGAGCGGCCTGCAACCGCCGATGCCTGGTGTGAGCGCTTGGTTGCGCTATTAGGCAAAGCATGCCGCGATCAGGAAGACTGGCGCGGTGCGGACACGGGCAGATGATCGTAGCGGGCAGGGCGGGCCGGGCACCAATCGGCGCGAACTGCTGCGTCGGAGCGCGCTGGCGGGCGTGGTGGCGAGCGGAGCGCTCGTCACGGCGTCAGGCTGCGGCCTGTTCGACGGCGAGCCGGACACCCCGCCCGCGCCGGACGAGCTGACCGGGCTGCTGGCGGGCACCTGGACGCTGATCGCCGCGTACGACTCGGCGCTGACCGCGCTGCCCGAGCTGGGGCCGCTGCTGGGGCCGCTGCGCGAGACGCACCGCCGGCACGCCGACGCCCTGACCGCGGTGATGAACCCGCGTCCGTCGGCGCAGGCGTTCGGGCCGAGCAGCCTCGCCCCGGCCGCCGGGGACCGTAAAGCCGTGATCAACTCGCTGCGCACCGCCGAACAGAACGGTGGCCGCCAGGCCGCCGAGGCCTGCCTGGCCACCACCGCCGCCCGTGCCACGCTCGTCGGGGAGATCGCGGTCGCCCGCGCCACCCACCTGGAGGTGCTGATCCCGTGAGTGAGCAGCTCGGGCAGCGGCTCGGCGCCGCGCTGGCGGCGGAGTACGCCGCGATCTTCGCGTACGGCCGGTTGGGGGTGCTGCTGGACAAGGCGGGTCGGGAACTGGCCCGGACGGTCCAGGAGGTGCACCGGGTGCGCCGGGACGCGCTGCTGGTGCAACTGGCCGCCCTCAAGGTCGACCCGCCCGCGGCCGAGGCGGGGTACGCGATGCCGTTCCCGGTGACCGACAAGGCGTCGGCGTTGAAGCTCGCGGCGTACGTCGAGGACGGGGTGGCCGCGACGTGGCGCGCCACGCTCTCGGCCACCGAGGGCGAGCTGCGCAAGCAGGTGCTCTCGGGATACACCGACGCGGCGGTACGCGCGGCGCACTGGCGCCGCCTGGCAGGCCTCACCCCGGTCACCGTCACCTACCCCGGCCGCCCCACCACCCGCTGACCACCCCAGCCCTGACGCGGCTCGCGGCTGGCCTCTGGCGGCCGGCGATGATCGCCGAGGCCGACGCCCCGATTCGTGGCTCGTGGCGCGGTAAGCCCCCGCCGTCGGCGCCAACCACTCCGACCAGCCGTGCTGTGTGAGTGGTTGCGTGGGCTATACCGCGTATGCATACTCAGTAGTCATGTCAATCAGGCACGGCCTGCTCGCCCTGCTCGAACGCGGACCCCGGTACGGATACCAGCTCAGGGCCGAGTTCGAGGACTCCACCGGCTCCACCTGGCCGCTGAACATCGGCCAGGTCTACACCACCCTCAACCGACTCGAACGTGACGGCCTGGTGCATCCGCTGCCCGAACACGACGGGGGGCAGCGGCCGTACGAGATCACCGGCGCCGGACGCGCGGAGCTGGCGCTCTGGTTCGCCACCCCCATCGCCCGCACCGACCGGCCCCGCGACGAGCTGGCGATCAAACTCGCCCTCGCGTTGACCACCCCGGGCGTGAACGTCGCGGCCGTCGTGCAGACCCAGCGCACCGCCACGATGCGCGCGCTGCAGGAGTACACCCGGCTCAAACGCGGCGACGCCGAGCTGCCCTGGCGACTCGTACTCGACGCGATGATCTTCCAATCCGAGGCCGAGCTGCGCTGGCTGGACCACTGCGAGACCGCGCTGGTCCGCTTTCGCCCGGCCCCGCCGGCGCCGCTACCGACCCGCGACGAAACCCCCTCGACGACACGGGAGACCCAGGCATGACTCCGATCCTGGAACTGCGTGAGGTGCACCGCACCCACGGCAAGGGCGAGGCCGCCGTACACGCGCTGCGCGGCGTGACCATCGAGGTGCAGGCGGGTGAACTCGTGGCCGTCATGGGCCCGTCCGGCTCCGGCAAGTCCAGCCTGCTCAACCTGGCGGGGGGTCTGGACTCCCCCGACTCCGGCGAGGTGCTGGTGGAGGGCCGGGCCCTGTCCACGCTCAGCCGCCAGGAGTTGGCCAAGCTGCGTCGCCACAGCGTCGGGTACGTCTTCCAGGCGCTGAACCTGGTGCCCAGCCTGACCGCCGCCGAGAACGTGGCCCTGCCGCTGGAGCTCGACGGCGTCTCGGCCCGCAAGGCCCGCCCGCAGGCCGAGGCCGCGCTGGCCGAGGTCGAGCTGTCCGGGTACGCCGACCGCTTCCCCGACGAGATGTCCGGCGGCCAGCAGCAGCGCGTCGCCATCGCCCGCGCCCTGGTCGGGCAGCGGCGGCTGGTGCTGGCCGACGAGCCGACCGGTGCGCTGGACTCGCAGACCGGCGAGGCGGTGCTGCGCCTGCTGCGGGCTCGGGTCGACGCCGGTGCCGCCGCGGTGCTGGTGACCCACGAGGCCCGGCACGCGGGCTGGGCCGACCGGGTCGTCTTCCTGCGCGACGGCGTGATCGTCGACACCTCGGGCCCGCTCGCGCGGCCCGAGCAGCTGCTGGAGGCGACCGCGTGAAGTCGTGGATCCCCGCGCTGCGGGTGGCCCGGCGCGAGGCACGGCGGGCCAAGGGCCGCTCGGCGCTGGTCATCGCCATGATCGGCCTGCCGGTGCTGCTGCTGTCGTTCTTCGTCGCGACGTACGACATGCACGAGCTGCGCCCGGCCGAGGAGCTGGACCGGACCATCGGCCAGGCGGACGCCCGCATCACCAAGGTCAGCGACGGACCTGTCGAACAGGAGCCGACCAGTGAGGGCTGGTCCGCCCAGGGCGGCAGCCTGACCAAGACGGTCACGGCCGAGGACCTGCTCGCGGCGCTGCCGCCGGGGTCGCGGCTGACCCAGGTCGCGGGTTCGCCGGTCGACATGCACACGCCGTACGGCATGGGCACCACCAACGGGCACACCATGGACCTGGCCGACCCCATGCTCCACGGCATCGTGAACCTGCTCTCGGGCACCGTGCCCCAGCGCGACGACGAGGTGGCCGTCAACGACGAGGTGGCCGACTGGCTGCACGTCGGCATCGGCGACACCGTGCGGACCGTCTCGCCGGAGCGGACCTTCAAGGTCACCGCGTTCGTCGAGTTCCCCGGTTCGCTCAACGGCAACATCGTGTTCCGCCCCGGCCAGGTGCTGAGCGACGGCCAGTGGCTGGTCGACGTCCCGGGGGAACTGACCTGGCCCGAGGTGCAGAAACTCAACCAGCAGGGCATCGTCGCGTACAGCCGGGCCGTTGTGCTGAATCCACCTCCGGTGCAGTGGCAGTACCAGTCGGACGACGGGCCGCGGGTCGAGGACATCGCCCTGATCGTCATCGTCGTCGGGCTGATGGTGCTGGAGGTCGTGCTGCTGGCCGGTCCGGCGTTCGCTGTCGGCGCCCGGCGCCGCAGTCGGGACCTGGCGGTGATCGCCGCCACCGGTGGCACTCCGGCGCATCTGCGCCGGATCGTGCTGGCCGACGGGGTCGTGCTGGGCGCGATCGCGGCGGTCGGCGGCGTACTGTGCGGCATGCTGCTGGCCGCGGTGCTGCGCCCGGTGGTGGAGGAGCACCTCATCAACGCCCGCGCCGGCGGGCTGCGCTTCTACCTGCCCGCGCAGGGCGCGATCATCCTGCTGTCGATCGGCACCGGTCTGCTCGCCGCCATGGTGCCCGCCTTCACCGCCGCCAGGCAGAACGTGGTGACGGTGCTCGCCGGGCGGCGCGGCGTGACCCGGTCCCGCAAGCGCTGGGTCGTGCTGGGCCTGGTCATGACGGCGGCGGGCGCGGCCGTCGCGGCGTACGGCGCGGCCGCCAGCCAGGGCGCGACGGTGATCCTCACCGGCGTGGTGCTCAGCGAGCTGGGCCTGGTGCTGCTGACCCCGGCCCTGGTGGGGCTGATCTCGCGGCTCGGGCGCTGGCTGCCCCTGGCGCCCCGGATCGCGCTGCGCGACACCGCGCGCAACCGCGGCTCGTCCGCGCCGGCCATCTCCGCGGTGATGGCCGCCGTGGCGGGTGCGGTGTCGATCGGTGCCTTCGTGGGTAGCGACCGGCAGCACTCCATCGAGAACTACGACAAGATGATGCCGGTCGGCAACTTCATCGTCCGGCACACGCCACCGACGGACGGCAGTACGCCATCCGAGTGGGCCAAGGTCCGCCAGGCGGTGGCGACCGCCATGCCGACGACGCGGCTGCACGACTTCCAGGACCTGGCCTGCGCCTGGCAGTCGACTCCCGTGCGGCCGGGTTCTCCGGCCGAACCCCCCGCCACCCCCACCCCCGGGCCGACCCCCGCCCCGACCGCGAACCCCGCTCCGCAGGAACAGCAGCCCCGGGACTGCACGATCGAGCTGGTCCTGCCGCCCGAGAACGAGTGCCCGTACTGGCGGGAGGCCCGAGCGCAGAACAAGGAGCCGGACTGGGCCGCCATCCGGCGCGACCCGCGCTGCCAGGACAGCGGTTCGAACTCGGCCGTCTTCACCGTCGTCGACGACGGCAGCACGCTGGAGGCGCTGACCGGCGCACCCGCCGACCAGATCGCCGCGGCCCGGCGCACGCTGGCCGAGGGCGGCGCGGTGGTCACCCACTCGATCTACCTGCGCGACGGGAAGGTCGGGCTGCAGACGATCGACGGCGTACGGCCGGACGACCTCACGACGCTGCCGCAGGTGACGGTGCCGGGGTTCCGTATCGGCGGAATCGACGGCTTCTCGGTCATGGTCTCGCCCGCGCTGGCCAGACGGCTCGGCTTCGGCCTGCGCCCCGGCGGTGTGGTCGGCGACGGGGCAGCCCCGGACGGCAACCAGGCCCAGGCGCTGAACGCCGCGGTCTTCGCCACCGCCGGCGATGTCGGGCTCTCGATCGAGCGGGGTCCCAACTACCAGGAGGAGCCGATCATCTGGATCCTCGGGCTGGTCGCCGCGCTCGTGGCGCTCGGCGCGGCCGGGGTGGCGACCGGCCTCGCCGCCGCCGAGAGTCGCTCCGACCTGGTCACCCTGGCCGCCGTCGGCGCCAGCCCCCGGATGCGGCGCACGCTGTCGCTGAGCCAGTCGGGCGTCATCTCCGGCCTCGGGGCCCTGCTGGGCGTGCTGGCCGGCCTGGGTACGGCGTACGCGGTGATCATGGCCCTCAACGTAGGCAGCGAGGCGTACGCCTCGACCGACCTCTGGCCCATGCGCCTGGTGCTGCCGTGGAACACCATGGCCATCGTGGCGGCGGTGCCGCTGATCGCGATGGCCGGCGCGGGCCTGCTGACCCGCTCCCGCCTCCCCGTCGAACGCCGCCTGTAGCAATGGGGGTGTAAGGAAGGGCCCCTTCTTATCGCTCTGCGATGTAGAAGGGGCCCTTCTTAACGCTCCGGGAATCGGATCGCTCAGCGCGGGATGAGACTGAAGACGCGCAGTTCGCGGTCACCGGCGCGCTCGCTGTACGTCCGGTACGCCGGCCACACCGCCAGCAGCAGCCCGAACAGCCGCTCCCGCTCGGCGCCGCGCGCCAGCACACCGCGCACCGGGATCTCGCGGCCGCCGAGGGTGATCGTCGCGTCGGGGTTGGCGAGCAGGTTGCCCGACCAGGCCGGGTGGCTGGTCTGGCCCCAGTTGGACCCGATGACCACGTAGTTCTCGCCGTCGCGCACGTACACCAGCGGCTGGTTGCGGGCCTGCCCGGACTTGCGGCCGACCGTGGTGAGGACCAGTGTCGGCATCACCCCGAGCGCGATCACCCGGCCCTTGGTGAGCTTGGCGACGGCGCGGTCGAGCGGCACGATCGCCTTGCCCATGCGGGCGAACCAGCGGCGATGTCCGAGGGTACGGGCGAGACGGCTCAGCACGCGCACAGTCTGCACTACGCGAGGAATTCTCGGAAGCCACCGCTTCCGTCAAGAAGGGCACCTTCTACCACGGATAGCGATAAGAAGGTGCCCTTCCTTACCTCGGGTCAGGCGGTGCTGACGCCGATGGCGGCGCCGATGAGGTAGGTGGCGCCCGCGGCGGCGGCGCCGAGCAGGAGTTGGCGCAGGCCGGTGGCCCACCAGTGGCGGCGGGTGAACCGGGCCGTGAGCGCGCCCGCCACGAACAGGCCCAGACCGCCGATGCCCAGCGCCAGCCACAGCGAGTCGCTGCCCAGCAGGTAGCTGAGCAGCGGGATCAGCGCCCCGATCGAGAAGCAGACGAACGACGAGATCGCGGCCGTCCACGGGCTCGGCTTGCTGTCGGGGTCGATGCCCAGTTCCTCGCGTACGTGCATGCGCAGCGCCTCGTCGGGCTGCTCGGAGAGCTCCCGCGCCAGCTGGTGGGCCAGGTCGGGGGCGATGCCCCGGTCGATCCAGCGCTGGGCCAGCTCGTCGGCCTCGGCGAGCGGGTTGCGGTGCAGCTCGCGGCGCTCCTTGGCGACCTCGGCCTCGATCTGCTCGTTGGCGGTGCGCACGCTGGCGTACTCGCCCAGGCCCATCGAGATGGCGCCCGCGACCAGGCCCGCGACGCCGGTCAGCGCGATGGTGCGCGACGCCACGCCCGCGCCGCCGACCCCGGCGATCAGGCCGATGTTGGTGACCAGGCCGTCCATCGCCCCGAACACGGCGGCGCGCAGCCAGCCGCCGGAGACGTCGGCGTGCTCGTGATCGATCGGCGGAACGTGCTGTGCCTGTGCGGCCGACGAGGGGTGGTCGGCGCTCATGGCAGGGTCAGAATGTCCGCGCCGTCCTCGGTGACGACCAACGTGTGCTCGAACTGGGCGGTCCAGCGACGGTCCTTGGTGACCACGGTCCAGGTGTCGCGCCAGGTCTCGTACGCGATGCCGCCGAGCGTGATCATCGGCTCGATGGTGAACGTCATGCCCGGCACCATGATCGTGTCAGCGGCGGGGTTGTCGTAGTGCGGGATGAACAGTCCGCTGTGGAAGGACTGGCCGATGCCGTGCCCGCCGAAGTCACGCACCACGCCGTAGCCGAACCGCTTCGCGTACGACTCGATCACCCGGCCGATGACGTTGATCGGGCGGCCGGGCGCGACCGCCTTGATGCCCCGCATCATCGCCTCGTGCGTACGCTCCACCAGCAGCCGGGCCTCTTCGGCCACCTCGCCCACGCAGAACGTGGCGTCGGTGTCGCCGTGCACCCCGTCCTTGAACGCGGTCACGTCCACGTTGATGATGTCGCCGTCCTCGATCACCGTCGAGTCGGGGATGCCGTGGCAGATGACCTCGTTGAGGCTGGTGCAGCAGGACTTCGGGAAGCCCTTGTAGCCCAGCGTCGACGGGTACGCGTCGTGGTCGCACAGGAACTCGTGCACCAGGCGGTCGATCTCGTCGGTGGTCACCCCGGGCTTGCAGTGCTCGCCCGCGAGCTGCGTCGCCTGCGCGGCGATCCGGCCCGCGACCCGCATCTTCTCGATCGACTCGGCGTCCTGGGTGAGCGGGCCGTCCCAGCGCTTGGGCTGCTTGCGGCCGACGTACTCGGGACGCGGGATGTGGGCGGGGACGTCCCGCCACGGGGACTGCTTGCCTGGGGTGAGCGTCGCACGGCCGTTCATGCCATGAACTCTAGCGCCGCCACCCACCACCGCGCCCCGCGCCGGGGGTGACGGGCCCCGGACGCCCGCCCTTTCATAAACGCTGGCCTATCTAGAGGACGGTTTCCCGGGATTCGCCCTCTAGATAGGCCAGCGTCAATGCAAGACGGGTGGGGTGGGGGGTCAGACCGTGGCGAAGAACTCGGTGCGGGTTGCAGTACGGGCCGAGTGGGTGTTCGCCGAGGCGGAGACCAGCGCCTGGAACAGGTCCGGCGCGGCCATGTCCTCCGGGTGCCACTGCACCCCGACGGCGAACGGGTGATCGGGATGCTCGACCGCCTCGATCAGGTTGTCGGTGACACACCAGGCCGTCGGCACGAGCCGACCCGGGTCCTTCACCGCCTGGTGGTGGAACGAGTTCACGACGGCCTCCGCCCCGAACAGCTCCCGGCAGCGCGAGCCGGTGGCGAACCGCACCGGGTGGTGCGCGTACACCTTCGTCGGGCCGAGCGGCCGGTGCCCGTCGTGGCCGACGACCTCGGGCACGTGCTGGTGGATCCGTCCCCCGGCCGCGACCGTCATCAGCTGCATGCCCCGGCACACCCCGAGCAGCGGCAGCCCGGTCTTGAACGCGACCCGCACCAGCGGCAGCTCACCGGAGTCGCGCAGCGCGTCGGTGTACACGGCCGGGTGCGGGGCCTCGTCGTACCGCGCGGGGTCGACGTCGGCGCCGCCGCAGATGACGAGGCCGTCCAGGCCGTCGAGGACCTCGACGCCGCCGTCGACCTGGGGCGGGATGAGCACGGGGCGACCACCGGCGCGGCTCACCTGGTCCACATAGGCCCAGGGCACCACGGCGGCCTTGGTGTCATGCACGGAAAAGCGGGCATTCTCCACGTACGTGGTGATGCCTATCAACGGTCTGGTCACATCGCTCACAACGGTGTCACGTAGGCGCCGGTAATGCCTCCGTCCACGATGAACTGGGAGGCGGTGACGAATGACGAATCATCACTGGCGAGAAAGGCTACCGCCGCCGCGATCTCCTCGGGCTCGGCGAACCGGCCCATCGGTACATGGACAAGTCGGCGAGCGGCCCGCTCCGGATCCTTCGCGAACAGCTCCATCAGCAGCGGCGTGGCCACCGGCCCGGGGCACAGCGCGTTGACCCGCACCCCCTGCCGGGCGAACTGGACGCCCAGTTCACGGCTCATCGAGAGTACCCCGCCCTTGCTGGCGGTGTAGGCGATCTGACTGGTCGCGGCACCCATCAGGGCGACGAAGCTGGCCGTGTTGATGATCGAGCCCTTGCCCGCGGCGAGCATGTGCGGCAGCGCGTACTTGCAGCACAGGTAGACGCTGGTGGTGTTGACCCGGATCACCCGCTCCCAGGCGTCCAGCCCGGTGTCGAGGATCGAGTCGTCGTCGGGCGGGGAGATGCCGGCGTTGTTGAAGGCGATGTCCAGGCGGCCCCGCCGGGCGGCGACGCCGTCGAACAGCTCGCGCACCTGCGCCTCGTCGCTGACGTCGCACTGCACGAACTCGCCGCCGACCTCCTCGGCGATCTTCTTGCCCGGCTCCTCGGCGAGGTCGACGCAGACGACGTACGCCCCCTCAGCCGCGAACCGCCGCGCCGTGGCGGCGCCGATGCCGCTGGCCGCACCGCTGATGACCGCCACCCGGTCCTGAAGTCGCTGCACTGGTGTCCTTAGCTCGTAGCGATGAAGACGTTCTTGGTCTCGGTGAACGCCAGCGGCGCGTCCGGGCCCAGCTCGCGGCCCATGCCCGACTGCTTGACGCCGCCGAACGGGGTCCAGTAGCGCACCGACGAGTGGGAATTGACGCTGAGCACCCCGGCTTCGACGGCGCGGGCCAGCCGCAGCGCCCGGCCGACGTCCCGGGTCCAGATCGAGCCCGACAGCCCGTACGGCGTGTCGTTGGCCAGCCGGACCGCCTCGTCCTCGTCGTCGAAGGGCAGCACCGACAGCACCGGACCGAAGATCTCCCGCTGCCAGTGGTCCTCGTCGGGGGCGCTCGCCGCGAGCACCGTCGCCGGATGCCACCAGCCGGGGCCGTCCGGCGCCGCGCCGCGCAGCAGCACCCGGGCGTCGCCCACTCCGGCGCGCACCCGCTCCCGGTGCTCGCTCGTGATCAGCGGACCCATGCCGGTGGCCGGGTCGCGGGGGTCGCCGCAGCGCCAGGCCGCGACGGCGGGCTCCAGCAGGTCCAGGAACTCGTCGTACACCGAGCGCTGGACGAGCAGGCGAGAGCGGGCGCAGCAGTCCTGCCCGGCGTTGTCGAACACGGCCCCGGGCAGCGCGGCGGCGGCCGCCTCGAGGTCGGCGTCGGCGAACAGCAGGGTGCTGCTCTTGCCGCCCAGTTCCAGGGTGACCCGGGTCAGGTCGGCGGCGCAGCTCGCCATGATCTGGCGGCCGACCGCCGGCGAGCCGGTGAAGCAGATCTTGCGTACGCCCGGATGGGTCACCAACGCGTGCCCGGTCACCTCGCCGTGCCCCGGCAGCACCTGCAGCACGCCCTCGGGCAACCCGGCCGCCAGCGCCAGTTCACCCAGGCGCAGCGCGGTCAGCGGCGTCGCCTCGGCCGGTTTCACGATCACCGTGTTGCCCGCCGCCAGCGCGGGCGCGAAGCCCCAGGCCGCGATCGGCATCGGGAAGTTCCACGGCACGATCACGCCGACCACGCCCAGCGGCTCGTGGAACGTCACGTCCCAGCCGCCCGCGACCGGGATCTGCCGCCCGCACAGCCGCTCCGGCGCGCCCGCGTAGTAGTCGAGCAGATCGCGGACGTTGCCCGCCTCCCAGCGGGCGTTGCCGACGGTGTGCCCGGCGTTGTCGATCTCCAGCTGGGCCAGCTCCTCGACGTGCGCGTCGACCACGGCGGCGAAGCGGCGCAGCAACCGGGCCCGGTCGCCGGGAGACACGTGCCGCCAGCTCTCGAAAGCCTTCGCCGCGCGGCGCACCGCCGCGTCCACGCCCGCCGGGTCGACCGGCTCGACCGAGGTGATCAGCTCCTCGGTGACCGGGTTGACGATCTTCACAGCCGCTCGAACCCCCGCACCAGTTCCCAGTCCGTCACGGCCGCGTCGAAGGCGGCCAGCTCGACCTTGGCGGCGTGGCCGTAGTGCTCGACCACCTCGTCGCCGAACGCCTCCCGGGCCACCGCCGAGCCCTCCCAGCGCCCCAGCGCGTCGCGCAGCGTGGCGGGCATCCGCGGCGCGGCCGGGTCCTGATAGGCGTTGCCCCGGAACTCCGGCTCCAGCGTCAGCCCGTGGTCGATGCCGTGCAGGGCACCCGCGACCAGCGCCGCGATCGCCAGGTACGGGTTCACGTCGCCGCCGGGCGAGCGGTGCTCCACCCGCAGCGAGTGGTCGTGCCCGACCAGGCGCAGCGCGCAGGTGCGGTTGTCGCGCCCCCAGCGCAGCGCGGTCGGCGCGAACGAGCCCGCCTGGTACCGCTTGTACGAGTTGATGTTCGGCGCGTACAGCACGCTCAGCTCGGAGGTGGTCGCCAGCAGCCCGGCCAGCACCCGTTCCCCCAGCTCGCTGAGCGCGTGCCCCTCGGCCATCACCGGCCGCCCGTCGGCGTCGCGCAGCGAGAAGTGGATGTGGCACGAGTTGCCCTCGCGCTGGTTCGGCTTGGCCATGAAGGTCAGCGACATGCCCTGCGCCGCGGCGATCTCCTTGGCCCCGTGCTTGTAGATCGAGTGCTGGTCGGCGGTCTTCAGCGCCTCGGCGTACCGGAACGCGATCTCGTGCTGGCCCAGGTTGCACTCGCCCTTGGCGCTCTCCGGGGACAACCCCGCCCCGGTCATCGCCAGCCGGATGCCGCGCAGCAGCGGCTCCACCTTCGTGGTCCCCAGCAGCGAGTAGTCCACGTTGTACCCGTTGGCCGGGGTGAGTCCCTGGTACCGCTTCGCGGCCGCCTGCTCGTACGTGTCCTGGTATACGACGAACTCCAGCTCCGTTCCGACATACGCGGTCAGTCCGCGCTCGGCCAGCCGGTCGAGCTGGCGGCGCAGGATCTGCCGGGGCGACTGCACCACCGGGCTGCCGTCCAGCCACGTCACGTCGGCGAGCACCAGCGCGGTGCCGGGCAGCCAGGGCAGCGGGCGCAGGGTGTCGAAGTCGGGGGCGAGCACGAAGTCGCCGTACCCCTGCGACCAACCGGAGACGGCGTAGCCGTCGACCGGGGTCATCTCGACGTCCACGGCGAGCAGGTAGTTGCACGCCTCGCTGCCGTGCGCCACCACCTCGTCCAGGAAATAGGAGGCGTGCAGGCGCTTGCCCTGCAGCCGCCCCTGCATGTCGGTCATGGCGAGCAGCACCGTGTCGATCTCGCCCGCTTCGACCAGTGCGCGCAGACGCTCCACCGACCACATGCCCCAAGGTCTACCGGCACGGTTGACCGCCGTCAACCACTTGCATGATTCGTTCTCCGCGCCGTCACCTCCGACTCCCGCTCGGTGCAAAATCGTGACCGAGCCCTTCCGTTATCCGGGCCGATCGATTACCACTGACCGAATGGGAGCGAGTGCACCAGCGGTGATCATCGGGGGCGGCGTGATCGGCTGCTCGCTGGCCTACCATCTCGGCCGGGCCGGCTGGCGCGACACGGTGCTGCTGGAGCAGCACGGACTCACCGAGGGCACGACCTGGCACACAGCCGGGTTCGTCACCTCGATGCGCGGCCCGGACGGCCCCGGCTGGCACGCGCGGCTGGCCGGATACCTGCCCGCGCTGGCGGCGATGCTGCGCGCCGAGACCGGGCACGACCCGGGCTGGCGACCGGTGGGCGGCCTGCGGCTCGCCCTGTCCCACACCCACGTCGACGAGTTGCGGCGGCTGGCCCGCCGCGCCGACGAGCTGGGCGTGCCGCTGGAGCTGCGCGGCGCCTCCGCCACCATGAACCTCGCGCCGCGGCTGGACCTGGCCGACGTGCAGGCCGCGGCGTGGCTGCCGGGCGAGGGCTACGTCCGCCCCAAGGACTTCGTGGGCGCGCTGGTCGCGGGCGCTCGCGCGCACGGCGCCGACATCCGCACGGGGGTACGGGTGACCGGAATCGACACCACCGGCGGGGCGGTCCGCGCCGTCCATACCAGCGACGGCGTCATCGAGACCCCGGTCGTCGTCAACGCGGCCGGGGCCGCCGCGGGCGCGATCGGCGCGCTGGCCGGAGTGGGCGTGCCGGTCGTTCCGGTGCTGCACCAATACGGCGTGACCGAAGTCCTGCACCCCGCCCTCGACCCCGATACGACCCCCACGTGCCGCGTGCCCGAGCAGCAGTTCTACCTGCGCGCCGCCAACGGCGCGGTGATCATCGGCGGCAGCCGCCCCGATCCGAGGGCGGCCTGGCCCGCCGGAGACGCCGAGCCGCTAGCCAAGGCGCGCGAGCTGGCCGAACCGGACGAGGAGGCGTTCGCGCCGCTGTGGCAGTTGGCGCGGGCCCGCATGCCCGAGCTGGAACGGGTGAAGCTCGCGAAGATCATGCACGGGGTGGAGGCGTACACCCCCGACGGTGCCCCGCTCGCCGGCCCGACCGCCCTGCCCGGCCTCTGGGTCGCCGCGGGCGGCGGCCTGCACGGCATGGCCCTGGCCGGTGGCCTGGGCCGCCATCTCGCCGAGTGGATCACCACCGGAGCCTCCACCTGGGACCTGACCGCCCTGCTCCCTGACCGCTTCGGCCCCGCCGCCGCCACCCGCGACTGGCTCACCACCCGCGCCCTCGACACCCTCCGCCGCGCCTGACCCCCACCACCCTTCCCCGTTGAACACGGACTTCCCGTTGATCATGAACTTATGGCCGTGTTCGACGGTGTGTCCCCACCCCGGCACCGTGATCACCAACGCGCCCCGCCCCCTTGATCGCGCGAGTTGCCCGGCAACCGTGCGTATCTTGAACCCCGATCCCCCCGATTGCCGGGCAACTTGAGCGATCAAGGGGCGACGGCGACCCGGCGGCGGGGCGAACGGGTTGAGCGATCAAGGGGCGACCAAGGGGCGACCGCGACCGGGGCGGCGACCCGGGCCGCGGGGCGAACGGGTCAGTCGGTGGAGGGTTTCGGGGTCGGGGCGGCGGCGGGGCCCGTGGTCTCGACGGTGCTGGCGAGCTGGGACCAGATCATGCCGGTCTGGTGGGCCAGCGCGCCGACCACGGCGGGGACCACCGGCAGCAGCCAGTCGGCCAGCCAGCCGGTATGCGGCAGGTTGAGCACCACGATCGCCGCGACCGCCCCGCCCAGGCCGTGTACGCTCGCGCGCCACGCAGCCCGTCCGGTGTGCGCCACCGCCGCCCGCCGAGCCGCCTTGTCGCCGAGGTCCGGGAATCCGCCCAGCGCCTTGGCATCGCGCCGACCGAAGTTGAAACCGGCCACCGCCAGGCACACCGAGCAGCCGACGGTGACGGCGACGAGACTGTCGCGGGTCAGCAGCATCATGAGGGCGCCCGCGGCGCCGCCGCTGCCGATGGCGATGACAGCGCGGATCCACTCCTGCTTCTCTCCGGGGTACCAGTAGTACTTCGTGGTGGTTTCAGAGAGCTGTTTTACGATCCGCCCCATCGGGGTAGTCACCTCGCCGGCCGTCACATGTGGTCAGCACCAATCGTTACCTAAAGTAGTTACGAAAGTGCTGAAAGTCACGAGAACCGGCTCGTGACTGCGGCGTGGCGCGCGTGGAAGTTCCAGCGGCGCAACCGGGCCCGACGACCTGTCAGAACAGGGGCGACCTGTCAGAACAGGACGGTGGCGAAGGTGCCGACCTGCCGGAAGCCGAGGCGGTCGTAGACGCGGCGGGCCGGGGTGTTGAAGTCGTTGACGTACAGGCTGACCGTCGGGGAGACCCGGCGCAGCGCGTCGCGCACCACCGCCGCCATCCCGGCGGTGGCGTAGCCGTGGCCGCGGTGCGAGGGCGCCACCCATACCCCCTGGATCTGGGCGGTGTGTCGGGTGACGACGGCCAGCTCGGCCTTGAACACCACCTGGCCCTCGACGATCCGGGCGTACGACCGCCCGGCGCGCACCAGCTCCGCGACCCGCCCCCGGTAGCCGCGCCCGCCATCCTCGCCCAGCGGCGATACCCCGACCTCCTCGGTGTACATCGCCACCGAGGCCGGGAAGACCAGGTCGACCTCATCAGGGCGGACCTGGCGCACCAACGGGTCGACCTTCACCGACGACAGCGTGTCCAGCACCAGCAGGGGCTGACAGGCGCGCACCGTACGCTCCGGGCCCCAGCTCGGACGCAGCCGCTCCCACAGGCCCAGCACCGACTCCGCCTCGCCGACCAGCGACGCGCACACCCGGGGCTGGCCACTGATCATCTCGGCGAACGCGTCCACCGCCGCGGCGTTGGCACCCACCGGGGAGACCTGTCCGCCGGACCAGAGGACGGCTTCGGGCTGTCGACGGCCGCCGTACCCGTAGAGCCGTCCGTCGGCGCGCCAGCCCAGGCCACGCACCGCCACCCGCTCCGCCACCTGCGCCGCCGCGATCGGATACGCCGCGAGGAGGCGTTCCACTGCGGCACGGTCGGACTCAGCCAACTGCCGCACCGGGAGGGTGAGCATGACCACAGCCTAGTGAGATCTTCGCGTCATGCCAGGGGTATCCCCGAGGTGGTTGTGTTCCGACACATTGCCGATATATCGTTAACGTATCGGCGACACATCATCGATAGGAGCATGACATGTTGCGACACAACCTCGAGCGCCGGATGCGCCACCACGACAGCCACGGGCACGACCGCCACGGACGCGGCCACGAGGGCCACCACGGGCACCACGACCCGCGCCTGTTCGCCTTCGGTCCGATGCGCCCGCCGTTCGGCGGCTTCGGCCCAGGTGGACGAGGCGGCGGACAGGGGCGAGGGGGTGGCCGGGGACGGCGCGGCAACGTCCGCGCGGCAGTCCTCGGCCTGCTCAAGGAACGACCCATGCACGGGTACGAGATGATCTCCGAGCTGGAGGCCCGCACCGGCGGCGTATGGCGCCCGAGCCCCGGCTCGATCTACCCCACCCTGCAGCTACTGGAGGACGAGGGCCTGATCGTCAGCGAGGAGAGCGGCGGCCGCAAGCGGTTCTCGCTCACCGAGGCGGGCGAGACCGAGGCGGCGCAGACCACCGACAGCGGCGGCCGCCAGCCCTGGCAGCAGTTCGACGCCGAGCACATCGCCGAGGCCCAGGAGTTCCGGCAGGCGGGCGGGGCGTTGATGGAGGCGCTGCGGCAGATCGGGCTCAGCGGCACCGAGACCCAGCGCCAGGCGGCCCTGGCGGTCTTGGTCGACGCCCGCCGCAAGCTGTACGCCATCCTGGCCGAGTGACCCGACCGGGCGGTGCGCACCCGACCGCCCACCCCGGGGTTTTTCCATCGACACTGGCCTATCCAGTGGACCATTTTCTACGATTCGTGCTTCGGATAGGCCAGCGTCGATGCAAAGCGCGGGGCGTGAAGCCGATCGCGGAGTGGCACCCCGCAACGGCTGAGGCCGCTGGATCCGGACAACGGATCCAGCGGCCTCAGCCGTGTGAGTCGGAACCTGTCAGTGCACGGTCACCAGCGGGCTCGCGGGCTCGCCCAGCGGGTCGATGCCCAGCTCCTCGGCGATCTTCATCGCCTCCTCGACCAGGGTCTCCACGATCATCGACTCCGGCACGGTCTTGATGACCTGACCCTTGACGAAGATCTGCCCCTTGCCGTTGCCCGAAGCCACGCCCAGGTCGGCCTCGCGCGCCTCGCCGGGGCCGTTGACGACACAGCCCATGACAGCCACCCGCAGCGGGGCCGGGAAGCCCTCCAGCGCCGCGGTGACCTGCTCGGCCAGCGTGTACACGTCGACCTGGGCGCGGCCGCAGGACGGGCAGGAGACGATCTCCAGGCCACGCTCCTTGAGACCCAGCGACTCCAGGATCGCCGTGCCGACCTTGATCTCCTCGACCGGCGGGGCCGACAGCGAGACCCGGATGGTGTCACCGATCCCGTCGGCCAGCAGCGAGCCGAACGCCACCGCCGACTTGACCGTGCCCTGGAACGCCGGGCCGGCCTCGGTCACACCCAGGTGCAGCGGGTAGTCGCACTTCTGCGCCAGCAGCCGGTACGCCTTGATCATGACGATCGGGTCGTTGTGCTTGACACTGATCTTGATGTCACGGAAGCCGTGCTCCTCGAACAGCGAGCACTCCCACAGCGCCGACTCGACCAGCGCCTCGGGGGTCGCCTTGCCGTACTTCTCCAGCAGGCGCTTGTCCAGCGAACCGGCGTTGACACCGATGCGGATCGGCACCCCGGCCGCCGAGGCGGCCGCCGCGATCTCCTTGACCTTGTCGTCGAACTGGCGGATGTTGCCCGGGTTGACCCGGACCGCCGCGCAGCCCGCGTCGATCGCCGCGAACACGTACTTCGGCTGGAAGTGGATGTCGGCGATGACCGGGATCGGCGACTTCTTCGCGATCGCCGGGAGCGCCTCGACGTCGTCCTGGGACGGCACCGCGACCCGCACGATCTGGCAGCCGGACGCGGTCAGCTCCGCGATCTGCTGCAGCGTGGCGTTCACGTCCGAGGTCAGCGTGGTCGTCATCGACTGGACGCTGATCGGAGCGCCACCACCCACCGGCACCGAGCCGACCATGATCTGCCGGGTCTGGCGTCGGGGCGCGATGGGCGCGGGAGGAGCGGCCGGCATACCCAGGTTGATCGCAGTCACAGTTCTCTCACTTGATCGTGATGGGGTTGACGATATCCGCGGTGACGGTCAGTAGCGTGAACGCACCGAAGATCAGGATGACCGTGTAGGTCAGCGGCATGAGCTTGAAGTAGTCGACCCGGCCCGGGTCGGGCTTGCGCAACCGAGCGTAGACCCATGACCTGATTCTTTCGAACCAGGCGATCGCGATATGTCCCCCGTCAAGGGGAAGCAGCGGCAGCAGGTTGAACACGCCCACGAACAGGTTCAGCGTGATGAACAGCATCCAGAAGACGTTCCACAGGCCGTTCTCGACCGCCTCGCCGCCCAGGCGGCTCGCGCCGACCACGCTGATCGGGGTGTTCGGGTCGCGCTCCTCGCCCGCGATGGCCGAGAACAGGTTCGGAATCCGCTGCGGGAACTGCTTCATCGCCTCGAAGGTGCCCTTGGCCAGCACCCCGGCGAAGTCGGCCGAGGCCCCGACCGCCTCACCCGCGGAGTAGCGCACCGTGTACGGGATCGTCGGGGTCAGGCCCACGCCGATCGCCGACACCTTCTTGGTGCTGCCGTCGGTCATCGTCCGCTCGACCGCGGCCGGAGTCACCGTCACCTGCTGCGCGGTGCCGTCACGTACCACGGTCAGGGTCGCGGCCTTGCCCGCCTCCAGCGGCCGGATCTGGTCGACCGCCTGCCCCCACGTGCTCACCGCGGTCCCGTTGACCGCGGTGATGCGGTCGCCGTTGCGCAGCCCGGCCGCGGTGGCGGGGCTCTGCGGGTCGCCGGCGGCGCAGTCGCGCAGCGGCAGCGCGGTCACGACACAAGGCTGCACGTCGAGCACGGCGGGCTGCGCCGTGACCTCCTGGCCGCGCGGCAGCGCCGGATTGGGCAGGCCCGAGAAGATCGCCACCATGAACAGGGCGACCGCGGCGAGCATGAAGTGCA
This sequence comes from Catellatospora tritici, assembly GCF_019083965.1. Classification (GTDB taxonomy): domain Bacteria; phylum Actinomycetota; class Actinomycetes; order Mycobacteriales; family Micromonosporaceae; genus Catellatospora; species Catellatospora tritici. Next base: position 119,436 of record NZ_JAHRCY010000001.1, read on the forward strand.
CCACGGAACCGGCCGACATCACGATCGTCCGCTTCCACACCGGGTATCGCCACATGGCGCGCTCGTCGTCGGCGTCCTCGTCCTGCGGAGTCATGCCCGTGATCTTCACGAAGCCGCCGAGGGGGATGCCCTTGACGCCGTACTCGGTCTCACCGCGCTTGAACGACCAGAGAGTGGGTCCGAAGCCGACGAAGTAGCGGGTGACCTTCATGCCGAAGGCCTTTGCGGTGCTCATGTGCCCGGCTTCGTGGAGACTGACCGAGATCAGGATCGCCAGCGCGAAGAGGATCAACCCGACGATGTACGTCATCAGGCACCTTTCTCCTTGATCAGTTCATGAGCCCGGGTACGCGCCCAGTGCTCGGCGGCGAGCACATCATCGACCGTACCCGGTTCGTCGAAGTCCGGCGCACCGGAGAGGATCTCCGCCACGGTGTCGACGATGGCCAGGAACGGCAGTCGCCCGGCTGTGAAAGCCGCCACACACTCCTCGTTCGCCGCGTTGTAGATCGCCGGACGGCACCGCCCGGCCCGGCCCGCCGCCTTGGCCAGTTCCACCGCCGGGAACGCCTCGGTGTCCAGCGGGCGCAGCTCCCAGTTGTGGGCCAGCGTCCAGTCGACCGGCGCGGCCGCGTACGGCACCCGGTCCGGCCAGCCCAGCCCCAGCGCGATCGGCAGCCGCATGTCCGGCGGGCTGGCCTGCGCCAGCGTCGACCCGTCGGTGAACTCGACCAGGGAGTGCAGCACCGACTGCGGGTGCACCATCACCTCGATGTCGTCGTACGAGATCCCGAACAACTCGTGCGCCTCGATCACCTCGAGGCCCTTGTTCACCAGCGTCGCCGAGTTGATCGTGACCACCGGGCCCATGTCCCAGGTCGGGTGCTTGAGCGCCTCCTCGACGGTGACCTCGGCCAGCTCCTCGCGCCGCCGCCCCCGGAACGCGCCGCCCGACGCGGTCAGGATCAGGCGTCGCACCTCGGCCCGCGAACCGCCGCGCAGGCACTGCGCCAGCGCCGAGTGCTCGCTGTCCACCGGGATGATCTGCCCCGGCGCGGCCGCCGCCCGCACCAGCGGACCGCCCGCGACCAGCGACTCCTTGTTCGCCAGGGCGAGCAGTCGGCCCGCCTTCAGCGCGGCCAGCGTCGGCGCCAGGCCGAGCGAGCCGACCACGCCGTTGAGCACCAGGTCGGCGGGCCACTGGGCGAGTTCGGTCATCGCCTGCGGCCCGGCCAGGATCTTCGGCAGCTTGAAGTCACCGGACGACCAGCCGCGCCGCTGGGCCTCGGCGTAGAACGCCAGCTGCAGGTCCTGCGCCGCGGTCGCCTTCGCCACGCCGACCGCCTCGACGCCCAGCTCCAGCGCCTGCGCGGCGAGCAGCTCCACGTTGCCGCCACCAGCGCCCAGCGCGACCACGCGGAACCGGTCCGGGTTGCGGCGCACGATGTCGATCGCCTGCGTGCCGATCGACCCGGTCGAGCCGAGCAGCACTATCTCGCGGGGGTTCATCAGCCCATTCTCGCCGAGGCCGCCCGCCCGCCGCCCGAAGGGGGCTACTCGTCCAGCAGCCGTCGGGCCCCACGGCGTCGTGATGCAGTTTCGGGGAAAGCGCCGGAATCTTGGCCCGGATTCCTGCACTTTCGCCGAAACTGCAACCTCGCTGGGCGCCCCGAGGGCGGATGCGGGGTCAGGGGCGGGCGAGGTAGTGCTCGGCGGGCATGGAGTACCAGCGGGAGGTCTGGCCGAGGTGGGTCATGCCGAGGCGGCGCATCACGGCCAGCGACGGGGCGTTGTCGGGCTTGGCGATGGCGTGGACCTCGGGTAGGGCCAGCCGCGTGAACGCGTACCCGAGCAGCGCCCGCGCCGCCTCGGCGGCGTAGCCGCGACCCCACGAGTCGGGGTGGAAGTGCCAGGCGATCTCCACCTCCCCGAAACCGGGAACACCGTCATCGGGCTCGGGCAGCGGCTTGAGCGCGACCGACCCGGCGACCACACCGGTCTCCCGCACCTGCACCGCCCAGAGGCCGTAGCCAGGCTGTGCCGCGTACCCCTCGACGCGCCGGGTGATCGCGGCTGCCGCCTGCTCGCGGTCGGCCAGCGGGGTGGCCATGCCCAGCCAGCGGGTCACCTCGTCACGCCGGTAGATGTCAAAGGTCCGGTCTACGTCGGCGGGCGTGTCGGCCCACTCGCGAACGATCAGGCGCTCCGTCTCACAGATCACGACCATGCCGGTCATCGTGCCGCATCCGGGCGTCGCCGACCGGCCAGGTGTGCGATCGCGGTCGACATCAGATCCGCGCGGCCCTGCGGTCGCCCGAGGTCTCAAGGCGGCAGATCGTGGCATGGGTCGAACTCGGGGTCGCTGCGCTGGGCGGAGTCGAGGCGGTAGCGGCCCTCGCGCAACGCTCGCGGGAGCTGGGCCTGCGTCGCGCCCGCCGACTGGCCTCGATCGAGGAACTGCGCGAGTACGCCACCATGTGGCCGTCCAGCCGCCGAACGAGTTCGGCATGTGGTTTGGCATACCACCTGGTTCGGCTTCGGCTGAGGTGAGCGGGAGCGGCGGGAGGGCCTGGGCAGATGATCACGCCCAGGCCCTCAGCGGTCACGCCTCCTTGAGGCCGTAGCGGCGGTAGACCACGCCGAGCCGTCCCGGCGCCCACCAGTTCCAGCGCCCGAGCAGCCGCATCGTCGCGGGCACCAGCACCGCCCGCACCAGCGCCGCGTCGATGGCCACAGCCACCACCATGCCCACCCCGAGCACCTTGATCGTGGTCGTACCCCCGGTGGCGAACCCGCCCAGCACCACCATCAGCAGCAGCGCCGCCGCGGTGATGATCCCGCCGGTACGCTGCAGCCCCGACGCCACCGCCTGGGTGTTGTCCCCGGTGGCGTCCCACTCCTCGCGCACCCGCGACAGCAGGAACACCTCGTAGTCGGTGGCCAGCCCGAACAGCACCGCGAGCATCAGCACCATGTTGCCCGGCTCCAGGAACCCGGTCACGGTGAAGCCGAGCCAGTCGGACAGGTGCCCGTCCTGGAAGATCCAGACGACCACGCCGAACGACGCCCCGATCGAGATCACGTTCATCACGATCGCCTTCAGCGGCAGCACCACCGACCCGAAGGCCAGGAACAGCAGCAGGAACGTGCTGAGCGCGACCATGCCGAGCATCCACGGCAGCCGCTGCCCGATGGTGTCCAGCTGGTCGAGGTCGGCCGCGGGCCGCCCGCCGACCATGATGGTGGCCCCGGCGGGGGCGGGCAGGTCGCGGATGGCCTGCACGACGTCGCGGGCGCGCGGTGACGCGGCCTCGCCCGGGTAGGCGACCGAGATCAGGGTGCTGTCGCCGCGCTGGGCGGTGATCCGGGCGTCGGTGACGTCCGGCAGCGTCTTGATCGTGGCCGCGAGACCGTCGGCGCCGGGGCCGGTGACCAGCACGCTGATCGGCGCGGCGCTGCCGCCGGGGAACTCGTCGGCCAGCCGGGCGGTGACGGTGCGCGACTCGGTGCCCTCGGGCAGCACCCGCTCGTCGAACCCGCCAAACTGGGCGCGCAGGAACGGGGTGGCGGTGAGCAACAGGATCGCGGCGACGCCGAGCGCGTACAGGACGGGGCGGCCCATGACGCTGCGGGCGATCCGCGCCCAACCGCCTTCGGCCTGGGGGCGGGGACGGAACAGGCGCGGCAGTGGCACCCGCAGCGCGTTGATCTTCGGGCCGAGCACGGCGAGCAGGGCGGGCAGCGCGGTGAGCGCGGCGAGCATCGCCACCAGGACCGCGGCCATACCGCCCCAGGCCATGGACTTGAGGAACGCCATCGGGAAGATCAGCAGGCTGGCCAGCGCGAGCGCGACGGTGATGCCGGAGACCGCGACGGTACGCCCGGCGGTGGTCAGCGTCGCGGCCACCGCCTCGGCCGGGGTACGCCCGGCCGCCAGCTCCTCCCGGTACCGGTTGACCACGAACAGCGCGTAGTCGATCGCCATGCCCAGCCCCAGCATCGTGATGATGTTGACGGCGAACACGGACACCTCGGTGACCTGGGCGATCAGCCGGACCGCGGTGAACGCCCCCAGCACCGCGAGGATGCCGACGAACAGCGGCGTCGCGGCGGCGACCAGGCCCCGGAAGATGAACACCAGCAGGACCAGCAGGATCGGCATGCTGATCAGCTCGGCCATCGTGATGTCCTCGCTGACCTGCTCGTTGGCGTCGCTGAGGAACGGGATGAGTCCGCCGACCTCGGTCTTCAACCCGCCCCCGGCTCGCAGCGCGCTTTCGATGGAGGCCAGGTCGTCGAGCTTGTGGTTCTCGTCGCCGTCACGCAACTGGATCGCGACGTACGTGGCGTGTCGGTCGGAGGAGAAGAACACCGGCGGGGCGCCCTGCGCGTAGCCGGTGACGACGCTGGTGACCTCGGTCCGGCCGGACAGACCGGTGGCGATCGCGCCGACGGCCTGCTGGAAGGCCGGGTCGTCGACGGTGCGCGTGGCGGAGCTGTACAGCGCGAGGACGTCGATGTTCTGCCGTCCGAGCGCGGCGGTGATCTGCTCCTGCGCCTTGCTGGACGGGCTGCCCGGATCGTTGAAGCCGCCGCTGGTCAGGTCGCCGAAGACGGCCCCACCCCAGGTCCCGCCGACGATCACGACCGCGGCCGCGGCGATCAGCACCCACCAGCGCAGCCGTACCACGGCACGCCCCCACCACGCGAACATCAGTTCCTCCCCGGAGGATTCGCTATGCTGTTTACGCCACTCAGTTGAGTGAACGGTGTTTACTTTCGCGGACGACGTTCACTGACGTCAAGGGAGCACTATGTCGGACACCTCACACCGGCGCGAGCGGCTGCGCGAGCGCACCGTCGTCGAGATCAAGGACCTCGCGCGGGCGCAGCTGGTGGCGGGCGGTCCGACCGGCATCTCACTGCGGGCCATCGCCCGCGACATGGGTATGACCGCAGCCGCGCTCTACCGGTACTTCCCCGCCCTGGACGCCCTGGTCATCGACCTGTGCACCGACCTCTACGAGGAGCTGCGCCTGGCCTGCGAGGCCGCCCGGGACGCTCTCGGCCCGGACGCCGACGCGGTGCCGCGCCTGCTCACCATGGCCCGCGAGCTACGCCGCTGGACCCTGGACCACCGCCCCGAGGCGACGCTGATCTTCGGCCCGCCGCTGCCGGGCGTGGAGGAGTTTCGCGAGCGCTGCGTCGACCTGGAGCACGCGGGCGCGCGCTTCGGCCAGCTGTTCATCGAGCCGATCCTGGAACTGTGGCGCGACGGCCGCCTGCCGCCGATGGGCCACGTCGACCTGTCCCGGCTGAAATCGGCCCTGCCCAACCACGGCGAGCTGCCGGTCGAGGTCACCGCGGTCTTCCTGACCTCCTGGACCCGTCTCTACGGCGTGCTCGCCGCCGAATTGTTCGACCAGTTGAACTGGACCGGCGTGGCTACCGAACCGCTGTTCGAAGCGGAGCTCGCCTTCTTCTCCGCCCAGGTCAGGGAGCCGAAGAACGCCGGTTGACTGACTGGCGGCTCAGGAAGGTAGGCTCGCCCGCTATGACGAGCAACACACTGCCCCCGAACCTGCCCGACCGCGCCCGCGTGGTGGTCGTGGGCGGCGGGGTCATCGGCACCTCGGTCGCGTACCACCTGGCGCACATGGGCTGCAAGGACGTCGTGCTGCTCGAACGCGACCGGCTGACCTCCGGCACCACCTGGCACGCGGCCGGGCTCATGGTCACCTTCGGCTCGACGTCGGAGACCTCGACCGAGATGCGCAAGTACACCCGCGACCTGTACAGCCGACTGGAGGCCGAGACGGGCCTGGCCACCGGGCTCAAGCAGGTCGGGTTCGTGCAGGTCGCCACCGACGCCGACCGACTGGAGGAGTACCGGCGCGTGTCGGCGTTCAACCGCCACTGCGGCGTGAACGTGCAGGAGATCTCGCCCGGCGAGGTCAAGGGCCTGTTCCCACTGGCCAACACCGACGACGTGCTGGCCGGGTTCTATGTCGCCGAGGACGGACGCGCCAACCCGGTCGACGTCACCATGTCGCTGGCCAAGGGCGCCCGCCTGCAGGGCGTACGGATCATCGAGGGGGTCAGCGCCACCGGGTTCACCACCAAGGGCGGCGCGGTCACCGGTGTGCGTACGCCGTACGGGGACATCGAGGCCGAGTTCGTGGTCAACTGCGCGGGCATGTGGGCCCGCCAGCTCGGCGAGAAGGCCGGGGTCAGCATTCCGCTGCAGGCCGCCGAGCACTACTACCTGATCACCGAGCCCATCGAGGGCATGCACGGCGACCTGCCCGTGCTGGAGGATCCGTCGTCGTACGGCTACTTCCGCGAGGAGGGCGCCGGGCTGATGATCGGCCTGTTCGAGACGCTGTGCGCGCCCTGGAAGGTCGAGGGCGTCCCGGACACGTTCTCCTTCGGCGAGCTGCCCCCGGACTGGGACCGGATGGCGCCGTACCTGGAGAAGGCCATGGCCCGCATCCCGATCTCGGCAGAAGTAGGCGTGCGCAAGTTCTTCTGCGGCCCGGAGAGCTTCACCCCCGACCTCGCCCCCGTCTTCGGTGAGGCCCCCGAGCTGCGCAACTACTTCGTCGCGGCGGGCCTGAACTCGATCGGCATCCTCACCGGCGGCGGCATCGGCCGGGCGCTGGCGCACTGGATCCTCAACGGCCGCCCCGACATCGACGTCACCGGTATGAACATCGACCGGCTGCACGCGTACCAGAGCAACCCCGAATACCGGGCCACCCGCACCGTCGAGTCGCTGGGCCTGGTCTACGAGCCGCACTACCCCGGCCGGGCCATGCAGACCGCGCGCGGGGCGAAGCTGTCGCCGATCCACGCCCGGCTGGCCGACCAGCGCGCCTACTTCAAGGACGTCAGCGGCTGGGAGAGCCCCGACTGGTACGCCACGGCGGACATGCAGCCGAAGATCGAGAAGCTGTCCTGGGGGCGGCAGAACTGGTTCGGGACCTGGGCCGAGGAGCACCACGCGGCCCGCGAGAACGTGATCCTGATGGACATGTCGTTCATGGCGAAGTTCCTGGTGCAGGGGCGTGACGCCGGGGCGGCGCTGGAGCGGCTGTCGGCCAACCGGGTCGACGGCGAGCCGGGCACGATCACCTACACCCAGTGGCTGAACGAGGGCGGGCTGCTGGAGGCGGACCTCACCGTCACCAAGCTCGACGACGAGAAGTTCTGGGTGGTCGCCTCCGACACCGCGCACCGGCACGTCGAGACGCGGATGCGCCGCCACTTCGCCGCGACCGGGGCGCACGCGTTCGCGACCGACGTGACCGGGGCGTACGCCCAGATCAACATCCAGGGGCCGCGCTCGCGCGAGCTGCTCGCGGCCGTCACCACGACGGACATGTCCAACGAGTCCTTCCCGTTCCGGCACGCCCGCGAGATCGACCTCGGCTTCGCCCGCGCCCTGTGCATCCGCATCACCTACCTGGGCGAGCTCGGCTACGAGCTCTACATCCCCGCCGAGCAGGCGGTCTACGTCTACGACCGCTTGGTCGCCGCGGGCGCCCCGCTCGGGCTGCGGCACGCCGGGCTCAAGGCGCTGTCCAGCCTGCGGATGGAGAAGGGGTACCGCGACTACGGGCACGACATCGACAACACCGACTCGGTGCTGGAGGCGGGGCTCGGGTTCGCGGTCGCGCTGGACAAGCCGGGCGGCTTCATCGGGCGTGAGGCGGTGCTGGCGAAGAAGGCCGCGGGACCGCTGACCCGGCGCCTGCTGCAGATCCTGGTCACCGACCCGGAGCCGCTGATGTACCACGCCGAGGTGGTGCGGCGCGACGGCGTGGAGGTCGGCTACATCCGGGCCGCGTCGTACGGGCACACGCTCGGCGGGGCGGTCGGGCTGGCCATGATCGAGGCCGGGCAGCCGCTGGACCAGGCGTGGATCGACGCGGGCACCTGGACGGTGGAGATCGCCGACCGCCAGTGGCCCGCGATCGCGAGCCTGCGCCCCCTGTACGACCCGAAGAACGACCGCATCAAGCTCTGACCCGACGGGGCGCGCCGAGCCCCGCCCCGCCCCGCCCCGCTTAGCATTGACGCTGGCCTATCTAGAGGACAGTTTTCCAAGATTCGTCCACTAGATAGGCCAGCGTCGATTTAGAACGGGATGCGGCGCGGAGCGCTCAGGACAGGTCAGAAGTTGGCGGTGTACAGCAGGCGGTTCGGGGAGCCGCTGCCCGGTGACCCGACCACGCCTGTGGTCGCGTTCGCGATCAACGCCGCCTGCACCTGGGCGGGCGTGGCCGTCGGATTGTTCTGCAGATACAGCGCCGCCGCCCCGGTGACGTGCGGGGTCGCCATCGACGTCCCGCTGATCGTGTTCGTGGCCGCGTCGCCGCCGAACCACGACGAGGTGATGTCCACGCCCGGCGCGAAGATGTCGACGCAGGTGCCCCGGTTGGCCCAGCTCGGCTTGGCGTCGTTGCTCTGCGTCGCCGACACGGTGATCGCCTCGGGCACCCGGGCGGGCGAGTAGTTGCACGCGTTGGCCGCGAAGATGCCCAGGATGCCGTTGCCCGCCGCGATGGCGTACGTGACCCCGTCGGCGATCGACGCCTTGACCGCGTTGTCCAGCACGGTGTCGGCGCTGCCGCCGAGGCTCATGTTCGCGACGGCGGGCTCGCCCGGGTCGTGGTCGGCGGTGACCCAGTCGATGCCCGCGACGACCTGCTCGGTGGTGCCGCTGCCCTCGGCGTCGAGCACCCGTACCCCCACCAGCGTCACGCCCTTGGCCACGCCGTAGGTGGCGCCGCCGACGGTCCCGGCCACGTGGGTGCCGTGCCCGTTGGCGTCGTCGGCGGTGCCGCCGTCGATCGCGTCGAAGCCGGAGACGGCGCGGCCGCCGAATTCGCCGTGCGAGAACCGGATGCCGGTGTCGATGATGTACGCGCGTACCGCCGAGGCGGTGTTGTTGTAGGTGTAGGAGTTGCTCAGCGGCAGGTTGCGCTGGTCGATGCGGTCGATGCCCCAGGTGGCGGGCGACTGGGTGGCCTCGATCCGGTGAATCAGATTGGGCTGCACGTACGCCACGCTCGGGTCGGCGGCGATGCGGCGGGCCGCCCGCTCACTGCCGTTGAACGAGAAGCCCCTGAGCCCGGCGGCGAAGCTGCGGCGCACCGACGCCCCGTGACGTTCGGCCAGCGCGGCCGCGTCAGCCTTGCCGCCATCTTTGAAAACGACGATGTAACTGCCCGGTACGGCCTCACCGCTGACGGGGACCAGCGGCGCCTCGGGCGGTGCGGCGACGGCCGCGGTGGGCACGGCCACGGCGCCGGTGACGGCCAGCACGACGGCCAGCACGCGCATCCTGGTACGACTCATCTGTTCCTCCCCTACCCGACCTGCTATATGAGGAGGAACGTATACAACCAATGTAAATATAAGAAGACTTCAGTTTTTCGATGCGCTCAGCTTCACTGGAAAGGTTGGGCGCCCCGCCTCGACCGCCAGTCAAGCGCGCATATGGCACCTGAACTGCGACGACGCGCCGGTCCCGCCCGTCGCAACCCCGGCTCACCGCGAGCGGACGCGACCTCACAGTGGCTCGCGCGCCCGCGGTCATTCCCCTGCACAGACCCCTGCCCGGAACACCGGTTTTTGACCCACAGCACTGATCTCCGCACGGAGATCGGCGTCTACGGTCAAAAACTGCGGCCCAGAGCCTGTTCTTGACCGCAGACGCCGATCATCGACACGCCACGCAAACCAGAGCCCAGGCCGAAGCCAGCCGGGCCAGGAGGTCCGGCCTCCGGGTCAGACCGCGGTCTGCTGGGCGGCGGACTGGCCAGCGGGCTCGGAGCGGATCTCGTGGCCGACACTGGTCAGGCAGCGGCCGCTCTTGAGGTCCCACTTCCAGCCGTGCAGCTGGCAGGTGAGCTGGTTGCCCTCGACGATGCCGAAGCGGGTCAAGTCGGCCTTGAGGTGCGGGCATCGCCGCTGGAAGGACCAGTCGCCGACGGTGATGTCCTCGGCGTCGGGGCGCTGCGACTCGTACCAGCCCTCGGCGTACTGCAGGCGCTCCTCGGACAGGCACTTGAAGAACGCGTACACGAACTCGTTGTACTGCCCGATCCGCGCGGCCGAGAACCGGCAGGACAGGAACAGCGAGTTGACCCAGTCGCCCTCGTCGATGTGCAGCAGATGCTCGACCAGCCGCCGCTCGGTGCGGAACCGGTAGCGCACCTTCTCCGGCGCGCCGTCCACCAGCTCCGGCCGTCGGACCACCTTGTTCGGGAAGTCAATCATGATGGACTCGACCACCTCGGGCACGTCCTGGCCCTGGACCGGCTCGGTCAGGTCGAACCGCACCGGCCCGCCCACGCCCTGCGCCAGCCGCACCGACTCCTCCAGCAGCGGCTCGATGCGGGCCCGCATCCCGGCCAGCACGTCGATCTCCGGGTGCGACCAGGACGCCTTCTCCTGCTCGATCACCACCCGCTGCCGCTCCCGGTACGCCTTGAGGTGCTCCTCCTTGGCGGCGAAGAACTCGCCCAGGTCCGGCACCGGGTGGGTGGTGTCGCACTCACCCACGGTGATCTCGGAGACCGAGCCGGGCAGCAGCACCACGCCGTTGTCCCCGCCGACCTTGGCGTACTCGGCGATGAAGTCCCACTGGTCGGGGAAGATGTTGCCCTCGTCGCCGTGGATGTCATTGAACTGCCACAGCTCGTCATCGAGGAAGCAGGGCGGGCCCGCGATCGGGAAGACGAAGTCGGCCTTGAGGTCGTCGATGTAGCGCCAGGTGCGGTCGTACTGCCGCTCGCGCTTCTGCTTGCCGAACGCGGTCTTGGCGGCCTGGGGCAGCTCGTAGACCATCGGGTACCAGATCGCGCCGGAGAACTGCAGCATGTGCGCGTGCACGTGGCCGAGCTCGGTGAAGCGGACCAGGTCGGTGGGGCGGGCGTCGTTCTGGTTCAGCACGCGTACGCCGTCGTGCTCCACCCACAGCGACGAGTCCCCGATCGGGCCGTCGGTCGGCGAGATCAGCGCCTGGATCATGATCTTCAGGCCGCCGTCGAGCTCGTGCACCTCGTCCGAGACGGTCTTGAAGAACCTGGTGAAGCCCAGCTCGCGCAGCTCGTCCTCCAGCTGCGAGGTCGGGTACTCCGGCAGCAGCACGGTCGCCTTCTTCGACACGAAGCGCCTGAGGTGCTTGGCGTCGAAGTGGTCGCGGTGCAGGTGCGAGACATAGAGGTAGTCGACGTCGCCGAGGGTGTCCCAGTCCAGCTGGGAGTTGTCCGGGAACGGGAACCACGAGGCGAAGTACGCCGGGTTCACCCACGGGTCGCACAGGATGGAGCCCGCCGCCGTGTCGATGCGCATGCTGGCGTGGCCCGTACCGGTGATCCGCACTGTTCGTTCCCCTCTCACCCGCTGGTCGTGCAGCCTTAGACGCTACCCGAGCCGCATCCGCCCCGACGCGACCGCCCGGACCCCCGCCATGCCAGACTGTGCTTGTCGCCGCCGTGGCACGCGCACGGCGAGGACGCGGACCGAGAGACAAGGAAGCAGACCGTGGCCGCACAAGAGCCGGTAACCTCACCCGACCAGCACGCGAAGACGCCGGTCAAGGCCGCCCGGATCGCGGGCGTCGTCGTGATCGTGATGCTGCTGCTGATGCTCGCCGGTAACCACCGGGGCAACGTCGAGAACATCTGGCTGCTTCTCGTCGCCGGCATCCTGGCCGCCATCATGATCATCGACGCGGTGCTGCGCCGCAACGGCCTGCGCGACGAGTGAGCTGACACGAAGAACGGCCCCGGCCGCTGACCTTGGTCAGCGAACCGGGGCCGTCGTGTCTCGACGCGTCAGCGGCGGCCGACGACGATCTCGCGCACCTCGCGCAGCGCCTGCTCGACCTCGGCCTCGTAGTAGCCGCCGGGCACCAGGCTCAACCGCGACGGGTCCAGCTCGCCCTCGTTGACCGGACCGTTCATGCGGCCCGACAGCGAGCCGAGCAGGCTCTCGAACAGCCGGTCCACCTGCTGCGGGTCGTAACCGCTGCCGAAGCGGCGCAGCTGGAACGTCCGCCGGAGCTGGTCCACGCGCTGCAGCTCACCGGTGTAGGCCGGGCCCGCCGGGGCGGGCGGAGGCGGCGGCGGAGGCGTGGTGAAACCGCCGCCACCGTACGACGAGACCGCCGGTGCCGGGGGCACCGCCCCGAACGTGCCGGTCGCGTCGCTGTCGTAGCCGCCCCGCGGGGCACCGAACGTGCCCGTCGCCTCGTTGTCGAACCCGCCACGCGGCGCGTTGAACGTGCCCGTGGCGTCGTTGTCGTAGCCGCCGCGCGGGGCCCCGAACGTGCCGGTCGCCTCGTTGTCATAACCACCGCGCTGCGGCAGGCCGCCGCCATAGACGGGCTGCTGCCCGGTCTGCGAGCTGAACCCGGCACTCGGCCCGTACGGGTCGACGCGCGGGGGCTCGTTGCGGGGCGGCTCCGGCATCCGGGGCGGCTGCGGCCGCTCCATCCGGATCTCGCTGGTCATGTCGGCCCGGCCGTGGCCGCCGTTGAAGCCGTCAAAGGCGCCGTTCTGCGGACCGGGCGGCGGCCCGGCGAACTGCGGCTGCGGCTGCGGCTCCTCGAAGCGCTGGTCGTAGCGCGGCATCGCGCCCGTGGGCACGTTGGCGCTGGGGGTGCGGGTCGGCAGCGGCGGCGGCGCGTTCATGGGCCCGGGCGGGCCCTGCGGAGTCGCCACCGGCGGCGGGGTCGGGCTCATCGCGGCGCGCAACTCGGCACCGCGGCCGGGACCCGACGCACGCTCCTCGATCTCGGCGAGCTGCCGCTCGACCCGATCGAGGTGCAGGTCGACCTGCCACTCGTCGTAACCGCCGAAGCGGACCCGGAAGACGACGTCACGCACCTCGTGCGAACGCACGTCCGCACCGATCGAGGCGCCGTTCAGGGTCGCCTCGACCCGGTCCAGGAAGACGTCGACCTCGTCGACCTTGTAACCGCGGCGCACCGCCCTGCGCCGGAAACGCTGACCATGAGAACTCATGCCGGGACCTCACTCATACCGTGCTCCGTGCTCATGCCTCAACCTCGCTCGCAGCCAACTGCCCACATGCGCCGTCGATCTCACGACCACGGGTGTCACGCACCGTAGTCGGCACTCCGGCGGCGCGCAACCGCCGGACGAACTCCCGCTCCACCGGCTTGGGACTGGCGTCCCACTTGCTGCCCGGTGTGGGGTTGAGCGGAATGAGATTGACGTGTGCCAGCCGCCCCGAAAGCAGGCGACCCAGCAGGTCGGCCCGCCACGGCTGATCGTTCACATCCCTGATCATGGCGTACTCGATGCTCACCCGGCGACCCGTGCGCTCGGCGTAGGCCCAGGCAGCGTCGAGCACCTCGGCCACCTTCCAGCGCTGGTTCACCGGCACCAGTTCATCGCGAAGGTCATCATCAGGCGCGTGCAGCGAGAGCGCAAGGGTAACGGAGAGATCCTCATCCGCCAGCTTGCGCATCGCGGGAACCAGGCCCACGGTCGACACCGTGACGTGGCGCTGGGACAGGCCCAGGCCCTCCGGGGCGGGGCTGGTGAGCCGGCGCACCGCCGCGATGACGCGGTTGTAGTTGGCCAGCGGCTCGCCCATGCCCATGAAGACCACGTTGCTCAGCCGACGGGGCGTCCCGTGCATCACGCCCGACGCGGCCACGCCCGCCAGGTAGACGACCTGGTCCACGATCTCGGCGGTGGACAGGTTACGGGTCAGGCCCGCCTGACCGGTGGCGCAGAACGGGCAGGCCATGCCGCACCCGGCCTGACTGGAGATGCAGACGGTCACCCGGTCGCCATACCCCATCAGCACGCTCTCCACCAGGGAGCCGTCGTGCAGTCGCCACAGCGCCTTGCGGGTGTCGCCGTCGTCGCAGGTCAGCTCGCGCACCGGAGTGAGCAGGCGGGGCATCAGGTCGCCGGCCAGGCGCTCGCGCGCGGCGGCCGGGATGTCGGTCATCCGCGCGGGGTCACGCTCCAGCCGCCCGAAGTAGTGCGTCGACAGCTGGCCGGCGCGGAACGGCTGCTCGCCCAGCTCGGCGACGGCGGTCCGACGTTCGGACAGGTCGAGGTCGGCCAGGTGGCGCGGCGGCATGGACGCGCGGCGCGCGTTCGCGCCGTCACCATCGGTAACTGAGATCAAGGGCAGGCTCGTCATGACCGATCCAGTGTCCCACGTCCGTACCCGGGCGACAGCCCCCGAGGGTGCCAACCGCGCTGCTGACGGCGTTCACCAGGCGTTCGTTGTGGCCGACCTCACCTCTGTCGGGCTTCCGTCTGTCCCGGCTCAGGACGCCGGGACGAGCACGGACAGCAACAGATACGCCGTCGGCACCGCGAACACGATCGAGTCGAGCCGGTCCATGATGCCGCCGTGGCCGGGCAGGATGTTGCTCATGTCCTTGATGCCGAGGTCCCGCTTCAGCAAAGACTCGGCCAGGTCGCCGAGCACCGCCGCGATGGAGACGAGCACCCCGAACAGCGCACCCCACCAGGGCGCCAGGTCCAGCAACGCCCACAGGATGGCCGCGCTGCCCCCGGCGGTGGCGACGATCGAACCCGCGAAGCCCTCCCAGGACTTCTTCGGGCTGATCGTGGGCGCCATCGGGTGCTTGCCGAACAGCACACCAGCCACGAACCCGCCGGTGTCGGAGAGCACCACCGCCGCCAGCGTCGCCAGGATGCGCCACTTGCCGTCGGCCGGGGTGGTCAACGGGGCGGCGAAGGCGAGCAGGAACGGGACGTACACGATGATCAGCGCCGCGGCACCGATGTCGCGCTGGTAGCCCGCCGGGCCGTCGCCCATCCGCCAGACCATGGTGGCCAGCACGGTGACCAGCAGACCGATGCTCAGCGCCTCGACGCCGGAGAACCAGGCCAGGCAGATCATCGCGGTGCCGCCCGCGATCAGCGGAACCAGCGGCGGCTTGGCCCCGGAGGTCGCCAGGGCCCGCGTCATCTCCCATACGCCCAGGCCCGCCGCGGCGACCAGGATCGCCAGGAACAGCGGCTTGGCGAAGAACAGCGGAGCCAGGATGACCACGAGCAGGCCGACAGCGACGGCGATGGAGACCGGGACATTGCGCCCGGCCCGGCCGTAGTCGCGCTTGGGCTCCTCAGCGGGCGCCGACGCGGGCTCCGTGACAGGCTCCTCCCGGCGGTGGCGACGGCCGCCGCCTGAGGACATGTCGTCATGGTCGGCCGGTTCGTAGTCGCGCCCGGTGTACCGGTAGTCGGGGTCGGCCGAGTAGTAGCCCTGGTCCGGGGAAGCGTGGTCGCGGTCACCGGAGCCGTAGCCCCGGTCGGCCGAGCCGTAGTCGCGCTCGCGGTCGCTGGAACCGTAGTCGCGGTCGCTGGAACCGTAGTCGCGGTCGCTGGAACCGTAGTCGCGGTCCGCTGAGCCACGATCGCGGTCCGCTGAGTCTCGGCTCCGATCCGGGGAACCGTAGCCGCGGTCGGCAGAGCGGTGGTCGCGGCCGTAGTCGCGGTCGCCGCGGCCGTACTCGCCGTCGCCGCGGCCGTAGTCGCGGTCGCTGGGGCCGTAGCCGTCGGAGGACGCGGAATACGCGTCGGGCGCGGCATCGTGGGGGCGCCGCGCCCGGGTGGCGTCGGACCGGCGAGGGTCCGGGTCGTAGGAGTGGCTCATCAGACTTCGAGCAGCTCGGCTTCCTTGTGCTTGATGAGCTCGTCGATGTGCGCCACGTACTTGCCGGTCAGGTCGTCGAGCTCCTTCTCCGCGCGGCGCCCGTCGTCCTCGCCCGCCTCACCGTCCTTGACGATGCGGTCGAGCTCCTCCTTGGCCTTGCGGCGCACGTTGCGCACCGCGACCTTGGCGTCCTCGCCCTTGGCACGCGCGATCTTGGTCATGTCGCGACGACGCTCCTCGGTCATCGGCGGGACCATGATGCGCAGCTGGGTGCCCTCGTTGCCGGGGTTGACGCCCAGGTCGGAGTCGCGGATCGCCCGCTCCATGGCGCCGATCTGCGAGGTGTCGTACGGCTTGATGATCACCATGCGGGGCTCCGGCACGCCGATCGAAGCCATCTGCGGCAGCGGCGTGGGCGTGCCGTAGTAGTCGATCACAATCTTGGAGAACATCGCCGCGTTTGCCCGGCCGGTCCGGATCGCCGCGAACTCCTCCTTCGCGTGCTCGACCGCCCGGTCCATCTTCTCCTCGGCCTCGAGGAGCGTGTCGTCGATCACGGGCTTCTCCGTCTCGTCTCGGTGCTCTGTCTTCGATCATCCGCCTGCCGGCGGCGTAACGTTCATGGAGCGGCGCAACCCACCGTTACCGGGCACGTCGCCGCGCGGCCATAGGGTACCGCTCGCACCCTGAGGGCTCGCGGAAGGTCGGCCCCGGGCGGGACCGGCCAAACCTAGTCCGTCGTGATCAGCGTACCGATCTTGTCCCCGGCGACCGCGCGCACGATCGTGTCGTCGCCCTCCGCGCCGAAGACCAGCATCGGCAGCCCGTTGTCGTGGCACAGGCTGAACGCGGCGGCGTCGGCCACCCGCAGGTTCTGGCGCAGCACCTCGGCGAAGGTGACGGTGTCGAGCTTGACCGCGTCGGGGTTGGTGCGCGGGTCGGCGGTGTACACGCCGTCCACCCCGTTCTTGCTCAGCAGCACCACGTCGGCCCGGATCTCCAGCGCTCGCTGCGCCGACACCGTGTCGGTGGTGAAGTACGGCATGCCGGCGCCCGCACCGAAGATGACCACGCGGCCCTTCTCCAGGTGCCGGATCGCCCGCAGCGGGATGTACTGCTCGGCCACCTGCGCCATGGTGATGGCGGTCTGGACCCGGGTCTCGACGCCTTCCTTCTCCAGGAAGTCCTGCAGGGCCAGGCAGTTCATGACCGTGCCGAGCATGCCCATGTAGTCGGCGCGGGCCCGGTCCATGCCGCGCCGCTGCAGCTCGGCGCCGCGGAAGAAGTTGCCGCCGCCGACCACCACGGCGACCTGGATGCCACGGCGGACCACCACCGCGATCTGGCGGGCGATTCCGGCCACGACGTCGGGATCGACGCCGACCTCGCCTCCGCCGAAGACCTCACCCGAAAGCTTCAGCACCACCCGGTTGAACTGGTGACCCGACATCAGCGCCCCTTCTGCTGCGGTTCGCCTGCCCTCTCCCGACAGACGATATGGCACGGGGAGGTCGTGGCGGACACCAGCAACCTCCCCGTGTTCGTGCGTTTCACCCAGGCGGGTACGAGGCCCGCCGCGGCGAGATCAGGCCTGGCCGACCTCGAACCGCTCGAAGCGGGTGACCTCGATGCCGGCCTCGGCCAGCACCTGCTTGACGGTCTTCTTCTGGTCGGTCACCGACGGCTGCTCGACCAGGACGAAGTCCTTGAAGAACGAGTTCACGCGGCCCTCGATGATCTTCGGCAGCGCGGCCTCCGGCTTGCCCTCCTCGCGAGCGGTCTGCTCGGCGATGCGGCGCTCCGACTCCACCGTCTCCGCGGGCACCTGCTCGCGGGTGAGGAACTTCGGCCGCATGGCCGCGATCTGCATCGCGACGGCGCGGGCGTCGGCCTCAGCGGCCTCGTCGTTCTTGCCGGCGTACGCCACGGCCACGCCCACCTGCGGGGGCAGGTCGGCGCTCTTGCGGTGCAGGTAGACGGCGATGTCGCCGCTCAGCACCGCGAAGCGACCGATGACCAGCTTCTCGCCGATCTTGGCCGACTGCTCCTGGATCAGGTCGGCGACCGTGGTGCCGTCGATCTTCGAGGCGAGCAGCGCGTCCATGTCGGCCGGGTTGTTCGCGGCCACGTGCGCGACCAGCTGGTCGGCCAGCGCGACGAAGGCGTCGTTCTTGGCGACGAAGTCGGTCTCGCAGTTGAGCTCCAGCAGCGCGGCACCCGAGTGGGCGACCAGGCCGTTGGCGGTCGAGCGGCCGGCACGCTTGCCGACATCCTTGGCGCCCTTGACGCGCAGGATCTCGACGGCCTTGTCGAAGTCGCCCTCGGCCTCCTCGAGCGCCTTCTTGCAGTCCATCATGCCGGAGCCGGTGAGCTCACGGAGCCGCTTGACGTCGGCAGCGGAGATAGTGGACATCAGTTCCCTCTTCGGTAGAAAGCTTCGCAAGTCGTACCACACGGTGCGGGCGGTACGCCCGCACCGTGTGACAGCGGGTCACTCAGCGGCGGTCGCGGCGGGGGCGGCCTCGGCCGGCTTGTCGCCGGTCAGCAGCTCCTGCTCCCACTCGGCCAGCGGCTCGTCGGCCGCGACGGTGCCGGGCTCCGGCTTCACGTCGCCGCCACGGGAGGCCTTGCCCGAACGGGCGATCAGACCGTCGGCCACCGCGGTCGCGATGACCTTGGTCAGCAGCTCGGCCGAGCGGATCGCGTCGTCGTTGCCCGGGATCGGGAAGTCGACCTCGTCCGGGTCGCAGTTGGTGTCCAGGATCGCGATCACCGGGATGCCCAGCTTGCGGGCCTCGTCGACGGCGATGTGCTCCTTCTTGGTGTCCACGATCCAGACCGCGGACGGGAGCTTCTGCATGTCGCGCAGACCACCGAGGGTCTTGGTGAGCTTGGTCTTCTCCCGCGACAGCTGCAGGGTCTCCTTCTTGGTGTACCCCGCGGCGGTGCCGGTCAGGTCGATCGACTCCAGCTCCTTCATCCGCTGCAGCCGCTTGTAGACCGTCTGGAAGTTGGTGAGCATGCCACCCAGCCAGCGGTGGTTCACGTACGGCATGCCCACGCGCGCGGCCTGCTCGGCCACGGCCTCCTGGGCCTGCTTCTTGGTGCCGACGAACAGCACGCTGCCGCCCTCGGCGACGGTGTTGCGGACGAAGCTGTACGCCTTCTCGATGTAGTCGAGGGTCTGGCGCAGGTCGATGATGTAGATGCCGTTGCGCTCGGTGAAGATGAAGCGCTTCATCTTCGGGTTCCAACGACGGGTCTGGTGCCCGAAGTGAACGCCGCTTTCGAGCAGCTGGCGCATGCTGACAACAGCCATGTGTCTGCCTGTCTCTCGGCACGGACGAAGGCCCGTGCTCTCCCTGGTTGTACCGGCGGCCGGCGGCCGCCGCCTGGCGCCCGGTCGTCGGCCAGGATGGGACCCACTGCGGGGACCAGGGAGGCCGACGCCCTACCTGTGACAGGTGGGAGGGCGCGCGAAGTCGACCACCGAGGTGGTCGCGTTACTCAAGTGTACGCGGTGCCCCAGGTCACTCTCCCCCGGGACACCGCCCTGGCTATGCCGCCGACGCCGCCGCCAACATCAGCGCCGCGCCGATGACCAGGTAGACCAGCGGGGTACGCAGCCACACCCGCGGGCCCTGGAACTGCACCGCGGTCGCCGCGCCGGTGGTCACCGCGTACAGGCCGAGGGCCAGGAACGGGAAAGCCACCATCGCCAGCAGCGGCGCGAGCGCCTGGCCCGCCTCCAGGGTGAACGACAGGCCGCGCAGCAGCGGGCGCAGCATCGTGTACTCACCCAGACCGGCGAAGACGCCGAACGCCACCGCCAGCGCGGGACGCTTGCTGCGGTAGACGCCGTCGGACTCGGCCACCGAACGCCGCATGGCGGCGGCGTCGACGGTCTCCGTGCGCTGGCGCAGGGGCTCCGGGTCGGGGTAGGCCTGCCCGCCCATCGGCGAACCCGGCATCGGGCCGCCCATCGGTCCACCGGGCATCGGTCCACCGGGCATGGGTCCACCGGGCATGGGTCCACCGGGCATGGGTCCAGGCGGCGGGGGCAGCGGCTCGCCCGAGCGCGCCCCGCGCGGGGCGAAGTCGGGGTCCACTGGCACCGGGAACCGGTCCCCGCCACGGTCCCACTCCCGGTCGCGGTCACGGTCCCGATCGCGGTCACGTCCGCGCGGGCGCTCAGACCCGCGCTCGCTGCCACGCTCGCTGCCACGCTCGCCGCCGCGGTCGCTCAGCTCGGCCAGCGAGGCGTAGCGCGAATCGCCCGAACGGGGCGCGGGCACGCGGGCCTCGCCCTCCAGGTCGAAGTCGTAGCCGTACTGGTCCGGGCCCCGCCGCTCGTCGCGGCCACCGCGGTCGTCCCGGCCGCCACGCGGCTCGCGGAATGAACTCCAGTCGGCGAAATCGTCACGTCCGTCCACGGGCGCAAACCGTAGAGGAGAACTCGCGTCCGCGCCAATACACAGCGGCCTTGAAAGATCAATCACACCGTCAGGCAGAGTTCGCGCGCCGGTTCCATCACCCGGTCGGCTCGGTCGGCGGCGGCCGTTCCGCCGTACGGTGTCGCGGACCGTTACCGCCCGCGACACCGTACGGCCCGATAGCAGATCCGGGGCATGATCGGGCGGTCATCCCCAAGCACACGGGTGTCCACAGCCGGGGCCCGGCGCGGGATGCGCCGCCCCCGGACCGGCCCGCAGGGTCTGCGGCATGACGAAGGTGAGGCAGGCACTCGGGGCCTGGGGCGAGCGGCTCGCGGCCGCGCACCTGGTGGCGGTGGGCATGGTGGTGCTCGACCGCAACTGGCACGGCGCGGGCGGCGAGATCGACATCATCGCCCGCGACGGCGACGCGGTGGTGTTCTGCGAGGTCAAGACCAGACGCGGCACCGGGTACGGCACGCCCGCCGAGGCGATCGGCTGGGCGAAGGTGCGCAAGCTGCGCCACCTGGCCACGCAGTGGCTCGCCATCAGCGGCATCCGCCCGTCCGAGGTGCGCTTCGACGTGGTCAGCGTGCGCGCCCAGCGCGACACCGAGCCGGTCGTCGACCACATCCGCGGCGCGTTCTGAGCGGGCCCGGGATGAGCAAGCCGACCGAGAGCGTGCCCCGCCACCGAGGCCGGGGCCGCACATGAGTTACGCACGGGTGCTCTGCGCCGGGCTCGACGGCGTCACCGGGGAACTGGTGGAGGTCGAGGCGATGCTCGCCGACGGCCTGCCCGGCGTGATCGTCACCGGCCTGCCGGACTCGGCCCTGAACGAGGCCCGCGAGCGGGTACGCGCGGCGATCACCAACTCTGGCGAGACCTGGCCGATGCGCCGGATCATCATCAACCTGTACCCCGCCGACCTGCGCAAACGGGGCTCCGGCTTCGACCTGGGCATGGCCCTGGCGATCCTCGGCGGCACGGGCACGCTGCCGCTGGCCGCGCTGGACGGCGTGCTCGTGCTCGGCGAACTCGGCCTGGACGGGGAGGTCCGGCCGGTGCGCGGAGTGCTGCCGATGGTCGCGGCCGCGGCTCGCGCGGGGGCGGCCGAGGCGGTGGTGCCGAGCGCCAACGCCGCCGAGGCCGCGCTGGTCCCGGGCATTCGGGTGTACGCCGCCGACAGCCTCGCCGCCGTCACCGCCCACATCCGGGGCATCACCGCGCTGCCCGATCCACCACCGGTGCCCGCCCCGCCCACGGCGTCCGAACTCGACCTGGCCGACGTGGCCGGGCAGGAGATGGGGCGGCTCGCGGTCGAGGTGGCGGCCGCGGGTGGGCACCACATGGCGCTGTTCGGGGCACCGGGCGCGGGCAAGACGATGCTGGCGCAGCGGCTGCCGTCGCTGCTGCCACGGCTGGATGACGAGGCGGCCCTGGAGGTGACCGCGCTGCACTCGATCGCCGGGGTGCTCGCGCCGGGGGCGCCGCTGGTGCGACGGCCGCCGTTCCAGGCGCCGCACCACACCGCGTCGGTGGCGGCGCTGGTCGGCGGCGGCAGCGGGCTGCCCCGACCGGGGGCACTGTCCCTGGCCCACCGGGGCGTGCTGTTCCTGGACGAGGCGCCGGAGTTCTCCCGGCACGCGCTGGACTCGCTGCGCCAGCCGCTGGAGGACGGGACCATCACGCTGGGCCGTTCCCGCGGCGTCGTGGTGTACCCGGCCCGGGTGCAGCTGGTGCTGGCCGCCAACCCGTGCCCGTGCGCCCGACCCGCCGGGGACGTCGCCTGCGGCTGCACGTCGCACACCAAGCGTCGCTACCGGGCGCGCGTCTCCGGGCCGCTGCTGGACCGCATCGACATCCAGCTCGACCTGATGCCGCTGAAGGCGGCCCACCTGTTCACC
This sequence comes from Catellatospora tritici, assembly GCF_019083965.1. Classification (GTDB taxonomy): domain Bacteria; phylum Actinomycetota; class Actinomycetes; order Mycobacteriales; family Micromonosporaceae; genus Catellatospora; species Catellatospora tritici. Next base: position 141,463 of record NZ_JAHRCY010000001.1, read on the forward strand.
GAGTCCGCGCCGCGGGAGCCGTCGCGGATCGTCGCCGCGCGGGTGGCCAAGGCTCGCGCGGCCGCCGTCGCGCGCTGGGCCCCCGAACTGGACGTGCGCACCAACGCCGAGGTGCCCGGCACCGTGCTGCGGCGGCGCCGCTGGAAGCTGCCCGAACCGGTCACCCACGAACTCCGGCAGCGCCTGGACCAGGGCGTGCTGTCGGCCCGCGGCTTCGACCGGGTGCTCCGGATGGCCTGGACCATGGGCGACCTGGCCGGGCTCGACCGACCGGGCAAAGAGGAACTCAACATCGCGCTGGAACTACGCAAGGGGAGTTGGCAATGACGATCACCGACGACGGGCTGGGCGCCGACGAGCGGCAGGTCCGCGACGCGCGGCTGGTGCTGGGCTCGCTGGTGGAACCGGGCAGCAAGCAGCTGTACGAGCTGGTCAAGGCGCACGGCCCGGTGGAGGCGCTGGCGCGCGTCACCGCCGGTGCCGCGACCGGGGCGCTGGCCGAGGCGGCGGCGGTCCGGCTCGACGGGCGCGACCCGGCCGCCATCGCGGCGGCCCTGTGGGAGCGCAGCACCCGGCTGGGCGTACGCATCGTCACGCCGGAGTCGGCGCAGTGGCCCGCGCAGCTGGACGACCTGCGGCACATCAGCGCCGAGGGGCGCGACACGATCGACCGCGACACCTACCCGCCGCAGTGCCTGTGGGTGCGCGGCCCGCACGAGCTGCCCGAGGTGACGGCCCGCGCGGTGTCGCTGGTCGGCTCGCGCAGCAACACCGTGTACGGCGCACACGTCGCGGCGGAGTTCGGCTACGGGCTGGCCGATCGGGGTTGGACGGTGGTCTCCGGCGGCGCCTACGGCATCGACGCGGTGGCGCACCGGGCCGCGCTGGCCGCGGGTGGGCTGACGGTGTCGGTGCTGGCGTGCGGGGTGGACCGGCCGTACCCGACGAGCAACAGCGCGCTGTTCGAGCAGATCGCCGAGCAGGGCCTGCTGATCAGTGAGTGGCCGCCGGGCACCGCCCCGTTCAAGGTGCGGTTCCTGGTGCGCAACCGGGTCATCGCGGCACTGACGCGCGGCACGGTGCTGGTCGAGGCGGCCGCGCGCAGCGGGGCCCGGCAGACGCTGCGCCGGGCGCGCCAGCTCGGCCGCGCCGCGATGGCCGTGCCCGGCCCGGTCACCTCGGAGAACTCGGTCGGCTGCCACGAGGAACTACGCCGCGACCCGCATGAGTCGGTGCGGCCGGTGGCCTCGGTCGAGCACGTGTTGGAGGAGGTGGGCGGGGTCGGCGACCTGGCACCCGTGCCGCGCGGCCGGGAGCAGTCACTGGACGCGCTCGACCCGGTGGAGCGGCAGCTGGTGGACGCGGCACCCCGCCGGGGCGCCGCCGGGGCGAGCCAGATCGCGTACGAGGCCGGGGTGCCGCTGCGCGAGGCGCTGGCGAAGCTGCCGTCGCTGGCGCTGCGCGGGCACCTGCGGGAGCACTCCGGCGGTTTCGCGAGAGTGTGAGGCGGGGCCGGGGTCGTAGACTCCGCGTACATGATCGACGCTTCGACCCCTCCGGAGCCGCTGGCCGGAGCACGCGAGCTGTTCGCGCTGGACCCGGCGTACACCCACTTCAACCACGGTTCGTTCGGGGCGGTGCCACTGGCGGTGACCCGCGCCCGACGGACCATCCAGGAAGAGCACGACGCCAACCCGACCCGCTTCATCACCGAGGTGCTGCTGGACCGGGTGGACCGGGCGCGAGGACCGCTGGCGGAGTTCTGCGGCGCCGACCCGGGCCGCAGCGCCCTGGTCCCCAACGCCACCGCGGGCGCCGCACTGGCCCTGGCCGCGCTCGACCTGCGCCCCGACGACGAGATCGTGATCACCGACCACAGCTACAACGCGGTCACCCTGTCCCTGCGCGAGCAGACGCGCCGCCGCGGCGTACGGGTGGTCACCGCGCCGATCGAGCTCGGGGCCGGTGACGACGAGGCGGTCGAGGCGGTGCTGTCCCGGGTCGGTCCACGCACCCGGCTGGTGATCGTCGACCAGATCTCATCGGCGACCGCTCAGCTGCACCCGGTCGCCGCGATCGCCACGCGGCTGCGCGAACGCGAGGTGCCGCTGCTGGTCGACGCCGCGCACGCGCCCGGCATGCTCGACCGGCCCGCGGCCTTCGACGCCGACTTCTGGGTCGGCAACCTGCACAAGTGGGCGTTCGCGCCCGGCGGCACCGCTGTGCTGCAGATAGCCGAGCGGTGGCGGGACCGGATGGTGCCGCTGATGGTGTCCCACGGGCAGCCCGACGGATTCCCGGCCAGTATCGAGCAGCAGGGCACCCTCGACTACAGCACCTGGCTGGCCGCCCCCGTCGGCCTGGAGCTGTTCGAGCGGTACGGCGCCGACACGATCCGCCACCACAACGCCGCGCTCGCCGCGTACGGCCAGTACGTCGTCGGCCGGGCGCTCGGACTCGACCCGGCCGGGTTCGCCGACCCGGGTCCGGGCGTCAGCATGCGAGTGCTGCCGGTGCCCGCGCACGTCGCCTCCGGTCACGGCGAAGGGTCCCGCCTGCGCGCCCGCATCAGCGACGAACTGCACGCCGAGGTGAACGTGACGTCCTGGCGCGACCGCCTCTTCGTCCGCCTCAGCGCCCAGATCTACAACCACGCCGCCGAGTACGACCGCCTCGCCGAAACCCTGCCCGCACTCCTGCGCTGACCCGCCACGCACCCGCCGCACCCGCCGCACCCACCACGCACCCGCCGCACGGGCCGCGCGGGCGCCGCGGCGAGGCTGCAGTTTCGGGGAAAGTGCACGAATCAAGGCGGTCTTTCCAGCAGTTTCCCCGAAACTGCACCACCCGCCGCCGCACCACCACCCGGCGCGGCGGACGGGTCAGCGGGTGGGCAGGAGGCGGACGCGGGCCAGGCCGAGGACGGCGAGCGGATCCAGGTAGGCGGCGCCTCGGCGCAGGCCCCAGTGCAGGCAGGCGGCCACCGGGCAGCCGGGGTGGCCCGGTGTGAGCGCGCCCAGCACGGTTCCGGCGTCCACCTGTTCCCCGGGCTGGACCGAGGCCTGCACGGGCTCGTACGTCGTGATGAGGCCGTCAGGGTGGGCCACGCTGACGACGCCCCGCCCGGCGAGCGTGCCCGCATAGCGAACCACCCCGGCGCCGGCGGCGAGCACGGGCGTGCCGGGCTCGGCGGCGAGATCCACTCCTCGGTGGCCGGGTAGCCACGGCTGCGGCGGCGGGTCGAACCGGCGCACCGGTCGCGGTGTTCCGTCCAACGGCCAACGCCAGCTGTCCAGGCGGGCGACGGCGGCCCAAGCCGCCGCCGGGACGGCCGTCCGGAAAGCGAGGACCGGATGCGCCGGCAGAGGGGTCTCGACAGAGGCGGGTGCGGCGGCCGCAAGCGACCCGGTAGGCATGGCGGCCAGTGCGACGGCGAAAGCAGAGTCCCGCGCGGCCGACGGTGCCGCGGCAGGTGTGGCGGCGGTCGAGCCGGAGGTACTGGGCAGCGGCGGGAGGAGGCAAAGCAGCAGGGCGGCGGTCCGGCCCCGGCGGAGCCGGACCGATGCGATCGATGTCATGAGCCGAGGCTGCTGCCCGGGGCGCCGGGACGCGATGTGCCGGCCCGGCGTCCTGTGGACAGCGCCCGTCTTGGGGACAGCCGCCCGATCGTGCGTGCGGTGTGCTAGCCCCGCCTCAGAAGCCGCCCTCGGCAGGCACCGAGATGTCGGGCTTCTCCAGCTCCTCGACGTTCACATCCTTGAACGTCATCACGCGTACGTTCTTCACGAAGCGCGCGGGACGGTACATGTCCCACACCCACGCGTCGTGCATCTCGACCTCGAAGTAGACCTCTCCGTCGGAGTTGCGCACGTGCAGGTCCACCTGGTTGGCCAGGTAGAACCGGCGCTCGGTCTCCACCACGTAGGAGAATTGGCGCACGATGTCGCGATACTCCCGGTAGAGCTGCAGCTCCATGTCGGTCTCGTACTTCTCGAGATCCTCTGCGCTCATCGTTCGCCCTCCTGCGGCCACATCCTGCCGAAGAACCGTACCCCGCCGCGGCACGGCACGCGCGTTAGCCACGGACGGCGGCCGTGGGACGTCAGCCGGGTCACACCGGCACGGCCGGGCCGCCCGCGGCGCGTCCCCGTGAGGTAGCGCCCGAACCGTCCCGATCCATCGCCCGTGCGACGTTCTGGTACGAGTGCCGGTGCACCGGACTGGGGCCGTACCGCTCCAGCGCGGCCATGTGTTCGGCCGTGCTGTACCCCTTGTGCACCGCGAAGCCGTACTGGGGATACACCATATCGAGCTGTGTCATGATCCGGTCACGCGACACCTTGGCGAGCACGCTCGCGGCCGCCACGCACGCCGCCACCTGGTCGCCCTTCCACACCGCCAGCCCCGGCACGCCCACGCCGTCGACGGGGAAGCCGTCGGTCAGCACGTACGACGGGCGGGTGGTGAGCGCGGCCAGCGCCCGGCGCATCGCGGCGAGGTTGCACACGTGCAGGCCCCGGGCGTCGATCTCGGGCGCCTCGATCACGATCACCGCGTACGAGGTGGCCACCGCGACCACCTCGTCGAAGATCCGGTCGCGGGCGGCCGCCGTGAGCAGCTTCGAGTCGGTCAGCCCGTCGATCTCGCCGCGCCGACCGGGCGGCAGCACCGCGGCGGCGGCCACCAGCGGCCCCGCGCAGGCGCCCCGGCCCGCCTCGTCCGCGCCCGCGACCGTGGCGAAGCCCCGCCGCTGCAGCGCGCGCTCGAGGGCGTAGAGGCCGCTCTCGGAGCGCACCACCGGACGCGTGGGAGTCAGCACGCGGCCACTCCCGCCCCGGTCAGCACCGACAGCAGCTCGGCCGGGTAGTAGACCTCGTCGGTCTGGCTCAGCTCGGCGACGCTCCACCAGCGGTGGCCGTCCACCGACGCCTGCTCGACCTCGTCGAACCGGCTGGTGTCCACGCGCCAGCTGTCCACCCGTACCAGGAAGAAGTCCTGCTCCTGGCGGAAGGCCACCCCGGCGAAGGTGAAGTGGGCGGTCTGCGAGTGCACGACCGCGCCGAGCCGGTCGACGGGCACGGACAGCCCCGTCTCCTCGAACAGCTCCCGGGCCGCGGCCTGGGCCGTGGTCTCGCCGTCGTCGAGGCCACCGCCGGGGGTGAACCAGTACGACTCGTCGGGCCGGTGCGGGTCGGTGCCGTGGAACAGCAGCACCCGCTCACGCGCGTCGACCAGCAGCACCCGTCCGGCACGCCGGAGGCGGGGCTGCTGCTGCGGCTCGGTGGACATGACTTGCAGCCTAGTTCGTCGGCGGCGCGGCGGCGTGCCGCGCCCGCGGTCAGCCGCCGGAGGTCGGCGCCGGCACGTCCTTGTACGTGTCCGGCACGGTCAGCCAGGTGCCCCGGTCAAACGGCCAGAACAGCACGAACGCGCGCCCGATCACCGAGTCCATCGGAATGGTGGCCTGCATGATGTCCTGGTTGGAGTTGCTGTAGTTGGCCAGCGAGTCGCCGGAGGCCTCGCGGTGGTCGCCCATGACCCACAGGCGGCCCTCGGGCACCACGATGTCGAACTTCTGCGGCGCCATCTTGTTGCCCGGGTACACGTACGGCTCGTCCAGCGGGTGGCCGTTGACCTGGATCCGGCCCTGCGGGTCGCAGCAGACCACGCGGTCGCCGGGGGTGCCGATGACCCGCTTGATGTAGTCCTCGTGCTCGGGCGTGCTGCGCCAGCTGTCCGGCGAGACAAAAACGATGATCTCGCCGCGCTCGGGGTCACGGAAGTCGTAGACGAGCTTGTTTACCAGCACCCGGTCGTCGACGAGCAGCGTCTGTTCCATCGAGCCGGACGGGATGAAGAAGGTCTGCACCACGAACTGGCGCACCAGGAACGCCACGATGATGGCAACGCCCAGCAAGATTGGCAATTCGCGCCAGAACGAACCCTTGCTGCTTTTGGTCTGCTCGTCAATCACGCACGGAGCCTACGCGGCGAAACTGAAAACGACGATCACCGGTGGTGTGTCCCCGGCATGGCACACCGCCGCCCTACCGTCACGGCGCGTGCCGGGCCTGGCACGCGCCGATATTCCGCCGCAAAGGTGACAGAAGGTCGTCACACCCGCGGCTGACGGCGGTCCCGCCGACGGCGCACCAGGGCGATCCCCAGCAGCAGGGGCGCCACCACGGCCAGTTCCGTCGTGGGGAGCTGATGCGCACCGATCGCGCCGAGGGCGGTCGCCCCCGGGGCGGGCACCTTGTCGAAGACCTCCTGGTGGGCCACCGAGCCCCAGCGGTCCAGCGGCAGCGCCACCACCATCGCCTTGCCGATGACGTTGTCGATCGGCACCTGCCCCTGGCAGCGGGAGTCCTGCGAGACCAACCGGTGGTCACCCATCACGAACAGCATCCCCGGCTCCACCGTGACCTCGGGGAACGTACGCGAGATGCAGGACTTGGCCTCGTTTCCGGAATCGAGCGGCGAGTTGCGGATGACGTACGGCTCCTCGACCGGCACCCCGTTGACGTAGATCCAACCCTCGACGCTGCAGCAGGAGACCCGGTCGCCGGGCACGCCGATGACGCGCTTGATGAAGTCCTTCTCGCCCGGCTGGCTGATGCCGACCAGGTCACCAACGGTGCGGCCGAGCTTGGAGAAGAAACCCGCGTCCGGGTCGGTCCGGTTCTCCGGCGCCCAGTTGTCCGGGCCGCGGAAGACGATGACCTCGCCGCGCTCGGGGTCGCGGAAGTCGTACACCACCTTGTTCACCAGCACCCGGTCGCCGACCAGCAGCGTGTCCTCCATCGATCCAGACGGGATGTAGAAGGCCTGCATCAGGAAGGTGCGGATGAGCACGGCAAGGCAGAACGCGACCACGAGCAGCAGCGGGAGCTCCTGCCACAGGGGCATGCCCTTACGCCGGCCACGACGGCGGCGCTTCGGCCATTCCTCGCCCGTGAACTCGTTCTTAGCTGCCCTGCCGGTAGGAATGAGTGCCACCACTGCCGCCGCTCGGAGTCGACCCGGAATGTCAGGGCGTCAGCCTAAGAGACGAGAAGCTTTTTCGGGAGACCCGATCTGGCGGATGGGCGGCGGCCCGCCAAAACGTAACAAGCCGGTGACATCAGTGGATGTCACCGGCTTGCCGAAGGCTTGCGCCTCAGGCGGGCTTGGCGTCCCGCAGCTCCTTGATCTTCGCCTTCTTGCCGCGAAGGTCGCGCAGGTAGTAGAGCTTCGCCCGGCGCACGTCACCGCGGCTGACCAGCTCGATCCGGTCGATGGCGGGACCGTGGATCGGGTAGGTGCGCTCCACTCCGACGCCGAAGCTCAGCTTGCGGACCGTGAAGGTCTCGCGCAGGCCCGAGCCCTGGCGGCGGATCACGACGCCCTGGAAGACCTGGATACGCGAGCGGTTGCCCTCGACGACGCGAACGTGCACCTTGAGGGTGTCACCGGCGCGGAAGGAGGGAACGTCGGCTCGCAGAGAGGCGGCGTCAAGTACGTCCAGCGTGTTCATCGCTGCATCCTTGATTCTCAGCGCACCGGTGTCGGTGCGCGGACGGGCGTTTCTGACCCACGCGCGTGCCACGGTCGGACGGACCGGGGCGTTCGGTTGGGGTCCTCGTCGTCGGCCACGGCGTGACCGGCAGACGGCAGTGTTCACCATATGGCGAAGCCACCGTCCGGAGACGGCAACCTCTCTACTCTGCCACACCGGCCGGTCGGGCCGGAAATCCGGCCCCGTCCAGTAGAGCGAGATCACGTTTGTCCAGCGTGGCCCGGTCGAGCGCGGCCAGCAGGTCCGGCCGCCGGGTCGCGGTGCGCAACAGCGCCTGATCCCGGCGCCAGCGGGCGATCTTCCCGTGGTCACCCGAGCGCAGGATCTCGGGCACGTCGTGGCCGCGCCAGCTCGCGGGCTTGGTGTAGACCGGCGTCTCCAGCAGCCCGTGCGCGTGCGACTCGTCGGCCAGCGACTCGGCGTTGCCGAGCACGCCCGGGATCAGCCGGGTCATCGCCTCCAGCATCACCAGCACCGCGACCTCGCCGCCGAACAGCACGTAGTCGCCGAGAGAGACCTCGCTGACGGGCATCCGGGTCGCCGCGTGGTCGAGCACGCGCTGGTCGATGCCCTCGTACCGGCCGCAGGCGAAGACCAGGTGCTGCTCGTGCGCGAGCTCGTACGCGGTGGCCTGGGTGAACGGGGTGCCCGCCGGGGTCGGCACCACCAGACGAGCCGAGCTGCCCTCGGGCACCAGCTCGTCCAGGGCCTGACCCCACGGTTCGGGGCGCATCACCATGCCGGGTCCGCCGCCATAGGGCGTGTCGTCCACGGTGCGGTGCACGTCGTGGGTCCACCGGCGCAGGTCGTGCAGGCCGAGTTCGAGCGTGCCCTGGGCCCGCGCCTTGCCGATGAGCGACAGCTCCAGCGGGGCGAAGTACTCGGGGAAGATGGTGACGACGTCGACGCGCATACCGCCTCCCCCTCCTACAGGTCGAAGAGCCCGTCGGGCGGGTCCACCACGATGCGGCCCCCGGCCACGTCCACCTCGGGCACGATCGCGCTCACGAACGGGATCAGGCCGGTGCGGCCATCGGCCAGCCGTACCACCAGCAGGTCCGACGACGGGGCGTGGTCGATGCGGGTCACCTTGCCCAATGGCTCGCCGCCCACGGTGACCACGGACAGCCCGACCAGGTGATGGTCGAGGAACTCGTCCGGGTCCTCGGGCGCGGGCACGTCGGCGGAGTCGACGTTGAGCAGGGCGCTCTTGGCCAGTTCGGCCGTGTTGCGGTCGGGGATCTCCGCGAAGACGATGATCAGCCGACCCTGGTGCGGGCGCACCGATTCGATGGTGAGCTTGCCCGGCAGCCCCGCGACGGTGGGCTCGACGATCAACGTCGAGCCCACCGTGAAGCGCTGCTCGGGCTCGTCGGTGCGCGGCTGGACCAGGATCTCGCCCCGGATGCCGTGCGCGCGCACGACGTGTCCGACGATCAGAAGCATCTGCTGCTGGCCGCCGTCAGAACGTGTCGACGATGTCGACGCGGATGCCCTTGCCGCCGACCGAGCCGACCACCTGGCGCAGAGCTCGCGCGGTCCGACCACCGCGACCGATGACCGTGCCGAGGTCTTCGGGATGCACCCGGACCTCGAGCCGCGGTCCACGGCGGTTGTCGACCATACGCACCCGGACGTCGTCCGGGTGGTCCACGATGCCCTTGACCAGGTGCTCCAGCGCGGGCCGGAGCGCCGAGTCAGCCCTGCTGGTCGTCGCCGGCCGCAACGGCCTGCTCCTCAGCCTTGGCCTCGACGGCCTCGACGGGCTTCTCGGCCGGCTTCTCGGCGGCCTTGGCCGCCTTCTTCGCCGGGGCGGCCTTGGCGGGCTCGAGGCCCGCGGCGGCCTGCGCGGCGGCCTCGTAGGTCGCCTTGCGGTCGGCCTTCGGCGCCGCCACCAGCAGCGGCGGCGGGGCGGGCAGGCCCTTGAACTTCTGCCAGTCGCCGGTCTTGGAGAGGATGGCGATCACGGACTCGCTCGGCTGGGCGCCGACCGACAGCCAGTGCTGCACGCGGTCAGACTTGACCTCGATCACCGAAGGGTCTTCCTTCGGCTGGTAGATGCCGATGTACTCGATCGCCTTGCCGTCACGCTTGGTGCGCGAGTCGGCGACGACGATGCGGTACTGCGGGTTGCGGATCTTGCCCATCCGCAGAAGCCGGATACGAACGGCCACGGTTTTACTCCTGTGGGATTGAGGTGAGCGCCATTGCCCCGCGTGGGGTTGCCGGGCTCCGTTGCTCGAGACATCGAAGCGCCCCAGTAGTTAGAGGGCAGCCGGAAACGCATCGAATATCAGCTGACCATTGTGCCAGACCCCGGGCCCGCAGCCGCGCGCGGGCGGCGGCAAGGCGCGGGTTAGTCGCGCCACATCCCCGGTGGGCTCCAGGTGGCGATCATCACGACTGTCAGAGATGTAGATGTGATGATGCCGCCGCGGGCTCCGGATCCTGCGGGGATCCCCGCGCGGAGCGGGCACCGCGATGCCGTCACCTGCCACGATGCCGCCTCGACCGCGGTCGTGCCGCCGCACCGCGGCGTCGACCACAGAGGAATCCAGCACCGAGAACGGTGCTTACACCCGCCGTACCAGCACCGACCCTCGTCCGTACGGATGATTCTGCTGTGAAGTTGCTGAACGTAACGTGCCGGAGGTCACAACGGGGATCATCTACCACGGGGAGGACCCGACATGCTCGGCAAGCTCATCGGCAACAAGTACGGCCTGCTCATCATCGGCGTGCTCGCCCTGGGCTTCGGCATCTGGCAGCTGAACCAGACCGAGGTCACCTGCGACGGTCAGACCATGACCGAGGGCGACATCTGCGTCCACACCAAGAACGGCCGCACGACCGACGAGAACACCCTGGCCGAGGAGCGCGAGAGCCAGCAGCTCACGGGCAAGATCGCGGCCGGCCTCGGCGGCGTGATGGTTCTGGGCGGCGCGGGCTGGATCGTGGCGGGCATCGTGCGCGGCAAGCGCGAGGACGAGACCCCGGCGACCGACCCGGTCGCGGCGGCCTGAGCCCGCTCTCTGCGAACTTCGACGGCCGGGGTGCCCACGCACCCCGGCCGTCGCCGTGTCCGCCCTCAGTGCTCGCGTGCCCGGTCCCAGCGCTCGCGTGTACGGCTTCAGCGCTCGCGTACCCGGTCCCAGCGCTCGCGTGTACGGCTTCAGCGCTCGCGTACTCAGCCTCAGCGCTCGCGTGGCCGGTCCCAGCCCGCGGGCACGGTGTCCGGCAGGGTCCACCCCGGGTTCGGCTCGAACTCGCACCAGGTGCCGTCGAACGGGAACGAGCCCGCCTCGATCAGCTTCACCACCCGCTCGCCCTCGGCCCGCACCGCCGCCTCGTCGGCCACCCAGTAGTCGCCCGGGTAGGCCAGCCGCTCGACGAACTCCTCCTCGTCCTTCCACCGCCAACTCCGGTCCGGTGCCACCACGATGTCGAGGTCCTGGTCGACGATGTCGACTCCGGCCACGTGGCCGTCGTCCCAGCGCACCCCGGCCTCCTCCAGGTTGACGTACCACCGGACGAAGCGGCCCTGCTCGTCGCGGAACCACCAGACCGAGTGGTCCTCGCCCCGGGGCAGCCACTTCAGCAGGCTCGGGCCGCTCCACGCGACCTCCCACAGCTTCGTCTCGGTGACGAGCCACTCCGAGAACGGCATCGCGCGCAGGCCCCGGTTGTCGACCGTCTTGCGGTCGAGCATGGGCGCGCCGCGCGGCACCCACAGCAGCAGGCCACGCTCGTCGTCGGCGATGACGACAGCGGTCTTGAGCAGGCCGATCCGGTGGCCGTGGAAGTGCCGGTGCAGGATCACCCGGCCGGGTTCGAAACGCATGTGCCAACCTTAACGAGACGGCTTGATTGATTAAGTCGCTGACATTAGAGTCGCTCTGTCACAGGCAAGAAGTGGCCTTTCCCGGCCCGCCGGTGGCCGCGCGCACACCCAGCGCGGGCGCCATGGCGGGAATGGCTGGTCCTCGTCCGGGCGACCGGGCCGGGTGCGACGAGCTGACCAGACCTGAGTAACGACCCTGTTCACCGAACTCAGGAGGCCGAAGGGATGTCCATGCCCTTCAACCCGGGCCGCATGCCCAAGATCGACGAGGACATGACCTCGCTGGCGACCCACGTCGCCGAGATCGCCGAGACGCAGCGCAAGCACACCGCGATATTGGAGCGGCACACGGTCTACCACCGCGAGCACCGCGCCGAGCTCGCCGCCATCCGCACCGAGCTCGCCGATTTCAGACATGTGGTGGAGACCCGCTTCTCCGCCCTGGAGGACGACGTCGTGGGGCTCAAGACCGACGTGTCAACGCTCAAGACCGACGTGTCAACGCTCAAGACCGACGTGTCAACGCTCAAAACCGACGTGTCGACGCTCAAGACCGACATGGTCGACGTCAAGCAGACGCTGGCCGTGATCCTGTCGCGGCTGCCGGAGCAGCGGACGGCCTGAACATGCGGGAAGGGCGGTCACCGGAGGGTACCGGTGACCGCCCTTCGTCACGTCGTCAGTACGACCGGGCCAGGATGGCGGTCAGGTCGGGCTCGTCCTGGGAGGCGGGCACCGAACCGTCCGCCCGGAACAGGCAGCGTACGGTGATCGACTGCTCGTTCGCCTTGGCCTCGCCCTCGACGCCGACCCGCGACCACGGCACCCGCGCCCAGCCGGTGCCCGCCGCGGCGAGCGCGTCGTCGAGGTTGGTCACCTCGACGGTGTTGGCCTCGCGGCGAGCCAGCGCCTCGTCGTACAGCGCCTTCTGGTCGGCCTCCAGCGCGGCGGTGACCGCGCCGACCGCCTCGCCGAGCGCGAGCGGGGTCTTCGAGCCGTCGATGCGGCGCGCCAGCACGACCCGGCCCTCGGCGAGATCGCGCGGACCCACCTCGATCCGGACCGGGTAGCCCTTGAGCTCGGCGTCGACCGCGCGGCGGCCGAACGGGGTGTCGACGCGGTCGTCGAGCTTGACCCGGACGCCCGCGGCGGCCAGGTCGTCGACGAGCGCCTGCGCGGCGGTGGTGATCGAGCCGTCGGTCTCCTTGACCACGGTGACCAGAGCCTGGATCGGCGCCAGTGCCGGCGGGATGCGCAGGCCGTTGTCGTCGCCGTGGCACATGATCAGGCCGCCGAGCATGCGGGTCGAGGTGCCCCACGAGGTGGTCCAGGCGTACTCGCGCTCGTTGCTGACGGCGGAGAAGGCGATGTCGAACGCCTTGGCGAAGTTCTGGCCCAGCTCGTGCGAGGTGCCCATCTGCAGCGCCTTGCCGTCGCCCATCATCGCCTCCAGCGTGTACGTGCTGGTGGCGCCCGCGAAGCGCTCGCGGTCGGTCTTGCGGCCCAGCACCACCGGGATGGCGAGCAGGTCACGCATGTGCCGCTCGTACACCTCGTGGTGGATCTTCAGGGTGTACGCCTTGGCGTCGGCCTCGGAGGCGTGGGCGGTGTGCCCCTCCTGCCACAGGAACTCCGAGGTGCGCAGGAAGATCCGGGGCCGCATCTCCCAGCGGACCACGTTGGCCCACTGGTTGAGCAGCAGCGGCAGGTCACGGTAGGAGCCGATCCACTTGGCCATGAACTCGCCGATGACGGTCTCGCTGGTGGGACGGACCACGACCGGCTCGGCCAGCTGCTTGCCGCCGCCGTGGGTGACCACGGCGAGCTCGGGCGAGAAGCCCTCGACGTGCTCGGCCTCGCGCTTGAGGTAGCTCTCCGGGATGAACAGCGGGAAGTACGCGTTCTGCGCGCCCGCCGCCTTGATCCGGGCGTCCATGTCGGCCTGCATCCGTTCCCAGATCGCATAGGCCGTCGGTCGGATCACCATGGTGCCGCGGACCGGCCCGTTGTCGGCCAGTTCGGCCTTGGAGATCAGATCCTGGTACCAGCGGGGGAAGTCTTCCGCCCTGGGTGTGAGCACGCGCGCCATAGCGCGCCATCTTACCGGCCGGGCTAGACGATCACCCGGCCGCGTAGCACGATCCGGCGCGGGGCGAGCAGGGTGCGCAGATTCCGCCGCGGATCTTCGGCGTACACGACAAGATCGGCCCAGCCGCCCTCGTCCAGTCCGGGGAAGCCGAGCCAGCTCCGCGCCCGCCACGACCCCGCCGCCAGCACGTCCTCGGGCGTCATCCCGGCCGCGTGCAGCCGGAGCATCTCCTGCGCGGCCAGGCCGTGCGCGATGCCGCCGCCGGCGTCGGAACCGACGAAGACCGGCACCCCGGCCTCGTACGCGGCGCGCACCACGTCGGGGAACCGGTCGCGCAGCGCCAGCATGTGCTTGGCGTAACCGGGGAACTTGGCCTCGGCCCGCGCCGCGATGTGCCCGAACGTCTCAATGTTGATCATGGTGGGCACCAGGGCGGTCCCCCGCCGCGCCATCTCGTCGACCAGGTCGGTCGACAGTCCGGTGCCGTGCTCCACGCAGTCGATTCCGGCCCGGACCAGCGTCGCCACGCTGGACTCCTCGAAGCAGTGCGCGGTGATCCGCGCCCCGGCCGCGTGCGCCGCCGCCACCGCCGCGGTCAGCGTGGCGTCGTCCCAGGCGGGCGCGAGGTCGCCGGAGTCTCGGTCGATCCAGTCGCCGACCAGCTTCACCCAGCCGGTGCCCGCGGCCGCCTGCCGGGTCACCTCGGCCACCACCTGGTCGGCGGGCACCTCCACCCCGATCTCGGGCAGGTAGCGGCGCGGCGGGGCGACGTGCCGCCCGGCGCGGGCCAGGCGCGGCACCTCCGGGTCGTCGTCCAGCATCGGGTACGGCAACGGCGAGCCCGCGTCCCGCAGCGCCAGCACCCCGGCGTCCCGGTCGATCAGGGCCAGCGCCTTCGCCTGCGGGACGCTGGTCACCGGGGCGCCACCGGGCGCGATACCGATGTGGCAGTGCGCGTCGACCAGGCCAGGTAGCACGAACCCGCCGTCGCTGACCGTCCGTGCGCCGGGCACCGGGGTCAGCGACACCCGGTCGCCGACCAGCCAGAGGTCCCGCAACTCGTCCTCGGGGAGCACCACTCCCCGTACGTGCAGCGCCGTCGCCATGATCTGCACTGTCCCACACGGCTGGCCGAGCACCGCTACCGTGTCCGCCATGTCGCCCCTGCCTCGGCTGCGCTGGCTCGCCCTGTGCTTCGCCGTCCTGGCCCTGCTCCTGCGCGCCGCGGACGCGGTGTGGTGGGCGCCCCGGCACGGCCGCCAGGAGATCATCGGCCAGTTCTTGCCTGCCCTGATCATTTTCGGGCTGGCCATCGGCGGCTACGTCCTACTCATCCGGCCGTACCGCGAACTGCCGCGCACCTTCGAGACGACCGGCACGACCTTCATCGCGCCCGCCGCGCCCGGGGCGGCTTCGACGGCGCTCATCTTCGGATACCTCGCCGGAAGCGGCGTCGACAGCGTCCTCAAGCCCGACGGCACTGCCAGCGACCACCCGGCGGCCTGGATCTTCGGCGGCGCCGTGGTCGCGTCGCTGCTCGCGCTCGCCGTCCTGTCACTGTGGCGCGGGCCCCAGGTGGTGCTCGGCCGCGACGGCCTGACCATTCGCGGCGTGCGGACCCGGCACCTCCCATGGACCGCACTGCGGCGGGGCGGACCGGGCCTGCCGCAGGCGACCGACGTCCAACTGCTGCTGATCACGGCCACCCCCGCGGGCACGTACCGCCGCGAGCGGCTCCGGCTGGTTTCGCTGTACGTCGACGGTGAGTTCCTGGCCCGCGCCATTCGGCACTACGCCCAGCACCCCGAACACCGCACCGCCATCGGCACCGACGACGAGTTGGGCCGCCTGACCGCCGCGCTCGCGGCACCCGTCGCCGCTGCGGATGCCGCCCCTGCCGACGCGGCGCTCGGCGACCTCGGGGGGCGGGCATGACCGGTATCTCGCGGAGCCTGGCTGCGGTCATGGTGCGGCGCCCGCTGGCGGCATCGGTCGTCTGCGCGGGGTTCGGCGTGGCGACACGCGCGCCGGCCGCCGCGCTGCACCTGACCGGGTGGCCGGGGAGCGTCGCGCTGGTGACGGCGACGGTTTTGCTGGTACTGCTGGCGGTGGGCCCGCACCGGCACACTGCGGCGGAGTTCCTGGTGCGGTCCGGTACGTTCCGGACGCCTCGCTCGCCGCTGCTCGTCGTCACGATGATCCCCATCGGCTACCTGTTCGGCCAGGGCCTGCTCAAACTGCTGGGATCACCGCCACCGGCCGACCTCGGTCAGGTCACCCTCGAGATCACCCACGCAATGGCCCCGTTCCTGATCTTCACTTTGGTGATCGGGGTCGCGATGCTGTTCCAGCCGCGCCTGGAACTGACCCAGACCCACCTACGCGTCCATGGCCTGGGTTTCCCCGACATCCCCTGGTCGGACCTGGCCGCCGTGGCGCAGAACCCGGCCTTCCCGCGCCGGGAGCGCGGCCTGCGTGTCACCATCGCCCGGCCCGGCGGGCGCACCGCGTCGCCGAACGGCTCCCAGCGCGAGGAGCTGATCCCGACCGGCATGCCGATCGACTACGCCTTCCTGGCCGCGGCGCTGTCGCACTACGCCGGACACCCCGAGCACCGGGCCGCCATCGGCACCCTGGCCGAGCACGACCGCCTCATCGCCGACCTGCGGACATGACCACCCCACCGCCCTCGCGGGCAGCATTACTCTGTCCGCCATGTCTGCCCTCTCCCGGCTGCGCTGGGCCGCGTTCGGCCTCGCCCTGCTGGCGTTCCTGCTGCACGTCGCCGACCGGCTGTGGTGGTCGCCCCGCTTCCACGACCTGAGCTTCCCGGTCGACGCTCTGCTCGGCCTCGTGCTGCCGCTCGGGACGATAGCCGGACTGGTCACCTGGGCCTACTGGCTGCCGGCCCGGCGGTACCGGGCCGCACCGGCGGCCTTCGACGTCGTGGCGGGCGGATTCACCGCGCCCTCGGCGCCCGCGGTCGTCGGATACCAGGCGATCGTGTGGGGGCTGTTCGCCGGGTATGCCGTCCCGACGCGGTACAGCCCCGGCGGTGGCAGCCGACTGGGCGCGGACTCCTTCGAGAACGCCCAGGGTGCCGTCGTCGTGCTGCTGTGCCTGACGGGTGCCGCGATGTGGCTCTGGCGCGGACCCCGGGTCACGCTGACGCCGCAGGGCCTGCACATCCGGACCCTGCGCACGCGCCGTATCCCGTGGACCGAGCTACGGACCGGCGGACCGGGCGTGCCCACGCCCAATCAGCGCCAGCTGTGGCTGGACCTGTCCCGGCCCGGTGGAGCCGACAGGTGGGTCGCGCTGACCCTGATGCCCCTGTACGTCGACAGCGCCTTCCTGGCTCGGGCGATCCGCCATTACGCCGAGCACCCCGCGCACCGCGCCGCCATCGGGGACCCCGCCGAACTCGCCCGCCTGACCGCCGAACCGGACCCCTCCGATGCCGCCGTTATCGGCGCAGCGCCGCCGCTGGGTGACAGCCGGGGCGTGTCGGCGGGAGCGTGATCGCCCCGCCGAACTGAACCGAGCCCCCGGGTCGGGCCGCCCCGCTGAACTGAACCGGGCGCGGGGTCAGGCCGCCTCGCGGTGCAGCCAGGGCAGCAGGTCGGGTGCGCCGTACGTGGTGGCGAGCTCGGTGGCGCGGGCCTGGTAGCGGGCCAGTTCGGCGGCGTCGAGCAGGTTCCGCCCGGCGCCGGAGCCGCCCCGGCGGAAGAACGCCGCCCGGCTCTTGAGCACGCCCTGGGTGTCCGGCACGAACCGGTCGGCACCGGCCCGCATGCGTTCGAACGTGGCCGCCTCGACCAGCGTCGGCCAGACCTCCTCGGGCACCGCGATGCCGAGCCGAGCCGCGAGCGCCCGCATCCGGCCGTCGAGGTCGGCGAGCAGGTCGTCGTAGTGCACCAACAGGATGTTGGGCTGCTCGCGGCGGCGCCAGGCGTCGGCGAGGTGCCACATCACGCCAGGCAGCGAGTCCATCTCCTCGCGCGGGTCGGCCTCGCGGGTGGTCCAGCGCAGCAGGGCCTCATGCTCGGTCCGGTGGGGCCGGGGCGGCTCGGCCGGGTCGGGTGCGGGTTGGCCGGTGAGTTCGCGCAGGCGTACCCGGTCGAGGTTGTTGCTCTGGTGGTGCAGCGACACCGCCATGTCCAGCGGATGCCGGGCGACCACCACGTACGTGCACTCGTCGTGCAGCGGGATGCCGTCCAGCGGGGTGTGCGTCTTGATGAAACGCCGGTGCGGCTGCGCCGCGAGCTGGGCGTACACGTCTTCGGCCGGGGTGATCAGCCAGTCCAGCCACGGGGACAGCTCGGCCAGGGGCGCGGGCAGGTCGGGGGTCCGGAAGACCAGCAGCGCGCAGATCATCTGCATCCAGGTGGTCCCGCTCTTGGAGCGGGTGCTGATCACAATGTCGCCGAGGCGGGGCGGGAAGGCGAGCCAGCGGGCACTGTCCTCGTCGGACGAGCGGTAGCGCACGGGTTGATCAGGCATGACGCCGAGGTTAGTCGATCATTCACGGTTCACTCGAACGAGTAAAGCTTGCCTTGTTCGAACACCTGTTCGATAATGGATCCATGGCGGGGCGCCGCAGCAGCTGAGTGATGGCAGTCAGCATCTGCTCCGGCGCCCCACCGTTGGCGACGTGAGGCATCGCCGACGAACTGCATCGATCCAATGCAGACGAAGACCGCCGTCCCCCGGCGCGCCTGGCGCGCACAAGCCCTCGGGGGACGGCGGTCTTCGTCACGTACTACTTGTCGTTGTCGCCCTTCATCAGCTTGCCGAAGTCGAGCTTCGGGGCCTTGAAGGCGCCGCCACTCTGGCCGCCGAGCTGCTGCTCCAGCGCGGCCGGGTCCATGCCCGGGGGCAGCTGCGGCATGCCGGCCATGCCGCCGGGCAGGCCTGCGAAGCCGCCCCGGCCGCCACCGCCGCCACCCTTGGTGCCCTTGCGCTTGTTCTTCGGCGACTTGGTCGCCTTGCGGCGGGCACCGGGCAGGCCCATCATGCCGCCCATCTGCTTCATCATCTTCTGCGCCTGCTCGAAGCGGTTGAGCAGCTGGTTGACGTCCATCACGGTGACGCCGGAACCGCGGGCGATACGGGCCCGGCGCGAGCCGTTGATGATCTTCGGGGTGGTCCGCTCGGCCGGGGTCATCGAGCGGATGATCGCGGTGACCCGGTCGAAGTGGCTGTCGTCGAGCTCGGCGAGCTGGTCCTTCATCTGCCCCATGCCGGGCATCATGCCGAGCAGGTTGGCGATCGGGCCCATCCGGCGCACGGCGACAAGCTGGTCGAGGAAGTCCTCCAGCGTGAACTGCTCGCCACCGAGCAGCTTCGACGCCATCTTCTCCTTCTGATCGGCGTCGAACGCCTGCTCGGCCTGCTCGATCAGAGTGAGCACGTCGCCCATGCCGAGGATGCGGCTGGCCATCCGGTCGGGGTGGAAGACGTCGAAGTCCTCCAGCTTCTCGCCGGTGGACGCGAACAGGATCGGCTGACCGGTGACCTCACGCACCGACAGCGCCGCACCACCGCGGGCGTCGCCGTCGAGCTTCGACAGGACCACACCGGTGATGCCCACGCCGTCGCGGAACGCCTCGGCGGTGGCGACCGCGTCCTGGCCGACCATGGCATCGATGACGAAGATGACCTCGTCGGGGTTGACCGCGTCACGGATCGCGGCGGCCTGGTTCATCATCTCGGTGTCGATACCGAGGCGACCGGCCGTGTCGACGATCACGATGTCGCGCATGGCCCGCTTGGCGTGCTCGATCGACTCCTTGGCGACCCGTACGGGGTCGCCGACGCCGTTGCCGGGCTCCGGCGCGTACACCTCGACGCCCGCGCGCTGGCCCAGCACCTGGAGCTGGTTGACCGCGTTCGGGCGCTGCAGGTCACACGCGACCAGCAGGGGCTGGTTGCCCTGGGCCTTCAGCCAGCGGGCCAGCTTGCCCGCGAGCGTGGTCTTACCGGAACCCTGCAGACCGGCCAGCATGATCACGGTCGGCGGCTGCTTGGCGAACTGCAGTCGGCGCGCCTGCCCGCCGAGGATCGCGATCAGTTCCTCGTGGACGATCTTGATGATCTGCTGGGCCGGGTTGAGCGCCTGCGACACCTGCGCGCCGCGCGCCCGCTCCTTGAGCTTGAAGATGAAGGCCTTGACCACCGGCAGCGCGACGTCGGCCTCCAGCAGCGCCAGTCGGATCTCGCGCGCGGTGGCGTCGATGTCGGCGTCGGTGAGCCGGCCCTTGCCCCGCAGCTTCGTGAAGATGCCGGAGAGCCGGTCGCTCAGGGTGTCAAACACAGCGCAACATCCCAAATCGTCGAGTTCTACTGGGTACAGGCCGAAGCAGCCTTGGTAAGGGTAGCCCGTGCCCGCCTACCCCACCGCGCCCGCGCGCCCTCACCGCCTCGGGCTTCGTGCAGTTTCGGGGAAAGTGCAGGAAAGGCGGCCGTGATTCGTGCAGTTTCCCCGAAACTGCACGAATCACGGGGCGGACGGCAGGGCGGATGCGCGCGGTGTCGCGCCGACAGGTGCAGAGCAAGGCCGTGGGTGCAGAGCAAGGCCGTGGGTGCAGAGCAAGGCCGTGGGTGCAGAGCAAGGCCGTGGGTGCAGAGCAAACGGCGGCGGGTGAGGTGGGTCAGACGGCTGCCAGCACCGCGGCCTCCACCTCGGCCCGGTCGAAGTCGCCGACCAGGTAGAACGCGTCGACGACGTCGGCGCCCAGGGTCGACACCCGGGCCGTGCGCACGTCCACGCCCAGCTCGGCCAGAGCCGAGGTGACCCGGTAGAGCAGGCCCGGCGCGTCGGTGGCCCGCAGTTCCAGTACCTGGGCGTCGGTCGCCTCCGCCCAGATCACCCGGGGCGCGGTGGTCGAGCCGCGCCCGTTGCCGCCCGCGGCGGCCAGCCGTCGGGGCGCGGCGAGCTGGTCGAGGCCGACCCGGCGCAGGTCGGCGGCGAGCAGTTCCCGGTCGGGCGCCGCGCCGTAGCGGGTGTTCACCGCGCACTCGATGATCGCCCGCTGCCCCATCGTCGAGGAGTTGACCGCGACAATCTCCAGTCGGTGCGTGGCCAGGCAGCCCGCCACGGCCGCGAGCAGGCCGCGCCGGTCCTGGGCGGCCAGCGCCACCCAGTCGTCGGCGACCTGCACCACCGGCAGCGGCCCGGCGATCAAGGCCGGATCAGGCGCGGCGGGCGTGGGCGACTCGGCCCCGCCCAGCGCCGCCCGCACCCGACTCACCAGGTCGTCGATGAGCTTGGACTTCCAGGCCGACCAGGCGGCCGGGCCGGTGGCGGCGGCGTCGGAGCGGGCCAGCATGTGCAGCAGCTCCAGCGTGGTCACGTCACCGACGGCCTTCACCACCTGGGCGATCGTCGCCGGGTCGTCCAGGTCGCGGCGGGTGGCCACGTCGGGCAGCAGCAGGTGGTAGCGGACCAGGTTCGAGATCGTGGTGACGTCGGCGGTGGGCAGGCCCATCGCGGTGCCGATCTCCAGCGCCAGGTCGGCGCCGATCTCGCTGTGGTCGCCGGGCAGGCCCTTGCCGACGTCGTGCAGCAGCGCGCCGAGCACCAGCAGGTCCGGCCGAGACACCTCGCGCGACCAGGTCGCGGCGTTGGCGGCGGCCTGCACCAGGTGCCGGTCGAGGGTGTAGCGGTGCACCGGGTGGTGCTGCGGGGTGCCGCGCAGGCGGGTCCACTGCGGCAGCCACTGGGAGGTCAACCCGAACCGGTCACACGCCTCCCAGGCGGGCACCAGACCGGTGCCCGCGCCGAGCAGCGTCAGGAACGCCGTACGCGCCGTGGCCGGCCACGGGGTTGGCAGTGGCGGGCAGAACCGGGCCAGCCACTCCAGCGTGGCCCGCGCGATCGGCATGTGGTGCTGGGCCGCGGCGGCGGCCACCCGCAGCGACAGCGACGGATCGGGATGCGGCCCGACGGCGGCGCGGGCCAGCACGATCTCGCCGTTGACGGCGACGACGTCGCGGGCGACGGGACGGCGGACCGCGGCCGCCTCGGCGGCGCGCGGGTCGACCCCCCGGCCGGTCGGCCCATGCCAGCGCTGCACCGAACGCCACGCGTCGGTCAGCGACCAGGAGACGGTACGCGCGTCAAGCCCGATCCGGCGCAGCAGCGCGTCCCCGTCGGCCAAGCCGAGCAGCTCGGCCACCTGCAGCCGCTCCTGCGCCCGCAGCCGGTCGTTGCGCCGCCCGACGCTCACGTGCAGCGCGTCGCGTACGTCCAGCAGCCGGGTGGCGGCCGCCCGCACCTGCGGTGGCAGCGCGTCGGCGACCCCGGCGACGCCGATGCCGCGCAGCACGCCCACGTCGCGCAGCCCGCCCGCGGCCTCCTTGAGGTCGCCCTCCAGCAGATACGCCAGTTCGCCGTGGGCGGCGTGGCGCTCCTCGCACAGCTCCCGCAGGCGCAGCAGCTGGCGGCGGGCGGTGCGCCGCCACTGGTCGACGGCGGCGCGGGAGAGCTGGGCGGTCAGGGCCGGGTCACCGGCCACGTGCCGCGCGTCGAGCAGGCCGAGCGCGACCTTGACGTCGTCGTGCGCGGCGTCCAGTGACTCGGCGACGGTACGGGTGGAGTGGTCCAGCCCCATCCGGGCGTCCCAGATCGGGTACCACAGCGAGGCGGCCAGTTCGTCGATGCCGGGCACGCCGCTGTGCAGCAGGATCAGGTCGAGGTCGCCGTGCGGCGTGCACTCGCGGCGACCCAGACCCCCGACCGCCACCAGGGCCAGCCCCGTGGACCGCTCGGTGAAGGCGGGCGGCACCAGGCGGCGCAGCCAGTCGTCCAGCGCGTCGGCCCGAGCGGCTCGGGCGTCGGCGCCGATGGCGGACGGATCGCGCTGCGCGAGCCGGGTATAGGCAGGCCCGGGGCCCACCGCCCCGTCCGTGCTGGAAGGTGCGGTGTTCCCCGGGCCCATGGTCCCTCTTTCAGGTTGTTGCTTCAGCGACAAGCTCAGAGCGCGTCGAGACCGCGCTCGCCGGTGCGCACCCGGACCACGTCGGAGACCTCGGTGACCCAGACCTTCCCGTCACCGATCTTGCCGGTGCGGGCGGCGGTGACGATGGAGTCGACGACCTTCTCCACGTCCAGCTCGTCCGTCACGACCTCGATCCGGATCTTCGGCAGGAACTCCACCGTGTACTCGGCACCCCGGTACACCTCGGTGTGGCCCTTCTGCCGACCGTAACCCTGGACCTCGCTGACCGTCAGCCCAGCCACGCCCATGGCGTGCAGAGCCTCCTTCACCGCGTCCAGCTGGTACGGCTTGATGACGGCGGTAACCAGCTTCATGCTCAACCCCTCCATCCAGGGACCTTAACCGGACACCTTCTCGGTGACCGGAGCCGACTCCTCGACCTCGGCCACGGGGGCCTTCGGCGTGGTGATACCCGCGAGGGCGAAGGCGCCGCTGCCGCCGCCGCTGGCCGGAGAGAGGTCGTACGCGCTCTCGGCGTGCTCGCTGATGTCGATGCCACCGACCTCGGCGTCCTTCGAGACCCGCAGGCCGGCGGTCTTGCTGACCACCCACGCGATGATCGCGGCGACGGTGAACGAGTAGACCGAGACCACGCCACTGGCCGCCGCCTGCCGACCCAACTGGGTCAGGCCGCCGCCGTAGAAGAGGCCGTTGCTCGCGCCCAGGATGTTCGGATCGGTGATCCAGGAGTTGACCGCGGCGTTGGCGAAGAGGCCGATCGCCAGCGACCCGATCCAGCCACCGACGAAGTGCACGCCGACCACGTCGAGCGAGTCGTCGTAGCCGAACTTGTACTTCAGGCTCACCGCCAGGGCGCAGACCGCACCGGCGACCAGACCCAGGATGATCGCGGCCCAGGGCGAGATGAAGCCACAGGCCGGAGTGATCGCGACCAGACCGGCCACGGCGCCCGACGAGGCACCGACCAGGGTCGGCTTGCCGTCGCGGATCCACTCGACCAGCAGCCAGCCCAGCAGCGCGGCGGCCGTGGCGACCTGGGTGTTGACGAACGCCACCGCGGCGGTGCCATCGGCGGTCAGCTCGGAACCGGCGTTGAAGCCGAACCAGCCGAACCACAGCAGACCGGCGCCCAGGGCGACGAACGGCACGTTGTGCGGCTTGAAGGTGTCCTTCGGCCAGCCGACGCGCTTGCCGACGACGAGCGCTGCGGCCAGGGCCGCGGCACCGGCGTTGATGTGCACCGCGGTACCACCGGCGAAGTCCAGCGCGTGCCACTTGGCACCGATGAAGCCGCCGCCCCACACCCAGTGCGCCACCGGCACGTACACCAGCGTGAACCAGCCCGCCGCGAACAGCAGCCAGCCGAAGAACTTGGTGCGGTCGGACAGCGAACCGCTGATCAGGGCGACCGTGATGATGGCGAACATCATCTGGAACACCAGGAACACGTAGGTCGGGATCCCGGTGGACGCGCCGCCGGCGAACCAGAACTCCGAGAACGTGGTGCCCGTGGTCCCCTTGGCGAAGCCCAGGTACTGGGTGAAGCTGCCGATGAAGTCGTTGACGCCCCAGCCGCCGTCGACGCCCTTGTTCTCATTGGAGCCGAAGCTCAGCGAGAAACCGTACAGCAGCCACAGGACTGAGATGAGCCCGATGCACGAGAAGCTCATCATCATCATGTTGAGCACGCTCTTGGACCGGTTCAGGCCACCGTAGAAGAAGGCCAGGCCGGGAGTCATGAGCAGGACTAGCGCGGAGGAGACCAGCAACCAGGTGGTGTTGCCGGTGTCGACCGTAAGTACTTCCTCAGCGAGCAGCACGCTGCCCTCCTTTGGGTGAGATCCTCCCTCCCAGCCCTCGAAGGCGTCCCGTACGGCTCACCGCCGCTGAAACCGGCGAACCTTTCGGCCCGTCGCCTCCGCCCTCCGGCATCAGTGCCGTTGGTGCTGGTTGGGGGGCAGCATCGCCGTCCCCTGTTTCACGCAACGACGCTGGTCGGTTTCCAGCGCGTCACGATCTGTTTCGTACGTGTGAAGAAATGTTCACACGTGAGAGAACGATTCATCAGGTGAATCAGCGCAGCGCGTGCTCCAGCGTGTAACGCTCGTAGTCAATCAGCCGAAGGTCGCGCAGCGGTCGCCGAAGGTGTCCCTTCTGCACGATCCGCACGAACGCGGGCTCCCCCGCGGTGGCCAGTCGGCGGATGCCCTCGACGTGGTCCACGATCCGCTTGCGGATGGTGCGGACCAGGCGGTGCCGGTCGCGCGGGATCAGCCCGTACGCGTCGGCGAACAGGCGCAGGCGGCGCGGGCGGTCCGGCCGGTGCCAGCCCAGCGTGATCGAGTCGCGGTCGCTGAAGATCGGCACCCAGGTCCACGCGGCGTACGCCACGTCGTAGATGCGCGAACCGGGCGAGGCCAGGTCGAAGTCGATCATCGCGAGGGTGCCGTCGGGGCGCCAGATCACGTTGTGCGGGGCCGCGTCGTGGTGGCAGATGATCTCCGCGTCCGGCGGCGGCGGCCCGAACGAGCGCCACACCCCGCCCTGCGGCGTGCGGAAGCCCGCCTGGGCGTCGTGGAACATCCGCAGCATGGTCGCGACGGTGACCAGGGCCTCGTCGGTGACCCAGTGCGGGGCCAGCGGATACTCGCCGCACTCGCCAGGCAGGTAGGAGAGGACCTCGCGCCCGTGCTCGTCCATGCCCAGGGCGCGCGGGGAACCGGTGAAGCCCGCGTACTCCAGGTGGCGCAGCAGGGCGTGCACGGTCGGCGTCCAGGGTCCGGCGTTGCGCCGAACCGTCTCGCCGACCCGCACCACCGTGCTGACGTTGCCGCCGCGCAGCGGGATCTCGGTGGGGTCCAGATAGGGAGCTGTCACGTTTCGCTCGTCAGCCGTTCGTCACTCGTCGCCCAGCAGCGCGGTCACGAACGCGGCAGGATCGAAGGGGGCAAGGTCGTCCGGGCCCTCGCCGAGACCGACGAGCTTGACGGGGATTCCCAGCGCCCGCTGCACCGCGATCACGATACCGCCCTTCGCCGTCCCGTCCAGTTTCGTGAGCACGACGCCGGTGACGTCGGCGACCTCGGTGAAGACCCGAGCCTGGCTCAACCCATTCTGGCCCGCGGTCGCGTCGAGCACCAGCAACGTCTCCGATACCGGACCGTGCTTCTCCACCACGCGCTTGATCTTGCCGAGCTCGTCCATCAGGCCGACCTTGTTCTGCAGGCGGCCCGCGGTGTCGATGAGCACGGTGTCGACCCCGGCCTCGATGCCCTTCTTGACCGCGTCGAACGCGACCGCGGCCGGGTCGCCGCCCTCCGGACCGCGCACGACCTGCGCCCCGACCCGACCGGCCCAGGTGGCGAGCTGGTCGGCGGCGGCGGCGCGGAAGGTGTCGGCGGCGCCCAGCACCACGGTGTGGCCGTCGGCGACCAGCACCCGGGCGATCTTGCCGCAGCTGGTGGTCTTGCCCGCGCCGTTGACGCCGACCACGAGCACCACCGACGGCTTGCCGTCGACGATGCCGGTGTGCACGGAGCGGTCCATCTTCGGCTCCAGCGCCGAGGTCAGCTCCTCGGTCAGCAGCGCGCGCAGCTCCTTGGTGGTGCGGGTGCCCAGCACCTTGGTCCGCTCGCGCAGCTTGGTCACGATCTCACCGGTCGCCGCCACGCCGACGTCGGCGCTGATCAGGCTCTCCTCGATCTCGTCCCAGGCGTCGTCGTCGAGGTGGTCGCGCGACAGCAGGCCCAGCAGGCCCTTGCCGAAGACGTTCTGCGAGCGGGCCAGCCGGGCACGCAGCCGCACCAGGCGGCCCGCGGTCGGCTCGGGCTGCTCGATCTCCGGCTCGGCCGGGGCGGGCGCCGTGACCGGCGGCGCGGCCTGCGTCGGCACCTCGGCGGGCGCGGGCGGCGCCGGGCGCTCGGGCGCGGTGGGCTGCTCCGGCGCGGGGGCGGGCCGCTCGATCACCTTCTGGTCGGCGGGCGCCTCGAGCACGCTCGGCGGGATCTTCGGGCCCTGCTCCACCTGCGGCGGCTCGGTCGGCGCCGGGGGCGCGGGCGGCAGGGTGGTGCCCTTGCCGGGACGGCGCACCAGGTACAGCGCCAGGCCGCCGAGCAGCAGCACAGCGAGTACCACGAGTACGACGACGAGCACGTCTTGCGAAGCCATTCCGGCATCCTCTCAAACTCATCGTCACGGGGCGTACACCGGAGCCCGCCGCGCCGTCGTCGCTGGCCTCCGCCGCGCCGATCCCCGACGATATCGGCGTGGCAAACCTCCTTCTCGGTCCGCTGCTGCGCCGTGTCGACGGCGATCAGGCGGTCATCTGGGTACAGACCGACCGCCCCGCCCAGGTCACGGTAACCGCGGGCGACGTGTCCGTGACCTCGGACACGTTCACCGCGTTCGACGTGCACCTCGGCGTGGTCGTGCTGGCGGGCCTGCCGGTGGGCGCCACGCCGTACGCGGTGGCCGTGGACGGGCGGGCGGTGTGGCCGCTGCCGGAGCAGCCGCCCTCGGTGGTGACCGTCCGTGACCCGTCGACCGGGGACGCCGAGATCGTCTTCGGCTCCTGCCGCGAGGCGACCGGCCGCAGCCACAGCGAGCGGGGCCACGATCCCGATGCGCTCGAAGCCCTGGCGGCGCGGCTGCTGGGGCGGGCGCGGGTCGAGGGCGCCGGGGCGGGGCTGCCGGATCTGCTGGCGCTGATCGGCGACCAGATCTACGCCGACGAGCTGTCCGCGCCGACCGTGGCGTGGCTGGCCGGGCGGCAGCGCCACCCGCAGGCGCCGCCCCGGCAGGTCGTCGGCTTCGCCGAGTACGTGCACCTCTACCACGAGTCATGGGGCGACCCGGAGGTGCGCTGGCTGCTGTCGACCGTACCCACGGTGATGATCTTCGACGATCACGAGATCATCGACGACTGGAACTCCTCCGCCGGGTGGCTGGCCGAGGCACGGCGGCAGCCGTGGTGGCATGAGCGGATCACGGCCGGGCTGGCGTCGTACTGGCTGTTCCAGCACCTGGGCAACCTGGCCCCGGCACAGTTGGACCTCGACCCGGTGTGGCGGCGCATCCGGGCGGGCGAGGACGCCACGGTGGTGCTCACGGAGTTCGCGGGACGGGTGGCGACCCCGGCGGGCGAGGACCCCTACGCCTGGGGCTACTCGGTCGAGGTCGGACGTACCCGGCTGATCATGATGGATTGCCGGGGCAACCGGGTGCTCGACCGGTCGCACCGGCGGATGTGGCCGCAGCAGCAGTGGGACGCCCTCGCCGCCCAGGCCGCCGCCGACCGCGACCACCTGGTGCTGGCCTGTTCGCTGCCGTGGCTGCTGGCGCCTGCGATCCACCACGGCGAGGCCGTGATCGAGGTGCTGGCGGCGCGGCACGACGGCGCGGAGAAGCTCCGCCAGAAGTACGACCTGGAGCACTGGGCCGCCGTCGGGCACTCGTTCGACGAGCTGACGGCGCTGATCGCGGGCGTACGCGGACCCGCCACGGTCAGCGTGCTCGGCGGCGACGTGCACCACTCGTACGTCGCCCGCGCCGAGATCCCCGGCGCCACCGCCGCCGTCCACCAGATCGTCTGCTCGCCGCTGCACCAGAGCGTGCGCGGCATCATGCGTACGCTGCTGCGCCTGGGCTGGTGGCCGATCCTGTCCGGCCCCGCCTGGCTGGTCGCCCGGCTCTTCGGCGTGCCGCGTCCGCGCGTGCGCTGGCGGACCGGCCAGCCGCCGTTCTTCGGCACCGCCGTGGCGACGCTGACCCACCGGGGCCGCGCCGCCGACGTGCTGATCGAAGGGGCCGGAGCCGACGGCGCCCTGACACCGGTGCTGCGCCGACGACTCACCGGCGGGCCGCGCGACGGCCGGTGACCGTCGCGCGGCGTCTTCCGTCAGGCGGTGGGGACCTCGACCGCCACCGAGTGGTCATCGCTGAGCAGCGTGACCTTGCCGTTGGCGTGCTCCACCGACAGCAGCGTGCCGGGCGGCAGGATGTCGAGCACGTCCGGCGGCAGCTGCACCGTGCCGTCGCCCGCGATCACCGCGAACTCGCGCCCGTCGCGGCCCTCCGAGCCGACCCGGCCGTCGCGGATGGTCACCGCGCGGCCCAGCCGCTCGCCGACCTCCGGGTCGTGCGTGACCGCGACGATGGTCGTACCGCGTTCGGTGTTGATCGTCTCCAGCGCCGACAGCACCTCGTCGCGGGCGTCCCGGTCGAGCTGGCTGGTCGGCTCGTCGACCAGCAGCAGGCCGGGCGAGGACGCCATGCCGACCGCGATCGCCGCCCGCTGCGCCGCACCGGGCTGCAGATCCTCCACCTTGCGGTGGCCCTGACCGGTTAGCCCGAGCAGGGCCAGGATCCGCTCCGGCGGCTCCAGGTCGCCGGGGCGGACCTTCGCGGCGCGCCGCTGGGCCAACCACACGTTGCTCAGCACCGTCGCGTACGGCAGCAGGTTGCGCCGGGCGCCCTGCAGCACGACGCCCAGGTCGGTGCCGCGCAGTCGGGCCAGCTCCGCCTCGCTGATCCGCCCGATGTCGACCAGGCCGATCTGCACCCGGCCCGCGCTCGGCCGCATCAGGCCCGCCAGCAGCGAGATCAGCGTCGACTTGCCCGAGCCGGACGGCCCGACCAGCGCGACCCGCTCGCCGGGCGCGATGTCGAGGTCGACACCGGCCAGCGCGACCACGTCCCCGCCGTCGGAGCGGTAGATGTGAACCACGCGGCGGCAGACCACGGCCAGGCCGGTCAGGCTCTGGTGCTTGGGTGCGCTCTGGTTCTTCTTCATGGTCACGCCACCTTCCTGTCCGCGCCCGCCGCCACCTTCGTGGCCACGACGCAGGTCGTCAACAGCACGAGCAGGGCCACCGCCACCGGTACGAGCACCGGCACCGGATCCGGCAACGACGCGGCGGGTATGGTCGCCGCCCCGTCACTGAAGATCGGCACGACCCGGCTCGCCAGCAGCCACGAACCGGCCGCCGCGATCAGCCCGACCAGGCTGCCCGCCGCCACCAGCGCCCAGCGGCCGCCCAGCGACGCGCCGCGCACCACCCCGGCGGGCAGGCCCTGCCCGCGCAGCACGGCCAGCCCGTTGTCGGTGCGCCCACGCTCCAGCACCGCGGTGACCAGCAGGCCGCCCGCAGCGAAGACGATGCCGGTGAACGCCGCCGCGGCCAGGAACCACAGCGCCAGCGCCGGGGCCTGCTGACCGTAGAGGCGGCGCTGGTCGGCGGCGGTCTTCTCGCCGACGATCATCAGCCCGTTCGCGCCGAGTTTCTCGATCACCGAGGCGGGGGTGTCGGCGGCCAGCCACACCTCCGGATCGGTGGCGTCGGAGTCCTGCCCCAGGCGCATGTCCACGTACTCCAGGTCGACCAGCACCCCGTGCACGCCGTAGCGCGGCACCTGGTTCAGCGTGCCCGTCCGGGTCACCGGCACCCGCACCGTTCCCGCGTAGGCCGACAGCTCGTCGGGCAGGGTTCCCGAGGCGACGACCGGCAGCGGGGTGGGCGCGGAGTCGGAGTACACCCGGATGTCGGGGGTCAGCACCGAGTTCAGCTCGAGCCGCATGCCCCGGTCCGACAGGGTCATCTCCGGCACCGGCCGGGCGGCCGTCTCGGCGGGCAGCCGCCACTGGTGCCCGGCCAGCTGCTCGCCGGTGAACAGCGGCTTGCCGTCACCGTCGGCGATGCCGCCCACGGTCACGTCGACCCGGTAGCGCCCCCGCGTGAACAGGTCCACCTGCACCTGCTTGAGCAGGCACGGCGCGTCCGCGCAGTACGGCGTCTCGATCCGGTATGTGCCCGTGCCCGGCCGCAGCTTGTCCACCCGGGCCAGCGCCAGGCTGCCCTTGGTGCTGGTCAGGCGCAGCGTCACCGCGGCCTGCCCGCCCTCGGTCAGATCGTCCAGCGTCACCGTCACCTGCAGCGCCGATGCCTGCAGCAGCAGCGGCTGCACCGGCCGCGGGCGCAGCAGCTTCCCGGCGTCGGCACCGGACATGGCCCCGTACGAGGCGGGCCACAGCGCCGCCACGCCCAGCCGCGAGCTGTCCACCGCCAGCACCTTCGTGTCCTCGGCGATGTTGACCCGGGCGGCGGCCATCGCGTAGCGGCCCTCCGGATCGGCCGTACGCACCGCGTGCAGCAGCGCGGGCACCGGCAGCGGCGTCACCGACAGCACCCGGGCCGCGCCGCCCTCGACGCGGGCCCGGTCCTGCCAGGCCCGGTCGGCCACGTCGCGGGCGGTCAGCGCGAACCCGAGCAGGCCGAACACGACGGTCAGCAGCATCACGATCCAGTGCGTGCCCGAGCCGCGCGCCAGGCTCAAGGCGGCCAGACCGGTCCGCAGCCTGCCCTTGCGCAGGGCGCGGCGGCCGTAGCGCTCGGCGGGCACGCCGACCGCCCGCGCCGCCAGCAGGCCCAGCCCCAGCGACACGCACAGCGGGGCCAGCAGCCCCACCCCGCCCGAACCGGCGCCACCGGCGGCGACCTGGTATCCGGCCACCAGCGCCAGCGCGCCCACGGCCACCTCGACGCCGCCGACCAGCCCGCCGCGACGGCGCACCCGGGCCCGGCGCAGCAGCCCGAGCACCGGCGTGGTCAGCGCGCGCACCTGCGCCAGCAGGCCCGCCGCGAGCGCACCGAGCACCGCGACGGCCGCGTACGCCATCGAGGCCCAGTCCGGCTCCACCGGCGGCGAGCCGGGCAGCACGAACCTGGCCAGCAGCGCCGTCACCGCGTAGCCGAGCAGGTAGCCGGGGATCAGCGCGAGCAGCACCGGTGCGGCCGTCTCGGCGCTGGCCAGCAGCCAACGGGTGCGGCCGGGCACGCCGCGCAGCGCGGTCAGCCCCAGCTCGCCCCGGCGCTGCTCGACCCCGCCGGCGACGGTGATGAACAGGACCAGCCAGCACAGCAGCACCAGCGGCACGACCGCGAGCAGCAGGCTGGCCGCGAGCTGCTTCTCCCCGGCGTCGACGCGGGCGATCAGATCGGGCAGGTTGCTGTCGGTGCCGTACCCGGCGGCCACCAGCTGCGCGTCGGCGTCCGCCAGGTCGTCGCGCAGCGTGTCCAGGTCCCGGAACGCGTCGGCGGAGACCAGCAGGTCGACGGTCTGCACCGGGGCCGGGGAGACCGCGTTGACGGTGCGCTCGTTGGTGAACGCCGCGGTGGCGTCCAGGCCCAGCAGCGCCGGACGAGCCACCCAGAACGGGTCGTTCACGGCCGGGCGGGCGTACAGGCCGACCACGGTCAACGGCTCCGGCCCCGGCTTCTCCTGGCGGCCTCCCAGCACCCCGGGCTGGGTGAACGTGAAGTCGTCACCGACGGCCGCCCCGATCCGGGTGGCGACGTCGTCGCGCAGCACGACTTCGCGCTCGCCCGCGACGCACCGCCCCTTGACGACCACCAGGTGTTCGCAGGCACCCGCGCGCCAGACCAGGAACATCGGCGCGTTCCCGGTGGCGGTCACGCCGGTGCCCTCGGCCATCGAGCCACCGATGGTGGTGAAGCCCGACACGTACGGCAGCGACTGCGTGTCGTCGGGCCTGGACCCGCGCTCGCGCGGATCACCCGCCGCCAGCCCGACCAGCGCCTGCTCGGAGATCCCGGCGGCGCGCACCTCGACCCCGCGCAGCGACACGGTGGCCGCCGCCTGGTAGATCGGGCCCGCCGCCGCGGCGGCCGCGGCCATCGCGGTCAGCACCAGCGTGATGGCGGCCAGTCCTCGGCGCGCCTTCATCATCGACCACAGCAGCGCCGTCATCGCCGCACCCCCGCCGCGTTCTCGTCGCTACCTTGCCCGCTGCTTGCGCGTCCCGGCGGCCCGTCGGCACGATGGCCCGCCGACGAGCGCCCGTCAGCGATGGCGCCGGTCAGGGACCGTCCGGCCAGCAGCGCCGCCAGCAGGAGTACCGCCGTCGCCGCGATCACCGCGGGCGCGACGACGCTCAGGTCCGGATCGGGTATCGGCAGCGCGTCGGCCGCCGAGGTGAGCACGGTTCGGGCGGGCGCGCTCAGCGTCCACGACGCCCACGCCGTCAGCACGCCCACCGGCGCGGCAATGGCGATCATGGCGAGGTTGCCCAACCGGGCCGCGCGGGCGGCCGCCGACCCGGGCAGGCCCTGCACCCGCAGCGCGGCCAGTTCCGCGGCCCGGCCGCGCCGGTCGGTGGCGGCGAGCACCAGCATGGCCAGGCCGACCAGCAGCACACTCAGCACGGCGGCGGCCAGGTGCAGCCGCAGCGCCAGGCCCGCGCCCTGTTCCTGGTAGCGGACCACTCGGGCGGCCACGGTCTCGTCGCCGACCGGCACCAGCCCGGCCGCGCGCAGCCGGTCGACGGCATCGGCCGGGGCCCGGTCGTTGAGCCAGACCTGCAGCGTCACCGTGTTGTCGCGGGTGTCGGCGAGCCGGTCGGCCAGTTCCAGGTCGAACAGCACGCCGTCGGCGGCCGCACCCGGCAGCACCGTTGACACCAGCCGCACGTCGGCCGGGCGCGACAGCGCCTGCAGCGGCGTGAGCTTGGCCAGTTCCCGGGTGTGCGCCAGCCGCCGGGGACCGGCCGCCACCACCGGCAGCGGCACGGGGCCGTCGGCGACCGCCAGCCGGATGTCGGTGCTGATGTGGCGCGGGTCCGCGGGCACGTAGGACAGCGAGATGTAGTCCTTGGCCCCCGGCCGCACCGCCTCCTTGCCCTCCAGCGCGGCGGCGGCGCGCGACTGCGCCCCGTTGAACAGCGTCACCTCGGACTCGGCGCCGAACTGCGGGCGCCAGCGGGAGGCAGCGCTGATCGCGGCCGCCGACAGCAGCGGGCGGTCCGGTCCGAACTGGTCCAGGCCGGTCAGCTGCAGCTCGTCCGGGGAACGCGGGAAGCTCAGCCAGGCCAGGCGGCAGCCGGGCGCCTGCGCGCACTGCGGCACCGCCATCCGGTACGCGCCGGGGCCGACCTCCTTGGCCACGTCGACCGCGCCGGTCACCGGCTCGCCCCTCGGCCCGATCAGCACGGCGGTGACGTGCATCTCGGCGCCCAGATCCTGCACCACGTACACGGACAGGCCGAGCTCGCCGCCGGTGACCGTGACCGGGTCGGCGGTCTTCGGCCGCAGCGTCGCCGCGACCTGCTCGGCGGTGAGCCCAGCCTGCTTCGGCCACTGGGCCACGGCCGCCAGCCGGGAACTGTCCACGCCGAGCAGCAGGTCACCGCCCTCGGGCTGGCGCGTCACCGCCATCGCCCAGGCCCCCTCGGGGTCGGCGGTGCGTACGGCCGACAGCAGCGCGGGCCGGGAGGCGGCGTACACGGTGAGCACCCGGGCGGCGCCCAACTCCAGCCCGGCCCGCTCCTGAGCGGCGGCACCGGCCACGTTCCAGGCGCTGAACGTCTGGCCGACCAGGGCGACCGCGACGACGGTGAGCGCCACCAGCCGGTCGGCGCCGGGGCGACGCGCCACCTGTAGCGCGGCCAGCCCGGCGGCCAGACGGCCCCGATGCAGCCGGGCCGCGCCGTACGCGGTGGCGGCC
Organism: Catellatospora tritici; assembly: GCF_019083965.1. Taxonomy (GTDB): domain Bacteria; phylum Actinomycetota; class Actinomycetes; order Mycobacteriales; family Micromonosporaceae; genus Catellatospora; species Catellatospora tritici. The sequence continues at coordinate 175,431 of NZ_JAHRCY010000001.1, forward strand.
GGGCGGATCAGCCGAGCCGTGAGCAGCCCTGCGACCAGCGCCAGCAGCAGCGGCACCAGCAGTGCCAGCCCGCCGGAGTCATTGGACGAGGCGTAGCTCTGCCCGACCGCCGCCAGCGCGATCACGATCACCGCGGGCTCGACCAGCCCGAAGCGCCGTCCTCGGCGGGCGGGGACCTGGCGCAGCGCGTCGAGCAGTGAACCGCCGTGCGCGCGCCGCTCGGCGACCGCGGCACTGGCCATGACCAGCAGCAGCGTGCCCACCGCGGTCAGCAGCGCGGTGCGGTCCAGCGGCACCGGCGCCTGCCCGGCGAAGGTTGCCCAGGTCAGCAGGCGTACCAGCAGCCAGCCCAGCACCACGCCGAACGGGGCGGCCAGCACCAGCACCAGGGCTGTCGGCCCGAGCGCGAGCAGGGTCCGGTGCCGGGCGGGCGCCCCGCGCAGCAGCCCCAGCGCCAGCTCGGTACGCCGTCCGGCCGCCGTGTAGGCCACCGCCATCAGCAGCACGAACCAGCACACGACCAGCAGCTGCACCGCACCCAGCGGCGCGGCCAGACCCAGCAGGTCCCGGGTGGCCTGAATGCGCTTGAGCAGCTGCGGCAGCCCGTTGGCGACCTTGATGCCGGGCATGCCCAGCTCCGCCTTGAGCGAGGCGGCGACGTCGGCGGCATTGTCGGCAGTCAGCGCGGCCTCGCCCGCGTACAGGTCGAGCATGGCCACGACGGTGTCGGCGCCCAGCGAGTCGACGGTCGACTCGTCGACGAAGATCGGGTTGGTGGCGCGCAGCGGCTGCGGCGTCAGGTCGGTCCGCCCGGCCCAGTACGGGTCGCCGTCTCGCAGCGCGGCGGCCGGGTCGTACACCCCGGCGACCTTCAGCGTGACCGGCTGCTCGGCTCGGTCGGCGCGGAACACGAAGTCGTCACCGACGCGCACCCCGAGCGCCTTGGCGGTCGGGTCACTCAGGACCGCGCCACCCGACCCGGCCGGGCAGGCGCCCGACAGCAGCGGCAGGTGCGCGCAGACGCCGTCGCGCGCCGAGACCGGCGCCGAGACCTGGGCCTGCGTGCCGTAGCCCGCCCTGCCTGACAGGAGCACCCCGGCGGCCTGGGTCAGCGTGTTCTCGCCGGTCATCGCCAGCGCCTGCCCGCGCAGGTCGTTCAGGGAGGACTCGTGGCCGTCGACGGCGGACACCTCGGCGGTGAAGGTGATCGCGCGTTCGGCCGGGGTGGCGGTGCGCAGTTCGGCCGCGACGACGGCCCGGTCGGCGGCGGTGGCGTAGAGCGGTGCGGCGGTTCCGGCCGCGACCGACAGGACCGCGAGCACGGCCAGGGTCACGGCCTGGGCGCGCCGGCTGCGTAGCACGCCGAGCACCAAGCGGAGCATGAACAACCTCTTCGGATGATCAGATCGCCGGTGACGCGCGAGCGGAGCGCTCTCAGGGGCGGTCAGGGGGTGGATCAGGGGCTTACCGGGGTCAGCCCCGGACCAGCTCGGCGGTGCCGTCGAGCAGGTGCAGTTCGGCGTCGCACGCGGCGGCGGCCTCGAGGTCGTGGGTGGCCAGCACGACGGTGGCGCCCCGGTCGGCCTCGGCGCGCAGCAGGTCCAGCACGCGGCTGCGGTTGGCGGCGTCGAGCTCGCTGGTGACCTCGTCGGCCAGCAGCACCCGGCCGGACAGGGCCAGCCCGCGCGCGATCGCCGTACGCTGCTGCTGACCGCCGGACAGCTCCTCGACCAGCTGCCCCGCCTGGGCGGACAGGCCGACCAGCTCCAGGGACTCGGCGGTGGCGCGGCGGGCGTGCTCCGGGGTGAACCCGTTGGCCACCAGGACCACCTGCACGTTCTCGCCCGCGGTGAGGATGGTGGCCAGCCCGTTGTCCTGCGGGATCAGCACCACCTTGCGGCCGACCGCGTCGTCGCGGTCGCGCAGCGCGCTGCCGTCGACCTCGACCGTGCCGGCGACCGGACGCAGCACGCCGGCCATGGCCCGTAGCAGCGTCGTCTTACCCGCCCCGGACGGCCCGGTCACCGCCAGCATCCGTCCCGGCTGGGCCGTCACGGTCACCTCGCGCAGCACGGGCGCGCCCGCCGCGTACTCCACGGTCACACGGTCAACCACCAGAGCAGACGACATCGCCGCTCTCCTCTCGCCTTGCCGAACCCAGCGCCACGGAAGTGATCTCCCGTTTCCGCAGTAGTCACGCGCAATCTAGCGAGCAGGTTGTCAGAACACGAAATCTGTTTCACCAGGCGGGCACAACAAGAACAGCTCAACGCAAGCTGTGTGCACGTGTTGCACCCCCGTTGCACACATATGCGGTAGAGCGCTCTCTGAACCCCAAGATCGTCCGAGTTGCCCGGCAATCGGGCGTATCTTGAACCACCTTTCGCCCAGTTGCCCGGCAACTTGCGCGATCTTGGCGGCCGGACCCGGCCGAGCCGGCGGGGCGCGGTGGGCCGGGGCGGCGGGGGTCAGATGGAGAGGGCGGCGCGGAGGTACGGCAGGTCGGCGGGGCCGGTCCAGCGCATCGCCGACAGCCCGGCGACCCGGGCGCCGCGGATGTGGCGGTCGGTGTCGTCGACCAGCAGGCAGCGGTCCGGCGAGGTCTGCACCGCCTGGCACGCCGCGGCGAAGAACTCCTTGGTCGGCTTGTGCGTCCGCAGCTCCGCCGACGAGATCACCGCGTCGAACTCGGCGTCCAGCCCGAACCGCGACAGATCGTCACGCAGGTCGTCGGTGGCGTTGGTGACCAGGGCGACCTTGCGCCCGGCCGCCCGCGCGGCGCGCACGAACTCCAGCACCGGCTCGTCGATGCGTCCCCGGTAGGCGTCCCACTCGGCGAGCGCCTGCGCCGAGGCGCCGGTGTCGGCGGCGATCTCGTCCAGCCACTGCTGCCGGGTCCAGTAGCCGGTGATCGCGGGCAGCAGCCGTCCCCAGGTCAGCCCCGAGTCGAGCAGCACCGACGGCGCGATGCCGTGGCGCTGTTCGAAGCCGGGGTACGCGTCGGGGTCGTACTGCCGCAGCACGCCGTCGAAGTCGATCAGCAGGGCCTCGGCCGGTCGCCGCCTCACTCGCCCTCACCCTTCAGCCGCTGGCTGATCACCTCGGTCACCCCGTTGCGCATGGTCACGCCGTACAGGGCGTCGGCGACCTCCATGGTGCGCTTCTGGTGCGTGATGATGATCAGCTGGCTGCGCGAGCGCAGCTCCTGGAACAGCGTGATCAGTCGGCCGAGGTTGACGTCGTCCAGGGCCGCCTCGACCTCGTCCATGATGTAGAAGGGACTGGGGCGGGCGCGGAAGATCGCGCAGAGCATCGCCACGGCGGTCAGCGAGCGCTCGCCACCGGACAGCAGCGACAGCCGCTTGATCTTCTTGCCCGGCGGGCGCGCCTCGACCTCGACCCCGGTGGTCAGCATGTTGTCCGGGTCGGTCAGCACCAGCCGACCGTCGCCGCCCGGGAACAGGATCGGGAACACGACCTCGAACTCGCGCGCGGTGTCGGCGAACGCGGTGGCGAAGACCTCCAGGATGCGGTCGTCCACGTCCTTGACCACGGTCAGCAGGTCGCGGCGGGTCGCCTTGAGGTCTTCGAGCTGGTCGGAGAGGAACTTGTACCGCTCCTCCAACGCCGCGAACTCCTCCAGCGCCAGCGGGTTGACCTTGCCGAGCAGGTTCAGGTCACGCTCGGCCTTGGCGGCGCGCTTCTCCTGGATGGCCCGGTCGTACGGCTCCGGCTCGGCCAGATCCGAGGAGCCCAGCACGATCACGGGCACCGGCACGCCGGGGCCGTACTCGCCGAGCAGGGTCTCCACGTCCAGCGAGAACTCCTCGGCGGCGCGGGTCTCCAGCTGCTCGATGCGCATGCGCTGCTCGGCGCGGGCGACCTCGTCGCGGTGCACCTCGGTGGTGAGCCGGTTCAGGTCGTCGCCCAGCCGCTTGGCCTGGCCACGCACCTGCGCCAGCTCGGCCTCCCGGGCGGTGCGCGCGGTGGCGATCTCGTCGCGCCGTGCCGCGGCCTCCTCCAGCACCACCGACAGGCGGGTCAGCAGCTCCCGGGTGCCCGACTCGACCGCCTTGGCGATCGCGGCACCCCGCTCCCGGGCCGCGCGTCGGGCGGCCGCGCGCTCGCGGGCGGCCCGCTCGGCACCGGCCTGGCGCAGCAGCGAGTCGGCCCGACCGGCGATCTGCGACACCCGCTCCTCGGCGGTACGCACCGCGAGTCGTACCTCGACCTCGTTCTGCCGGGACTGCGGCACCATGGCCGCGAGCTGGTCTCGTTCGGTGGTGGACGGGTCCTCGTCGACCGGCAGCGACTCGGCGGCGGCCAGCCGCTCCTCCAGCTCGGCCAGGCGGGCCAGGTCCTCCTCGCGGGCGGCGGTGGCCTTGTCCCGCGAGGCGGCCAGGCGCTGCGCCTCGGCCTGCGCCGACCGGGCGGCCGCGCTGACCTCGGCGAGCTTGCGGGCGGCGGCGTTGCGCTCGCCCTCGGCGGCGCGCTTGGCGGCGGCGGCCTCGTCCATGGCGGCCTTGCGCTCGGACACGACTTCGCGCGCCTGCGCGATCTGCTCGCGCAGGACGGCGACGCTCTCCTCGGCCGCGTTCTTCTTGGCCCGCGCCTCGTCGACGGCCGCCTGCACCTCGATGTAGCTGGGCGCCTTGGCCGAACCGCCCGCGCCCGCGAACACCCCGACGACGTCGCCCTCGGCGGTCACCGCGCGCAGCGACGGCTGGGCGGCGACCAGGGCGGACGCCGACGACAGGTCGGAGACGAGCACGATGTCGCGCAGCGCGTGCGCGACGGCGGGGCGGATCGAGTCGGCGCAGCGCACCACGTCGATCGCCCAGCGGGCGCCCGGCGGCAGCGCCACGTCGGTGCGAGGCTGCGGGCGCGAGGTCGCGATGAGCAGCGCGGCCCGACCCGCGTCCTGGATCTTGAGCAGCCGCATCGCCTCGGTGGCCTCGTCGACCCCGGCGACGGCCACGGCGTCGGCGAGCGTGCCCAGCGCGGCGGCCAGCGCCGCCTCGCAGCCGGGCTCGACGCTCAACAGCGACGCGACGCTGCCCAGCAGGCCGGGCACCTCGGCGGCGCGGGCCAGCAGCGCACCGGCGCCGTCCTTGCGGTTGAGGCCCAGCGCCAGCGCCTCCTCGCGCGCCTTCCAGCCGGTGGCGTCCTTCTCGGCAGCGCGCTCGGCCTCGTTGAGGCGCCGAACGGCGGCGGTGGCGTCCTCGTGCGCGGCGACCGCGGCGGCGTGCCGGGTGTCGAGGTCGGCGTTGTCCCGGTCGGCATCGGAGGTCAGCTCGGCGACCGCGTCGACCTGCTCCTGCGCCGCCTCGGCCCGCATCGCGGCATCGCCGTACGCGGTGGACAGGCGCTCGATCTCCTCAGCGGAGGAGGCGGTGCGCGCCCGTGCGGCGTTGACCTGGCCGGTCAGCTTGGCCATGCCCTCGCGCCGGTCGGCGATCGCCTTCACGGCCGCGACCAGGGCCCGCTCGGCGCCGGCGAGCTGGCGCTCCAGCTCCTGGCGGCGCTCGACCGCCTCGGCCAGGCGCACCTGGTCCTCGGCCAGGGCCTCGCGCAGCGTCTCCTCCTGCTCGCGCACCGCCTCGGCCTCGGCCTCCAGCTGCTCCGGGTCCCGGCCCGGCCGCTCGGCCTCGACCGGGGCGGACAGGTGGCGGTGGCGCTCGGAGGCGAGCTGGGCGGTGGAGCGGAACCGCTCCTGCAGCGCAGACAGCTGGTACCAGACGTCCTGGGCCTTGGTCAGCGCCGGCGCGTCGACGGCGTGCGCGGCCTCCAACTCGGTCAGCCGCTCCTGCACCTGCTCGTGCTCGGCCTCGACCATTTCGCGCCGGGTACGCAGGGCCGCCTCGTCGGCGATCTCCTTGTCGAGGGTCGTCCGCAGGGTGAACAGGTCGTCGGCGAGCAGCCGCAGGCGGGCGTCGCGCAGGTCGGCTTGGATCGTGGCGGCGCGCCGGGCCACCTCGGCCTGCCGCCCGAGCGGCTTGAGCTGGCGGCGCAGCTCGTCGGTGAGGTCGGTGACGCGGTTGAGGTTGGCCTGCATCGCGTCCAGCTTCCGCAGCGCCTTCTCCTTGCGCTTGCGGTGCTTGAGGACGCCCGCGGCCTCCTCGATGAACGCGCGGCGGTCCTCGGGCTTGGCGTGCAGCACCGCGTCGAGCTGGCCCTGGCCGACGATGACGTGCATCTCGCGGCCGATGCCGGAGTCGCTGAGCAGCTCCTGGATGTCGAGCAGGCGGCAGGCGTCGCCGTTGATCTCGTACTCGCTCTCGCCGGAGCGGAACATCCGGCGGGTGATCGACACTTCCGTGTAGTCGATGGGCAGCGCGCCGTCGGTGTTGTCGATGGTCAGGGTGACCTCGGCCCGGCCCAGGGGCTGGCGGCCGGACGTACCGGCGAAGATCACGTCTTCCATCTTGCCGCCGCGCAAGGCCTTGGCGCCCTGCTCGCCCAGCACCCAGGCGATCGCGTCGACCACGTTGGACTTGCCCGAGCCGTTGGGACCCACCACGCAGGTGATCCCCGGTTCGAGCTTCAACGTCGTCGCGGAGGCGAAGGATTTGAAGCCCTTCACCGTCAGGCTCTTGAGGTGCACGACACTCCGGAATCGATCATCTTGGCGCCCCGTACGGGGCGTGGGTGGCACATGCTACCGGTCAAAGCGCAGGGTACCCGGTCGGCCGAGAGGCCCTTCCGACACGCCGGGCCGTCGAGCCCGCGGTCGTATGCCCGGCTGTCACGCTACCGAACCATCGGGGGATGCCAAGTTTCGGCGAGGTCGATAGCGGGAACGCTGGGTCGGCAAGATTCGGGGAACGCTGGATGGCAAAAGGAAGCGCGCCGCCACAAGAGGGTGGAGGCGCGCAAAAGGTCTGGTGCCGCGGCAGCTCGCTCGGTAGAGCAGCTGTCCGGTCCCGCTGACGCGGGGAAGGAATCAGGTCAGAGCCGGTTCGGCAATGCGGAAGAACTCGTCGGCCTCCGCGGCAGCCGCCGCCAGTCGATCATTCTCCGCCCGAAGCCGGGTTACCTCGAACTCCAGTGCCCGCACCGTGGCACGCAAGCGGGTGACCTCGTCAAGCATGCGCCGGTCAGGCGCTGCCGTGACGTGGCCATAGAGGGCCTTCGCCATATCGTCTCCTTGTGAAGCGCTGCCGGTTCGCCGGCCAAACGCGCGCCCAGTTATATTCGCGACTCCCGGCCCGGCTATCCGGAATGTAACTCCAGATAAAGCTGACGAGCGCGGTCGGGCGCGACTGGCGACACCTCCATAGTCCGCCGATACCCCCGTGACGTCAAGTTGCCGTGCGCCACACCCCGCCGTTGGTGTCGCAAGGCGACAAAACCACCCGAACTGCTAGCGTCGATTCGTGGCAATCCGCGGTCGGCACCGTACGCCCCTGCGGCTCGCACCGGCCATCGCGGCCTGCGCCGCCGTACTCTCCGTGGCCGCGAGCGCGGCGCTGATCGCCGCGGGCGCCACCGTCGGGCTACAGCGTGGCACTCCCCCGGTGATCAACCAGGACAGCTCGGGCACCACCGCCCCACGAGCCACGGACCAGCCCGAACCCGCGGCCCTGCGCACCGCCGGGCCGAAGGCGACCGCCACCGCCGAGCCCCGCCGCGCCCGAACCATCACCCCCGCCACCGACCTGATCACCTGGTTGGAGGACCAGGTGACGGTGCTGGTCAACCGCGAACGCAGCCGGGGCGGGTGCCCCCGGGTGCACACCGACGAGCGATTGCGCACCGCCGCCCGACGGCACAGCGACGAGATGGCCGAATACGCTTACTTCAGCCACACCAGCCGCGACGGCAGCGATTTCGTCGACCGACTCGCCGCCGCGGGGTACCCGCGCGCCGACGCCGCCGGCGAGAACATCGCCTACGGCTACCCCAACCCGCAGTCCGTGGTCGAAGCCTGGATGGGCAGCTCAGGCCACCGCGACAACATCCTCAACTGCGACGTACAGGCGTCCGCCACCGGCCTGGCCTACCAGGGCCGCACCCCGTACTGGACGCAGGACTTCGGCTACCGCTGAGCCAAGGCCGAGACAAGCCCACGGTCGTTCGTTCGGGGAGTTCGGTCGGCATGCCGACATACCCGGGCGGGCAGTCGCGGGCGGCGCGCATCGATCGTTGTACGGGCGTGACCCCCCTGCTGCCGCTCCCCGCACACCCGCACCTGCACCCGGAGATGTGGGCGACGATCGAGGCCGCCGGTGTCGGCGCCACCGTCCTGCTCAACATCGACGCCGGCCCGGGTTCCGGGCTCGATCCGACCTGGACCGCCGCGACCACCCGCCTGGTACGCGCCGGAGCCAGCCTGCTCGGCTACGTCGACCTCGCCTACGGCGCCCGGCCCACCGAGCACGTCCGCGCCGAACTCGGCCGCTGGGCCGGGTACCCCGTCCGGGGAGTCTTCTTCGACCAGGCGCCGACCAGCCCGTACTCGATCGGGCCGGTCGCGGTGGCGGTGCGCGCCGCCCGGCGGATCGGCTTCGACACGCTGCTGGTCAACCCGGGCCGCCCCACCGACTCGCTCTACCGCGGGCTCGGCACGGTGCTGTGCACCTTCGAGGGCTCCTGGGAGCAGTACCGCGTCGGCACCGAGGACGGCGTGCGCTCCGGCGACGCCCACCTGGTGCACTCGGTGCCGCTGGACCAGATCGAGACCTGCCACGAACTGATGCGTGCCCGCGGCGCCCGGTTCGGGCTGGCCACCAACGAGGCGTCCGTGCACGGTGCGCCGGTGCTGCCGGTCGCGGTGTGAGGGTCCCGGCCACCGCGGCGGTCGTCCTGGCCTGCCTGGCCTGCGCCGCCCCGCCCCGAGCCGCCGACTGGTACGACCCCCCGCCGCCACCACCGGTCGACCCGGACCGGCTGCACTGGCTGTGGTCGCTGGACCGGCCCGAACCAGATCCCGACGCCGCCGACGTGTTCGTGCTCGACGGCTTCACCACCGACGCCGCCACGGTGCAGGACCTGCACCGGCGGCGGCGCCACGTGGTCTGCTACCTGGAGATCGGCGCGGTCGGCGGCCAGCCCGACGCGGGACGCTTCCCCAGCGCGCTCACCGCCACCGATCAGGGGGTGCGCTGGGACGCCCCGGCGCGGGCGCTGCGCGACACGGTCGCGCCGATCCTGGCCGACCGGCTGCGGGTGTGCCGGGACAAGGGCTTCGACGCCGCCGCGCTGGACCGGCTGGCCGGGGCGCCCGAGGACGTGCTGGTGCGGGTGCTCGACGCGGCACGCGAGCTGCGCCTGCCGGTCGGGCTGGTGGACCGCGCCGACGCGCGGGCAGACCTCAGGCTGCCGCCCTCACACGGGGGCGGGGCTGGCACTTCGGGCACGAGTACGAAGAACGGTTCATGAACTGCTCGCGGCGGATCGCCGTACCGCAGCGCCCGCAGGGCTCGCCCTCGCGGCCGTAGGCGTTGAGCGAGCGGTCGAAGTAGCCCGACTCCCCGTTGACGTTGACATACAGCGCGTCGAACGTGGTGCCACCGACCTTGATCGCCTCGCCGAGCACCTCGCGCACGTGCTGGAGCAGCTTCGTCGCGGCGGGGGCCGACAGCTCGTCGCAGGGCCGCTCGCCGTGCAGCTTCGCCCGCCACAGCGCCTCGTCGGCGTAGATGTTGCCCACCCCGGAGATGAGCGACTGGTCCAGCAGCGCCCGCTTCACGCCGGTGCGGCGTCGGCGCAGCGCGTTGAGGAAGTCGGCCGGTTTGAACTCCGGATCCATCGGGTCCCGGGCGATGTGCGCGATCTCGGCGGGCAGCTGCGCGCCGCCCGGCGAGACGGCCAGACCGCCGAAGGTGCGCTGGTCGACGAAGCGCAGCTGCGGGCCGCCGTCGGTGAAGTCGAACCGGATGTGCAGGTGCTTCTCCTCGGGCGCGGTGGCGGGCTGCACCAGCATCTGGCCAGACATGCCCAGGTGGCCGACGATCGCGTCCCCGCTGTCCAGCGGCAGCCACAGGTACTTGCCGCGACGGCAGGCCGCGGTGACGGTCCGGCCGGTCAGCACGGCGACGAAGTCGGCGGCCCCGGCGGCGTGGCGGCGGATCGCACGGGCGTGGCGGACCTCGACGGTGTCGATGGTCCGGCCGACCACCCACTGCGCCAGCCCGCTGCGCACGGTCTCGACCTCAGGCAACTCCGGCATGCTCCACCCTCTCCTCGCCCGACCCGACCATTCTGCTCCGGCCCCCTGACAACCGGCGTCAGTGCGGGCGCGGGAAGGCGGTCACGCCTCCCGGGCCTCCGGGTGGTCCAGATCGACGGCCCGGTTCGACAGCACCTGCCAGGCGTCCTCGGCCGCGCGCTGCTCGGCCTCCTTCTTGGTGCGGCCGGTCACCCCGCCGAAGCGCTCGGCGCTGACCACCGCCCAGGCGGTGAAGGTCTTGGCGTGGTCCGGGCCCTGCTCCTCGATCACGTACTCGGGCACGCCCCAGCCGTGTTCGGAGGTCAGCTCCTGCAGGCTGGTCTTCCAGTCCAGCGACGCCCCGCGCCGGGCCGACTCGGCCATCAGCGGGTCGAACAGGGCGCGGATGACCTCGCTGGCCCGGTTCATGCCGTGCTCCAGGTAGATCGCGCCGAGCAGCGCCTCCAGCGTGTCGGCGAGGATCGACTCCTTGTCCCGCCCGCCGGTGGCCTCCTCGCCCTTGCCCAGCAGCAGGTGTGGGCCGATGCCCAGGGTGCGGGCCACCCCGGCCAGGGCGCGCGAGTTGACCACGCTGGCCCGCAGCTTGGCCAGTCGGCCCTCGGCCAGGTCCGGGTGGGTGTGGTACAGCGAAGCGGTGATCACCACGCCGAGCACCGAGTCCCCGAGGAACTCCAGGCGCTCGTTGGTGGGCAGACCGCCGTGCTCGTACGCGTACGAGCGGTGGGTCAGCGCGCGTTGGAGCAGTTCGGGCTCGAACGGCACGCCGAACGCGGCGGACAGCTCGGCCGGGTCCGGCGTCTCGGCCGGTTTCGGGTCATGCGATTTCGCTGCCATCAGCGACACCCTCTCGGCGACCGCGGGACGGCGCAGACATGGCGACGTCGCCGACCGGCGTCAACCGGTCGGCGACGCGACGAGTTAAACAACCCCCGCGGCACCCGGACGGCTCGGGATTAGACCTCGAGCACCTGACGGCCGTTGTACGTGCCACAGACGGTGCAGGCGCTGTGCGGCAGCTTGGCCGACTTGCACTGCGGGCAGGCAACGGTCGCGACCGCGGTGGCCTTCCACTGCGCCCGACGGTGACGGGTGTTGCTGCGCGACATTTTGCGCTTCGGGACTGCCACTGTATTACTCCTCAGTAGTAGTCGGCGGGTGCCGACCTTCTCTCGTTCGGCCGGCGGCCGACTGGTGTCTGACTCCGCGGCGCCGGTCAGGCTTGCGGATCTGCGGGCTGCTCCGGCTCCACACCGGTAAGCCCGCGCAACGCCGCCCAACGTGCGTCGACCACCTCGTGCTTGTGGTCGTCGGGCAGCTCGTCCCAGCGGACCCCGCACTCGGGGCACAACCCTGGGCAGTCCTCGCGGCACAGCGGGTTGACCGGCAGTGCGAGCACCACCGCATCCCGCACGGCCGGCTCCAGGTCGATCAGGTCGTCCTGGATCCGCCCCACCTCGTCCTCGTCGGTGGTCTCGTCCGTGGCGCTCGCGCGGTACACGAACAGCTCCTGCACCTGGACGTCCAGCTCGTCGTCGATCTCGATGAGGCAGCGCCCGCACTCGCCCACCAGCGGACCGGTGACGGTCCCGGAGACGAGCACGCCCTCCGACACCGACTCCATCCGCAGGTCCAGGACGAGGTCGGCGCCTTCCGGCACCCCGATCATCTCGAGGCCGAGGTCCTCCGGGGCCGGAACCACCCGATGGAGGGTACGCATCGCGCCCGCGCCGCGCGGCAGGTCCCGGAGGTCGAGGACGAGCGGCGCTCGCGGATCGAGGTGCTTCATCGAGTGTTCAGGCATGACTTTTCGCAAAGAGGTGAGACTTCACCGGGACAGCGGACGGTTGGCCGAGTTGTCGCAGGCCGACGTAGAAGGTTACCTGAACCGGCCCGACCCCGTCGAACGGGCTCGTTCCCCGCGCGGCGCGGGCCGGTCCGAGAGTCAGAACGGAAGCGGACGATCGTCGTCACCGGGGACGAACGAACCGATCTCCCGCAGGGCGTGCATCTTGTCGCGACCACGCTCGATCGAGGCCAGCGCCCGGGTGAGGAACTGCTCGAAGTTGCCCAGCGCCGTGTCGACGTACTCGTCGACCTCGTCGCGCAGTCGCTGCGCCTCGGCTCGCGCCTCGGCGACGATGCGCGCGCCCTCGTGCTCGGCGGAGACTGTGATCTCGTTCACCGAGACCAGGCGGGCGTGTTCCTGCTCACCCTCGTGGATGATGCGGTCCGCCTCGCGCCGACCGGCGTCGAGGATCTTGTCCCGCTCCTCCAGCAGAGCGGCGGCGCGACGCAGCTCGCCGGGCAGCTCTGCCCGCAGCTGGTCCAGCGTGCCGATCAGCTCACCGCGGTCGACCATGCAGTTGCGCGACATCGGCACCGATCGCGCGGCTTCCACCAGGGCGATGATGTCGTCGATACGGTCGAGTGGGTCCACCGACGGTCACTCCTCAAACACGGTTGTTGTCCACACCATGATGCGTCCCGGCGCTACCCCTGCGGCAGACCGGTCCCGCTGCGGCGAGTCGCCGCAGGTAGCGCGTTTTCAGACTGCTTTCAGGCCGCCCGGACAGGCCGCAGCCGCTCCGCGAGCCTACGCTCGACCAGCTCCGGCACGTACGGCGAGACGTCGCCGCCCCACTTGGCGACCTCCTTGACCAGGCTGGAGGCGATGAATGAATAGAGCGGGTTGGTCGGCATGAAGAGCGTCTCCAACCCGGACAGGCCCACGTTCATCTGCGCCATCTGCAGCTCGTAGTCAAAGTCGCTGACCGCGCGCAGACCCCGGACCACGACCTGGGCCTCCTTGTCCCGGCAGTAGTCGACCAGCAGACCCTGGAACGCCTCCACCCGCACGTTGGAATAGCTGCCGGTCACCTCGCGCAGGATCTCCAGCCGCTCGTCGACCGAGAACAGCCCCTGCTTCGACTGGTTGATCAGCACCGCAACGATGACCTCGTCGAACAGCCGGGACGACCGATCGATGATGTCCAGATGCCCTCGGGTGACCGGGTCGAAGGACCCGGGACAGACCGCACGCCTCACTAGCTGCTCACCCTTCCGGTTCACACGCTCCGCCACTCTGCGCAACGGCGCGACCGTACCAAAGGGTCGACTCCCCGTAGCGGCGACCGCGATCGCCAGTGACGCCTTGCACCCAGGACGGCTCCGGCGAGCGGGTGGCCCGCTCCACCACCAGCACCGCGTCGGGCGCCAGCCAGCCGTGTTCGACCAACGCGGCCAGCGCCGCGGTCAGCTCCGGCTCGGTCAACGGGTACGGCGGGTCGGCGAAGACGACGTCGTACGGGCCGCCCTGCGGCCCCGCGCCGAGCACCGTGCCGACCCGGCCCGGCGCCACCGCCGCCCCAGCCGCCCCCAGCGTGGCGATGTTGTCCCTGATCACCCGGATCGCCCTGGCATCGGACTCGACCAGCAGCGCGTGCGCGGCCCCGCGTGACAGCGCCTCCAGCCCGACCGCGCCCGACCCGGCGAACAGGTCGAGCACGCGCGCGCCGTCGAGGTCGGTCATGGACTCCAGCGCCGAGAACAGCGCCTCGCGGACCCGGTCGGAGGTGGGCCTCGTGTCGCGGCCGTCCGGGGTGCGCAACCGCCGCCCGCCGTACCTGCCCGCCACGATCCTCGTCACGCCCCCACGCTACGGGATCGACCGATACTCACCCCCCGCGCGGGAACCATCACCGCATGACGATGGTCGCCAGAAAGTGATAACGATTCGGCAACGGTTCATTTAACGGCCACCCGTAGCGTTTCCGTGCGACCGCGCGCCTTCACTAGGGTCAGTCGGTCTCAGCCTTTCACCCTAGCCACATCCACCCCTCTGGAGCACGTGTGAATCGTCCATTCACCCGACGTCTGCTCGCCTACGCGGGCAGCGCGCTGCTCGGCCTCGCGGGCGCGTTCGTCCTGGCCAGCCCCGCCCAGGCCCACCACACCGTGGTCACGGCCAAGGCCAAGTGCACCCCGAACGAGTGGGTCATCACCTGGACCGTCGAGAACTGGGACACCGAGATGTCGGCCAGCCTCCAGGTGACCTCCAACCCGGACACGCCGATCACCAACATCGCGGACGGGGCGACCCTGCCCGGCAAGACCAAGAACCTCAAGGGCGGCAAGCTCACCGGCGACCAGTCCGTGCCGCTGACCACCGACTTCGCCGACCTGACCGTCACCGGCACCTGGACCAACGGGAAGTCGGCCACCAACAGCGGCCACATCGACCTGGACGTGACGAACTGCGGCCACTACAAGGCCGCCGTGACCGGGTCGGCCCGCTGCGACGCCGACACCGGCACCTGGCAGGTCACCTGGCTGGTCGTCAACAAGCACTACACGCACTCGGCCAACACCAAGATCGTGGTCAACCCGCTCGACGCGAAGTTCACCGGGACGTCCACCGGCGGCACCTGGACGCCGCTGGCCGACAAGACGCAGATCGTGGGCCTGGCCGACGCGCAGGTCATCCCCGGCGGCGCGACCGTGACCGCGACCCAGTCGGTCCCGGGCACCGCCTCGGCGGCCCGACTCAAGGTGAAGCTGAACTGGCCGGACGGCCCGACGGCATCGCCGTCGCCCGCGGCGACGCCGGTGCCCGACGCCTCCCCGACGACGGCCGGCGCGATCGACACCGACTCCGGCGAGGTCGCGTTCGAGGGCGCCTGCGTCAAGAACGCCCCCAAGCCGTCGGTGACCTTCGCCGTCGACTGCACCGGCGTCGTGACCGTCACGCTGCTCAACGCCGCCGAGGCGACCAAGGCCGCCACCTTCGTGGTGACCGGCACCGACAGCTGGACCAGCGGCGAGATCGTGGTCCAGGTAGGCGAGAAGTCGGTCCCGGTCACGGTGCCCGCCAAGAACGCCAAGAAGATCTCCGTCACCGAGGGCGGCGTGCTGCTGCCCGGCGGCGAGTACACCCCCGAGGTCCAGGAGTGCGACGAGCCGTCGCCGCCCCCCTCCGGTTCGCCGCAGCCGCACCTGCCCACCACCGGCGCGAACGTCACGCTGGCCGTGTTCTCGGGTCTGGCCCTGATCGCGGTCGGTGCCGTGGTCTTCCTGCTCGCCCGCCGCCGCCGGCTGAACCTGACCGACGTGTGATCGTGAGCTAGCCGCACGAACAAAGGGCGGGCCCCCTCGGGGGGTCCGCCCTTTCGTTTCGGTTCAGCCCTTCTGCAGGTACTCGGCGCGGTCCGCGTCGACCAGGCGGGCCACCTGCGCGGCGAGCAGCGGGTGCGCCTTCAGCTCGGGGTCCTCGGCCAGCAGCTGCTCGGCCTCGGCGCGCGCCTCGCCGATCAGGTCCCGGTCGCGCAGCAGCGACAGCAGCCGCAGGTGCGAGCGCCGCCCCGACTGCGCCGCCCCGAGCACGTCGCCCTCGCGGCGCTGCTCCAGGTCCAGCTCGGCCAGGCGGAACCCGTCCAGGGTGGAGGCGACCGCGTCCAGGCGCTCGCGCGCCGGGGTGCCCTCCACCGCCTCGGTGACCAGCAGGCACAGGCCCGCCGCCGAACCCCGGCCGACCCGGCCGCGCAGCTGGTGCAGCTGCGACACCCCGAACCGGTCCGCGTCGAGGATCACCATCGCGGTCGCGTTCGGCACGTCCACACCGACCTCGATCACCGTCGTGGCGACCAGGACGTCGAGCTGCCCGGCCGCGTACGACCGCATCACCGCGTCCTTCTCGTCGGCGGGCAGGCGGCCGTGCAGCACCCCGATGCGCAGGCCGCGCAGCGGCCCCTCGGCCAGCAACGGGGCCACGTCCAGCACCGCCACCGGCGGGCGCTTCTCGTCCTCCTCGGCGCCCTCGACCGGCTCGACCTCGTCCTCGGTGCCGTTGTCACCGATGCGCGGGCACACGACGTACGCCTGGTGGCCCTGCTGGACCTCCTCGACGACGCGGCGCCAGGCCCGGTCCAGGAACGCGGGCTTCTCGGCCACCGGCACCACGTGCGAGGCGATCGGCGAGCGGCCGCCCGGCAGCTGGGACAGGCTGGACACCTCCAGATCGCCGTACACGGTCATGGCGACCGTGCGCGGGATCGGCGTGGCCGTCATGACCAGCACGTGCGGCGGTTGCTCGGCCTTGGCCCGCAGCGCGTCGCGCTGCTCGACGCCGAACCGGTGCTGCTCGTCCACCACAACCAGGCCCAGGTCGGCGAAGTCGACGCCCTCGTACAGCAGCGCGTGCGTGCCGACGACCAGCCCGGCCGAACCGTCGGCCAGCTTGGCCAGCGCCTTGCGGCGGGCCGCCGCCCCCTGCGAGCCGGTGACCAGCACCACCTGGGTCCCGTCGGGGTCGCCGTCGAGCTCGTCGGCCCGGCCCTTGGGGCCGAGCAGACGGCTGATGCCCCGCTGATGCTGGGCGGCGAGCACCTCGGTCGGCGCCAGCAGCGCCGCCTGCCCGCCCGCGTCCACGACCTGCAGCATCGCCCGCAGCGCCACCAGCGTCTTGCCCGCGCCGACCTCGCCCTGCAGCAGCCGGTGCATCGGGTGCGGCCGGGCCAGGTCCTCGGCTATCTCTTCGCCGACGGCGAGCTGCCCGTCGGTGAGCGTGAACGGCAGCGACGCGTCGAACCCGACCAGCAGTCCGCCGTCGCGGCGGGGCCGCGGTTTGGCGGGCCACGCCGCCGCCTCCTGTTTGCGCCGCACCAGCGTCAGCTGTACGGCGAACGCCTCATCCCAGGCCAGCCGCCGCCGCGCGGCGTACAGCAGCTCCTTGGAGCTCGGGCGGTGGATCTCACGCAGCGCGGTGGCCAGGTCGAGCAGCTTGCGCTGCGCACGCAGTCCGGACGGGAGCGGATCGGCGGGCAGCTCGACCGTGTCCAGCACCACCCGTACGCACCGGGCCAGCACCCAGGTCGGCACCGCCGCCGCGGCCGGGTACACCGGGATCAGCGCCCCGGCGAACTCCTCCACCTCGGCGGCCACCTCGCCGTCCTCGACCCCGGCGTCGAGCAGCACGTACTCCGGGCTGTTGAGCTGGCGGCGGCCGCGGAACTCGCCGACCTTGCCCGCGAACAGCCCCCAGAGGCCCGCGCGCAGCTCCCGCTCGCGCCACGCCTGCTGGAAGAACGTCAGGATCAGCTGGCCGCCGGAGCCGTCGGCGACCACGACCTCCAGCATGTTGCCGCGGCGCTGTCGCATCGGGCGGGTCGTGGTGCGCAGCACCTGCGCGAGCACGGTCACCTGTTCGCCGATCTCCAGCGAACGCATGTCGGTGTGCTCGCCACGCTGGTCGTACCGGCGCGGGAAGTGGAACAGCAGGTCACCAGCGGTGTACAGGTCCAGGTGGGTGGCCAGGGCCTTGGCGGTCTTCTCGCCGACCAGCTTCGTCAGCGGGGTCTCGACGTCGGCGTCGCCCATGGTCACTCGACCCCCACCAGCAGCGGATAGTGCGGCTGGCCGCCGTCGTACACGTGGATCTCCACGAACGGCCAGCGGGCCGCCACGTGCGCGTTCAGCGCGGGCACCAACTCCTGCGGCGCCTGCGCGCCGACGATCAGGGTGACCAACTCACCGCCGCTGGCCAGCATCCGGTCCAGCAGCTCCACGCACACGGTACGCAGGTCGTCGCCGATCAGGTTGACCTCGCCCTCGATCAGCGCGATCACGTCGCCGGGGCGGCATCGCCCCGCCACCGTCAGCGCCTCGCGGCTGGCCCAGGTCACCTCGGCCGAGCGGCACGCACCGGCCGCCTCCGCCATCGCGATCACGTCGTCCTCGAACCGGCGCGAGGAGTCGCGCACCGCCAGCGCGGCCAGCGCCTGCACCGGCGAACGCGTCGGGATGACCCGGACCTTGACCCCCTCGCCGAACGCCTCGTCGGCGGCGGCCTGGGCCACCGCGCGCAGGTTGCCGTCGGTCGGCACCACCGCGACCCGGCCCGCGCCCGTCGCCAGGATCGCGTCGAGCACCTCCGCCGTCGACGGGTTCGCCGGTACCGCGACCGCGCCCTCGGCGGTCAGCAGCTCCTCGATGCCCTCCCCGGCCGCCGTCACCACGACCGCGCGGGCGGTCGGGTCGGGTCGGCGCGGCGCGTGTTCCGCGGTCGGGCTGGTCAGGTGGGTGATCTGGATCTGGTACGGCCGCCCGGCCGCCAGCCCCGCCTCCACCGCCGCCCCGGCGTCGTCGACGTGCACGTGCACCCGCCACGTCGCCGGGCCGCCGACGACCACCAGCGAGTCCCCGAGCCGGTCCAGCGTCTCCCGCAGCGCGGCGATCTCCCCCGCCCCGGTGTCGATCAGGAACTGCACCTCGTACGCCGGGCCCCGGTACGCCGGACGCACGTGCGCGTGGTCGTGCCCGCTGTGTTCATCGTCATCGGTGACGGTCACCACCACCCCCGGCACCTGACTCTCGTCGTGCTCGCCGGTCAGCGCCTCCAACAGCGCCTCCAGCAGCAGCACCAGCCCGTGCCCGCCCGCGTCGACCACCCCGGCCGTCGCCAGCACCGGCAACTGCTCCGGCGTACGCGCCAGGGCCCGCCGCGCCTCCAGCACCGCCTCGCGCACCGCCGTGACGCAGTCCTCGGCCTGGCAGCCCGCGGCCGCCTTCGCGGCGTCCCGGGCCACGGTGAGGATGGTGCCCTCCACCGGCCGCGCCACCGCCGCGTACGCCGACGTCGCGGCCGCGTCCAGGGCGGGCACCAGCCCGTCGTCGTCCACGCCGTCGGCCAGGCCGGACAGCCACTGCGCGGTGATCACGCCGGAGTTGCCGCGCGCGCCCAGCAGCGCGCCGCGCGCCATCGCCCGCAGCACCGAACCCGGCGTCGGATCGTCGGTCAGCACATCCACCTGCGCGTGGTGCGCGGCGGTCAGCGTCAGCAGCAGGTTGGTTCCGGTGTCGCCGTCGGGCACCGGATAGACGTTGAGCTGGTTGAGCGCGTGTTCCTGCCGGCCGACGACGGCCACGGCGAGCGAACTCCAGCGGCGCACCGCGGCGACGTCGAGGACCTCCAGCACGGGGCCAGCCTAACGGTGACGCACCCTGTTCTCGCGCTCGGCGCCGCGAGCGGTACAGTGATGTGCAGCCCGATCGTGTGCCCTCACCTCGAGGACCGGCATCGCGGGCTCGTCCCCGATTGGGCATCCGCGGAGCCGGTCAGCTACCCTGGTCAGGTTCCCGGCACAGTGACGCTACGGTCGGGTCAGTGATCTAGACGAACTCAGGAGATTCCCGTGGCTAGCGTGTGCGACGTCTGTGGCAAGGGGCCGGGTTTCGGCCACAACGTTTCCCACTCGCACCGGCGGACCAACCGTCGCTGGAACCCGAACATCCAGTCGGTGCGCACCCCCGCCGGTGGCGGCAACACCCGTAAGGTGCAGGTCTGCACCTCGTGCCTGAAGGCCGGCAAGGTCACCCGCGCCTGACGCGAGACTTCAAAGGCCGCCGAGCTCCGGCTCGGCGGCCTTTTGCCGTACCCCCCGAATGCCCCGCCACCACCGAACCACCCGTGAGCCATATCGCTTTTGATCGGGTCGGGTCGGGGCGGATCGGGCACGGGCGGGGCGGGGCGACTTGATCAGTGCAGGTCGCGGCCGAAGCTGCGGCAGCCGGGCTCGTCGCGGTAGTGGCCGAAGTTCTCGATCAGCTGGTAGCCGATGGCCTGGTACATGGCGATGGCCTCAGGCTGGGCGGTGCCGGTCTCCAGCACCGCGCGCACCCGCCCGTGCGCTTTCGCGTCGGCCTCCAGCGCCGCCATGATCTGCCGCCCGAGACCCTTGCCGCGCACCGTGGGCGCGGTGTAGACGCGCTTGATCTCGGCGACGTCCTCGGTCTCGTTCCAGCTGCGCCAACCGCCGCAGGCCACCGGCGCCCCGTCCAGGTACGCGACGAAGAACCCGCCGTCCGGCGGGTCGAACTCGACCCCGGCGATCGGGGTGGCGTCACCGCCGCCGTATCGCTCGGTCAGGTCGGCCATCAGTTCGGCGATCAACTTGCGCGCGACCGGCGCCCCGAAGCGCGTCGGCCGGATCTCGATCTCGGTCACGCGCCAGAGAATACGGACTTCTGGGCATTGGCACCACTTGTCCGTTAGGTAACCGGTCCACTACTCGCCGGTACCTTACCGTGCCACTGTCGATCATGAAGTTGGGGCGGCGACACACCGTCGAACCTGCCCATAAGTTCATGATCGACGCGTTGGGGGGGTGGGGTGGGGTGGGGTGGGGTCAGGCGCGGAAGTGGTCCCAGCCTTTGGGGCCGTACCAGGGGCGGGAGTCGACGGTGACCGTGGTGCCGTGGGTCACCTCGCCGATCGGGTGCCAGCCGTCGGGCAGCGGGACGCCGGGCGGGAAGGTCGCGGCCAGGCCGTGGTCGTCGCCCCCGGCCAGCAGCCACTGGTACGGGTCGACGCCCAGCGCCAGCGCCGCGTCACGCATCTGCTCCGGCACCGCGAACGCCGACCGGTGCAGGTTGATGCCGACCTTGCTGGCCTGCGCGATGTGGCCCAGATCCGCGATCAGCCCATCCGATATGTCGATCATCGAGGTGGCCCCGGCCCGGCCCGCCGCCGGTCCCGCCGCGTACGGCACGATCGGCCGCCGATAGGCCTCGACCAGCACCTTCGGCGTACGGAAGCCGCGCGACAGCACCGTGTACCCGGCCGCGGCGTACCCGACCCGGCCCGCCAGCGCCACCACGTCGCCCTCACGCGCCCCCGACCGCAGCACCGGCGCCAACCCGTGCAGGTCGCCCAGCGCCGTCACCGCGATGGTCAGCGTCGGGCTGGCGGTCATGTCCCCGCCGACGACGCTCGCGCCGACCAGCGCCGCCTCGGCGGCCAGGCCGTCGGCCAACTGCTCGGCCCAGGCGACATCCAGATCGGGCGGGGCGCACAGGCCCACCAGCAGCGCGGTCGCCGTGGCGCCCATCGCCGCGATGTCGGCCAGGTTCGCCGCCGCCGCCCGACGGCCGATGTCCTCGGCCTCGGCCCAGTCGCGCCGGAAGTGACGCCCCTCGACCAGCACGTCGGTCGAGGCGACCACCCGCCCGTCCGAGGCGATCACGAGCGCGGCGTCATCGCCTGGACCGAGCAGGGTGGCCGGGCCCGTGCCGAGTCGGGCCACCACCCGCTCGATCAGCCCGAACTCACCCGTACGCGCGACGCTCATAGCACCTCTTTTCGCTTGTGGCGCGCCTCCTGCCGCTGTCCGCAGCCCACCCGTGAGGTAGTTTCACAGCGGTACGTACAAAGGAGTCGTCCGTGGTTCACGCTTATATCCTGATCCAGACGTCGGTCGGCAAGTCGGTCGACGTCTCTTCCGCAATCAGCGACATCCAGGGTGTCACCCGGGTCGACGCGGTCACCGGGCCGTACGACGTGGTCGCCATGGTGCAGGCGCACACCGTCGATGAGCTCGGCAAACTCGTCCTGTCACAGATCCAGTTGATCCCGAACATCACCCGTACGCTGACGTGCCCGATCATCCACATATGAGTAACGACCAGGCGGCCCGTCCGGCCGACCGCTCCGCCAAGCTCATCGCAGCCGCGATCGCGCTGCCCGTCGCCGCCCTCGCCGGCTGGGGCTTCTTCCAGGTCATGCGCTCCGCCGACGCGCCCGCAGCGGCCCCGAAACCCAGCGCGAGCACCTCGACCAGCCCGAAGGTCATGCCGACCGCGCCGGTGAAGATGGCGGTTTCCGCACTCGGCGAGCGCCAGGCCACGGTATGCCGCGCCCTACTCTCGCAGCTGCCCGAGCAGGTCCGTGACCTGCCCCGGCGCGAGGTCTCCGGCGGCTTCGAGCAGAACGCCGCCTGGGGCGACCCCGCCCTCACCCTGACCTGCGGCGGCACGACTCCGACCTTCCCGCCCACCGACGACGTGTACCTGCTCGACGGCGTCTGCTGGCACGAGTCCGCCGGCACCTGGACCACGGTCGACCGTGAAGTCCCCGTCTCCGTCACCGTCCCGGCCGGTCTGGACGGGCCCGGCGAGTGGGTCAGCGAGTTCTCGAAGACCTTCATCGAGACGGTCCCCTCCGCCGAAACCATGCCCACCGGCTGCCGTTGAGCAGACCCCGGGGTTTCGCGTGCCCGCGGCGGTGTCTGGACTCAGGAGCGTGACCGGGCCGAAGGCCCGGTAGCGACGAGGGAAGACACCGCCTGAGAACGGGCACGCCCGCGCCCGCGAAGGCGGGCGCCAGCAGCTCAGTGCAGGCCGGTGCCTCTCCGTAGGGCCGTGCGGATCAGGCGGGAGACCAGTTTCGGGTATTCCAGGCCGCTGGCGGCCCACATACGCGGGAACATGCTGGTCGAGGTGAAGCCGGGCATGGTGTTGATCTCGTTGAGGTAGACCTCGCCGTCGGCCGTGACGAAGAAGTCGACCCGGCCCAGGCCGGCGCAGTCCAGGGCGGTGAAGGTGCGCACGGCCAGATCCCGCACCCGCGCGGTCAGCTCCGGGGACAGGTTCGCGGGTAGGTCGTACTCGCAGTCGTCGCCGAGGTACTTGGCCTCGAAGTCGTAGAACTCGTGCCCGCCCGCGACCACCCGGATCTCGGCCAGCACCGACGCCTCGGGCTGGCCCCCGGCCTCACCCTCCAGCACGCCGCACTCGACCTCGCGGCCGACGATCCCAGCCTCGACCAGCACCTTCGGGTCGATGGCGCGCGCTTTGGCCAGCGCCGCGTCGAAGTCGTCCCAGTTGTTGACCTTGCTGATGCCGAACGACGAACCGGCCCGCGACGGCTTCACGAACACGGGCAGGCCAAGGCGGTCGCGGTCGGCCTGGGTGAGCTCCTGGCCGTTGCGCAGCACCACGTACGGCCCGACCGGGATGCCCTCGGCGGCGGCGAGCTTCTTGGTGAACTCCTTGTCCATGGCGGCCGCGGACGCGAACACGTTCGCCCCGACGTACGGGATGCCCGCCATCTCCAGCAGCCCCTGGATCGTCCCGTCCTCGCCGTACGCCCCGTGCAGGGCGGGAAAGACCACGTCGACCTCCGCCAGCGCGGCGGCCGCGCCCTCGGCGGGCTCGAGCACCACCAGGTCGTGGCTGGTCGGGTCGGCGGGCAGCACGACGGCCTGGCCCGAGGCGGCCGTGATCTCCGGCATGGCGCCGCCCTCGATCGCGAGCGGGTTCTCGCCTGAGGCGAGCACCCAGCGACCCTCGCGGGTGATGCCGACCGGCACCGCCTCGTACTCGTCGGGATCGAGCGCGCCCAGGATGCTGCCGGCGCTGACGCAGGAGACGCCGTGCTCGGTGCTGCGCCCGCCGAAGACTACGGCGACGCGGATCTTGCGCTGGCTGCTTTCACTCACGCGGCTGACCCTATCGTGCTCTGTGATGAACCGGTGAAGAGCACATCGTGCGGCACCCGAGGTGGCGATAGGGTCTCGCACCGTGACCCCTCACGCACGCCTGCGGCGCATCCGCATCTGGCTCGTCCTTTTCATCATCTGCCTCGTGCTCAGCGGTGCGACGGCTTTCCCACTGCTGACCGAGGTCCGCTGGGTCGACGGGCTGCTGCGCGAATCCTGGCTGCCCGCGCCTTCGGCCCTGGTCGACTTCATCGGTGAGGTGCGGCGCGGGCTGGAGGCCGCCAACCGGGACTACCCCTTCCTGGCGTACGGCACGGACTGGTTGGCCTTCGCGCACCTGGTCATCGCGGCCGCCTACTGGGGACCGCTGCGCGACCCCGTCCGCAACCTCTGGGTGATCCACTGGGGCATGTTCTGCTGCCTGGCGGTGATCCCGCTGGCGCTGATCGCGGCGCCGACCCGGGGGCTGCCCTGGTGGTGGATCCCGATCGACTGCTCGTTCGGGGTCGTCGGCATCGTCCCGCTGCTGGTCGTACGCCGCCACATCCTGGCCCTGGCCGCCGCCACCGACCCCGCCGCGGCACCCCGGCCCGACCCCGTCGCCGCCTAGCCTCCGTCATGATCGCAGTCTGCGGTCAGAACGCGGCGTTCAGCCGCACTTTCGGACCGCAGACAGCGATCATGAAGACAGCCCGCCGAAAGATCGCTGCGCTCGGGCCAGACCCCCGGTTTCTGACGGCCGGAAACCGACCGTCGGGTGACGAACCGCGGGCGGCAGCCGGTCGGTCAGGCAGCGGCCGTCAGTGCCGTACGCAGGTCTGCCAGCAGGTCGCCGGTGTCCTCAACCCCGCACGACAGCCGCACGAACCCGGGCGCCACGTTGTCCCCCCACTGGTGCCGCCGGTCCGCGCTGGTGTGCAGCCCGCCGAAGCTGGTCGCCGCGGCCACCAGCTTCGAGGCCCGCAGGAACGCCGCCACCCGCTCCGCCGACTCGAGCTCGAACGACACCAACCCGGGCACGATCTTCATCTGCCGCGCGGCCAGCGCCGAATCCCCGGCCCAGCGAACGGCGCGGACCGACGGGAGCGAGCGCAGCAACTCGACCACGGCGGCCCCGTTGACCGACTGCTGGCGCAGCCGCAGCGCCATGGTGCCCATGGACCGCCGGGCCAGCCAGCAGTCGAACGCCGACGGGATGGCGCCGGTGAGCGCCCGCCACTGCCGCATCCCGTCGAGCAGTTCGGGTGACCGGGTGGCGACGTAGCCGAGCAGCAGGTCGGAGTGGCCGGACAGGGCCTTGGTGCCGGAGGCGACGACCACGTCGGCGCCGAGGTCCAGGGGGCGCTGCGACAGCGGGGTGGCGGTGGTGTTGTCCACCGCGACCAGGGCACCGGCGGCGTGGGCGGCCTGCGCGACGGCGGCGATGTCGACCAGGTCGAGACCGGGGTTGGCCGGGGTCTCCAGCAGCACCAGCCGTACGCCCTCGAACGACGGGTACGGCCCCGCCGTGGGCACCTCGACGGTCTTCACGCCGAGTCCGGCGAGCGTGCCGGCGGCGAAGGCGCGGACCTGGTAGTACCCGTCGGCGGGGATCATGAGGGTGTCGCCGGTACGCAGCACGGACAGCAGCAGTGCGGTGATCGCGGCCTGGCCGCTGCCGAAGGCGAGGCAGTCGCCGCCCTCCAGCCCGCCGATGGCCGCCTCCAGCAGCCGCCGGGTCGGGTTGTCGCCCCGGCCGTACCCGTCGAGGTCGGGGCGGTAGCCGTCGGGTGGCAGGTGGTAGGGCGCGGCCAGCACCGGACCCGGGAGCAGCGGTGCACCGGGGACGGGTTCGGGCATGCCGACGTGGACCGACAGGGTGCTGTCGCCGTACTGCGTTGTCATGAGCGAACCGTAACCCGCCCACCTGGCGGGATCACTCGGGCTTGGTCGACCGTGACATCAGCGTGGTGAGCGCGGTACGGGGGTCGACGCCCTCGTGACAGATCCGCTCGACCTGCTCGGTGATCGGCATCTCCACGCCGTGCGAGTGGGCCAGGTCCCGGATGGCCAGGCAGCTCTTGACGCCCTCGGCGGTGTACCGGGTGGCGGCCTGCGCCTGCTCCAGGGTCTTGCCCCGGCCCAGGTGCTCGCCGAAGGTGCGGTTGCGCGACAGCGGCGACATGCAGGTGCCGATGAGGTCGCCCATCCCGGCCAGGCCGGAGAAGGTGAGCGGGTCGGCGCCCAGCGCCACGCCGAGCCGGGCCGTCTCGGCCAGACCGCGGGTGACCAGCATCGCCTTGGTGTTGTCGCCCAGGCCCATCGCGTGCGCGATGCCGAACGCGAGCGCGATCGCGTTCTTGACCGCGCCGCCGAGCTCGCACCCGATGACGTCGTCGTTGGTGTACGGCCGGAAGTACGGCGTGGTCGTGGCCCGCTGCACGGTGGTGGCCCGGTCGATGTCGGTGCACGCCACGACGGTGGCCGCGGGCTGCTCCAGCGCGATCTCGGGGGCCAGGTTGGGGCCGGAGACGACGGCGACCCGGTCCGGGGACACCCCGGCCGCCTCGGTGATGACCTGGCTCATCCGCTGGGTGGTGCCCAGCTCGATGCCCTTCATCAGCGACACCAGGGTCGCGTCGGGGTGCACCGTGGCGGCCCAGTCGGCGAGGTTGGGGCGCAGGGTCTGCGACGGCACGGCCAGCACCACGATCTCGGCGCCGTCGATCGCCTCGTACGCCGAGGCGGTCGCGGTGACCCGCGCGCCGACGTACATGCCTTCCAGGTACTCCGGGTTGCGCCCGGTCTCGCGGATGATGGCGGCGATCTCGGGACGGCGCGCCCACAGCATCACGTCGTTGCCGGCATCGCCGAGGATCTTGGCGAACGCGGTTCCCCAGGAACCGGCGCCGAGCACCGCTACCTTCATCGACCTGCTCCTTCAGCCGGGGATCCGGGTCGGCCCAGGGCGGCGGGTGTCCAGATCGGCGGCGGGGACGGCTCGTGCCGGACCTCGGCGAGCATGTCGCGCAGGCGCAGCATCACCGCGTCGGTCATCTCGTTGAGCACCGCCGCGGTCGGCTCGGCGCCCTGCCAGCGGGACAGGTCGACGGGCTCGCCCGCCCATACCGACACCGGGATCTTCGGGATGAGCCGGATCTTCTTGGTACGCGGGTCGAAGATGCGCTCCGGGCCCCAGGTGACCACGGGGATCACGGGCGCGCCGGTGAGCAGCGCGAGTCGGGCCGTGCCGGTCTTGCCGCGCATCGGCCACAGGTCGGGCTCCTTGGTGGTGGTGCCCTCCGGGTAGATCACCACGCAGCCGCCCTGCTCGACCGCCTCGACGGCGGCGTCGAGCGCCTTGACCGCGTCGGCGGTGCCGCGGTGCACCGGGATCTGCTTGCACCAGTAGAGGATCTTGCCCGCCAGCGGGATCCGGAAGACGCTCTCCTTGCCCAGGAACTGCGGCCAGCGACCGGAGTCGTACACGTAGTGGGCGGTGGTGAACGGGTCGGCGTGTGACACGTGGTTGACGGCCAGGATGATGCCGCCCTCGGCCGGGATGTGCTCGAACCCGCGCCAGTCCCGCCGGGTCAGCATGATCATCGACGGCTTGACCAGGGACACCGCGAACCGCTGCCAGAAACCCAGCCTGCGCCGCGCCAACGTAGCCTCCTTCAACACGCCCGCCGCCTCCAGCGGACGCCACCGCCGTCGTGGCGCACCAGGGTACGTCACGACCACGTGAGCGCATCATGTCACGTCCCGGCATACCCGGAACCCGCCCGCCGGTACCGCGTCCGGTACGCCGGGGCGACAGAATGGCATGGTGCCCGCCCTGCCCGTGACCGTCCTGGTTCCGTTGAAGCCGCTGGCCGAGGCGAAGACCCGGCTGCGCGGCGCCGAGGCCGACCACGAGGGCCTCGTCCTGGACCTGGCCCGCCGTACGGTCCACGCCGTCCGCGCCGCCACCGGGGTGGCCCGGGTATACGTGGTCACCCGCGACGACACCGCCGCCCGGGAACTGCGCGGCTGCGGCGCCGAGATCCTGCACGACAGCGGCCGCGACCTCAACCACGCGCTGAGCCGCGCCGCCGCCCTGCTCAACGGCGTCGGGCGCCTCGCGGCGCTGCCCGCCGACCTGCCCGCGCTGCGGCCGGACGAGCTGGCGCGGGCGCTGGTCGAGGCGGGGCCGGACCGCGCGTTCGTGCCCGACGCGGCCGGGGTCGGCACGGTGCTGCTGGTCAGCGCGGTCGGCGGCCGTCTTGAGCCGCGGTTCGGGCCGGGCTCGGCGACCGCGCACGAGCTGTCGGGGGCGCGGCGACTGGCCGGTGACTGGCCGACGCTGCGGCGCGATGTGGACACGGCCGAGGACCTGGCGGCGGTTCGGGCCTGGGGCCTGCCGTACGCGCGCCCGGCGGCGTAGGTTGGCATCCATGCAGGGCACCGTCGCGACCTTCGACCCCGAAACCCGTTCCGGCACGCTGCTGCTCGACGACGGGACGCCGGTGGCGTTCGACCGGGCCGCCTTCGATGCGTCGGGGCTGCGGCTGCTGCGCCTGGGCCAACGGGTTCGGTTGGAGTACGACGGCGACCGGTTGCGCCGGGTCGCCATACCCACCATGCCGTGACGGACACCACGGGCTAGCTCGCCCGCGCGACCGCCCTACGCTGCCATGAGTTCACCTCTCGTTCATGTCGATCGGGAGAGAATTGTGGTGTGAGCCAGACTCCGCCCCGCCGCCCGCGAAAGACCTCGACGTCCGATTCCGTGCCCGCCCAGACCGTCCCGGATGCCGCCGAGACGACCACGCCGGAGTTGATCGCGCAGGCACAGGCGCCTGCCGATCCGGCACTGGCCGAACTGCCCGAGGATCGGTTCTTCAACCGCGAGGTCTCCTGGCTCGATTTCAACGCCCGCGTGCTGGCCCTGGCCGAGGACGCTCGGCAGCCGCTGCTGGAACGCCTGAAGTTCATGGCGATCTTCGCGAGCAATCTGGACGAGTTCTACATGGTGCGGATCGCGGGCCTGCGCCGCCGCCTGGAGACCGGCCTGCCCACCCGCGGTGCCGACCAGGTGCCGACCCGGCTGCAGCTGGAGATGGTCGCCGAGCGCAGTTCCGAACTGGTGGCCGAACACGCCACCGAGTTCGCCAAGGTGCTGCGCCCGGCCCTGGCGAAGACGGGCGTGAGCATCGTCGGCTGGTCTGATCTGGACCGGGGCGAGCGCGAGCAGCTGCGCTCCTACTTCCGCGAGCACATCTTCCCGGTGCTGACGCCGCTGGCCTTCGACCCGGCGCACCCGTTCCCGTACATCTCCGGCCTGTCGCTGAACGTGGCCGCCGTGGTGCGCGACCCGGCCACCGGCGAGGAGCTGTTCGCCCGGGTCAAGGTGCCCAACAACGTGCCGCGGTTCGTACAGCTGAACAGCGGCTCCGCCCGCACGTTGACCGCCGACGGCAAGACGGTGTACCGGTTCCTGCCGGTCGAGGACCTCATCGCGGGCGAGCTGGGGCAGCTGTTCTCCGGCATGGAGGTGGTGGAACAGCACCTGTTCCGCGTCACCCGCAACGCCGAGGTCGAGATCGACGAGGACCGCGACGAGGACCTGCTGCAGGCGATGGAGCGGGAGCTGGCCCGGCGCCGGTTCGGGCCGCCGGTGCGGCTGGAGGTGTCGGCGGAGATCTCCGACCACGTGCTGGCGACGCTGGTGACCGAGCTGGAGGTCGACTCCCGCGACGTGCTGCGGGTGCCGGGCCTGCTGGACCTGTCCGGGCTGTGGCAGATCTACGAGGTGGACCGGCCCGACCTCAAGGAGGCGCCGTTCGTCCCGGCCACGCACCCCCGGCTGCGCGACGGGGAGTCGACCCGCAGCGTCTTCAACATCCTGCGCGACGGCGACATCCTGCTGCACCACCCGTACCACTCGTTCTCGACCAGCGTGCAGCGCTTCATCGAGCAGGCCGCGGTCGATCCGCACGTGCTGGCCATCAAGCAGACGCTGTACCGCACCTCCGGCGACTCCCCCGTCGTGGACGCGCTCATCACCGCCGCCGAGGCGGGCAAGCAGGTGGTGGTGCTGGTCGAGGTGAAGGCGCGCTTCGACGAGCGGGCCAACATCGGCTGGGCGCGGATGCTGGAGCGCGCGGGCTGCCACGTGGTCTACGGCCTGGTGGGCCTGAAGACGCACTGCAAGACGGCGCTGGTGGTGCGCGAGGAGGCGGGCCAGATCCGCCGCTACTGCCACATCGGCACCGGCAACTACCACCCCAAGACCGCCCGCATGTACGAGGACTTCGGCCTGCTCACCGCCGATCCCGAGATCGGCGCGGACCTGACCGACCTGTTCAACTCGCTGACCGGCTACAGCCGCCAGACGTCGTACCGGCGACTGATGGTGGCGCCGCACGGGGTCCGGTCCGGGCTCATCGAGCGCATCGAGCGCGAGGCGGAGCTGGCCCGGGAGGGCAAGCGCGGCCTGGTCCAGATCAAGGTGAACTCGCTCGTCGACGAGCAGGTGATCGACGCGCTGTACCGGGCTTCGCGGGCCGGGGTGCAGGTGGACCTGTTCGTGCGCGGCATGGTCGCGCTCAAGCCGGGCGTGCCCGGCCTGTCGGACAACATCCGGGTGCGCTCGGTGCTGGGCCGCTTCCTGGAGCACTCGCGGCTGTTCCGGTTCGGCGCGGGCGACCCGCGTTCGGGCCGGGGGCGCGCGGAGTTCTGGATCGGCTCGGCCGACATCATGCACCGCAACCTCGACCGCCGGGTGGAGGCGCTGATCCAGGTCACCGACAACGCGGCCCGCAACGAGCTGGCCGACCTGCTCGACGCCGCGATGTCCGACGGCACCGAGACGTTCGAGCTGGAGCCGGACGGCGCCTGGACCCGCTACATCTCCACTTCGGAACACCCCCGGGTCGACCTGCAGGTGGCGCTGCTGAACCGGGTGCTCAAGCGCTGAGGGACCCGCGTCGCGGGACTAGGCTTGACGCATGGCCGGACAGGCGGCGGCGAGCCTGGTCGCCGCGGCGGTACGCCGGGCCGTGGCGCAGATCCTGACCCACGAGCCCCTGGTCCGGCTGGACGCGCCGCTGCCCGACGGGGACAGCGCGGTGCACCGGATGCGGGTCGGCTGCCGTCGGCTGCGCTCGGATCTGCGTACCTTCGCGCCCCTGGTCGACCAGAGCTGGTCGGTGCCGCTGCGGGCCGAACTGCGCTGGCTCGCGGCCCTGCTGGGCGGCGCTCGGGACGCCGAGGTGCAGCGGGCCCGGCTGTGGGCGACCGCGGCGGCCGATCCGTCGCATCCGCTGGCTCCGGCCGACGTGGCGGCCCTGGACGGCCTGCTGGCGGCCCGGCGGGAGGCGGCGTACCGCGAGGTGCTCGCGGGGCTGGACACGAACCGCTACGCGGTCCTGGCGGGGCGGCTGGCGGCCGCCTGTGCGCACCTGCCGCTCACCGACGCGGCCTTCGCGACGATCCACCCGGCGGACCTGGTCCGGCGGCCGCTGCGCCAACTCCGGCGGGGCCGCCACGGCGTCCCGGGCGCCCCTGACCTGACCGTCGCCTCGCCCGATGTGGACTGGCACGGGGTGCGCATCAGCGCCAAGCGCGCCCGGTACGCCGCCGAAGCCGCCGGGCTGGGCCGTCGCGCCAAGGTGCTGGCCAAGCTCCAGGACCTGCTCGGCGAGCACCAGGACGCCGTCGTGGCCGCCGCGCTGTGGCAGCGGCTGGGTCGCGACCATCCTGAGCTGGCGGTGACGTGCGGGCGCCTGGCGGAACGCGAGTTCGCCGCCGCCCGCACCGTCCGCACCCGCCACCTACGCAAGGAAGGGCACCTTCTTATCGCTCTACGTAGGTGAAGGTGCCCTGCCAAACCGCCGGAGCGCGGCCGCGAGCTCAGAAGCGGCCGACGGCGACGAAGACGGCCAGGGCGCCCAGGATCACGTTGAAGACGATGCCCGGGTACTCCTTGCGGCGCAGGTGCACCACGGCCGCGGCGACCATCACACCGGCCAGGGCGACCGCGGCGATCGGGGTCAGCACCGGTGCGATGCCGGTGGCCCACGGCGCGATCAGGCCGATGCCGCCGAGCACCTCGCTGACGCCGATGAGCTTGACCATGCCGGCCGAGTAGTCGTCGACCCAGCCGAGGTTGGCCCGCAGCTTCTCCTTGGGCTGGGTGGACTTCATCAGGCCGGCGGCGAAGAACGCCAGGCCGAGCAGGATCTGGACTATCCAAAGGGCGATGTTCACAGGCGCTCTCCTAAACGGTGGATCTCCTCCACTTGATGTCCGGGACGGTAGCACTAACCGGAGGCCGTCCTCCAGTCCTGTACTCTGGTGATCATGGAGAGCAATACGCTGCGCGCCGACGCCGCCCGCAACCGCGAGCGCATCGTCTCCGCCGCCTGCGAGCTGTTCGCCGAACGGGGTCTGGACGTGCCGCTGGAGGAGGTCGCGGGGCGGGCCGGAGTCGGTATCGCCACGCTGTACCGCCGCTTTCCCACCCGCGACGACCTGACAGCCGCGGCCGCGAGCGCGAAGATCGAGCAGTACGAGCACGCCCTACGTGAGGCTCAGGCCGCCCCCGACGCCTGGACCGGCTTCAGCGGCTACGTCACCGCCGTCTGCGCCATGCAGGCCGCCGACGGCGGACTGGCCGATGTGCTCACCATGAGCTTTCCCGGTTCGCGGGAGTTCGAACAGCGCCGGATCGCACTGCACCGCGGCTTCACCGAGCTGGTCGCGGCCGCCAAGGCCGAGGGCACGCTGCGCGAGGACTACGTGGCCGAGGACCTGCCGCTGTTGTTGATGGCCAACGCCGGAGTGCTGCGCGGCACCGCCGAGGCCGCCCCGAAGGCGTGGCAGCGGCTGGTGGGGTACCTGCTGCAGGCGTTCCGGGCGGGCGATCGCGCCGAACCGCTGCCCGCACCGCCGACACCGCGCCAGACCTACCGCGCCATGCTGCGCATCTCCGGCTGCAAGGGGCGATCCCAGCCGCCGCAATAGGCGACCGGAAAGGCGAGCGCCCACCCGGGTGTCCGGGCGGGCGCTCGCCTGTGGTCGTACGCGTCGGGTCAGCTCTTCTTGGTGGCCTTCTTGGCCGGCGCCTTCTTCGCGGTCGCCTTGGCGGTCACGGTCTTCTTCGCCGCCGCCGTGCTCTTCGCCGCCGCCGCCGTCTTGGCCGGGGCCTTCTTGGCCGCGGTCGCCTTCGCCGCGGCGGTCGCCTTGGTCGCGGTGGTCTTGGTCGCCGTCTTCTTGGCCGGGGCCGTCTTCGCCGCGGCGGTGGCCTTGCCCGCGGGTCGGGTCGCGGCAGCCGAGGTCTTCTTCGCCGTGGCCTTGGCGGTCTTCTTGGCCGGGGCGGCGACCTTGCCGACCGCCACGGTCTCCTTGAAGCCCGCACCGGGACGGAACGCCGGGACCGACGTCTTCTTCACCTTGACGGCCTCACCGGTACGCGGGTTGCGCGCCATCCGGGCGGCACGGGCCCGCTTTTCGAAGACACCGAAGCCGGTCAGCGAGACCTTGTCGCCCTTGGTGACCGCGTTCTGGATTTCGGTGAGCGTGGCCTCCAGCACGGCCGCGGCGGTCTTCTTGTCGACCACGGTGGGGTGAGCGGCGATCGCGTCGATCAGCTCTGTCTTGTTCACGGATTCCTCCCGTATAGGTACTACTGAACTTATAACAGTCATTCTGTGCGCACAGTAGGCCCAACGTCAGCAATATGCCAACAGGAGGGTGAAAAACCGCCTATGTGTCGCAACGCAGAAATGCCCCCGTCCGCATAACAGGACGGGGGCATTTCGCGTTGCTGTCACTCTTCATCACCCGGGTACGACCGGGAAAAGGCCCAGATTACGGCCGTATCGGCTCAGCCGACGAGCACTCCGAAAGAGGGACGCCGGGTCTCGAACTCGGCGATGGCGTCGGCGTGCCGCAGGGTGAGTCCGATGTCGTCCAAGCCTTCCAGCAGGCGCCAGCGGCTGAAGTCGTCCAGCGCGAACGACCACGTGTGGCCGCCCGCCCGGACCTCCCGTGCCTGCAGGTCCACCTCGATCGAGGTGGTCGGGTCGGCCTCGGTCAGCGCCCACAGCGTCTCCACCGCCTCCTGCGACAGCTCCACCGTCAGCAGGCCCTGCTTGAGGGAGTTGCCGCGGAAGATGTCGCCGTAGCGCGGGGAGATGACGACCCGGAAACCGTAGTCGTTCAGGGCCCACACCGCGTGCTCACGCGAGGACCCGGTGCCGAACTCCGGCCCGGCCACCAGGATCGAGGCCCCGGCGTAGGCCGGGTTGTTGAGCACGAACGACGGGTCCTCGCGCCAGGCGCTGAACAGGCCGTCCTCGAAGCCGGTCCGGGTGACCCGCTTCAGGTACACCGCCGGGATGATCTGGTCGGTGTCCACGTTGGACCGCCGCAGCGGCACCGCGGTGCCGGTGTGCACGGTGAACTTCTCCATGGTCAGCCTTTCCGGATCAGGCCGCGACGGGCACGAGGTCGGCGGGTGCGGACAGGTGGCCGGTCACGGCGGTCGCCGCGGCCACGGCCGGGGACACCAGGTGGGTACGGCCACCCTTGCCCTGCCGCCCCTCGAAGTTGCGGTTCGACGTGGACGCCGACCGCTGCCCCGGGGACAGGGTGTCGGGGTTCATACCCAGGCACATCGAGCACCCGGCGAAACGCCACTCGGCTCCGGCGGCGGTGAAGACCTCGTGCAGACCCTCCTGCTCGGCCTGCTCGCGCACGGCCGCCGAACCCGGCACCACCAGCATCCGCACGCCGTCGGCGACGTGGCGGCCGCGCAGCACCTCGGCGGCGGTGCGCAGATCCTCCAGACGCCCGTTGGTGCACGAGCCCACGAACACCACGTCCACGTTCACGTCACGCAGGGCCTGGCCCGGCTTGAGGTCCATGTACTCCAGGGCCCGGCGGGCGGCGGCGCGCTCGGACTCGCTGCCGAACGACTCCGGGTCCGGGATGCTGCCGTCCAGCGAGGCGCCCTGGCCGGGGTTGGTGCCCCAGGTCACGAACGGCGTCAGCGACGAGGCGTCGATGAAGACCTCCTTGTCGAAGACCGCGCCCTCGTCGGTCGGCAGGGTGCGCCAATAGGCCACCGCGTCGTCCCAGGCCTGCCCCTGCGGGGCGAAGGTGCGCCCCTTCAGCCAGGCGAACGTGGTCTCGTCCGGTGCGATCAGCCCGGCCTTGGCTCCCCACTCGATGGACATGTTGGAGACGGTCATCCGCCCCTCCATGCTCAGCTTCTCGATCGCGGGCCCGCGGTACTCCACCACGTAGCCGCGGCCGCCGCCGGTGCCCTCCTGGGTGATCAGGGCCAGGATCAGGTCCTTGGCCGAGACGCCCGGGGGCAGCTCGCCGGTGACGGTGACGGCCATCTGCTTGGGCGTCGACTGCGGCAGCGTCTGGGTGGCCAGCACGTGCTCCACCTCGGAGGTGCCGATGCCGAACGCCAGCGCGCCGAAGGCGCCGTGGGTCGAGGTGTGCGAGTCGCCGCACACGATGGTCATGCCCGGCTGGGTCAGACCCTGCTGCGGTCCCATCACGTGGACGACGCCCTGCTGCGGATCGCCGAGCGGATGCAGTTTCACGCCGAATTCGGCGCAGTTTCGGCGCAGTGTCTCGATCTGCGTCCGCGACACCGGGTCGCTGATCGTCAGCAGGTTGTCGGTGGGCGTGTTGTGGTCCTCGGTCGCGATCGTCAGATCGGGCCGGCGCACCGCACGTCCGGCCAGCCGGAGGCCGTCGAAGGCCTGTGGGCTGGTCACCTCATGCAGCAGATGAAGATCGATATAGAGGAGGTCCGGCTCGCCGCTCGCTTGGCGTACCACGTGTGCGTCCCAGACCTTCTGGGCAAGGGTCCTGCTCACTGGGTGTCTCCCACCATCTGGACATCCCGCATCTTGGGAGGTATGTTTCGGTCCGTGGGACACAGTATGTCTGGCGTGGGCGTCCTTGACAAGGCGGTAGTGATCCTTGCCGCCTGTGTCGACGGCGCGAGCCTCGCGGAACTCGTCGATCGCACCAAGCTGCCGAGAGCAACGGCGCACCGGCTGGCGCAAGCGCTGGAGATTCATCGGATGCTGGTACGGGACACGCAGGGCCGCTGGCGCCCGGGTCCCCGACTTGGGGAGCTCGCCAACGCAGCTCCCGACGTACTGCTGACAGCGGCAGAGCCGCTGCTGTCCGCATTGCGGGACGCCACTGGCGAGAGCGCGCAGCTGTACCTGCGCCGGGCCGACGAACGCATCTGCGTCGGCGCGGCCGAGCGGGCCAGCGGTCTGCGCGACACCGTGCCGGTCGGCGCGATCCTGCCCATGACGGCGGGTTCGGCAGCGCAGATCCTGCTCGCGTGGGAACCCCCGGAGGCGGTCATGCCGCTGCTGCCGCGCTGCAAGTTCACCGGCCGCACCCTGGCCGAGGTCCGGCGGCGCGGTTGGGCCCAGTCGGTGGCCGAGCGTGAGGCGGGCGTGGCCTCGGTCAGCGCCCCCGTACGCGACCGCACCGGCCGGGTCATCGCGGCGATCAGCGTGTCCGGTCCGATAGAGCGGCTGGGCCGCCGCCCCGGCGACCGCCACGCCATGGCGGTGGTACGAGCCGGTCAGCGCCTGTCCGGCCTCTGAACCGAGACGTCGGGGCCCCGGCCGCCAGTGCGGTGTCCGGGGCCCCGTGCGCTGTCCCCGACGCTCAGGCGGTGGCCTCGCAGGCGGCCTTCGCCTCACGCAGCCCCGAGGACTGCTTGAGCTCGCCGCCGATCGTGATCTGACAACTGGTCCGGATCGGGACATGGATCTGGCCCACGACCTGCACGGCCGGCACCGGCTTCACCGTCAGGCTCACCTTGGTGCCCTCGCTCACCGACACCGTCTTGGTCCACGGGAACGACACGGTCTCGGTCTTGGTCGCCCCCGACTCGTCGACATAGGTGACGGTGCCGGAACCCTTCCCGCCGTCCCCGGCGCCACCGGCGAAGTACGTCACGTCCTGCGAAGCGCCGCAGCCGGACAGCACCGACGCGGCCAGGAACGCGGACAGGCATAGCCTGGAAACGATCTTCATGCGGTACATGGCGCGCAGCGTAGTGAATGCCTCATCATCGCGCCGCCCTGTTTCCATACGACCCAGGACACACCCTCCGGGCCAGCGGGCTTTGCTTTCCACGCCTACGATGAGCGGCCTTGACCTCCCAGAAAGGGATCGACCTCTCATGTCTGACCCAGCGGCGCCGGTGGACCACCCGTCTGCCGGCGCTTCCGCTGAATCGGCCCCCGCCGGTTCCCCGCTCGACCCGACCCGCTCCGTAGCCGAGTCGACCGCAGCAGCCGACGCCCCAGGCTCCGACGCGGTCATCACCCTCGACGCCGTCGACGCCGCCCCAGCCGCGGCCGCCGCCCGCCCCCGCCGCACGCCGGTGCTGATCGCCGCCGTGATCGCCGTGGTGCTGCTGCTCGGCGTCGGCGCGTACGCCGTCTACCGGTTCGCCTTCGGCGACGGGCGGCACATCGAGGAGGCTCTGCCCGGCTCGGCCGTGATGTTCGCCTCCGTCGACCTCGACACGGGCCTGGAGCAGCAGATCCGCCTGCTCCAGCTGGCGCGGCACCTGCCCGAGCAGACCAAGGGCGACGCCGACGCCGACCAGCGCGACGAGCTGCTGGGCCAGGTCCTCAAGGGGATGGGTCTCGACGGCGTGGACGTCGATCGGGACCTGCTGAGCTGGGCCGGGCGCCGGGTGGGCCTGAGCGTGTGGCAGGACGGCAAGAAGCCGTACGCCCTCATCGCGGTGACCAGCACCGACAGCGCCGCCGCCACGGCCGGGCTGGGCCGGATGCGCGACGCCGCACACAAGGCCGAGGGCAGCCTCGGCTTCGTCGTGCGCGACGGCATCGCCCTGGTCGCGCTCGGCACCGACGACACCCAGCAGGCGGCCGAGAAGGCGTTCGCCGAGGCTCAGCGCACCCCGCTGTCGACCGCGACGAACTACGCGCAGGACCGCGCCTGGCTGGAAGGCGACCAGCTCGCCGTCTTCTGGGCCGACATGGGGCAGTTCAGCAAGCTGATGAACGACATGTTCATGGGTGCCCTGTCCGCCGACCCGGAGTTCCAGGCCACGCTGCCCAAGACGCCGGAGGAGCACGGCCGCGTCATCCTGGGCGTACGCGCCACCGACAGCGGCCTGGAGGCGCGCTACCGGCAGACCGGCGCCGACCAGCCCGCCCCCACCCGTAGCGACGCGCTGGCCCGGCTCGGCGCACTGCCGGGCGACACCCGGTTCGGGGCCGTCGTACAGCTGCCCGCCGACACCATCGACACCACCGCGACGACGCCCTTCGGCATGACCGGTATAGGCGGCCTGAGCATGCTCCTCTTCGGCATGCCCGCGTTCGCCTCCGGCGGCTCGATGTTCGGCCCCGGCGACGAGCCCAGCCCGGGGGCAGGGGTGCCGACCCTCGAACCCGACGTCACGTTCCCCACTCCGACCGAGGCGGAGCTCAAGGAGATCGACGCGCTGGCGGCGAAGGGCTTCGACAAGCTCACCGACGCCGAGCGCAAGCGCTTCGCCGAAATCACCGGCATGAACCCCGGCGAGCTGGGCGACCTCGGCGACATGGGCGTCTCCGGCGCGTTCGGGCCCTCCCCGGACCAGCTGGCCGCGCTGAACGGGGCGCAGATCAGCGTCAGCGTCAACAAGACCGACCCGACGGCCGAGGTGCGCGTGGACGTGGCGGCGACCAGCCCCACGGCCGCCGACAATCTGGTCAAGCTGGTGGAGTCGCTGGGCGCGGGGCTCAACGCCACCGCCGACGGCAGCTCGGTGACCGCGATCACCAAGGGGTACGTGGCGTCGAGCAGCCCGCTGTCGGCCCAGCCGGCGTTCCAGTCCGCCATCGCGGGCCTGCCGAGCACCGTCGACACCGCGGTCTACCTGGACCTGGCGGCGCTCGGCGCCGACACCGAACTGCCGGTGCGGGCGCTGGTCCTGGCCCAGTCAACCGAGGGCGGCGACCAGACCGGCGTGCTGCGCCTACTGTTCCGCTGACCCGAAGCACCACCGCTTCCCGGCCCCGGTCACCTCACGTGACCGGGGCCGGTCCGCATCAGGAGCGGTGTGGCTGACCGGCACTCAGCGAGTGGTGACCGCCACGGGCGACGGGGCGGGGTCTGCGAGGACGGGCTCGCCCGCTGCGGGCCGACGTGCGTCCGGCAGCGCGATGCGGCGTACGCCGGGGGCGAGGGCGCTGCCGACACAGGCGGTCGCCACCACGATCGCGGCGGCGATGAGCGGCACCCGCGGCGACCAGGCCGCGGCGGCCAGCGGCGCGAGCGTGTAGCCGACCGGGGTGGCCGCCAGCGAGCAGAGCCAGTCGTAAGAGGTCACCCGCGCCAGGGCCTGGGGCGGGATCTCGGCCTGCACGACTGTCTCCCAAACCGGATTGAGGAACCCGAGCGCCGCCTGTGCCACCCCGTACGCGGCGATGACGGCCGGGGCGGGGGCGGCGGCAGCCATCAGCGCCAGCGGCAGCGCGTAGGTGGCCAGGCCCAGGTTGGCCACGAGCACAGGTCGGCGGGGACGGACCCGGGCCGCCACCAGTGAGCCGAGCAGCAGCCCGACCGCACCTGCCTCCAGCACCAGCACCCAGGTCGCGTCGCCGCCCAACTGGTCGACCGCGATCGCCGGACCGAGCGTGAGCAGCACCGCGGCGACGCCGTTCCAGGCAGCGTGGGCGATGAGGCTGCTCCAGTACCAGTCGCGGGAGCGCACCTCGGCCCAGCCCGCGGCGAGGTCGGCCAGCAGGGTGCGGCGTGGTGCCGGCACGCGGCGCACGCGGACCGCGGCCAGTAGCGCCGCACTGGCCGCGAACGAGATCCCGTCGAGGATGAAGGCCCAGCCCGCCCCGACGCCCAGGATCAGCACCCCGGCCAGGGCGGGGCCGGCGATGCGGGTGACGCCGATGGCAATGGCCAGGGCGGCGTTGGCCTGCCGCCGCTGCGCACCGTCGACGATGCCCGCGACCAGCGGCGATCTGGTGGGAGCGGCGAAAGCACCCGCGATGCCGCCGATCGCCGATGCGGCTGCCAGGTGGGTCACGGAGGGGTCGCCGCCGAGCAGTTCGGCGCCGACGAGGAGTTGGGTGCCGCAGCGCACCAGGTCGGCGGTGAGGGCCACCAGCCTTGGGTCGTACCGGTCGCCGACCACGCCGCCCAGCGGCAGCAGCACCAGGCGTGGCACCATCGCGCACGCCAGCACGAGCGCGAGCGCGCCGCTGGAGCCGGTGGCGTGGTGCACGGCGATGGCGAGCGCCGCAGGGATGACGAAGTCTCCCAGGGAGGACAAAGTGCGGCCGATGAAGAGCAGGCGGAACGCGCGCTGCCGCAGGGGGTGAGCCATACCCGCGAAGATATTTTGTTGCCGAATTATTTGTCAACGAACTTTTCGATGACGTACTACTTTGGTGCGGCATAGGATCCGTGCCATGGAAGAGCCCCGCGACTCGGTTGACGCGCACGTCGCTCGATGGCTGCCCGTGCTGCCCGAACTCGATCCGGACATCGAGGCCGCGGTCACCCGGATGAAGAAGCTGGCCAACCACCTGCGGCGGGTGCGCGAGCAGTCACTGGTCGACTTCGACCTCCAGCGGCACGAGTTCGACACGCTGCACTCGCTCGCCGGACGCGGCGGGCGGGCCGCCCCGTCCGAACTCGCCATGGACCTGGCCATGGCGCCGGCGACGGTCACGGGGCGGCTGGACGCGCTGGAGCGGCGGGGTTTCATCCGACGGACGCCATCGGTGTCCGACCGGCGCCGGGTCGACATCGAACTGACCGGCTCCGGCCGCTCAGCCTGGCTCGGCGCCATGGACGTGCTGGGGCACGAGGAATACCGGCTGCTCGGCGCGCTGGACGGGGCCGAGAGGCGCACGTTGGCGGACCTGCTACGCCGCATCATGCTCGTCGCCGAGCGACCACAACCGACCTGAGTCGAGGTTCGTGCAGTTTCGGGGAAAGTACAGCAATCGCGGCCAAGATTCGTGCACTTTCCCCGAAACTGCACGACGCCCGCACAACGCAAGCGGCGCACCAGCAATAGCGGGTGTGGCCCGGTTAATTTTATCCCCCAAAGGGTTAGGGGTCTCCTCAACCACACCTGTCGCACTCGTCGCCCCCCCCCCCCACCACCCCCCCCGACGCCCGCACAACGCAAGCGGCTCACCAGCATTCGCTGGTGAGCCGCTTGACTTTGTAGCCCCGAAGGGATTCGAACCCTCGCTACCGCCTTGAGAGGGCGGCGTCCTAGGCCGCTAGACGACGGGGCCAGGACTTTCCACTTCTTCAGTTTTCGACCGCCTCTGCTGATTTCTCAGCTCGGCGGCCTGCTGAAACTCTAACAGTTCCAGCTCCCTCGCGCGAATCGGGCGCTCGCCCGATCAGGCTTGGAAGCTGGGGTACCAGGACTCGAACCTAGACTAACTGAACCAGAATCAGTTGGGCTGCCAATTACCCCATACCCCATCGGCACCGTCTCCGCTGCCGGAAGTGAACTTTACCTGACACCCCCGGCACCGCCAAATCGATACCCGCCCGCGCGTCGTGGACGCTCGTCACACCACCGGCTTGACCGGGTTGCGCAGCTCGCCCAGCCCCTCGATACGCACCTTGACCACGTCTTCGGCCGCGATCGGCGAGACCCCGGCGGGGGTGCCGGTCAGGATCACGTCGCCGGGCAGCAGCGTCATCACGTGCGAGATGTACGAGATCAGCGTCGGCACGTCGAACACCATGTCCGAGGTGCGCCCCAGCTGCCGCACCTCCCCGTTGACCTCGCAGCGCACCTCGAGGTCGCTCACGTCGACCCCGGTGGTGATCCACGGCCCGATCGGGCAGAACGAGTCGAAACCCTTGGCCCGGGTCCACTGGCCGTCGCTGCGCTGCAGGTCGCGCGCGGTCACGTCGTTGGCGCAGGTGTACCCGAAGATCGCCTTCTCCGCTCCGGCCCGATCGACCCGGCGCGCCCCGGTGACCCCGATCACCACCGCGAGTTCAGCCTCGTGCTCGACCTGGCGGGACTGCTGCGGCAGCGAGATCACGTCGTGCGGCCCGACCACCGAAGTGGACGGCTTGAGGAACAGCAGCGGCTCCTTGGGCATCTCGACGCCGTGCTCGGCGACGTGGTCGGCGTAGTTGCGCCCTACCCCGATCACCTTGCTGGGCAGGATCGGCGGCACCAGGCGTACGTCGTCGAGCGCAAAGCGCAGATCGGTGAGATCCAGCTCACCGAAGGGGTGTCCGTTGATGACACGTACGGTCAGCCCCTGCGTGCCCGCGGCCGGATCGCCCTCGACGACCCCCCACGACATGCCGCCCGAATGAACAAAACGTGCGATCCGCACCACAGCCCCCAGATGTCGACAGCTCTCGTGCCCAACCTAACGCGGGCGTTCAGCGCACGAAGCGGAGGTGGGGGCGTCGGCGCAGCCGCACCGCGGAACTGGCCGCGACGACCGTGAGCAGCACCACCAGGAACAGCAGTCCGTGCAGCAGACCGCGGTGCAGGTAGCCGCTGTCGGCGTGGTCGACGGCGTACGTACCGATCTCGCGGCTGAACCAGAACGGCAGCACCCGCGAGGCCGAGTCGGCCGGGTCCATCATCATCTGCAGCCCGACCACGGTCAGCAGCACCAGCATGCCCTCCAGCTCCCGCGGCAGTGCCGAGGACAGGGCCAGCC
Source organism: Catellatospora tritici (assembly GCF_019083965.1). Classification (GTDB taxonomy): domain Bacteria; phylum Actinomycetota; class Actinomycetes; order Mycobacteriales; family Micromonosporaceae; genus Catellatospora; species Catellatospora tritici. The sequence goes on from NZ_JAHRCY010000001.1 coordinate 217,586, forward strand.
CGAACGGCGCCGCCACGGCCACCGTGAGCAGCATGATCAGCGCGATCGCGCCGTAGCGCACGTGCTGCGCGTCGACGCGGATCAGCACGAAGTACGGCAGCGCCAGGGCCAGTCCGAGCGTCCACAGTGCCAGCAGGCGCCCCAGGTAGAGGTGGTGGCCCCGGTAGCCGGACAGGCGCAGTCTCGGCTCCAACGACCGGGCCGCGCTGCCCGCGAACAGGGCCGCGGTGCTCATCGCCCAGCCCACGCCGAGGCACACGAAGCGGATCGACTGTCCGGTGAGGTCCCGGCGGCTGAGGTAGAACGCCAGCGGGAACACCAGCAGGATGGCCAGCACGCCCCGGCGGCGCGACACCTCGCGCAGCGCCATCTCGGCGACGGTCATGGTCTTGGTCACGCTCGCTCCCGCGGTGTCAGGTCCAGCACGGTGTCCACGCCGTCGCGGCTGCTCAGCAGATGGGTGACGACGACCACGGCCTTGCCCGCGTCCCGCCACGCGCCCACCTGCTGCCAGAAGTCCAGGTACGACCCCCGGTCGAAGCCCTGGTACGGCTCGTCGAGCAGCAGCACGTCGGGCTCACCCAGCCCGGCCATGACCAGGTTCAGCTTCTGCCGGGTGCCGCCGGACAGGTGCCGGGCCTGGGTCGGCGCCGGTTCCCAGTCCAGCGCCCGCGCGTGGGCCCGCCCGGCGGCGCGGGCGTCCTCGCGGCCCATCCCGCGCCCGGCGCCGATCAGGGTGAAGTGCTCCTCGGGCAGCAGGAAGTCGCTGGTGCCACCGCCCTGCGGGCAGTAGCCGAGCGTGCCGTGCACGCGGACGGTGCCCCGGTCGGGGCTGACCAGCCCGGCGCAGACGCCGAGGAAGGTGCTCTTGCCGCTGCCGTTGGCGCCGACCACGGCGGCGACCTCGCCCGCGCGTACGGTCAGATCGACGCCGCGCAGCACCTGGCGGCGGCCGTACCGCTTGGTGATTCCGGTGACCTCCAGCCGCACCGGGCCGACCTCGCGCGGCCGCGACGGCGCCGGGCCGCGCATGCTCTCGGCCACCACCACCGCGTACGCCGCGGCCGGGCCGAACGCGCGCACCGGGTCCTCGCCGCTGTCCCACAGGTGGGCGGCGGTCTCGCCCACCACGTGCCGCACCGCGCCCTCGGGCAGGCCCTGCCGGGCCAGCTCCCGGCCGAGTTCGTCGAGCCAGTTCATCGCGCCGCCACCTCTCGCAGGATCGCCCCCACGCCGCCGGCGAACGCGTCCCAGTCGGCCGCCGACTGCCGCAGCACCTGGTCGCCCGCCGGAGTGAGCCGGTAGTACTTGCGGGCCGGACCGCTGCCGCCCTCGCGCCAGTCGGCGGTGACCAGGCCGGTGCGCTGCAACCGCAGCAGCACGGGGTAGAGGGTGCCGCCCTGGATCGCGCCGAGGCCGACGGCCTGCAACGACTGGGTCAGCTCGTAGCCGTACGACTCGCGGCGGGCGAGCAGGCCGAGCACGCACAGGTCCAGCACCCCCCGCAGCCACTGGCTGCGCCGTTCGGAGTCCATGGCGGCAGAAGGTAGCACAGCCAGCTAGCTGGCGTCGCAACCTAGTCCAGCGCGGCCGCTAACCTGGGTCGGTGACCACCGCGACCGCCACCCGCCTCGCCGAGCCGGTCTGGCGTGTTCGGCGCGAGGCCCACGAGCAGCGCGTCGACGGCTGGCTCGAGCACCATCTGCACCGCCGCCGCAACGGCGTGAAGCACCCGGTGCACGACTTCCTGTTCACGTACTACTCGCACCGGCCCGCCCAGCTGCGCACCTGGCACCCGGGTGCGGGCGTGCTGCTGGAGGGTGGGGCACCCGCCCGCGACTACGTCGCCGCCGACGGCGGCACGGTGCTGGACCCGGCCCTGCTCGCCAAGCGCGCCGACTCGGTCCGCTGGATCCGCGACCTGCTCGCGGGCACCGCTTCCCGCCCGCCCCAGCTCGGCTGCTTCGGCATGCACGAGTGGGCCATGGTCTACCGGCAGACCCAGGCCGAGGTCCGGCACAACTCCTGGCCGCTGCGCCTGTCACCGTCCGCGACGGCCGAGGTCGTCCAGGAGCGGGGGGTACGGTGCACCCACTTCGACGCGTTCCGCTTCTTCACCGCGCCGGCCCGGCCGCTGAACGCGCACCAGCCCACCCGTGACTCCCAGCAGGCGCTGGAGCAGCCGGGCTGCCTGCACGCGAACATGGACCTGTACAAGTGGGCGTACAAGCTGTCGCCGCTGGTCGCCGCCGAACTGGTCGCGGACTGCTTCGCGCTGTCCCGCGAGATCCGGGAGCTGGACATGCGCGCCAGCCCGTACGACCTAGCCGACCTGGGCTTCGAGCCGGTGCTGATCGAGACCCCGGAGGGCCGCGCCCGGTACGCCGCCGAGCAGCGCGCCTTCGCCGACCGCGCCGCCCCGCTGCGCGCCGCCCTGATCACCGCCTGCGATTACCTGCTCACCGGGGCCGGCAGCGCCGATCGAGGCTGACTTCCAGCAAGCGTTGCCCCACCCCACCCAGCATCGCCCCCACCCCACCTAGCATTGACGCTGGCCTATCCAGAGGACGAATTTCCGAGAATCGTCTTCTAGATAGGCCAGCGTCGATAAAAAGGCGGGGGCCGGGAGGCCGGGATGTCGCTACGGGCGTGACGGGTCAGAGGGCGCCGAGGTAGCGGCGGCGCTCGAACGGCGTCACCTCGCGGCGGTACTCCTCCCACTCCGCGCGCTTGTTGCGCAGGAAGAAGTCGAACACGTGCTCACCGAGCACGTCGGCGACCAGCTCGGAACCCGCCATCACGTCGATCGCCTCGGACAGGTTCTCCGGCAGCGCCGCGTAGCCCATCGCGCGGCGCTCGGCGTTCGACAGCGACCACACGTCGTCCTCGGCGCCCGGGGGCAGCTCGTAGCCCTCCTCGATGCCGCGCAGACCGGCCCCGAGCAGCACCGCGAACGCCAGGTACGGGTTGCACGCCGAGTCCATCGAGCGCACCTCGACCCGGGCCGAGTTGGGCTTGCCGTACGCCGGGACGCGCACCAGGGCGGAACGGTTCAGGTGGCCCCAGCAGACGTACGCGGGCGCCTCGGAGATCCGGTCCGGGATCATCTGCGGGAACAGCCGCTTGTACGAGTTCACCCACTGGTTGGTGACCGCGGTGAACTCCCGCGCGTGGGTGAGGATGCCCGCGATGAACGCCTTGGCCGTCTTCGACAGCTTGTGCGGGTCGGCCGGGTCGTGGAACGCGTTGCGCTCGCCCTCGAACAGCGACAGGTGGGTGTGCATGCCGCTGCCGGGCTGGTCGGTGAACGGCTTGGGCATGAACGTGGCCTGCACCCCGTGCGACAGCGCGACCTCGCGCATCACGTGGCGGAACGTCATGATGTTGTCGGCCGTGGTCAGCGCGTCGGCGTAGCGCAGGTCGATCTCCTGCTGGCCGGGCGCGACCTCGTGGTGGCTGAACTCCACCGAGATGCCGATCCGCTCCAGGGCCAGCACCGCCTGGCGGCGGAAGTCGCGCGCGATGGCGTGCGTGGTGTGGTCGAAGTAGCCGCCGGAGTCGACCGGGGTCGGCAGCCCGCCGTCCGCCGGGGCGTCGGCGAGCAGGAAGAACTCGACCTCGGGGTGGGTGTAGAAGGTGAAGCCCTTGTCGGCGGCCTTGGACAGGGCACGGCGCAGCACGTGGCGCGGGTCGGCCCAGCTCGGGGTGCCGTCGGGCATGAGGATGTCGCAGAACATGCGGGCGCTCTCGCCCGAGCCGCCGCCCTCGAACGGGAAGACCTGGAAGGTCGTCGGGTCGGGCATGGCGATCATGTCGGACTCGTACACCCGGGCGAAGCCCTCGATGGCGGAGCCGTCGAAGCCGATGCCCTCCTCGAAGGCCGCTTCGAGCTCGGCAGGGGCCACGCTGACCGACTTCAGGGTGCCGAGCACGTCGGTGAACCAGAGGCGCACGAACCGGATGTCGCGCTCCTCAAGCGTGCGCAGCACGAACTCCTGCTGACGATCCACGGCGGGCCTCTCTCGACTCTGATCTCCGGCCAGTCTGGCGCGGCCTCATTACGCGCACGTTACGCCATCCTCAAGCAGTACGCCCCGTGACGGTGATCCCGCAACCGGAACCCTTCTTGCCCGTTTTACCGGGCAGTACGAAGGAGCTCCCATGAACCGCCTGGACACCCTGTTTCCGGTGCGTCACCGCACCATCGCCGGCGGCATCGCCCTCGGCGGCCTGCTCATCGCCGCGCTGATCATGGCCGGGGTGATGGGTGCCCAGCACACCCCGCAGACCCATGCGGCACCGATCCGCGAGACCGACACCATCACCGCCACGCAGCCGGAGCTGCAGGCGGCGCTGCTGGCACCGGCCGACCTGTCGCCCAGCTACGCCCCGGCGCCCGCGACCAAGGCCCCGGCCGTGCCGCGCGTCGAGCGCTGCGCCAGCCTGCTCGGCGCCCCGGACGAGCTGATCCGGCACACCGCCGCCACGCTCGCCCCGCATCCCAAGGCCGTGGTGCGCCCCAGTGCGCAGGCCGTGTCCCGCCAGTACGGTCCCACTCTGATCACGCAGGTGCTCACCACGTTCACCGGGAACGGGGCGGTGAGCACGCTGGACGAGCTGCGCCGGGTCGGGCAGCGCTGCCGCGACTTCAACGCGGTGCTGGAGGACGGCACCGCGGTCCGGGTGCGGGTCGACGACGTGCCGCGCGACCACCTGCCCGCCGAACTGCTGAAGCTGGAGGGCGACGCGTTCGCGCTGCGGTTCACCCTGACCGGGTCGCGCAAGACGATGACCGGCTACCTGGCCCTGGGCCGGGTCGGCAAGGTGCTGTCGGTGCTGCGTGAGATGGAGTCGACGCAGCAGCACGGCGCCGTGGCCGACCTGGCCCACTTCACCGAGGTGCTGGGCCAGGCCGCACGCAAGCTGCTGCCGATCACGCTGGGCAAACTCGGCGCCGGCCCGGTCCCGCTGGGCTGAGTCCGCGGCCCCGCCGGGGCGGCATCGTCACCTTAGGATGGTGGGCAGCTCGCTCCCCCTCCGCGACAAGGTGCCTTCATGCCCTCCTCTCCCGACCCCGCGCCATCCCCGAAGGGCGCGTGGGCTGAACGGCTCGCCGGGATCCTGGCCGGATCCTTCGCGATCCCGCTGCTCGGCGAGATCCTGCTGGCGGTCATCAACAACCAGCAGTTCGACTATGTGCGTACGGCGATCACGGCGATGGTGCTGGGCATCGGCGCGGCGATCCTGTACGCCTCGCAGGTCGGCCGGATCGTGTTCGAGCGGGCACGGGCCGCGTTCCTGATCGTGGCCGGTTTCGTCACCGCCACGCAGGGGTTCCTGCAGGCGGCGCGACCGGAGTGGATGGTCGGGGCCCCGATCGAGGGCGTGGTCGGCATGGTCACGCTGCTGCTCGGCCTGGCCGTGTTCGCCATCGGCTGGTTCTACTTCCGGGTCGAGGGTCCGGCCAAGGACGCCGCGATCCCGGCCCAGCGCAAGCCCCCGACGATCGAGCAGGTCACCTTCGAACGGACGCCGGGCCGCTTCGACCCGCTCAAGCACACCAAGTACTTCGACGCCTGCCGTCAGGCACTGAGCCTGGACCGGCTGCACTACGTGGCCTACTACGAGGGCCGCACCCGGGTCTTCAATCTCGACCTGTTCGACCGCCTGGAGGACTTCCAGCCGGTCGAGACCACCCAGGCGGCCCGGCGCGAGCGCTACAACGAGCAGGGCCCGCAGATCCTGGACCTGCTGCACGAGCTGGACTCCAAGTTCGAGCCGCTGGAGACCGGGCCGCTGATCCGGATGGTGTTCGACGTGGAGCAGGGCGCGATCTTCTACTACATGATCAGCAGCAGCCCGGCGGTGCATGTCATCGGCGTGAGCCTGGACCAGGCCCAGATCCACACCGCCGACCACGACCTGGAGCTGCTCTCCATGGAGCTGCGCCGCCGCTCCGGCCGACTGCCGATCACGAAGGAGAACACGTAGCGATGCGGCGGCTGGCAGGACTCGCCGCGGCGGTGTTGGCCGGGCTGGGCCTGGCTCTTGCCACCGGCGCCGACGTGGCGGCGGCCACCGGCGGACGGGCGTACCTGCTCGGCACGGCGCTGCTGCTGGCCGTGGGGCTGTACGGCGCGACCAGCGGTATCGACGTCGCGGCGGCCAGGGCGGACCGACGCCTGATCGTCACCGCGGTGACCGTCGGCGTGCTGGTCAAGGCCGTGCTGATCGGCGCGGTGCTGGCGCTGGCCTGGCACGATCCGCTGTTCCTGCTGCTGGGCATCGTGGTGGCGCAGATCGATCCGCTGTCGGTGGCGGCGCTGCTGGGCGACGGTCGGCTGTCGCCGCGGGCCCGCACCGTGCTGGCGGCCTGGTCGTCGTTCGACGACCCGATCACCGTCGTGCTCACGATCTACGCGGCGGCGCTGGCCGGGGACGTGTTCGCCCTGAGCTGGGGTACGGGGACCGGTCACGCGGCCGCCGGGCTCTGGTCGTACGCGCTGGATCTGGTCTGGAATCTCACCTTCGCGGCGGTGCTGTGGCTGCTGTGGCGGCACGTGCTGCGCACCCGCCCGCGCTGGGCGGCGGTGGTGCTGGCCCTCGCCTTCGCGGTCGCCGTGTGGCAGTTCCTCATGCTGGGGTTGGCCCTGGCCGGGCTGTTCCTGCGCCCGCCGGCCCTGCTGCGGCTGCTGCCGAAACTGACCACCGCCGCCCTGTACGCCGCGACGGTCCTGCTGGGGCTGCTGCTGGTGCACGGTGTCGCGCCGATCCGGGGCCTGACCCTGGGCCTGGCCGCGTTCGCCGCCCAGATCGCCGTCGGCGCGCCGCTGACCCGGCACCTGCCGCCGCTGGATCGGCAGCACCTGATGCTGGCCCAGCAGAACGGCATCACCGCGATCATCCTGGCGGTCCGGCTGGAGGCGTCGTTCGCGGGCGTGGTCGCCGTCGTAGCCCCCGCGATCCTGGTCACCAACCTGGTCCACTTCGCCGCCAACCGCGCCCTGGACCGTCGGGGCTCCGCAACCTGACCAGCCATTTCACGGCGATCCCGGCACCGCGCCGCACAATCCGACACCGGGCGGACGGGCCACGGGCAACACCTGTCTGACGCGCTCACACGTGTGGGGTTGTGCGCACAACCCCACACGTGTGAGCGCGGGACCGGACATCGCCCCTCAACCCGCGATGTGTCCGGGCACACGGGTGCCGGGACAGGCCCCGGCTGGGGCCATGCGCGAAGATGAGGACATGACCGCCACGCTGCGTCTTGCTCTCGCCCAGGTCAACCCCACCGTCGGCGACCTCGCCGGCAACGCCGCGCTGGTGCGCGAGTGGTCCTCCCGCGCCGCCGAGGCAGGGGCCCACCTGGTGGCCTTCCCCGAGATGATGCTGACCGGCTACCCCGTCGAGGACCTGGTGTTCCGGCAGTCGTTCGTCGACGCCTCCCGCGAGGCGCTGCAGCGCCTGGCCGCCGACCTGGCCGCCGACGGCCTGGGCGAACTGGCCGTGGTCGTCGGCTACCTCGACGCCGACGGACCGGCCCGGCTCGGCGCCGACAGCACCTCCGCCGTCGGCCCGCGCGACTCGCTCGCGCTGCTGCACCGCGGCACCGTCGCGGCCCGCTACGACAAGCACCACCTGCCCAACTACGGCGTCTTCGACGAGGACCGCTACTTCGTGCCGGGCGACACGCTGACCGTGATCCGGCTGGAGTGGGCCGACGGCAGTCAGGCCGACGTCGCGCTGACCATCTGTGAGGACATCTGGCAGGCGGGCGGGCCGTTCGCGGTCGCCGCCGCCGCCCGGGTCGGGCTGGTCGTCAACATCAACGGCTCGCCGTACGAGCTGAACAAGGACGATGTGCGGCTGCCGCTGGTGGCCCGACGGGCCGCCGAGGCCAACGCGCCCGTGGCGTACGTCAACATGATCGGCGGGCAGGACGAGCTCGTCTTCGACGGTGACTCGATGATCGTCGCCACGGATGGGACGCTGCTGGCCCGGGGGCCGCAGCTCGACCCGGCGCTGCTCGTACACGACCTGCAGTTGCCCGAGGCCGACCCGGACGCGCCCACCGGCGACCTCGGCGCGATGAAGGTCGCGCGGCACGTGCTGCCCACCTCCTGGGGCGCGCCGGTCGGCCCACCCGCCGACGCGGGCATCGCCGCGCGCCTGGCCGACGAGGCCGAGGTGTGGCAGGCCCTCGTGCTCGGCCTGCGCGACTACGTCCGCAAGAACGGCGCCAAGTCGGTGCTGCTCGGCCTGTCCGGAGGTATCGACTCCTCGGCCGTGGCCGCGATCGCGGTCGACGCGCTCGGCCCCGAGCACGTCGTCGGCGTCTCGATGCCCAGCGGGCACTCCTCGCAGCACTCGCGCGACGACGCCGCCGAGATGGCACAGCTCACCGGCCTGGACTACCGGGTCGAGCCGATCCAGCACATGGTCGACTCGTTCCTGTCCAACCTGAACCTGTCCGGCCTGGCCGTGGAGAACCTCCAGGCCCGCGTCCGCGCCGTCATCCTGATGGCGCTGTCCAATCAGGAAGGTCACCTGGTCCTGACCACCGGCAACAAGAGCGAGCTGGCCGTCGGCTACTCGACCCTCTACGGCGACTCGGTCGGCGCGTTCAACCCGCTCAAGGACGTGCCGAAGACCCTGGTCTGGAAGCTCGCCCGCTGGCGCAACACGGTCTCGCCGGTGATCCCGGTCAACTCGATCGAGAAGCCCCCGAGCGCCGAGCTGCGCCCCGGCCAGCTCGACACCGACTCGCTTCCGCCCTACGAGCAGCTCGACGCGATCGTCGCCGGGTACGTGGACGGCGACCAGGGTCGCGACGAGCTGCTCGCGGCCGGGCACGACACCGCCCTGGTCGACCGGATCCTGCGGCTGGTCGACGGGGCGGAGTACAAGCGGCGGCAGTCCGCGCCCGGTACGAAGATCTCGTTCAAGTCGTTCGGGCGCGACCGGCGCCTGCCCATCACCAACCGCTGGCGCGAATCCCACTGAGGTAAGGAAGGGCCCCTTCTTATCGCTTTACGTAGAGGAAGGGCCCCTTCTTAACCCCGATCGCCGGGGCGTGTGATCGGCAGAGCAGTGAAATTCTGCACTGAACCCTGACATCGGCTGTTCAACAGGTGGAAACATCCTCCTCAGAGACCCGGGGACCGCGAGCGCGGCCTCGAGGTGAGAGGAGACAGTGATGTCTGACAGCGTGGCGTCCCTCTACGGGGCAAAGGCGGGCAGCCGGGTACGCGCCCGGCACCTGCTGCTGGCCAAGGAGCGCGGCGAGAAGTGGGCGATGCTCACCTCGTACGACCAGTACACCGCGCAGATCTTCGACGAGGCGGGCATCCCCGTGCTGCTCGTGGGCGACTCGGCGGCCAACAACGTCTACGGCTACCCCACCACGGTGCAGGTCACCGTCGAGGAGATGATCCCGCTGACCCGCGCCGTGGTCGGGGCGACCAAGCGGGCGCTGGTCGTGGCCGACCTGCCGTTCGGCTCGTACGAGGAGGGGCCGCAGCAGGCGCTGCGCACCGCCGTACGGTTCATGAAGGAGACCGGCTGCCACGCGATCAAGCTGGAGGGCTTCCGGCCGGAGCAGATCGCCGCGATCACCGGAGCGGGCATCCCCGTCATGGCGCACCTGGGGTTCACCCCGCAGTCGGAGCACCAGCTCGGCGGGTACCGGGTGCAGGGGCGCGGCGACGACGCGGCCGCGACCCTGGTGGCGCAGGCGCGAGCGGTCGCCGAGGCGGGCGCGTTCTCGGTGGTGCTGGAGATGGTGCCCGGTGAGGTCGCCAAGCAGGTGACCGCCGAGGTGGCGATCCCCACCGTGGGCATCGGCGCCGGGCCGGACACCGACGCGCAGGTGCTGGTGTGGCAGGACATGACCGGCATGCGGCCCGCGTCGGCGGGGCCGACGCCCCGATTCGTGAAGAAGTACGCCGACCTGCACAGCGTGCTCAGCGAGGCGGCGACGGCGTTCGCGGCCGACGTACGCGAGGGCGCCTTCCCGGCGGCCGAGCACACCTTCTGACGTCCCCTGCGCCACCCAACCCCTCCCCAAACCCCGCCTTGCCAAGACGTGGACCCATCTCGTCGACTGCCGCAGGATCGAAGTCAACGAGATGGGCCCACGTCCGTGGAAAACCTTCGGTCGGGAAAGAGCCGGACGGTCAGAGGTCGGTGACGCGGACGCCCGCGTGAACCTTGTACCGCTTGTTGATGGCGATCAGGTTCGCCGTGAACGCCTCGATCTGCCCCGCGTTGCGCAGGCGCCCCGCGTGCACCCCGCGCATCCCCGCGATCCGCCCCGCCAGCGCCTGCACCACCGCGACGGCCTCCCGGTCGTCGCCGAGCACCAGCACGTCCAGCTCGACCGAGTTCACCGACGGGTCGGCCAGCAGTTCCGCGCTGACGTGGTGGAACGCCGCTGTCACCCGGGAGTTCGGCAGCAGCTTCTCCGCCTGCTGCGCGGCGCTGCCCTCCTCGACCACCAACGCGTACGGCCCCTGCTTGTCGAAGCCGAGCGGGTTCACACAGTCCACGACGATCTTGTCGGCGAGTACCGGCGCCAGCTCGGTCAGCAGCTCGGCGTGCCCCGCGTACGGCACCGCCACGATCACCACGTCCGAGCGGCTCGCGACCTCCGCGTTGGCCCCGCCCTCGACCCGCCCGACCGAGGCCAGCTCACCGGCGGCCGCCGCGGCGCGCTCGGCGCTGCGCGAGCCGATGAGCACGTGCTGCCCGGCGAGCGCCAGCCGGTACGCCAGGCCGCGGCCCTGGTCGCCGGTGCCACCGAGGATGCCGACGGTCAGCGCGGTCACGTCGGGAAGGGAAGCCAGATCCAGTGCCATGCGCCCGATCCTCGCACCTCGGACACCGTTCGCGCCCTGTGACATGACTCCCAACGATCGTTAAGCCACCCCGCCCACGCCCCCGGGAGCGCCCCGGCGCAGGCGGCCTCAAGCTCGCTCAAGTTGCCGGGCAACTGGGCGAAAGACAGGCCCCCGAACGCCCGATTGCCAGGCAACACGAGTGATCTTGAACCGTGGCGTCGCGCCCGGCCGGGGTCACCAGACGGCGCGCGCGAGGAGCAGTGCGGAGAGGGTGATGCCGAAGGCGACCACGACGCGGCGCAGCGTGCGCGCGGGCAGGCGGCGGCCGAGGCGGGCGCCGACGTACCCGCCGAGCAGGGTCGTCGGGATGAGGATCGCCACGGCGGGCCAGTAGGCCGGGCCGAACAGGGCGTACACGGTGGTGGTGACCACTCCGACGGCGAGCTGGAGCACGTTCTTCACCGCCACCAGGCGGTTGAGGGTCTCGGTGAGCATCAGCCCCAGCACCGCCAACAGGATCACGCCGAGGACCGAGCCGAAGTAGCCGCCGTACACGCCGACGGCGAACAGGAGCAGCGCGCGCAGCCATACCGGATGATCATTGCCCAGGCGGCCGGAGAGCCGCCCCTGGAAGGCCAGGAGCAGCGAGGCCGCGAGGACCAGGAACGGCATGATCACCGCGTACGCGGTGGCGGGTGTACGCAGCAGCAGCGCGCAACCCGTCGCCGCCCCCGCGACCACCAACGGCACCAGCGAGCGCAACGGCGCCGACCGTCCCCGCAGGTCCGGCCACGTCCCGGCCACGCTCGCCGAATACCCGCCGATCACCGACATCACCGTCGTCACGCTCGCGCCGACCGGTGGCACCCCCGCCGCCAGCAGCGCGGGCAGCACCAGCAGCGAGCCGCCGCCGGCGACCGCGTTCACGGCCCCGGCGAGCACCCCGGTCACGGCCAGCGCGGGCAGCAACACGTTCATCGAGGCTGACCGTAGCGGGTACGGTGCGCCGATCATGCCGGTTGTGCCACGTATCATGGTCAGCGCGACGGACGAGTCGACCGGGCGGTCGCGTCACCGCTGCGGCTTCGGCCAAGCGGTGCCGAGGAACGTCCGGACTCCACAGGGCAGGGTGGTTGCTAACGGCAACCCGGGGCGACCCGCGGGACAGTGCCACAGAAAGCAGACCGCCCGCACCTCGGTGCGGGTAAGGGTGAAACGGTGAGGTAAGAGCTCACCAGCACCCCGGGTGACCGGGGTGGCTCGGTAAACCCCACCCGGAGCAAGACCAAGACTGGCCGCCGTGAGCTCTCGGGCGAGCGGTGGTCGCGCGGACGTTCGAGGGCTGCCCGCCCGATGTCCGCGGGTAGGTTGCTAGAGCCTGTCGGCGACGGCAGGCGTAGATGGATGGCCGCCACCGGTGCGCGAGCACCGGTACAAAATCCGGCGTACAGGTCGACTCGTCCGTCGCCCTCATGGCCAAGCGGCCGACAGCAGCTCTGAGCTGCTGTCGGATTCCGCGAGCTGCTGTCGGATTCCGCGTTGCCAGTTGGTGTTGGTGGTTGCTGGTCGCCGTTTGACGTCCTAGAGACGGCCTGGGGCCTCTCTGACGGCCTGGAGACGGCCTGGCAACTTGGTGACTTCGGCCTTCCGCGCGATGACCAGAGCAGGGGCCCGCGGTTTTGGAAGGGGCCAGTCCTCCGCCGCACATCTGGGTCACTGCCTGCGACGATGCGCAATGTGGCGAGGCGTGATCCCTAGATCATTCCGTGAATGCTCCGCGCGGGTCGCTAGGACCAGTGGCCCGCAAAGCGGCACGCGCTGCCACCTCGCCGCTGATGCGCGCGACCATGAGGTAACTGCCCTCAACCCACATTGTCTCGCCTGGGTGAACCAGCACCGGTCGATCGAAGTTGAAGTGCCCCCACCGGGTGACGAAGGTCGGCCGGTCTGCCTTCTCACGCAAGGCCGGCCTGTTGTGTCCCACGGGCGAAACTCGCATGCCTGAGGCAACCCTGAACCTACGGATTAGCCGCCCGGCGGTCGGCTACAAAAGGCGGCCGCCTATATGGTGCTACCGAAGCGGTGAGTCATACGCGGCATCCGTCCGATGAGCGTGCGTGCCGCTTCGGTGACGAGTAGCCGGTCGTAGGTCAGCGCGACGTCATAGATCAGCTCCGTCTTGACGTCGGCGTCATGGCGGCGTGTTCGGGCGGTCAGCGCGGCGGCGAAGTAGTTGCCAATGACGATCACCGCGTGCTCCGCGAAGAGCGGATCGTCAGCAGGGAGTGACACCCCCTGGATCCCTGGGCCGGGTGTTGGCGGGAGTCCAGGGCCGAATGCGGTGACCGGGACGCCGTGGCGGGCTATGTGGCTGTACATGAGGCGGCAGTCGCTGTCGATCTGCCCGTCTGGCACGACGAGGAACAGCATCGCGGCGCTGCTGCCGTGCAATGCCATCTCTTCGAGCATCCGGCCCAGGGTCCTGATCATCTGGTCGTTGCCTGGGCTGACCTGGGTCTGCCTTTCGACGACGCTGAAAGGAGTTCTCGCCTTTGACGGGATGATCGCCAGTCGGGGAATCGGCACGGCCGACAGTTTGACGGTTGCGGGCAGAGGGCCGGGCTTGCCGAACAACCATCCTTGTCCAAGATGTGCGCCCATGGCGCGCGCTACCTTGAGGTGCTCGGGGGTTTCGATCCCTTCGGCCAACACGGCTGCGCCAGTGTTGGCGGCTACGGTCAGCGCGGTGTTGATCACGTACGACCGTGTCCACGTCTCTTGGCGCGCCTGGATGAGGCTGCGGTCAAGCTTGATTACATCGGGACGGACCAGTGCCATCATGGTCAGGCTGGTCGGGTCCGCGCCGACGTCGTCCAGGGCAAGACGACCGAAGTACTCGCGCGCCCGGGCCACGAAGCGGAACACCTCGGCCGGGTTCTTAATGCCTCGCTCTGTCAGTTCGATCACCAGATCGAGGTGACGTAGCGCTTCATGGCGGGCGTCGGCCAGGTCGGGTGGGCAATGAACCCCGAAGGTCTCGGGCTCGACGTTGAGGAACAACGGCACGTCGTGCAGGCCCCGCACCCCGTGGTCATGATCTCCGGCCGGCGGGAGCAGATGCGGCAAGGCGCGTTGTTGGCCGCCATCGCGCGAAAGCTCGGCGTCGAGGACCTGGGCGACGCGCAGGGGTAGAAGTCCACGCAGCATGAAGGCGCCGACCGTGTGAAGTCGACGCCTTCCGTGTCTCGGGCTTGCTACGCGAGTCGTGCCTGCCGGGAGTTCGCACGCTGTACGAGGTCCAGGATGTCGGCGGCGATTCCAGGGGTAATCGCTAGCGTTGCCGACGAGTCTGCGGAGTACTCCGATCCATCGGCGTCCAAGACCATCGCGCCGGATTCACGTGCGATGACTACCCCGGCAGCCATGTCCCACAGCCCGTTCGACATCGTGATCGAGGCGTCGACTCGGCCGGACGCAAGCCAAGCAAGGTCGATCGCGGCAGAGCCATGCATGCGGACACGCTGAACCCGAGCAGCAAGGGCCGCCGTCACCGCGAGCCGGATCTGATTCTCGGTGGCTGCGTCCGCGGTGACCGAGTAGTCGCCGATCGCCACGACGGCATTCCGCAGATCATCCGTCGCCGACACAGTGATCGGCTTGCCGTTCTCGTAGGCGCCTTGCTGGTCCACGGCGGTGAACTGCTGGCGCAGAGCTGGCACTTCGATGACGCCGAGCACAGGGCGGGTGTCGCGCATCAGCGCCAGCGACACACCGCAGAGCGGTGACCCGTGGACGAAGTTGACCGTACCGTCGACCGGGTCGAGCACCCAGAACCACGGCCCAGGAGCGCCCATGCGGCCGTCTTCTTCGCCCAGGAAGCCAACGTCTGGCGTCTTCTCTGCCAGGAAGGCCCGGACCGCACGCTCAATGGTGCAGTCGGTCTCGGTAGCCATATCGCGGTCACCCTTGGCGGTGTGCCGTCCGGGCGCCGTGCGGGCGAACAGGTCGACTGCTATCGCGGTGGCCGCCGTAGCGGTCGGCAGCAGCTCGGCGGGGTCAATCACAGCGGCTGTCCTCTCGTCCGTCGCCTTCCTTATCACCCAACCGACATGCCTTCTGAACTGCCATTTTGTCAGCACGGGCCGCTTCGGTGGGATGCCGTTGCGGTACTTCGCTGCCGTACCGGCGGCCTTACGGTTTGGCATCGCCTGCCCGTATCCGCGTCCTGCGCCTCTCCCGCTGGGCCATCAGTGAAGCCGCCCCCAGCAGTAGGACTGGCAGCCAGGACAGCCAGTCAATCCAGGCCGTCCAGCTCGAAGGCGCCATGAACGCCAGCGGGACCAGGACAATCCACGACCACGCCACAAGCACAGGCGCCGCCAACCGCCATGTCCATGTGCTCAGTTCGCCATCGGCGGTCCGGGCGCGGTCCATCAGGTCCGTTATTACACACGCCCAGATGACCCAAGCGACTGATAAGACGGCGGGGCCTACGACGGCGCCGAGGCTTTCGGGCATTCCGTCATGATGGGGCGATGACGTTGGCGCGGCAAGGCTGCCAGCCACGTCGGTCCAGCCTCGCCACGGTTCCAACAGCTCTTGAACACAAATGTGCTGTGTTCGGCGTGTGGTGGTGAGTGGTGATCTCCTTGCGGCGACAGGCGTAGCCCACCGCATTCGGTGGTCCGTAGTGCCGACGTCCGGGATGCGGGCGGGTGACACAGGTCGACTCGTCCGTTCGCCCTCGTGATCCCGCTCCCACCAGGGGCTGCCGCCGCGTCGCCGTGTGGAACACTGTGGCCTCTTCGCAGCTCAGCAAGGCAGGATCATGATCACCCGCTCGTCACGCACCCTTCGGTACGCCCTCGTCGCAGCCCTGGCCACGCTCGGGACTGCCGCATGCGACTCCTCGAACAAACCCGAAGCCAGCCCCACCTCCGCGAGCGCCTCGCCCTCGCCCGCCACGGCGGTCCAGCCCGCCGTCGACGAAGCGGTGCGCGGGGTCGTCTCGGCTTATCTCGACGCGGTCGAAAGCGGGGACTTCGAGCAGGGGCACCTGTTGATCTGTGCTGATGTGCGAGAGCAGTACGACGCGGTTGCCAAGACGAATGCCGGGACGTTCGGTCCGCGCTTCACGCTCACCGCCTACGCGATCACCGAAACCCGGGCAGCCGGGGCAACCGTGGAGGTCCGGGCCGCTCAGAAGGTCACCGTCGCCGGTCGACCCGAACCGATGAAGCTGACCATCGCGTACACGATGGCGCGGGCAGCCGACAGCTGGTGCATCGCGCAGGAACTCCCCGTTCTCTGACCAGGAGAAACATGCGGTACGTCAAGGTTCAGCGAGACGTTACGGCAACACGCTCGACCCGACTGAGTACCTCGGCGCACTCGCCGAGCTGGCCGAACGTCTTCCGCCTGGCGCGCGCGCCTTCGCAACCGATCCCCAGCACTATGCCTTCTTCAGCCGGCGGTGCGTCAAGGACCTGAAGCCCTTGGCGCTGACCGTCGGCGACAGCGACGGAGTCAGATGGGCTGAGCTGCGCCTCGGGCACAACTGCTGGAAGCACGAGGAAGACCTGACCATCCGCTATACGGACGTTCGCAGCGTCACGATCGATCCCGCCGCCGCGACGGACGTCGCGACGCTGCTCGACGTCATACTCGACGAGGTCGTCCCCATGAGCACGGCTGCAGGCACGAGCTGGCGTGCCTGGACGGGTCCATCACCGTCACCTGCGCGGACCTCGTCGCCACCTGGAGTGAGGCGGACTGTCCCGACCGGTGATCCCAGACGCGGCGATCATGCGGCCTGTCGGACGATATCGCGTCAAGATCAGGGACCGGCCGATATCCGCTCGGTGGCCGGAGTCAGTCCGGGACGGCGTCGCGTGCCGCAGCGAGCGTTGCGGCGACGCTGGTGAAGACGATTACGACCACCGCCAAGCCACGCTGCTCACCCATCGCACCCGCCAGGATCTTCGTCGCTACGGCAACAGCCGCCGAGAGCAGCATGAGGGCCACCGAAAGGGGCCACCACCAGGGTCTGTGTCGCCAGAGCACGATCGGACCATGGGGGCGCAGCCCACGAAAGACCAGGCCGATCAGGCCCACAGTCACCATCGCGGAGATCGTCAGCGCGTCAGCCGGTAGGGGTGGGACGCCCGGCATGAAGTCGAGCGCCAGCGCTAGGGCGCCCCAACAGGTGATGACCAGGCAGAACCGGCTGAGCAGCAGCATCGCGGCATCGTACCGGCACCGCGCTGACGACAGCCTGGCCGAGCAGGCAACCGCGCGCAGACGTCCATCTCCCGCGAGCCGTCGCCACCGGCTACCGTCCACGCCAGCCGCTGCGGACGGCCAGACCGGCGGGCCCACCGCCTACTGGCGAATGCCTGACGAGCGCGAAGACAGCGGCCTGGCCTCGTGGGGCCGGCAGCCGGTCGAGTATGAAGCGTCGGCTCGGTCGCCGACCAACTCCGGCACCAGAAGCCGACGGTGTGGTCACCGGGTGGTCGAGGTGACCGTCGAGGCGTCCAGCAGCTGTGACAGCGCGCCCAGCGCGGACGGGATGATCCAGTAGTAGACCCAGGTGCCGCGCCGCTCGCTGTCGATGAGCCCTGCCTCACGCAGCACCTTCAGGTGGTGGGAGATGGTCGGGCCGGTGACGTCGAACGCGTCGGTGAGGTCGCAGACGCAGACCTCGGCCCCGGCCCGTGCCGCGATCAGTGACAGCAGCCGTAGACGCACCGGGTCGCCCAGTGCCTTGAACCCACGCGACAACTCGGTGGCGGCCTCGGCGCTCAGCGGTTCGGCAACCATCGGCACGCAGCACGAGGCGGTGGAGACGTCGACCACCGGAAGTTGTTTAGACACACACCTATCTTGACAGCCATCTAGACAGCGTGCAAGTCTCTGCCTAGATGGCCATCGAAACAACTTCCGATGAACGCCTTGGAGGCAGTCATGTCCCGTGTACAGCTGGCGCTGCGCGTGGCCGACCTGGACGGGTCGGTCGAGTTCTACTCGAAGCTCTTCAACACCGAGCCCGCCAAGCGGCGGCCCGGCTACGCCAACTTCGCCATCACCGAGCCGCCGCTCAAGCTCGTGCTCATCGAGGGCGAGTCCGGCCAGCCGACCGTCATGGACCACCTCGGCGTCGAGGTGTTCTCCGGCGACGAGGTGGCCGCCGCGACCGCGCGGCTCACCGAGGCAGGGCTGGTCACCCTCGCCGAGGACGACACCCGGTGCTGCTACGCCCTGCAGGACAAGGTGTGGGTGCACGGCCCCGGAGCGGAGCCCTGGGAGGTGTACGTCGTCAAGGCCGACGCCGACACCCTGACCAAGCAGGCCGACAGCACCTGCTGCGCCGGCCAGGAGACCGCATCGAGCTGCTGCTGATCCAGGATCGCCGGGTGCCGCCGTCCACCGGCGCCACCCGGCATCTGGCGGTCAGCCGCTATTTACGTACGAAGTCGTCAGCGTCCTCACCGCGGCCTGCCCCCCCCCCGCGCAGTCACACCCTTTCCTTACGCCTGGACGGATCGTGGGGTGAGGTCGCCGTGACGTCCGGTGGGTCGGGCTGGGACTCATCGCGGACCATTCGGTGGATGCTCGCGGCCCGGTCGATCTTCTAGGTTCCCGTTGATCTTCCAGATTGTGACGGGGACTTGGAGTGCGATCGTGCGGAAACGTCTGGCGGGCTTGTTGGCCGCCGTCCTGTGGGCCGTCGTGTGCACACCGTCAGCGGCGTACGCCGCCGTACCGCTCGACCTGGCCCTGTCGGATGTGCCGTCGGCGGTGACGACCGGGGCGCACGTGACCACAGCGGTGGAGATCACCGTGCGCAACCAGGGATCGGCCACCGCTCAGGCCTACCTGGCGGTCTCGCTGGAGGGCGACACCGGCCGGATCTACGCCGGTTCGACCGGCAACCCCATCCAGCTCGAACCAGGCGAGCAGGGACGGCTCACCGCCATGATCACGCTACGGGCGTACGCGAAGACCGGCTTCGCGGGCACGATGGTGGTGCAGGCCCAGGGCTCTGTCGGCGGCTCCGTCCGCCACGACGCCCGCTTCGGCACCGCCCGGGTCAAGGTCACTGTCGGCGTGCCGCGAATCTCGGACGTGGTGGTCAGCGGCAACAAGGTCGCCCTGGCCAACCCCGGAGAAACAGCGGTGTTCCGGTACACGGTCACCAACCGGGGTCCGATGGAGGAGGAGATCTTCGAGCTGACGGTACGCAACACCGGCTTCGAGATCGTCAAACTGGTCGGCTGCACGAAGCTGGCGAAGTCGTCGTTCCGGTGCCGCACCACCCAACTCGCCCCGGGCAGGTCGCTGCACTGGGAGATGCACCTGCGGTTCGCCAAGACCAACGTGAGCGCCTCGGGCGGGATGAGCGTGCTGGTGGCCGAGCGCAGCGACGACACCAACATGACCAACAGCTTCTTCGGTTTCGATGTCCGCGCCCGTGGCACGGGCGCCGTCACGTCGACCAGACCGGCGGCCGTGTCCGCGTCGTCGCCGTCACCCACGACGGCCGCGCCGTCCCCTTCCGTGACGGTCGAGGCGTCCGCCACCTCCGCACCGCCGGTCGCGACGCGGTCTGAGGCGGCTGCGGGTGAGCCGACGAATGCCGGTGAACCGGAGCCGGGCTCCGGCTCACCGGCGATCGTCGTGTTCGCCCTCGTGCTGACGCTGGTCCTGGGCGCGTCGATCGGTCTCTGGTGGCGTGGCCGTCGGCCCGCGACGGAAGCGGCCGAGCCGGCCGAGTGAGCGGGCGGCGCTCGCCGCCTCGATGTCGACCGCCCGTCGGCGCGATCGTCCGCCAGACGCGTACACCTCATACCGTGTGGCCACATCGTATGAGGTGTAAGCCCGCACTGGACCAGCCTCGGCAGGGCCTGCCAAATCCGTCGGCCGCGTTGCGGTAGCAGATGGGAAAGTGCACAGGCGTGCGTCAAAGAGGGGCCCTTCCACTACGGAAAGCGATAAGAAGGTGCCCTTCCTTACCCGCGCGGCGCGGCGTCTCAGGTCAGAGGTTGTAGAGCTGTCTGGCGTTGGTCGAGCCGAGCTGGTCGGCGATCCGGAGTGCGTCGGCGTTCGGCAGCGCGCCGTCGGCGACGAACTCGCCCAGGACCCGGCCGAGGCTGTGGCGGAACTGGGACGCGCCGATCAGGTAGAGCTCGGGCAGGCCGAAGGCGTCCGACGCGTACAGGAGCTTGCCGAACGGGGCCAGTTCCAGGAACTCGCCGAGCACGGCCGTGGCGCGGGCGCCCAGGTGCGGGACGGTCAGGCCGACGTCGGCGTACACGTGCGGGTAGACCTGGGTCAGCCAGCCCGCCTGGCGGTGGAACGGATAGCAGTGGAGCAGGACCAGCCGCGTCCCGGTGCGCAGCGTGGCCTCGCAGAACGGCTGCAGCAGGGACGGGTCGGTTCGGGACAGCAGCGCGTCGCGGTCGCCGAAGCCGGTGTGGAGCTGGATCGGCAGGCCGGTGTCGACCGCACACCACAGCAGGTGGCGCAGCAGGACCGGGTCGGTGAGGCGACCGCCGTCGCGCAGCCAGCGGGCGGCCGCGACCCGCACCTCCTGCGGCTGCGGCCGCATCGGGTCGAGGCCGAGGCCGTGCCGGTACGCCGCGATCGACTTCGTCGCGACCGCGCCGGGCAGGGCGGCACCCAGCGCGTCGGCGAAGGCGGCGGCGAAGGCGTCCGCCCCGCAGCCGGGCGCGACCGCCTCGGCCAGGAGCTCCAGCCGTACCACCGGATGGGTGGCGGCTTCCGCCAGCGCGCCCACCGCGTCCACCGGCAGCAGGTTGCCCACGGCCGGGCCGGTGTCGACGAGCAGCGTGGACAGGTGCGCGGCACGCAGCAGGCGCCCGGCGACCTCGTCGGTGCCCAGGCGCCGCCGCTGCCACAGGTACTCCTCGACGCTCGCTCCGGCGGGCAGCCCGAGCAGCGGCGCGCACCAGCGGCGCAGCGCCAGCCCGACCTGGCTGTCCAGGTACGAGACCCCCGCTGGGGCCGGTTCGTCGGCCTCGGTGCACCACAGCTCGAACGCGGCGTCCTCCAGCGGGGCCGTGGTGATGCCGTGGCAGTGCCCGTCGACGAGATCGAGCCCGCTCAGGTCCAGCGCGTTCAGTACCGCCACCGGACCGCCTCCACCAGCTCCGCCTCGGACAGCTTCCCGAACGTGTCGGCCTCGGCCCGGTGCACCGCGTCGAACGCGTCGAGCAGCGGCGCCCCGAGCCCCGCGCACAGTCCACGGTCGGCGTGCAGGGCGGCCAACGCGGCGGCGGGCGTGTCAGGCAGGCGCGGCGGCGGCTCGGCCAGCGTGTACGGGTCGACCCCGACCTCCTCCGGCAGCCGCAGGCCCGCGTCCACCGCGTCGGCGACCAGCGCGCACACCGCCCCGACCACCAGGTACGGGTTCGCCGACCCGTCCACGCACTTCACCTCGGCGTTGGCCGCGCCGCCCTGGTTGCCGACCACCCCGGTGACGAAGCGCAGCCCCGCCTCCCGGTTTTCCCGTCCCCAGCACTGGTAGGCGCCCGCCCAGCGTTGCGGTGCCTGGCGCAGGGCGCTGGCGGGGCTGGGCGTGCCGAGGCCGGCCAGCGCGGGCAGCCGCGACAGCACCCCGGCCAGGGCGGCTTCGCCGCGTACGGTCAGGCCGTGCGGGCCGTCGCCGCCCGCGAGCAGGTTGGCGCCGTCGGCCCATACCGAGAAGTGCAGGTGCATGCCGTTGCCGACCTGCTGGGCGACGGCGACGGGCGCGAACGAGGCGCGCAGGCCGTGGCGCAGGGCGGTGGCGCGGATGGTCTCGCGGGTGAGCACGACTCGGTCGGCGGCGTGGACCGGGTCGGCGTGGCCGACGGACACCTCGAGCTGGCCGGTGCCGTACTCGGGATGGAACTGCTCGACGGCGACGTCCTGGGCGGCCAGCGCGGCGAGCAGGTCACGGCTGTGGTCGGACAGTTCGACCAGCCGGGTCATGCCGTAGGCGGGGCCGTCGGAGGCGGGGCTGCCGTCCGGTCGGGCGAGGTAGAACTCCAGCTCGAAGGCCATGCGCAGGCTGATTCCGGCATCCGCGGCGCGGGCGGTCATGCGGCGGGCGAACAGGCGCTGGTCGGCCGGGTACGGCTGCCCGTCCTGGGTCCACCGGTCGACCGGCGCCCAGGCCCACCCGGGCTGGGCCGCGAGCACGGTGAGCCGGTCCAGGTCGGGGTGCAGCCGCAGGTCGCCGACGGGTCCGCCGATGAGCCGCCCGGCGGTGATGGTGTCGTCGACGCAGAACACGTCGTGCACGGTGGACATGCCGACGCCCCACGCGGCCGCGCCGGGCAGCTGCGCCGTGGGCACGGCCTTGACCCTGGTCACGCCCGCGTTGTCGACCCAGGTGAGGGCGACGCCGTGCACGCCGGACGCGGCGAGCTTGGCGGCGGCGTCGCGACCGGCGGCGGCCAGGGCGGTCCGGTCGAGCACCGGTTCGGCGGTCACCGGCCGGTTCCGGCGGGAACGGTCGGGGCGGTGTCGCGGACCGCCTGGGCGGGCGCGGCGGCCGCGGTCGGGCGCTGGTGCTGCTGCAGGTAGAGCGCGATCGCGTACACGAACAGGGCCGCGCCGGTCATCTCCAGCAGCTCCTCGAACGAGGCCGACAGCACGTAGCGCATGCTGGCCCAGCCGGGAGTGAAGCCGATGTTCTCGCGTCCGGAGAACGCTCCGACGACCTCCATGCCCGCCGCGCCGCTGAGGAACAGCACCGCCCCGACGAGCACGAGCACCCGCACCCGCCCCGGCAGCGCGAGCAGGAACCGCACGTACGACGCCGCGAGCACCAGCACGAACGGGGCGGCGAGCACCAGCCAGGACAGGTACGACGCCTTGCCCAGGTGCACCACGACGACGGTGGCGCCGATCTCGTGGATCTGGGCGTACTCGTCGATGGAGAGCAGGGCGAAGACGACGCTGAGCAGGCGCCAGTGCCGGGCGAAGCGCGCCCCGGCCGCCCTGGCGTTGCCCGCGACCTGCCACAGCAGCACCGCGGCCAGCAGCAGCACTCCGGAGGAGTACCAGGTCGGCAGGTTGTCTTCCTTGTCGACGTAGAAGAACTTGACCAGGCGCCCGAAGTACGGGAACGGGTCGTACACGCCGAGGCCGTGGTAGACCAGGCAGAAGCCGAGGCTGAGCACGTGCAGGGCGGCGATGCCGCACAGCAGGACGCGCAGCAGGCGACCGGCGGGAATGTCGAGCTTCACCAGGTTTACAACGATGCGTCGGACCGTTGTGACACGAGCCCGCCGGGTGGTGCTCGGCGTGGCCGCGACGTCGTCGAGTTTCCCGGCCGCCCCGGCTGTGCCATAGTCACCGCTGTGTCCGATCCGATCGCGCGGATGGCCGCGCTCGCCGCAGCCGTGGTGGCGCTGGCGGCCCTTGCCGTGGCCGTCCTGGCGTACCGGCGGGGCGGGGCGCGCCCCAGCGCCCGGCTGTACCACATGAACAACTTCGGGCCCGGGGACGCCAAGGAGTTCCTGATCGCCACCACCGTCACCAACGGTGCGCTCGGCGCGGTGCAGGTGGTGACCTGCGAGTTCGAGGTGCAGGGCGTGCGCGGGCGGCACATGCTGGGCGGGCAGGGTCGGCGCGGGCCGGAGCTGCCGTTCCGGCTGGAGGGCCACCAGAGCGCGACCTGGACCGTCCCGGCCGCCGACGTGGCCGAACTGCTGCGGGTGTACGACAAGAACCCCGCCCGCATCCGCGCCGTGCTGGCGCTGGGCACCGGGCGTACGGTCAAGGGCGGCTGGTTCCGGTTCGACCTGGACAAGTGGGCCGCCGGCGTCATCCCCGCCCCGCGCGGCGGCGGGTCCAAGCAGGCGGCGGCGCCCGCCAAGGCGAAGGGCTGAGCCGTGACCGGTGTGGACATGTACTGGCACCGCGTCCCCGCGACCGCGCTGAAGGCGTCGCCGCGCGAGCTGTGGGAGTCGGTGCCGACCTTCGGCGACGACGGCTACCCGCTGGCGGTGGCCGAGGGCGTGGTGCTGGCGGTGGCCGAGGACTACCTGCTGCTGGAGGTGCTGTTCGCGGGCAGCACCGGGCTGGCCGCCGACCCGGCCGGGCTGGTGGTGTCGGGCGGTGACTGGCGGCTGATCGGCGAGTCCGACGACGAGGTCGGGGTGCTGACGCCGCAACAGGTCGAGGCGGTCTCGGCGTACCTGGACGACGCCGACCCGCAGGAGTGGATCGCGCGGCGGTCCACGGAGCTGGCGGCGGTGCTGCGCGGCTACTCGCCGAACCCGTGGAACGACCAGCGCGCGAGCCACCTGACCCAGGACGCGGTCGAGCTGGTCGACTTCTACCACCGCGCGGCCGAGGCGGGCGAGGCGGTCGTGAAGATCCTGGTCGCCTAGCGGGGGTACGACCCCTGCCAGGCCAGGCGCTCGTCGGCCCCGGCGGCGATCCGTTCCAGCAGCGCGTCCACCAGCAGGAACGCCTCCCAGCGGTCGGTCCCGGCAGCGGTGACCCGATCGGCGAGCAGCTGTTCCAGGTCGGCGACCCGCTTGCCCTTCCACACCTTGTCGGCGACGCTGACCAGCAGGTCCTCGGTGGTGCTGCCCTGATCCCAGTGCGCGTGCGAGGCCGCGAACCGCGCCAGCCCGGGAAGAACACCGTGCGCCTCCAGCAGCCGCGCCCCGGCCCGCTCGTGCTCGTGGCCCGGCCCCGCCAGCTCGTCGGGGTGGGTGGTCTTGCCGATGTCGTGGGTGGCGGCGCCGAACAGGACGGCGTCGCGGTCGTACGCCAGCGCGGGGCAGCGCCGGGTCAGTTCCGCGGTCAGCCGCCAGGCGACATCGTGGACCAGGCGCAGGTGGGCGGCCAGGCGCGGCGGGGCGTCGAGGGTACGCAGCAGATCGGCGGCGATGGCGGGCAGCGGCTGCAGGGGCGGATCGGTCAGGGCGCGCTCGAGCAGGGGCGAGGGCATCGGTTCAGTATAAGTAGACTGTTCAGCCGATGCTGAAGTCAGCGTTGGCTGTAGAATCGGGGGCATGCTCGGTGCCGCGACTGACGTGGAGGTGCTGGCTCGCTTCGGGCAGGCGCTGTCCGACCCCACCCGCATCCGCCTGCTGCTGGCCCTGCGCGAGGGCCCGGCATACCCGACGGATCTGGCCGACCGCCTCGGCGTCACCCGCACCAACCTCTCCAACCACCTGGCCTGCCTGCGCGGCTGCGGCCTGGTGGTGGCCAGCCCGCAGGGCCGACGCAGCCGATACGAGCTGAGCGACGCCCGCCTGGCCCACGCCCTCGACGACCTGCTCGGCCTGGTGCTCGCCATCGACCCGGCGGTCTGCGCCAGTGAGGTGGCCTGACATGGGCGCCGGACACGACCACGCCGACCACGCCGACCACGCCGGACCCGGGCACGGTGACCACGTCGGACCCGGGCACGGCAGCCACGGGCACGGCGTGTCGGCTGACGCCGACCGGCGCTGGCTGAGCATCGCGCTCGCGCTGATCCTCGGGTTCATGGCCGTCGAGGTCGTGATCGGCCTGCTCGCCGACTCCCTCGCGCTGCTGTCCGACGCCGCGCACATGCTCACCGACGCCGCAGCGATCGTGCTGGCCCTGGTGGCGATGCGACTGGCCGCCCGCCCGCCGCGCGGCGGCTACACGTACGGGCTCAAGCGTGCCGAGATCCTGTCCGCCCAGGCCAACGGCATCACCCTGCTACTGCTGGCCGCCTGGCTGGGGTACGAGGCAATCGCACGGCTCATCCACCCGCCGGACGTGCGCGGTGGCGCGGTCCTGATCACCGCGATCGCGGGCATCGGCGTCAACCTGGTCGCCACCTGGTGCCTGTCGCGGGCCAACCGGTCCAGCCTCAACATCGAGGGCGCGTTCCAGCACATCCTCAACGACCTGTTCGCCTTCATCGCCACCGCGATCGCTGGCCTGATCGTGCTCACCACCGGCTTCAACCGCGCCGACGGCATCGCCTCGTTGGTCGTGGTGGGGCTGATGGTCAAGGCGGGCCTGGAACTGCTCGCCGCCTCGGGTCGCATCCTGTTGGAGGCGGCACCCGCCGGGCTCAGCCCCGACGCGCTGGGCGCCGAGCTGGCCCGCGTGAACGGCGTGGTCGAGGTGCACGACCTGCACGTGTGGCAGGTCACCTCGGGCTACCCGGCTCTGTCCGCGCACATCCTGGTGCAGCCGCACGGCGACTGCCACGCGGTGCGCCGCGAGGTGGAGGGGCTGCTGCGCGGTGAGCACCACATCGCGCACACCACGCTGCAGGTCGACCACACCGACGAGCACGACACCCCGGCCGCGATCGCGGCCGCCCACTGCGCCGATCCGCACGGTGCCGTGTACCGGCCGCCGCACGCATAATCGGCGCCATGCCGCACAGCGAACCGTACGTCGTGCACCACACCCCCGGCCGCGTCGCGATGATGCCCCGGCCGGGGCGCAACGTGCAGCTCGACGCCGACCTGGCCCAGCTGCGCGCGGCGCACGGCGTCGACGTCGTGGTCTGCGCCCTGTCCGAGGATGAGTTGGAGCTGCTGGGGCTGCTCGGCGAGGCCCACGCGGTGCGTCGGGCCGGGATGCGGTTCGAGCACTTCCCCATCGGCGACCACGACGTCCCCGAGTTCGCGCCCTACCTGGCCCTCACCGCCCGCCTGGCCGCCGACGTCACCGCCGGGGCGTACGTGGTGGCGCACTGCTGGGCCGGGATCGGCCGGTCCGGACTGCTCGCCGGTGGTGTCCTGATCCACCTGGGCCTGTCGGCACAGCAGGCGATGGCCCGCCTCACCGAGGCACGCGGCCTGCCCTCGCCGGAGACGCGGTCGCAGCGGGACATCCTGGTCCGGCTCGCCGAAACCGTCGCCCCATCAATCTGACCAGCCCGCACCATCCACGTCGTCCCGCGCCGCCGAACAACGTTTGGAAGGGCACCTTCTTCTACGCGAAGCGATAAAGAAGGTGTGCTTCCTTACCGGCGAGGCGGCGGTGTGCCGGGGGAGGCCCCAACAGGCGGTGCCGTAAGGGATGGTGCGATACGTGCACTGTGGAGTGCTTGCGCGACTGCGGATCGCTTTCACTATTTTATGGATTTCGCTCACACATGGGCCTTTTGCGGCGCACAGTGATGTCTGGAGCAGCAGTGCGCGGGATTCGCACCGGTGAACCACGTTCGCCGGAGAGGCCGGACACCGCTGTTCGCGGTTCCGCCGGAGGCATGTCCGGCAGGACATACCCGTGAGGAGGAGCGATGGCCGTAGCCAAGGCCGCAGCGAAGAAGGCCCCTGCGAAGAAGGCCGCTGCCACGAAGGCGGCCGCCAAGAAGGCGCCGAGTCGGCCGGTTGCGGCGAAGAAGACCGCGACCGCGACCGCCAAGAAGACGTCTCCGGCGAAGAAGACCGCGGTGAAGAAGACCACCGCCGCCAAGAAGACCACCGCCGCGAAGAAAGCCACCGCGGCAACGAAGACCACTGCCAAGAAGACCACGGCGGCCCGGAAGACCACCGCGGCGGCGGCGAAGACCACCGCGAAGAAGTTGACCGCGGCCGTGAAGAAGACCGCACCGGCTAAGAAGGCGACGGCGAAGAAGGCCATGGCGATCAAGAGCACGACGGCCCGCAAGACCACGACGGCCCGCAAGACCACGGCGAAGAAGACCGCCGCCGCCAAGAAGACCACGCCGCTGAAGAAGGCCGCCGTCGCGAAGAAGACGTCGCCGGCCAGGAAGGCGACCGCGAAGAAGACGTCGCCGGCAAAGAAGACGACCGTGGCGAAGAAGACGATCGCGGCGAAGAAGACGACCGCGGCCAGGAAGACGTCTCCGGCGAAGAAGACCACCACCGCCAAGAAGACCACCGCCAAGAAGACCACTGCGAAGAAGACCACGGCCGCCAAGAAGACCACCGCGGCTCGCAAGACGACCTCGGCCGCCCGCAAGAGCACCGCGGCCAAACGGGTCACCGCGACCGTGAAGAAGGCCGCGGCCAAGAAGACCACGGCCAAGAAGACCATGGCGGCCCGCAAGGCCACGCCCATGAAGAAGGCGGCCACCGCCCGCAAGACCACCCCGGCCAAGAAGACGGCCATGGCGGCGAGGAAGACCGCTCCCGCCCGTAAGACGACCGTACGCAAGACCGCGATGAAGTCCGTGGTCGCCAAGTCGACAGCCCGCAGAACGCCTGCTCGCAAGAGCATGCGCTGATTCGGGTGACCAGCCGGCCGGTGCCGCCGAAGGTCAGCTGCTGATAAGAATGACCAATGGCACACCGCCGCCTGACCACCCAGGCCATCGACTTCACCTCCCTGCGCCGTGAGCTGGACCTGCCCGACGGGTTCCCGCCCGCGGCGCAGGCGCAGGCCGAGCAGGCCGCCCGCGAGGTGCCGCTGCCGGGCGTCGACCGCACCGACATCCCGTTCGTGACGGTCGACCCGGCCTCGTCCCGCGACCTGGACCAGGCCGTGTGCCTGCGGCGCCGCGACGGTGGCGGCTACCGGGTGCACTACGCCATCGCCGACGTCGCGGCATACGTGCCACCGGGCAGCGCGCTGGAGGCCGAGACGTGGAAGCGCGGGCAGACGGTGTACCTGCCCGACGGCAAGGTGCCGCTGCACCCCACGGTGCTCAGCGAGGGCACGGTCAGCCTGCTGCCCGAGGTGGAGCGGGCCGCGGTGGTGTGGACGATCGACGTCAGCGCCGACGGGGACACCGAAACCGTGACCCTGCAACGGGCCCGGGTCCGCAGCCGGGCCAAGCTCGCCTACGACGGCGTACAGTCCGATGCCGACGCCGGGAAGCTCGCCGAGCCGATCGCGCTGCTGCCCGAGCTGGGCAAACTGCTGATCGCACGGGCGCTGGAACGCGGCGCCATCAACCTGCCCATGCCGGAGCAGGAGATCGAGCCCGACGGCCGGGGTTGGCGGCTCAGCCTGCGCGCGCCGCTGCCCAGCGAGGAGTGGAACGCACAGATCTCGCTGCTCACCGGCCGGGCCGCCGCCGAGATCATGCTCAAGGGCCGGATCGGCCTGCTGCGCACCATGCCCGCCCCCGACCCGCACGCCGTGGCCCGGCTGCGCCTGGCCGGGCAGGGCCTGGGCATCGACTGGCCCGACGGCATGACCGTGGGGCAGGTCATCGCCAGGCTCGACTGCGCCGACCCGAAGGCCGCCGCGTTCATCGACGAGGCCGCCGAGCTGCTACGCGGCGCCGGGTACACGCCGTTCGCCGGTGAACTGCCCGCCGAGCCCGCGCACGCGGCGGTGGCTTCGACGTACGCCCATGTCACCGCCCCGCTGCGACGGCTGGCCGACCGGTACGCGACCGAGGTGTGCCTGGCCCTGCACGAGGGCCGGGACGTGCCCGCCTGGGCCGCCGAGGCGCTGCCGCAGCTCCCGGGCATCATGATCGGCACCGGGACCGTCGCCTCGGCCGCCGAGCGGGGCGCGATCGACCTGGTCGAGGCGGTCGTGCTCGCCGACCGTATCGGCGAGACGTTCCCCGCCGCCGTGCTGGACACCAACCACGGCAAGCCCGGCGGCACCGTCGCCCTCGACGAGCCCGCCGTCCGCGCCCGCTGCGACGGCGAACTCACCGCGGGCGACCGGGTGACGGTGCGGCTCACCACCGCCGACCCCGCCAAACGCCTCGTCCGCTTCGCCCTCGCCTAACCCCAGGCCCGCGAGTTAGGGAAGGGCACCTGCGTCGTCTCGCGTCGGCGAGGCGACGCAGCACTTCTGCCCATTATCCGATGTGGAATGGTCCCTTCCCAACCCGCGGAGCGCGATGGCGCGCGGACGGTCGGCGGAGGGGCGGAGCGGGGTTCAGAGGTCCGCGAGGTGGGCGGTGTCGTTGACGACGCGGACCGAGACGCCGCCGTCGGGCCAGGTGTCCACAATGGACACTCCGGCCGGGTCGAGCAGCAGTCGGTGCAGGAACGCGTCCGAGGCGGCCAGGGCGTCCCGCAGGATCAGCTTGATCGGTGACACGTGCGAGACGACGGCCAGGGTGCTGCCCTCGTACTGCGTCTGCAGCCGCCCGACCACGCCCCGGACCCGCTTGGCCACCTTCTGGAACGACTCCCCACCGGGCGGGGCGACCGAGGTGGAGGCCAGCCAGGCCGACAGTTCGGCCGCGTACTGGTCGCGCACTTCGCCGAAGGTGAGCCCCTCCCACGCCCCGAAATCGCACTCGATCAGCTCGGGTTCGACCTCCACCGGCACCCCGCCCGCCGCCTTGGCGATGGCGCGGGCGGTCGCCTTGCAGCGCTTCAGCGGCGAGCAGATGACCCGGTCCGGGCCCAGCCCCGCGACGCGGCGCGCGGTGGCGGCCGCCTGCAGCTCGCCGCGCTCGGACAGCGGCACGTCGCCCCGGCCGGAGTAGCGCTTCTGCGCGGTCAGCGGGGTCTCCCCGTGCCGCACCAGGATCAGCCTGGTGGCCGGGGCGGTGCGCGGCGCCCAGTCCTGCTTGGGTTCGGTCACCGCGACGGCCGTGGCGACCGCGGCGTCGTGCTC
Source organism: Catellatospora tritici (assembly GCF_019083965.1). GTDB lineage: Bacteria > Actinomycetota > Actinomycetes > Mycobacteriales > Micromonosporaceae > Catellatospora > Catellatospora tritici. The sequence continues at coordinate 247,948 of NZ_JAHRCY010000001.1, forward strand.
GATGACGGCGCCACCGGCCGCGGCGGCGTCCATGGCCGCGTTGGCCAGGGCGTCGGCGGCCCGGTTGCGCTCACGCGGGATCCAGCCGTAGGTCACCTGGTCGAACTTGCGCACCAGCGCCGCCGCCTGTGCCGCCAGCGGCCGCAGCCCCTGGTGTTTGATCTGCCAGCGGCCCGACATCTGCTCGACCACCAGCTTGGAGTCCATCCGCACCTCGACCAGGGTCGCGCCCAGCTCGGCGGCGGCCTCCAGCCCGGCGATGAGCCCCCGGTACTCGGCGACGTTGTTGGTCGCGACACCGATCGCGGCGGCCCGCTCGGCCAGCACCTGGCCGCTGGCCGCGTCCCGCACCACCGCGCCGTATCCGGCCGGGCCGGGGTTGCCGCGAGCGCCCCCGTCGGCCTCGACCACGACCCGCATGGTCACAGGCCCGATTCGGCGGTACGCACCATGATCCGACGGCACTCCTCGCAGCGCACGACCTCGTCGGGCGCGGCCGACTTGACCCGGTTGCGGTCGGCGCCGAACAGCTCCAGGCGGCAGCCGCCGCAGCGGCCGTGCTGCACCAGGGCGGCACCGAGGCCGCCGGAGGTCTCACGGATCTTGTCGTACAACTGGACCAGTTCGGTCGGAAGGTCGGCGGCCAGCGGACCGCGGGCGGTCTGCTTCCACTGCGCCTCCTTGTCGATCTCCGCCACGGTCTGGTCGCGGCGCTGCTCGGTGGCGATGCGGGTGTCCCGGGCGGCGCCGATGCGCCGGTCCACCTCGTCGAGCGCCGACTGGGCCGTCTCGCGCTTCTCCATCAGCTCCAGTTCGGCGTCCTCGAGCTCGGACTGGCGCCGGTTCAACGAGGCGATCTCGTGCTCCAGCGCGCTCAGCTCGCGGGCGGGCAGGCGGCCGTCGTCGAGGCGCTGCTGGTCCTTGGCGCGGCGCTGCCGGACGGTGTCGACCTCGCGCTCCAGCTTGGTGATGTCGCGGTCCAGGTCGTCGACGTCGACCTCGGCGCGGACCCGCTCGTCCTCCAGCCGGCTGACGACCTTGGTCAACGCGTCGAGTTCGGCGAGCTCGGGCAGCGTCCTGCGGCGGTGCGCCAGCTGCTGCAGGGTGGTGTCGATCGCCTGCAGGTCGAGCAGCCGCTGCTGGTCCTTCGGGTCGGCCTTCATTCGGCACTCCTTCTCTTGATCAGCTCTGCTGTGCTCGCCCGTGCTCAGGTGGCAGGGTCAAGTGTGGCGCAGGCGTGGAACCGGAACGGATCGGTGTTCGCGTCGGAGACGATGATCTCAAGTCCGGTCCGCGTACGCAGCCAGGCGGCCAGGGGTGTCAGCCAGGGCGCCTCGGTGGCGTAGTGGCCGGCGTCGACCAGCGCGGGACCGCCCTCGGCCAGCTGCTCGGAGACGCGGTGGTGCTTGAGGTCAGCGGTGAGGTACACGTCGACGCCCGCCGCGATCGCGTCGGGGATGAAGCTGTCGCCCGAGCCGCCGCAGACGGCGACCGTGGTCACGGGGCGGTTGGGGTCGCCGCTGACGCGTACCCCCCAGCTCGCCACCGGCAGCGCCGCGGCGGCCAGGTGCGCGAACTCGCCCAGCGTCATCGGGTTGATCCGGCCGATGCGGCCGGAGCCGCGGCCGTCCTCGGTCGGGCGCAGCGGGCGCAGGTCGGTCAGGCCGAGCCGGGTGGCGAGCGCGTCGCTGACCCCGGGGTTGGCCACGTCGGCGTTGGTGTGCGCGACGAACAGGGCGACCCGGTTCTCGACCAGGTCGTGGATCGCCCGGCCCTGGTAGTCGACGGCGGCGACCGAGGAGACCCCCGACAGCAGCAGTGGATGGTGCGCGATGATCATGTCAGCGCCCAGGTCCAGTGCCTGCGCGACGGTCTCGGGCAGCACGTCGACCACGGCCAGCACCCGCGTCACGGGGTGTTCGGGGCGGCCGACCACCAGGCCGACGCGGTCCCAGGGCTCGGCCCAGCTGGGCGGGAACTCTTCATCGAGCAATCGCGCGAACGAGGCGACAGTCCAGCTCACCCGCACAGCCTAAACGGCTCGGCCGTTCAGGCCCCCACCCGTACTCCTGCTTGGGACAGCCGCTCGTCGACGGCGCGCAGGGCCAGCTCCCACGGGAACTCGTGGCGGAACGCGTCGCCGTTGCCCGGCTCGGGCAGGGCCACCACCTCGTCGCCGTAGAGCACGCGCACGCCCCAGCTCCGCAGCCGGGTCAGGTTCTCCTGGAACATCGGGTGCCGGGCCATCGCCTCGTTGGTGTACGGGAACGCCACGATCGGCAGGCCCTTGCCGTACCCCTCGATGAGCAGGCCGAGCGGGAGCGTGTCGGCGATCCCGGCGGCCCACTTGTTCACCGTGTTCACCGTCGCCGGGGCGACCACCAGCGCGTCCGGCGGCGGCAGCACGTCGGGGTCGCCGGGGTTCTTGTAGTTGGTGCGCACCGGGTGACCCGTCTGCGCGGCCAGCGCCGGGATGTCGAGGAACTTGCGCCCGTCGGGTGTGGCCACCACACACACGTCATAGCCGCGCCGCTGGGCGAGATCGACGAGCCTGCCGACGTCGCGGGCCACGGGCGAGCCGCAGACCAGCACATACAGCACCGGCCGCGGCCGCTCGTCGGTCGACGCCGGCTCCTCGGTCATCTAGACACCCACACCCATCTGCTCGGCCAGCTCCGCCAGCGCGGCCGTCGGGGTGCCCCGGGTCCGCCGCAGCACGTCGCTGAGCACCTCGTGCGCGATCGGACGGCAGCGTATCTCGGCCGGGGCGAGCAGGTCGCCCTCCAGCAGCATCTCGCCCGCCTTCTCCACGTCACCGATCTGGGTGTAGCCGCGGGCCATGTCCAGGTAGTGGTGCGCCCGGCGTTCGGGCAGCATCGCGTTGAACGCGGCCGGGTCCAGCGCGGAGTGGATGGCCACCGCCATGCCGCCCTCGCCCAGCTCGACCGCTGCCGCGGCCCGGTGCACCTCCACGTTGGTGGGGCCGAAACTGGTCCAGTAGTGGTTGCGGTCGCCGCCGAGGCCCTTGGCCGCGTCCTGGGCGCCGGTGAGCAGGTCGCGCATGGTGGCGCTGTCGCCGGTGCAGGAGGCGGCCATGGCGCCCTGCAGCAGCAGGAAGCCGTACACGGAGAGGCGGTCGTCGGCGGTCTCGTCGCCGCCGGCCGGACACAACCGGTTGGCGATGTTGACGTTGACCTCCAGCGCGGAGCGGTGGCGGCCCAGCGCCCGCAGCGCGTTGGCGACCCGGGTGGTGGCCACGCCCGCCAGCAGCTGGTCCCCGGCGCGTTGGGACACCGCGATGGAGCGGTCGGCGGCCAGCCAGGCCAGGTCCAGCTCGCCGAGCTTGCGCAGCACCGAGGAGGCGATCTGGTACACCTGCCCGAGCAGGTGCGCGGCGTCGCGGGTGTCGTCGCTGCCCGCGTACGCGGTGTCGGCGGCCTGGGCGTCGCGCAGCAGCTTCGGCAGCGCCCGCGCCAGCACGCCGTAGCGGCCGTGCTCCCAGGTCTGCCACGCGTGCTGGGCGGCCTTGCGCATCTCGGCGATGGGCGGCGGCTCCGGCGGGGCGTAGAAGAAGGCGCTGATCTGGTCGTAACGCTCCAGTGCGGACCGGATCTCGGCGACCTCGATCTGGTCTATGCAGTTCACACTGTCGGGGCGCCGCTCCGGGTCCTTACCGAGCAGTAGCTGCACGTCCAACTGGAGCACGTCGGCGATCTCGTACACGACGGAGAACTTGTCGAGCCGGCGCACGCCGCGCTCCACCTTGTCCACCCAGCTCTTGGACTTGCCCAGCCGGTCGGCGAAGACCTGCTGCGACATCTTGCGGCGGTTGCGCCAGTACGACACCCGCCGGCCTATGGGCAGCTCGTCCACGTCACAACCCTCCCCTCATCGGGTGTGGGAAACGAGTCGCACAGGCTGTGCGCCCTCGTCCGTACCGTCACTCGTATCTTCTGTTGCAAGTTGCAGTTAGAAAATGCATCGAGACGTTTGCTTACTGGACCGATGTCGATGTAACGAGCGCCTGCGACCACAGATACGGGTAAGAGAGATGTCGATCTCTTTCCTGTTTCAGCCGTACCCCGGAAGAGGAGGTCGGACACCATGCGGTGGCGACACGGACCGTTCGCCAGGAACCTGCTCCGGCACCGGCTGCGCCGTGCGGCGCTGCGGTTCGCCGCCCACGGCTGGGCGGTGACCCCGGGCGGGTACTTCAACGGCCGTCGCATGGCCTGTGACCGGGCCACCTGTCTGGCCACCAGCTGCCACCCGCTGCTGACCGACTGGGAGACGCAGTCCAGTACGTTCACCGCACAGCTCGACGAGTGGTGGTGCCAGCATCCGCACGCGGTGCTGCTGCCCACCGGGCACACCTTCGACGTGCTCGAAGTCCCCGCGCTGCTGGGCGCCAGCGCCGTCTGCGGGCCACCCACCGGGCCCGGCGCCGCCAGCACTGCCGGCCGCGTACGCGGCCCGGTAGCGGTCACCGCCACCGGCCGCTGGATGTTCCTCATGAAGCCCGGCGCGGCATTCGCGCCCGAACTCGACCACCGGGTCGACGTGCTGCGCCACAGCCACGGCTCGTGGATCCCGGCCCCGCCGACCGTGCTGCCCGAAGGGCCCGTGCGCTGGCAGGTGTCACCCGCACAGGTGAACTGGCACCTGCCCGACGCCGAGGAACTGCAGCAGGCGCTGGTCCGCTCGTTGGTCAGTCTGGACGCGTCGTTCCTGGACCTGCCCCTCACCGCACGGCGGCGGCTCGCCCCGCCCCCGCGCATCGGTCGCCCGCCGACCATGCAGGCCGCACTGCGACGCGCCGGCTGAACGTCCACACCGGAACCATCCCTCGCCACCACCCCGCGACAGGCAGCACCGAGCGACCGCCCAGCAGCGCGGTCGACGGTCGGGGTATCGAGGAGGTCCGACATGGCAACTGACAACGTAGAACGGGCCCTGGCACACGTCGAGTCCCAATTCGGGGTCATACGATCGTCAGCGGCCCGGTGGGCGGGCACGCGCCCGTACGGCGCCCGCCCCGGCGGCTCCCGCCCGAGCGGTAACCGGCCCGCCAGCACCCACCGCCCGGTGCGCTGACGCGCCGCGCCGCTGGTAAGGAAGGGCCCCTTCTTATCGCTTTCCGTAGAAGAAGGGCCCCTTCTTAACTCCAAACGCTCCCGCGCCGAGTGCGCGGGATCGGGCGGGAGCGGGAGCGGGCGGGAGCGGGAGCGGGCGGGAGCGGGAGCGGGCGGGAGCGGAGGCGAGAGTTCAGGGCAGGACGCGTACATCCACCTCGACACCGGCCCGACGCGCGGCGGCCTCGACCACGATGCGGCGCACCTCGTCCGGCCGCCGCGCCACGAACGAGGGCACGAAGTGCAGCACCTGCACGCCGACGCGGCCGAGGATGTTGTGGCGTTCCAGGCCAGCCGCCGCAGGCTCCGTCGGTGGACAACCGGTGGCTTGGGGACGACGCCCGCCGCCGGCTCTTGATCTGGTATGGCCACAGCCAAGTCCCCCGCCGACCACCACCCCACCGCCCCGCACGCGCAGCTCCGATCGCCGGACAGCGACACGTCGCCTACGCCGCTGGGCGCAGGTGTCAAGAAGGGCCCCTGCTACCTCGCAAAGCGATGAGAAGGGGCCCTTCCTTACTTCTAGACGGTGGTGGTCCAGCCGTGGGGGTCGGGGCGGCGGCCGAACTGGATGTCGACGAGGTGTGCGCGCAGGGCGGTCGCCACCTGGCCTGCTGTGCCGTCGCCCATCAGGAAGTCGCCCTCGGTGCCGCGGACGGTGCCGATCGGGGTCAGCACGGCGGCGGTGCCGCAGGCGAACGCCTCGACGATCTCGCCGCTGCGGGCGCCGTCGCGCCACTCGTCGATCGAGACCGGACGCTCCTCGACCGAGTAGCCCTGCTCCTTGGCCAGCGTGATGACCGAGTCGCGGGTGATGCCGGGCAGGATGGCGCCGTTCAGCGGCGGAGTGATCATGGTGCCGTCCTTGCGGACCAGGAACACGTTCATGCCGCCGAGCTCGTCGATGTACCTGCGCTCCGCCGCGTCCAGGTAAACGACCTGGTCGCAGCCGTGCTCGGCCGCCTCGGCCTGGGCGGCCAGACCGGCGGCGTAGTTGCCGCCGCACTTGGCCGCGCCGGTGCCGCCGGGCGCGGCCCGGGTGTAGTCGTTCGACACCCAGATCGTCACCGGCTTGACCCCGCCGGCGAAGTACGGGCCGACCGGCGAGGCGATCAGCACATAGAGGTACTCGCGGGCCGGGCGCACGCCGAGGAACGCCTCGCTGGCGTACTGGAACGGGCGCAGGTAGAGGCTGCCCTCGGTGCTGGTCGGCACCCAGGCGCGGTCGATGTCGATCAGCTGTCGGATCGAGCCGAGGAACAGTTCGGTCGGCAGCGGCGCCATCGCCATGCGGTGCGCCGACTCGACGAACCGGGCCGCGTTGGCCTCGGGGCGGAACAGGCCGATCTTGCCGTCGGCCCGGTGATACGCCTTCAGGCCTTCGAAGATCTCCTGGGCGTAGTGCAGTACGGCGGTCGCCGGGTCCATCGGGATCGGGGCTCGCGCCTCGACCCGGGCGTCGTACCAGCCCTTGCCCTCGGCGTACCGAATGGTGACCATGTGGTCGGTGAAGATCCGGCCGAAGCCCGGGTTGGCCAGGAGCGCCTCTCGCTCAGTGGCCGATACCGGTTGCGAACTCGGACGGATCTCGAAGTCGATCGTGCCACCGCCGCTCATGCGCGCTGCCCTCCATCGTCAGGGGTCCGGGGAAAACTTACCTCTAACGCTCGTTAAACCCCAGCCCGTGCGGTGTCCCAGGCAGAAAGCACATCGCCCGGCCACCTCACGGACCGGGCGAACGTGTCATTCTCGCGGCCGTGCGGTCATGCTACGAGTACGGATACTCGGTCGCCGACCTCGGCCGTGCGGATCGCCTGTCCGGGCGTACGGCCGGACAGTTCGGTCGAAACCGCTTCTTCGATCTTGAGTGCCTCGTCGGCGTAGCCCAGGTGGTCCAGGCACAGCGCCACCGACAGAATCGCCGCGACGGGGTCGGCCTTGGCCTGGCCCGCGATGTCCGGTGCGGAGCCGTGCACCGGCTCGAACATGGACGGGAAGGCGCGGGTCGGGTTGATGCAGCCGCTCGCGGCCAGGCCGATGCCGCCGGTCACGGCCGCCGCGATGTCGGTGAGGATGTCGCCGAACAGGTTGTCGGTGACGACCACGTCGTAGCGCTGCGGGTTGGTGACCATGAACATGGCGGCCGCGTCGACGTGCTGGTATTCGGTGGTGATGTCCGGGAACTCGGCCGCCACCTGCGCGAACGTGCGCGCCCACAGACCGCCCGCGTGGGTCAGCACGTTGGTCTTGTGGACCATGGTGACCTTGCGACGGGGGCGCTTGCCCGCGCGCTCGAACGCGTCGCGGATGACCCGCTCCACGCCGTGGCGGGTGTTCAGGCTCTCCTCGGTGGCGATCTCGTGCGGGGTGCCCCGGTGCATGCCGCCACCGGCGCCCGCGTACAGCCCCTCGGTGCCCTCGCGGACCACCACGAAGTCGATCTCGCCGGGCTTGACGCCGGCCAGCGGGCCGCTGGTGTTCGGCCACAGCCGCGACGGGCGCAGGTTGACGTACTGGTCGAAGTCGAAGCGCAGCTTCAGCAGCAGGCCCCGCTCCAGCACACCCGGCGGCACGCTCGGGTCGCCGACGGCGCCGAGCAGGATCGCGTCGTGCTGGGCCAGTTCGTCCCGCACGGAGTCGGGGAACACCTCGCCGGTGCGGTGGTAGCGTGCCGCGCCCAGGTCGTAGGCGGTGGTCTCCACACCCGGCAGGACCGCGTCGAGCACCTTGAGGCCCTCCGCGACCACCTCGGTGCCGATCCCGTCTCCGGCCACGACCGCAATGCGCATTCCCGCTCGCCTCTCACCCACACCGGCACCCATGCCGACTGTTCTACCGAACGTTAAGCCAGTTTCCCACCCCACGGTACACCCGTACCAACATGCGGACACCAATGCTCGCCATCAGCACGTTGATCAGGAAGCTGTGCCACTGACACGCCGACGAACCGTGCCATAAGTTCATGATCGACGGGGTTCAGCCTGCGGGGCGGTGGTCGCCGACCAGGCGGCCGCTGCGGATGAGGTGGCGTTTGGAGGCGCCGGGGATGTTGCGGGTGGGTTCGGCGTCGGGTTGGCTGCTGCGGACGAACAGGGTGACCGTGACGGCGGGGGCGAAGCCGTTGCGCGACATCAGGGTGGCCGAGGCGTTGTTCGAGCTCTCGACGTCGGTGACGACGCGGCTGGCGCCGCCCGCGAACAGGGCCTCGCAGCAGGCGTTCACCAGCCGACCGGCGATGCCCCGGCCCTGGTATGCCGGGTCCACCGCGATCCACTCCAGGTAGCCCCAGTCGTCGCGCAGCTCGAACGTCTGCGAGCCGAGCACGAAGCCGACCACGGTCTCGCCGTCCAGCGCCACCCAGCAGGCGCTGTCGCCGCTGTCCAGGTGCTCGGCGACAGCGGTCAGCGACCACGAGGTGTAGGGCTTCACCGAGGTGTCGAACACCCGGTAGCCCAGGTCCAGCACCTGCCGCAGGTGCTCCAGCCCGACGGGGGCGATGACGATCTCCGCCGACGACGATTCACTCATCCCAGCAGACTGCCACGGATCAGCGCGGCGGCAGCGGATTCGGCAGGACGAGCCGCGTTCCCCCGAACGGACCGGGTCCGCCTCCCCAGCCGGGCGGCGTCAGCAGCACCGGCGCCTGCCGCCCCGTGTGATATGCCAGCGCCGCCGCGACCGCGTCGTCGACCGGTCCGGTCAGCAGCGACTCGCGCAGCACCAGCCAGTCGGCGCCTTGGCGGACCTGGCGGGCCAGGCGCCAGTTGAGCAGCCCGAGGCCGAGGCGCCCGAGGGTGTGGCCGGGGTCGCTCAGCCGGATCGCCAGCCCGATTTCGGGCGGCCCGCTCGGCTCCGACAGGTTCTTCGACCAGAACGGCCGCCTCGGCGCCCCCGGCGCGACGAAGCCGATCTCGGAAATCTCCGGCCAGGTGACGGTCGCCTTCAGGGCGGCGATCCACAACCCGGACTCGTCGACCCGGACCGCCGGTCCGCGGCGGAACGTGCCGTGCAGCCAGGCCGAGAGCCAGCCGAAGTCGAGAAGCAGGAGCCCGATCGCGACGGTCACCGCCACGTCGAACGGATTCTCGTACGCGTCATTGCGCAGCGCCAGGTACACCGGCAGCACCAGCACCAGCATCATCGCGCGGGGCGAGCGGAAACGGGCGGCGCCCAACTCCACCGACCGCGCGGCGGCATCGGGTCGGGCCAGCGCATGCCTGAGGCGCACCGCGACGGCGGCGTGGCGGCCGCGGAACTCCCAGGCGTACAGCCCGGCCGACAGCAGCAACAGCAGCATGGACGCGCCTTCGGTCAGCGATTTCGAGACCGGGCTGAGGCTGTCGTCTGGATAACGGATCTCCACGAATGCCGCTGTCAGGGCCGACACCAGGGTGAGCCACAGAGCCGCGTCGGTCAGGAGGCGACGCGAGCGCAGCCGCTCGGCCAGGGCGGGCCACTCGGGCATTGGATCGGACATGCCCGCCATGGTGAAGCAATCGTCAAGTCGCTGCTGCCCCGGCGGGGGGGCGTTCGGCCGGTCGGTCAGAAGACCCAGCCGGTGAGTTCGGCGCGCTGGACGGGTTCGGCGCCGTCGGCGTCGGTGTCGGCCCAGGTCTCGCGGTGGTACGCCCGAGCCGAGGCCAAGGCCGCGTCCACCGGTTCGGCCAGCCAGAACTCGTCGATCATGATGTTGCGGTCGCCACCACGCAGGGTCCACAGGGCGTAGCGGCGACGCAGGCCGCGGTACGAGCTGCGGGCCACGATCGCCTCCGGGTCGGCGACCTCGACCAGCAGCCCGGTCTCGGGCCGGTCGTCCAGGCGCAGGCCGATGCTGACGATCTCGTGCCACGGGATGGTGACCCGCATGGCCCGCAGCCAGATGCCGCCCGCGTCGACGCGCGCCAGCACGTGGCCGCTGCCGGGCTGGTACCGCCGGTAGACGACGAGCAGGATCCCGGCGGGGACGAGCAGGATCAGCCCGATCAGCAGCGCCCAGGCGAGCAGGTCCTTCCAGCCGACGTGGTCGCCCGGCAGGACGGCGTCCAGGTGGGCCTGCTCGACCCGCAGTCGCCAGATCAGCGTGCCGACGTACACCAGGGGCAGGAAGGCGCCGATCATGGCGCGAGGTGAGCGCCACGGGAGGGCTCGCAACTCCGCCGGCACCGTCTCCCCGGTGGCGGACAGCGCCAACCGTTGCGGCACGAGGTCGCGGCGCAGTCGGAAGTCGGCGCCGTTGGCCACGAGGAACGCGCCGAAAGCCACCAGCACCGTCACCAGGCCGCCGACGACCGCCGCGCCGAACGTCCAGCTGGGCTGCCCGGCGACCAGCATCGCGAAGACGAGCACCGCCGCGAGCAGCAGCAGCAGGTAGATGTCGACGCCGCGGCGCGAGTCGGCCAGGCGGCGCTGCAGCGCGACCTGCGCGGCCGAGGGCTTGCGCGGTTCGATGTGCGCCGGGGCGTCGCAGCCCGGTTCGATGTGCGCCGGGGCGTCGCGGCCCGGTTCGGCCGCGTCGAGGTCGGCACGGTTCGGGTCGTCCGAGCCTACGTCGATTCGGGAGTGCATTTCGTCATCATGTCGCATTCGCGGCGTTCGCGCGGCGGCATCGGAGCACAAGCGACCGGCCCGGTCGGGACTGCGGCAAACAGTCCTGACCGGGCCGATCGTTGATTGCTGTGATGCGTCGCGTCCGTGCGGACCGGATCACCCGAAGATCCGTCCACCCGTGCCCGCGTCGCGAGCGTCCGCTGTGGACCCCTGCAGGCTACCGAGCGGACGCAACGCTACGCAAGCGGTCGCTTACTCCTCGGTGAGGTCCACGGCGCTGACCGAGGCCGCGCCGATGTTCTCCGCCGCGCGCTGCAGCAGGTCGGCGGGGACCGGCGAGTCGACGGTCAGCGTCATCAGCGCCTCGCCGCCGGCCTCGCGTCGGGCCACCTGCATCGCCGCGATGTTCACGCCGACGGCGCCGAGCACGGTGCCGACCGCGCCGACCACGCCGGGGCGGTCCGAGTAGCGGAAGAACAGCAGGTTGCCCTCGGCGTCCAGCTCCAGGTCGAAGCCGTCCAGCTCGGTGAGCTTGAGCTGCTCGCGCACGCCGTGCGTCACCACCGCGCCCGCGACGCTGACGGTACGGCCGTCGGTGAGCGCGCCGCGCACCGTGACCAGGTTCTTGTGCTCGTTGACCTCGGGGTTGGTGACCAGGTTGATCTCCACGCCCCGGTCGGCCGCGATCAGCGGCGCGTTGACGTAGGTGACCTGCTCCTCGACGATCGAGCTGAACAGGCCCTTGCTGGCGGCCAGCTTCAGCACCGACACGTCGTGCTGCTCGACGATCTCGCCGCGCACGTCGACGGTGATGCTGGCGGCCACACCGCCCGCGACCGCGGTGAAGACCTTGCCGAGCTTCTCGGCCAGCGGCAGCAGCGGCCGCACCTCCTCGGCGACCACGCCACCGGCCTGCACGTTGACCGCGTCGGGCACGAACTCGCCCTGCAGCGCCAGCTTGACGCTCTTGGCCACGGCCAGACCGGCCTTGTCCTGCGCCTCGTGGGTCGAGGCGCCCAGGTGCGGGGTGGCCACGACGTTGTCGAAGGCGAACAGCGGCGAGGTGGTGCACGGCTCCTTGAGGTACACGTCGATGCCGGCACCGGCGACGCGCCCGTCGGCCAGTGCCTCGGCGAGCGCCTCCTCGTCGATCAGGCCGCCGCGCGCGGCGTTGATGATGCGCACCTCGGGCTTGACGAGCTGGAGCTCCTTGGCGCCGATCAGACCCACCGTCTCCGGGGTCTTCGGCAGGTGGATCGAGATGAAGTCGCTCTCCCGCAGCAGCTCCTCCAGCCCGACCAGGCGCACGCCGAGCTGGGCGGCGCGGGCCGGCTGCACGTACGGGTCGTACGCGATGAGGCGGGTGCCGAAGGCGGCGATGCGCTGGGCGAACAGCACGCCGATACGGCCGAGGCCGACCACGCCGACCGTCTTGCCCTGCAGCTCGACACCGGTGTACTTCGAGCGCTTCCACTCGCCGTTCTTCAGCGCGGCCGACGCCGACGCGGTGTTGCGGGCCACGGCCAGCAGCAGCGCCAGGGCCTGCTCGGCGGCGGAGACGATGTTCGAGGTCGGCGCGTTCACGACCATGACACCGCGCGCGGTGGCGGCGGGCACCTCGACGTTGTCCAGGCCGACACCGGCGCGGGCGACGACCTTGAGCTTCGGCGCGGCGGCGATCGCCTCGGCGTCGATCTTGGTGGCGCTCCGCACGATCACGGCGTCGGCTTCGGCCAGCGCGGCAAGCAGTGCCGCCCGGTCCGTGCCGTCGACGTGGCGTACGTCGAAGTCGTACGCCAGCACGTCGAGCGCGGCGGGAGCGAGTTCTTCGGCAATGAGAACGACGGGAGTCACAGCTTGCCTCACGACTGAGAGTTGGATGACTGATGCCCGGAACCGCCGCATTGCGTTCGGGGCCTACCCCGGCGATGTTACGGGCTTGACATGGGTTCGCACGCCGAAGGCGGCCCGTGACCGTCCTCACGTTTGTCCAGCTCAGTCCGGATCACGCCCGAACGCGAAAGTAGCCGGGCCGCGCCGAGGGATCGCCTCGGGCGCGGCCCGGTATGGCCCGACCACCGTTGTCCGCGGTCCGGCTGCTCTATGGGGGGAAGTGCTCAGGCGGTCTCGGTGATCGGCCGGTCGACCCAGCTCATCATGGCCCGCAGCTTGGCGCCGGTCTCCTCGATCGGGTGCACCGCACCCTGCTCCTGGAGCTTGGTGAAGTTGGGGCGGCCGTTGTCGTCCTCGGCGACCCACTCGCGGGCGAACTCGCCGTTCTGGATCTCGCCCAGGATGCGCTTCATCTCCTCCTTGACCCGGCTGTCGATGACGCGCGGGCCGCGGGTGACGTCGCCGTACTCGGCGGTGTCGGAGACGCTGTAGCGCATGCGGGCGATGCCGCCCTCGTACATGAGGTCGACGATCAGCTTCAGCTCGTGCAGGCACTCGAAGTACGCCACCTCGGGGGTGTACCCCGCCTCGGTCAGCACCTCGAACCCGGCCTGGACCAGCGCGGAGGCACCACCGCAGAGCACGGCCTGCTCACCGAACAGGTCGGTCTCGGTCTCCTCCTTGAACGTGGTCTTGATGACACCGGCCCGCGAACCGCCGATCGCCTTGGCGTACGACAGCGCCAGCGCCTGCGCGCCGCCGGTGGCGTCCTGCTCGATCGCGATGAGACACGGCACGCCCTTGCCGTCGACGTACTGGCGGCGCACCAGGTGGCCGGGGCCCTTCGGGGCGACCATCGCCACGTCCACGTCCGACGGCGGGGTGATCAGGCCGTAGCGGATGTTGAAGCCGTGGCCGAAGAAGAGCGCCTTGCCGGCGGTCAGGTTCGGGGCGATCGACTCGGCGTAGATGAAGCGCTGCGCGGTGTCCGGCGCGAGGATCATGATCACGTCGGCCTCAGCGGCCGCCTCGGCGGGAGTCATGACCCGCAGGCCCTGCTCCTCGGCCTTGGCCCGGCTCTTCGAGCCCTCCTTCAGACCGATCCGGACGTCGACGCCCGAGTCCCGCAGCGACAGCGCGTGGGCGTGGCCCTGGCTGCCGTACCCGATGACGGCGACCTTGCGTCCCTGGATGATCGACAGGTCCGCGTCGTCGTCGTAGAAGATCTCAACCATTCTCGTTCCCTCTCAAGCTCTCGCCGCGCGACAGGCATCTTCGCCTGCCGGGCGGCGCTGCGGTGACACGACCCGGGCCGCGTCTCACCAGTTGATCGTTCTGGGTGCTCAGGCGGCCAAACGAAGCGACGGGTTGGCGGTGATGCTGCGCGAGCCGCGGCCGATGGCGACCAGGCCCGACTGCACCATCTCCTTGATGCCGTACGGCTCCAGATCGCGCAGCAGCGCGTCCAGCTTCTCGGCGGTGCCGGTGGCCTCGATGGTCAGCGCGTCGGGAGCGACGTCGACGACCTTGGCACGGAACAGCTCGACCGTCTCCAGCACCTGCGAGCGCACCGGGCGGTCCGCACGCACCTTGACCAGCAGCAGCTCGCGCTGCACCGCGGTGCTGGATTCCAGCTCCACGATCTTCAGCACGTTGACCAGCTTGTTGAGCTGCTTGGTGACCTGCTCCAGCGGCTGCTCGTCGGCGTTGACCACGACGGTGATCCGGGAGACCTCGGGGTGCTCGGTCTCCCCCACCGCCAGCGAGTCGATGTTGAACCCGCGCCGCGAGAACAGCCCGGCCACGCGGGCCAGGACGCCGGGCTTGTTCTCCACCAGCACGGACAGAGTGTGCTTGCTCATGCGACCGCTCCGCTTCGCTCCGCGGCCGCCTGAGCCGGAAGTTGCTCCATGATTCCCTCGCTGCGCTCGGTCATGTCAGATGTCGTCCTCGTCGAAGGTCGGGCGCACGCCGCGGGCGAACTGGATCTCGTCGTTGCTGGTGCCGGCGGCCACCATCGGCCACACCATGGCGTCCTTGCCGACCACGAAGTCGATCACCACGGGGGCGTCGTTGATCGCCATCGCGGCCTCGATCGTCTTGTCCACGTCCTCGGCGGACTCGCAGCGCATGCCGATGCAGCCCAGCGCCTCGGCCAGCTTCACGAAGTCGGGGATGCGGTGCTTGTGCGTGCCCAGGTCGGTGTTGGAGTAACGCGCGTCGTAGAACAGCGTCTGCCACTGGCGCACCATGCCCAGGTTGCCGTTGTTGATCACGGCGACCTTGATCGGGATGCCTTCCAGCGCGCAGGTGGCCAGCTCCTGGTTGGTCATCTGGAAGCAGCCGTCGCCGTCGATCGCCCACACCACCGCGTCGGGCTTGCCGGTCTTGGCGCCCATCGCGGCCGGGACGGCGTAGCCCATGGTGCCCAGGCCACCGGAGTTGAGCCAGGTGCCCGGCTTCTCGTACGAGATGAACTGGCTGGCCCACATCTGGTGCTGCCCGACACCCGCGCAGTAGATCGCGTCCGGCCCGGCGATCTCGCCCAGCCGCTTGATCACGTACTGCGGGGCGAGGGTGCCGTCCTCCGGCTCCTCCCAGCCCAGCGGGTAGCGGGTGCGCAGGTCGTTCAGCTGCCGCCACCAGTCGGCGCGCGGCGGGTGGGTTTCGCTCTTCAGCGCCGTGATCAGCTCCTCGATCACGTGCTTGACGTCGCCCACGATCGGCACGTCCGCGTGGCGGTTCTTGCCGATCTCGGCCGGGTCGATGTCGGCGTGGATGACCTGCGCGTCCGGGGCGAAGCTGTCCAACTTGCCGGTGACCCGGTCGTCGAAGCGCGCGCCCAGGGTGATCAGCAGGTCGCTGCGCTGCAGCGCGTACACCGCCGAGACGGTGCCGTGCATGCCCGGCATGCCCATGTGCTGCGGGTGCGAGTCGGGGAACGCCCCGCGCGCCATCAGCGTGGTCACCACCGGGATGCCGGTCAGCTCGGCCAGCTCCTTGAGCACGCCGGTGGCGTTGGCCTTGAGCACGCCGCCGCCGACGTACAGCACCGGGCGCTTGGCCGAGGTGATCAGGCGGGCCGCCTCACGGATCTGCTTGCCGTGCGGGTGCAGCGTGGGTCGGTAGCCGGGCAGGTCCAGCGTCGGCGGCCAGCTGAACGAGGTCTGCGCCTGCAGCACGTCCTTGGGGATGTCCACCAGCACCGGGCCGGGGCGGCCGGTCGCCGCCAGGTGGAACGCCTCGGCCAGCACCCGGGGCAGGTCCTCGGCCGACTGCACCAGGAAGTTGTGCTTGGTGATCGGCAGGGTGATGCCCTGGATGTCGGCCTCCTGGAAGGCGTCGGTGCCGATCGCGGGCCGGGCCACCTGGCCGGTGATCGCCACCAGCGGGACCGAGTCCATATACGCGTCGGCGATCGGCGTCACCAGGTTGGTCGCGCCCGGACCGGAGGTCGCCATACACACGCCGACCTTGCCGGTGGCCTGCGCGTACCCGGTGGCCGCGTGGCCGCCGCCCTGCTCGTGCCGGACCAGGATGTGGCGCACCTTCGAGTCGAACAGCGGGTCGTACGCGGGCAGGATCGCGCCGCCGGGAATGCCGAACACCACCTCTACCCCGAGCGCCTCCAGTGACTTGACGAGGCTCTGTGCACCGGTGCACGGAACTGGTGCGATCTGGGCGCCGGGCGCCGCAGGTGGCGCGGACCGCTGCGCCGCGGCCCGCTGGGCCAGGGACTCAGGGCTTGGTCTAGTCATTTCCGATCACCTTTGACTCTGAAGGTCACGTCGTTGAAGCCCGGCCAACAAAAAAGCCCTCGTGCAGGAACGCACGGGGGCCAGCGCACTCTCATCAGGTGAGAGTGCGCTCAGGTAAGTACTCGGGCAGACGGCCGAGAGGTCGACATGGGCTCAGCTTGACGCATCTCAGCCGCTGAGTCAACTGCTCCCGGATGTTGGGACGGCAGTGTCGTGACGTTCGGTTCCGTTGCCGACCAGGCCGTGGATACCCATCGTCATGCCGCCGTTTCCGGCCGGTTTCGGCAGCCCCGTCGGGCGTGGCTGGCCGCTCTGCCCGGCCTGCCCGCGGGTGGACGACGCCACCAGCATCGCCTCCAGGTGCTCGGCGGGCACCCCCATGCCGAACAGCTGACCCTGCCCGTACGGGCAGCCGGCCGCCTCGACCAGCTTGCGGTGCTGCGGCTCGCTCATCCCCTCCGCGATGACCTGCAGGCCCAGTCGCTGCCCCAGGCGCACCACCACGTCCACCATGGGCGCGCCGGGACCCTGGTCGGTCGGGGCGTCGATGACCAGACTCCGGTCGATCTTGAGGATGTCCACCGGCATGCTGCGCAGCTGTCCGAGTGACGAATATCCCGCCCCGAAGTCGTCCAGCGCGATGCGCACGCCCAGCGCCCGCAGCGCCGACAGGGTCCGGCGGAACTCGTCGATGTCGGTGGCGACCGCGTGCTCGGTCACCTCCAGCACCAACCGCGAGGGCGCCACCCCGTGCGTGCGCAGCACGTCCTTGACCGCCGTGGCGTAACGGGTGGAGTGCAACTCGCGAGGCGAGATGTTGACCGAGACCCAGACGTCGTACCCGTCGGCGACCCAGCGCGACAGCTGGCGACAGGCGGTGTTGAGCACCCAGGCGCCCACCGCCTCGATCTGGCCCGTCTCCTCGGCGATCGGGATGAACTCCAGCGGCGTGACCGTACCGAGCTCCGGATGCGTCCAGCGGATGAGCGCCTCGGCGCCGACCATGCCGTACTTGGGCAGGGCCACCACCGGCTGGTAGACCAGCTTGAACTCGTCGCGGTCGACGGCGGTGCGCAGCGCGTGCTCGATCGCGGTGCGGCGGCGCAGCTGGCGGTCGTACACCTCGTCGTAGAGCTCGACCCGGTTCTTGCCGCGCTGCTTGGCCGAGCGCAGCGCCAGGTCGGCGTTGCGCAGCAGGGTGGGCACCGTGTCGGCCTCGGCGCACCCGGCCAGGCCGATGCTGGCCGACAGGAAGATGTCGGCCGCCCCGTGCTGGTACGGCCGGGCCAGCACGTTCAGCAGCCGCTGGGCCACCTTGGCCGCCTCGGCCTGCTTGCTCCACATCAGCACCGCGAACTCGTCGCCGCCCAGCCGCGCCGCCAGGTCACCGGGGCGCAGGTTGAGCCGCAGCCGCTGGCCGACCTCGATCAGCACCGCGTCGCCGACGTCGTGGCCGCGCATGTCGTTGACGTTCTTGAAGCCGTCCAGATCCAGCGTGAGCAGCACGCACGGCGGCCCGTTCACCGCGTCGAGGTAGAGCGTGCGCAGCAGGCCGCGGCGGTTGGCCAGGCCGGTCAGCGGGTCGGTGTGGGCCAGCTCCCGGAAGTGCGACTCGCTGTCGGCCAGCCGCTGGTTGGCCCGGCGTACGTCGAGGATGGCCAGGTACTGCCGCCCCGCCATGAAGAAGCCGTTGGAGATGCCGACCAGCGCGGTCACCATCTCGATGCCCTGGCTCTGGGTGTACCCGTGCACCGCCACGAACGAGATCGCCAGCACCGGCACCAGGCCGGTGGCCAGGCCGGAGCTGGGCGAGGCGGACTCGGTGTCGTGGGTGCGCGCCTGCGGGGCCGGGCCGACGAACCACAGCGCCGCGCCCGCCGGGATCATGAGCCCGCCGAGCAGCACGATCGGGCCCCAGCCGGCGCACGCGCCCAGTGCGACGGCGGTCATGCCGACCGAGGCCAGGGCGGCGCCCGCGCTGTGGCGCAGCAGCGGCCCGCGGCGCAGTTGCGCCCGCACCACCAGCACCACGCTCAACCCCACCACCACGCAGGTGAGGACGGTCGCCATCAGCACCGGCATGCAGGTCTTGGGCACGGCGGTGCTCATGCCGTGGGCGTGCGGATGGGTGCTGAGCAGCACCGTCCACAGCACGATGAACAGGGCCGAGGCGCCCATCAGCGACTCGAGCATCAGACGCAGCCGCGCCCCCTCGCCGATCACCTGATCGATGATCTCCAGGAGCGCCGCGACCAGCAGCAGCGCCGCCACCGAGGCGGGCAGGCCGAGCAGGCCGCCGAGCATGATGCGGCTGCCGACCCGGTCGTCCCAGCCGTCGTCCCAGCGCATGGTGTGCAGCCAGGCGATCGGGGCCGCCACCGCATACAGAACCAGCGCACCGGCGCACAGCCGATTCGCGCGGACGACCAGGCCCTGCTGGTCGGCCAGCCGATTGGTCGCCATCGCCCAGACTGCGGGCACAGCGGTCACCACGCTCGCCAGAACGGCTATCGCGAGCCCCGGGGGGAGGTCCACGGATCCACTCTGCCCGAGCATTGCGCACAAAGCGAGACACGCTGTGCGACATTCCCCCGAGTGACCGTCCCGAGAGTTGGACACGTCACCGCTGAGCTGGGCGCGCCCCCGGCCGAGTGACACACTTGCGACATGCCCGAGTTGCGTTCCCGTACCTCCACCCACGGTCGCACGATGGCCGGCGCCCGAGCCCTGTGGCGCGCCACCGGCATGACCGACGACGATTTCGGCAAGCCGATCGTCGCGATCGCGAACAGCTTCACCCAGTTCGTGCCGGGGCACGTACACCTCAAGGACCTCGGCGGCCTGGTGGCCGACGCGGTGTTCGAGGCGGGCGGCGTCGGCCGCGAGTTCAACACCATCGCCGTGGACGACGGCATCGCCATGGGCCACGGCGGCATGCTCTACTCGCTGCCCAGCCGCGAGCTGATCGCCGACGCGGTCGAGTACATGGTGAACGCGCACTGCGCCGACGCGCTGGTCTGCATCTCCAACTGCGACAAGATCACCCCCGGCATGCTGCTGGCCGCGCTGCGGCTCAACATCCCGACCGTGTTCGTCTCCGGCGGCCCGATGGAGGCCGGCAAGACCGTCGCGGTCGAGGGCGTGGTGCACACCAAGCTCGACCTGATCGACGCCATGGTCGCCGCCTCCGACGACAAGGTCAGCGACGAGCAGCTCGGCCGCATCGAGCGCTCCGCCTGCCCGACCTGCGGCTCCTGCTCCGGCATGTTCACCGCCAACTCGATGAACTGCCTCACCGAGGCCATCGGCCTGGCCCTGCCCGGCAACGGCTCGACCCTGGCCACGCACGCCGCCCGCAAGGCGCTGTTCGAGCGCGCCGGGTCGCTGATCGTGGACCTGTGCAAGCGCTACTACGAGGGCGACGACGCGTCGGTGCTGCCGCGCGCCATCGCCTCCCGTGAGGCGTTCGAGAACGCGGTCGCGCTCGACGTGGCCATGGGCGGCTCGACCAACACCGTGCTGCACCTGCTGGCCGCCGCGCGAGAGGCCGAGCTGGACTTCGGCGTGGCCGACATCGACGCGATCTCGCGCCGGGTGCCGTGCCTGGCCAAGGTCGCGCCCAACAGCCAGCAGTACCACATGGAGGACGTGCACCGCGCCGGCGGCATCCCGGCCCTGCTCGGCGAGCTGAACCGCGGCGGAAAGCTGCACACCAACGTCCACTCGGTGCACTCGCCCGACCTGCAGAGCTGGCTCGACGACTGGGACATCCGCAGCGGCAGGACGCTGCCAGAGGCGGAGCGGCTGTTCCACGCCGCGCCGGGCGGGGTGCGCACCACGCAGCCGTTCAGCACCGAGAACGTGTGGTCCACGCTGGACACCGACGCGGCGAACGGCTGCATCCGGTCGGTCGAGCACGCGTACACGGTGGACGGCGGCTTGGCCATCCTGCACGGCAACCTCGCCCCGGACGGCGCGGTGGTCAAGACCGCGGGCGTCGGCGAGGAGAGCCTGCGCTTCCGCGGCCCCGCCAAGGTGTTCGAGTCGCAGGACGACGCCGTCACCGCCATCCTCGCCAACGAGATCGTCGCCGGTGACGTCGTGGTGATCCGCTACGAGGGACCGCGCGGCGGCCCCGGCATGCAGGAGATGCTCTACCCGACCTCATTCCTCAAGGGCCGGGGCCTGGGCAAGGCCTGCGCACTGATCACCGACGGCCGCTTCTCCGGCGGCACCAGCGGCCTGTCCATCGGCCACATCTCGCCCGAGGCGGCGGGCGGCGGCCTGATCGCGCTGGTCGAGAACGGCGACATGATCGCGATCGACATCCCGGCCCGCACCCTGGAGCTGGACGTCGCCTGGGACGTCCTCTCCGAGCGCCGCCTCCACCAGGAGAAGCGCGACAAGCCGTACACCCCGCTGGACCGCGACCGCCCGGTCTCCGCCGCCCTGCGCGCCTACGCCTCCATGGCCACCAGCGCCTCCGACGGCGCCTACCGCCGCGTCCCGTAACCCGCACCACCCTCGCCGCCCCGGCCCGCCTCGGGGCGGCCCACGCCCGTCGATCATGAACCTATGGCACGGTTCGACGGCGTGTCGCGGGCACAACTTCATGATCGATAGACAGAGGCGCCGTCTCCGGGAGACCGGGGCGGCGCCTCTGTCTGGGCAGGGCGGGTCAGGCGGGCTCGTTCTCCGGGCGCCACTTGATGGAGCAGCCGCTGCTGGGGTGGTGCGGCTCGGGGACGGGGGTACGGGCCAGCACGTGGTCGATGGCGGCGGCCAGGTCCGCGCCCGTGACCGGGGTGTCGTTGCGGGGGCGGGAGTCGTCGAACTGGCCGCGGTAGGCGAGCTTGCGGTCGGCGTCGTACAGGAACAGGTCGGGGGTGCAGGCGGCGCGGTAGGCGAGCGCCACCTGCTGGTCGGCGTCGTACAGGTACGGGAACGCGAACCCGGCCCGGTGCGCCTGCTCGGCCAGCCGCTCCGGCGCGTCGTCGGGGTAGTTCTCCACGTCGTTGGCGCTGATCCCGACGACGGCCAGCCCCTTCGTCGCGTACGAGGCGGCGAGCTCGCCGAACACCTTCTCGACGTGCTTGACGTACGGGCAGTGGTTGGACAGGAACGCCACCAGCAGCGCGGGCGAGTCGGCGAAGTCCTTGAGCGCCACCGGATCCCCGGTGATCGCAGACGGCAGCGAGAAGTCCGGCGCGGGCGTCCCGAGGTCCACCATGAACGAGTTGACAGCCATGCCGACCATTCTCCCCCGCCCTGGCCGCCCGTAGCTCGATGATCACGGCGCCAGGTCGCGACACACCGTCGAACACTTCGCCAGTGACGCGTCTCGGCGGCCCGCCTGGACGGCGGACCACCGTCATCTCCTCACCGGCGACCACAAGTTCATGATCAACGTGGCGTAGGGGGGCGGTTGGGGCGGGAGGGAGCGGGGTTAGGGTGGGGGTGAGCTGGGGAGAAGGAGTCACACCATGCATGAGCCGGGGTTGCGGCATCTGGCGGCGGCGGATCCGACGCTGGCGGCGCTGGTCGAGGGTGAGGCGCAGCGGCAGCACGACAAGCTGCGCATGATCGCCTCGGAGAACTACGTGTCGACCGCGGTGCTGGAGGCCTGCGGGACCGTGCTGAACAACAAGTACTCCGAGGGTTACCCGGGCAAGCGGTACTACGAGGGCCAGCAGTTCTGCGACCAGATCGAGTCGCTGGCGATCGACCGGGCCAAGGCCCTGTTCGGCACCGAGCACGCCAACGTGCAGACGTACTCCGGCTCGCCGGCCAACCTGGCCGTGTATCTCGCGTTCATGGATCCGGGCGACAAGTTCCTGTCGCTGGAGTTGGCCCAGGGTGGCCACCTGACCCACGGCTCGCCGGTGTCGGCGACCGGAAAGTGGTTCCGCCCGGTGCACTACACGGTCGGCCGCGAGTCCGGCCGCATCGACCTGGACCAGGTGCGCGACATCGCCCGCAACGAGCGCCCCAAGATGATCTTCTGCGGGGGTACGGCGATTCCCCGCACCATCGACTTCCCCGCCTTCGCGGCCATCGCGCAGGAGGTCGGGGCGATCCTGGTCGCCGACATCGCCCACATCGCGGGGCTGATCGCGGGCGGTGCCCACCCCTCGCCCGTCGGCTACGCCGACGTGATCACCACCACCACGCACAAGACCCTGCGCGGCCCGCGCGGCGCCATGATCATGGCGAAGGCGGAGCACGCCACCGCCATCGACAAGGCCGTCTTCCCTGGGCTGCAGGGCGGCCCGCACAACCACACCACGGCGGGCATCGCGGTGGCGCTGCACGAGGCGGCGCAGCCGACCTTCAAGGCCTACGCGCACCAGGTCGTCGCCAACGCCAAGGCCCTGGCCGGCGCGCTGACCGGGCACGGCTTCGACCTCGTCTCCGGCGGCACCGACAACCACCTGCTGCTCATCGACCTGACCGGCAAGGGCGTCGAGGGCAAGCCCGCCGCCAAGGCGCTGGACGCGGCCGGGATCGAGCTCAACTTCAACACGGTGCCGTACGACCCGCGCAAGCCGTGGAGCCCGTCCGGCATCCGCCTGGGCACCGCCGCGCTCACCACCCGGGGCCTGTCCGAGCAGCACATGCCGCAGGTCGCCGCCTGGATGGCCGAGGCGGTCGACGCCACGGCCGCCGCCGACACCGCGACCCTGGACCGGATCGCGGGCGAGGTCCGCGACCTGCTCAAGGGCTTCCCGATGCCCGGCTACACCGGCTGAGCACCCGACACGGTTCATACTCGCCGGCTACCACGCCTTTGCTCAGCGTCATCCACCACTACGTTCCGGACGACGCTGAGCAGGCGCTATCGGCGGCGACGTGCCGCACCCCGACGGCGCGGAATCGTGGGATGGTCCGCCCGCGGTCCCGCGCCGTCGCCCGTCGGTCATAGGCTGGCCGACACACACCACCCCGGGAGCCACATGAAGCGCGTCACCATCGCCGACATCGCCAGGGCCGCGGGCGTGTCCAAGGGCGCGGTCTCGTACGCACTCAACGGCCGCCCCGGGGTCTCGGAAGAGACCCGCCGCCGCATCCTCGCCGTCGCCGACCAGTTCGGCTGGCACCCGAGCAGCGCCGCTCGCGCCCTGTCGGACGGCCGCACGGGTGTGCTCGGCATGATCGTCGACCGGCCCGCCCGGACGCTGGGCATCGAGTCGTTCTTCATGCAGCTCATCTCGGGCATCGAGGCCACCCTGTCCGAGCACGACGTCAGCCTGCTGCTGCAGGTCACCGAGGACCCCGAGCGCGAGATCGCCACGTACCGCCGGTGGTGGGCGCAGCGCCGCGTGGACGGCGTGATCCTGGTCGACCTGCGCCGCGACGACCCCCGGGTGCCGGTGCTGGAGGAGCTGAACCTGCCCTGCGTGATCATCGGCGGCCCCAACGGCCTCGGCAGCCTCCCCGGCGTATGGGCCGACGACGCCGCCGTCACCACCTCCGTGGTCGAGTACCTGGCCGCGCTCGGCCACCAGCGGATCGCCCGGGTCGCCGGGCTGGCCGACCTGTGGCACACCGCGCTGCGCGGGCAGGCCGTCTCCGCCGCCGCCGACCGGGTCGGCCTCACCGACGTGACCACGGTCTACACCGACTACACCGGTGAGGAGGGCGCCCGCGCCACCCGCACGCTGCTGTCGCGGCGCCCGTCGCCCACCGCGATCATCTACGACAACGACACCATGGCGGTGGCGGGGCTGAGCGTGGCGCACGAGATGGGCATCGCGATCCCGCACCAGCTGTCCATCGTGGCCTGGGACGACTCGCCGCTGTGCCAGCTGGTGCACCCGCAGCTGTCGGCGGTCAGCCGCGACATCGCCGCGTACGGCGCGCACGCCGCCGCGCAGCTGCTGAAGATCCTCGACGGCATGCCGATGCGCAGCTTCCAGGACACCACGCCCCAGCTCCTCCCGCGCGGAAGCACGGCTCCCCCGGCCGCCTGACCAGACCACGGCTCGTCGCGGCACGCCGCCGCGGTCGCGGACGCGCCAAGCGACCCCCGTAGCCCGTCTATGCTCGCCCCATGACGCTGACGGCGGCCGTGGCCCGGGACCTGCTCGCGGCCCTGCCCGGCCGGGTGGGGCCGCCGCTGGGCGAGGGCGAGCTGGCGTATGCCGAGCGCTCGTACGGCTTTCGGTTCAATCCCGACCACCGCACGCTGCTGGCGGCCGGGCTGCCGCTGGGCGAGCGCTGGCCCGACTGGCGCGACGGCGACCCGGGCGGGCTGCGCGACGCGCTGGACGCCCCGATCGACGGGGTGCTGTTCGACGTGCAGGAGAACGGGTTCTGGCTCGACTCCTGGGGCGACCGGCCGCGACGGCTCACCCTGGCGCTGTCGGTGGCGCGGCGGCGGCTGGGCGAAGCCCCACGGCTGATCCCCGTGTACGGCCACCGCTACGCCCCCGGCCTGCCCGAATCCGGCCTGCCGGTCTTCTCCGTCATGCAGACCGACGTCATCGTCTACGGCGCCGACCTCGCCACGTACCTGCGCCGCGAGTTCGACCTGCCCACCGCCGTGGACTCCCCCGCCCCCGTCGAGTCCCCGGCCAAGCCCGTCCCGTTCTGGTCTGACCTGCTCTGACCCCGGAGCGGGTCATCGCGTCACAGCAGGGCGTAGACAGTGGTGGCGTGAGCCACCAGGGCACCCTTGGCGGTCATGGTGATGTCGGCGAAGGCCATGGTGCGGCCGAGTTTGGTCAGGCGGGCGGTGACCAGCACGTCGCTCCCGAGCACCGGCCGCTGGAACGTGGTGGACAGCTGCACCGTCGTCATCGGCACGAACCCGCCCCGGGCCGCGCTGACCGCGATCACGGTGGCCGTGTCGGCGGCGGCCATCAGCGCCTGCCCGCTGAGCGCGCCGCCCTCCCGGGCCAGCCGGTCCGACCAGGGCAGTCGCAGGGTGGCCCAGTCCGGGCCGGTCTCGGCCACGGTCAGGCCCAGCTCCAGCACCCAGGGCGCGAAGTTCTCGGCGAGCACCCGGTCGCCGTCGAAGACGGCCGTCTCCTGCGCCACGGGCCCGCTGCCGCCCGCGACACTGGGCAGCACCTGGACCTCCGCGCCGGACGGGACCGGCGTCTCCTGGCCGTCGAGCATGCGGCAGTCCTCTCCGTCGACGTACACGTTGACATAGCGGCGCAGCTCGCCGCGTTCGTCACGCAGCCGCCTGCCCAGCCGGGGCCAGCGCCGCGACACCTCGTCGAGCACCGCGCGCAGCGTACCGCCGGAGTCGACCTCCAGCCGCGACTCGCCGCCGGACTCGGTCCGCAGCGGGCCCGGCACCAGCACGGTGACCATCAGAGCCGCACCGCCCGCACGCACAGCACGTCGGGCAGGTGCGCGGCGGCCAGCGCCCAGCTGTCACCCTCGTCGGCGCTGGCGTACACCTCGCCGGTGCGGGTGCCGAAGTAGACCCCGACCGGATCGGCGTCGTCGACGCACATCGCGTCACGCAGCACCGACGGGTAGAACGGGGCCGTGGGCAGGCCGTACGCCTGGGGCGACCAGGTCCCGCCCGCGTCGGTGGTGCGGAACACCCGGCACTTGAAGTCGACCGGGAACCGCTGCGCGTCGGCGGTGAGCGGGAAGTTCCACACCGTCCCGCCCCGGCGCGGGTGCGCCACGATCGGAAAGCCGAAGTCGCTGGGCAGCGAGTCGGCGATCGAGTTCCAGCTGCGGCCGTCGTCGTCGGAGCGGTAGACCCCGTGGTGGTTCTGCAGGTACAGCCGCTCGGGGTCGGCGGCGTCGCGGGCGACCTTGTGCACACACTGGCCGAACTCCGGGAACCGGTCCGGCTCGGGCAGGAACACCGCCTGGATGCCGGTGTTGGCGGCGTGCCAGCTCTGCCCGCCGTCCTCGGTGCGGTAGACGCCGCCGGTGGAGATCGCGACCAGCACCCGGCGCGGGTCGGTGGGGTGCGGCAGCACGGTGTGGAACGCCTGCCCGCCGAAGCCGGCGTCCCAGCGCGGCCGGTGCGGGTGGTCCCACAGACCGCGGACCAGCTCGAACGTGGTGCCGCCGTTGGTGGAGCGGAACACCGCACCCGGTTCGGTGCCCGCCCAGACGACGTCCGGCTCGGCGGCCGGGCCGGGGGCGATCGCCCACACCCGGCGCAGCGCGGTGTCGGTGTCGGCGGGGAAGGCCAGCGGGGCGTGGTCGGGCTCGCGCCAGCAGCCGCCGAGGTCGTCGCTGACGGCGACGCTCGGCCCGAAGTGGGAGCTGTCCACGCCGGCCAGCAGCCGGGGCGTGGACCGCCGCCGGTCGATGCCCACGGCGTATACCGAGGTCATCGGGAACTGGGGCACCGAGACATCCCAGGCGTCACCGACCCGGTCCCGGCGGGCCAGAAACAGTCCCTTCGCGGTGCCTATCAGCAGCAGTACGGTCATCGTCGACCTCGCTCCAACCTGTGGATTGCCGAATGCGGGCCAGTATGCCCGTGACGTCCGACACAAAAGACTACGTGGAACAATCGGCCCGTGACCCGCTTCCGCCTGCCCGCCCCCATCAGCGTCGCCGCCGCCATCACCGCGATCGGGGCGCTGCCGATCGCCGCCCTCGGCGGCCTGTATCCACTGGTGCTGGTGGTGCCACTGGTGATCGCGGTGTGGGCGTGGCGGGCCGGGACCGACGCCGACGGCGACGGCCTGCACGTGCGCGCGCTGCTGGCCACCCGGGACATCGCCTGGGCGCAGATAGACGAGCTGCGGGTGGACGGCCCGCGCCGGGTGGTCGCGGCGCTGCTCGACGGCACGGTGGTCCCGCTGACCGCGGTACGCCCCACCGACCTGCCGAAACTCGCCGCCACCGCCAACCACGCCTGACCCCGGCGTGCGGCGCGGCCACGGTTTTCGTGCAGTTTCGGGGAAACCGCACGAATCATGACCGGAATTCGTGCACTTTCCCCGAAACTGCACCGATCTTGAGGCGCGGCGCAGGGGCGCGGCGCAAGACGGGGCGCGGCAGGGATGGGTGTCAGTAGCCCTCGTGCACCTGGTTGGTGACCGGGTCGCCCGCGGCGTAGCTGCGTAGTTGCTCGCCGACCAGGCGGTATGCCTTGGTCAGCAGCCCGCGCACCGTACCCGCCACGTGCGGGGTGAGCAGCAGGTTCGGCGCGTCCCACAGCGGGTGGTCCGACGGCAGCGGCTCGGGCTCGGTCACGTCGACCGCCGCCCACAGCCGTCCCGAGTTCAGCTCCTTCAGCAGCGCGCCCGTCTCGACCACCGGCCCTCGCGCCGCGTTGACCAGCAGCGACCCGTCCGGCATGGCGGCCAGGAACGCCGCGTCGACCATCCCGCGCGTCTGCGCGGTCAGTGGCACGAGCAGCACCACGATGTCGGCGTACGGCAGCAGGTCGGGCAGCTCGTCCACCCCGTGCACGCCCGGCCGGGCGGTGCGGGCCGCGTACGTCAGCTCCACCTCGAACGGCGCCAGCCGCGCCGCCGTGGCCGCGCCGATCGACCCCGCGCCCACGATCAGCACCCGCTTGCCTTCGAGCACGTCGGTGGGCGTGACCTCGGCGAACGACCACCGGTGGTCCGCCTGCGCCCGCGCGTAGTGGTCGAAGCGCCGCAGCGAGGACAGGATCGCCGCGACGATCCACTCAGCGGTGTGCCCGTCGTGCACCCCGCGCGCGTCGCACAGCAGCACCCCCTCGGCCAGCCGTCCCGCCCAGGCGTCCGCACCCGCCGACAGCAGCTGCACCACCTTCAGATTCGGCATCGACGCGGCCAGTCTCACCGCGTCGCCCGTGCTCAGGAACGGCGGCACCCAGAACTCGACCCCGGCCGGGTCGCCGGGGAACGGGTCGTCCGCGCGGGCCAGCACATCGACTTCGGCACCGGCGGGCAGCGGCCCCATCAGCTCGCGACCGGCCTCGTGCGGGATCCAGATCTGCACGACCCCACGCTATCCCGCCGATCCGGTCGGCCCACGCGGATCCCGACCTTCCTATTGCTCGGGATCCACCGCGCGGAGAAGGGCACCTTCCCCCTGTGACGCGCGAGCCGAGCCGTTGCTCGTCTCCAGCTCACGCGATCTGGCGAAGGTGCCCTTCCCTGCCTCAGGACCAGTCGTCGACGGTGTCGGCGAACTTGTATTCAGGGTCCCTGACGGTGGGCAGGGGGCCGATGCCGGACGCGACCTCGTGACCGGACGCGTCCACCGCGCGCAGGCGCAGGGTCTGGCCCACCTTGTAGTCCAGGCTGCCGGCCCCACCGACGAGCGGTGCCGAGCGCAGGACCGTGTCGTCGGCACGAAGGACCTGCACCGTGACCGCAGTAGGAGGCGCCAGGACGAACATCCGGCCATCGGCGCCGAGGACCTGCCCGCCGCCCCCGCGGGGGGTCGCCTCCAGGTCGAACTCGCCCGGATACCGCCAGTACTCGACCGCGATGATCGCGTCCTGGCTACCCAGCACCTTCTGCGACCGGATACTCGCGTTCTTGCCATCCTCGTTCACACTGACCCGCCACCCGTCACGGGCCTGCACCTGAACGATCCCCAGCACCGGATCGTCGGCCGGGGCGCCTGGCATCCGGCCGAGGTACAGCAGCTTCGGCGGCGCCACCGCGTCATGCAGGTCTGCCTCCTGCACGGTCTCGGCCGTCTTCGCGGGGTCGCCGTCACCCCGGACACCGTGCGCGGCCGCGTCCAACTCGGCCTGGGTGAACCGGCGGGGCGTCGTCATTCCCGGGCCATCGCCGACTCCCTGGTAGCGGACCTGGCCGTCGCAGGTCACCCGGTGCACTCGGTGCGCCTGAGTGCTGACCAGGTAGTCGCCGGTCGGCTCGTCCAGCCACTCGACGGTCGCAGCGGCCGGGTCCGCCGAGGCGATCCGGCAGCCGGCGGGCGCCAGCGCGACCGAGGCGTACGGCATGTCGAGGTGGTTGTAGTCGAGAACGGTGGCCACGAAGAACGGGGTGAGCCAGATGCCGATGGTCGCGGTGCCGTCCGGCTCCTCGCGCCTC
The DNA here is from genome assembly GCF_019083965.1 of Catellatospora tritici. Classification (GTDB taxonomy): domain Bacteria; phylum Actinomycetota; class Actinomycetes; order Mycobacteriales; family Micromonosporaceae; genus Catellatospora; species Catellatospora tritici. Next base: position 277,270 of record NZ_JAHRCY010000001.1, read on the forward strand.
TGCTTCGCCAGCTCGGCGGCGCCGATGCCACGCGGTCCGATCATGGTGAGGCTGTACTGCTCGTGGTCGTTGTAGCGGGCCACGATCGCGATCCGCTGCTTGCCGACGTCCCCCACGAACAGAACCTTGTCCTGGCCTTTCATGTTGTAGGTGTCGTGCTCGGCCACCTTCGCGGTCAGTTCGGCGAGGTAGGCGGTGTCACCGGCCAGCGAGCCGCGCACCGGCGACTCGATCAGGCGCCGTACCCATGGGGTGATCTCTCTGGCCTCGACGTGCGGCCCGGGGTTCTCGCCGCCGGACGGAGTCGGGTTCGGCGACGGTGCGGCACCGGGCTGAGCCAACGGGCTCAGCAGCACGGCGACCAGCGCTGCGACCAGGGCGGAACCGAAACCCGCCAGCCGATTTCGCTGAGAGCGACGCCGCCGCCGCATGAGCCGCCCGTACGGATCCTCGGCGGGCACCACCGGCGCCGCCAGCCGCGCCAACCCCGCCTTGAGCCCCTGCTCCGTCATGCGGTCACCTCCACCATCCGCGCCGACGCCCCGCCGTCGTGCCCCAACACCGTCCGCAGCCGGTCCAGCCCTCGGCTGGCCTGCGACTTGACCGACCCGACCGAGCAGCCGAGCAGCCGCGCGGTCTCCACTTCGGACTGGTCCTCCCAGTAGCGCAGCACCAGCACCGCGCGCATCCGCACCGGCAGCGTGGCCAGTGCCGCCAGCAGCTCGTCCCGCTCGGCGAACGCCTGGCTGCCGTCGGACCTGCCCCGCTCCGGCAGGTTGCCGGTGAGCAGTTCGCGCGAACCGATCCGCCGCCACAGGCTGATGCGCTGGTTCACCAGGGCCCGGCGCAGGTACGGCATCGGCTCGTCCAGCCGGTTCCACCGCTGGTACGCCTTGAGCAGCACCGACTGCACCAGATCCTCGGCCGCGTGCAGCGACCCCGTCAGCAGGTACGCGGTCCGCAGCAGGTCGCCGTAGCGCAACCTGACGAACTCGCGGAACTCGTCCTCGGCCATACGGCTCTCCCTTCCGTCACCCGCTTGCACGCGGCCCGCGCGGCGCAGGTTGAGAGGAACGGAGCATTAGTTGAGCACGTGTCACCGCAGTAGGCTCGATCGCATGTCGTCGCATCGCACTCCGCTCGCGCTCGGCATGCTCGCCGCGCTCGCCCTGGTGGCGGGCTGCGGCGACCGCGCTCCCGACATCGTGGCCTCGCGGCCGCCGGCCCTGCCGTCGTCCTCGACGACCACCACGGCGGCGGCTCCGCAGGTGTCCAGCGTGGACACGATCGCGACCGGCCTGCGGGTGCCGTGGGGGGTGGCGTTCCTGCCCGACGGGTCGGCGCTGGTCACCGAGCGCGACTCGCGCCGGGTGCTGCGGGTCGTGCCAGGCTCCGGCAAGCCCGCCACCGAGGCGGGGCGGATCACCGAGGCCGATCCGAGCGGCGAGGGCGGTCTGCTGGGCATCGCGGCGTCGCCGAAGTACGCGCAGGACCAGACGCTGTTCCTCTACTACACGACCCGCGAGGACAACCGGGTCGCGCGCTGGAAGCTGGGCGGGCGGCCGGAGCCGATCGTCACCGGCATCCCGATCTCGGGCATCCACAACGGCGGGCGGCTGGCCTTCGGACCCGACGGCTACCTATACGCCACCACCGGCGACGCCTCCGAGCGCGGCAACTCGCAGAACCTGGACAGCCTCGGCGGCAAGATCCTGCGGATGACGCCGGAGGGCAGGCCCGCGCCGGGCAACCCGTTCGGGACGCTGGTCTGGTCGTACGGTCACCGCAACGTGCAGGGCATCGCCTGGGACTCCGGCGGGCACCTGTGGGCCACCGAGTTCGGCCAGAGCACCTGGGACGAGATCAACCGGATCGAGCCGGGGAAGAACTACGGCTGGCCGACCGTCGAGGGTGCCGCCGGGGACAAGCGGTTCGTCGACCCCGTGGTCGCCTGGCACACCGCCGAGGCGTCCTGCTCCGGCGCGGGCATCGTCGACGACGTGCTGGTCGCGGCCTGTCTCAAGGGTGCGCGGCTGTGGCTGCTGCCCGTGGGCGCCGACGGCACGCCGCACGGCAACCCGGTCGCGGCCCTGACCGGCGAGTACGGGCGGCTGCGCGACGCGCACCCGGCCCCGGACGGTTCGCTGTGGGTGCTCACCAGCAACCACGACGGCCGCGGCGACCCCGCCCCGGACGACGACCGTATTCTCCGCATCACCCTCGGCCGGATGTGACCGGCGGGCATGATGGTGCGATGAGCGCGCGACCGTGGGCGACCCGGGCGTGGCTGCGCCGCATCCCCGTCCGGCGAATCGGCGCCTGCCTGGGGCTGCTCGCCGTGGCCCTGTCCGGGCTGGCCCTCGGGCTGTACCTGTTCGCCGCGACCAGCGTCGACGTCGGCCCGTTCCGGTCCACCCTCACCGTCAGCCCGTCGCTGTACGGCGACACCGAGGTCGACCTGCCGCCGCTGGGCTCGCTGCGGCTGGACAGCCATGACGGCCCCGCCCACCTCAACGTGCGCCTGGACTCTCTCGACCGGGCCCGCACCGAGGCCCTGATCACCGACCCGGCCGGGATCACCCTGGCCAGCCGCACCGCCGTCGACGACGTGCGTTCGGGCGTCACCCGGCTGCTGCTGCGGGCCACCGCGGTGGCGATGCTGGGCGCGATGCTGCTCGCGGCGCTGGTCTATCGGCGCATGCGCCAGGTCGCCTGGGCGGGCGGGCTGGCGCTGGCCGTGATGGCGGGCAGCTTCGGCGCCGCGTTCGGCACCTTCAACCCCGCCGCGCTCAAGGAACCGCGCTACGAGGGCCTGCTGGCCAACGCCCCGTCGGTGGTCGGCGACGCCCAGCGCATCGCCGACCGCTACGACGAGTACGCCGCGCAGCTGCAGAAACTGGTGGAGAACGTCGGCAAGCTCTACGCCACGGTGCAGAACCTGCCGGTCTACGCCCCCGACGACGGCACGCTGCGCGTGCTGCACGTCTCCGACCTGCACCTGAACCCGGCCGCCTGGTCGGTGATCCGGACCGTGGTGGACAACTTCCACATCGACGTGGTGGTGGACACCGGTGACATCACCGACTGGGGCAGCGAGCCGGAGCGGGCGTTCGTGGCGTCGATCTCGCTGCTCAAGGTGCCGTACGTGTTCGTACGCGGCAACCACGATTCGGCGGTGACACAGGCCGCCGTCGCCCGCCAGCCCAACGCGATCGTGCTGGACGACAAGGTGGTCACCGTCGCGGGGCTGCGCATCGCGGGCATCGGCGACCCGCGGTTCACGCCCGACAAGGAACAGGAGCCGACGGGTTCGGGCGTGTCCAAGCAGACGCTGGAGCGCATCATCGAGGTCGGCGACACGCTGGCCAACACCATCGGCGAGCAGCCGGACCAGATGGTGGACATCGCGATGGTGCACGACCCGATGTCGGCGGGCCCGCTGGCCGGATACGCGCCGGTGGTGCTGGCCGGGCACCGGCACGTGCGTGAGGTCGGCAAGCTCGGCGACGGCAAGACGCTGCTGATGGTCGAGGGCTCGACCGGCGGAGCCGGACTGCGCGGCCTGGAGGGCGACCACCCGACCCCGCTGGCCCTATCGGTCCTCTACTACGACAAAGAACACCAGCTCATGGCGTATGACGACATCACGGTGGGCGGGGCCGGGCTGGCCGAGGTGGCGCTGTCGCGCCACGTCATCGACGACACCGTCGTCGGCCCTTCGGCCGCCGGCGGCACCCCGACCCCGCGTTGAGCCTCAGCCCGCCAGGCGGGCCAGCACCAGTTCTCGGACCGTCTTCGCGTCGGCCTGCCCCTTGGTGGTCTTCATGACCGCGCCGATGAGCACGCCCGCCGCCGCCTGGTTGCCGCCGCGGATCTTCTCCGCCACGTCCGGGTTCGCCGCGATGGCCTCGTCGATCGCCGCGGTGAGGGCGCCGGTGTCGGAGACGACCTCCAGCCCGCGCGCCGCCATGATCGCCTCCGGGTCGCCCTCGCCCGCGAGCACGCCCTCCAGCACCTGGCGGGCCAGCTTGTCGGTGAGCTTGCCGCCGTCGACCAGGGTCTGCAGCTGCGCGACCTGCGCCGGGGTGGCGCCGACCGACTCCAGCTCGACGCCCTCGGCGTTGGCGCGGCGCGACAGCTCGCCCAGCCACCACTTGCGGGCGGCCTCGGGGCTGGCGCCCGCGGCGACGGTGCGCTCGATCAGCTCGACCGCACCGGCGTTGAGGATCGACTGCATGTCCAGCTCGGACAGGTTCCACTCGGCGCGCAGTCGGGCGCGGTGCACCCGGGGCAGCTCCGGCAGGGCCGCCTTGAGCCGCGCCACCCACTCCGCGTCGGGCGCGAGCGGGGCGAGGTCCGGCTCGGGGAAGTAGCGGTAGTCGGTCGCGGTCTCCTTGGACCGGCCGGACGTGGTGTCGCCGGTGTCCTCGTGGAAGTGCCGCGTCTCCTGGGTGATGGTGCCGCCCGCGTCGAGCACCGACGCCTGGCGCAGCATCTCCGAGCGCACCGCGCGCTCGACGCTGCGCAGCGAGTTGACGTTCTTGGTCTCGGTGCGGGTGCCCCACTCCTCGCCCGGCTTGTTCAGCGAGGTGTTCACGTCGCAGCGCATCGAGCCCTGCTCCATGCGCACGTCGGAGACGCCGAGGGTGCGGATGACGTCACGCAGCTCGGCGACGTACGCCTTGGCGACCTCGGGGGCCAGGGCGCCGATGCCGGGCACCGGCTTGGTGACGATCTCGACCAGCGGGATGCCCGCCCGGTTGTAGTCGACCAGCGACTCGGTGGCGCCGTGGATGCGACCGGTGGCGCCGCCGACGTGCAGCGTCTTGCCGGTGTCCTCCTCCAGGTGCACCCGCTCGATGCCGATGCGCACGGTCTCGCCGTTGACCTCGACGTCGAGGTAGCCGTCGGTGCACAGCGGCTCGTCGTACTGGCTGATCTGGAAGTTCTTCGGCATGTCCGGGTAGAAGTAGTTCTTGCGCGCGAACCGGCACCAGGTGGCGATGGTGCAGTTGAGCGCGAGCCCGATCCGGATGGTGGCCTCGATCGCGGCCTTGTTGGCGACCGGCAGGCTGCCGGGCAGGCCGAGGCAGACCGGGCACACCTGGGTGTTCGGCTCGGCGCCGAAGACGGTCGGGCAGCCGCAGAACATCTTGGTGGCGGTGCCCAGCTCGACGTGGGTCTCCAGGCCGATCACCGGCTCGTAACGCGAGATGACCTCGTCGTAGGTGGGCAGCACGCTGGTGCTCATCGTCGGCTCCAGGCTCTCGGGGCGAACGTATCGCCGGACATAACAGGCACCAGCCTAGTGGTCCGTTGGTTGGCCCCCGCACCGGGTTATCGCCCCCTGGGACGCGCAGCGGAGCCGTCCGCGGCGTGACGCGGATCACAAGATGAGCTGATCTATCGAGGGGGTACTCATTCATTCGACGTATGTGCGCTGATCAACGTGCGCGCATCCTGTGCTCACCCCCGTGAACACGGCGGGCCCCGGCCGGTCCACCCCTACCCGACCTGCCGATCCGGCCCACCGCGTTCTCCCCCTCATCGATGCACAGGGAGGTGCACTGATGGGTTCGGTAACACCGTCCCGTCTGACCGCGGAGCTGCTCGGCACTGCGGTTCTGGTGTTCTTCGGCGTAGGCGCCCTGGTCACCGGCGGATCATTACTGGCTGCGGCGATCGGGCTGATGCTCGCCGCGGCCGCCGCCGCCTGGATCTTCGGCGGCCACTTCAACCCCTGGCTGACGCTGGCCTCGGCCGTACGCGGCAGCATGGACTGGCTCGGCGCGGTCGCCGTGATCGTGGCGCAGCTCGTCGGCGGCGTCGTCGGCGGCCTGCTCATGTGGCTGGCGTACGGCGACAACGGCGTGCAGGCCGGGCTGGGCGCCAACCGGCTGGCCGAGGCGGCGAGCTCCGGCAAGGGCCTGGTCGCCGCGATCGCGGCCGAGGCGCTGGCCGTGTTCGTTCTCGCCTGCGCGATGTTCGCCCTCGGCGACGGCGAGCGGGCCGGGTTCGGCCTGGGCGCCGTCTACGCGGTGGGCACGCTGGCCATCGCCGCGGTGACCAGCGCGTCACTCAACCTGGCCCGCACCATCGGCCCGGAACTGACGCTCACCATCGCCGGCGGCAAGTCCGACTGGTCGGACCTGTGGGTCTTCGCGGTCTCCGGAGCCATCGGCGCCGTGCTGGCCGGGCTGCTCTACCCACGGCTGCGCCCCGCGGCCAAGTAGCACGTCGCCCGCGATAGCCGCGGCAGGTCAGGCACGAAGAAGGCGCCCCCCACACTGCCCCAGCGGTGTGGAGGGCGCCTCGATCATTCTGCCCTCAGAGGGCGGGCGGCGTGAAGGTCCCCACCACCGACTCCACCGCGGCGGCGATCCGGTACATCCGGTCGTCGGCCATCGTCGGGGCCATGACCTGCAGTCCGACCGGCAAACCCTCGGACAGGCCGATCGGCACGGAGATCGCGGGTCCCCCGTACAGGTTCGTCGGAATGGTGTACAGGTCCGCCAGGTACATCTGGTACGGGTCCGACGTACGCGAACCCAGCTCGAACGCGGTGAACGGGGTGGTCGCCGACACCAGCACGTCCACCTGCTCGAAGGCGGCGGTGAAGTCGCGCGAGATCAGCGTGCGCACCTTCTGCGCCTGCCCGTAGTAGGCGTCGTAGTAGCCGCTGGACAGCGCGTACGTGCCGATGATGATGCGGCGCTTGACCTCGTCGCCGAAGCCCGCCTCGCGGGTCAGCGACATGACCTCCTCCAGCGACCGGTTGCCGTCGTCGCCGACGCGCAGGCCGAAGCGCACGCTGTCGAAGCGGGCCAGGTTGGACGAGCACTCGCTCGGCGCGATCAGGTAGTAGGCGGGCAGCGCGTACTCGAAGTGGGGGCACGAGACTTCGACGATCTCAGCCCCCAGTTTGGTCAAGGTCTCCACCGCGTCACGGAAGTTCGCGGTCACACCCGGCTCGACCCCCTCGGTGCCGAACTCCTTGACCACGCCGATCTTCACGCCGGTCAGGTCGCCGGAGGCGCCCAGCTTCGCGGCGGCCACCACGTTCGGGACCGGCTGCGGGATCGAGGTGGAGTCGCGCGGGTCATACCCGGCGATGACCTCGTGCAGCAGCGCCGCGTCGAGCACGGTGCGGGCGCACGGGCCGGGGGTGTCCAGCGAGGACGAGAAGGCGACCAGGCCGTAGCGGGAGGTGCCGCCATAGGTCGGCTTGGCGCCGACGGTGCCGGTGACCGCACCGGGCTGGCGGATCGAGCCGCCGGTGTCGGTGCCGATGGCCAGCGGCGCCTCGTACGCGGCGAGCGCGGCGGCGGAGCCGCCGCCGGAACCGCCGGGGATGCGGCGCAGGTCCCACGGGTTGAAGGTGGGGCCGTAGGCCGAGTACTCCGTCGACGAGCCCATGGCGAACTCGTCCATGTTCGTCTTGCCCAGCATGACCATGCCCGCCTCGCGGATCCGGGTCATGATCGTCGCGTCGTACGGCGGTCGCCAGCCCTCGAGGATCTTCGAGGCGCAGGTGGTCGGCACGTCCTTGGTCGCGATGACATCCTTGATCGCGATCGGGACACCGGCCAGCGGGCCCAGCTTCTCCCCCGCGGCGCGGCGGCTGTCGACGGCCCGCGCGGCGGCCAGGGCGCCCTCGGTGTCCACGTGCAGGAACGCGTGCACGCGCCCGTCGACCTCGCCGATGCGGTCCAGGTGGGCGCGGGTGACCTCCTCGGCGGAGACCTCCCCGGCGGCCAGCTTCTCGCCCAGCGCCACCGCGGACAGCTTGATCAGGTCACTCATCGGGGTCACTCCTCATCCGCGAGGATCTGGGGGACACGGAAGCGGTCCTCGGCCGAGTCCGGCGCGCCGGACAGAGCCTCGGCCCGGGTCAGGCCGGGCACGATCACGTCCTCGCGCAGCACGTTCTCCAGCGGCACCGAGTGCGAGGTGGGCGGGATGTCATCCGCGGCGACCTCGCCGACCCGCGCCACCGACTGCAGAATCACGTCGAGCTGGCCCGCGAAGCGGTCGAGCTCCTGATCGGTGACGGCGAGCCGCGACAGGCGCGCGAGGTGCGCGACCTCCTCGCGGGAGATGGCGGCCATGACTGCCCCCTAGACGTAACGTGGACTCGGTCGGAGCGCACGATGACACAGCCCGCACGCCCGTAGCGAGTCTATTTGTCGGGCTCGGGGCGGCCGCAGGCGCCCTGTGCCCAGGGTCGCGCTACACCTGGGACCAGGTACGGGTGGCCGGGGGCGCCGGGAGGCGGGCCGGGGCGGGCATGGTGGTGCGGGCCAGCCAGTCGGCCAGTTCATCCGGGGGCAGCGGGCGGGCGAAGAACCAGCCCTGACCGACCTCGCAGCCCGCGGCGTGCAGCAGCCGCCAGGCCCGGTCGTCCTCGACCCCCTCGGCGACCACCCGCAGCCCGAGCGCCCCGGCCAGCTCGATGATCGACCGAACGATCACCAGGTCGTCCCCGTCGTCGGCCATGGCCAGCACGAACGACCGGTCGATCTTCACCTCGGACAGCGGCAGCCGCCGCAGGTGCTGCAGCGACGAGTAGCCGGTGCCGAAGTCATCCAGCGCGATGCCCACGCCGAGCAACTGCAGCCGGGTCAGGGTGGCCAGCACCCGGTGCGGGTCGGCCATCAGCGCGCTCTCGGTGATCTCCAACTGCAGCTGCTCCGGCTGCACGTCGTACCGGCCGAGCAGGTCTTCGATCTGGTCCACGATGGCGCCGGTGTGCAGGTCGCGCACGCTGACGTTGACCGCCATCCGCAGGTGCAGGCCCGAGGCCGACCACTTGGCCAGCTGGATCACGGCCTCCTCGACCACCCACCGGGTGAGCAGCCGCATCACCGAGCTGGGCTCGGCCACGCGGATCAGCTCGTCGGGGCTGACCGGCCCGCGCGTCGGGTGCTGCCAGCGCAGCAGCGCCTCGACGCCGATCACGTCGCCGGTCGAGATCTCCACCTGGGGCTGGTAGAACAGCCGCAGGCCGCCCCGGTCGGGCTTGCCGAGCATGGTGCGCAGGTCGCCGAGCAGGCTGAGCCGCTGCGGGGTGTTGTGGTCGGTGTCGGGGCTGTATACGGCGGTGCCGTCGCCGCCGTTCTTGGCCGCGTACATGGCGACCTCGGCGTGGCGCATCAGGGTGGCGAAGTTGGTGCCGTGGTCGGGGTACAGCGCGATGCCGATCGAGCCGCCGACGTCCAGCGGCAGGCCGTCGAGCACCACCGGCGCCGACAGCGCCTGCTCGACCCGCTCGGCCAGCTCGCGGGCCTCGTCGGCGCCGGTGAGCCGCTTGGCGACCAGCGCGAACTCGTCGCCGCCCAGCCGGGCGACCAGGTCGCCGTCGCGGGCCGCCTCGGCGAGCCGGTCACCGACGGCGATGAGCAGCCGGTCGCCGACCTCGTGCCCGAGCGCGTCGTTGACGTGCTTGAACCGGTCCACGTCGAGCAGCAGCAGGCCGAACCGGCTGCGCGGGTCGCCCTGCACCGAACGCTGGGCGTGCCCGGCCACGGCCGCGGAGACCTCGGCCATCAGCGCCTTGCGGTTGGCCAGGCCGGTGAGGGTGTCCAGGTTGGCCAGATGCCGCTGCTCGGCCGTGATGATCGACAGGCGGCGTACCGCGAGCAGCGGGAGGATCAGGGCGAGCACGAGTTCCGGGTGCAGCCGGGCCAGAAAGGCGATCACCGGGCCGAGCATGAGCAGCGCGCCCGTGCTCAGCGCCTCGTTGCCCAGCGGGCCCATGATGATCGGCAGCAGCGCGCCGCCGTCGCGCAGCCACAGCGCCACCGCGGTGGTCAGGTATTTGGCGGTGAACCACGCGATCGCGGCGCCGACCGCCGCGGACAGGCCGACGTCACCGGTGACCCCGCCGAGCAGGCGCAGCACGCCGTACGCCACGCCGAAGGCCAGGGCGTACTGCCCGAGGTTGAACACGGCCCGCCACAGCGCGTGGCGCAGCCGCAGCGAGGCGACCGCGACGGCGAGGCTCTGCACCAGCACCGCCGCGGCCAGCCCGTAGTCGATCATGATGGCGAAGGTGAAGCAGATCGACGGGTAGATCGCCGAGGTGTTCCACCGCCCCGGCAGCGTGACCGGCAGTGCGTCACCCGCCAACGCCAGCGCCGCCATCAGCCAGAAGCCGAACGTCGCGTGCCGCAGCACGTCTGGCACGGTGGCCAGGTCCCGCAGCGCGAAGGCCGCGGCGGCGACGGTGACGGCCAGCACGTACAGGCCGAAGGTCCGCCGCCGCTCCGCCGGGATGCGGTTGCGGTGCGTCTGCTGCGCAAGGGGCGTGGCCGCCATGGACACCTTCCCGACGGGATCTGCGCCGAACCACCGCACCGTCGGCGCGGCGGGTCACTTCACTCTAAGCCCGAAAACGCCCTGAACCACGCTCCGCGTTCGCGTGTGACGAAGATGTGATTGTTTGACCCATTCGGGATTCACGCAGCGTGGATACGCTACAACCTTGCGTATATGTAAAGACGTGGTTGCCTACTGCAGCACCACCCGGATGGCGGTGTTGCGGTAACCCGCCCGCACGAACGCCGCCGCCATCGGCCGGTTGCCCAGGTCGGTGTCGGCGCCGACGGCGTCCGCGCCGTGCTCCACCAGCAGCGCCGTGGTCTCGGCGAGGAGATCGTCGACATACCCCTTGCCACGCTGCTCCGGCAGGACCGCGATGTACCCGACCACAGCCCGGGTGTGGTTGCGCGCGGGCACGATCAGCCCCACCGGCTCGCCGTGCGGCGTCCGCGCCACCCGCCACCACTCGCGCGGCGACGGGAACTCGACCAGGTCCGCCACCATGATCCGGGCAGCCTCGGCCGCACCGTGCCGGGCCACGTCCCGGCGGGTGTACCCGTCCAGCGAGCCGTCGATGACCGCCAGGCAGATACCGGTCGCCTCGGTGTCGTCCACCGGCTCGAAGACCAGCCGGTCCGAACGCCTCGGGGCCGGGTCGCCGTCCGCGCTCCAGGTGTAGTTGAACCGCTCGATGAACGGCTCGTACCCGGCCAGCGCCGCCGCCTCCAGCCGATCGTGCGCCGCCCCCGCCACCACCGGGTCCTCGCGCCAGTTCGGGGGCAGGAACAGGTGATACTCGGGGCGACCGCCGTCGGGCGCGGACAGCTCGGCCAGCGCCGCGCGCAGCATCCGAGCCCCGATCTCGACCCGGTCCGGCTCGTGGCCCGGCTCCAGCCAGTCCAGGCTGTACGGGTGCGTCTCCTCGGGCACGCCCCAGAACGCGCACCGGGCCACCACCGCACCGTCGCGCAGCGCCACCCACGTCCACTCCGGACGGTACTGGTTGGCCTCCGCCAGCTCCGCGTACGACCGGCGGGACTCCATGCCCACGCCGGGCACGGGCGCGTGCGGATAGGACAGGAAAAGGTCCGTCTCACCGGCGCGCAGCGGACGAATCTCCAGGTCGCTCATGTGTTCTCCCCGTGGTCGGAGGTTCCGGACAGCCCCGAGCGCAGGGCCGTCCACTGGTCCAGAGGCGCGGCGTCGGGCGCCAGCATGGCGGCGAGCCTGGTCAGCACGCGGGTCAGTCGGGCGTCGGCCCGCTGCGCCGGCGTGCGGTCGCGCCAGTTCGCGGGCAGGGCGGCCGCCCGCGCGGGCGTCAGCGGCAGCGCGTCCAGGCAGCCGCGGGCGGCGTCGGCCACCACTGCCGGGTCGAGCACCTGCTCATCGAAGTGCTGGTCGACGATGTCAGCGGTCAACCGGGCCCGCCGGCACGCGGCGTCCGGCGGTGCGAACACGCCGCGCTCATCAGCGCGGTCCAGCAGCCAGGAGGTCAGGTCGGCGGCGGCTGCGGCCGGCAGTGCGCCCGAGCGCCAGGCGGACTCGGCACCCCACAGCCGCAGGTCCCACCAGTCCGGGCCGTCCTCGGCGCGCCGGTTCAGCCAGCAGCGGCGGCCCGCGTCGTTGGCGACGGCCAGCGCCTTGGTCGACCGGCGCAGCGCCCGCCACGCCTCTTCGGGCATCGGGCCGGGCCCGGCACCGGCCAGGCGGTGCCCCGGAACGTAGATCTTGGCAATGGTGCCGACCGGCACCGACAGCACATGCTCCTGCGGCTCGCGCATCACCGAGAGGCTGACACCGGTAACGGGCGCCACGATCTCGTCGTAGCCGTCGTCGTAGGTCCGCTCGACCGCCACCAGGTCGACGTCGAGGTTTCGCGCCGCGGCCGCGATCGCGGCGTACGCCGGCGGGGCCGTGTCCGGCGGGAGGTCGAGTCGGTGCGCTTGCACCATGAACCCGGTCCCCCGCCACGGCGCCCGCTGGGACGCGCGCTGCCAGTACGCCTCCACCAGCCCGTAGTCGCGCAGCAGCTGGTGGTCGTCCTCGTTCTCGCCCGGATCGTCGCCGAACCGCGCCGCCAGCGCAGCCGCGACCTGGTCGAACTCGTCGTCGGCGGCGACTCCGGCGATGCAGCCGGTGCCCAGGATGTCGACGTACCAGTCGATCGGGGGTGAAAGGGTCATCGCGGATGACCCTAGATCATCCGTCTAGGCGTTTTCGCGCGAGGCCTCCGCATAGGCGCGAGCCGCTTCGGGTCCCTGGGTGAGCAGCACCTCGAAGCCGGCCTCATCCAGGGTCGGCACGCCCAGTGCCAGCGCCTTGTCCAGCTTGGTCCCGGCGTCCTCGCCGACGACGACGAAGCTGGTCTTCTTCGACACCGACCCGGCGACCTTGGCCCCGACCGCCACCAGCGCGTCCGACGCGGTGTCGCGGGTGTAGTTCGCCAGGGTGCCGGTGACCACGACGCTCATGCCGTCCAGCGGCTTGGGCCCGGTGTCGGCGACCGGCTCCTGCTCCATGCGCACCTGCGCGGCGGCCCACTTGGCGACCAGCTCGGCGTGCCAAGGCTCGGCGAACCACTCGCGCACCGCCTCGGCAATGGTGCCGCCGACGTCCTCGACCACCGACATCTGCTCCAGCGAGGCCGCGGCGATCGCCTCGACCGAGTTGAAGTGGTCGGCCAGCGCCCGCGCGGCGGTCGGGCCGACGTGCCGGATGGACAGCGAGGTCAGCACCCGCCACAGCTGCTGGCTCTTGGCCTTCTCGAGGTTGGCCAGCAGCTTGATCGCGTTCGCCGACAGGGTGCCGTCCTTCTTCAGGAAGAACGGCGCGGCCGCGAGCTGCTTCTCGTCCAGGCTGAACAGGCCGCCCTCGTCACTGATCACACCACCCTCGACCAGGGCGATCGCGGCCTTCTCGCCCATGCCCTCGATGTCGAAGCCGTCCCGGCCGCCGAGGTAGGTGATCCGCTCCACCAGCTGGGCCTTGCAGTAGCGGGTGTTCGGGCAGCGCAGGTCGACGTCGGCCTCCTTGCTCGGGGCCAGCTTCGTGCCGCAGGACGGGCAGGCCTCGGGCATGGTCCACACCGTCTGCGTGCCGTCGCGCAGCGCCTCGACCGGGCCCAGCACCTCGGGGATCACGTCACCGGCGCGGCGGATGACCACCGTGTCGCCGATGAGCACGCCCTTGCGCACCACCTCCTGCTGGTTGTGCAGGGTGGCGCTGGCCACGGTGACGCCGCCGACGTAGACCGGCTCCAGCACCGCGTATGGCGTGACGCGGCCGGTGCGGCCCACGTTCACCTCGATCGCCAGGAGCTTGGTGTTGACCTCCTCCGGCGGGTACTTGTACGCGATCGCCCAGCGCGGCGCGCGGCTGGTGGCGCCCAGCTTGTGCTGCACGGCGGTGTCGTCGATCTTGACGACCACGCCGTCGATGTCGTGCTCCAGATCGTGCCGGTGCTCGGCGTAGTACGCGACGAACTCCCGCACCCCGTCCAGCGAGTCGACCACCTTCCAGCGCTCGCTGGTCGGCAGGCCCCACGCCTTGAGCTGCTCGTATGCCTCCGACTGGTGGCCGGGCTCGAAGCCGGTGCGCGCGCCGATGCCGTGCACGATCAGCTTGAGCGCCCGGCGGCCGGTGACCGACGGGTCCTTCTGCCGCAGCGAGCCCGAGGCGGCGTTGCGCGGGTTGACGTAGGTCCGGTCGCCGGCTTCGAGCTGCGCCTCGTTGAGCGCCTTGAACGCCTCGGCCGGGAAGTAGATCTCGCCCCGGACCTCGACCAGGTCCGGCGGGTTGTCCCCGGCGAGCTGGTGCGGGATGCCCTTGATCCGGCGCACGTTGGGCGTCACGTCCTCGCCGGTGCGCCCGTCGCCGCGGGTCGCGCCCCGGGTCAGCCGACCCTTCTCGTACGTGAGGTTGACCGCCAGCCCGTCGATCTTCAACTCGCACAGGTAGCGCACCGGCACCCCGGCGTCGCGCTCGGCCCGGGTCGCCCAGGCCGCGAGCTGCTCGTCGTTGAACGCGTTGTCGAGGCTCAGCATCCGCTCGGCGTGGTCGACGCTGGGAAAGCCCAGCCACTGACCGGCCCCGACCCGCTGCGTCGGTGAGTCCTGCGAAACCAGCTCCGGGAGCTCCGCCTCCAGCGCCTCCAGCTCGTGCATGAGCTTGTCGTAGGCCGCGTCGGACAGCGTCGGCGCGTCGTCGACGTAGTAGCGGTGCTGCGCGTCGTTGATCTGCGCCACGAGCTCGGCGTAGCGCGTCTTCACCTGGTCGGTCACCTCACTGGTCACCCGTGCACGGTAACCGCCCACCCCGACAGGATCACCGGTAGGCCCGCCCACCGGCCCGGACGCGGCGCTCAGTCCCAGGCGGTGCCGAGCAGGTCGAGCTGATCGGCGTACTCGATGCGGTCGGCCCAGGTCGCGGGCCAGATCGCCATTCCCCCGGCCGCGCCGAGGAAGGCACCGGTCAGGCAGGCGATCGAGTCGGAGTCGCCGTTGGTGGCCGCGGCCCGGCCCAGCGCCGCCACCGGGTCGTCCGGGTGGCGCAGCGCCGCGAACAGCCCCGTGACCAGTGCCTCCTCGGCCACCCAGCCCTCGCCGGTCAGCGCGCTCACGTCACCGCCGTCGTCGCGCCGCCCCGCCTGCCGGATCAGCACGTCCACCGCTGTCGCGCACTCGTCCCAACCGCGTGCGACGAAATCCTCCGGCGTGGTCGCGCCGGGCCGCTCCCACAGGTCACCCAGCCACTCCCACCGGTAGACGGTGCGCTGGTCGGCGCAGTGATCGCGCAGCGCCTCCGGCAGGTCGGCCAGCGGCGTGCCGTCCCGCAGCAGACGCACCGCCAGGGCGGTCAGCTCGGAAGCGGCCAGGGCGGTCGGATGCCCGTGGGTCATCGCGGCCTGCAGCTGCGCGACTCCGCCGAGCGTGTCGAGGTCGTACGACGCGATCAGGCCGACCGGGGTCACCCGCATGTTCGCGCCGCAGCCCTTCGACCCGGCGACGGTCGCCCGCTGCCACGGCCCGCCCTCGGACAGGTTCGCGCAGGCGGTCAGGCAGGTCATACCCGGGGCGCGGTTGTTCTCCGGGCTCTCCGCCCAGGCCAGGAAACGCTCCCGCAGCAGCGGCTCCAGCTCCTCCGGGGCTGGTTCGGCCGCGTCGTGCAGGGCCCAGGCGACCGCCAGTGCCATCTGGGTGTCGTCTGTGACCAGGGCGGGATGGGGCAGCTGGCGCGGGCCGCCGGGACCGTGGTCGCGCACGATCTGGGCGTACGTGCGGAACTCGGTGGGCTTGCCCAGCGCGTCCCCGTACGCCAATCCGAACAATGACCCGCTCGCCGCCCGCACGTGTCCCACGCGGGCATCCTTCCACCCATCCGCAACTCACGCCTCCCCTATCGGGGACCGCCCCGCTCTGGTGCGCGAGCGAGGCGGTCGTCGGGGCGCGCCGGTTCAGCCCCGGCTGCCGTAGAGGTCGCGCAGGTCGCCGGAGAGAGCGGCCTTGACGTTGCGGCTGGTGTCGTCGCCGAGCACCTCCGGCTCGCCCGCCTCCACGGCGTCGAGCACCTGGGCGGCCAGCTTGTCCGGGGAGGTCTTCGGGCCGTCGATGTGCGCGGCCATCTCGGTGTCGAGGTAACCGACGTGGACCCCGACCACGTGCGTACCCTGCCCGGCCAGCTCCTGGCGCTGCGCGTTGGTGGCCGCCCAGGCGGCTGCCTTGGCCGCGGAGTAGCCGCCGGTCGACGGCAGCGCCAGCCAGGACAGCACGGACAGCACGTTGACCACCGCACCGCCGCCGTTGGCGGCCAGGACGGGCGCGAAGGCGCGGGTCACGCGTACCGGACCGAAGAAGTTGGTCTCCAGCTCCCGCCGCAGGTCGTTCTCGTCGCCCAGAACGCTGGCCCCGGTGGCGATGCCCGCGTTGTTGACGACCAGGTCGACGTCGGCGGCGGCACGGGCGGCCGCGGCGACCGACGCGGGCTCGGTGATGTCGAGCTCCAGCGGGGTGACCCGCGGGTCGGTGATGGTGCTGACGTCGCGGGCTGTCGCGTACACCTTCGTGGCGCCGCGGGCCAGCAGTTCCTCGACGAACGCCTTGCCGAGCCCGCGGTTGGCTCCGGTGACGAGTGCGGTCGCGCCTTCGATCCTCATGTCTGCCTCCTGGGTGTGTTCCCTACGCCCCGGAGCAACGCTATACGAAACGTATACCTTCCGCCGTGAGATACGAGTCATATAGCGGCAGCTACCCGAAAGGTATGCTGGCTGCCATGGCGAAGCGTCTCTACGGGCAGCTCTGCCCGGTCGCGCGCTCGCTCGACGTGCTCGGCGAGCGGTGGACTCTCCTCATCGTGCGCGAGCTGCTGCTCGGTCCGCGGCGATTCAAGGAACTGCTGTCGGTGCTGCCCGCGATGGGCACCAACCGGCTGTCGGAGCGGCTGCAGTCGCTGGAGCAGGCCGGAGTGGTCGTCCGGCGGCCGGTGGCGGGCGCGGCCGAACTGCGGGCGTACGAGCTGACGCCCGTCGGCGAGGCCCTGCGCCCGATCCTGATGCAGCTCGCCACCTGGGGCAGCACTCTGCCGATCGACGCCGACACCGACCTCGACTCCGCCCGCGCCGACCTGATCGCCCTCTACCTGGCCGAGACCCGCCCTGCCGAGCCGGTCGGCGAGCCCGGCACCTGGCAGTTCCACGTCGGTGAGCAGACGTTCCACCTCCATGCCGAGGGCACCGAGGTACGGGTGCGTTCCGGCCCCGCCGTGGCGGGCGCCGACGTCGTCGAGACGGACCTCGGCACGTTCCAGGCGCTGGTCACCGGCGAACTCGCCCCGGCTCGGGCGCTGGAACAGCAGCTGGTTCGCGGCGACGGCGACCCGGCCGCACTGGAGCGCGTGTTCGCGCTGCTGCGTCGGTCCGCCGAGGTGAACCGCACGTCCTAGCCGCGGCCAGTGTGTCGGCACGGATTGCGTCCGCTTCGTACGCTGGCGGGCCGACAAGCGGAGGTTCGGCCATGGGGAATGTCGGCATGAAGCGATACCGGACAGCGCCAGCCGGCGCGATCGCCCTGATCATGCTGGGCCTGCTCGCAGGCTGCACTCCGCTCAGGGAAAGATCAGTAATGGGTCTGACCAAGCGCGACGGAACCGTCGTCATCGCGCTGAACAGGTGTGGATATCTGACCGTCAGCACGATCGCCATCGAGACCGGCGACGGCGACGCCTGGCGAATCGACCGCGGTGAGGCGCACGCGGTCAACGACGTCATCGCCTTCGAGGTGCCTGACGGCTGGCAGAACACCGATGACGACTTCACCGCCCTGGGGGCGGGGGTGGACTATCGCCTCACGGGCCGGGCCGCGGGAGACCCGGCATCCGCCATCGTCTTCACCAGCACGTCGCTGGACCGGCTCGGCCCGGACGAGGTACTGGTTGCCGGTCAGCGCGGAAAGCCGAAGGTCGTGAACCTCACCGCGTTCCAGTCCGCCCAGTGCGTGCTCTGACCCGCGTGCCCGGACACGGCAGCCGACCCGCTACTGCTCGGTGAGCCTGCGGGCCGCCTCGTGGCACGCCTTCAGCACCGCCTGGGCGTACGCCGGGGTCGCTCCCGCCAGGCCGCAGGCCGGGGTGACCACGACGCTGGAGGCGAGCTGCTCCTCGGCGAAGCCCAGGTCGCGCCACAGCCGCCGCAGCCGCTCGGCCAGCGCGGCCGCGTCGGGGCGACGCCCGTTCGCCGGGACGGTGGTGCGGGCGACGCCCGCGAACAGGCCCAGCCCGGCGTCGATCGCCTCGCCGAGCGAGTCCAGTCGCGCTCTGTCGGTGCCGAGCAGGTCCAGGTCGATGGCGAGCGCGGCGGCACCGGCCTCGCGCAGCAGGTCCAGCGGCGCGTCCGGGGCGCAGCAGTGCACGACTACGGGCGCGCCTACCGCGGCGACCACCGAGGCGATCGTCTCGCGGATCACCGGGCGCGGCACAGACCGGTACGTGTGCAGCGTGCTCGCGGTGCGCACCCGCCCGGCCAGCACGGCGGGCAGCGACGGCTCGTCCAGCTGGAGCAGCACCGTGGCCCCCGGCACGCGTCGCCGTACATCCGCGACGTGCGCCTTCAGCCCCTCGGCCAACGACTCCGCGAGGTCGCGGGCCGCGCCGTGGTCGGAGACCATCGCCTCACCGAGCGGCAGCTCGATCGAGGAGGCCAGCGTCCACGGCCCGGCCGCCTGGATCTTGAGCGTGCCCGTGTAGCCGTCGGCCTGCTCGGTAAGCTGGTCGAGGTCGCGCTCCAGGAAGTCGTACGCCTGGCGCATCTCCCGCCCGGCGCTGGCGGCGACCCGCCACCGCCCGGTGTACAGCTCGATCGGCAGGTCCACCAGGAACGTCGCGCCGCGCCCGATCATGTCGGCACCGGGCCCGCGCGCGGGCAGTTCCGGCAGGTACGGCAGGTCGGGCAGCTCACCGAGGGTGAACTTGACCGCCTCGGCGACGTCCGTGCCCGGCAGCGATCCGATCCCGGTCGCCGACCCGGCGGGCCACAAGGGCCGGTCGCCCTCGCTCATGACGCTCCGGTGATGGTCGCGCTGCCCAGCACGATGTCCCCGGCCGGGTCCGGCCGGTAGGCCACGACGGCCTGACCGGCCGCGATGCCTCGCTCGGGCCGCCGCAGCCGTGCGCTCAGCGCGCCGCCGTCGACCTCCACCACCGCCGGGGCGGGGCGCCCGTGCGCGCGCAACTGCACCTCGCACTCGATCGGTCCGACCGGGACCGGGCCTGCTGTCCAGACTGTGCGAACACCGTCCACCTGCGACACCTCCAGTGACTCTGCGGGGCCGACGGTGACCGTGTTGCTGACCGGGGTGATCGACAGCACGTAGCGCGGCTTGCCGTCGGCGGCAGGCCGCCCCAGGGCGAGGCCCTTGCGCTGCCCGACGGTGTACGCGTACGCACCGTCGTGGCGCCCGAGCACCTCGCCGGTGGTCGAGTCGACGATGTCGCCGGGCTCACTGCCCAGGTGCTTACGCAGGAAGCCCTGGGTGTCGCCGTCGGCGATGAAGCAGATGTCGTGCGAGTCGGGCTTGTCGGCCACGGCCAGCCCGCGCGCGTGCGCCTCGGCCCGGACCTGCTCCTTGGTGGAGTCGCCCAGCGGGAAGATCGAGTGGTCGAGCTGCTCGCGGTTGAGCACCGCCAGCACGTACGACTGGTCCTTGGCGAGGTCGACGCTGCGGCGCAGCAGCCCGTCGGCGCCCAGTCGGGCGTGGTGCCCGGTGACCACCGCGTCGAAGCCGAGCGCCAGCGCCCGGTCCAGCACCGCCGCGAACTTGATCTTCTCGTTGCAGCGCAGACACGGATTGGGGGTACGGCCCGCCGCGTACTCGGCGACGAAGTCCTCGACCACGTCCTCGTGGAACCGCTCGGCCATGTCCCATACGTAGAACGGGATGCCGATCACGTCGGCGGCACGGCGCGCGTCGCGGGAGTCCTCCAGCGTGCAGCAGCCACGCGCCCCGGTGCGATGGGCTGCGGCGTTCTTGGACAGCGCCAGGTGCACCCCGGTCACGTCATACCCGGCCGCCACCGCTCGGGCAGCAGCCACCGCCGAATCCACGCCACCCGACATAGCCGCCAATACCCGCACGCCGAACAGCCTACCCGCCCACCCGAACCCCATTTCGGTTGATCATGAACCTATGGCACGGCTCGACGGCGTGTCGCCGCCACAGCCTCCTGTTGACCTTGCCCACAACCGCGCGCCCCGGCCATTGGCCGGGGCAAGTAGCTCGCCGTGGCCGACCCGTGCCGATCAGGACATGTGCACGCTACCGATCAGGAACCTGTGCACAAGACACACCGACGAGCCGTGCCATAAGTTCATGATCGACCCGGAGAAGAAGGGGGTCAGCGGGGGGAGGGGGCGGCGCGGCGGGCGCGGTCGACGGCGGCGGGGAGGGCGGTGACGAGCTGGTCGATGTCGGCGCGGGAGCTGGTGTGGCCGAGGGTGAAGCGCAGGGACGAGCGGGCCGACAGCGGGTCGGCGCCCATCGCGAGCAGCACGTGGGACGGCTGGGCCACCCCGGCCGAGCAGGCCGAACCGGTGGAGACCGCGATGTCCTGGGCGTCGAGCAGCAGCAGCAAGGCGTCGCCTTCGCAGCCGGGGAAGCCGAAGTGGGCGTTGCCGGGCAGCCGGGCCGGGGCATCGGGGTCGTCGGGGCGCGGGCCGTTGAGGACCGCGTCGGGCACGACGGACAGCACCCGCTCGACCAGTTCGTCCCGCAGTGCCGACAGCCGGTGGGCCTCCTGCTCCTGGTGTTTGACCGCGTGCTCGACGGCGACCGCGAACGACACGATCGCGGGCACGTCCAGGGTGCCGGAGCGGACGTCGCGCTCCTGGCCGCCGCCGTGCATCAGCGGCGTGCACGGGACGTCGCGGCCGAGCAGCAGCGCACCCACGCCCTGTGGTCCGCCCAGCTTGTGGCCGGTGACGGTGAGCGAGGCGGCGCCGCTGGCGGCGAAGTCGACGGGCACGTGCCCGACGGCCTGGATGGCGTCGGTGTGCAGCGGCACCGCGTACGCGGCGGCGAGCCCGGCCAGCTCCGCGACCGGCTGCACGGTGCCGACCTCGTTGTTGGCCCACATCACGGTGACCAGCGCGACCGTGCCGTCCAGCGCCTCGGCGACGGCCTCGGACCGAACCCGGCCGGTGGCATCGACGGGCAGCCAGGTGACGTCGGCGCCCTCGTGGTCGGCCAGCCACTGCACGGTGTCGAGCACGGCGTGGTGCTCGACCGCGCTGGCCAGCACCCGGTTGCGGCCGCCGTCGCGGCGGGCCCAGTACATCCCTTTGACCGCGAGGTTGTCGCTCTCGGTGCCGCCACTGGTGAAGATCACTTCGGATGGCCGGGCACTGAGGACGGCGGCGATGCGCTCGCGCGACTCCTCCACCCGGCGGCGGGCATGGCGACCCGGGCCGTGCAACGACGACGCGTTGCCGACCTCGCGCGCCGTGGCGACGTAGGCGTCCAGCGCCTCGGGCAGCATCGGCGTGGTGGCTGCATGATCAAGGTAGGCCATCTCGTCGCCAAGCCTAGCCGTACCGACCGTCCCGCGTACTCCTGGAGTGTGCTCCGTCGCGGGGGTGAAACGAGCGCGGGCCCGGTCGCCGAGATGCGGCGGCCGGGCCCGAAGCCGGATCACGTTCAGCGACGCTTGCGGATCTCCTCGGAGGCCTGCGGCACGACCGCGTTGAGGTCGCCCACGACCCCGAAGTCGGCCAGCTCGAAGATCGGCGCCTCGGTGTCCTTGTTTACCGCGACGATCGTCTTCGAGGTCTGCATACCGGCCCGGTGCTGGATGGCACCGGAGATGCCGACCGCGATGTAGAGCTGCGGCGACACCGTCTTGCCGGTCTGCCCGACCTGGAACGCGTGCGGGTAGAAGCCGGAGTCGGTGGCGGCGCGCGAGGCACCGACCGCCGCGCCGAGCAGGTCGGCCAGCTCCTCAATGATCTTGAAGTTCTCCGCCGAGGCGACACCGCGCCCGCCGGAGACCACGATCGACGCCTCGGTCAGCTCCGGGCGGGCGCCCTTGGCCTCGGCGACCCGCTTGACCACGGTGGCCAGCGTGTCGCTCTTGGACAGCGAGACCTCGACCGCCTCGACCGCGGGGGATGCGGCCGCCGGGGTCGGCGTCAGCGAGTTCGGGCGTACGGTGACCAGCGGCAGACCCCGTGTCACCTTCGACTTCACGATGGTCGACCCGGCGAAGACCACCTGGGTCGCGGTGCCGTCGGCGGCGAGCTCCACCACGTCGGTGAGCAGGCCGTTGTCGAGCTTGACCGCGAGCCGACCGGCGATCTCCTTGCCCTCCTGGGTGGAGCCGATCAGCACGGCCGCCGGGGAGACCCGCTGCACCAGCTGCGCCAGCGCGGTGGCCTTCGGGGCCACCAGGTGCCCGTCGATCTCCTCGCTCTCGGCGGCGTAGATCTTCGTCGCGCCGTACTCGCCGAGCTTGTCGGCCAGCGCGGCGGCCGTGCCGGGCGCACCCAGCACCACCGCGGCGGGCTCGCCCAGCGAGCGCGCCAGGGTCAGCATCTCCAGCGTGACCTTCTTGACCGCCCCAGCGGCGGACTCGACGACTACCAGAACCTCAGCCATGTCCGTCTGCTCTCTCTTCCTCTAGGCCGATCAGACGAACTTCTCGGACGACAGGTAATCCACCAGCGCGACGCCGCCCTCACCACTGTCGGTGACCTTGACACCCGCGCTGCGGGCCGGGCGCTTGCTGTGCGACAGCACGGTGGTGGCCGCACCGGACCAGCCCACCTGGTCGGCGGAGACGCCGAGGTCGGCCAGCGACTTGGTGTCGACGGGCTTCTTCTTGGCCGCCATGATCCCCTTGAACGAGGGGTAGCGCGGCTCGTTGATGGTGTCCCACACGCTGACCACGGCGGGCGTGGCGGCGGTGACCACCTCGTAGCCCTCCTCGGTCTGGCGCTCGACGGTCAGCTGCGAGCCATCGACGGTGAGCTTGCGCGCGCCGGTCAGCGCCGCGAAGCCCAGCCGCTCGGCGAGCATGTGCGCCATGACCTGGCCGCGCGCGTCGGTCGCCTCCGCGCCGCAGATCACCAGGTCGGGCGAGAGGGTGCCGATGGCGGCGGCCAGCACGCGGCTGGTGGCCAGGTAGTCACTGCCCGGCAGGGCGTCGTCGAGCACGTGTACGGCACCGTCGGGGCCCATGGACAGCGCCTTGCGGATGGACTCGGTGGCCCGCTCCGGACCCATGGTCAGCACGGTCACCTCGCCGCCGTGCGCCTCCTGCAGCCGCAGCGCCTCCTCGATGGCGTACTCGTCCATCTCGTTGATGACGTTGTTGGCCGAGGCGCGGTCGACGCTGTTGTCGTCCGCGCGCAGGTTGCGCTCGGCGCCGGAGTCCGGCACCTGCTTCACAAGTACGACGATCTTCATCGCGCTCTGACGACCCTCCTGAGTTGAACGGACGTTCATGCCCTCGCCGCAGCCTGTCCCCTCCAGAGCCGACGGTCAAGCTCGACCGGCTGTGACTTTTTGCGGGCCAGGCAAGGTTACCAGTGAGTAAGTTAGTGATTTCCACCCCGTGGACCCAGCAAACGCTCACCTATAGTGACCGACTTCACCCTGTCATACCGACAATCCCGTACAGTCGGGGTGAGCAGGAGGTGTCAGACATGGCATTGCAAACCACACCTCTGTCGGGCAACGCACCCGTTGACGCGTGCGACGCCGCCCCGACCGCCGTCGCGGAGCACCACCGCCGTCCGGCTCCCGACGACCACCTCTGCACCTGCGGCCAGCTGCGCGACGACTGCGTACGCGACACCATCCGCACCCTCTGGAACCTCCCCACCCACACCCGCTGACCACGCCCGCACGGCGTCGAGCGCACGCACCCGCGGCCCGCCGCACGCGCGTGTCGAGGGGCGCGTGCGTGTCGAGGGGCAGTTTCGGGGAAAGTGCACGAATCCGGGCCAAGATTCGCGCAGTTTCCCCGAAACTGCAGTCACCACCTGCCGCTACGCGGCGGGCGCGGCGGGCCCGACCGGTGCGGCGGGTGCGGCGGCGTCCGTCGGTGGGGACCAGACGTAGGGCGTCGTGGTGGTGATGGAGATCAGGCCGAGCCGGTTGAGGATGGGGCGGCTGTCCGGCGACGCGTCCACCTGCAGGTACGAGTACCCGCGCTCGATCGCCCGGATCGCCCGGTACGCCACCAGCGCCTTGTAGATGCCGCGCCCGCGCCACTGCGCCAGCGTCGACCCGCCCCACAGTCCGGCGAAGTCGGTGCCGGGCACGTACCGGATCCAGCCCGCGCTGACGACCTCGCCACCCGCCTCGGCCACCACGACGGTCACCGAGTCCGGATCGGCGGCGATCTCCTTCTCCAGGCCCTCGGCCAGCCACAGGCGGCCCTCGTTCCAGACCGCCTCCTCCATCGCCGCGATGCGGTCGAGGTCGGCGCGGGAGTTGACTTCACGCAGGGTGACGCCCTCGGGCAGCACCGGCGGCTGGGCCAGCGGCGCGGCGAGGCCGATCACCACGGTCTCCGGCTCCTCGGGCTCGAATCCTGCCGCCACGAGCCGTTCGGACAGGTCGGCGGGCAGGTCATGGCCGTGCAGCTTCCATTCGACCCGCTCGCCGCGGGCGGCGAAGTAGTCGCGCTGCCGGGCGATGAGCGCGTCGAGTTCGGCGCTGTCGAGACCGGATACGTCGCGGTAGGTGACGAAGCCGCCGTGGTCGAACCCGACCATGCGGGTCACCGGACCGTCGTGTTCGACGGTCACTCCGGCGGGCAGGATGGGGGGCACGTGGGCGCGCAGTTGTGCGTCATACGCCACGAGCAGGGCGTCTGGGTCAAGATGCTCAGTCATCGCCCGCGATACTAAGAAGGTGCTGGCTAGGGTACGCAACTGGTTTGATCCGCGGGAAGTACGCGAAGTGGGGACAACCCCCGACTATCGCTTCTCCCTCGCCAACGAGCGAACCTTCCTGGCCTGGATCCGCACCGGGCTGGCCCTGATCGGCGGCGGCCTGGCCGTGGCCCAGTTCCTGCCCCCGCTGGCCGTCCCGCACATGACCAAGGTGCTGGGCGTCGTGATGATCGTCGTCGGCGCCGGCTGCGCGCTGCGCGCGATCGACCACTGGATCCGCTGCGAGATCGCCATGCGCACCGGACGGCCGCTGCCGCCGTCCCGCTTCCCGGCCATCCTGGCGGTGCTCGTCGCCCTCGGCTCACTGGCGCTGCTGGCCGAGGTGCTGATCGACGTCGTCTTCAAACGCGGATGAGCGGGTTCGCGCCGCCGCGCGCACGCGCCGTACGACGCCGGGCCGCCGCGTGAGCGCCGGGCCGAGCGACCCCGGCGCCCAGCCGGGCGGCTCCGAGTCCCAGCCGGGCGACTCCGAGTCCCAGCCGGGCGACCCCGGAGCCCAGGCCGAGCGGACCCGCCTGGCCTGGCGACGGACCGCGCTGGCGGCAACGGTGTGCGCGCTGCTGCTGGTGCGGCTGAGCGTGGCCCGGGGGCTGGACGCCGCCGGGGCGGTGGGCCTGTCGCTGACCGCGCTGGTCTGGCTGGCGCTGCTGTGGGTGACGCAGCGGCGCATCCGGGCGATGGGAGTGCCGGACCCGGCCGGGGTCGGTCGGGCGCTCACCGCGGTCGCGCTGTCGTGTCTCGGATTGGGTCTGCTCGGGGTACTGCTCATCCTCGCGTGAGGCTCTAATCTCTACGCCGTGACGCGTATTTGGCTCTTCCTATTCCTTGCCGAGATCGCGCTGACGGTGGCGGCACTGATCAGCTGCCTGTCCGCCGAGGAGGGCCAGATCAGGGCCCTGTCGCGCGGCATCTGGGTCGTCATCATCCTGCTGTTCTCACCGATCGGCGCGATCGCCTGGTTCGTCGCCGGGCGCGAGCCGCAGCCGCGCCCCGGCACCTGGCGCCAGGGCAGCGGCTTCCCGGAGTACGAGCGGCCGCGTCAGGTCGCCCCCGACGACGACCCGGAGTTCCTGCGCCGCCTGGCCAAGGAGCAGAAGCAGACCGCCGACGCCGACCGCGAGCTGCTCAGCAAGTGGGAGCTGGACCTGCGCCGCCGCGAGGACGAGCTCCGCAAGCGCGAGAACCCCGACGGCTGAGCTTATGGCGCCCGCCTTCGCGGGCGCGGCGATCGGCCCTGCTGCTGGCGCCCGCCTCCGCGGGCGCGGCGATCGGCTCTACTGTTTGCGCCCGCCTCCGCGGGCGCGGCGATCGGCCTTTGAAGCCGACCGCATCGGCGCGTCGCTACATCGCTGCGCGATGCCACGCTCCTTTACCGATGCGGTCGACGGCCGATCGCGGGTCAGGCGCCCAGCACCCGGTCCAGGTAGTCGTTGGCGAAGACCCGGTGGGGGTCCAGCTTGTCGCGGACGGCCTGGAAGTCGCCGAAGCGGGGGTACGACGCCGACAGGCTCTCCGCGTGCTGGGTGTGCATCTTGCCCCAGTGCGGCCGTCCGCCGTGCGCCCGGAAGATCTGCTCGGCGTAGGTGAAGTACAGGCCGGGGTCCTCTTTGTAGTAACGGTGGATCGCGACGTAGCCGGTGTCGCGGCCGTGCGCGGTGGACAGCCACAGGTCGTCGGGGGCCGCCGCGCGCACCTCCACCGGGAACGAGATCTTCCAGTTGTTCTGGTTGATCAGGCGGTCCAGCGCCCGCAGCACGTCGGGGACTTCCTCGCGGGGCAGCGCGTACTCCATCTCCCGGAAGCGCACCTCCCGCTTGGTGGTGAACACGCCGGTGGAGACGTCGGTGAACTCGCGGTTGTTGGTGAGCTTCTGCGCCAGCCGGTTCACCGGCGGGATCAGCCCCGGCACGGCCTTGCCCAGGCCGCAGACCACCGAGAACAGTTTGTTCGACATGAAGTCGTCGTCGACCCAGCGCTTGAACGAGCCCAGCGGCGCGCTCGGGGCGTCCATCGGCAGCCGGGTGTTGGTCTTGGTCAGCGCCGTGGTGGTGTGCGGGAACCAGTAGAACTCGAAGTGGTCGGGGCCGGTGGCCCGCTCCTCCCACGCGTTCAGCACCGCCGCCAGCGGCTCCGGCTTCTCCACCGCGTGCAGCTTGAACGCGGGCACGCACTGGACCGTCACGTCGACCAGCACGCCGAGCGCGCCCAGGCCCAGCCGGGCGGCGTCGAGCAGGTCGGCGTTGTTCTCCTCGTCGATGACGAGCAGGCCGCCGTCGGCGGTGGCCAGGGTGACGCCGGTGATCTGGGTGGCCAGGCCACCGAAGGCGGCGCCGGTGCCGTGGGTGCCGGTCGAGGTGGCGCCCGCGATGGTCTGCGCGTCGATGTCACCCATGTTCTGCAGCGCCAGGCCGTACGGGGCGAGCAGTTCGGGCAGGCGGTAGAGGTGGGTGCCCGCCGCCAGGGTGACCCGCGCGCGGTCGGTGTCGACCTTGACGATGCCCTGGAGATTGCGCAGGTCGAGCTGTACGCCCGGCGCCAGCGCGATCCCGGTGAAGCTGTGCCCGGCGCCGATCGGCTTGACCCGCAGGCCCTCGGCGCGCGCGGCGGCGATCGCCTGCACGACCTCGTCCGGGCTGCCCGGGTACGCCACCCGGGCCGGGGTCACGCTCTCGACCCGCCCCCAGTTGCGCCACACCTTGTCGTTGCTCACAGGAAGGCCTTCCCCTCACCACGGTATGTGGCCACCGACCCGGCGACCCGCTCCCCGTCCACCACGTAAAGCTCGTTGACGTGTTCGCTCAGCTCGCCCGCCTTGGTGTGGCGCAGCCACACCCGGTCCCCCACCGTCAGCCGCCGCGCGGCCTCGCCGGTGACCGGGGTCTGCACCTCGCCCGCCATCTCCCGGGCCACCATGCGCAGCCCGGCGGGCCACACCGGCTGCGGCAGCCGGTCAGGGGCGGGCGGGCCGGAGGCGACCCAGCCGCCGCCCAGCAGTGTCACACGATCGGGCGCCGGGCGCCGTACGACCGGGAGCGCGAACGCGGCAGCGGGTGCGGGCGAGAAGTGGGCGTAGTTGTCGAACAGATGCGGGCCGAACAGGCCGGACCCGGCCGCGACCTCGGTGACCGAGGCGTCGGCGCCGCTGGCCTCCAGGCTGCCGGTGCCGCCCGCGTTGACGAACTCGAGGTCGGCCAACTCCCGCACGGCGGCGACGGCCTCGCCACGGCGGCGGCGCAGTTCGGCCATGGAGGAGCGTTGGATCGCGCGGACCATCGCGCCGCGCAGGGGCTGTCCGGCGGGCTTGTTGCCCAGGCCCGCGATCTGCGCCTCGTACCCCATCATGCCGACCAGCTTGAAGCCCGGCCTGCGGACGACCTGCTGGGCGAGCTCGCGCGCGTCGGTGGCGTGGTGGACCGGGGAGCGCCAGACGCCGATGTGGCCGAGCAGCGGGCTCTTCCAGGAGGCGTCGAGTTCGAGGCAGATGCGGATCGGGGCGCGCCGGTCCGGCGCCACCACGGAGTCGATCAGGTCCAGGTGCGCCACCGAGTCGACCATGACGGTGACCCGGCTCGCCAGCTTCTCGTCGGCGGCCAGCGCGGCGTACGCGGCCCGGTCGGCGCTGGGGTAGCCGACCACCACGTCGTCGATGGTCTCGGCCAGCCACAGGCCCTCGGCCAGCGTGTACGCCAGCACGCCGTGGTAGCCGGGCAGCGCCAGCACCGCGTCGAGCACCGCCCGCACGCGCACCGACTTGGAGGCGACCCGAATCGGCACCCCGGCGGCCCGGCGGGCCATGTCGTGGGCGTTGTGCGACAGCGCGGCCAGGTTCAGCGCGCCGAAGACCGGGTCGAGGTGCGCGGTGGCCGCGTCCATTCCCGCCCAGTACGCGTCCCGGTCGCGCCAGGGCTGCCGGTCCGTGGGCGGGTGCAGGGTAAACGCGGTCAACGCACACTCCTCACCGGCAGCACGGCGAGCGCGCCGAGCACCGAGATGACACCGGACGCGAGGTACAGCACCCCGAATCCACCGAGATAGGCAACGACCGCCGCCCCGAGCAGCGGCGCGACCGCCTGCGGCACGGCGGTGGCGATGTTCATGATGCCCAGGTCCTTGCCGCGCGCGGCCGGGTCGGGCAGCACCTGGGTGGCCAGCGCCTGGTCCACCGAGAGGAAGCAGCCGTAACCGAGGCCCAGCAGGCCCGCGCCGACGGTGGCCACGGTCAGGTTCGGGAACAGCGCCAGCAGCAGCGCGGCGATGCCCTGCAGCGCCGAGGAGATCAGCACGAACAGCTTGCGCCGCCCGATGCGGTCCGACAGGCGGCCCAGGAACAGCGAGGCCAGCACCACGAACAGCATGTAGATCAGGGTCAGCACCAGCAGCGAGTCGTCCGGGTTCGCCACCTTGACGTGGTACTTGAGGAAGTAGAGCAGCAGCGTGGTGCCCAGCGCGTTGCCGATGTTGACCAGGATGCGGCTGAGCAGGGTCCAGCCGAAGTCGGGGAAGCGCTTCGGGCTGATCCAGAACCCGCCGATGAGCTCGCCGAAAGTCAGCTTCGGGCGCTGCTCGCGGGTGAGCACCGCGTCCTTGGTGAACAGGAACGGAATCACCAGCACGACCAGCAGCGCGGCCATCGAGGCGTACCCGGTGAACTGGCCCAGGAAGACCGTGGTGACCAGGACGATGCCAGCGATGGTGCCGACGGCCTGCGGAGCGGAGATCCAGCCGGAGACGAAGCCGCGCTGGCCGACCGGCACCTGGTCGGAGATGGTCGCCGTCAGCGCGGCGGTGAGCACGCAGAACCCGACGATCGCGGCGGTCCACCAGGCTCCGATCGCGACGATGCCGTCCTGGCGGCCCAGCATCACCAGCGACACCGCGAACAGCAGCGTGCCCGCGGCGATCCACGGGCGGCGACGGCCGAAGCGGGACACGGTGCGGTCGGACAGGGCGCCGGTCAGCGGGTACGCCAGCAGCGCGAACACGCCCGCGATGCCCGACACCACCCCGAAGGCCACCACGTTGTCGACCCAGTCGTCGGCCTTGAGCTGCGCTTCGACCTGCACCGGCAGCAGCAACTGCACCGGGGTCAGCTGCGCCATCCAGATGCCCAGCCAGGCCAGCGCGAACAGGCTGATCCACCGGCCGGTCACCGGCGCGGTGGGCTCGGCGAACGGGGCGGGGCGCGCGCTGTCGGGCGCGGAGTTCTCGCTGCTCGCGCTCGCGAGGATGGCCGGTTCGGTCATGGGGGGTCCCTCGGCTGGGGCGGACGTCACGGCTGGTGCGAGCGGGAGCCTAGAGAACTTTTCATGTTTACGCCAGAGAGGCGCGCCGTGTCGCGTCGACACCCCGACCGAGCGAACGACGCGGGCCCCGACCCCTGGCGTGAACGTGAAACCTTCTCTAGGCTCCGCCGCCATGAAGGCACTCACTCGACTGCTGAGCGTGACGGTCATGGCGGCCATCGCCGCCCTCGGCGCGCAGACCGCGGCGTCGGCCCACGAGGAACGACCCACGCGGGAACTCGCCGGTACGGGCACCGTTCCGACGTACCGGACCACGGGCCCGACCCTGCTGGTGTGCAAGACCGACCCGGCCGACTTCGCCACCCGCGTCGCCGGGTTCCCCGCCGAACTCAAGGCCGCCAACGAGGCCCTGTGGCAGCAGTGCCAGACCGACGGCTACCGGCACCTGCAGGCCGCCGTCGACGCCGCCCAACTGCCCGGCACCATCATCAAGATGCTGCCCGGCCTCTACCTGGAGGAGCCGAGCCTGGCCCCGGCCACCGGCGAGTGCAAGGCGGTCGAGGACAACGCCACCCGCGGCAAGGTGTACGGCTACCCGGTGCTCACCTGGGACCAGCAGCTGGCCTGCCCGCACCTGGGCAACCTGGTGGCCATCCTGGGCAAGAAGGACCTGCAGATCGAGGGCACCGGCGCGAACCCGCTCGACGTGATCGTCGACGCGCAGTACAAGAAGCTCAACGCGATCCGGGCCGACAACGCCGACGGGATCTACTTCCGCAACCTGTCCGCGCAGCGCAGCCAGTTCAACGCCTTCTACGTGATGGAGACCGACGGCTTCGTCCTCGACCACACCCTGGGTCGCTGGAACGACGAGTACGCCTTCCTCACCTTCGCCGTCGACCACGGCCTCTACACCGACTGCGAGGGCTACGGCAACGGCGACTCCGCGATCTACCCCGGCGCCGCCTCGAACATCAACAAGGACCGCGGCCACGACGTGCCGCGCTATGCCGTGGAAATCCAGCGCTGCTACGGCCACCACAACACGCTGGGCTACTCCGGCACCGCCGGCGACTCGGTCTGGGTGCACGACAGCGTGTTCACCGACAACACCGCGGGCATCGCCACCGACAGCGCCTTCCCCGACCACCCCGGCATGCCGCAGAACCACTCGAGGTTCGAGCGCAACGTCATCGCCCACAACAACACCGACTACTACGCCCACATCGTCGACGGCAGCTGCAAGAAGCCGTTCGAGCAGCGCGGGTACGAGCAGGGCGTGGTGTGTCCGGCGGTCGGCCTGCCGGTCGGCACCGGCGTGGTGAACCCCGGCGGCAACTACAACATCTGGCGCGAGAACTGGATCTACGACAACCACTATTCCGGGTTCGTCACCAGTTTCGTGCCGGGCTTTGTCCGCAACGACACCCGCTTCGCGGCCCAGTTCGACACCTCGCACCACAACCGCTACCTGGACAACCGCATGGGCGTCAGCGAGAAGGGCGAGGCGAAGCCCAACGGGCTGAACTTCTGGTGGGACGGGCAGGGCGTGGGCAACTGCTGGACGGACATGTCCGACACCAACATCCGTACCCTGCCCGGCTGCGGCGACGACGACCTGCCCGCCATCGGCACGCACCGCTACCTCGGCGAGCCGGGCAACACGCTGAAGATGTACGCCTGCGCCGCGTACGACCAGGGTCGGCAGCACCTGCCGGTCGACTGCGACTGGTTCGGCGCGTACGCCGCGAAGGGGTTGGCGCGCATCGAGGTCAAGTGGGCGTTCGGCGGGGCGGTCGTGCTCGGGCTGCTGGCGATCGGCCTGTACTACCGACGCCTGCGCGACTCGAAGCGGGCCCTGCTCGGGCTGCTGCTCGCCGTGGCGGGCCTGACCGTCGGCGTCTTCGGCACCATCGACACCGGCAGCGTCCTGCACCCGATCGGCCTGGCCCTGTACGGCGCGGGCTTCGCATTGCTGGGCCTGGCGCTGCGGACCGCGGGCACTCGCAAACTCGGCACCACCACGCTGATCGTCGCGGTGTTCGCGCTGCTGGGCGCGATCGACCACGGGCTGATCATGATCCCGTGGGTGCCGGTGTCGCCCGCGCTGCTACGCGTGCTCACCGAGTTCGTCTGGATCCCGTGGGCGCTGGGCGCGGCAGTCCTTCCCCGCCGCACCCCCACCCCGGCCGCCCCGCCGCCCACGCCCGCCTAGATCACTCAAGTTGCCGGGCAATCGGGGGAATCAGCCCTCAAGATACGCACGATTGCCCGGCAACTTGGACGATCAACCTCGGGCGTGAAGAGGTGAGCGGTGGCAGGGCAGAATCGGCGGGGTGAGGATCTGCCTGCTCGGGCCGCTGGAGGTGCGCGGCGCCGACGGCGCGCCGGTGGCGCTGGCCGGCGCGCGCCTGCGTACGCTGCTGATCCGCTTGGCCCTCGACCCCGGCCGGGTCGTCACCCACGCCGCCCTCGTCGACGCGGTATGGCCCGACGACCCGCCCGCCAACACCGCCAACGCGCTGCAGGCCCTGGTGTCCCGGCTGCGCCGGGCCGTGCCCGGCCTGGAGATCGAGCCACACCCGGCCGGTTACCGGCTCATCCTGGCCACCGACGACCTCGACGTGACCGTCTTCGAGAAGCTGCGCGCCGCGGGCGACCTTGACGCGGCGCTGGCGCTGTGGCGCGGTCCGGCGCTGGCCGAGGTGGCGGGCGCCGACTTCGCCCGGGGCACCGCGGCGCGGCTGACCGAGCAGCTCACCAGCGCGCGCGAGGAGCGGCTGGCCGCCGCCGGGGACCACGCCGACCTGGCCGAGATCGAGGAACTGGTCGCGGCGCACCCGCTGCGCGAGCGGCCGGTACTGCTGCTGATGCGGGTGCTGCGGGCGCGCGGACGGGCGCCACAGGCCCTGGCCGCGTACGAGCGGTTGCGGGCCGAGCTCGACGCCACGCTCGGCACCGACCCGTCGCCGGAGCTGGCCGCGCTGCACGTGGAGATCCTGCGCGACACCGGGCCCGCCGCACCCACCGCCAGCGGGCTGCCCGCCGGGCTGACCTCGTTCGTCGGGCGCGAGCGGGAACTGGTCCGGGTGACCGAGCTGGCCGCCGGGCACCGGCTGGTCACGCTCACCGGGCCGGGCGGCACCGGCAAGACCCGACTGTCCGTGGAAGTCGCCCGCGACCTGGCCGGGCGCCTGCCCGGCGGCGTGGCGCTGGTGGAACTGGCCGCCGTCACCGAGCCCGACCAGGTGCCGTACGCGGTGGCCGCGGCGCTCGGACTGCGCGACCAGTCGGCGCTGTCGCAGGGCGTCCGCCCGGCGGCCCGACGGGACGCGACCGAACGGCTCGCCGACGCGCTGGCCAACCGGCAGGCGCTGATCGTGCTCGACAACTGCGAACACCTGCTGGAGGCGGCCGCGCACCTGGCCGCGGTGCTGCTGGCGGCCTGCCCGCGGCTGCGGATCATCGCGACCAGCCGGGAACCGCTCGGCGTCCTCGGCGAGGCGCTGTGGCCGGTGCTGCCGCTGGCGGTGCCGCCCCCGGGCGCCGGGCCCGACGAGGCGGCGGGCTATCCCGCGATGCGGCTGCTGGTGGAACGGGCGATGGCGGGGCGGCCGGACTTCGTCCTCGACGACGGCAACACCGCCGCGATGACCGTGCTGTGCCGGGCGCTGGACGGGGTGCCGTTGGCGATCGAGCTGGCCGCCGCGCGGCTGCGTACGCTGCCGCCCGAGCAGCTCGCCGCGCGCCTGGGCGACCGGTTCCGGCTGCTCAGCGGCGGCAACCGCACCGCGCTGCCGCGCCACCAGACGCTGCGCGCCGTGGTCGACTGGAGCTGGGACCTGCTCACCCCCGCCGAGCAGGCGGTATGGCGCCGCCTGTCGGTCTTCGCGGGCGGTGCCACGCTCGCCGCCGCCGAGGCGGCCTGCGCCGAGCTGGGCAGCGACACCGTCGACGTGCTCGCCGCCCTGGTCGACAAGTCGATCCTGCGCCTGTCCGGCGACCGCTACCAGCTTCTGGAGACCATCCGCGAGTACGGCCTGGACCGCCTGGACGAGTCCGGTGAGCACGGCGCGGCGGTGCGGGCGCACAGCGCGTACTTCCTGGAGTTGGCCGAGACGGCCGAGCCGCTGCTGCGCCGCGCCGAGCAGGTGACCTGGCTGCGGCGGCTGCGCGCCGACCACGACAACCTGCTGGTGGCGCTGCGACGGGCGCTGCACGCCCGCGACGCCGAGCTGTCGGTGCGCCTCGCCGCGGCGCTGGGCTGGTACTGGTGGCTGTCCGGTCACCGGGCCGAGGGCGGTCACCTGGGTGCCGAGGCGATGGCACTGGACGGGCCCGCACCGGGCCGGGCACGCGCCGTGGCCTGCGCCGCCGCCGCGCTCAACCTGATCGAGGGCACCGGTGACGTGGAGCAGGTCCGCGCGCTGTTCGAGCAAGCGGTGGCGCTGGCCGAGCGGGCACCCGGCGAGCACCCGCTGCTGGCGCTGATCGGGCCCGCGCAGCGGCTGATGACCGTCGTCTACACCGACGGCAACTGGTTCTCCGACGGCGCGCCCACCCACTTCGCCCGCCTGTTCGACCACCCCGAACCGTGGGTGGCGGCCACGGCCCGTGCCTTCCACGCCCACGCCGCCCTGAACCTCGGCCAGTCGCACGTAGAGGCGACAGTGGACTTCATCGCGGCGCTGGACGTCTACCGCCGGATCGGTGACCGCTGGGGCATGGCGCTGGTGCTGGAGGCGCTGTCCACGTTGGAGACCCAGCGCGGGGCGTACGGGCGGGCGGCGGACGCGGCCGGGGAGGCCATCGCGCTGCTGACCGAGCTGGGCACCACCGACGACCTGGTCACGCTGCAGTTGCGGCTGGCGCAGGCGCGGTGGCTGGACGGGCGCCTCGACGAAGCTGTCGTCGCGCTGAACGAGGCTCAGGTGACCGCCGACCGGCATGGTTCGCCGGTGAACCTGGCCGCGCTGGCGTACGCGTGGAGCAACCTGCACCGCGTCAACGGTGAGATCGACCAGGCCTGGGAACGGGTCGAGCAGGCCGAGGGACTGGTCCGCGAGCTGGCCGTGGCCCCGCAGTTCCGGGCGGTGATGGCCAGCGCCAAGGGGCAGCTCGCCGGGGCGCGCGGCGACCTGGCCGCCGCCCGTGAGCACCACACCCGAGCACTGGAGCACGCACTGTCGGCAGTGGATTCACCGGTCGTGGGTCACACCCTGGTGGGCTGCGCCGACCTGGCCCTGCGCGAGGGGGACCCGGCGCTGGCGGCGACGCTGCTCGGGGCGGCCCGCGCGGTCAACGGCGCGGTGGACCACTCGCTGGTGGATCTGCCCGCCATCGAGCAGGCCGCCCGGTCAGCCCTGGACGAGCAGACGTTCGCGGCGGCCTACCAGCGAGGGCAGGCCGCCGACATGAGCACCGTGCGCGCGCTGACTACACGCGCTTCCTGAAGCGCCACACCGCGATCGGTGCGACGACCACCACCAGCCCCGCCGCCCACAGCAGCGAACTCGTGATCGGACCGACCTGCACCGGACCGTTCAGCAGCCCACGTACCGCGTCGGCAAGGATCGTCACCGGGTTGACCTTCACCCAGGTCTGCAGCCAGCCCGGCATGGTGGCCGTCGGGGCGAACACGTTGCTGGTGAAGGTCAGCGGGAACACCACCGCGAACACGAACAGCTGCACCTTGTCCGGTTCGTCGACGAGCACGCCGACCAGCACCGCGATCCACGAGACGCCCAGGCAGAACGCCAGCATCAGTGCGAACGCGCCCAGCACGTGCCAGAAGTCCGTGCCGACCCGGAAGCCCATCAGCACGCCCACGCCCAGCAGCAGCGCCACCGACCAGGCCTGCTTGACCGTGTCGGCGACGATCCGCCCGGCCAGGGGTGAGAAGCGGGCGATCGGCAGCGACCGCAGCCGGTCGAACACGCCCTTGGTCAGGTCGACATTGAGCATCACGCCGATGTTCATGGTGGCGAAGATGGTGTTCTGCACGATGATCCCCGGCAGCGCGAACTGCAGATAGGTCCCGGTGTCCCCGGAGATCGCCCCACCGAACACGTACGTGAACAGCAGCAGGAACATCAGCGGCTGCACGCTCAGGTCCAGCAGCTCGAACGGGTTGTGCTTGACCTGCACCAGGCTGCGCCAGGCCAGGGTCATGGTGTGGCGCAGCCCCACGATCGGGCTCACCCGGGCGGCGGTCGTGGTCGGGGCCAGGGTGGTCGGGGCGAGCGTGGTCATGCGGGCACCTCTTCGGTGAGCTCGGCGCGGTGGCCGGTGAGGGCGAGGAAGACTTCGTCCAGGGTGGAGCCACGCAGCGCCAGTTCGGCGATGTCGACCTCGGCGTCGTCGAGGCGGCGTACCACCGCGGGCAGCACGGCCGGCTCGGTCACCCGCGCGGTGACCTCGGTGCCGGACAGCTCCGGCTCGCCGGCGGCCAGTTCGGCCACCACGCTGCGCACGATCGCGACGTCGGCGTCGTGCACAGGCCGCACCACCAGCGTCTGCGCGCCGGTGCGGGCCTTCAGCTCGGCGGGGGTGCCGCCCGCGATGACCCGGCCCTGGTCGACCACCACGATCTCGTCGGCGAGCTGGTCGGCCTCCTCCAGGTACTGCGTGGTCAGCAGCACGGTCACCCCGTCGGCGACCAGCCCACGCACGATGTCCCACATCTCGTTGCGGGCGCGCGGGTCCAGGCCGGTCGTCGGCTCGTCCAGGTACAGCAGGCGGGGGCGGCCAACCAGGCTCGCGGCCAGGTCGAGGCGTCTGCGCATACCCCCGGAGTAGGTCTTCGCGGCCCGGTCGGCCGCTTCCTCCAGCCGGAAGTCGACCAGCAGGGCCCGCGCCCGCGCCTTGGCGTCGGGCCGGGACATGCCCAGCAGACGGCCGATGAGCAGCAGGTTCTCCGCCCCGGTCAGGGTCTCGTCGACCGAGGCGTACTGGCCGGTCAGGCCGATCATGCTGCGCACCCGGTGCGCGTCACGCACCACGTCCAGCCCGCCGACCACGGCCCGGCCCTCGTCCGGCCGCAGCAGCGTGGCCAGGATGCGCACCATCGTGGTCTTGCCCGCGCCGTTGGGGCCGAGCACGCCCAGCACCGTCCCGGTGCGTACGGCCAGATCAACCCCGTTCAGCGCGGTGGTCTTGCCGAACCGCTTGACCAGCCCTTCGGCAACGATCGCATTCGTCATGCCGCAGACGGTGCCGCCCGCGCCTGACCGCCCCCTGACCCGCGCTGACATCCCGCTGACACGCCGCCGGCCCAGCCGCGACAGTTCCCTCCCGCCATCCTTTGCTCTGCACCCGAACGCTTGCTCTGCACCCACGGACGCACCAGGTTTGCACCACGTTGCGCCTTCGGGTGCAGAGCAAGGCCGTGGGTGCAGAGCAAAGCACGGCGACAATTGCGCCGACGGGTGCAGAGCAAGGCCGTGGGTGCAGAGCAAAGCACGGCGACAGTTGCGCCTTCGGGTGCAGAGCAAGGCCGTGGGTGCAGAGCAAAGCACGGCGACAGTTGCGCCTTCGGGTGCAGAGCAAGGCCGTGGGTGCAGAGCAAAGGTGCTGCGCGCATCACTGCTGACGCGGCGCGAGCGCCGCGTCAGCGAAGCTTCGCGTCAGGCGAGGTTGGCCGAGCGGGGGTACGCGTCGTCGGGGTCGGTGATGACGTTGACCAGGTACGGCACCCCGCTGGCGAACGCCCGGTCGAACGCCGCGCCGAGCTGGTCGGCGTCGCGGACAGTCTCGCCCGCCCCGCCCATCGCGCGCACCACCTCGTCGTAGCGCAGGGCGGGCTGCAGGTCGGCGGCGACGTCGTAGCCGTACATGGCGCGCATGGGGTGCTTCTCCAGGCCCCAGATGCCGTTGTTGCCGACGACCATCACCACGGGCAGGTGCTGGCGCACCAGCGACTCGACATCCATCAGCGAGAACCCGGCCGCGCCGTCGCCCATCAGCACGCAGATCTGCCGGTCGGGGTAGGTGATCCGGGCCCCCATGGCGTAGCCCATGCCGGTGCCCAGGCAGCCGTACGGGCCGGGGTCGAGCCAGCTGCCGGGCACGGACGGCTCCAGGTAGCGGCCCGCGTACGAGACGAAGTCGCCGCCGTCGCCGATGGTCACCGCGTCGGCGTCGAGCACCTTGCGCAGCTCGCCGTAGACCCGACTCGGCTTGATCAGCTCGCCGCCCGCCTGCATCTCCAGCTCGTGCTTGGCCGCGGCGGCCTGCTCGGCCTGGCGCAGCGCGGCCACCCAGTCGGTGTGGTCGGCCCGCGCACCGGCCCAGTCGGCCAGCCCGGTGAGGATGGCGCGCAGGTCTCCGGCCGGTGACAGCGCCACCTGGACGTGCTCGGCGCGCTGGCTCGGCGCGTCGACGATGTGGATCACCTCGGCGGCGCCGAAGTCGCCGAAGCCGAGGCGGAAGTCGAGCGGGGTGCCGATGACCACTACCACGTCGGCACCGTCGAGGGCCTTGCGGCGGGACTTGGCGAAGGCCAGCAGGTGGCTCGGCGGCAGCGCGCCGCGGCCCATGCCGTTGGCGAAGACCGGCACGGTCAACGCCTCGGCGGCGGCCCGCAGCGCGTCGACCGCGTCGCCGCCGTACACGTCGGAACCGGCGATGATGACCGGGCGCTGCGCCGTCGCGATGCGCCGGGCCGCCGCCTCGACCAGGTCGGGGTCGGGGTCGAGCACCGCCACCTGCGGCGCGACGACCTTGGCGTCACCGGTGCTGAAGACGACCTCCAGCGGCAGGTCCAGGAACGACGGTCCGCGGTGCGGGGTGAGCGAGTGCTCCAGGGCGGCGGTGACGGCCCCGGCGATGTCGTCGGTGGCGCCGACGGTGGCGGCGTGTTTGGTCACCGAGCGCACGATCGGCAGGTGGTCGATCTCCTGCAGCGAGCCGGACCCCCAGCGGAACTGCGGGGCCCGGCCGCCGAGCACGAGCACCGGCGCGGCGTTGAAGAACGCGCTGGTCAGGCCGGAGACGCCGTTGGTGACGCCGGGGCCGGCGGTGAGCACCGCGACCCCGGGCCGCCGTCGCAGCTTCGCCACGGCCTCGGCCGCGAACACCGCGGTCTGCTCGTGGCGTACGTCGTAGAGGGGGAAGCCGCTGGTGTGGGCCGCGTCGTACAGAGGGAACACGTGGCCGCCGGAGAGGGTGAACAGCTCCCCCACTCCCGCGGCGCGCAGCGCGGCCAGCGCGAGCTGCCCGCCGTGCCCCGAGACCTCGATGCCCGCACCGTCCACCGCAGCCGTCATCACGGCCTCCCTTCGATTGCCGGGAGCCTAACCGGCCCGCCGGAAAAGGTGAAGAGTTCTCACTTGCCGATGAACTTGGGGGTGCGCCGCTCCACGAACGCGGTCATGCCCTCGCGCCGGTCCTCGGTGGCGAACAGGGCCGCGAACAGCTGCGACTCCCACGCCAGCCCACCGGCCAGATCGCGGTCGAGCCCGCCGTCGATGGCGACCTTGGCCGCCCGCAGCGCCTGGGCGGGGCCGCCGACGTACCCGGCGACGAGCGCCTTGGCCTGGTCGTACACCATGTCGGCGGCACAGACCCGGTCGGCCAGGCCGATCGTCAGCGCCTCGGCGGCGTCGACCATCCGGCCGGAGAAGATGATGTCCTTGGCCTTGGCTGGGCCGACCAGCCGCGCCAGCCGCTGGGTGCCGCCCGCGCCGGGGATGATGCCGAGCTTGATCTCGGGCTGGCCGAGCTTGGCGTCCTCGGCGACCACACGCCAGTCGCAGGCCAGGGCCAGTTCGCAGCCGCCGCCGAGGGCGTAGCCGGTGATCGCCGCCACCACCGGCTTCGGAATCCGCGCCACCGCGTCGAACGCGCTGCTCAGCGCCCCGGCACGGGCCGACATGTCCACGTAGGACATGTCGGCCATCTCCTTGATGTCGGCGCCCGCGGCGAAGACCTTGGGTCCGCCGTAGACCACGACCGCGGCGATCCGGCCGTCGTCGGTGGCTGCCTGCGCGGCGGCCCGCAGTTCCTCCTGCACCTGCACGTTGAGCGCGTTCATCGGCGGGCGTTCCAGCCGGATGGTGCCGATGCCACCGTCGATCTCCAGGTTGACGAACTCGCCCACCGCTGCTGCCTCCTCGTCGAGTGCCGAATGCCGCTTCGAGCCTAACGGTCGCTAAGCCGCCGTCGAAGCACCACCGGCGGGCACCGCCGGACAGCGTCGGCGGACGGTCAGGCGCGGGCCACGATCTCCCGGCCCAGTGGCCACAGCGCGGCAGGCACCAGCTTGAAGTTCGCGATGCCGAACGGGATGCCGATGATCGTCAGGCACAGGGCCACCCCGGCGGTGATGTGCATCAGCGCCAGCCACCAGCCCGCCACGATCAGCCACACGATGTTCGCCAGGGTCGAGGCCAGACCGGCGCTGGGCCGTTCCACGATGTCGTGTCCGAACGGCCAGAACGCGTACCGGGCCAGCCGGAACGAGGCCACGCCGAACGGGATGGTCACGATCAGGACGAAGCAGATGATGCCCGCGAGCCCGTACGCCAGACCGAGCAGGAAACCGCTGCCGAAGATGAACCACAGGATGTTGAGGAGAGTCCGCATACCCTCGATGCTGACGCCTCAGGGCAAGGTCGGTGCGAGATCGTCCCATCCGGCGGGCAGCTGCCGCGGCAGCCAGCGGGGATCGGGCCGCCAGTCGGCCCAGGAGTCGCTCCACCAGCGTTCGCCCGCGTCGAGCAGCCGGGCCACCCGGTCGCCCTCGGCCTGGATCGCCTCCATCCGCCCCGGATAGCGCACCGGTCCGGTCTGCGCGAACTCGACCTCGTCCTTCCACTCCCAGCGCGGCGCGCCCGGCGCCCAGTGCAGGTCGAGCTCGTGGTCGAGGGTGTCGAAGCCGATCGCGGTACGCCGGGGCGCGTCCTGGAGGTTGAAGTACCACCCGTTCCAGGTGCGCCGCGGGCCCTTCCAGAACACGAAGACGGCGTGGTCGATGCCCGGGAAGTGCAGCGCCAGCATGCCGTGGCCGTGCCACTCCTGCCGCCCCTGCAGCTGGTACGGATGCTGCCCGGCCGGGAAGGCGCCGTGGCGCGGATATCCGAACCGGGTCCCGCCCGGCAGGAACGTCACCAGCAGATCGTCGGTGTCCTGCACGCAGATTCCGGCGTACCCGAACCACACCTCGCCGTGCATGATCTCCCGGCGCACGATCGTGTCACCGGGCGCGAACCGCCGCATCAGGCCGCGCGCGCGGCGTACCGACCGCCGGACGAGGTGACCGTCAGCGGCAGCCCGAACGTCTCCGACAGGTGCTCCGACGTGATCACGTCCTGCATCGGACCGGAGGCGACGATGCCGCCCTCGCGCAGCAGCATCGCGTGGGTGAAGCTCGGCGGGATCTCCTCGACGTGGTGGGTGACCAGCACCAACGCGGGCGCGTCCGGGTCGGCCGCGAGCTCCGACAGCCGGGCCACCAGGTCCTCGCGGCCGCCCAGGTCCAGCCCGGCCGCGGGCTCGTCCAGCAGCAGCAGCTCCGGGTCGGTCATCAGGGCGCGGGCGATCTGGGTGCGCTTGCGCTCGCCCTCGGACAGGGTGCCGTACTGCCGCTCGGCGAAACCGGCCATGCCCCACTCGCCGAGCAGCTGCTCGGCCCGCGCCAGGTCCATCGGGTCGTACGACTCCCGGAACCGTCCGACGACCGACCACGACGCGGTCACCACCACGTCGCGGACCAGCTCGCTCGCCGGGATGCGTTCGGCCAGCCCGGCCGTGGACAGGCCGATGCGGGTGCGCAGCTCGTGCATGTCGACCCGGCCGATGCGCTCGCCCAGCACGTATACGGAGCCCTTGGTGGGGTGGGCCCGCCCGGCGGCCAGGTGCAGCAGCGTGGTCTTGCCCGCGCCGTTGGGACCCAGCACGACCCAGCGCTCGTCCAGCTCGACCCGCCACGAGACCTCACGCAGCAGATGCTGGCCCTCGCGGACCACGTCGACCTGGTCGGCGGCGATCACCAGATCGGGGTCGTCGGCGGCGACTTCGGGTGCGGCGGCAAAGGCGCGGTGCTGTCCTGACACAGCCGATATCCAATCACGCCCGGCACTGCGCGCGTGCGACCCTGCCAGCCAGATCACACTCGGCGCTGTCGTGGTCCCGTACCGTCACCTGCCCCCACGGATCGGCGCCTGGCACGTACGGTGAGCCGATCCCCTCACCTACTAGGAGGCGCGTTGACCGCCGTCATCGAGATCAGCGGCCTGCGCAAGACGTTCAGCAGCGTGCGGCGCGGTCGGCAGACCGCCCTCGACGGGTTCGACATGGAGGTGCGCGCCGGTCAGATCCACGGCTTCCTCGGGCCGAACGGCTCCGGCAAGACCACCACCCTGCGTACGCTGCTGGGCCTGATGCGGGCCGACTCCGGCACCATGCGCATCCTCGGCACGCCGAGTGAGCACTACGCCACCGTGGCGCACCGGGTGGGCGCGATCGTCGAGAGCCCGGCGTTCTTCCCCGGCTTCAGCGGCCGAAAGACGCTGCAGATCCTGGCCACGGCGGGTGGCGTGCCCGCGACCCGGGTCGACGAGGTGCTCACCACCGTCGGCCTGCGCGACCGGGCCGACGACCTGGTCAAGGGCTACTCCTTGGGTATGCGGCAGCGCCTGGCCGTCGCCTCGGCCCTGCTCAAGCAGCCTGAGCTGCTGATCCTGGACGAGCCCGCCAACGGCCTGGACCCGTCGGGCATCCACGCGATGCGGACCCTGATGAGCGACCTCGCCGCGAGCGGCGTCACGGTGCTGATCTCCAGCCATCTGCTGGCGGAGATCGAACAGGTCTGCGACTCGGTCACCATCATCTCGCGCGGCCGCCGGGTGACGCACGGTCCGGTGGCGCAGGTGCTGGCCGGGCACGCCACCGGCGAGTTCCGCCTCCAGGTCGCCGACGCGTCGGCCGCGGTGCAGGTGCTGCGCGACTCGGGCCGCAGCGCTCGCGTCGACGGCGGCTTCGTGGTGGTGGGCGGGGTCGACGACCCGGCCTGGATCACGCGGACGCTGGGCGAGGCCGGGCTCTGGCTGTCCGAGCTCGTCGCGATCGCCCCGGACCTGGAGAGCGTCTTCCTCGACCTCACCGAGACCCGCCCCAGACCGGGCGAGCCGCCGCAGGTCGAGGACGTGACCCCGACCGACGAGCCGGCGCCCGTCCCCGCGCTCGTCCCCGCCGAGTCCCCCGTCATCGACCTCGACCCGAAGGAGCCCGCGTGAACCTCGCGAAAGCCGAGCTGAACCGGCTGATGTCGCGCCGGTTCGGCAAGCTCATGGTGGTGGTCCTGTTCGCGGTCTTCGGGCTGACCGTGGCCGTCATGATGATCGAGAGCAGCCGCCCGTCCGACGAGGCGTGGGCCGAGGCGCGCCAGACGGCCACGGAGGTGCGCACCCAGCAGCTGCGGGACCACCAGCAGTGCCTCGACGCGCAACTGCCGGACACGGAGGCGCCGCCGGAACTGCAGGACAAGTTCCGTGGCGTCGACTGCGGCGTGTTCGACGCCGCCCAGGTCAGGGACGAGCAGTTCCTGTCCGGGGTGTTCGTGTTCAGTGACGAGATCCCGGGCCTGGTGTACATGCTCGCGGCGTATCTCGCGTTCTTCGGGTTCCTGATCGCGGCGTCGTTCATCGGCGCCGAGATGAGCAGCGGGGGCCTGATCAACCTGCTCCTGTGGCGGCCCCAACGCGGCGTCGTGTACGGCACCAAGCTCGGGGTCCTGCTCGCCGGGCTGGCCGTGTTCGACATCGGCTTCACGGTGCTCTACGTCGGCGTGTTCTGGGTGCTCGCCGCGACCACCGGCTGGGCGGGCCACCTCGGCGGGGACTTCTGGCTCGACCTGACCGACCTGACCCTGCGCGGGCTGCTGCTGGCACTGGTGGTCGCGGCCTGCGCGTACGCCATCGCCACCATCGGGCGGCACACCGCCGCGGCGCTGGGCGTCTTCGTCGGTTACGTGATCGGCTGGGAACTGGGCGCGCGGCTCGTCTTCGAGCTGATCAACCTGGAGCCCAACGATCCGTTCTTCCTGTCCACCTACGTCGTCGCCTGGGTAAACGACGGGTTCCGGTACTGGAACGGCTTCGACGGTGACCTGGTCATCGACGGCGGCACC
Source organism: Catellatospora tritici (assembly GCF_019083965.1). Taxonomy (GTDB): domain Bacteria; phylum Actinomycetota; class Actinomycetes; order Mycobacteriales; family Micromonosporaceae; genus Catellatospora; species Catellatospora tritici. The sequence goes on from NZ_JAHRCY010000001.1 coordinate 321,404, forward strand.
GGCGCCGCCGTGCTGCTCGGCCTGGCCGTCCTGCTCGTGACGGGAGGCTACTTCAGCTTCCGCCGCCGCGACCTGACCTGACCTGACCGCGCTCGCTCGCTCCGCTCGCTTCGTGAGGCTGCAGTTTCGGGGAAACTGCAGCCTCACTGGCGTGAATTCCAGCACTTTCCCTGAAACTGCAGCCCCGTCCGCGCGCCGCGCGCGGGGGCGTGGGGTCAGTCGACGGTGGAGCCGAAGACCTCGTCGCGGACGGTGTCCAGGGCGGTCAGCAGGGCGCCACGCAGCACCGGCTCGTCGGAGACGCCGGTGACGACCACGCGGGGCGCGACCGGGCTGATCGCGGCCACCTCGTGCTGCACCCGCTCGGCCAGCGGGGTGCCGCCCGCGGCGCCGACCTCGCCGGTGAGCACCACCAGCGGCGGGTCCAGCACCAGGCAGGAGGCGGCGACGCCGAGCGCCAGCCGCCGGGCGAGTTCGTCGAGGACCGGGCCGCCCTTCGTACCGGCCGCGATGGCGGCCTTCACCGCGTCGGCGGCGTTGGGGGCGCGGAAACCGTGCTCGCGGGCGACGGCGCGGACCGCGTCGGCACCGGCGACCATCTGGAACGCGCCCTTGCCGACGCGGCGGCTGACGTCGCGCGGGATCTCGGCCCCCGGCACCGGCAGGTAGCCGATCTCACCGGCGGCGCCGGAGAAGCCGCGGTGCAGGCGCCCGCCGAGCATGACCGCCAGACCGATACCGGCGCCGACCCAGACCAGCAGGAAGTCGCCGACCTCGCGGGCGGCGCCCAGGTGCGACTCGGCCACGGCGGCCAGGTTCACGTCGTTCTCGAACAGGATGGTGGTGTGCAGGTCGTCGCGCAGCGCGGCGGCCAGACCCCGCTGCCAGCGCGGCAGGTTGAACGCGAAGACGATGTCGCCGCTGTTCGGGTCGACCAGACCCGGGGTGCCCAGCACGATGCGGCGTACGGCGCTGAGCGGGGCACCGGCCTGGGCGGCGGCGGTGACCACGGCGTCGTGCACCAGGCGCACGGGGTCGTCGACCCCGCCGCTGTTCTCGGTCTGCATGGACACCTCGACCCGGCCCACCACCGCGCCGGTGATGTCCGCGCAGGCCGCGGTGACCTGGTCGACCCCGACCTCCACGCCCACCACGTACGCGCTGCCGGGGCTGACGCTGTAGAGCTGCGCGTTGGGTCCGCGGCCGCCGGCCTGCTCACCCACGCGGCGGACCAGGCCCCGCTCCTCGAGCCGTTCGACCAGCTGGGAAGCGGTCACCTTGGACAGGCCGGTCAGCTCGCCGAGCTGCGAGCGAGTCAGGGGACCACGCGCCAGCAGCAGCTCCAGCGCGGCTCGGTCGTTGAGCGCGCGGAGAAGTCGGGGGGTGCCTGGTTGGGAAACTGCGGCCATGGTCGATCATCCTAGGTGCTCGCCGCAGTGTAGGCGCGCATACGCCGACACTAGCTTTTAGTTAAGTTTCTTATTAGATTAGGTACCCTTAACCGTGTACGGCCGTAGCCTACGGCTTCGACACGCAAACCCACTATGGATGGCAAGACCCGACACACTGGCCAAAAGGCCAACATCGTGTTCGGGCGACGGAAGCGGAGGATCACCGTGACCATCGACCCCGGGCTGCGGCGCCTGGCCCTGCGTACGCTGCTGGCCGCGTTCCCCGGCCACACCGCTCCGGATTGGGCCCCCGACCTGCTCACCCAGGGCCTGGCGGGCTACACGCTGTTCGGCTACAACATCGCCGACGCCGACCAGCTCGCCACCCTCACCACCCAACTGCGCGCCGCGCGGCCGGACGCGCTGCTCGCCATCGACGAGGAGGGCGGCGACGTCACCCGGCTGGCGCATCGCACCGGCAGCCCGTACCCGGGCAACGCCGCCCTGGGCGCGATCGGCGACCTCGACCTCACCCGGCGGGTGTACCACGCGATCGGCACGGAGCTGACCGCCGCGGGCATCAACCTCAACCTGGCCCCCACGGTCGACGTCAACACCGCCACCGACAACCCGATCATCGGCACCCGCTCGTTCGGGGCCGACCCGGTACGGGTCGCGGCGCACGCCGCGGCCGCGGTGGTCGGGCTGCAGCAGGCCGGTGTCGCCGCCTGTGCCAAGCACTTCCCCGGCCACGGGGCCACCGTCACCGACTCGCACCACGACCTGCCCACGGTCGACGTCACCGAGCAGGTGCTGCGCGAGCGCGAACTGCCCCCGTTCGCGGCGATCGTGGCGGCGGGCGCCAAGGCCGTGATGACCGCGCACATCCGGGTGCCGGTGCTCACCGGCGACGACCCGGCCACGTTCAGCCGGGCCATCCTGACCGGCCTGCTGCGTGAGGAGTTCGGCTTCACCGGCGTGGTCGTCACCGACGCGCTGGAGATGCAGGGCGCGCTCCGGGTCGCGGGAGGGATCGGCCCGGCCGCCGTGCGCGCGCTGCACGCCGGAGCGGACCTGCTCTGCCTCGGCGCCGACATCGACCTGGCCATCGTGGAGCAGGTCGCGGCCGACATCGTCGCCGCGATCAAGGACGGCAGCCTCGACGTGGCCCGGGTCGAGCAGGCTGCCGCGCGCAACGACGCGCTCGCCGCGTGGACGGCCGGCAGCATCGAGATCGAGCCCAGCCCCCGCCTCGGCTACGACGCCGCCCGCCGCGCCGTCAGCATCGAGGGCAGCCTGGCCGGGTTCGAGCACCCGTTCGTGGTGCAGCTGCGGGCCGGGCACACCATCGCCGAGGGCGCGGTGCCGTGGGGGCTGACCATGCACCTGGCCGACACCCCGCAACTGGCGGTGGCGGCCGACGAGACCAGCGTCGACGCCCTGCTCGACGCGGCGGCCGGACGGCCGATCGTGCTGGTCGGGCGGCACACCCACCGCAATCCGGCGGCCCGCTCGCTGGCCGAGCAGCTCGCCGCGGTGCACCCGCTGGCCGTGGTCGAGATGGGCTGGCCGGCCGGGTGGCGGCCGCACGGTGCGCAGGCCTTCATCACCACGTACGGCGCGAGCCACGCCAACGGTAGGGCCGCCGCCGAGGTGCTGGGGCTGGCCGGGTAGCGCCGGTCACTTTCGGTTGCCCGCACCGGTCCCCGCTGCGAACATATCCATGCCCGCGCATCTAATGCGCGGGCATGGATTTCATTCGACAGGAGTATCCGGTGACCGACGACCGCAGCTTCCTCTTCCTGCTGGGCAGCGCCCGGCACGGCGGCAACACCGAGGCGCTGGCCCGCGCCGCCGCCGCGCACCTGCCCGCCGGGACCGCGCAGGAGTGGCTGCACCTGGCCGACCTGCCGCTGTCCCCGTTCACCGATCGGCGCCACACCGACGGCGTGTACCCGCAGCCCGAGGGCAACGAGCAGCGCCTGCTGTCGGCGACCCTGGCCGCCACCGACCTCGTCGTCGCCTCCCCGCTGTACTGGTACAGCGTCTCGGCCCCCACGAAGCTGTACCTGGACTACTGGTCGGCGTGGCTGCGGGTCCCGGGGGCGGACTTCCGGGCCCGGATGGGCGGCAAGACGATGTGGGCGGTCAGCGCGCTGAGCTCGTCGGACACGAGCACGGCCGACCCGCTGGTCGGGACGCTGCGCCTGAGCGCGCGCTACCTGGGCATGAACTGGGGCGGCGTCCTACTGGGCAACGGCAGCCGCCCCGGCGACGTCGACAGCGACGCCGACGCCCAGGCGGCAGCGAAGACGTTCTTCAACTGACCCGTTCCGGCGACCTCGGCCCCGCCCCCGTCTTAGCATCGACACTGGCCTATCCAGTGGACGGATTTTCGAATTCCGTCTTCTGGATAGGCCAGCGTCAATGCTAAGTGGGCATCTCGCCCGGCCGCCCGGCCGCCCGCCGTCAGGCGGCCGCGGTGCGGACCAGGGTGCGGATCTGGCGGAGCAGCACCGACAGCGGGGCCAGGTCCACCTTCACCTCGTCCAGCTCCGCGATCGACTTGCGCGCCTGCGCGGTCGCCGTGGCGTTGGCCTGCTCCCAGTGCTGCACCCGGTCCTGCGGCGCGGCGTCGGCGGGCGTGGCCGCCAGCACCTCCTTGGTCAGCGCGGCGAGCGCGGCGTACAGGTCGTAGCGCAGCGCCATGCGGGCCAGGGTCTGCCACCGGTCGTCGCGCGGCAGCTGCGAGATCTTCGTCAGCAGGTCGTCGACGCGGAAGCGCTCGGACAGGGCGAAGTACACCCCGGCGACCTCCTCCAGGTCACGGCCGGTCTCGGCGGCGACCTCGACGACGTCGAGCAGACCGAAGCTGTACAGCGTGCGCGCGCCCCACTCGGCCAGCTCCACCGGGGCCCCGAGCGCGACCAGCTCGGTCTCGTGGGCCTTCATCGCCTCATGCTCGGCGCCCAGGAACAGGCTGGACAGGCGCGGCATGAGCGCGGTGATGCCGGGCTTGAACCGGGCGATCTCGGCGGGCACGTCCAGCGGCGAGCGCCGGTTCTGGATGAGCCAGCGAACGGCGCGGTCCATCAGGCGGCGGGCCTTGAGGTAGACCTCGGTCTGCGCGGCGGTGGGGATGAGGTTGTCGGTGGCCTCGACGGCCGCCCACAGTTTGGGCAGCTCGAAGACCTCCCAGACGACCTCGAACGCGCGCAGCACCTCGGCGACCGACGCGCCGGTCTCCTCGACGGCCCGGTGCACGAACGTGGTGCCGCCCCGGTTGACCGTCTCGTTGACCAGGACCGTGGTGACGATCTCGCGGCGCAGCCGGTGCTCGGCCATCTCCTTGGTCATGTGCCGCAGCGGGACCGGGAAGTACTCGGCGAGCGTCTCGGCGGTCCACGGGTCGTCGGGCAGGTCGGAGGAGACGATCTCCTCCTCCAGCGCGATCTTGACGTACGCCATGAGCACGGCGAACTCGGGTGTGGACAGGCCCTCGCCGTTCTCGCCGCGGACCACCAGTTCGTCGTCGGTGGGCAGGCCCTCCAGCGCACGGTCGATCTTTCCGGCGCGTTCGAGTGCCGTCAGCACCCGGCGGTGCACCGGCAGCAGCGACAGCGTCTGCGAGCGGGCGTTGCCCAGCGCGCGGGCCTGGCCGTAGTTGTCCCGCAGCACCAGCGTGCCGACCTCGTCGGTCATGCTGGCCAGCAGCTCGTTGCGGGCCTCCAGGCTCAGCGACGTGTCCGCGCCGAGCAGGATCTTGATGTTGACCTCGTGGTCGGAGCAGTCCACGCCGGCCGAGTTGTCGATGAAGTCGGTGAAGATGTGGCCACCGGCGCCCTGGGCGCCCTTGCGGGCGTACTCGATGCGTCCGGCCTGGGTGAGGCCCAGGTTGCCGCCCTCGCCGACCACCTTGCACCGCAGGTGGGCGCCGTTGACCCGGATGGCGTCGTTGGCCTTGTCGCCGACGTCGGCGTGCGACTCGGTGGTCGCCTTGACGTAGGTGCCGATGCCGCCGTTCCACAGCAGGTCGACCGGGGCGAGCAGGATCGCCTTCATCAGCTCCGGCGGGCTCATCGCGGTCACCGTCTCGGCCAGGCCGAGTGCCGCGCGCACCTGCGCCGAGATGGGGATCGACTTGGCGGTACGCGGGAACACCCCGCCGCCCTCGGACACCAGCTCCAGGTCGTAGTCGGCCCACGAGCTGCGCGGCAGGTCGAACATGCGCCGCCGCTCGGCGTAGGAGGACGCCGCGTCCGGGTTCGGGTCGAGGAAGATGTGGCGGTGGTCGAAGGCGGCCACCAGCCGGATGTGCTCGCTCAGCAGCATGCCGTTGCCGAACACGTCACCAGACATGTCGCCCACGCCGACCACGGTGAAGTCCTGCGTCTGCGTGTCGTGCCCCATGTCGCGGAAGTGCCGCTTCACGGACTCCCAGGCGCCCCGGGCGGTGATACCCATCTTCTTGTGGTCGTACCCGGCCGAACCACCGGAGGCGAACGCGTCACCCAGCCAGAACCCGTACGACGCGGAGATCTCGTTGGCGATGTCGGAGAACGTCGCCGTCCCCTTGTCCGCCGCGACCACCAGATACGGGTCGTCGTGGTCGTGGCGCACCACGTCGACCGGCGGCACGACCTTGCCCGCGTCGAGGTTGTCGGTGATGTCCAGCAACGCCGAGATGAACCGGCGGTAGCAGGCCACGCCCTCGGCCTGGAACGCGTCCCGGTCGGCCGGGGACGGCGCCTGCTTGAGCACGAAGCCGCCCTTGGCGCCCACCGGCACGATCACCGCGTTCTTGACCATCTGTGCTTTGACCAGGCCCAGGATCTCGGTGCGGAAGTCGTCGCGCCGGTCGGACCAGCGCAGACCGCCGCGCGCGACCGAGCCGAAGCGCAGGTGCACGCCCTCGAAGCGGGGCGAGTACACGAAGATCTCGAACTTGGGGCGGGGCGCGGGCAGGTCCGGGATCGCCTGCGGGTCCAGCTTGAACGAGACGTACGACTTGGGCCGCCCGTCCGCCGCCCGCTGGAAGAACGAGGTGCGCAGGGTCGCCTGGATCAGCGTCAGGTAGCTGCGCAGAATGCGGTCCTGGTCGAGGCTGGCCACCGACTCCAGCTGCCGCCCGATCGCCGACACCAGCTCCTTGGCCTGGCTGGACCGCTCGGTGTCGGCCAGTTGCAGCCTCGGGTCGAACCGGGTCTCGAACAGCGCCACCAGCATCGCCGCGATCTGCGGGTACGTGGTGAACGTCGCCTCCATCGACTCCTGCGCGTAGACAGTCCCGGCCTGGCGCAGGTACTTCGCGTACGCGCGCAGCACCACGACCTGCCGCCAGGTCAGCCCGGCGCGCAGCACCAGCTCGTTGAAGCCGTCGACCTCCGCCTCGTGCCGCCACGCGGCCGCGAACGCGTTCTCCACGTGCGCGCGCACCTCGGCCAGGTCGCGGGCACCGGCGGGCAGCTGCAGGCCGAAGTCGTAGACGTACATGTTGGCGTCGCCGCGGCGCACCTCGTACGGCCGCTCGTCGGTGACCTGTACGCCCAGGGAGTGCAGCACCGGCAGCACCGCCGACAGCAGCATCGGCTCACCGTGGCGGTACACCTTGAACCGCACGTCGTTGCCGGGGCCGGTCCGCTCGACCGTGCTGCCCGTGCCCGCGGTGAACTTGCGCCGGAACAGGTGCATCTCCAGCTGGCCAGGCTCCTCCAGCAGCTCCAGCTTGGCCAGGTCCTGCACCGCCTCGTAGGCCAGGTGCCCGTCCTTGTACGTCTCCGGCAGCGCGTCGGTGTAGCGGGCCGCCAGCGCCTTGGCCTGCTCGTCGCCGACCTTGCGCTCCAGCACCAGCCGGAAGTCGTCGTCCCAGTTGCGGGTGGCGTCGCCCAGCAGCTCGGCCAGCGCGTCCGCGTCGATCTCGCCCGGCGGGTTGGCCGGGTCGGTGCGCACGATGAAGTGGATCCGGGCCAGGTTCGACTCGCTGACGCGGGTGGTGTAGTCGACGCCGATGCCGTTCAGCTCGCGCAGCAGGATCTCCTGCATGGCCAGCCGGTGCACGGTGGTGAACCGGTCCCGGGGCAGGAAGATCAGGCAGGAGATGAACCGGCCGTACCCGTCGCGGCGCAGGAACAGCCGCAGCTGGCGGCGGCCCGCCATGCGCAGCACCCCGGTCACCGCGTGGTACAGGTCATCGGTGGAGATCTGGAACAGCTCGTCGCGCGGGTAGGTCTCCATGATCTCCAGCAGGTCCTTGCCGGAGTGGCTCTTGGCCGACAGACCAGACCGGTCCAGCACGCTGTCGACCTTGCGCCGGATCACCGGCAACTGCCGCACGCTGGTGCGGTAGGCGGCCGAGGACAACAGGCCCAGGAAACGGCGCTCGCCAGTGACGTTGCCCTCGGCGTCGAACGTCTTGAAGCCCAGGTAGTCCAGGTACGCCGAGCGGTGCACGGTCGAGCGCGAGTTGGCCTTGGTGATCACCAGCAGCCGCTTCTCCAGCGCCTTGTGCTGCGCCTCGGGCGTCATCGACTCCAGCGTCCGGGCGGTCGAGCCGTCACCGCGCAGGATGCCCAGGCCGGTGTCGGGCACGGCCCGCATCAGGTCGGTGTCGCCGCCGGCGCCAGGGACCTTGACCAGCTCGTACTCGCGGTAGCCGAGGAAGGTGAAGTGGTGGTCGGCCAGCCAGCGCAGCAGCTCGACCGAGTCGGTGATGTCGCGGTCGGGGACGGGCAGCTCGGCCGTGGCGATCTCGTCGGCCAGCGTCAGCGCCTTGGCCCGCATGGCCGGCCAGTCCTCGACCGCCCGCCGTACGTCGCCCAGCACCCGCTCCAGGTCGGCGCGCAGGTGCTCCAGCTCCGCCTCATCGCGGATGGCCCCGACCTCGATGCGCATCCAGCTCTCGACCAGGTCGCCGTCGATCGCGTCGTCGGGCTCCACCTCGGCGCAGACCTCGGCCAGGTTGCCCTCGTCGTCGCGGCGCACCACCATCACCGGGTGCACCAGCAGTTGCACGTCCTTGCGGGCGCTCAGCGCCGCGGTGACCGAGTCGACCAGGAACGGCATGTCGTCGGTGACGATCTCGACGACGGTGTGGCGCGGGGCGCCCGACAGCGACAGGCGCAGCTTCAGCTCCCCCGGGCGCCGCTGCGCGGCCAGCTCGCGGTGCGCGCGCGCCGCCTCGACCAGTCGAGCCGGGGTCAGGTCGGCCAGTTCCTCGTCAGGGGCGAAGCGCCAGTACCGCTGGACCAGCTGCGCCTCGGCCAGCCGCTCGTCGGTCAGGCTCGTCGCGTCCGTCCCGCCGCCTGGGCCGCTCGGTCCGCCCGCCGCCGCCAGCGCGACCGCGGCCGCGATCAGCCGCTCGCTGTTCGGCAGGGGCTCGTCGAGGTCGGTGTCGTCGAGATCGTCGGGCCGCGCCTGCGGCGTGCCCTCGATCCGGACGGTATCGCCGCTCGCTCCCGCCGCCACTTCCGGAACGGTGCCGCCGTCGACTCGGCCGCCAGACTCCATGGAAAGCCACTCCCCTTCGCCCACCGCGCTGTGGGTCGTTGGTGGGACGGGCCGTCTGAGGGGCCGTCCCGTCGTCGCCCCCAGCCTAATCAGCCTTGTCGTCGAGGATCTCGCACGGGTGCCGCCGACACGTGCACGGCGGCAGTCCAGTCTTGGACACCACGGCCACTCCTACCGCTGGTACGACTGCGGCAGAATGCCGACATGGCCTCTCGACGCCCCAGGATCATCCTCTCCCTGCTCTCCCTCACCCTGCTGTTTCCCGCCCTCGCCGCCTGCTCCGAGGAGGCCGGTCCGGCACCGATGCTGGACTCCTTCCTCGCCGGGTGGCCGAAGGCGACCTTCGACAATGTGAACTTCGTCAAGGCCAGCGGCGAGCGGCTGGACCCGGCGGCGGTCGGCACCGAACTGCGGGCGCTGGAGGGCAGCCTCGCCCAGACCCCGCCCGCGGTGACCAAGAAGGCCGACCCCGTGGTCAGCGCCGAACTGGCCACCGCCGAGGTCGTCGTCAAGCAGCCACTGCCCAACGGCACGACCTGGGAATACACCACCACGGTACGCATGTCGAAGGCCAAGGACACCTGGCGGGTGATCTGGGAGCCCGCCGTGGTGCACCCGAAGCTCACCTTCGGCGACGCGCTGGCCGTGCGGCGCATCGCGCCGGTGCGGGCCGGGGTGCTCGACGGGGCGGGCGAGCCGATCGTCAAGCCGCGGCCGGTCGTCGTGGTCGGGGTGGAACCGCAGAAGGTCAAGGACCTGGACCAGCTGGTCAAGGACATCGACACGATCCTCAAGAGCGGCAAGGTCGACGTGAGCGTGGCCGACCTGGCCACCAGGGTCAAAGCCGCCCAGCCGATGTCGTTCGTCGAGGTGGTGACGCTGCGGCGGGAGGTGTACGACCCGATCCGCGACCGGCTGCGGGCGCTGGACGGCACGGTCTTCCGTGAAGAGCAGTGGCTGCTGTCGCCGACGCGCACCTTCGCCCGCGCGCTGCTGGGCACGGTCGGCCCGGTGACCAAGGAGATCATGGACGCCAAGCCCGGCGTGTACGCCGTCGGCGATCAGGCGGGCCTGGGCGGCATACAGAAGCAGTACGACGACCTGCTGCGCGGCACCGCCGGCATCAAGGTCGTGGTGACCCGCAAGGCGGCCGACGGCACCACCCAGGACGAGGCGCTCTACACGGTCGAGGCCAAGAACGGCACGCCGCTGAAGACCACGCTCGACCAGGCCGCGCAGGTGGCCGCCGAGAAGGCGCTGGCGACGGTCAAGCAGCGCAGCGCCATGGTGGCGATCCGGATCAGCGACGGAAAGATCATCGCGGCGGCCAACAGCGGCGACGACAACCTGGCCTTCAACGCGCAGGTGCCGCCCGGCTCGACCTTCAAGACCGTCACCGCGTACGCGCTGCTGGACGCGGGCAAGGTCACCCCGAGCACGATCGTGGCCTGCCCGAAGTTCATCACCGTGGACGGGCGCCAATTCAAGAACTCGCACTTCCTGGAGCTGGGCAACGTCCAGTTCCACGTCGACTACGCCAAGTCCTGCAACACCGCGTTCGCCTCGCTGGCCCCGCAGCTGGGCCCGGACGGGCTGGCCACCGCCGCCGGTTCGCTCGGCCTCGGCCAGGCCTGGGACCTGGGCACGCCCGCGTTCACCGGCAAGGTGTCGGCCAACGGGTCGGCCACCGAGCAGGCCGCGGCCGCGTTCGGCCAGGGCCAGACCATCGTCAGCCCGGTCGCCATGGCCGGAGTCGCGGCGGCGGTCGCGCGCGGCCAGTGGAAGCAGCCGATCCTGCTGACCGAGCCCGCCCCGGCCAAGCCCGCCGCCGACGGCCCCGCCCTCAAGGACAACGTGCTGGCCGCGCTGCGGCCGATGATGCGCGAGGTGGTCACCGACGGCACGGCGACGCTGCTCAAGGACGTCCCCGGCGGCCCGGTCCAGGGCAAGACCGGCACCGCCGAGTACGACGACAACCCCGACCACAGCCACGCCTGGTTCATCGGCTGGCAGGGCGACATCGCGTTCGCGGTGTTCGTGGAGGCGGGCATCCGCCCGTCCGACACCGCCGTCCCGATCACCGAGGCGTTCCTGCGTGGCCTGCGCTGAGGTCACCGCGTGACGCGACCCCGGTCGGTGACACCGACCGGGGTCGCACCGTTTCACCCCTCAGCAGTGCAGGGCTTCACCCCTCAGCAGTGCAGGGCTTCACCCCTCAGCAGTGCAGGGCTTCACCCCTCAGTAGTGCAGGGCGTTCCCCAGGTCCACCAGGGTCGAGCCCTCCTTGAGCAGATCGTTGATCGGCCCTTCCGCGGTGATCCCCTCGGCGGCGCTGTCCGGTCGGATCGGCCCGGTCGTGCCACCGCTCTCACCTGCCTTGCAGGCAACCTCGGAGCCGCACGAGAACGGTGTGAAGGTGATGTCGAGGGTGCCGTAGGACCCCAGGTCGACCACGGTGCGGTAACCCGTGGCGGGCGCACCCTCCACGCGTGGCTGGTCGAACCTGGCCTCGGGCACGAGCTCGTGCAGGAACGACGCCAGCTGCGTGGACAGCAGGTCCGCCAGTTTGTCCCGAGCTGGAGACGGACCGACCGGCCCGTCCGGGAACAGTCCCAGCCCGTCGGTGCGCACCAACTCGAGCAGCTGTTCGGCGGTCAGTGGCGGGGATCCGACGTAGTTCTCGGCCTGCTCGTAGGCGTAAGCACTGACCAACGTGCCGTCCGGCAGGTACGCCTGGGCGCGGCTCTGGCCGCCCTGCGCCACCGACAGCAGCACCGTCCCGGCCGCCGTCCGCTCATAGGTGCAGGCCGGGCCTGCCATGTCACATTCCGCGTTCAACTCCGGCGCCTCGTGCTCCGCCCGGCCGACCTCGACGGTAAGGAAGCCAACTCCGTCCGGGCGCTCCAGTTCGAACAGCGCCTGGTACAGCCCGCGGCGAGGAGTGAAGACGAAGACGCTCGCATCGTGCGCGGTGACCCGCGCCGTCGGGACCAGCGTCGCGAGTGCGGCGCGCACCGCTCCGGCCAACCGGGGCACGGTCTGCGCGCAGTCCACGGGCAGTGGCCCGCCGGTGCCGGGCTCCGGCGACGCGGTGGGCACCGGCCCAGGGGTGGGGCAGGCTGCGGCGCCAGAGGTACCGACGACCGCGGCGGGGGTGCTGCCACCGCCGGTCAGCAGCGGCGGCAGCGTGAGCACGCCGGCGACCAGGGCGGCCGCCCCGGTGGCCGCGCCGGCCCAGCGCATCCTGCGGGAACGGCGCTGTTCACCGGCGATGAAGGTGTCGAGATCGATCCGGGTCGGCGGCGATACGTCGACCGCGGCGCGCATCCGGTGGGACAGATCGTGCATGTTCAGGCCTCCTCGGCGACCAGCCCGGCACCCCCGAGGCGCGCGCGCAGCGCCTCCAGGGCCCGGGACGTCTGGCTCTTGACGGTGCCGGTCGAGCAGCCGAGCTCGGCGGCGGTCTCCTCGACCGACAGGTCGCAGAAGTAGCGCAGCACGAGCACCGCCCGGCGGCGGGCCGGCAGTTCGGCGAGCAGGGCGGTGACGTCCAGGTACTGGTCGACGCCGTCCGCGCCGGGCCCGGTCGCGGCCTGCTCCGGCAGGAACTCCACAGAGCGTTCCCGGCGCCAGGGGCGGCGGCGCTCGTTGAGCATCGCCCGCAGCATCGACGTACGCACGTAGGCGTCGGGATGCTCCATCCGCGACACCCGGTCCCAGTGCCGGTACAGGCCGGTCAGCGCCGCCGACACCATGTCGTCGGCGGCGTGCCAGTCGCCGCAGAGCAGGTAGGCGGTCCGCCGCCAGCCGTCCATCCGGCTCGCGGCGAACTCGCGGAACCCGCCGACGTCCTTGGCCATCCCGTCCTCCTCGTTCTCACCCCTCGAACACGGAGCGGGCGAGCGGAGGTTGCTCCGATCGGCGAGGAATCAATCGGCAGGCGCGGCGCCGGGGGACGGCGCCGCGCAGGGCAGTTCCCTAGACTGCGCTGGCTTGATCCTTCGACGAAACGGGGACCCTTCTCGTGGCTTCGCGCACGATCCGGACAGTGTGGGCGGCAACAGTCACCGCCAGCCTCGCCGTCGCGTTCACCGCCGCAGCGCCCACCGCCGCGGCACAGGCCATCACGACGACGAAGACACACATCCAGTACTTCGTCAGCCCCCACCCCGACGATGTCTTCGAGGCCTGGTCGCTGGTGCAGGACTCGTCCGCCAACTACCCGGTCTTCATCACCCTGACCATGGGCGAGAAGACGGGCTACTGCAGCACCCGCACCCTGGACCTCGGCAGTCCGTGGGGAACCGTGTCCATCACCGAGGGCGACCTGCCCTCCTGCAAGGCTGCTCGGATGGCGAGCCTCAACGCCTGGCTCGACGACCAGTCCGCCGCAGACGCCTACCTCAACGACTTCGTCAGGGCGGAGAACACCTCGGCCGGCTACAACATGACGAAGTACACCGACGTCGCACCGGCCGGGGGCACGGATTCGGGGGGCCCGAATGCCGCGGGCATGACCGGGTGCAACCCCGCCTGGGGCAGCACCGGGTGCACCGGCACCAACCCGACGGCCGGAGTTCCGGTCCCGAGCAACCTGAACGAGGTGCCGGCGCTGCAGCAGTCCGCCGCACAGCAGGTGACCTGGTATGTCGGCAGCACCTCGGCCAGAGTGGAGTTCGATCTGGGCGACGGCAACCTCACGGACGCCGAGGTGGTATGGGCGGTCGACTACGTACGCGCCAACCGCGCGACGCGACTGCCGCTGACCAACGAGTACGGCGTGGTCGCCGCGGCATACTCCAACCTGGCCGGTCACTACACCGCCTGCTACGACTACAGCCACCACGACCATCGAGCCGTGCATGAGGCGATCTACAACAACGATCTGATCGACGCTGCCGGGTCGCACCCGCAGTGGGGTGCCACCTGCGGCAGCCAGACCACCACCGTCGGGGTCGATCCCGAGGTGGCCGCGGGCGGACGGTCGAAACAAATCACGAACACGCACTACAACGAGAACATGTCGACCTCGTCGTCGTACTTCCAGAAGCGGTTCGGCTGGCTCCACAACGGAACCCTGTGGCCGTCGGGGAAAGATCCAGTCGCCGGCACCAACGGCGTGCTCTTCTCCCAGTGGAACTACTTCTGGGCCCGCAACTTCTGACAATCGCCGACCGTCATACGGCTGCTGCTTGACCGCAGCCGTATGACATGAGCGAGCCCCGGCCGGATCCAGCCGGGGCTCGCCTCGTTCGCCACCCGCCCCGGGCCGGACCTCGTCCGGACCTCCGGCACAGCGGGACGACGCGGGAATCAGGCCGCGGAGGTCATGGTGGAGCGGCGCAGCCAGAGCAGGCCGAGCACGGGCAGGACCAGCGGCAGGTAGCCGTAGCCCTCGCCGAAGCCCGACCACACGGTCTGGTCGGGGAAGTCCTGCGGCGCCAGCACGCTGAGCGTGCCGACGGCGAGCACGCCGAACAGCTCCACGCTGCAGCAGGCGAGGGCCAGTCGCCGCCCGTGCGCGCCACCGCGCACCAGGCCGACGGTGGCCACGATGTAGATCACCGCGGCGACGGCGCTGAGCAGGTACGACACCGGCGCCTCGGCGAACTTGGTGATGATCTGCACGCTCGCCCGGGAGGTGGCGGCGACGGCGAACAGGCCGTAAACGAAGACCAGCACCCGGCCCAGGCCGCGGTTGAGACCGTCAGGCACCCCACACCTGCCCCATGCGCAGGACCAGCACCGGCATGATCAGGGCGGCGACGCCGACGATCAGGCTGCCGAAACGGGTCGGCTCCATCTTGCCGACGATCCAGGCGCCCGCGGGCAGCAGCGCCAGCGTGAGGCCGTACCCGACGAAGGTCGCGACCTCGCGCGGGCCAGTGCCGCCGACCCAGGTCACCACGGCCGCGGCCAGCAGCAGCACCGCCACCACGTTGACCACGACGGTGCCGGCGAACTGCACCTGGTCGGGCGCTCGGTCGCGCGCCGAGGCGATCAGCGCGATCACGGCGAGCAGCAGGGAGACGACCGTGGTCGCCGTGGCCAGGACATCGGACATGGCAGACACAGTAACCGCCGGTCGATCCAGCGCCACGTGACGGTCGCCCCCATGCGACCCACACGACTCCCCCCGCTCGGCCCCACGCCCCCCCAACCGCCACACCGCGCCACACCGCGCCACACTGCGCCGTGCCGCGCCGTGCCGCGCCGTGCCGCGCCGTGCCATGCCGCGCCGCGCCGCGCAAGATCATCTAAGTTGCCCGGCACCTGGGGTAATAGGGGCGCAAGATACGCCCGATTGCCCGGCAAGTCGAGTGATCTTGGGGCGGGGCGCGGCGGGGCCGGGGTGCGGCGGGGCAGGGCGGGGCGCGGCGGGGCGGGGCGGGGCGGGGCGGGTCAGGCGACGGCGCGGCGGTCGGTGGGGGTGCGCTGGGTGGGGACGCGGGGCTGGCCCGCGAGGCGGGGCTGGGTCGAGACGCGCCCGGCGCGCTTGGGCGGCAGCAGCGGGGCCAGCCCGGACACCAGCGCCTGGACCAGTTCGGCGGCGTACCGGCCGTCGGGGTCGTGGTCGGGGTCGAACACGGTCAGCTCCATGCCGAGGCAGTCGGGGGTGCTGACCAGGCCGTTGAGCAGCAGCTCCAGCTCGGTGAGGGCGATGCCGCCGGGCTCGGGGGCGTCCACGGCGGGCATCACCGCCGGGTCGAGCACGTCCACGTCGAGGTGCACCCAGTACCCGGCGCAGTCGGCCAGCCGCTCGCGAGCCCACTGCGCGGTCCGCTTGGCGCCCTCGGCGCGCAGCGCGGTCGCCGGGCGCACCGCGAACCCGGCGGCCTGCAGGTCGAGGCGGTACTCGTCGTGCTCCCGGATGCCGAGCACGACGACGTCGGTGTCGCGGTAGTAGGGCCGCCGCCCCTCGATCCCGGCCAGCTCGGTCTGCCCCCGCCCGGTGACCAGGGCGAGATCCTCCCCGGCGGCCGCCCCGACGTACGGGGCGTTGCCCGGGTGCCGGAAGTCGGAGTGCCCGTCCACGAAGACCAGCCCGATCCGGCCGTCGACCTCCTCGCCGAGGCGGCGCATGGCCAGCGCCGAGCCGAGCGTGATCGAGCAGTCCCCGCCCAGCACCAGCGGAAACTCCCCGGCGTCGACGATCGCGCCGATCCGCTCGGCCAGCCGCACCGTGTACGAGTGCAGCTGCGGCGTGTGGCACACCCCGTCGCCGGGGCGCCAGTCACCGGGGTCGTAGCGGGGCGGAGTGAGGCAGCCCGCGTCCCGGGCGTCCAGGCGCGCCAGCAGTTGCCGGTCACGCAGCGCCCCGGGCGCCTTGGCGCAGCCGGGGACGGACGTCTCGGTGGGCGGGCGCAGGCCCAGGTTGGACGGTGCGTCGAGGACCGCGATCCGGCGCATACGCCTCTCCCCTGGACCTACGCTGTGCGGCTAGAACAACGCGCTGGCCAGCGCACGCCGCGCGGCCGCCACCGCGGGGTCGTCCGGCCCGGCGACGGCGAACAGCGACACCAGGTGCTGGCGCACCGTCTCCCGATCGTCACCGTAGACCCGGCGCACCAGATTCACCAGCCGCTGGTAGGCCTGCTCCGCCTGGCCGCCCAGCACCTCGACGTCGGCCGCGCGCAGCTGCGCGGGCAGGTCGTCGGGGTTGGCGTCGGCCTCGGCGAGCGCGGCCTGCGGGTCCACCCCGGCGACGCGCTTGGCCAGCACGACCTGGGCCAGGCCCGCCTCGGCGGCGGCGTCGCGGGGCGCGTCCGAAAGGATCTTGCGGTACGCGCGCTCGGCCTCGTCCAGGTCGCCCATCATCAGCGCGTCGTCGGCCTCGGCCAGGCGCGGGTCCTCCGGCACGGCCACCTGCACACCGCCGGCGCGCAGCACCGCGTCCAGCCACTGGCGCAGCTGCGCGGGCGGGACCGGGCCGGCGAAGGCGTCGACGGGCTGGCCGCCGACGACGGCGTACACGGTGGGCACGCTCTGCACCCGGAACATGGCGGCCAGACGCGGGTTGGCCTGCACGTCGACGCGGGCGAGCACCCACAGGCCGCCGTCGGCGGCGTTGAACTGCTCCAGCGCGTCGGCCAGCTGCTGCACCTCGGGGTAGCCGGGGGCCAGGAACGCCACCACGACCGGGGTGGCCATCGACCGTTCCAGCACCTCGGTCTGCACGTTCGCCTCGGTCACGTCCACCACGTTGCCGCCGCCCGCGGGCGCGCCGGGGAAGGTGCCGCCGGAGGGCTCGGGCGCGCCGCTGTCGGCCGAGGTCGACGCGGGCGTGGCCGGGGCGGCGGGCCGGTTGGCCAGGCCACTCAGGTCCACTGCGCCGCGCGTGAAGATCGACTGTCCGGGTCGGAGATCGCTCATGGTTACCCAGTCTCCCACGCCCGTAACTATTGCCTCGAGAAGGTCCACGATCGCCGGGAACGGCGCATAGGGTACGCGCGTGTATGTGGCATGCAGATGCCGTCCGCGGTGACCTTGAGCGCCGCCGCCCCGCGTTCCGACGCGGCGGCGGAGTTCGAGGAGTTCTACGCCGGCCAGCGCGAGCGGGTGTTCCGCGCGCTGGCCGTCACGTTACGAGATCCGACGCTGGCCGCCGAGGCCACCGACGAGGCCATGGCCCGGGGGTACGCGCGCTGGGCGCAGCTGCGCACCCACGCCAACCCCGGCGGCTGGCTCTACCGCGTCGGGCTCAACTGGGCTACCTCCTGGTGGCGCAAGGTCCGCCGGGAGCGGCCGCTGCCCGAGTCGGAACCGGCTGCCGACAGCGCCGACCCGACCGCGCTCGCCCTGCTGGACACGCTGCCGCTGGCGCAGCGCTCGGTGGTGGTGTGCCGGGTGCTGCTGCAGCTGTCCACCGCCGAGACCGCCGCCGCCCTCAGCCTGTCCGAGGGCACCGTCAAGAGCCGACTCTCTCGCGCGCTGAGCCACCTGCGCGCGGCCCTGCACGACGAGGAGGGCACCCGATGAACGACGAGTTCGCCGACGACATCCCGGCCGAGATCAGCGCGCTGCTGCACGCGGCCGCCCCGGGCGCGAGCCGGGTCCCCGCCGCGGGGGTCGCGGCCGTCCAGCGACGGGGCGTACAGCTGCGCCGCCGCCGCGTGGCCACCACCACGGCGGTGCTGGCCGGTCTGGTCGCCGTGGTCACCGCGGTGCCGATCTGGACAGCCCGTGCCAAGGGCCCGGACCCGGCCGTCTCGCCCCGTCCCACCACCAGCGCGAGCGCATCCGCCTCGCCCGCGCCGCGCGAGCTGACCGGTCCGTCCGCCCAGCGGATGATCAATGCCTGGCGCGGAGCGTACGAGTCGGAGTCGAACGTCGATTACCACGGGCCGATGACGCTCCAGAACTTCCGCGAGGTGACCCTGCCCGACGCCACCGTGGTCTTCCCCGACTTCGGCGAGCTTGCCGACGACGGCCGGGGGCTGCCGCTGCGCTATCGCAACACGCTGCTCACCTCGGTCGACGCCATCGTGCCCACGCCGTCGGGCGGGCTGGCGCTGCTCGGCTCGCGCGACCTCGACCCCGGCCACCGGCGTACGGACGGCGCGTGTGTCACGAACCTGGAGTTCCGGCTGGAGCTGTACGACGCGACCGGCGAGCGACGGCTGTCGCGCAACGTGCGCAAGCAGTGCCACACCGTCGGCCTGGTCGGCGTCGACGAGCGGTACGCCTACCTCGACCGCGACGACGTGGTGATGGCGCACGACCTGGCCAGCGGCGCCGAGCACAAGGTCGCCGACCTGCGCACGCTGCCCAGACCGCAGTCGGTGACGGAGGGCATCCCGGCCCCGTCGCTGCAGTCGGGCCGGCTGGTGCAGTGGGCGTTCAACCCGGTGCCCGGCCAGGGCCCCGGCCCGGCCGTCACCGTGTACGACCTGGCCACGCGCCGCTCATACCTGTTGAACCTGCCCGGAGGCGAGGTGCTGCCCGTCGACGTACGCCTGTCGCCGGACGGCACCCGGGCCGCCGTGGTCTGGCGGGGCATGCAGTGGCCCTTCGACCTGCAGGTCACCGTGCTGGACGTGGCCACCTCGGCGCCACTGGCCCACCAGGTGTTCAGGGCCGGGCGGCGGACGCGGCCGGAGTCGATGGTCGACTACCCCACCATCTATGTCGGCGCGGCCTGGCACGACGCGTCGGCGCTGCGGTTCGCGTGGTATCCGACGCCACTGTCCGGCAAGCACCTGCTGTCGGAGGTGGTCCGCACCGACACGGTCGAGGTGCCGTGACGCCGAGATGCCGAGATGCCCGTGACACGGTGCGGCGCCCGCCCCTGAGCCTTGGGGGGCGGGCGCCGCACCGGTCAGAACCGGGCGGGCTCGCGGTAGACGCCCCACTCCGCGCGCAGCGCGTCGCAGATCTCCCCGAGGGTCGCCTCGACCCGGCAGGCGTCCAGCATCGCCGGGACCATGTTCCCGTCGGTACGCGCCACCTCGATCATCTTCTTGATCGCGGCGTCGACCGCACCCTGGTCGCGGCCTTCCTTGCGCCCCTTGAGCAGCTTGACCTGCTCGCGCTCGACCTCGTGCGAGACGCGCAGGATCTCCAGCTCCTTGGCGACCGTGCCGGTGTGGCAGTTGACACCGACGATCCGCTTGATGCCCTCCTCCAGCGCCCGCTGGTAGGTGTAGGCGGAGTCGGCGATGGCCGAGGTGAACCAGCCGTCCTCGATGCCGCGCAGGATGCCGGAGGTGATGGTGCCGTCCGAGCCCCGCTCGCGGATCCGTTCGAAGATCGCCTCCGCCTCGGCCTCGATCCGGTCGGTCAGCGCCTCGACGTACCAGGAGCCGCCGAGCGGGTCGGCGACGTTGACGACGCCGGTCTCCTCCATCAGCACCTGCTGCGTCCGCAGCGCGATCTCAGCCGACTCGTCGGTCGGCAGCGCGAGGGTCTCGTCCAGGGCGTTGGTGTGCAGCGAGTTCGTGCCGCCGAGCACCGCCGCCAGCGCCTCGACCGCGGTACGCACCACGTTGTTGACCGGCTGCTGGGCGGTGAGCGAAACGCCCGCGGTCTGCGTGTGGAAGCGCAGCCACTGAGCCTTTTCGCTGGTGGCGCCGTACACGTCGCGCATCCAGCGGGCCCAGATGCGGCGGGCGGCGCGGAACTTCGCGATCTCCTCGAAGAAGTCGACGTGCGCGTCGAAGAAGAACGACAGGCCCGGCGCGAACACGTTCACGTCCAGCCCGCGCGACAGGCCCAGCTCCACGTAGCCGAAGCCGTCGGCCAGCGTGTACGCCAGCTCCTGCGCGGCCGTCGCACCCGCCTCGCGGATGTGGTAGCCCGACACCGACAGCGGCTTGTACTTCGGGATGTTGTGCGCGCAGTACTCCATCAGGTCGCCGATGAGGCGCAGGTGCGGCTCGGGGTCGAACAGCCACTCCTTCTGTGCGATGTACTCCTTGAAGATGTCGGTCTGCAGGGTGCCGTCGAGCTTGCTCAGGTCGGCGCCCTGGCGCTCGGCCGCGACCAGGTACATGCAGAACACCGGTACGGCCGGGCCCGAGATCGTCATCGAGGTGGTGACGTCCTGGAGGTTGATGCCCTCGAACAGGACGTCCATGTCGTCGGCGGAGTCGATCGCCACGCCGCAGTGGCCGACCTCGCCCAGCGAGCGGGCGTCGTCGGAGTCGCGGCCCATCAGGGTCGGCATGTCGAACGCGACCGACAGGCCGCCGCCGCCCGCGCCCAGGATCAGCTTGTACCGCTCGTTGGTCTGCTGGGCGTTGCCGAAGCCCGCGAACTGGCGGATGGTCCAGGCGCGGCCCCGGTAGCCGGTGGGGTGCAGGCCCCGGGTGAAGGGGTACTCGCCGGGCCAGCCGATCCGCTCGAACCCGGGGTACGACACGCCCTCGGCCGGGCCGTAGAGCGGGTCGACTTCCATGCCGCTGAGGGTGGTGAAGTCGGCGTTGCGCTTGCGCGCGCTGTCGTAGCGCTGCTGCCAGCGCTCGCGACCTGCCTGGATCTCGTCGGCGTCCACGTGCGCCCTCCCTGGGTCTGATACCTGGATCACAGGATTTCGACCACAGCGTAGCCCGACAGCCTGAACGATCGCTAAGCCCTGTGTTTACCGACCAGTAGAGGTCCGCATTGTGAGCTCTTTCACAGGGGTCAATCTTTGGTTACCATGCGGTACACGAAATTGCTTCATGTAAGTGCGTCGCACCGTCCCTCGTAGCCCGAAGGGAAGTGTTCCGTCCCCATGCCCCGACGCGCCTCATCCCCGTACCCCCGTCTCAGGCGCACGTTGGCCGTCGCCTCGACCATGGCCGTCACCGCGGCCCTGGCCTCGTTCGTCCCCGCCGCCCCGGCGGCCGCCGCCGTCCTCGCCCCCAACGACTACTGCCTGGAGCAGTGCGGCGACATCCTGCCGCCCGGCCAGAACGGCAACGCCACCCTCGTCGACATCCTCGGCCACCAGGCGTTCGGCACCCGCCCCGCGCACTCGGCCGACCAGCTCGACCGGTACGCCAACCTGATCTACAACTACGCCGGGCTCACCGACGAGCAGATCCCGGCGTACTTCAACAACTCCTCGTTCGGCGTGCCCGCCGGGCAGGTGGAGAGCAGCTACTCGCCCCGCTCGGACGTGACGATCGTGCGCGACAAGGCCACCGGCACGCCGCACGTCACCGGCACCACCCGGGCCGGGACCATGTTCGGCGCCGGGTTCGCCGGGGCCGAGGACCGGCTGTTCACCATGGACCTGATGCGCCACGTCGGCCGGGGCACGCTCACCCCGTTCGCGGGCGGCGCGCAGGGCAACCGCGACCTGGAGCAGAGCGTCTGGCGCAACTCGCCGTACACCGAGGCCGACCTGCAGGCGCAGGTCGAGGCTCTGCGCAACCTCGGCACGCGCGGCCAGCAGCTGTACGACGACGTCAGCAACTACATCGCGGGCGTCAACGCGTACATCGCCCAGTGCATGGCCGACCGCGACTGCCCCGGGGAGTACGTGCTGACCGGGCACCTCGACGCGGTCACCAACGCGGGCGGCCCGGTGCAGTTCACCATGACCGACCTGATCGCGATCGCGGGCGTGGTCGGCGGCCTGTTCGGCGGCGGTGGCGGCAACGAGGTGCAGTCCGCGCTGGTACGCGTGGCCGCCCGCGCCCGCTACGGCACCACCGAGGGCGACGCGGTGTGGAACGCGTTCCGCTCCCGCAACGACCCCGAGGCGGTGCTGACCGTCCACAACGGCCAGAGCTTCCCGTACGGCGGCGCCGACGACAACGCCCCCGGCGTGGTGCTGCCCGACGCGGGTTCGGTCAGCGTGGAGCCGGTGGTCACCAACAAGACCGGCTCGGCGACCAGCTCGATCACCGACGACTCCGACCTGGCGGCCGCGCTGGGCAGCCTCACCATCGGCCCCGCCAGCCGGGGCATGTCCAACGCGGCGGTGATCTCGGCGGCCAACTCGGCCACCGGCCACCCCATCGCCGTGTTCGGCCCGCAGACCGGCTACTTCTCGCCGCAGCTGCTGATGGTCCAGGAGCTGCAGGGTCCGGGCATCAGCGCCCGGGGCGCCGCGTTCGCCGGGATCAACCTGTACGTGCTGCTCGGGCGCGGGCAGGACTACGCGTGGAGTGCCACCTCGTCGGCGCACGACATCACCGACACGTACGCGCTGCCGCTATGCACCACCGACGGCACCGCACCCACGCTGACCAGCAACAAGTACCTCTTCCACGGGGCCTGCACCGCGATGGAGGAGCTGTCGCACACCAACAGCTGGACACCGACCACGGCCGACGGGACCGCCGCCGGGTCATACAAGATCATCTCGTATCGTACGAAGCTCGGCCTGGTCGCCTGGCGCGGAAGGGTCGGCGGGGCGCCCTACGCGTTCACCCGACTGCGCGCCACCTACCGGCACGAGGCGGACTCCGCGATCGGCTTCCAGATGTTCAACGACCCGGCCGCGATGGGCACGCCCGCCGCTTTCACCACCGCCGCGTCCACCGTCGGCTACGCGTTCAACTGGTTCTACGTCAACGCCACCGACACCGCGTACTTCGACTCCGGTCTCAACCCCGTCCGCGCGGCGGGCACCAACCCGAACCTGCCGGTGAAGGCCGAGGCCGCGTACGAGTGGCAGGGCTTCGACCCGGCCACCAACACCGCCGCCTACCTGCCCGCCTCGTCCCACCCGCAGGCCGTCAACCAGGACTACTTCGTCAGCTGGAACAACAAGCAGGCGCTGGACTTCAGCGCCGCCGACGGTGACTTCAGCTTCGGCGCGGTGCACCGCGGCGACCTGCTCGACGCCCCGATCAAGGCGGCGGTGGCGAGCGGCCAGAAGTTCGACCGGGCAGGCCTGGTCCGCGTGGTCGAGAACGCCGGGACCACCGACCTGCGCGGCTGGAAGGTGCTCGGCAAGCTGATCCGGGTCCTGGAGAGCCAGCCGGTCACCGACCCGACGCTCGCGTCCGTCGTCAGCAAGCTCAAGGCCTGGCAGCAGGCCGGGGCGCCACGCAAGGAGACCGCGGCGGGCTCGAAGGTGTACGCCCACGCCGACGCCATCCGGATCTTCGACGCGTGGTGGCCGCTGCTGGTCCGGGGCGAGTTCAAGTCCGGCCTCGGTGACGGGCTCTACCAGACGCTGGTGGACACCATCCAGATCAACGAGTCGCCCTCGGGCGGCCAGGCCGGTGACGTGTCCAGCTTCCCGGCCTCGGCCAACGAGTCCCAGGCGCACAAGGGCTCCTCGTTCCAGCACGGCTGGTGGGGGTACGTCGACAAGGACATCCGCGCGGTGCTCGGCGACCCGGTCGCGGGCGGGCTCGGGCGGACGTACTGCGGTGGCGGCGTGCTCAGCGCCTGCCGGGACATCCTGCTGTCGACCCTGGCCAGCGCCAACGGCCAGGCCGCGACCGCGGTCTACCCCGGCGACAGCCACTGCGCCGCGGGCGACCAGTGGTGCGCCGACGCGATCCTGCAGTCTCCGCTCGGCGGCATCACCTCGCCGCTGACGGCCTGGCAGAACCGGCCGACGTACCAGCAGGTGGTGTCATTCCCGGCGAGCCGGGGCCAGGACATCACGAACCTGGCCCAGGGGCGGCCGGTGTCGGTGACCAGTACGCAGCTGTTCTACCCGGCGGGCAACGCCGTCGACGGCAGCCCGACCAGCCGCTGGGCCAGCTCGTCCAGCGACAGCCAGAGCATCACGGTCGACCTGGGCAGCGCCAAGTCGGTCGGACGCGTGCTGCTGCGCTGGGAGGCGGCGTACGGCCTGCAGTACCGCATCGACGTCTCCGCCAACAACAGCACCTGGACCACGGTCTGGTCCACCACCACCGGCAACGGCGGCACCGACAACGACGTCTTCGCCCCCGTCTCGGCCCGTTATATCCGCATGCAGGGCGTCAAACGCGGCACCACCTACGGCTACTCCCTCTACGAATTCGAGATCTACAGCCGCTGACCGCGTCACGATCCGACCGGAGGCAGCGATCTTCGCCGCGAGATCGCTGCCTCCGGTCATTTTGTGGTCTGACAGCCGGGGTAATGACCGAAGACGGTGATCTTGCAGCGAAGAGCGGCAGCGGCCGCAGCGAAGAGCGGCAGCGGCCGCCGTGGGTGGGCGGGTCAGCGGGCTGGGGCGGTGGCGTAGCCGTCGACGAGGTGGAGTTCGTCGTCGCAGGCGGCGGCCGCCTGGGGGTCGTGGGTGGCGAAGACGACCGCGGCGCCCCGGTCCGCCTCGGCCCGCAGCAGGTTCAGCACCAGCTGACGGTTGGCGGCGTCGAGTTCGCTGGTCACCTCGTCGGCCAGCAGCACCGCGCCGCGCAGGGCCAGCCCCCGCGCGATCGCCGTACGCTGCTGCTGCCCGCCGGACAGCTCCTCGACCAGCTGCTCCGCCTGGCCCGAGAGCCCGACGCGCTCCAGCGCCTCGACGGTCGCCCGCCGGGCGTCCGCCGCGCGCATGCCGGAAGAGATCAGCGCGACCTGGATGTTCTCCTCGGCCGTCAGCGTCGGCGCGAGGCCGTTGTGCTGCGGCATCAGTACGATCCCGGCCGCCACCGCCTGGTCGCGGTCGCCCAGCGGTCCGCCGTCGAGCGTGACCCGGCCCTCGGCGGGCTGGAGCAGCCCGGCCAGCGCCCACAGCAGCGTGGTCTTGCCCGCCCCGGACGCGCCGGTGACGGCGAGGATCCGGCCGGGCGTCGCGGCGGCGCTGACCTCGCGCAGCACCGCGTACTCGCGGTCACGGCCGTAGGTGACGGTGATCCGGTCGGCGAGCAGGGCACGGCTCATCAGGCCACCTCGCGGGCGTAGTTGGGCGACTGCGCGTGGAGCGGCTGCGCGTGGCGCGGGTGGTCGTCGGCGTGGTCGAACTCCGGGCGCGCGGTGGCGGCGGACAGCAGCACGGTGCCGTCGGGGCGCGGATGCACCCGGACTCGGGTGCCGGGGGGCAGCAGGGCGAGCACATCCGGCGGCAGGTGGACGGCGCCGTCGCGGCCGACGACCGCGAACTCCTCGCCCTGGCTGCCCTCGCCGCCGACCCGGCCGTCGCGGATGGTGACCTGGCGCGTCATTCCGGCGGCCACGGCCGGGTCGTGGGTGACCACGACGACGGTGGTGCCGCTGCGGCGTACCCCCTCCAGTGCCGCGATGACCTCGTCACGGGCGCGGGAGTCGAGCTGGCTGGTCGGCTCGTCGGCGAGCAGGATGCCGGGCTTGTGCGCCAGCGCGACGGCCAACGCGAGCCGCTGCCGCTCGCCGGGGGTCAGCTCGGAGGGGCGCTGACGCAACCGCCCGCGTACGCCGAGCAGGCCGACCAGGGCCAGCACGTCGCGCGGGGCGGGCAGGTCGGTGACGCCGTGGCTGCGGGCAGCCCGCTGGGCGAAGCGCACGTTCTGCTCGGAGGTCAGGTACGGCAGCAGGTTGCGCTCGGCCCCCTGCAGCACCACGCCGACCTCGGTGGCCCGCATCCGGGCCAGCTCCGCCTCGGTGGCCTTGGCCAGGTCGGTGTCGCCGACCCCGGCCCGCCCGGCCGCGGGCCGGATCAGGCCCGCGAGCAGCGACAGCAGCGTGGACTTGCCGGAGCCGGACGGGCCCAGCAGCGCCACTGACTCGCCGGGCGCGATGTCCAGGTCGACCCCACCGAGGGCGACTACGTCGTATCCCTCCAGCCGGTAGATGTAGACCAGGCCGCGACAGCTGACGGTGCCGTTCACCGGCCGCCTCCTCGGATGAGCTCGGGGGTTGCCCGCTTGACCAGGCGGCCGCCGCGCAGCACCGCGACGACCAGCACCAGCACACCACCGGCCAGCGCCAGCGGGAGCGCGTCCAGGGCCAGGTGCGGCACCAGCGTGCCGAGCACGTCCTGCGCGAGGCCGGGTGTGCCGGTGACGCCGACGGTGACCAGGGGGATGCCGGGCAGCATCAGCGCCGCGGCGGCGATCCCGACCGCGGCCCCGACGACCAGCGGCAGGCCGAGCATGGCCAGCCGTTCCCGGCGCAGGCCCTTGCGCAGGGTCGCCGGGCGCACGCCGGTGACGCGCAGCGCGGCCAGTTCGGTGCGCCGCTCGCGGTTGCCCAGGCGGGTGCTCAGCGCCAGCACGCCCAGCGCCAGCAGCGCCGCCGCGATGCCCGCGAGCAGGTACAACCGCAGTCCGAGCGCCGGGGCGCGGCGGCCGAGCCGATCCAGTTCGTCGGGGACGGTCTCGGCGCGCAGCACCCGTACGCCGGAGTTGGCGAGCTTGGTGGCCAGGTCGGCCGGGGCGTCCTTGGCCGCCCACACCTCGTACCGCAGGTCGGTGGCGTCGGCCAGGCCCTGCGTCACGGAGGCGGCACGGACGGCGAGGTCCAGGTCGAACAGCAGGCCGTGGTCACCGGCGCGGGGCAGCACGGCCGCCTTCTCCAGCACGGTGAAGGCCTGCGGCGCCTCGGCGAAGCCGGGCAGGTCGAACGCGGTCGGGTCGTCGCTGCTCGGGGCGGCCCCGGCCAGCACCGCGGGCAGCGCGGCGGGCGTGTCCAGGTACGAGACGAGCACGTCGCCCTGGTCGGTGGAGTCGACGGTGACCTTCAGCTGCTCCCCGGCGGTGACGCGCACCTTTGCGTTGGGGGTGCGGTCGACCAGGAAGTGCCACGCGGAGGCGTCGGTCATGCGTACCGGGACGTCCTTGCCGCCGGAGCGGATCTCGTGCACCGTCAGCCCGGCCCGCACGGGTTCGGCCGATCCGGCCACCCGGCCGACGGCCAGGCCGACCAGGCGGCAGCCACCGTCCGCGCAGCCCGTGGCGTTGGCCGTGTAGTCGTGCACGCCCTGCTGGAGCTTGGCCAGCCAGACCACGGTCGGCGGCTCGCCCGGCGCGGACAGCACCACGCCGACCCGCACCCCGCCCACAGCGGAGGCATCCGTCTCGGTGCCGGTCTCGGAGCCGGTCTCGGTGCCGGTTCCGGTTTCGGTGGTCGTCGGCTCGGGCAGCACCGCGCCCAGGCGCAGCGTGATCGCGCTGCCGACGGCGGCGGGCGCACCGGCCTGGCCACGCAGCGCCCCGGCCAGTGTCGACAGCGCGGTCTCGTCATGGTCGCGCCAGATCGCCACGGCGGGCAGCTTCTGCGACTGCACGCCGATCAGCTCGACGCGCTGGTTGTTGTAGAGCTCGTCGGCGCGCACCACGGCCATCGAACGGCCGGTCGGGTCGGCCTGGGCCAGCGCGTCGACCAGCGCCTGTGGGTGGTCGGCGACGACGGCGTACACGGTCGGGGCACCGACGGCGTCGTCGGCGCGCTCGGCGCGGGCATCGGCGGCGACGTCCCAGGCGGTGGCGGAGAAGGCGAGCAGGGCCACGGCCGCGGTCAGCACCGCGACGGTACGACCAGCGCCGGGCCGCCGCGACAGCTGCGCCGAGGCGAGCAGCACCGGCACGGCTCCCCGGCGTCGGGCCAGGCTGAGCCGCATCTTCGCCCACAGCGCGAGCAGCCGCCCGGCGAACAGTCCGGCCACGACGGCCAGCGCCGCCGGGGCGAGCAGCGCCAGCGGCGCGGCCCGGTCCTGCAGCGCCGCCGCCAGCGAGGCGACGGCCAGCGCCACCACGACGCCTTCGAGCGCGCCCGCGCGCCAGCCGCGCCGCTCGGGGACCCGTCGCAGCAGGCCGAGCACCGGGCGGCGCAGGGTGGCCCGAGCCGCCAGCCAGGCGGCGCAGCAGGCCAGCAGCAGGCCGACCGCGGCGGCGGCGAAGACCGGCCAGCGCGGTTCGACGTGCACGCCGTCGGCGAGCACGGTCCGGGCGGCGAGCTCGACCGCGCCCAGCCCGGCGGCGAGGCCGAGCGGGGCGCCGAGCACGATCAGCAGCAGCGTCTCGCCGAGGCCGAACCGTACGGTGCCGCCGCTGCCGTAGCCGCGCAGTCGGGCCAGCGCCAGCTCCGGCCCGCGCTCCTCGGTCAGCGCCGCGACCAGCAGCAGCAGCACCACGAACGCGAGCAGCAGCAGCGGAACCGCGATGATCGGGATGGTCCGCGCCAGCGCGTCCTGGTCCTTGGCGGCGTCGTCGACGATCGCCAGCAGCGCGGTCTGCACCTGCAGCTCACCGGCATTGAGCGCGAGGCCCAGCGAGCCGAGCTCGGTGCGCAGCGCGTTCACGTCGTCCAGGCGCACCTGGCCGGCCCGCAGCGGGTACGTCAGCGACAGCGCCACCGGCACCGCGTCGGACAGCCGTACGTCGTCCTCGGCGCCGGTGAACACGGCGTCCAGCCGGGGCGCGCCGTCCCCACCGGACTGGGCGTACGCGAAGTAGCCGTTGTTGCCCCAGTACGGGTCGTCCGGCGCCAAAGGCGTGTACAGCCCGACGACCTCGAACTGGCGGGACACGCCCGCCTGCGCGGACTTCACCGTGATCTTGTCGCCGACCTCGACTCCGGCGTCAGCGGCCGAGCGGGTGCTGAGCACGATCTGCTCGGCGTCGATCGCGCAGGCGCCCTCGACCTTGAGGTGGGCACAGGCGCCCTGGCGCCAGGCCAGCCGGGCGGCGAACCGGCCGCCACCGGCGGTGAGCGAGGTGTCGGTGCTGACCGCGCCGACCGGCTTGTCCAGCACGGCGGACAGGTGCGGGGCGCGGGCCAGCGCGGCGCTGATCACCGTCTGCGCGTCGCCGACCGGCTCGTGCGCGGCGGGCGCGGTCTCCGCGCTGCCGTCAGCGACGACGGTCACCGCCGCCGCCGTGGCCGGGGCGGCGCTGAGCGCGTCGGTGAGCACCGACTGCTGGGCCGCCCGCCCGTACGCCGGGGCGAGCACCGCCGCGGCGGTGGCGAACGCGGACAGCGTCAGCACCACCAGCGAGCGCCCGGAGCGGTGCCGGATGCCCCGCAGCATGACGGTCCAACCGGTCACCGACGCCTCCTGTCAAAGCCCTTACGTGCCCCGACACCTTAGCGATTGGTCAGCGCCTCTTGAAAGGCGCTTCACCTTGTCACTCGGCGTTCGCCTGCGCGAACGCGGCGTGCTCGCCTCAAGGCGGCGTCTTCCCTCGTCGCTGCCGAGCCTTCGGCTCGGTCACGCTCCTCAGTCCAGACGCCGCCGCGAGCACGCGAAGACCCTCGGCGGGTCGGTTACACCAATTCGTCGAGGAGCTTCTCGGCGGCGGCGTAGGGGTCGAGGGAACCGGCCACGACGTGGTCGGCGAGGTCGGCGAGGCTGGTGCCGGGCAGGTCGGCGAAGCGGGCACGCAGTTTGCCCAGGGCCAGGGCCTCGATCTCGGCGGCGGCGCGGGCTCGGCGCCGTACCGTCAACTGGCCGGACTCGGCCAGCCAGGCCCGGTGCTCCTCGACCGTGGCGACGATGTCCTCGATGCCCTCGGCCTTGGCCGCGACCGCCTTGACCACTCGGGGCCGCCAGGTGCCCGGCCCCCGGTCGGGGCCGCCCAGCGCGATCATGCCCTGGATGTCGCGGTAGGTCGCGTCGGCGCCGTCGCGGTCGGCCTTGTTGATGACGAAGACGTCGGCGATCTCCAGGATGCCCGCCTTGACCGCCTGGATCGCGTCGCCCATGCCCGGGGCGAGCAGCACCAGCGTGGTGTCGGCGAGGCTGGCGATCTCCACCTCGGCCTGGCCCACGCCGACGGTCTCCACCAGCACCACGTCGCAGCCGACCCCGGCCAGCACCCGCACCGCCGCCGGGGTGGCGGCGGCCAGGCCGCCGAGGTGCCCCCGGCTGGACATGGACCGGATGTATACGCCCGGGTCGGTGGCGTGGTCCTGCATCCGCACCCGGTCACCGAGGATCGCGCCCCCGGTGTACGGACTCGACGGGTCGACCGCGAGCACGCCGACCCGCTTACCCGCCGCCCGCAGCGAGCGGACCAGTTCGTTGGTGGTGGTCGACTTGCCCACGCCGGGCGAACCGGTGAGGCCGACGACCATCGCCGCCCCGGCGGACGGGGCCAGCGCGGCGGCGATCTCGGGCAGGTGCCGCGAGCCGTTCTCGACGAGGGTGATCAGACGCGCGACGGCCCGGGCCTCCCCGGCCCGGGCACGTTCGAGCAGCTCAGGGATCGAGCTGAGATTCACGCAGCCACCTTGAGGATCAGCGCGTCGCCCTGCCCGCCGCCGCCGCACAGCGCGGCCGCGCCGACGCCGCCGCCGCGGCGCTTGAGCTCCAGCGCCAGGGTCAGCGCGAGCCGGGCGCCGGACATGCCGATCGGGTGGCCCAGCGCGATGGCACCGCCGTTGACGTTGACGATGTCGGAGGTGATGCCCAGCTCACGCATGGACTGGATGCCGACGGCCGCGAACGCCTCGTTGATCTCGACCAGGTCCAGGTCGGCCTCGGTCAGGCCCTCCTTGGCCAGCGCGTGCTTGATCGCGTTGGCGGGCTGGGCGTGCAGCGAGTTGTCCGGGCCGGCCACGTTGCCGTGCGCGCCGATCTCGGCCAGCCAGGTCAGGCCCAGCTCCTGCGCCTTGGCCTTGCTCATGACCACGACCGCGGCGGCGCCGTCGGAGATGGGCGAGGAGGACCCGGCGGTGATGGTGCCGTCCTTGGCGAAGGCCGGGCGCAGCTTGCCCAGCGTCTCCGGAGTGGTGTCGGGGCGCACGCCCTCGTCCTCGCTGATCACGATCGGGTCGCCCTTGCGGGCGGGGATGGTGACCGGCGCGATCTCCTCGGCGAAGTGGCCGTTCTTCTGCGCGGCGGCGGCGCGCTGGTGCGAGGTCGCGGCGAACGCGTCCTGCTCCTCGCGGCTGATCTCGTAGCGCTTGTTGTGGTGCTCGGTCGACTCGCCCATGGCGATCTGGTCGTACGCGTCGGTGAGGCCGTCCAGGGCCATGTGGTCCTTGATCACGACATCGCCGTACTTGTAGCCGTTGCGCTGGCCGATGAGCAGGTGCGGGGCGTTGGTCATCGACTCCATGCCGCCCGCGACCACGATGTCGAACTCGCCCGCGCGGATGAGCTGGTCGGCCAGCGCGATCGCGTCGAGGCCGGACAGGCAGACCTTGTTGACGGTGAGCGCGGGAACGTTCATGGGGATGCCGGCGCCGACGGCGGCCTGGCGGGCGGTGATCTGGCCGCCACCAGCCTGCAGCACCTGGCCCATGATCACGTACTGGACCTGCTCGGGGGCGACCCCGGCGCGCTCCAGCGCGGCCTTGATCGCGACGGCGCCGAGCTGCGTCGCGGAGAGGTCCTTGAGATTGCCCAGCAGGCGGCCCATCGGCGTACGCGCGCCGCTGACGATCACTGAAGTCATGTGAACAGCCCTCCGAGTGGCCTGGATTACGTTCCGCCTTAACGATGGTTCGGTCAGACTAACCGCATGACCGAACCAGCATCCCTGTCGACCTCGTCACAGAGTGTCAAATCGCTCTCCGTCGGGCTGCAGCGCATCGATCACGTCGGCATCGCGGTGCCGGACCTCGACGCCGCCATCGCCTTCTACGAAGGTACGTTCGGAATGACCTGCGCGCACGTGGAGACCAACGAGGAGCAGGGCGTACGCGAGGCGATGATGCAGGTCGCCCCCGGCGTGGAGGGCGGCGCCATCCAGCTGCTGGCCCCCCTGCGCCCCGACTCGGCGATCGGCAAGTTCCTCGACCGCAGCGGTCCGGGCATGCAGCAGCTCGCGTTCACCGTGGTCAACATCGACGCCACCTGCGCGGCGCTGCGCGAGCGCGGCATCCGGCTGCTCTACGAGGCCCCCCGCCGCGGCACCGCGAACTCCCGGATCAACTTCGTCCACCCCAAGGACGCCGGTGGTGTGCTCGTGGAACTGGTCCAGCCCGCCGCCGACCACTGATCGGCTGAATCATCGTTAAGTCTCGCGTGGAGTTTTTCACAGACCGGTTCCGGCCCAAGCTACCGACGAGTAACGTCCCGCTCACCTGAGCCGCCATGTGTGTCGACCACATGGCGGCACCAGCAGGACCGCGTCCACGATGGGTCGCCGGTGGGGAGTCTTCGACGGTCCGCCGTCCAGGCGAAACCGTCGGACGAGCCGCTGGCGAAGCACTCAAATCCCGGAACCAGGCGCCTTTCCGCTCAGCTCCGCCGGGCGCCTGCGCTTCCCTCACCACGGAGGTGGCGCCGTGCAAGACATCCTCGACGTGATCATGGAAGCCGAGGGCTCCCCCGACCCCGCCGAGCACCTGCGCAAGCTGGCCACGGTGCCGGTCCCGGCGACCTACCAAGGCATGGTGGTGCGCGCCGACGAGGCCGCGATGTTCGACGGCCTGGCCACCCGCGACAAGGACCCGCGCAAGTCGCTGCACCTGCAGGAGGTGCCCACCCCGGAACTCGGGCCGGGTGAGGCGCTGATCGCGGTGATGGCCAGCGCGGTCAACTACAACACCGTGTGGACGTCCATCTTCGAGCCGATGCCGACCTTCGGCTTCCTCAAGAAGTACGGCCGCCTGTCGCCGCTGACCGCGCGCCACGACCTGCCGTACCACGTGGTGGGTTCGGACGCGGCGGGCGTGGTGCTGCGCACCGGCGCGGGCGTGACCAAGTGGCGGCCCGGCGACCAGATCGTGGCGCACTGCCTCAACGTCGAGTTGGAGGACGCGGCGGGCCACGACGACACCATGCTCGACCCGCAGCAGCGCATCTGGGGCTTCGAGACCAACTTCGGCGGCCTGGCCCAGCTCGCGATCGTCAAGGCCAACCAGCTGATGCCCAAGCCCGCCCACCTGACCTGGGAGGAGGCGGCCAGCCCGGGGCTGGTCAACTCCACGGCGTACCGGCAGCTCGTGTCGCACCACGGGGCGAACATGAAGCAGGGCGACGTGGTGCTGATCTGGGGCGCCAGCGGCGGGCTCGGGTCGTACGCGACACAGATGGCGCTCAACGGCGGCGCGATCCCGGTGTGCGTGGTGTCCTCCCCGGACAAGGCCGAGCTGTGCCGTCGCATGGGCGCCGACCTGGTGATCGACCGCGTCGCCGAGGGATACAAGTTCTGGTCCGATGAGCACACTCAGGATCCGTCCGAATGGAAGCGGTTCGGGGCGCGCATCCGGGAGCTGACCGGCGGCGACGACCCGGACATCGTGTTCGAGCACCCGGGCCGGGAGACCTTCGGCGCCAGCGTGTACGTCGCCAAGAAGGGCGGCACCATCGTCACCTGCGCCTCGACCAGCGGCTACGAGCACCAGTACGACAATCGCTACCTGTGGATGTCGCTCAAGCGGATCATCGGCAGCCACTTCGCCAACTACCGCGAGGCATGGGAGGCCAACCGACTCATCGACCTCGGTCGCATCCATCCGACGCTGTCGAAGTCGTTCTCACTGGAGCAGACCGGCCAGGCGGCGTACGAGGTGCACCGCAACGCCCACCAGGGCAAGGTTGGCGTGCTGTGCCTGGCGCCCGAGGAGGGGCTCGGGGTGCGCGACGCCGAGAAGCGGTCCCGCCACCTCACCGCCATCAACCGGTTCCGCGGGGTCTAGCTGCCGGAACATCCGGTGATCTTTCCCACGGCGGGGGTGCTCTCGGGCGTCCCCGCCGTCCGGCATTTCCGGCGAATCAGACGATTGCTTTCCCTTGCGGATCATCCGTTTGCAAACGACTGACCGTCCGGTGGGCGAAAGTGCCCCCACGCTCTTGCGGAGCACCCAGGGTCATCTGCGAGTATGTCCCAATGCCCCAGCAGCCGTCCAACGTCGCGTTCTTCGATGGCGCGAACACCCAGCATGACTTCACTGTCGTCCTGCGCGGTTACGACCGTACGCAGGTAGATGACTTCGTCGGTCGCCTCAACGCGCAGCTCGCCCAGTCGGAGCAGGCCCGCAACGAGGCCGAGCAGCGCATGAACGACGCCCAGCGTCGGCTGCGTCAGGCCGAGCAGCGACTGAGTTCGGTCGAGCAGAAGCTCACCGACACCAGCAAGCAGCTCGAGGAGAACAGCCGCCCGACCCTCTCCGGGCTCGGCACGCGCGTCGAGCAGATCCTGCGCCTGGCCGAGGAGCAGGCCAACGACCACCGCGGCGAGTCCAAGCGGGAGTCCGAGGGCATCCTGTCCGCCGCCCGCCTCGAGGCCCGCGAGATCACCGACAAGGCGCGGGCCGAGGCCGCCGCCATGAAGGCGACCGCCGAGCGCGAGGCCGGCAACCTGCGCACCGCCGCCGAGCGCGAGGCCGCCGAGGTCCGGGTGCAGGCCCGCCGCGAGGCCGACACGCTGCGCGCCGACGCCGACCGCGAGACCAAGCAGCTGCGCACCGCCACCTCGCACGAGGTCGCCGAGCTCAAGGCCACCGTGGAGCGCGAGGTCGCCACCCTGCGCGCCACCGCCGAGCGCGAGATCACCCAGCTGCGCGCCAAGGCCGCCCGCGAGGCGGAGGAGAAGCGCGCCGAGGCGTCCAAGATGCTGGCCGACGCGCGCGACAAGCGCGACAAGGACCTGCAGGCCCTGCAGCTGGAGCTGGCCGAGCGTCGGGAGAAGTCCGAGCGCGAGGAGACCCAGCGTCACTCCGCCGCCGTCGCCGCCACGCAGAAGCTGGTCGGCGAGGCCGAGGAGCGCGCCCGCGCCGCCGAGGACCGCGCCAAGGAGATCGAGCAGCGCGCCGAGGCCCGCCGGGTCGAGTCGGAGCGCACCGCCGCCGAGACCACCGAGAAGGCCCGCGCCGGGGCGGAGAAGGCGGTCAACGAGGCCAAGGCCGAGGCGCACCGACTGGTGACCGAGGCACGCAACGAGGCCGAGCTGACCACCAACGCGGCCCGTCGCGAGGTCGAGGACCTCACCCGCCAGAAGAACGCGGTCACCGCGCAGCTGGGTCAGATGCTGTCCGGCCTGGCCGGCATCGTCCCGGGTGTCGGCGCCCCCGCCGCCGCCCCGGCTGCCCCCGCCGCCGCGGAGGAGAAGCCGAAGGCTGCGGACGGCGAATAGCCGATCACGCTTCGCATTAGGTCACGCCGTGCCCCTTTCCGGAGGGGTGCGGCGTGACCTTTTATGTGAAGATGGACCGCATGTCGCATGGCGGAGACCTGTTCGCTCTCGGTGAGGGCGTCTCATCCGAACCCAGCTTCGATGTCGCTCTGCGGGGCTATGACAAGAAGCAGGTAGACCGTTACGTCAATCAGGTCGAATCGGACCTGTCGACCCTGGCCGCGGAGCGGGATCAGGCCTTCTCACAGGTGCAGGCCCTCGCCGGCCAGGTACAGCAGCTCCAGCTCGAGCTGTCCGACGCCGCCCGGCGCTCGGTGCCCGCGCGCATCTCGTTCCGCCACCTCGGCGCCAAGGTCGAGCAGATCCTCACCCTCGCCGAGGACCAGGCCGACGACCTGCGCAACAACGCCGTGCAGGAGATCGCCGACCAGCGGGCCGAGGCCGAGCGGCTGCTCAACGACGCCCGTGACCGCGCCGCCACCGCGACCCGCGACTTCGACCTCGCGCTGGCCTCGCGCCGCGCCCAGGAGCGCCAGGACGAGGAGCGCCGCCGCGTCGAGTTGAGCGACGAGACGCAGCGCCTGCGCACCGAGGCCCGCGAACTGCTGGCCCACGCGCAGCTGGAGGCGCAGCAGCTGCGTACGGTCGCGGCGCAGGAGGCCGCCTCCCGGCGCACGCAGACCGACAAGGACCTCGCCGCCGCCCGCGGCGCCGCCGAGACCGAGGCCGCGAACATCCGGGCCGCCGCCGAGCAGGCGGCCGCGGGCATCCGGGCCGCCGCCGACCAGCGTGTGGCGCAGGCCGAGCAGGAGGCCGCCCGCGCTCGTGAGGTCGCCGTGCAGCAGCAGGCCGCCAGTGAGCGGACGCAGCAGGAGCTGACCGACACGCGCAACCAGCTCGCGGCGGTGCAGGCCGAGGTGGCGCAGGTGCGGCAGCGTCTGGTCGAGCTGCAGGGTCAGCTGGCCGCCGAACTGGAGCGACTGTCGACCGCGCAGCGCGAGGCCGAGCTCGCCGAGCGGCGCCGCGCCGAGGCGCTGCGCCCGATCGAGCCCAAGGCCGAGGAGCCCGCCGAAGCCGAGGAGCCCGCCAAGGCCGACGAGTCGGCCGACGAGCAGACGGTCATGCTCAGCACCGACGAGCAGACGGTCGCCATCTCCACCGACCAGACCCGCCCGGCGCGCTGAGCGCTACCTCCCGGCGGCGCTCACGCGCCGTCGGGCGAGGGCACCGGCCGATCCGCGAACGCGGCCACGGTGCGGTCGGCGTACGCGCTGGCGTCGCCGTACTCCATCGGGCCCGTCCAGGTGGTCGGGAGCGGGACGGGCACGCCCGGCGCGACGCGGGCGACGATCGCGTCCAGCACCGTCTCGGCGTCGCCGACCCACAGGTGCTTGGCGCCCGGCACGCCCACGACCTCAGCCTGCGGGATCGCGGCGAACCGCTGCCGCGCCTCGGTCGGGCGCAGGTAGTCGTCGAACTCCGGCACCAGCGCGGTCACCGGGCGGCCCGAATCCGCCCAGACGGCCAGGTCGTCGGGCTGGGAGAAGCGCAGCGGCGGCGACAACAGGATGGCGCCGTCCACGGCAGGATCGCAGCCGTATTTGAGGGCCAGGTCGGTGCCGAAGGACCAGCCGACCAGCCACCGGTGCGGCAGCTCGTGGAACTCGGCGTACTCGATCGCGGCGGCGACGTCGAAACGCTCGCCGACGGCGTGGTCGAACGCGCCCTCGCTGGTGCCGCGCACGCTGGACGTGCCGCGGGTGTTGAAGCGCAGCACCGCGATCCCGGCCAGGGCGGGCAGCCGCCAGGCGGCCTTGCGGTAGACGTGGCTGTCCATCATGCCGCCGTGGGTGGGCAGCGGGTGCAGACAGATCAGGGTCGCCACCGGGTCGCGGTCGGCGGGGACGGCGAGCTCGCCGACCAGGCGCAGGCCGTCGGCGGTGTGCAGTTCGATCTCCTCGCGGCGCGCGGGCAGGATCGAGTTGGCGCGGATGGCGGTCACGGTAAACAGTCTGCCCGCCAGCCCGGCCGGTAATCACGGCCGGACCGGGTCGCGGTGATCACATCACCCCTCGGCCTCGGCTGCGCCGCCGCGGACCGCCCCGCCCGCGCGGTCCCGGGGTGCGTCCGCGCGGGCCCGGGGTTCGTGCAGTTTCGGGGAAAGCGCGGGAATTCAGGCCATGATTCGTGCAGTTTCCCGGAAACCGCACCCGAACGCCTCCGCCCGCGCAACGCCCCGCACGCACGCCGCGCCTGGGCGGGGAGGGGGCTGGGCTCAGCCGTAGCGGGGGGCGTTGCGGGAGCGCTGGATGTTGGGTTTGCGCTGGTGACGGCCGCGCCAGCAGGTGGTGTGCCAGTGGCGTCGGTCGCCCGCGTCGCCCCAGCCGTCCGAGGGCCAGGCCACCACATGCGCCACCCCTCGCGGGATCTCCTGATCGCAGCCGGGGCAGCGGTACGCCTTGTCCGAGGTGTCCCCGGACAGGTGCCGCACGGTCCACTCGCCGTCCGGATCGTCCCGGACGTACTCGATCCCGCGTCGGGACATGCCTTCGTCCAGTTCGCGCTTGGCGCGATCCTTCGGATTGTTGCGACGCGGGCTCATGTCGACCAAGGGTACCGGGGCCCCCAAGATCGCTCGAGTTGCCAGGCAATCGGGTACTCGGCGCACCAAGATACGCCCGACTGCCCGGCAACTTACGCGATCTTGCCGCTCAGCGGTGGGTGTGGTCGCGGAAGCCGCGGCCGGTCTTGCGACCCAGGTAGCCGGCGGTGACCAGGTGCTCCAGCAGTGGCGCCGGGGAGAAGCCGGGCTCGCGCAGCTCCAGGTACAGCTCGCGCTGGATGGCCAGGGAGACGTCCAGGCCGACCACGTCCAGCAGCTCGAACGGGCCCATCGGGTAGCCGCAGCCCAGCTTCATCGCGGCGTCGATGTCGTCGGCCGTGGCGTAGCTGGCCTCCAGCATCTTCACCGCGTCGTTGAGGTACGGGAACAGCAGCGCGTTCACGATGAACCCGGCCCGGTCCGCGCAGCCGACGGCGGTCTTGCCGAGGTGGTCCACCACGGCCTTGGCGGTGGCGAGCGTGGCGGGGCTGGTCCGGATCGTCTCGACCACCTCGACCAGCGGCATCACCTGCGCCGGGTTGAAGAAGTGCAGCCCGACGACGTCGGCGGGGCGCTGGGTGGCCATCGCGCACTCGACGACAGGGAGGCTGGAGGTGGTGGTGGCCAGGACGGTACCCGGCTTGCAGATCTCGTCCAGGCTCGCGAACAGCGCCTTCTTGACGCTCAGCTCCTCTACCACCGCCTCGACGACCAGGTCGGCGTCGGACAGGTGGTCCAGGTTGGTGGACCAGGTGATGCGGCCGATGGCGGCGTCGCGCTCGGCCTCGGTCAGCTTGCCCCGGACCACGCCCTTGTTGAGGGAGGTCTTGACGCTCTCGCAGACCTTGGCGGACTTCTCGGCGCCCCGGGTCACGCTCAGCACCTCGTACCCGGCCTTGGCGAAGACCTCGATGATGCCGGTGGCCATGGTGCCGGAGCCGACCACGCCGACGGTGCCGATGCGCCGCGCGGCGGAGGCCTGCTCGACGCCCGACGGGGTGAGCGCGTCGGCGACGACGACCGGAGAGCCGCTCTTCTCGTACGTGTAGAAGCCGCGTCCGCTCTTGCGGCCCAGCAGGCCCGCGGTGACCATCTGCTTGAGCAGCGGCGCCGGGGCGTGGCGGCGGTCGCGGCCGCCCCGGCGGTACATGGTGTCGAGGATCTCGTACGCGGTGTCCAGGCCGATCAGGTCCATCAGCGCCAGCGGACCCATGGGCAGGCCGCAGCCGAGCTTCATGGCCGCGTCGATGTCCTCGCGGGTGGCGTAGTGGTTCTCGAACATGGTGACGGCGTGGTTGAGGTACCCGAACAGCAGCGCGTTGGCGATGAACCCGGCTCGGTCGCTGATGGTGACGTCGACCTTGCCCAGCCGCGCGCACAGCGCCTCGACGTCGGCGACGACCTCCGGCGCGGTCACCACGGTACGGATGATCTCGACCAGCTTCATGACCGGCGCCGGGTTGAAGAAGTGCACGCCGATGACCTGGTTGGGCCGGTGCGTGGCCACCGAGATCTCGGTGACGCTCAGCGAGCTGGTGTTGGTGGCGAGGATGGCGTGCGGCGGGCAGACCTTGTCCAGCTCGGCGAAGATGGCCTGCTTGAGGTCCAGGTGCTCGGGCACCGCCTCGATCACGAAGTCGACGCTGTGCAGGGCGGGCAGGCCGACCTGGAAGTCGACCCGAGCGTGCAGCGCGTCGCGGTCCTCGGGCGACAGTTTGCCCTTGGCCACCGCGCGGTCGGTGGAGCCGGTGAGGTTCTGGCGGCCGCGCTCCAGCGCGTTCTCGCTGATCTCGACGGCTACCACGTTCAGGCCGTTGCGGGCGAACACCTCGACGATGCCCGCACCCATGGTGCCCAGACCGACCACGCCGACTGTATTGATCTCGCGAGCCACAGTGCTCACCCAGTCCTCCCGAACGACCGCTAAGGTTACTGCGGAGTCTGCCACGGCCGCCGGTCCGCCACATCGTGTCCCCGGCGTGAACAAAGCCACTGGGCGCGTCGATGCGGTGCCACCTGAGCGCGCGGTCGCGGGTAAAGCGATTGCCGGTCGCCTCGCCGCGCTGGACGATCTCTCGCATGTCAATCCTGAAGGTCGTCGCCGAGCGGCTGGTGATCCATCCGCACCCCAACGCCGACGCACTCGAACTCGCTGAGGTCGGACGCCTGCGCGCCGTCGTGGCCAAGGACGCCTACCGCACCGGCGACCACGCCGTCTACCTGCCCGAAGGCTCGGTGCTGCCCGAACCGCTCATCGCCGAGCTGGGTCTCACCGGACGCCTGGCGGGCCCGAACAAGGACCGGATCACCGCGGTACGGTTGCGCGGCGAGCTGTCCCAGGGCATCGTCTGCCGCCCGAAGGCGCTCGCCGACCT
Organism: Catellatospora tritici; assembly: GCF_019083965.1. Lineage (GTDB taxonomy): Bacteria > Actinomycetota > Actinomycetes > Mycobacteriales > Micromonosporaceae > Catellatospora > Catellatospora tritici. Next base: position 361,602 of record NZ_JAHRCY010000001.1, read on the forward strand.
CGACCTGGCCGAGGCCGCCGCGGCCGGAACCGACTTCGCCGAGGTGCTCGGCGTGACGAAGTGGGTGCCGCCGATCCCGGTGCACCTCGCCGGGGACATGCACCCGGCCGAGGATCTGCTGCCGTGGCTGGACGTGGAGAACATCCGCCGCTACCCGCTGCTGTTCAGCGCGGGCGAGCCGGTGGTGGCCACCGAGAAGATCCACGGTTCGGCGTGCCTGATGACGTACGTCGCGGCCACCGGCACGGTGCTCGCGTCCTCAAAGGGGTTCGGCAAGCAGCGGCTGGCGATCAAGGAGGCTGACAGCAACCTCTACTGGCGCGCCATCCGGGGGTACGACCTGCCGGTGCTCGCCGCCGCCGTGGCCGCCGACCTCGGCGCGACCCGGGTCGGTGTCTTCGGCGAGGTGTACGGCCGGGGCGTGCAGGACCTCGGTTACGGCGTGCAGGCCAGCACCCGCCCCGGCTACGCCGTATTCGACATCGCGGTCGACGTCGACGGGCAGATCCGCTGGCTGACCCCGGACGAGGTGGCCGCGTACACGGCCGCGCACGGGGTGCCCGCGGTGCCGGTGCTGTACCGGGGACCGTATGACGAGGCGCGGCTGGTGGAGCTGGCGGAGGGCGTCGAGACGATCTCGGGTACCGGTGCCAACATCCGGGAGGGCCTGGTGGTCAGGCCGCTGATCGAGCGATACAGTCCGATCACGGCCGGTCGCGCCATCGGCAAGCTCGTCTCGACGGCATACCTGACCCGCAAGGGCGGTACGGAGTACGAGTAGGCCCGACGACTTGCCGGGCGGTCGGGGGTACGAAACCCCTTCAAAGCCCCGACTGCCCGGCAACATCGGTGGTCATGAGCCTTCCCACCGAAACCAACCCGCATCCACGCCGGGCAGATGTTCGAGATCAGCGAGCCGTTCGAGGCCCGGTTCGATCCGGTTGAGCTGCTCATGCGCTGAGCGGCACTAGGCTGGCGGGATGCGCTATGTCGTCATCACCGGGGTGTCCCGTGGGCTGGGTGAGGCCCTGCTCAACCAGCTGCTCGCCGAGCCGGACACGACCGTGCTGGCGCTGGGCCGGACGTTCACCGACAACCAGCGCATGCTCGCCGGGCCGAAGCTGATCCTGCGCCACTGCGAGCTGGCCGAGCCGGCCACCCTGCCGACCGCCCCCGAGCTGGGCGAGCTGATCGCCGACGCCGACGAGATCGTGCTGATCCACAACGCGGCGGTGGTGGGGCCGATCGGCGCCGTCGGCACGCTGCCCACCGACGAGCTGCTGGCCGCCGCGACGATCAACCTGGCCGCCCCACTGGCGCTGACGAACACCCTGCTGTCGGCCCTGCCGCCGCTGTTCCGCCGGGTGCGGATCATGTTCGTCTCCTCGGGCGCCGCGCACCGGGTCATCGACGGCTGGTCGGTGTACTCGTCGACCAAGCGCGGCGGCGAGGAGTTCTTCGCCCACGTGGCCGCACAGTACGAGAGTGATCCGCGGGTGAGCGTGGTCAGCGTGAACCCCGGCGTGATGGACACGGGCATGCAGGAGGCCATCCGCGGCGCGGACTTCGACGGCAGGCAGCGGTTCCAGGACCTGTACGACAACGACGAGCTGCCCGATCCGGCCTCCGTGGCGGCCCACCTGATCGCCGAGCACCTAAAAGCCTGAGGATGTTTCGGATTACTCACCGGTAGTTCTAGACTGCGCGCGTGACCACGACTAGCCAGCCGCAGCCCGGTGCCAGTGTCGTCAGCGCGGGCGAGCTGATCTCCACCAACCCGGCCACCGGCGAGGAGGTGGCGCGCCTGCCCGTGGCGAGCGCCGCCGACGTCGCGGCGGCCGTCGAGCGGGCCCGCGCCGCGAGCGCCTGGTGGGCGAGCCTCGGCTGGCGCGAGCGCCGCCGCCGCCTGCTGCGCTGGCGCAGCCTGCTGGTGCAGCGGATGCAGTCGCTGGCCGAGCTGATGCACCGCGAGGGCGGCAAGCCCGTCGACGAGGCCCTGCTGGAGATCGTCGTCGCGGTGGACCACACCGCCTGGGCCGCCAAGCACGCCCGCAAGGTGCTGCGCCGCCGCCGGGTGCCGGGCTCGCTGATGCAGCTGGAGTACGCCGGTTACCTGGAGTACCAGCCGTACGGCGTCATCGGGGTCATCGGCCCGTGGAACTTCCCGATCTTCACCCCGTTCGGCTCCATCGCGTACGCGCTGGCGGCGGGCAACGCCGTGGTCTTCAAGCCCAGCGAGTACACCCCGGCCATCGGCCAGTTCTACGTCGACGCCTTCAACGAGGTCGTGCCGGAGCACCCGGTGCTGCAGCTCGTGCACGGCGGCGGCGAGGTCGGCGCGGCACTGTGCCGCTCCGGCGTGGACAAGCTGGCCTTCACCGGCTCCGGCCCGACCGGCGCGAAGGTGATGGCCGCCTGCGCCGAGTCGCTGACGCCGGTGCTGATCGAGTGCGGCGGCAAGGACGCCATGATCGTGGCCGAGGACGCCGACGTGGCCCAGGCCGCCGAGACCGCGGCCTGGGGCGCCAACTTCAACGCGGGCCAGGCCTGCGTCGGCATCGAGCGGGCGTACGTGCACGCCAAGGTCTATGACGACTTCCTGGCCAAGCTGGTCGCCGAGACCGAGCGGATCGACACCGACACCCAGGTCGGCCCGATCACGATGCCGGGCCAGCGCGACATCATCGCCCGCCACATCGACGCCGCGTTGACCGACGGCGGGCGTGCCCTGCTGGGCGGCCCCGACTCGGTGCGCGGCGCGTACGTACGGCCGACGATCCTGGTCGACGTGCCGCAGGAGTCGGCGGCGGTGCGGGAGGAGACGTTCGGCCCGACCATCGTGGTGACCAGGGTCGCCAGCACGGACGAGGCGGTGGCGCTGGCCAACGACTCGGCGTACGGGCTGGGCTCGTCGGTGTTCTCGAAGCGTCAGGGCATGGCGATCGCGGCCCGGCTGCGCACCGGCATGACGGCGGTGAACTCGGCGTTCGCGTTCGCGGTGCTGCCGGAGCTGCCGTTCGGCGGCGTGGGCGGGTCCGGCTTCGGCCGCATCCACGGCGCCGACGGGCTCAAGGAGTTCACCCGCGCCAAGTCCATCGCCAAGCGCCGCATGCCGAGCACCCCGGCGCTGCTCACCTTCCGCCGTACCCCGGCGGGCATGAAGCTGGCGCTGGCGGCGGTGAAGTTCCTGCACGGCCGGTCCCGCTGACCATCGGCGGCCGCCCGGACCCCGGGCTGCTTCGACCCGTTCGGGCGTGGGCCGGTGCCGCCGACCCACGCCCGGCCGGCTACGGCGCGGCGGGTGCCTCAGGCCCGACAGCGAGCGCGACGAGCGTCCCGGCGAAGGCGCCGAGGCCGCCGCAATTGACTTTGACCGTGTCGCCCTGCGCCACGGTCACCACCGCCGTCGTCATGCCTGAGCTCGAGTACTGCTGGCCGGCGGTCCCCTGCTGCGGGTCCTTCTCGTCGATGTAGCCGATCGCCGGTAGCGGCACTCCGCTCGGCCCCGCGAACATGCGGCACTCGAGCTGAGGTGCCCGGCCGTCGGTTCCGACCTGCATCGAGGCTGTCAGCCGGTAGCGGCCCGGCGGAAGGTTCCCCAGGCTGAGCAGGGTCGTGGATCCGTCGGGCAGGTTGCCGTTGTTCCGGTCCACGAACGCGAGCGGCGGGCCGCCCGCGGGTCCAGGCCTGCCCGGCGTGCCGGGTGCGCCCTGGGGTCCACGCGGTCCCTTGGCGCTCCAGCTCACGGGGCGTTCGTCCTTGCCGCAGCCGGTGCCGCCGCTCTTGGGCAGCTCGACGATGCGTACGTCGCCGGTCTTCTTGTGCACGCAGGCCTTGATGGTGGCCGCCGCCTCGGGTTCGGCCTGGGCGAAACCGCTGAACGCCAACAGCGTCGCGGCCGCCAGGCCCGCCACGCCCAGGGCGCGTCGGACCCGGCGTCGGGTGGAAATCTTCATGTCACTCCTTGCTGAAGCTGTCTGGGTTGATGTCTCGGCGTCAGGGCTGCTCGGGTACGGCGGTGACCGCGGTCGCGGTGACCGCGGCGATGTACCGGCCGGCGCCACTGCAGGCGAGCACGACGTCCTGGCCCGCGGCCACCTCGGCCACGTTCGTGGCGCCGCCGCTGGCGGCGAACTGGCTCTGGGCGGCGGTCGGTGCCGGGGACTGCTCGCGGATGAAGCCGACGATCAGCCGGGGCGCGGGGGTGGCCAACCCGACGGTCAGGCGGCAGTCGATGACCGCCGGCTCGTCGCCGCGCACCGCGGACACCGTGGCCGTCAGCTGATAGCTGCCCGGGGCCAGCTGCGAGGTCGTGATGATGTCCTGCGATTCGGCCGACAGCGACCCGGTCGCCGTGGTGCTGATGGAGAACGGCGGCCCGCCCGCGGGTCCGGGCCCGCCCGGCGTGCCGGGTGCGCCCTGGGGTCCACGCGGTCCCTTGGCGCTCCAGCTCACGGGGCGTTCGTCCTTGCCGCAACCGGTGCCGCCGCTCTTGGGCAGCTCGACGATGCGTACGTCGCCGGTCTTCTTGTGCACGCAGGCCTTGATGGTGGCCGCCGCCTCGGGTTCGGCCTGGGCGAAACCGCTGAACGCCAACAGCGTCGCGGCCGCCAGGCCCGCCACGCCCAGGGCGCGTCGGACCCGGCGTCGGGTGGAAATGCTCATGTCACTCCTCATTGAATGGTCAGCGCAGACAAACGGTTGGGACGGCCGTCGACGCGGGCTCGCCCCGGAACGGGTGCACGGTGCACCCCCGCGGGCTGGTCAGGGGGCCGTGGGCGGGCCGGACACGGCGACCGCGTTGACCGCGGCGAAGTAGGAACCCACACCGGCGCAGGTCAGGACGATGTCGCTCGCCTGCGGCAGGACGGTCCCCGCCGTGGCGGCGCCACTGCTGCCGTGCTCTCCGGTCACCTGAAGCCCCGACTTGATCTCGAGGATGACTCCGACCGTGTTCTCGGCCCGCAGGTCGCAGACGAACGCGGCCGGACCGTCCAGCGACAGCGCGTTCACGGTGGCCGTCAACTCGTAGCGGCCCGCGGGCACGTCCGGGATCGTGACGACGGCCGTCGACGCCAGCGGCAAGCTGCCGCTACCCGTCTGGGCGAAGGCGGCCGGCGTCGCGGTCGCTCCGGGCGGACCCTGCTCACCGGGTTCGCCCTGCGGGCCGCGGGGTCCCCGGACGTTCCACATGGTGGGGCGTTCGTCCTTGCCGCAGCCGGTGCCGCCGCTCTTGGGCAACTCGACGATGCGTACGTCGCCGGTCTTCTTGTGCACGCAGGCCTTGATGGTGGCCGCTGCCTCGGGTTCGGCCTGGGCGAAGCCACTGAACGCCAACAGCGTCGCGGCTGCCAGGCCCGCCACGCTCAGCGCGCGGTGCGCCCGACGTCGGGTGAAGGCTTTCACGTCTCTCCTCGATAGAAGATCGGAACTCCCGTTTGGGAGGCCGAATCGGTTATATCGAGGAAATGGTGCAAACTACCGATACCATGCCGTACGGAAGGTACGCGCACAACTACTCATCGTGATGTCGGCAGGCGCGCCCGCGGCGGGTGCGGGTCAGCGGCAGGCTCGAGTCAGCGGCGGGTGCGGGTCAGAACAGCGTCAGCTCGTCGCGTTCGACGCCGCGGAGGCGGTCGTAGTTGACCACGACGCAGCGGATGCCGCGGTCGGTGGCGAGCACCCGGGCCTGCGGTTTGATCTCCTGCGCGACGAACAAGCCCGCGACCGGCGCCAGCAGCGGATCGCGGTTGAGCAGTTCCAGGTACCGGGTCAGCTGCTCCACGCCGTCGATCTCGCCGCGCCGCTTCACCTCGACCGCGACGTGCGCGCCTTTGGCGTCCCGGCACAGCAGGTCGACCGGGCCGATCGCGGTCATGTACTCCCGGCGCACCAGCGTGAACCCCTCGCCGAAGGTCTGCGGAGCGGCGGCCAGCAGTTCCTGCAGGTGCGCCTCCACGCCGTCCTTCTGCAGGCCGGGGTCGACCCCGAGGTCGTGTGAGGAGTCCTCGAAGATCTCCTCCAGGGTGATCCGCAGCTCCTCGCCCGCCTTGTTCACCACGCGCCACACACCCGGCGCCTCTTCGAGCTTGCAGGGCGGGCTCATCCAGTTCAGCGGCTTGTAGGCCCGGTCGTCGGCGTGGATGGAGACCGATCCGTCGGCCTTGACGATGAGCAGGCGCTTGGCCGAGGGCAGGTGAGCCGACAGACGGCCGACGTAGTCGACGGTGCAGCGGGCGATGACTAGGCGCACCGACCCAGCCTAGGCGATGGGCCCTGCGGCGCCCGAAACGCGGTGTCGCCCGAATGGTGCCATGCTTGGACGGTGCTTGAACTTCTGACCGGTACCGGTCTGGCCACGGCGGCGGGGCTCAATGCGTACATCCCGCTGATGGTGGTCGGCCTGCTGGCCCGCTACACCCACCTGATCACGCTGCCGGGCCCCTGGCACTGGCTGAGCAACGGCTGGGTGTTGCTGATCCTCGCGGTGCTGCTGGCGATCGAGTTCGTGGCGGACAAGATCCCGGCGGTGGACAGCGTCAACGACGTGGTGCAGACCGTGGTCAGACCGACCGCGGGCGGTATGGCCTTCGCCGCGGGCTCCGGTTCGCAGACGGTGACGGTGGAGAACCCGGCCGATCTGTTCACGCAGAAGATGTGGATACCGATCGTCATCGGCGTGCTGATCTCGCTGACGGTGCACGGCACCAAGGCGGTCGCGAGACCCGCGCTGAATCTGGCCACGGTGGGTGTGGCCGCCCCGATCGTGTCGACCGTCGAGGACACCGCGAGTGTGAGCCTGTCGGTCGTCGCGATCATCGTCCCGTTCCTGGTCATCTTCGGCGTGGCGTTGCTGGTCTGGCTGGCCGTGGTGGCTGCGCGCAAGCGCCGGGAACGACGGGCCGCCCGGGTACTGTCACGAAAGTAACAATGCTCGCCAGGCGTGGCGAAAGGCGTTTAATCGGGGTAAAACGGCATACTCTCGGAGGTTCATTCCATCTGATTCCCCCATGGAGGTGCCGTGGCCAGCGTCGCCGAGGTCAAAGCCGCCATCGATGCCGCCATGCTGCATGTGCAGGAAGGCCAGGACGCGGTGCGCTCGGCCAACGACCGGCTCGGTGAGGCGCAACTCAGCCTCGCCACCGCCGTCGAGGGATCCGGCCACGAAGCTGTCACCGCCGCCCAGGCGGCACTGGCCCAGGCCGCCACCGAACTCGAGGAATGCCTGACCGCGACGCTGCGCGCGGTCGAGCAGGCCGAGTCGTACGTCGCGACGCTGTGAGGCGCAGGGCATGAGTCTCGTCGAAGATCTGGCCGACCAGCTCCGCCTCGCCCGCGAGGAGCTGCCACTGCCACAGGTGGCCGGGGCGACCGAACGACTGCGTACCGCGTCGGGCCTGCTGGCCTGGGTGCTGCACCACAGCGCCACGCCGGTCGCGGTGCCCGACCTCAGCCGCGCCGTCGAGCGCCTGGAGCACGCCGCCGCCGCGCTGCGTGTCGCCCAGGACTCCCTGGACGAGTACGCGCTGGTGCTGGGCATGCCCGTCGACGCCCACCGCCGCACCGACGACGGCTGGACCGCCGCCGTTCCGGTGCAGGCCGGACGGGGTGCGGCCGCCCGCGCCGCCGCCGACTGCGGCCTGTCCGACTGGTGGGGCGAGCGCATCGCCACCGTGACCGGCGAATCCTTCGCCGTCGACACGCTGGCCGACGACCGCGCCGACGCCGCCCAGTCCACCGCCGAGCTGCTGCGCCGCTGCGCCCGTGCCGCGCTGGACGGCGACCGCCGCCGCCTGCACCGCCACCTCGCCGCCGCCGGGCCCGCCGTCGGGCTGGGCCTGGCCGCGATCGCACCGCCGCTGGTCCGTCACCTCGCCGCCGAACTGGTCGGCTACCCGCCCCGGCTGGAGGATCTGGCCCGAGTGCGGCGCGCCGCGCTGCCGCTGTCCGCCGAACTGCTGCCGCAGCTGCCCGCCGAGGCGGCCGAGGAGATCGTGGCCCGGATCTGCCACGCCCGGACGCACCGGCCCGTCGACCGTACGCCGACGCATCCGGTCGACGCCGCCACCGCGGCCGCGCTGCTGGTCGCCGCGATGCTGCGCGCCACCGGCCGCGACGCCGACGCGCTCACCGAGATCATCGAGGCCGAACGGGTCGCCGCCGGAGCCGCCCAGCAGCGGGCCAGCGAGCGGGCCGAGGCGCACCGGGCCGCGCTACGCATCACCGACAGCGGCCGCCGGCGCTCGGCCGTCGACGAGCTGGGGCGGGCCACGCAGCCCCCCAAGCGCCGCAGCGGTGGCTGAGCCGCCGCTGCCCGACGATCCCGCGCCCCGCTCCGCCGACACCCGGCAGGGCGGCCGCGGGATCGTCGCGGCCGTACGCCGGGAACTGGCCGCCGCGCGCCACGCCGCGCGCGCCGCGCAGGCCGCCACGGTCACCGCCCGCATCGCCGCCAGCGAGCAGCTGGAAGCCGTCCGCCGCTCGGCCCCCCGGCGCCGCCAGGAGCTGCAGGACGCGCGCGACGCCGCCCGCGCCGAGGCGCAGACCCGCTGGCAGCGGGAGACTGGCAAGCTCACCGGCACCCTGCGCGAACTGGCCGAGGCCGCCGCGCCGGGCGCCGCGGGCAGCCTCTGGGCGACCTGGCGCCCCGGTGCCAAACCCGACCAGCAGACCGGCTTCGCGCCGGGGCTGCTGCGCATCGGCGTGCTCGGCCACGAGCCCGGCGCCGACGCGCCGCCCGCGCTGGTGCCGCTGCTGGACGCGGCCCATCTGAGCCTGTCCGGCGACGCCACCGCCACCGTCGACGGCCTGATCGGCGCGCTGCTGCTGCGCGCCCTGGCCAGCGTCCCGGCGGGCGCGCTCCGGGTCACCGTGTACGACCCTGGCCAGCTCGGCGGCGCCCTGGCCGGGCTGGCCCCGCTCGCGGCGGGCGGCATGATCACATACCTGGGGCCGGGCGGCCTCGCCCCGCTGCTCGACGACCTCGCCGAGCAGATCCGCCGCATCAACGAGAACGTGCTGGGCGGGGTCTACCTCAGCGTCGCCGAACTGGCCGCCGAGACCGGCCGCCGCCCCGAGCCGTGGCGGGTGGCGGTGCTGCTGGCCGACCCGAACGGCGCCGAGCTGAGCCGGGCCGAGCGCGCGCAGCTCCACCGGGTGGCCCGCAGCGGGGTCGCGGCGGGCGTACACCTGATCAGCCGGGGCTTCGACCTGGCCGCCGACACCGGCGTCGAGTCGATCACCATCGGCGCCGGCGCCGCCCGGACCAGCCTGACCGGCGAGATCCCGGTGCAGCTCGACCCGCCGCCGAACGCGACCCTGCTCACCGGCGTCTGCCGGGCCCTGGCCGAGCAGGCCACCGCCGGGCCGCCGCCGGTGCCGTTCGCGGCGCTGCTGCCCGAGCAGCCGTGGCAGCAGTCCTCGGCCGAGGCGCTGCGCGCGCCGATCGGCGAGGGCACCGACGGCCGCCTGGTCGAACTGGTGCTCGGCGACGACCCGCCGCACGCGCTGATCGGCGGCCCGTCCGGTTCCGGCAAGACGAACCTGCTCTACTGCTGGCTGGCCGCGCTGACCACCCGCTACTCCCCCGACGAGCTGGCGCTGTACCTGCTGGACTTCAAGGAGGGCGTGTCCTTCGCCCGGTTCGCGCCGGGCACCCGCGATCCGAGCTGGCTGCCGCAGGTACGCCTGGTCGGCGTCAACGTCAACGCCGACCGCGAGTTCGGCCTGGCCCTGCTGCGGCACCTGGCCGACGAGCTCAAGCGCCGCGCCGCCGCCGCCAAGGCGCACGAGGCCACCAAGCTGGCCGAGCTGCGCGCCGAGGACCCGACCGGCAACTGGCCGCGCATCGTCGCCGTCATCGACGAGTTCCAGGTGCTGCTGGGGGCCCGCGACGCGGTCACCACCGAGGCGGTCAACCTGCTCGAAGACCTGGCCCGGCGCGGCCGCTCGCAGGGCATCCACCTGGTGCTGGCCAGCCAGGACGTCTCCGGCATCGAGGCCCTGTGGGGCCGCTCCGGCCTCGTCTCGCAGTTCACGCTGCGGATCGCGCTGCCCAAGGCGCGGCGGATCCTGTCCGACGTGAACCTGGCCGCCGAGCTGATCCCCCGCTGCCATGCCGTGGTCAACGCCGACTCGGGCGTGCCCTCGGCCAACACCGTGGTCCGGTTGCCCGACGCGGGCGACCGCGGCACCTGGCTCAGCCTGCAGGAGCAGCTGTGGCTGGCCCGTACGCCCGGCAGCGAGCCGCCGCGGCTGTTCGACGGCGACGCCCGGCCCCTGTTCCCGCTGCTGCCGCCCACCCCCGACCCGGAACTGCTCGCCCGGCTGGGCGCGGTCGCGCTGCTCGGCGAGACCATCGACGTCGGCGGCCGACCGGCCACCCTGCGGCTCAACCGGGCCCCCGGCCGCAACCTGGCCGTGCTCGGCACCCGGGTCGAGGAGGCCTGCGCGATCCTGCTCGCGGCCGGGCACGCGCTGGCCGGGCAGCACGCCCCGGGCACGGCCCGGTTCAGCCTGCTGTGCCTGGACGACGACGCGACCACCGCCGCGAAGTCGCTGCACGCGCTGGTCGCCGCCCGCCACCGCTGCGACTGGTACGCCGTCGACGACGTGCACGCCCTGCTGCGCGCCGCGGCCGCCGACACCGACGAGACCCCGCACTACGTGTTCGGCTTCGCCCTGGACGCGGTGCACGACCGGCTCGCCGCCAAGCCCGGACCGGGGCTGCCCAGCGGGCACGAACTGCTGCGCACGGTGCTGACCCGGGGACCGGAACGGCGTACCCACCTGCTGGGCTGGTGGCGCACCGTCGCCCGGCTGCGTGACGACCTGGGCGGCGTCGGGGCCCGCTTCGACACCATCGGTGCCTGGGTCGCGCTCGACGTGCACGGCCCCGAGCTGTCCCCGCTGTACCCGCAGGCGGGCGGCCCGGCGTGGGCGCCCCGAACCGGCCGGGCGCTGCACTTCGACCGGGCCGTGCACCAGCGGCCGCAGCTCGTCATCCCGTACGAGGTGGCGCCGTGACCTCGACCCCAGCGGCCCGCTACCGCGCCCTGATCGCCGACCTGGTCGCCGCCTCGCGCCGCCATGAGACCGCGCTCGCCGCGGCCAACCAGTCCCACGCCGACGGCGTCGCCACGGTCGAGCACGACCTGGCCGCCGCCGAGGACGCCGTGGTCGCCGCCGGGGCACGCGCCGCGCACGCGCAGAAGGTGATGGCCCAGACAGACCTGGCCGCGGGTGCCCTGTGGGACGAGCTCAAGGAGGTACGCGGCCGCCGCGGCCGCCGGCTCGGGCCGACCCCGGCGCCGGTCCCCGCACCGGGCACCCACGAGGGCACGATCCTGGACCCGATCGCGCTGCTGGAGGCGGCCGCCGCCCGCATCGACCGCGCCCGCCGCGGCGGCGAACCGCTCCCGCCCCTGGTCCTGCCGCTGCTGTTCGCCGTGGGCGCGGTGTGCTCGGCCGCCGTCGCCCTGCTCGGCCTGACCCTGCAGACCTTCGGCCCGATCGGCTTCGTCAGCGGCTGGCTGCTCATCCTGGCCGCCCCGCTGGCAGGCCTGGTACCCGCCCGCGACCTGGCCGACCGTTACTGGGGCGCCCGCCTGGACCCCGGCGCGACCGCCCTGGTAGCCATAGCCGGCATGCTCTCCACCGCCGCCCTCACCCTCACCTGACCTGGCTGAGGGTGGCGTCGCGGACGACGGTGACCAGCTCGTCCATGATGTCGGTGAGGCCGAAGTCCTTGGGCGTGAAGACGCGGGCGACACCTGCCTCCAGGAGGGTGACCGCGTCGTCGTCGGGGATGATGCCGCCCACGACCACGGGCAGGTCGGGCAGGCCCGCCTCACGCAGGCCGCGCAGGACCGCGGGGACCGCGTTGAGGTGGGAGCCGGACAGGACCGACAGGCCGACCAGGTCGACGTCCTCCTGCACCGCGGCGGCGACGATCTGCGCCGGGGTCAGCCGGATGCCCTGGTAGACGACCTCGAACCCGGCGTCGCGGGCCCGTACGGCGATCTGCTCCGCGCCGTTGGAGTGCCCGTCCAGGCCCGGCTTGCCGACCAGCAGTCGCAGCCGTTCCCGCCCCAGCTCCCGGGCCGTGGCCCGGACCCGCTCCCGGACTCGGACCAGCTCCGCGTCGGCGCCACCGGAGACGCCGGCCAGCCCGGTCGGCGCCCGGTACTCGCCGAACACCTCGCGCAGCACGCCCGCCCACTCGCCGGTGGTCACACCCGCGCGCACGCAGGCCAAGGTGGCTTCCATCAGATTGGCCCGCCCGGCGGCTTCGGCGCGCAGCCGGTCCAGCGCCTCGGCGGCGGCCTGCGCGTCGCGCCGCTCGCGCCACTGCCGCACCGAGGCGATCACCGCCTGCTCGGCCGCCGGGTCGACCTGCTCGATCGCCTGCGCTCCGGCGGCCGTCAGCGGGGACGGCTCGGTCTCGGTGTACCGGTTGACGCCGACGACCACGTCCTGCCCCGACTCGACCCGCCGTCGCCGGTGGACCAGGGAGGAGACCAGCGCGCTCTTGAGGTACCCGGACTCCACCGCCGCCACCGGCCCGCCCAGGTCGAGGATCTGCTCCAGCTCGCGGCGCGCGCCGGTGACGATCTCGTCGACCAGCGCCTCGACCACGTGCGACCCGGCGAACAGGTCGGGGTACTCCAGCAGGTCCGATTCGAAGGCGAGCACCTGCTGCAGTCGCAGCGACCACTGCTGGTCCCAGGGGCGGGGCAGGCCCAGCGCCTCGTTCCAGGCGGGCAGCTGCACCGCGCGGGCACGCGCGTCCCGGGACAGGGTCACGCCCAGCATCTCCAGCACGATGCGGGCGACGTTGTTCTCCGGCTGCGACTCGGTCAGCCCGAGCGAGTTGACCTGTACGCCGTAGCGCAGCCGCCGCTGCCTGGGGTCGGTGACGCCGTACCGGTCGCGGGTGATCTCGTCCCAGAGCCGGGTGAACGCGCGCATCTTCGCCATCTCCTCGACGAAGCGCACTCCGGAGTTGACGAAGAACGAGATTCGCTGCACCACGTCGCCGAGCCGCTCGGGCGGGACCTGGCCGCTGTCGCGCACCCGGTCGAGCAGCCCGACCGCGGTGGCCAGCGCGAAGCCGACCTCCTGCACGGGCGTGGCCCCGGCCTCCTGCAGGTGGTACGAGCAGATGTTGACCGGGTTCCAGGCGGGCGCGTGGGTGACCGTCCACGCGACGACGTCGGTGGTCAGCCGCAGCGACGGGCCGGGCGGGAAGATGTACGTCCCCCGGGACAGGTACTCCTTGATGATGTCGTTCTGGGTGGTGCCCGCGAGCCGCGCCGGGTCGGCGCCCTGTTCCTGGGCGACCGTGACGTACAGCGCGAGCAGCCACATCGCGGTGGCGTTGATGGTCATGCTGGTGTTCGCGGCGGCCAGGTCGATGCCTTCGAACAGCGCGCGGGCATCGCCGAGGTGCGCCACCGGCACGCCGACCCGGCCGACCTCGCCCGCGGCGAGCTCGTGGTCGGCGTCGTACCCGGTCTGGGTGGGCAGGTCGAACGCGACCGACAGCCCGGTCTGGCCCTTGGCCAGGTTGCGCCGGAACAGCGCGTTCGTCGCCGAGGCACTGGAGTGGCCGGCGTAGGTGCGCATGACCCAGGGACGGTCTCGATCGGCGAGGCGAGGTTCCATACGCCGATGCTAAGTGAACGTTCAGTAACTTGATCCGGTGAACAATGTCACTGGTGGGCGAGTCGTCCAGATCTCCCCGTACCCGCGGTGTGCGAGGCCTTGTGCGGCCTAGGCGTATCGTGCGCGTGTGACTGACGAGGAGCTGGCTATCAGCGTTTCCGGTCTGCGCAAGTCCTATCGGGACAACCAGGCCGTCGCGGGAGTGGATCTCACGGTACGGCGCGGCGAGGTGTTCGCGCTGCTGGGCCCGAACGGCGCGGGCAAGACCACCACCGTGGAGATCCTGGAGGGCTTCCGCCAGCGCGACGGCGGCGACGTGTCGGTCCTCGGCGTCGACCCGGCCAAGGCGGGCGCCGACTGGCGCAAGCGCATCGGCATCGTGCTGCAGGGCACCGGCGAGTTCGACGAACTCAAGGTCGGCGAGGTGGTGCGCCACTTCGCCCGCTTCTACCCGAACGCGAACGACCCGGCCGAGGTGATCGAGCGGGTGGGCCTGAGCGACAAGGCGGGCTCCCGCACCCATACGCTCTCCGGCGGCCAGAAGCGCCGCCTGGACGTGGCCCTGGGCATCATCAACCAGCCGGAGCTGCTGTTCCTCGACGAGCCCACCACCGGTTTCGACCCGGCGGCCCGGCGCGAGTTCTGGGACCTGATCCGCCAGCTGTCGCACCAGGGCACCACGATCCTGCTCACCACGCACTACCTGGACGAGGCCGAGGCGCTGGCCGACCGGGTCGGCGTGATCAATCGCGGCGCCATGGTCGCCGTCTCCACCCCGGCCGAGCTGGGCGGGCGACACCAGGCCACGGCCCGCGTCGGCTGGCGCGAGGACGGCCAGGCACGCTTCGAGCAGACCGACCACCCCACCGACGCGGTACGGCGGCTGTCGGAGCGTTTCGGCGGCGAGGTGCCGGAGCTGACCGTCACCCGGCCGACGCTGGAGGACATCTACCTGGAGATGCTGGGCGAGAAGGAGCAGGCGGCAGCATGAGCGAGCGGAGCGAGCGAATCATGGAGCACAGCGACACAGCTCATGGCGAAGGCGCGCGAAGCGGGGCTTCGGCATGAGCGACAGTGGGGTGAGCCTGGCCCTGGCGCAGGGCGGCATCGAGTTCAAGCAGTTCGTGCGGACCCGCGAGTCGCTGGTCTTCACGCTGCTGTTCCCGGTGATGCTGATGCTGATCTTCGGCTCGATCTTCAGCAGCACGGTGATCACCCCGCCCGGGGTGTCGCCCGCGGTCACGCTGTCGCAGTACTTCGTCACCGGCATGATCGCCTCGGGCATCATGGCCACCGGCTTCCAGAACCTCGCCATCACCATCCCGATCGAGCGGGACCGTGGCGTGCTCAAGCGCTACCGCTCCACGCCGATGCCGAAGTGGATCTACTTCGCGGGCAAGATCCTGTGCGTGGCGGCGCTGGCGCTGCTGTCGATCGTGCTGCTGCTCGCGGTGGCCGTGGCGTTCTACGACATCACGCTTCCCGATACCGGCCAGAAGTGGTTCACCTTCGCCTGGGTCAGCGTGCTGGGCCTGACCGCGTGCACGCTGTGCGGCATCGCCTTCTCCGGCGTGGCCAAGTCCGGCCGCTCCGGCCCGGCCGTCGTCACCCCGATCGCACTGATCCTGCAGTTCACCTCCGGTGTCTTCTTCAACTACGCCGACCTGCCGCACTGGATGCAGCAGTTCGCCGCGATCTTCCCCCTCAAGTGGATGTGCCAGGGCTTGCGCTCGGTCTTCCTGCCCGCCGACTTCGCCGCCCAGGAGGTGGGCGGCTCGTATGAGCTGGGCAAGGTCGCCCTGGTCCTCGCCGCCTGGTGCATCGGCGGCCTGGTGCTGTGCCTGCTCGGTTTCCGCTGGACCACCCGACGGGACGGCTGATGGACCGCCGCCAGGCACTCCTGCTGGGCGGCGCCGCCCTCGGCCTCACCGTCGCCGGGGTCGGCACCTGGCGGGCCTTCGCCGACGACACCGACGACGACGGCTTCGAGCTGATCCCGGACGTGCCGCTGGGCGACGAGCGGCTGGAGCAGCGCGACTCCGCCGCCCGGGGCAGGCAGGTCGACTTCTACACCGCGGTGCCCGAGGGGCACGGCGACGGCAGGGGCCTGCCCGTCGTGCTGGTGCTGCACGGGGCGTCGGCGACCGCCGCCGACTTTCCGCGCTTCGGCTTCGGCCGGTTCCTCACCGACGCGGTGCGCCGCGGCATCCCGCCGTTCGTGCTGGCCGGGGCGACCGGCGGGCGCCTGCGCTGGGAGCCGTCCGGCGCCGACGACCCGCGCCGGATGGTCGCCGAGGAGCTGCCCGCCTGGTGCGACCAGCGCGGCTTCGACGTGAGCCGGATCGCGCTCTGGGGCTGGTCCATGGGCGGGTACGGGGTGCTGCGTACCGCCGAGGTGTCCCCCACCGCCTACCGCGCGGTCGCGGCGTTCTCGCCCGCCGTGGCGCGGGGCGACAGCGTCTTCGCCGACGCGGCGAAGCTCGCCGGGCTGCCCGTGTCGCTGTGGTGCGGCCGCCAGGACGGCTTCTGCCCGGCGGTGCGCGAGCTGGCGGGCCGGATTCCCGGCGCGAAGGCGGCGTACGCCGAGGGCGCCCACACCCGCCGCTACTGGAACACGGTCACCCCGGCCGCCTTCGACTTCCTCGGCCACACCCTCTCCCCCGCCTGACCCGACACCCCGCCCACCTTCAATCGACGTTCGGCCCGGCTTGAATCGACGCTGGCCTATCCAGAAGACGAATCAGCGAAAATCGTCCTCTAGATAGGCCAGCGTCGATGCTAAGCGGGGTGGGGCCGGGCTTGCTCGGCGTAGGCGCAGTGCCCGTGGTCAGTACTGGTAGAAGCCCCGCCCCGACTTGCGCCCCAGCTCACCCGCGGTGACCATGCGCTGCATGAGCTCCGGCGGGAAGAACTTCGGGTCGGCCGTGTCGGTGTGGATGTTGCGGGCCGCGTGCGCCAGGATGTCGATCCCGGTCAGGTCCGCCGTCGCCAGCGGCCCCATCGCGTGCCCGAAGCCCAGCTTGCAGGCGGTGTCCAGGTCCTCCGGGCTGACCACGCCCGACTCGACCAGCTTGACCGCCTCGACCACCAGCGCGGTGATCAGGCGGGTGGTCACGAACCCGGCCACGTCCCGGTTCACCACGATGCAGGTCTTGCCGATGCCCTCGGCGAAGGCCCGTACGGTGGCCAGCGCCTCGTCACTGGTACGCAGCCCGCGCACCAGCTCGCACAGCCGCATCATCGGCACCGGGCTGAAGAAGTGGGTGCCCACGACCTGCTCAGGCCGCTGGGTGACGGCCGCGATCTGGGTGATCGGGATGGCCGAGGTGTTGGTGCCGAGCACCGCGTCCGGCTTGCAGATGCGGTCCAGGGCCCGGAACACCTCCTGCTTGATCTCCAGCCGCTCGAAGACCGCCTCGATCACGATGTCGGCCTCGGCGGCGGCGTCAAGGTCGGTGGTGGTGGTGATGCGGTCGAGGGCTTCCTGGGCGTCCTGCTCGGTGATGGTGCCCTTGGCCGCGAACCGGCTCAGTGACTTGCCGATGCCGTCCAGGCCGCGCGCGGTCGCCGCGTCGTCGAGGTCGCGCAGCGTGACCTGCCACCCCGCCTGCGCCGCCACCTGCGCGATACCGGAGCCCATGAGCCCGGCTCCGATCACCGCGAGCTTCCCTGCCATTGTCCAAGCCTCCCGAGTACGTCGTCCCGTCGAGCCTAAACGATCGCTCAGGTGGCCTCGACAGGCCTCTTGCTGATTGTGCGTTGCCGGAAATGCGAATGTGCGCCGCCCGAAACCCGAATGTGCGTACATGAACGCAAGGCGGGTGCACACTTGGGTCATGCCTGAGAGCGCATATCTCGCCGGGCCTATGGTGGCGATCCTGACGATCGCCGTGCTGGCCGTGATCCTCTACCGCGGCTTCCAGCACGACGAGCAGACTCCCGCACCGGTGGCGCCGACCGCCCCGAGCACCGACGACTACGGCCTGCTGGCCAGCGTCGCGGTGGTCCGTACGCTCGCCGACGCGACGCTACTGCGCGAGCACCTGCACAGCGCCGGAATCCGGGCCACCCTGGCCACCGCGCCGGACGGGCGCATCCGGATCCTCGTCTTCGCCGACGAGGTCATGCGCGCCCGCCGCCTCGTCGGATAACTCACGTCGCCCGCGGTAGCGGCCGCGCCATGCCGTCCGGAGCGAAGCATCGGTGCCGTCCGGAGTGAAGCGCAGGACGGCACCGGCCAGGGCCGCGGTAGCCGGCGAGCATGTCACAGCCTCAGAAGCCGTACTCCGGATCTGCCGGGGCCTCGGCCCGCTCCACCTCGACGCCCAACGACCGCAGGTCGTTGGCGAAGTCCGGGTAGCCGCGGTCGATGTGGTGCACCGCCCGGATGGTGGTCACCCCGTCGCCGCACAACCCGGCGATGACCAGCCCGGCCCCGGCGCGGATGTCGCTGGCGCTGACCTCGGCGCAGGACAGCGTCGACCGCCCGCGAACCATCGCGTGGTGGCCCTCGATCCGGATGTCGGCGCCCAGCCGCTTGAGCTCCTCGGCGAACATGAACCGGCCGTCGAAGATGTTCTCGGTGATCAGCGAGACGCCCTCGGCGACGGCCGCCATGCCGATCGCCATCGGCAGGAGGTCGGTGGCGAAGCCCGGAAACGGCAGCGTACGGACGTCGACGGCGGCGGGTCGGTCGGCCATCCGCACCCGGAACCAGTCCGGCCCGTAGTCGACGGCGCCGCCCGCCTGCTGGATCTTGTCGAGGGCGATCTCCAGCCAGCGCGGGTCGACCCCGCGCACGGTCACGTCGCCGCGCGTCATGGCCGAGCCGAAGGCCCAGGTCCCGGCCACGATCCGGTCGCCGATGGTGGCGTGCCGGACCGGCTGGAGCTGGTCCACGCCGTGCACCACCAGTTCCGAGGTGCCCGCGCCCTGGATCCGCGCGCCCATGGCGATCAGCATCTGGCAGATGTCGACGATCTCCGGCTCGCGCGCCACGTTGTCTATCACCGTGGTGCCGCGGGCCAGCACCGCCGCCATGAGCAGGTTCTCGGTCGCGCCGACGCTGGGGAAGTCGAGGCTGATCCGCGCGCCGTGCAGGCCCGAGGGCGCCTCGGCGACCACGAAACCGTGCTCGCCGCTGATGTCGGCGCCCATCTTGGCCAGGCCGGACACGTGCATGTCCAGGCCGCGCGAGCCGATCGCGTCACCGCCGGGGTGCGCCACCCGCACCCGGCCGCAGCGGGCCAGCAGCGGCCCGAGCACGCAGATCGAGGCGCGCAGGCGCCGCACCAGCTCGTAGTCAGCCTCCGGGTGCAGTCGCGCGGGCACGCTGATCCGCACCTGGTCGTCCTCGAACCCCACCTCGGCGCCGAGCCGTCGTAGCACCTCACCCATCAGGGCGATGTCGGTGATCCGCGGCACATTGCTGATCACGCTCTCGCCCTCGGCCAGCAGTGCCGCCGCCATCAGCTTGAGCGCGGAGTTCTTCGCGCCGACCACGCCGACCTCGCCGGCCAGCCGTACGCCGCCCCTGACCCGGATCACGTCCACGTCGGCCATCGTAGAAGCCGGATCACCGATTCGCGCGCCCAGTGACGCTCCTCTGGACTCACCGCCACCCACCACCATTAGGCTCGCTGTCATGGCTGTTCACCTCACCCGCATCTACACGAAGACCGGCGACGCCGGCACCACCGCGCTCGGCAGCGGTGAGCGCGTGGCCAAGACCGACCCGCGCATCGCCGCGTACGCCGATGTGGACGAGTGCAACGCCGCGCTGGGAGTCGCGCTCGCCCTTGGCAACTTAGCTGATGATGTCCGCGAGGTGCTGGTGCGGGTCCAGAACGACCTGTTCGACGTGGGCGCCGACCTGTGCAACCCCATCACCCCCGACCCCAAGTACCCACCGCTTCGCATCACCGAGGACTACGTCACCCGCCTGGAAGGCTGGTGCGATGAGTTCAACGCTCGGTTGTCCAAGCTGGATTCGTTCATCCTGCCGGGGGGTACGCCGGGAGCGGCACTGCTGCACGTCGCCCGCACCATTGCCCGCCGGGCTGAACGCAGCTCGTTCGCCCTGCTGGCGGCGGATGCGCCACGCACCAGCCCGCTGAGCGCACAGTACCTCAACCGGCTGTCCGATCTGCTGTTTATCCTCAGCCGCGTGGCGAACTCCAACGGCACTGCCGACGTCAAGTGGGTGCCCGGGGCCAACCGGTGATCCATCACGTCGAGGTCTGGGTCCCCGACCTGGCCGAGACCGAACGCTCCTGGGGCTGGCTGCTGACCGAACTCGGCTGGACCGAGTTCCAGCGCTTCCCCGGGGGCGTCTCCTGGCGGCACGGCACCGGCTACCTGGTCTTCGAGCAGTCTCCGGCGCTGACCGGCGACCGCCACGACCGCTGCGCACCGGGGCTCAACCACCTCGCCCTGCACGCCGGGGCCCGCACCGACGTCGACCGCCTGGTCGAGCAGTCCAGCGCGTACGGCTGGACGCTCATGTTCCCGGAGAAGCACCCCTTCGCGGGCGGCCCCGACACCTACGCCGCCTACCTGCACGACACCCAGGGGTATGAGGTGGAACTCGTAGCGGGCTGAAAACGGCGATCCGGCTCGCGGAAATGCCCCGGTGGCTACCGTGAGGCCATGGCCGATGCGATCGTCGCCGAGGGGCTCGCAAAACGGTACGGCCAGGTCAAGGCGCTGGCCGGGCTGAGCCTCAGCGTGCCGCAGGGCACCGTGCTCGGTCTGCTGGGGCCCACCGGCGCCGGCAAGACGACCACGGTACGCATCCTCGCCACGCTGCTGCGGCCCGATCAGGGCCGCGGCTTCGTCAACGGCATCGACGTCGTGGCCGAGCCGGAGCACGCGCGCCGCCACCTGGGCGTGAGCGCCCAGCAGACCGCCGTCGACGGCTTCCTCACCGGGTTCGAGCAGTTGGAACTGGTCGGGCGGCTGCACCGGCTGGGCCGCCGCCGGGCCCGCTCGCGGGCCGAGGAGCTGCTGGAGCGGTTCCACCTGGCCGAGGCCGGGTCGCGGGCCGTACGCACGTACTCGCTGGCCATGCGGCGCCGCCTCGACCTGGCGGCGGCGCTGGTCGCCGCGCCGCCGGTGCTGCTGCTCGACGAGCCCACCCTGGGCCTGGACCCGCGCGGGCGGCTGGGCATGTGGGACGTGCTCGGCGAGCGCGTCCGCGCAGGCTGCA
The DNA here is from genome assembly GCF_019083965.1 of Catellatospora tritici. Taxonomy (GTDB): domain Bacteria; phylum Actinomycetota; class Actinomycetes; order Mycobacteriales; family Micromonosporaceae; genus Catellatospora; species Catellatospora tritici. The sequence continues at coordinate 382,474 of NZ_JAHRCY010000001.1, forward strand.
CGCTGCTGCTGTGCACCGCGCAGCTGGACGAGGCCGACCAGCTCGCCGACGAGATCATCGTGATCGACCGGGGCCGGGCCATCGCCGGGGGCACCCCGGAGGAGCTGAAGCGCCGCATCGGCGGCGAGCGCATCCAGGTCGTGCTCGGCAACCGGGCCGAGACGCAGGTGGTCGAGGACATCCTGAACCGGGTCTGCGGCGGCCAGGCGGTCGTGCTGCCCGACCAGCACCTGGTCCAGGCCCCGGTGACCAGCGGCGCGCAGGCGCTGATCGAGCTGGTGCGGCGACTGGACGCGGCCGGGATCGAACCGGTCGACATCGGCATCCACCGGGCCAGCCTGGACGACATGTTCCTCAAGCTCACCGGCCAGACCGCGACGCCGACGGTGGCCGAGGAGGAGGCCCGGACGTGAACGAGCGAACCACGCCGCACCGGGCCGCGTCATGAGCGAGCTGGGCGCGATGCTGGCCGACAGCGCCGTGCTGGCGCGGCGCAACCTGCTGCGGGCCTGGCGGCTGCCCGGACTGCTGCTGCTCGCCGCCGGGCAACCGGTGGTCATCGCACTCTTCCTCGGGTATGTCATCGGCCCGGTGCTCGCCGTCGCCGACTACCGCGACTTCCTGCTGCCGGGCGTGTTCACCCAGGCGGTGGCGTTCGCCGGCGGCCTGACCGCGGTCGGGCTGGCCGCCGACCGCCGCCGGGGGGCGCTGGACCGGTTCCGCGCCCTGCCGATCTCGCGCTGGTCGCTGCTGTTCGGGCACGTCGGCGCCAGCCTGGGCCCGCAATTGCCGGCGGTGGCGGTCACCATCGCCACCGGCCTGGTGATGGGCTGGCGGATCGACACCGGCGCCGCCCGCGCCGCGGCCGGGTTCGCGCTGCTGCTGGCGTTCGGTCAGGCTGTCGCGTGGGTATCGGTGGTGCTGGGCCTGGCCGCGCGTACGCCCGTGCGGGCCCGTCGGCTCGGCCTGGTCTGGACGTACCCGTTCGTGCTGGTGTCCTGCGCGTTCCTGCCCACCGCCGAGCTGCCCGGCTGGCTGCGCCCGATCGCGGAGTGGAACCCGGTCTCGGTGGTGGCGACGGCGCTGCGCGCGCTGTGGCACGGTTCCGGTCCGTGGCCGACGGCGGCAGCGCTGTCGGCGCTGGCCTGGATCGTCGGGCTGCTGGTCGTGGCGATTCCGGTCGGCTATCGGATGCTGTCACGCCCGGCCGGGCCGTCCTGATCGCGTCACGCTTGTGGGCAAGATCCTGAATCGTGGACGCCAGGTGCTGCCATGGCGACACCCAGCGTCCACGAAAACGGATCATGGCCGAGAGCGGTCAGGTGGAGTAGGGCGCCGCGGCTTCCAGCCAGGAGAGGAAGCCGGTCACGGTGTGCAGCGGCATCGCGATCTCGACCGTGGTCTGCGAGTCGGCGCACTGCAGCACCACCCAGTCGGCGGGCACCAGCATCGCCTCGTCCTGGGTCGGCGGGCGGCGGCTGACGACGGTCAGATCCCGCCGGGAGAGCGTGCGCCGGGGGCGGGGCGACAGGCTGAACATCCGGTACCAGCGCAGGTAGTCCCCGCGAAACTGGGCGAAGCCCGGGGCCCAGCCGCGCCCGCCCGGACGCTCACGCAGGCGCAGGTAGAGCTCGACCGTGCCGTGTCGGCGCGCGAAGATCTCGCGGCGCACGAACAGGAAGGCCAGCAGCGCGAGCGCGACGACGAGGATGATGGCGACTGCCTCGAGCAACCTCATCGTCGGCGTTCCGGGCGGCGCGTCGGTCGGCTCAGTGGCGAGCGGACGCGGCGACCGGGAGGGCGGTCTCGGCAAGCACCGTCACCGACTCGGCGGTCACGGAGAGGAAACCGCCGTTCACCTCGTAGACCAGCTCCTCACCGCCCTGGAGCTTGATCCGCACCGTGCCCGGCACGATCTGGCCCAGCATCGGCGCGTGGCTCGGCAGCACGCCCAGCTCGCCCTCGGTGGTGCGGGCGATGACCATCTCGGCCTGCCCGGACCAGACCTTCTCCTCGACGGCAACGAGCTCGACCTGGAGCAGCTTGGCCACGATGACTCCTCAGTGCCTAGGGTGGTCAACCTGGCGTGCCAGGTCGCGAGATGGATGTACCGGCGAGTCTAGCCAAAGGTGATCGGCGACCGGCAGCAGGACCGGCTCACTGTGACGTCATCGTTGGAGCATCTCCGGGTGCATGAACAGGAACTGCTCCACCGTGCCGTCCCCGACCGAGGTGAGGAACGTACGGGACGGGTAGTCGAGCTGCTCACCCAGGTACTGGTACTTCTTCTTGGGCTTGTCGTCCTTCTTCTTGTCCTTGTCGCCCTTGTCGTCGGACTTCGCGTCGTCGTCCTTGGGCGCCTCGTCCCCGTCGTCCGCCTTGTCCTCGTCGTCGGACTTGGCGTCCTTGTCCTCGACCCACCTGCCCACCCCGCCGCCGAGCAGCTTCACCATCACGATGTTCTCCGGCCGAATCTGCCGCAGCGCGAAAGCCCAGTCCAGCATCGAGTAGCCGCGGCCGCTGAAGGTGACCGAGTCGCCCGCCGCGCGCAGCACCCGGTCCAGCTTGATCGGGTCGGACAGCACGTCGCCGCTGGCGCCCTTGTTGACCATCGCGCGGATCACCTGCTGCTGGTGACGCTGGCGGCCGTAGTCGCCGTCGGCGATGTAGCGCTGCCGGGCGAAGTCCAGCGCCTGCCAGCCGTTGAGGTGCGCGTGGCCGGGCTCGTACGTCATCTGGGGGCCGATGTAGCCGTTGGCACTGCGCCCCGGCTTGCGTTTCTCCCCGTCGGGCTGCATGTGGATCGACACGACCTGCTCGTCGATCGTGAGGTCGATGCCGTCGAGCGCGTCGATGATGTGCCGGAATCCACTGAAGTTGACGATCGCGCCCGCGTCGAAGCGCGGAATGCCGGTGTATCCGCTGACGGTCGCGGCCAGCAGCTCGAAGCCCTGGGCGTAGTTGGCCCGCCGGTCCCCCGGCACCTGGGCGCCGAAGAACATCGCGTGCGCGAGCTTCTCGGAGGCGCTGCCGCCGTAGTTCGACTTCGGGAACGCCGGAATGGGCACCAGCAGGTCACGCGGCAGCGAGAACAGGTAACCGCGGTCCAACCCGGCCGGGATGTGCATGATCAGCACGGAGTCGGCGCGCGGGATCCAGTACGGGTCGCTGTGCCGTGGGTCGATGCCCGCCAGCAGGATGTTCAGCGGACCGTGCAGGTCCTCGATCGGCTTGGGCTCGACCGCGACCCGGGCCTCGGTCGGCTGCTCGTCGCCGAACAGGTCCGCCTTGTGCACGGCGCCCTCGTAGCGGGCGATCAGGCGGTCCACGGTGACCAGCGAGGCCCCGCTCAACAGCATGAGCACCGTGCCCGCCAGCACGCTCCAGCGGGCCCACCGGGCCGCCTTGCGCAGCTTCTTCGTCGCCGTCTCGGTCGCCGTCTTCGTCGCCACGAAGTGGACAACGAGGTCGAACCCACCCGAGGTATGCCGAAGGCCCCGCTCCCAGGAGGGAACGGGGCCTTCGAACCGACTTCGCTGAGCCTTACTTGGTCAGCTCGCGGTAGTTCTTCTCGAGGTCGTCGAGGCCACCGCACATGAAGAAGGCCTGCTCCGGGACGTGGTCGTACTCGCCCTGGGAGATCTTCTTGAACGCCTCGACGGTCTCCTTCACCGGCACGGTCGAACCCTCGACACCGGTGAACTGCTTGGCCGCGTAGGTGTTCTGCGACAGGAAGCGCTCGATCCGCCGGGCGCGGGCCACGGTGATCTTGTCTTCCTCGGAGAGCTCGTCCATACCGAGGATGGCGATGATGTCCTGCAGGTCGTTGTACTTCTGCAGGATCCGCTTCACCTCGGAGGCGACGGCGTAGTGCTCGGCACCGACGTACTCCGGGGCCAGGATTCGCGAGGACGAGGCCAGCGGGTCCACGGCCGGGTAGATGCCCTTGTCGGACACCTTGCGCTCGAGGTTGGTGGTCGCGTCCAGGTGGGCGAAGGTGGTCGCCGGCGCCGGGTCGGTGTAGTCGTCCGCGGGCACGTAGATGGCCTGCAGCGAGGTGATGGCCTGGCCACGCACCGAGGTGATGCGCTCCTGGAGCTCACCCATCTCGTCGGCGAGGGTCGGCTGGTAACCCACGGCGCTGGGCATACGGCCGAGCAGCGTGGACACCTCGGAACCGGCCTGCGTGAAGCGGAAGATGTTGTCGATGAAGAGCAGCACCTCCTGCTTCTGCACGTCGCGGAAGTACTCGGCCATGGTCAGCGCGGACAGCGCGACCCGCAGACGGGTGCCCGGGGGCTCGTCCATCTGGCCGAAGACCAGCGCGGTGTCGCCGAGCACGTTCGCCTCGGCCATCTCGTGGATGAGGTCGTTGCCCTCACGGGTGCGCTCACCCACGCCGGCGAAGACGGAGGTACCGCCGAAGTTACGGGCAACGCGGATGATCATCTCCTGGATGAGCACCGTCTTGCCCACGCCCGCGCCGCCGAACAGACCGATCTTGCCGCCCTTGACGTACGGGGCGAGCAGGTCGATCACCTTGACGCCGGTCTCCAGCATCTCGGTCTTCGGCTCCAGCTCCGAGAAGGCCGGAGGCTTGCGGTGGATCGGCCAGCGCTCGGTGACCTCGAGCGTCTGCCCCTTCTCGAGATTGAGGCAGTCACCGAGGACGTTGAAAACCTTGCCCTTGGTCGCGTTGCCCACCGGGACGCTGATCGGCGAGCCGGTGTCACGCACCTGGGCGCCCCGGACCATGCCGTCGGTCGGCTGCATCGAGATGGCGCGCACGACGTTGTCGCCGAGGTGGTTGGACACCTCGAGGGTCAGCGTCCGGGTGCCCTCGCTCAGGGTCACGTCGACCTGCAGCGCGTTGAACAGCTCGGGCATCGCGTCACGCGGGAACTCGACGTCGACGACCGGGCCGATGACCCGGACGACTCGACCGACGCCCGCCTTCGTGTCAGTAGTCATCATTCACTCCCCGCCGCCGCCAGCGCGTTCACGCCGCCGACGATCTCACTGATTTCCTGGGTGATCGCGGCCTGGCGGGCGGAGTTCATCTCCCGCGTCAGCGACTTGATCATGGTGTCCGCGTTGTCGGTCGCACTCTTCATCGCCTGGCGGCGGGAGGCCGACTCGCTGGCGGCCGAGTCCAGCAACGCCGCGTAGATCCGCGTGTTGATGTACTTCGGCAGCAGCGCGTCGAGCAGCTCCTCCGCGTTCGGCTCGAACTCGTACGACGGCAGCAGCTCGTCCTTGCTACCCTCGCGCTCCTCGACCTGCATGGGCGCGAAGATCTTCGTGGACGCGGTCTGCGTCATGAGCGACTTGAACTCGGTGTAGACGATGTGCAACTCGTCCACGCCCAGCACGCCGTCGGCGCCCGCCCCGTTGAGGCTGTCGTCCGCCCCGTGCACGAACGCCTGGATCAGCGTCTCGCCGACCCGGCGCGCGTCCTCGAAGCGCGGCTGCTCGGAGAACCCGCTCCAGCTCCCGGCGAGCTCGCGCCCGCGGAAGTTGTAGTAAGTGATCCCCTTGCGGCCGACCACGTACAGCGCCACCTGCTTGCCCTGCGCCTTGAGACGGGCGATGAGCTGCTCGGCGAGCCGGATCGCGTTGGCGTTGTAGCCGCCGCACAGACCCCGGTCGCTGGTGACCAGCAGCACGCCGGCCCGGTGCTCCGGGTCGCGCGGCACCAGCAGCGGGTGCTGTGCGTTGGTGTTGGACGCCAGCGCGGTCAGCACGTCGGTGATGGCGTTCGCGTACGGCAGCGAGGCCGCGACGCGCTCCTGGGCCTTGGCGATGCGGCTGGTCGCGACCAGCTCCATCGCCTTGGTGATCTTCTTCGTCGAGCGGGTCGCCTTGATCCGCCGACGAAGGACCCGAACCCCACCAGCCATGACTACTTCTTCTCAGCCACGATGCGGGTGACGGTCTCGGTGCGCTCGTCGCCCTCGAGAGCCTCGGCGTCAGCCTCGTTGATCACCAGGCTGTCCTCGGACGGCAGGAAGCCCTCCTTGAACTTGGCGATCAGCCCGTCGAGCTTGGCGGCGACGTCGTCGCTCCAGGTGCCGCCCGCGATCGTCTTGAGCACGTCCGAGTGGGAGCTGCGCAGGTGCTGCAGGAACTCCGACTCGAAGCGGCGCACCTGGGCGACCGGGATCTCGTCGAGCTTGCCCTCGGTGCCGGCCCAGATCGAGACGACCTGCTCCTCGATCGGGTACGGCGTGTAGTTCTGCTGCTTGAGCAGCTCGACCAGGCGGCCACCGCGCTCCAGCTGGGCGCGCGAGGCACGGTCCAGGTCCGAGGCGAAGGCGGCGAACGCCTCCAGCTCACGGAACTGGGCCAGGTCCAGCCGCAGGCGGCCGGAGACCTTCTTCATCGGCTTGCCCTGCGCCGAACCACCGACTCGCGACACCGAGGTGCCGACGTTGATGGCCGGGCGCACACCCGAGTTGAACAGACCCTCCTCGAGGAAGATCTGGCCGTCGGTGATCGAGATGACGTTGGTCGGGATGAACGCCGAGATGTCACCGGCCTTCGTCTCGATGATCGGCAGACCGGTCATCGAGCCCGCGCCCAGCTCGTCCGACAGCTTCGCGCAGCGCTCCAGCAGGCGGGAGTGCAGGTAGAAGACGTCACCCGGGTACGCCTCACGGCCCGGCGGGCGACGCAGCAGCAGCGACACGGCGCGGTACGCCTCGGCCTGCTTGCTCAGGTCGTCGAAGACGATGAGCACGTGCTTGCCCGCGTACATCCAGTGCTGGCCGATGGCCGAACCGGTGTAGGGCGCCAGGTACTTGAAGCCGGCCGGGTCCGACGCCGGGGAGTTGACGATGGTGGTGTACTCCATCGCGCCCGCGGCCTCGAGGGTGCCCTTGACCGCCGCGACCGTGGACGCCTTCTGGCCGATCGCGACGTAGATGCAGCGGACCTGCTTCTTCGGGTCGCCCGACTTCCAGTTGTCCCGCTGGTTGATGATCGCGTCCAGCGCGACCGAGGTCTTGCCGGTCTTGCGGTCACCGATGATCAGCTGACGCTGACCCCGGCCGATCGGGGTCATCGCGTCGATGGCCTTGATGCCGGTCTCGAGCGGCTCGTGCACGCTCTTGCGGACCATCACGTTCGGAGCCTGCAGCTCCAGCTCGCGGAAGCCCTCGTCGGCGATCTCGCCCAGGCCGTCGATCGGCGCACCCAGCGGGTCCACCACCCGGCCCAGGAACTTGTCGCCGACCGGCACGGAGAGCACGCGGCCGGTCCGCTTGACCGGCTGCCCCTCCTCGATGCCCCCGAAGGCACCCAGGATCACGACACCGATTTCGCGGACGTCGAGGTTCAGCGCGACACCCAGGGTGCCGTCGGCGAACTCCAGCAGCTCGTTGGCCATGGCCGAGGGGAGACCCTCAACCTTGGCGATGCCGTCACCGGCCTCGGTGACGACGCCGACCTCCTCGCGGGAGATCTCGGGCGCGTACGAGGAGACGAAACGCTCAAGCGCTCCACGGATCTCCTCGGACGAGATGGTCAGCTCGGCCATCCTCAGCTTCCTATCGGTGTCGTGACTGTCAAGTCAGTGAATGCGTTCTCAGGGCTCGGCTGCGTCACTTGCCGACGAGCGCGTTGCGGACCGCGGCCAGACGCTTGGCGACCGTGCCGTCGTACAGGTCGCTGCCGACCTTCACACTCAGGCCACCCAGCACCGTGGGGTCCACGGTCACCTTGACCGAGACCTGACGGCCGTAGATCCCCGACAGCGAGGACGCCAGTCGGGTCTCCTCGGCATCAGTCAGCGGCTGCGCCACCGTGACGTAGGCGATCTGCGCCTCGCGCCGTTCGGCGGCCATCTCGACCAGCCGGCTCAGCGCGTTGCCGAACGACCGGCCGCCGAACCCGCCCACGGCCAGCTCGGCCAGGCGCACGGTCACCGGCTTGGCCTTGTCGGCCAGCAGGCCCCGCACCAGCTCCACCCGGCGCGACACCGAGGTGGAGAAGTCGCCGATCGTGGCGGCCAGGCCCGGGTCACCGGAGACGATCTGCCCGAAACGGAACAGCTCGTCCTCTACCTCGGCCAGGTCGCCGGACTGGTCGGCCGAGGCCAGCAGCGCTTCCGCGCCCAGGCGCTCGGCACCATCCAGCAGCTCCGACGCGGCCGACCAGCGGCCGGACGCCAGCACCGCCAGCAGGTCCAGGCTACCCTGGCCCACCTTGCCCGACAGCAGGCTGCGAACCAGCTCACCGCGCTGGTCGCCGGGCCGCGACGGGTCCGACAGCGCCCGGCGCAGGCGCGGCTCGCGAGCGAGCAGGTCCGCGAAGGCGAGCAGCTCGTCGGCCGTGGCCGCGGTGGCCGCCGCCCCCGCCGCCTGGGCGCTCTCCTCGAGCGCTACCCGGGCCGCGGTGTACGACTCTCGGCTTGCCGCCTGCATCAACGCGCCCCGGCGGTCTCGAGCTCAGCCATGGCCCGCTCGACGGTGCCGCGGCGACGCGCCTCGTCCTCCAGCGACTCGCCGACGATCTTCCCGGCGAGGCTGACGGCCAGCGCGCCCATCTCGGTCCGCAGCTCGCGAACGATGCTCGCGCGCTCACCGGCCAGCTGGTCGCGACCGGCCGCGATGATGCGGTCGGACTCTTCCTTGGCCTTGGCCAGCACGTCGGCACGGATGCCCTCGGCGTCGGCGCGGGCCTCGTCGCGGATGCGAGCGGCCTCGGTGCGCGCCTCGGCCAGCTGCGCCTTGTACTGCGACAGCAGCGCGGCGGCCTCGGCCTGAGCCTTCTCCGCCTTGACCAGACCGCCCTCGATGGCCTCGACGCGCTGCTGGAACATGCTCTCCATACGCGGGAACACGTACTTGGTGAGCACGAAGAGCAGCACACCGAAGGCGATGAGGCCGACGATCACCTCAGCGATCGGCACGCCGAGCACGTTGTAGGCGTGCCCTTCTTCAGCGATGTTCATAAGTCACTCCCCTTCGGGGGTGACCGGTCGCGGGCGACCGGTCACCGAACGTCTCGGCCTATGAACGCGTTACTTGACGAAGGCGAGCACGAAGCCCAGCAGGGCCAACGCCTCGACCACGGCGAAGCCCATGAACATGTAGGCACGGGTCAGGCCCGCGCTCTCGGGCTGACGGGCGGTCGCCTGGATGTAGGCAGCGAAGACCAGACCCACGCCGATGCCGGGGCCCAGGGCCGCGATGCCGTAACCGATGACGTTAAGGCTGCCGCTCATGTCGGTTTTCCTCCTGCGTTGGACGCGTGCCAGTCACGCGCACGTTTTGGTATGTAGGTACGAACGATCTTCAGTTGTTGATCGAAAGCAAAGGTGAAGGTCGCGCCGGGCGCGGATCAGTGCTCTTCGGAGATCGAGCTCTGGAAGTACGTCGCCGACAGCAGCGTGAAGACGTACGCCTGCAGGCTCAGGATGAAGAACTCGAACAGCGTCATGATGATCGCGAACGCCCAGCTTCCCAGCGCGGCCCCCTTGAGCAGCGCGTTCTGTGCGTTCCACAGCGCGACGCCGCCCAGGGTGAACACCAGCAGGATCAGGTGGCCGGCGAACATGTTGGCGAACAGACGGACCGACAGCGTGATCGGCCGCAGCACCAGGTTCGAGATGAACTCGATCGGCACCAGGATCGGGTGCACCCACCACGGGACGCCGGGCTGGACGCAGGCGTGCTTCAGGTAGCCGAAGACGCCGTGCTTGCGCATGCCCAGGGCGATGTAGATCAGCCACGTCATCACCGCGAGGACGATGGGGAAGGCCAGGTGCGAGTTCGGCGAGATCTGCGCGAACGGGATGATGCTCCACAGGTTCGTCACGAAGACGAACACGAACACCGTCGCGAGGTACGGCGCGAAGCGCACGCCCTCCTTGACGCCGATGATCTCACCGGCGATGTTGTTGCGCACGATCCCGTAGACCGACTCGGCCAGCCACTGCTTCTTGGTCGGGACCAGCGTGGGGTTGCGGTACGTCGCCAGGAAGAACACGATGACGATCGCGACGGCGATCCAGATCAGCAGTGTCATCTTGGTGAACGCGGGGCCCCAGAAGTTGCCCTCGAGGGACGGGATCAGGCTCTTGAAGTCGAAGCTGTCCACGCTGGGAGGAAACTCCTCAGCAAGGAACCCCGGCTGCGTAATCAACCTGTCATCCTCCGTCGATCGGGTACGGTCACCCGTCCAGTCTCTTCACGGTCAAGAAGACTCCGGCGGCCGTGCCGCCGATCAACCCGATCAACAGCCCGACGTTGGGGAGTCCCAGCCACTTATCGATGAGCCATCCGACCCCTCCCCAGACCAGCATTCCGCCGAGGAGATACCCGATGGCCGCCCAACCCGCATCGGCGCCCGCAGGTAGGGGGCGCTTCGGAGGCTGGTCATCGGCCATGACGCGGCGAACAATATCAGCCACTTGGCGCAGGGAGACAAGCGCCCCCCGGCCCACCATGGCCAAGCTCACCTTGCCCTTCGTGACCAGTACATACGTACCGGTCACGACGGTCATCAATGTCTAGTTCGCGTTTTGTACATATTTCAGATGTTTACTGTATCTTTTCCGCCGCTTGTCACTCCCGACATCGGCCCGCCGATTGTCACATTTCAGCCCACCCGACGCCAGAGTTCGCCACCTCGCAGCCGTCGATGGCGGCCGACGGCGCAGGTCCCGCACGACGTGGCGAAGCACACAGTGAGAACTCGTGTGCCCACAGTCAAAGATCTACATTGCTTTACTTACAGGTACCCGCTGAAATAGAGGAAACCCCTCGAACCTCCCGGCGGTGCTGAAGATGCGCAAGGCGATCGCGCCCATGCTGTTGGTGCTGGTCACGGTGCTAGGTGCCGGGTGCGAGCCGCGCGGCAACGACGACGCCTCCGCAACCAAGCCGGTGCACTGCACCGTCGTGGTCGACGGCCCCAGGAAGAACGAGGACACCGGCAAGGTCTCCGGCCAGGTCCGCTACCGCTGTGCGACGCCGGGGGCCGAGCGGCTCACCCTCAAGATCCGCATCGAGCAGCGGCAGGGCGACAGCGACAAGTGGCGCACGGTCGCCTCGAAGACCTACACGCTCAGGGGGAAGCAGACCTACGCCCCCGAGCTGAAGTACGAGGCCAAGGACGTGACGATGAGCTGCCACGAGGGCAGCTACCGCACCGTGGTCGACTGGAGCCGCACCTCGCGCAAGGACACCGAGGGCGACAACCTGGTCAGCGGCGCCGTGCGCAACCCGTGCAAGCCGAAGATCTTCGACTGATCACTTGATCAGGTCGACGTCGACGTACGAGATGCGGCTGTTCCACACGTACCAGGCGTGGCCGACGGTCCAGGCGATCGCGGCCACGCCGATCCCGAGCGCCATCGGCTTCAGCCCCGCCCAGCCCGTCTGCGCGATCCTGGCCATGACCAGGAACAGCACCGTGAACTTGATCGCGTAAGTGGCCAGCCCCAGCGAGAGCAGCAGCTTCGGGTTGACCGAGTCCGCCCAGGCCAGGATGAAGCTGGTGAACAGGTAGCTCACCCCGACCAGCGCGACGCCCGCGAGCACGCCGAGCGCGGCCGTACCCCCGGCGGTCAGCCAGGCGACCGGGGTCGCCACCGCCGCGACGACGGCCGTGACACCGAGCATGTACGGCAGGAACTTCAGCCGCTTCGCCAACATCACGCCACCTCAGAGTCGATCATGAACCCGTGCACACGACACGCCGTCCAACCCTGCCATAAGTTCATGATCAACTGGTAGAGAGGCTGGTCACGGGAGGGGGAGGAGGGTGGCGGTCAACGGGGTGAGGACGTCCTGGATCTCGTCGCCGACGCGGGTGAAGACCTGGTCGCCGCGGCCCCAGGGGTCGTCGAGGTCGTCCTTGGGTTGGGCGGGTTCGCCGTTGCGGGCGGTGGCGACCGCCGCGACCAGGGCGACGCCGCGGTTGTAGACGGCGTCGGGGGTCGGCTCGGCCGGGGGCAGCTCGGAGACGTCGACGCCGGGCAGCAGGCGGCCGAACTCGCCGAGCACGAAGGTGCGGTCGGCGGCGTCGGGGCGCAGCGCGGTGACGTAGTCGTACTGGTCGGCGGTGGCGGTGAGGATCAGATCGGCGGCCTCGATGTGCTCGGCCCGCAGCTTGCGTGCGCTGAAGCCGTCCGGCGACGCGCCCCGGGCGCGCACCTGGCGGGCCGCGGACGGGTTCATCTCCTCGTCCTCGTGCCAGCCACCGGTGCCGGCCGAGTGCGACAACACCAGGTCCGTCCCGTCTGCGGAGCCGCCCAGCGCGGCGGCGCGCTCGGCCACGGCCCGGGTCAGCAGGCGCTCGGCCATCGGCGAGCGGCAGATGTTGCCCATACACACGTGCAGCACGGTGAACGGGGCCATCACGCCTCCCCCGGCCCGGCGATGTCGGGGGCGACCTCGCGCAGCTGCTCGATGTCGATCGCGCCCGCGCGCAGGACGCGGGGCCGCTCGCCGGTCAGGTCGACGATGGTCGACGGCACCGGGTTGGGGCACTCCCCCGCCTCCAGGTACACGCTGACCTTGTAGCTGAGCTGCTCACGAGCCTCTTCCGCGGTGACCGCGGCGGCCTGGCCGGTCAGGTTGGCCGAGGAGACGGCCATCGGGCCGGTCTTGCGCAGCACCTCCAGCGCCACCGGGTGCAGCGGCATGCGCACCGCGACGGTGCCGCCGGTGTCGCCCAGATCCCACTGCAGGCTCGGCGCCTGCTCGACCACGATGGTCAACGCGCCCGGCCAGAAGGCCTCGACCAGGTCGCGGGCGACGCCCGGCAGCCGCAGCACCAGCCCGTCGAGGGTGTGCCGGGAGCCCACCAGCACCGGCGGGGGCATGTGCCGACCCCGCCCCTTGGCGCTGAGCAGGTTGGTCACCGCCCAGGGCTTGAAGGCGTCGGCGCCGATGCCGTACACCGTGTCGGTCGGCAGAACCACAAGGTCGCCACTGGATACGGCGTCGATCGCGGCCTGAATGCCCCGGTCACGTTCGACGACGTTCCGACAGTCGTAGAGCCTCACGGTGAGCCAGTCTGTCACGCGGTTTTCATCTGGTGCGAACCGCATCGTGCGGCGGGCGTGACGCGTCGCTGATCAGGCAGTGGCCCCGCCCGAGCGCACCGCGGTGGTGAAGCGGGGCCGCCCGGCCAGATCCGGGTGCGTCATGATCTCGGTGAAACCGTCGGACAGCAGCTCGCGCATGGCGTCGGTGTGCGTGTCGTCGTGCTCGATGCCGAGCTGGCCGCCCGGCCGCAGCACCGCCGCCGAGCGGGTGACGATCACCGGGATGAGCTCCAGTCCGTCGGGTCCGGCGAAGACCGCGTCCTGCGGGTCGTGGCCGACCTCCGGGGGTACGGCCACCGTCGACGGCACGTACGGCGGGTTGCACAGCACCAGGTCCACCGCCTGCGGCAGCGCGACGTCGCGCACGTCCCCCTCGACCACCACCACCCCGGTGCCCTCGACGTTGCGCCGCAGCCAGGGCAGCGCGCCCTCGCCGCGTTCGACGGCATAGACGCGCGCGTCGGGGCGGGCGTCGGCGACGGTCACCGCCAGCGCCCCGGTGCCGCTGCACAGGTCGAGCACGGTTGGCACGCGTACCTCGCGCAGCGCCTCGACCCCCCACCGGGCCAGCAGCTCCGTCTCCGGACGCGGGATGAACACGCCCGGCCCGACCAGCAGATCCCGCCCCAGAAACGGCGCGGTGCCGGTGAGGTGCTGCAACGGGATCCGCTGCGCCCGCAGCTCCACCAGCCGGTCCAGCACCTCGGCCTGCGCGTCGGTGATCTCGCCGATGAGCAGCAGCGCGCCACGCGGCACGCCCAGCACGTACGCCGCCAGCAGCTCCGCGTCGACGCGCGCGGAGTCCACGCCCGCCTCCGCCAGCCGGGCCGCCGCCCGCCGCAACCGCATCGACAACGTGCCCGCTCCGCTCATCCGATCACCGTATCCGCAGACGGGAAACCGGTTGCCTCCGACGGCAGCTATTGGCGAGGGTGACCGGCATGGCGTTGGTGGAAGCCCAAGGGCTGACGAAGATCTTCCGTCGGCCGCAGAAGGATCCGGGCCTGCGCGGCTCGCTGAAACACCTGGTGCGGCCCAGATACCAGGATTTCACCGCGGTGGCCGGGATCGACCTGGCCATCGAGGCGGGCGAGTCGGTGGCGTACGTCGGCCCCAACGGCGCGGGCAAGTCGACCACGATCAAGCTGCTCACCGGCATCCTGGTGCCCACGGCGGGCACGGTCCGGGTGGCGGGCGCGAACCCGCACGTGGACCGCATGGCCAATGCCCGCAACATCGGGGTGCTGTTCGGCCAGCGCACTCAGCTGTGGTGGGACCTGCCGGTCCGCGAGTCGCTGAACCTGCTGCGCGACATGTACGACCTGACTCCCGCCGCCTACCGCGAGCGCCTGGACCGGCTCGACGCCGTCCTCGACCTCGGCGACCTGCTGCCCGTGGTGGCCCGCAAGCTGTCGCTGGGCCAGCGCATGCGCGCCGACCTGGCCGCCGCGCTCCTGCACACCCCGCGCATCGTGTACCTCGACGAGCCGACGATCGGGCTGGACATCTCGGTGAAGGACAAGGTGCGGCAGTTCCTGCGCGAGCTGCGCGCCGACGGCACCACGCTGATGCTGACCACGCACGACCTGGGCGACATCGAGGACGTGTGCGAGCGGATCGTCATCATCGACGAGGGCCGGATCATCTTCGACGGGCCGCTGGCGCAGATGAAGGACCGGTTCGCGCGTACCCGGCGGATGCGGTTGCAGCTGGCCGAGCCGACGCCGGTGGAGAAGGTGGCCGCGCGGCTGCCCGACGCCGAGGTGCTGGCGGGCGACGGGCCGCAGGAGGTGACGGTGGTGTTCGACCGGTTCACCCATACCGCGGGGCAGGTGATCGCGGCGGTGCTGGACGTGGTCGAGGTCGGTGAGCTGCACCTGGACGAGCCCGCGATCGAGGACGTGGTGCGCAAGGTGTACGCCGGGGAGCTGCTGCGATGAGCGCGTACCTGTCGTTGTGGCGGATGTCGACCCGGCGGATCATGACGTACCGGATGAACTCCCTGCTCTCGTGGCTCGGCGGCGGCCTGTACCTGGCCTCGTCGCTGGCGGTGTGGCACGCACTGCTGGCCGACGGCGAGATCGGCGGCTACGACTGGCCGCACATGAAGACGTACCTGCTGGTGGGCTGGGCCTCGGCGGCGATCGGCTCGGCGTACGGCGACTGGTGGATGGCCGAGCGGATCCAGACCGGGCAGGTGGCGATCGACCTGACCAAGCCGATCGACTACCAGTGGGCCCGGTTCAGCGAGCACATGGGTGGTCTGGCGCTGGAGTTCACGGCGATCGCGATCGCGGGCGGCGGCATGATCGTGCTGACCGGCGGCATCCCGGTGCCGACGGTGGAGCAGGCGCTGCTGTTCGCGGCCAGCTTCGCGATGGTGCCGCCGCTGAAGTTCACCATCGCCTACTTCACCACCATGACCTGCTTCTGGACCCAGAACTTCATGGGCGTCTCCTGGGCCAAGGACGGGCTGGTCACCCTGTTCAGCGGGGCGATGATCCCGCTGGCGCTGCTGCCCGCGTGGCTGGGCGGGCTCGCCTCGGTGCTGCCGTTCGCGAGCCTCACCGCCACCCCGGCGGCGCTGCTGCTGGGCCAGGCGAGCGGGCTGGAGGCGCTGCGGCTGCTGGCGGTGCAGGCCGCCTGGGTGCTGGCGCTGTGGTGGGCGGCCCGGCTGGTGTGGCGGCGCGCGCTGCGCGCCCTGACCGTCCACGGAGGCTGACGATGCTGCGCACGCTGCGGATCTATCGGCGCGGGCTGGGTGCCAACCTGCGCGCGGTGCTGGAGTACGAGGCCGACTTCTGGATCCTGGTCGTCGCCGGAGCCCTGTTCCAGACCCTGAACCTGCTGTTCCTCAGTTCGGTGTTCGCGCACGTGCCAACCCTGAACGGCTGGACCTTCCCGGAGGCGCTGCTGCTGACGGGCATGTTCGGCGTGACCATCGGGACCGGCCCGCTGTTCTTCGAGGGCACCTGGCGGCTGGCCGGGAAGATCAACCACGGCGAGCTGGACTACGCGCTGGTGCGGCCCGCGCCGGTGCCGGTGCAGGTGATCAGCGGCGGGATCGGGCTGCACGGCGTGGGCGACATGCTCGCCGGAGGTGCCATGATCGCCTGGGCGCTGGCCCACCTCGACGTCGCCTGGTCGCCGGTGCGCGTACTGGTCGCGCTGGTGCTGCTGGTCAGCGCGATCACGGTCAACCTGTCGCTGGTGGTGCTGGGCAACTGCGCGTCGTTCTGGATCGCCGGACCACACCCGTTCTTCGCGGTGACGCTCATGAACATCAACAACCTGGTGCGGTACCCGATCGGCATCTTCGGGCTGGGGGTGCGGGCGGCGCTGACGCTGGTCGTGCCCTGGGCGTTCATGACGTACTTCCCGGTCGCCTGGCTGCTGGACAAGCCGTCGCCCTGGATCGGCCTGCTCACCCCGCTGGCCGCGCTGTACCTGGCGCTGCTGGCCCGCACCGCGTTCCGCGCGGGCCTGCGCCGCTACGACAGCGCAGGTCACTGACGGTACGGCCCCGGCTGATCGTCCGTTCGGGCGATGCCCGCCGCAACTGCCGTCAGTAACGTCAGCGGGTCATCATGATCACGGGGAGTTGAGATGGCCCGCACCGCTCGTCGCCTGCTGCTGACCCTGGCCGCGCTACTGGGGTGTCTCACGGCGCTGGCCGAGCCAGCACAAGCCGCGGGCACGGTGCAACTCGAGGGGGGCTGGTCCTGCCAGTCCCAGAACGCCGGCAAGTTCTACGGCACATACCTGCTCGACTCGACGGTGAGCACACCGGCGACCATCACCGAGGTCAGCGGCCTGCCGAGCAACCTGATCAGCCGCCGCCCAGCGGCGGGCTCCGTGCTGAACACCTACGACACGGCCCCGATCGACGTGTCCGGCAGCGTGGACAGCCCGCAGACCTACACCCTGCGCGTGTCGCTGCGCTGGGAGAGCCGGACCGACGGCGGACCGCTGGAGCAGACGCTGACCCAGACGCTGCGCCTCAACCCGTGCCAGCCGGACCTGCGGGTCACGATGAAATCCGAGTGCGCCAAGCAGATCACCCTGACCATGACCAACGGCGACAGCACGGACATGCAGCGGGTTGGCGGGTACGCCTTCCCGGACATCACCGCCTCGGGCGGGTACCACAACAACTACATCGCCATCCAGCCTTGGCGTGGCCCGTCCATGGTCTACCTGGAGGGGGCCGAGGCGGACTGGGTGACCGTCAAGCACCTCGGCGAGGTCGTCTTCGAGGGCACCTACCAGCGTCCGGCATGGTGCTCGGGTGGCGCAGGGCCCGACTCACCGAATCCGGCCACCACCGGCGCCAGCGGTCACGACACCGGTGGCCAGCCGACCGGCGGTCAGCCGACCGGCGGTCAGCCGACCAGCGGCGGCGCCGGGCCGACCTCGCCGACCGGATCCGCGTCACCGGCACTGTCAGCGGCGTCCCCGTCCGCGCTCGCCTCGGACGAGGCCGCGACCAGCGCATCCCCCACCGCCGCCACGGTCCTGACGGATCTCGCCGGCGACGAGAGCAGCGGCCCGCTCAGCCCGACAGCGGTCTGGACCGCGCTCGGGGCGGCGGTCGTGCTCGCCCTCGGGCTGGGCGCGTGGTTCGGCCTACGGCGGCGGCGGGCCAAGGCCGCCTGACCGGCCGCTACTGACGGGACAGTTCCGTCTCGCCCGCCAGGCGGGCGGCGCGGTCGGCGGTGGTGAGCGCGTCGAGGACGGCGTCGATCTCCCCGCCGAGCGCGATGTCCAGGTTGTACGCCGTGTAGCCGATCCGGTGGTCGGTGATCCGGTTCTGCGGGAAGTTGTACGTCCGGATCCGCTCCGACCGGTCCACGGTGCGGATCTGCGCCTTGCGCGCGTCGGCGGCGGCGGCCAGCGCCTGCTCCTCGGCGTACTGCGCCAGCTTGGCGCGCAGCATCCGCATCGCCTTGTCCTTGTTCTGCAGCTGCGAGCGCTCGTTCTGGCAGGTCACCACGGTGCCGGTCGGGATGTGCGTGATGCGCACCGCCGAGTCGGTGGTGTTGACCGACTGACCGCCCGCGCCCTGCGACCGGTACACGTCGATGCGCAGGTCACCGGCGTCGATCTCGACCTCGGTCTCCTCCGCCTCCGGCATGACCAGCACGCCGGCGGCTGAGGTGTGGATGCGGCCCTGCGACTCCGTGGCGGGCACGCGCTGCACCCGGTGCACGCCGCCCTCCCACTTCAGCCGCGACCAGACGCCGTTGCCGCCGTCCGGCACCCCCCGGGTCTTGATGGCCACCGAGACGTCCTTGACGCCGCCCAGGTCGGACTCCTGCGAGTCGAGCACCTCGGTCAGCCAGCCGTGCTTCTCGGCGTAGCGCAGGTACATGCGCAGCAGGTCCCCGGCGAACAGGGCCGACTCCTCGCCGCCCTCCCCGGACTTGATCTCCAGGATCACGTCCTTGCCGTCGTTGGGGTCACGCGGGGCCAGCAACTCGGCGAGCTTCTCCTCCAGCTCGGGCAGCCGCTGCTCCAGCGCCACCGCCTCGGCGGCGAAGTCGGGGTCGACCGAGGCCAGCTCACGCGCGGCCGCCAGGTCGGCGCGGGTGGCCGTCAGCTCGCCCGCGGTCTTGTGAATCGGAGTCAGCTCGGCGAAGCGCCGCCCCACCTTGCGGGCGGCCGCCTGGTCGGCGTGGATCGACGGGTCCGCCAGTCTCGCCTCCAGGTCCGAGTACTCGGCCAGCAGGGCGTCGAGCCGTTCGTTGCTCATGTCCGAATCCTCCCTAGAAACGATACTTTCCGGCAACAGCACGACGCCCGCCCCGTGAAACACGGAGCGGGCGCCGGAAAGACAGCTACTTGGCGTCCTTCTTCTGGACCTTGGCGTACTTGGCCTGGAACTTGGCGACCCGGCCGGCGGTGTCCATGACGCGCTGCTTGCCCGTGTAGAACGGGTGGCAGGCGCTGCAGGTCTCAGCGTGGATGGCGCCACCCTTGGCGGTGCTGCGGGTGGTGAAGGTGCTGCCGCACGAGCAGGTGACGGTCGTCTCCTGGTACTGCGGGTGAATACCGGACTTCATAGCCTCGGTCCTTTCAAGTCGTGGGCGCTGGGTCGCCGTCACCGCGGTCCGCGATAACGCGGGTCCGCTCGGGCGTGAACCAGTCCCGGTCTGGCCGACTGACCAGTATGCCATCTATCTCGGATGCGCCCTGCGGCGGTCTCTCGGTAGCGTCACCGGCCATGTCCCCCCTCGCAACAACGACACTGGATGCTCTGTTCCCGGCCCCCGCGCTCGAGCGCGCCCTGACCGAGGGACTGGTCCGCAGGCAGCGGCACCCGCACCTGCCGTTGACAATCTTCAACTACACCGAGAAGTGCACGTATGCGAACCTCTGGGACACGGTGACCCTTTCCTGCCGCGGCCTGATCACCGACGACACCGGTGTCGTGGTGGCGCGCCCGTTGGCCAAGTTCTTCAACCACGGCCAGCCCGGCGCGGCCGAGATCGGCCTGGACGAACCCGTGCTGGTCACCGACAAGGCCGACGGCTCGCTCGGTGTGATCTACCCGACCCCGGACGGTCCGGCGGTGGCCACCCGCGGGTCGTTCAACTCCGACCAGGCGCGGCACGCCACCGAGCTGCTGCGCAAGCGGTACCCGCACTGGTCGCCACCGACGGGCCGCACCGTGCTGGTGGAGATCATCTACCCGGCGAACCGGATCGTGGTCGACTACGGCGGCCTGAACGACCTGATGCTGCTCGGTGCGGTCGACATCACGACCGGGCGCTCGTACGGCCCCGAGGGCGTGCCGGACTGGCCCGGTCCGGTGGTCGAGGTCTTCGGCTACGCCACGTTCGCCGAGGCGCTGGCGGCCCCCGCCCGCCCCGGGCGGGAGGGGTTGGTCGTGCACGCGGTCGGCCCGGACACCCGCGTAAAGATCAAATATGCCGACTACCTGCACCTGCACCGGATCATCTACGGGCTGCACGCCCGGGGCATCTGGGAGGCGCTGGGCGCCGGGGCGACGGTCGCGCAGATCGCCGAGCCGCTGCCCGACGAGTTCCACGGCTGGATCACCTCGGTCGCCGACCGGCTGCGCACCGAGATGCGGACCCGGTCGGCGCGCATCGAGCAGACGTACGAGCAGATCCGCGCGGGCCTGCCCGAGGGCTGGACCCGAAAGGACTTCGCGCTCGTCGCCGGGCGCCACGAGCTGCGCGGCTACCTGTTCGCGCGCCTGGACGGCAAGGACTACCGGCCCGCCCTGTGGCAGGAGGTGCGGCCGGAGGCGAACGAGACACCGCACGGCCGTACCTTCGACGACGAGTAGCCCGAGACCGGAGAGCCACATGCCCACCCTGACCATCACGCCGACCCTCACGATCACGAGAGGCCTGCCCGGCTCCGGCAAGACCACCTGGGCCAAGACGCAGCCGGGCACCGTCCGCGTCAACCGGGACGACCTGCGCCGCATGCTGCACGGCGGCAACCTCGGCGAAGGCTGGGCCGAGGTTCAGGTCACCGTGGCCCAGCGCGCCCAGGTCGAGGCGCTGCTGCGCGCCGGAGTCGACGTGATCTGCGACGACACCAACCTGCGCGCCAAGGTGGTGCGCGAACTCGCCGAGCTCGCCGCCGCCTGCGGGGCGCGCACGGTGCTGCGCGACTTCACCGACGTGCCGCTGCAGACCTGCCTGGACCGCGACGCGGCCCGGCCCGAGAGCGAGCGGGTCGGCCCCGAGGTGATCCTGCGCATGCACGAGCGCTACCTGGCCGGGCACCGCACCGAGATCGTCCTGCCCGAGCCGGGGGTGCACCGCACCTACGTGCCGCCGCCGGGGATGCCCCGGGCGATCCTGGTCGACCTGGACGGCACGGTGGCGCTGATGGGCGCGCGCAGCCCGTACGACCACACCCGCGTCCACCTGGACCTGCCCAACCAGCCGGTCATCGACGCGGTTCGCGCCCTGCACGCCGCGGGCCACACGGTGGTCTACTGCTCCGGCCGGGTCGACGCCTGCCGCGAGGCGACCGCCGCCTGGCTGGACGAGCACGTCGGCGTCCCGTACGCCGGGCTGCACATGCGCAAGACCGGCGACCAGCGCAAGGACTCCGTCGTGAAGCAGGAGATCTTCGAGCGGGAACTACGCGACAACTGGCACGTCGTCGCTGTGCTCGATGATCGCAACCAGGTGGTGCGGATGTGGCGGGAGCTGGGGCTGACCGTGTTCCAGGTCGCCGACGGCGCCTTCTAGCCCTCCGGGGTAAGGAAGGGCACCTTCTTATCGTCTTCCGTAGTAGAAGGTGCCCTTCTTAACATGGGTTGACAGACGTCAGTGCAAGGGGACCTACGGTGACCAAGCTGTCGCAGAAGCTCACCCGGGACGGGACGGCCACGCCGCCCGCCGCGGTGACCGTCACGCCGGACGAGTACGACACGCTGCCCCCCGACAGCCGCATCGAGCTCCTGGACGGAGTCCTGCGCCCCATGACGCCACCGACGGCGCGGCATCAGATCGTCATGATGAAGCTGCTCGCCGCCCTGCTCCGCCGCTGCCCGCCCGCCCTGGCCGCCCTGCACGAGCAGGAGATCCGGCTCGCCGACGACCTGCGCCGCAACCCCGACGTGCTGGTGGTGCGTGCCGGTGCGGTCAACCTCGACTGGTTCAGCTTCCCGCCGCGCGAGGTGGTGCTGGCCGTGGAGATCGTCAGCCCGGGTACACAGACCGCCGACCGCAAGCACAAGCCGGTCGAGTACGCCGACGCCGGGATCCCGTTCTACTGGCGGGTCGAGCCGACCCCCGTCTTCGCGGTGCACACGTTCCACCTGGCCGAGACCGACGCCTACGAGTCGACCGGCGTCTTCGGCGAGGGCGAGTTCATCACCGTACCGGGCCTGGACTGGGCGGCCATCCCGGTCGCCGACCTCACCCCCTGATCGCGCGCCATCCCCTGACCGCGTGCCCTCGCGCTGCGCCGCGCTGTGCCGCCCCTGCCGCCCAGCGACACGCCGCGCCGCCCCGCCACGGCACGCCACGCGCGTAAAAAGGGCACCTTCTACCTCGCAAAGCGAGGTAGAAGGTGCCCTTTCTTACGTACGACCGGGCCGTGGGCGAGGGTTACTCGCCGGGGGTGGTCTTGGCGATCTGCATCAGGAACTCGATGTTGGTGCGGGTCTGCTTGAGCTTGTCCAGCAGCAGGTCCAGCGCCGCCTGCGAGTCCAGCGAGTGCAGGACCTTGCGCAGCTTGTGCACGATCACCAGCTCCTCCGGCGCCAGCAGGATCTCCTCCTTGCGGGTGCCGGACGGGTCGATGTCGATCGCCGGGAAGATGCGCTTGTCGGCGATCTTCCGGTCGAGCTTGAGCTCGGCGTTACCCGTGCCCTTGAACTCCTCGAAGATGACCGTGTCCATCATCGAACCGGTCTCCACCAGCGCCGTGGCGATGATGGTCAGCGACCCGCCGTTCTCGATGTTGCGGGCCGCGCCGAGGAAGCGCTTGGGCGGGTAGAGCGCGGTCGAGTCGATACCGCCGGACAGGATGCGGCCGGAGGCCGGCGCGGCCAGGTTGTACGCCCGGCCCAGACGCGTGATCGAGTCCAGCAGCACCACCACGTCGTGACCCAGCTCGACCAGGCGCTTGGCCCGCTCGATCGCCAGCTCGGCGACGGTGGTGTGGTCCATCGGCGGCCGGTCGAAGGTCGAGGCGATGACCTCGCCCTTCACCGAGCGCTGCATGTCGGTGACCTCTTCAGGACGCTCGTCCACCAGCACCACCATCAGGTGGCACTCGGGGTTGTTCGTCGTGATCGCGTTGGCCAGCGACTGCAGGACCATCGTCTTACCGGCCTTGGGCGGCGACACGATGAGCGCGCGCTGCCCCTTGCCGATCGGCATCACCAGGTCGATCACGCGCGTGGTCAGGATCTGCGGCTCGGTCTCCAGGCGCAGGCGCTCCTGCGGGTACAGCGGAGTGAGCTTGTAGAACTCCGGCCGACGGCGAGCCTCATCGGGCTCCATGCCGTTGACCGTGTCCAGCCGGACCAGCGGGTTGTACTTGTCGCGGCGCTGCTCGCCGTCGCGGGAGGCCCGCACGGCGCCGGTGATCGCGTCACCGCGGCGCAGCCCGTACTTCTTGACCTGCGACATCGACACGTAGACGTCGTTGGGGCCCGACAGGTAGCCGGTGGTGCGCACGAACGCGTAGTTGTCGAGCACGTCGACGATGCCGGCGACCGGCACCAGGACGTCGTCCTCGCTCACCTGCGGCTCGGCACCGCCGCCGGCGGCACCGCCGGTCTCGCGGTCGCGGCCGCGGCGGCGGTCGCGGAACCGGCTGCGCCGACCGCGGCGGCCGTCGCCGTCCTCATCCCCGTCGAAGTCGCGCTCGCGCTCGCGCTCACGCGGCGCGCGGTCGGCGCTGCGCTCAGCGCGCTCGCCCCGCTCCGCGTTGCGCTCACCGCGGTCGGTCCGCTCGCCCCGCTCGGCGCGCTCGCCCCGCTCGGCGCGCTCGCCCCGCTCGGAGTCGCGCGGGCCGCGCTCGCTCCGGTCCGAGCGCTCGCCGCGTTCGCCGCGGTCACCACGCTCGCCCCGCTCGCCGTTGCGCTCCCGGCGCGACTCACGGCGACCTTCGCCCCGCTCGCGGCCCTCGGGGGCGGCGGCGGACGCCTCAGCCTCACCACGCGGCTCCGGCGCCCCGCGGCGGCCACGACGCTCGCCACGCGGCTCGGCACCCTCCGCGCCGGCGGGCTCGGCCGCGGTCTCGCGGACCTCGGCCCGCACCTCCTCGCGCGCCGGCGCGGCGGCCGCGGCGACGTCAGCGCGGGGACGCGGAGCGCCACCACCCTGGCTGGCCGTGATCGCGGCGATCAGCTCGCCCTTACGCATGCGTGCGGTGCCCGTGATGCCCAACCCCGCTGCGAGGGTCTGCAGCTCAGGCAGCAGCTTCGCAGAGAGACCGCTGCCGGCGGTACGGCGGCGCCGGCCGGTGGAGGCGTCGTCAGCGACGTGGGAGACATCCGACGTCATGTCGGTGGTGTCGCTCAATGGATTCCTTCCCTCGATTGGCCGGGGCAGCCCGGGTCTTCTTTCGACAGTGGCGGCCGGGCGGCCTCGGATACCCGTGGGTGCTCATCGCGAGCCCTACGGGGGTTTTTGCGCAGTCTCGACGGTGTTCCCGATTTCCGTCCAGAAGCGACGGGCAGGGCACCAGGAGCGTGCGATCAGGCTGCGGCAGGCGTAGACAGGGGGTGGACGGCCGTACTGTCAGGCAAACGTGTCCGTCTGAACCGAGCTCCGGCTGCGCCGCCCCGCTGAAGATCGGGCGCTTCGCGGCTGTGCTGCCCTAGAGCGTAATCAACGACTTAGACCAGCGGCAACACCGGGCTACTCGGCGTGTCTGAACTGCTGCAAAAACTCAGGTGATACGCCCCGGTTTCTAACTAGGCATCCTACCTTCGCGTACGATGGCCCCGCCAGCGTTCACCGAAAGACTGTGGGCCAGCCAACTGCCGGACGGGGCGAAACCGGACGGCAGGGGCGACAACACCAGCACGCTGGGACCAGCGCCGCTGACGACGGCGGCGGCCCCCGCCGCCCGCAGCCGTGCGACCAGCTCGGCGGTCTCCGGCATCCCCGGCGCGCGGTAGCCCTGGTGCAGCCGATCCTCGGTGGCCTCGTAGAGCAGCCCCGGAGCCTCGGTCAGCGCGTGCACCAGCAGCGCCGAACGGCCCGCGTTGAACGCGGCGTCGGCATGCGGCACCTGCGGCGGCAGTGCGGCGCGCGCTGCGGCGGTGAAGCCCCGGACCGCGGGCACGAAGACGGTCGGACGCACCCCGGAGGCCACCGGCAGCGACACCGCCCTGGCGCCGGTCGCGCCACCCCAGGCGATGGTGAACCCGCCCAGCAGGCAGGGCGCGATGTTGTCAGGGTGCCCCTCGATCCGGCCGGCCAGGCGCACCTCGTCGGCCCGGCTGAGGCGGCCGCCCGCCAGCGCGTTGGCCAGGGTCACCCCGGCCACGATCGCGGCGCTGGACGAACCCATGCCGCGGGCCTGCGGAATACGGTTGCGACAGTGCAGACCGAGGCCGGACGGCTGTGCGCCCAGCTCGGCGAAAGTTTCCCGCATCGCGCGTACGACCAGGTGGGTGTCGTCGGCGGGCAACTCCCCGGCGCCCTCGCCCTCGACCGTGACCCGGGTCTTTCCGTCCTCGGTCACCCAGGCGGTGACCTCGTCGCACAGGTCCAGCGCCAGGCCGAGCGCGTCAAACCCCGGGCCGAGGTTCGCGCTGGTCGCCGGGGCCAGCACGGTGCGGGCGCCCGGTTCGAAGGTGATCGTCACGCGGTCATTATCGGACTGCGCGGGTGGTGACCGACCGGTACGGTGTGCCGGTTGTCCACCCCTCGGGAGATCACATGAACTTCGACGACCCCACCGAACTCGCGTGGGCCATCCCCGCCCTGCTCATCCCCCTGGCGCTGCTGGCCGGGCTGGTCCTGGCGCTGGTGCTGCGCAAGCGGCTCGGGGCCGCCGCCACCACGCTGATCGTCCTGGGCTGTGCGTTGGGCGTCGCGCAGTTCGGCTTCGCCGTCTGGTGGTCGTACTGGGGCTACAGCATGATGCTGCGCTCGGTCTACGAGGGCGACGTCAAGGACCGGTTCACGATGATCCGCGTAATCAGCACCCTCATCAGCACCAGCGAGCTGCTCTGGGTGTCGCTGCTGCTGGCGGGCGCGTTCGTGGGCCGCAAGCGCCCGCAGCCCGCGCAGGTCGACCCGGCGCAGGTCGACCCGGCGCTGTTCGCCCCCAAGCCCGGTGAGTCGGAGTGGACGGTCCCGTCAGTCTGACGATGCTCCACTGCGGACGGTCAGTCTTCCGACTCGTCGTCCTCGATGACCGCGGTGGGGCGGTCGACCGGCCGCCCCACCGATTTCAGCGCGTTGCGCAGTGCGTACTCGATCTGCGCGTTGACGCTGCGCAGGTCGTCGGCGGCCCAGCGGGCGATCGCGTCGTACACCGCCGGATCGAGCCGCAGCAGCAGCTTCTTGCGCTCAGCCACACGTCGTCCTCAGTAGAGGGTGCCCGCGTTGACGACGGGTTGCGCGGCGCGATCGCCGCACAGCACCACCAACAGGTTCGACACCATCTGCGCCTTGCGCTCCTCGTCCAGCTCGACGACACCCTGCTCGCGCAACTGCTCCAGCGCGCCGGAGACCATGCCCACGGCTCCCTCCACGATGGTCGCGCGGGCGGCCACGATCGCCTGCGCCTGCTGGCGCGCGAGCATGGCCTGAGCGATCTCCGCAGCATAGGCGAGATGGGTGATCCGTGACTCGACCACCTCGACCCCGGCCAGCGCCACCCGCTCACGCAGTTCGGCGGTCAGCTCGTCGCTGACGGCGGCGGCGTCGCGCAGGCTGGTGCGATCGGTGCCGTGCGCCTCGTACGGGTAGCTGGTGGCCAGGTGCCGCACCGCCGTCTCGGCCTGCACCTCCACGAAGTTCACGAAGTCGTCGACGGCGAACTTCGCCGCGTATGTGTCCACCACGCGCCACACCACCACGGCGGCGATCTCGACGGGGTTGCCGTCGGCGTCGGACACCTTCAGCCGGTTGGACTCGAAGTTGCGCACCCGCTTGGAGACCTTGGTCTTCTCGGTCAGCGGCCAGGTCCAGTGAAACCCGGGCGTGTCGATCGTCCCCGCGTACGAGCCGAAGAACTGGATCAGCCGGGCGTCGTTCGGGCTGATCACGATGAACCCGGTGCAGATCAGCGTGATCAGCACCGCGGCGACCGCGACGGTGATGCCGATGACGCCGTCCCCGCCGGGCGTCTCGAACTTCGCCGCGATGACCGCGATGGTGGTCGCCAGCACCGCCAGCGCCACGAGTACCAGCAGGAACCCAGAGACCCGGAACGCCCGCCTCTGCATGACCGCCTCCCCAATATCGAAGTGATATCACTAAGCTAGCAGGGCCGGTCAAGCCCCGCTCGGGAGGTGAACGGGAGCGGTCAGTCGGCGGTGGCCAGGGCGGGCGTGGTGGCGGTGGTGGTCAGGCGGCGGGTGACCAGGCGCCAGCCGACGGCATACAGCAGGGTCGTGGTGGCGCAGCAGGCGATCAGCAGCCGCACGTCGACCGAGTCCACGAAGAAGCCGACGACCAGCTGCGACACGGTCACCGCCAGCATGGCGATCATCTGATCGCTGGCGCCGACCCGGCCACGCAGCTCGTCGGGCACCTCCTGCGCCAGCGCGTAGTTCGACATCACCCAGTTGCCGCCGCCGGCCGCGTGCGCGACGAAGATTCCGGCGAGCACCAGCGGGAACCAGGTGGCCACGGAGACGCCGAGGTAGACCACGCCATAGGTCGACATGGAGATGGCCAGCGCGGGGAACAGCCAGTGCGGGCGGGCCAGCGCCGCCCGGAAGACGAACGGGCCGACCAGGCTGCCCAGACCTCGTACCGCGAACATCAGGCCCAGCCCGCGCGGCCCGACGCCGAAGGCCGTGGCCAGCAGCGGGAACGTGGCCAGCAGACCGTTGCCGACGCCGACCGCCGACTTCACGGTGACCAGGGCGAGCAGCCGCGGTTCGCGCCGCAGGAAGCGGTTGGCCTCGCCGATCGCCGCGAACGCCGGGCGCGGCTCGATCTTCCCGGGCTCCCGCGTGGGGCGGTGGATGCCCGAGGTGAGCAGGGCGGCTCCCACCAGCCCGAAGGCGACCAACCCGAAGCACGCGTACGGGCTCAGCCAGGCGCTGACCACCCCGCCCAGCGACGAGGCGAGCACGGTGACCGTCCCCCAGGCCGCGCCGTGCACCGCCATCGCGGGCGACAGGTCACTGCGGTCGACCAGGTTCGGCATGGCCGCGTTGGCGGCCGGGGTGTAGAACGCCTTCGCCCCCGACAGCGCCGCGACCGACACCAGTGCGATCGGACCCGCCCACGAGCCGTGCACCAGGAACAGGCCCACCACGGCGATCAGGGCGGACAGGTTCGAGGTGATGAGGATGCGCTTGCGGTCGAACCGGTCCGCGATCGTCCCGGCGTACGGCAGCAGCAACGCGACCGTGCCGGTCTCCGCCGCCAGGGCCAGGCCGCCCCACAGCCCCTGTCCGGTCTTCTCGTTGAGCAGCAACAACAGGGGGACCATGACGAACCAGTCCGCGCCGAACACGATCAGCTCGGCCAGGAACAGCCGCCGGAAGTCACGGTTGGAGGTAAGGACCCGAAACACAGAGGCACCGTACACCTGGGATGCTCGGAGGCATCGTCCGCCACCCCCGATCTCGGCGGATACGCGAGCCGCCGCCGACCCGTGGCGGGTGGCGGCGGCGTAGGCGATGCGACTCAGGCGAGGTTGAGCTCGCGGGCCGCGGCCAGCAGGTCGTTGCCGATCGTGGTCGGAGCCGGGGCGGTGGAGATGGCCCACTCCGGGTCCTTGAGACCGTGGCCGGTCACCGTGCAGACGATGCGCGAGCCCGCCGGGAGCCTGCCCGCGGCGGCGCTCTGCAGCAGACCCGCGACACTGGCCGCCGAGCCGAGCTCCACGAACACGCCCACCTCGCGGGCGAGCAGCCGGTACGCCGAGAGGATCTCGCGGTCGGTGACCGCCTCGATCAGGCCACCGGACTGGTCCCGGGCGTCCAGGGCCTTGGTCCACGACGCCGGGTTGCCGATGCGGATCGCGGTCGCGATCGTGGACGGGTTGGCCACCACCGCGCCGTCGACGATCGGGGCGGAGCCGGCGGCCTGGAAGCCGAACATCCTCGGGGCACGGGTCGCGTTGCCCGCGACCACGTCCTCCTGATACCCCATCCAGTACGCGCTGATATTGCCCGCGTTGCCGACCGGCAGGCAGTGGATGTCCGGGGCGTCGCCCAACGCCTCCACGATCTCGAACGCGGCGGTCTTCTGGCCGTGCAGCCGGTCGATGTTGACCGAGTTGACCAGCGCCACCGGGTAGTCCTGTGCCAGCTTGGCAGCCATGCTCAGGCAGTCGTCGAAATTGCCGCTGACCTGCAGCAACTTCGCACCGTGCACCAGCGCCTGGGCCAGCTTGCCCAGCGCGATCTTGCCCTGGGGCACGAGGACCGCGCAGGTGATCCCGGCGCGGGCGGCGTACGCCGCGGCGCTGGCCGAGGTGTTGCCGGTGGAGGCGCAGATGATCGCCTTCGCGCCCTCCTCGACGGCCTTGGAGACCGCCACGGTCATGCCGCGGTCCTTGAACGAGCCGGTCGGGTTGGCACCCTCTACCTTCAGGTAGACGTCACAGCCGGTGCGGTCGGACAGCACCGGCGCCGGGACCAGGGGCGTGTTGCCCTCGTGCAGCGTGATCACCGGCGTCTTCTCCGACACCGGCAACCGGTCGCGATACTGCTCGATCAATCCACGCCACATGCTGGCCCCCTTACCGATTGTCATCGGCTACCTTGCCCGTTCAACGCCGCAGCCACCACCAGGGTTCCACCCAGCGGGACATGCTCCATCCTCGCACCGTCCCGCCGGGCGGCCCAGCCGCCTGTCGATCAGGAAGCCGTGCCACCGCCACGCCGTCGAACCGTGCCATAGGTTCATGATCGACCCGCGAGGCGGGCGGGGGCGGGGGGGCGGGTGGGCTAGAACTCGACGCGGAGGAGGCTGGCCACGGCGCGGACGAAGTCGAGAGTGCGCAGTTCGGAGACCGTGGCGGCCAGGGCGGCGTCAGGGGCCGAGTGGGTGACGATGACCAGGATCGCCTCGTCGCCGCGGCCGGACTGGTTGACCGTGGCGATGGAGACGTCGTGTTTGGCGAAGACCCCGGCCACGGCGGCGAGCACCCCGGCACGGTCCGCGACGTCCAGCGACACGTGGTACCGGGTCCGCACCTCGCCCATCGGGCGCACCGGCAGGTCGGCGTAAGCGGACTCGCTCGGGCTGCGTACGCCCGCGAGCCGGTTGCGGCCCACCGCGACCAGGTCACCCAGCACCGCGCTGGCCGTCGGCGCGCCGCCCGCGCCCCGGCCGTAGAACATGAGCTGCCCGGCGGCGTCGGCCTCGACGAACACCGCGTTGAACGACTCGTTGACCCCGGCCAGCGGGTGGGTGCGCGGGATCATCGCCGGGTGCACCCGCACGCTGACGCCGCCGTCGGCGGTGCGGGTGGCGATGCACAGCAGCTTGATGACGCAGCCCATGGCCTTGGCACTGGCCACGTCGGCGGCGCTGACCTCGGTGATGCCCTCGCGGTAGACGTCGGCGGCCCGCACCCGGGTGTGGAAGGCGAGGCTGGCCAGGATCGCGGCCTTGGCGGCGGCGTCGAAGCCCTCGACGTCGGCGGTCGGGTCGGCCTCGGCGTACCCGAGGGCGGTGGCCTCTTCGAGGGCCTCGTTGAAGCCGGCGCCGGTGCTGTCCATGGCGGACAGGATGAAGTTGGTGGTGCCGTTCACGATGCCGGTGACCTGCATGATCCTGTCCCCGTGCAGCGACTCCCGCAGGGGGCGCAGCAGCGGGATGGCCCCGGCGACGGCAGCCTCGTAGTACAGGTCGGCGCCACCCTCGGCGGCGGCGTCGTGCAGGCTGCCACCGTCCTCGGCCAGCAGGGCCTTGTTGCCGGTGATCACGCTCTTGCCCGCGCGCAGCGCCTCGACCAGCCAGGTGCGCGCGGGCTCGATGCCGCCGACGACCTCGATCACCACGTCGACGTCGTCCCGCTTGACCAGCCCGAGGGCGTCGGTGGTGAACAGGGCGGGGTCGACCGGCAGGTTGCCCCGGTCGCGCCCACCCCTGCGTACGGCGATGCCGACCAGCTCGATCGGCGCGCCGATGCGCGCCGTCAGGTCGTCGGCCTGCTCGTGCAGCAGCCTGACGACCTCCGAGCCGACCGCGCCACACCCCAGCAGCGCCACCTTGAGCGAGTCAGCCACTTGTCTCTCCGATGCGTTCCGGCGAGGGCGGACGCCCCCTACCCCACGTCCAACGCCAGGAGATCGTCCTCGGTCTCCCGGCGCACGATCACCCGTGCCTGCCCGTCCCGTACGGCCACCACCGGCGGCCGCGGCACCTGGTTGTAGTTGCTCGCCATGCTCCGGCAGTAGGCGCCGGTACCCGGCACGGCGATAAGATCTCCTGGTTTGACGTCGGCAGGCAGGAATTCATCCTTCACCACCACGTCCCCCGCTTCACAATGTTTTCCCACCACGCGGGCGAGAATCGGCTCCGCCTGTGACGCGCGTGACGCGAGGGTCGCCGAGTACGACGCGTCGTACAGCGCGGCGCGGATGTTGTCGCTCATGCCGCCGTCGACACTGACGTAGGTGCGCAGACCGTCGAGCTGCTTGACGGTGCCGACCTCGTACAGCGTGAAGGTGGACGGGCCGACGATGGCGCGGCCGGGCTCGATGGACAGGTGCGGCTGGGCGATGCCCAGGCCCCGGCACTCCCCCTCGACGATCTTGAACATGCGCTCGGCCAGGTCCGCGGCGGGCTGCGGGTCGTCCTGGCTGGTGTACGCGATGCCGAAGCCGCCGCCGAGGTCCAGCTCGGGCAGCTCGACGCCCAGTTCCTCGATGATCCGCTGCTGCAGCGCCAGCACCCGGCGTGCACTCACCTCGAACCCGGAGGTGTCGAAGATCTGCGAGCCGATGTGCGAGTGCAGCCCGCGCAGTTCCAGCGTGTCCTCGGCCAGGATCCGCCGGGCCGCCTCGAACGCCTTGCCGCCCGCCAGCGAGAAGCCGAACTTCTGGTCCTCGTGCGCGGTGGCGATGAACTCGTGCGTGTGCGCCTCGACGCCGACCGTGACCCGGATCATCACCTTGGGCCGTACGCCCAGCTCGCGCGCCAGCGCGCTCAGCCGGTCGATCTCGTCGAAGGAGTCGACCACGATCCGGCCCACCCCGGCGCGCAGCGCCCGGGTCAGCTCGGCGACCGACTTGTTGTTGCCGTGCAGCCCGATCCGGGCCGGGTCCATGCCGCCCGACAGCGCGGTCGCCAGCTCGCCACCGCTGCACACGTCGAGGCTCAGCCCCTCCTCGACCAGGATGCGCACGATCGCCCGGCACAGGAACGCCTTGCCCGCGTAGTACACCTCGGCGCCGTCGAAGCCCTGCTTGAACGCGCGGCAGCGGGCCCGGAAGTCCTCCTCGTCGAGCAGGTACGCCGGAGTGCCGTACTGCTCGGCCAGCTCGGTCACGCTCAGGCCGCCGACCTGGAGCACCCCGTCGTCCTTGCGCGCGGTGCGCGGCCACAAGGGCTCCAGCAGCGCGTTCACGTCGCCGGGGGTACGCAGCCAGGTGGGGCCGGTCTGCCCGATCTCTCCGTGCAGGGCACCGGCCTCATGAGCTCTCATGGTCTTGCCGTCACATCCGTTCGGGGGCGGTCACGCCGAGCAGCCCGAGGCCGTTGGCGATGACGGTGCGGGTGGCGTCGTTGAGCCAGAGCCGGGCCACGTTGACAGGCTCGATGGGCGCGTCTCCCATCGGGGTGACGCGGCACTCGTCGTAGAAGCGGTGGAAGGCGCGGGCCACGTTCTGCTCGAGGTAGTGCGCGATGTGGTGCGGTTCGCGCCGCTCGGCGGCGTGGGCGACCACGCCCGGGAAGTCGCCGAGCGCCTTGATCAGCTCCAGCTCCTTCGGGTGCGCCAGCAGCGCCGGGTCGAACTCCGCGCTGTCGCGGGTCAGGCCCAGCTCGGCGGCCTGCCGAGCCACCCCGGCGGTACGCGCGGCGACGTACTGCACGTAGTAGATCGGGTTCTCGTTCGACGCCCGCGTCCACAGGTCCACGTCGATGTCGATCGGCGAGTCGATGCTGAAGCGGCCCAGCGCGTAGCGCGACGCGTCGACGCCGATCGCCTCGACCAGGTCCTCCATCGTCACGACCGTGCCCGCGCGCTTGCTCATCCGGACCGGGACGCCGTCCTTGACCAGGTTCACCAGCTGGCCGATCAGGATCTCCAGGTGGGTGCTCGGGTCATCGCCGAAGCAGGCGGCCATGGCACGCATGCGGCCCACGTAGCCGTGGTGGTCGGCGCCCAGCATCATCACCACCCGGTCCGCGCCGCGTTCCCGCTTGTCCAGGTAGTAGGCGCAGTCGGCGGCGAAGTAGGTCCAGTCGCCGTCGCTCTTGCGCAGCACCCGGTCCTTGTCGTCGCCGAAGTCGGTGGTGCGCAGCCAGGTCGCGCCGTCGGCCTCGTATACGTGGCCCTGCTCGCGCAGCCGGGTCAGGGCCAGGTCCAGCTCGCCCTTGTCGTGCAGGTCCTTCTCGTTGAAGTACACGTCGAAGGTGGTGCCGAACTCGGCCAGCGACGACTTGATCTGCGCGAACATCAGCTCGACGCCCTCGACCCGGAACGTCTCAACGTCGTCGGCGCTCGGGTCCTTCGCCCGCACCGCCGCCGCGATCTCCGCGATGTACGCGCCGCCGTAGCCGTCCTCGGGCGTCTGCTCGCCCCGCGCCGCCGCCAGCAGCGACCGGGCGAACCGGTCGATCTGCGCTCCGGCGTCGTTGAAGTAGTACTCGGTGGTGACCTGGGCGCCCGCCGCCTTCAGCAGCCTGGCCAGCGCGTCGCCGACCGCCGCCCAGCGCACCCCGCCGAGGTGGATCGGGCCGGTCGGGTTCGCCGACACGAACTCCAGGTTCAGCCGCTGCCCGGCGAGGGCGGTGCCCCGGCCGTACGCACTGCCCTGGGTGACCACCGACCGGGCCAGCTCACCGGCGGCCGCGGCGTCGACCCGCACGTTCAGGAAGCCCGGTCCGGCGATCTCCACCGAAGCGATGCCTGTGACTTTGCTGAGTTCCTCGGCGAGCGCCGACGCCAGCTCGCGCGGGTTCGCGCCGACCTTCTTGGCGACCTGAAGTGCCAGGTTGGTGGCGTAGTCTCCGTGCTCCGGGTTTCGCGGACGCTCCACCGTCGCCACCGTCGGCAGGGCCGACAGATCGAGATCACGGGCCGTGAAGACGGCCCGAGCGGCGGCGAGAACAGCGTCGGCAAGATTCGCGGGAGTCACCCGGCCATGCTAACCGGGTAGACTTCTGCCCTCTGCGTCCCACCACATGGCGGGCGCGCCCACCCCTCGATGTGACGGACACCACGATGAGCATCAGCACGCAGGGCGGCGAGCAGCACCGCCCCAACGTTGTGAAGGTCGGCGGCAAGCCCGGCGCCAAGCCCGGCACCAAGGCCCCGGCCGGTGCGAAGACCCCACCCAAGGGCCCCAAGGGCAAGCCGATCACGCCCATCAAGGTCAACCAGGGTCGCAACTGGGGCCCGATCGCCCTGTTCACCGCAGTCGGCCTGCTCGCCGCGGGCATCATCGGCTACGGCGCCTGGCAGGCGTTCAAGCCCCCGTTCGACTGGGAGGGCGCCGCCAAGACGATCCCCGGCATCGTCGACTTCCGCGAGACCAACGCGGCCGACCTGACCCGCACCCACGCGTACGGCACCCAGACCTACAAGCAGAGCCCGCCTGTCGGCGGCAACCACAACGAGGTCTGGCAGCAGTGCATGGGCAACGTCTACGACGCGCCCATCCCGAACGAGCACGCCGTGCACGCCCTCGAGCACGGGGCCGTGTGGGTCGCCTACCGCAGCGACCTGCCCGCCGGTGAGGTCGACAAGCTCCGGGCGAAGGTCGCGGGCAAGGAATACATGCTCATGAGCCCGATCGAGAAGCTGGACAAGCCGATCTCGCTGCAGGCGTGGGGCTTCCAGCTCAAGCTGGACAACGCCGACGACAAGCGCATCGACGACTTCATCACCGACCTGCGCGTCAACGCGACCCAGGAGCCTGGCGCGGTCTGCTCCGGCGGCAACACCGCCACCGGCACCACTCCGCTGACCCAGGAGCAGGTCCAGGCCATGATGCAGGGCGGGACGAACGGCTGATGACCCAGGAGACGACCAGCCCGAGCCCCTGGCGGCAGGTCGGCGTGGCCGGGCTGGTCGCCCTCCTGCTCGGCCTCGCCATCGGCTTCGTCGGCACCAACCTGGTGCACCGAACGAGCCTGCCCGCCGACGACTCGGCGGCGGCCGGGTTCGCCCGCGACATGTCCTCCCACCACGCTCAGGCCGTGGCCATGGGCATGATCGCCGCGGACCGGGCCACCTCGCCCGCGGTGCGCTCGCTCGGCGGCGACATCGCGATGACCCAGCAGGCGCAGATCGGCATGATGCGCCAGTGGCTGCGCGACTGGAACCTCAACGTCAACTCCGCGGCCAAGCCCATGGCGTGGATGCCCGACGGCGACAGCGCCGTCCAGGGCAACCTGATGCCCGGCATGGCCACTCCCGCCGAGATGACCGAGCTGGAGAAGGCGACCGGACGTGACGTCGACCGGCTGTTCCTGCAGATGATGATCAAGCATCATCTGGGCGGCATCCACATGGTCGACGCGGTGCTCGCCGCGACCGACCAGTCGGACGTGACCTGGCTCGCCGGGACGATGAAGAGCGGACAGCAGGGCGAGATCGCGGCCATGCAGCAACTGCAGACAACGCTCGGCTTCAGCTGAGCGGTTCCTCGCCGAAGCCCCGCCGGGCATGGTCCGGCGGGGCTTTTCCGTGGGTACGGCAGCGGAGCCTCGTCGCCGCGGCTGGCGGCGCCATGATCGCCGTTGTCGGTCAGAACCTGGGCTGGGAGCCGATGTTCTGACCGCAAGCAGCGATCACGGAAGGGCAAGGCGGCCGCGACACGGGCGGCGGATACCGATTCGGCACCGGGCAGCGGACCCTGCTACTCTTTGTCGGTCGCTGAGCCCCCGTAGCTCAGGGGATAGAGCACCGCCCTCCGGAGGCGGGGGCGCAGGTTCGAATCCTGCCGGGGGCACCACGGACCACCAGCAAAAAGAAGCCGCTGACCTGCGAGAAGCAGACCAGCGGCTTCAAACGTATGTACGGTTACCACCGGGCTTACGCGGCCGTGAGCGGCCGTCCGTGCCGAACGGGTGCCGAAGTTCCTACGCGTCCAACGCAGGCACAGTTGCGTCAGGCTCGGCTCCGGTCGACTCTCGCGTGTCAGCCTCCGTGGCCAGCACGTAGGCAGCTCGACGTCCGGGCTGCGTGGACGTGCATCAGGCCACACGTTCGGCAGGTTGCGGCGGGCGTTCGGGTGTACCGCCTGAGGCGACCGGAGCATTGATGGCCTTGTCGGTGGTCGCCATCATGTGCACATGGGCGAGGTTGAATCTCCGGGATCCACATCGACGCGACCGCGCCAGCGTTGGCAGACGTGGATCACCTCTGCGCTCACTGGCGCTGCCGCCGGACTAGCGGTGAACTCCGCCAGCGACCTCGGCGGCCTCCGGATCCTTGCCGTGGTCGTCGTGGCGGCAGCGCTGGTCACCGCAGCCTTCCGAGTACGCGACTGGGCCGCCGAACAACCCCGCGCCCGCAGGGTGGTCTACCCCAGTCGCTTCCTGCTCGGCGTCGCACTCATCGCCACGCTCCTGGCAGCCTCACCCCTGTCCCCCACAGCGATCCTGTACCTGACGCTGCTGGCCGCAGCGACGACCACCGCTGCCGTCCTCATCCCCAGCAACCCGGAGATAGCGCTACGGAACCTCCTGGCCGCAGCGGCCATCGGCGTCGGGACGGCGTTCATCGGTGTCGGGGTGGCGGTGCTGCCGGATGGCGAGACGCTGGTTGGCGTGGCGGCCATCGGCCTCGGGACGGCGCTCATCGGTGCCGGGGTGGCGGTGCTGGTGAACGTCGAGAGGCTGGTTGGCGTGGTGCTCATCGGCCTCGGGGTAGCGCTCGTCGGCCTCGGGGTGGCGGTGCTGGCGGACGGTGAGACGCTGGGTGGCATGGCGGGCATCGGCGCCGGGACGGCGCTCATCTGCCTCGGGGTGGCCGTGTTGGTGAACGTCGAGAGGCTGGCCGGCGTGGCGCTCATCGGCGCCGGGGTGGCGGCCATCTGCCTCGGAGTGGTGATGCTGATGAAAGACGAGACGATGTGGGGCGTGATGCTCATCGGCCTCGGAGCGGCGTTGATCAGTGCCGGGGTGGTGGTGGTCCTGATGAACGGCGAGGCAAAGTGGGGCGTGGTGGGCATCTGCGTCGGGGCGGCGGGTATCGGTCCCGGGGTGGCGGGGCTGACGGATGGCGAGACGCTGGGTGGTGTGGCGCTCATCGGCGTCGGGGTGGCGGTCATCGGCCTCGGGGCGACGGCGCTGTTGACCACTGACCTCCCACAGAGAGTGCGGGTCTGGCTGAAGGAGCCGACCAGCAAACCAGCATCCCAAAAGGACGCCTTGCCTCTGGATGACTGAACAGCCGCGACACCGCCTGGATACCGGCTCGACGCTTGCCGCGCGGGCCGGAAGGCTACCGCCACCGGACCGCGCGGAAACACACCTCATGGCCGTCAGAACGGCGGCTCAGCGTCGCCGCCGCCCGTCGCCCACGGGTTGGCCTCAGCCGCCGGCGGCTGACCATCCCCGGTGCGGACGAGCTTCTTGACCTCGGCGCGGGCGTAGCGCAGCGACGCCCCGATGTCCTCCACGTCGAGCTGGAAACCTCTGGCGCTTCTCACCTTCCGGGGTGGTCCACTGGCTGAGCCGCAGACGGCCGGTCACCACGACCCGGGCGCCCTTGCGCAGGCTCTCCGCGACGTTCTCGGCCATTTCGCGCCACACGGTCTGCGAGTGCGGGTCGATAGGGCTTGCTGCGGCTTCCCTGCATGTCTCGCAGCCGTCCGCCACCCAGCGCCTGGCCACCCTGGAGCGGCGGCTGGCCTCGTCGCTGCGCGGCGCGGTGTCTGGCGCTGTCGCGGCCTGGGTCTAGTCCACCCAGCCCTGGCGGGTGGCGTGTCCGCCCAGCTGCATGCGGGTCTGAACTCCGGCGATGTCCATGAGGTGGCGCAGGCGCCGGTGCAGCGTCCGGGGTGACAGACCCAGCTGTGTCGCGACCGTCTGATCCGTGACCCCGGCCAGCAGCAGCGCGAGGATCCTACGGTCGAGATCGGTCGGGCCCGGGGCACCGAGCTCGGCCGCGGTCTCGGCGTCCGCGCCGGTGCCGACCAACTCCAGCGGATGGGCGCTGCGCCATACCGTCTCGAACAGCGCGTCCAGCGCGTCGAGCACGCCGCTGCGGTGCAGCAGCACCGCGCCGGGCTCGCCGGCGGGCGTGACCGCCAGCGGAACCAGGCCCAAGTCGGCGTCG
This sequence comes from Catellatospora tritici, assembly GCF_019083965.1. Taxonomy (GTDB): domain Bacteria; phylum Actinomycetota; class Actinomycetes; order Mycobacteriales; family Micromonosporaceae; genus Catellatospora; species Catellatospora tritici. Next base: position 420,644 of record NZ_JAHRCY010000001.1, read on the forward strand.
GCCAGCACGAGTTTCATCGGCAGGTGGTCGGCCACCCGCAGTTGCACGCCGTTGCGCAGGGAGGTGACGGCATCGGTGACGATGCCGGGCTCCGCCAGCACCGCGCGGTCGAGTACCGCCCGGAAGCGCACGCCGCGGCCGATGGCCTCGGGTTCGGCCGTGTTCTGTTCGGGTGGCACGGCGACGAACGGCGCGGTGATGAAGGTGCGGATCTGCGTGCGGGCTGCCTGTTGCACCTGCAGGAAGCGGTGGCGGATGGCGTCGACGCCGGTGACGACTTCGATCAGGTCGTTGATGTCGCGCCCGATCATCGCCGCACGGTGCTGCTCGGCGAAACCCACCAGTGCGTGTTCAGCCATACGCAGCCTGTCGCGCTGCTGGCTGATGAGCGCGCCGAGCGCCATGGCCGGGGGTGCGGCGGTGAACTGCCCGCTGGCGGACTTGATCGCCAGTCCTCGCTCGACCAGGCGGGACAGGGCCTTGTCGACGTCGGCGGGCGGGGCGGCGAGCAGATCCGACAGCAGTGCGGCGGTGGAGTTCGGCCGTCCGAGCAGCGCCCGGTAGACGCTCTCGTCGGCAGGTTCGAGCCCCAGCACATCGAGCATCGGTGACCGGCTCCCTTCCGCTTGGTGCAGCGGGGAGAGTATGCGCCATGGCGGCAGGCCTTGGCAGGCCTCCGCGGGAAACGCGGGTGACGGGTGGGGCCCCGGGCAGTCGCCTGCCCGGGGCCCGTCGTGGTGGCTCACCGCAGGCCGTAGGCCCGGATGATCTCGTGCTTGACGCTGTACCCGGCGTCGGTCTGGGCGCTCGCACGGAGCGAGATGAAGCCGGGCTTGTGCGGGGTCTGGAACGACCCGTTCCAGTAACCGTTGGCGCCCTTGGTCAGGGTCACCTTGCGCCAGGTGGCGCCATCGTCGTAGGAAATGTCCAGGGTCACCTTGGTGATCTTGCCGGGGACGGTGCCGAGGTCCATGGACCCAGGCTTGAGCCCGATCTGCTGGACGGTGCCCGCCGGCAGGTCGCCGTGCAGGTCGGTCTCCAGCCGGTAGTTCAGGTTCAGCACCGAGAAGCGCACCAGGTCGTCGGCCTCGACGGTGTCGGACCTGAAGGTCCACTCGCTATGGGTGCGGGTCGACAGCCGGAAGACGTCACCCGGCCGCTCGGCGTCCATGACGACCCGGTACGGCAGGTCGCCCGGCGGGACCTCGACCCACTGCGCATCCTCGCTGAACAGGTTCTCCCGGAGGAGCGTGTCGCCCTGGAACAGCTGTGTGTGGGTCGGCACCGCACCCCACTCGATCCAGCCGCCGAGCTGCATGGTGTCGCTGGAGGAGCTCCACGCCTGCGTGTTCCACATCATGGTGTTCTGCCAACGCGAGTTGTATATCTCGTAGGCCTCGCTGCTGCCGGGACGGATCGCCGGGGCGAACCAGTCCAGACGCGGGGCGGTGTTCGCGGCGTAGGAGTCAGTGCCTGAGTACATCACCCACAACTGCGAGTTGCCGAAGATCTGCGCGTGCGTCTCCCGCCAGGCCTGTCCGGGGGTGACCCATTCGACCCGGGTGCCGGGGTGCCACTCGCGCTCGAGTCCGCCGAGCCCCGGGGAGATCGTCATGTCGTACCGGTAGCCGACGGCTTCGCCCGGAGTGCCCGCGTTGTAGTACCGCGCGTCGATCTTGACAAGGTCGCGCTGGCTCGGCCGGTAGACCAGCGGCCGGTCCGGCACCTGGCCTGGGTAGTCGCGGGTCAGGTCGTAGACGAACGGCGTGAACTCCGTCTGCTTCACGGTCAGCTCGAAGAACCCGAGCTTGGCCAGCGCGATGAGGACCTTGCCCGCGTCGCGGTGCACCGTGGCGACCGGGATCGTCGACTCGCCGATGTACTGCGCCAGGGTCCCGACGCCGTCGTTGACCACGACCAACGCCTTGGCGCCGGCCGCGACCGCGGCCGCGGTACGCTCCTGGGCCGACACCTCGTCGCTGCGCTCGACGACGACGAGCCTGCCCCTGGCCTTGATCTTCTTGTAGTCCGCTGCCGCGCCCTTGCCGGCGTAGACGGGCCGCAGGCGGTCCGAACCGGTGTCCAGCAGGCTGCCCCCCTGAGTGAGGGTCTCGAAGCGGACCAGGCCGCCGAACGCGCTCAGCGCGAACCCCGGCTCGCCCTTGCGCCAGCGGGTGGTCAGGATGAACTCGCCCTGCTTCATCGGCTCCGTCGGCGCGACGTAGATGTCGTCGTACATCGGCGGGATGTCGTACCCGCGCCGCACATACGTGCCGAGGTCGCGGAAGGACGCCTTGAAGTCGACCTTGCGCTGGCGGTCCTCGGTACGCTGCGGCGCCTCGGTCTGCAGCAGGCGTGCCTTGTGCGCGTCCAGCACCACGTCCGCGGGGCCACCGCCGAGCACCGTCTCCGGGTCGACCAGCACCGCCAGCCCGGACCGGTCCGCCTTCTCGCCGGCCACCTCGAGGTAGGTCCAGACGACGTAGGTGCCGGGCGGCATGCGCATGGTGAGCGAGCCGTCGACCTGCACGAACCACGGCAGCGGGTCGCCGACCAGGGCCACCGCGACCTCGCCGGAGGCGGGCTTGCCGTCCCGACCGATCAGCTTGATGTTCAGGTCGTAGCGCTCGTCCTCCTTGAGCAGCGCCACCGAGGTGCGGGTCACCGGCTGCCCGGTGGCCGCGTCGGTGCCGACCACGTAGCCGACGTGCCGGAGGCCCACGGCGGCGGCCTGCGGGTCTGCGGTCACCGGGACGGTCGCCGTGCCGCCGGCCGGCACGGTCACCGTGGCCGCGCCCAGCGTGAACGGACCGTCGGCGTTGGTCAACGCCAGGTTCAGCGTGACGTCGGCGGCGCCGGTGTTGGTAAAGGTCAGGTCCTTGGTCACGGCGGTGTCGGTCGGCTCGTGCGGCCAGGTGTGATTGCCGAAGAACAGGGACCCGGTGCCGCGCACCGTCGTCCGCACGGCGGCGGCCACGTCGACGCGTCCCGTGCCGACCTCGTACGGCGAGTACCACTCGCCCAGGGCCTTCGCGGTACTCATCAGGTGTTCCTTGAGCATCGCCCCGGTCCAGTCCGGGTGCTGCTGAGCCAGGATGGCCGCCGCGCCCGCCACATGCGGGGTCGCCATCGACGTGCCGCTCAGGGTGCGGTACAGGCCCTCGCCGCCGTCGGTCATGTCCTGAGAGCGGGCCGCGGTGATGTCCACCCCCGGCGCCGCGATGTCCGGCTTCATGCCGCCGGAGAACGCGAGCGGGCCGGTGCTGGAGAACCCGGCGAGGTAGTCCTGCTTGTCCGTGGCGGCCACGGTCAACGCCGAGGCCGCCGCACCCGGGGTGGAGATGCTCTCCGGCCCCGAGTTGCCCGCGGCGATGACGAACAGCGTGCCGTACTGCGCCGACAGCGCGTCGACCGCCTGCGACATCGGGTCGCTGCCGTCGGTCGGGTACTGGTCGCCGAGACTCATGCTGACGACGTCGGCACCGGACTCGGCGGCCCACTGCATACCCGCGATGATCCACGAGTCCTGGCCATAGCCTTCCGCACCGGCCAGCACCTTGCCGACGATCAGGTCGGCGCCGGGGGCCACGCCCTTGAACTCGCCGCCGGAGGCGGCGCCGGTGCCGACGATCGTCGAGGCCACGTGCGTGCCGTGCCCGTTGACGTCGGTTATGGCCTCGCCCGGCACGAAACTGGCGGTGCCGTCGATCTGGTCCTTGAGGTCCGGGTGGTTGACGTCGATGCCGGTGTCCAGCACCGCGACCTTGACGCCCTTGCCGGTGTATCCGGCCGCCCACGCCTCGGGTGCGCCGATCAGCGGCACGCTGTCCTTCAGGTTGACCTGCACGCGGCCGTCGAGCCACAACTTGGCCACGCCCTCGCCCAGCGTCGTGCTGCCCTGCGGCGCGACCGTGGACCAGAAGGTGCGGGTCTGCTTCTTCTCGGTGGTCAGCGCGGCGCCGCGGATGTTCGCGAACCTGCGGGTCAGCTTGCTGCCGCGGGGAACCTTCGGCTCGACGACCGCACGGGTCTGGGCCTGGGTGTACGTCGCGATCAGCGGCACGCTGGCCGTCTTCGCGTCGTCGTAGCCCATCTCGATCAGGTCGGTGACGTTGAACAGGCGGCGGTCCAGCTTGCCGGCGCCGAGCAGCGGCTCGGCCTCGTCGGGGATGACATAGATGTCACCCTTGATCTCCTGGAGTTTCACGCCGCCGACAGCCTGGTCCGGGCGGTCGACGTCGACGGTCTGCTCGCCGTCGGCCATCGTGGTGACCGTGACGACGTCGCCGGTGACCAGGGTGACCTTGTGAGTCGCCGTCGGCCTGGCCGGGACGGCGGGCCTGCTCGGCGCGGCCTGCACCGGCGACTGCGGCACGGCGAAACCTGTCGCCAGCAACGGCACCGCCGTCACCGCCGCCAGCAGTTGCCAACGCCTACTCCGGAGGGCGGAAGACTGTGAGGGAGAGGACATGGCACGGGTCTACCAGTCACCGACGCCGGCCAGAAGATCCGATGACGACGAATAATCGCCATGGCAAATACCTGCCAGAGCCTGAGAAACAACGCTTCCACCGAACGCCGGCGGCGACGCGCGGCTGCCCGCACAAAGACAGAAGCCGCTGATCTGCTCAACGCAGATCAGCGGCTTCAAGCGTCTTTACGACCGGCGGACCCGTCCGGCCCCGAGGTCCGGGGCCGGACGGGTCCGGTCAGGCGATGGCGCGGAAGTTCACCCAGCAGCCGTTGGTGCAGTACATGCCCGCCGGGTTTCCCCCGATGAGCAGCCCCCCACCAGCTCCGGGGTACATCATCATGTTGTTGTTCGCGTCGATCCCGGCGATGTCGGTCTTGCCGTCGCTGTTGAAGTCGCCGGGCGCGATCGCCTTGAAGTTCTGCCAACAGCCCGTGGTGCACAGCATCGCGCCACTGCCGGCCAGGGTGACGTGACCGGCGCCGTCACCCGGGTAGAAGTTCATGTTGTTGTACGCGTCGATCCCGGCGATGTCGGTCTTGCCGTCGCCGTTGTAGTCACCGGCGACGAAGCCGTGGAAGTTGACCCAGCAGCCCGTGGTGCACAGCATCGGGCTCGGGTTGCCGACCAGGCCGGTACCGTCACCCAGGTAAAGCTGCATGTTGTTGGCCGAGTCGATCGCGGCGATGTCGAATCGGCCGTCGCCGTTGAAGTCACCGCCGCTGAGGCCGTGGAACCCGGCGAACGACCCGCCGGTGCCCTTCATCGGCGTGCCGACGCCGACCCGCCCGGCCCCGTTGCCCGGGTAGAACACGAGGTTGTTGGCGGCGTCGATGGCGGCGACGTCGGCCCGCTTGTCGAGGTTGAAGTCGCCGACGGCGATGCCGTGGTAGTTCAGGAACTTGCCGCCGGTGTATGACATGTAGTTGCCGTTGACCAGGTGACCGGCGCCGTCGCCGGGCCACATCGACAGGTCCCAGTTGGCGTCGATGCTGGCGATGTCGTGCTTGCCGTCGGCGTTGAAGTCCAGGTTGGGCTGGGTGCTCACCGGCCCGATCTGGTCGATCGCCGGCACGACGTCCCAGACCTGCAGGTTGCCGATCTCGCCCGCGTAGTAGTTGCCGGACGCGCTGTTGACCAGGGAACGGCCCAGCACGAGCCGACCCGTCGCGGGCCAGGACACCGCCGCGGTGTGCACCGCGGTGCCGCCGAGCGCGCCGTTGACGTAGAGGGCCATCGAGTTCGTCGGCGCGCTGTAGACCGCCTGGAGCCGGGTCCAGGCGCCCAGCTGAACGGTCTGCGAGGAGGCCGCCACGTCGTAGGACGCGCCGTTGAGGTCACTGGTCGCCATGCCGAATCGCCAGGTCTTGGTGGTCGGATCGATCGACACCGTGAACCGGGACGCGTGCGCGCCGTCTTCGGAGAGGATCACGCCGCCCTCGACCAGCGGCTTCACCCAGATCGACACGCCGAAGGACTTCGTGGTGTCGATCAGCGGCGTCGCGCTGGTCAGGCTGCCCGTCCCGGCCGGGTCCACCGAGGTGCCGCCCGGCAGGGCGTTGAGCAGGACATCCGAGGGGAAGAGGTCACCGGCGTTCCAGACGGCGTTGCCGGTGGCGGTCAGCACGTTCGTGCCCGCCGCCTCGGCCGCGGTGCCGATCGGGCCCGACTGGACGTCGTCGAGCGACCACGCGTGCGCCTCGCAGGGCAGCACCTGCGGCTGCTGGGCGGTGACGGTCGGCGTACCGGTGAGCCCGGTGACCAGGTGGGCGGTCACGCTCTGCCCGTTGGCGACGGTCCACAGGTCCGCCACGCCGTCGCGGTTGATGTCGGCCGCGCGCAGCCCCAGTGCCGCGCCGGTGTTCCACCCGCCGGATCGCAGCGTGTAGCCGGTGTAGGACAGGGTGCCTGCGTTGATGTTGTAGTTGAGCTGCGTCCACAGGTGCAGCGCACCGGTCGACGGCTGCCAGAGGAACATCGCCGTGCCCGAGGCGACCTGGGTGGTGGCGATGGTCCAGGTGCTCCAGGCCGTGTCACCGGCCGGGGTCAGGTTGGCCAGCGGCGACGGCGTGCTGTAGTTGTTGAGCCCGTTCTGGTTCACGTAGTAGGCCAGGTACGAGCTGCCGCCACCGGCGGTGACCGCGATCAGATCCGGGTAGGCCAGGTGCTGGCCGGAGGCGTCGCCCGCGTTGGCGAGCTGGGCCGGGTTGTTGCCGTTCATGTCGGTCAGCAGTCCGGCGCTGATGGTGGCCTGGTTGCCCGACTGCGGGGCCTGCAGGATCGATCCGTCGCCCGGCCCGCTGATCACGGACCCGCCACCGGCGTTGAACCCGTCCGGGTAGTAGACCAGCACGTCCTGCAGGTTGGTGCCGGTGAACTTGCCGGTGATCGCCTGTGCGCCAGTGAAGTCCTCGGGGCCGTCAGTGCCGTAGATCCCGTTTCCGCGTACCCCGATGTTGGTCGCCGCGACCTTGAGCGACGCCGCCGTGCCGGTGCCGGCCGCCTGCCAGAGGCCGGGCGGCAGGTTGTGGGCCGCGCCGACCGTCACCAGGTCGGCGATGCCGTCACCGGTGAGGTCGTCGGCCGCGGCGGCGGGGCCGGGCACCGCGTTGAAGACGATGCTCGCGGTCTCGCCGAAGTTGCCGCCCGGCGAGACGCTGATGACGGTGAGAGTGTTGGTGGTCCGCCTGGGGACGACCGTGATGCTGGCGTTGCCCGACACCGCCGGAGCCGAGACCGGCACGCCGCCGTTGAGCTGGTAGGTGTAGCTGGACGGCACGGAGCCCGTCGGTGGCTTGGTGACCGTGAAGACCGCGTTCTGGCCGATGGTGGCCGAGGCGGGCGGCGTCACGGTCGGTGCGCCGGCACGGGTGGGGTCGAACATGAACGAGCACGTCGCCGACCACGGGCTGGCGAGGTTGCCGTCGGTGGCCTGCACCTTCCACGAGAACTGGGTGATCGCCGAGCCGGAAGCCGTCTTGAGGGTGGGCTCGTCGACGTTGAAGACCGCCGTGGTGCCCGACCCGGCGGAGAGCAGGTTCGGGTCGGAGGACTTCAGGATCGTGGCCGGGTCGCTGGTCTTCCAGAGCTGGAACGTGACGCCCAGGATGTTGTTGTTCGGGTCCGACACCGGGGCGTACAGGGTGACCTGGCCGTCGCCGACCGCGTCGGGCGTGCCCGCGCTGCAGGAGGTCGCCGGGCTGGTGGTCATGCCCGTCGGGGTGTTGGGCGCGTGGTTGTAGTTGATGGTGACGTAGGTGACGTTCTCGTCGAACTCCTTGTACGCCAGAGTGTCCGACTCGTTCTCCGCGGCGAGCAGGAATGTCTGGGTGTTCTTGTGGGCGGCGATGTTGGCGACGACCGTGTTCTTGATGTTGAACCCGACGGGTTCCGCGCTGGCGCAGCCCGTGTAGCCGGCGGCGGCGTTCCTGTGGTCGATGTAGCCGCCCCAGCCGCCCGCCGTGCGGTTGCTCTCCCAGGCGTTCCAGGTCGCGTTGCTCTGCGTCAGCGTCGCCGCCGGCGCGTAGAGGGCGACCCAGTGATCGGTGCAGTTCGCGGAGCGGATCAGGCTCATGTCCAGGGTCGCGGTGTTGATGATGGCGCCGCTGAGCAGGGTCGTGTTGATGTTGAGGTTGATCAGCGTACGGGACCAGATCTGTCCCGGCTGCGTCCAGCCCGAGTTGCCGACCTGGTAGTTGTCGTCGGGGTCGGGGCCGTTCATCCAGTAGTTGCTGTTCGAATAGTCGTTGCCCTGGTAGCCCCGGGAGACGGTGGCCCACCCGGTCTTGCTGGCGGACTCGGTGGCCCCCCAGGCGAAGCTGGGGTCGATGTAGACCGGGTAGACGGTGGCCGCGTCGGTGAGCATCGACTGCTGCGGCGACAGCGTGATGGCATCGCGCTTGACCTGCACGCCGATGCCCGCACGCCGAGCGGCCAGGCCCGGCCCGCGGGCGGAGGACATCGCCACTCGGCCGGTCTCGGCGTCGCGCAGCACCCCGCGCCCGTCCGCCGTGACCCGGCGGCCGCTGGGCGTCGAGTCCCACATGATCGGAGCCGGCGCGCTCAGGACCACGGCACCCCGACGGTCGTGGCCGACGATGTTGCCCGCCGCGTCCCCGCTGAGGCTCACCCCGTCGGTCGTCGTCGCCAGCCGCAGGGTGCGCAGCGCCGGGTTCGCGGCCGCCTTCGCGTCATGCACCACGAGGACCTCGGAGAATCCGCCCTGATCGTCGACGGTCACCTTCAGGTCCACGCCGGGCAGGACCGCCGCGTAGGTCGCCGTCGCGCCGTCCAATGTGGGGGTCGGCAGGTTGGCGGGCAGGCTCAGCGCCACGGAACGACCCAGCTCGCCCAGGGTCGCCAGCGGGCCGCTGCCACCGCCGGACAGTTTGATCGGCCCCGCGGCCAGCGTGGGGACCACCGAGCCGTCCGCGGCACGCCGGAGCGTGGCATCCAGCGGGCGCCAGCCGGCGGAGGTGTACTTCCGCGTCGGCTTCAGGGATCTGGTCAGGGTCAGCGTCCCGTCGGGGTTGGCGGTGAGGGTGTCCGTCTCGGTCGTGGAGCCGACGACGTCCACCTTCCGGCCGGTCGCTCGGGCTCGGGCGATGGCCTGGTCCGCCGTCACCGCGGCGCCTTCGGCCGCCACGGTGCGCGGCGCCGCCGCGTTCGGCGCCGCCACGGCGGGCATGCCCGCCGCGACCAGTGCCAGGGCCAATCCGGTGGTCACGATCGCGCCGTGCAGCACGCGCCGTCTGTGCTTGTGCATTCGCATGAATGATCCCCGTCTCGTTCCCATGAAGGCCCCCGCGTCCCGGTATCGGCGACAGGCTAGCCAAAGAAGTCCACCCCATGGGGGCACCCAGGACAGCGATGATCTTCAGTAGCCGAGGGCTCCCGGCGGCGCCGTTACGGTGGCGACAAACCTCCCACCTCCGAAAACCTGGCCTTCTCCCTGGGGCCGACGAGCTGATACCTTCTGTTCACTCTGGTGCGATAGGGGTCGGCATGTCGGGGGTCAGTCCGTTGCGAAGCGTCCTTCCGAAGCTGCGCCGACTGGTCCGGCAGGGGTTCCGGGCCGTGAAGTACCTCTGCTACCGGCTGTTCCTGCTGCTGCCGATCGACCCGTACCTCGCCGTCTACACGGCGTACTGGGGCCGTGGCTACCGGTGCAACCCGGCCGCGATCTACGAGAAGGCCCGGGACCTGGCGCCGCGGGTGCGCGGGGTCTGGGTGGTCACCAAGGAAGCGGCCGCGACCATGCCGGAGGACGTCTCATACGTCGTCGAGGAGACGCTCCAGTATTTCTGGATCATGGCCCGGGGCGCCTTCTTCATCGGGAACGTCAACTTCGCCGACTACGTGCTCAAGCGGCGCGGCAGCGTGCACGTGCAGACCCACCACGGCACCCCGCTCAAGCTCATGGGCGTCGACAGCTTCATCCACGCGGGCCGCAAGGGCGAGGGCGGCGAGGAGCTGCTGCGGCGGGTGAGCCGCTGGGACTTCAGCGTCGCCGCCAACCGGCACTCGACCGAAGCCTGGAGCACCGCGTACCCGGGTACTTTCGAGTCGCTGGAGGTCGGCTACCCGCGCAACGACATCCTGGTCAACGCCTCACCCGAGCACGGCGAGCGGGTCCGGGCCGCGCTCGGCGTCGCCCCCGGCCAGCGGGTGATCCTCTACACGCCGACCCACCGGGGCAGCACCGCCAACCGCTTCGCGGGCCACCTCGACGTCGCCGCCCTGGCCGAGGCGCTCGGCCCGGACACGACGATCCTGCTGCGTACGCACTACTTCTACGAGTCTCCCGCGCAGGGCCCGGCCACCGACTCCGCCCAGGTCGTCGACGTCACCGCGTACCCGGTGGTGGAGGACCTCTACCTGGCCGCCGACGTCCTGGTCACCGACTACTCCTCGACGATGTTCGACTACGCGATCCTGGACCGGCCGATCGTCGTGTTCGCCTCGGACTGGGAGCAGTACCGCACCAAGCGCGGCGTGTACTTCGACATCTTCGACCAGTCCCCCGGCGTCGTCGTGACCACCCAGGCCGAGCTGGTCGAGCGGTTCCTGACGGGTTCGGTCGACGACGAGGCGGCCCGGCGGGCGCGGACGTCGTTCCGCAACCGGTTCTGCGCCCTGGAGGACGGCCGGGCCAGCGAGCGGATCGTGCGGCGGGTGTTGCTCGGCGAGCAGACCGCCCTCGCCGCGCAGCCCGTCCCGGCGGCCGCCGCCACGCTCGCCACCCAGCGCTGAGCCGACCCGGTCTCAGACCCGGGAGTCCAGCGCCACCCGCCGGTAGGTCAGCAGCGCCAGCAGGCCGGGAACCACCGCCACCAGCCCCAGCACCCCGGCGGCCAGCAGCGTCGGAGCGGCTCGGCGCCCCCGCAGGAACAGGATCGTGCCGACCAGCGCGAGCAGCGCCGAGGCGAGCACCGCCGTGGCGAGCCAGAGGCCGAACGGGTCGGTGGTGATTCCTTGCAGCGTCGTGGCGCCGCCGGCCTCGCGGTAGGCGGCGGTGCCGGTCGAGTACAGCCCGATCGACGTGAACGCGGTGAAGCTGGCGAGGAAGCCGAGGACGGCGGTGACGCCACGGCGGTTGACGGTCATACCGCCGATGATGGCATGGCGCGACAAACGTCTATCGACGCGGAACACCGCCGGGGCCCGCCTCCTGGATGAAGGCGGGCCCGGCGGTGTCAGGCGGTTCAGCAGTGGACGTAGCTGCCGTGGTCGTTCAGGTGGTCGTCGAAGACCCAGCCGAGTGCGGCGGCAGCAGGCACGACCGCGCGCACGCGCGCCGCGGCTTCGGTCGCGCGCTGGCCTGCGCGGGCCGCCACCACGACGCGATCGAGGCGCTGGAGCACGCGATCGTGCTGCTGGCCGGTGATCCGGCCGGGGAGGGCCAGGCCCATCTGGACATCGCGCTGGCGCTGGAGCTGCTCGACCGCCCCGAGGAGACCCTCGAACGGGCACTGCGCAGCATCCCGTTGTTCGAGCAGACAGACGACGTGACCCTGCTGGGCAACGCCCTCAACTGCGCGGGCTGGTATCACGCGCAGGCAGGCGACTACGAGAGCTGCGTGGCCTGCTGCCTGCGCGCGCTGGCGCTGCTGCGCGGCTCCGACGACCGGCGCGGGCGGGCGGCGACACTGGACAGCCTCGGCTACGCGTACCTGCGCCTGGAGCGCTTCGACCAGGCGGCCGCCCGGCTGCGGGAGGCGGTGGAGCTGTTCGAGCAGATCGACGACCGGCACGGCACCGCCGACGCCCTGAACCATCTGGGCGAATGTCTGGCAGCCACCGGCGAACGCGTGCAGGCGGTGGCAGCCTGGCGACAGTCGCTGGCCGTCCTGGAGCAGCTGGGGCACCAGGACGCTGAGATCGTCCGCGACAGGATGAGCGCCCTGTCCCGGTGACCCGGCCGGGTCACCGGCCAGAGCACCCAGGCCTGGCGAACGGGCGCACACCGCCCGGTCAGACGGGTTCGCCGGTCGCGGCGTCGAGGCGCCAGACCGCCGCGGTGGAGGCCGCGAAGACGACCTCGACGCCCGCCATGTCGCCGACGGCGATCTCCTCGATCGCATAGTCGAACTCGGTGCGCTCCGGGTTCGGCTGCTCCCAGCGCGCCAGCACCGGGCCGCGCTCCCCGGTCAGCACGTCGACCTGCTTCAGCTCGTGGTCCCCGGCGATCAGCAGCCGGCCGCCGGCGGCGAACGCCGGACGCGGCATGTCGAACGACAGCCACACGTCCTCGCCGAGCTGGGTGCCGTCGGACACGTCCCAGACCCGTACGGCCTGGTCCGAGCCCATGGTGGCGAGCACGGGGCGGCCCGCGACCTCGTGTGCGGTCATGCGCAGGACGGGGCCGGAGTGCGCTTCCTTCCACACTGCGACCACGTCGCCGGATCCGGCGTCCCACTGCCACACATCGCCCGACGAGCTCCCGGCCAGCAGATACGGGCCGGAGCTCGCCACACTCCACAGCTCAGAGGTGTTGCGGCGGAACAGGGACTTACCCTCCCGCGCGTGCAGACGCTCGCCCGCCTCTCGTCCGGTGAACGCGTCCAACTGGCGTACCGTACCTTCGACCGCCATCGCGACTGTGGTGACCGAGCCCTGTTCATGGACCGTCGCGGCCTCCCAGGGACCGGGCGCCTTCCACTGCGCCACGACCTCCCCGTCGGGGATCTGCCACACGTGGATCGGCCGGTAGGAGAACCCGCCGAGCAGCAGGGGCTGCTCCGGGTACGGGAGCAGCAGCGTCCGCAGGTTGCCGTAGTTCGTCTCCCGGCTGCCGACATCGATGCTGTTGATCGGGGAGCCGTCGGCGGCGTCGTATAACTCCACCGCGTCGCGGAATCGCATGGTGCCCAGCACCAGCACGGACCGGCCCGCGACCTGCGTGGTGTGCAGGCCGCAGAACGAGATGATCCGATCGACCTCCAGGAACGGGGGCCCGGAGCCGCCGGCCAGTTCCATCGCTCCCCCTCATCACAGGGGGCTCGGGGCAGGCCCCTGCGGGCCTGCCCCGAGCCTTCGTCACCAGTGGAAGAAGTCGCTGACCTTGTCGGCCACCCATCCTCCGGCTTTACTGCCCAGATAGCCGCCGATCATAGCCCCGACCGGCCCTGCGATCGCCGCCCCGGCTGCGGCACCGGCGATGCCGCCGGCCAGCTCACCCACCGCGTGCGCGGCGATCCGGGGCCGCTCCTCCGGCGGTGCGTTGACGACGTTGTAGATGTCGACACCGACGGTGATGACCGTGCCGACCACACCGACGCCCTTCAGCACCGGCCCGGCACCTTCGAGCACGCCGTTCACCTTCGACAGGGCCGAGCCGAGCTTGTTGTCCTTGAGCGCCGACTCCAGCATCGAGGTGCCGGTGCGGGTCCAGCGGGAGACGTTCTCCTTGCCCCACGCACCGCCTTCCGCCGCTGTCGTGCCCGGCACGAACCGTTCGGGAACGGTGGCGACCTGGCAGTTACGGGCGCAGACCGGCTTGTAGGTCAGGGTCTTGGGCGGCGCGTCGGGCGCCCCCGTCTTGAACGGCACGTCCTCGACGGCGTTCGCGGCGTCGAAGTTCCGCTCCCAGGAGACCGCCCTGGTCCACAGACCGTTCCTGTTCGTCGAATAGTTGGGCGGGCCCTCCTTGCCGCCCGCCGCGTTGGGCTCGCAGCAGAAGCCGCCGCCGGACGGCGCCGCGTGCATGATCGCGCGCTCCGGCGTGAGTTTCTGCCACCACTTGCCGGCACCGTGCCGATCGAAGTAGGCGACGGTGGTGCGGCTCATGTGCTTGGCGGCCTCGGTGTTGCGCAGTTTGTTGGCCTCTGCCAGGTACGAGCGCCCGCGGAACATCGCGCCGTTGAACAGGCCCGACAGCGCTGAGAAGAAGCTGCGGCCGGCCTCGGCGCCGTCGTCCATGGTGAACCGCTGGCCCGACGGGTCGGCGTTGAGCACCGGGTTGTTGCCGCCGTACGAGTACCCGCTGAGCTGCTCGGGCTTCTGCGCGTCGAAGAACGGGTCGACCGTGACGAACCGGCCGGTGTCCGGATCGTACTGTCGCACCCCGATCAGGGTCAGCCCGGTCGTGGTGTCCATCGGCTTGTTGAGGAAGCCGTGGTTGTCCGGTGCCGCGACCGCCGCCCCGCGCGGGGCGCCGTATGGCGTGTACTGCCGGAACGTCGGCGTCTGCGCGGTCGCGTCGAGGTAGATCGTCGGGGTGTCGTGCTTGTCGGGGATGGCGAACTGGTACGCGTTGGTCGCCGTCCCGGTCCGCACCACGTTCCCGCCGCCGGGCAGCCCGTAGTAGCGGTTACCGGTCACCGCCTGGGTCGAGGTGTTCAGCGTCAGCTGCTGCGCACCGAGGTAGAGGACGTTCTTGCCCGGGTTGCGCTGCACCAGGACACGGCCGTCGGCGTCGTAGACGTAGCTGGAGTCGCCGCCCGTGCTGCCCGTGATGCTGAGCAGCCGGTTCTCCTCGCCGTAGTGGAACACCTGGCTGCCGCTGCCGGCGTTGCGGGTGGCCATGTTGCCGGCCGCGTCGTAGGTGTAGGAGGTGCCACCGGTCGCCCCACCGGTGGTCGTGGTGCTGGTCAGCGTGTGCGGCTGCCCGGCCCCGTTGCCGTTGTAGGCGTACGCCGTGGTGATGTCGCTGCTCGGCCCACCGGTGATGGCGTGTCGCACCTGCTGGTCACGGTCACCCCGGTTGTTGATGGACCAGGTGGTCCAGTAGGCCGAACTCGTCCCGAACCCACTCGCGACCTGGGCGTGGCTGGCGGTCGTGGGCACGGCCGCGCAGCTGTCGGTCGCGGTCCACGCACCGACGAGCTGGATCAGGTCGTCGTAGTCGAAGCACTGCGTCTCCGACTGGCTGCCAAGCCGGGTCGAGACCTGACGGAGCAGGTTGCTCGCATCGTCGTAGTAGTAGGCCTCCTCGTTGACCGCCGCGCTGCCCGTCGACCGGGTGATCAGCTGGTTGGTGAGGTTGCCGGTGTGCGGGTCCCACGTGTTGGTTACGTAGGCCAGGTTGGTGCCGGCGCCGAGCGTCTGCTGGGTGACCCGACCGAACGCGTCGTACAGGGTGCCCTGGGAGTATCCGGTGAGCCCGCCCAGCGTGTTGGCCAGGTCGAGCGCGCTGGAGTAGCCGTGCAGCACCGTCTCGGCCGGCAGGCCGCCGCCTGCCTGGTAGATGTCCTTGAGCGGCAGACCGGTGGTGGCGGTGTAGATCTGGCTGAACGTGTACGTGCCGGCCAGGGCGCCTTCCACCGACGGGATCGTGTACGTGACCCCGGTGGACGAACCGAAGACGTTGAAGTTGTTCTGCTGCGTGACGTAGGCGTTGCCGCCGTCGTACACGGTCGTCGTGGTCAACTTGCCCTTCGGGTACGCCATACCCACGACGGCGTTGTTCAAGTTGTCGTAGACCCAGCTCGCCATCAGCTTGTTCGGCGCCTGAGCGGCGACCGTCGAGGCGTACTCGGCGATCTTGCGGTTCACCGCGTCGTACGTGAACGACGTCGTCTTGCCCAGCGCGTCGGTCTGCTGGACCATGTTGCCGTTGCCGTCGTACCGGATGTCGCTGACCTGCCCGGCGTCGGCGTCGGTCTTCGACGTGACCTGGCCCATCAGGTTGTAGGTCGACGTCCAGACCGGGCCGTTGACGCCCTGGGTGACGGTCGTCTGGTTGCCGTGGCTGTCGAAGGTGTAGGTGACCGGCTCGATCGTGCCGCCGGTCACGCTGAAGATCCCGGTGAACGTGTCAGCGGGCGTGTTGAGCGTGGGCGGAACCGAGTAGCGGTCGAGTTCGACGGTGCGGCCCACGGTGTCGG
Organism: Catellatospora tritici; assembly: GCF_019083965.1. GTDB lineage: Bacteria > Actinomycetota > Actinomycetes > Mycobacteriales > Micromonosporaceae > Catellatospora > Catellatospora tritici. Next base: position 436,442 of record NZ_JAHRCY010000001.1, read on the forward strand.
TGACCTTCGCCGACACGAGGCCGCCGGCCGGCGGGATGACGATCTCCCGGTCGCCGTTGAACACGGTGGTCTTGTGCGAGACTTCGACGCCGTTCTTCAGTGCCCGGGTGATGACCGCCCGGCCGAGGCCGTCGTAGACGTACTCCTCCTGGTCGGAGACGACCGAGACCGGGTTGAGCGCAGCCGGCGACACCAGGGTGGTGTTGGGCGCCGTGGCCGGGTCCCACCAACTGTTGTACTTGCGGGTCGTCCAGCCCCGGCTGTCGTAGAACGTGTCGGTGACGACTCGGCCGCCCTGCGGCGTCATCGACTGGGTCTGGCGCGTACGCAGCAGCGCGTCGTAGATCAACGTCGAGGTCTGGTACCCCGACGAGTCGTTCAGCTTCTGCGTCGTGGCCGACGACGTGCCGTTGTTGGCGATGACGTAGGTGAACTTGTAGTTAGCGGGCAGCGTCGTGGCGCGGGAGTGGTTCCACACCGCGGCCAGCCTGCCCAGCGCGTCCCACTTCTGCGTGGTGACGATCCCGTTGATGTCGGTGGTGGTCAGCGTCGAGCCGCGGCCGGTCGCCTGGGCGCTGTAGGTCGTCTGGCCCAGGGCGTTGGTGATCGACATCCCCGTGGTGAGGCCGATCGAGTTCATCGTGTACGCCGTCGAAGTCTTGTTGGCGTTGCCGTCGTACTCGTCGATCTTGCGGCCGTAGGAGTCGTACGTGGTGCGGCTGGTCGTCTTGTAGACGTACGCGCCGGCCGTGTAGTCGCTGGCCTGCCGCCCCATCGTCACCGTGCCCAGGGTCGGCGCGGCCGTCTGCGGGAAGGTGGTGTTCCAGGTGATGTCGTCGTAGAAGGTGATGTTGTCGGAGATGACCTGCGCGGGGCGGTTCACCGAGGTCGGCGCGGTCAGTGTGTTGACCGAGCCCGGCGCCGAGGGGTTCGCGCCGGCCGTGAAGCCGCCGCAAGCCACCGCCAGGACCTCCACCTCGCTGGCGAGGACGAGGTTCTTGGTGGTGTTCGCCGGGGCGTACGCCGTCCTGGTGCACTTGTCGTAGGCCGGGTCCACCGGCACCGTGTGGCTGTAGGAGTACAGGACCATGCCGAACGTCGGCGAGGTGACCACCTGGTCGAAGGTGTCGTCGGTCTGCGTGTACTTCCAGACGGTGCTGCCGGAGCTCGTCACCGCCTGCCGGGTGAACGACTCCACCTGCTGCACCTTGTGGGCGGTCTGGGCCGAGAGGCCGGTCCGGGTGCGGGTCGCCGACGCGCCGGAGACCCAGTAGGACGTGATGGTCGAGTGGTCGACCGGACCGTCCTCACCCAGGTACGCCGTCACCTCGAGCGCCTTGCCGGCCAACTCCTCGACGTCCTCGTGCACGCCGCCCTGCGAGTCGGTGAGGTTGACCACCGTGGTGTTGTTGTTCTTCGACATGCCCCGGTAGAAGACCGTCTCGGACTGAGAGCGCCGGTCGTTGACGCCGTCACCGCCGAGCGTCTTGACCTTGCCGTATCCGCGGAACTGGCCGTAGGTGCGGTACTTCTCCTTGACGACCTCGTTCTCGTCGTAGTGCCAGGCCGCGCCGCCGAGGTAGCTGTAGGAGGTGGCCTTGGCGGGGGCACCGCCGGTCGGGTCGGACTCGGTGACCTTGGTGACCACGAACTTGTTGAACCAGTCGGTGATCGGGTTCGTGTAGCCCGGCGGCGTCCACGACACTGGATAGCACGACGAGGTGTTCGTCGCCGCCGGGGTCGTCACCGGCGCCGTGCACGGATTCGGCAGGCCGTAGCTGACGGTGATCTGCGAACCGGCCTCGGTGGTGATGCCCTGGATGCGGTACTTGTAGAAGGCCGGAAGCCCGTCGCTGACGGTGTCGACCCGGTTCTGCAGCTGCACCGCCGTGAAGGAGGTCGCCGGCAACACGATCGACGGCGTGCTGCCGACGCTCGTGTCCGAACCCGTATGCGTGATCGACGACAGCCACAGGGTCGGCGAGGTGCCATCCCCGGTCGGCGGGATGGTGTGGGTGAACGCGTACGTGTCCAGCGGCACGTACTGCGCCGACCCGAGCGACCACTGCTGCGACACGATCGAGGTCAGGCGTACCGTCGAGAAGAAGGCCGGGGACCACGAAGTGCAGGTGGCGCCAGAGGCGCAGATCAGGTCGAACGGGACGTCCGGCCAGTTGCCCTTGTTGGCGGAGTTCAGCGGCTGGCAGGTGCCGCTGACGCAGCGGTCGCCGGTGTTGAACTTCAGCTGGTTGGCCACGGTGCCGTAGGCGTTGCCGTCGGTGAAGCCGTAGTCGATGTGGTCCAGGTGGCTGTCGCGCACGTAGGACGTCATGGTGGCGCCCTTGTTGCGACCGTAGAAGTTCGTGTCCTGCTTGTAGTAGTACGCCATCGCGTTGCCGTGGATGTCCTTGACGTAGTCGAGGTTCCAGCGGTAGGCCATGGTGCACCAGGACTGCGACCAGGTGGCGTTGTAGCAGGGATCGGTGAACGTCGTCCCGTTCGGGCTGTGCGCCGAGAACACCGGGATCGAGTCGACCGAGTTCGTCGGGGTCTTGCCCGAGGTCCATCCGGGCAGGCGGTTCAGCCCGAACGAGTACACGGTGCCGGAGCGGTCGGTGACGGTCCAGTACTCGTGGTTGTAGGTCGGGGTCCCGTTGTCGCCGCCGTTGGTGACGCGCTTGACCACCGCGCCGTCATCAGCCTCCGGCTTCCACACCTGCTTGGTCGCGTCCCAGACCAGGGCCGTCGAAGAGCCGTTGAGCGACAGGGTCAGGATCGGCCCGTTGTAGCACTGGTCGTAGGTCGAGACCGGCGCCGCGGTGCCCTCGGGCTTGTCCGAACAGGACAGGAAGGTCTGCTCGATGTACGAGCGCGGGGTGCTCCAGCCCTCGCCGGCCCAGTTCGCCTGCGCCTGCGTGGAGGCGGTCTGCCCGTCGGTGGCCGAGGAGTCATAGCCCAGCTTGATCTGCGGCAGCAGTGACGACGGACCCTGCGCGGTCGCGAGCGGGTAGGTGTAGGTGAAGTTGCCCGTCGACGAGCCACCGGCCCAGCTGCCGGACGGCTTGAGGTCGGTGGCCGCGTAGGTGCCACCGGCCCCGCCCTCCTCGCCGGCGTCGGCGGCGGCCGCGAGCACGAGCGTCTGGCCGATGGGCTGAATCGGCGTGGCGGTCATGCCGAGCACGCTCGCCAGCTCCGGCGAGGTAGTCGCCGGAGCTGCGGCGGGCACCGCGACCTGCGCCGCGACAGTGGCGGCCTTGGCGTCGTTGCGAGAGGCCAGCCGAGTGGCCCGCCTGCAGGCGGCGACCTGGGGGGTCGTGAGGATGCAGGACGGGTACTGGACCAGGCGCAGCCGGGAACCGTAGTTGCCGCCGATCGCCTGCGACCAGGCACCGTAGTCGACACCGATCTCGGCCGGGCCGGATCCGGTGCCGGTCACCGTGAACAGGACGCCTTGGACCCCGGCAGCCTCGGTGCGGGCCCGGTCGACGACCTGGACGCTGACAGCCGACGGTCCGGTGTAGGCCAAGCCTGCCGCGGCGGCGACAGAGCGGGCCCAGACGGGCGTACCCGTTGCGGCGACGCGTGCACCGGTGCGGGCACCGGCCGCCGGCGCCGCGAGGGTCGCGGTGCCGGATGCGGCAGCGGGCCAGGCGGTCTTGGTCGGAGTGAACGACTTCGCTGCGGCGTCGGCCGGTGGGCTGAAGTGGGACGGCACGGCCTTGACATCGCGCACCGCGGGCACCTGCCCGGTCGCGGGTGCGGCGTTCGGCTTGGGCGGTTTGGCCACCGCCACCCCGGTGATGCTGATCGCCACCACTGTGGCCAGGCCGATCACCGCCGCAGGGCGCCATGCCCTGCGCAGCGTCAAACCCTTCCGTCTGTACATGTCAATCCCCATCGGTCGCCACTGGTTCTCGTATGTGGACGGAACACTCCCCGTCAACGGCGGCGACAGAATGACATGGACGATCGCGCTTCCGCTGACCCGTCCGATGACCTTGAAATCTCATTTCGGTAACGGCTGCCGCCTGGCGCACCGGTCGACAAAGAATCGGCCGCGGGGTGTAATGGCGGGCGCTGTGGCGGGACCTACTGGCATCACCGCTCTTCCAGGAGGTTGTCATGCGGTCGGACACATCGCTGGCCCGAGGCGCGCTCGCGGGCGACCGGGACGCCTTCGAACGGCTCTACCGGCAGTACCGGCCGGGGTTGCTGGCATTCGTGGTCCGGCAGGTCGGCGACCGGCACACGGCCGAGGACGTGGTGCAGGAGACGTTCCTGGTCGCCTGGCGGGATCTGGACAAGCTGCGCGACCCGGCGGCGCTGAAGACGTGGCTGTTCTCGATCGCGTACCGGCGGGCGATGTCGGCGGCGGGGCGGGTGTCGCCGGGGCCGCTGCCGGAGGAGCTGCTCGCCGACGACGACCGGGCCCGGCGGCCGGAGTTCGCGGCCGAGCAGCGTGAGGCGTACGAGCTGGTCTGGAACGCCGCACACGCACTGGAGCCGCGCCAGCGGGCGGTGCTGGAGCTGACGCTGCGCTGGGACCTGTCCAGCCGCGAGGTCGGCGAGGTGCTGGGCGTCGGCTCGGCGCACGCGGCGGTGCTGGTGCACCGCTCCCGTAAGGCGCTGGGCAGCGCGGTGCGCACCATGCTGGTCGCCCGCCAGCACGGGCGCTGCGCCGGGCTGGACGCGATCGCCCCGGGGCACCGGCGACTGAACGCCCGCGAGCGCGGCCGGGTGGACCGGCACATCAACCAGTGCGAGCACTGCCGTCGGCTGCGCACCAAGGTCAGCGCGTACGCGGTGCTGGGGTTGCTGTTCACCGTGGGCATGGTCCGGTCGACCGGTGGCGCGGGGCGCCGGTGGGCACTGCGGCTGGCCGGTGTGGTGACGGCCGCGTCGGTACTGGCGGCCGGCGTGTACGTGCTGATGCCGCCCGGCGGCGGTGAGGCGGACAGCGCGGCACGGCCGCCGGGCGCCGCGGCGGCGGTGTCGCCCGACCCGGCCGCGACGGCCACGACCGGCGCTGCGCCCTCGACCTCGGCCTCGCCGTCGGGCTCGCCCTCCCCCGCGCCGTCGGCCTCGCCCAAGCCGACGCCCCGGGCCCCGCAGACGCCGGAGGAGCAGATCCTGGCGCTGGTCAACACCGAGCGCAAGAAGGTCGGCTGCGGGCCGGTGCACGCCGACGCGCGGCTGGCCAAGGCGGCCCGGCTGCACAGCGAGGACATGGCGAAGCGGGCCTACTTCTCCCACGACACCCCGGAGGGCGTCTCGCCGTGGGACCGGGCCAAGGCGCAGGGGTACACCCAGCCGTCGGCGGAGAACATCGCGGCGGGCAACTCCACCGCCAAGGCCACGATGCAGCAGTGGATGAACTCCAAGGGCCACCGCGCCAACATCCTGAACTGCTCGTCCAAGGCGATGGGCGTGGGACGGGCCACGGGCGGGCCGTACCGGTACTACTGGACCCAGATGTTCGGTTTCCGCTGAGCAGTCTCGAACACTGGCATATCGAAAGGGTTGTATTGCTGGACACACCCTCTCTAGCGTAGTCGAGAGAGCGCTCTTTCCCTGATCCGTCCCTTCAGGAGAGAGTCATGCGAAGATTTCGAACCGCCCTGGTGGCGGCGTTGCTGGCGGCCGTGGCGGTGCTCGGCGCGCCGGGCGCGGCCTGGGCCGCGACGATCTGCAACAGGTACTGCGACGCGCGCGATCCCGCCCTGTCCCCGGGCGACCGGCAACCGGTGACCGCCGGGGTCTGGGGCCGCACGATCGTGCTGCACTTCGACGACGCCGACGCCATGGGCTGGGCCAGTATCGGCAACGGCAACCCCGGCGACCACGTGTGGCTGGACCGTTCCATGGACGGCGGCCGCACCTGGACCGCGGGCAGCAAGCTCGGCGACACCGCGATCCCGACCGGCCAGCACGGCTGGCGGACGCTGATGTACAACGTGGACGACTGGGCGGGCCTGGGGGTGGGCGCGCTGCGCGCCTGCGGCAAAGCCGGGGACCGGCCCGAGGTCGCGTGCACGGCCTGGGCCCGCACCACCTGGAACGCGGGCAACCGGGCCACCGCCGCCGCGACGGCGCTGATGCAGTTCTACAACCTCGGCACCGGCCTGTTCGACACCACGGGCTGGTGGAACAGCGCCAACGCGCTCACCGCCGTCATCGACGGCATCCGGGTGACCGGCATGCCCAGCTACCGCTACGCGATCGCGAACACCTACGACAAGAACATCGGCAAGAACCGGGGGAACTTCACCAACGACTACCTCGACGACACCGGCTGGTGGGGGCTGGCCTGGGTGGCCGCGTACGACGCCACCGGCGACAGCCGCTACCTGAACACGGCCCGGTTCGACGCCGACTTCATGAACTCCTACTGGGACGGCACCTGCGGCGGCGGCGTGTGGTGGAGCACCGCGCGCACCTACAAGGCCGCCATCGCCAACAGCCTGTTCCTGCAGCTCAACGCGGCCCTGCACAACCGCATCCCGGGCGACACCGCGTACCTGCAGCGGGCCCGCAGCACGTGGACCTGGATCCAGAACACCGGGCTGGTCAACTCGTCGGGGCTGGTCAACGACGGGATCAACCTGTCGACCTGCCGCAACAACGGGTCGACGGCGTGGTCGTACAACCAGGGGGTCCTGATCGCGGGGCTGACCGAGCTGAACCGGGCCACCGGGGACGCGTCCCTGCTCACCGCCGCCCGTCGCACCGCCGACGCGGCGACCACGTCGTCGTCGCTCAACGTCAACGGCATCCTGCGCGAACCGTGCGAGCCGAACTGCGGCGCCGACGGGCCGACCTTCAAGGGGGTGTTCGCCCGCGGCCTGGTCAAGCTCGACACCGCCCTGTCGGGGCGGCCGTACCTGGCCTACCTGCGGCGCAACGCCGACGCGGCGTACGCCGCCGACCGCAACCCGCTCGACGCGTACGGCCTGCGCTGGGCGGGGCCACTGGACAGCACGGACGCCGCCCGGCAGCAGAGCGCCACCGACCTCATGAACGCCGCCTGGTAACTCCCCCACGCCCCGCCCCGGGAGTAAGGAAGGGCCCCTTCTTATCGCAATGCGAGGTAGAAGGGGCCCTTCCAAACCGGTTGCAGGTCAGGCGCGGCGGCAGTGGAGGGACAGCCAGGAGCGGTGGGTCTGGCCGCGCCGCGTCCACGCCACCTCGAACCCGACCGGTTCCAGCCATCCGCGCAGCTCCGGCTCGCTGTAGTAGCTGAACCAGCGCGGCGCGCGGCTCTCGTCGTAGTGCGAGGGCTCGAAGCCCTCACCCTCGCCCTCCGCCACGGTCAGCCACAGCTGCCCGCCCGAGCGCAGCACCCGGGCGAACTCCGCGATCGCCCGCGGGGCCAGCTCGCGCGGCAGGTGCAGCAGGGACGCGATGGCCCAGATCCCGTCCACCGCGCCGGCGGACAGCGGCAGCGCGAGCATGTCGGCCTGGACCAGCCCCGGCACGCCGTCGGAGGCGCGCAGCTGGCCCTCGGAGAGGTCCAGTCCGACCACGCGTAGACCCAGGTCGCGTAGCGCGCGTACGTGGTGGGCCGGGCCGCAGCCGATGTCGGCCACCAGCGCACCCGAGCCGAGGGCCGCGGCGAAACGCTCGCGGTCCGGTGCCATGCCGTCGACACCGCCCAACTGCTGGGCGTACGCGGTGGCGATCTGGTCGTAGGTGGCGCGGGTGACAGCCTGAGGGTCGAGCATGGCCCCTACGGTAGCCGTCAGCCCTGCTCCGGTGGGGTCACGGTGACGCCGAGCTGCTGCAGGAGCTGGAACAGCTCGTTGACGCTCCACACGTCGGCGACGCGGCCGTCGGCGTCGAAGGACAGGAACGTCGCACCGGCGTAGGCGACGGGCCTGCCGGTGGCGGGCACCGGGCCGAACGGACCGTCCTGGGTGCCGGTGGCCCGCCAGCGCAGCGCGGCGCCGGTCTCGGACGCGACGACCTCGACCAGCTGGTAGCGCAGGTCGCTGAAGGAGGTGCGGCGGTCGCGGTGCCAGGCGAGCACCGCGTCGGGTCCGCTGCCGTCCAGGCCGGGGCAGCCGACGGCGACCAGCTCGTATGCCGCGGCCTCGTGCTCGGCGTTCCACACCTGCGCGACGAGGCGGCGGGCCGTGTCCGCGTATGACATGGCCCGCAGCCTAGCGACGCGGGTGGATCAGCCGCGCGGGTGCTGCCGCACGAACTCGGCGATGTACTCGCTGAGCACGACCTTCGGCTCCCAGCCGAGCGCGCGGGCCTTGGCGTTGTCGGCGCGGCCCTTGGTGCGCTCGCCGGGCAGCGCCGGGACCATCTCGACCTCGGTGCCGAACAGGTTCGCCACCTCGAGGATCTCCCACTCGCGGCCGGTGCCGAGCAGGTAGCCGTCGCCCTTGCCGCCCTCGGCGGCGGCGAGCACACCCGCGACGATGTCGGAGATGTGGGTGAAGTCACGGGTCTGGGTGCCGGGCGAGACCACGGTCAGCGGCTTGCCCTCCAGGTAGAGCCGCTCGAAGATGCCGATCACGGTGGCGTAGGTGCCGTGGGTGATCTGGCCGGGGCCGTACGCGTTGTAGAAGTACGTGATCACGTAGTCGAGGCCGTACCAGTCGCCGTAGTTCTTGATCAGCTCGACGTTCTTGGCCTTGGTCCACGCGTACGGGTTGAGGTGCTCGTCCTTGCCCTCGTTGCCGAACTTCGAGCTGGACGCGGAGTAGACCAGGCGCGCGCCGTGCTCGGCGCAGAACATGATCACTTCCTTGGTGCCGCGGCTGTTGTACTCCCAGGTCCGGTCGAACTCGGCGAACGACTGCACGATCCGCGCGTACTCACCGAGGTGGAAGACCTGCCGCGGCGAGGCGTAGCCGTGCTCGGCCCAGATCTTGGCGACGTCGATCGTGTTGCCCTCGAGGTAGGTGACCCGGGCGTCGACGATCTCGTTGGCTTTCGTGCCGGTGAAGTAGTTGTCGATCGAGACGATGTGCGCGTCCGGGCGGGTGGCCAACAGCTCGCGGATGAGGTGGCTGCCCACGAACCCGGCACCGCCGGTCACCAGGAGGATCTCGTTCGACATGGTTTCTTCGACTCCCGCACCACTCGGCTGTATCAGCTGTCCGCCCCGGCCGCACCGTCAGCCGGTCGTGAACCGATCTCGCGAGGTGCCTGCCAGGCGCCTAGCAGCATACAGGCTGCCCGACACGGCCCGTTCATTCACCGAACGACCGTCGGCGGGCGGGCGCCGAGGAAGAAGATGCCCGGAAAGCCCCGGGTCTCGAACCCGTCGCTGGGGTTGCGGCGCAGCGTGGAGTGCTCGATGCGCAGCGTGCCGGTGCGGTCGTTGCTGACGAAGAAGATCGCGCCGCCGCCCTCGCGGGCGTGGTTGTCCTCGATGATCGTCCCGGCCACCCGGATGGTGAACAGGTTGCCGTCGGCGTAGATCGCGCCGCCGCTGCCGCCGCCGGGGGTGCCCGAGCGGGCCGGGTTCGCGCCCCGGCCGATCGCCGAGTTGTGGCTGAAGACGCTGTTCAGCACGGTCCAGGAGACGCCGATGCTGCTCAGCGCGCCACCGTTGGCGCAGCTGCCACCCAGGCCCTTGGCACCGCCGAAGGTGCTGTTCACGACGTACACGGGCTGGTTGTGGTACTGGCTGAGCACCCGTACCGCGGCACCGCCGAGGTCCGGGCCGGTGCCGTCGCAGCGGTTGCGAATGAACCGCGAGTTGACGATCTTGAACCGTCCGCCGCGTACGAAGACGGCCCCACCCCCGCCACCCTCGGTCTTCTCACCGGTGGAGTTCCCGTCGGCGAAGGTCAGGTTCTGCACCGTGAGCTGCGGGTGGTCCTGGTCCTGGCAGTGCGAGGTGGTCCAGCCCTGCGCCTGGTCACACGTGTTCATGTACAGGATGCGGCGCTTGCCGCCACCGCTCAGGGTGACCAGGCCGCCCCCGTCGAGCACGATGCGCGGACCGTTCGCGTTGCGGATCTTCGCGGTGGCGGTCATGGTGATCGTGACCGGCTCCGGGCCACAGTCGAACGTGATCACGCCCCCGGCCGCCACCGCCTTGACCACGGCCTGCGAGGTGCAGCTGGCCGGGGTGCCGGTGCCGACCACCCGGGTCGGATGCGAGGTGTCGACCGCGCGCGCCTCGGCTGGCACCGTCGCCCCGCCCCTCGGGTTGCCGGGCGCGAACGGGACCCGCGACGGGGACGGGCGCACGGCGACGCTGGGCGCGGTGCTCGGGGTGGCGGCGCCGGACGCGGGCACCCAGCCCGGGGCGGCTTCAGGCGCGGAATCGCATCCGGCCAGGGCTAACGCCGTGGCGAGGGCGAGCAGCAGGCGCGGCAGGGGTCGGGGCGGCACGCGACGATGCTAGAGCCGTACCGCGCGCGGCACGACTCGAGCGGTGCACCCGTCAGGAGGTGCGCCCGGGCGACGGCGTGACCGAGGCACCGCAGAGGGCGATCATCTGGTCGGACAGCTCGTCGATGCGGGACACGTCCAGCTCCTGCAGGTCCTTGAGCGTGTCGAGCTGCTTGCCCTGCTTCTCGAACTCGTCGGCGAGCTGGCCCAGGGTCTTGCGTACGTCGGCGGCGTCGGCGGTGGACGCGTCCTTGCGCAGGTCGGCGCCGAGCGCGACCAGCGCGTCACCGGCCTTGCGCACCGACTTCTCCGCCCCGCTCAGATCGCCGGAGTCGGCGGCCTGGGTGACGTCGGAGAGCTCCGCCGCGAACTCGGTCAGGCCGTCCTCCACCGTCTTGGCCGTCTTGGCGCATATCGCCGGGGTTGGCTCGACCGCGCCGGGCGGGGTGGCGGCGGCGGCCGGGGCGGCGGACAGGGTCGCGGCCGCGAGGGCGGTGGCGGCGAGGATGGCGGCTCTACTGCAGAGGCGTCGCATGACGTCCTCCTCACGGGGCCAGGGCGCCGGCTGGGAGAGCCAGCCCCAAGACGTCCATTCTGCGCGCCACCCGGCCGATCACCACGAACTACCGCAAAGCCCGGTCACCCGACGACCCCGTCCCGTAGCATCCGCCCACCGAGGTCGCGTCAAGAAGGGGCCCTTCTACCACGTATTGCGATAAGAAGGGGCCCTTCCTTACCTCGGGAACTGGTTGGCGAGGGCGTGCGGGGGGACCAGGGGGACGGTGAGGAGGGCGCGGATGGCTCGCTCGCGGCTGGCCAGGGCGGCGCGCTGGGCGTCGGTGAGCGGGATCCACGGCGCCGGCGCGGCGGGCAGCGCCGGGGGCAGCGGTCGGCCGGACAGGTAGGTCGCCTCGTTGCGCAGCCGCAGCGGCGCGGTGCGCCGCTGGCCGTGTACGTCGGCCAGCTCGAACGCGCCTTTCTCGACCGTGAACACGGCCACGTCGGCGGGGGCGCCGGGGCGTAGCGTGCCGCTGCCGGCGGGCAGTGCGAGAGCGCGGGCCGGGGCGATCGTGGTCGCCGCGACGACCTGGTCCAGGCTCATCCCGACCGCGAGCAGCTTGGCCATCGTGGTCGGCAGGTCGAACACCGGGCCGTGCTGCGAGCGCCCGTGCAGGTCGGTGGAGACCGTGTGCGGCGGCATCCCGGCCGCGAGCTGCGCCTCCAGTACGTCGAAGGCGAACCCCCCGGCCCCGTGCCCCACGTCGAACAGCACGCCCCGGTCGTACGCGGCGCGCACGGCGGGGTCCAGGGCGGCCGGGTCGTGGGCGAAGCCGCTGGCACAGTGGGTGACGATGTCGCCGGGGCGCAGCAGCGGCAGCACCTCGCCGATCGTGGGCGGCGCCACGCCGATGTGCACCATCACCGGCACGTCGCAGGCCCGGCCGACGGCCAGCGCCCGGCGCAGCGGCTCGACCCCGCTGCCGCCGACGGCGTTGTGGTCGATGCGCGCCTTGATCCCGACCACCAGGTCGCGGTTGGCCTCGACGGTGCGGATGGCCAGGTCGGTGTCGCAGTTGTCCAGGTCGCGCGCCTCGCCGGTGGCGGCGGCCAGCCCCGGCCCGGCGACGTTGAGCAGCACCGGCACCCGTACCCGGTGCGCGGCGATGGCGGTACGCAGCGCGTCGAGCGTGTACGCCCCCGCCGAACCGGCGTCGACCCAGGTGGTGACCCCGGAGCACCAGGCGACCGGCGCCGGGTCGATGCCCCAGTACGTCGCGCCGCCGAAGACGTGGGTGTGCAGGTCGACCAGGCCCGGGGTGACCAGGCGGCCGGTGGCGTCGACGACCTCGCGGGCCGCCTCGCGCCGCAGTCCGGGGCCGACCTCGGCGATCAGTCCGGCGCGGATGCCGATGTCGAGCACCCCGGCGTGGCCGCCACCGGGGTCGAGCACCCGCCCGCCGGTCAGCAACAGGTCGTACCGCATGGGGCGAGGTTAGCGGTCACCGGGCGAAGATCTGCGTCCAGTCGTCCCGCATGCTGACGACCGTCCAGCCCTCGCGCCGGGCCACGTCGGTGATCGCCTCGGTCTCGGCGAAGGAGACGGCCTTGGACGTGTACGCGTACTCGCGGTCGGCGTCGTCGTGGTCGACGAGCAGGGCCAGGCTGGGCGGGCCCGCGGCGGCGGCGTACTCCAGCATCTGCCGGTCGCCGCCGGAGTTGCCCGCGGCGAAGACCGGTCGCCGCCCGAGCTGGGTCTGGATGTGTGCGACCTTGGCCGGACCCTCGTTGACCTCACCGAACGCGGCGGCGGTGCGCTCCAGCTCCGGATGGCCGTCGTGCTCGGCGTAGTGGTACTCCACCAGCGTGCCGACGACGTCGTCGGGCGCGACGCCGTAGAGCTGCGCGCTGACCGCCCGGACGAACTCGGTGCCGCCGCCGGTGACCACGAACACCGAGAACTCGTGCGCCCGCAGCGCGCCCAGCAGCTCCCGCATCGGCTGGTACACCAGCTTCGGGTACCGCACACCCCGCTGATGTGTCGCCGTGGCCATGAAGCGGTGCACCCGATCGGTGAACTCCTCCGGGGTCAGCCCCGCGCACAGCTCCAGCAGCGCCGTCGCCACCCGCTGCAGGCCCAGCTCGCCCAGCGCGGCTCGGTCGTCGCTCAGCAGCGCCCGGTATTCGGGCCGCTGCGCCACGGCCGGGTCCGCGGCCACCGCGTCATGCAGTTGGGCGACCAGGAAGTCGTACTGGACGTAGCTCGGCTTCTCGCACCACAGCGTGCCGTCGTTGTCGAGCACCGCGACGCGCTGGTCGGCGGGCAGGTCCCGCGACGCGGCGAGGAAGGCCTCGACCGCGTCGCGGCTCGCCCCGGGCCGCCACGACGGCAGCAGGTCGATCATCTCAGTGGCTCCCGACGCCTTCCATGATCTTCTCCATCACCTGGTCGACGGTGAAGCTCGCCGCCTTCTGCCGCGGCGGGAACTCCGAGAACGTCGACATGAAGTCGCCGACCAGCTTCTGCCCGGCGAGCACCAGGTACACCCGGTCCAGGAACCAGCTGTAGTAGCTGTTCGAGGTGACGTCGGCCCGCTCGAACGGGTCGGTGCGCAGGTTGAACAGCTTGGGTACGCGCAGCACCACGAACGGCTCGGCCCAGATGCGCATCGTCCCCTGCACCCGCTGCTCCATGAAGACCAGCTTCCAGTTGTCGAAACGCAGCGCGGTCAGGTCGCCGTCGTCGGAGAAGTAGAAGAACCCCTCGCGCGGGCCGTGCTCCTCCTCGCCGGTCAGATACGGCAGCGCGTTGGACCCGTCCAGGTGCACCTTGAACCGCTTGCCCGCCAGGTCGGTGCCCGCGCGCAGCCGCGCCGCGATGTCGGGGTCGCCCGCAGCGGCCAGCAGGGTCGGGAACATGTCGAGGTGGCTCAGGATCTCGTTGCTGACCCAGCCCGGTCGGATCCGGCCCGGCCAGCGCAGCATCGCCGGCACCCGGTAGGCGCCTTCCCAGTTGGAGTTCTTCTCATTGCGGAACGGGGTCATGCCCGCGTCGGGCCACGAGTTCAGGTGCGGCCCGTTGTCCGTGCTGTACATGACGATCGTGTCGTCGGCCAGGCCGAGCCGGTCGAGTAGGTCCAGCAGCTCTCCCACCGCGCGGTCGTGGTCGAGCATCACGTCGTGGTAGTCGGACTGCCAGCGCCCGGCCTGTCCCTTGATCTCCGGTCGCGGGTGCGTCTTGAAGTGCATGTGCGTGGTGTTGAACCACACGAAGAACGGGGTCTCGGCCGCGGCCTGCCGCTCGATGAAGTCGGTGGCGTGCGTCAGCACCTCGTCGTCGATGGTCTCCATCCGCTTGCGCGTCAGCGGACCGGTGTCCTCGATGCGCTGGGTGCCGTCCGGGTTGGCCCAGCAGTGCAGCACACCGCGTGGGCCGAAGTTGCGCCTGAAGTCGGGGTAGTCCGTCGGGTCCGGGTAGTCCTCGTGCTCGGGCTCCTCCTCGGCGTTGAGGTGGTAGAGATTGCCGAAGAACTCGTCGAACCCGTGCCGGGTGGGCAGGAATCTGTCCTTGTCCCCGAGGTGGTTCTTGCCGAACTGGCCGGTGGCGTAGCCGAGCGGCTTGAGCGCCTCGGCGATGGTCGGGTCCTGCTCCTGCAACCCGATCTCGGCGCCCGGAATGCCGACCTTGGACAGGCCGGTGCGGAACACCGACTGCCCGGTGAGGAACGCGGACCGACCGGCGGTGCAGCTCTGCTCGCCGTAGTAGTCGGTGAAGCGCACGCCCTCGTCGGCGATGCGGTCGATGTTGGGCGTGCGGTAGCCCATCAGCCCGTCGCTGTAGCAGCTCAGGTTGGTTATGCCGATGTCGTCGCCCCAGATCACCAGGATGTTGGGTCGGCCCGCACCCGCGCTCCCGCCGCCGGTCACTGCGCGCCCGGTCGCCTTGGTCGCCCTCGCCGTACCCCGCTTCGCCGACGCGCTCCGGGCGGGACCCGACGCCGCCTTCTTCCGGGGAGACGGGGCAGGACCCGCGCTGGCTGTCACCTTCTTCGCCGGGACCTTCTTGGCGGCTTTCGCGGCGGTGCCCCGCTTCGCGGCCGGACCCGCTGCCACAACCACTGACTTGGCGGGTGCCGTCTTCGTCGCGGGCGATTTCTTCGCCGTCGACGTCTTCTTCGCGGCCGCCTTCGCGGCGGGCGCCCGGCCAGCCGCGGTCCCAACCGCCTGCTTGCGCGCCATGATCACCTCCGGTGGGGACGGTGCACTTTCCGGGAAACCGCACGAACAACCAGGCTCATTGCTGCACTTTCCCCGAAACTGCAGCATCGGGCGGACACTCGCTCGCCCAGTATTCCGGGATTAACGGCAGGAATTCTCATGTTCAGGTCAATTTGGGCAGAGCCGCAGCCGGCGTGACAGCAGGCGCGTTGACGCTGCGTGGAGGCACTGCAAGCGGCGGCGTGGGGTGCGTTCGGAGCGTCGTCGCTACTCATCGGGGCCTGGCTGGCGGTGCACTGGCGCGCGCCGCGCGCCACCGTCGGCATGGTAATGGGCTTCGGCGCCGGGGCGCTGCTGGCCGCCATCGCGTATGAGCTGATCCCGACCGGCTTCGGCCCCGACCCCTGGCTGTTCGCCGCCTTCGGCCTCGGCGCGGCCGTTTTCTACCAGCTCGACCGGGCCGTCACCAAGCGGTCCAGCCGGGGCGCGGGCTCGGCCCAGCGGTCGATCGCGCTCGGCGCGCTGCTGGACGGCATCCCGGAGTCGATGGTGCTGGGCATGGGCGTGGCGCAGGGCGGCACGGTCGGGGTGGCATTCCTGGCCGCGGTGTTCCTGTCCAACCTGCCCGAGTCGCTGGGTGCCACCGCCACCATGGACACGGTCGGGGGCGGTCCGCGGCGGCCATACCGGATCTGGTGGATCATCATCGGCCTGTCCGCGCTCGCCGCAGCGGTCGGATACCTGGCGGTCACGCTGCTGCCGCAGGCGGACGGGACCTACGCCGAGGCGTTCGCGGCGGGGGCGGTGCTCACGATGCTCACCGACTCGATGATGCCCGAGGCGTACGCGCAGGGCGGCAAGGCGACGGGGCTGCTCACGGTGCTCGGTTTCGCGGTCGCCGGTGCCCTGTCCGCGATGGCGTAGGACCGGTTGATATTCGGCTAATTCAGGAAAAGGCATCGAAGCACGCATACCGTGCATAGTCTGTGGTTCGAACGACACTGCGCAGGAGGTCCGGATGAGCACCACCGCGGGCAACACCGGCATCGGCGGGCCCCGGCCCAACGAGACGCTCTACGGGCAGGAGCTGGCACAGCTCACCAAGGTGCCCTGGTGGCTGTTCCTGATCACCGGCGTGTGCTGGATCATCATCAGCTGGTGGGTGCTGGCGTTCAACTCCCGCAGCATCAACACCATCGCCACCCTGACCGGCATCGTCATCCTGGTCGCGGCCGTCGCCGAGCTGTTCCAGGCGTTCTTCGCGCCCGGCTGGCGCTGGCTGCACGCCATCCTGGGCATCCTGTTCCTGTTCACCGGCTTCATCTGCTGGATCAACCCCGGCAAGACGGTGTTCTGGCTGGCCGCGTTCATCGGCTGGTACCTGCTGTTCAAGGGCGCCGCCGACATCATCCTGGCGTTCATGACCAAGCGCGAGCACGACGGCTGGTGGCTCGGCCTGATCATCGGCATCATCGAGATGATCCTGGGCTTCTGGGCGGCAGGCCGGTTCACCCGGTCGCTCGGACTGCTGATCGTGCTGGTCGGCGTCATCGCGCTGACCCGCGCCATCACCGACTTCATCATGGCCTTCCGCATCCGCGAGCTGTCCCACCGAGCCCGCGAGCTGACGAACGGCACGGCGGCCAGGTGATCCGTACGACCGCCGACAAGCCCGTGAACGGCGTCGCCCCTGGCGACGCCGCCGCGCTGCCCGAGCCCGACGACCCGACCGAGACCATCCCCGCCGTCCCGATCGAGCAGCAGCCCGGCTACCGCGAACCACCCCGGCCGGGCATGGTCTGGATCCCCGGCGGCACCTTCCGGATGGGCTCCGACCGGCACTATCCGGAGGAGGCGCCCGCGCACCCGGTGACGGTCACGGGCTTCTGGATGGATCGGTGCACGGTGACCAACGCCGAGTTCGCCCGGTTCGTCCGCGAGACCGGGCACGTCACCGTCGCCGAGATCGCCCCGGACGCCGCCGACTACCCCGGCGCCGACCCGGCGCTGCTGGTGCCCGCCTCGGTGGTGTTCGTCAAACCGAACCACCGCGTCGACCTGCGCGACCTCGGCAACTGGTGGCACTTCGTGCCGGGCGCCGACTGGCGCCACCCGTACGGCCCCGACTCCTCGATCGAGGGGCTCGACGACCACCCGGTGGTGCACGTGGCCTGGGCCGATGTCGCCGCGTACGCCCGGTGGGCCGGAGCCGACCTGCCCACCGAGGCCGAGTGGGAGTACGCCGCGTGCGGCGGCCGCGCCGAGCCCCCCGAGTACGCCTGGGGCGACGAGCTGACGCCCGGCGGCATCCACCTGGCCAACGTGTGGCAGGGCGAGTTCCCGGTGCTCAACCTGTGCGCCGACGGCTACGAGCACACCGCGCCGGTCGGCTCGTTCCCGCCGAACCTGTTCGGGCTGTCCGACATGATCGGCAACGTGTGGGAGTGGACCTCGGACTGGTTCGGGCCGTACGAGCCGGCCACGCACGCCTGCTGCGCCCCGGCCGACCCGCGCGGCGGCCGCGAGCAGGACAGCTACGACCCGGCCCTGCCCGGGGTGCGCATCCCACGGCGGGTGATGAAGGGCGGCTCGTTCCTGTGCGCGCCGAACTACTGCCGCCGGTACCGTCCCGCCGCCCGGATGCCGCAGGCCGTCGACACCTCCACCTGTCATCTCGGCTTCCGGCTGGTGGTCCGCCCGGACTGAGCCCGCACCCCGGGACCACGCGGGTGGCGCGGGTTCGGGAGGATGGTCGCCATGTCCGCCCCCGCCCCCGTCGTCGGCACATCCGACGCACCCGCCGACACCGAAGCACCCAGCCGGCGGCGGCAGTGGCGGGCACGGGCCTGGGAGGTGCTGCCGCCGGTGGTGTCGTACCTGGTGGGGCACCTGCTCTACACGATCGCCGGGTGGCTGGTGGGCGAGCCGTACCTGCCGGTGGACGGGCGGGTGCGCGCCGACTCCGGGCTGTACGCCCTGATCGCCTCGCGCGGCTACGACCTGTTCCCCTGCCGCGAGGACCCGGCCCTGGCCCCGCTGTTCTCCCCCGACGCCTGGTGCGGCTCGGCGGGCTGGTTCCCGCTCTACCCCGGCCTGATCAAGGCGATCACGACGATCACGGGCCTCGGCGAGTACGAGGCGGGCCTGCTGATCACCGAGGTCTGCCTGCTCGTCACCGCCGCCCTGCTGTGGCTGCTGCTGCGGCGCGCCGCCGTCGCGCGCGGGACGGCGCTGGCGGTGCTCGCCCTGGCCACGGTTCTGCCCAGCGGCGTCTATCTGCACGCGGTGTTCCCGATGTCGCTGGCCGCGGCGCTGCTGCTGTGCTGCGTGCTCGCGCTGCACGCGCGGCGGTGGGCGCTGGCGGGGCTGCTCGGGGCGGTGGTCGCCGCGGCGTACCCGGTGGGGATCCTGGTCGCGGCGCTCGGCCTCGGCCCGGTCGCGGTGCTGTGGCACCGGGGCGAGCTGACCTGGCCTCGGGCGCTGCGCGCGGCACTGCTGGCGTGCGGCCTGCCACTGCTCGGCCTGGCCGTGGTGTTCGGGGTGTACCAGCTGACGGTCGGGCACTGGGACGCCTACCTGATGATCCAGCGGCACTACGGCAACGGGTTCCACAACCCGATCACCTCGCTGTGGCAGCTGGCCACGCAGCCCGCGGTCATCCCGATCCCCGAGCCCCGACCGGAGCTGCTGTGGGTGCTGCACGTGTTCACCGACGCGGAGCTGTACTGGTCGCTGGGGCTGGTGCTGCTGTGCGTGGCCGCCACCGTGCTCGCGGCGCGGCGCCGCACGCTGACCCCGGTCGACGCCGGGCTGGCCCTGTACGCGCTGGCCATGTTCGTCGGCCCACTCGTCGCTGGACCGGGCGTCTCGCAGTACCGCTCGCACACCCTGCTGCTGCCCGCCGTCCTCCTGCTCCGCCACCTCCCGGCCCGCCTGGTCCTGTGGCCGTACACCGACGCCGCTGCCGCCATCGCCCTGCCCATGGGCACCCTCTTCTCCACCTGGCTCCTCTTCTAACCAACAGGTGGGCGAGGGGTGGAGGGGGAAACAGGGCGGGGGTAGGGTGCGGGCTCCCGGGTGGGTAGGAGGTTTGGGATGGTTCCCGAGGGTGTGGATCTGGCGGTACGGTCGCTGGGCGACTGCCGGGTGGACTCGCCGCTGGCGTCGCTGCTGGACGGGGCGGCATCGACCGAGCACTACGTCAACGAGGACGACCGCGTTCTGTTCGACGACACCGTGGGCATGCTGACCAGCCGCGACATGCCGATCGAGGCGCTGCCGGGGTTCGAGCCGGGCGGCCCGCGCCGCAAGATCTTCTTTCAGCCGTCGAAGACCCGGGTCGGCATCGTGACCTGCGGCGGTCTGTGCCCCGGTCTCAACGACGTCATCCGGGGTCTGGTGCTCCAACTGACCTCCCACTACGGCGTCACCAAGATCTACGGCTTCCGCAACGGCTACCAGGGCTTCATCGCCAAGTACGGGCACCCGCCGATCGACCTCACCGCCGAGGCCGTCAGCGGCATCAACGAGTACGGCGGCACCATCCTCGGCAGCTCGCGCGGCAGCCAGGACTCGTACGAGATCGTCGACTGCCTGGAGCAGATGAGCATCAACGTGCTGTTCGTGATCGGCGGTGACGGCTCGATGCGCGGGGCGCTGCGCATCGCCGACGTGGTCAAGGAGCGCGGGCTGAAGATCGCCGTCATCGGGGTGCCGAAGACGATCGACAACGACATCCCGTACATCGACCAGAGCTTCGGCTTCCAGACCGCCTTCTCGAAGGCGACCGAGTCGATCCGCAGTGCGCACGTGGAGGCGCGGGCGGTGCCCGACGGCGTCGGCCTGGTGCAGGTGATGGGCCGCCACTCCGGCTTCATCGCCTGCTACGCCGCGCTGGCCAACAACGACGCCGACTACGTGCTGGTGCCGGAGGTGCCGTTCACGCTCGACGGGGAGGACGGGTTCCTGGCGCACCTGCGCCGACGGGTGCGCACGCGTGGGCACGCGGTGGTGGTCGCGGCCGAGGGCGCCGGGCAGGAGTACCTGAACTCCGAGCCGGTGCAGGTGGACAAGTCCGGCAACCCGAAGCTACGCGACATCGGCATCTACCTGCGCAAGCGCATCGCCGACGACTTCGCCGCGCACGGCATGGAGGCCAACCTCAAGTACATCGACCCCAGTTACGCCATCCGCAGCGTGCCCGCCAACCCGTACGACAGCGTCTACTGCATCCGGCTGGCCCACGCCGCCGTGCACGCCGCGATGGCCGGGCGCACCGCGATGGTGGTCGGGCGATGGCGCGGCCGGTTCGTACACGTGCCGATCTCCCTGGCCATCAGCAAGCGCAACCAGGTCGATCCCGCCGGCGACCTCTGGATGTCGGTCCTGGAGGCCACCGGCCAGCCCCGCACCTTCGGCCCCGCCCCCACCCTCCAGCCCGCCGCCCCCATCCTCCGGGCCAGTTGATCAGGAAGCCGTGCCACCGACACGCCGTCGACCCGTGCCATAAGTTCATGATCGACGGGAAAGGGGTGGTCAGCGGGGGTCTGGGGAGGGGTCGGGGTGGCGGCGGGTGAGGATGAGGTCGAGGACCAGGGCGGTCCAGCCGCACTGATGGGCCGCGCCCAGGCCGAGGCCGGTGTCGCCGTGGAAGTACTCGTAGAAGAGCAGGTGGTCGGTCCAGTCGGCGTGGTCGGGCAGCTGGGGGTGGCGGGGGGCGTACGGGCGGTCACCGTTGCCGTCCGGTAGGAACAGGGCGATCAGGCGGTCGGACAGGTCGTCGGCGATCTGGTCGAGGGTGAGCTTCTGGCCGGAGCGGGTGGGGAACTCCACCTGCAGGTCCTCGTGGAAGAACCGGGCGTAGTGGCGCACGCCCTCGATGAGCAGGTAGTTCACCGGGAACCAGATCGGGCCGCGCCAGTTGGAGTTGCCGCCGAACAGCCCGTTGGTCGACTCGGCGGGCTCGTACCCGACGGTGAAGTCGTTGCCGCCCAGCCGCACCGTGTACGGGTTCGCCAGGTGATAACGCGACAGCGAGCGCAGCCCGTACGGCGACAGGAACTCCTCCTCGTCGAGCATCCGGGACAGGATGCGCCGCAGTTGCTCGGGCCCGACCACAGCGAGCAGCCGCTGCTGCTGACCCCCGCCGGAGATCCGCCGTGAGCCGACGACCTCGGCGAACTCGGGCCGGTTGGTGAGGAACCAGCGCAGCCGGGCCGCGATCTCGGGCAGCCGCACCAGCGTCACCGAGCTGAGCGTGGTGGTGGCGCACAGCGGCAGCAGCCCGACCACCGAGCGCACCTTCAGCGGCACCTCCCGGCCGTCGGTGCGGCGCAGCACGTCGTAGAAGAAGCCGTCCTCGTCGTCCCACAGGCCCTGGTCGGAGGCGGCGTTGGCGATGTAGGCGAAGTGCTCCAGGAACTTGGTCGCTATGTCGGTCCAGACCCGGTCGTGGGTGGCCAGGACCAGCGAGATCTCCAGCAGGTTGAGGGCGTACATCGCCATCCAGGCGGTGCCGTCGGACTGCTCCAGCACCCCGGGCACGGGCAGCGACGCCGACCGGTCGAACGGGCCGACGTTGTCCAGGCCCAGGAAGCCGCCCTCGAACAGGTTGTTGCCGCCGGTGTCCTTGCGGTTGACCCACCAGGTGAAGTTCAGCAGCAGCTTGTGCATGATCCGGGCGAGGAAGGCGAAGTCGCGCGCCCCGTCGATCTCGAACACGCGCAGCGCGGCCCAGGCGTGCACCGGCGGGTTCACGTCCCCGAACGCCCACTCGTAGGCGGGGATCTGGCCGTTGGGGTGCAGGTACCAGTCGCGCAGCAGCAACAGCAGCTGCTCCTTGGCGAAGTGCGGGTCGACCCGGGCCAGCGCGACGCAGTGGAAGGCCAGGTCCCAGGCCGCGTACCAGGGGTACTCCCACGGGTCGGGCATCGAGATGACGTCGAAGCTGGTCATGTGGCGCCAGGTGTGGTTGCGACCGTACCGGTGCCCGTCCGGCGGCGGCACCGAGCCCGGGTCGCCGTCGAGCCAGCGGGCCACGTCGTAGTGGTAGAACTGCTTGCCCCACATGAGCCCGGCCACGGCCTTGCGCACGATGTCGGCCTCGGCCGACGGGGTGCCCGCGGGCACGAGCTGCGCGAAGTAGTCGTCGGCCTCGGTGCGCCGGGCGGTCATGATCTCGTCGAAGTCGCCGGGCAGCGCCGGGGCGATGCGGGCCCGGCTGCCGGGCGCCGCGACCTGGGTCAGCCGCAGTCGGATGCGCGCGGTCTCCCCCGGCGGCACGGTGAGCACGTAGTGCAGGGCGGCCTTGGTGCCGACCCCGGCCGGGTTGACCGTGTCCGTGCCGTGCACGACGTGGTCGGCGATGGCGTCCTTGGGATGGTCCGGCGTCTCCTCGTACCCCCACAGCCGCCGCGCGTTGGTCTCGTTGTCGCAGGCCAGCGGGGTCGGGTCGCCGTCGCCCTGCAGGACGAGCTGGCCCAGGATGCGGTGGCGGGCGTGCAGCGCGCCGCCGCCGCCCGCGACCTGCTCGACGATGATCTCCGGCTTGTCGTCCCGGCCGGGCAGGCCCCACGACCAGGTGTTGCGGAACCAGAGCGTGGGCAGCACGTGGATGGTCGCGGGCGTGCTCGCCCGGTTGGTGAGGCTGACCAGGACGCACAGGTCGGTCGGCTCGGCCTTGGCGTAGTCGGCGGTGACGACCCAGTAGCGGTCGTCGGCGAAGACCCCGGTGTCGGCCAGTTCGTACTCCGGCTCGGCCCGTTCCAGCTGCCGGTTGACCGCGACCAGCTCCGAGTACGGGAACTCCCGCTGCGGGTAGTGGTAGCGCCACGACATCCACGAGTGCGTCGGCGTGGAGTCGGTGTACCACCAGTACTCCTTGGCGTCCTCGCCGTGGTTGCCCTCGTTGCCGGTCAGCCCGAACAGCCGCTCCTTGAGGATGGGGTCGACGCCGTTCCACAGCGCGAGTCCGAAGCAGAAGGTCTGCCGCTCGTCACAGACGCCCGCCAGCCCGTCCTCGTTCCACCGGTATGCCCGCGAGCGCGCGTGGTCGTGCGGAAAGTACTCCCAGGCCGTGCCGTGTTCGCTGTAGTCCTCGCGCACGGTGCCCCAGGCCCGTTCGGAAAGGTATGGTCCCCAGGCCCGCCAGGGCTGCGCCCCGGCGTCGGCGTCGGCCAGTCTCCGGCGCTCTGCGTCGTTCACACGGCCGATTCTCCCCTGCCCGTGTTACACCTTTGTGCAACTTACGTCTGATGTCGCGGGTGAGAGTGGCCGCTCGGTGTCGTCCGCAGCGCAGCGGAGGACGACACCGATTAAGGCCGCGGTAGCACGCGACCATGAGAACGCGCGATCACCATCCCGACCGGGCCAGATCTTTGACAGAGTTGGGTGTATGCGATTCGGCACCCAGATCTGCGGTGATCTCTCCCTCGGCGGCCAGCGTGAATGGCTGGTCGCCGACGGTCGCGGCGGCTACGCCATGGGTACGGTCAGCGGCCTGCGCACCCGCCGCTACCACGGCCTGCTGGTGGTGGCCGGGGACACCCCGGCGACCCGCCACGTCGGACTGGCCGCGTTGGACCCGGTCCTGCGCCTGCCCGGCGGCGAGGTGGTGCGGCTGGGCAGCCACGAGTGGGCCGACGGCACTCTCGACCCGCGCGGCCACGCGCTGCTGGAGGAGTTCACGCTGGTCGACGGCCTGCCCCGGTGGCGGTGGCGGATCGGCACCACGGTGCTGGAGCGCGAGCTGGCGGTCCGGCACGGTACGCCCTGCGTCGCGGTGGTGCACCGGCTGCTGAGCGGCGGCCCGGTCGAGCTGGACCTGGAGGCGCTGTGCACCTGGCGTGACCAGCACGGCGAGCGCCGGGCCGGGCAGTTCGAGCTGCGCGAGGCGACCGGCGGCGCGGTGGTGGAGGGGGCGTACCGGCTGCGCGGGCCGGGCTGGCGCCCCGACGGCACCTGGCTGCTGGGCGTGCACCACCGGATGGAGGCCGCGCGCGGGTACGTGCCGAACGAGGACCTGCTGCTCGCGGGCCGGTTCGGCGGCACCCTGACCGAGCCCGGCGACACCGTGGAGGTGGTCGCGTGGGCCGGGGACCTGGCCGTCGAGCCACCGCCCGCGATCGAGATCGTCGAGGCGGAGCACCGGCGGCGGCGCGAGGTCGTCGCCGCGCTCGGTTCGGCCGATCCGGACGCCGGGACGCTGGCGCTGGCCGCGGACGCGTTCGTGGTGCGCACCGCGCACGGGCCGGACGTGGTGGCGGGGTATCCGTGGTTCGGCGCGTGGTCGCGCGACACGATGACGTCGTACGAGGGGCTGTTCCTGGTCACCGGGCGACACGAGCAGGGGCGCGAGCTGCTGCGGGCGTACGCCGGGACGCTGAGCGAGGGCATGCTGGCCAACACCGCCGACGGCGGCACCGTCGGCTACAACACCGCCGACGCCACGCTGTGGTTCCTGCACGCGATCGACCGGCACGTGCAGGCGACCGGCGACGACGACCTGGCCGCCGAGCTGGTCCCGGCGCTGGACGGGATCCTCGCGGCGCACCTGCGCGGCACCCGCTACGGCATCAAGGTGGACGAGAGCGACGGCCTGCTGGTGCAGGGCGCCGACGGTGAGGCGCTGACCTGGATGGACGCGCGCGTCGGCGGGATGCCGGTGACCCAGCGGGCGGGTAAGGCCGTCGACGTCAACGCGTTGTGGTGCAACGGGTTGGCCGCGCTGGCCGGGCTGCGCGACCGCGCCGGGGTGAGCAGCGACGACGTGCGGCGGCGACTGGCGGTGACGGTGGCGGCGTTCCGGCGCCGGTTCCCGGCTCCGCAGGGGTGGCTGTTCGACGTGCTCGACCCCGACGACGCCGCGTTGCGGCCGAACCAGCTACTGGCCTGGTCGCTGCCGTACGCCCCGATGGAGCCGGACCCGGTGGCGCTGCGCCGGATCGGCGACGCGCTGCTGACCCCGCTCGGCCCGCGCAGCCTCGACCCGGACGACCCGGCGTATCGCGCACATCACAGCGGCTCGCTGGTCGATCGCGATCACGCCTATCACCAGGGCACGGTATGGCCGTGGCTGCTGGGCCCGTACGCCCAGGCACTGCACAACGCATCGCTTTCGATCGATGGAATTCTCACCGGACTGCGCGCCCACCTGGGCGATTACGGCTTGGGGTCGATCAGCGAGACCGCCGACGGGGCGGCGCCGCACGCCGCGACCGGCTGTCCGTGGCAGGCCTGGAGCGTGGCGGAGAATCTACGCATTCTACTCATCTCTACTCACTAGTAGCAGAGCGTAACAGACACGAAACAAAAGGTCCCCAGCTGGCAATACCCATGGGCCAGAATGTGCTCAACCCCAATGGCGTACCGACACCTGTGGCAGGTGTCCCGTTCCGTATGCCCGGGTTGTCACTGCGAGGGGGCCCGCATGACCATGACCATGCCCGTCGCATCGGACCCGTTGGCGGCACCGAAGCCGCTCCGGATCATGATGCTTTCTTGGGAGTACCCGCCGGTCGTCGTCGGCGGGCTGGGTCGGCACGTACACGCGCTGGCGACCTCGCTGGTGGCGGCGGGCCACCAGGTGACCGTGGTGACCCGGCACGCGCCGGGCGCTCCGCTGGAGGAGTACGCCGAGGGCGTGCGCATCGTGCGCGCCCCTGAGGACCCGCCGCTGTTTCCGCTGGAGACGCCGACGCTGCTGGCCTGGACGATGGCGTTCAACCACACGCTGACCCGGGCCGCGCTGCGGGCCGCCGAGACCGACCACTACGACGTGGTGCACGGGCACGACTGGCTGGTCACGCACACCGCGGTGACACTGGCCGAGCACCTGGGCCGCCCGCTGGTGGCCACGGTGCACGCCACCGAGGCGGGCCGCCACCAGGGCTGGCTGCCCGCGGACCTCAACAAGAGCATCCACTCGGTCGAGTGGTGGCTGGGCCACCGCGCCTGCCGGGTGCTGGTCTGCTCGGAGTACATGCGCTGGGAGGTCAGCCGCCTGCTCGAACTGCCGATGAGCAAGGTCGACGTGATCCCCAACGGCGTCAACGGCAAGGTCTGGAAGGCGCCCGCGCAGAAGGTCCGGGAGGCCCGGTCGCGCTTCGCCGGGGACGGCCCGCTGATCGGCTTCGCCGGACGGCTGGTGTACGAGAAGGGCGTGCAGCACCTGGTCGACGCGGTGCCGCAGCTCGCCGACGAGCACCCCGGCCTCAAGGTGATCATCGCTGGGGACGGCCCCTACCGCGAGGAGCTGCAGGACGCGACGCGGCGGCTCAAGCTCAACAAGACGGTCGACTTCATCGGTTTCCAGTCCGAGCGGGAACTGCCCGCGCTGCTGGCCGCCACCGACGCGACCGTGGTGCCCTCGCTCTACGAGCCGTTCGGCATGGTCGCCCTGGAGGCGGCAGCCGCCGGAGCTCCGCTGGCGGTGGCCGCTACCGGAGGCCTGGCCGAGATCGTTGAACCGGGCGTGACCGGAATGACCTTTCCCCACAGCGACCCCGAGGCGCTGGCCGGCGCGGTCGGCACGCTGCTGGCCGAACCCAAGCGCGCCAAGCAGATCGCCCGGCGGGCGCTGACCATGGTGTCGGAGAAGTACGGCTGGCAGTCCATCGCCGCCCGCACCGTCGCCTCGTACCGGGCGGCGATCCACGAGGAGCCGCTGTTCCAGGCGGAACGGCTGGCCGAGCAGGCAGGCGGTGAGCGGCAGCTCATCGTCGTGCCGGACGGGAATCTGCTGCGATGAGTACGCTGATCGGTGACCTGGACCTGTACCTGATCGGCGAGGGCCGCCACGAGAAGTTGTGGCAGGTGCTCGGCGCGCACCCGCTCGCGGACCGCGCGGGCTGGCGGTTCGCCGTGTGGGCCCCGAACGCCAAGGCCGTGCAGGTGATCGGCGACTTCTCCGGCTGGTGGCCCGACGACGGCATCGACCTGCACCCGCAGGGAAACAGCGGGGTATGGGCCGGCGTCGTGCCGCACGCTCAGGCCGGGCAGTGCTACCGGTTCCGCGTACACGGCGCGGACGGGCACTGGACCTACCGATCCGACCCGCTCGCGTTCGCCACGCAGTGCCCCCCGGAGAACGCCTCGGTCCTCTACTCCTCCGGCTACACCTGGAACGACGACGCCTGGATGGCCAAGCGGGCCAAGGTCCGCGACCACCACGCCCGCCCGATGAGCGTGTACGAGGTGCACCTGGGCTCGTGGCGGCCGGGGCTGTCCTACAAGGAACTCGCCGATCAACTGGTGGACTACGTCACCGACCTGGGCTTCACGCACGTGGAGTTCCTGCCGGTGATGGAGCACCCGTTCGGCGGCTCCTGGGGCTACCAGATCACGGGCTTCTACTCCCCCACCGCCCGGTTCGGCACGCCCGACGAGTTCCGGCACCTGGTCGACCGGCTGCACCAGGCCGGGATCTCGGTGCTGCTGGACTGGGTGCCCGCGCACTTCCCCCGCGACGAGTGGGCCCTGGCCCGCTTCGACGGCACCCCGCTCTACGAGCACGAGGACCCGCAGCGTGGCGAGCACCCGGACTGGGGCACGTACGTCTTCAACTACGGCCGCCGCGAGGTGCGCAACTTCCTGATCGCCAACGCCCGCTACTGGTGCGAGGAGTTCCACATCGACGGCCTGCGCGTGGACGCGGTCGCCTCGATGCTGTACCTCGACTACTCGCGCCGGCCCGGCCAGTGGACGCCGAACGTCGACGGCGGCAACACCTACCTGGAGGCGGTCGACTTCATCAAGGAGCTGAACACCGCCGTCTACGCCGACAACCCGGGGGTGCTGACCGTCGCCGAGGAGTCCACGGCGTGGCCGGGCGTGTCCCGGCCGGTCGAGTGGGGCGGCCTGGGCTTCGGCATGAAGTGGAACATGGGCTGGATGCACGACACGCTGGAGTACGTCCAGCGCGACCCGGCGCACCGCAGCTACCACCACGGCGACCTGACCTGGCCCAGCATGTACGCCTTCGACGAGCAGTGGGTGCTGCCGCTCAGTCACGACGAGGTGGTGCACGGCAAGCGCTCGCTGATGAGCAAGCTGCCCGGGGACCGCTGGCAGCGCCTGGCCGGGCTGCGCGGCCTGCTCGGCTACATGTACGCCTTCCCCGGCAAGAAGCTGCTGTTCATGGGCGCGGAGCTGGCCCAGGAGACCGAGTGGAGCGAGCAGTGGGGCCTGGACTGGGCCCACGCCGACTACCACGGCGACATCCGGTCCCTGGTCCGCGACCTGAACGCCCTCTATGTCGACAGCGCGGCGCTGTGGGCGCGCGACACCGAGCCGGAGGGCTTCAGCTGGATCGATCCGCACGACTCGGGCACGAACACGCTGTCGTTCGTACGGCACGGCAAGACGTCGAAGAAGCTGCTCGCCTGCGTGGTGAACTTCTCCGGCATCCCACTGTTCGAGCACCGGATCAAACTGCCCCGGCCGGGTTCCTGGCGCGAGGTGATCAACACCGATGCCGAGAGCTACGGCGGGTCGGGGGTGGGCAACCTGGGCCGCATCCGCACCGACAGCGAGGGTGAGGCAACCATCGGTGTCGGGCCGTACGCGGCGGTCTGGTTCAGCCCGGTCTGACACGCCGGAGCGCGACACGCGAGAGGTGATGACCGGCGCCGGGTATCGGCGCCGGTCATCGCATTGTGTATGGCGAAAACGTGAAAAACTCCAGATCGGATGCTGCGTGCGCGCGCTGGGGTAAGTAATATCAGCCGCGGCTGCGCCCTATCAGCCGTCGAATCAGGGGCGCGGCTGTCCACCGGCGCGCTTGAGAGGTCGCATGCCCCAACGCTCCACGCCACCCACCACGATAAAGATCCTGATCGCGGGCGGGTTCGGCGCCGGAAAGACCACACTGGTGGGCACGGTGAGCGAAGTGCTCCCGCTGCACACCGAGGAGGTGCTGACCACCGCCGGAGCCGACGACGACGACCTCTCCGGGGTGGAGGGCAAACGCACCACCACCGTCACCATGGACTTCGGCCGGATCACCATCGGCGACAACATCGTGCTCTACCTGTTCGGCACGCCAGGGCAGGAACGGTTCAAGTTCCTGTGGGACGAGCTGGCCATCGGCGCCCTGGGTGGAGTCGTGCTGGCCGACACGCGGCGACTGGCCGACAGCTTCCCCTCGATCGACTATTTCGAGAAGCGGGGCACGCCGTTCATCGTGGCGGTGAACTGTTTCAACGGCGCGCAGCCGTTCTCGGTGGCCGCCGTGCGCACCGCGCTGACGCTGGACGCGGACGTCCCCGTGGTCATGTGCGACGTGCGTGACCGCCGCTCCGGCCGCGAGGTGCTGGTCGCGCTGATCGAGCACGTACGCTCGCTGATCCTGGGCCCGGACTACACGCCCGTCGGGGCGCCCTGACCCCGGTCAGTCCCGCTGCGGCACCAGCCGGACCAGGCCGCCGATCAGCATGTCCAGTCCGAACTCGAACCGCTGGTCGCCATCGCCCTGCACGAGCGCGTCGACATGCTTGCTGAGAAACGGGAACCGCTCGGGCGGCAGACTCGCCAGGTAACCGTGCAGCTGACCGAAGTACTCGGCGATGAACTGCTCCGGCGAGGCGCCCATGGCCCGCTGCCGGGCCTGGTAGAGCGCCCCCTCGTAGGCGTCGGCACTCAGGTACAGCGCGATGCGGTCCACCGCCCACGCCGCCAGCTGCGGCGGCACGCCCCCGGTGATCAGCACGCCCAGCATCGCCTCGCTCACCCGGAGCGCGTTCGGCCCGGTGGGCACGTTGGCCAGGCTGACCCGGGCGATGTCGCCGTGTGCGCCGAGCACCCGGTACGACTCGCGGGCGATCTCGCGGATCTGCTCCTGCCAGCGGTCCGGGTCGGGCTCGGCGGGTAGGCGGATCTCGCCCAGGATCCGGTCGTACGCGAGTTCCAGCAGCTCGTCCTTGTTGGCGACGTGCGCGTAGAGCGAGGCGGCGCCGGTGCCCAGCTCCTCGGCGACCCGGCGCATGCTCACCGCGTCCAGACCCTCCCGGTCGAGCACGACCAGCGCCGCGTCGATGATCATGTCCTGACTGAGCGGCCGCTTTGCCGCTCCTGCGGGTCGGGAGCGGCGCCAGGGCGGAGCGGGGATCTCGGGGCTCTCGGCGGGCATGGCGGATATCGTAGTTGACGCGAACGACGTTCGGTAGGTAGAACAGTGTTCGTCAAACGAACAGTGTTCGCTCCCCTCCCCCTGGAGATCGCATGTCCGCCGTCCTCGAGACCGCAGCCCCACCCGATACCGAGCCCCCGGCGTACCGCTGGCGCTGGGCCGCCCTCTTCACGATCCTCGCCGCCGAGGTGATGGACCTGCTCGACGCGCTGGTCACCACCATCGCCGGGCCGTCCATCCGGGCCGACGTCGGCGGCTCCGAGAGCCTGATCCAGTGGCTCGGCGCCGCGTACACGCTGGCCATGGCGGTCGGCCTGATCACCGGCGGCCGCCTGGGCGATCTCTTCGGCCGCAAGCGCATGTTCATGATCGGCGCCGCCGGGTTCGTCGCCGCCTCGGCGCTGTGCGCCGTGTCCACCTCCCCCGAGCTGCTCATCGCCGCCCGGGTGCTGCAGGGCCTGTTCGGCGCGGTGCTGCTGCCGCAGGGCCTCGGCATCATCAAGGAGGTCTTCCCGCCCAAGGAGATGGGTGCCGCATTCGGCGCGTTCGGGCCGGTCATGGGCCTGTCCGCGGTCGCCGGGCCGATCCTGGCCGGGTGGCTGGTCGACGCCGACTTCTGGGGCACCGGCTGGCGCATGATCTTCCTGATCAACCTGCCGCTGGGCCTGCTCGCCCTGCTCGGCGCCGCGAAGTTCCTGCCCGAGTCCCGCTCGGCGCACGCCTCCAAGCTCGACCTGACCGGTGTCGGCCTGGTCACCGGCGGTGCCCTGCTGCTGCTCTACCCGCTGGTGCAGGGCCGCGAGCTGGGCTGGCCCGCGTGGACATTCGCCATGATGGCCGCCTGCCTGCCCGTCTTCGCCCTCTTCGTACGCCAGCAGGCCGTGCGCAGCCGCAACGGCGGCGACCCGCTCGTCGAGCCGTCGCTGTTCCGCAAGCGTGCCTTCACCGGCGGACTCGTCGCCGGGCTGGCCTTCTTCTCCGGCATGATCGGCTTCGGCCTCGCCTTCAGCCTGTACGTCCAGCTCGGCCTGGGCTTCACCCCGCTCAAGGCCGGTCTGGCCTCGGTGCCGCAGTCGCTGGGCATCATGGTCGGCTTCGGCCTGGCCAGCGGCGCCGGACTGACCCGCAGGCTGGGCCGACGCCTGCTGCACGTCGGCCTGACCGTGATGGCCGCCGCCACCGTCGGCTTCGTGATCACCCTGGAACTGGCGGGCACAGACGTCACCCCGTGGCAGCTGGCCCCCGCGCTCGGCGCCTTCGGCATCGGCATGGGCCTGGTCATGGCCCCGTTCTTCGACATCATCCTGGCCGGGGTGCAGCCGCACGAGACCGGCTCGGCCTCCGGCACCCTCACCGCCGTACAGCAGCTCGGCGGCGCGGTCGGCATCGCCCTGCTCGGCACCCTGTTCTTCAACACGGTCAAGTTCGGGCCGTTCGGCCCCGACCAGGCGTCCTTCGCCGACGCGATGCGCCTGGTGCTGTGGGTCGAGGTGGCGCTGCTCGCGGTCACCTTCGCGGCCGCGTTCCTGCTGCCGCGCCAGGCCCGCGACGAAGACCACGCGCACTGACCAGCAGTCCGAGGCCGTCAAGACCCGTAGGCCGAGGCCGTCAAGTTGCCGGGCAATCGGGCACCGGGCAGGCCCGGATACCCCCGATTGCCCGGCAACTTCGATGATCACGGTGGGCCCCGGGGCTGCGGGGGCTGGCGTACGTCGCCTACGCTGCGCCGGTGACCACCCCCGCAGCCATAGCCACCGATGGATCTACCCCGAGCGGCGGCGGCGCCGTGCTGTCCGCCGGGCTGTTCGCCGCAGTGGCGCACTGGCGGCCTCTGGCGGCCGTGCTGGTGCCGACGCTGGTGCCCGGCCTGCTGCTCGCCGACATGATCGACATCGTGCAGGCGGGTCCCTCGGCGACGATCGTGGACGGGATGCTGCGGCCCGACGCCACGGCCGGCGGTTCGGTGCTCGGCGCGCTGGTCCTGGCCTTCGGCTGGCTGATCGGGCTGAACGCGGCGATGATCGTGCTGGCCGGGCGACTGCGCGGCGTGGCCGTGCCCTCGCGGCAGGCGCTGGGCCGGGCGCTGCGTACGGCGCCGGAGTCGGCCATGGCCGTCGTGCTCATGCTCGTCCTGATCGGCGTGGTGACGCTGTGCGGCGCGGGCGCGGCGGCCAACGCCAACGGACTGGAACTCCCGCTGCTGGCCGTGATCATCGGGTGCGGGCTGGTGCTGGTGTCGACCCGGTTGCTGCTGCTGCCCGCGATCGTCCTGCGCGACAATGAACTTCCGCTGCTGCGCCACGCACACCGGCTGGCGGCCGGGCGCCTGCCGAGCACCGGGATCGCGATGTCGGCGGTGATCGTCCTGCCGTGGCTGGCCAACCAGTTCGTGGGCGGCCAGCTGGACCGGGTGCCCCTGCCCCACCCGCCCTACCTCGGCTGGCTCGGGCAGGTGCTGGCGGTCCTCGGCATGCTGCTGCTCGCCGCGGTGCAGGCGTCGCTGCTGATGGTGGCCTACCTGCGGCCGCGCGGCTCGCTGCAGGCCGGTCCGGTCCAGACCGATCCGGCGCGGGTCGAGGCGGTCCTGGCCGGTCTCGGCGCGACCACCGCCGCCCCGGCGCCCCGGCGCGCCACCGGTTGGGCGCTGGCGGCGCTGCTACCGCTGCCGCTGCTGCTCGGGATCACCGTCGCGGCGGTCAACCCGTACGACAGCCCGACCGCCGTCTCGCAGGAGGTCTCCTGGAGCGGCGCCATCCTCGCCACGGCCTGGCCGACCGGAAGGCACCCGATCGTCGTCACCGAGTACGGCATGCACTGGTGCCGCGACGACGCCTGCGCCGCGAGCGACGCGCACAACTCGGCGGTGACCTGGCTCGGTGCCGACAACGCCGCCACCGCGATCGGCGCCGACGGCACCGTGGTCACGGCCGGGCTGCGTGGGCGCGACATGCCCGACGTGATCAGAACAGACGGCAACGACGCGGTGGCGCTCGAACGCTGCGACGGGCCGGGGCGGTGCACCGACGGCATCACGAAGTGGCACACCGGCGGCGAGGAGAGCCAGCCTGTGCTGGCCGTCGCGCCCGGTCCGGACGGCTCGGTCGTGGTCGCCACGGCCCGTCCGCTGCTGGTCAAGGACGGCGAGCCGGACCGGGTCGAACTCGCGGTCACCCGCTGCAACACCGTACACTGCACCCGGCGCTCGCTGGCCGTGCTGGGCACGGTCGAGGCCGCGGTGAACAGGACGCAGTTCTACGACGCGAACATGCGTACGGTCGTACCGCAGCTCACGTTGGCCCTCGACGACCAGGACCGCCCGACGGCGCTGCTGCGCGACGCGTCCGGCGGCCGGGCCTGGCTGGCCACCTGCCCCGCGGCCGACTGCAAGGGCGCCCGCCTCGAGCAGATCGCCGCACCCGCCGACCCGACGCTGCCCACTGCCCTGGTCGACTACGGCGAGCTCGGGTTGCACGAGGCCGCCGAACTCGGCGGTGACCAGGGCCGCTGGCCGCTGGCCGTACGCGGGAACACCGCCTGCGGGCTGACCACGACCCCGGGCCCGAGACCGGTCGTGTACGTCCGCTTCGGAGCACCGGCGCCCGAGCCGCAGCGGCTGGCGCTGTGGTGCACGGCGGTGGACGGCAGGACGAGGGTGCCGCGGCGGGTCACGCTGGCCCGGCTGACGGCCGAGCCCTACTACCTGGCGCTGGTCGCCGGGCCGGACGGGCGACTGCTGGCGCTGTGGGACGACGACGGCTACCGGCACACATTGCTCGTCACGCCCTGACCGAAATGCCGCAACCAGCCTGGGCGACGTCCCAGGTGGACTAGCTTCGGGGCATGGGGGCCGGGCACAGTCACGAGCCGAGTGAGACCCTGCCGCCCGCGCCGCCCCGGCTGCGGCACATCGTCACCCTCGTCATCGTCCCGATGGTGGTGGCGACAGTGGTCGGGCTGCTGGTGCTGTGGCCGCGCGGCAGCGTGCCGCCCGCCGAGGAGCAGCTGCCCCGGCTGCGCGGGGAGGTCGTCAGCGCCACCCCGGCCTGCCCGCGGGAGACCCCGGCGCAGCTCGGCGGCGACTGCGGCACCGCGGTCGTCCGCGTCCACGGCGAGCAGGTCGAGGCGACCGTGCCATCCGGGCCGACCGCGCCGGTCATCGCGCCCGGTGACCGGGTCGTCGTGGTGCAGAGCCCCGACGCGCAGGGCAACCTGCGCTACGCCGTCGTCGACCACGACCGCTGGACGCCGTTGCTGCTGCTGGTGGCGTTGTTTGTCGCCGCGGTGGTCGCGTTCGCGCGCTGGCGGGGCGTGGCCAGCCTGATCGGGCTCGCGGTCAGCTTCGCGGTGCTGCTGGGATTCATCCTGCCCGCGATCCAGCAGGGCGAGGCGCCGCTGCCGGTGGCCATCGTGGGCGCGGCGGCGATCATGTTCGCCGTCATCTACCTGACCCACGGCATCAGCGTGGGCACCTCGATGGCCGTGCTGGGCACGCTGGCCGCGCTGATCCTGACCGGACTGCTCGGCCTGCTGGTGACCCGCGCGCTGTACCTGACCGGGGCGGGCACCGACGAAGCGGCCATCCTCACCAACGTGCTGGCCGGAGTGGACCTACGCGGCCTGCTGCTCGCCGGAATCATCATCGGCACGCTCGGCGTGCTCGACGACGTCACCATCACCCAGACCGCGCTGGTGGGCGAGCTGTCCCTGGCCGATCCGACGCTGTCGGCGCGCCAGCTCTACCGCGCGGCGATCCGGGTCGGGCGCTCGCACGTGGCATCGGTGGTCAACACCATCATCCTGGCGTACGCGGGTGCGTCGCTGCCGCTGATGCTGCTGATCGTCAGCGCCGGGGCGAAGGTCGGCGACGTGCTGCCCACGCAGATCATCACCGCCGAGATCGTGCGCGGTGTCGTCGGCACGCTCGGGCTCATCGCCGCCGTGCCGATCACCACCGCCCTGGCCGCCTGGGCGGTCGCCGAGGCGCACCGCCACCCGGGCCCGGCTTCCGCCGTTCCGCCCGAAAACGACCATGAGCATGGATAACGTGAGAAGACATCACGAAATGGGGGGTACTCCGATGACGACGGCCGTACGGCCCGCCAGCCCACCGGTCTCCGGCTGGCTGTCCTTCGCGGGCCTGCTGATCCTGCTGCTCGGCGTGTTCAACGTCGTCGAAGGGGTGTTCGCGCTCTTCAACGACAGGTACGTCAGCTACGCGGCGGGCCAGTTCTATCTGTTCGACCGGACCGGCTGGGGCTGGCTGCACGTGATCCTCGGCATCATCCAGATCGTCGTCGGCTCGGGCATCATGTCCGGCAAGACGTGGGCCCGCGGCGTGGGCGTCGGCCTGGCCGGCCTCACCGCCCTGATCCAGATGCTCTACCTGCCGGTGTTCCCGTGGTGGTCCCTGATCAACATCGCCCTGTGCGTGCTGGTCATCTACGCCCTGATCGTCCCGCCACACGGCGCAATCGGCCGCTGACCCCGCGGTGGCCGCGGTGCGGTTGCGGTTGCGGTTTCGGGGAAAGTGCACGAATCCGAGGGCGGATGGGTGCGCTTTCCCCGAAACCGCATGATCGTCAGCGGATTTCTCAGCGGACGGGGAGGTCCAGCCAGGACTGGCCGGTGAAGAGGACGGAGCCGAGGGTGCCGTTCTCGTCCAGGTAGAAGCCGTCGTGGCCGTCGATCACCAGGGCCAGGTGGTGGCCCGCGGGAACGTCCCAGCTGGTCGCGGGGAGCTTGATGTCGAGGGTACGGACGGCATTGGCCGTGCCGTTCAGCCACGAACCCGGAGCCTGGGTGATCAGGCGACCGGTGCCCGCCCAGTCCACGTCGTACAGGTACGCCACCAGAGTGCCACTGCGCTCGGTGGGGGTGAACCGGGCGTGCACCGTGGCCGCGCCACGGATGCGGATCGTGCTCGACGCGTCGTCGGCCTGCCACACCCCGGCGGCGTTACGGTCCACCGCCGGGATCCAGGCCGTCGGCGGGATCCCGGTCAGCGCCTGCAGCCCATTGGAGAGCAGGATCACGCCACCGGCGGCCACCGTGTCCACGGTGAACCAGGTGCGCCGCGACCAGCCCGTCGACGGGGCGCCGCCGAGGCTGCCGGTGCCGGTCAGCCAGCTCACCTCGCCCAGGCCGTACCGGGTGGTCGTGGTGTTCACCGCCGCCCAGCTCGGGTAGGACTCGGCCGCGCCGCCGGTCAGCGACCGGAGCACCACCGGCGGCTCGGTGTCGATCCCGTTGGCCGCGCCCTGCAGGTAGCGATCCATCCAGCGGCGCACCGAGGTCCACACGTGGTTGTCCAGCCCAGCCAGGCCGGTCAGCTCGGGAATGGCGTGGTCGCCGGGGGCGAACTCCAGCCGCTTCGGACCGGTCAGGCCGGTGAAGAAGTCGGTGAGCTGGTTCGGCGGGAAGATCGAGTCGCCGTACCCGTTGGCCATCAGGATCGCGGGGTGGCTGGCGTTGATCGCCGACAGGTACGTGCCCGCCGACCGCGCCCGAGCGAAGGACTTGACCCCGTCGATGTTGCGGTTGGCGTAGAAGTCGCCGATGACGCGGTCGAACTCGTCGCTGGTGTCGGCCAGCAGCGCCGCCGCGCCGACCAGCAGCGCCGAGGACTGCAGGCGGCGGGTGTCGCCGCCGTAGAGGGAGCTGACCAGGTCGCTCCAGCCGCTGAGCGCGGCCACGGCTCGGATGCGGCTATCGTGGCCGGACGCGATCAGGCTGATGCCGGCGCCGTACGACACGCCCGCCATACCCAGCCGGGAGGCGTCGGCGGTGGTGTTCGCGACGGTCCAGTCGAGCACCCTCGACACGTCGGCGATGTCCTTCGGCCCGGCGGTGTCGACCTCGCCGCCCGAGGCCCACCACCCGCGCGGGGTGTATGACACGACGGTGTAACCGCCCTGGGCGAGGGCGTTGGCCTGGGCCAGGTATTCCAGGTCGTTGAGTCCCCAGCTGGACGGGAACACGATGGCGGGGTGCCGACCGGGGCTGGTCGGCTCGATGACGTTGGCCTTGAGGACCACCCCGTCGGGGGCGGTGATGTCGACGAAGCGGAACCCGGTGGTCGTGCCGGCGTGGGCGGGAGCGGCCCAGCCGAACAGAGCGAGCACGACCACCGTGAAGAGGGGTAGGGATCTCCTCACAGCGACCTCGCGGGGGATGTCGGCCTTGCTGCGGACAAGTTACCGAGAGGTAACCATGTCGTGAGCTAGATCACAATACCCACGGGTAACAATGGCGCACTCCTGTCACGCCAGTGCTGGTCGCGGCCGCTCCACCGCTCCGCCTTTCAATGACGCTGGCCTATCTAGAGGACAGTTTTCCAAGATTCGTCCTCTAGATAGGCCAGCGTCAATGCTAAGAGGGGTGCGGACGGGACGGTG
Source organism: Catellatospora tritici (assembly GCF_019083965.1). Lineage (GTDB taxonomy): Bacteria > Actinomycetota > Actinomycetes > Mycobacteriales > Micromonosporaceae > Catellatospora > Catellatospora tritici. Next base: position 474,032 of record NZ_JAHRCY010000001.1, read on the forward strand.
CCCGGAGTCAGCCGCGGGGACCGCCCGCCACGTAGATGACCTGGCCGGTGACGAAGCCGGCACCTTCGCTGGCCAGGTACGAGATCGCGTGCGCGACGTCCTCCGGGCGCCCCACTCGGCGGACCGGCGTCTCGGCTGCCCGCGCCGCCTGGAACGCCTCGAAGTCCACCCCGACCCGCGCGGCGGTGGCGGCGGTCATCTCGGTGACGATGAATCCGGGCGCGACCGCGTTGGCGGTGATGCCGAACGGGCCGAGCTCGATGGACAGCGTCTTGGTGAAGCCCTGCAGCCCCGCCTTGGCGGCGGCGTAGTTGGCCTGGCCCCGGTTGCCGAGCGCGGAGGTGCTCGACAGCGACACGATCCGGCCGTACTTCTGCTCGACCATGTACTTCTGCACGGCGCGGCTGCACAGGAACGCGCCGCGCAGGTGCACCGACATGACCGTGTCCCAGTCGTCGTCGCTCATCTTGAACAGCAGGTTGTCGCGCAGTACGCCCGCGTTGTTGACCAGCACGGACGGGCTGCCCAGCGTCTCGGCGACGTGGGCGACGGCGGTCTCGACCGCGGCGGAGTCGGAGACGTCCGCGCCGACGGCGATCGCCCGACCACCCGCGGCGGCGATGGCGGCCACGGTGTCGGCGCAGTTGGCCGCGTTGAGGTCGACGGCGGCGACGGCGAACCCGTCGGCGGCCAGCCGCTGGGCGGTGGCCGCGCCGATCCCCCGCGCGGCCCCGGTCACGATCGCAACTCTCTGGCTGTCAGTCATGACCGGCACTTTAACGACAGTTCAGCACCACCACACCGCCGGTCCCACCCGCCCGCAGCCCGTCCCCGCCGGTCCCACGGAAGTGGGGTTGGCGGGGTGCCGGGGCGGGCGTAGCGTGGGGTCGGGAACGGGATTCGGACCCGACGCAACGAATCGTTGGTCGGGGTGCCGAAATGCGCAATGAACCAAGGTCACGCGCATGGTCGAACAATGGTTGTCGCAGCTGTCGGGCCCTTAGCGTTGAGGCATGCAGAAGCGCTTTCTGATGTGCCGGCCCACCCACTTCGCCGTCACCTACAAGATCAACCCGTGGATGGACCCCGCCGCTCCGTACGACACCACCCTGGCCATCAGCCAGTGGGAGAGCCTCAAGGCCACGTACGAGAACCTCGGCCACCAGATCGAGCTCATCGAGCCGGTTCCCGGCCTGCCCGACATGGTCTTCGCCGCCAACGGCGGCACCGTGATCGACGGTCGGATGTTCACCGCCCAGTTCCGCCACGCCGAGCGTGCCGACGAGGGCCCGGCCTACCGTGACTGGTTCGACCGGTCCGGCTACGAGGTCCACGACGCCAAGCACGTCAACGAGGGCGAGGGCGACATCCTGCTCGCCGGGGAGTACGTCCTGGCCGGTACGGGCTTCCGCACCGCGCACGCCTCGCACGCGGAGGTGCAGGAGATCTTCGGCCGCCCCGTGATCACGCTGCAGCTGGTGGACCCGCGCTTCTACCACCTGGACACCGCGCTGTGCGTACTGTCGACCGGCGCCGACGGCAAGCCGGCCAACATCGCGTACCTGCCGGAGGCTTTTTCTCCGGGCAGCCAGGCGGTGTTGCGTCAGCTCTACCCGAACGCCGTGCTCGCTAATATCGAGGATGCCGAGGTGCTCGGCCTCAACGCGGTCAGCGACGGGCACAACGTCGTGCTGCCCGTACAGGCCCCGCACCTGGCGGAGGAACTGCGCAAGGCTGGTTACGAGCCGATCGGGGTGGACGTCTCCGAGCTGCGCCTGGCCGGCGGTGGACCCAAGTGCTGCACCCTGGAGTTGCGGTCATGAACTCGATCGTCGATAGCCGTACCCCGTCGGCAGTGGCCGACGCCGAGCGCTGGACGGCGCACAACTACCACCCGCTGCCAGTGGTGATCTCCGAGGCCCAGGGGGCCTGGGTCACCGACATCGACGGCAGGCGGTTCCTGGACTTCCTGTCCGGATACTCGGCGCTGAACTTCGGCCACCGGCACCCGAAGCTGATCGCCGCCGCGCACGCGCAGCTGGACCGGCTCACGCTGACCAGCCGCGCGTTCATCCACGACCAGTTCGCGGAGTTCTGCCACCGGCTGGCCGACCTCACCGGGCAGGAGCTGGTGCTGCCGATGAACACCGGCGCCGAGGCGGTGGAGACCGCGATCAAGGTGGCCCGCAAGTGGGGTTACCAGGTCAAGGGCGTGCCGGACGGGCAAGCGAAGATCATCGTGGCGGCGGACAACTTCCACGGCCGTACCACCACGATCATCAGCTTCTCCACCGACGACGACGCGCGGGCGGACTTCGGGCCGTACACGCCGGGGTTCCAGATCGTGCCCTACGGCGACCTGACCGCGCTGGCCGACGCCGTCGACGACTTCACCGTCGCGGTGCTGCTGGAGCCGATCCAGGGCGAGGCGGGCGTGCTGGTGCCGCCGGACGGCTACCTGCGCGGCGTGCGCGAGCTGTGCGACCGCCGCAACGTGCTGTTCCTGGCCGACGAGATCCAGAGCGGCCTGGGCCGGACCGGCATGACGTTCGCCGTCGACCACGAGGGCGTCCGCCCCGATATGCACATCATGGGCAAGGCGCTGGGCGGCGGCATCGTGCCGGTGTCGGCCGTGGCGGCCAGCCGCGAGGTGCTGGGGGTGCTCAAGCCGGGCGAGCACGGCTCGACCTTCGGCGGCAACCCGCTGAGCTGCGCGGTCGCCATCGAGGTGATCAAGCTGCTGGAGACCGGTGAGTTCCAGCGCCGCTCGGCCGAGCTGGGCGGGCTGCTGCACGAGCAGCTGCGGGCGCTGATCGGCCGGGGCGTGACCGCGGTGCGCGGGCGCGGCCTGTGGGCCGGGGTCGACATCGACCCGTCCATCATGAGTGGTCGCGAGGCGTCCGAGAAGCTCATGGCGCGCGGCATGCTGGCCAAGGACACCCACGGCGTGACGGTACGGCTCGCGCCGCCGCTGGTGATCGAGGAGGACGAGATCCGCTGGGCGGTCCGGCAGCTCGCCGAGGTCATCGGCGCCGCCTGACACCCCACCAGCCACCAGCCACCAGCCACCAGCCACCACGGATCGCTGCCCGCGTTCACGATCGCCGCTTACGGCGCTCCGGCTCGGCCCGGAGAGTGACCGCAGGCAGCGATCTTGCAACTCCAGCCGTTGGCATGATCTCCGTCAGTGGCCAGAAGGTCGGATTCGGCCGCAGACGACGCCCGGAAACTGACCGAAGACCGTGATCATGGCGCGCCCGTCTCGCCATGATCACGGTCTTCGGTCAGAGAGTCGGCCCAACCCCGCTGTTCTGACCGACCACAGCGATCAACCCAGCATTCGCCAAGCCCTTCCCACCCACCCACCAGCCACCGCCACCGCCACCGCCGGCCGACCAGCGGCAGGGCCGCCCAGCGGCCAGCCCACGGGGAGAAGTGACCGGTAAGTCGAGCAGCGGCCAGCGGCCGTTAAGAAGGGCACCTTCTACCTCGCAAAGCGATGAGAAGGTGCCCTTCCTTACGTCTGTGAGCGCTAGAAGGAGGGGGTGTTGGGGCGGAAGGCCATCGTCGGCGCCTCGCCGAGCACCGACGCCGAGTCAACAGGTCGGCTGCTCGCCAACGCCCCCAGCCGCCCGATCTCCACCCCCGGAAACAACTCCACGATGTCGGAGACGCCCAACTGCCGCGAAGCCCCCCGACTGAGCTGAAGCTCCCCGTCGGCGGCGCCACCAAGCCGCACCAACGTCCCGTTCATGCTCAGATCCGTGATCGAGATCCCGGTCTGGGTCAGCGCGACCGACACGTGCGCCCGGCTGACCTTGGCCCGCGCGTCCTCGTTCAGCCACGGCCCCAGCTGCACCCCGGTCTGCCCCTGACCACCGTCGGGCGCGCGGCCGACCACGACCGGTCCGGCCGCGGTCACCACGAACCGGGTACGGATCACGCCGTCGATGCGCACCGCGAGCACCTGCTGCGGCGGGCGCGGTCCGGCGTCGCCGAGCGGCGCGTCGTGGCGGGCGCAGACCGGTTGGCCGTTGCGCAGCCGGGGCACGGGCTGGCCGCTGCCGCGCCGAGCCGGGCCGAAGCTGCCGCACTCCGGGTCGGGGCAGTGCCACCAGCGGGCGGTCAGTTGGCGACCGACCGGCGACGGGCCGCTCGGGGCCGGGCCGCGCGGCTGCAGCACCGCGCCGCCCGCGCCGGGCAGCGGCGACCACACCGCGGGCAGCGCCCGGGAGATGATCGGCAGGCCGGTGAGCTCGGAGATCTCCATGACGCGCGGGGCGGCGCCGACGGCGACCTCGACGGTGCCGTCGTCGGCCCAGCGGCGCATGACCATGCGCTCGTTGGAGGTCAGGTCCTGGTTCGACAGCAGCGACTTGTCGACCACGCAGTACGCCGAGACGTGCTCCTCGCCGACCTGGCGGGCCAGCGCGTCGACCACCATGCCCAGCCGCACCAGGTTGGCCGGACGGCCACCGTCCAGGTCGGCGCAGTAGATCAACTCAGCCACGTCGAGGACTCCGGCGGCCAGGGCCGGGTCGGTGCCCAGCCGCCGCTCGATCGCATCCAGTACGTGGCTGACCTCGAACCTCATGACCACAGACCCTAGGTTCGCGGCGCGACCTGCCGCAACCCGCAAACGGATCGTCAGGCGCCACTCGGCGCTGTCGGCTTTGCGCCAGCGGCCGAGGTCGCGGTGCTGGTAGCGGTCCCAGGTGCCGTGGGCGTGGCGGGCGTCACTGCCTTGGCGGCATCGAGCACCCGCGCTTTCTCGGTGGCGAACTCGGCGTCGGTCAGCTTGCCCCGGTCGTGCAGGTCGGCGAGCATGCTGAGCTGCTGGGCGGTGTCGGTCGGCGCGTACTTCTGCACGAAGTCGCGGCTGGCCTGGTCCATCGCCTGCCGTTCCTGCGGGGTGGCGCCCGGCCTGCGGAAGATCAGGTAGATCAGGGTGCCGAAGAACGGCGCCAGGATCACCACGACGATCCACAGGGCCTTGAGCCAGCCGCTGAGGTCGTCGCGGCGGAAGATGTCCACCACGGCGAACGCCCAGATCAGCAGCAGCGGGATGAAGATCAGCAACAGCCAGAAGACATCCCAGAAGTCCATGTTGCCCCCTTTATGTGGATACCTCCTCACATTCTGGCAAGACGGGGACGGCTGGACAGTCGGTTCAACGAAGTACGTCAGCGCATTCGGCCCAGGGCGCCGCGCAGGCGGGCCATGTCGCGGCGCCGCCGCTCGTACGTGATCGCCAGCGCGAGCAGCACCGCGCCGCCGACCGCGATCGGCACCCAGCTCGGCACCAGTCGCGCCACCAGCACCAGTTCGTGCGCGGCCAGCACCAGCAGCACGCCACCGCCGAGCACCACCGGCGCCTGCCAACGGCGCAGCGACCCGAACACCACCACGGCCAGCGCGCCCGCGCCGAGCAGCAGCCGCCGCGTCACCGACTCGCCGGTCAACGCCCCGGCCAGGCTGGGCAGCAGCCCCGCGACCAGCGCGGGACCGGCGAACAGCCAGCTCGACAGCTCCGGCCGGGTCCGCGCCGCGTACAGGCCGACAGCCAGGGCCAGCAGCGCCACCGGCAGCGTGTACGCCTCCACCGTGCCCACGCCCGCCGAGCGCAGCAGCAGGCACCAGGCGACCGACTCCAGCAACGCCGCCAGCGCCGCCCGGGGCACCCGCTGGGCGGCCGGTGCCGCCAGCACGGTCAGCCCCAGGGCCACGCCCCACAGCGCCAGCACCGCCGCGCTCGGGCGCGCCGCGCCCTGGCACAGCGTCAGTGCCACCAGCGCCGCCGAGTGCGCCGCCGCCTCGACCGCGACCCGCTGGGCCCGCACCCGGGGCAGGTAGGCCAGACCGAGCAGCAGCGCCGCCACGGCGAGCACCAGGTAGCCGGTCACTTCGGTGGACAGGTCCGCCGCCCGGCCGACCGCGTACGCGAGCAGCACCTTCGCGCCCGCCCCGGCCAGCCAGCCCGCGGTGCGGATCGGGGCGGTACGCCCACCGAAGGCGGCCACCCCGAACGCGACGGTCAGCACCGCCAGCGCCGCGATGGTGGACCACTTCTGCGGCATCGCCCCGGCCAGCCCGAGCCCCGCCAGCAGCACGCCGTACGCGGCGGCGGTGGCGGTCAGGGCGCCGAGGCGGCGCAGCGCGACGGCCACCAGCAGGCCGGTGCCGAGCAGCAGTTGCAGGGCCGCGATGACCGGCCACGGGGCGGGCCAGGCGGCCAGCGCCGCGAACACGGCGACCAGGCCGACGAGCCCGCCGAGGATCAGCCCGTACCGGCGGCCGGCGCGGTCGAACCAGGCCGCGGCGGCCGGGGCGTAGAGAGCCAGTGCCAGCACCGACGTCCAGGTCACCGGGGCCAGCGGGTCGGGGCTGAGCCCGGCACCCGCCGGGGTGCCGGTCCAGATCGCGTCGAACCAGCCCAGCGGGGCCACGAAGATCGCATGCAGGGTGGCGCCGCACTGGACCAGGCCGCCCACGAACACCACCGCGGGCACCCAGCGCACCCAGGACTGCCGCGCCAGCAGCCAGATCGCGGACAGCGCCAGCACGCAGAGCGCGGTGTAGACCTCGGCGGGTTCGGCGGCCGGGAGACCGAACGGCAGCGCCCACAGCGCCCCGACCAGCCCACCGACCACGGCGTACGTACGCAGCGGGCGCAGCAGGTAGACCCAGAGCGGGCTGAGCAGCGCCACGACCAGCATCGCGCGGCGTCCGGACAGGTCGCTCGCGCCCGCGGCGACCACGGTGGCGTGCACCGCGGGCGGGAGCAGGGCGATGGCCAGCGCCGCGCCGACCCCACCGACCGCCGTCGAGGCCTGCGGCAACACCCGGAGCGCGGCCGAGGCGAGCGCACCGAGCAGGACCACGCCGATCAGCGCCACCGCCGAGCGCATCGGTGCACCGCCACCGGCCGCCAGCGCGTGCGCGCCGAGCAGTAGCGCCGCGACGCCCCAGGCCACCGCGCCGGGTGCGGCCGCCCGCCACGGCGCCGCCGGGGCGGGCGGCAGCGGGCCGCTGGGCACCGTGCCACCGCCGAGCAGCGCGGCCCCGGCCGGGGTGCTGAAGCCGGTGAGCATGATGCGCTCGCCGGTGGCCGCGTCACGCTCGTCGCCGGGTGGGGTGGCCGGTCGCGTGTCCGCACCCGCCTCGGTACGGCCGACCGGCGCCATCGCGGGCAGGTCGGCCGGATCGGCGTGCGGTCGGGCGAGCAGGGCCAGGAGCACGGCGGCCGTGGCCGCGACCAGGTCGACGGCGACGGCGGCCCACGGGGTGAGCGCGGGGTGGCCGGGCAGGGCCAGGGCCAGCAGCGGCAGCGCGGGGACCAGGGTCCACTGGCGTAGCACGCCGGAGCCGGCCTGACCGGCGAGCAGCCAGGCGGCCGCGGTGACCAGCAGCAGTGACAGCGGCAGCTGCCAGGCGTATCCACCGGCGTAGGCCACCGGGTGGGCGTCCCACCAGGGCAGCGCGTCGCCCAACGAGTAGATCCCGATCAGCAGGGCCCAGCCCGCCGCGCACGCCGCGGGCACGGCCAGCGCGAGCGCCGCGCCGACGCGTGCCCCGGTGGCGGCGGCCGGTTCCCGTCTGCCGAGCACGCCGCGCGCCGCCAGCGCCAGCACCACGATCAGGCCCGCGGCAGCCGTCAACAGCAGCAGCCACTGCCGCGGCCACTGCTCCAGACCCGGCCGGGCCAGCGCGGCGGCCAGCGCCACCGCGAGCACGCCCGCCGCGACGGCACGGCGATAGGCCGTCCCACCCGCTGCCGGTGCGGCTCCCGGCACCGTCGCGAGCGGGGCGGCGGCGGGCGCGTAGGCGACCGGCCCGGCGGTCGGATCGGCGACCGGCCCGGCGGTCGGATCAGGCAGCCAGAGCCAGGTCGCCAGGATCGCGACGACCGCCAGCAGCGCTCCCGAGCCCCGTACGGCCGCACCAAGGTCTCCGGCCAGCAGCCAGGCACCCAGCGCCAGCAGCAGGGCCACAGCCAGGGCGGCACCGGCGGCGAGCGCGGCGAGCACCCGCCACGTGGTCGCCACGCCGGACCGGTCCCGCCAGGTCCGCCGCAGCAGCAGGTCGCCGAGGGCCACCGCCGCGAAGAGCAGCGCCCAGCCGTCGGCGCCGAGCTCGGTCGGCACGAACAGCAGCGGCAGCGCGGGCTGCGCGGCGAGCAGGGCGCCGAAGCGGGTCGCGGCTGTGCCGACGATCCGGGTGTACGCGAACCCGACCGCGCTCGTCACCGCCGCCACCGTGCCCGCGTACGCGGCGCCGTGCCAGTGCTCGGCGATGCCGCCGAGGTCGACGTACCAGATGGCGTAGCCGTCCAACAGGACCAGCAGCAGGCCCAGGGCGGCGAAGGTCTCCGCGGTGGCGGTGAGTCCGCGGCGACGCACCAGCGGCGGCACCGCCAGCACGGCCAGGGTCACCACGCCCAGGATGACCGCGCGCCCGACCACGTCGAAGGCGGCCCAGGCCACAGCGGTGAAGACGATCGCGGCGATGCCGAGCAGCAGCCCGCCGAGCACGAACAGCAGGTTCTGCACCGTCTTGGTGCTGGCCTCGGGCCGCCCGCCCGGACCGCTCGGCGCCGCGGGCTGGACCGGCCACGACGGACCGCCCGGCACGGTGGGGCCGCCGGACCCGGTGGCGGAGACGGTGGCGGGGGCGGTGACCTGCGCGCGCTGGGTCATCACCGCGAGGTGCTGACCGCGCTGGCGGGCCACGGCGGTGCGTACCGCGGTGGCGTGCAGCTCACGCTGTCGGCGGGCGAGGGTCAGCTCGGCGGCGAGGCCCTCGTACGCCGCGCGCGCCTGCTCGACTCGCGGGACCAGGTCGGCGATGCGGTGGTCGTACGCGATGACCTCGGCGGCGTCCCGGTCCGGGGCGCGTCCGCAGCCGGGGCATGGGCCCGCCAGCGTCGCGGACACGCCGCACATGGGACACGGATACTCCGACGCCTCACTCATGGGGGCCAGCATGCCGCAGCGGCGCCAGTCCCGGATCACCCGCTCGGGTCGGGTAGCCGACGCGCGAGCGTCAGCAGCAGGGTGACGGCGGCGCCCACGGCGAACACCCAGATCGCCGTCGCCGGGGACGGGCGGGCCAGCAGCCACCACGCCAGCAGCAGCCCGACCAGCACCGCGAGCGGTGCGAAGAACCGCCGCACGAACCGTCCCACGTGCCGGGCGGCGGGCTCGTCGCCCATCGGCTCGGCGACCCGGTCCAGTCCCTTGTTGACCAGGCCCCGCAGGCGTCGCGCCACCGGTGACGGCCCGGCCAGCACCGTCCACACCGCGCCGAGCAGCAGCACCAGCAGCACGGTGCCCAGCGCGTAGAGCAGGCTGCGCACGACCGTGTCGTACACGTCGAGGGTCACCGAGCGGTCGAAGCCGCGGGCCACCGCCTGCTGCGCGGCCCGGTCCCGGGCCACCTGGTTGGCCGCCAGCGCGACGCCCACCATCAACGCGCTGAGCAGCAGGCCCATCAGCAGGCCACGCCGATGGTTCGGCGCCGCCCACACGGCCAGGCCGAGCAGCAGCAGCGCCAGGATCGGCACCCAGGTCGCGCTCATCTGCAGCAGTCGTACGTACTTCTGGATGGTGGGCAACTGCTCGACTTCCGCCACCGGGTACGGGATGGACATGTCGGGGATGTGGGCGGCCAGGGTGAACCCCCGGTCGACCAGGTTCTGCCGGGCCAGTGCCAGCACCGGGCCGAGGTCGAGCACGATGGTGGCGTCCTCGGCGTGCACGTACCGGCCGTCCTGACCCGTGAGGATGTTGGCCAGCCCCTGGTGCCCGGCCCGGTTGATCTGTATCCAGACCGTGGCGAACTGCGGCGAGTGGACCACGTCGGTCACGATCCGGTGCACCTGGCCGGTCAGCCAGTTGGTGATGGCGGGCGTGGCCAGGTCGATGATGGACTGGGCCCGGGGCAGCCCGACCGCGTTGGCGAGATCACCGGCCAGCTGCTGGATGGGCAGTCGGGCCATCACCTCGTGCGTCACCCGCTCGATGACGGCGGACTGCACCTGCGGGTCCTCGGCCAGCGGCGCGACCGTCTCGACGTACTTGTCGGTGTCGAGCAGCTGCGCCCGTGCGAACCGGGCCAGCACGGACCCGGTGACCAGGGTCGCGGCCAGCACCGCGAGCACGAACGCGAGCACCCAGCGCAGCCCGCGCACGGCCTGCCCGCCCCGGCTGGGCGGCGCCACGGTCGGCGGCAGTGGCTCGGTGGGCCGCCGGTCGGCGACCGTGTCGTGCGCCTCGCTCGGGTCGACCGACACGACGCGGGGTTCCTCGGGCTCGCCGGGCTCGGGCTGGGTCAGGACGCGGGGTGCCATCACAACCCCAGCAGCCTGGACTTGGCCGCGGCGAACTCGGCGTCGGTGAGTGCCCCGGCCGCGTGCAGGTCGGCCAGCTGCCTGAGCTGTGTCGTCTGGTCGCTCGGGGCGGCTGTCCGACCCGCGTCGGCGGCGGGGGTGCCCGTGGCCGTCGACCGCGCGCCGGGTGCCGGCGGGGCCGAGGCGGGTGCCCCGACGCCAGGAGTGATGGTGTCCGACGGCGGGGCGACGGTGGCCCGTTGCGCCGCCACGGCCTGCTGGGCGGCGCGCTGTTGGGCGGCTTCCTGCCGCTCGCGCTGCTGCCGTCCACTGACGGCCCCGGCAGTCGCCGTCGCCGTTCCCGCCACCACCGCCGTCCGGGCCGCCGTGCCGAGCAGCCCCGGCCGCCGCCGGGTCACCGGGGGTCGTCGCAGCATGTCAGCCTCCTTCGCTCGCCGCCTCGATCGCGTCGACGACCGGGCCGGGGATCCGTTCGGTGAACACCACCGCGCCGCCCGCCTCGGCGATCGCGGTGCGCATGCTGCGCAGCCACAGGTGCTCGAAGAGCAGCACCAACGCGGTCGCGCCCGGCGTGATCGATTCGCCGAGATCCTGCACGTCCTGTTCGGAGATGAGCCCGTCGACGGCCTGGATGTCCGGGTCGAGCGCCTCGAAGTCGGGGTCGCCCTCGTACTCGCCCAGTTCGTGGGCGGTGACGGTGCCGTCGGGCGCACGGGTCACCACGACCATGTCGATGACGCGCACGATCTCCTGGTCGACCAGGCGGTGCAGCTCGGGCGCGAGTGCTCGGCCGGGCACCTTCTCCGGGAACTCGATGACGACGAACTCCAGCGGGCCCCGCTTCATCGCCGCCTCCTCCGTCAGCCGCCGTCGCTACCTGAGGCTACTAGTACGAATCGGAGAAAATCTCAAATAGAGGAAATCTGCGACATTGCGAGATATCTTCGCAGCATGGTCGACCCGTACGGTGACGCGGCGCTGGAGTCCGCCGCGCTGCACTCCTTCAAGCGGATGGCGCTGGTGGGCGGCATTCTCTCCATCGCCATGGGACTGGTGCTCCTGTTCTTCCCCGAGAGCACCCTGGCGGTCATCGCCGCCCTCATCGGCGTACTGCTGATCGTCGTCGGCATCTTCCGGATAGCCGAAGCCTTCACGAGCAAAGACGCGCGGGGCTGGCACCGCGCCCTGATCGGCGTCATGGGGGTGCTGTTCATCCTGGTCGGCATCCTGTGCCTGAACCACCTCGCCGGTACGGTCAAGTTCCTGGCGCTGCTGCTCGGCCTGGCCTGGATCATCAGCGGCATCGCCGAGATCGTGGCCGGGTTCGCGCGCCGCCACGGGGGCTGGGCACGGGTGGGCACGATCCTGATGGGCCTGCTCGGCGTGATCGCGGGTCTGATCGTGCTGTTCTGGCCCTCGATCACGCTGGCCGTGATCGTCTGGATCACCGGCCTGTGGCTGGTCGCACTCGGCATCATCCAGCTCATCCTGGCCTTCACCTCGGGCCGCGCCGCCAAGAAGATTGAAGCCACCGGCCCCCCGCGCATCGCCTGACCCGCCCCGCAGAACGCGGACCCCGCCCGGCCCTGTGGTCAGCGGCCGACGGCGGCGAGGTAGTCGCGGGACGCGGCGTACGCCTCGCTCACCCGACGGCCGATCGCGGCCACATCCCGGTACGCCCACGGGCTCTCGTCGGCCCCGGCACCACCCGGCAGCACGTGCACCCGGACCCCGTCCGGCACGGCGGCCAGTTCGCGGGAGAAACGGACCCGGCGGGCGATCTCCATGGAGACGCTGGTCGCCTCCCACGGGCGCTGCGGCGGCTCCAGCGGGCGCTCCAGGCGGCCCACCTGCAGCATGAACACCTCGTCGGCGCCGAGCCGGATCGCCTCGGTGATCGGGTACGACACCAGCCCGCCGTCCAGGAAATGCTCCCCGTCGATCTCCACCGGCGGCAGCACGCCGGGCAGCGCCGCGGCGGCCAGCACGGCGGGCACGACCCGACCCCGGTCGAACCAGTGCGCGTCGGCGCGTTCGATGTTGGCCGCGCACAGGTGCAGCGGCACGGGCAGGTCGGCGAAGGTGGTCTCGGACCGGATGGTGCGCTCCAGCAGCCGTTGCAGCGGCGCGGGCGAATGCAGGTGGGCACGGGTGGCCAGGCGGCGCAGCTGGCGCGGCACCGAGTCGCCGTACACCTCGCTGATCTCCGGGGTGGCCCACAGCCGCACCAGCCGGTCGATCACCTCGGGCGCGGGCTCGGCCGCGACCATGGCCGCGTTGATCGCGCCGATGGACAGGCCGACGACCAGGTCCGGTCGGATGCCGCCACGGAACAGCGCGCGCAGCATGCCGACCTCGACGGCGCCGAGCACCCCGCCGCCACCCAGCACGAACGCGACCTTCCCCACGTCCGCCATCATGCATGATCCTGGCGTCCCCCGAGCTGTCGACGCAGCTCAGAGGACGCCAGGATCACAGTGTCGCGGTCAGCCGATCACAGCTTCAGCCACAGCGCGGGCACGTTCGGCGGCTCCCAGCCGACGATCGAGGTGTGCGGCTGGCGGCACTGGTACGTCGCGCCGCCGTAGGTGACCTTGGCACCGGTCGCGTACGCCACGTTCGGTGCCCACGCCGGGATGGTCCCGGGCGAGGTCGACGGGCTCGGCGACGGGGACGCGCTGGGCGACGTCGACGGGCTCGGCGAGGCCGACCGACTCGGCGACGGGCTCGGGCTGGGCGAGGCCGACGGCGAGACCGACACCGAGGGCGACGGCGACGGGGTGCCGCCGGCGCAGGCGCCGAGGTCCACCCAGACCGAGGCGACGCCGGGGGTCTCCCCCTGGGTCCACCACTGCGCCCGCCACGCGTGCCCGTTGTAGGACACCCGGTTGCCGCCGGTGTACACCTGCGTGCTCACCCAGGCCGGGTCGGTGCAGGTGCCGGGCGGGGTGCTCGGCGAGGCCGAGGCCGACGGGCCGACCGAGGTCGACGGCGACGCGGTCGGGGCCACGCCGCCCCGGCCGTAGTTCACGGCCAGGCTGTAGGTCTGGCCGCCGAAGGTGAGCGTGTAGTTCGACGGGCTGGTGATCGGGAGCACGTAGTTCAGCGTGACCTCGACGTTCGCGCCCGGCGCGATCGTCTGCCAGCTCGGCAAAGTCAGCTTCACGTGGTGGAAGTCGCCCTTGAGACCGCCGATGTTGTTGCCGGTGTGGCCCGCGGTGACCGTCATGGTCCAGCCGGACTGCTGGCTCATCGTGCCCGGCGCCGAGGTGCCGTAGTCGAAGTCCAGCGTCGCGCCGCCCGGGATGGTGGTGCCCGAGTTGTTGGTCAGCCGCAGCTTCGGGTTGATCGGGTAGTTCGAGTCGCCCAGGGCGAACCCGTTGAGCGTCACGTCCACGTCCAGCGTCTGCGTCGGCAGCGCCGTGTTGGACTTGCTCGCGCCGTACGGCGAGGCGGCGGCGAACTTCGCGGCGATCGTGTTGGTGAGCGTGTTGCCCATCTGGTACTCACCGGCGGTGGAGTTGAAGGCGTAGTCGCCGGCCAGCTCCCAGATCATGATGCCGCCGATGCCCTTGTTCACCACGTAGTCGGCCTTGGCCCCGATGGACTGCTCGTCCTCGGTGGACAAGAACACCTTCTTGGTCGCGTTCCACAGCCACGGCGCGGCCAGCGCCGCCGAGTAGTTGCGGACGTAGGTGCCGGTCAGGTTGTCGGCCGGGTCGGTGGCCGGGGTCAGGCCGTACGCGGCGCGGTAGGAACCGGCGATGCCGTTCTCCAGGTTCTTCGCGTGCCACATCGGGTTGGAGCCGGCCGGTTCCTCGTTGCCCGAGGTGTCCAGGTCGTGCCACAGGTTGTCGATGCCGATGGCGCCGTTGCCGCAGGGACTCTGCGTGCCGACCGGACAGTTCGCGCTCTTGGGCGCGGTGCCCCACAGACCGTTGGTGCCGCCGGTGACGCCCTGGAAACCGCGCGTGTAGTACGGCACGCCGACGTTGATGCGCCCGCTCTGCACCGCACCGCGGTAGTAGTGGTACGCCCAGTCGGTGTTGAGGTAGCCGATGTTGGAGTAGGCGCTGTAGACGCCGCCCGCGGTCAGCTCGTTGTCGGCACCGTCGTCGAACAGGGACGCGTTCGGGCCGACGTACTGGTTCCAGGCGCCGTGCAGGTCATACGACATGATGTTGATGTAGTCGAGGTACTGGGTGGCCTGGTAGGCCTCCATGCCCCGCAGCAGCCAGCCGGAGGCGGGCGCGGCCACGGTCACCATGTAGTACTTGCTGTCGGCGGCCGCCGCGGTGTCCAGCTTGGTGCGCAGCGTCTTCATCAGCGTCTGGAACGAGGCGTTGAGCCCGGCCCGGCGCGCGTTGGCCTGCGTGAAGTCCATCGGGTTGCCCGCGTCCTTGTTGGACGTGGCGTACTCGTAGTCGATGTCGACGCCGTCGAAACCGTACTGGCGCAGGAACGCCACCACCGAGTCGGCGAAGGCGTTGATGCCCGCCGTGTTGATCGAGCCGTCGGCGTTGGTGGTCATCCGGTAGAAGCCGCCGGAGTCGATGTGCTGGCCCGCGTCGTCGAAGAAGCCGCCGGTCTCGGCCCAGCCACCGACGCTGATCAGCGTCTTGACGTCCGGGTACTGCTTCTTGAACTTGTTGAGCAGGTTGAAGTGGCCGGTGTACGAGTACGCCGGGTCCATCTCCGCCCCGGCCACGCCCGGCCAGGTCATGTTGGTGGAGGCGTTGTTCGCCGCGGTCGGGGTGCCGATGGAGATCTTGTTGGCCCCGTCGACGTGCGCGAACGCGTAGTTGATGTGGGTGATCTTCGTCCACGGGATCTGGTTCACCAGGTAGGCGGGGGCGCCGTTCTTGCCCGTACGCCAGTTGGTGAAGTAGCCGATGATCCGGCGCGGGTGACCGGTGCCCATGGCCTCGCGGCCGGTGGTGTCGTAGACGTCGCAGTAGGGGACGGTGACGCCGGGCGTCCGGTACAGACCGTCCGGGCGGCATGCTTCCTGGTCGACCGCCGAGTTGGCGGTGCCGGCGAACGCGACCGCGAACGCGGTGGCGGCCAGGCCGGTCGCCGCGGCGACGAGCAGGTTGAGGAGCGGCTTGCGTTGCATTCTCACCCTCCTGGGGGCGAAGCAGAACCACGGAACTAGGCGGGGCGGCAAACTCTGTTAGTAAAGTTTGCTAAAAATTAGACCCGTGACCCATGTCACGCAAGAGGCGGTGGCTGATCTTTAACCGAGCGTTAAGGTACGGCGAACCGATCGTGGACCAACCTGTCGTAGCCAGGCCCCGACCGTTCATTCGTCCCATGTGCAGGGTGCGAGGGATATCGTTCCGGCCATGACCCTGCGTGTTCAGCTCAGCGGCGACAGTGACCAGTTGCTCACCCTCGAAAGCGCGCTGCGCGGCGACTCCGAGCTGCGCGGCACCCGGGTGCAGCGCATCGACGTGCCGCCCGCCCCCGGTGAGCTGGGCCCGGTGACCGACGCGCTGCAATGGGTCTCCGACAACGGCGAACTGCTGAGCGCGCTGGCCGGAGCGCTGACCGCCTGGCTGTCCCAACGGCGTACCACGGTCACGGTCAAGATCGGCGACCGCGAGGTCGTCGTCGACTCGACCAAGGTGCGCGACCCGGAGGCGTTGGCCCTGCAGGTCCTGCTTGCGCTGGAGGGCGACGGCACCGCTGTATGAACGCTGCACCGACCGGGCCCGACCCTGCCAGCGCTCGCCCACGCCGATCGCCCACGCCGATCGAGGCTGCAGTTTCGGGGAAAGTGCACGAATTCGCGCCAAGATTCGCCCGCTTTCCCCGACACTGCAGTGATCATGACGCAGATGACGCCCTGCATCATGGGCTGGACCTGCTCCTGGTTCAGCGTGGTGCGGGCGGACCCGGGTGCGGCGAGGTCAGGCGAGGGGGAGGCGGACGGCGAACGTCGCGCCGCCGCCCGGGGTGGGGGCGTACGCGATGGTGCCGCCGTGTCCGGTGACCAGGGAGGTCACGATGGACAGGCCGAGGCCGGAACCCGCGGCCGGGGACCGGTCGTGGTCCCTGGCGCGGGCGGGATCGACCCGGTAGAAGCGTTCGAAGACCCGTTCGGCGTGCTCGGGGGCCAGGCCCGGCCCCTGGTCGACCACGTCCAGGACGGCTCGGTCGTCCTCGGTGCCGACCCGGACCGTGACCGGGGTGCCGGGCGGGGTGTGGATCAGCGCGTTGCCCAGCAGGTTGGTCAGCACCTGGCGCAGCCGGTCCTCGTCGCCGAGCACCACCGGCGCCTCGCCGTCGAGCAGTTCGAGGCGCACCGGCCGGGTCGGTTCGCGCAGCTGGGCCGACTCGATCGCGTCGGCGGCGATGGGCACCAGGTCGACCGGTTCGCTGCGCAGCGGCCGCTGCTCGTCCAGCCGGGCCAGCAGCAGCAGGTCCTCGACCAGCAGGCCCATCCGGGTCGCCTCGGTCTCGATCCGTGCCAGCAGCGCCGACACCTCGGCCGGGTCGGTGACCACCCCGTGCCGGTGCAACTCGGCCAGGCCTCGGATGCCCGCGAGCGGGGTGCGCAGTTCGTGTGAGGCGTCGCCGACGAACCGGCGCAGGCGCGCCTCGGACTCGGTCCGCTCCCCGAACGAGCTCTCGATCTGGGCCAGCATCGTGTTGAGGGTGCGGGACAGCCGCCCGATCTCGGTACGCGGCGCGGCCTGCAGCGGCACCCGGCGGGACAGGTCTCCCCCGGCGATGATCTCCTCGGCGGTCTGCTCGACCTCGGTCAGCGGCCGCAGTCCCATCCGGATCACGTACACGCCGAGCACGGTGGCCAGGCCGAGCACGACCAGGGTCACCACGATCTCGATGCCGCCGAGGCGGCCCATGGTCCGGGCGACGCCGGTGAGGTCGTACGCGATGACGACGCTGCCGTTGCCGTCGGCCCGCGCGGTGACCAGGACCTGGTAGCCGGGGTGGTGCCGTTCGGCGGCGTTGTGGGCGAAGAACGGCTTGTCGGCGTGCAGCGCCACCCCGGCCCGGTCGAGCACCGGCAGTTCGGGGGCGCCCCGCTGACCAGGCCCCTTCAGCCCCTTGACCTCCCCGCCGTCGTTGTCGCGGAACGACAGTACGTACGCGTCGAACAGGGCTTTGCCCTTGGAGTTGGACAGCCGGGAGAACTCCTCGTCGCTGACCTCGCCGGGCTCGGTCTGGGACATGGCCTGGCCGGTGAGGTACAGCTGCTCGTTGACCCGTTCGATGAGGTACATGCGCAGCAGCGCGACGCTGGTGATGTCGGCGACCACGAAACCCGCGGCGACCAGCGCCAGCACTCCGGCCAGCAGCCGGGCTCGCAGCGACCAGCGTTTGGGCCGTTTCAGGGTGGCGACCAGTCTCACGAGCGGGGCAGCCGCAGCGAGTAGCCGAAGCCGCGCAGCGTGTGGATGAGCGGCGGGTCGACGGTGTCGACCTTGCGGCGCAGCAGCGAGATGTACGACTCGACGATCCGCGCGTCGCCGCCGAAGTCGTAACGCCACACGTGGTCGAGGATCTGCGCCTTGCTGACCACCCGGTCGGCGTTGGTGAGCAGGTAGTGCAGCAGCTTGAACTCGGTCGGGCTGAGCCGGACCAGCTTGCCCGCCCGGCGCACGTCGTGGGTCTCCTCGTCGAGCTCCAGGTCGGCGAAGCGCAGGGTGGAGTCGTCGCTGGGCAGTGCCGCCCCGGCGTAGGTGCGACGCAGCACGGCGCGGATGCGGGCGACGACCTCTTCGAGGCTGAACGGCTTGGTCACGTAGTCGTCGCCGCCCACGGTCAACCCGGTGATCTTGTCTTGGACACCGTCGCGGGCGGTCAGGAACAGCACCGGCACGTGGGCGCCGGAGGCGCGCAGGCGGCGTACCACCTCGAAGCCGTCGCAGTCGGGCAGCATCACGTCGAGGACCAGCAGCTCGGGTTTGAACTCGGCGGCCACGGCCAGTGCCTGGGCGCCGGTGGCCGCGGTACGCACGTCGAAGCCGACGAACCGCAGGCTGGCCGAGAGCAGCGACACGATCGTCGGCTCGTCGTCGACCACGAGCAGCCTGCGCTGCTCACCCTGCTCCGGCTTCATGCCGCGCTCCCGTCGTCGGTTGTCGCGCCAGTGTGCCCGACCTGTCCCCACGGTTGCCTGTACGCGACCCGAATAAATGCTGAAAGTCACCGCCCGTTGTGCCCAGGATCTCCCGACTTGCCGGGCACACGGGCGTATCTTGGGGGCCAATTCCCCCAGTTGCCCGGGCAACTTGGCGGATCTTGGACGGTGGGCCGCGCGGCGGGTGCGGAGTGACCGAGAGCACTGCGGGCTTTCGGCTGGCTTTCAGCTTCGGTTCAGGGTTCGTGCGAGTTGACCTGGTTGACTGCGGCTGAACTCGGACGACCCTCCCCTGGGTCGACCTCCCCCGCTCACCGCTGCACCCTCCCCCTGGAGTCGAGAGATGTCGTTCCTGACCAGGCTGAGCCTCGCCAGTCGCGGTCTCGTAGCACTGATCACCGTGGCGATCCTCGGTGTCGGCGCGTACGTGCTACCGCAACTGCGCCAGCAGATGTTCCCGGACATCCAGTTCCCGAACGTCTCGGTGCTCGCCGCGTACCCCGGCGCCACCCCGGAGATCGTCGAAAGCCAGGTCACCATCCCGATCGAGCAGGCGGTCGCGGGCGTCGACGGGGCCACCGGCGTCACCTCGGTCTCGCGCAACGGCTCGGCCACCGTCGCCATCACGTTCGACTTCGGCGTCGACGTGGACAAGGTCGAGGGCGACATCCAGCAGGCGCTCAGCCGCATCAGCAGCCGCCTGCCCGCCAACGTCGAGCCGACCGTCTTCGCGGGCTCGACCGACGACTTCCCGGTGGTCCAGCTCGCCGCCAGCGGCGCGGGCGGCGACGACCAGGAGCTCGCGCGGCGGCTGCGGGCCGTGGTGCTCCCGGCCCTGAACAACATCGACGGCGTACGCGAGGCGACCCTGTCCGGTGCCCGCGACCCGCAGGTCACCATCAACCTCGACCCGGTCAAGCTGGCCCAGCGCGGGCTGAGCGCGCAGTCGGTCACCACCGCGCTCACCGCCAACGGCATCAGCATGCCCGGTGGCGTGATCAGCGACGGCGGCCTCAGCTACTCCGTCGCCGTCGGCGGCCGCTTCACCACCCTGGCCCAGCTCGGCGACCTGTACCTGACCCCGGCCGCGGGCGCCCCCGCCGCCGCGCGTCCCACCACGCCGACCCCGCCCGGCATCAAGCCCGCCGCGCCCAAGCCGCTGACGCAGCTCAAGGACGTCGCCACGCTGGCCTCCGCCCCGGCCGCGGCCACCCAGCTGACCCGCACCAACGGCAAGCCCAGCCTGGGCGTCGGCGTCACCGCCAAGCCCGGCGCGAACGCCGTCGAGATCTCGCACGCGGTCAACGACAAGCTGCCCGAGCTCGCCGCGCAGCTGGGCACCGGTGGCGCGCTGCAGGTCGTGTTCGACCAGGCGCCTGAGGTCGAGCGCTCGGTCAGCAGCCTCACCACCGAGGGCGCGCTGGGCCTGGCCTTCGCCGTACTGGTGATCCTGGTGTTCCTGCTGTCGGTCCGCTCGACGCTGGTCACCGCGGTCTCGATCCCGGTCAGCGTGGTCATCGCGCTGATCGCCCTGTGGACCGGCGACTACTCGCTCAACCTGTTCACCCTGGGTGGTCTCACCATCGCCATCGGCCGCGTCGTCGACGACTCGATCGTGGTCCTGGAGAACATCAAACGCCACCTGGAGTACGGCGAGCCGAAGAAGGAGGCCATCCTCACCGCGGTGAAGGAGGTGTCCGGCGCGGTCACCGCCTCGACGCTGACCACGGTCGCGGTGTTCCTGCCGGTGGCGCTGGTCGGCGGATTCGTCGGGCAGCTGTTCGGCCCGTTCGGCCTGACCGTGACCGCGGCGCTGCTCGCATCGCTGCTGGTGTCGCTGACCATCGTGCCGGTGCTGGCGTACTGGTTCCTCAAGTCGCCGCAGGGCACCGCCGAGGAGCTGGCCGAGATCCGGGAGAAGGCCGAGGCCAAGGAGCTGCGCAGCCCGCTGCAGCGGGTGTACGTCCCGGTGCTGCGCTGGACGCTGGGCCACCGCGCCGTCACCCTGGTGCTCGCGGCGATCATCTTCTTCGGCACGGTCGGCCTGGCCAGCCGCATCGAGACCAGCTTCATCGGCAGCTCGGGCAACTCGTTCTCGATCACCCAGCAGATGCCGACCGGCACTGATCTGGCCGCCACCGACGCGGCGGCCAAGCGGGTCGAGCAGGTGCTCGACAGCACCGAGGGCATCAAGTCGTACCAGGTGACCATCGGCGGCGGCGGCAACATGTTCGGTGGCAGCGCTCCGGACACCACCAAGGCCCGGTTCCAGGTCACCTCGGAGGCTGAGGTCGACCAGGCCAAGCTCACCGAGACGCTGCGCGACAAGATCGACGCGCTGGACGACGCGGCTGTCGGCGAGGTCGTGGTCGGCGCGGTGCAGGGCGGCCTCGGCTCGTCCAACATCGAGGTGTCGGTCAACGCGGCCGACGACGCCACGCTGCGCCAGGCGGCCCAGCAGATCAAGGACGCGATGTCGCAGCTCGACGGGCTGACCGACCTCGACAGCGACCTGTCGGCCAGCACCCCGCAGGTGCAGGTCGCCCTGGACCGCCCCGCCGCGGCGCGGGTGGGCCTCACCGATGCGGCCGTCGGCCAGCTCGTCAACCAGGCCTTCCGTGGCACGACGGTGACCCGCGCGGTCATCGACGGCATCGAGCAGCCGGTGATCCTGCGTACCGGCGCCGCCCCGGCCGACCTGGCCGCGCTGCGCGCGCTGCCGATCGGCGGCGGGCTGCGGCTGGACGACGTCGCCGACGTGACCACGGTCGCCGGTCCGAGCCAGATCAACCGCGTGGAGCAGGTCCGCACCGCCAAGGTGTCCGGCGCGCCCACCGCCGAGGCGCTCGGCACGCTCGGCAAGAACCTGGAGGAGAAGCTCAAGGCACTCGACCTGCCGGAGGGCGCTACCTACAAGATCGGTGGCGTGCTGGAGAACCAGCAGTCGGCCATGGGTGACCTGTTCCTGGCCATGGGCGTCGCGGTCGCGCTGGTCTTCATCGTGATGATCGGTACGTTCCGGGGCCTGGCCCAGCCGATGGTGCTGCTGGTGTCGATCCCGTTCGCGGCGACCGGCGCGCTGCTCTCGCTGCTGGTCACCGGTCAGCCGATGGGCCTGGCCGCCATGATCGGCATGCTGATGCTGGTCGGCATCGTGGTCACCAACGCGATCGTGCTGCTCGACCTGATCAACCAGTACCGCGAGCAGGGCATGTCGATCCGCGACTCGATCATCGAGGGCGGTCGGCGCCGCCTGCGGCCGATCCTGATGACCGCCGCGGCGACCATCTTCGCGCTGCTGCCGATGTCGCTGGGGCTCACCGAGTCGTCGGCGTTCATCTCGCAGCCGCTCGCGGTGGTGGTGATCGGCGGTCTGGTCAGCTCGACGCTGCTGACCCTGGTGCTGGTGCCGGTCGGGTACTCGCTGGTCGAGGGCCTCAAGCAGCGGACGCGCAACCGCCGGAACAAGCGTGCGCAGCCGGTCGTGGCGCAGCCCGCGGCGGCCCCGGTCGCCGCGCCGCGCCACGCCGCCGCCGACGCGGAGCCCGCGCTGAGCTGACGCACTGCCGCAGTTCTCTGCCCGCCCCGGGGCCGCCTCCCCGGGGCGGGCAGTTCCGTCTCCGAGCGGAGAAACGTGCTCCGAGCGGAGAAACGTGGATCGGGTGCCGCGAAGGCGACCCGGTCCACGTTTCTCAGATCCCGAGCATGGGCGCGGGGTCGGCTCAGGACTTCGCGGCGCCCAGCGGGCCGCTGATCCGGCTGCCGACCGTGTCCAGGACTGTCTGCGGGAACGCGTCGGCACCGCCGAGCACCCAGACCTCATTGATCCCGGCCGACGACGCGCCGAGCCAGTCGCCCAGTGGTGCGGGCAGGCCCGACGGGTCGATAGCCAGCACCGGCCGGGCCTGCGACTGGCCGGCGGCGACGGCGAACGCGACCGGGTCGCCGCTGGAGACCAGGATCGGGCGCTGCGCGAAGCCGGCGTACCGGTCGAGCAGCAGCACCGCCGTGGCGGCGTCGTCGGCACCGCGCAGCTCTGTCGCCTTCAGCTTCGTGGGCTTGGCCGGCCAGGCGGCCAGCGCGTCGACCGCGGTGCCAACCGCGACCACCTTCGCGTCCGGGCCCAGCCGCGCCAGGAACGCCGCGGTCGGCTCGGGCATCTTCGTCCCGTCGGTCAGCAGCACCCTCGCCCCGTAGTACGAGCCGGTGTAGGCCACCCCGAGCGAGGTCGGGTCGGTCACCGAGATCAGCAGGACCTCGGACGCGTACTGCGGGTCGCCGGCGAACCCGGGGGACGCCGCGAGGGTGAACCGGTCCGCCGCGGACACTCGGTCCACTTCGAAGCCGAGAGTCTTGAGCCGGTTGAGCACGGCATCGGAGATCGCCGACTGGTCGCCGACGACGTGGGCGAGCGGGCTGCCGCCCTCCTTCGGGTGGATCGCCCCGAAGACGCGCTTGATCTCAGCCTCGACCTTGGGGTCCAGGCTCGCGGCGCCGGTCAGCAGGAACGTCGAGCGCCCCCCGCCCGCCAACCACGCCGCGGTCAGCGCCAGCTCCGGCTTGTCCGCCGGGGCGAGCACCAGTTCGGCGGCGCGTTTGCACTCGCACGCGATGTACGGCTCCCGCTGCGTCGCCCAGGCCGCCTGCGACGCCGCCAGCGCGGTGGCCACAGGGTCGCCGGTGGCCAGACGCGTCACCCGGTCGGTCACCCCGCCGAGGAAGGTGGGCACACCGGTGATCTCCGACAGCTTCGTCGCCGGATTCTCCTTGGCACCCTTGGCCACCTGGGCGGCGACCGACTCGACCCCGGACGCGGTGGTGTAGGCGACGCTCTGGCCGTCGGGGGTCCAGACCAGGTGCGTGGGCGTGGCGGCGCCGAAGGTGATCTGTGTCGGCTTTGCCTTGTCCCTGGTCTCGATGACGTTGACCTGCCCGTTGGCGCCGACGAAGGCCACGTGGGCGCCGTCGGGCGCCAGCACGGGCTCGGTGCCGTCGGTCAGCTTCATGCCGAACGGCTCGCGCTGGTTGAAGTCGATCACCCAGACCTCGCCGCCCTTGGCCCCCTTGTGCTGGAAGGCCAGGTCGGCGGCGTCGCTGTCGACCGCGCTGGCGCTGGCCCGCGAGTTCCCGGTCTCCGCGGTGTCCGGAGCGAGGTTGGTCGGGAGCTCGCGCTGGTGGTCGTACTGCAGGCCGCCGTTGCCCAGGACGGAGACGAGGCGGTCTGTGCCGCCGGAGGTCTCGGTGAACGAGATCTCGACGCCCGCCGCGATCCAGGCCGGACGGCTGCGGCGCACCCCCGCCTTCGCCTTGGTCAGCTTCGTCAGACCCGTGCCGTCCGGCCGGGCCGAGGCGATGTCTCCGTCACCGTCGACGAAGGCCACCCGGCTGCCGTCGGGCGACCACGCCGCGTCGGTGACCTTCGTGGGAAAGACGACCGGCTTGCCGCCGATCTGGACCGTCTCGGTGCCGTTCGAGACCAGCAGCGCGCCCACCTTGTACGGCACGGCTCCCGCCGGCGCCGCGCCGGGCTCCGGGCCGGCCGACGGCGATTCCTTCGGACCGCACCCCGCCACCAGAGCGAACGAGGCCGCGATGACCGCGGCCCGCACCGCCCGGTCACGTCCGATCATTGCCCGCATGGGTTCCTCTTCCTGTGATCGTTTACCCGTGGGCAGCGTAGGTGAGAACCCTTCAAAGGAAGTCGAACGGGGCGGGCCGACACTCCAAACACACTCAAACGACCAGGGTCGATGACCTGTGCGCTCAGCGGGCCGCACCCCGCAGCAGCTCGCCGCACCACTGCTCGGCGGCCGCCTCGTCGGTGCCGAGGTACGCGGGCGCGGGCCCGGCCGGACCCGGCTCGGCCGCGATCGCCGCACGCAGCTCGTCGAGCTGCTCGGTGCCGGCGGTGTGCGGGCGGAACCCACCCGGCCCGCTGAAGCGGAACAGCACCGTCCCCTGCTGGATCCGGAACGCGTAGTCGGCGAAGCCGACCACGGCGCCGCCGCCGGTGCTGCGATCGCCCCGACTGGCCGCCAACGTGGGGGTGACCGCGGCATGCCCGCGGCGCGCGGTGGGATGGGCGAGGTAGGGGCAGGTCACGGCGGCGTACAGCATGCAGGTGCGGTGGCCGGGCGCTTCGGCGGTGGCGGCCGCGTTGGCGTACCCGTCCGGCTCGGCCAGCGCCGCGGTGATCGCGTCGGCCTCGGGTCCGGCCACGACCCGCCACACCGGACCGGGCGCCATGGTCAGCCCGCAGATGGAGCAGCGGCGCTCGACGGCGCAGATGTACGTGCGGGCGATGCCCGTAGTGGCGAACCTCGGCTGTGCCCCGTCCCAGGGCGTGATCGCCGGGACCGGGTAGCCCCGCTCGTCGCGGGGTCGGGCGGCCACGGCGAGCGGCATCGGGATGTCGGACACGCGCACCGGGGCTTTGTACGGTCCCGGCCGGTCACGCGTCAAGCCCGAGCCCGGACGCGGAACGGCGGGCGAGCATGGCCAACCCCGATGGCCGTTGCCCGCCCGCCGTCCCTGTGGGGAGGAGGCACAGGTCTTGTGCGCTGCTGTTAGGACGCTTCGCCCAGCGTCACCGTTGCCGTCTTCGCCTCACCGTTTCGGGTGAACTCGACGGTCACCTGCTGGCCGACGGTGCCCGATTGGACGGCGGACACCAGATCGTCCGAGTCGTTGATGATGCGACCGGCGAACTTGTTGATGATGTCGCCCTTCTGCAGACCCGCCTTCGCCGCCGGGCTGTTCTCCGTCACCGCGCCGACCGACGCGCCGCCGGTGTCGGCCGCGGTCACCGACACACCCAGGTACGGGTGGCTCACCGGCTTGCCGTTCATGATCTGCTCGGCCACGGACTTGGCCTTGTTGCTCGGGATCGCGAAGCCGACGCCGATGTTGCCGTCGCCGGTGCCGTTGGTGGCGATGGCGGTGTTGATGCCGACGATCTCGCCCTTGGTGTTGACCAGGGCGCCACCCGAGTTACCCGGGTTGATCGGCGCGTCGGTCTGCAGCAGGCCCGACAGCGAGGTGCCGCGGTTCTCGCCGACCGAGATGGTGCGGTCGCGGGCGCTGATGATGCCCGCGGTGACCGACCCCTGCAGGCCGAGCGGACTGCCGATGGCCAGCACCGTGTCGCCGACGGCGACCTGGTCGCTGTTGCCGAAGGTGGCGAACTTCAGCCCCTTGGCGTCGGCCTTGACCACGCCCAGGTCGGTGCGCGGGTCGGTGCCGACGATGGTGGCCTTGACCTTCTTGCCGTCGGCCAGGGTGACCGTGACCTCGCGTCCGGACGCACCGGCCACCACGTGGTTGTTGGTGACGATGTAGCCGTCCTCGGTGAGCACGATGCCCGAGCCCTCGCCGGAGCCGGTGGCGATGTTGACCACGCTGGGCGACAGCGCGGCGGCCACGGCCGCCAGGGAGCCGCGGTCGATGACCGGCGCGGCGGCCGTGGAGCCGGTGGACACCGTGACCTTGCCGTCGTCGGCGTACCGGGTGGCGATGACGGCTCCGGCGATGCCCGAGCCGACGGCGAGCACCACCGCGGCGACCGAACCGATCGCGATCTTGGCGATGGTGCCGCCGATGCCGCTGCCCTTCTGCTGCTGCTGGCTGCCGGGCGGGTTCCAGGTGGCGCCCGCCGGGGCGCCGTACGCCTGCTGGGCCGAATAGCCGCCGGTCGGGTAACCGCCCGCCTGCGGATAGCCGCCCACCTGCGGGTACCCCGGGTAGCCGCCGGTCGGGTAGCCGGGCGCGCCCTGGTACTGCGGGTGGCCCGGCTGGCCGGCCGCGTGCTGCGGCACATGACCGGGCACCGCGGGGACGGCGGGCTGCTGGGCGGTGGGCTGGTCCCCGGCCGGGCTCGACCCGGGCTGTCCCGCCTCGGGCCCGGCCGGTGCGGCCGACACCGGGGAGGAAGAGGTGTCGGACGGCTGTGACCACGCCGCCGGAGCGGGATCGTGGGCGGCCTGCGGGGCCGCGCCCTCAGCCGGGTCCGGATGCGCTGCTTGGTTGCCCTCGGCCGGAGGCTGCGCACCGTACGGGGGCTTGTCGATCTCGCTCATGGTCTTAGTCTTCCCTGTGTCGCTGCGTTCGTTCTGGGATCGGTCTGGAACTTTTCTGTGAGTCGTCAGCGCTCCGCGTTGGCCGCGAGCGGGCCCTGCTCCTGATCATCGGCCTCATCGACGAAGTCAACGAGCGGCAACCGCACCCGGAACACCGCGCCCTTGCCCGGCTCGCTGTCGACCTCGACCGTGCCGTGGTGCGCCGCCACCAGCGCGGCGACGATGGCCAGCCCCAGGCCGGTGCTCACCTGCCCGTCGGCGCGCCGGGTCCGCGCCGCGTCGGCCCGGTAGAACCGCTCGAAGACCCGCTCCCGCTGGTCTTCGTTCAGGCCGGGGCCCTCGTCGGCCACCTCGATCACAGCCTGCTCCCCGTCGCGGCGCAGCCGCAACTCGACCGGCGTGCCGGGTGGCGTGTGGGCCAGGGCGTTACCGGTGAGGTTGCCGAGCACCTGGCGCAGCCGGGCGTCGTCGCCGAGCACCACCAGCTCGCCCGAGTCCGGGGCGACGACGAGCCCGATCTGACGGTTGGGGGCGATCGCCCGCGCGCCCTGCACCGCCTCGACCGCGAGCACCCGCAACTCCACCGGGGTGGGGCGCAGTGGGCGCTCCTGGTCCATCCGGGCCAGCAGCAGCAGGTCCTCCACAAGCAGGCCCATCCGGCGGGCCTCGTCCTCGATCCGCTTGACCAGCGCCGCCGTCTCCTCCGGCGCCCGCGCCGCGCCCTGCCGGTACAGCTCGGCGAAGCCGCGGATGGTGGTCAGCGGCGTACGCAGTTCGTGCGAGGCGTCGGCGACGAACCGGCGCATCTTCTCCTCCGAGCGCCGCGCCCGGTTCTCCGACACCTGCGCGGCCACGGCCGCGTCGCGGGCGGCGGACTCGGCCGCGCGGGCCGAGGTCTCCGAGGCGGCGCGGGCGGTGAACGCGGTCTCGATCTGGGCCAGCATCACGTTGAGCGACCGCGCCAGTGAGCCGACCTCGGTCCGCGCCAGCGGGGCGCCCTCTTCCGGGTCCGGCACGCGCTGGGTGAGGTCACCGCTCGCGATCGCCCCGGCGGTCTTCTCGATCGCGGTAAGCGGGCCGAGACTGCGGCGGACCAGCTCAGTGCCGATCATCGCGGCGAGGATGAGCACGGCGGCACCGCCGTAGATGTTGATCCACAGCAGCTGTGCCAACGCGAGTTCGAGGGTGCCGGTCTGCTCAGCCACTACAAATATCGCGTTGCTGTTTGGGAGCACGTCGACGCGCAGCCGCCAGGTGGGCGCGCCGTCGGCTGCCTTGACCGTCATGAACTGCCCCACCTTGCTCCGCAGGTCCTCGGGAGCGGGAGGCAGCGCCGGCAGGTCCTGATCCACCAGCGACACCGGCCGGATGTAGCCCCAGGGCTGCTGGATGGGCTCCCGGAAGGTCGCCTTGGGCGCCGCGACGATGAACTCGCTGGGCAGCACGATCGTCGTCTCCACCGACCTGTTGGTCGGGATCGACTGCTGGACCTGGGTGACCGCGCTGTCCAGGTCGGCGTCCATCTTGTCGGTCAGGTAGCGGCGCATCGCGACGTGGCTGGCCACGCCGATGAGCACGATCGCCAGCACCAGCAGCAGCAGGGTCTGCGCCACCAGCCGCACCCGAAGCGGCTGGTACGTGCGCCACCGCGTGAGCAGCGTGGGCACCTTCACGACGTGGGCTTGCGCAGCACGTATCCCACCCCGCGCAGCGTCTGGATCAGGCGCGGCGAGACGTTGTCGATCTTGCGGCGCAGGTACGAGATGTACGACTCGACGATGTTGTCGTCGCCCCGGAAGTCGTAGTTCCACACGTGGTCGAGGATCTGCGCCTTGGACAGCACCCGGTTCGGGTTCAGCATCAGGTATCGCAGCAGCTTGAACTCGGTCGGCGACAGCTGCACCAGGTTTCCGGCGCGGCGCACCTCGTGCGTCTCCTCGTCGAGTTCCAGGTCGGCGAAGACGAGCTTGGGCGACTCGGTGTCCTCGCCGTTGGTGCGGCGCAGCACCGCCCGGATGCGGGCGGTCAGCTCCTCCAGGCTGAACGGCTTGGTGACGTAGTCGTCGCCGCCCAGGGTGAGTCCGCGGATCTTGTCGTCGGTGGCGTCGCGGGCGGTCAGGAACACCACCGGCACCCGGCCGCGGTCGGCGCGCAGCTGCTTGATCACTTCGAAGCCGTCCAGGTCGGGCAGCATCACATCGAGCACGACCAGGTCAGGTCGCATCTTCGCGGCCGCGTCGAGGGCGGTCGCGCCGTCGCCGACCGCCTTGACGTCGAACCCCGCGAACCGAAGGCTCGCGGACAGCAACTCCAGGATGTTGGGGTCGTCCTCGACCACCAGCAGGTTCGCCTCCGGCATGACCCCATCGTGCGCCCCGACCCTCTCCCTCCGCTGTGCAATCCCTGAACAGTTCCTGAGAACCGTGTCACGGTTCAGGCGGGCACAGCTCAGGCGCGGCCGAGCACGTAGGCGAGGTGGCGCCGGGAGAAAACCGCGGGCTGGGGCTGGGCCGTGGTGACGGTGACCCGCAACGACCGGGCGGCGAGCACCCGGCGCAGCGATTCGACGAGGGTGTCCTCGCCGATGAACGAGGCGGCGGGGTGGGTGTAGCTCAGGGTGAACGGCTGCACCGCGGCACCGGCGTCCAGGGCCGCCTGGAAGAAGGCGCTGCGCCAGCGAACCTGGTGTGGGCCGCAGGTGGTCGTACCCTCCGGAAAGACCTGGACCGTGTCGCCCGCCCGCAGCGCGGCGGCGGCCTCGGCCACGGTCAGCGGCAGCCGTCGCGGTCGGGCCCGGTCCACGAAGATCGTCCGCTGACGGCGGGCGATCCGGCCGATCACCGGCCAGGCACCGACCTCGGACTTGGCCACCATGCGCAGCCTGCGCGCCCGCCCACTCAGGGCCAGCGCCACCACGATGTCGAGCCAGGAGACGTGGTTGCCCACCAGCAGCGCGCCCACGGCGATGGGCGGGCCCTGCACCCGCAGCCGCACCCCCAGCGCGCGCAGCAGGGCGCGGGCCAGCAGGTCGGCCCGCCAGGGCAGCAGCACCCCGACCAGCAGCACCGCCGTCGCGGCCGCCGCCCGCGCCGCCTGGCGGAGCAGACCGGCGCGGGCCGGCGGCACACTTCGACACCGCGGCCCGCAGGCCGAGGTGGGCCGCCACAGGTCGTCAAGATCTTGCGGGGGTACGGTCCGAGCCCGGCCCGAGAACTGGGGACCGGCCGGGCTCACCAGTGAAACCGACATGTCGACGCTCTTTACTGCCTGTGCCAGGCTCCGCCTAGGCTTTCCCGCTCACGCGAGAAAGTGCTTCATGTACCGCGGGTCGACCCGGTCCACGCCCAGCAGGACGTAGAAGTCGGCCACGCCGAACGCCGGGTCGTAGGCGGGCTCGCCCGCCACCCAGGCGCCCAGCCGCAGGTAACCGCGCAGCAGCGACGGGGCCGCGGCGGCGGTCGCGGGCTTGTCCACCGGCTGCGGGGTCCACGGCAGCAGCGGGCGCACCCGCAGCTGCGGCGGGGCCAGGTGCTTGCGGGACACGTAGTCCCACACCTGCGAGGCCTGGACGCCGCCGTCGGCCAGCGACACCGACGCGCAGCCGCTGAGCCAGCGGAAGCCCATCCGGTCCAGGTACTTGGCGATGCCCGCCCACATCAGGTTGATCACGGCACCGGTGCGGTGGTCGGGGTGCACGCACGAGCGGCCCGCCTCGACCAGCTGATCGCGCAGCACCAGCAGCGAGGTCAGGTCGAACTCGCTGTCGCCGTAGCGGCGCCCCAGCCAGATCGCCCGCTGCGGCGGCAGCAGCCGGTACGTCCCGACGACCTCGCCGGTGCGGTCCTCGCGCACCACCAGGTGGTCGCAGTAGGCGTCGAACTCGTCGACGTCGAGCCCGCTCGGGTCGAGCTGGGCACCCATCTCCTCGGCGAATACGCGGTAGCGCAGCCGCTGGGCCGCCTCCACCGTCGCCGCGTCTCCCGCGATCAGCGCGGAGTAGCCCGTAGGGGCCGCGGTCAGCAACATCTGGGTCATGTGCACTGTGTAGAAGCGCTGGATAAAGCCTGTACCCGCGATGGGTGACCAGCACGTGAAGAGTGAAAGGCTGTAAGGCATGACCGAGCACATCGTGATCGACGCCGATCGCACCGGGCCGCCCGCCACGGGTAACGGCGGCTGGACCAGCGGACTCGTGGCCGGGACGGTGGACCCGGGCGCCGGGACGGTCGAGGTGACGTTGCGGCAGCCGCCACCGGTCGGCGTGCCGCTGGCGGTGACCGCCGAAGGCGATGGCTGGGCGGTACGCGACCCGGGCGGGCAGTTGGTCGCGACGGCGGCGGCGCGTACCGCCGAGATCGAGCCGGTGCCACCGGTGAGCCGTACCGAGGCGCTCGCCGCGAGCGGCCGCTACCCCGGCCACGTCAGGCACCCCTTCCCCACCTGCTACGTCTGCGGCCCGCAGCGGGCCGACGGCCTGCGGATCTTCCCCGGCCCGCTGCCGGACGGGCGCACCGCGGCGACGTTCACGGTGCCGCCGGAGGTCACCGTGCCGGTGCTGTGGGCGGCGCTGGACTGCCCCGGCGGCTGGACGGTCCTCTCCGCCGAGCAGCCGTACGTGCTGGGCCGCATCGCGGCGGTGATCGACGCGATGCCGGCGCCCGACGACGAGTGCGTCGTGGTGGGGAGCCTGGTGCGGCGGGAGGGGCGCAAGGCGCTGGTGCGGACCGCGCTCTACGGCCCGGACGGCGGCCTGCTCGCCCGCGCCGAGGCCACCTGGATCGCGGTGGCGTAGCACACATCCAGCCACCCACCCCCCGGATTCCACCTGTCGGGACTGTGTCATGCGACACGGACGCCTGCCGCCCGTGCTCGGGCGTACGGGGGCGCGTAGCCTGGGACGCGGTTTTCTGAGTACTCGTTAAAGACATGCGGAAGAGGCGAAAGTACCCGTGTCGACCCAGCAGAGCTCGGGCGCCGGCCCAAGCGGCCGCTCAGTGCAGGACAACCCGCTCGCGAGCTTCGGCCCGAACGAGTGGATCGTGGAGGAGATGTACCAGCGGTACCTCGCCGATCCCACCAGCGTCGATCCCGCCTGGCACGACTTCTTCGCCGACTACAAGCCGGCCGACAGCGCGGCACCCGCCACCGCGAAGCCCAAGGCCGCGCCCGTACAGGCCGCCGCCGCGCCCGCGCAGCCCGCCGCCCCGGCCACCCAGCCCGCCGCCACCGCGGCCCCCGCGCCGGTGCAGGCCAAGCCGGTCGAGAAGGCCGCCGCGCCGAAGGTCGCCGCCCCGGCCGAGCCCGCCGGCACCACGGTGGTGCCGCTGCGCGGCATCGCCGCCAAGATCGTCGAGAACATGGACGCCTCGCTCGAGGTGCCGACCGCGACCAGCGTGCGCGCCGTCCCGGCCAAGCTGCTGTCGGACAACCGCATCGTGGTCAACAACCACCTGCAGCGAGGTCGCGGCGGGAAGGTCAGCTTCACCCACCTGATCGGGTACGCCCTGGTCCGGGCGCTGGCCCTGCACCCGGAAATGAACAACCACTTCGGCCAGAACAACGGCAAGCCCGCGATGATCGTGCCCGCGCACGTGAACCTGGGCATCGCCATCGACCTGGCCAAGCCCGACGGTTCGCGCACGCTCGTGGTGCCGTCGATCAAGGCGTGCGAGACGATGGACTTCCGCCAGTTCTGGCAGGCGTACGAGGACGTGGTCCGGCGCGCCCGCAAGAACGAGCTGACCATGGACGACTACAGCGGGACCACCATCTCGCTGACCAACCCGGGCGGCATCGGCACGGTGCACTCGATCCCGCGCCTGATGCAGGGCCAGAGCGCCATCATCGGCGTCGGCGCGATGGAGTACCCGGCGCCGTTCTCCGGCATGAGCGACGCCCAGCTGGCCGACATGGCCGTCAGCAAGATCATCTCGCTGACCAGCACCTATGACCACCGGGTCATCCAGGGCGCCCAGTCCGGCGAGTTCCTGAAGGTCATGCACGAGCTGCTGCTCGGCGAGCACGGCTTCTACGACGAGATCTTCACCGCGCTGCGCATCCCGTACGAGCCGGTCCGCTGGATCCGCGACATCGCGCACACCTCCGAGGGCCAGATCGACAAGGCCGCGCGGGTCATCGAGCTGATCCACTCCTACCGGGTCCGCGGCCACCTGATGGCCGACACCGACCCGCTGGAGTTCCACATCCGCAAGCACCCGGACCTCGACGTCCGCGAGCACGGGCTGACCCTGTGGGACCTGGACCGGTCGTTCCCGGTCGGCGGCTTCGCCGGCAAGGACACCATGAAGCTGCGCGACATCCTGGGCGTGCTGCGTGACTCCTACTGCCGCCGCGTCGGCGTGGAGTACATGCACATCACCGACCCGGAGGAGCGCATCTGGATCCAGCGGCGGGTGGAGCAGAAGTACACCAAGCCCACCCCCGAGGAGCAGAAGCACGTGCTGGGCCGCCTCAACGCCGCCGAGGCGTTCGAGACGTTCCTGCAGACCAAGTACGTCGGCCAGAAGCGGTTCTCGCTGGAGGGCGGCGAGTCGCTGATCCCGCTGCTGGACGAGGTGCTCCAGGCCTCCTCCGAGGGCGGCCTGGACGAGGTCGTCATCGGCATGGCCCACCGCGGCCGGCTGAACGTGCTCGCCAACATCGTCGGCAAGCCGTACGAGAAGATCTTCGGCGAGTTCGAGGGCCACCTGGACCCGAAGACCGCGCAGGGCTCCGGCGACGTCAAGTACCACCTGGGCATGACCGGCAAGTTCACCAGCCCCGACGGCGCCTTCACGACCACCGTGTCGCTGGCGGCCAATCCGTCGCACCTGGAGGCGGTCGACCCGGTGCTGGAGGGCATCGTCCGGGCCAAGCAGGACCGGCTCGACCTGGGCCTGCACGGCTACACCGTGCTGCCGCTGCTGGTGCACGGCGACGCGGCCTTCGCGGGCCAGGGTGTCGTGGCCGAGACGCTGAACCTGTCGCAGCTGCGCGGCTACCGCACCGGCGGCACCGTGCACGTGGTCGTCAACAACCAGGTCGGCTTCACCACCGCCCCGGAGTACAGCCGCTCGTCGCTGTACAGCACCGACGTCGCCCGGATGATCCAGGCGCCGATCTTCCACGTCAACGGCGACGACCCCGAGTCGGTGGTCCGCGTCGCCCGCCTGGCCTTCGACTACCGCCAGGAGTTCAACAAGGACGTGGTGATCGACCTGGTCTGCTACCGCCGCCGCGGGCACAACGAGGGCGACGACCCGTCGATGACCAACCCGCTGATGTACCAGATCATCGACACCAAGCGTTCGGTGCGCAAGCTGTACACCGAGGAGCTGATCGGCCGGGGCGACATCACCGTCGACCAGGCCGAGGAGGCGCTGCGCGACTACCAGACGCAGCTGGAGACGGTCTTCAAGGCCACCCGCGACGCCGTCGCCGGGGTGTCCAGTCGGCTGACCCGCGCCCGCGAGGTGCTGCCCGAGCCGACCGTGGCCACCGCGGTCCCGGCCGACCTGGTCCGGCGCATCGGCGAGGCGCACACCTCGCTGCCGGAGGGCTTCACCCCGCACAAGCGCATCCAGCAGCTGCTGGAGAAGCGCGCCAAGATGGCGGTCGAAGGCGAGATCGACTGGGGCTTCGGCGAGATCCTGGCCTTCGGCACGCTGCTGGCGCAGGGCGTGACCGTGCGCCTGTCCGGCCAGGACAGCCGCCGCGGCACGTTCGTGCAGCGCCACGCCGCGATCGTGGACGCGCTGACCGGCGGCGACTACCTGCCGGCCGGCGCCGTGGCCGCCGACGACGCCCGTTTCCACGTGCAGGACTCGCTGCTGAGCGAGTACGCCGCGATGGGCTTCGAGTACGGCTACTCGGTCGAGAACCCCAGCGCGCTGGTGCTGTGGGAGGCGCAGTTCGGCGACTTCGTCAACGGCGCCCAGTCGGTGATCGACGAGTTCATCAGCTCCGGCGAGGTCAAGTGGGGCCAGCAGTCCAGCGTGGTCGTGCTGCTGCCGCACGGGCACGAGGGCCAGGGCCCGGACCACACCTCCGGCCGTCCCGAGCGCTGGCTGCAGCTGGCCGCCGAGGACAACATGCGCATCGCGATCCCGTCGACGCCCGCCAGCCACTTCCACCTGCTGCGCCGCCAGGCCCTGTCGCCCAAGCGCAAGCCGCTGGTGGTGTTCACGCCCAAGTCGCTGCTGCGCCACCGCCTCGCGGTGTCGTCGGTGGCCGACTTCACCACCGGCACCTTCCAGCCGGTGCTGGGTGAGACGGCGCAGCTGGACGCGGCGCAGGTCAAGCGGGTGCTGTTCTGCTCCGGCAAGGTCTACTACGACCTGGTCCAGGCCCGGCAGGAGCGTGGCATCACCGACACCGCGATCATCCGGTTGGAGCAGCTCTACCCGCTGCCGATCGAGGAGGTCAAGGCGGAGCTGGCCAAGTACCCGGCGGCCGAGGACTTCTGCTGGGTGCAGGAGGAGCCGGCCAACCAGGGTGCCTGGTCGTTCGTGGCGCTGAACCTGCTGGAGCACCTGGACGGGGTGCGCATGCGCCGCATCTCCCGCCCGTCGGCGGCCGCCCCGGCCGTGGGCTCCACCAAGCTGCACGACGTCGAGCAGGCCGCCCTGCTGGAAGCGGCCCTGCCGCGCCCGGCCTGACCGGCCGACCCTTTAGGCGATGATCGCCGTTTCGGGTCACCGGACGCGGTTGCACCGCGTCCGGTGACCCGGAGCGGCGATCTCCATATCCGGAGGCACAGGATGTACTTCACCGATCGCGGGATCGAGGAGCTGGTCGAGCGGCGCGGCGACGAGCAGGTCACGCTGGAGTGGCTGGCCGAGCGGCTGCGCGACTTCATCGACCTCAACCCGGAGTTCGAGATCCCGGTCGAGCGCTTCGCCACCTGGCTCGCCCGCCTGGACGAGGACGAGGAGTGAGCCAGGTCGGCCGTCTTCGACCAGCTGGGACGGTCTGACGGCTAAGGTGGACGCAGCGGCGTCCGCAGCCCCCGCGCCTACGGGTTCGGCGCCGTGATCTGCGCTGGACCACACCATGCCGAACAGTGCGAACGCCCGTGCGAACGACCTCGGCACCGTGGCGGCGACCGCGCCGCGGGCAGGACGCTCGCACCCCTTGAGGCTGTGGCCGGTGCTGCTGATGGCGGCCGTGGCGGCGGTGCTGACCGGGTTCCTGGCGTACAGCGCGGCGCGGGTGCGCATTCCGTTCGGAGTTTTCCCGCACCCGCCGCTGTACGGCCTCTGGCACCCGGAACTGTCCCGCCCGGCCCTGCTCATGATCCCGGCCGGGCTGCTGCTGATCGGCGTGGCCGTGCTGGTCACCACGGTGCGGCTGCCCACCTGGGCGGCACTGGCCGTGGTGATCGCGGCGGGGGTGGTCGCCGCCGCGGCGACGGCTCTGATCCGGGGCGATCCGAGCCACCTGGTCCGGGGCCTGGCCACGGGATCGGTGGAGCACCGCTACTACTACCCCGCCGACCAGCACTTCGTACGTGAGCTGGGCATCCGGGGGTTCGTGGCGCAGCAGCCGCAACTGGTGCCGCGATTCAGGTCGTACAACTCCAGGACCCATCCGGCCGGGATCCACCTGCTGCTGAACGGGCTGTTCCAGGGGCTGGGGCCGCATCCGGTGCGCATCGCGACGGCGCTGGCGACCATGGGCATGGCGGCCGCGGCGGGCGCCTGGGCGATGGGGCGCACGCTGGGCGGGGAGCGGGCGGGCCGCATCGCGGCGGTGCTGTTCGTCGCCGCGCCCGGCCCACTGATGCTGGCATACACGATCATGGACGCGGTCTACGCCACCGCCATGTCGACGGCGGCCGCGCTGCTGATGGTCGCGATCCACCGACGCTCGGCCCCGCTCGCGGCGGCGGGCGGAGTGGTGCTCGGCTTGAGCACGCTGCTGACGTACGCCACGGTGTTCCTGGTCCTGGGCACGGTCGTGGCCGTGCTGGTCCAGGTCCGGGGCCTGCGGGCGATGGCCCGCCTGCTCGGGGCGGCGGCGCTGGGCGGCGCGGCCGTGCTCGTGGCCGCCTGGGTCACGCTCGGCTTCGACCTGCTCGCGCAGTACCACGCCGCGCCGCTGTCGAGGCGGCACTGGACGCCGTACTGGATCGCGGGGGCGCCCGGGGCCTGGCTCGTCTACGCGGGCCTGCCCATCGCGACGCTGGGAGTGCTGGGGCTGGTGCGCCGGTTCCCGCCCGCCCGCGCGGCGGTCCTGCCCGCCGCCGTCGTCCTGATCATGGTGGTCTGGGCGGGACTGCCCGGCTCGATCACTCGGCTGCGGCCCGGCGAGGTGGAGCGGACCTGGGCGTTCCTGTATCCGATGCTCGCCGCGACCGCGGGGGTGGTGGTGGCCGGCTGGACCCGGGCCGCCTCGCGCCGGGCCGCCGCCCTGGTCGTCGCCGGGCTGGTCGCGGTGTCCCT
The DNA here is from genome assembly GCF_019083965.1 of Catellatospora tritici. Lineage (GTDB taxonomy): Bacteria > Actinomycetota > Actinomycetes > Mycobacteriales > Micromonosporaceae > Catellatospora > Catellatospora tritici. The sequence goes on from NZ_JAHRCY010000001.1 coordinate 511,007, forward strand.
GCTGCAGACCACTGCGATCCAGGCGCTGTGGGACAATTTCCTGTGATCCGGCTCGTCGGATCGCGCCATGCTGGGGGCCCGTGGACGCGGCACCGTCGCCGCCGACCGGGCCGCCTGCCGTCGTAGGGTGGGTGCGGAGGTCGTCATGGCTCGTGGCGTGTACGTGACCGGCGTGGGCGCCGGTGGGGGCAAGTCGGCGGTGGCGCTGGGCCTGGCGGAGGTGCTCAGCCGCCGGGTGCGCCGGTTGGGGGTGTTCCGCCCGCTCACCCGCGAGGGCGACTCCGCCGACCCGGTGGTGGCGCTGCTGCGCAGCCGCTACAGCACCGCGGGCGCGGCCGGGCCGAGCTACCAGCACGCCTCGGCGCTGCTGGGCGCGCACCGGATGGACGACCTCGTCGGCGAGATCCTGGAGCACTACCACCAGCTCGAACGCGCCTGCGACGCGGTGATCGTGGTGGGCACGGACTTCGGCCGTACCCTCGGCGAGGGCCCGGATGAGCCCGCCCTGCCCGATGAGCTGGGCCTGAACCTGCGGATCGCGGGTGAGCTGGGCGCCTCGGTGCTGCCGGTGGTCAACGGGCACGGCCACGACGCGACCGAGCTGACCGACGCGGTCCGGGCCGCCTACTACGCCTGCAACGACCTGCCGGTGCTGGCCGTGGTCGCCAACCGGGTGCCGGAGTCGGTGCTGCCGCTGCCGCCGGTCGGCCTGTCCGTTCCCGTGTACGCGATTCCGCAGCTGCCCGCCATCGCCGCCCCGACCATGGCCGAGGTGGCCGCCGCGCTGCACGCGGTGCCGGTGCACGGGGCGACCCCGGGCGCGTTGGCCCGGGACGTGGTCAGCGCCGTGGTGGGCGCCGCCTCGGTGCCCACCTTCCTGGATCACCTGCGCGACAACTGCCTGGTGGTGACCCCCGGCGACCGTCCGGACCTGATCGTGGCGACGTTCGCGGCGCACCTGGGCGGGCAGGCGGCCGTCGCCGGACTGCTGCTGACGCTGGGCATCGAACCCGACCCGCGCGTGGTCGCGCTGGTCAGCCGGTTCCGGGTGGAGCTGCCGATCTTCACGGTGCCGTCGGACAGCTACGACACGGTCGCCGCGCTGACCGGCCTGGAGGGCCGTCTGCGCGCCGACAACCAGCGCAAGGTCGACGCGGCGCTGGGCCTGTTCGAGTCGCACGTGGACACGGCCGAGCTGGCCGGGCGGCTGGACCTGTCCCGGCCGGACCGGGTCACCCCGCTGATGTTCGAGTACGAACTGATCGAACGCGCCCGCGCCGACCGCCGCCACGTGGTGCTGCCCGAGGGCCTCGAGGAGCGCATCCTGCGCGCCGCCGAGGCGCTGACCCGGCGCGGCGTGTGCGACCTGACCCTGCTCGGCCCGGTCGACCAGATCGAGCAGAAGGTCCGCGAGCTCGGCCTCGACCTGGGGGACGCGCGCCTGGTCAACCCGGCCGACTCCCGCTGGCGCAACGAGTTCGCCCTGGAGTACGCGCGCATGCGCGCCCACAAGGGCATGACCCGCGACATCGCGTACGACCTGATGACGAACGTGAACTACTTCGGCACCATGATGGTCCACACCGGACGGGCCGACGCGATGGTCTCCGGCGCGGTGCACCCGACCGCCGACACCATCCGCCCCGCCTTCGAGATCATCAAGACCCAGCCGAGCGTCTCGGTCGCCTCCAGCGTCTTCTTCATGTGCCTGGCCGACCACGTGCTGGTCTACGGCGACTGCGCGATCAACCCCGACCCCACCCCGGAGCAGCTGGCCGACATCGCGGTCTCGTCGGCGGAGACCGCGGCCCGGTTCGGGGTCGAGCCCCGGGTGGCGATGCTGTCCTACTCGACCGGCGGCTCCGGCACCGGCGCCGAGGTGGACAAGGTGGCGCTGGCGACCAAGCTGGTCCGCGAGCGCCGCCCGGACCTGCCGGTCGAGGGCCCGATCCAGTACGACGCCGCCGTCGACCCCAGCGTCGCGGCGACCAAGCTGCCCGGCAGCGAGGTGGCCGGTCGGGCCACGGTGCTGATCTTCCCGGACCTGAACACGGGCAACAACACGTACAAGGCGGTGCAGCGCTCGGCCGGGGCGGTGGCGGTCGGCCCGGTGATGCAGGGCCTGCGCAAGCCGGTGAACGACCTGTCCCGAGGGGCGACGGTGCGCGACATCATCTCGACGGTCGCCATCACCGCGATCCAGTCCCAGGTGGCCTCGTGAAGATCCTGGTGCTCAACTGCGGCTCCGCCTCGGTGAAGTGGGGCCTGTTCGCCGACGGCGTCTCCGTCGACGGCGGCCTGATCGACCGGGTCACCAACCACGCGCAGGCGCTGCGCGAGCTGATGTTCGAGTTCGATCCCAGCGGCCTGGACGCGGTGGGTCATCGGGTGGTACACGGTGGGCTGCGTTTCACCACGCCGACGCTGCTGGACGACCACGTGGTGGAGGCGGTCACCAAGCTGGTGCCGCTGGCTCCGCTGCACAATCCGCTCAACCTGCTCGGCATCCAGCTGATGCGGCAGCAGCTGCCGGACGTGCCGCAGGTGGCGGTGTTCGACACCGCCTTCCACCGCACTCTCGGCCCGGCGCAGGCCACGTACGCCATCGACATCGAGGTGGCGCAGGAGAACGGGATCGCCCGCTACGGCTTCCACGGCACCTCCCACGCGTACGTGTCCCGGCGTACGGCGGCGCTGCTCGGCAAGGATCCGGCCGACGCCAACGTGATCACGCTGCACCTGGGCAACGGCGCCAGCGCGTGTGCGGTGCGCGGCGGTCTGAGCGTGGCCACCAGCATGGGCCTGTCGCCGCTGGAGGGCCTGGTGATGGGCACCCGCAGCGGCGACATCGACCCGGCCGTCGTGTTCCACCTGCACCGGCACGCCGGGATGGGTTTCGACGCGATCGAGGACCTGCTCAACCAGCGCAGTGGGCTCAAGGGGCTGTGCGGCGACAACGACATGCGTGAGGTGCTGCGCCGCCGCGCCGAGGGCGACGAGCGGGCCGCGCTGGCGTTCGACGTGTACTGCGCCCGGGTGACGGAGTATGTCGGGGCGTACTACGCGCTGCTGGGGCGGGTGGACGCGGTCACCTTCACCGCCGGGGTCGGCGAGAACGCCGCGCCGGTGCGGGCCGCGGTGCTGGCCGGATTGGAGCGGATGGGCATCACGGTGGACCCGGCCCACAACGAGGCGTCCGACCGCGGTGAGCGGCTGATCTCCCCGGACGGGTCCGAGGTGGCCGTCTGCGTCGTCCCGACCGACGAGGAGTGCGAGATCGCCACTCAGACCTCGGACCTGCTCACGCGTACGCAGTAAAGGCGGCGGGCCGTCAATCGGCCCGCCGCCGTGTTTCCGGTAAAGCCGCGCGGCATCAGTCCGGGATCTCTCGTGGCATCAGTCCGGGATCTTGAGCACCCAGCCGATGTCGATCTGGTTCGGGTTGGCGATGTTGTTCGCCTTCGCGATCTTCATGTACTGCCGTCCGTCGCCGTAGTAGTTCGCGGCGATGTCCCACAGCGTGTCGCCCGCCTTGACCCGGTAGGTGCGCTCCTCCGCCTGCGGCTTGGCCTTCGTCGCGGCAGCGGCGGGCTTGGCGGCCGGCGCGGCAGGCTTCGCGGCCGGTGGGGCGGGCTTCGGTGCCGCCGCCGGAGTCGTGGGCGCGGCCGGTGCCTGGGGCGCGGCCGCGGCCGGCGGCGGTGCGGGCGCGGCGGCCGGGGGCGGAGGTGGCGTCTGCGCGGCCGGTGTCGGCGGCGCCTCCTCCTTCTTCTTCTTGCCCCACTTGAACGGGTTCATGAAGCCCGCGGCCTCGCTCTCGAGCTTCTCCAGCCCGCTGTCCTTCTCCTGCTCCTGCGACATTCGAAGTCCCCTCGTACTCAGGCTCGTCAAGCCGTACGAGCCTCACCTTAGCCGCGACCCTTCCGATATGTCGGGCTTCACCGGATACAGGGCGCGCGCGTGAGCGGGGTGGTAGGTGCAGTTTCGGGGAAAGTGCACGAATGTCGAGCAAGATTTGGGGACAATACACCCAACAGGGCGAAAGAGCGGCCCCCACCGGGGG
>NZ_JAHRCY010000001.1:515076-869904 GCF_019083965.1 Catellatospora tritici
GTGTGGGGGGGGTTTGGTGCTGTTGGGGGTAATTTGCCCGATTTTCTAGCAATTTTCGTGCACTTCCCCCGAAACTGCGCGAATGAGCGCCCCGAACGGGGGCGTGACCAGGGGTATGGGGTTGCGGTCCTAATGCGACAGAGCTACATTGACCAAGTGACTACATCGACATTGTCGACGGGATGGTCCCGTTGCAAGTCCCTGCTGCGGAACACGATGAGGTGGAGGGATCGTGGCACTGACCGAGAGCGCGTCGTACCACTTCAGGATCGAGCTGCTGCCCATGGCGCGGCGGCTCGATATGACCTTCCTGACCGGCCTGGTCAAGCCGGGCCGGTTGGAACTTGGAATACATCCGACGACCGGTTCCGAGCCGACCACCGAGGCGGACGCCCGAGTGGTGATCCGCGGGCGGAAGGGGCCACGACCATGAACGGGCGCCCGCCGTACCCCAGGGTGAGCCCGTGCGCGCACTGCGACCGTCCGGTGCTGCGCGACAACGACGACCTGTGGATCCATGCCAACCTGGCCTACGTGTGCCGGGACCGGTGGGGCGGCGTGACCGCCACCACCGCCGCCCCGCTGCAGCCGCCTCAGCGGCTGTGATCGAGCACGATCTTCCCGAAGGCGCGACCGGCCGCGAGCTCCTCGAACGCGGCCCGCGCCTGCGAGAAGCCGTACACCCCGGCCACCACCGGGGTGATCTTCTTGGTGGCCATCAGCTCCAGTAGCGCGGCCAGCTCGTCGCGGGTGCCCATGGTCGACCCGACGATCTCCTGCTGCAGGAAGAACACCCGGCGCAGGTCGACCGTGGCCAGGTGCCCCGACGTCGAGCCCGACACCACGATCCGGCCGCCGGGCTTGGTGCTCTTGATCGAGTGGTCTAAGGTCGCGGCGCCGACCGTCTCGATCACCACGTCCACCCGCTCGGGCAGGCGGTCGCCGGTGGCCAGCCCGGACGCGCCCAGCGCCGCGGCCTGCTCCCGCTTGGCCGCGTCGCGGCTGGTGGCGTACACCCGCGCGCCCAGGGCCCGGCCCAGCACGATCGCCGCGGTGGCCACCCCGCCGCCCGCGCCCTGCACCAGCACGCTGTCGCCCTCGCGCACCCGCCCCCGCGTCGTCAACATCCGGTACGCCGTGAGCCACGCCGTCGGTACGCACGCCGCGTCGGTCCAGCTCATGCCCTCGGGCTTGGGCACCAGGTTGCGCCGCGGCACGGCCACCAGGTCGGCCAGCGTGCCCGGGTGCAGTTCGGACAGCAGGGTCCGGCGCGGATCAAGGGTCTCGTCGCCACCGCCCGCCGCCGGATCACCGATCACGGCGTGCACGACCACCTCGTTGCCGTCGGCGTCCACCCCCGCCGCGTCGTTGCCCAGGATCATCGGCAGCTTGTCGGCCGACAGGCCGACGCCCTTGAGCGACCAGAGGTCGTGGTGGTTCAGCGCGCTCGCGCGCACCCGGACCGTCGTCCACCCCTCCGGCACCTCGGGCTCCGGTCGCTCCCCGATGACCAGTCCCGCCAACGGATCATCCTCATTGATCGATTCCGCATAAACCGCACGCATACCGGCGACGCTAACAGGCCCCGCTCGCCCGCCGCGCCGCGTCCCACCGCGCCGCGGTTTCGGGGAAGGCAGGGTGCAGTTTCGGGGAAACTGCTCGAATCCAATCCAAGATTCCAGCACTTTCCCCGAAACTGTTGCCACCGCCCCGCCCCGCCCTGCCCCGCGACGCGGCGCGGCGCGGGCGCGGCGCGGGGTGCGTCAGCGGGTGACGGCGTCGCGGTGGGCGGCGTCGGCGACGGCGGCCGCGACGGCCGGGGCGACGCGCGGGTCGAGCGCGCTGGGCACGATCGCCTCGGGGCTGAGGTCGGCGGCGACCACGTCGGCGATCGCGTTGGCGGCGGCGAGCTTCATCCCCTCGGTGATCCGGGTGGCGCGGGCCTGCAGCGCGCCCCGGAAGATGCCCGGGAACGCGAGCACGTTGTTGATCTGGTTCGGAAAGTCGCTGCGGCCCGTCGCGACGATCGCGGCGTACCGCGTGGCGACCTCCGGATGCACCTCGGGCGTCGGGTTGGCCAGCGCGAAGATCATGGCCCCGGGCGCCATGCCGGCGACCGCCTCCTCCGGGATCTGCCCGCCCGAGACGCCGATCAGCACGTCCGCACCGGACAGCGCGGCGGCGATGTCGCCGCGCGCCCCCGCCGCGTTCGTACGCTCCGCGAGCTCCGCCTTGGCCGAACCCGCCACCAGGTCGGACCGCCCCTGGTGGATGGCGCCGCGTGAGTCGCACACGACCAGCGCCGCCGGATCGACCCCGCCCGCCATCAGCATCTTCGCCACGGCCACCCCGGCCGCCCCGGCGCCGGAGATGACCACGCGCAGGTCGCCGAGCTTGCGCTCGGTCAGCGTCGCGGCGTTGCGCAGGGCGGCGAACACCACCACCGCGGTGCCGTGCTGGTCGTCGTGGAAGACCGGGATGTCCAGGGCTTCCACCAGCCGCCGCTCGATGTCGAAGCAGCGCGGCGCGGAGATGTCCTCCAGGTTGATGCCGCCGAAGCCCGGCGCGAGCGCCTTCACGATCGCGACGATCTCGTCGGGGTCCTGCGTGTCCAGGCAGATCGGCACCGCGTCGACCCCGCCGAACTGCTTGAACAGGACGGCCTTGCCCTCCATCACGGGCAGCGCGGCTTTGGGTCCGATGTTGCCCAGGCCGAGCACGGCCGAACCGTCGGTGACGACGGCGACGGTGTGCCCCACCCAGGTGTAGTCGTACGCAAGGGCCGGGTCCTGTGCGATCGCCTCGCAGACGAGCGCGACACCCGGGGTGTACGCCAGGGACAGGTCTTCTCGAGTGGCCAAGGGCACGGTGCTGGCGACGACCATCTTGCCGCCTCGGTGCCGTTCGAACGCCGGATGCTCCACGGTGGACTCCCATAGTCTCAACACACGGGCCGGTCGAGATCAACGACGGGTCAGCGTTGACGCGGCGCGGCGGAGTTCACGGGGTTCTCCCGAGGTCAGGAGTTTATTCCTGGTCTTGTGCATGATCAATGACCGGGGTGTCCGGTTGGCGGATTTTTCACACTCCCTTGCCCCGAACGAGTCGCGGGCGCGGCCAGTAGCGACACAGCACCCGGCCGACCACGTCCGCCACGCCGTACGCCCGGGAGTCGTCGGTGACCAGGTCGTTGTCGCCGCGCAGCCACCACCCGCCGTCGCGCGGCGCCACGGCCCGCTTGATTACCAGCAGGTCAGGACGGGTACGGAAGCGGGCGATGACCACGTCGCCCGGCCGGGTGCCACGGCCGCCCCGGCGCACCAGGAGCATGTCGCCGTGCCGCAGCGTCGGGGCCATGGACGGCCCGCGCACGATGACGGGATACAGCGGCCAACGCAATGTGGTCTCCTCACCGGTATAGGGTCGACATGGGGATCATTGTCCCGTTCAGACCTACGGCACCTCATGGAGGACCTGATGCAGTTCTTGAAAGGACGCGGCCTCAAGCCGCGCACGGTGGTCAGCGCGCACTGCGACCTGCCGTGCGGCGTCTACGACCCGGCCCAGGCCCGGATCGAGGCTGAGTCGATCAAGGCCATCTGCGAGAAGTACCAGGCCAACACCGACCCCGAGTTCCGCACTCGGGCGCTGGTGATCAAGGAGCAGCGCGCCGAGTTGGTCAAGCACCACCTGTGGGTGCTGTGGACCGACTACTTCAAGGCGCCGCACTTCGAGAAGTACCCGCAGCTGCACCAGCTGTTCAACGAGGCCACCAAGCTGGCCGGCGCGGGCGGCGCGAAGGGCCAGGCCGACCCGGCCGTCGCCGAGCAGCTGCTGGGCAAGATCGAGGAGATCTCCAAGATCTTCTGGGAGACCAAGCAGGCCTGATCGGTCGCTTCTCCCGGTGTGCGGCCAGCGTCGGCGGCACACCGGGAGACCGCGTACGGGCTGCGCGTGCGGATTCGAGCCGACGCGGAACGCGCGCGGGTGCCCGGCCATGAGCTAGGCTCCGCGCCGGGGGGTTGGCGAGGTGAGTCAGATTCTGCACAGCACGGCGGTACCGCTCACGGACAACGTCGTCGCGGTCACCGTGCCCGCCGACGGCGGCTGGCTCGGCATTCTGCGTACGGCGACAGCGGGGCTCGCCGCGCGGCTGCGGTTCGCGGGCGACAAGATCGAAGATCTGCGCATCGCGGTCGACGAGGCCTGCGCCATGCTGCTGGTGATCGCCCCGCCCGGGGCCGACCTGCACTGCCGCTTCGAGATCGGCGAGACCGAACTGGGCGTGGTCGTCTCCGCCCCGGCCGACGCCCGCCGCAAACTCCCCGAAGCCTCAGCCTTCGCCTGGAAGGTCCTCAACGGCCTGACCTCACGCGTCGAAGCCGAACAAACCGCCGACCGCGCCACCATCCGCCTGGTCACCGAACTCCCCCACCCCTGACCAACCCCTTTTCCGGTCGATCATGAACTTATGGGCCGGTTCGACGGCGTGTCGCCGCCACAACCTCATGATCGACATACCGCTCGGGGCGGCGGGCCTACCAGCCGAGGGTGCGGGTGGTGGCATCTACCCGGTGGTGGGATCTACCAGCCGAGGGTGCGGGTGGTGGCATCTACCCGGTGGTGGGATCTACCAGCCGAGGGTGCGGGTGGTGGCGGGGGCCAGGACGCAGGCGATGACGCCGGCGGCGGTGGCGGCGACGAGCCAGCCGAGCAGGGACTGCCCACCGGTGATCATGAAGTACGCCGGGGCGAGCAGCAGCAGCTCCAGGGCCAGCACCGGGCCCCGGGCGCGAGGGCTGCGCCGCAGCAGCAGCCAGGCGCCGCCGCCGAGCCAGGCCGCGATGGCGATCGCGAACACGGTCACGCCTGCCGCGACGCGCATGTCGGTCGCCTCGGCGGTCAGGTCGGCGTAGAGGAGCGCGCCCGCCACCACGGTGACCGCCAGCGCCTGCACCGCGAGCAGGGCGACCGCGCCGAGCAGGGACGCGGGCAACCGGGTCGTGGTCGTACCGGAGTCGGACATGGGTCCCCCTTCGCTTCCCCGAGACCCTAGCGCGCGCCGGTCCGCCGCCCCGCACTCCCGCCCACGCGCCACTCCCGCCACGCCATTCCGTCCCGCACCCCACCCCGTCCCACCCCGTCCCGTCCCACCCTCTCCCGCCCCGCCGCCCGCGCTTTTGTTGCTGCAGTTCGGGGAAAGTGCAGCAATGCGGCCGTGAATTCGTGCAGTTTCGTCGAAACCGCACGAACCCGACCCCACCCCGCTCGGCGTGGCCCAGCCGGGTGGGGACGCGGTGCGTCACGTGATGAGGACCGGGGGTAAGGGCTGGTGGGGCGGCCCGGTACATTGCCGGGCATGCGAGGTCTGCTCGTCGTGAACCCGAAGGCCACCACCACCAGCGCGCGTACGCGGGACGTGCTCGCCGATGCGCTGCGCAGTCGGATGGACTTGACCATGGGCTACACCCGGCGCCGGGGGCACGGGTTCGATCTTGCCCGCGACGCGGCGACGACGGGCGTGGACGTGGTGGTCGCCCTGGGCGGCGACGGCACGGTCAACGAGGTCGTGAACGGTCTGATGGCCGCCGAGCGCGGCGAACAGACCCCGGCCCTGGCGGTGGTGCCCGGCGGCTCCACCAACGTGTTCGTGCGGGCGCTGGGCCTGCCGCGCACCCCGGTGGACGCGACGGCGGTGATCCTGTCCGCGCTGCGGGCGGGCCGGTTCCGCCGGGTCGGACTGGGCCGCGCCGACGACCGCTACTTCACCTTCTGCGCCGGGATCGGGCTGGACGCCGCGGTGGTGCGCCGGGTGGAGCAGGCCCGGCGGAAGGGACGCCGCTCGACCCCCGCGCTGTACCTGCGCTCGACGCTGGGCCAGTACTTCTTCGATCCGGGCCGCCGCAAGCCGGGGTTGACGCTGACCGAGCCGGGCGAGCAGGCCGAGGCGGGGCTGGCGAACGTGATCGTGCAGAACACCGCACCGTGGACGTATCTGGGCGAGCGGCCGATCCACGCCAGCGCCCGCGCTTCGTTCGACACAGGGCTGGACGTGCTGGCGCTCAAGGCCCTCCACCTGCCCAGCACCCTTCATACGGTCACCCAGATGCTGTCCCGTCAGCCGGAGGATCTCGCCGATCGATCAGACATGGACGGCGACAAGGTGATGATCCGCCACGACTTGGCGGAATTCGAAGTCCATTGCGACACCCCGCAGGCATTCCAACTCGACGGCGACTATCTCGGTGAGCGCGAAAAGGTGAAATTCACCTCGGTGCCCGAGGCCCTGCGCGTAATCTGCTAAGAAGCGCCGCGACCGGGGATTGGCCGCGCATCTGTGTCGATGGGCACACGTGACACATGCTGGAAATACTGGCGACGCTTCACCGGCGGTACTACATTGATCACTGGCTGTCGCTAGTCAGGGTTCGGGGTCACGCCCGGTGATCCGGACAAAACGGTCGTGAGCTTGCTCACCCGTCTGTCCTAATTCCGAGCACCCCCCTTGACATCGCGGGAGTTCGTGAAAGCATTCACAAGCGTACCGAGCGCTGAACCTGTTGCCCGCATACGCGCCGCCGGTTTCGGTAGCGGTCAGTGATGACTGGATCGCATCCAAATCGCCTCACGCGCGTTCGCATACAGAGAAGCCCGCAACGTACGACCAAGCCTCAGCAAGTCCCACTGCCATCACCACAAGGAGTGTTTCCGCCATGGACTGGCGCCACCATTCAGTCTGCCGCGACGAAGACCCGGAGCTGTTCTTCCCGATCGGGACGTCTGGCCCCGCGTTGCTTCAGGTCGAGCAGGCCAAGGCGGTCTGCCGGCGTTGCTCCGTCGCCGACGAGTGCCTCAAGTGGGCACTGGAGACGGGACAGGACGCAGGCGTCTGGGGCGGGATGAGCGAAGAGGAACGGCGCGCAGTCAAGCGCCGGGGCGGCCTCCGGGTCCGCGCGCACTCCCTCTGAGCACCAACCCGCAACACCCGCACCGCACCACCACCAAAACGTAGAAAGCCCCGATGAGCGCTGTTGCTCCGGGGCTTTTACGTTGCCCGGGCCAACTCACGCACGGTATCGGGAGAGTGGCACTGAGCGCAAATCGTCGAAAACGGCGCTCAGACGGCCGTGAGCGCAAGCTGTGGCGCCACCGCATCCGCTGCTGCCAGCACCAGTCGTACGAGCTCTCTGGCCGCTCCCAACGGTGCCGCCGCCCCCACCGCGCCCGCCTGTAGCGCATCGGACATCACCGCGTCGTACAGCCGACCCGGCGCGAGGAAGTAGGCCGCCGCCGCGACCCGCCGCGCCCCGGCCGCCCGCAGCGCGGTGACCGCCTCGGCCCCACCGGGCCCGCCCGCGCTGGCGTACGCCACCTCGCACGGCACCCGCAGCCGCCGCCCCAACTCCGCCGCGACCTCGGCCACCGTGGCCCTACCGGCGGCGACACTGGTGCCCGCCGCGGCCAGCACCACGGCGTCGTACTCCGGACAGGCCTCCCGCAGCCGCCGGGTCAGCCCGGCCAGCAGCGGCTCGGACACGGTGCCGAGGGTGCCCCCGAGCACACAGTCGAAGCCCGCCACCTGGGCGGGCAGATCCACCCGCCCGTGGTACGCCCGGGTCAGCAGCACCGGGACCACCACCGGCGCGGGCGCGCCCGACGCGCGCAGCGCCGACAGCACCCGCGCCGGTGACGGCTCGGCCAGCTCCAGGAACGCCGAGCGCACGTCCAGACCGGGACGCGCCGCGGCGACCCCGCGCGCCAGCGCCCGGGTGGACGCCTGGGCACGCGGGTCGCGCGAGCCGTGCGCCACCAGCACCAGCGGGGGGCGCTCCCCCGCCGGGGCCAGTGGGTGGATCATCAGGTCACGCGGCATGTAGGCCGCATTCGGTCTTGTCGAACATGGCCCAGCGCCCGGCGCGCGCGTCCTCGCCCGGCTCCACCCGGCGCGTGCACGGCCAGCAGCCGACCGAGCCGTAGCCCTGGTTGAGCAGCTGGTTGACCGGCACCTCGTGGGCGGCGATGTAGTCGTCGACGTCGGCCTGGGTCCAGTTGGCCAGCGGGTTGACCTTGACCTTGCCGCGGGCGTGCTCGAAGTGCACCACCGGGGTGTTCGCCCGGGAGGGTGACTCGTCGCGGCGCAGTCCCGCGCCCCAGGCTTCGTACTCGGCCAGGGCCTGCTCCAGCGGCCGCACCTTGCGCAGGTAGCAGCACGAGTCGGGGTCGCGCGAGTACAGCCGGGGGCCGTACTGCTCGTCCTGCTCGGCCAGGGTCAGCTCGGGGCGCACCGTGCGCACCGTCACCGGGATGGTGCGCGAGGCGATGTCACGCACCCGCAGCGTCTCGGCGAAGTGCAGCCCGGTGTCCAGGAAGACCACCTCGACGCCCGGCACGACCCGGCCCGCGACATGCGCGAGCACCGCGTCGGCGAACGAGCTGGTGATACAGAAGCGGGCTCCGAACGTGGCGGCGGCCCAGCCGAGGATCTCCTCGGCCGGGGCGCCCTCCAATTCCTTGCCCGCGCGGGTGGCGAGCTCGATCAGTTCCTCGGTGGTGCGACGCGCCTCGACAGTCATGGCGTCTCCCTCCCCAGCAGGCCCAACATCTTCAGCGCGAAGACCCGACGGCAGGCCCGGCACTCCCACTGCCCGTGCGTGGTCGGCGCGGGCTCCTCCTCGTCGTGCTCTGGACCCGCGTGCGGCCGCAGGAACTGCTCCTCGCCGCAGAACGGGCAGTAGTACGGCACCGCGCGTTGGGCACCCTCGCTCATGACTCCGCCCTCGGCGTCGTCATGAGGAGCGCGAAGTCCCTGAGTCGCTCGCTCATCGGAGCTCTTCCTCGTCCACGCGCAGCACCCATTCGGCGAACGGCTCGGTCGCGTCCTTGCGGCCGTCGAGGTACCGGCGCACCAGGCGCTCGGCGTACTCGGGCAGTTCGTCGGCGGTGGTCTTGAGGCCGCGCAGCTTGCGGCCGAAGTTCGGGTTCTGGCCCTGTGCCATGCTCAGCGCGCCGCCCAGGTGCACCTGGAAGCCCTCGACCATCTCGCCGTTCGGGCCGGGGACCAGCTGGCCCTTGAGCCCGATGTCGGCGACCTGGGTCCGCGCGCACGCGTTCGGGCAGCCGTTGACGTTGATCGAGACCGAGCCGTCGATGTGGCCGAACACCTGCTCCAGGTGCGCCACGGTCCTGGCCGCGGTCGCCTTGGTCTCGACGATGGCCAGCTTGCAGAACTCGATGCCGGTGCAGGCCATGGTGTCACGCCGGAAGCTCGACGGCCGGGCCTGCAGCCCGATCGCGTCCAGCGCCGCCACCAGCGACTCCACCTGGTCCTCGGCCACGTCGAGCACGAGCAGTTTCTGGTACGGGGTCAGCCGCACCCGCCCCGAGCCGTGCGCCTCGGCGATGTCGGCGACCTGCGCCAGCACCGTGCCGCTGACCCGCCCGGCGACCGCGGCCACGCCGACGTAGAACTTCCCGTCCCGCTGACGGTGCACGCCGATGTGGTCGATGGCGTGCTCGGGCAGCACGGGCGCCGGGCCGTCGACGAGCTTGCGTCCGAGGAACTCGTCCTCCAGGATCTGGCGGAACTTCGCCACGCCCCAGTCGGCGATCAGGAACTTGATCCGGGCGCGGCTGCGCAGGCGGCGGTAGCCGTAGTCGCGGAACAGGCGGGCCACTCCGGCGTACACCTCGGCCACCTCGTGCAGTGGGATCCAGGCGCCCAGGCGCTGGGCCAGCATCGGGTTGGTGGACAGGCCGCCGCCGACCCACAGGTCGAAGCCGGGCCCGTGCTCGGGGTGCACGACGCCGAGGAACGAGATGTCGTTGGCCTCGTATGGCACGTCGGCCAGCCAGGAGACCACGGACTTGAACTTGCGGGGCAGATTGGACAGTGCCGGGTCGCCGATGTACTTCTCGACGATCTCCTGGATCGCCGGGGTGCCGTCGAGCACCTCGTCGGCGCTGATGCCCGCCACCGGGCTGCCCATCACCACGCGCGGGGTGTCACCGCAGGCCTCGGTGGTGGACAGGCCGACCGCCTCGATCTCGCGCCAGATCGCCGGCACGTCCTCGACCCGCACCCAGTGCAGCTGGACGTTCTGGCGGTCGGTGATGTCGGCGGTGTCGCGGCCGTACTTGCTCGACACGTTGGCGACCGCGCGCAGTTGGGCCAGGTCGAGCTGGCCGCCGTCGATGCGGATGCGGAGCATGAAGTATTCGTCGTCGAGCTCGTGCGGCTCGAGGATCGCGGTGCGCCCGCCGTCGATGCCGGGCTTGCGCTGGGTGTATAGCCCCCACCAGCGGAACCGGCCGCGCAGGTCGGCCGGGTCGATCGAGTCGAAGCCCCGGTGGGCGTAGATGTTCTCGATCCGGGCGCGCACGTTGAGCCCGTTGTCGTCCTTCTTGGTGCGCTCGTTGGGGTTGAGGGGTTCGCGGTGGCCCAACGCCCACTGACCCTCACCACGCGGTTTGCGCGCGGCCCGGCCCGGGGCGGTCGCCGGCGGCTGGGCTGCTGCGGACTGCGGTGCTGCTGATGCTGCCATCGCAGCGTCCTCCTGTGATCCTATAGAGCGAGAGCGCGGCTACGCGCCGTCCCGCGGATCACGCGGATTTAAGCATGTGAATGCTTCGGCGCGGAGGTCGCGCCCGATTTCGAGAAAGAGAAAACGGACCGGGCGCTCAGCCGGCCGGACAGATGGCGCTGCGCACGCGGCCGAAGTCGATGTGGCGGCGGGCGGTGAGCCCGAGCCCCATCAGGCGGCGGTGGGCAGCGGGATTCATGCGACAACTCTCTCACGGCCGCTCGCCCCGTGCCAATCTTCGGCCGCGCAACATCCCACATAGTGACGCGTACGTGACGCAGATCGCTCCCGCGACGCGGGCACCGCCCACCCCGGCCGCGCCCCCGGTTAACCGGCTGTGAACAGGCCCGACGCCCCGTCAGCGCTCGCGCTTGGCCAGCGGGACGAACAGCACCGCCTCGGTGCCGCCACCTTCCCGATTGCGCAGTTCGATGCTCCCTCGCAGCTCACCGGTGGTGAGCGTACGGATGATCTGCAAGCCGAGACGTTTGTTGGCGGTGGGGTCGAAGTCCTCCGGCAGACCGCGTCCGTTGTCGGCGACCACCACGTGCAGCTCCTTCTTGGCCCGCTCCACGTGCACCACCACCTCGGCGCCGCTGGGCACGCTGCCCTCGACCGCTTCGAAGCCGTGCTCGACCGCGTTGAGCAGCAGTTCGTTGAGGACCATCACCAGGGGGGTGGCGATCTCGGCGGGCAGCACACCGAAGGTGCCCTCACGGCGGGTGCGCACCGGCGACTCTGGGGAGGCGACCTCGGCGGCCGCGTTGGCGACCCGGTCGACGATCCCGTCGAACTCGACCGCCTCGTCGGCCGACATCGCCAGCGTCTCGTGCACCAGCGCGATCGACGCCACCCGGCGGACCGACTCCTCCAGCGCGGCCCGCGCCTCCGGCAGGGTCACCCGCCGGGCCTGCAGCCGCAGCAGCGCCGCGACCGTCTGCAGGTTGTTCTTGACCCGGTGGTGGATCTCGCGGATGGTCGCGTCCTTGGTGATCAGCGCGCGGTCGCGTCGCTTCACCTCGGTGATGTCACGCACCAGCACCAGCGCGCCGATGGGCACGCCCGCGGGCATCAGCGGCAGCGCCCGGCTGAGCACGGTCGCCGTACGCGCCTCGATCTCCTTGCGCGGCGGCGCGTCGCCCCGCAGCGCGCCCAGGATGCGGTTGCTCGCCTCCGAGCCCTCCAGCGGATCCTCGGCCAGCCGGTTGAACAGGGCGGCCAGGTCCTCGCCGACCAGGTGGGCGGAGAAGCCCAGGCGCCGGATCGCCGACTGCGCGTTGGGCGAGGCGTAGGTGACCTTTCCGCTGCCGTCGAGGCGGATCAGGCCGTCGCCGACGCGCGGGGCCGAGGTGGTCTCGCCCGCGTGCCGGGTGGCCGGGAAGGTCCCGTCGGCGATCATCTGGGCCAGGTCGTCGGCGGTGGTGAGGTAGTTCAGTTCGAGCTGGCTGGGGGTGCGGGCGGTGGAGAGGTTGGTGTCGCGGCCCACCACGGCCATGACGTCGCCCGCCTCGCCGTCGGCGCTGCGTCGGCGCACCGGGATGGCCTCGTGGCGGGCGGGGGTGTCGCCGTACCAGACCGGGTCGCCCTCGCGCCAGATCCGGCCCTGCTCGCGCGCCACCGCCAGGTGCGCCACCTCGGCCCCGTGCGAGATCCGCCCGACCTGGTCGTCCTGGTACGCGGTGGGTGCCGTGGTCGGGCGCACCTGCGCGACGCACAGGAACGCCGGCTCCCCGGTCGGGTGGTTGTCCACCGGCACCCACAACAGCAGATCCGCGAAGGACAGGTCGGAGATCAGCTGCCAGTCCCCGGCGAGCCGGTGCAGATGATCGATATCGGCCGGCCCCAGGGAGGTGTGCTCCTCCACCAGCTCACGCAGTGTCGACACGAGTGAAGCCTCTCATGCCCGCACCCTGCTTGAACGGTCAGAGCGTGGTGGTGACCTTCTTCAGTCCGCGCGGGGCGTCGGGGTCGTTGCCGCGGGCCAGGGCCAGCGCCATGACCAGCTGCTGCACCGGCAGGATCTCCAGCAGCGGGGCGTAGCGCTCGTCCACGGCGGGCACCGGCAGCTGCGCGTGCGCCCCGGCGACCAGGTCCGGGCCGATCGCGACCACGTCGGCGCTGCGCTCGTCGAGCCTGGCCAGCACGTCGCGCATGGCCTGCCCGCCCGGACCGTTGCCGACGAACGCGAGCACCGGCACGTCGGGCTGGGTCATCGCGAGCGGGCCGTGCAGCAGATCGGCGCCGGAGAAGGCCAGCGCGGGCAGGTACGACGTCTCCATGAGCTTCAGCGCCGACTCGCGCGCCGACGGGTAGGCGTAGCCGCGGCCGGTGGTGACCATGCGGGCGGCGAACCGGTAACGGGCCGCGAGCTCGGTGGCGGTGGTGTCGGCCAGGGTCCGCTCGGCCAGCTCGGGCAGCGTGGCCAGGGCGGCCTGCTCGTCGGCGGGCAGCGCGCCGCCGTTGCGTACGCCCTCGATCAGCTGCAGCAGCGCGAACAGCTCGGCGGTGTAGGTCTTGGTGGCCGCGACGGCCCGCTCGTGCCCGGCGGCCACGTCGATCGACAGCTCGGCGGTCTGCGCCAGCACCGAATCGGGCGCGTTGGTCACGGCCAGCGTGAGCGCGCCGGATTCGCGGGCCACCCGGACCACCTCGGTCAGGTCGGGCGAACCGCCGCTCTGCGAGACCCCGATGACCAGGGCGTGCGACAGGTCGGGGCGGGCGCCGAAGACGGTGATCGCGCTGGGCGAGGCCAGGCCCGCGGGCAGGCCGAGACGGATCTCGGTGAGGTACGACCCGTACAGGGCCGCGTGGTCGGAGGTGCCCCGGGCGACGAACACCACGTGCTTGGGCTGTCGCTGCGCGATCACCTTGGCGACCTGCGCGATGGCCCCGGCGTTGGCCGGCTCCAGCAGACCTGCCAGCACCTGCGGCTGCTCCGCGATGTCGGTCGCCATGCCGTTCCCACGCTGAACCATGTCCATTTCACCCATCATCCGCTCGTGGCGCGGCACCTGCTGCCGCGCTGCGCGTTAGTCGCTCAGTTCGTGCGCAGTCTTGCACGATTGAACGCGGTTCGGCAACACTGCGCGCACTAATGAGCAGGCTCACACATTGGCGCATATTGCTCTAGCCTGTCTGCCATCGAGGGGAGGTTCCCGTGTCCGACGGCGTCGACGATCCGCGTCAGGAGGCGCTGGGCGAGCTCGCCCTCGCCGCGCTGGCCTGGGAGGAACAGGACTTCGAACACGCCGCGAACCACGTGTGCGCGGCGCTGGCGCACGAACCCACCCTGCCGGAGGCGCACGAACTGCTCGCCCGGCTGGCCGCCCGCACCGAGGACGGCGGAGTGGCCCTGTTCCGGCCCGGTCGGCGCGCCTTCATCGGGCAGGTGGTGGCGTACGCGCACGTGCTTGCCCGCCGCGGCGACGTCGTCGACGCGCTGTCGCTGCTCGCGCAGGCGACCGCGCACGACCCGACCCGGGCCTGGGCCGACGTGGCGTGGGTGCACGCGGTCGACCCGGGCCAGATCAACCCCGAGCATCTGGTCGGCCTCCTGCTCACCGTGCTGGGGGCGCTGCCCGACCCGGCCCCCGCACCGGTCGCCGCGGCCAACCGCGCCTACCTCGCCCTGGCCGAGCGGGCGCTGGCCGCGTTCCCCCGCGCCGCGCTGCTGCACGGGGCCGCCTCCGGGGTCGCCCGGCGGATGGGCGCCGTCCCGCTGGCGCTGCGCTGGTCCGCCCGTGGCGCGCAGCTGGAGTCGGGCAAGCTCACCGAGATGTGGCGGGCCAACGCCCTGCGCGCCGACGGCCAGCTCGACGCGGCCGTCACGGCGATGCGCAGCGCGCAGCGCCACGACCCCGAGGACCTCGCGGTCACCTCGGACCTGGCGATCTGGCTGACCGAGGCGGGGCAACCCGCCGAGGGCCTGCGGCTGATCGAGGCGGCGATCCGGCGCGATCCGTCGTACGACTGCGCCGTGCACACCGCGCACCGACTGCGCTTCCTCGCCGACGGCAATCCCGAGCACCTGGTGGCGCTGGCCGACTTCATGCGCACGCAGCCGGCGGCCAGCCACGAGCACCTGGACCTCGACGAGTGCTGCGAGGCCCTGCCCTGGCTGGGGTTCGTGCCGCCGTCAGCGGGCGCCGCGTCGGCACCGGGGGCGTCGATCCCGGGGGCGCCGACGCGCGGCAGACGTGACCTCGACGCGCTGCTCGACCTGGGCTGGGGGCCGCCACCCTCGCGCTACGACCTGGCCATCCGCCTGTCCGGGCTGCCCGCCGACGATCTGGTCGCCGCGCTGCACGCGGCCGAGGGCGGCGACGCGGTCGCGCGACGACGGCAGCTGTGGTGCTGCCTGGGCCTGCTGCACCACCGCACCGGCGAACCGTGGCCGGTCTCGACGCGGCGTCGGCTGCTGGTCGAGCTGGCCTTCGGAGCGGCCGACCAGGCCGCGGAGGCGGCGCTGTACGCCCTGGTCACCGCCGCCTGGGTGGACCCGGACTGCCGGGCGGACGTGGCGGAGCTGGTCGGCGCCCGGTTCGACGCCTCACAGTCCGACAGCGGCCCGGCGGTGGCCCAGCTCGCGTTCGTCACGCCGGGGCTGGACGGGGCGTTGCGCGCCCGGATCTGGGCGGTCTGTGCACAGGCCTGGCCGCGTTCGTACCATCCCTCGGCGCTGCGCCCGCTGAGCGCGCCCATGCCCCGCCGGTCCTGGCTGGACCGCCTGCTGCGCCGCTCCTGACGGGGCGAACCGCGCCCGAACAGGCGACACCCCCGGCGACAGGCGGGTCGCCGGGGGTGTCTGGTCTGTACTGACCCGCGTGGGCGGGCGCCGCGTCAGTCGACGGCGACCAGCGGGCGGACGTCGGACTCGCCCTCGGCGCCCTCGGCCTCGTGACCGCGCAGCGGGACCTCCTTGATGAACCAGGCCGCGACCGGCACCAGGATCGCGAAGCCCAGCGCCCACCAGAACAGGCCCGAGGTCGCGAACGCGATGCCGTGCACCACCAGCTCCTTGGCCGCCGCGGGCAGCTTGTCGAGCTGGGTCGGCTGCAGCTCGCCGACGCTGAA
Source organism: Catellatospora tritici (assembly GCF_019083965.1). GTDB lineage: Bacteria > Actinomycetota > Actinomycetes > Mycobacteriales > Micromonosporaceae > Catellatospora > Catellatospora tritici. The sequence goes on from NZ_JAHRCY010000001.1 coordinate 530,730, forward strand.
GTTCATCCCGCCGCCCGCGGCACCGGCCGGGACGTGCGCGGCGATGTCGTCCTTGAGGCGGTTGACGAAGACCGCGCCGAACAGCGACACACCGAACGAGCCGCCGATGGAGCGGACGAACGTCGCGGTGGAGCTGGAGACGCCCAGGTCCTTGCGGTCCACGCTGTTCTGGGCGATCAGCATGGTGGTCTGCATCAGGAAGCCCATGCCGACGCCCAGCAGCACCATGTAGATGGACGACTCGGTGCGGCTGGTGTCGACGTCCAGGCGGGTGAGCAGGTACATCGACACCGCGAGCACGACGCCGCCGACGATCGGGAAGGCGCGGTACTTGCCGGTCTTGGTGATGGTGCGGCCCGCGAAGACCGAGGTCACCATCATGCCGAGCATCATCGGCAGCAGCAGCAGGCCACTGTTGGTCGCCGAGGCGCCCTGGACGGTCTGCATGTACAGCGGCAGGAACGAGATCGCGCCGAACATCGCGAAGCCGACCATGAAGCCGATGATCGAGACCAGGCTGAAGTTGCGGTTGCGGAAGATGCCCAGCGGCAGGATCGGCTCGGCGACCCGGGTCTGCGTCCACAGGAACACCGCGAGCAGGACCACGCCGACGATCGCCAGGCCGATGATCTCCTTCGAGCCCCAGGCGTACTTGCTGCCGCCCCAGGTGGTGATCAGCACGAGCGCGGTCACGCCGACGCTGAGCAGCGCGGCACCGATCCAGTCGATGCGGTGCTCGGTGCGGTACTTCGGCAGGTGCAGGGTGGAGGCCAGCACGAGCAGGGCGACGCCGCCGATGGGCAGGTTGATGTAGAAGGCCCAGCGCCAGTCGGCGTGGTCGGTGATGAAGCCGCCGATCAGCGGGCCGCCGATCATCGCGATACCCATGATCGCGGCCATCATGCCCTGGTACTTGCCGCGCTCGCGCGGGGGAACCAGGTCACCGATGATCGCCATCGCGCCGACCATCAGACCGCCGCCGCCGAGGCCCTGCAGCGCCCGGAACGCGATCAGCTGGGTCATGCCCGAGCCGGGGTCGATCTCGCCCGCGGCACCGGACAGCGCCGATCCGATCAGGAAGATGACGATCGAGACCATGAAGATGGTCTTGCGGCCGTACAGGTCGCCGAGCTTGCCCCAGATCGGGGTGGAGATGGTGGTGCCCAGCACGTACGCCGTGACCACCCAGGACAGCTTGTCCAGACCGCCCAGCTCGCCGACGATCCGCGGCATCGCGGTTCCGACGATCATGTTGTCGAGCATCGCCAGCAGAATGGCGAGCATCAGACCGGGCAGCACGACCTTGAGGTTCGGCTTGGGGATGTTCGGGGATGACGCCCGATCGAGCACTTCGGTCACGGGTTAGGCTCCGCTCAGGTCACCGGTTCGCTTACTTGCCGCCCGGCTAGATTATTTACTAGCCGTACGGTAAGTTACTTACTTGCCGCCCGTCAAGCCAGTAACGCGGGAGGATGAGAAGTGTGGTCCACCCGACTCCGGAGCCAGCGATGAACCTTGCAGAGCACCGCGCCGACAGCCGGCCCGACACCCGTGCCCGCATCCAGGCCGTAGCGCTCGAGCTGTTCACCGAGCACGGCTACGATGCCACGTCGCTGCGGGAGATCGCGGAACGGCTGGGTGTGACGAAGGCCGCTCTCTACTACCACTTCAAGAGCAAAGAAGAGATCGTCGACAGCTTCAGCGCCGACCACATCGACAAGATCAGGGAGATCGTCGAGTGGGGCCAGCAGCAGGAGCGCACCCCCCAGTTCCGGCATGACTTCCTGCTGCGCTACGCCGACCAGCTGCACCGGGGCCAGCACCACCAGATCATGAAGTTCTTCCACCAGAACCAGCCCGCCATCAAGAACACGCAGAACGGCGCGCGGATGAAGGACGTCTTCATCCAGGTCATCAACCTGCTCGCCGACCCGGCCACGGCGACGCCCACCGACCGCCTGCGCGCGGGCCTGGCGGTGATGTCGCTGCACGCCAGTTGGCTGCTGCTGGAGAACGAGCAGATCACCGACGACCAGCGCCGGGAGGCCTCCGTCGAGGTGGCGCTGGAGCTGATCGACCGCCCGGCCTAGAGCGGGTGGCGCAGGCCGAGCAGGACGACGCCGGGCATCGGCGACCAGTCGCGCTCGGGGCAGCGTTCGAAGCCCAGCCGCCGGTAGAGGCGCTGGGCGTCCAGCGCGAAGTCGCGTACGCAGATCACGACGGCTGAGCAGCCCGCCGCGGCGGCCCGGTCCATGCAGGCGCGCACCAGTGCCTCGCCCACGCCGCGGCCCTGTGCCGACGGGGCCACGGCCAGCATCCGGAACTCCGCCTCGCCCGGCCGGGACATCTCGGCCAGCGGGGTGCCCGCCAGTGTGAAGGCGACCGACCCCAGCACCCGCCCGGTCGGCTCGTCGACCGCGACCAGCAGCGTGCCCTGCTCCGCGCGGGCGCCGACGTCGCGCAGGCGGGTCTCGTACGGGTGCCCCTCGCGTGTCTGCCCGTCACCGCGGTACGCGGCGACGGACAGCTCGCCGATCTCGTCCAGGTCGGCGGGCACAGCCGCACGGACGACGATCTCGCTCATCGGCGCGTCACTCGATCACGGCGATCAGGTCGCCCTCCTGGACGACGTCGCCCTCGTTGACGGCGATCTTGGAGACGACGCCGTCGGACTCGGCGATGACCGGAATCTCCATCTTCATCGACTCGAGGATGACCAGGGTGTCGCCGTCGGATACCTCGTCCCCGGCCGACGCCACGACCTTCCACACGTTCGCCACCATCTCGGCACGGATCTCCTCGGCCATGACCAGTCCCTTCCTCACTGAAGCAAGACGACCGTATCCAATCACGGAGCGCCGGACCCTGGTCGGCCAACCGGCGCATAGGATTTCGACTGACCTGCACCCGTCTGTGAGAAGAGGTGTCGACATGGGCAAGCGCGCGCGTAAGAAGAGGCAGCGCAAGGGCTCGAAGGCCAACCACGGCAAGCGACCCAACAGCTAATTCCGTTGCCGGGGTGCACGGCGGCGCGGACCATTCTCCGTCGTGCACTCCGCGCTCACCGTCACCCCCGCCCGGCTGCCCGACCTGCTGCTGCACGTCGCGGTGGTCCGGCCCGTGTTCGTCTGGGGCGCCCCGGGCATCGGCAAGAGCTCCCTGGTCCGCGCCTTCGCCGAGTCGCTCGGCCTGCCCTGCGTCACCCTGGTCGGCACCCAGCTGGCCGCCGAGGACCTCATCGGCGTGCCCGAGCTGATCGACGGCCGCAGCCGCTTCGCGCCGCCGGAGTCGATCGCCCGCACCGACCCGTACTGCCTGTTCCTGGACGAGCTCAACGCCTCCACGCCCGAGGTGCAGAAGGCGTTCTACTCGCTGATCCTGGACCGCCGCATCGGCTCGTACGAGCTGCCCGCCGGTTCGATCGTGATCGGCGCGGGCAACCGCGCCACCGACAACGCGCTCGCCCGCCCGATGGCCTCCGCCCTGGTCAACCGCCTGATCCATGTGCACCTGCGGGCCTCGGCGACCGACTGGCTGGCCTGGGCCGCCGGGGCGGGCATCCACCCCTGGGTGCTGGACTACCTCACCCAGCGCCCCGACCACCTGTGGACCCAGCCGCCCAAGACCGAGGAGCCGTTCTCCAGCCCGCGCTCGTGGCACATGCTGTCGGACGCACTGACCTCCTACGGCGAGGGCGTGGCCGAGGAGACGCTGCGGCTGCTGGCCGGAGGCACCCTGACCGCCGCGCACGCGGCGGGCTTCTGCGCGTACGTCAAGACGGTCCGCCACCGCTACGGGCTGGACGCGATCGTGCGCGGCGACGCCTCCTGGCCGCGCGCGGTCACCGACCGCGACCTGCTCTACTTCTTCGCCGAGACGTTCCGCGCCCGGTTGGTCAAGGAGCTGCCCGCCAGCCGCGAGCACGCCTCCCGCTCGGTGCGCGAGTTCGCGCTGCGGGCCAAGGGGCTGCTGGTCGAGCTGGCCGAGATCTCGCTGGAGTGCGCGCAGCTCGTCGTGGCCGCCGATGCCGAGGGCAAGCCGGTGCTGCCCGCCTGGTTCCTGGTCGAGGTCACCCGCGACCTGCCGCGCCTGGTCGCGGCGCGGGTGTGAACGGGCGCCCGGCATGAAGCGCCGCGGCCACGCGAAGCTCGACCCGAACGAGGAGGCCTACACCGCGGCGGTCAAGGCCGTGTCCGGCCTGCCCATGTTCGGTCCGCTGACCTCCGGCGGAATGGGCTGGCGGCGCAGTGTGCGCACCCACTGGACGCAGGACGAGGAACTCGGCCGCGCCCGCGGCTACGCGCGGGTGAACCCGGACGGGTTGATCGCGGTCAACAGCGCCGCCCGCGCCGACGCCGAGGAGTGGACCTGGATCCTCACCCACTGCGTGCTGCACCTGGGTTTCGGTCACCTGGAGCCGGGGCGCCGCGCCGACCGTGCCGCGCAGGCGGCGGCGTGCGTGGCGGTGGCCCGCTTCCAGCAGCAGTTGCGGCTGGGCAAGCCGCCGTTTCCGGTCCCGGCCGAGCTGCCCGGTGGCGACGAGGAGCGGATGGCGCAGCTGTGGCGCGACACTGCCGTGCCCGCCGAGCTGGGCGCGCTGGGCTGTGGCGGAGCCGGGCCCGACCACGACCCGGCCGACGTCGCGCCCGACGACTGCGCCCCCCGCGCCGGGCGGACCGCCGGACCGCCGCCGCTGACCTGGTCCGAGCTGTTCGCCGTCGGGCTGGCCGCGGCCGCCACCGAGGCGGTGCGGACGGCGGGCGAGGTGCGCACGCGCCCCGAGGGCGAGATCGATCCCGACAGCCCGTGGGAGAAGGCACGCGGCTGGTTCGTCTCGTCGTACCCGCTGCTGGGGGCGTTGGCCGCGGGGTTCCGGATCGTGGCCGACGTCGAGCTCACCCGCGCGTGGCAGATCTCGGTGGCGGCCGTCGACGCGGCGGCCGGGGAGATCTACGTCAACCCGCTGAACAAGCTGTCCGAGCCGCAGTGCCGGTTCGTGCTGGCGCACGAGATGCTGCACGCGGCGCTGCGCCACGGCGAGCGGACCGGTCCCCGCGACCCGTACCTGTGGAACGTCGCCACCGACTTCGTCATCAACGGCTGGCTGGTCGAGATGGGCGTCGGCGAGCTGCCCGAGGACGTCCTGTACGACCCGGAGCTGAAGGGCAAGTCCAGCGAGCAGGTGTACGACGAGATCACCACCAACCTGCGCCGCTACCGCAAACTCGCCACCCTGCGCGGCCGCGGCCTGGGCGACATCCTGGCCCACCCCACGCCCGGCGCCGAGGAGGCCCGGCGCGCGGGCGACCTCGACGACTTCTACCGCCGGGCGCTGGCGGGCGGGCTGTCCTTCCACGAGCAGGCCGGACGCGGGCTGCTGCCCGCCGGGCTCGTCGCCGAGATCCGGGTGCTGGACAACCCGCCGCCGCCCTGGGACGTGCAGCTGGCGCAGTGGTTCGACCGGTTCTTCACCCCGCTGGAGCCGCTGCGCACCTACGCGCGCCCGTCCCGCCGCCAGGCCTCGACGCCGGGCATCCCCCGGCCCGGCCGCTACTTCCCGGAGCAGACCGAGCGGCAGCGCACCTTCGGCGTCGTGCTGGACACGTCCGGGTCGATGAGCGCCGAGCTGATGGGCCGGGCGCTGGGCGCGATCGCGGCGTACGCGCTGGCCCGTGATGTGCCCGCGGCCCGGGTCGTCTTCTGCGACGCGGCCGCCTACGACGCCGGGTACCTGCCGGTGGAGGAGATCGCCGGGCGGGTTCGCGTACGCGGACGCGGCGGCACCGAGTTGCAGCCCGGCATCCGCCTGCTCGAACGCGCCGAGGACTTCCCCGCCGACGGCCCGATCCTGATCATCACCGACGGCGCGTGCGACGTCCTGCGGGTACGCCGCGAGCATGCCTACCTCATGCCCGCCGGCGCCCGCCTGCCCTTCTCCCCGCGCGGGCCCGTCTTCGCGCTGCGCTGACCAGCGTCCTCAGAAGGCCAGGCGCAGCGCGCCGCCGGGCACGTCGGTGGCGGGCACCACCAGGACCTGGGCCGCTCCGGTCGGCGCAGCCTGCCGCAGCACCCCCGACGGGCCGGCGAGGTACAGCCCCCAGGACACGGTGTGCCCGCCCGCGGTGACCCGCTGCTCCAGCACCACCTCCGCGCGGCCCCGCCCCGGCAGCACCCGCAGCCCCAGCACCCGCACCGTCCAGGTCTGCCCGGCCGCCAGGTCGGGCTCCCGCAGCGACACGACCTGGAACAGGTTCTGCTGGCGCGGGCCGAGGTCGCACAGCGCCAGGTTCACCCGCCCAGGCAGCGTCTCGCTCACCACGGACGTCTCCCCCGCCACGATGCCGCTGTCGACCCACAGGTGCGACTCGGGGGCCATGCCCGTCGGGATGCCCCGGTCGAGAACCATGTGCCCGGTCAGGTCCGACACGGCGTAGACCACGTCGGACGCGCCTGACAGCGAGCCGTCGGAGCCGAGCCAGCGAGCGTCCGTGGTGGCGGCCAGCAGCGCGTCGCCCAGCCAGCTGAGGTTGAACGCCAGCCGCCCCGGTGACATGGACAGGTCGATCCGCGTCACGGCGAGCCGGTCCGGATCGAGCACCAGCGCCGCCGTGAACAGCCCGCGCTGGTCCGGCACGGGTAGCGCCACCCGCTCGCCGTCGGGCGACCACACCGGTTGGCCCGCCCGCGCCACGCCGAGGTTCACGAAGTCGAGCCGCCCGGTGGCGGTCTGCCGGATACCCAGGCGCGACCCCTGCCGCACCACGGCCCGGTCCAGCCTCGGCGAGACCGCCAGCACCGAGAACCCCCGGTCCAGCTGCTCATAGCGGCCGCGGTTCGGGTCGAGCAGCCACCAGGTCCCGCCGCTGTCGGCGTACGCGCCGATCACGCTGCGCGGCGAACGCGCCGTCGGGGTGGGCGGAGCATCGGGCGTCGGTGACACCGTGACGCTGGCCGCCACCTCGGCCGGGGGCTGCGGTTGGCGGGCGCCGCGCAGCAGGTAGAGGGGGGTCAGCACGGCGAGCACCGCGAGCACGACCGCACCGGCGCCGACCGCGCGCAGCAGCCGCCTGCGCCGTACGGCGGCCACGGCCCGGGTGCCCAGGTCGACCGGCCGGCCGTGCTCGGCCAGCTCGCGGAAGCCCCGGCGCAGCTCGTCGTCGAGATCGATCACCGGACACCACCCTCGGAGCGGTTCTGCAGGAACGGGCCACACACCGTACGCAGCTGCGCCATCGCCCGGGAGGCCTGGCTGCCGACGGTCTTCACCGAGCAGCCGAGCAGCACCGCGACCTCGGCCTCGCTGCGGTCCTCGAGGTAGCGCAGCACCAGCACGGCCCGCTGGCCGGGCGCGAGCGTACGCAGCCCGGCGGTCAGCACCCGGCGCAGCAGCACCAGCTCGGCGGGGTCGGCGCCGAGCGCCGGCTCGGGCAGCACCGCCACCGGCACCTCGCGCCGCCGCCAGCGCCGCCACCAGCTCACGTACTCGTGGTACATGACGCGCCGCACGTACGCGCCCGGGTCGTCGACCCGGCGCCACCTGGGGACCAGCCGCTCCAGCGCCGTCTGCAGCAGGTCCTCGGCGGCATGCTGCGCCCCGGTCAGCGCGAAGGCGACCCGGAACAGCTCCGGGGTCGCCCTCGACACGAATGCGAGGAACTCCTGCTCCACGTCGGGTTTCACCGCCACCTCCACTACACAGGAGGCGCTGGCGGTGCCAGACCCTGCACGACCGCACGCTTCTTTACCGACCCGTTACCCGGACACACGAAAAGAGCCGCCCAGGGGGCGGCTCTTCCACATCCAGGGGGTACGGACTCAGCCCGGCTCGCGGGCGGTCTCGTGGTCGACGACCAGCTCGGAGAGCTTGGCGCGCAGCCGCTCCTTGAGCTCGTTCGGCGCCTGCTCCTGTCCGCAGCAGCGGTTGACCAGGGCCTTGACCTCCTGCTCGATGCCGAACTCCCGCAGGCACGGCGAGCACTCGTCCAGGTGCTGCTTGATCACGTAACGGCGATCCTCGCTGCACTCCAGATCCAGATAGAGGTAGACCTCGGTGAGCACTTCGCGGCAGTCGTTGTCCTCGTGGTCGCTCATGACGCCTCCCGAGCGTGCTGACCCGTGAAGCCGCGCTCGGCGGCGTAATCCTCCAGGAGGTTACGCAGATTGCGTCGACCGCGGTGCAGCCGCGACATCACGGTGCCGATCGGCGTCCCCATGATGTCGGCGATCTCCTTATAGGAGAAGCCTTCCACGTCGGCGAGGTAGACCGCCAGCCGGAACTCCTCCGGCAGCGACTGCAGCGCTTCCTTCACGTCACTGTCGGGCAGCCGGTCCAGCGCCTCGGTCTCGGCCGAGCGCAGGCCCGACGAGGTGTGCGACTCCGCCTCGGCCAGCTGCCAGTCGGTGATCTCGTCCGTGGGCGCCTGGATGGGCTGGCGCTGCTTCTTCCGGTACGAGTTGATGAAGGTGTTCGTGAGGATGCGGTAGAGCCACGCCTTGAGGTTCGTGCCGTCCTCGAACTGGTGGAACGCGGCGTACGCCTTGAGGAACGTCTCCTGGAGCAGGTCCTCGGCGTCGGCCGGGTTGCGCGTCATGCGCAGCGCCGCCGCATAGAGCTGGTCGAGGAAGGGCATCGCGTCCCGCTCGAAGCGGGCACGACGCTCTTCGACGCTGTCGGTGCTGGTCAACCGCGAAACCACCTTCTGGTGTTTCTTCGGCTGCGGCTCCTCCACGACGGGCCGCTGCGCTGAGGCTGACTCTACCGATGCCAGCTGCACCCGGGGCGCGGGCACGGCGGTAATGCCGTTCACCGCGTCGGAGTCGAGCGCCGCGGGCCACTGTGGCGCGGAGAGCAGATTCTCCACGGCACGCAACACCGGATCGTCGTTCGACCGTGCCAGGCAGCGTGTACCGGTTCGCACCATCGCCCACCTCTCGCCCTGGGGCCGGCGGGTGCCGGCCTGTCCGGGGGGTGCAACGTCGCACGGCGGCTCCCGCATTCCGGACGGCCACGCCGGGTGGTGCCCGTCACTCGGGCACCTGCCGACTCAGCGCGCCCAGCCGTGCGCACGCAGAAACGTGACCACCGCCTCGGCCACCGCGTGCGGGGCTTTGCGCAGGTCATGCCGCTCCCCACCCAGTACAACGAGCTCGATGCCGGGTGCGGCACCGGGCACGCCGAACGGATCTCGATCACCGTTGACGACCAGCGTGGGCAGCCCTGTCGCCAGCTCGTCGGCGCGGCTGCGCTCCGGCCTGCCGGGCGGGTGCAGCGGGAACGCCAGGGTGACGATCCCGACCGCGCCGACCTCGGCGGCGGTCCGGCAGGCCACCCGGGCACCGCTGGAGCGCCCGCCCACGACGACCGGCACCCGCCCCGCCTGTCCCACGAGCACCACCAGCACCGCCCGCCACGCGTCGTCCAGGTGCCCCGCCGGGGGCGGGGTACGCCGCCCGGCGACCCGGTAGGGCTGGGTCACCAGCGCGACGGCGACACCCGCGGCCAGCGCGCCGTCACGCACGGCGGTGAGGTCCGGGGCGTCGACGCTGCCCCCCGCCCCGTGCCCGAGCACGAGCAATGAGGCGGGGGCGGCACGACCGCCCGGCACGGTCAGGTCGACCCGTGCCGGGCCGCGGTCGGTCTCGATGGTCAGCGTGCCTGTGCGCACACCGACGATCATGCAGCGTGAGCGTGCTCCCTGGCCAGTAGCGGCACGCCGTGCTGACGGGTGTCCCGCTCGGCCTCGCCGAGGGTGACCAGGGCCAGTTCGGCCCGACTCTGCGTCGGGATGCGCCGGTTGGCGCCCCGACGTGGCGCCTGCAGCTGTCCCGCCGAGACCACCAGCTCCGGCTGGGGCCCGAACGCGACATACTGCATCTCGTCCGCGGATTCCTCCGTACGCCAGGCGACGAGCATCGCCCGGCGTTCCCGGGCGGTCGTGCCGCCCCAGACGCCGTGGCAGTCGCCGACGCTCAGTGCCCAGGCCAGGCACGCCCCGGACACCGGGCAACGACCGCACAGCTGCACTGCTGCGTCGGCCGCTTCCAACGGCGCCGGGAAGAAGGTCTCCGGATCGGCGGCCTGGCATGCGCCTCTGGTCCGCCAGGCGTTGTCATGACGTTCCCGCACCGCGCGAGCAAGTCGCGGATCGCGGCGAGCCGCCGCGATTTCATGCGGGCGCGGAACCCGCGCACGGGTCATTCCACCCACCTCCCCCGTGGGTCGGTCCCAGCGCCACTGGCGATGGGATCCGGCTTGAATGTGGTCGACGCTAAGGGACCGCGTCCACCGACGCTGTGTCTTACCGCACAGCGGGGAGTGCAGACAAGGGTTTACCCGCAAAGTCGTGACACAAACGGTCACGATCCGACGCAAAATCAGAACAGGGTTACCGGTTCGGCCGAGCCGCCCAGCCGTTGGGTCAATTCAGGGCCGTCATTACGGACATCGCCCACCCGCGGGCCCACCGGCCTGATCTCCACTGTGGACACGAGCTCCGGTCCCGGCGGGGTCAGCAGCTCCGCGTCGGCGGGACCGTTCAGCCAGGTCGCCCAGTCCACCGGCGCCAGCAGCAGCGGCATCCGGTCGTGCACCGTCGCCAGGGCGCCCTGGGCGGCGGTCGTGATGATCGTGCAGGTCAGACCGAACTTCCCGGCGGTCCACAGCCCGGCGAAGGCCAGGCCGTCGGCGTGGGTCATGAAGTAGGCCTGCTTGCCCTCGGGGGTGCGGGTCCACTCGTACCAGCCGTCGGCGGGGACGATGCAGCGCTTGGCCGCGAACGACGGTCCGAACGCCCGCGACGAGGCCAGCGTCTCGGCCCGCGCATTGATCATCTTGAACCCGCCGCGCGGATCGTCGGCCCACGGCGGCAGGAACCCCCACCGCGCCACGCTCACCACCCGGCCGCCGCGCGAGGCGGAGATGCGCACGATCGGAGCAGGATCGGTGGGAGCCAGGTTGTAGTCGGGAGCCAGGGCGCCCGCGGTGTCGTCCTCGGCCTGGAACAGCTGGGACAGATCCACCGCCGTACGCGTCGTCGCATAGCGCCCGCACATGCCGCCCACCTTACGCCTGCGCCCATCAGGCAGACTGGAGGGCGTGAGCAGACCGCTACAGCCGTGGGCCGCGCCCACCGCGACCGGCCCGGTGAACTCCGTGGTCCGACTGCCCGGATCGAAGTCCATCACCGCCCGTGCGCTGGTGCTGTCCGCCGTCGCGATGGGCCCGTCGACCCTGCTCGCCCCGCTGCGGGCCCGCGACACCGAGCTGATGGCGGCCGCGCTGCGCGCGCTCGGCTCGCATGTGAACACCGCCGACGAGGAGCGCTGGGAAGTGCGGCCCCGGCCGCTGGTCGGCCCGGCACACGTCGAGGTCGGCCTCGCCGGGACGGTGATGCGCTTCGTGCCGCCGCTGGCCGCGCTGGCGAACGGCCCGGTCACCTTCGACGGCGACCCGCGCGCCCGGCAGCGCCCGCTCGGCCCACTGCTCAAGGCGCTGCGTGAACTCGGCGCCACCATCGAGGCCTCGAGCATCGACGGCCTGCCGCTGACCGTGCACGGCAAGGGCCGCCTGCGCGGTGGCGAGGTGCACGTGGACGCCTCGCTGTCCAGCCAGCTCATCTCCGGCCTGCTGCTGGCCGCCGCCGACTTCGACGAGGGCATCACGGTGCGCCACGTCGGCACCAACCCGGTGCCCAGCGCCCCGCACCTGCGGATGACCGTGCAGATGCTGCGCGCCGCGGGCGCCGCCGTCGACGACTCCGCCCCGAACGTCTGGCATGTGGCGCCGGGCCGCCTCAGCGGCCGGGCCTGGCAGGTAGAACCCGACCTGTCCGGGGCCGCGCCGTTCTTCGCCGCCGCCCTGGTCACCGGCGGCAGCGTCACCCTCACCGGCTGGCCGCGCAGCAGCGTGCAGCCGGTGGAGAAGGTGCGCCAACTGCTCACCCAGCTCGGCGGCACGCTCACCCTGTCCGAGCACGGCCTGACCGTCGCGGGCACCGGGGTCATCAGCGGCATCGACGCGGATCTCTCCGATGTGGGCGAACTCACACCCGTCGTGGCCGCGCTGGCCGCGCTGGCCGAGAGCCCGTCGGTGCTGCGCGGCGTCGGGCACATCCGCACCCACGAGACCGACCGGCTGGCGGCCCTGGCCCGCGAGCTGACCGCGCTGGGCGCGCGGGTGACCGAGACCGCCGACGGCCTGGAGATCACACCCGCGCCGCTGACCGGCACCCACTTCGAGACCTACGATGACCACCGGATGGCGCACGCGGCCGCCGTCATCGGCCTGCGCGTGCCCGGGGTTCAGCTGTCCGACGTGGCGTGTACCGCCAAGACGCTGCCCGAATTCGCGGCACTATGGGGCGAGTTGGCCGGGCAGTGAGGGCGAGCAGGTGACACGCAAGCGGGAGTACGACGAAGACGACGTGCGGGTGCGCGCCACCCGCTCCTCCCGTCCCCGGACCCGGACCCGGCCCACCCACTCCGACGCGGTGACCGGGTTCGTGGTCGCGGTCGACCGCGGCCGCTACACCTGCGTGGTGGCCGGCGACCGCAAGGGCGAGTCGTTCGAGGTGACCGCGATGCGCGCCCGCGAACTGGGGCGCAAGTCGGTGGTGGTCGGCGACGAGGTGGCCCTGGTCGGCGACGTGAGCGGCGATGTGGGCAGCCTGGCCCGGATCGTACGGATCGAGGAGCGGCGCTCGGTGCTGCGCCGGACCGCCGACGACGACGACACCACCGCCGAGGGCAGGCTGGAACGGGTCGTGGTCGCCAACGCCGACCAGCTGGTCATCGTCAGCGCGCTGGCCGACCCGCCGCCGCGCGAGGGCTTCATCGACCGCTGCCTGGTCGCCGCGTACGCCGCCGACATCGAGCCGCTGCTGTGCCTGACCAAGGCAGACCTCGCCGGACCCGAGACGGTGCTGTCCTACTACACCGAACTCGACCTCGACCACGTGCTGACCCGCCCCGACGGCGACCTCGCCGAGCTGCGCGAGCGCCTGTCGGGGCGGGTGTCGGTGCTGGTCGGCCACTCCGGCGTGGGCAAGTCGACGCTGGTCAACCGGTTGATCCCGGCGGCCGGTCGGGCCGTCGGCGCGGTCAGCGCGATCGGCAAGGGGCGACACACCTCGACCAGCGCGGTCGCGCTGCGCCTGCCCGACCGCAAGGAGTCCTGGATCATCGACACTCCCGGCGTACGCAGCTTCGGCCTGGCCCTGGTCTCCTCCGACGACCTGCTGCACGGCTTCCCCGACCTGGTCGAGGGGACCGTCGACTGCCCGCCCAACTGCGAACACACCGGGGGCGAGTGCAACCTGGACGCCTGGGTCGAGCAGGGTCGCGCCGACGCGCGGCGGCTGGCCTCGTTCCGACGGCTGCTCGCCTCGCGGGCAGGCGACACCGAGCCCGGTCAGACGTCGACGTAGCCGCCGGTGCGCCAGTACACCCCGTCCTCGCGCGCCATCAGGCCCGTGTCGATGAGGTAGCGGCGCAGCGACACCCAGTCGTGCTCGTAGAACGCCCGCAGCACCGCGTCGACCTCGCGCTCGGTGAGCCGTACGCCCGGCTCGAACGCACACACCACGTGTTCGAGCAGCAGCCGACGCTTGCCCGCGCGGGCGGGCATGCTGCGGATGCGTCCCGACTCGTCGAGGAAGGGCGCTAGCACCCGATCCCGGTCGGTACTCATGCCGACGAAACTACCCGGCTGGTCCAGCAGGTATTCGCACCCGATACCGGCTTATCGCGGAGATCCGATAAATTCTCGGCATGGCCCGCTACTCGGACGACCTCGGCGTCGCCCACGCGCTGGCGGACACCGCCGACTCGATCTCCATGTCGCGCTTCCGCAAACTCGACCTGCGCATCGAGTCGAAGCCGGATCTCACTCCGGTCACGGACGCCGACACCGCGGTGGAGAAGGCGCTGCGCTCCACGCTGGCGCGCATCCGCCCCCGCGACGGGGTGCTGGGCGAGGAGTTCGGGGTCACCGGGGCAGCCGGCAACCGGCAGTGGGTCATCGACCCGATCGACGGCACCAAGAACTTCATCCGCGGCGTGCCGATCTGGGGCACGCTGATCGCGCTGATGGAGGGCGACGAGCCGGTGGTCGGCCTGGTCTCGGCGCCGGCGCTGAGCCGCCGCTGGTGGGCCGCGCGCGGGCTGGGCGCGTTCGCGGGCCGCCACCAGGCCGCGGCCACCCCGATCCACGTCTCCAACGTGCGCCGCCTGGCCGACGCGAGCTTCTGCTACTCCGAGCTCGACGGCTGGGAGCAGACCGGGCGGCTGGCGTCCGTGCTCGACCTGATGCGCAAGACCTGGCGCAGCCGCGCGTACGGCGACTTCTACGGCTACATGCTGCTGGCCGAGGGCGCCCTCGACATCATGATCGAACCCGAGCTGATGCTGTGGGACATGGCCGCGCTGGTCCCCATCGTGACCGAGGCGGGCGGCAACTTCACCGACCTGTCCGGACGGCCGGGCGCGGGCGGCGGCTCCGCCATCGCGACCAACGGGCAGTTACACGAGGATGTCCTGGAAAAGCTGAGTCCGGCAGGCCTTCGCGCTCTGTAGTCAGTCTCATTCACTCGGTTATCTGGCTGCCGGGTGGGGCGCACCCGACCCCTAAGGGTCTAAGCTGCGTTGGTGGTGTCCTCTGGCTGGTGGTTCCTGGTGGCGATGATCGCCGCGTACGGCATCGCCAACCTGTTGCAGTCCATGGCGGCAACACGCACAGCGACGACCGACAACCTGGATCCGGGCCTGCTGCTGCGGCTTTTCGGCAACAAGACGTACCTGCTCGGGCTCGGCTGCCAGATCCTCGGTTTCTTCCTGGCCCTGGGCGCCCGGCGCGATCTGCCGCTGTTCCTGGTCCAGTCCGCCGTCACGGCCGGATTGTGCGTGACCGCGTTCTGCGGCGTCGTCCTGCTCAAGTGGAAACTCCCGATGGCGGAGATCTCCCTGCTCACGCTGGTGGTCGCGGGCATCGGCATGCTCGCCGCCTCGGCCAAGCCGGGGCATGCCGAGCCGCTCGACGCCAAGGGCATCATCTCGCTGGTCGTGGCCCTGGCCGCGATCGCCGGCGTCAGCGTCGTCGCGGGCAAGGTCAAGGGCGTGCTCGGCTCGGTGGTGCTGGGCTCGCTGGCCGGGCTCTGCTTCGCCTCCGCCGCCATCGCCGCCCGCCCGCTGGCCTCGGCCCAGAACATCGTCGAGTTCGGCCTCAACCCGCTGCTGTACCTGGTGATCGCCCACTCGCTCACCGGCCAGTTGCTGCTCGGCCTGGCCATGCAGCGTGGCTCCACCAACGCCGCCGTCGCCGCCATGGACGCCGCGGGCGCGGTGCCCGCCGCCGCGATCGGCATGCTGCTGCTGGGCGACCAGATCCGCAGCGGCATGGTGTGGGTGGCCGCGCTCGGCTTCGTGCTCACCCTCGGCGCGGTCATCGCGTTGACCAGATTCGCCGAACCACAGCACGACCTGGTCGCCGAACCGGTGCCGCTACCGGTGCGCCGTACCTCCGCCTCGGTCCCCGGCCTGCCGCCACATCCGGCCCGCGGCGTGTTCCAGGTGCCGGGTGCCTCCCAGACCAGCAAGCGCACCGCCGAAGACACCGGCGCCGGGGCCCCGCCGATCCCGGTGGCCCAGCCCGCCCCGGCCGTGCCGCCGACACCGCCCACGCAACCGATTCCGGTGCCGCAGCCCGCACCGGCCTGGGCTCCCGCCCCGGCCAACGGCTACGTCCACACCCAGAGCTTCAGCCCGGCCACGGTCTTCCACCCTGCCGCCGACCAACCCGCTGCCACGAACGGCCACCAGCCCTACGCCCCGGCGCCCGCCGGATACGCACACGGCGTGCCGGTCCACAGCTACGACGGCAACGGTCACGGGCCGACGTCCGGCAACGGCCACGCTGCCCCGAACGGCAACGGCCACGGTGCGGGCAACGGTCACGGGCCGACCCACGGTCAAGGCGCGCCGCACGACCCGGCGAACGGACAGGCCCCCGCGCCGCAGGTCCCCGGTCAGCCGCACCCGCAGGTCGCGTACCCGGTCTCCGGACGCCCCGCCCACTCCTGAAACCCGCGCGCACCAGAGTCCGCACGGCTCTACGGTGGCGGCGTGGACCACGCACCCCAGCCAGTCGACCGCGTCGCCTCATCGGCCCGGTGCTCTCGCTGGAGTTCAGCCCACGCGCCGCGGCCGCCCTGGGCTTCGCCACGGTCCTCCGGCTACGACTCGACCTGCCTGACGAGGTGCTCACCCAGGTCGGCGACGCGCTCGTCGAGATCATGCAGAACGCCTGCTTCGTCCTGGACATACCGCAACGCCACCTGTCCGCCTGACTCCTGGACTGCGCGCATATCGTCCCGAACCCAGAACCGCCCATAGGCAGCGTCCGGATCCCGCCCCGTTAACACGGGCACCTTCTTCTACGCAAAACGATAAGAAGGTGCCCTTCCTTCGTGCTGGAGGCGAGGAAAGTTTGCGTACGGGGCAAGGTTTGGGGCGGCGGGGGCCGTCATCCCAGTGGTGTCACTCTGACCACGGGGAGGTACGGCGATGGCGACCACGTCCCGCCGCAAGTCCACTACGTCCGTTCCCAAGCAGCGCAGCCGGAAGAAGCACGGCCTCGAGCCGACCGAGACCACCACCGAACGCAGGCGCCGACCGAAGTCCCGGCGCCGCAAACGCCCGCTCTGGGCGACCCTGGCGATGACGTTCGGCGCGCTGATGATGCTCGTGGCGGGCGGCGCCGTCATCGCGATCCGTTCGGTGGTCGGCACCCTCGAGGACAGCATCCAGGTCGTCGACGTGCTCGACGACGCGGCCAAGCAGCCGACCGAGTCCGGCGGCAAGGCACTGGACGGTCCGATCGACCTGCTCCTGCTCGGCATCGACACCCGCTCCACCCAGGAGCACGACGATGCCCGCGCCGACACGATCCTGCTGGTGCACATCCCGGCCACGCACGACCAGGCGTACCTGATGTCGATCCCACGCGACACCCGGGTCACCGTTCCGGATGCTCCGAACGGCATGAAGTCGATCTCCGACAAGATCAACGGAGCGTTCACTCGGGGCGCGATGAAGGGCGGCGGTTGGGCGGGCGGGCTGGCGCTGACGGCCCGGACCGTGAAGAACCTGACCGGCATCGAGTTCGACGGCGCCGCCGTGATCGACTTCGGCGGTTTCAAGAAGGTCATCGAGACGCTGGGCTCGGTGAACCTGTGCGTCGAGGCGGACACCAGGTCCTCGCACTACTTCGTGCTCAAACCGGGCGGGAAGCCGACGTACGTGAACGGGTCGGGCAACGACGGGCTGCCGGTGGAGAAGCGCCTCGGCATCAACGGCAAGCAGTACCTGCACAAGAAGGGCTGCCGCGACATGCAGGCCTGGGAGGCGCTGGACTTCGCCCGCATCCGCAAGGGCGCGGCCGACGGCCAGGGCGACTACTCCCGGCAGCGCCATCAGCAGCAGCTCATCAAGGCGATGATGAAGAAGGCGACGACCAGCGGTGCGCTCACCGACATCAGCAAGATCAACGCTCTGCTGAAGGCCGTCGGCCAGTCGATGCTGCTGTCACTGAAGGTCAGCCTGATCGACTTCCTGTTCACGATGAAGGACCTGGCCGGATCCGACCTGGTCCTGCTGAAGACCAACAGCGGCCAGTACAACAGTTACAAAGTCAACGGGCAGAGCTTCGAGCGCCTCGACGATCTCACCCTGGAGATGTTCAAGGCTGCCAAGAACGACACTCTGGGCCAGTTCACCGCGATGTACCCGGAGTTCGTCAACAACGAGAAGTAGCTTGGCCTGGTCGAACAGCCACAGGAGGCCGTCCGCGCGCACGGCCTCCAGGCCGTCGGGCAGTCCCCGCACGGTCGGGGCGACGCCCGCGTCGGCGCAGGCGGCCTCCAGCCAGGCCCCCAGGCCTGCATCGTCGAGCTCGCAGGACAGGTAGCGGGCCGTCCCGGCGCCGTCGGTCCGGCTGGTGGCGGCGGCGCGTCCGTCGGGGTAGCGCGCGGTGGTCCGGGCGTACGGCGCCGACAGCCACTCGGTCCACCCGCGCGCGACGGCCCCGTTGTCGAGGACCCGCAACATGTCCGGTGGCAGCGGGTCGAACTCCTCCACCACGATGCCGAGCAGGTCCCGCAGCGCCCCCGGGTACCCGCCCAGCCGCACCCGCGCGTTCGCGTCGACCAGCCCGGACAGGTACGTCACCAGCAGGTGGCCGCCCGCGCGCACGAACCGCGCGAGTTTCGCGGCCGACGCGTCGTCGACCAGGTACGCCGCGGGCACCACCAGCACCCGGTAGCCGGACAGGTCCGCGCTCGGCGGGACCACGTCCACGGTGTACCCCCGCCCCCGGAGCATGGCGTGGCAGCGCCGCGCCTGCGCTTCGTAGTCGACCGGCGCGGGCAGATGCGCCGCCTGCACCGCCCACCAGCACTGCTCGTCGAACCACACCGCCACCTGCGCCGCCGGCCCGACCTGCGGACCGATATCGGACGACGTCGCGGGGACGGGCTGTGCGGGGACGGGCTGTGCGGGGGCGAGCGGCGCGGGGGCAGGCACGACGGCGAGCTTCGCGCCCAGCGCGGCGGCCTCGCGGAAGATCCGGGTATCGGCGCCGCCGTGGCCGACCAGCGCGCTGTGCCACTGCTCGGCACCGCCCGCACTGGCCCGCCACTGGAAGTACAGCGCGCCCACTGAACCCCGCGCGACGTGCCCGAGCGCGATCCGCTCCAGCATGCCCGGGGGCTTGCGCCGCTGGATCGCGCCCTCGGTCACGTGCGCGGGCGCGTGCTCCATCAGCAGCCAGCGTCCGCCGTGTCCGGCCGCGCGCGACCAGCCCCGGGCCAGGTCGGCGGCGAACGCGCTCTCGGCGACGGCGCCGTCCAGACTCGCCGGGTAGTGGTCGATCGCGACCAGGTCGACCTCGGCGGCCCAGCGGGCGTGGTCGACCGGCACCCAGCCGCCGAGCACGAAGTTCGTGGTCACGACGGCACCGGGCGCCGCGGCTTTGATCAGATCCCGCTGCCGGGTGTACGCCGTGAGCATGCTGTCCGACAGGAAGCGCCGGTAGTCCAGCTCGTGCGCCGGGTTGCCGAGGTACTGGGTGGCGCGCGGCGGCAGCACCTGCGGCCAGTCGCCGTACTCCTGGCTCCAGAAGGTGGTGGTCCACGCGGCGTTGAGCGCGTCGAGGGTGCCGTGGCGTTCGCGCAGCCAGTCGCGGAAGGCGGCCGCGCAGTGGTCGCAGAAGCACCAGGTGCCGTACTCGTTGTGCACGTGCCACAGCCGGAGGGCCGGGTGGTCGGCGTAGCGGCGGGCGAGCTGCTGCGTGACCGCCTCGCTCGCGCGCCGGTAGGCGGGGGCGTTGACGCAGTACGTGTCGCGCGACCCGTGCACCAGGCGTACGCCGTCGCGCCGCCGGGTCAGCGCGTCGGGGTGGGCCTGGGTGAACCAGGGCGGCGGGGAGGCGGTCGGGGTGGCCAGGGCGACGCCGACGCCCGCGCTGTGCAGGTCGTCGAGCACCCGGTCGAGCCAGCCGAAGTGGTAGCGACCGGGCTCGGGCTCCAGCCGCGACCAGGCGAAGACGCCGACCGTGGCCAGGTTGACCCCGGCCGCGCGCATCAGCGCCAGATCCTCGGCGCGTACCTCCTCGGGCCACTGCTCCGGGTTGTAGTCGCCGCCGAACAGGTACACCGCTCCCCCTTTGTTTGGAACGCAGCCAAATTAGGTGAGCCCCCGCGCTGCGTCAACCGGACCCGGTTGACGTTTGTTTGGCTACACGGAAAACTAAATTTAGCTTGGCCCAGCCGTTTTGTACCGGCGTTGCTGCCCGGCCGTCGTTACCCGCGCCCGCCGACCGTTCGAGGAGCCGATCATGCCGTTTCGACCGCCGCTGGTGGCGCACGAGTACTTCTCCGCCGACCCGCCGGAACTCCCGCGCCGCTCACCCGGCGAGCCGGGGCCCCAGGCGGTCGTGCGCGCCGAACTGACCGGCAAGGACTCGGCCGGGGTGACCCTGCAGGCGTACACGGCCGCCGGTGCCGCCCTACACCTGCAGCTCAGCGCCGCCGGTGAGGGCATCCTGCGGGTACGGCTGAGCGACGACCCCGCCGCGCGCACCCGCTCGGCCCGGGTGCTGCCGCTGACCCAGCCCGACCCCGGCGCGGCGGCGACCGTGGTCGCCGGGGACAACACGATCACCGTGACCGCGGGTGCGCTCACCGCCCACGCGGTGCTCAACCCCTGGTCATTGTCCTTCCAGGACACGGTAACCGGGCGCGAGCTGCTACGCAGCGACCCCGGCCTGGTCGACATCTCCGGACGGCTGCGCAATCTGCCCCTGGGCTGCTCCCGGGTGGACGGCCGGATCGTCGCGTACCACGAAAGTTTCACGTTCCCGGCCGACGAGGTGCTGACCGGCACCGGCGAGCGCTTCACCGCGCTGAACCTGCGCGGCCAGCGCCCGGTGATGTGGAACTTCGACGCCTTCGGCAGCGAGTCCGACCGCGCCTACAAGAACGTGCCGTTCTACCAGTCCAGCCGCGGCTACGGCCTGGTCGTCGACTCCGGCCTGCCGGTCGAGTACGACTTCGGCGCCGCCACCGGCAGCGTCACCCAGCTGCTCGTCCCCGACGACGCCCTGGACTACTACGTGCTGGCCGGGCCCACCCCGACGGCCGTACTGGACCGGTTCGACGCCCTCACCGGCAGGCCGCAGTGCCCGCCGAAATGGGCCTTCGGCTCCTGGATCTCCTCGGGCTTCTGCCGCGACAGCCAGGAGCAGGTGCTGGCCCGCGCCGCCACCATCCGCGAGCACGGCATCCCCTGCGACGTGCTGCACCTGGACACGTACTGGCAGCCCGACGGCAAGTGGTCGGAGCTGCGCTGGGACGGCGAGACCTTCCCCGACCCCGAGGGCATGCTGGCCACCCTGCACGAGCAGGGCTTCCGCATCTGCGTGTGGATGAACCCGTACCTGTCGCACAACTCCGACCGGTTCACCGAGGCCGCCGAGCGCGGCTTCCTGCTGCGCCACGCCGACGGGCAGGTGTACGTGGCCGACTCGTGGCACGGTTCGTTCCCGCCCGGCGGCATCATCGACTTCACCAACCCCGAGGCGGTCGTCTGGTTCCAGGACCTGCTGCGGCCGATCGCCCGCCAGGGCGTCGACGTGTTCAAGACCGACTTCGCCGAGGGCGTGCCTGCCGACGCGGTGGCCCACAACGGCATGACCGGCGCCGAGCTGCACAACGTGTACTCGCTGCTCTACAACGACGCCGTGGTCGAGGTGACCCGCGAGGTCAACGGGCACAGCATGGTGTGGGCGCGCTCGTCGTACCTGGGCGGGCAGCGGCATGCGGCCCAGTGGGGCGGCGACACGATGTGCTCGTACCCGGCGCTGGCGTCCTCGCTCAACGGCGGGCTGGCCCACGGCATGTCCGGCATCCCGTACTGGTCGCACGACAGCGGCGGCTTCTGCGGGGTGCCCAGCGACGACCTCTACCTGCGCTGGGCCCAGTTCGGGGCGCTGTCGCCGCTGCTGCGCTTCCACGGCACCACCACCCGCGAGCCCTGGCGGTTCCCCGCCGTCGAGGCGGCCACCATCGAGACCCTCCGGCTGCGGTACCGGCTGCTGCCGTACCTGTACTCGGCGGCGCTGCGGGCGCAGGCGACCGGCGAGCCGATCATGCGGGCGCTGGCGGTCGACTCCCCGACCGACCCGGCCTCGTGGCGGGCCGAGCACGAGTACCGGCTCGGCGTGGACCTGTTGGTCGCCCCGATGATCAGCGAGACCCAGCGGCGCGACGTCTACCTGCCGCCGAACGAAAGCGGTGGCTGGGTGTGCTGGTGGACCGGCGAGGTCTACCCCGAGCGCACCACCATGCCGGTCGCCCCGGCCCTGGACCGCCTGCCCCTGTACGTCCGCCGCAACGCCCTCATCGCGACCACCGAGCCGACCGACCACATCCTGGACGGGCCGTGGCGGTCGGTGACCCTGCTCAGCTTCGGCGGCGGCGACGCGACCTGCGAACTCCTCGACGACGGTTGCGCAAGCACTGTCGTGGCGCACAGGTCAGGGGATACTCTCGCGGTGACGGTCGCCGGGTCTGCCCGCCTGCGCGCGATCGCCTTCCCCGAAACAGCCGGGTGCACCCCGCCTGCCACGGTGCTCGTCAACGGTGTCGAAGCGCCACTGAGCACGGTCGACGGGCTGCTCACGGCGTCCCTCGCCCCGGGAGACTGAACGATGGTGCTGGTCGCCGGTGTCGACTCGTCGACGCAGTCCTGCAAGGTCGTCGTACGCGACGCCGACACCGGCGCGCTGGTGCGCCAGGGCCGCGCGGCCCACCCCGAGGGCACCAGCTGCCCACCCGACGCGTGGTGGGCCGCCCTGCAGACCGCTATCGGCGACGCCGGGGGCCTGGCCGACGTCGCCGCGATCTCGGTCGGCGGCCAGCAGCACGGCATGGTCTGCCTGGACTCCTCCGGTGCCGTGGTCCGCGACGCGCTGTTGTGGAACGACACCCGCTCCGCGCCCGACGCCGCCGACCTCGTCACCGAGCTCGGCGGCGGGCAGGCCTGGGCCGACGCCGTCGGCAGCGTCCCGGTCGCCTCGTTCACCGTCACCAAGCTGCGCTGGCTCGCCCGCGCCGAGGCCGCCAACGCCGCCCGCACCGCCGCCGTCTGCCTGCCGCACGACTGGCTCACCTGGCAGCTGGCGGGCGCGCCCGGCCTGGACGCGCTGGCCACCGACCGCAGCGACGCCTCCGGCACCGGCTACTGGTCGCCGAGCACCGGCGAATACCGCCGTGACCTGCTGGCCCTCGCCCTGGGCAAGGACGTGCTGCTGCCGCGCGTGCTCGGCCCCGCCGACACCGCGGGCACCACCCCGGCCGGGCTGCTGCTGGGCCCCGGCGCCGGAGACAACGCCGCCGCCGCGCTCGGCGCGGGCGCCGCCCCCGGCGACGTCATCGTCTCCATCGGCACCTCCGGCACCGTCTTCTCCGTCGCGGCCACCCCCGCCGCCGATCCCACCGGCGCCGTGGCCGGGTTCGCCGACGCCACCGGCCACTTCCTGCCCCTGGTCTGCACCCTCAACGCCGCCCGCGTCCTGGACAGCGCCGCCGCCATGCTGCGCGTCGACCACGCCGAGCTGTCCCGGCTCGCGCTGACCGCGCCGGCCGGGTCCGACGGCCTGGTGCTGGTGCCGTACCTCGAAGGCGAGCGCACCCCCAACAAGCCCGACGCCACCGGCAGCCTGCACGGCCTCACCCTCGGCACCTCGACCGCCGCGCACCTGGCCCGCGCCGCCGTCGAAGGCCTGCTCTGCGCGCTGGCCGACGGGCTGGACGCGCTGCGCGCCCAGGGCGCCCAGGTGGAACGCGTCATCCTGGTCGGCGGCGGCGCCCGCTCCGAGGCGCTGCGCCAGATCGCCCCGACCGTCTTCGGCTGCCCCGTGCTGGTCCCGCCGCCCGGCGAGTACGTCGCCGACGGCGCCGCCCGCCAGGCCGCCTGGGTCACCACCGGCCAGCAGCCCAAGTGGGAACTGGACGGCCTCACCCGCTACGACGCCGACCCGGTCCCCGCCGTCCGCGCCCGCTACACCGACGCCCGCGACCACACCCTGACCCGCCTGGCCTGACTTCACTGCCCGCAGCTCGCCCCACATCACTCGGTGAGGCTGCAGTTTCGGGGAAACTGCACGAATTCCGGCCAGGATTCCAGCACTTTCCCCGAAACTGCACCACCCACACGCTCGCGGCCGGGCATGGCGCGCGCACGGAGTCCTCTCGCGCTCGCGGCCACCCGGAAGGTCGCGGGCGCGCGAGTATCCCGACCTGCGGCGCGACTGGTGAAGTCGCCGATGCGGGGCCGGTCCGGTGACGGCGACACTGCGCCGATGCAGACCTTCACCTCGTACGACGGCACGACCATCGCCTATCGCGTCTGGGAGGCGCCCGCTGACGCGCCGACCGTCGTCCTGCACCACGGCTTCGCCTCGTCCGCGACGGGCAACTGGGTGGTGACCGGCGTCGTCGACGCGCTGACCGCGGCGGGCCGCCGGGTGGTCGCCATCGATGCCCGCGGGCACGGCGACTCGCAGAAGCACCACGACCCGGCGTACTACGGCGAGGACGCGATGGCGCGTGACCTGGTCGGCCTGTTCGATCTGCTCGGGCTGGACCGGGTGGACCTGGTCGGCTACTCGATGGGCGGGGTCGTCGCGCTGGTCACCGCGGCGGCCGGACGGCGGGTGCGCCGCCTGGTCGTCGGCGGGATCGGCGCCAGCGCCGCCGAGCAGGGCGGGGTGGACCGCAACTCGCTGGTCGGCGCGGCGCTGATCGAGGCGCTGCTGACCGACGACCCGAGCAGCATCAGCGACGAGCGCGCGCTGGGCTTCCGGATGTTCGCCGAGGCCACCGGGGCTGATCGGAAGAGCCTGGCGGCGCAGGCGCGCGCGAGTCGCCATACCCCCATCGGGTTGGCTCGGATCAAGGTGCCCGCGCTGGTGCTGGCCGGGGTGGACGACTGGCTCGCGACCCGGCCGCACGTCCTGTCGTCGGCGCTGCCGGACGGCCGGTGCAAGGTCCTCGCCGGGGACCACCTGACCGTGGTGCGCAACCCGGAGTTCGCGGCCGCCATCGTCGCCTTCCTCGCCGACTGACTTTCAGGTTTGGAAGGGCACCTTCTGCTACGGAATGCGATGAGAAGGGGCCCTTCCTCGCCCGACCGGTCAGCCCTTGATGGCGCCGGCGATGACGCCCTTGGTGAAGTGGCGCTGGATGAACGGGTACACGATCACGATGGGGATCAGCACCACCACCACGACCGCCATCTTCACGGCCAGGCTGGGCGGGGCGCTGAACCCGAGCGCGGGCGGCGACCCGATGCCCGCCGGGCTCTGCCCGGCCAGGATGTACGCCTGCAGCACCTGCTGCGCCACGTGGTCCTCGGCGTTGTTGAGGTACAGCACCGCGTTGAAGTACATGTTCCAGTAGCCGACGGCGTAGAACAGGCCGACCACGGCCACCACCGCCTTGGACAGCGGCAGCACGATCCGGCCCAGGATGGCCCACTCGCCCGCGCCGTCGATGCGGGCGCTGTCGAGCAGTTCGGCGGGGATGCCCATGAAGAACTGGCGCACCACCACCAGGTTGAACGCGTTGACCGCGGCGGGCAGGATCAGCGCCCAGTGCGAGTCCTTGAGCCCGAGGCTGGTCACCAGCAGGTAGCTGGGGATCAGGCCCGGCCCGACCAGGAACGTGATCAGGAAGAACAGCAGCAGCGGCCGGTGCCACAGGCTGCCCGGCCGGGACAGGCCGTACGCGGCGAGCACGGTGCAGCCCAGGCTGAGCGCGGTGCCGACGAGGGTGACCAGCATGCTGCGCCACACCGCCCCGGACACCTCCCCCCGCGTGAAGATCAGCACGTACGCCGAGATATCGAAGTCGCGGGGCCAGAAGACCATCCCGCCCGCGTCGGCGATCGCCTTCTTCGAGGACAGGCTGGTGACGAGCACCGCCCACATCGGGATCAGCACCGCGAGCACGACCGCGCTCAGCACGATGCCCTTGACCGTCTGGCCCACCAGCGTGGGCGGCTCCTCCCAGGACGGGCGTTCGGGGCGGCGTGACTTGGTGAACAGGCTCATGAGCGGACGAACACCCCCTGTTCGCCGAAGCGGTGGGCGAGCCGGTTGGCGATCAGGATCAGCACCAGGCCGATGGCGGCCTTGAACAGCCCGGCCGCGGCACCGACGCCGTAGTCCTGGGTGACCAGGCCCAGGTAGTAGACGTAGGTGTCGAGCACCTCGGCAGCCTGTCGGCCGACCGCGTCTCGTTGCAGGATGAACTGCTCGAAGCCGACCGACAGCGAGTTGCCCAGCTGCAGGATGAGCAGCAGGATCACCACCGGTCGCAGTCCGGGCAGCGTGACGTGCCACAGGCGCCGCCAGCGGTTGGCGCCGTCGGAGGCGGCCGCCTCGTACAGGCTCTGGTCGATCGCGGTCAGCGCGGCCAGGAACACGATGGTGCCCCAGCCGACGTCCTTCCACAGCGACTCGGTGCTGACCAGCACGATGAACACGTCGGGGTCGGTCATCACGTCCCATGGCTGCACGCCGTTGTCGCGCAGCGTCTGGGCCAACAGACCAGCGCCGCCGAGCATCTGCACGAAGAAGGTGACCACCAGCACCCAGCTGAAGAAGTGCGGCAGGTAGACCACGGTCTGGATGAACGAGCGCAGCCGTCGCGACACCACGCTATTGAGCAGGATCGCCAGCGCGATCGGCAGCGGGAAGAAGAACACCAGCTGGAACGTGGTGATGGCCAGGGTGTTGCGCAGCGCGTCCCAGAACTGGGAGTCGCGGAACAGCTCGGCGAAGTTGGTGAAGCCGATCCAGGGGCTGTTGAGGATCGCCTCGACCGCGGTGTCGCCGGACCACTGGTCGTAGTCCTTGAACGCCACGATGTTGCCCAGCGTGGGGATGTAGTGGAAGACCAGCAGCAGCAGCGCGGCCGGAGCCGTCATCAGCAGCAGGGTCCGGTCGCGCCGCCAGCGGGCGGCGAAGGAGCTCCGGTTGCGCTTGCGCGGCGCCTGCGGAGCCGGGGATACGGGAAGAGGCCGGGCCTCTACAGGCCCGGCCACTTCGCTAGCGGCTCGTCCCGACGGGTCGCCTGAACGGCGATCCGCCGCCGACTCCCCACCAGCGATGGTGCTTGTCACTGCGCTGCCCTCATCGACCCGCGTCGCTCAGAGCCTTGGCCATGAAGGCGCGGCCGTCCTCGCCGCCGCCGTCACGCCACTCCTTGAGCACGACCTCCAGGTCCGACACCGGACGGCGACCACGGACGATGTCCTTGATCTTGTCCTCGGTCGGCTGCTTCACCTTCACGTAGCTCGCCGGCATCTCGAGCTTGATCCCGCGCCACGGGTCAACCTCGATGTGCTGGACAGAGGCATTCTCCCAGTTGATCAGATCGGTCACGTAGCTGGGAACCCGCGCGTCGAACTTGATCGTGGGAGCGGTACCGGCCAGGAAGCGGAACTGGTCCGCCTTCTCCTTGCCGAGCAGGTCGTTACCGGCCGGCCAGCCGTCTGCGCCCTTGGTGAAGTGCTTGCCGTCGACGCCGTACTCGATGAGCTCGAACTCCTTGGTGCCCAGCGGTGCGGCGATGAAGTTGAGCACGCGCAGGATCTCCTCGGTCTTCTCCTTGCCGAGGCCCTTCTTGACGAAGGTGAAGAAGATCGGGTCACCCGAGCCGTGCACCAGCGGCGTGCCGCCGTCGGCGGCGAAGAACGGCACCGGCTGCATGTTGAAGGCCGGAGTGACCTTCTGCTGCTCGGCCTGCACGCCGAGCCAGGCGCCCACGCCGTCCTGCACCATGACGATCTTGCCGCCGTTGAACAGCAGCTTGGCGTCGGCGCCCTTGCTGGCGATGACCTCCGGGTGGACCAGGCCGTCCTTGAAGACCTTGACCAGGAACTCCAGCGCGGCCTTGAACTCCTCGGTCTCGTACTTGAACTCGACCTTGCCGCCCTTGCTGCGCCAGCCCTCCTTCGCGCCCGGCACCCGGAAGATCATCTCTACCATGGCCTGGATGTCGTTGAAGGCCCACACGCCCTTGTCGGCGTTGGTGACCGCCTTGCCGAACGCGTACAGCTCGTCGGCGGTCTTCGGGACCGTCGCGCCGAGGGCGTCGGTGAGGTCCTTGCGGTAGAACAGCGCCCACGGGTAGGGACCGTCGGTCGGCCACGGCACGGCCATCAGGCGCTGGTTCCAGACCGCGTTGGACCAGGCCACCGTCGGCAGGTTCGCCAGCATCGCGTACGGCAGCGCCTTGTCCCCGGCCAGATGGTCGGTAAGGTCCTCGAACAGGGCCTTGACCGCGTCGGAGAAGTTGGGGATCTTGGGGATCTCCCAGCTCGGAATGCACACCACCTCCGGGACGTCACGGGCGCCCATGATGGTGTTGAGCTTGTCGGCGTAGGTGTTGCCGTCCTGGATGCCCGGGGTGACGATCGCGCCCAGTTCGGCGTTGATCGCGTCGACGTAGGCGTTCTGGCCGGGGCCCGCGGGCACGGTCCCCCAGTACGGCGTCATCGTGGTGATGGTGCTGCCGCGACCCGGCTTCTCGGTGATCGCGTCGACCAGGTTCGCCGGGTACTTGGTGAACCCGTTGGCGACCGGCGAGACGCCCTTGATGTCGGGCTGCACCAGGTCCAGTGGCTTGAACTTGGGCAGGACGGCGGACAGCTTGTCGACCTCCGCCGCCGAACCGGTGTCGGCCGCCTTCTCGGTGCAGCCGGCCAGGGCGCCGCCACTTGCGGCAGCGACCGCGCCCAACCCCACCAGGGTGAGGAAGGACCGTCGGTTCGCCGTGCCCGGGAGGGGGTGGTCCACGGCGTGCTCCCTTCGTCGAAATAATTCAGGATCAGGGGAAAGTCGCCCCACTGGGCTCGGGGCGGGCTATATTTAGTTCGTCTGACGACTAAACAAATTAGCGGAAGGTGGTAGCCCCCACAAGGGAGCGCTTCCATACGGGCGGCGAAGGCCGGTCATACGGCATGATGGTGCGATCACCGCAGCGAGCTCCGGAGGGCGCACGTGATCACGATGCAGCGGGGGCCGCAGCCGGCGGACTTCGCCGACGTCAGAGCCACCAACCTCGCCGTCGTGCTGCGCTACGTGCGCGGCAACGCGCCCTGCTCCCGTGCTGAAATAGCCGCTGCCACCGGCTTGAACAAGGCCACGGTCTCCAGCCTCGTCGCCGACCTGATCGACCGGCGGCTGCTGCGGGAGACGGGCTTGACCGAGCACCGCATCGGCCGCCCGGCCACCATGCTGATGCTCGATGGCTCACCTTACGCCGCGATCGGCATCGAAGTGAATGCCGACTACCTGACCGCGGTAGCCGTCGACCTGGCCGGGACGCAGGTGCTGTCCTGGCGCCGGTCGTTCGCGGGCCTGGCCGCCAGCCCCGCCCAGGCCGCCACCGCCATCGCCGCGCTGGGTCGCCGGGCCGTCAACCGCGTGGTCAAGGACGGCCGCCGCGTGCTCGGGCTGACCGTCGGCGTGCCCGGCCTGGTCGACCCGAACGGCGTGGTCACCCTCGCCCCCAACCTGGGCTGGCGCGACGTCAACCTGCGCGGCGCGCTCACCCGCGCGCTCGGCGATCCCGACTTCCCGGTGGGCGTCGACAACGACGCCAACCTCGCCGTCCTCGCCGAGTCGCGGTACGGCGCCCACGCCGGCACCCGCAACCTGGTCTACCTGACCGGCGAGGTCGGCATCGGCGCCGGGATCATCGTCGACGGCCGCCTGCTGCGCGGGCACCGTGGCTTCCCGGGCGAGATCGGGCACATCACCATCGACCCCAGCGGCCCGCGCTGTCGCTGCGGGCGGCGCGGCTGCCTGGAGGCCGTGGCCGGGATCGCCGCCATCGTGTCCCGGGTCATCCCCGAGGCCACCAGCGACGGCGAGCTCACCGACCTACAGCCCGAGATCGACGAGGTGGTCCGCCGCGCCCGCGCCGCCGACCCCGCCGCGCTGCACGCCCTCACCGAGGTCGGCCATGGCCTGGGCCAGGGCGTCTCCATCCTGGCCGACCTCCTCGACCCCGAGGTGATCGTCCTGGGCGGCTACTTCGTCCCGCTCTCGCCCTGGCTCCTCCCGGCCGTCGACGCCGAGCTCGCCTCCCGGCGTATCGCCCCCGACCTGGGCGGCCCGCAGGTCTCGGCCTCCATCCTCGACCACGGTGCCGCCGCCACCGGTGGCGCCGCCACCGTCCTCGACCACGTCGACGAGGGCCACCTCCCCACCCCCTGACCCGCCCCGCCCCGCCCCCTTCAAGATCACTCAACTTGCCGGGCAATCGGGGAAAAGTGCCCCCAAGATTCGCCCGATTGCCTGGCAACTTGAACGATCTTGGTCCACGAAGGTGGCTGCGGTTTCGGGGAAAATGCTGGGCCGGAAATTCTGGTCGGCTTTGCGGTGATTTCCCGAAACTGCGCGAAACCATCCGGGGTGCGCGACGGGTCAGGCCGGTCCCTGCGCGAAACCATCCGGGGTGCGCGGCGGGTCAGGCCGGTCTCCGTGCGAAAGACGGGGGCGGATGGGGCGGTGCGGGTGGGGTGGCGGGTCGTTGGAGAAGGTGTAAATCGGAAATAAACCGTTAATGGAGTGCGGCGGACATGGACATCGAGCGGCCGATCTTCGTTGTGGGCTGCCCCCGCTCCGGGACCACGATGCTGCAGCTCATGCTGCACGCCCACCCCCGGATCGCGATCCCGCCGGAGACCCGGTTCGTACTCAAGGCGTACGCCGACCGCCAGCGCCACGGCGACCTGCGCGACCCCGCCAACCGCCGTCGCCTGGCCGAGTGGATCACCACGGGCAGGACCGCCTTCGCCGACCTCGGCCTCGACCCCGCCACCACGATCGAGAAGATCATCGCCGCGGGGCCGACCCTGGGCAGCGCGCTGGGCACCGTCTTCCGCGCGTACGCCGAGCGCTTCGGCAAGCCCCGGTGGGGTGACAAGCGGCCCGCGTACCTGAACAACCTGGACGTGGTGCGGCGGCTCTTCCCGACCGCGCAGATCGTCAACATCGTGCGCGACGGCCGCGACTGCGTCGCCTCGATCCGCGAGACCCCCTGGTACGACAAGGACATCTGCCAGGCGATCTCCGACTGGGCGCGGGCCATGGACAGTTCGGCGCGGGCCCGGCGCGTCCTGCCCGCCGACTCCTATCACGAGCTGCGCTACGAACAGCTGGTCGCCGAGCCGGAGGCGGTGTTGACGGGGCTGTGCGCGTTCCTGGGCGAGCAGTACGACCCGGCGATGGCCGAACCCGCCCGCGTCGCCGAGGTGGCCGTGCCCAGCCGCAAGAGCTGGCACCGGCTCACCCATGAACCGGTGACCAGTCAGCGCGTCGGCAGTTGGCGCGAGCGCCTGCAGCCGTGGGAGATCGCGCTGTGCGAGTCGGTGGCCGGGCGGCAGCTGGCCGCGCAGGGCTACCAGCTGTCGGTGGGCATCCCGTCGGTATGGCACGGACCCGCGCTGAAACACCGGCTGCACTACCCGCTGCACGACGCACCACGATGGACGCTGCCCGTCCGTCGCGGGGTCGCCGAGCTGCGCGAACGCTTCGCCGAACCGGAGGCGTTGGCATATCAGGCCGCGACCGGGCCGCAGGTCCCTTCTCGATGAAGGTCGCGGCCGGGCACTTGACGCCACCGCCGCCCGCGCGGTAAACCTCAAGGACTCTGTTCGAAACATCTAGGCAATCGTCTCGGGCAGGGTTTCTTTCGCACCATCGTCGAAGCGCTTCGACATCCTCCGCCGGACATCGTGCCCGCCTCCACCGGGACCGAGGTCCACCGGGCACGTCGAAGCGCTTCGACAGCGCAGGACCGACGCTCCGCCGCTCCACGCGACCCGATCGCTCCACCGGTGGCCACCCCTCCCGGCCACCGGAAACGCAATTTCCGACCGTCCGCCCAGACGAAGGAAAGACCATGAACTTCCGCGACCCGCGGCTACCCCTGCCCGAACGCGTCGCCGACCTGCGGCGACAGCTGTCCCTGGCCGAGCGGATCAGCCTGCTGCACCAGCACCAGCCCCCGATCGCCCGCCTGGGCGTCGGCGGGTTCCGCACCGGCACCGAAGCCCTGCACGGCCTGGCCTGGCTCGGCGAGGCCACCGTCTTCCCCCAGGCCGTGGGCCTGGGCGCCAGCTGGGATCCCGACCTGGTCCGCCGCGTCGGCGCGGCCGTCGGCGACGAGGTGCGCGCCAGCCACCACAAGGACCCGTCCCGCGCCGGGCTCAACGTGTGGGCGCCGGTGGTCAACCCGCTGCGCGACCCGCGCTGGGGCCGCAACGAGGAGGGCTACAGCGAGGACGCCTGGCTGACCGGGCTGCTCGGGCAGGCGTACGCGCAGGGCCTGCGCGGCGACCACCCGACGCTGCTCAAGACCGCCCCGACGCTCAAGCACTTCCTCGGCTACAACAACGAGAACGATCGCTGTACCAGCAGCAGCAACCTCGGACCGCGCGTGTTGCACGAGTACGAGCTGCCCGCGTACCGCCCGGCGCTGGCCAGTGGCGCGGCGGTGGCGGTGATGGCGTCGTACAACCTGGTCAACGGTCGTCCCGCGCACGTCACCCCGCTCATCAACGACGAGCTGCGGTCGTGGACCGAGGACGAGATCCTGCTGGTCTCCGACGCGTACGCGCCGAGCAACCTGGCCGACCCGGCCCAGCAGGCCTACTTCCCCGACCACGCGACCAGTCACGCGGCCGCGCTGCGGGCCGGGGTGGACAGCTTCACCGACGCCGACGACCACTCGCATGTCACCGTCGAGCGCATCACCGAGGCGCTGGAGCGCGGCCTGATCACCGAGGCCGACATCGACCGGGCCGTGGACCGGGCGCTGACGATCCGGATGCGGCTGGGCGAGTTCGACCCGGCCGAGACCAACCCGTTCGCCCAGACCACCCCGGACACCATCAACAATCCGGCGCATCGGCAGCTGGCCCGTGAGGCCGCGCGCCGGTCGATGGTGTTGCTCAAGCAGGAGTGCCAGTTGCTGCCGCTGAGTGCGGAGAGCGTCGGCCGGGTCGCGGTGATCGGGCCGCTGGGCGACCAGATCATGACCGACTGGTACAGCGGCACCCTCCCCTACCGGGTTACGGCGCGCGACGGGCTGGTCGCACGACTTGGCGCGGACCGGGTCGACTTCGTCGAGGGCGCCGACCGGATCGTGCTGGCCCTGGCCGACGGCGGCTACCTGGTCGCAGGCGAGACCTCGGGCGCGCTGACCCGGGCCGAGGCGGACCCGCACGGCTTCGACGTCTTCGACTGGGGCAGCCACCCCGGCCGGGGCGGGCATCCGGGCAGCGTGCTGGCGCTGCGGGCGGTCGCCAACGGCGCCCACGTGACGGTACGCGAAAACGTCCTGGTCAATGACGCCCCCGGCCCCAACGGCTGGGACGTGCACGAGACGTTCCGCCTGGTCGAGCACGCCGACGGCACCCTGTCCCTGCACCACGAGCTGTCCCGGTCGTACCTGACGTTCGGCGCGGACGGCACCGCCGTGGTCGGTGCCGACGCCGAGCACGCCGCCCGGGTGCTGCCCGAGCTGCGCCGCAGCGGTGCCGAGCAGGCGGCGCTGGTGGCCGCCGAGGCCGACGCGGTGATCGTGGTGCTGGGCAACCACCCGCTGGTCAACGGCCGCGAGACCGAGGACCGGGAGAACCTGTTCCTGCCCCCGGCCGCCGAGGCCCTGCTGCGCGCGGTGTACGCCGCCAACCAGCACACCGCCCTGGTGCTGACCAGCAGCTACCCGTACGCGATCACCTGGGCCGACGTGCACCTGCCCGCGATCATCTGGAGCAGCCACGGCGGCCAGGAGTTCGGGCACGCGCTGGCCGACGTGCTCTTCGGCGACGAGGACCCGGCCGGGCGACTGCCGCAGACCTGGTACCGCAGCCACTGCGAGCTGCCGGACCTGTTCGACTACGACATCATCACCAACGACGCCACCTACCTGTACTACCGCGGCACTCCGCTCTACCCACTCGGCCACGGCCTGAGCTGGGCCGAGTTCGAGTACGGCGCGGTCAGCCTGCACCAGGACGACGAGACCGCCGACACGGTCGAGCCGGACGCGGTGATCAGCGTGCGGGTGGAGGTCGCCAACGTCGGCGAGCGGCCCGGCGAGGAGGTGGTGCAGCTCTACACGCACCAGCAGCGCTCGCGGGTGAAGCAGCCGCTGCGGCAGCTGCGCGGGTTCGCCCGGGTGCGACTGGCGCCGGGCGAGCGGGCGGTGGTCGAGATCCCGCTGCGCGTGTCGGAGTTGGCGTTCTGGGACGTCACCACCGGTCGCCCGGTCGTGGAGGCGGCCCGGCACAAGGTGATGGTGGGCCGTTCGGCCACCGACATCCGCGGCTGCGCGACGCTGACCGTACGCGGCGAACGGATCGGACCGCGACGCCCGCGCCCGGTAGACGGCGGTGCCGCGGCGCTGCGCGCGGTCGACCACGACGAGGCCTGCGGCATCGCGCTGGTGGACACCTCGCCCGAGCGCGGCGACTCGATCAGCGCGGTGCACGCGGGCGGCTGGGTGGCGTTCGGGCCCACCGACCTGTCCGGCCGCACCGGTGTCGCGGTCGGTGTGGCCGGTGCGCCCGGCCGGGTGGTGCTGCGCGCCGACGACCCGCTCGACGGCCAGGTGCTGGCCGAGGTGGTCGCACCGGGCTCCGACCGGTACGCATACGCCCCGCTGGCCAGTACGCTGACTGCCCCGGCGCAGGCTGGCCCGGTCGATCTCTACCTGGTCTGCGACGCACCGGGCATCATCGTGGACGAGCTCCGGTTCTCGTGAGCGGGCTTTGGGCATGACAACGAGCAGCACCGGACGGACCGAGGGTGGGGAGGCGATGCGGAGGATGGCCAGTCGGCGCCCCACGCAACGCGACAGCGTGGTGACCATCGCCGACGTGGCCAGGCACGCGGGCGTGTCGACGAGCACGGTGTCGTACGTGCTCAGCGGCAAGCGGGCCATCTCCGCCACCACCAGTGCCCGGGTGCACGCCAGCATCCGGGCGCTGGGCTTCCACCCGCACGCGGGTGCCCGTTCCCTGGCCAGCAAGCGTGCCAGCGTGATCGCGCTGGTGCTGCCGCTGCGCCAGGGCATGCACCTGCCGGTGCTGATGCAGTTCGCCACCGCGGTGGTGACCAGCGCCCGCACGTATCACCACGACGTGCTGCTGGTCACCGCCGACGAGGGCCCGGCCGGGCTGCGCCGGGTGGCGGCCGGGGCGCTGGTCGACGGGCTGGTGCTGATGGACGTGGAGATGCACGATCCGCGCGTGCCGACGCTGCGTGAGCTGGAGCGGCCCAGCGTCCTGATCGGCCTGCCCGCCGACTCGGCCGGGCTGACCTGTGTGGACCTGGACTTCCACGCCGCCGGGGCGGTCTGCGTGGAGCACCTGGCCGCGCTCGGGCACCGCGAGATCGCGCTGCTGGGCGCCCCGCGCGTGGTGTACGAGCGCGACACCGGCTACGCCCACCGCACCCGCGACGGCTTCGTCGACGCCGCGCGGCGGCTGGGGCTGACCGCGCACGCGCAGCCGTGCGAGGAGCACCCGGATGCGGTCACCGCCGAGGTGACCGCGCTGCTGGACCGGCACCCCAGGCTGACCGGCCTGGTGGTGCACAACGAGGCGGCGGTGACGCACGTGCTGAACACGCTGCGGGCGCTGGGCCGCCGGGTGCCCGAGGACATCTCGGTGGTGGCGATCTGCCCGGACGAGCTGGCCGAGCGGTGCTCGCCGACGCTGAGTTCGGTGCAGATCCCGGCCGAGGATGTCGGCCGCCAGGCGGTGGACCTGTTGATGCGCAAGATGGACGCCGAATCGGTGCCGGACGCGACCCTGCTGTCGCCCGCGCTCACGGCCCGTACCAGCACCGCTGCGCGGACGTGAAATCGGGGCTTTACGTGACGGCAATGGCGGGGTTAAATCGGAGGCACATCGATGGGAGCGCTTCCATCGATGTGTACACATTGAACACCGAACCCTGACACCCACCGCACGACCGTGAGGCGGGCTGCGGTGGGGCGGATGCGCCCACATCCGCCCCACCTGTCCACCGCGAACGCATCACGTCGCGCGGCTCCACGGACAGGAGAAATCCTAGTGCCCAGCACTCCTGGCGCCATCCGCCCTTCTGGCAGGTGGCGACGCAGACTCGCCGGTGCCGTCAGCGCACTCACCCTCAGCACCCTGGCCCTCGGCCTGTCGTCGACGCCCGCCCACGCGGCTGGGCCGTACAACTACGCCGAGGTGCTGCAGAAGTCGCTGTTCTTCTATGAGGCCCAGGCCAGCGGCCCCAAGCCGGCCTGGAACCGGGTCGGCTGGCGCGGCAACTCCGCGATGAACGACGGCTCGGACGTCGGCCTCAACCTGACCGGTGGCTGGTTCGACGCCGGTGACCATGTGAAGTTCGGCTTCCCGATGGCCTCCACCGCCACCATGCTGGCCTGGGGCGCGGTCGAGTACCGCTCGGCCTACTCCGCCTCCGGGCAGCTCACGCCGCTGCTGAACAACCTGCGGTTCGTCAATGACTACTTCATCAAGGCGCACCCGTCGGCCAACGTCCTCTACGGGCAGGTCGGCAACGGCGGCACCGACCACCAGTGGTGGGGCCCGGCCGAGGTGATGAAGATGGCGCGGCCCGCGTACAAGATCGATGCGAGCTGCGGCGGGACCGACCTGGCCGCCGAGACCGCGGCCGCGATGGCGGCGGCCTCGATCGTGTTCCGGCCCACCGACTCCGCGTACGCCGACACCCTGCTCAGCCACGCGCGGCAGCTCTACACGTTCGCCGACACGGTGCGCAAGAAGTACAGCGAGTGCATCACCGACGCGGCCAGCTACTACAACTCGTGGAGCGGCTACAACGACGAGCTGGTCTGGGGCGCGATCTGGCTGCACCGGGCCACCGGCGAGGCGGCGTACCTGAGCAAGGCCGAGACGTACTACGCCAACCTCAGCACCGAGCCGCAGTCGAGCACCCACTCGTACAAGTGGACCCAGGACTGGGACGACAAGACCTACGGGTCGTACGTGCTGCTGGCGAAGCTGACCGGCAAGCAGGTCTACATCGACGACGCCAACCGATGGCTGGACTACTGGACCGTCGGCGTGAACGGCGCGAAGATCACCTACTCGCCCGGCGGCCAGGCGTGGCTGCAGCAGTGGGGCTCGCTGCGCTACTCGGCCAACACCGCCTGGGTCGCGCTGCTCTACTCCGACTGGGTCACCGACGCCACGCGCAAGGCGCGCTACCACGACTTCGGCGTCCGGCAGATCAACTACATCCTCGGCGACAACCCGAACCACCGCAGCTACGTGAACGGGTTCGGGACCAACCCGCCGATCAACCCGCACCACCGCACCGCGCACGGCTCGTGGACCGACCAGCTCACCAGCCCGGTCAACAACCGCCACACGCTGTACGGCGCGCTGGTCGGCGGTCCCGGCTCGGCCAACGACGCCTACACCGACGACCGGCAGAACTACCAGATGAACGAGGTCGCCACCGACTACAACGCCGGTTTCACCTCGGCCCTGGTCCGCATGTACAGCGAGTACGGCGGCACGCCGCTGGCGAACTTCCCGCCCGCGGAGACCCCCGACGACGCCGAGCTGTACGTCGAGTCCGGCCTGAACACCACCGGCACCACGTTCACCGAGGTCAAGGCGCTGATCTACAACAAGTCGGCGTGGCCGGCGCGGGCGCTGTCCAACGCGTCGTTCCGCTACTACTTCACCCTGGACGGGTCGACGACCCCGAGCCAGATCACCACGTCGGTGGCGTACAGCCAGTGCTCCCCGCCGACCGGGCCCACCCAGTACAGCGGCAACGTGTACTACGTGACGGTCTCCTGCGCCGGGCAGAACATCATCCCGGCCGGGCAGTCGGACTGGCGTCGCGAGGTGCAGTTCCGGGTCACCAGCTCAGGGACCTGGGACGTCAGCAACGACTGGTCGTACCAGGCGACCATGGCCCGCAACAGCAAGATCACGCTGTGGGACGGCACCACCAAGGTCTGGGGCGACGCCCCCGGTGGCGGCACGCCCGACACCACCGCGCCCACCCAGCCCGGCACCCCGACCGCCTCGTCGATCACGTCGAGCGGCGCGACGCTGAGCTGGGCCGCCTCCACCGACACCGGCGGCAGCGGCCTGGCCGGGTACTCGGTCTACCGCGAGGCGGGCACCACCGACGTGCTGGCCGGTTCCCCGACCACCAACACGTTCGCCCTGACCGGGTTGACGGCCTCCACCGCGTACACCTACTACGTGGTGGCCCGCGACGGCGCCGGGAACACCTCGACCGCCTCGACCCCGGTCACCTTCACCACCAGCGCCCCGCCGAACGACACCACCCCGCCCAGCCAGCCCGGCACGCCGACCGCGTCGGCGATCACCCAGACCGGCGCCACGCTGAACTGGGCCGCCTCCACCGACACCGGCGGCAGCGGCCTGGCGGGCTACCGGGTGTACCGCGAGGCGGGCACGACGGACGTGCTGGTCGGCTCGCCGACCACGACCTCGTTGACCCTGACCGGGCTGACCGCGGCCACGTCGTACACGTACTACGTGGTGGCCGTGGACGGCTCCGGCAACGTCTCGACGGCGTCGACGCCGGTCACCTTCACCACCCTGCCGACCGGCGGCGGCGCGTCCTGCGACGTGTCGTACACCATCGGGAGCCAGTGGCCCGGTGGCATGTCGGTCACTGTGGTCATCAAGAACACCGGTACCAGCACGATCAACGGCTGGACGCTGCGGTTCGCCTTCCCGGCCACGGGCCAGGCGGTGACCAACGGCTACAGCGCCACCTGGACGCAGACCGGTCAGAACGTCTCCGCGACCGACCTGGGCTGGAACGGCACGCTGGCCCCCGGCGCCAGCACCCCGATCGGCTTCAACGGAGCGTGGACCACCGCGAACCCGAAGCCGACCGCCTTCACCCTGAACGGCAGCGCCTGCACCCTCTCGTAAAGCGGTAAGCAAAGGGCACCCTCTCCACGCTTCAGCCGGAGAGGGTGCCCTTTGGCGTTCGCACCGGCCTCAGTTCCGTGCCGACCGGACAGGCGTGGCGCACTCCGGCGGCAATTCGCTGGAGCTACAACTGTCGAGAAGCGATGAGCTGGCAATTCGTGTGACCGGCTCCACGCGGAGCCGGCGCACACAGGCACACCAACCGGGGGGAACATGAGACTACGTACGACACGACGACGCGGTCTGGGCGCGGCCGCGTTGGGGGCGCTGCTGGCGCTGCCGGTCATGGTGGCGGCACAGGCCGCCCCGGCACCCGACGGCGGCAGACATGGCGACAAGGCCACCACGGCGGCGCACGGCGCCGAGGGCTGGGGATTGAGCTCGGACGGACAGCTCGGCGACGGCAAGGTCGGCGGCGAGCCCGTGTACACCCCCACCGCCGTGACCGCCCAGGTCCCGGACGGCGTGAAGGCCGTCTCCTGCGGCAGCCGCCACGGCCTGTGGCTGCTGTCCAACGGGACCGTCAAGTCCGCCGGGGCCAATGAGTCCGGTCAGCGCGGCAATGGCCTGACGACCAACTACCCGCTGCCCGGCACCGTGGCCGACCTGGGCCAGGTCACCGCCATCGCGGCGGGGGGCTCCCACAACCTCGCCCTGCTGAAAGACGGCACCGTCCGGGCCTGGGGCCAGAACGACGACGGGCAGCTCGGCGACGGCACGTTCGAGACACGGACGGAACCGGTCGCGGTCACCGGGCTGACCGGCGTCATCGCCATCGCGGCGGGCGGCTTCCACAGTCTGGCCCTGCTGAAGGACGGCACCGTCCGGGCCTGGGGCGCCAACTCCGAAGGGCAGCTCGGCGACGGCACCACCACGAACCGGAACGTACCCGTCGCCGTGACCGGTCTGACCGGTATCCGGGTGAAGGCCATTGCCGCAGGTTCAATCCACAGCGTGGCGGTGACCTCAGGCGGCGGTGTCAAGACCTGGGGTGCCAACAACGACGGCCAGCTCGGCAACGGCACCACCAGCACCGGCCCCACCAGCACGCCGGTCGACGTCGTCGACCTGACCGGGGTACGCGTCAAGTCCGTCGCCTCGTCCGGGGACTTCACCCTGGCCCTGCTCGCCAGCGGCCGGGTCAAGGGCTGGGGCAGCAACACCAACGGTGAGCTCGGCGACGGCACCACGATCAGCCCGCGCACCCGGCCAGTCGACACGGTGGGCCTGACCGGCGTGCAGACCATCGCGGCGGGCAGCAGCTTCATCAAGGACCTGCCTCCCGGCGGGCACAGCCTGGCTATCGCCGGCAAGACCCTCCTGGCCTGGGGCTCCAACTCGCACGGGCAGCTCGGCGTCGGCGGCAGCGGTTTCATCAGCACCACGCCGCTTCCGGTGAAGACCGGGCTGGCCAAGCCGAAGTCGATCTGCGGGGGAAACCTGTTCAGCCTGGCTGCCTGAACGAGGTCTCGGTCGGCTGAGACCGCAGGTCTCACACCTGCGACAGCGGTACCCGGTCCCGGCGGCGCGCTCACCCGAGCGGGCTGTCGGGACCTCACTCGGCCATCGGGCCGAAGCCGGCTGCGGACATCCCCGGTCAGCTGTTCCCGATCGGCCGCCACCTTTCGATGACACATGCTTGCGGGGGTACGGGCCGAAGCCCGTACCCCCGCGTCCCCACCTGCGAGAGGGGATTGCCGGTCCCGGCGAGCCCGCCCGCCGGAGCAGGCTGCCGGAACCTCGCCCGACCGTCAGGCCGGGCCGCCTAACTCACCCGTTCGGGAAGAGGGCGGCGAAGTCGGCGAAGGCCATCGCCACGTCGCTCTGCGCCCAGAACCGGTGGTAGTTGAACTGCGGTGCGGCGCCGCCGCTGAGGAAGGTCTGCACCTTCGACCAGTCGGGGTCCTGCTTGTACCAGGAGCGGATGTCGACGAACGACTTCCCGGCGGCGATGGCGTCGCCGTTGGGCATGCGCCCGGTCCAGGTCGACGGAACGTAGATGCCCTGGCCGGTGCTGGTGTTGTAGACGTCGTCGAAGCGCGCGTAGTCCGAGCGGGTCTCGGTCGTCGACACACCCTTGGCCTCGGCCTTGGTGTACAGCGCGTCGACCAGCGCCTTGCCGGTGGCCTTCGCCGTGGTGCTGCCCGACTTGGCCGCGTAGTACAGCAGGGTGCGGGCCAGCGAGGCGGCGACGCCGACGTCCTGGCCGGTGCTGGTGACCGTCACGTGCAGGCCGGTGTTGGCGGCCGGGCTGGTCGGGTTCCAGGTCGCCGGGGCGCCGGACCAGGCCAGCTCGGACGGGACCGCGAAGCTCGAACCGCTCGCGGTGGTGTTGGCGATCGCCCACGGCACCCACTTGTCCAGCAGCGCCTTGGCCTTGGCGTTGCCGGTCGCGTAGTACAGCTCGGCCATGCGCTCCATCGACCACACCTGCATGCCGAACCACTGGTTCGACGGCGGGTCGTGGTAGACCGGCTTCTCGTCGTAGAACATGCCGTAGAAGGTCGGCGTGCCCGCCGGAGGCTGCGCGTACGAGCCGCCCCAGCTGTTGGTCGCGCCGCCGGCGATGCCGCCCTCGGCCGACTGCAGCCACTGGTAGAACTCCAGCTGCCGGGTGAGGCTGGTGGACCAGTCCGCGTTGGCGGTCGGCGACAGCGGCTTGAGGCCGCTGACGTTGGCCAGTGCGTACGCTGCGAGCGGGTTCTGGTACCCGAAGTGGTTGAAGCTGGAACCGATCCGCCACGACCACGCCGAGTTCAGGCCGCCGCCCCAGGCGTAGTACCAGGACAGCAGGTAGTGCTCCGAGTCACGGCCGGTGCCCGCGGCGCAGGTGCTGGCGCCGACGCAGTTGCCGATCTTCTTGAAGTACTTGTCGAACATGGCGTAGCGCAGGTAGTCGCCCATCTTCGCCGCCTTGGCGATGGTGGACGCGACCTGGGCCTGCTTGCCCTGCTCGGTCGCCCAGGTCAGCGCCCAGTACGCGGCCTCGATGGCGCGCGCGTCGGCGTCGGGGGCGTTGGTGTACTTCCACTGCGCGGCCGGGGCGCTGGACTCCTTGACGAACAGGTCCAGGTAGCCGTTGGGGCCGCCGAAGTTGAGGTTGTCACAGCTCGGCTGCGGGATGGTCTCCCACACCGACTCCTGCGGACCCCGCTGGAAGGTGTTGATGTACGCCGGGCGCGTGGTGCCGTTGCCGCAGCGGCCGAAGCCGTACTTGTTGTCGACGTCGATCAGCCAGTGCATGCCGTAGATCGAGCCGGTGCCGTAGGTGCTCTGCAGCTCGCTGCGCAGCGGGTCGGTGCCGACGGGGATGCTCGGCTCCAGCGGCGACGGGTACTCCGCGGGGGTCAGGTGCTCGGCGGCGTACTGCGGGGTGCCGGCCACGCCCGCGTTGGGCTGGTCGGTCGCCGACGGGATGATGTACTGCTCCATCACCGTCCAGGCCTGGTTGAACTTGGTCCAGTCCTGCGTGAACCGGCCGTAGTAGGCCTCCAGCCACAGCCAGTAGCTGAACGCCTCGGAGGTGGTCTCGTGGCCGTAGTCGGGCGCCTCCACGATCAGCGTCTCGATCGAGTGGTACGGCACGCCCTCGGGCGAGAAGTACCCGTTCGCGACGTTCTTGATCTTGTTGTACTGGTCCAGGAAGCGCTGCGTGTAGACGTTGACCTCGTCGTCGGCCTCCGTCGCGGTCACCACGCCCGGGTCGTACCCGGTGGCGCTGGCGGTGATGGTCGCGGTGCCGTTGGCGTTGTCGGCGTCCTGCGCGGCGGCCAGGGTGACCGTCTGCTCGGTGCCGAAGTTCGCCGGGGTGAACGTCAGCGTGGCACCGGTCGACACCGTCACGTCGGTGTCACCGGCGGTCCGGGCGACCGCCACGGTCGTGTTCGCGGTCGGCGCCGCCGACAGCTTCACCTTGAACGTGTTGGTGCCGCCCTCGGGGACGCTGACAGCGGCGGTGCTCGCCGCGTTCACCAGCACCTTCGGCGCGACGGAGGCGTCCACCACGACCGTCGTGTTGGCGGTCGCGGTCGCGCCCTGGTTGTCGGTCGCCTTGGCC
Organism: Catellatospora tritici; assembly: GCF_019083965.1. GTDB lineage: Bacteria > Actinomycetota > Actinomycetes > Mycobacteriales > Micromonosporaceae > Catellatospora > Catellatospora tritici. The sequence continues at coordinate 573,373 of NZ_JAHRCY010000001.1, forward strand.
TGGAACACGTACGTGCCGACCGGCAGCGCCGAGACGTCCCAGGTGTACGGAGACGCGGTGTCCGAGCCGAGCAGCAGCCCGTCACGGTAGAACTCGACCTTGGCCACCGAACCGGGGGCCGTGTCGGCCGCGTTCGCGCTGATCGTGAACGACGCGGGCGCGGTGTAGTGGGTGTTGTTGGCCGGCGCGGTGATGCTCACCGTCGGGGCCGGGTTCGCCCCGGTGCACGCCGTGCCGTTCACGCTGAACGACGTCGGGCTGGAGTAGGTGCCGCTCCAGCGGCCGTTGTAGCCGATGCCGGTGCTGCCGCCGGTGCCGATGCTGCCGTTGTAGTTCAGGTTGGTGCCGGTGACGTTCTGGCCCGACTGCGCCCAGTTCGCCGACCAGCCCGGCAGGGTGATCGACTGGCCCGACGGCAGCGCGTACGTCAGCGACCAGCTGCTCCACGCGTCGCCGAGGTTCTTCAGCGTGATGTTGGCGGTGAAGCCGCCGGTGCCGGGACCCTCGGTCCACGGGCTGGCGGTGTATACGACCTCGCAGGCGACGGCGGCGTGGGCCGGGGTGGCCGCGACGGCCAGGCCGCCCATGACCACCACAGCGGCGGTGACGACCGCGCTGGACCTGCGGAAGATTCTGTGGCGGGACCGCCGCAGAGTGTGCAACAAGATGAGCTCCTCGCGGATGCGTCGGGCATGCCGCCCGACGGTGGAAACCTGCTGCCGTCGCAGTCCCTTGGGTGGACGGCGACGGTGTCGCTTCGGCCCGTCCGTGCCCTGACGTGCCGCTTCGCGCGACGCTGGCTCCCGGTCGCGAGTGCGCTCAGTCTTCCATGGGAGCGCTTCCATCGCAACCCCTCACTTCCCCGCGAGATAAGAAGGTGCCCTTCCTTACTCGGCTGGGAGGATGGGGGGATGACGGGTAACGAGGTGACGCTGAACAACGGCGTCAAGATGCCCCAGCTGGGGTTCGGCGTGTGGCAGGTCGAGGACGACGAGGCCGAGAAGGCCGTGACCAGTGCGCTGGAGGCGGGCTACCGCAGCATCGACACCGCGAAGATCTACTTCAACGAGGAGGGCACCGGCCGGGCGCTGCGCAACAGCGGACTGCCCCGCCAGGAACTGTTCGTCACCACCAAGCTGTGGAACACCGAGCACCGGTACGACGACGCCCTGCGCGCCTTCGACGACAGCCTGGACAAGCTCGGCCTGGACTATCTGGACCTCTACCTCATCCACTGGCCGGTGCCGTCGCAGGACCGCTACACCGACGCCTGGCGCGCGATGGAGCAGCTCCTCGCGGACGGGCGGGTGCGTGCGATCGGCGTGTCCAACTTCACCGCCGAGACGCTCACCCGGCTCGTCGAGGAGTTCGAGGTGGTGCCCGCGATCAACCAGATCGAGCTGCACCCGTACCTGCCGCAGCGGGAACTGCGCGACCTGCACGCCAAACACGGCGTGCACACCGAGGCGTGGAGCCCGCTCGGTCAGGGCAAGACGCTGCTGGCCGAGCCGGTGCTGACGCGCCTGGCCGACAAGCACGGCAAGACCCCGGCGCAGGTGGTGCTGCGCTGGCACCTCCAGTTGGGCAACGTGGTCATCCCCAAGTCGGTGACCCCGGCCCGGATCGCCGAGAACATCGACGTCTTCGACTTCGAACTCGACGACGAGGACCTGGCGGCGATCGCGACGCTCGACAACGGCGGCCGCATCGGCCCCGACCCGGCGACGTTCGCCTGGATGGGCTGACCCACAACGGTTCGCGGCAGCGGGCGTGCCACATCGGACGCCCGCTGTCCGCGCGCCCGGCCGGTCAGTATGCTCGCCGCTGTGTCAGACATGGGGGACGGCATCGTCCGACAGGCCTTCGGCGAGTTGGTCGAGACGGTGTTCCGCAAGGTCTACTACGTGATCGCCGCCGGGCTGGTAGCCGTGACCGGGGCGTTCGGCGGCCTGAAGACGGCGCCACCGCCACCGGCCGAAGGCAGGTCGGCGGCGGTCGGCGAGAGCGTCGACTGCGGCCGCTGGAACGTCGCGCTGACCGACGTCAAGTCCTTCACCACCCTCGGCGACCTGCACCTGAAGCAGGACGGCAACCGATGGCTGGTCGCCATCGCCAAGATCACCATCACGTACGACACGAGCATGAACAACCTCGGTGCCATGCTGCGCCTGCCGGAAGTCAAGGGGCTGACCACGGTCGAGCCCGATCGGATCATCCTCGCCCGCGACGGCAACACCATCCAGCGCCTGCATCCGAACATGCCCGAACGGGTCGCGTTCGTGTGGGAGCAGGCGGGCACCGAGCCGATGCCGACGTCCGTGCCGGTGGCCGTGGTGTGCGAGACCCACGACGACGACCCGGCCCCCGGCCTGCCTGAATACCAGGCCGACACCGACCCGACCGCCACCGTGGTCGTGCCCGTCGTGGCGGGAGCGACCAAGTGAACAAGCTGCTGCATCGGTTGGGCACCGTGGTGCTCGTGGCGGTGACGCTGGCCGTCGGCGGCTGGCTCACGCACCTGAACGAGAACTGGAGCGTGGACCGGCCGTTCGAGGTGCGGGGCGAGTTCGCCCAGCCGGTGTCCGGCCGCCAGTTCACCGCCACCGGCGTGCGCGTGCGCTGCGCCGCCAAACTCAAGCTCGGCGAGGCGATCCTGGACACCCAGGGGGTATGGGTGATCGCCAAGATCCGTGCCGTCGCCATCGGCCGCACCTCGTACATCGGCTGGGCGGCGCTGCGGGACGGGCAGGGGCGCACCTACCTCACCAGCGACCGGCTCCAGCAGTTCACGCTGAACCACCCGCTACAACCCGGGATCCCCGTCGAGGGCGAGATCGTCTTCGAGGTCCCCGCCGACGCCGCGGGCGACCTCACCCTGCTGCTGGCCAAGAATCCGCTCGAACAGGAGATGGACTCGATGATCGCGATCCCGCTGCCCATCTCCGACGTCAGCGCAGTGCTGTCCGACCCGGTGCCCGCACCGGTCTACCTGCCCAAGGCCGTCGCGTGAAGCGGGGCTGGTGGCGGCGCAACGCCTGGGGCCTGGTCACGGTGGTTCCGGCGCTGGCCGCGCTGGTATTCACCGCACTACTGCCCAACCTGGACCAGTTGCGCCGCAACGAGATGCCTGTGGCGGATGCCGGCGCGGACGGCGGCGTCTCCATCGCCGGGGCCCGCGTCACCCTGGTCGAGCTGAGCCAGGCGCAGCTGACGACTTCGCTGGGCCGGCCGTTCGAACTGCCGCACGGCGTGATGGCGTGGCGGGCGGTGCTCCGGCTGGAGTCGGCCGACCCCACGCACAACGACTACTGCAAGATCTACCTGGAGGACGCGACGGGTCGCCTGTTCGAGACCGGTGCGGCCGAGATCGACCGCGCCGCCACCGGATACGCCACCTGCAAGGCCGACCCGAGTCCGCTTCCCTCGCCCGACGCGACGCCCAGCCCGGCCACCGGGCCGGACGCCGCGGCCGGCTCACGCGTGTACGAGACCGTCGCCTACTTCGCCACGCCGGTCGGCACCGAGGCCGTGGCCGTGCGGCTGCACTTCCCCTCCGACCCCTACCACGACTACCGGCTTGTTCCGCAGGGCTGAGATCCGGTCCAGCCGCAGCACCCGGTCGACCGTGGCCGCGGCGAGGCCGAGCTGCAGCGTCAGCACCACGGCGTCGTTGAACGTCTGCAGCACCCCGGCTGCGGGCATCCAGAACAGCGTGTGGTCACCCGGCCCCAGGATCAGCCGTTCCAGCTCGAACAGTCCGCCGCTGATCAGTTGGGCCGCCACGAAGAGTACGCAGTACAGCAGCACCGGCACCCGGCCGGTGGTCGCCAGTGTGCGCAGCACCCGCAGCATCGGGCCGAGCGAGTCGCGGCCGTCAGCGGTGGCGGTGCGGGAGAACGACCGCAACGAGCGCGGCACCCGTCGCCACCTGCGCACCGCCGCGGCCAGCGCCCGCCCCTTGAGCACGGTGGCCCCGAGGTACTGGCCGTAGACCACAGCGGTCATCGCCAGCCAGGCGACCGGGGCGACGAGCACCGAGTCGACGTCGGACAGCAGCCCCAGCAGCCAGTCCCAACCCGCCATTATCGGGGCCGGCAGGCGATCGTGCAGCTCAAGGCCCCAGTGGACCGACACGCGGCTCGCGGCGTAGGCGTCCACCGGCTCCTTGAGGTTCCGCAGGATCATCACGGCCACGGTGACGGAAGTGACCTCGAGGTAGGCCCGCACCATGCTCAGCCAGTGCCACAGCGTCTTGGCCCGCATGCCCAGCAGCGCCCGCAGCAGCAGGGCCACGACCAGGATGAGGAACAGCGTGCCGACGCGGTCGAACGGCAGCCGTTCCGCGGTCTGGATCGCCTCGGGATGGAACTCGAACAGACTGGTGGGCGAGCTGGTGAACGCGTCGCCATTGTTGAAGTACTCGTCACGGGAGACTTCGTACAGGTAGGTCCGCTTGTCATCGGCGAAGAAGCCGAAGTCCGTGTACACCACGGCGAAGGGCACGATCACGCTGGCCCAGTGCCGCAGCACCCGGACTCCCCGGCCCGACGGGGTGGTGCCCTCCTCGATGAATCGCGACGGCAGCGAGGCGGACACGGCGCGCAGCATCAGCACCACGGCCAGCGCCATCGGCACGGGCGTCATCAGGAACACGAGCATACCCGCGAAGCCGTTGATGTCGCTGAGCTGCACCGCGGCCCAGATCAGGCCGCTGCGTCCGGCCATACCGGCGAAGATGAGCGCAAGCAGCACCGGCAGGTGCTTGGCCAGCAGGACGATGGTCGTGCCGAGCACCGCGAACACGTGCCGCACCGACCAGATCAGGCCGTGCCGTGGCCGATCGGCCACGACGGGAGAGGGGTTGTCGGACACGCGAGCACGCTACCCGCTGTCGCGTCCGGACGGTGATCCCGGTCAGGTCCGCGCCGCTATGAGGATGCCCACGCCGTCGAGGATTCGCTCCAGGCCGAACACGAACTCCTCGGCCGGGTCGTCGGCCTGTTCCAGCACCCCGGCCTCGACCACGCGGCCCAGCGCCGGGAAGCGGACCGGGTCGACCAGCACCCGCAGCATCCTGCCGTACATGGCGATCGCGTCGTCCAGGGAGGACGATGCCGCTTCCGTGGCGGCCGCGATGTCGGCGGTCAGCATCGCCTCGTTGCGGACGTACCCGGTGAGCAGCAGCAGCACCGACATCTTCCGCGCCTCGGTGAGCCCGGTGTCGGTCAGGTGGCGCAGGCCCGCGTCGAGCCAGGCGAGCTGGTGCGGGGTGGCGGGCGGGCCGCTGATCGGCGCCTTGAGCGCCCACGCGTTGGCGAGGTAGACCGTGCGCACAGCCCAGGCCCAGGCGGTCAGCCCCGCCCGCCAGTCGAGGCCGGGGTCGTGGGGCGGCGGTTCGCCGATGCAGGCGTCGACCATGAGTTCGAGCAGCTCGTTCTTGGCGCGCACATACCGGTAGAGGGCCATCGTCGACACGCCCGCCTCGGCGGCGACCTTGCTCATCGATACGGCGCCGATGCCTTCGGCCATCGCCACCCGGATGCCCGCGGCCACGATCCGGTCGACGCTGAGGCCGGGCTTGGGTCCCTTGCCCGGCCGCTCCCGCAACCCCCACGCGGCCGCGATGTTCGGCGGCAGTGCCGCGCTGTCCAGCTCCATAACCCCTGCTCTTGCTCGGTGCGCGAACTACGCGCTTGACCGCCATCCTAGTACCGCGTATAACGTACACAGTAAAGCGTATGGCATACACAGAAGCGCGTACGGTGTACGCAGAAGGTGGTTCCCCATGAGTCCCCAGATCGCCCCGCGGGCGGGCCGGCGCGAGTGGATCGGCCTGGCGGTGCTGCTGCTGCCGCTGCTGCTGGTCTCCATGGACGTGTCGGTGCTCTACTTCGCCGTCCCCTTCATCAGCCTCGACCTCCACCCGTCGGCCACCCAGCAGCTGTGGATCTTCGACATCTACGGCTTCGTGCTGGCCGGACTACTCATCACCATGGGCGCGCTCGGCGACCGGATCGGGCGGCGCAAGCTGCTGCTGATCGGCGCGGTCGCGTTCGCCGCCACCTCCACCGCCGCGGCGTACGCACACAGCGCCGAAGCCCTCATCGGCGCCCGCGCCCTGCTCGGCATCGGCGGCGCCACCCTGATGCCCTCCACGCTCGCCCTGGTCCGCAACATGTTCCAGCAGGAGAAGCAGCGGGCCACCGCGATCGCGATCTGGACCGCGGCGCTGACCTCCGGCGTGGCGCTGGGCCCGATCCTGTCCGGGTTCCTGCTCGAGCACTTCTGGTGGGGTTCGGTCTTCCTGATCAACGTGCCGTTCATGGTGCTGCTGGTGATGCTGGCGCCGGCGCTGGTGCCGGAGTCGAAGCAGGCCCGGGGCGGCCGGTTCGACCTGCTCGGCTCGGTGCTGTCGCTTGGCGCGGTGCTGCCGGTGATCTGGGGCATCAAGGAGATGGCGGCGCACGGGGTGGGCGCACGGCCGCTGGCCGCGATCGGCGCCGGGCTGCTGCTGGCGGCGGGGTTCGTGTGGCGGCAGCGCGCCACGGCGTACCCGATGCTGGAGCTGACCCTGTTCCGGCGGCCCGCGTTCGGCGGCGCGATCGTCGTCAGCGTGCTGGCCATGTTCGGCCTGGTCGGCTTCGCGATCTTCACCACCCAGTTCCTGCAGTCGGTGCTGGACATGTCGCCGCTGAAGGCGGCCCTGTGGAGCCTGGCCCCGTCGGTGGTCGTCGGCGGCGCGGCCCCGACCGCCGCGGCGCTGGCGCAGCGTGGTGTGCGCAAGGCGTACCTGGTCTGTGCCGGGTTCCTCCTCGCGCTGGCCGGGTTCGCCGCGTTCCAGCTGGTGCAGGCCAACTCGCCGCTGTGGCTGCTGCTGGTCGTCGCCATGCTGTACTCGACCGGTCTGGTCGTGGTGATGTCGCTGGGCACCGAGATGATCGTCGGCGCGGTGCCCGCCGAGCAGGCGGGCGCGGCCTCGGCGGTGTCGGAGACCGGCACCGAGTTCGGCGGTGCGCTGGGCATGGCGCTGCTGGGCAGCCTGGGCACCGCGGTCTACCGGCACGAGGTGCCGGTGCCCGCCGGGCTGGAGAACTTCGCGGGCACAATCCGGGAGACGCTGGCCGGAGCGGCAGGCGTCGCGCGAGCCCTGCCCGGCCCGGCCGCGAACGAGCTGCTGACCTCGGCGAAGGTGGCCTTCACCGCCGGTATGCACGCCGCCGCGCTGGGCGCCGTCGCGGTGATGGCCCTGGGTGCGGTGGTGGCGCTGATCGCGCTGCGCCGGGTCCCGCCGACCTCGACCGAAACCGCCGCCACCGTGGCCGAACGGCCGGAGTTGGAGCCCGCCGCTTGATCAAATCAAAGGATAGGCTAGCCTAACCTAAACCGCTGCCCCACCGGTTGAGCCATCGGTGGGGCAGCATTGCATCCCCTGGAGGCTTCGGCATGTCCGCTACCCAACCCTGGCGCTTCTTCACCGCCACCGTCACGCGGGTCGCCGAACTCAGCCCCTCCTTTCTGCGCCTGACGTTCACCGGCGCCGACCTCGGCGCCTTCGCCGACAACGGATACGACCAGCGCATCAAGCTCGTCCTGCCGCTGCCCGGGTACGGGCTGGCCGAACTGCCCACCGACGAGCACTGGTTCACCGCCTGGCGGTCGCTGCCCGACGAGCGGCGCAACCCGATCCGCACCTACACCGCCCGTGCCGTCCGGCCCGAGCCGCGCGAGGTCGATGTGGACGTCGCCCTGCACGGCGACACCGGCCCAGCCTCCCGTTGGGCCCGCGCCGCCAAGCCCGGCGACGAGATCATGCTGCTCGGCCCGAACGCCGCCTATCCCGGTGCGCACGGCGGCGTCGAGTTCCGGCAACCCGCGCCCGGCACACCGGTACTGCTGGCCGGAGACGAGACCGCCGTCCCCGCGATCGCGGCCATTCTGGAGCGGCTGCCCGAGGACACCACCGGCGCGGCGATCCTGGAGGTGCCGCACGCCGCCGACGAACTCGGCATCATCGCCCCCGCCGGGGTACGGGTCCAGTGGCTGCACCGCGACGGCGCCGCCCACGGCACCCGGCTGATCCCGGCCGTCCAGGCGGCCGCCGCGCGCCTGGTGCCCGGCTCCGCGAGCACCGCCGAGATCGAGGACGTCGACGTGGACGCCGGCATCCTGTGGGAGGTCCCGGAGCACGCGGGCAGCTCGGTGTACGCGTGGCTGGCCGGGGAGGCGGCGGTGATCCGTACGCTGCGGCGGCACCTGGTCGCCGACCTCGGCTTCGACCGCGGCTCGGTCGCCTTCATGGGCTACTGGCGCCACGGCCGCGCCGAAGGCTGACGCGCGCCCCGCGCGATCTCGGCCCGCGGGTCGGCCAGGAGGCGTCGCGCTGAGATTCGCAGGGTTGACAGACCCTCGCTCGGGTATCTCCGCCTGTGAAGGAGGTACCCCACCATGACATCGACACAGCTGGCCTTGCTGATCGCGGTAGTGGTCGTCCTCGTGCTGTGCGGGGTCGGCGCGTGGCTGTTCGCACGGCGTGCCGCGCTACGGCAGCGGTTCGGACCCGAGTACGACCGCGTGCTGGCCGAGCAGGAGTCCCGGGCCGCCGCCGAGCACGAGCTGCGCGAGCGCGAACGCCGCCACGGCGAGCTGGAGCTGCGTGAACTGAGCGACGACGAGCGCGCGCGGTTCGCCGCCCGGTGGCGCGAGGTGCAGCAGCGTTTCGTCGACGAGCCTTCGGCGGCGGTCGCCGAGGCCGACGAGCTGATCACCGAACTGGTCGCGGCGCGCGGCTACCCGACCGGGGACTACGACGAGCAGCTGGCCCAGCTGTCGGTCGACCACGCCGAGACGCTGGCGTCGTATCGGCACGCCCACGAGATCAGTGAGCGGGGCCGGGCCGGGCAGGTGGACACCGAGGACCTGCGGGTCGCGGTGGTGCACTACCGCAAGCTCGCCGCGCAGCTGCTGGGCGAGGAGCCGGTGGCACCCCTGACCGATGAGCACACCCACCGCACGGACGCTCACTCCCAGCAGGAGAAAGAGGTGCACGCATGACCACGTACGACACTCACACGCGCGCGATGACAGACGATGACGTGGACGACGAGGCGCGCACCGAGGCGCCGCGCGGATACGAGGGCAACCACGTGGCCGACGGCGAGGTGGTCGATGTCGATGCCGCGCCGACGCGCCCCGAGGCGCGTGGTGACGAGGCGATCGAGCTGGAGGAGCGGGACGGCGTCTACGTGCCGACCGACTCGACCGGCTCCGAGGACGAGACCGAGGACGACGGCCTCGACGACGAGGACCGGCGCGGCGAGTTCCGCCCGGAGACCGACGAGGCCGCTCCCCTGTCGGAGCACCTCGACGACGAGACCGACCCCGAGGCGGAACCGGTCGACGACCGCGCGACCGTGACGGCGACCGGCGACACCATGCCGCTCCCGGTCGACGACGCGGACGAGACGGAGGCCGCCGAGCAGACGCTGAGTGACGCCGAGGTGGCGGCGGCCGCGGGCGCCGCAACCTTGGCGCAGGCGGCGGACAGCCCGGCGATCGGGGTGGCGGCCGTGCCGACCGTCGACGACGCGCGGACGCAGGCCGCGACGCTCTGGGCGGACGGGACCGCCGACGAGCTGCGCGAGCGCTGGGAGGCGCTGCAGCTGCGGTTCGTCGACGATCCCGCGGCGGTCGCGGCCGAGCTGCGGGATCTGGTCGAGGAGACGCTGCGGACCCTGCAGGACGCGCTGGCGCGCGAACACGCCGAGCTGGACGGCCTGGTCGAGACGGCGGGCACCGACACCGAACTGCTGCGGCAGGCGGTTCAGCGGCACCGCGACTTCCACCAACGCCTGCTGGCACTCTGAGTTCGGTTTTGACGCATCAGGGTGAGCACGAATCGTGCCCACCCTGATGGCTTTTACGTGATTCGCATTTGGACCCATTTCAGAACCCTGGTCCGGTGGAATAGGAGCTGTCCGGGATGCGTGGCGAGTTGGCCATCCCCGTCGATGACCTTCTACGCCACAGTCCGGCCGAACGATCAAATGTTTCTCCTGCAACACCGACACCCTTAAGTCAGTCCTTTATGGACCATGATGATCACCCACCTTTCCGCGATGGATTCGGTGCCCCCCACGGTGGTGGATTTGATGGTTAGCTGACGCCGCGCGAGGCGGTTGGCGCCTCCCGCAGAAGGGATTCACCTCTCATGCTCACGGGTGGAGTACGACGTAGACGCTGGCGGGCCGCGGTCGCGGCCGCCGGTGCCTCCTCGCTTGTCGCTAGCGTGCTGGGCGTTCCGGCAATGACAGGAGCAGCGGTCGCGGCGCCGGCGCCGGCCGCGGCGGCGGCCGCGCCGAACCCCGACGCGCTTACGGTTCCCCAGGCGGTGGCACAGGCCCGCTCGACCGGACGCGACATCGTGGTGACCGGATCGACGACCTCGAACAGCGAACTGACCGCACACCCCGACGGCGGAATGTCGCTGTCGCTCAACGCCGTAGCTGTGCGCAAGCGCGTGAACGGGAAGTGGGCGAAGCTCGACGCGACGCTGCGCCGCAACAGTGACGGCACGGTGTCGCCCGCGGTGACCACGGCCCCGGTGACACTGTCCGGTGGTGGCGGCGGGCCGTTCGCGACCATGGACGGCGGCGCTGCCAAGCTGTCGCTGTCACTGCCGATGACGCTGCCCGAGCCGCAGCTGTCCGGCGACACCGCGGTGTACGCGGAGATCCTGCCCGGCGTCGACCTGCAGGTGCGGGTCACCGAACAGGGCAGCGTCAGCGAGGTGCTGGTCGTCAAGAACGCCCAGGCAGCCCGCAACCCGCAGCTGCGCGAGCTGCGGATGGCCACCAATGCCACCGGGATGACCCTGAGCAGTGACGCCGACGGCAGCCTGTCGGGCCGCGACGCCTTCGGCGACGTGCTGCTGCACACTCAGCCGCCGAAGATGTGGGACTCGACGCCGGTCGGCGACGTCCCCCAGGTCAAGGGCCGGATCTCCGACGGTCGCCTGGCCCGCTCGTCGGCAGTGGCCCCGGGCGCGGCCGCGGCGGTCGGGCGGATCGGGCTCCGGGTCGACCGGGACGCCATCACGCTGTCCCCCGACACCGCCGTGCTCACCGGCACCAGGACGACCTACCCGGTCTACATCGACCCCACGCCGGTCTGGACGCCGAAGAGCTACAACAAGACGGGGTGGGCCTCGGTCGCCGAAACCTACCCGTCGAGCAACTACTGGAACGACACCCCGGACCCCCAGGGCCACATGCAGGTCGGCAACTCCGGCAGCATGTGGGCGCACACCCTGATCAACTTCCCGCTGCCCGCCCTGGCGGCCAACAGCGTCGTCAACAAGGCGACGCTGCGCACGCGCGAGGTGTGGTCCTGGTCGTGCACCAAGAGCACGGTCAACGTGCACGCCCCGACCGCGTACACCCTCTCCTCGTCGAACGCCAACTGGAACTACTGGAACGGCAAGGAGGGCAGCGCCGTCGACGGCCAGCCCGAGGCGCACGGCTACAGCTCGTCGTGCCCGGCCGCGGACGTCGAGTTCAACGTGCTCAACACGGTCCGGGCGCGGCTGGGCAAGACCCAGACGTTCCTCCTCGCGGGCGTCAACGAGTCGAGCGACCACAACTCGTGGAAGGAGTTCGACAAGAACCTGACCAGCCTGAACCTGGAGTACAACCAGCCGCCGACCACGCCGACCTCGCTGTCGACCTCGCCGAGCACCAGCTGCACCAGCCTCATGCCCGTCGGCGACGCCGACGTGAGCCTCAAGGCGGTCGTGTCCGACCCCGACGGCAACACCGTCGGTGCGCAGTTCGAGCTCTGGAAGTCCCCGAGCGGGTCGGTCTTCTACTCCACGCCCCCGAGCACCTTCGACTTCGGCAACGGCACCACCGCCGTCGCCGTGGTGCCCAAGGCCACGCTGGAAGCGCAGGCCGGCGGAGCGGTGACGAAGTTCGCCTGGCACGTGCGCACCTTTGACGGGCTCGCGTACAGCCCCGCGTACTCCAGCACCTGCGAGTTCAACTTCGATCCGACGCGGGCCGGCCCACCGACCGTCAGCGTCGCGAGCAATGCCGTGGTGAACAGCCCGGTCCAGGTCACCGTCACCGCGCCCACTACGGGAACGCCGCCGGCGTCGTACCTCTACCAGCTCAACGCCGCCGCGCCGCTGCCCAAGGACGCGCCCACCGGCAACGTCACGTTCAGCGTGACGCCGACACGGTTCACCAACACGATCGTCGTCACCAGTGTCACCGCGAGCGGCAACATCGGTGACAGCATCGCGGTGACCTTCACCGCGCAGCCCGCCTCCCCCGAGGCCGTCGACGACCTGACCATGGACGGTCGGGCCGACCTCCTGACGACCGGCCGTTCGGCCAACGGCCTGGCACCGGGGTTGTGGCTGGCCAACGCGACCGGCAGCGCCCAGCTCGACCCGGTGGCGCACGACATCGGCATCAACGGCACCGGCGCGTTCGGCACCTCCAGCCCGCACGAGTACGACGCCGCCGCCAGCACCGCCACCGGCACCTTCACCGGCGGCACCCAGAACGACGTGCTGGCCTACTACCCGGCCGACACCACCCTGCAGCGCTCCGGCATGGCCGTCATCCTCAAGGGCAACGGCGACGACTCCACCCTGCAGACCGCCAGCGGCTTCACCAACACCGTCAGCCCCGGCACCTTCACCGACCTGCACGGACAGGACCCGATCCGCGTCGCCAACGCCTACAACGCCCGCGGCGCCGGACTGGCCTACCCCGACCTCATCGCCGTCAACGGATCCACCGACTACGGCCACTTCTACCTGTCCTACTACCCCAACAGCAACATGGTCGGCGGCTACGCGATGGGCTACGACATCGCCGTGAACACCCCCGACGGCGACCAGAACTGGCAGAACTGGGACATCACCACCACCAGACTGCCCAGCGGCACCGCCATGTACCTGCGCAACACCGTCACCGGCGCCCTGCGCCTGTGGACCGGCATCACCGTCAGCACCAACGACGCCACCTACACCGCCACCATCGCCTACACCGACCACAGCGTCACCGGCGGGCCGGGCACCGCGGGGGCGATCCAGGCGGCCGACATCGATGGCAACGGCACCGCCGACCTGTGGTCGACCAGCGCCGGTGTCACCACCGCGCGCCTGATCGCCGCGATCGACGACACCGCGCACACGGCGGCGCTGACCGCGCAGCCCGGCACCGGGCTGATCACCGCGACCCACGCCTGGACGCTCGCCGACATGGGTACGGCCGGCGCCGGTGACGTGATCGGCTCGGCGGCGGACGCCGTGGGCAACCTCAACCTGACCGGCAGTGGTGCCGTCAAGTGGGACACCGGTGACCTGTTCGACCCCGACGCCGAGTTCACCGGCAGCGGGTTGGGCACGCTGGCCACGACGACCGCGGCCGTCGACCCGACCGCCTCGTTCACCCTCTCGGTATGGGTCAAGCCGGCGCCGACCGGTGGATACGGCACGGTCCTGTCCCAGGACGGCACCAGCACCGCGGCGTTCAAGCTCTGGGCCGACAGCTCCGACAGCTCGTGGCGCTTCGCGATGGCCCGAACGGATGCGGCCAACACGATGTGGAACGTGGCCCAGTCCGCGCCGAACACCGTGCAGCCGGGTGCGTGGACCCAGCTGACCGTCACCTTCGACGCCACCACGAAGGTCGCGGTGCTGTACGTCAACGACGTCAACGTCGGCGCCGCCACCCACCCCAACAACTGGACCACCACCCGGAGCTTCCGCATCGGCGCCGAGCGCACCACGGCCACCGCCGTGGGTGGCTACTTCACCGGTCAGATCGCCTACGCCCAGGTGTGGAACCAGGTCTGGCGCAAGCCGGTCCCGGTTGAGCACGACGTCAACGGCGACGGGCACCCCGACGTCGTCGCGGTCGACTCCAGCGGCATCCTGTGGCTCTACCCCGGTTCCGGCGGCACCGGCCTGTCGAGCTTCGGCGGCCGGATCCAGCTGACCGGCGGCGCGACCGGTTTCCGCTTTCAGGTGGCGGACTGGAACACCGACGGCCGGTCCGACCTCATCGGCATCGACCCGGCCGGCGAGATGTGGTACTACCCGTCCACCGGGCTGTACGGCACCGCGGGGCTCGGCACCCGCACTCTGATCGGCACGGGGTGGAGCACCTACTTCCACTCGACCGGCAACGCCGACAACGTCGCCCACCCGGACCACATCGGCGTCAAGAAGTCCACCGGCGAGCTCTACTACTACCCGCAGGGCAGTGGCAAGATCCTCATCGGTTCCAGTGGTTGGACCGACTTCCGGGTCCACATCACCGACTTCAACCATGACGGCCGGGGTGACGTGGTCGCCATCGGCGCCGACGGCGTGATGTGGCTCTACCCGAACATCAGCAGCACCAGCCTGGTGCTCGGCACCAAGTCCCAGATCGGCACCGGCTGGCTCTCCTACAAGGAGACGCCGTTCGACTTCAACGGCGACTCGTACCAGGACATGGTCGCCCTCGACACGAGCGGCAATCTCTGGGTGTACCCCCGTACGGTGAGCTGGGAGTCCCGGATCCAGATCGGTGCCGCCTGGACCGGAATCGTCTCCGTCGCCTAGTACGAGATGCGAAAAGCCCCTCCGGATTTCCGGAGGGGCTTTTCCATGAGTAGCGGGGACAGGATTTGAACCTGCGACCTCTGGGTTATGAGCCCAGCGAGCTACCGAGCTGCTCCACCCCGCGTCGGCTCCGTAACACTAGCGCGTTGATCGCGGGGCCTGCAAATCGGCACCGGGGTGATCCGGGACATATGTCCCCGATCACCCCGTACGCGCAGCTCAGCCGGTCGTGGGCGTGGGGCTGGGCGTGGGCGTCGGCGTGGTGCCGGTGGGGTTCGCGGCGGCGTTGGCCGTCTCGAACTCCTTGATCGCCGCGTCGAGGGCGGCCAGCGCCTTGCCGTACGCCTCGAAGTCGCCCTTCTGCTGTGCTGCCCGCAGGTCGTCGATGGCCTTGTCGACCTTCGCCGCCGCGGCGGCCAGCGGGGTGGCTGTCGTGGGCGGCTGTGGCTGCTCGGGCGTGACCACGGGCGGGGTGCCGGTGCTGGTGCCCACGAGCTGCTTGATGCCGTCGGCGATCGTGTCCGCGAACGCCACCTTGTCGCCGTAACTCAGCAGCACCTTCTCCAGCAGCGGATACGTCTTCTCGCCGCTGGAGCGCAGGTAGATCGGCTCGACGTAGAGCATGCCGCCGCCGTACGGCAGGGAGAGCAGGTTGCCCTTGACCACGTTGGGGCCCCAGATGTTGAGCTGGTTGCGCACCGTGCCGTCGTTCTCCATCTGCTGCTGGGCCTGGCCCGGACCGGGGATGCGGTTGTCCTTGTTCAGCTCCAGCACCTCCAGCACCGGCTTGCCGTCGACGTACGACCCGGAGATCAGCGCGGCGAGGTTCTGCCGCGCCTGCGGGGTCACCGCCGAGGTGAGCTGGAAGCGGGCCTCGGTCTGGCCCGGCAGCTGCGTGAGCAGGTAGTACGGCGGCTGCTTGGCGTCGCCGTGCCCGGCCGGGTCGTTGGGCACCGCCCAGAAGTCGGGCGCGTTGAAGAAGTCGTTGGCGTTGTTCACGTGGAACCGGGTGAGCAGGTCGCGCTGCACCTTGAACATGTCCGCCGGGTAGCGGAAGTGCTCGGCGAGCTCCGCCGGGATCTGGTCCTTCCTCGTGATCAGCTTGCCGCCGAACGCCTTGTTCCACGCCTTGAGGACGGGGTCCTTGTCGTCGAACTCGTACAGGGTGACCGTGCCGTCGTAGGCGTCGACGGTGGCCTTGACCGAGTTGCGGATGTAGTTGATCTCCTGCTTGGCCAGCCGGAACGTGCCGTCGCCGGTCAGCGAGTCGCTGGTGGCGTCCTGCAGGTCGATGCGCTGCGAGTACGGGAAGTTCGCGCTGGTGGTGTAGCCGTCGACGATCCACACGATGCGCCCGTTCACCGCCGCCGGGTACGGGTCGCCGTCCAGCGTCAGGAACGGCGCCACCTTCTGCACCCGGTCGCGCGGGTCGCGCTCGTAGAGGATCTTCGAGTTGCCGTTGACCGCGTCGGCCAGCAGGAACTTCGACTCCGCGTACTTGATCGAGTAGAGCAGCCGCCGCCAGGTCGAGCCGATGTCGACGCCGCCCTTGCCGGTGTAGGTATAGCGGGCGTCGCTGGTGTCACCGGTCGGGCGGTCGTACTCTGCGGCGGCCGCGCCGTCGGAGCTGCCCACCACCGCGTAGTCGCTCATCCGCTCGCCGTAGTAGATGCGCGGCTGCTCGACCGGCAGCTTGTCGGTGGGCGAGGAGCAGCCCTGCTCGCTGGACTGCTTCGACTGCCCGGTGAAGAACCCGGACACGAAGAACGGCTGACCGTTGCAGACCGTGGTGTTGGCCGGGGCCGCCACCAGGCCGTAGCCGTGGGTGAAGACGGTGTGCCGGTTGATCCAGTTGTTCTGGGCCGCCGACAGCTTGCTGTACTCGATTTCGCGTACGCCGACCACGTAGTCGGCGAGCTTGCCGTCGACGGTGTACCGGTCGATGTCGAGCTTGTCGCCGAACTGGTAGAAGCTGCGCACCTGCGAGAACTGGGTGTACGTCTCGGGCACCACGGCCGGGTCGAGCAGGCGGATGTTCGGCACGATCGTCTTGTCCTGCGCCAGCGACGCCGGGGGCACCAGCGTCTCCGACGAGTACGGCGTGCTCACCGCCGCGTCCAGCCCGTACGCGCTCCTGGTCGAGGCGATGGCCCGCTCGATGTACGGCGCCTCCCGGCTGTTGCGGCTCGGGTCGACCTGGAACGTCTGCACGCCCCACGGGTAGATGCCGCCGATCGCCACCGCCGAGATGGCCAGCAGGCCCAGCGCCACACCCGGCCAGGTCAGGTTGCGTAGCCAGGCGTTCGAGAAGATCAGGATCGCGATCGCCACGATCACGGAGATGTAGGTCAGCATCTCCTTGGCGGGCAGCAGCGCGTGCACGTCGGTGTACCCGGCACCGGTCAGGCCCGTGCCGGTGATGGTGTCCAGCAGCAGCGCCCGGCGGTCCAGCACGTACGCGATCGCCTTGAGGATCACGAACAGCGCGACCAGGCTGGTCAGGTGGGCGCGCGCGCCGGTGGTCATCCGGTCGCCCGGCCCGGCCAGCCGCACCCCGCCGTAGAGGTAGTGCACGCCCATCGCGCCGAGCAGCGCCAGCACCGTCACCGTGAAGCCGGTGTTCAGCAGGTACTGCCAGAACGGCAGCTTGAAGACGTAGAACCCGATGTCGGTGCCGAACTGCGGATCCTTCTGCCCGAACGGCACCGCGTTCTCGAACAGCAGCCACTGCTGCCAGTGGCCCTGCGCGGCCAGGCCGGCGAAGAACGCGATCACGCCCGACAGCAGCGCGAACCAGCGGTTCAGGTGCGGCCCGAGCAGGTACCGGTAGCGCTCCAGCGTCTGCTGCTCCACCCCGGTCGGGGGCAGGAACGGCCGCAGCTTGTACGCCAGGTACAGGTTGCCGAACAGGAACGCGCCGATGATCAGGCCGAACACCGCGAACAGGCCGAGCCGCGTGCCGAGCTGCCCGGTGAACACCCTGGTCGCGCCGAGTTCGTCGAACCACAGCCATTCGGTCCAGGTGTCCACCACCCATCCGATCAGGGCGAAGAACACCAGCAGGCCGGTCAGCACGATGAGCCAGGCGCGACCGCGACGGCTCATGTGCGGCAGTTGACTTGATCGGGTCACCACGTAGGAAGCCTACGTGGCCGCGCAAGAACCACGTGAGCTGCGTCGCAGTGCCGACGCTGTCAGCAGGTCGGCGGTTGCCCACCCGCCCGCAGCGTGGCCAGGGCGGTCAGCGCGTCGTCCAGGGTCGCCACCTTGATCAGCGGCAGGCCGGGCAGGGCGTTGGCCTTCGCCTCGGCACAGTTGTCGGCCGGGGTCAGGAAGGCCACGGCATCGGCGGCCTTGGCGCCGTACAGCTTCTGCGGGATGCCGCCGATCGGGCCGACGTTGCCCTCGTCGTCGATGGTGCCCGTACCGGCGATGATTTTGCCGCCGGTGAGGTCCTCCGGGGTCAGCTTGTCCATGATGCCCAGCGCGAACATCAGGCCCGCGCTGGGACCGCCGATGTCGTCGAGCTTGATGCTCAGGTCGAACGGGTGCGGCTGCACCGTGGCGACCTCGATGTTGATGCGCGGGGTCTTATCGGTGTCCGAGGCGGGTTTGGTGGTCACCTCGACCGTCTCCGGCTTGCCGTCCCGGGTGACCTCGAACTTCAGCGGCGTGCCGGCGGGCTTCGCCTTGATCAGCTCGACCAGCTGCGTCGGCGACTCGACCTTGGTGCCGTCGACGGACTCGATCACGTCGTCCTTCTTCAATTTGCCGTCCGCGGCGCCGCCCGCGGTGACCTCACCGACGCTCACCCGCACCGGGTAGCCCAGCTTGCGCAGCGCGGCGGTCTCCGCGCTGGTCTGCGACTCCTTGAAGTCTTCCTGGTTCTGCTGCTCGACCTGGTCCTTGGTGCGGTCCGGCGGGTAGATGAACTCGTACGGCACGACGGCCTGCTCATCGGAGAACCAGCCCTTGATCACGTCGAGCAGGCCCGTGGTGGACTGCACGTTCACGGTGACCAGCCGCAGCTCCCCGTCGGAGTTCGACGTCGGGGTCTTGGCGATCTGGATCACCTCCTGGCAGCCCTTGGCGCCGACGACACACTCGTCACCGCGGCCGTCCACGGCCGTCAGCGTGTTCACGGTGGGACCGGCGCTCATCACCACGTAGGGCACCCGAGCCAGACTGATACCGGCCACCAGCAGCACCGCGAGCACGAAGCCCGCCAGTACGGTCACACCGCGACGTTTCATGCGGGCCAGCGTAGCCGCCGCGACCGAGGAACCGGCTCCAAGAGCGGCCGACCCTGAATTGTCCCCGATCAGCCCGGGGTATGAGTCACTTCGGCTCAACTTCGCGTACGGTGGAGAGCGTGTCCGACACCCCATTCGGGTTCGCCTTCCCCGGCGGCCAACCACCAGATCCCAACGACCCGCAGCAGATGCAGCAGTTCCTGGCGGGTCTGCAGCAGCTCATGGCGATGAGCCAGCCCGGCGGCGGCCCGGTGAACTGGGACCTCGCCCGGCAGGTCGCCACCACTACGCTGAACGCCGAAGGCGACCCGGCGGTCTCCGCCGCCGACCGCGCCGAGGTCGGGGAGGCGCTGCGACTGGCCGACCTGTGGCTGGAACCGGCCACCTCGCTGCCCAGCGGCCTGGTCAGCACCGCCGCCTGGAACCGCAACGAGTGGATCTTCAACACGCTCGACGTGTGGCGCAAGCTGGCCGACCCGGTGGCGGGGCGCATGGTCGCCGCCATGGGCGACCTGGTCCCGCCGGAGCGCCGGGCCCAACTCGGCCCGATGGCCGCGATGATCAGCGGCCTGGGGGGCGCGCTGTTCGGCGGCCAGTTCGGGCAGGCGCTGGCCAAGCTCGCCACCGAGGTGCTCTCGGCGGGCGACATCGGCCTGCCGCTGGGCCCCGGCGGCACCGCCGCGCTGGTCCCGGCCAACATCCGGGCGTACGGCGAGGGCCTGGAACTCGACCCCAGTGAGCTGCGGCTGTTCGTCGCCCTGCGCGAGGCCGCCCACCAGCGGCTGTTCGGCCACGTCCCGTGGCTGCGCGGACACGTGCTCAGCGCGGTCGAGGCGTACGCCAACGGCATCAAGGTCGATCGGGAGGCGATCGAGGAGGCCCTGGGCCGCATCGACCCGACCGACCCGGAGTCGATGAGCGAGCTGCGACTGGAGGGCATCTTCACGCCCGAGGACAGCGACCAGCAGCGAATCGCGCTCAACCGGCTGGAGACCACGCTGGCGCTGGTCGAGGGCTGGGTCTGCCACACCGTCGAGGCGGCGGCCGCCGGTCGCCTGCCCAACGTGGTGCGGCTGTCCGAGACGTTCCGGCGCCGACGCGCCGCAGGCGGGCCCGCCGAGCAGACGTTCGCCGCGCTGGTCGGGCTGGAGCTGCGCCCGCGCCGCCTGCGCGAGGCGGCGGCCCTGTGGGCGGCGCTGACCGAGCACCGTGGCGTGGACGGTCGCGACGCACTGTGGGCCCACCCGGACCTGCTGCCCGACGAGGAGGCCTTCGCCGACCCGGTCGCGTACGCCACGCACGCCGAGACGGAGTGGGACATCAGCGCCCTCGACAATCTCGCCCCGAACCCAGAACCCGGCCCCACCGACGACCCCGACGGCCCCACCCAGCCCTAGCCCCAGGACGAAAGAAGGGCACCTTCTTATCGCTTTGCGACGTAGCAGGTGCCCTTCTTGACGGCCCGCGCCCGAACCTGTCCGGGCGGCGAACAGCCAGCCGGTGGCGAGCGTGCGGGCGGGGCGTTGGCGGGTGCGGCGAGTGGGACGCGGGCGGGTCAGTGGCCCGCGGCGGCGATGCCTTCGAGATAGCCGCGGGCGCGCTCGGTGCGCGGGTAGCGGCTGACCAGTTCCCAGAAGCGGGCGTTGTGGCTGGGCACGATCAGGTGCACCAGCTCGTGCAGCAGCACGTAGTCGCCCACCCAGCCCGGCATCTCACGCACCCGCTCCGACAGGCGGATGGTGCGGTCGGCAGGGGTGCAGGAGCCCCAGCGTCCGTTCTGGTTGGTCACCCAGCGGACGCTGGCGGGCACCGCGATCGCGCCGAACTCGGTCAGGTAGCGTCCGGCGAGCTGCCGCGCGCGCAGCTCGAGGTCGGCATCGCTACGCTGGCTGCGCAGGTCTCGCGCGGCCAGCCGAGCGAGCATCTTGTTGACCCACTCGCTCTCCTCGGCACGGGAGAACTGGCTCGGAATGAGCACCACCACCCGCTCGCCCTCCCGGTAGGCGGACACCGTCCGACGCCGACGCTCACTGCGCCGGACCTCGACCACGGGCTTGCGTGCGGCGGCCATCAGCGACCGGCACAGGCCAGGTGGTTTACGGGGGTAACCAGGGGGGTGTTGCTCACGGCATGGACGCTAGCGGCCGCCTCCCAGGGTTCCGCAAGGGTCAATCTTGTGATCATCGCCAGATTTGCCAGGATACGTAACCTTCGGCCAAGAAAATTCTTGTGACCGAGCATGATCGCCTAGGTCGCCATAAGGGACATTGCTCGATACGCAGGCGACTTCCCGAGAATGCCTCATCTTCGACAAGCGTGATGACTCCGGCGTGTCTCGCGTAACCTGACTAGTCAGATCGATCCGGACAGGCAGACTTCCACCGTCACAGCACGGGCGCCCCGGCGGTGGCGCCAGGCGATTCGCCAGTGGCTCATCTCGGCCGTCCGCCGCAACGGCGGCCGGTCATCAACTCCCTACCGGCGCCCGTCACGTCGATCATGAGGAGGAATCGTGGCCGAGGAGAAGTACAACGGCTACTGCGTTAAGTGCAAGGAGAAGCGTGACTTCACCGGAAAGGTGGAGATCTCCAAGACCGGCATGCGGATGGCCAAGGGTCCCTGCCCCGTCTGCGGCACCACGGTGAACCGCATTCTCGGCAAGGCCTGAACCACAAGTCCGTGTTACGCGCAGTGCAGGAGGCCCGCGGAGTTACGCGGGCCTTCTGTCGTACTCCCGACATTTCTCCCCAAGATCTGTGGATAACCACGGTGAAGGCTGTGGAAAACGCCTTGATCAACGGGGACAGCCTGTGGATAACGTGTGGGTAGCCGGTTCGTCGCGGCACGCTCGCCCCGTGGAACGTCACCCCATGCCGCGCCCGACCCTGCTACCCGGACTGCGCCTGCTCTGGCGCAACCGGCACACCGTGCAGTTGGGCACCGACCCCGGCCAGGCCGTGGTGCTGGAGCTGCCGCACCCCGCCGCGGCCCGGCTGTTCGACCTGCTCGACGGCTCGCATACCGAACGGGCCGTACTGGCCGAAATGGGCCGTATCGGCATGGCGGCGGCACAGGTGCACCAGGTGCTGGCGGCGCTGACCGGGGCGGGCCTGGTCGTCCCGGCCGACGCGCTGCTGCCCGCGGCCCTGCCCACAGCCCGACGCGACCAGTTGCGTGACGAGGCGACCGCGCTGGCGTTGCGCCACGCCGGACAGCCCGGCGCGCGCCCGGCCCGGACGCTGCGCCGCCGCGCCGAGGCCCGGATCGTGGTCGCCGGGAACGGACCACTGGCCGACCTGCTGGGCGAGACGCTGCAGGCGGCCGGGGTCGGCACGGTCGCCTGGGTGCGCAGCCCCGGCGCCGCCGCCCGAGTCTCCGGCTCCGCCCGGCACACCCTGCGCGCCACCGACGCCACCTTCCGGGTGCAGGTCGGTCCGGCCGTGAGCGGGCGCGGCACCCGGCGGCGCGTGCCGCACCTGGCCCTGTGCGTACGCGACGGCACCGCCGTGGTGGGCCCGCTGGTGCCCACCACCGGCGGCCCCTGCCTGCGCTGCCTCGACCTGCACCGGGCCGACCGCGACCCGTGCTGGCCGGACCTGGTGGCGCAGCTGGCACAGGCCGCGCCGGAGCGCGACCCGTGCGCGGCGGCCACCCGGGTCACCGCGGCCGGTTTCGCCGCTGCCGAGATCCTGGCCTACCTGGATGGCGCCGAGCCGACCACGATCGGCACCACCGTGGAGATCAATGGGGTCGCGCCGTGGCGCCGACGATCATGGTCGCCCCACCCGGCCTGCGACTGCACTCGGCGTCGCCGGTGACCCTGGGCAGCCGGTGGCCTTCACGAACTCTTCACTGCGGCATGACGCATTCCCGCCGAGGTCGGCGACAATGGCACGGTGACCGACATCCCGCGCCGAGCCGTCTCCCGGACCGCCAAACTCGCGTCCCTGCCGCTCGGCTTCGCCGGGCGGACCGTCCTGGGCTTCGGCAAGCGGATGACGGGGCTCGCCACCGACGTGATCAGCGCCGAGATCCAGGAGCGCACCGCCGAGCAGCTGTTCAGCGTCCTCGGGCAGCTCAAGGGCGGCGCGATGAAGCTTGGCCAGGCCCTGAGCGTGTTCGAGGCGGCGCTGCCGGACGCACTGGCCGAGCCGTACCGCGAAGCGCTGGTGAAGCTGCAGGAGGCGGCGCCGCCGCTGCCCGCCGCGACGGTGCACCGGGTGCTCGCCGAGCAGCTGGGGCCGGACTGGCGCACCATGTTCCGCGAGTTCGACGACTCTCCCGCCGCCGCGGCCAGCATCGGCCAGGTGCACAAGGCCGAGTGGAAGGTGCCGCGCAAGCGCACCGGCATCCAGGTCGCGGTGAAGGTGCAGTACCCGGGTGCCGGTGACGCGCTGATCGCCGACCTGACCCAGCTGTCCCGGCTGGCTGGATTGTTCAAGGTGATCCAGCCCGGACTGGACGTCAAGCCACTGGTCACCGAGCTGCGGGCGCGGGTGGTGGAGGAGCTCGACTACGAGCTGGAGGCGGCCAGCCAGCGGGCGTTCCACGAGGCGTACGCCGGGGACGAGGAGATCCTGGTGCCCCAGGTGCTGACCGCCGCGCCGCAGGTCATCGTGACCGAGTGGGTCGAGGGCATGCCACTGTCGAAGATCATCGGCAGCGGCACCGTGGCCCAGCGCGACCGGGCCGGGGCGCTGATGGCGACGCTGCACTTCTCCGCCCCGGCGCGCGCCGGGCTGCTGCACGCCGACCCGCACCCGGGCAACTACCGGCTGCTGCCCGACGGACGGCTGGCCGTGATCGACTTCGGCGCGGTCGCGCGGCTGCCGCAGGGCCTGCCGGAGCCGGTGGGCCGGATCACCCGGCTCGCGCTGGCCGGGCAGGCCGACGCCGTGCTGGACGGGCTGCGGAGCGAGGGTTTCGTGCGGCCCGACACACAGGTGGATGCGCAGGCGGTGCTGGACTTCGTCCGGCCCATGCTCGAACCGCTGGCCGTCGAGGAGTTCCGCTTCACCCGGCAGTGGCTGCGCGACGAGGCGGCCCGGCTGGCCAGCCCGCGCAGCGCCGCGTACCAGCTGGGGCGGCAGCTCAACCTGCCGCCGTCGTACCTGATGATCCACCGGGTGACGCTGGGGTCGATCGGCGTGCTGTGCCAGCTGGAGGCCAAGGCCGGTTACCGCGCCATCCTGGAGCGCTGGCTGCCCGGCTTCGCCGAACCCGAGGACTGAGCGGCGGTCGTACCAAGCAGGATGCCCGCCGCTGGGGAGGCGGCGGGCATCCGATGATGTGTGCTCATCAGGTTGTCGCTATCAGCGCATCGACTGCTCTCGGGCACGTCGACGGGCGGAGATGATGACCTGGCGGGCGGAGCGGGAAGCCTCAGAGGGGATGGTCTGAGGCTTCGGCATTCGAGCCCGGCTCATGATTTCGTGGATCATATACATGTCGCTGATTCCGCTTCTCTCGTTCATTTCTTCGTCCTATTCGGGAACTTGCTAGCCGGCAGGCGGCTGGTTTGGATGTTTGCAGAGCTCAGGCGGCCAGACGGACCGACTCGCGAGCGGTGACCGTCGCGGCTACCCGCGCCTCGGTCTCGGCCACGAGGGCCGCCTCGCGAGCGAGGTCGTCCTTGCGCGGACGGCCACGCGGACGCTTGCGCGCCACGACGGCACCACGCTCGAAGATCTCACCGCCCCATACGCCCCACGGCTCCTCGCGCTCGAGCGCCCCAGCGAGGCACTCGACCTTGAGCGGGCACTCGCCACACATCGACTTGGCGAGCTCGAGCTCCGCGGGAGCGTCGGAGAACCACAGGTCCGGGTCGAACTTGCGGCAGGGCAGCTCTGCACCCAGCTCGACGCTGAAGTCGAGGGCTGGGGCCAACGCCAGACTCATCTTTCGGTCACCTTTCCTTCGTTGCAGTTGGGGTGGCTGCAATCGGGGGCCCGGTCGACAGACCGGAAATAACTAAGGCCGCGGATCCCGGTGTACGGGTTCCGCGGCCTCGAGGTGAGCCGGTTGGTCTGCTAGACCGGTATACCTCGAGGTGGAACGCCGCCGAATCCATCGAGCTTGATGCCCTCGGACTCGTTCTTCCGGTAACCCTTGGTGGTGCTGTTGCTGCTGGTGGTGCTCATCGGGACCAGGGCACCCGCCGGAGCGGTGGCCAGGATCGGGCTCTGCGGGGTCCAGTGCAGCTGTCGCTGAGCGATCAGCTGGGCCGCCAGCGGGCTGGCGACTGCCGGGACTGAGGCCACCAGGGCACGGTCCACGGGCAGGGTGCGGTTCACGGGCAACGCGGCCGTCGGCGCGCAGGCAGGGACAAGCGCCGACAGGGTGAACGTGGTGGTCATCTCCATGGAACTCGCCTCCTCTCCGAACGTGCCCTAGTCGCTTACAGAACGTGAATCACCATCTCGGAGCAGCACAGATGTGCGCTCTTTGAGGTGTGACCGAAGGCTATGCCTCCGGGGCGGGAGCGCGCAAACGGTTTTACGGCTCTGTTGCCAAATCTTTTTAAAGATCTTCTGAATCGGGTTGATCAGGCGCCAAATCCGCCACCGCCGCACCCTTGAGCAGCGCCAGCACAGCGTCCCCGTACAGCTCCAACTTGCGCGGGCCGATACCGGCGATCTCCACCAGACCTGATCTGTCAGATGGACGACGCTCGGCCAGTGCGGTCAGCGTCGCATCCGTGAACACCACGTAGGCGGGCACCCGCGCCACCGCCGCGACCCGGCCGCGCCAGTCGCGCAGCCGCTCCAGCAGCGCCTCGTCCAGCGTCGACGGGCAGGTCATGCAGCGACCCAGCTTGCGCTCCGGGCCGGTCAGCAGCGTCGCCCCACACACCCGGCAGCTCACGATCACGGTGCGGACCCGGCGCTCGACCGGTCCGCCCGGCGCGGCCGCCGCCCGCCGCGCCGACGGCACCGACCCGCTGTCGACCGGTCCGGGCAGGAATCGGCAGGCCCGGCGGGCCCGGCCGCCCGGCGAGCGGGCCTCGCCGTAGCTCAGCCACAGCCACTGCCGCGCCCGGGTGATCCCGACGTACAGCAGGCGCCGCTCCTCCTCGAGCGCCTCCGGCGTGCGCGCGTACCCGGTGGGCAGGGTCCCCTCGACCAGGCCGACCAGGAACACCGCGTCCCATTCCAGGCCCTTGGCGGCGTGCAGGCTGGCCAGCGTCACCCCGTCGACCGTCGGCGCGTGCTGCGCGTGCTCCCGGCGTGCCAGCTCCTCGGTGAAGCCGACCAGGCCGTCCGCGGCGCCAGGCTCGGGGCGGAACTCGGTCGCCAGGCGCACCAGCGCGGCCAGCGACTCCCAGCGCTCGCGGGCCGCGCCGCCGCCGGGCGGGCGGTCCGGCTGCCAGCCCAGCCCGGTCAGCACCGCACCGACCGTGCCGACCAGGTCACCGTCGTCCTCGGAGCGGGTCGCCCCGCGCAGCGCCACCATCGCCTGGCGGATCTCGGGGCGCTCGAAGAAGCGCTCGCCACCACGCAGCACGTACGGCACGCCGTGCTCGGCCAGCGCCTCCTCGTACGTCTCCGACTGGGCGTTGGCGCGGAACAGCACCGCTATCTCGGCCGCGGGCGTGCCCGCCGCGATCAGCTCGGCGCACCGGCGCGCCACCGCGATCGCCTCGTTCGCCTCGTCGGGGAAGGTGCGCAGATCCGGCTGCGGGCCGGGCGGACGCTGCCCGATCAGGTCCAGCCGCAGTCGCGCCTCGCTGCCCTTGGCCTGCCGGATCACCGCGTTGGCCAGGCCGACCACCTGCGGCGTGGACCGGTAGTCGCGCACCAGCCGGACCACCGTCGCGTCGCGGTGGGTACGCGCGAAGTCCACCAGATACGACGAGGTCGCGCCGGTGAACGAGTAGATCGTCTGGGCGGCGTCGCCGACCACGGTCAGGTCCCGGCGGCCGCCCAGCCACGCCTCCAGCAGCCGCTGCTGCAGCGGGTTCACGTCCTGGTACTCGTCGACGACGAAGTGGCGGTACTGCGAGCGCACCTGCTCGGCGACGTCGGAGTGCTCCTCGATGCCCCAGCACATCGCGCGCAGCAGGTCCTCGAAGTCGATCACGCCTTGGTGGCGCTTGACCTGCTCGTACGCCTTGAAGACCGCCTCGACCTGGGTGGCGTCCAACGGCACCTCGCGCCCGGCCTTGGCCGCCTCGACCGCGTACTCCCCCGGTTCCACCAGGGACGACTTCGCCCACTCGATCTCACCGGACAGGTCGCGGGCGGCCACCCGGTCCGCGCGTACCCCCGCACGGGCCGCCGCCAGCGTGACCAGCCGCGCCTTGCTCTCCACCAGCTGCGGCATCTCCCGACCGCGCAGCAGCCGTGGCGCGAAGAACCGGAGCTGCCGCAGCGCCGCGGCGTGGAACGTGCGCGCCTGCACCCCCCGGGCGTCCAGCGCCGCCAGCCGTTCCCGCAGCTGCGCCGCCGCGCGGGCGGTAAATGTGACGGCCAACACATGTCGCGCCTGGATCTGCTCGGTCACCACCCGGTACGCGATCCGATGCGTGATCGCGCGCGTCTTACCGGTGCCCGCACCAGCCAGAATGCACACTGGACCAGCCGGGGCGACCACCGCGGCCCGCTGCTCGTCGTCCAGACCGGCCAGCACCCGCTTTGCCCTGACCTGGGCGGCGTCGGTGGCTCGGTCGTTGGTCACACCTGGAATCATCCCAGGTCCACTCGATGTTGCTGCGGTTAGAGTCCGAGTCCCCATGGAGCGACCGCACGGCGCTCCCATCCCCCCACTTGAGGATGACCATGCTGACCATGTACTCGACCACCTGGTGCGGCTACTGCCACCGCCTGCGCACCCAGCTCGACCGCGAGGGCATCACCTACACGGTGATCGACATCGAGCAGGACCCGAACGCGGCCGAGTTCGTGATGAGCGTCAACGGCGGCAACCAGACGGTCCCGACGGTCAAGTTCAGCGACGGCTCCGCCCTGACCAACCCGAGCATCATCCAGGTCAAGGACCGCCTCGCCACCCTCGCGACCGCGGCTGAACCGGCCTGACCAGCTCTCGCGCCCTCGGCGCGCCGGGTCCACACCCGTCTTCCATCGACGCTGGCCTATCTAGGGGACGAATCTTCGACAACCGTCCTCTAGATAGGCCAGCGTCGATTAAAAATCGAAGTGCCCGCGGGGGGTAGGCGAATGGTCGGGCGGGCGCCAGCAGCTCAGCTGGGCCACTTCGGCGCGTCGAGGCGGACGACCTTCACCCGCTGGCGCCCCGACCTGACCGCGCCCACCGACGCGAGCGCCCGTGCCAGGTGCAGCGCGGCGTCGAGGGTGTCCGCCTCCGCGACCTGGCGGCGCTGCTCCGGGCTGATGGTCTCGTCGCGCAGGGGCAGCTCGTCATGAACCGACGCCACCACATCCTCGGGGGCGAACGGTCGAACCTCGGTTCGGACGATCAGGTACCGCATGCGCTACTCCGTCACTGGCTGGCGGGCGGAGGCGAAGTGGGTCCATGGGTGGAACTTCCACATTCGGCTGTTGTCATGCTTGTGCATTTCCTGAGGTGTAATCAAGCAAGACGCGACGATCGTCGGGTAGCACCGCCCGAACGGGTGACTCAGCGTAACGTTTGCACGTTTTGATCACCCGAGCTGTGACTCAAGCCACGCCCGCGATCGGACCGGGTCGAGCGCTGCCTCGCGCAGCCAGTCGAAGACCCGGGCGTACCGGTCGACCGCCATACGGTCAGTGATGACCAGCTCACGCGCAAGCGCTTCGACAGCCACCGTCTCGGGATCCTCGGGGTCGGCGAAGTGATAGATGGAAAATCCCGTATAGGGCACGAACTCCGGCCCCACCGGGGCCTCGCACAGCAGTACTCTGATCGTCACATTGGGTAACAGCATGAGGTTCGACAGGTGCGCGAGCTGGCCGTCACGCACCGCCCGCGGTGCGCCCCGACCGAGTACCGCCTGCTCGTCGAGCACCGCCTCGTAGCCCGGCGGATCGGGCTGCCGGGTGAGGATGGCCTGGCGCGCCAGCCGCGCCGCGACCTCGGTGTCGGGCGCCTGCGCGGCGGGCACCTCGACGGCCGGGCCCGACGGCGCGGCCGCGCGCTGCGCGGGCACGACCTCGCCGGGGCAGGGGGCGGGCGAGGACAGGATGCGGGTGCGGGCGTACTCGGGCGTCTGCAGCAGGCCCGGGACGATGCTCAGCGCGTACTCCCTGATGCCGGCGCTGCCGGCCTCCAGTTCGGCGTACCCCCGTTGCCGTTGGGTCATCACCGGGTAGGCGCGCAGCCAGCCGCGGGTGTTGCCCGCGTCGCGCGTGATGGCCACGAGCTGGTCGCGGTCGCGACCACCCACCTGGTACAGGTCGAGCAGGTCCAGCACGTCGGCCAGGTCGGGACGGCTGCGCCCGTTCTCCAGCCGCGACAACTTCGACTTGGCCGCCCAGCCGACCCGGTCGACGACCTGGTCGCCGGTGAGCCCGGCCTGTTCGCGCAGGCGGCGCAGCTCCGCGCCCAGGCGCTGGCGGCGGACGATCGGGCTGGATCCTCGCGGCAAGGGGAGACCTCCGTGGCGAACCAGCCCCCAGGCTAGGCTGCCCTACCTCTCCCGATCTGCCCGACACGCGGCTTTCACTCGTTCGCTACGGCCACCGAAGGCGGGGTTGAAAGAGTTCTTTCGAAAGGGTAGTTTCGACGCATGGTTGACGCGCGTCATGAGATTCGGCAGGTCACCGATCCCCGGATGCTGCGGGCCCTGGCACATCCGCTGCGGTTGCGGCTGATGAACGAACTGGCCATGCGCGGCCCGGCCACCGCGACCGAGCTGGCCGAGCAGGTCGGCGAGTCGCCGTCGAACTGCTCCTGGCACCTGCGGCAGCTGGCCAGGTTCGGCTACGTCGAGGAGGCCGAGGGCGGGGTGGGCCGCAACCGGCCCTGGCGCTGGATCCCGGTCGGCCACCGATGGGGCGACCCGGACGACTCCCCCGAGATGGTCCGGGCGGGCGAGGAGATGGGCAACATCCTGATGGCCTTCGAACTGGCCCAACGCAACGCCTGGGAGGCCACCCGCACGGCCGAGCCCCCCGACTGGCAGCGGGCCGCCTACACCAACCAGCACGTCGCCTGGCTCACGGTCGAGGAGCTGACCGAGCTCAACACGGCGATCACCGAACTGATGAGCCGCCACCTGGACCGCGTCGGCGACCCCGCGCGCAGACCCGCGGGCTCCCGCCCGGTGCGCCTGGTCGCCTGGGCCGTCCCGGCCGCCTGACCCGCCCCCACCCCCGCACCACCCCGGAAAGGAACCACCATGCGCGCCGTCCTGAGTCGACCCGCGTTCCGGCTGCTCTTCTGCGGCCTGCTGTTCAGCATGACCGCCGAGTCGGTGCTGCTGCTGGCGCTCGCGATCTGGGCCAAGGACCTGACCGGCTCCGACGGCATGGCCGGGGCGGCGATCCTGGCCGTGGTCGCCCCGATGGTGTTCGCGCCGGTGCTGGGCTTCGTGGTGGACCGCTTCCGCCGCCGCCCCTTCCTGGTGGCGGTGCTGCTCTGCTCGGCGGCGATGCTCACCCCGCTGTTCGCCGTGCGCGACCGCCCGGACCTGTGGATCCTGTTCGCCGTCGGGGTCGGCTACGGCCTGTCGTTCATCATGGTCAGCGCCGCCCTCAACGGCCTGATCAAGGAGGTCGTGCCCGACGAGCTGCTGGCCGAGGCCAACGGTGCGCTGCAGACGGTCAAGCAGGGCCTGCGCCTGGTCGGCCCGCTGCTGGGCGCCGGACTCTACGGCGCGACCAAGGGCTGGGGGCTGGCCGCCGTCGGCATCACCGGCTTCGTGCTGGCCGCGCTGGTCATCTCCGCGGTACGGGTGCACGAACAGCGCCCGCAGCGCTCCGAACTGCACTGGATCGCCGAGGTGACGGCGGGCGTACGGCAGCTCGTCGCCACCGCCGCCATGCGCCGGGTGCTGGTCGGCGTGGTCATCGCGATCACGGTGTTCGGCTTCGGCGAGTCGGTCTTCTTCGCCTACGTCGACCAGGGCCTGCACCGGTCTCCGACGTTCCTCGGCGTGTTGATCAGCATCCAGGGCGTCGGCGGGTTGATCGGCGGCCTGACCGCGGCGCGGGTGGTGCGCCGTCTCGGCGAGATCGGCACGATCACGCTGGGGCTGGCCCTGTTCGCGCCGTGGCAGTTCGCGGGACTGGTGCCGCGACTGTGGCTGGCCGTGCCGCTGGTGGTGGTGGCCGGGCTGGGGCTGCCGTACGCCATCGTCGGGCTGATGACGCTGCTGCAGCGCACCACACCCGCCGAGCTGATGGGCCGCACCTCAGCGGCGATGGACGCGCTGCTCAGCGCCCCGCAGGCGCTGTCGATCGCGTTCGGGGCGGTGCTGGTCGGGCTGGTCGACTACCGGGTGCTGATGACGGCCATGGGCGTGGTGATGGCCGCCTCCGCCGCGTACCTGTGGGCCGGGCAGGCGCTGACCAGGCCGTCAGAGACCGCCGAGCCAGCGCCGGATCAGGTGGTTGGCGATGGAGGACCGGTTCGGCAGTCCGAAACTGTCGTCTGACCCGTCCAGCACCGCGGCGATCTCGGTGCGGGTGAACCAGCGGGCGTCGACGAGTTCGTCCGGGTCGGTGCGAATCGGCTCGGCCGGGTCGCCCTGCACGGTGAAACCCAGCATCAGCGAACGCGGGTACGGCCAGGGCTGGCTGCCCACGTACACCGGGTCGGCGACCGTGACGCCGCACTCCTCGGCGACCTCGCGGATCACCGCCGCCTCGGCGGACTCCCCCGCCTCGACGAACCCGGCCAGGGTCGAGTAGCGCCGCTTGTCGGCGTTCGCCCACATCACGTTGGCGCCGAGCAGGGCGCGGCCCCGCGGACCGGCCACCCCGTCGTGCACGATCATGATCACGGCCGGGTCGGTACGCGGGAAGTGCAGCTCGCCCTCCGCGTCGCGGCGCACCCAGCCGCCCTGCTCGACGGTGGTCGGCTGGCCGGACTTCGGCGCGAACATGTGGTCGCGGTGCCAGCGCACCAGCGCCAGCGCCTGGGTGAGCAGGCCCGCGTCGCGTTCGGTCAGATCGGCGCCGACCTCCCACAGGTGCCTCGGCTCGGCGCCCTCGACCTGCGGCAGCTCCGCGTTGACCGCGAAGAACGGCGTGCCGTCGGGCTCCACGCCCAGGAACAGCGGCGCCGCCGCCGGGTCGGTGACCGGCATGTCGGTCGAGCGCAGCAGCACCAGCTCGGTGCCGCGGATCAGCGCCTTGCCGTCGGGGCCGACGACCACGACCCGGGCGCGCAGCCAGGCGTCGGCCAGCCACTGCGGATCGGCGCGCCGGAACGCGGCCCGGTCCAGCGAGGACCGGGCCAGCGCGGGCCGCTCACCGAGGTCAGCGGCCCGCTGCGCGTGTACGTGGTTCATGGCCTCGACTCGACCTGCACCGGAACGATCGCGGCGACCGCGGCCTGGATCTTCTCCGCGTCGCCCAGGATCACCGGGGCGGACACGGCCGGAGCCAGGTAGGTGCGCGCGACGCGCTGCACGTCGTCCAGGGTGGCGGCGGCCAGCCGGGCGGAGTGCTCGGCCAGGTAGTTCAGCCGCAGCCCGAACCCGGCGTACGTGCTGGCCAGCCCGGCCAGGCCCGCCTGGGTGGACATGCCCAGCTGCAGGGTGCCCAGCGCGTACTGCCGGGCCTGCTCCAGCTCCGCCTCGGACGGAGGCAGGCTGGCCAGGCGGCCCAGCTCGTACAGCGTCTCCACCAGGGCGGGTGCGGTCACCTCGGTGGCGACCTCGGCCGAGACCGTCAGCGACGATCCGGCCACCGAGTGCTCGATCATCGAGTGCGGGCCGTAGGTGTACCCCTTGTCTTCGCGGATGTTCTCCACCCAGCGGGAGGAGAAGTAGCCGCCGAACACCATGTTCGCCAGCTGCAGCGCGGCGTGGTCGGGGTGGGTGCGGCCGACCGCGGGCAGCGCGATGCGCAGCGAGGACTGCACCGCGCCGGGCCGGTCGACCAGCAGCAGCGGACCGGGCACCAGCTCCGGGATCGCGGGCAGCTCGGCCTGCGATCCCCGGCCGTTCCAGCCGCCGAGGCGCTTGGTCGCCAGGTCCACGGCCTGCTCGGGGTCGATGTCGCCGACCAGCACCAGCGTCGAACCGGCCGGGTGCAGCCGCTCGGCGTGCAGCTCGCGCAGCTCCTGCGGGCGAACCGCGCGCACCTCGTCGACGCTCGGCGTCTGGACCGCGTACGGGTGACCGGGGTAGATCCGCTTCAGCAGCGCCACCCGGGCCAGATGCGCGGGCTGGCTCTGCGCCACCTGGATCCGGTCGGCCAGCCGCTCCGACTCGGTGTCGACCTCGCCGTCGGGGTAGGCCGCGTCGTCGAGCACCTCGGCCAGCAACTCCAGCAGCCGGTCCAGCCCGGACACCAGCGAGTTGCCGCTGATGAGCAGGCGGTCGGGGTCGACGCCGGCGCCCAGGCCGCCGCCGACGGTCTGCAGTTCGGCGGCGATCTGGACGGTGGTCTTGGTGCTGGTGCCGGAGAACACCGTCTGCCCCAGCACCGCCGAGCGAGCCAGGTCGGTCTTGGCGAATGGCACCCGCAGCCGCAGCTCCACCAGCGGCACACTAGGCCGCCGGATGGCGATGACGGTGAGCCCGTTGGGCAGCGTGCGCTCGGCCTGCAACGGCAGCGACAGCGGACGGTTGGCGTCCAGTTCGGGCAGGGCGAGAGTCACTGGTTACCTCCGGGCACAACCTCGATCGTGGCCCGGCGCTGCGGGCGCAGGGTGGCGGCGGCGGCGCGGATCTGGTCCTCGGTCACCGAGGCGATCGCGTGCGGCAGGTCGTTGAGCAGCCCGGGGTTGCCGCGCTGCAGCTCCAGCACGGCCATGCGCAGGGCACGGCCGAGCACCGCGTCGGTCTCGCGCAGCAGGTGGGTGGCCAGGCGGGCCTGGGTGCGGGCCAGCTCGCCCGAGGTCAGGCCGTCGTTGGCCAGCCGGTCCAGCTCCTCGTCGACGGTGGCCAGCACCTTGTCGACGCTGCCGCCGGGCGGCAGGTGCGACTGCAGCAGCAGCGCGGTGGGGTCGCGCACCTCGAACGGCTCACCCATGAAGCCGATGTAGCCGCCGACGCTGGTGACGCTGCGGTCCTTGAGCACCAGGCGCTCCACCAGCCGGGACGCGTCGCCGTCGGTCAGCACCTCGGCGAGCACCATGTACGGCAGGTAGCCCGCGAAGTCGTTGATCGGGTCCGGCACGCGCCAGGCCGAGGCGACCGCGGGCAGCGGGGCGAGCTTGTCCACGTACGACTCGCGGCGCTCGGTGCTCAGGTCGGGCTCGGCGAAGTCGGCGCGGGCGGGCGCCGGACGGGCCGGGACGTCGCTGAAGTGCCGCTCGACCAGCATGCGGGCGTGCGCCGGGTCGAAGTCGCCGCTGACGGCGAGCGTGGCGTTGCCACAGGCGTAGTAGCGGTCGAAGAACTCGGCCGCGTCGGGGACGGTGGCCGCCTCCAGGTCGGTGAAGGAGCCGTAGCCGTCATGGGCGTTCGGGAACGTGTCGAACATGACCGGTGGGAGCTTGAGCCACGGGAAGCCGCCGTACGGGCGGTTCAGCACGTTGACCCGGATCTCCTCCTTGACCACGTCGATCTGGTTGTGCAGGTTCTCCTCGGTGAGCCGAGGCCCGCGCATCCGGTCGGCCTCGAGGAACAGCATGCGCTCCAGCGCGTTGCTCGGGGCCGTCTCGTAGTAGTCGGTGTAGTCCAGGTGGGTCGAGCCGTTGAAGGTGCCGCCCGCGCCCTGGACATGCCGGAAGTGGGCCAGCTTCTCCAGGTTGGCCGAGCCCTGGAACATCAGGTGCTCGAAAAGGTGGGCGAAACCGGTGCGGCCCTCGGGCTCCGAGCGGATGCCCACGTCGTAGACGACCGCCACGCCGATCACGGGAGCGCTGCGGTCCGGGCTCAACACCACACGCAAACCGTTGGCGAGCGTGAACCGCTCGACCTCGTACGCGGTGCGCGGGATCTGGATGCTGCTGGTCTCCATGGACACAACGCGACCCTAGCAAGCCCGAGGGCCCGGCCACACCCGCGTGCGATCACACCCGCCTACGAGTCGACGCACTCGGGGATCTCCACCCGCACCGACCCGAACGCCAGCGCCAGTGCCCTGGCCTGCGCGCGGATCTCCGGTGCCGCCGTGCTCTCCCACAGCCGCCCACGACGGGTCGGGCCGAGCGTCCACAGCGCGCGGCTGGTGGAGCCGTCGCGGCGCAGCACCGCCCCCGAGGCGTCGGTGTCCAGGCCCAGGCGGTGCGGGCCGGGGCGGGCCATCCCGTCGGCGATCAGCGACCGGACCAGCGGGTCGGACTCGACCAGCCGCCCGGGGCCGGTGCAGTTGACCACCGCCGCGAACCGGCGGGTCGAGACCGCGCCGCCGTGGCGTTCGCGCAGCACGGCCCGTACGCCCCCGTCCTCGTCGGCCGCGAGGCCGCACAGCTCCGCCGCCGTGACCGTGAGGGTGCCGTGCGCCAGCAGGCCCTCGATCGTGTCGGCGATCGGCGGCGCCATCCGGTGCCGGTGCACCTCCCAGTAGCGGGCCAGATGCCGCAGGAACCGGTGCTGGTCGGGCTCGGACAGGCCCTGCCACATCGCGTCCCAGCGGGGACGCAACGCGTCCATCACGGCGCGCCAGTCGCCGGTGCGTACGGCCAGTTCGCGCAGCGCCCGCAGCAGCGCGGCGGGCGAGCCGGTCGGCAGCGCCGCCAGCACGGCGGGGTCGACGGGCGCCGACGGGATGCCGGGGCGGCGGTGCGGCTGGGGCAGCAGCCCGTGCCGCGACACGGCGGTCAGCGCGTGGTGCCGCCCGGTACGCGACAGCGTCAGCGCCACGTCGACCGCGGTCAGCCCGGTACCGATGAGCAGCACCTCCCCCTCCGGCAGGGTCGTCAGCGCCCCCGGCCGCCACGGGTCCCCCAGGTACACCGGCGACCCGGTCAGTCCGGCGTCCAGCCGCGCGGGCACGCCCGGGGCCGGGTGGCCCAGCGCCAGCACCACCCGGTCGGCGTTGATCACGACGTCGTCGGTGAGCAGCACGGTGAGCCGCCCGTCGGCGGTCCCGCCGGTCTCAAAGATCCGGGCGACGCGGCCGCGCTGCACGGTCAGCCGCCCTGGCGCGCCCCGGTCGGCGGCGAGCAGCGTGTCGGTGAGGTAGTCGCCGTACCAGGTGCGCGGGACGAAGTCGCCCGGCCCGGTCTGCGGCGCGCGGGTCCGGCACCAGTCGAGGAACTCCTCGGGCCGGTCCGGGTCGGCGCTCATCGTGGCGACCGGTGAGTTGAGCAGGTGCCACGGGTCGGCTGTGCCGTACGCCAGCCCTCGGCCGGGGCGGGCACCCGGATCGATCAGCACGACCTGCCAGCCGGAGCGCAGCAGCTCGCGCGTGGCGAACACGCCGCTACAGCCGCCGCCGACCACAACCGCGATGCCCATGGCGGTTACCTCCTCTGGCACAGACCGATCAACTTAGAGGCCGCGTGGAAGGTAGCGGCATCTGCCCAGCCTAAAACCTATAAAACCTACCGACACGATAGGAGATCTGAATCACTATAACCGGTCCGGAAGAACGGCATCCGGAGGGCGGTCGCGGGGAAACGTTTTGTAAACGGCTTGCCGTGGGGGGTTCACCGGGTCGGTGACGCGGCCGGTGACCGCACTTCGCGAGCAGCGCGTTGCGGAACTCGCGGGGCTCCGTGTCCGCAGCCGCCCGGCGGGGCACAGCGCGATACCGCGTCGGTGTCAGCTCCTCGCGCCGCTGCGGCGGGCCCACAGACCCAGCGCGACCAGGAACCCCAGCAGCGGCAGCACCACCAGCCAGCGGCGCCAGTCCCCGCTGTCGGCCAGCGCCACCGGTTTCGGCGACGCACTGGGCGACGAGCTGGGCAGCAGGCTCGGTGCCGGCACCGGGCTGGGCGACACCGACGGTTCGGGCAGCACGAGCGACAGCGCGGCGTTGAGGTTCAGCGCGCCGGCGCCGTACCGACTGTCCGGGCCGTCCGCGCCCCGGTCCAGCGCGGTCGTCCGCATCCGCTGCACCACCTGCGCGGCCGTGGAGCGCGGGTACGCCGACCAGATGACCGCGGCCGCCCCGGCGAGCACCGCGGCGGCGCTCGCCCCGCCCTCGTCGATGTGGTAGCCCCCGCCGACGTCGGTGGAGATGAGGTCCACGCCCGGCACCGTGATCCCGGTGGTCTGCCCGCTGACCGGCAGCACGGGCACCGCGCCGGTCCGGTCAGCCGCGATCGCGCCCAGCACTCCCGGGTACGACACTGGCCACGGCGTGAACGGCTTGCCCGGCTTCGCGGAGTCGGCCGCGATGATCAGCACTCCGCGCGCGATCGCCGCGTCGACCGACGCCTGCAGCCTGCTGCTGGGGGCAACGCCGCGCCCGATACAGATGATCTTCACATCGCGGCTGACCGCGTAGTCGATCGCGTCGGCGAGCTTGTCCGGCTCGCCGCCGGCCCCGGCCGCGGGCGCGAACGCCACCGGCAGGATCTTCGCCCCGGGTGCCACGCCGCGCACGCCCGCGGGGCGGTCGTCGGCCGGGGGCACCGGAGTCAGGCTCGGTGCCAAGCCGGGCACCTGCGGCGACGCGCTCGGCGAGGGTGACGGCGACGAGGACGGGAGCGCCGTGGGCGACACCGGCGCCAGCGGCTCGCCGACGACCTGCGCCACGTGGCCACGTCCGGCGATCAGCCCGGCGAGCTCGGTGCCACGACCGTCCACATCGGTGGTCGCCTGCGCGTCCGGCCCGGCCAGGATCTGGCCGACCAGGTCGGGGTGGGTGGCGTCGACACCGGAGTCGAGCACCGCGACGACGACGCCGCCACCGTCGGCGCGCTGGTGCACGGAGGCCAGGTCGAGGGCCGCGAACTGCCACTGCAGTCCGCGCACGACATCAGGCTGGGCGGCGGTCGCCGGGACCGCGTTCAACGCCAGCGCCACGCCGAGCGCGGTCGCCGACAGCAGTTTCATCCGACTTGGCATCGCGCGCACTCCGGCAGGGTATCGAGGGGGTCCACAGGTTCGCACGGGACTGTGACGGCAACGTCAGGGCACCGACGGACACTGGACGTCCACGACGATACCGGCCTGCGCGGCATGCCATGGCGCCAGCACCACCGCGCCGGCGACGGCCACGCCGGCGAGTGCGAGCAGCACCACCAGCGCAAGTTCCCGTACCGACGACTCCACAACGCCTCCCGCATGCATACGCGGTACCCACTCTGCATCGTGAGTACGACATCACGCAGTCGGTTTTATGACCGAAGCCGCCTCAGTCGCTTTCCACGGGAAGGCTTGTGAGCAGCGCGGTCAGCCCGTCGTGGTCGAGCAGATCGGCCGGACGGACGGTGAGATTGTCACGTACGTAATGGAACGCGGCGCTGACCCGCGCCACCGGAACCCCGGCCAGCGCGGCCCAGGCCAGCCGATACGCGGCCAACTGCACCGCGGCGGCCGCGGCGGCGGCGCCGGTCGGCACCCGGCCGGTCTTCCAGTCCACCACCTCGTAACCGCCGTCGACGGTGCGGAACACCGCGTCCATCCGTCCACGCACGACCGTGCCGCCGAGTTCGATCACGAACGGGGTCTCCACCTCGACCGGCACCCGGTCGGCCCAGATGCTCTCCTCGAACCGTTGCCGCAGCTGGTCCAGGGCCTCGTCGGGGGCGGCGTCCTCGTCGGCGGCGCCGGGCAGGTCGTCGAGGTCGAGCAGTTGGTCGGCGCCGTAGCGCTGCTCCAGCCAGTGGTGGAAGGCGGTGCCGCGCCGGGCGTACACGTCGGGGGCGGCGGGCAGCGGTCGGCGCAGCCGCCGCGCCAACGCCAGCGGGTCCTTGCGCAGCGCGACCAGCTGCGACACCGACAGGTGCGCGGGCAGCAGCACGTCGGCGCGCTGCGCCCGCCGGGCCTGCTCCTCGCGTTCGATCAGCAGCAGGTCGGACTCCTGCCGCCAGCGCCGGGTGACCTCGTCGTGCTCGGCCAGCCGCACCCCGCCGTCGGGGTCGTCCAGCATCAAGCGCACCAGCGCCGCCGCCGCCTCGACGTTCGGGCGGCGCTCGCCGAGCGGGTCGCTGGGCCAGGTCACGGCGACCTCGCCGCTGGTCGGGTTGACGGCGTCGTCGGCGGGCGGCGGTGTCCACACGTCGACGTGCCCGTGCCCGGCCTCGCACACAGCGACGATCTCGGCCAGCAGCGGCGACGGGCCGCGCGGCTTGCGCACCTTGTCGCCCCACCAGTAGCCGGAGGCGAACAGCCAGCCGCGCGGGCGGGTGACGGCGACGTACGCCAGGCGGCGCTCCTCGCGGGCGTCGTGCTCGCGCCACTCCTGCTCGAAGCCGGTCACGGCGGTGGCGAGGTCCTTCTGGTCGCGCGCGCCGGAGACGGCCAGCTCGGGCAGGCCGTCGCGGTCGCCGCGCAGCGGGAACGGCAGCACGCCCAGGCCCTTGAGGAAGTGATCGGAGCCCTTGCTCGGCCCCGGCCACACGTCCTTGGTGAGCCCGGCCACGGCCACGACGTCCCACTCCAGGCCCTTGGCCGCGTGCGCGGTCAGGATCTGCACCGCGCCCTCGGCCACGTCGACCTCGCCGGGGGTCAGCCCGCGCTCCTCGTCCTCGGCCGCGGCCAGGTAGGACAGGAAGGCGCTCAGCGGCGCGCCGTCGGTCTCGATCGCGAACCGGGCCGCGACCTCGCCCAGGGTGTCCAGGTGCGCGCGGGCCAGGCCGGTGTCGCCGGCGCGGACCGCGACCTCGACGTCCAGGCCGACGGTGCGCTCGATGTCGGCGATCAGGTCGCTGACCGGTTGGTCCAGGCGAGCCCGCAGGCTCGCGATCTCCTGGGCGTACGCCGCCAGCCGGGTGTACGCCGCGGGCGAGTACTGCTCCGGCTCGCCCAGGTCGTCCAGCGCCTCGCTCAGCGACGCCTCGTCGAGCCGGTCCACCGCGATCTCGGCGTCCGGCCCGCCCGGGTGGCGACCCCGGGCCAGCTCGCGGGCCCGCCGGTGCAGCGCCACCAGGTCACGCGGGCCGATCCGCCAGCGCGGGCCGGACAGCAGCCGCAGCAGGCTCGCCCCGTCCAGCGGATCGGACAGCACCCGCAGCGTGCACACGACGTCGCGTACCTCCGGGGTATCCAGCAGGCCGCCCAGGCCGACGACCTCGACGGGCAGGCCCCGGGCCCGCAGCGCCGCCTCGATCGGGGCGATCTGCGAGCGCACCCGCACCAGCACCGCCGAACTCGGCCGCCGCTCGATCGGGATGTGCGCCGGATTCTGGTCGGCCGTGGTCCTGGCCTCGGTGCGCCAGGCGGTGACGATCTGGTCGGCGATCCACTCGGCCTCGTCCAGGTACGACTCGAGCAGCCCCGCCAGCACGATGCCCGGCTTGTCACTGCCGGAGGTCAGCGACACCACCCGCGCCCCGCGCTCGCGCAGCGGCGCCGAGATGGTGTTGGCCACCGCCAGGATCTCCGACCGGTTCCGGAAACTGCGCCCGAGCTGCGCCATCTCGGCGGGCACCGCGTCGGCATGCGGGAATTCGCGGGGGAACCGATCCAGGGTGCCCGCGCTCGCGCCGCGCCAGCCGTAGATCGACTGGCACGGGTCGCCGACGGCGGTCACCGGGTGGCCCGCGCCGGTGGCGGGCGTGTCCCCGGAGAACAGCGCGCGCAGCAGCGTGACCTGGGCATGGCTGGTGTCCTGGTACTCGTCGAGCAGGACCACCCGGAACCTGTCCCGCTCGGCCGCGCCGACCTCGGGATGGCCAAGCGCGACCCGGGCGGCCCGCGACATCTGGTCGCCGAAGTCCATCGCCTCCAGCGTGTGCTTGCGCGCCGCGTACGCCCGGACCAGCGGCAACAGCTGCAGCCGGGCCCGCTGCCGGGCCAGCAGGTCGCGTACGTCGGCCAGCATCCGTCCCGGCCGCGACGACATCTCGGCGTGGAACCGCCCCGTCCACGCTGCCAGGTCGTCGGGTTCGACCAGGTGCTCGGCCAGCTCACCGGCCAGGGCCAGCACCGCCGACACGACCGTGCTCGGCGCCGACTCCACCGCCGACATGTCCCCCTTGTAGGTCCGCACCACCTCGTCGGCCAACTGCCAGCACGACGCCTCGGTGAGCAGCCGGGTGCTCGGCTCGTACCCGGCGCGCAGGCCGTGCTCGGTGACGATGCGGGCCGCGAACGAGTGGTAGGTGGCGATGGTCGGTTCGCCGTCGAAGCCCTCGGCGACGCGGGCGCCGATGTGGCGGCGCAGCTGGCTCAGTCGCATCCGGACCCGGTGCGACAGCTCACCGGCGGCCTTGCGGGTGAAGGTGAGGCCGAGCACGTGCTCGGGGCGTACGTGCTGGTTGGCGACCAGCCACAGCACCCGCGCCGCCATCGTCTCGGTCTTGCCCGACCCCGCGCCCGCGACCACCAGCAGCGGCGCCACCGGCGCGCTGATGACCGCCGCCTGCTCGTCCGTCGGCGGGTGCAGCCCCAGCTGCTCGGCCAGCTCCTCCGGCGTCCACCGGGGGCCGTCCTTGACGATCGCGGTCACGGCGCCACCCTTCCGGCACGCGCGGGTCGACGGGTCACGGCTCGACCACCTGGCGTCCCTTGCCGGACACCGGGCAGCTCGACTTCACCGGGCACATCCGGCACTTGTCGTTGACCTTCGCCACGAACGTCGAGGCCGCCATGGTCGCGGCGGTGCGGTGCACCATCGCGTGCGCCCAGTTCGGGTCGCCGGACTCGCCGATCGCCTCCTGCACCTGCTCCTTGGCGTCCTTGTGCGTGGTGCCCAACTGCACCAGCGCCGCCCCGCCGGACACGTCCCCCTCCGGGAACCCGCCCTCCTCCACCGCCACCTGGTACGCCCCCAGCTGCGGATGCTCGGGCAGCTCCTCGCGGGTGGCGGTGGTCGTCTTGCCGGTCTTGAGGTCGATCACGACCAGGCGGCCCTGGTCGTCGACTTCGAGCCGGTCGACCCGGCCGACCAGGTCGATCGGGGGTTCGTGCTCGAGTCGTACCGCGAACTCGCGCTCGATCGCGACCAGGCGGCGCGGATTCTCCGCCAGCCAGCGGGTCAGCTTGGCCAGCATGTCCCGCGAGCGGTCGCGCTCCCGCCCGGCCAGCCACTGCGCGGCCAGCTCGATCGCGTCGAACCGCGCCGCCACGTAGTCGACCAGCACCGACGGGTCGCTCATCGCCTCGTCGGCGAGCATCGCCGCCGCGTGCACCAGATTGCCGACCCCCTGCGCGCTGGACGAGGCGGCCGCGCCGCCGTGCTTCTCCAGCAGCCAGCGCAGCCCGCAGCGCAGCGCGCTCTCCATCGTGGACGGGGTGACCCGCACCGGCTCGTCCGGCCCGTGCAGCGGGCCGTCGTCGGTCAGCTCCGGCAGCCCCCACCACTCGTCCGGGTGCGCGCCGGGGATACCGGCGGCGGCCAACCGGGCCAGTTCGCGGGCGGCGGCGTGGCGGCGGGGGCCGTCGGGGCCGACCACGGCCGCGCGCAGCTCCGCCACCAGCGCGGGCAGGGTCAGCGCGCGCGGCGGGCGGGCCAGGTCCAGCTCGGCCACCTCGTCCTCGTCCACCTTCACCGGCGGGGCCAGCTCGAACAGGAACCGGCTCGGCCGGTCCTCACCGTCGGCGCCGCCGACCGCGCCCGAGTCGACCGCGGTCACCACCAGGCGCCGCCGGGCCCGGGTCACCGCCACGTAGAACAGCCGCCGCTCCTCGGTCAGCAGCGCTGCCGTCTGCGCCACGCGCTGCGCCCGCTCCCCGGCCAGCGCGCGATGCGCCACCTCGTCCACCAGTTGCTCCGACCCCAGCAGGCTGCCGCGCAGCCGCAGGTCAGGCCACATCCCCTCCTGTACGCCCGCGACCACGACCACGTCCCACTCCAGGCCCTTGGCGGCGTGCGCGGTCAGCAGCCGCACCGCCTCACCCCGGTCGCCGCTGGCCGCCAGCGAGTCGGCGGGCAGCTGCTGGTCGGCCACGTGCTCCAGGAACGTGTCGATCCGCGCACCCGGCAGCCGGTCGGTGAAGCGGGCCGCCGCGTCGAACAACACCATGATCGCGTCGAGGTCCCGGTCGGCGGTCTCCGCGCGCCGCTGCTGGTCCAGCCCCAGCGCGGGCGACGTCGCCACCCCGGCCCAGCGTTCGGCCAGGCCGGTGGCCCGCCACACCGACCACAGCACCTCCTCGGCGGTCGCCCTCGGCCGTCCGGCCGCCTCCCGCGCGGTGGTCAGCAGCATCGCGATCCGGGCCGCCGGTCCGGCCCAGCGCCGGTCCAGCGCCGCCAGCTCGGCCGGGTCGCGCAGCGCCTCCACCAGCAGCTCGCCCGAGCCGCGCTCGTCCCCGGCCGCCATCGCCAGCGCGCGCAGCCCCTGGCGCAGCCGCCGCTCGGCCATCGGGTCGGCGCCGCCCAGTGGCGAGTGCAGCAGCGCCACCGCCGCCTCCTCGGTGAGCAGCTGGGGCCGCAGCGCGCAGCGCAGCAGCGTAAGCAGCGGCTTCACCGCGGGCTGCTGGTGCAGCGGCAGGTCCTCGGCCAGCACCTTCGTCGGCACGCCCGCCTGCCGCAGCGCCCGCTCGTACGCGGCGAGCTGGTTGTTGGTCGAGCGCATGATCACGGCCATCCGCGACCAGGGCACGCCGTCGACCAGGTGCGCCCGCCGCAGCCGGTGTGCCACGAACGCGGCCTCGCTGACCCGGCTGCGCAGCGCCACCACCTCGACGCCGGTGTCCGAGTCGGGTTCGCGTTCGGGCTGCTCGTCGCGCTGCACCGGCACCACCGGCAGATGCCCCGGCAGCCTGCGGGCCAGGCGCGCCGTCGCCGCGCGGACCACCGGGGCGGCCCGGTGCGCGACCGGCAGGATCACCTCGGCGGTGCCGGGGAAGCGCTGGTTGAAGGTGCGCACGATCTCGGGGTCGGCACCGCGGAACGCGTACGTCGAGCTGTCCGGGTCGGCGAAGGCCGTCAGCGGCAGCCCGGTGGCGATCAGCTCCAGCAGTTCGATCTGGGCCGGGTCGGTGTCGGCGAGTTCGTCGACGTAGACAGCGGACAGCCGGGAACGTTCGGCCGCCAGCAGCTCCGGGTCGCGGCGCAGCAGCGAGGTGGCGGCGCGGACCAGTTCGGCGTGGTCGAAGCCGACCGAGCCGCGGGTGGAGGCGTCGCGCAGGGCCATCGTCTGCTCGTACTCCCGCAGGAAACGAGCGGCGGCCGACCAGTCGTCGCGGCGCTGCCACAGCGGGTCGTCGGGGCCGATGCCGCGCTCCGCGGCGCGCAGCAGCAGGTCGCG
This sequence comes from Catellatospora tritici, assembly GCF_019083965.1. Lineage (GTDB taxonomy): Bacteria > Actinomycetota > Actinomycetes > Mycobacteriales > Micromonosporaceae > Catellatospora > Catellatospora tritici. Next base: position 617,569 of record NZ_JAHRCY010000001.1, read on the forward strand.
CAGCTGCTCGGCGAAGGCGCGGGTGTTCAGCGCGGGCAGCAGGCGCTCGGGCCAGGCGGCGGTCTCGCCGGGCAGCAGCTCGCGGATGACGAGGTCCTGCTCGGGGCCGGACAGCAGGCGCGGCGGGGCCGCGTCGTACAGGACGGCGGCCCTTCTGAGCAGGCCGAACGCGTACGCGGGGAAGGTTCTGACCAGTGGTTCGTGGCCGACGCCCTGGGCGATGCGGGCCTCGATGCGGCGGCGCAGCGACTGCGATCCGCGGCGGCCGAAGGTGAGGACCAGGATGCGCTGCGGGTCGGCGCCCTCGGCCACGCGGCGGGCGACGGACTCGACCAGGGTGGTGGTCTTGCCGGTGCCGGGGCCGCCGCGCACCAGCAGCGGGCCGGAGTCGTGGGTGACGACGCGGAGCTGGGCCGGGTCGGGCAGCAGCGACGGCTGGTCGGAGGCACTGCCCCGGACCAGCCGCCACTCCCGCTGAACGCCGCTGCTCACGCCCCACATTCCACCATGGGCGGGCGACAGCCGACGCGGGCCGACCGGCGTCACGTGTGGTAGATCGCGGCGTACACCTCTTGCCGGCCCGACGTCGTGTCCACGACGGCGTCGACGGTCGCCTTGCCGCTGGTCGTACCCCAGAGGTGGACGTAATCGTGGTCAGCGGTGAAAGCCCAACCGAACTCGGCGACGTCACGTGTTCCGCCGAACCTGACCTGAGAGGCGCCGATGTCAGAGACGTCGTCCACCTCATAGGCGGACAGGAATTCATCGACGCAGGCGGCGTCAGCGGAGAAGTGGAGGTACAACTCCCACCCGAACGGCTCGGCCACCGCATATCGCAGGTGCGGCAGGGCGCAGCCAGGCACGCTTACCTCAAGCGCCTGGGCCACTTCTTCGAGCGAAGCGCCTGAACTATGCGGATAGGCCCTAGGGTCATCGGAACATCCGCTGGTCACCAGCAGGCACAACACTGCCACCGAAGATCCCGCGCGCCTCATGCTCGACTCCCCCGACGTCTGCAGGCTGCCCAGCGTAGTAGCAGGGCGCGAGCCGAAGCGATCAGGAGGCCGATCGCTCGGCAGCCCCCTCTCGACCCGCTGAAGAACATCGTCTTCGAACGATGGTCGGCCGTCAGGTCCGTCCCGCCATCACTCGGGCAACACTCGGCTCCGTGCCGGGTCCCACGCCCCTACGGCCGAACATCAGACGGTGAAGAGATCTTCGGAAGATGGCCGTCCGCCGCTCACGAGTGGTAGACATCGGCGCGGTGATCAATGCGAACCACCTGAACGGAACGTGTCTTCTCGTCGATGCGACAGACGACGCGATACGCACCACGCCGGGCCGAATGGTAAGCGGCGAGTTCGTTCGTCAACGGCTTGCCCACCACGTACGGCCGCTGCAGCAGCGGTCCCATGACGAACTCACCCACAGCAGCTGCCACCGCCATCGGCAGTCCGATCGGTGGCGTCTGGGTCAGCGCACGGCGTGCGGCCGGCGCGAGCGACAGCCGATACGGCTCTTCAAGGGTCACGCGGCTTCCCGCCGTGCACGCGCGGCCAGCTCGGCCCGCAGCTCGGTGGCGTCGACCGCCTGACCCGCGGCGATGTCGGCTTCTGCCTGGCGGATCTGCTCCAGCGCCCCCGGGGTCGACAACAGGTCGAGTGTCTCCTCCAACGCCTCCAGGTCCGACACGGCCATCAGAACAGCCTCCGGTCGCCCATTGCGGGTGATCACCACCCGCTCATGGGTGTCCCGAACCTCGTCCCCACCGACAGCGAGCGCAGGCCGGACACCTGCACCGGTCGCAGGTCGAGCGGCCGGTGCGTCTGGCCGATCTCCAGCGACTCCAACTCCGGTACGCGGTCGGCCAACGCGGACACGTCCGTGAGCTTGTGCAGGTCCAGGTAGAAGCGGCGCAGGTGCGGGAACCAGCGCCGGATGTCGGGTACGTCCGCGAGGCTGACGCCGTACACCCTCAAACCGACCTGGGGGAACTCCCCCATCGCCGCTCCCAGCAGGCGCAGGTCGTCGTCGCTCAGCTGCTCGCGGAACTGGATCCGACCCACGTGCGGCAACCGCGAGCGCACGGCACCGAGGTCGAGCGGTGACGCCACGTCGAGGAAGCCGTCCACGATCCGATTCTGCTGCGTCAGGCAGCCATCGCGCTGGCAGAAGGCTTGACGCGGGTGGCACGGTCGGCTGCGACAGGAGGCCTGTCGCAGCCGACCTGCGGTCCGGAGCTGCTACAGGATGCCGCGAGCGGTGAACGCGGCCTGCACCTGCGCGGCGGCGGCGTTGCCGTACAGCCGCCGCGCCGTCGCGACCGTGGTGACCGCCGCGTCGTGGAAGCTGGTGTCGACGGCGAAGTCGAACTGCGCCTCGATGATCACCGTGCTGCCCTTGACGTCGCCGAGCGCGTTGTGGATGTCCCACAGCGCCCGCGACCAGATCTCCCCGTCGGCGTGTACCTCGCCGCGCACGTCGGCCGGGTACACCTTGGTCCCGTCGAGGCGGCGCAGGCAGTGCGGCGCGGCGGTGTACGACACCGAGTCCCAGTCGGCCACGCACGCCTCGGCGGTGCTGGTCGGCACCCCCGTGGTCCAGTCGGTCACCACGATCGACAGGTAGTCGCCGAAGCCCTCGCCGATGGCCCCGGCCTCCATGCTCGTGCCGAAGCCGGGCACCTGGCCGTCCTGCACCGAGTGGCCGTACTCGTGCAGGATCACCTCGGCGTCCTCGGCGTCGTCGACGCCGCCCTTGCCGAGGGTGATGTTGGCCTTGTCGTCCCGGAAGAACGAGTTGTCGCCGCCGAACTGGTCGATGCGCAGCTCGATCTGGCGCTGGTTGACCGGCCGCAGCGTGCTGCCGAAGCCCAGGTGCTGCAGGTAGTGCTGGGCGGTGGTGACCCAGTAGTAGCCCATGACCTGTTCGAACTGGTCCTTGTCGCGGTGCCAGTCGGCGTAGGCGCCGTTCACCGCCTGGGCGCGCTGGCCGGTCTTGCTCTTGACCGCCACGTACGCGCCGGTGAGTGTGCCGGAGCCGTCGAGGTCGGTCAGCGTCACCCGCCGGTACGCCGCCGCGAACGCCGGGCTGTCGGCGTCCTTGTCGTCGGCGAGGTTCTGCAGACCCAGCTGCTGCACCGGGTTCGGGTAGAACACCGTGCCGGTCGCGGTGTATCCGTAACCCCCGCCCGCCTGGGCCCCAGTGGCCGCACCGGTGACGGCGGCGGCGACAGCCACCGTCACCGCGGCGGCGACGGTGGCGCTGCGGAGTTTGGACAGTTGCACGTCTGGCTCCTCCCATGAGATGTGCCCAGCCTATGAACGGCGGGACGTGCCCCGACTCATCCGACCTACCGACCACGAAGTCGCGCCCGCGACACGCCCCACCCCGGATCGATCATGAAGTTGTGGGCATGACACACCGTCGAACACGGCCATAGGTTCATGATCAACCGAAAAGGGGGGTGGGCGGTACAACCGGGGTGGGGGTGGGGGCCGTCTGAGGTCTGCAATGGACATCTAGGGACGGGGGTTCCGATGGCTCCGGAGAAGACCGGGCAGCGGGACGCGGAATACGCGGAGTTCGTCTCGGCGCAGCTGCCGGCGCTGCGTCGGACGGCTTACCTGCTGTGCGGCGACGCCCATCGCGCAGACGACCTGATACAGGAGGCGATCACCAAGCTCTACGTGCGCTGGCACCGGCTTGGTGAGGTGGAACGGCTGGATCGCTACCTGCGCACCATGCTGGTGCGCGAGTTCCTGAACGAGCGGCGCCTGGCCTGGGCGCGGGTGCTGCTGTTCGGGCAGCCGGTGTACGAGCCCGTGGCCAGGGCCGACGACACCGAGCAGCGGCTGGCCGTACGTGCCGCGCTGGCGCGGGTGCCCCAGCGCCAGCGGGCCGTGCTGGTGCTGCGCTTCATGTGCGACCTGCCCGTGGACGAGGTGGCCCAGCTGCTGGGCTGCTCGGCCGGGACGGTCAAGAGCCAGACCTCGCACGGCCTGGAGTCACTGCGCAGGCACCTGGGCAACCGGGTGGATCTCGTCCCCGCCCTGGCCGATTAGAGGAGTTCGAGAGTGAATACCGAGGAAGAGTACGGCCGCCGGCTGCTGGGGCCGCTGGTCGAGGAGCCGACCGCCCCATCGCGGATCGACCTGTCCCAGGCGATGACGTCCGGGCGCAGGCGGCGCCGCACCCGCCAGGCGGTGGCGACGACGGGGCTGCTGGCCGTCGCCACCGCGGCGGTGATCTCGCTGCCGATGGTGATCCAGCGGGTATCGGCGAACCAGGCCGAGCCGGGCGCGAGCGGATCCGCGTCGGCGGTCGCCAGCCCGGCGGTGTCGCCGAGCCCGGCCGCGCCCCGCTACGACCGCGGCGGCGCCCCGGCGCTGCCGACCGCGTGCAAGGCGACGGCCTTCCCATCACCCGGAGGCGGGCACAGCTACGTGCGCGCCGTCGACCCCACGGGGCACTGGGCGGCGTACCGGACGTACATCAACGGGACCAACGCGAAGATCTGGCACGACGGCAAGGTCGACGCGGTGAAGATGCCCGGTGAGGACAACGGGTTCGAGGCGATCAACAGCGCAGGGGTCGCGGTCGGGCAGACGTTCGTCGGCGAGGCGGGCTCGAACGCGATGGTGTACCGCGACGGCGGCGTGGCGAAGCTGCCCGGCGGCGTCGGGGCAGCACCGAGCGGCATCAACGACGACGGCGTCATCGTCGGCGAGAAGGACCACAAGCCGATCGTCTGGCGCGCGGCGACCAGCCGGCCGGAGCCGCTGCCCATGCCCGAAGGTTTCACCTGGGGACAGGCCAACGACATCGACGACGACGGCACGATCGTGGGTCATGTCTCCGATGGCACCGGGGGCAGCCGGGTCGCGTACGTGTGGCTGCCGTCCGGAAAGGGCAAGGCGCTGCCCGCGCCCGTGCTCGACGGGGTCACCGCCAACGACTTCGACGCCCGGAAGGTCACCAACGGCTGGGTGTCGGGGTACGCCACGTTCGCGGGCAAGGAGGCCAACTCGGTCCGCTGGGACCTGGCCACCGGCAAGGTCGAGGCGTTCGCGAAGCTGCAGTGGAGCAACGACGTCAACGCGTACGGCTGGATGACCGGGATGAGCGACAAGAACCGGGCGGTGCTCACCGACGGCACCACGTACGTCGTGCTGGAGGAGATCTTCCCGATCTACCAGGAGTACGGGATGAACTTCGGCGAGTCGATGAGCGACGACGGTCGCGTCATCGTCGGCCAGAACGACGACGGCGCCCACGACGGTGTGCAGCGCGCCCTGCTGTGGCGCTGCTCGTAACGCCGCTCGTAGCGCACGCAAGAGGGGCGCCCAGGTCACCCTGAGCACCCCTCCGGGGGTTTGGAAGGGCACCTTCTACATCGGAAAGCAATGAGAAGGTGCCCTTCCTTACTTCAAGTTCACCAGGTGGACGGGGCCGGCGGCGCCACGACTGGCGGGCGGTCGTCGCAGGTGATGGTGTTGGGCAGCTCCCACGAGGCGAACCAGGGGCCGGTGGTGCCGCCACCGTCGTTGCCACCCAGGTCGGTGAAGGAGAACTCCGAACCGGCGGGCGTGAAGTGGAACGACCCGCAGTTGTTGATGCCGACCGCGCCCACGTTGCGCGCGTCGACGTTCTCGAACGAGGCCGAGCCGGCCGCGCGGGCGCTGACCACCGAGGTGCCGGTGCCGTCGACCCGGACGTCCTTGAAGTGCACGTTCGAGATGGTGTACAGGTCCTTCACCGGCCAGTCGCTGACCAGCATGATCGCGTTGTAGGTGCTGTCGAGGAAGTGGTCGCCCACGACCTGGATGTCGGCGTCGATGCTGTGCTCCAGCGCGAGGAACCAGATGGCCCCGAGGCCGATGTTCCAGTTCAGCTCGTACGTGCCAGCGCGCACCGTGGTGTTGTCGGTGATCGCCAGCGTGCCGGTGAACGGCTGCGCGCCGAAGCGCGAGCCGACGTGCAGGCCGCTGCCCTCCCGGATCGGGTCGGCGACCAGGTTGTTCGACACCGTGTTGTCGGTGCCGCCGTAGATCGCTATGCCGTTGGCCAGGGTCGGGGTCTGCACCGTGTTGTGGTCGAAGACGTTGTTCGCGTTCGCGATCTGGTCGGACCACATGGCCAGGCCGTCGTCACCGGTGTTGCGGATGAAGGTGTTGGACACCGACGAGTTGGTGACGCCCTTGCGGAAGTTGATCGCGTCGGCGATCTGGTCCGCGATGATGCTGTTGGTGATCTTCAGGTTGTCCATCGGACCGTCGAACCACATGCCCACCTTGGTGTGGTGGAGGTAGAGACCGTCGATGGTGGAGTCGCTCAGCGACCCGCCGACGCCGTTGACCTGGTCGGTGTCGATGCGCTCGCGGACGTCGCCCTCGATCGCGAACCCGGACAGGTGCACGTTGCTGCTGCCGCCGGCCTCGGCGTACTTGCCGTAGAAGCCGACCCCGGTGTGCACCGAACCGTCGGCGGCGGGGGTGCTCAGCGCGACCTCGCTGCCCTTGATCACGGTGTACCAGTTGCCCGCGCCCTCGATGGTCACGTCGTCGACGATGATGTGCCGGTTGACCTGGAACACGCCCGGCGGGACGTAGACGCTGAGGTGGAAGCGCTTGGCGAACGCGATCGCCTGGTCGAACGCGTCGGCCGAGTCACGACGGCCCGTCGGGTCGGCGCCGAACAGCAGCACGTTCGCCGCGATCAGACGCACCTTCGGCGCGCCGACCAGCTCGGTGTCGAGCAGGTCGATCGTGGTCGTGGCGGCGTTGCTGCCCGCCGGGGCGGTCAGCCGGATCCGGTCGCCCGCCTTGTACGTCTTGCCGAGCAGCAGGCGCTGCTCGTCGTAGAAGTGCATGGGGCGGAACGGGGTGGCGATGACCGGCGCCGGGTCGGTGTACTGCGGCACGCAGCCGCACTCGGTGATCCACCAGTCGGCGTGCAGCAGTCCGGCGGTGGGGTCGTTGCTGAACGGGTACTGGTTGTACAGCCACGCGTACTGCGAGGTCAGCGTCAGGGTCTTCTTGTTCTTGCCGTTGACCGTGACGTCCAGCGGCGCGGTGATGCCACCACCGGTCGGCGCGTCCGGAATGCTGTAGCGCACCGTGATCGCGTTGGCGGCGCCGGGCAGCGTGAACTCGACATACTGCCCCGGGGTCAGCTGCACGGCCTTGCGGCCCGAAGCCTCCGCCGCCAGCGTGTACGCGGCCCGGCCGGTGATGACCGAACCGTTGTGGACCGCGTTCTCGGCCTCCTGCTCGGCGAAGGCCACGGCGGCACCGCGACCTGCGACGAGCGACGGGTCGAGAGCCGCCCTGGTGACGACCGGGGCGGCGGGGGCGTTCGCGGCCAGAGCCGGGGCGGCGTTGCCGACCACGAGGCTCAGGCCGACGGCGGCCGTCGTCGCGGAGGCGACCGCCACCGGCGCCCAACGCCGGCGGGACCACCTCGCTCCTGTGATGCTCCGAGACATCGATTTGACTCGTTTCTGTCGGAGGGGTGAACGCCAAAGACGCTCTCGGCGGAGCGGACGCCAGGAGGTGAAGCTGACTCTAAGTTGCCGATGTCTGCTCCCACAAGCATCCCGCGAAATCTTTCCGTAACCTTGCCCGACAGATTCGTCTGTCCATTTGGTTATTGCGCGATTGTCGTAACTAAGTTGCGGAAAACAGGAGCCGCCCGGAGGGATGCCTCCGGGCGGCTCAGGTGCCTTGGCAGCTGCGACTAGCGGATCTCGAAGACGTGCACCCCCGGCTGTGCGCTACCGGTCGACGTCGCCACCAGGCTGCCGGGCGAGCCGTCCAGGAAGCTGCCGGGCACGCGGGAACCGGCCAGCTCCAGGTAGGTGCCGGCGGCTCCGGTGCCGTTGGTGTATCCGACGGTCGCCGAGATCCCGCCCAGACCGTCCTCACCGTCGGCCTCGCCGGTCTCCCAGGTCAGCTTCGTGTACCGCAGCACGACGTCGAACGCGCCCGCAGCCACGTCGGACCGGTTCACCAGGTAGATCTGGAAGGAGTTGAGCTTGTCGGCGCGAGCGTTGTAGTAGCCGACGTCGGCGTAGTCGGCGCAGAACGCCTGCCTGCCGTCGACCGTGCCGAAGCCGTACCGCGCCGGTTGCGAGCCCTCGCCGCGGGTGTCCACATCGGCCCACCAGCCGGCCACCATCGCCGCCTGCGTGGACGCCAGCGGCATCGGGGTGAACTCGTCATAGGGACCGGTGAAGGTCAGATTGCCGTTGTTGTTGACCCACACCGAGTCGAACTGCCTGCCCCGGAAGTTCACCGGGAACGGCAGCGGGATCTCCGGACTCGATCCGTCGTCGGTCGGCGTCACGGCGTTGGCCTGGCAGCTCAGCCCGCGGACCGCGCCGTCGACCGTGAACCGGTACGCCCCCGTGAAGCCGCCGGAGTCGAACACCACCAGCCGGTACCGCCCGCCCTGCCGCAGCTGCGACGCCCCGACGAACCCGCAGCCGTTGCCGCGGCTGCGCGCGATCGGCTGGCCGTCCGGGGCCACCAGCGTCATCGAGAACGTCGCCGGGTCCGGGCACACCCCGTCCGTGGTGACGCTGAGGTCACTGCCGGCCTGCGCCGTGAAGAAGAAGGCGTCCGCCCGCAACGGCGAGTCCAGCGACCCGTCGACGGTCTGACCCAGCTCGATCTCCCGGCTGTCCTCCACCGGCGCCCCCAGCGGGCCCTGCTCCACCGTGGTGCGCAGCAGGTTCGCCACGACCGCGGCCTGCTCGGCCAGCGAGTCGTCGCCGGTCAGACCGACGTCCAGGATGCACTGCTCCAGCCCGGCCCCGGGGCGCAGACCGTGGTCGCGGCAGACCTGCTCGGCGTGGGCCCGCACGTCGGCCGGCAGCGACTGGATCGTCGGCCGGGCCGTCGGCACACGCGGCAGCGCTTCGACGTCGGGCAGCGCGGACCGGAACAGCGACAGCGCGCCCTCGACCCGCCAGCTCTCGCCGAACGCGCCGTAGAGCTGCCCGCTGTCGAGCACGTCGGTGACCGCAGTGCCGGTGCGCCCGGCCAGATCGCCGACCCGCTCGCCGTCCGCGTCGCCCAGCAAGCCGCGGACGTGCCGTTCACGCTGCTGCGACAGGTCGACGAAGGTGTTGTCACCGGTGACTCGGCCCGCTGCCAGCTCGGTGCCGTCCGGCCAGCGTACGACCGCGCCCCGACCCGACGAGAAGGTCAGCACCGCACCGCCGGGCAGGTCGGTCCGGCTCCCCTCGCTCAAGGCCAGGTGGACGCCGTCGAGCGTGGCGTACACGGGGTCGCCGGGGTGCAGTGAGGGCTCGTCGCCGAAGGCGATCACCGAGCCGCCGACCCGGGCGGCGATGGCGCGGTTGAAGGCGATCGTGGGATCGCCCCGCCTGCCGTAGCGGGTCTGCACCTCGAAGTCGTCCTCGGTGGACTCGACTGTGGTGTAGTCGCCGGTGGCCTGGAAGTCGTAGCTGACGCCGTCGAACGTGATCAGGTGCGGGTCGCCGTAGCTGCCGCCGGAGCGCGGTGGACGCCCGTTGTCGGGGACCTGCGTGCCGTCCGGCGGGATTCCTTCGCCGGAGTCGCCGCCGGGCGGCAGGTCGTCGTCGCTGTCGTCGTCACAGACGTCGCCCCGGCCGTCGCCGTCCTCGTCCGCCTGGTCGGCGTTGCTGAGCCGGGGGCAGTTGTCCAGGGTGAACGTGCCGCCGTCCCACGGCTGGGCATCGGGCATGCCGTCGTTGTCGGTGTCGTTGGCCGGGTAGTAGTCCGTCGCGTCGATCGTGAACGGCGCCACCGCCGCCTGCGCCCGGAACCGCAGCGGGCTGGCGAAGGTCCCGGTCTGCCCGAACGGCAGCGGGGTGACCTCCAGCCTGCTCATCGGCAGGGCGTACAGGTACATCGGGTTGCCGGGGACCACGTCGCCCGGGCAGAAGTCGATCGAGTCGTTGACGATGATGGTGGGCTGCACGTCCACGTCAACGTGGATGAGTACCCCGTGGTCGGTGGCGGTGGGCCGGAAGGTCATCGGTCCGGTGAAGTCGCGGCGGTCCGGGACCGACCCGAGGACGGCACTGGACATCCCGGCGTTCCCAGCGGTCAGCCCCGGCGTGTTCCAGTTCTCCCGCACCTTGAAGTTCAACCTGCGGTCGGCACCGATCGCGTGGTCCGCCGACGGGAAGCTCTCCAGCGTCCGTACGGTCGGCGAGCCCGGCGCGGACAGCGGCGGCGGCGCATCCAGGATGGCGAGTTCCAGCTCGCCCTGGATCTTCACCACCTCGTCCCGAACCGGATCGACCAGCCCGAACGACGGATCGTCAGCGTTCACGGGAGTGGCGATCGGCGCGCCGCCGTCGACGTACTCGCTCCACAGGCGCAGGGTCGTCGAGCCGCCCAGCCCCCACAGAACCGGCAGCAGCGTCCCCTGGATCCACAGCCGCGCGCCGTACGCCTGCACGGGATTGGCCGGCGTGCAGGGTTGCGCGAAATCGATGGTGAACCTGAGCTCCAGTCGCAGCTCCAGCCCCTGAATCCGGGTCAGCTGTACGACCAGCTTGTCCGCGACGGTCCTCGGTTGGAGACCGACCGGCGACATGGCGTCGGGGTCGAGACCGACCAGCCTCACCGCGTCGGCTCCCACGCCCAGCACGGCGGGGTCGAGGGTGACGGTGATCGGTCGCGCGAACGACAGCCCGGTGGGCGAGATGTCCAGCACCGGCGCGCCCAGCCGGTCTGTCGCGCCGCTGAACAGCAACTGGGTGAAGTTGATGTCGGTGGGGCGGCCAAGCGCGCCGCGCGGGACGTCCACGCGCCAGCCGATGCCGGTGAAGGTGCCGCCCTGGACGCCGACCCTGGTCGGCGCGGCCAGCTTCTGCATCAGGACGTCCTCGACGACCCCGGTCGTCCCGGCGATGCTCGCGATGCCCGCGCGACCCAGCCGCCCGGTCGCGCGCACCGCGACGACCAGGTCGCCCTCGGGCAGGCGGGTCAGCGTGTAGCGGCCGTCGGCACCGGTCGTGGCTCGGCGGTCGGCGTAGCGGACGGTCGCGCCCGCGATCGGAGCGCCGGACAGCGCGTCGAGGACGCGCCCGGAGACGCTGCCGGGGCGGCTGGTGAGCTTCTGCTCGACCGACGCCTTCCGCGTGTAGACCCGGCCTCGCATCAGCGCGGTCGCGGTCAGGTCGTTGCGGCAGCCGGGGTGCAGCGGGACCTCCGCGGCGTACGTACCGTCGTCCTCGGCGACCACGTCGACCGGCAGCGCGCCGCCGGTGATGCGTACCGTCGTCCCCGGCAGCGCCCGGCCGGTGGTCGCGGCACTGCCCCGGGCCGTCCTGGTCGGCGCGGACAGGGTCAGCTCCGCCTGCGGCGCGGGCGGCTGCGGCTGGTGCGCGACGGCCTGGCGGCTCGCACCCGCGCTCGCGGTCGCGGGCAGCAGCGCCGCCACCAGCACGCCCGCCAACGGCAGCAGCAGCCAGCGCGCCGGGCGTCTGGATCGGTCGCGGACTCTCAAGCGGACCACGCCACTCTCCTAGCTCATGACTGTAGGTAGCGTGACCGTGACACTCCTTCACGTCCGTACACAATGGATGTTGGCAGTTTCGGCACCCCGGGGCCGGTGCAACGGACCGATCTCCGGCCAGGTCCGGCCGACCAGTGTCCGGTACCGGCCCATGGGATTCCCCCGGACGGCACCTGGAGGACCGGGTGTACCCGGGCACTAGGGGGCAACACTGACAACCCCCGGAGAGACAGACAGCGTTGGCACGGCGAGGATCGAACAGTCACCTACGGCTCAGGAGCGCGGCGTGTACCCCACCGAACCGAACGCACAGCCCGAACCTGCTCCGCACCGGCCCGCGCACGCGGCCGACCCGGACGACACCGCACCGTTGGCCCTGCCCGCGGCCGAAACCGCCGACCCGGCACCGGCACCGGCCGAGCCCGAGGCCGCGGTCGCGAAGCCGCGGCGAAAGTGGCCGAAGCTGGAACTCGGGCGGCGACTGCGGGTGCTGGCCGGGGTGGACGAGGCACTGCTCGACCGGGTGCCCCAGGAAAGAGCCTGGTACACCTCGCTCGGCGGCGTGGTGCTGGGCACCGCCACCATCGCGGCGTTCTCCATGTTCTTCGCGATCAGCCAGGCGATCGGCGGCTCGCACTGGCTGGTGATCGTGCCGGTCGCGGTGTGGTTCCTGTTCATCCTGAACGTCGACCGCTGGCTGGTCTCCAGCCGCCTGGGCACCGGCTGGTTCCGCCGGGTGCCGGTGCTGGTGATGCGCGTGCTGATGGCCGTGTTCTTCGGCATCGTCATCGCCGAGCCGCTGGTGTTGAAGATCTTCGAGACCGCGGTGGTACAGCACGTCGCCGACCAGCGCACCGAGCACCTGGCCGACCTCGCCGGGCGGCTCAAGGTGTGCAACCCGGTGCCGGGTTCGGCCGACGCCGCCCCGGCCGACTGCAAAGCCACCGAGACGTTCAACTTCGACCAGTCCCCGGTGGCGACGCTGCGGGAACTCCAGGCCCGCCGGGCCGACGCCGACGCCCTGCTCAAGACGATCGACGCCGACACCGCCCAGCTCCGGGCGATCAACGACCTGGCCCGGCGCGAGTGCGTCGGCGACTCCGGCGCCGGTCTGACCGGTCAGCGCGGCGTCGGCCCGAACTGCCGCCGCCTGCGGGCCGAGGCGGACACGTTCGCCCGCAACCACAACATCTCCGGCAACAGCGCGAAGCTGGCGACGCTGCGTACGCAGATCTCGGAACTGGAGTCGGCCGCCCGCGCCAGCCACGCCGCGTTCGAGGCCGAACGGGAGGCCAAGGTCAAGGCGCGGGTCGAGGAGGAGCGCAGCCACCAGGGCGCCATCGGCCTGCTGGAACGGCTCGGCGCGCTGCACGACCTGGCCGACAGCAGCGGGGTGCTCGCGGTCGGCATCTGGGCCGTGCGCATCTTCTTCATCCTGGTCGACTGCATGCCGATCCTGGTGAAGTTCGTCGGCGGCACCACCACCTACGACCGGTTGGTGTCCCAGCAGCTCGCCGTGGCCGAACGCGACCTCAACCACGACATCGAGGCCGAGTACGTCGAGCGCGAGGCGACGCTGCGCAAGCGCAAGGCCGAGATCGACCTCGAGGTGCTGGAGCACAAGGCCGAACTCAACACCCGCCTGCACCGCGCCGCCGACCGCCTCAGCGAACGGATCTGAGTGCGCAGGGGCCCGGGTCAGAACAGGTCGACGATGCTGCGCACCACCGAAGCCGCGCTGTCCGGCCGGAAGGCGACCCAGCCCCCGACCCCGCAGCAGCACACCGCCACCACCGCGACCACGAGCACAACGATGACGGTGGCGGAGCTGCGCGGCTTCCGGGGAGGAGTCGGAGGAGTGCTCATGTCTGTCCTGTCACGAGGAGGGGCGCCATCGTCTCACGGCCGACCCGAAGTCGCCGCCCCGTCCCGGCTGGGAGACACCACCGGCCTTCGCGCCGTGCGGCGCTAGCCGCGCGGGCCGCCGTGGCGGATCTGCTGCTCGGTCGTCAGCATCTTGTCCGCCTCGACGATGTGGTTGACCGCTTGTTCCACGTCGTCGGTGACCAGCAGCAGGTCCAGGTCCGCCGCGTCGACCTTGCCGGTGGCCAGCATGTGCTCGCGCATCCACGCCAGCAGGCCGCTCCAGTAGTCCACGCCCATCATCACGACCGGGAACCGGGTGACCTTCTCCGTCTGCACCAGCGTCAGTGCCTCGAACAGTTCGTCCATGGTGCCCATGCCGCCAGGCAACACCACGAAGGCCTGGGCGTACTTGACGAACATGGTCTTGCGGACGAAGAAGTAGCGGAAGTCGATGCCGATGTCGACCCACTCGTTGATGCCCTGCTCGAACGGCAACTCGATGCCCAGGCCGACCGACAGCCCGCCCGCCTCGGTGCATCCTCGGTTGGCCGCTTCCATCACGCCCGGACCACCGCCGGTGATCACGGCGTATCCGGCGCGGGCCAGGGCGGCGCCCAGGCGCTCGGCCATGCGGCACTCGGGCGACTCCGGGGCGCTGCGGGCCGAGCCGAAGACGCTCACCGCCGGGGGCAGGTCGCTGAGCGAGTCGAAGCCCTCGACGAACTCGCTCAGGATGCGCAGGGTCCGCCACGAGTCGCGGACCTTCCAATCAGGACGGCCGACGGAGTCGAGCAGGGCCTGGTCCGCCGTGCCCGCGGTGGTGGCGTCGCGGCGCAGGGTCACCGGACCCCGATGCCGCTCCGGCCGGGAATTGCTGTGCGTCATACCCATCACCGTAGTCCGCCCCGATCGTTGCCCGTAGGAACCGGGGGGCGTCCCCGGAAGAAATCGCGGCCGGACATCGATTTCAAGGTTTGGCGCGTCACTACATCGGGGTAGTGGTACGTGCACCGAACCACAGCCCGGGGCACTTGCCCACAGGTCGAGGAAATTCCCTGCGAATCGCGCAACCCTACGCCATGCTGTGGCGTCAGGAATGTCAGACGACCGGGGTTGAATCGAAGCCGACGAGGGAGGCGATCACCGTGATGACCCGCTCCGAGATGCTCCGCCAGCGCCAGGCCATGCGCCAGCGCATCCGCGCCACCGTGCACGCCCGCCGGATCGCCCAGGTGACCGGCCAGCTCGATGCCGACCAGGTCGAAGAGACCGCCGCCGCCCGCTGAACTCCGGCGCCGTGGCTATCGCGCCAGCCAGTGGCGCAGTAGTGCCGCACCCTGCTCGATCTTCTCCAGCTCCACGTGCTCGTCGCGCTTGTGCGCCAGATTGGGGTCGCCCGGCCCGAAGTTCAGGGCCGGGATGCCCAGCGCCGCGAATCGCGCCACGTCGGTCCAGCCCAGCTTCGCCGCCGGGGCCGCCCCGGTGGCGGCCAGGAACTGGGCGGCAGGCGGTGCGTCCAGCCCCGGCAGGGCCCCGGGCGCGAAGTCGGTGATCTCCATGTCGTACCCGGACATCACCTCGCGCAGATGTGCCTCCGCCTGCGCCACGCTGCGGTCCGGCGCGAACCGGAAGTTGATTTCGATCTCGCACTCGTCCGGGATGACGTTGCCCGCCACCCCGCCGGTGACCTTGACCGCGTTCAGGCCCTCGCGATACCGGCAGCCGTCGATCGTCACCTCGCGCGCCTGGTACTGCTCCAACCGCCGCAGCACCTCGCCCGCCTTGTGGATCGCGTTGTCGCCCAGCCACGACCGGGCCGCGTGGGCGCGTACGCCGTGCGTGCGCACCTTCGCCCGCATGGTCCCCTGGCAACCCGCCTCGACCACCCCGTACGTCGGCTCCAGCAGGATCGCGAAGTCGGCCTCCAGCAGCTCCGGCCGGGTGTCGGCGACGATCTTCAACCCGTTGCGCACCGCCTCGACCTCCTCGCACTCGTAGAAGAAGTACGTGGCGTCGTAGCGCGGCTGGTCGACGGTGACGGCCAGGTGCAGCGCGAGCGCGGTGCCGCTCTTCATGTCGGAGGTGCCGCAACCCCACATCAGCTTGTCGTCCGTAGTGGACGGGAAGTTGTCCGCGATCGGCACCGTGTCCAGATGCCCGGCGAGCACCACCCGCTGGTCGCGGCCGAGCTCGGTCCGCGCGACCACGGTGTGGCCGATCCGCTCCACCCGCAGGTGGGCGCAGCCGCGCAGCACCTCCTCCACCGCGTCGGCGATCTCCTTCTCGTTGCCCGAGACGGACTCGATGTCCACCAGGGCACGGGTCAGCATGACGGGGTCGGCGAGCACCTGCGGCGTCAGCGGGTTCGACATACGGGTAGCCTAGGGCACCGTGAGCAGCACACGTCTCGACCAGCCCGCCTGGGGCTTCGGCCTCGCCACCGTCAGTGGCGAGCAGACCCTGGAAGTGTGGTTCCCGGCCGGTCAGCTCGGCCTGGGCACCCCGACCTCGACCGCGACTGAAAACAAGGTCGCCGAGCCCGCCCTGCCCGGCCTGCGCGTGGTTCCGGTCACCGTGTCGATCGCGTCACTGGCCGACGCGCCCGCCGACACCGCCGACGCCTACCTGCGGCTGCACCTGCTGTCGCACCGGATCATCCGGCCGCACCAGGCCAACCTGGACGGCGTCTTCGGCCTGCTGCCCAACAACGCCTGGACCTCGGCCGGGGTGTGCCCGCCCGAGCGCGTCGACGAGCTGCGCCTGATCGAGCGCGCCGCAGGCCGCCACCTGGCCGTGTACGGCGTGGACAAGTTCCCGCGGATGACCGACTACGTCGTGCCCGCGGGCGTGCGCATCGCCGACGCCGACCGGGTCCGCCTGGGCGCGCACCTGTCGGCGGGCACCACCGTCATGCAGAAGGGCTTCGTCAACTTCAACGCCGGCACGCTGGGCACCTCCATGGTCGAGGGCAGCATCTCGGCCGGGGTCCTGGTCGGCGAGGGCGCGGACATCGGTGCGGGCGCCTCGATCATGGGCACCCTGTCCGGTGGCGGCAAGGAGGTCATCTCCGTCGGGCAGCGCAGCCTGGTCGGCGCGAACGCGGGCATCGGCATCTCGCTCGGCGACGACTGCGTCGTCGAGGCGGGCTGCTATGTCACCGCGGGCAGCAAGGTGACCCTGGTCGAGACCGGCGAGGTGGTCAAGGCGTTGACCCTGTCGGGCGCGTCGAACGTGCTGTTCCTGCGCAACTCGGTGACCGGGGCGATCGAGGCCCGACCGCGTACCGGCACGGGCATCGTGCTCAACGCCGCCCTGCACGCCAACGACTGAGCTCACCCAGGGAGGCGTCCACGTGGACCCGAGACGGATAGCGGGGCTGCTCGACGCGCCCGGCTGCCGTCGCAGGCTGGCCGTGGACGTCTCCGGTATCGAGCCCGCCGTGCTGGCCGAGGCGGTCGGGGCGGCAGAAGGCGGGCAGAGCCCGTACGCGCGCGAGCGGGACGGCACGTTCGCCCAGCTCGCACTGGCGCGGCTGCCTGAGCTCGTCGCCCGGCACCTGGGTGTGCGGGCCGAGGGCGTGGTCGAGACGGACGAGCTGCCCAGCGGCGTGGGGCTGTGGTCGTGGCGGGCGCCGAAGCTGCGCCTGGGCGACACGGACATCACCGTCGACCGGGTGCTGCTTGCCGGGGACGGAACGCGGCTGCATCCGGTGGAGATCAGGTCGTACGCGTGCCTCGACGGCCAGGCTGACCCGACCAAGGTCGCGGGCACCGCTCGGGAGCTGGCCGTGACGGTGGCCGCGCTGCGCGCGGCCGCCGACGATCCGGCGCAGGTCAGCAGCGTCTGCCTGCTCGTGCTGCCGCGCAACTTCGGCCTCAACCCGGTCGGCACGACTCTCGACGTGGCGCCGCAACTGCGGCGCCTGCGCTGGGTGCTGGACCGGCTGACCGCCGGCGCCGACCGGCTCTCCCCCACGCTGGAGGGAGCCGAGCTGGTCGGCGCGCTGGGCCAGGTGCCCGCCCGGTTCGGCGACGGCTGTCCGAGCTGTGCGGTGTACCCGTACTGCCGAGGTGACGCCGAGCGGTCCGGGGCAGCCGCCCGCGCCGGAGCCACCGTGGCCAACCTGTGCGGGCCGGTCGGCCTCGCCGCGGACGCCCTGGCCCTGGCCCACGGCGAGCGGACCCCCGGTGACGAGACGGAGCAGGCCATCGCCACCGAGCTCGCCCGAGCCGCAGTCGCCTACGGCCAAGCGGTCACGCAGGCCCGGGAGTCATCGTGAGCGCGCACGGGTGCGCGGCGGCGGGGTTGACCAGGGGCCCTTCCACCACGCAAAGCGATAAGAAGGTGCCCTTCCCTTCCGCGCGGAGCGGGGTGGGCGCGTGAGCTTGGACGTCTACCAGCGGCTGCTCGCACTGTCCCAGCGCCGGGCGGTCCCCGCCGCGTCACGGGCACACCGACACCTGTCGCCGAGGCCGTGGGTGCTGGTCGGCTACCACCTGGCGGGTGAGCCGTCGGCGCCGGTGGCGATCCGGTACGGCTCCTTCCGTGCCCAGCCGAAACTGCTCGTCGTCGCCGAGCCGCGCGACCGCGACCAGCGCTTCGCCGCGCTCGGCGCGCTCGCCCGCGACCTGGCCACCTATGTGAGCCGCTACACCGAGACCGAGCCGGTGGTCCGCGTCGGCAACGGCCGCGAACTGGACGTCGACCAGTGCTGCACCGACGCCCCCCAGCTGGTGGTGCCGAACGAGGCCACCGCGCACTGGCTGGACCTGCTCGGGCAGTACCTGCGCACCCTCGACGTCGATCCGGTGCTGCAGACGGCGGGCGCGCACCTGGGCTGGTTCGCCTCCCGGCGCCACCTGCCCGGCTCCAGCGCCGTGCTCACCGCCACCGACCTGCTGGCCACGCACTGGCGCACCGGCCAACTGCCCACCGAGGACGGGCATCTGGGCCGCCTGCTCGCCTGGATCGAACCGCCCGCCGGGCAGGACGCCTGGACCGCCGCCGCGACCGCCGAGCAGCGCCCGCCCGCCGGACCCGCCAGCGATCCCGAGTGGGACCTGATGACGCTGCGTCCGGCACTCGAGCGGGCCAAGCAGGTCGGCGACGTACGCCGGTTGAAGCTGGCCGCCGCCGAGGCACTGGACCAGGCCTGGCGCGACACGTGGACCGCGCTGGACCTGGTCGCGCTGCTGCCCCCCGGCGGCCACGTGGCCCAGCGCTGGGAATCCGACCGCTGGTCGTGGACCCGGCACCGGGAACGCGTCACGGCCGGGACGATCCGCTTCGGCGGGCGGCTGTCCGACGTGCCCGCGTTCCGGTTCCTGCACGAGCTGGAGACCCGCACCGTGGCGCTGGAACGGCAGATGGCGCTGGACGATCCGCTGGTGATGGCCCGTTGGCTCGCCACCGGCGAGGCGGTCGCCGGTACGGTGATCAAGCGGGACCTGGACCACAGTGTGACCAGCGCCAAGGGATCGACGCTGCTGCGGCCGCTGCTCTGGCTGCGTACCCAGGGGTTCGACCGGCCCGCGGGCACCGAGCTGTGGCTGGGCAAGGTGGGCCTGACCGTGCGCTCGTCCACGGTGGACACCGTCGAACTGATGGTCACCAGCGGCGCCGTGACCAGGCAGAAGTTCAACCTGCTGCCCGAGTGCGACGCCGAGGTGGTGCTGGCGCCGTTCGGGCCGCAGCAGTACTTCCCCGACAATCTGCCCGAGGAGCTGCCCTGGCCCGCCCGTCCCACCCGGCTCGCCCCGCCGCGCGCCGACGAACCCGACGAGGACTCCGGTGAGTGAGGCCGCGCGGCGGCACGAGGCCGCGATCGAGCAGGTCTGGGACCGGGTACGCGGCACCGACCGGGCCATCGTCGTCGACTCCCCGCCCGGCGCGGGCAAGTCGACGCTGGTTCGCGAGCTGACCCGGCGCCTGGTCGCCGCGGGCGAGCACGTGCCGGTGGTGGTGCAGACCAACGACCAGGCCGACGACCTCGTGGTCGCGCTGGCCGCGGCGGGGCTGCGCACCGGCCGCCTGCACGGTGCCGAGTGGACGCCGCCGCCGCGCTGGCCACGCGACCGGGTGCGCACCGGTACCAAGCTCGGCGAGCTGGGCGGCTGCGACGTCATCGTCGGTACGGCCGCGAAGTGGGCCTACGTCAAGGCCGAAGACCGGGTGTGGCCGCTGGGGATCATCGACGAGTCGTACCAGATGTCGGCCGCCGCCCTGGTCCGCGTCGGGCACCTCTTCGACCGGCTGTTGCTCGTCGGCGACCCGGGGCAGCTCGCCCCGTTCACCGTCGCCGACGAGCACTCGGTGCGCTCGCTGGCGACCTGGCCGTTGGACACCGCGGCGGGCACGGTGCTGCGCCACCACCCGGACACCCCGGTCATCCCGCTGCCGGTGAGCTGGCGGCTGGCCCCGCACACCGCCCCGGTCATCTCCGACGCGTTCTACACCCGGCCGTTCCGCGCGGGCGCCGACGCGCGGGACCGGCGGCTGGACCTGCACAGCCTCGCCCATCCGGCGCTGGCGCAGGCGGCCGAGACCGGCTGGGCACTGCTGGAACTGCCCGCCGCGCACGTGCCGCGCACCGACCCGGCCCTGGTGTCGGTGCTCGCCGACCTCACCTACCAACTCGTCACCGCGGACGCGTCCACCGTGGACCCGTCCGGCGGGCGGCCGCTGACCAGCGCCGACATCGCCGTGGGTGTGGTGCACCGGGACCAGAAGGCGCAGGTGGAGGCCGCGTTGCAACGGCTGGGCGTGACCGGGGTGACCGTGGACACCGCCAACCGGCTCCAGGGCCGCCAGTACGAGGTGGTGCTGGCCTGGCACCCGCTCAGTGGGCGGCGCGACGCGAGCGCGTTCCACCTGGAGGCCGGGCGGCTGTGCGTGCTCGCGTCGCGGCACCGCCAGGCCTGCGTCGTGGTGACCCGGGCTGGGATCACCGACCAGCTGCACGCCTACCCTGCCGCCGAACCGGTCTGGCTCGGCACCGACCCGCCCCAGGTGGACGGCTGGGAAGCCAACCGCGTCTTCCTCGACCGCCTCGCCCCGTTCCGCGTCTGACGTCCACCCCGAGCGCCGCGCCGCACGCAAGATCACTGCACTTTCAGGGAAAGTGCACGAATCTTGGGCCGAATACCTACACTTCCCCCGAAACTGCGGCCTCGGGCCGTCAGTTCAGGAGTGATGCGCGCAGGCGAGGTTCCAAGAGGATGCGCAGCAATCGCGGATCGTGGCGGAACACCACCTCCGCGCCCGGCTGCACCGCCGCGAGCAGCATCGCCGTGATCACCTCAGCGAACGGCTGCATGCGTATCGTCAGCAGGCACTCGTTCATCCGGCGCGGATCCCCCAGTCGCATTGCGTCGTGCCATCCCGGCAGCGCGAGCTCGATCACCCGGCGCGCCTGCTGACGCCCTTCCACCAGCACCGCCCGGTTCAGGCGCAGCACGGCGATCGTGTGATGCCCCTTGTCGGTGCGCGGCCGGTACTCCCCCACCGACAGCGCCAAGGCCAGGTGGTCGGCAGGATCGTCGACCGTCGGATCGATCAGCAACGACTGCCCGCGGCCGTCCACGGGAAACTGGTCGCCCTTGCCGTGGCTGTTGCAGAACGAGCAGGCGAGGAGGTGGTTCAACCAGTCGAAAGTCCGCAGCGGGTTGCGCGACAACGGCTCGTGGTGGTCGATGTCGGTGCCCTGGTTGTCGCCGCAGTACATGCACCTGCTGATCCCTGGCGCGGCGTCGAGGAGCAGATCACGCAGACTCTGCCGGGGCTGGGCACGCCGCCACAAGCCCCTGGCGTGCCGCACCCGGTCGGCGGCGGCTCCGATCTCACCGTTCAGCTGTTTGGTACGCACGTCCAACTCCGCCGAGAGTAGCGGCCGGTTGATCCGGATCACCGACCATCACGCCCTGTTCTTGCTGAACCGCCGTGCCGTGTCCCGAGCCGCCGAAGCGGGTGAGCTGGTCAACTGCTCCTGCAACCGGGTGTAACGGGCGACCTCTTCTGCGCTCGCCTCACCCGCGAGCACCCGAATCTCGAGATCACCGAGTTCATGGCGCAGGCGCGCGGCCCGCTCGGAGTACGGCTGATCGAGGCCGAACAGTTCGGACATCACCGCATCGTCGCCGGTGCCGTAGACGACCCGCTCATAGAGGTCCTGATCGACCACCCGGGGTGGTTCCTGCTCGTCGGGGCCGGGCAACCGGATCAGCCCACCCGGATCGGCGGCCTGGCAGATATACGGACTGTGCGTGGTGACGATGAACTGGATACCCGGAAAGTGCTGCTTGAGCCAGACGCCGATACGCTGCTGCCACGATACGTGCAGATGCGCGTCGACTTCGTCGATGATCACCACGCCAGAGGCGGTGATCACGGTTCGTCCGTCTCGCACCTCGGTCGGCACTGTTCCGACGGACGAATGCAACTGCCGGATGAGATCCACGATCAACGCTGCGACGGTGCGGTAGCCGTCACTCATCTCGCGTAGGGGAAAGGGATGCCCCCCGTGGCTGACCCACAGGCCCTCAGAATCGATGCGATGGATCTGGTAGCCGTCTGGCAACAACCCGTCTCCCAGCACGGAGAGCACCAGATCCTTCAGCTCCGCTGCTCCCGGACGCTCCTCCAGCGCGCGTAGATGCTGCTCCACCAGCCAGCTCACGCCTTCGGCGAGTGACGCGTCCTCATGGAACAGCGTCGCGACTCGGGCCAACTTCGGGCTGGCGGTTAGTCGCTGCGCACCCACGGCGCCTCCGGTCAGACGCCGAAACGGCCCGTAGGCCGCGAAGAACAGGCCTAGGTCATCCTCTTCCCACGGATCGGCCGAGCTGGGGGTACGCGTGAGCTTGAGCATGGGCGACCGTCTGCCGTCCCTGTTCGGCTCACTCCAGCCAAAGCTCAAGTTGAGTTCCAAGCTCTCGTCGGCTGAGTCCCGGGAAACTCCGCTTTGCCCCTCACGCGCCCCATCCGTCCCGCCGGAGACCACGGTGAGGCGCACCCAGCCGGAATCGGATCCTCGGGAGATCCA
This sequence comes from Catellatospora tritici, assembly GCF_019083965.1. Lineage (GTDB taxonomy): Bacteria > Actinomycetota > Actinomycetes > Mycobacteriales > Micromonosporaceae > Catellatospora > Catellatospora tritici. The sequence continues at coordinate 639,992 of NZ_JAHRCY010000001.1, forward strand.
GTGCCTGAATTCAGGCACCAGAGCGCGGGCCGTCACCGGACCGGTCAGCGCCAACGCCATCGCCTGCAGCAGCGAACTCTTGCCGGAACCGTTACGGCCCGCGATGACCGTCCAGCCCGCGCGGCTTCCGTCATCGCGGATCGAGAACTCCAGGTCCACGGCACGGGCAGCACGGAATCCTCGGACGTCCGACACCCTTACCCGAGAGATGTACATGCGATGCCCTCCGAATGCCGTCAGCGCATTAGACCACCTGCGTCAGGACAGCCGGGCGACCGCCGTACGCACGCGCTCGTCGGTGGCGGTGAGTGCCACGCGGACGTGCCTCGCACCCTTGGGACCGTAGATCTCGCCGGGGGCGACCAGGATGCCCCGGTCGGCGAACCAGTCGGTGGTGTCCCAGCAGGCCTCGCCGCGGGTCGCCCACAGGTAGAGCCCGGCCTCGGAGTGGTCGACCGTGAACCCGGCGCTGAGCAGCGCGGGCAGCAGGAGTTCGCGGCGGGCCGCGTACCGGATGCGCTGCTCGTCGGCGTGGGTCTCGTCGGCCAGTGCCGCGATCATGGCCGCCTGCACCGGCGCGGGCATGATCATGCCCGCGTGCTTGCGCACGGCCAGCAGTTCGCCGACCACCTCGGGGTCGCCCGCGACGAACCCGGCCCGGTATCCGGCCAGGTTGGAGCGCTTGGACAGCGAGTGCACCGCGAGCACACCGGTGTAGTCGCCGTCGCACACCGACAGCACCGACTCGGGCTGCGCGGTCCACGGCAGGGTCAGGTAGCACTCGTCGCTGACCAGGACCGCGTCGGTGTCGCGGGCGTACTCGACCCAGGCCCGCAGTTCGTCGGCGGAGGCGACCCGGCCGTGCGGGTTGCCGGGCGAGTTGATCCAGATCAGCGCGGGTCGCTCCCCGGTGGGCGGGGCGTCGGCGCGCAGCACGCGAGCTCCGGCCAGCCGCACGCCCACCTCGTAGGTCGGGTAGCAGACCTCCGGAATGACCACGGTGTCGTCTGGGCCGAGCCCGAGCAGCGTGGGCAGCCAGGCGACCAGTTCCTTGGAACCGATCGAGGGCAGCACGCTGAAGCCGGGTTCGGCGCGGCAGGCGCGCGCGGTCCAGGCGGTGATCTCCTGGCGCAACTCGGCCGTACCGGCGGTCAGCGGGTAGCCCGGCGAGTCCGACGCCTCGGACAGCGCCTTGCGGATGATCGCGGGCACCGGGTCGACCGGGGTGCCGATGGACAGGTCGACTATGCCGTCGGGGTGGGCCGCGGCGCGCCGCTTGGACGGCTCCAGCAGGTCCCACGGAAAGTCGGGCAGGCCGGCGGAGACCCTCCGCCGGCCGGAACCCATGGCGCCGGTGCTCAGTGCTCGCCTTCCTTCGGCGGCAGGGCCGCGACGAAGGTCGCGTCAGCCGTGATCTTGCCGATCTTGGAGGCGCCGCCCGGCGAGCCGAGCTCGTTGAAGAACTCGTAGTTCGCCGTCACGTAGTCGCGCCACTGCTCCGGCACGTCGTCCTCGTAGAAGATCGCCTCGACGGGGCAGACCGGCTCGCAGGCGCCGCAGTCGACGCACTCGTCCGGGTGGATGTACAGCATCCGGTTGCCCTCGTAGATGCAGTCGACGGGGCACTCCTCGATGCAGGCCTTGTCGAGCACATCGACGCACGGCTCGGCGATGATGTAGGTCACTGATCGTCCTTCCACGCACTTCTCCACGGAGCCCGCCTGTCCCCCGGAAATGACCAGCCCACCGTGGGACGTGCACGCTCCGCCGCTCCACGCGGCCAAGCGCAAGCCTAGTATCCGGGGACGGGAGGTAGGTAGTCAGTGTTGGCTAAGAACGATCTCGGGTCCCGCGTGGTGGTACGCAGGTTCGTCGGTTTCCAAGACGAACGCCCCCAGTTCACCGATGTACTGGGCGAACTCACCGGTCTCAGCGACACCGAGCTGTCCGTCACCACATCCCAAGGCGTGGTCGTCGTGCCGCTCGCGCAGGTGCACCGGGCGAAGGTGGTCCCGGCCCGGCGCGGCCCGACCGCCCGCGAGGTCGCCGCGCTGGAACTGGCCGCCGCCGAGGCGTGGCCCGCGCCGGTGCGCGAACCGCTGGGCGACTGGTGGCTGCGCGCCGCCGACGGGTACACCGGTCGGGCCAACTCGGCGCTGCCGGTGGGCGACCCCGGCCTGCCACTGCCCCGGGCGGTGGACGCGGTGGTCGACTTCTACCGTGAGCGGGGGCTACCGCCGCAGGTCGACGTGCCGCTGCCGCTGGCCTCGGCGGTCGAGCGGGAACTGCTGGCGCGCGGCTGGCACGTCGAGTGCACCGTGCAGGTGCAGACCTGCCCGCTGGACGAGCTGATCGCGGCGACCCCGGACGGGGCGCAGTTCGCGCTGGCCGATACCCCCTCGGAGCAGCTCCTGGCCATGATCGCCGGAAGCCTCGGACCGCTGCCGGACGCGGCGCGGCACGTGCTGACCGCCGTGCCCGGCGTGGTGTTCGCCCAGCACTTCGACGAGGCGGGCGCGCTACTGGCGCGGGCCCGGGGCACGGTCACCGGCGCGGGCCGCTGGCTGGGCGTGTTCGGGGTGGAGACTTCTCCGGCCGCCCGCCGCCGAGGGCTGGCTGCCGCGTCGATGGGGGCACTGGCCCGGTGGGCCGCCGCCCAGGGCGCCACCGACGCGTTCCTGCAGGTCAACTCGCCGAACACGGGCGCCCTCGCGCTGTACGCGGGTCTCGGCTTCACCAGCCACCACGTCTACACCCGCTACCAGCTCCGCTGACCGGCGGCTTGACCTGGCCGGATAACGTGCGGTCGTGTCGAGCACCGATCCGCCCCGCCGGTCCTGGGTCTCCAGGTCCCCCGCGCCCCCGCCGCCCCGGACGGGGTTCTGGGGAGGCTGCCTGACCATCGCCGGCATGGGTGCGATGTGCTGTGGGGCCACCGCCGTGCTGGCCACGGTGAAGCTGTCCGGTCGGGCACTCGCGCACCAGGTCGGCGCGCCGGCAGCGCTCCTGCTCCTCGTCCTGGGCGCCGTCGTGCTCGTCGCCGTGGTGTCCGCCTGGCACCGGCTGCGGCAGTGGCGGCTCGACCGCTGGGCCGCCGCCGACGGCTGGTCGGCGGTGCCGGACCGAAAAATCTGGCCCTGGTCGGCGCGGCAGCTCGGCGAGGGCGGCGCGGTGACCGTGACCCACGCGCTCACCAAGATCGTGGACGGCCGCGAGGTCACCGCGGGCGCGCTGCGCTGGGAGCACGACGGCCTCGGTGGCGCGGTCTCCCGGTCCTCGGGCACGGGCACCTTCGTGGCGATCAGGCTCTCGGGCGAGCATCCGGGCGCCTCGGTGCACCGGCGGCGCAGCGGCGGCCGCAGAGTCCGCGACGAGGAGCTGTTCCTCACCGAGTACCGCATCGTCATCGACGATCTGAGCCTGGCCGACCGGTTCACGGCTGTCGCGCTGCGGCGGGCGCACGTGCGCCGCGAAGTGCCGACGTGGACGATCAGCGGGGACGAGATCTACACGGTGTGCGAGTCGGTGCGGACGGCCACGCCGGGCCGGATCGAGGAGCTGACCACCGGGCTGCTGCGCGTGCTGGCGCTGCTGGAGATCCCTGCGGCCGACCCGGGGGCACCACGGCAGACGCCGGAGGACACCGAGGTGTCCTCCGGCGCGGACGAACCGTGACCGGTACGGCCTACACGCGGCGCGGGCGGGCCTTGCTCTGCTGCGCGAACGCCCTCAGCTGGCGGGCCCGGTAGTCCGAGGCGAACGCGATCAGGCCGACCAGACCGAGCCCGGTGCCGACGACGAACACCCCGGCGTAGAGCCAGATCTGGTTGAAGAACGCCCCGGCCCCCTGCGCGAACGGGTTCTCCCCCGCCAGCAGCGGCCCGACCAGGATGCTGAGCAGGCAGGCGACGCCACCCGCGGCGGCCAGGTCGGCGACGACCCGGGCCTGCGGCCGGACCCGTCCCCAGTAGACCGCCATCGCGAAGAAGACCAGGCCGATCACGCCGAGCGCCACCAGTCCGGCAACGGACTGCCTGTCGGCGTCCTTGATGCCCTTGGCGACCCACCGGGCCACCACGTTGACTGCGAACAGCACCGCCGCGATCACTCCGACCGGCAGCCACCGCTCCTTCATGGCATCCTCCTCAGCGCATATCACTGCGGTTTGGCATCGCACACGTATTGTGGCTCAGCGTCATACCGCCAGGTGAACTTCTCCCGCTTGATCTCTTTACCGTCCTTGCGGAAGATGCGCCAGGCGTCTTGCGTGAAGCCCTGGCTACCCTGAGTAGCAATGCAGGTCGGACCGGCCGGAAGCGAGATCTTCTTCGGCTCGGTGATGTCGCGCTTCGGGTCGTACTTCGTCGTGATGCTGTCGTAGACCTTGGTCGACCACATGCTCACCGTGATCGAGTCCGAGGTGTACGACGTGTCGATGAGCACCCCGTACGGCGTGGTGTTGGTGAAGCGCAGGTCCAGCGACGGGTACATGATGGTCGACTCGATGACCGCCGGGTAGCGGCTGAAGTAGAACGAGTGCGGCTTGTGCTCCACGTCCTTCAGGCCCGCGTAGTACGCGGCGTTGAAGATCGTGGTGGTGAACTGCGACGCGCCGCCGCCCACGCCCGGGACCAGCTTGCCGTCCATGATGATCGGGGCGTCGTGGTAGCCCTCGGCATAGCCGCGCGGACCGGTGTGGCCGTTGAGCGAGAAGGTCTCGCCCGGCTGCACGATCGCGCCGTCGACCTCCTTGGCGATCTGCACGATGTTCTTGCTGCGCGGGCTCTCCAGCCCACCGGTGAAGTACGTGGTGAACGACGACACCTGCTCGCGGATGCCGAGCTTGGCCAGGTCGTTCGCGGTGGTGGCGGCCGCCACCTCGTTGATCTGCGCGGTCACGGAGCGCGCACCGGCCTGCTTGAGCACCGGCACCAGGTCGGCGGCGAGCTTCGCCGTGTCGACCAGGGTGCCGCCGGTGCTGGCGACGACCCGCGCCTTGCCGTCCTTGCCGTCGATCGCGGCGTTCTTCGGCTGCGTCTCGACCTGGTCCAGGGTCGTCTTCCAGCCGCTGCGGAGCTTCTTGTCGTCGACCTTCACGGTCAGCTTGCCGTCGGCATCCGAGCCGATGGCCAGGCTCGATGCGATGACCCGGGTCGACAGGGTCAGCTTGCCCTTCGGGGTGTCGACGGTCACCGGCGCGGCCACGGCGGGCTGGGCGACCTCGGCGATCATCGCGTCCACGTCGGCGGCGGTGCTGACCGGCGTCTTGTCCACCAGCGGCACGGTGACCTCACCCTTGAGCCAGCCGTCGCGCACGGCGTCGGCGGCACGGGCCGGGTCGAGGGCCCGGCCGGGCTTCGGGTAGACCGCCTTGGGCGTACGGCCGTCGAAGACCACCCCGGGCAGCGTCATCGCGGCGCCGCTGGCCTTGGCCGCGACCGGCTGCAGCGCGGCCGCCAGGCGCGCGGCGTCGACGGTGACCACCGGGGCCACGTCGGTCGTACCGAACGTCGAGGTCAGCGCGTCCCACGGGCGGTAGGCGGCGTTCGCGGCCGAGGCCACGGTGGCGTCCACGTCCACGCCCAGGCCGACGTCCTGCGGCTGCACGGTGGTGGTCTGGTCGCCGACGTGCACCGTCAGCGGCGCGGCGAGCTGGTCGGCACGGGCGGCGAGCCCGTCGCGCAGCGCGTCGGCGGCCTCGGCCCGGTCTCGGTCGCCGATGGCGACACCGAGGACGCGCACGTTGCGCGGGACTTCGCTACCGAGGGCATATCCAGCGAAAGCGGCGACCAACGCCAGTGCGACGGCGGTGGTCGTACCTGCGATCAGCCAGCGTCGCCGGGACTTGCCGGGGGTGGAGAACACAGACGAACCTCATCATCGTTGGTGGGGCCTCTTGACGGAATCCCGCAGGTCGACGCGCCGAAACACGGCCACGTACGGGGCACCTGGCGGTCTAGGGTAACGCGATATACGAAGCTCGCCCACATTCGAGAAAATAGGTCGATATGGGTGGTTCATCCGACTCTGAGCTTGAACATCGCGTCGCACCCCACGTGCGCCGACTGCGCAGCCGGGCCCTGCGCGACCGGCTGGCCGAGAGTCTGCTGTTCATCCCCGCCCTGATGCTGGCCGCCTCGGTGGCGCTGGCGCTGCTGCTGGGGCACATCGACGCACATCACGTCGGAATGCTCAGCGAGTGGGTCACCTTCACTCCCGACGTCGCGGTCACCCTGCTCGGCATCATCGCCGGCGCCATGATCACCACCGCCGGGGTGGTGTTCTCGCTGCTGGTCGTGTCGCTCCAGCTGGCCAGCGGGCAGTTCTCACCCCGGGTGCTGCGCGGGTTCTGGCGCGACCGTCCCGGCCAGGTGCTGGTGGGGCTGCTGCTGAGCACGTTCGCCTTCTGCGTGCTGGCGCTGGCCCGGGTCGACACCGCCGCCACCGTCGCGCCGACGCTGACCGTCGGCTTCGCGCTGCTGCTCACCATCGCCTCGGTGCTGACCATCGTGGTCTACCTGGACCGCATCAGTCGCCAGCAGTACGTCGGCCGGATCATGGAACGCGTCGCCCGGGAGACCACCAGCCTGATCGCCGAGCTGCCGTACGGGCCGCACATCGGCGTCCAGGTCGGTCGGCCCGTGGACCCGCCCGACCTGACCGCCCTGGGGCCGGGGCTGGCCATTCCGGCGATCCACGACGGCTGGGTGCAGCAGCTCAGCCGACGCGCCCTGATCGCGGCCGCGCCGCCCGGCTCGGTGGTACGGCTGGAGACCCGCGTCGGGGCATACCTGGTGGCGGGCACGCCCATGGTCACCATCTGGCCGGTACCAGCCGACCCGAGGGTCAGTGCCCGGCTCCTGTGCGACGCGGTAATCGTCGGGGTGGCCCGGACCATGCAGCAGGACATCGACTTCGGGCTGCGCCAGCTGTCCGACATCGGGCTGCGGGCGTTGTCTCCGGCGGTCAACGACCCCACCACCGCGATCGAGGTGATCCTGCGCATGGCCTCGGTGCTGCGGCCGCTGATGCTGGCTGAGACGCCCGCCCGCGCCGTACGCGACGAGCAGGACCGCACGCTGCTCACACCGTACGAGCTGGGTCACGCCGACTACGTCGAGCACGCCTTCCACCAGCTGCGGGTGTTCGCCTCGGCGCACCCGAGCGTGGTCGTCCCGATGCTGCGGAGCCTGCGCATGCTGCGCACCGCCTGCACCGCCCCGGATCGCGGGCCGCTGACCCCCGACCGGGCGGCCACCGTCGCGGCACTGGACCAGCAGATCGCGCTCACCATCGCCGGTGCCCGCCACGCGGTGATGCTGCCCGAGGAACTGGCCGCGATCGAGGCGATCGCGGCCGGCTGAGCGTCACAGCGGCAGCTTGGCCTTGACCGCCGCGCCCTGGGTCCCGAGCTCCTGCCACTGCGCCCCGAGCGCGTTCAGGTCACCCTCGTGCGCCGCCGTGAAGTCGGCCAGCCGGTCCCGGGCTCCCGCCATCGCGAGCTGCCACACGGGGGTGCGGCAGGCGCGGTCGGCGGCGACCGCCTTGTCCTGGAACGCGATCGCCTCCTTCCACGGGCCGGGGAAGGTCTTCGGGCTCACCGGACGGCCGTGGTCGTTGAACTTCTCGCGCACCGCGGCGTACAGCTCGCCGAGATCACGGGCGGTGATGCCCTGCTTGGCCATGCAACTGCCGTAGCCGAGCATCGCCGACTGCACCGCCGGGTCGTCGCCGACCTCGCGCAGCAGCTCCAGGAACTGCGCGTCCAGGTCCAGGCTCGCTTCGGGCACGAACTTGCCCTCGTACGACTCCGCGGGCGGCTCGCAGTAGACCAGCTGATCGGAGTACTGCTGACGCTTCTCCGGCGGCAGGCGGTCGAAGCCCGGGTTGCTGTACTCCTCCTGCGCCGTGGCCGCCTCGACCGACGCGGCGACACTGGTCAGCAGCTTCTCGGCGCCCGGCTCGACCACCGCCGACACCTCGAACGGCAGCAGTGTGCGGTCGCTGCCGGTCTTGACGAACGGCGGCGGCGTGTAGGAGAAGTGCTCCTTGGTCATGCAGTCCTTGAGCGGCTGCTGGTAGGCGCGGTACGTGAGCACCTCGACCGCCTCGTGCTGCGCCACCGTCCCGTTGATCCGCTCGTACGTGGCGACCAGGCCCGCCTCGACGGCGTTGGCCGCGGGCACGGACAGCGGGGCCGGACCGGCCTCCCGGGCGTACCCGGCGAGGGTGAGCACGCTCAGCGCCCCGACGACACTCACCGCCGCGTGCCGCCGCCACAGCTGACCCGTCAACCTCATCGTCGCCCTTTCCCCGGCCGTTACGTGACCAGGACATCCTGGGCAGACGTCCGGTCAGTGTCCATGGTCCGTACGGTGCGGGCTTACCCGCACCGTCGGTGCCAGACGTTCTGACCTGCACGTTCACGACCGGCGGCGGCCGGGTGTGGTGTCGGTAACGTGACACGCACCCCACCGGGTGACCTCAGCGCCGCGAGAAGCGACTGAGCAGCAGCCGCCCTCCGGACAGGCCCAGGATCAGGATGGTCACCGTGTTCCGGCCGGTCTTGACCGGGTCGCGGTGGTGTTCGGGGTGCGCCACGGCGGCCACCTGGTGCCGGGGTCGCGGCCGTGGGCTCGGCGGGGTCGGCCGCGGCGTGGGCGACGGCGGCGGCACCACCGGTGCGGGCAGCACCGGCGGCGCCACGATCGGGCTGGGCAGCAGCGGCAGCGGGCTCGGGCTCGGGGTCGCGCTCGGTGACGGGCTGGGGCGGTGCGGCGGACTCGGGCTGGGACTCGGCGACGGTGCCGGACTCGGCGAGGGTGACGGGCTCGGGGACGGACTGGGCGAGGGCGACGGGCTGGGCGGCGCGGCGAGCCAGGCGCCGTCGGTGCTGCTCAGCGGGGAGTCGGTGGCCAATTGCACCGCCGTCGCGCCGCCCAGGTCGATCCGGTACTGGGTGGTGGTCCGGCCCTCGCCGTTGTTGACCGTGTAGAGGTCGCCGTCGAGCACGGCCGAGGTGCCGTACGTCCCGCCCTGGCGTGGTGCGCCGCCCAGCGCCCGGCGGGTCGCGACGCCCGTGGCCGGGTCGACCCGGACCAGCACGGGTGGGCCGCCGGTGCTGGAGTCGACGCCGTAGAGCAGCCCGTCGGCGGGGTTCAGGTCCCAGTCGCCCAGGTAGGCCGGTGTCGACAGGGCGAGGTCGCGCAGCACGTGCCCGAACTTCGGACTGGACGGTCCGATGTCGAGGATGAGCAGACGGTCGTCGGCCTGCAGATAGAGCAGGCCGTCGGCCGCGGTGCCGCCGTACGCGTGGGAGATCGGGGTGGTCGAACCCGGCGGCCGCCCGCGCACCGGGCCGTGGTCGGTCACGACACCCGTTCGGGTGATGGAGACGAGGTGTCCGCCGTCGCCGAGCGGCGCCGAGAACCGGCGCGTGGCCACCCCGTAGAGCAGCCGCTGTGCGGCGTCCCAGCCGATGGCGTTGACGGAAAAGTCCAGGTCGGCGACCAGTCGCACCGCTCCGGTGCGCGGGTCGAGCTCCACCAGGTCGGAGGGCACATTGGGCACCGGAGTGCGCACCTGCAGCAACACGCCCGGCAGCGGCGCGGCCAGGCCCTTGGCCGGTCCGGCCAGCAGCACCGGAAACGCCATCGCGGCTCCGGCGGCCGCGATGGCGCCGAGGAAGTGTCGATATCGGGGGCTGGTACGCATACCATCCTGTATAGCCCCAGATGTACAGTTTGGGCGAATCGGCGGAGGAACGGCATGCAGGCGTACGTGATCGGCTTACTGTGGTTCCTCGGCGTCTCCGGCCTCGCGGCCGCGGCGGTGGTGCTCATCCGCCGCTCGTGGCCGCCAGACCAGCGCGCCGACATCCACGATGTGCTCAGCGTCGTCTTCTCGATGACCGGCACGCTGTACGCCGTCGTCGCCGCGTTCGTCTTCATCGACGTGTGGCAGATCGGCAACGACGCCCGCGCCGCCACCTACCGGGAAGCCCAGGCGGTGCAGGCGATCACGTGGTCGGCCGAGAACAGCCCGCCCGAGCTGCGCGCCGAGATCACCGCACTGTCCAAGCAGTACCTGCACGAGATCCTCGACCAGGAACTGCCCCGTCTTCGTGCCGGCCTGCCCGCCGGCGACGAGGGCTGGACCGTGCTGGACAACCTGCGTTCGGTCAGCGCCCGGGTGCCCGCGAACGCCGACGACAGCGGCGACAGCCCGGAGTCCGTGGTGCAGACCGTGATGCAGGCCCGCGAGGACCGCCTCGCCCTGGCGGACAAGCGAATCGGCAGCGTGACCTGGTTCGCGCTGCTGTTCGGGGCACTGCTGGCGGGGATGCCGATCCTGTTCTTCCGGTTCGACCACATCGGTACGCAGCTGGCCATGACCACCGCCGTGGTCGGCATGATCACCCTGCTGCTGGTGACGATCCACCAGATCGAGCGGCCGTTCACCAGCACCGAACGCGTGCCCGCCACCGGGTACCAGAACGCCGTGACCCGCCTGGACTCCCTCGGCACCTGACCCACCACCGCGGCCCGGCGCCCGCCCAGCGTCTATGAAAACCCGGCGCCCGCCCAGCGTCTATGAAAACTCGGAGCCGAAGCCGGAGCCGGAGTTCGGGCGGGGGCGGCGGGCGCTCAGGAAGGCGACGGGGCCGACCAGGGCCATACCACCGAGGGCGAGCAGCGCCAGGCCCAGCCACGAGTTGGCCAGCTGATCGCCTTCGGTGGTGCCACCCACGGCGAACACCATCACCAGGAACCACGGCACGGCCGCGAACCACCACGCCCACGGCACGCCGACCGCGGTCCGGGCGAACCAGATCAGGAACACGTTCGCCCCGACCGCCAGCGGCAACACCCACACCGCGGGCCAGCCGCCGAGCCGCAGCCCGGTGCAGGCCGCCTCGGCGAAGGCGGTCAGCACGCCGAGCACCACGGCCAGCGCCGCCCCGACCACGCGCAGCAGCAGATCCACCGCGCGCAGGGCGGGGCGTGTCTCCAGCGTGGTCACCCCAGTCCGGCGAACAGGTCGGTCTCCCAGCCGTACGGCCCGTCGCCGCGCCCCCGCTCCCCCAGCGCCAGCGTGTAGTGCTCGACGCCCATGAACTCCTGCCCGAAGTTGCCGGCGATCGAGTACAGCCAGGACGTCTCGGGGATCTGCGTGGCGTGCGCCCTCAGCGCGGCGATCTTGGCGTCGTGGTAGTCGGAGCCGTCGATGCACGCGGCCACCTGGTCGTCGGGCGTGCCGAACGGGAAGTCCTCGACGCTGGTGATGCCCGCGAACGGGTTGTCGGTCGAGTCGCGCAACGCCTCGACGCCCGCCTTGAGCACGCTCAGCGGCATCGCGGTCCAGTAGATCTTCTTCGGCCCGAAGCCCCGCTCGGCGGCGAGCTCGCTGGCCCGCATCGCGACCCGGTGCGCCTGGATGTGGTCGGGGTGACCGTAGAAGCCGTTCGCGTCGTACGTGACGACGATCTGCGGCCGCACCTCGTCCATGATCGCGAGCAGGTGGGCCGAGGCCTCCTCGAGGTCCGCGCCCCAGAACGCGCGCGGGTGCTCGTTGGCCGGGGTGCCCATCATGCCGGAGTCGCGGTAGCGCCCGGCACCGCCGAGCTGCCGGTGGTCGATGTTCCCGAGCGCCGCCAGCGCGGCGCGCAGCTCGGTGAGCCGGTAGCCGCCGAGCTGGTCGGCCTGGCTCGCCTCCAGCTGGGCGAGCTCGGGCACGTGAATCTCGCCCTCCTCGCCGAGGGTGCAGGTCACCAGGGTCACCTTGGCGCCCAGGGCGGCGTAGTGCGCCATGGTCGCGCCGGTGCCGATGGACTCGTCGTCGGGGTGTGCGTGAACGAACAGAATGCTGCGGGCCACCCGGTCACTCTAGCCCGCATCAGGCAAACCGCCACGCGCCAGCCCGTCGCGTCGATAGCATCCGGCCATGGGTGAGCAGCAGGTCCGGCCCGGTACGGGCCGACACACCATTGCCGTGAGCAGCGACGGTCTACGGGTCGGCCATCTGCATCACGGCGTGCTGCGTTTGTGCGAACTTCCGGCCGGACGCGTCACCACACTCGCCACCGGTGTCGACACGTTCGCCTTCGACCGCACCGGCGCGACCGTGGTGTGGATCTCCGGGGGCTGGCTGCACCACCGTCAGGCCACCGGACCGGTGCCGACCCCGGGCCCGGTCGACCAGGCCCGACCGGACCCGACCGGCCGCCGTCTGGCCTACCTGTACGACGGCGCCATCCGGGTCGCCCCGATCGGCCCCGTCGCCGAGGGCGGCGACGAGCTGCTGGCCGGGGAGCCGGACGGGGTGCGCTGGGGCGAGGCCGACCCGCACGCGGCCTACTTCGGGCGCGACACCGGCTGGTGGTGGGCGCCCGACGGGGAGAGCATCATGGCCACCCGCCGCCAGGGCGACCAGGTGTCACTGCACCTGCTCGACCTCGACGGCGGCTGGGTGGACGTGCACTGGGACCGCGAGATCTACCCGTACCTGGGGGCGGTGCGGTGGGCCGACGGCGGGCCGCTGATCACGGTGCTGCGCCGCTCGCAGGGGCACGGCCTGATCCTGGCCGTGGACCGGCGCACCGGGGAGACCCAGGTGCACGCCGAGCTGGCCGATCCGCGCTGGGTGAACCCGGTCGACGGGACGCCCCGCCACCTGGCCGACGGCCGGGTCCTGGTCGGCGGCGAGATCTCCCACGACGGGTACGACGCGCGCTGCCTGTTCGCCGACGGCACCCTGCTCACCCCGCCCACGCTGTACGTCCGCCGGGTCGTGGGCCGCCTCGGCCCGGGCTCCACCGGCGGTGAGCTGGGCGACCTGCTCGTCGAGGCGAGTGAGGGCGAGCCCGCCGAGCAGCACCTGTTCCGAGTCCGCAGCAGCACCAGCGGCGGCATGGTGGTGCACCGGCTGACCAGCGCCCCGGGCTGGCACAGCGCCGAGTGCGGCGGCGACACCGTCGTCACCGGCCTGCGCAGCCTCGACGACGAGGACGAGCAGATCACCGTATGGCACGCCGGACGGCAGATCGTCGAACTGACCCCGCGCCGGGCCGTACCGGCCAGCCTCGCCCGCCCGACCCTGGACCGGGTCACCGACCGACGTCTGCCCACCGCGGTGCTCTACCCGCCCGGCCACGTCTTCGGCCGCCGTCTGCCGGTGCTGCTCCTGCTCCCCGACACCCCCACCGCCCAGCAGGTACGCAGCGACCACGCCGCCTTCGCCGACGCCCGCGCCTGGGCCGAGGCCGGGTTCGCGGTGGTGCTGGTCGACGGCCGGGGCACCGTCGGCGTGTCCCCCAGCTTCGAGAAGGTCACCCACCGCCGGGTCGTGGACCTGGCCGTCGGCGACCAGGCCGACGCCCTCCGCCTGCTCGCCGACAAGCACTCCGACCTGGACATGACCCGGGTGACCGCGTACGGCACCGGCTTCGGCGGCTGGCTGGCCGCGGTGCTGGCCGCCCGCCGCCCCGACACCGTCCGCGCCGCGATCGCGGTCGACCCGTGGGACTGGTCGACGCTGCCGGTGCCGCTGGCCGAGCGGTATCTGGGGCCGCGGGAGCTGGACAGTGAGACCTACGCCCGCCACGACCTGGGCGAGCTCCCCGACACCGTCGTCACCCCACCCAACGAGAAGGAAGGGCACCTTCTTATCGCGCTGCGTATAGGAAGGGCGCCCTCTTAACCCCTCACCCTCAGGGGCGCAAGCGTCTAGGCTCGTGATCATGTCCTATTTTGACGTGGGGGAAGCGGCTGTCTCGGCAGCTCTCGACGCGGGAGCGCGGTACGCCGACGCGCGGGTGATGCACCGGCGCTACGAATCCATGGACGCCCGCAACGGCGAGATCGAAGACCTGTCCTCGACCGAATCCGCGGGCATCGGCGTACGCGCGCTGGTCGGTTCGAGCTGGGGCTTCTACGCCGTACCCGAGCTGTCCGACAGCGCGGCCCGCCTGGCCGGCGCTCGCGCCACGGCCATCGCCAAGGCCAGCGCCAGCGTCGCCGGACGGGCGACCGACCTGGTGCCGACCACGGTCAGCACCGCGACCTGGGCCAGCGAATGCCTGATCGACCCGCTGGCGGTGCCGCTGTCGGACAAGGGCGACCTGCTCACGCACGCCACCAAGACGATGCGCGAGCACGGCGCCGACGTGGCCACCGCCCTCTACTCCGTCTGGGACACCCGCAAGTGGTTCGTCTCCAGCGAGGGCCACCGCATCGACCAGCACGTACGCGAGTGCGGCGCGGGTATCCAGGCGACCAGCATCGGCGAGGGCGAGACCCAGGTCCGCTCCTACCCGGCCTCGCGCGGCCAGTACGGCACCCGCGGCTGGGAGCTGATCCAGGGCCTGGACCTGCTCGGCAACGCCGCCCGCGTGGCCGAGGAGTCCCGCGAGCTGCTGACCGCCCCGCAGTGCCCGAGCGGCGAGACCACCCTCATCCTCGGCCCCGAGCAGCTGTTCCTGCAGATCCACGAGTCCGTCGGCCACGCCATCGAACTCGACCGCATCCTCGGCTGGGAGGCCGCCTTCGCGGGCACCTCCTGGCTGGACCTCTCCCAGCTCGGCTCGCTGCGCTACGGCTCCGAACTCATGAACATCACCATCGACCCCACCCTGCCCGGCGCACTCGGCAGCTTCGGCTTCGACGACGAGGGCACCCCCGCCGCCAAGCGGTACGCGGTACGCGACGGCATCTGGGTCGGCGTCCTGGCCGGACGCGACTCCGCCGCCCTGGCCGGACTCGACTACGCGGGCAGCGTCCGCGCCGACGGCTGGTCCCGCCTGCCCATGGTCCGCATGACCAACGTGGGCCTGGAACCCGGCCCGCACACCCTCGAGCAGATCATCGCCGAGACCGACGACGGCATCTTCATGGAGAACAACCGCTCCTGGTCCATCGACGACAAGCGGCTCAACTTCCAGTTCGGCTGCGAGGTCGCGTACGAGGTGAAGCACGGCAAGCGCGGCCGCCTGCTGCGCAACCCCAGCTACACCGGCATCGGCCCCAAGTTCTGGCAGTCCATGGACATGCTCTCGTCCGAGATCGAGTACTGGGGCACGCCCAACTGCGGCAAGGGTCAGCCGACCCAGTCCGGTCACACCGGTCACCCGGCCGCACCGGCCCGCTTCCAGGGCGTACGGGTCGGAGTCCGCGCATGACCGACGTCGAGAAGATCGCCGACCAGGTCCTCGACCTGGCCCGTCGTGCCCTGCCCGGCGGCGAGGTCGAGGTGGGGGCCGACAGTGTGCACCGGGCGCTGACCCGGTTCGCCAACTCGTTCATCCACCAGAACGTCACCGAGGACAGCGTCACCGTCCGGCTGCGCGCCCACGTCGACGGCCGCACCGTCACCACCATGACCACGTTGACCGGCCCCGAGGGCCTGACTTCGCTGGTCGACCGCACGGTGGCCGCCGTCCGCTCCGCCCCACGCGACCCCGGCTGGCCCGGCCTGCCCGGCCCGTCTCCACTCCAGCTCCCCGGCACGGTCGACGCCGCCACCCGCGACGCCTCCCCCGACGACCGGGCCGCCCGCGTCCGCGCGTTCGTCGACGCGGCCAAGGGTCTGGAGACCGCGGGCTACTGCCAGACCGGCCACTGGACCGGCACTTACCGCAACAGCGCCGGTCAGGCCCTGACCGCTTCGGCCACTACCGCCGACATGGACGGCATCGTCCGGGACTCCGGCGCCGACGGCGTGGCCCGCCGCTCCAGCCGGGCCCTGTCCGAGCTGGACGGCGCCGCCCTGGGCACCCGCGCCTACGCCAAGGCGACCAGCCAGCGCGACCCGATCGAACTCCCACCCGACCGGTACGAGGTGATCCTCGAACCTGAGGCCGTCGGCGACCTGCTCACCAACTTCGCCTACTTCGGCTTCAACGCCAAAGCCCACGCCGAGCGCCGCAGCTTCGCCCAGCTCGGCACCGCGCAGTTCGACGAGCAGATCACGCTGTACGACGACCCGCGCCAGCCCTTCGACGTCGAGGGCAGCCCGCGCGGCCGCCTCGTCCTCGTCGACAAGGGCGTGACCAGCGCCCTCGCCCACGACCGCCGCACGGCTGCCACGGGCGGGATGGTCTCCACGGGCCACGGCGGCGACCCGTCCTGGGGCCCGATGCCCGACAGCTTCGGCTTCGAGCCGGGCTCCGCCACCGTCTCGTCGATGATCTCCAAGGTGGAGCGCGGGCTGCTCGTCTCCGACCTCTGGTACACCCGCGTGCTCGATCCGCGCCAGCTCGCCCTGACCGGCCTGACCCGCAACGGCGTCTGGCTGATCGAAAACGGCGAGGTCACCCGGCCGGTGCGCAACCTGCGCTTCACCCAGGCGTACCCGCAGGCGCTGGCCCCCGGTCAGGTCCTCGGCGTCGGTGGCGAAGCGGTCCCGCAACCGTCGCGAATGTTCCTCGGCTCATGGACGGCCCCCGCCCTGCACCTGGCCTCCTGGAACATGACCGGCGGCGCATCCGGCTGAGCAAGATCCCTCAAGTTGCCGGGCAATCGTGGGAAAGCGTCCCCAAGATACGCCCGACTGCCCGGCAACTTGACCGATAGACGTCGCGGTGTGAGTTCATCCGGATAGGTGTGACGACGGGAGTCGGCCGTCTGCTCGGCACATCGCCAGGTCGGTGTGGACGTTCGACGACGACCTGCTGGTCGCGGCGCATAGTCGGCGGTGCGTGCGACCGGTACGTCGCGCACTTCGAGCAGCCGTGGGGCGCCGCCCGCGCGGCTTCCTGATTACTCGGTCAGCCCGGACCGCGGCGCGGTCAACGACGTTGTGCGGCGGGGCGCTGCGGCTCGGACCGATGCCGAGCGATCGTTAACATCACAGTGTCCCCGGTCACATGATCGACATCTTTCGGCGTACCGTGTGGTGATTGATCCACGCACGTGTTCCCACGAACTGGTATATCAGGGAGCGACGAAAGATGACGACGACGGCAACGAGGCCGATCGGCGCGCGTCCGCGCGCTGCGATCGAAGCCAAGACGTTGCGCACGGACCGCTGGTGGCTGGCGCCACTGCTGACGGTGATCGGACTGACCGCCTGGGTCGCCTACGCGACCTTCCGGGTGTTCATGCAGAAGTATTACTGGGTCGGGGCCTATCACTACCTCACCCCGTTCTACTCCCCCTGCGTGTCGAAGGGCTGCGTGCCGGAGGCCTCGGAGTTCGGGCAGCCGCTGCCGGACAGCCCCTGGATCCCGTACGCGGCGCTGTCCCTGCCGTTCCTGCTGCTGTTCCGGCTGACCTGCTACTACTACCGCAAGGCGTACTACCGGTCGTTCTGGATGTCGCCGCCCGCGTGCGCGGTGCCCGACGGCCACGGCGCGTACTCGGGTGAGACGCGCTTCCCGCTCGTCTTCCAGAACGCGCACCGGTACGCCTTCTACGCCGCCGTGCTCATCAGCCTCATCAACACCTGGGACGCCGTGCTCGCGATGCACTCGCCGACCGGCTTCGGGTTCGGCCTGGGCAACGTGATCCTGTGGGTCAACGTGATCATGCTGTGGGCGTACACCGCCTCGTGCCACTCGTGCCGCCACATCATGGGCGGCCGACTCAAGCACTTCTCCAAGCACCCGGTGCGCTACAAGCTGTGGGGCTTCGTGTCGAAGCTGAACACCCGGCACATGGGTCTGGCCTGGACCACGCTGGCCACGCTGGCGCTGACGGACTTCTACATCATGGCCGTCTCCGCCGGCTGGATCAACGACCTGCGGTTCATCGGCTGAGGGGCGACGACGACTTATGGTGAACATCGAAGCGCACGCGTACGACGTCGTCGTGATCGGAGCCGGTGGCGCCGGTCTGCGCGCCGCCATCGAGGCCCGGCTCGCGGGCAAGAAGGTCGCGATCATCTCCAAGTCGCTGTTCGGCAAGGCGCACACGGTCATGGCCGAGGGCGGCGCCGCGGCGGCGATGGGCAACGTGAACAGCAACGACAACTGGCAGGTCCACTTCCGCGACACCATGCGCGGCGGCAAGTTCCTGAACAACTACCGGATGGCCGAGCTGCACGCCAAGGAGGCGCCGGACCGGATCTGGGAGCTGGAGACCTATGGCGCGCTGTTCGACCGCACCAAGGACGGAAAGATCTCGCAGCGCAACTTCGGCGGCCACGAGTACCCGCGCCTGGCGCACGTCGGCGACCGGACGGGGCTGGAACTGATCCGGACGCTGCAGCAGAAGATCGTGTCGCTGCAGCAGGAGGACAAGGCCAAGTTCGGCGACTACCAGGCGCGCATCCGGGTCTTCGCCGAGTGCACCATCACCGAGCTGCTGCTGGAGGGTGAGGGCGCGAACAAGCGGATCGCGGGCGCGTTCGGCTACTACCGCGAGTCCGGCGAGTTCGTGGTGTTCGAGGCCCCGGCGGTGGTCCTGGCCACGGGTGGCGTCGGACGGTCCTACAAGGTCACCTCGAACTCGTGGGAGTACACCGGTGACGGGCACGCGCTGGCGCTGCGCGCCGGGGCGAAGCTGATCAACATGGAGTTCCTGCAGTTCCACCCGACCGGCATGGTGTGGCCGCCCTCGGTGCGCGGCATCCTGGTCACCGAGTCGGTGCGCGGTGACGGCGGCATCCTCAAGAACTCCGAGGGCAAGCGGTTCATGTTCGACTACGTCCCGGACGTCTTCCGCAAGCAGTACGCGGAGACGCCCGAGGAGGGCGACCGCTGGTACACCGACCCCGACAACAACCGCCGCCCCCCGGAGCTGCTGCCCCGCGACGAGGTCGCCCGCGCGATCAACTCCGAGGTCAAGGCCGGACGTGGTACGAAGGCAGGCGGCGTCTACCTCGACATCGCCTCGCGTCGCCCCGCGGCCGAGATCCTGAAGAAGCTGCCGTCGATGTACCACCAGTTCAAGGAGCTGGCTGACGTCGACATCACCACGCAGCCGATGGAGGTCGGCCCGACCTGCCACTACGTCATGGGCGGCGTCGAGGTCGACCCGGACACCGCGTCGGCGGGCGTGCCCGGCCTGTACGCGGCGGGCGAGGTCTCCGGCGGCATGCACGGCTCCAACCGGCTCGGCGGCAACTCGCTGTCGGACCTGCTCGTCTTCGGCAAGCGCGCGGGCGAGTACGCGGCGTCCTACGCCGACGGGCTGGCCGCGCGGCCGAAGATCGACGACACGCAGGTGGCGGCCGCGGTGGAAACCGCGTTGACGCCGCTGACGCGTGAGGGCGGCGAGAACCCGTACACGCTGCAGAGCGACCTGCAGGACGTGATGGGCGACCTGGTCGGCATCATCCGCCGCAAGGGCGAGCTCGAGGATTCGCTGCGGCGGCTGGCCGAGCTGCGCGAGCGCATCCAGAAGGTCGGCGCAGCCGGCGGTCGCCGCTACAACCCGGGCTGGCACCTGGCCCTGGACCTGCGCAACATGCTGGTGGTGTCGGAGTGCACCGCCAAGGCGGCGCTGGAGCGCGAGGAGTCGCGCGGCGGCCACACCCGCGAGGACTTCCCGAAGATGTCCTCGACCTGGCGCAAGGTCAATCTGGTCTGCTCGCTGTCGGTCGAGGGCGACGTCGACCTCACCCACCAGCCCATCCCCACCATGACCCCCGAGCTGCTGGGCCTGTTCGAGCAGTCCGAGCTGGCCAAGTACATGACCGAGGAGGAGTTGTCGTGACCGTTCGTCAGTTCAAGGTCTGGCGGGGTGACGAGTCCGGCGGCCGGCTCAACGACTACCAGGTCGAGGTCAACGAGGGTGAGGTCGTGCTCGACATCATCCACCGGCTTCAGGCCACCCAGGAGCCGGATCTGGCCTGCCGGTGGAACTGCAAGGCCGGCAAGTGCGGCTCCTGTTCGATGGAGATCAACGGCATGCCCCGGCTGGGCTGCATGACCCGGATGTCGACGTTCGAGGAGGACGAGACCATCACGGTCACGCCGCTGCGGACGTTCCCGGTCATCCGCGACCTGGTCACCGACGTGTCCTTCAACTACCAGAAGGCGCGCGAGATGCCGGCGTTCGCGCCGCCGACCGACGTCGAGCCGGGCGACTACCGGATGCAGCAGGTCGACGTGGACCGGTCGCAGGAGTTCCGCAAGTGCATCGAGTGCTTCCTGTGCCAGAACACCTGCCACGTCGTACGGGACCACGACGAGAACAAGCCGGCCTTCTCCGGCCCGCGTCTGTTCATCCGCGCCGCCGAGCTGGACATGCACCCGCTCGACGCCCGGACCGACCGCAAGGAGATCGCGCAGCAGCAGCAGGGCCTGGGCTACTGCAACATCACCAAGTGCTGCACCGAGGTCTGCCCCGAGCACATCAAGATCACCGACAACGCCATCATCCCCATGAAGGAACGGGTCGTGGATCGCCGGTATGATCCGCTCGTGGTATTCGGACGCAAGATCCTTCGTCGTGACCAGCTGACCAGCACCGCTGTGGCTGAGCCCGCGGTGCACTCCGGCCCGGTCACCGTGGCCGAGGGCGCCGCCCCGGTCAACTTCAGCCGCCCGCTCTCCGGGCCGCCCGGACCGGAGGTCAACGCCGCCGGTCACGTCAACCTGAACGAGATGCTGTCCGACCGGGCCGCCGCGGCGTCCCCGTTCGGCGACGACATCACGTTCCCGGTCGACCCGAAGACCCTGAACTACTACCACCCGGGCGCCAGCGACCACTGAGCCCCGGCGTGACCGCACGCCGAAAGCCCCGCCGACCCAGGTCGGCGGGGCTTTCGCGCTGGGTTCAGCCGCGCAGCAGGTCGGGCAGTGCCGCGACGATCGGAG
The DNA here is from genome assembly GCF_019083965.1 of Catellatospora tritici. Taxonomy (GTDB): domain Bacteria; phylum Actinomycetota; class Actinomycetes; order Mycobacteriales; family Micromonosporaceae; genus Catellatospora; species Catellatospora tritici. The sequence goes on from NZ_JAHRCY010000001.1 coordinate 660,750, forward strand.
CGTCGGCGGGCAGCCACTGCACCGAGTCGAGTTCGTCGGCGGCCAGCCAGCGCAGCTCGGCGTGCTCGATCAGCTGCGGCACGCCCTTGAGCAGGCGGGCGGCGTACACCCGCAGCACCGCGCGGCCGTGACCGAGCAGCACGTCCGCGCCCACCCGCTCGCCGACCTCGACCAGGACGCCCAGCTCCTCCTCGCACTCGCGCACCAGCGCCTCAGGCTCGGTCTCGCCCGGTTCCACCTTCCCGCCGGGGAACTCCCAGCGGCCCGCGACCTCCGGTGGTTCGGAGCGTTCGCAAGCCAGCACGCGCCCGTCGGCGATGATCGCGGCACCGACGATGATTCGGATCTCGGAGGAGAAGTTAGGCACGGCGGACAGCGTGCCAGAGATTGGGCCTTCATGGTTAGCACTGCGTGACGAGCCGAGTCCACCCTGCACACAGCGTCCCGTGAAGTGCTGGAAGTCGGTTTTGTGAGCGTGGACACGCGCTCAAAATGCGGGCAGGATGGGTATCACCTGAGTGACGGTGCGGACAAGATTCGGCCACAAGCCGATATCGGCCACCGGGGGAATGGAGCGGGAGGTGCTGATGGGCGCAGTCTGGAGACGGGGCCGACGGCGCGACTACCTCAGCGACGCACTATCCCAACTCACCGGCTGGGTCCATGAGGGCGACTGCCTCAAACGCACCCTGCCGCTCGACGACACCCAGCACGCGGTGCTCACCGAGCGGATCTCGGTCGCGGCCGACACGTTCGGCGTCCGACCGCACATCCGCCGGCTCGACGGGCGCACGCAGATCCAATTGTGCGTCGACGACGGCGGTGGATTCACCGACGCCGAGATCGGCATGGCGGCCCGCGTCGAGGCCGCGTACCAGTCGCTGCGCGACTAGCGTCACGTGCGGCCGCACGCCGACCCGACCCACCCCCGCGACCCCTTCCGGCCATGATTGCGATCTCCGGACAGGTCCTGGCAGGCGAGGCCGAACAACCGACACGTGGCATGCTCGCCGCCATGGATTCGGAGTTGCCCGACGGTTGGAGCCTGGAGCGCATTCGACAGGTGTCAGGAGCGGAGGACGCCGTCGCGCTGTCCACCGACCGACCCGTGAGCTACCGCGAGCCGGGTTCCGACGATGTGCCGCTGCAACCTGACCTGGCGCTCGGCTTCGATGGGCTGTGCCTTGTCCGCGTCGACGGCGACGGCTGGTACATGGGCAGCGTCCTCGCCGATGGTTCTGTGGTCTGCTGGGCGCGGTACGGCGACGATCTCTACGAGGCGTTGCGCGGCTTGTGACCGGCACTATGCAGTTTCGGGGAAAGTGCACGAATTCCGGCTTGGATTCGTGCGCTTTCCCCGAAACTGCAGCCTCCGCGCAGCGGGGTGCGCGGCGGTGCGGTCAATGGCGGCGTCAGACGTTGAAGCGGAACGGCCCACGTCCCGGAGTTCGCCAGGGTGAACATCTCCGGCCTGGAGAAGCTCACGCCTGGCGCTCTCCGTCAGTGGTCGGATCTTCCCGCTGTTTCACGTCCTTGTGTGCCCCAGGTGTGCCCCAGCCCGTCCGGGACGGTCCTCGCCGTCCTGCGCTTGATTGCATGGCGCGGTTAGCCTTTGGCGATGCGACGTCGAAGGCCGCAGCCAAAATCACGCTGGCCGCGGCCGATGCAGTTCATCGCTGCTCTGCGACAGGCGACCTGGCTGGATTGGCTGTTGATCGGCTTCTTGGCGACGGTCACGGCCGTTTTCGTCATGTTTTGGTCCTGGAGCGTGCCTGCCGCGTGGGACGGCCTGCGGGCCAACTTCGTCGGAAGTTCAGGGACCGTGATGGTGGCAAGTTGTGAAGACCTCGGTATCGGGAAGGACCTGCGGCATGGATGGTCGTGCCGTGGCAGATTTGTCGCTGACGATGGCGCTTTCGAGATCGAGTCCGTACGAGCAGTGGTCAAGCGCCAGGCGCGGCCTGGTGGAGAACTCGCGGTTCGGGCCAGCGGACCTGAAGCCGAGACGGTATGGCCCGCTGGTGAAGTCGAGTGGATCGCCGCAGTGGTCCTCGCGGTCGGTTTACCGTTTGCCGTCCTGCTGTTCTTACGCTGGCTGGTAGACGGCATCAGGCCGGTCACGGGCTGGCCTGACAAGCGATCCGGTACCAGGCAGCGCTGAAAATGCTGAGCCGCGAGTGGTGATCTCCTTGCGGCGGCAGTCTTGACCAGACCGCAGCCGCCGGCGGGTGGCGGAGCGGAGCTGCCCGCCGGCGGGTGTGGTACTGCCCTCGTGGTGACGGCGTAAGGAGATCACCACCCCAACCACCCCTCTCCAACCTTCTTCCCGCAGCTGCGCCGGGTGCATCTCTGAAGCGGTGGCCGGGGTTCGGGGCGGAGCCCTGAGGTCTGTGGATGCTGTGGTGTTCGGGCGTGGCAGCGTCGCGGGAGGAACGGTCTGGTCCACGGCGGTGGTCCGACATGGCTCTTGGGGTTCAAGGGCTACACGTCGGCTGGCGCCCGCGTCCCCCGCGCGGGCCGCAGGCAGAGCGCGGGGGGAACGCGGTGCGCCGGGCCGCGTCAGCGGCCCTTGACTGACTCCGGGCCGCTGCTCGGGCAAGGTTCACCAGCCGACCACGCTCGGGTTCACCGGACGCCGGGTCCTGGTGTCGCGGCAGTGGTCGGGCAAGACCCTGGCCGACCACCGCGCCGACAACCGCGCCTGGGTCCGCACCGTCCTGGCCGGCGCCCTGGCCGACGACGAGACGCCCCAGCCCGACGACACCCGCCGCTACACCTTCGAGCTGGCCAAGCCGGAAGACCCCGACGTCGACAGCCTGGCCGTGCGGCTCATGCGCGCCATCTCCGAACGCCGCCGCTGGCACACCGAACTCGAACACGCCCGCAACACCGCATCACCGACTGATCCCGCCCACCTGACGCTCGCCGCCTGACCTGGAGAAAGCCGTGAACCGTCTCGACCGTGAGTCCATGCCCCTGCTCCTGGAGGTCCCTGCAGCGGCGAAGCTGCTGGGCATCTCCCGATCCGCCGCCTACCGGGCCACCGCGTCCGTCGAGCTGCCCTCCCGTCGTCTCGGCGGCCGGGTCTACGTCGTCACCGGCAAGCTGCTCGACCTCGTGGAGGAGTCATGACCACCGCAGCGCTCTGGTCAATCCAGGAGACTGCGTCTTACCTGCGGCTTCCGGTCGGGACGCTGTACCAGTGGCGGTACCGCAAGACCGGCCCGAAGTCGTACAAGGTCGGTCGCCACCTGCGGTACGACCCGGCCGAGGTCCGTGCGTGGCTCGCCAAGCAGGTGGGCTGACGTGGGGAGCGTCGACAAGCGCGTCCGGAACGGCAAGACGACCTACCTCGCCCGCTGGCGTGACAACGCGGGCCGCCAGCGGAAGAAGGCGTTCGACCGGAAGGTCGATGCAGACCGCTACCTCAAGGAAATCGAGGCTGACCTGCTGCGGGGCCAGTACGTCGATCCAACCGACCGCACGACGGTGGTCGAGTACGCACGCGTGTGGGCTGCTGGCCGGGTTCACCGACCGACGACGGCCCGCCGTGTAGCCGGGCAGATCGAGAAGCACATCGCAGGGACGCCTCTCGGCAACCGGCGCCTTAGCGCCGTCCTGCCGTCCGAGGTGCAAGCGTAGGCAGCGGGCCGGGCAAAGGTCCTCTCCCCCACGACTCTCCGGAACCTGGTCGGGCTGCTGCGGTCCATCTACGCCGCAGCGGTCCTTGACCGCCTTGTAGGCCGCTCGCCCGTTGTCCGGGTGTCGCTACCTGCGGCGCATCGGGAACGGATCGTGCCGCTGACCGTGGGCGAAGTGATGCTCCTTGTTTCGGCAATGCCTGATCGGAACCGCGCGATGGTCGTCACGCAGGCAGGGCTCGGCCTCCGCATCGGCGAACTGCTGGGCCTGCGCCGGGTCGACGTCGATTTCGACCGACAGACAGTCCGAGTTGAGTTCCAGATCGCGCCAGCCTCGAAGGTCCGTTCGGACCCGAAGACCAGGCGCAGCCGCCGAACCGTGCCGCTGCCGCAGGTCGTCGCCGACGCTCTGACCAAGCATCTCGCGAAGTACCCGGCAGCAGAGGACGGCACGCTGTTCACGACCCGCTTCGGCGCGCCCTACAGCCACAACTACTACGGCACGGTCATCTTCCGGGCCGCCGTCCGCCGAGCCGGTCTCCCGAAGACGGTCACGTCACACGACCTGCGGCACCACTACGCCTCGGTGCTGCTGGCGCAGGGCGAGTCGGTCATCGCGGTCGCCGAACGGCTCGGGCACGAGAACGCCAACCTGGTGCTGTCGACGTACGGCCACCTCATGCCGGACTCGGAGGCTCGGACCAGGAAGGCGATCGATGACGCGTGGTCATGTGCCCCGGATGTGCCCCAGGACGTGGGGCACAATCCGTGAGCTGCTGAAACGGGCAGTTTTCAGACGTTGAAGCGGAATTCCACCACGTCGCCGTCGGCCATGACGTACTCCTTGCCTTCGATGCGCACCTTGCCCGCCGCCTTCGCGGCCGCCATCGACCCGGCCGCCATCAGGTCGTCGAACGCGACGATCTCGGCCTTGATGAATCCGCGCTGGAAGTCGGTGTGGATGACCCCCGCCGCCTCCGGCGCCGTCGCCCCGACCGGGATGGTCCAGGCGCGCGTCTCCTTCGGCCCCGCGGTGAGGTACGTCTGCAGCCCCAGCGTCCCGAACCCGACCCGGATGAGCTGGTTGAGCCCCGGCTCGGACTGCCCGATCGACTCCAGCATCTCCGCCGCGTCCTCCGGCGACAGGTCGATCAGCTCGGACTCGATCTTCGCGTCCATGAAGACGGCCTCGGCCGGGGCAACCAGGGCGCGCAGCTCGTTGAGGAACGCCTCGTTGCCCAGCTCCGCCTCGTCGACGTTGAAGACGTACAGGAAGGGCTTGGCGGTCATCAGGTGCAGTTCGCGCAGCTCGGCCAGGTCGATGCCGTCCTTGGCGGCCCCGGCGAACAGGGTGGTGCCGGTATCGAGCAGGTCGCGGGCGGCCTTGGCGTTGGCGAAGATGGCCGCGCGCTCCTTGCGGACCTTGGCCTCCTTCTCCAGCCGAGGCAGCGCCTTCTCGATGGTCTGCAGGTCGGCGAGCATCAGCTCGGTGTTGATCGTGTCGATGTCGTCCTTCGGCGAGACCTTGCCGTCGACGTGTACGACGTTGGGGTCGCTGAAGGCCCGCACCACCTGGCAGATCGCGTCGCAGTCGCGGATGTTCGCGAGGAACGCGTTGCCCCGGCCCTGGCCCTTGGAGGCGCCCTTGACCAGGCCCGCGATGTCGGTGAAGCTCACCGGCGCGGGCAGGATCTTCTGCGAGCCGAACATCTCGGCCAGCTTGTCCAGGCGCGGGTCGGGCAGTCCGACAACGCCGACGTTGGGCTCGATGGTGGCGAACGGGTAGTTCGCCGCGAGCACGTCGTTGCGGGTCAGCGCGTTGAACAGGGTGCTCTTGCCGACGTTGGGCAGGCCGACGATGCCGATGGAGAGACTCACGAGCAGCGAGTCTATCGGGCCGCCCGCACCACCTTTCGATCTTGCCGATGAGAATTACCCTCGCCACCTTTCCGCCCGGAATCGATCAGGAACCTGTGCCGTCGACACGCCGTCGACCCGTGCCACAAGTTCATGATCAACGTGGTGGAGGTCGGGTCCGATTTCCGCTAGCGGGCGGGTGGGGGCGGGCGGAGACTGGGGGCGTGGACAGCAACGACGGGTGGTATCGGGCGGTCAGTAGTCGGGACGGGAGGTTCGACGGGAGGTTCTGGATCGGGGTCACCTCGACCGGGATCTACTGTCGGCCGTCATGCCCGGCGCGTACGCCGAAGCCGGAGAACGTGCGGTATTTCGTGAGCGCGGCGGCCGCCGCCCGCAGCGGGTTCCGGGCTTGTCGCAGGTGCGCGCCGGACGCGGTGCCGGGGTCGCCGCAGTGGGACAGCCGGGCCGACGTGACCGCGCGGGCGGTGCGGCTTATCGGCGACGGAGTGGTGGACCGGGGCGGGGTGCCCGCGCTGGCGCAGCGGCTCGGTTACACCGAGCGGCACCTGAACCGGCTGCTCACCGACGAGCTGGGCGCCGGGCCGCTGGCGCTGGCCCGCACGCAGCGGGCGCAGACGGCCAAGACACTGATCACGAACACGGCGCTGAGCCTGTCGGAGATCGCGTTCGCGGCCGGGTTCGGCAGCATCCGCCAGTTCAACGACACCATCCGCGAGGTGTACGGCTGCGCGCCGTCCGAACTGCGCCGCGGCACGCCCCGCGCCGACGGCACCATGTCGCTGCGGTTGAGCTACCGGCCGCCCCTGCACGCCGACTCGCTGTTCGCGTATCTGGGGGCGCGGGCCGTCAGCGGCGTCGAGTCGTACGACGGCGGCGGCTACACCCGCACGCTCACGCTGCCGCACGGCATCGCCACGGTGACGCTGCGGCCCGGTGACGGCTGTGTACACGCCGAGTTGAGCCTCGCCGACGTGCGCGACCTGACCCCGGCGGTGTCGCGCTGCCGTCGCCTGCTCGACCTGGACGCCGATCCGATCGCCGTCGACACCGTACTGTCCGCCGATCCCGCACTCGCGCCGCTGGTCACGGCTTTTCCGGGGGTACGGCTGCCGCGCAGCGTGGACGGGTTCGAGGTGGCGGTGCGGGCCGTGGTCGGCCAGCAGATCAGCGTCGCCGGTGCCCGTACCGTGCTGGGCAGGCTGTGCCGCGACGGTGTCTTCCCCGACCCGGACCGGCTGCTGGCGCTGCCGGACGAGGCGTTCGCGATGCCGGTGGCGCGGCGCGAGACCCTGCGGCGGCTAGCCGGGGCGGTCCGCGACGGGCTGCCGCTCGACGGCGGCAGCGACCGGGCCGCGACCCGCGCGGCGCTGCTGGCCCTGCCCGGCATCGGCGAGTGGACCGCCGACTACATCGCGCTGCGCGCCCTGGGCGACCCGGACGTGCTGCTCCCCACCGACCTGGGCACGCGTCGGGGCGCCAAGGCGCTCGGGCTGCCCGACGATCCCGCCGCCCTGCTGCGGCACGCCGAGCGTTGGCGCCCCTGGCGCTCATACGCCCAACTGCGACTCTGGAGCCAAGCATGATCACGATCAAGACACCCTTCGGTCCGTTCTCGATGTCCGGCGACGGCACCTCGGTCACCGCCGCCGCGTTCGCCGACACCCCTCAGCCCCTGCTCAAGGGCACCCCGGACGGTCCGGTGCCGCAGGCGGCCGTGGACGCGGCGCGCGCGTACTTCGACGGGGACCTGGACGCACTCGACTCCGTCCCGGTCGCCTGGTACGGCGGCACGGACTATCTGCAGCAGTGTTGGAAGGTGCTGCGGGAGGTGCGCGAGCCGGTGACGTACACGCGGCTGGCGGAGCTGACCGGGCGCCCGGCGGCGGTGCGCGCGGCGGCGCAGGGGTGTGCCCGCAACCAGATCGGGTTGTTCGTGCCGTGCCACCGGGTGCTGCGTACCGACGGCGCGCTGGGCGGCTTCCGCTGGGGCCTGGACGTCAAACGCGCCCTGCTCACCCACGAAGCCACCCACCGCCCCTGACACCCCAGCCCTTCCGCCCCACCCGCCCATTTAGCATCGACGCTGGCCTATCTAGTGGACGAATCGGAAAAATTCGTCCACTAGATAGGCCAGCGTTTATGAAAAGACGAGACGGGTACCACTCCCGCCCGATTTCCTACTAGACCGATAGGAGTTGCGGAGATATCGTGTCCTGGTATTGCCGAGTCGCTCGTGGAGGGTTCCGTGCCGCGAACATTCCGATGTCACCGACCGTTCGCCCACAAACCCACCCGCGGACCAGCAACGACCAGGAGATCTGAGATGACGACGACCCTGCTGACCGAGCCCACCCCCGCCGCCTCGCCGGTGTCGACCACGATCACCCTGCCCGTCGCGGCCCTCGGCGACGACGCCACCCAGCCGCTCACGGTCACGCTCACCCTGCAGCTGACCGGCCCCGACGCCGCCCACGCCGCCACCCGGCTGGTGCACGCCCTCGCCGACGTCGAACCACTGCGCGACCTGCCGGAACTGCCCGCCCTGGCGATCCACGACGGCGAGCTGGTCTCGCCGTCCGCGCCGGTCGTCATCGACCTGGTCAGCCGCAGCATCCTGGTGCGCGGACGCGCGATCCGGTTCACCCGGCGCGAGTTCGACCTGCTGCACTTCCTGGCCCGCCACCCGGGCGCCGCGTTCACCCGGCTGCAGCTGATGCGCGCCGTGTGGGGGCACGAGTTCAGCGGCGAGCGCACCGTCGACGTGCACGTGCGGCGGGTGCGGGCGAAGCTCGGCGAGCACGGCGGGGCGCTGACCACCGTGCACGGCTTCGGATATCGGCTGGAGACGCCGAACGGCATCGCCGTGCACCGCTGACGCGAAGTAGGGTCTGTCGCCATGGCAGACGAGAAGAACAACGGCGGCAAACCCGCCGAAGCCGAGCCCGCCGACGATCTCAAGGTCACCCACCATGAGCGGGGCGGGCTGCGCTACACCGCGACCGCGGGCCGGGTCGTGCTGCGGAGCGAGTCGCACACCGACGACGCGTTCGACGGGCACAAGGCGAAGGCGGAGATGTTCGTCGTGGCGTACACGCTCGACGGCGCCGACCCGGCCACCCGGCCGGTGACCTTCGCCTTCAACGGCGGGCCGGGCTCGTCGAGCGTGTGGCTGCACGTCGGCCTGCTCGGTCCGCGCCGGGTGGTGATGGGCGACGCGGGTGCGCTGACCCCGCCGCCGTACGGGCTGACCGACAACCACGAGACGCTGCTGCACCACTCCGACCTGGTCTTCATCGACCCGGTGTCGACTGGCTACTCGCGCGCGATCAAGGGCGGCAAGAGCAAGGAATACCACGGCTTCACCGGTGACGTGGAGAGCGTGGCGGAGCTGATCCGGCTGTGGACCTCACGCAACGGCCGATGGTCGTCACCGAAGTACCTGTGCGGAGAGTCGTACGGCACGCTGCGTGCCGCCGCCCTGGCCGAGCACCTGCAGGACCGGTTCGGCATGTGGCTCAACGGCCTGATGCTCGTCTCCAGTGTCCTCAACATCGGCACGCTGGAGTTCCACCCGCACCTGGACGTGGCCTACCCGCTGTTCCTGCCCACCTACGCGGCCATCGCGCACTACCACGGCCTGCACGGCGACCGGCCGCTGCGCGAGGTGCTGGACGAGGCGGAGGCGTTCGCCGACCGGGCGTACCCGTGGGCGCTGGCGCGCGGCGCCCGGCTGTCCGACGCCGAGCGGACCGCCGCGATCGGGCAGCTGGCCCGGCTGACCGGTCTGAGCGAGGACTATGTCGACCGCGTGGACCTGCGGCCGGAGCACGTCCGTTTCTTCACCGAGCTGCTGCGCTCGCGGCGGCGCACGGTCGGGCGGCTGGACGGGCGGTTCCTGGGCTGGGACGCCGACTACGGGCGCGAACGCTGGTCGGCCGACCCGTCGATGGACGCGATCATGGGCCCGTACAGCGCAGCGATCAACCAGTACCTGCGCGGCGAGCTCGACTACGCCAACGACCTGCCGTACCGGGCGCTCTCCTCCGACGTGCACCCGTGGTCGTTCAAGGAGTTCGAGGGGCAGCACATCAACGTGGCGGACAAGCTGGCCGCGGCGATGCGCGCCAACCCGCACCTGCGGGTGCAGGTGGCCTGCGGCTACCACGACGGCGCCACGCCGTACTACGCCTCCGAGCACACCTTCGCCCACCTGGAGATCCCGGCCGAGCTGCGCGGCAACATCGAGTTCAAGTACTACGAGGCCGGCCACATGATGTACGTCCACGAGCCCAGCCGCCTGGCCCAGTCCCAGCACCTGGCGGACTTTGTAACGGGTTGAGCACGCGGGATCGCGGCGGCGTCTGGACTGAGGAGCGTGACGGCCGAAGGCCGTAGCGACGAAGGAAGACGTCGCCTTGAGGGCGATCCCGCCGCAGCCGCCTCGCGGCTGCCATATTAGACGCGTGGACACGTTCCTGATCGTTGTCGTCTGTCTCGGGGCGGGCGGTGGGCTCGGTTGGCTCGCCGCCCGCTCGCGCTCCGCCGCCGACGTGGCACGGCTGCAGGCCACCCTGGACGCCGCGCAGGCGGGTGAGGCGCGGCTGGAGCAGGCGATGCGCGCGCTGTCGTTCGAGGCGACCGCCCAGTCGCAGGAGGCGGTCTCCCGAGCGGTGGCGCCGCTGCACGACACGCTGCGGCGTTACGAGCAGCGGGTCAACGAGATGGAACACGACCGGGTCGACGCGTACGCCCAGCTGCGCGAGCAGGTCCGGGCCTCGGCCGAGATCTCGGCCGCGCTACGCAGCGAGACCGGGCAGCTGGTCGCGGCGCTGCGCACCTCGCATGTACGCGGGCGCTGGGGCGAGCACCAGCTGCGCCGCATCGTCGAGGCCGCGGGCATGCTGCGCCACTGCGACTTCGACGAGCAGGTCACGGCGGTGCGCGACGTCAGCGCCGACCTTTCGGTGGTCCGGCCCGACCTGGTGGTACGGCTGCACGGCGGCCGCAGCGTCGTGGTCGACGCGAAGGTGCCGCTCGACTCGTACCTGACCGCGTTCGAGGCCCGCGACGAGCGGCTGCGCGACACCCACCTCGACGCGCACGCCCGCGCCCTGCGCTCGCACGTCGACATCCTCAGCGGCCGCGCGTACTGGCAGGCGTTCGAGGCGACGCCGGAGTTCGTGGTGCTGTTCGTGCCCGCCGACCCGTTCCTGGACGCGGCGCTGCAGCGGGACCCGTCCCTGCTGGAGCACGCGTTCACTCGCAACGTCGTCCTGGCGACCCCGTCGACCCTGGTCGCGCTGCTGCGTACGGTCGCCTACACCTGGCGCCAGGAGGCCCTGTCCCGCAACGCCCTCCAGGTCCACGAGCTGGCCAAACAGCTGTACGCCCGCCTCGGCACGGTCAGCGGTCACCTGACCAAGCTCGGGACTTCCCTGTCCGGCTCGGTGACCGCCTACAACGCCGCCATCGGCTCCCTCGAACAGCGCGTCCTGGTCACCGCCCGCCGCCTCAACGAACTCGGCGTCGGCGGCGACGAACTGCCCGAGCAGCGCCCCGTCGAGCTCACCCCCCGCCAACCCCAAGCCCCCGAACTCCTCTGATCAGAGGTCAAGTCAGGCGGTGGCGGCTTTCATGTCGCGCTTGAGTTCCTGGGGCAGAGAGAAGGTGAGGCGCTCCTGCACCGTGAGGACCTCCTCGACGTCGGCGAAGCCGAGCTCGGCCAGCCGCGCCAGCACCTCGATGACCAGTTCCTCGGGCACGCTCGCGCCGGAGGAGAGGCCGACCGTGGTCGCGCCCTCCAGCCAGGCCGGGTCGATCTCGTGCGCGAAGTCGATCAGGTGGCCCTGGCGGGCGCCCGCCTGCACCGCGACCTCGACCATGCGGACCGAGTTCGACGAGTTGCGCGAGCCGACGACCAGGACGACGTCACAGTCGGGAGCGATCTGCTTCATCACCTGCTGGCGGTTCTGGGTGGCGTAGCAAATGTCGTCGCTGGGCGGCGACTGCAGCAGCGGCAGCTTCTCCTTGAGCCGGGCGACCGTCTCCATGGTCTCGTCCACGCTGAGCGTGGTCTGCGAGAGCCAGACCACCTTCTCCGGGTCGCGCACGGTGACCTTGTCGACGCCGTCGGGGCCGTCGACCAGCTGGATGTGCCGCGGGGCCTCGCCAGAGGTGCCGATGACCTCCTCGTGCCCCTCGTGCCCGATCAGCAGGATGTCGTAGTCCTCGGCCGCGAAGCGGCGGGCCTCGTGGTGCACCTTGGTGACCAGCGGGCAGGTCGCGTCGATCGCCTTGAGGTTGCGCTCGCGGGCCTGGTCGTGCACCTCGGGCGCCACGCCGTGCGCCGAGAAGATCACGGTCGCGCCCTCGGGGACCTCGAAGTTCTCCTCGACGAAGATCGCACCCTTGGCCTGGAGCGTGGAGACGACATGCTTGTTGTGCACGATCTCCTTGCGGACATAGATCGGGGCGCCGTACAGCTTCAGCGCCTCCTCGACGGTCTGCACCGCCCGGTCGACGCCCGCGCAGTAACCACGGGGCTTGGCCAGCAGGACACGCTTGCGAGGAGTCTCGAACACCCGACCATCGTACCGTCGGCCTATGGTGAGCCGGTGACTGAGCAGAGCACCCCCGAGCAGCCTTGGCCCGTTCGGGTGATCAGCCAGAAGATCAACGCGTGGATCGGCCGCCTCGGCTGGGTATGGGTCGACGGCCAGGTGGCCCAGCTCTCCCGCCGTCCGGGGTCGAGCACGGTGTTCCTCACCCTGCGCGACCCGTCGGCCGACCTGAGCCTGACCGTCACCGCCAGCCGCGACGTACTGGACGCCGGGGCGCCTCAGCTCACCGAGGGCGCCCGGATCGTGGTGCACGCCAAGCCGGAGTGGTTCGCCCAGCGCGGCACCCTGAGCCTGCGCGCCGACGAGATCCGCCAGGTCGGCCTGGGCGAGCTGCTGGCCCGCCTCGAACAGCTGAAGAAGCTGCTCCAGGCCGAGGGCCTGTTCGACCCGCGCCGCAAGCGCAAACTGCCGTTCCTGCCGAACCGGATCGGGCTGATCACGGCGCGGGCCAGCGCGGCCGAGCGCGACGTGCTGACCAACACACGTCGCCGCTGGCCGTCGGTGGACTTCAAAGTGGTGCCCGTCACGGTGCAGGGGCCGACCGCGGTGCCGTCGATCATCGGGGCGTTGCAGCTGCTGGACGCCGACGAGTCCGTCGACGTGATCATCATGGCCCGGGGCGGCGGTTCGGTGGAGGACCTGCTGCCGTTCAGCGACGAGGCGCTGTGTCGTGCGGTGTTCGCGTGCCGTACGCCGGTGATCTCCGCGATCGGGCATGAACCGGACACTCCACTGGTCGACTGGGTCGCCGACGTACGCGCGTCGACACCGACAGACGCGGCCAAGCGGGTGGTGCCCGACCTCGCTGACGAGATCCGGCTGATCGGGCAGGCGCGGGGGCGGCTGGAGCGGGCGGTGCGCAACCGCGTCGAGCGCGAACAGCAGCGGCTCGACAGCATCCGCAGCAGGCCGTCGCTGGCCAAGCCGTACCAGATGGTCGAGCAGCGGCTGACCGAGGTCACCGCGCTGCGCGACCGGGCGGGGCGGTCGCTGGGCAACCGGCTGCACCGCGCCGAGAACGACCTGCATCACACGCTGGCCCGGCTGCGGGCGCTGTCGCCCGCCGCGACACTGGCGCGCGGGTACGCCATCGTGCAGCGTGCCGACGGGCATGTGGTGCGCGCGGCGGCCGAGGTGGGCGCGGGTGACGCGCTGAGAGTGCGGCTGGCCGAGGGTGAGCTCGCCGCTACCGTGAACGGACCGAAGAAGGGGAAGGCATGACCGAGCAGCTGTCGTACGAGCAGGCGCGGGCCGAGCTGGCCGAGGTGGTGCAGAAGCTGGAGTCCGGCGGCGGCACGCTGGAGGAGTCGCTGGCCCTGTGGGAGCGCGGCGAACAACTCGCCAAGATCTGCCAGACCTGGCTCGACACCGCCAAGGCGAAACTCGACGCCGCCACCTCCAACTCCTGACCCGGCCCGCACCACTCCCCGCCCGCGCCACCCCCGCCCCGCGCGCCGCCCCCGCCCGTCCCACCCCGCGCCAAGATCGCTCAAGTTGCCAGGCAATCGGGCTCAAGTGCCCTCAAGATTCGCCCGATTGCCCGGCAACTCAAATGATCAAGGTCCACCACGTGGGAATGGGACCCCGATTGCCCGACAAGTCGCGCGATCTTGACCTGCGGCGGCGCCGTGAGCGACGGCGCTGGGCGAGGTCCGATCCGCCCGGATCCCCACTCTCGAAGGTGGGCGTCGGGAGGAAGCCGGGCGGGGTCAGCCGCGGGCGGCGATGCGGACCGCGATCAGGGTGAGCAGGGCGCCGGTGATGGTGAGCAGGTCGGGGCGACCAGCCGTGCCGGGGGCGATCGTGTCGATGGTCAGGGCGCCCAGGATCTGGCCCGCGATCATGCCCAGCCCGAGCAGCAGTACGCCGATGCGGTGCACCACCGCCGCCGAGATCGCGATGAACGCGATGCCGAGCGGCCCGCCCAGGTAGAGCCAGAACTGCGTGGGCAGGTGGCCGGGCGGGGCGCCACGCAGCGCGTACTCGATGGACAGGGCGAGCAGCAGCGCGCAGGTGCCGACGGCGAAGTTGAGCAGGGTGGCGGGCCACGGCGAGCCCGCCGCCCGCGCCACCCGGCCGTTGACACCCTGCTGCCAGGCCACCCCGACACCGGCCAGCAACGGCAGCGCGGACAGGCCGATCGCGCGCGGGTCGCCGAGGTGGGTGGAGACGGCGACGAAGACCGCGCCCACGCACAGCACGGAACCGATGAGCCGGTTGCGGGTGACGGGCCGTACGCCGCCGGGCCCGATCCCGGCCCGGTCCACGGCCAGGCTGGACGCGGACTGTCCGGCGACCAGCGCCACGATGAACACCGACACCCCCAGCAACGGCACGGTCAGGCCCTGGGTGGTGACCAGGAACGCGCCGCACGCCCCGCCGACGCACTGCCACCAGCGCAGACCTCCCCCGCGTACGGCGGCGACCAGGCGGCGTACGCCGGTGCGCATGAGGGGCAGGGCGAGCAGGAGCACGATCAGCCCGACGCCGAATGAGATCGACGCGGCGGCGATGCCGTCGTCGAGCCGTCGGCCCAGTTCACCGTTGAGGCGTGACTGCAGGGCGAGGAACGCGCCGCCGAGGACGGCCAGGCCGACTCCGGCGGCGCGGGTGGTGCCGGTGTTCACGGTGAGGGGGTGCCCGCTCTCAGTTGAAGTCCACCGCCGAGTAGCTCGCGAGCTTCTCCAGCCGGTGGTACGAGTCGATCACACGAATGGTGCCCGACTTCGACCGCATCACGATCGACTGGGTGTACGCCCCGTTGTCGCGGTAGCGCACGCCCCGCAGCAGGTCGCCCGAGGTGACCCCGGTGGCCACGAAGAACACGTTCTCGCCGGTCACCAGGTCGTCGGTGGTGAGCACCCGGCTCAGGTCATGCCCGGCCGCCAGTGCCTTCTCCCGCTCGGCCTCGTCGCGGGGCCACAGCCGCCCCTGCATCGCCCCGCCGATGCACTTGAGCGCACAGGCGGCGGTGATGCCCTCAGGCGTGCCGCCGATGCCCATCAGCACGTCGACATCGGACTGCTCGCGGGCGGCGGAGATGGCTCCGGCGATGTCGCCGTCGGAGATGAAGTTGATCCGGGCGCCGGTCTCGCGTACCTCGCGGATCAGGTCGGCGTGGCGGGGCCGGTCGAGGATGCACACGGTCAGGTCGGAGACGCGGACCCGCTTGGCCTTGGCGATCCGGACCAGGTTCTCGGTCCAGCCCGCGGTGATGTCGATGACATCGGCCGCTTCCGGTCCGACGACCAGCTTCTCCATGTAGAAGACGGCGCTGGGGTCGAACATCGCGCCGCGCTCGGCGACGGCGAGCACGGCCAGCGCGTTGGGCATGCCCTTGCTCATCAGGGTGGTGCCGTCGATCGGGTCGACCGCGACGTCGACCTCCGGGCCGGTGCCGTCGCCGACCTGCTCACCGTTGAACAGCATCGGGGCGTTGTCCTTCTCACCCTCGCCGATCACCACGACGCCGCGCATGGGCAACGAGTTGATCAGTTTCCGCATGGCGTCCACGGCGGCCCCGTCGCCGCCCTCCTTGTCGCCGCGGCCGACCCAGCGGCCGGCGGCCATGGCGGCGGCCTCCGTCACGCGTACGAGATCAAGGGCCAGGTTGCGATCGAGATCCTGGGGATTACGGGTAGCCATCATGCTGCTCCTCACCGTTGAAGCGCCTGTTCGCATCCTGTCATGCCGAACCCTGAACGTACGTTCGGGTTGTTACGTCGGTGCCCTCGTGGCGGTGTGACCTGTGACATCGGCGAAGATGGTGGGGTGAGCACAGCACCCGTCGAGACCGAGCCCGCCCAGGTCCCCGCCTCCGGCGGCCGTACCCCCAAGGACATGGTGATGTCCCTGGGCGTGCTGCTCGTGCCGGTGCTGCTGCTGGTGCTGGGCTACCGCCTGTTCTACGGCTGGAACGACGCGGTGACCGTCGACCCGACCCCGGCGATCGAGAGCGCGGGACGGGCCAGCATGGCCCCGCTGCCCGGCGCGGTCGCGCCCGATGGCTGGCAGACGGTCACGGCGAAGTGGTCCGACGGCAAGCTGCGCATCGGCTACCTGGACCGGGACAACCACGGCGCCCGGCTGGTGCAGTCGCGCACCTCGGCGGCGGAGCTGGTCAAGGCCGAGCTGGGCGAGAAGGCCCAGCTCGGCGAGCAGACTTCGGTCGGCGGG
Organism: Catellatospora tritici; assembly: GCF_019083965.1. GTDB lineage: Bacteria > Actinomycetota > Actinomycetes > Mycobacteriales > Micromonosporaceae > Catellatospora > Catellatospora tritici. The sequence goes on from NZ_JAHRCY010000001.1 coordinate 677,068, forward strand.
GTGACCTGGCAGCGCTACCGCGCGCCGGACGACGAGTTCGCCCTGGTCCGCACCTCCGGCGACACCGCGATCCTGCTGGTCGGCCGCGATGTCGACCTGGCCGAGCTCGCGGCCGCGGTCTCGCACTGAGCCCCGGTCAGGCGTCGCAGTAGCGGGCGGCGGTGTCGGCGAGCGTCTCGTCCATCGGCGTGGGCGCCAGCCCGAAGGTGCGCTCGGTCAGCGACGAGTCCATGGTGAACGGCTTGGCGAACTGGTAGTACGTCGTGCGCATCTCCTTGATCATCGGAGAGAAGAGCCCTGCCGACCACAGCATCGGGTACGGCATGCGGGAGACCTTCGCCGCCGGGGCGCCGATCAGCTCGTTCGCCCGGACGGCCGCCTGGCGGGCCGAGATCGCGGGTGGGGTCGGCACGAGCCAGGCACTGCCCCAGGCCCGCTCGTCGCCCGAGACGGCGACCAGCGTGCGGGCCACGTCGGGGATGGCGGTCCAGCTGTGCGGGGCGTCCGGGTCACCCCACATCATGGCGCCGCTGCCCTTGGTGGTGCGGGCCAGCACGTAGTCGCCGAGGCCGCTGTTGGCCTGGAAGCCCAGGTAGTCGCTGGCCCGGACCTCGGTGACCCGGATGCGACCGGCCCGGTGCAGCGCCAGCGCGTCCTCCCACATCTGCGCGCGGATCCGCAGCTTGGGGTGAGTGGCCGCGAGCGGGGTGTACTCGTCGATGGGGGCGGTGACCGGGCCGTAGCCGTACAGGTTCCCGGCGATGACCAGGACTGCGCCACTGCGCTCGGCGGCCCGCAGCAGCGAGTCGGCCAGCGGCGGCCAGTCGGTCAGCCAGCGGTGGTACAGCGGGTTCGCGCAGTTGTAGAGGGCGGACGCGCCCGCGGTGAGCTCGGTAAGGCGGTCAGCGTCGGTGGCGTCCGCGGCGACGAGCTCGATGCCGGGTGCGGCCGGGCCGGTGCCGCGACGGGTGATCATCCGAACCCGCTCGCCTCGCGCTGCCAGCAGGCGGGCGGTGGACGAACCGACGGGACCGGCGCCGACGATGACGTGCATGGCTGTCTCCAGATCTCTGCATTCAAACGAGAGCACCGCTCTCTGTTGAGACCATTAGACACACCGCGCGAAGTCCGTGTCAAGAGCAGTGCTCTCGGAACGTTGCTATGCTCTGTCGGCATGACGGCAAAGAACCTCCGGGCCCGCGTACGCGACGAGCTGACCAGCGAGATCAAGGCGATCGCCCGCCGCCAGCTGGCCACCGACGGCGCGGATCTGTCCCTGCGCGCCATCGCCCGCGAGCTGGGCATGGTCTCCTCGGCCGTCTACCGCTACTTCCCCAGCCGCGACGACCTGCTCACCGCGCTGATCATCGACTGCTACAACGAACTCGGCGAGGCGGCCGAGCAGGCGGTCGCCGCGTGCGGGCCGGAGAGCAGCCTCATGGAGCGCTGGCTGGCCATCGGCCACGCCGTACGCGACTGGGCGCTGGCCCACCCCGCCGACTACGCCCTGATCTACGGCTCGCCGGTGCCGGGCTACCACGCCCCCCGCGACACCGTCGGCCCCGCCTCCCGGGTCACCACCCAGATGCTCGGCCTGCTCGTGCAGGGCGTGGCCGCCGGCGCGATACCAGCCGACCCCGGCACCCCCGAGGTGCCGCCGGGGCTGGCGGCGGAGCTGGACCGGTTCGCCGAACAGGTGCCCGGGGTGTCCCGGCACCTGCTCGCCCGCGCCCTGACCGCCTGGGTGCAGATGTTCGGCGCGGTCAACTTCGAGCTGTTCGGGCGCCTCACGAATCTGATCGACGACAGCCGCCGCGAGCTGTACGACCTCCAGCTGCGGGTAATGGGCGAATACCTCGGACTCCAGTGACGGCCGCCGCATTGCCCGCCCGGCACCGGCACGACACACTGTCCGGGTGATCGTCGTCGCCGGAGAACATGTCGTGGATCTCGTCCCCGCTGGGGACGGACTGCTGCGCGCCGCGCTCGGTGGCGGCCCCGCCAACACCGCCATCGCGGCGGCGCGGCTCGGCGCCCCGGTCGCGATGGCCGCGCGCCTGGGTCGCGACTCGTTCGGCGCCGCGTTCCGCACCCGGCTCACCTCAGCGGGCGTCGACACCCGCTACCTGATCAACACCACGCAGCCGTCGGCGCTGGCCCTGGCCTCGGTCGGTGCGGACGGCGAAGCGCTGTACGACTTCTGGCTCGCCGGTGCCGCCGACTTCGGCTGGCGCGACCGCGAGCTGCCAGACCTGCCGGACGGCAGCACGATCCACATCGGCTCGCTCGCGGCGTTCCTGCCGCCCGGCGCGGACGCGCTCGAGCGCTGGGCGCTGCGCCACCGCGAGCGCTGCACCATCACTTTCGACCCGAACGTACGCAGCGTCGCCCTGGCCCGGCCCGACTCGCTGGTGCGGCTGGAGCGCCTGGTCGAGCTGTCCCACCTGGTACGGGCCAGCGAGGGCGACCTGGCCCACGCGTACCCGCACGTGCCGCCGAACGAGACCGCGCACCGCTGGCTGACCTGCGGCCCGAAGCTGGTCGTGCTCACCCACGGCGACGCGGGCGCCACCGCGATGACCACCGAGACCGAGGTCACCGTCGCCGCGCCCGCGATCTCGATGGTCGACACCATCGGCGCGGGCGACACCGCGATGGGCGCCCTGCTGGCCTGGCTGCACGACGCCGGCCGCCTGCGCGATCAGCTCTCCCGCGAACTGGCCCCCGAAACGCTGCGCCTCATGCTGCGCCACCTCTGCGACGCGGCGGCACTCACGTGCACCCGCCCCGGCGCCGACCCGCCGACCCTGGACGAACTCCGGGCCTTCCAGCTCGTATAACTATCTGCTTCTGCGGCCCGCTGCGCTGCACCCATGGCTTTGCTCTGCACCCATGGCTTTGCTCTGCACCCATGGCTTTGCTCTGCACCCATGGCTTTGCTCTGCACCCATGGCTTTGCTCTGCACCCATGGCTTTGCTCTGCACCCATCGACGCGATGATCGCTCGGGCTCACTGTCGAGCGCTCACACGTGACGAGCGCTCGACAAGCGTGATGCGTCAGCGGGTGCAGAGCAAGATTTCGGGTGCAGAGCAAAGTCGGTCGGCGTGAGCACTCCTGCCCGTCGCGCCCGTGGGTGCAGAGCAAGCCGGTGGGTGCAGAGCAAAGGCGCGCGTCAGACCACGTCCTCGGAGGAGTGGCCAGGGAAGAGGTGGGCGCTGGGGTCGATGACGATCGCGGCGTTGTTGACGGCGGTGGCGGCCTCGCCGAAGCCGGTCGCGATCAGGCGAACCTTGCCCGGGTACTCGACGATGTCGCCGGCGGCGAAGACGCGGGGCAGGTTCGTGGCCATCGTGGAGTCGACCAGAATCTGACGCTTCTGCAGGTTCAGGCCCCACTCGGCGAGCGGGCCGAGGTCGGCGGTGAAGCCGAGGGCGGCCACCACGACGTCGGCCGGGATGATCTCGGTGCCGTTGAGTTCGGCGGACTCGATCCGGTCGGTGCCGATAAGCCGGGTGACCTGGCTGTTCACCGCGATGCGGACCGGTAGTGCGCTGACCCGGGCCACCGTCGCCGCGTGCGCGCGGAACTTGTCGCGCCGATGCACGAGCGTGACGCTCGCCGCGATCTCGGCCAGCGCCAGCGCCCAGTCAAACGCCGAGTCGCCCCCGCCGACGATCACCACGTGCTTGCCCGCCAGCACCGCGGGGTCGGGTACGAAGAAGATCACGCCGGTGCCGGGGAAATCCGCGGCGGCGGGCAGCGGGCGCGGCGTGAACGAGCCGAGACCGCCGGTGATCAGCACGGCGCCGCAGCTCAGGCTGGTGCCGTCGCCGAGGCCGAGCACGGGCAGGTCCTCGGTGTAGGTGAGGGTGGCGGCCTGCACCCCCAGCCGGTACGCCGGATTGAACGTGCCCGCCTGCGCGACCAGGTTCGCGATCAGCTCACGCCCGCGCACCTGCGGGAACCCGGCCACGTCGAAAATCATCTTCTCCGGGTACATCGCCGTCACCTGCCCGCCCGCCTCGGGCAGGGCGTCGACGACCAGGGTGCTCAGGCCGCGGAACCCGGCGTAGTACGCCGCGAACAGGCCGGTCGGGCCGGCTCCGATGATCGCCAGATCGACATCGGCCGTGCTGCGCTCCGTCATGGGGTGAACCTAGTCGCGCGCGGGCTGCTCCTCAATGGCCGCCCGGATATCGGCCGCGAACCGCGAGACCTGCGTGTAGACCCCCGGGTACGCGGCCCGCCCGCAGCCTACGCCCCAGCTCACGATGCCGACCTGCACCCAGCGGGCGCCGTCGCGGCGCAGCAGCGGCCCACCCGAGTCGCCCTGGCAGGCGTCCCTGCCGCCGTTGCGCAGGTCCCCGGCGCAGATCATGTCGGAGGCCACGAACGGGTAGCCCTTACTGCGGAACAGGTTGCCGCAGGTGCCGTCGCCTACGTACGGGACCTGCACTTTGCGCAGGTGGCGCTGCTGGGTGAGCGCGCCCTCGCGCAGGGCACCCCAGCCGATCACGGTCAACGCGCCGCCGTCCAGACCGGTGCCGGTGGGCAGCGCGACGACGGGCAGGTCGACGGTGTGGGCGAGCCGGATCAGGGCCCAGTCGTCGCCCCGCGTCACGTCGGTGAAGCCCGGCGCCCGGCGTACCCGCTCGCTGCGCACCTCGAGGGCCTTGGCGGAGCCGAGGTCGGGCGAGCCCATGGTGACCACGTACGACGAGGTGGCGCCGGTGCGACTCGCGCAGTGTGCGGCGGTGAGCACGTACCGGGAGCTGATCAGGGTGCCGGCGCAGCCGTTGTTGAGCCGTACCACGAAGGGGAACTCGGAACCGCCCGCGAGCGCCCCGCCGACGATCTCGGTCCGGGGCGGCTCGTCGGGACGCGCGTGCGCGGCCGACCCGAACCCCGCCAGTCCGACCATCACACCTATGACCAGCGTAAACGCCCGCATCGCCCACTCCTCGCCGTCCGAATTCACCCGATATTAGGCGTTACCGGGTGTAGTTTCGGTCGGACTTGCCGGACGGACGGGCTGTCGTCTGCCTAGTACCAGCCGGAGTCCTCGGAGTGCTGCCAGGCCTTGCACGGGGTCTGGTAGCGCCGCTGGATGTAGTCCAGCCCCCACTTGATCTGGGTGACCGGGTTGGTCTGCCAGTCGTCGCCGAACTTCGCCATCTTGTCGCCCGGCACCGCCTGCGGGATGCCGTACGCGCCGGAGCTCTTGTTCTCCGACTTGATGTTCCAGTGCGACTCGCGGGTCCACAGCTTGTCCAGGCAGGGCATCTGGTCCAGGCCGAAGCCCTCCGACAGCAGGACGGCGCAGCCGATGGCGCGGTTGCCGCTGTAGGTGTTGCAGCTCGTCGGGATGGGGCCGAAGTTCTGGGTGCGCCCGGCGCCGCGGCGACTGGCCTCGTTCTCGGCCGCGGCGGCACGGGCGGCCGCCAGCGCGGCCTCGGCGCGGGCACGGGCCTCGGCGAGCGCCTGCAGCGCCCGCTCGTCGGCGGTGGCGGCGAGCCAGTCCTCGATGTGGTCCTTGAGCATCCGCTGCTCGGCGGCGTCGGCCGCGTACTGCCGGTTGGCGTTGGCCGCACCGGTCTGCTCGTCGTGGAACCGGTCCACGTACAGGCCGCCGGCCACACCGCCGAGGAGGGTCAGCAGGGCGACGGCGCGCAGGATGATGCTGCCGCGCGGGGTGGCACGACGACGGCGGGCACGGCGGGGCCGAGACACTCCGGTGTCCTTTCGGAGGTGCCCGCGTGCCGCGTCCGGTGCCAGGGATGTCGGGGGTGGACGGGGCCGGGCATCGAGGGGATTCCAGCCCAGCCTTACCCAGCGGACCGGGATCTGTCGCCCCCACCTGGACGACTGTGACCCCGGTCACGCCCTAAAACACCACTTATCCGGGCGAGTTCACTCCTCCAGGAGGTCGGTGACCACTTCGGCGATGGCAGAACGCTCCGAACGGGTCAGCGTGACGTGGGCGAAGAGCGGATGACCCTTCAACGTCTCGATGACCGCCGTGACGCCGTCGTGTTTGCCGACCCGCAGGTTGTCGCGCTGCGCCACGTCGTGGGTGAGCACCACCCGCGACCCGGCGCCGATCCGCGACAGCACCGTGAGCAGCACGCCGCGCTCCAGCGACTGCGCCTCGTCGACGATCACGAACGCGTCGTGCAGGCTGCGGCCGCGAATGTGGGTCAGCGGCAGCACCTCGAGCATGCCCCGGTGCAGCACCTCGTCGCGTACGTTGTCGTGCACCAGCGCGCCCAGGGTGTCGAACACGGCCTGCGCCCACGGCGACATCTTCTCGGCCTCGGTGCCGGGCAGGTAGCCCAGCTCCTGCCCGCCCACGGCGTACAGCGGCCGGAAGACGATCACCTTCTTGTGCTTGCCGCGCTCCATCACCTGCTCCAGGCCCGCGCACAGGGCCAGCGCCGACTTGCCCGTGCCGGCCCGGCCGCCCAGCGACACGATGCCGATGCTGTCATCCAGCAGCAGGTCCAGCGCGATGCGCTGCTCGGCCGAGCGGCCCCGCAGCCCGAACGCCTCACGGTCGCCGCGGACCAGCTTCACGGTCTTGTCGGTGTGCACCCGGCCCAGCGCCGAGCCGCGCCCGGCGTGCAGGATCAGTCCGGTGTGGACGGGCAGCCCGGAGGCCTCGTCCAGGTCGATGCCCTCACCGGCGTAGAGGGCGGTCATCTGCGCGTCCGCGAGTTCCACCTCGGCCAGCCCCGACCACGTCGGGTCCACGGCCTGGTCGTGGCGGTACTCGTCGGCCTGCAGTCCCACCGCGGCGGCCTTGACCCGCAGCGGCATGTCCTTGCTGACCAGCGTTACCAGCTCGCCCGCCTGCGCCAGCCCAAGCGCCACGGACAGGATCCGGGCGTCGTTGCTGTCGTTTCGGAAGCCGCTGGGCAGCAGCTGCGGGTCGGAGTGGTTGAGCTCCACTCGCAGCGTCCCGCCGATCTCGTTGACCGGCAGTGGCACGTCCAACCTTCCGTGGCGTACCCGCAGGTCGTCGAGCAACCGCAGGGACTGGCGGGCGAACCAGCCGAGTTCCGGATGATGCCGCTTGCCCTCGAGTTCGGAGATGACCACGAGTGGAAGCACGACGTTGTGCTCGGCGAAGCGACGGATCGCGGCAGGGTCGGCCAGCAGCACGGAGGTGTCGAGTACGTAGGTGCGTATCGGGACATCGACCATGACTCACGCTAACCGCCGGAAGGCCGTTTGGCCAGCATGTTGGCGCTGATCAGCCACTTACCACCACCGATACGAGCTACTTTCGCGTCCCGTACCGGTGGTGGCAGGCAGTATTCGGCTCAGTACCAGTTGTTGTTCTGGAAGTGGGACCACGCACCCGACGGGGTCTTGTAACGATTCTTGATGTAGTCCAGGCCCCACTTGATCTGCGTGGCGGCGTTGGTCTTCCAGTCGTCGCCGAACTTGGCCATCTTGCTGCCGGGCAGCGCCTGCGGGATGCCGTACGCGCCGGAGCCCTTGTTCTCGGCCCGCGCGTTCCACCCGCTCTCGTGGTTCCACAGCTGCACCAGCGGCGGCATCTGGCTGTACGCGAAGCCGAAGCTCGGCAGCAGTTTGCAGGCGGTGAGCTGGTTGCCCGTGTACGCCTTGCACGACGATGGCGTCGCCGAGGTCGGCTTCGGCGTCGACGCCTTGGGCGTCGGCTTCGGGGTGCTGCGCTTGACGGTGGGCGTCGGCTTCGACGGGCCGGACCGGGTCACCGCCGGGGCGCTCTGCAGCACCCGGGGCGACGGTGTGACGGTGGGCGTGGGGCTCGCGGTCAGGCTCGGCGTGGGCGCGAGGCCGCGCTCGAAGTCGCGGCTGTACTGCTGCGCCGCCGCGTCGCGGGAGGCCAGGTCGACCGTGGTGGTGTCGTCGGCGGCCAGTCGGTAGCCGCCGAAGCCGAGCAGGGCGGCGCAGAGCGCACCGATGGCGATCTTTCGCGAATGGACCATGAACGGCTCGCGACGGCGATGGCTGGCGAACGGGGTACGGGGTGTCGACACGAGTCGGTCCCTTCGTCGGGGGTTCCGCGCCCAAAAGGAGGGGGAGGGCGCCGGGGGCAGCGCTTCCGCCGGGGGAGGCAAATGCGCTGGTCGCAGACCTTGCCGAAGGAATCAGAGCGCTGACAAGCTCGTCACGCCGTTCGTGAAACTCGTCACATTCTCAACAGGAATGCAGGTCAGCACGTGACACGAATCGGACAACAACTATCTGTTACCCGACCGTGACAGTGACCTGACTCATCAAGCACCGAAGCGGCGCTGGCGGCCCGCGTACGCCCGCAGCGCGCGCAGGAAGTCGACGTGCCGGAAGTCCGGCCAGTTGAGTTCGCAGAAGTAGAACTCCGAGTGCGCCGACTGCCACAGCAGGAAGCCGGACAGCCGCTGCTCGCCGCTGGTCCGGATGATCAGGTCCGGGTCGGGTTGGCCCCGGGTGTAGAGGTGCTCGGCGATGTGCTCCACGTCGATCAGCTCGGCCACCTCTTCGATGGTGGCCCCCGCCTTGGCGTGCTCCTGCAGCAGCGAGCGCACCGCGTCGGCGATCTCCCGGCGCCCGGTGTAGCCGACCGCGATGTTGACGAACGCGCCGCCCTGGCGGCCGCCGGTGCGGTTCTCGGCCGCCTTCAGCGCCGCCGCGGTGTCGGCGGGCAGCAGGTCCAGCGCACCGACCATACGCAGCTGCCAGGGGTTGCCGTCCTCGGCCAGCTCGGTGACCAGGTCCACGATGATCTGCAGCAGCGGATCCAGCTCGGCGGCGGGGCGGCGCAGATTGTCGGTGGCCAGCAGGTACAGCGTGACGTGCGCGATGTCGGCCTCGTCACACCAGCGCAGCAGTTCCTTGATCCGCGCGGCGCCGACCCGGTGGCCGTCGTTGGGGTCGACGTAGCCCATGTCGCGCGCCCAGCGACGGTTGCCGTCGCACATGACGCCGACATGGCGGGGCCGGGGCTTGCCCGCCAGCAGGGACGTCAGGCGGCGTTCGTACACCGAGTAGACGAGATCGCGCAGTTTCATCCTGGGCAGCCTAACGCCGCCGAAGCTGGTCAGCGCGGCTGCCAGGCATCGGGGACCGTGGTCAGATCTCGGACGGCCTCGGGCAGCTGGCCGGTGACCGCCTGGGCGAGGGTGACCTCGTCCACCACGCTGCGTACGGCGGCACGGACCGCGACCCAGACCAGCGGCAGGTGCAGCGAGGTCCCGGTGTAGCTGGTCTGCTCCGGGCGGTGCCCTCGTACGCCCGCGAGCGGGCCGTCGACGGCGCGCAGCACCATGCCGATGGTGATCTCGGTGGGTGGCAGGGTCAGGCAGTAGCCGCCGTCGGCGCCGCGCACGGCGTGGATGACGCCGCTGCGGCGCAGATCGGCGAGGACCGCCTCCAGGAACTTGCGGGGCAGGCCCTGGGCGTCCGCGAGGGCCTGGGCCGAGATGGTGGCGGGGTACGCGTTGGCAAGCTCAAGGGTCGCCCTGACCGCGTAGTCGCCTCGCGCCGAGATCTGCACGCTCCCATCATGCCCGCAGGCCCGCCGACGATGTCAGCGGGCCTGCGGGATGTGAACTGTTGTTGCCGAAATATGAACGGAAACTACTCCGTGACCCCGAGGCGGGCCTTGAGCGCGTCCAGCTCCGCCCACAGCACGCCGGGCAGCTTGTCGCCGAACTTCTCGAACCACTCGGTGATCTGCGGGATCTCCTGCCGCCACTCCTCGGCGCGGACCTCCAGGGCCAGCTCGACGTCGGCGACGGGCTGGGCCAGACCGACCAGGTCCAGGTCCTCCGCCCGGGGCACGAAGCCGACCGGGGTCTCGACCGCGCCGCCCTCACCCTCCAGCCGGTCCACGACCCACTTGAGCACCCGCGAGTTCTCGCCGAATCCGGGCCACAGGAACCGGCCGTCGTCACCGCGGCGGAACCAGTTGACGTAGAAGATGCCGGGCAGCTTGTCGGCGTTGCCGTCGGCGCCCTTGCCCATCGCGATCCAGTGCCGGAAGTAGTCGCCGGCGTGGTAGCCGATGAACGGCAGCATCGCCATCGGGTCGCGCCGGACCACGCCGACCTGGCCGACCGCGGCGGCGGTGGTCTCGCTGGACAGGGTGGCGCCCTGGAACACGCCGTGCACCCAGTCGCGGGCCTGGCTGACCAGCGGAATCGTGGTCTTGCGGCGGCCGCCGAACAGGATCGCCGAGATCGGCACACCGTTGGGGTCGTCGTACTCCGGGGCCAGGATCGGGCACTGGGTGATCGGGGTGCAGAACCGCGAGTTCGGGTGGCTGGAGACCTGCTCGGAGTCCGGGGTCCAGTCGTTGCCGTGCCAGTCGGTCAGGTGGGCCGGGGGCTCACCCATGCCCTCCCACCAGATGTCGCCGTCGTCGGTGCGGGCGACGTTGGTGAACAGCGAGTTGCCCGAGGCGAGCGTACGCATCGCGTTGGGGTTGGTCTTCCAGTCGGTGCCGGGGGCGACGCCGAACAGGCCGTACTCGGGGTTGACGGCGTACAGGCGGCCGTCCTCACCGAAGCGCATCCAGGCGATGTCGTCGCCCAGGGTCTCGACCTTCCAACCCGGGATGGTCGGCTCCAGCATGGCCAGGTTGGTCTTGCCGCACGCCGACGGGAACGCGGCCGCGATGTAGTGCACCTTGCCGGCCGGGTTGGTCAGCTTGAGGATCAGCATGTGCTCGGCGAGCCAGCCCTCGTCGCGACCCATCACGCTGGCGATGCGCAGCGAGTAGCACTTCTTGCCCAGCAGCGAGTTGCCGCCGTAGCCCGAGCCGAACGACCAGATCTCCCGGGTCTCCGGGAAGTGCGAGATGTACTTGGTGGGCGAGCACGGCCACGCCGTGTCGGCCTGGCCCGGCTCCAGCGGGGCGCCGACGGAGTGCAGCGCGGGCACGAACTCGGCGTCGGAGCCCATGGCCTCCAGCACCTGGCTGCCCATCCGGGTCATGATCCGCATGCTGGCGACCACGTACGCCGAGTCGGTGAGCTCGACGCCGAACATCGGGTTCGCCGCGTTGAGCGGGCCCATGCAGAACGGGATGACGTACATGGTCCGGCCGCGCATGCAGCCGCGGTACAGCTCGGTCATGAGCTGCTTCATCTCGGCCGGGGCCATCCAGTTGTTGGTCGGGCCGGCGTCGGCCTCGTCAACCGAGCAGATGAAGGTGCGCTCCTCGACCCGTGCGACGTCGGACGGGTCGGTGCGGGCCCAGAACGAGTTCGGACGCTTCACCGGGTCGAGCGGCGTGAGGCTGCCCGCGGCGACGAGTTCGCCGGTGAGCTGCTTCCACTCGGCCTCGGAACCGTCGACCCACACGACGCGGTCGGGGGTGGTGAGCTCGGCGACCTGGCGCACCCAGGCGATGAGCTTCGCGTGCTCGGTCGGATGCTGGTCTAGCCCTGCGATGACTGCCGGCGCGGTCATGGAAGTTCTCCTCGTGGTCGTCTTTGACCGACGGATACGACAGAGGAACGGCCGCTGGCCGCCTGTCGTCCGGGATGTGGGCTCAGCGTAAGCCCGGTCAGGGGCCAAAAGCCCGCTCCAGCTTGTGAATAACTGCACAAGCCTCGGTGCGACTGCACTCTCACGCACGGTTCTTCGGTGAACCGCGCACGATTCCGCAAAACCTTTCCTGCGTCCCATGTGTCACGGTCGCCCCTCCCGGCCGGGCGACCGCTGAAAATCACACGGCACATACCCGTCACCAGACGCTCGCGAACCTGGTTAACCGACTTCATCACGGTTTTGGCATATTCCGCAAATCGGGTGATTGGTCTAACGTCCGTAGCAGCCGGACGAAACTCGGACATTCCCCCCGGAGGCGGCCGTGACCACCGCGTACGACCCTGCCCTGGATCGACTCGATCCAACCAGCGACCACCACCTGATCGCCCTGGTGCGAGGGGGTGACACCGGCGCCTACGGACTGCTCTACCGGCGCCATTACGACAGCGCCCGGCGCCTGGCCCGGGTGCTGTCCCCCGACACCGCCGAAACGGACGACCTCATCGCCGAGACGTTCGCCAAGGTGCTGGCCGCCCTGCGCGAAGGCGGTGGCCCGGACAGCGCGTTCCGCGCCTACCTGCTGACCACCATGCGGCACACCCGCTACGACCGAGCCCGCCGCGAGCGCCGCGTCGAGCTGACCGACGACCTCACCCGGTACGAGACCGCGCAGCCGATCGACGACCCCACCATCTCCCGCCTGGAGACCTCGTACGCGGCGCGCGCCTTCGCGCGGCTGCCCGAGCGGTGGCGCGCCGTGCTGTGGCACACCGAGGTCGAGGGCGAGAGCCCGGCCCAGGTGGCGCCGATCATGGGCCTGACCCCGAACGGGGTGGCCGCGCTGGCCTACCGGGCCCGCGAACGGCTGCGCCAGATGTACCTGCAGGAGCACATCGCCACCACCGGCAACCCGCGCTGCCACTGGACCGGCTCGCACCTGGCCGGATACGTCCGGGCCGCGCTGGCCCGCCGCGACCGGGCCAAGGTCGACGAACACCTGACCGGCTGCGCCGAGTGCCGCCGACTGCACCGCGAGCTGACGGAGGAGAACAGCGGCCTTCGGGGGGTGTTAGCGCCCGTGCTGCTCGGCGCCGCGGCGGCGGGCTATCTGGCCGGCGCCACCCGACCTGCCCGCATGCCCAGGACGCTGCCCGGCCGGATAGCCGCCGGGCTGCAGGACCGGGGCCGCGCACTGCGCACCCGCTGGGCCGCCGCGGTCGCCGCGCCGGTCGCCGCCTGGTGGTGGCTGGCCGGGCTGCCCCGGCGGCTGGTCGCCCGGTTCGGCGCGGCGGGGGTGGTCGCGGGCGCCGGGGTGGCGGTCGCGGCGCTCGCCGGGGTGCTGGTGTTCGCCCTGATGACAGCGATGCCGGTGCCGGTGCGGCGGCCTCAGGCCATACCCGTGCCTGCTCCGGCCGGTCCCGCGTCCACCGGTGGCGCGCCCGCGACCGCGCCCGGCCCGACGCCAACCGGGCTGTCGGCCACCGCCCGCAGCCAGGCGCCACGGCCCTCGCCGACCCGCGCGGCGACCTCGCCGCCAGGCGCGGTCGAGCCCGTGGTGCCCGCCCCGGCGGTGCCGCCCGCCGAGTCCGACCCGGCGGCGGCAGACCTGGTCGCGGGCGGCAAGGGCACGCTGCCCATTCCCGTCCGCGCCCCCGGCCCGCCCGAGCGGACCACCGGCATGGACGGGTCGGGCAGCGGGCCCGCGCCCGACCGCGCCGAGCAGGGCACCGGCATCCCGGTGGCCGCGCCGCGCGGGCCCGTCATTGCCGCGCCGCGCGGGCCCGTCACTGCCGCGCCGCGCGGGCCCGTCACTGCCGCGCCGGTCGGGCTGGCGGCCGCCGCGGTACGGCTGGAGGTGACGCTCCCGGTCGGCGTGCACCTGATCGGCGCCGACGGCGGCGACGGCTGGCGCTGCGAGACCACCACCGGGGGCGCCGCCTGCGGGCATGGCGCGCTGCGCCCGGGGCAGCTGTCCACGGTGCGGCTGCCGGTCGAGGTGGACAAGACCGTCAGCGGGTTCCAGCCGGTGGCCACCGCGGTCGACTTCGGCGGGCGGCGGCGCGCCGCCGCGTTTCGGGTGCCGGTGGCCCCCGCGGGCATGCGCGCCGGGTACGCCGCCAGCGGCCGGGTCGACGTGGCGCTCGCGGGCAACACGCTGCTGTCGTGCAGCCCGCGCCCGCAGTGCTTCCAGTCCGACGACAACAACCTGCTGTCGATGCTGCCGCTGCTGCCCGGCGCGGCCGAACCCCAGGCACCGGACGGGCTGTTCGACAAGGGCGGCCCGAAGGGCCCCGACGGGCGGATCAGCGCCCTGGCCGGAGCGAAGGCCGCCGCCGGGGCCCGGTTGATCCTGCCCAAGGGCGCCCAGGTGCGCTGGGCGGGCCTGGTCGTGGCCACCTCGTCCGACCAGTTCCCGCAGACCGTCGCGCTGCACGGGCCGAGCGGACGCTGGCACCCCGTCGAGGTGCGGTTCGGGCACGGCCAGACCAGCCCGTCGCTGACCCAGGGCTTCGCCGACGTCACCGACCTGGTCCGCACCGGTGGCGACTGGTGGCTGGCCGCCCCCGCCGACGAGCTGCCCCACGGCAGCGGGCAGTACGCGGGCTGGAGTCTGGCCGTGGTCTACGCCCAGGACCGCGCCCCGCGCGCCGAGGCCGCCGTCTACCTCGGCCCACGCACCGGCCACGGCGACGACGACGCCACCGTGGCCCTCGGGCCGGGCGGGCAGGTCAAGGTCGGCCTGGCCCTGTGGGACGGCGACCTGAACATGGCCGGCGATTCGCTGTACATCGGGGACAGCCAGGTCGGGGTGGCGGGCAACCTCGCCGGGGGGCGCAACAGCAGCGCCGCGGCGCTGGCCTGCCGGGCCGACCCGGGGCGGTGCACCTGGCGTACGCCCGGCGTGGACGTGCTCTGGCTGGGCGCCCAGGCCGCGCCGGGCAGCGCCGCCCGCCTGCGCACGGGCCGCGATCCGCTGGAGGTCGGGTTGTTCGCGGTCGTCACCGGTGCCGCGCAGGCCGACGACCACGACGCCGCCGCCCGGTAAGCTCGGCACGTGACCCCTGAACCAGCCGCCGGGCTCCTCCCCCGGCTCATCGACCGCTTCCGACACCTGCTGCGGGAGCTGGGCAAGTTCGGCGTAGTCGGCGGACTGGCCTTCCTCGTCGACCTGGCGGTGTTCAACCTGCTGCTGGAGCCCGCCGGCTGGCTGGCCGCGAACGTCGCCTCGATGACGATCGCGGCCACCGCGGCGTTCCTGGGCAACCGCTACTGGACCTGGCGCGACCGGGAGAGCTCCAGCCTCCCCCGCGAGTACGCCCTCTACTTCTTCTTCAACGCGGTCGGGCTCGGCATCACCCTGGCGGTGCTGTGGTTCAGCCACGAGGTCCTCGGCGGCGTCTGGCCGGAGATCTTCCACACCCGGCTGGCCGACAACGTCTCGAAGATGCTGATCGGCAACGCGATCGCGACCGTGTTCCGCTTCTGGGCGTACCGGCGTTTCGTGTTCACCGGCCCACGGGTCGAGCTGCCCCAGCCCGCTCCGGCGCAGGCTTCCGCAAGGTGAGATGGCACGCATCCGGGGTTGCGGAACCTGTCGTCCTGATTCTTCTCGCGTAAAGTGACCGAGTGCACCGTGACCAGATGATGTGGGACCGCCTGCTGCCGGCCCGACTCCGCCGGCTCGGCCCGGAGGCCCTCAAGTTCGCCGTCGTGGGCGGGATCAACACGTTGGTCAACTTCGTGGTGCTCAACGTCATGGTGCTCACGATCTTTCCGAACGGCGAGCTCAAGGCCAACGTGGTCGCCACCGTCGTGGCCATGGTTACGTCGTACCTGATGAACCGGCACTGGACCTACAAGGACCGGCCGAAGGACGGGGTCACCCGCGAGTTCGTCATGTTCGTCATCTTCAACGCCGCGGGTCTGGCCATCGAGCTGGCCATCATGGGCGCCACCAAGTACGCGCTGGGCCTGACCAGCCTGTTCGCCCTGAACGTGGCCAAGTTCTTCGGCCTCGGCCTGGGCACGATCTTCCGCTTCTTCACGTACCGCACGTTCGTGTTCGCGCCGAGCAACACGGTCGCGGTCGGGGCGGGCGGCGCCGACATCGACCTGGGCCCGGCGCACCTGCACGTCGCCGACGTCGAGGAACTGCTCGACGCCGAGGCCGCCGCCACCACCGCGGTGGGTGTGCCGGTGCCCGCGCAGGTGCACCGCGACGACTTCTCCCGGCTCACCGCCTCACTGGAGGCGGAGTTCGCGGCCGAGGCCGAGCAGCTGGCCGCCCTGGACGCGGAGCTCAGCGACGCGCAGCTCTCCGACGAGCTGACGCAGGCCAAGCCGCGCCCAGAGCGGTAGGCCGGCGGACTTACTTCTCCTCGGCCTCGGCCTCGGCGCGCGTCGCCTGGGCCGGGGCCGAGTTCTTTGCGCCACGCTCGCTGTCGTTGAACGCGTACGCGTCCCGGTCCGCCTCGACCAGCTCGTACAGCCTGGTCTGAACCTTCTCCACGTGCGGAATGTCGCGCAGGACCGACTGGCCGCGCTCGCCCGCCGACTCGATGGTCAGCGTGCCACAGCCCAGCAGCCGCTCGACGAACCGCTGGTTCATGGAGTGGTCGTTGACCCGCGACAGCGGGATGTCACGACGGTCGCGGGAGAACACGCCCGTCTGCAGCAGCACCCGCTCGTTGGTGAGCACGTAGTGCGTGGTGCGCCAGACCAGCCAGGGCCAGAACGACAGCCAGGCCACCGCCACCACGGCCACGCCCGCGATGATGTAGATCAGCACCTCGTTGTCCAGCAGGACCAGCGCGCTGATCACCGCCGCGAGCGCCAGCACCAGCACGGTGACCGGCCAGATCATGGCCTTCCAGTGCGGATGCAGGTCGAGTTCGACCTGCTCGCCGTCGGTCAGCACGTCCTCGGGGAACGCCATCTTCCTTGCCTCCTAATTCGCGGGCTGTCAGTTCTTGCGCGATTGCCCGCGAGCAGGTTAGTGCGGCCACACCACCCTGAGGTATCCGCCGTGGGTCCCCGTCGCCTTTCCGTCTGTTCTGGCGGCCCCTGGCTTCTGTTCTGCCGGCTCCTGGCTGCGCGGCACGCGGTGCGGGTGCGCGGAGTCAGCGGAGGTGGAGGATGTCGCCGGCGGCGATGGGGCGCAGGGTCCCGTCGGGGGTGGCGAGGATGAGGCGGCCGTCGGGGTCGACGGTGGTCGCGGTGCCGGTGAGAGCCGAACCGTCCGGGAGGGACACGGAGACTTCCCGGCCGACCGTGGCGCACAGGCGCACATAGGTTTCCCGGATGCCGCTGGTCTCGGGGTCGCCGCCCGCGGCCTGCCACTGCTGGTAGCGGTCGCGGAGGCGGCTCAGGAGTGCGGCGGCCAGGGCGGTGCGGTCCACCGAGCGGGCTCCGGCCAGGTTCAGCGAGGTCGCGGGCAGGCCGGACGGGGTGATCGGCAGCTCGTCCGCCGCGAGGGTGACGTTGAGTCCGATGCCGATCACGACCGCGCCGGGCTGGGGCACCTCGGCCAGCAGGCCCGCGCATTTGCGCCCGTCGAGCAGCAGGTCGTTGGGCCATTTCAGCCCCGCCTCGAGCCCGGCCACCGCGCGTACGGCCTCGGCCAGGGCGACGCCCGCCAGCAGCGGCAGCCAGCCCCAGCGGGCCACGTCCACGGTCGGGCGCAGCAGCACGCTCAGGGCCAGCCCGGCCCGTGGGGGCGACTGCCAGGCCCGACCCAGCCGTCCCCGGCCCGCGGTCTGCGACTCGGCCAGCACGACCAGCCCTTCGGGCTCGCCGTCGCAGCTCGCCGCCACGTCGGTGTTCGTGGAGCCGGTCTCGGCCACGATCCGCGGTCGCCAGAACGGGCCGGTCTCGCGCCGCAGGCGGACCTCGTCGAGCGGCGGGCGGTCGTCGTCGGTCACGGGCACACGCTAGCCCGCGTGGCGGGCACGGACCGGGGCGGCGTCGCCGTCGCTGAACGGGCCGAGCCACTCGGGCAGCACGATGTCGGTCTGATCGGCGTCGGTGGCGACGCGGCGTGGCCGCTGCAGGGCCTCCATCCGGTGGCGCCGCACCGTCTCACCCGCACCCGCACCCGCACCGCCACCGGGGACGGCGACCAGGCTGGGTCCGAAGCCGGAGGGCAGGGCAGGCGTGGGGACGGGTGCGGCGGCCGCGCGGTCTGCGCTCTGGTCCGGCAGCGGTTCGGCCGCCCGGCGACGGGGCATCGGTCGGGGCGTGCTCGCGGCGGCGTCCTGCCGGATCGGGTGCACCGAGCCACCGACGTCGCCGCCAGTCGCGGCCGAGGCCGGAGCGGCGCTGCTCACCAGTTGCGGGGCCGAGGCCGACGCGGCGCTGCTCACCAGTTGCGCAGCCGGGGCCGAGGCGGCACTGCTCACCAGTTGCGCGGCCGGAGACTCGGAGCGGGTCTGCGCCATCGCGAGGACGGTTCGCGGGCGGTGTGCGAAACGGGATTCGGCGTTGATCCCCGGCACGCCGGTGCCGACGACCACGGGCGTGCGGCGGTCGGCCGCCGCCGGGGTCGCGGCCGAGAGCAGCGTCGCCTCGGCCGGGGCGGGCGCGGCGGCGCGTTCGGTCGGTCGGGCTGCGGCCGGTCGGGCTGCGGCCGCGGTGGTGGCCGACGCCGGGCCGCGTCGGGCCGGGTGGGGTCGGCGCGCCCCGGGGGCGGTCTGCCCGCCGGACCCGGGGCGGGGCCGGGGCGGGCTCGGTGGCGCCGAGACCGGACTGCGCCTACGCGTCGTGCGGGGGCGCGGTTCGCCCTGCCACGGTCGCACCACGGCGAGCACGGTGAAGCCGCCCACCAGCAGCGCTACCCCGAAGACCATCGTCACAATCGTCCTAACGACCACCCCAAACCAGACGAAACGACCACCCCTGTTTTCAAGATCATTTCGTTGACGATCCGGCGACGTGTGGCGCAGATGACTGAACGAGAGTTCAGGGGTTCGTTAGCATCACGGCGTGACGACAACGGTGCCGAAGGACAGCAGCCAGGTGAGCCGGACGACGGCGGGCAAGCTCGCCGACTTCGACCGGCGGGTCGAGGAGGCCGTGCACGCGGGCTCCGCGCGGGCGATCGAGAAGCAGCACGCCCGGGGCAAGAAGACCGCGCGCGAGCGGATCGAGCTGCTGCTCGACGAGGGCTCGTTCGTCGAGCTCGACGAGCTGGCCCGGCACCGTTCGACCAACTTCGGGCAGGACCGGAACCGGCCGTACGGCGACGGCGTGGTCACCGGCTACGGCACCGTCGACGGCCGCCCGGTGTGCGTGTTCGCCCAGGACTTCACGATCTTCGGCGGCTCGCTGGGCGAGGTCTTCGGCGAGAAGATCGTCAAGGTGATGGACCTGGCCATGAAGACCGGCTGCCCGGTCATCGGCATCAACGACTCCGGCGGCGCCCGCATCCAGGAGGGCGTGGCCTCGCTCGGCCTGTACGGCGAGATCTTCTTCCGCAACGTGCGCGCCTCCGGCGTGATCCCGCAGATCTCACTGGTCATGGGCCCGTGCGCGGGCGGGGCGGTCTACTCCCCCGCCGTCACCGACTTCACCGTGATGGTCGACCAGACCTCGCACATGTTCATCACCGGCCCGGACGTCATCAAGACGGTCACCGGCGAGGACGTGGGCATGGAGGAGCTCGGCGGCGCGCGCACCCACAACACCAAGAGCGGCAACGCGCACTACCTGGCCACCGACGAGGCCGACGCGATCGAGTACGTCAAGGCGCTGCTGTCGTACCTGCCGAGCAACAACCTCGACCAGGCGCCCGCCTACCCCACGACGGCCGACCTGGCCGTCTCCGACGTCGACACCGGGCTGGACACCCTGATCCCCGACTCGGCCAACCAGCCGTACGACATGCACACGGTGCTGGAGTCGATCCTCGACGACGGCGAGTTCCTGGAAGTGCAGCCGCTGTACGCGCAGAACATCCTCACCGGCTTCGGCCGGGTCGAGGGCAAGCCGGTGGGTGTGGTCGCCAACCAGCCGATGCACTTCGCGGGCTGCCTGGACATCGCCGCCTCGGAGAAGGCGGCCCGATTCGTGCGCACCTGCGACGCGTTCAACATCCCGGTGCTGACCTTCGTGGACGTGCCCGGCTTCCTGCCCGGCACCAGCCAGGAGTGGGACGGCATCATCCGCCGCGGCGCCAAGCTCATCTACGCGTACGCCGAGGCCACCGTCCCGAAGATCACGGTGATCACCCGCAAGGCGTACGGCGGCGCATACGACGTCATGGGCTCCAAGCACCTCGGCGCCGACCTCAACTTCGCCTGGCCGACCGCGCAGATCGCGGTGATGGGCGCGCAGGGCGCGGTGAACATCCTCTACCGTGCGGAACTGGCCGCCGCCGACGATCCGGTGACCCGCCGCGCCGAGCTCATCGACGAGTACGAGGACACCCTGTGCAACCCGTACGTCGCCGCCGAGCGGGGCTACGTCGACGCGGTGATCCGTCCCTCGGCCACCAGGGCACACATCGTGCGGGGCCTGCGCACGCTGGCCGCCAAGCGGGAGACGCTGCCGCCGAAGAAGCACGGCAACATCCCGCTGTGACGGGATGCCCCGGCAACGACTCCCCGGTAGTGGCATACATCAATCATCAGCGGTGAGTGACGCCCATGTGGCACAACGTTCACGTCGACCCTCCGGTGTGGAACGATGGCGGGATGAACCTGCCGCGGCGCCATACCGTGCTGGTCGACGTGGGCTACCTGTACGCGGCCTCGGGCGAACTGGTGCTGGGCACCTCCAACCGCTCGGAGTTCAAAGTGGACGCCGAGCCGCTGATTCACGCCCTCATGCAGCTCGCGGCCACGCGCCTGGGCGACGACCTGCTGCGGGTGTACTGGTTCGACGCCGCCCGCGACCGGGTCCCCACCATCGACCAGCGCGTCATCGCCCAGATGGGGCAGGTCAAGCTGCGGCTGGGCAACCTCAACATGCGCGGTCAGCAGAAGGGCGTGGACGCCCAGATCCGCAGCGACCTGGAGACGCTGGCCAGGCACAAGGCGGTCACCGACGCGGTGCTGGTCGCCGGGGACGAGGACATGCTCTCGGCGATCGAGGCGGCGCAGAGCTACGGGGTGCGGGTGCACCTGTGGGGCGTCGAGCCGCCGTACGGCACCAACCAGGCCGAACGCCTGCTCTGGGAGAGCGACACGGTGTTCACGCTGGACGCCGACACGGTCCGGCCGTACTTCACGCCGACCGGCCGCATCCGTACGCCCACGCCCGCCGAGGTGTTCTCGGGCCGCCCGGCGATCGCACTGCCCGTCGCGCAGGTGTCGGCGGTGCCCGAACCGCGGCCCGCCCCGGTCCGCCCGGTCGCGGCGCCGCTGCCCGAACGCACCGACATCGTCGACATCGGCGAGTTCGTGGCGCAGAAGTGGATTCTCGCCCGGGGGCGGGACAACATCGGCGACCTGCTGCCGGGGCCGAAGCTGCCGACCGTCATCGACAAGGAACTGCTGGTCGAGGCCGAGAAGGAGCTGGGCATCTCGCTGCGGCAGTATGAGAAGGCGCGGTTGTGGGTGCGCGACGGGTTCTGGTCACGGGTGTACCGGGAGTTCGGCATGAGCCGACCCCACGGGGAGGGAGAGCAGAGATGAGCGAGAGTCCGATCCGGATCGAGCGCGGGGTGCCGACAGCCGAGGAGGTGGCCGCGCTGGTGGCCGTACTGTCGGCACGGCCCGCCGTGGCACCGGCCACACCGCCCGCGGTGTCGGACTGGTGGCGCAGCGGCCTGCCCACGGTGACCAGGCCCGGGACGGGCGCGTGGCGGCGGTCGGGACTGCCCGCCTGACGGTGTGCATCCTTGCCCGATTTCGGTAGTCTGCAAGCGCTGGAATCGGTGGGCGCCCATGGCCTCGACTCGTTGGCCGCGAACGGCTGCACGCCACCGACTCGCCAATGGGGGAGGTAACAAGCGCCATGGGACTGCCCGAAGAGGACAAGGGACCCGCCTGGCTGCGTGACTACGGCCGCGGCAGCGGATACACCAAGGCCAGCAGTTTCACCGGGTATGACGAGGGCACGCTCGCCATCGAGCTGGAGGATCTGAAGCTCTTCGCCGACGTGCTGGAGAAGGAGCACATGCTCGACTACCGTCCGCACGCCAAGACGGTCTTCGAGCAGATGGCGACGGTGGTGCAAGCGCCGGACAAGCGGTTCCAGGAGTTGTGCGCGGGCATGCAGGGCCACCGCGACATGCTGGTGCAGGCCGCCGACGCGCTCGCCCGCCACGACGAGGCGGTGCTGAACTTCGTCACCGCCACCCGCGAGATCGTCAAGCAGTACGGCAAGACCGACGCGCTCACCGCCACCCGCACGTCGGACGTCAAGCGAGTGCTGGCCAGCGACCCGACGACGGCGGTGCCGGGCCAGAGCGGCCAACCGGCCCAGCCCAACACCGGCCAGCCGACGAACAACCCTGGCGTCGTCATCCCGCCGGTCGACCCGAACGCCGGCACCACTTCGGACAACGGCGGTGACTACAAATGACGGGGACCGACTGGAACAACGTGCCGATGCAGACCATGTGGGACTGGGTCAACCAGCGGCAGCTCGGCCCGCACTTCGAGCAGTCCGACGGCTGGAAGAAGGCCAGCGAGCTCGCCTCGCTGCACCGCGACCGGCTCAAGGTGTACCGGGAGAAGCTGGCCGGGATCTGGCGCCCGGAGGGCAGCGAGGCGGCGAAGACGTTCCTGGCCCGGCTCGACGAGCTCATCGCCTCGGTGGAGAACGTCGCCCACGTGACCGGCGGCAACTACGCGTACGCCCATGACATGCCGATCGCGATCGACGACGCGAAGCGCAAGCTCAAGCCGATCTACGACGCGTACATGAAGTACCTGCCCGCGTCAGGTCCGAACCCGAAGCAGCCGTCGGACCTGCCCTCCCGCGAGGGCACCGTCGACCAGTTCCTGGCCAGGAAGCTGGGCGAGGCCCGTGCCATCATGACCGGACTGGGGTCGGCGCTGGTCATGGCGCCGTACAACATGGTCAAGCCCGCGCCGTACGTGCCGCCGGGCCGGGGTACCAAGCTCGACAGCGGCGGCGACTACGGCACCCCGCCGCCGATCGTGCCGCCCATGATCCCGCCGATCATGCCGATTCCCGCCCCGGCGCTTCCGGCCAACTTCACCGCCACCCCGGTGCCGGTCAGCAGCGGTCCGGACCTGTCCGGCCTCAACCCGGCGCCGCCGAACACGACCGTGCCGATCGGCACCAGCCCCACCAACCCGGGCCTGCCTCCGGCGCCCAGCACGCCGAGCCTGCCGCCCAACGTCATCGGCGGGCCGCCGATGACCGGCCTGCCCGGCGGCGCCCGTCCGCCGGTGATCGGCGGCATGGGCGGTGCCGCGCCGCTGGCCCGCACGGCGGGCATGCCCGGCGGTGTGATCGGCGGCGCTCCGGGCGCGGGCGCGGCCCGCGCCGGAGGTCCGCGAACCAACCCGGTCGGCGGCATGATCGGCGGTGGCGGACCCGGCGCGGCCGGTCGCGGCGCCGCCGGCGCGCGCGGCTCGGCCGGGCTCAACACGCCGATGGGCGGAGCGCCGGGGCGGCCCGGTCAGCGCCGCGACGGCGAGGGCGAGGACCACGATGATCCGGACACGCTGTGGAGCGTGGCCCAGGGCGTGACCCCGGTGCTGGAGGCGCCGGACGCGCCCGGCCCGGTCGACCCCGGTCCGGCGATCGGGATGTACCGGTGAGGCGTCTGCTCCGGTCGGCGGCGGTGCTGGTCACCGCCGCCGCCACCATCGCCGTCGGCGCGGCCCCCGCGCACGCCGACCGCTTCCGCGACGACCAGTGGTTCCTCGGCTACCTCGACCTGACCAAGGCGCACGCGATCAGCCAGGGCGCGGGCGTCACCGTCGCGGTGATCGACTCCGGCGTCGAGGCGCACCACCCCGATCTGGACGGCAACGTGCTGACCGGCATCGACGTGGTGACCGGGGGCGGCGGCAACGGCTGGGGTGACCTCGACGGCCACGGCACCGGCATGGCGGGGCTGATCGCCGCGCACGGCCACGGCAGCGGCGACGGCGTGCTCGGCATCGCCCCCAAAGCCAAGATCTTCCCGATCCGGATGGCCAACGCGGCCGGTATGGGCAACGGCGACGCCATCGTGAAGGGCATCAACGAGGCGGTGAGCCGAAAGATCAAGATCATTTCGATCTCGGTGTCGGCGTTCTCGGCGGTGCCCGACGATCTGATCAACGCGGTGGCCAGGGCCCGCGAGGCGGGCACCCTGGTCTTCGCGGCCAGCGGCAACGCCCCCGAGGACTTCGTGGTCACCGCCCCGGCGCGCTACCCCGGCGCGGTCGCGGTCGGCGCCGTGGACCGCGCCGGCAACCACATGGGCTCCTCGGTGAGCGGCCCGGAGCTGGTGCTCAGCGCTCCCGGCGCCGACATCACCAGCGCCAGCAAAATCAACAAGTCGGCCGGCACGCAGTACCGCCGGGGCAGCGGCACCAGCCCCGCGACCGCGATCGCCGCGGGCGTGGCGGCGCTGGTCTGGTCCAAGTACCCGAACCTCACCGCCGACCAGGTGCTGGAGCGGCTGACCCGGACCGCCGTGGACAAGGGCCCCAAGGGCCAGGACCGCGACTACGGCTTCGGCGTGGTCGACCCGGTCGCCGCGCTGACCGCCCCGGACGCGCTGCCCAGCGCCGAGCCGACCGACCGGTCGGTCGCCACCGTCAGCGCCAGCGAGCTGCCCGACACCAGCGACGGTGGCGGCCTGCGCCTGGGCCTGATCGCACTGGTGCTCGGCGTGATCATCGTCGGGGGCGGCGTGGCCGTCGTCGTGGCCCGCCGGGTCCACCGGTAGCCTGCCGTCTATGCCCAATCGCCCGAACCTGGTCCTCGCTTCCGCCAGCCCGGCGCGCCGCAACCTGCTCGCGGCCGCCGGGATCGACGCGGAGGTCATCGTCAGCGGCGTCGACGAGGACGCGATCGAAGCGACCACCGCCGAGGCGCTCAGCGGCGTACTGGCTCGGATGAAGGCGCACGCCGTGGCGGAGCGGCTGCGCCACAGCACCCACCCGCGCCCGCACGCCCTGGTGCTCGGCTGTGACTCGGTGCTCGCCTTCGACGGCCAGATTCTCGGCAAGCCGGACAGCCCCGACGAGGCGGTCAAGCGCTGGCAGGCGATGCGCGGCCGCACCGGCGTGCTGCACACCGGCCACTGCCTGATCGACCTGACCACGGACCGGATCGCGCAGGGCGACGCTGCCACCGTGGTGCACTTCGCCGACATCAGCGACGAGGAGATCGACGCGTACGTCGGCTCCGGCGAGCCGCTGTGGGTGGCCGGCTCGTTCACCATCGACGGCCTGGGCAGCGCGTTCGTGGAGCGACTGGAGGGCGACCACACCAACGTGATCGGCCTGTCGCTGCCCCTGCTGCGCCGCATGCTGGCCGAACTGGGTTACGGCATCACACAGTTCTGGCGGGGCCGCTGAACCCGCTGCCGGCGGCATAGGCTCGCAGGCATGAGCCGTTCCTTCATCACGGTCACCGAAGAACTCCACGACTACGTCGTCAGTCACGGCACCCCGCCCGACGAGCTGCAACAGGACCTGATCGCGGAGACCGCGCGGGCCACCGGCTCGGCCGCGGGCATGCAGATCGAGCCGGAGTACGCGGCGCTGTTGACCATGCTCACCAAGCTGGTCGGCGTACGCCACGCCGTCGAGGTGGGCACGTTCACCGGCATGTCGTCGCTGGCCATCGCCCGCGGCTTGGCCGAGGGCGGCCGCCTGACCTGCTTCGACGTCTCCGACGAGTACACCTCCATCGCCCGGCGATACTGGGCGCGGGCGGGCGTGGCCGACCGGGTCGAGCTTCGCCTCGGCCCCGCCGCCGAAGGGCTGGCGCAACTGCCGGATGAGCCGTACCTGGACCTGGCGTTCGTCGACGCCGACAAGGAGAGCTACGGCGCGTACTGGGAGCTGCTGGTGCCGCGGATGCGCGCCGGCGGCCTGATCATCTCCGACAACACACTGCGCGGCGGCCGGGTGCTCGACCCGAGGCCGGACGACACCGGCACCATCGCGATCGCCGCCTTCAACACCGCGGTCGCCGCCGACCCCCGCGTGGAGACGGTCCTACTCCCCTTCTCCGACGGCGTAACCCTCTCCCGCAAGCTCTAACCCACCCACCCACCCCGGCCCAACCCCTCAACCCGACCGGTTGATCATGAACTTATGGCACGGGTCGACGGTGTGTCGCGGGCACAACTTCCTGATCGTCTGCCGGGCCCCGGGCCGCGCCGACCCCCCGGGCCACCGGCTTGTTGATCAGGAGGTTGTGCACAGGACACACCGTCGAGCCGTGCCATAAGTTCATGATCAACCGGTGATGGGGGCCGGGGCGGGGGTGGGGACGGGGGTGGGGACGGGGGTGGGGGTGATGCGGAGGGCGAGGGCGGCTGCGGCGGCTAGGAGGAGGGGGATCAGGAGGAAGGCGGTGTGGGGGCCGACCTGGTCGGCGACCAGGCCGAGCGCGAGCGGGCCCGCGCCGAAACTGACCGCCATCGAGTACGACGCCACGCCCGCTGCCCGGTCCGCCTGCCCCGCCGCGGCCCCCAGCGCCAGCGCGATCGCCAGCGGGTAGTGCATCGCGTTGCCGAGCCCGAGCACGGCCAGCCCCACCACGGCCACCACGGGTCCGGTGGCGCTCCAGAAGACGGCGAACCCGGCCAGGCTGACGGCCAGCGCGCACAGGTACAGCGGGATGGACCGCACCCGCAGGGCGATCCGCGCCCCGCACAGGCGACCGACGAACATGCCGCCGACCACGGCCGACATCACCGCGGTGGCCACGCCCGGCGACATCCCGGCCCGGTCGCGCAGCACCGAGGCGGCCCACATCGACAGCACGACCTCGACGGCGCCGGTGAGCGTCATCATCGACCAGGCCAGCCAGTACCCGCCGGGCAGCGGGCGACGTGGGGCGCTGTCGACGGCCGTCGCGGCTGAGGGTCCACCGGTGACGCTCACCCGGCGGACGTACGCGACCAGTGCGAGCAGCGCGACCAGGCCGACCAGCAGCCCGAACCCGGTACGCCAGCCGAGTCCGGCCCGCATGGTGGCGCCGACGGCCAGCGGGGCGAGCAGCCCGGCGGCGCAGCAGACCGCGTTGGCCTCGCTGATCGCAGCGGGTCCGGCCGGTCCGTGCCGGTCGGACAGTGCCGCCACGATGCCGCCGATCATGGTGATCCCGGCGACGGCGATGAGCGCGGTCAGCGCCAGGGTGACCGGGTACAGCGGCGGGAGGGTGACGAACGCCAGCACGCCGAGCGCGATGACGGCCTGCCCGCCCCAGAGCACGGCGGCTCGGCCGTACCGGCGGGAAAGGACCGGGTAGAGAGCGCCGCCGGCCACCGCGCCGACCGCGATGGCGGTGCTGTGCAGGCTGGCCGCCGCGGCACTGGTGCCCTGCTCGTCGCGCAGCAGCGGCATGACCGGCCCGAAGCCGTAGTTGAAGTAGCCCCAGAGGCCCAGCTGCAGGTAGATCAACCAGGTCGCGAGATCACGAGTAAGCCGGGGCACTGTACGAAGCTACGCTCCTTACAGTGCCCCGGCTGTGAGGTGTAACCGAGCTAACGCCGGTCAGCGCACGGACTTGGCGAAGGTCCGCGACGAGACGATCAGTGCGATGACCGTCAGCGGGCTGAGGATGGCCAGCGCCTGCCATACCGAGTCGTCGCCAGGGTTGCCCGCGAACAGCGCGCGCACACCGGTGACGGCCCAGCTGAACGGGTTGAAGTCGGCCACGCGCTGCAGCCACGCCGGGCCGAGCGCGATCGGCAGCAGGATGCCCGACAGCAGCATGATCGGCTGGATCAGCGTATTGAGCAGGGGCGCCATCGCGTCCTCGCTCTTCAGTGCCAGGCCCAGGGCATACCCGAGCGAGGACAGCAGCAGCGCCATCAGGCCGACCAGCAGGAACGCCAGCACCGCGTCGCCGACGGCGATGCGCAGCCCGAACGGGTACGACAGCAGCGTCACCAGCACGGCCTGGAACATCAGCTGCACCACGTCGCGCAGCGAGCGGCCGAGCAGCAGCGCCACCCGGCTGACCGGGGTGACCCGGTTGCGCTCGATCACGCCCGCGCGCAGCTCGGCGATGATGCCGAAGCCGGAGAAGGCGCTGAACAGCGCGACCATGACCAGCATGCCCGGCACGAACAGCTGGTAGGTCTCGCCCTGGCTGAGCGGCTTGCCCTGGCCCAGCGCCTTGCTCATCAGCGGCGCGAACAGGAACAGGTAGAACAGCGGCTGGGTGATGCCGACGATGACCCACACCGGGTTGCGCAGCAGGAGCAGCATCTGCCGCTGGAACACCAGCCAGGTGTCACGGAGGAATTTCATGGCTCAGCTCTCCCTCAGGCTGCGGCCGGTCTTGGCCAGGAACACGTCGTCGAGGCTGGGACGGTGCAGCTCGATGCCGTCGATGGCGATCTTCTCGGCGTCGAGGCTGCGCAGCACATGCGGGATGGCGCTGGCGCCATCCTCGACGTACAGCCGCAGCGACTGCTCGGTGGTCTCCAGCTTGCGCACGAAGTCGGCGTCGCCGAACAGGTCGGCGGCCCTGGGGACGTCGCGCTGCAGCTGCACGGAGACGACGTCGCCGAGCACCTCCTGCTTGAGGTCGGCGGGCGTGCCCTCGGCGACGATCTGGCCGTGGTCCATGATGGCCAGCCGGTCGCACAGCGCGTCGGCCTCGTCCAGGTAGTGCGTGGTGAGGAAGACGGTCATGCCCATCTCGCGCAGCTTGCGCACCTCGCCCCACATGTGGGCGCGCGACTGCGGGTCCAGGCCGGTGGTGGGCTCGTCCAGGAAGACGACCTTCGGCTGGTGGATGATGCCCAGCGCGATGTCGACGCGGCGGCGCTGGCCACCGGAGTACGTCTTGCACTTGCGGTCGGCGTACTCGGCGAGCTCGAAGGTCTGCAGGGCGTCGGCGGCGCGGCGCTGGGCCTCGGCCTTGCTGATGCCGTACATCCGGGCGTGCAGCACCAGCTCCTCGCGGCCGGTGGAGTCGTCCCAGGTGCTGCCGCCCTGGGCGACGTAGCCGATCCGGCGGCGCACCTCGCCCGGGTCCTTGCGCAGGTCGGCACCGGCGATGACGGCGGTGCCGCCGTCGGGTTCGAGCAGGGTGGCGAGCATGCGCAGGGTGGTGGTCTTGCCGGCGCCGTTGGGGCCGAGGAAGCCGAAGATCTCTCCCTCGGCGACGCTCAGGTCGACGCCGCGGACCGCTTCCACGGTCTTGACGTCGCGACCGGCACGGGAGCGGAAGGATTTCCGCAGCCCGGAGGTCTCGATGATCATTTATCGCTCCAGAGTCGGGGGAACCCGTGGAGCGTAGGACCAGGGTCTGACACTAGTCAAGTTTGATTATTCAGTTGCGAGGTTGGGATTTCCCCGCCACCGGGCCATCAACTCCGGGGTCCAGTACGGCGTGCCCGCCTCGATCTCGTCGGCGACACGCTCACACCACCCGATCTCGCCCTCGGCCCGCGCGATGTCCAGCTCCAGCATCCAGCGCACGTGGGTCGGCTTGTTGTCGGCCACCGCCCAGCCCGTGGCCAGCGCGGCCCGCTTACCGTCGTTGTCGGCCCGCAGATGCCGCGCCCGGTTGCGCAGCGCCGCCGTGACCTCCTCCCGGGGCAGCTCCGTCATCAACGAGAACGCCGCCAGGAACGGGTCCTCCCCCTCGTGCTGCCCCCACAGGTACGTCGTCAGCAGGTCGCGGAACTGCTCGGTGCCCTTCTCGGTCACCTCGTAGCGGGTGCGCGCGGGGCGGGAGCCGACCTGCTCACTGCCGACCTCGCGCAGCGCGCCCTCGTCGGCGAGCTTCTTCAGGGCGTGGTAGACCGACCCGGGCTGCACGTTGGCCCACTGGTCGGCATGCCAGCTCAGCAGCTCACGGCGTACGTCATACCCGTGCACCGGCTGGAGCAGCCGGACCACACCCAGGATCATCATCCGCGTCGTCGACACGCCAGCCAGTGTGCGTCGCCCGTCCCACCCACGCCCTTCGGGGGCACCACCACGCCACACCCTCACGCCACACCCTCACGCCCCGCCCCGCCCCGCCGGGCCGGGCCGGGCGCCCCGGTGCCGGGCGTCGCGGTGCTCGGCGTTCGTGCAGTTTCGGGGAAACTGCACGAAAGACGACCAAGATTCCTGCACTTTCCCCGAAACTGCAGCGTCAACCCGCGCGACCGCGCGTGGGACGGGGCGCGGCGGGTGGCGGGGCGCGGCGGGTGGCGGGTGGCGGGGTGCGACGTCACCCCCTGAGGGGGTGAACGGTCGTTCATGAGACTGGTCACATCGCGCCTGAGCGGTCGTTAATGATCAACTGCGCCGATAGACTCCGCGCAGGCCCGTCGGGGAGGACGATGATGACGATGCTGTCCAAAGTGCTGATCGCCAACCGAGGCGAGATCGCCGTACGCGTGGCGCGAGCCTGCCGCGACGCGGGCCTGACCAGCGTCGCCGTCTATGCCGACGGCGACCGGGACGCGCTGCACGTCACCATCGCCGACGAGGCGTACGCGCTGGGCGGCGAGACCAGCGCCGACACGTACCTGCGCATCGACAAGCTGATCGACGTCGCGAAGCGCGCCGGCGCCGACGCGGTGCACCCCGGCTACGGCTTCCTCTCCGAGAACGCCGACTTCGCCCAGGCCGTCCTCGACGCCGGGCTGACCTGGGTCGGCCCCACCCCGCAGGCGATCCGCGACCTCGGCGACAAGGTCACTGCCCGGCACATCGCCCAGCGCGCCGGAGCACCGCTGGTGCCCGGCACGCCCGAGCCGGTCAAGGGCGCCGACGAGATCGTCGCGTTCGCCCGGGAACACGGCCTGCCGGTGGCCATCAAGGCGGCGTTCGGCGGCGGCGGTCGCGGCCTCAAGGTGGCCCGCACGCTGGAGGAGATCCCCGATCTGTTCGACTCGGCGACCCGCGAGGCGGTGGCCGCATTCGGCCGGGGCGAGTGCTTCGTCGAGCGGTACCTGGACAAGCCGCGCCACGTCGAGGCGCAGGTGCTGGCCGACCAGCACGGCAACGTGATCGTGGTGGGCACCCGCGACTGCTCGCTGCAGCGCCGCCACCAGAAACTGGTCGAGGAGGCGCCCGCGCCGTTCCTGACCGACGCGCAGCGTGCCGCCATTCACGACTCGGCGAAGGCGATCTGCCGCGAGGCGGGCTACCACGGCGCGGGCACGGTCGAGTACCTGGTCGGCACGGACGGGACGATCTCGTTCCTGGAGGTCAACACCCGGCTGCAGGTCGAGCACCCGGTCACCGAGGAAACCTCCGGCATCGACCTGGTGCGCGAGCAGTTCCGCATCGCCGCCGGGGAGAAGCTTCGCTTCGACGCCGACCCGGCCCCGCGCGGCCACTCGATCGAGTTCCGGATCAACGGCGAGGACCCGGGGCGCAACTTCCTGCCCGCTCCGGGTGCGATCACGAAGCTGCACCTGCCCGCCGGTCCGGGCGTGCGCGTGGACACCGGGTTCGACACCGGCAGTGTGATCAGCGGAAACTTCGACTCGCTGCTGGCCAAGGTGATCATCACCGGCGAGACGCGCACCGAGGCGCTGGAGCGCGCCCGCCGCGCCCTGGACGAGATGATCGTCGAGGGTATGGCCACCGCGCTGCCGTTCCACCGCGCCATCGTGCGCGACCCGGCCTTCGTCGGGTTCACCGTGCACACCCGGTGGATCGAGACCGAATGGAACAACACCGTCCCGGCCTTCACCGGCGGCGCGGCCGCCGAGGGCGAGGATGGCGGCCGACAGACCGTGGTGGTCGAGGTCGGCGGCAAGCGCCTGGAAGTATCCCTGCCCGCCTCGTTCGGGGGTACGGCCGTGGCCGCGCCCGCCGCGGGCCGCCCCGCCAAGCGGGCCGGGGGCAAACGCGGCGCGAACGTCGCGGCCAGCGGGGACGCGCTGACCGCCCCGATGCAGGGCACCATCGTCAAGCTCGCGGTCGCCGACGGCGACACCGTGGCCGAGGGCGACACCGTCGTGGTCCTGGAGGCCATGAAGATGGAGCAGCCGCTCACCGCGCACAAGGCGGGTGTCATCACCGGCCTGACCGCGTCGGTCGGCGAGGTCGTCCAGTCCGGCACCACGCTGTGTGAGATCAAGTAGCCGCCGGCCGTTCAGAGATCGAGGGTGACCTCGGCCAGCGGGCATGCGCTGCAGATCAGCACGTTTCCGTCGGCGGGGGCGTCGACGGGCTCGGGATCGTAGGCGACCTGCCCGGACAGCAGGCCGCTCTCGCACGTGTGGCACACGCCGGTCCGGCACGACCAGCGGACCGGCACGTCGCACGCCTCGGCGAACTCCAGCAGGCTGCCGTACGCCGGGCTCCACGGCACGGTCAGCCCGCTGCGGGCGAACGCGACCGCGGGGCCGGTTCCCGGCTCGCCCTCGGGCGGGTGCGGCGGGCGGCCGGGCGTGGCCGCGATCCCCGGCGTGATCCCCGGCCCAGCGCCGAACAGCTCACTGTGCAGGGCGGCCAGGCCTAGTTCGCCCAGCTCGGCGGTGGCCTGCTGGGTGAAGGCCGCCGGTCCGCACAGGTAGGCCGCCGTCTCCGCGGGCAGGCGCAGCTCGCGCAGCACGGCGGCGGTGAGGCGGCCCGAGGTGGTGAAGTCCCGACCCGCGACGTCGTCCGGCCCGGGGCGGCTGTAGCAGATGTGGACGTGCGCGCGCGGCAGTCGCTCCAGCAGCGCGCGGCTCTCCGCCGCGAAGGCGTGCTCGGAGCTGTCGCGGGCGCAGTGCACCCACCACACCTCGCGAGTGGACTCCTGCTCCGCCAGCGCGTGCAGCATGGCCAGCACCGGGGTGGCTCCGATGCCCGCCGACAGCAGCAACACCGGCCCGTCACCGGGGTCCAGCGTGAACGTACCCCGGGGCGCGGCTACTTCGACCGTGGTGCCGGGACGGACGTTGGCGCGCAGGTACGCCCCGGCGGCGCCGTGCGGCTCCACCTTCACACTGATGCGGTACGACGGATCGCCGGGCGACCCGGACAGCGAGTAGCTGCGGATCAGCAGCCCATCCGGCGCGGGCAGCCGCAGGGTCAGAAACTGGCCGGGCAGCGCCCCGGGTAGCGGGGCGCCGTCGGCGGCGGCCAGGCGCAGCGACAGCACGTCCCGGGTCTCCGCGTCGACGGCGGTGACGGTCAGCGGGCGGAACCCCGGCCAGGCGGGCGGCGCTCCGGTGGCGGCCAGTCCCGGATTGCCCTGCTGCCCGTCCGGCTGGGCCAGCAGCTCCCGCATGGACGCCTGCCAGCCCGGACTCAACGCCGGCACGCGCAGCGCCCGCTCGGCTCCGTCCCGGGGATGTCCGGGCAGGTACAGCAGTGCGTCTATCTCGGCGACCGTCAGCGCCTCCGGTCCGGTCGCCAGCTTGACGATCTCGTCCCCGGCCCGGACCAGGCCTTCGGTGAGCACGCGCAGGTAGAAACCGGGCCGCCGGTGCGCGACCAGCAGCGCCGCCAGTCGCGGCTCGTTCATCCGCAGCCCCACCCGGTAGCAGGTCACGCGGGGTTGGGTCACCTCCACCACGGCCTCGCCGACCCGGTAGCGGTCCCCGATGCAGACCTCGTCGTCGGGCAGCCCGTCCACGGTGAAGTTCTCGCCGAAGTTGCCCGGCGTCAGGTCGTCGCGGCCCAGCTCCCGCTGCCAGTGGCGGTACGAGTCGAGCTGGTACACCAGCACCGCCCGCTGCTCGCCGCCGTGCCCGGCCAGGTCGCCCTGGCCGTCGCCGTCGAGGTTGAGCCGCCGCAGCAGGACCGGGCCGTCGACCGGCTGCTTCCACACGCCCGTGTGCACGGTCCGACCGCGCCAGGCGACGTCCTTCGGCAGGCCCACGTTGACCGACAGCAGGGTGGCCACCCGTCCGAATCTACGCGAAAGGGCCGGAGGCCAGGCCGGTTACCAGGACGTCGGCAGGGGCATGCCCTCGGTGTAGCCCGCCGCCGACTGCACCCCGACCAGGGCCCGTTCATGCAGCTCGTCCAGGGTGTTCGCGCCCGCGTAGGTGCACGCGCTGCGCACCCCGGCCACGATCTCGTCGATGACGTCCTCGACTCCCGGCCGGGCCGGGTCGAGGTACATCTTCGCCGTCGAGATGCCCTCCTCGAACACCGCCTTGCGGGCCCGGTCGAACGCCGAGTCGTCGGCCGTACGCGCGCTGACCGCCCGTGCCGAGGCCATCCCGAAGTTCTCCTTGTAGCGGCGCCCGTCCGGGTCGGCGTACAGGTCGCCGGGCGACTCGTAGGTGCCCGCCAGCCACGATCCGATCATCACGTTCGCCGCCCCGGCGGCCAGCGCCAACGCCACGTCGCGCGGATGGCGCACCCCGCCGTCTGCCCAGACGTGCCGTCCCAGCTCACGGGCCGCGCCCGCGCACTCCAGCACCGCCGAGAACTGGGGGCGCCCCACGCCGGTCATCATCCGGGTGGTGCACATCGCGCCGGGGCCCACCCCGACCTTGATGATGTCGGCGCCCGCGTCGACGAGGTCCCGTACCCCCTCGGCCGTGACGACGTTGCCCGCCACGACCGGGACCTGCGGGTCCAGCGCGCGCACCGCGCGCAGCGCGTTGAGCATTCGCTCCTGGTGCCCGTGCGCGGTGTCCACCACCAGCACGTCCACCCCGGCCTCCAGCAGCTCGGACGCCCGGCCCACATAGTCGCCGTTGATGCCGATCGCCGCCGCGACCCGCAGCCGCCCCTTCTCGTCCAGCGACGGGCGGTACAGCGTCGCCCGCAGCGCGCCCTGCCGGGTCAGGATCCCGGCCAGCCGCCCCTCGTGGTCGACGACCGGCGCGACCTTGCGCCGACCCTTGATGAGCAGGTCGAACGCCTCGCGCGGAGTGGCCGTCGACGGCACCGTCAGCAACTCGGTCGACATCACGTCGCGCAGCTGCGAGAACCGGTCCACGCCCTGCAGGTCCGACTCCGTCACCAGGCCCAGCGGCCGCCGCTCGGCGTCGACGATGACCAGGGCGCCGTGCGCCCGCTTGGGCAGCAGATGGATCGCGTCGCCGACGGTCTCGTACGGCCCGAGCGTGATCGCGGTGTCGTGCACCAGGTGGCGCTGTTTGACCCAGCCGATCACCTCGGTGACCACACCGGCCGGAATGTCCTGCGGGATCACGGTCAGGCCGCCTCGGCGCGCCACGGTCTCGGCCATCCGGCGGCCCGCGATAGCGGTCATGTTCGCCACCACCAGCGGGATGGTGCACCCCGTTCCGTCGCTGGTCGACAGGTCGACGTCCAGGCGCGAGCCAACGTCGGACCGGCTCGGCGCCATGAACACATCGTTGTACGTCAGGTCGTACACGGGCTGAGCCCCAGACAGGAACCGCATATGGTCATCTTCGCCCATCCGCCCCACGGCGCTGCGCTCGACGCCGATATACCCGCGCCGATCAGGTGCGACGCCATACCGCGCCGCGTCCGACGCCGTCGGCGAACACCACTCCTTCCGTACGCAGCTGGTCCAGCACGAGCCGGTTAGCGCATCAGCGGACGCGGGTGAGCATGACCTCGACGGTCTGGCCGGTGTTGGAGGGGCCCGCGTAGACGCCCTTCAGGGGTGGGACGTCGCCGTAGTCGCGGCCCCGGCCGACCACCACGTGGCGCTCGCCCACCGGCACCCGGTTGGTGGGGTCGAAGGCGTGCCACTCCCCCGTCCACCACTCCACCCAGGCGTGGCTCTGGCCGACCACGGGCTGGCCGAGCGGGGCGTTCGGGGTCGGGTGCAGGTAGCCGGAGACGTACCGGGCGGGCACGCCCATGGCCCGCAGCAGCGAGATCGACAGGTGCGAGATGTCCTGGCAGACCCCCTGCTTCTGCCGCCAGACGTGCACCGCGTCGGTCTGCACCCCGGTCGAACCCGGCACGTACGCCACCTCGCGCCCGACCAGTTCGCACACCGCCTGCGCCGCCTCGTCGGGGCTCGCGTGCTCGGCCCGCAGCCCGGCCGCGAGCTCGGTCAGCTCCTCGTCCAACGCCGTACGCGGGGTCGGCAGCAGCAGCTCCTGCCACCGGTCCACCACCTTCGGCTCGGTCAGGTCGGGCCAGCGCGGCCCGTCGACGCGGATCGCGGCCGGGCCGGAGGTCTCCACGGTGGCGTCGGCGACGACCTCCAGCACCTCGTGCGGCACCTGCACGTCGAACGAGGTCACCGTGGTGTCCCAGTAGTCCTGGTAGCGGTAGGTGCGGGCGGTCGGCCACACGGTTACCCGGCTGTCGAGCACCGTCTGGCGCGGCTCACTGCTCGGCGTCATCCGGGCCTCGTTGTAGGACGAGGCGACCAGGCCGCCGTACTGGAAACCGGTGCGGTGCCGGATCTGCAGCCGCCAGCCGGGCGAGGCCATGGTCATACGGGTCCTGTTCTCGTTCGCGAGGGGACTCACTCGACGGCTCCGGCCTGCCAGTGCACAGCCGCGGTCTGCCGGAAGTAGCGGGCCGAGACGGCGTCGTTCACCTGCGAGCAGGTGCGTTCCAGGCGGGCCAGCACGGTGCCCAGGTCGCCGAGCAGCTCGTCGGAGGAGCGGTAGGCCAGGTCGGTGCGCGCCCGGCCGAGGATGCGCTGGGCGTCGGTGCCGACGCCGACCCGGCCCGAGCGGGCGGTGCCCCCGGCCGGTTCCAGTTCGCCCAGGCAGGACTCGGCCGTCACCAGGGCGGCCAGCACCGAGCGCGGGAACAGCCGGTCGACCAGCAGGAACTCGGCCGCGTGCTGGTCGCTGAGCGAACCGCGGTACGTGCGCAGGTACGTCTCCCAGGCCCCGCACGAGCGCAGCAGCGTCAGCCAGCTCGGGATGCTGCCGCCCGCGCGGCTGTGCGTGGACAGCAGCCGCGCGGTCATGTCGACCCGCTCGATGCTGCGGCCGAGCACCAGGAACAGCCAGCCCTCGTCCCGGCTCATGGTGGCGTCGGCCAGGCCCGCGAGCACCGAGCAGCGCTCGCGCACCCACTGGAAGAACGCGTGCACGCCGCCCTCCTCGATGCGGCGGCGGGCTCCGGCCATACCGAGCCAGGTGGTGTTCAGGCACTCCCACATCTCGGCGCTGACGGTCTCGCGGGCGCCCCGGGCGTTCTCCCGCGCGGCGGCCAGGGCGCCCAGCACCGAGCTGGTGCTGTTGAGGTCCAGCCCGAGGCGTTCGACCACGCCGGGCAGGCTGGCCCCGTCCTCGGAGGCGGGCAGGCCCATGATCGACAGCAGCGACCGGCAGGCCTGCTCCTCGTCGGTCCACGGGTCCTGGAGCATCCGGTGCAGGTTCACGTCGAGGATGCGCGCGGTGTCCTCGGCCCGCTCGACGTAGCGGCCGATCCAGTACAGCGACTCGGCGATCCGGCTCAGCATGCCGCCGTCCTCCTCGCGACTCGTGCCTGCTGCTGCTGTTGCTGCTGCTGGTGGCCCGACTGGCCCGGCCCGGGGTCGGGGCGGCGCGCCGACGGCACGGACACGACCGCCTCCGGCTCGGTCCACATCTCCTCGGTCGAACCCGCCTCCGGCAGCACCCAGGTGTCCTTGGAACCGCCGCCCTGGCTGGAGTTGACCACCAGCGCGCCCTCCGGCAGCGCCACCCGGGTCAGGCCGCCGGGCAGCACCCGCACCTGCCGCCCGTCGTTGACCGCGAACGGGCGCAGGTCGACGTGGCGCGGTCGCAGCTGGTCCTCGATCAGGGTCGGCACCATGGACAGCTTCACCTCGCGCTGGCCGATCCAGCCACGCGGATCGAGCATGATCCGCTGCCGTACGTGGTCGAGCTGCTCCTCGGTCGCCTGCGACCCGATCACGATGCCCGCCCCGCCCGACCCGTCGACGGGCTTGAGCACCAGCTCGTCGAGCCGGCTCAGCACGTACGTACGCACGTCGGGGTCGTCGAGGCGGTAAGTCTCCACATTGGGCAGCAGTGGCTCCTCGTTGAAGTAGTACCGGATCAGGTCCGGCACGTACGTGTAGAGCAGCTTGTCGTCGGCGACGCCGTTGCCGACCGCGTTGGCGATGGTCACCTTCCCGGCGCGGGCGGCGTTGAGCAGGCCCGCGACGCCGAGCATCGAGTCGGCGCGGAAGTGCACCGGATCCAGGAACTCGTCGTCGATACGCCGGTAGATGACGTCGACGCGCTGCTCCCCGGCGGTGGTGCGCATGGACACCTCGTTGCCCGCGCACACCAGGTCGCGGCCCTCGACCAGCTCCACGCCCATCTCCCGGGCCAGCAACGCGTGCTCGAAGTACGCGGAGTTGTGCACGCCCGGGGTCAACACCACCACGGTCGGTTCGTCCACTCCGGCCGGTGCCGCCGCCCGCAACGCCTGCAACAGCATCCCCGGGTACGACTCGACCGGCCGCACCCGCGTCGCGGCGAACACCTCCGGCAGCACGTGCGCCATGGCGCGCCGGTTCTCCATCACGTAGCTGACCCCGGACGGGGTGCGCACGTTGTCCTCCAGCACCCGGAACTCGCCCGCCTCGTCGCGGATCAGGTCGACTCCGGCCACGTGCACCCGCACCCCGTTGGGCGGGACGATTCCGGCCGCCTCGCGGTGATAGTGGGCACTGGTGACGATGATGCGTCTCGGCACGATGCCGTCGGCGAGGACCTGGCCCTCGCCGTACACGTCGGCGAGGAAGGCCTCCAGCACCCGGACCCGTTGCGCCACCCCGGCCTCGACCTGCCGCCACTGCTCGGCGGCGATGATGCGGGGCACGATGTCCAGCGGGAACGGCCGCTCGACACCCTTCAGCGCGAACGTGATGCCCTGGTCGAGGAAGGCGCGGGCCAGCACTTCGGCGCGCAGCCTCAGTTCGCCTCCGGCCAGCGGGCGCAGGGTGGCGTGCAACGCCTCGTAGGTGGACCGGGGCATGCCCGGCATGCCGAACATCTCGTCCCAACCGGGACCGAGCGGGTAGTCCTCGAAAAGGTCCGCCATGTCCTGACGCTACGTGGATCGCGTTGCGGGCGCGTAAACGATGTGAGCAGTGAGACGGAGTCCCGAATCACATCCCTCTATGTGGACACTCGCCGCGCGACGCGACGCGACGCGGCGCCCCAAGATCCGTGCAGTTTCCGGGAAAGTGCACGAATCTTGGGCGCCTTTTCGACAGTTTCCCCGAAACTGCACCCGATCACATCCCGGGCACGGCCCGGGTGGGGTACGGGGCGGGTTACTCGACGTCGTGGAGCATGAGTTGGCGGGCGGCCTCGGCGATGCTGCCGGACAGCGACGGGTAGATCGTGATCGTGTGAGCCAGCTGGTCCACCGTCATGTGGTTCTCCACCGCCATGGTCAGCGGCATGATCAGCTCGCTGGCACGCGGCGACACCACGACCCCGCCGACCACGATTCCGCTGGCCGGGCGGCAGAACAGCTTGATGAACCCGTCGTCGAGCCCGGCCATCTTGGCGCGCGCGTTGCCCGCCAGCGGCAGCATGACCTGCCGGGCCGGGGTCTTGCCGCTGTCCACGTCGGCCTGCGAGACGCCGACCGTGGCCAGCTCCGGGTCGGTGAACACGTTCGCCGCGACGGTACGCAGCCGCAGCGGCGCCACCGCCTCGCCCAGTGCGTGCCACATCGCGATCCGGCCCTGCATCGCCGCGACACTGGCCAGCGGCAGCACCCCGGTGCAGTCGCCGGCGGCGTAGATGCCGGGCACGTTGGTCCGCGACACCCGGTCGACGGCGACGTAGCCGCCGGGGGCGACGTTCACGCCGTACTCGGTGAGGCCGAGGTCGGCGGTGTTGGGGATGGAACCGACCGCCATCAGCGCGTGCGAACCGGTGACCATGCGCCCGTCGGACAGGGTGACCTCGACGGTGTCGCCGACCCGCTTGACCGCGTCGGCGCGGGAGTTGTTCAGGATGGTCATGCCCCGGGTGCGGAAGACGCGCTCGATCGCCATCGCGGCGTCGGCGTCCTCGTGCGGCATGACCCGGTCGCGCGAGGAGACCAGGGTGACCGGCACGCCCATGGCCAGGTACGCCGAGGCGAACTCGGCACCGGTGACGCCGGAGCCGATCACGATCAGGTGTTCGGGCAGCTTGGGCAGGTCGTAGACCTGGCGCCAGGTGAGGATGCGCTCGCCGTCGGGGACGGCGCTGGGCAGCCGACGCGGAGTGGCGCCGGTGGCGATGAGCACGGTCGAGGCGTCGACGGAGTATTCGGCGTCGCTGTCCTCGGGGCGCA
This sequence comes from Catellatospora tritici, assembly GCF_019083965.1. GTDB lineage: Bacteria > Actinomycetota > Actinomycetes > Mycobacteriales > Micromonosporaceae > Catellatospora > Catellatospora tritici. The sequence goes on from NZ_JAHRCY010000001.1 coordinate 716,846, forward strand.
CGCGCACCCGGTGGGTGTGGCCGAGGGTGTCCTCGCCGAGCCGGGCCGTGCCGCGGACCAGGGTGACCCCGGCTTTGATCAGCTTGGCCTGGATGTCGCCGGACTGGGCCAGGGCCAGTCGCTTGACCCGGCTGTACACGACCGGGGCGTCGACGGTGATCGCCTCCAGGCCGTCGGAGTGGATGCCGAACTCCTCGGTGTCCCGGTATCCGGTGACCACGTCCGAGCTGGCGATGAAGGTCTTCGACGGGACGCAGTCGTGCAGCACGCAGGCGCCACCGGCGCCGTCGGCCTCCACCACGGTGACGTCCGCGTCGAGCTGTGCGGCGACCAGCGCCGCCTCGTATCCGGCGGGTCCGCCACCGATGATCACAATCCGGCTCACGGTGCCATTCTTCCCTACCCCGCAAACCGTCACGGTGTGGATGCGCCCTCCCGTGCGCGGGCGCACCAGCGACGAAAAGCGCTCACTGCGCGTGGCCGAAAAGATACCGAGGGCTCGACACGCACGGGCGTATTCTCAGCAAGCGCTCCGGGCGGCTATCGTCATCGCCGTGCGTCATTACGCAGCGTACGGCTCGAACCTGGACCCAGCCCGCATGCGGGCCTACTGTCCGCACTCTCCCATGGTCGGCATCGGCTGGCTGGAGGACTGGCGGCTGACCTTTGCCGGTGAGGACACCGTCGGCTGGGAGGGCGCGGTCACCACGATCGTCGAATCACCCGGCGACCGGGTCTTCGTCGCGCTGTACGACGTGCACCCATGGGACGAGGCCGCGCTCGACGAGGTCGAGGGCGCCAACGCGGGCACGTACGCCAAGCTGCACGTGCGCGTGGCGACCCTGGACGGCGAGCTGCTGGCCTGGGTCTACGTCTTCCGCGGGTACGAGGGCGGCCTGCCGACCGCCTGGTACCTGTCGGAGATCGCCAACGCGGCGGAGAAGGCGGGCGCCCCGGACGACTACGTCGCCGCGCTGCGCTCCCGTCCGACCCGCACGGTCCGCCCCTAGAGCTCCCGCTCGTAGACGTTGGCCTGGTACACCGGCCGCATGCCCACGCCGGTGTAGAGCCTGATCGCCTCGGTCGGGTTGGCCAGGTCCACGCCCAGACCCGCCCGGCGGCGACCGTTGGCCAGGTACCGGGCGAACGCGGCGGCCAGCAGCGTCCGGCCGACGCCCCGCTTGCGGTGCTCCCGCAGCACCGCCAGGTGCTTCACCCAGCCCTCGTCGCCGCCCTCGCCCGACTCGGCGGACTGCAGCACGCCCGCGATCCGGCCGTCCACCTCGGCCACGAACCACTCGTCCAGGCGCACCGGGTGCCCGTCGACGAACCGCTCACGCCAGCGCTGGTAGCCGCCCGGCTGGTAGTCGGGGGTGTCGCGGAACGCCGCGTCGAACACCTCGTAGAACTGCGGCAGGTCGCCCTCGGTCGCCGTGCGTACGGCCACCCCGGGGACCGGGTCGCCGACCGGGGCGGGCAGGTCGACACCCATCCGGGCGTACTGCTTGACGAAGCCGAACCCGGCCGCGGTGATCGAGTCGATCCACTCCCGCTCGGACGGGATCGACGCCGCGCGGATCGTGGTCGCGCCCCGTTGCCGGGCAGCCGCGACGGCGCGGGCCAGCAGCGGGCGCTGGGCGGGCAGGCCGCCTTCGGGGTGTACGTACACCTCGGCGAACTCGCGCCCGCCGCCGCTGCCCGGATCGAGGTACGCCCAGCCCGCGACGGCACCGTTCGGCGCGACCACGACCTCGCTGTACGGCCCGGTCAGGCCGTCGGCGACGTCCTCCAGGGTGAAGTCGGCGAAACCGATGGCGGTCATGTCGCTGGCGTGCACCAGGGCCAGCAGGTCACGCGCGTCCTCGGCAGTGGTGGGCCGCAACATCCAGCCGTCCGGCAGTCGATCGTCGCTCACGCCGCCATCCTGTCCGCCTACCCCACCAACCCACCAGCCGTTTTCTCCGTCACTCCCGTGCGCGGTCGACTTTCCCGGACAGACCCGGTCGCACCCCGATGTCGATCACGCTGCCAGGGTGGCGACACGCCGTCGAACCCGCCCATAAGTTCATGATCAACCGAGTGGGGGTGGGTGGGTGGGTGGGTGGGTGGGGTTAGCGGGGGAAGACGGTGGTGCGGGTGGTGCGGAGGAGGGTGACCAGGTCGGTGCGGTCGGGGGTGGGCAGGGCGGCGAGGGCCTGGCCCGCGATACGGTCGGCGACGGCGTCGGCCCAGGCGCGGCGGCGCAGCAGCGGGCCCACCGGCGGGTACGGCGGCTGCCAGCCGAACGCCACCGCCGCCGCCTCCCCCTCCGGCCCGGCGACCAGTGCCTGCACCGGGCTCAGCCCGGCCGCCCGCACCCCCAGCAGCAGCGCCCCGGCCCGGTGCTCGCGCAGCAGGTGCAGCGCCACGGCGGCGCGGGCGCCGGGGCCGTCGTCGGGCACCGGCATCGCCCGCCAGGCGGCGAACAACGGCAGGCCGGACGCGTCCGCGGCGAGCACCGTCTTCTCGGCCAACTCGACCAGCCGGTCGACCTTGGGGGCGTCGTCCAGGTGCTCCGACCCCCACCGGCAGCACTCGGCCAGCATGTGCGCGGCGACCTCACGCGGCGACAGGGCGCGCCGGGCCGCGTCCCACGCGTCCCGGACCGCCTCCGGGGCGATCAGGCCCAGCGCCGCGGCGACCGTGTCGGGGCGTACGTCGCCCAGTGCGCCGCCCCGTCCCGCCACGTAGCAGGCCCAGCCCGTGAGGCCGAGTTCGCGGGCGCGGCGCAGCGTACGCGGGCACTCCAGGAAGGCACCGCCCAGGCGGTTCACCGCTGGGGCGATCATCGCGGCGGTCTGCGTGGTGGTGGCGGTCGATGTCACATGTGGATTGTGCCGTGCCATACCACCGCCCGGCACCCGCGCACACCCCCGGGCGACAGGGCCTGTGGACAACCTGTCGCCTGTGGATAACTCGTCGGCCGAATCGCCCGCCGGACGTAACCTGAGGCGATTCTCGATCCCAGAAGGGGGCGCACCATGCGTCAGGACATGTACTTCTCGGCCGATGTGGAGGCCGACGGACCCATCCCGGGGCCGTACTCGATGGTGAGCGTGGGGCTGGCCGTGGCCGGGACCAGGGCACACACCTTCACCCGGGCCGATCCGACCGCGGCCACGTTCTACCGGGAGCTGCGGCCGATCAGCGACGACTTCGTGCCGGAGGCGATGGCGGTGTCGGGGCTGGACCGCGACGCGCTGGTGCGCGACGGAGCGGACCCGGCCACGGCGATGCGGGAGCTGAGCGAGTGGGTCAAGGAGACGGCCGCGGGCGCCAAACCGATCTTCGTGGCGTATCCGGCGAGCTTCGACTGGATGTTCGTCTACTGGTACCTGATCCGCTTCACCGGCGGCAGCGTGTTCGGCCACTCCGGCTGCCTGGACGTCAAGACCGCGTACGCGATCAAGGCCGACGTGCCGGTCGGCAAGGCCGTCAAGGGCCAGATGCCCAGGCACCTGCTCTCGCGCCGCCCGCACACGCACAACGCCCTCGACGACGCGATCGAGCAGGCCGACCTGTTCGCCAACGTGATGGAGTGGCAGCCCCAGCCGGAGGCGCGGCCCTAGACCTCCACCGTCGTCCCGGCGGCCAGGCGCGCGTAGTCGGCGCCGGAGCGCGCGGTCAGGTGGGCGTCGGTCAGCGCCAACCCCTGCTCGTTGTAGAGGCAGTCGTGCAGCGCGTAGGCCTGCTGCGGCTGGACCGCCCGGACGAAGTCGATCGACTCGCTGAGCTTGAGCCACGGCCCGGAGACCGGCACGAACAGCGTCCGCACGTTCGCGTCGGCGGGCACGTCGAACGAGTCCCCGGGGTGGTAGAGCGTCTCGTTGACCAGGAAGCCCAGGTTGGGCACGCGCGGGATGTCGGGATGGATCACGGCGTGCCAGCCGCCGTACGCCTTCACCAGCACGGTCGCGGCGGTGAAGGCGTGCCCGGAGGTCACCGGCACCGCGGCGCCCTCCCACTGCGCCGCGAACTTGTCCACCACGTCGGGGTGGGCGTAGATCTGCGCCGACGGCCGCTTGGCCAGCGCCTCGGCGAGCTGGTCGGCGTCGACATGGTCGGCGTGCTCGTGCGTGATCAGCACGGCGTCGACCCCGTCCAGCGCCTTCTCGGACTCACTCCACACGCCGGGATCGATCACCACGACCGCGTCGTCGTGCTCGATGCGCAGGCACGAGTGGGAGTACTTGGTGACGCGCATGGATGTCCACCCTTCCGATCCCCGACCGTAGTCCTACCGTGACCAGTCTGCCGGAACCTGAGGGGTCATGAGACACGTCCGCTCAGGCATGAAGAAGACGTTCCCAGTATTGACGCTGGTCGGCCTGCTCGCGCTCGCCGGATGCTCTTCGTCCGACACCGGCAGCGAGAAACCGGCCAGTAACGGCGAGGCGGCGCCGTACGCGCCCGGTGACGCGCGAGGCGCCCTCGACGCGGGTGGCAAGGCCACCGACGGCTACGCCGCGCCGCCCGAGGGCGTGACCGCCACCGGCGGCCCGGTCGAGGCCCGCTCGATCATCTATCGGGGCGACATCACGGTGCGGGTCGACAAAGTCAGCGAGGCCGCCGAACGGCTCAAGGCCCTGGTCGGCACCTCCGGGGGCTTCCTCGGCGCCGACAAGCGCACCGCCGACTCCGGGGAGGCGCAGGCGTGGCTCACCATCCGGGTGCCCGCCAAGGAGTTCTCCTCCGTGCTGGAGCAGGTGGCCAAGCTCGGCACCGAGGTCGGCCGCAACACCAACACCGAGGACGTGACCGAGGCGGTCGTCGACCTGGACACGCGCATCGCCGCGCAGAAGGCCAGCGTCGACTCGGTGCGCCGGATGTTCACCCAGGCCAAGACGCTGTCGGAGGTGGTGCTGCTGGAGAAGGAGCTCAGCAGCCGCCAGGCCGAACTCGCCTCGCTGGAGGCCAAGAAGCGCAACCTCGACAATCTGGTCAGCCTGTCGACCATCAACGTGGTGCTGATCGGCCCGCACGCGCCCGCGCCCGAACCGCCGAAGAAGAAGGCGCCCGGGTTCCTGGGCGGCCTGGAGACCGGCTGGGACGCGTTCGTGACCACGGTCCAGGTGGTGCTGGCGGTGCTGGGCTTCCTGCTGCCGTTCCTGGTGGCCCTGGCGATCCCGACCACCCTGCTCGTGCTGTGGCGCCGCCGCCGCCCCACTCCACCCGCTCCGCCCGCCGCCTAGCGAGGTAAGGAAGGGCACCTTCTTATCGTTTTCCGTATAAGAAGGGGCCCTTCTCAACGCTCGTCAGGAACGGCGGATCCGGTGCTCGTCGGCGACAGGCTCGTCCTCGTCGATCATGTCCAGGGCGACCTGCTCGTCGAGCACGGTCTCCTGCAGGGTCGGCTCGGGGTGCTCGGGGCCCGCGAAGGCGGTGCCCCGGGCCTGCCCGTCGTCGCTGCCCCCGAAGACCCGGTCGCCCTCGACGGGCTCGTCCGCGGTGGCGGAGGCGGACTGCTCCGGCCGGGCCGCGGCGGTGCCGGGCAGCCAGCGCCAGGAGGCGGGTTCGGCGGCGGCCACCTCGGCCCGGCGGCGAGGCAGGGCTTCGGGCTGGTGGTCGCGTACCCAGGCGATCAGGTGTTCGCGGACCAGGCAGCGCAGGTCCCACAGCCGCGGCGCGTCCCCGGCGCTCACCAGCGCCCGCAGCCGCACCAGGCCACCCACCGCGTCGGTCACCTGCAGCACGCACACCCGCCCGTCCCACAGGTCGCTGCTCTCGACCAGGCGGCGCAGCTCGTCGCGCAGCAGCGGCACCGGCGCGGTCCAGTCGACGTCGAACTCGACCGCCCCGAGCACCTCGGACTTGGTCCGGGTCCAGTTCTGGTACGGCTTGGTGGTGAAGTACGACGTCGGCAGGATCAGCCGCCGGTCGTCCCAGATCTGCAGCACCACATGGCTGAGCGTGATCTCCTCCACCCGGGCCCACTCGCCCTCGACCACCACCACGTCGTCGAGCCGGATCGCGTCGCTGAACGCCAACTGCAACCCGGCGATGACGTTGCCGAGCACGCTCTGCGCGGCCAGCGCCGCCACGATGCCGATCACGCCCGCGGAGGCGAGCAGGCTGGCTCCGACCGTACGGACCTGCGGGAACGTCATCAGCACCAGGCCCAGCGTGATCACCACGATGGCGGCGATGGTGACCCGGCGCAGCAGCAGGATCTGCGTACGCACCCGCCGGGCCTGCCGGTTGTCGGGCACGTCGATGCGGTAGCGCACCTCGATCGCGTCCTCGAGCGCCAGCAGCACCGTCGCGACCAGCCACGCCCCGGCCAGGATCACCCCGATGCCCATCAGGTGCAGCAGCTCGGGCTTCATCTCGAAGTCGAACCACAGCGGGGTGGCCTGCAGCGCTATCCGCAGCGCCAGCAGCGCCGCGAAGACCTGGAACGCCCGGTGCGCGTGGGAGGCGAGCTCGGCCATGACCGCGGAGCGGCGCCCGAGCCGCACCACGATCCGGTGGATCACTTCGACGGCGGCCAGCGCGAGCAGTGGCGCGGCGAGGACTATGGCGAGCGGCCAGGGAACATGTTGCACGGCGGGCTCCTTCCCAGCCCAGCCTCGCGCAAACCGTCAGGAAGGGCCCCTTCTTCTACGCAAAGCGAGCCGAGCTGCTGCGCGGCTCGCCGCGCGAGCCGACGAAGGTGCCCTTCCTGACCCTTAAACCTCGCTCAGAAGGAGGGCGACGCCAGAGCGGCGAGCGCGGTGTGCACCATCGTGCGGACGCCGTAGCCGATGGCGCGCTCATCGACGTCGAAGCGCGACTGGTGGATGTCGAGCACCTCGGTCGAGCCGGGCACGCCGGTGCCGAGGCGGATCATCGCGCCGGGCACGTGCTCCAGGTAGTACGCGAAGTCCTCGCCGCCCATGCTGATCTCGGCCTCGACGACACGCTCGGCGCCCAGGGCCGCGCCGGCGGCGCCCGCGACCACGGCCGCGGCCATCCGGTCGTTGATCACCGGTGGCACGCCGCGGATGTAGTTGACGTGCACGTCTGCCCCGGTTCCGGCCACCACGTCGTGAATGAGCTGGGTGACCAGATCGGGCGCCTCGCGCCAGGCGTCGCGGTTGAGGACCCGGATGGTGCCCTTGGCCGACCCCTCGTTCGGGATGGCGTTGGACGCCTCGCCCGCGCGGATCGCGCCGAAGACCAGCGACAGTCCGGCGCGCGGGTCGACCCGGCGGCCCAGCAGTCCGGGCACCTCGGTGACCACCTTGCCCAGCGCGTACACCAGGTCGGCGGTCAGGTGCGGGCGGGCGGTGTGGCCACCGCGGCCACTGAGCTTGACCTCGACCACGTCGCAGGCCGCGGTGAACGGCCCGGAACGGACCCCGACCAGCCCCACCGGCAGCTGCGGCGCGCAGTGCAGCGCGTAGATCGCGGCGACGTCCTTGAGCGCTCCAGCGGAGATCATGTCGGGCGCGCCCGAGCTGATCGACTCCTCCGCGGGCTGGAAGATCAGCCGGACCCGGCCGCCGATGCCGCCCTGCGCCTCCAGCTGCGCCAGCGCGAGCCCGACGCCGAGCAGCACCGTGGTGTGCACGTCATGGCCGCACGCGTGGGTGACGTTGGGCACGGTCGAGCGGTACGGCACGTCCTTGACGTCCTGCAGCGGCAGCGCGTCCAGGTCGGCACGCAGCGCGATGACGCGGTCTCCCTCGCCGATGTCGCACATCACACCGTTGCCCCGGGGCAGGAACTTCGGCTGCAGTCCGGCCGCGGACAGCTCCCGGGCGACCAGTGACGCGGTCTCGAACTCCTGGTGGGAGAGCTCCGGGTGCGCGTGAATATGACGTCGTACGGCGACGAGGTCGGCCCCCCGGGCGGCGAGCCAGCGGTCCAGCTGGCCGGGCAGGGGGTCGTCGTCAGGCACGAACGACGTCAATGAGCCGCCCTTGGGCAGCGTCAGCGCACTCGTCACGGCAGATTCTCGATCTCGGTCGATGGAAAAAACATCGTCAACCTTAGCCCCGGCATGGTGACTCTGCGCAACTGCTGTTCTAGTAGCAACGGCGTTGCACAGAGTCACGTTCGGGCAGGTAGCGCCCGTTCCGAGACTGTCTGGCGCATCAGTTGCATGCGTCTTCACCTCTAACAACGTGTGACGACGCGCCGGGAAACGCATCGGAAGAGACTCACATCACTCGTCGTGACCTGGTCGCACATCCGGTGCGGTGACGATGTACTTCTTACCTGCCGTTCACAATCGGCCGGGGTAACCCGGTGGGATTAGCCCGGCCGAAGGACGTTCGCTCAGAAGGTCTCGCGCGGCTGGTACACGCCCCAGACCTTGCGCAGGGTGTGGCAGACCTCGCCCACGGTGGCCCGCAGACGCAGCGCCTCACGCATCGGATAGAGCACGTTCTCGTTGCCCACGGCCGCCGCGCGCAGCTTGTCGAGAGCGGCCTCGACGGCGGCGGAGTCGCGCTCGGCGCGCAGCGTCGCCAGCCGGGCCGCCTGCGCCTGCTCGATCGTCGGGTCGACCCGCAGCGGCTCGTACGGCTCCTCGACGTCGACGGTGAACCGGTTGACCCCGACCACCACCCGCTCGCCGGAGTCGACCTCCAGCGCGACGCGGTACGCCGAGGACTCGATCTCTCGCTTCTGGAACCCCGCCTCGATCGCGTCGACCGCCGAGCCGTGCTCGAACACGCGCTTGATCAGCGCCTGGGCCTGCGCCTCGATCTCGTCGGTCATCGCCTCGACCACGTACGAGCCCGCGAACGGGTCCACGGTCGCGGTCAGGTCCGTCTCGTACGCCAGCACCTGCTGGGTACGCAGCGCGAGGCGGGCCGCCTTCTCGGTCGGCAGTGCGATGGCCTCGTCGTAGCTGTTGGTGTGCAGCGACTGCGTGCCGCCCAGCACCGCGCCCAGGCCCTGCACCGCGACCCGGACCAGGTTGACCTCGGGCTGCTGGGCGGTCAGCTGCACGCCCGCGGTCTGGGTGTGGAAGCGCAGCATCCACGACTTGGGGTCCTTGGCGCCGAACTCCTCGCGCATCACCTTCGCCCAGATGCGGCGGGCGGCGCGGAACTTCGCCACCTCCTCCAGCAGCGTGGTGCGGGCCACGAAGAAGAACGACAGCCGGGGCGCGAAGTCGTCCACGTTGAGGCCCGCGGCGATCGCGGCGCGGACGTACTCGATGCCGTCGGCCAGCGTGAACGCGATCTCCTGCACGGGCGTGGCACCGGCCTCGGCCATGTGGTAGCCGGAGATCGAGATGGTGTTCCACTTCGGGATCTCGGTGCGGCAGTAGGCGAACGTGTCGGCCACCAGCCGCAGCGACGGCTTGGGCGGGAAGATGTACGTCCCCCGGGCGATGTACTCCTTGAGGATGTCGTTCTGGATGGTGCCGTTCAGCCTGTCGCCCGGCACCCCCTGCTCCTCGGCGACCAACTGGTAGAGCAGCAGCAACACGCTGCCCGGCGCGTTGATCGTCATCGAGGTGGAGACCTTGTCCAGCGGGATGTCGCGGAACAGCACCCGCATGTCCTCGATCGAGTCGATCGCGACGCCGACCTTGCCGACCTCGCCGTGCGCGATCGGCTCGTCGGAGTCGTACCCCATCTGGGTGGGCAGGTCGAAGGCGACGGACAGGCCCATGGTGCCCGCGCCCAGCAGCTGGTGGTAGCGAGCGTTGGACTCGGCCGCCGTGCCGAACCCGGCGTACTGCCGCATGGTCCACGGGCGCGAGGTGTACATGGTCGGGTAGACGCCCCGGGTGAAGGGGTACTCACCCGGCCGCTCGCCACCCTCGGGCCCGTAGACGGGCTCGATCGGAAAACCGGACTCGGTGAGCCGCTTTGAACGCTCGTTCATACCGGCGATGTTAAGTGGGCGGGGTGCTCGCCGGGGTGAGGGATTGCGCACATCACGTACACCCTGCGTAATCCCATCGAGACTCGCTGGTGAATTTCGAGCACAGTGTGCGCCCTCGGCTTTCCCTTCCGCGCTCAGTGGGACAGGATAGGAGGGCGCGTGCGCTCATACCGAAATGACGAATCCCCTCTCCCTTGGCGGCTCAGCAGTGACCACCCATGCATCCACCTGGAGCGGCAGCCCCACCCCCGGCCGCGCGGCTCCGGGCACCGTCATCGGCGGGCGCTACTCGCTGCGCACCGCGATCGGACACGGCGGGATGGGCACCGTGTGGCGTGCCGCCGACACCGTGCTGCGGCGCGAGGTGGCGGTCAAGGAGGTCGTGCTGCCGCCGGGCCTGGCCGCCAGCGACGCCGCCTCGATGTACGAGCGCACCCTGCGTGAGGCCCGCGCCGCCGCCAGCCTGTCGCACCCCAGCGTGGTGCAGGTCTTCGACGTGGTCACCGAGAACGGCCGCCCCTGGATCGTGATGGAGCTGCTCGACGCCCGCGGCCTGGCCGACATGGTGATCGAGGACGGCCCGCTCGCCCCCCGCGCGGTCGCCAAGATCGGCATCGCGCTGCTCGGCGCACTGGAGGTCGCGCACGCCGCGGGCGTGCTGCACCGCGACGTCAAACCCGCCAACGTGCTGATCACCACCGACGGCCGCTGCGTGCTCACCGACTTCGGCGTGGCCAAGCTGCCGACCGACGTGCAGCTGACCACCCCCGGCATGGTGCTCGGCTCGCCGCACTTCATCTCCCCCGAGCGCGCGCTCGGCCACCGCTTCGGCCCGCCCAGCGACCTGTTCTCGCTCGGTGTGACCATGTACACCGCCGTCGAGGGCCGCCCGCCGTTCGACAAGGGCGACCCGCTGGCCACCATGCACGCCGTGGTCGAGGAGGAGCCGGTGCCGCCGCAGCGCTGCGGCCCCCTGCGCGACGTGCTCTACGGCCTGATGGAGAAGAACCCCGACCGCCGCTGGGACGTCGCGCGCGCCCGCGCCGAGCTGCGTGACCTGCTGGCCGGGCCGCTGGCGCAGAACCCGACCCCGCAGCACGTGACAGACCCGTACGCGGTGGTCGCGCCGCAGCCCGCCACCACCGCCTGGGTCCAGCAGCAGCAACCCGCCGCCCCGGCCAAGCCGATCGGCGGCCGGGCCCTGCTGCACACCGGCGAGACCCCGGCCAGCCGCGGCCCCGGCAGTCGCCGGGGTACGCCCGAGCCCTCGCCGCTCGACATACCGACCGGTGCGCACCCGGCCGCGGCACCGACCGGCGCCATGCGCACCGTGCCGCCCCGGACCACGCCGTCCGGCACCGGTTCGTCGGCGGCGGCCGGGCTGGTCGACCAGGTCAAGAACATGCCGAAGAAGCTGCGCCTGGCCGTCGGCGCCGGGCTGGCCGCCGCGGTGCTGCTGGCCACCGTCGCCTGGGCCGTGCTCGGCGGCGACGACGAGACGCCCCCGGTCGCCACCGGCAATGGCAGCCCCACCCCGAGCGCGGGCGCCTCCGCCCCGGTGCCCGAGGGCATGCAGCGGGTCACCTTCAAGGGCGTGACCGTGCTCGTCCCGGCGGGCTGGAAGGGCGTCAAGGCGGGCAGCTACATCGACTACCAGGACCCGAACGACAAGGAACGCTGGCTGCGCATCAACGTGTACGACGGACGCACGCCTCGCTCCGAGCTGACCGGTGCCGAGAACAGCTTCAAGACCAGCACCGGCAAGTGCCAGAAGGACAGCTACCAGCGGGTCTCGTTGACCGACGAGAAGCTGGGCGAGCTCGACGCGGCGCAGCTGGAGTTCCAGTGCACCCCGCCGAAGAAGGACCCGCGGCACGCGGTGTGGCGTATCGGACTGTCCGGCAAGACGGCCTACCACGTGTATCTGTCCACCTGGGAGAGTTCGTTCGCGCAGGACAAGACCGTGTTCGACGCCGCGGTCGGATCGTTCACTCTCGCCACGACCTGACGCTTTTGCTCGGCAAACGGGCGTTGCGCGTGTTATGAAACTCCGATGAGCGAGCAAAGCGAGCGAATCATGGGGCTCTGGGCGAAAGTGCCTCATGACGAAAACACGCGAAGCGGGGTTTCGTCATGAGCGACAACCTCGCCGAACTGGCCCGGAACTGGATCTCCGAGGACCCTGACCCCGACTCGCGCAAGGAGCTGCAACAGCTGCTCGACGCGCTGCCCGCGACCGAGGCCGAACTCGCCGACCGGTTCAGCGGCCCGCTCACCTTCGGCACCGCCGGGCTGCGCGGACCGCTGCGGGCGGGCCCCAACGGCATGAACCTGGCCGTGGTGCGCCAGGCCGCGGCCGGGCTGTGCGCCTGGCTCAGCCGCCACGAACCCGGCGAACTGCTGCTCATCGGGTACGACGCACGTCGCGGCTCGCACGAGTTCGCCAAGGAGACCGCCCGGGTCGCCACCGGTGCCGGACTGCGCGCGGCCCTGCTGCCCCGCCCCCTGCCCACCCCCGTGCTGGCGTACGCCGTGCGGCGCCTGTCCGCCGTCGCCGGGGTGATGGTCACCGCCTCGCACAACCCGCCGCAGGACAACGGGTACAAGGTCTATCTCGGCGAGCGGCTGGGCGGCGCGCTGGGCGCCGGGGCGCAGATCGTGCCGCCGGTCGACACCGAGATCGAGGCGGCGATCCGCGCGGTCGGCCCGCTGTCGCAGGTGCCGCTGGGCAACGACGGCGACGTGCTCGGCGAGTCCATCGTCGAGCAGTACGTCGCCGCCGCCGCGGGCGTGGTCAGCTCCGACGAGCCCAAGGAACTCGTGGTGGCGTACACGCCGCTGCACGGCGTCGGCGGCGCGGTGCTGCGCGCCGCGTTCGAGCGCGCCGGATTCAACGCCCCGGCCGTGGTCGCCGCGCAGGCCGAACCCGACGGCGCGTTCCCGACCGTGGCGTTCCCCAACCCGGAGGAGCCCGGCGCGATGGACCTGGTGTTCGCGCTGGCCCGCGACCGCAGCGCCGACATTGCCATCGCCAACGACCCCGACGCCGACCGGTGCGCGGTCGCCGTCCCGGTGCCGAACGGCAATGGCAACGGCAACGGCTGGCGCATGCTGCGCGGCGACGAGGTGGGGGTGCTGCTCGCCGACCACCTGATGCGCTCGGGGCGCGGCGGCACGTACGCGACGACCATCGTGTCGTCGTCGATGCTCAAGGCGATGGCGGCCAAGCACGGGCTCGGCTACAACGAGACGCTGACCGGGTTCAAGTGGATCGCGCGGGCCGCCGCCGACCTCGGCTACGGCTACGAGGAGGCGCTGGGCTACTGCGTCGCCCCGGACCTGGTCCGCGACAAGGACGGCATCACGGCGGCGCTGCTGGTGGCCGAGCTGGCCGCCGGGCTGAAGGCGGAGCTGCGTACGCTGCCCGACCGGCTCGACGAACTGGCCGCCGAGTACGGCCTGCACACCACCGACCAGCTCTCGGTACGGGTGGACGACCTGGCCGAGATCGAGCAGATGATGACGCACCTGCGCGCCAAACTGCCCGCGTCGCTGCTGGACGAGCCGGTGCTGTCGACCGAGGACCTGCTCGACCGCGAGGGGCCGCAGCGTTCCGACGTGGTGATCCTGCGTACCGACTCGGCCCGCGTGGTGGTGCGACCCTCGGGCACCGAGCCCAAGCTGAAGGCGTACCTGGAGGTGGTCGAGCCGGTGGTCGACGGCGACGTCGCCGCTGGCCGTGAGCGGGCTGCCGCGACGGTTCGGGCGCTGCGTACCGAGGTGGCCGCGGCGCTGGGCATCTGGTCCGTCAGTCCCTGACGCTCACCCCCGCTCCACGAGGTCACGAGGTAAGGAAGGGCCCCTTCTTTTCGCTTTACGTAGAAGAAGGGGCCCTTCTTAACTCTGCCCTTACCCCTGGGTGAGGGGGGTGACGGGCCAGACGGTGACGCCGCCGGTGTGCTCGCCAGGGCCGACGAGGTCGGTCACGAGGCGGCGCAGCACGTCGGCGCGGGGCTCGCCGTCGGGCAGCACCAGCGCTCCGGCCCGCCAGAAACGCAGGTCGGCCAGGAGGCCGTCGCGCAGGCGGCCGGTCACCCCGGGCACCTTCCCGCCCTCGGCGATGCTGGCGAACAGCAGGTCGGTCGGGCGCTGCGGCGGGCCGAACGCGGCCGTGCCGGGCTCCCGGCCAGGGCCGATGAAGTAGCCGCCGGGGAACGCGAACGGTTGACCGGACTGAGCCCACCAGCGCATGCCCTCGCTGTGCTTGGCGCTGGTCACCGGGACGGTGACCAGGGTGCGCCCGGGTGGGACGTACCGCCGCCAGGTGCCTTCGGCGATGAACTTCGGCACGGCCGGACCGCGTACGGTCAGCAGCGGCAGCGGCACCAGCGGCAGCAGCGCGAGCACCACCAGCGCGGCGCCCAGCCGCCGCGGGGCCAGCCCGCCGAGCCGCCGCGGCAGCGACTGCACCAGCTCCACGGTCAGCGCGAGCAGGGCGCCCAGCACCGGCAGCAGCACCAGGCCGAACCGCACCGGCACCACGGACTCCAGCAGCGGCAGCCCGCCGAGGGCCCGCCACAGTCCGGGCAGGGCGGTGCGCTCGCCCCCGGCGAACACCTGCCGCCCCAGCGCGAACACCGCGAAGACCGCGGCGGTGACCAGCAGCGCGCGTACCAGCACCCGGTGCCACAGCCGGGCCACGACCGCCAGCGCCAGCAGCGCCAGCAGCGGCCAGCCGAAGAAGGTGTTCTGCTCGGCGTCGTTGGGCGCGAGCACCTTGGTCAGGTCGGGGTTGCCGCCCAGCGACAGGCGCGGGAAGGCGGTGAAGCTGGCCAGGTCGGCGCCGAAGGCCGAGGCGCCGGGCGGCAGGCCGCGGAAGCTCTCCGGGCCGAAGAACTGCCGATACAGGGGGTACGCCAGCAGTACGCCGCCCACGGCCGCCGCCACCAGCGCGCCCCGCGCCACCGGCCGCAGTCCGGCCCGGCGGGCGTCGGCGTCGTACGCCGCGTACGCCGCGAGGAAGACCGCGCAGCCCAGCGCCGTGTAGAGCAGCACCTCCTCGTTGACGAAGGCCTGCACCACCACGAGGAGTCCGAGCACCGCGCCGTTGCGCGGTGAGCGGTCGGGCTCGCGCAGCCGCAGCGCCGCGTGGACCAGGAACGGCACCAGGAACTGCGCGGTCCAGTTCGGATGCCCGTTGGCCTGGCTGATCATGCCGGGGCCGAAGCCGCACAGCGCCCCGCCGATCGCCGCCGCCAGCGGGCTGGTGACCAGGTGGCGACGGAAGAACCAGAACCAGGCGCCGGCGGTACCGGCCAGACCCGCCACCACCAGCACGGTGAACGAGATTTGGGGACCCCACAGCAACGTGATCGGCGCCAGCGGCAGGCCGAGCCCGAGGATGACCGTGTTGGCCATCAGGTTCACGCCGTACGGCGCGTTCATGTCCACGGTGAGGAACGGGTCGGTGCCGCCCCGCAACACGCCGACGGCGTGCTGGAGCACGAACTGGAAGAAGACGTGGTCCTGGGGGTTGGCGACGAGCACCGCCCGTGACCCGTCATGCCACAGCCCGAATGTCACGAATACCGCCATGACCAGGTAGGCCGCTGCCGCGAGCACCCCGGCGCGGTGGACGCGGCGGGGTGCGGAAGGCCGGGCTCGGCGGTCGGGCGGGGCGGTCGGGCGGGGCGGGGCGTGCGGCGACTCCCGAATTTCGGTCTTCACGACGGTCGAATGTACGGCATTTATGTACTCTGTCCTGATTAGCCCTAGGCAAAATGGACATAGGCGAATAATGCTCACATTGGACGAGACCGGACGGACGCAGGCCATGACGTCGTACGCCACCGAGGGGCAGCTCAGCGGCGACCAGAAGATCCAGGCAGCGGTGTTGGAGAGCCTGGCCGAGGCGGTCAACCACCGGCGCTGGTTCGCCGGATTCGCCGTGCCGTACCTCGGTGAGCATCCGATCGAGATCGGCAGTGGGCTGGGCGACTACGCACACGAGTGGCTGCCGTACGTACGGCGGTTCACCGCCACCGAGGCCGATCCCGACCGCCTCATCGAGCTGAAGTCGCGCTACGCCGACGACATCCGGGTCGAGACCCGGCAGATGCTGCTGCCCACCGACGAGCGCGGCGACCACAGCGCCCTGGTCAGCTACAACGTGCTCGAGCACATCGAGGACGACGTCGAGGCGCTGCGCAGCATGGCCCGGCTGGTCCGTCCCGGCGCGCCGCTGGTGCTGGTGGTGCCCGCGTTCCCGGTCGCGATGAGCCGCGTCGACGTCGCCACCGGCCACTGGCGCCGCTACACCCGCCGCTCGCTGACCGACGTCGCGACCGCCGCGGGCCTGTCGGTCGAGCGCATGCAGTACGTCAACTCGCTCGGCTTCATCTGCTACTTCCTGACCGCCCGCGTGCTCGGCATGGCCCCGCAGGGCGGCACCATGATGCGCGTGTACGACTCCGTCGTCACCCCGATCACCCGCACCCTCGAATCCCGCCTCCGCCCCCCATTCGGCCAATCCGTCCTGGCCATCCTCCGCCGCCCCACCTGACCCCGCCCACCCACCCGACCCGGCCCACCCGGCCCAGCCCACCCGGCCCAGCCCGGCTTTCCGGTCGATCATGAACTTATGGCACGGCTCGACGGCGCGTCCCTCGCACAGCTTCCTGATCAACAAGGCTTACGCACGGCTCGCCGACCAACAAGGGGTCGACAGACGATCAGGAGGTTGTGCACGCGACACACCGTCGAACCGTGCCATAAGTTCATGATCGACGGGAAAGGGGTGGTGGGGTGGCGAGGAGGACGGTGGGGGTTAGAAGCGGGGCATGCCGCCGAATTGGCGGTCGCCGGCGTCGCCGAGGCCGGGGACGATGAACATGTGCTCGTTGAGGTGGCTGTCGATGGAGGCGGTCACCAGGCGCAGCGGGAGGCCGGAGCGTTCGAGGCGTTCGATGCCCGCGGGGGCGGCCAGGACGCAGAGTACGACGATGTCGGTGCAGCCGCGGTCGGCGAGCAGGCGGCAGCAGTGCTCCAGCGAGCCGCCGGTGGCCAGCATCGGGTCCAGGACCAGGACCGGAATGCCGGTGAGGTCGGCGGGCAGCGACTCCATGTAGGCGCGCGGCTCGTAGGTGTGCTCGTCGCGGGCCAGCCCGACGAAGCCCATCGACGACTCGGGCAGCAGGGCGAGCGCGGCGTCGGCCATGCCCAGACCGGCGCGCAGCACCGGCACGATCAGGGGCGGGTTGGCGATGCGGGTGCCGACCGCGGTCTCGACCGGGGTCTGCACCGGGAAGGTCTCGGCGGCGAAGGTGCGTGAGGCCTCGTACGTCAGCATGGTCGTGAGCTCGTGCAACGCGGCCCGAAAGCTGGCCGAGTCGGTACGGGCGTCGCGCATGGCGGTGAGGCGGGACTGGGCCAACGGGTGATCTACGACGAGTACGTCCACGAGCCAAGAAGTTACCCGCCCGCGACCGCCTCCAGTGGGCCAACTCGCGACCGCAGCTTCACGGCCTCGTGGTACACCCCCTGGACGGTGTCGGCGTATCGCTGCGGGCAGTGCCCGGAGGCGCTGGTCCGGGCGGCGGCGCCGAGGCGACGGGCGGCCCGGCGGTCGCGCAGCAGTCCGAGCACCGCGGCGGCGAAGGAGTCCGGTTCGGCTTCGGCGAGCACCGTGTTGCCCGCGAGTACACCGTGCCGGTGCAGCGACGGGTCGGCCAGGACGGCGGGCAGGCCCGCCATCGCCGCCTCCTGCAGCACGAGCGCCTGGGTGTCGGTACGCGAAGGGAAGGCGAACACCTCGGCGGCGGCGTACGCCTGGGCCACCACCTGCGGCGGCTGTTGGCCGGTGAGCACGATCCGGGCGGCGGTCGCGGGGCCGACCGAGCGCAGCAGGCGGTTGAGCCAGCGGCGTTCGTACACGGCGCCGATCAGGACCAGGCGTGCGGTCGGCAGTTGGGCGAGGATCCGGGCGAAGGCCGGGATGAGCAGGTCGACGCCCTTCTCCCGGTTGACCCGGCCCACGAACAGCACCAGCGGATCGGCCGGGCCGATGCCGTAGCCGGTACGGAACGCCCCGGCCTCGGCGCGGGTCGCGGTGCGCGGGCCGACGCCGGTGGGGGCGAGCACGATGCGTTCGGCGGGCACGGGCAGGTCGATCCGGTCGAGCACGGCCCGGGTGGGCACGACCACGGCACCCGCGTCACCAAGCAGCAGCCGGTTGCCCGCGGTCAGCGTGGTGGTCCGGCAGCCGGGCAGCGGCCGGGGTTCGCCGAGCCGTCCGGCGTACACGCGCAGCAGCATCCGCAGTGCCCAGCCGGGCACCTTGTACGCGTCGGCGTACGCGTGCAGATCGGTGTGGTAGGTCTGCACCAGCGCGGCACCGGTGCGCCGGGCGACCAGCACGCCGAGCAGCCCGGCCGGGCCGGGGGTGTGCACGTGCACGACCTCGGGGGCGTGCGCGGCCAGCTCGGCGACCAGCCGTTCGCGTACCCCCCGGGTGTTCATCGGCCAGCGGGCCAGGCGCAGGTCGGCGACGCCGCAGGCCAGCGCGGGCAGCCGCAGCAGCCCCGGCTCGTCGCGCTGTTCCCGGTGGCGCGGCACGACGAGCAGGCTGTCGTGCCCGGCGGCGAGTTGCGCCGCGTGCAGGGTCCGCAGCGAGGTGACGACGCCGTCACGACGCGGCAGGTACGTGTCGGTGAAGTGCATGATGCGCACACGCATACGGTCAGTGACCTGCCCCAACGCCGCGTGTAAGCCAGATGGCGCGCACCTTAAGACCGGCCGTAGTCCGAGCGCGAAGATCACGGGTCCGGCCGCCGAGATCGCGCAAGTCGCCGGACGAACGAGCGAATGGCGGCTCGCATACCCCCCGATTATCGGGCAATTCGCACGCGCCTCGAGGTCATCCGGCATCCGGACGTGAGGGTGATCTCCGGTCCAACAGATGGACAAGATCGATGAGATCGCGTCCGCGTAGACTTCGGCTCATGACGGCCACCATGACACCGTTGTCCGAGGTGACGCGCTCCGATGCGGCGCTGCGGATGTTCCTGCACGGGCTGCCCGGCGTCGACCAGGTCGGCGCGCAGGCCCGTGCCGCCGCGCTCGGCACCCGTTCGATCAAGACCACCGCCAAGGCCTGGGCGATCGACCTCGCGATACGCATGGTGGACCTGACCACCCTGGAGGGCGCCGACACCCCCGGCAAGGTCCGGGCGCTGTGCGCCAAGGCCCGCCAGCCCGACCCGAGCGACCCGACCTGCCCGCCGGTGGCCGCGATCTGTGTGTACCCGGCGATGGTCCCGGTCGCCGCCGAGGCGCTGCGCGGTAGCGGCATCCACCTGGCCAGCGTCGCGACCGCCTTCCCGTCCGGGCAGGCCCCGCTGAGCGTGAAGCTCGACGACACCCGGGCCGCCGTCGCCGCGGGCGCCGACGAGATCGACATGGTGATCAGCCGGGGCGCCTTCCTGGCCGGTCGCTACCTGGAGGTCTTCGAGGAGATCGCGGCCGTGAAGCAGGCGTGCGGCAGCGCCCACCTCAAGGTCATCCTGGAGACCGGTGAGCTGGTCACGTACGACAACGTGCGCCGTGCCTCGTGGCTGGCCATGCTCGCGGGCGGCGACTTCATCAAGACGTCCACGGGCAAGGTGCAGCCCGCGGCCACCCTCCCGGTCACGCTGATCATGCTGGAGGCGGTGCGCGACTTCCTGTCCGCCACCGGCCGCAAGGTCGGTGTGAAGCCTGCGGGCGGCATCCGCACCACCAAGGACGCCATCAAGTACCTGGTCATGGTCAACGAGACGGTCGGCGACGGCTGGCTCGACCCGGACTGGTTCCGCTTCGGCGCCTCCACCCTGCTCAACGACCTGCTGATGCAGCGCACCAAGCTCGCCACCGGCCACTACGCCGGTCCCGACTACTTCACGCTGGACTGAACATGAGCGCTTTCGAATACGCGCCGGCGCCGGAGTCGCGCTCGATCGTCAACCTGCAGTCCTCATACGGGCTGTTCATCGACGGTGAGTTCGTCGACGGCGACGACCGGCGCAAGACCATCTCCCCTGCCACCGAGGAGGTGCTGGCCGAGGTCACCTGGGCGAGCACCGCGGATGTCGACCGGGCCGTCAAGGCGGCGCGGCGCGCCTACACCAAGGTGTGGGGGCCGATGCCGGGCGCGGAGCGGGCCAAGTACCTGTTCCGCATCGCGCGGATCATCGCCGAGCGCAGCCGCGAGCTGGCCGTGCTGGAGTCGCTGAACAACGGCAAGCCGATCAAGGAGTCGCGCGACGTGGACGTGCCGCTGGCCGCGGCGCACTTCTTCTACTACGCGGGCTGGGCCGACAAGCTGCCGTACGCGGGCTTCGGTCCGAACCCGAAGGCGCTGGGCGTCGCGGGCCAGGTCATCCCGTGGAACTTCCCGCTGCTGATGCTGGCGTGGAAGATCGCCCCGGCGCTGGCCGCGGGCAACACGGTGGTGCTCAAGCCCGCCGAGACCACGCCGCTGACCGCGCTGCTGTTCGCCGAGATCTGCCAGCAGGCCGACCTGCCGTCGGGCGTGGTCAACATCGTCACCGGCGCGGGCGAGACCGGCGCCGCCGTGGTCAACCACCCGGACGTGGACAAGGTTGCCTTCACCGGCTCGACCGAGGTGGGCCGGATCATCGCGCGCGCGGTGGCCGGCACGAACAAGAAGGTCACGCTGGAGCTGGGCGGCAAGGCCGCCAACATCGTGTTCGACGACGCCGCGATCGACCAGGCGGTCGAGGGCATCGTCAACGGCATCTTCTTCAACCAGGGCCACGTCTGCTGCGCGGGCTCGCGCCTGCTGGTGCAGGAGTCCGTCGCCGACCAGCTGCTGGAGTCGCTCAAGCGGCGCATGGCCACGCTGCGCGTGGGCGACCCGCTGGACAAGAACACCGACATCGGCGCGATCAACTCCGCCGAGCAGCTCAGCCGGATCAAGATGCTGGCCGACGTCGGCGAGGGCGAGGGCGCCGACCGCTGGTCGCCGCCGTGCCAGTTGCCCGACCGCGGCTTCTGGTTCGCGCCGACCATCTTCACGGGCGTGTCCCAGGCGCACCGGATCGCCCGCGAGGAGATCTTCGGGCCGGTGCTGTCGGTGCTGACGTTCCGCACCCCCGCCGAGGCGGTGGAGAAGGCCAACAACACGCCGTACGGGCTGTCGGCCGGAATCTGGACCGAGAAGGGCTCGCGCATCCTCGCCATCGCCGACCAGCTGCGCGCGGGCGTGGTGTGGGCCAACACCTTCAACAAGTTCGACCCGACCTCGCCGTTCGGCGGGTACAAGGAGTCCGGTTACGGTCGCGAGGGCGGCCGCCACGGCCTGGAGGCGTACCTTGCCCAGTAAGAAGAAGGACTCCGCCCCGAAGTCGGCCGAGGCCGTCGCGGTCGAGGAGCCCGGGGCCCCCCGCACCCGCCTCGCGGTGCGCAAGACGTACAAGCTCTACGTCGGCGGGGCGTTCCCGCGCAGCGAGTCCGGCCGCACCTACGTCGTCGCCGACAGCAAGGGAAACTTCGTGGCCAACGCCGCTCAGGCCTCCCGCAAGGACGCCCGTGACGCCGTGCTCGCCGCACGCGCCGCGTTCGGCAAGTGGTCGGGTGCCACCGCGTACAACCGGGGCCAGATCGTCTACCGGGCCGCCGAGATGCTGGAGGGCCGCCGCGACGAGTTCGTCTCGCTGGAGGTGCCCGCCGCCGAGGTGGACGCCGCCGTCGACCGCTTCGTCTGGTACGCGGGCTGGACCGACAAGATCGCGCAGGTGCTGGGCGGGGCCAACCCGGTCGCCGGACCGTACTTCAACCTGTCCTCGCCCGAGCCCAGCGGCATCGTCGCGATCGTCGCCCCGAGCAAGCCGAGCCTGCTCGGCCTGGTCAGCGTCATCGCGCCGGTCATCGCGACCGGCAACACCTGCATCGTGATCTCCGACGCGCCCCGGGTCGCCATCACTCTGGCCGAGGTGTTCGCCACCTCCGACCTGCCCGGTGGCGTGGTCAACATCCTCACCGGCTCGGCCGCCGAGATCGGCCCGTGGCTGGCCTCACACGCCGACGTCAACGGCGTCGACCTGACCGGGCTGGCCGACGGCAAGCTCGCCCTGACGCTGGAGCAGGCCGCGGCCGACACGCTCAAGCGGGTACGGCGCCCGGTGGCGGCACTCGACTGGACCGCGGACCCGGGGCTGCCGGCGATGACGACCTTCCTCGAGACGAAGACGGTCTGGCACCCCAAGGGCCTCTAGGCTACGAGAGTAAGGAAGGGCACCTTCTTATCGTTCTCCGATGTAGAAGGTGCCCTTCTTGACGTCTCACCTGGAGGAGCCGACCGTGGCAGACAGTGGGCAGGTGGCGGCGAGGGCACGGGCGATCGCCGATGAGGTGCTGTTCCCGGCCGCGTTGGGCGTCGACGGCGCGGACCGCGTACCCGCCGCGCAGTTCGACCTGTTCGCCGCCGAGGGGTACTACGGCATGGCCGCGCCCGCCGACGCGGGCGGTCTCGGCCTGTCCTGGCCCCAGGCGGCAGCACTGGTCGAGACGCTGGCCGACGGCTGCCTCACCACCGCCTTCGTCTGGCTGCAGCACCACAGCCCCGTCCGCGCCGTCGCCGACAGCGCCCAACCCGGCCTGCGCGACCGCTGGCTCACCCCGCTGGCCCGGGGCGAGCGCCGGGCCGGGATCGCCCTGGCCGGGCTGCGGGTGCCTGATGCCCCGATGCGGGTGACCCCGGTCGACGGCGGCTACCTGTTAGAGGGGCGGGCACCATGGGTCACCGGCTGGGGCATGATCGACACGCTGTACACCGCCGCCCTGGACGCCTCCGGTGACGTGCACTTCCTGCTCGTCGACGCCGCGCCCGCGCCGACGCTGCGGACGCGCCCGCTGGAGCTGGTGGCCGTGCGGGCCAGCGCCACCGTCGACGTCCACTTCGACCGGCACTTCGTGCCCGCCGACCGGCTGGTCGACCGCGTGCCGTACACCGACTGGTCCCGTTCGGACTCCTCCGGCTCGGCGATGAACGGGTTCCTGGCGATCGGGGTGGCGGCCCGGTGCGTACGCCTGCTGCCGCCCGGACCCGCCGCCGAGACGCTGTCCGCGCAGCTCGACGCCGCTCGTGCCGGACTGCTCGGCGCGGACTCGGCGAGCACTCCGGCGGCGCGGGCCGACGCGTCCGCACTGGCCGCACGGGCCGCCGCCGCGCTGGCCGTGCAGACCGGGGCGCGAGCCGTCCTGCTGGACCACGACGCGCAGCGGCTGGCCCGCGAGGCCGTGTTCCTGTTGGTCTTCGGCAACCGCCCCGCGATCCGCGACGACCTGCTCGACCGCCTGACCCGCACCTGACCCGAGGGCCTGACCCGCACCTGACCCGAGGGCCTGACCCGAGCCCCGAGCGAGTGCCCGTAGCCCGCCACCGGAAACGGGGGTGTCGGCGGTTCGGGATGCCGGGCCGCCGCGTAGTGACCCAGGTCATCGGGCACGATGGAGCATGTGGCGAGACCGTTCGATCCCCGGCTGATCCGATACGTCCCGTCCGCGCGTGCCGGGCTGGTCCAGCTCGGTGCGCTGGGCGCGGCCGCCGCGGCCGCCGTGGTGGTCGCCGCCGCCGCGCTCGCCCGCGCCCTGGCCGCCGCGGTCGAGCTGCGCCTGGACTGGCCCGCGCTGGCCGTGTTCCTGCTGGCCCTCGCGGCGCGCGCCGGGTTGACCAGCGCCCTGGGCGTCGTCGCGGCCCGCATGTCGGCGACGGTGAAGGCGAGCCTGCGCGGCGACCTGCTCGGGGCGGTCGGCCGCCGCGGCCCGACCTGGCTGGCCGGGCAGCGCGCGGGCGAGCTGGCCACGCTGGCCGGGCGCGGCCTGGACGCCCTGGACGGCTACTTCACCGGGTATCTGCCGCAGCTGGTGCTCGGGCTGACCGTGCCGGTGGCGGTGCTCGGCACGCTGCTGCTGACCGACCTGCCGTCGGCGCTGATCGTGCTGGTCACGTTGCCGCTGATCCCGGTCTTCGGAGCACTGGTGGGCTGGCAGACCCGGACCGCCACCGATCGGCAGTGGCACCGGCTGCAACTGCTCGGCGGGCACTTCCTGGACATGGTGTCGGGGCTGGCCACCCTGCGGGCGTTCGGCGGGGCGCGGGCGCAGGTGGGCGCGGTGCGGCGGATGGCCGACCGGCACCGCACGGCGACCATGCGTACGCTGCGGCTGGCGTTCCTGTCCGCGCTGGTGCTGGAGTTGGTCGGCACGATCTCGGTGGCACTGGTCGCGGTGCCGGTGGGCCTGCGGCTGCTGGACGGCCGAATGACTCTGGCGACGGCGCTGCTGGTGCTGCTGCTGACCCCGGAGGCGTACGCCCCGCTGCGCGCCGCGGGCACCAAGTTCCACGCCAGCATGGAGGGGCTGACCACGCTGGACCAGGCGTTCACGCTGCTGGCCGGGCCACCGACCCGCCCCGGACCCACCGGCGGCGCGGTGGTGGCCAAACCGGTCGGCCTGATCGAGCTGCGCGGTGTGACCGTGACCTTCGACCGGGGCACCGGCGAACGGGTCACCGCCCTGCGCGACGTCGACCTCGTGCTCCGGCCGGGCGAGCGGGTGGCCCTGGTCGGCCCCAGCGGCGGCGGCAAGAGCACGTTGCTGAACCTGCTACTCGGCTTCATCACCCCCGACCAGGGCCAGGTGCTGGTGGACGGGGTCGACCTGGCCGAGCTCGACCTCGACGCCTGGCGCCGCCGCGTGGGCTGGGTGCCGCAGCGCGCGCACCTGTTCGCGGCGAGCCTCGCCGACAACATCGCCCTGGGCGACCCGGACGCTCCGCGCGCCGACGTGGAGCGCGCCGCCCGCGCCGCCGCGCTCGGCCCGGTGCTCGACGCCCTGCCGCAGGGCCTGGACACGGTGCTGGGCGAGCGCGGGCACGGCCTGTCCAGCGGCGAGCGGCAGCGGTTGGCGCTGGCGCGGGCCTTCCTGCGCGACGCGCCCCTACTGCTGCTGGACGAGCCCACGGCCCGGCTGGACGCCGCGAGCGAGCAGGCGGTGGTCGAGGCGACCGCGTCGCTGGTGCGCGGGCGCACCGCGCTGCTGGTGGCGCACCGGCCCGCGCTGCTGTCGGTGGCGACCCGGGTGCTGCACATCGACAACGGCCGGGCCCGGCCGTTGGAAGCCCAGGAGCCGGTGGCGGTATGAGACCGATCCTCGCCTTCGCCGCGCCGTTCCGCTGGCGGCTGCTCGGCGCCGGGCTGCTCGCGGCGCTGACCGAGGCCGCCGGGCTGGGCCTGATGGCCACCGCGACCTGGCTGCTGTGCACCGCGGCGGGGCAGCCGCCGCTGATCGCGCTCAGCGTCGCCATCGTGGTGGTGCGGACCCTGGCCATCGGCCGCGGCGTGCTGCGCTACGTCGAGCGGCTGGCAAGCCACGACGCCGTGCTCCGAATGGTCACCGAGGTCCGCGCCCGGATCTTCGCCACCCTGGTCGCCCGGCCCGCCGCCGCGCCCGCGCTACGCCGGGGCGACCTGCTCAGCCGGATGGTCTCCGACGTCGACGCGGTCCAGGACCTGATGGTGCGGGTGCTGCTGCCGATGGCGTCGGCCGGACTGGTGGGCGCCGCGGCCGTGGCCGCCGCCACGTTCGCCGACCCGCTGGTCGCCCTGGTGCTGGCGGTGGGGCTGCTGCTCGGCGGGGCCGCCCTGCCCGCGCTCGCCGCCCGGCTGGCGGCCCGCGCCGGAGCCCGCCTCGCCCCGCTGCGCGCCCGGTACGCGGTGGACACGATCGATCTGGTGCACGGCGCCGCCGATCTGGCCGCGTACGGTGCCCGGGACCGGTTCGAGGCGCGGGGTGCCGCGCACGCCGCCGAGTTGGCCGCCGCGGAACGGGAGCTGGCCCGCCGGGCGTTCGCGGTCGACGCGGCCGCCACCGTGCTCAGCGGCGCCACCGCCGTCGCGGTGCTCGTCACGGGCCTGGCCCGCGGCGTCGACGGGGTCTGGCTGGCCGCCCTGACCGTGGCCGCCCTGGCGACCGGCGAGCTGTCGCTGTCCCTGCTGATGGCGGCACGCAAGAGCGCCGAGATCCGGGGCAGCCTGCACCGGATCTCCGAGCTGCTGGCCGGAGCCGAGGGGCTCACACCGACACCGGTGCCCTCACCGGGCACCGCTGCTGCGGCCCGACCGAAGCCCGCACAGGCCACGGCGGGCTGCTCCGGCCCGGTCGAAGCCGAGCCCGACTCGAGTGGCGCCGGGCGCCCGGTGCCCGAGGGTCCGCTGACGCTGCGGCTCGTCGGGGCGACCGTCCGGTACCCCGGTGCGGCGGCGCCCGCGCTGTCGGGCGTGGATCTGGAACTGCCGCCGGACCGCCACATCGCGATCGTCGGCCCGTCCGGGTCGGGTAAGAGCACGCTGCTGGGCCTGCTGACGGGTGCGGTCGCGCCGCAGTCCGGGCGGGCCGAGGCCGACGGCGTGCCGATCACCGCGTACGACCCCGAGCGCTGGCCGGCCGTCGTGACCGGGCTGCTCGCCGACGCGTACCTGTTCCACGCCTCGGTCCGCGACAACCTGCTGCTGGGCCGCCCGGACGCGACCGACGACGAACTGCGGACCGCCTGCGAGATCGCGGGCCTGGGCGAGTGGGTCGCCGTACACGGGCTGGACGTGCGGGTGGGCGAGGACGGCGCCGAGCTGTCCGGGGGTCAGCGGCAGCGCCTGGCCCTGGCCCGCGCGGTGCTGGCCGATCCGCGACTGCTGCTGCTCGACGAGCCGACCGAGGGCCTGGATCCGGCGCGCGCCGACGCGGTCCTCGCGGCGGTGCTGGCGCACCGGCGCGGGCGCGGCACGGTCGTGGTGACCCACCGGCTCACCGGACTGGACGCGTTCGACGAGGTCGTGGTGTTGGACGCGGGTCGGGTGCACGAGCGCGGAACGCAGGGTTGGGTGCGGGCGCACGGCGGCTGACCCGAACCACTAGGGTGTGCGGAGAGTCACCGACCCGGCAGGGTCGGTCAGTCGAACGTCGGAGGTCAGCGGTGGCGGACACGCTCTGGGATGAGTACGAGGTCTCCCCGGTCGAGATTGCTCTGCCCGGCGGAAAGGTCGGCATGACGCTGCGGGCGTACCGCCCGGCGAGCGCGCTGACCCCGACCGACGTGAGCGACCGCGAGGACGACGACGACGTCTTCGCCGACCACAAGCTCCGGCGCCCCATCGGCCTGGCCGACGAGGAGGAGCTGCCGGAGTTCCAGTGGACCAAGGAGGCCCTCGACGAGGTCGCCGCCGCCCCGGCCGAGGACGAGGTGGCCGAGCGCGTCGTGGAGGCGGCCGAGGCGGAAGAGGCCGAGGAGTCCGCCGCCGAGGCCGACCTGGGCGACGAAGAGGTGCCGGTCTTCCTGTCGCACAAGGGCAAGCTGCTGCTGTTCGCCTCGGCCAAGGGCTTGGCCGACTTCGTACGCTCCAACGCCCCGCACGATCTCAAGCAGCTCGACGGCTGGGCGAAGCTGGCCAAGAAGGTCAAGGCCGAGGACGTGGTGGCCGGCGACGAGGACGCGTACGAGCTGGACCTCGTGGTGGAGAACCTGCGCGGCGGCCCCGACGCCTGGGATCCCGAGCTGTTGCTGCGCGCCGGTGAGATCGCCCGCGACATCAGCTACGCTCTGCGGCTCAAGCCGGTGATCGTGTCGCTGTCGCCCGGATCGCCGCTCGACGACCTCGACGAGGCGCTGCGCGCCACCGAAGAGGGGGGCCTCGGCTCCTTCTTCGCCAAGCGCAAGCTCCGCAAAATCGGGGCAGAGCAGGCATCCATCGGCTGGCGCTCGATTATTGGCAAGATCTCAGGCGCTGTGGACTGGCGCGACTGACCCCTAACCAGGGAACATCAGTCTTTGGCACACGAGGAGTCTTCGGGAGGAGGACGAGTCCGTGGCGCTCGTGCGGGTGTACTGCGGCATCGCCTCGACAGCTCCGGCGGTCGAGGATGACACACTGGCGGCCGTCAACCGGCTGACGGTGGCGGTTGTCGACGATTCCGGCAGGCTGCTGGAGTTCTGCGTCATCAACGACGACCCCTCCGGCTATGCCCAGGTGACGTCGATGCTCGCGGAACGGTTCGGCGGTTCGACGATGGTCACCGTGGCGGTCGACAGCGATGACCACCAGGTCATCTCGCTGCTGGCCACGTCCGGCCGGGCCATCGCCTATACCGATGACGAGAGCGCGGACGAGTTCGCCGACCGGTTCGCCGACGACGACTCGCTGGACGAGGTCAACGCCTCCGCCGACGAACGGCGCGCCGTGGGCCTGGCCCGCGCGCTGCAGGCCGGTGCGCTGTCGGCCGTGGTCGGCCCGCCGCCGCGCGAGTTCGTCGCGTTCAAGCCGGTGCTGGCCGCGCACGCGGCGCTGGCCGTGGGTCGGCACGCCGCCGCGGTGGCGCTGCGCGAGGTGCTGCGTGAGCTCTACCCGGCCGCCCTGCGCGCGTACCCCGACCCGGCCGAGCCGGTGGCGCTGGCCGTGCTGGAGGCACTGCCGGAGCCCGGCCTGCTGGCCACTCAGCCCGGCGGCCGCAGCCGGGAGAACGGCACCACCGCCGAGAGCGTCGCCGCGCGACTGGTCTCCGACGGTGTCTGCGACTCCACCACCGCGCTGGAGGCCGTGATGGCCCTGCGGGTGGCGATCGCCGAGACGCCGCGCCGCAACGGCGTCGGCAAGCAGCTGCTGGCCGCGGTCGCCGACGCGGTGCGCTCCAGCGTCGCCGCGGTGCGCGCCAGCGACGCCGCCCGCGCGGCCCTGATCGAGACACTGACCGAACGTTCGGTGCCGGTGGCGCCGCAGCAGCAGACCCTCGGCCGTCGCAGTGGCGTCCCCGTCACCTCGGCGCCGCCCGCCACGGCGGCCGCGGCCACCGGGGCGCGCCGCCGGACGCAGCCGATGCCGGTCAACCCGACTCCGGCGACCCCGCGCCCGATGCAGGCCCCGCCGGTCGCGCCCATGCCCGTCGCCGCGGCGCCGTCCGCGCCCGCGCCGGTGGAGCGGCCGTCGTGGAGCCCGAGCACCCCGCCGGTGGAGCGGCCGTCGTGGAGCCCGAGCACCCCGCCGGTGCCGCCCGGCTTCGAGCCGACGCCGCTCACCGGCACCCCGATGGTTACCCCCGTCGCCGCGCAGCCGCCGGTCCAGGCACCGCCTCCGGCGCCGCCGCAGCGGCAGATCCCCACGCCGATCCCGTCGCAGCGGGCCAGCCGGACGCCCGCCGACAACGGCAAGCCGTTCGTGCCGACGCTGACCAACGCCGCGATCAGCAACGAACGGGCGGCCCGGGGGTTCAACCCGCCGCCGCAGCCGTCCGCCACCGACGTGCCCATCGACGTGACCGGCTTCGAGCCGTCCTACGGCGACTACGCCGACGGGTACGGCGACGACCCGCTGGGCATGAGCCCGCCCGCGCGCCCCGCCGTCCCGCCGCGGCAGGCCGCCCCGCCGCCGCCCGCGGCACCGGCCGGCTCGCGCGCCAACTGGCCGCTCAACAGTGAGCAGGACGAGGTTGCCCGGCCCGCTGACCGGGTCACCCCGCCGTGGCTGGACGACGACCTGGTGCTGCCCGAGGCGCCGTCGCTGCGCCTGGTGGACCCGACGCCCCGGCGCGGTGCCCGCGACGAGGACGCTCCGCCGCTGCGGCTGGTCGACGACAGCGCGCTGACCGGCGCCCGGCTGCCCAAGCCGCAGCGGTCCGAGCGGGCTTCCAGCCCGGCCAGCGGCGAGGACGACGACCTGCTGATCTTCGCCTCGGTCTCATCCGCCTGGTTCAACGGCCCGAGCGCTGACGACGAGCCCACCTGGAACTCCGCCGCCGACAACGGCTGGCGCGCGGCCGAGCAGGCGGCCCGGCCGTCGGTCGGCAACGACACCACCGCGGGCCTGCCCCGCCGGGTGCCGTCGGCCAACCTGGTGCCGGGTTCGACGCCGGAGCGCGAGGAGCGGCCGCTGCGCATAGTCCGCGACGCCGCGGGCATCGCCGCCCACACCAGCAACTACTTCCGCGGCTGGCGCCGGGGCAACCAGGAGATCGGCGGCTTCGCCGTCGGCGGCCGCCCCGGCCGCGAGTCGGCCAACGGCTGGGACTTCAGCCGCGAGCACGAGCGGGACGACCGCGACGACCGGGACGACCGCGAGTACGGCTACCGAGCCGCCAACTACCGCTGAGCTGTGCTGCCACGGCGTAGGCTCTGCGACCTTTGAGCTGTGCTGCCACGGCGTAGGCTCTGCGACCTTTGAGCTGTGCTGCCACGGCGCAGGCTCTGCGACCTTTGAGCTGTGCTGCCACGGCGCAGGCTCTGCGACCTTAATCGATGTCATCCGACGCGGACGCGTCGGATGACATCGAGCGGTCTGCAACCGCCTGCGCCTGAGCGGCAGTGACCGCCCGCCGACTGAGACGGCGGGCGGTCGCCGTTTGAACACTGGCAGTGAGCTGCTGAAACTCTGCGGGCAACTGTGTTCTATCCCATACCGCAGGACTTGACCTTGCACCGTGCGGGCGAGCACCATACCTGAGCGGCAGTGGCTTCACGTGGTTCGCCGCACGCAACTCTGCTCGGCGGAAAGGCACGCGATGTACAACGCCACAGGTGGACTGAACCGGCGCTCGACCCTCAAGGGCGGCCTGGGAATGGTCGCCGCAGCGCTGGTGGCCGCGTGTTCGGACCCCGCCGCTTCCGACGCGGGCCAGACCGGCGAGATCGTCATCGGCGCCAGCCTCGAGCTCACCGGCACCGGCTCGGTGCTGGGCAAGCTGCAGGAGCAGGCGCTGAAGGTGGGCGTCGACGAGATCAACGCGATCGGCATTCCGTACGGCGAGGGCCGGCTGTACATCCGTACCGTGGTCAAGGACAACGGCGGCAACCCGGCCACGGCCATGCAGAACGCCAAGGACCTGATCGAGAACGACAAGGTCAGCGCGATCGTCGGCGGCGTCACCGTGGAGACGGCCCGCGCCATGATCCCGGTCGCCGAGAGCGCCAAGGTGCCGCTGCTGTGCCTCAACAGCGGTGACGAGATCTCGGTGCCTCTGCCGCAGCGCAAGTTCGTCTACCAGCTCGGCCCCAACCCGTCCGACACCTCCGCGGTGATGGCTCGTGACCTGCGCCGCCAGGGCCTGGCCAAGATCGCCGTGCTGGCCAGCGGCGACGGGCACGGCGACGCGGGCGTGCGCGCGCTCCCCCGCGCCCTGACCGCGACCGGCCGCGACCTGGTCGACACGGTCCGGCTGCCCAAGTCCGGGCGAGCCTTCGAGGCCGCCGCGCAGCGCATCGTCGACGCCGAGCCGGACGCGGTGATCGTGTGGGCGCAGGCCCCGCTCAGCGCCGCGGCCGCCGCCGCGCTGCGCAACGCCGGGTTCGCGGGGCGGATCTTCCTCGACCCGGGCGCGGGCGCCGACGAGACCCTCAACGGGCCCAACGGGGCCGCGCTGGACGGCGCCTACATCGTGCACTCGACCGTGCTGGCCGGGGCGCCCACGATGGCCACCACGCCCTCCGGCCGGGCCGCGCGCGCGTTCATCTTCCGCTACATCCAGGAGTACGGGGCGTTCTCCGGCTTCGCGCCGTACGCGGCCGATGCGCTGACGCTGGTCGCCACCGCGGCCCGACGGGCCGTCAGCACCGATCCGCAGCGGCTGCGGGGGCGCCTGGAGGGCGGTCCGATCGAGGGCGTCTGCGGCGCGTACGCCTTCCAGCCCATCTCACACGGCGGCATCGAG
Source organism: Catellatospora tritici (assembly GCF_019083965.1). GTDB lineage: Bacteria > Actinomycetota > Actinomycetes > Mycobacteriales > Micromonosporaceae > Catellatospora > Catellatospora tritici. The sequence continues at coordinate 748,460 of NZ_JAHRCY010000001.1, forward strand.
CCGGACGCGCTGACGCTGTTCGTGGCGCGTCAGGGCGCCTGGGTCCGCCTGAGCTAGCCCCTCGCACCGCGACGGCCTCCAGCGCGCCCTGAGCCCGCCTGGAGGCCGCTTTCCATACCCACCCACCCGGCCCCGGGTCCGGGCCATCATGATCAGCTGACTTGCCGGGCAATCGGGCGAATGGCACTCCATGATTCGCCCGATTGCCCGGCAACATGGCTGATCTTGAGGTTCCGGCTGGTCGGTGGGGGGAATGCCGAATGGCCCGTCGTCCGGGATGGACGCGGGCCGATCGGTTTACAGCTCAGGTCAGGCGGGTGCGCCGGTGCGGGTACGCCGCATCGAGAGCACGTACTCGACCAGTGAGATCAGCACCTGCTTGGTCGACTCGCGGTTGCGCGCGTCGCAGCTGACCACCGGCACGTCGGACTGGATCGCGAGCGCGTCCCGCACGTCCTGGGCCTGGTGGTACTGCTGACCGTCGAAGCAGTTGATCGCGATCAGGTACGGCAGCTTGCGGTGCTCGAAGAAGTCGATCGCCGCGAAGCAGTCCGCCAACCGGCGGGTGTCGACCATCACGACGGCGCCGATGGCACCCCGCACCAGTTCGTCCCACATGAACCAGAACCGCGTCTGGCCCGGCGTGCCGAACAGGTACAGGATGAGGTCTCGGTCGATAGAGATACGACCGAAGTCCATCGCCACCGTGGTGGTGGTCTTGTTGGGAATCTGGCGCGTGTCATCCACGCCGACACCCGCCGAAGTCATGATCGCTTCAGTGGTCAGCGGCGTGATCTCCGAAACGGAACCTACCAGCGTCGTCTTGCCGACGCCGAAGCCGCCGGCGATGACGATCTTCGCCGATGTCACCCGTCCACCCACGCCGTTCGCGGCGGGGCGGTGTGACATGTCAGAGCCTCCGAAGTCCACTGAGTACCCTCTCCAGCAGTTCAGTGCCTACCGAGTCGTTGCTCTCGAACGACGTCGGCTCGTATACAGCGACCAGGCCGTCTGCCGCCATGTCCGCGATGAGGACGCGAGCGACGCCGAGCGGCAGTCGCATCCTGGCCGCGATCTCAGCGAGCGACTGCACTTTGCCGTCGCACAGGGACGCTATGTGTTGGTGTTCCCGGCCGTGGCCGCCGCGACCGGTCGCGTTGGCGGAGCGACCACGTACGGTCGTCTCCACCAGCGCCTCGATCGCGATCTCCAATCGCGGCCGGGTGCGGCCACGGGTAACGGCGTACGGCCGTACCAACGCGCCGGTCGGTTCATCTCTGTCGGGCATTGTCGCCGTTCACCCCCTTCCCCATTGCCGTCCCCGGACCATCCGGGACGGGTTGCGCCTCAGCCCAGCACGCCGGCCGCGCTGCGCGGAGCCGGCGTGAGCGCGTCGCCCACCCGGTCCACCAGCAGAGCCATCTCGTACCCGACCTGACCGACGTCGCAGCTGCGCGAAGCGAGCACCGCGAACGACGAGCCATCCGAGATCGACATCAGGAAAAGAAACCCGTTGTCCATCTCCACGACAGTTTGCAACACGGCGCCGCCCTCGAAACAACGGGCGGCACCCTGGGTCAGGCTCACCAGACCGGACGAGATCGCCGCCAGTTGGTCGGCCCGATCCCGGGGAAGATCCCGAGAAGCGGCGAGCAACAGGCCGTCCGCGGACACCGCGACCGCATGGGCGACGCCCGGCACCCGGTCGGCGAAGTTGGCCAACAGCCAACCAAGATCCTGCGTAGTGGTCATGCCTCCTGCTCCTTGCCAGACTGGCTTCCGGTCTCTGTGGAGCCCGGAATCACATCATCGTCCTTGTGCTGGGTACGGCCGCGCTGGACCCCGCGGTGATACGCGGAGAGCAACCCGCGCACGCCCTCGGGCGTACGACGCTGCACCGTCGTCGTGCTCTTCTCCACCCCACCCGGCACCAGCTGTGCCATCGGAGTGCGCTTGGGCAGGCCCGCCGAAGTGGAGTCCTCGGCCTGCGGGGGGCGGTTCGCGATCGCGCTCGCCGCGGCCCAGCCGTCGTCGGCAGCCGTCTGCCACGTCGGCCGGTACGGCTGGGGCACGTCGTACCCGCTGCTGCGTCCACCGCCCGTGTTGCCCATGCTCACGTCCCTGCTCGCCGGACTGTGTGCGTCCGACGTGGTGCTGGTGCTGCCGACCTTCGGTCCACCGTTGCCCAGCTGGACGTCGAGGTCCACGGCCGGGAACTGTGCGGTGATCGTAGTGTCTGGCGGCACCGCTGCGGGAGAGGCAGTTTTGTAGTCCTGAGCTGGGGCATCGACAGCCGTACGGCGCGTGCTGAACCAGGCCGACTCCAGCTCCCGGAAGATCGGCAGCTCCATGGTCTCGTCCGCATACGGAACGCGGGTGTCGACCACCGGGTACTCGGCCGGGATCCGGGGCATCTCCGTGGTGAAGTCGGCCGCGCTCGCGGCGACCTCCTCACGGCTGACCGGCGGCCACGCGGGCGGCGCCGCGGGTGCGGGCACGTCCAGCGGAGGCGCCGACATGGGCGCCGCCGAGACGGGGGCCGCGGAGACCGGGACCGCCGACACGGGCACCGCCGAGATCGGCATGCCGGGGCTGCTGTACGGGCTGGCCGAGACCGGCACCTCCGGCGGCGTCGACGACGGCGCGGCACCCCAGCTGGGCTGGTTCCACGACGGCGTGCGCTCCTCGGGGCTGGACGGCATCTGCCGCGGGATCTGCGGCTGCGCGTACGCCTCCGGCCGCAGCGGCTCGGCCTCGGCGGCCAGGTCGCTGGTGCGGCGCTGCGGCAGTGGCTCGCCGCTGCGCGGACCGGTCTCCGTACCGGCACCGGTCAGGTCCGACCAGGCCGGCATGCCGGCCCGGGACGGGGCCCCGGTGGTGGCCGGAGGTACGGACACGGGCGGAGCCGCCGGGGCGTCGAACAGGCCGCCGCGACCCGGCGCACCACCGCCGTTGACCGCGGGACGGGCGGGCGGCGCACCGGCGCCGCTCTCCAGTGCCAGCGGCGCGGCGAAGTTGCCCCGCTGCGGCGGCACCGTCGGCTGCTGGCGCGTCTGCGGCGCGGTGCCCGCGAAGGCGGGCAGCTCGCGCGACCCGCCGGCGGGCGCCGCCGGTCCACGGCCACCGGCCAGTGCCCGGGGCACCAGGACCGCGGTGGGCAGCGTGACGTCGGCGATGATGCCGCGGTCGGCGGACAGTCGCAGCTCGACCTTGACGCCGTGGCGTGCGGCGAGCCGCGCGACCACGACCAGACCCATCATCCGGGAGACCGCCACGTCGACCATCGGCGGCGTGGCCAGCTTCTCGTTGATCTCGGAGAGCATGTCCGGCGAGATGCCGATGCCGTGGTCCTCGACGTACAGCACCGCGCGGTCACCGACCCGGCGAGCCTCGACCATGACGGTCGAGTCCGGCGGCGAGAACGCGGTCGCGTTGTCGAAAAGCTCGGCGATGAGGTGCACCAGGTCGTTGACCGCGTGCGCGGCGACCTCGATGTCACGGTCGATGACGCCGAACTCGATGCGGGTGTAGTGCTCGACCTCGGACTGGGCAGCGCGGAGCACGTCCAGCAGGGCGGCCGGTTCCCGCTGCACACGGGTCGAGTCGGCACCGGCGAGCACCAGCAGGTTCTCGTCGTTACGTCGCATTCGGGTGGCCAGGTGGTCCAGCTGGAACAGCTCGGCCAGCCGGTCCGGGTCCTCCTCACCGCGCTCGAGCCGGTCGAGGTGGCCGATGAGCCGGTCGACCAGGATCTGCGAGCGTCGGGCGAGGTTGACGAACATCGTCGCGACGGAGGACCGCAGGGCGGCCTGCTCGGCGGCGGTGCGGACGGCTTCCAGGTGGACCGCGTTGAACGCCTCGGTCACCTGGCCGAACTCGTCCTTGCTGCGCACCGGCAGCGGCTCGGCGATCTGGTTGGCCACCTGCACCGGCGACAGCTGCGAGGACAGCTGCGGGTCGCGCAGTCGGGCCACCGCCTGGGGCAGGCCGTACTGGGCGATGCTGAGCGCGCCGTGGCGCAGTTCGCGCAGCGACCGCGCCATCGAGCGGGCCACGAGCCAGGCGAAGAGGATCGCCAGCAGCAGCATGCCCAGCAGCAGACCGGTCTGCACGAGGACCTGCTGGGTGACCTCGTCACGCAGGTCGCCCGCGGTGGCCTCGACGTCGGCGTCGAGCTGGCGCTCGACCTTGCGCAGCAGGGCGCCGTGGTCGTGCAGCGCGTTGTCCCACTCACCGGCGTTGAAGCTCAGCGAGGTGATCCGGTCACCCGAGAGGGCTTCCAGTTCTCCCTGGAACTTGACCGCCTTGCGCAGCGCGGGGCCGGTGACCTGGCTGTTGAACAGGTCGAGGTCGGCCTCGGTGGCTACGGACTCGAACGCCTGCTGTGCCTGCTCCTGGCCGGTCAGCGTGGCGATGAAGTTACGCCGCAGGTCGGGTGTGAACTCGGAGAGAGCGAACGCCCGGTGCATGATCACGCGTTCCTGCGAGAGGAACTCCTTCGTGGTGGCCATGGCTCCGGCCGCCCGCAGGCTGTCACCGAGTTCACCACCACCGGCGATCTGCGCCGCTCGATCACGGATCTTCAGCAGGTCACCGATGAGCACCTGATAGCGCAGGGCCGCGGTGGACAGGGGAACCTTGCGGTCCTTGACCTGATCGCGGACGGAGGGCAGGTTCTGCAACCCCTCGTCGATGCGCTCCAGCAGGTCGCGAAGGCTCGCGTCGACGTCCACCAGGGCGCCGCGCTGCTGCGCGTACGGCCGCTTGGCCTCTTCCACCTGCTTGGCGATCAGCTCGTACGAGGCGGCGGCGGTCTTACGGGTCGACTCGTCGTTCGCGCCCAGCAGCATGGCCGCGGTGGCGCGCTCGTTCTGGAGCTCGTCGACCAGGGTGCCCGACTCCTTCACCAGCACGGACAGAATCCGGGTGCGGTCGGCACTCGTGGCCGTGTCGAGGTTGTCCAACAAACCGTTGGTACCCACGACGATGGTCGCCAAGGTGGGAACGATCATGATCAGGCCCAGCTTGGACCAGATCGGCATGTCTCGGAGTCGGCTCACTGGCCGCCGGAGACGCGAAAGGACCGCGTTCTGCGTTCCTGGCCGCTTACTCACGTCACCGCCCTCCTGTCGGTACCGCCATTGGTATCCGCGAACAGCGGATGGCGCGGGGGTCGCGCCGGGCACCGTACACAATCCATTCCTGTAGAGGAACGGACCCCCGAGATTCCATCACGCCCGGTGAAAAGAGGAAAGCCCAGGCTGCCCAGAATCCGACACCGGATGGGATGCTCTTGCAGGCCAGGTAGCCAGTTCAGCCCGCAGTTTCCTTGGAGTCACAGAGCGTGAGCGTCCAAAGCGCCCGAGTTATCCTTCTTGCCGGCCCGTCAGGGTCGGGAAAGTCGTACATAGCGCGGCAGACTGGGCTGCCGGTGCTGTGCCTCGACGATTTTTACAAAGACGGCACCGACCCCACACTCCCCCGAGTGAACGATGCCGTCGACTGGGAGTCGCCACTTTCGTGGGACGCGGCGGCCGCTATGACGGCCGTCACTCAACTGGCGACCACCGGTCGCACCATGACCCCGGCCTACGACATCAGCCTCAGCAAGCGGGTCGGCGAGCACGAGTTCCGGCTGGACGGCGCCCCGCTCTTCTTCGCCGAGGGGATCTTCGCCGCCGACATCGTCGACGCCTGCGCGCGGGCCGGGCTGCTGGCCGACGCGCTCGCGCTGCACCGCCCGCGCACCGTCACCTTCGCCCGCCGCCTGGTCCGCGACCTGGCCGAGAACCGCAAGCCGCCCATGGTGCTGGTGCGCCGGGGCCTGCGGCTGTGGCGCGAGGACCCGGTCGTGCTCGGCCGGCAGCGCGATCTCGGCTGCCGGCCGACCAGCGCGTCGGCGCTGCTGCGCCGAACCCGCTACCTGCTCACAGCAGCTTCGCGTAAGCCGGTTTGATCACCTCGTTGATCAGCTGCAGTCGCTCGTCGAACGGGATGAACGCGCTCTTCATCGCGTTGACGGTGAGCCACTGCAGCTCCACCCAGCCCCAGCCGAACGCGTCCACCAGCAGCGCCATCTCCCGCGACATGCTGGTGCCGCTCATCAGCCGGTTGTCGGTGTTCAGGGTCACCCGGAAGCGCAGGTCGCGCAGCAGGCCGATGGGGTGCTCGGCGATCGAGGTCGCCGCGCCGGTCTGCACGTTCGACGACGGGCACAGCTCCAGCGGGATGCGCTTGTCCCGCACGTACCCGGCCAGCCTGCCCAGCTGACGGGTGTGCGGGTCGATGTCGTCGACGATGCGCACGCCGTGCCCCAGCCGGTCCGCTCCGCACCACTGCAGCGCCTGCCAGATCGAGGGCAGCCCGAACGCCTCGCCCGCGTGGATGGTGAAGTGGAAGTTCTCCCGCTTGAGGTATTCGAACGCGTCCAGGTGCCGGGTGGGCGGGTAGCCCGCCTCGGCACCGGCGATGTCGAACCCGACCACGCCGGCGTCCCGGTACGCCGTGGACAGCTCCGCGATCTCCATCGAGCGAGCGGCGTGCCGCATCGCGGTCAGCAGGGTGCCGATCCGGATCGGGGTGCCCCGCTCGGCCGCCTCCGCGCTGCCCTCGGCGAACCCGGCCAGCACCGCCTCGACCACCTCGGGCAGGGTCAGCCCGGCGGTCAGGTGCTGCTCGGGGGCGTAGCGGACCTCGGCGTAGACCACGCCGTCGGCGGCCAGGTCGAGTGCGCACTCGCGGGCCACCCGACGCAGCGCCGGCGCGGTCTGCATGACCGCCACGGTGTGCGCGAACGTCTCCAGGTAGCGCTCCAGCGAGCCGCTGTCGGCAGCCTCCACGAACCAACGCCCGAGCGCCTCGGGGTCGGTGGCGGGCAGCTCGTGCCCGATCTCGGCGGCCAGCTCGACGATGGTGGCCGGGCGCAGCCCGCCGTCGAGGTGGTCGTGCAGCAGCGCCTTGGGCGCCCGTACGATCTCGTCATAGCTCGGTGTCACATGCATCAAGATATTGCCTGTGCTCACCGATGACCTGATAGGCGCTCTGCGCTGCCCCCTGTGCGCCGCGCCACTCCACCGCGCCGCGTCATCCCTGCGCTGCCCCTCGGCCCACTCGTTCGACCTCTCCCGCCACGGCTACGCCCACCTCGGCACCGGCCGCAAGCTCCCCGAGGGCGACACCTCCGCCATGGTGGACGCCCGCACCCGCACCCACTCCGCCGCCCTGTTCCACCCCCTCCCCCAAGCCGTTGATCATGAACTTATGGACGTGTTCGGCGGCGTGTTCCCACCCTGGCACCGTGATCGACAAAATGAGGGACCGCCGCTGGTGGTGGATCTCGGGGCGGGGACGGGGTACTACCTCGCGGAGGTGCTGGAGAGTTGGCCACAGGCGGGTGGACTCGCGTTCGACGTCAGCAAGGCGGCGCTGCGGCGGGCGGCGAAGGCGCATCCGAGGGCCGGGGCGGTGCTGGCCGACACCTGGGGGCCGCTCCCGCTGGCGGACGGGTGCGCCGACCTGGTGCTGAACGTGTTCGCGCCGCGCAACGGACCCGAGATGCGCCGCGTCCTGGCCGACGGCGGACTGCTGCTGGTGGTCACCCCGACCGCCGACCACCTGCGCGAGCTCCGCGAGGCGTTGCCGCTGCTGGCGGTCGACGAGGCCAAGGAGCGGCGCCTGGCCGCGTCGCTGCCGCAGTTCGAGCAGTTCGGCGCCCGCACCGTCCGCTGGACCATGGACCTGAGCCGTGAGCAGGCGCTGGACCTCATCGGCATGGGCCCCAGCGCCCACCACGTCGACCTGACCGACCTGGCTCGGCGGCTGCCCGACCGCATCGAGGTCACCGCCGGCGTCGACCTGTCTACGTGGACAGGTCGACCTCTTCCCAGCCGCCCGGCGGATCGTGGTACTCCCCGGTGAAGACGACCGCCCACTCCAGCGCCCAGCGCCGCTGCCCGATCGCGTTGGCGTTCAGCTCGCCGGGCACCGGCTGCCCGGCCGCCTCCAGCTGCTGGAACGACCAGTCCAGGCAGTAGTGCAGGTCCAGCGCCGCGGCGACCACGGTGGGGTCGCGCGGGGCGGCCAGCGTACGCGCGCGCCACTGCTCGAACGTCTCCCCGCCCAGCAGGTCGGGGAAGGCCTCCATCAGCCGCACCGGGGGCAGCAGCGGGTCGAGCACCTTGATGACGCCCAGCGTCCACGCCAGTCCGGCCAGCGCGTCCAGGTGCAGCGCGAACGACTGCCGGTCGCCGATCTCCTCGGTGATCCAGTCCCACTCGGGCTGGGTCACGTCGGGCAGCAGCTTGTTGCCGTCGAGCCAGCCGACGGCCGCCTCGGCGGGCATGCCGAAGCAGCGCTCCAGCACCACGTGCAGGATCGCGGCGCGGGCCTCCAGCTCGCCGGTGGGGCGCAGCTCGACCTGGTCCTCCGGCTCCCAGACCAGCGGGAACGTGTCGGGCGGGCACGGTACGCCGAGCCGGTGCAGCTCCTGGAAGCTGGCGGCGCGCACCGCGAGCGGATCGGGTGCGGGTACGGCCACGGTCAGCCGATCCGGTCGATGATGAGCGGACGGGTCGCGGCCGGGCCGTCGGCGATGGTGAACGACCGGGCGGCCAGGTCCAGTGCGGCCGGGATGCGGGCCGGGTCGTCGGTGCGCAGCTCGTACAGCACGTCGCCGGGGCGCACCTTGTCGCCGGGGCGGCGGTGCAGCACCACGCCCGCGGCGGCGCTGACCGGGTCCTCCTTGCGGGCGCGCCCAGCTCCCAGGCGCCAGGCGGCCAGGCCGACACCCATCGCGTCGACGTACGCCACCGTGCCCGCGATGTCGGCGCGCACCTGCTCGACCTCCTTGGCCACGGGCAGCGGCGCGTCGGGGTCGCCGCCCTGAGCCCGGATCATCGCCCGCCACGAGTCCATGGCCCGGCCGTCGTGCAGCGCGTCGGCCGGGTCGACGTCGGACAGCCCGACCGCGTCCAGCATCTCCCGGGCCAGGGCCAGGGTCAGCTCGACCACGTCGGTGGGGCCGCCGCCGGCCAGCACGTCCAGCGACTCCTGCACCTCGACCGCGTTGCCGATGGCCAGGCCCAGCGGCACGTTCATGTCGGTGAGCAGCGCGACCGTGTCGACGCCGTGCGCCCGGCCCAGCTCCACCATCGTGCGGGCCAGCTCGCGGGCGTCCTCGACGGACTTCATGAACGCGCCGGTGCCGACCTTCACGTCGAGCACCAGCGCTCCGGTGCCCTCGGCGATCTTCTTGCTCATGATCGAGCTGGCGATCAGCGGGATCGCCTCGACGGTGCCGGTGACGTCGCGCAGCGCGTACAGCTTGCGGTCGGCCGGGGCCAACCCCTCGCCCGCCTGGCAGATCACCGCGCCCACGGCTTCCAGCTGGGACAGGAACTCCTCGTTGCTCAGCGCCGCGCGCCAGCCCGGGATCGACTCCAGCTTGTCCAGCGTGCCGCCGGTGTGGCCGAGCCCGCGCCCGGACAGCTGCGGCACCGCCGCGCCGCACGCGGCGACCAGCGGGGTCAACGGCAGCGTGATCTTGTCGCCGACACCGCCGGTGGAGTGCTTGTCCACCGTCGGGCGGGAGACCCGAGACAGGTCCAGCCGCTCCCCCGACGCGATCATCGCAGCCGTCCACCGGGCGATCTCGGCGTCGGTCATGCCGCGCAGCAGGATCGCCATGGCCAGCGCCGACATCTGCTCGTCGGCGACGTGTCCGCGGGTGTACGCGTCCACCACCCAGTCGATCTGCGCGTCGGTCAGCACCCCGCCGTCCCGCTTGGCCCGGATGACGTCCACGGCCGCGAAGCCACTCATAAAACCCTCATTCGATTCCGTGTACGGCGGCCAGCTCCGCCGGGCCGAAGCCGCGCGGGAGCAGTTCCGCCATGGTCACCGGGCCGCCCTCGGCGTCGATCAGCATCCGCGGGCCGCCCTGCTCCCACAGCAGCTGACGGCAGCGCCCGCAGGGCAGCAGCGGCTCACCCTCGCCGTTGACGCATGCCATGGCGACCAGACGGCCGCCGCCGGTGGCGTGCAGTTGCGACACCATGCCGCACTCGGCGCACAGCACCACGCCGTACGCCGCGTTCTCGACGTTGCAGCCGACCACGACCCTGCCGTCGTCGACCAGCCCCGCCGCGCCCACCGGGAACTTCGAGTACGGCGCGTACGCCCGGTGCATCACCGCCACCGCGGCCGACCGCAGCCCGTCCCAGTCGATCTCCATCACTCACACCCCACTCCGCATGGTTAGGAAGGGGCCCTTCTACATCGCAAAACGAGCAGAGTTGCTGCTCGCCTCGCTGACGCGAGTCGACGAAGGGGCCCTTCCTTACTCTGGGCTAACGATGTCCGTCAGCCCTTGACGTAGGGTTTGCCGTCGGCGGCGGGTGCGCGCACCCGGCCGATCAGGCCCGTCACCGCGAAGATGGTGGCCACGTAGGGCAGCATGTTCAGGAACTGGCTCGGGATCGGGCTGCCGATACCGACCAGGAACGACGTCAGCGCCCCGAAGAAGCCGAAGAACAGCGAGGCCAGGAAGGCCCCGATCGGGTTCCAGCGCCCGAAGATCATGGCGGCCAGCGCGATGAAGCCCGCCCCGCTGACCATGTACTTGCTGAAGCCGGTGGTCGACTGGAGCGAGAAGTACGCCCCGCCGAACCCGGCCACCAAGCCCGCGATCAGCACGTTCAGGTAGCGCAGGCCCAGCACCCGGATGCCGACGGTGTCGGCGGCCGCCGGGTGCTCGCCGACCGCCCGGGTCCGCAGACCCCACCGGGTGCGGAACAGCGTCAGCGTCACCACGGCCACCGCGATCAGCGAGCCGTAGCTGAAGATCGTGCCGTTGAACAGCGCCGGGCCCAGCACCGGGATCTCCGACAGCCCCGGGATCGGCCAGGTCGGCACGCGGACGGGGAAGTTGTAGGTGTCGGTGTCCGGCCGCATGACCTGTTCGTAGAAGAACGCGGTGAGGCCGCCCGCGAACAGGTTGAGCACGATGCCGACCACGACCTGGTCCACCAGGTACTTGATGGCGAAGACCGCCAGGATCGCCGACAGCAGCGCCCCGCCGATCATCGCCGCGAGCAGCCCCAGCCAGAAGCTGCCGGTCACCGTGCCGAACAACGCGCCGAAGAACGCGCCGGTGAGCAACTGGCCCTCGATCGCGACGTTGACCACGCCGGTGCGTTCGCAGAGCACGCCGCCCAACGAGCCGAAGATGAAAGGGATCGCCGCGGTGAACGTGATCGCGGCGATCGAGCCCAGCGGCATCGTGTGGTACGTGGAGACCGACATCTGCCAGCAGAGCGCCGAGATGATGAAGGCGAGCAGCGCCGACCCGACCAGCAGGCCGAAGTGACGACCGGTGAACAGCAGGGTCAGCCCCGCCGCGACGGCGATCAGGCCGAACAGGATCGCCCCGAGGTTGCCCGGGATGTCGATGCCCTTGCCCTCGACCGTCTCGCCGTAGGCGAAGCGGGCCGCCTCGCTGGTGGCGAGCGCGCCGAACACGATCGTGGCGAGCACGCCGAGGCCGGTCATCACCGCGCCGGTCTTGCGGGCCCGGGTCCAGTAACCCGTCGGCACCGCGAGCTCGACGTCCATCGTGGAGGTCGTCATGTCAGCCCTTCGCGAGCGCGGCCTGCGCGGCGGCAGCCGGCGACCTGCGGAGTCGGTAGATCGTCTTCACCAGCGCGGGCGCCGCGACGAAGAGCACGATCAGCGCCTGGATGACGAAGACCAGCTCCTGCGATACGCCGCTGAAGTTCTGCATGGTGTTGCCACCGGCCTGCAGCGCGCCGAACAGCAGACCCGCGCCGACCACGCCCCACGGCCGCACCCGGCCCAGCAGCGCGACCAGGATGCCGTTGAAGCCGATCTGGCCGAGCATGTCGCCGGTCAGCGCCGGGGCGGTGCCCAGCGCGACCGCGGTGCCACCCAGGCCGGCCAGCGCACCCGCCAGCGCCATGGTCAGCGCCAGCGTGGTGCCGACGCCGATGCCCGCGGTCGCGGCGGCGCTGGGGTTGTGGCCGACCGCGCGCAGCTCGAAGCCGAACCGGCCCCGCTTGAGCAGCCAGGCCACCCCGGCCGCGGTCAGCACGGCCAGGATGATGCCGAGGTTGGCCCGCAGCAGCGGGTCCGGGATCAGCTTGGGCAGGTAGCCGGAGGCCGCGATGGGCTTGCTGATCGCGTCCGGCCGGTTCGGGTCCTTGATCCCCTCCTGGAGGATGTACCAGCCCAGGAAGAGGAACGCGATGTTGTTCAACATGATCGTCAGGATCACCTCATGCGCGCCGGTGCGCGCCTTGAGGACGCCGACGAGGTAGCCGTACAGGCCACCGAGCAGCGCGCCCGCGATCAGGCCGAGCGGCACCTGCACCCACGGGGTGGTCGACAGCGCCAGGCCGACGGTGCCGCCGCCGATGGCGCCCATGACCGCCTGGCCCTGACCGCCGATGTTGAACAGGCCGGCCCGGAACGGCACCGCCACCGCCAGACCCGTGAAGATCAGCGGCGCGGCGTAGGTCAGCGTCTCCGTGATCGGGTAGAAGACCTGCTGCCAGGGCGCCATGTTCCAGTACCACCGGTTGGCGGTGTCCGGGTTGACGATCGAGCCCTTGAACATGTCGCCGTACGCGGTGCTGACGAAGTCCCAGCTCTCGGCGAGCGTCTTGCCGGGCTGGTAGAAGAAGTAGCTCCACTGCTCGCGCAGCTCGGCATTACCGACGATCATGAAAATGCCGCCGCAGAACAGCGCCAGCACGATCGCCAGGATCGTCACCGTCACGCTGTTGTCGGCCCACAGCTCCTCGCGCAGCACCTGCCCGAACGAGCGCTTGGCCGGCTCGGCCGCGCGGTGGTGGCCCACCGGCGGCTCGTCCGCGGTCACCGTGTACTGGTCGAACACCGGCGTCTCCTTGGCCGGGCTCTTGTCCGGCGAGCTGGCGGTCGCCGGAGGCTCCGCCCCGACGGGCTCGTGCGCCTCGAGCGGTTCGTGTGATGTCATGCGGTCACCTCTGCGCCGGGGGTGGGTGAGCTGGGGTCGATCCCGGCCATCAGCAGGCCCAGGGTCTCGCGGGGCGTGTCCGGGGAGACCACGGCCAGCACCCGGCCGCGGTACATCACGGCGACCCGGTCCGCCAGCGCCACCACCTCGTCGAGCTCGCTGGAGACCACCAGCACGCCCGCGCCGCGATCACGCTCGGCCACGATGCGCGCGTGGATGAACTCGATCGAGCCGACGTCCACCCCGCGGGTCGGCTGCGCCGCGATCAGCAGCTTGAGCGGCCGGGACATCTCCCGGGCGACGATCACCTTCTGCTGGTTGCCGCCCGAGAGCGAGCCCACCGGCTGCTCGGCCGACTGGGTGCGCACGTCGAACTCGGCGATCTTCTGCTGCGCCGACGCGTCGATGGCGTCGAGGTCGAGGGCGAACCGCCCGCCGAACGGCGCGTTCCGGTACAGGTCCAGCACCAGGTTCTCCGCCACAGAGAACTCCTTGACCAGGCCGTCCACGCTGCGGTCCTCGGGCACGTAGCCGACGCCCGCCGCCAGCACCTCGCGCGGCCGCCGGTCGGTGATGTCCTGGCCCTCCAGCGTCACCTTGCCCGCCAGCACCGGACGCAGGCCCATGATCGCTTCGATCAGCTCGGACTGCCCGTTGCCCTGCACGCCCGCGATGCCCAGCACCTCGCCGCCGCGCACCACCAGGTCCACGCCGTTGACGGCGCGGTGGTTGCGGGCGTCGGCGACGACCAGGTCGGAGACCTCCAGTACGGGAGCCCCGACGGTCGCCTCCTCCTTCGGCACCTCCAGCACCACGCTGCGCCCGACCATCAGCTCGGCCAGCTCGGACTCGGGGGCGGTGGGCTCGGCCGTGCCGACGGTCCGGCCGCGGCGGATCACGGTGATCCGGTCGGCCACCGCCTTGACCTCGCGCAGCTTGTGCGTGATGAAGACGATCGACTTGCCCGCCGCCTTGAGACCGCGCATGACCTCGAGCAGCTCGTCGGTCTCCTGCGGGGTGAGCACCGCGGTCGGCTCGTCGAGGATGAGCAGGTCGACCTCGCGGGTCAGCGCCTTGACGATCTCGACGCGCTGCTGGATGCCGATGGGCAGGTCCTCGATGATCGCGTCGGGGTCCAGGGGCAGGCCATACCGCTGGGAGACCTCGCGGACGAGGTAGGCCGCCTTGTGGCGGTCGATCAGACCGCCCCTGACCGGCTCGGTGCCGAGCATGATGTTCTCCGCGACGGAGAAGACGGGGACCAGCATGAAGTGCTGGTGCACCATGCCGATGCCGACCTTGATGGCGTCGCCCGGCCCCTTGATGCGTACGGGTGCGCCGTCGACGAGGATCTCGCCCTCGTCCGGCTGCAGCAGGCCGTACAACACGTTCATCAGGGTGGACTTGCCCGCACCGTTCTCGCCGAGCAGGGCGTGGATCTCGCCGGGCTCCACGGTGAGGCTGATGTTGTCGTTAGCGACGAGGTCACCGAAGCGCTTGGTGATGCCGCGCAGTTCGAGTCTCAGCTCCGACCTCCAGAAGTCCGGGCACCCCGGCGCGAGTGCCCGCTCATTATGTGGGCGCCGGCGGGGGTGGTCCACTTCCCCCTTCGCGGCGTGAAGGGAACCGGCCGCCACCCGCTCCGCCTTGTCGGCGGTGCGGGCGGCGGCCGGATCCGTGTTCAGGGGTGGCCGCCCGTTACGGCGATGATCTCACCGAGCGGAGCGGCCGGGTGTCACTTCGGCTGGGCCGGGGACTCCACCTTGATGGTGCCCGCGATGATGTCGGCCTTGAGCTTGTCGATCTCGGCCTTGAGGCCGGCGTCGATCTTGCTGTCGAAGTCGTGGTACGGCGCCAGCGAGACGCCGTTGTTCTCCAGGGTGCCCAGGAAGCCGCCGGTCAGCAGGGTGCCCGGGGTGGCAGCCGACTTGGTCAGCGCGTCCTTGACGCCGTCCGTGGAGTTCTTGACGACCGTGGTCAGCATGACCGAGCCGTACTTGGTGGTGGCGAAGCCGTCGGCGTCGACCCAGATCACGACGTACTTGCTGCCCGCGTTGGCGGCGGTGCCGAGGCCCGCGCCACCGGCGACCGGGAAGATCACGTCAGCGCCCTGGGCGGCCAGGGTGTCCGACTTCTGCTTGCCCTTCTCCTGGCTGACGAAGTCGTCGGTGAACAGACCGTCCTGCTTGGCCTTGTCCCAGCCCAGCAGCTGGACGTTCTTGCCCTTGGCCTTGTTGTACGCGGCCACACCGTCGGCGAAGCCGTCCATGAAGATGGTCACCGGCGCGATCTTCATACCGCCGTAGGTGCCCACCTTGCCCGACTTCGAGTAGCCCGCGGCCAGGTAGCCGGCGAGGTACGCCGCCTGCTGGGTCTCGAACTGGATCGGGTAGACGTTGCTCAGGCCCTGGTTGCCGGCGTCGACGATGGCGAACTGCACCTTCGGGTTCGCGGTGGCGACCTTCTTGGTGGCGTCGCCCATCAGACCACCGACGGCCTGCACGAACTGGCAGCCCTTGCTGACCGACTGGGCCAGGTTCGGGTCGTAGTCGGCCATGGTGGTCGACGGGGTGTAACCCGCGTGGATGGCCGGGTTCGCGCTGGCCGCAGCCTGCATACCCGCCCACGACGAGGCGTTGAACGAGTGGTCGTCGATACCGCCGGTGTCGGTCACCATGCAGGCCTCGAACTTGGCCGCGGCGGCGCTGGTGGAGCCGGCGTTCGGCTCCTCAGTCGGCTTGCTGCAGGCGGCCGCGGCCAGAGCCAGGCCGGCCGCCGCGACGAGCGCGACAATCTTCATCCCACGCACAGGGCGCAAGACGGTCTCCTCTCCCATAAAGACACCGCGCGACGAACGAACACCCGGATCCCAGGCGACGGCACGGTGAACCTCGTCAGGCAACGTACCTTCCACGCCGCCGTTCGAACGACAATCGTGCAGGGTTGTTGAACGCTCGTTACCCGCGCGTGACCCCGACGTGTAAAGAATCACGAAAATGCTTCGACCAGGGCCCGAGCGAACCCGACAACCGGCCATGAACAAGGCGTTTCCTGCGGACGCTCCTGGCTGACGGATCGACCCGCCCCTGGCGTACCCTCAGCGTTCGTGGAGGCTCTTCGTCTGATTCTGCGGTACGTGCACCTCGTCGGCTTCGCCCTGCTCCTGGGCGGCGCGGTGGTCCAGTACCTGTCCGGCAAGATCCGCGTCAACTCCGTCATGGTCTGGGGCGCCAGCATCCAGCTGCTCTCCGGCATCGCGCTGAGCGCGCCGCTGGGCCGCGCGATCCAGCCCGACCCGACCAAGCTGGCGGTCAAGGGCGTCATCGCGCTGCTGATCTTCATCATGGTCATCGTGCCGTTCGTGAAGAAGCGCGAGAGCGTCAACCCCGGTCACTTCTTCGCGATCATCGGCCTGACCCTGATCAACGCCGCGGTCGCCGTCTTCTGGCACTGACCCCGACCGTCCCGCCCACCCCGGGCGGGACGGTTCCTCCAGGTCCCGTTTCGTGCAGGTCCCGTTTCGTGCAGGTCCCGTTTCGTGCAGGTCCCGTTCGTGCAGTTTCCCCGAAATTGCGCGAAAGCGGCCTCGGATTCCAGCAGTTTCCCCGAAACTGCAGCGCCGACGCCGCGACGGTCCCAGGACGGGCGGGCCAGCGGCGACGGGCGGGCTAACGGCGGCGGCCGCGCAGAGCCGCGCGAAGGTCGGTGACCAACCCGTCGAAATCCTCGGTCAGGCGCGCCGTCGTCACGGTCAGGACCGTCCAGCCCGCCTCGTCGGGCACCGGCACGCGTGGGCGCCGCTGGGCCTCGTCCGCCTCGCACACCACGCCGACCCGCTGCTGCGGCCACGCCAGCTCCAGCGACGGCGCCGGACCGTCACCGGTCTCGACGACGTAATGCAGGACTGGAGCGGGCAGGTTGGCCTGCGCCAACTTCACCCGCAGGCGGCTCTCCAGCGGCGAGCGCGCCGCTGGGTCGGCCAGGTTCGCGGCCTTGAGCAGCCGGTTCCACCCGGGCGTGCCGATCCGGGCGTTGGCGTACTCCACCAGCGCGCCCGTGCTCACCACCCGCCGCGTCGTCAGCACGTCGATCAGCGCCACCGCGTCGGCGAGGTCCAGCCATCGGGCCAGATCCCAGCAGGTGCGCTGCGGCGTCGTCACCCGGATCCCGTCGGTGCGCCGGGTGATGTCCTTGTCCGGCACCGCCCCCCGGTGCACCAGCAGCCCCGCCATCGGCCCGAACCGGCCCGCCGTCAGCACCTCCACCGGCCCGTCCGCCTCGTACGGCGCGCCGTACAGGCTCGCGGCGGAGCGGCCCGCGATGACGCCATCCTCGGGCAGCAGGAAGTCGACGACGGCGAGGCAGCGCAGGCGGTGCGTGATGGTGAGCGCTCGGTCGGCGTACACACCCCGGAACAGCGGCTGCCAGGCGGTGCTGCGCAGCTGCGCTGGAGTGAGCAGCCCCGAGCGCACCGCATCGGCCCCACGGAAGATCCGTCGGGTCAGCTCATCGGGACGTAGCGGCGGCTTGGGCACCGCGCCAGCGTAGGCACCCCTCGCCACAGTGGATCAACCAGACACGCTGACTAATGTCCACCAGCCCAACCCCACCCCGCCCCAACCATGCCCGCAACCTGCGGCGGACAGGGTTAAGAAGGGCCCCTTCCCCTACGCAAAGCGATAAGAAGGGCCCCTTCCTTACCTCCAGGCCCCCCGCGCGCTCGCCGGCGGCGTCTGGACTGAGGAGCGTGACTGGGCCAAAGGCCCAGCAGCGACGAGGGAAGACGCCGCCTGAAAGGCGAGCGCGCCGCGCCTGCGGAGGCAGGCGCCATAGAGCAGAGCGAGCGCGCCGCGCCTGCGGAGGCAGGCGCCATAGAGCAGAGCGAGCGCGCCGCGCCTGCGGAGGCAGGCGCCATAGAGCAGAGCGAGCGCGCCGCGCCTGCGGAGGCAGGCGCCAGGAATACGGCTGGTGGTGGCGCACGGGGTCGAACCGCGCGCCACCACCGCCTGCTTCGGGCACGTCGGCCGCGGCTTGGCGGCGGCTGATCATGCGGTTATGGATCATGCCAGGTTGATCAGGTCAGGCGCCAGACCCCGAAGCCGGGGCCGTCGCCGGGTAGCGTGACCGCGCCGTCGTCGCCGACCACGAGTTCGGTCGGGCCGTACAGGGCGGGCACGCGGGTGCCGGGGGTGAGGCCGAGCGGGAGCACGACCGGGTCACCTGCGTCGCGGCGGGCCGCGATCAGGAGCGACTCGGACTCCGTCTCGCGCAGGTAGATCAGGGTGTCGGCGTCGGCGTGCAGCCAGCGCAGGCCGCCGTCGCGCAGTGCGGGTTCGGCGGTGCGCAGGCCCATGAGCTCCCGGTATGCCGAGAGCGTCGGCTCGTCGCGGTCCTCGGGTCGCCGCCACGGCATCGGGGTGCGCGCGTTCTCGCCGTTCCAGCCGGTCAGCCCGAACTCGCTGCCCGCGTACAGCATCGGCACGCCCGGGTAGGTGGCCAGCAGGCCGACCGCGACCAGGTGCCGTTCGCGCGAGCCGGTGATGGTGCGGATGCGCGGGGTGTCGTGCGAGTCGACGATGGTCCACGAGTTGAGCAGCGTGCGCCAGGAGACCCGGCCCGCGAACGCCCGCATCGTGGCGTACGCCGCCGTCCCGGGCCGTCGCGGCACGTCCCCCGGCACGTCGAAGAACGCGGACAGTTCGGTGTCTCCGCCGCGCAGCCAGGTCCACACCGGCCGGGTGAAGCCGAGGTAGTTCATGGTGCCGTGCCACCCGTCGCGGTCCATGTCCGCGGTCGGGTCGTGGGTGTACTCGGCCAGCAGCACCGCGTCGGCGGGCAGCGCGGCGCGCAGCATCCGGGCGACGTCGTGGCCGTCGTCCTGCCCGGCCCGGCGGCCGGTCTGGTGGGCGACGTCGACGCGCCATCCGTCGAAGTGCTCCAGCCAACGGCGCAGCACCGCCGCCATCCGGCTGCGCACCAGTTCGCTGGACCAGTCGAGCTTGGGCAGCCGGGGCTCGTCCCAGAACGACTCGTACCCGTGCGCGGGCAGCGGCTGGTCGGAGTGGAAGTAGTACATGCCGCGCTCGGGCGCGTCCGGGTCGGCCAGGGCGGCCCGGAACCACTCGTGCGCGGCGCCGGTGTGGTTGGTGGTGATGTCGCCGAGCAGCCGCATGCCGCGCTCGCGCACCGACTTGGCCAGCCGGGCCAGCGCGTCGTCGCCGCCGAGCAGCGGGTCGACCGCGTCGAAGGTCGAGGCGTCGTACCGGTGGTTGGAGCGGCCCGGGAAGATCGGGGTGAGGTAGACGGTGTCCGCGCCGACGGACCGGATGTGGTCCAGGTGCTCGGTGATGCCGTCGAGGTCGCCGCCGAAGAACTGCTCGGCGGTGCCGGGACCCCGTCCCTGCGCCTCGTCGCGGTCCCAGTCGGCGGGCAGCGCCCAGTCCGGCAGCGCGTCGGGGTCCTGCGGCCCGGCGGCGGCCGAGCGGGCGAAGCGGTCGGGGAAGATCTGGTACACCACGGCCTGGGCCGCCCACGCGGGCGGCGGCTCGTACGACACCAGCTTGAAGTCCGTGTCGTCGGTGACCTCGTGCTCGGCCACGCCCGCCGAGGTCAGCCAGTACGGCGGCCCGCCCGCCGGGGTGAGCCGGAACCGGTAGTTGGTGACGCCGTTACGCGCCCGCAGCCGCACCCGCCACCAGACGTCGGACGCGCCGTAGCCGCCGAGTCGGGCACCGGCGCGGTCGGGGTCGACCTCGGCCGCGTAGACGACCGGTTCGCGGTCGAACGTGGCCCGCACCTGCACCGCGGTGACCCCGGCCGCCGCGGGCACCCGCACCCACACCGTGACGGTGTCGCCGAGCGCGGGTGTCGCGTGGGACACATAGAGGCCGGACCCGTCGTGGTGCGGCTGGTTCGCCAACGTCATCCGGCCTCTCCCTCCTGCTTGGTGTCCCGCGCTCAGCCCTTGGTCCCACCGGCGGTGAGACCGGAGACCAGGTGCCGCTGCACGTAGAGGAAAACGAGCGCGGCGGGCACGGTGACGAGCACGGCGGCCGCGGTCAGGTACTCCCACTGCGGGTTGAACTGCGGCACGAACTGGCGCATGCCGTAGGACAGGGTGAACTTGTCATCGGTCTGGATGAACGCCGACGCGTACGCCAGCTCGCCCCACGCGGTGAGGAAGGTGTAGAACGCGGTCACCGCGACGCCCGGCCGGGCCAGCGGCATGACCACCTTCCAGAACGTCATGAACGGCCCGCACCCGTCGATCGAGGCGGCCTCGTCCAGCGAGGTCGGGATCGAGTCGAAGTAGCCCTTGAGCATCCAGGAGCAGAACGGCACCGCGATGGTCAGGTACGCGATGATCAGCGACGCGTGGGTGTTGATCAGCCCGAACGCGGCCATGATCTGGTAGATCGGCACGATCAGGATCGCCACCGGGAAC
Source organism: Catellatospora tritici (assembly GCF_019083965.1). Lineage (GTDB taxonomy): Bacteria > Actinomycetota > Actinomycetes > Mycobacteriales > Micromonosporaceae > Catellatospora > Catellatospora tritici. Next base: position 768,916 of record NZ_JAHRCY010000001.1, read on the forward strand.
ATCTGCGTCACCAGGAACACCAGCATCAGCTGGCGGCGGCCGGGGAAGTTGAACCGCGACAGCGCGTATCCGGCGGTGGCCGACATCAGGATGCCGAAGAACATGGTGGCGGCCGCGACCAGCACCGAGTTGAACACCCAGGACGGGAAGTTGGTCTGGGTGAGCACGTACTCGTAGTTGGCCAGGGTGGGTTCCTTGACCAGCGTCAGCTCGGTGCTCTGGATCCACTCCTTGGGCTTGAACGACGCGGCCATCACCCACACGATCGGGAAGATCGCGATCAGCGAGGCGAGCACCAGCGTGCCGTGCAGACCGAGCGAGGCCAGCGGCGAGCGCTTGCTGCGGGGCCGAGCCGCCCGGGTCAGGGGCTGCGGCATGCGGTTGGGTGCCTGCGGCAGGCGGCTGGTCGACGCCTCCCGGACTGGCGAGTAGCTCTCGGACATGGTCACCACACCTCACCCTGCTTGCGCAGCATGCGCCGGTAGAACACGGAGAAGACGAGCAGGATCGACAGGATCAGCACGCCGTATGTCGAGGCCAGCGAGTAGTTGCGCAGGCCCTCGAAGGCGGCCCGGAACGAGCCGGTCACCAGGATCTCGGTCTGCCCGGCGGGCTGGCCCTGGGTGACCAGGAAGATCACCGGGAACATGTTGAAGGTCCAGATGGTGCCCAGCAGGATCACGGTCATGCTGACCGAACGCAGGCCGGGCAGGGTGATGCTGACGAAGCGCTGCCACGGGCTGGCGCCGTCGATCTCGGCGGCCTCGTACTGCTCGGTGGGGATGGTCTGCATGCCGCCGAGCAGGGCCACCATCATGAACGGCACGCCCAGCCAGATGTTGGTGAGGATCGCCGTCAGCAGCGAGGTCTTCCAGTCGGCGAACCACTCGACCGGGTCCAGCCCGACCTTGGTCAACAGCGCGTTGAACAGGCCGAACTTCTCGTTGAACATGAACTTCCAGGCGAACGCCGACACGAACGCCGGCACCGCCCACGGCAGGATCAGCAGCACGCGGTAGACGCCGCGGCCCCGCATCGGCCGGTTGAGCATCACGGCCAGGCCCAGCCCGATGGTGTAGTGGAACACCACGCAGCCGACGGTCCAGAGCAGCGTGATGCCGAACCACTGCCAGAACTGGCCGACCTTGCCCGAGAGCACGTCCACGTAGTTGTCGAAGCCGACCATGTGCCAGGCGTCGGGGTTGGCCTTGCAGGTCTCGGTGCCGGTGATCGACTTGGTGCAGATCTCGGCCAGTTGGTTGGCCTCGGTCAGGTTGGTGAAGGAGAGGAACACCCCGCGTGCCAGCGGGTAGATGATCAGCACGCCGAGGACCGCGACCACCGGCGCGACCATCGCCCAGGCGTACCAGTGCCGGTCCCAGCTGCGGCGCAGCCAGGACGGACGGTTCGCGGGCCGGTGGTTGCGGGAGGCCGGGCTGGTCGTGGAGGGCGGTGTCGCCGTCACTGTGCTCACGGAGGGCTCCGAGGTTCAGGGGTGGTGACGCGGGCTGGCAGTGCCCGGAAAGGGATATGCGGGGCGGCGGGCGGGGCCCCGCGGGGGCCGCCCCCCCCGCCGGCGGGGGGGGGCGTTTGGTGTGGGGGGGGGGGGGGGGGCCCCCCCCGGCCCCCCCCCCCCCCCGCCGCCTGCTCAGGAGAGCGTGTAGTTCTTCACGACCTCGTTGAGGTACTTCTGCGCGACCGCGTCGAGCGAGGTCTTCGCGTCCTTGCCCTGCACCAGGGTCTCGGTCGCCATGGCGTCGAGCGGGCCGAAGAACTGGCCGCCCTCCGGGATCCACGGGCGGGCCGAGGCGGTCGCGATGACCGGGCCGAAGGCCGAGATGATCGGGTTCGACTTGACCGAGGCGATGTCGTACGCCGACTTGCGGGTCGGCAGCACGCCGAGCTTGTCAGCCAGGAACGCCTGCGACTCGGCCGAGGACATGAACTTCACGAACTTGACCGCCGCGGCGGCCTTGTCCTGCGCCATGCCGGAGTACAGCACGTAGTTGTGGCCGCCGACCGGGGCGCCCGCCTTGACCGAACCGGCCGGGACCGGCGCGATGCCCAGGTTCTCGATGCCACCGAAGGTGGTCGCCGAGCGGACGTTGTTGACCTCCCACGGCCCGTTGATGATCATGGCGACCTTCTGCTCCTTGAACAGGGTCATCATGGTCCCGTAGCCGTCCGCCGCCGGCGGCTTGACCGCGGCGCCGGACTTGACGAGGTCCTGCGCCACCTTGATACCGGCCACGTTCGCCGCCGAGTTGACGACGATCTTCTTGCCGGCGGTGTCGACCAGGTCGCCACCCTCGCCGTAGATGAAGGGCAGCAGGAAGTAGCCACCGGGGTTGATGAACAGGCCGTCCTTGCCGGACTTGGCCTTGATCGCCGCGGCGGCGGTCTTGACGTCAGCCCAGGTCTTGGGGGCCTCGGTGATGCCCGCGTCGGCGAACATCTTCTTGTTGTAGAGCAGCGCCAGCGAGTCGGTCACCTGCGGGACGCCGAAGGTCTTGCCGTCGAACTTGTTCGAGCCCATCGGGGTCGGGAAGAAGTCCGACTCGTCGGCGAGCAGCTCGGAGCCGTCGAGGTTGTACAGGTAGCCCAGGGAGGCGAACTCCGGCACCCACGCCACCTCGGCGCGCAGGATGTCCGGGGCGCCGCTCTTGGCCGCAGCAGCCGTCTTGAACTTGTTCTGGGCCTCACCGAACGGGACCGACTGGTAGTTGATCTTGATGTTCGGGTAGGTCGTGTTGAACTTGGCGATCAGCTCCTTGAACGCCGGGCCCTCGTTCGCCGGGTCGGACGTGTCCCACCACGTCAGCTCGGCCTTGAGGTCCGCGGGGTTGTTCTTCGGGGCCTCGGGCGTGTCCTTGCCGCACGCCGCCGCCGCGAGGGCGAGAACGGCGGAGGCAACGACAGCGATCCCGCGGGCGGTGCGACGCATGTGCGCTCCTTGGGGGAATGTCTGGGTCAGTCAGCGCCCACGCGACAGGTTCGTCACACGGGCGGGGGGTGGTGCCAGCCGCGATACGCCGCGCTGGAAGATCTTCCAGAACTGCTGACGTACGGCAGCACCCCGTTGCCGGGGTCATGCTTGCTGATATGAAGTTTGTTGCCGGGAGGTTAGCAAGTCTTTGCAGAGATTGGAAGTCCTTTCAGTTCCGGACTCTCCAGATCACGCTCTCCTGCGTTAGAGTGCCGCCATGCGCGCACGACTCTCTGACATCGCCCAGCAGGCGGAGGTCAGCGAAGCCACCGTCTCCCGAGTGCTGAACGACCGCCCCGGTGTCTCCGCCGACACCCGGCAGGCCGTGCTGACCGCACTCGATGTGCTGGGCTACGAAAGGCCCGCTCGCCTGCGCAAACGTAGCGCGGGCCTGGTCGGCCTGGTCGTTCCCGAGCTGGACAACCCGATCTTCCCGGCGTTCGCCCAGATCATCGAGACCTCGCTGGCCCAGCAGGGCTTCACGCCGGTGCTGTGCACCCAGACCCCCGGCGGCGTCACCGAGGACGAGTACGTCGAGATGCTGCTCGACCGGCAGGTCAGCGGCATCGTCTTCGTCTCCGGCCTGCACGCCGACTCCACCAGCGACCCCGAGCGCTACCGCAAGCTGATCGCGCGACCCCTGCCGATCGTGCTGGTCAACGGGTACGCCGACGGCATCGAGGCCCCCTTCATCTCCTGCGACGACCGCGCCGCCGGCGAGCTCGCCGTGTCGCACCTGGTCGCGCTCGGGCACAAGAAGATCGGCCTGATCTCCGGCCCGGACCGCTACCTGCCCGTCCAGCGCAAGATCGAGGGCTACCGGTCGGCCATGCGCCGCCTGCTCGGCCTGTCCGACGCCCAGATCAACGAGATGATCTCGCTGTCGCTGTTCGGCGTGGAGGGCGGCGACGCGGCCGCGTCGCGCCTGCTCGACCGCGGCGTGACCGGCTTCGTCTGCGGCTCCGACCTGATGGCGCTGGGCGCGATCCGGGCGGTGCGCCAGCGCGGACTACAGGTGCCCACCGACGTCTCCGTGGTCGGCTACGACGACTCACCCCTGATCGCGTTCACCGATCCGCCCATGACCACGCTGCGCCAGCCCGTCCGGGCGATGGCCGTGGCGGCCGTACGGGCACTGGTCGATGAGATCAAGGGACACCCGGCCCCCCACTCGGAGTACATTTTCCGACCGGAACTGGTCGTTCGGGGCTCAACCGCCGCCTACAGCGGGTGACGTGACGGTCAGCGTGACGGCTGAAACTTTCTGAAAACACTTGCTTGACTCTTGCGTAGCTTGCGCGACATCCTTCATAGGTTGATTTCTGCTCGGCCACACTGACGTGGTCGCGCTGACCCATGGACGAGTAACACCGACGCACATCTCGCGCAGCCGCTCATGCGCACCCCTGGAAAGGACCGCCAGTGACCACGCAGGCAAACGACGACTGGTGGCGTGACGCCGTCGTCTACCAGGTGTATCCGCGCAGCTTCGCCGACGGCGACGGCGACGGCACCGGTGATCTGCAGGGCGTGCGGGGCAAGCTGCCGTACCTGCGCGAGCTCGGCATCGACGCGATCTGGCTCAGCCCGTTCTACACGTCCCCGCTCGCCGACGGCGGCTACGACGTAGCCGACTACCGCGACGTCGACCCCCGCTTCGGCACCCTGGCCGACTTCGACGCGATGGCCGCCGACGCGCACGCGCTCGGCATCCGCGTCATCGTCGACCTGGTCCCCAACCACTCCTCCGACCAGCACGTCTGGTTCCAGCAGGCGCTGGCGGCGGCCCCCGGCTCCCCCGAGCGCGAGCGGTACATGTTCCGCGACGGCCTGGGCGACAACGGCGAGCTGCCCCCGAACGACTGGGAGTCGATCTTCGGTGGCCGCGCCTGGACCCGGGTGCCCGACGGTCAGTGGTACCTGCACCTGTTCGCCCCCGAGCAGCCCGACCTCAACTGGGAGAACCCCGAGGTCCGCGCGGAGTTCCGCGAGGTGCTGCGCTTCTGGCTGGACCGGGGCGTGGACGGGTTCCGCATCGACGTGGCCCACGGCATGATCAAGGCGGAGGGCCTGCCCTCGGTCGGACGCACATCCGACGACGGCGGGCGACAGGTCGAGATGCTGGGCAGCGAGCGGCTGCCCTACTTCGACCAGGACGGCGTGCACGACATCTACCGCGAGTGGCGGCCGATCCTGGACGAGTACCCGGGCGGGCGGATGGCCGTGGCCGAGGCGTGGGTGGAGTCGCCGGAGCGGCTGGCCCGCTACATCGGACGCGACGAGCTGCACCAGGCGTTCAACTTCGACTTCATGATGGCCGACTTCGACGCGGCGTCGTTCCGTACCATCATCGACAAGTCGCTGGCCGAGGCCGACCTGGTCGGCGCGCCCACCACCTGGGTGCTGTCCAACCACGACAAGTTCCGCCACGTCACCCGCTACGGCGACGGCAGCGTCGGCCTGCGCCGCGCCCGCGCCGCGACGCTGCTGATGCTGGCCCTGCCCGGCTCGGCGTACCTCTACAACGGCGAGGAGCTGGGCCTCAACGAGGTGCTGGACCTGCCCGACGAGCTGCGCGAGGACCCGTCGTTCAAGCGCACCGGCGAGAGCCGCGACGGCTGCCGGGTCCCGCTGCCCTGGGGCGGCACGCTGGACGAGGGCTTCCGGTTCAACCCCGACGGTCAGGGCACCCCGTGGCTGCCCCAGCCCGCCAAGTGGGAGACCCTGACCGCCCAGACCCAGGAGAACGACCCCGAGTCGACGCTGAACTTCTACCGCGCCGCGCTGCGCCTGCGCCGCGAGCTGCCCGCCCTCGGCGGCGGCACGGTGCAGTGGCTCGACGCCCCCGAGGGCGTACTGGCGTTCCGCCGCGACCCCGGCGTCGTCGTCATCACCAACATCGCCGACCGCCCGATCACGCTGGCCGAGCTGGGCCTGTCCGGCACCCCGCTGCTGACCAGCTCGCCGGTCCCCACCCCCGGCACCCTCCCGGCGGACACCACCCTCTGGCTCCTCGCCTAGATCACCCAAGTTGCCTGGCAATCGGGCACCCGGCGTCTCCGGATACCCCCGATTGCCAGGCAACTTCGCGGATCTTGGGGCCCGGCGGTCGTCGCGGCGCAAGATCCGGGAAGATGAGGGCGTGGTGGCGTTCTTCGATCGCGTTCAACGGATGGCCGATTCGGTCACGGCCCGGTATGAAGGTTCCGTGATGTGGGCCCGCAAGCGCTCCGCCGCGTTCGACCACCTGTGGCGGATGAAGGAACGTTACGCCGACGTGCTGGCAGGTCGCCTGGCGGCGGCCATCGCCTACTACGCCTTCTTCGCCACCTTCGCCCTCGCGATGGTGGTGTACGCCGTCCTGGTCAAGGTCTTCTCCGGCAACACGGAACTCGTCAGCGACGTCGACACCTTCCTCAAGCAGTACTTCCCGGCGATGAACACCGACCAGCTCAAGACCGCCGCCGTCTCGATCGGTTGGGTCGGTCTGATCAGCCTCGTGCTGGCCGGGATCGGCTGGGTGGACGCCTGGCGCTCCTCGCAGCGCGCCATCTGGGGGCTGGACCAGCACCCGGGCAACTTCCTGGTGCTGCGCCTGACCGACCTGGGCATGCTGATCGCGCTGGGCCTGCTGATGGGCGTCTCCATCACCGCCGTCGACCTGCTCGACCGGCTGGTGGACCGGCTTTCCGACTGGTGGGTATGGGTGAACCTCGGCTCATACGCGCTGACCATCCTGATCAACGCCATGATCGGGTTCGCGCTGATGACCACGCTGCCCCGGGTGCACATGACACCCAAACGGCTGCTGCCCGCCGTCGGCATCGTCGGCGTCGGCATCACGCTGCTCAACTCGGTCGGCCACTACTTCGTCCAGCGCACCGAGAACAACGTCGCGTACGTCGCCGTCACCGCCGCGGTCGGCCTGCTGCTGTACCTGTACCTGTTCAACCAGATCGTGCTGTGGGCCGTCGCCTACGCCGCCACCTCCACCCACGGCAAGGTCTTCGACCTGGCCTGGGGCCGCCCCCGCAAGCACCACCTGGACTGGACCCCACCCGGCGACGCCGCGTCGGTGACCGCCGCCGAGGCGGCCGCGGACGAGCCCGAGGCCGCGGACGAGCTGGAGGGCGTGGACGACTCCGACGCGCCGGATCGGCCGAAAGCGCCCCAGAAGCAGGACAAGCCACGATGATGGTCGCGTGGGTGCACTCGTGACGCTGGAGCTGCCTGCCGGTTCGCCGCAGCTCGACCTTCCCTGGATCATCACCTTCGGGCCGTTGGACGACGAGGAGGAGTGGGAGCCGGTCGTCTGCGGGCCGTACGAGCGCGCGCACGCCCTCGCTCTCGCCCAGCACGTCGTCGCCGACGAGGACCTGATGGCGGTGGTCGAACCGCTGCTGCCGGCCACCTCGATCGAGCAGATCCGTGGCGAGATCTCGGTCGCCCAGCGGCTGGCCTCCGAGGAGGCCGACGAGATCGACGACGTCCTCGACGACGACGCCGAGCACGACCACGATCATGACCACGAGGACGAAGACGGGCACGCCGCCCTCGAGCCGCCGTCCGAGGCGGAGCTCAAGGCCGCCTTCGCCCGCATCTCGGCCCGCCTCACCGCCTGACGGACCGCCTGACGGACCGCTGAGGCTGCGGTTTCAGGGAAACTGCAGCCTCAGCCGCCAAGATTCCGGCACTTTCCCCGAAACTGTCGCCTCCCCGGCGGGTGACGGTCAGCGGGGGCGGAGCGGGTAGTCGCGCAGCGGTTCCCAGCTGCCGTCGCCGGTGTGCTCGTATCGGGTGAAGTGGTCCACCGTGAATCGGGCCGAGTAGTCCGCCATCTGCTCGAACACGCCATCCAGCGCCGGGCCGGGCACGTCGTGCCCCACCGTGACATGCGGGTGGTACGGATGCACCAGCTCCCGCCGCAGCGGACCGGTCCGGATCGCGGCGGCCAGGCGCTCGCACTCGGCGATGCCCGCGGCCAGGGCGACGAACACCACCTGGCTGACCGGCCGGAACGTGCCGGTGCCGCGCAGTTGGATCGCGAACGGCGCACTGGCGGCGGCCACCTTGCGCAGCAGCCGGTCGATACGCCGGTCGAGCTCCGCCGAGACCGGCAGCACGGTCGGGCCGAGCAGCGTGACGTGCGCCGGGATCAGTGCCGCCTGCGGGTCGCCGGTCGAGGCGCGCGCCGCGTCGAGCTCGGCGCCCCACGGCTGGGGTATGCCGATGGCGATGCCGATGGTCCGTTCCACGGCACACCTCCCTCCCACGTCAGGATCGGGCATGGCACCCGCCGCCGCACCCTGATCGAAAGCCCTGATCGAAAGGACGGCGGCGGGCAGAACGTCACTCAGCGCGTGGGCGCCAGGCGGCGCTGCTGGTTCCCGCCGGCTGACGCCGACAGGCAGAGCTGGTTCCCGCCGGCTGACGCCGGCAGGCAGAGCTACTAGTTCCCGCCGGCTGACGCCGGCAGGAAGCCGATACGGTCGTACACCGTGGCCAGGGTGCGGGTCGAGACGGCGCGGGCCTTCTCGGCGCCGATGACCAGCAACTTGTCCAGCTGGGCCGGGTCGTCCAGGAACTCCTGGGTGCGCTGCTGGATCGGGGTCACGAACTCGACTACCACCTCGGCGAGGTCCTTCTTCAGGTCGCCGTAGCCCTTGCCGTCGTACGCGGTGACCAGCTCGTCGATGCCGCGACCGGACAGGGCCGAGTAGATGGTCAGCAGGTTGCTGACGCCCGGCTTGTTCTCGGCGTCGAAGATGATGTCGCGGCCGGTGTCGGTGACCGCCGACTTGATCTTCTTGGCGGACCGGTTCGCGGGCTCCAGCAGCTCGATCAGGCCGTTGGCGGTGGACGCCGACTTCGACATCTTCGCGGTCGGGTCCTGCAGGTCCAGGATCTTCGCCGTCTCCTTGACGATGTGCGGCGCGGGCACGTTGAACGTCTGCCCGAACAGGGTGTTGAACCGCTGCGCCAGGTCGCGGGTCAGCTCCAGGTGCTGGCGCTGGTCCTCGCCCACCGGCACCGCGTCGGCCTGGTAGAGCAGGATGTCCGCGGCCTGCAGGATCGGGTACGTGAACAGGCCGACGCTGGACCGGTCCGCCCCGGACTTGCTCGACTTGTCCTTGAACTGGGTCATCCGGCTCGCCTCGCCGAACCCGGTGATGCAGCCCATCACCCAGCCGAGCTGGGCGTGCTCGGGCACGTGCGACTGCACGAACAGCGTGCACCGGCTCGGGTCCAGGCCGAGCGCCAGCAGCTGCGCCACGCTGACCCGGGTACGCTCGCGCAGCAGCTTCGGCTCGTGCCCCGCCGTGATCGCGTGCAGGTCCACCACGCAGTAGAAGGCGTCGTGCGTCTCCTGCATCGCCACCCAGTTGCGGACCGCCCCCAGGTAGTTGCCCAGGTGATAGGAGTCGGCGGTCGGCTGGATCCCGGACAGCACCCGGGGCTTGCGGCTGGACGGCACATCGGCAGACATGCCGAAGATTGTCCCACCCTGATGATCGCTCCGAAACATCGGGAACCGGCGTCCCGGCTGAGGACTCACTAGAGTCGCCACACACCGACACGGACACCGCGGGGAGCTGATGGGTGCGCACGAGGAGCTGGGCGAGCTCTACCACGCCGGCTACCGGCGGCTGGTCACGCAGGTGTTCGCCTTCACCACCGACCTGACCGAGGCGCAGGACGCGGTGCAGGAGGCGTTCGCGCGGGCGCTCGCGCGACGGCGCGGGCTCAGCGATGTGGACGCGCCGGAGGCGTGGCTGCGTACCGTCGCGATCAACGTGGTACGACGGCGCTGGCGCCGCCGTCAGCTGCTGGACACCATCCTGCTGCGGGAGCGGCCGCTGGCCCGGCTGGCCGCGCCGCCGCCCGAACCGGACAACACCGACCTACGTGAGGCGCTGACGGTCATCCCGCGGCAGTACCGCGAGGTCATCGTCCTGCACTACCTGGCCGACCTGCCGCTGGACGAGGTGGCGCAACTGCTGGAGGTGCCGGTGGGCACGGTCAAGTCCCGGCTGTCGCGGGGGCGCGAGGCGCTGCGCGGCCTGCTCGACGACGTCGAGGCGCCGCCGCTGGCCCAGGTGCACGCGCGAGCCGGGCAGATCCGGCGCCGCCGACAGGCCGCGCAGGTGGGCAGCCTCGCGGCGGCGGTGCTGACGATCGCGGCAGTGGTGCTGCCCTGGCAACAGCGGCCCGCGCCCCAGCCCCTCGCCTCGGCGGGGCCGTCCGCCTCGGCCGCACCGAGCACGTACACCGGTTCGGGGCTGTCGGTCACCGGCGTGGTCGACCCCGGCACCGCCCCCGACCTGCCCGGCCGGATCAGCGGGCTGGAACTCGACGGGTTGGACGGCTGGCTGCGCACCACCTGCCAGGCCACCGAACGCGACTGCCATCCGGCCTTCGCCCGCACCGACGACGGCGGCCTGACCTGGTACGCCATGACCGACCCGGGCATCGCCCCGCCCGCCCCGGCGACCCCGCCCCCGCTCACCGGCGCCTGGACCGCGCGCCACCCCACCCCGGCGGGGGTGTGGTGGGCCGCGGGCCTGCACGGCACGGTCCCCGCGCTGGCCGCCAGCACCGACAACGGCAAGACCTGGCAGCGGTACGACCTCGGCGGCCCCGCCGACGCGGTCACCGCGACCGTACGCGGCGAGCAGGTGGTCGCCGTGGTGTCCCGGCGCGGCTCACTGACCGGCGTCTTCTGCGTCACCGCCGGCAGCGGCCGGGGTGCGCTGCCGACCCGGGTCTCCGACGGCGACGGGCTGGCCGCCCGGGGCGAGCCGGTGCTGCTGCCCGACGGGCGGTTGGCACTGGCCGGGGCCGACGGCAGGCTCTGGCTCAGCACCGACCTGGGCGCCACGTTCCGGCGCGCCGAGAGCAGCCTGCCGGGTGTGGACGAGCTGCGCGCGACCTCGTCGGGCTACGTGGCACTCGGGCTGTTCAACAGCGGCTGGGTCGCGGTCTCCGACGACGGCGTGACCTGGCGCAAGCTGCCGATCCGCTGACGCTCAGACCGTCTTGACCAGCTTGCGGTCGCGGCCGGCGAGGAACGCGTCGAAGGCGGCCCGCTCGGTCGTGTCCAGCACCCGCTTGGGCACGACCAGGCTGACCCGGTTGGCCACGGCCAGGGTCCAGCATTCGGCCGACACGATCACCTTGGTCAGCCCCCAGTGGCCCTCCCCGGCGCCGCTGGACAGCTCGAAGCGGTAACGGTCGGGTCCGGCGGCGAAGGTCGTCGGCACGCAGAGCCGGGCCGCCTCCCGCGTCGCCAGGTTCTCCATACCTGCGGCCACCAGCAGGTAGAACCCGCCGAGCAGCAGGAACAACGTGCCGAGCAGCACCGCCGGGGTGCCCAGCTCGGCCACCGCCGCGACCTCCAGGAACAACCCGGCGACGACCGTGATCCACCCACCGGCGACGAGCCGGATCCGGGCACTGCGACCGTTGGCGCGCAGCGCGGTCAGCACCTCCGCGACGGTGGGCTCGTAGCCGACGGCGATCTCCATGCGCGCGCTCCCTCACAGGCGTTGTCGCGGAGATCATGTCGGACCTGCCCCGGGGGTGCAAGAGAGATCCACAATCCGGCCGGTACGCCGCAGGGCGAATCAGGCGGCCTCGGTGACCAGGCCGGTCTCCCCGTCCGGAGCGCCCGTCCGGAAGTGCGACGGCTGCTCGACCGGCTCACGGTCGAACTCCGGGACCGGTTCGGCCAGCTCCAGCCGCACCTGGGCCACCCGGCGGCCCTCCAGCGCCAGCACCGTCAGCTGGTAGCTGTCGAGCTGGGCGGTGTCGCCGGGCTGCGGCATGCGGCCGAGCGTGCTCATCAGGTAGCCGCCGACCGTTTCGTACGGCCCGGCCGGCAGGCGCACGCCGGTTCGCTCGGCGAAGTCGGCAAGGTTGATCATGCCGTCGACCTCGGTCGGCACACGCGGGCCGGTCGACGTCGCCACCGGCGTCTCGTCGTACTCGTCGTGGATCTCCCCGACCAGCTCCTCGATGAGGTCCTCCAGGGTGACGATCCCGGCCGTGCCGCCGTACTCGTCGACGACGACGGCGATGGTGTTGCGTTCCCGGCGCATCTCCGACAGCGCCGCGAGCACCGGTTTGCTGCCCGGCAGCCGCTTGATCTCGCGGGCCAGCTCCCGCACCGGCCGTTCCGGCCGCTCGTCCCACAGCAGGTCGCGCAGGTGCACGAAGCCCACCACGTCGTCGTGGCTGCCGTCGGTGACCGGGAACCGGGTGTGCCCGGCCTCACGCGCCTCGGCCACCGCCTCGGCCACCGTCATCGCCACGTCCAGGAACCACACCTCGGTGCGGGGCACCATGACCTCGCGCAGGTTCGCCGCCGAGCGGGCCAGCGCCTTGCCGATGATGTGCCGCTCCTCCGGGTCCAGCGCCGTGTTGACGGCCACCAGCTGGCGCAGCTCCGCTTCGGTGATCTGCTCCCGGCCGACGGTCGCCTCGACCCCGAGCACCCGGTTGGTCCATCGGGTCAGCGCGTCGGCGGCGCGGACGATGGCGGGGGCGAGGGCGCGGGCGACCCGACCGGGCGGGCGTAACCGGGGCTCCCGTCGTCGGGGTTCGCGACCAGCGCTTTCCCGCAGAGCCGGGGTGTTCTGCCGAGGCACGGACATGCCGGAAATCGTAGCTCTGCTAATGGCGCCCGCCTCCGCGGGCGCGGCGATCGGCCTTTGAGGCCGACCGCATCGGCGCGTCGCTACATCGCTGCGCGATGCCACGCTCCTTTACCGATGCGGTCGGCGGCCGATCGCGGGTTGGTGGGGTGGTGTTCAAAACCGGGCGTTGGTACTTGTTGTGTTCTGTTTGAACGTGATGGAATGGCTGGCGCATCGGTGTGCTCCGGGTGGAGCACTAGGCTTCAGCGAACTGCATCGGGAAAGGTTGGGCACATGAAGTTACTGGTCACCGGGGGCGCGGGTTATGTCGGCAGCGTCGTGGCGCGGCTGCTGCTCGACGCGGGGCACGAGGTGGTGGTGCTGGACGACCTGTCCCGCAACGACGCCTCGCAGATCCCGGCCCAGGCACGGTTCGTGCAGGCCCGGGTGCAGGACGCGGCGACCGTGCTCACCCCGGGGTCAGGCTTCGACGCTGTGCTGCACTTCGCGGGGCTGATCGCCGCGGGCGAGTCGATGGCCCGGCCGGAGTGGCACTGGGAGGCCAACACCATCGGCTCGCTGGCGCTGCTGGAGGCGATGCGCGAGGCCGAGGTGCCGCGACTGGTCTTCTCCTCCACCGCCGCCACCTACGGCAACCCGTCCGAGCTGCCGCTGACCGAGAACGCGATCACCAAGCCGGTGAACACGTACGGCGCGACCAAGCTCGCCGTCGACATGGCCATCAGCTCGTACGCCCATGCCTACGACCTCGCCGCGGTCAGCCTGCGCTACTTCAACGTCGCCGGGGCCCTGGTCCGCCCGGACGGCTCCATGCTGGGCGAGCGCCACGACCCGGAGACCCACCTCATCCCGATCGCGCTGGAGGTCGCCGCCGGAAAGCGCGAGAAGCTCCAGGTCTTCGGCGACGACTACCCCACCGCCGACGGCACCTGCGTGCGCGACTACATCCACGTCGCCGACCTGGCCGAGGCGCACCTGCTGGCGCTCGCCGCCGCCCGCCCCGGCGAGCACCGCGTCTACAACCTCGGCAACGGCACCGGCTTCTCCAATCGCCAGGTCGTCGACGCGGTACGCGCCGTGACCGGGCACCCGGTGCCGGTGGAGATGGCCGCGCGCCGCCCTGGCGACCCGGCCGAGCTGGTCGCCTCGTCCGAGCTGGCCCGCACCGAGCTGGGCTGGCTCCCGGCCCGCCCCGACCTGCACGACATCGTCGCCGACGCGTGGACCTTCTTCCAGAGCAACGCGTGAGCGAGCGCGGCGAGCGAACCATGCGGCTGCCCGCTCAGGCCGCCGACGAGCGAAGCGAGGAGAAGGCATGAGCACCGTCGACAGCGGCGTATGGGCCGCCCCCGGCCGGGTCAACCTGATCGGCGAGCACACCGACTACTGCGATGGCTTCGTGCTGCCGTTCGCACTGCCGCACCGCACCGAGGTCATCGCCGCCCGGCTCGACCGTCCGGAGTGGATCGTGTCCAGCTCGCTGACCGGCGAGACGGTCACCTTCGACCTGAGCGAACCGGTGACCGGCTGGGCCGCGTACGTCGCGGGCATCGTGTGGGCCCTGCGCGACGCCGGGTACGACGTGCCCGGCGCGCGCCTCGACATCAGCTCCGGGGTCCCCGGTGGCGCGGGGTTGTCCTCGTCGGCGGCGCTGGAGTGCGCGGTGCTGTCGGCACTGGTCGACCTCGGCGGCCTCGACCTGCCCGTGGCCCAGCGCCCGAAGCTGGCCCAGCGCGCCGAGAACGCCTACGTCGGCGTGCCGTGCGGAATCATGGACCAGTCGGCCTCGACGCTGTGCCGTGCGGGCCATGCGCTGTTCCTGGACTGCCGCTCGATGGCCGTCGAGCAGATCCCGCTCGACCTGGTCGGGCACGGCCTGGAGATCCTGGTGATCGACTCGCGCGCCCCGCACCAGCTCGTCGACGGCGAGTACGCCGCCCGCCGCGCCGCCTGCGAGAAGGCGGCCGAGATCCTGAACCTGCCCGCGCTGCGTGACGCCACCCTGGCCGACCTGTCGCGGTTGGACGATCCGCTGCTGATCCGCCGGGCCCGCCACGTCGTCACCGAGAACGATCGGGTGCTGGCCACCATCGAGCTGCTGCGCGACGGCCGCATCCGCGAGATCGGTCCGCTGCTCACCGCCTCGCACGCCTCGATGCGCGACGACTTCGAGATCACGGTGCCCGAAGTGGACACCGCGGTCGAGGCCGCCATCGCCGCGGGCGCCTACGGTGCCCGGATGACCGGCGGCGGCTTCGGCGGCTGCGTCCTGGCCCTGGTCGACACCGACCGTTCCGACGACGTCGCCGCGGCGGTCGCCGAAGCCTTCCGCGCCAACGGCTTCACCAGCCCGTCCTTCTTCAGCGCCACCCCCGCCCCCGGCGCCACCCGCCTCTCCTGACCCGTCCCCGCGCCTCGGCCGCGTCTGAGCGCGCCGGGCGCGGCCCGGATCGGGGACAGTTTCGGGGAAAGTGCTGGAATCCGCGTCAAGATTCCCGCGCTTTCCCCGAAACCGCACGAACTCTCGGCCACGCCCCCACGTCGGCGCGGTCGGATTGGTGATAAGGGCTGTTCCGGAGTGGACACGGTGGGGCAGGATGCCCGGCATGACTTCCCCGGAGCGCAACGCCTACCTGGACCAGGTCATCTCGCAGCAGTCGCAGCTGGAGCAGGACCTGCGCGTGAAGAAGTCGGCCGCCCCGGCACGCGCCGACGACACGAGCGGCCGGGCCAGGCGCGCGGCCGCCGAGACGGCGATGACCCCGCCCACCGCGGTCGACGTACGGGTGACCGGCGTCGGGCCGTGGAAGACGGTGCTGGTGCCGCCGAACGCCTTTGTGGTGCACACCCGGCGCGGCCACGCGCAGCCGCTGCACCTGGGGCTGGGCGTCTCGTTCCGCTACCGGTCCCGCACCGACTCGTACCTGGTGGTGCCGGGCACGATGCAGACGATCCTGCTCAACGCGTTCTGCATCTGCCGCGAGCTGCAGGGCGTGCTGGTGCAGGCCTACGTCCAGTGGATCGTGCAGGACATCGCCACCGCCTACCGCAAGCTCGACTTCGGTGACGCCTCCGACCCGATGCGCCTGGTGAACCTGCAGCTCAAGGAGCAGGCCGAGGCGGCGATCAAGGACAAGGTCGCCACCATGAGCGTGCACGAGGTGCTCAGCGACAAGCAGCCCATCATCGAGGAGCTGACCGCCCGCCTGCGCGGGGTGGCCGAAGGTGCCGAGGGCGGCGACCACGGGCTGGGCCTGCGCATCGTCACCGTGCAGATCAAGGAGGCCGTGGTCACCTCGGCCCGGCTGTGGGAGAACCTGCAGAAGCCATTCCGGTCCGAGCAGAGCCAGCTGGCCCGGCTGGCCGAGCTGGGCGCCCAGGAGATCGTCACCGGCCGTGAGCTGGCCGCCGACCGCCTCGACCAGCTGCAGCGGCTGGAGAACGAGCGGGAGATGGCCGACCTGCGGGCCCGCAACGCGGCCGCCGCGTTCGACCGGGACGCGGCCGAGCAGCTGCGCCGGGGCGAGCGGGAGCAGAACGACGCCCGCACGCTGGCCAGCCAGACCACCGAGACCACGCTGCACTCGCTGCGGCTGGAGCAGCAGCGCCACGAGCTCGAGGCCGAGGCGGGCCGGTTGCGGCTGGAGCTGGAGCACGCCCTGCAGCGGCTCAAGCTCGACCACGAACTGGCCGTGGCGCAGGCGCGGGCCGACACCACGCACGCCACCGCGCTGCTGGAACTGGAGCGCGACCGGATGTCCCGCGCCATCGCCAACGACCGGTCCCCGGCCGCGATCCAGGCGGAGCTGATCGCGAACCTGCCGCAGATCGTGTCGAAGCTGCCCAAGCCCGACGAGCTGCGTACGGTCAACCTCTCCGGCACCGACGCCACCAGCCTGGCCGGCATCGTCACCGAGCTCACGGCGGCGATCACCGCCATCCGGGCCGCGGTGACGTCCCGCGAATGATCACCCGAGTCACCCCGGCCGACCCGGGATTCGGCGCGGTGGCCGAGCTGTTCGACGACTACCGCGCCCACTACGGCCTGCAGCGGGGGTTCCTGGGCACCCGCCGCTGGCTACAGGAGCGGGCCGACTCCGGCTTCCGGCTGTACGCGGCCCAGCACGCTGGCCGCCCTGTCGGCTTCGGCACGGTCGCGACCGTCCCGGCGTCGCTGACGCTCGGCACGGTATGGATGCTGCGCGACCTGTGGGTGGACCCGGCACACCGGGGCGCCGGACACGGCCGGGCCCTGGTCGCCCACGTCCTGGCCGAGGCCCGTGCTGCCGGCGCCCGCCGCCTGTCGCTGACCACCGAGCACGACAACACCGCGGCCCAGTCCCTTTACCGCTCGCTGGGCTTCGAGCCCGTCGAGGGCTTCCTGACCTTCAACGCCGCCCTCTGACTCGGCACCGCCCCGACCGGGGCTGGGGGCACGACAGACTCGGGGAAACTGCTGGAATCCAGGTCCGGATTCATGCAGTTTCCCCGAAAGTGTGGCCAGGGCCTCGCCCCGCACGACGGTGCGCCGGGGCGGGGCGAGGTCAGGAGGCTTCGATGATCATTCCGGCGCCGACCGTGCGGTTGGTCGACTCGTCGATGATGATGAAGCCGCCCGTGGTGCGGTTACGGCGGTACTCGTCGGCCAGCAGCGGGATCGTGGTGCGCAGCTTCACCCGGCCGATGTCGTTGAGGCCCAGCTTCGGTGCGTCCTCGTCGCGGTGCAACGTGTTCACGTCGAGCCGGTAGTGCAGCTCGCGCACGATCGCCCGCGCCGTGCGGGTGGTGTGCTTGATGGTGTACTTCGCGCCCACGGCCAGCGGCTTGGACTCGTCCATCCAGCAGACCAGCGCCTCGATGTCCTGGGCGACGGCCGGGGTGTTGTTCGGGCGGCAGATCATGTCGCCGCGCGAGATGTCCAGCTCGTCTTCCAGCCGCACCGTCACCGACATGGGTGGGAACGCCTCGGGCACGGGGCCGTCGGCGGTCTCCACCGACGCCACGCGGGTGGTCATGCCACTGGGCAGCACCATCACCTCGTCGCCGGGCTTGATGACGCCCGAGGCGACCTGTCCGGCGTAGCCGCGGTAGTCGGTGACCACGGTCGACTGCGGGCGGATCACGTACTGCACCGGGAAGCGCACGTCGACCAGGTTGCGGTCGGAGGCGATGTGCACGTGCTCCAGGTGGTGCAGCAGCGACGGGCCGTCGTACCAGGGCATGTTGGGCGAGCGGGAGACGATGTTGTCGCCCTGCAGCGCCGAGATCGGGATGATCGCCAGGTCGGTGATGTCGAGCTTGGCCGCGAACGAGGTGAACTCGTCGACGATCTTGTCGTACACCTCCTGGGACCAGTCCACCAGGTCCATCTTGTTGACGCACAGCACCAGGTGCGGCACCCGCAGCAGCGAGCACAGGAACGCGTGCCGCCGCGACTGCTCCACGATGCCCTTGCGCGCGTCGACCAGCACCAGCGCCAGGTCGGCAGTGGAGGCACCGGTGACCATGTTGCGGGTGTACTGGATGTGCCCCGGGGTGTCGGCGATGATGTACTTGCGCCGCGGGGTGTTGAAGTAGCGGTACGCCACGTCGATGGTGATGCCCTGCTCGCGCTCGGCGCGCAGGCCGTCGGTGAGCAGCGCCAGGTTGGTGTACTCGTCACCGCGCGCGGCGGAGGCCGCCTCGACGGCTTCCCACTGGTCGGTGAACAGCGACTTGGTGTCGTACAGCAGGCGCCCGATCAGGGTGGACTTGCCGTCGTCGACACTGCCCGCCGTCGCGAAGCGCAGCAGGTCCGCCCGCTGCCCAATGGTCGGTTCCGCAACTGCGGTCATCAGAAGTACCCCTCACGCTTACGGTCTTCCATCGCGGCCTCGCTGACCTTGTCGTCACCACGGGTGGCGCCGCGCTCGGTCACCCGGGTCGCCGCCACCTCCGCGATGACCTTCTCCACCGTGTCGGCGTCGGAGGCCACCGCCGCCGTCAGGGTCGCGTCGCCGACGGTGCGGTAGCGCACCCGCTCGGTGAACACGCGCTCGCCGTCACGGGCGGCCAGGAACTCGTTGACCCCGAACAGCATGCCGTCGCGCTCGACGACCTGCCGGTCGTGGGCGTAGTAGATCGAGGGCAGCGGGATGTCCTCGCGGCCGATGTAGTGCCAGATGTCCAGCTCGGTCCAGTTCGACAGCGGGAACACCCGGATCGACTCGCCGGGGTGGTGCCGCCCGTTGTACAGCGACCACAGCTCGGGGCGCTGGTTCTTCGGGTCCCACTGGCCGAACTCGTCGCGGAACGAGAACACCCGCTCCTTGGCGCGGGCCTTCTCCTCGTCGCGGCGGGCGCCGCCGAACAGCGCGTCGAAGCGGTACTTGTCGACCGCGTCGAGCAGCACCGGCGTCTGGATCCGGTTGCGGGAACCGCCCGCGGGCTCGGTGACCAGGCCCCGGGCCAGCGCCTCGGGCACGCTGGCCACGACCAGCTGCAGGCCCAGCTCGGCCACGCGCCGGTCGCGGTACTCGATGACCTCGTGGAAGTTGTGGCCGGTGTCGACGTGCATCACCGGGAACGGGATCCGTCCGGGCGCGAACGCCTTCTGCGCCAGCCGCAGCATCACGATCGAGTCCTTGCCCCCGGAGAACAGCAGCACGGGACGCTCGAACTCGGCCACCACCTCCCGCATCACGAAGATGCTCTCGGCTTCGAGCGCGTCCAGGTGCGAGAACCGGTACGCAGCCGGCGTCGGTTCGCCGCTCGCGGATCGGACCTCGCCGCGGCTTTCCGGGGCTGGCTGCATCATTTCCGACCTTTCCTAGTTCTTTACTCGGGAATTCACCTTACCGGTGCTTACGGGCGCCGATCAACGATGCTGTGAGATCGCCGACAGCAGGTCAGCGCCCAGATCCCTACGGCATACCAGAAGATCCGGCAGACTCGCGGTGCCCTGGTTGTAAACAAGAGGTGAACCATCCACCCGGGAGGTGTGCAGGCCCGCCGCCGCGGCCACGGCGACCGGTGCCGCCGAGTCCCACTCGTACTGGCCGCCGTCGTGGATGTAGGCGTCGACGTCCCCGGTCACCACGGCGGCGATCTTCGCACCGGCCGAGCCCATCGGCACCAGCTGGGCGCCGATCGTCTCCGCCAGGGCGGTCAGGAACGCGGGCGGACGGGTGCGGCTGGTCGCGATACGGATCGGACCGCCTGCGGCCGCCTCGGCCGACAGCGGCGGGTACGCCGGGGGCGGCTCGCTGCCGAGCACCCGACGCTGCGCGGGCAGCGCCACCGCACCGGTGGCCAGCACGCCCTCGTCGGCGCCGGTGCGCCGCCACAGCGCCACGTGCACGGCCCAGTCGTCGCGACCGGCCTCGCCGAACTCGCGGGTGCCGTCCAGCGGGTCGATGATCCACAGCCGGGAGGCGGCCAGGCGGGCCGGGTCGTCCACGCCCTCCTCGCTGAGCACCGCGTCGGCGGGCCGCCAGCGGGCCAGCTCGGTCATGATCATGTCGTGGGAGCGCTTGTCACCGGCCTCGCGCAGCCGCGCGGGGTCGTCGAACCCCAGCTCGTCTCGCAGGGACAGCAGGAGGTCGCCGGCTTGACGGGCCAGCCATACGGCGAAAGCGCCGTCCTCGACGGGTGGCATCTTCAGTACGCTCCAGAGCTTCGGACAACGGCGGTCAGTGTACGCAGGAGAATGAGCAGGTCCATGGACATTGACCAGTTCTCGACGTAACGAAGGTCCAAACGGACAGCCTCCTCCCAGGGCAAGTCCGACCGACCGGACACCTGCCACAGGCCGGTCATCCCCGGCTTGACGGCCAACCGGCGACGCACGTCGTCCGCATAGGCGGCCACCTCGACCGGCAACGGCGGCCGCGGCCCCACCAGTGACATCTGCCCCAGCAGCACGTTGATCAGCTGCGGCAGCTCGTCCAGCGAGTAGCGGCGCATCCACTTGCCCATCGCCGTCACGCGCGGGTCATCACGGATCTTGAAGAGCACCCCGTCGTGCTCGTTGAGATGCCGCAGCTCGGCAAGCCGGGCCTCGGCATCGGTGTACATGGTACGGAACTTGAAGATGACGAACTCACGCCCGTCGCGCCCCACCCGCACCTGCCGGAAGAGTGCCGGACCCGGCGAGTCCATCCGCAGCGCCATCGCGGTCACCAGCAGCAGCGGCGCGAAGGCCACCAGCAGCAGGGCCGCCCCGGTCCGATCCATCAGCTCCTTGACCACCCGGCTGCCGCCCGACAGCCGCGGATGCTCCACGTGCAGCATCGGCAGGCCGTCCACCGGCCGGATCGTGGTGCGGTCACCGGCCACGTCCACCAGGGCGCTCGCCACGATCAGGTCGATCTCGTCGCGCTCCAACTGCCACGCCATCCGGCGCAGCGCGTGCCCGTCCAGCTCCGGACAACTCAGCACGATCACCGTGTCCGCCCCGGCGGCACGCACCGCCGCGGCGACGTCGTCGAACGTGCCGTACACGGGCAGGCCGATGCGGCCGTCGCTGCCGCGCGGCACACACGCCCCGACCACCTCCAGCCCGTGGAACCGCTCGCGGCCCAGCTGCCGGGCCAGGCCGATGATCGCCAGCTCGTGGCCGACCACCACCACCCGGCGCAGGCACTCGCCGCGCTCGCGGCGCCGGTGCAGCCGCTTGCGGATCAGGAACCGGGTCACCACCAGCGTCCCGGTCGCGGCGGGCAGCGCGATCAGCACGTACGAGCGGGCCGTGGGCAGCTCGAACGCGTACGACCCGACCGCCACCGTCGCGATCACCCACAGGCCGCCGCGCAGCACCCGGTCGTACTCCTGGGTGCCCACGTAGAGGAAGCGGCGGTCGTACGCCCGGGTCAGCGCCAGCGAGGCCATCAGCGCGAACGGCAGCAGCGACGACAGCAGTACGTACGTGCGGGTGAACGGGGTGACCTGCGGACCGAAGCGCAGGATGAACGCGAGCAACCCCGCCGCCGCGCCGACCAGCAGGTCCGTGCCGAGCAGGGTAAGCAGGTAGCGCTGCTCCCAGCCCTTGCGGCGGTCCAGCACGCGCACCGGCGTGCCGATGTGGGTACTGCCGCCCACCGGCCGCCGTCCCGTGCCGGGGCGGTGCCGCGGCGCTTCCACCGGCGGCAGCGTCGGCTGCTGCGGACGGACCGCGACCAGCCCTACCGGAGCCGGACTGAACGGGGCCGGACCGGCCGGAGTCGGCCCGCTGGCGAAGTCGAGCGGCGAATCAGCGGTGCGGTGGCGCTGGCGGTAGGGCCGCGGCCCCCGTCGGTCGTCGTCACGCCGCTGCTCCATTGGCACGCCCCCCGTCAGCGACGGCGCACCCGGAACCGACGGCACAGCCTGACCGTTCCCGCGCACGACGCTCTCTCGGCGCCACCGCGGGCCTTCCCGTGATGCCGCGGGCGCGCCTGCCCGTACAACGCGGCACCAGCGCAAATGTGACGGTCAGGCGGTGTGGTACGTCTGCTGCGCCGCGCCCAGGCCCTGCCGGATGACCGCCTCCACCGCGTCGGCCGCCCGGTCGACCAGGAACTCCAGCTCCTTGCGCTCGGCGGCGGAGAAGTCCGACAGCACGAAGTCGGCCGGATCCTGGCGGCCCGGCGGCCGTCCGATGCCGAACCGCACCCGCAGGTATTCCTTCGTGGCCAGCGACTTGGTCATCGACCGCAGGCCGTTGTGGCCGCCCTCGCCGCCGCCGATCTTCAACCGCAGCTGACCGTACGGGATGTCCAGCTCGTCGTGGACCGCGATCACCTGCTCGGGCGGGATCTTGTAGAACTGGCACAGTGCCGCCACCGGCGCCCCGGAGAGGTTCATGTACGTCAGCGGCTTGGCCAGCACCAGCCGCGGCGCGTCCACGCCGAAGCCCAGCCGACCCTCCGCCACGTCGGCCACCGCCTTGCGGTGCCGCCCGAACGAACCGCCGGCGCGCTTGCCCAGCAGCTCGGCGACCATGAAGCCGACGTTGTGCCGGTTGCCCGCGTACTGCGGCCCCGGATTGCCCAGCCCCACGATCAGCCAGGGTGCGGCGGCCTGCTCCATGACACTCCCTCAGATGCGGACGTGGCGCCCTGCCAAGCTACTACGGCTCGGCGGGCGCCACGATCTACGGTGCGGTTCGCAAGCCGCGCAGCGGCTCGCGGAACTCAGGCCTCGACGGCCACGGGCTCCTCGGCGGCCTCCTCGGCCCCCTCCACGGCAGCCTCGGCGGTCTCGCCCTCGAGCTGCTCGGCGGTCGGGGCCAGGCTCACCACGGCGACGATGGTCTCGGCGTCGGCGACCAGCGCGGCGCCGCGCGGCAGCTTGACGTCACCGGCGGTGACGTGCGAACCGGCCTCCAGGCCCTCGATCGAGACCTCGAGGAACTCCGGCAGGTGCAGCGCCTCGGCGACGATGGCGATCTTGTCGTGCTCGGTCATGACCAGCGTGCCCTTGGCGGCCTCGCCGACCAGGTGCACCGGCACCTCGACGGTGACCTGCTCGCCGCGCTTCACGATCACCAGGTCGATGTGCTCGAAGGTGTCCTTCAGCGGGTCGCGCTGGATGGCCTTCGGCAGCGCCAGGGTCTTGGTGCCGTCCGAGCTGACCAGCTCGAAGACGGTGTTGATGCCGCCGTGGCGGATGGCGGCGGCGAACTCGCGGGCCGGAACGGCGATGTGGCGCGGGGCCTCACCGTGACCGTAGACGACGGCGGGCACCAGGCCCGCGCGACGGGTGCGGCGCGCGCCGCCCTTGCCGAACTCGGTACGCGGCTCGGCGCTGATCTTTACCTCAGACACGATTGATTCTCCTGCTCAACGGGTAGCTGCTTGTCGTCAGGCCGAGCGGACGAGGGCGCGCGGGGTGACGTAACCCGGAGCACCGCGTCGATCACGGCGCCGTCAACAGGCATCTCTACCCGCAGGGCACCCTCGCCGTGGCAACCCGCCCAGCTTACCCGACCAATCCGGGCGCTTTCGTCGGGGTCCCCGTGTCGCCGCTCACGACCCCACCACGCCCCGCACCTGTATCCCCACCCGCCTTTAGATCGACACTGGCCTATCCGGAAGACGGAAAGTCGAAATCCGTCTTCTGGATAGGCCAGTGTCGATGCAAAGTGGCGGGGGTGGCGCGGCCCCGCCCGAAGATCAGCTGAGGCCGCCGAAGAGGGTGGTCACCGAGCCGTCGTCGAAGACCTCGCGGATGGCGCGGGCCACCAGTGGCGCGATCGACAGCACCGTCAGCTTGTCGAACTGCTTCTCCGGCCCCAGCGGCAACGTGTTGGTCACGATGACCTCGCTGATCCGACTGTTCTTCAGCCGCTCCGTCGCCGGGTCCGAGTGCACCGGGTGCGTCGTCGCCACGATCACGTCCGCGGCGCCGTTGTCGAACAGGATGTCGGCGGCCTTGCAGATCGTGCCCGCCGTGTCGATCATGTCGTCGACCAGGATGCAGGTGCGCCCGGCCACCTCGCCGATGACCCGGTTCGCCACCACCTGGTTCGGCTTGAGCGGATCGCGGGTCTTGTGGATGAACGCCAGCGGACAGCCGCCCAGGCGGTCGGTCCAGCGCTCGCCGACCCGCACCCGGCCCGAGTCCGGCGAGACCACGGTCAGGTCGCGGTGGCCGTAGTTGGCCTCCACGTACCCGGCCAGCACGTCCATCGCGAACAGGTGGTCGACTGGGCCGTCGAAGAAGCCCTGGATCTGCGCGGTGTGCAGGTCGACGGTGAGGATGCGGTTGGCGCCGGCGGTCCGGAGCAGGTCCGCGATCAGGCGGGCCGAGATCGGCTCGCGGCCGCGGTGCTTCTTGTCCTGGCGGGCGTACGGGTAGAACGGCAGCACCACCGTGATCCGCTTGGCCGAGCCGCGCTTGGCGGCGTCCACCATCAGCAGCGTCTCCATGATCCATTTATTCACGGGTGCTGACATGGACTGCACGATGAAGGCGTCGGACCCACGGACCGACTCCTTGTAACGGACGAACGTCTCACCACTGGCGAAGTCGTACGCGGTGGTCGGGGTCACACCAACCCCGAGCACCTCCCCGATCTCCTCCGCGAGCTCGGGATACGCCCGGCCGGAGAAGAGCATCAGGTTCTTACGGTTCTCCGTGACGATGCTGCCCATCGGCTCCGCCCTTCACGATGGCCTAAGGCCGGTATCCCCATTTTCGCCTCATCCTCTCCCGCCACCGGCCGAAGCGTCGAACAAGGCCGCCCGCTGGTGCGGCAGATCACCGCCTCGTGGACCTGCTCCGTTCACCCGCAGGTCAACCGAGGCCGCCTTGCCCGTGTCGAACACCGGGCGCTACCTTCATATGGCACTAGAAGGTTTGTGGGGAGAGAGCCGGGATGGGGCGCGAACGGTCCGAGGAGCCGACTGTCATACAGCGGCGCATCCTCCTGCTGCTTGCTGCCGGATTCACCGTGCAGACCATCACCAAGCTGGTCTTCCTCAGCGAACGCGCCGTGCACGACCACATCGCCGTGCTGAAGCAGACCACCGGCGCCAAGAACCAGTTCTCCCTCGGCGCCGAGGCCGCCAAGCGCGGCTGGCTCGACGAGGACGAAGGCAAGCAGCGCTGATCCGGCGTCCGCGCCGCGGCCTTGATCGGCAACCGCAGCCGCCTAGCCTTCGGTGGGCGCCTGCTCCGACTGCTCGGCCAGCGCTCGCGCTGCCGCCTCGGCACCGGCGCTGCCCGGACGGGCCCGCTTGACCCAGCCCTCGATGTTGCGCTGGTGCGCCCGCGCGACTGCCAGTGCGCCCGGGGGCACATCCTTGTCGACCACCGAACCGGCCGCCGTGTACGCCCCGTCGCCGACCCGCACCGGCGCCACGAACGTCGTGTCACAGGCCGTCTTCACGTGCGAGCCGATCACGGTGTGGCTCTTGGTGGCCCCGCTGTAGTTCGCGAACAGGTTCCCGGCGCCGATGTTGGTCTGCTCGCCGATCGTCGCGTCCCCCACGTACGTCAGGTGCGGCACCTTGGTGCCCTCACCCAACGACGCGTTCTTGATCTCGACGAACGTGCCGACCTTGCCCTTGCGGCCGATCACCGCACCCGGCCGCAGATACGCGTACGGACCGACGCTGACGTTCGGGCCGATCTGCGCCTGCACCGCGTGCGCGCGCACCACCTGGGCCTGCTCGCCCACCACGGTGTCGATCAGCGTCACGTCCGGGCCGACCACCGCGCCGGTGGCGACCGACGTCGCGCCGCGCAGCTGCACGTTCGGCTCCAGCACCGCGTCGCGCTCCACCGTCACCGTGGCGTCGACCCAGGTCGTGGCCGGGTCGATGATCGTCACGCCGGACTTCATCAGCGCCGTGTTGATCCGGTCGCGCATCAGCGCCCGCAGCGCCGCCAGCTCCGCCCGATCGTTGCAGCCCAGCGTCTCGGTGTGGTCGACGGCCAGGTGCACCCGCACCGGCGCGCCCTCGGCGACCAGCAACCCGAACACATCGGTGAGGTACTCCTCGCCCTGGTCGTTGTGGGTGTTCAGCTTCGTCAGCGCCAGCCGCAGCGCGGCCGCGTCGAAGGCGTAGATGCCCGCGTTGATCTCGCGGACCGCGCGCTCGTCGGCGCTCGCGTCGCGCTCCTCGACGATGCGCACCAGCGCCCCGTCGGCGTCGCGGATCAGGCGGCCCAGGCCGGACGGGTCCGGGACGGTCGCGCCCAGCACCGTCGCGGCGGCCCCCGCCGACTCGTGCGTGGTGACCAGCTCGGTGAGCGTCTGCTCGCGCAGCAGCGGAACGTCGCCGTTGAGCACGATCACGGTGCCGTCGGCCTCGGTCAGCGCCTCGAGCGCGATGCGCACCGCGTGGCCGGTGCCGTTCTGCTGCTCCTGCAGCGCGGTCCGGGCGTCCGGGGCGACCTCGGCCAGGTGCGCGGCGACCTGGTCGGCGCGGTGGCCGACGACGACCAGGGTCTGCGCGTCCAGCGGCGCGGCGGCGGCCAGCACGTGGCCGACCAGCGAGCGGCCGAGCAGCGGGTGGAGCACCTTGGGCAGGTCCGACTTCATCCGCTTGCCCTCGCCCGCAGCGAGAACGATCACCGTACGAGTCACGAGCCGCCCATCTCCTTACATAGCTTGCAAGCTGGGGCGCCTGGACTCGAACCAGGACCTTCCACATTCAAAGTGTGGTGAGCTGCCATTACTCCACGCCCCATCCGGGGGCAAAGCTTATCGTGGTTCGCCTGCGACCGCCGCACCGGTGCGGCGGTCGATTTCGTCGATGATGCCCTCGATCCGCCAGTAGAGCTCACGCCTGCGCCGCGCGGTCACCACAAGGCAGCCGTGGTAGCCCTCGGCCTGATTATGTCTCGTGCTGGTGGGCTTGTGCCGTTTCAGGGTCGCACGGCGAAAACACGACAGCGGCACGTCGAGTTGCCCGGCCCACCACAACTCGGCCTCAGCCGGGTCTGCCGTCTCGTGGATGCTCACCCGATAGATGAGTTCCGAGCGGCTGACGCCGATGGACTCCAGAAACCTGATGAAGATCCGCAGCAACCTTGGGTCGGTGTTGGTGACAGTCACCCGCCCGTCGTTGGCGCGCCAGGGTTTCTCCTTGGTGCCCTCACACCAGAAGATCACCGCACCGACCAGTGCCAACTCGTGCGCGGTCAGCTCGCCGACGAGAGCCTGGCCTGCCGCTCGCTCGGCGTCGCGCCGCTGGGCCGTCTCCACCCGGTGCGAGCCCCAGCGCGCATCGGTCATGGCCTGGGAGTGCCTTCTGCGCCGCTCGGCGGCGTCCGCGTCCGAGTCGAGCGGGATGTGCCGCACCCATTGGAACGCGGTCGACCGGGCCACCCCGAGCTGCTTCGCGATCTCCGGAACGGAGCCGCCCGATAGGCGCAGTTCGACGGCTCGAGTACGCAGTTCCGGCTTGGCCATGGGGTCACGCTAAGACGGGCGTACGACATCCGCGCGCAGGAAATTCCCGCAGGACCTCTGTCAAACTACGGAGCCGTAGGTTACGGTAACGTAGGTAGGCTCTTAGTCCATCTGCTCCCTGCTCCAGTGAGGTGCCATGACCACCGTGACCGTCGACACGCCCACCGGAGCAGCGGCCCCCGCCCGGGGCCAGAA
Organism: Catellatospora tritici; assembly: GCF_019083965.1. Lineage (GTDB taxonomy): Bacteria > Actinomycetota > Actinomycetes > Mycobacteriales > Micromonosporaceae > Catellatospora > Catellatospora tritici. The sequence continues at coordinate 796,634 of NZ_JAHRCY010000001.1, forward strand.
GCCGCTGACCGAGGGCAACCAGTCGAAGGGCACCCTGATCGGCCTGTGGGCCTTCGTGGTGCTGCCGTTCCTGGCCCTGTTCGCGGCGGTGCCGGTCGCCTGGGGCGGCTTCCTGGGCTGGACCGACGTCGCGATCTTCGCGGTGATGTACGTGGTGACCGGCCTGGGCATCACCGTCGGCTACCACCGCTACCTCACGCACAGCTCGTTCAAAGCGACCCGATGGCTGCGGGTGACGCTGGCGGTCTCCGGCGCGATGGCGGTGCAGGGCTCCCCCACGCAGTGGGTCGCCGACCACCGCCGCCACCACCAGTACTCCGACCTGGAGGACGACCCGCACTCGCCGTGGCGCTTCGGCAACTCGGTCAAGGGTCTGGCCAAGGGCCTGTTCCACGCGCACGTCGGCTGGCTGTTCGCCCGCGAGCTGTCCAACCGCGCCCGCTTCGCCCCCGACCTGCTCGCCGACAAGGACATCCAGAAGGTCGACAAGCTGTTCGGCCTGCTGTCGCTGACCACGGCCGTGGCGCCGGGCATCGTCGGCGGCCTGGTCACCTGGTCGTGGCAGGGCGCCCTGACCGCGTTCTTCTGGGCCGGTCTGATCCGCATCGGCCTGCTGCACCACGTCACCTGGTCGATCAACTCGATCTGCCACGTGTACGGCGAGCGTCCGTTCGAGATGCGCGAGGGCGACAAGGCTTCGAACTTCTGGCCGCTGGCGATCCTGTCGTTCGGTGAGAGCTGGCACAACCTGCACCACTCGGACCCGACCAGTGCCCGGCACGGCGTGCTGCGCGGCCAGATCGACATCTCGGCCCGGGTGATCTGGTTCTTCGAGAAGTTCGGCTGGGCCACCAACGTGAAGTGGGCCAAGGAGGACCGGCTCAGGTCGAAGATGGTCGACCGCGACGCCCAGCCCAAGCTGGCCCGGTGACGGCCGAGCTCAACGGCACTCCCCTACCGCCCCCGTCCTCCTGGCAGGATGGGGGCGTGGTCGACGACGCGCGTGAGGTCCGGCAGGCGACGGGCCGACAGCCCGCCGCGCCGCCGAAGAGCGGTTCCCGGGTCCGGATGAGCTTCTCCCAGCGGCGCGAGCAGCTGATCTCGGTGGGGCGGCAGTTGTTCGCCGAGCGCGGTTTCGACGCGACCTCGATCGAGGAGATCGCCTCGCGCGCGAAGGTCTCCAAACCGGTGGTGTACGAGCACTTCGGCGGGAAAGAGGGCCTGTACGCGGTGGTCGTCGACCGCGAGGTGACGGCGCTGCTGACCCGGGTCACGGGCGCGCTGACCGCGGGCCACCCGCGCGAGCTGCTGGAGCAGGCCGCGTTGGCGCTGCTGGACTACATCGAGGAAGAGACGAACGGCTTCCGGGTGCTCGTACGCGAGTCGCCGGTGATGTCGTCGTCGGGCAACTTCTCGTCGGTCCTGAACGATGTCGCGCACCAGGTCGAGCACATCCTGGGCGCCGAGTTCAAGGGCCGTGGCTACGACCCGAAGCTGGCCGAGCTGTACTCCCAGGCGCTGGTGGGCATGGTGGCGCTGACGGGCCGCTGGTGGCTGGAGGTGCGCAAGCCGCGCAAGGAGACGGTGGCCGCGCACCTGGTGAACCTGGCCTGGCACGGCCTGTCGCACCTGGAGTCGAAGCCGACCCTGCTGACGAGCAACCGCAAGAGCGCGAAGTAGGCCGTCGCGGGTCGAGTCCCGTGGTAGGTCAGCCGCGCGTCGCCGAGTGCGGGCGGACGGCGAACTTGTCCCCGGGGCGGGTGCTGTGGCGTAGTACCTCTTCGGCTTCGGACTCGGCGGGGGTACCGGTCTTGCCATACAGTCCGGCGATCATCAGCACGGTGCCGATGAGGAACGACACCACGCAGGTGGCGACCTCGAAGTTGAGTTTGTTCTCCGGGGTCTGCAGCACCAGCAGCATGATCAGCCCGGAGAGCATGAAGACCACGCCGCCCCACAGGTTGATGAAGTGGTCGATGTTGCGGCCGATGATGGCGCCCGCGAGCACGACGGCGCCCACGATGATGGACAGCCACGAGAACGCGGGGTTGGTCTTGAGCCCGAGTGCGTGGATGTCCGCGCGGCTGAAGAAGGGCTCGCCCGCCGTCCGGATGGCACCGACGATCCCGAACGTCAGCAGGTAGGCACCGCTCACACCGGCGAGGAACCGGTACTGCGGCCGGAAACGGTGGTTGATCGGTAGGTGCATATCCGCATTGTGCCCCGATCCGACCCCGCTCGAACCTGATTGCCCGAAGATGCGGACAGTCCGCGATCGGCCGCCGACCGCATCGGTAAAGGAGCGTGACATCGCCGCAGGCGATGTAGCGACGCGCCGATGCGGTCGGCTTCAAAGGCCGATCGCCGCGCCCGCGGAGGCGGGCGCCAACAGTAGAGCCGATCGCCGCGCCCGCGGAGGCGGGCGCCAACAGTAGAGCCGATCGCCGCGCCCGCGAAGGCGGGCGCAAACAGCAGAGCTCAGCGCTTGGCGACGCGGACGTACATGCCCGCGGTGAGCAGGATCGAGCCGATGGCGTACGACACGATGCAGGTCGCCAGCGTGAAGTTGAGGATGTTGTGCTCGGTGCCCATCAGCACCAGCATCGCGGTCCCGACGACGAGGAACGCGCTGCCGACCCAGGTGTCGACGTGGCGGTCGAGGTTGTGGCCGACCAGGGTGGCCAGCAGCACCAGCACCCCGGCGGCCAGGCAGCCGTACGCGAGGGCGGGGTTGGTGGGCAGGCCCAGCGCCTGCGCGTCGCCCGCCGCGAAGAGCGGGTCGCCCTGGCTGTCGAGGAAGCCGAGCACGCCGAACGCGAGCACGAGCAGCCCGGTGAGCAGCGCGAGACCCCGGTAGAGGGGGCGCAGGGAGTGGTTGACGGGCATGTGCGAAGCCATGTCACTGCTCCGAGTGGTGCGAGGGGGGATGACCGGGGCACCCTACCAACCCCCCTCGGTGCTCACTCCTGCCCGATCAGCTCCGCCAGCTCCAGCCACTCGTCCTCGAGCAGACCGCGCTCGTCCTGCAGCGCCTTGAGGCTCGCGTCCAACTCGGCGATCTTGGCGAAGTCGGTGGCGTGCTCGGCCATCTGCGCGTGCAGTTTCTCCTCGCGCTGGTTCAGCTTCTCGATCTGCCGCTCGATGCGCGAGGTCTCCTTCTTGGCCGCCCGGATCTCGCCGGCGCTGGGGCCGCCACCGGTCGGTTTGGCCGGTGCCGCGCTGGGCTGCGAGCGGGTCGTGGCCCCGGCCGGAGCCGGTTCGACCAGGCGCAGGTACTCGTCGACGCCGCCGGGCAGGTGCCGCAGGGTGCCGTCGCCGGGCAGGGCGTAGACCGCGTCACAGACCCGTTCGACCAGGTACCGGTCGTGCGAGGCGACGATCATCGTGCCGGGCCAGGTGTCGAGCAGGTCCTCCAACGACGCCAGGGTGTCGGTGTCGAGGTCGTTGGTGGGCTCGTCGAGGATGAGCACGTTCGGCTCGCCGGCGAGCAGACGCAGCAGCTGCAGGCGGCGGCGTTCGCCACCGGACAGGTCGGCCACGGGCGTCCAGACCCGGCGGTCGGTGAACCCGAACACCTCGGCCAGCTGCGCGGCCGACAGTTCGCGGTCGCCGAGCTTGACCCGCCGGGCGACCTGCTCGACGGCTTCCAACAGGCGCAGCTCGCCGGGCAGTTCGGCCAGCTCCTGGGACAGGAACGCCGGGCGCACGGTCTTGCCCGCGCTGAACCCGCCCGCCTCGCTGACCCCGGCCAGCAGCCGCAGCAGGGTGGACTTGCCCGCGCCGTTGGCGCCGAGCAGGGCGATGCGGTCGCCGGGGCCGACGTGCCAGGTGACCTTGTTCAGGATCAGCTTGGGTCCGGCGTGCAGGGTCACGTCCTCCAGGTCGTACACCTGGCGGCCGAGGCGGGCGGTGGCGAGCTTGGCGAGGGTGACCTCGTCGCGCGGGGCGGGGACGTCCGCGATGAGCGCGTTGGCGGCGTCGATGCGGAACTTGGGCTTGGAGGTGCGGGCCGGCGGACCCCGCCGCAGCCAGGCGATCTCCTTGCGGAGCAGGTTCTGCCGCCGCGACTCGGTGACAGCGGCGACGCGTTCGCGCTCGGCGCGGGCCAGGATCCAGGCCGCGAAGCCGCCGTCGTACGCCCGGACCTGCTGGTCGGCGACTTCCCAGATGTGGTTGCAGACCGCGTCGAGGAACCACCGGTCGTGGGTGACCACGACCAGGGCGCCCTTGAGGCTCTTGTTGAGGTACGCGGCGAGCCAGTTGACGCCCGCGATGTCGAGGTGGTTGGTGGGCTCGTCGAGGATGAGCAGGTCGGCGGGGCGCACCAGCAGCGCGGCCAGGGCGATGCGGCGGCGCTCGCCACCGGACATCGGCCCGACCGGGGTGTCCAGGCCGAGGCCGGGCATGCCGAGGCCGTCGAGGATGGCCCGCACGCCGGCGTCACCGGCCCATTCGTGATCGGCCTCGAACGCGGCGGGCAGCCAGGCGTCGCCGAGCACCACGTCGCGTACGGTCGCCTCGGCGGTCAGCGTCAGTGCCTGCGGCAGGGCGGACACGCGCAGGTCGCGCCGGTGGGTGACCCGGCCGGAGTCGGGGTCCTCGGCCTTGGTGAGCATCCGCAGCAGGGTGGACTTGCCGGAGCCGTTGAGGCCGACCACGCCGATGCGGTCGGCGTCGTCGAGGCCGAGGGAGACGTCGGTGAGCAGGGGGCCGGTCGGACCGTAGCCCTTGCTGACCCGGTCCAGATTGATGATGTTGGCCATGGTGCCGCCTAGCCTATCCGGGCGCCGTGCACCGGGCCGTGCGCGAGCTGTACGCCGCGACACAGGCCCGACTCGGTCAGGGCGGCGGCGACGTCGGCGCCGTGGACGTCGTCACGGGCCAGGAACACACAGGTGGGGCCGCTGCCGGAGACCAGGCTGGCCAGAGCCCCGGCCTTGTCGCCGACGGCGAGCGTCTCGGCCAGCTGCGGGCGCAGCGAGATCGCGGCGGCCTGCAGGTCGTTGCCGAGCGCGGCGGCGAGCACCGCCGGGTCGCGCTGGCGCAGCGCGCTGAGCAGGTCGTCGCTGCTGCCCAGCGGGGCGGGGGCGCGGCCCTCGGCGCGTAGGCGGTCGAGTTCGCCGTACACCTTGGGGGTGAGCAGGCCGCCGTCGGCGAAGGCGACGACCCAGCTCCAGCGGTTGGCGCGGGCGAGCACGGGGCTGACCGCCTCGCCGCGGCCGGTGCCCAGGGCGGTGCCGCCGTAGAGCAGGAACGGGATGTCCGAGCCGAGCTGGGCGGCGATGCGGGCCAGCTCGTCGCGGCCTAGGTTGGTGCCCCACAGCGCGTCGAGGGCGACGAGGGTGGCGGCCGCGTCGGCGGAGCCGCCCGCCAGGCCGCCCGCGAGCGGGATCTGCTTGCGCAGGTGCAGCCGGGCCTGGGCGGGGACCTTGGCGGTGGCGGCCAGGGCGTGGGCGGCCCTGATGACGAGGTTGGAGTCGTCCAGGGCCAGTTCGCCGACGCCGACGCCCTGCATGGTGAGGCTGAGGGTGTCGCCGGAGCGGGCGGTGATCTCGTCGTACAGGGAGATGGCGTGGTAGACGGTGTGCAGTTCGTGGTAGCCGTCGGGGCGGGCCGGGCCTACGCCGAGGTGGAGGTTGATCTTCGCCGGGACGCGTACGCGCACCGGACCCGATGGCACTGCGGCCAGGTCATCGTCATCGCCGTCGCCCAGCGTCCACGCCTCAGTCACGCGCCCAGCCTACTGGCCCCCGATTCACCCCTTCGCAGCGGCGAGGTCGGCGAAGGCGTGCACGTCGAGCTGCTCGCCGCGCGTCTGCGGGTCGATTCCGGCGGCCCGCAGCAGCTCCTCGGCGGCGGGTGCGCCCCCGGCCCACCCGGCCAGCGCCGCCCGCAGGGTCTTGCGCCGCTGCGCGAACGCCGCGTCGACCACCGCGAACACCTTCTCCCGGGCCACGTCGTCGCGCGGCGGCTCCCGCCGGGTGAACGACACCAGCCCCGAGTCCACGTTCGGCACCGGCCAGAACACGGCCGGGGGCACCTTCCCGGCCTGCCGGGACGAGGCGTACCAGGCGAGCTTCACCGACGGCACGCCGTAGATCTTGCTGCCGGGGGCGGCGGTGAGCCGGTCGGCGACCTCCTTCTGCACCATGACCAGTCCGTGCCGTACGCCCGGCAGCTCCGCCAGCAGGTGCAGCACCACCGGCACCGCCACGTTGTACGGCAGATTGGCCACCAGGGCCGTCGGCGCCGGATCGAACTCGGCCGCGGTGACCCGCATCGCGTCGCCACTGTGGACGCTGAGCCGGTCGGTCAGCCCGGGGGCACGCTCGGCGGCGGTGACCGCCAGGGCCGCGGCCAGCGGCGGATCGATCTCGACGGCGTGCACGTGCGCGGCGGCGGGCAGCAGCCCCAGCGTCAGCGAGCCGAGCCCCGGCCCGACCTCGAGGACCACGTCGGCCGGGTCGAGTCCGGCGGCGGCGACGATGCGGCGGATCGTGTTCGGGTCGTGCAGGAAGTTCTGCCCGAACTTCTTGGTCGGCGCGACTCCGAGCCGCGCCGCCAGCTCCCGGATCTCCGCGGGGCCGAGCAGTCTTGCCTGTTCAACGGTCACGGGTCAAGGCTATCGGCGCACGGTCATGGGCAGTCCCCCGGCCGGGCGGATGGTGGCCTGGCCCTGGAGCTTGAGGGTGTGCCCGGCGGGCAGCTCCAGCCGGACCCGGGGCACCAGGGTGGCCAGCACCAGGGCGATCTCGGCTTCGGCGAAGCGGTTGCCGACGCACAGGCGCGGCCCGTCGCCGAACGGCAGGAACGCCTCCCGGCCCGGCTGGGCCCCGTCGGCGAACCGCTCGGGCCGGAACTCGTGCGGCTCGGGCCAGTACTCGGGGTCCAGGTGTACCACGTACGGGCTGAAGAACAGGATGTCGCCCGGCTTGACCGCGTAGCCGCCCAGTTCGGTCGGGGCGACGGGGCTGCGGTCGAGCAGGAACACCGGCGCCCAGCGCCGCAGCGTCTCCTTGACCACCTGGTCCAGGTACGGCAGCCGCCCCAGGTCGGCCATGGTCGGCTCGCGGTCGCCGAGCACCTCGACCAGCTCGGCGCGCAGCCGGTCGGCGATCTCCGGGTGCCGGGCCAGCTCGTAGCAGGCCCAGGTGAGCGCGGTGGCGCTGGTCTCGTGCCCGGCGAAGAACATGGTCAGCAGCTCGTCGCGGATCTCGGCGTCGGTCAGTTGGGGGCCGCCTTCGGCGTCCTTGGCGTTGATCAGCATCGAGAGCAGGTCGGCGCTGTCGGCGCCGGACTCACGGCGACGCCGGATCAGGTCGTACGCGATGGTGTCCATGCGGGCGACGCTGGCCCTGCGCCAGCGGTGCGTCCTCGTCGGCAGCCAGGTCGGCAGGATGCCGAAGGACAGCAGGTACGCGTTGAGCGAGTCGACGAAGTCGTGCACGGCGGCGAAGACCTCGTCGCCGTCGTCGTCCACGGTGAACAGCGACGCCCCGACGATGCGCAACGTCAGCTGGGTCATCTCCTCGACGACGTCGATCCGGGCGCCGTCGGGCCAGCCGTCGAGCAGCCGCCGCGCCTCGGCGGTCATGATCTCGCCGTACCGGGCGATGCGCTGGGTGTGCAGGGTCGGCAGCATGATGCGCCGGTGGCGGCGGTGCTCGGTGCCCTCCCGGGTGAGCAGACCGTCGCCGACGTGGCCCTGCAACAGCCGGGTGGTACGCCACGACTTGGCGAAGTCCTGCGGGCGTTTGACCAGCATCTCGTGCACCAGTTGCGGGTCGGCCACGAGGATCATCGACATCGGACCCATCCGCAGGCGACTGAGGCCGCCGAGCTCGCGGGCGGTGCGGTCGAGGAAGCCGGGCATGTCCCGGTTCATCTCCAGCAGGTGGCCCAGCAGCGGCAGGCCGGGCGGCGACGGGATCGTGGCGGCGGTCACCCCGCCGAGGCTAGGCGAGATCGGCCGCCGTCACCATGGTCCGAAGATCCGGTCGCCGTTGGCGGAGATCGCCTGGCACATCTCGGCCAGCGGCACGCCCCTGGCCTCGGCCAGCGTCCGCACCGTCAACGGGATCAGATAGGACGCGTTGGGGCGGCCCCGGTGCGGCATCGGCGTCAGGTAGGGCGCGTCGGTCTCGACCAGGATCTGCCCGATCGGCGCGAGCGCGGCCGCCTCGCGCAGGTGCGGCGCGTTCTTGAAGGTGACCGTGCCCGCGAACGACAGCGTGAAGCCGCGGCGGCAGCACTCGGCGGCGAACGCGGCGTCGCCGGAGAAGCAGTGCATCACCACGGTTTCCGGGGCGCCTTCGTCGTCGAGCACCCGCAGGATGTCGGCGTGGGCGTCGCGGTCGTGGATGACCAGCGGCTTGCCGACCCGTTTGGCCAGGGCGATGTGGGCGCGGAAGCTGCGTTCCTGCGCGGCCAGACCCGGTTCGCCGGTACGGAAGAAGTCCAGCCCGGTCTCGCCGACGCCCCGTACCCGCGGGTCCTCGGCCAGCTCTTCGATCGACTTGAGCGCACCGTCCAGATCGGATAATCTCGGCGCCTCGTTGGGGTGCAGGGCGACCGTGGCCACCACTGCGCGCTGCGTGTTGGCCAGCTCCACGCCCCACCTCGACGAGGCCACGTCCACGCCGACCTGCACCAGCCGGTTCACTCCGACGGCATTGGCGGCGGCGATCTGGCCGACCGGGTCATCACCCTCGGCGGACACGATGTCCAGGTGCGTGTGGCTGTCCAGCACCGGGTGCGGCAGCGGCTCCGGGGCGGGCGGAAAGTCGTCCCGGGTGCGGGCCTTGGCTCGGGCGGCGCGGTCGGCGGTGGTCATGTTTCCATGATCTCACCGGGCCCGGCGACGTTTTCCCGACACCTAAACAGCCCGCGTTCAGACCTTGTTCACCTCCCCCTCACCGGTCCGCACTAGCGTCGGGGTTCGTGACGATCCTCAATGACATGGGCCAGGCTGCGGTCATGGTGGACGGACGCGCGTACTCGGCCGAACCGGTGGCCGGCGGAGCCGCGTACGAGCTGTTCAGCGACCACCCCGAGCCCGGCTTCCTGCGGATCGAGTCACCGGCCCGCTGGCCGTTCCACCGCTTCGTGCCGACGTCGGAGGTCACCGGCGCGGGTCCGGCGGCGATGCCGGAGAGCCAGTTGTGCGCGCCGCTGTCGCGCAGTCTCAGCTGGGAGCGGGTGCACTGGCTGAGCCAGCGCCCGCCACGCGACCGGCACGCCGCCGACGTGGTCGCCTCGGTGCGCGCCACCGCCGTCATCCGGCAGGGCACCCGCATGGTCATGCCGCTGACCGCGGGCTCGGTCACCGACCTGCTGCGCGGGCGGCTGCCGCACGGCTTCTGCTACCGCGAGTGGGACGTGGCGCACCTGCGTACGCCCGCGGAGCTCGCGGTGCTCGGCGGCGAGGCCTCCGAGGACGTCACGTACCTGCTGCGCTGGCGGGCGATCGACGCCGCCGACTTCCGGCCCTCCACCGGCGACACGGTGTCGGGGCTGGTGGCGATGCCGCCGCACGACCGGGTCGGCGCCGCCGTGCTGGGCACCGGCTTCGCCCCGAGCAGCACCGAACTGATTCCCGAGTGGGTCACCGCCGACTTCGCCGACCTGCCGCTGCCCGCGCACGCGGCGGTGGTGGCGTACGCGCCCGACGGCACCGAGGTGGTGCTCTACACGTTCCAGCCCGAGCAGCGGGGCTGGCTGCGCCTGGTCGGCCCGCAGTGGCGGCGGCTGCTCAACCCGCTGCGCGAGATCAGCGCCGACCAGGAGTACCTGCCGATCCCTCGGGACCAGGCCGTGTTCAGCCGCCTGGTGGGCATGTTCCGGGGCGAGGAGTACGAGGCGGTCGCCGACCCGCCGGAGGAGTTCCGGGTGCTGGCGATGAGCCGGGCGGCCCGCTACCCGGTGGAGTCGCTGCGCCGCCGTACCCGCTATGCCCGCTGGCGCGGCGCGGCCGTGACCGTGCTGTCGGCCGACGCCAACTGGGTGCGGGTGCGGCTGTGCCAGCCCGACCCGGTCAACGTGACCACGCTCGGCGCCCAGTGCAACCGCCGGGGCGTCTACGAGGCGTGGGCGCCGACGACCGAGGTCGCCGACGCCCACGACGCGGAGCTGCGCTATTTCTAGCCTGCGGAGTCTCTAGCCCTCCAGCCGGGCCAGTTCCTCCTCCACGATGGACGGGTCCAGCTTGCGGAAGACCGGCGTCGGGGCGGTCAGCGGCGTGCCCGGCGCCAGCGCCCGCGGCTCCCACTTCGCGCCGACGGTGTAGTCGCCGGTCAGGATCGGGTAGTCCGGTCCGCCGTCGAGATCGGACACCTCCTCGATGCGCGGCATGGGCGCGTGCACACCCTGCCCGCCGAGCAGCTCGTGGATCTTCTGCGCGGAGTGCGGCAGGTACGGCGTGAGCAGCGTGTTGCAGTCGACCACGGCCTGCAGCGCGGTGTGCAGGATGGTGGCCAGGCGCGGCCGCTCGTCCTCGCCCTTGAGCTTCCACGGCGACTGGTCGGACAGGTACTTGTTGACCTCGCCGACGATCCGCATCGCCTCGTTGATGGCGGCCTTCTGCTTGTGGTGCTCGATCAGGCCGCCGACCGACTCGAACCCGCCGCGCACGGTCGCCAGCAGCTCCCGGTCGGCGTCGGTCAGCTCACCCGGCGTCGGCACGCCGCCGAAGTTCTTGGCCGCCATCGAGATGGTGCGGTTGACCAGGTTGCCCCAGCCCGCGACCAGCTCGTCGTTGTTGCGGCGCAGGAACTCCGACCAGGTGAAGTCGGTGTCGGTGGTCTCCGGCCCGGCCACGGCGATGAAGTACCGCAGCGCGTCGGCGTCGTAGCGCTCCAGGAAGTCGCGCACGTAGATGACGATGCGGCGCGAGGAGGAGAACTTCTTGCCCTCCATGGTCAGGTACTCGCTGGAGACGACCTCGGTGGGCAGGTTCAGCTCGCCCAGCTCGCCCGGCTTGCCGCCCTTGTCGCCCTGGCCGCTGTAGCCGAGCAGCATCGACGGCCAGATCAGCGAGTGGAAGACGATGTTGTCCTTGCCCATGAAGTAGTACGACCGGGACTCGGGCGTCTGCCACCACTGCCGCCACGCCTGCGGGTCGCCGGTGCGGCGGGCCCACTCGATCGAGGCGGACAGGTAGCCGATGACCGCGTCGAACCACACGTAGAAGCGCTTGGTGTCCCAGCCCTCCTGCGGGATCGGCACACCCCACTCCAGGTCCCGGGTGATCGGCCGGGGGCGCAGGTCGTCGACCAGGTTGCGGGAGAACTTGAGCACGTTCGGCCGCCAGCCGTCGCGGCTGTCCAGCCAGGTGCCCAGCGCCTCGGCGAACGCCGACAGGTCCAGGAAGTAGTGCTCGGTGTCGATGAACCGCGGCGTCTCGCCGTTGATCTTCGACTTGGGGTCGATCAGGTCGATCGGGTCGAGCTGGTGGCCGCAGTTGTCACACTGGTCGCCGCGGGCGCTGGTGTAGCCGCAGTGCGGGCAGGTGCCCTCGATGTACCGGTCGGGCAGGCCCCGGCCGGTCGACGGCGACACGGCCGCCTGGGTGGTCTTGGCGATGACGTACCCGTTGGCGTAGAGCGCGGTGAACAGCTCCTGCACCACCGCGTAGTGGTTGCCGGTGGTGGTTCGGGTGAACAGGTCGTAGGCCAGGCCCAGCCCGTGCAGATCCTCGACGATCATGCGGTTGTACTTGTCCACGGCCTCGCGCGGGGTGATCCCCTCGGCGTCGGCCTGGACCTGGATCGGCGTGCCGTGCTCGTCGGTGCCCGACACCATGAGCACGTCGTGGCCGGCCATCCGCATGTACCGACTGAAGACGTCGGAGGGCACCCCGAATCCGGAGACATGACCGATGTGGCGCGGGCCGTTGGCATAGGGCCAGGCGACCGCGGCGAGAACGTGGCTCATGGGAAAACAGCGTAGTGAAGAGCGTGCCCGGTCTGCGAACCGGTTACGACCTCCGGCGACACGCGTCGCAAATCCCCTCGTCAGCGGGCTGACTAGGGTGAAATGACCATCTATGAGGGATAACGTCGAGAAAGTCGACATCGGCCTGGCCGAGCCGGTCCCGTGGGTCGCGCCCGACCCCGACCCCGACCCGTCCCCGTTCGATCTGACCCCCTCGTGGCTGGGCGAGCCATCCCAGCCACTACGCCTGACCCCGCAGCCGCCCGCCCTGGTCGAAGACCCCGAGCAGGCGTACTGGCAGCGACCGGCCCGGCTGGTCCAGCCCGCGCACAGCGCGCCGGACCCCGAGCCGATCGAGGGTCCGGTCGAGCTCGACGGCACCGGTCCGCGTACCCCCACCGATGTGCTCGCGGCGCCCGCCGAGCACGTCGGGCGCCGCCGCGCCCCCGAGCCGCCCGCCGTGCCCGAACCGCCGTACTCACCGCCGGCGGCGCTGGTGCCGACCGAGACGTTCAGCATGCCGACGCAGGAGGTGCCGCGCGACGCGTGGCTCGACCCGCGGCTGCACGGCGCCCGCCCCGGCTGGACCGAGCCACCGCCCAAACGACCGGTACGGGCACCGAAGCCGCCGCGCAAACTGGGCGTGGCCCTGCCACTGCTGGTCCTGCTCGCACTGGTCGGGGGCTTCTTCAGCTGGGTCAGCGCCGAGCCGCTGTGGCTGTCGCTGGGCCACGGGCGGGTGGGCACGCTGACCATCACCGCCTGCTCCGGTCAGGGCATGCTGCAGAGCTGCGTGGGCGAGTTCAGCTCGGCCGGGTTCAGCGCGGCCGACGTGGACGTGTTCGGCCCGCCCGGCCAGGCCGAGGGCCTCAGCGCCCCGGCGCGCATGGTCGGACCGCGCAGCACCCGCGCGTACGTCGCCAACGGCACCGGCGGCCTCTACCTGCGCTGGCTGGTCGGGCTGGTGGCGGTGCTGCTCTGCTCGATCGGGATCGTGTTCGCCACCGGCGCGCTGCGCCTGCCGGAGCGGCGCGAGCGGCTGGCGGCGGTGGGGTTGAGCTTCGCGGGGCCGTTGCTGGTCTCCATCGGCTTCCTCGCCGCCACCTTCTAACCCCTCCGGGGGTACGGAAGGGCACCTTCTTATCGCTTTGCGATGTAGAAGGTGCCCTTCTTAACTGTCGGGAAGGCCCAGCGCGCTCAGCGCAGGTTGTACACCTCGCGCTTGGGCAGGCCGTGCGCGGCGGCGACGGCGGCGGCGGCATCGCGCCGGGACATCCCCTCGGCCACCCGGGCCGCCACCTCGGCCAACAGCTCGTCGTCGGCGGGCCGCTGCGCCGGGGTCGCATCGGCACCGGCCACCACCAGCGTGATCTCGCCCCGCAGCTCCTCGACCTCGACCAGTTCGGCCAGGGTGGCGCGGCGGACCTCCTCGTACGTCTTGGTCAGCTCGCGGCACAGCGCCGCCCGTCGCGTGCCGCCGAACGCGGCCACCAGATCGGCCAGCGTCTCCGCGATGCGGTGCGTGGACTCGAAGAAGACCAGCGTGCGGGGCTCGGTGGCGAGCTCGGCCAGCCGGGCGCGCCGGTCGCCGCCCTTGCGGGGCAGGAACCCCTCGAAGCAGAACCGGTCGCACGGCAGCCCCGACAGCGCCAGCGCCGTGGTGACCGCGCTGGGCCCCGGCGCGCACGTCACCGGCAGCCCGGCCGCCAGCGCCGCCGCGACCAGGCGATAACCCGGGTCACTGACGCTGGGCATGCCGCCGTCGGTCACCAGGGCCACCCGCTGCCCGTCGACCATCGCCGCGACCAGGTCGGGCGTACGCCGCTCCTCGTTGCCCTCGAAATACGAAACGATCTTCCCGGGCACGACCACATCCAGGTCCCGGGCCAGCCGCAGCAGCCGTCGGGTGTCCTCGGCGGCGACGATGTCCGCCTCGGCCAGCGCCTGACGCAGCCGCGGCGAGGCGTCGCCCGGGTTGCCCAACGGTGCGCCACACAGCACCAAACCCGTGACCTGCGTCATCTGTCCCACCTTCGCGAATTCCGCCGATGCCAACCCGTGAACGGGGTGAGCCGTTTCCGAGCTTTTCAGCCTACGATCCATGGCGTGACCCAGACGGCGACGGCGCCCCAGCAGGCGCCCACACCCTCGGCGCAGCCCCAGCACGTGGTGGCCGCGATCCGGCGTCGGCTCGTGCCCATCGACCAGCGCCTGGATCCATACGCGTGGCTGGCCGCGATCGCGATCACCGTCATCGCGTTCGCGCTGCGGCTATACCACCTGGCCTCTCCACCGGGGAAGATCTTCGACGAGACCTACTACGCCACCGACGCCCACTGGCTGTGGGAGAAGGGGTTCGAGTGGGACCAGAACAACAACTCCGCCGGTTACGTGGTGCACCCGCCGCTGGGCAAGTGGATCATCGCACTGGGTGAGCACCTGCCTGGCTTCGGCTATACCGAGTCGGGCTGGCGCATCAGCGCGGCGATCGTGGGCACCATCTCGGTGCTGATGGTCATCCGGATCGCGCAGCGGCTGTTCGCCTCGACCGTGCTGGCCTGCGCCGCGGGCATCCTGATGACCTTCGACGGCATGCACTTCGTGCTGTCGCGCGCCGCGCTGCTCGACATCTTCCTGATGTTCTTCATCCTGGCCGCGTTCGGTGCGATCGTGCTCGACCGCGACGCCCGGCGTAAGCGCTGGCTGCGGTTCATCGAGTCCGGCGGCGACCCGACCGGACGCGGCCGCGACAGCCGCCCGCCGTTCGAAGTGCCGTGGTGGCGCCTGGTCGCCGCGGTCCTGCTGGGCTGCGCGCTGGCGGTCAAGTGGAGCGCGCTCGCGTTCATCCCGGTGTTCGTCCTCCTGATCATGTGGTGGGAGGTCGGCGTACGCCGCACCGCCGGCGTCGAGCACCCGATCCGCGACGCCGTCCTCGACGAGTTCCTGTGGATCCTCGCCTGCGCCCCGATCATGTTCGTGGTGTACCTGTCGACGTGGAGCGGCTGGCTGCTCACCGACGGCGGCTACTACCGCCACTGGCTGCGCGACACGGGCGAGAGCGAGCCGCCGTTCATCGGCGCGCTGCAGAACCTGTGGCACTACCACCGCGAGGCGTACAACTTCCACAAGGGCCTCACCGCCGAGCACACGTACCAGTCGGCCAGTCACTGGGCACCGATCCAGTGGCTGCTGCTGGGCCGCCCGGTCGCGTTCTACTGGTCCGGCGACGCGCCCTGCGGCGCCAGCCAGTGTGCCCGCGAGGTCCTGCTGCTGGGTACGCCGCTGCTGTGGTGGGCGTTCCTGCCCGCCCTGATCGCCGCGACCTGGTTCGGCTTCGCCCGCCGCGACTGGCGGGCCGGGGCGATCCTGGCCATGTGCGCCGCCGCGCTGGTGCCGTGGTTCTTCTTCCCCGGCCGGACGATGTTCTTCTTCTACGCCGCCCCGGCCGAGCCGTTCCTGATCCTCGCGCTGGTGTTCGTGCTCGGGTGCGCCATCAACTCCCCGCCGGGCGTGCCGCAGAACGAGAACCGGCAACTGGTCGCCTCGATCTTCGCGGGTGCGTTCGTGCTGATGGTGGTGGTCATGTTCGCGTACTTCTACCCGGTCTTCGCGGGCGACTCGATCCCGTACGCCGACTGGAGCAGACGCATGTTCCTGGGCAACCTCTGGATCTGACCGGATCCGTCGCGGGGCCGGGCGAGCGGGGTAGAACCCCCGTACGCCCGGCCCCGCTCGTTTCGTGCCATCCTGCCGAATCGCGGCCCTGGCAGTTCGTCATCCTCTTCGCCACGCTGATGCTGCTCTGGGCGCTGATGCTGCGCCTGGTCGGGCTGGGTTCGAGCGGGTCCGACCTCTGGCGTGACCTCGGCACCGCGCCGATTGTCGCCGCCGCGGTCGCCATGGTCACCTGGACCCGGGGCAGGGTGCGCGCCCGCCTACCCGCCGCGGCGGTCGGCTTGTCCGCCCTGTTCGGCCTCGACGTCGCCGGTCACGCGATGGTCGGTCGGGAAAACTTCGGCCCCGGCTGGCCCGCGCTGACCCTCGGCATGCCCTGACGAGCAGCTACCTGTTCACCGCGATCACACACCTGCCCCGGCGCGCGGCACGGCATGCTTCCGACCCCGTCAAGGCGGTAGCGGGCGGGCTTCCTACCGCGCACGAGTCGACGCCGGGCCCCGCGTGAAGGGCCCGGCGCCACTTCGCCACTATTCGCAGCCGATGCCGTCATTGTCGTTGCCATCGAGGTCGTAGATGTCCCGACCAATGATCCTTACTGGCCCCTGCACGTACGCCGGACCGTTGCCGCTGCCACCGGCGCAGTCCACATCCGAGGCGATGGGCACGCAACCGGAGTAGTTCGGGTCGCACTTGCGGGTGGTGGTGGACGTCTGCTTCGTGCCCACCAGGATCACCTTGGTCACCGGCGCCTTGGTGACCGCCTCTTTCACCAGCGAACGGCCGGACTCCACGCCGTCGACCAGCGTCACCTCGTAGGTGAGGGTCTTCACCCCGTTGACGCCCGCCGTCTTGACCCTGGTGGTCCCCTTCGCCAGCGACGAGTCGTTCACCTTCTTCACCGGGTACGGGATGGACTGCGTCACGGTCACCAGCTTCGTGCGCGTCGCCGGGGTCGGCTTCGGGCTCGGGGCGGCGTTCGCCATCGCGGCCTCCCGGGCAGGTGAGGGCGAAGCGTCAGCGGACGACGACCCGGCCCCGCAGCCCAGGAGCATGGCCGTGCCGACCACGCCGAGCAGGATGACGCCGACGACACCACCGAACGCGTCCACCGCCTCGTTCTTGCCGCGCTTCGTACCGCGCGCTGGGGGCGGCGAGAGGTGAGCTTCGTAAGTCATCGCAACAGTCTCTGGGCGGCCCGCCTTCGCGGGGAGTATCCAACGAGTCACACGTCGTGCCGTTGGGTTCGCGATCCGTGTCAATGAAGTCCACGTTGAGTGGCGATGGGTTCACGTTCCGCCGCTATCTGTCGCGAGATGGGACCGTTCCGTAGCCGACGGCCACCGAACGTCCGTATCCGGCGGCCACCGAACGATCGGTGCCGCGCCTGCCCACTGAAACGGCAACGGCCGCCTTCCAGCTGGAAGGCGGCCGTGCTTTCGGGTGGAGACGAGGGGATTCGAACCCCTGACCCCCTCGATGCGAACGAGGTGCGCTACCGGGCTGCGCCACGTCCCCGAAGGTCGTCCGGTTGAACGGACCGGCCAAGGTTAGCAGGTCTGACCGGCGCGCGCTAATCGCACCCCGCCGTGTCGACCATCACCACGATCCGCCGCCATGACGCTGGCCAGGCAAGGCGAGCTGGGCGGGTTAACAAGGGGCCCTTCTACTACGGAAAGCGATAAGAGGGGGCCCTTCCTTACCTCAAGAGGTCAGGCGGCGGGGCCTGCGTGGTACGGGCGGCCGCGGACGCCCGCGCGGCGGCCGTAGGAGATGGTGGCGACCCTGGGTGGTGCCGGAATCGCCGCCGCCTCCTCCGCGGCCAGCGAGTCGGCCCGAGCCTGCAGCTCGGCCAGGGCCTCCTGGGCGCGCAGCAGCTCCTCCTGGAGCAGACGGGCGGCTTCGCGGCGGGCTTCGGCGCGGCGGTGCTGGGCCAGCCGCACCTGGGCCTGCTGCTCGGCCAGCCAGGCGGCCTGCCGTTCCTCGGCGCGGCGGCGCCGGGCGGTGCGCAGTGCCTGCCCGCGCAGGTGGGCGACGTACAGCAGCAGTAGCGAGCCGGTCACCGCGAGGCTGATGAGGAACCCGGGGCTGACCAGCGCCACCCCGGCGAGCTGGACCAGGTTGAGCAGGACCAGTCCGGCCAGCAGGCGGCGACGCCGGTAGACGGCGGGCCGGTGGCGGCGGCGCGGGGCCCGGCGCTTGGTCCGCTCGCCCGGTGCGACCAGTCGCAGCGGGTTGCGCCGCTTGCCGGGTGCGGAGGCGGGCGGGGCCGAGGCGGGCGGCGCGGAGACGGGCATGGCGGTCAGCGCCCGCGGCGGGTTGACCGGGCGGCGACCCGGGACAGTACGACGGCGGCGCCGGCGCGACAGCACCCGCGCGGTCGAGATCGCCCGCTCCGCCACCAGCCGCTCGGTGGCGTCGTACCGGCGCACCAGCGCCGGGGCGAGGGCGAGCAGGCCCGCAGCGGCGAGGACGGCGAGGAGCACCGAGGTCGGCACCCTCACCCCTCCCGTCACCTAGTTACGGCGCCTTCGCATCGGCCGCCGTAAGACTTCAGTCAGGCGAGCCTACGGGCGTGATCACATGATTGCGCAACGCCACACCGGTCGAAGATGAGGCCAAATCAGCCGTGCCGCCGCCGCCAACGGGCCAGCAGCCCACCCTCGGCGACAACGTCCTCCCAGGTCAGCGCGTATCCGATGTGATCGCGCCAGGCACCGTCGATGAACATGTAGTGCGGGTGGTAGCCCTCTTCCCGGAAGCCGAGCTTCTCCACCACCCGGCGGCTCGGCTTGTTCTCGGGGCGGATGTTGACCTCCACCCGGTGCAGCCGCCCGGGGCCGAACGCGTGGTCGACGACGAGCGCCAGCGCGGTCGGCATGATGCCGCGCCCGGCCACCCGCGAGTCGATCCAGTAGCCGCAGTAGGCCGAGGAGAAGGCGCGGCGCACGATGCTGCCGAGGTTGATGTGTCCGACCAGGCGCTCGCGGCCGCCGTCGCGCAGGCAGATCGCGAACGGCATCGACTCGCCCTCCTTGGCGGCGCGGCGCATGGCCCTGCGGATCAGCCGGAAGGCGGTCGGCGAGTTCAGTTCGGCCCAGCTCGCGGGCGGGGTCGCCTCCCACTGCCGCAGCCAGGTCTCGTTGTACGCCCGCACCTCGACCCACTGCCGCAGATCCGCACGTCGGTACGGGCGCAGCACGACATCGCCCTCGGTGAGGACGGCGGGAAAGCCGATGTTCATCGCCGCCGGTCCAGCAGCAGCACGTCCACCGTGGAACCCGCTGCCGCCGTGGTCACCCGTTCGCCGAGAACCAGCAGTCCGTTCGCCTCCGCCATACCCGCCAGCGTACGGGGGCCGCCCGGCAGCGGCTGCACCGTGTAGCCGCCGCCCCGACGCTCGGCCACCAGCGCGGGGCGGAACTCGCGCAGCCCGCCCGGTGACGAGACGGTCTCCAGCAGGTGGCCGCGTACCGACGGGCGGAAGACGGGTTCGGCGCCGGCGAGCACCTGGATCACCGGCCGGGCCAGCACCTCGAAGCCGATCAGCGCCGCACCCGGGTCGCCGGGCAGGCACACGATCGGCACCTCCTCGGCGCTGCCGACGGTGCCGAAGCCCAGGGTGCCGCAGGGATACAGCGACACGTCGGTGAAGGTGACCATCCCGGCCCGGCTGCCGTCGCGGCGGGACAGGATGCGCCGCACCATGTCGCCGGGGCCGGTGCCGGAGCCGCCGGTGGTGATGATCAGGTCGGCGCGCAGCGTCTGGTCCTCCAGCAGCGCGCGCAGCGCCTCCGGGTCGTCGTCGCAGATCCCGACGCGGTACGCGTGGGCGCCCGCCTCAGCGGTGGCCGCCGTGAGCGCGTGCGAGTTGACGTCGACGACCTGGCCGGGCTGCGACAACCGCCCCGCCTCGACCAGCTCGTCGCCGGTGGAGACGATCACGACGCGCGGGCTGGGGCGCACCACGACGTGGCCGATACCGCTGGCGGCCAGCGCCCCGACCAGGGCCGGGGTCACCGTGGTGCCCGCGCGGGCCAGGACCGCGCCCTCGGCCACGATCTCACCGGCCCGCCGTACGCCGAAGCCGCGCTTGACCGGCCGGTGCACCTCGACGGCGGCCATGCCCTCGTCGGTCCACCGGATCGGCACCACCACGTCGGCGGCCTGCGGCAGCGCGGCCCCGGCGGCGACCGAGAAGCAGGCCCCCGGCGTGAGCCGGGCCGGGCGCCAGCTGGAGGCGGCCAGGTCGCCTACGACGTTGAGCCGGGCCGGGCGGCCGGGCGCGGCCACCGCGACGTCCTCGGACCGGGCCGCGTAGCCGTCGATCGCGGCGTGGTCGAAGGCCGGATAGGGGTGCGTGGCCACCACGTTGTCGGCGAGCACGTTGCCGTGCGCCTGGGTCAGGTCCAGATCCAACGCCGGCAACGCGCGCAACCTGCGCAGCACGCTGCCCAGGTAGTCGGCGAGTGGCGTCAGCTCGCCCTCAGGAACCGGGTCGAGGTGGTCCGAACTGGACCTGACCGTGGCGGTCATGTCAGGCTGCCCCCGCGGGCCCGTCCAGTTCGGCCACGAAGGCCTTCAGCCATTCCTTGAACTGCGGGCCGAGGTCGGTCCGCTGGCTGGCCAGCTGTACGACAGCCTGCAGGTACCCCAGCGGCATGCCGGTGTCGTAGCGCACGCCCCGGTACACGATGCCGTGCACCGGCGTGCCCTCGGCCAGCAGCAGCGCCATCGCGTCGGTCAGCTGGATCTCGCCGCCGCTGCCGGGCTTGGTGCGGTGGATCGCCCCGAAGATCGTGCCGGGCAGCACGTACCGGCCGACCACGGCGAGGTTGCTCGGGGCCTGGTCCCGGGCGGGCTTCTCGACCAGTCCGGTCACCCGGACCACGTTCTCCACATCCGCCAGCTCCGGCTCCGCCGGGTCCACCGAGGCGATGCCGTACCGGTTGACCTCCTCGTCGGGGACCTCGATGAAGGCGAGCACGATGCCGCCGGTGCGGGCCTGCAGGTCGAGCATCTGCGGCAGCAGCGGGTCGTCCTCGGCGGTGAACTCGTCGCCGAGGAGCACCGCGAACGGCGCGTCACCGACGTGCGACTCGGCATAGGACACGGCGTGGCCCAAGCCCAGCGGCTCGCCCTGGCGGCAGGTGTAGATCTCGGCCAGCTCGGAGGTGTTGCGCACCGCCGCGAGGCGCTCCAGGTCGCCCTTGGCCTCCAGCCGCGACTCCAGGTACGGCTGGCGGTCGAAGTGGTCGACCATGCTGGTCTTCCCACGCCCGGTGATGAGCAGAACGTCCTTGATCCCGGACCGCGACGCCTCTTCCACGATGTACTGCAGCACGGGCCGGTCCACGACCGGCAGCAGCTCCTTGGGCACCGCCTTGGTGGCGGGCAGGAACCGCGTGGCCAGGCCCGCCGCGGGAATGACCGCCTTGGTGGCCCGTGGTCCACGGACAGTTGCTTGCGAAGGCTGCGCCTTGGGGGTGTGCTCCGACATGTCGCGAGACTAACGGCCCCGAGCCTGCCTGGGGGCTTGTGGGCTGCTCGACGCGCCGCCGGATGGGCAGAGAACGCTGCCCACAACGGCGACCTGGAACGTGTCACGCCCGGCCGCCTTGGCCGCGTACAGGGCGTCGTCGGCTGCCTGGAGCACCGTGGCACCGTGCTGCCCGTGGTCGGGCAGCACCGCCAGACCGATCGAGACGGTCACGTTGACGAACAGGTCCTCGGCGCCGTCGCGGGAGGGCACGACGATCGGTTCCCGACGGACGGCCTCGCACAGCCGCTCGGCGACGGCGATGCCGCCGACCTCGTCGGTCTCCGGCAGCAGGATCACGAACTCCTCGCCGCCGTGCCGGAACGCCACATCGACCTCGCGGATCTCGTACCGGATGCGCTGGGCGAACTCGGCGAGCACGGCGTCCCCGGCGGCGTGACCGTAGCTGTCGTTGATCTCCTTGAACCGGTCGAGGTCCAGCGCCAGCACGCACAGGCGGCGGCCGAAGCGGGCCGCCCGCTCGGACTCGCGGCGCAGCGAGTCACGCAGCGAGCGGTAGTTGAACAGGCCGGTCAGCGGGTCGGTGACCGACAGTCGCTGGGCCTCCTCGTGCACGCGTACGTTGTCGACGGCGACCGCGGCCTGCCCGGCGAAGGTGCGCAGGGTGACCAGGTCGGCGTCGTCGAACTCGTCGCGGCCCAGCCGGTCGTAGAGGGCCAGCACCCCGCGCGCCCCGGGCAGCGTCCCCGGCGGCAGGTAGCTGTCGACCAGGCTCGGCGCCGAGAACGGCACCACCACGTACGTGCGGCAGCCCGGCTCGCCCGAGTCCAGGCGCGGGCCGTCGCGCTCGACCCGGCCGATACGCGGCACGCCGGTGGCGGCGACGGAGCCGGTCAGGCCCGTGCCGTACGGCACCCGCAGGGTCCCCCGCTCACCGGTCGTCCACGTCTCGTCCAGGCCCTCGGTGCACTGGCCGATCAACGCCCCGGTGGCCGGGTCGGCCAGCAGCACCACACCCGCCGAGGCGCCGGTGGCGTGCCGGGCCGTCTGCAGGATCACCCGCAGGATCCGGTCGAGGTCGTGCGTGCCCGCCAGGGTGTCGCCGAGCACGCCCAAGTGCCCGCGCAACTGGTCGCGGCTGGCCGTCAGCGCCGCCACGTAGGTCTGCAGCTCGCGGGTCATGTGGTTGAACGCGATGGCCAGTCGGCCCAGCTCGTCGTCACCACGTACCGGCACCCGGGCCTCCAGGTCGCCGCCCGCGACCCGGTCTGCCGCGGCCGCCAACTCGACCACTGGACTGGTCGCGGTCCGCGCCAGCCACCAGGCGACGGTCACGGCCATCACCGCGGTCAGCAGCACCACGCCGACGAGCAGCACGTACATGCCGGTCGGCGGGCGGGCGGGCAGCGACACGGCCAGCGGCAGCGGCTCCCCGGCGACCGGCCCGAGCCGGGTCACCAGGTGGCCGTTGGGGGCGGTGGCGATCGCTCCGTCGCTCAGCGCCCGCGCCAGCCCGGTCACGGCGGCGGCATCGGCGCCGTCGACGGTCGTGTGAACGGCGGCGGCGGTGCCGCTGTCGGTCTGCTGTGGCGCCGGGTCCAGTGCGACGGCCTGCCCGTCGTCGGCGGGGTCGGTGGCCTCGTCGGCGCCCGGCGCGACCGCCTGCGCGTCCACGGTGCCCCCGGCCTGCCCGGCGGTCGCGTCCGCCGCCCCGTCGGGCTCCGCCCCGGCCTGGTCTGGGCCGGTCAGCGGACCCGCGCCGGTCGGCAGACCGTCGAGCGTCTCGCCACCCGGCTGCGCGCCGCCGTCCTGCGCGGCGTCCGCCTGTCCAGCGTCGGCCGGTGCGCCGTCGGCCGGTGCGCCGTCGACTAGGCCGCTGTTCGCCTGGGCGTCGCCCTGGACGCTGTTCGCCTGGGCGTCGCCCTGGACGCTGTTCGCCTGGGCGTCGCCCTGGACGCCGTTCGCCTGGGCGTCGTCGCCAGGGGTGCCCGCGCCCTGCGCGCCCTCGCTCGTCGGCGTGTTCGGGCCGGTCTGGGCCTCGGCCTCGGCGGCGACGTCTTCCTCGGCGGCGTCGCCCGAGACGGCCGGGTCGTCGACCTGGACCGTCCCGTCGGGGCGGGCGGCGGCGGGCTGGCCGGTGCCGGGCAGCAGGGTCAGCTGCGCGCCGCTGGCCTGGGCCAGGCGCTGGATCAGGTCGGCGTCGACGGTGACGGCGGCGGCGACCGTGCCGCCGTTCTTGCCCGGCAGCGGCACCCGCGCCGACAGCGCCTCGTAACCGGAGACGAGGTCGGGGCGCACCTGCGGATCGGGCCCGGCGCAGTCGGCCCACGGCGGCGGCGGGGCCTGCCGGGTGGTGTCACCGCTGGTCCCGCCGTCAAGGTGGACGCCCGCGGCCAGCCCGGTGCCGACCAGGTGCTCGGCGACGGCCATCCGGCGGTCGGCGGGGGCGGCGGCGACGGCTTCGGCGACGGCGCGCAGCTGTCCGCACAGCGCGCCGACAGCGGTGCGCACGGCGCCGGAGGCCACCGACAGCCGCTCGTCGGCCCGCTCGTGCGAGACGGTGCTGACGGTCGTGCCGACGAAGAAGGCGCCGAGCAGGACGGGACTGAGGACCACGGCCAGGAAGGCGGTGGTGAGCCGTGCGCGCAGTGTCACACTTCCCCCTTGAAGTCATCCGAGTCAACGCCGGACGCTGCCAGCGGGATGCGACGCTTGCGGGTATATGAGGGTTTTATGGACATAACAGGCACAGCCTCGGAGCCCGGATCCGCGCAGGATTTCGCCGCCAAGCAGGCGGTACGCGCGAGCCTGCTCGCGGCGCGGCGCGCCCTGACACCGGCCGAGGTCGAGGCGGCGGCGGCTGGGGTGCGGGCGCGACTGGGCGACCTGCTCGTTGGGCGGCGCGGGCTCACCATCTGCGCGTACGTGCCGATCGGCCGGGAGCCCGGCGGCCCCGACCTGCCCGAGCGGCTGGCCGCCCTGCCCGGCGTGGCCCGGCTGCTGCTGCCGGTGCTCCAGCCGGACCTGGACCTGGACTGGGCCGCGTACACCGGCCCGACGTCCCTGGTCGAGGCGGCGCGCGGCCTGCGCGAACCGGCCGGGCCGGTGCTGGGGCGCGCGGCGATCGCGACGGCGGACCTGGTGCTGGTGCCCGCCGTGGCGGTGGACCGGGCCGGGGTACGGCTGGGCCGAGGCGGCGGCAGCTACGACCGGGGGCTGACCCGAGTGACCCTCACCACACCCGTGGTGGCCCTGCTGTACGACCTCGAGCTGCTCGACCGCCTCCCCGCACAGGAGCACGACCAGCGCGTACACGCGGCGCTCACGCCCACGCGGACGACCTGGCTGCGCCCGGTGCCGGGCTGGTCCGGCGGGGACGTGTGATCGGCGACAGACACTTTGCGGGTCAGCACCGCGTCAGGCACTATTGGCACTCGGTACACCCAGAGTGCCAGCAATGATCATGGAGGGGACCGTGCCCACCTACCAGTACGCCTGCACCGCGTGCGGCCACCAGCTGGAGGCCGTGCAGTCGTTCGCGGACGAGCCGCTGACGCAGTGCCCGACCTGCGAGGGCACCCTGCGCAAGCTCTTCTCCTCGGTCGGCGTGGTCTTCAAGGGGTCCGGCTTCTACCGGACCGACTCGCGCGGCGGATCGAGCGGCAGCCCGGCCTCCGGCGGCGGCTCGTCCTCGACCGGCGCCGCCTCCAGCTCGTCGAGCAGCGCTTCGTCGACCCCGGCCGCCTCGACGTCCTCGTCGAGCGGCGGGTCCACCGGCTCCGCGGCCTGACCGACCCGACTGGCGGATCGAGGCACGACCGAGTCTTATGTCCGTTTTGGGCTATAGTACGGCCGTGCCCGAACACCCGTGCCCGGCCCGTTGATCAGTCCCAATGCGGCGGACGATCCTCCAGCAGCCGGTCGTCGTTGGTCCACGACCGCTCGCCCCAGCCCCGGTCGGTGTCGTCGCGCGTCTGCTCCGGCAGCACCGTGATGACCTCGTCGTCGAGCTCCACGATGCGGTCGTCGTCACGGCTGCCGTAGAAGGCGTCAGTGCTCACTCAAGCAGCGTAAAGGCGCCGCGGCGATCCTGCCTGCCGGGGCACCCCGGAGACACGCCGTGAGCGGCGACGACTACTGGCGCCGCCCCGAGCCCGGGGACTCGGCCGCCAATGCCGAGTGTGCCCCGTCGCGCTATTCGGGACCCCCACAGGCCGAACCTGCCACGCCCGACTGGCAGCCCGCCCGGACGCCGCCGCACCAGCCACCCCGCCACCTGCCCGAACTCGACCACGACGCGATCGACCGGGCCGAGCAGCGCGCGGACCGGTTCACGTACGCGGTCGCGCTGGCGGCGGGGGTGGTGCTGCTGATCGTCGCGTGCGCGCAGTGGCGCGGCTAGATGTTGGCCCACACGATGTGCGCGCCGGTGTCGCCGGTCTTGAACACGTAGTAGCCGGTCACACCGGCCACCAGCAGCGAGATCACGACGATGCCGTAGGTCAGACTGCGCGAACCGGGAGTGGCGGGCTTCTTGCCTGCGGCGGTGCAGATCAGCACCAGGAACAGCGACAGCACGCCGAGCGCGGTGCCGGTCCAGGCCGCCACGTCGGCGAAGTCCCCGTGCTTGTCCACCTGGGAGAGGATCTCCTGCGGGTAGTTCTTCGCGATCAACGTCCGGAACAGCTCCTCGCCGCTCAGCTTGGCGAACCACAGCGCGGCCGGGGCCACGATCGCCAGCGCCACCACGGTCCACCCCAGGAACCGCCGCACCGACGGGATGAGCGAATAGACCACGACCGACAGCACCAGCAGCGGACCGAAGATCACAGCCGCGTGTACGAGCAGCGGATGAGCCGGCAGGCCGAGCAGCTCCTTGAACACCGTGCCTCCTGGGGTCGCGAAAGCCCTTCGGAATGATTCCACGTGAGCGTAGACCGGCTGTTGCCACTGAGGTAGGGGAGAAAATCCAAGTGGCCCTGACCACGTAATTCGAACCTTTTCTTGAGCAACTCCAGGTTGACTGCTGAAATGGTCCTCATGTATGGCGAAAAAGAGCACCAGGCTCTACTGCGGGCACGGGGACTGCGGGTCACCCGGCCGCGCCTCGCCGTGCTCGACATCCTCAGCCAGGGCGGCCACCTCGAGGTCGACGAGATCACCCGACAGGCGCGCGAGCGCCTCGACTCCGTCTCCACCCAGGCCGTATACGACGTACTCGGCGCCCTGGCCCGCGCCGGGCTGGCCCGCCGGATCGAACCGGCCGGCTCCCCGGCCCGGTACGAGGCGCGCAGCGGCGACAACCACCACCACATCGTGTGCCGTGGCTGCGGGCTGATCGCCGACGTCGACTGCGCCACCGGTGCGGCCCCCTGCCTCGACCCGACCCAGACGCACGGCTTCGCCGTCGACGAGGCCGAGGTCACCTACTGGGGGCTGTGCCCGTCCTGCGCCAAGCTCGCCGCCGAGGACTGAGCCCTCAGGCCTGCACCGCGGGCTCGACCGCCGACCATGGCTCGCGGGCCGGAACCTCCGCGCCCGCGGGGCAGACCCGCCGGAAGTCGCACCAGCCGCACAACCTGCTCGGCTGCGTCGGGAACGCCTCGTCCGGCGCCTTGCCGCCCGCCATCGCCTGCTCGGCCGCCACGATGTCCCGCGCGGTCGCCTCGGCCCGAGCCACGTGCCGCCCCAGCGACTCCTCGGTGTGCTCGTGCGCCACCACCGTGCCGGTGGGCAGGTGGTGCAGCTCCACGGTGCGGCACGGCTTGCGGAACACCCGCGCGGCGGCGTACGCGTACAGCGCGAGCGCCAGCGAACCGCGGGCGTCGTCGGCGTCCAGCCCCATGCGTCCGGTCTTGTAGTCGACGATCACCAGTTCCCCGCCGCGCTGATCGATGCGGTCGGTGCGGCCGCTCAGCGCCAGCACCGACGTCTTCGCGGCGACGGTTCGCTCCACGGCCAGCGGCTCGAAGTCGGCGGGCAGCTCCGCGACGTACGACTCCAGCCAGCTCAGGGCCCGCTGGAACACCGCCCGTTCCTGCTCCTCGTCGCGGTAGCCCTCGCGGACCCAGGTCGCGCGCAGCAGCGTCGGCAGGGCACCCGGCTGGCGGCGGTCGGTCGGCAGGTCCCACCAGTTCTTCAGCGCCGTGTGCACGCTGGCGCCCAGCGAGTTGTGCGCCCAGGCCGGGCCCTTCTGCGGCGCGGGCCGGTCCAGGTAGCTGTAGCGGTAGCGGCGGGGGCAGTCCTCGTATGAGGCGAGCTTGCTCGGGGTGCACACGAACAGGCGCTCGGGCATCAGGTCGAAGCCGAGCTGTTCGGGGATGTCCCGGCCGCGGCGGGGACTGGGCGTTCGGCTCACCTGGCAGATGTTGCCAAATCAGTGCGACACTGGCCAGGCGACCCGACGGTCGTCCGACGGAAGACCGCCTGACCTGCAGAGAGGCACAGCGTGGGACTGATCAAGTGGCTGCGCGGCGGTAACGACACCGCCTCGACGGCGATGGTGTCGGCCGGGCTGGCCGAGATCGACGGACTGTTCCGCCCCACCAAGCACAAGCAGACCGAGCACGTCGAGGAGATGAAGCAGAAGCGCGTGGACGTGTCCAACGGCGCCGGCATCGACCTCGACCGCGGCGTGGCCGTCATCCGCGCCACCCCGAAGACCACCTGATCCACCGGTGGACGCCCCCATCGACCGGCTTCCGTCCGCCGATGGTTGCCGCAAAGGAGCGTGACATCGCGCAGCGATGCAGCGACGCGCGGCTGCCATCGGCTTCCGGGACGGAAGCCCGCGGCCGCGGAGGCGGCCGCCAGCAACATCAACCGGCTTCCGTCCGCCGATGGTTGCCGCAAAGGAGCGTGACATCGCGCAGCGATGCAGCGACGCGCGGCTGCCATCGGCTTCCGGGACGGAAGCCCGCGGCCGCGGAGGCGGCCGCCAGCAACTCAGTGCGCGGTCGTGTACATCTCGACGAACGCGCCGATCGAGTCCGCCATCAGCTGCACCGCGATCGCCGCGAGCAGCAGACCCGCGATACGCGTCAGCACCTCGATGCCGCCCGGCCGCAGCACCTTCACGATGAACCCGGAATACCGCAGCACCAGCCACACCGCGACCATCACCGCCACGATGCCCAGCGCGATCGCGACATAGTCCCCCGGCGCGTCGGCCCGCCGGACGAACAGCATGGTCGCCACGATGGCACCTGGCCCGGCCAGCAGGGGCGTGCCCAGCGGCACCAGCGCGATGTTGGAGGTCGCCTGGTGGTCCGGGTCGTCGGCCTTGCCGGTCAGCAGCTCGAGCGCGACCAGCACCAGCAGCAGACCGCCCGCGCCCTGCAGCGCGGGCAGCTCGATGTGCAGGTAGTCCAGGATGGTCTGCCCGGCGACCGCGAACACCGCGATCACGCCGAGTGCGAGCGCGACGGCCTGCCAGGCGGCGCGGTGGCGCTCCCGGGCGGGCAGCGCTCCCGTCAGCGCGAGGAAGATCGGCACCATGCCCGGGGGGTCGGTGATGACGAGCAGGGTCACGAAAACTTCGCCGAAGAACTTCCAATCCACACCGGATGCATAGCACGGCGCGAGCCCCGGGTCAGCCGACTCCCGTGATCGGGGTGATGCCCGTCGCCGTGGCGAGGAGGCGTTCGAGCGCCTCGGGGGCGGTGGTGTACTCGCCGATGCGGACCTTCTTGTGCGTGCCGTGGTAGTCGGAGCTGCCGGTGGTGAACAGGCCCAGCTCGGCGGCGTGGCGGCGTACTTCGGCGCGTTCGGCGGGGCTGTGGTCGTGGTGGTCGGCCTCCAGCCCGTCCAGTCCGGCGGCGGCGAGTTCGGCGAAGAGGTGGTCGGGCACGACCTTGCCGCGTACGGAGGCGCGCGGATGGGCGAACACGGTGACGCCCCCGGCCGCCCGCACCAGGGACAGCGCTTCGAACACGTCCAGGTCGGTCTTGGGCAGGCGGTAGCGGCGGCCCAGCCACTGCGGCCCGAACGCCTCCTGCGTATCGGTGACGAGCCCGGCCCGGATCAGCGCCGCGGCCAGATGCGGACGCCCGACGGTGCCTCCGGCGGCGTGGGCGAGCACGTCGGCCCAGTCCACCGCGATGCCGTCGGCGCGCATCAGGTCGACCATGCGCTCGGCCCGGCCAAGCCGCGACTCGCGGACCCGGGCCAGCGCCGCGACGAGCTCCGGATGCTCGGGATCGAACAGGTATGCCAGCAGGTGCAGCGCGATCGACTCGTCCGGCCCGTGCCAGCGGCAGCTCAGCTCCGCCCCCCGGATGAGAGTGAGCCCGGCGGGCAGCGCGGCCGCCGCGGCGGCCCAGCCGCCGGTGGTGTCGTGGTCGGTGAGTGCCGCGACGGTCAGTCCCGCCGCGGCGG
Organism: Catellatospora tritici; assembly: GCF_019083965.1. Classification (GTDB taxonomy): domain Bacteria; phylum Actinomycetota; class Actinomycetes; order Mycobacteriales; family Micromonosporaceae; genus Catellatospora; species Catellatospora tritici. The sequence goes on from NZ_JAHRCY010000001.1 coordinate 826,116, forward strand.
CCTGTCGCATCAGCTCGTCCGGCGGGGTCGTGCCGTCGCTTGCGGTGGAGTGCAGATGTAGATCGATCATGAGCCGTTGGTGCCGAACTCGGGCACCAGGGTCCAGTCGGGCGTGACGCCCTCGGGCATCTTGACGCCCAGCTGCGAGCCGTCGTGGCGGCAGGCGACGAGGCCGCCCTGCGGCGTCTCGGCGACAGCCTGGACACTGTCGGACGTCCACACCGCGGCCGTCTTCTCCCTGGCCGCACACACCGCCGTGATGACCAGCGAGTTCGGTTCGCTGATGCGGACCGCGGCGGCGGCCCGGGTGCGCTGCAGGTCGATGATGCGCACCTTCTCGTCGGCGGTGATCGCCAGCCACCGGCCGTCGGGCGACATCGCGGCCGCCTGGTCCAGCCCGCCCGCGAGCCAGTCCTCGCAGCCCAGAGTCTGGCCGACCTTGAGACCGGTCTTGGTCGGGGTGACGTCGGTGAGGCAGTACGTGCCGTGGTCGTGGACGACCCCGACCGCGTCGCCGTCGGCGGCGCTGGCGTACACCGCGACGAGGGACTTCTGCCAGGTCTCGGAGTACCTGTCGGTGCCCGCGCTCCAGTAGTCGAAGTTGCCGTCCTTGCCGACCACGACCCCGTCCTCGACGAACGACACCGGGCGCAGCCCCTGCGGCACCGTGGTCGAGGCGAGCGGGACGCCCTGGCCCGGCTCGTTGACCTTCGTGACGGTCAGCCGGTCCTGGGTGACCGAGGCGATGCGGGAGCCGTCCGAGCTGATCGCCCAGCTGCTGGTGACCGGCAGCGCGACGCTGTTGTAGCCGTTGTCGTTCTGCACCCGCACCGTGCTGCCCTCGGAGTAGACCCAGCCGTCGGGCACGCGCGCGATCTGCCCGATGCGTCCGCTGCCCTCGAGGGTCACCTTGCGGCCGTCCTTGGTCCACACCTGCGCGCCGACCAGCAGGTCCACCAACTGCGGACTCTGCGGGCCACCGGCGGAGGTCAGGGCGACGGTGGCGGCGGGGCCGGTGCCGAACAGGTTCTGGAAGGTGAGCCGATTGGGGTCGGCGGGTTGCGCCGTACCCCCCATGCCCTGCAGGTAGAGCGCGCCGCCGACGACCGCGGCGAACGCGCCGAGCGTCGCCCCGGCGGTGGCGCCACGTCGCCGCCGGTCGCGGCGGCGGGCGCGGCGTATCGCACCTCCTGCCACGTCGACGGACGCAGGAGGGGTGTGCACGCGAGCCGCGAACATCTCGCGCAGCTCGTCCTCAAGCATGGTGGTCACCGCCCGGATCGGCCGACCGGCACACGTGCCGGTCCTGCTGCTTCCCTCCGAGGCGCCGGTACGACCGGAACCGGCTGCGTGGGCGCCGGCACGGCCGCCGCGTCGGTGGTGCCGCCCGTGATCAGGCCCGGTACCAACTCCGGAACGACCATGTCGGGCACCTGACGGGCTGTCACCCGCGGTGTCGCCTCCGTGACCGAAGGCAGCCTGCCGGTGACACCCTCGGCAGCCAGCTTCTGCCGCAGCGTCCCCAGGGCCCGTGAGGTCTGGCTTTTCACGGTTCCTGGCGAGATCTGCAACATCGCGGCCGTCTGCGCCTCGGACATGTCCTCGTAGAAACGCAGGACCAGCACGGCGCGTTGTCGCGCGGGCAGAGCTTTGACATGTTTCCACAACACGTCGCGGTCGAGCTGCTCTTCGAGGTTGTCCGGGGCGGCCCGTTCGGGCAGGAACTCGGTGGGGCGCTCGCCGTGCCAGCGCCGTCGCCACCAACTGGTCGCGGTGTTGACCAGCACGCGCCGGGCGTACGGTTCCACCGCCTCGATCTGCCCCAGCCGCTTCCACGCGAGGTAGGTCTTGGTCAACGCGGTCTGCAGCAGGTCCTCCGCCGTGGACCAGTCGCCGGCCAGCAGGTAGGCGGTGCGCAGCAGCGCGGCCGACCGTGCGGTGACGAAGTCGCGGAACTCCTCCTCCATCGCGGAGTGGTGACCCACCGACGCACCTCCCATCGCGGGCGTGCACCCCAGCACGCCCGACCGGGCACGCCAAGCGCGCCCTCACCCCGTGGAGAGGTCCGCTGCCGAAACCCGCGGCGATGGATACCACGTATGCGCGTACCTCACCGCACACACTTGCATATGAGCGCTACCGGATCTAGATCTGGCAGGACATTTTCCTAGTCACCTAACAGGCGGAACCCAGGAAGCTGCTCGCGCGTCTATTCCTCTTCGGTCTCGCGTCCAAGACGCGCCTCGACCGCGGCGGGCTCGTACATCTCCTCGACGATGCGAAGGTAGAGCTCGTTCGGGTTGGGCATGTGGTCGACCTTGCTCAGCGCCTGGTCCTGACCGGCCGACTCGAGCACGAAGGTGCCGTAGTTGAGCATGCGCCCCAGCGGCGACTGCTCGTATTTCATGTCGGTCACCTTGAGCAGCGGCATCATCGCGACCTTGCGAGTGATCAGTCCCTGCACGAGCATCAGCCGCTTGTTGGTGAGGATGAACCGGTCGAAATACCAGTCCAGCACGGTGAAGGCGACCCAGCCCATCACCAGCGCCCACACCACGACCGCCATCACCCAGACACCGGCGCCGGTCTGCTTGGCCAGGAAGCCCGACAGATAGCCGAGCGCGAACGTGGCCAGCACCCCGATCAGGATCGGGTTGGTCAGGTGCACCCAGTGCCGCTTCCACTCACCCCGGTAGCGCTCCGTCGGGAACAGGTAGCGGGCGACCATGGTGCTCGGCTCGTCCTCGAGCGGGAGCACACGGCGCGGCCCGATCGGCACGCCAGAGGAGTCGAACCGCAGTCCGGCCAGCTCTTCCTCGGAGAAATGAGGAATCTCCTCGGCGGGTGGCGGCGGCGTCTCGCCCGGAGGGGCACCGGCCCCCGCTGTGGCGCCCGCGGCCGCCCCGACCGTGGCCTTGCCGACGAAATGCGGATACTCCTCGGCGTGGGCTTCGGCGCGCGTGCGTGGGATCGACTCCGTGTCACGCTCACGCCGGCCGGGCCAATCCGGACCGTCCTGGCCCGCACCCGGCTCGTCGCTCGGCTCCTCCGGCCCCAGCCCGCCGATCATCGGGTCAGGCGACCAGGCTGCCGAAGAAGTCGCCGAAGCCCTGGGCGATGTCCATGACGGTGCCGCCCAGTGTCTTCACGACGTTCGCCGCAGAATCAGGCCGGAACGCCACGAAGAAGATCAGAAAGGCGATGCCGCCCCAGGTAAGGATCTTCTTGAGCATGTCGCTCTCTCCCCCTCCGCCTCGTCCACTGTCCGTGTCCACACGACGTTTCCGTGGCCGCGGCGAGACTCAGCGTATCAGTAACGATGCCTGCCGAGAATCATTAAGGCACATCCTGGGCGGCCATGTAGCAGCGTCCGAACAGGAAAGTTAGAAAGCTGACTCAGTGAGCGCCGACCAGGCGCGGAGAGAGCGCGCCGTACACCAGTTCGGCCGGGAGCCAGTCCGCCAGATCGTGCAGGACGACGTCCTCGGTCAACAGGTAGCCCGCCTGTGCGGGCCAGGTCACGGCGTACAGCCAGCGGCCGCGGGCCTCGCCCACGTACACGCTGCGGTCGTCCGGGGCGGCTACCGCCCACAGTGGAGTGGGATGCCCGGCGACCTTGAGCTTCGCGTTCGAGCCGTGGTCGGCCGGGGGGTGGGTCAGGCTCGGACCGGGGTCGGGGCCGGGGATGCCGGCGTACCGGGCGCCCAAGCCCACGCCGGGGTCCTCCGACACCAGCACCACATCGGCCGGGCCGTCGCTGAAGGGGGTCGGTCCGCTGCACGCCAGCACCGTGGCGACCACGCCCGCCCGCTCGTCGCCCGCCCAGCCCACGCCGGTGACAGTCCAGCCGGTCGGCAGCGGCCACAGGCACCACAACGGCATTCCGGTGGCGGCGGCACGGCTGGTGGCGGCGGCGAAGACCTCATGGTTGACGTGCGCCGCGGTGTGCAGCGGCGGCACCTGCCCATCCCGGTCACAGAGCCATCCGGAGTGAGCCAGACCCGGCGGCCGCAACGCGCCACCACACCGCGGACAGGACACCGCGAGACCCATGAGCCCACTGTCCGCCCGAGGATCGGCGCACGTCAAGCAAGTACCCATGATCGACTGACGTTTCCCTCGACGTGGGGCGGACTTCCTCCCCAAGATCGCCGTCACGGGACGGAAAGACGGTTTCGGCCCGCCGCCGGGTTCAGGCGGGCGGGGCGGCGTACGCGCGGATCCAGGCGTGCATCGCCACCGCCGAGGCGACTCCGGCATTGATCGAGCGGGTCGAGCCGTACTGCGCGATGCTGAACATGCGGTCGCAGGCGGCGCGGGCGGCCTCGGACAGGCCCGGCCCCTCCTGGCCGAACAGCAGCACGCAGTGGCGCGGCAGCGTGGCCGACTCCAGCGGCAGGCTGCCCGGGAGGTTGTCGATGCCGATCACCTCCAGCCCGCTGCCGTGGGCGAAGGAGACGAACTCGGCGACCGTCTCGTGATGACGTACGTGCTGGTAGCGGTCGGTGACCATGGCGCCGCGCCGGTTCCAGCGGCGACGGCCGACGATGTGCACCTGGGCGGCCAGGAACGCGTTGGCGGTGCGCACCACGGTGCCGATGTTGAAGTCGTGCTGCCAGTTCTCGATGGCGACGTGGAAGTCGTGCCGACGGGCGTCGAGGTCGGCGACGATCGCCTCCAGCCGCCAGTAGCGGTAGCGGTCCACCACGTTGCGGCGGTCACCCTCGGCCAGCAGCTGCGGGTCGTAGTGCGGGTCGGTCGGCCACGGGGCGGGCCAGGGGCCGACCCCGACCTCCAGCTCGTCGTCGGCGTTCACAAGCTCAGGAGCTTATCTCGGCCGCCCCTACCCGCCCCGACCGGAAAAGGAAGGGCCCCCGCACACCGCTTCGCGAGGTGAACGGGACCCTTCAACGGCGACCACCCGGCGGAGCGGGCGGTGTGGCGGTCAGACGTTGCGCAGCGCCAGCTGCAGCTCGTCCAGGAAATTCTGCTCGGCCGGGCTGCGCACGACCCCACCGAAGCCCAGCAGGCCTCCGGTGCGGGCCGCGCCGCAGACGCGGTCGGCGATGGCCTCCAGCCAGCCGCGGTATGCGACGGCGTCGGCCGGCGTGGCCCGAGCGTCGAGCACCAGCGCGGCGGCGCGGCAGCTCACCAGCACCTCGGCGATGGCGTGCGGCGGGTCGCGGAACTGCTCGGCGGTCGGCGGGTTCGGGTCGGCCTCGGCGTAGATGGCTCCCACGATGGCCTTCACCAGGTCGGAATCGGAGTCGGCTCCGGCGGCGATGGCGTTGATGCCCGCGATTCCCTCGTCGACGGTACGGCGGTCGCTGTCCGGCTCGGCTGAGGTTGCGGCGATCATGATGCGAGCGGGCAGCCGGGTCAGCAGCTCCCACTCGTGCGACTCGAAGGTCAGCGGGGCGATCTCCCGCCGGTACATCTGGCGGGCGACGAGGTGATCTGCAGCGAATTGGCTCGGCATGGCGGACCTCCTGCCGTCAGCATATGCCGAGGCTGAGCAGGCGCGGCCCGAAGCGAACCAATCACCCGACCGGGACGGCCCGCCGTTCCCGCAGCCGCCGCACCCGTTCCGCCACCCGGTCCGCGGCCCGCTCCAGCGGCAGGAACGCCAGCAGTGCCACCAGGTGCGGCAGGAACGAGATCGTGATCATCGAGAAGGTGACCACATGGAACGAGTAGAAGAAGGCCACCGCGCGCAGCCGCCACTTCTCCGGCAGCGCGAAGACCAGGGGGCTGGCCAGTTCGAAGGCCATGATGCCGATCTGCGCCAGAATCAACAGGTACGGCACCGGCGCGATCAGGTGCGCCAGCTCGGTGCCCCGGCGCAGGATCGCGCGGGCCAGCACCGACCCGGTCATCCACTCCGGGCCGCCGTAGCGCAGCTTCGCCCAGGCCGCGAGGAAGTACGTCGCCACCACCGCGAGCTGGACCATCCGCAGCGCCCAGCCGGCGCGCTCGCTCGGTTCGCGGTCGCGCCAGCGGGCCGCGCCGCAGGTCGGCAACACGGCCAGCGCCACCAGGAAGCCGAACCGGTCGTGGTCCACCTTCCCGTAGCTCATCGCGATGATCATCCACTCGAAGTAGAGCAGGAAGACCGTCCAGCCGAGCAGCCGTGGCGCGCGGCCGGTGGCCGCCGCCAGCGCGGCGACGAGCAGCAGCCAGAAGATCGACTGGACCAGCAGCGAGGTCGGCACGGGCAGGTGCAGCACCCGGGCGATCCACAGCGGCTGGTAGAGCTGACCGTCGACCGAGCCGTGCGCGCGCACCCACGGGGTGAACACGACCAGGTCCAGGGCGGCGAACAGGTAGACCACGGTGCGCAGGAGCGCCACCCGCCCGCGCGGCACGGGCGCGAACAGCCACTTCGTCACGGCTGGACCACCTGCCACCTGGCGAGCACCTCGTCGCGCCACTGCCCGGTCGGGCGGCTGGTGCGGATCTCGTGCCAGCGCATCACGTAGCGCACCTCCACCAGCGGGGCCGCGTCCGGGTTGCGGCGGCGGTACGCCTCGACGACCTCGCGCAGCCGGCCCGGATCGGCCACGAACAGGTCCTGCTGCCCCTCGATCTCGGCCCGGCGCATCCCGGTCTCGCGCTCGCCGAGGGCCACGGTCGCGCCGTGCGCGTCAGTGCCCTCCAACCGTGGATCGGGGGCGGGCTCGTTCGGCGGGTTCACGCCCGCGTACATCCGGAACGGGCCGAACGGGAAGTGGTCGTCGGAGCCCCAGAGGGTGCCTCCGAGCAGCGCCAACCCGGCGAGCACGGTGGCCAACACCCTGGTCGCGCGCTGTGCGGTGGTCATCGTCTCCATCGTGGCCAGAGGCTATAGCGAAACGGTCCCCCTTAGCAGCCCCGGGTGTTCAAGTTACCGAAAGGTAACTATGAGATAGATCTCGGAGCGCCCTATGTACTCACCCGTTGACCTGCGGCAGAATCCATTTTCACAAGCGTGGGCGGCGGGTGCCGGGGAGGGCCCCGCCGTTCACTGCGTTCCGGGGCGACGATGCCCAGACGGGAGTGACGGACGATGCAGTTCGGGCGCTACTACGAGGAATTCGAGGTCGGGGCCGTCTACAAACACTGGCCCGGAAAGACCGTCACCGAGTACGACGACCACCTGTTCTGCCTGCTCACCATGAACCACCACCCGCTGCACCTGGACGCGCACTACGCCGCGACGCAGACGGACTTCAAGCGCAACGTGGTGGTCGGCAACTACATCTACTCGCTACTGCTGGGCATGTCCGTGCCCGACGTCAGCGGCAAGGCCATCGCCAACCTCGAGGTCGAGTCGCTGCGCCACGTCGCGCCGACCTTCCACGGCGACACGATCTACGGCGAGACCACGGTGCTGGACAAGCGCGAGTCGTCGTCCAAGCCCGACCGCGGCGTCGTCTCGGTCGAGACCCGCGGCTACAACCAGGACGGCACCCTGGTCTGCGTCTTCAAGCGCAAGGTCATGGTCCCCAAACAGCCGTAACCCGCCCTGCCACCGGCCCACCCGTGCGGCGCGCCGCGCGCCGCACGGCCTCAAGATCACGCAACTTGCCGGGCAATCGGGCGTATGACCGCCCAAGATACGCACAGGTGCCCGGCAATTCAGAGGATCATGCGCGGGGCGGCCGGACGAAAGCCCGGCACCTGGGTGCCGGGCTCGGTTGTCGTTCCGGAGTGCGCGCGGATCAGGCCTGGGCGGGCTCGGTTGTCGTTCCGGAGTGCGCGCGGATCAGGCCTGGGCGGGCTTGGTCGGCGGGGGCAGCGGGATCGCGCAGGCGGCGGTGCCGCCAGGCATCTGGTGCCGGTGGCGGGCGACCCAGCGGTACAGGGGCCAGGCCGCGGCGGTCACCGCACTCGGCTTGAGCGCGTAGCCGAACGACTTCCAGAATGCGTTGCTCGAACGCAGCAGGGCCCCGATCGCCTCCGGCCCGGCCAGGGTCGGGCGGCCGTCCTCGACCCACTGCACGGCCTCCAGGCACTGCGCCCGGGTCAACCCCAGCGCGGCCAGGTCGGCTCGCTGCCACGCGGACACCTTCGCGCCGGTCGGGATCCACCGGTTCACGAAGTTCGCGCATGTGGTGCAGAAGGCGCAGTCACCATCGAAGATGAAGGTCGGGCTCACGACCTCATCATCCCTCGCCACGCCGCGGTGTGCGAGCCCGGATGGCCTGTGCGCCGTGTCACGCCCGATACGGTGGGGAGCGCGGGAATGACGCGCCGCCGGCAGCGGTTTACATGGACGCTGATCGTTTGAAGGATGGGAGCACGACCATGGGCACCGTGGAATTCACGGCCGACAACTTCGTGGAGAAGACCAGCGGGGAAGGCATCACCTTCATCGACTTCTGGGCAGACTGGTGCGGCCCGTGCAAGCGCTTCGCGCCGGTGTACGAGCGCGCCGCCGAGGCCAACCCGGACATCACCTTCGGCAAGGTCGACACGGAGGCGCAGCAGGAGCTGGCCGCGATGTTCCAGATCCAGTCGATCCCGACGATCATGGCGATCCGGGACGACGTGGTGGTCTACTCCGAGCCGGGCGCCATGCCCGACGCCGCCTTCACCGACCTGATCAAGAAGGTGCGCGAGATCGACCCCGAGCGCCTCAAGGCGGCCAAGACGGAGCACGAGGAGCACGCGCACAAGGCTTCCTAATCTTCGAACATATGTTTGAATAGCGGGGTGCGCTGGAGCAACCTGACCGCGAGCACCCCGACCGACGACACCGCGCCGGTGCAGCTCGAGCTGCCCGGTGCGGTCGTCCGTACCTTCGACACTCCCGGCTTCGCCGGGATGACGTTCTACGAGGTCAGAGCCAAGTCCCTGATCAACCGGGTGATGGGCGACCGGCGCGGGGTGCCGTTCGAATACACGATCAATCCGTACCGCGGCTGCACCCACGCGTGCACCTACTGCCTGGCGGCCGAGACGCCGGTGCTGCTGGCCGACGGGCGCACCCGCCCGATCGCGCAGCTGCGCGCCGGCGACGCGATCATCGGCACGGTCCGCGAGGGCGCCTACCGCCGCTACACCGTCACCCATGTGCGTGACGTGTGGTCGACCGTCAAGCCCGCCTACCGGGTGACCCTGGCCGACGGCACCGAGCTGGTGGCCAGCGGCGACCACCGGTTCCTCACCGACCGGGGCTGGAAGCACGTCACCGGTGCCCGCACGGGTCCGGGCCAGCGCCCCCACCTGACCACCGGCAACAAGCTGATGGGCACCGGCGCGTTCGCCGAGCCGCCGAAGGAGTCGCCGGACTACCGCCGGGGTTACCTGGCGGGCATGCTGCGCCCCGAGCCGGACACCGGCGCCTACCGCGACCCGTACGGCACGGTCCCGCGCTTCCGGCTGGGCGGCGAAGAGCCGCAGGCGCTCAGCCGAACCATCGGCTACCTGCGTGAGCTGGGCGCGCACACGGCGGAGTTCTGCCGCTCGGGGCCGCGCACCGGCCTGAGCACGTACGCCCGGCGTGACCTGGAGCTGATCACCTCGCTGCTGCGGCTGCCGGACGACCTCGGCGACGGCGACGGCGCGGCCGCCGACTGGGCCAAGGGCTTCCTCGCCGGGGTGTACGACGCCGAGGGCAGCCACACCCAGGGCCTGTTCCGCATCGTGCACAGCAGCCCCGAGCTGGTCGAGGCGACCCGGGCCGCGCTGCGCCGGTTCGGCTTCGAGTTCGCGGTGGAGGACCGGCGCGGCCCGATCGGGCTGCTCAGCCTGCGACTGCTCGGCGGCCTGACCGAGAAACTGCGCTTCTTCCACCTGGTCGACCCGGCCGTCACCCGTAAGCGCACCGTCGACGGCATCGCGATCAAGGGCAGCGCGCCGCTGCACGTGACCTCGATCGAGCCGCTGGGCCTGGAGCTGCCGCTGTGGGACATCAGCACCGGCACCGGCGACTTCATCGCCAACGGCGTGGTCAGCCACAACTGCTTCGCCCGCAACACGCACACCTACCTCGACCTCGACGCCGGGCACGACTTCGACTCGAAGATCGTCGTGAAGGTGAACGCACCCGAGGTGCTGCGCCGGGAGCTGGGCTCGCGCACCTGGCGCGGGCAGCCGATCGCCATGGGCACCAACGTGGACTGCTACCAGCGGGCCGAGGGGCGATACGAGCTGATGCCCGGCATCCTCGGCGCGCTGCGCGACGCGGCGAACCCGTTCTCGATCCTGACCAAGGGCACGCTGATCCTGCGCGACCTGCCGCTGCTGCGGCAGGCGGCCGAGCGCACCCGGGTGTCGGTGGCGATGTCGATCGGGTTCCTCGACGAGCGGCTGTGGCGCGACGTCGAGTCCGGCACACCCAGCCCGTCGCGGCGGCTGGACGCGGTGCGCCGGATGACCGAGGCGGGGCTGCGGGTGGGGGTGCTGATGGCGCCGATCCTGCCCGGCCTGAGCGACTCCGACGAACAGCTGGACGCGTGTGTGGCGGCGCTGGTCGAGGCGGGCGCCGCGAGCATCACACCGCTGGTGCTGCACCTGCGGCCCGGCGCACGGGAGTGGTATCTGGCCTGGCTCGCCGAGCACCACCCGGACCTGGTGCCGCTGTACGAGCGGCTCTACCCGGGCCAGCGCGCCTACGCGAGCGACGACTACCAGCGCCTGATCACGGCCCGGGTGCGGCGGGCGACGCGGCGGCACGGGCTGCCCGTCCGCGAGGAACTCGCCCGCGAACTGTCGATCAACGGATCAGCGCAGGCGGAACCGGAGCGGGCCGAACCCGCCCCGGACACGCAGCTCACGCTTTGTTGAACTCCGGGCGCGCGTCGGTGCCCTTGATCCAGCCGACCACCATGCGCTCGGCCACGAACGAGAAGAACGGGATGGTGCCCGCCAGCGCGACGACCAGCATCTTCTTCACGCCCCACTGGGCGCGGCGGGCCAGGTCGGCGGCCAGCACCAGGTAGACCACGTACAGCCAGCCGTGGATGGGGGCGATGACGGTGACGCCGGTGTTGTCGTCGGCGAAGTACTTCATGGGCATCGCGACCAGCGTGAGCAGGAGCAGCATCACGCCCACGATCCAGGCGATCACGCGGTAGCGGGTCAACGCGCCGTTCATCGGAGCTCCTTAGCGGGATAGTCGCCGGGTCGTGCGTCAGGGTGCTCGTTCAGCCACGCCAGATACTCGTTGTACGCGGCCAGCTGCGGATCATCCGCATCGTCGGTCGCCGCTGTGGCCGGACTCACCCGCCGGGTGATCACCGGCCGTTCCCGAGGCTCAACGGCCGGGGCTGACTCGTCGGCACGGGTGCCGCGCAGCGTCAGCCGCATCTCCCGCACCCACATCACGATCACGAACACCGCGAACAGCGGCCACTCGAAGGTGTACGCCCAGCTCAGGGTGTTGCCCTCGGCCGCGCGACCCGCCTGCCACCAGCCGAGAGCAAGAAACGCGGCGACGGATGCCAGCACCAGGGCATGTCCGGCCAGCCAGCCGGGGGTGAGCAGTCGTCGCACGGCAGCCAGCGTACCCAACAGGGGTGCGGTGACCAGCCGCGCCGTAGGCGCACGTGAGCCGATCTCGTACCCTTTGCGCCGTGGTGGGGATTCGGGGCGCGGACCGGCGCCGGTGGGCGCTCGCGCTGGGTGGGTTGGGCCTGGTCGTGGCGGCGTGGTGGTGGGGCCGTACGTGGCCGATCGCGCCGTTCTCGCCGGAGGAGCCGTGGACGGTCTGGCCGCTGGTGGTGCTGGCGCTGGTGGCGATCGGCCGGGCCGTGCACCTGCGGCGGCGGCGAACCGGTGCCTGGCGGCAGGGCGCGGCCGACGGCGAGCCGGGCCTGACCGTCTCACTGGTCACCGACGTGTGGGTCGCGCTGGCCGTGTACGGGATGCAGCTGCCGATCATCGCCCGGTACGCCAAGACCGAGAGCACGGTCGAGTGGGTGGTCGCGGTGCTGGACTCGCTGCTGGCGCTCGGGATCATCGCGGCGCTGATCGTGCCGGTGCGGCAGCGGCGCAACCAGATCGTGCTCAACGCTGACGGGGTACGCGTGCACCGGCACCACTTCCCCTGGTCGGACGTGATCGGGGTGACCCAGGACCCGCGCAGCGGGTGGCGGCTGGCGACCGTACGGCAGGTGCTGTTCCTGCGCGGCACCGACTACGGCATGTGGGACCGCGACATGGTCAACGTAATCCGGTTCTACCTGGAGCACCCGCAGCGGCGCGGCGAGCTGGCCCAGCTGCCCACCGCGCCACCGGAGCTGGTCAGCGGGCCCGGTACTCCTTGAGCAGGCCGCGCGAGATGATCGTCTTCTGGATCTCGCTGGTGCCCTCGCCGATGAGCAGGAACGGCGCCTCGCGCATCAGCCGCTCGATCTCGTACTCCTTGGAGTAGCCGTAGCCGCCGTGGATGCGGAACGACTCGGTGACGATCTCGTGGCAGTACTCGCTGGCCAGCAGCTTGGCCATGCCCGCCTCGACGTCGTTGCGCTGGCCGGAGTCCTTCAGCCGGGCGGCGTTGACCATGAGCGCATGGGCTGCCTCGATCTTGGTGCCCATCTCGGCGAGCTTGAACGCGATCGCCTGGTGCTCGGCGATGGCCTTGCCGAAGGTGCGGCGCTGCTGGGCGTACGCCATGGCCAGCTCGAAGGCGCGGATGGAGATGCCGCAGGCGCGGGCCGCCACGTTGACCCGGCCGACCTCGATGCCGTCCATCATCTGGTAGAAGCCGCGACCGGCCTGGTCGGCGCCGCCGAGCACCGCCGACTCGGGCACCCGGTGCCCGTCGAGGATCATCTCGGTGGTCTCGACGCCCTTGTACCCCATCTTCTCGATCTTGCCGGGGATGGTGAGGCCGGGCGCGGTCTGCCCGAAGCCGGGCTCCTTCTCCAGCAGGAACGTCGTCATGTTGCCGTAGACGGTGTCCGCGCCCTGGTCGGTCTTCACCAGCGTCGCCACCACCGACGAGTACGCCCCGTTGGTCAGCCACATCTTCTGGCCGTTGAGGACGTACGAGTCGCCGTCGCGCAGCGCCTTCGAGGTGATCGCCGAGACGTCGGAGCCGCAGCCCGGTTCGGACATGCTGAATGCGCCGCGCACCTCACCGGTGGCCATCCTGGGCAGCAGTCGCTGCTTCTGCTCCGCCGAGCCGTGCTGGCTGATCAGGTACGCCACGATGAAGTGCGTGTTGACGATGCCGGAGACCGACATCCAGCCGCGCGACAGCTCCTCCACCACCAGGGCGTAGGTGAGCAGCGACTCGCCGAGGCCGCCGTACTCCTCCGAGATGGTCAGTCCGAACAGGCCCATCTCGCGCATCCCGGCGAGGATCTCCTCCGGATAGCGGTCCTCATGTTCGAGCCGCTGCGCCCGGGGGATGATCTCCTTGTCGGCGAACTCGCGTACCGTCTCGAGGATCGCGGTCTGCACGTCGGTCAATCCGGGAGTACGGGCGAGACGGGCCATGGTCAGCCTCCAGAGAACTGAACGAAGCTTCAGGTGAGGTGAGTATGAGCCGCGCCCACCGTCCGTCCAAGCCGCTTGACAAGGACGTCACTGTGAAAAGGTTCACCGAGTAGTAGCGTCGCACGAACCCCCCGAAGAGGAGTCAGCTTCGATGACCTACCCCCCGCCCTCCGGCCAGGACCCGTACGGCAACCCGCCGCCGACCAACCCGTACGTGCCGCAGCCGCCGGCCACGTCGGACCCGTACAGCACCCCGCCGGCCTCGGACAGCCCGTACGCGGCGCCGTCCTCCGGCAGCCCGTACCAGCAGCCGCCGGTCTCCGGCCAGCCCTACGGGCAGCAGCCGTACCAGCAGCAGCAGCCCTACGGGGGCCAGCCGGGCTATCCGGTGGCGCGCCCGCAGAACTCGATGGCGCTGATCGCCATGATCCTGGCGATCGCGGGCATCCTGACCTTCATCACCGCACCGATCGGCGCGATCCTCGGCCACATGGCCCTCAAGCAGGTCCGCCAGACCGGCGAGGAGGGTGAGGGCATGGCCAAGGCGGGCATCATCGTCGGCTGGATCCTCACCGGCCTCTGGACGCTCGGCTGCCTGTGCGCCTTCGGGCTGCCTCTCCTGCTCGCCGCCTCCAACAGCTGAACAGCGTAAGAAGGGCCCCTCGCCGCGGGTCACCGCGGCGGAAGGGGCCCTTCTTCGGGTACAGGCGAACGGTCAGAGACCGACCGCCTTGGCGCTGGCCTCCCACAGCCGCGTTGCGAGCTGCGGGTCGCGGATCGCCGGGTTCGGCTCGGTGAGCTTGCGCGAGACGTAGTAGCCGCCGTTGGAAAGCTGCGCCGGGTCCGCGGTGGACAGCCAGACGAGCTGGTCGGCGCCCTGTTCCGGAGTGGCCAGACCGGGTGCGATCTTGTAGAACAGCTTCGCCAGCGGGGTACCGAAGCGGGTGCGCACCACCCCGGGGTGGAACGAGTAACTGAGCAGGTCGGGCCAGCGCCGGGCCGCCTCGGCGGCGAACAGGATGTTCGCCCGCTTCGAGCCGCCGTACGCCAGCCAGGCGCTGTACACGCCGCCGGTCCGGTCCAGGTTGTCCGGGTCGAGGCTGCCCGTGTTGTGCGCGACCGAAGCCGTGTTCACGATCCGCGCGCCGGGCGCCAGCCGCTCGCGCAGCAGATTGGTCAGCAGGAACGGCGCCAGATGGTTGGTCTGGATGGTCAGTTCGTGACCGTCCACCGTGGTGCCACGAGAACGGGCCACGATCCCCGCATTGTTGGCCAGCACGTCGATGCGCTCGCCCGACAGACGCTCAGCCAGGGCCCGTACGTCGGCCAGGCGGGCGAAGTCGGCCAGCTGCCCGGCCGGAGCCGGACCGGTCGCCGCAGCGCCGACCAGGCCCAGCGTCGCGTCAACCCGGGCCTGATCTCGGCCGACCACGGTCACCCGCCAGCCCGCGCGGGCCAGCGCGACGGCACCCGCCTGACCGATGCCCGAGGTGGCACCCGTGATCACCACGTGCCGGGGCTCGTTCACTTTCTGGGACGCCGTGAGATCTTCCACAGTCCCGTTCTCCTCTCGACGGGGGGAAGGTTACCGTGGCGTCAACTAACTGAACGGTCCTTAAGGAGAATCGATGGCCGCGTTGGGTCGTTCCCGCAGGTCGTGCCTTGCCGTGCCGGGATCCAGCGTCAAGATGCTCGGCAAGGCCCAGGGCCTGCCCGCCGACCAGGTCTTCCTCGACCTGGAGGACGCCGTCGCCCCGCTGGCCAAGCCCGAGGCGCGCAAGAACATCGTGGCCGCGCTCAACGAGGGCGACTGGGCGGGCAAGACCCGCGTGGTCCGGGTCAACGACCTCACCACGCCGTGGACCTACCGGGACGTCATCGAGATCGTCGAGGGTGCCGGGGCCAACCTGGACTGCGTCATGCTGCCCAAGGTGCAGAGCGCCGCGCACGTCGAGTGGCTCGACCTGACGCTCACCCAGTTGGAGAAGACGCTCGGCCTGCCCGTCGGCGGCATCGGCATCGAGGCCCAGATCGAGAACGCCGCCGGTCTGGTCAACGTGGACGCCATCGCGGCGGCCTCGCCCCGGGTGGAGACCATCATCTTCGGCCCGGCCGACTTCATGGCCTCGATCAACATGAAGTCCCTGGTCGTGGGCGCGCTCATCCCCAGCTACCCGGGCGACCCCTACCACTACATCCTGATGCGCATCCTCATGGCCGCGCGCATGCACGACAAGCAGGCCATCGACGGACCGTATCTGCAGATCAAGGACGTGGACGGGTTCACCGAGGTGGCGCGGCGCTCGGCCGCGCTGGGCTTCGACGGCAAGTGGGTGCTGCACCCCGGCCAGATCGACGCGGCCAACGAGGTCTACTCGCCCGCGCAGTCCGACTACGACCACGCCGAACTGATCCTCGACGCGTACGACTACTACACCTCCGAGCAGGGCGGACGTCTCGGCGCGGTGATGCTCGGCGACGAGATGATCGACGAGGCCTCCCGCAAGATGGCGCTGGTGATCTCGGCGAAGGGCCGCGCCGCGGGTATGACCCGTACCACCACCTTCACCCCGCCCGCCTGACCTTCACGCTGGTGGCCCGTGGTCGACCGACCGCGGGCCACCCTCAACCGAGTCTCATGGTCCGGGAACCTCGCCTCGGACACGATCGAACCGTGGGCATGATCGAAACATGACCAACGTGCACCACCTGCAGGACAGGAACGACATCGTCGAGACGGTGGACGCCGTGTTCGACACCGTCGACGCCAAGGACTGGACCGCCGCCCGCGCGCTGTTCGCCGATGACGTCGACGTCGACTTCAGCAGCCTCGGTGGGGGCCCGCCCGCCCGGGTCACCGCCGACCAACTGGTCGCGGGCTGGGTCGCGGGCCTGCACGCGCGCAAGCGCAGCTGGCACCTGATCAGCCACTACCGGGTGCAGATCACCTCCGACATCGCGACGGTCGGGGTGAAGGGCTACGCCCTGAACCGGCTCGACGAGGAGTTGGGCGGCGGCATTTGGGAGGTCTGGGGGACCTACGCGCTGACCCTGCGCCGAGCGGACGACCGCTGGCTGGTCACCCGGTTCTGCTTCGACGCCCAGATCACCCGGGGTGACGACGCGGTCCGCACCCACTCGCTCTGACCCGCCCACACGGTTGCCCCGCGACCATGTTTGCTCTGCACCCAACGGCTTGCTCTGCACCCGCCGACGCAATCTGCGCTGCACCCCTCGCCAACGCAACGTGCCCTGCCCCCCGCTGACGCAACGCCCACTGTTGCGCCCGTGGGTGCAGAGCAAGGCCGCGGGTGCAGAGCAAACGCACTCGCGGCGAGTGCGCCCGTGGGTGCAGAGCAAGGCCGTGGGTGCAGAGCAAAGCCGACCGGGACCACATGGTCACCGGTCGGCTTCAGGTCGTCGTCGCGTCGCGCGGCGTCAGCGGTACGAGCTCAGTCGCGCAGCTCGGCGATGCAGCACTTGATGCTGCCGCCGCCCTTCTTCAGCTCACCCAGCTCGACCATCACCGGGTGGTAACCCGCCGCCGCGACCTTCTCGCCGTACGCGGCCGACTCGGTGTTGATCACGACGTTGTGGCCGTCGCTGACCAGGTTGAGCGCGAACGCGAGCGCGTCCGCCTCGTCGGCGATGACGGCGTTCGGGAACAGCTGCGCCAGCACCTGCTGCGAGGCCTCGGAGAAGGCGCCCGGGAAGTACGTGACGTTCTCGTCGTCGAGCGCGGCCAGGGCCACGTCCAGGTGGTAGAAGCGCGGGTCGACCAGCTTCAGCGAGATCACCGGGCGGCCCAGGGCCTCGGCGGCCTCGGCGTGCGCGGCGGGCTCGGTGCGGAAGCCGTACCCGGCCAGCGCGATGCCGCCGTGCGCGTTCGGCAGGTACGCGAAGTCGCCCTCGCCCTCGTTGATCTGCGTGGGGGCGACGAAACGGTAGTCGTCGCGGGCCTCGTAGAAGGCGCGGTGCCCGGCGGCCTCGTCGGCGCGCTGCGGATAGCGGAACTTGGCGCCGTAGGCCACCCCGTCGACGACGAAGGCGCCGTTGGCGGCGAAGACCATGTCGGGCAGGCCCGGGGTCGGGTTCAGCACGTGCACCGTGTGGCCCAGGTCGACCATGGTCTGGCGCAGCCCGTCCCACTGCTTCACGGCGAGCGCGGTGTCGACCGGAGTGGTGGTGTCCATCCACGGGTTGATCGCGTACTCGACGACATAGTGCTCCGGCGGGCACATCAGGTACGTGCGGGGCCGGGGCTGGCGGGTGGGGAGGAGGTCACGCTCTGTCACGATCAGCAAATTTACCCAGCTCTACGCCCGTTTCGTAGCACGATGAATTGCGTCTCGCGGCGTTCTGTTGCAAAGCCCGGGTGATCCACCGACGGTTTGTTGCGCGCGAGCGCGGGCAACCGCTCTCACTTGAATCGGAACAGTCGCAATGAATTGGTCACCACGAAGATGCTGCTCAACGCCATCGCGGCGGCCGCCAGCACCGGCGTGACCAGCCCGGCGGCAGCCAGGGGCAGCGCCGCCACGTTGTAGGCGAACGCCCAGAACAGGTTGCCCTTGATCGTGCTCAGCGTGGCCCGGGACAGCCGGATGGCGTCGGCCGCCGCGGGCAGGTCGCCGCGGACCAGGGTGATGTCGGCCGCCTCGATCGCGGCGTCGGTGCCGGTGCCCATGGCCAGCCCGAGGTCGGCCGCGGCCAGGGCGGCCGCGTCGTTCACCCCGTCGCCGACCATTGCCACCCGGTGCGCGCCACCTTCCTGCGCTCGGCGAACCGCCTCGACCTTGCCCTCGGGCAGCACCTCGGCGATCACCTCGTCGATGCCGACTTCGGCGGCGACGGCGCGCGCCGGACCTTCGGCGTCGCCGGTGAGCAGCACCGGACGCAGGCCCAGGGCCCTCAAACGGGCCACCGCGTCGGCCGAGCCGGGCTTCACCGTGTCGGCGAGGAGCAGCCATCCGGCGAACACGCCATCCAGCGCCACCGCCACAGTCGTGCGGCCGCCGTTAAGAAGGGGCCCTTCTACGTCGGAAAGCGATAAGAAGGGGCCCTTCCTTAGCTCGATGCCGTGGGCGGTGAGGAGGGAGTGGCGGCCGATGAGCACGGCGCGGCCCGCCACCGTCCCCCGCGCGCCCAGGCCCGGCAGGGCACGGAAGTCGTGCACCGGGGCGGGCTCGATGCCGCGGGAGGCGGCGCCCGCGACGATGGCGCGGGCGATCGGGTGTTCGGAGGCGTGCTCGACGGCGGCCGCGGCGCGCAGCAGTTGCGTCTCGGTGACCCCGGCCGCGGGCAGGACCTCGACCAGGCTCATCACGCCGGTGGTGACCGTGCCGGTCTTGTCCAGCAGCACGGTGTCGATCCGGCGGGTGGACTCCAGCACCTCGGGGCCGCGGATCAGGATGCCGAGTTGGGCGCCCCGGCCGGTACCGACCAGCAGCGCGGTCGGGGTGGCCAGGCCGAGCGCGCACGGGCAGGCGACGATCAGCACCGCGACGGCCGCGGTCACGGCCGCGCTGGTCACGCCGCCGTCGTACGCGGTCCAGAAGGCGAACGTCGCCGCCGCCAGCATGATCACCACTGGGACGAACACCGCCGAGACCCGGTCGGCCAGCCGCTGCACCTGGGCCTTGCCCGACTGGGCCGCGGTGACCAGCTTCGCCATCTGGGCCAGTTGCGTGTCGGCGCCGACCCGGGTGGCCCGGACCACCAGCCGACCGCCCGCGTTGACGGTCGCGCCGACGACCCGGTCGCCCGGCCCGACCTCGACCGGGACGCTCTCGCCGGTGAGCATGCTGGTGTCGACCGCGCTGGCGCCCTCGGCGATCTCGCCGTCGGTGGCGATCTTCTCGCCGGGCCGGACCACGAACAGGTCGCCCACGGCCAGGCTCGTCGCGGGCACCCGGACCTCGGCGCCGTCGCGCAGCAGCACCGCGTCCTTGGCCCCGAGGTCCAGCAGCGCGCGCAGCGCGGACCCGGCCCGCCGCTTGGCCCGGTGTTCGAACCACCGCCCGGCCAGCAGGAACGTGGTCAGCGTGGTGGTCACCTCGAGGTAGAGGTGCATGCCGGGGTCGTCGGTGCGCGAGGCGAGCCAGCTCAGCGACATGGTCATGCCGGTCATCCCGGCGCCGCCGAAGAACAGCGCCCAGGCGCTCCAGCCGTACGACACCAGCACGCCGAGGCTGATCAGCGTGTCCATGGTCGCCGCGCCGTGCCGGGCGTTGACCAGCGCGGCCCGGTGGAACGGCCACGCGCCCCACACCGCCACCGGCGAGGCCAGCGTGAACGCCAGCCACTGCCAGTTCGGGAACTGCAGCGCGGGGATCATGCTCAGCAGCACCACGGGTGCGGTCAGCACCGCGCTGACCAGCAGCCGCTGCCGCAGCGGGTCCGGCTCGGCGGTGTCGGGTTCCGCCTCGGCGGCGGGGGCTTCCGGCTGCGGCACGCTCGCCGTGTACCCGGTCGCCTCGACCACCTTGACCAGGTCGTCCACCGAGATGTCGGCCGGGTACGTCACGTGCGCGGTCTCCGTGGCGAAGTTGACCGTCGCGCGCACCCCCTCGACCCGGTTGAGTTTGCGCTCGACCCGGCCCGCGCAGGTGGCGCAGGTCATGCCGCCGATACCCAGTTCGATGACCTGCGCCTGACCCGTCGTCATGATCTCTCCAGACTCACTTGCCCGGTGCCGGGACGACCAGGGTGAACTCGGCGGTGTGCACCTTGCCGCCGGTCTGGAAGTCGAAGAACATCCGGTAGGTGCCGGCGCTGGGCGCCGACAGCCAGAGCTTGACCCCGCCATTGACCAGCGCGGGTTCGGGGTGCACGTGCACGTAGCCGAGGTCGAGGTCGCGCAGGACGACCAGGTGGCCGAAGGAGCCGAGGTAGGGCTCCAGGGTGACCGGCTTGCCATCGCGGGTGACCGTGAACAGCATCGGCTGGCTGGCCCCGATCATGGTCGCGCCCTGGTAGCTGACCTGGTAGCCGTCCGTCTCGTCCTGCTGGGCGGCTGCCGGCAGCGTCTTGGGCGCGTAGTCGCCCGCGACGGTCAGGTCGGTGCCCAGGGCCACGGCGGTCTGGATCCCGGCCTGGTCGATCGCGGTGAAGTCGGCGTACGCCCGCCACAGGCCGGGTTTGCCCAGGTCGGCGCTGACCGACCAGGTGCCGTCGGCGGCCATGGTGGGGTGCAGGTGCTGATAGCCGGTGAGGTCGCGGCGCACCACGACCAGGTGCAGCGGCTTGTCGTGCACCACGGCGAAGTTGGTGACGGCGCGCCCGTCGTTGGCGCGGATCACGAACGACAGCTGCTCGGTGCCCGGCTTGGCGAACGAGGTGGTCGCGGGCACCAGCGTGTATCCGCCGGAGCTGATGGACAGGCCGCCCACCTCGGACCCCGCGCTGGCCAGCGGACTGTGCACGTGCCCGCCGGGGGCGGTGGCGGGGTCGGTCGAGGCGGGTGCGCCGGTGGTCGCGCCCTGGGTGGGGCTGCTCGGCGGGTCGAGCAGCTTGCCGAGGGTGAATCCGACCACCAGCGCCACGATCAGGCCGCCGACGAACAGGCCGATCCGGGACCCGGCCGGGTCGAGCAGCGGCTTGGCCGACTGCGCCCGGACCACCGGTTCGGCGGACTGTTCGGTGGTGGGCGCCTCAGCCATCGATGCCCGCCAGCTGGTATCCCGCCTCGTCGACGGCGTTGCGCACCTCGTCGATGGGCAGGACCGCGTCGCTGGTGATCTCGGCGGTGCCCGCGGCGAGATCCACCTGGACGTCGCGCACGCCGGGCAGCGCGGTCAGCTCGGTGGTCACCGCGTTGACGCAGTGCCCGCAGGTCATCCCCGAGATCTGGTATGTCGTCCGAACCGACATGGCTGGCTCCCTATGACCGCACCAGGCGAGCGATCGCCTCGGTGGCTTCCTTGACCTTCGCGGTGGGGTCGCCCGCTCGGGCGGCGTCCACCACGCAGTGGTTGAGATGTCCTTCGAGCAGGCCGACCGCGACCGCCTGCAGGGCACGCGTGGCCGCCGAGATCTGCGTCAGGACGTCGATACAGTACGTGTCCTGCTCGACCATTCGCTGCAGGCCACGAATCTGCCCCTCCACCCGCTTGAGGCGGGAGAGCAGGGCCTGCTTGTCGTCGTCGTGGCTGTAGCCGACTGGGGCGCTGTCTTCCACGATCGAAACGATACCCCCAGGGGGTACGACATCGCCAACTCCCCGCCCTGGTAAATGCCCAGTTGTACCGATCATGCAGTTTTGTCGTTGTTCACCACGTGTCGAACTACGCCACGCGGCGCAGGATGCTATGGATCGGTGCGACGGTGCTCGCGTCCGCGCTGCTGCTGTCGGGCCTGGCGCACGCCGAGCCCACCCGTGCCGACCTCGACCGCGAGATCCGCAAGAAGTCCGATCAGCTCGAGGTGATCGTCGAGAGGTACCACGCGCTGCACGACGACCTGAAGACCACCGAGGCGCAGACCGGCGTGCTCCGGCGCCAGATCGACCCGCTGCAGCGGCAGATCGCGCAGCGCCGCGCCGCGGTGGGCCGACTCGCCGACGCGGGCTACCGGTCCACCCGGTCCATGTCCCTGACGCTGCTGCTCGACGCGGGCAGCACCCGCCAGATCCTGGACCGCCTGCTGCTGATGAACGAGTACACGCTGCACCAGCAGCGCGAGATCGAGGCGCTGGCGCAGACCTCCCAGCGGTGGGACACCGCCCGACGCACCCTGGACGCGCTGCTGGCCCAGCAGCGCGAGCAGCGCAGAGAACTCGCCGCCAAGCGCACCGAGATCGAGAACTCCATCGCCGCGCTGCGCACCCTGCGGCAGCGCGCGTACGGCTACGGCGGTGGGCACGCCGACCAGCGTCCCGACCGTACCCGGGTGGCGCTGCCCAGGGTCGCCAAGGGCGCGAACGAGAAGGTGGTGCGGTTCGCGCTCGACCAGATCGGCACCGGCTACAAGTGGGGTGGCGAGGGGCCGGGCGGTTACGACTGCTCCGGGCTGGTCGCGGCCGCCTTCCACCGGATCGGGATCAACCTGCCGCACCACGCCGGACGTCAGGAGCAGCGCAGCCGCGAGATCAGCCGCAGCGAGCTGAAGGCCGGTGACCTGGTGTTCTTCTACGCCGACCTGCACCACGTCGGCATCTACCTGGGCGACGGGAACATGGTGCACGCGCCGAGCTTCGGCGAGCGGGTGCGCATCGACCCGATCGACTCGCTGCCCGTCAACAGCTTCGGCCGGGTCGTCGCCCAGACCGGCTGACCGACCCTGAAACGGGGCGCGGCCCGGAGGAGGTCCTCCGGGCCGCGATCGCTAGTACACCGAGACGTGTACGTGGTTGGTATGGTCGCCCGCCGGCGAGTCACCGCAGTTGGACCCGGTCGCCGAATATCGGTGCCAGCCGGAGCCGACCGTCCACACCTGGCAGTAGAAGATCACGTACATGATGCCCAGGCGGCTGGCGTTCTTGACGTAGAACGAGGCCAGCTTCGAACCGTAGAGCTTGCTGTCGCCCGTGGCCGAGGAGTCGTGGAACCCGTCGGTCTCGGTCGAGAAGTCGCAGGCGCGGCCCTTGGGATGCTCGTACATGTCGCCGGGGCGGTAGCAGGAGACGTACCGCTTGAAGCCGGCCTTCTTGGCCTCTTCCATCGCGTGCAGGGTGCGCGGAGTGATGCAGCCGCTGGTGGTCGGGTCGTTGATGCTGCAGGTCTCCTTGGGCCAGCTGCCGTCGGAGTTGCGCTTGGCCGGGATCGCCAGCGGCGAGGTCGGGTCGACCCAGCCGTTGGTGGCGTACCCGCCCAGCGCCGACAGTTCCCGCTCGGCGGCCTTGCGCAGCCGGGCCAGGTCGTTGAACAGCTTGGCCTGCTCCCTGACCGCGGCGTCGATCTGCGCCTTGGCTTCGTCGGCCTCCTTGCGGGTGGCCACCAGCTCGCCGAGGGTCGCCTCGTCGCGAGCGGTCATCCGCTCCAGGGCCGCCATCCGCTTCAGGAAGTCGTCGGAGGTGGTGGCATTGAGCATCGTCTCGAAGACGCCCAGCCGACCCGTCTTGTAGGCCTCGGCGGCGTACTTCACCACGCTGATGCGGGCGCGTTCGTACTTGTTCTCCGCGACGACCAGTTTGAGGTTGGTCGCCGCCTGGTCCTTCTTGGACTTCTCCAGAGCCGCCTCGGCCTCGATGTACTGCCCGGCGACGGTCTCCAGGTTCTGGCGGACCTTCGCGACCTTGGCGTTCGGGATCTCGTTCGGCTCCGCCGCGGCCGCGGTCGGGAATCCGCCCACCAGCACGGCAAAGGCCGTGATCGCGGTGAGGGCGGACGCGAACCGTCGATGGCGGGGGCGCACCGTGAGGGGCACGGACGTGAATCCTTCCGTCGAACGCCGCGCAGTGGTGCGTAACAGAGCACGCGGCGGCGGCCGCAGCAGGATTCGGGGGTGCCTGCAGACGCGCGGCCGCGCGACAGATTAACCCGGCGCGGCGGTCGCGGAAAAGTTGTTCACTCCAGCAATACGCTGCGTACCAGCTCAAACACCGCATCGTCACGACAGATGAGCAGCCCGAGCTTCGGCCGGGCCGGGTCGTATTCGCTGCCGTCGAAGTGGCGCACCACGCCCCCGGCCTCGCGAATCAGCAGCGCACCGGCGGTGTGGTCCCAGGGCAGGCTGCGCCAGAACATGGCGAAGTGGCGTCCGGAGCGGATCAGGTGCGGGTACTCGTGGGCGGCGCAACGGAAGCCGGGCACCGCCTCGGTCAGCAGCGGCAGCCGCGCGGTCACCTGCTCGCGCAGCTCCTGCGGCAGGTACTTGGTCATCACCGCGCCGCGCAGCTGTTCGGCGGCGATCGGGGTGTGGTCGAAGGCGACCCGCTGCCCGTCCACGTACGCCCCGCCGCCCGCCTCGGCGACCGAGAGCGTCTTGGCCACCGGCTCGTAGATGGCGCCGAGCACCGGCACGCCACCGCGCAGCAGCGCCACCATCAGGCCGAACGGCTCGCGTCCGGCGGCGTAGTTGGCGGTGCCGTCGATCGGGTCGATGACCCAGACCGGCCCCGGCTCGTCCATCCGGGCCAGCACGGTCGGGTCGGCGGCGACGGCCTCCTCGCCCACCACCAGTGAACCGGGCAGCAGCTCGGACAGGCGCCGCGTCAGTTCGGCCTCGGCCTCACGGTCGGCGATGGTGACCAGGTCGCCGGGGCCCTTCTCGATGACCTCCCCGGCGGCGAGGTTGCGAAACCGCGGCAGCACGATCTCCTCGGCGACGTCCCGCAACACGCCCACCACCTGGTCGATCATCGGTGCCGCCCTCCGTCGCCGGTCTATGATCACGTACATGGTCGCACGGAGAACGGGCCGTCAACTCGCCGCCGTCGCCTTGGCCGCGGTGCTCGCGAGCGGCTCGCTGGCCGGTTGTAGCGGCGAGGGCGCGACGGCCACCTGCAGCACGAGCACCTGCACGATCACCTTCGACCGGTCGGTGAACAATGCCAAGATCTCGATTCTCGGCGTCGAGGTGCAGCTGGTCAGCGCGGACGCGGACACGGTCACCCTGAAGGTGGCGGGCAACCAGGTGAGCATCAACCGAGGTGACGGCGTCAAGGTCGGCGATCTGAGCGTGAAGGTAACCTCGGTCACCGATTCCCAGATCGTGGTCGAGGCCAGCCGCAACGCCGGCAACTGATGGAGCCCGACTACTTCGCCCACCCCAGCGCCGACGTCGAGCCGGGGGCGCGGATCGGCGCGGGCACGAAGATCTGGCATCTGGCGCACGTCCGGGCCGGCGCGGTGGTCGGCGCGGGGTGCGTGCTCGGGCGCAACGTGTACGTGGACGTCGGAGCGACCGTCGGCGACCTGGTGAAGATCCAGAACAACGTCTCCGTGTACCAGGGGGTCACCCTGGAGGACGAGGTGTTCGTCGGCCCGTGCGCGGTCTTCACCAACGACCTGCGGCCGCGCGCGCAGCATCCCGACTGGCAGATCACCCCGACCGTGGTGCGGCGCGGCGCGTCGATCGGGGCCAACGCCACCGTGGTGTGCGGGACGGAGATCGGGGCGTACGCGATGGTCGCCGCCGGTGCCGTGGTGACCCGCGACGTCGCGCCGTACCAGCTGGTCGCGGGCAACCCGGCCCGCCATCTCGGCTGGGTCGACGAGCAGGGGAACGTGGTCTCCCGGGGCGCCGAGCGCCCGACCCCGGTCAGCCCTTGAGCCCGGCCGCGATCGCCTTGGCCAGGCGCGGCACGTAGTCGCCGGGCAGCGGATGGCGCGCCACGGCCAGGTGCCAGTAGACCGGGCCGACCAGCAGGTCCAGCGCGAGCACCGGGTCGGTGCCCTCGGGCAGCTCGCCCCGGGCCACCGCCCGCTGGATCACCAGCACACCCATCTCGTGCTGGGTGTTGCGCAGCGCCTGCTGCAGGGTCTGCGCGATCTGCGGGTTGCGGGCCGCCTCGGCGAGCAGGTCCGGAATGATCTGCGAGGCCAGCGGGTGGCGCAGCGCCTTGGTCAGGATGGTCAGGAACAGCGTCAGGTCGCCGAGCAGGCTGCCGGTGTCGGGCAGGGAGAGCTTCTGGCTGGCGACACCGGAGACGATCTCCAGCACGAGTTCGAGCTTGGAGCTCCAGCGGCGGTAGACCGCGGTCTTGGCCACGCCCGCCCGTCGCGCGACCGCCTCGATCGACAGGCGGCCGTAGCCGACGGCGGCGAGCTCCTCCACCACCGCGTTCTGGATCGCCTCGGTGATGTCTCCGCGGAGTACGGCCGCCCCGGCCGGGGTTCGTCGAGTCTGTGGCAGCACATCGATACAATAGCGCAGCGACGCAACGGTTGCGTTGCGACGTGAGCGGCACTAACATCATCTTCGAGTACGTCGCTACGGTGGCGTTCCATCCTAGACGTCGGCTACCGTGTGTCACCGCAGACGTCCCCCACCAGGAGATCGGAGCCCGTACCATGGCAGAGGCTGTGGTGACTGAGCCTTATCCCGCCCTCGCGCCGGCTCAACTCGCCGCCCGGCACGGTCTCCGCGTCGCCGGTGCGCGACCGGGTCTCGTGGAATACGTTCGCAAGCTCTGGGACTACCGCCACTTCATCGTGGCGTTCGCCAACGCCAAGAACATCGCCACGTTCAGCAGCGCGCAGCTCGGTCAGCTCTGGCACGTACTCACGCCGCTCACCAACGCGGCCGTGTACTACCTGATCTTCGGTGTCATCCTCGGCACCCGTAAGGGCATCGAGAACTTCCCCGCGTACCTGTGCGCGGGCATCTTCATCTTCGGCTACACCCAGCAGGTGGTGACCGCCGGCACCAAGGCCATCAGCGACAACATGAACCTGATCCGGGCGCTGCAGTTCCCCCGGGCCAGCCTGCCGGTCGCGGCCACCATCACCCAGCTCCAGCAGCTCGTCTTCGCCATCGCGGTGCTGCTCGGCATCGTGGTCATCACCGGCGAACCGGTCACGCCCAAGTGGCTCGCGCTGATCCCCATCCTGCTGCTGCAGAGCCTGTTCAACGCCGGTCTGGCCATGCTCTTCGCCCGCCTCGGCTCGAAGGTCCTGGACCTCAAGCAGGTGATGCCGTTCGTCCTGCGCACCTGGCTGTACGGCTCGGGCGTCTTCTTCGACCTGAGCAACGCCATCAAGAACGCCCCCGAGTGGGCCAAGGTGCTGCTGGAGCTCAACCCGATGGTGCCGTTCATCGAGCTCACCCGCGAGGCGCTGGGCGTCGACACCGGC
Source organism: Catellatospora tritici (assembly GCF_019083965.1). Classification (GTDB taxonomy): domain Bacteria; phylum Actinomycetota; class Actinomycetes; order Mycobacteriales; family Micromonosporaceae; genus Catellatospora; species Catellatospora tritici. The sequence goes on from NZ_JAHRCY010000001.1 coordinate 853,280, forward strand.
ACGCCGCCGGAGACGGTGACCCAGATGTGGCTGGTGGCGGGCGGTTGGGCGCTGGTCATCGGCGTCGGCGGGTTCCTCTACTTCTGGCGCGGTGAGAAGGAGTACGGCCGTGGCTGACAAGCGCATCCCCACCGTCATCGCGGAGGACGTGCACATCGTCTACCGGGTGCACGGGGCGAAGAACAAGGACACCTCGCCGCTCGGCTCGCTCAAGCGGATCGTCAAGCGCGAGCCGTCCGGGGTGGTCCGCGAGGTGCACGCGGTCAAGGGCGTCAGCTTCGTGGCGTATGAGGGCGAGGCCATCGGCCTGATCGGCTCCAACGGCTCGGGCAAGTCCACGCTGCTGCGCGCGGTCGCCGGTGTGCTCCCGACCAACCAGGGCGCGATCTACACCAAGGGCCAGCCGTCGCTGCTGGGCGTGAACGCCACGCTGATGAACGAGCTCACCGGCGAGCGCAACGTGCAGCTCGGCTGCCTGGCCATGGGCATGAGCAAGCCGGAGATGCGCGTGCGCACCCCGGAGATCATCGAGTTCTCGGGGATCAACGAGCGCAACGAGTTCAGCTCCATGCCGATGCGGACCTACTCCTCGGGTATGGCGGCGCGGCTGCGGTTCTCCATCGCGGCGGCCAAGAAGCACGAGGTGCTGCTCATCGACGAGGCGCTGGCCACCGGTGACGCGCTGTTCCGCCGCAAGAGCGAGGAGCGGGTGCGCGAACTGCGCGCCGAGGCGGGCACGGTGTTCCTGGTCAGCCACTCGCTCAGCTCGATCCGCGACACCTGTGAGCGGGTCATCTGGCTGGAGTCCGGTGTGATCAAGGCCGACGGTCCCACCGAGGATGTTGTGCCCGAGTATGAGGCGTTTGCCAATAAAAAGTAACCCACTGCCGCGAGGATAGAGACTGACCAGCCCGCCCGGCCGGTCAGTCTCTGCGGCTTTGGAGGGCGCTTTGGATGGTGCGCTGATTCCGACAGCCCGGCCGGTCATCGGCCAGGCCGAGATAGACGCGGCGGTCCGGGTGCTGCGCAGTGGCCTGGTCGTGCAGGGCCCCGAGGTCGCCGCGTTCGAGGACGAGTTCGCCGCCCTGGTCGACGGCCGCCACTGCGTCGCCGTCAACTCCGGCACCTCCGCGCTGCACCTGGCCGTGCTGGCCCTGGGCATCGGCCCCGGGGACGAGGTGATCGTCCCGTCGTTCTCCTTCGCCGCCACCGCCAACGCGGTGCGCCTGGTCGGCGCCGAGCCGGTCTTCGCCGACATCGAGCGCGGCAGCTTCTGCCTCGACCCGGCCGCCGTCGCCGCCGCGATCACCCCGCGCACCGTCGCGATCATGCCGGTCCACCTGTACGGCCACCCGGCCCCCATGGACGACCTGCTGCCGCTGGCCGCCCGGCACGGCCTGGCCGTGATCGAGGACGCGGCCCAGGCGCACGGCGCGGCGCTGCGCGACCGTCCGGTCGGCACCTTCGGGGCGGCGGCCTGCTTCAGCTTCTACCCCACCAAGAACATGCACACGCTCGAAGGCGGCATGATCACCACCGCCGACGCGGCCCTGGCCCGGACCCTGCGCCTGCTGCGCAACCAGGGCATGGAGCAGCGGTACGCCAACGAGCTGGTCGGCTTCAACCTGCGGCTCACCGACGTCGCCGCCGCGATCGGCCGGGTGCAGCTGCAGCAGCTGCCCGGCTGGAACTCGCAGCGCCGAAGCAACGCCAAGTACCTCGACGCGCGGATCACCGGGGCGGTGGTGCCGCCCGTGGCCGACGCGGCCCGGCACGTCTACCACCAGTACACCGTCCGGATCGCCGAGGACCGGGACGCCGCCCAGGCGGCACTGGCCGAACGCGGCGTGGGCACGGCCGTCTACTACCCCACCCCGATCCACCGGCTGCGGCCGTACCTGGTCGACGGGAAGTCGGGGTGGGAGCTGCCGGAGACCGACCGGGCCGCGGCGCAGGTGCTGTCGCTGCCGGTGCATCCCAGCCTCACCGCCGACGAGCTGGAACGGGTCGCCGACGCGGTGAACTCGCTGGCCGGTGCGCCGTGACCGCCCGGGAGCGGCCGCTGCGGGCCGGGCTGGTCGGCTTCGGGGCGATGGGCCGCAACCACGCCCGGGTGCTGTCCGGGCTGGCCGGGGTGGAGCTGGTCGCCATCGCCGACCCGGCCGGGGACGCCACCGGCACGGCGCGGGTGCCGATCGTGGGCAGCGTCGCCGAGCTGATCGCCCGCCGGATCGACTACGCGGTGGTGGCCACACCCACGGCGTACCACGAGCAGATCGGGTTGGAGCTGGCCGCGGGCGGGGTGCACGCGCTGATCGAGAAGCCGCTGGCGCCGAGCCTGGCGGCGGGGCAGCGGCTGGTCGACGCGTTCGAGGCGGCCGGACTGATCGCCGGGGTGGGCCACATCGAGCGGTACAACCCGGCGCTGCAGAGCCTGCAGACCCGGCTGGAGGCCGGGGAACTGGGCGAGGTGTTCCAGGTGGTCACCCGGCGACAGGGGCCGTTTCCGAACCGGATCGCCGACGTGGGCGTGGTGATGGATCTGGCCACCCACGACATCGACCTGACCAGCTGGGTCACCGGACGGGCGTACACGGCGGTGTCGGCGTGGTCGATGTTCCGCAGCGGCCGCCGGTACGAGGACATGGTTTCGATCATCGGGCGACTGGGCCCGAACGTCAGCGCCAACCACCTGGTCAACTGGCTCAGCCCGCTCAAGGAGCGGTCGACCGTGGTGACCGGCGAGCGGGGCTGCTTCGTCGCCGACACCCTCACGGCCGACCTGACCTTCTACGCCAACGGCGCCATCAGCACCGAGTGGGAGGCGCTGCGGGCGTTCCGCGGCGTCGCCGAGGGCGACATGATCCGGTACGCGATACCGAAGCGTGAGCCGCTGCTGGTGGAGCACGAGCGGTTCCGCGACGCGGTCGAGGGCAAGCCCAGCGACATCGTGACCCTGCACCAAGGCCTGCGCAACGTGGCCGTCGCGACCGCGGTGATCCAGGCGGCCAGGACGGCACAGGTCGTGACCATCGACGGGGTGGCCGGATGAGCCCCCGGCCCGGTCGTCCGCCGCGCGTGCTCTACCTGTCGTTCTACTTCCCGCCCAGCCGGGCCAGCGGCGTGTTCCGGGCCCTGGCCACCGCCAACCACCTGGTCCGGGCAGGTTGGGACGTGACGGTGTGCACCGCACCGCGCGAGTTCTTCAGCGAGCACCTGGCCGGGGCGGTGGACGAGTCGCTGGACGCCGAGGTCGACCCGAGCATCCGGGTGGAGCGCGTCCCGGCGGGCGACTACCACTGGGAGACCGACGTGCGCCGGTTCGGCCCGGTGCGCCGCCACTTCCCGACCGTCGTGGACAAGCTGCACCGGGGCGCGCAGAAGTACGTCTTCGGCGAGCGCTACCTCGGCTGGGCGCCCGGTGTGCTGCGCCGGGCGGTCGCGATGCACCTGCGGGACCCGTTCGACCTGGTGGTGGCGACCGGCAACCCGTTCGTGTCGTTCGCGCTGGCATGGACGCTGGGCCGGACGCTGCGGGTGCCGTACGCGGTGGACTTCCGGGACGCGTGGACGTTCGACCAGTTCACCGAGAAGGTGCGCTTCCCCGAGGGCGGACGGATGATGCGCTGGGAGTCGCGGGTGCTGCGCGACGCCGCCGAGATCTCCTTCGTCAACAGCGGCATGCTGCGCTGGTACGCCGAGCGCTACCCGTTCGCCGCCGACCGGATGACGGTGGTGCCCAACGGCTGGGAGCCGGAGATCCTGGGCACGCCCGCGTTCAGCCCCGCCCCGGCCAACCGGCCGCTGTCGTTCGGCTACCTCGGCACGGTCACCCCGTACCTGCCGCTGGACGTGCTGTTCGACGGGTGGCGGCGGGCCCGCGAACACGCGCTGCTGGCCGATGCCACCCTCGACATCCACGGCCACCTCGGCTTCTTCCCCGACCAGCGCGACGAGCTGCTGGCCCGGCTGCCACTGGCCGACGGGCAGGGCGTGCGCTACCGGGGCGCCTTCGGCAAGGCCGACGCCCCCGCCGTGTACGCGAACACCGACGTGCTCGTCTTCTGCGTGCCCGGCGCCAGCTACGTCACCACCGGCAAGGTCTTCGAGTACATGGCGGCGGCCAAGCCGATCGTCTCGGTGCATCGGCCGGAGATCGCCGCCGCCGACGTGCTGCGCGACTACCCGCTGTGGTTCGCCGGGGACCGGCTCGACGCCGACAGCGTCGCCGAGTCCATGGTGGCCGCGGGTAAGGCCGCCCGTGACCTGGACGAACCCCAGCACGCGGCGGCGCTGGCACACGCCGGTCGGTTCACCCGGGACGCCACCCTCGCACCGTGGGAGGAACGCATGCGCGGGATCGTGGGCAGGCCGCGATGACCATCGGACCGGGCAGTCGCGTGGTCTACCTGGCGCTGGGCGTGTTCCGGGTGCGGGCGGCGCTGGCGTACGCGGCCGAGCTGGTCGAACGCGGCTGCCGGGTGCACCTGGTCGTCGCCGACGCGCCCGAGTGGAGCGAGGCCGGGAGCACCGGCGCCACTGTGCACCGGCTCGGCGCCAACCGGCCGCACCGGATGCGGCAGGCGGCGCGGCTGCTGCTGTCGGGGCCGGGCGGCCTGCTGCGCCGGGCCGACCTGCTGATCGCCGGGGACCTGCCCGCGCTGCCGGTGGCGTGGGCGGCCGCGCGCAGGCATCCGCGCCTGCCCGTACGGTTCGAGCCCGCCGACCAGCCCCGCCGCCGCACCGCACCGGCCGACCTGGCCGTGGTCACCCCCTGGTACCCGTCGCCCAACAACGCGATGGCCGGGGCCTTCGTACAGGCCACCACGGCGGCGGTGCGCGAGCGGTTCGACCGGGTGGCGCTGCTGCACACCGAGGACTGGTCATACCCGCCGGACTGGCGTTCGGGCGCGCTGGTGCGGGTGGCCCGGCGGCGGATGGCGCGCCAGTCGACGCCGGTCGTGGTCACCGACACCCCCGAGGGCGAACTGACCCGGGTGGCGGTGCCGCTGCTGTCCGGCAACGACTACGCCGGCTGGGCGGGCGAGCACGTGGAGACGCTGCGGGCCAGCCTGCCCACCGGCCGGATCGAGGCCCCGCTGATCCACGCGCACACCGGCATCTACGGCGGCCTGGCCGCACTGCGCCTGGCCCGGCCGGACGCCCGCGTCATCGTCACCGAACACGCCACCTTCCTGCCCAAGGTGCTGGGCCAACCCGAGGCCCGCCGCCTGTACGACGAGGTGCTTGGCCGCGCCGACGCCCTGGTCTGCGTCAGCCGCTACCTCTACGACCAGGTCCGCGAGCGCTTCCCGCACCATGTCGGCAAGCTGCACGTCATCCCGAACGTGATCGACTTCGACCGGTTCGCCGCCCGCCCGCAGCCGCCCGCCGACCTGCTGCGCTGGCTCTACGTCGGACGGCTGATCAAGCACAAGGGCGTCAGCGTGGTGCTCGACGCCTTCGCCGAGATCGCCGCCGAGGAGCCGCAGGCCACGCTGACCCTGGTCGGCGACGGCCCGCTCGAGGGCCACCTGCGCGAGCGCGCCCGCGAGCTGGGTCTGGCCGACCGGGTGCGCGTGCGCCCGGCGGTCACCCCGGAGCAGGTGGTGGCCCTGATGCACGCGCACGACCTGCTGGTGCACGGCAGCCGCCTGGAGACGTTCGGCATGACGCTGGTGGAGGCGATCGCCACCGGCATGCCGGTGCTGGCGATGCGCAGCGCCGGGCCGCAGGAGTCGCTGGCCGGGCTGGAGGGCATGGCGGGGCGGCTGGTCGACGTCAGCGCCGGGGCGGCCGGGTTCGCCGCCGGATACCGCAGCCTGCGCGCCGGGCGCGACCAGCTCGACCTGGTGCGGGCCCGCCGGATACTGGAGACCCGCTACGGCCGCGACACCATCGCCGCCAAACTGACGCTGCTCTACGCCGGGCAGCTGCCCGCGCCGCCACTGCCCGCCCAACCCGCGCCCGACGAAGGCTCGGCCGGGCACGTGCTGCTGATCGCGGTGGACCCCCCGCACTACCGCAACGTCGGCCGATACGCGGCCACGCTGGTGGAGCAGGGGTACCGGGTGGACCTGGTCACCCCGCACGCGCAGGCGTGGCTCAACATCGGCGTCGATCCGCGGGTACGGCTGCGTGAGCTGCACCATGCCGAGGCGAAACTGCTGGTCAACCGCGTCGAGCACGCGGTACGGCACGCGGCCGGGCGGGTGCTGGACCACCTGTCCGGACCGGCCCGGCAGTTCGAGGCGATGTGGCCGGAGGTCGCCGTCAACGTGCTGCAGCGCGGCACCGGCAAGGTCACCGACGCGCTGCACCGCCGGGTCTACAACCGGCTCTACTCGGTGGTCCGACCGCAGCTGCTGTGGCGGATCGTCCGGCGCGACCTGCTGCCCGGGATCGACCTGTCCCGGGTGGACCGGGTGGTGGTGGCCGGGCGCACCGGCATCACCACGGGTTGGCAGCTCGCCCGCCGCCGCCCCGACCTGACCGTCACCACCGCGCTGACCGCGCCCGCACCGCAGGAGGTCGCGGCGTGACGGCCGTACCCGACGTCACTGTGATCACGGCGGTGTACGACACCATGCCGTACCTGACCCGCTGCCTGTCCTCGCTGGCCCAGCAGACGATCGGGCTCGACCGGATGGAGGTCGTCGCCGTCGACGACGGCTCCACCGACGGCAGCGGCCGCGAGCTCGACCGCTGGGCGCGGCGGCACCCCGGCGCGTGCCACGTGGTGCACCAGCCCAACTCCGGCGGCCCGGCCGCACCCAGCAACCGGGCCCTGGACCTGGCCACCGGCCGGTACGTCTTCTTCCTCGGCGCCGACGACCACCTCGGGCGGGAGGCGCTGGCCCGGCTGGTGACCGCCGCCGACACGTACGGCTCCGACATCGTGCTGGGCCGCCTCACCGGCGTCAACGGCCGGTACGTGCACCAGGCCGTGTTCGCGCGCAACGCCGTCGAGATCGGCATGTTCGACTCGGCGCTGCCGTGGGCGCTGTCCAACACCAAGCTGTTCCGCCGCGACCTGATCACCAAGCACGGGCTGCGCTACCCGGAGGACATGCCGGTCTTCAGCGACCAGCCGTTCACGCTCGAGGCGTGCCTGCTGGCCCGGCGCATCTCGGTGGTGGCCGACTATCCGTGCTACCACGCGGTGCGACGGGCCGACGCGGGCAACATCACGTACCGCTCCCGGCACGACGAGCGGGCCCGGTGCACCGAGCGGATCATGCAGCTCACCGAGCGGCTGGTCCCGGCCGGACCCGACCGCGACGCGATCAACGTACGCCACTTCGCCTGGGAGCTGTCCAAGCTGCTCGAACCCGACTTCCTGCGCCAGGAACCGGCGGTGCGGGCACGGGTCGCCGACACGGTCGGGCGGCTGTCCCGCGCCCATCTCACCGACGGGATCGAGTCCCGGCTGCCCGCCGGATCGGTGCTGCGCTTCCGGCTTGCCGCCGCCGACCGGCTCGACGAGCTGGAGTCCGTGATCGCCCGGGACGCCACCGGCGACTTCCCGACGGTGCGACTGTCGGACGGCCGGGTCTACGCCAGGTACGCAACCTCCCGGCAGGACCGGCCCGATCCGGCCTACGACCTGACCGCGCACGCGGCCGAGCTCGTCGCCGACCGCATCGTCGTCCGGGACGCGTCGCTGACCCATGGACCCACCGGCCCGGAACTCCACCTCACCGCCGAGTGCTTCGCCCCAGGCCCGGACCAGGGCACCCCGGTCCACCTCTGCATCGGCACCACCAGCGCCCGCGCCACCACCACACCCGCGCCGCCCCCCACCGGGCCAGGCACGCCCGCCCCGCCCCGCCCCGCCCCGGGCGTGGAGGCTGCAGTTTCGGGGAAACTGCACGAATCTTGGGCCGCTAACGTGCAGTTTCCCCGAAACTGCACGCCCGAACCGACGGCGGACGCGGCGGACGCGGCAGCGGATCCGTCCGCAGACGTCGCCCTGGTCGTGTTGCGGGTGCGGGTGCCGCTGGCGGACGTGCTGGCGGGGTTCGGGGCCGACGGGGGGCATCTGCCGGTGCGGGTGATGCTGGCGGCGCTGGGCAGTCACTGCGACGTGCCGCTGCGGGCCCAGCCGGGGCTGCGGCTGCCGCGGCTGGTGTACCGGCGCGGCATCCGGCCGGTGCGGGTGGCGCTGGCGGTGAGTCATACCGGACGGCTGCTGCTGACGGCGGCCCCGGTCACGGTCGGGCGCATTCTCAACCGCCTGCGGCGCCTGCGGGCGCCCGGACCGGCGCGGGCACGACAGCGGGGGGAACAGGCATGAGGATCTGTGTGGTGGCGCTGGGCAAGATCGGGCTGCCGCTGGCGGTGCAGTTCGCCGGGCGCGGGCACCGGGTGATCGGCGCGGACGTGTCGCACCGGGTGGTCGAACTCGTCAACGCCGGGCTGGTGCCGTTCCCGGGCGAGTTCGACCTGGACGACCGGCTCAAGGACGTGGTCGCCGCCGGCCTGCTGTCGGCCACCACCGACACCACTGCCGCCGTCGCCGAGGCCGAGGCTGTCGTGGTGGTGGTGCCGCTGTTCGTGGACCACACCGGGGCGCCGGACTTCGCCGCGATGGACGGCGCCACCCGCGCCGTCGCCGCCGGGCTGCGCCCGGGGACGCTGGTCAGCTACGAGACCACGCTGCCGGTGGGCACCACCCGGGGCCGGTGGGCGCCGCTGCTGGCCGAGGGCAGCGGGCTGACCCCGGGCCGCGACTTCCACCTGGTTTTCAGCCCGGAACGGGTGCTGACCGGCCGGGTCTTCGCCGACCTGCGGCGGTATCCCAAGCTGGTCGGCGGGATCGACGACGCCTCGGCGCGGGCCGGGGTGCGGTTCTACGAGTCGGTGCTGGAGTTCGACCCGCGCCCCGACCTCGACCGACCCAACGGGGTGTGGGACCTGGGCCGCGCGGAGGCGGCCGAGCTGGCCAAACTCGCCGAGACGACGTACCGCGACGTCAACATCGCCCTGGCCAACCAGTTCGCGCGCTATGCCGACCGGGCCGGGGTGGACATCGCGACGGTGATCGAGGCGTGCAACACCCAGCCGTATTCGCACCTGCACCGGCCCGGCATCGCCGTCGGTGGACACTGCATCCCGGTGTACCCGCGCATGTATCTGTGGAACGACCCCGACGCCACCGTCGTGGCGGCCGCCCGCACCGCCAACGAGGCCATGCCCGAGTACGCTGTGTCCCGCCTGGCGGCCGCGTACGGCGATCTCGGCGGCGCGCACGTGCTGGTGCTCGGGGCGGCGTACCGGGGCGGGGTGAAGGAGACCGCGTTCTCGGGGGTGTTCCCGACGGTCGAGGCGCTGCGGGCGCGCGGCGCGGTGCCGTACGTCGTGGACCCGCTCTACGACCCCGCCGAACTGGAGGCCCTCGGCCTGCCCGCCCATCGGGGCGAACCGGTCACCGCCGCGATCGTGCAGGCCGACCACGCGGACTACCGCACGCTCGGCACGACCGACCTGCCCGGGGTCCGGGTCCTGGTGGACGGCCGCCGCGTCACCGACCCGGCCCGCTGGCCCGACGTCACCCACCTCGTCCTGGGCGCGGGCCAGACCCGCTAGATCGCGCAAGTTGCCGGGCAGTCGGGCGTATCTTGACCTTCCTTACGCCCGATTGCCCGGCAACTTGACCACGAAACGATCTTGACTGGTGCGCTGGGCGGCTACGAGGTGTGGGTGGTGTTGTCGAGGGCGCGCCACTGGAGGGCGTGGCGGACGCCGTCCTCGACGCTGAACCGCGGGGTCCAGCCGAGCAGGGCGCGGGCGTGCCTGCTGCGGGCGAAGGCGCCGACCACGTCGCCGGGGCGTGGGTCGGTCTCGACCGCGGGCAGCTTCTCGCCGGTCACCGCGGCGAACGCGTCCAGCAGCTCGCGGACGGTGGTGCCCTCGCCGCTGCCGAGGTTCATCACCCGGTAGCGGTCGGGGGTGGCTGCCATGACCTCGTCGAACTTCTCCAGCGCGGCCACGTGGGCGGCGGCCAGGTCCCAGACGTGGATGTAGTCGCGGATGCCGGAACCGTCGCGGGTCGGCCAGTCGACCCCGGTGATCTGGAAGGTGTCGCCGTTCTCCCAGCACTGGATCATCTTGCCCAGCGCGTGGCTGGGGTAACGCAGCTGCAGGCCGGTGCGCATCTTGGGGTCGGCGCCGATGGGGTTGAAGTAGCGCAGCGAGATCACGTCGAGTTCGCCGGTGGCGACGCAGTCGGCGAGGATCTGCTCCATCATGACCTTGGTGCGCGCGTACGGGCTGGACGGTTCGAGGACGGAGTCCTCGTCGACGGAGAAGTCGTCGCTGGCGCCGTAGAGCGCGGCGGTGGAGCTGAACACCATCCGGCGGCAGCCGTTGCGGGCCAGGTGGCCGAGGAAGTCGATGGTCTTGGCGACGTTCTCGCGGTAGTAGCGCAGCGGCTGGGCCACCGACTCGGGCACGACGATCAGCGCGGCGCAGTTGACGGTCGCGGTGATGTCCGGGTGCTCGGCGAAGATCTGGTCGAGCAGGGCGCCGTCGGCGATGTCGCCGCGGTAGAAGATCCGCCCCGCGGTGAAGGCCTCCCGCCCGGTGACCAGGTTGTCGAGGATCACCGGGGTGTGCCCGGCGTCGATCAGGGCCGAACTCACCGTACTGCCGATGAAGCCCGCCCCGCCTGTGACCAGTACCTTCACGCTTTCCTCCTGAACACGCGCACGTCCGACCAGCAGATTATCTCGGCGCGAGTGGTCGGTTCCCGTGCGCGGGCGGTGAAGGTCCGGTGAAGCTCACCCAACCCGGTCGGCGGTCGCGTCCTGACCCGCGGGCACGTGGCCGGAGTCGGTGCGCTGCGCCGGGATGCGGGCGGGCGCGGTGATCGGGCTGCCGGTCAGCCGCTGCCGGGTGCGGTGCACCTGCCGCAGCGCGGCGTACGCGGGGTAGACGTTGCGGCGCACCAGTGCGTGCTTGAGCCCCTCCTGACCGCCGGGCACGGCATACCCGTCGGCGGGCAGGCGGCGGCGGTAGTCCTCGGCCATCCGGCGGAAGAACGCCCGCCGCAGCGGCCCCGGCACCCGGGCGCCGTGGCCGAGGATGACCAGGTAGTGGTTGATCATGATGCGGAACAGCTCGGGCCGGAACATGTCGTAGCGGCCGCCCGCGGAGTCGACGATGTCGAACAGCCGCTGATACTGCTCGAACACGTCGAAGTGGCGCTTGGAGACCGAGCTGGTGATCGCGCCCGGCGTCTGCTGCCGGTAGCGGTAGCAGACGCGGGGCAGCACGTCGATGCTGCTCGCCGCCATCAGCAGGGGGTGGCTGTAGGCGCTGTCCTCGTAGAGGCCGCTGCGGAAGCGCAGTTTCGCCTCGTCGAGCAGCCCGCGCCGGGTGATCTTCGTGCAGGCCGACTGGGCCAGCCGGAGCAGCTGCGGCGCCTGGCTCAGGTGCAGCGGGACCGGCGTGTCGCCGAGCACCGGGGCGGTCGACTTGGTGTCGGACCGCCCGTCGGGGAAGAACACCGCGTGATCGATGATCAGCACGTCGGGCTCGTGCAGCGCGAGCCGGTCCAGCACCGCGCGCACCGCGCCCTCGGGCAGCACATCGTCGGAGTCGACGAACCAGACGTACCGGCCGGTCGCGTGCTCCAGGCCCGCGTTGCGCGCGCCGCCGAGCCCCACGTTCTGCAGCAGGTGGACCGCCTTCACCCGGCTGTCCCGGGCGGCGTAGCCGTCCAGGATCGCGCCGCTGCCGTCGGGCGAGCAGTCTTCGACCGCCACGACCTCGAGGTCCGTCCCGTCGTAGGACAGGATCGAGTCCAGGCACTCGCCGAGGTACGCCTCGACGCCGTACACCGGAACGATGACGGACAGACGCGGAGAGGTGGAGGGGTTTTCACGTCTCACGCCCGAAAGACTGCCAGAAGCCGGGCATCAGATGCCACCCCCGCGATCTTTTCGGGAGCTGTCGGAAGCGCATCGGGCCGCCAACGGGGTCGGTTATGATTCGGGCCCGTCGGGCCCGGCGGTTCCCGGCATTCCGTTCCTCAGGAGGCTGCCATGCCCGATCTCGTCCTGCACGTCACCGGTGCCCGTCCCAACTTCCCCAAGGCCGCGCCCGTGTTGCGCGCGCTGGACGCGCTGGGCGTGCCGCAGCGGCTGGTGCACACCGGTCAGCACTACGACGAGCGCATGTCCGACGTGTTCTTCCGCCAGCTCGGGCTGCCGAAACCCGACATGGATCTGGGTGTGGGTTCGGGCACACACGCCAAGCAGACCGCCGCGATCATGGTCGGCCTGGAGGAGCTGATGGAGCGGGAGCGCCCCGCCATGGTCGTCGTGTACGGCGACGTCAACTCCACCGTCGCCGCCGCCCTGGTCGCCTCGAAGCTCGGCATCGCCATCGCGCACGTCGAGGCGGGCCTGCGCAGCTTCGACATGACCATGCCCGAGGAGATCAACCGCCTGGTCACCGACCGACTGTCCGACCTGCTGCTGTGCACCAGCCCGGACGCCATCGCGCACCTGGGCAACGAGGGCGTGCACCCTGACAAGATCCACCTGGTCGGCAACCCGATGATCGACACCCTGCTGGCCAACGTGCACCAGTTCGACGCCGCCGCCGCCCGCGCCGAGTACGACCTGACCGGTCGCTACGTGGTGGCCACCCTGCACCGCCCCGGCAACGTCGACGACCCGGCCGACGCCGCCGCCCTGGTCAAGGCCATGCACGCCGTCGCCGACCAGGCCGTGGTGGTGCTGCCGCTGCACCCGCGCGGCCGGGGCCGCCTGCAGGCCGCGGGGCTGTTCGACCACCCGAACCTGAAGATCATCGACCCGCTCGGCTATGTCGAGTTCATGGGCCTGGTCCGCGGCGCCGACGCGGTCGTCACCGACTCCGGCGGCGTGCAGGAGGAGACCACCATCCTCGGCGTGCCGTGCCTGACCCTGCGCCCGAACACCGAGCGCCCGGTCACCATCACCCACGGCACCAACCAGCTGGTCACCCGGGAGAACCTGCCGCAGCGGCTCGCCGACGTGCTGGCCGCGGGCCGGGCCGAGACCTGGCCGGTGCCGCCACTGTGGGACGGCAAGGCCGGCGAGCGCATCGCGACGGTGATCACGAAGTACCTCGCCGCGAACTGACCTCGAGACACGACGAAGGCGCCCGACCTCGGCCGGGCGCCTTCGTGCTTCGTCAGAGGCGGCCGGTCTTCTTCTGCACCAGCTGGGCCAGCACCTCACCGGCCGAGGCCACGTCGCCGACCGGCGACACGAAGCCCAGCACCTCGTGGCTGAGCGGGCTGCCGTCCTCGATCAGGCCCCATACCGGGGTGCCGCTGCCGCTGTAGTCCGACCACTTCGACGGCAGGTACGGGTTGCGCGCGTGGCTGCCCGCGGTGATCGCGTCGTTGACGATCAGGCAGTCGAACTTCGTGGTCATGTTGAGGAACTCGAGGAACCGCACGTACGGCCCGGCCACGACGTTCTCCGCGATACCGAGCTCGGCGGCCCGCTCGTTCAGCACGTCGGGCTTGCTGGTGAACACGTGCATGCGCACTCGCGAACGCACGTCCTCCGGCGCCTGCTGGATCGCGACCAACACGTCGTCGAGCCCCCGCGTGGCGTAGAAGTTGCCGAAGTAGGCCAGGTTCACCTGGTCGTGGTCGAGCGGGTACGGCCGCCGCACCATCTGGTAGAAGTCCGGCGGCAGGGTCGGCTGGGGCGAGATCCTGGCCTTGCGGCGGACGATCTCGACCAGCTCAGGGCTGGAGCAGTAGCTCATCATGTAGTCGAGCTGGTTCTCGTTGGTGAAGATCAGCTCGTCCGCCAGCGCGTACGCGACCTCCTCGCACCAGCGGAAGCAGTTGTCGCCGGGCGGCACGGGCAGGCCGCGCTGGCGCAGCCCCGCCTTCAGCTGCTTGACGAACCGGCTCGGCCGCACCCGGTTGCCCCGCTCCTTGTCCTGCACGTCTTTCAGCAGCGGGTCGGAGAACTCGGCGACCCAGGTCGTCCCCGGGTTGTGCAGCTTGTACGCCGCGGCCAGGAAGTGCGACGCCGCGAAGTGCGCCCGGCTGTAGACCGACTCGTACCGGATGCCCCGGCGCTTGATCTGCTCCATGCCCGCGAGCGCGAACTTCTCCATCGAGAGCCAGGTCGCGAAGTGGTTCGGCGTCTGCAGCACCATCCGGCGCGACACGAACGGACCGGCGATGACCCGCAGGCTCTCATCGGCCTCCCGGATCGGGCCCATGTCGTTCTGGACCAGGTCGACGATCTCGCCGCGCGCCCGCACCCGCTTGGACATCACGATGCCGCTGGTGTCGGCGTACGGCTCGAACGCGAACGCGACCACGAGGTGGCGCGCGTCCCGGCGGGTCAGCGCCTCGAACGGCATGTTGAGGATGCGCCGCTTGTCGACCTCCTCGACCACCTTCCGGTGGTCCTCGGGGTGCTCGGCCAGGTATTCGGTGATGAAGCGCGCCTGGTTGCGCATCCGGTCGAGCACCACCGCGCGGGTCTCGCCGTGCGCCTTGGGCACCAGCCGGTCCAGCTCCATGATGACGTCGAGGCGCTGTATCACGTTGAAGTCGAAGGTCAGCCCCTGGCGCGACATCGACGCGTCGCGCAGGGACCGGTAGTAGATGCCCCGGTCCTCGGGCAGGCAGGGGTAGAACTCGACATTGTGCCGGACCACGAGCGTGGTCCAGAAGACGATGTCCATCCCGCTCTTGAAGCCGAGCGGGTAGCCCTGGCCCCTGATCAGTTCGGTGGCGACCGCCTTCGGCGCGTTACTGGAGGTGCCGATCAGCAGCTGCGACGGGCGGAGGTGCTTGCCGGCGTTCGGGACCAGCTTGTTGTTGATGTAGTTGTCGGCGCTCTCGGTGCCGTCGGGGGACACGTCGATCATGGTGGCCATGGAGATCACCCGCGGCCCCGCGTTGTCCAGCAGCACCTTGAGGAACGCCGGGGACACCCAGTCGTCGTCGTCCACGAACGTCGTGTACTGCCGCGAAGCGGCCGAGATGCCCGCGTTCCACGCCTGCGACGCGCCGGCCTCGGCCATCTGGATCACGCGCAGCGTGATCTGCGGATGGTCCGCCCGGAACCGCGCCAGCACGTCCCTCGTGCCGTCCGGCGGCCCGTTCAGCGAGACGATGATCTCGAACAGGGCCGGGTCGAGGGTCTGCGCGGCGAGCGACTCCAGCGCCCGGCCGATGTGTGCTTCGCCACGGTACGACGGCATGACCACGGTGATGCCCGGCTGGAGGGTCTCGGCCGCGGTCTCGGCGCTGGAGCCCTGGTCAGCGGCCAGCTTCCACGCGGCGAGCAGCGCCGGGTCGAACTTGGCGGAGGGCTGTGACCAGGGGCGGTCGGGTTCGATCGGACGCTGCGCCGTAGTACTCAGCAGGGGGCCGTCGGTCACCTGAGTTTCTCCGCTCCGTCATCGCCCCACCCGCGAACCGCCGAGCACCGCCGCGTCAGCGGCGGCGCCACGATTCGCATCCGCATGGAGATCGGGACCACCCGCACGCGCTCCACCTGCGGGAGCGACGAACGATGATCATCCGTTCAGGTCTAGGGGCAGGTCTACGCTAAGGTCCGTCTGCATCATAGCCACTTGGCCGCGAGCCGGAGGAATCGCCATATGACGATACAAAACCCAGCTTCAGGCATCGTCGACCTGGATGCGCGTTTCCAGTCGGACCAGGCCC
The DNA here is from genome assembly GCF_019083965.1 of Catellatospora tritici. Classification (GTDB taxonomy): domain Bacteria; phylum Actinomycetota; class Actinomycetes; order Mycobacteriales; family Micromonosporaceae; genus Catellatospora; species Catellatospora tritici. The sequence continues at coordinate 868,983 of NZ_JAHRCY010000001.1, forward strand.
TGCTGATCGTCACCTCGGCGCCCGGACCGGAGCGCGAGAGCCTGTCCATCCCGTTCCGCGAAGCCAAGGTGCTGCGCCTGGACGAGCACGGCGACATCGACGTCGCCGACCGCTACGACACCATCGTGCTGCAGGTCGACCGATACAGCGCCGCACTGGTCGACACCGTGGTGCGCGCCGTGCGGCCCGGCGGCTGGGTGGTCGCGGCGCTGTCGCACGACTCCGCGCCGGTGCTGGCAGGGCTGCTCGCTCCCCGGGTGCTGACCTGGAGCGGGATGGCGATGCTGGGTGACCGGTTCTGCGCGGTCCTGGCCGCGGTGCCCGCCGCGGCGGGCACCGCCGACGTCGGCGGACAGGTCATGACCGCCTGGATGGCGTACGAGCTGGGCTCCGTCATGCAGGCCCGGCTCGCCGAGGTCGAGCAGGTGCTGGCCGACCAGGTCGAGCTGCGCCGCCTGTCCGAGCAGGCGCTGCTGCGCCACATCGCGGGTCTGGCCCTCAAGCTGGAGCAGGAGCAGGAGCGCACCCAGGGCCTACGCCTGGTCCAGACCGTGCTGCAGAGCAACCTTCCCGGGCGCGCGATCCTCTCGGCCCTGCGGCCGGTGCGCAACGCCGCCAGGAGCGGAAAAACCGTGGCCGGGCAGGTGCGCCGACGCATCAAGCGCCACTGATCTTCCCAGCTCACCGATCGCGACCGGCACGACTGTCCGGTAGCATCGCGGTCTGCGCAAGCAGCCAGGTCGTGGCACCTGCCCGCCCAGAAGGAGAACCAGGTTGAGCAACGATGTCGTGATCCTCGGGCTGGGTTATGTGGGTCTGCCGCTGGCTCAGGAGGCCGTGAAGGCCGGGCTGAGCGTGCTCGGCTACGACGTGAACGCGAAGCTGGTGGCGTCGCTGAACGAGGGCCGCTCGCACGTGGACG
>NZ_JAHRCY010000010.1 GCF_019083965.1 Catellatospora tritici
AGCACCGCGTCGGCGGTCGGCGTGGTCAGCTCGTCGACGATCGCGCCGTCGGCGAGGAAGATCACGCGGTCGGCGTACGAGGCCGCGTTGGCGTCGTGGGTCACCATGATGATCGTCTGGCCGTACTCGGTGACGCTGCGGCGCAGGAAGGTGAGGACCTCGGCGCCGGAGCGGCTGTCGAGGTTGCCGGTCGGTTCGTCGGCGAAGATGACCTCGGGGCGGGCGACGAGGGCGCGGGCGCAGGCGACGCGCTGCTGTTGGCCGCCGGAGAGTTGGCTGGGGCGGTGCTTGAGGCGGTCGCGCAGGCCGACGGTGTCGATGACGGTGTCGTACCAGGTCGGGTCGGGTTTGCGTCCGGCGATGGCCAGCGGCAGCAGGATGTTCTCCTCGGCGGACAGGGTCGGCAGCAGGTTGAACTGCTGGAAGATGAAGCCGACCTTGTCGCGGCGCAGTTTCGTCAGCCCGGCGTCGGACAGGCCGGTGAGCTGGGTGTCGCCGACGTGGATCTGGCCGCGGGTGACCGAATCGAGCCCGGCCAGGCAGTGCATCAGGGTGGACTTGCCGGAGCCGGACGGGCCCATGATCGCGGTGAAGCGGCCGCGTTCGAGCTCGACGTCGACGTCACGCAGGGCCACGACCTGGGCCTCGCCGGAGCCGTACACCTTCCAGACTCCGGCCGCTCGGGCGGCGGCGGTCTCGGCGCGCTGGCGCGACAGGGGCGGGGCTGCTGTGGTCATGAGTGATCATTCCCTTGGCCGGATGAATTGGACCGACCGGCGGGGCGCTTAAGGCGGGAGCACCCGGCCGGCCGGTGTACTCATCGTCGGGCCACGCGGGTGCCCGAACCTCGGCCCGCAGGGTGACCGTGCCCGGGTCATCCGCCCGGGGTGGACCCCCACCCGCCCCTCAGGGCCAACCCCGACGCCCCGGCACCCGGCGCGTGCCGGGCGTTGGGAAGGGCCCCCTGCCACCTCGCATTGCGAGCCGAGGAACTGCTCGTCTCGCTGACGCGAGCCGACGGAGGGGCCCTTCCTACTTGCGAGCCGCGCAGGCGGCGAGCAACTCCTACTCGTAGGCGATGGCCTCCAGCACGTTCAACCGCGCCGCCCGCCGCGCGGGCAGAATCGCCGCCACCACGCCCGCGAGCACCGCGACGACCAGGTACGCCACCAGCTGGGTCCACGGGATCGTGATCGCCGTGGCGAACTTGATCCGGATCAGCGCCTGGGTCAGCGCGGCCCCGATGCCGACCCCGAGAGCCAACCCCAGGGCGACCCCGAAGACGGCCATCAGGATCGACTCCACGGTGACCGTCGCGACCACCCCGCCGCGGCTGAGTCCGATCGCGCGGACCAGGCCGAGTTCGCGGGTGCGCTCGGTGACGCTGAGCATCAGCGTGTTGAGGATGCCCAGCGCGGCGATGACCAGGGACACGACCAGCAGGAGTTGGATGCCGATGAGCAGGCCGTCGAGTTGCGAGGTGGACTCCTCGATGTAGGACTGGCGGTCGCCGACGCGTACGCCGGGGTAGTCCTTCATGATCTGCTCGACCTGGGTGACGACCGGTCCCGCATCGACGCCCTCGCTCAGCGAGACCAGGCCCTGGAACGCCAGGGGGCCGTTGAAGTCGGCCACCGCGGGCGGGCCGACCAGGATGCCCGAGACCAGCGGGCTGGTCTCGTACACGGCCACGACCGTGTACTGCCGCTCCACCGGCCCGAGCCGCACCCTCGTCTGTTCGCCCGCTGCCAGGCCCAGCGCCTTGGCGGTGTTCTCGTCGAGCACCAGCTCCTGGGCGCCGAGGGCGCGCAGGTCGCCGGAGACGGCCTTCATCGAGAACATCCGCGCCGCCTGGGCCACGTCGGTGGCGAAGACGAACTGCGGCTGCCCGGCGACGGCGACATCCACGGCGTCGAAGTGCCAGGCCGAGGCGTCCTTGACGCCCGGGATGGCCCGGACCCGGTCGAGGGCCTTGGGGTCGAAGCCCTGGGTGCCGTCGGGCGCGGCGTTGAGCTGCGACTGGATCAGCACCTCGACGCCGACGCTCTCGCCCAGGGTGTCGCGCAGGCTGCTCTTGAACGACTCGACGACCGTCGCGGCGGTGCCGACCATCATCACGCCGACGGTCAGCGCGACGGCGGTGACGGCGGTACGGCGCGGGTTGCGCAGCGCGTTGCGTACGCCGAGTTTGCCCGCCTCGCCCCGGCCCAGCACGAACCCGAGCGCCCGGATCACCGGCCGGGCCAGCAGCGGCGCCAGCAGCAGCGAGCCGAGCAGGAGCAGTACTGCCCCGCCCAGCAGCACCAGGAACCCGGCCCCGCCAAGGTCGGCCAGCGCGCCCAGCAGCACCAGCCCGGCCCCGGGCAGCGCGAACGCCGCGCCGGTGAGGGACAGGCCCAGCAGTGACTTGTCCGGACGGGACAGGTCGCGCATGGCCGCCACCGGCGGCACCGACGAGGCGCGAATCGCCGGGATGAACGCGGCGACCATCGTCACCACGATGCCCAACGCGTACGCCAGCAGCACCGTCAGCGGCGACACCACCACCGGCACCGGGTCCATCTGGATCCGCGCGGCCAGCGCCGACTCGCCCCAGTAGCCCAGCCCGATGCCGACGCCCAGGCCCAGGGTGGCCCCGACCGCGCTGACGACCAGCGCCTCCAGCAGCACCGACGCGGCGACCTGGCCCCAGCCCGCGCCCAGCGCGCGCAGCAGCGCCAGCTCGCGGGTGCGCTGCGCCACGATGATGTTGAAGGTGTTGTAGATCAGGAAGATGCCGACCAGGCCCGCGAGCACCGCGAACCCGACCAGGATGTAGGTGAAGAAGTCGAACCGGCTGCCGACCGCCTTCGCCTGCTCGTCGTTGACCTCGTCGGCGGTCTTGGCGGTGAAGCCGCTCGGCAGCTTGGCCCGGATCCGGTCGCGCAGCTGCTGCTGGCTCACCCCGTCGGCGGCCGCGAACGACACGCCCGCGTACACCCCGGTCTGGCCGTAGAAGGTCTGCTGGGCGAACGCCTCCTGGAACAGGACCATCGTCTCGCCCGCGAGCGAGTCGCGACCCCCGGCGATCCCGACGACGCCGACCACCCGGAACGTGCGCGGCTCATTGAGCACCGGCAGGTAGACCTTGAGCTGGTCGCCGCGCTTGACCTTGGCCTGCTCGGCGGTGTGCGCGCTGATCGCGACCTCGTCGGCGGCGACGGGCCAGGCGCCCTCGCGCAGCGCCACCAGGCCGAGCGGATCGTCCTTGCCGTCGACGCCGAAGCCCAGCGCCAGATCAGTGCTGACCGGGGTGTCGTCGGTGGCCCGGTACGGCACCACGCCCTCGGCGCTGACCTTGGGCGACGAGGCGCTGACCCCGTCGGTGGCGGCCAGTTCCCGCACCTGCTCGGCGGTCAGTCTGGGCGCCCGGGGACCGGGCTCGTCGGCCTGGACCTGCACCGCCACGTTCTGGTTGATCGTGCTGAACAGGGTGCTGAACTGGGCGTTCAGGGTGCCTGACAGCACCAGGATCGCCGACAGGAAGCCGACCGACAGCACGATCGCGAAGACGGCGAGCGACAGGCGCAGCTTGCGCTGCAGCAGCCCGCGCAGGCTTGCCCTGATCATTCGGTGGCTCCGGCGGTCGTGACGGCCGTGTCCAGGCGCTTGATCCGGTCCAGCACCGCGTCGGCGGTCGGCGTGGTCAGCTCGTCGACGATCGCGCCGTCGGCGAGGAAGATCACGCGGTCGGCGTACGAGGCCGCGTTGGCGTCGTGGGTCACCATGATGATCGTCTGGCCGTACTCGGTGACGCTGCGGCGCAGGAAGGTGAGGACCTCGGCGCCGGAGCGGCTGTCGAGGTTGCCGGTCGGTTCGTCGGCGAAGATGACCTCGGGGCGGGCGACGAGGGCGCGGGCGCAGGCGACGCGCTGCTGTTGGCCGCCGGAGAGTTGGCTGGGGCGGTGCTTGAGGCGGTCGCGCAGGCCGACGGTGTCGATGACGGTGTCGTACCAGGTCGGGTCGGGTTTGCGTCCGGCGATGGCCAGCGGCAGCAGGATGTTCTCCTCGGCGGACAGGGTCGGCAGCAGGTTGAACTGCTGGAAGATGAAGCCGACCTTGTCGCGGCGCAGCCTGGTCAGGCCCGCGTCGGACAGGCCGGTCACCACCGTCTCGCCGATGGACACCTGCCCGCGGGTCACGCTGTCCAGCCCGGCCAGGCAGTGCATCAGGGTGGACTTGCCGGAGCCGGACGGGCCCATGATCGCCGTGAAGCGGCCGCGCTCCAGTGCGCAGTTGACGCCGCGTAGCGCCACGACCTGGGCCTCGCCGGAGCCGTACACCTTCCACAGGTCGACCGCGGCGGCAGCGGCCCCGGCGGTCCGTTCGGTCAGGGGTGAAGTCATGCCCCACAGGCTGTCAGTGGCGCTGCCGTCCACCCTCCGACTCCAGCACGGTCTTGGCCGGGGCCGTCTCCTCCTGAAGGACGAGTCGGCCTCCTCCCGCTACGGCGTGCGCGACCCCGGGCGCACCAGACCCGTCTCGTACGCCAGCACCACCGCCTGCACCCGGTCGCGCAGCCCCAGCTTGGTCAGCAGGTGCCCGACATGTGTCTTCACCGTGGTCTCGCTGACCGTCAGCACCTTGGCGATCTCGGCGTTGGACAGCCCCCGGGCCACCTGCACCAGCACCTCCCGCTCGCGCTCGGTCAGCGACGCCAGCGCGTCCGGCACGGTCACCTCCGGGTCGGGCAGCAGGTCGGCGAACCGGTCCAGCAGCCGCCGCAGGATGCGCGGCGCCACCACCGCCTCGCCCGCCGCCACCGTCCGGATCGCCGCGACCAACTCCTCGGCGGGCACGTCCTTGGCCAGGAACCCGCTGGCCCCGGCCCGCAGCGCGCCGACCACGTAGTCGTCGAGGTCGAACGTGGTCAGGATCAGCACCCGCACCGGCAGCTTCGCCGCCACGATGTCGCGGGTGGCGGCCACCCCGTCGCGGCGCGGCATCCGCACGTCCATCAGCACCACGTCCGGCAGCAGCCGCCGGGCCAGGTCGACGGCCTCCGCGCCGTCGGCGGCCTCACCGACGATGTCGAGGTCGCTCTCGGCGCCCAGCACCATCCGGAACCCGCTGCGCAACAGCGGCTGGTCGTCGGCGAGCAGCACCCGGATGGGCTTCACCGCGGCACCTCCACGCCCGTGTCGAGGGCCGCCGCCAGGGCGGGGCCGATCTGCTCCAGTGGGATCACCGCGTACACCCGGAACCCGCCGCCGGGGCGGGGGCCGGTGCGCAGGTGGCCGCCGTACACGGCGACCCGCTCGCGCATGCCGAGCAGGCCGTGCCCCGGCGCCGCGATCCCGTCTGCGGTGAGGGTACGCGTGCGCGGCCCGCGACCCGTGTCGAACACTTCGATCGTGAGACGGCAACCGTCCGCGGTCAGCCTGACCTCGGCCCGGCACGGCCCGGCGTGCTTGAGCGCGTTGGTCAGCGCCTCCTGCACGATCCGGTACGCCGTCAGTCCCACCCCCGGATCCAGGTCCTCGGGCAGCCCGTCGGTCCGCAGCGCGGTCGGCAGCCCCGCCTCACACACCTGCTCGACCAGCAGCGGCAGCCCGGCCAGCCCCGGCTGCGGGGTCAGCCCGGGGTCGGGTTCGAGGGCACCCTCGGCCCGCAGCACGAACAGCAGCCGGCGCAGCTCCCGCAGGGTGCTCCGGCTGGTCTGCTCGATGGTGGCCAGCGCCTCGTCGGCGGCGGCCGGGTCGCGGTGCAGCATCCGCCGCGCCGCCGTCGACATCACCCCGATCACGCTGACGTGATGGGCCACCACGTCGTGCAGCTCCCGCGCGATCCGGCGACGCTCCTCGGCGACGGCCTGCTCGGCGTGGGCCTGCCGGCCCGCCTCGGCGGCCAGGGCCCGCTCGGCCAGCGCCGCCGACGCCTCCCGCCGGGCCCGCACGGTGCGTCCGATCAGGAACGTGATCACCATCGCGACCCCGTTCACGACCAGCCCGGCCGACAGCGAGATCAGCTCGCCGCCGGCTTTGTCGTCCAGGTAACCCGCCCCGTGGGCGTACACGAAGACCAGGTCGTTGGCGGCCCACAGCAGCGCGCTGCCCGCGATCGCGCGCCACCAGCGCTCGTACGCCGCCAGCGTGTACGCCAGCACCCACAGGGTGACGCCCTGCCCGGTCCACACCAGCGGCTCGACCCAGCCCGCCACCAGGGTCAGCAGCAGGAACCCGACCGCGCCCCACAGCCAGCGGCGGCGCAGCACCACCGGCAGCAGCGTCACCGCGGTCCACAGGGTCAACCAGCCGCCGGTGTGCCCGCTCCAGGCCGGCTCGGCCCGCATGAGCAGCACCTGGGCGGCGAACAGCCCGGCCGCCAGCGCCGTGTCGACGCGCAGCGGTGTCCACCAGGCGGACTTGAACCAGCGTCGCGCGCTGTCGGCGGAAATCAGCAGGTGGGAGGGGAGGGGCACCCGGCGAGGCTACCTGGTGCCCTCAAGGCGACGTTGGCGCGCGTCGATGGTCGCCGCCGTGACCTGCTGCGGGAACGGCGGCAGCGTCCCGCCGAACTCGGGGCACCGGGACTTGTGGGCGCACCAGCCGCACAGCTTGCTCGGCTTGGGCCGGAACTCCTGCGCCCTGGTCGCCGCCTCGATCGCCTGATACAGCGCGAACAGGGTGCGCTCGAAGCGGGTCAGTTCGTCGGCGTCGGGGGTGTAGTCGCAGATCTCGGCGTCCTTGAGGTACATCAGCCGCAGCACCTTCGGCACCGTGCCGCGGGTGCGCCACAGCACCAGCGCGTAGAACTTGAGCTGGAACAGCGCCCGCGACTCGAACGCCTCCCGGGGCGAGCCGCCGGTCTTGTAGTCGACCACCCGCAGCTGCCCGCCCGGCGCCACGTCCAGCCGGTCGATGTAGCCCCGGATGAGCAGCTGCTCCTCGCCCTCGGCGCCCAGCACGGCCTCGATCAGGGTCTCCCGCTCGGCGGGCTCCAGCCGACGCGGGTCCTCCACCGCGAAGTAGCCGCCCAGCAGCTCCTGCGCCGAGGCCAGGAACTCCTCGCGGGTCCGCTCGCCGTCGTCGAACAGCTCGGCCAGCTCCGGCTGCTCGCCGACCAGCCGCTCCCACTGCGGGGTGACCAGCTCGTCGGCGACGGCCCGGGTCCGGTCCGCGGCCGGGGAGTCGAACAGCTTCTCCAGCACGGCGTGCACCAGGGTGCCCCGCGCCTGCTCGGCGGTGGGCTGCTCGGGGATGCGGTCGATGCTGCGGAAGCGGTAGAGCAGGGGGCAGGTCTTGAAGTCGGCGGCTCGGGAGGGGGACAGCGACGGAAGGGGGCGGGGCGTGGTCGTCTCCGACACCGGCTGCTCGGTCATAGCCCACAGGTTAGGACAGTGGTACGACCTGTCCCGCACGGCACAACCGGCGCGATGCGGACGGCACGGCATAGCATGGTCACGATGGAGACGACGCCGTGACCGAGCCGACACCCCAGTCCGGGCCGCCCGAGCAGCGGCGCTCCGGTTTCCAGATCGGGCGGGTGTTCGGGTTCCCGCTCCGCCTGAGCGGATCGTGGCTGCTCATGGCAGTCGTGATCACCTTCTGGTACGGCGAGGTGATCGGCGAGCGCCTCGACCTGCACGGCCCTGCCCGCTTCCTGGCCGGACTCGGTTTCGTCGCCTGCCTGCTGCTGTCGGTGCTGCTGCACGAGCTCGGCCACGCGGTGACCGCCCGCCGCCACGGCATCGGCGTCAAGGGCATCACGCTGGACCTGCTCGGCGGCTACACCGAGTTCGAGCACGACTCGCCCCGCGCCGGCGTCGAGTTCACGACAGCGATCGCCGGTCCGGTGGTCTCGGCACTGGTCGGTGTCGCCTCCGTCGCTGCGGCGATCGTGCTGCCCGACGGCACCGTGGCCGACCAGATCGCGTTCCAGCTCGCCGTCTGCAACCTGATCGTGGCGGTCTACAACGCGCTGCCCGGCTGGCCGCTGGACGGCGGCCGGGCGCTGCGGGCGCTGGTCTGGGCGGTGCGCGGCGACCGTGACGCCGGGCTGCTGGTGGCGGGCTGGTCCGGCCGGGTGGTGGCGGTGGCCACCGCCCTGATCGCCGCGCTGCTCTACGGCACCGGCTGGTACACCTGGTGGGGCCTGCTGTTCGGCCTGTTCGTGGCGTACAGCATCTGGCAGGGCGCGGCCGGGGCCGTGCTCACCGCCCGGGTCCGTCGCCGCTATCCCCTGGTCGATCCGACCGCGCTGGCCAAGCCGCTCTACGCCGTCCCGGCGGGCACCTCGCTGGCCGAGGCCGACCGCCGCGCCGACGCCGACGGCCGGGCCGCGGCGCTGCTCGGCGTCACCGATCCGGACGGCCGCCTGATCGCGCTGGTGGTGCCGGACGCGGCCGCGGCGGTGCCGCCCGCCCGCCGCCCCTGGGTGACGGTGGAGACCGTCGCCCGCGACATCGCCGCCGTGGCCCGCATCCCGGCCTCCGCCCGCGGCGCCGACGTGATCAAGCTCCTGCGCGGGGACCCGGCTGCGCCCTACCTCGTGGTCAACGGGGAAGATGTGGTGGGCGTGCTCACCGCCATGGACGTGGTGCAGGTGCTCGATCCGGCCACGCTGAAGGCCGCGCCCGCGAAGCAGACAGGGATATGAGGCGATGACCGATCCGATGCCGACCGTACGGCGCGGCAACTTCACCGCGGGCGACCGCGTGCAGCTCACCGACCCGAAGAACCGGATGCACACCATCGTGCTGGAGCCCGGCAAGGCGTTCCACACCCACCGCGGCATCCTGGCTCACGACGACCTGATCGGACGCCCCGACGGCAGCGTGGTGCACTCTACCGGCAACACCGCCTACCTGGCGCTGCGGCCGCTGCTGGCCGACTACGTGCTGTCCATGCCGCGTGGCGCGCAGGTGATCTACCCGAAGGACGCGGCGCAGATCGTGGCCATGGGCGACGTCTTCCCGGGTGCGAAGGTGCTGGAGGCGGGCGTCGGGTCCGGCGCGCTGTCGTGCTCGCTGCTGCGGGCGGTCGGGCCCGAGGGCGAGCTGTGGTCCTACGAGCTGCGCGACGACTTCGCCGCGGTGGCCCGCAAGAACGTCCAGGCGTGGTTCGGCACCACCTGGGCCGCCGACGGCAAGCCCGCGAGCCCGTCGATGCCGTCGTGGCACCTGCACGTCGGCGACGTCGCCGACAACGCCGAAACCGGCTTCGACCGGATCATCCTGGACATGCTCACCCCGTGGGAGGCCCTCGACATGGTCGAGCGCGCCCTGCTGCCCGGCGGGGTGTTCATCGGGTACGTGGCCACCACCCCGCAGCTGTCGGAGCTGGTCGAGGCGCTGCGCGAGCGCGGCTTCACCGAGCCGCTGGCCTGGGAGTCACTGGTGCGCGACTGGCACGCCGACGGCCTGGCCGTCCGCCCCGACCACCGCATGATCGCGCACACCGCGTTCCTGGTGCGCGCCCGCAAACTCGCCCCCGGGGTGACCGCCCCGCCGCGCCGCCGCAAGCCCAGCAAGGGGCGCGAGGCCTACGAGCTGCGCCGCTCTGCCGCCACCACCGCCGCCAGCGCCGGCGAGGACACGCCGGTGCGCGAAAACGAGGAGTGATCGTGCCCGGGTCGGTCTTCCCCGACTGGTCGCCCTACCCCGACCTGGACTCGGCGGCGCGCGCCTACCTGCGCGACCCCGAGGTGGCGCTGGAGGCCCTGGAGGGCGTCCTGCGAGGCACCCAGGTGCTCGGCTTCACCCTGGAGCGCTTCGTCAACGAGTACAACGGGGTGTGGCAGGAGGTGGTGGTCTGCGACGGATCGCGGCTGCTGCTGTGGCACGGCGAGGACGTGGCGCCCGGTGACGGCCCGCCCGGCTCGATGGTCTCCTCGCTGCGGGTGGTGCCGCTGTCGGTGATCACGGAGGTGGGCTGCCGGCGGCGGCTCAGCCGGACCACCGCCGGGCACCTGCGCGTCGACAGCGTCGACGTGTACCTGTTGCTCAGCTCGCTGGATGAGTCGTCCAACGGGCACCCGCTGGACGACCCGCACCACGTGGTGCGGCAGGACGCGCTGCGCTTCGGCAAGACGCTGGAGGACGGCGGCTCCGGCCAGATCACCCGGCTGGAGGAGTTCGCTCAGTTGATCGCCTCGCTGGCCGGTCGACCGATGCTCTGACGGCACCACCAAAAGACGGTACGAAAAAGGCCCCGCTGCCCGGTTCCTGCCGGGTCGGGGCCTTTGCCGTATTAAGCTGATAGCGGACAGCGACAGGCTCAGCGCAGCGCGTTGCGCTCGTCCTCGCTCAGCGGTTCCGAGTCGGAGGTGTGCTGGATGTGGATGCACTCGCCGGGGCACTCGTTGGCCGCGTCGATGACCTCCAGGCGCAGGTGGGCCGGGATCGCCACCGTCTCACCGGGCGACATCCGCAGCTCACCGTCCTCGCCCTTCACGTAGGCCAGGCCGTCGACGTCGAACTCGAAAACCTCGGGGGCGTACTGCACGCACAGGCCGTCGCCCGTGCACAGATCCTGATCCACCCGCACCCGCAGCTCTGTCACGTCCCCGACCCTAGCGCGCCGCCGCTCCGCACCGCCCGGCAGGGCCCGGCCGAGAGGAATTCTCGATCAGCTTCTTCGGGTACGCGGGTGTCGGGAGGGTTCAACTGGGGCGATCAGCCGCTAGTGTTAGGAGCACCCTTGATGTCGGCCCGATCGAGGTGGGACCGACAGGAGGACACCCCCGGGGAGGTGGGACGTGGCAAAGAGCGACGACGCGGATGCGCGCGCCGCGCGGTGGGAGAAGGAAGCCAACGATCTCTCCACTCAGGTCGCGTTCCTGCAAGAGGAGCTCGCCCTGTTGCGGCGAAAGCTGAGCGAGAGTCCGCGGCATGTACGTCAGCTGGAGGAGCGGCTCGCCGCGACTCAGGCACAGCTGGCCCGGCTGACCGAGAACAACGAACGACTGGTGGCCACGCTCAAGGAAGCGCGCGCCCAGATCGTGACGCTCAAGGAGGAGATCGACCGCCTGGCGCAGCCGCCGAGCGGTTACGGTGTCTTCCTGTCCCGGCATGAAGACGGCACGGTGGACGTCTTCACCGGCGGGCGCAAGCTGCGGGTGGCCGTGTCGCCGTCGCTGGACGTCGACGCCCTGCAGCGTGGGCAGGAGGTCCTGCTCAACGACGCCCTCAACATCGTCGACGCGCTCGGCTTCGAGCGGGTCGGCGAGGTCGTCATGCTCAAGGAGATCCTCGACGGGGGTGACCGTGCTCTGGTCATCTCGCACGCCGACGAGGAGCGGATCGTGTTCCTGGCCGAGGGCCTGATCGCCAGCACGCTGCGGTCCGGCGACTCGCTCATGATCGAGCCCCGGTCGGCGTACGCGTACGAGCGCATCCCCAAGAGCGAGGTCGAGGACCTCGTGCTGGAGGAGGTGCCCGACGTCGACTACACCGACATCGGCGGCCTGGTGCACCAGATCGAGCAGATCCGCGACGCCGTGGAGCTGCCCTTCCTGCACGCGGACCTGTTCCGCGAGCACCACCTGCGCCCCCCGAAGGGTGTGCTGCTCTACGGCCCGCCCGGCTGCGGCAAGACCCTCATCGCCAAGGCGGTGGCCAACTCGCTGGCCAAGAAGATCGCCGAGCGCCGCGGCGAGGAGAAGAAGACCAGCTACTTCCTCAACATCAAGGGCCCGGAGCTGCTCAACAAGTACGTCGGCGAGACCGAGCGGCACATCCGGCTGATCTTCCAGCGAGCTCGGGAGAAGGCTTCCGAGGGTACGCCGGTGATCGTGTTCTTCGACGAGATGGACTCGATCTTCCGTACTCGCGGCTCCGGCGTCTCCTCGGACGTGGAGAACACCATCGTCCCGCAGCTGCTGAGCGAGATCGACGGCGTGGAGGGCCTGGAGAACGTCATCATCATCGGCGCCTCCAACCGCGAGGACATGATCGACCCGGCCATCCTGCGGCCGGGCCGCCTCGATGTGAAGATCAAGATCGAGCGGCCCGACGCCGAGGCGGCCAAGGACATCTTCAGCAAGTACATCCTGACCGGCCTGCCGTTGTCCCCGGACGACCTGGCCGAGCACGGTGGCAACGCCGAGGCGTGCGTGCACGCGATGATCAACTCGGTGGTGCTGCGGATGTACTCCGAGACCGAGGAGAACCGCTTCCTGGAGGTCACCTACGCAAACGGTGACAAGGAGGTCCTGTACTTCAAGGACTTCAACTCCGGCGCGATGATCCAGAACATCGTCGACCGCGGCAAGAAGATGGCGATCAAGGAGTTCCTGTCCTCGGGCAAGAAGGGGCTGCGCCTGCAGCACCTGCTCGACGCCTGCCTGGACGAGTTCCGCGAGAACGAGGACCTCCCCAACACCACCAACCCCGACGACTGGGCCCGCATCTCCGGCAAGAAGGGCGAGCGGATCGTGTACATCCGCACGCTGGTCTCCGGCGGCAAGGGCACCGAGTCCGGGCGCTCGATCGACACCGTCAGCAACACCGGCCAGTACCTGTAACGGCCACCGACGAAAGCGGCGGGTGTGCTCCTCGGAGCACACCCGCCGCGTCGCGTCAGGGCCGGATCAGTGGGCCGCGATCCCGGTCAGCCGATCGCCGTCGGACTCGTCGGCGGGCTCCGTGGCGTGCGCCGCAGTGTGCTCCTGGGGCGGCACGTGCATCGCCGAGTCGTAGCCGACGATGTACATCGGGCGGCCCTTGACCTCGGCGTACAGTCGCCCGAGGTACTCGCCGAGCAGGCCCAGGCACAGCAGTTGCAGGCCGCCGATGAACAGGACCGCGGTGAACAGCGACGTCCAGCCGCTGACCGTGTCGCCCCGGGAGTGCTGCACGATGCTGTAGATGCCCAGCCCGAGGCAGGCCAGGAAGCTGAGCAGACCCGACCAGGTCGCCAGGCGCAGTGGCGCGGCCGAGAAGTTGGTGACGCTGTCGATCGCCAGCTTGATCATCTTGCTGAGCGGGTATTTGGTGCTGCCCGCCGCGCGCACGTCACGCCGGTAGGTCACCTCGCCGCTGGGGAAGCCCAGCCACGGCACCAGCAGCCGGTACACCGGCTGGTGCTCCGGCATCGACTTCAGCGCGTCCACCGCCGCCCGGCTCAGCAGCCGGAAGTCACCGGCGTTGTGCGGGATCTTCTTGCCGACCAGCCGCCGCATCACCCGGTAGTAGAGCTGGGCGGTGTGCCGCTTGAAGAAGCTGTCGGTCGTGCGGTCGTCGCGTACGCCGTACACGATGTCCAGGCCGTTGGCCCGCGCCAGGTCCAGCATCTCCAGGATCTTCTCCGGCGGGTCCTGCAGGTCGGCGTCGATGCTGGCGACGTACCGCCCACGCGAGCGGTGCAGCCCGGCGGTCAGCGCCGCCTGGTGCCCGCTGTTGCGCCGCAGCCGGACGACGCGCAGGCCCGGCCACAGCCGCGCCGCCTGGATGAGCATGGCTCCGGTCGCGTCGGCGCTGCCGTCGTCGACCGCGACGACCTCGTACGAGATCTCGGCACCGTCCAGCACCGGGCGCAGCCGCTCGATCAGGAGTGGGAGAACCTCCTGCTCGTTGTACATCGGAATCACGACGGAGAGGGTTGGGGGGGTTGCCATGGCGTCCTTCAGTGGGGGTAGCGCGAAGAAGTCGTCAGGGGTGCCTTGTCAGGCGGCCCAGTCCGGTCGGACCTTGACCTGGCACAGCACGTAGCCCTCGACTACTACATCATGGATGACCCGGTAGTCCGGCCAGGTATCGGCCCGAAAATCCCTCATCATCCAGAAAGTGAAGTCAGGTGCCCGGCCGGCCGGGGCCCACTTGAGCTCCGGCGGCAGGTAGTTGTCGGTCAACTGGACCGGCACGAAGCCGTTGCGGAAGGTCGCGGTCGGGGTCGGGGCGTACTGACGCCAGTTGTCGGCCAGCCACACCGCCGCCTCCCGGGAGCAGACGGCCCAGTAGTCGGTCTCGAACCGGCCCTGCGCGCCGCGATACTCGCCCACCACCGGGCTGAAGTACATGTACTCGTACGGGTACAGGCGCGCGCTCGCCGCCACGACCTGCACCTGGCTCGCGACCAGCGCCAGCACCACCAGCGCTAGCACCGGCGTCCGCGCGCCGCCGCCCAGCCGCGCCGCGACCGCCCGCCCCAGCCGCACCAGCGCGTACGCGGCGATCAGGATCAGCGGCGGGATGACGAACAGGAAATGCCGCGGACCGTTGTACATAGTCGCGTGCATCCCGATGATCATCAGCAGCGGAACCAGCGCGGCCCCCACCACCAGGAGCGGACGGAGGTCGCTCGCGCGCCCGCGGATCAGGTCGATCGAGATCAGGCCGATACCCGCCAGCGCGAACAGCACCGTCGGCAGTGGCGAGCCGATCAGCAGCCACACCGGCGCGTACCACGAGGGCAGGTTCATCGCCGGCACCATCTGGCCGTCGAACAGGATCGAGTTCAGCCACGGATACTTCGACATCGATCGGAACGAGTCGAGCAGCCCGAACACCGGATTGAGGATCAGATACGGCCACAGCGCCACCATCGTCGCGTAGGTGGCCACGCCCAGCACCAGACCGCCGCGCAGCTGCTTGAACAGGCTCGCCCGCCAGGTGCCGCCGCGCACCGCCGCGCGCCCGTACCGGACCCACCACGTCGCGGCCATCATCACCAGCAGCCCGCCCCAGACCAGCGCGTTGATCCGGATCGCGGCCGCGGCGCCGATGGACACCCCGACCAGGGCCGTGTCCAGCAGGTACCGGCGCCCCTGCGGCCAGCGTCGCACCAGGCGCAACACCAGCCACAGCGTGAACAGCATCGCCACCGCGAGCGGCATGTCCTTCGAGTTGTTGAAGATCGCGCCCAGGTAGCGGGGATACAGCGTCAACCCGAGCGCCGCGACCAACGCCAGCCACCAGCCGCCGAGCTCCAGGCCGCACAGCGCGATCGCCAGCACGCCGAGCACGCCCGCCAGTGCGGTCACCACCGAGCGCACCTGCCAGGGGTCGGCGTCCACCGTCTTCTTGGCGACCTTCTGCGCCACCGCCACGACCGTCTCGAAGAACGGCCCGTGCTGCGGCATCTGCAGATCGTCGCGGTACTCCAGGAACCTCTTGTCCTGCCCGCCCGAGGTGTACCAGGACAGCGTCCGCTGGCCGTAGTTGTCCTGCAGCGGCTCGTCGTAACTGCGCCCGTGCACACCGGCCTGGGTGAACACGTACCCGAGCAGGACCAGGAAGAGGAGTGCGAGCAGCAGACGGGGCAACCGGTTGCCCGACCACCAGCGTGGCGTACCGGTGACCGGACTCACTCGGCCCTGCTCCTGCTGAGCAGGGCCAGGCAGGATGGTGGTCATACCGACTCCCCCGTGAAGTTAGCAGTACTGCGGCGGCGCCGGGGGCGCCGTGTCGTCTAGGCTCGACCCATGACTGTGCGTCGGATCATGGGTACGGAGGTAGAGTACGGGATCTCCGTGCCAGGGCAACCCGGTGCGAACCCGATGGTCACCTCCTCGCAGGTGGTCAATGCCTACGGCGCCCGCCCCGAACTGGCCCGCGGTGGCCGGGCCAGGTGGGACTACGAGGAGGAGTCGCCGCTGCGCGACGCTCGGGGCTTCAGCTACACCGGCGCCGCCTACGACCCGGCGGAGGCACTGGCCGACGAGGACCTGGGTCTGGCCAACGTGATCCTCACCAACGGCGCCCGGCTATACGTCGACCACGCCCACCCGGAGTACTCCACCCCCGAGGTGACCAACCCGCTGGACATCGTCCGCTGGGACAAGGCCGGGGAGCAGGTCATGGCCGAGGGCGCGCGCCGCGCCGCCACGATCCCCGGCAGCCACCAGATCCACCTCTACAAGAACAACACCGACAACAAGGGCGCCTCGTACGGCGCGCACGAGAACTACCTGATGAAGCGGCAGACCGCGTTCGCCGACATCGTCACGTACCTCACCCCGTTCTTCGTGACCCGGCAGATCTTCTGCGGGGCCGGGCGGGTCGGTATGGGCCAGGACGGCAGCCAGGCCGGGTTCCAGATCAGCCAGCGCGCCGACTTCTTCGAGGTCGAGGTCGGGCTGGAGACCACGCTCAAGCGGCCGATCATCAACACCCGCGACGAGCCGCACGCCGACGCCGACAAGTACCGCCGCCTGCACGTGATCATCGGTGACGCGAACCTGTCCGAGATCTCCACGTACCTCAAGGTCGGCACCACCGCCCTCATCCTGGCGATGATCGAGGACAAGGCGCTCACCACCGACCTGGGCATCGCCGACCCCGTCGCCGAACTGCGCGCGGTCAGCCACGACCCCACCCTGCGCCACACCATGCGCCTGCGCGACGGCCGCCGCCTGACCGCCCTGGAGGTCCAGTGGGCGTTCCTGGAGCGCGCGCGGGCCTACACCGAGGCGCGCACCGGCGCCGACACCGACGCGATGACCCTCGACGTGCTCGACCGGTGGGAGAGCGTGCTGACGCGCCTGGAGCGCGACCCGATGCTGCTCGCCGACGAGCTGGACTGGGTGGCCAAGCTCCGGCTGCTGGAGGGCTACCGGGAGCGCGAGAACCTGGGCTGGGCCTCGTCCAAGCTCCAGCTGGTGGATCTGCAGTACTCCGACGTGCGCCCGGAGAAGGGCCTCTACCACCGGCTGGTGGCTCGTGGGGCGATGAAGACGCTGCTGGACCCGGAGTCGACCCGGCTCGCGATGACCGAGCCGCCGGAGGACACCCGGGCCTACTTCCGCGGCCGCTGCCTGGGCAAATACGCGTCCGAAGTGGTCGCGGCGAGCTGGGACTCGGTGATCTTCGATGTGGGCCGGGAGGCGCTGGTGCGCGTGCCCATGATGGAGCCCGAGCGCGGGACCAAGAAGCACGTCGGCGCGCTGTTCGACCGTTGCCCCAGCGCCAAGGACCTCCTGGAAGTGATCACCGCGGGGTGATCGCTTTCGTCGGCGGCGCGCGCTAGGTTTAAGGCCCACGAAAGGCTTCAGGAGGCGAAGATGGCCACGCAGGACGGTGGACAGTCACAGTCGGGTCGCTCGCGTGACGAGCAGCAGGCCGAGTCGGTCGCGCCCGAGGTCAACCCCGAGGTCGCCGAGCGCGTTGAGAAGATCGGCGAGGACGTCGACGACCTCCTCGACGAGATCGACGCCGTCCTCGAGGAAAACGCCGAGGAATTTGTGAGGGGCTACGTGCAAAAAGGGGGGGAATAGTCCTAGTATGTCCGATTTTGTCCCCGCTGGATGGAAGACATGTTCGGACTGTGACCGCCTACTCCCGCTTACTGACTTCCACAGCAACAAAAGCCGTGAAGACGGGCGGGCCTTCTACCGCAAGCAGTGCGCCCGCACGCGGATGGAGGTCAGCCGTAGGAAGCGCGGAATAGCACCTGCCAAGAAGCCGGATGTACCTGTGCCGGACGGCATGAAATGGTGTCCGGACTGCAAGCAGATCAAGTCGGCTGAGGCTTTTCCCCATCGAAATCGAAGCGCACGGGACTTCACAGCTACTGCCTGCCATGCCACAACATCCGATCGGCGGATTCGAAGGTCAAGCACCACGGCAGCACCCGCGAGTACCACCTGCGGCGCCGCTACAACATGGGACAGGCGGAGTTCGACGCGATGTTGGCGGCGCAGGGTGGGGTGTGTGCGATCTGCGGCGCACCGGCACCCGAGCATGTGGACCATGACCATCTGTTCGGTAACGTACGTGGCATCCTTTGCTTCAACTGCAACGGCGGCCTTGGACAGTTCAAGGACGACCGAGCGAACCTACGCAAGGCGATCGACTACCTGGAGGAGACCTCGTGGCAGCGGGTATTGGTTCACCCGGGCGTCTACCGGCTAGTTTCACCACGCCGGGAACGTCGTCTTTCACCGAGTTCCTGACGCAGGTGGCGCCGGAGCTGCTGCCCGGCCGCCGCCCGCTGCCCGCCGGGATCAGCGCGGACGTGGCCCCCCACGCCACCACCATCATCGCGATCGCCGGCACCGACGGTGTGGTGATGGCCGGCGACCGCCGCGCGACCATGGGCAACCTCATCGCGAGCCGCGACATCGAGAAGGTGCACCCCGCCGACCCGTACTCGCTGATCGGCATCGCGGGCACCGCGGGCGTCGGCATCGAGCTGATGCGGCTGTTCCAGGTGGAGCTGCAGCACTACGAGAAGATCGAGGGCGCGATGCTCTCGCTCGACGGCAAGGCCAACCGGCTGGCCACGATGATCCGGCAGAACCTGGGCGCGGCCATGCAGGGCCTGGCCGTGATCCCGCTGTTCGCCGGGTTCGACCTGGACGCCAAGGTCCCGGGCAAGGCGGGCCGGATCTTCAGCTTCGACATCGCGGGCGGGCTATACGAGGAGCACGCCGGCTACGACGCCATCGGCTCGGGTTCGCTGTTCGCGAAGTCGGCGCTGAAGAAGCGGTTCAAGTCGGGGCTGACCGTCGCGCAGGCGGCGCCGCTGGCGGTGGAGGCCCTGTTCGACGCCGCTGACGACGACACGGCGACCGGTGGTCCCGACGTCATCCGCAAGATCTTCCCCGTGGTCATGACCGCGACGGCCGAGGGCACGGCGCGGTTGACCGACGAGGAGACCGCGGCGATGGCCGAGGCCGTCATCGCGGCACGCACCGAGAACCCGGTCGGCTGACCGTCGCACCCGAGTAGTCCATCGGCCGTTCGCAGAAGGAGACAACCGCTGTGGCCATGCAGTTCTACGCCTCGCCTGAGCAGATCATGCGGGACCGCTCGGAGTACGCCCGCAAGGGCATCGCGCGCGGT
Source organism: Catellatospora tritici (assembly GCF_019083965.1). Classification (GTDB taxonomy): domain Bacteria; phylum Actinomycetota; class Actinomycetes; order Mycobacteriales; family Micromonosporaceae; genus Catellatospora; species Catellatospora tritici. The sequence goes on from NZ_JAHRCY010000010.1 coordinate 18,764, forward strand.
CGCAGCGTCGTGGTGCTGACGTACGCGGGCGGGGTGCTGTTCGTGGCGGAGAACCTCTCCACCACGCTGCACAAGGTGAGCGAGATCTACGACCGGATCGGCTTCGCGGCCGTGGGCCGGTACAACGAGTTCGAGAACCTGCGGGCGGCCGGGGTTCGCATGGCCGACCTGCGCGGCTACTCCTACGACCGCCGCGACGTGACCGGCCGGGCCCTGGCCAGCGCGTACGCGCAGACCCTCGGTTCGATCTTCTCCGAGCAGGGCAAGCCGTACGAGGTGGAGATCTGCGTGGCCGAGGTCGGCTCGGCCCCGGAGCACGACGAGCTGTACCGGCTGACCTATGACGGCTCGGTGCAGGACGAGCCGGGGTTCATGGCGATGGGCGGGCAGGCCGAGGCGATCGGCAACCTGCTGCGCGCCGAGCACAGCGAGGCGCACACCCTCGGTGAGGCGCTCAAGCTCGCGGTGAAGGCGCTGGCCAGCGTCGGTGGCGAGGGCGGCGCGGCGCGCCAGCTGGCGGCCGAGCAGCTGGAGGTGGCGGTGCTGGAGCGGGCCCGGCCGGGTCGCAAGTTCCGGCGGGTGACCGGGGCGGCGCTCACGCCGCTGCTGGCCCCGGCGGCCGCCTCCTGAGCCGGTCCGAACGCGTTACCCGGCGGCGCTGCCCGAGGGCAGCGCCGCCGCCGGCTTGAGGGGCTCCCCCCACCGGCGGTGGTCGCGGTACCAGGCGACGGTGCCGGCCAGCCCCGTGGTGAAGTCGACGCTGGGGGCGTACCCGAGCTCCTCGCGGATCTTGGTGTCGTCCAGCGCGTACCGGCGGTCGTGGCCCTTGCGGTCGGCGACGGTGCGGACCAGCTCCCAGTCGCGCCCGGTGGCGGCGAGCAGCCGCCCCGCGAGCTCGCGGTTGGTGAGCTCGGCGGTGCCGCCGACGTGGTAGACCTCGCCGGGCCGTCCCCGGCGCAGCACCAGGTCGACGGCGGTGCAGTGGTCGTCGACGTGCAGCCACTCGCGCACCTGCGTGCCATCGCCGTACAGCGGCACGGGCAGGCCGTCGAGCAGGTTGGTGGTGAACAGCGGGATGATCTTCTCGGGGAACTGGAAGGGGCCGTAGTTGTTGGCGCAGCGGGTCACCACCACGTCCAGTCCGTGGGTGGCGTGGTAGGCCAGCGCGAGCAGGTCGCTGCCGGCCTTGGCGGCGGAGTACGGCGAGCGCGGGGCCAGCGGCTGGTCCTCGCGCCAGGCGCCGTGCTCGATGCTGCCGTAGACCTCGTCGGTGGAGACGTGCGCGAACCGGCCCACGCCGTGGCGCAGCGCGGCGTCCAGCAGCACCTGGGTGCCGAGCACGTTGGTGTGCACGAACCCGGCGGCGGTGCGCACCGAGCGGTCGACGTGGGTCTCGGCGGCGAAGTGCACGATCGCGTCGTGGCCGGGGACGAGTTGGTCGACCAGGTCGGCGTCGCAGATGTCGCCTTCGACGAAGGTGAGCCGGGGGCTGTCGGCGACGGCGGCCAGGTTGTCGCGGTTGCCGCAGTAGGTGAGCTTGTCCAGCACGGTGACGGCGTCGCCGCGGTCGTCGGCGAGCAGGGTGCGGGCGTAGTGGGAGCCGATGAACCCGGCGCCGCCGGTGACCAGAATTTTCATGACAACGGAAGTTTATGTCACGTTCCGTGGTGCGGGACGCCCGCGGCGTGCCGCCTGCGGACATCGACGCTGGCAGGTAGCCTAGACCTGATTACCGTGGGTTACTGAGTGGTGCCTTACCGGAGCGCCGGGGTGGGTTGTGTCGGGATTACACGCCAGACCTCGCGGCGCGCGCAACAGTGACCTTGGGCGTTCGGGCGGCTAGTGTCTTTGTATGGACCGACGAATCTTCGGGCTAGAGACCGAGTACGGTGTCACCTGCACCTATCGGGGCCAGCGACGGCTGTCCCCGGACGAGGTGGCGCGCTACCTGTTCCGTCGGGTCGTCTCATGGGGACGGTCGAGCAACGTCTTCCTCCGCAACGGCGCCCGCCTCTACCTCGACGTCGGTTCCCATCCGGAGTACGCCACACCCGAGTGTGACTCGGTGGTGGATCTGGTCGCGCACGACCGGGCGGGGGAGCGGATTCTCGAGGGTCTGCTCGTCGATGCCGAGAAGCGACTGCACGACGAGGGCATCGCGGGCGAGATCTACCTGTTCAAGAACAACACCGACTCGGCCGGCAACTCCTACGGCTGCCACGAGAACTACCTGGTCTCCCGGCACGGCGAGTTCGGCCGCCTGGCCGACGTGCTGATCCCGTTCCTGGTGACCCGGCAGCTGATCTGCGGGGCGGGCAAGGTGCTGCAGACTCCGCGCGGGGCGGTGTACTGCCTGTCGCAGCGGGCCGAGCACATCTGGGAGGGCGTCTCCTCGGCGACCACCCGCTCGCGGCCGATCATCAACACCCGCGACGAGCCGCACGCCGACGCCGAGCGCTACCGGCGCCTGCACGTGATCGTCGGCGACTCGAACATGAACGAGGTGACGACGCTGCTCAAGGTGGGCAGCGCGGACCTGGTGCTGCGGATGATCGAGACCGGGGTGGCCATGCCGGACCTGGCGCTGGAGAACCCGATCCGGGCCATCCGCGAGGTCTCGCACGACATCACCGGCCGCCGCAAGGTGCGCCTGGCCAGCGGCAAGGAGGCCAGCGCGCTGGAGATCCAGCGGATCTACCACGAGAAGGCGGTCGAGTTCGTGGCCCGCCGGGCGGGCGACCCGGCGGCGCAGCGCGTGGTCGACCTGTGGGGGCGGGTGCTGCAGGCGGTGGAGACCGGCGACCTGGCCGGGGTGGGCCGGGAGATCGACTGGGTGACGAAGCTGCGGCTGATCGAGGCGTACCAGCGCAAGCACGACCTGCCGCTGTCCAGCCCGCGGGTGGCGCAGATGGACCTGGCGTACCACGACCTGCGTCGCGGCCGGGGTCTCTACCCGCTGCTGGAGAAGCGCGGCAAGGTCGACCGGGTGGTCACCGACCTGCGTACGTTCGAGGCCAAGGAGACGCCGCCGCAGACGACCCGGGCCCGGCTGCGCGGGGAGTTCATCAAGCACGCGCAGGAGAAGCGGCGCGACTTCACCGTCGACTGGGTGCATCTCAAGCTGAACGACCAGGCGCAGCGCACCGTGCTGTGCAAGGACCCGTTCCGAGCGCACGACGAGCGGGTGGAGCGCCTCATCGCCAGCATGTGACCGCCGCCGCGCGACCGCCTCGCGGCGGGCGCTCGCCGGACCGGCTTTTTCATCGACGCTGGCCTATCCAGTGGGCGGATTTCGCCCACCCGTCCACTGGATAGGCCAGCGTCAATGCGGGGTGTGGCCGTCGGGGGGCGTCCGCTTCCGGCCGGGCGGTCGAGGTCCGGACCGCGGGGGGCGGGAGCTACGCTCGGAGGCATCATGAGTGAGTCGAATGATCGCCAACCCCACCCCGGCATGCCTGAGCGGAACGCCGATGACGTGAAGCTCAGCTGGGGCGAGCGCCGCCGCAACAAGATCTACGAGGAGATCGAGCGCAACCGGCGCGGTGAGTACACCGTGCCCACCTGGGTGCTGGCGGCGCTGCTCGGCCTCGCCGTGGCCGCCATCGCGGCGATCGTCATCTTCACCTGATCCTGATCCTGATCCCCGGCCCGCGATCCTGATCCCCGACCCGAGCGCGGCGCGATCAGGTCAGGTCAGGGCGGCGGCGTGGCGACCGGCGGCGGCGCAGGTGAGGAAGTACGCGTAGTCGCCGTCGAGGCCGCGGCCCATGGTCGACAGCTTCACCGGCACCGACCGCAGCGCCTCGTCCAGCCCGTCCCCGGCCACGGTGACGACGCGGTGCCGCGCGGTCAGCGGCGCGAGGTCGGCGTCGACCCGTTCGCGCAGCTCGGCGGTGAGGTTGTCGGGCAGCACCAGGTCGGCGGGGGCCAGCGCGACGCGGCCGTACGCGGTGAGGCTGTGGTGCGACACCCCCTGGTGCCGATCGCGGGCGTCGGCGTCGGAGACGCGCAGCGCCCCGACGGGACGGCCACCCAGCACCGCGGCGGCGTTGACGGCCTCGCCGACGGCGGTGCCGGAGAACCCCCAGACGGTGCCGGTGCCGAGGTTGCCCGGCCCCTGGCTGACGATCGCGATGTCGGCGCGTAGGGCGTGCCGGGCGGCGAGCAGTCCACCGTGGATGTTGACGGCCTCCAGGTCGCCGCCCCAGGCCTGGCCGGTGGTGACGGTTCCGGCGAGGCTGTCGTGCAGCGCGTCGAGGGTGCGGGAGAAACCGGCGGCCAGGGCGCCACCGTCGGTGAGCACGTACGCGACGCGGGCGTGCGGGGCGTCGGCGCGGATGCCCGCCAGGATCGCGGGCAGGGCCGAGTGCAGGTCTGCGGTGATCACCGGCATGCCGTCGAGGCTGTCCGCGGCGGCCAGGGCGGCCCGGTGCGGGGAACCCTCCTCGTCGGCGGCGAGCCGGATCGTCTGCAGCGGGCTGTAGCGGGCCTTGACGATGTGGCCGAGCGGCGGGGTGTCCTCGGGCAGCCGGTCGGGCACGGCCACCACCAGGGCGTAGCCGCCGGTGCCCAGGCCCAGTGCGAGTGCGTTGGTGTTGAGCAGCACCTCGTCGCCGGGCTGCGGGGTGCCGACGAGGTCGGGGTAGGCCAGCGCCCGGACCGTCGCCGGGTCGTCGGTGCTGCGGGCCGTCAGCGTGACGGTGAGCTCCACCGCCCCGCGCCAGCCGCGTACGACCTGCTGCACCGTGCCCCTGCGCCACCGAATCACACGGCGACCCTATCGGGGCGGGCGGTGGCGGCGCGGTAGGCGGGTGCGGTTCGGGAGGTCACCCGGGTGGGTAAGAAACATCGTCCGATTTGTCAAGCATTGCGGTGCTTGGCGGTCGCGATACCCATGGCGGCCAGGCACATCGCGGCGACGGGGGCCGATCGGTCCCCGCATCCGGCACGGCTGCCGGTTAACGCTGGAAGCCTTGGCGCTGCTAGCGTGGCGGGCGTGTCGCGCAGTCGAACCGAACGCCTGGTCAACCTCGTGATCTGCCTGCTGTCCACGCGCCGCTTCCTGACCGCGGCGCAGATCGCCGCGACCGTGCCCGGCTACGAGCACAACGCTGACGACGCCCGTGAGCACGAGGCGTTCCAGCGTAAGTTCGAGCGGGACAAGGCGGAGCTGCGCGCCCTGGGCGTGCCGTTGGAGACCGGCACCGCCAGTGTCTTCGACACCGAACCCGGCTACCGCATCGCGCACCGCGACTATGCGCTGCCGGCGATCCCGCTCACCCCGGACGAGGCCGCCGCCGTCGGCGTGGCCGCCCGCCTGTGGCGGCACGCGGGCCTGGCCGCCGCGGCCACCTCCGGCCTGGCCAAGCTGCGCGCGGGCGGCGTCGACGTCGACCCGCACGCGACGCTGGGCGTGGAGCCGGTGGTGGCGGTCGACGCCGCGTTCGAGCCGCTGACCGCCGCGGCCCGCGCCCGCCGCGAGGTCACCTTCCCCTACCGGGTGCCCGAGGACGACGCGCCCACCACCCGCCACCTGCAGCCGTGGGGCGTGGTGTGCTGGCGCGGCCGGTGGTATGTGGTGGGTCACGACACCGACCGCGACGCCCCGCGCTGCTTCCGGTTGTCCCGCATCGTCGGTTCGGTACGTGGCGTCGGCGAGGAGCAGGCGTTCACGCCGCCCGCCGACCTCGACCTGATCAGCTACGTCGCGCGCTGGTCCGGGCCGGTGGAGCGCAACCGCACCACCAGGGTGCTGGTCGCGCCCGGCCGGGCCGCCGGAGTGCGCCGCTGGGCCGCCAACTGCACCCCGACGCCCGAGGGCGACGTGCTGGAGCTGCGCTACGCCGACGCGGACGGCTTCGCCGCCTGGCTGGTCGGCTACGGCGCGGACGTGAAGGTGCTGGAGCCCGCCGAGGTGCGCGAGGCGACCATCGCGCGGCTGCGCGAGATCGCGGGCGTGGCCGCGCCGCAGCTGGCGGAGGCGATCCGATGACCAGCCCAAAGACGTCGGCCGACCGGCTGGCCCGGCTGCTGAACCTGGTGCCGTACCTGCTGGCACGGCCCGGGATCGAGCTCACCGAGGCCGCCGCGGATCTCGGCGTGTCCGAGAAGCAGCTTCGTGAGGATCTGGAACTGCTGTGGGTCTGCGGGCTGCCCGGCTACGGCCCCGGCGACCTGATCGACATGTCCTTCGATGGCGACCGGGTCACCATCACCTACGACGCGGGCATCGACCGGCCGCTGCGGCTCACCCCGGACGAGGCGACCGCGCTGGTGGTGGCGCTGCGGATGCTCGCCGAGACGCCCGGTGTGGCCGACCGCGACGCCATCAACCGCGCACTGGCCAAGATCGAGCAGGCGGCGGGGGAGCACGACGCCCCGGTCGCCGTGCGGCTGCCCGGCAACGACGACCGGCTCGCCGAGCTGCGCTCCGCTGTCGAGCGGGGCCGCGCGCTGCGGCTCAGTTACTACTCGGCGGCGCGTGACGTCTCCAGCGAGCGCGTGGTCGACCCGATGCGGCTGCTGTCGGTGTCGGGGCGGACATACCTGGAGGCGTGGTGCCGGATGGCCGAGGGCGTGCGCCTGTTCCGGGCCGACCGCATCGACGCGCTGGCCGAGCTCGACGAGGCCGCCGCGCCGCCGCCGCAGGCCCAGACCAGCGACGTCGGTGACGGGGTGTTCCAGCCGGACCCGGACGCGCCCACGGTGACGCTGCGGGTCGGCCGCGGCGGTCGGTGGATCACCGAGTACTACCCGTGCGAGACGGTGGTGGAGGTGTCCGCCGAGGAGTGGCTGGTCTCGCTGCGGGTCAACGACCTGGACTGGGCGCGCCGCCTGGTGCTCGGTCTGGGGCCGCAGGTCGAGGTGGTGGCCCCGGCGAGCCTGGCCGACGCGGTACGCGACAGCGCCGCGCAGGCGCTCGCCGCGTACGCGTAGGCGTTTGGCGATAGGCTCCTGCTGTGGTGGCGTGGATCGTGGTGGTCGTGGTGCTGCTGAGCCTGCTGGGGCTGGCCCTGGTGGTGCGCGTGCTGCTGTGGCGGCTGGCCGGGCTCAAGGAGGCCCAGGCCGAGTTGCAGGCGGTGGCCACGCGGGCCCAGCAACTGGCCGAGGTGGCCCAGGGCCTGTCCGCGCACGCCGACTCGCTGCGCGTCCGCGCCGAGCTGGCGCAGGAGCGGCTGGCGGCGATCAAGACAGTGAAGTTGAAACCGGGCAGCTGAGACGGCACACAGCTGTCACTGCAGAAACATGCAGCACCTGCCGTCGCGCGTTGACGCTGCTGAGAGTGGTGCTCGACACTTCACGTGCAGGCAGGTCGCTTCGGGCCGAGTACGATTGGTCCGGATCACCCCGACTTACTTTTGGAGTACCCATGTTCAGCGGCGCGCTCAAGGGCTGGCACATCCTCCTCGTGGTGGCAGTTCTGGTCCTTCTGTTCGGCTCGAAGAAGCTGCCCGACGCGGCCCGTTCGCTCGGCCGCTCGATGCGGATCCTCAAGGCCGAGACGAAGGCGCTGACCGAGGAAGGCAAGGACGGCAAGGACGCGACGGCCGAGAAGGCCGACGCGCAGGTCACCACCCAGCAGCCGCTGGCCGACGGCAAGCCTTCGGCAGCGCCGATCGTGGACCCGGTCCAGCGCCAGAACTGATCCCCACCCCCGGGCGGAAGACGTGAAGAACCCCCTGGCACGTCGCGGGCCGTCCCAGCGTGAACGCGCTGCGGACGGCTCGATGACTCTCATCGAGCACGTCCGCGAGTTGCGCAACCGGCTGTTCAAGGCCTGCCTGGGCATCGTCGTGGGCCTGGCGGTCGGCATCTACTTCGCCGAGCCGATCCAGAACTTCATCAACGCTCCGTACTGCGACTTCAAGCTGGAGCACGCGGGTCCGGGGGCGCTGTGTCAGTTCAACTCGACCTCCCCGGTCGATCCGTTCCTGCTCCAGCTCAAGATCGGGCTGTACGCGGGCCTGATCCTCGCGGCGCCGATCTGGCTGTACCAGCTGTGGGCCTTCGTGGCCCCGGGTCTGCACAAGCACGAGCGCAAGTACACGTACATGTTCACGGCGATCGCCGTGCCGCTGTTCGCGGCGGGCGCCTTCCTGGCGTTCTTCGTGGTGAGCAAGACGCTGGAGTTCTTCCTCAAGCTGTCGCCGAACTACGAGGTCAACGTCGATCTGACCGGCTACTTCGACTTCGTCACCGGCGTCATGATGCTGTTCGGTTTCGGGTTCGAGTTCCCGCTCGTGCTGCTCATGCTCAACGTGGCGGGGGTGCTCACCGGCAAGCGGATGCTCGGCTGGTGGCGCGTGGCGATCTTCCTGATGTTCCTGTTCGCCGCGATCGTCACGCCGACGCCCGACCCGTTCGGCATGACCGCGCTGGCCGGGGCCATGGCGGTCCTGTACTTCATCGTCGTGGGCATCTCGCTGCTCAACGACAAGCGGCGTCAGCGTGGCCGGGCCAAGTACCTCGACACCGCCGATGACGAGACGTCTTCACTTGACGACTACGACACCGATAGCATCACCCCCGGCGAGCGGATCGACGCCGTCGCGCCGGTGACGTCCGCGGAGTCGCTGGAGCGCCGCTACGACGACATGACCTGACCGGTCATCCCCCCGCCGCGACCGTGAGGAGCGTGTAGGGGATGAGCGACGAGGTAGTGGTACTGCGCAACCCCGGTGCCGGCAAAGGCCGGCACCGGGGTTCGCTGCCTTCGGTGCTGGAACGGCTCGGCTCGGCCGGGCGCCCGGTGCGGGTGCTGGAGGCGAACAGCGCGGTCGAGGCCGAGGCGGCCTGCCGCCAGGCGGTGGCCGACGGGGCCGGTGCGCTGGTCGCGATCGGCGGCGACGGCACCGTGCACCTGGCCCAGCAGGCGGTGGCGGGCACCGGCGTGCCGCTGGGCGTGATCCCGGCCGGGACCGGCAACGACTTCGCCACCAGCGCGGGCCTGCCGACCGACCTGTTCGCCGCCGCCGACGCGGTGGCCGCCGCGCTGCGCGACGGGCGTGCCCGGGCCCTGGACCTGGCCCGGCTGACCACCCCCGACGGGCAGACCCGCTGGTTCGGCGCGGTGCTGGCGGCCGGGTTCGACGCGATCGTCAACGAGCGCGGCAACCGGATGCGCTGGCCGCGCGGGCCGATCCGGTACGACATCGCGGTGCTGCTGGAGCTGGCCCGGCTGCGCGCCCGCCGCTACCAGGTCACCGTCGACGGGCAGCAGCGTGAGATCGACGCGATCCTGCTCGCGGTCGGCAACACCTCCCGCTACGGCGGCGGCATGCGTATCTGCCCCGACGCCGACCCCACCGACGGGCTGCTGGACATGGTCTGGGCCGAGCCGGTGTCGCGCACCACGCTGATCCGGATCAAGCCGCGGGTGTACTCCGGCACGCACGTCACCCACCCGAAGGTGCGCTCGCTGCGGGCCCGCAGCATCACCCTGGCCACCGACGACATCGTCTGCTACGCCGACGGCGAGCGGATCTGCCCGCTGCCGATCACCATCGAGGCCGTGCCCGGGGCGGTCAGCCTGCTGGCTTGACCTCGTCGAAGGTCACGGGCAGGTGGATCGGGCCGCGCAGCACCGGGCTGGGCCGGTACGGCGGCGGGTCCTCGACCAGACGCAGGTTGGCCAGCCGCTGGGCGATCTGGGTCAGCGCGATCTGCGCCTCCAGCCGCGCCAGCGGGGCGCCGAAGCAGTAGTGCACGCCGCTGCCGAACGCCAGGTGCTGGTTGTTCTCCCGCTCGGGGTCGAACACGTCGGCGTCGCGGACATACTCGGGGTCGCGGTTGCCCGCGGCCAGCACCAGCGTGATCGGCGCGCCCTTGGTGATGGTCATCCCGGCCATCCCGATGTCGGCCACGCAGGTGCGGTTGGGCAGGAAGTGCACCGACGGCTCGTAGCGCAGCACCTCCTCGACCACCCGAATGCTCAGCTCCGGTTCCTGGCGCAGCCGCTCCAGCCACTGCGGGTGGCGCAGCAGGGTCAGCGTGCCGTTGGCGATCAGGTTGACCGTGGTCTCGTGCCCGGCGATGAGCAGCAGGACCAACGTCGCCATCAGCTGCGGCCCTTCGAGGCGACCCTCCGGGCCGTCGTCGGTGACGAAGCCCGACAGCATGTCCGGACCCGGGTTCTGCCGCCGCTGCTGGGCCAGGCCGAACAGGTACATGCCCAGCTCGCGCAGGGCGGCGTCGCGCTTGGCCAGCCGGTCGGGCGTGAGCTGGGCGATCGAGTCGACGATCGGCTCGACCCAGGCGCTGAAGCGCGGCTCGTCCTCGGGCGGCACCCCGAGCAGTTCGCAGATGACCGCCACCGGGAACGGGTACGCCAGGTCGTCGACGATGTCGCCCTGGTGCTTGCCGGCGAAGCCGTCGACCAGCCGCGTCACGATGTGTTCCAGGTCGGGGTACATGTCGGCGACGCGGGTCGGGCGGTGCGGGGGCCCGAACTGGCGGTTGACGATGCGCCGGATCCGGTCGTGGTCGGGCGGGTCCATCCGGATGAAACTGGCGCCGGGGCTGCCGGGCGTGTCGGTCGGCGGCGCCTTGGCGGCGTACTCGGGCAGCAGGTTGGACCCGTCGGAGCTGATCCGCGGGTCGTGCAGCAGCGCCTCGATCTCGCGGTACGTGCTGACCACGAACGTGCCGTCCTCCTCCCGGCGCACCGGCTGCTCGCGCAGCTGCTGGAACAGCGGATACGGGTCGGCGCGGTTGGCGAAGTCGACGATGCGGGTGAAGATGCTCGGCTCGGTCATCGGGTCCTCCTGGCCCGAGCGGAGCGGACCAGGGTCGCCCGCCGCTCGCTGGGGTCGTGGCCGGTGACGACCACGGTGGCGTCGTGGGCCGGGAACGTGCGCTCGGGGAACCCGGCGGGCACCGGCCCGGGGTCCGCGGACGGGTTGGTCAGGCCGGGTCCGGGTGGGAACGGGGCGGCCTGCTCGATCAGGTCCTCGTAGTAGTCCAGCCAGCGGCCCTCGTTGAAGCTGACGGCACCGACGACGCGGCCCTTGTAGCCGTACGCGGCGATGAAGCGGCGGTCGGCCACCGACCCCTGCACGACGGCGATCTCGTCGGCGATCGGCGGCACGCCGACCGACTTGATGTTGTTGCCGAACTGCAGCGACCAGAACGCGGGCACCGCCAGGTGCGGCCAGCGGTCGCTCTCCTCGCTGACCATGTTGTGCGCGGCGACCTCGGCCTGGGTGACCGAGTTGCTCCAGTGCTCCAGCGTGACGAACTGGTAGCCGAACATCGGCTGCGGCTGGCGGGCCACGTCCCCGGCGACGAAGACGTCGTCGGTGACCAGCCCGTTGGCGTCGAAGGCGCGGCAACCCGCGTCGCAGGCCAGGCCCCAGATGCCGGTCGCCAGGTTGGTCTCCTCCAGCCACTCGACATTGCGGATGCCGCCCAGCGCCACCACCGCGACGTCGACGTCGACCGTGGTGCCGTCGGACAGGTGCGCCCGGCGCAGTCTGCCGCCGTCGTCACCCTCCAGCGAGGTCACCATCGTCTTGGTCCGCAGGTCCACGCCCCGCTCGCGCATGATCTCGGCCGAGATCCGCCCGATCACCCCGCCCAGCGCCCCGTACAGCGGGACCGGGCCCGCCTCGGCGACGGTCACCGGGATGCCCAGTTCGACGCAGACCGAGGCCATCTCCGAACCGGTGAAGCCGGCCCCGATGACCAGCACCCGGCGCGGTTTGGCCAGCAGCCGCTCGCGCAGTCCGGCCGCGTCCTCGCGGGTGCGCAGGGTGAACACCCCGTCCAGGGCGGCCTCGCGGGCCACCGGCCAGGGCCGGGCGCGTACGCCGGTGCTGATCAGCACCCGGTCGAACTCGACCTCCGCCCCGTCGGCCAGCTTCACCACCTTGCGGTCGAGGTCCAGGCCCGTCGCGGCCACGCCCAGCCGCCAGTCGGCGTCGATGTCGCAGCGGCGCGGCAGCGTGGTGTCGGCGGAGGTGATCCAGCCGGTCTGCACCTGCTTGGACAGCGGCGGCCGGTCGTACGGTTCATGCGGCTCGTCGCCGATCACGGTCAGCGTGCCGGTGAAGCCCTCACTGCGCAGCATCTCCGCGGCGCGCAGCCCGGCCAGGGAGGCGCCGACGATGACGATGCGCCCCTCGCGCTTGAACACGTCCATCTTGCCGTGCTTGGCGGTCGCGGCGATCTCGCGGCGCGGCGCGACGGTCATATCCACCTGCAGGGCCTGCACGGGGCAGGCCGCCGCGGCGCGCAGGACGCGTTCGCGCAGGCTGTCGTCGGGTGCGGGGTCGAACATCAGCGCCTCGTCGCCGACCATACGGAAGGCTTCCGGAGCCAGGAAGGCGCACTGGGCGTACCCCTGGCATCGGGTGAGGTCGACGACCACTCTCATGCGTCCTCCGCCCGGGGTGGTTGACCTTTTTCGGTCCGAGCGTAGTCGCCGGAATTACCGGTTCGCTGCGAAATGTCCGGAGTTTCGGAGGCTTCTGTGGCCGGTCAGGCGGGCAGCGGGGCGATCGCCAGGGAGAGGGCGCGATGCAGGCCGTTGGGGCGGCCCGCGGAGGCGGCGGGCACGATCAGGGCCGAGCACCCGATCGACACGGCGCCCGCGTCGGCGGCGGTATCGCCGATCATGAGGGTGCGCTCCGGGTCGACCGCGAGCATGCCGCAGGCGCGCAGGAAGATCTTCTGATCCGGCTTGATACACCCCACCTCGTACGACAGCACGACCGCGTCGCACAGCCCGGTCAGCTCCCAGGCGTCCAACAGCGGCCGGATGTCGAACCCGATGTTGCTGACCACGCCGATCTTCACCCCGGCCGCGCGCAGCGCCGCCATGGTGGGCCGGGCGTCGGGGTAGGGCTGCCAGCCCTCCGGGACCAGGATGCGCGCGTAGACCGCCTCGGCCAGTCCGGCGATATCGGTGGCGACCGTGGCGGCCAGGCCGGTGTATGCCTGCTCGTGGGCGTGCTCGTACAGGTCCCGGTCGGCCCATGCCTCGGCCAGGTGCGGTGGCACCCGCACCGGTTTGGCCACGCCGGGCAGCCCGCCCGCGGTGGCGATCCGGTCGGCCAGCACGGTGGCCCGGCCCCGGTCCAGCTCGGTGCCGCAGGCGGCGGCCGCGGCGGTCACCCAGGCGACGGGATCGACGGTCATGGCGAGCGTGCCGTGGAAGTCGAACAGCACCGCGTCAAGGCGACGCTGGCCGTCGATCCGGTCCTCGCGGGCGGCGGGCGGCGGTGCGGTGTCGGACACCCCCGCAGGATACCGACCAGGGGCGAGCACGCCGCCCCGCCGGGGGCGTGTCCTGGCCAGGTGGGCTCGCCCGGACGAACTCGAGGGAACAAGTCTGTTGAACAAGTCGGTAGCCTTTGCGGTATGACGCACCGCGCCGAGCGGCGACCTGGCTCAGGGTCCACCGCCCGACCTGCCCGACCCGCGAGCCCACCCCCCGCCCATACGCCGGTTCCCGAACTGACGCCGCTGGTCGCCGAGTTCGCCGGAGGCCTCAGCTTCTCCCTCGACCCGTTCCAGATCACCGCGTGCGCGGCGCTGGAGCGGGGCAGCGGCGTGCTGGTCTGCGCCCCCACCGGCGCGGGCAAGACCGTCGTCGGCGAGTTCGCGGTGCACCTGGCCCTGCAGCAGGGGCGCAAGTGCTTCTACACGACCCCGATCAAGGCGCTGTCGAACCAGAAGTACCACGACCTGGTGCAGCGCTACGGCGCGGACAAGGTCGGTCTGCTGACGGGCGACAACTCCATCAACGGCGACGCGCCGGTGGTCGTGATGACCACCGAGGTGCTGCGCAACATGCTCTACGTCGGCTCGGGCGCGCTGGCCGGACTGTCGTATGTGGTCATGGACGAGGTGCACTACCTGGCCGACCGGTTCCGGGGGGCGGTGTGGGAGGAGGTCATCATCCACCTGCCCGCCTCGGTGACGCTGGTGTCGCTGTCGGCGACCGTGTCCAACGCGGAGGAGTTCGCCGACTGGCTGGTCACCGTACGCGGGCGGACCGAGGTCGTGGTGAGCGAGCACCGGCCGGTGCCGCTGTGGCAGCACATGCTGGTCGGCAAGCGCATGTTCGACCTGTTCCACGACGCCGACGCGGCCAAGGCGCACGAGGTGCACCCCGAGCTGCTGCGCCACACCCGCGAGGTGCTGCGGCGGCTGGAGATGAGCGACGTGCGTCGCGGCCGGGGCCAGCGTCGCGGCCGTACGCCCGGCCCGCCGCGCCCCGACATCGTGGACCGGCTGGACAACGAGGGCCTGCTGCCCGCCATCATGTTCGTGTTCAGCCGAGCGGGCTGCGACGCGGCCGTGCAGCAGTGCCTGCAGGCCGGGCTGCGGCTCACCTCGCCGGAGGAGCGCACCGAGATCCACGACCTGGTCGAGCGGCGCATCCACAACATCCCGACCGAGGATCTGGCCGCGCTGGGCTACTGGGACTGGCTGGACGGGCTGGAGCGCGGCCTGGCCGCCCACCACGCGGGCATGCTGCCGGTGTTCAAGGAGATCGTCGAGGAGCTGTTCGTCCGCGGCCTGGTCAAGGCGGTCTTCGCCACCGAGACGCTGGCGCTGGGCATCAACATGCCGGCCCGCTGCGTGGTGCTGGAGCGGCTGGTCAAGTACAACGGCGAGGCCCACGTGGACCTGACGCCGGGGGAGTACACCCAGCTCACCGGTCGGGCCGGGCGGCGCGGCATCGACATCGAGGGCCACGCCGTGGTGGTGTGGTCGCCCGAGGTGGACCCCCGGCACGTGGCGGGCCTGGCCAGCACCCGTACGTACCCGCTGCGGTCGAGCTTCCGGCCCTCGTACAACATGGCGGTGAACCTGGTCGGGTCGGTCGGCGCCGCGCGCTCGCGTGACCTGCTGGAGTCGTCGTTCGCCCAGTTCCAGGCCGACCGCTCGGTCGTCGGGCTGGCCCGGCAGGTGCAGAAGAACGCCGAGGTGCTCTCGGTGTACGACACCGAGATGGCCTGCGAGCACGGCGACTTCGCCGAGTACTTCGCGCTGCGGGTGAAGATCGGCGAGCGGGAGAAGCAGCTGACCCGCAACAGCCAGCAGGAGCGCCGCGCCGCCGCGGTCGCCTCGCTGGAGCAGCTCAAGGTCGGCGACGTGATCCGCATCCCGAGCGGTCGCCGCGCGGGCCTGGCCATCGTGCTGGACCCGGGCGCGGGCGGCTTCGGCGAGCCCCGCCCGAGCGTGCTGACCGAGGACCGCTGGGCCGGGCGCATCTCGGCGGGCGAGTTCTCCGGCCAGGTGGAGGTGCTGGGCAAGGTGCGGGTGCCGCGCCACTTCAACCACCGGGCCCCGGCCGAGCGCCGCGACCTCGCGGCCACCCTGCGCAACCTGGAGCTGACCAGGGGCGTCGCGGTGCGCCGCCGGGGCAGCGGCAGCGGCGCGAACGAGGACCGCGAGCTGCTCGCGCTGCGCAAGGCGATGCGGGCGCACCCGTGCCACGCCTGCCCGGAGCGCGAGGACCACGCCCGCTGGGCCGAGCGGCGGCAGCGGCTGTTCAAGGACACCGACAGCCTGCGCGACAAGGTGGCCAACCGCACCGGTTCGCTGGCGCGCACCTTCGACCGGATCTGCGAACTGCTGACCGAGCGCGGTTACCTGGGCGCCGACGGCGAGGTGACCGAGCCGGGCCGGATGCTGGCGCGGATCTGGACCGAGGCCGACCTGCTGGTGGCCGAGTGCCTGCGCACCGGCGTGTGGGAGGGGCTGCAGCCGCACGAGCTGGCCGCGGCCGTCTCGGTGATGCTGTACGAGGCCCGCCGTGACGTCGACGAGCAGGCCTCCGTGCCGCGCGGGGTGGTCGCCGAAGCGGTGGACGCCAGCGTGCGGACGTACTTCCAGCTCGCCGCCGACGAGCGGCGGCTGGGGCTGGCCCAGACCCGTGAGCCGGATCTCGGCTTCGTGTGGCCGATGTACCGCTGGGCCAAGGGCGAGCCGCTGGCGAAGGTGCTCGCGAGCGGGCACAGCCTCGACGGGGATATGCCCGCGGGCGACTTTGTCCGATGGGCGAGACAGGTCATCGATCTCCTCGGTCAGATTGCCGACGCACGGGGGGCGTCATCGTCCCTGCGTGAGACGGCGCGCACCGCGATGGACGCGGTCAATAGAGGGGTACTTGCCTATAACGCGGTCGTCTGACCGAGTTGCCACGGAGAACGTGAACCTTCATCATCTTGATGATCGGTACGCTGCGTTACCTTCCGGAGGGCCAGACCCATGGGCGACGTACACCATTTCACCTACGGCCTGGTCACACCCAGTGTGGCGTATGCACTCTCCGTGTTGGGGTCGGTGCTCGGCCTGATCTGCACGGCACGCCTGCGTACCGCCACCACCAGCGGCCAGCGCTGGTGGTGGCTGTCGCTCGCGGCGTTCGCGCTGGGCGGCACCGGCATCTGGGCCATGCACTTCATGGCCATGCTCGGCTTCACCGTCAGCGGCACCCTGATCCGGTACGACATGCTGCGCACCCTGATCAGCGCGGTCACCTCGGTCGTGGTCGTCGGCCTGGGCATCTTCATCGCCGGGTTCGGCCGCACCAGCGGGCCGCGCATCCTGCTCGGCGGCCTGCTCACCGGCGTCGGTGTCGCGGGTATGCACTACACCGGCATGTTCGCGATGAACATGGACGGCATCGTCCACTACGACCAGGGCCTGGTCGCCGCGTCGGTGGCCATCGCGGTGGTGGCCGCCACGGTGGCGCTCTACTTCACCGTCAAGCTGTCGCGGCCGACGGCCATCGCGGGCGCGGCGATCCTGATGGGCGTGGCCGTCTGCGGCATGCACTACACGGGCATGGCCGCGATGTCGGTCGAGCTGACCCACCCCACGCTGACCGTCCCGGGCTCCACCGCCAGCACTCTGCTGGTGCCGATCGGCGTGCTGGTGCTGCTGGTCATCGGCGGCCTGATCTACGCCATCGGCGCCGCCCCCTCGGCGGAGGACCTGGCCGCCCGCGCGTACCTGGACAAGATCCAGGCCGCTCGCGAGGAGGCCTCCGCCGCTACCGCGGTCGCCACGCAGAAGGGCACGGTGCGCCGCCCGACCGCGGTGCCGCCGCGCAACCGCTGACCTCCCGCGGGAGGCCCGCCCGGCGGATCCGTCTGCCCGGCGGACCGCTGCGGACTTTCCGTCGGTGTCCTGTGGCAGGCTGTGCGATATGACGCCGCTGCTCGCTGTCGATGCGCCCAGCCTCTACTTCCGCGCCTTCCACGGGGTGCCCGCCTCCTCGGCGCTGGCCCCCGACGGCAGCCCCGTCAACGCGGTGCGCGGGTTCCTCGACATGATCAGCACGCTGGTGAAGACGCGTAAGCCAGGTCGGCTGGTCTGCGCGCTGGACAACGACTGGCGGCCCCAGTGGCGGGTGGCGCTGATCGAGTCGTACAAGACGCACCGGCTGGCCCCGGCCGGGGGCGAGGAGGTGCCCGACGCCCTGGTGCCCCAGGTCGAGCTGCTGCTCGAGGTGCTGGCGGCGGTGGGCATCGCGACCTACGGCGTGGACGACAACGAGGCCGACGATGTGCTCGGCACGTTGGCGGCGACCGCGCCCGGCCCGGTCGAGGTGGTCAGCGGCGACCGTGACCTGTTCCAGCTCGTCGACGACGCGCGCGGGGTGCGGCTGCTGTACTGCGGCCGGGGCGTGGCCAAACTGGAGGACTGCGACGAGGCGGCGGTGCTGGCCAAGTACGGCGTGCCCGCCTCGGGTTACGCCGACTTCGCGGCGCTGCGCGGGGACCCGAGTGACGGGCTGCCGGGAGTCGCGGGCGTGGGAGAGAAGACCGCCGCCCGTCTGATCGAGCGATACGGCAGCATCGACGCGATCATGGCGGCCGTGGCCGATCCGGGCAGCGATTTCGCTCCGGGCGTGCGTACCAAGCTGCTGGCCGCCGCCGACTACCTGGCCGTGGCGCCGAAGGTGGTGCGGGTGGCCACCGACGTGGCGCTGCCCGACGTCGACCCGACGCTGCCCGCCGTTCCGCGTGACGCCGACCGGATGCTGGAGCTGGCCGAGCGCTGGAATCTGGCCAGCCCCTGCCGCCGCCTGGTAGACGCGCTGGCCGCCGCGGCGAGCTGACGGTTAACCAGGCCGCCACCCGGTTACAAGTGGGGGTATGGCCGACGACGCACACCGAGACGAGCAGCAGGAGCCGACCGCACCCTGGCATCGGCGCTACGCCGAGCAGCTGCAGGAGCTGAAGGTCACCCAGACGGGCGTGCAGATCCTGTTCGCCTTCCTGCTCACGCTGCCGTTCCAGGCCGGCTTCGGCAAGATCACGGGCGCGGAGCGGCACCTCTACGTGTTCAGCTTCGTCACCGCCGCGTTGGCCGCGGCACTGCTGATCGCCCCGGTCAGCTACCACCGGCTGCACTTCCGGCAGGGGGAGAAACCGGAGATCGTGCGGGCCACGCACGTGCTGGCCCAGGTGGGGCTGGCGTTCGAGCTGCTGTCGATCGTCGGGGCGGTCTACCTGGTGCTGGACGTGGTGACCGGCTCGCGCTGGGCTGCGATCGGAGGCTCGGTCATCGCGGCTGTCTACGTGTTCCTCTGGTACATCCTGCCGCTGGTCTACAAGCCGAAGGAAGGCTGATGGCGGGGACCGGACCCTGGACGTGGGCGCCCCTGGACATACGGGAAGCCCGGCTTATCTCTCGATGAGATTTGTCGGGCTTCACCTATCAGCTTAAGTCCGGCATATCCGGCCGTCAAGAGGCTGCTCCTAGCTATTTACCGTGCTTGGCGCCCTCGTGCGCGACAACCACCGGACACCCGGCGTGGTGGATCAGTGCCTGGCTGACCGACCCCAGCAGCAACCCGCTGAACCCGCCCAGTCCCCGGCACCCGACCACGACCAGCGCGGCCCCCATCGAGTGCTCGGTCAACGCCGCCGCCGCCGACGACTCCACCGTCATCCGGTGCGTCTCCACCTGCGGATACCGCTCCCGGTACGGCGCCAACGCCGTCTCCACCACGCTCTCCTCCTGGGCGCGCAGCGTGTCCATGTCATAGACGAACGGCATCCCCGCCGCACCGGTGGTGATCGGGCCCAGCCAGGCGTGCACCGCGGTGACCCCGCAGCCGCGCCGCTCGGCCTCGTCGAAGGCGAACCGCAGCGCCACGTCCGACTCCGCCGAGCCGTCCACGCCGACCACGATCCGACCGGGCGTCTCGCCCACCGGCGAGCGGGTCGCTTTCGCCGACGAGCGCACCACCGCCACGCAGGAGTTGGCGTGCATCGCCGTCTGCAGGCTGGTCGACCCGAGCATCAGGTCGTGGAAGCCGCCGTGACCGCGGCTGCCGACCACCACCATGCCCGCCGTGTCCGACTCGCGAATCAGGGCGTGCGCCGGATCGTCGTGGACCACGGCGGTCTCGACGGCGAGGTCGGGGTACTTCAGCCGGACCCGGTCGGCGGCGTGCGCGACCACTCCCTGGGCCCCGTCGGGCGGCAGGGCCTGGTCGACGTCGTCGCCCAGGCGTGGTCCGTGGTCGTCGCCGGCGTACACCAGCCGCAGCGGCAGACCGCGCAGCTCTGCTTCGGCGGCGGCCCAGTCGAGAGCTTCGACGGCGGTGGGCGAGCCGTCCACCCCGACCACGATCGGCCCGGCCAGTTCGACGCCCATCCCCGCCTCCTCGCGAGAGCTTTGCTTTCACTATGTCCCGTGCCCTACCCCCTCACTGCCCAAACCGCGCGCACCCTTCGTCCGGATGACCGCACCAACCCGGCGCCGCCCGGCACCGCACCTGCCGAGGGCGAGCGACCGTGCGCGAGAGCGAGCGACCGTGCACGAGAGCGAGTGGATCTTGCAGTTCCGGTGAAACTGCCCGATCGCGGTCCAAGATTCCCGCACTTTCCCCGGAACTGCGCCTACCCCGCGGGGCGGCCGCGGCGGCCGCGCTAGGGGAGGTGGGAGCTGGAGATTGGGGAGGTGAGGGCGCGGGGAACGGATGGACCTAACGACCGTTAAGCTTGTGGCATGTCCAGCGTTGCCCGGCTGCTTCCCACCCCCGAAGCACATGACCTGCTCGAACTCGCCCGCGAACTCGCCGACAAGGAGCTCGCCCCGAACGTCGACGACTTCGAGGCGCGTGGTGAGTTCCCTCGTGAACTGATCCGCACCCTCGGCCGCTCCGGCCTGCTCGGCCTGCCCTACTCCGCCGAGTACGGCGGCGCGGAGCAGCCGTACGAGGTCTACCTGCAGGTGCTGGAGATCCTGGCCGGCCGGTGGGTGGGCATCGCCGAGGCGGTCAGCGTGCACACCCTGGCCTGCTACCCGCTGGCCCACCACGGTTCGGTCGAGCAGCGTGCACAGTGGCTGCCCGACCTGATCGGCGGCGAACTGCTCGGCGCGTACTGCCTGTCCGAGCCCGCGGGCGGATCGGATGCCGCCAACCTCGCCACCAAGGCCGTCCGCGAGGGCGACGACTACGTGGTGACCGGCACCAAGGCGTGGATCACGCACGCGGGCGTGGCCGACTTCTACAACGTCTTCTGCCGTACCGGCGGTCCCGGCCCCAAGGGCATCTCGTGCCTGCTCGCCCCGGCGGACACGCCCGGACTGAACCCGCAGGCCCGCGAGAAGACCATGGGCCTGCGCGCCTCGCCGGTGGCGCAGGTCGCCCTGGACGGCGCGGTGGTCCCGGCGCACCGGCTGATCGGTGCGGAGGGCGAGGGTTTCCGGATCGCCATGGGCGCGCTCGACTCCGGGCGCCTGGGCATCGCCGCGTGCGCGGTCGGCCTGGCCCAGGGGGCGCTCGACTACGCCGCCGGGTACGCCAAGGGGCGGGTGCAGTTCGGGCGGCCGATCATCGAGATGCAGGGGCTGGGCTTCATGCTGGCCGACGCCGCCACCGAGATCGCCGCCGCGCGGGCGCTGATGCTGTACGCGGCGCGGCTGCGCGACGCGGGTCTGCCGTACTCGACGGAGGCGGCCAAGGCGAAGCTGTTCGCCACCGACATGGCGATGAAGGTGTGCACCGACATGGTGCAGGTGCTCGGCGGCGCGGGCTATGTCGCCGACCACCCGGTCGAGCGGTACTTCCGGGAGGCCAAGGTGCTCCAGATCGTCGAGGGCACCAACCAGATCCAGCGTATGGTCATCGCCCGCTCGCTCTGACGGGTCACCTCGGTGATGATCGGTGTTCGGGAAACGCCGATCATCACCGACCCACGGATCTGGTGGCCGTGCTAGGGTGACTTCAATTCCTATAAGACCGCTAGGAAATGAAGAGATTCCGTATGAGCGACTTCCTGGAGATCGCGCGCCGGCTCGCGGCACGTCCGCAGCAGTGGCCGGTGGCCGTCCGCTTCGACCCGGCCCAGCGTTGGTACCACCGCCTCGCCCTGCACGACGACTACGAGGCCTGGCTGCTCTCCTGGCTGCCCGGCCAGGAGACCGACCTGCACGACCACGGCGGCAGCGCCGGAGCGTTCACGGTGGTCGCCGGCGAGCTGACCGAGTACACGCTGACCGGCGACGACGATGCCGCCCGGCTGCTCGGCACGGCCCTGCCCACCGGCGCGGGGCGCCGCTTCGGGGCGCACCACCTGCATCAGATCGGTAACGCCGGGACGGTGCCCGCGGTGAGTGTGCACGTCTACGGCCCGGCGCTGCAGACGATGACGCGCTACCGCATCCAGGATGGACGGTTGCGGGTGGCGGCGGTGGACCGGGCGGGTGCACAGTGGTGAGCGTGGACGACGCGGTGACCCAGGCGCCGCCCGGATCGCGCGGCATCGACGAGATCCTCGCCGCCGCGCGCGCCGGGCTGGAGCGCCTCGATCCCGAGCAGGCGGCCGCGGCCCGGGACGGCGGCGCCGTCCTGGTCGACATCAGGCCCGCGGCACAGCGGGCGGCGCACGGGGAGATCCCCGGGGCGCTCATCGTCGAGCGCAACGTGCTCGAGTGGCGGTTCGACCCGCGCAGCGACGCCCGGCTGGGCGTGGCCGACCGTTACGACCTGCCCGTCGTGGTCTTCTGCCAGGAGGGCTACACGTCCTCCCTGGCGGCCGCGGCGCTGCGGGAGCTGGGCCTGCACCGGGCCACGGATCTTGCCGGTGGCTTCGCCGCGTGGCAAGCTGCGGGACTGCCGGTCAGCCCGCCCGGCTGACGGAAGCAAAGACTCCACTCCTTACCCCTGAGGAGCAGTATCGCCATGGTCGTCGATCAGGAGCAGTTGATCCAGGACTGGACCGACTGGCACGCCCGGCGCGAGGACGCCCTGCGCCGCCCGTACGGGTGGCTCAGCCTCACCGCCCTGCACTGGCTGGACGCGCAACCGCAGGCCTACCCCCAGGTGCCCGGGCGCTGGAGCGCCGACACCGACGGTGTGCACCTCTACGCCACCCCCGCCGACGGTCTCACGCACGGCGGTGAGCCCATCGACGGCGAGGTCGTGATGACCCCGCAGGAGGGCGCCGCCGGGCTGACCCTGCTGGTGGGCGAGCGACAGCTCGAGGTGATCCAGCGCGGCGGGGCGTACGCGCTGCGCGTGCGTGACCCGCAGGCGCCCACCCGGGTCGGCTTCACCGGGGTTCCGGCGTACACGCCGAGCTCGCGCTGGGTGATCCCGGCCAGCTTCCGGGCGTACGAGCGGCCGCAGACGGTCGCCGTGGGGGCGGTCGTGCCCGGCCTGGTCCACGAGCAGACGGCAACAGGCGTGCTGCGCTTCGCCGTCGACGGCGTCGACTACGCGCTGACCGCGTTCGACGGTGGCGAGGGCGAGCTGTCGGTGCTGTTCCGCGACGCGACCAGCGGTGTCACCACGCACTCCGGGGCGCGTTCACTGACCGTCGGCGGTCCCGACGACGAGGGCACGGTGGTGCTGGACTTCAACCGGGCGGTCAACCTCCCGTGCGCCTTCACCGAGTACGGCACGTGCCCGTTGCCGCCGCCGGAGAACGTGCTGCCGCTGGCGGTCGAGGCGGGCGAGCGGCGGGTGCGCTGAGACGCGGCGCGGTGCGCCGCCCGCGTGGGCGGCGCACCGCCGGTGCTCACCAGTGGGAGCCCGCGTGGCTCTCGGCCGACACGGCGTGACTGCGTGCCTTCTTGAGCTTGCGCGGGGTGCGCTCCTTCTTGTGTTTGGGCGTGTCGTGGCGGCCGTTGTCGAGCGCGGCGAGCTGTTCCAGGTGCTGCTCGTACCCGGTGGCCCGGCGCTTGCGGTAGGCCAGCAGACCGGCTCCGGCGGCCGCGGCGGACAGCAGCGCGCCGGCGACCCACGTCGATTTGCGGGGCATCGCGAACACTCCTCCAGCGGTCGGCACGGGCGGCCACCCGCTTGCGCTCGACCCTAGTCCGACCTGCCCGGAGATGGGGGATTTTTCCGGTAACACGAACGACCCCGGCCCGACCGGCGTGCCATCGCGTGGCAGCGCACGGTCCGACCGGGGCCGGATGTCTCGCGGGTGGTCCGCTCAGCCGATCTTCAGAATGTCGACGATGAAGCGCAGCGGGCCGGGGACCTGGCCGTTGTCGCCGTAGGCCATCTCCGACGGGATGTCGAGCTGGACCCGGCTGCCGACCTTGATGCCGAGCAGGCCCTGGTCCCAGCCCTGGATGACCGCACCCTGACCGATGGTGAAGTCGAACGCCTGCTGGCGACCCCAGCTCGCGTCGAACTCCTCGCCGGTCTTGTATGACACGCCGACGTAGTTAACGGTGATGTGGTCGCCGGACTTGACCGCCGCGCCCTTGCCCTCGATCAGCACCTTCGGGCTGAGCTTGGTCAGGTCACCCTCGCCCTTGGTCGCGGCGGGCTTGGTCTTCAGCGCTGGGTCGGCACCCTCGGGCAGCGGCGGGAACTCACCGGTCGGCTGTTGGGCGTTCGGGTCGGGCTGCGCGCCCGGGTCCTGGGTGGTGCCGTCGCCGGAGACCGAGCTGAGGTTGCCGTTGTCGGGCTTGTTGTTCGTCGGGAAGACCAGGTAGGCGAAGCCGACCATCAGCACGAGGCCCGCGATTGCCCCGATCACGGACAGGATCCGCTTGCGTCGCGCCGCTGCCTTGGCCACGGCCATGCGCTCCTCGCGGCGCTGTGCCTTGGTGGCGCGGCGTGCGGCCGACGGGCCGACGTGCTTCTCCTTGACCTGCTCGCTCATCGTGCCTACATCTCCCAGACGACATGGAAAACCGCGCCGGACTGCACGGCTGTGCACACGCTACCGGGCGATCCGCCCGTGGTCACCCCTTGCGTGCCATCTGTCCCATCAGCCCCGCGAGATCAACCGCGCACCGCCGCCAGGTCGGTGAAGTAGTGCGGGTAGGTCTTGCTCACGCAGCGCGGCCCGGCGATCTCGATGCCCGGCGTACGCAGTCCCAGCAGCGCCAGGCTCATCGCCATCCGGTGGTCGTCGTAGGTGGCGAATCTGGTCGGCGCGGGGGTGCCCGGGTTCACGGTGAAGCCGTCCTCGTGCTCGACCGCGTCGATGCCCGCCCGGCGTAGCTCTGTGACGACCGCCGCGAGCCGGTCGGTCTCCTTCTTGCGGATGAAGCCGATGCCGCGTACGCGGGTCGGGCTGTCGGCGTATACGGCGACGGCGGCCAGGGTCTGCGCCGTGTCGGAGATGTCTGCCATGTCGACGTCGACGCCGCGCAGGGTGTCGGTGCCGGTCACGGTGATCCGGTCGGCGGAGCGCTCGACCCGGGCGCCCATGCGCTCCAGCACGTCGGCGAAGCGCACGTCGCCCTGCAGGCTGCCGGTGCCCAGCCCGGCGACGGTGATCCGGCCGCCGGTGACCGCCGCGGCGGCCAGGAAGTAGGAGGCGGCGCTGGCGTCGGGCTCGATCGCGAAGTCGGCGGGCCGGTAGGCGCCCGGCGCGACCCGCAACCCGGCGACCGTCGCAAATGGTGGGTCGACCCGTCCCGGGGGGCCGTCGGGACGAGCCGCCGGCGAGACCCTGTCGTCGATCCCGTCGACGCGCACCCCGAACGCGGCCATCACCGCGGCGGTCATGGTCACGTACGGCACCGACACCAGCGGCGAGGTGAGCTTGACGGACAGGCCGTCGCGCATCAGCGGGGCCGCCAGCAGCAGCCCGGACAGGAACTGGCTGGAGAGGTGGCCGGGCAGCCGGGTCTGCCCGCCGTGCACCGGCCCGGTCACGGCCAGCGGCAGGTGATCGGGGCGCAGCGGCTCCTCGACCACGGCACCCAGCTCGCGCAGCGCGGCGACCAGTGGCCCGAACGGGCGGTCGCGCAGCTGCGGGTCGGCGTCGAGCACCCGGCGGGCGCTGCCCAGGGCCAGCACCGGCAGCACGAACCGGGCGGTGGTGCCGGACTGGCGCGCGTACAGCGCGGCGGGGGCGGCCGAGCGGGGGTCGATGCCGTCCACGATGACGGTGCTGGTCTGCTCGTCGATCTCGACCCGGGCGCCCAGCGCCTCGACGCAGCCGAGCATGGCGCGGGTGTCGTCGGCGAACAGCACCCCGGTGAGAGTGCTGCGACCGGGGGCCAGCGCCGCGCACAGCAGCGCCCGGTTGGTGATGCTCTTGGAGCCCGGCGGGCGGACCACCGCGTCCGGACGGTGGACGACCGGGGTCACGGCCAGGACATCGGGCAGCGCGGAAGACGGCACGACGTCATTATCGGCGGACGCCGACCGGGGCGATGGCCGCTTACCAAAAGCTGGGAAATAGCGTCCAGCCACCGGGAACAGGCAGGTCCGGGCGCACCGGTCGTCAGCGTCCGGACGGGACGGTCTTGGCGAGTTCGGTGAACAGCGGCGTGGCCACGTCGGAGGTCAGTGAGGAGCGGTTGGTCTCCACGATGATGACCGAACCCGTCTTCGGGTCGTAGAACATGGCCGCGTTGTAGCCCAGGATGGTGCCGTTGTGGCCGAGCCAGCCGCCCCAGTCGGCGATGCCCAGGCCGTAGGAGACACCGGCGTTCGCGGCGAGCGGCACGGTGCGCAGGCGCTCGCGGCGCATGGTCTCGGACAGCAGGCTGCCCTCGGCCAGCGCCTTGGCCCATACGCGCAGGTCGGCGAGGTTGGACACCATCGCCCCGGCGGCACCGGCGTAGTTCGGGTTGCTGTAGGTGACGTCGCGTAGGTCGGCCAGGCTCGGTCCGGTGGCGGCCGGACCGGGAGTCGCGCTGGGGCTCGGTGCGGCGGCACCGGGGGCGGCGCCGGGCTGCGGGCTGGGCGCGGGCTGCGGGGCCGGGGTGCCGGGCTGCGGGGCCGGGGTGGCGGGCTGCGGGGCCGGGGTGCCGGGCTGCGGGGCCGGGGTGGCGGGCTGCTGCGTCGGCTCGGGCTCGGCGGGCACCGCCTGCTGCGGGGGCGGCGGTGCGTCGTACCCCCGTGAGAACGGCGCGGGCAGCGCCGAGGTCGCCGGGTACGACGTGTTGGTCAGGTGCAGCGGGTCGAGGATGTTGTGGTCGATCCAGTCCGCGATCGGACGGCCGGTGATCTTCTCGACCACCTGCTCCAACAGGATGTAGTTGGTGTCGGAGTAGTGGAAGCCCGCCCCGGGCGCGAAGTAGGGGTCGTGCGCCCGCGCGATGTCCAGCGCGTCGCGGGCGGTGAACGCCCCCTCCGGGTCCTCGTTGTACCGCTGGATGAACTGCGGATCGTCGGTGTAGCTGTACACCCCGGAGGTCATGTTCAGCAGTTGCCGGATCGTGATCGCGTTGCCGTCGGGCCAGTCCACCCAGCGGCTGAGCGGGTCGTCCAGGCGCAACTCGCCACGGTCGGCCAGCTGCAGCACGGCCGTGCCGGTGAACGTCTTGGTGATGCTGGCGATGCGGAAGCGGTCGGCGGCGTTGAGGGGGTGTCCGGTCTCCAGATCGGATACGCCCAGCACGCACACCCAGGCACCGCGACCGGGTACGAACACCGCGGCGATCAGGCCGGGCAGCTGCGCGGAGTCGCGGGTGTACGTGGCGGCTCGCGCCAGGTCGGCCCGCTGCCGCTCGGTGAAGCCGAGGGCGAGTTGCGGACACTGGTCGGCCGGGGCGCCACGCGACGGGGACAGTCCGACGGTCAGGGTGAGCACCACTGCCGCCGCGAGCGAGGCCACGATGTGCCAGGTCTTCACCACCCGGTCCCGTCCTGTCAGGCCGCCACCGGGCCGTTCCGGCGGACGGCCGGTGCTGTCGCCGTCAGTTTACTGGCGCAGACCGGCGAACATGGACAAAACGCGAGCGTGGCGCGCGGCCCGCCTGCCCCGCGCGGCGGGGTTCAGGCGTGCAGCAGGAGCATGACCAGGTCGGCGATGCCGTCAGCGGTCTGCTCCACCGGGGACAGCGGCAGCACCACGTGGCTGACCACGAGCCGGATCACGGTGTCCACGGCGAAAGCCACCCGCTCGGGCGTCAGGCGGCCGTCGTACGCGGACACCCACTCCAGTAGCGGCACCGCCGCCGTCGCCAGCACCACCTCGGCGCGGGTGGTCAGGTACGCCAGCAGCGGATCCGCCCCGCCGTGCGACCGGATGGCGGCGACCAGGGTATTGCGCCGCGCCTCGGTCAGCGCGAACCGGACCGTGGCGGCGATCGCGTCCCGCACCTGCCCGCCGTGGCCGAACAGGACCTCGCGCAGCCCCGCCGTGAACGCGTCCACCTCAGCCTGGGCCAGCGCGTCGGCCAGCCCCGACCGACCGCCGAACTCGTTGTAGACGGTCTGCCGGCTGACCCCGGCCAGCTCGGCGACCTGCGCCATCCGCACCGTGGCCCAGCCTTGGGAGACGGCCAGCTTCCGGGCGGCGGCGACGATCGCGGCGCGGGTGGTGTCGCGTTCGGCCGGTCGCAGGCGGGAGAGACCATGAGTCATCCCAGGAGTTTACAGAAAACTCGTGATTGTCAAGAGTCGATGATCATGTGACAGTCGAGGGCACGAAACTCCCTCGGAGGCGGACATGAGCGACGCGGCCGCATGGCGCGACCCCCGCAAGTACCTCTGGCCGTTGGCGCTGATCGTGCCCACGCTCCCGCTGCACGGCTGGCTGCTCTGGCGCGGCGGCCACGACTGGGGCTGGTGGCTGGCCCCGTTCGCGGTCTTCGTCTTCATCCCCACCGTCGACCTGCTCTTCGGCGACACCCGGGACAACCCGCCCGAGCAGGACGTGCCCCGGCTGCAGCGGATGCGCTACTACCGCGGCCTGACCTACCTCTATCTGCCACTGCAGTACGTGTCGCTGGTCGTCTGCTGCCACGTGTGGACCAACGCCGACCTCGGTCCGCTGCCCTCGCTCGGGCTGGTGCTCAGCATCGGCATCGTCTCCGGCATCGCCATCAACACCGCGCACGAGCTGGGCCACAAGCGCGAGCGGCTGGAGCGGTGGCTGTCCAAGATCGCTTTGGCGCCCAGCGCGTACGGGCACTTCTACGTCGAGCACAACCGGGGTCACCACGTACGGGTGGCCACGCCGCAGGACCCGGCTAGCGCGCGGCTGGGGGAGAGCTTCTGGGCGTTCCTGCCGCGTACCGTGCTGGGCAGCCTGCGTTCGGCCTGGCACCTGGAGGCCGACCGGCACCGGCTGCGCGGCCGTTCGCCGTGGACGGTGCGCAACGACGTGCTCAACGCCTGGGCGATGACCGTCGCGCTGTACGCCGTGCTGGTGGCGGTGTTCGGGCCGTACGCGCTGGTGCTGCTCGTCGCGCAGGCGGTGGTCGGGTTCGGGCTGCTGGAGGTCGTCAACTACCTGGAGCACTACGGGCTGGCCCGGCCGCTCAACGCGGCCGGGCGCCCCGACAAGGTCGATCCGAAGCACAGCTGGAACAGCGACCGGATCGTCACCAACGTGTTCCTGTTCCAGTTGCAGCGGCACAGCGACCACCATGCCAATCCGCTGCGGCGATACCAGGTGCTGCGCAGCTTCGGCAGCTCGCCGCAGCTGCCCGCCGGGTACGCCACGATGATCCTGGCGGCCCTGGTGCCGCCGCTGTGGCGCCACCTCATGGACCGTCGCGTGCTGGCCCACTACGCCGGGGACCTCACCCTCGCCAACGTGCACCCGCCCGCCCTGGCCCGCCTGCGCGCCCGCCACGCCGCCCCCGCCTGAGCAGGCTGGTTGAGAAGGGGCCCTTCTTCTACGGAAAGCGATAAGAAGGGGCCCTTCACTTTCCTCAGTGCATGGTGCGTCCTCAGTGCATGGTGCGTCCTCAGTGCATGGTGCGGAGGGCGGGGATGATGTCGGTGGCGTAGGCGTCGAGGGTGTGCTCCATGTCGTCGTGCTGCAGGTAGACGGCGAACTGGTGGACGCCGAGTTCGCGTAGCGCGGTCAGCTTCTCGATGTGTGCGCTCGCGGGGCCGAGCACGCAGAAGCGGTCCACGATGGCGTCGGAGACGTAGTCGATGCCGCGGTGGCTGGCCCGGCCGTGTTCGGCGTAGTCGTAGCCCTTGCGGCCGGCGATGTACTCGACCAGCGCGTGCGGCACCGCGCCGGTGTCGCCGTAGCGGCGCACGATGTCGGCGATGTGGTTGCCGACCATGCCGCCGAACCAGCGGGTCTGCTCGCGCTGGTGGGCCAGGTCGTCGCCGACGTACGCCGGGGCGGCCACGCAGATCTTGATCGACAGCGGGTCGCGCCCGGCCTTCTCGGCGGCCCGGCGTACGGCGGCGATCATCCAGGCGGTGATGTCGAGGTCGGCCAGCTGCAGGATGTACCCGTCGGCGACCTCGCCGGTCAGCGCGAGCGCCTTCGGGCCGTACGCGGCGACCCAGACCTCCAGCGACGACTCCTTGACCCAGGGCAGGCGCAGGTCGGCGCCGCGGAAGCGGACCGATCGGCCGTTGGCGAGTTCGCGGATCACCTCGACCGATTCGCGCAGGTGGGACAGGTCGATCGGGGGCAGGCCGAGGGTGCGTACGGCCGAGTCGCCACGGCCGATGCCGCACACGGTCCGGTTGCCGTACAGCTCGTTGAGGGTGGCGAAGGTGCTGGCGGTGACGGTGGCGTCGCGGGTGCCGGGGTTGGTCACCATCGGCCCGACGACCACCCGCTCGGTCGCGGCCAGGATCGCGCTGTAGATGACGTACGGCTCCTGCCACAGCACGTGCGAGTCGAACGACCAGATGTGACTGAACCCGCCCGCCTCGGCCCGCCGCGCCAGCTCCACGATCCGCCGGGCGGGCGGGTCGAGCTGGAAGACCACTCCTACATCCACTGTGTCCCCCTGTTCGTTCAGCGCAGCCTCAGCGCAGGTAGGTCGACAGCCCGCGCGGCTGGTAGCGGCCGTGCCCGGCGTGCCCGTGGTACTGCCCGTGCGCCAGCAGCACCCGGCCCCGGGAGATGACAGTCTCCACCCGCCCGGCGACCTCGAACCCCTCGTACGCGGAGTGGTCCATGTTCATGTGATGGGTCTGCGCGCTGATGCGGGTGTGGCCGTGCGGGTCATAGACGACGATGTCGGCGTCGGAGCCCGGGGCCAGCACGCCCTTGCGCGGGTACAGCCCGAACATCCGCGCGGGTGTGGTCGACAGCGTCTCCACCCAGCGGGCCGGTGACAGCTTGCCGTCGACCACGCCCTGGTAGAGCAGGTCGACGCGGTGCTCGACGCCGCCGATGCCGTTCGGGATCTTCGAGAAGTCGCCCAGACCCAGCTCCTTCTGCTCCTTGAAGCAGAACGGGCAGTGGTCGGTGGAGACCACGGCCAGGTCGTTGGTGCGCAGGCCGCGCCACAGGTCGCGGTGGTGCGGCTCGTGCTTGGAGCGCAGCGGCGTGGAGCAGACCCACTTGGCGCCCTCGAAGCCGGGCGCGCCGAGCTGGTCCTCCAGGGTGAGGTAGAGGTACTGCGGGCAGGTCTCGGCGAAGACGTTGCGGCCCTGCTCGCGTGCCTGCGACACGGCCGCCAGGGCCGTCGAGGCGGACAGGTGCACGATGTAGAGCGGGGTGTCGCCCGCGACGTCGGCCAGCGAGATCGCCCGCCGGGTCGCCTCGGCCTCCAGCTCGGCGGGGCGGGTCAGGCCGTGGTAGAGCGGTTCGGTCTCGCCGCGAGCCAGGGCCTGGCGCACCAGCACGTCGATGGCCAGGCCGTTCTCGGCGTGCATCATGATCATTGTGCCGTCGTGGCGGGCCTGCTGCATGGCGCGCAGGATCTGACCGTCGTCGCTGTAGAACACGCCGGGGTACGCCATGAACAGCTTGAAGCTGGTCACGCCCTCGCGGGCGGCCAGGTGGTCCATCGCCTTGAGCGCCTCGTCGTCGACTCCGCCGACGATCATGTGGAAGCCGTAGTCGATGTGGCAGTTGCCGTCGGCCTTGGCGTGCCAGGCGGCCAGCCCGTCGCGCACGTCCTCGCCGGTACGCTGCACCGCGAAGTCGATGATCGTGGTGGTGCCGCCGTACGCGGCCGCGCGGGTGCCGGTCTCGAACGTGTCCGATGCCGCCGTGCCGCCGAACGGCAGCTCCATGTGGGTGTGCACGTCCACGCCGCCCGGGATGACGTAGCGGTCGGTCGCGTCGACGATCCGGGCGTCCGGCAGGGCCGGAGTGTGGTCGGGTTCGAACAGGGCGGCGATCCGCTCACCCTCGACGAGCACGTCCGCCTTGAACGGGCCGGTGGCCGAGACCACCGTGCCGCCCTTGACCAGCAGGGACATCACTGATCTCCTACGCCTGGGTGAGGGGGCTGTACGCGTCGGGGCGCCGATCGCGGTAGAACTGCCAGCGGTCGCGCACCTCGGTCAGCAGGTCCAGGTCCAGGTCGCGCACCACCAGCTCCGGCGCGTGCCCGTCGGCGGCCCCGCCGACCAGCTGCCCCTGCGGGTCGACGAAGTAGGACGTGCCGTAGAAGTCGTTGTCGCCGTACTCCTCGACGCCGACCCGGTTGATCGCGCCGATGAAGTACTCGTTGGCCACCGCCGCGGCGGGCTGCTCCAGCTGCCACAGGTACGACGACAGCCCGCGGCTGGTCGCCGACGGGTTGAACACGATCCTGGCTCCGGCCAGCCCCAGCGCCCGCCAGCCCTCCGGGAAGTGCCGGTCGTAGCAGATGTAGACGCCGATTCGGCCGACCGCGGTGTCGAACACCGGGTAGCCCAGGTTGCCGGGGCGGAAGTAGAACTTCTCCCAGAAGCCCTTGAGCTGCGGAATGTGCGTCTTGCGGTACTTGCCGAGGTAGCGGCCGTCGGCGTCGATGACGGCGGCGGTGTTGTAGAGGACGCCGGGCTGCTCCTGCTCGTACACCGGCAGGATCACGACCAGCCGCAGCTGCCGGGCCAGCTCCTGGAACCGTTCGACCGTCGGGCCGGGCACCGCCTCGGCGTAGGCGTAGAACTGCGGGTCCTGCACCTGGCAGAAGTAGGGGCCGTAGAACAGCTCCTGGAAGCAGATCACCTGGGCGCCCTGGGCCGCGGCCTGGCGCGCGTACTCCTCGTGCGCCTGGATCATGGATTCCTTGTCGCCGGTCCAGCTGGTCTGGACCAGCGCGGCTCGGATCAGCGGCATGGGCGCCCTCCTGCTCGGGTGGCTCGGGATGAGCTGGTAATCCAGGTAAGCAGAAGCGGGCGGTCGGTCTGCGATGACAGGCCGGATATATATGCATAATCTGCGGCCCGAGCGCACCGTCCGCCGGAAAACGGGGCAGCGTGGAGTCGTGCCGTTATCGCACAATGCGCGGTATGACATCCCCACAGAGCGAACTTCCCGAGTGGATGCGCAATCCGGACGCGCAGTCGCGCACCACTCTGCGCTGGCGACTCTCGAAGTGGGTCCGCGGGCTCGGCTGGTGGCGCGCCGTGGCCGGGGTGTACTGGCGCTGGGCCGACCGCACCCGCCTCAGCCAGCGCCACCCCAAGACCGCCGCCGCGCTCGGCTGGCTCCTCGCCTTCGTGATCACGATGATCCTGGTGACCGTCATCTACTACGTGTACGCGGGCGTCGTCGTGCCCGGGGGCGGCAATTCCGGCCTGCCTGCCCCCAGCCTGTCGAACGCCGGGTAGGCGTAGCACCCGGGGAGCGAACGCGAAAGCGTCTCAACGGAGTATTGCCATGTGTCACTGTAAGGCGAAGACTCTGCGCATTCACGCTCGCCAACCGCGCTGACCTGCCAGGGAGTCGCCATGACCGAGCCCGCGCCGTCCGTCGTCGACGCCGATTCCGCCCGGTTGGCGGAGCTCGGCTACAAACAGGAGCTGCACCGGGGTTGGAGCGGGTTCTCCAACTTCGCCATCTCGTTCTCGATCATCTCCATCCTGGCCGGCTGCTTCACCACGTTCGGCCAGGCCTGGATGAACGGCGGCCCGATCGCCATCTCCTGGGGCTGGCCGATCATCTCGGCGTTCATCCTCGTCATCGGGCTGTGCCTGTCCGAACTCGTCTCGGCGTACCCGACCGCGGGCGGCATCTACTGGTGGGCCGCCACGCTGGGCAAGCCGGTGCACGGCTGGTTCACCGGCTGGTTCAACCTGATCGGCCTGGTCGCGGTCACCGCGTCGGTCGACTACGGCTGCGCCACCTTCCTCAACCTGGTGCTGGCCAACACCGTCGACGGCTGGGCGGGCACGTTCCACCAGGCATTCGGGCTGTTCGTGGTCATCCTGGTGCTGCACGCCCTGATCAACATCTTCGGCGCGCGGATCATCGACACGCTCCAGAACGTGTCGGTGTGGTGGCACGTCTTCGGGGTCGTGGTGGTCGTGGCCATCCTGATCGCGGTGCCGAGCAAGCACCAGAGCGCCTCGTTCGTCTTCACCGACACGGTCAACGCCAACGGCTTCTTCGGCAACAACGCCTCCGGCCTGGGCTTCTGGCTGTACGTGCTGCCCCTGGGCGGCCTGCTCACGCAGTACACCATCACCGGGTTCGACGCCTGCGCGCACGTCGCCGAGGAGACCAAGGGCGCCGCGCTCAACGCCGCCAAGGCGCTGTGGCGCTCCATCTTCTACTCCGCCGTCGGCGGCTGGATCCTGCTGCTGGCGTTCCTGTTCGCGGTCCAGGATCCGGCCAAGCTGACCGAGAACTACGGCTTCGTCGGGGCGCTGCTGCAGGGCGCGCTGTCGGCGGGCTACTTCAAGGCCGTCATCATCATCTCCACGGTCGGGCAGTTCTTCTGCGGGATGAGCTGCGTGACCTCGATGAGCCGGATGACGTACGCGTTCAGCCGCGACGGCGCGGTGCCCGGGTGGCGGCTGTGGACCCGGCTGGACCGCAACGGCACCCCGGTCTGGGCGGTCGTGGCCGGCTGCGTCGCGGGCATGCTGCTCACCCTGCCCGCGCTGTACCAGAAGAACGGCGCCCCGATCGCCTTCTACGCCGTCGTCTCGGTCGCGGTGATCGGGCTGTACCTGGCCTTCCTCATCCCGATCCTGCTGCGCCTGCGCGCGGGTGACCGCTTCGTCCCCGGCCCGTGGACGCTGGGCAGGCGGTACAAGGTGCTCGGCTGGATCGCCGCCATCGAGATCATCGTCATCTCGATCTACTTCGTCCTGCCGACCGTGCCCGCGGGCGTGCCGTTCAGCGACGGATTCGACTGGGCCGCGGTCAACTACGCGCCGATCGCGGTGGGCAGCGTGATGGTGCTGATCGGCCTGTGGTGGGTGCTGTCGGCCCACAAGTGGTTCACCGGCCCCCGCCGTACCGTCGACGCGCCCGCCGAACCGTCTCTGGCCGACGCGCCCTGACATCGAAATCGCCGCGGGCGCGGCCTGGCGGGATTCCGACAGGCCGCGCCCGTGGTCGGCGAGGTCAGCGACCTTGCGGCCGAGGGCACGCCGGGCGGAATCTGTCACCCGGTGGTGCCGCGATTTTCGACACGTGGCACGCTAGCCCCACAGGCTTGCGGATTCGTGTTACATTCGCCCCGTTATAGCCATCACCTCCCGTATACCCGACCGAGCGCCCGCGGGGAAACCGACCCGGGCGCCGTCTGTGCTGCGGAGCGGCGAAGGCGAAACAAGCAGCCTCAACAAGGAGTATCAGACATGGCTGTCGGCACCGTGAAATGGTTCAACGCGGAAAAGGGCTTCGGCTTCATCACCCCTGACGGCGGGGGCGCGGACGTGTTCGCCCACTTCTCCGCCATCCAGTCCAGCGGCTACCGCAGCCTGGATGAGAACCAGCGGGTCGAGTTCGAGATCACCCAGGGGCAGAAGGGCCCGCAGGCGGCCAACATCCGCCCGCTCTGACCCCCGAGAGCCGGGTGGGCGCGTTCCCGCGCCCGGCGGCGCCCCCCCCCCCCCCGCCCCCCCCCCCCCCCCCCCCCCCCCCCCCCGGGGGGGGGGGGGGGGCCCCCCCCCCCCCCCCCGGCTCTTCACTTCCCACGTTGATCATGAACTTGTGGACGTGTTCGACGGTGTGTCCCCACCCTGGCGCCGTGCTCGACTCGGCGGCCGCGCGCCGAGACGTCAGCAGGTGGAGTGGATGAGGGCGCCGACCGGGGTGCCCTCGGCAGCCAGATCGTTGTAGAGGCGTACCGCCTCCTCGGTCTGTACGATGTGGACCGTCACCCCTTGTGCATGCAGAGCCTGCTCGGTCTCGGGCATCACGTGCAGGCGCAGGTCCATGCCCCGGGAGAGCACTATCACGGTGGCTCCCGCCTCGACCAGGTCCACCACGTCGGAGGGCTGTACGCCGGGGAAGTGGTGGGTGCCGGTGGCGCCCCAGTCCCACTCTCGCGCACCGCCCGGATAGAGCATCACGTCGCGGAAACGGCCCACGCCCTCGACCTCGACGATGCCCCAGGCGATCGACACGACCTTCGGTGACTCCGTTGTCATGGCGGGCATTCTGGCACGCGTGCGCGCCGTCCGCCTGCCGCGTCCGTCTACACCCCACGAGCCGACGGGACGGCTCGGGAGGGCTCATGGCCCGCCGGTGGGTGGATCGCGGCGAGCCCGCGTCCCGGCTGGCCGTCACCGTGGTCGCGGCGCGCGCGGCCGCGCTGACCACCGGCTGCCTGCGGGTATGGCCCACCGACGGCCTCGCCTGGCTCCTGCCCGGCACCATCCTCGGTCTGGCCGCCGCCCTCTGCCTACGCCTGCCCGCCGCCCCGCGACCGCGCGGGTCCGGGCACCGGTCCGCCGCGGATTTCACTCCGTCGGGGCATCCCGTGGACCCGGCTCGTCGTGCCACCACGCCGAACACCTCCCTCGACCGGCTCGCCGCCATCGTGCGCGGTTGGCGTACGTCAACGGGACGCTGTCGTGGGGTGTGATTCCTTCCGGATCACCTCCCGAACGACGGTTCAGTTCTGAAAGACTCGCGTCCACCGGCCCGCCGCCGGTGGACGCGAGTCCGTGCCACGGGCACGCCGCTCAGGGGAGGCCGCCATCGACACGCCACGGCTCGAACTCGACGTGACCGGTCAGGTGGCCACGCTGACCATCGTCAATCCAGCCCGCCGCAACGCCATGACCAACGACATGTGGGCGACGCTGCCGGTGCTGCTGGGGGCGCTGCGCGCCGACGCGGGGGTACGGGTGCTGGTGCTGACCGGCGCCGGGGGCACGTTCTGTGCCGGGGCCGACATCACCGAGGTCGACCGACTGGTCGCCGAGGGCGAGCAGAGTCTGGCGGTACGCGCCGAGCAGGCGCTGGCCGCGTTCCCGAAGCCGACGCTGGCCGCGATCGAGGGTGACTGCGTCGGCGGCGGCTGCCAGCTCGCCGCCGCCTGCGACCTGCGCTTCGCCGCCGAGGGCACCCGGTTCGGGGTCACCCCGGCCCGGCTGGGCATCGTCTATCCGGCCTCGACCACGGCTCGCCTGGTCGCGCTGATCGGCCCGTCGGCGACCAAGCACCTGCTGTACTCCGCAGACCTGATCGACGCCGAGCGCGCCCTGCGCATCGGCCTGATCGACGAGCTGCACCCGGTGGCGCAGTTGGCCGACCGCGTCGCCGCCTTCGCCGCGCGCCTGGCCGAGCGTTCGCTGCTCACCCAGGTCGCGGCAAAGGAGTTCGTGGACGCGAGCGTGCCCGGCACGGTCGAAGCGTCCAGAGTGTCCTACTGGCACGACCTGATGCGAACCAGCGGTGAGGCGGCCGAGGGCATCGCCGCTTTCAACGAACGCCGCACCCCCGCCTTCGCCTGGTCGCCGCACTGACCCGCCCGACCACCCACCACCCCCCGGCCGGACCGGGCGGGGGCGGGGCGGGGCCGTTCAAGGTCATTCAAGTTGCCGGGCAATCGGGCGTATCTTGACCGTTCATACCCCCGATTGCCCGGCACTTGCGCGATCTTGGGGGCGGGGGCACGGCGGGGCGGGCGGTCAGCCGACGTGGACCTGGGGGCGGTGGGTGGCGTCGGGTTCGGCGCGGCGCAGGACTTCGCGGGTGACCGGGGCGATCTCGCCGACGCCGAAGATGAGGAACTTGGCCAGGTGGCCGACCGGATTGCCCTCGGTCCAGTGGAAGTACACGTGCGGCACCAGGTGGGTCGTCTCGCGGATCTGCAGCAGCACCGCCGCGATGGTGTTCGCGATCGCCGGACTCTCCACCTTGAGGATCTTGTAGCCGAACCGGCGCTCGCCCTCCACCCGCAGTTCGCCCGCGAACTCCGAGGTGTCGGTGAGCGTCACCTCCAGGAAGATCGCCATGAGCGCGTCGGGCAGGTGCGTCTCCTGTCGGGTGTCGCGCAGCTTCTCCTTGTACTCCTGCTCGTCGCGGGCGTCGGGTTCGTTGGGGACGATCCGGACGGCGCCGGTGGCGGCCGCCTCGCGCAGGATCATCATCGCCCGGTCGTCGAAGGTGACGGTGCTGGCCCGCAGCTCGAACGAGCGCCAGACCCGGGAGGCGAGCGAGGCCAGCAGGATCCCGAGGATGAACAGGCTCGCGATCTTCACGCCGTCCGGGCGCTCCACGATGTTGTCCACCGTGGTGTACGCGAAGATCAGCGTGATCAGCCCGAAGGCGTACGTCTGGAAGCGGTGGCCGCGCCGCAGCACCGCCAGCGTCGAGGCGAACGACGCGGACAGCATCAACACCAGCACACCGGTGGCGTACGCGCCGCCCTGGGCGTCCACGTCGGCTCCGAAGATGACGGTGATGACGAACGCGATGGCGGTGAACAGCAGGGTCAGCGGCCGGGCAGCCCGGGTCCACTCCGGCGCCATGCCGTAGCGGGGCAGGTAGCGCGGCACGATGTTGAGCAGTCCCGCCATCGCCGAGGCGCCGGCGAACCACAGGATGCTGATGGTGCTGATGTCGTACACGGTGCCGAACCCGTCGCCGAAGTACTGGTGCGCGAGGTAGGCCAGGGCGCGGCCGTTGGCCTGCCCGCCGGGCTGGAACTGCGCGGGCGGGATGAGCACGGTGGTGGCGAAGCTGCTCAGGATGAGGAACACGCTCATGATCAGCGCGGCGGTGGTGAGCAGTCGGTGGGTGCCCCGGATGCGGCCCTTCGGGTGGTCCTCGGTGTCGCCGGGATCGCCTTTGACCTGCGGCATCACCGCCACGCCGGTCTCGAAGCCGGACAGGCCCAGGGCCAGCTTGGGGAAGACCAGCGCCGACAGGGCGACCATCGCCAGCGGACTGGAGTAGTCGGCGTTCAGGATGTTCAGCCAGTCCTGTACGCGTACCGGATCGGTCATGACGTGCCCGACCGCCGCGCCCACCACCACGACGTTGAGCGCGAGGTAGACCGCGACCAGCACCACCGCGATGGAGATCGCTTCCCGGAAGCCCTTGAGGAAGACCGCGCCGAGCAGGCCGATCAGGACCAGCGTGATCAGCACCCGTTCCTCACTGAGCCAGCCTGGCGCGTACGGGTTCTCCAGCACGTGCGCGGTGGCGTCGGCCGCCGACAGGGTAATGGTGATCATGAAGTCGGTGGCGAGGAAGCCCAGCAGCACCAGCACCAGCAGCTTGCCCGCCCACCAGTTGAGCAGGCGTTCCAGCATCGCGATCGAGCCCTCGCCGTGCGGGCTCTCCACCGCCACCCGGCGGTAGACCGGCAGCGCGCCGCCGAGGGTCAGCAGCACCAGGAACAGCGTCGCGATCGGCGACAGCGCCCCGGCGGCCAGCGCGGCGATGCCGGGCTGGTAGCCGAGCGTGGAGAAGTAGTCCACACCGGTCAGGCACATGACCTGCCACCAGCGGTGCGGGCGGTGCTGCTGGTTGGGCCGCCCGTGCGGGCCGACCGTCGGGTCCCATCCGGCCAGCAGCCAGCGCCGGAACCGGCCCCGACGGCCGGGCGTCGGCGCGGGCGCCTGTGCCGACCTGGTTACGGTGTCCTGCATCGCCTCGACCCCCATGCCCATGATCTCGGCACGGGGGCGAAAAGTCGGGCGAATCGGTTATTCGGTACGAGGTCCCGTGGCCACCACGATCGCGACCAGCACCGCCAGCACGGCCGCGATCACGTGCACCGGCGCGCCCGTCACCGGCGCCAGCAGCGCCAGCACCGCGGCCACCGGATACGCCACGGTGACCGGTCCCCGTTGGCGCGGCCACACCTGCAGCACCCACACACTGAGCAGGAACACCGCGACCGGGATCGCGGTGGCCAAGCCCGCGGCCCGGCCGGACAGGTGGCTGGCGTGCGTGTCGTAGTCGACCGACACGGCCAGCCCGGCGCCGACGGCGGCAGCCGAGGCCAGGATCAGGTAGTGGCCGTACCCCCAGCGGAAGCCGGCGCGGGTCGAGGTGATCAGGTCGTGGGCGGGCCGGTCGAAGTAGAGCCACCACATCGCGAACACGATCACCAGCCCGGCCAGCGCCAGTCCGATCAGGCGCGGGTCGTGCCCGGCGCCCAGCCCCGACTCGATCGCCAGCGTCGCGGCCAGCACCGACTCGCCCAGCACGATCAGCGTGAACAGGCCGAACCGCTCGGCGATGTGGTGCGGGTGCCACTGGGTCGGCGCGGCCCGCTCGGCCCAGAGCGGCACTGCCAGCTCGCACACCACCAGCACGAAGAACGCGGGCAGCAGCAGGTCGTCCGGCAGCGCCAGCCGGGCCACCCAGCCGATCTGCACCAGCGTGATGCCCACGGCGAAACGCAGCGCGGTCACCCGGCGCGGTGGATCCTGTCGGGCCGCGCGCAGCCACTGGCCGACCATGGCCATCCGCATGATCACGTAGCCGACGGTGATGATCAGGAAGTTGCCGGCGTCGAAGGCGCTGGGCACGCCCGCGGCCAGGGTCAGCGCGCCCGCGATCTGGATCAGCGTGGTCAGCCGGTACGGCACGTCGTCGTTGTCGTAGGCCGAGGCGAACCAGCTGAAGTTCATCCACGCCCACCAGATGGCGAAGAAGACCGTCAGGTAGCCCAGGACCCCGTGCCCGACGTATCCCTCGGTGACGTCGTGGTGCAGGTGCGACGCCGCCTGGGCGACGGCGACCACGAAGCACAGGTCGAAGAAGAGTTCCAGGGGCGTGGCGGCGCGGTGCGGCTCGTACGGGTGGCGCGAGGTCATCGGCCGGTACAGGCGGCTGGTCTGGCTGGACACCATCGCAGGCTACGGCAGGGACCGGGTGGTTACCCGGCAGGCCGGTGCGCGCCCGGACCTGTCGCGGGAACGGCGCGCACCGGCCTGCCACGCGGGGCTCCGGCGCGCGTGCCACGCCGGACCCCGGCCCACACCGGAGGGTACGTCTATCGACAACCTGTTATGGAAGCGCTCCCATTCTCGCGCATGTCACAAGAATGTCAAGTCGCGGCAACATCATTCGGACGATCATGCGGACGGTCATGCGGACGGTCAGCGGACGGCGGCCAGGTCCACCCCGTCGTCCGCGGGCGAGCGCAGCGCGGCCACCCCACGCACCGCGAACACGCCGTACGTCGTGGCCAGCAGCACCACCACCGCCACCAGTGCGAACACGGGCAGGCCGACGGTCAGTGCCAGCAGCGG
Organism: Catellatospora tritici; assembly: GCF_019083965.1. GTDB lineage: Bacteria > Actinomycetota > Actinomycetes > Mycobacteriales > Micromonosporaceae > Catellatospora > Catellatospora tritici. The sequence continues at coordinate 59,487 of NZ_JAHRCY010000010.1, forward strand.
CGCCACCGCGATGGCGATCGGCTGCAGCGCGAAGTTGCCGATCGACTCCAGCGCGAACACCCGACCCTGCACCTCGGCCGGGAACTCGGTCTGCAGCGCGGTGAACCACAGCACCACGAACACGCCGATCCCGGCCCAGGCCAGCACCTCGGCCACGCACCACGCCCACAGCGGCACCGGCACCGCCAGGCAGAGCGGCAGCAGCGCGCAGGGCAGCAGCGCGTTCATCGCCCACACCCCGGCCCGGCGGGTGCGCACGCGCCCGGCCAGCGCCGAACCCAGCACCATGCCCACCGAGGCGCTCGCCGACAGCCACCCGTACGCGGCCGGGCCGAAGCGCTCCTGGCTCACGATCGGCACCAGCGTGTAGTTCGGCGCGAACAGGAAGAACACCTGCACCGTGCCCTGCAGCATGATCACCAGCGCCCAGGGGCGGCGGCGCACCTCACGGATGCCGTCGCGCGCCTCGCCCAGCATCGCGCCCATGCCCTTGCCCGCCTCGGTCTCGGCCACCCTGGGCAGCTTCAGCCACAGCAGCGTGGCCAGGCTGACCGCGAACGTGGCCACGTCCACCACCAGCGCGCCGCGCGCGCTCAGCAGCGTGACCAGGCCGGCGCCGATCAGGGCGCCGACGGCCGCGCCGATCCGCTTGGTGGACGAGTCCAGCGCGTTGGCCTGCTGGCGCAGCTCGGGGCCGACCAGCTGCGGCAGGGCGGCGCGGTGCGCGGGCTCGTACAGCGCGCCGCCGATGCCCAGCAGGCACCCGGCCACGATCGGCAGCCACAGCGGGCCGCGCGCGCCGAACGCGATCAACCCGAGCACACCGACGACCCGGACCACGTCCGACACGGCCATGACCAGGCTGCGGGAGTACCGGTCGGCGATGACGCCCCCGGCGAGCAGCAGCAGCACGCTCGCGGCCGCCTCGGCCGCCAGGATCACCCCGAACGCCTGCGGGCCCCGCGCGGGCAGGATCAGCGCGGGCAGGGCCACCAGTCCGATCGAGTTGCCGATGACACTGGTCACCTGCCCGGCCCAGAACGCCAGGTAGCGGCGGTCGCGCAGCAGGGTCGCGATGGTGCTCACGGCTGCATGCTCCCTGCTCGGTACCTGATGATCAAGCGGTTTCTTTTCTTGATCAGGCGGCTTCGGCCAAGCCGGGGCGGGTGAGCACGGTCAGCGCGACCGCCGACAGGCAGGCGAAGCCGAGCATCGTCACCGCCATCGGCACCCCGCCCGCCGCGCCGAGCGCCGCCATGATCGGTCCGGCCAGCGCGCCGGTGCCCGACTGCATCGCGCCCATCACCGCCGAGGCGGTGCCCGCCATGTGCGGGTGGTCCTCCAGCGCCAGCGCGACCGCGTTCGGGGTGAGCATGCCCAGGCTCGCGATGTAGGCGAACAGGCAGGCCACGACTGCGGCCGCGCTGCGGAGCTCCGCCGCGCCCAGCATCACGGCGGCGGCCACCAGGATCACGCCCAGCGCGGCGAACAGCAGCGTACGCGGGGCGTGCCGCCCGACCAGCCGGGCGTTGAGCTGCCCGACCAGGACCAGGCCGAGCGAGTTCATGCCGAAGATCAGTCCATAGCCCGCCGCGGAGATGCCGAAGCCCTCCTGCAGCACGAACGAGCCGCTGGACAGGTACGCGAACAGCCCCGCGAAGGCCAGCCCCTGGCCGAAGACGTAGCCCAGGAAGCGGCGGTCGCCGGTCAGCACCCGCACGCCCCGGCCGATCTCGACCAGGCCGCCGGTGCGCCGCCGCTCGACCGGCAGCGTCTCGGGCAGCCAGCGGACCACCACCACGACCATGCTCAGCCCGTACGCGGCGAGCAGCCAGAACACGCCGCGCCAGCTGGTGAACCGCAGCACCGCCGCGCCGATCGTCGGGGCGACCACCGGCGCCACCCCGAAGACCAGGGTGAGCCGGGAGAAGAAGCGCGACGCCTCGGCGCCGTGGAACAGGTCGCGCACCACGGCGCGGGCCACGGTGATGCCCATGCCGCCCGCGATGCCCTGCACCAGGCGCAGGCCGGTGAGCAGCCCGATGTGCGGGGCGAGGGCGATCAGGGCACTGGCGACGGTGAAGACGACCGCGCCGATCAGCGCCGGGCGGCGGCGGCCCCAGCGGTCGGCCAGTGGGCCGCTGACCAGCTGGCCCAGGGCCAGCCCGATCAGCGCCACGGTGAGCGTCAGCTGGACGGCGGCGGCCGAGACATGCAGGTCGGCGGCGATGCGCGGGAACGCGGGCAGGTACATGTCGAACGACAGGGCGCCGAAGGCGGACATGCTGCCCAGTACGAAGATCAGGGCGATGCGGTTGGGCGGGGAGCTTGGCACGGGTGTCGCGGGGGTCACGGATGGACCGAACCACGCCGCGGCGCGAGTTCGTGCCAGATGTGAGCGCGGTTACAGGCCTCGTCCTCCAGGTGGCGCGGCCGCGCGGCGGCCAGACCGGCGACGGCCTGCACCACGGCGGCGCCGACCAGGAAGCCCAGCGGCAGGGTCCAGCCGCCGGTGAGCTCGTACAGCACGCCGACGACCAGCGGACCGAGGGCGGCGATCAGGTAGCCGGTGCTCTGCGCGAACGCCGACAGCGCCACCACGCCCTGCGGCGTGCGCGCCCGCATCCCGATCATCGCCAGGGCCAGCGGGAACGCGCTCTGCCCGATCGCCAGCAGGGCCACCCAGGCCAGGGCGCCGGTGTGCGGGGCCAGGGCGAGGCCGACGTACGAGGCGATCATCGCGGTGGACATCAGCAGCACCAGGCCGCGCAGGTTGCGCAGGCGGCCCGCGATGGTCGGCATGAGCAGCGCCATCGGCACCCCGAACGCGGGCACCGCCGCCAGCAGCAGGCCCGCAGTGGTCGGGCTGAACCGCGCGTCGCGGAACATCTGGGCCAGCCAGCCCATGGTGGCGTATCCGCTGAGCGACTGGGCGCCGAAGTAGATCGCCAGCGCCCAACCCAGGCGCGTGCGCCCCGGCCGCAGCGGCTCGCCGTCGTCGGAAGCGGTGTCGCGGGTGGCCGCCCGGCGGCGGGTGGCCAGCCAGGGCAGCGCCGCGGCCAGGGCGAGCAGGGCCCAGACGCCCATGCCGGCGCGCCAGCCGCCCAGCGCGTGCGCGATCGGCACCGACACCGCCGCGGCCAGGGTGCTGCCCAGGATCAGGGTCATCGAGTAGACGCCGGTGAGCAGCCCGGCCCGGTGCGGGAAGTGTTCCTTGACCAGTCCGGGCAGCAGGATGTTCGCCACCGCGATGCCCGCCAGCGCCAGCGCGCTGCTGACCAGGAACACGGCGGCCGAGTTCGTGACGACCCGGATGAGCTGTCCCACCGCCAGCAGCAGCATCGAGCCGACCAGCAGCTGCGCGGCGGAGAAGCGGCGGGCCAGGCGCGGGGTGAGCGCCCCGAACGCGGCGAAGCTCAGCGCGGGCAGGGTGGTGATGGCGCCCGCGGCGGTGGCCGACAGGTGCAGTCCGGCGCTCACCTCGTCGAGCAGCGCCCCGAGGCTGGTGATGGCGGCGCGCAGGTTCAGCGCGACCAGCACGATGCCCACGCCCGCGAGCAGGGCGGCCCGGCCGCGGGCGGGCAGGGTGGTGACCCGCGCGGCGCGAGGTGCGATCATCTGCGGCACGGCGGTAGGTAGGGCCTCCACGGCTGTCGGCGGCATACCTCCGATCGTAGAATCATGGGATGAATTCTGAGCTGGAGATGTAAGCAATGACACTGCGCTCCCCGATGCGCCAGACCCTGGTGCCACAGGTGATCGAGCAGCTGCGCACACAGATCAGCTCGGGTGAATGGCCCGTGGGCAGCCGCATTCCCACCGAACCCGACCTGGCCGCCGCGCTGGGCGTCGGGCGCAACACCGTCCGCGAGGCGGTCCGGGCCCTGGTGCACGCCGGGGTCCTCGAATGCCGCCAGGGCTCCGGCACGTACGTCACCGCCACCCACGAGCTCACCGGCGTCGTGGCACGGCGCCTGGTCGACGCGGAGATGGCCGAGGCGGTCGAGGTCCGACGCGCGTTCGAGGTGGAGGCGGCGCGGCTGGCGGCGCAGCGGCGTACCCCCGCCGACCTGGACCTGCTCGACGAGCTGCTGGCCCGGCGCGAGCAGTGCTGGGCCGACGGCGACGCGGCCGCGTTCGTCGCCGCCGACGCCGACCTGCACATGGCGATCGTCACCGCCGCCCACAACGCGATGCTCGCCGAGCTCTACGCCTCCTTCGGCACCGCCATGCGGGCCAGCCTCAGCCAGCACTTCGGCGGACGGCTCACCGAGGAGCGGTACACCGACCACGGCGACCTGGTCGAGGCGATCCGCGCGGCCGACCCCACCCGCGCCGCCCGCGCCGCCGCCGCCTACCTCGACCCGGCCTAGCGTGCCTGACGCCCCGCCTCAGGCGGCCGCTGCGGCGTTCCGAAGTGACGTTCAGCTCGCGGTCATCGGGGAGGTCGTGGCGGCGGCGGGTGGGGCCGGGGTGCCGGTGTGGCTGCGTGGCGGGTGGGCGATGGACTTCTACCTGGGCGAGGTGACGCGGCCGCATCTGGACGTCGACTGGTTCTGCTGGGACAGCGACGCCGAGGCCGTGCGCGCGATCGTCACGGGCCTGGGCTTCACGGAATACGGCGACAGCCCGGCGCAGCGCGACTTCCTACGCGACGAGGTCGACCTGGGGTTCGCGCTGCTCGGACGTGGCGCCGACGGCCGACCCGTGGTGCCGTCCGGGCCGTACGCCGGGGCGCCCTGGCCCGCCGGGATGCTCGCCGGACCACTTGGCCGTATCGGCGACCTGACCTGCCCCGTCATCAGCCCGCAGGCGCAGATCGAACTCAAACTCCGCTACCCCGAGTGGAACCCCGCACTGGCCCGCCGGGACAAGGACCGCGCCGACATCGAGCTGCTCCGGGCCCGGCTCGCCGCCTGAAACCGGTTGCCACGCGGCCCGGTCGCGCCGAGCATCGGGTGCGTGCAGAACGAGATCGAGGACTACTACCGCCAGGGCGGCGAGACCCGCCGCCTGGACGCGGGCGCCGGACGCTGGGAGTTCCTGCGTACCTGGGACCTGCTCCAGCGCACCCTGCCCGCCGCGCCGCTGGCGATCCTGGACGTCGGCGGCGCCACCGGTGTGTACGCCGGACCGCTGGCCGCCCAAGGCCACCGGGTGCACCTGATCGACCCGATGCCCGAGCACGTCGCCGCGGCCGCCGCGCTGCCCGGGGTGACCGCAGCCGTCGGCGACGCCCGCGCCCTGGCCGAGCCGGACGCGGCGTACGACGCGGTGCTGCTGTTCGGTCCGCTGTACCACCTGGTGGCGCGGGGCGACCGGATCGCGGCCTGGCGCGAGGCCGCCCGCGCGGTACGCCCCGGCGGTCTGGTGGTCGCGGCCACCATCAGCCGCTTCGCCTCGCTGCTGGACGGCTACGTGCGCGGTTACCTGGCCCACGAGGTGTTCGCCCGGATGCTGGACCACACCCTGGCCACCGGCGAGCACCGCAACCTCGGCGACGACCGGCACTGGTTCACCACCGCCTACTTCCACCGCCCCGACGAGCCGCCGGGCGAGGCGGCCGAGGCGGGGCTCGACTTCGTACGGTCGGCGGCCGTGGAGGGTCCGCTGTGGATGTTGCCCGCGCTCGACGAGGTGCTGGCCGACCCCGCCCGTACCGAGCAGGCGCTGCGCCTGCTGCGGCAGGTCGAGGGCGAGCCGCACCTGTGGGGCGCCAGCTCGCACCTGCTCACTGTCGCCCGGCGCCCGGCGTAGGACGCGAACCGGCCCGGCCCGGGGCTCCCGCAGCAGCCCCGGACCGGGCCGGTCGGTGGATCAGGCGGCCAGCGTCGCCTTGAGCGTGATCTCGGCGCCGGGCGACAGCAGGCGGGAGATCGGGCAGCCCGCCTTGGCGGCCTCGGCCAGCTTCTGGAACTCCGCCTCGTCGATGCCGGGCACGTTGCCGGTGGTCTCCAGGTCGATGCGGGTGACGGTCATGCCCGCGTCGGTCTTGTCCAGGTGGACGTTGGCGTTGGTGACCACTGCCGTCGGCACGTGGCCGGCGTCGGACAGCTGCTTGGAGAAGGCCATCGAGAAGCAGCCGGCGTGGGCCGCGGCGATGAGCTCCTCCGGGTTGGTCCCCTCGCCCTCCTCGAAACGCGACTTGAACGAGTAGTTGGCCTGCAGTCCACCCTTGCCGGTCGCGATGGAGCCGGACCCTTCGGTGAGGTTGCCCTGCCAACGAGCTGATGCGGTGCGAATAGGCATGAGCCAGACGCTAGCTCACCACCGTGCGCCACGCCCCGCCAACACCCGCGTTCCGCGTTGCGCTGTTGCGCTTCTCATAGACGTTTGCCTATTACGAAGAAATTCGTGGGGAGGGCGGCCTGGGCGCGACAGAAGTTCCTGGAAAACCTGACGGAATCTGTCCAGGTATGCCGTCAGCATGGTCCTCATGCAGCAGAGACTTCACGGCAAGGTGGCCCTCGTCGCCGGGGCGACCCGGGGGGCAGGCCGGGCGATCGCGGTCGAACTGGGCCGCCTCGGGGCCACCGTCTACGCCACCGGCCGCACCACCCGAGCCCAGCGCTCCGAGATGAACCGCCCCGAGACCATCGAGGACACCGCGGAGCTGGTGCGCGCGGCGGGCGGCACCGGCATCGCGGCCCAGGTCGACCACCTCGACCCGGCCCAGGTGGCAGCCCTGGTCGCCCGGATCGACGCCGAACAGGGCCGCCTCGACGTGCTCGTCAACGACATCTGGGGCGGCGACCACATGACCGAGTGGGGCAAGCCGCTGTGGGAGCAGCCCCTCGACGGCGGCCTGCGGCAGCTGCGTCTCGGGCTGGAGACGCACATCGTCACCAGCCACGCCGCGCTGCCGCTGCTGATCCGTCGGCCGGGTGGCCTGGTCGTCGAGGTCACCGACGGCACCGACGCGTACAACGCGAAGTACCGGGGCTCGTTCTTCTACGACCTGACCAAGGTGTCGGTGTCCCGGATCGCCAAGGCGCAGGCCGAGGAGCTGCGCCCGCACGGCGCGGCGGCGGTGGTGGTCACGCCGGGTTTCCTGCGCTCGGAGGCGATGCTGGACCACTTCGGCGTCACCGAGGACAACTGGCGGGACGGGATCGCGCAGGCGGCGCACTTCGTACTGTCGGAGACGCCGCACTTCCTGGGGCGGGGTGTGGCGGCGCTGGCCGCCGACGCGGACGCGGCGCGGTTCAGCGGGCAGTCACTGTCGGCCACGGACCTGGCCCGCGAGTACGGCCTGACCGATCTGGACGGGTCGGTCCCCGACATCTGGCGCTACTTCGCCGACCACGGCGACGGCCAGGAGATGACCGGCGACCCGACCGGTTACCGCTGAGCGGGCGCTGGGGCGTTGCGGGCGGCGATGGCGGCACCGAGCCCGGCCAGCGTCACCCGCAGCTCCACCGGGGCCAGCACCTCCACCTCGGGGCCGAGCCCGAGCAGCTGGTGCGCGGCGACCTTGACCGACTCCACGGCCAGCCTCACCTCGCACCAGCCGGTGTCGTCGGGCGGGCCGACGTGCACGACCGCCTCGCCGGCCGCGGCCGGGTCGGTGACGCCGGGCAGGTCGCGCAGGCCCGCCGGGCTGAGCTTGAGCAGGACCGTCTCGCGGATGAGGGTACGGTCGAACGCCGCCGCGGCTCCGGTCCACCACCGGGCCAGCACGAATCCGTCGGGCCGGGGAAACGTCTCGCCGGTCGGCTCCGCGGCGGTGATCCGCGCCAGCCGGTAGGTGCGCGGCTCGTCCGGTCCACCGTCGGGTCGACTCGAAGACCCGCCGCGCACGTGTGCCACGACGTACCAGACCCCGGCCTTGAGGACGAGGCCGTAGGGTTCCAGCACCCGGCGGATGGTGGTGTCGTTGCGGCGGTAGCGGACGGTGACTCGCTGCTGGTTCCATACCGCGTCGGCGATCGTGGCCAGGTGGGGCACGTCCTCGGCGCGGCGGAACCAGCCCGGGGCGTCCAGGTGGAACCGCTCGGCGATGGTGCGGGCGCGTTCGCGCAGCGTGTCGGGCATGGTGGCGATCAGCTTGGCCTGCGCGGCCAGCAGCACCGAGCCCAGGCCCAGTTCGGCCAGCGCCTGCGGGGCCGCCCCGGCCAGCAGCGCGGCCGCCTCGGCGCCGGTCAGCCCGTCCAGGCGGGTGCGCCAGCCTGCCAGCAGCCGGATGCCGCCGCCGCGTCCGGGCTCGGTCCACAGCGGCACCCCGGCGGCCTGCAGCGCGGCCACGTCGCGGTAGACGGTGCGTTCGGACACCTCGAACAGGGCGGCCAGCTCGGCGGCGGTCGCCGAGCGCCGCTGCTGGAGCGTGAGCAGCAGCGACACCAGCCGCGACGCCTTCACAGCGTCCTCAGGAACTCGTCCATCCGCGCGGTGACGTGGGTCAGGTTCCGCGCCGAGGCGACCGGGTCGTCCGGGTGCTCCAGCGCGTGGTCCGCGCCGGGCAGCACCAGCTGGGCGGCGTCCAGCCCGGCCGCGACGGCGGGGTCCCAGCTCGGGTCTGCGCCGCCGCCGACCAGCAGGGCCGGGGCGGTCGCGGCGGCCAGCGCGGCGGCGATCTCCGGGTGGGACAGGATCGGGGTCAGCCAGATCGCGGGCAGCCCACGGGCGGCGGCGATCGGCGCGGCGAAGGAGCCGAGCGACTTGCCGACGAGCAGCAGCCGTGGTGCGGTCTCGGCGGCCAGCACCGGCTCCGTCTGCGCGTTCACCCAGGTGGCGCGGTCGATCGAGTGCCGGTTCGCGGGCGGCTGCCACCACACTTCCTGCACCGTCCAGCCCTGGGCGACCAGCACCGTGGTGGCGTAGTACAGCAGCGGCATGGCCGGGGTGTAGCCGCCACCCGGCAGCAGGACGGCGACGCGGTCGGGGTCACCGAGCCAGCGGTGGGCCACGGGGTCGTATTCCATGGCGGTGATCCTAGACAGCCGACTGGTGTCGGGCGGGCCGCTCGCCAGGAGCTCCATTCCCGACACCCGTTGCGGTTAGGCCGTTGTTCGGGCGGGCGTCGGCTGTCCGACCCTGTCGGGCGACTGGGCGAGCGCGTACCGTGGCCGTAGCTGGAGGGGGTGTGGGGATGCCGGTGGGGGAGTCTGTGCTGGCGCGGGCCCGCGAGCGGATCGCGTCGGGCGCGCTGTCGGCCGCGCACGAGCTGCTGACCGAGGCGCTGACCACCATGCCGCCCGACCCGATGGCGGCCGGGCCGTACGTGGCCGAGGCGGTGGTGCTGCAGACCGGGGTGCTGCTCGGGCTGAACGAGCCGTACGCGGCGCGCGGCTGGGCGGCATACGGCTTCACCGCCCACCGCGGCCTCTACGGCGACCGCGACCGGCGCACCCTGCACGCCCTGGGGCTGCTCGCGGCGGTGCTGACCCGCGTCGGCAGACACACCCGCGCCGCCCAGCGCTACCAGGACCTCATCGCCGCCTACGCCGAGCTGGAAGGCCCTGACTCCGACCGGGTGCTGGCCGCCAAGGCCGACCTGGCCACGGTCGAGCACGCCGTCGGCGACTGCCTGTCGGCGCGGCTGCGCCTGGCCAACGTGATCGCCGAATACCAGCGCCGTCACGGCAAGGTGCACCCGGTCGCGATCCGGATGCAGGCGCGGCTGGCCGCGATGTGGCGCGACTGCGGCCGCTTCGACGACGCCCACGAGCTGCTGTCCGAGGCCCGCCGATACGCCGCGCTGCTGGGCTCCGACGATCCGGTGCACGCGCTGCTGGCCACGGCCGCCGGCACCGAGGCCGACCTCAAGCACGCCTGCGGCGGGGAGATGGTGCCGCCGCCGGTGCCGCGCCCCGACGACGGCTGGTCCGCGCCCGAGGACGACCCGCTGCTGCCCGACGCGCCGCTGGTGGAGGCGCAGCCGGTGGGCGCGCACGCGGGCCACGCCTGGATGCCCCGCCAGCCCGAGTACGCCACCACGGCGCCCGCCCGCGAGCCGTTGCCGCACGAGCGGGCCTGGGCGGCCGAGACGGCGTGGCCCCCGGAGAACACCGCCGGGGCGGCCAGTTGGGACCACCTCACCCCCGCCTACGACGGCCCCGAGACGTCGTCGGCGCCCGGTTTCACCACCGCCTACCTCCCGCCGTACCTGGCCACGCCGGACTTCGCCACGCCGCACTTCTTCGCCCCGGAGCAGGAGGCGCCGCGCTGGGCGCAGCCTCCCGCCGAGGGCCGCTCGCAGCGCCACAACCTGGTGCTGATCGCCGCCTGCGTGGGAATCGTCGCCGTGACGCTGCTGTTCGTCCTGCTCATCAGCTCCGTCTCCCCCCAGTGAGGCAAGGAAGGGCCCCTTCTTATCGCTTCCGAGGTAGCAGGTGCCCTTCTTGACTTATCGCTTTCCGAGGTAGCAGGTGCCCTTCTTGACCGTTGACCGGCGGGCGGCGGCTGGGCGCGTCTGGCGGTCTACTGTCGCTTCTGGACGCGGCAGGCACTAGCATCGATCCCGGCCGCTGTCGCCGACCCTGGGAGCCGGGTCCGCCGGGGCCCGGTGCCCCCATGCGACCGACGTGTCCGACGTGGCGTCGCGGGGCGGCCGTGCTACCCGTATCTCCGGCGAGGCCGGATCCGCGTGGGCGGCGGGCGGCTCGCCTGTCCTGGAAGGACATCCATGTCCTGGCCCAAACTCAGGGCGGCGCTCATCGCGCTGCTCACCACGGTCGCCTCGGCGACCGCGCTGCTGGTCCTGTCCCCGTCCACCCCGGCCGCCGCGGCGGCCGTGCGGATCATGCCGCTGGGGGACTCCATCACCGGTTCGCCCGGCTGCTGGCGGGCCCTGCTGTGGAACCGGCTGCAGTCGGCCGGCTACACCAACATCGACTTCGTCGGCACCCTCGGCCCGCAGGGCTGCGGCGTGGCGTACGACGGTGACAACGAGGGGCACGGGGGCTACCTGGTCACCAACGTCGCCGACCAGAACCAGCTGGTGCCGTGGCTGGCGGCGACCCTGCCCGACATCGTGGTCATGCACTTCGGCACCAACGACGTGTGGAGCAACCGGGCGCCCTCGGTGATCCTGGCGGCGTACAGCAAGCTGGTGGACCAGATGCGGGCCGGCAACCCGAACATGAAGGTGCTGGTCGCCAAGATCATCCCGGTGAATCCGCCGAGCTGCCCCGAGTGTGCCCAGCGCACCATCGACCTCAACAACGCCATCCCGGCCTGGGCGGCGGGCAAGACCACCGCCCAGTCGCCGATCACCGTCGTCGACCAGTGGACCGGCTTCAACACCGCCACCGACACCGGCGACGGCGTGCACCCCAACGCCGCCGGCGACCAGAAGATGTCCGACCGGTGGTACCCGGCCCTGGCCGCGGCCATCGGCGGCACGACGCCGTCGCCCAGCGCGTCGGCCTCGCCCAGCCCTTCCCGGTCGCCCAGTCCGACACCCTCCATCAATCTGTCGCTGTCGCCCAGCCCGACGCGGGCGAGTTCGCCGCCTCCCGCCACCAAGAGCTGCTCGGCGACGTTCACGGTGACCAACCAGTGGAACAACGGGTTCCAGGGGGACATCACGGTCAAGAACACCGGCACGGTGACGCTGACCGGCTGGATCGTGAAGCTGGTCTTCCCGAACGGCCAGGTGATCACCCAGGGCTGGAACGGGACGTTCAGCCAGTCCGGTGCGACGGCGACGGTCACCAACGTGGCCTGGAACGGCACGCTGGCGCCGGGCGCGACCGCCTCGGCCGGGTTCCTGGCGTCGTGGAGCGGCATCAACGGCCCACCGGCGGTGACCTGCACCCCGCTCTGAGGCAGGAGTGAGGTAGGGCACCTTCGCGCACCCCGCGAGCGTGCGGGTGCCCTACCGCAGCCGGGCGGGGCGGAGGCGAATCCCGTTCCCGTGGTAGAACTGGGGGTCGTGATTCGCCGATCATGTCCGGCGATTCGAGTGAATACAGCCGGCCCGCGCCGGCTGTCCCTTTTGTGGCTGGCGGAGGGGGGCATGCGCTGTGACGCAGCCGCTGGAGACGAGCCGGCCTGACGGCGCGGTGGCGCGCGACCGCGTCTTCACCGTCCCCAATCTGATCAGCTTCGCCCGCCTGCTGGGCGTGCCGCTGTTCCTGTATCTCTTCCTCGTCGCCGACCGGATCGGCTGGGCCGTGGTCGTGCTGGCCCTGGGCGGCACCACCGACTGGATCGACGGCTACCTGGCCCGGCGACTCGGGCAGGTCAGCCGCCTCGGTGAGCTGCTGGACCCGTTCGCCGACCGGCTCTACATCCTGGCCACGCTGCTCGCCTTCACCCTGCGCGACATCGTGCCGTGGCAGTTCACGGTGGCGCTGCTGGCCCGCGACGTGCTGCTGGTGCTCACCTTCCCGGTGCTGCGGCGCCTGGGCTACGGCCCGCTGCCGGTGCACTACCTGGGCAAGACCGCCACCTTCATCCTGCTGATGGGCTTCCCGATCCTGCTGCTGGCCTGGGCGGTGCCCACCGGCGCGCTCCACGACATCGCGTACGCGAGCGGCTGGGCCCTGGCCTGGTGGGGCATCGTGCTGTACTGGATCGCCGGAATCTTCTACCTAGCCCAGTTCGCGGCCGTGCTGCGCCAGTCGCGGCAGGCGGCGGCCTGACGGGCGGGCGGCGATGACCGAGCCGAACACCGACCCGACCGAGCGGCAGCAGCCCCGACCGGGCAGGTTCCAGGCGGACATGCTCACCGAGCTGTTCCGCGACCCGCTCGACCCCGCGTACGCCGACGCCGCCCGCGCCCGCCGCGAGCGCAGCGGACCGCTGCCCGGCTGGAACCGCGGCACCCGCAAGGTGGCCAAGCTCGTCGCCCTGCTGATCATCGGAGTGGTGCTCGCCGTCGCCTACCAGCAGGTGATCGCGCGCGCCCCGGCCCGCGCCACCGCCCGCGCCGCGCTGATCAAGGAGATGAACCAGCGCCAGGCCAAGACCGACGAGCTCGCCCAGCAGGCCGAGCAGCTGCAGAACGAGGTGTCCCGGCTGCGCGAGTCGGCGCTGTCGGACACCACCGTGGCCAAGCTGCGCCAGCTGGAGGCGGCCACCGGCATGCGCAAGGTCGCCGGTGACGGCGTGATCGTCACCATGCAGGACGGTCCGAACGCCGCCTCGGTGCCCGAGGCGGGCGTGCTGGACGTGGACCTGCAGGTGGTGGCCAACGCGCTGTGGGCCTCCGGCGCCGAGGCCATCGCCATCAACGGGCGGCGGCTGAGCTCGGTCACGCCGATCCGCACGGCGGGTTCGGCGATTCTCGTCGGCAACGCGCATATCCTCGGTCCGTACGAGGTCGTCGCGATCGGTCCCCCCGATCTGGCCGACCGGTTCGACGAGACCGCGGCGGCGGCCTACTACCGGGCGCTGCGCGACGACAAGAACTACGCGGTGGGCTTCGACGTGAAGGAGCGCGACAACCTGGAGCTGCCCGCCGCCGTGCTGCCGCAGCTGCTGCTCGCGTCCGTGCCGAAGCCGACCCCGACCCCGACTCCCTCGACCTCACCCTCGGGAGGGCGCAAATGATCGCTGTGCTGGCGCTGATCATCGGGGTGGTGCTGGGCGTCGTGCTCAACCCCACCGTCCCGGACGCGCTGCAGCCGTACCTGCCGATCGCGGTGGTGGCGGCGCTGGACGCCGTGTTCGGCGGCGTGCGGGCCAAGCTCGACGGCATCTTCGACGACAAGCAGTTCGTGATCTCGTTCATCTCGAACGTGCTGGTGGCGGCGTTCATCGTGTACCTGGGTGACAAGTTGGGCGTGGGCGCGCAGCTGTCCACCGGCGTCGTCGTGGTGCTCGGCGTCCGGATCTTCGGCAACGTCGCGGCGATCCGCCGGCGGCTGTTCAAGGCGTAGGTGCGGCGATGACTGACGAGACGACCAAGCCCGGCGCGCACGACGAGCCGACCGAGGCGCTCACCTCCGCGCGCCCGGAACCGGACGCCCCGACCGAGGCGCTCACTTCCGCGCGCCCGGAACCGGACGCCCCGACCGAGGCCGAAAGCCCGGCCGAGCAGCCCGCGGCGCCCCAATCCGCGCCGTCGCGGCGGCTCACCGGCGCGGGCGCCCTGATCGGGCTGCTGCTGGTGCTGCTCGGGTTCACCCTGGTGGTTCAGCTCAAGAGCAACTCCGAGGACAAGGCGTACGCGTCGCTGCGCCAGGAGGACCTGGTCACCATCCTGGCCGACCTCGACGCCCGCGAGGACCGGCTCCAGCAGGACATCAGCGCCCTGGAGGCCAGTCGGCGCGAGCTCGTGTCGGGTGCGGCCAGCCGTGACGAGATCATCAAGAAGGCCGAGGAGCGCGCCGACGACCTGGGCATCCTGGCCGGGACGCTACCCGCGCAGGGGCCCGGGGTGCTGGTGCGGCTGGAGGACGGCACGAAGAAGATCACGGCCAATCACCTGCTCAACGCGGTTCAGGAGCTGCGCGGGGCGGGCGCCGAGGCGATCCAGATCGATGCCCCGGGCGGCTCGGTGCGGGTCATCGCCTCGACGTCGTTCGTCGACGCCGACGGCGGGATCGTGGTCGACGGAGTGAAGTTGACCGGGCCGTACTCGATCAAGGCCATCGGCGAGCCTCGCGACGTTGCGATCGCGATGCGGTTTCCCGGTGGGGTGGTTGACGATGTGACTCGCGACGGCGGTAACGTGATCGTCAGCGAACCCGGCACGGTCGACATCGCGACCGTCCGGTCCGCACCGACTTTGGAGTACGCCAAGCCCGTCTCCTGACGGGTAAGTGCCGCACAACGGCCGAAGCACGAGGGGGACCACCGTGATTCCTGAGGACCTGAAGTACACCGCCGAACACGAGTGGGTCTCCACGCAGGGCGGTACGGTCCGGGTCGGTATCACCCACTTCGCGCAGGACGCCCTCGGCGACATCGTGTACGTGCAACTGCCCGAGACCGGTGCCAAGGTCGACGCCGGGGACTCCTTCGGCGAGGTCGAGTCCACCAAGAGCGTCTCGGAGATCTACGCCCCGATCAGCGGGACGGTGACCGCCCGCAACGACGCGCTCGGCGACTCGCCCGACCTGATCAACACCGATCCGTACGGCGAGGGGTGGCTCGTCGAGATCGAGCCGGCCGACCCCGCCGCGGTGGATGCGCTTCTGGACGCGGCCGCGTACCGTGAACTGACCCAGAGCTGAACCAGCATTCAGCACCCCAAGCCAGCGCCAGCGAGTCCGGTTGACCCGCCATTTCCGGGGTGGCTAGGCTCGCGGGCTAAGCTCGCCGCTGTAGTCGAGTAACGCCGTGTCGGTATCCATAGCTGCACCACGCATGCGTGGCCTATATGACCGTGAGGTGGTCCGATGACGCGACCAGACGACGAGTTCCCCCAGCTCGACGTCACGTCGACCCTGCACCTCGGCAACCTGGAGGAGGCCCTGGAGGGGCCCGACTCCGACGTGGTGCCGGGGCGGGTGGCCGGGCAGCTGCCGCCGGGCATGGCCCTGCTGGTGGTGCGCCGCGGCCCCAACGCGGGCGCGCGGTTCCTGCTGGACCACGACGTGACGACCAGTGGGCGCCACCCCGACAGTGACATCTTCCTCGACGACGTCACCGTCTCCCGTCGGCACGCGGAGTTCCACCGCGACGGCAACACCTTCACCGTGCGCGACGTGGGCAGCCTCAACGGCACCTACGTGAACCGGGAGCGGGTCGAGTCGGCCACGCTCAACAACGGCGACGAGGTCCAGGTCGGCAAGTTCCGCCTGCTGTACGTGGCCGGCCCGCGCGCCGAGGAGGCATGACAGCTGCGGTGCCGGCGTCGGCCGGCGGTTCGGGTGGGCCGGCGCGGGCACAGGCGTTGATGAGCATCGGTGAGGTGCTCGCCGTGCTGCGTTCGGACTTCCCTGACGTCACCATCTCGAAACTGCGCTTCCTGGAGACGGAAGGGCTGGTCGAGCCGCAGCGCACCGCGTCGGGCTACCGCAAGTACAGCCGGGACGACGTGGCGCGGCTGCGGTTCATCCTGTCCGCGCAGCGTGACCAGTACCTGCCCCTTCGCGTCATCAGGGAGCAGTTGTCCGAAGGTGCCCACCTGGTGCAGGCGCGCCCGACGCTGGTCGCGGTCGGCGACGACCACCGCCCCGAGCCGCGCGCGGCGGTCGAGGAGCCCGCACAGCTGCGGTTGCGTGCCCAGGAGCTGTGCACCCGGGCGGGGATCAGCGAGCAGCTGCTCGCCGACCTGGAGCAGCACGGCCTGGTCACGGTGCGGGCCGGGCAGTGGTACGACGCGGACGCCCTGGCCGTCGCCGAGGTGGCCGGCCAGCTCGCCGAGTACGGGGTGCAGCCGCGCCATCTGCGGGCGTACCGGGTCGCCGCCGACCGGGAGGCGGGGCTGTACGCACAGTTGGTGGCGCCGCTGATGCGCCAGCACGACCCCACCGCTCGGGCCCGCGCGGCGGAGGCGGTGCGGGAGTTGACCATGCTGTCGCAGCGGCTGCACGCCGCACTGCTACGGTCCGGTCTCAACGACGCGCTCGGCGGCTGACGCACGCTCGAACGAGCAGAGCGACTAGGCAGGCGTGTAGCGTGCAGTAGGAGAGGCGAAGGCGCGGTGCCGCACGGGACTCCGTACGGGTGGGGCCGACCCGAGCCACAGGCAGACGCGACGGAGGCGAAACGGTGCGCGAGCTGAGCGTGATCGGGGTTAGGGTCGAGCTGCCTACCAACCAGCCGATCGTGCTGCTGCGTGAGGTGGACGGCGACCGGTACCTGCCGATCTGGATCGGCGCGGTCGAGGCGACGGCGATCGCGTACGAGCAGCAGGGCGTGAAACCGGCCCGCCCGCTCACCCACGATCTGCTGCGCGACCTGCTGCAGGCGCTGTCGGCGCCGCTCCAGGCGGTCGAGATCGTCGAACTCAAGGACAGCATCTTCTACGCCGACCTGCTGATCGGCGAGTCGGTGCGGGTGTCGGCGCGACCCAGTGACGCGATCGCGCTGGCCCTGCGGGTCGGCGCGCCGGTGCGCTGCGCGGAGCGGGTCCTCGACGAGGCGGGCATCATCATCCCGGACGAGCAGGAGGACGAGGTGGAGAAGTTCCGCGAGTTCCTCGAGCAGGTCCGCCCGGAGGACTTCGCGAGCTGATTCGCGTCCCGATCCGATCGCGCCGAGCGCGACCAAACGATCGGGGGACGAAAAGGTGACGCGTTGAGGCCCGATTGTGGCGTGTCGCGACGTTACCTCCCCGCCTGCGGCAGCCGTGCGCTATAGGCTGACCACGTCGACACTCGGCGGGAGGTAGTCGCATGCACCAGCTTCATGACTTCGGCATGCCCGAGGGCGGGGATCACGAACCCGACCCGGGCGGGTCACTGGGTTACCGTGGCGTGACCGCGTGCCACGCGGTTGGGATCAGCTACCGGCAACTCGATTACTGGGCGCGTACCGGCCTGGTGGTGCCGAGCATCCGGGACGCCTCGGGCTCGGGCACGCAACGGCTGTACTCCTTCCGGGACCTGGTCGTGCTCAAGGTCGTGAAGCGACTGCTGGACGCCGGAGTGTCGCTGCAGAACATTCGCCGCGCCATCGAGACGCTGCAGGCGTACGCCGCGGAGGACCTGGCCAGCATCACCCTCATCTCCGACGGCACGTCGGTCTACGACTGCCGCTCGCCCGAGGAGGTCGTCGACCTGCTGCAGGGCGGCCAGGGCGTGTTCGGCATAGCCATCGGCGGCGCGTTCAAGGAGATCCAGGGCTCGCTGTCGCACCTGCCCGCCGAGCGCGGCACCGAGGTGGACGAGCCCGTGGCGACCCCGGCCCCGTTCGCGCCGGCGGTGCTGCCGCTGGGTGTCACCGACGAGCTGGCCGCGCGCCGGGCCCGCCGCCGCGCGGGTTGAGCCACGGTAGGTCGTGAATCACACTCCGTATGGAGTTCACTCCCGTCTGTTAGTTTACATTGCTGTAAGTCACTGAGTCCTGACAGTCTGATCCGGCACGTCCACACGCGAACGTGCATGTCAGACGGAGGGACTGAGGCACATGGCAAGACGCTGGCTGGTTACGGGCTGCTCCACCGGGCTCGGCCGCGCTCTGGCGCAACGGCTCGCCCAGGAGGGGGAGCAGGTGCTGGCGACCGCGCGCGACCCGCGCACGCTGGCGGACCTGGCCGACCGGCACCCTGAGCTCATCACCGCGGCACTGGACGTCCGCGACCCGGACCAGTGCGCGGCCGCGGTGGCCACCGCCCAGTCCGCCTTCGGCGGCATCGACGTGCTGGTCAACAACGCGGGCTTCGGCCAGTTCGGCACGGTCGAGGAGGTGTCCGACGCCGAGGTGCACGGGCAGTTCGAGACCAACGTGTACGGCCCCTGGCGGCTGACCCGGCTGGTCCTGCCCCTGTTCCGGGCCCAGGGCCACGGCCACGCGATCTTCGTGGGCTCGGTGGCGGGACAGGTGCCGTTCCCGGGGCTGTCCGCGTACACGGCGAGCAAGTTCGCGGTGGAGGGCCTGGCCGAGACGCTGGCGGCCGAGGTGGCGCACCTGGGCGTACGGGTGACCCTGGTGCAGCCCGGCGGCTTCGCCACCAGCTATGGCAGCTCGACGATCCTGCCCGAGCAGCGGGTCGACGCCTACGAGCCGGTCGCCGGGCCGATGCTGACCGGCATCCGCACCATGAACGAGAACCCGGCGATCAACTCGCCGGAGCTGTTCGCCGACACCGTGTTCCATGTGGCGGGGATGGCGAACCCGCCCCTGCGAGTGCCGGTCGGCCCCGACGCCCGGGAGTACCTGGGTGCCGCCTACACGGCCCGCACCAAGGAGTTCGAGGACGTCACGGCCGCGGGCCTGCACCTCGGCCGCCCCTCCGCCCAACCCTGACAGCGCAAGGAAGGGCGCCTTCTTATCGCTTTCCGAGGTAGCAGGTGCCCTTCCAAACCCGCGGCGCGCGGGGCCTGATCGGAGTGCGGCTCAGCCGCGTAGCGCGTCCTCGACGCCGGTCTCGTGGCGGCCGAGGAAGACCGGGTCGCGGCCGGACAGCGTGTCGAGGGCGGCCTTGAGGCAGGCGCCCTGCTCGCGTACCACGGCCTGGGTCCAGAAGCCTTCGAAGCGGCGGACCGAGTCGTCGGCGACGCCGTCGGTCTCGATGCCCGCGTCGCGGCACAGGGTGACCGCCCGCGCGATGTGGTAGCTCTGCGTCACCACGATCGCCTTCTGCACCCCGAAGATCCGGGCCGCCCGCTGGCAGGAGTCGTACGTGTCGAACCCGGCGTGGTCGAGGACCACCTTGTCGGCGGGCACGCCCCGATCGACCAGCCAGTCACGCATGGTGTCCGGCTCGTCGTAGCTCCACTCGGCGTGGTCGCCGGAGACCAGGATCGCGCGCACTTTCCCGGCGTCGTAGAGCTCCTTGGCGATGGCCAGCCGCGCCTCCAGGAACGCCGACGGCACCCCGTTCTCATGCACCTTGGCGCCGAGCACCAGCGCGACCGGCGCCTGCGGCACGTCTTGCACGGAGTAGACGTGCCCGGAGGCGCCCCAGCGGATCCAGCCGATGCTGGCGCCGACCGCCAGTAATCCGGCCAGGGTGCCCCACACCGCCAGGCGCAGCACCCGGCGGCGCCAACGCGCCGGCCGACCAGGCGCGGACCGCCCCGGCGCGGCCGGATCAGGCTGGTCGAGGGCGGGCCCGTCGAGGGCGGGCTGGTCGGCGGGGGAGAGGTCGTCGGACACAGCCGCATCATCGGGTACGCCCGCCACCCCCGCAACGCCCTCCACCACAGCATGACGATGGCACTACGCAGCGCGATGCGCGGCGGGCGATTTGCGCGTGTTGTGGTGATAGGAACGCTATGGTGAACCACGACGGAGGAGGGAACGCCATGACAGCGCCCGCGGTCGACACGCCGGTAGGGCGGCGCGAGCAGCCTGGCTCGGCCCTGGCCGCACTGGCGCCCGCGCTCGTCGATGCCGCCGCCGCGCTCGCCGACCGGTTGGGCGCGGGCGGGACGCTGCACGTGTTCGGCGACGACGACGCCGAGTCCGACGCCCACCATGTCGCCGTCGAGTTCGTACACCCGGTGATCGTCGGTAAGCCCGCGCTGCCCGCGCTCGCCCACCCGGCCGCGCGCACCGCCCACCGGCTGCGCCACGCCGCCGCACCGTACGACGTCGCGCTGGCCCTGTGCGGCCCCGACCCCGCCGCGGTCGAGCCCGGCCTGCGCGCCGCCGCCGAACGGGGTCTGCTCGCCGTGGTGCTGTGCGGACCGAGGCTGCCGCGGGCCCCCGCCGCGCACACGCTCGCCCTGCCCGCCGACGACCCGCTGATCGTGCGCGAGCTGCGCGTCAGCGCCTACCACCTGCTCTGGGAACTGGTGCACGTGCTGCTGGAAGGCGACGGGGCACCGCCCGGTCACGGCGGTCGACCGGCATGAACGAGCGCAGCGAGCCGACCGCGCGCCCCGAGTGGAACGGGGCATCCGTATGAGTGTCCGACTGGCGATCCTGGCCGAGCTACGCGCCGCCGCGCAGCCGACCGAGTCCTGCGTGACCTGCTCCGACACCGCCGTGCCGGTGACCGTGGTGCGGCTGCGGGCAGACGGACTGGCCCTGGTCGACGTCGGCGGCAGGGTAGAGGAGATCAGTGTCGCCCTGGTCGAGGCCAGGGTCGGCGACACGGTGCTGGTCCACGCCGGTGAGGCCATCGCGGTGCTACCGGAGGTGGCGCCGTGACGGCTGTGCGCCGTGCCGCGCCGGCCGGCCTCGGCTCGCTCTACCCCTTCCTGTACGACGGCGCCCCCGCGCCCGACGCCACCGCTGCCCTCGTCGCCTCCACCGAGGCCAAGCTGCGCGACACCGCTCGCCTGCGCGCCGAGGTGCTCACCGAACAGGCCGCCGCGCTGCGCCGCTGTGCGGCCACGCTGGCCGCCGCCCTGCACCGCGGCGCCCACCTGTACGCCTTCGGCAACGGCGGCAGCGCCACCGACGCCCAGGCCTGCGCCGACCTGTACGCCTGCCCGCCGGTGCCCGGCCCGAACCTGCCCGCGACGGCGCTGGGCGGCGACGGCGCGGTGCTCAGCGCGCTGGCCAACGACGTCGGCGTCGAGGCGGTGTTCGCCCGGCAGTTGGCCGCGCTCGCCCGCCCCGGCGACATCGCGGTCGGCTTCTCCACCAGTGGCAACTCCCCCAACCTGGTCGCCGCGTTCGCGCAGGCCCGGCGGATCGGCATGGTCACCGTCGGCTTCGCGGGCGGTGACGGCGGCGCGATGGCGCGCGCGCAGCTCGACCACTTGTTCGTCGTGCGGTCGCCGTCGGTGCACCGCATCCAGGAGGCGCAGACGACCGCCTGTCACGTGCTGTGGGAGCTGACCACGGCCGGTGCGACGGGGTCGGCGCCAGAGCACAGGGGGTGAACGACGTGGGTGCGACGAAGTCCGCCGGGGCCGCGGTGGAGGAGAAGCCGATCCACATTCTCTGGATCAACGCCGGGCTGAGCTGCGACGGCGACTCGGTCGCGCTCACCGCGGCGACCCAGCCCAGCATCGAGGAGATCGCGCTGGGCGCGTTGCCCGGCCTGCCGAAGATCGCGGTGCACTGGCCGCTGATCGACTTCGAGTGCGGCCCGGAGCAGGGCGCCGACACGTTCATCGAGTGGTTCCACAAGGCCGACCGGGGCGAGCTGGAACCGTTCGTGCTGGTCATCGAGGGGTCGATCCCCAACGAGGCGATCAAGGAAGAGGGCTACTGGGCCGCGTTCGGCAACAACCCGGCCACCGGGCAGCCGATGACCACCAGCGAATGGCTGGACCGGCTCGCGCCCAAGGCCCTGGCCGTGCTCGCGGTCGGCACCTGTGCCACGTACGGCGGGATCCATGCGATGGAGGGCAACCCGACCGGGGCCATGGGCGTGCCGGATTACCTGGGTTGGGACTGGCGCTCCAAGGCCGACATCCCGATCGTGTGCGTGCCCGGCTGCCCGATCCAGCCCGACAACCTCGCCGAGACCATCACCTACCTGCTGTACCAGGCCGCCGGGCAGGCGCCGATGATCCCGCTGGACGACAAGCTGCGCCCGCAGTGGCTGTTCGGGATGACCGTGCACGAGGGGTGCGACCGGGGCGGCTTCTACGAGCAGGGCCAGTTCGCCAAGGGGTACGGCACGCCCGAGTGCATCGTGAAGATCGGCTGCTGGGGCCCGGTGGTCAAGTGCAACGTGCCCAAGCGCGGCTGGATCAACGGCGTCGGCGGCTGCCCGAACGTGGGCGGCATCTGCATCGCCTGCACCATGCCCGGCTTCCCGGACAAGTTCATGCCGTTCATGGACGAGCCGCCCGGCGCGCACGTGTCGGCCAACGGCAGCGGCATGTACGGCGCGATGATCCGCCGCCTGCGCAACATCACCGCCAAGACCGTGGACAAGGAGCCCAAGTGGCGCCACCGCGGCACCGAACTGACCACCGGCTACCACCGCTGACCCGCTTTCACGCGACAGGAAGGGCTGAACAACCGCCATGACCATGCAGCAGGAGCGTGAGGGTCTGGTCGAGATGTCGTGGGATCCGATCACCCGGATCGTCGGCAGCCTCGGCATCTACACGAAGATCGACTGGAAGCAGAAGCAGGTCGTCGAGGCGTACAGCACCTCGTCGGTGTTCCGCGGCTACAGCATCTTCATGAAGGGCAAGGACCCGCGCGACGCCCACTTCATCACCAGCCGCATCTGCGGCATCTGCGGCGACAACCACGCGACCTGCTCGGTCTACGCGCAGAACCAGGCGTACGGGGTGCAGCCGCCGCACCTGGGGGAGTGGATCGTCAACCTGGGCGAGGCCGCCGAGTACATGTTCGACCACAACATCTTCCAGGAGAACCTGGTCGGGGTGGACTACTGCGAGCGGATGGTCCGCGAGACCAACCCCGGGGTGTGGGAGAAGGCCAAGAACACCCCGGCCCCGGGCGCCGCGCAGCACGGGTACAAGACCATCGCCGAGATCATGACCTCGCTCAACCCGCTGGAGGGCGAGTTCTACCGCGAGGCGCTGCAGGTCAGCCGAACCACCCGGGAGATGTTCTGCCTGATGGAGGGGCGCCACGTGCACCCGTCCACGCTGTACCCGGGCGGCGTCGGCACGGTCGCCACGGTGCAGCTGTTCACCGACTACCTGTCCCGGCTGATGCGGTATGTCGAGTTCATGAAGCGGGTCGTGCCGATGCACGACGACCTGTTCGACTTCTTCTACGAGGCGCTGCCGGGCTACGAGAAGGTGGGCCAGCGGCGGGTGCTGCTGGGCTGCTGGGGCGCGCTCAACGACCCGGACCACTGCGACTTCACGTACGAGCGGATGTCCGACTGGGGCCGCAAGATGTTCGTGACGCCGGGCATCGTGGTCGACGGCAAGCTCGTCACCAACGACCTGGTGAAGATCAACCTCGGCATCCGCATCCTGCTCGGCAGCTCCTACTACGACGACTGGCAGGGCGAGCAGGTCTTCGTGCACCGCGACCCGCTGGGCAACCCGGTCGACGTGCGCCACCCGTGGAACCAGCACACCCTGCCCAAGCCGCAGAAGCGCGACTTCGACGGGGCGTACTCCTGGGTCATGTCGCCGCGCTGGTTCGACGGCGCCGACCACCTGGCCTTGGACACCGGCGGCGGCCCGATCGCCCGGCTGTGGTCCACCGCCCTGTCCGGCCTGGTCGACATCGGCTACGTCAAGGCCACCGGCCACAGCGTGATCATCAACCTGCCCAAGACGCTGACCAAGCCCGAGGTCAGCTTCGAGTGGAAGATCCCGCAGTGGAGCAACGCCCTGGAGCGCAACCGGGCCCGCACCTACTTCCAGGCGTACGCCGCCGCCGTCGCCCTGCACGCCTGCGAGAAGGCGCTGGGCGAGGTCCGGGCCGGACGCACCCAGACCTGGGAGCCGTTCAAGGTGCCCAAGGACGCCAACAGCTGCGGCTTCACCGAGGCGGTGCGCGGCGTGCTGTCGCACCACATGGTCATCCGGGACGGGAAGATCGCCAACTACCACCCGTACCCGCCGACGCCGTGGAACGGCAGCGTGCGCGACCGGTACGGCACGCCGGGACCGTACGAGGACGCGGTGCAGAACACGCCGATCTTCGAGGAGAACACGCAGGAGAACTTCAAGGGCATCGACATCATGCGCGCCGTACGCAGCTTCGACCCGTGCCTGCCGTGCGGGGTGCACATGTACACCGGCGACGGGAACGTGCTGCGCAAACTGCACACCCCGCACGTGTTCGCGTCCGGCAACGCATGAGCGCCGACGTCGACCTCGACCCGCACGCGGTCGGGGAGCGGGTGCAGGCTCGGCTCGACGAGGTGGAGCGCGCGGGCGGCCCGGCCGCCCGCGCCGCCGCCGACGACGCCGTACGCGAGCTGATGCTGCTGCACTCCGCCGCCCTGACCCGGCTCCTGCACGGCCTGACCGCACTGCCCGGCAACGCCGCCGCGCTGCCCGCGCTCGCCTCGGACGAGCTGGTCGGCGGCCTGCTCGCCCTGTACGACCTGCACCCGGTGCCGGTCACCGACCGGGTCGCCGCGGCCCTGCCGCGCGTGGCCGGGAAACTCGGCCGCGAGGTGGCGCTGCTCGGCGTCGACGCCGACGGCGTGGCCCACGTCGCCCTGACCGCCTCCGGCTGCGGTGGCGGCTGCGGCAGCACGGGTGCGGCCGTGGCCGACGCGCTGACCCGGGCGGTGCAGCAGGCCGCGCCGGAGGTCGTCGAGGTGCGGGTGCAGGAGCGGGCCGCGCCCGCGCCACTGCTGCAGATCGGACGGCGCGACGCCGGTGTGACCGCATGACCCTGCGCCGCTACCTGCGCCCGGCCGCCGCCGCGCCGCCCGGTTCCGGTGCGGGGGCCGGAGCGGGGGCCGGTGTGGAGGGTGGTGAACGGTGTGAACTGTGCGGAGCGCCGCTGCCCGCGCGGCACGACCACCTGGTCGACCGGCACAGCCGCTCGCTGCCGTGTGCGTGCCGCCCGTGCTGGCTGCTGTTCCCGGCGGCCGTGCCCGCCCCGGACCGTGTCCCGCGCTATGCCGCGATCCCGGCCAGCGTCACCGCGCTGCCCGGCTTTCCGCTCACCGAACGCGACTGGGCCGCCCTCGACCTGCCGGTCCGCCTCGCCTTCGTATACCGGGACAGTGCCCTGCACCACCCCGTGGCCCTCTACCCGAGCCCGGCCGGCGCCGCCGAGTCCCCGCTACCGCCCGACGCCTGGGCTGAGCTGCTCGCCCGCCACCCGGCCACCGCCGGCATGACCGAAGACGTCGTCGCGCTGCTGCTGCACCGGGGCGACCGGGGGCCGGAGTGCTTCGTTGTCCCCATCGACTCCTGCTATCGGCTGGTCGGGTTGGTGCGGACGCACTGGCGCGGCTTCGACGGCGGTGAGCAGGCGCGCGCCGCGATCGGCGGGTTCCTCGACGAGGTGCGCGCGGGCGCGAGGACGGAGGCCGCAGTTGCTTGAGCTCGACTTCACCTGCCTGGACGTGCAGGCCCAACGCTGGGCGGCGGCCCCGACGCTGCGCGTCCGGCTGGGCGTGACCGGCCCCGCGGACGTACGCGTGCACGCCGGTGTGCTCACCTGCCAGCTGCGCATCGACCCGCGCGCCCGCGACTACACCGACGCCGAGGCGCAGAAACTCGCGTGCGTGTTCGGCGAGCCGTCGCGCTGGGCGGCGAGCATGCAGCAGCTGCAGTTCGCCACGGTCACCGCGATGCTGCCCGGCTTCACCGCCCGCACCGAGATGGAACTGCTGGTGCCCTGCTCGTACGACCTGGAGGTCGGGCTGGGCAAGTTCTTCCACGCCCTGTCCGGCGGGGACGTCCCGCTGACGCTGCTGTTCAGCGGCACGGTGTTCGTGGCGACCGCGGCCGGGGTCCAGGTGGCGCGGGTGCCGTGGGACCGGGAGGCGAACCATCGGATGCCCGCGGCGATCTGGCGCGACCTGATGGACCTCTACTTCCCGGACTCGGCCTGGATCCGGCTGCGCCGCGACACGACCGACGCGCTGCTGCGCTACCAGGCCCGACACGCGGTGCCCAGTGCCGACGCGGCGCTGGCCGGGCTGCTGGCGGACCGGCAGGAGGAGGCCGCGTGTCCGGTCCCGCGCTGAGCGACCCGTTCGAGCAGGCCCGCGCCGTCGCCGACGCGGTGCTGTACGAGGGCTACCTGCTGTACCCGTACCGCGCCGACGCGGCCAAGAACCAGTTGCGCTGGCAGTTCGGCGTGCTGGTGCCCCCGTCCTACGCCTCCGACGCGCACGGCGAGTACGCCACCTGCCAGACCCAACTGCTCGCCGAGCCCGGCCCGGACGCGGTGCTGCGCTGGCGGCTGCGTTTCCTGCACGCGGTCACCCGCACCGTCGAGGCGGCCACGCCGGACGGCTGGGCGGCGCGCGCCTCCGCCGAACACGAAGGCGTGCTGCACCTGACCTTCGACGAGACGATCGAGCAGACCGTCGACGTCGAAGCCCCGCTGTGGCCCCTGGTCGGCGCTCCCGACGACATGACCCCGTTCGCCGTCCCCGGCGGCGAGGAGATCGAGCAGCTCAGCCCCGACCTGCGGCTGCGCCGCGTACGCCGCCCGCTCCAGGGCGCGCTGCGCCTGCGCGTCGAGCCCCTGCCCGGCCCGTACCGCCCCCTCCGCCTCACCTGCACCGTCGAAAACCGCACGGAGGAAAGGAAGGGCCCCTTCTTATCGCAATCCGTAGAAGAAGGGCCCCTTCTTGACGCCTCGGCTCGGTCGGAGCGGCCGGAGGCGCTGCGGTCGTCGCTGATCGCGGCGCACAGCGTGTTCGCGCTGAGCGCCGGTGGGTTCGTGTCGGCGCTCGATCCGCCGGAGTGGGCGAAGGCGGCGGTCAACGATTGCCGCAACGTGCGCACCTGGCCGGTGCTGCTGGGCGAGCCGGGGCGTACCGACGCGGTCCTGTCCGCGCCGGTGATCCTGTACGACCACCCGGTCCTCGCCCCCGAGAGCCCCGGCGAGACGTTCGACTCCCTGGAGATCGACGAGCTGCTCGTGCTGCGTACGCTGACGCTCACCGACGCGGAGAAGCGGCAGGTCCGGGCCACGGACGCGCGGGCGAACGCGCTGCTTGGCCGGGCCGAGGCGCTGCCGCCGGAGCTGTTCGAGCGACTGCACGGCGCGATCCGCCAACTGCGCCCGGTCGGGGCGGCAGCCACGGCCGACCCGCTCCAGACCGCGGCGCCCTGGTGGGACCCGGGCGCGGACAGCAGCGTCGACCCGAGCACCGACACCGTGGTGATCGACGGGGTGGCGGTCGGCGCCGGGGGCAAGGTGCGGCTGCGGCCGGGCGGGCGGCGCAGCGACGCGCAGGACATGTTCCTGGTCGACCGGCTGGCGACGGTGCACGCCGTACTGCTCGATGTGGACGGCTCGACGCACCTGGCCGTGACCCTCGACGACGACCCCGCCGCCGACCTGCAGGTCGAGCAGGGCCGGTTCCGCTACTTCGCGCCGGAGGAGGTGGTCCCGTCATGACGGTGCTGGTCGCGGGCCTGGGCAACATCTTCCTCGGCGACGACGGGTTCGGCGTCGAGGTCGCGGCGCGCCTGGCGGCGCAGCCGCATCCGGAGTGGGTACGGGTGGCCGACTACGGCATCCGCGGCGTCCATCTCGCGTACGACCTGATGGAAGGCTACGACGCCACCGTGCTCATCGACACCGACCAGCGCGGCGACGTCCCCGGCACGGTGCGCCTGGTCGAGATCACCGCCGAGCACCGTGCCGCGGACCGGGCGGCCGGGGACGGGGTGCTGGTCGACCCGCACGGTATGCAGCCCAACCGGGTGCTGCACCTGCTCGACAGCTGCGGCGGCAGCCCTGGCCGGGTGCTGCTGGTGGGCTGCGAACCGGCCGTGTTGGAGGAGGGCATCGGCCTGAGCCGCCCGGTGCTGGCCGCCGTCGACGTCGCGGTCGTGCTGGTACGGCAGCTGTGGGACGCCGGGCCGCAGGCCCTGCTCGAGCAGAGCGTTTCGTCAGGTCCATCCAGGAGAGGAGCACCGTGATGTTGTGGAAGAAGGTCGTGGCCGGGCTGCTGCTGGCCGGGGCGGCGGCACTGGTGATCCAGTCGCTGCCGGACATGAAGCGGTATCTGAAGATGCGCAGCATGTGACGCCGCCGCCAACCCGGCGGTTAAGAAGGGCCCCTTCCTCTACGTAAAGCGATGAGAAGGCGCCCTTCCTTTTCGTGCGCATCTCTTGGGGTGGGCGGGGCGTTGCGATTGGTGACAAGGGAGCGGGGGACAGATGCATGAGATCGGGCTCTGCGAGAGCATTCTCGCGGTGGTGCGGCAGCGGGCCGAGGGCCGCGCGGTGGACCGGGTGAAGGTGCGCATCGGGGTGCGCCACGGGGTCGCCGAACCGGCGCTGCGCGACGGGTTCGCGCTGGTGGCCACCGGCACCACCGCCGACGGGGCGCTGATCGAGCTGGTGACCGTGCCCGCGCGGGTGGTCTGTGACGGCTGCGGCCACGACGGGGAGACGCTGGTGCTGCCCGCGATCTGCGGTGAGTGCGGCAGCGCGCGGGTGACCGTGTCCGGCGGCGACGACCTCATCCTGGAGGAACTGCACCTCATCGACCGGGCGGTGCGCTGACCATGTGCCTCGGTATCCCCGGCGAGGTCGTCGAGTTCCACGCCGACCGCCCCGATCTGGCCCAGGTCGACGTCTCCGGCGTACGCCGGGCCATCAACATCGGGCTGCTCGAACCTGGCGAGGTGGGCATCGGTGACTGGGTGCTGATCCACGTCGGGTTCGCCCTGTCCAAGATCGACGAAGCGGAGGCGAAAGCGGCGATGGAGTTCCTGGAGAGCATCGGCCAGGCGTACGCCGACGAGCTCGCCGCCCTGCAGTCGTCCACCATCGAGTAGGGAGCGGTCGATGCGATTCGTGGACGAGTTCCGCAACGCCGAGCAGGCCAGGGCACTGGCCGCCCGCATCGCGGCCCGGTGCGAACCGGGGCGGCACTACAAGTTCATGGAGGTGTGCGGCGGGCATACCCACACCATCTACCAGCACGGGCTGGAGGACTACCTGCCCGAGGCGGTGGAGCTGGTGCACGGGCCGGGCTGCCCGGTCTGCGTCATCCCGATGGGCCGCGTCGACGACGCCATCGCCATCGCCCGGCGGCCGGAGGTCATCCTGGCCTCGTTCGGGGACATGATGCGGGTGCCCGGCGGCAACGGGTCGTTCCTGGACGCCAAGGCGGCCGGGGCCGACATCCGCATGGTCTACTCCCCGCTGGACGCGCTGAAGCTGGCCCGCGCCAACCCCGACCGCGAGGTCGTGTTCATGGCGATCGGGTTTGAGACCACCGCGCCCAGCACCGCGGTCACGGTGCGCCGGGCCGCCACCGAGGGCCTGACCAACTTCTCGGTCTTCTGCAACCACGTCACCATCATTCCGGCGGTCAAGGCCATCCTGGACTCGCCCGACCAGCGCCTGGACGGCTTCCTCGGCCCCGGGCACGTCTCCACGGTGATCGGGTGCGAGCCGTACCGCTTCATCGCCGAGCAGTACGGCAAGCCCCTGGTCGTGGCCGGGTTCGAGCCGCTGGACATCCTGCACTCGATCGACATGCTGCTGGCCCAGCTCGAGCAGGGCCGGTGTGAGATCGAGAACCAGTACAGCCGGGTGGTGCCCTGGGACGGCAACCTCACCGCGCTCAAGACCCTGGCCGACGTGCTGGAACTGCGCCCGTTCTTCGAATGGCGCGGCCTGGGCTTCATCGCCCACTCCGCGCTGCGCCTGACCGAGCGCTACGCCGACTTCGACGCCGAGCGCCGCTTCGCCGTCCCGGGCGTACGCGTGGCCGACCCGCAGTCGTGCCAGTGCGGCGAGGTGCTCAAGGGCGTGCTCAAGCCGTGGGAGTGCAAGGTGTTCGGCACCGCGTGCACCCCGGAGACGCCCATCGGCACCTGCATGGTCTCGCCCGAGGGCGCCTGCGCGGCGTACTACAACTTCGGCCGGTTCCACCGGCAGCGCCTGCTGGAGGTGACGGCCCGGTGACCGCCGAGCTGACCGAGGTCCTCGACCGCATCGACCGGACCCGCCGTGCCCGCGCCCGAGTGCGCGAGGAGCGGCTGACCATGGCCCACGGCGCGGGCGGCAAGGCGACGCAGAGCCTGGTCGAGGCGGTGTTCCTGACGGCGTTCGACAACCCGGAGCTGAACGCGCTCGACGACGCGGCGGCGCTGACCGCGGGCGGGGCACGGCTGGCGTTCACCACCGACTCGTACGTGGTCAAGCCGCTGTTCTTCCCCGGTGGCGACATCGGCGACCTGGCCGTCAACGGCACCGTCAACGACCTGGCCGTAGCCGGTGCCCGGCCGTGCTTCCTGTCGGCCGGGTTCATCCTGGAGGAGGGCTTCGGCGTCGCCGACCTGACCCGGATCGTCTCCTCGATGGCGGCGGCGGCCCGCGCGGCCGGGGTCCGCATCGTCGCCGGGGATACCAAGGTCGTCCCGCGCGGCCTGGCCGACGGCTGCTACATCACCACCGCGGGCATCGGCGTACGTGAGCACGACCGCGACTTCGGAGTGCACCTGGCCCGCCCGGGTGATCTGGTGCTGGTGTCCGGCCCGATCGGCGACCACGGCATGACCGTGCTGGTCGCCCGGGGTGACCTGGACCTGGAGGCCGATCTGCGTTCGGACACCGCCGCACTGACCGGGCTGGTCGACGACCTGCTCGCGGCCGCCGGGGACGGCGTACGCGGGATGCGCGACGCGACCCGGGGCGGGGTGGCGACCATCCTCAACGAGGTGGCCCGCGCGGCCGGGGTGACCGTGGTGGTCGACGAGGCGGCGGTGCCGGTGCGGCCGGGCGTACGCGGGGCGGCCGAGCTGCTCGGCATCGACCCGCTGTACGTCGCCTGCGAGGGGCGCCTGGTCGCGATCGTGGCCCCCGAGCACGCCGACGCCGCGCTGGCCGCGCTGCGGGCACACCCGCTGGGCGACCAGGCCGCCGTCATCGGCCGCGTCGACGCCGACCCGGCCGAACTGGTGCTGCTGCGCACCCGCTTCGGCGGCACCCGCATCGTGGACCTGCTGGTCGGTGACCCGCTGCCCCGGATCTGCTGAAACCGGCTCAGGCCTGCGCGGCGGCGTCGGGGTCGTACGACCGCAGCAGGTCGAGCAGCTCGCGGGCGGGCGGCGCCGCGCCGTCCAGCGTGAACCAGCCGGACCCGAGGCTGCCCTCGTACTCGCCGTTGTTGCAGCGGAAGCAGATGGCCACCTCGGTCGATCCGCCGTCGGCCGTCCACAGCCGCATGCCGTAGACCGGCAGGAAGCAGCGGGCCTGGTCGGCGTCGGGCAGCCGGGCCAGCAGCGATGCCGCCTCGGTCGCGGCCTGGCCGCCGAGGGTGGCCAGTTCCGCGTGTACCCGCCACTCCATCATGCCGCCGGGCCCCGGGCCGAGGCGCAGCACGTCGACCGCGGTGATGGTGGCGGGTTCGAAGAAGGTGATCACCGGGTCAGCGTGCCACAGTCGGCGTCGGGTCAGTCCGTGCGCCGGGCGAGGAAGACGTACTCCCGTCCCGGGCGGTCCGGCGCCTGCCGGACCTCGCGCACCGAGAACCCGCAGGCGGCCAGCGACCGCTCGATCTCGTCCCGGCTACGGAACCGCAGGGTGGAGTCGGACACGACGGTCTCGCCGTCGCTGAACCGGTACACGTGCCGGAAGGACACGTGCGGCAGGGCGACCTCGACCAGCTCGAACCGTTGCTCGACCACGCCGATCCCGGGCACCTCGCGCACGGTGGTGCCCTGCTCGGCGGCCCACTGCTCCCAGGCGCGGTACTGCGGCCGGCGAGTCTCGAACGCCAGGTGACCGCCCGCGCGCAGGGCGCCGCGTAGGCCGCGCAGCGTGGCGTGCCAGTCGTCGTCGGACAGGAAGACCTGGGCCACGTTGCCGGTCATGACGGCCAGGTCCGCGCCGAGGTCGGGCAGGGTGGTCGCGTCGCCGTGGTGCCAGGTGACCAGCTCGGCACCGGGTTTGGTCCGCGCCACGGCCAACGACGCCGCCGCGGGGTCGGCGGCGCTGACCCGCAGGCCGCGCGCCGCCAGCAGGACGGCCAACGCGCCGGTGCCGCAGCCGAGGTCCAGCACGTGCCGGGCGCCGACCTCCCCGGCCAGCAGCACATACGCGTCGAGGTCGGCGCGGTCGCCGTCGAAGGCGTCGTAGACCCGGGCCAGGCGCGGGTGGGCAAAGATCTCATCGGGCACGGCGGCCACCCTAGCCGTCTTGGCACGCCCGCGCGGTGGACAGCCAACCGTTAAGTTTGTTAACTTCGATCTCTCAAACATCGACAGATACCAACGTCATTCTGTTGGTACGTGCCGGAACTCGTGTGAACTCCGACCGGCGACCGGTCGGACGGCCCGAACGAGGTGGATCCGATGCGGAAGCTGACCGTCCTGCTGCTGGCGCTGGTCGCCGCAGGCCCGGGTGCAGTCGTGGTGGCGGCACCGGCGGCCGCGGCCGCCACGGTGTGCGCGCTCTACTGCGACACCCGCGACCCGTCCCTGGCCCGGCAGGAGATCTTCCCGGTGCCCGAGGTCAACCTCAACGGCCGCCGCCTGGTGCTGCACGTCTCCGACACCGACCGGATGGCCTGGGGCAGCATCGACAACGGCCTGACCGGCGACTCCGTCTGGCTCGACCGCAGCTGGACCGACGGCTCCAGCTGGGACGGACTGCTGGGTCGGGCGAGCATCCCGGCGACCTGGACCGGCACCCGCACCCTGATGTACAACCTCGCCGACCCCGCCGCCCACAAGCGCGGCATGGTCCGCGCCTGCGGCGACGCGGGCGGGGTCACCTGCACCGCCTGGGTGTACGCCAAGGTCTGCGACACCGTCTGCGACGGCGCCGACCCGGCCACCGCCGTCGGCGACAGTCAGCCCGTGCCGGGCACCGTGCTCAGCAACCGCCGCATCGACCTGCACATCGACAGCCGCGGCCTGGCCTGGGCCACGCTCGGCTCGGGCACCGCCGGCGACGAGGTCTGGCTCGACCGGTCCTGGGACGAGGGCGCCTCCTGGCCCGGCGGCTCGTCACTGGGCCGCGTCAGCGTCCCGTCCGGCGCCACCACGGTACGGACCACCATGGTCAACACCCGTGACCCGCGCTCGCTGCTCTACGGCGGGGCGGTGCGCGCCTGCGGGCGGGCCACCGGCGGCGCCAACGGCAGCTGCACCGCGTGGGCCCGCCCCGCCATCGACCGGTCCGCCGCGGCCGCCGACGCGCTGGCGTACGCGTACCGCACCGACACCGCGTGGTGGCCGTCGAGCTGGTGGAACTCCGCGGTCGCGGTGACCACGCTCGGCGACTGGTCGGCCCGCACCGGCCGCACCGACTACCGCTGGCTCATCGACCGGACCTACGAGCTGAACAAGGGCGTCATTCCGGCCGGGCAGAAGAGCACCGACGCGATCGAGGGCAACTTCATCAGCCGCGCGATCGACGACACCGGCTGGTGGGCGCTGGCCTGGGTGCAGGCCTACGACCTCACCCACGACGCCAAGTACCTGAACACGGCGGTGGCGATCGGCAACTACATGCACTCGTACTGGGACGGCACCTGCGGCGGCGGGGTCTGGTGGAACCGCGAGCGCACCTACAAGAACGCGGTCACCATCGGCCTGTACATCCGGCTGACCGCCGCCCTGCACAACCGCATCCCCGGCGACACGCTGTGGCTGGGCCGGGCCACCGCGGGCTGGAACTGGTTCGCCGCCAGCGGGATGATCAACGGGTCGGGGCTGGTCAACGACGGGATCACCGGCGGCTGCGCCAACAACGGGCAGACCGTGTGGACGTACAACCAGGGGCTGGCCGTCGGTGGGGCGGTCGAGCTGTGGCGGGCCACCGGCAACGCGTCGCTGCTGACCTCGGCCCGCCAGCTGGCCGACGCGGCGATGAACTCCACCGTGCTGACCCGCTCGGGCATCCTCACCGAGTCCTGCGACCCGGCCAACAGCTGCGACGACAACCAGAAGCAGTTCAAGGGCATTTTCATGCGGTACCTGATGGACCTGGCCGACGCCTCGGGCGTGGCCGCGTACCGGACGTACGCGCAGCGGCAGGCCGACTCGATCTGGCAGTCCGACCGCGACAGCCTCAACCGGATCGGACAGCGGTGGACCGGCGCCACCCCCAACGCGCGCGACTGGCGCACCCAGGCCTCCGGCCTCGGGGCCCTGCTCGCGGCCACGGCCGGATCGTCGAACCCGCCGCCGACCGAGGCGGCCTGGGCGCCGAACGTCTCCTACCAGGTCGGCACGGTGGTCACCTACGCGGGAGGCCGCTGGCAGTGCCGTCAGGCGCACCTGTCCCAGGTGGGCTGGGAACCGCCCAACGTCGCCTCCCTGTGGCTGCGGCTGTGACGTCCGAATCGGCCTGACGCCGCTCAGCGGTCGAGGGCGGCGGCGATGGCGGCCTGGCCGAGGCTGAGGCCGCCGTCGTTGGGCGGGACGAGACTGTGCGTCAGCACCCGGAAGCCGGCCGCCGCCAGCCGGTCGACCACGCCCGTGAGCAGCAGCACGTTCTGGAAGACGCCGCCGGACAGGGCCACCGTGTCCAGTCCGTGCCGCTCGCGCGCCAGCACGCAGGTTGTGGCGATCAGGTCGGCGAGCCCGGCGTGGAACCGCGCGGCGATCAGCGGCACGGGCACGCCGTCGAGGCGGTCGGCCAGGGCGGCCCGGACCAGGTCGCCGCCGTGGAGGGTGAGCAGCGTCGCCTCCTCGACCCGGGCCGGGTAGCCGGTGTGGTCCGGGTCCTCGGTGGCGGCCCGTTCGAGCTCGATCGCCGCCTGCCCCTCGTAGCCAGCCTCGTCGCGCAGGTCGAGCAGCGCCGCCACGGCGTCGAAGAGCCGCCCCGCGCTGGAGGTGAGCGGGCAGTTCAGACCCTGCCGGACGGCCGAGCGCAGCGCGGGCCACCGCTGCGCGTGCCGCGTGACCACGGGCAGCGCGGGCAGCTCACCGAAGCTGTCCAGATAGGACAGCGCCATCCGCCATGGCTGGCGGACCGCGGCCGCGCCGCCGGGCATCGGCACCGGCGCCAGCCGACCCACCCGGGTGTACGACGTCAGGTCCGCCACCAGGAACTCCCCGCCCCACAGCGTGCCGTCGTCGCCGTAACCGAGGCCGTCAAAGGCGACCCCGAGGACCGGCCCGCGCTCGCCGTGCTCGGCCAGGCAGGACGCGATGTGCGCGTGGTGGTGCTGCACCCCGATCAGCTCGACCTCGTTCAGGCCGTACGCGTACCCGGTGGACAGGTACTGCGGGTGCAGGTCGTGCGCGACCAGCTCCGGGCTGATCCCGAGCAGCCGCCGCAGGTGCGCCACGCCCTCGGTGTACGACCGGTACGTCGCCGCGTTCTCCAGGTCGCCGATGTGGTGCGACAGCACCGCCTGGGCGCCGTTGGCCAGGCAGAACGTGTTCTTGAGGGTGGCGCCGCAGGCGAGGATCGGGCGGCGGGCGGCCACAGGCAGGGTCAGTGGGCGGGGCACGTATCCGCGCGAGCGGCGCAGCAGCAGCGGGCGGCCGCGCACCACCCGCGCGACCGAGTCGTCGGTGCGGGTGTGGATCGGCCGGTCGTGGGTCAGCATCGCGTCGGCGAGCCCGGCCAGCCTGGTCGCGGCGTCGTCGTCGCGGTAGGCGATCGGCTCGTCGGAGACGTTGCCACTGGTCAGCACGACGGGGCGGGCGATGGTGCGCAGCAGCAGGTGGTGCAGCGGGGTGTAGGGGAGCATGACGCCGTACTCACGACAGCCGGGCGCGACGGCGTCGGCGATCCGGAGCGGGCTGCGGCGGCGCCGGGGCAGCAGCACGATCGGCCGGGCCGGGTGCGTCAGCAGTTCGGCCGCGGCCGGTGCGAGGTCGACCAGCTCGGCGGCCTCGGCCAGCCCGGCCGCCATCAGCGCGAACGGTCGGTCCTCGCGGTGCTTGGCGGCCCGCAGCCGGGCCGCGGCGTGCGGATGGGTCGCGTCGACGGCCAGGTGGAAGCCGCCCAGACCCTTCACCGCGACGATCGCGCCGTCGCGCAGCAGCCGGGCCGCGGTCGCGATCGGGTCGCCGGACAGCGCCTCGGGTTCGCCCGTGCCGGGCAGGGTGTGCAGTCGCAGCCGGGGGCCGCACTCGGGGCAGCAGACGGGCTGGGCGTGGAAGCGGCGGTCAGCCGGGTCGGCGTACTCGTCGGCGCAGGACGGGCAGAGGACGAAGCCGCGCATCGTCGTGTTGGCGCGGTCGTACGGGACCCCGGTGACGATGGTGAAGCGCGGACCGCAGTGGGTGCAGTTGGTGAACGGGTAACCGGCCCGGCGGCCACCGGTGGCCAGGATCTCGTCGAGGCAGGCTGGGCAGGTGGCGGCGTCGGGCGAGATCTGGGTGGTCGGCGCCCCGGTGCCGTCGCTGCCGACGATGCGGAAGCCCGCGGCGCCGGTCGGCGGCAGCGGGCTGGTCGCGACCGAGTCGATCACGGCCAGGGGCGGGCGCTCGCGGTCGAGCGCGACCAGGAACGTGTCGAGCGTCCCGGGTGCGGCTTCGGCCTCGATGAACACCCCGCGCGTGTCGTTGCCGACGTGACCGTCGACGCCGAGGCGCCGGGCCAGGGTGTAGACGAACGGGCGGAAGCCGACCCCCTGCACGATCCCGGCGACCCGCACCGCCAGCCGCGTACGCTGAGCCGCATCACCTGACATTTCGGACACAAGATGATTCTGGCCCGCAGCCGGGCCGCCCTGCGGCCGGACACGCCCCGATCGTGGCGGTCAGCCGCGCGCCCACCGCCGCAGCAGGTCGCCGTCGTGCGTGAGCCAGGTGCCATCCCCGAGCGGGATCGGATTGTCGGGTATCCGGTCCGGGTACGCGACCTCGACGGCGCTGCCGTCGGCGGCCGGTTCGATCAGCCAGTCGCATTCGACGTCGTCCACCGACCGGACCAGCAGCGTCCGCTCGTCCACGAAGCCGCCGCCGTACTCGAACGCGATCTCCGTCCCCTCGGCTGCGAGGGTCTCGCTCGACAGGGTCCACGCGGTCCGGCCGTCGGCGCCGTCGAGCACGGCGAGGTCGTACTGTCCGTGCGCCACGGTGAACAGACGCGTGCCCGAGGGGTCCACGTCGAACAGGCAGCGCGTGTCGGCGCCGTAGGAGGCGACCTCCAGCGTGTGCCCATCCCACCGGCCCCACCACAGCGGCGCCCCGTCCTGGCCTTCGTCGAGGCAGAGGCCCATCTGTCCAGGGTCGGGATGGCCGACGTGGTAACTGCGCTCGGCGCACGTCTCGAGCACCGTCTGGGCGAGGATTCGACCGGAGTCCGGGGCCACGACCAGCCACGCCTCGTTGCCGTCGTCGTCGGGATCGGTGCTGCGCACGTGTGCCCACACGATCGAGCCGTCCGCGCTGAACCGGGCCGAGCCGTGGTTCAGGTAGCGGTGACCGGGCTCGTGGCGGTATTCGTCGTAGTCCTCGTGCAGGTCCCAGCACTGGTCGGACCAGCAGCCGTGCTTCAGCTCCCACCGCGTCACGCCGTCGCGGTCGACCGCGCGCAGTGCGTGCGGACCGGCGAACACGGCCAGGTCGAGCCCCGGGCTGACCGCGTCGCCGCGGCCGAGGACGGGCCACGGTGCGGGGAAGCTCGCCACGGGCTCTGCGAGTGGGAGTTGCGGGGTGTCGAGGTCGTACACCGTCAGCGACTGCTCATGGCGCACCGTGACCAGCCGCCGCGGGTGACGCAGCACCTGAACCTGCGACGGTGCGGCGGGCCGGTCCAGGCGTACCTGGCCGAGGAGGCGGGGGGTGAGCGGCATGGGTCTCTCCGGGGTGAGGCGTCGCGGCAGCCTACGGCGCCGGTGCGACAGGCAGGGCGCCGGTGTGCGGATCCCGTGCGGTCAGGCAGTACGCGAATCCGGCGGGGTCGCGCAGCACCGTCCACCGCTGCTGCCTGGCGATCACGGTGGCCCCGTGGGACTCGTGCCAGGCGCGCACCGCGTCCACGTCCGAGCAGGACAGGTCGAGATGCGCACCGGTGGGCCGCTCCTCGTCCAGCCGCTGGAGGAGGATGCGCAGCGGCAGGTGCGCGGGTGGCTTCAGCACCCGGAACTCCGGCCGCGATCCCGCGACGAGGTCCCAGCCGGTCAGCCCGGCCCAGAACGCGGTCTCGTCGTCGTAGCGCGACGGCGCGATGTCCAGGCACACCTGGTCGACGCGGCTGATCGCCCCGTCCGGTGCCGTGATCACGGGCAGCCGCGCCGACTCGCCCTGGTACGGCACCGCGCACCACAGCAGCCCGCCCGGCGAGCGCAGCACCGTGTACCGCTCCTGCCGGTCCACCACGTCCGCGCCGAGCGCCAGCGCGGTGTCGACCAGCGCCTGCGGGTCGTCGGTCGCCGGATCGAGGTGCATCCCGCCGGGAGGGCCGACGACCTGCACCTTCAGGTGGGCGTCGCCGTCGCCGAGCAGGGTCGCGAACTCGCCGTGGGCGCCGCGCCGCGCGGACAGGCGGGTGCCGGTGACCGCGAGCCAGAACGCGGATCCGGCGTCGAACCGGTCGGCCGGGAAGTCGAGGAACGCGTGCGTCCAGCGGATGGCGGGCGGTGTCGGCACGGGCATCGCATCACGATAGCGGCGGCTATGCTCCTCGACTGACGACGGGAAGGTCGCGATGGGATTCTTCGGCACGTACCGCTATGACGGCACACGCTGGCACGAGTTGCCCCGACCCGACCTGTCCCCGGCCGAGGAGCCGTGGCTGCTGGTGTACATCCACGACAGTGACGTCGGTATGGTCCACTACCGCCCCACGGGGACCGGCAGCGGTGTCGCGTACCTCGGCCACACGCCGCGCACCTACTTCGACGATCCGGGAGCCTCGGCGCCGACCGACGTGGCGCGGGAGGCCGCCGCGCTCGCCGCCTGGTGGGCGCTGGCCCGCGGCGGCGTCGATCCGGACGCGGTGGCGGCCAAGGAACGTGAGCTGGCCGGATATCTCGCCGCCGACGAGGACCCGGACGCCGACGAGCCATTGGACGGCGACGGCGGTGACGACGAGCCGGTCGAGCTGGACGACGCGGACATCTTCGTCGAGGTCAAGGTGAGCCGGTTCGTGCTGGCGCTGGGCCTGCCCGACCTGCCCGAGCCGGACCTGGTCGGCCGCTGAGTCAGCAGCGCGGTTCGCCCGGGGCGTCGCCGTCGAGGACCGCGGTGACGAAGGCGCCGACCAGGCAGTTCCAGTGCCGGGCGCGGCGCAGCATGGCGTGGCCGTCGCCGCTGACGTCGAGGAACGTCACCCGGGCCCCGGCCTCCTCGGCGGCCAGGGCGTAGCGGCGTGACGCCGCCGGATCGGTGATCCAGTCCCGGTCGCCGTGGGCGATCAGCACCTGCTTGCCCGCCAACTGCTCGTATGGGTCGCCGGGCTCGATCCACGGTGCCAGCGCGCAGACCGCCGCCACCCGTGGGTCGCCGCCGCCCCACAGCGCGGCACGGGCGCCCATCGAGTGCCCGACCAGGATCACCGGCAGCTCCGGCCGCAGCTCGGCGGCCTGCCCCAGCGCCCACTGCAGGTCGTGCACCGGGTCGGCGGCGGAGCCGTTCCAGCCGTGGTAGCGGTAGCGCAGCCGCCAGACCAGGGCGTCCTCGGGCAGGGCCCGCAGGAACGGCAGCATCCGCAGGTAGGCCAGGCGGGCTCGGTGGTCGGGCCACCGGCTGCGCTCGGTGCCGCCGTGCAGGATCAGCACCAATCCGCGGGCTCCGGCGCGCACCGGCCCGGACTCGTACCCCGCGCTGCGCGTCGTCACCGCACCTCCCGCCTGCGAACCTATCTCGGCGGGATCGGCGGCGACGGCGGCTCAGCCCTTCGCGCCGCCGAACCGGGCCACGAGCCCGACCAGCAGGAACAGCAGCGCGCCGCCGAGGAACACGAACGCCGCGGTCGGGGCGCCGCCCGGCACGGCCTGGTCGCCGCTGACCAGGATCTCCTGCGTGGTGCGGGACAGGTCGGTGGGCCCTTCGAAGGTCAGTGTCGCCCGGTGCGTCGTCGCGCCCTCGGTCCAGCTGACCGCGCACTCCTGGGAGAAGTGCCGCTTCGCGCCGGTGCCGGTCGAGTGCTGGGTGCAGGTCTCCACCGCCGCCTGGGTCTTGTCCCAGGTCAGAGTACGCAGCTGGAATGCCCCGGCCGCGCCGGCCAGCACGGCGACGACGATCAGCACGAGCCCGGCGATGCGGCGGACGCCGCCCAGAGAAGTCACGGGCCGCATGTTCGCATCGGCGGGCCCCGCCGGGGCATCGGCCGGGCGGGGGAGGGGTCAGTGGCCGGTCCAGCGCTGGATGTACGCACCGTCGGGGTCGTACCGCTCGGTCTGCCGTTGCGGGCTGAACCTCCGGTACGGCTTGGTGTCGGTGCCGGTGCCCGCGACCCACTGCCAGTTGCCGAAGTTGTTGGCCACGTCGGCGTCCAGCAACAGCCGGGCGTA
This sequence comes from Catellatospora tritici, assembly GCF_019083965.1. Taxonomy (GTDB): domain Bacteria; phylum Actinomycetota; class Actinomycetes; order Mycobacteriales; family Micromonosporaceae; genus Catellatospora; species Catellatospora tritici. The sequence goes on from NZ_JAHRCY010000010.1 coordinate 99,927, forward strand.
CCAGGCGGCGCCCTCGCGCCAGTCCAGCCCCAGCGTCTTGGTCAGGTATGACGCGGTGACCAGCCGGGCCCGGTTGTGCATCCAGCCCTCGGCCGCGAGCTGGCGCATGCCCGCGTCCACCAGCGGCACCCCGGTCTGGCCCGCCTGCCAGGCGGCCAGCGCGTCGGCGTCGTCGTGCCACTGCTCCTGTGCTCCGGCCCGGTACGCCTCGGTGCCGAGTTTCGGGAAACAGGCCAGCACCTGGGTGTAGAAGTCGCGCCAGCACAGCTGCCGCACGAACGCGTCGGCGACGCCGCCCACGGTGGCCAGCCGCAGCGGCGACACGCACCCGAAGTGCAGGTACGGGCTCATCCGGGAGGTGGCGTCACCGGCCATGTCGTCGTGGCGGCCCGCGTAGTCCGCCGCCTGCGGCAGCCACGCCCTGAACCGGCGCAGCGCCTCGGTCTCGCCGCCCGGCATCGGGCCGGGCGACTCGGCCTTCGCGCCGGACAGCGCCCGCTGCGGATCACTGCCGGTCACGCCGTCGGGCAGTGGTGGGACCGTGCGCGGCGTCGCCGCGGGCGACCGCCACCGGTGCCCCTGCCAGGCGCGGTAGTACGGCGTGAACACCTTGTAGTGGTCGCCGCCGGTGCTCGGCCGGAGCTGCCCGGCGGGCACCACGGTCACGCCGGGGAACAGTTTGAGCGCGATCCGCTCGCGGTCGCAGGCGCGGGCGAGGCGGTCCTGGCGGCGCAGCGCGTACGGCCCGTAGTCCTCGGTCAGCCCGATCCCCGTCGCGCCGACCCGCTTGGCCAGCCGCACCGCCTCGGCGACCGGGTCGCCGGTGCGCACCAGGAGGTCACTGCCGCGCCCGCGCAGGTTCTCGCGCAGGTCGAGCAGGCACTCCAGCAGGAACCGCCGCCGGTTGTCCGGCACGGCCAGGCTCGGGTCGACCACGAACAGCGGCACCACCCGCTCGTACGCCGCGCACGCCGCCGCCAGCGCCGGCTGGTCGTGCACCCGCAGATCCCGCGTGAACAGCACCACGACCGTCTTCACCCGCACCACCCCCTCCACCTCGCGCCGTCCCACCCGCGCCGCCTCATTCGCGCCGCCCCGTCCGGGGCAGGGGCGCGCCGCAGTTTCGGGGAAACTGCGTCAATCGGTCCTGCCAGAGGTGCAGTTTCCCGGCAAGTGCGCGCTCGCAAACCGCGCCGCGCTGGATAACGATTCACCAATCAACGCAATATTAGCTTGCGGTAGGCTGCAACGCGTGGTGGACGGTGGCGACGACGAGGGTCTGAGCGCTGGGGCGGTGGCCCGGCGGCTCGGCATCGCCGTGACCACCCTGCGCACCTGGCACCAGCGCTACGGGCTGGGTCCGGGCGGGCACGCCCCGGGCCACCACCGCCGCTACGACACTGACGACCTGCGGCGGCTGGAGACGATGCGACGGCTCACCGCGCACGGTGTGCCCGCGGCCGAGGCGGCCCGGATCGCGCTGGCCACGCCCGCCGACGCCGAACCGGAGCCACCGCGTCCGCAGCGTGACGGCGGCGGCCACACCGTGGCGGTAGGCCGCGCCGGAGCCGAGGCCCGGGGCCTGGCCCGCGCGGCGATGCGGCTGGACGCGCTGACCGTACGTGACCTGGTCGAGCAGGCGGTGGTCGAGCACGGGGTGGTGTCCACCTGGCAGGACCTGCTCTGCCCGGTGCTGGTCGGCATCGGCACCCGGCACGCCGCCACCAGCCGCCTGATCGAGGTCGAGCACCTGGTGTCGCGCTGCATCACCGAGGTGTTCGGCGCGGTGCCCCGCCCGGCCCCCGGCACTCCCGTGCCGGTGCTGCTGTCCTGCGCCGACGACGAGCAGCACAGCCTGCCGCTGGAGGCGCTGTCGGCGGCGCTGGCCGAGCGCGGCATCGGCAGCCGCCTGCTGGGCGCCCGCGTCCCGGCCCGTTCCCTGCTCGACGCCGTACGCCGCACCGGCCCCGCCCTGGTGCTGATCTGGTCGCACGCCCCGCAGACCGCCGACACCGGCGTGCTGTCGGACCTGCTCACGATGCCGGGTCGTCCCGCACTGGTGGTCGCCGCGGGCCCCGGCTGGCCCGACGACCTTCCCGACGGCGTGCTCACCCCCGACACCCTCGCCGCCGCCCTCACCCTCGCCACCTCCGTCTGACGAAAGGAAGGGCCCCTTCTTATCGCTTTCCGTAGTGGAAGGGCCCCTTCTTAACTGGTGACTGCCCCGCTTGACTGGCGACACTCCCGGCCCGCCGACCGCGCGGCGGCACGTTCGACCCTGGTGGTTCACTACACGGATGGTGTTCGCTTCCGGTGCCGTGCCCGCTGAGCAGGTGCAGACCGCGGTCGAGTTGGCGGCGACGGCCGCGGCCCGGCTGCGGCTGGAGATCCGGGAGCTGGCGGCCGTGCCCGACCAGCACGAGGCCGCCGAGCTGCTGCGCCGGATCTGGCACGCCGACTCGGCCGACCAGCTCATCAACCGGGCCACCCTGCGGGCCCTGCAGCACGCGGGCAACTACGTGGCGGGGGCGTACCGCGACGGCGTGCTCGTCGCGGCCGCGATCGCCTTCTTCGGGGTGGACCACCTGCACTCGCACATCACCGGGGTCGACCCGGCGGCGCAGAGCGGCGGGGTCGGGTACGCCCTCAAGCAGCACCAGCGGGCCTGGTGCCTGGCCCGCGGCATCACCGAGGTCCGCTGGACCTTCGACCCCCTGGTCCGCCGCAACGCCTACGTCAACCTGCACAAACTCGGCGGCCGCGCGGTGGCGTACCTGCCGGACTTCTACGGCGAGATGAACGACGGCATCAACACCGGCGAGGCCACCGATCGGCTTTACCTGTGCTGGGAGCTGTTGTCGGCGGGCGCCCAGGCGGCGGCGCACGGCGACGTGCGCGATGTGGACCTCGCCGCGCTGCGCGCCGCCGGTGGCATGGTGCTGCTCGACCGCACCGCCGCGCAGGAACCCCGCCCCGCCGTGGTGCCGCTGGACGGCAGACCGCTGCTGGTCGCGGTGCCCGACGACGTGGTGGCGCTGCGCGAGCGCGACCCCGGCGCGGCGGTGGCCTGGCGGCTGCCGGTACGCGAGGCGCTGTGCGCCGCCCTGGACGCCGGCTACCGGATCACCGGGATGAGCCGGGACGGCTGGTACACCCTGGAGGCGGACCGATGATCAAGGGTTTCGAGCTGCGCCGCATCGCTATGCCGCTGGTCAGCCCGTTCCGCACCTCGTTCGGAGTGGAGCGCGACCGCGACGTGCTGTTGGTGCGCGCGGTCACCGACACCGCCGAGGGCTGGGGCGAGTGCGTGGCCATGTCGGCCCCGCTCTACTCCGCCGAGTACGTCGAGGGCGCCGCCGAGGTGATCAAACGGTTCCTGATCCCGGCGCTGGCCGGGGTGCCCGACGCCGACCCGCGCCGGACCGAGGTGCCGTTCGGCAGGATCAAGGGTCATCCGATGGCGAAGGCGGCGGTGCAGACCGCGCTGCTGGACGCCTGGCTGCGCGAGCACGGGCTGCCGCTGGCCGCGCACCTGGGCGCCGAGCGCGAGCGGGTGCCCGCCGGGGTGTCGGTCGGCATCATGGACTCGATTCCGCAGCTGCTGGCGGCGGTCGAGGGCTACCTGGCCGAGGGGTACCTGCGGATCAAGCTGAAGATCGAACCCGGCTGGGACGTGGCGCCGGTGCGGGCGGTACGCGAGCGGTTCGGCGACATCCTGCTGCAGGTGGACGCGAACACGGCGTACACGCTGGCCGACGCGCGGCAGCTGGCCAAACTGGACCCGTTCGACCTCCTGCTGATCGAGCAACCGCTGCCCGAGGACGACGTACGCGGGCACGCCGAGCTGGCCCGGCAGGTGCGCACCCCGATCTGCCTGGACGAGTCGATCACCAGCGCGCGGGCCGCCGCCGACGCGATCGCGCTCGGCGCCACCTCGGTGATCAACATCAAGCCGGGCCGCGTCGGCGGCTACCTGGAGGCCCGCCGGGTGCACGATGTCTGCGCCGCCAACGGCATCCCGGTCTGGGTCGGCGGCATGCTGGAGACCGGCATCGGCCGGGCCGCCAACGTCGCGCTGGCCGCGTTGCCCAACTGCGTACTGCCCGGCGACACCTCGGCCTCGGACCGCTACTTCCGCCGTGACATCACCGACCCGTTCGTGCTGGACGGCGGCCATCTGGCCGTGCCGACCGGCCCCGGCATCGGCGTCACCCCCGACCCGGACGCGCTGCGCGAGGTCACCACGGCCACCGAGTGGCTTCCCCTCGAATAGGAGCACAGCACCATGCACGATCTCGTCCTGCGCGGCGGTACGGTCTACGACGGCCTCGGCGGACCCGGCGTACGCGCCGACGTCGCCGTCGACGGCGACCAGGTCACCGCGGTCGGCGAAGACCTCGGCCCGGCCCGCCGTGTGCTCGACGTCGACGGCCTGGCCGTGGCACCGGGCTTCCTCGACCCGCACAGCCACTCCGACCCGGTCCCGCTGATGGCCGACGCGCAGCCGTTCAAGCTGCACCAGGGCGTCACCACCGAGATCGTCGGCAACTGCGGGTTCTCGTTCGCCCCACTGGACGCCGCCACCATCGAGGCGGCCGGACCCCTGTTCGCGGAGCTGGCGGGCGGGGTGCCGGTGCTGCCGCGCGACTTCGCGGGCTACCTGGCCGACGCGCAGGCGGCCGGGCCGACCAACCACCTCGCGGTGCTGGTCGGGCACAACACGCTGCGGGCGTACGCCAACGGCATGGACGAGAAGCTGCGGCCCGGCGCCCTGGCGCGGATGTGCGAGCTGGCCGACGCGGCGTTCGCGGCGGGCGCGGTCGGGCTGTCCAGCGGGCTGATCTACCCGCCGGGCTCCTATGCCGACACCGACGAGCTGGTCGCGCTGGCCCGGGTCGCGCACCGCTGGAACCGGCCCTACGCCACGCACATGCGCAACGAGGACGACCAGCTCGAAGCGGCGCTGGACGAGGCGATCGAGATCGCGACCCGGGCCCGGGTGCGGCTGCAGGTGTCGCACTGCAAGGTCGCCGGAAAGGCCAACCACGGTGGTGCCCCGGCGTTGCTGGCCAAGCTGCACGCGGCCCGGCTGGCCGGGGTGGACGTGCGCGGCGACCAGTACCCGTACCTGGCCGGCGGCACCTTCCTCAACGCGCTGCTGCCCGGGTCGGCGCAGGTCGGCGGGCTGGACGCGATGCGGGCCCGGCTGGTCGACCCCGACGGGCGCAAGACGGTCCGGGCGGCGGCGGAGGATTCGGCGTACCCCCAGGGCTTCTGGTCCCGGGTTGCTCCCGCCGACGTGCTGGTCACCACGCACGCGACCCGCACCGACGTCACCGGCCGCACCCTGGCCGAGCTCGCCGGGACCGCCGACGCCTTCGACACGCTGTGCGAGGTGCTGATCGCCGACCCCGGCGCGGGCATGGTCATCACCATGATGGACGAGGCCGACGTGCGGACGATCATGGTCGACCCGCTGGTGGGCATCGGCTCCGACAACGGCCCGCCGGTCGGCCTGCAGCACCCGCGCACCTGGGGCTGCTTCCCCAAGGTGCTCGGCGAGTATGTCCGCGAGCGCGGCCTGCTCACCCTGCCCGAGGCGATCCGCAAGATGACCTCGGCCATCGCCGACCAGTTCGGCCTGGCCGGGCGCGGCTACCTCGGCGCGGGCGCCGTCGCCGACGTGGTCGTGTTCGACCCGGCCACCATCGGCCACACCGGCACCTACGCCGTCCCCGACGTACGCCCCACCGGCGTGCGCCACGTGCTGCTCACCGGTGCGCACGTCATCGACTCCGGCGAGTTCACCGGCGCCCGCGCCGGGCAGGTGCTGCGCGGCTGAGCGGTTCCTGAATCTCCTGTGGATCTCCTGGAAACCGCTGCTTGATCATATCTTGTGATCCGCGGCAGTCGATGCGATGCTTCAACTACTCGTGTGAGGAGCCTTCACGCGGTTCGGGCAGCCGAGGGCATCCGGGAAACCGGAACGGCGCCCGGTCTGCCTGTGCACCGCTCTGCCTGTGCACCGCGTGAGGTCACGCCGACGACTGGAACACGTCGCGCTGCGTCGTCGTCCACCGCCCTGCCCGGAGCAGGGCCGGTGATCCGTCCCCACGAGGAGACCTCATGAGATTGACCGCGCTCCGCCGCCGTGTCGCGCTCGCCGCGACAGGGCTGATGGTCGTGGCGCTGGGAGCCGCGATAGCGACCCCCGCCCACGCCGCCGTCGCCTGCCAGGTGACGTACACGAAGGCCTGGGACAACGGCTCCGGTTTCGGTGCCAACCTGACCCTGCAGAACCTCGGCGACCCGTGGACCAGCTGGACGCTGACCTACGCCTGGCCGGGCAACCAGACCGGCATCCAGGGCTGGTCGGCCAACTACAGCCAGTCCGGCCAGAACGTCACCGCCACGAGCCTGTCCTACAACGGCGCCGTCGCCAACGGCGGCTCGGTCGGCATCGGGTTCAACGCCTCCTACAGCGGCACGAACACCAACCCGACCACGTTCGCCATCAACGGCACCACCTGTGGCGGCACGCCGCCGCCGGTGAGCCTGGTGGTGTCGTCGACGTCGGTGTCGGTGCCCGAGGGCGGCACGGCGACCTATGCCGTACGCCTGTCGGCCCAGCCGTCCGCCAACGTCACGGTCACCACGACCGCGGGCAGCGGCGACGCCAACCTGACCGTGTCGTCCGGCGCCAGCCTGACGTTCACGACCAGCAACTGGAACACCAACCAGACAGTCACCCTGGCCGCGTCCGAGGACTCCGACACCACCAACGGCACCCGGCCGTTCACGGTGGCGGCGAGCGGGCTGAGCTCGGTGACTGTCAACGCGACCGAGGCCGACAACGACCCGGTCGGCACCCAGTCGCTGGTGGTCTCACCGACGTCGGTGAGCGTGCCCGAGGGCGGCACCGCCACCTTCGGCGTACGCCTGAACATCGCGCCGACCGGCAACGTAACCGTCACCACGACGGCGGGCACCGGCGACGCCAACCTGACCGTGTCGTCGGGCGCCAGCCTGACGTTCACGACCAGCAACTGGAGCACGGCCCAGAACGTGACCCTGGCGGCCGCCGAGGACAGCGACACCACCAACGGCACCAGGCCGTTCACGGTCGCCTCCAGCGGGCTGACCTCGGTGACCGTCAACGCCACCGAGGCCGACAACGACCCCACCACGACGCAGTCGCTGGTGGTCAGCCCGACGTCGGCGAGCGTGCCCGAGGGCTCGACGGCGGTGGTCGGGGTGCACCTGGCCGTGCAGCCGTCCGCCAACGTCACGGTCACCACGACCGCGGGCAGCGGCGACACCGACCTGACCGTGTCGTCGGGCGCCAGCCTGACGTTCACGACCAGCAACTGGAACACCAACCAGAACGTGACCCTGGCCGCGGCGCAGGACGCCGACAGCACCAACGGCACCAGGCCGTTCACGGTCGCCTCCAGCGGGCTGACCTCGGTGGTCGTCACCGCGACGGAGATCGACGACGAGAACACGGCCAACGCCTACATCACCGAGTTCACCACCCAGTACAACAAGCTGAAGGACCCGGCCAACGGGTACTTCTCGACCGAGGGCATCCCGTACCACACGATCGAGACGCTGCTCGTCGAGGCGCCCGACCACGGTCACGAGACCACCTCGGAGGCGTTCAGCTTCTGGATCTGGCTGGAGGCCCAGTACGGCCGGGTGACCAAGAACTGGACGCCGTTCAACAACGCGTGGACGACGATGGAGACCTACATCATCCCGTCCGCGGCGGCCCAGCCGGGCCAGAGCACCTACAACCCGAGCGACCCGGCCGACTACGCCCCCGAGGCGCTGCAGCCCAACGGTTACCCGGTGCCGCTGAGCACCAGTGTGGTCGCCGGTGCGGACCCGCTGGCCAACGAGCTGCAGACCACGTACGGCAACCGCAACATCTACGGCATGCACTGGCTGCTCGACGTGGATGACGTGTACAAGTACGGCACCGGCCGCACCGCCGCCGAGTGCGGTGACAACACGCAGCGGGTGACCTACATCAACACGTTCCAGCGTGGACCGCAGGAGTCCACCTGGGAGACGGTCGCGCACCCGTCGTGTGACACGGGCCGGTTCGCGAACTTCCCGTCGCTGTTCATCCAGGGCTCGGGCACCGGCCAGTGGCGGTACACCGACGCCCCGGACGCCGACGCGCGTGCCGTCGAGGCCGCGTACTGGGCGCTGCAGTGGGCCACGGCCCAGGGCAACCAGTCGCAGGTCTCCGCGACCATCACCAAGGCCGCGAAGATGGGCGACTACCTGCGGTACGCGATGTACGACAAGTACTTCAAGACCCCGGGCTGCACCTCCACCTCCTGCACCCCCGGCAGCGGCAAGAGCAGCAGCAACTACCTGCTGTCGTGGTACTACGCGTGGGGCGGCGACATCGGCGGCGCCTGGTCGTGGCGCATCGGTTCCAGCCACAACCACCAGGGCTACCAGAACCCGCTCGCCGCGTACGTCCTCGGCTCGTCCGGCCCGACCGCGCTGCGCCCGCAGTCGCCCACGGCCGCCACCGACTGGGACACCAGCCTCACCCGCCAGCTCGACTTCTACCTCTGGCTGCAGTCGGCCGAGGGCGGCATCGCCGGTGGCGCGACGAACAGCTGGAACGGCAACTACTCGGCGCCTCCCGCCGGTACGCCCACCTTCTACGGCATGGCGTACGACGTGAAGCCGGTCTACCACGACCCGCCGTCCAACCAGTGGTTCGGCTTCCAGGCCTGGTCGCTGGACCGCGTGGCGGAGTACTACTACGTCACCGGCAACGCCAAGGCCAAGCAGATCCTGGACAAGTGGGTCGCCTGGGCCATCGCGAACACGACGCTCGGTTCGGGCTCGAACTTCGCGATCCCCAGCGACATGACCTGGTCGGGTCAGCCGTCCGGCAACTACAGCGGCGGCGGTTCCGGCCCGGCGGCCAACCCGGGCCTGCACGTCACGGTCACCAAGTCCGGCAACGACGTCGGTGTCGCGGCGGCCTACGCCCGTACCCTGACCTACTACGCGGCCAAGGAGAACGGCTCGACCCTGGGCAACTCCGCCAAGGCGACCGCGAAGGGCCTGCTGGACCGCATGATCCTGCTGAAGGCGAACGACACCAAGGGCATCGTGGTGCCTGAGGTCCGCGAGGACTACAACCGGTTCGACGACGTGTGGAACTCCACCACGCAGACCGGCCTCTACGTCCCGTCGGGCTTCAGCGGCACCATGGGCACCGGCGTGCCGATCAACTCCAGCTCGACGTTCATGAGCATCCGGCCGTTCTACGCCACCGACCCGGCCTGGCCGGCGGTTCAGGCGTATCTGAACGGGACCGGACCCGCACCCACCTTCACCTACCACCGGTTCTGGGCGCAGTCGGACATCGCCATGGCGTTCGCCGACTTCGGCTCCCTCTTCCCCAACGGCTGATTCGTAAGGAAGGGCCCCTTCTTATCGCTTTGCGTAGTAGAAGGGCCCCTTCTTGACTCGGCAGCGGGGGCACGTCCGGCTCAGGCCGGGCGTGCCCCTGTCGGGTTCACGAGCAGGTCGGTGAGGGCGTCGGTGAGCGACACCATCCGCTCGACGCCGTCGGCGAGGGCGAGCGCGGCCAGGCTGCGACCGGTCGCGGGAACCCGGACCAGCTTCGCGGTCAGACCCGGCCACGCGCCGCCGTGCGAGTGGAGCGGATGACCTCGGTATGTCCGCAGGCCGACCCCCATCGCGTACGGCACGGACGTCCCGTCCTCCAGCCGCCCCGCCGTGTGCAGCACCGCCGCGACGCCCAGCGCGTCACTGTGCATGGCCCGGTTCCATCGCAGCAGGTCGTGCACAGTGCTCCACATGCCGCCGTCGCCGAGCGTCAGCGGCGCGGGCCCGTCCGGCAGGGCTCGTGCGCCCGGCGGTGCCGGGTCCGGACCCGGCCACAGCACCGTCGCGTCCATGCCCAGCGGCGCGAACAGCTCCCGTCGCGCGAACACCGGCAGCGGCCCGCCCGCGGCCCGAGCCGCCGCCTCCGCCAGGCAGACATAGCCGAGGTTGCAGTAGCCGTGGATCTGCCCCGGCGCCTCGACCCGGGCGACCGTACCGAGCATGGCCAGCACGCCGGGCGTGGTCCAGTCGACCTGCCCGGTCGCGCGTATCGCCTGCCAGGCCTGCTCCTGCGAGGGCAGGCCGCCGGAGTGGACCAGCAGGTGGCGCAGGCGGATCCGGGTGGCCCAGGCGGGCAGTTCCGGCAGCCAGCGGATCAGTGGGTCGTCGAGCGCCAGCGCGCCGCGCCGGACGAGCAGCGCCAGGCAGGCGCCCGTGACCTGCTTGGACACCGACGCCGTGTACGCCACGGTGTGCGGCCCGAACGACTCGTGCGTGGCGACCGTGGTGATCTCGCCATCGTCCAGCCCGAGCACGACCTGCTCGTCCGGCCCGTACCCGGCCGCGCTGACCAGTTCCCGCACCCGCCGTTCCCGCTCAACTCGATCTTGAACCGTCACCGCGCCCACGCTATCCAGTCCCGGGTGCCCGGATGCACCCCTCATGATCCGAAATCGTGGACGCCAGGTGCAGCTATAGCGACACCTGGCGTCCACGATTCCGGATCACCGATCACCCCTGCCCGTCGAGGCGGCGCAGTTCCAGGACGAAGCCCTCGGCCGGGCGCAGCAACGGCGCGGCCAGGCCGTACGAGGCCAGCGCGGCGCCGGTGAGGGTGACCCGCGGTGACCACTCCTGCGCCCAGATCCTTGGCACGGGCAGCTCCGGGACCAGGCCGACCCGGTAGCGGGCGTTCGGGTCCAGGCCGGGCAGCCGCAGCCGGGTGGTGCCGTCGGACGCGCCGGCGGTGAGCTGGGCGTACGCGAACAGCGCGTGCCCGCTGTCGGCGGCGACGACGCCGTACAGGTGGGCGGACGGGTCGGGGTGGTCGGCGCGGACGGTGCGCCCGCAGTGGAGCAGTTCCCGCAGTCGCCGGTACGCCCCGATCCACGCCGACAGTTGCGCCCGCTCGGTCTCGTCGCAGGCGGTGATGTCCCATTCGATGCCGGCGTGCCCGAACAGGGCGGTCAGGCAGCGGAAGTTCAGGTTCGCGGCGCGGCCATTGGTGTGCGACACCGGCGGCCCGACGTGGCAGCCCATCAGCTCGGGCGGCAGCAGCAGCCCGGTCCAGCGCTGGATGTACTGCCGCTCCAGCGGGTCGTTGTTGTCCGAGACCCACACCCGGTCGGTACGCGACAGGATGCCCAGGTCGACGCGCCCGCCACCGGACGAGCACGACTCGATCTCCAGGCCGGGGTGGCGTTCGCGCAGCGCGTCGACCAGCCGGTATGTGGCGGCGGTCTGCGCGTGTACCCCGGCGGTGCCGTCGTGGACGGCTTCGACCAGGTCGCGGTTGTGGTCCCACTTGAGGTAGTCCGGCCGGTACTCGGTGACCAGCGCGTCGAGCCGTTCGAGCAGGTGCGTCCACACCTCGGGCCGGGCCAGGTCGAGCACCTGCTGGTGACGCCAGTTCGCGGGCAGCCGGTCGGGTGCGGCCAGATACCAGTCGGGGTGGGCGCGGGCCAGGTCGGAGTCCGGGTTGATCATTTCGGGTTCGACCCAGAGGCCGAACTGCATGCCCAGGCGGCGTACCTCGGCGACGAGCGGGTGCAGGCCGTTCGGCCATACCGCTGGATCGACCTGCCAGTCGCCGAGCCCGGCGGTGTCGTTGCGGCGCCCCAGGAACCAGCCATCGTCCAGCACGAACCGCTCCACGCCCAGCTCGGCCGCGGTGCGCGCGAGCGCGGTGAGCCGGTCCAGGTCGTGGTCGAAGTAGACGGCCTCCCAGGTGTTGAGGGTGACCGGCCGGGGCGTACGCGGATGACCGGCGCGGGCGCGCAGCCAGGCGTGCATGGCGTCGGACAGTCCGTCCAGCCCCGACGCCGAGTGGCAGAAGTACACCCACGGCGTCGTGTACGTCTCACCCTCGCCCAGCCGGACCTCACCAGGCCCGAGCAGTTCGCCGCCGCCGAGCACCCCGTCGCCGTCGACGGTCCGCTGCGCGAGCTGCGTGTGGTCGCCGCTCCAGCCCACGTGTACGCCCCACACCTGCCCCTGCCGGAACCCGAATCCGGCCGTGCCCGTGAGGAAGAACGGCGGCGCGTCGAAGCCGGTGCGGCCGCGGCGGCTCTCGTGCGCGATCGTCTGCTGCCCGAAGGCGCTGCGCTGCGGCACCCGCTCGCGCGACCAGCGCCCGGTGAAGTCCAGCACCTCGACCGCGTCGGCGGGCACCGGCAGCACGCACAGCAGCGCGTCCACCGTGTACACACCCGCGCCCGTGCTGGTCACCGTGTGCCGCATCCGCAGCACTCCCTGCGGCCCGAGCTCCAGTTCGGCGCGCAGCCGCACCCCGGCCGCCTCGTCGAGGGCGGACGCGGTCACCGTGCCGCCGCCGGCCGGGTCGACCACGGTCGCGACCGGCTCCGTGGGCAACAGTCGCAGGTGGGGGTACGTGCCGTCGCGGTGCCCGGCCAGCGCGGGCCGCCCCGTCCACCGGTCGGCCTGCGTGGGCAGCAGTGGCGCGCCCAGCGGCTGGTTCGGGTACACCGACTGCCCCGCCGCGAGCAGATCGGACCAGTCCTCGCCCAGGTCGGCGCCCCAGTGCAGCACCCGGGGCAGCCCGGCGCCGCTGACGTCGAGGGCGAGGCTCACTCCGGCGGCACGCAGCACGACCAGTTCGGCAGAGACAGACACAGATTCACACCCGATCAAACGTGATCCAACATCCGCGGCAGAGCCTAGGAGGGCGGGCCGGACCCCGTCAACGCGCGACGCAGGTGAACTCGCCGTACTCGGCGATCGGGGTGAAACCGAGGCGGGCGTAGAGGGCCAGCGCGGCCGCGTTGTCGGCGTGCACGTTGAGGGTCACGTGGTCGACCGTCTCGCGCAGGCGGCGGCACAGCGCCGCGACCGCGCCCCGGGCCAGCCCCTGCCCGCGTACGTCCGGGTGGGTGGTGACGTTGCCCAGCGCGCTGACCCGATACGCCGGGGACCAGACGTGGACCCCGGCCACGGCCAGCAGGCGGCCGTCGCGGCGGACCCCGACGTACTGGCCGGTCTCCAGCATGCGGCGGTCGAACCAGTTGCCGGGGTAGGCCGCGTCGTAGAGGGCGGACAGTTCCGGCAGGTCGGCGGGGTCGAGCACGTCGCCCAGCGGCTCGGCCGCGGCCAGGGCGGCCGGGTCGGTCAGCGCCATCTTCAGGTGTGGCCCGCCGGGTTCGAGCCGGTAGGCCTCGGCGAGCACGGTCTCGGCGCCCGGGGACAGGTGGGCATAGAACGTGCCCGGCAGCAGCGGCAGCAGGCCCCGCAGCAGCGGCCCGACCGAACCGGGGCCGTCGGGGTCGAACGCGAGCAGGGTGGGCAGGCCGCCGCCGTGGTAGACCAGCGCGAGCGCGTCGTCGCGGCGATACCAGGTGGTGTACGGCCAGAAGAAGTCGTCCAGGTCGCCGAGCTGGTAGGCGTACCGGGCCGGGTCCCGCCCCAGCAGCCCGGCCAGTTCTTCCCGATCGTGCACACTGCGTACCGGCATCAGCAGATGATCACACAGTGGACGCGCAGACTGGAACGGTGATCCTCGTCGGCACCTCCGGCTGGCAGTACCAGGACTGGCGCGGCCCGTTCTACCCGCCGGGCCTGCCGCAGCGCGAATGGCTGGCCCACTACGCCGCGCACTTCCCGACCGTCGAGGTCAACAGCGTCTTCTACCGCCTGCCCAAGCGCGACGTCTTCACCGCGTGGCGGGCGCAGACCCCGGCCGGGTTCACCGTGGCGGTGAAGGCCAGCCGCTACCTGACCCACATCCGGCGGCTGCGCGATCCGGCCGAACCGGTGCGCCGGTTCCTCGACGCGGTCGCGGGGCTGGGCGACCGGCTCGGCCCGGTGCTGCTGCAGTTGCCGCCGACGATGCGCGCCGACCCGGACGCGCTGGCCGATACGCTGCGCCGCTTCCCGAAGGGGCAGCGGGTCGCGGTCGAGCCGCGGCATCCGTCCTGGTGGAGCGAGCAGGTGCGGGCGGTGCTGGAACGCCACCACGCCGCGCTGTGCTGGGCCGACCGGCTGGGACGGCCGCAGACGCCGCTGTGGCGTACCGCCGACTTCGGCTACCTGCGCTTCCACGAGGGCCGCGCGCAGCCTCGGCCCCGCTACGGCCGCACCGCCCTGCGCACCTGGCACGGCCGTCTCCACGACACCTTCGGCGACCACCCCGTGTACGTCTACTTCAACAACGACCCCCACGCCGCCGCGATCGCCGACGCCCGCGCCTTCGCCGCCCTGGCGCGTTGAGAAGGGGCCCTTCCGCTACGTATTCCGAGCCGAGCCGCTGCTCGTCTCGCTGACGCGAGCCGACGAAGGTGCCTTTCCTTACCTCAAGGTTTACGGCCCTCAAGGTTTACGGCGGTGGGCGGTGGGTCATCAACGGGGCAGGAATGGACCGACCCCCCGGGAGATAAAGATGTTCGCCGTCATCGCCGCGATCCTGTTCGGCCTCGCGCTGCTGCTGGACCTCGTGAACGAGAGCATCGGCAGCCTGTTCACGCCGACCACCCTGGTCACCGCGGGCTTGCTGTTCCTGGCCCTGCACATGGCCGGTGCGGGCGGGTACGTGCGCGGCCGGTCCTGGCGCCGCCGCTGACCCCGGCGCCCCTTGGTCGGGCGGTGTGCACGCCCCCGTGGTGCACACCGCCTTTTCTGTGCCCGTGAACGGCTTCGAGCCCAGGCGAGGCGCTTAGAGCCCAGGCTGAGCTACGAGCCCAGGCTGAGCTACGAGCCCAGGCTGAGCTACGCGCCCAGGCGGGCGCGGACGACCAGGTCGTGCAGGGCGTCGGCGGCGGTCGGCTGGGCCGGTAGCTTCGCGTCGGCCTTGGCCTGGTTCAGTTGCTCGCGCAGCCGGGCCGTGTCGGCCAGGATCCGGTCCGGGCCGGGCAGGCCCTGGTCGGCGCCTAGTGGGCGGTGCTCGCCCTCGCGCTTGGCCGCGATCAGATCCGGCACGTATGGCAGGTCGCAGTCGCCGTAGAGCAGGGTCAGGTCGGCCCGCACCGTGCCGGTGCGCATCAGGTGCAGGCCGGTGCACAGCACCCGCAGCAGGTAGAGCGCGGGTTTGAGCTTGCCGGTCTTGGCGAACAGCAGCTGCGACGAGGTGGCGAAGCCGAGGTAGTGGTCGGCGTAGCCGGTCGAGAGGCAGCCGGGGACCAGCGACAGCAGTTCGGCGTGCACCTCGGAGGTGTGGATCACCAGCGGGGAGGTGACCTGCTCGAGTACGTCGCCGCTGCGGCGCAGCAGCAGGCGGCAACTCTTGGCCAGGTCATGGGTGACCAGGTCCAGCTCCACCCCGTCGCGGTCGCCGGTGTGCGACAGCGTCTCCGGGCCGTGGCGCAGGCCGACCAGTTCGCGCGGCGGCAGCAGATGCGCGCCGCGCAGGTCGACGTCGGAGTCGACCGAGGCGAAGCCGTAGAGGTGGGCGCCGCTCACGGTCGCGAAGATCATCGGGTACGGCTGCTCGGCGACCACGTCGCCGGTCCAGGTGGGCACGATCGTGGTCATCGCAGCGCCAACGCGTGCAGGTAGCCGCCCCGGGTGCCGACGTAGATCGTCCCGTCCCACACCGCCGGGGTGGACTCGATGCAGGCGCCGGGCCTGGTCTGCCACAGCGGCTTCGGCGCGACCGTGGTGTCGGCGACGTCGAACGCGTGCAGGTAACCCTGGCTGCAGTCGCCGATGACCAGGACGTCGTCCACGATCACCGGCGAGCCGTGGCCCATGCCCGGCACGTGGTATCGCCAGCGCACGGCACCGGTGGCCCGGTCCACGCCGACCAGGTAGCCCGTGTGCGTGCCCCAGACGACGATGTCCTTGTGCAGCGCGACCGTGCTGTAGACGCCCCCGGGATTCGTGTTGTGATCGTCGATCTTCCACACCACCGGGTCGTCGGGCTTGCTCGGGTCCAGCTTCATCATCTGGCCCATCTCCTTCGACCTCTTGTTGCCCTTCTCATACTGCGAACCGACGTACAGCATCCCGTCGCTGTCGGAGACGATCGACGCGTCGGTGTCGTCGCCGGTCCAGAAGCGCAGCGTACGGGTGGGCATCCGGCCCTCCTTCAGCCCACTGATGTCCCACCCCTGCACCAGCCCCGCCGAGTTCGCGAAGTAGATGGTGCTGCCGGTGACGTTGACCGAGTTCTCGATCGACACCGTGTCGTGTCCGGCGTCCCTGAGCAGCTGCGCGTCCCAGCCCGGGGTGTGCCAGACCAGCTTCGGCGCGACCGTGACCTTGCCGTTGGCGTCGTAGCCCCGGTTCAGCTTCACGATGTGGAACTGGCTGTTCTCGCCGCCCTCGAACAGGTAGTCGTCGATGATGATCGGCGAGCTGTCCCAGTCGTTGTTCCACATCACCGGCTTCACGTCATACGCCGAGAGCTTCCACAGCTCGACCGGCTTGGCCCGGTCCATGGCGATGACGCGGAAGTAGTTGTCGCGCGAGCCGGAGTACAGCAGCGGGAAGCCGTCCGGGTCGACGCTGACCGAACCCTTGATGATGTCGCCGGTGGGGAAGTCTGGCAGGATCCGCGCGCCGGTCCTCCCGTCCACGAAGTGCAGGTTGCCGTCGTACGCGCCGAACACCACCCAGGTGCGGCCATCGCGCTCGAACACCGACGGCTGCCCGGTCCAGCCCATGCCGCACCACAGCCGCACCCCGTGCTCGTCGCTGGAGTTCTTGCACATCGGCTGGTTCGGGAACTTCCACCGCTGCGCGGGCTTGGCGCGGGGCATCGGCCCGGTGCCGTAGAAGGTGCGCGTCGGGTTGCCCCGGAAGGTGAGCAGCCCCTTGACCTTGTCGCCCCACGGCTTGCCCGCCAGCGCCGGATCGGACCAGCCCGCGAACGCCGCCGGGGCCGGGGTCGGCACCGGCACCGCCGATCCGCTCGGCGCGGGCACGAACGCCGGTTCGGGCGGCGCCGTGTCGCACGCGGACACGGCGAATGCCAGCAGGGCTGCGGCGAGCAGGGAGAATCGGCGGCCGACGGGTCGCATCACCGCGTAAGTATCGATGACATCGAGCCGTTGCCGATCATCGATTCAGTTCGGCCGAGCTGCCGGTTCGGCCGAGGCCAGCCCCTCCTCGCGTACCCCCGCCAGGAACGTGTCGATCGCGGCCCGG
The DNA here is from genome assembly GCF_019083965.1 of Catellatospora tritici. GTDB lineage: Bacteria > Actinomycetota > Actinomycetes > Mycobacteriales > Micromonosporaceae > Catellatospora > Catellatospora tritici. Next base: position 117,129 of record NZ_JAHRCY010000010.1, read on the forward strand.
TCCGGCTCGACCGGCAGCGCCGGCGCGGCGGCCGCGGCCGACAGCCGCTCCGTGCGCTCCTGGGCCATCTCCCGCACCCGCTCGAACGGCAGCTCGCCGCGCTTGACCGACAGCAGCAGCTCACGCTCGTCCCGCACGTCCACCAGCACCTGCCCGGTACGCAGCACGTGCGCGCCCGCCCGCAGCAGCCGCAGCATGTGCATCGCCTGCTTCCAGCGCACCTCGCCGGTGCGCTCGAAGTGGTTGGTCAGCTTCGCGAACTGGTCGGCGGCGTAGCGTCCGTACGTGTCGGCGGCCCGCTGGGACAGGAACGCCTCCCGCACCGCCAGCAGCCGCTGCCCGGCCGGGGTGATCCGCTCGACCAGCGGCGACCACAGGCACTCCAGCACGGTCGGGTTGGCGGTCAGCGCGAGCGCGCACAGCCGCTCCACCTCCCACGAGAACTCCTCGTGGCGCGGGCCCTCGACGTGGGTGGGCGGCTTGTCCAGGTGCCAGAACAGGCGGGTCGGCGCCGCGTACACGCCCCGGCGGTCGGTGTCGGAGTCCGGCCCCTCCAGCCCGTACGCCCGCGACCCGACCACCACCGACAGGATCGTGTACCGCTCGACCAGCCCATGCCCCGCGTCCATGCCCGGCAACTCGGCTGACCTTGGCCTTGGCCGACCTTGGCCGACCTTGGCCGCGCGGCGGGGCGGCGGCGCGGCGGGGTGGGGCGGCGGCGCGGCGGCGCGGCGGGGCGGGCGTGCCGTCAGGCGATCTCGGCCTCGGTGGCGAAGCGGTCGATCTCGGCCAGTTCGGCGTCGGTGAAGGACAGGTTGTCCAGGGCGGCGACGTTGTCCTCCAGCTGCTTGACGCTGGAGGCGCCGATGACCAGCGAGGTCATCCGCTCGTCGCGCAGCGCCCAAGCCAGTGCCAGCTGCGCCAGCGACTGCCCGCGCCCGGCCGCGACCGCGTTCAGGCCCTCGACCTTGGCCCGGTTGCTCGGCGTCAGCGCGTCCTCGTTGAGGAACCTGCTGGTCCGGATGCGCGAGTCGGCCGGCACCCCGTTCAGGTAGCGGTCGGTGAGCAGGCCCTGCGCCAGCGGCGAGAACGCGATGCAGCCCGCGCCGACCTCTTCGAGGGTGTCGAGCAGGCTGTCCCGCTCGGTCCATCGGTTGATCATCGAGTACGACGGCTGGTGGATCAGCAGCGGCGTGCCCAGGTCCTTGAGGATCGCCGCCGCCCGGCGCGTCTGCTCCGAGGTGTACGACGAGATGCCCACGTAGAGGGCCTTGCCCGCGCGCACCGCCGCGTCCAGCGCGCCCATCGTCTCCTCCAGCGGAGTGTCCGGATCGAAACGGTGCGAGTAGAAGACGTCGACGTAGTCCAGGCCCATCCGCTTCAGCGACTGGTCCAGCGAGGCGGTCAGGTACTTGCGCGAACCCCACTCGCCGTACGGGCCCGGCCACATGTCGTACCCGGCCTTGGTCGCGATGACCAGCTCGTCGCGGTACGGCTTCAGGTCGGCGGCCAGCATCCGGCCGAAGTTCTCCTCGGCCGCGCCCGGCGGGGGGCCGTAGTTGTTGGCCAGGTCGAAGTGGGTGATGCCGAGATCGAAGGCGCGCCGGACGATCTCGGTCTGCCGCTGCCAGGGGCGCTCGTGGCCGAAGTTGTGCCACAGGCCGAGGGAGATCGCGGGCAGCTTCAGGCCGCTGCGTCCGGAACGGCGGTAGATCATCCGGTCGTACCGCTTCGGTTCTGCCACGTACGTCATGGAGATCAGCGTAGTGGCGGCGGATGCATCCGGTCCGCGGGCGTACGCACCAGCTGGCCGCACCAAGCCGACCCGCCGGCCGGGGAAACGTTCATGGGGGACGCCCCGACCACCTGGCTCCCATCCCCCGACGAACCAGCTCGCTGCTGCACGAGCGGCGGCGGCAGGCACGCCGGATGCGGTGCGTCGGCGTGCCTGCCCTCGAGAGACCTGCGGACGATGTCAGGTCGTGGTTCGCACCGTGAAATAGCACCAGGGCGCCCACGCCGACACCGCTGTGCCTTCTTCGGCGCGCACGCGCCATCGGTATTCGCCGTCGCTCAGGACGCCGGCGGGCACCGTGTAGGCCAGGACGTAGTCGCTGAAGCGCGGGGCCAGCACGTTCAGGAAGGCTTCCCCGTCAGGTTGGGCGATCTCGAACCTCCCGCGCACGTCGGGGTATGGCTTCGACGGGCCGGGGTAGCTGCCGTCCGCCTCCGTTGGCGACGCCGCGAGTGCCGGAGTCAGACTCGTCGACACCGGGTGCCCGGCCGCGCAGAACTGGTTTCCATCGTAGGGATAGGACGACAGGCGCAACGTGTCCGGCACGCCAGGACCGGTCGGGACGGGGGTCGGGCTCATGGTCGGCGACGTCGTGGGGGCGGGGCTCGGACCGGCCGTCGGTGACGCCGTCGGATGCGGCTTGGGCGGCTTGCGGAGCGGCATGCCCTGTGCGGAGGACATGACGGCGAGCCCGAGCGCGAGCGGCACGCAGAGCACCGCTGCGCGTCGCGCCCACACCAGTGGCGATGCGCCGGTTGAGAGCATGATGAATCCCCGTTTCGGAAGAGTTCTGCGTCAAAGCCTTTCTGGCTCCTCTGCCAGTCCACAAGAGAAATCCGCCGACGTCAGCTCGGGCCGCGGCATCGTAAGCGAACGTTAAGAATGACCTCCAGCCGCGTGCTGGTCCCCGGCGACGGTCCGATGCCGACTCCACAGCGCCTCGACCCGACGCCACACGGCTGGTCGCTACCCTGGTCGTGTGCTTCGCGATCTTTGGTACCTGACGACGACCGACCTGCCCCCGCAGGCGGCGCACCCACTGCCCACCGGCGGCATCGCGCCCCTCGGCCTGGTCCTCGCCCTGATCGGCGGCTTCCTGCTGTGGCGCTCGGCCCGCCCGTCGAATCCGTCGGCAGGCGAGGAGCGGCGCGGTGGCGTGGCGTTTCTCGTCCTCGGCTGCCTGGTCGCCGCCTTCGGCCTCCTGAAACTCGCCCTCGCCTGACCCCCGCCCGACCCTGCCGCGCGCGGGCGGCCGGGTGCGGGCGGCAGTTTCGGGGAAAGTGCAGAAATCTTGGCCGCGTCACGTGCAGTTTCCCCGAAACCGCACGACAGGCCTCACGCGCGGCGTGACCGGCGGCGGGCGTGAGGCTCACGGCCGGTGACGGGCACCTGACATCGGGCGACGTATCAGCCGGCTTCCACCAGGTCTCTTGTCCTACGTCTGGGTTCCACCCGGAACCGTCGAGCCGAGGAGGCCTGCCATGACCAGTCCCTACAACTCCGACGACGAGTCGGACGCCGAGCCGGAGTACGCCAACTACGCCTACAACTGCACCAAGTGCGACCGGGTCCGGGTCCTCACCCTGGACGAGGAGGGCCGCCGCAGCGCCAAGACCTGCCCGCAGTGCGAGGCCAAGATGGTCTGGTACAAGGACGACGATGCCCTGAGCAGGTTCCACACCTGCCTCATCGTGACCTGCTCGAACTACCTGAACACGGTGGCCACCGGCGACACGGGCGGCCGGTGCGACGGCGACCGCACCGACAAGAAGGGCGCCTGCAACAAGAAGCTGGAGGTGCTCACGGAGGAGATCGTCCAGGCGCTGCCGGACTCGACGATCGTGGACGAGGACGAGGGCGACCCCAAGCCGGTGCGGCAGCTCAAGGCGCTGACCCAGCAGTCCAACGCCTGGGTCAAGGGTTCGGGCAGCCACCACCGCTCCACCAGCGGTGCCCACACCAGTTCCGCGCGGGAGAAGCACTCGGCCGCCTCGGGCTCCAAGGACAAGGTGCGCGACCGGTTCATCGAGAACCTGGAGGGCCTGATCGCCGAGGTCGGGGGCCTGACGGCGACGACCTCCTCGACGAAGGCGGTCAAGGAGGGCAAGGCGGCGGTCGCCGCGCTGAACAGCAAGTAGGCAGCCGCGACACCTTGTGGGCTGTGCCGTCGGCGCAGCCCACGAACCGCCCGCCGCAGTACGCTGACGCGGTGACATGGGTCGATCCTGAGATCTGGTATCAGAGTCTGCCGACGTTCCACGCCTCCGCCAGTGCCCTGGTCACCGATGCCGATGACCGGATCCTGCTGGTCAAGGCGACCTACCGTGACCACTGGTCGTTTCCCGGCGGGATCGTCGAGGCGGGCGAGCAGCCGCACACGGCCGCCACGCGCGAACTGGCCGAGGAGGCCGGGCTGTCCGCCGAGGTGGGGATGCTGCTGCTGGTGGACTGGGCGGCCCCGCAGGGACCCCGCTCCCGGGCCATGGTGCACTTCCTGTTCGACGGCGGCACCGCCACCGCCGACGTGTCCGCCGGAGACCCAGAGGAGATCGCCGAGCTGGGCTTCTTCCCGCCGGAGGTCGCCGCGCGACTGCTCGCCGAGAACTCCGCCCGGCGCCTGTCCGCTGCCCTGGCCGCCCGCCGCGCGGGCCGCACCGTCTACCTGCCCCGCCACTGATGCCGGCGGCATCCGTGAGCCGCCAAGCGCCGCTTGACCTCAAGCGCGATTGAGGTTTTAGCGTCGGCGGCGGGCACCCGGCGTCACTCGCCGGGTGACACGGCTTGCGACACCCCGAGGAGCACCATGCGCGCCATCCGCCAGTACGAGTTCGGTCCGGCCGAGAACCTGCTGTTCGAGCAGGTGCCCGACCCGAGGCCGGGCGACGGCCAGGTGGTGGTCCAGGTCGAGGCGGCGGGCGTACACCTCATCGACACGAGCATCCGCGGCGGCGGCCGTACGCCGTTCCCGCTGCCGAGCCTGCCGATGACGCCGGGTCGCGAGGTCGCGGGCCGGGTGGTCGAGACCGGGCCGGGGGTGGACCCGAGCCGGCTGGGCCGCCGCGTGGTCGCGCATCTCGGCCTGACCAGCGGCGGGTACGCCGAGCGCGCCGTCGCCGCCGCCACCGCCCTGCACGAGATCCCCGACCACCTGTCCGCACAGACCGCCGTCGCGATGATCGGCACCGGCCGCACCGCCGTCGGCGTGCTCGACCGCGCCGCCCCCACCGGCGCCGACGCGGTACTGGTCACCGCCGCCGCGGGCGGTCTGGGCACCCTGTTCGTGCAGGCCGCCCAGCGCGCGGGCGCGTACGTGGTCGGCGTCGCGGGCGGCCCGGCCAAGGTCGAGCAGGTGCTGCGCAACGGCGCCGACGCGGCGCTCGACTACACCGAGGCGGGCTGGCCGGAGCGGGTGCGGGCCGCGCTGGGGGAGCAGCGGCTGACGCTGGTCATCGACGGGGTCGGCGGTCAGGCCGGGCGGGCCGCGCTGGAGTTGCTGGCGCCGGGCGGGCGCTTCGTCATCTGCGGGTGGTCGTCGGGGACGGCCACCGAGATCACCACGGCTGACCTGTACACCCGGGGGATCACGGCCAGTTCCGCCCTCGGCCCGGGGATGGTCCGCCCGCTGCGTGACCTGGAGGAGCAGGCGCTGCGCGAGGCGGCTGAGGGCTGGTTCACCCCGCTGGTCACCGAGTTCAAGCTGGCCGACGCCGCGGCGGCGCACCGGGCGCTGGAGAGCCGCGCGACGGTCGGCAAGGTCGTCCTGCTGCCCTGATCTCGTGCCGGGACGCGTCGCGTCCGGACGTGGGCGACGCTCAGCAGCTCGCCTGGTCCGGCGCAGCCCGCGTTCGACGTGATCGACGTGGCTCCACAACCTGCCGGTGCCCGCGCCGACCTCGAGGACGGCGCCGGACAGCGGCAGCCGCTCGCTGAGCCAGGAGAACCAGTCCTGCGGATTGGTGCCGTGGGCGTGCAGGGCGATGCGGGCGTCGAGGTTGCCGGTCGTGGTCGCGTACTGCCTCGTGGCGTGGGCGGACGGCGTCACGGTCACGCCGGATGGTAGACGGACTTCGTCTGCTGTGCTGACATGACCATCGCGGCTCGACGGCGCGGTGTCACCGGCTTCGACCTGGCGCGACGCCGCCTGGCGGGGTCCTGCCAGGCGCCGTGGACGCCATTGGCGGGGTACCGCTCAGGCGCCGGGTGCGGGCGGCAGGCGATGCCGGTCTCCGCCGGGCAGGCGGCCTTGACCTTGTACGGCGGCTCCGGCATGATCCATCTCCCCATGGTCTCGGAGGTCGGCGCGAACAGCTGAAATCGGTTCCCTCCAAACCACTGCGGGCCGGCGTCTGGTTAGGGGGAGGTGCCGTGGACACAGCGGAAGCGCGGACGTCGTTCGAGGAGTTCGTGGCTGCGCGCTCAGTCGCGCTCGGCCGGACGGCGTACCTGCTCACCGGGCACCGGCATGACGCTGAGGATCTGCTGCAGGCGGCGCTGGCCAGGGCTGCGGTGCGGTGGTCCCGGCTCGACGACGCCGAGGCCTATGTGCGGCGAGTCCTCTACACCCAGTCGGTGTCGAGGTGGCGCCAGCTGCGCCGTAGGCCGCCCGAGCTGCTGACCGACCAGCCACCGCACCTGGCGGCGCCCGAACCGGATCGCGAGACCCGGGTGGTGCTCGACCTCGCGCTGCGCCGACTGACACCGAAACAGCGCGCGGTCCTGGTGCTGCGTTTCTACGAGGACCGTAGCGAGTCCCAGACCGCGGAGCTTCTCGAGTGCTCCGTCGGAACGGTGAAGAGCCAGACCCGCCACGCGCTGGCCCGGCTGCGCGAACTCAATCCGCAACTGGCGCAGCTGATCGACGGACGGCTGCCGCAGGAGGTGACGGTCCGATGACCGCAGCGCTGCGAGATGCCCTGCACCAGGTCGCCGACGACTCGCCGCCGGTACAGGTCGCCACGGGTCTGTTCGACCGGGCGCTACGCGCACGACGCCGTCGGCGGCTGGCCGGCCTGGCGGCCGCCGTCGCCCTGGCGAGCAGCGTGATGATGGGCGCCCAACTCCCCGTACGACCGCATCCGGTCGCCTCCGGGGACACCATCGAACAACTGCCCGCGCTCATCGTCCAGGCACCCACGTGGACGGCCGACATCGAACACGCCCCGCTGCCCCGGGTCCTGGTGGCATTCGACGGCGATATCTACAACGAGTACATGCCCGATGAGAGCACCGGGGACGGCGGGCCCCACCCCATCGGGCCGCTGACGCTGGTCGGCCCGCGTGACCAGTACCGCAGCTTCGACCTGTCCCGGGCCGACGCGCCGTGGGACGGGACGGTGCTGCTGTCGCCGGACGGGCGATACGTCATGACCGGCCACGCCGGGCGCACCCAGCTCCTCGACGTGACGACGGGCCGGAGCCGCATGCTGGAGGCGGGTTCGCCGCTGGCCTTCTCGCCGGACGGCCGCCAGGCGGTGCTCGTCCACTGGGACCGCTCCGGGTACCCGGTGAGCGGCGAACTCCGCGTGGTGGCCGTCCCGACCGGCGAGGTCGCCTGGTCGGCACCGCTGGCGGACGGACCGCTGCCCCGGGAGGTGGACGCCGCCCTGTCGCCGGACGGGTCGACGTTGGCGGTGCAGCGGCATGGCGACTTCTACACGTACCGGCGCGGCGTCGGTGTCGGCTGGCACCGTACTCTTGACGGCGAGCTGGCCGGGCAGCTCGCCTGGACCCCCGACGGTAAGAGCATCGCCGCCAACGACGGTTTTCTGTGCCTGGTGGACGCGAAGACCGGCGCGACGGGTCGGTGTATCTCCTGGCAGTCCATGCTGCCGCGGATGCCCGTGCGGGAGCAGACCTTCGGCCCGACCACCGTCCTGGCCTGGGAGGGCGATGTCCCGATCATCGCGCTGCCCAGGGACGTGGTACGGATGACCGAGGTGCCGGAACTCCTGATGCGGACCCCGCGGGGGACAGGCGCCCTCGCTGTTTCGACCAGCCGGGTCAGCTGGAACCCGCGACAGCCGGGTCCGCCGGATCCGGGGCCGGCGATCGACCGCTTCCGCCCGCTGATAGACGGTGCAGGACTGGTGGTCGGGGGCCTGGTCCTGGTGTACGCCGTCGTCCGGCTGCGCCGACGTGCGCGCGGCCGGAGTTCCAGGGCGTAGCGCAGCTTAGGGTCCTGGACCGCCGCCCGTGGCCGGTGCGGCCCCTGGGGCTGGACGGATCTGCGGGACGCGTGGCAGTGGCCCAGATTACGGTGCCTGCCCAGGGGCTCCTGGTAGCGTGATCCTTGCCGGCACACCCGTGTGGGAGAGTCCGCGCGCGAGCGCGGCGCCGAAGGGGCAATTCCTCCCCGGAACCTCTCAGGCACCCGAACCGTACGGGCATGGCGACTCTGGAGCTCAGGCGCGACCGCCGGGGCGGGACCCGCGGGTCTCGCCTGCGACAGAGGGGGAGGGCTTAGGTCCTCGACCCCGGAGTCTCATATGAGTGCTTTCGTCGAACGTCACATCGGTCCCGGCTCCGCCGACACCGAGCGAATGCTCAACGCCATCGGGTACTCCTCGATCGAGGAGCTGATGGACGCGGCCATCCCCGAGGTGATCCGCTGGCACGGCACCCTGGACCTGCCCGCCGCCGCCACCGAGGCTGAGACCCTGGCCGAGCTGCGCGCGCTGGCCTCCCGCAACTCGGTGCTGACCTCGATGATCGGCCTGGGCTACCACGGCACGCACACCCCCGGCGTGATCAAGCGCAACGTGCTGGAGAGCCCGGCCTGGTACACGGCGTACACGCCGTACCAGCCGGAGATCTCGCAGGGGCGTCTGGAGGCGCTGCTCAACTTCCAGACCATGGTCACCGACCTGACCGGGCTGACCACCGCCAACGCCTCGATGCTGGACGAGGGCACCGCCGCCGCCGAGGCGATGACGCTGGCCCGCCGCTCGGCCAAGAGCAAGAGCAACGTGTACGTGGTCGACGCCGACGCGCTGCCGCAGACCATCGACGTGATCACCACCCGCGCCGAGCCGCTCGACATCGAGGTGCGCGTGCTCGACCTCGACACCGACGAGCTGCCCGCCGAGTTCTTCGGCCTGCACCTGCAGTACCCGGGCGCCTCCGGCGCGCTGCGCGACCACGCCGAGCTGATCGCCACCGCGCATGCCCGCCAGGCCCTGGTCGCGGTCGCCGCCGACCTGCTCGCGCTGACCGTGGTCCGCGCCCCCGGCAGCATCGGCGCCGACATCGCCTGCGGTTCGGCCCAGCGCTTCGGCGTGCCGATGGGCTTCGGCGGCCCGCACGCGGGTTACCTGGCCGTACGCGCCGGACTGGAGCGCTCGCTGCCCGGCCGCCTGGTCGGCGTCTCCAAGGACATCGACGGCACCCCGGCGTACCGGCTGGCGCTGCAGACCCGTGAGCAGCACATCCGTCGCGAGAAGGCGACCAGCAACATCTGCACCGCGCAGGTGCTGCTCGCCGTCATGGCCAGCATGTACGCCGTCTACCACGGCCCCGACGGCCTGCGCGGCATCGCCCGCCACGCCCACGGCGCGGCCGTACGGCTGGCCGACTCGCTGCGCGCGGGCGGGATCGAGCTGGCGCACGGCGCGTTCTTCGACACCGTGACCGCCGTGGTGCCGGGCCGGGCCGACGAGGTCGTCGCGGCCGCCGCCGCGTCGGGCGTGAACCTGCGCCGCGTGGACGCCGACCGGGTCGGTGTGGCCTGCGACGAGACCACCACCGTGGTCCACCTGCGCGCGGTCGCCGCCGCGTTCGGGGTGGAGCTGGCCGCCGCGTCGACGGAGTCGGCGATCCCGGCCGGGCTGGCGCGTGACACCGAGTTCCTGACCCACGAGGTGTTCCGCACCCACCACTCCGAGACGGCGATGCTGCGCTACCTGCGCCGCCTGTCGGACCTCGACTACGCGCTGGACCGGGGCATGATCCCGCTGGGCTCGTGCACCATGAAGCTCAACGCCACCACCGAGATGGAGGCGGTCACCTGGCCCGAGTTCGGGCAGATCCACCCGTTCGCCCCGGCCGACCAGACCGCGGGCTACCGCGAGTTGATCGCGCAGCTGGAGGGGTGGCTGGCCGAGGTCACCGGGTACGACGCGGTCAGCGTGCAGCCCAACGCCGGTTCGCAGGGCGAGCTGGCAGGCCTGCTGGCGATCCGGGCGTTCCACCGCGCCAACGGTGACGAGCACCGGGACGTGTGCCTTATCCCGTCGAGCGCGCACGGCACCAACGCGGCCAGCGCCGTGATGGCGGGCATGCGCGTGGTCGTGGTGGCCTGCGACGACTCCGGCAACGTGGACCTGGTGGATCTCGACCGGGCGATCGACAAGCACCGCGACGCCCTCGCCGCGATCATGGTGACCTACCCGTCGACCCACGGCGTGTACGAGACCGGCATCGCCTCCCTGTGCGCCAAGGTGCACGAGGCGGGCGGTCAGGTGTACGTCGACGGCGCGAACCTGAACGCGCTGGTCGGCTTCGCCAAGCCGGGCAAGTTCGGCGCGGACGTGTCGCACCTGAACCTGCACAAGACGTTCTGCATCCCGCACGGCGGCGGCGGCCCGGGTGTCGGCCCGGTCGCGGTGCGCGCGCACCTGGCCCCGTTCCTGCCGGGCACCAAGGATGTGACGGCGATCAGCGCGGCGCCGCACGGCAGCGCCTCGATCCTGCCCATCCCGTGGGCGTACCTGCGGATGATGGGGCCGGACGGCCTGGCGGCCGCGACCGGCACCGCGGTGCTGGCGGCCAACTACGTCGCGGCCCGGCTGCGTGAGCACTACCCGGTCCTGTACAGCGGCAACAAGGGCCTGGTCGCGCACGAGTGCATCCTCGACCTGCGGCCGATCACCAAGGCGACCGGCGTGAGCGTCGACGACGTGGCCAAGCGCCTGATCGACTACGGCTTCCACGCCCCGACCATGTCGTTCCCGGTGGCGGGCACCCTGATGGTGGAGCCGACCGAGAGCGAGGACCTGGCCGAGCTGGACCGGTTCGTGGAGGCGATGATCTCGATCCGCCGCGAGATCGGCAAGGTGGGCTCAGGTGAGTGGCCCGCGGATGACAACCCGCTGGTCAACGCGCCGCACACGGCGTCGATGGTGACCGGGGACGAGTGGGCCCACGCGTACCCGCGCAGTGTCGCGGCGTACCCGGCGCTGTCGAGCGCGTCGGAGCGGGCGGGCAAGTACTGGCCGCCGGTGCGCCGCATCGACGGCGCGTACGGGGACCGGAACCTGGTCTGTTCGTGCCCGCCGCCGGAGGCGTTCGCCTGATCGGCGGGCGAGAATTCCCCCGCGTCGCGCCGGCCTGGGCACTGCCTCGGGCCGGCCGGCGTGGCGGGGACGGCGGCAGCTCTGCCGCCTGGGTGAGGGCCTTAGGGTGAGACCGTCAGGCCATGGCGTGCACCGCGGGACCGCGGTGCGGGGCGACGCTCGACCCGTCGGGGAGCAGCTCGCCGGTGTCCTCGAAGACGATGACGCCGTTGCAGAGCAGGCTCCAGCCCTGCTCCGGGAACGAGGCCACCACCTTGGCGGCATCGTGGTCGATGGCGTCTGCGGACGGGCACTGCGGTTGGTGCTGGCACAACATCTCGGGGTTCTCCGCGATTCGGTTAGGGGTGAGGGCGTGGTTGCTCGGTCTGAGCTGAACCGGCGCCGGTGTGCGGTCGATCACATGAACAGTGACGCACGCTACCAAGCCGAACGAGCCTTTTACGAGCAGGTAACGCTGGGCGTTTTCATTTATCAACCGTTCGGACGAGACGAATGAAGCCGGTCGGTCTATACCCCACCCATGGTCCGGCCAGGGACATCCCCGGCATTCCGGCCTCGTGCCGTGACCAGGCGTGGGAACGCTCCCGGTTCGAGTGGCGCGTGGGCGACCCCGGCGATCCAGCCGCCCTTGTCGAAGCTTTTCTGTCCCGTCATAACCTTATTGTGAATGATCTGTCCGGTAGGTGTTCTTCGGAAGTGCCCGATCCGGAACACGACATCTGCGGCGCGGCACTTTTCGTCTCCGCCGCGGGCGGGGCGGTGCTGGCGGGCGGCGCTCTGGGCGCGCCCAGCCCCGTACCCGCGGTCCCGGATGTGGTCGCGGTGGTTTACGAGCACTCCGCCACCGTACGCCCGCAGAGCGAACCGGACGCCCCGTCCGGGCAAACGGACGGCGACTGGCGGTTGGGGCCTTGGCGGCCCTCCTGGACCCCCGCGGCGCACGCCGCAGCGGTGGAGCAGGTGCGCGCTTCGATCGCTCGCGGCGACGTATACCAGGTCAACGTGGTCGGCCACGCCTCGGCCCCCTACGCCGGGGACCCGCTGCCCGCGCTGCGGCGGCTCACCCGGCTGGCCGGTGCCCGGTACGCCGGAATCCTGCGCGGGGACGGCTGGGCGATCGGCTGCGGCTCGCCCGAGACGCTGCTGCGGGTGCGCGACGGCGAGGCGCTGACCCGCCCCATCAAGGGCACCGCCCCGGCCACCGAGGCCGGGCGGGCCGAACTGCTCGCCTCGCCGAAGGAGCGGGCCGAGCATGTCATGATCGTCGACCTGATGCGCAACGACCTGTCCCACGTCGCCGTCACCGGATCGGTGCGGGTGCCGCGGCTGTTCGCGCTGCGCCCCTGGTGCGACCTGTGGCAGGCTGAATCGGACGTGACCGCGCGGATCCGGCCCGGGACCGGGCTGGCCGACCTGTTGCGCGCGGTCTGCCCCGGCGGCTCGGTCACCGGGGCGCCCAAGCTCGCCGCGCTCGCCGAGATCGCCCGGCTGGAGCCGGTGGGGCGGGGCGTGAGCATGGGCGCGCTCGGCTGGATCGGCCGCGACGGCATCGACCTCGGGCTGACCATCCGCACCGCCGCCGTCGACGAGGGTTTGGTGCACGTCTGGGCCGGTGGCGGCATCACCATCGACTCCGACCCCGCGGCCGAGGTGGCCGAGGCCGCCGCGAAGGCGGCCCCGGTCCGCGCCGCCCTACGCGGCTGACCCGCGCCCCCGGTGGGCACCCAGGACGCAGGGGGCCGAAGCGTTGGGAAGGGCCCCTGCTACATCGCAGTGCGATGAGAAGGGGCCCTTCCTTTCTTCGGGCTGGTGGGGTCAGCTCGCGTCGAAGATGGCGCTCATGAGGACCTTGCCGATGTCGTACGACCGCTCGGAGCTGTAGGTGTTCACCCCGGTCGCGGCGCTGATCTTGGCGAGGGCCGCGCTGTTCTGCGGCTTGCCCAGTGCGATCGTCACGACCTTGACCGGACGGCTCTGATCCGCGCCCTTGATCTTCGCGGTGAGCTCGTCCAGCTTCAGGCCCTGCAACTGGTCGTCGTCAGCACCGTCGGACAGCAGCACGATCATGTTGGTGGCGTCGGGCACGTACTTCTTCTGCATGGTCTGGTACGCCGCCCAGACCGTGTCGTACATGCCCGTGTTGCCGCCCGGCTCCAGCTCCTTGAGCTTCGACACCAGCGTGTCGCGCCGGGAGGCGGTCGCCCCGTTGGCGTCGAGGTCGTCGTCGAGCTTGCCGACCGGCACCACCTCGCGGTAGGCCTTGGTGCCCGACTGCTGCGACGAGAAGACCCACAGGCCGACCTGCGCGTCGTCGCCGAACAGCTCGATCGCCGCGCCCGCGCCCGCCTTGGTCAGGTCCAGCTTGGTCATGCCGGTGCCGCGCACCACGCCGCCCATGGAGCCGGACACGTCCAGCACCAGCAGCATGTTGGTGGGGCGGGTCAGCGCGGTCCAGGTGTTGACCGTCTGGGTGATCGACTCGCTCAGCAGCACGCCGCCGGGCAGCGCGGTCAGCTTGCCGATGACGCCGTTGTTCTGGGTCAGCTTCGGGCCGGGGACGCGGTTGGAGTCGCGGTAGCCCAGCGACTGCACCTCGGTCCGGGCCGGCTCCTCGCGCAGGTACTGCAGGAAGGCCTGGGCGGCGGCGCTGCGCTCGGGGTTGGTCCACGCCGCGTTCTTCAGCACCAGGTATGGATTGTCCGCCTCGGTGGTGGCGTTCTGCGGGTAGACGGCCACCAGCGGCAGGTCCGGGTGGGCGTCGTTGTGCCGCACGATGTCCTGCTCCAGGGCCGGGAACGCGGTCAGCGTCTTGCCCTGGCCGGCGACGTACTCGGCGAACAGTTCCTCGGTGGTGTTCTTGTACACCGCCAGGCGCTGCTCGAGCTGGAACACCCGGCCCAGCTCGGTGGCGTCGACCTCGGTGTTGTCGTCGGCGTCGATGATCGCCGACAGCGCCAACAGGCCCGCGGTCGAGGTGGCCGGGTTGCTCATACCGATCTTGACGGACTTGTCCTGCGCGAGCTTGTCGAGCAGGTCCTTCCAGTCGAGCTTGGTGTTCGGCCAGTTCAGCTGCTCGGCCGACGCCCGCGGCATCGCGATCACGACGGGGGTGCGGGCGACGCTGGGCAGCAGGTCGGGCAGCAGGCGGTCGGCGGTCTCGCTGTTGGCGGCCGCCTTCTTCACCCAGGCGCTCGACGGCGGCACCCACACGTCCGGCGCCGGGCCCGACGCGGTCGGGTCCCAGTCGTGCGCCAGCGCCTCGACGGTGACCGAGGCCTCCTGCACGCCGATCGCGACCGAGGCGCACACGCCGTTGACCGACGGGTTGGTCTGCGCCCACTTGCCGGCCAGGTCCTGCAGCAGCGACGCGGTGCTGGGCGGGGCCACGATGGTGGCCTGGGTGCTGCCGGAGCAGGCGTTCTTGATGAGGTACACGTAGCCGATGGTCAGGCCGGAGCCGACCAGTACCAGTGCCATCGGGATGACGAGCCAGGGTGCGATCTTGCGGCGCCGGCCGCCACCGCGCCGGTGCGATCGGACCGCGGAGCTACGGCCGTTCGGCATCGGGGCCTCCGCAATAAAAAGGGGTGGGGGTGGGGGTGGAGCATGTGTCGAGAACCACGGGGGCGGTGCTGGACCGGGACAGTCTAGGACGTTGTCAAGCCGGGTCGAACAGCCCGGACCATCTCGTGATCATCCGATTCGCTGAGTACACGACGAGGTCACGCGGGGTTACCCGGAACCGGGTCAGAGCACCACGAAATCCGGCTCGGGATGACGCAGGAACGCGTGGTGCGAGATGTCCCAGCCGTACGCGCCGGTGCGGGCGAAGACCAGCACGTCCCCGACGCGCAGCCGGTCCACGTGCTGACCGCGGGCGAGCACGTCGCGGGGCGTGCACAGCTCGCCGACCGCGTCCACCGCCACATCCTGCACCTGCGGCCGGGGCCACGGGTACGGCCAGCGCTCGACCGGCAGCACCGTGCACGGGTGGCTGTAGCCCCACGCCGCGGGCAGCCGGAAGTGGTGCGTGCCGCCGCGCAGCACCGCGAACCAGCGGCCGTGCGTCTGCTTGAGGTCGAGCACCTGCGCCGCGTACCAGCCCGCGTCGGCGGCCAGCCACCGGCCCGGTTCCACCACCAGCTCCACCCCGGCGGGCACGTCGACCCGCAGCGCGGCCGGGTCGAACACGGCGTCACCGGTGTAGTCGACGCCGAATCCACCACCGGCGTTGACGCTGCGCAGCGCCACCCCGAACCTGTCGGCCACCAGCACCGACCAGTCCAGCGCCTCGGTGAGGAACCGGGCGTGCGCGGCGGCGTCGAGGTTGTTGGACACGGCGTGCAGGTGCCAGCCGGTCAGGTCGAGTCCGGGCAGCGTACGGGCCAGCGCCACCGCCTCCGGCAGTTGCGCCTCCTCGATCCCGAACGGGGTCGCCGCCCCGGCCATCGCGTGCGTGCCGGGCAGGCCGCCCTCGGCCCGGTTGACCCGCAGCGTGATCATGGCAGTCTGGCCGACCTCGCCCGCGAGCAGGCTGAGGCGGCGCAGCTCGTGCACGCTCTCCACGTTCACGGTCGCGCGCAGGCGCAGGGCGGTGGCCAGCTCGGCGTCGGTCTTGGCCGGGCCGCCGAACACGATCCGGCGGGCCCCGGCCGCCTCGGCCAGCGCCAGCTCGCCACCGGAGGCGACCTCCAGGCCGTCGCAGGCCCGCGCCGCCGCGCCGACCAGCGCCGGGTGCCCGTTGGCCTTGACCGCGTAGCAGACGGTCACGCCCGGCAGGGCGGCGCGCAGGCGGGCGACGCGGTCGGTGAGCACGGCCGGGTCGTACACGTACGCGCAGACCGGATCCGGTAGGGCGCGCAGCGCCTCGGCCACGCGCGGTGGCAGGTCAGCGGGCATGCAACGGATTCTGCACGGGCACGTGTACGTCCCCCGACCCGGCCAGCCGCATCCGGGTCAGCGCCTTGTGCGGCACCGTCGACGCGGTGTAGAAGGCGCGGTCGGGATGCCCGGCCAGGGCGTCGTCGACGATCCGGCGCACCACGGCCCAGGCGTCGTCCTCGGCCAGCCCGTGTGACTGACCCAGCCGCAGCACCACCTCGCCCAGGTGCGCCTGGAACGCCGTGTAGCCCACCTTCGCCAACAGCACCGCCTCGTCGGCGGTGCCGATGACCGACCCCGGCCACAGTTGGAGCCCGACCCCGGAGGCGGTCAGCCGGCCCAGGTGCACGCGCATCCCGGCCAGGTCGCGGATGCCCATGCGGTGCGGGACGCCGTCGCGGAACACCGGCACGCAGTTCTGCAGGTGCGCCTCCAGGCCGATGCCGTGCCGGGCGGCCAGGCGCAGCACCGGGGGCAGCAGCAGCTCGGCGTACTCGGTGAGGAAGCCCAGCGCCGCCGTTCGCGGCGCGGTGCTGCCGCGGGTGCGGGCGTACCGGTCGACCAGGCCGGACAGGACGGTGGCGCCGCTGACCGGGTCCAGGGCCGCCAGCGCGCTGCCGGGGACCGGCTCGTCACCGGGTTCGAGCAGGTCGCCGAGGCCGTCGCGGACGATGGTGCTGAGCTGCCGGGAGTCGCCGACCAGCCCGGCGGTGCCCGCCGGTTCGGTCATCAGCAGCAGCCGCTCGCCGTCCGGGTCACCGTCGAGCAGGCCGCTGAGCACCGTGGACAGGGCCGGGCCGTTGCGGGTCGAGGCGACGGAGATGGTGCGCCGGGTCGAGGTGACCTGGATGTCCAGGGACAGCTTCAGGTACGCCGCCGGGCCGGGCCGGTTGGTCAGCAGCACGGTGCGCAGCGCCGCCGTCGGCAGTGCGGGCAGCACCGGGTCGAGCACCCGCAGCGTGCCGTCGGTGAACAGCTCCGGCGACCGTCCGCGCAGGTGCCGCAGTTGCCAGATGTGCACCGGCAGCACCCGGCGCCCCGGCGGCGCCGCCACGCCCAACCGCTCGTCGAGGTCGTCGCCGAGCACCAGCTCCGGCGGCGCCGCGACGAAACCGACGGCGGTCGACTCGGTCTCCAGGTCGTGCGCGATCATGTCGGCCGCGCCCCAGCCCAGCCGGGTCCGCCCGCACGGGTGCAGGTTGTGGCCCTCGGTGGCCAGCCGTTCCAGCCGGGCCACCCGCTCGTCCGGGTCGAGGTCGGCCAGCAGTGCGGGCAGGTCGGGCAGCCCCAGCGCGGCGGCGGCCGCGCGGTGGCCGGGGTCCTGCAGCGCGCGCCGGGCGTACGCCAGGGCCAGCCCGTGCACCGCGCTGTCCAGCTCGGCCCGCAGCCCCGCGTGGTCCACCAGCGACAGCGGGTCGTCGGCGACCGGGCCGAGCACGACCCGGTCGAAGCCGTGCACCGGGCCCCGGAAACGCAGCCGCGCGTCGCCGATGTCCTCCCGCCACAGCGCCTCGGCCAGCCGGGTCGCCACCGCCGACCGCGCCCGCGGCAGTGCGTCGCGGTATCCGTCGAGCAGGTCCGGGGCGATCCCGGCCAGCTCGGCGGCCATCGAGCCGTCGAGCGTGCGCATCACTGCGCCAACGGGTTCGGCAGCGCGGCCCACACGTCGGCCAGCGGGTCGTCGGCCAGTCGCATCGCGGAGGTGGCCTTCAACGGCAGCGGCTCGCCGAGCACCGCGCGGGCGTCGGCGGCCGCCCCGGGCGGCAGATTGTCGTAGACCGCCTCGACCCGGTCGCGGACCAGCCGCCACAGGGCCGCCGGGTCGACGCCGTACTCCCGGGAGACGGTGGCGATCGGCTCGCCCAGCGCGACCGCGATGCCGGAGGCCAGCACCTTGGCGCGCAACTGCGCCGGGTCGTCGGTGGCCAGGTCGCCGTGCAGCACCGGGGCGTCCACGCCGTGGCGGCGCAGCCGCTGCGGGCTGACCCGGATGCCGCCGATGTCGCGGTACGACAATCCGGTCGGTCGCCCGTGGCTGAGCGTGACCAGCAGGTTCTGCCCGTGCGCCTCCAGGGCGACGCCCCGGTGCAGCAGGGTCAGCAGCACCGGTGCGATCAGCGCGGCCAGGTCGGCGACGAACCCGGCCGGATGGCCGCCGTAGCCCAGCGTCACCGCCTCGCACAGCAGTGGCCGCCCGTCGTTCGGCGAGGGCGCCGACAGCGCCGCCACCGGCAGGATCACCTCGTTCGGGCCGGGCCGGGCGGCCCGGCGGGCCACCACGGCCAGGCTGCGCAGCGGCTGCCCGGACTCGTCGAGCACCGCGCCCGCGGCCAGCTCCGGCCACACCGTCAGGCCGAGGTCCGCCCCGAGCTGGGCCAGCAGTTTCGACACCACCGGGCCGTTGCGCACCGCGGCGGGGGAGACGATCCGGACCGCGCTGGTCATCTGCACGTCCACCGACGTCTTGTAGTGCCGGGTGGGATCGGCCACGGCCGCCAGCGTGCGCAGCGACATCAGCGGCCGGGCCGCGATCTTCTCGCCCGAGGGCTTCAGGAAGGGGTACGCCGACAGCACGTGCTCGCGCTGCCACGGGTGCACCGGCAGCCGTGGTGCCAGCCCCGCGCCGGTGGTCAGCCAGCGCTTGGCCGGGACGGTGAACACGTCCAGGGCCACCGTCGGCCGGTGCTCCGGGGCGTACGCCAGCGATTCGGCGGCGGACATGCCCAGCCGGGTGCGGCAGCACGGGTGCAGCGGATGACCGTCCACGACCGCCTGCTCCAGCACCGCCAGCCCGTCCGGCCGCCCGGCCAGCGCGGTCAGGGTCGGCTCGCCGCGCAGCGGGTACGGCTGGTTCGCGCGGGCCAGGGCGAGGTGGTCGACGCTGTCGGCGATCTCCTCGGCCAGGCGCAGCGGATGGCCGGGCAACTTCAGGGCGCGTAGCAGCGCGGCGGGGTCGTCGAACCGCTCGGTCTCCAGCGTGACGCGTAGACCCTCCGGGGCGACGGCGAACAGCTCAGCCATCGCGGCCGAACCCATCAGCCGCTGCCCGGAGGTCAGGGTGACGAGGATGTCGGAGCCGTACGCCCGGCGCTCCAGTACGCCCGGCAGCGGCTCGCGGACCAGGGCCCCCCACAGCCGCGCGAGCACCGCCGCGCGGGCGCCGGGGAGCGTGTCGTCGGTGCTCGGCACGGTGTTGATGGGAACCCCTCCCCGATGTTCTGGCGCGGCCGCGGCGACGGCTGGAGATCCAGTGTGGACCACGCCTGTCCGACCCGCTACCGGGTCGAAACCAGCCTAGCTTCTTAGGTTTGCCTAACCAATGTGACGCGCGGGCGGAGTGCTCCCGGTCACCGGTGTCCGCTCCGCTGCGCCCCGATCCCGGCCACCACCACCAGCGCCACGCCCAGCACCTGCAGCGGGGCCGGGGTCTGGCCCAGCAGCACCGCCCCGACCAGCAGTGCGAACGCGGGCTCCAGGCACATCAGCGTGCCGAAGGCCGCCACGTTGAGGCGACGCAGCGCGAGCAGCTCCAGCGCGTACGGCAGCACCGGCAGCAGCAGCGCCAGCCACGCCGCCTGCGCCACCACCGGCCCGCTCAACCCGCCCGCCGCCTGCGGGACCCCGAACAGCGCCGTCACCACCACCGCCGCGGGCATCGCCACCGCCAGCCCCTTGACCCCCTCGAACCGGTCCCCGACCCGCTGCGTCAACAGGATGTACGCCGCCCAGCCGACCGCCGCGACCAGCGCGAGCGCCACCCCGACCACCGACACGCCGCCGCGCCACGGCCGCGTCAGCGCCAGCACCCCCGCCAGCGCGAACACCGGCCACACCAGCCCCCACCGGCCGGTACGCCGCACCACCGCCAGCCCGAGCGGACCCAGGAACTCCAGCGCAACCGCCGTGGCCAGCGGGATGCGCGCGATCGCCTCGAAGAAAGCCACACTCATCACGGCGCTCACCGCGCCGAGCACCAGCGCGCCGACCAGGTCGGCGCGGCGCTGGGCACGCAGCCAACGCCACGTGGGGCGGGCGATCAGCCAGAACGCGACCGTCGCCCAGCACTGCCGCAGCCAGGCCGTGCCCGCCGGGCCGACCGCGTCGAACAGCCGCGTCGAGGCGGCCGCGCCCACCTGCACCGACAGCATCGACCCCAGGATCAACAGGACGGCCGGGCCGGAACCCGTCCGCCGCCCGGCCGGGCCCGACGCCATACCTCCCATGATCCCGTCCAACCCGGTCCACCGACCGCGATTCGGGCCGTCCCCGTCGCGAGCCGGGCCTGGAGTCGGCGGCTGGCTGCCCGCGCGGCTCGCGCGGCTCGCGCCGATGATCGCTGCCCCCGGTCACTTTCTCTTCTACAGGGCGACCTTTTGACCGACGGCCGCGATCATCGGCGAAAACGGCCTCGAAGATCGCGACTTCCGGTCAGATTGCTGTGTGGGCCGCGGGTCGAAAGTCACCTTCCGTCCGCGAACGCCGATCATCCGCGACGAAGGCCGCCGAAGATCGCGACCTCCGGTCACAACACTGCGCACGCGCAATCTCGATCACCGTTGGCGACGGGTTCGACGGTCAGGCGAACCACTGGTCGTAGGAGAGGCGGGCGATCAGGGCGAGCACCACCACCAGCAGCACGACGCGGACGAAGCCGGAGCCGCGTTTGAGGGCCAGCCGGGCCCCGAGCTGCGCACCGATGATGTTGCAGACCGCCATCGCCGCGCCGAGCGGCCACCACACATGGCCACCGATCGCGAAGACGACCAGCGCGCCGAGGTTGGTGCCCGCGTTGACCATCTTCGCCATGGCCGAGCCGTGCAGGAAGTCGGCGCCGATGACGGTGGTGAAGGTGAGCACCAGGAAGGTGCCGGTGCCGGGGCCGATCATGCCGTCGTACAGGGCGATCAGGCCGCCGGCCAGGGCGATCGCGATGGCGGCCCGGGTCCGGGTGCGCTTCTCCGGGTGGGCCACCACGCCGTTGTTCGGGCGGAATGTGACGAACAACGCGACGGCGACGAGGATGGCCAGCACTACCGGTCGGTACGCGTTCGGGGGCACCGAACCGGCGAACCACGCGCCGATGCCGGCGACGACCACGGCGATCGCGGCGGCGGGCCCAGCCACCCGCCAGTCGATCCGGGTACGCCGCGCGTACAGCACGGCAGCGCTGGAGGTGCCCGCGATGGCGGTCATCTTGTTCGTGCCCAGCACCGTGGCGACCGGCACGTTGGGCAGGCCGATCAGCAGGGCGGGCAGCAGCAGGAGGCCGCCGCCGCCGACCACGGCGTCCACCCAGCCTGCGGCGGTGGCGGCGGTCAGCAGCAGCGTGAGGGTGCCGGCGTCCATGAGGGGTGGCGGGGGGTCAGCGCTTGCCGCGCTGCATCGACAGCCACATGCCGGCGGCACCGATGGCTATGAAGACGAGCATGAAGCACAGGAGGGCCTTGAACACCCGGCAACATTAGCCGCTCCCGCGCGCCACTCCGGTCCCCCGCCCACGCCTGGTCGGGATGCGGTGATCCGCGCCTCGGTTTTGCGTTGACGCCGGCCCGGCACGGCGAAGGTGAGCCGAATCTTCGCCGTGGTAGGCCAGCGTCAATGCGGAAGTGGGTGGTTGGCTGTGGGGTGTGCCGTGGGTGGCCGGATGGGCCCCGCTCACTCCTCGAAGAAGCCGCCGTCGAAGTCGAAGACCTCTTCGGCGATCTCCCCGGCGACCATGCCGCCGAGGAAGCCCGCCGCGCCCGCGGCGACGACCGTGCCCATGCCGTACCCGTCGTGCCCGTGCGAACCGTGGCGACCGTGCCCATACCCGTGGCCGCCGTACCCGTGGCCGCCGTACCCGTGGCCGCCGTGACCGTGCTGGGGGTGGCCGTAGCCGTGGCTGGGGGCGTGGCGTTCCAGGGCCTGGCGGATCCAGCCGTCGATCACGGCGGTCCAGTCGGTACGCCCGACGTCGGCGTGGCTGACGTGGTGGCGGCTGAACGCGTCGTGCGACCCCATGAAGCCGCGCTTGTCGAACTCCAGCACCACGTCCATCCCGTGCGGGCCGGTGACGAAGGTCAGCTCCAGCTGCCGCATCCGGCCGCTGTACGCGGGCGACGGGTAGAACTCGATCTCCTGGTAGAACGGCAGCGTCTGGTGCACCCCGTGGATGCGGCCGCGCTCGAGGTCGGCGCGGGCGAACTGGAACCCGAGCCGGGTGAAGGCCTGCATGATCTCGGCTTGCAGCGGCAGCGGCTCGATCGCGACGGGGTCCAGGTCGGTCTTGTCCACGGCGTTGGCGACCGACAGCTCGGTGTGCACGCCCATGGTCATGCCGCGCAGCGGTGTGCCGTAGAACGCGGTGACCGGAGCCTCCCACGGGATCTCCAGCTGGAACGGCAGCACCTGGGTGGCGCCCGCGGCCAGGGTGAACGGGCCGGTCAGCCGTACGTGCTGGAACTCGACCGTGCTGCCGTACTCGCTGTCGCCGTGCTCGACCTCGACCCGGGTGACCAGGCCGATCGACACGTACTCGATGTGGTTGTCGCGTTCGCCGCCGCGGATGTGCACCTGGCCGGCGAGGGTGCCGCCGGGGCGCACCACCGGGGTGGACAGGACGGTGTCGACCGACGGGCCGCCGACGCCAAGCGCCGACAGCATCCTCTTGAAAACCACTGGTCCGCTTCTCCTCGTGTGCGTGCCGCGTTCTGATGCGGCTCGTACACATCTAGCAGACCCTGTCCACTGTCGCCCGGGTCACACCGGCACGCCCCAAGTGGCGTGCCGGTGCCAAACCGGTCAGGCGTGCTCGATGAGCGGCAGATACTCCGGGTGCTCGTGCACCCAGCGGCGGACGAACGAGCAGGCGGGCACGACGTGGACCTCGTCCTGCGCGGCGGCGGCCATGGCGGCGGCGACGAGCAGCCCGCCGATGCCGCGACCGCGGGCCTCGGGCTCGACCCCGGTGTGGTCGAAGACGATCATGCCGGGCTTGCGGTGGTACGTCAGCTCGCCGAGCCGCACACCGTCCTGGCGCGCCTCGTACCGGCTGCTCTCGGGCACCTCGACGACCTCGACCTCGGCCACGGGGATCTCCTTCACTTCCCGGACTTCATTATCAGGCGGGCGGCGGCGACAGCTTGTCCAGTTCGGCCAGCTCGTCGGGGGACGGGGCCCAGTCGGCCGCCGCGGCGTTGGCGCGCACCTGCTCGGGGCTGGTGGCCCCGGCGATGACCGAGCCGCAGCCGGGCTGGGCGGCCAGCCAGCCGATGGCCGTCTGCAGCAGGCTGTGCCCCCGCTGCTCGGCCCAGCCCGCCAGCGCCTCGACGGTGTCCAGCCGTGCCTCGGTGATGAACCCGGCCGAGTCCTTGGCCAGGCGGCTGGTGTCGGGCGCGTCCTGGCCGCGGCGTACCTTGCCGGTGAGCAGGCCGTTGGCGAGCGGGAAGAACGGCAGCACGCCCAAGTCGTAGTGGCGCGCGGCGGGCACGACCTCGGCCTCGATGCCGCGTTCCAGCAGCGACCAGTGGTTCTGCGCGCTGATGAACGCGGTGGTGTTGAGCTGCTGCGCGACGCGTACGGCGTCGGCGATCTGCCAACCGGCGAACTGCGAGCAGCCGATGTAGCGGACCTTGCCCGCCAGCACCAGCTCGTGCAGCGCCGCCAGCGTCTCGCCGATCGGGGTGGCCGGGTCGGGGGTGTGGATCTGGTAGAGGTCGATGTGGTCGGTACCCAGGCGGCGCAGCGAGTCCTCGACGGCGCGGCGGATGTAGGCACGCCCGCCCTTGGCGCCCGCCGCGGGCCCGTACCCGAGGTCGATGGCCTGGTGGCCGAACTTCGTCGCGAGCACGACCTGGTCGCGGCGTCCCTTCAGCACCTCGCCGAGCATCGACTCGGATGCGCCGACGGCGGTGCCGCGGCCGTAGATGTCGGCGGTGTCGAAGAAGGTGATACCGGCGTCGAGGGCGGCGTCGACGACGGCGCGGGTGCCGTCGAGGTCGAGCCGCCAGCCGAAGTTGTTGCAGCCGAGGCCGACGGCGGAGACGGTCAGGCCGGAGTTGCCGAGCGGGCGATAACGCATGATCGCCACCCTAGCGCGCGCCGCGGGGGCTGCGACGGGTGCGCATCGGACGATAGCGTGCCGGGGCAGAGGAGGACGGCCATGACTTCCGTGTACGACGGTGCCCGCATCGCCGCCGGCTACGCCTTCGACCGACCGGCGGTGCACGAGCGCATCCTGCTCCCGCTGGCCGCCGCGCCGCGGGCCGAATGCGCGCTGGACGTGGGCTGCGGCGCGGGCCGGTCCACGGCGGCCCTGGCCCCCTACGCGCGGACGGTGGTTGGGTTGGAACCGATCGCCTCGATGCTGGCGCACCGGTCGGCGGTGGCGCCCGCAGCGGAGTTCGTGGTCGGCGAGGCCGAGCGGCTCCCATTCGCGCGAGGCAGCTTCGACCTGGTCACGGCGGCGGGCAGCCTGAACTACGTCGACCTGGACTTGTTCCTGCCGGAGGCGGCCCGGGTGCTCACCGACGGCGGCCGGCTGTACGTCTACGACTTCTCCGAGGGCCGCCACGCGGTGGGCACGGACTCGCTGGCCGGCTGGTTCGCGGCGTTCGAGCACCATTTCCCGTGGCCGCCGGGCTACCGGCCGCTCGCTCCGGCGGCGCTGCCCTGGGGCGAGCACGGCCTGCGTCTGGTGCGCTGCGCCGACACCGAGGTGGCGCTCGAACTGACCGGCGCGCAGTACCTGCGGTATGTGCTGAGCGAGGTGAACGTCAACGCGGCACTCGCGCGCGGCGGGTCTGCGGACGAGGTGGTGCGGTGGTGCACCGAGACGCTCGCCCCGGTGTTCGGGAGTGGATCTCTGCGGGTCCGCTTTTGCGGCTATCTCGCCGAAGCGGTGCGGATCGCGCGCTGAGCCCGCGACCTCCGCACTATCCATTCAGTGCGGTGCGACTGGATCGAACAGCCGTGTGACCTCAGCGTTTCGACCTCTGGACAACTGACATTGATCTATGGAAAATCAGCGGTACCCGCATCTGCTGGCGGCATAGTGCGGCCGTTGGACAACGTCGGTCGAGCCTGCCGTGGAGGTGCGGGTGTCAAGTGCGCTCTCCGAGCCATACGCCGAAGAGTGGATTTTCAACAACGCCTTCGCGACGCGGCGGATCGGCCGCCTGGGCGTCGAGCTGGAGTGGTTGGTCGTCGATCCGACCGCACCGGCGTCCCGCCCCGACCACGCACTGGTTCAGGAAGCGGTCTGCCCACCGGGCCGCCGCCTGCCGTACGGCAGCGTCATCAGCTTCGAACCCGGCGGCCAGGTCGAGCTGTCCACGCTGCCCGCCGCGAACCTGACCGACTGCCTCAACGCCGCCGCGGAGGACCTGTCGGTGATCCGCAACGAGGCCCGCGCCCGGGGCCTGCGGCTGGTCGGGGCCGGGCTGGACTCGCGCCCGGCCCGGCGGGTCGTCGACAATCCCCGCTACACCGCGCTCGAGGCCGCCTACGACCAGTACGGCCCGGTCGGTCGGCAGATGATGTGCAACGCCGCGTCGGTGCAGGTCAACGTCGACGCGGGCGACGACTCCGGCGGCTGGCGAGGCCGTCAGCGCCGGTGGTGGCTGCTCAACACGCTCGGCCCGGCGCTGATGGCGATGTTCGCCAACTCCCTCGGCGAGGGCGGGCGCAGCACCCGCCAACTGCTGCGCTTCCGCACCGATCCGACGCGCACGGACCCGATCGGGGCCGGAGAGTGTCGGGCGACCTGGCTGGCGTACGCCCTCGACGCGCAGGTCGTCGGGGTCCGGATGCCGTCGGGGCGGCCCTGGCTGGTGCCACCGGTCGGGTTCACCATGCGCCACTGGCTGCGCGGGCAGGGTCCGCGCCCGGCGACGCTGGCCGATCTGCGCCGCCATCTCAAGAGCGTCATTCCGCCGGTACGGGCCCACGGCCACCTCGAAATCCGCATGATCGACGCCCAGCGGGGCGACGACTGGGCGGTCCCCACCACGGTGGTGGCCGCGCTGCTCGACGATCCGACCGGCTCCGAGCGGGCCGCCGAGGTCGCCGAGCGGCTGCCCCAGGAGCCCGGACGGACGTACTGGACCGAGGCCGCCCGCGACGGCATGTCCCGGCCCGACCTGGCTTCGGCGGCGCGCTCGCTGATGGAGATCGCGCTGGACACGCTGCACCGCATCGGCGTGCCCGCCTGGGCCGCGGCCGCCACGGCCCGTTTCGCCGACCGCTACACCGACCGCGACCGCTGCCCCGCCGACGACGGCCGCTCCGCCTGACCCGACCGCGAGGTCACGATGCCCGGTCGACGCTGACCGTGCAGGACTTCGCGTCGGCGCGGTCGGGGAGGTGGACTGTCGTCGTCGCCGTGGTGGCCTGCCCGCCGCCCAGGTCGTCGACCCGCCAGGTCGCCTCGCCGACCTGCCTGCCTGCGCCGTCGAGGACGGCTGCCACGACCTCGAAGCTGTCCTCGATGGAGGTGACGTTGTGCACCGTGAATGTCACCGTCGCGTCGCCGGTGCCGACGTCGCACTTGACGACGTCCGCGGTCGCGCGGCCGGAGAGAACGTACGTCAGGCCGTTGCCTGCCGCGACGCAGCAGCCGCCGGCGACCGCGGCGCCGAGCAGGACCAGCACGACGCCGCGGGGTAGGCCGAGGATGCGCCGCGGCCTGCGGTAGGGATCCGTGCTCGGCGCATCCGGGTGGTCACTCGATTTCGACATCGCAGCCCTTCGCGTTGGCGCCCTGGCGGTAGCGGACGGCGGTGTCTCTGGTGTGGGTGGCGCCCGCGTGCAGGTTGGGCACGCGCTCGGTGGTCTCGCCGATCGAGGCCCCGTTGCCGTCGTGCACCCGGACCTTGACGTCGAAGGTGCCGCTGAGCAGGCCGCCGTTGGTGATGGTGAACGTCACCCGGGCGACCGGCCCGGCGACGTCGCACTTGACGATCTCAGCCGTCGCGCGGTTCGAGTCGAGGAATCCCTTCCCCGCGGCGATCGGGATCCCGCAACAGACGACGACGGCGGCCAGGAGCGCCACGAGCCTGCCGCGCGTCAGGCCCCGGAGACGTTTGGGCGACGGGGTCTGCGGCGAGGGGGAGGGGCTGGTCAAGGGGTGCTCCTCTCAGCGGTGGCGTGGTGGCCGGGTGGTCAGTCGGCGAGCTCGGCCAGCGCGTCGCCGCTGACCCGGAACACGGTCCAGGCGTCCATCGGCTTGGCGCCAAGGCTCCGGTAGAACGCGATCGCGGGTTCGTTGGCGTCCAGAACCCACCACTGCAGTCTGGTGTATCCACGCTCGACGCACAGCCCCGCGAGCGTGCGCAGCAGCGCCCGGCCGTGCCCGTGCCCGCGCGCCGCCGGTCGCACGTACAGGTCCTCCAGGTAGACGCCGTGCACACCGTCCCAGGTGGAGTAGTTCAGGAACCACAGGGCCATGCCGACCGTCTCGCCGGTCTGGTCGTCGACGGCGACGTGCGCGAAGGCGGCCGGGTACGGCCCGAACAGCGCCTCGTGCAGCTGGGCGGGGGTGGCCTTGGCCTCGTGCGGGGCGCCCTCGTAGTCGGCGAGCTCGGCGATGAGGTCGAGCAGCACGGGAACGTCGTCGGGCACGGCGGTACGGATCATGAGCGGCACCCTACCGGCGCCTTCGACGCCGCCGGCGGCCCCGCTAGGCTGGTCCGATGGGCAGGATCATCTCCGTCAACGCGGGTCGGGCCCGCTCCAGCGACGCGGCCGACCTGGGCGTCACCGGGATCGACAAGCGGTCCGTCGACGGTGTGGTCGCGCTGCGGGCACCCGGACCGCGCGACACGGGCCTGGGCAGCGGGGTCGAGGGGGACGAGATCTGCGACCGGCGTCACCACGGCGGCGACGACCAGGCCGTCTACGCGTACGCCCGCGAGGATCTCGACGGCTGGGCTGCCGCGCTCGGGCGTGACGTGCGTGCCGGTCAGTTCGGCGAGAACCTCACCACGACCGGCTTGGACGTCAACGGGGCCCTGATCGGTGAGCGGTGGCGGGTCGGCACCGCGCTGCTGGAGGTGTCGGCGCCGCGTATCCCGTGTCGCACCTTCGCCGCCGCGATGGAGGAGCAGGGCTGGATCAAGCGGTTCACCCAGGCGGCGCTGCCGGGGGCGTACCTGCGGGTGCTCGAGCCGGGCGAGGTCCGCGCCGGGGACGAGGTCACCGTGGTGCACCGCCCGGACCACGACGTGACCGTCGCGCTCGCCTTCCGGGCGATGACGCTGGAGTCGGAGCTGCTGCCCCGTCTGGTCGACATCGAGGCGCTGCCCGCGTCGGTGCGGGCCAAGGCCGCCGCGCGAGCCGGTTGAGTCACCGCGCTCGACTCAGGCGTGCAGGGTGCCGTCCAGGACGGTGACGGCCCGGCCGGTCAGCTCGACCCGGTCACCGCGCCGTACGGTGCGCACCAGCCCGGTGCGCGCCGAGGCCTGCAGGCCGACCAGGTCGTCGCGGCCGAACCGCGTACCCCAGAACGGGGCCAGCGCCGTGTGCGCGCTGCCGGTCACCGGGTCCTCCGGCACGCCGACGGCCGGGCCGAAGAAGCGGGACACGAAGTCGTAGCCCGCCGCCGGGTCGGCCGCCGCGGCGGTGACGATCACGCCCCGGGTGGCCAGCGCGGCGACCTTGGCCAGGTCGGGCCGCAGGGCCCGTACGGTCTGCTCATCGGACAGTTCCACCAGCAGGTCGCCGAGCGCGCCGGTGTCGTGCGCGGAGAGCACGGGCACGCCCAGCGCCTCGACCAGGCCGGGCAGCGGCGCCACCGCGACCGGGAGGTTCACCGGGAAGTCCAGCGTGATGGTGCCGTCGGCGTTGGCGGTGGCTGACAGCAGGCCGCTGCGGGTGTCGAACCCGATCGTGCCCGCGGCGAGGCCGTCGGCGGCCATGGCGTGCGCGGTGGCCAGGGTCGCGTGACCGCACAGGTTGACCTCGGTGGCCGGGGTGAACCAGCGCAGCGCCCAGCGCGAGCCGCCCAGCGGTCGCGCGAAGGCGGTCTCCGACAGGTTCAGCTCCGCCGCGACGCCCTGCATCCAGTGCTCGTCCGGCCAGGTGTCGCCGTCGAGCAGGCACACTCCCGCCGGGTTGCCGCCCATCGGCCGGTCGGTGAACGCGTCCACGATCCTGATCCGCATATCCGGACTCTATCGGCTGTTCCCGCGCCGCCCGACCGCCAATCGCCGGTTCGTGGCCCGGCCGGGACGCGCGGCCACGCCCCGCCCAGGCAACGTCAAGAAGGGGCCCTTCCTCTACGC
Source organism: Catellatospora tritici (assembly GCF_019083965.1). Lineage (GTDB taxonomy): Bacteria > Actinomycetota > Actinomycetes > Mycobacteriales > Micromonosporaceae > Catellatospora > Catellatospora tritici. The sequence goes on from NZ_JAHRCY010000010.1 coordinate 146,354, forward strand.
ATAGCGATAAGAAGGGCCCCGTCCTTACCTCGTTACACGAGCGGCTCCAGCCACATGTTGCGGAAGCGGGGGTTCTCGCCCGCGTCGCCGTGGTCCTGCAGCCGGATGCCGCCGACGGCGGCGCTCTCGGCCGCGCCCGCGCCGGTCGGGCCGTCGATCGCCACGTCGTTGTGGACCACGAAGCCGTTCCAGACGATGGTCACGCGGGCGTTGGCGGTCTTGGTGGCGCCGCTGTAGCGGGCGGCCCGGAACGTGATGTCGTAGCTCTGCCACGTCTGTGGGGCCCCGGCCGCGTTGCGGTCGGCCGCCTTCTTCTGGTAGATCGAGGCGGCCTCGGTGTTGTCCAGCGCGGTGTCGCCGTACGAGTCGAGCACCTGCAGTTCATAGCGGTCCTGCAGGTAGATGCCGCTGTTGCCGCGCTGCTGGCCGGTGACCGACCCGGGGTAGAGCGGCTCGTACCACTCGACGTGCAGCTTGAAGTCGCCGAAGCCGAACTTGGTGCGGATGTCGCCGCCCAGGGACTCCATCGACCCGCCCGACAGCGGCCAGGTCGCGGCGCCGCCGGAGCCGTTCTGCCACAGGGTCAGGTCGTCGCCGTCGAACAGCTGGATGCGCTGCCCGCCCGCGGTGACCGTCCAGTGCTGGCTGGTGGCGCCGACGTAGTCCCAGATGTGGATCTGGGTGCCGTCGGCCGAACTGCCGCCCAGGGCGTCGAGCACCTTGCCCGACTGCGGGTTGAGCAGCGACCCGTTGGCCTGCGGCTGCCAGATCTGCGAGCCGGTGCCGTTGCAGGTCCACAGCTGCACCTTGGTGCCGTTGGCGGTCCCGGCGTTGTCGACGTCCAGGCACTTGCCCAGGGCCCGGAAGCTGGTGCCGACCCGGCTCCAGCGCTGGGCGGTGGTGCCGTTGCAGGTCCACAGCTGAACCTTCGTGCCGTCGGCGGAGCCCGCGTTGTCGAGGTCGAGGCACTTGCCGCCGTTGCCGATGATCGGCCCGGCGCCGCCGGACAGGGTCATCGAGTCCAGGTTGACGTTGCCGGAGTCGCCGGTGTCGTAGCGGTAGGCGATGGTGTTGCTGCCGCCGTTCAACGCGACTGTCTCGACCTGGGTCGACCACGCGTCCCAGGTGCCGGTGCTGCCCAGGGTGATCTGGCGCAGCTTGGTGCCGTTGACGTACAGGCTGACGGTCTTGGCGCCGCTGAACGGGTTCGGGCCGTTGGAGAAGCGCAGGGCCGCCTGGTAGACGCCGGTGGTGGGGGCGTCCACGGTGAACGTGGTGGTCGCGCCGGCCGTACCGTATCCGGCGACGAAGCCGGTGCCGGTGTATCCGGTGTGGTCGGTCGCGACGGTCGCGCCGCCGGTGCGCGCCGCGTTCTCGGCCTGGTAGACGCCGTCGGCCGGGGGCGGGGTCTGCCCGGGGATGGCGTTGAGGGTGTACCACGCCTCGGTGCTCCACAGCGACTGTCCCGAGGTGGAGCTGAACGGACGCGGCGAGCGCACGTACACGACCCGGCCCGCCTTGCGGCCGCTGACGGTCAGGTTGACCTTCTTGCCGTCGGTCGACACGGTCGCGGCGGTGACGGCGAGCGTCTCCTCGTCGATCTTCGGCCCGCCGTACGCGGCGGTCGGCTCGTAGCGCCACTGCTTGAACGCGTACTTGGAGGCGATGCTCGCGATGGTGTCGGCCGACAGCGGCTGGGTGTACTCCAGCTCGAAGCCGGTGGTGGTGGCGCGCATCGCGAGGATGTCGAAGACACTGGTGCCGTTGGGGGTCAGCTTCTGCAGGCCGTAGGTGAGCTTGCCCTCCTGGCCCCAGTTGCCGCCCGCGCCCAGGCCGCCGACGTAGACCGCGCCGTCGGGGCCGAGGTGCACCTCGGCGATGCCCGACTCCAGGCCCTGGGTGAGCCGGAACAGCGCGCCCTGGTATTCGCCGTTGACCTTCTCCAGGAACGCCCGCTGCAGGCCGCCGTAGGTGACGTCACCGATGAGGAGCTGCCCGGCGTACGGCCCGGACGGCAGCAGCAGCGGCGCGCTGGGCGAGTTGGCGATCTCGTTCTGCGGCATGTACAGCACCGGCGGGGTGACCGGGTTGCTGTCGAACTGGCCCGCCGGGGTCGTGTAGTGGTTGAAGAACCGGCCGGGCTTGATCTCGACCAGCTTGGACGCGGGCAGCCAGCCGCCCTGGTTGTCGGTGACGAACAGGCCGCCCTCGGGGCCCCAGCCGATGCCGTGCGGGGTGCGCAGGCCGCCCGCGACGTAGGTGATCGCGCCGGTCGCCTTGTCGATCTTGATGCTGGTGCCGCGGTTGGGGTCGGGCTGCGGCACGGTGGTGGCGCCGCCGTAGTCGATGCTGACGGACAGGTTCGCGTAGAAGTAACCGTCCTTGTAGAGCAGGCCGAACGCGAATTCGTGGAACGCGCCGGTGAAGGGGAAGGTGGCGATCGTGTTGTACTGGTCGGCCACCTCGTCGCCGTTGGTGTCGACCAGCGCGGTCAGGCGCGTCTTCTCGGTCACGTACACGATGCCGTCGACGACCTTGAGGCCCATCGGCTCCTTGAGGTTGCCCGCGATCTTCTTCACGGTCACCCCGCTCGGCCCGCCGGTCCCGGCGGTGCCGGTCAGGATGTAGACCTCACCGGCCTGCGAGGTGCCGGACTGGTCGCTGCCGCCCCAGGTGCACAGGACCAGGCGGCCGTCAGGCAGCCAGTCCATGCCGGTGACCTTCGGCTGGAAGGTGGACGGGCGCAGGTTGGTCAGGGTGAAGCCGGGGTGCACGCTGGTCAGCGGCAGGCCGTCGCCGGGGGAGTCGCCGCTGGCCTCGCACTCCTTGCGACCGGGCGCGGTCACCCGGACCACGCCCGCGTCGGTGCTCAGCGCCGAGTTCGGCACGAGTACGAACGCCGAGGCGCCCGGCGTCTTCCAGTCGAGGGTCAGCTGCTGGCCGCCGCCGGCCTCGAAGTAGTCGATGCGCAGCGAGTGGTAGCCGGTGGCCAGCGTGACGGCACCCTCCTTGGCGGTGGCGCCGTGCAGGCCGTCGTGGTCGATCACGGTCGCGCCGTCGATGACCAGCCGGGAGCCGTCGTCGCTGGTGAGCCGGAACGTGTACGCCCCGGCCGTGGTGATGTTGACGTTGCCCAGCACCTGGGCGACGAAGTTGTCCTCGAAGCCGAAGTCGGCCGCCGTCGTCCAGTTGACGGTGGTCATCTTCTTGTCGACGTTGGGGGTCTGCCCGGACTTGAGCGTGCAGAGTTTGCTCAGCGCCACCTGCACGTCGAAGACGCGCAGCGTGACGCCGGGTTCCTGGGCGGGCAGCGCCGCGGCGGCGGGTACGGCCGGAAGTCCGGTCGCGAGCAGGAGCACGGCTGACGCCAGCGCGGTCGCGCGCAGTCGGCGTAGCAGTCGGGTGCCCATCGTTCCTCCTGGAGGTAGAGGTTTCCGACGGCTGCCGCGTACGGCGTAGCCCGCGCGATGACCGTCGGGTCCGTGCGCAGGTGGTCATCGACGCCGACGATTAACACACCCGAAACATCGGTGGGATGGGACACAACGTAGACGACTTTAATTGCGATGTCTACATCTTTCGATCAATCTGGCAAAAGTCCGCCGCGCCTTCCGCGAAAGTGTTCCGCGTATCGGCGTGTCGCAGACGTCCGCACTGCTCAGGTGTCCGAGGGCCGCTGCCACAGGACGACGTGGCCGTCCTCGGGCCGCAGCGCGGCCAGGTCCGGCAGGGGTCTGCCGCCCAGCACCGAAAGCGCCTCGATCGCCTCGGTGAAGCCGTGCGTGTCGGCGGACACCGTCGCGAACTCGCCCCAGGTGAGATCGACGGTCAGCTCGACCTCGTCGATGTCGGCCTCGGCGTGGGCGAACCGGGACACGGTCACGCTCATCAGCTCGTCCCACGGCACCGGGAACAGCTGGCCGCCGCGCCATACCGAGACGCCCCCGTCGTCTACGGTGATCGCGTCGCGGGGTGGGGGCGGCGGCGGTGGGCTCGGGCGGCCGGTACGCAGTGGCCGGTAGTACGAGTCGACGGCAGGCTGGCCGGTGTAGTTGGGCCCGGCCCGGTCGTCGGCGCCCGCGTACGCGAACGGCAGGTCCAGTTCGCGAGGCCCGACGCAGGTGACGATGCGGCGCCGGGCGTCGTAGTCGACGTGGCTCTCGCGCAGCAGCCGCCGCAGCGTCCGGCCGAGGTCGGTGCCGTCGGTCAGCCGGATGCTCGCCAGGTCCAGGTGCACCGCCAGTGTGCCGCCCGGGGACAGCCAGGTCAGCGCCCGCGCCAGCACGCCCAGCTTGTCGCCGACGTAGTGCAGCCCGTGCGCGCAGGTGATCAGGTCGTATGCGTGGTTCGGCTGCCAGGTCGCCACCGAGGCGACGTGTAAGTCGAGGTCGGATGATGTGCGCACCGCCGGGTCGAACCAGTCGACCAGGTCGACACCTGTCAGCGTGACCTGCGGTCCGGCTGCGCCGCCGCCGTTCGCGCCGATCGGGGCGGAGCCGATCGAGACGGAGCCGTTCGGGACGGAGCCGTTCGGGGCGGAGCCGTTCGAGACGGAGCCGTTCGGGGCGGAGTCGTCCGGGGCGCGAAGGAGGGTCGCTGCCTGCGCCAGGGCACGCCCCGCGCCGCAGCACAGATCCAGCCAGGCCGCGTGACCCTGGTCGGCGATCCGGGACCGCAGCAGGTCGAGCGGCTGCAAGCCGAGGTCCTTGGCGTAGCTGTTGACGCCGTCGAGGCCGCGCTCGCGGTTCATCGCGCAGTTGGCGACCACATCGGAACGTTCCAGGGCGTCGTCGTCGAGGAGGTGGTCGGCGCTTGGTCGGGCGGCGGGCATCGCCAGATCCTGCCAGAGTCCGTACCGATTCCGCCGCTCTCTTCCGGTGACCGGGTGCATCAGCCTGGACGCGGGCCTTCGGCCACGGATCGCGATGGTTACCGCTGGCGGCTCACACGTGTGGGGTTGTGCGCACAACCCCACACGTGTGAGCCGGTGCTCCTCCTTGCCGCTCAGGCGGGGTCGTGGACGGTGAGGGCGGCGGCGAGCTGGCGGAAGGTGGGCCGGTCGGCGGGGTTGGCAGCGAGCGCGGCGGTGAGGAGCGTGGCCATCGCGGGCCAGGTGTCGGGGACGGGGCGGTGGGCGGTGCCGGTGGCGATGGACGTCCAGGTGTCACGGGCGTCGTCACCGCGTCCGTTGGTGCCACCCGGGTACGGCCGGCGGCCGGTCCAGGCGGCGTAGAGCAGGGCGCCGAAGGCGTACACCTCGGCCGGGGCAGCCAGCTCCACGTGGTGGTCCGCGCCGGTGTCCAGCAGTTCTCGGGCGGTCTCCGGGGCGGTCAGCTGGGGCGGGCCGCCCCGCCAGGGCGTCGCCGGGGCGAGGTCGGGGTGCTGGGCGTGGGCGTAGTCGAGCAGGCGGGCGGTGCCGCGAGCGGGCACCAGCACGTGCTCGGGGTGCAGCCCGGCGTGGCGCCAGCCGAGGTCGTGCAGATCGGCCAGCGCGACCGCCGCCGACCAGGTGGCCACTGCGGCGGTACGCCGCTCGGCCGGGCTGTCGCCGCCGCGTACGCCCTGCCAGCGGCGATACAGGGTCGGGGCGTCGAGCCATTGCAGCGCGATCCAGGCGCCGTGCTCGGTGTCGCCGTGCGCGCACAGGTAGCCGGGATGGCCCACCTGGGCCAGCACCCCGGCCTCCCGGGCGGGTAGGTGCCGGGTCTGGCCGACGGCGTACTTGACCGCCCATTGCCGCCCGTCGTGAAGGCGCACCCGCCAGACCCGGCTGCGCGCGGAGGCGACCAACGTCGCGGCCTGAGCCCGCTCGGGCAGCTCGATCTCCGGCGGCAGCATGGGCGCCTCCCCTGTGGGTATGGCAGCCAGTATCGCGTTAAGTGCGATTTGTCTGGTTCTGCCGCGCCCAGCCGCCAGCCGCGTGCCGGTCAGCCCGCGCGGGGGCGGGGCGGGCAGAGGGCGTCGCCGCTGGGGCCGCCGCAGGGGCGCAGCCGTACGCCGGTGATGGCGTGATGATCCACGCCGGTGACCTCGGCGGTCCAGCCGTCCAGGTGCACGATCTCGCCGGGGCGGGTCGGCAGGTGCCCCAGCATCGCGATGACCAGCCCGGCCACGGTGATGTAGTCGCCGTGCGGGCGCTCCTGCAGGTCGACGCCGATGTCGGGCAGGTCGTGCACCGGAAACGTGCCGGGCAGTTGCAGCGAGCCGTCGTCGCTCTGCTGGACGGCGGCCACGTCGCGGTCGGTCTCGTCGTACAGTTCGCCGACGACCTCCTCCAGCAGGTCCTCCAGCGTGACGATCCCGCCGACCGAGCCGTGCTCGTCCACGACCAGGGCGAACTGCTGGTGCTCGGTGCGAAAGCGGCGCAGCGCGTCGGCGGCGTGCAGCGAGTCCGGCAGCAGCAGCGCGGGCCGGGCCACGGCGGCGACCGGCCCGCTGTCGGGGCCGATGAGATCGCGCAGGTGCACCACGCCGACGGTGTCGTCGAGGTCGCGCCGGACCACCGGCGCACGGGAGTAGCCGGAGTCGGCGAGCTCCTTGCGGGCGGTGTCGACCGCGCAGGCGGCGTCGAGGGTGAACACGGCCCGGCGGGGGATCAGCACCTCGCGCAGGATCCGCTCGGTGATCTCGACGGCGCCGCTGATGATGAGCCGCTGCTCGGCGGTGAAGCCGCGGTGGCTGCTGACCAGGTCGCGGACCTCGGCCGGGGTGATCTCGTCGCGATGCGCCTTCGGGTCGCCGCCCAGGACGCGTACGCACAGGTCGGTGGCGACACTGAGCACCCACACGAACGGACGCGACACCCGCGCCAGCAGGTCCAGTGGGCGGGCGGCCAGCCTGGCCCACGTCTCGGCGTGCTGCATGGCGATGCGCTTGGGTGCGAGTTCCCCCAGCACCAGGGTCAGGAAGGTCAGCATCAGGGTCACCGCGATCACGGCGACCGGCCGGGCGGCCGCGCCGAGGAAGGCCAGGGACGGTGTGAGCACGTCGGCCAGCGCGACCGCGGCGGTGGCCGAGGCCAGGAACCCGGCCAGGGTGATCCCGATCTGGATCGTGGCCAGGAAGCGGTTCGGGTCGCGGGCCAGGCGGGCGGCGACCGGCCCGGCGCCGCTCTCGCGGTCCAGGCGGCGCAACTGCCCCTCGCGCAGCGACACGAGTGCCATCTCGCTGCCGGAGAACAGGGCGTTCAACGTGATCAGCACCATGACCAGCGCGATCTGTGGCCAGTGGGAACTCATCGCGGCTCACCCCGAGGTGCGGGGTACGTGAAAGCCGGGCTCAGGCCCGGCCTGGTACTACACCCGTCCACCCGATCAACGTTAGCAGCAGCTTCGCGCTCGGGTGGACGGTCTGTGATGGTGCGACTACCGCCCGCCCCGGGGCTGGTTGCCCTTCTTCAGCCGCATGATGTTGGCCTGCCCTGCGGAGATCTGGGTCCGGCTGGCCTTCGTACGGGCGGCCATGGAGCGTTCACGCGAACGCTGCTGAGCCTGCTCGCCCGCCCAGCCGTGCTGGTCCTGCGGCCCATGGTCGTGGTCGGCGTGCGCGGCCTGCTCGTCGGTCTCGGTCTCGGCGTCATGCGGCGGCCACGGCCGCGCGTGCCGCTGGGACTGGTTGTTCTTGGCCATCGTTCCTCCTCCGGCGATCACCTTCACGCTAGAGGCGGCGGTGCCCGCCCGGGTCCGAACGCCGAGATACCCCTCTTCGGGGGATCACCCGGCCGGGGCGAGCAGGTCGGGCAGCTCGGTCAGGCGGTCGACCACGGTGGCCAGGCGCGCCGTGTCGGGGTGCGCCGAGGCGAGGTAGCCCCACGGGCCCCGCCGGATCAGCACCGGCTTCATCCCGGCGCGGCTGGCGGGGCGCACGTCGTTGTCGACCCGGTCGCCGACGTACGCGATCTGCTCCGGCGCGGCCCGCGCCACCTCGGCGACCTTGGCGAAGAAGTCCGGGTGCGGTTTCTCCAGCCCCCACTCGGCGGAGGTGTGGATCGCGTCGGCGGCCAGCTCCATCCGCTCCAGCGCCGCCTTCGCCTGCGGCGGCTGGTTGCCCGCGACGATCACGGCCAGGCCGCGGCGGCGCAGCTCGGCGAAGGCGGGCTTGACGTCGGGGTACAGGTCGACCTCGTCGAAGTTCTCGCGCAGGCTGTCGGCCTCCTCGACGGCCCAGGCGGCCATCTCGGCGTCGAGGTCGAGTCCGGGGCGGACCAGCGCGAACGCCTCGCTGAACGGCCGGTCCGTGGCGGCCATCGCGCCGATCAGGCCGAGCAGCGCGAACCGGGGCACGCCCAGGCGGTCGGCCCAGCGGCTCCAGATGCGGGTCTCGTCGATGAGCGTCTCGCCGACGTCGAACACGACTGCCTTGATCACCTCGCCAGGATAGTCGGCGCGGACAGCGCGGGCGCGGTACGGGCGGTGGCGATCATCACGTCCAGCAGCTTGGTCAGCGGCAGTCCCGCCGCCTGCCACATGCGCGGGTACTGCGACGCCGCCGTGAAGCCCGGGAACGTGTTGACCTCGTTGACGATCGGCTCGCCGCCCAGCGGGTCGGTGGCCGCGTCGGGCACGAAGAAGTCGACCCGCAGCAGCCCCCGGCACTCCAGCGCGGCGAAGACCTGCAGTGCCCGCCGCTGCAGCAGCGCCGTGACCGCCGGGTCGAGCCGCGCCGGGATGTCGAACACCACCTGCCCGGCGGTGTACTTGGCGTCGTAGTCGAAGAAACCGTGCCCGTCGGCGACCCGGATCTCCAGCGGCGGCCCGGCCTGCACCGTCCCGTCCGGGTGCTGCAGCACCGCGACGTCGATCTCGCGACCCGGGCAGGCCCGCTCCACCAGCACTTTCGTGTCGCTGCGGCGGGCCGTGGCCAGCGCTTCGGGCAGCTGTTCCCAGGTGTCCACCCGGGTCACGCCGAGGCTCGACCCGGCGCGGGCGGGCTTGACGAACACCGGCAGCCCCAGCGCCACCCGGTCGATCGGGTCCACGTCGTCGACGCCCGGCCGCAGCACCAGCCCCTCGGCGACCCGCAGCCCGTCGGCGGCCAGCAGCTTCTTGGTGAACTCCTTGTCCATCCCGGCCGCGCTGGCGAACACCCCGTTGCCGACGTACGGCACCCCGACCAGCTCCAGCAGCGACTGGATCGTCCCGTCCTCGCCGTACGGCCCGTGCAGCGCCGGGAACGCCACGTCCACGCCGCGCAGGGCCCGCATCGCGTCGCCGAGCCCGCCGCGCACTCCGTCGACGTGCCACCAGCCGTCGCGGTCGATGCGCAGCTCCGTCACGTCGTACGCGACGCGGTCCAGGTGGGCCAGGATCGCGGCCGCCGACTTGCACGACACGTCGTGCTCGCCGCTGCGGCCGCCGTAGATGACGGCCAGCCGGATGGTGCTCATGTTCAGTGCCTCCCCGTTAGTTGTCGTGTGCGGTCGTGGCTGCGGTGGTGGCGCGCGATCCGGGCGCCGAGGCCGGTGAGGATCTCGTGCGGGTTGGTGCCCGCCCAGCCCGCCCAGTCGGCGACGGTGGGCTCGCCCAGCTCGCCGGGGCCGAACACGGTCACCGGGTCGCCCGCGGCCACCGGCAGGTCCCCGGCGTCGACCACGCACTGGTCCATGCAGATCCGCCCGACGATCCGGCACCGGCGGCCGCCGAGCAGCACCTCGGCCCGGCCCGCGGTCACCCGGGGCAGGCCGTCGCCGAACCCCAGCGGCAGCAGCGCCAACGTGGTGGGCCGGGACGTCTTGTACGCGTGGTGGTAGGAGACCCCGGTCCCGGCCGGTACCCGACGGACGGTCGCGACCTCGGTCGTCAGCGTCAGGGCCGGGCGCAGGCCGTGCTCGCGGCCGGGGACGGGCTCCACGCCGTACAGGGCCAGGCCGGTGCGGACCAGGTCGTAGTGGGTGCTGGGGGAGCTGAACACGGCGGCGGAGTTGGCCAGGTGCCGCAGCGGCGGGCGCAGCCCGGCGGCCATCGCGCGGATCAGCGCCGAGGCGAACGCATCCTGCTGGGCGGTGGTGCCAGGGCTGCCGGGGCGGTCGGCCTCGTACAGGTGGGACCAGATGCCGTGCACCCTGACCAGACCGGCCCGCTCCAGCGTCGCCGCGCGGGTGACCAGCTGCGGCCACTCGGCGGGATCGGCGCCGTTGCGAGCCATCCCCGTGTCGATCTTCAGGTGCACCTGGGCGGGACGGCCGACGTGGTGGGCGGCGGTCGCGACCGCGTCGAGGTGCGGCACCGACGGGACCGACACGTCCACGTCGGCGGCGATGAGCTCGGCGAAGTCGGTCCGCGGCGAGTGCAGCCAGCTCAGCACCGGCGCCCGTACCCCCGCCGCGCGCAGCGCCAGCGCCTCGCCCGCGGTCGCCACCCCGAGCCAGGTCGCGCCCGCGGCCAGGGCTGCCCGCGCCACTGGCAGCATGCCGTGCCCGAACGCGTCGGCCTTCACCACGGCCATCACCGCGGCCGAGGTGTGCGCCGCGATCACACCGACGTTGTGCGCCACCGCGGTGAGGTCCACCTCCGCCTGGGCCAGATCGTGAGTCACGCCGGGAAGTCCACCGCAGCGGCTGTGAGGGCATCGAGAGCGAATTCACTAACGCCCTGCTAACACCGCATGGGCATACTTGCTCGCGTGCGAGTGCTGGTGGTGGAGGACGAGGAGCTGATGGCCGAGGCCGTGGCCGAGGGGCTGCGGCAGGAGGCCTTCGCGGTCGACGTCGCCCACGACGGCGCCGCCGCGCTGGAGAAGCTGGCCGTCAACGACTACGACGTGATGGTCCTGGACCGCGACCTCCCGCTGGTGCACGGCGACGAGGTCTGCCGCCAGGCGGTCGCCTCCGGCTCGGGGGTACGGGTGCTGATGCTCACCGTCTCGGTCACCGTCGCCGACCGGGTCGCCGGACTGTCCCTGGGCGCCGACGACTACCTGCCCAAGCCGTTCGCCTTCGCCGAGCTGGTGGCCCGGGTGCGGGCGCTGGGCCGCCGGGCCCGCCCGGCCGTGCCGCCGGTGCTGGAGCGTGCCGGGCTGCGCCTGGACCCGCACCACCGCGAGACCTACCGCGACGGCCGCTACGTCAACCTGTCCCGCAAGGAGTTCGCGGTGCTGGAGGAGCTGCTGCGGGCCGAGGGCGCCGTGGTCTCCGCCGAGACGCTGCTGGAGAAGGTCTGGGACGAGAACATGGACCCGTTCACCACCATCGTCCGGGTCACCATCAGCGGGCTGCGCCGCAAGCTCGGCGACCCGCAGCTGATCGAGACGGTCACCGCCGTCGGATACCGCGTCAAGTGAACGGCCGCGGCAGCCTCCGGGTCCGGCTGACCCTGGTCTTCGGGCTGATGTTCCTGCTCGCGGGCAGCGCCGTGTTGGCGGGCGCGCTGATCCTGGTCCGTAACAGCATGGACTACAGCCTCAACATCGCCTTCTCCGGCAAGTATCTGGGCTACGGGTACGACGACCAGGCCTCGCTGCTCGCCTCCAAGCAGGCGATCATGGACTCGATGCAGCGCAACCTGCTGTTCAAGGGCGGGCTGACGGTGCTCGCGGTGTGGGTGCTCACCACCGCCGCGGGCTGGTTCATCGCCGGGACGCTGCTCAAACCGCTCAACATGATCACCGCGACCGCGCACCGGATCGCCGGGCGCACCCTGCACCGGCGCATCGCCCTCGACGCCCCGCCCAGCGAGGTCAAGAGCCTGGCCGACTCGTTCGACAGCATGCTCGACCGGCTCGACGAGGCGTTCGCCGGGCAGGGCCGGTTCATCGCCAACGCCGCGCACGAGCTGAAGACCCCGCTCGCTCTCAACCGCACCCTGGTCGAGGTCGCGATGGCCCGCCCGGACAGCCCCGCGCAGGTGCAGCAACTCGGGGAGAACCTCCTCGCGGTCAACCTGCGCCACGAGCGCCTGATCGACTCGCTGCTGACCCTGGCCCGCGCCGAGGACGCGGTCACCGAGCGGCGCGGCGTCGACCTGGCCGAGCTGGCCACGGTCGCCGTCGAGGCCACCGCCACCCGCGCGACCGAACTGCGGTTGCAGGTCAGCTCGCAGCTGGCGGCCGCGCCCGTCGTCGGCGACCCGATCCTGCTGGAGCAGCTGATCCGCAACCTGGTCGACAACGCAGTGCGCTACAACGTGCCCGACGGAGCGGTCTGGGTGCACACCCAGGCCAAGCCGCACCACGCCGAGATCGTGGTGGCCAACACGGGCGCGGTGATCTCGTCGTACGAGATCCCGGCCCTGTTCGAGCCGTTCCGCCGCCTCACCGACCGCACCGGCTCGGCCCGTGGCAGCGGCCTGGGCCTGTCCATCGTCCGCGCGGTCGCCCAGGCCCACCGCGGCGACGCCGTCGCGACCCCGCGCCCCGGCGGCGGCCTCTCCATCCGCGTAATCCTCCCCCGCTGACCCACCCCACCGCCCCCACCCACCGCCCCCGCCCCACCGCCCGGCCGACCCCTCAAGATCGCGCAAGTTGCCGGGCAATCGGGCGTATCTTGGGCACTCATTCCCACGATTGCCCGGCAACATGAACGGTCTTGGGGCGGGGGCGGTCAGCGGCCGCCGGAGACCTTGAGGGTGGCGCCGGTGACGTAGGACGCCTCGTCGCCGAGCAGCCAGGCGATGGCGGCGGCAACCTCGTCGGGCTGGCCGCCGCGGCCCAGCGGCGCGGCCGGGCCCACCCGGTCGGCGCGGCCCGGTTCGCCGCTGCCCGCGTGGAACTCCGTGTGGATCACGCCGGGGGAGACCGTGTTCACCCTGATCCCGGCCGGGCCGAGTTCCTTGGACAGGCCGACGGTCAGCGCCTCGACGGCGGCCTTGGCCGCGGCGTAGTGCACATACTCGCCGGGGCTGCCCAGGGTCGCGGCGACGCTGGAGACGTTGACGATCGCGCCGCCGCGGCCCATGCGCCGGGCCGCCTGCTGGGCGCACAGGATGTAGCCGACGACGTTGACGTCGACGACGCGGCGCAGGTCCGCTTCGGACAGGTCGGTGAGTGGGCCGATGGTGCTGGCGACCCCGGCGTTGTTGACCAGACCGGTGAGTGTGCCGAGTTCGGCCTCCACCCGGTCGAACATCGCGCGCACCTGCGTACCATCTGCGATGTCGGCGCGCACCGCGAGCGCGCGTCGCCCGGTGGCCTCGATCTCGCTGACCACCCGGGCGGCGGCCCGCTCGTCGTGCTGGTAGCCCACCGCCACGTCGTGACCGGCGGCGGCGAGGCGCAGGCAGGTCGCGGCGCCGATGCCCCGGCCGCCTCCGGTGACAAGAGTGATCGCCATGGCGCCATTACAGCAGGCAGGTACGCCTGGTGGCAGGGTGTCGGTGCTCACCTTGTCGGTCGGCTCTGGTAGAACGTGCGTATCAAACATGTGTTCGGCGAGGCGTAGGCAGAGGTGTGGGGCGCGGTTATGGCGGGATTGTCGACTCAGGAATTGACCCAGATCGAGGAGACACTGGCCGCCGGCAAGCGTCCCCGAGTCATGTTCACCGAGGCCGCGGGTCAGATCGCGGGTCAGCTCGGGCAGGTGGTGCAGCTGGACGATCCGGCGGTCCACGATGAGTGGATCATGGTGAAGTTCGGCAGCGACGTGCTGCCCTTCGCGCCGAGCGATCTGACCATCCCGCCCAAGGGCGCGACCGGGAAGAAGCCCGCGCCCGAGCCGGTGGTCGAGGAGCCCGCCGCGCCCGAGCCGGAGTTCATGGTCATCCGTCAGAAGCCCGTACGTCAGGAGCGTCCCGTGTCCCAGAGTCCCGAGGTGTCCGAAGCAGAGGCCACCGCCGCAGCCCCCGCGCCGCGTCGTGCCGCCGCCGGCAAGGGTCCGAAGGTCAAGCCGCCGGCCGGGCTCACCGTCACCCTCGCCTACACCGAGGGGGAGTGGACGGTCGGGGCGGTGCAGGGCACCAAGGCACTGGCCAAGCCATACGTCATCAAGGCGCAGGAGGCGCTGAAGATGGTGTCGATGCTGGACGTGCCGGGTGTGCAGGAGGCCGTGGAGCAGATCCTGGCCAGCGAGCGGGCCGAGGCGCAGGCGCACGCCGAGAAGCTGCGCGCGGAGCTGGCCGAGCTTGAGGCCAAGCTCGCCGAGCTGGGCTGAGAGCCGAGCTGGGCTGAGACGAGGCGAACCGGCCCGGACACCGCGCGGTGTCCGGGCCGGACCCGTTTCAGACGAGGGTCAGAGCGCGGTGCAGCTGACCGTGGCGGTCGGCGAGGTGCCGTTGGCCTGGAACCCGAAGTCGGTGGCGGCACCGGCCCCGAGCTGGCCGTTGTACGGCATGTTCGTCACCTGGATCGTGCCGGACGTGCCCGCGAACACGCCGTTCCACGAGTTGACCACCGAGGCGCCCGAGGGCAGCGTCAGCGTGACCCGCCAGCCCCTGATCCCGCCGGTGCCCGCGGTGACGTGCACGTTGCCGACGAACCCGGTCTGCCACACGCTGGTGGCGCTGAACACGGCGGTGCAGCCGCCCGGGTTCGGGTTGCCGCTCGGCGACGGGCTCGGCGAGGACGACGCGGACGCCGACGGGCTCGGCGAGGCCGAACGCGACGGCGAGACCGACGGCGACGGGCTGGACGTGGTGTTCAGGCCGAAGAACGCGACCGCCGAGGCCGCGTTGACCGGCAGGTTGTGCGAGGTGTTCGCCAGGCTGTACGCCTCCACCAGCACCTGGCCGGAGCTGTTGGCGTACCGGGTGCGGGTCTGGCCCGACGCCGGGGTGTCGGTGGAGGTCGGCGTCTGGCTGAGACCGTTGACATTGGTCCACTGCTTGATCGCTTCGCCGAAGTTGACGTAGTTCAGCGTCTCGTCATTGGTGCCGTGCCACAGCTGCATGCGCGGCCGCGACCCGGTGTAACCGGGGTACGCGTTGCGAACCAGGTCACCCCACTGGGCGGCGGTCTTCGTGAGCTGCCCCTGCGCGCACTGGCTGTTCCACTTGGTCGGTCCGGCGAAGCAGCCGAACGGCACGCCCGCGAACGCCGAGCCCGCCTTGAACACGTCCGGGTAGGCGCCCAGCAGCACGTTGGTCATCATCGCGCCGGAGGAGACGCCGGTGGCGTACGTGCGGTTGGGGTCGGAGTTGTAGTTCTGCTGCACGTACTTGACCATCGACACGATGCTGAGCGAGTCGCCGCCGCCGTTGTGGGTGAGCGTGGCCGTGGAGGCCACGTCGAAGCAGGCGTCGCTGGCGGTGACCGACGGGTAGATCACGATGAAGCCGTACTGGTCGGCGAGCTGGGCGAACTGGGTGCCGCTGTAGAACGCCGGGCCGTTGCCGGTGCAGTAGTGGTTGGCCACCAGCAGGCCGGGGCGGGTGGCGACGTTGTTGGGGACGTACAGGTACATCCGCAGGTTGCCGGGGTTGGTGCCGAAGTTGGTCACCTCGGTGAGGGTGGCCGCCTGGGCCGGGGTGGCGACGCTGAGAATGGCAGCGGCGACCACGGGGACGACCGCCAGCCACAGCGCGTGCATGGCTCTGCGAAGTTTCATGGGGCTCTCGCTCCTTGGCGAATGACAGCACAGGGTTCTGCCGTCACCCGGTGCCAGCCCCACGGGGTGTGCCCTCGGCAGTTCGGATCGCACCCGCGTCCCGGCGCGGGCGGTGACTCCCGCCCCGGAGTCTAGGAGCGCTCCCACGGCAACGGTGTGCCCGCGCGCCGAGCGGCGCCCATCCATCGACGAACGGCACCCACCCGCGCCCAGCGGCCCGCCCCGCCCCGCCCCGCCCCGAGCGTCAAGATCGGCCGCGAGTTGCCGGGCAATCGTGGGAAAGTGGCCCCAAGATACGGCCGATTGCCAGGCAACTCGCGGTTGTGATCTTGGGATGGTCAGGTCGCTGTGGTGGTGGCCGCCGGGGTGGGGGCCGGTTCGGCGGGGATGTGGTGGGTGCCGATGCGCTTGCGGAAGACCCAGTACGTCCAGCCCTGGTAGAGCAGCACGATCGGGGTGAACACCAGCGCCACCCAGGTCATGATCTTCAGGGTGTACGGCGTGGACGACGCGTTGGCCACGGTCAGGCTGTTGGTGGCCGGGTCGACCGTGGACGGCAGCACATCCGGGTAGAGCGTGGCGAACAGCGCCGCCACCGCGAACGCGATCGCCGCCGCGGTGCCGGTGAACGCCCACCCCTCGCGCCGCCCCTGCGGGTCGGTGCGCGACGGCAGCCGGTTGGCGACCAGCCCGCCGACCAGGCAGAGCGCGGCGAGCACGGCGAGCGTGACCGACAGCGGGGTCGAGTGGCGGGCCATGGTCCAGACCAGGAACACGACGGCCACCAGTGCGGCGGCGATGCCGACCCGCTCGGCCAGGGCGTTCGCACGCTGGCGGATGTCGCCGACGGTCTTGAGCGCGATGAAGATCGCGCCGTGGGTGAGGAACAGCAGCAGCGTGGTCAGCCCGCCCAGCAGCGCGTACGGGTTGAGTAGCGTGAACAGGCTGCCCGTGTACTGGTGGTCGGCGTCCAGCGGCACGCCGCGCACGATGTTGGCGAACGCGACGCCCCACAGGAACGCGGGCACCACCGAGCCGAACACGATGCACCAGTCGAAGCGCCGCCTCCAGAGCACGTCGTCGCGCTTGCCGCGGTATTCGAACGCCACCCCGCGCAGGATCAGCGCGAGCAGGATCAGCAGCAGGGGCAGGTAGAAGCCGGAGAACAGGGTGGCGTACCACTCGGGGAAGGCGGCGAACATGGCCCCGCCCGCGGTGAGGACCCAGACCTCGTTGCCGTCCCAGACCGGCCCGATGGTGTTGATGACGACGCGGCGCTCGCGTTCGTCGCGGCCGAGCACGGGCAGCAGCATGCCGACGCCGAAGTCGAAGCCCTCGAGTACGAAGTACCCGGTGAACAGGACCGCGATGAGCAGGAACCACAGGGTGTGCAGATGCATGGCGGCGCGCTCCTAGTACGCGAAGGCGAGCGGGCGGTCCTCGTCGGACTCGACCGCGGGCGGCGGGGACACGTCGGGCACGCCTGCCTTGGCGTACTTGAGCAGCAGGCCGACCTCGACCACGGCCAGGGCGCCGTAGAGCAGGGTGAACACGGCCATCGAGGTGATCACGTCACCGGAGCTGACCGACGGGGAGGCGGCGACGGCGGTCTTCATCTGGCCGAAGACGATCCAGGGTTGGCGGCCCATCTCGGTGAAGATCCAGCCGGTGGAGTTGGCCAGCAGCGGCAGCAGCGGCAGGGCGAGCGCCCCGGCCAGCAGCAGTTTCCCGCCGCGGGTGTTCGCGTCGGGGGCGCGGCCCTTGCGGGTGGCCCACAGGACCCACAGCGCGATCAGGGAGGCCAGCGCGCCGAAGCCGATCATGAGACGGAAGGTCCAGTAGGTGACCGGGATGTTGGGCTTGTAGTCGCCGGGGCCGTATTTGGCCTCGTACTCGGCCTGCAGGTCGTTGATGCCCTGGACCTTGCCGTCGAAGGTGCCGGTGGCCAGGAAGGAGAGCAGGTCGGGCAGTTCGAGGGCGTACACCGGGCGGCTGCCGTCGAGGGTGCCGATGGTGAACAGGGAGAACGGCGCGGGCTGTTCGGTGGTGTAGAGGGCCTCGGCGGCGGCCATCTTCATCGGCTGCACCTCGGTCATGATCTTGCCTTGGACGTCGCCGGTGAGGGCCAGTGCCACCATCGCGACCAGCGTCGTCCAGGCGCCCACCTTGGCGGCGCTGCGGTAGGCCGCGGTGTCGCGGCCCGGCCGCCGGACCAGGTGCCACACCGCGACCGCGGCGACCAGGCCGCCCGCGGTGAGGAAGGCCCCGGCGATGGTGTGCGGGATGGTGATCAGGGCGACCTTGTTCGTGAGCACGGCCCAGAAGTCGGTCAGCTCGGCCCGTCCCCGCTCGGCGTTGATCCTGAAGCCGACCGGGTGCTGCATCCACGAGTTGGCGACCAGGATGAACGCCGCGCTGAGCACGGTGCCCCAGGCCACGATCCAGATACAGGCCAGGTGGATCTTCTTCGGCAGCTTGTCCCACCCGAAGATCCACAGGCCAAGGAAGGTCGACTCCAGGAAGAAGGCCAGCAGCGCCTCCATCGCCAGCGGCGCGCCGAAGATGTCGCCGACGAAGCGGGAGTACTCGCTCCAGTTCATGCCGAACTGGAACTCCTGCACGATGCCGGTGACCACACCCATCGCGAAGTTGATCAGGAACAGCTTCCCGTAGAACTTGGTGAGCTTGAGCCACTTCTCGTTGCCCGTCCGCACCCAGGCCGTCTGGAAGGCCGCCACCAGGAACGCCATGCCGATGGTGATGGGTACGAAGAGAAAGTGGTAAACGGTGGTGATCCCGAACTGCCACCGCGCCAGGTCTGTCGCGTCCATGCCGCGCAACTCCCGCCGTGCGTCTTTTGATCCTCTTCCGGTCAGGCTACGCATCCGGCCTGGTCGTGGTATGGGACTTAGGTCACCTCATGGCAGGATGTGCGTCCGTGACGCCTCCCTCCGCCTGGTCACCGCCGCCACTGCTGCGCTTCGCGCTGCTGCTCGCGACGGGTGTCACCCGCCTGCTGGCGCGCCTGCAGGTCACCGGCGACCTGCCCCGTGAAGCTCGCCACAGCGCCCTCATCCTGGCGAGCAACCACCTCAGCCCGTTCGACCCGATCGCGATGGCCGCGACCTTCCGGCGGTTGCGGATACACCCTCGGGTAATGGCCAACGCGGGCCTGTTCAAGCACCCGGTGATCGGGCCGCTGATGCGCTGGCAGGGCCACATCCGGGCCGACCGGGGCGAGGCGACGGCGGTCAACGCCGTCTCCGACAGCGTCACCGCGCTGGCGGAGGGCTCGATGGTGATGCTGTACCCGGAGGGCCGCATCGGCCTGGACCCGCACCTGTGGCCCGAGCGCGCCCGCACCGGCGTGGGTCGCCTGGTGCTGGCCACCAAGGCGCCGGTGATCCCGATGGCGATCTGGGGCTCGCACGAGGTGCTGCCCTACGACGCGCCCACCGGCATGTGGCCGGTGATCTGGCGCAACCTGCGCCGCCGCCCGGTGGTGCGGGTGCACGTCGGCAAGCCGGTGGACCTGTCGGACATCGACCCGGGCCGGGTGGGCGCGGCGCAGCGCATCGCCGACCGCATCGTCGACGCGATCACCGCCGAGCTCGCCCCGCTGCGCGCCGACGAGCCCGACCAGCCCCGCTTCACCGACCCGACCCGGCCGAGCTCGACGCAGCGCTCCCGGCGGCGCTAGGTCACTCTCCCCTGCGGGCGCGGTACGCCGCGACCAGTTCGCGGGTGGTGCCGATGCCCAACCCCTGACGCAGGTCGGCGATGCGGCGGTTGGCGGTACGCAGCGACAGGTACTCCGCCGACGCGGCCGCCGCTATCGTCGCCCCGTCGGCGAGCCGATCGAGCAGTGCGCGCTGTACGGGCGAGAGCTGACGGAACCAGTCCGCAGGGTCGTCATCAGCCACCGTGCACCCCTTCCCGATGTTGCACCCGACATGGATCGACTTGTTTCGACGCAGTGGTGCGGACATTCTCACCGATGTCGCCCACTGTTGGCGAGCGGTCCGTGTGGGGGCAACCGGGACCCATTCGGTGGTGGCACACTTCCGCGGATGGAGACGCCGCGCCCTCTGCATCCGTACCTCGCGCAGCCGCCGTTGGCATTCGCCCATCGGGGTGGTGCCGCCGAGGGTGACGAGAACACCGCCGACGCGTTCGCCCGGTCGGTGGCCGCCGGATACCGCTACGTGGAGACCGACGTGCACGCCACCCGGGACGGGGTCGCGGTGGTGCTGCACGACCCGGACCTGCGCCGCGTCGCGGGTGAGCCGCTCGCGGTGGCGGACGTGAGCTGGCAGGACCTGGCCTCGGTGCGGGTCGGCGGGGCGGCGGCGGTGCCCCGGCTGGACGAGGTGCTCGACGCCTGGCCGGAGGTCCGGTTCAACATCGACGTGAAGGACGACCGCGCGGTCGAGCCGACGGTGACGGTGGTGCACGAGCGGGCCACCCCGGACCAGGTGCTGCTGGCCTCCTTCTCCGATGCGCGGCTGCGGCGGCTGCGGGAACTGGCCGGTCCGGCGTACGCGACGTCGCTGGCGCAGAAGGAGACGGCCCGGCTGTGGCTGGCCTCCCGCTACGGCGGTCGGCTGAGGCTGCCGCCGTCGGTGGTCGCGGCACAGGTCCCGGTGCGGTTCGGCCGGGTCCGGGTGGTCGACCGCAGGTTCGTGGCGTACGCCCACCGCCTGGGACTTCAGGTGCACGTCTGGACGATCGACGATCCTGCCGAGATGGCCGGGTTACTTGATCTCGGTGTGGATGGCATCATGACCGATCGCATCGACGTGTTACGGGAAGTTTTCGTAGACCGTGGCCTTTGGAAGGACCACCCATGACCGCTGATCTCAGCGCACCCCCGCCCGAGACCCCGACCGCCGAAGCCGACACCGCGGGCTACGGCGAGAGCACCAAGCGCGAGCGCGTCGGCTGGTACTTCTACGACTGGGCCAACTCCGCCTTCTCCACCACCGTGGTGACCGCCTTCCTCGGGCCGTACCTGGGCGGGATCGCCAAGCACGGCGCGGACGCCGCGGGCGACGTGCACCTGCTGGGGTTGTCGTTCAAGGCCGGGTCGCTGTTCGCGTACACCACCTCGCTGTCGGTGTTCCTGCAGGTCCTGCTGCTGCCGGTGGTCGGCGCCATCGCCGACCGGGCCGCGCGCAAGAAGGTGTGGCTGGCCGCGTTCGCCTACATCGGCGCGGGCGCGACCTGCGGGCTGGTCTTCCTCACGGGCGGCCGCTACCAGCTGGGCGCCGCGCTGTTCCTGATCGCGAACCTGGCCTTCGGCGCCAGCGTGGTCGTCTACAACTCGTTCCTGCCGCAGATCTCCAGCGAGGAGGACCGCGACGGGGTGTCCAGCCGCGGCTGGGCCTTCGGCTACCTCGGCGGCGGCCTGCTGCTCCTGCTCAACGTGGTCGTGGTGCTGATCGGCGGCAAGGACAACGAGGCCGACATCGCCCGCTGGTGCCTGGTGTCGGCGGGCGTGTGGTGGGCGCTGTTCACCACCTTCCCGCTGCTGTGGCTGCGCAACCGGCCGGTACTGGAGGGCGTGGCGCGCGGTCACGTGGTGGTGGACGGGTTCCGGCAGCTTGGGCACACGCTGCGGGGCATGCGGGCGTACCCGCTGACGCTGTTCTTCCTGGTCGCGTTCCTGATCTACAACGACGGCATCCAGACCGTCATCGCCATGGCGGGCACCTATGGCTCCGAGGAACTCGGCTTCGACAACGCGACGCTGATGCCCACGATCCTGATGGTGCAGTTCCTGGCGTTCGGCGGCGCGATGCTGCTGGGCCGGCTGGCCAAGCGGTTCGGCGCGTGGAAGACGGTGCTGGGCAGCCTGGTCGGCTGGACGCTGATCGTGACCGCCGCCTACTTCCTGCCCGCGGGGCAGGCGGTGCCGTTCATCGCGCTGGGCGGGGCGATCGGCATCGTGCTCGGCGGCAGCCAGGCGCTGAGCCGGTCACTGTTCAGCCAGCTCATCCCGAAGGGCAAGGAAGGCGAGTACTTCGGCTTCTACGAGATCTCCGACAAGGGCACCAGCTGGCTCGGCCCGCTGGTGTTCGGCGCCGCGTACGACATCACCGGCAGCTACCGCGTCGCGATCTTCTCGCTGATCCTGTTCTTCGCGCTCGGGTTCGTGCTGCTGCTCAAGGTGCCCATGCGCCGGGCCATCGAGCAGGCGGGCAACGTACCTCCGACACGCCTGTAGTGCTGCGTCTGCATTCATGGATTCCCGGTCACGGTGGGCCAGCCGTTAGGCTGCCCCACCGTGACCTCTGCCGACGCGCCAGTCCCCGCCCCGCAGTGCAACGCCGCCGGTGACGGTCGGCTGCGCCACGGCGCCGCCCTGAAGTTCTTCTGGGGCCCGATGGACTGCGGCAAGTCGACGCTGGCCCTGCAGATGGACCACAATCACGGCCGTCAGGGCCGCCGGGGCCTGGTGCTGACGCGCAACGACCGGTCGATGGGGCCGCAGGTCACCACCCGGATCGGGCTCGCGCACACCGCCGTCGAGGTGACCGACGAACTCGACCTGGTCGACCTGGTGCGCAAGGAGTGGTCCACCGGCGCCCGCATCGACTACCTGATCTGCGACGAGGCCTGCTTCTACACCGTCGCGCAGATCGAGCAGCTGGCCGACCTGGTCGACGGGTACGACGTCGACGTGTACGCCTTCGGCCTGGCCTCCGACTTCCGCTCGCAGCTGTTCCCGGCCGCGCAGCGACTGTTCGAGCTGGCCGACGAGGTGCACCGGCTGCAGGTCGAGGTGCTGTGCTGGTGCGGCCGCGAGGGCCTGCTCAACGCGCGCATCGTCGACGGCGTGGTGGCGCGCGAGGGCGCGCAGGTGGTGATCGGGGACACGGCCGCGGCCGATCCGGCCGAGGTGCGTTACCAGGTGCTGTGCCGTCGCCACTACCGTTCCGGCGATCTGGGCCGCTGATCATGCCGGGCCGCCTGTGGGCGGCCGGTTCAGGTGTGACGGTCGTTATCCGGGCCCTGCGCTGCCGGTAATCCGGGAGTAACGTCGGGTGTTCACGCTGGGCTCATGGATGACTACACACAGTTGTCTGAGTCGGAGCTGGACCGGGCGATGACGCCCGCACTGGCGCGGCTGCGCGCCGCGTACGTCGAGCGGGTCAACCAAGCATTGGCCCGCGATGAGGACGAGATCGCGCGCGAGCTGGCCGAGAATTTCGAGACTGACGTCGTCGACGCGGTCGTGGCCTGGTTGCACCGGCCCACGACCGTGCCGGATTCGGGGGTATCACGATGACGAACAACGCACTGACCACACCACCGGTACTGGTGGGCTACGACGACAGCCGCGCGGGGCGTTCGGCGCTGGAGCTGGCGGCCGCCGAGGCCGCGGCGCGCAGCCTGCCGCTGTGCCTGCTCTACCGGCGCGACCCGATGGCCTGGACCCATCCCACCTCGATGGCGCCCTACCCGGCGTCGTTCTGGCGCTCGGCCAACGACGACGAGCAGGCCGCGCACGCGGCGGCCGAGGCCGTACAACAGCGGTTCCCGCAGGTCGAGGTGCGGCTGCGCGGCACGCAGAGCTCGCTGCCGCAGGCGCTGGCCGGGGCTGCCCCGTCGGCCGCGATGCTGGTGGTGGGCGGGGCCGCCAAGCAGTCGGCGCTGCCCTCGCGGCGCGCCGCCGGGGTGCGGCTGGCCCGCAAGGCGGGCCGCCCGGTGCTGTCGGCCAACTCCGCCGTGCCGTCCGACGCGGCCGGATCGAGTCAGGGACCCGTGGTGGTGGCCGCGGCCGGGTCGCAGGTGCCCGGCTCGGCCCTGTCCTTCGCGTTCGAGGAGGCGGCCGCGTACGGCGTGGACGTGCTGGCCTGCGGGGTGTGGCACGACCGGGGCAGTGCCGACGCGTTCTCCGGCGCCGTGCGCGCGACCGCGGCGGAACACCCGGAGGTGGCTGTGAGGCAGGTCACCCTGGGCGGTGACGACCATGCCGCGCACGTGCCGGTGCTGGCCGAGGCCCGGCTGATGGTGCTGGGCGGCCCGGAGAGCCGCTGGTCACCGTCCTGGCCGGTGCCGCGGGAGCTGCTGCGCGACTGGCACCGTCCCATCGCGACAGTCCCCAACTGACTCCACCTGGTATGACCTCCCGGCGGCCGGGCGTATTCTGGAAGACCTCACGCCCTGCCGCCGGGCCACAAGCATCGGAGCTGGCGAATCAAAAAGTCCACTGTGTAGCAGCACCCTCATCCGGGTATGGCGCGAACTGTCCCAATGGCTGCTACACGAAGGTGTACGCGCGTGAAAGTATGTGCTAGCTGTAACTGCCACGTAACTTTTGGTTGATACAAGTTCGCGGGACTCGGTCATTGATACACAGTCGTGCGAACCTTCTCATATCAGCGAAAGCACCGAAAGGGGGGCATCCGATGCGGGACGCCTCGCTAGTCGTGGTCGCCAGCCGCCTTCCCGTCAACGACGCCGCCGCCTCCGAGGGGGTCTTCGAGTGGCGCCGCAGCCCCGGCGGGCTGGGCGGAGCGCTGCATCCCGTACTGAGCAACAAGCCCGCCACCTGGATCGGCTGGGGCGGCACGCCCGGCCCCAGCCGGGAACTGCCGGACGTCGACGGCGTGCACATGGTGCCGGTCGAGCTGTCCGAGGAGGACTTCCGGGACCACTACGAGGGGTTCGCCAACTCGACCCTGTGGCCGCTCTACCACGACGCCGTCGAGCCGGCGGTGCATCATCGCCGCTGGTGGGAGGCGTATCAGCGAGTCAACCAGCGGTACGCCGACGCCGCCGCCCGGGTCGCCGCCCACGGCGCGGTGGTCTGGGTGCAGGACTACCACCTGCAGCTGGTGCCCGCGATGCTGCGCGCCCAGCGGCCCGACCTGCGCATCGGCTTCTTCCTGCACGTGCCGTTCCCGCCGCCGGAGCTGTTCATGCAGCTGCCGCGCCGGGCGGAACTGCTACGCGGCATGCTCGGCGCCGACCTGATCGGCTTCCAGCGCGTGCACGCCGTGCACAACTTCCACCAGCTCACCGCGAAGGTGCTGGGCGCGACCGTCAACGAGCGCGGCGTGGAGATCGACGGGCGCACCGCCTGCACCGGGGCATTCCCGGTGTCGATCGACACCGCCGAGATGGAGGCGCTGGCCCGCCGCGAGGACGTGGTGCGCCAGGCCGCGAAGCTGCGCGCCGACCTGGGCAGCCCGCAGCGGGTGATCCTCAGCGTCGACCGGCTCGACTACACCAAGGGCATCGAGCACCGGCTCAAGGCATACCGGGAGCTGCTGGCCGACGGGCGGCTCAAAGCGCCCGAGACCGTGCTGGTGCAGGTCGCCGTGCCCAGCCGGGAGCGGGTCGAGCAGTATCGGCAGCTGCGCGACCGGGTCGAGCGTGAGGTCGGCCGGATCAACGGCGACTTCGGACGGCTCGGGGTGGCCGCCGTGCACTACCTCAGCCAGGTCTTCGACCGCACCGAACTGGCCGCGCTCTACCGCGCCGCCGACGTCATGGCGGTCACCCCACTGCGCGACGGCATGAACCTCGTCGCCAAGGAGTACGTCGCCGCCCGCGTCGACGAGTGCGGGGCGCTGCTGCTCAGCGAGTTCGCCGGGGCGGCCGCGGAGCTGACGCAGGCGTACCTGGTCAATCCGCACGACGTGGAGGGGCTGAAGGACACGCTGATCGCGGCGCTGGAGGCCGACTCGACCGAGCCGAACGAGGCGATGGCGCAGATGCGCGCCCACCTGCGCGAGCACGACATACAGGCCTGGGCCCGGTCCTACCTGACCGCGCTGGGAGCTGCCTGCGCCGGACGGTGACCGTCGCACCCGCCGTGATCAGGACGGCAGGTGCATCGTGCGCATGAAGGCGGGCAGCAGCCACGGGCGGCGGCCACCGAGCCTGACCTTGCCGGTCAGCGCCGCCCGGGGCTTGCTGACCCGCCCGAACAGCATCAGGTTGAGCGTCGGCGGGTCGAAGGTGAGGCGCACGTCGGCGCGCGGGTCCGGGTCCTCGGCGGTGACGCATCCGTCGGTGAGCACCAGCATCGCCGGGGTCGTGTAGTCCGAGCGGAAGTCGACGGCGATCCGGCCGGGGCGGATCGGGGCGCCGTGCTCGAGCAGGGCGCCGTACCCGGCCTTGGTCACGCCGAGGATGAACAGGTCGAAGAACAGTCCGGCCGCGTACGGGTCCATCGGCCACGGCGTACGCGTCGCCCGCGCGATGTCCCAGCCGTGGATCACCAGCTCGTTGACCATGTGCGCGAGCAGGCCCGCGATGGACAGCCGGGACGCGCCGAGCCAGCTCACCTGCGCGGCCGGGTCGGCCCGCTCGACCGCCGCGAGCAGGCTCGCCGCCGACTCGCGCAGCTGCCGGCTCGACGTGGCGACGTCGCGGCCGGTGAAGTGCGCCAGCACCGCCCGGTTGACCTCGACGACGGTGTCGACGTTGGTCGCGTCGACCAGCGCCAGCGCGCCCGGCATCAGCTCGTCCGGAGAGCGGCCCTGCACCAGGGCGTCGTCCAGCCGCATCAGACTGACCAGGTGGGCCATGGTGTCGGCGATGGTCCAGTCCGCGGTGACCATGGTCTGCGGCGGGTGGGCCTCGGCCAGGGTGATGACGCGCTCGACCGCCTCGGTCAGGGCGCGGCGGGCCAGGTCCCACTGGGCGGGGTCGACGGGCACGGTCGGCATGGTGTCCATGATGGAATCTCGACCCGGCACCCGTGGATACGCTCCCGTGCGCACCTGCCCCGTGCTCCCGCCCACCCGCTATTCATCGACGATGGCCTATCTAGAAGACGGCTGCGGCGTGTCAATGTTCCAGATAGGCCACCGTCGATGCTAAGTGCGGGTTGGGCTCAGCGCCGTACCCCCGGCGCTCCAGGTGCCCCGGCGCCGCCGGGTCCAGCGGGGCGGGCCCGGTGGTCGATGAGGTCCTGGACGGAGATCATCGGTAAGTCGAACCGCTCGGCGAGGGCGACGAGGTCGTCCAGTCGGGCCATGGTCCAGTCGGGCCGGACCACCTCGCAGATCGCGGTCGCCCCGGACAAGCCGCACAGCAGCGACAGGTCCACGCCGGCCTCGGTGTGCCCGTCGCGGGCCAGCACCCCGCCCTCGACGGCCCGGATCGGGAAGATGTGGCCCGGGCGGGCCAGGTCCTGCGGGCGGGTGGTCGCGTCGGCCAGGGCGCGGATGGTCAGGGTGCGGTCACCGACCGAGATGCCGGTGGTGGTGCCCGCGGCCAGGTCCACCGAGACCGTGAACGCGGTGTCGTGCAGGCCGGTGTTCGGCTCGACCATGGGGTGCAGGTTCAGCCGGTCGGCGAGCTGCGGCGTGACGGCCACGCAGATCACCCCGGCGGTGTGGTCGAGCATGAACCGCAGGGCGGCCTCGTCCAGGTGCTCGGCGGCGATCATCAGATCGCCCTCGTTCTCGCGGGACTCGCGGTCGAACACCAGCACGAACCCGCCCCGGGCGAAGACCTCCAGGGCCCGGTCGACGGCGCCGCGCGTCGCGGCGGCGGTGTCGAGGACGGCGTGTGACATGTCCTGTCTCCTTTGGCGTCGGGCGGGACGAGGTGCCCCGCCGTCGTACCGAAGGCATGACGGCCTGAGCCCGCGTGCGCGCACGCGGGCTGATCCGTCAACGCGCGCGGCGGGGGAGGGACACCGGATCGCTCCCGCGGCCGTCGCGCGCCTGCAGATCCGGGTGACAGGCGGCAGCCGGGCGGCACGCGGGCAGCGCGCCGCACAGCAGCGCCTGCCGCGTACTACCTCTCATCCGGACTTTTACCGTCGGTTCCGGAGTTCCACCGGATCGGCCCGCCCCTCGGTGGAGGTGCGGGTTCGCGGACTGTGACCGCCGGTTCGGAGTTTCACCGACCCCGGAGTACGCAAGGTGCCAACTGTCGAGTCGACGGTGTCGCACTGCGTAGAGGAAAGGCAACCCTGCGTGGTCCACGTCACACCGGGACACCCCGGCGAGGTGCCGAAGTTGACGCCAGAATGCCAGGCCAGCCTGTTGATCGGTGCTGTCGGCGGCCATACGCTGCTGCCAGCCTTAGCCGGACGTCCCGAAAAAGTGCGCGAGCCACGATTATCCGCTCTCCCCGACCGGTCATTCGAATGCGCGCGCTCGACGGGTGAGTCGTGCCCGGGATCGGGTGCCCGCAGCCGGGGGCATCCGATCCCGGGCGCTTGCGTCGAAGCCAGGGGAAACACCGGCGCGCGGCTCTCGTCCGACGAGGGCCAGACGCCGGTGTGAATCGCCCATACCGCATTGTCGATATGGTTGCTGAGCTGCCGTGATAGGACCGGCAGCCCTTTTTCATGCCCTTTTTCGGGGCGTTCGTGTCGGTCTTGTGAACTGCCGTACGCGGGTATTGACGGCGTGTTGGTTCATTGATAGGAATTCGCCAATGTAAACGGACGGTGGACCCCCGGGTCGGCAATCCGAACAGGTTGCGACAGCCAAACGTACTGCCGTGACCGCGGATGCGGAGTCCGGAAGCGAGGGTGCCACCCCAACCCTCCAAGGAAGAGGGACACGTGAGAATGTCACGACGTTCGGCCGTGGGCGCGATCCTCACGGCCACGGCGATGGCGTTGGCGGGCACCACCGCCATGGCGTTCACGCCCGCCGCCGCGTCTCCGGTAACCCCTGAGACGGCTCGTGCCGCAGCTGCCAACTCTGCCGCGAGCCTCGTCGCCGCTCGCCCCGCCTACCTGCACGCAGGCGCCGACGACGCGTTCATCCAGAAGGACGTCATCTCCTCGGCGGGCATGCAGTACGTGCCGTTCGAGCGGACCTACCGCGGCCTGCCGGTCGTCGGCGGCGACTTCGTGCTCGTCACCGACAGCGCGGGCGCGCTCAAGGCGTCCTCGGTCGCGCAGGACAAGGCCATCACCGGCCTGGGCGTGCTGCCCAAGGTCAACCAGGCCGCCGCGGTGAAGACTGCTCAGGCCCAGCTCAAGACCGTGACCGGCACCGAGGCCACCTCCCTGGTCGTGCACGCGCTCGGCGCCACCCCGCGCCTGGCCTGGGCGACCACCGTCAACGGCACCGGCGCCGAGGGCGTCAGCCGCCTCACCGTCTACGTCGACGCCCTCACCGGCACCGTGCTCGGCTCCCGTGAGCACGTCACGCGCGGCACCGGCACCGGCGCCATCAACGGCCCGAACCCGCTGACCCTGCAGACCACCCTGTCCGGTGGCACCTACAAGATGCAGGGCAGTTCGCCCACGAACATGCCCTGCCAGGACGCCGCCACCAACACGACGTTCAGCAAGTCGACCGACACCTGGGGCAACGGCACCGGCACCAACAAGGAGACCGGCTGCGTCGACGCGCTGTTCGCCGCGCAGACCGAGGCCGCGATGCTCAGCTCCTGGCTGGGCCGCAACGGCATGAACGGCTCGGGCGGCGCGTGGCCGATCCGGGTCGGCCTCAACGACCAGAACGCGTACTACGACGGCACCCAGGTGCAGATCGGCAAGAACACCGCCGGTGCCTGGATCAGCTCGATGGACGTGGTCGGTCACGAGATGGGCCACGGCATCGACGACAACACCCCCGGTGGCATCTCGGGCGGCAACACCCAGGAGTTCGTGGCCGACACCTTCGGCGCGGCGACCGAGTGGTACGCCAACGAGGGCTCCGCCTACGACCCGCCGGACTTCCAGGTCGGCGAGGAGATCAACCTGGTCGGCAGCGGCCCGATCCGCTACATGTACAACCCGTCGCTGGCCGGTGACGACAACTGCTACTCCAGCAGCATCCCGGGCGAGGAGGTCCACGCGGCGGCCGGCCCCGGCAACCACTGGTTCTACCTGCTGGCGATGGGCTCGAACCCGACCAACGGGCAGCCGACCAGCCCGACCTGCAACAGCACCACCGTGACCGGTGTCGGCATCCAGAACGCCATCAAGATCATGTACAACGCGATGCTGATGAAGACGTCCAGCAGCTCGTACCTGAAGTACCGCACCTGGACGCTGACCTCGGCCAAGAACCTGGACGCCACCTGCGGGCTGTTCAACGCCACGAAGGCCGCCTGGAACGCCGTCAGCGTTCCGGCGCAGACCGGCGACCCGACCTGCGGCACGAGCAGCCCGTCGCCGAGCCCGACGGGCGGCGGCGGTGGCACCTGCTCCGGCCAGAAGCTGCTCAACCCGGGCTTCGAATCGGGCGCGGTCAGCTGGACCTCCAGCTCCGGCGTCATCACCACCGACGCGGGCGAGGCCGCCCACGGCGGCTCGTACAAGGCATGGCTGGACGGTTACGGCGCGACCCACACCGACACGCTGTCGCAGTCGGTGACGATCCCGGCGGGCTGCCACGCCACGCTCACGTACTACCTGCACATCGACACGGCGGAGACCACCACCACGACGGCTTACGACAAGCTGGTCGTGGCGATGGGCGCCACCACCGTCGCGTCGTACTCCAACCTGAACAAGAACACCGGTTACCTGCTGCGCACGGTCGACGTCTCGTCGTTCGCGGGCTCCACGGTGACCCTGAAGTTCACCGGTACCGAGGATGCCTCCCTGCAGACCTCGTTCGTCGTCGACGACACCGCGCTCACCCTGAGCTGAGGGGGCTCAGACCGGTGGGCTGAGTCCCGCCGGTAGGCGCCGGCCACCGCGAACCTTCGCGGTGGCCGGCGTCTTTCGTGTCCCGAAGGCCGGGATTCGGCGGGCCGTCAAACAATCTATGCCAATGACATCGACCGGCATTGTTCAAAGGAAACGCTGATGTAACACTCTGGTTTACCGCGTACGCGGCTGCGGCGCGGCGGTGCCGAGGGCACCGGGATCCCTCCCGGACGGTGCCGAGAAAGACCAGCCTGTCCGGGTCAGGCGGGTGCTCCCTTTCCGGGGCCACGGCGGCCGTGCGACGACCGCCCGGCCCTCGCACGCCCGGACCGTCGCGGTTCCGGGCCGGCTCGAGGAGTCCACCGTGAACAGATCCGTGCACAACCTGCGTCGCAGGCTGCTGTCGCTGCTCGGCGTGGGCGCGCTGGTAGGCGCCTTCGTCGCCACCGCGGGCACCCCGGCCCAGGCCGCGGTCGCCTGCCAGGTCACCTACACCAAAGCCTGGGACAACGGCAGCGGATTCGGCGCCAACCTCACCATCAACAACACCGGCGACGCGTGGACCAGCTGGACGCTGACGTTCACCTGGCCGGGCAACCAGACCGGCATCCAGGGTTGGTCGGCCAACTACAGCCAGTCGGGCAAGAACGTCACCGCCACCAGCCTGTCCTACAACGGCGCCGTCGCCACCGGCGGCTCGGTCGGCATCGGGTTCAACGCCTCCTACAGCGGCACGAACACCAACCCGACCAGCTTCGCCGTCAACGGGGTCACCTGCAACGGCGGCGGCACCGGCAACACCCCGCCCTCGGTCGCCCTGACCAGCCCGACGCCGGGGCAGACCTTCGCCTCCGGCGCCGCCGTGCCGCTGGCCGCCACGGCCACCGACAACAGCGGCGTGGCCCGGGTCGAGTTCCGCGTCGACGGCAACCTGGTCGGCACCGACACCAGCTCGCCGTACAGCTTCAGCGCGACCGGACTGGCCAACGGCGGGCACAGCGCCACGGCCACCGCCGTCGACAACGGCAACCCGGCCCTGTCGACCACCTCGGCCGCGGTGACCTTCACCGTCGGCGGCGGCACCGGCAACCCGGTGCTGCAGGTGAGCGCGGGTTCGCTGGTGGTCAACGAGGGCGGCACCGGCACGTTGACGTACAAGCTCAGCGCGGCACCGAGCGGCAACGTCGCGGTGACCCTGAGCAAGTCCGGCGACGCCGACGTCACGATCTCGGCGAGCAGCCTGACCCTGACCACCGCGAACTGGAGTTCCGGCGTCACCGTCACCGTGTCGGCGGCCGAGGACACCGACACCACCAACGGCACCGCCACCGTCTCGGCGACCTCGGCGGCGGGCAACACCAGCACGACCGTCACCGAGTCCGACAACGACGGCGGCGGCTGCCAGCCGAACTGCAACCGGGTCGACAACCCGTACCAGGGCGCCGGGGTCTACAACAACCCGCAGTGGCGGGCCAGCGCAATGGCCGAGCCCGGCGGTAGCCGGATCGCCAACCAGCCGACCGGGGTATGGCTGGACCAGATCGGCGCCATCGCCGGCAACGGCAGCCCGACCACCGGCACCATGGGCCTGGTGGACCACCTCAACGAGGCGGTCAGCCAGGACGCCGCCAACGGCTCGGCACCGATGGTGATCCAGAT
Organism: Catellatospora tritici; assembly: GCF_019083965.1. Classification (GTDB taxonomy): domain Bacteria; phylum Actinomycetota; class Actinomycetes; order Mycobacteriales; family Micromonosporaceae; genus Catellatospora; species Catellatospora tritici. Next base: position 178,075 of record NZ_JAHRCY010000010.1, read on the forward strand.
CGTCATCTACGACCTACCCGGCCGCGACTGCGCCGCGCTGGCCTCCAACGGCGAGCTGGGCCCCAACGACCTGCCGCGCTACAAGTCGGAGTACATCGACGCCATCGCGGCGATCATGGCCCGGCCCGCCTACGCCAGCCTGCGCATCGTGACGATCGTCGAGATCGACTCGCTGCCCAACCTGGTGACCAACACCAACGGCCGCGCCACCGCCACCGCGATGTGCGACACCATGCTGGCCAACCACGGCTACGTCGACGGCGTCGGCTATGCCCTGGCCAAGCTGGGCGCGATCCCGAACGTCTACAACTACATCGACGCCGCACACCACGGCTGGATCGGCTGGGACGACAACTTCGGGGCCACCGCCACCATCATGTTCCAGGCGGCGACCGCCTCCGGCAGCACCGTGGCCAACGTGCACGGGTTCATCACCGACACGGCCAACTACTCGGCGCTGACCGAGCCGTACGTCGGCGCGGTGACCGAGCAGCTGCGCCAGACCCGCTGGATCGACTGGAACCGGTACAACGAGGAGCTGGCATTCGCGCAGGCGTTCCGCCAGCGGCTCATCCAGGCGGGCTTCCAGTCCGGCATCGGCATGCTGATCGACACCTCCCGCAACGGCTGGGGCAGCTGTGTCGTCACCCCCTGCCAACCGATCCAGACCACCCGGCCCACCGCCGCGAGCAGTTCCACGGACCTGAACACGTTCGTGGACCAGTCGCGCATCGACCGGCGTATCCACAAGGGCAACTGGTGCAACCAGGCGGGGGCGGGCCTCGGCGAGCGCCCGCGCTCGGCGCCCGCGACCGGCATCGACGCGTACGTCTGGATCAAGCCGCCGGGCGAGTCCGACGGTTCCAGCAGCCAGATCCCGAACAGCGAGGGCAAGGGCTTCGACCGGATGTGCGACCCGACGTACACGGGCAACGCCCGTAACGGCAACAGCATGACCGGCGCGCTGCCCAACGCCCCGCTCTCGGGCCACTGGTTCTCCGCCCAGTTCCGGCAGCTGATGGCGAACGCCTACCCGCCGCTGTCGTGACGACGTACGGCAGGCCCGCCCGCGCGGGTGCTCAGAGCGGGCCTGCCGTCCCCGGCCGCCGGGCAGTGCCCGCCCGGCGGAAAGGCCATCGCCGCTGCCCTCGCGGGGCGGCGATGGCGCCGGGAAGGTGCCGCCGGGCGGCGGAACTTGGGCGCGCCGCCCGGCGGCACTTCCACCTGCGCGCGACACGATCTGGCCGGCGCGCTGCTCCTGGGCGAGATCGCCCGTGCTCCGGACAGCCTGGGCGGAACGGGCGGACCAGCCCCCGCACGCTGTGCAAACATGAGATTCATGCTGGTCCTGAGCCTGGTGGGGGCGCTGGCGGCGGCGATCTGCTTCGGGCTGGCCTCGGTGATGCAGGCGGTCGGCCTGCGCCGGATGTCGGCGGGCGGCGGCCCGAACGTCGCGCTGCTGCTGCGCGCATTACGCAGCTGGGCGTTCGTGGTGGGCACCCTGGTGGACCTGCTCGGCTTCGGGTTCGAGCTGCTGGCGCTGCGCAAACTGCCGCTGTTCCTGGTGCAGGCGGCGGTGGCGGCGAGCCTGGCGGTGACGGCGATCGCGGCCAGTGTGGTGATGCGCGAGCGACTGGGTCGCGGCGAGTGGCTGGCGGTGGTCTCGGTCTGCCTTGGGCTGGCCGCGCTGGGCGTGTCGGCCGGGCCGGAGGGCGCTCATGCGGTGCCGCGCGGCTTCTTCCTGGCGCTGGGCGGATGCCTGGTCGGGCTGGGGCTGCTGGGGGCGGCGGCGAGCAGGTTGCCGGTGCGGCTGCGTACGGTGACCATGGGCGCCTGTGCGGGCCTGTGCTTCGGTGTGCTGGCCCTGGCCGCGCGTACGCTGCCCGAGCTGTCCCCGGCCCGGCTGCTGCGGGAGCCCGCGACGTATCTGGTCGCGGCGTCCGGGCTGGTGGCGTTTCTGCTGTGGACCAGTGCGCTGTCGAGCGGATCGGTGACCACGGCGACGGCCGGGATGGTGGTGGGGGAGACGCTGCTGCCCGCGCTGGCCGGGGTGCTGGTGCTCGGCGACGGGGCCCGGCCGGGCTTCGTGCCGGTGGCGTTGGCCGGGTTCGTGCTGGCCGTGGGTGGTGCGCTGGCGCTGGCGCGCTTCGGTGAGGTGGGCACGCCCGTCGCCGAGCCGGTGTAACTTTCACGGCCGGATTCCGGGCGGTGCGGTCGGTCGGCGCTTCCTGTTTCCCGGGCGTTCGTCCAGATCGACCGGACGTGACACATCCGTGCGCCGCCCGACATCCAGCCGAAACATGCCATCGGCGGGCATCGCTGTTTACAGGCAGTTCGACGGTGGCCTATGGTACGCGGTGGAAGCGCTCCCACATCCGTTCCCTCCTGATCCCTCCTCCCTGCCCAAGGAGTGATATGCGAGTCACCAAGCACCGGCTCACCAGGTTCGCCTCGGCGGTCCTGCTGACCGTCGGCGCCACCGCCGCCGGGCTCGTCGCCGCGACGCCCGCGCACGCGGCCACCATCTGTGAGCAGTACGGCACGGTCGTGGCCGGCAACTATGTCATCCAGAACAACCGCTGGGGCACCACCGCCACCCAGTGCATCAACACCACCAGCAACGGGTTCTCGATCACCCAGCAGGACGGCACCGGCAACACCTCCGGCGCCCCGGTGTCGTACCCGTCGATCTTCCTCGGCTGCCACTACAGCAACTGCAGCCCGAGTTCGCCGCTGCCCAAGCAGATCAGCACCATCGGCACCGCCAGCAGCAGCCTCAGCGTGTCCTACCCGTCCAGCGGCACCTGGGACGCGGCGTACGACATCTGGCTCAACGCCGACACCAACGTCAGCGGGGTCCAGGACACCGAGATCATGATCTGGTTCAACCGCCAGGGCAGCATCCAGCCGATCGGTTCCCAGACCGGCACCGCGAACCTGGCCGGGCGCAGCTGGAACGTGTGGACCGGCAACAACGGCGGCAACAACGTCGTGTCGTACCTGTTCACCGGCTCGCCCGTCACGTCGCTGACCTTCGACGTGAAGGACTTCATCAACGACACGTTCTCCCGCGGCTCGGTGTACGGCAACACCAACTGGTACCTGACCAGCGTCCAGGCGGGCTTCGAGCCGTGGATCGGCGGCGTCGGCCTGGCCGTGAACTCGTTCTCGGCCTCGGTCACGACCGGTGGCGGCACGCAGGTGCCGGGCACGCCGGGCACGCCGACGGCGTCGAACGTGACCGCGTCGTCGCTGTCGCTGAGCTGGGCGGCTTCGTCCGGCACGGTCTCGGGTTACCAGGTCGAGCGGGCCACCGGCGCGTCCAGCACCAGCTTCTCGCAGGTGGGTGCGCCGACCGGCACGTCGTTCAGCGACTCGGGGCTGGCCGCGAACACCACCTACCGGTACCGCGTGCGGGCGACCAACTCGGCCGGTGCCTCCGGCTACTCCGGCATCGTGAACGTCACCACCACCTCCGGCGGTGGCGGCGGCAGCGGCTGCACCACGACCACCTCGGTGCAGAGCTCCTGGGCCGGCGGGTACGTGCTGACGGTGACCGTCACCAACAGCGGCTCGACCACGCTCAACGGCTGGCACTCCACGGTGACCCTGCCCTCCGGCCACGCCCACACCGGCTCGTGGCCCGCGACGGCGGCGGTCAGCGGCCAGAACGTGACCGAGGCGAACGTGGACTGGAACCGCACCCTCAGCCCCGGCCAGAGCACCACCTGGGGTCTCCAGGCGACCCGTGGGGCCGGCGACAACTCGCTGCCGACCGTGTTCGCCTGCACCACTCCGTAGGTACCTGAGAGGAAGGGCGCGGCTCCGGTTCGGAGTCGCGCCCTTTCCGTCGTGTCCGGACAGTGGGGACAAGGCGAGCTCTGTTCCCGTCGGTTTGTATGACCGTATGAACGGTGCACCGCGGCGGCGCATGGATGTCGGGTCATGCGCCAATTCCTCGTCCGCCGCCGTGCGTGTTGACTCCTTGCATGCTGACCTCGTCGTCCGCATCCAGCGCCGCATCGACGTGAACCCCTCCTGGCTGACGCGCGTTGCGGGCCGCCGGCCGACTGGCGAGCAGTCGTGTCGTTGGGCCGAACGTTAGTAGGACGGAGTTCGAGACATGCCGGATAGCATCCGCGCCGCCCTCGTCCAGACCACCTGGACAGGCGACAAAGAGTCGATGATCAAGGCGCATGAGGAGTACGCCCGGCAGGCGGCGGCGCAGGGCGCCAAGGTGATCTGCTTCCAGGAGTTGTTCTACGGCCCGTACTTCTGCCAGGTGCAGGACGCGCAGTTCTACTCCTATGCCGAGTCGATCCCCGGCCCGACGACAGAGCGGTTCCAGGCGTTGGCGCGAGAACTGGGCCTGGTGATGATCCTGCCGATGTACGAGCAGGAACAGCCGGGAGTGCTGTACAACACCGCCGCCGTGATCGACGCCGACGGCCGCTACCTCGGCAAGTACCGCAAGACGCACATCCCGCAGGTGCGGGGTTTCTGGGAGAAGTTCTACTTCCGGCCCGGCAACCTGGGCTATCCCGTGTTCGACACGGCGGTGGGCAAGGTCGGGGTGTACATCTGCTACGACCGGCACTTCCCCGAGGGCTGGCGGGCGCTGGGGCTGGCCGGGGCGCAGCTGGTGTTCAACCCGTCGGCGACCAGCCGGGGGCTGTCGTCGTACCTGTGGAAGTTGGAGCAGCCGGCCTCGGCGGTGGCCAACGAGTACTTCATCGGCGCGATCAACCGGGTCGGCGTCGAAGACCTGGGTGACAACGACTTCTATGGCACCTCGTACTTCGTCGACCCGGAGGGCAGGTTCGTCGGCGAGCCGGCCGACGCGTACGCCCAAGAGCTGGTGGTGCGCGACCTGAACCTGGCGCTGCTGGCCGAGGTGCGCGACCGGTGGGCGTTCTACCGCGACCGCCGCCCCGACGCGTACGGCCCGCTGGTCCAGGCGTGAGCGCGGAGGCCACCATGTCGATCCTCATCACCGGCGGCACCGTCGTCACAGCCAGCGGTCGGCACGCCGCCGACGTCCTGGTCGAGGGCGAGACGATCACCGCGCTGTTCGCGCCCGGCCGAGCGCCGGACGTACCGGGTGCGCGGATCGTCGACGCGACCGGCAAGTACGTCATCCCGGGCGGCGTCGACGCGCACACGCACATGGAGCTGCCGTTCGGCGGCACGTTCGCCTCCGACACGTTCGAGTCAGGGACCCGCGCGGCGGCGTTCGGCGGGACTACCACGATCGTCGACTTCGCCGTGCAGCGTTCGGGTGAGAACGTCCACGACGGGCTGGCCGCCTGGCACGCCAAGGCCGAGGGCAACTGCCACATCGACTACGCCTTCCACATGATCATCGGTGGCGTCGACGACGAGTCGCTCAAGGCCATGGACACCCTGGTCGACGCCGAGGGCATCAGCAGCTTCAAGCTGTTCATGGCGTATCCGGGCGTCTTCTACAGTGACGACGGCCAGATCCTGCGTGCGATGCAGAAGGCCCGTGACAACGGCTCCATGATCATGATGCATGCGGAGAACGGCATCGCGATCGACGTGCTGATCGGCCAGGCCCTGACCCGCGGCGAGACCGACCCCGTCCACCACGGGCTCACCCGCCCGGCGGAGCTGGAGGCCGAGGCGACCCGGCGGGCGATCTCGCTGGCGCAGGTCGCCGGGGACACCCCGCTCTACATCGTGCACCTGTCGGCGTCGCAAGCCCTGGAAGCCGTCGCGCAGGCCCGTGACACCGGCCGCAACGTCTTCGCCGAGACCTGCCCCCAGTACCTCTACCTGACGTTGGAGGACCAGCTCGGCGCGCCGGGGTTCGAGGGCGCGAAATGGGTCTGCTCCACGCCATTGCGCTCCAGGCACGAACCGCACCAGCGGGACCTGTGGCGCGGGCTGCGCAGCAACGATCTCGCGATCGTCTCCACGGACCACTGCCCGTTCTGCTTCAAGGACCAGAAGGAGCTCGGGCTGGGCGACTTCTCGAAGATCCCCAACGGCATCGGCGGCGTCGAGCACCGCGTCGACCTGCTCTACCAGGGCGTCGTCGACGGCAAGCTGTCCCTGGAACGCTGGGTCGAGACCATCGCCACCACGCCGGCGCGCATGTTCGGCCTGTATCCCCGAAAGGGTGTCATCGCCCCGGGTGCCGATGCCGACATCGTGGTGTACGACCCGAGCGGCCGCACCACGATCAGCGTGCACACGCACCACATGAACATGGACCACTCCGCCTACGAGGGCTTTGAGATCGCTGGGAAGGTCGACACCGTCATCTCCCGCGGCAGCGTGCTCCTGTCCGGCGGCGAGTATCACGGACGCAAGGGTCACGGCCGCTATCTGCGGCGCGGCCTGTCGAGCTATCTGGTGTAGGGGCAGGTATGGACATCGGAGTCGTCTTCCAGCTCGATCCGCCGGCCAGTCGTGTGGTCGAGCTCGCCCAGCAGGCCGAGGCCGCCGGGTTCAGCCACGTGTGGTCGTTCGACTCGCATCTGCTGTGGCAGGAGCCGTACGTCATCTACAGCGCGATCCTGGGCGCGACCGAGCGGGTGGTCGTCGGGCCGATGGTGACCAACCCGGGCACCCGCGACGTCACCGTCACCGCCAGCACCTTCGCCACCCTCAACGAGATCTACGGCAACCGGACCGTGTGCGGCATCGGCCGCGGCGACTCGGCCCGGCGCACACTGGGCATGCCGCCGACGAACCTCGCCGAGCTGCGCGAGTCGGTACACGTGATCAGGGAACTGGGCAACGGTCGCGAGGTGGAGCACCGCGGTTCGACGCTGCGCTTCCCGTGGGTGACGGACTCCAAACTCGACGTGTGGGTCGCCGCATACGGACCCAAAGCGCTCAAGCTCACGGGCGAGGTCGCCGACGGGTTCATCCTGCAGTTGGCGGACCTCGACATCGCCGCGTGGATGATCGAGGCCGTGCGCACGGCCGCCGAACGGGCCGGGCGCGACCCGCTCGCGGTGAAGTTCTGCGTCGCCGCGCCCGCGTACGTCGGCGACGACCTGGCCCACCAGCGCGAGCAGACCCGCTGGTTCGGCGGCATGGTCGGCAACCACATCGCCGACATCGTGGCCCGTTACGGCGACACCGGCGCCGTGCCGAGGGCGCTGACCGACTACATCAAGAACCGGGAGGGGTACGACTACAGCGAGCACGGCCGGGCCGGCAACAGCCACACCCGGTTCGTGCCCGACGAGATCGTGGACCGCTTCTGCGTGCTCGGCCCGGTCGACGCCCACATCGAGAAGCTCACCAGGCTGCGCGAACTGGGCGTGGACCAGTTCGCGGTGTACCTGCAGCATGACGCCAAGGAGCAGACCCTGCGGGCATACGGGGAGAAGGTCATCCCGGCGCTCAGCGCGCGCTGACACCTGGCGGCCGAGTGGTTGCCTGATTCCATCAGACGGACTATCGTTCCGCCCGATGGAATCTCTGGTGGAAAGTCTGCGGCACGCCAAGGTCGTGCCGGTGCTGCGCCGCGCCGACGGCGCCGAAGCCGAGGCGGTCGCGCGAACGCTGCTCGACGCGGGGCTGCCCGTGGTGGAGCTGACCGCGAACACCCCGGACTGGGCCGGTGTGCTCGGGCGGCTGCGGGCGTCGTACCCCCACGCGGTCCTGGGGGTCGGCACGGTCTGCGCGCCGGACGTCGCCCGTGCCGCCTGCGACGCCGGGGCCGACTTCCTGGTCAGCCCGTGGCCCGTGCCGGACGTGCGGGCGTACGCCGACTCGCGCGGCGTGCCGCTGTGCGAGGGCGGGTTCACCCCCGGCGAGATCGCCGCCGCTGCTCGGCACGGCATCGCCAAGCTGTTCCCGGCCCACGCGGTCGGCCCGAGCTACCTCAAGTCGGTGCAGGCGGTGCTGCCCGCGGGCAGCCAGGTCATGCCCACCGGTGGCATCAAGCTCGCCGACGTGCCCGCGTGGCTGTCGGCCGGGGCGATCGCCGTCGGCATCGGCAGCGACCTCGACCGGCTGCCGCAGGTGTGGCACGAACTGGGCACCGCATGAGCTACGACGTCGTGGTCGTCGGCGAGCCGCTGCTGGAGTTCGCCGCGGCCGAGCCGCTGACCGAGGCGGTCACGTTCACGCTTGGCTTCTCCGGTGACGCGCTCAACGCCGCCGTCGCCGCCGCGGCGGCCGGAGCGCGCACCGCGCTGCTGACCCGGCTCGGCACCGACGAACTCGCCGACCGGCTGGTCGCGTTCCTGGCGGCGCGCGGCGTGGACACCGCACTGGTGCGGCGCGTCGGCGGCCAGACCGGCGGGTACGTCCTCGGCGCGGACCCGGCCGGGGTACGCGGCTTCGCCTACCTGCGCGCGGGCAGCGCCGCCACCACCCTCGATCCGTCCGATCTGGACGACGAGGTGCTCGGCGCGACGAAGGCGCTGCTGTTCAGCGGGATCACCGCCGGGCTGTCCGAGTCGTGCGCGCGGACGGTGCGCGCGGCCGCGCGGCAGGTGCGGCAGTCCGGCGGCCACGTCGTGTACGACCCGAACTTCCGTCCCCGGCTCACCACCGCCGAGCGGGCGAGCGCGCTCTTCGCCGAGCTCGCGTCCGACCTGACCGTGGCGCTGCCCTCGGCACCGGCCGACACGTCCGCGCTGTTCGGCTGCGTGGACGCGGCGACCGCCGCCGGGCACGTGCACCGGCTCGGCGTGCCGTACGCGGTGATCACCCGCGGTGCCGACGGCCTGTACCTCTCCGATCAGGGCCGGGGCCTGGATCTGCCGGTCGTGCCCGCGCCCGCGCTGGTCGACGCGACCGGGGCGGGCGACTGCTTCGCCGGGACCCTGACCGCCCGGCTGGCACTGGGCGACGGGCTGCTCGACGCGACCCGGCTGGCCTCGGCCGCCGCCTCGCTGGCGCTGGGCGGCCGCGGCGGCACCGGCTTGGTACCCACCCTGGCCCAGACCCGCGCCCACCTCACCGCCTCCGCCTGACCGGCCCACCCGTCCTGCCCCACCTCGCTTGCCCGGCCCCGCCCGCCCCGTGCGTCGGGGCGGGCCGATGATCGTAGTTTGCGGTCAGCCCAGGCACTCGCACCCGAGCAGACGACCGCGACCGCGACCGACGATCCTAGGCGGGCGAGCCGAGTGAGGCGGAGATGCGCTCCGCCGCGGCGCGTACCTGCGCGCCCAGGGCGGGCACCCGCTCGGCGGGCAGCTCCAGCACCAGCGCGGAGGCGCTGACCGCACCGACGACCCTGCCCTCGGTGCCGGTCACCGCCGCCGCCACGCAGCGCAGGCCCGGCTCGTTCTCCTCGTCGTCGACGGCGTAGCCGTCCACGCGCACCTGCTCCAGGGCTGCGAGCAGCGGCTTTACCCCGGACGCGGTGCGCGGGGTGTGCCGGGGCAGGCCGGTGCGGGCGGCCAGTTCGCGCACCTGCGCGTCGGGCAGCCGCGCCAGGATCGCCTTGCCGATCGCGGTCGAGTGCAGGTCGAGGCTCTGCCCGACCCGCGAGCGCATGTCGTACGGCTGCGGACCGGCGATCTTGTCGGCGTACACGGCGCGGTCGCCGTCGTGCAGGCCGAGGTGGACGGTGAACCCGGTGCGGTCGCGCAGCGCTTCGAGCTCCGGCCGGGCGGCCCGGGTCGGGTCCAGTGCCCCCATGACCCGTCCGGCCAGCGCCAGCACCCGGGGGCCGGGCAGGTAGCCGCCGTGCCCGTCGGCGGCGGCGAACCCGCGCGCCACCAGCGACTGCAGGATGCGGTGCACGGTGGACTTCGGCAGCCCGGTCGCGGCGGCCAGCTCGGCCAGCCGCTGGTGCCCGGCCAGCGCCTCCAGCACCGACAGCACCTTGTCGGCGGCGCCGCCCGCGTTGCCGCTGCTGGTCATGGCTCGCAGCCTATCGGCCGCCCGACCGGGCGCCTACGGCACCACCTGGGCCCGCCGGTTTTCCATAAACGGTGGCCTATCTCAAAGACTTTTCGTGGATCGAAATAGTCGTCATAGGCCAGCGTCTATGGCAAAGCGTGGAGGTCAGGCCGCGGCTGCCGCCGGAACCTGCGCTCGCAGCCAGTCGACCCAGGCGTCGACGCCCTCGCCGGTGCGGGCGCTCAGCCGTAGCGTCCGCGTGTCCGGGTTCACCGCGCGCAGGTTGGTCAGGAACGCGTCCAGGTCGAAGTCCAGGTACGGCAGCAGGTCGATCTTGTTGATCAGGACGAGCTCCACCGACCGGAACATCACCGGATACTTCAGCGGCTTGTCCTCGCCCTCGGTGACGGCGTACACCATGGCGCGGGCGGCCTCGCCGACGTCGAACTCGGCCGGGCAGACCAGGTTGCCCACGTTCTCGATCAGCAGCAGGTCGAGGTCGGCCAGCGGCAGCCGGGGCAGCGCGGAGCGGACCATCGGGGCGTCCAGATGGCACTCGCCACCGAACCCGTTGCTGGTGTTGACCAGCGCGATCGCCGCCCCGAGCCCGCCCAGCCGGTCGGCGTCGATGCTGGTATGGATGTCGCCCTCCAGCACCCCTACGCGTACGCCGTCCAGCCGCCGCAACGTCTGGCGCAGCAGCGTGGTCTTGCCCGCGCCGGGGGAGGACATCACGTTGACGGCGTGCACGCCGTGGGCGGCGAAGTCGGCGCGGTTGGCGGCGGCGGTGCGGTCGTTCTCGCCGAAGATGCGCTCCAGCACCTGGATCCGCTGCGCGCCCGTGGCGTAGCCGCTGTGGTCGTGGGCACCGCCGTCGTGGCTGTGTGCGGTGCCGTCGTCGTGGCGGTGGAACCGGCCCATCGTCATATCTCCGCTAGGTCGAGGGCGAGCAGCAGGAACTCCTCGCCGGTGAGCACGGTCAGCGAGAAGCCGCCGCAGCCGTGGCAGACGAACAGGGGCGGATCGGGGTCGATCCGGCTGACATGGCCGCAGTCGGCGCAGGAGACGGTGGCGTCGACGGTCTCGATCTCCAGCCGCGAGCCGTCGAGGACGGTCTCGGCGATGACCATGCGCCAGCAGAAGGCCAGGGTGTCCGGGACGATCTGCCGCAGGCGCCCGATCCGCAGGCTGATCGTGGTGACCGGGCGGTCGCCCGCGCGCTGGGTGACGAGGTCGGCCAGCGCTGCGCAGACCGACAGCTCATGCATCGGCGTACGTGTACGAGATGTCCTTGAAATCCATCATGCGAAGTTATACCTGAATGCCGTTTTCGGGGCAACGACCAGCCGTCGTCACGCCGTCCGGCGGCGCGCGCGGCAGTGCCCGAAGTCATCCCACGAATGGCGCCGGAATTCCGACAGTAAACCGGGTGAAGTGCGATCGAAAAGCTCATCGATGACCTTCGCAATGTGTCACCACCTGGCGATACAGCGCGATCTAGCAGTCGAGGGTCGGCAATGGCGGTCGGTTGTGCGCCATTGTCCGAACGGTCACATCGCGGCCCGCGCTCTTGCTTCAAAGGCTCGGCGGGACAAGGCTTTCCCCGACATCCGGCACCGTGTCCATTCCGTAGCGACGGCGTGAGGCGGTGCCGTCTTCTGTATCAGCGCCCGGTGGGAGAAACCTGTGAGACTTGGTCGGATCATGGTGGCCGGGGCGTGTGTCCTGGCGACCACACTCTGGGGGGTGGGTCCTGCGGCGGCGGTGCAGCCGGCGCACTCGACGATCCCCTCGGCCGTACCGTCGACCGCGACCCCGAACATCAACGACGGCACCGTCAACGCGATCGTGAAGGTGGGTGGCAAGGTCTTCGTCGGCGGCACGTTCACCGGCGTGACCGACCGCGGTCCGGGCACCAACTACGCCAAGCCGTACCTGTTCGCGTTCGACGCGAACACCGGCCTGGTCGACGCCACGTTCGCCCCGAACATCAACGACGAGGTCCTGGCCCTGGCCCCCGGGCCGGTCGCCGACACCGTCTACGTCGCGGGCCGGTTCACCGGCGTGAAGTCGGGCGGCTGGAGCAGGCTGGTGCTGCTCAGCACCGTCGACGGCGCAGTGGTCACCACCTTCAAGGCGCCGGCCATGAACGGCGCGGTCACCGCGGTCAAGCAGTTCGGCAGCCGGCTGCTGGTCGGCGGCTTCTTCACCACCGTCGGCGCGGCCACCCGCTACGGCCTGACCACGCTCGACGCGAGCACCGGCACCTTCGACACCTTCGCCGACATCGCGCTGACCGGACACCACAACTACAACGGCAGCGGCGCCAACTCCTCGGTCGGCCCGACCGATCTGGACATCACCCCCGACGGCACCCGCGCCGTCGTCATCGGCAACTTCAAGACCGCGGGCGGCGGCGACTACGACCAGGTCGTCCAGCTCGATCTGACCGGCGCGACCGCGACCGTCGCGAGCTGGCACACCAACCGGTTCGACGACGTCTGCAACCGGGGCGCCTTCGACAAGTGGGTGCGCGACGTCGACTACTCCCCGGACGGCAACTACTTCGTCGTCGTGAACACCGGCGGACCGTACGGCAGCGGCTCGCTGTGTGACAGCGCCTCGCGCTGGGAGACCTGGACCACCGGCGTCAACCTGCAGCCGACCTGGGTCGACTGGACCGGCGGCGACACGCTGCTGTCGGTGGCGGTCACCGGCGCCTCCGTGTACGTCGGCGGCCACCAGCGCTGGATGAACAACAGCTCCGGCGGCGACTCCGCCCAGCAGGGTGCCGTGGCCCGGCCGGGCCTGGCCGCGCTGGAGCCGGTCAGCGGCGTGCCGCAGACGTGGAACCCGGGCCGCCACCCGCGCGGCGTCGGCGCCTCGGCCCTGTACGCCACCGCCGACGGCCTCTACGTCGGCTCCGACACCGAGTACATCGGCAACTTCGACTACATGCGTGGCCGGATCGCCTACTTCCCGCTGGCCGGGGGTTACACCCCGCCTGCCGGGGTCGTCGGCGACCTGCCGACCGACGTGCACTTCCCGAACAGCACCGTGCCGTACACCGCGGGCGACGTGCTCTACCGCGTGAACGCGGGCGGCCCGCAGCTCGCCGCCACCGACGGCCGCCTGCCCTGGGCCGCCGACACCGACGACGCGCCGAGCCCGTTCCACAACACCGGCGGCACCGCGAACACGGTCACCTCGAACACGATCACCCTCGACGCCTCGGTTCCGGCGGGCACCCCGCCCGCCGTCTTCGACGACCTGCGCTACGACGGCTCGGCCGCGCCCGAGATGACCTGGTCGTTCCCGGTCGCGACCGGTACGCCGGTGGAGGTGCGCCTGTCCTTCGTCGCCCGCGACTGGGTCTACCACCTGCCCGGTGACCGGGTCTTCGACGTCAGCATCGACGGCGCCCTGGTCGCCAACGACTACGACACCGTGGCCCAGGTCGGCTACCGGGTGGCCCAGACGCTGACGTTCCCGGTGACCAGCGACGGCTCGATCGACATCAGCTTCGCCCACGTCGCCCAGGACCCGGGCATCGAGGCGATCGAGATCGTGCGCACCACCTCGGGCACGGGCCCCGGCCTGGCCAAGCGGTCGTACGACGGCGTCACCACGGCCGGCGCGCTCACCGCCGTCGGCGGCGCGGACGGCACCGTGTGGGCGAACCTGCGCGGCGCGTTCCTGGTGGACGACAAGCTGTTCTACGGCATGTCGAACAGCAACATGTACGTCCGCTCCTTCGACGGCGTCAACCTCGGCCCGGCGGCGCTGCTCAACCCGCACTCGGACCCGAGGTGGGACGGCGTGCCGACCCTGTCCGGCACGTCGGTCTACACCGGCGTCAAGTCCGGCCTGTACGGCGAGCTGCCCAACGTGCGCAGCATGTACTACACCAACGGGAAGCTGTACTACACCATCGCCGGGTCGAACGCCCTGTTCTGGCGCTGGTTCAGCCCCGACAGCGGCATCGCCGGCTCGGTGCGCAACCAGATCAACGGCAGCGGCAACTCCAGCGCCCTGGAGAACCTGTCCAACAACTCGGGCGTGCTGTTCGTCTCCGGCGGCTACGCCTGGTGGTCGCGCGGCGGCACCGACGGTCGCCTGATCAAGCGGGCCTTCGACGGTACGGCCTTCACCGGCTCCGCCGTCGCGGTCAGCGGCCCCGGCCTCGACGGCACCGACTGGCGCTCGCCGGGCGCGTTCCTGCGCGGCTGACCCACTCTCCGAAGTTGCCGGGCAATCGGGCGTGTCGTGCGCCGTCATTCGCCCGATTGCCCGGCAACTCCAGCGGCGGCCCGAGTGGCATGATCAACGGATGGAAGCCGCCGCCAAACCCTCCCTCGACCAGGTCCGCCGGTTCCACCTGGACAGGCTGAACGACATCCTGCGCCGCACGCCGCTGTGGGGCGGCGAGACGGCGCTGCGGTTGGTGGGCGACTCGTTGGCGTTCATCGACGGGCTCGAACACGCTTGGAAGGACGAGTACGAACGGCTGAGGGCCAGGGGCGGTGCGAACGCCCTCGGCGTGCGGGGCGCCTTCGGGCAGCACGTCTACGACGGGGCGAGCGACACTGCGGCATCATCGGTGTACGCCGAGTTCGCCTGGCGCCACGGCTGGCTGGAGCCCGACCGGACCCTCGCGGATCCGGACTACCGGCGCCTGCGCGAGGAGGTGGCGTGCTGGTCGGACCGCGACCACGACCTCGATGAGGTCAACGCGGAGTTCGGGCCGCCGTCGGTCCTGTTCGGCCCGAACGGACCGAGCAGCGCCAAGACATTGGCCTACGCCCCGGCCAGCCGCGAGCAGGACCTGGTGGCGTTCCACTTCGATGACGCCGGCGGATCGCGGCCCGGCCGGTCGGCGGTCCTGCTGGCCGTCCGGCTGGGCCATGGTCGCTTCCCCCAGGCGATGGTCTACACGCCCCTGGGCCGGGCATACCTGGACGATCCGCAGTAGCGAGGTGGTTCGCTCAGGCGGCCAGCGCCAGGCCGTAATTGTGCCCGGCCTTGCGTACGTGCCAGGTGCCGTGCACGACGCCCCGGTCGATCACCTTCGCCGTGAGCAGGTCACCGAGGTCGCTGAGGAACATCGGGTACAGCCGCCCGTCTGTTGCCCGCCAGACCACGTACGCCGCCGAGCGGCCGCGCTTGATCTCGACCATGGTCAGCGTCGTCTCGAAGGCCCGGTTGTGCTGCCAGCGCTGTTCGGCTGCCCGGTAGCCGTGCGCGAGGCTCGGATAGTGCTCCAGGTTGCCGTCCGGGTCCACGGGATAGCGCAGCAGGTTGTTGGTCTTGGGCGTCATGACAGAGATCATGGCGGAGCGGTGTGACACCGATCTCCTGAGATTTCGGCGTACGGTCTGTCGAATTCGCGCGACGTGTTCGACGTAACGGCGTAGGACTCCGGAACTCGAAGCAGGAAGGCAGCTCAACATGGCTCAGTACGCGGTTCTGATCTACGCCGGCGACTCCGCCCACCGCTCGGACGCCACCGCGCAGGACACCGCCCCGCACGACCGGCACGCCGAGGAGCTGGAGCGCTCCGGTGCCATGATCGCGGCGTACGCGCTGACGCCCCGGGACCTGGCCACCTCGGTCCGCGGCGATGTCATCACCGACGGCCCGTTCCTGGACGCCAAGGAGATCGTGGCCGGTTTCTACCTCCTTGAGGCACCCGACCTCGACGCCGCGCTGGCGATCGCCAGGCTCAACCCGGTGTGCCGGCTGGGCGGCGGGGTCGAGGTGCGCCCCGTCGCCGGTGGCGGGTTCGTGCAGCGCGGATGAGCGACCCGTCGGCCGTCGCGGCGGCCATCGTCGACGCGCATCGTCGCGAGTGGGCCCTGGTGCTCGCCGCGACGGTGCGCGTGGCCGGGGACCTGGACCTGGCCGAGGAGTGCGTGCAGGAGGCGTACGCGGCGGCGCTGCGCGGCTGGGCCCGCGACGGCGTGCCGAGCAACCCGGCGGCGTGGCTCACCACGGCGGCCAGGCGCCGCGCGACCGACGCGATCCGGCGCGACCTGACGTTCCGCTCGAAACTGCCGCTGCTGGTCACCCCCGAGGAGGCGGTCGCGGACACCGCGATGGAGCGACTGTTCGGCGAGGATCCTGCCGACGCTGAGGATCCTGACGATTCGGTGCCCGACGAGCGGCTGCGACTCATCTTCACCTGCTGCCATCCGGCGCTGGCGCCCGAGGCGCAGTTGGCGCTGACGCTGCGACTGGTGTGCGGCGTGCCCACGGCCGACGTCGCGAAGGCGCTGCTCGTCTCGGAGCCGACGATGGCGGCCCGTATCACCAGGGCGAAGAAGAAGATCTCCGGGGCCGGGATCCCGTACCGGGTGCCGCGCCCGGCGGAGCTGCCCGACCGCCTGCGCTCGGTGCTCGGGGTGATCCACTTGCTGTTCACCACGGGGCACACCGCGCCCTCGGGGGCGGACCTCGTGCGCGTCGACCTGGTGGACCGGGCCCTGCACCTGGCCCGGATGCTGCGTGAGCTGATGCCCGACGAGTCCGAGGTGCGCGGACTGCTCGCCCTGCTGCTGGTCACCGACGCGCGCCGGGCCACCCGGGTGGACGCCGCGGGCCGGTTGCTGCGGCTGGAGGAGCAGGACCGTTCGCGCTGGGACCGCGACGCCATCGCCGAGGCGCACGACCTGGTCGTGGCGGGGCTGCGGGGCGGGGCGGGGCGATACGTGCTGCAGGCGGCGATCGCCTCGCTGTACGCGCAGGCACCGTCGTACGAGGAGACCGACTGGGCACAGTCTGTCCAGCTGTACGACAGGCTGCTCGAAGTCTGGCCCTCGCCCGTGGTCGCCCTGAACCGGACCGTCCCGCTGGCCATGGTCGCCGGACCCGAGGTCGCGCTCACGGAGATCGAGAAGCTGGAGCGGGACCCGAGCCTCGCGGCCTACCAGTACCTTCCGGCCGTCAAAGCGGACCTGCTGCGGCGGTCGGGGCGTACGGCCGAGGCCCGGCGGGCGTACGAGCGGGCGCTGGCGCTCACGACCAACGAGGCCGAGCGGGCGTTCCTGCGCGACCGGCTGGCCGCCGCAGGCTGAGGCGCACCGGTCGAACCGGGCCGCGGCGGCCGCCCGCAGCTCCTCAGGCAGCACCCTGCTGGCGGACCCGGCGGACCGCCACGACGTACTCGGCCAGGTCGTGGCGGTGCGGCACGGGCGGCATCACGCCGGGCAGCGCCAGTTCGGCGGCGTACTTGCGGATCTTCGTGGGGTCCAGCGTGCCCGCCCGGCCGCGGGCGACCTCCTGCGTCCACCCGGTCCGTGGCGCCAGCAGCGCTCCGCCCGTTCCCCCATGCCGCTGCCTGCAACAGCCGCCTGCGCTCGACCATGTGGTCCTGCCCCCCGTCGTGTCTGCCGTGTTCGGCTCGTTCGAGGCAACGAGGTAGTGGATCACCGGAAACGGCCAGGTCGGCACGCCGGCATCGGGATAAGTGCAGGTCGCGTGCTGCCTGGTGGTAGTCGCACGGCTGCGGCGGGTCAAGGTTCGATAACACGATCGGACAACCCTGGCATCTCGGGCGGCCAGGGGTTGTACCCTCGCCGCCCCCGGCCTAGGTTTGTCGCCACGCGCCGGTGACCTGGGCAAACCTGGCGCCGAGAGGTGGGGTCGGCCGTGTGGCACGATGAGGCGCTCGTCGAACGGTGGCATGTCGCCACGGGACCGGACCTGCAGGACGAGATCGTCCGCCGGTTGCAGGCCGGGGAACCGCTGGACGGGCTGCCGATCGAGCGCGTGGACGGCCGCTGGGACCTGCGCGGCCTGGGCGTGCCGCACGTGCGTGCCATCGAGCCCGACTTCCGCGAACCGATGCTCGGCGGCACCTCCTACACGTTCGAGTTCGCGGCGCTGCCGACCGAGGTGGAGCTGCAGGGACGGCACCTGGCCGACCTGGACCTACGTGGGGCGCACCTGCCCCGGCTGCGACTGTTCAGCTGCGTGCTCGACAACTGCCGCTTCGACGGGGCATACCTGACCGGCCTGCGGATGTGGGCGACCGACGTGCTCGACTGCACCTTCGTGGCGGCGGAGCTGGGTCGGTCCTCGGTGGGCGGCTGGTATGCCAACCGGCCCAACCGGCTGCGCGGGGTCGACTTCAGCCACGCCGACCTGACCCGCCTGGGCTGCGGCGTGGCCGGGTTCACCGACGTCGACTTCTCCCACGCCCAGCTCGCCTGCACCAACTTCTGGCAGGCCAGCCTGGTGCGCTGCACGTTCGCGGGCGCCCTGCGCGAGGTGGTCTTCGACGGCCGGGTGCTGGAGCGCGACCGCAATCTCGGCCCCAATCCGATGCTCGACGTCGACATGGGCCGGGTGACCGCCTTCGACGACGTGGACTTCCGCGGCGTGAACTTCGATCGGGTCACCCTGCCCCCGGGACTGGACCTGCTGGTGGTGCGCGACGCGGCGCGCATCGACGCGGGCATCGCCAAGCTGGAGGGCTGCGACGACCAGTCCTCGCTGGTCGCGCTGGGGCGGCTGCAGTACCTGCGCCGGTTCATGGGCGTCAACGGCGGCAGCGACCAGGCCCTGCTCGACTTCGACGCGATCGCCGACCGGGCCGCCGCCGACCTGCTGCGCTCCCTGCTGGCGGGCTGATCGGCCGGTCACCTCCCGGGCGGGTGTCGCCGGGCCGTGGCACACTGTCGGCTCGCGGACACAAGAATGTCTCGCGACCCCCCACCCCCACGGAGGAACAGTGGATCTGTCCACTCTGCAGGCTCAGCAGACGCTGATCGTCAAGCAGCGCTTCACCATGATGATCAACCGGTACGAGGTCCGCACCGCGACCCCGGACGGCTCCGACGGCACCATGCTGGCCTTCGTCGAGCAGAAGCGCATGAAGCTCAAGGAAGAGGTGACGCTCTTCCGCGACGACACCAAGTCCGAGGTGTTCGCCGCGTTCAAGGCCCGCAGCGTGATCGACCTCGGCGCCACCTACGACGTCAAGGACCACAACGGGACGCCGATCGGCCTGTTCAAGAAGGACTTCGCCAAGTCGCTGCTGCGCTCGACCTGGCACCTGGAGTCGACCGACGGGTTCCGGACCACCGGCCAGGAGCGGAGCATCTTCGTGGCGCTGGTGCGCCGCTTCTCCGACCTGTCGTTCCTGCCCTACCACTTCGACTTCGTCGCCAGCGGCCGTCCGGTCTTCTCGGTGGAGAAGAAGTTCAAGCTGTTCCGCGACAAGTACACGGTGACCATCCACGACCCGCAGGCCGACCGTCGCCTCATCGTGGCCATGGCTGTCGCACTGGACGCGCTCCAGGGCCGCTGACCATTGTCGGGTGGCCCGGCCGGGTTCGGCCGGGCCACCGCGCGCGTCAGGCGCCGGTGACGCCGTCCACGCCCTCGCGCAGGAAGTCGGCGTGGCCGTTGTGCCGGGCGTACTCGTGGATCAGGTGCAGCATCACCATCCGCAGCGACACGTCCTCGTCCCAGCTCTTGCTGTACCCGGTCACGTCCAGCGACGCCGCCTCGCCCTCGATGCGGCGCGAGTGCTCGACCTCGGCCTGCCAGGCGGCGAACGCCTCGGCCCGGGTGGCGCCGGTGGCGTCGTACGCGACCTGGAAGTCGCCGCTGTCGGACCAGACCAGACCGATGTCCTCGCCGTCGATCACGCGGCGGAACCAGGCCCGCTCCACCTCGGCCATGTGCCGCACCAACCCGAGCAGCGACAGCGTGGACGGCGGCATGGAGCGCAGGCGCAGCTGCTCGTCGTCGAGGCCGTCGCACTTCCAGGCCAGCGTGGCGCGGTGGTAGTCGAGGAAGGCGCGCAGCATCTCGCGCTCGTCGGCAGTGGCCTTCGGGCCGATGCGTTCGGTGGTCATTCGCACGTGTCTACCAGCAGCGGCTCTTGTCAAGATCGCGGGGTCGCCGGAACGGGTGATCGACCTGGCCGTCCGGCTGCGGCAGGCTGAGCGACAAGTCCGAAATAAACGGACGAAAGGCTCAAAGGAAAGGCTACCGCCATGACCAAGGTACGACTCGCCGTCCTGCTGGCCGCCGCCGCGCTCGGGGCCACCACGATGGCG
The DNA here is from genome assembly GCF_019083965.1 of Catellatospora tritici. GTDB lineage: Bacteria > Actinomycetota > Actinomycetes > Mycobacteriales > Micromonosporaceae > Catellatospora > Catellatospora tritici. The sequence goes on from NZ_JAHRCY010000010.1 coordinate 197,979, forward strand.
GTCCCCGCCGCGGCCGCCGACACGTACGCCTGCGCCGTCGTCACCCAACTGCCGCTGCTGCCACCGGTCAAGAAGGTGGTGGTGCTGCAGGCCAGCAGCCTTGCGCAGGCGATCAGGCTGGCGCCGGTCCTGAGCGCGGCGGTCGGCACGGTGCTCAGCGTCAACTGCGTCAAGAGCGGACCCGAGTAGCCAAACCCCTGAGGTGGCTGTCGCGACGGCCACCGGGGCCCGGCGCGCGCGTGGGCGAGTGCGCGCCGGGCCCACACCGCCACAGACACGCGCACATGTCCGCACACATGCGCGCCCGGTGCAGTATGTGGCCGCAGCCCATGTGATCGTCCGGCGCCGAAACCTAGGTTCTGGACTCATGACGGCATCACCTATGGCGCAGCGCCATGTCGTACACCTCGACCTCACCGGCCGCACCGCGATGGTGACCGGCGCGGGCAGCGGCATCGGCCGTGCCTGCGCGATACGCCTGGCCGCTGCGGGCGCTCGGGTGATCGTCGTCGACCGCGATGGCGTGGCGGCCGAGGTGGTCGCCGCCGAGATCGGCGGCATCGCCGCCGGCGTCGACCTGTCCGACCCCGCCGGGCTGGACTCCCTCGACGGCGCGGTGGACGTGCTGGTCAACTGTGCCGGGCTGCAGCACGTCGCGCCGGTGCAGGAGTTCGCCGCCGAGCGCTTCGGCTACATCCAGAAGGTCATGGTCGAGGCGCCGTTCCGGCTGGTCGGCAAGGTGCTGCCGCACATGTACGGCAACGGCTGGGGCCGCGTCGTCAACATCTCCTCGGTGCACGGACTGCGCGCCTCGGCGTACAAGTCGGCGTACGTGGCGGCCAAGCACGGGCTGGAGGGCCTGTCCAAGGTTGTCGCGCTCGAAGGCGCCGCGCACGGGGTCACCTCCAACTGCATCAATCCCGCGTACGTGCGCACCCCGCTGGTCGAGGGCCAGATCGCCGACCAGGCCCGCGCGCACGGGCTGGCCGAGTCGGAGGTCATCGAGAAGATCATGCTGGCCCGTGCCGCGATCAAGCGCCTGATCGAGCCGGACGAGGTGGCGGAACTGACCGCATACCTGTGCACGTCCGCCGCCTCGTTCATCACTGGCGCCTCGATCGCCATGGACGGCGGCTGGACCGCCAACTGATGCGCGTGGCAGGATCGGTCGCCATGTCGGGCGCGGAGTTCCTTGAGCTGCTGTCGCGCGAGGCCGCGGCCGTGGAGTTCGAGGGTCCGCTGGTCGCCGCGCGGGCCGCGGGCGCGTCCCCGGAACGCCTGGCCGAGCTGGAAGACGCCAAGCTGCTGGCGCTGCGGGTGCGCGGGCTGCTGGAGCGGCGCCGCCAGCGCGAGATGGAGCTGACCGGCCTGTACGAGACCGCCGGCGACCTGGCGGGCCTGCGGGACCTCGACGCGGTGCTGCGCGCGATCGTGCACCGGGCGAGGCGGCTGCTCAACACCGACATCGCCTACATGACGCTCAACGACGACGAGCGCGGCGACACCTACATGCGCGTCACCGACGGCTCGATCTCGGCGAAGTTCCAGGTGCTGCGGCTGCCGATGGGCACCGGACTGGGCGGTCTGGTGGCGCAGACGGGCACCCCGTACGCCACCGCGAACTACATGACCGACATGCGCTTCCAGCACAAGGGCGACATCGACAGCGGGGTGAGCGAGGAGGGCCTGGTCGCCATCCTGGGCGTACCGCTGCGGCTGGGCTCGCGCGTCATCGGCGTGCTGTACGCCGCCAACCGCTCCGCCCGTCCCTTCGCCCGCGAAGAGGTCGCCCTCATGGTGTCGCTGGGCGCGCACGCCTCCGTCGCCATCGACACCGCCCGGCTGCTCACCGAGACCCGGGCCGCGCTGGAGGAGCTGTCGGCCGCCAACGCGGTCATCCGCGCCCACAGCGCCTCGGTCGAACGCGCCGCCGCCGCCCACGACCGGATGACCGGCCTGGTGCTGCGCGGCGGCGGCGTCGAGGACGTGGTCGCCGCGGTCACCGAGGTGCTCGGCGGCGACCTGGTCGTGCTCGACCCCGACGGCCGCCCCGTCGCCGCCGTCGGCGGCCTGGGCGAACTCGAACCGGCCCGGGTCGCCGAGGCCCTGTCCGCCTCGCGCCTGGAAGGCCGCGCGGTACGCCGCGACGGCCTGTGGGTCGCCGCCGTGGTCGCCGGTGCCGACGACCTCGGCGCACTCGTGCTGCGTCCCGAACGCGAGCTCGTCGACGCCGACCAGCAGATCCTGGAGCGCGCCGCGCTCGTCACCGCGCTGCTGACCCTGTTCCGCCGGGCGTCGTCGGAGGCCGAGGGCCGGGTGCGCGGCGAGCTGCTCGACGACCTGCTCGCCGAGCCGGTGCGCGACCCGGCCGCGCTGCGCGAACGCGCCCGGCGCCTGGGCGTGGACCTCGACGCCCCGCACGTGGTGGTGGCGGTGCGGGCCGAGACCGGCCCCGGCCAGCAGCGCGGGCGGGCGCTGTCGTGGGCGGGCACGTACGCCTCGGCCCGTACCGGCCTGGCGGCGGCCCGTGACGGCTGGGTGGTGCTGCTGCTGCCCGGCGCCGAACCGGGTCCCGCCGCGCAGGCGGTGGTCCGCGAGCTGACCCGGGTGCTGGGGCGCCCGGTCACGGCGGGTGGCGGCGGCCCGGCCGGTGGTCCCGGGTCCCTGGGGGCGGCGTACCAGGAGGCGGTGCGCTGCGCCTCGGCGCTGATCTCGCTGGGGCGCACCGGCGAGGGCGCGGGCAGCGCCGAACTGGGCTTCGTCGGCCTGCTGCTCGGCGCGGTGAGTGACCGCGACGGCGGCGACGTGCAGGAGTTCGTCCGGCAGACCATCGGCGCGATCGTCGACTACGACACCCGCCGCGGCACCACGCTGCTGGCCACGCTCGAGGCGTACTTCGGCTCCGGCGGCAGCCTCGCCCGCGCCGCCGAACGCCTGCACGTCCACGTCAACACCGTCACCCAGCGGCTGGAACGCGTCGGCAACCTGCTCGGCGCCGACTGGCAGGCCCCCGCCCGCTCGCTGGAGATCCAGCTAGCCCTCCGCCTCCACCGCCTCCGCAACCTCTAGGTAAGGAGGGGCCCCTTCTTATCGCTTTGCGTAGAGGAAGGGCCCCTTCTTAACGGCAGGTTGCCGAGCGGTGGGGCAGTGACCTGTTGGCGACATGAGGTGGCTCGCCGACCCGGCGCCAACCCATCCTGTACCGCATGCGAACGAGATTGATGCTGACAGGTCTGGCGGCGGCCGCCGCGCTCATGATGTCCGCCTGCGGCCCGGAGGATCCGGGGGCCACGGGCGCTTCCCCGGCGGCGGGCGCGTCAACCGCCACCGGTGCCAGTCCCGCGGCGAGCCCTGCGGACGGCGGCTCGGCTGACCGCGACGGCTGTCTGACAGGGACGTGGCAGGTTGACGTTGACGACATGGCCAAGCAGGCGGCGGCCATGATGGCGCAGATGGACGCCAAGGGAGCCGGTACCGGCACCATCACGCTGTCCTTCGGCGACAAGATGACCATCAAGTACAACGCGAACATCGCGATCAGCGTGCCGATGGGCAGCGGCCTGACCATGAAGGTCGACTCGAAGTACACCGGCACCGCCACGAGCTCTGACTGGACCTCCAAGGGCGGCAAGATCGCCGGGACCATGCCGACCGACGACGTGAAGGCCGACATGAAGGCCACTGTCGGCGGCAAGACGGTCCCGATGACCACGATCCCGTTCAAGGGCGCGATGGATCTGCGCCAGGGTGCCCTCGCCTACACCTGCTCCGGCTCGTCGGCGACGCTGGCCGCACCCACCGTGACCTGGCATCTCACCAAGGCCTGAGCCTGGCGGCCCAAGGCCGTCAAGAAGGGCACCTTCTTCTACGCAACGCGAGCGGAGCTGCTGCTCGTCTCGCTGACGCGAGCCGACGAAGGTGCCCTTCCTTACTCTCGTAGTGGTGTAGTGCACAGGGGGAAACTTTGCACAGTGTGCAAAGTTGGTGGCAAGGTCGATCCCATGACCCCCGGCCACCACACCCCCCGCCACCTGCGCATGGGCCACCGCGAGATCCTCGAGTCGCTCAGCGGCCTGCTGCTCGTGCTGTTCGTCGCGATGATCAGCTCGACCATCGTGTCCACCGCGCTGCCCCGCATCATCGGCGAGCTCAACGGCACCCAGACGCAGTACACCTGGGTGGTCACCGCCACGCTGCTGGCCGCCACCGCCACCACCCCGATCTGGGGTCGGCTGTCGGACATGTTCGGCAAGAAACTGCTGGTCATGGTCGCGATCACGATCTTCGTGGCGGGATCGCTGCTCAGCGGGTTCGCGCACGACACCAGCCAGCTCATCGCGTTCCGGGCGGTGCAGGGCATCGGCGTCGGTGGGCTGCAGGCGCTGGTGCAGATCGTGATCGCCTCGATGATCCCGCCCCGCGAGCGCGGCCGGTACAACGGCTACCTCGGCGGCGTGATGGCGGTGGCGACCCTGGCCGGACCACTGCTGGGCGGCCTGATCGTGGACACCTCGTGGCTGGGGTGGCGCTGGTGCTTCTTCGTCGGCGTACCGATCGCGGCGCTGGCCTTCGCGCTGCTCTGGTTCACCCTCGACCTGCCCCGAACGCCCCGAGTCAAGGCGAAGATCGACTACGCGGGTGCGCTGCTGATCACCGCCGGGGTGAGCACGCTGCTGGTCTGGGTGTCGTTCGTCGGCGACTCGTTCGCCTGGCTGTCGACCCAGAGCTACGCCATGGTTGGCGGTTCGGTCGCGGTTCTCGCTTTGGCGGTATGGGTCGAGCTGCGCGCCGAGAGCCCCGTCGTGCCGATCACGGTCATCGCCAAGCGGGTGCCCGCCCTGGCCATCCTGGCCAGCCTCGCCGTCGGCATGGCCATGTTCGGCGGCTCGGTCTTCCTCGGCCAGTACTTCCAGATCGGCCGCGGCTACAGCCCCACCGAGGCCGGGCTGCTCACCATGCCGATGATGCTCGGTGTGGTCATCTCCTCGACCATCAGCGGCAAGATGGTCACCAAGTCCGGCCGGATCAAGCCGTACCTGGTGACGGGCACGATCGCGCTGGTCGCCGGGTTCCTGGGCCTGTCGTTCATCGACCACACCACCCCGCTGCCCGCCATCGGCGCCGGGATGCTGCTGGTCGGCCTGGGCGTCGGCATGACCATGCAGAACCTGGTCCTGGCCGTGCAGAACACCACCGAACGCAAGGACCTCGGCGCCGCCACCGGCTCGGTGACCTTCTTCCGCTCGCTCGGCGGCACCATCGGCGTCTCGGTGCTCGGCGCCGTGCTCGCCGACCGGGTCCAGTCGATCATCGCCGAGCACCTGGCGGCGGCCGGAATGTCCGCGGGTTCGGGCGGCGGCTCGCTCAACCTGGCCGCGCTGCCGCCCGCCGCGCAGGCCATCGTCCGCGAGGCGTACGGCGACGCCACCGGCCACGTCTTCCTCATCTCGGCCGCCGTGGCCCTGATCGGCGTACTCGCCGCCCTGTTCCTGCCCACGATCGTGCTGCGGTCCAGCGTCGACGCCCCGGCTGCGGGCTCGCATACCGAGGCCGCGACGCAGGCGGGCTCGCACACCGAGGCCGCGACGCGGGCCGGGCAGGCGCCCGTCGCGCCCGCACACCAGGCGGTCGCGCATGCCGGGTTCGTCCCACGCCAGCCGATGCCGGCGGTGCCGCGTCCCGTGCCGCACGCGCCCCAGGCGCACGCCTACCGGCCCGCCGGGTACACCCCGGCACACCGGCGCGGCGGGCCCACCCCGCTCGCGGGAGCCCGTGCCGGTGCGAGCGGGTACGGCGAACCCAAGCGGGGCCCCTGGCAGGGACGCGGCGACTGGGAGCCGTGACCTGCATCGATGTCCGTTTTTAACCGGCCGCCGGGTAGAACCGGCAAAACCTGACATTTCCTTGTAGCTTGGAAGGGTCTCCGGCCCAGGGAGGAACGATGTCAGACACGCTGGCCACCCGCATTCCCGCCTACCCGTTCGGCAACGACGGCCTCGATCCGAGACTGCCCGACTTCGGCCAGGAAGGAGTCGGCCGGGTGCAGCTGCCCACCGGGCAGCAGGCCTGGCTGTTCACCCGGCACGAACACCTGCGCGAGCTGCTGCGCAGCCCCGACTTCTCCAGCGACTTCAGTCGCCCCGGGTTCCCACTGATCCGGCCGCTGCCCAAGGAGATGCCGCAGCGTGAGGGCTCGTTCATCCGGATGGACCCGCCTGACCACACCAAGTTCCGGCGGATGCTCACCCCCGAGTTCATGATCAAGCACATCCGGACGCTGGAGCCGCTGATCCAGCAGACGGTGCTCGAGGCGCTGGAGTCGATGCGGGCCGCGGGCAAGCCCGCCGACCTGGTCGAGCACTTCGCCCTGCCGGTGCCGTCGATGGTCATCTGCCACCTGCTCGGCGTGCCGTACACCGACCACGAGTTCTTCCAGGAGCGCAGCCGCATCCTGCTGGCCTGGGCCAGCCCGCCCGAGCAGGTGCAGACCGCCATCGAGGAGCTGCGCGACTACCTGGTCCGGCTGATCGCCGACAAGCGGCGGAACCCCGGCGACGACATGATCAGCCGCCTCGCCGTGGAGCGCGTCGAGACCGGCGAGATGACCGAGCGGGAGCTGGTCGGCCTGTCGGTGCTGCTGCTCATCGCCGGGCACGAGACCACGTCGAACATGATCGGGCTGAGCGCGCTGGTCATGCTGCAGCACCCGGCCCAGCTGGAACGGCTGCGCCAGGACCCGGCCCTGATCGACGACACGGTCGAGGAGCTGCTGCGCTACCTGACCATCGTGCGCACCGGGCTGACCCGGGTCGCCATCCGCGACACCGAGGTCGGCGGGCACCGGGTCGCGGCGGGGGAGGGCGTGATCGGGCTGCTCTCGGCCGCCAACCGGGATGAGGACGTGTTCCCCGACGCGGAGCGGTTCGACCTGACGCGCGGCTCGCATCAGCACATGGCGTTCGGGTTCGGCATCCACCAGTGCATCGGGCAGCCGCTGGCCCGCGCGGAGCTGCGGATCGCGCTGGCGGAGCTGTTCACGCGCCTGCCGGGGCTGGAGCTCGCGGTCGATCCGAGCAGCGTCGAGTTTCGCGACGCGGTCGTGTTCGGGGTGCGGGAACTGGAGGTGACCTGGTGAGTGGTGTGCTACGGGTCGCGGTGGACCGGGAGGCGTGCTGCGGGTCGGGCAACTGCGTGCGTACCGCGCCGGAGGTGTTCGATCAGGACGACGCCGACGGCCTGGTGCTGCTGCGCCAGCCCGAACCGCCGGAGGTGGAATGGACGGCGGTACGCGAGGCCGCCTACAACTGCCCCGCCGCCGCCATCGAGGTCACCGAGGCCTGACCTTCTATGAGGTTTGTCGGACCTGTCGGTGAGGATGCGTCCATGACAGACCTCCTCGCGCGGATCCACGCCACGCCCGGGCTCGCCGAGCTGCTCGCGTGGCGTTTCGACTTCGACCTGACCCGCACCGACTCGGTCGAGCAGGTGCATCTGGCCGGTGGCGAGCCGCTGACGCCGATCGCGGGTGACGCCAGCGGTGGCACCTTCCTGCTCACCCCGTCCGGCGCGGTCGTGTACGCGGGCTCGGAGGGCGAGGGCGGCCTGGTCGCGCACAGTCTGCGCGACGCGCTGGCGCTGAGGGTCGGCCTGCCGAGCCTGCACGACGCGCTAGCCCTGCCGCTCGGCGACGAGCTGCTCCGCTCGCTGGCCGAGGCCGACGACTTCATCCGCGAGGACGACGCCATGGACCCGGACGGGCAGACCCTGGACGAGGCGCGGGCCCACGCACGGCAGGCGCTGGACCTGCCGCACGCCGATGGCCTGCTCGCGGCGCTGCACGCGGCGGCGGCCGACGAGGCCTACCGGCCGATCAGTGAACACGGCCCGTACGAGCCGATGGGGTGACTTGCGGATCGGCCATACCCTGGCGGCCCTGTCGCGAAGGGTGGGCCGGTGCAGATAACCGAGGTGAGCGTCATCGGCGTGCGCTCGGCGGTGGTGACCTTCCGCAGCCCGCACACCGCGCTGCGATTCACGCTGTTCCCGATGCTGCACCTCGGCCGGGCCGGCTTCTACCGGCGCGTCACCACGATGATCGGCGCCTGCGACCTGATCGTGGCCGAGGGCTACGACGGGCCGAGCTCGGTCGGGCTGGCCTATCTCACCGCCATGCGCTGGACGCGGCAGCGGGCCAGCCAGGGCCTGGTCCATCAGAACATCGACTACGCGGCGCTGGACGTGCCGGTGATCTGGCCGGACCGGCTCACCCGCAGGACCGCGCACGCCCGCCGCATGCCCTGGCACGGCTGGCTGGACCTGCTGCTGCTCGTGCCCGCCCTCGTGGTCACGATGGCGGTCGGCGGCAGGCAGCGGCTGATGGCCCGGTCGTTCGAAGTGGACGACACCACCGACGCGCGGCCATTCCTGGGCTTCCTGAAGAAGCCGATGCTGACCGACCGGGACGCCGAGCTGGTGGCCGCCCTGACCGAGCTGCACCAGACCCGTGCGGCCGAGGCCATCGAGGTGGCTGTGGTGTACGGCGCCGCCCACCTGCCCGCGGCCTGCCGCGGCCTGGCCGACCTCGGCTACCGCCCCCAGCGCGGCGCCGAGTGGCTGTCGGTGATCGACTACTGAGCGGCGTGGCAGAGTCGGATGGATGAGGAGCACGACGGCGGGGATGCGGGCAGGTGCGGTCTGAGTGGTCTGACCAGACCAGCGCATCATCACATCAGTGATCTGTCAGGCGGCCCGTCGGCACGGGAGCCGAAAGGCCGCCTGACATGCGCACAGGGTCAGCGCCGACCTGCCAGGCGGGTGGCGAGCTGGGCGAGGCTGCCCCAGATGCCGCGGCGGAACAGCAGCACCGCGAGCACGAACACCGCCCCGGTGACGAGGCCGACCTGCTCGAATCCGGAGAACGCGAGCCAGTCCTCCAGCCGTACCACCAATGCGGAGCCGACCGCCCCGCCCCACAGCGTGCCGATCCCGCCCAGCACGACGATGATCACGGCCTTGCCCGACGTGGTCCAGTGCAGCGTGTCCAGCGACACGAACCGGTGCGCCATCGCGAACAGCCCGCCGCCGAGCCCGGCCAGGAACGCCGACAGCACGAACGCCAGCAGCTTGTACCGGTGCACCGGATACCCCAGCGCCCGCGCCCGCGCCGGGTTGTCCCGCACCGCGACCAGCACCCGCCCGAACGGCGAGTGCACGATCCGCCACGCCGCCAGCACGCCGAGCAGCACCAAAGGCAGTGCCGCGTAGTAGAACCAGTATTCATCGGACAGATCGAGCCCGCCGAGCGTGCGCGGCACGTCCTGCAGGCCGTTCTCGCCCCGGGTCACCGACCGCCACTCGTTGGCGATGTAATACACCATCTGCGCGAACGCCAGCGTGACCATGGCGAAGTAGATCCCGGTCCGCTTGACGGCCAGATACCCGATCGGCAGTGCCAGCGCCGCCGCGGCCAGCGCCCCGGCGAGCACCGCCAGCGGGAACGGCCACCCGCTGTCGATCGCGACCAGCCCGGTCACGTACGCCGAGGTGCCCCAGAAGGCGGCGTGACCGAACGACAACAGCCCGGTGTACCCGAGCAGCAGGTCGACCGCGACCGCGAACAGCACCCAGCACAGGATGTCCACCGCCACCGCCGGGTAGAGCCCGTTGGGCAGCCAGAGCGCGACCGCCAGCCCGGCGACCGCGAGCTCGGGTCGTACCCACCTCATGCCGCCATCTCCTCTCGCCCGAACAGGCCGGTCGGCCGCCACAGCAGCACCGCCGCCATCACCACGAACACGGTGATCTGGGCGACGATGGGCCAGTTCGACGCGTACGCCTCACCCCACGCCTGCACCAGCCCGATCGCGAACGCCGCCGCCACCGAACCGAACACCGACCCCAGCCCGCCGATCACCACGACCGCGAACACCACGATGATCAGATCGCTGCCCATCAGCGGGTTCACCGCCCGCATCGGCGCCGCCAGCACCCCGGCCAGCCCGGCCAGGGCCACCCCGAACCCGAACACCGGTGTGATCCACCGCCCGACGTCGATGCCGAGCGCCCGGGTGAGGTCGGGCCGCTCGGTCGCGGCGCGCACCACCACCCCGACCCGGGTCCGGGCCAGCACCAGCCATACCGCGACACACGCCGCGAGCGCGAAGCCGAGCACGAACACCCGGTACGCCGGGAAGTCGAACAGGCCCAGGTCGAGCGTGCCGTCCAGGCCCGCCGGGGTGGCGTACGGGGTGGACTGCACGCCGTAGCGCCACTTGACCAGGTCCTGCAGGATCAGCGCGAGCCCGAACGTGAGCAGGAAGTTGTAGAGCGGATCGAGCCTGGTCAGCCGGTGGATGAACGCCCGCTCCAGCACCATGCCGCCGATGCCGAGCACCACCGGCACGATCAGCAGCGCCCACCAGAACGGCAGTCCGGCGCTGTCCAGCAGCAGGTACGCCCCGAAGGCGCCGAGCATGTAGACCGTGCCGTGGGCGAAGTTGACCACCCGGAGCATGCCGAAGATGACGGCCAGGCCGAGGGCGAGCAGGGCCAGGAAGGCCCCGCTCACCAGCCCGTTGAACGTGTTCTGCAGGAAGCCGGTCACAGGTGGCAGTCCGGCGACGGGGCCCGGAACGCCTCGGCGGCCGGGATGGTCTTGAGGATCTTCACGTAGTCCCACGCCTCGGTGACGTCCTTGCCCGCCTTGACCTGGGCCAGGTACGCGTCGTGGATGACCCGGTGGTCCTCGGCGCGGATCTTGCCGTTACGCAGGAAGACGTCGTTGATGCTCTTGCCTTCGAGCTGCCTGATGACCTCGTCGGCGTTGTCGGTGCCCGCCGCCTGCACGGCCTCCAGGTACTGCATGGCCGCCGAGTAGTTGGCGGCGTGCGCGAACGTCGGCCGCACGCCGGTGGCGGCCAGGAACCGGTCGGCGAAGGCGCGGTTCTGGGCGTCGAAGTTCCAGTACCAGGCGTCGGTGTAGGTGGTGCCCGCCAGCGCGTCCGGGGTCAGCGAGTGGATGTCGGTCAGGAACATCAGGCCCACAGCCAGGCCGATGCCCTTGTCGCGCAGCTTGAACTCGTTGTACTGCTTGACCACGTTCACCAGCTCGGCCCCGGCCTGCATGGTGCCCAGCACGTCCGGCTTCGGGTTCAGCGTCGGCGCCTTGAGCAGGTACGTCGAGTAGTCGCCGCTGGTGTTCGGGAACGGGGCGGCGTCGCGGGCCACCACGGAACCGCCCGCGGCGGAGATCGCGGCCGAGAAGCTCTTCTCCATGTCCTGCCCGAACTGGTAGTTCGGGTAGAGCACGTACCAGTTCTTGGCGCCCTGCTCGGTGGTGCTCTTGCCGGTGCCGTTGGCCAGCATGTACGTGTCGTAGGCGTAGTGGAACGTGTACTTGTTGCACTTGGCGCCCGTCAGCGTCGTGGTGGCGGCGGAGATGTTGAAGTAGAGCTTCTTCTTCTCCTTGGCCACGTCGGCGACTTTCTCGGCGGCCGAGGAGGTCGGCACGTCCAGCATCACGTCGACGGCCTTGCGGTCGTACAGCTCGGCGGCCTTGGTGTTGGCGATGTCGGGCTTGTTCTGGTGGTCGGCGGTCTCCACGCTGATGTCGGTGGTGACGGCCTTGTCGCCGTACTTGGCCTTGAAGTCGGCGATGGCCAGCTCCACGGCCTTGACCGAGTTCTTGCCCGACAGCTGCGCGTACGCGCCGGACTGGTCGTTGAGCACGCCCAGCACGATCTTGTTGTCGCTGATCTTCGCGCCGCTGTCGGCCTTCGGGCCGCCCCCGCCGCAGGCGGCGGCGAGCAGGGCCGTCGCGGCGAGCACCGCGGAGATCCGGAACCTAGATGTCGTCATTGATCATCCTTTCGAGGAAGTTGTCAGATCCCGAGGTACGCCAGCAGGTCGCGCTCGCGGGAGCGCACCGAGGCGTTGTCGAGCGTCTCCGCGATCGAGCCGTTGACCAGCAGGTAGTGCCGGTCGGCGACGGTCGAGGCGAAGTGCACGTTCTGTTCCACCAGCAGCACCGTCACGCCGTGCTCCTTGGCGGTGCGCAGGATGTCGCCGACCTGCTGCACCAGCAGCGGGGACAGGCCCTCCGTCGGCTCGTCGCACAGCAGCAGGCGCGCGCCCATCCGCAGCACCCGGGCCAGGGCGAGCATCTGCTGCTCGCCGCCGGACAGCTTGGTCGACGGGGAGTCGCGCCGGGCGTGCAGCGCGGGGAAGGTGTCGTAGACGCGGGCCAGCGGCCACGGGTCGGGGCCGACGGTCGGCGGCAGCAGCAGGCTCTCCGCCACCGACAGGCCCGCGTAGCTGCCCCGGTCGTCGGGCACCCAGCCCAGCCCGAGCCGGGCCCGCCGGTGCGCGGGCAGCGACGCCAGATCACGGCCGTCCAGTTCGATTTTTCCCGTGTATGACGGGTGCAGGCCCATCACGCAGCGCAGCAGCGTCGACTTGCCCGCGCCGTTGCGCCCCACCAGGGTCACCACCTCGCCGGTGCCGACCTCCAGCGACACGTCCCGCAGCACGACGGCCTCGCCGTAGGCGGCCGACAGGTTTTCAACGCGCAACATCGGCGGTCCCCAGGTAGGCGGTGATGACACGGTCGTCGGCCCGTACCTCGTCGTAGCCGCCCTCGACCAGGACCCGGCCCGACTGCAGCACGGTCACCCGGTCGGCCAGCGCCCCGACGACGGCCATGTTGTGCTCGACCAGCACGACGGTGCGGCCGTCGCGGACCCGGCCGATCAGGTCGACGGTGCGGTCGACGTCCTCCAGGCCCATCCCGGCGGTCGGCTCGTCCAGGAGCAGCACCTTCGGGTCCAGCGCGAGCGCGAGGGCCAGTTCCAGGGCGCGCTTGCGGCCGTAGGCGAGGCTGTCGGCGGTGTGGACGGCCAGGTCCGCCAGGCCGACGAGGTCGAGCAGTTCCAGTGCCCGGGGCCGGTGGCGGCGCAGGATCTTGTCGGAGCGCCAGAACTGCCAGCCGGTGCCCTGCAGTGCCAGCTCGACGTGCTCGACTGCGGTCATACCGGGGAAGAGGCTGGTGATCTGGAACGAGCGGGCCACGCCCAGCCGGGCGACCTGCTCCGGCGGCAGGCCGGTGATGTCGCGCCCGCACGCCTCGATCCGGCCCGAAGTCGGGGCCAGGAACCCGGTGAGCAGGTTGAAGAGGGTGGTCTTGCCCGCCCCGTTGGGCCCGACCAGGGCGTGCACGCTGCCCTCGGTGATGTCGAGGTCGACGCCGTCCACCGCGCGGAAGCCGCGGAAGTCACGGGTCAGGCCCCGGGCGGAAAGTGCATATGACACAGCTCACCTCTTCCGGATCAGATTTCGGAAAAGCTACGGTGCTGTGTCGGTCCGGACTATGTGCGCCAACGACATGAAGACGGACCTTTGAGTAGGTGACCGTCACGTGTGGTCGGAGGGCACGTGGCCAGAGTCCCCACTGGTTGTGCTGACCAGATGTACGTGACAATGGCGTGCATGAACCTGATCGCCCAGGTGTTCGCGGCGCTCGCCGGCCTGCTGCACGTCTTGATCTTCGTGATGGAGAGCGTGCTGTTCCGGCGCCCGCAGGTGCACGGCCGGTTCCGCACCCGGCCCGAAGACCTCGACGCGGTCCGGCCGTGGGCACTCAACCAGGGCTTCTACAACCTGTTCCTGGCCCTCGGCGCGCTGGGCGGGGTGGTCGTCGTCCACACCGGACCGGTCACCGTCGGCGCGACCCTGGCGCTGTTCAGCTGCGCCTGCATGCTCGGCGCGGCCCTCGTGCTGATCGCGACCGACCGGAGGATGGCCCGCGCCGCCCTCACCCAGGGGTTGTTCCCGGCGCTCGCCCTAGCCGCCGCGCTGTCTGCCTGAGTGCGGCCGACAGCGCCTCCCACGTAGGAGTGGGACTCCCAGACATACCGAACAGCGGTTCGGTGATCAGGAGGACGGCGCGGGCCGGGTCGAGGCGCGAAGGTCGTCGATCAGACGTGCCACCAGCGGGCGCAACGCTGCTGATCTCGCGCGACGCCAGGCGGAGATGGTCGGCATGACCGTGTCCGGGATCGTCGCGGCCCGGATGCACCACATTCCGGCCAAGCCCACGACGAAGCGTGACGCCTCCGGCGGCAACGCCTGCAACAGCCGGTACGCCCGGTCTGTCGCCGACTGCTGACCAAGGGCGTGTCCGGTGGCGACCACATCCGCCGCCAACTGGGCGATATCGATCCATGGGGCGCCCGCGGCCGCGTACGCCCAATCGAGCAGCACCGCCGATCCTGTCTCCGCGTCGACCGTCGTGTTGTCGAGGCGAATGTCGCGATGGACCAACGCGCCGCCGACAGTCCAGCGGTCCCACCCGGCCACCAGATCAGCCGCTGGACCAGCGAAGGTCGCTTCCCAGTCGTCGCCCGCGCCGAGCTCGAGCACGCGTGCCCAACCGTCGAAGTCGAAGATGCGCTCGGCGACCGGCGGCAGGGTTCCCGGTGCCGAGTGCTCGCCGGCCGTCCGGCAGGCGTGTACCACGGCCGCGATGGACGCATCGGTCCACACCTTTTCGGTGGTGCCCGTGGCCCAGGTGGTGACCAGCGCGATCCAGGGTCCGTTCTCGACGGTCGCCAGGCGTCGAGGTGCGGGCACCGACGCGGGCAGCACGTCCAGAATCGCCGACTCCTGCCGGACCATCGCATGATTTCGTGCGCGGACCTCGGCGGACACCGCCTTGACGAAGACCTGACGGCCGTCGGCCAGCCGCAGCCCCGCGGCCGGGCCGGGCGACATGCCCCCGTGCAGATCCGCATGGCCGACGATCTCCGAACCGAGCGCCTCAGCGACGGCCATCCGCACCGGTTTGGGTGTGTCGGCCCACGGGGCCCGTGGTGTGAACGTCACGCCGCATCGTACGTCGGCCACCGGCCTGTGCGGCGGCCGAAAGCGGTCGCCCGGGCGAACTCGCAGGGCGTGGCGCGCGGCCCGGCTGTCGACCGGACCGCGCGCCACCTCTCGCCGTCGGCGGAGGCCGGGTCATCCCTCCTGGCGTACGGGGCGGCGCAGCCATACGGGCAGCGTCACCCCGATGCGGGCGAGCCCGCCGGGGAAGAAGTACACGGCCAGGATGAACACCACGCCGAGCACGAACATCGGCTGCGCCAGCGGGCCGGGCAGGTCCGTGGCGTAGTCGGTGAGCTGGTAGTCCAGGAACGTGAACAGCGCGCCGCCCAGCGCCGGGCCGAATCGGCTGCCCGGCCCGCCGAGCACCACCATGACCAGCAGGGTCAGGGTGAGGTCGGAGGAGGCCAGGTGCGGGGCGGCGCCGCCGACGACCAGGACGTACACCGTGCCGCCGAGCGCGGCCAGGGCTCCGGCCAGCACGAACGACATCAGCTTGTACCGGTACGGCGACAGCCCCAGCACCCCGACCCGCCGTGCGTCGTCGCGGATCGCCGACAGCACCCGCCCGACCGGCGACCGGCCCACCCGGTGCAGCACCACCAGCACCACCACCAGGTAGGCCAGCGCCAGCCAGTACAGGTTGACCGTGTTGACGACCCCCACCAGCGCGTCGGGCATGCCCTTGGCGATGGTGGCGCCCTCCTCGCCGCCGGTCAGCCCGCCCGGGTCCCGGGCCACGATGATCGCGCCGACCTGCGCGAACGCCAGCGTCACCATCGAGAACGCGATTCCGTCCACGCGCAGCGCCACCGCGCCGAGCAGCGCCGCGACCACGGTCCCGGCGACCATCGCGAGCAGCGCCGCCACCGGCAGCGCGAACCCGTGGTTCATCAGGATCACGGTCAGGTACGCGCCGATCGCGAAGTACAGCGCGTGCCCGAACGACAGCAGGCCGGTGCGGCCGAACAGCAGGTCGTAGCCCGCGGCCAGGCCCGCGAAGACCAGGCACAGCGCCAGCAGGTTCAGTGTTCCCGGCGCGTTGAACGCCTGCCCGTACGGCAGCAGCGCCAGCAGTATGGCCAGGCCCAGGGGCCACCATCGCCTCATGCTCTCGCCAATCCCTTCGGGCGCCAGAGCAGGACGACGGCCAGTAGTGCGACCACGCACACGTCGCCGGCCCCGGAGCCGCCGTAGTAGTTCACGAACTGCTGCAGCAGCGCGACCAGGATCGCGGCGACCGCCGAGCCGGGCACCGAGCCCATACCGCCGATGACCACCACGATGAACGCGAAGATGAGCAGCGAGCCGCCGGTGGTGGGGGAGACGGTGCTGAAGTAGATCCCGGCCAGCGAGCCGGCCAGCGCCGCGGCGGCGCCGCCGATGGCGAACACCAGCGTGAACGCCTTGCGCACGTCGATGCCCAGGGCGGTGACCATCTCCCGGTTCTCCACCCCGGCGCGCACGATCAGGCCGTAGCGGGTGTAGCGCAGGAACGCGGCCAGGGCGAGGAACACCAGCACCGCGGCCCCGATGAGCAGGAACCGGTCGGCCGGGATGCGGGCGCCGAACACCGACACCACGCCCTCGGTCCAGGCCGGGCGGGGGAACGGCCGCGGGTCGGCGCCGAACACCGACTGCAGCAGTGCCACCCCGGCCAGCGACAGGCCGACGGTGACCAGCACCTGTTCGATGGTGCGCCGGTACAGCGGCCGGATCAGCACCAGTTCGACCAGGACCGCCGTGACGACCCCGGCGGCCACGCCGACGAGCACGGCCGCCTCGACGGGCATGAAGTCGGCGGCCCACCAGGTGGCGTACGCGCCGACGGACAGGAACAGGCCGTGCGCGAAGTTGAGCACGTCGGCTAGGCCGAACACCAGCGACAGGCCGGAGGCGACCAGGAAGTACAGCGCGGCCAGGCCCAGACCGGTGACGGTCAGCAGGACGATCGTCGACATCAGCGGCCCACCCCGAGCAGAGACGTGGTCAGCTCGGCGTCGCCGAGCAGGTGCTTGGCGTCGCCGGTCCAGGCGACGCTGCCCGCGGCGAGCACCACGGCGGTGCCCGCGAGGCGGCGTACCACCGCGAGGTTCTGCTCGACCAGCAGCACCGGCACGGTGGCCGCGACCCGCTCCAGGGCCTCGGCCACCTCGGTGACCACCTTGGGCGCCAGGCCCTTGGTGGGCTCGTCGACCAGCAGCAGCCGGTTGCGGTTCTGCAGCACCCGGCCCAGGGCCAGCATCTGCTGCTGCCCGCCCGACAGCGAACCCGCCTTCTGCTGCCCGCGCTTGAGCAGCTCGGGGAACAGGTTGTAGACGAGGTCGAGGTCGGTCTCGCCGCGCGCGGCCAGCCGCAGGTTCTCGGTCACGGTCAGTCCGGCGAACACGCAACGGTCCTCCGGCACGTAGCCCAGGCCCGCCTGGACCCGCTCGTGGGTCCGCTGCCCGGCCAGGTCGGCGCCGTCGAACAGCACGCGCCCGGTGCTCGGGTTGAGCCCGACCAGCGCCCGCATCGTCGTGGTCTTCCCGGCGCCGTTGCGGCCCAGCAGCGCGGTGACCCCGCTGGGGGCGACGCCGAAGCTCACGCCCTGCAGGATGTGCAGGCCCGACAGGTGTACGTCGAGATCGTGTACGTCGAGGATCACAACGCCTCCCCGAGGTATGCCTCCTGCACGACGGGGTCGGCCATGACCTCGTCGGGGGTGCCGCAGGCCAGCAGCGCGCCGTGGTGCATGACCGCCAGCCGGTCGGCCAGGTCCAGGATGACGTGCATGTGGTGCTCCACCATGATCACGGCCCGGTCGCCGGTGCCGGACACCTGCCGGATCACCTCGACGAGGGCGGGCACGTCGGCCGAGGCGACCCCGGCCATCGGTTCGTCCAGCAGCATCACGGCCGGTTCGCCCGCGAGCAGCAGCGCGATCTCCAGCACCCGCTTCTCGCCATGCGACAGGGTGCGGGCGTCGATGTCGGCGCGGGGTAGCAGCCCGACCGTGTCCAGGCACTCGTCGGCCCGGCGGGCCACCTCCCGGTACGAGTCGGCCCGCCGCCACAGCGAGCTGGAACCACCCGCCCTGGCCTGGACGGCCAGTCTTACGTTCTCGCGCACACTCAGCGAGCCGAACACCGAGGAGGACTGGAAGGTGCGCCCGAGCCCGTGACGGGCTCGGGCGTGCGGGGTCAGGCGGGTGATGTCCCGCCCCGCCAGGTGCACCCGGCCGGAGGTGGCCGGGTGCAGCCCTGAGATCAGGTTGAACAGCGAGGTCTTGCCGGCGCCGTTGGGGCCGATGACGCCGAGGAACTCGCCGGGGTGAAGCTCGACCGTGACTCCGTCCACGATCGAGACTTCACCGATGCGCCAGGTCAGCGCGTCTGTGCTGAGGACCGGCATTGGTCAGGACTTCATCGCGGCCACCGGCGGGGCGACCTCGTCCGGGTTGAGGGCCTTGACCAGCTGCGGCGCGCCGCCGACCAGCTTCACCTGGAACATCGGCTGCAGCAGCGCGTGGTCCTCCTTGCGGATGGTCATCGCACCCTTGATGCCGTCGAAGCTCCAGCCCTCCAGCGCGGCGATCATCTTCTCGACGTCGTCGCCGGCCTGCAGCGCGTGCACGATCATCTGGGCGGCGTTGAAGCCGTCCGGGGTGAACAGGTCCAGGCCGCCGGGCACGGCCGCGGCCGCCGCCTTGGCCACCGCGTTGTCGGTCGCGCCGGGGAAGTGGTGCGACAGGAAGGAGACTCGGTCACCGGCCTTGCCGAAGGTCGGGTACGACGCCTTCTGGTCCAGACCGGTCACGACCAGCGTGCTGGCCAGCACGTTCTGCTGGTCCAGGGCCTGCCACATGGCGCTGGCGGTGGTGCCCGCCCAGGCCACGAACAGCAGGTCCGGCTTGGCCTTGACGACCTGGCTGGCGAACGGGGTGAAGTCCGTCGCGCTCGCCGGGACCTCCAGCGCGGTCACGGTGGCGCCCGCGCCGCCGATCACGGCGGTCACCGCCGCCTCGTTGGCCTTGCCGAAGGCGGTGTCCTGCGTGAAGACCAGCACCTTCTTGCCCGCCGGGTCGGCGATGAACGACTTCGCGGCCAGCACGTCCTGGTAGGACTGGCGGCCCGAGCGGAAGGTGTACTTGTTGACGCCGGTGATGCCGTCGGTCGCGGCCGGGCCGGAGACGAACAGCACCTTGTTCTGCGCGGCCAGCGGGGCGACCTGGAGCGCCACGCCCGAACCGGTGGAGCCGGCGATGACCTTGACGCCCTTGCCGACGAGGTCCTTGACCGCCGAGACGGCCTTGGCCGGGTCGCCCGCGTCGTCGGACTCGAGCAGCTCGATGGTGCGGTCGCCGACCTTGTTGGTGCCGTTGGTGGCGTACGCCAGCCCGGCCTTGAAGCCGTCGATGTACTGCTTGCCGTAGCTGGCCAGGGCGCCGGTCTGGGAGTAAACCAGCCCGACCGACACCTTCCCGCCCTGCGGGGTCGCCGCGTCCTGCGGGCTGCCGCAGGCCGCCAGGGCGAGCGCCGACGCGGTGGCGAGAATGACGAGTCGCCGTTTCATATCGGGGTCTCCTTGGTTACCGTTGTGGTCCACGCCACGCTATGGACGCCGCCACCAGGCGGCCATGTGGTCCGCCACCACACCGCACCCCCCGATGGTGTGGGTCGCAACCCATCGCGCGCGTGCGGAGAGATCCGTACGGTTGCCCCACGTGACCCTCCTCCAGCCAGACGAGTTCGACGTCGCCGTCGCGGGCGGCAGCCTGCGGGTGTGCCGCTGGCCCGGCGAAGGCCCGACTGTAGTGGCCCTGCACGGCATCACCGCCAACGCCCTGTCCTACGCCGTGCTCGCCGAGAAGCTCGGCGGCGTGATCGACCTGGTCGCCCCGGACCTGCGCGGCCGGGCGGGCAGCGCGGGCCTGCCGGGGCCGTACGGGCTGGCCGCGCACGCCGCCGACGTGGTCGCGCTGCTGGACCACCTCGGCGTGGAGCGGGCGGTGCTGGTCGGGCACTCGATGGGCGGGTTCGTCGCGGCGCTGACCGCGGTGATGTACCCGGACCGGGTGTCGTCGGTGCTGCTGGTCGACGGCGGGGTGGCGTTCGGCATCCCGGCCGGGGTCGACATCGACGCGCTGCTGCTGGCGGTCATCGGCCCGGCGATGAAGCGCCTGTCGATGGTGTTCCCGACCGTGGACGCCTACCTGGACTTCTGGTCGGAGCACCCGGCGCTGGGGCCGTACTGGTCGGCGGCGATCGAGGCGTACGCGCTGCGGGACCTGCATGGGGACCGGCCGTCGTGCAACGTGGAGGCGATCCGGGCCGACGCGAGCGACACGCTGGTGCACGAGCCGACGACCACGGCGTACCGGACGGTGACCTGCCCGATCAAGGTGCTGTGGGCGCCGCGCGGGCTGCTGGACGAGCCGACGGGGCTGTACCGCGCCGAGACGCTGGCCGAGGTCCCGAACGAGCTGGTACCCGACGTCAACCACTACACGATCCTGATCGGGGAGCAGGGCGCGGCGGTGGTGGCCGCCCACATCCGCGAGCTGGTCCAACGCTGATCAGGTTGTGACCGGCGCCACAATCGGCGTCCGGAACATGTGGTTCGCACCCATTTCGGCGAGGTTAACGGCGGTCGTAGTTTCCGGGCCATGACCCGTCCCCGCTGGTTCACCACTCTGCTGACCGGCGTCGCGGCCCTGGCCGCCGCGACCGCCGCGACCGCCGTCGCCATCGCGCCCGCCCAGGCCGCCGCGACCCTGACCCAGGTCACCGGCTTCGGCAGCAACCCCGGTGCCCTGTCCATGTACGCCTACCGGCCCACCGGCCTGCCCACCGGTGCCCCGCTGGTCGTCGCCCTGCACGGCTGCACCCAGACCGCCAACGACTACTTCGCCAACTCCGGCTGGCAGAAGTACGCCGACCTCTACGGTTTCGCCCTGGTGCTGCCGCAGCAGAGCTCGGCCAACAACGCCAACTCCTGCTTCAACTTCTTCCAGCCCAGCGACGCCACCCGCGGGCAGGGCGAGGCGCTGTCGGTCAAGCAGATGGTCGACTACGCCAAGACCAACTACGGCAGTGACGCCGCGCGGATCTACGTGACCGGGCTGTCGGCGGGCGGGGCGATGACCTCGGTCATGCTCGCCACGTACCCGGACGTGTTCGCGGGCGGCGCGGTGGTCGCCGGGCTGGCGTACCGCTGCGCCACCGACACCTCCAGCGCCTACACCTGCATGTACGGCGCGGTCAGCAAGACCCCGACGCAGTGGGGCGACCTGGTGCGCAACGCCTACGCCGGTTACCCCGGGCCGTGGCCGAAGGTGTCGATCTGGGCGGGCAGCTCGGACACGACCGTGGTGCCCGCCAACGCCGACGAGCTGCGCGACCAGTGGGTCAACGTGCACGGCATCAGCACCACCGCCACCGGCACCAGCAGCCTGCCCGCCAGCACCACCCGCACCGTGTACGGCACCGGCCAGGTGATCACCTACCGGGTGCAGGGCATCGGGCACGGCACGCCGGTCGACCCGGGCAGCGGCGTGGACCAGTGCGGGGCGGCGGCCGCCTACTTCCTGGACTCGATCTGCTCGTCGTACCGCATCGCCCAGGACTGGGGCCTGGCCACCGGCGGCCCGGCGCCGTCCCCGTCGGCCAGCGCCTCGCCCGCGCCCAGCCCGTCCGCCTCGCCGAGCGCGTCGCCCAGCCCCAGCCCGACCAACCAGCCCTGCTTCACCGCCAGCAACTACGCCCAGACCACGGCCGGGCGTGCCCACCAGAGCGGCGGCTACACCTACGCCAACGGCTCCAACCAGGCCATGGGCCTGTGGAACGTGGCCGTCATCCACACCCTGCGCCAGACCGGCCCCAACTACTACGTCCTCGCCGACGGCCAGTGCTGAGATGACTGCGGCTTCGGGGAAAGTGCGCGAACTCAGGCTTCGATGCCGGCACTTTCCCCGAAACCGCACGACCGGCTGACCTCCGCGCGTCGCGTCCGGTGTGGAGGGTCGTCGGGCGGTAGCGTGCCGGGCGTGACGGAGTCGCAGGGGGTCGCGGCGCTGCCGGAGCTGGCAGCCGAGGACTGGATGGTCCACGCGGAGGCGTTCGCCAAAACGGGGTTCTGGGCGGTGGCGCGGCGGTTGCCCGCGCTGGTCCGCGAGTCGCTGCGGCTGGCCTGGGCGGCCAACCCGCGCGACACTGTCGCCGCCATCGGGCTGCAGCTGCTCGCCGGGTCGATGACCACGTTCGGGCTGCTGGCGACCAGCAACGTGCTGGCCAACCTGTTCAGCGAGGGGCCGACGCCGGAACGGGTCCGGGCCGCGCTGCCCGCGCTGTGCTGGGCCGCGGCCGCGGTGACCGCGCGCGGGGCGCTCGGCATCGCCGCGGGCTGGGCCCAGAGTCGGCTGCGGCCGCAGATCGACCTCCAGGTCGAGATGCAGATGTACGAGGCCACCACCCGCGTCGACCTCGCCGCCTTCGACGACCCGGGCTTCGCCCAGGAGATGGACCGCGCCCGGGACCGGGGCATGCGCGAGTCGGCCTGGATCGTCGACTCGACCGTCGACCTGATCACCGGGGTGGTCGGTATCGCCGCCGCCGGAGCCGCGGTCGCGGTCATCGCGCCGCTGCTGCTGCCGTGCCTGCTGGTGGCCGGGGCGCCGACCGCCGTCACCGCGATCCGGGTGGCCCGGCGCGAATACCTGCTGATGCTCAAGCACTACGACCGGCGTCGCCGCGCCTGGATGCTCGCCGTGCTGCTGGCCAACCGCTACACCGCCGCCGAGCTGCGCGCCTTCCAGATGCGCGACTACCTGCTCGGGCAGTACCGCACGCTGATGGGTGCCGAGACCCGGCTGTCGCTACAGCTCGCGGGCGAGCAGACCGTCATGCGGGCGGTCGGGGCCGGACTCACCGGCCTGGCCAGCGCGGGCATGTACGCGCTGCTCGCGTTCCTGCTGATGGGCGGCCTGGTGCCGCTGGCGGCGGCCGCGACTGCGCTGTTCGCCGTGCAGGCGGCCAGCTCGAGCCTGCAGACCACGACGTACTCGATCAACCGGCTGTACGAGGACGCCCTGTACTACACCGACTTCCGCGCCTTCCTGCGCCGGGCCGCCGAACGGGTGCCCGAGGCCGGTAGCAGCGCCGCCGTCGAGCGGGTCGACCAGGTGCGGGTCGAGCAGGTGTCGTTCGCCTACCTCGGGGCCCAGCGGCCCGCGCTCGACCAGGTGTCGATGACGCTGCACCGGGGTCAGGTCATCGCGCTGGTCGGCGAGAACGGCTCCGGCAAGAGCACCCTGGCCATGCTGCTCGCGGGCCTGTACCGCCCCAATGGCGGCACCGTGGCCTGGGACGGCGTCGACCTGAACCACCTCGACCCCGACCAGGCCGCCGCGCAGGTCGCGATGATCAGCCAGTCGTACTACAAGTTCCCGTTCAGCGTGCAGGCGAACCTCCACATCGGACGGCACGACATCGAGTACGACCATGAGCGCGCCGAGGGCGCGGCCCGTGCCGCCGCCGCGCACGACATGATCACCGAACTGCCGCACGGCTACGCCACGCTGCTGTCGAAGGAGTTCAAGGAGGGGCAGGACCTGTCCGGCGGGCAGTGGCAGCGGCTGGTCGCCGCACGCGGCATCTACCGCGACGCCACCATCCTGATCGCCGACGAGCCGTCCTCGGCCCTGGACGCCAAGGCCGAGCACGCCTTCTTCGCCCAGCTGCGCCGCCACCCCGAACGGATCATCGTGCTGATCACGCACCGGCTGGCCAACGTACGCTTCGCCGACGCCATCCACGTGCTGCACGAGGGGAAGTTGGTCGAGTCGGGCACCCACGACGAGCTGATGGCCCTCGGCGGCCGGTACGCGGAGCTGTTCACCCTGCAGGCCAGCGGCTACCAGGCCCAGCCCTAGGCGGCCGGGACGGGGTGCTCGCCCCGGCCGGGTGCCCGACCTGGTAGAGGCCGTGCACGAACACCAGGTCGTATTCGTGCCGGGTGCGCACCACCCAGCGGCTGGGCACCTCGGGGTCGAGCTGCCGGGCGCCCGGGTAAGCCCCGAGCACGTCGTCGACCACCGCCGACCAGGGGGCGATCCGGTCCGGTCCGCGCAGCGCGGGCCGGGACGACGACGCGGCGCGCACCAGCCAGGCGTGCAGGACGAAGCCGTCGGTGCCGACGGTCGCCTCCCAGCGCAGCTCCGGCCACGGACCCGGCAGCGTCCACGTGTACGCGGTCAGCGTCAGGTCGCCGAACGGCACGGGCCGCTCGGCGTCCGGTGGGCCGATCGTGGCGTGGTACAGGTCCAGCCCTCGCGGGCTGCGCCGGGAGCGCAGCAGCTGCTGCCAGCGGTGGTGGGCGGCGAGGTAGTCGGCACGGGCGGCACCGAGGCCCGTGTACGCGGCCTGGACCAGCTCCGGCTGGTAGTCGTCCATGCGGCGCAGCAGCATGAACACGAACTCCCGCCGCGCGAATCCCCGCATCTCGTGCCCCCTCCGTCCGGCCGCACGGTCAGCTTCGCAGACGTGCCCGTGCGGTCCGGCCGGAGTGCGCGATCAGCTGGAGGTGTTCGCCAGGGCGGCCAGCACGGAGGCACCGCCGCAGCACAGCACGCCGACACCCAGGGTGATCAGCATGATCAGGTAGTTGGACCACAGCCCGAAGGTGGTCACGTCGGTGCCGTGGCCGTCACGCACCCGGTTGCGCCAGCCGCCGAACCGGAAGTTCAGCTGGTGGGCCGCGCCCGGCTGCACCGTCAGCCGCGTCTTGATCATCGGCATGCCGATGAAGTCGGTGACCTTCACCTCGTGCGGTCCGGCCGGGACCACGACGTGGTAGGTGCCCTCCGAGCCGAACGGCACGTCGCGGCCGTCGATCTTCAGGCGGGAGGTGGCCGCGGCCGAGACGAGGTACGGCCCGCGGTTGAAGCTCGCCACGATGACGCCGTGCCCCTCGGGCAGCGGCACGGGCACCTGGTAGGCGGCGTAGGGCATGACGGGGCCAGGGTAAGAGGGGTTCACCCGGCAGATCATGCCAGAGGATCGCTCCTCGTGAGATCGTGCATTGCGGACACCGGCAGGGCGGGGTTGGCGGCCGCGTCGCCCGCGACCGACAGGTCGGCGTCGGCCAGCAGTTCGACGATCGTGTGCGGGGGCAGGGCCGGATGACCTGCGGCGTACGCGCGTGCCTTCTCGTCGGCCAGGCAGATCAGCAGTGCCGCCGCCGGTGCGTGGGGATGTTCGGCGATGTGGCGCAGCGCCTTTCGGGCCGGCGGGCTGCACTCGGCCAGGTGCAGCAGCAGGTCCGGCGGGCAGGCCGGATTCTGCGCCAGCCGCGCCGCGACGCGCGGCCCGTGACCGGTGGCCATCTCCCACATGCGCGACACCGCCACCATGGGGTTGTCCGCGACGGACTTGAGCACCCTCGCGTCGGCGTCCTGGGCGAGCTGGTCGACGAGCCGTGGCGACAGGTCGCGTCGTTCGGCGGCCAGCATCCGGGCGACCGGATTGCGGGACGTGGCGAGGGCCTCGATCTCGGCCTCCGTCGCCGCTGCCACGCGCGGCAGCAGCGTAGGGCCGATCTTCGCCGATCCGGCCAGCTCGGTCAGGACGTCCAGGGGCACCGCCGGGTTGTGGGCCAGCAGGCGGCGCACGTTGGGGAAGGGATCGGCGGCCAATTCCCGGATGATGTCCTCGCCGATGGCGGGGTTCTCGGCGAGATCGCTGCGTACGCCGGGAATCGGGTCGCGGGCGAGCAACCGGTAGACCTCCTGCGGCAGGTCGTCGCGTTCCGCGAGCCGCCATCGCAGGTGCATGTCGGGGTGGGTGGCGAAGCGGCACACCGTCTCGGCCGGGGTGTGCGGGTTGAGCACCAGCGCGAAGTCGAGTTCATCCAGGGCGCTGCCGTGGCTGCCGTCGCAGGTCCAGTACTCGGCGATCGGGTTCGCGGTGCCGTCGCAGACGGGGCAGTGCTCGGCGGCGGGCAAGGCCCGGTCGGCCAGGGCGACGAGCAGGTGGACCGGCGTCCGCTCGTTGCAGGCCAGAGCGCGGCGCACGCTGACATGCGGGTGCGCCACCAGCGTCTCGGCCAGCGCGTCGGTCAGCCGGGGCGACGAGGCCGCCTCGACCACGACGTCCAGGTCCCGGTCCTCGGCGAGCAGCGCCAGCAGCTCGGTGGGAAGGTGCGCCGTCTCGGCGAGCGCCGCCCGGACGGCCGGGTCGGGGCTGGTCGCCGCCGGTCGGACCCGGTCGGCGGCGATCGGGCCCAGGTCGGCCAGGGCGACGAGGATGCGCGGATCGGAGTCGTCGACCTCCTCGGGCGTCAGCAGGCCGCGTTGCAGCAGCCGGATCGCGATCGGAGCGCCGCCGTGGCGGGCCAGGCGCAGCACCTGATCGCGGCTGAGGTCCGTGCGGTCGGCCAGTTCGTACCCGATGTAATCGTCGGCCAGGCCGATGAGCCGGTCGACGACGGCCGACGGAAGGGCCGGATTGCCTGCCAGCCTCCAGCGCAGGTGGGCCAGGTCCTCGGTGGAGCGCGGCCCGGTCGGCGCCGGGTCGGGGTCAGGCGGGCGGGGGTCGGTCATCGGCGACTGGCTCCATGGATGGGCGGCTGCGGCGGTAGAGCAGAGCAGAGCAGAGCAGAGCAACAGGATGGCCGAGGCCGTGCCGGCGGTGCCAGCAGATTCCGACCTGGGATTTCGTACCCTCGAAAAAATCTTGGAAGGGTGTGTCGGATCCGGTGTCGGCCGTTCGAGGAGCAGGTGTAGGCAACGAAACCGAAGGAGAACCGAGATGACCACCGCTACCGCCACCTGCCCGCCACTGCCGGTCCGGATCACCAAGTCGCTGCTCGGGTACGGCGTGATCGCCGGTCCGAGCTACCTCGTGGTCGGCCTGGCCCAGGCGCTGACCCGCGACGGCTTCGACCTGTCCCGCCACGCCTGGAGCCTGCTGGCAAACGGCGAGGGCGGCTGGATCCAGGTCGCCAACTTCGTCGTGGCCGGGCTGATGACCGTGGCAGCCGCCGTCGGGCTGCGCCGCGCCCTGCCGCAGGGTCGCCGCTTCTGGGCCCCGCTCCTGCTCACCGGGTACGGCCTGAGCCTGGTCGGCGCCGGGATCTTCCACGCCGACGCGGTCCAGGGCTTCCCCGTCGGCGCGCCCGAGACCGGCACCATCAGCTGGCACGGCATGCTGCATCTCATGCTCGGCGGGATCGGTTTCGGCTGCCTCGTCGCGGCCTGCTTCGTGCTGGCGCGCGGCTTCGCCCGGGCGGGCGAGCGCGGCCTGGCCTGGTTCTCGCGGATCACCGGCGTGGTGTTCCTGGCCGGGTTCGCGGGCATCGCCGGCGGCTCGCACGGCCCGACGACCCTGGCCTTCCTCGCCGCCGTGGCGACCGCCTGGGCCTGGCTGGCCACGGTCAGCGTCCACTACTACCGCAACGCCGCCTGAGTCACCGACCATCGAAACATCCAGGAGGATCACGTCATGCGCTACCTCATGCTGCTCAAAGGCCACCGTCCCGACACCCCACCGCCGCCCGGACTGATGGACGCCATTCTCAAGCTCGGCGCCGAGGCGTCGGCCGCCGGTGCCCTGCTGGACACCGCCGGTCTGGCCCCGAGCGGGGCCGGAGCCCGGGTCGGCCTGTACGGCGGGGCGCTGTCGGTCACCGACGGCCCGTTCGCCGAGGCCAAGGAGACGATCAGCTACGCGCTGTACCAGGTGCGCTCGAGGGAGGAGGCCGTCGAGTGGGCCTCGCGGTTCCTGGGTCTGCACCGCGACCTGTGGCCGGAGTGGGAGGGGGAGGCCGAGGTGCTGAAGGTCTTCGGACCGGAGGACTTCGGACCCCCAGCCTGAACTGGGGGTATCACCGCACCCGTGCGAGGATCGGTAGCCGTGGCTACCGATCCTCGTCGCGTCGTGGAGGCGGTCTGGCGGATCGAGTCCGCCCGGATCGTCGCCGCCCTGGCGCGGCTGGTGGGCGACGTGGGGCTGGCCGAGGAGCTGGCGCAGGACACGTTCGTCATCGCGCTGGAGCAGTGGGCCGAGGGCGGAGTGCCCGAGCACCCGGGCTCCTGGCTGATGGCCACCGCCAAGCACCGCGCCGTCGACCTGCTGCGGCGGCAGAGCACGTACCGGCGCAAGCTGGCGGAGGTCGGGCGGGCCACCCCGGAGGCCGAGGACCCGGACCTGGCCGCCGAACTCGACGACTACGTCGGTGACGACCTGCTGCGGCTCATCTTCACCACCTGCCATCCGGTGCTGTCGACCGAGGCTCGGGTGGCGCTCACGCTGCGGCTGCTGGGCGGGCTGACCACCGAGGAGATCGCGCGGGCGTACCTGGTGCCCGAGGCGACCGTGGGCCGGCGCATCACCCGGGCCAAGCGGACCCTGGCCGAGAAAGAGGTGCCGATCGAGCTGCCACCACCGGGTGAGGCGGCACAGCGGTTGGCCTCGGTGCTGGAAGTGGTCTACCTGATCTTCAACGAGGGGTACGCGGCCACGGCCGGAGACGACTGGATGCGCCCCGCCCTGTGTGAGGAGGCGCTGCGGCTGGGCCGGGTCCTGGCCGCGCTCGCGCCGCCCGAACCGGAGGTGCACGGGCTGGTCGCGCTGATGGAGTTGCAGGCCTCGCGCACCCCGGCGCGCACCGGGCCGGACGGTGCCCCGATCCTGCTACAGGACCAGGACCGGCGTCGATGGGACCGGCTGCTGATCCGGCGCGGCCTGGATGCGCTGGGCCGGGCCGGGGGCACGTTCGGGCCGTACACGCTGCAGGCGGAGATCGCGGCCTGCCACGCCCGCGCCGCCACCGCCGAACAGACCGACTGGACCCGCATCGCCGCCCTGTACGAGGTGCTCGCCCACGTCTCGCCGTCGCCGATCGTCGACCTCAACCGGGCCGTCGCGGTGGCCAACGCCGGAAGCGCCGAGGAGGGGCTGCGGATCGTCGACACGCTCACCCTGCCCGGCTACGCGCTGCTGCCCGCGGTACGCGGCGACCTGCTCGCCCGCCTCGGCCGCGCCGCCGAGGCCCGCGCGGAGTTCGAGCGCGCCGCCGCCATGACCCGCAACGCCCGCGAGCGCGAGCTGTTCCAGGCCCGCGCCGCCGCGCTCACCTGATCGCCGGTGCCCCTCCCGCGAGCGCCGCGGCCGACTAGTCCAGCAGCCAGACCCGCAGCCGGTCGCCGTACGGGGACAGGTTGACCGCCAGGTAGACGACTCCGGACAGCGCCGAGGCGACCAGCAGCGGGTGGGCCCGCCGGGCGGCGACGGCAGCCATGGCCGACCATGCGCTCAGCGGGACGATCACCAGCCAGCCGAGCAGGGCGACGATCACCACGAGCACGTGCAGGATGAGCAGCGGTCCGGTGAACAGCACGTCCTTCGGATCGTGCGAAGCGTCCAGCGAGTCCCAGCCGTACTTGCCGGCCAGGTACGCGTGGCGGCCGACGGTGCCGACGAGGTACAGGCCCACCAGCAGCAGGTTCGCCACGGCGGCAGCGTAAGTCAGCCTGCCCGGTCCGGGCACGGTTGCGGGAGCGGAGGTCTCAGCCATACCGCGATTGTCTCTGTCCTGCCCCGCTCAATCTGCCCCGAACCCCGGTTCAGGCGCCGGATTCCCGTTCAGTCGACCTTGGCATCCACAAAGGAACCGGCATCGCCTGAGCGGCGATAGGCAGGCCCGCTCGGCGTGGGACCTGTGGCGGCGGAAGGCCGGCATCCGCTGATAGACGGATGTCTTGCCGCCGGACGGGCGACTGTGCTGGAAGGGCGAACGGGTGACGATATGGTGACTGCGGCGCCCGGTCGATCTTGATGGAGGCTCGGTGGCGGATTCGGCGGCTCAGGGCAGTGTGGCGGGCGACGGGCCGCGTGAGTGCGATGTGGCGGTCGTGTTCGTGCACGGGATCGGCGACCAGGCGCAAGGGACGACGTTGCTGAGCTGGTCCGAGCCACTTCAGGAGCTGCTCGTACATTCTGGACGTTCGCACGGGTTCGCGACTCGCGTCGTGTCCTCGAAGGACCTCCATGGCGACGGCGCGGAGGTGATCCTCGAGGTCACCCGCGACGACGGTCGCCAGGCAAGCTGGCTCCTGACGGAAGCTCGGTGGGCCGATGACTTCCATCCCTCCTCGGCGTCCGATGTGCTGAGCTGGGCGGCGAAGTTCACCGGGCGTGCCGCTCGCCGCGGATTGGTCGCGCTGGCCGGACTGCTCTGGTTTGTGATCAGGCACCAGGTCGTGCCGACGGTTCGCAGGCTGTTTCCCCGGGAGACGGGCTGTATCGGGCTACTCGTGACACCCCTGGTCTGGGCGGTGATGCTGCTGCTTTACTGGGTGCTGCTCTACGCCCTTGTGGCGCCGTACGTCCTGCTGGCCGTCGCCCTGTTCGTGGGGGCTCCAGTACTGGCAGTCGTAGCCGTGGCCGCACTCGGCTTGCTCCTCGTGCTACAGCGGGTCCCCGTGCTCGGCGGCCGGGTGAAACCGCTGGTTGCCGACTTGGTGACCTCCATCGGTGACGCGCAGGCCTACCGGGAACGTGCCATCCAGGCGGCAGCCATGCGGGAGCAGGTGCTCAAGCGCGTCACCGAGGCGCGCGCACGGGCCAAACGCGTCGTCGTGGTCGCGCACTCTCAAGGCGCGGCCATCTCCTGCCGTGCGTTCCTGGAAGGCCTGGCGCCCTGGCCCGACCACCTCGTCACCGTAGGCGCGGGCACCACCCTGCTCAACGATGGTCGATCCGTCGACCAGTGGCGCAGCATGGGCTGTCCGCACTGGGTCAACGTGTGGACGTCTTTCGACCTGGTGCCGGCCGGTCCGCTCGGCGACAGCCCCGCGCAGGTGCGGGACAGACTGGTGGAGACGGTCTGGCACCACACGTCTGACGGCGGCTTCGAAGCGACATCGGCAGCTGGGCTCCGAAGGCTCCGCTGGACGCCCGGACGCGGCCCCGAGTGCTGGGCCGGCAGCGACGACCTGGTTGAGCAGGCGCGGATGTCCAGGGGCTACACGATCAGCAAGACGGCCGTCGCCATCCCGGGGACGGAACCGGTCACGGTGCCGCTGGAGCGCAGGGAGGCGACCCTCATCGCCGCCTCGCTGCTCGGGTTTCCTCGCGGCGAACGGCTGGTCTGGGTGGACACCCCGCTACCTCGCGAGTTCGGTGCACCGGGCCCCGAGGAGTCGCCGGTTGCCAACCGCAACTCCTTCCTGAGCGACCACACGACGTACCCGCAGAACCTCACCCAGGTTCAGCAACCCCTCGCAAGGCTGCTGCTCGACCTGAGTGAGCAGACGGCAGGAGCGCTCCCGCCGAACTCCGAGCGCGCAGAGGAATCGCACGTCGTACGGGTCCGGGCGCTGGCAATGTCACGCCTGGTCGCCGCCGTCACCGCCGCCGCGACGGTCGGGCTCCTCGTCGAGCGGGAAGTCAATGCGCCGCTGTCGAAGTTCGTAAACTGGGCCGCGGACCATTGGAGCTTCGGCTGGATAGTGGCCTGGCTCGGCACGGGCGTCGGAGCCTCGATAGTCCTCGCGGTGCTGGGTGTCGCGGTGTATGCCGCACTCAGCGGACTCATGGGGGCCGCG
This sequence comes from Catellatospora tritici, assembly GCF_019083965.1. Lineage (GTDB taxonomy): Bacteria > Actinomycetota > Actinomycetes > Mycobacteriales > Micromonosporaceae > Catellatospora > Catellatospora tritici. The sequence continues at coordinate 229,438 of NZ_JAHRCY010000010.1, forward strand.
TGGCGTAGCTGGCACCACACGGAAAGCCTTCGCCTGTGTGCTGACGCGGACGGCCCGCGCTTCCGCCCAGGATTCACCGGCTCGGTGTTCGGGCTGGTCTACGTGTTCGCGCTGGGTTTCTCCTTCATATGGTTGGGGTCGCACTTCACCGACACCCTCAGTTATCTGGAACTGCTGGTCGCCCTCCTCGTGCCGACGTACCTGCTCTGGGCAGTGTTCTGGCCTTTCCATGGCCTGCGCCCCAGCCGCCTGCCCGCGCGGTCCTGAGCGCGAGGTCCCCGAGCGCCTTGAAGCGTCCAGCCCTGTCCGAACGACAGGGCTGGACGGCCGGCTTGGGGACTCGCCTGCCTGACCGGCGCGGCGATAGGTCGGCTACCAGGACCAAGCCGTGTGTGCCTGCCGGACGACCGGATGCGGAGTTAGGCCGGTCATGCTGCGGCCTTGGTGGCCAGCAGGTACGCCTGCGAGCGCTTCTCCGGCGTGCCCGGCCCGGGTTCGCGCCGGACCTGGGTGTGCACGGGCAGCCCGGCTCCGGCGAGCAGGTCGGCGACCAGCTCGGGGGTGCGCAGGTACACGTCGAACGGCACGTCGTGGCCGTACGCCCGGTCGAGGTGGACCGGTTGCGTGCCGATCTGGAAGGCGACGACGAGGTGCCCGCCGGGCGCGAGCACCCGGTGGAACTCGGCGAACACCTTCGGCAGGTGCTCGGTCGGCGTGTGGATGAGCGAGTACCAGGCCACGATCCCGGCCAGCTCACCGTCGGGCAGGTCGAGCTCGGTCAGGGTGCCGACGTCGAAGCGCAGGTCCGGGTAGGTACGCCGGGCTACGTCGATCATCCTGGGGGACAGGTCGACGCCGAACGGCGTGAGCCCGTGCCGCAGCAGGTGACCCGAGATCCGGCCCGGCCCGCAGCCCAGGTCGGCCACCGGACCGCCGCCCGACTCGCGGACCAGCTCGGCGAACAGCGCCAGCACCGACCGGTCCACCGGCCGATGGTCCAGCTCGTCCCTGAACAGCTCGGCGTAGTCCTCGGCGACGGCGTCATAGCCGGCGCGCGCACGGTCCAGATGGGTGGTGTCGGTCACGGGGCAGCAGCCTAGCCGCCGCGTGCGTGCGGTGGCGCCCATCGGGTATGACGGAAGCACCCCCGTACCGAAGGAGTGGCGTGATGCCCACCCGCCCCCGCACCCTGCTCTCCCTCGCGCTCGCCGCGGCCGCCGTCCTCACCCTGGGCTGCGGCGCGCTGCCGCTGCCCGACCCCGACCCGGCACCCGCCCCCACCAGCGGCGGCACCCGGCCCACGGCCGAGCCGAGCGCGGACGTCGACGGCACCATGACCGTCGACGAGTTCGAGAAGGACACCGAGACGGCGGTCGACACGGCGGCGGAGTACTGGGCGGCGGTGTTCGCCGACTCGGGGCTGGAGTTCCGGCCGGTGGGCCGGATCTTGCCGTATCTGCGCGAGGGTGAGGTCGCCTGCGGCGGGGAGCCGATGCCCGCCAACAACGCCGCGTACTGCCCGGACGGCGACTTCATCGCCTACGACGCGGACTGGGCCGTGGCCGCGTTCCGGCAGGTCGGCGACGCGTTCCTGTACTACCTGATCGGCCACGAGTACGCGCACGCGATCCAGGACCGGCTCAACGTCACGCACCGGTACACCATCGACCACGAACTGCAGGCCGACTGCATGGCCGGGGCGTACCTGGGCGACGAGGTGCGCTCCACGCGGCTGGGGCTGGGCGACGGCGATCTCGACGAGCTGCGCAACGGGCTGATCGCGGTCGCCGACGACCCGGACCAGCCGTGGTTCGCCCCGGGCGCGCACGGTACGGCGCAGCAGCGGTCGCAGGCGTTCTTCAACGGGTACGAGAACTCGTTGGAGGCCTGCGACCTGAGCTGACCTAGTTGCTGACGCCGACCGGTTCCGGCTCCGCCGGGGCCGGGGTGCGGCTGGGCAGGGCGGGCAGGCCCGCGCCGCGGCGCAGCAGGATCCAGGCGAGGGGCAGGACGATCAGCAGGGCCAGCGCGATCCCGCCGACGGCCTGGGTGCTCGCGCCCAGCAGCTTGGCGCCGCTGGCGACCAGCACCACGGTGAGCGCGCCGCGGATGAGGCCCGCGGGGGCGCGGGTGGAGATGGCGGCGCCGAGCAGCACACCGGGCACGGCTCCGGCGACGAGGGTGGCCGTGAGCCCGAGCTTGAAGTCGCCGAACAGCAGGTGGGCCAAGGCGGCGGAGGCGACCAGCGGGACGGCCTGGACCAGGTCGGTGCCGACCAGGCGGTGCGGGTGCAGACGCGGGTAGAGCGCCATCAGCGCGATCACGATGAGGGAGCCGGAGCCGACCGAGGTCACGCCGACCACCAGGCCGCCTATCATTCCGACCAAAACCGTCGGAATTATGCGTACACGAACAGGAGCGTGGTCGTCCGCGACGACCTCCGCGAGTCCGGCGGCGGCGCGGCCCTGCGTCCGGATGCCCAGGTAGACCTTGATGATCAGGCCGGAGGCGGCCAGCAGCAGCGCGCCGCCGAGCGCGTACTGAATGGTCTGCTCCAGGCCGTCGCCCTTCATCCCGCGGGCGATGAACACCCCGGCGAAGGCGGCCGGGATGCTGCCCGCGCACAGCCAGCCGACCAGGGCCTTGTCGACGGTGCCGCGGCGCAGGTGCACGGCGCCGCCGAACGGCTTCATGATCGCGCTGGCGACGAGGTCGCTGGAGACGGCGGCCAGCGGGGCCACCCCGAACACGAGCACCAGCAGCGGCGTCATCAGCGCGCCGCCGCCCATGCCGGTGAGCCCGACGATGACGCCGACGACGAAGCCGCCCACCCCGACCCAGAGATCCATCAGAAGACCGTACCTGTGACCGGGGGATATGTCGTGTGTCGGGTGCGGTCATCTCACGGGGCGGTCGGCTCATCCCGATTTGTGGTCGCCGAGAGTGACAGGTGGGGCTGGTGGGTTCAGGCCAGCACGGTCGGCCGCGGGCGGGGTTGTCCGGGGCGTGCACCGCCGGTCGCGCAGGGGGGTCTCGCGGCGGGAGGGGAGGGCGGCCGGCGCGGCGGCGCCATCGCCCAGCAGGGCCTCCTCGGCGTCGTCCAGGAATGACAGGTCGGCGCTCACGTGGCGGCCGCATGTTGGCGGAGGAGTAGACCATGACCGCGCTGACGCCCACCGGCGCGAGTGTCGCCGTCACCGGGCCGACCAAGCGGTTCCGCACCGGCGGTGTCGAGATCACCGCTGCGAACGGGCTGAGCCTGCAGCTCGCGCCTGGTGCGCTGGTGGCGGTCACCGGACCGTCCGGATCGGGCAAGTCCACGCTGCCGCACCTGATCGGGGAGCCGCCCGAGCCGACCCTGGCCCGCGCCAACAGTCTGCGGCCGTGAGCCCACCGTCGCGGTGCCGCCGGTGAGCACCGGGGCGGTGGCGGGAAAGCCGGAAAAGTGGGACGGTCGGGGTGCGGTCAGCAGTCCGGAAACTAGGATGAGGATGATCGTTCAGATCGAACCTACGGCCCTGCCGGCGAGCCGCGGCCCGTGGCGCGCAGCGAGGCGCACCCGATCCCGGCTGCCTGGCGCTGAGGAGTCTTCAGCATGACAGCAGCAGCACAGATCGGTGTGACCGGGCTCGCCGTGATGGGCGCCAACCTGGCCCGCAACCTGGCCCGCAACGGATACACGGTGGCGGTGCACAACCGCACCCGGTCCCGCACCGACGCCCTGATCGAGCAGCACGGCGACGAGGGCACCTTCGTGGCCGCCGAGACGCTGCAGGACCTCGTCGACGCGCTGGAGCGCCCGCGCCGCGTCCTGATCATGGTCAAGGCCGGCAAGCCGGTCGACGACGTGATCGAGGAGCTGGTCCCGCTGCTCGACACCGACGACATCATCATCGACGCGGGTAACTCGCTCTATCACGACACCCGCCGCCGCGAGGCCGCGCTGGCCACCAAGGGCCTGCACTTCGTGGGCGTGGGAGTGTCCGGTGGCGAGGAGGGCGCGCTCAAGGGCCCGTCCATCATGCCGGGCGGTTCGAAGAAGTCGTACGAGTCGCTCGGGCCGATGCTGGAGAAGATCTCCGCGCACGTCGACGGGCAGCCCTGCTGCTCCTGGATCGGCACCGACGGTGCCGGCCACTTCGTCAAGATGGTCCACAACGGCATCGAGTATGCCGACATGCAGGTCATCGGCGAGGCCTACGACCTGCTGCGCTCCGGCGCCGGCATCGAGCCCGGCGAGCAGGCGAAGATCTTCGCCGAGTGGAACAAGGGCGACCTGTCCTCGTTCCTGATCGAGATCACCGCCGAGGTGCTCGGCCACGTCGACGCGAAGACCGGCAAGCCGTTCATCGACGTCGTCGTCGACCAGGCGGGCCAGAAGGGCACCGGCGGCTGGACCGTCATCGCCGCGCTGGAGCTGGGCTCGCCGGTCACCGGCATCGCCGAGTCGGTCTTCGCCCGCTCGCTGTCCTCGCAGTCGGCGCAGCGCCCGGTGGCGCGGCAGGTGCTGGCCGGGCACGAGGCGAAGGTGGAGCTGTCCGACACGTTCGTCGAGGATGTGCGCCAGGCGCTGTACGCGTCCAAGCTGGTCAGCTACGCCCAGGGCCTGGACATGCTGGTGTCGGCGTCCAAGGAGTACGGCTGGGACCTGAACCTGGCCGCGATCGCCTCGCTGTGGCGCGGCGGCTGCATCATCCGGGCCTCGCTGCTGCGCGACATCACCGACGCGTACTCCGGCGACAACCCGCCCGCGAACCTGCTGCTCGCCCCGGCGTTCGCCAAGGCGATCGGCGACGCCGTCCCGGCGTGGCGGCGCGTGGTGGCCACGGCCGCGCAGTTGGGCATCCCGGCGCCGGTGTTCTCCTCGTCGCTGGCCTACTACGACGGCCTGCGCCGCGACCGCCTGCCCGCCGCGCTGACCCAGGGCCTGCGCGACCTGTTCGGCGCGCACACCTACAAGCGGGTCGACACCGACGGCGTGTTCCACACCCTGTGGGCCACCGACGACAAGGCCGAGGTCGAGCAGGACTGAGCGGGAAACCACCCGGCGGTCGGACCCGGTCCGGCCGCCGGGTGGTCTCCCGGCTCACTGCGGCACCGGCAGCCCCAACTGCGGGGCGATCTCCTTCAGCTCCGCGATGTGCGTCGCGATGGCCGCGACCGCCTTGTTGGCCAGGGCCACGGCCTGCGGGTGCTGACCCGACTTGACCTCGTTCTGGGCGGCCTGCAGCGCCTGCTGGTGACCGGCCACGTTCGTGTTGAACCACTGCTGGTCGAAGGCGGCGCCGTTCAGCAGGCCCAGCTTCTGGATCGCCAACTGCTGCTGCTCGTTGGGCAGGTTCGGCAGGCTCACCTTGAGCTGCTGTGCGACCTGTTGGAGTTCGTCGTCCAGCGTCTGGTGGCCCTTGGCGAAGTCGGCGGCAAGCTGCTTCACCTGCGGCGACTCGGCGTTGTTGGCGGCCATCTTGCCGAACGCGATCTCGGTCAGATTCACCTGGTGCAATGAATTCAGCCAGTCCTGGTCCTGGTCCACCGCCGCCGAGGCGGGCGCCTGCGCGGCGACCACCGCCAGCGCGAGTGCGGCGACGAGCAGGTACATCCGTCGCATGATCTTCACGGCCGTTCCCCCTCCGAGCCGGGCATCCGCGACGCGGAATGCTCCGTCCTACCCGTTCCCGAGCCCCGACCAGGCAAAACATTGGCGCCCCGCCCTCCCCACCGGGCGGACGGGGCACCAACGCGGGATCAGCGCAGCGCCTCGCTCAGCGCGTCGCGTACGCGCTCGGCGATGGCGGTCGGTGGCCCCTGGGTCGGGCTGGCCGGGGCGATCCGTTCGGCGGCGCGCGCGGCCGAGGCGAGGCTCGCCAGCTGTTCGCGTGGCATGGCCTCGCGCAGGTAGCCGAACTCCTCGTCCTCCTCCAGCTCGGCGTGCTCGATCACGGCGTCGCGCAGCTCGGCCAGGCGGGTCTCGAACTCCGGATGGTCGACACCCATCTCGTACAGCTCGGACAGGTCCTCGGTCGCCTGCTCCTCCTCCTGCACCCGGGACTCGATCAGGTCCGGTCCGTCGGGCAGGCGGCGCTGTGCCATCGGGTGCACCAGCTGCTGCTCGATCGTCTCGTGGATGGCGATCAGCCGGGTGAGCTGCTGGAAGGTCTCCTGCCGGTGGGTCGCCCCCGCCTTGCCGACCAGCGCGAACAGCGCCTTGATCTGCTCGTGGTGCGCCAACAGCACGTCGATGATGTCCTCGTGCTCGATCGCCTGCCCGGACACCGCGATCTCGTCGACGCGCGAGCGCTGCTCGGTGCGGCCGGCGGTGCTCCTGGTGCTGTCGATCTCGGTATGGCTGCTGGTCCCAGCGTGGCTGCCGGTCTTCGCGTGGGTGGTGCTCTTCTTGGCGGTCGGCGCGGTGGCCGTGCCGCCGGCGGTGCTCTTCTTGCCGGTGGGGATGCTGCTGCCGGTGGTCGTCGCCTGGTCCGAGCGCATCGTTTTGACGGTGGAGACCAGCTCCGCCTTGCGCATGCCGGACGTGCCGGTGACGCCGTGGTCCTTGAGCCAGCCCCGCAGCTCGGTGACGCTCATCGTGGCGATGTCGCCGGGCGCGCCCGTCGCGTCGCCTTCCGAGTGGCTCGTGGGACGGCGCGTGCCGCCGGACGGGGCGTCGCTGCTGTGTTCAACCATGGCGCTTGCCTTTCTCCTGTCGGGCGTCCTTCCCCATCCTGGTGTAATCACCCAGCTCACGGGCCTGAACGCAGAACTGCGCCCCGAGTGACTCTCCCCGCCGCCCGGCCCCGCCCGCCGGTCTTTCCCAAGGCGTCGGCCTATCCCGCCCTTACGCGTAATGGGCGGCGTTCGTCCAAGGACTGGGTCGTGTGGTGGTCTTTTAGATGGGTATGGGAGTTTGTGGCGGCACAGGGGGAGAACAGAAGGTTTGCGGCGACCGGGAGCGGGAAGGGGAATGGTGAATCCGTACCAACCATCCCGAGGGGGTGCAACATGACCACAGCTCAGCTGGTTCGTGACGTCATGACTGTCAACCCGGTGTGCCTGCCGGACACCGCCAGCCTGATGGAGGCGGCCGAGCAGATGTCCCAGCGCAACATCGGCGACGTGCTCGTGCTCGACGCCGACGGCCGTCTGGAGGGCATCGTCACCGACCGCGACATCGTGGTGCGGGGGCTCGCCGGTGGGCGTGAACCCAGCACCGTGCACCTGCATGACATCGTCAGCGACCGCCTGGTCATGGTCGGTGCCGACGAGCCGGTGACCGCGGCGGTGGACCTCATGCGCGAGCACGCGCTGCGCCGCCTGCCGGTGACCGCCGACGGACGGGCCGTGGGCATCGTGTCGCTGGGTGATCTGGCCGTCGACCGCGACCCCAACTCGGCCCTGGCCGACATCAGCGACGCCCCGCCCAGTCGCTGACGGCACCGAGCGCCCGGCGGCCGGACAGGGCGGCCGGGCGCCGGTCGATCGGGAACCTGTGGCGATGACACACCGTCGAGCCGTGCCATAGGTTCATGATCGACGCGGAGGTGGGCGGGGGTGGGGGCGGCGCTGCGGGTTAGGCTGCGCGGCGTGAGGTTTGTCGACGGCGGTGCCTGGTGAGCGCCACGCTGGTGGTCCGGGGCCTGGCGGCCGGTCACGGCGAGCGGGTGCTTTTCAGTGATCTCGACCTGGTGGTGGCCCCGGGTGACGTGATCGGTCTGGTCGGGGTCAACGGCGCGGGCAAGTCGACGCTGCTGCGGCTGCTGGCGGGGCTGGCTCCGGCTGAGGCCGGGTCGATGGTGCTGAACCCGCCGACGGCCAACGTCGGCCACCTGCCCCAGGAGCCCGAGCGCCGGATCGGGGAGTCGGTGCGTGACTTCCTGGAGCGCCGGACCGGGGTGAGCGCGGCGCAGCGGGAGCTGGACGCGGCCGCCGAGGCGCTGGCCGAAGGCACGCCCGGCGCCGACGACCGCTACAACGAGGCGCTGGAGCGGTGGCTCGCGCTCGGCGGCGCGGACCTGCCCGAGCGTGCCGAGGCGGTCGCGGCCGAACTGGGCCTGGACGTCGATCTCGACCACCCGATGACCTCGCTGTCCGGCGGCCAGGCCGCGCGGGCGGGCATGGCCTCGCTGCTGCTCAGCCGGTATGACATCTTCCTGCTGGACGAGCCCACCAACGATCTCGACCTGGCGGGCCTGGAGCGGCTGGAGCGCTTCGTCACCGAGCTGCGGGCCGGGACGGTCCTGGTCAGTCACGACCGCGAGTTCCTGACCCGGGTCGTCAACAAGGTGCTGGAGCTGGACCTGCACCAGCAGCAGGTGCGCCTGTACGGCGGCGGCTACCTGCCCTACCTGCAGGAGCGCGAGATCGCCCGCCAGCACGCCCGCGACGACTACGAGGAGTACGCCGACACGAAGTCCGCGCTGGAGGCGCGGGCCCGGCTGCAGCGCTCGTGGATGGAGAAGGGCGTGAAGAACGCCCGGCGCAAGGCCAGTGACAACGACAAGATCGGCCGCGCCTTCCGGACCGAGTCGACCGAGAAGCAGGCCGCCAAGGCCCGCCAGACCGAGCGGCTGATCGAGCGACTGGAGGAGGTCGAGGAGCCGCGCAAGGAGTGGCAGCTGCGCATGGAGATCGCCGCCGCGCCGCGCTCGGGCGCGGTGGTGGCCACGCTCAACGCCGCCGTCGTCGAGCAGGGCGCCTTCACGCTCGGACCGGTGGACCTGCGCATCGACTGGGCGGACCGGGTCGCGATCACCGGCCCGAACGGCTCCGGCAAGTCGACGCTGCTACGGGCGCTGCTGGGCCGGGCGCCGCTGGCGTCCGGGCACGCCTCGCTCGGGCCGGGCGTGGTGGTCGGCGAGGTCGACCAGGCGCGCAACCGCTTCCTGGGCGCCGAGCGGCTGCTGGACGCCTTCGAGGCGGAGGTGCCGCAGCTGAACCCGGCCGACGTGCGGACACTGCTGGCGAAGTTCGGGCTGCGCGCGGCGCACGTGATGCGCCCGGCCGCGACGCTTTCGCCCGGCGAGCGCACCCGGGCGGCGCTGGCGCTGCTGCAGGCGCGCGGGGTGAACCTGCTGGTGCTCGACGAGCCCACCAACCACCTGGACCTGCCGGCGATCGAGCAGCTGGAGTCGGCGCTGGAGTCGTACCAGGGGACGCTGTTGCTGGTCACCCACGATCGGCAGATGCTGCAGGCGGTGCGGACCGATCGGCTGCTGACGGTCGAGTCGGGCCGGGTCACCGTGGCCTGAAAACGATCCCTACTTCCCGGAAACCGGCACAATCACAGCATTTTTGAAGTTGCCCGGCGGCCGCGGGCACCAGATGCTGTGCGTACGTGCGCCGCCCGAGGCGGTGTGGTCGCGCAGTCCGTCGGATCGACGGGCGCGTTTTCTGGGCAGAGTTAACGCATTCGACGCAGTCGGCGCTTCACGCTGCCCCTGGCCCGTGCGTAATCTCATCGATAATCATCACTATCGGCGGTGATGAATGGAACGAAGGGGTTTCGCTGTGTCCGTCGGACGTCTGCCCGAGTTGACCACCACGCTGTTCCGGCTGGTCCTGGGCCTTTTGTTCACCCTGCACGGAGCGTCGTCGCTGTTCGGCGCCTTCGGTGGGGCCCGTGGCACCGGCCGCGCGGTCGAGTTCGCCGTCTGGCCCGGCTGGTGGGCCGCACTGATCCAGTTCGTCGGCGGGTTGCTGGTCGTGGCCGGTCTCGGCACCCGGGTGGCCGCGCTGATCTGCTCTGGCTCGATGGCCTACGCCTACTTCGTGGTGCACCAGCCCATGTCCCTGCTGCCGCTCAACAACGGCGGCGAGCTCGCGGCCATGTTCTGCTGGTCGTTCCTGCTGATCGCGGTGCTTGGCCCCGGTGCCTGGTCGCTGGACGCGCTGCTGTTCCGGCGGTCCAGGACCGACGCCCGCCAGACCGCCTGACCGACCGCGAAGCCCCGGTCACCTGATCCGGTGACCGGGGCTTCCGTATCCCCAGGGTGGGGGGCCTGGTGGGGAAATCGGTTGCGGAGTGAGTGCTCACTCATTTAGTGTCTCGGCCGTGAACGACGCCTCCCCCAGGCGCCGAGTGGCACCCCTGGCCCCCGAAGAGCGGCGGACCGCGATCATCGCGGCCACGCTGCCCCTGCTGCGTGCCGAAGGTCTGCACGTCAGCACCCGTCGGATCGCCGAATGCGCCGGTGTGGCCGAGGGCACGCTGTTCCGCGTGTTCCCGGACAAGGCCGCGCTGCTGGCGGCCGCGTTGGCGCACGCCTTCGACCACGCCCCCACGGTCGCGGCGCTGCGCGCCCTGGGCGGCGTGCCCGATCTGCGCTTCCGGCTCAAGACGGCGGTCAAGGTTCTCGCCGCGCGGTTCCGCGACAACATGCCGCTGATGATCGCGATGCGCAGCAGCGGTCTACCCCCGGGTGTGCACCTGCCCGACTCGCGCGACGGCTTCACGCGCGTGGTCGACGCGTTGGCCGAGCTGATCGCTCCCGATCAGCACCGGCTGCGGCTGCCCGCCGACACCGTCGCCTCCATGATCACTTCGATGATCATGTTCAGTAACCGAACCGACAATCTGCCCGTCGAGGAAGTCGTGAACGCGGTCCTCGACGGAGTGCTGTATCCCGAAGTCAAGGAAGAGCCCGCATGCTGATCCGACTCGTACGCCGCCATCTGCGGCCGTACCGGCAACAAATCTCCCTGGTGGTGCTGCTGCAACTGGTGCAGACCATCGCCACCCTCTACCTGCCCACCCTCAACGCCGACATCATCGACAAAGGCGTGGTCAAGGGCGACACCGGCTACATCCTGCGCATCGGCGCGCTGATGCTCGCGGTGTCGCTGGTGCAGATCATCTGCTCCACCGGCGCGGTGTACTACGGCGCGCAGACGTCGATGGCCCTGGGCCGCGACATCCGGGCCGCGATCTTCGCCCGGGTGCAGGACTTCTCCGCGCGCGAGGTCGGCCACTTCGGCCCGCCGTCGTTGATCACCCGCACCACCAACGACGTGCAGCAGGTCCAGATGCTGGCCCTGATGACGTTCACGATGATGGTCTCCGCGCCGATCATGATGGTCGGCGGCATCATCCTGGCCCTCAACCTCGACCTGCAGCTGTCCGGGCTGCTGCTGGCGGTCATCCCGGCCCTGGTGCTGGGCATCGGCGCCATCGTCATCCGGATGCGCCCGCTGTTCCGGATGATGCAGGTCAACATCGACAGCGTCAACCGGGTCATGCGCGAGCAGATCACCGGCATCCGGGTCATCCGGGCGTTCGTCCGCGACAAGCGCGAGCAGGAGCGCTTCGCCGAGGCCAACGCGGACCTGACCAAGGTGTCGCTGGCCGTCGGCAAGCTGATGGCGTCGATGTTCCCGCTGGTCATGCTCATCATCAACATCTCGACGGTGGCCGTGCTGTGGTTCGGCGCGCACCGCATCGACAGCGACGGGATGCAGGTCGGCGCGCTGACGGCGTTCCTCAGCTACCTGATGCAGATCCTGATGGCGGTCATGATGGCCACCTTCATGTTCGTCATGATCCCGCGGGCCGAGGTGTGCGCCGAGCGCATCGAGGAGGTGCTCGGCACCGAGCCCAGCGTCGTCCCGCCCGCCGCGCCGCGGCAGCTCGACGGCGGCGTACGTGGGCACCTGGAGCTGCGCGACGTCGAGTTCAGCTACCCCGGCGCCGAGGAGCCGGTGCTGCGCAACATCGACCTGATCGCCCGGCCGGGCGAGACGACCGCCATCATCGGCAGTACCGGCAGCGGCAAGTCCACCCTGCTCAACCTGGTGCCGCGGCTGTTCGACGCCACCGACGGGCAGGTGCTCGTCGATGACGTGAACGTGCGCGAGCTCGACCCGCAGGCGCTGTCGCGGGCGGTCGGCTTCGTGCCCCAGAAGCCGTACCTGTTCTCCGGGACGATCGCCAGCAACCTGCGCTATGGCAAGGCCGACGCCACCGACGAGGAGCTGTGGCAGGCGCTGGAGACGGCGCAGGCCCGCGACTTCGTCGAGGCCATGCCCGAGCAGCTCGACGCCCCGATCGCCCAGGGCGGCACCAACGTCTCCGGCGGCCAGCGCCAGCGCCTGGCGATCGCCCGCGCCCTGGTCGCCCGCCCGGAGATCTACCTGTTCGACGACTCCTTCTCGGCGCTGGACTACGCCACCGACGCCGCGCTGCGCACGGCGCTGGCCCGTGAGACGTCCGAGTCGACCGTGGTGATCGTGGCCCAGCGGGTCAACACCATCCGCGATGCCGACCGCATCGTCGTGCTCGACGACGGGCAGGTCGTGGGGACCGGCACCCACACCGAACTCATGCACAGCAACGTCACCTACCGGGAGATCGTGCTGTCCCAGCTCACCGAGGAGGAAGCGCGATGACGGCCCCCGCTCCCCGCCGCGACAGCAATCCCCGCTTCGGCCCGGCCGCGATGATGGCCGGTCCGTCGATGACCAAGCCGCTGAAGTTCAAGGAGTCCAGCCGCCGTCTGCTGCGGCTGCTCAACCCGTACCGGGCGCTGGTGTGGGTGGCGGTGGCGCTGGGTGTCACCGGCGTCGGCCTGGCCGTGGTCGGCCCGAAGATCCTCGGCCACGCCACCAACATCATCTTCGAGGGCGTGGTCGGCAAGAGTCTGCCGCCGGGCGTCAGCAAGACCGACGTGGTGGCCGGGCTGCGCGCCCAGGGCCACGGCAACATCGCCGACATGGTCGCGGCGATGAACGTGGTCCCCGGCAAGGGCATCGACTTCGACGCCGTCGGCCGGGTGCTGCTGGTGGCGCTGTGCGTCTACGCCGCCGCCTCGCTGTTCTCGCTGTTCCAGTTCCGGCTCATCACCACCGTGGTGCAGCGGGCCGTCTACAACCTGCGCGAGCAGGTCGAGCACAAGCTGTCGCGGCTGCCGTTGAGCTACTTCGACGGCCAGCAGCGCGGCGAGGTGCTGAGCAGGGCGACCAACGACATCGACAACGTCGCGCAGACCATGCAGCAGTCGTTCAGCCAGCTGATGAACTCGGTGCTCACCATCGTCGGCGTGCTGGCGATGATGGTCTGGATCTCGCCGCTGCTGGCGGTGATCGCCCTGGTCACCGTGCCGCTGTCGGTGTTCGTGACGATGCGGATCGGCAAGAAGGCCCAGCCGCAGTTCATCGCCCAGTGGGGCGTGACCGGCAAGCTCAACGGGCACATCGAGGAGATGTACACCGGGCACTCGCTGGTGAAGGTGTTCGGGCGACAGGCCGAGGCGGCCGAGCAGTTCCGCGAACACAACGAGGCGCTGTACACGGCGGGCTTCAAGGCGCAGTTCATCTCCGGGCTGATCCAGCCCGCGATGTTCTTCATCGGCAACGTGAACTACGTGCTGGTCGCCGTCGTCGGCGCGCTGCGGGTGGCCTCGGGTTCGCTGTCGCTGGGCGACGTGCAGGCGTTCATCCAGTACTCGCGCCAGTTCAGCCAGCCGCTGAGCCAGGTGGCGGCCATGTCCAACCTGGTGCAGTCGGGCGTGGCCTCGGCCGAGCGGGTGTTCGAGCTGCTCGACGCCGCCGAGCAGAGCCCCGAGCCGGTCCCGGCCGCCACGGTCGACCCGGTGCGCGGGCAGGTGAGCTTCGAGCACGTGTCGTTCTCATACTCCCCGGACAAGCCGCTGATCACCGACCTGTCGCTGACCGTCGAGCCCGGCCAGACGGTGGCCATCGTCGGCCCGACCGGCGCGGGCAAGACCACGCTGGTCAACCTGCTGATGCGCTTCTACGACGTCAACGGCGGCCGGATCACCCTGGACGGCGTCGACGTCAACACGATGACCCGCGAGGACCTGCGCTCGAAGATGGGCATGGTGCTGCAGGACACCTGGCTGTTCGGCGGCACCATCGCCGACAACATCGCGTACGGCGCGCACCAGCCGAGCCAGGAGCAGATCGTGGCGGCGGCGAAGGCGACGCACGTCGACCGGTTCGTGCGTACGCTGCCCAACGGCTACGACACGGTCCTGGACGAGGAGGGGACCAACGTCAGCGCCGGTGAGCGGCAGCTGCTCACCATCGCGCGGGCGTTCCTGGCCGAGCCGAGCATCCTCATCCTCGACGAGGCCACCAGCTCGGTCGACACCCGCACCGAGGTGCTGATCCAGCGGGCGCTGGGCTCGCTGCGGCAGGGGCGCACCAGCTTCGTCATCGCGCACCGGCTCTCCACGATCCGCAACGCCGACGTGATCCTGGTGATGGAGCACGGCTCGATCGTCGAGCACGGCTCGCACGACAAGCTGATCGCCGCCGGTGGCGCGTACGCCCGCCTCTACGAGGCGCAGTTCGCCGCCGCGGTCACCGAGTAGCCGACCGCACCCTGGCGCCGGTCGGATGGCGGATCACCGCCATCCGACCGGCGTTTTCCGTATCGTGAGGTGCGAGGGGGGTGGCCCATGGACATTCTCGTGGTCCGTGACGTCATGACCGGGGCGTCGATCCACGTGGACCGGCAGGCCCCGATGGTCGACATAGCCCGGCTGATGCGGGAGCACGGCATCGACGACGTGCTGGTCACCGACGAGGACAAGCTGCTCGGGGTGGTCAACGCGCGGGACCTGGTGCTGGCCCTGGCCGACGATCTCGACCCGCACAACACCATCGCCGAGGACCTCGTCAAGCAGGACGTGGTCGCGGTGCACGCCGACGACGGCGTCAGCGAGGCGATGCGCCTGATGCGCTCGCACGCGCTGCACCGGCTGCCGGTGCTGGAGGCCGAGCGGGTCGTCGGCGTCGTCACCTGGATCGACGTCGACCAGCCGGGAGGTGGCGCACCGCGCGGCGTCGGGTGACCGACCCGGGCGGGACGTGACCGGGCATACGGTCGTTAACCTCGTCGATGCGGGATTAACCGCGTGCCGCCCCGGGGAATTCAGGAGACATGTCGACGCTGGTGTGCCATGTCCGGTGCCACCTGCCGATCGCGGAGATCGCGGTGGCGGGCACCCTCGACGACTCCACGGTGATCCATGTCGGTGCCGCGCTCACCGACTGCCTGGCCGACCAACCCGACGCGGTGATCCTCGATCTGGCCGAGATGACCTGCCATGACGATCGCCTGCCGTCCTGGCTGCACGGATGGGGACGCACGGCACACCGCTGGCCGGGATCGCCGTTGCTGGTCGTCGCGCCGGGGGTGGACCTGCCGAGCGAGGACGGCATCGTCGGGTACGGCGACGTCGGCTCGGCCAAGGAAGCCGCGAACGCCGTGCCCCTGTCCCTGCGCCGCAGCATCGACCTGCCACCACTGCCCAGCAGTTGCGCCGCCGCCCGCGACCTGGCCGAGCAGGCCTGTCGCGACTTCGGCGCACCGCGACTGGCGCAGCTCGTCCGGCTGCTGACTTCGGAGCTGACCGCCAACGCGGTCGTGCACGCGCGCACCCGGCTGCGGGTCAGCCTGCGGCGCCAGGGCGGCAGCGTCTACGCGGCCGTCCGCGACGGCGACCCGTTCCTGCCCCAGCTGCCCGGACCCGACGATCCCGGCAGCAGCCTGGAGCTGGTGATGGCGCTCGCCTCGGACTGGGGCAGCTTGCTGATCAGCGACGGCAAGGTGGTCTGGGTCCGCGTCGACCTGCCCGCCTGAGCTACTCGGCCAGGCGGAACCGCAGGCCGAAGTGGTCGAGACCGACCGGCAGCGGCCGGTCCGGGCTCAGTTTGGCGTACGACAGCAGCCGTGGCTCCCGGTCGCGCAGCAGCGCCGCCAGGATCGCGGTGGTGGTCAGCAGCACCAGGTTGCGCCCGGGGCAGCGGCCCGGACCGGCGCTGAACGACACGGTCGACCACTCGTCGTGGCCGTTGGCGTCGATCCAGCGCGCCGGCTCGAACCGGTGCGCGTACGGCAGGGTCTGGTCGTCGCGGTGGAAGAACGGGGTGTACACCAGCAGCGAGGTCCGCGCGGGCAGTCGGCCGCCGTCCCACCGCGTCGGGGTGCCGCTCTCGCGCAGGATCGCGGGCGTGGTGGGCCAGAGCCGCAGCGTCTCCAGCACGCAGGCGCGCAGCCGGGGCAGCCGGTGCGGCGACTCGCCCGAGCGCAGGTCGGCGGCGGACCAGAGCCGCTGCACCGGGTGCGTGGACAGCATGGCCAGGGTGCGGAACACGGTCGCCCCGGCGGCGTCGTACGCGAACAGCCAGTGCGGCACCTGCCCGTACGGGTCCATCACCGGCTCGGGCGGCGGCAGCAGCGAGGCGAGGCTGCCCGGCTCCCGCCGGGCCAGGTGCGCGTCGAGCCGCTGGCGGAACCGTTGCCGCAGCCGGTCGTTGCGCGGTCGCAGGCCCGCCCAGTTGGCGTCGCGGCGCAGCATGGCCAGCAGGTCCAGCAGTTCGTCATCGTCGTGGGCGGCGTCGCCGAGCACGATGCGCCGTACCGCCCGCCAGTAGGCCGTGGCGAACCGGTCCCAGGCCAGCCGCCCGCCCATCTGGTCGCGCAGCGGGGCGATCTCCTCGGTGATCTTGGCGGTGATCGAGGCGGCCAGGTGGTGCACGGGCAGGTCGGCGTCCAGCGCGTGCTCGTTGACGGCCCGGCGTGGCGCCCGCAGCCCGCCCCGGGTGATCAGCACCCCGTGCGGCTGGAAGTGCGACAGCGCGGCGATCTTGTCGACCGTGGCCGGGCTGTAGGGCTCGGTGTCGGCCAGCACCACCCGCACCGCGTCGGTCGACAGCGCCAGGGCCCATTTTCGGCCCGGGTTGCGCAGCAGCAGCGCGCCGCCGCCGTACCGACCGCGCAGCCGCTGCATCAGCCGCACCGCCCGCGCGTCCGGTTGCCACCAGCGCCCGGCCAGCGTGACCAGCCGCCGCCGGATGACCAGGCCCTGGGCCACCGTCGGCAGCAGGACCGTGCCTGCCACCCGTAGCGTGTCACCCACGCTCGCACGCGACAGTCGCACCTGCTCGGCGCCGACCCCGCCCCCGGACCTGACCCGCTCCCGCTCCTCGACCCGCACGTCACCACGCTATGCGGGCCTGACGACGACCCGGGCGCCTTTACCCGAACCGGCCCCGGCCACCGCGCCGGCCGCAGGCAACGTTCGCGTTCAGCGCCTCGGCCGCAGCGTTAAGAGGGGACCCTTCTACCTCGCAAAGCGATAAGAAGGGGCCCCTCCTTTTCGTTTTGGGCTTGGGCGCCGCTCAGCGTGCCCACGCCTCGGCGCCTACCGGCACCGTCTGCCCGGTGCGGGCCGACTCGTCGATGGCCAGGCTGATCAGGTGGTCCTGGCACGCCTGGGCCAGCGGGTACGGCGGCTCGCCCGCGTCGCGGCACCAGCGGCCGGTCGCCTCCAGGATGCTCGCGATCGCGATCTCCTCATCGGACAGCCGCGCCCCGGCGTAGGCGTTGCGGTACACCACCTGCCCGTCGAAGCTGACGTGGTCGAGGTCGAAGCCCTCCAGGTTGAGGTCGCGGCCGCTGTGGCGGCGGCGCAGCTCGGACTCGACCGGCCGGTGGTCCAACAGCCGCACCACCCGGTCGTCGACCAGTTCGCCGCGACTGCCCCGCACCACCAGGCGGCGGCTGCGCAGCGGGTTCCACCACTGGTTGTCGGTGAAGTCGTAGAGGCCGCTGCGGCCGTCGCCGAAGTCGATCGTGGCCAGCGTGGTGGTCGCCGGGCGCGGGGTGTCGTCGTCGCGCCAACCGGCCGGGACCAGCGGGTCGGCCAGCGGCGCGGTGAACGCCCGCGCCTGCACGCTCGCCGGGCCCAGGCCGACGCCGAGCATGCCGCGCAGGATCGACACCGCGTGGTAGCCGTGCGTCGACGACACCTGCGCCGAGGTGGGGGTGCCGATCACGCCGGTGCGCAGCACCGCCAGCCGGGCCGCGTGGTCGGGCAGCAGCAGGTACTGCTCGGCGACCTGGACCCGCCCCGTGGCGCCGACGCTGTCCCACAGCTTTCGCAGTCCGGCCAGGTCGGGGGCGGGCGGGGTCTCCGAGAGCACCGGCAGGCCTCGCTCGACCAGGGTCTCGACCAGGCCGGGGTTGACGTCCCAGGGCACCGACGTGATCACGTACTCGGGGTCGCCGGTGCGCAGCAGTTCGGCCAGGTCCTGGGTCACCGGCAGCCGCCACTGCGCGGCCACCTCTGCCGCGGCCGCCGCCGATCGGGTCATCACCCCGGTTACCTGGAGCCGGTCCGGCAGCAGCGCCGCCAGCTTGAAGAAGAACTGGGCGCGCCAGCCGCGCCCGATCACCGCGTACCGGATGGGTTCAGCCACCGGCGTACTGTACGGCACTCAGCCGGTGACCGCCGGAACGAGATTCGCGGTCATGGTCGGGTCGGTGCCGCTCGGGTACGGCGGGAACGCCTCCGAATAGGGCATCCGCGCCGGCACCCCGGCCAGCACGCCCCAGTGCTCGGCGATCATGGCGTGCTCCAGCCGGAACAGGTCGTAGAAGGCCGTCGGCTCGCCGCCCACGGTGCCCGTGCACACGGTCAGCGCGAACTCGCCGTCGGCCACCGTCAGGTGCCGCCGCTCGTAGCGGATGTCCTGGTCGCGCAGCTGCGCCCACAGCGCCCCGATGCCGTCGTCCACCCCGGGGCGGTGCTGCACCAGCCCGGTCGTGACGAACCGGCACAGGTGCTCGAAGTCGCGCGGCACCAGCACGTTGTCGATGAGGTAGTCGACCACGCGGCGGCTGGTCGACGACAGCCGCGGCTGCTGCACCGTGCGCGGGCCGGAAATCTCGGCCTGACCGCCCGGCACCGCCACCGGCTGCAGTGCGCTCCAGTGCTCGGCGGGCACGCCGTCGACCAGCCGGAAGATGTCGAAGCCGGTGAAACCGGGCCCCATGTTCGGGTAGAGGCTGTGCACGGCTACCACGTCGCCGCAGGTGAGCACGCGTACGCACACACAGCCGCCGTCGGCGGCCCAATCCGCGAGCAGGTCCCCGGCCGAGGGGGTCACTTCCTGTCGCTGCTGCGTCACCGCGGTACGGGACCGGTGCTCTGCCCTCATCGTGCCTCCCGGAGGGTTCGTCTTGGCGCGTCACGCGGACGGTTACGCAGACGCCTGCGGCGCGTACCCGGCGTGAGCGCGTGCTAAACCCCGTCGGTACGGTTTTCCCTCAAGCTACGTGGAGGAAGCCATGAGCAGCATCTTCGTCACGGGTTCGGCCGACGGCATCGGGCTGGAGACCGCCCGCGCGCTGCTGCGCGACGGTCATCGCGTCGTGCTGCACGCCCGCAGTGAGGCACGGGCGGCGCAGGTGCGCGCGGCGGTGCCCGAGGCCGCGGCGGTGGTCGTCGGGGACGTGTCCGAGCTGACCCAGACCCGGGCCTTGGCGCTGGCCGCGAACGCGCTCGGGCCGTACGACGCGGTGATCCACAATGTGGGCGTCGGCGGCGGGTCGGCCGGACGCGAGGTCACCCCGGACGGCATCGAGCGGATCTTCGCGATCAACGTGCTGGCGCCGTACCTGCTGACCGCCCTGATGCCGCCGCCGTCCCGCCTGGTCTACCTGACCTCCGGCCTGGAGGCGGGCGGCCACGCCGACCTCGACGACCCGCAGTACGAGCGCAAGCCCTGGCGCGGCATGCAGGCCTACAGCGACTCCAAAATGTACGACGTCGTGCTGGCCTTCGCCGTGGCCCGGCGGTGGCCGGACACCCTGAGCAACGCCGTCGACCCCGGCTGGATCAAGACCCGGATGGGCGGCCCGAACGCCCCCGACGAGCTGCCCGACGGCGCCGAGACGCAGGTGTGGCTGGCCTCGGCGCCGGAGTCGGAGGTCGGATTCACCGGCCGCTACCTCAAGCGCCGTCGCGATCTTCCGGCGAACCCGGCCGCATACGACGAATCGGTGCAGGACCGGCTGCTCGCCCTGTGCGCCGAGCTCACCGGTCAGCAGTTGGCAGGCTGAGCGTCCGCCGGGCCGGTCGCGAGAACGCCCACGACCGGCCCGACGGACCGCTCACTGCCGGTAGACGCGCGTGGCGAACGCCGCCCCGGGTTGGGCGTCGGCATCGGGCACGAGTTCGACGGTCAGCGACGTGCCCTTGGCACTGGCGGGCAGCCGCAGCGTGATCTTCTGCGGCGACACGTTGCACCGGAGTTCGGCGCTGTCCGAGGCGGCGCCGAGGCTGATCCGGGCGGTGACGCTGCCCGAACCGGCACAGATGACGTCCAGCCGTAGCGGCCCGGAGGTGATCGTGTTGTCGAGGTCGCGGACCGTGCTGTCCAGTTCGCCCCAGGTGGCGCCGAGGTAGGGGTTCGTGTCGAGGGACAAGACCTGCTTCGCCCGGATGACATTGGGGTTGGTGAACATGAGCGCGATGCCCGCGTGCCCGGCGGCCTGGTCGTCCCCATGCAGCGTGATGGTCACGTCGCCGGCGATGGTCAGCTGAATGGGGCGCTCGGTGATCGTCGCGTCGCAGGGCACCATGACGTCGGTGCGGCCGTCGGGTCCCTGCCACCGCACCCGCACCTCTCCGGCGCCGCCGAGGCACAGTGCCCGCAGCTGGTACTCGCCGACTGGCATCAGCGTCTGGTCCGGTCCGACGAAGCTGTACGTGAAGCCGTTGCTGCCCGAGGTGACCGGCCCGAACATCGTGCCGGGCCGGGTGTGTTCCGGGGTGTAGCCGAGCAGACCCAGCGCCTGCACGCCCAGCGCCTGCATCTGGTCGTCGGTCAGCGGCCGATTCGACGCCGACGCGGCGGGATCGGTCTGGCCGGGGGCGCCCCCGACGCCGAAGAGGTAGCCGCCCGCCACCAGGACGAGCCCGGTGACGACCGACAGCAGCGCCAGCCGGGCGGCGCGGCGCCGCTTGACGGTACGGCGCACCGCCACCGCACCCGGCACCACCACCTCGTGCGGCGCCTCGATCCGGAACTGGAAGAACGCCTCGGCCATCGGGTCGGACTCGGTGAGCTCAGGCATTGCGGACCTCCTCGGCGGTCGGGGCGGACAGCTGCCCGGCCAGGGCCGTACGGGCCCGGTGCAGCCACGACTTCACGGTGCCGGTCGACACCTGCATCGACTCGGCGATGTCGGCCACCGACTGGTCGGCCAGGTAGTGCAGCACCACGGCCTGGCGGGGCTGCGGCGGCAGCGTGCGCAGCGCGGCGAACAGCGCCACCCGGTCCGGGCCGGGCTCGGCGACGTGCTCCTCCCGGTGGCGGCGCCGGAACGCGGCGGCGACCTTCAACCGCCGGAAGTGGGAGGTGGCCAGATTCCAGGCGACCCGGCGCACCCAGGCCACCGGGTCGTCGTACGCGCAGATGTCCTTCCAGCGGACCAGCGCCCGGCAGAACGCCTCCTGGGTGACGTCCTGCGCCTCCTGCCGGTCCCCGAGGTACGCGTAGAGCTGTGTCGTCACCGAGGTGAAGTGCGCCGCGTACAACTCGTCGAAGTCGTGCCCCATGCCTGTCCTCCCCGTGCCCCCGGGAGGCATATCCCCAGGTCGACGGAGGGTACCGTGCGCCCGTGGTGGCGTCACCACCCGCGTTGTCGCGTCCATCGAGGTCGTCCTCGTCCGATTCGTGCCGACCCCCGTCGGGCCGGACGCGGACTACACGGCATCCCCCGGCATCCGGTTGCGGTCCGCGACCAGATTTCGACGGCGATTGCCGCGACCGTGGCGAAGACGGCGATTCCCGCGACCGTGGCGAAGCGGTCACCGGTCACGACAGGCGGTACTCCAACCACACGACCTTGCCGGTGCGGCCCGGCACGACGCCCCAGTCCGCCGAGAGCCGCTGGATCAGCCCGAGGCCGAACCCGCCGTCGATTCCGGCCGGGCGGGGGACGGGCGGTCGCGGATCGCGGTCGGTGACCTCGATGCGCACGCCCGCGTCGGTGCGCACCAGCCGGATCGCGACCGCGCCGCCGCCGTGCTGGACGGCGTTGCCGACCAGTTCGGAGGTCAGGATCAGCACGTCACCGCCCGGATCGGGCAGCGCCCACGCGCTCAGTTGGGTACGCACGAAGTGCCGCGCCATCGTCGCGCTGCCTGCCCCGCCGGGCAGCCGGATGGCCGCGGCGTTCACGGCGCGCCTCCGTCTGTCGGGCCGTGGCCGGTGCGCGTCCGCGCCTCATGCCAAGCCATGTCCGCTACTCCGTCCTTGCTCCTCCACCCGCCAGGAGGGATTCGACGCCCGGCGGGCTTCGGATTGCCGTCGCCTCACCGGCTAATTCTACGCAGATATCGACGCAATTTTGCGAATCGGCTGCGTGGCCCGGTCGGCAGGGCGCACGATCCAGGGGTTGGCGCGAGTCGGGGTGGGAACCGGGAGGTAGCCATGGGATTCGACGAGAAGCTCAGCAACGTGTCGCGGCGGTTCGCCGGTCGCGCCACCCATCTGGCCGGAAGGCTCACCGGCAACACGCACTGGGAGATGTCCGGCTACGCCATCTGGGCGTCGGCGGTCGAGGAGGAGATCCGGGAGAAGGGCAAGGACGCGCACAAGGCCGTGGCCGCCATCGAGCGGTACGAGGACGAGCTGCGCGCCCGCACCCCGGCCGTCGGCGGTCTCACCCCACCCGCGGCCACCCCGGTCGCCCAGTCGACGACACCAGCCGACGCCTGACCCGGTCAGTCCAGCGCGGCTTCGGCGGTGGCCCGCACCGCCTCGGTCAGGGCGGCGAGCACGGCCGACTCCAGCCGCCAGTGCTGCCAGTACAGCGGGACGCTCACGCGACGGCCGGGGATCAGCTGCTCATAGCGCCCGGCGGCGAGATCGTCGGCACAGAAGCGCTCGGGGACCATGCCCCAGCCGAGCCCTAGCCGGATCGCCTCGTTGAAGGCCGTCACGGCCGGGATGTAGTGGATCGGCGGTTCCAGCGGCCGTCTGGTCACCGTACGCAGGAACCGGTGCTGGAGCTGGTCCTTGCGGTTGAGCACCAGCATCGGGGCGGCGGCGAGGGTCTCGGCGGTCACGCCGTCGGCGAACCAGGCGGCGCGCGTCGTCGGGGCGGCCACCGCGACGTAGTGCATCATGCCCAGCCGCTGGACCCGGCACCCCTGCACCGGAACGTGCTGGGAGGTCACCGCCGCCATCACCGTGCCGCTGCGCAGCAGGTCGGCCGTGTACTCCTGGTCGTCGGAGTGCACGTCGAACAGCAGGCGCAGCTCGGCTGGCAGCGCGGCCAGGGCGGGCAGGAACCAGGTGGCCAGCGAGTCCGCGTTGACCACGATCGCGGCCCGGGTCCAGCCGGTGTCGCGGCCGCCCCGCGCGATGTCCAGCGCTTCCCGTTCCAGCACGGCCAACTGCCCCGCCAGGCGCAGCAGCGGCTCACCCGCCTCGGTCGCCTGGCACGGCTTGGCCCGCCGGACCAGCACCTGCCCGGCCGCCTGCTCCAGCGCCTTGATCCGCTGACTGACCGCCGAGGGGGTGAGGTTGAGCGTGCGGGCAGCCGCGTCGAAGCTGCCCTCGCGGACGACCGCCGCGAGGGTCTCCAGCTGCGCCGAGTCCAGGGCCACGTAAGCGATGCTAACGCTTGTTAAGAATCATTAGCTGGAGTGCAGGTCGGGCCGCCCGTACCGTCGAACGGGTGATCGCTTCGCTGCTCGCCGGTTTCACCTCCTCGATGGCGCTGATCGTCGCCATCGGCAGTCAGAACGCCTTCGTGCTGCGCCAGGGCCTGCGCCGCGAGCATGTGCTCGCCGTCGTGCTGACCTGCGCGCTGTCGGACGCGCTGCTGATCACGGTGGGCGTCGGTGGGCTGGGTGCGGCCGTCGCCGCCGCGCCGGGGCTGCTGACGGCGATCCGGTGGGGTGGGGCGGCGTTCCTGCTCGGGTACGCCGTGCTGGCGGCCCGCCGCGCGCTGCGCCCCGGGACGCTGGCCGCCCGCGACGGCCACGGCAGCACCCTGCGCGCCACCATGCTGGCCTGCCTGGCCTTCACCTTCCTCAACCCGCACGTGTACCTGGACACCGTGCTGCTGCTCGGCGGCCTGGCCAGCCAGCAGCAGTTCCGCTGGGTGTTCGCGGCCGGGGCGGCCCTGGCCAGCGCGGTCTGGTTCACCGGCCTCGGCGCCGGTGCCCACCGGCTGGCCCCGGTGCTGGCCCGGCCGCTGACCTGGCGAGTGCTCGACGGCGTGATCGCCGTGACGATGACCGCGATCGCGCTCGGCCTCCTGCTCTCCTGACCCCGCCCCTGCCCCGCCCGCCCCGTCCCCGCCCCGTCGCCGCCGCCGCGGGGTAGGACTGCGGTTTCTGGGAAACTGCACGAATTCCGGCCACGAAACCTGCACTTTCCCCCGAGACTGCACGAATCCCGCGCCAGGTCGAGCACGGATGCGGGCCGGGTCGGGCGCGGACGCGGCCGGTCAGGCGAAGCTGATGTCGGCGGTCTCGACGGTGCCGCCGATGCGGCCGGGCGCCTGCTGGTACTGCCAGTACAGGTTGGTGTGCGCGATGACCTGGTCCGGGCTGGGGGCGCCGTACGCGGTGAGGTCCTCGGTGGTGTGTGCGTCGCCGACCAGGGTCACGTCGTAGCCGCGGGCGAACGCCCCGTGGATGGTCGAACGGATGCACGCGTCGGTCTGGGCACCGGCCACGACCAGGCGGCCCACCCCCCGCTCGGCCAGCACCTGCTCCAGCTCGGTGGCCTCGAACGAGTCGCCGAAGTTCTTGTGCACCAGCGGCTCCGCGTCCTCGCGGACCAGGTCAGGCACGTACTGCCAGGGCTCGCTGTCCTTGACCAGGTCGGCGTCGGAGTGCTGCACCCAGACCACCGGCACGTCCGCGGCGCGGGCCTTGCCCACCAGCGTGCCGATGTTGGCGATCACGTTGTCGCGGTCGTGGGCCTTGGCCACGACGCCGTTCTGCACGTCGATGACCAGCAGGGCGGTGTTGGGCCGGTCGGTCAGCGTGGTCATGTGACTCCTCCTGTGCTCACGGGCGTTCAGTTCCTCACCGTAGACCCGGTCCCCGACAGCCGCGCGCGATGTGGCGAACATGTTCGTGACGAACTTGTTCGCCACGAACATGTTCGTTATGGTGGTGGCATGGCAGAGACACCAGCCCGGCGCAGCCGCCGGGAGCGTCCGGCGAAGGCGGCCCTCACCCGTGACGGCATCGTCGCCACCGCGGTCGAGCTGATGCGGACCGAGGGGCTGGAGCGGGTCACCATGCGCCGACTGGCGCAGGAGCTCGACACCGGCCCCGCCTCGCTCTACGTCTACCTCCGCAACACCGCCGAACTGCACGCGGCCGTGCTCGACGAGCGGCTCGGCGTGGTCGACCTGGGCCCGGTGACCGCGCCGGGCGACTGGCGCGAGCGGCTGGAGCAGGTGCTGCGGTCGTACACCCGGGTGCTGCTCGAACATCCGGGGCTGGCCCAGTCGGCGCTGGTGGCCCGGCCCACCGGCGCCAACTACCTGAACCTGATCGAGGGCCTGCTGGCGCTGCTGGACGCGGGCGAGGTCCCGCCCGCACGGGCTGCCTGGGCCGTCGACCTGCTGCTGCTGCACACCACCGCCAACGCCGCCGAACACGCCACCCGCGCCCGCGCCGGCACTGCCGAGCAGGAGTGGGACGCGCTCACCGAGGCGGTGCGGGGCCTGTCCGCCGACGCCCATCCGCACCTGGCGGCCGTCGGCGACGAGCTGCTGTCCGGGCCACCCGGCGACCGCATCACCTGGGGCCTGCGAGTCCTGATCAACGGCGTGCTGCACACGCCCCGGCCCGGCGGCGACCAACCACCGAACAGGAAGTAGCACCACATGACCACACACCACCCCATCGCGATCATCGGCGGCGGCCTCGGCGGCCTCACCCTGGCCCGCGTGCTGCGCGTCAACGGCATCGAGGCGGCCGTGTTCGACCTCGACGCCGACCGCAACGCCCGCCACCAGGGCGGCATCCTCGACATCCACGACGACTCCGGCCAGGCGGCACTGACCGCCGCGGGCCTGATCGAGCCGTTCCAGGCGATCATCCACCCCGGCGCCGAGGCGATGCGCGTCTACGACCGCCACGGCGTGCTGCACCGCGACGAGGAGGGCGAGTTCGGCCGCCCCGAGGTCCACCGTGGCGACCTGCGTGACCTGCTGCTCGACAGCCTGCCCGAGGGCACCGTGCGCTGGGGCGTGAAGGTCGTCGGCGCCCGGCCGCTCGGTGGCGGCCGCCACGAGGCGGCGCTGGCCGATGGCACCACCTTCACCACGGACCTGCTGGTCGGGGCCGACGGGGCCTGGTCGCGGGTGCGCCCGCTGCTGTCGGCGGCGGTCCCGGCCTACACCGGGCTGTCCTTCGTCGAGGTGCGACTGGAAGCCGCCCGGACCCGGTACCCGGACAGCTTCGCCCTGCTCAGCCCCGGACTGACCTTCGCGCTCGGGGACGGCCGCGGCCTGCTGTCACACCGCGACCCCGACGGCTCGCTGGACGTCTACGTCGCGCTGCGCGCCCCCGCCGACTGGCTGTCCCATCTCGACTTCACCGACCCCGAGACGGTGAGGAAGACGCTGCTGGCATGGTTCGACGGCTGGGACGGGCGGCTGCGGGCGCTGATCGAGCGCGCCGAGGGCGAACTGGTGCCGCGGCAGATCCACGCGCTGCCGGTCGGCCACCGCTGGGACCGCGTCCCCGGGGTGACCCTGCTCGGCGACGCCGCGCACCTGATGTCCCCGTTCGCCGGGGAGGGCGCCAACCTGGCCATGCTCGACGGCGCCGAACTGGGGCAGGCACTGGTCGCGCACCCCGGCGACACCGAGGCGGCGCTGGCGGCGTACGAGGAGCGGCTGTTCCCGCGGAGTGAGGAGTCGGCTGCGCAGTCGGCGGCGAGCCTGGAGATCTGCTTCGCCCCGGACGCCCCGCAGGGGCTGCTGGACATGTTCGCCGCGATGGACTGAGCGGGACCGTGAGCTCCGGGCCGCAGGGAAGGCCCGGAGCTCACGGTGGTGCTGTCAGCGGTAGGTGATGTCGGACGGACTGTAGAAGCAGTTGACCCCGTCCGCGCCGCTGCCGACGTGGGTCGGCTCGCTGCCCTTGGGCGCACCCAGGAACTTGTCGCAGATGACGGTGCTGCTGCCGTACGCGGTGATGCGGGTGAACCGGGCGGTGTCACCCCAGTTGATGTTGATGCCCGCCACCACGCTCGTGCTCTTGGTGATCACGTTGTCGATGACGACGTTGCGCTGGTAGGAGTTGGTGCAGTTGCCGCAGGCGCGGTAGAGCTTGCCCGCGTTCTCCACGTAGAACCCGGAGATGTTGACCGTGCCGTTGCCGTTGTGCTGGAACACCTTGTCCGAGGCCGACTTCGCCCCGCCGCCGATGACGTACGACGTGCCGCCGCCGGTGCCCAGGAAGGTGGCGGCGTCCTCGCCGACGTCCTCCCACCAGACGTTCTGGATGGTGCAGGTGCCCAGGCAGTGGATGCCGTCACCGGCGGGGGAGCCGAGGATGACATTCTTGATGGTCGCGCCGTTGGCCAGCTCGAACATCGGGTCCTGGCTCTCGGACTGACCGCCGTCGCCGATGCAGCAGTAGCGCTTCATCCCGCCGTCGAACGTGCCGCTGACCGAGATGGTGCCGTTGGGCAGCCCGGCGTCACCGGACTTGGTCGGCCAGGTCGGAATCGTGCCGGGGCTCGACGACGGAGCCGGGCCCGACGGCGACGGGGACGGCGCGGACGACCGCGACGCCGACGGGGCGGCGCTGGTCGGCGCGGGACCGGCCGCGTCGGACACCACGACGTCGTCGAAACGGGCCGCGGCGTACGAGGTGACCAGCACGATCCGGCCCGTGCTGAACTGCGAGCTGCTGCCCGAGGCGACCTGCTGGCCGTTGACCCAGCCGGTCAGCGTCGAACCGCTGACGGTCACCTGCAGCGTGTACCAGGTGCCCATGCTGACGGTCAGGTTCGTGCCGCCGACCACGGTGACGGTGCTGCCGTTGACCACCTGCAGTTCGGCCCGCCCGCTGTTGAGCAGCGCGACCTGGTAGCGGGTGGACGAGCCGGTGGACCGGGCGCCCAGGGCGGCGTAGCTGCCCGAGCCGTTGAAGCCGGTCGGCTTCACCCGCGCGCTGACGGTGTAGTTGGTCCACGAGCTGCTGCCCGCGAACTGCCGGGCCAGGGAACTGTCGGTATTGGACTGCTGGAAGACCGACGAGCCGTCGGCCACGACCGTCCAGTCGCCGCCGGACTTGGACCAGCCGGACGCGTCGCCGTCGTCGAAGTTGTCCGAGAAGAGCGTCGCGGCCAGCGCCACGCCTCCGGTCAGGCTCATCAGCGCTGCCAGCACCAACGACAGCAGCGCGGTGCCGCCCGCCGCCACCAGACCGAACCGTCTGGGTCGGCGATGGCGGCCGGGTGTCAACCCGTGTTCCATGGGACCTCCTTGTGGGGGTCCGCACCCGGCGGTCCGGCGCGGGCGCGCCGGAGGGCGCCACCGGGTGCGGTCTTGCGGGAGCGGTTGTTGCGGAGCGGAGCTTGCGGGGTGCCGGGGGTCAGGGCAGCAGACGCCCGGCCCCGGAGAGCAGGGTCAGCAGCGGTACGACCGCGGCGGGCACCGGCCGGTACGCGCGCAGCTCGGGCGTCCAGCCCGCGTCGGGGGCGAAGTCCGGGTCGTGCGCGCCGTTGTAGGCGGCGAGCAGGCTCACCGGCCCGCCGAGGCTGTCACCGGTGCGGACCCAGCTGCCCAGTTCGGTGACCGCGGTGCCCTTCCAGTCCTTGAGCACCCGGTCGGCGGGGATGCCGTCGCGCAGGTCGAAGAAGTTGTTCTCCAGGTACACCGAGGACTGGATGCCCAGGCCGACGCTGTAGTCGTACGGCTCGCGAACGCTGAAGGTGTTGTTGTAGACGTCGACCTGGCCGAAGCGAACGCGGGGCGCGCGCTGGCCGACGCCGTCGAACACGTTGTGGCGCAGCGTGACGCGCAGCTTGCCGACGTCCGGTCCGACGGTGTCGGAGGAGCCGATCAGCATGGTCTTGTCGTGGTTGGTGAACACGTTGGCCGAGACCGTGACCAGGTCGGAGGTGTGCGTGATGTCGAGCGCGCCGTCGTGCACCTGCCACGGGCGGTCGAAGTAGACCGGCTGGGTGGAGTCGGGGTTGGCGCCGTCGCTGAACGTGTTGTGGTCGATCCACACGTTGGTGGAGCGGCGCACCGAGACCAGGTCGTACTCGCTGTTCCAGTTGCCCTCGGCGCCGTCGGTGGGCCGCCAGCGCGGGAAGCAGTCGGCGGCGTCCTCGAAGGCCAGGTTGCGCACGATCACGTTCGGCGCGGTGTCGATCATCAGGGTGAGGTGGCGCAGGGTCGCCCCGGGCAGGCCGAGCACGGTCGTGTTGGGGCCGACGCGCAGCTCGGTGCGGGCCCGCTGGGTGGCCACCGAACGCACCCGGGCCTGCTCGATCGGGCCGGACGGGTCGGTGGCGCGTCCCCACACCGCCGGGTCGTACGCGGCGAGGTAGTCGGTCAGGTTGTAGCCCGGGTCGGCCAGGTCGGCGCAGGTCACCTTGGTGCCGTCGGGCCTGGCCAGGCCGTCGATGGTCCCGGCCACAAAGACGATCTTCGGTTCGGCGCCGGTCAGTGCCGCCGCCAGCTCGTCCCGATCGTGTACGACGAAGACGTGCGCCCCGTCGGCCGCCGAGCCGCCGGTCGTGCCCGCTCCGGCCGCGCCCCAGCCGTCCCCGGTGGCCAGCGGCTGGCGGGCCACCCGCTGCGCCCACCAGCCCGGGGCGCTGTCGGGGGCGGCCGCCGCGGCCGGCGCCGGCAGCAGAACCGCCAGCGCCGCGACCGCGGCCATTCCTCGCATTCGCATCGCTGCTCCAGAGTGTGTCCGATGTGTTACGTCATCAGGCAACATAGGAACTGGCGAATAGTGAAGTCAATGGGTCAGAAAAGCAGGTTTGTTGCAGCGATTCGGGCACAGTATTGCCTGGTCCGACCGCCCTTAGTCGGATATGGAGCGACTATTCGAATGGATCACAACGCGCAATCTCAACCGTTTGCAGAAACAGCCCGAACAGTTGCAGACCAGGGGACCGGAATCTCGTCGAAAAGGGCCCCGTCGGCTGCGCAGCGGCGCAGCGCGGCGTTGACGCCGCGCAGGGTCCTGGTGCCGCCGTCGACCGCGACGGCGTCCCCGGCCACCTCGACCGGGCCCGGTGCCGTCCGCAGCGCCTCGATGACGGCCGTGAACCCGGCGGTGCGCTCGGGCGGGGCCAGCAGCGGCACCCCGGTC
This sequence comes from Catellatospora tritici, assembly GCF_019083965.1. Lineage (GTDB taxonomy): Bacteria > Actinomycetota > Actinomycetes > Mycobacteriales > Micromonosporaceae > Catellatospora > Catellatospora tritici. The sequence goes on from NZ_JAHRCY010000010.1 coordinate 259,566, forward strand.
CGCCGGTGCTCGACCAGGTTCTCCAGCAGGGTGACCCGGCCCGGCACCGGCTCGACCGCCCCGCCCGGCAGGCGCAGCACGTCGTCCCGGAAGGTCAGCTCGGCCCTGCCGTGGCTGCCGTACACGGTGAGGTCGCCGTCGACGAACTCCTCGCCCGCCAGCGTCACCGCGACCAGCACCCGTACCCCGTCGGCCAGGGTCACCCGCAGCGTGGCGGTGTCCTCGACCTCGATCGGCCGCACCCGCAACCAGGACACCTCCACCCCGACCGGCTCGGCGTCGACCACGGCCAGGGCCTGCATCACCGCGTGCGCGAATGGGTTGGCCAACGCCCCGTCCAGCGTCGGCCGCCCGCCGATCGAACGGCGCCCCGACCACGCCGAGCGCCCCCAGTACGCGTCGTCGCGCTGCCACGCGCCGACCACCGACACCTGCCGCACCGTGCCCAGCGCGTCGGAGGCGATCGCCGCGCGCAGCCGTCCCAGGGCTGGGGAAGCCAGCGCCTGGAAGCCGATCTGCACCGCGCGGCGGGCGGCGTCGCGGGCCGCCACCAGCGCGTCGTGCTCGTGCCGGTCCAGCACGGGCGGCTTCTCCAGCAGCAGGTCCGACCCGGACCGCAGCACGTCGCGGGCCAGGTCCAGGTGCGTGTGCGGGGGAGTGCAGACGATCACCACGTCAGGCCGGATCCGCTCCAGCATCGCCCGGTGATCGGCGAACACCGGCACGTCGGCCGGCGCGTCGACCACCGGCGCCGGGTCCGCCAGCGCCACCAGCCGGGCCACGCCCCGCTCGGCCAGCCCCGCCAGCACCCGCCGATGGTGCAGCCCGTGCCCGTTGGCCCCCACCAGCGCCACCGTCGCCGCCCTGGTCATGGGGTGGCCTCCACGGCGAGGAGGGCGGCGGCGCCGTGGCGGGCCAGGGCGGTGCGCCAGGTGTCGATCTGCTTGCGGTGGGCGGGGTCGGGCACCGGGAGCACGCCGCCGGGGCCGAACAGGGCCTCGGTGGTGAGGTCGGCGCGGACCGTCGCGGCCAGCGGGTCGTTCAGCGGCAGCGGGGTGCCGTCGTCGGCGGCGCCCTCGGCGAACCTGGCCCACGCCGCCAGGATCAGGCAGGTCAGGCGGGGGTCGGGCGCGGCAAGCATCGGCATCACCCGCTGTGGCAGCTTCTGCGTGCCGTCCATCGCCACCTGCAGGCACCGGTGCCCCAGTTCGTGGTTGGCGAACCGCTCCAGCACCTGCTCACCGTACGCGGTGACGCTGACGCCCGGTGGGGGAGTCAGCGACGCGGCGACCTCGGTGGCCACGTAGTGGCGCAGCAGCTCGGTCGCGCCGGGCAGGGTGAGCGCGTCGGCGATGCTTTCCCGGCCCGCCAGCGCGCCCAGGTAGGCCAGTGCGCTGTGCACGCCGTTGAGGGCGCGCAGTTTCAGGTGCTCCCAGGGGGTCACGTCGTCGGCGAGCACGGCTCCGGCCGCGTCCCAGGCGGGACGGTCGGCGGCGAACCGGTCCTCGATCACCCACTGCGAGAACGGCTCGGCCGCCACGGCGGCCAGGTCGGACACACCGAGGTCGGCGCGGGCCAGGTCGAGCGTCTGTGCGGTGGTGGCCGGGACGATCCGGTCGACCATGCTCGACGGGCAGGTGACGCTCTCGGCGTACCAGTCGCGCAGCTCGTCGGGGATCATGCCGGTCAGCAGCCGGTCCAGCGTCTGCCCGTTGGAGGGCAGGTTGTCGCAGGTCAGCAGGGTGATCGGACCGGCGTCGGCGCGGGCGCGGGCGGCCAGACCGGCCACCAGCAGCCGCGGCACGGCCGCGTCGGCCCGGTAGGCCTTCTCGGTGACGGTCAGCGTCACGATCCGTACCCCCGGATCGGCCAGCAGCGCTACCACCGCGTCCGGATCCTCGGCCGCGAGGAGGCTGTCCGCCAGGGCCCCGACCACCCGGGTCCGGCCGCCGCCACCGGACTGCTGCCCGGCGCCGAGGGTGACGACGCTGAAGAGGTGGTCCTGGGCGCGCAGGGCGTCCAGGACCGTGCGGGAGCTGGGGGCGACCGCGGTCACGGCCCAGTCGCCCCCACTGTGCGCCATCGCGGCCTCGGTGAAGACGGCCTGGTGGGCGCGGTGGAACGCGCCCAGACCGAAGTGGACTATGCCGGTACGGGCCGAGCCCGGCTCGATCAGCGGCCGGGCGGGCGCGGGCAGCCGGGCCAGCGAGGCGCGGTCCAGACGGTCGCTCACCGCCACACCGGCCCGTCGGGGAATGAGTACTCCGCGATCGACGACGCCTTGAGGGTGACCGAGTAACCGGGCTGCTGCGGCAGCTGGTACCGACCCTCGACCACGGTGATCGGGTCCTCGAAGTGCTCGTGCAGGTGGTCGACGTACTCCACCATCCGCCCGTCGAGCGAGCGGCCCAGGCGCAGGTAGTCGAAGATCGACAGGTGTTGGACGTACTCGCACAGGCCGACGCCGCCCGCGTGCGGGCACACCGGCACGCCGAACTTCGCCGCCAGCAGCAGGATCGACAGCACCTCGTTGACGCCGCCGACGCGGCACGCGTCCACCTGGCACACCTGGATCGCCCCGGCCTGCATGAGCTGCTTGAAGATGACCCGGTTGGCGGCCACCTCGCCGGTGGCGACCCGGATCGGGGCCACCGCCTTCGCCACCGCCGCGTGCCCCAGCACGTCGTCGGCGTGCGTCGGCTCCTCGATCCAGTACGGGTCGACCTCGGCCAGCACCGCCATGTTCGCGATCGCCTCGTCGACGTCCCAGACCTGGTTGGCGTCCATCATCAGCAGCGCGTCCGGGCCGATCTCGGCGCGGATCAGCCGGGCCCGGCGCAGGTCGTCCTCGATCGGGCCGCCGACCTTCATCTTCATGGCCCGCCACCCCTGCGCGTAAGCCGCCCGGGTCAGCTCCCGCACCTGCTCGTCCGGGTACCCCAGCCACCCCACCGACGTGGTGTACGACGGGAACCCGTCGCGCTCCAGTACCGCCAGCCGCTGCGCGTACCCCTCGTCGACCCGCAGCAGCTCCAGCGCCTCCGCCGGGGTGATCGCGTCGGAGATGTGGTGGAAGTCGATGCTGGCGACCAGTTCCTCGGGGCTCAGCTCGGCCAGCAGGCGCCACATCGGCTTGCCCTCGGCCTTGGCCCGCAGGTCCCACACCGCGTTGACCAGCGCACCGGTCGCCATGTGGATGACGCCCTTCTCCGGGCCCAGCCAGCGCAGCTGCACGTCGGCCGACAGCGACCGCCAGAACGCGACCGGCTCGGCGAAGATCTCATCCAGCGTCCGGCCGACCACGTGGTGCGCCAGGGCCTCGATCGCCGCGCAGGCGATCTCGTTGCCGCGGCCGTTGGTGAAGGTGAATCCGGTGCCGACGGGTCCGCCGTCGGTGTGCAACTCGACGTAGGCGGCCGAGTAGTCGCCCCGGTTGATGGCGTCGGAGCCATCGCCGGCGGCGGCGGTGGGGAAGCGTACGTCGTGCACGACGGCTTCGGTGATCTTCATGCGTGCGTTCCAATCTTGAAGATCTTCTTGGGCAGGTGGTAGGCAAGGTCGGCAATGGTCTCGACCGCCTCGTCGAGACCCAGGCGGTGCTCGGCGACCAGCCGGGCCAGGAACCCGGCGTCGACGCGCCGGGCAACGTCGTGGCGCACCGGGATCGAGCAGTAGGCGCGGGTGTCGTCGACGAATCCGGCCGTGTTGTAGAACCCGGCCGTCTCGGTCACCGCCTCCCGCCAGCGGCGCAGCGCCTCGGGCGCGTCCAGGAACCACCACGGCGCCCCGACGAACATGGCCGGGTAGCCGCCGGCCAGCGGCCCGAGCTCACGGCTGAATGTGTGCTCGTCCAGCGTGTACACCACGACGCGGAAGTCCGGGTGGTGCCCGAACCGCTCCAGCAGCGGCCGCAGCGCGTGGGTGTACTCGGTGGCCTGCGGAATGTCGCCGCCGACGTCGCGCCCGTGCATGGCGTGCAGCGTCCGGTTGTGGTTGCGCACCGCCCCCGGGTGCAGCTGCATGACCAGCCCGTCGTCGACCGACATCGCGGCGAACTCCAGCAGCATCCGGGCCCGGAACGCCTCGGCCTCGGCCGGGCTCGCCGCACCCGTGCGCAGCGCCCGGTCGAAGATCGCGGCGGCCTCGGCCGGGTCGGCGCCGCCGGTGGCGGCGGTCAGGTGCCCGTGGTCGGAGCAGGTCGCGCCCGCGGCGATGAAGTCCAGCCGCCGCAGCCGCAGCGCCTCCAGGAACCCCGCGTACGTGCCGGTGTCCACGCCGGTCATCGCCCCGAGCGCGGCCACTCGCCCGGCCCAGCCGGGCCACTCGAGGTCGACCATGTCGTCGGGCCGGAACGTGGTGATCACGCGCCCGCCGGGGCCGCCCCAACCCTCGGCGGCCAGCCGCGCGTGCCGGGACAGGTCGTCCAGCGGCGACTCGGTGGTGGCCAGCACCTCCAGGTTGAACCGTTTGAACAGCGCCCGGGGCCGGAAGTCCGGCTCGGCCAGCCGCTGCGACAGCTCGTCGTACACCTGGTCGGCGGTCGCCGGGCTCAGCGGGGTGTGCACGTCGAAGACGGTGCGGAAGGTCTGCTCCAGCCACAGCCGCGACGGGGTGCCCCGGAACAGGTGCCAGTTCCGGGCGAACAGCCGCCACACCTGCCGCGGGTCGACCTCGGAGGCGCCGCCGTCGACGCGCGGCACGCCCAGCTCGGCCGGGCCGATGCCCTGGCTGAGCAGCATCCGGGTCACGTAGTGGTCGGGCACGATGATCAGCCGGGCCGGGTCCGGGAACGGGGCGTCGTCGGCCAGCAGGCCCGGGTCGACATGCCCGTGCGGGCTGATCAGCGGCAGACCGCGGACATGGGCGTACAGCTCGCGGGCGATGGCGCGGGTGCGCGGCTCGGCGGGCAGCAGCAGGTCGGCGCCGGTGTCAGGGACGGCGTCGAGATCGGGCAGCAGCAGCTCAGCCATGTTGTGGTTCCCATTCGTCGAGGTCGAGCAGGTCGGCGACGTCCACGCGCCGACCGGTGGCGATGGACTCGTTGGCGGACAGCCCGGTCAGCAGTGATCGGGCGCCGTCGAGCTGAGTCGCGGAGCGGGCCAGGGGGTCTTGCGCACCGCCGAACAACACCGCGGTCATCCGGGCGTCGGCGCCGCCGTGACCGGCGCGGTCGTACGCGGGCACCGGCACCTCCACCGGCTTCTCCCAGTACCGCCGCAGCCGCAGCGACACCCCGCCGGCCTCGGCGGCGGCCTCGGCCCCGTGCAGCGCGGCGCTGTGTCCCTTGACCGCCCCGGCCACCCCCGGCGCGACATGGTCGGACTCGACCACGTCCAACTCCAGCCGACCCCGGCTGCCGTTGAACGCGATCCGGTAGCCCTCCCACGGCGCGTACGCGGTGAGGTGGTACGACATCGTCGCGCCGCTGCGGTAGCGCACCAGCACGGCCATGTCGTCCTCGATGGACACCCCGGGGGCGAACACGTTGACGTCGCGGTGGTAGCCGTCGTGCGACTCGGCGTCGAGATAGAGCTCGGCCAGCGCGGGGTTGTCGGCCAGGTGCAGCGCGAACGGATCGCCGACGGCCGCGTCCGACCCGTGGGCGCGGGTGTAGTCGCGGGCGTAGCCGTGACGGGCGCCGTCGGAGCCGTACAGGAACAGCCGCCCCTCGGCGGTGACCCGCTCGGGAGTGCTGTCCAGCCACCAGTTGACCAGGTCGAAGTGGTGGGTGGCCTTGTGCACCAGCAGGCCGCCGGAGTTGGCCTTGTCGCGGTGCCAGCGGCGGAAGTAGTCCGCGCCATGGCGCACGTCGAGCAGCCATTCGAAGTGGACCGAGCCGACCTCGCCGATCTCACCGGCGGCCAGCAGCGCGCGCACCTGCTCGTGCACCGGATGGAACCGGTAGTTGAACGCCACCTTGACGCTGCCGCCGGTGCGTTTGGCGGCGTCGAGGATGCGGCGGCAGCGCGGCACGTCGACGGTCATCGGCTTCTCGGTGACCACCGAGCACCCGGCCTCCAGCGCGGCCACCACGTACGTGTCGTGCGTGGCGTCGACCGAGCACACCACCAGGGTGTCCACTCGCTCCTTGACCAGCATCGCGGGCACGTCATCGGCGTGGTACGCCACGGCGGGCGGGGCACCGGCGGCGGACAGCCGCCGCTGCTGGGCTTCGATGCGGGCGGGGTTGACGTCGGCGAGCGCGACGAGTTCCCCGTACCGGGACAGAGCCTGGGCGAACATCTGGGCCCTCGCCCCGGTGCCGACGATCGCATACCGCTGGGACATCAGGCCTCCCCGTCGTGGACGGCTACAAACGTTTGCAGCAGAACCAACCATCGTCCCCGCGAACCTGTCAATCCCCGGCGGCGAGTCAGTCCTATTTCTTCGCTTTCATCCGGGTGTAAGTGCCGTCGAGGTCCATCCCCGCAACGGGATTGACATCTTCGACCGTTGACACGGGAGCAACCGTTTGCAACATTAGGGCACCACCGAGAGCGAAGGAGCCCCAGTGCCGGTCACGATTCGCGACGTCGCCCGAGCCAGCGGGGTGCACGTCTCCACCGTGTCGCGGGCCTTCTCCGCACCACACCTGGTCAATCCGGAGACCCGCACGCATGTGCTCGGCGTCGCCGAGGAGCTGGGTTACCGTCCGAACCGGGCGGCACGGGCGCTGATCACGGGCCGGACGCACAATATCGGCCTGATCGTGGCCGACATCGCCAACCCGTTCTTCCCGCCGCTGATCAAGGCGGCGGAGAGCCACGCCCGCAGCCGCGACTACCACGTCTTCGTCGCCGACACCAGCGAGGACGCGGGCGTCGAGGAGGAGCTGGTGCTGGCGCTGGCCAAGCAGGTCGACGGCATCGTGCTGTGCAGCCCGCGCATGAGCAACACCCAGATCGAGCAACTGTCTCGCGAGGTCCCGCTGGTCGTGGTCAACCGCCCGGTGCCGGGCCTGCCCGCTGTGGTGATGGATCTCGGCCAGGGCGCCCGACTGGCCGTGGAACACCTGGTGGCCCTGGGCCACCGGCACATCTCGCTGCTAGGCGGCCCGCGCGGCTCGTGGACCAACCGCGAGATCCGCCGCGCGGCGACCCTGGCCGCGCGCACGGCGGGTGCCGAGTTGACCGTGTTGGGGCCCAACCCGCCTACGGAGGAGGGCGGTGCGGCTCAGGCCGACGCCGTTCTGCGGGTGGGGGCCACGGCGGTGCTCGCCTACAACGATCTCATGGCGGTGGGCCTCATCGACGCCCTCGACCACAACGGGGTGAAGGTGCCCGATCAGATCAGTGTCGTCGGCATAGACGACACCGCGCTGAGCCGACGCATCCGCCCCATGCTGACGACGGTGGCCACCCCCACGGGGGCCGCCGGACGGGCGGCCGTCGACATGCTGCTCCAGCATGGCGACGACCGCCGCACCACCGCACTGGTAACGCTGCAGACCGAATTGGTCATCCGCGATTCGTCAGGCCCGGGCCCGCATCGCACTGCGGGCCCGGGTCGGCGGCAGGGGCCGCCACCTGACGGTGTCGCCCTGACAAGCAGGGAGTGATAGCTAATGCACCCAGCGACACCCGCGCCGGCCGGTACGCCGGCGCAGCACCACGGTAGCCTGCCCACGGCCGGCTGGAATCGCCGCCACCTGCTGCGCACGCTCGCCGGCGCGGCTCTGGCCGTTCCGGCGGCAGGGCTGCTGGCCGCTTGTGGCGACGACGAGCCCGCCACGGACCCGAACGCCAAGGTCAACATCTCGTTCTTCTGGTGGGGTGGCGAGGCTCGGGCCAAGCTCACCGAGGAAGCGCTCAAGCTCTACACCTCCAAGCACTCCAACGTCACCATCACGCCGACCTGGCAGGCCTTCACCGGCTACTACGACAAGCTGGCCACGATCGCCGCGGGCGGCAACGCCCCCGACATCTTCCAGCTCGACGACAACGGCCTGGCCGAGTACGCGGGCCGTAACGTCACCCTGGACCTGTCGAAGTACACCGGCAACGGCAAGATCGACGTGTCCAAGCACCCGGAGAGCCTGACCAAGTACGGCCAGCTCGCGGGCAAGCAGGTCGCCATCGCCACCGGCGAGAACACCCCGGCGATCGTCTACGACAAGACCACCCTGGCCGCGCTGGGCGTGGACGCGCCGCAGATCGGCTGGACCTACGACCAGATCATCACCTGGGCGGCGGGCGTCAGCGCCAAGAAGCCCGGCTACTACGGGATGATGGACCCCAGCGCCGACTACAAGGCGCTGTGGCTGTGGCTGCGGGCGCAGGGCAAGGAGTTCTACGACGGCCCGAAGCTCGCCTTCACCGAGGCCGACCTGACCTCCTGGTTCAAGCTGTGGGTCGACGCCCGTGCCAAGGGCGCCACCCCGCCGGCCGACCTCGTGCACGAGGCCGTCGACGGCAGCGTGACCAAGCAGCTCGTGGTCACCGGCAAGGCGGCGGTGTCGTTCATGTGGTCCAACCAGCTCTCCGAGATGCAGAAGGCCACCAAGAGCGACCTGGGCATGACGGCGTACCCCGGTGACCCGAAGGGGCAGTGGGCGCGCGCGTCGACCTACTGGGCGGGCTCGCGCACGACCAAGTCGCCCGAGGTGGTCGCCGACATCATCAACTTCCTGGTCAACGACGTCGAGGCGGGCAAGATCCTCGGCGTGGACCGCGGCCTGCCCAACAACCTGGACGTGCGCAAGGCCGTCTCCGACGGGCTGACCGACCAGAAGATGAAGGACACGGTCGCGTTCGAGAACGAGATCGCGCCCAAGTTCGGCCCGGCCCCCGCGCCGCCGCCGAAGGGCCACAGCGGTCTGCGCAACACGCTGCGCGACATCGCCGAGACGGTGACGTACGGCAAGCAGGCCCCCGAGGCCGCCGCCAAGCAGTTCTTCACCGAGGCTGCCGCCAAGCTGGCCTGAGCCGCCCCCTGATCGGCCACGACCCCTCCCTACGGGGCCGTGGCCGATCAGGGGAGTCCGCTGTCCCATGTTCCTAGGAAGGAGAGGCGACGTGGTTCTCGCCACGGCGACGCGGCCCGAGGCCGCTTCGACCCCGCCCGCGCCGCCCCGCCGGCGATCGCGCGGCAATCCGGGCCGGCGCCAGGAAGGCCTGGCCGGGTACGTGTTCCTGTCCCCGTGGCTGATCGGCCTGATGGTCATCACCGCGTTCCCGGTGCTGTTCTCGCTCTACTTGAGCTTCACCAACTACGACATCCTGTCCAGCTGGGACATGCTGGAATGGGTCGGCACCGCCAACTACGAGAAGATCTTCACCACTGACCCGATCTTCTGGAAGTCGGTGCGGGTCACCCTCACCTACGCCCTGATCGCGATCCCGCTCAAGCTCTCCGCCTCGCTGGGCGTGGCGCTGCTGCTCAACCGGGAGCGGCGCGGCATCGGCCTGTTCCGCAGCGCGTTCTACCTGCCGTCGCTGCTGGGCGGCTCGGTCGCGCTGGCACTGGTGTGGGTCGCCATCTTCAACGGCGACGGCTCGTTCAACAGCTTCCTGTCGCTGTTCGGTATCCAGGGCGAGCCGTGGATCAACGACCCCGACTGGGCGCTGGGCACCCTGATGGTGCTGTCGGTGTGGCAGTTCGGCGGCCCGATGGTCATCTTCCTGGCCGGGCTCAAGCAGGTGCCGGTCGAGCTGTACGAGGCCGCCTCCGTCGACGGCGCCAGCCGCGTCCGCCAGTTCTTCCACGTCACGCTGCCGATGCTGTCGCCGGTGATCTTCTTCAACCTGGTGCTGGAGACGATCCACGGCTTCCAGGGCTTCACCTCGGCGTTCGTCATCAGCAACGGCACCGGCGGACCCGTCTACTCCACCAAGATCTACACCTTGATGATCTACGACAAGGGCTTCACCGACTTCCAGATGGGCTACGCCTCCGCGCTGGCCTGGATCTTCCTGGTCGCGATCGGCCTGATCACCGTGGTCTTCTTCAGCACCGGCCGGTTCTGGGTGCACTACTCCGACGGAGGCGAATCATGACCCGCCTGCGCAGCCTGTCCCGGGTGGCGATGCTGCTGCTCGTGCTGGCCGTGGTGCTGTACCCGCTGATCTGGGTGCTCGGCTCGGCACTGAAGTCGCCCACCGAGATCACCAGCAACCAGTCGATCTGGCCGGAGGAGGTGACCTGGGGCAACTTCACCGTCGGCTGGGGTTACATCCCCGGCGTCAGCTTCGGCCGGTTCTTCTGGAACAGCTTCCTCATCGCCGGGGCGTCGGTGCTGGCCAACTGCGTGTCGTGCCTGCTCACCGCGTACGCGTTCGCGCGGCTGAAGTTCTTCGGCCGGCGCGTCTGGTTCGGCCTGATGATCGTGACCCTGCTGCTGCCGGGACACGTCCTGATCATCCCGCAGTACGTCATGTTCCACGAGTTCGGCTGGGTCGACACCCCGCTGCCGTTGATCGTGCCCAAGCTGCTGGCCACCGAGGCGTTCTTCGTGTTCCTCATGGTGCAGTTCATGCGGGGCATCCCGCGGGAACTCGACGACGCGGCGAAGATCGACGGCAGTGGCCCGTACCGCATCTTCTGGCACGTCATCGCGCCGCTGGCCCGACCGGCCCTGATCACCACGGCGATCTTCTCGTTCATCTGGACCTGGAACGACTTCTTCGCCCAGCTGGTCTACCTGCCCAGCGTGCCCAGCTACACCGTGCCCGTCGCGCTGCGGCTGTTCGTCGACTCCAGCGGCCAGACCTCGCTCGGGCCGATGCTGGCCATGTCGGTGCTGTCACTCCTGCCGGTGTTCCTGTTCTTCCTGGCCTTCCAGCGGTTCCTGGTCCAGGGCATCAGCACCAGCGGACTCAAGGGCTGACATGAACACCACCTCCGGCACCGACTGGCGCGACACCCTGCGTGACGCCGCCGACCTGGCCCTGGCCGGGATCGTCGTCACCGTCGCGGCGCTGCCCGTGCTCACCGCCGGGGCCGCGCTGGCCACCGGTGCCGAGGCCGTACACCTGCGTTTCGCCGAGGGCCGCTGGCCGGCCCTCGGCGACCTGGTGCGGATCTTCGGCCGCCGCCTGCTGCCCGGCGCCGCCGCGGTGCTCGCGGTCCTGACCGCCGCGTCGCTGCTGGCGCTCAACGTGTGGTGGCTGCGGTCGGGCGCCGTGCCCGGCGGTGGGCCGCTGCTGGTCGCGACCTATGCCGTCGGGGTCGCGCTGACCGGCGCGGTCGCCCTCACCGTCCCCCTGCTCGGCCGGGGGTACGGCTACCGCCGGGCCCTGCGCACCGCGTTCACCCGGCCGCCCCTGATCGCCGCCGCGGGCGCGATAGTCCTGCTCGCGGCGCTGCTCGGCACTCTGCTGCCGGTCACCGCCCCGCTGCTGGTCGGCTACGTCCTGCTCGCGCTGTACGCCCTCGCCGCCCGCGACCGCCCGCTCCGCACCGTGTGACCGCGCGTAGGACGTTGCTTCGGCACCGCTTCTCGCCCGGTAAGTGACCGCTGGCAGAGATCTTGCGCCTCTCGCCCTCGACATGATCGCCGCTGGCCGGTCGAAACCTCAGCGATCTCTGACGGCGCCCGGAAACTGACCGACAACCGTGATCTTCGAGCCCTCGCCCCACGTTGATCGCTGTGAGCGGTCAGAACAGCGGGGTTTGGGCGAGGTTCTGACCGCTCACAGCGATCAACCCCGGCCGCCCCGATCTCGCCGACGACCGGCGCCGTCGGACGGCCGTGACCGCCCCGGTCGGGCTGCCGTCTGCGCGGGCGGCGTCGGCGCTCGATCGGCGTGACTGCCTGGCCGGTATCGTCACCGACATGACTGTGCGCGTGCTCGGTGTCGATGCGTGCAAGGCAGGTTGGGTGGGGATCCTGCTGCACGGTGAGCAGGTTTCGGCATGCTTCGGCGTGACCATCGCCGAGCTGGTGGCCGTGGCGGAGGCGGCCGGTCCGGTCGCGGTGGTCGGTATCGACATTCCCGTCGGTCTACCGGACCGCGGCCGACGGGCCGCCGATGTGCTGGCCCGCACCCAGGCCGGGCCGCGCTGGGCGTCGATCTTCATGACGCCGGTCCGCACCGCGCTGGAGGCCGAGGGGCATGCCGAGGCGATCCGGCGCAACCGCGAGGTCGCGGCGGAGGGCGTCTCCGCCCAGGCATACGGCCTGCGTTCGAAGATCCTCGACGTGGACAGCTGGGTACGCGGCCAGGGCCGCCGTGTCGTCGAGGTCCACCCCGAGCTGTCTTTCGCGGCCATGGCCGGCGGTCCGCTCGCCTCGGGTAAGACCACGTGGGCGGGTTCGGAGCAGCGTCGTGCGCTGCTTGCCGGAGCCGGGCTCAATCTCGTCGGTGAGCTGGGACCGGCCGGTCAACTGGCCCGGGTGGACGATGTGCTCGACGCCGCCGCCGCTGCCTGGTCTGCCCGGCGGGTGGCGGACGGCGTGGCCGTCTGCGTGCCCGCCGAGCCGGAGTTCTTCAGCGACGGCCTGCCCGCCGCGATCTGGACCTGAGTCAGAGCTCGGGCAGCCGCTCGCCCGGCCGGGGCGGCCGCCGGTTGTCCAGCCAGAACGCGTACCCGCGCAGTAGGCGCCGAGCCCGTCGGCGAGGTACGCGGCGTAGTCGTCGAGGCCCCGCGCCACCTGCTGACCCGGCCGGGGACGTTGTGCCAGTCGCGTTCGGGCCATCGACCGAGAAGATATTCGTCCAGCTCGGGCCAGAAGATCTGAGTGCCGTTGCGGCCGTGTCCGAAGAGTCGCCCGACTGATCCGGTCACCGCCGTCATCGGATCCCAGTACATCGGGCCTCCCGGCGTCGGAGTGGTGGATCCGGGCCGAGACCTGGCAGTGGACGGCGTCCGGTGCGGTCCGGCGGTGGTCGGGAGCGCACGCTGGAAGAAGACAGGGCCGCCATCAGCCCAAACAATCCATTCATGGCCTTGACTGAAGAAAGATCATTGATCGCTCCGCCCGCGTCCGCGCGCCCGGCCCGGCGCGGTGGGCTCATCGTCGGCAGCGTGGTGGCCGGGCTGGCGCTGGCGGTGCTGTGGTCGTTCGAGTTCGTCGACCACGTCATCGGCGACAATGTCGCCAACACGTTGCTCGGCCACGACGCCAAGGCGACCGCGATCGGCGGCACCGTCGCCGGTCTGGTCTTCGCGTTCGTGTCCGGGCTGGCGGGCACGTTCACCGCGTGCAACATCGCGATGGCCGCCTCGATCGGCCCGATGAGCCAGGCTGGTGGCGCGAGCGCGACCCGGACCGGCCTGCGCGGGCTGCTGCGGCCGATCGGCTGGCTCGCGCTGGGCATGGTGGCGGTCTCCGCCGTGTACGGCTTCGTCGGCGTGCTCCTCGGCGACCGTCTCCCACAGCTGTCCACCGAGGTCGTCGGCGGTCTGCCGGTACGTCTCATCCAGTCGATGGTCGCGTTCGGCGTGATCGGCCTGGCCTTCGTCTACCTCGGTCTGGCCGCGATCGGGGTGCTGCCGGACCCGTTCGCGAACCATCCGGTCGGCCGGGTGGTGACGCTCGGGGCGCTGGTCGGCGGGTTCCTGATCGGACGGCCGTATCCGCTGTTCAACAAGCTGTTCCACTGGGCCGTCGACACCGGCAACCCGCTCTACGGCGCGGGTGCGTTCGTGCTGCAGTCGCTGGGCAACATCCTGCTCGTGTCGGTGCTGTTCGCGCTGGTGGTGCTGGTGACCCGAGGCGGGTTCGTGCGCTGGATCACGGCCAGGCCCGCCCGTACGGCTGCGGTCACCGGGGCGCTGCTGATCGCGCTGGGCGTGTTCACCTTCGTCTACTGGGACGTACGCCTGCCCGCGATGTTCGGCTACGGCTGGTTCCCCAAGATGCCCTACCGCTGACGTGGCTCGCCCCTGAACCGCGGTTTCGGGGAAGCCGCACGAACCCTGCACAGGTTTGGCGCACTTTCCCCGAAACCGCGGTCGGATCCGGGGCACGCGCCGGATCGCGGCGCGTGGGGCGGTCAGCGCGGGGTGCGGGGCCCGGATCTGCGATCATCGTCGGGTGGAGCGACACGAGGTCGAGCTGTTGTCGCGGGACGGCAACTGCGCGGTGACACACCTGCCGGGCCGGAACTTTCCCGGGCTGTATGTGCAGGGCGACACCTTCGCCGAGCTGCGAGGGCTGTTCCTGCGGGCCGCGCGTACGCTGCGCGAGCGGCCCGGCGATCCGGACGCGCTCGACGACCTGGACCACGGCATCCGGGACATGACCGAGATGCTGGAGTTCTACGAGCGGGTGCTGGCCGAGCGCGGGATCAGCCGACCGTACTTCCCATCGGTGGGGGAGGCGGCGTGAGCCTGCTGAGCGAGCTGGTCCTGATCGCCGCGACGGTCGCGATGGGGATCATGGCGGGGGTCTTCGGGCTGTACGCGCACACGATCATGCCCGGCCTGCGGCGCACCGACGACCGCACCTTCGTGGGCGCGTTCCAGGCGATCGACCGCGCGATCATCAACGGCTGGTTCCTGGGCGGCGGTTTCCTCGGTGCCCTGGTGCTCACCGGTGCGGCCGCGCTGCTGTACCTGGGCGCCCCGGACCGGACCGCACTGTGGTGGATCCTCGCCGCGTTCGTGCTGTACCTGGTCACGTTCTTCATCACCACCGCGGTCCACCTGCCGCTCAACAACGCGCTCAAGGCGGCGGGCGATCCCGACGCGATCACCGACCTCGCCGCCGTGCGGACCCGGTTCGCCGAGGCACGGTGGGCGCGTTGGAACACGATCCGGGCGGTGGCCACCACAGCCGCCGCGCTCTGCCTGGCCGTGGCCCTCATCGTCTCACCCTGACCTGCCACGACCCGAGCGTCGCCCGGTGGGACGGCTGCGGTTTTGGGAAACTGCGGCAAGCACGACCGGAACGTGTGGACTTTCCCCGGACCTGCGCGCCGCCATCGCGTCTGGTACAAGGGGGATCGTGGAGTTGATGACAGTGGAGCGCGAGGTCGCCGAGCTGGACGCCGTCTACCGTCCGGTGGCGACGATGCCGGTTGACCTGGACAGGCTTCAGGAACTGGGCGCGCAGACGGCGGCGGCGCTCGCGGCGCTCGGGGTGGACGGTCGGGCCGAGGCGGTCCTGCGTGCCGTCATCGAGCTGTACGGCACCGGTGACGACAGCGTCCGAGCCGCGATCCGGCGCATGTTCGACCGGTACACCTCATTCCGGTGGGCCGCTCAGCTGCCGCGCGAGGAGGAGGGCACCGGCGCCGGGTTCCGGGCCGCGCTGATCCACTTTTCCGCCCGCGACCAGGGCAGCGACACCCGGGACGAGGTGCTCGGCCTGCGGGACCTGTGCGCTCGCGCGCGTCAGGCCGGTGTCGACGTCGATCCGGTGCTGGCAGAGGTGGCCGAGCTGTCCAGCGACGTCGACCGGTACGGCATGGGTTCCACGCGTGCGATCCTGCTTGGACACCTCGGCGGGTGAGCGCCGAACCGGTTGCCGCGGCGTAGACTTCCCGGCACGTCGAGGCGGTTGGGCGAGGGGCGGTGCGAGACGGTGGTGCTGCCGGTCTGGCTACTCGACATCGATGGCGTGATCAACGCGGTCACCGATGATCCGGACACCCGGGTGTGGCCGCGCGACCAATGGGTGCGCACCTCGGCCGTCAGCGCCCACGGGCTCGAGTGGCCGCTGCTGGCCGCGCGGCCGGTGCTGGAGTTCCTGCGCCGGGTGCACGACGAAGGCCGGGCCGAGATCCGCTGGCACAGCACCTGGCAGTCGCACGCGGTGAACGTCGGCACGGCGCTGGGCCTGCCGAGCTGGCCGGTGGCCGAGTGCCCGGAGTTCGCCGAGAGCGACGCCGAGATCGCGTCCCCGCTGGTCGTGGTGCGGCATCGCTGGTGGAAGCTGCCCACCGCCCAGCGGGTCATCGACGACGGTCGCCCGCTGGTGTGGACCGACGACGACGCCCGGCACCAACTGCGCCGCCGGGACCGGGCAGGTTGGGACGCCTGGGCCCTGGTCGTGGCGCCGCCGGTCGAGTCCGGCCTCACCTCGCGCCAGCTGCGCCGCATCGACACCTGGCTCGCCCAGCGGGAGTCCTGGTAGTCCTCGCCGTAGCCGGTCAGGCCACCGAGCCGAGGTTCGCGCCCTGGGTCAGCCACGGAAAACGCGCCTGACCTCGCAGCGGGGTCAGGCGCGTCCGGCCGGTCAGGCCAGCTCGGTGTGCTTGTCGAAGCCGATATACAGCCGCGCCTCGGCGTTGCCGCCCAGCGCGGTCAGGGTCTCCAGCTCGCGCAGCCGCAGCAGCGCCGGGTGCTGCGCGTACGCGGTGGCCGCCGCGGCCAGCGCCTGCAGCGACTCCACCTCGGCCTCGGTGCGGATACGCTGCGCCTGCGCGTCGGCCTGCGCGGCCAGCCGCACCGCCTCGTGCCGCGCGGCGGCGGTGACCTGGTCGGCCTCGGCGCGGGCGCGGGCCTCCAGCACGTCCTTCTCCGCCTTGGTGCGCGCCTCCACCAGCTGCGCCTCGGCCAGCCGCTGTGCGGTCAGCACCCGGTTCATGACCTCCTGCAGGTTGCCCGGGAAGACGATGTCCTTGACGTCGGCGCGCAGGATCTCCACGCCGTAGCCGCGGGCCGCGCCCTGTACGTCGCGCAGGATGTCCTCGGACAGCTGGTTGCGGTTGGTGAGGATGGCCTCCAGCGTCATCGACGCCAGCGACCGGCGCGCGGCCAGTTGCACGTCGCTGTAGAGGCGGTCGGTGTAGTCCTCGACCTGCTCGGTCGCGGCGACCGGGTCGACCACCTTGAAGTGGGTGAGGATGCTGACCCGCAGCGCCACCTTGTCGCCGGTCAGGATCTCCTGGCCCTTGAGCGTGAGCTCGCGCTCGCGCATGTCGACGAGGTTGACCTCGACGATCTCGGGGTGGCGCCGGGTGGGCGACGGCAGCTCGTGGCGGCCCGCCTCGAGCACGTCGGTGAGGCGGCCGTCGACATAGCGCAGGCCGCGGTGGGTGTTCTTGATGATGATCTCGCGCGTACGCACGATGGGCTCCCCGTACACAAAGGATGGACGCCCCGGAGCGGATCCGATACCCAGATTGGCAGTCTGTGCAACAGAGTGCTGTGAGCACACGATGACGGATCGTTGTGAACGTTGTCTGGCTGACACCGTCTGGGAATCCGCCGGGGCTGATCCATGGTCGCGGCACGGATCGCCGCGCCGCAACGCAATTAGGTAGCGGCCTAAGTAGGTAGCGGCCTATGTGTCGGCGAACTCGGCGGTGAACCGGCCGCGCCACGGCACACCCGGCTCGATGACCTGGACCTTGTCGTACGCCCAGGCGGCGCAGACGCCCGGGTAGATGCCGGTGCGCACGAACCAGCGCGACGCCCCGGTCAGGGTGGCCCGCCAACCGGGCACCGCCCACTCCACCCGCTCCCGCGTACACCCGTTGACCTGCTTCTCGCCGCGCAGCTCACCCGCGCTGACCTTCGGGTCGGGCACTGGCGCGAAGCGCAGGAAGCATCCGCCGTAGCCGGCGCCGTCCGGGCGCCCGTTGGTGGCCGGACTGCCCAGCGTCACCCGCTCGGCCGCGGTCAGCTCCCAGCTCAGGCTCAGCCGCCACGCCTCGCTGTGCACCAGGGTCGCGGTGATCTCGCGGCGCTCCTGCAGCAGCACCTCGCCCTTGCGGTCGCGCCAGGCCAGCCGCTGCACCAGCCGGTCGTCGGCGGCCTCGTCGAACCCCTCGTGGGTGATGGTGCCGTGGTCGTCCAGCCAGGTGTAGCCCTGGTCGCGCACGTACGTTCGGCCGCCCCACAGGTTGGTGCCGTTGACGTCCTGGACCGCCAATGACAGGCCCAGATGCCAACGGTGGTCCTCGGGCAGCGCGTCGGTCACCACGGCCCCGGCCAGGGTGCGGACCGGATGCAGGTACGGCCGCGGCGACAGCGTGGGGTCGAGGTCGGGCGCGACGACGTACTCGGCGACGGTCACGCCGCCGACCTTCAGCCTCATGACGTCCCTTCACCGGCGCACCTGGACCTGCCGCTGCACACCACGGCAAACGTTTGCCGCAACGCTAATCCGCTCCCGATCACCCGTCAACGCCCACCCGGGGTAAGGAAGGGCACCTTCTTATCGCTTTTCGAGGTAGAAGGGCCCCCTGTCAACGCGGGCCCACATAGGCTGGCAGTGGGTCTGAGCGGGGGTGACGCCGTGGACAGGTACGACAGCGCGACGACCGGGCTGATCATCAGCGATCCGTACAACGACTTCATCAGCGCGGGCGGCAAGCTCTGGCCGCAGGTGAAGGAGGTCGCCGAGGCGGTCGGGGCGGTCGAGCACATGCGGCAGGTCGCCGCGGCGGCCCGCGCCGCGGGCATCCGGGTCTTCTACTCCCGGCACCGGCGCTGGCAGCCCGGCGACTACGACACCTGGGCCCACCCGACGCAGACCCAGCTGCGTACCGCGGCCAACCAGCTGTTCGCCGTGGGCACCTGGGGCGGGCAGTGGCATCCCGACTTCGAGCCGCAGCCCGGTGACGTGCTGATCAGCGAACACTGGGCGCAGAGCGGCTTCGCCAACACCGACCTGGATCAGCAGCTCAAACAGCACGCGATTCAAAAGATCATCATCGTGGGTATGGTCGCCAACACGTGCGTCGAGTCGACCGGCCGGTACGGCATGGAGCTCGGCTACCACGTCACCCTCGTCCGCGACGCGACCGCGGCGTTCCGGATGGACGCGATGCGCGCCGCCCACGAGATCAACGGCCCCGCCTTCGCCCACCACATCACCACCACCGAACCCCTGGTGGCAGCCCTCGGCTAGGGCAGGGCCGCCGCGCCGCCGGTCGCCCGGTCTGCCGATGATCGCTGCTGGGCCGAGGTCTTCCTGTCGGCTCGTCGGCCCGCCGGCGTGCGGCCTGCCCAGCGCGGCTCGCGCTCGCGCAGCACTGTCTAAGCTGGACGGCGTGAACATCCGGCAGCGCAAGAAGCTCACCAGGCGGCTGATGGAGGCGGTGTTCCGGGAGGACACCGCGGCCGTGCGCGCGCTGCTTCGCGCCGGTGCCGATCCGAACGCGCCCGACCGCGAGCGCACCACCCCGCTGTACCAGGCCTGCGTCCACGGCTCGACCGAGGTCGTGCGGGTGCTGCTGGCGGCCGGCTCGTCCCCCGACGCCGAAAGCGGGCGCGGCCAGGAGGGCACACCTCTGTGCGCCGCCTCGGTATGGGGACACGACGACGTCATACGCCTGCTGCTCGCCAACGGGGCCGACCCGAACCTGCGTGAGGATCACGGCACCGGCTGGGCCCCACTGGACTGGGCCCTGCAGTACGACCGACCGCAGTCGGCCGACCTGCTCCTCGCGGCCGGGGCGAAGCCCGCCAGGCCGCCCGTGCCCAGACCGCCCACAGCGGACCCGGTCTAGCGCCCGGGACGCGTCCAGAAGTCGTACGAGTGCCTGCCCGGCCGGAACCCGTACGCCTCGACCATCGCCACCGCCTCGGCGAACCCGTGCGCCAGCACCGCGGGCACGTGCGCGTCGCTGCCGAAGGTGACCGCCCGCCCGCCCTCGTCGCGCCACCAGCCGACGATCTCCGGGTGCAGCGGCACCTTGGTGTTGACCTCCAGCGCCCGCCCGCTGTCGGCCAGCAACCGCAGCACGTGCCGAAACTCCTCCTCGAACGAGTACGGATCGAACGGAGCGGACCCGGAGCCCATCGAGTACGCGTAGGGATCGGACGGACCCGACCGCATGGGCCAGGAGCGCACCGGGTAGTCGATGTGGGCCAGCACCGAGAACAGGTCGCTGCCGCGCACGAGCCTGGCCACCTCGTCCAGGTAGCGCCGGACGACGTCGGCGGCCGGGTGCCGCCGGTAGAGGGCGAACGGCTCGGTGAACCCCGACCCGTCCGCCACGCAGTGCACCGAGCCGAGCACCCGGTCGAAGCGCCCCGTGGACAGCAGCGCGGCCGCGGCGGTGGCGTGCAGGTGCGGCTCGCCCAGCTCCATGCCGCTGAGGATGCGCAGGTCCGGGAAGCGTTCGCGGCACCGCTCGATCGAGGCCAGGTATCCGGCCGCGTCGAACACCGGTGGGGTCAGGCTCCCGTCGGGCGCCGCGAGGACGGCGATGCGGTCGTCCGGGTTCACGATGTCGAGGGGCACCTGCCAGACAGTGTGGTCGACGTGCTCGGTGAAGGCGATCGCGGGAAGGCCGAGCTCCACCGCCCGCGCGCAGGTGCGTTCCATCGAACCCACCAGCGCCGAGTCCCAGGACCACTCGCTGTGCACGTGGCTGTCGGCGGGCAGCACCGTCAGCTCGCCGCGCTCTGGGACATCACGCCGCAAAGTCTCCCCCGGCCGGTCCCGCCCCGCAACCCCGGCGGTGCGCCTGCCGGTGCTGCCGCGCATCCCGATCGCGCGTCGCTGCCGGTGGCCGACCCCTCGTGCTGATAGACCTGCACATGTCCACTGACCTGCGGATTCAGGGGAATTCGAGAGGTCTATGCATTCATTTCCCGGGGGAACCACGTGCGAACACATTGCATCAGTAGACGAAGGGCAGGGGCGATCGCGCTCGGGGCGCTGCTCGCGCTGCCGGTCGTCGCGAACGCGGGTGTAGGTCCAGCCGCCGCGAACGACATACGGCCGGCGGTGGCCTTCGGCGACAACGCCCACGGACAGCTCGGCGACGGCACGATCCTGCCGCGCCGAGTCCCGGTCGGGGTGAACAACCTGGTCGAGACGAAGCAGGTCTCCGCCGGGGACTTCTTCAGCCTGGCGCTGCTGACCAACGGCACCGTCCGGGCATGGGGTGCGAACGAGTCCGGCCAGCTCGGCGACGGCACGACGACCGAGAGGACCGTTCCGGGCACCGTGGTCGGGCTGTCCGGGGTGCGTGCGGTCTCCGCCGGTAGCGACTTCTCCCTGGCGCTGCTGGACAACGGGAAGGTCATGGCCTGGGGGAAGAACGACGTCGGCCAGCTCGGTACCGGCACGTCCAGCATCAACCCGGTCCCGCTTCCCGTCGTGGTCAAGGGGATCAGCAATGCCCGCGCCATCTCGGCGGGGGGCTTCCACGGCCTGGCGCTGCTGGACAACGGGAAGGTCATGGCCTGGGGGAAGAACGTCGCACCCCAGGCCACGCCCACCCCGTTCCAGGTGGCGAACCTGGACCACGTCAGCGCCGTGGCCGCCGGCTCGTTCCACAGCCTGGCCCTGCTCGAAGACGACACGGTGAAGGCGTGGGGCTCGAACAACCTGGGTCAGCTCGGCAACGGCACCAACTCCGCGCCCATCTTCACCCCGGCCAGGGTCGCCAACCTCGACGACGTCGAGGCCGTCGCCGCCGGGGGGTTCCACAGCCTGGCGTTGCTGGACAACGGCACGGGCAGGGCATGGGGCGACAACTCGGCCGGCCAGCTGGGCATCGGCCTGCCCGGCGGCTTCCGGAACACACCGGCCACGATCGCCGGGCTTTCCGGCGCGCGTGCCGTCGCCGCCGGTCTGGATCACAGCCTGGCGCTGTCCGAGGACGACGACGGCATCATCTTGGGCTGGGGACGCAACAGCTCGGGTCAGCTCGGCGACGGCACGTTGATCAAGCGCGACGCCCTCGTCACGGTGCAGTCCAGCCTGACCCGCGTACGGTCGATCGACGGCGGCATCGAGCACAGTCTGGCCGGCGGCTGACCGGCCGCGCCACAGGAGTTCTCGGCTAGACCTACACATATCTACTCACCTGCGGATTCAGCGGAATCCGAGGGTCTACATGTTCAATTCTCGGGGGGAACCACGTGCGAACACATCGCATCAGTAGACGAAGGGCCGGGGCGATCGCGCTAGGGACGCTGCTCGCGCTGCCGGTCGTCGCGAACGCGGGCGCCGATCCTGCCGCCGCGAACGACATACGGCCGGCGGTGGCCTTCGGTTTCAACAACCACGGACAGCTGGGTGACGGCACGTCCATCCACCGGTTCGTTCCTGTGGGGGTGAACAACCTGGTCGAGACGAAGCAGGTCTCCGCCGGGGGCTTCCACAGCCTGGCGCTGCTGACCAACGGCACCGTCCGGTCGTGGGGCTGGAACGAGTCCGGCCAGCTCGGCGACGGCACGACGACCGAGAGGACCGTTCCGGGCACCGTGGTCGGGCTGTCCGGGGTGCGTGCCGTCGCCGCCGGTTTCGCCTTCTCGCTGGCGCTGCTGGACAACGGCAAGATCATGGCCTGGGGTGCGAACGACTCCGGGCAGCTGGGCATCGGCACGTCCAGCAACGACCCGGTGCGGCTGCCGGTCGAGGTCAAGGGGATCAGCAACGCTCGCGCCATCTCGGCGGGGGGAGCCCACGGCTTGGCGCTGCTGGACGACGGCAAGGTCATGGTCTGGGGGATCGGCGTCGCACCCCAGGTCACGGCGACACCGTTCCAGGTGGCGAACCTGGACCACGTCCGGGCCGTCGCCGCCGGTGATGCCCACAGCCTGGCCCTGCTCGAGGACGGCACGGTCAAGGCGTGGGGCGCCAATGACCGGGGTCAGCTCGGCACCGGCGCCATCTCCGGGCCCACCTTCACTCCGGCCAGGGTCGTGAACCTCGACGACGTCGAGGCCGTCGCCGCGGGCGGAGCGCACAGCCTGGCGCTGCTGGACAACGGCACGGGCCGGGCCTGGGGTGACAACCTGTTCGGTCAGCTGGGCATCGGCTCCTTCGGTGGCCAGCGCAGTACGCCGACCAGGATCGTCGGGCTCTCCCACGCGCGGGCCATCGCCGCCGGCGACGAACACAGCCTGGCGCTGTCCGCCGACGATGACGACGTCATCCTCAGCTGGGGCAGCGACAGCTTCGGCGGGCTCGGCGGCGGGACGTTGAGCCAGCAGGACAGACCCGTCACGGTGCAGTCCAGCCTGACCCGCGTACGGTCGATCGACGGCGGTAACGATTACAGCCTGGCCGCGGGCTGAACCGCCCCATCGGCGGGGTCCTCGGCCGGCGGATGGTGCATGGCCGGGGACCCCGGTCCGTCAGCGGACCGGTCAGGGCTGCTGGGCCGGGCCGGTGGACTCGCGGACGACCAGGCGGCAGGGCTGGCGGATGACGCCGGAGGAGGCGGTGCCGTCCAGGGCCGCGAACAGGTGCATCACCGCGGTCGCGCCCAGCTGCTCCAGGTTCAGGTCCACCGTGGTCAGCGGCGGGCGGCAGTCGGCGGCCATCTCCTCCCAGTTGTCGTAGCCGACGACGGCCACGTCGTCCGGGATGCGGCAGCCGTGGTCGAGCAGCGCCTGGGCCACCCCGGCCGCGATCTGGTCGTTGCCGCAGAAGATCGCGTCGACCTCGGGATGGGCGTTGATGAGGGTACGGGCCGCGTGCCGCCCCCACCGCTGCGACCACTCGCCGTACTGCGGCTCGCCGCCGACCAGCGACAGCCCCGACTCGGCCAGTACCGCCTTGAGTCCGGTGACCCGGTCGCGGGCGGCCCGGTAGCTCTGCGGGCCGGTGATGTGGGCGATGTTGCGCCGCCGCAGCGACACCAGGTGCTCCCCGGCCAGCCGTGCCCCGCCCTCGTCGTCGGCGAGCACCGACAGGTCGCCGGGGTCGGTGGACTGGCCGTACACGTACACGACGGGCACCGGGATGTCGCGGCTGAGCGAGGGGCGCAGGTCGTTGCTGTCGCCGAGGATGATGAACCCGTCGACCTGCCGGGCGAGCAGGGTGCGGATGTAGTGCTGGCGCCGGATCGCGTCGCCGCGGGCGTCGCACAGCAGCACCGACATCTGCTCGTTGCCCAGTGCGTTCTCGGCGCCGAGCAGGATCGGGATGGAGAAGCGGCCGCCGAGTTCGTCGGTGAGCAGCCCGATGGTGCGGGTGCGTCCGGAGATGAGGCCGCGGGCGAGCACGTTGGGCTGGAACGACAGCTGGTTGGCGGCCTGCAGCACGCGCAGCCTGGTGTCGGCGGCGACCTCGGCGCGCGCGTTGAGCGCCTTGGAGGCCGTGGCCACCGACACACCGGCCAGTCTGGCCACGTCGGTGAGGGTGACCGACTGGGATCGCCGCCTGCCCAACTGAAAGCCTTTCGTTCGTTTTTCGACAGTGTGTCGAAGAGTAACGGCGCGCGCCAGCCTTGGCTAGCCTCGATTCACGTTATCGAGATGTAACGCAGTGGGCATCTTGCCGAAAAGGTTTTCGGCGTCCAGAGTGGCTCCAACGTTCAAGTGACCGCGGTCACGGAAGTTGTTGGAGGCGGAGATGACGGTGACGGCGCGGACCGCCGACCTCACCGGAGGTCGGCCCGTGGTGCCGTCGCGGGGAGTCCTGCGACCGCTGGGCCTGGGAGAGGTTCGCATCACGGGGGGCTTCTGGGCGCAGCGCCAGCAGGTGAACGGCCGCCACACCCTGGACCACCATCGGGAATGGCTCGACAAGCTCGGCTGGACCGGCAACTTCACCGCCGAAGCGGGCCAGGGCAGCCGGGAGCGTCGCGGCCGGGAGTTCTCCGACTCGGAGGTGTACAAGCTGGTCGAGGCCCTGTCGTGGGAGAGCGGCCGGGTGGCCGACCCGGTGCGCGAGGCCCAGCTGGACGAGCTGACCGCGATGATCGCCGGGGCACAGGCGCCCGACGGCTATCTGCACACCGCGTTCGGCCGGGCCGGGCAGCGGTCCCGCTACGAGGACCTGGCCTGGGGGCACGAGCTCTACTGCGCCGGGCACCTGCTGCAGGCGGCGGTGGCCCGCGCCCGTACGGGCGGAGGAGAGGCGCTGCTGGACGTGGCGCGCCGGGTGGCCGACCACGTGTGTGAGGAGTTCGGTCCGGACGGGCGTGACGCGGTGTGCGGGCACCCCGAGATCGAGCCCGCGCTGGTGGAGCTGTACCGGGTGACGGGGGAGCGGCGCTACCTGGACCAGGCGGCGCTGTTCGTGGACCGGCGCGGGCGGCGCAGCCTGCCGCCCCACGAGTTCGGCTGGTCCTACTTCAGCGACGACCAGCCGGTGCGCGAGGCGAAGGTGCTGCGCGGGCACGCGGTGCGGGCGCTGTACCTGGCCGCGGGCGTGATCGACGTGGCGGTGGAGACCGGTGACGACGAGCTGTTGGAGACGGTGGCGGCGCAGTTCGACCGGACCCTGGCCCGGCGCACGTACCTGACCGGTGGGATGGGCTCGCGGCACCTGGACGAGGCGTTCAGCGACGACTTCGTGCTGCCGGCCGACCGGGCCTACTCGGAGACCTGCGCCGGGATCGCGGCGATCATGGTGGCGTGGCGGCTGATGCTGGCCACCGGCCGTGAGCGGTACGCCGACGTGATCGAGCGGATCCTGTTCAACGTGGTCGCCACGGCGATCGGCGACGACGGCCGCTCCTTCTTCTACGCGCACACGCTGCACCAGCGCACACCCACCCGGATCCTGCCGACCGATGTCGAGCAGCTGGGTTTCGGGGGCGGGCCGCGGGCGCCGTGGTTCGAGGTGTCCTGCTGCCTGGCCAACCTGGGCCGCCTGCTGGCGAGCCTGTCGACCTACGTGGCCAGCGTCGAGGGCGACACGCTGCGGGTGCACCAGTTCGCCGACGCCGAGATCGACACGGTGCTCGGCGACGGGCGCCGGGTCGCGGTGCGGATGGGCACCGAGTACCCGGACAACGGCACGGTGCGGCTGGACGTGCTGGTCGCGTCCGGTGGACCGTGGACGCTCGCGCTGCGGTTGCCCGCCTGGGCGGCCGGGGCGAGCGTGACCGTGAACGGGCAGGCGCAGCCGGTCGCGGGTGACCGGGTGCTGCTTACCCGCGAGTTCGCCGCCGGGGACGTGATCGTGCTGGAGCTGCCGATGCGGCCCCGGTTCACCCGCCCCGACCCGCGCATCGACGCGGTGCGCGGCTGCGTCGCCGTCGAGCAGGGTCCGCTGGTGCTGTGCGCGGAGTCGCTGGGCGGCGAGCTGGACCTGGACTCGCTGCGGGTCGACGTGGACACCGCCCCCGCCGACGGCGACGCCGTGACGGTACGCGGGCACACCGAGGACCTACCGGACGAGCCTTGGCCGTACGCCGACGCGGGGCCGGTGGGGCGGCGTGATCCGCTCGCGGTGCCGCTGGTGCCGTACCACCGTTGGGCCCGCTCCGGGCCGTCCACCATGCGGATCTGGCTGCCGACGGCCTGATCCCCTCAGACGCACCACCTGATGCACCATCTGAAATCCGCTCATTTGACCGATTAGGAGTGATCATGAGAGTTCGGAAGCTGCGTGGTCTCGCACTCGGTGCGGCCGCGCTGCTGCTGGCGTCGATGACGGCCTGTGGCGGCGACGACCCGGCGGCGCCGGGCGCGTCCGGCACCGACGGCGTCGACGACGGCGCCCAGTTGACCCTGTGGACCCGGGCGGCGACCGAGTCGGTGTCCAAGGCGTACGCCGAGGCCTACAACGCCACCCACAAGAACAAGGTGACCGTCACCTCGTACCCGAACGAGGAGTACCCGGCGAAGCTGGCCTCGGCCGCGGGCGCCAAGGCGCTGCCGGACCTGTTCGGCTCCGACGTGGTGTTCGCCCCGCAGTACGCCTCGCAGGGCCTGTGGGCCGACATCACCGACAGGTTCGCCGCCAGCGGGCTGAAGGACAAGGTGTCGCCCGGACACGTGCGCGCCGGCACCTGGGAGGGCAAGAGCTACGCCATCCCGCACACCGTCGACATGTCGGTGATGCTCTACAACAAGGACCTGTACGCCAAGGCCGGGCTCGACCCGGAGAAGGGTCCGAAGTCGCTGAAGGAGTTCGCCGAGCAGGCCCGCGCGATCAACAAGCTGGGCGGCGACGTGCACGGCACCTACTTCGGCGGCAACTGCGGCGGCTGCGTCGAGTTCACCTTCTGGCCCTCGGTCTGGGGCGCGGGCGGCAACGTCCTCGACGCCGACGGCAAGAACGCGAAGATCGACTCCAAGGAGATGGCCGACGTGTTCGCCATCTACCGCGCGCTGTACGACGAGGGCGTGGCGGCCCCGGCCTCCAAGGACGAGGCCGGTCCGACCTGGCTCGGCGCGCTGCAGAGTGGCAAGATCGGCATCGCCCCCGGCCCGTCGGTGTGGCTGGGCCTCATCGAGGAGAAGGGCGTGAAGATGGGCGTCGCGCCGATCAGCGGCCCGGACGGCGGCGACTCCACCTTCATCGGCGGCGACTCGATCGGCATCGGCGCCACCAGCACCAAGGCCGCCCAGGCCTGGGACTTCCTCAAGTGGACCATGTCCGAGGAGGCGCAGGTCGAGGTCATCGCCAAGAACAAGGGCGTGCCGATCCGCACCGACCTCGCGTCGAACAAGTACTCCGCGGCCGACCCGCGCATCGTGACCATCAACAGCCTGGTCGCCAAGGGCGTCACGCCGTACGCGAAGAACTTCAACGCCTCGTTCAACGACCCGCAGAGCCCCTGGCTGCAGACGGTCCGTGGCGCCCTGTTCGGTGACGCCGCCAAGGCGCTGAGCGAGGGCAACACCGCCATCACCAAGTCCCTCCAGCAGGGCTGATCCGACCCGGCCCGGCCGCCGCCCGGCGGCCGGGCCACACCCCCGAACCGGAGAGTCGATGTCCCCGAAGGCAAGCCGCAGTCGCAGCCGGGCGCGGGCGCTGACCGGCGCCGCGTACGCCGCCCCGACCGCGGTCATGGTCGTGGTGTTCTTCCTCGCCCCGCTGCTGCTGGTGGGCTGGATGTCGCTGCACAAGTGGCCGCTGCTGGGCGCGCCCACCATGAACGCCCCCGACAACTACACCCGCATCGCCGACAACGAGCTGGTCGGCTCGGCGGTGTGGTTCACGCTGCGCTACACGGTCGTGATGACGGTGCTGCTGTTCGTGGTCGCGTTCGGGCTGGCCCTGCTGGTGCAGCACCGGCGGCCCGGCGTGGGCTTCCTGCGTACGGCGTTCCTGCTGCCGATGGCGGTCGGCTTCGCCAGCGCCTCGCTGCTGTTCCTGGGCCTGCTGTCCGACGAGATCGGCCCGGTCAGCGACCTGCTGCGCAAACTCGGCGTCATCGAGGGCTACGTCTCGTGGACCAGCGGCAGTTCCACCTCGGCGCTGGGCTCGACCGTCGCGCTGGTGCTGTGGCGCTTCGCCGGGTTCAACATGCTGATCATCCTCACCGGGCTGCAGGCCATCCCGCTGGAGGTGTACGAGGCCGCCCGCATCGACGGCGCCACCCGCTGGCAGACCTTCCGCCGGGTGACCATCCCGCTGATGCGGCCCACCATCGCGCTGGTGCTGACCATGATGGTGACCGGTTCGCTGCTGGCCTTCGACCAGTTCTGGATCCTGACCCGGGGCGGCCCCGACAACAGCACCACCTCGCTGGTGATGCTGATCTACCGGGAGGCGTTCATCCGCCTCGACCTCGGCTCCGCCTCGGCGATCTCGGTGGCCCTGCTGGCCGTGCTCATCGTGTTCAACGTCGTCCAGCTCGGCGTGCTGCGCCGGCGCGGTTAGGAAAGGCCCCGCATGAACTCGTCGAACGCCGTGAGCCGGTGGAGCTTCTACGTCACCGGTGTCGCGCTGGCGATCCTGTTCCTGTCGCCGCTGCTCTGGAGCGGTTGGGCCTCGCTGCGCACCGGATCCGGCTTCGGGCTGGAGAACTATGACCGGCTGTTCACCTCGGACAACGGCATCCGCCTGGAGCACATCGTCAACAGCGTCACGGTCAGCGCGCTGACCGTCGGCGGCACCCTGCTGGTCTCCACCCTCGGCGGGTACGCCTTCGGCCGGTTCCGGTTCCCGGGCCGTGACCTGCTGTTCCTGCTGACCCTGGCGATCCTGATGGTCCCGTACGCCACCATCCTGATCGCGCTCTACGTCCTGCTCGGCTGGCTCGGCCTGCAGGACAGCCTGATCGGCCTGAGCCTGGTGCTGATCATGTTCCAGCTGCCGTTCTCGATCTTCATGATGCGCAACTCGTTCGAGGCGGTACCACGCGAGCTGGAGGAGTCGGCTCAGGTCGACGGGTGCACCAGCTTCTCCGCACTGATCCGGATCATGCTCCCGGCGGTCAAGCCCGGACTGGTCACCGTCGGGCTGTTCGCGTTCCTGACCTCGTGGAGCGAGTTCTTCGCCCCGCTGATCCTGCTCAACTCCACCGACAAGTTCACCACCACGCTCGCGGTGGTGAACATGCGCACGGCCAGCCACGGCTCCATCGACTACGCCGCCCTGGAGGCGGGCGTGGTGTTCATGGCGGTGCCGTGCCTGCTGCTGTTCGCGTTCATGCAGCGCAGCTACGTACGCGGCTTCACCTCCGGCGCGCTGAAGGGATGACCGCGACGTAGCCGTACCAGCTCCCGGCCGTGCCCTGCGACCGCCTACCCGCGCGGGCACGGCCGGGCCCAACAGACCTCTCACCGCAGCCCAGTTCCTCACCACCGTCCCCCAATTGTGGAGGTGAACCACATGCCATCCATCTTGCGCACCCGGCGCAGGTCGCTGGCAGTCGGGCTCTGCGCCGTGCTCGCCGCCGGAGTCGTCGCCGTCCAGGCGCAGACCCCGGCCATGGCGGCCCAGACCATCGGCTTCCCCACGTTCACCGGAACCGCCCCGCCGGCGGCACCGGTGAGCTACACCGCCGGCAACATGATGCAGGCGATCTACAACGCCGAGAGCTCCGGCACCGACTTCTGGCTCGACCGCATGCTGGCCCGTACGGGCAGCAGCGACCCGGCCGACGCGGACGGCGCGATCCTCATGACCCGCGGCCGCGCCCTGTTCATGAAGACCTACAGTCCCGGCACGATGGGATTCGCCGGACACGTCGCCTACTGGGAGAGCATCAGCGACAACAACGCCTACACCATCACGGCCAGCCCTGGCACGTTCACCGAGCAGGGTTCGCAGCGGGTGCAGACGCCGAGCTACTCGAAGAACGTCTTCACCAGTGGCTCTATCACGATCACGCAGCAGAAGTTCATCACCGACAACAACGTCGCGGTGACGAACCTGTCCATCGCCAACAACGGGTCCGCCTCCACCACGCTGACCCTGCGCGCGGTGTCGCCTTACGCGACCAGCGGTAGCGGCAGCGAGCTGACCGGCTCGACCGGGACGAAGAACAGCCTGACCACTCTCACGACAAAGCTCACCGGTGACAGCTTCACCGTCTCCAGCGGCGGGCTGAACCGGTCGATCACGATCGGCGCCGGAGCCACGGCGACGGCGAAGGTCGTCATGGGCTTCATCGCCAGCGAGATCCCCGAGTCGTCGTCCGAGTACACGGCATACGCCGGCTACTCGAACGCGACCGCCTTCGCGACCCATGTGCGGGCCTACAACCTGTGGTGGGCGCAGAACATCCCCTACTTCAACTCGCCCGAGCCGGCGCTCACGAAGAACTACTACTACCGCTGGTGGCTGATGAGGTTCAACAACCTCGACGCCAACATCCCGGGCCAGACGTTCCAGTTCCCGACCTCGGTCGAGGGCGCGCTCGGCTACAACAACGCGATCGTGCTCACCCAGCCCATGCACATCGACGACCTGAAGTACCTGCGCACGCCGCTGTATGCGTACGGCGACTGGCTCAGCGTCGGTCAGGTGTCCAAGGGCGCCCGGTTCGTGGACAACCCCGGTGACCCGGAGAACTGGTCCAACAGCTACACCCAGTATGTCGCCGAGGCGGCGTGGAAGAGCTACCAGATCCACGGCGGCCAGCCGGCGATCGCGGCCAACCTCGCCAAATACGCCGAGGGCGATGTCAAGGGCCAGCTCTCGTACTACGACACGAACAGCAACAAGCTCCTCGAGTACGACTGGGGCGCGCTGACCGGTAACGACGCCGACGCGGTGTCCTTCCACTGGCGTTCCGGCAAGATGGACCGCGGCGAGGCGGCGTACCAGTACAGCGGCGCCCGTGCGGCGGCGCAGGCCTACGCGGCGATCGGCAACACGGCCAAGGCGAACGAGATGAATACGCTCGCCGACCAGATCCAGGCCGCGTTCACCAGCGTGCTCTGGAACTCCAGCCGCCAGCTGTTCGAGAACCGGATGGTGTCGGACGGCGCGTTCAACCCGTGGAAAGAGATCAACATCTACTACCCGTTCGCGGTGAACGCCATCCCGAACACGACGACCTACAAGGAAGCGCTGCGGCTGTTCGCCGATCCGGCTCAGTACCCCGTGTTTCCGTTCTACACCGCCAACCAGGCGGACAAGGCGGCATCGGGGACAGGCAGCAACAACTTCTCCACCATCAACTCGACCGTGCAGTTCCGGCTCTTCTCCTCGGTGCTGCGCAACTACCCCACCTCCTACATCACTGCGACCGACTACAAGAAGCTGCTCTACTGGAACGCCTGGGCGCAGTACGTCAACGGCAGCATGAACTACCCCGACGCCAACGAGTTCTGGGCTGACTGGAACGGGTCGTCGATCACGTACCGCTCCTGGATCCACCACAACATCCTCGGCAGCAGCAACTGGACCCTGATCGAGGACGTCGCCGGCCTGCGCCCGCGCAGCGACGCGAAGGTCGAGCTGAACCCGATCAACATCAGCTGGCCGTACTTCACCGTCAACAACATCCGCTACCGCAACGCCGACCTCACCATCGTCTGGGACGACCCGGCCGACGGCGTGGTCCGCTACCCCGGCGTGCCCGAGGGCTACTCCATCTACATCAACGGCAGCCGGGCGGCGACGGTCAGCTCGCTGGTGCCCTTCACCTGGGACCCGGCGACCGGCGCGGTCACCACCAGCGGCACGGTCACCTACAACACCGCCGTGTCCGGCCTGCAGGCCCCGAACCAGGTCGTGCAGTCCGACGCCCGGGTGCTGGACGAGCTGGCCAAGGCCGGTATCGACACCACCCTGCCCGCCCTGACCAACCTGGCCACCGGTGCCACCGTCACCGCCTCCTACACCGGGTCGGGCACGACCACGGCCGGTGCGGTCGACGGGTTCCCCACCAACGAGCCGTACTGGGGCGCCGGAGGTTCGGCCAACAGCCAAGACTGGCTGGAACTGAACATGGGCACCGCCAAGACGTTCAACGAGGTGCGGCTCTACTTCAAGGACAGCCGTCCGGCGTCGGCCACCTACCGGGCGCCGTCGGCGTACGACGTCCAGTACTACAACGGCAGCGCGTGGGTGAGCGTGGCCAGCCAGGCCAAGACGCCCAGCACCCCGAAGGGCAACTACAACCTGGTCACGTTCCCGGCGGTCACCGCCCAGCGGGTGCGGGTGCTGGCCACCAACGCCTCGGGCGCCAAGACCGGCCTCACGGAGATCAAGATCTTCAACCGTGGGGGCGTACAGCCACCGGTGTCCACCAACCTGGCCCTGGCGGCGACGCCGAGCTGCTCGTACACGTCCTCGTGGGAGAGCTGCGCGGCGATCAACAACGGGGACGAGCCGACCAGCTCCAACTGGGGCGGCACCAACCAGGGCAACCGCTGGGGCACCTGGCCCAACAGCGGCGCCCAGTGGGCGGAGCTGCAGTGGTCGTCGGCGCAGTCGCTGACCAAGGCCGACGTGTACTTCTTCGACGACGAGGGCGGCATCGACATGCCGGCCTCGTGGAAGCTGCAGTACTGGAACGGCAGCGCGTACGTCGACGTGCCCGGCGCGAGCGCCTACACGCTGACGAAGAACGCGTACAACACGATCACCTTCACCGGGGTCAGCACGACCCGGCTACGGGTGGCGCTGACCAGCAACGGGACCAGTTCGGTCGGTCTGCTGGAGGTGAAGGCGTTCGCCTGACCCGCTGACCGGCGGGGCCGGGCGCTCGGTGAGTCCGCGAGCGCCCGCCCCGCCTCAGTGCGTGCTCGCCGCGGCGGCGGGCCAGGCCGGGAGCCGGTCGCGCGCCGCCGCCGCGGCCAGATCGTGCGCGAGCGTGCGCAGGTACGCCGGGCAGTGGTGCTCCTGCGCCGACCGCAGCAGCCACGCGGCGCGCTCGGGGTCGCCCAGGTACAGCTCGGCGATCGCGCGTACGGCCAGGATGCTGCCGCGTTCGTACTCGTGCCGGAGGTCCAGGCCGACGCTGGGCAGCAGCGTCACCGCGTCGGCGGGGCGTCCCTGCAGGATCCGTGCCATGGCCAGCGCCAGCCGAGCCAGGGCCGACTGCCGTTGCCGCGTGTGGCCGAGCTCGGCCAGCGCGGCAAGCTCGTCGATGTCGGCGGGGCCACCGGCGTGCGTGCCGTCGTACGCGGCGGCCTTGAGGTAGACCGTGCACACCGCGTGCGCCACCACCGCGGCGATGAGCCCACCCGTCGTACGGTCGACGTGCGCCGAGCGGGCCGTGCCGGCGAGCTGGTTCATGGCCTGCGCGAACGCGCCGGGTCCGGCGGCAAGGCTCTTGGTCAGCAACTGTTGCGTGGCGTGCACCAGCAGTTGCGGGTCGCGTCCCGGACTGGCGACCAGAGCCTCGAGCTCGGCGAGGTCCAGGCTTCCGGAGCGCACCTCGACGACAGCGGCCGCCATCTCGCGGTCCGCGTGCGCCCGCATGAGGTTCGTCCGTGCCCTGGTGGGGCGGAAGATCCACCGCAGCATGGCGTAGCCGTCCGACTCCCGGCCACCGACCTTCAGCGGCACCAGGCTCGTCAGGCCCACCGTCATGCCCGCGAGAGTCACCGCCGACAGGACGCTGCCCGCGCCGCTCCTGACGCCTGCGGGCACCATGGCCATCAGGGTGCCCGCCGCCACGACGAAGTTGAGCCACGGACCGAAAGCCGCGTACAGCACCATACGTCGCCGCAGGTCGCGCAGCTCGGGGCCGGGGACCGGGGCGACCTTCGGCAGCGGCCACCAGCGCGGCCGCCGCCGGCTGTACGGCAGCCGCAGCAGCGCCACGGCGAGCCAGTGGCCCAGATCGTGCAGCATCCGATGCACCCAGCAACCGGCGACGAAGACGACCAGGGCCAGGCCCACACTGCCCGGTTGCCAGTGGTCGGTCCGCAGCATGCTGAGCCCGAGGTAGACGCCCCCGAGGCTGGCGCCGACCGCGATGGTCACGCGCGTCCGCGGCCATGTTGAAGATCTCTGCGGCACGATCGGACGGTAGAGCGGTGCCGTCCCACTGACCAGACACGTCGACAACAGTTGGCCATCACTTCACCGGCGGGTCGCCGGGGTGGCCGCCGGCCTGCCCGCGCCGGCGGCACCGGGCGCCACCGAGGTCGGCAGGCGCCCGGTGCGCGGCTTCACTTGTGCGTGCAGACCCGGTCGACGAGGACCGTGTACAGGTCAGTGGCACCCTCGGGCGCGGCCTTCAGCGCGCGGTAGTTCTCGTTGAGGTCGGCGGCCAGCGCCTTGCTCCTGACCGCGTCCATCAGCATCACGTGCACGGTACGCACGCCGATGTTGGCGTCCTCGGCGTGGTCGGGGCGGCCCAGCGGGACGCCGCCCACCCAGAAGCCCTTGTCCTTGCGGTCGATCGCGGCCAGCCACGCGTACCAGTCGCCGCCGCTCTCGACGAAGACCCACATCACCCGGCCGTCGCCCTGCGCGGGGTCGGGGCCGGTCAGCGCGACGGTCGCGCCGACCCGCAGCGCCGGCCCGGCAGTCGGGAGCTGGTCGACGTGAATCTCGACCATGCCGCAGTCCGCTCCGGCCGAAGGCAGCGGACTCGGGGACGGGGACGGGCTCGCGATAGCCGCGGCGCCGGCCGTGACGCTCACGACCGGGCTCGGCGTGGGGTCACCGCCGGGACCCGTCCCTGCACCGGGCGGGAAGTACTGCAGCAGGATGCCACCGACGACGAACAGGGCGCCGATGCCCGCGGCCACCTTGTCGATCGGCTGCTTCTGCGCGGCGTCGGTGCCGGAATCGGGGCGGCGTCCCACATAGAGGTGGTAGCCGAACGCACCGAGTAGGAACAGGCCGCCGACGATGATCAGAATTACCGGTACGTTGGGATTCTCGATGGACACTGCGGACCCTTCGCTCGTGCAGGCGACGTACTGATACTCCGTACAGTTCCCCCGTCGCGGTACTCGCCGACCCCATCGATCGTCAAGCTGATCGATCATCTGTCCGGCCTGCACGTCTGAGTCTCTGCTCGGCCGAACGGACTCACTCATGCTAGGGATGTCCCGCAACGGTCCACTGTGGTTGCAGAGCTATCTTTCGGCACGCCCTCCGGTGGCGGAGACAACCTTCCGCAATTGACTTTCCGAGATTTGTGAATGGTGCTCTCATAGCCATCGCCGACTGGCGGTATGCATGTCGACAAGAGTGCCGAATGGCGAATTCCGGTGAGGGCCCGTGCGATCAGCTGCGCCAGGCAATCATGCGGTCGCCCTCGGGATCCGGGGCCGGTGCGGCGTTCGCCTGGCCGGCTTCGCTGTGCGCAGCCGTTGATGGCTGCAGTTTCCCGGAAAGTGCAGCCAGGCGCGCCAAGATTCCTGCACTCTCCCCGAAAGTGCGGCCACCGGTAGCCGATCGCGCGACGTGCCGGGCGGGTGGCGGCTGTCGATCAGGAAGTTGTGCCGCAGACACGCCGTCGAGCCGTGCCATAGGTTCATGATCGACCGGGTGGGGGGTGGCCGGGGATGGGGCGGGCGGGGGTGGCGCTCTCACCGCATGGAAGTCCACCCCCGCCCGCCGGCTCTGGGTGCCCGTTAGTGTTAACGCGAACATAGCCGCGCGTCAAGATGTTGCGTAAGAACCAGCGCCGCCGTGCAGGTAGCGCATGTGCTGGGTTTCATCTCGTTCCGCCGTAACGCCTCCGGGTCGGCGTCATTACCGAAACGTTGCCAAGCAGCGTCTTGACGGCACTTCATGTTAGCGCTAACACTATCCCCCGAACCTGAGGAGGTGGGCCCGGATGGGCGAAGCGGCAGACCCCCGCGACCGGTACGTCGTGGGTGTCGACTACGGCACCCTGTCGGGCCGGGCACTGGTGGTGCGCGTGTCCGATGGCGCCGAGGTCGGCACGGCGGTGCACCCGTACCGCCATGCCGTGATGGACACGGAGCTGGCCGCCGATGGCAGGGCGTTGCCGCCCGACTGGGCGCTGCAGGATCCCGACGACTACCGCGACGTGCTCCGTCACGCGGTCCCGGCCGCGGTCGCCGCCGCCGGGATCGACCCGGCGCAGGTCGTCGGCATCGCCACCGACTTCACCGCGTGCACGGTGCTGCCGACGCTGGCCGACGGCACGCCGCTGTGCGAGCTGGCCGAGCTGCGCACCCGGCCGCACGCGTACGTCAAGCTGTGGAAGCACCACGCCGCGCAGTCGCACGCCGACCGGATCAACGCGACCGCCGCGCAGCGCGGCGAGCCGTGGCTGGCCCGCTACGGCGGGAAGATCTCCTCGGAGTGGCAGTTCGCCAAGGGCCTGCAGCTGCTGGAGGAGGACCCGGAGGTCTACCACCGGGCCGACCGCTGGATCGAGGCGGCCGACTGGATCGTGTGGCAGCTGTGCGGCGCCGAGACCCGCAACGTCTGCACCGCCGGCTACAAGGGCATCCGCCAGGACGGGCAGTACCCGTCGGCCGACTACCTGGCCGCGCTGAACCCCGACTTCACCGGCTTCACCGCGAAGATCGACGGTCCGCTGCTGGAGCTGGGGGAGCGGGCCGGGTCGCTGACCGCGCAGGCCGCCACCTGGACCGGGCTGCCCGAGGGCATCGCGGTCGCGGTCGGCAACGTCGACGCGCACGTC
Source organism: Catellatospora tritici (assembly GCF_019083965.1). GTDB lineage: Bacteria > Actinomycetota > Actinomycetes > Mycobacteriales > Micromonosporaceae > Catellatospora > Catellatospora tritici. Next base: position 296,093 of record NZ_JAHRCY010000010.1, read on the forward strand.
ACCGCGGCCGCCGCGCAGGCCATCGAGCCGGGCCGCCTGGTCGCCATCATGGGCACCTCGACCTGCCACGTCGTCAACGGCGAGAAGCTGGCCGAGGTGCCGGGCATGTGCGGCGTCGTCGAGGGCGGCATCAGCGCGGGTGCCTGGGGTTACGAGGCGGGCCAGAGCGGCGTCGGCGACATCTTCGGCTGGTTCGTCGAGCACGCGGCCCCGGCCGGATACGACTCGCACGAAATTCTGTCCGAGCTGGCTGCTGCGCAGCCCGTGGGCGCGCACGGCCTGGTCGCGCTGGACTGGTGGAACGGCAACCGCTCGCTACTGGTCAACCACGAGCTGTCCGGCCTGATCGTCGGCCTGACCCTGGCCACCCGCCCGCACGAGATCTACCGGGCGCTGCTGGAGTCCACCGCGTACGGCACCCGCATGATCATGGAGGCGTTCGCTGAGGCGGGCGTGCCGGTGACCGAGCTGGTCATCGCGGGCGGCCTGGCCGCCAACAGCCTGCTGATGCAGATCTACGCCGACGTGACCGACCGGCCGCTGAGCCTGATCGGCTCGGCGCAGGGACCGGCGCTGGGCTCGGCGATCCACGCCGCGGTCGCCGCCGGTGACTACCCGGACGTGGCGACCGCCTCGGCGGCGATGGGTCGGGTCGAGCGCGCCGTCTTCCGGCCGGACCCGGAACGCGCCCGCGCCTACGACGCCCTCTACACCGAATACCGCGCGCTGCACGACCACTTCGGCCGGGGCGGCGACGACATGATGCTGCGCCTGCGCGCCATCCGCAACGCGGCCCGGGGGGAGCAGGCATGAGCGAGATCGTCCGCAAGCTGCGCGAACAGGTCGCGGGGCTGCACTCGGAGCTGACCCGGTACGGCCTGGTCGCCTGGACGGCCGGCAACGTGTCGGCGCGGGTGCCCGGGGAGAACCTGATGGTGATCAAGCCGAGCGGGGTGTCCTACGACGACCTCAGTCCGGCCAACATGATCGTCTGCGACCTGAACGGCACGGTCGTCGAGGGCGACCTGTCGCCGTCGAGCGACACCGCCGCGCACGCCTACGTATACCGGGCTATGCCAGAGGTCGGCGGGGTGGTGCACACGCACAGCACCTACGCCACGGCGTGGGCGGCGCGCGGGGAGTCGATCCCGTGCCATCTGACCGCGCAGGCCGACGAGTTCGGCGGGGAGATCCCGGTCGGGCCGTTCGCGCTGATCGGCGGGGACGACATCGGCAAGGGGATCGTGGCCACGTTGTCGGGGCACCGGTCGCCGGCCGTACTGATGCGCAATCACGGTGTGTTCACCATCGGCAAGGACGCGAAAGCCGCGGTCAAGGCCGCGGTGATGTGTGAGGACGTGGCACGGACCGCGCATCTGGCCCGTTCGCTCGGGCAGCCGCTGCCGATGGCCGCCGCCGATGTGGACGCCCTCTACCACCGCTACCAGAACGTCTACGGCCAGGCCGGTCCGCCGGTCGCGCCGTAGGGGGCACAACTCTCACCGCACGCACCACCCAGCACCTCCCACCCCTGCCGCGGACCTCATCCCTTCGGCGGCCGGGACTCGCAAGTGCCACCACCTTTCAAGGAGATCGCATGCTCACCAAGAGCTTCACGCGCCGCGGCCTGGCCGTGGTGACCGCGGGGCTGCTCGTGGCCGGAATGGCCGCGTGCGGCAACAGCGACACCGGCGACAAGCCGGCCGACGACGGCAAGCTGACCCTGGGCTTCTCGCAGGTCGGCGCCGAGAGCGGCTGGCGTACCGCGAACACGAACTCGATCAAGGAGTCGGCCACGGCCGCCGGGATCGAGCTGAAGTTCGACGACGCGCAGGGCAAGCAGGAGAACCAGATCAAGGCCATCCGCAACTTCATCCAGCAGAAGGTCGACGTCATCGCCTTCTCGCCGGTGGTGGAGTCGGGCTGGGACACCGTGCTCAAGGAGGCCAAGGACGCCGGCATCCCGGTGATCCTGACCGACCGCTCCGTCGACTCGGCCGACAAGTCGCTGTTCAAGACGTTCATCGGCTCGGACTTCGTCAAGGAGGGCAAGCTCGCCGGCGAGTGGCTGGTGGAGCAGAAGAAGGCCGCGACCGGCCCGGTGAACATCGTCGAGCTGCAGGGCACCACCGGTTCGGCTCCGGCCAACGACCGCAAGAAGGGCTTCGGCGACGCGATCGCGGCCAACCCGAACCTGAAGGTCATCGCGTCGCAGACCGGTGACTTCACCCGGGCCGGCGGCAAGGCCGTCATGGAGCAGTTCCTCAAGGCCAACCCGAAGATCGACGTGCTGTTCGCACACAACGACGACATGGGCCTGGGCGCTCTTGAGGCGATCACCGCGGCGGGCAAGGTGCCCGGCAAGGACATCACCATCATCACCATCGACGCGGTCCACGACGGCATGCAGGCGCTGGCGGACGGGAAGTTCAACTTCATCGCCGAGTGCAGCCCGCTGCTCGGGCCCCAGCTGATGGACCTGGTGAAGAAGGTCAAGGCGGGCGAGACCATCCCGACCCGCATCGAGACCCAGGAAGGCACCTTCACCTCGGAGCAGGCCAAGGCCGCGCTGCCGACCCGTAAGTACTGATGGAGCCGGGGCCGCCGCGGACGGTCGCGGCGGCCCCTCATCACTTTGTCGAAGCTCATGAAAGGTCTGGTGGGATGTCGGGTAGGCAGCCGGTCCTGACGATGACCGCGATCAGCAAGTCCTTCCCCGGGGTGCGGGCGCTACAGGGCGTCGACTTCCGCCTGTACTCCGGGGAGATCCACGCTCTGATGGGCGAGAACGGTGCCGGCAAGTCGACCTTGATCAAGGTCCTGACGGGGGTGTACAGCACCGACGGCGGCAGCATCGAGCTGGCCGGTCAGCCGGTGTCGTTCAGCGGCCCCATGCAGGCCTCGGCGCACGGTGTCAGCACCGTGTACCAGGAGGTCAACCTCTGCCCGAACCTCTCGGTCGCGGAGAACATCTTCATCGGGCGTGAGCCGCGCCGCCTCGGCATGATCGACTGGCGCCGGATGCGCCGGGACGCGAAGGCCCAGCTGGCCCGCCTCGAACTCGACATCGACGTGACCGCGCTGCTGGGCACGTACTCGCTGGCGGTGCAGCAGATGGTGGCGATCGCACGCGCCATCGACGTGCGGGCCCGGGTGCTGATCCTCGACGAACCGACGTCCAGCCTGGACGCGGGCGAGGTGGCGCAGCTGTTCCGCATCATGCGCCAGCTGCGCGACGAGGGCATCGCCGTCCTGTTCGTCACCCACTTCCTGGACCAGGTGTACGAGGTCGCCGACCGCATCACCGTGCTGCGCAACGGCGGCCTGGTCGGCGAGTACACCACCGCGGAGCTCCCGCAGCTGGCCCTGGTCGAGAAGATGATCGGCAAGGAGCTCGACGTCCTCGAACGCCTCGACGAGCAGCCCAAGCGCGAGCTGGCGGCGCTGGAGGCGAGCACCCCGTTCGTGGAGGCCGTGGAGCTCGGCCGCAAGGGCTCGGTGGCGCCGTTCCACCTGACCATCCACAAGGGTGAGGTGGTCGGCCTGGCCGGGCTGCTCGGCTCGGGCCGCACCGAGGTGGCGCGGCTGCTGTTCGGCGCCGACCGGGCCGACCACGGTCGCCTGGTCGTCGACGGCAAGCCCGCCTCGATCCGCAACCCGGTGGCCGCGATCGACCGCGACATCGCCTTCTGCTCGGAGAACCGGCGCACTGAAGGCCTGGTCGGCGAGCTGTCGGTGCGCGAGAACATCATCCTGGCGATGCAGGCCGCGCGCGGCTGGACCCGGCCGATCCCGCGCCGCCGCCAGGACGAACTGGTGCGCAAGTACATCGAGGCGCTGAGCATCCGCCCGGCCGACCCCGAGATGCCGGTGCGCAACCTGTCCGGCGGCAACCAGCAGAAGGTGCTGCTGGCCCGCTGGCTGATCACCGAACCGCGGCTGCTCATCCTGGACGAGCCCACCCGCGGCATCGACATCGGTGCCAAGGCCGAGATCCAGAAGCTCGTGGTGCAGCTGTCCGACGGCGGCATGGCGGTGCTGTTCATCTCCGCCGAGCTGGAGGAGGTGCTGCGGCTGAGCCACAAGGTCGCGGTCATGCGCGACCGGCAGCTGGTCGCCCAGCTCGCCAACGACGACACCCTGGACCCCGAGCGGGTCATGCACGCCATCGCGAGTGGAGCCGCGGCATGAGCACATGGAGAAAGGCCGCCGCGCACCGGCTGTTCTGGCCGGTCGTGGCGCTGGTGACCCTGCTGGCGGCCAACATCGCCTACCGGCCGAGCTTCGCGACGGTCGAGATGAAGGATGGGCACCTGTACGGCAGCCTGATCGACATCCTCCGGCTGTCGGCGCCGCTGATCCTGGTGGCGCTGGGCATGACGCTGGTGATCGCCACCGGCGGCATCGACCTGTCGGTCGGCTCGATGTGCGCGATCAGCGGCGCCGTGGCGTGCCTGCACATCAGCAAGCAGGCCGACCAGAACAGCGTCAGCGGGGTGCTCACCGGGCTGGCGCTGGCCCTCGGGCTGGCGCTGGTGCTGGGCGCGTGGAACGGCACGCTGGTGTCGGTGATCGGCATCCAGCCGATCATCGCGACGCTGATCCTGATGGTGGCGGGGCGCGGGCTGGCGCAGCTGATCACCGAGGGCCAGATCATCACCATCAACTCCGACCCGTACAAGGCGATCGGGGTCGGCTACCTGCTCACCCTGCCGCTGGCGATCTACATCGCCGCCGCGGTGGTGGTGCTGATCGCCGTCATCACCCGCCGCTCCGCCCTCGGTCTGATCATCGAATCGGTGGGCGGCAACGCCGAGGCCAGCCGCCTGGCGGGCATCCGCTCACGGCGCATCATGTTCCTGGTCTACGTCGTCAGCGCGGTCTGCGCGGCGGTCGCCGGATTCATGATCACCGCGAACGTGTCCAGCGCCGACGGCAACAGCGCGGGCCTGTGGGTGGAACTCGACGCGATCCTGGCCGTCGTCATCGGCGGCACGTCGCTGGCCGGCGGGCGGTTCTCCTTCGGCGGCACCATCCTCGGCGCGCTGATCATCCAGACCCTGACCACCACGGTGTACGCCATGAACATCTCGCCGCAGACGTCGCTGCTGTTCAAGGCGGTCGTCGTGATCGTGGTCTGCCTCATCCAGGCTCCGGCCTTCCGCGCCGCGCTGGCCCGCCGCCGACCACCGGCGGTCCCCCCGACCGCAGCGGTGCAAGAGCAGAAGGAGCAGGTGGCGGCATGACCACGTCCGAATTGACCGTCGGCCGTCCCTGGTGGCGGATCCCGCAGCGGCACGTGCCGGTGCTGGCCACCCTGGCCCTGCTGCTGGTCATGTACGCCGTCGGCGTCTCGCAGTACCGCGCGTTCTCCAACGTCCAGGTCATCTTCAACGTCTTCATCGACAACGGCTTCCTGCTGGTCGTCGCGGTCGGCATGACGTTCGTGATCCTCACCGGCGGCATCGACCTGTCGGTCGGGTCGGTGGTGGCGATGACCGCGATGGTGTGCGCCTCACTGCTGCGGGCCGGCCTGCCGGCACCGCTGGTGCTGGTGATCGCGCTGCTCATCGGCCCGACGCTCGGGTTCCTGATGGGGGCGGTGATCCACTTCTTCGAGGTACAGCCATTCATCGTGACACTCGCCGGAATGTTCTTCGCCCGCGGCATGTGCACGTTCATCGACAAGTCGTCGATCCCGATCACCGACGAGTTCTGGACCGTGGCGGCCCAGAAGCGGATCGGCGACCCGCGCGGCAACTTCGTCTCCATCAGCGTGCTCATCGCGTTCGCGGTGGTGCTGGTCGCGGCGTTCGTGCTGGCGTACACCCGGCTGGGCCGCAACGTGTACGCCATCGGCGGCAACCCGCAGTCGGCGCTGCTGATGGGCCTGCCGGTGGCGCAGACCCGGATCGCGGTCTACACCATCAGCGGCCTGTGCGCGGCGATCGGCGGCATCCTGCTGTCCTTCTACACCCTGTCGGGCGCCCCGCTGATCGCGGTCGGGATGGAGCTGGACGTCATCGCGGCGGTCGTCATCGGCGGCACCGTGCTCACCGGCGGCTCCGGCTATGTCTTCGGCACCGTGCTGGGCGTGCTGGTGCTCGGCGTGATCCAGACGCTGATCACCTTCGACGGCACCCTCAGTTCCTGGTGGACCAAGATCGTGATCGGTGGCCTGCTGTTCGTGTTCATCCTGCTCCAACGCCTCATCGGCATCCGCAAGAGATAGTCCGTCCGTAGGAAGGCGACGCCCATGTCATCGCAGCCCACCCCCGAGGTCTGGTTCCTCACCGGCAGCCAGGGCCTGTACGGCCCCGAGACGCTGCTGCAGGTGGCCGACCAGTCGCGCGAGATCGCGCGCCGGCTCGACGAGTCGCCGGACATCCCCGCCCGCGTGGTGTGGAAGCCGGTGCTCACCTCCAGCGCGGACATCCTGGCCGTGTGCCGGGACGCCGCGGTGCAGGGCGCCGTCGGGGTCATCGCGTGGATGCACACGTTCAGCCCGGCCAAGATGTGGATCTCCGGGTTGGACGCGCTGCGCACCCCGCTGCTGCACCTGCACACCCAGGCCAACGTGCTGCTGCCCTGGGACGAGATCGACATGGACTTCATGAACCTCAACCAGGCCGCGCACGGCGACCGCGAGTTCGGGTTCGTGCAGACCCGGCTCGGGGTCGCCCGCAAGACCGTGGCCGGGCACGTCAGCGACCCCCGGGTCACCGCCCGCGTCGGGGCGTGGACCCGGGCGGCGCTGGGCTGGTCGGCGATGCGCTCGCTCAAGCTGGCCCGCTTCGGCGACAACATGCGCGACGTGGCGGTGACCGAGGGCGACAAGGTCGAGGCGGAGCTGCGCTTCGGCGTCTCGGTCAACACGTACGGCGTCAACGATCTGGTCGCCGCGGTCGACGCCGTCGCCGACGCCCAGATCGACGCCCTGGTCAAGGAGTACGACGACAGCTACCGCCTCGCCGCGCAACTGCGCGTCGGCGGCGACCGGCACGACTCGCTGCGCTACGCCGCCCGCATCGAGGCGGGGCTGCGCGGCTTCCTGGAGAACGGCGGCTTCCGCGCCTTCACCACCAACTTCGAGGACCTGGGCGGGCTGCGCCAGCTGCCCGGCCTGGCGGTGCAGCGGCTGATGGCCGACGGCTACGGCTTCGGCGGCGAAGGCGACTGGAAGACGTCCGTGCTGGTGCGCACCCTCAAGGCGATGTCGGTCGGCACCAGCGGCGGCACGTCGTTCATGGAGGACTACACCTACGATCTGACCCCCGGCAACGAGCTGGTGCTCGGTGCGCACATGCTGGAGGTCTGCCCGACCATCGCCGCCGACACCCCGACGGTGGAGATCCACCCGCTGGGCATCGGCGGCCGGGAGGACCCGGTCCGGATGGTGTTCGACGCGGCGGCCGGACCGGCCGTGGTGCTGGGCCTGGCCGACATGGGGGAGCGGTTCCGCCTGGTCGCCAACGAGATCGACGTGATCGCCCCGCCGCAGCCGCTGCCGAAGTTGCCCGTGGCTCGTGCGGTGTGGCGGCCGCGCCCGGACCTGCCCGGCTCCGCCGAAGCGTGGATCACCGCGGGCGCCCCGCACCACACCGTGCTGTCGCAGGCGGTCGGGGTCGAGGAGCTGCACGATCTGGCCGAGATGAGCCGCACCGAACTCGTCGTCATCGATGCCGACACCACCCCGCGCCGGTTCGCCGACGAGCTGCGCTGGAACCAGGCCTACTACCGCCTCGCCCGCGGTTTCTGACCGGTAGTGACCGAGGATCTAGGATGGCGGCGAGGGAGGGCGGCATGACTCAGCAGCCGACCGCGCGCGCCGCGGTCATGATCGACGTGGCCCGCCTCGCGGGCGTGTCGCACCAGACCGTGTCCCGGGTCCTCAACAACCACCCGAGCGTGCGCGAGGAGACCCGCGAACGGGTCCTGCGCGCCGTGGCGCAGCTCAACTACCGGCCCAACGCGCTGGCCCGGGGGCTGGCCGGACGGCGTTCCCGCGTCATCGGCGTGGTCAGCTTCGACACCATCCTGTATGGCCCCGCCGCGACCCTGCTCGGCGTCGAGCGGGCGGCGCGGCGGGCCGGATACGGCATCAGCATCGTGGCCCTGGAGCAGCTCGACCGGGCCGGGGTCGCCACGGCCGTGGACGCGCTCACCGAGCAGTCGGTGGCCGGGGTGGTCATCATCGCGCCGCTGATGACGGCAGCCGCCGCCGTGCACAGCCTGCCCACGGGCGTGCCCGCGATCGTGGTCGAGGCCGACGCCGCCGGCGAGCTGCCCACCGTCTCGGTGGATCAGGTCGCCGGGGCCCGGCTGGCCGTGCGGCACCTGCTCGACCTCGGCCACGAGACGGTCTGGCACCTGTCCGGCCCGCGCGACTGGGTCGAGGCCCGCGACCGCGTCGACGGCTGGCGCCAGACCTTGGAAGCCGCCGACCGGCGGGTGCCGCCGGTGATCGTCGGCGACTGGAGCCCCCGCTCGGGGTACGAGGCCGGGCAGCAGCTCGCCTCGCGCCCCGACGTCACCGCGGTCTTCTGCGCCAACGACCAGCAGGCCCTGGGCCTGCTGCGGGCCCTGCACGAGCGCGGCATCCGGGTGCCCGAGGACGTCAGCGTCGTCGGCTTCGACGACATCCCCGAAGCCGAGTACCTGTCCCCACCTCTCACCACGGTCCGCCAGGACTTCGACGAGGTCGGCCGCCGCTGCCTGGCCGCCCTGCTGGAACTGCTCGACGCCGACGAACTCCCGACGACCGTCACCCACCCGCGCGTCGCGCCCACCCTCGTCGTCCGCGCCAGCAGCGCCCCACCCCGCCGCTAGGTAAGGCGCCCCACCCCGCCGCTAGGTAAGGAAGGGCACCTTCTTATTGCTTTCCGTGGTGGAAGGGCCCCTTCTCAACCCAGCTCAGCGGGTGTCGCGGGCGGCGTGCGCCGGTGGCGCGGGTGGCGGCGTGCCGCTTGCGCGCCGACGGCGCGGAGGCGGGAGTCGGCTGCGTCCGCTGGGACCGGCGCGGCGTCGCGGCGGGCTTGCGGGCGGCCACCGGAGGCGCGGCGTTGCGGGCGGCGCGGGCGGTTTCCAGCCGCTCGGCCTTGAGCGCCTGCGCGCTCTCACGCGCCACCACCGCGAGGCGGCGACTCACCCTGGCCAGTGCGTCCTCGAACACCTCCGCCTTGTCACGGTTGCGGGTGTTCTTCTCCCCGGCCTTGCCGCGCCCGCCGACGGTGGACACCTTCGCGGCGCCCTGGCGCCGGTAGAGCCCCGTGTACTTGTTGCGGGCGCGCCGCACCCGCGCGTGCAGGTCCAGCAGTTCGTCCTCGTCCAGCCCGGCCAGCTGGTCCACCGCGGTATCGCGTACCAGGAGGAACTCCGCCTCCGTCAGTGTGTTCTCGACCGCCATCACGACCCCCTCCGCTAAGGCTGCCGCCCAGCCGGAGCCGTCGCGGCCACGTCACCACGCATTCTCCGGCAGCCAGGGCCTCGCCCACAGGCGAAGTCACCCTCGTCGATCAGTGGCGCTTCGGTCAGCAGGTGACGAAGCCGGTGGTCCACTCGTCGCGGCCGAGCTCGTATCCGCTGATCTGGAAGCAGTCGGGCTCGTCGCGGAAGCCGGGCTGGGTACGGCCCCGGGCGACGCGCGCCTCGGCTTCCGCCATGGTCGCGTACACGCCGAGGACCTTGAGGTCGTCCCACTCGTTGTGCTGGGGCACGTCCTCGCCGTCGGCGTAGTGCAGGACCACGCCATCGTCGTCGGGCAGGTGGTGGATGTGCCAGACGAGGTAGACCGTCGGCCGCGTCGTCATGCGCGCAGCCAGGCGCGCCAGGTGGCGGGGGTGACCGGGGCGGCCGGGTGGTCCAGGGCCCAGTTGACGTATCCGGCCCGCAGGCCCACCAGCGGGTCGGGGTGCCCGAGTGCCGCCTCGACGAGCCACCGTACCGACGGCTCGTGCAGGGTCCGCGCGACCTTGACGTAGCCGAGGTCCTCACAGCGGTGCTCGCGCCGTACCGCCGCGTCGACCAGGGCCAGCAGGTCGCCGTGCGTGTCCACGGTCGGCCCGTGCTCGGCCAGGGCGCGCAGGAGCAGCCGCTTGGCGGTCCAGCTCTTGGCGTGCTCGGCCCACTCGGCCGGGAACTCGGTCTCCCAGCGCAGGTAGAGCACGGCGTGGCGGGCGAACGGGGCCAGCTGCGCGGCGGGGGCGTCGCTGGTCATGTAGTGCCAGACCGGAGCGGCGAACATGAGGTCGTACGCGTCGCGCATGGCCGCCGACAGCTGATCGTGCTCGCCCACGCGCTGGTGTACGACGCGAGCCTGCGAGCTCAGCCGTGACCACTCCTCCTGGTACATGCGCTCGGTCTCCAGCGCCGTCTGACGGCGCTGCGGATCGGGGTGCACCACGTCGAAGGTCCACGCGAACCCTGCCAGCTGCTCTGCCTGCATGGCGGCAAAGGTGCCAGCCGCCGAGCCCGACCGACAACCCTCTTCCGGTATGCCCGTGTTGTGCGCCACGCCCGCTTTCACGCACGGAAATCAGCAGATTACGCAGAGTGTTCATTTCGATACTGTTGCCGAAAAGGATTTCATAGACAACCATCAGCGATTACGGACTCCGCTCTCGCCGCACCCGTCCCTGAGAAGGGTGAGAACATGTCCGAAATCTCCCGCCGCGCCGTGCTGCGGGCCGGTGCCGTCGGCGCCGCCGCGACGGCCGTCGGCGGCCTGTCCGCCGGGCAGGCGGCGTACGCCGCGCGCACCGACATCGGTGTCTCGGTGTACCCGTTCCCGCTGTCGGCGGTCACGCTGCTGGCCGGGCCGTTCCTGAGCAACGCCGGGCGCACCCAGAGCTACCTGAGCTTCCTGGACGCCGACCGGCTGCTGCACACGTTCCGGCTCAACTACGGCATCAGCTCCTCGGCCGCGGCCTGCGGCGGCTGGGAGTCGCCGACCACCGAGCTGCGGGGGCACTCGATGGGGCACGTGCTGTCGGCGCTGGCCCAGGCGTACGCCAACACCGGCACCACCAGCTACAAGACCAAGGGTGACTACCTGGTGGCCCAGCTGGCCACCTGCCAGGCCCGTGCCACCACGGCCGGGTTCAACACCGGCTACCTGTCGGCGTACCCGGAGAGCTTCATCGACCGGGTGGAGGCGCGCCAATCGGTGTGGGCGCCGTACTACACCCTTCACAAGATCATGGCGGGTCTGTTGGACCAGCACCTGCTCACCGGCAACGCCCAGGCGCTGACGGTGCTCACCGCGATGGCGTCGTGGACGAAGTTCCGCAACGACCGGCTCACCCTCACCCAGCGGCAGAACATGCTCGACACCGAGTTCGGTGGCATGAACGAGGTGCTGACCAACCTGTACCAGCTCACCGGCGACCCCAACCACCTGGCCGCCGCGCAGCACTTCGACCACGCCGAGGTGTTCGACCCGCTGGCCGCCAACACCGACGCGCTGAACAACTACCACGCCAACACGCAGATCCCGAAGATGATCGGCGCGATCCGGGAGTACCACGCCACCGGCACCACCCGGTACCTCGACATCGCCCGCAACTTCTGGGACATCGTGATCGGGCACCACACGTACGCCATCGGCGGCAACTCCAACGGCGAGTACTTCAAGGCCCCCGACCGGATCGCCTCGGAGCTGTCGGACAGCACCTGCGAGTGCTGCAACGTGTACAACATGCTCAAGCTGTCCCGGCAGCTGTTCTTCACCAACCCCAACCGCGCCGACTACATGGACTACTACGAGAAGGCGCTCTACAACCAGCTGCTCGGCGCGCAGAACCCGAACTCCACGCACGGGTTCCACAGCTACTACATCCCGCTGCGGGCCGGCGGCATCAAGACCTACAGCAACGACTACGACAACTTCACCTGCTGCCACGGCACCGGGATGGAGACCAACACGAAGTACGCCGACAGCATCTACTTCTTCTCCGGCGACAGCCTGTACGTGAACCTGTTCATCGCCTCGCAGCTCAACTGGGCCGCCAAGGGGATCACGGTGCGGCAGGACACCACGTTCCCGGAGGCGGCGTCGAGCAAGCTGACGATCACCGGATCGGGCACGTTCACGCTGAAGGTGCGGGTGCCCGCCTGGGCCACCGGCGCCACGGTCAAGGTGAACGGGACCACACAGACTGGGGTGACGGCCGGGTCGTACACGTCGATCAACCGGGTCTGGGCCTCCGGCGACGTGGTCGACATCAGCCTGCCGATGGCACTGACCCGCGAGTCCACTCCCGACAGCTCGACCACCCAGGCGGTCAAGTACGGCCCGATCGTGCTGGCCGGGGCGTACGGCACCACCAACCTGACCGCCCTGCCCACCCTGACGCCGTCGTCGCTGGCCGCGACCTCGACGCCGCTGCAGTTCACCGCGACCGCCTCCACCGGCGCGGTCACCCTGTTCCCGTTCTACAAGATGCACGGCCAGCGCTACACCGTGTACTGGAACGTCACCACGACCACGCCGCTGCCGCAGTTCGTGGCGCACTGGAAGTTCGACGAGACCTCGGGCACCAGTGCCGCCGACGCCACCGGCAACGGCAAGACGGCCTCGCTGGCCGGGGGAGCGACCTGGGTCGCCGGGCGCACCGGCAACGCGGTCAGCCTCAGCGGCACCTCGCAGTACGTCTCCGCGCCGTCGGGCATCCTGGCCGGGGCCACCGCGTTCAGCGCGGCGACCTGGGTGCGGCTGGACACCGTCGCCAACTGGGCCCGGTTGTTCGACTTCGGCACCGGCACCACCGCCAACATGTTCCTCGTGCCGCGCAGCAGCGCGAACACGGCCCGATTCGCGATCACCAATTCGGGCGCGGGCGGCGAGCAGCAGATCAACGCGCCGTCGGCGCTGCCCACGGGAGTATGGACGCACGTCGCGGTCACCATCGGGGGCGGCGTGGGCATCCTGTACGTCAACGGCGCCGAGGTGGCCCGGAACTCGGCGATGACGCTGACGCCGGGGTCGCTGGGCAGCACCACGCAGAACTGGATCGGGCGCTCGCAGTACAGCGGGGACCCGTACCTGGATGGGGCGGTGGACTCGTTCCGGCTGTACAGCCGGGCGCTGACCGCCAGCGAGGTCGCCAACCTGTACTCCACCGGCCAGTGACCCGGCCCTGACCCGCGCGGAGTGGCCGAACTCTCGGCCACTCCGCACCCGCCCCGCGTGTCGATCACGGTGCCGGGGTGGGGACACGCCGACGAACACGGCCTTAAGTTCATGATCAACGGGGAGAGGGGGTGGGGGCTGTTAACGGGGATGTTTCATTTCTGGGATAGTGTCTCTGTTGTGGGAATGGTTGACGGGGCACCGGATTTGTTGGAAGTGCAGCTCGCGGCGCGGTTGGGGGAGCTGCGGGCGGAGCGGGGATGGTCGTTGGACCAGCTCGCGCGCAAGACGGGGGTGAGCCGGTCGACGCTGTCGCGGCTGGAGCGGGCGGAGATCAGCCCGACGGCTTCGCTGCTGGGCAAGCTGTGCACGGCGTACGGGCGGACGATGTCGCGGCTGCTCGCCGAGGTGGAGGCGGAGCCGTCGCCGGTGGTTCGGGCCGCCGACCAGCCGGTGTGGCACGACGAGGAGTCGGGGTTCGTGCGGCGGTCGGTGTCCCCACCGCACGCGGGGCTGCGCGGTGAGGTCATCGAGGGCACGCTGCGACCCGGCGCGGACATCCCGTACGACGCCCCGCCGGTCAGCGGCCTGGAGCAGCATGTGTGGGTGCTCGACGGCGCGGTCGAGATCACCGTCAACGGGCAGGTGCACGAGCTGGCCGGGGGCGACTGCCTGCGGTTCCGGCTCTGGGGCGGCTCCCGTTTCCGCAACTGCGGCGACCGGCCCGCCCGGTACGCCATCCTCTTCGTCGCGCCCTGAGGAGGCCGCGGATGCATCCGATCACGATCACCCGCCTGTCCGCCGAGCGATTCGACGCGGACCTGCCCGGCCTGGCCGAACTGCTGGCCGACGCCGTCGACGGCGGCGCCTCGCTCGGCTTCCTGTCCCCGTACGCGCCGCCGGCGGCCGCCGGGTGGTGGCGATCGCTGTCGGGCGCGGTCGCCGAGGGCAGTCACCTGGTCTGGGCCGCGTACGACGGCGACCGGGTCGTCGGCACGGTCAGCCTGCTGCCCGGTCGCAAGGACAACGGCCGCCACCGGGCCGAGCTGGTCAAGCTGATCGTGCACCGGCAGGCACGGGGCCGGGGATTGGCCAGACGGCTCATGTCGGCGTTGGAGCTGGAGGCCGAGGCGCGCGGCATCGACCTGCTGCTGCTGGACACCGAGACCGGCAGCGACGCCGAGTACCTCTACCACGCGACCGGCTGGACCGCGTACGGCGTCGTGCCCGACTACGCCGCCGACCCCGGCGGCACCCTGCGCGACTGCACCTTCTTCTACAAGCGGCTCAGCGGGTAGCCGCTGCCGGCGGCTCGGCGGCTGGACCAGGGCGGCGAGGACGGCCAGTGGTTCGGCGCGGACCGTCCGGTCCCGGTCGGTGGACGACCGTCGGGTTCGGCCACGGCAACGGTCATGCCGCCCGCCAGAGCTCGGTGCGCTCGTCCTCGGCGAACTCCCGCCGCGACCAGTCCTGCGTGATCGCGACGGCGGCGTCGAGCAGCAGCCGGTCGGCGCGGCTGCGGGGGGCGAACGTCTTGCGTACCACCAGGTGCGCGTCCTCGGGCGCGGCGCCCAGCAGCGGCAGGAGCAGCAGGAAGCGCCGCAGCCGGGGCAGCACGCCGGACCGGCGCGGCACGGTGACCGCGATCTCCAGCAGGTCGTCCCATGCCAGCAGCGCCGCCGGGCAGCCGTCGGCGAGATCGGCCACGAGGGTGCGGGCCCGACCGGCGCTGAGCCGCTCGATGTGCAGGCCCTTGTCGTCGGGGATGTTGCACCAGTACACGGCGTAGTGGCCGCCCTCGTCGAGGGCGACCCGCAGCACGGGCCACCGCTCGGGGTCGTGCAGCCGCTCGTACATGGCGTCCCAGTCGGCCCCGTCGACCTCCAGCATGGACATGAGCTGACGCTCGTCGTGGAGCATGGCCAGGTAGTGCGTCCAGAACGGGGCCTCGTCGGCCAGTTCGTCGCTGCGGACCAGGGGAAAGTCGGCTCGCGTGAACAGCATGTGCTGAGCCTGCCATGTGGACGTTGCGCCCGGGTGACCCGCCCGGGGTGCGTTGTGCGTAAGCGCGCAATCACCCGTTCAGGGAAGATACATCCGATATTTCACCTGATACCGTGCATTTCGGACCTCTTCCCTTCCCCCGGAAAGGTGCGCGAGTTGACCGACCCGATGTTGCGCGACCTCAAGGAGGTCAGCGACGAGACCCTGTTCGTCCGGCTGATCCGCATCCGGCAACGCTTCCCGACCGATTATTCGGCCGAGGACTACGAGTTCCGGCGCGACACCTGGGAACGCGCCAACCGCGCCGTACGCGAGGAGATCACCAGGCGCGACGCCAAGCCGCCGGCATGGCTGCCCCTGCCCGCCCCGCCCCCCGAACCCGTGCGCGAGCAGGCCCCGGGCAACGGCCGGGCCTGGTTCGTCTTCGCCGTCCTGGCCGGAGTCGTGCTGCTCATCCTGGCCATCGGCCGGGCCTTCGCCGCGCTGACCGTCTCCTGAGAAAACCCCGCGTCCCTTCCCTCCAGGCGGCACCCGTCGCGCGTCCTGTGTGGCGGGAGGACGGGTGACCGAGGATTCGTTCGACGAGTACGTGCGGGTGCGGCTGACGTACCTGACCAGGACGGCGTTCCTGCTGGTCGGCGGCAACACGCACGACGCGGAGGACCTGGTGCAGGCGGCGCTGGCGCGTGCCCTGCCCAGGTGGCGCGACATCGCCGACCACGACGCCTACGTGCGCCGCGCGCTGTACCACCAAGCCGTGTCGCGTTGGCGCGCGCTGCGTGCCCGCGTGCCGGAACTGCTCACCGACGCCCCGCCCGAGCGAGGGCGCGAACCGGCCGACGTCGACACGCGGCTGCTGCTGGCCGAGGCGCTGCGGCGGCTCACCCCGCGCCAGCGCGCGGTGCTGGTGCTGCGCTACTACGAGGACCGCACCGAGGTCGACGCGGCGCGGTTGCTCGGCGTCGGCGTCGGCACGGTGAAGAGCCAGACCCGGCACGCGCTGCGGCGGCTGCGCGAACTGGCCCCCGAGCTGATGGAGCTGCACCATGAGCCTGCGTGACCGGATGACCGACCTGGCCGACTCCGTGCCGGTCAACCCGCTGCCCGCCGGATTCGCGCAGCGGGTGCGTCGCCGCCACCGCACGCGCCGCGTCTGCGCCGCCGGCGCCGTCGTGCTCGCGCTGCTCATCGGGGGGTATGCCCTGAGTCCGGCGCTGCCGCCCGCGCCCGCCACCGGCAAGCCCGCCCGGCAGGACCCGGGCCTGCCCGCGCAGGTGCAGCCGCCGTCACGGTGGACCGCCGACCACCGCGAGGACCCGATCGGCCCGGCCGTGGCGCTGGCGGTCGCCGGCGAGGCGGTGCCCGGATACCCGCGGTGGGGCATCGACCCGTCGCAGACCGTCAACTCGCTGCTGGTCAGCCTCACCGGCCACGCGTACCGGTTGTTGCCGGGCGAGGTGTTCCTGGTGTCGCCGGACGGGCGGGCGGTCACCTTCGCCGACGGGCTGCTGCACGACCTGGCCACCGGCGCCCGGATCGGCACGGTGGACCCGCCGGTGGCCTATTCGGAGAACGGCCGTTTCCTGGTCTTCACCCAGCTGTCCGGCATGGCCTACGTACGCCCGCTGGACACCCCGGATGCGGCGGGGCAGTGGCGGGTCGCGACCGCGTCCGACGGCAGGTCGCCGTACCTGTTCGCGGCATCCCCGGACGGGCTGAGGCTGGCCGCCGGATACGGCGACGGCGGTGTCGCCGTGTTCCAGCGCGACGACGCGTCCGAGGAGTACTACGGGTCGCTGGACGGGCGGCTCGGTTGGCGCCGTACTCACGACCGGACGCTGCTCGCGGGCTCGGCGGCCTGGACGCCGAGCGGGCGGGTCGCGGTGTGGCGGTGGGCGCAGAGCGGTTCGTGCGACAACGATCCACGCCGCCGGGGCTGGTCCGGCCGGCCCGCGCCGTGCCCGGTCTCCCTCGGTCTGCTGGACGCCGCCACCGGCGAGCAGGTCAGCGGTCCGGCCTACCCGCTGCTCGACGGGGGAGACTGGGAGGTGGTCGGCTGGCGCGGCGACAGCGCGTACGCGACCGTCAGCCGCGGACCGGACGGCGCGCGGCACGTGGACCTGGTCCGTCTCGATCCCGGCGCGGCCGGACCGGTCACGCTGGTGACCACTCCGCCGGGTACGTACCGGCTGCTGGTGGCCACCGACTACCTGGACCGGATCCGCCCGGCGGGTGCCCCGGAGTCCGGCTTCAACGGGCGCATGGCGTGGGGCTGGGCGGCGCGGGCGCTGGTGCTCTGCGGCATCCCGCTGCTGCTGGTGGCACTACCCGTCTGGCTGCTGCGGTGGCGGCGACGCCGCCGCGCGGCGGCGCGATGAGGCGTGCCGCTCAGGGCCGTCCGCCGTGCACGACGAAGTCCGCGAACGACTGCCAGGCGGGATCGGCGGTGACGTCCTCCGGCAGGTGGTACATCTCCTTCGTGGGCGGCAGAGGGTTTACGGCCAGCTGGATGTACTGGTCGTCGCGCCGCTGCCAGTAGCTCACGTGCGACGGCTCGAACGGCCCGCACCATACGACGCCCGGTCGCTGCCAGGCCGGTGGCACGCACCGGTAGCCGGCCTGCCGCAGCGCCTCGGTGATCTTGTCTTACAGGGCCTGCGGCGGTGCGGCGGACGCGTAGACCCGGTACAGGGAGACGCAGTCGTCCAGGCACATCCGGTTACCCGAAGACGCCTTCTTGGCCAGGAGCACGTCGGTCGGCATGGCCACGCCGTCGAGGGCGTCGCGCTTGCGCGGCGGCCGTGCCGGCGGGGGTCGGCCGTCACCGACCATCATCGATACGGCGGTATGTCCGCAGTGTCGTCAGCCGAGTGGCGGACTCCCCCGACCGGCTCTCGGCGGCCGGGGGAGTCCGCGTTCTCGGTTACTGGAAGCGGGTGCCGGTGCCCACGTAGGACTCCGGCGCGTACACGGTGGTCGGGGCGACGGCGCTGCTGAACCCGGTCAGCGCGCCGACCGGGGCGATCGGCAGCGCCAGCACGCAGGCGGTCTGGTCGACCGTGGCCGTCGCGCCGGTGGAGTGCGACGACACGAACTCGGCGTCGCTGAGGGTCAGCACCAGGCCGAGCCGGTGCCCGGCCGGGATGATCTGGTCCAGCGGCCGCAGCTTCCAGGTGATGGTGTAGTAGGTGCTGGTCGACATGTTGGTGGGGCTGGTCAGCGAGTCGCGGTGCGCCCCGTCCATCCAGCCGCGGGCCAGCACCTGGTAGCTGGCCGAGGCCACCGTCTTGGCGGTGTCCTTGTAACAGGCGTCGTCGGTGCTGGACGACGAGCCCCAGCACGTCTGCGTGGTCAGCGTGCTGATGCCCTCGCCGGAGCTGCGGTAGTTGACCCGGGTCGCGGTGCCGTAGTCGACCAGGCGCGCCGACAGGGTGGTGGTGGACTTGCTCGACCTCACCCGCAGGGTGATCGTCGGGGTGCCGGAGATGCGCAGGTCGGAGGCGAGCACCGCGGTCTGGTACACCTTGCGGCCGGTGCGGGCGGTGGTGGGGGAGCTGACCGCATTGGCCTCGGTCAGCGATGCCGAGTCGGTCAGCGACAGCGAGCCGGAACCGGTGCCGGTGGCCAGCGTCGCCGGGTCGCCGGTGCCCTGCAGCACGTAGTTGACGGTCGAGGTGCCGGTCGGCGGCCACTGGGCGCTGGTCTGCCACACGTCGGCGGCGCGCTCGACGTCGGCCTGCGGCTCGGTCATGATCCCGTTGTCGATGCCCAGCAGCCAGTAGTCGAACCAGCGGTGCAGCGTGTCGACCCAGGCCGAGCGGCGGAAGTCGAACGGGTCGACGTGGCCCTCCTGCGAGAGCCAGATCTTGCGCGGCACGTTGTTGGCGGCCAGCGCGCTCCACCACTGTCCGAAGTGCACCCCCTGCACGTTCAGGTCGTTCTGCCCGTGTACGACGAAGACGCTGGCGCGGACCTTGTTCGCGTTCGGGACGAAGTTGCGGGCGGCCCAGAACGAGTTGTAGTTGCCGGTGCTGGCGTCGGCGCCGGTGCTCAGCGCGTTGGAGACGCTGGTGCAGGTGCCCGACGGGCGGGCGTTGACCAGCGAGTGCAGGCTGGGCACCGAGCTGACCTTGGGGTTGACCAGGCCGTTGACCCGGTTGTAGTCGTACCAGCTGGAGATGGCCGAGATGGGCACGATGGTGGCCAGGCCGTCGACGCCGGTGGCGGCCACGCCGTTGGCGATGGTGCCGTCCCACGACTTGCCGATCATGCCGACCTTGCCGGTGCTCCAGCTCGCGGTGACCACGGTGCCGCTGGCGGTGCGCCCGGTGGCGCGGCCGTTGAGCCAGTCGATGACCGCCTTGGCGCCGGCGACCTCCTCGGCGCCCCCGACGTCCTCGCAGCCCTTGGACTTGCTGGTGCCGGGCAGGTCGGCGGCGATGAAGGCGTAGCCGCGCGGCACGAAGTAGTTGTCGTAGTAGAGCGGGAACTTGGTGACGGTGCCGTCGGTGGCGTAGGCCTTCTTCTCCGACTCGTTGCCGCGGCCGCAGCACTGGTAGTAAGGCGAGGCGTCCATGATGACCGGGATCTTGATCCCGGCGGTGGCGGCCTCGCGGGGGCGGATGATGTCCGCGACGACCTTGTCGACCACGCCGTCGCCGTCGTTGTCGAGGGGCGTGTCGATGTAGACGGCTTCCCGGATGGCGTTGGCGTAGTCGTACACCGGGTCGCTGAGCAGCTGGGCGGCGGCGTTCGGGGCGGCGGAGGCGGCGGGCGGTACGGCCAGGGTGGCGGCGGCGATCGCCAGTGCCAGCCCGGCCGTGAGGCGGCTTCTGAGAGACATGGCGCATCGTGGCATGGCGAAGCGTCGATGTAAATAGGATGATCTCGATGGAGAGCGTAGTTGCGGAACCGGTCCCGGCCGACGGCCACGTGCACACCGAGTGGTCCTGGGACGCCCCGACCGGATCGATGCGACGTTCCTGCGTACGAGCCCGCGAACTGGGCCTGCCCGCGGTGGTCTTCGCCGACCACGCGGACTTCACGCCGTGGACGACCGCGCCGGACGGCCGGCGCCGGGTGGTCGGCGGCCACGCCGCGAGCGGACTGCTCGACGTCGAGGGCTACCTGGACGAGGTGCGGTGGTGCCGCGAACACTTTCCCGACCTGCGCATCCTGACCGGGGTGGAGCTGGGCGAGCCGCACCTGTTCCCGGCCGAGGTCAGCCGGGTGCTGCGCGAGGGCGGCTTCGACCGGATCGTCGGGTCGGTGCACTGCCTGCCCGAAGGCGACGAACTGGTGTACTCCCCGCTGCTGATGGACGGCGACCCGCTGGCGGTGGTGCGCCGCCACCTGGCCGAGACCGCGCGGATGGTCGTCGAGTGCGACGTCTTCGAGGTGCTGGCGCACCTGGATCTGCCGGTGCTGTTCTGGCCCCCCGACCGGCCGCCGTTCGACCCGTACTCCCTGCGTGACGAGTACGCGGCGGTGCTGGAACCGCTGGCGGGCGGCGGCCGGGTGCTGGAGGTGAACACGGCCGGGCCGTGGCCGGCGCCGCCGGTGCTGCGCTGGTGGCGCGACCACGGCGGCACCGCGGTGAGCTTCGGCAGTGACGCGCATGACCCCGCTGACCTGGGACGGGGTTTCCCGGCGGCGATGGCCTGGGCGCGCGCGTCCGGGTTCCGCCCCGGCCGCGCCCCGGCCGACCACTGGGTGCGCGACTGACGCCGAGGCCGCCCGCGAGACGGAACCGATTCCGAGGCCGTGACCTGCGCAAACGTCTCTACTTTGACCCTGCGGTCAAGGAAAGGGGGGTGTGACCCGCACTTATCCGAACCGGCCAAGATCGCGGGTATCCGGCGGCGTGACCCCGAATGCCTTGCCGGGCTGGTGGGGCGGCTTGCACAGGTTGTGCAACGGGAGTACGTGAGAAATGATCGGGAGCGTCCTGCGAGAATGCTTCCTCGTCCCTGTCTCCCCGACCTCGCCGCCGGAAGTAGGCCATCCCCCGATGTTCACGGCTCCTCCTGCTCCGGTGCAGCCGCGTGGACCGGCACGACTGGCCCGGCTGCGCGTCCTGCTGATCGAGGACGATGAGGGCGACGCGTTCCTGGTGGGCGAGCTGCTCGACGAGCAGCAGGCCGCCATCCAGCTCACCGTGGCCAGCAGCCTCAACGAGGCCCGGCCGCTGTTCGACGCGACCGACTGCATCCTGCTCGACCTGGGCCTGCCCGACGCACAGGGCATGGAGGGGCTGCGCCGCGTGCTCGCCGAGGCGCCCGGGGTGGCCGTCTGCGTGCTCACCGGCCAGCAGGACACGCACGTCGGCATCAGCGCCGTCGCCGAGGGCGCCCAGGACTACCTGGTCAAGGGCCAGGTGGACGGCGCGCTGCTGGAACGCTCGGTGCAGTACGCGGTCGAGCGCAAGCACGCCGAGGTCAACGCGGGCAGGCTGCGCGAGGTCGAGCTGCGCCAGGCCGAGTCGGCCCGGCTGGAGCGGGGCCTGCTGCCACAGCCGCTGATGAGCAACGACCGGCTGGCCGTGCACACCTTCTACCGGCCCGGCCGTCACGAGGCGCTGCTGGGCGGCGACTTCTTCGACGTGGTGCAGACCTCCCCGAAGCACGTGCACGCGGTGATCGGCGATGTCAGCGGCCATGACGTGGACGGGGCCGCGCTCGGCGTCGAGCTGCGGGTCGCCTGGCGGGCGCTGACCCTGGCCGGGGTGGCACCCGAGCAGACGCTCGCCGCGATGGAGCAGGTCCTGGTCAGCGAGCGCAGCCATCCGGGCACGTTCGCGACGATGGCGGTGGTCCGCATCGACCTGGACAGCGGCCGGGCCGCGTGCTGGCTGGCCGGGCATCCGCCGCCACTGCTGCTGGCCGGTGACCGGGTCGCGCCGGTCGACGTGCCGTACGGGATGCTGCTGGGCCTGGGTGACGCGCCCCGCACCGGCACCGAGGTCGACCTGTCCGACGGCCCGTGGTCGCTGCTGCTGTTCACCGACGGCCTGGTGGAGGGCCGCACCGGGGATGGTCCGGAACGGCTGGGCTACGACCGGCTCGACGAGCTGTGCCGCGCCCGGCTCGCGGCAGGCGTGCCGATGTCGGCACTGCCCTCGGCCCTGGTCGAGGCGGCGGAGGCGCTCAACGGCGGCCCGCTGGCAGACGACGTGGCGATCGTGCTGCTGAACAAGGAAACGGCATCGTGACGACGAAATCGAACATTCCGCTGCGCCGACTGCGGCTGTGGTCGCTGCGCGCCCGGGTGACGGCCCTGTGCACCGCCGCTGCGCTGCTGCTGGGCCTGCTGGCGATCAGCGCCACGGTGCTGGCGGCCACGAACCGCGAGAACCTCGACGTGGTGTTGAACAAGACCGGCGGGCTGCGGATCAGCGGCGAGCGGTTGGGCGTGGCCTTGATCAACCAGGAGACCGGCGTACGCGGTTTCGTGCTCAGCGGCAATCCGGCCGAGCTGGCGCCGTACACGGCCGGGCGCGAGGAGGAGGAGAGCCTCTACACGGCGATGATCCCGCTACTGGACCAGGACCCGCAGGTGCTCGTCCAGCTTCGCCGGGTCCGGGCCAGCGCCAACGAGTGGCGGTCCCTGGTGGCCGAACCCGCCATCGCCAAGGCCCGCACCGAGGGACCCGAGGCGGCGCAGGGACTGCTCGCCGAGGAGTCGAAGAAGCGGTTCGACCAGACCCGGAACGAGGTCACCGCGCTCCAGCGCGAGATCACCGACCTGCGCGACGCGGCCGTCGCCGCGCTCAGGTCGAGCAGTGACGGCCTGGTGGTGCTGCTGATCGGCGCGGCGTTCATCATCCTGCTGGCCGGGGTCGGGCTGATGGTGCTGCTCAACCGCATGGTCACCCGGCCGGTGCTGGATCTGGCGGCGCAGGTGCAGCACGTTGCGGATGGCGCGTACGAGACGCAGATCGTCGGGCAGGGGTCCCCGGAGCTGAACCGGCTCGCCGAGGACGTCGACGGCATGCGCCGCCAGATCGCGGCCGACCTGGCCGAGGTGCGCCAGGCCCGGCACGCCGTAGAGACGGTCAACGCGCAGCTGCAGGCGCAGGCGTTCGAGCTGACCCGGTCCAACCGTGACCTGGAGCAGTTCGCCTACGTCGCCTCACACGACCTGCAGGAGCCGCTGCGCAAGGTGGCCAGCTTCTGCCAGCTGCTGCAGCGCCGGTACGCCGGCCAGCTCGACGAGCGGGCCGACCAGTACATCGGTTTCGCCGTCGACGGTGCGCAGCGGATGCAGCGGCTCATCAACGATCTGCTCGCCTTCTCCCGCATCGGCCGCAACACCAGCGGCTTCGTCCCGGTCTCGCTGAACGAGGTGATGACGGCGGTCGCCGAGCAGGTCACCAACGACGTGCACTACGACCAGAACACGTTGACCTGGGACGACGACCTGCCCACCGTGCTCGGTGAGGAGGCACTGCTGGGGACGCTGCTGGCCAACCTTATCGGCAACTCGCTGAAGTTCGCCCGCGTCGACGTGCCGCCGAAGGTGCACGTGTCCGCGCAGCGGGTCGAGGACGAGTGGCAGCTCACGGTCCGCGACAACGGCATCGGCATCGAGGCCGAGTTCGCCGAGAAGATCTTCATCATCTTCCAGCGGCTGCACGCCAAGGACGCCTATCCGGGCACCGGCATGGGCTTGGCGATCGCGAAGAAGATCGTGGAGTATCACGCAGGCCGCATCTGGGTGGCCGACACGCAGACCGACGGGGCGGCGATCACGTTCACCCTGCCCGTCGGGGAGGACGCCGACACGGTCGACGTCGACACGCCCCAAACGGATGAGGAGCACGCCGCATGATCTCCATGCCCGACAACGAACGCCCGATCGTCGTCCTGCTGGTCGAGGACGACCCGGGGGACGTGCTGATGACCCGGGAGGCGTTCGAGGAGTACAAGATGCGCAACACCCTCGAGGTCGTCACCGACGGCGTCGAGGCGCTGGCGTTCCTGCGCCGTGAGGGCGACTACGCCGACGCGCCGACCCCCGATCTGATCCTGCTCGACCTGAACCTGCCCCGCCGCGACGGGCGGCAGGTGCTCGCCGAGGTCAAGAACGACCCGGAGCTGTGCCGCATCCCGGTGGTGGTGCTGACCACCTCGCAGGCCGAGGAGGACGTGCTGCGCAGCTACCAGTTGCACGCCAACGCGTACGTGGCCAAGCCGGTGGACTTCGAGCGGTTCATCTCGGTGGTCAAGCAGATCGACGACTTCTTCGTCAGCGTCGTACGCCTGCCCAACCGCGCCTGACCGACCGAGCGGCCCGTGCGTGTGACGCCGTCGGGCCGCTCGGTCGGTCAGGCACTCGGCTCTGGTGGCAGCTTTCCGGGGTTGAGCAGACCGTCCGGGTCGACGGCCGACGCCGCCGAACGGACGGCGGGCAGGGCCGGGCCGCCGAGCAGCCAGGTGTGCGGGTCGATGACGTGCACGCCCAGCGCCCGCAGCCGCTCGACGCCGAGGTAGAGGGTGTCGGCGTCGCGGAACTCTGACAGCAGCAGCCCGCCGAAGCCGCGGCCGCGTGGCGGGTCGGCCGGGTCGAGGAATGTCCGGAGCCCGTCCAGGTGCAGCATCGCGCCGGGCAGGCAGGCGCGCACGGCGTCGGGGTCGGCGGTCAGCGGCTCGCCGCCGACCTGCAGGTGGCACAGGTCCGGCCGGGTCTTGCGGGCCCGCAGCGTGACGTGGTTGAACGACAGCGTGGACAGGTAGCCGACCGCCTCCGGCGTCACCGCCTCGACGTGCCCGCCGTGGCCGGTCACCGCCCGCATCGCCGCGTCGACGGTGCGCGTGTCGACGACCGCGCGCAGGCTGTGCCGCCCTGCGGGCATGGCCGGGTCGGGCGGGTACGTCGCGACCAGCGCGGGCTCGTCCAGCGACACCAGCCGGGGCGCGGGGGCCAGGTGCAGCAGTTCCCGTCCGGCCGCGACCGCGGACGCCCAGTCGGGGAACGAGGCTTGCAGCGCCGTCCAGTCCCGGGCGGGCGACAGCGCCACGGTGGCGGTGGCGATGACCCCGGTGACGCCGTACGCGTGCAGATACGGCAGGCAGGCGGCGCCGGTGACCCGCCGGGGTTCGCGCGGCGGGCAGCCGAGCACGTCGAGGGCGTGCACGAACCCGTCCCAGAGCCAGCCGTGTTCGATCGAGCCCAGTCCGCCCGCGCCGCCGGCGAGAAACCCGCCGATGGTGCTGCCCACGGTGCTGGGCAGCATCGCGATCTCCTGGCCGGTGGCCCGCGCCGCGGCCTCCAGCGCCACGAAGGTGGCTCCGGCCTGGGCGTGGATCCAGCCGTCGCCGACCTCGAGGATCCGGTCGGCCCGGGTCAGGTCGACGACCAGCCCGCCCGCCAGCGGCACCGCCTGGCCGTAGTTGCCGGTGCCCCGGCCGCGCGGCACGACCGGCACGCCGTGGGTGTGCGCCAGCCGCAGCAGCGCGGCCAGCTCGTCGGTGGTGCCCGGCCGGGCCACGACGTCCGCGGGATGCTCCGGCAGCACCGCCGCGAGCAGCGGTGACAG
This sequence comes from Catellatospora tritici, assembly GCF_019083965.1. GTDB lineage: Bacteria > Actinomycetota > Actinomycetes > Mycobacteriales > Micromonosporaceae > Catellatospora > Catellatospora tritici. The sequence goes on from NZ_JAHRCY010000010.1 coordinate 321,763, forward strand.
GTGCGCGTAGTCGCGCGACGCGGCGACGCGGGCGGCCGGTGAGGTGGTGTACCGGTCGGGGGGCAGCACGGCGGCCAGGTCGGCGACGAACGCGGACAGAGCCGCCGGGCCGGGGGCCCGGCGGCTCGCCTGTTGCGCGACCTGCGCCAACGGAGGTGTCGTCGGCACGGTCATCGGATGGTTCGCCTTCAGCTCAGCCCGATCGACGGGTCGATGAACTCGTTGGTGACCAGGTCCTGGGCGGTGAGCCCGGCCTTGATCTCCTTGCGCTGGCCGGTGTAGATCGGGCTCACGATCTCGATGACCCGCTTGACCCGGTCGACGTCGAAGTCGCCCAGCGTGGTGTTACCGCCGTTGCTGACGATCTTCAGCTTGAGCTGCTGCTCCACGCTGAACGCGGCCAGCTCCTTGGAGTACGGGAAGCCCTTGTACGCGTCGTTGAGCTTGATGATCAGGTCGTTGGTGGCGGCCGGGTCCTTGATGTAGTCCACCTGCGACTTCTGGATGATCGGGACCAGCTTCTTCAGGCACGCGGCGTGCTCGCCCTTCTTGTCGGCGCGCACGACGATCGCCTCGGGGTAGATCGGGTAGCCGGTGTCGTGGATGAGCTGGAACTTCACCGGCTTCTTCCACTGCGGCAGAGCCTTTTCGTAGACGAACGGCTCGTTGGTGGCGAAGCCCTGCTGGGCGATTTTGCCCTTCTCGGCCAGGAATCGGGTCGGGCTGCCGTCGTAGGCGCCGTCGACCTGGTTGCGGCGCAGGATGCCCGAGCCGAGCAGGTAGTCCATGTACGTGGCGCCGTTGAAGTACAGCACCGGGGTGTCGGTCTTGCCGATGTCGACGATCGAGTTGAAGGTCGGGTTCGCCGCCGGGTCCCACATGATCATGTAGGGCGCGATGTCGAACGGGGCGACCACGCCGACCACGGGCTGCTTGTCCGACAGGCCGATCGCGTCGTCGGTGGCGACCTGACCCAGCATGATGGTCGGGTCGGCGTACATCTGGGCGCCCGCGTTCTGGAAACCGATCGCGGGCCCGCCCGCGCGGATCTCGACGTTGACGCCGGTGCTCTCCCCGCCCGACAGCAGCGGCCCCGACACCTTCTTCTTGTCCGGGTCGATGGTGTTGGTGCTGCCCAGCAGGTGGTAGAGGGCGCCGTGCTCGGCCTCGGGCGTCCACGCCGCCTGGATCACGACCGTGGCCGGGCAGACCGCGGCCAGGTCGAGCGCGCCGCTGCCCGCGCTGGGCGCGGCAGCGGGCTCGTCGGGCTCGGCCGTGCACCCACCCGCGAGCAGGACCGCCGCGAGCGCGGCGACCGCTGTCACGCGACGTAACGGCTGCTGCGGGGCCAGATACAGCTTCATGAAACTCCTTTTTGGACTGTTGTATGACGGTGGTGCGCGAGGGTGTTGCGAGGGACGGTCAGCGGGCGGCACCCGGGCCGGTCGGGGCTGGGTGCTGCTGCGAGTCGTGCCACGCCGTGGCGTAACGGGCCACGGCGCCGAACAGCCAGAACACCGCCAGGCCCAGCAGCGACGCGAGGATCACGGCGGCGAACAGCAGTTCGGACTGCAGGCGGCGCGGGTACAGGTAGATGAGCTGGCCCAGCCCCGGCTGCCCCTGCTGGAAGAAGAAGTCGCCGACGATCGCGCCGATCACCGCGGCCCCGGCGGAGATGCGCAGGCCGGTGAGGATCGACGGCAGGGCCGCGGGCAGCTGCAACTTCACCAGCCGGGTCCAGCGACTCGCCCGGTGCAGCGTGAACAGGTCATGCAGGGCCGGGTCGGTGGAGCGCAGCCCGAACAGGGTGTTCGCGGTGATCGGGAACAGCGCGATCAGCACGCAGGTCAGCACCCGGCTGGGCAGCCCGAAGCCGAACCAGAACCCGAACAGCGGGACCAGGGCCAGGATCGGCACCGTCTGCAGCAGCACCGCGTACGGATACACCGCGCGCTCGATCCAGCGGGCCTGGCTCATCAACGCCGCCAGCAGCAGCCCGACCGCCGCCGCGATGACCAGCCCGATCACCGCGACCTGCGCCGACAGGCCCAGCCCCGCCATCAGCTCGGCCAGGTTGGCCGGGTCCAGCGCCACCCGCACCACCTCGTGCGGCGGCGGCAGCAGGAACCGCCGGTCGGCGTCGATCAGCACGTAGGTGCCCAGATACCACAGCACCAGCACCAGGCCGGACACCGCCAGCGGCGGCAGCGCGGCCCGCAGCCGCCGTACGCTCGCGGCGATCATCGGGCCACCGCCACGGCCTGGTCCACGCAGCTGCCGCGCAGCAGTTCCGTCACGTTCGCGGTCAGCGCGGTGAAGTCCGGCCAGAACCGGACCTGCGGTTCGCGCGGGTAGGGCAGGGGCACGGCCACCTCGCCGACGACGCGTCGGTTCGCCATCACCACCACCCGCTCGGCCAGAAACACCGCCTCGGCGACGGAGTGGGTGACCAGCAGCCCGGCGAAGCGGTCGGCCACGAACAACGACTGCAACTCCTCGCCGAGCCGCTCTCGGGTGATCTCGTCCAGCGACCCGAACGGCTCGTCGAACAGCATCAGCTCGGGCTGCCCGGCCAGGGTGCGGGCCAGCGACACCCGCATGCGCATGCCGCCGGACAGCGTGCGCGGCAGTTGGTCGGCGGCCTCGGTCAGCCCCACCCGGGCCAGCGCCCGCTCGGCGCGTTCGCGCCGTTGCGCGGGCGGTTCCCGGCGCAGCTCCCCGGCCAGCTCCACGTTGCGGCGTACGCTGCGCCACGGCAGCAGGGTCGGGTCCTGGAAGACGAACCCCAGTCGGGCGGCGGACCGCTCGACGGTGCCGCTGGTCGGGGTGAGCAGGCCCGCGGCCAGCCGCAGCAGCGTGCTCTTGCCGCAGCCGGACGGCCCGACGACGGCGACGAACTCACCCGCCCCGACACGCAGCGTCACGTCGTCCAGGGCGGTGGTTCCGGTGGGGTAGTGCATGCCGACCCGCTCGAAGGCGAGGGCCGGACCGTGGTCGGTCACGCTGCTGTTCCTGTCTGTGCGGGTGGGGCGGTGAGGGTGCGGTGCACCGAGGTGCGGGCGACGACCCGTCCGGCGTGGATGACGACGCGCTGGGCACTCGCGGTGGCCAGCGCCTCGCGCAGGCCACCGGCGCGGATGGCCAGCAGATCGGCCGGGGCGCCAGGGCGGATGTCGACCGGGGGCAAGCCCGCCGCGGCGCGGGCGTCGGCACTGACGGCACCGTACGCCGGTTGCGGGGTGTCGTGTCCGGCCAGCACCAGCAGCGCGGCCGTCTCCAGCGGGTCGGCGCGGCCGAGGCAGTTGAACGGATCCTGCAGGTTGTCGCCGCCCGCCGCGACGGTGACGCCTGCCGCGCGCAGCGCCGCCAGCGCGGTGAGTCCGCGCGGTACGGCCCGGTCGTGGTCTCGTCCTTGCAAGTAGAGGTTGGTCTGGGGCAGCGCGGCGACGGCGATGCCCGCGGCGGCGACCCGATCGGCGATGGCGGCGGCCCGCGCCGGCTCCATCGCGCCGAGGCTGACGCAGTGCGAGGCGAGCACGCCGTACGGGAAGCCGGTGGCCAGCACCGCCTCGGCCAGCAGCGCCAGGGTGCACGGCTCGGGCCGCAGCCACTCGTCGACGTGCAGGTCGACCGGCACGCCGTGGTCGGCCGCGAGCTCGAGACAGATCTCGACGCACTCGGCGGGGTCGGCGTCCAGCCCCGGGCAGGCGCCGACGGCGTCGGCCCCGGCCGCCAGCGCGTCGCGCAGCAGGGCGCGGTTGGCCGCCCCCGCCACGCCGGTCAGCGGGTTCGCGGCGAACGCCACCAGCTGCACGTGGCACAGCCCGGCGGCTTCCTCGCGCAGCTCCAGCAGCGCCTCGAGGCCGCGCAGGCCGATGTCGGTGCCGAGGTCGACGTGGGTGCGCAGCGCGGTCACCCCGTTGGCGACGTACGCGTGCAGCGCGGTGCGGGCGGTGGCCAGGATGTCGTCGCGGTCACGCCCCGGCCGGTACGCCAGCCACGCGCCGACCGCGCCGAGCAGGTCACCGGCCGGGTTGGCGACCCGGTCGGCGGTCAGCGCCTTGTCCAGATGTGCGTGGATCTCCATCGGCGCGGGCAGCAGCAGGTAGCCGCCCAGCTCCTCGACCCGGTCGGGGAAGCTGTGCGGATCGGCCGAGCCCGGCCGGTCGACCGCGGCGATGACGCCGCCGCGGACCGTGACGTCGGCGCGGCTGCCGTCGGCCAGCACGGCGCCGCGCAGCAGCAGCGCGTCGCCGGTCACTGGGCGTCCCGGCGGCCCCAGCGGGCCACCGTGATGGCCAGCTCCACCGGGTAGACCAGGCGGAAGTCGTGGAACTGCCACTGCTCGACCACGGCCGCCGCCAGGGTGTTCTGCCCGTCGGGTCCGAACCGGACGCCGTTCCACGGCATGATCATCTGGGTGGCGGGCAGGCTGGTCTGTCGCAGCGCGGTGCGGATCGCGGCCGGATCGCCGGAGCCGGCGGTGTCGACCGCCTTGGCCAGCGTGATCATCGCGGTGAACGCGTCGGCCGCCGCCGCGCTCATCGGCCGGTTGAAACGCTGCTGGTAGAGCCGCAGCACGTCGCGGGCCACCGGGTTGCGCCCGGCGTAGTCCTGCGACCAGGGCATTGCCCGCATCATGGTCGACGCCTCCGGCAGCGGGCGGTCGAACTGGCGGAAGCCCTGGCCCAGTCCGTATAGCGGGATGCCGGTACGGTCGGCGGCGGCGGCGATGGCGGCGGCGCCGCCGGTGCTCTGCGCCCAGGCGAGGACGGCGTCGGCCGAGTCGGCGTCCTTCTCGGTGTCCAGCGTGTCGGGGGAGTCTGTGGCGGACATCTCGATCTGTTTGGCGACGGTCGCACCCGAGCGCGGCACGAGTTCGCGCAGGCGTACCGCCGCGGCGGCGCCCTCGGTGCCGGTCTCGGTGACCAGGACCACCCGGTGCCCGCCCCCGCCGGGCCGCTCCGGCTGGCGTCCCAGCAGCGAGAACGCGCTGTCGGCGAGCTGGCTGTCGCTGGGCCCGGTGCGGAAGTACCAGTCGGCGCCGAGTTCGGTCAGGTAGTCGGCGGTGGTGTGCGCGTCCAGCAGTGGCACCCGCAGCCGCTGCACCTGTGTGCCCGCGACTTCGGTGGATTTGGCGGAGTTCGCGGTGACCAGGCCGATCGCGTGGCGCTCGGTGACCAGCGCCGACACCTGCGTCGACGTGGTGGCGGGATCGCCGGCCGTGTCGGCGGTGGCCAGCAGTAGCGTCGCACCGCCGAGTCCGGGCAGGCCGGCGTCGGCGGCCAGGGGCACCCCCAGCGTCGGGAGGGCCTGGTTGACGACCTCGACCGCCAGCTGCGCGCCGCGCACCGTGTCGGCGCCGGTCTCGGCGGCCGGCCCGGTCAGCGGCGCGAGCACCCCCACGACCAGCGGTTGCGCGGGCGGGGTGACGGAGGTGCATCCGCCGGTGGCAGCAGCGGCCGAGGCCAGGCACCAAACCAGGCACCAGGCCGGGCGCAGCCGAATCATGGACGTACACTCCGAATCGATGGTCTTGCACATGGACATCCGTCGCGCGGACCGGGGTATCTTTTCGTGCCAGACTGAGAGTTTCAAGACCCCGAGTCGGAACTATTCGGTTCGGTAAGTTGATCCACCGCAGACACTTGCTGCAACATTCGTGCTGCCGGTTAGATATGACCCGATGGCCGGGGTCGCTCCGGTTAGGACAGTGTTGTAAGACGGAAGTGGTGACGCCGATGACGGCCGACGAGCCCGGCGAACGGCCCCCCAGCTGGCGGGCGGGCGGCGTCCATCGGCGACCCTCCCCCCTGCGTACGCCGCACTGGCGCGTGCCGACCAAGCTCGCCGCCGTGCTCACGGTGCCGCTGCTGGGCTTCCTCGTGGTCACCGGGGTCCAGATCTCGGACTCGGTCCGTGCCGCCTCCGGCCTCAACGGCTTCTCCCAGCAGGTCAAGCTCGGCGTCGAGGTGACCGGGCTGGTGCACGAACTGCAGCGCGAGCGCGACCGCACCGTCGGCATGCTCGCCGCGCTGTCGGCCCGGCGGTCGCAGCAGCGTGACATCGGCAGCCTCGCCCCGGAGTGGACCGCCGTGGACCGGGCAGTGCAGCAGTTGCGGGCCCGGACCCGGCCGCTGCTGGGCAGCGACGAGGCGCTGACGCTGGCCTTCACCCGGGCCGACGGGCGGCTGACCGACCTGGCCCGGGTGCGCGAGGGCGTCGCGCAGGGCTGGCTGCGTACGCAGGCGGTGTTCGACCTGTACAGCAGCACCATCGCCGACCTGCAGGCGCTGCTGCCCGCGGGCGACCCCGGCGGCGACGCCGAGCTCGGTCGGCAGGTGCGCGGCTTCACCGACCTGGCCCGCGCCAAGGAGTTCGCCGCCCAGATCCGCGGCCAGCTCTACCTGCTGTGCCGCAGCTACGGCAACCCGACCGAGAGCGGTTGGGACAGCCGCATCGCCGACCTGCGCGCCCAGCGCACCGCCGCCCTGACCCGGTTCCGCGCCGACGCCGGGCCCGCGCAGGTGGCCCGCTTCGACGACACCGTCTCCGGCCAGGCCGTCCGCAACGCCGACCGGTTGGAGCAGCTGATCGCCGAGGAGGGCGCGGCCGCCGAGCGCGGCGTCGACGCCCAGCAGTGGTGGATGGCCAGCACGACCGAGCTGCAGCTGCTGCGTACCGTGGAGCAGATCCTGGTCGACGACGCGGTCGTCGCGGTCGGCGGGGCCAGCCGCGACCTGTGGCGCACCACCCTGATCCGCTCGCTCACCGCGATCGGACTGCTGCTCGCGGCCCTGATGCTGTCCGTCGTGATCGGCCGGAACATGGCGTTCACCCTGCGCTCGCTGCGTGAGCAGGCCCTGGTCGTGGCCGAGGTGCGGCTACCCCGTGTGATCGAACAACTGCGTGTCTCCTCCGCCGCGTCCCCGCCGATCCGGGTCGACCCGATCCGGGTGGGCTCCCGGGACGAGGTCGCCGAGGTCGCCGACGCGTTCACGGCCGTGCACCGCAGCGCGGTGCGGCTGGCCACCGAGCAGGCGGCGATGCGCCGCAACGTCAACGAGATCTTCATCAAGCTGGCGCTGCGCAGCCAGAGCCTGGTCGAACGGCAGCTGCAACTGCTCGACGACATGGAGCACGCCGAGGTCGACCCGGACAAGCTGGGCAACCTGTTCCGGCTCGACCACCTCGCCGCCCGGCTGCGCCGCAACGACGAGAACCTGCTGGTGCTCGCGGGCGGCGACACCGCCCGGCACTGGAGTCGCCCGCGTGACCTCAACGAGATCGTGCTGGCCGCCGCCGGGGAGGTCGAGCACTACCAGCGCGTCCACCACGAGATCGGCGACCAGGTGTACATCGTCGGGCACGCCGTCGCCGACGTCATCAACCTGGTGGCGGAGCTGCTCGACAACGGTCTGTCGTTCTCGCCGCCGGACACCCGGGTCGAGGTGCACGGCCACGCCCGCCCCGACGGCACCGCCGAACTGATCATCACCGACGACGGCATCGGCATGACCGCCTTCGCCCTGGCGGAGGCGAACGAGCAGCTGGGCACCCCGGTCGGCATCGACAGCTCTGCCGCCGAACGGATGGGCCTGGTCGTCGTCGGGCACCTGGCCCGCCGCCACGGCATCGGCGTCGGTCTGCACTCCACCGGCCGTGGTGTCACCGTGCGCGTGACCCTGCCCGCGAGCCTGCTCGCACCCGCGCCGGACCCGCTCGACGAACCGCCGCCCCCGCTCGCGGGCCTGGCGAAAGCCCCCACCCCGACCATGGCCGGTGCGACGACCGAGACCGACTCGGCGGAGGTCGAGCGCGTGCCCGAGGGACACCGCCTGGTCCGGATTCCGCCCCAGGCAGGGCCGCGGGATCAGACCCCGGCGCGGACCGATGCGGAGCCGAGTGTGTGGTGGTCGCGAGACGCCCCGGTGCCGGCCGCGCCGCGCGCCGTGCTGACGCCGACGCCGCAGGTCAACGCGCTGACCGAGGCGGGCCTGCCGATCCGGGTCCGGTCCGCCGCCCCGGCCGCGGTCCGACCCGCGCCGATGGGGGACGAGGTCGACCCGGACACGTTGGGCGACACCCTGACCCGCCTGGCGGGCGGCATCCGTCGCGCCGAGGCCGAGGACGAGGCACCGGACGGGACGCGGGCCGAGGCCGTGTCCGTGCCCCCGGTCGGATAGCTCCACAAGGTGCGAAATTGAGGAAGGTAAGCGATGGCGATCAGCACTGCTGCTCGTGACTTCAACTGGCTGATCAACGGATTCACCGAGCGGGTGGCGGGCGTGGTGCACACCGTCGTGGTCTCCGCCGACGGGCTGCTCGTGGCGGCGTCGGACCGGCTGCCGCGCGACAGTGCCGACCAGCTCGCGGCGGTGACCTCCAGCCTGGTCAGCGTCACCAAGACCGCGGCGCACATCTTCGAGGGTGACTCAGTGCGTCAGGCGGTGGTCGAGATGGGCCGGGGTTACCTGCTGGTCATGCCGATCCGCGACGGATCCAGCCTGGCCACGCTGGCGGCGGGCTCGGCGGACGTGGGTGTGGTCGGCTACGAGATGGCCAAGCTCAGCAAGCAGGCGGGCGACGCGCTGACGCCGGCGGTGCGCGCCGAGCTGCAGCAGACGCTGCCGCAGCCGGTCTAGCCGCCGTCAGCCGGGTCTGACATCATCGCCCGCCATGGGCATCATGGATGAGTTGGGCTTGAGCTGGGACGTCGAACCGGAGTCGTGGTCGGAGGCCGACGGCGTCCTGGGGGCGTACGCCGCGGGGCAGACCGACATCTTCGCCAGCCCGTTCGGAGAGATGGTCAAGGGCAGTGCCGCCCGGGCCCTGACCGACGTGCCTGGCGCGCAGTGGCAGCTGACGGCCCGGGTGTGGGTCGGCTTCGGCGGCGACTGGGACGCGGGCGGGCTGCTCGTGTGGTCCGATCCGGACTGCTGGGCCAAGCTCACCTACGAGCAGGGCACCGACGGGCGGCCCGCGGTGTTCTCGGTGGTGACCCGGGACGGCCGGTCCGACGACGCGGTCGGCTGGCCGCTCGGCGGCGACGGGCTGTGGCTGCGGATCAGTGCGCTGGACGGCGGCTACGCGTTCCACGCCGGTGCGGACGGGCGGTCCTGGCAGTTGGTGCGACAGTTCGCGCTGGCCGAGCCGGGGCCGGTGCGGGCGGGACTGGTCGCGCAGTCGCCGGTCGGCACCGGATGCGCGGTCCATTTCGACCAGGTCACGCTGGCCCCGACCCGGCTGGCGCACCTGTTCGACGGGCGCTGACGACAAAGCGAGCGCGGCACGCCCCGGCTGCCCCCGGAACGTGCCGCGCCTGTCATCTCGCCCCGGTCAGCGAGCACCCATCAGGTGCTCGATCGCGAGCTGGTCGAGGCGGGTGTAGTGGTAGCCGCGCGCCGCGGCGGCGTCGAGGTCGAACTCCTCGGACCGCAGCGACTCGTACGACTCGCCCGGCGCCACGGTCGGCACGGCGAGCTCGTCGATGCGCGACGCGCGGATCGCCTCCTGCACGTCCGGGTCGGCCCGGAACGCCTTGGCCCGCTCCTTGAGCAGCAGGTAGGTGCGCATGTTCGCCGCCGCCGAGACCCACACGTCGGCCGCGTCCTCGGTGCGGGTCGGCTTGTAGTCGAAGTGGCGCGGGCCTTCGTAGCCGCCGTGCTCCAGCAGGTCGACCAGGAAGAACGCGCTCTTGACGTCGCCGTGGCCGAAGACCAGGTCCTGGTCGTACTTGGGGCCGTGCTGGCCGTTGAGGTCGATGTGGAACAGCTTGCCCTGCCACAGCGCCTGCGCGATGCCGTGCACGAAGTTCATGCCCGCCATCTGCTCGTGCCCGACCTCGGGGTTGAGGCCGACCATCTCGTGGTGCTCCAGCGTCGAGATGAAGCCCAGCGCGTGGCCGATGGTCGGCAGCAGGATGTCGCCGCGCGGCTCGTTCGGCTTGGGCTCCAGCGCGAACCGGATCTGGTAGCCGCGGTCCTTGACGTATCCGGCGAGGTAGTCGATGCCCTCGCGGAACCGGTCCAGGGCCACTCGCACGTCCTTGGCCGCGTCGGTCTCGGCGCCCTCCCGACCGCCCCAGAACACGTACGTGCTCGCGCCCAGCTCGGCGGCCAGGTCGAGGTTGCGCATCACCTTGCGCAGCGCGTAACGCCGGATGTCGCGGTCGTTGGAGGTGAACGCGCCGTCCTTGAACACCGGGTGGGTGAACAGGTTCGTGGTGGCCATCGGCACGACCATGCCGGTGGCGTCCAGGGCCTTGCGGAACGCGGCGACCGCCTTGTCGCGGTCGGGTTCGACGGCCAGCAGGTCGTCGTCGTGGAACGTCACGCCCCAGGCGCCGAGCTCGGCCAGCTTGTGCACCGTCTCGACCGGGTCGAGCGGGGCCCGGGTGGCGTCACCGAAGGGGTCGCGTGCCTGCCAGCCGACCGTCCAGAGCCCGAAGCTGAAACGGTCAGCGGGGGTGGGAGTAAGACTCACCGGAGTTCTCCTCGACGTCTGTATCAACTGCGTTTCGTCAACTGCCTTGACGAAACAATGAAAGCACCCAGGACTGCAAAAGCCAAGCCGATCGCCCCGGTTCGGCGCGCCGGTCTTACCCATTAGTCTTGTGTCATGACGAATAGTGGCGGCGGACCGATGCGGCCCGGCACGATGCGCGAACGCAACCTCGCCATGCTGCTCGGCGAGGTGTTCGCGCACGAGCCGGTGACCCGGGCCCGCCTGGCCACCCTCACCGGTTTCACCAAGACCACGGTGTCGAACCTGGTCGCCGTGCTGGCCGAGGCGGGCCTGGTACGCGACGGCGAACTGGTGCACGAGGGGGAGCGGGGGCGGCCGGGCGTGGCGGTGGCCGTCAACCGCGACCGCGCCGCCGGGCTGGGCCTGGAGGTGAACGTCGACTACCTGGCCGCCTGCGTGCTGGACCTGGGGCGGCGGGTGCGATACCGGCATCTGGTCGCCGCCGACAACCGCGACCAGCGGCCGGAGCGGATCGTCACCGCGCTGGCCCGCCTGGCCGAGCAGGCTGTCGCCTCGGCCGCCGCGCAGGGGCTGGACGTGGTGGGCGCCTCGGTGGCGCTGCCGGGCGTGTTCGACCGGGCCGACGCGCTGCACGCCCCCAACCTCGGCTGGTCGAACGTGCCGATGGCCGGGCTGCTCGGCGCGGGCCTGCCGTCGCTGCGCCTGCCCGCCGAGCATGACAACGAGGCGAACCTGGCCGCGCTCGGCGAGCTGTGGTTCGGCGCGGGCCGGACCCTGGGCGACTACCTGCACGTCTCCGGCGAGATCGGGATCGGCGCGGGCATCATCGTCGGCGGCCAGGTGTTCCGGGGCGCGCGCGGGTTCGCGGGTGAGCTGGGGCATGTCGCGGTCGCGCCCGGCGGACCACCGTGCCCGTGCGGCGGGCGCGGCTGCCTGGAGCGGGTGGCAGGGCAGGAGGCGATCCTGGCGGCGGCGGGGCTGACCGGCGTGACCGCCGGGTCGGCGGCTGGGCCGCGCGAGTCGATCTCGGCTCTGGTCGGCCTGCTGGAATCCGGGGACCCGACGGCGCTGGACGCGGTCACGGCGGCTGGACGGTCGCTGGGCGCAGCGCTGGCGGCGGCGGTCAAGCTGCTCGACCCGGACACGGTGGTGCTGGGTGGGATCTTCTCGCCGCTGGCCCCGTGGGTGCGGCCCGAGGTCGAGGCGGCCCTGTCGGCGGGGGCGCTCTACGGGGCGGTGCCCGCGGTCGTGGTGTCGCCGCTGGCCGGTGACGCGGCGGTGCTCGGCGCGGCCGGATCGGTGATCGAGCGCGTCCACGCCGATCCGGCGCTGCTGCTGCGCTGAGCCGCTCGGCGCTCCCGGGCCGTTCCCACCTTCTTGCGCGAGCCTTCTTGCGCGAGCCTTCTTGCGCGAGCCTTGTGCGCGAGCCTTGTTGCGCGAGCCTTCGTCTGCGGGCGTCGAGGCCGTGGGCTGCCGGCGGGTGATGATCCGTAATCGTGGACGCTGGGTGTCGCTATAGCAGCATCCAGCGTCCACGATTGCGGATCATCACCTGGCCCTGGCGGTGACCACGGCTCGCGGCCACTCTCGGTATGCGACTTTCGCCCCGTTGCAGGCCTTTTGTCGCGCATAATCGGCGAGACGGGTGCGGCTTGAGAGGCTGAAGCCCGCAGGGAGCCTCGGAGTGAGCCATTGGACACGCTGCAGCTGCTGTTCGACGCGGTCACCGTCGTGTTCATCGCCACCACGATGCTCGCCGCCGGACTGGGTTCGACGATACCGGCGCTGCGGGCGGCGCTGACCAACCTACCGCTGCTGGGGCTGGCCCTGCTGGCGAACCTCGTCGTCGTCCCGCTGCTCGGCTGGGGGCTGGCCGTGCTGTTCGGGCTGACCGCGGCCCCGTTCATCGGATTGGTGCTGGCCGCGTCGTCGCCGGGTGGCCCGTTCGGGGCGAAGCTGGGCATGGTGCAGCGCGGCGACGTCACCACGGGCGCGGCGATGCAGGTGGTGCTGGCCGCGCTGGGCAGCATCACGTTCGCGTTCACCGCCAATGCGGTGCTGCGCGCGGCCGACGTCGGCGGCGGCGTCTCGCTGGACGTGGCCACGCTGGTGCGTACGGTGGCACTGCTGCAGCTCGTGCCCTTCGCGATCGGACTGCTGATGCGCCACTACGGTCCGGAGACCGCGCTGGCCTGGCACCCGAACGCGGTCAAGATCTCCAACGTGACGTTCCTGCTCGTCCTGATCGGGATGCTGCTGGGCAGCTGGCAGGATGTGGCGGCGCTGCTGGGATCGCGGACGCTGCTGGCCGGGTTCCTGTTCGGCGCGGGCGCGTTCGGCGTCGGCGCGCTGCTGGCCACCGGGTCGCCGGAACGGCGCACGACCATGGGCGGCGTCGCGGCGGTACGCAACGCCGGGCCCGTCCTGGCGGCGATCGGCATAGCGTTCGGCGACGACCCCGCCATCCTCGGCGCGGTGGCGGCGCTGCTGATCAGCGGCCTGGCCGCGGTCCTTCCGATCGCGGTGGCGTTCGGTCGCCGCCGTGCACCGGCACAAGCGGTCGCCACCGCCGAGCAGACGCGCACCTGAGCCGCGGCTTGGGCGCGTGGCGCGGCGGGGAGGAGTTCGTCTGGCTGCGCTCGGTGTCGAACCGGGTGGCGCAACGTCAGGCCGGGCGCCGCCGCCAGAACTGGCGCGGGGAGTAGCCGTCGCGGCGCAGCCAGTGCTCGGTGTACACGATCCGCTCGGCCTCGATCACGATCAGCGGCCCGGCGGGCGGCGCATCGAGCGCGCGGGACCGCTCCACATGATCGGACTGCCACCGGAACGCGGGCCAGTAGTGCTCGAACTCGGCGTCGTCGGCGGTCAGCACCCGGGCCTGGCCGAACAGCTGCGCGCCGCGGCTGCTGGCCTGCCCGACCAGCGGCGCGAATACGCCGACCGAGATCCGCGGGTCGGCGGCGAGGTTGCGCATCTTCGGTGAGGTCGCCATCGCGGTGAACATGACCGCGAAGTCGAGGTGGTAGTAGCGCACCGGGGTGGCCAGTGGCCCGTCCGGGCCGGAGGTGGCGAGCACGCACATGTTCTGCGAGGACAACAGGTTGAGGATGCGTTCCTCCAGGCGGGCGCGAGGCAGTCGCCTGATCGGAGACGGTCCGGCCAGCCAGGGGTTGGTCACGGGCATGATCGAGTCTCGCACGGCGGCCGCCGCCGGTCCGCGGTGGCCACGGACGAATTGTTAACCAGTCTTGCAGATCTACGCATCTGCTGTTAAGAATGTTTGCTGAGCGGTTCTCCAGGTGGTCTGGATGGGGCAGAACCCGTTCCGCCGTCATGGGCGGAATTCGGAGGGATCCATGCTCACATCACTGCGCCCTGCCATGAAACGGTGGCTGGCCGCACTCGTCGCCTGCTGCGCCGCCGTGGCGGCCGCGTTCGCCGTCACCCCGGGGACCGCGCAGGCCGCTCCGGCGTTCAAGGTGCTCGCCTTCTACAACGGCACCTGGGACGCCGCCCACATCGACTTCGACAAGGAGGCCAAGGTCTGGTTCCCCCAGACCGCGGCGCAGTACAACTTCTCGTGGGAGGCGACCACCGACTGGAGCCTGCTCAACACGGGCAACCTGGCCCAGTACAAGGTGATCATGTTCCTGGACGACGCGCCGCCGGCGGCTCAGCGGGCGGCGTTCCAGACGTACATGAGCAACGGCGGGGCCTGGATGGGCTTCCATGTCACCGCGTTCAACACCGACCCGAACAGCTGGAGCTGGTACTACAACACGTTCCTGGGCACCGGCGCGTTCGTCTCCAACACCTGGGGCCCGACCAGCGTCACGCTCAAGACCGAGGACCGGGCACACCCGTCGACGCTGCGGCTGCCCGCGACGTTCACCTCGGCGGTCAGTGAGTGGTACTCCTGGCAGCGCGACCTGCGCACCAATCCGGCCATCGACATCCTGGCCTCGATCGACCCGTCCAGCTTCCCGGTCGGCACCGATCCGAACCAGTCCTGGTACAGCGGCTACTACCCGATCATGTGGACGAACCGCAACTACAAGATGCTGTACGCGAACTTCGGCCACAACGCGATGAACTACGACACCAACACCCGGCTGTCGTCGACCTTCGCCAGTGAGGTGCAGAACCGCTGGCTGATCGACGGCCTGCTGTGGCTGGGCGGGGTCACCACCAGCCCCAGCCCGAGCGGCAGCCCGGCGCCGTCGCCCTCGGCGTCGACCGGTCCGATCTCGCCGACCGCCTGGTACAGCGCGGTGAACAAGACCAGCGGCAAGTGCGTGGACGCGCGCGGCGCCGCCTCGGCCAACGGGACGGCGATCCAGCAGTACACCTGTAACAACACCAACGCGCAGTCGTTCCGGTTCACCCCGTCCAGCGGCGGCTACGCGCACGTCGACATCCGCCTCAACGCGGCCCAGTCCTGGGACGTGACCAACGTGTCCACCGCCGACAACGCCCCGATCCAGCTGTGGGCCTACGGCGGCGGCAACAACCAGCAGTGGCTGCCCGTCGCCGAGGGCGGTGGTTACTACCACTTCGTCAACCGCAACAGCGGCAAGTGCCTGGATGTGCCGGCGGCCTCCACCGCCAACAGCGTCCAACTGGTGCAGTACGCCTGCAACGGCACCGGTGCCCAGTCGTTCCGGCTGGTGCAACAGCCCTGATCGATGAGTCGGCCCGAGCACCCTCGCGGTGCTCGGGCCTTTCCCTGCCCGCTGGGCCGCGCGGTCTTATCTGGACGGTGCGCAGGAATGCAAGTGTTTGGTATATTTTTGCGATCGGCCTGCAAAATCTGTATTAAACATTGTCTGACGTCTGATGCCAGGGTGCTCGGGTGTGACGGACGCGAGCGCCGCATGGGCCTGGAAAAGGTGCCGACGGGGAGTGCGCGTGAGGTTTCAGCTGCTTGGGCCGGTCGCGGTGCGCCGCGACGACGAAGAGTTGCCGTTAGGGCCGGGCAAGCAGCGGGCGCTGCTTGCTGCCCCTCCTGCTCGACCGCGGCCGAGTCGTCTCCACCGCGCGACTCACCGAGGCGCTGTGGGACGACGACCCACCCAGCTCCGCTACGTCCAACATGCGCACCTACGCGTCGGGGCTGCGCGCCGTGCTCACCGACCGGCGCGGCCCCCGCATCACCAGCCGTAGCCCCGGCTACCTGCTGACCCTCGACGAGGACGAACTCGACACCGACACCTTCGGTGAGCTGGCGGCCACCGGGTACGCCGAGCTCGCCGCCGGGCAGCCTGCCCGCGCCGCACAGGCGTTCGCGCTGGCGCTGGCGCTGGCGCTGTGGCAGGGCTCGGCCGGGGAGGACAGCGTCCGCTCGCCGTACCTGGACCGGCGGCTGGCGGCGCTGGAGGAGCAGCGGCTGGCCGTCACCGAAGAGTGGATCGGGGCCCGGCAGCAGCTCGGCGAGCACGCCGACCTGGTGCCGGAGCTGCGGCGGTTGACCTCGGGCAACCCGCTGCGCGAGCGGCTGTGGTGCCAGCTGATGCTGTCGCTGTACCGGACCGGCGACGTCGGCGGGGCGCTGGCGGCATATCGGCGCGCCCACGAGATCTGCGTCGACGACCTCGGCGTCGATCCCGGCCCGGAGCTGGTCCGGCTGCACCAGGTGATCCTGTCCCGGGATCCGGCGCTGGGCGTGGCGGCTCCCGCGCGCTACCCCGCCCCCGGCCCGGCGCTGGTGGTCGAGCCGCAGCGGACGCCGACCGTGCCTCGGGAACTGCCGGTCGCGGCGCCGGTGTTCGTCGGCCGGGACCGGGAGCTGGCCGAGGTGGTGGACACCGTCCTGGCCGGACTGGCCGCCCCGCGCCCGGCGGCAGCCCCACCGTCGTGGCGGTGCACGGGCGGCCGGGCGTAGGAAAGTCGGCGCTGGTCATGCACGCGGCGGCCCGGCTGATGGCACGCTTTCCCGGCGGGCAGCTGTACGTGGACCTGCGGGCCGGGGGCGCCGACACGGTGACCGTGCTGGGGCGGCTGCTGCGCGCGCTCGGGGTGCGCGACACCCGCGTGCCACCCGCGCGATCCGGTCCAGTGGCTGGCCGGGAGCGCGTTGGGGGCACTGTCCGCGCTGTTGGTGATCCGGTTCGACGACCTCGCCGAACTGTTCGTGCCGACCCGAAAGAGCGCCACCTCGCGCCGCTGACCGGAGCGGCTGTTCGCGGGTGCCCGGCGGGCCGCCCGCCGAACTACGATGCCCAGCGTGACCCAGACGCCGACGGTGCCCCGGCAGGCGCGAACCCGCCCCGCGCCCATGCATGCCCACCTGCGGGAAGCCGCCCGGCGCAGGCTCGCGCCACTGGACCGGGTGCTGGACCCGTACGCGTGGTACGCCGCGCTCGCGGTCACCCTGATCGCGGGCGTGCTGCGGCTGAACAACCTGGCTCAGCCGCCCGGCAAGATCTTCGACGAGGTCTACTACGCCACGGACGCGCACTGGCTGTGGGAGAAGGGCTTCGAGTGGAACGAGCAGGAGAACGGCCCCGGCTACGTCGTCCACCCGCCGCTCGGAAAGTGGATCATCGGGATCGGTGAGCAGCTGTTCGGGTACAACGAGACCGGCTGGCGGTTCACCGCCGCGATCTTCGGCACCGCGTCGGTGCTCCTGCTGATCCGCATCGCCCAGCGGCTGTTCGGGTCGACAGTGCTGGCGTGCGCGGCCGGGCTGCTGCTGGCCTTCGACGGCATGCACTTCGTGCTGTCGCGCACCGCGCTGCTCGACATCTACCTGATGTTCTTCGTGCTGGCCGCGTTCGGTGCGGTGCTCCTCGACCGCGACGCGCGTCGGCGCCGCTGGGCCCGCTTCCTCGACGACGGCGGCAACCCGGCCGGGGTGGGCAAGGCGAGCCGCCCGCCGAGGGCGGTGCCCTGGTGGCGGCTGGCGGCCGCCGTGCTCATGGGCTGCGCCCTGGCCGTCAAGTGGAGCGCGCTGGCGTTCCTGCCGGTGCTGGTGTTGCTGATCCTGTGGTGGGAGGTCGGCGCCCGGCGCACGGCCGGGGTGCGCCACCCGGTCCGCGACACCGTCCTCGACGAGGCGGGCTGGCTGCTGGCCTGCGTGCCGATCGTGCTCGGCGTCTACCTGGCCTCGTGGAGCGGCTGGCTGCTCACCGACGGCGGCTTCTACCGGCACTGGCTGCGCGACAGCGGCCAGCCCGAGCCGCCGATCTGGGGCGCGCTGCGCAACCTGTGGTACTACCACCAGCAGGCGTACGGCTTCCACAGCGGCCTGCAGACTGCGCACGCCTACCAGTCCGCGCACGGCTGGGGCCCGATCCAGTGGCTGTTGCAGGGCCGGCCGGTGCTGTTCTACCGCTCCGGCGGCGCGACCTGCGGCGCCCCCAGCTGCATGGCGTACGTGCTGATGCTGGGGACCCCGCTGCTGTGGTGGAGCTTCATTCCCGCGCTGCTCGGGGCGCTCTGGTTCGGCGTCGCCCGCCGCGACTGGCGCGCCGCCGCGGTGCTGGCGATGGTCGGCGCCGCGCTGCTGCCGTGGTTCGCCTACCCGAACCGCACCATGTTCAGCTTCTACGCCCTGCCCGCCCTGCCGTTCCTGATCCTGGCGGTGGTGTTCGTGTTCGGCGCGATCATGACACCGCGGCCGGGGCGGCCCCGGGACGAGGACCGGGTCATGATCGGCGCGATCGCCGCCGGGACGTACGTGGTGCTGGTCGTGCTCGCCTTCGCCTGGTTCCACCCGCTCTACGTCGGCCAGTCGATCCCGTACGAGGACTGGTCGCGCCACATGCTGCTCGGCGACCTGTGGGGCGCCGACTGACCCGGTAAACGCGGTGACGGCCGGTCGTCGGCGGGGCTAACGTGGCCCGATGACCGGCCCCGCCACCCGCCCGCTGCTGTTCCTGGACGTGGACGGTCCGCTGAACCCGTACGCGGCCAAGCCCACCCGGCGTCCCGAGGGCTACCAGACCCACCGGATGCTGCTGGCCTCGATGGCGCAGCCGCACCGGCCGTCGTACCACCGCCGCAGACCGCTGCGGGTGTGGCTGAACCCCGACCACGGCCCGAGCCTGCTGGCCCTGCCGTACGACCTGGTGTGGGCGACGACCTGGACCGACGAGGCCAACGAGTGGATCGCGCCCCGGCTGGGCCTGCCCGAGCTGCCCGTGGTCCAGTGGCCCCGACCGCGCCAGGACGGCCCCGGCGGGGTCTTCTGGAAGACCGCGACCCTGGTCGAGTGGGCCGCCGGGCGGCCGTTCGCCTGGGTCGACGACGACGTCACCGACGCGGACGTCGCCTGGGTGGCCGCGCACCACGGCGGCCCTGCGCTGGTGCACCGGGTCGACCCGAAGCACGGGCTGCGCGCCGGGGACTTCGCGGCACTCGCGTCCTGGGCCGGTGTGATGAGCTAGGTGTCAGCCGGTGGCTGTGGTTCGGCACGCTGTCCTGACCGTCGTGCGCCGGGGAGGGCGGCCGCCCTCCCCGGCGCACGCGCGCTAGATGGTGCTGGTGTTGATCTTGTACCACATGTGGTCGCCGTAGCGGCTGACCAGCTCGGGCCTGCCGTCGCCGGTGACGTCGGCGGCCTGGACGTAGTCGCGGGCGTTCCAGCCGGTGCCCAGGTCCTCCCACACGTTGCTGAAGCCGATGGTGCTGGCGGAGCTGGTGCTGAGCTTGATCCACAGGTGGTCCACGGTGCGGCCCACGACGTCGGCCTTGCCGTCGTGGTTGACGTCCACGACGGTGATCCAGTCCCAGGTGTTCCAGCCGACCCCGTCGTCGAACCAGTCGTCGGCGAAGCTGACCGAGCTGCCCACGGTGGTATTGATCTTGTACCACATGTGGTTGTTGTAGCGGCCGATCAGTTCGGGCTTGCCGTCGCCGGTGACATCGGCCGCCTGCACGTTGTCCCAGGTGTTCCAGCCGCCGCCGAGGTCCTGCCAGCCGCCGAACGAGACGGTGCCGCCGGTGCTGGTGCTGAGCTTGAACCAGATGTGGTCGTTGTAGCGGCGCATGACGTCGGCCCTGCCGTCGGCGTTGACGTCCACGACCTTGATCACGGTGGCGGCGTTCCAGCCGGCGCCGTCGTCGTACCAGGCGCTGCCGAAGCTGATCGCGGTGGCCGTGCTGGTGTTGACCTTGTACCACAGATGGTCGTTGTAGCGGCCGAGCAGTTCCGGCTTGCCGTCTCCGGTGACGTCGGCGAACCCGATGTTGTCCCAGGTGTTCCAGCCGCCGCCGAAGTCCAGCCAGCCGCCGAACGACACGGCGCTGCTGGAGCTGGTGCTGAGCTTGAACCACAGGTGGTCGTTGTAGCGGCCCGCCACGTCGGCCTTGCCGTCGTTGTCGACGTCGACGACCGTGATCGAGTTCCAGGTGTTCCAGCCGGGGCCGTCGTCGTACCAGTTGTAGGCGAAGCTGAGCGTGCCCGAGGCGATGATCTCCGTGTGCCAGGTCTGGACCTGGGCGACCTGACCCCCGAACCAGCCGCCGACGGCACCGGCGCCGCTGCGGTGGGCGCCCACGCGCAGCGCCCCGGTGGCGTTCCACTTCACCGAGTGTCCGGTGGTGGCCACGTCCACGCCGTTGAGATAGAGCACGACGGTGTTCGTAGCGGCCTTGTAGGTGACGGTGATCTGGCTCCAGACCCCGTACGACGCGCTGCCCGGGGGTGCGATGGCGGTGTCCCACACCGGGCTGGCCACGTCGCTCTGGCTCATCGCGAACCGCCAGGACTTGTCCGACGGCTCGGCCCACAGCTTGAACCCGGCCGCGTTGTTGCCGTCCTGGGACAGGACGGTGCCGCCGCCGGTGGGCTTGGCCCACAGGCTGACCGAGAAGTCGGCGTTGGTGGCGACTGCCGGGCCGGTGGTGACCAGGGTGCCGCTGACGCCGTTGAGCTGGGCGTCCGGGCTGAACAGGTCGCCGGTGTTCCAGGTGGCGCCGCCCGCGGCGGCCAGGTTGAGGCTGCCGACCACGTCGGCGGCGGTGGTGATCGGCGCTCCCGCCACGGCGCTGCCCATGTCGGCCAGCGTCCAGGCGTGGGCGGCGGTGACGAGCGGGATCGTCGCCTGCGCGGTCAGCGTGGCGGTGCCCGCCGGGTCGCTTATCGCGGTGACCAGGCGGGGCGTGGTGACGCCGCCGCTGGTGGACCACAGGTCGGCGGTGCCGTTGCCGTCGATGTCGGCGGCCTGGACGGTGGCCGTGGCGCCGAGGCCGGTGACGGTCACCGTGTGGGTGGTGTACGCGATGGTGGCGGTGAACGTGGCGTCGTTGGTGGTGACGGTGATGCCGGTCCACAGGCGCAGGGCGCCGGTGACGGTGTTGCGCAGGTACATGGCGGTGCCGGTGGGCAGTCTGGTGGTGGTGATGTCCCAGTTCTGCCAGTTCTGATCGCCGTCGGGGGTGTTCACGGCGATGTCGTAGCCCATCGCGTAGCCGCCGACCATGTTGCTGTTGGGGTAGTAGGACAGGTAGAAGTGGCCGTAGTCGGTGGATCCGTTGACGGCGATGAGGTCGG
>NZ_JAHRCY010000011.1 GCF_019083965.1 Catellatospora tritici
TTCTACCTCTACCTGGCAGCAGCCCTCATCACCACACGCCAACTCATCCGACAAGCCCGCACCCACTACCGATGGGACAACCGCCCCACCACCCGACGCCTCAAATGAACCAATTGCCGGTCGCTCTTATCGCTTTGCGATGTAGAAGGTGCCCTTCCTTACGTCAGAAGACTTGGGTGAAGTATTCGCGGCTGAGGATGCGGAAGTAGATCCAGGATGGGAGCTTGTCGTATCCGGGTTGCACGGCCTGGAGCACGCCGACCTGGCTGACGTGCGCGTCGAGCGCGGCGCGCTTCTCGGCGGCGACTCCGTCGATCGCCATGGCGGCGGTCGGTACGGGCAGGCCCTGGGCCGGGTCGGCGGGGTACATGTCGCGGAAGGTGGGGGAGAGCTTCTTCGCCACCGTGATCATCGACTCGGGCAGGGTGGCCTGGTAGAAGTGGTGCACCGGGAAGCCAGGCTCGTGGCGTCGCTCGGCGAGCACCTGGTCGACCCATACGCCGACCTGCTCGTGGTCGGGGTGGCCGTAGAAGCCGACGCGGTCGTCGAAGCTGATCACGATCGTCGGCCGGTAGCGGTCGATCAGGTCGGAGATGGTCTTCTTCGGCCCGGCCGGGTCGGTGGTGGGCAGACCGCTGTCGGGGTAGTCGAACAGTTCGAGGTGGTCCACGCCGAGCGCCTTGCGCGCGTCGTCGACCTCGACCGTGCGCCGCGCGGCCAGATCCTGCGGGGACGACTTGGGCACGTTCGCGGCTTCGCCGCGAGTGAGGTATGCCAGGGTCAGGTCGGCGTCGGGTTCCTCGCTCATCACCCGCAACGAGCCCGCGACGGTGATCTCGTCGTCGGGGTGCGCGAAGATCGCGAGCAGCCGTTTGGGCTCGTTCTCCGGGAAAAGGCTGTCAACCAGTGGCACGTCGGTGTCGTTGACGTAGCGGTTGAGCCCGAACACCACGGCGGCGGGTAGGAGCACCAGGCACGCCAGCACCGAAACGATAATCTTCTTGCGGCGGGTGAGGTGCATGGCGGGTCCATTCGAGGTGGGGCGGGGTCCCCACCCTAGATCATCGCTCCAGGTCAGCGTTGCGGGCCGGTGTACCGGAGGAAGGCCGGGACCGCGAGGGCCATCGCCGCCATCGCGACCATCACCAGGATGCCGCCGCCGGATACGGCCAGGGTGACCCCGGCGGCCGGGGCGGCCACCCCGTGCAGCAGGTCGGCCAGGCGCGGGCCGCCGGCGACCACGACCGTCTGCACGCCCTGCATTCGGCCGCGCATCTCGTCAGTGGCCGCGGCCTGCAGGATCGCGCCCCGGAACACCATCGACATCATGTCGGCGACGCCCGCGAGCCCGAGGAAGAACACCGCCACCCAGATGGAACCGCTCAGGCCGAAGCCGATGATCGCCGCACCCCAGCCGCAGACCGCGATGGTCACCATCAGCCCGTGCCGGCGCAGGTGGGAGAAGGTGCCGGAGAGCAGGCCGCCGAGCAGGGCGCCGATGGGGACCGCGGCGTAGAGCAGGCCGAGCGCGAAGTTCTCGTTCACCCCGGGGTAGGCGGTGTGGGCGAGTTCCGGGAACAGTGCCCGTGGCATGCCGAAGACCATCGCGATGACGTCGGCGGCCATGGAGATCAGCAGCAGGCGGTGGGTGGCCAGGTAGCGGAAGCCGTTGATCACGTCGCGCAGCCCGGCCCGCCGGGCCGTGCCGTTGAGCGGGGGTATGGACGGCAGTCGCCATACGGCCCACAGCGCCGCGCACAGGGCCAGCGCGTCCAGCAGGTACAGCAGTGGCAGGCCGAGCGCCGGGATCAGGGCCGCGGCCAGCATCGGGCCGAAGATCTGACCACCCTGCATGACGGTGGAGTTGAGCGCGCCCGCGGCGGGTAGTTCGGCGGCGGGCACCAGCCGGGCCACCGAGGCCGTACGCGCGGGCATGTTCATCCCGAACAGCGCCTGCTGCACCGCGACCAGGACCAGCAGCAGCGGGATCGAGCCGAGGCCGAACGCGGACTGCACCCAGAACAGCGTGCACAGCAGGGCGATGCCGCTGTTGGTGCAGAGCAGCATCTTGCGGCGATCGACGGTGTCGGCGATCGCGCCGCCCCACAGCGCGAACACGATCAGCGGGATCAGGCCGGCGGCACTGGCGATGCCGACCCAGGCCGACGAACCGGTCATGTCGTAGATCTGCTTGGGCACGGCCACCGCGGTGAGCTGACTGCCCACGGCGGTCACGATGGTGCTGCTCCACAGGCGCCGGTACGGCCGGTGTCGCAGCGGCCGGGTGTCCATGAAGAACCGGCGGCGGGGCGGGGCCTGCGCCGGCTCTTTCTCCGTCGTCACAGCCTCGCTCACGGGCGGCACAGTAACCCAGCCCGTACCGCTTCCACCAGGGACAGTGGCGCACGAGACGCCCCAGCCGAGGGTGCGGAGATGAAACGGACTCACTAGAGTGCCCGGCCATGGGGACGATGAGCACTCTCAGTGACTGGCGGATGAAGTTCTTCAAGTGGGTCGGCCTGCCGATCATCGCGTTCATCGGCTTCTTCGGCGGCGCCACCGACCTGGTGCCCGCCTGGCACGCGCACAACGGCCACGGCACGGTGGGGACGTTCACGGCGCTGCGTTACGAGTGCGGTCGGCACGACTGCGACTTCCACGGCTCCTGGGCGGCCGACGACGGCAGCAGCCGCCGCGAGGACGTCATCCTGTACGACGAGCCGGACGCGCTCCGGCTGGGCGAGACCATCCCGGCGCTGGACAGTGGCGCGCGGGCGGGCGTCTTCGGCACCGAGGGCGGCACGACGTACCTGCTCATGGCAGGTCTGACGCTCGGCGGCGTCGCCGCGCTGATCGGCTGGGGCTTCGTGCTGTCGGTGCCGCTGCGCAAATGGCGGGCCAAGCGGGCGGCACGCGAGGACGCCAAGGCCCTGTTCTGAGCGAGCCGCTCCAGGGGGCCTGGCGCAAAATCAGTCACCGATCACCGGCAACCATTCCGCGTTCGGGTGTCCTCTAGTACGCCGACATCCGGCATCGGCGACGATGCCGCCGCTCACCAACGGGGAACCCACGATGGATGCACTGTCAGCAGAGTTCGAGACGTTCGTCCGGCATCGCGCGCCGTCGCTGCTACGCGCGGCCTACCTGCTCACCGGGGACCAGTACCTGGCCGAGGACCTCGTCCAGGTCGCGCTCGCGCGCACCCACCTGGCCTGGCGCAGGCTGCATGACCAGGGCAACGCCGAGGCGTACACGCGCAAGGTGATGTACCACCAGCAGGTCTCCTGGTGGCGGCGACGCCGGAGCGTCGATGTGCCGATGGAGACCATGTCCGTGCGGGCCACCGCGCCCGACCATGCCGCCGACGCGGCGTTGAAGATCACCCTGCGGGCGGCGCTGCAGAAACTGTCGGACAAGCAGCGGGCCGTGCTGGTGCTGCGGTTCTTCGAGGACCGGACCGAGGCGGAGACCGCCGACTACCTGGGCGTGACCGTGGGCACGGTCAAGTCGCAGACGTCGAAGGCGCTGGCCAGACTGCGTACGCTCGCGCCCGAACTCGCGGAACTCGCGGGCGACGTGCGGCCGGTGGATCTGGCGGAGCGGGCCGTGCGCACCTCCGGTCGGCTCCGGGCGCGCCAGGCGGTGGCTGTCTCGGCCGCCGTGGTGGCGGCGATCGCGGCGGTCGTGAGCATCGTGCTGGCCGTGCTGCCCCCACGCGACCAGGCACCCGACCCCGCCGTGCCGGTGTCCCCGTCGGCGTCGACGTCAGCGGCCCCGCCGGTCTCGCCGACGCCGTCGACCAGGCCGCCCGCGGCGGTGCTCGGCGGCTCCGCCTACTGGTTCACCCCGGCTTCGGGCGGTTCGGACCGGCTCATGGCACTGGTCGACGGCCAGGTGCGCGAGCTGCGCAGCCTCGGCGCCGACGAACCCTGCGTGCGAACCTCGGTGCGGGTGTCCCCGGACGGGGCGACGGTGGCGTGGGTCCGCGGCGCCGGCGAGGACATCATGGGCGAGCTGGTGGTGGGCGCCACCACCGGCGGCTCGGCGCGGCCGCTGGTCACGAACGTGCTCTGCGGCGGGCTGCTTTGGAGCCGCGACGGGGCGAGGCTGTTCGTGCAGGGCGGCGCCACCGGTCAGGGCGTGGTGACGGTGTCCAGTGGGAAGTTCACCCCGATGGCGCGGGCCGCCTGGGATATGGCACGTGGTCAGGAGCTGGACGGATACGTCGGGGGCGTCAGTGGCACGGAGCTGACCGTGCGGCGTGCCGATGGCGGCGACCCCAGGACTGTCGCCTACACGCCGCCTCACGTCGGTGACACCGAAGTCCTTTCGGTGTCGGCCGATGGGCGCTATGCGGCGGTCGGCTTCCCGCACAGTGACCCGGACACGAGCCCGGTGGTGTACGCGGTGATCGACATGACCAGCGGACAGAAGGTGCGGTTCTCGATGGCGGGCGTCGACTCCGTCTTCTTCCAGGCGGACGGCACGGTGGTGGTGGCCGCCGGGGCGCGGCACCGGATCTATCACCTCGCGGCGGACTTCTCGGTGCTCTCCGAGGGGCCACTGCCGACAGGGGCTTCGGCGGACCGGCTGTTCCAGTACCTGCCCTGACGCGACGACGCCGGTGGGCTGCTCGAAAGGGCAGCTCACCGGCGTCCGGGCATCGTCGGCCGACGATCTTGTTTCACGTGAAACAAGAACTTATGGGGCTAAAGGGTCATACTGCGCAGGTGTCGTCGTCGCAGGACTCGCCGCGCGGGGCCAGGTCCTTGAGCAGCGGGGCGGCCGACTCACGGCGGCGCACCTCGTCGAGGACCTCGCGCAGCGTCGACGGGTCCTGGGCGCCGCTGATGGCGTACTTCCCGGCGAAGACGAACATCGGCACGCCGGTCACGCCGAGTTCGCGTCCCATGGCGAGCTCGTCGAGCACCTCGTCGGCGCCCGCGGTCGAGCCGAGGAAGTCGCGTACCGCCTGCTCGTCGTGGCCCAGGCCCACCGCGGCCCGCACCAGATCGTCCTGGCGGCCGAGGTCGAGGCCGTCGGTGAAGTGGGCGCGGTGCAGCGCCTCCACCATCGGCCGCTGGTCGCCCTGCTCCCCGGCCCACCAGATGAGCCGGTGCGAGTCGAAGGTGTTCGCGCCGATCGCCCGGTCGAAGTTCATGACCAGGCCCTCCTCGGCCGCCACCGAAGTGACCTGGCCGAACATCCGGCGGGCGTTGGCCTCGCCGCCGTAGCGGCGGCCGAGCCACTCCACCAGCGGAGTGCCGGTCGATTGCGCGGACGGGTCGAGCTGGAAAGCGCGCCAGCGCACGGAGACGTCCGGGCTGTCCGCGAGCGCGCGGTAGAGCCGCTGCTCGCCGATCCAGCACCAGGGGCACACCACGTCGGAGTAGATCTCGATCTGCACGCGGACTGCAACAACGCCGGAACACCGGCGATTCCTGGTGTTAGGAAGAGCACTACCCGCAGGCAGGTGCCCCGGTGGCAAGATGGCGCGGTGAGTTGGAGCAGGTATGTGGCGTTGGGCGACAGCTTCACCGAAGGCATGGACGACCCGTACGCCGACGGTGTGTTCCGCGGCTGGGCCGACCTGGTCGCGGGGCGCCTGAACGAGCTGTCCGGCGGTGACTTCGGTTACGCCAACCTCGCCATTCGCGGCCGCCTGTACGACGCGATCGTCGGCGAGCAGCTGGAGCCCGCCCTGGCGATGAAGCCGGACCTGGTCAGCTTCGCGGCAGGCGCCAACGACGTGCTGCGCCGCCGCTGCGACCCGCCCGCGCTGATGGCACGCTTCGACGCGACCGTGGCCCGGCTGCGCGCCACCGGTGCGGACGTGCTGCTGTTCCGGTTCGCCGACGTGATGTCCCGGCTGCCCGGCAACAACCTGGTCGCCCCGCGCATCCGCTATCTCAACCAGGCCGTCGGCGACGTCGCGGCGAAGAACGGCGCCCGCCTGGTCGACCTGTGGAACGACCACGAGTACGCCAATCCGGCGCTGTGGAGCATCGACCGCCTGCACCTGTCCGCCGCCGGGCACCGCCGCACCGCCGCGCACGTGCTGGCCGCACTGGACGTCCCCGCCGATCCGACCTGGTGGGACCTGCCGCCGTGGCCCGAGCGCAGGTCGTGGCTGGTCACCAAGGGCGACGACCTGGCCTGGGCGGGCCGCTACCTGGCTCCGTGGATCAAACGGCGGCTGACCGGGCGGTCCTCGGGCGACTCGGTCACCGCCAAGCGCCCGACCATGGGCCCGATCTGACCTCTCGGACCGACCTGTGCAGACGTTGTGAAGCGACGGAAAACAGGTCCGCGTCGGGTGGCACGGCGCCGATATGCTCCCGCTGCCGACGGCGACAACCGCCGTCGCAACGGGGAGGAGTTCTCGGCGTGCGCGCACGAAAGTTGCTTGCCGCGTCAATCGGGACTCTGCTGGTCGCAGGGTTCGTCACCGTCATCGCATCACCGGCCCAGGCCTTCTGGGTCCAGAGCATCTCGGCCACCAGCCGGGCGTACACCGACTCGAAGCTGCCCACGCAGTCCTTCGTGAACGTCGCGGGTGACGTCCCGCTCGGTGCCTGGTCCGACGGAGCCGGTGCCAAGCACCGGTCGCGGGCGTACTTCACGTTCGACATCTCCCGCTACGCGGGCAAGGTGATCAGCAAGGCGGACGTCGTCGTCAAGGAGGCCTCCGCGGCCGACTGCGCCGTCGCGCAGCCCATCGAGCTCTGGCGTACCGATCCCATCACGAGCACCACGAGCTGGGACGACGCGCCTCGGCGGCGCGAGCTGATCGGCACCACCAACGCGGGCGGCCCGGATGCCACCTGCCCCGGCTACCTGGTCTGGGATGCGCGGGCGGCGGTGCAGCGCGCGGCCAAGCGCGGTGACGCCACGTTCACCATCGAGATCCGGGTGCCGCACGGGTTCGAGGGGGACCTCACCCACGGGCGGAAGCTGAAGCCGTTCGCGACCGCCAATCTGGAATGGAACACCGCGCCGGTCAACGGCACGCTGGCCGTCGAGTATCCGGTCGCCGGCTGCACCACCCGCCAGGACCCGGTCGTGGTGCCGCCGTACCACATCACGCTTACGCACCGGTGGACCGATCCGGACACCAACGACTACGGCCGGGCCGAGTTCGCGGCGTGGCCGGTCGGGCACGAGGACCAGCGTATCGAGGCGCCGGGCAGCGGCTACGGGCCGAACTTCAGCAAGGTGGCCTGGGACATGTCCCGGTATCCGCACGGCACCGTGCTGGCGTGGACCTCGCGGGCGTACGACGGGCACGACTACTCGGCCTGGGCCAAGCCGTGCTTCGTCAAGATCGACGCCAAGGCGCCCCCGGCCCCGAAGGTGACCTCGGCGCAGTACCCGAACGACGGGCAGCCGCACACCGGTGCGGGCCTGCCCGGCACGTTCACGTTCTCGGCCCGCGGCACCAAGGATGTGGTCGGCTACTACTGGGGCCGGTACGGCGACACGTACAACTACGTCCCGGCGCCCGCGCCGGGTGCCGACGCCACCCTGCAGTTCACGCCGACGTCGTTCATGGAGAACCTGTCGGTCCAGTCGGTCGACAAGGCGGGTAACCGGTCGCCGAAGACCGAGTACGAGTTCTACGTCCGCTCTTCCGCGCCCTACGTCGTGGTGGAGGCCGTCGGTGTCGGCGTGTCCGGCAGCACGCTGGACATACACCGCGGCGACCCGGACACGACCGAGTTCGGCTACAGCATCGGCGGCGGCCCGGAGACGCGCGTTCCGGCCAACGCCGACGGCCCGACCCACGTCGACGTGGTCTTCTCGTCCCTCGGCTACACCGACGTGACAGTCAAGGCGTACGCCGGGACCGAGCTCATCGGTGCGTCCCGCCAGGACGTCATGGTCCGGGACCTGCCGCGGATCGAGTCGGCCGACTTCGCCTGGCCGGAGGTGGAGGGCCAGGTCGGCAGGCCGGGCACGTTCACCTTCCGCCCGGGTCGACCGGACGTGGTGGCGTACGAGTATGGGTTCCTGTACCACAGCGACCTGCAGCGCATCGACGCCGCCGCCGACGGCACCGCCACCCTGACCTGGACCCCCACCGAGCCGGACTGGTACATGCTCAACGTCCGCAGCATCGGCGCCGACGGGACGGTCTCGGAGACGAACCAGTTCCAGTTCAACGTGATCGACACCAAGCCGGTCGTGCGGTCGAGCACCTACCCGGACTACTGGGCGGGTGGCGGGGTGGGCGTCCCCGGCGAGTTCGAGTTCGACACCGCCATGCCGGACGCGGCCGCCTACGTGTACCGCTTCAACGACGGGGCCGAGCAGGTCGTCGAGATCGAGTGGCCGTACACCATGGCGCAGGTCACCCTCACCCCGGACCACTCCGGGACGAACACGCTGTCGGTGCAGACCCGGTTCGCCGACGGCACGTTCTCGCCGGTGCGGGAGTACGTGTTCCAGGTCAGCGACGCGCCGGTGGTGACGTCGACCGACTACCCGCAGTACAACCCGGCCGGCCGGCCCGGCCAGGCGGGCGACTTCACCTTCCACCCGGGACGCGCGGATACCGTGGCGTACCAGTACTCGCTGGGCTACGGCGATGAGCCGCAGACGGTCGCCGCCGGTCCGGACGGGACGGCGACGGTGCGGCTGACGCCGCAGTACTCCGGCTACCAGACGCTGATCGTGGTCGGCGTCGCCGCCGACGGCAGCCTCACCGCCGAGCGGCGGTACGAGGTGGTCGTACGCAACCCGTACGTCGACGTGACCAGCTACTACGACTCCTACGGCCCGACCGGCGGCCTGGGTGCCGTGGGCTGGTTCGAGTTCCGCACCGAGCTGAGCGAGGTCACCGCGTACGAGTACCAGATCAACGGCGGTGCCTGGCAGATCCTCACGCTCGACGGCAACCCGGCGCGGATCGAGGTGACCATGGACCGCAACGGGGAGAACCTGCTGTCGGTGCGCGGTCGGGACGGCGCCGGTGTGATCACGCCGCAGACCGACTACCCGTTCCTGGTCGGCGTCCAGCCCCGCCTCACCTCGACCGACTACCCGGCGGGGGAGTACAGCGGCGGCCCCGGCGTCGCCGGGCAGTTCCACTTCCTGCCCGGCAGCCCGGACGTGGTGGAGTACGAGTACCAGGCCGGTTACACCGCCCCGGTGGTCGTGCCCGCCGACGCCGACGGCACGGCCACGGTGACGTGGGCGCCGCCCTCGGGCGGCTACTACGGCTGGTACCTGCGGGCGCACCTGGCCGACGGCACCTGGTCCGAGCGCGCCTACTACGGCTTCGGCGTGGATAGCTGAGGTCTGACCCAGACGGCGGCCCGCTCCGGAGCGATCCGGGGCGGGCCGCCGTCTGCTGTCACGGCGCGACGTTGAGGTGGGCGAGCACCCGCTCGCCCAGTTCGGTGTCACCGCCCACCCACACCTGCTGTCGACCGCGGTCGCCGCGGCCGGTGCTGAGCAGCGCGAACCCCTGCCAGGTCAGCGTGATGTGGGTGGTGCTCGAGTGCGTGTCGGCGGCCGCGACAGCGGCGCGACCCTGGTCGTCCACGTGCACCGCGAAGTCGGTGGGCACCTCGCCCATGACCGTGAAACGGACCGTCGAGCCGGCCGGGACACCGGCGCCCTTGGCCACCACCTTGGGCAGCGCCTGCAGGATGAGGTCTCGCGAGATCCGCGCCCCGGGTGAGGCCAGACCGCCCGGCCGCCGGATGGCCCGGCGGACGTCCTGTTCATGCGTCCACAGGTCGAAGGCGCGGGCGGTCAGCTGCACCACGAACGGCACCGGCGAGTGCGACCAGATCCACCAGCCGATCGCGTCGGCCGGGGGCAGGCCCGAGGTGAGTTGGAGCTCGCGCTGGGCTCGTACCTCGGCCAGTTCGGCGAGCACGGCCGCGCGTCCGGCACCGCGACGCTGGGCGACACCCTGGTCGATCCAGGCCTGCGGCGGCCCTGGCGGCAGGGGCAGGCCGCCCTCGGCCATCCACTTCTCGCCCGCGACGACGTGGGCGTACACGTCGCCGACCGTCCACAGCGGCAGGTCCGTGGCCGCGTCCCACTGTGCGTCGGTGAGCTCGGCGCCCAACGCGACCAGCGAGTCGAGGGTGTGGCGGCAGGCTTTCGCCGCGCGTTCCAACGATGACATTCCCGGAGCCTCTCCGTTGCCCGACGACATTTCAAGGGGCTGATACCCGCCGGGGCCAATACCGCACGCGATGTCGGGACCGCGGGCTCGGCAGCTGTCGCCGTCGCCGGGTACGGTGTCCCGCGTGAACCTCTCATGTCAGGTCGATCCGGGCGGCAGCCCTGGCCTCGACCGGACCGGGCCGTGCCACACCGCCGACGCGCAGAGCCGCGCGTCATGACCGGGCCAGAGCACGTACGCGAACTGATCGACCAGTGCTGGAACGCGCCGCGCGGCCCCGCACAGGTGGCGCTGGCCGAGGAGGCGATCGCCCAGGCTGACGCGATCGGCGACGACGAGCTGCGGTTCCAGGCGCGGATGGCGGCGACCGAGGCCTACTACCGGGCGGGTTCTCCGGCGCAGTGCTTCGCCGCGTTCTCGTGGTGCCTGGCCCGCTACGACGAGCGGCCCGAGCGATACGCCGACAGTGAGAGCCTGCTGCTGTGGCACTTCAAGTACCAGGTCCATGCGCTGCCCCGGTTCCCCGAGGTGCCGTTGGAGCGCGCCTACACGGTGCTGGAGGACATGCAGCGCCGCTACCAGCAGGGC
The DNA here is from genome assembly GCF_019083965.1 of Catellatospora tritici. GTDB lineage: Bacteria > Actinomycetota > Actinomycetes > Mycobacteriales > Micromonosporaceae > Catellatospora > Catellatospora tritici. The sequence continues at coordinate 10,730 of NZ_JAHRCY010000011.1, forward strand.
GGCCACAGTCTGCAGGCCGTACACAAGCTTCGCTGGCTGGTGGCGGCCCACCTGGGCGACCTGGACACGGCCGGATACCACTACGAGCGGTGGCAGGCGGCGGCCCGCGACGAGAACTCCGACTGCGACGGCTGCGACCCCACCGCGATGGCGCAGCACCTCAGCCACGTCGGGCGCGACGAGGACGCGATAGCGCTGACCGGCCCGGTGCTGGAGGAGCGGCTGTCCTGCGTGGAGCAGCCGCAGGAGATCCTGACCGCGCTGCTGCTGCCGTACCTGCGTACCGGGCGGGAGGAGGAGGCGCGCCGGGCGCACCAGCGGGCCTACCGCCTGCTGCGGTCGCAGCACGGCAAGCTGGCGAGCATCGCCGAGCACGTCCGCTTCCTGGCGCTCGGCGGCGATGTCGCCCGGGGTCTGCAGGTGGTGGAGCGGCATCTGCCGTGGCTGGAGGAGGCGCCCTCACCGGCGGCGGAGATGGAGTTCGCCGCCGCGTCGGCGCTGCTGCTGCGACTGCTGGGCGCGGTCGGGCACGGCGAGCTGACGGTACGCGGGTCCCGCCGCAGCGTGGCCGTGCTGGCCGACGAGCTGGCCGCGCGGGCGACGGGTCTGGCGGCCCGCTTCGACGCGCGCAACGGCACCGGTGCGCAGAGCGCCCGGATCGCGGCGCTGCTGCAGGCCGAGCCGGTCGTCGCGCCGACGCCCCCGCCCGCGGGCTGGCGCGTGCCGTTGCCGCGTACCTCCGGGCAGGCCACGCCCGACCCGCTGCCGGACGTGCCCGCCGACGCCGACCTCGACGCGCTGCTGGACCTGGTCGAGGAGGCGCTGCGGCGCGACCTCGAACCTCGGGTGGAGGCCCTGTGGCTGCGCATCCGCCCGTTGAGCGAGCGGAATCCGCTGACCGCGCTGCAGCACGGCCGCCTGGCCGACCTGGCCGGGATGCGCCTGCACAGTGAGGCCACCGAGGAGACCGAGCGGGCGTGGGCCGAAGCGCTGGAGTGGTACGTCCAGGCCGGTGACCTGGTGCGTCAGCACCGCATCCGGGGTCGGCTGGGCCTGCACCGCTGCCGCCAGGGCCAGGTGGAGGAGGGCCTGGCCGAGGTCCGTGCCACCACCGACTACCTGCTCGAGCACGCCGACGACCGGGACCGCGCGGGCGCGCTGCGGCGGCTTGCCGTGGCGCTGCTGCACGCGCAGGAGCCCGCCGAGGCGTTGACCGTGCTGGACCGGGTGGCCGGGATCGCCGAGCCTGACCCGGGCGCGCGGGTCCGACTGCAGGTGATGCTGCTGCGGGCGCAGGCGCTGGGGGCCGACGGCCGGGTGCGCGAGGCCGCCGACGCGGCGCAGGAGCTGGTCACCCAGGCGACCGCCGACGACGAGCGCGAGCTGATCGGCCTGGGTGAGTTCTTCCTGGGGCAGGGGTTGACCATGTTGGACGACGCGGCCGGGGCGGTCCGCGCCTACGACCGGGCCCTGACGCACACGCTGCCCGAGCCGCTGGAGCGGGAGGTGCGCGAGCGCCGCGCGGTGCTGCTGGCCGGCACGCCGCGCGCGGCCGAGGTGGTCGACGACCTGGCCGCGATGGTCGAGCGGATGGCCGACGACACCGACGAGGACGAGGACACCGACCACATCCGGTTCCACCTCGCGGTGGCGCTGTTCAACGCCGGGCGGACCGAGGAGGCGGCCGAGGAGGCCGAGGAGGCGGTGGCCGGCGCTGACGAGGTGGGCAACCAGCACCTGGCCGATCAGGGTCGGCACCTGCTCGCCGCGGTGCACCAGCGACTGGGCGACCCGGACCGAGCGGTGTCGTACCTCGACCAGCTGGCCGACAACCTGGACGGGTTCGACAACGCCGCGGCTCGGGCCAGGGTGCTGGAGCAGGCCGGTGAGCTGCTGTTCGACCTCGACCGCGACGATTTCGCGGCGGTGCGGCTGGGCGCGGCGGCGGCGGCCTACGCCCTGGCGCGGCTGCCACTGGACGAGATCCGGGCGCTGCGGCGGCAGACCGTCGCGGCGATGTTCGCCGACGACAGCGCGCAGACGCGGGCCACCCTGGCCCGGGTCGACGCGGCCGCGCGGGCGGTGCCGCCGGGCCTGGCCGCCGAGCCCGAGGCCGGGTACGAGCTGGCCTGGGTCGCCCTCGACGGTGCTCGCGCACTGGCCGGTATCGGCGAGTCCGAGGCCGCGCTGTCCCGGCTGGCCGGCGTGGCGCGGCGGTTCGAGGAGCTGGAGTCGTTCGGGGAGGCGCTGCTGGCCGAGCTGACCGAGGGCGAGGTGCTGCTGGCGGTGGGCCGGGCCGAGGCCGCCGAGCCGGTGCTGCGCGCGGTGGTGAACCACCTGCCCCGCGATTCGGCGACGCTGCCCCGCGCGGCGTACGTGCTCGCACACGCGCTGCTGCTCACCGGTCAGGGTGACGAGGCCAGGAGATTGGCCGGGGAATATGGGTTCGAACTGGACTAAACGGACGTTAAGTCGGCACTTGACCGGCGAGTAGCATGTCTCGGGTGACGGCAGTTGAGCAAGACGTAGCAGCACCCCCAGCAGCGGCGACCCCCACCAAGGCGCCCCGCCGGTCCCGTCGCGAGGAGATCCTCGAGATCGCGGTCGGCCTGTTCGCGGCTCGCGGCTACCACGGTGTTTCCATGGACGACATCGGCACCGCCGCCGGAGTCACCGGACCAGCGCTCTACCACCACTTCGCCGGCAAGGAGGCGATGCTGGTCGCCGCGTTGATGCCGGTCAGCGAGGGCTTGCTCGCGGGCGGCCGCGGCCGCGTCGCCGACCACGGCGCCGACCCGCGTGTCGCCCTGGAGGCACTGGTCGACTTCCACGTCGACTTCGCCCTCGCGCATCCCGCCGTCATCGCCCTGCACCTGCACGAGCTGGACCGCCTGCCCGAGGAGCCGCGCCGGGAGATCCGCCGCCTGCAGCGCCAGTACGTCGAGGAGTGGGTGCAGGTGCTCACCGCCCTGCGGGCCTCGCTCAACCCGGGCGAGGCGCGAGTGCTCGCGCACGCCGCGTTCGGTCTGATGAACTCCACCCCGTTCCTCGGCGGTGAGGTCGACCGGCAGCGGCGGGCGACGCTCCTGCGCGCTGCCGCCCTGGCGGCGCTGCTCGGCTGAACCATCGTTAAGGCCCGCCTCCTTCCGTGTTCGGCCGACCGTCTAGCCTCAGCGATGGTTGTCTGAGCATCGGGAGGGGACCTAAATGATCGAGTCGCTGCTCGTCGCGAACCGGGGAGAGATCGCTCGGCGGATCATCCGCACCGCCAACAGCCTGGGCATCCGCACGATCGCGGTGTACTCCGAGGCCGACGCGGAGCTGCCGTTCGTGCGCGAGGCTGACGAGGCCGTGTGCGTGGGCCCGGCCAATCCGGCCCAGTCCTACCGCAACGCCGAGGCGATCCTGGCGGCCGCCAAGCAGACCGGCGCCCAGGCGATCCACCCCGGCTACGGCTTCCTGTCGGAGAACGCGGACTTCGCTCGTACCGTCGAGGCCAATGGCCTGATCTGGGTCGGGCCCGGCGCCGAGGCGATCACCGCGATGGGCGACAAGATCAATGCCCGCAATCTGATGGCCGCCGCGGGCGTGCCCGTCGCGCCCGGCACCGCCGACCCGGCCACCTCGGTCGAGGTCGCCCTGACGGCCGCCGCCGAGATCGGCTACCCGGTCATGGTCAAGGCCGCCGCCGGTGGCGGCGGCATGGGCATGGGTGTCGCCAACGGCGAGGCCGAGCTCACCGAGCAGTACGGCAAGGTGCGCGCGTTCGCCGAGCGCATGTTCGGCGACGGCTCGGTGCTGATCGAGCGCTACTTCCCCCGGGTACGCCACGTCGAGGTGCAGATCCTGGGCCTGGCCGACGGTCGGGTCATCGCCCTCGGCGAGCGCGAGTGCTCGGTGCAGCGACGCAACCAGAAGCTGGTCGAGGAGTCGCCGTCCCCGGCACTGTCCGGCGAGCAGCGCACCCTGCTGCTGGCCGCGGCGGTGCGCGCGGGCGAGGCGGTCGGCTACCGCAACGCGGGCACGGTCGAGTGCCTGTTCGACCCGACCACCGGCGACTTCTTCTTCCTGGAGATGAACACCCGGCTCCAGGTCGAGCACCCGGTCACCGAGTCGGTGTTCGGCGTCGACCTGGTCGAGGCGCAGTTGCGGGTCGCGGCCGGACTGCCGGTGCAGTTCGACCCGGACGCGCTGGTGTCCCGGGGCCACGCGATCGAGCTGCGGATCAACGCGGAGGACCCGAAGCGGTTCCTGCCCGGCCCCGGCGTGATCACGACGTGGGTGGAGCCGGGCGGCGAGGGCGTGCGCGTCGACTCCGGGTACGCGCAGGGCAACACGGTCACGCCGAACTACGACTCGCTGCTGGCCAAGGTCGTCGTGTACGGCGTCGACCGGGCTGAGGCGATCGCGCGGGCCAAGGCTGCGATCGCGGCGTTCGAGCTGGTCGGACCGAAGAACAACCTGCCCTTCTTCGCCGAACTGATGAACAACCCGGAGTTCGTCTCAGGCGACTACGACACCGCCATCGTCTCCCGAATGCGCTGACCCGCCCGCCCGCCCCCCGCCCGCCCGTTCGATCATCGGGTCCAAGTTGCCGGGCAACTGGGCGTATCTTGCCCGCTCATTCGCCCCACTGCCCGGCAACTTGAACGATCTTGGGGGCGTTCGCGGGTGCGGGGTGGGCGGAGAACTTAACGAGCGCTAAGGTGACGGCATGGGTGGTGTGCTGCCGAGCAAGGTGTCGATTCGTGAGGTCGGGCCGCGAGACGGGCTGCAGAACGAGGATCCGGTGCCGACCGCCGACAAGATTCGGCTGGTCGAGGCGCTGAGCGGCACCGGCGTGCGGCGGATCGAGGCCGTCTCGTACGTCCACCCCAAGGCGATCCCGCAGATGGCCGACGCCGACGAGGTGTGGGCGGGCATCGCCCGCGACCCCGGGGTGCGTTACAGCGCGCTCGTGCCCAACCTGCGCGGTGCCGAGCGGGCGCTGGCGGGCGGGTTCACCGAGGTCGAGGTGGTCGTGTCGGCCAGTGACACGCACAACCGCCGCAACATCAACCGGGCCACGGCCGAGTCGCTGGACGAGATCGCGCCGTTGATCGAGCGGCTGCACGCGGGCGGTGCCACCGCCGAGGTGATCATCGCGACGAGCTTCGGGTGCCCGTACGAGGGGGACGTCGATCCGGTGCGGGTGGCCGGGATCGTGGACCGGGTGGTCGCCGACGGGGCGGACCGGGTCGCGTTCGGGGACACCACCGGGATGGCGACGCCCCGCCGGGTGCGGGAGCTGCTCACGGCGGTGCGCGACCGCCAGCCCGACATCCCCGTGCTGCTGCACTTCCACAACACCCGCGGCACCGGCCTGGCCAACATCCTCACCGCGCTGGAACTGGGCATCACCGAGTACGACGCCAGCGTCGGCGGACTGGGCGGCTGCCCGTACGCGCCCGGCGCCTCCGGCAACGTGGCCACCGAGGAGGTCGTGCACATGCTGCACGACATGGGCGTCGACACCGGCATCGACCTTGACGCGATGATCGAGGCCGCCCGGCTGGCGGAGAAGATCGTGGGCCGCGAACTGCCCTCGGGCGTGCTCCGCGCCGGTCCGCGCTACCGCACCATCTCCTGACCTCGAACCGCGTCGCACCACCGGTGCGTCGCGGCCTGGATGGCGGGGTCAGCCGCGATGATCGCTATTGACGGTCAAAAGGTGGCCTTTAGCTGCATCTTTTGACCATTGATTCCGATCATCGGCCGGAATCCGATTCTCGGTAGTGTCATAAATCGGACAAAAGGGGCCGGAATAGGCGCTGGAATGCGGTCGGTGCGGCGGAGTGTGGGGCCAATTGAGCGTGTCCCGGGATGGGTCGGCTCGTTGACCGATGCGATGCCACAAATGCCCTATTTGTGCATGGCTGAAAGGCCGAAGTGGGCGCATGTCGACAGCCGAGGGTCCCATGCCTTCGGCGCGCTCCGTACAAGGGTCGCTACGCGAAGTAGCCGTGGCGTCACGTGGAACTCCCCCGTGGCAAAACAGACCGAAAGGCACTGCGACTCTCATGACTGGAAACTCGCTGGGCTCGTTGACCCGTAACTCGGTCAAGGTCGGCGTGCTCTCCGCCGGGATCCTGCTGATGGGCACCTCAGCCGCGCACGCGGCCGACAACTGGAACAGCTCGTTCAACAGCGGCATCGGTTCCGGCAACCAGATCAAGCTGCCCATCCAGGCCCCGATCAACATCTGCGGCATCGCCATCGGGATCCTCGGCGACGCGACCGCCAGCTGCACCGGCGGCGCCGAGGCGCAGTACCCGGCGGACGCGCTGGCCACCAACTGGAACAGCCAGGGCAACTCCGGCATCCTCAGCGGAAACCAGGTCTTCGTCCCGGTCCAGGCCCCGATCAACGCCTGCGGCGTGGGCGTCGGCGTGCTCGGCGACGCCTCGGCCTTCTGCCAGGGCGGCTCGTCGGCGGTGTTCGGTGACGGCGACGGGCAGGCGGGTGGCCAGCAGCAGGGGCACGACCCGTACGACAACAACCACGGCACGTACGGCAACCACAAGTGGAAGCACAAGTGGAACGCCAAGACCGAGAGCTCGCCGCTGGACAAGGTCACCGACCTGCTGTCGCTGGGCGGCCTGTTCGGCGGTGGCGCGCAGGCGACGCCGGCGGGCACCGACGCCGGGTTCGACCTGGACGCCAAGTCGGCGCTGCGCAAGCGCTACCAGCACCAGCAGCAGGGCAGCTGCGAGCTGAACTGGAACACCTCGTTCAACTCCGGCATCCTCAGCGGGAACCAGGTCTACGCCCCGATCCAGCTTCCGATCGACGTCTCCGGTGTCGCGGTCGGGGTGCTCGGCGACGCCTCCGCCAGCAGCGTCGGCGGCGCGAGCGCCGTCTACTGCTGACCCGCGCCCCGAACGCGTGAGGGCCGGCGCTCCGCGCCGGCCCTCACGCGTTTTATGTTGCCGGGCAATCGGGCGTATCGGCGGCTCGAAACCCACGATTGCCGGGCAACTTGGGCGATCTGGTGGGCGGGCAACTTGGGCGATCTTGGGGCGGGCGCACGCGCGCGGGTGGCCCGCGTCCCATACAGTGGTAGCCTAACGATCGTTTAGGTGCGGTCGTCGGGAGGGAAGCGCGATGAACGAGGAGCTGGACGGGCTGCGGGCCAGGGCGGCCGCCGGTGGTGCGGAGAAGTACCACCAGGCCAACGCGGTCAAGGGCAAGCTCTTCGCGCGCGAGCGCATCGCCCGGCTGGTCGACAAGGGCTCGTTCGTCGAGGACGGGATGTTCGCCAACGCGCTCGCGGGCGACCTGCCCGCCGACGGCGTGGTGACCGGCAACGCCACCATCGACGGGCGGCCGGTCTGCCTGATGGCCAACGACTCGACGGTGAAGGCGGGCAGCTGGGGCGCCCGTACCGTGGAGAAGATCATCAGGATCATCGAGCGGGCGTACGCGCAGGGCGTGCCGATGGTCTACCTCGTCGACTCCGCCGGCGCCCGCATCACCGACCAGGTCGACCTGTTCCCGGGTCGGCGGGGTGCCGGGCACATCTTCTACCAGCAGGTGAAGTCGTCGGGCAGCATCCCGCAGGTGTGCGCCCTGTTCGGGCCCAGTGCCGCCGGTGGTGCCTACATCCCCGCGTTCTGTGACGTGGTGGCCATGGTGGACGGCAACGCCTCGATGTACCTGGGCTCCGACCGCATGGTCGAGATGGTCACCGGCGAGAAGACCACGCTGGAGGCCATGGGCGGCGCGAAGGTGCACACCGAGCAGTCCGGCGTCGGCCACTTCCTGTGCAAGGACGAGGACGAGGCGCTGGGCGTGGTGCGGCGCTACCTGTCGTACCTGCCGTCGAACTGGACCCAGCAGCCACCCGCGCACGAGGCCGCGCCCGCGCCGCAGGCGGATCTCGCCGAGATCATCCCCGACAGCGAGCGCCGCGCGTTCGACATGCGCAAGCTGGTCAAGGGCCTGCTGGACAACGGCGAGTACTTTGAGATCCAGGCGCGCTGGGCCAAGGAGCTGACGGTCGGCTTCGGCCGCCTCGACGGCCAGGTGGTCGGCGTGGTCGCGAACAACTCGCTGCACAAGGGCGGGGTGCTGTTCGTCGACTCGGCCGACAAGGCGAGCCGGTTCGTGCAGTTGTGCGACGCGTTCAACGTTCCGCTGCTGTTCCTCACCGACGTGCCGGGCTTCATGGTCGGCAGTGCGGTGGAGCGGCAGGGCATCATCCGGCACGGCGCCAAGATGGTCTCCGCGATCAGCGAGGCGACCGTGCCCAAGATCTGCGTGGTGGTGCGCAAGGCGTACGGCGCGGGCCTCTACGCCATGGCGGGACCCGGCTTCATGCCCGAGGCGACGATCGCGTTGCCCACCGCCAAGATCGCAGTTATGGGAGCAGAGGCGGCGGTCAACGCCGTCTATGCCAACAAGATCGCGGCCATCGCGGACGAGGCCGAGCGCGAAGCGTTCGTCGCCGCCAAGCGGGCCGAGTACGAGACCGACATCGACCTGGTCCGGCTCGCCAGCGAGCTGGTCATCGACTCGATCGTGGAGCCCGACCGGCTGCGCGACGAACTCATCCAGCGGTACCGCGCCGCACACGGCAAGGACCGTCACTTCTCGCGCCGCCGACACGGCGTGACTCCGGTTTAAGAGAGGCCGAGATGACCGACTTCGGGCTGTCCGAGGAGCACCGGGAGCTGCGCGACACCGTGCGCCGCTTCGCGCAGGACAAGGTCGCGCCGGTGATCGGCGAGCTGTACGAGAAGCACGAGTTCCCGTACGACCTGGTCCGGCAGATGGGCGCGATGGGCCTGTTCGGCCTGCCGTTCCCCGCCTCCGTGCCGGGCGCCGACGGCGACCTGGAGATCGGCGGGATGGACGGCGACTACCTGGCCCTGTGCCTGGTGCTGGAGGAACTGGCCCGGGTCGACTCGTCGCTGGCGATCACGCTGGAGGCGGCGATCTCGCTCGGCGCCATGCCGATCTTCAAGTACGGCACCGACGAGCAGAAGCGCCGCTGGCTGCCGCCGCTGCTGAGCGGCGAGGCGCTGGCCGGATTCGGACTGACCGAGCCGGGCGCGGGCTCGGACGCGGGCGGTACGCGTACCACCGCGCGGCTGTCCGAGGACGGCTCGGAGTGGATCATCAACGGCACGAAGTCGTTCATCACCAACTCGGGCACGACCATGACCAGCCTGGTCACCGTCACCGCGCTGACCGGCCCGGACGAGATCTCCTCGATCATCGTTCCGTCGGGTACGCCGGGCTTCACGGTGGCGCCGGGCTACTCCAAGGTCGGCTGGTGTGCCTCGGACACCCACGAGCTGACCTTCGTCGACTGCCGGGTGCCGGTGGGCAACCTGCTCGGCAAGCGCGGCCGCGGCTTCGCGCAGTTCCTGCACATCCTGGACGAGGGCCGGATCGCGATCGCGGCGCTGGCCACCGGCCTGGCGCAGGGGTGCGTGGACGAGTCGGTGAAGTACGCGACGCAGCGCGAGGCGTTCGGCCACACGATCGGGTCGTACCAGGCGATCCAGTTCATGATCGCGGACATGGAGACGCGCGCCCACACGGCGCGGCTGGCCTGGCGCGACGCCGCGCACCGGCTGATCGCGGGGGAGCCGTTCAAGCGGCAGGCCGCCATCGCCAAGCTGCACGCCAGCACGGTCGCGGTCGACAACGCCCGCGCGGGCACCCAGATCCACGGCGGGTACGGCTTCATGAACGAGTTCCCGGTGTCCCGGATGTGGCGCGACAGCAAGATCCTGGAGATCGGCGAGGGCACCTCCGAGGTCCAGCGCATGATCATCGCCCGCGACCTCGGCCTCGCCTGACAGACGTAAGGAAGGGCACCTTCTTATCGCAATACGTGGTGGAAGGTGCCCTTCTTAACTTCAGCGCAGGTGGCGGGCGGCGTCGGCGAAGATGCCCTCCAGGTACTTCGTCCTGGTGGGGTAGCCCTCCCAGCCGAGGTCGAAGACGACCGAGACGAGGTCGCCCTTGCGGACCACCGAGATCAGGAACGTCGCTTTGGTCGGCGTCCCGCTTTCCAGCGGGCCGCCGGTCACCCGGATCATCCGCAGCCGCAGCGAGTCGTCACCGACCTTCGGCGCGTCGACGACCTGGTAGTCGAAGGTGGAGTGGCCGCGGGGATACGGACCGCACTCCGCCAGCGCGGCCCGCAGCTCCTTCAGGTAGTCGGCCGCGCCGGTGCCGGAGTAGCGGGTGATGGTCTGCGCCACGGTCGAGGTGTCGACGGCGACCGGGTCCGGATCGGCGTCGAAGTGGAACCTGAAGCCCCGCCGGTCGGCGATCAGGTCGTTGCTGTGGTGGGTGGCTTCGAGGCACGGGCGGGGCAGCAGGATCGGGTCGTAGCTCGGCTCTCCTGGCGCGGGCGGCGGCGGGTTGAAGCAGATCGCCTGCTCCGGGTCAGGGGTACGGGCGAACAGCGCGAGGCCGAGCGTGCCCGGGTACCGGTCCTGGCAGCCCGACGCCGGGCTCTCGGCCGGGCTGGGCGATGGTGCGGCGGACGGCTGCGCGGACGGTGTACGCATCGCCGTCGAGGGCACGGTGCTCGGCGTGGGCGTGGCAGGCGTCGCGGAGCACGCCGTCACGGCGCCCGCCGCGATCACCGCGCCCACGACGGTCAGCAACACGGTGCGCAGGCGCTGGTCGGATGTGGATGGTGGCCTCATGGCATCTCCTGTCCCGGCCCGCCGCGCGGCGCGGTTCGGGCCTCCCCGTGATCGGACGATGACCGAGTGCGACCCGGTCCTCGATGAGGACGGCTGGGGCGGCCGATCGGTTGCAGGTTCGCGGTGGCGGCTTCCGTACAGTCAGGACAGTGGTGAGCAGCAGCACAGGTGGTGCGGAAAGTAGACGTGGGACTCCCACGTTCGGGTTCCAGTGCGTAGTCTTTGCGGCCATGACCCCAGGTCAACCCGGCGCGGCCGAACCGGTCGGCGCCGCGGCCGCCGAGCCCGACGCCGCCGACGCCGCAGCGACGTTCGGAGTGCTGCTGCGCGCGCACCGGCACGCGGCCCGGCTGACCCAGTCGGAGCTCGCCGCCCGGTCGGGGCTGGGCGTGCGTACGGTACGGGACCTGGAGCACGGCCGGGCGGCGCGGCCGCAGCGGACCACCATCGAGCTGCTCGCCACCGCGCTCGGCCTGACCGGCCGGGCCGTCACCGACTTCTACGCCGCCGCCCGCGGGCACCTGCCGCAGCTGCCCGCCCCGGGCCGCCCCGGCGGGTACGCACTGCCCACGCCGCCCGAGCTGTTCGGCCGGGAGGAGGAGGTCGCGACGCTGCTGGCGCACCTCGGCGCGCAGCCGGGGCTCACCACCCTGGTCGGCCTGGCCGGGGTCGGCAAGAGCGCGCTGGCGCTGACGGCCGCGCACACGGCGCAGCCCCAGTTCGCCGGGGGTGCGGTGGCGATAAGTATCGCGGCCGGGGACACCGCGGCCGACATTCGCGAGGTGCTGTGCGCCGTGCTCGACGTGGCGCGCCCGGCGGACCTGCCGGCTCGGCTGCGCGAGCCGGTGCTGCTGATGATGGACGCCGCCGACCACTCGCCGGAGGCGTTCGCCGAGGTGCTGGCAGAAGTGCTGGCGACCGCCCCGACGCTGCGCGTGCTGGCGTCCGCGCGGGCCCCGCTGGGGCTGCCGGGCGAGCGGGTGTGGCCGGTGGGGCCGCTCGCGCTGCCGCCCGCGGGCATCGGCACGCTCGCCGAGGCGGAGCAGCATCCGGCCAGCGCCCTGTTCCTGGCGCGCTGGCGGCAGGTGCGGCGCCCGTCGGCCGACGTCGAGGTGAGCGCGCTGGTCGCGCTGGTACGCCGACTCGGCGGTCTGCCGCTGGCGATCGAGCTCGCCGCCGCGCGCGGCCGGGTGCTGGACCCAGCCGAGATGCTGGCCCGCTACGGCCATCGCCTGCTGGAGCTGGGCGGGGCCGACGACCTGGTCACGCTGCGGGATGTGGTCACCGCCAGCTACCGGCTGCTGGAGCCGCTGCAGCGGATGGCGCTGCGCAGCCTGTCCGTCTTCGGCTACCGCTGGTCCATCGAGCTGGCCGAGGAGCTGATCGGCCAGCGCGTCGACGTGGTCCCGGCGCTGGAGCGGCTGGTGGACCTGGGCCTGGTGCAGGTGCGCGGCTCGGGCGCACTGCGGTTCGTGCTGCTGGACGTGGTGCGCGAGTTCGCCGCGGAGCAGGCCGCGGCGGCGGGGGAGACGGCGCAGATCCGCGACCGTCATGCCCAGGTGTTCGCCGACTTCGCCGATCGCAACGCCCCGGCCATGGCGGGAGCGACGCTGGCCGCCGCGGTGGCCCGCTTCGACGACGTCGCCAGCGACCTGTGGACCGCGCTGGTGTACGCCGCCGAGCATGATCCGGTGACCGCGCTGCGGCTGGCTGCGAAGCTGCCGCGCTGGTGGCGCTTCCGGGGCCGCGATCAGCAGGGGCGGCAGTGGCTGCGACGGCTGCTGGACGACCCGCGAACCGCCGACGCCGATCCGCAGCTGCGCGCCTGGGCCGACCTCGGCGTGATGCAGTTGGCGGCCGAGCATGGCGCGGGCCAGGCCGAGCTGCCGCGGGCCGAGCAGGCACTGGCGAGCTTCGTGCTGGTCGGTGACATCGCCGGTGAGCTGGCCGCGCGGGGAGTGCTGCAGGCCGTGCAGCAGGCCATCGGGGCGTACGACGAGGCGCGCCGGCACGGCGAGGCGACCCTGGCGCTGGCCACCCGCACCGGCCGGGTCCGCGACATGGCCATCGCCCAGAACAACCTCATCTGGCACGATCTGCGCAACGCCGATCTGGCCGCGGCCCAGCGGCGGCTGGCGGCGGTCGAGCGCCTGGCGGCACGGGCGGGCGAGCACGAGTTGCGGGCGCTGGCCCGGGCCAATCTCGCCGAGGTGCTGCGGCTGGAGGGCCGGTTCGAGGAGTCGGTGCGGGCGGGGCTGCAGGCGGTGGAGATGCTTGCCGAGGCGGGTGATCCGAGCATCCACCGGCGCCGGGTGCTGGGCGTGGTCGGGCTGTCGTACGCGTTGGGCGGGCGGCTGCCCGAGGCGGAGAAGGTGCTGGCCGAGATCCGGGTGCAGCTCTGCGGGCCGCCACTGACCGAATCGGACAGTGCGGAGCCGGGCGAGGACTGGCACTGCGCGATGATCGAGGCGACCCTGGCCGAACAGCGGGGCCACCGTGCGCTGGCCGCCTCCTGGTACGCGGCGGCCGCGCGCCGCGAGGGCGGCCCGGACCTGCGTGACGTGGCGGAGGCGCTGGTGGGGCTGGTGCGCACCGGCACCGATCAGGAAGAGGCCCTGTCGCGGCTGTGGCGGTTGTGTGAGAGTTCGGGCATCGTGCTCACCGAGTGGCAGCGCGCGCAGATCGGCTGACCGGTAATCCGGCTCGGCGCGCACCGCGTTCGGCGGTGCTGCGCCCGGCGCGGGCGGCCCCCCGACGGTCGGTGCCTAAGCAACCCGCGACACCTCGGTGCCGCACCCCCCGCCGTCTCCGCCCGCGCCGAATCAGCCCCCGTGATCGGAGCCGGCTGAGCCGCTCCTCCCACAGGGCCATGACGCTAGCAACAGGCACCAGCCGTTATGCCCGTTTCAGTGTTCTTCACGTGCTGCCCCGGCCATTTCTGCCGCCCCTTCTGCCGCACTGCGGCAGTCGTGCGGCAGATCGTCCTGGCGGGACATCTTGCCGAGGTTCGTTCAGCGTCGCGCCGGGGCCGTCGACGGGCGCCGGGGCGCCCGCATCTCGATGGCCGGTGCGGCGTCGGGCCGGACCGCGTCGCGTACCACGCGCAGTCCGGCGACCAGGCCCTGCAGCTGGCGCTGCGTCAGTGGGCCGATGAGCCATTCGTCGAGGATCTCCAGGTGGCCGGGGACGGTCTCGGCCAGGCGGGTCAGCCCCTGCGCCGTGAGCACGGCGAAGGAGCTGCGGCGGTCGGTGTCGCACGGCACGCGGGCGACCAGGCCCTCGCGCTCCAGCCGGTCGACCATGCGGGTAACCCCGCTGGTGCTCATGGCCGTGTGTCGGGATAGGTCGGTCATGCGCAACTGCCGTCCCGGCGCGCGCGCGAGTCGGAGCAGCACCTCGAACTCGATCGCGGCCAGGCCGTGCGCCGCGAAGTGCTCGGCGCAGAGGCTGTTGAGGCTGGTGTAGGCCTCCGTGAGGAGGCGCATTGTGGTGAGCCTCGAATCATCGAGGAGTTCCATTTCAGTATCGTATCGGGCGGGATGGCACATATGTTGCCCTTCGTGTCCCGAGGAATGGGATGTTGACGCGTCCGAACGGGACGACCGCCCGATCCTGTTGTCGCACAAGGCAAGTACTCTGAGAGTTCGCGTGCTTACCGTGCGTCGGGAGGGCTGATGGGCCAGGAAGTATCGCAGGAGAGCTTCACCCGGCCGGAGCGAGAACGCTACCGCCAGAAGGTGCGGCGCTGCCTCGACGTGTTCGCCATGATGCTCAACGACTTCACCTTCGACTCCGACTACCCGATGACCGGACTGGAGATCGAGCTCAACCTGGTCGACCCGGAGCACCGGCCGACCATGTGCAACGACAAGGTGCTGGCCGACCTGCGAGATCCCTACTTCCAGCTCGAACTCGGCCGGTTCAACCTCGAACTCAACGTGCCGCCGCGCCTCATCGCCGGTGACGGCCTGGCCCAGTACGAGGCGCAGATCGGCGCCAGCCTGCGCGACGCCGGCACGCACGCCCACAGCCACGACGCTTCGGTGCTGACGATCGGGATCCTGCCGACGCTGACCACCGAGCACACCGTCGCCAACAACCTCTCCACCAGCGGGCGCTACCGCGTCCTCAACGAGGAGATCCTGGCCGCCCGGGGCGAGCAGATCGGGCTGGACATCCGTGGCGTGGAACGGCTCAAGGTGCACACCGACTCGATCGCGCCCGAGGCGGCCTGCACCAGCCTGCAGTTCCACCTGCAGGTCTCGCCGGCCGACTTCGCGGCGTACTGGAACGCCTCGCAGGTGATCTCTGCCCTGCAGGTCGCGGTCGGCGCCAACTCGCCGTTCCTGTTCGGACACCAACTCTGGGACGAGACCCGGATCGCGCTGTTCGAGCAGGCCACCGACACCCGCCCGGACGAGCTGAAAGCCCAGGGGGTACGCCCACGGGTCTGGTTCGGCGAGCGCTGGGTCACCTCGATCTTCGACCTGTTCGAGGAGAACGTCCGCTACTTCCCACCGCTGCTGCCGATCATGGACGACGAGGACCCGCTCGAGGTCGTACGCGAGGGTGGGGTGCCCAAGCTCGCGGAACTGCGGCTGCACAACGGCACCATCTACCGCTGGAACCGCCCCGTCTACGACATCATGGCCGGGCGCCCACATCTGCGGGTCGAGAACCGGGTGCTGCCCGCCGGTCCGACCGTGGTCGACATGCTGGCCAACGCGGCCTTCTACTACGGTCTCGTGCGCTCCTTCGCCGAGGACGACCGTCCACTCTGGACGCAGCTGCCGTTCAGTGTGGCGCAGGACAACTTCCATGCCGCCGCCCGCCGAGGCATCGCGGCCCCGGCCTGGTGGCCGCGCCGTGGCGAGATCCGGATCACCGACCTGGTGCTGGAGCTGCTGCCCCGCGCGGCCGCCGGACTGGACCAGTACGGCGTCGATCCGGCCGAGCGCGACCGACTGCTCGGCATCATCGAGCAGCGCTGCCTGCTCGGGCGCAACGGTGCCACCTGGCAGATCCAGACCGTGCGCGCGCTGCAGGGCGAGGGCCTGAACCGGCCCGAGGCCCTGCGCCGCATGGTCGGGCGATACGCCGAACTCCAGCAGAGCAACGAACCGGTGCACACCTGGCCGATCTGATGGCTGAACAGCGGATGGCGGGGTGGTCCGGCGTCATCGAACGTGATGAGTCACCCGGTGCCTCGCGGCGAGCCGGGACGAGCCATGTTCGGGAGGGATGCGCTCGTGGTCGACGGGGACGGGATCAATCAGGTGCTGCGGGTGCGCGCCTCGCGTCTGGGCGGCGTGCTGGTCGGGGTGCTGGTGCTCGCGCTGAACACCTGCGGCGGTCCCACCGGTGTTCCGGCACCCGGGCCGTCGAGCATCGCCGCGCCCGCCCCACCGCCGCCGTCCGTGCTGCCCACCCGGAACGTGCCACTGCCCGAACCGGCGCCCGCCCCGTCGCCCACGCCGAGTTTCACCCCGCGCGGCTTCACCGTCGTCGGCTCGGGCGACGTGCTGCTGCACAACGGTCTGTGGGCCCAGGCGCAGCGTGACAGCCGCGGCGGCGGATACGACTTCCGGCCCATCCTGGCCGGGGTGAAGCCGGTCATCTCGGCGGCCGACCTGGCGATCTGCCATCTGGAGACACCGCTGGGCAACCCGGGCGGCCCGTTCACCGGATACCCGATCTTCAAGGTGCCGCCGCAGATCGTCCCCGCGCTGCGCGACACCGGCTACGACGCGTGCTCCACCGCCTCCAACCACTCGATCGACGGTGGCGAGGCGGGCGTGCGCCGCACGCTCGACGCGCTCGACAAGGCAGGGATCGCCCATGCCGGGATGGCCCGCAGCCAGGCGGAGCAGGACACCCCGACCATCGTGACGGTGCGGGGCGTACGGGTCGGGCTGCTGTCGTACAGCTTCGGGTTCAACGGGCTGCGGCGGCCAAAGGGCAAGGAATGGCTGGTCAACCTGCTGGAACCGGACCGGGTGCGGGCGGCGGCCAGGCGGGCGCGGCAGGCCGGCGCCGAGGTCGTCATCGTCTCCATCCACTGGGGGACCGAGTACGAGCACAACCCGAACAGCCAGCAGCGCGATGTCGCCAAGCGGCTGCTGAACGACGGGTCCATCGACCTGATCCTGGGCCACCACGCGCACGTGGTGCAGCCGTTCGAGCGGATCGGGGAGCGGTGGGTGGCCTACGGCATGGGTAACCACATCTCGTACCAGGGGTTCTCCGACGACACCCGGGACGGGGTGATCAGCCGCTTCACCTTCACCGAGGTCGGGGCGGGGCGATTCCGGATCACGAAGGCGGAGGCGTTGCCGACCTACATGCGGCTCAACGACGGACCGGCGCGGGTGCTGCTGGTGTCGGCCTGTCCGGCCCGGTTGGCAGGGGCGTGCCGGGCCAGCGGCGACCGGTCGACACGGGTGCTCCGCTCCCGTGGCGCCAACCCGGACCTGCTCACCATCCTGCGCTGACGGCCCGGGTCCGCCGCGGGTTACTTCTTGGGCTTGCGACGGGTGGGGCTCGGCGACCCGGTGGCGGCGTCAGCGCTGGTGGCGGCCGACGGAGTCGGGATCGCGGTGGTCTGCTCCGCGGCGTCGGTGCTGCCGTCGGACACGGCCGTTCCGCTGGGCGCCGAGGTGTCCTTCTCGGCGGCGGTGGCGGAGACGGTGGAGACGGCGGCGGCCGGGACGGCGGCGGCCGGGGCGAGCGGCGGGTTGGTCGGCGTACCGAGCGGACGGGGCTTGGCGCGGCCCTGGGCCGGAACCACGGGCTTCGGGCGCCGGGGCCACCCGACGACGATGGCGAGCACCGCCCCCACGAGGCCGGTGACCACTGAGTACGGCGCGATCAGGTGGGCCGACAGCTGTTCCGGGGCGACCCCGTCCAGGGTCGGCGCGGCGAGCAGGTAGGCGGCGGCCACCAGGGCGGGGCCGGCGGCGCCCGACAGCACGATTCCGGCCTGGGCGTCCCGGCGACGCACCGCGGGCCAGGCGGCGAGCAGTCCGATGAGCAGGGTCGACACGGCGGCGATGACGGCACCGGGCAGATACAGGCTGCGGAACCAGGGACCGTCGGCGGTCACCGGCCATACGCCCAGCTGGGAGACGCCGGGATCGCGGCCCGCGGCGAGGCTGTCGACGGCGGCGGTCACCGCCAGCAGCCAGAGCCAGGCGCCGGTGGCGAACAGGTTGGCGGCGATGGCGCGAGCGGACAGGGCGGCGATGGCGAGCAGCAGGCCGAGCAGCACCCCGGCCACGGCGTACCCGCCGACGAGCAGGTGCGGGGCGAAAGTGTCGGCCCGGTGGGCGCCGCGCGCCGGGATGGCGGTCAGCGCCACCACGAGCAGGCCGCCGAGTGAGGCGGAGATCGCGAGTGCGACTCGCCACAGCACCCGGACGACTGTCGACGTTTGGACACTCGGCCCGGACAGCCGGTCGGCCACGACGGCGCCGAGCACCACCGAGAAGGCGGAAATCCATACCGTCCAGGCAAGACTCGCCAGCCACGCGGCCTGCCCCGCATCGGGCAACGCGGGCAGCCAGGAGAAGACGCCCAGCCCATACCCGATGCCCAGCTGCGCTGCTCCGGCGCTTGCGGAGACACCAGCGGCGGCGACGATCGCGCCCCATCCCGAGCGCGTGCCCTGGCCGTATAACGACATGATGCCGAGGGTATAGCAACGCGAGGCGGCTTCGTGTGAACGGTTTACTCTCGTTGCGGCGTCCGAGGCAGGCGTCGCGACAGAGGAGAGCATGATGACCGATCCGTGGCAGACGGTGGTCGACCAGCCGCAGCAGCGTCGCCGCGGGTTGAGCCCTGGCGCGATCGCCGCCGTGGCGACCGGCACTGTCGTGATGGCCGTGGCGGGCCTGGCGATCGGCTGGTTCGCCGCCGGTGACGCCGGTACGCCGCAGGCGAACGGCAGTGCATCCCCGACCGCCGCGGTCGAGTCCATCGCACCGACTGCGTCCCCGTCCGCACTGCCCTCGCCGTCGGTGGCGGTGAGCCCGTCCTACAGCGGCGCCACGATCCCCAATGTCGAGGGAATCGACTTCCGCGATGCGTACAAGCAGCTGCGCGCCCTCGGGCTCACCGTGAACGTGCGCTTCGACGAGCCGGGCGAGACGGCGAACGGCAACGTGGTGAGGACCGAGCCTGGGGTCGGGACGCCGCTGAAGAAGGGCACCGCCATCAAGGTGTTCGTGGCCGGGCCGGTCTTCAAGCTGACCATGCCGGACGTCTCGGGCGGCTCGTGCGAGCACGCCAAGGATGTGCTGCTGGACAGCGGTCTGCAGGTCGAGAAGTACATCGGGAACAAGCAGGACCCGTTCAAGGAGGCGTCGATCACCCCCGGATCGGAAGTGTCCTGGGGCGACCGGATCACGCTGACCTGCGAGAAGCCGGTCGAGACGTCGCCGGAGCCGTCACCGGCCGCTCCGGCGGCCTGAACCCGGCGCGCCCGGTACATCCGATAACAGTGAATTGTCTGATCGACATGGTAGGACGGCAGCATGTCTGAGGCGCAGCAGCACGACGACGGCGACGAGGCCGAGAACGGCACCACGCCGAAGGGGCCGGAGCCGGGCGACGAGCCCACCACGGTGCTGCCCGCCGGGGCGGTGCCGCCGGGCGACGCCGACCGGACCGAGGTCATCAGCTCGTCCGACGTGCCGCCGATGGATCGCACCTCGGTGCTGCCGCCCGCGGAGGACGTGTGGACCGGTCGGGCCGGCGTGCGCCCGCCGCGGCCGGTCCAGGAGGACACCCTCCCGCCCGAGTACAGCCCCACTGAGCGCAGCTGGCTGGGCCCGGTGCTGATCGGCGTGGTCGGGGTGCTGCTGTTGGCGGTCATGGGCGTCGCGATCTGGTTCGCGCTGCGCGAGGAGACGCCGACGCCGCTGCCGAGCGAGTCGCCGACATCGGCGCCGAGCCCGGTCGCGCCCTCCAGCGCGGCGCCGAGCCCGTCACCCTCCCCGTCGGTGACCACCGGCCCGGCCGCGGTGCCGGAGAACCTGGTCGGCATGACGCAGGAGCAGGCGATCGCGGCCCTCGAAGCGGTCGGCCTGAACCCGGACGTGGATCTGCGCCAGACCGACGAGGTCGCGCCGGGCACGGTCGTGGCGACCGAGCCGGAGCCGGGCACACTGCTGGCGCCCGGCTCGACCGTGAAGATCATCGTGGCGGTGCCGATGCCGAGCCCGTCGCCGGAGCCCAGCCCGTCGCTGTCACCCTCCCCGGAGCAGAGTCCGAACGGCTGACGTTCACCACTGCCGTCGGCGGTACGACACGATCACGATGCCGCCGACGGCCAGGCCGATGCCGATCATCCCGGTGGAGATGAGCGATCGCGCCATCAGCTCAGGCGGCAGGTTGTGCCTGGTGTTCATCGCGGCAGGCGCCGATGCCTGCTCGTGTTCCGGCGTCTGGGCGACATACTGCGCCGCCGGTCGCGCCTCGCCGGATCCGGCCGTGGCCTGGACCGGCGTGAACAGCGCCGCCGCCAGAGCCGCGCCGCACAGCGCGGCCAGCCGGTGTCGATGTGGAACGGTCGCTCTGGCGCTGGTGCCAGTCGCGATCCTTCGGTTGTCCATGGCGCCGTCTCCCGGGTGAGCGGGTGCCGTGCCACGCGAGGGTCGACGATAGTGGCTCGTCACGGCCGTCTGCCGCAACCGGGCGCGGACCGCCGTCGAGGCTCGGTCGTCATCCGTGGCGAACGCCGAGGACGACGGGGACTGAGGTCGCGGAGCCCGTGTCTGAGTCGCAGCGCAGCCGGCCAGGCGAGTCGCTACCGTCATTCACTAGGGTTATTCGATCGTAATCCGGTCGGTGCCGACACGAGTGGAAATCGTGAGTCTTCCTCGGAGTGGTCGGTGAACGCGAACGCGCCCCGGCACCGGTGAACCGGTGGGGGCGCGAGGAACGCGTCGGGTCAGTGCGCGGCCGCGACCGCCGGGCGGCCGTGCAGGGTGGGCCGGGAGTTGTGTCCGGCTGGGCGCTGCACCGCGGCGACGTTGCGCGGACGGGTGACACCGTCGGGGACCAAGCGCAGGCCCGCGCGCTGCACGAAGATGGAGCGGCGCTCGACCGCGTCGCCGGCGGCGTTGAGCTGGTAGCCGTCCAACCACACCCAGCCGTCGTACGTCGGCCAGTCGTGCACGCGGATCACGCGGAACATCATCGGGCGCTGAAACTGCACGCTGGCTTCTCGGGTCACATGGAGGATGTCGCCGGCCTGGGGAGTCACCATGTCTCCTGCTCGTCGTCGGACAGGGCCGTGTACACAACACGGATTCGGTTGTCGCTCGTTGAACGCTCAGAGAGAAGGCACTGTCGACCGAGCGTGATCACGGAATCGGCAAGATCGGACTTTCCAGTGCCATAACAGACACTGTGCCCCAAGACTTTGCCTAATGCAAGTTGCAAGATGCGTATGCGCTCCGGAGCCGTTCGTCTGGTATGTGACTGGCTGACGAGAATGCCGCGTGGGCGTACTGTGTCGCACTGTCTGTGCGTTCGGCTGCTTGAAGATTCCCCGATCGTCGGAGCAAACTCGCAACACGACAGACAATCGATCTGCCGGCGGGGGTGGCTTCGTGTGTCGGGCCCTCGCCGACTACGTCGCGGAGGTGCGCCGTGACAGTCCGACAGAGCCCCACCGTGCGTCGCAGACGGCTAGGCGCCGAACTGCGTCGCAGGCGAGAGCACGCCGGAATCACGCTTGAGTACGTGGCTGACAAGCTCGAATGCTCCCAATCGAAGATCTCCCGGATCGAGACCGGGCACAACTCGGTCACCTCTCGGGATGTGCGCGACATGCTCACCCTCTACGGTGCGCCGCCCGAAGACGTCGACGAGCTGGTGGAGATCGCCAAGCAGGCCCGCCAGAAGGGCTGGTGGCATCCGTACACCAACGTCCTCGTCGGCGCGTATGTCGGCCTGGAGGCGGCTGCCAGCGAGATCTGCGCCTACGAGCAGCAGGTGGTGCCTGGGCTGCTCCAGTCGGCCGAGTATGCCGAGGCGATGCTCCGGGCCGCCTGTCCGGATTGGTCGAACGATCAGGTGATGCAACGGGTGCGTGTCCGATTGAAGCGTGGCTCGTTGCTCACCCAGGACGATCCGATCAGGTTCTCGGCGGTGCTCGATGAGTCGGTACTAAGCCGTCCGGTGGGCGGCGACACGGTCATGCGGCGACAGTTGCGACTACTCGCCGAAGCGGCGTCAAAGCCGAACGTGACCCTTCAAGTGCTGCCCTTCGAGCGCGGTGCACATGCCGGCATGGACGGAACTTTTACCATCCTGGAATTCGCTGAAGCGGGTGACTCCGCCGTGGTTTACGCGGAGAATGCCACCGGCGGGCTCTTCCTGGAGAAGTCCGACGACTTGGAGAAGTACCTTCTGATCTTCGAACACCTTCGGGGGGCAGCCCTGAGCCCTTCGGAGTCCGCCGCGCTGATCGCACAACTGGCGGAGGAGCCACTATGGAAATCGAGACCAAGGGGTTTCGAGTCGATCTGAGCCAAGCACAGTGGTACAAGAGCACTCGAAGTGGACCGAACTGCGACAACTGCGTGGAAGTCGCGTTCGTAGGTGGCGCCATCGCTCTCCGTGACTCCAAGAACCCGACCGGCCCGGCGCTGATCTTCACGCCCGCCGAGTGGGACGCTTTCGTCGAGGGGGCCAAGGACGGCGAGTTCGACCTCTGAGTCGATCGCCGAAACCGCACCTCAGTCCGTATCGGTGCCCTTCCGTCGGTTCGGCGGGAGGGCACCGGTCGGTTCAGAGTGGCACTCGGTTGAGCGCGGCGCGGCGGCGCTCCACCATCGTCCGGCGGGCCTGCTGCAGCCACTCGCGGCGGGTGCCCGGTGCGGGCGGGAAGTCCAGGCCGAACTTGAACCAGGCCGGCGGCTGCGGCATCCGGGCGTACGCGTCGATCAGGTCGTCGAGGATGCGGGTCAGTTCCTCGCGCGCGTTGCGCCCGGCCGAGAGCGTGTCGTGGTGGGTGCGCAGGTAGTCGGCCCGTCGGGCGGCCACCGTACGCAGCCTGGTGCGCATCTCCTCGAACCGGCCGCGCTGGATCGCCGCCAGTACCGCCGCGGCGCGGTCGTCGCGCAGGTGCCGGGCCAGCGCGGTGCGGTGCCCCGGGCGCAGCCACGAGGAGGGGCGGGCCAGGGCGGTCACGGTCGCCTGGATGCGCAGGGCGACCTTGTGCTCCGCCTCGTACGCCTCCTGGTATCGCTGCTCGACGAGCGCGACCTGAGCCGGGTCCGGACCCGCCGGGGCCGCGGCCGCCACCCGCTCGGCCTCGTCCACCAGCCGCCACAGCCACCGCTCGTCGTCGTCGACCAGTTCCAGCGCATCCTGGACCGGGAGGTCGTCGAACGGCTCGCGTGCCGCCGGGACCAGCGGCTGGCCGGACGGGAACGTGGCTCGGGCGCCCTGGCCGCAGTGGGCACAGGGCGGTAGCTCGCGGACCAGCCGCGAGATCTCTCCGATGAGCTGTGCCGGCGTCACCTGCGACGGCAGTGGTGTGGACGCCGGATCAGCGGCCATGGTGGTTCCCCCGCACGTGTTGGACAACTAGCAGACCCTGCGCATAGTGACGCAGGTGTTACGGGCGGTAACGGTTGCGGGTTGACCGTGGCCTGCCCTCCGCTGGGCTCGTTGTATCAGACAGAACCCCCTGACACCCCGCCAACTCGCCGGAGCGGTAGGAAGATGACGATCCCCGAGCACGTGCCCAGCCACAACGCCATCAACGGCGGCCGCGAGCGGTTGCTGCGCGAGCCCGAGCGCCCCCAGTTGCCGGGCGACACCATGCTCGAACCCGCGACCTCGTCCATACCGTCGCTGAGCCTGGAGGGCTTCGGTGACCCGTCGTTCCCCACGCCGAACTGGCTGGACATGTCGACCGAGTCGATGGTGGACCACCCGCTGCTGCGTGGCCTGTTGATGGAGCTGCCGCCGCGCGGCTCGCACCCGTCCCCCGAATGGCTGAGCCGCTGGTTCGACGCGACCCGCGCCGTCCTGGACCTGGTCTACAACCGCCGCTGAGCAACTCTGGGCGTTGAAAAGGGCACCTTCTTCTACGCAAAGCGATAAGAAGGTGCCCTTCCTTACTTCTCAGACGGCGAAGGAGTTGGGGGCTTCGGCGGCGGGTTGGGGCGGGGTGGCGCGCCACAGCCGCACCTTCTGTGCCCCGAGCCGGGCCAGGTACTTGGGGTTGAGGATCAGGTACCGGCGCCACAGCCGCTTGGGCTCCAGACCCAGGCGCCACAGCCACTCCAGGGCGTACTTCTGCATCCAGGCCGGCGGCTTGCGCAGGCCGCCCGCGTGGTAGTCGAAGGCGGCGCCCACCGCCAGCAGCGGCATGTCCAGGTACGGCCGCATCGCGTAGGTGAACTTCTCCTGCCGCGGGCAGCCCAGTCCGACCAGCACGATCCGCGCGCCCGACGCGGCGATGCGGGCCGCGATCTGCGGCGCCTCGCCCGGCTCCACGCCGCGGAACTTCGACGGCTCGGAGCCGGCGATCTTCAGAGCGGGGTACTTGGCGATCAGGGCCGGGATCAGGCGGTCGAGCACCGGCTGGGTGGAGCCGTAGAGGTACACCGGCAGGCCCTGTTCGGCGGCGCGGCCCAGCACACGCAGGGTCAGCTCCGGGCCGTACACCCGGTCGCGCAGGCCCGCGCCGTGCAGCACGTTCAGGGCCCAGCGCACCGGCTGGCCGTCCGGGGTGATCAGGTCGAAGCTGTTGAGCTGCGCGCCGAGCGTACGGTCGGCCACGCCCTCCATCACGCCGTGCACGGCCAGGGCCGTCACCGCGAAGGGGCGGCCCTCGGTCGCCGCGCGGATGATCCGCTCGGTGGCGTCGGCGTAGTCGGTGGCGTCGACCAGGACGCCGAGCACGTTGCGCTTGCTGTCGCGGTTCACCGTCGTGGTCATCGGGGCCCTACACCCACTTGTCCGCGTTGGCCTCGTAGATCTCGCGCAGGATGGCGGGGACGTCGTAGGTCATCCGCCAGTCCGGGTAGTGGGCCTGGAACTTGGCCATGTCGCTGACGTACCACTGGTGGTCGCCGATGCGGTTCTGCTCGACGTAGTTCACGCTGGCCTGCTTGCCGGTGATCTGCTCGGCGATCGCGAACGCCTCCAGGTGGGAGGTGTTGGAGAAGCGGCCGCCGCCCAGGTTGTAGACCTCGCCGGCGCGCGGGTTGCGGTAGAACGCCTCGAACGCGGTCAGCACGTCGTGGGAGTGGATGGCGTCGCGCACCATCTTGCCCTTGTAGCCGTACAGGTTGTAGGTGCGGCCCTCCATGACGCAGCGCATCAGGTACGCCAGGAAGCCGTGCAGCTCGGCGGCCGAGTGGGCCGGGCCGGTCAGCGTGCCGCCGCGGAAGGAGGCGGTCCGCAGGCCGAAGTAGCGGCCGTACTCCTGCACCGCCACGTCCGCGGCGACCTTGGAGACGCCGAAGATCGAGTGCAGGCTGTTGTCGATCGTCATGTCTTCGGTGATGCCGTTGGCGAACTGGTGGCCCGGGTCGATCTCGTACCGGGTCTCCTGCTCGACCAGCGGCAGCCGGTTCGGGGTGTCGCCGTAGACCTTGTTCGTCGAGCAGAAGATGAACGCCGCGTCGGGGGCGTGCTGGCGGGTGTACTCCAGCACGTTGAGGGTGCCGCCCGCGTTGACGTCGAAGTCGGTGAACGGCTCCTTGGCGGCCCAGTCGTGGCTGGGCTGCGCGGCCGTGTGGATCACGAGCGAGATGTCCTTGCCGTACCGCTCGAAGATCTTGGAGAGCACGTCGCGGTCGCGGATGTCGACGTCGTAGTGCGTGTACCCGTCGCCGAGCTTGCTGGTCAGGTTGACCAGGCTCCACGCGGTCGAGCCGTCCTCGCCGAAGAAGTACTTGCGCATGTCGTTGTCGATGCCGACCACGTGCATGCCCAGGCCGGCGAAGTGACGGGCCGCCTCGGAACCGATCAGGCCGGCCGAGCCGGTCACCAGCGCAACGCTCACCACATACTCCCTGTCACCATCGACGGACGCGACCAGCCGAGAGCTTACCTGGCCTGCTGGCCGAAACGGGGAGCGCGTAGGGAGAGAGCGCCCACCTTCACGCAGCGTGACGAGCGTGCTGCGTGAAGGTGGGCGCGCGGCGTCAGTACAGCTTGATCCACTCGCGGGCGGGCCCGGCGCCGGGGCTCAGCCACAGCTCGGAGCCGTACGCGAACAGCGTCCCGTCCGGCAGCTGGTCGATGTCCGTGAAACCCGGCAGGCCCGGCACCTCGGTGAGCACGCCGCGCTCGGTCAGGTACCAGGTGCGCCGGGTGTCGCTCAGGACCAGGCCGCCCCGCGCGCCCAGGGAGCGCACCAGGCGCGGATCCTGCCCGTCAAGGCCGAGGTAGACGCGGCGCCAGTCGCCGTTCTCCAGGTGGAGGACCAGGCCGGCGTCGGCGACCAGCCAGACGTCGTGGCCGTCGGGGGAGAGCACCAGGTCGGGCAGGCTCCCGGCCACCGTGCTGTACACCTCGGGCAGCCACTGCCAGGACCGGGCGCCGTCCTCGCTGACCTGGACCCGGATCCTGCCGCCGGGGGCCGTCTGCGAGACCACCCAGAGCCTGCCGTCGCCGCCCCGGTGCACGATGGGCGCCCCCGTCGTGGGGCCGCGCAGCTCGGGCTGCACCGGGACCGAGCCCGACCCGAGCCGCACCAGCTCCATCGTGGCGCAGTTCAGGTCGGTGGTCTTTTCGTCGAAGCCGGTCGCCCCCGGGCATCGCACCGCGTAGCCTTCCCGGCCGGCGCGCCGGGACTGCGCCAGCTGCGCCTGTGGCGGCGGCTGGTTCGGCGGGTACGACGCGAAGTGCGCCCCGCCGTCGGTGGTGAGCAGGAAGCCCTCGCCGCTCACCTGTAGGACCATCGTCTGCCCGTCCAGTGGGTACATGCCGATCGCCTTGCCGGCCAGGTCGGGGGTGGCCGCCCGCCGCCAGGTGCGGCCGCCGTCGCCGGTGACGGCGAGCGCCACCGGGCAGGGCAGGTGGCCCTCGCAGCGGTCCACCATGGCCCAGCCGTGCTCGGCGTCGGTGAAGACGACCCCGGGCGCGGAACTGCTCTCGAACCCGGGCACCCGGACCGGCCGGGTGGGGTGGGCCGGTGACGGCGTCACGACGGTGGCCGGGGTCGGGCCGAGCGCCGGTGCCCTACCGCCCCCGCCCGACACCCCCGCCAGCAGGACAGGAGTGGCGACCGCCAGCAGAGCAAGCGCCCCGAGGCCGCCGCGGCGGGTGCGGCGCCGGCGGCGTACCGCGTGATCGACCAGCTCCAGCCCGGCGGGCCGGAAGGCGCCCGCGCACGCGGTCTCGAACTCGGCGAACGTCTCCTCAACGAGCGGCTCGGACACGGCTGTTCTCCTCTCGGGGGTCGGTGAGCGAGACGGCGAGCGCGGCGCGGCCCCGCGACAGCCACGACCGCACCGTGCCCTCGGCGACGCCCTCCTGCTCGGCGATCTCGGCGGTGGTCAGGTGGCCGAGGTGGTGCAGCACGACCGCGCGGCGCTGGCGCGCCGGTAGCGTGGCGAGCGCGCGGACCAGGGCGACCCGGTCGGGTCCGGGGCCGGGCGAGTGCTCCTCGCGCTGGCGGGACAGGTAGCGAAGGGCGGTCAGCCGACGGCGCAGTCGGCTGGTGGCGAGGTTCCAGGCGACCCGGCGCACCCAGGCGGCGGGGTCGTCGTACGCGCTGATCCGCCGCCATCGGTCCAGCGCGCGGCAGAACGCCTCCTGGGTGAGGTCCTGCGCCTCGGCGTGGTCGCCGAGGTACGCGTAGAGCTGTGTCGCCAGGCGCTGGAAGTGGCTGCGGTAGAGATCCGCGAACGCCGGGTCGCCGCGTGGGGCGGCGGGTGGTGGCGCGGGTGGTGGCATGTTCTGCTCCCCGATGGTCGGCCGCCGGGGTGGCGGTTCCCACTGACACGCCCCGCCGTCGGGGGATGTTGCAGCCGTCTTCGGTCAGCCCGGGGGGAGGGCTACGGTCACGGTGAGGCCGCCGCCTTCGCGCGGCACGGCCACCACCTCGCCGCCGTGCGCCCGGGTGATCGCGGCCACGATGGACAGGCCCAGCCCCGCACCCTGCCCGGTCACCCGGTCGCGGCCGAGCCGCCGGAACGGCTCGAAGATCACCGGAATCTCGTACCGGGGCACCACCGGTCCGGTGTTGGCCACGGTCAGCTCCCGGCGGCCGTCGGGCAGCGTACGGCTGGCCACCCGCACCCAGCCACCGGCCGCGTTGTGCCGGATCCCGTTGTCGACCAGGTTCTGGACCAGCCGCTCCAGCAGCACGGGGTCGCCGTCCAGCTCGGCCTCGGCCGCTTCGGCCCGCACCTGCACCTCGGCGGCGGCCGCCTCCGCGGCGGACTGGGCCACCACGTGCTCGACCACATCGGCAAGGTCGACGGTCGACCGGTCGGCCAGCTCGTTCTCGGAGCGGGCGAGCAGCAGCAGCCCGTTGATCAGGCGCTCGTGCCGCAGGTTGATCTCCAGCAGGGTTTCACCGAGCCGTTTCACGTCGTCACTGGCGGTGCGCCGGTGCATGGCCAGCTCGACCAGCGACCGGTTCAGCGTCAGCGGCGTACGCAGCTCGTGTGAGGCGTTGGCGACGAACCGGCGCTGCCCGTCGAAGGCCTGGTCGAGTCGGGCCAGCATGGCGTCGAAGGTGTCGGCCAGCTCGCGCAGTTCGTCCCGGGGGCCGGTCAGCGAGATGCGTTCGTGCAGGCCACGGTCGGCGGCGGGGGCGGCGCCGATGCGGCGGGCGGTCTCGGTGATGCGGTGCAGCGGCGCCAGCAGCCGCCCGGAGATCAGCCAGCCCATGGCGACCGAGAACGCGCCCACCACGGCCAGCGCCACCGCGCCCTGGGTCAGCAGCGAGGCCCGGGTGGCGTTGCGCAGGTCGTCGGCCTGGGTGCTGAGGTACAGCATGGTGTCCGGGCTGCCCTGGATCAGCAGCCGCTGCTCCTTGCGGCCGACGATGCCGCTGGCGGCCTTGCCCGGATCGGGCAGGTCGAACGAGAACGGCTGCAGCAGCTTCTGGTCCAGCAGGAAGTAGGTGACGGCCAGCAGCGCCAGCCCGGCGACCAGGAACAGCACGCCGTACGAGAGGGTGAGCCGGGCCCGGATGGTCAGCCGGCCGGGAGCCAAGATCTTGATCATGGAATCTGGTACCCCACTCCGGCGACGGTGTGCACGACGGCAGGTTCGCCCAGCTTGCGGCGCAGTTTGAGGATGGCCAGCCGGACCGCCGAGGTGAACGGGTCGGCGTGCTCGTCCCACACCTTCTCCAGCAGCACCTCCGCCGAGACCACGGCCCCGTCGGCGCGCAGCAGTTCGGCCAGCACCCCGAACTCCTTGCGCGACAGCGGCACGTACCGGCCGTCGCGGAAGACCTCGCGCCGGGCCGGGTCGAGCCGGATGCCCGCCCGCTGCAGGGTGGGCGCGGCGGCCGTCCGGCTGCGGCGGCCCAGCGCGTGCACCCGCGCCGCCAGCTCCGGGAAGGCGAACGGCTTGGACAGGTAGTCGTCGGCGCCCAGCGACAGCCCGGCGACCCGGTCGCCGATCTCGGTGGCGGCCGTCAGCATCAGCACCCGCGCGGTCGACTGCGAGCCGATCAGCACCCGGCACACGTCGTCGCCGTGCACCCGGGGCAGATCCCGGTCGAGCAGGACCACGTCGTAGTCGTTGACCGCGATCCGCTGCAGCGCGGCGTCCCCGTCGTACGCCACGTCGACGGCGTGCGCGTCGTCACGCAGCCATTCGGCGATGGCGTCGGCGAGCAGCGCCTCGTCTTCGACCACGAGCACCCGCATGTCCGGTATCCCTCCCTTGCCGGCGTACCCGGCCCGCCAATAGTTACCCAACGTGATGTTTCTTCGGCGTTAGCCCTGGTGGAAACGGTGGCGAAACGGCGGGGGGCGAAGAGTCCGAGCCGTGCCGCGGCGCTGTGCCCGCGGCCGCCGCGACGGCGTACACCGCGATTTCCCGGTTGTCGCCGCCACCTGCACCCAGCAGTGCCCGCCGCGACGCGGCCGGGTTCGCGGCGCGGTTCTCACGAGGGAGACACCTGATGACCACGAAACGGCGGTGGGGCGTGCTGCTCGCCCTGCCTCTGGCGGGCACCCTGGCCCTGGCCGGGTGCGCGCAGGCGCCCGAGGACGACGGCATCGCCTCGGTGGGCGGGGGCAAGGCCACCGCGACGCCGAGCGTCGGGCCGAGCCTGAGCCGCCAGGAGAAGGGGCTCAAGTTCGCCCAGTGCATGCGCGAGCACGGCATCGACATGCCAGACCCCGACGCCGACGGCCGGATCACCATCAAGGGCGGCCCCGGCGACAAGGACAAGATGGACGCCGCGAACAAGGCGTGCGAGCAGTACGCCCCGTTCGGCGATCGCGGCGGCCCCGGGCCGGACCCGCAGATGGCCGAGAACATGCGCAAGTTCGCCCAGTGCATGCGCGACAACGGGGTGCCGAACTTCCCCGACCCCGACGGCGGCCGAATGATGATCGACGAGTCCGTGGGCGGCGACCCCGACTTCCCCGCCGCGCAGAAGAAGTGCGAGGCCGAGTTCCTGCCCGGCATCGTCAAGGGCGGCCCGGACGGACCCGGGGGCAAGGCGTGACCGACACCCAGACCCAGCCGGGCCGCCGGCGCCGCCACCGGTCCGGCCGCACGGTCGTGCTGGCAGCGGGCGCGGTGGTCGCGCTCGGCGCCACGGTCGCGGCCGCCACCGGATTCGGGGGTACGCCGCAGAGCCCCGCCGCCACCGGGGCGCTGCCCCCCGCCACGGCCACGGTGACCCGGCAGACCCTGCTGGACACCCAGACCGCCGACGGCGAGCTCGGCTACGGCACCACCAGCACCCTGGTCAGCCGCCTGCAGGGCACGGTGACCCGGCTGCCCGAGGCGGGCGCGGTGCTCCGCCGCGGCCAGGCCGTCTACCGCCTCGACGACGCCCCGGTGGTGCTCATGTACGGCACCGTCCCGGCGTACCGGCCGCTGCGGCCGGGGACCGAGGGCTCCGACGTGCGCCAACTGGAGCAGAACCTGCGGGCGCTCGGGTACACCGGGTTCACGGTCGACGGCACGTACAACGCCTCGACCGCGTCGGCGGTGAAGAAGTGGCAGGACAAGTTGGGGCTGCCGGAGACGGGCATGGTCGAACTGGGCCGGGTGGTGTTCACGCCGGGCGAGATCCGGGTGGACAGCCTCAGCGCCGAGGTCGGCGAGCCCGCCGGGCAGGCGGTGCTGACGTACACGGGCACCACCCGGGTGGTCGTGGTGCAGCTGGACGTGACCGACGAGCGACTGGCCAAGAAGGGTTCGGCGGTGACGGTGCGGTTGCCGGGCGGCGGCACGGTCCCGGGGAAGGTCGCCAGGTCGTACACGGTGATCGAGGCGGGCGACGGCAGCCCCGGCTCGTCGGCCGAGACGAAGATCGAGATGGTGGTGACCCTGGCCGACCAGAAGCCGCTGGGCACCATGACCCAGGCCGCCGTCGACGTGGTCTTCACCGCCTCCGAGCGCGAGAACGTGCTGACCGTGCCGGTCGCCGCGCTGGTGGCGCTGCGCGAGGGCGGCTACGGGGTCGAGGTCGTCGAAGGCTCCACCACCCGGTACGTCGCCGTCGAGGCTGGGCTGTTCTCCGACGGCCGGGTCGAGGTCAGTGGCGACGGGCTCGGTGAGGGCATGACCGTCGGGATTCCCCGATGATCGTCCTGGAGGACGTCCGGAAGACGTACCCCGGCGGGGTCACCGCGCTGGACGGGGTCTGCCTGACCGTCTCGGCCGGGGAACTGGCCGCGATAGTGGGCCCGTCCGGTTCGGGCAAGTCGACCATGCTGCACGTGGTCGGCACCCTGGACCGGCCGAGCGCGGGCCGGGTCGCCATCGACGGGTACGACGTGGCCGGGCTGTCCGACCGCAGGCTGTCGGCACTGCGGGCGGCCCGGATCGGGTTCGTGTTCCAGCAGTTCCACCTGGCCGCGGGCGTACCGGCGCTGGACAACGTCGCCGACGGGCTGCTCTACCGGGGCGTCGGCCGGGCCGAGCGGCGCCGTAGGGCCGCCGTCGCGCTGGCGCGGGTGGGCCTGTCCCACCGGCTCGACCACGAACCGCACGAGCTGTCCGGCGGCGAGCGCCAGCGCGTCGCCATCGCCCGCGCGGTGGTCGGCGACCCGCCACTGCTGCTGGCCGACGAGCCGACCGGCAACCTCGACTCGGCCTCCGGTGCCGGGGTGATGGAGCTGCTGCACGACCTGAACCGGGGCGGCACCACCGTCGTGATCATCACGCACGACCGCGAGATCGCCGCGGGCCTGCCCCGGCAGGTGCACATGCGCGACGGTCGGATAGTGGCCGACGAGGTGACGCCATGACGACCACGATCAGCCTCGACCCCGGCCTCGAGCCGGGGCCGGACCCGGCCACCCGGCCCCGGCTCGCCCCGGCCCGGCTCGGGCCCGGGGACGTGCTGCGGGTCGGCGGCGTCGGCCTGCGTACCCGGCCGGTGCGGGCGTTCCTGTCCGCGCTCGGCATCGCCATCGGCATCGCCGCGATGATCGCCGTGGTGGGCATCTCCTCCTCGTCGCGGGCCGAGCTCGACCGCACCCTGGCCGCGCTCGGCACCAACCTGCTCACCGTCGCCCCCGGACACACCATGTTCGGCGAGGACGCGCACCTGCCCGAGGAGTCGGTGCCGATGATCGGGCGGATCGCCCCGGTCGAGCGGGTCTCGGCGGTCGGGAAGGTGTCCGACGTCAAGCTGTACCGGTCCGACCTGATCCCGAAGGTGCAGACCAACGGCCTGTCCGTGTACGCCGCCCGCACCGACCTGCCCGCCGTGCTCGGGGCGACCCTGCACAGCGGCGGCTGGCTCAACGAGGCCACCGCGGGCTACCCGGCGGTGGTGCTCGGCGCCACCGCGGCGCAGCGGCTCGGCATCGGCCACGCCTCGCCCGACACGCGCGTGTTCCTGGGCGGCGAGTGGTTCACCGTCGTCGGCATCCTCGACCCGGTGGCGCTGGCGCCCGAACTCGACACGGCGGCGCTGGTGGGCTGGGCCGTGGCCGAGCAGCGGCTCGGCTTCGACCGGTACCCGACCGTCGTCTACACCCGGGTGAAGGAGAACGCCGTCGAGGCGGTACGCGGCGTGCTGGCCGCCACCGCCAACCCGCAGGCGCCGAACGAGGTGGACGTGTCCCGCCCGTCCGACGCGCTGGCCGCCAAGCAGGCCGCCAACCAGGCCTTCACCGGCCTGCTGCTGGGCCTGGGCGCGGTCGCGCTGCTGGTCGGCGGGGTCGGTGTGGCCAACACCATGGTCATCTCGGTGCTGGAGCGGCGGGCCGAGATCGGACTGCGGCGCTCGCTGGGCGCCACGCGCGGACACATCCGGCTGCAGTTTCTGTCCGAGTCGCTGCTGCTGTCGGCGCTCGGGGGCGGCGGCGGGGTGCTGCTCGGGATCGCGGTGACCGGCGGGTACGCGACGTACCAGGACTGGCCGACGGTGGTGCCGGCCTGGGCGATGCTCGGCGGGGTGGGGGCGACGCTGGCGATCGGGGCGGTGGCGGGGCTCTACCCGGCGGTGCGCGCGGCCCGCCTCTCTCCCACCGAAGCCCTCGCCACCCCCTGACCCCGGTGCGGAAGGGCACCTTCGTCGCATCGCGTCAGCGAGGCGAGCAGCAGTTCAGCTCGCGCTACGCAGCAGAAGGTGCCCTTCTTCACTCGGGCCGCTGAACGGGCCGCCGAAGTCGCGACAGGTTGCGGACACAAGGTGGGGCAGGTTGTGGACAAAAAAAGTGAGGGGCTCCTGTCGGAGCCCCTCACTTGCTGGTGGGGAAGGGGGGAGTTGAACCCCCACGCCCTTTCGGGCACACGGACCTGAACCGTGCGCGTCTGCCATTCCGCCACTTCCCCAACGGGGACATGTCACTGCCCCGGCAGACTTGCTGTCCTACTGTCTTACTGACCTGCTGGTCTTGCTCTTGCGCCGGACCATTATGGCATGTCCCGGACACTCACCCGGAGTGACCTCCCGAAGCGTGCTGGCACAGCTTACGCTATGCCTGCTCCGCTTCGCCAACCGGTTACCCGGCGGGCGGTGCGGACAGAACATTAACACGACCACCTGGCCAAGTGTGAAATCGGAAGCGAGGATGGGTGATCGTGCGGGCGTGGCGTCGGCAACGGCGAACGTATTGGGCGAAGACGCGGGAGTGGAGGGCAGATAACATCATGTCCTCGGAACCCGAGGAGGACCGGTGAGCGTGTTGCAACGCTTCGAGAAACGGCTGGAAGGCCTGGTAGAGGGCGCCTTCGCGAAGGTGTTCAAGGGGGTCGTCCACCCTGTGGAGATCCTGAACGC
Source organism: Catellatospora tritici (assembly GCF_019083965.1). Classification (GTDB taxonomy): domain Bacteria; phylum Actinomycetota; class Actinomycetes; order Mycobacteriales; family Micromonosporaceae; genus Catellatospora; species Catellatospora tritici. Next base: position 44,852 of record NZ_JAHRCY010000011.1, read on the forward strand.
CATGCAGCGGGAGGCAGAGGCCCACAAGGCGATCCTGGTCGGTGGGCGCACGCTCGTGCCGAACCGCTATGTGATCGACCTCTCGCCGTATGACCACAGCCGGTTGGCGCCGTACGCGGCGGCGCTGGCGCAGGAGCTGGCGCAGTCGCAGGCCGAGTTCATCGGTGAGCAGGCCTGGACGGTGTACGGCGACGTCATCGTCGAGATCGAGCGCGGCGACGGGCTCGACACGGGCATGTTCCGGGTCTCGGCCGAGGTCTACACGGCCGACCAGGCACCGCAGGCGACGTACGAGGCACCTCCGGCGTACCCGTCGTACCAGCAGGGTGGTGGTGGCGCGCCGCACGGCGGTGGCGCTCCCGGCACCCGCAACGTACGGCTGGTCTCCGGCGACGGGCGGACGTTCCCGCTGGCGATCGGTTCGACCACGATCGGCCGCGGCGACCAGGCCAACCTGCGCCTGCCGGACGTCGGCATCTCGCGCCGGCACGCCCGCCTCGACTTCGACGGCGCCCAGGTGGTGCTGACGGACCTCGGCTCCACCAACGGCACGATGGTCAACGGTCAGCGCGTCTCGGCGGTCGCCCTCAACCCGGGCGACATGATCCAGATCGGCACCACGACCCTGACGTTCCGCGTGGACGGCTGATCGGGTTGCCCGAGATCGTTCTCACTGCCGCCAGGTTCGGATTCCTCGTCCTGCTGTGGATCTTCGTGTTCACGGTGGTCGGGGTTATCCGCCGTGACCTGTTCGCCGGTTCCCGTACGGGCCGGCTGGTCGCCGCTCCGCGCGGGATCACCGGCACGGCGGCGGCGGGGGGTGCGCGGCCGGCCAAGGTCAAGAAGGGTCGGGCCGCGCACACGCTCGTGGTCACCGCCGGCTCGCTGGCCGGCACCAAGATCACGCTGGGCGAGGCTCCCATCACTATCGGCCGCGCCGAAGACTCCACGCTGGTCATCACCGACGACTACGCATCGGCGCGGCATGCCCGCCTGGTGCCGCGCGACGGCCAGTGGATGGTGGAGGACCTCGGCTCGACCAACGGCACCTACCTGGACCGCACCAAGGTGAGCGGACCTACTCCCGTACCCCTCGGCGTGCCGATTCGCATCGGCCGCACTTCCCTCGAATTACGGCCATGACAATCATCCTGCGTTACGCGGCTCGCAGCGACCGCGGTCTCATCCGGGACGGAAACCAAGACTCCGTCTACGCCGGACCGCGGCTGCTTGCCGTCGCGGACGGCATGGGTGGCATGGCCGCCGGCGACGTCGCCAGCAACATCGTCATCGGGGCCATGGCCCCGCTCGACGAGGACGTCCCCGGCGACGCGATCGTCGACTCGCTGCGGTCGGCGGTCAACCTGGCCAACCAGCAGCTGCGCGACACCGTGGACGCCAACCCTCATCTGGAGGGCATGGGCACCACGCTGACCGCGATGCTGTTCACCGGCTCCAAGCTGGGGATGGCCCACATCGGCGACTCGCGTGCGTACCTGCTGCGCGACGGCGAGTTCACCCAGATCACCAAGGACGACACGTACGTCCAGATGCTGGTGGACGAGGGCCGGATCAGCGCCGAGGAGGCGAGCAGCCACCCGCAGCGGTCGCTGCTCACCCGGGCCATGGACGGCCGCGACATCGAGCCGGAGTACTCGGTGCGTCCCGTGCACAACGGCGACCGCTACCTGATCTGCTCCGACGGACTGTCCGGCGTGGTGAGCGCCGAGACCATCGGCCAGACCATGCGGGAGTACGTCGACCCGCAGGCCTGCGTCGAGCGCCTGATCGCCCTCGCCCTGCGCGGCGGCGGCCCCGACAACATCACCGTGATCATCGCTGACGCCACCGACGAGGACATCGTCGAGCAGGCGCCGGTGGTGGGCGGTGCGGCGGCCCGCGACCGCGGCAACAGCTCCGAGGGCCAGGTCGAGTCGACCCCGGCCGCGCGTGCCTCTGCCCTGACCTCCTCGCCGCGCCCGTCGGCGCCCGAGCCGCCGGCCCCGCAGGCCGAGCCGAGCCCGCGCGCCGCCCGGCACCCGGTCCGGACGACCCTGCTGGTCGTCGTGCTGCTGGGTCTGCTCGGCGGCGGGTTGTGGCTGGCCTGGCAGTACACCCAGACGCGCTACTACATCGGGGCGACCGAGACCGGCCAGATCGCGATCTTCCGCGGCGTGCCGGGCCAGATCGCCGGATTCGACCTGTCCGAGGTGCGCGAGGTCAGCCAGACCAGTCTGGACGATCTCACCGCGCTCGCCCAGGAGCAGGTGCGCAAGGGCATCCAGGCCGACAACGAGGCCGACGCCCGAGCCCGCCTGGACGACCTGATCCGCGACGATCCGTCGAATATGAACATCCTGCCCACCTGCCCACCGTCGGCGAGCCCGTCGCCGTCGCCGTCCCCGTCGGTCTCGGGCACACCCGCCCCGACGGCCAGCGCCACCACGCCGAACGAGCCCGTGGTGCCCAGCCCGGTCCCGTGCCGGTCGAATTGAGCCTGAGGACATAGTGACCACCCCTCACACCGCTCCTCCTGTGACCGCGCCGGACACCCCGGTCGAGACCGCGTCGCGCTTTCCGCGCCTGGACGCGGCGGCCGCCCGTGCCCGCCGCACCGAACTGTGGCTGCTGCTGCTGGGCATGGCGCTCGTCGCCGCGTACCTGGCGATGGTCGAGGCGAACATGCTCGACCGGGTCACCATGGACTTCTGGTATCCGGCCGGGGTGCTGACGGCGGTCTTCCTGGCCCTGCACGTGGTCATCCGGCTGCGCGCGCCGTACGCCGACCCGGTGCTGGTCCCGGCGGTGGCCCTGCTCAACGGCCTCGGTGTGGGCTTCCTGCGCCGCCTGGACCTGGGCCGGGCCAAGGCGTCCGAACGCGTCGACCTGGCGATCTTCGCCGGTGACGGCGGCAAGCAGCTGCTCTGGACGCTGATCGCGGTGACCGGGGCGGCGGTGCTGCTGTGGTTCGTCCGCGACCACCGCTCGATCTCGAAGTACGCTTTCACGCTCGGCCTGGGCGGCATCGTGCTGGTGATGCTGCCCGCGGTGCTGCCCGGCAGCATCTCCGAGGTCAACAACGCCAAGCTGTGGATCCGGTTCGGCGGCTTCTTCGCGATCCAGCCCGGCGAGTTCGCCAAGCTGGCCCTGCTCTCCTTCTTCGCGTACTACCTGGTGCGCAAGCGGGAGGTGCTCGCGCTGGCCAGCCGCCGCATCCTGGGCATCGACTTCCCGCGCGGGCGCGACCTGGGCCCGGTCATCGTGGTCTGGGCGATGAGCCTCCTGGTTCTCGTCTTCGAGAAGGACCTGGGCACCTCGCTGCTGTACTTCGGCATGTTCGTGGTGACGCTCTACGTCGCCACCGAGCGGGTCAGCTGGCTCATCATCGGTCTGCTGCTCTTCTTCGGCGGCGCGGTGCTGGCGTACGTGCTGGCCGGCATGGTCGGCGGCCCGTTCACCAACTTCGGGCAGCGCGTCGACATCTGGCTCGACCCCTTCGCCGACCCGTACCGGCGCGGCTACCAGTTGGTGCAGTCGCTGCTCGGCCTGGGCACCGGCGGCCTGTTCGGCACCGGCCCCGGCGCGGGCAACCCGCTGCAGGTGCCCGAGGTGCGCAACGACTTCATCTTCGCGGGCATGGGTGAGGAGATCGGCCTGTTCGGCCTCACCGCCCTGCTGGTCATGTACCTGCTCGTGGTCGAGCGCGGCATCCGCGCGGGCCTGGCGGTGCGCGACTCCTTCGGCAAGCTGCTCGCGGGTGGCCTGGCGTTCACGCTCGGCCTGCAGGTCTTCGTGATCATCGGAGGTATCAGCAAGCTGATCCCGCTGACGGGTCAGACCACGCCGTTCCTGTCCGCGGGCGGCTCGTCACTGGTGGCCAACTGGTTGCTGGTGGCGCTCATCCTGCGCATCTCCGATGCGGCCCGAACCCCCGCCGTGACTGGAGGTGCTCGCCGGTGAACGCCCCTCTGCGTCGTGTCGGTGTCGTCGTGATGGTGCTGTTCGGCCTGCTCTTCGCCAACCTGAACTGGGTCCAGGCGTACAAGGGCAACGACTACCGGACCAGCCAGTACAACGGCCGCGTGCAGATCGACGAGTACGACCGCCAGCGCGGCTTCATCATGGCCGGCGGCAAGGAGGTCGCGCTCAGCAAGGAGACCGAGGACAACCTCAAGTACCTGCGCACCTACCCCAACGGGCCGGCGTACGCGCACGTGCTGGGGTACAAGCCGGTCAACGGCGCGGCCACGGGTATCGAGCAGATGGAGAACGACTTCCTCGCCGGCACCTCGGACAAGCTGTTCGCCGACCGGCTGCGGGACATGTTCACCGGTGAGCACACCGCGGGCGGCAACGTCATGCTGACCCTGTCGCGCACGGCGCAGGAGACGGCGTACAAGGAGCTGACCAACAACCGCAACGGCGCGAAAGTGGGCGCGGTCGTCGCGCTCGACCCGACGACCGGCGCGGTGCTGGCGATGGTCTCCATGCCGAGCTTCGACCCGAACCCGCTGGTGCAGCACAGCGACAGCAAGGCCTCCAGCGCGTACGACACGCTCAACAACCGGGCGGACAAGCCGCTGCTGAACCGGGCCACGCAGGAGCGCTGGCCCCCGGCGTCCACGTTCAAGGTGATGGTCTCGGCGGCCGCGCTCGGCAACGGTGCGAACCCGGAGACGCTGGTGGAGGCGGGCCCGACGTACCAGGCGCCCGGCACCACGCACGTGATCAAGAACTCGCACGCGGACGTGTGCCCCGACGACAAGATCACTTTGAAGCAGGCGCTCACCGTCTCCTGCAACACTGCGTTCGCGCGGCTGGGGGTCGAGCTCGGCGCGCAGCAGCTCACCGACACGGTGAAGGCGTTCGGCTTCTACGACGACGAGCTGCGGGTGGGCAACCTGTCGACGCTGGACAAGGCGCCGCGGGTGGCTGAGAGCGTGACCGGTCCGCTGACCACCTCGTCGGGCGGGGACGACAAGCCGACCATCGCCATCTCGTCCATCGGCCAGGCCGAGGTCAAGATGACGCCGATGCAGGGCGCGCTGATCGCCTCGTCGATCGCGAACGACTGCTCGCAGATGCGGCCGTACCTGGTGGACCAGCTGGTCGGGCCGGACCTGACCTCGAAGCTCTACGTGGCCTCGCCCAAGGAGCTTCGCCGGACCTGCACCTCGACCGTCGCCGGTCAGCTGCGGGAGATGATGGTCAGTGTCGTCGAGAACGGCACCGGCAAGAAGGCGCAGATCGACGGATACGTGGTCGGCGGCAAGACCGGCACGGCCGAGAACGATGAGGATGCGAAGTCGCACGGCTGGTTCATCGGATTCGCGATGAAGGATGGTCGGCCGGTCGCGGCGGTGGCGGTGTTCCTGGAGAATGCCGGCAAGGGCGGCAGTGGCGAGGCCGCTCGTATTGCGGGACAGGTCATGCGTGGTGTGATCGCGGACAAGGGTGGCAAGTGATGGTCTCCCCGGGCACGCTCCTTAGCGGCCGTTACCGCATCGACGAGCGGATCGCGTCGGGCGGCATGGGCGACGTGTGGCGCGGCACCGACACGGTGCTCGACCGCGAGGTCGCCATCAAGGTGATGCTGACGGCTCTGCTGGAGGAGCCGAACTTCGTCGAACGCTTCAAGGCCGAGGCCCGCACGATGGCCACGGTCAACCACCCCGGCGTGGTCCGGGTGTACGACTTCGGCATGGACCAGGTCGCGTACCTGATCATGGAGTACATCGAGGGTGACCCGCTGGGGCGCACCCTCAACAAGTTCGGTCGGCTCACCGCGGCCCGGACCATGCTGCTGGTGGCGCAGGCCGCCGACGCGCTGCAGGCCGCGCACGAGAAGGGCATCGTGCACCGGGACGTAAAGCCCGGCAACCTGCTGGTGCGCCCCAACGGCACGCTGGTGCTCACCGACTTCGGCATCGCCCGCTCGGCCGCGGCCGGGCAGCTCACCGCCACTGGCGCGGTGATGGGCACGGCCTCCTACCTGGCGCCCGAGCAGGCCTCGGGGGTGGGTGCCTCGGCCTCGTCCGACATCTACTCGCTGGGCGTCGTGGCGTACCAGTGCCTCACCGGCAACCGGCCCTACGACGGCGACACCCCCATCGAGATCGCGATGAAGCACGTGAACGGCACCCCGCCGCCGCTGCCGAACGAGATCCCGCCGGTGGTGCGCCAGATCGTGCAGCGGGCGATGGCCAAGGAGCCGGCGAAGCGCTGGCCGTCCGCGGCCTCTTTCGCCGAGGCGGCCCGGCAGGCGGGCAATGCGCTCAACCAGAGCGGCCCCACGCTGCCGATGCAGCCCGTGGCGGCGACCCCGGTCGGGGCGCGCCCGGTCAGCCCCGGTGGCCGTCCCGTCAGCCCCGCCCAGCCCGCCGCGGGCGGGTACCGGCCGGGAGCCGCGCAGGTCCCGGCCTCGGCCGCGCCGAAATCACCCGCGCAGCGGCCGATCTCGGCACCGCCTCCCGTCGTTGAGCGCAGTGGCGGGAAGACCGCTCTGATCGTCATCCTGGTGGTGCTGGGCATGCTGGGTGTGCTGGCCTGCGCCGGCTACCTCGGCTACAAGGCGAGGAAGGCGCAGAACCAGGGCAACGGGTCGCGGGCCGGTTCCGCGTATTCGGAACAGGTCACACTTTCAGCTGCGGGTTGGCTGAACCGAGCCGACCAGGTGAGCATGGACCAGATGATCGAAGGACGACGTACGCGATGAACGCGCAGGCGCGCCTGCTTGGCGGCAGGTACCAGGTCGGCGAACTGCTCGGCTATGGCGGCATGGCGGAGGTGCACCGTGGCCGCGACTTGCGGCTCGGCCGTGACGTGGCGATCAAGATGCTGCGTACCGATCTGGCCCGGGACGCGACGTTCCAGATGCGGTTCCGGCGCGAGGCGCAGAACGCCGCCGCGCTGAACCACCCGGCCATCGTGGCCGTGTACGACACCGGCGAGGAGCGCGCGCCCACGGGCGAGGTGCTGCCCTACATCGTCATGGAGTTCGTGGCCGGGCACACCCTCAAGGAGGTGCTGGCCGCCGAGGGCCGGATGGTGCCGCGCCGCGCTCTGGAGATCACCGCGGACATCTGCGCGGCGCTGGACTTCAGCCACCGCCACGGCATCATCCACCGCGACATCAAGCCCGGCAACGTCATGTTCACGCCGAATGCCCAGGTCAAGGTCATGGACTTCGGTATCGCGCGGGCACTGGCCTCCGGTGCGACGACCATGACGCAGACCTCCGCCGTGATCGGCACCGCGCAGTACCTCTCCCCGGAGCAGGCGCGCGGCGAGCAGGTCGACGCCCGCTCGGACGTGTACGCGGCCGGCTGTGTGCTGTTCGAGCTGCTCTGCGGCCACCCGCCGTTCGTGGGTGACTCCCCGGTGGCGGTCGCCTACCAGCACGTACGGGAGGAGCCGCCCGCGCCGAGCCAGAGCAATCGCGACGTCACCCCCGACGTCGACGCGGTCGTACTCAAGGCGCTGTCGAAGAACCCGGCCAACCGCTACCAGTCCGCCGGTGAGATGCGTGCCGACCTGCTGCGCGCCGCCGCGGGCCGTCCCGTGCTGGCCACCCCGGTGCTGCGCGAGGACCAGACGGTGCCGATGACGGCGCCCGCGCGCACCGGCGGCCGTAACACGTCGCCGGCCCGGGTCGGCGACGCCCGCCGCCGCCGCGCCTCCGGCTGGGTCATCGCGACCCTGACCGCGCTGGGCGTGCTGGCCGTGGTGGCGCTGACGGCCGGCCTGATCCTGGCGAACCGGCCCAAGGAGGTGAACGTGCCCAACGTGGTCGGCAAGACTCAGGCGGATGCCCAGAAGTTGATCGTCGCCCAGGGCCTGCGGTGGAAGCTGGGCAACCCGATCTCCAACTCGACCTGTGCCAAGGACACCGTGGCCCAGCAGAGCCCGGAGCAGGGACAGACGGTTCAGGAGAACGCTGAGGTCACGTTCAGCATCTGCGGTGGGAAGCCGACCACGGAGGTGCCGTCGCTGGTGGGCTTGACCAAGGACGACGCGCTGTCCCAGCTGCAGCGCGCGAACCTGGTGGCCAACGTCCAGGAGGAGCCGAGCATTCAGCCCGCCAACACCGTGACCAGGTCGGACCCGGCCAGCGGGACGTCTCTGGAGGTGGGCTCGACGGTCACTGTGTTCATCTCGAAGGGTGACCTGGTCAAGGTCCCCGGCGTGGTGGACAAGCCCGTGGACCAGGCCGTCGCGGCCCTGGAACTCGCCGGGTTCAAGCCGAAGATCGTTTACGCCACGACCACCGACGCGGATCATGACGGCACGGTCAAGACCCAGGACCCGGGTGCGGGCATCCTGAAGCCGAAGGACTCCACGGTCACGATCGTGGTGTGGAAGCTGGAGGAGGCGCCGCCGCCCAGCCCGTCGGCATCCGCGTCGCCGCCCGCCTGACCCCTGGCCCGACGCATGACGGCGCCTTCCCGCTTCGGGAGGGCGCCGTTTCGCGTACGGCCTCAGCTCGTGAACGCGGCCAGCCGCCGCTGCTCCACCTCGGCGGCCAGCGCCGGTGCCCGATCCAGGGCCTCTGGCAGGCCGCACGAGGCCAGCCAGTTGGCCAGCAGCAGATGCCCGCCCTGGGTCAGCACCGCCTCGGGATGGAACTGCACCCCCTCGACGGCCAACTCCCGGTGCCGCATCGCCATCACCACCCCCGACTCGGTACGCGCGGTCACCTCGATCTCCGGGGGCAGCGTCTGCTCCGCGACGGCGAGGGAGTGGTAGCGGGTGGCGGTGAATGGGTCGGGCAGCCCGGCCAGCACCCCCACGCCCGTGTGGTGCACCTGCGAGGTCTTGCCGTGCAGCAGCTCCGGGGCGCGGACCACGGCCCCGCCGAAGGCCTGCCCGATGGCCTGGTGGCCCAGGCAGACCCCGAGCATCGGCAGGGTGCCGCCGTACGCCCGGATCAGGTCGAGGCAGATCCCGGCGTTGTCCGGCGTGCCGGGCCCCGGCGACAGCAGTACCGGAGCGTCGAATTTGCCGACCTCGTCGAGGCTGATCTCGTCGTTGCGGCGGACCTCGCAGTCCGCGCCGAGCTGCGCCAGGTACTGCACCAGGTTGTAGACGAACGAGTCGTAGTTGTCGATCACGAGCACGCGCACGCTGATCACCCCGCGGGCAGAACCGCGGTCGCCGACGGGTCCGGTGTGCCGATCGGTGTGCCGGACGGCGTGACGGCCGAGGGACCCGGAGCCGGGTCCTCCACCTGCGAGTATCCGCTCTCGGGGTCGCCGACCTGCACGTCGTCGAAGGGCAGCAGCGGCTCGGCCCACGGGAAGATCACGTACCAGAGCAGGGCGCCGACGACGCCGAGCAGCAGCACCGAGCCGCCGAGCTTGCCGGGCAGGCCGAACGGGAGCTTGCGCCAGATCCAGGCGTACATCAGGCACCGGCTCCCAGCTCGGCGGGCTGGCCGTCGGCGCGGGACTGCTCGGAGACGAGCGTCCCGTGGATGATCAGCCGCTGGTAGTTGTCGAACTTCGGATTGCAGGTGGTGAGCGTGATCAACTTTCCGGCGGTCAGGCCGGGCGGCGTCGGCCGCACCACCTCGACCGCGGTGGGCAGCACGATCCGCTGCTTGACGACCTCGTAGACGTACCACATCTCGGCGGTCTCCACGACGATGCGGTCACCGGGCTTGATCTGGTCGAGGTCCCAGAAGGTGGCCCGGTTGCGGTGGCCCGCCACGGAGAAGTTGCCCGGCTGGCCGGGCATGGCGCTGTTCGGGTAGTGGCCGGGGGCGTACCGGATGTCCTTCTGGGTCACGCCCTGCACCACCACCCAGTGCTTCTTCAGCTTGGGCAGGTAGAGCCGGGCCACGGCCTTGCCGGCCGCCGGTGGGGCCAGCGGCGCGGGGCTGGGCGCGGTCGACGGGGTCACGGTGGGGTTGTCCCAGGCCAGACCCTGCTCCAGCTCGCTCTGGTGGGCGTCGACGATGGCCGTCTTGCCCCAGACCTCGTACGCCGCGAACAGCAGGATGACCAGGCCGAACGTGATCATCAGCTCGCCGGTGCCGCGCAGCGTCGACCGGATCACCGAACCGACGGTCGTCCGCGTGTACTCCGCGTGGGCGCTGCGGTAGTTCTTCTCACCGGCGCGCACCGCCTTGACGGGCACCTGTGGGTCGCCGCCGCCCCAGCGCGGGCGCGGCGACGGCTTGGCGGGCGCCTCGTCCGGCGGGGGAGCGGGTGGCACCGCGCCGAGCAGGCCGGTCTCGTCGGTGGCCACGGCCCGACCGGTGGCTGTCGTCGGGGCGGGCCGGGCGATGCCCGAGCCGCCGATGCGGGGCAGCTGGGTGGTGGCGTCGGCGTCGACCGGGCGCGGCGGGGTCTGCTCGGTCGCCGAGGACCAGGACAGGGGCGTCTGGGGGCGCACGACCGGAAGCGCGGTCGTCGCGTCCGCCGACACGACCGGCAGCACCGTGGTGGCGTCCGCGGGGACGATCGGCAGCACGCTGGTGATGCTCGCGTCGGCGGGCAGGGCGTCGGCCACCACGCGGGGGAACGTGGTGGTCTCGTCGTCCTGGGGGTCCGGGGCGCGGTGCCTGCTCATGTGTGTGTCTCTGCCTCAGCGCTGGTGCGGGACGGAGGCGTGCCGCAGCTCAACCGACCCCTGGTATGGGGGCGCGACGATGTTCGTCTCCGTGCTGACGCTATAACCCAGACCGTAGTCGCGTACAGCGGCGCGGAACGCCTGCACGCCGGGGGCCGCGTCGAGCGCCGCGCGCAGCTTGGCCGGGTCGCCGATCGCGGAGATCACGAACTCGGGGGAGTATCGGCGGCCGTCGAGCAGCAGCGTGTTGCCGACGCACTGGACGGCGGTGGTGGTGATGACCCGCTGGCCCATGATGGTCATGGCCTCGGCGCCGCCCGCCCACAGGGCATTGACGACCGCCTGCACGTCCTGCTGGTGCACGACGAGGTCGTCCTGGCTGGCCGCGTCGGGGGTCTGCGCGCTCTTCGGGGCGTCGTTGAGGCGGACCGTCAGGCCTGGCCCGTGCACGCCGGAGAGCCCGGCGGCGGGCAGGTAACCGGCGCCGCGCCCCTGCTGCTCGATGATCGCGCCGTCGCCGCCCGCCTGCGTACGCGTGATCGTGTCGATTTCGTTGCGCAGCTGCTCGGCCCGGGTCTTGGCCCGGTCGGCCTCGGCCTGCTTCTTGTCGATCAGCTCGGACAGCTCCACCCGCCGGTCTTCGCGCAGCGCGAAACCCCCGGAGGCCGTCGCGCTCAGCGTGAACAGCAGACCGGCCAGCATCGCGATAAGTGGCACGCCGAGGGTCCAGCCGGTGCGCCCGTGCCCCGGGCGGCGGCCCGGACGGAACGCGCGCAGGGCCCTGAACACGGCTTTTCGCCACGACGAGGTGCCGGATGTGTATTCCAACACTCCCCCTTCGTGCCAAACTGCGATGACCTGACTACGCTATCTGTCGAACATTATTCAGGCCCATGCCCAAGGTCACCCAGACCGGTGTGGGCAGGGCCCCTCCAGGAGACCAACGTGCCGAAGTCGCAGGTCCGCAAGAAGAAGATCTACACGCCGCCGTCCGACGTGCTGCCGACCACTACGGCCGCGGAGAAGCGACCGAGCCCGATCTGGCTGCCGATCACAGCGGTCTCACTGATCGTCTTCGGTATCGCTTGGCTGGTCGTTTACTACCTGTCCAGCACGGAGTATCCGGTTGCCGGCTGGGGCTACTGGAACCTGGCCGTCGGGTTCGGTGCGATGGTGACCGCTCTCGGCCTGCTGTCGAAGTGGCGCTGACGCACCGACGTTCTTCCATCTGTTTCAGCCCCGCCCCGCTCGCCTCAACAGGCGGGCGGGGTCTGGGCAGTTGTGCCCACCCTCACATTACTGAACGGTAACTAGGGCGTAGGCTCTGTTTGGTCTAGAAGTGTCGGATAGACGTATGGGTTAGACAGGGCTGATACCAGGGCGCAGGGAGGCGTGGGTATGGGCGTGGTGCAGATCGTCAGCACGGTGTTGGCGTTCGCGGTGACCGCGGTCGCCGTAGTGCTCGTCGTGCGGGCGGTGCGGCAGATGCTGGCCGTGATCAGGCTGGGACAGCCCGACCCGACGCGCTCGAACGACCGGGGCACGCGCACGGTGACGATGCTGCGCGAGACGTTCGGGCACACGAAGATGCTGACCTGGACGTGGGTGGGTGCCGCCCACTGGATCGTGATGATCAGCTTCATCGTGCTGTCGGCGCTGGTCCTGGGCGCCTACTTCGAGGTGATCAACCCGGAGTGGGAACTGCCGATCCTCGGCAACTGGGCGCCGTTCCTGTTCGTCACCGAGTGGCTGGGCATCCTCGGCATCGTCTCGATCATCACGCTGATCGCGATCCGGTTGCGCAACCTGCCCTCGCGCACCTCGCGGTCGCGGTTCGCCGGCTCCACGATGTGGCAGGCCTACTTCGTCGAGTACGTCATCCTCGCCGTGCTGATCCTGGGGTTCCTGATCCGCGGCTTCAAGGTCGCCAACGGCTGGTTCCACGCCCCCGGCTGGGCCACCCCGCTCTCGCACGCACTCGGCGACGTGCTGCCCGCCTGGCCGAACGGCATCACCATCACGGCCCTGGTGAAGATCGGTGTGTCGATGGCATGGGCGATCACCATCGGCCTGAACGTGACCATGGGCGTGGCCTGGCACCGCTTCCTGGCCTTCTTCAACATCTTCTTCAAGCGCAACGCCGACGGCGCCCCCGCGCTCGGCGCGCTCAAGCCGATGACCTCGGCGGGCAAGCCGATCGACCTGGAGGAAGCCGACCCGGAGCAGGACACCTTCGGTGTCTCCCAGGTCGAGCACTTCGGGTGGAAGGGTCTGCTGGACTTCTCCACCTGCACCGAATGCGGCCGCTGCCAGTCGCAGTGCCCGGCGTGGAACACCGGCAAGCCGCTGTCGCCGAAGCTGGTGGTGCTGTCGCTGCGCGACCACGCCTACGCCAAGGCGCCGTACCTGCTCGCCGGCGGCGGCAAGGACCTCAGCGGGGACGAGAAGGGCACGGCGGAGCAGCTGGCGAAGGTCAACGTCCTGGCCCTGGCCGAGGCGGAGCGGCCGCTGATCGGCGGCGCGGACGAGCTCGGCGTCATCGACCCGGACGCGCTGTGGGCGTGCACCACCTGCGGGGCGTGCGTGGAGCAGTGCCCGGTCGACATCGAGCACGTGGACCACATCGTCGACATGCGCCGCTACCAGGTGATGATCGAGTCGAGCTTCCCGGCCGAGGCCGGGGCGATGCTGCGCAACCTGGAGAACAAGGGCAACCCGTGGGGCGCCCCGCCGAACACCCGCGAGGACTGGACCAAGGGCCTGGACTTCGCCGTGCCGCGCGTCGGTGAGACCGAGTCGTTCGAGTACCTGTTCTGGGTCGGCTGCGCCGGGGCGTTCGAGGACAAGGCCAAGAAGACCACCCGGGCCGTTGCGACGCTGCTCAACGAGGCCGGGGTGTCGTTCGCGATCCTGGGCAACAACGAGACCTGCACCGGCGACCCCGCCCGCCGGATCGGCAACGAGTTCGTCTACCAGATGCTCGCCCAGCAGAACGTTGAGACGATCAAGGAATCCGGCGCGCTGAAGATCGTGGCGACCTGCCCGCACTGCTTCAACACCATCGGCAACGAGTACAAGGAGCTCGGGCTGGAGGTCGAGGTGGTGCACCACACCGAGCTGCTCGCGCACCTGGTCAAGATCGGCAAGCTCACCCCGGTGACGCCGATCGAGGGCGGACTCACCTACCACGACCCGTGCTACCTGGGTCGCCACAACCGGGTGTTCACCCCGCCGCGCGAGGTCCTCGGCGCCGCCCTGGGCGGCTCGACCGCCCCGGCCATCCTGGAGATGGGCCGCCGCGAGGAGCGCTCGTTCTGCTGCGGCGCCGGCGGTGCCCGGATGTGGATGGAGGAGCGGATCGGCAAGCGGATCAACGTCGAGCGCACCGAGGAGGCCCTGGCCACCGGCGCCAAGACGATCGCGGTCGGCTGTCCGTTCTGCTCCACGATGATCACCGACGGGGTCCGGTCCAAGGGCGAGGAGAGCGTCGAGGTCATCGACGTCGCGACCGTTCTGCTCAAATCCGTCAAAGGCTGACCGCGGGGGGCGACCACCAGCGATCGGCCGCCGACCGCATCGGTAAAGGAACGTGGCATCGCCGCAGGCGATGTAGTGACGCGCCGATGCGGTCGGCTTCCAAGGCCGATCGCCGCGCCCGCGAAGGCGGGCGCCATGAAACAGTCTGGCAGAATCGGGCGCGAGGTGATCTCGCCATCGACACGCTGTTGACGATCCTGCCCCTGCTGCTGTTCGTGCTGCTGACCGCCGGCAACGCGTTCTTCGTGGCTGCCGAGTTCTCCCTCGTCACCGTCGACCGCGCCGACATCGACACGCGCGCCGACCGCGGCGACCGCGCCGCCCGGACCGTCCGGCGCGCGCTGCGCGAGCTGTCGTTCCAGCTTTCCGGCGCCCAGCTCGGCATCACGCTGACCGCACTGCTCACCGGTTACCTGGCCGAGGACGCGCTGGCGAAGCTGCTGGCGCCGCTGAAGTTGTCCACGGGCTGGAACCACGCCCTGGCACTGGGCATCGCCACGCTGTTCTCGATGCTCTTCGGCGAGCTGGTGCCCAAGAACGCGGCGCTGTCGCGGCCGATGCCGCTGGCACTGCGTACGGCGGGGCCGATGCGGGTCTTCTCGCGGATCCTCCGACCGCTGATCATGGCGCTCAACGGTTCGGCGAACTGGCTGGTCCGGCGGATGGGCATCGAGCCGCAGGAGGAACTGGCCAGCGCCCGCTCGCCGGAGGAGCTGGGACTGCTTGCGGCGATCTCGGCGCAGGCGGGCGCGCTGCCGGGGGACACGGCGCTGCTGCTGCAGCGTACGGTCCGGTTCGGGGACAAGCACGCGGCCGAGGCGATGACGCCGCGCATCGACGTGGTCGGCCTGTCCGCGGCGGCCACCGTCGCCGAGCTGTTCGACGTGGTACGCGAGACCGGCCACAGCCGCTTCCCCGTCTACGAGCAGACTCTGGACACCGTCACCGGCGTGGTCTCCGTCAACGACGCGCTGGCCGTGCCGCTGCACCGCCGGGAGGCGACCTCGGTGGCCTCGGTCGCCCGCGAACCCGTCCTGGTGCCCGGCTCGCTCGACCTGGACAAGGTGCTCGCCGCCCTGCGCGCGGGCCGCGCCGACCTCGCCATCGTGGTCGACGAGTACGGCGGCACCGACGGCGTGGTCACCATCGAGGACCTGGTCGAGGAGCTGGTGGGCGAGATCGCCGACGAGCACGACACCGCCGAGGAGGAGGAGTCCGGCTCGGTGGAGGTGACCGTCCCCGGCGGCGTACGCACCTGGCTGGTGGACGGCATGCTGCGCGAGGACGAACTGGACGAGCAGACCGGCTTCCGCCTGCCGGAGGGCCCCTACGAGACGCTGGGCGGCTTCCTGATGGCCGAGCTGGGCCGCATCCCGGTGGTCGGCGATGTCGTCGACGTGCACGGCTGGGAGTTCACCGTGGTGGAGATGGACCGGCACCGGGTCGAGCTGGTCCGCCTGGCGCAGCTCGCGGGGGACGACGAGTGACCAACATCCTGATCACCATCGGGCTGCTGCTCGGCAACGCCTTCTTCGTCGGCGCGGAGTTCGCGCTGATCGCGTCCCGGCGTACCGTCATCGAGCCGAAGGCGCAGAGCTCGCGCCCGGCGGCCTGGGCGCTGTCGGCGATGAACCAGATTCCGCTCATGATCGCGGGCGCCCAACTGGGCATCACCATCTGCTCGCTGGCGCTGGGCGCGATCGCCGAGCCCGCGCTGGCCAACGTGCTCGCCCCGCCGCTACACGCCCTCGGCCTGCCGCCGAACCTGCTGCACACGGTGGCGTTCCTGACCGGCCTGCTCATCGTGGTCTTCCTGCACACGGTGCTCGGCGAGATGGTGCCGAAGAACATCACGCTGGCCGGGCCGGAGGCGAGCGTGCTGTGGCTCGGTCCGCCGATGCTGGCCTTCTGCGTGGCGACCAAGCCGCTGCTGCTGGCGATGAAGTGGGCGTCGCGGCAGGTGCTGCGGCTGTGGCGGATTCCAGCGGCCGACGCGGTCAAGACCGTGTTCACCGCCGAGGAGCTGGCCGGGCTGGTGGCGCAGGCACGCACCGAGGGGTTGCTCGATCCGGAGCAGCACGCCCGGATCGCGGGGGCGCTGGCGCTGCATCAGCGCACCGCCGCCGACGCGCTGCGCCCGTGGTCGTCGGTCACCATCGTCACCGACGACACGTCTCCGGCGACGCTGGAGGTGCTGGCCACCCGCACCGGCCGGTCGCGGTTCCCGGTGGTGGCCCGCGGCACCCGGCGGGTGCTCGGGTTCGTGCACGTCAAGGACATCATCGGGCTCGACGGGGCGGCGCGGCGCGAGCCGATCCCGCAGCGGTTGGTGCGCACTTTGGCCGTGGTGCCGCCGGAGCGTTCACTCGCCGAGCTGCTGTTGGCGATGCGCCGCGAGCGGCGGCACATCGTGCTGGTCAGCGACGGACCGGTGCCGGTCGGTGTGGTGACGCTCGACGATGTCCTGACCGCCATCATGGCCCCGAGCGCCGTCTGATCACGTCTGACGCTGCGTGACATCGGCGCAGCTCAGCGAAGTTGTCGCGTCAGCAGCTTGAAACCGGCTCACCTTGTTTCCTAGGGTTGGTGACCGACTGCCGCGTACGCCTGGTTGTTACCCCCTGCAACCCCGTGGCGGTCACCGCGGCCGGGTCTCCTCAACCCTCCGGCTGCGGTCGGCGGCAAAGGAGATCAGGTGTCCCCCCTCCGTACCGCGCGCAGACGTCCGCGGCGGCTGCTCCTTCTCGCTGCGGCGATGGCCGCCAGCCTGCTCAGCGGGCTGTTCGTGGGGCTGGTGCCGGCGACGCCGGCACATGCCGAGCCGTCGCTGGCCGAGATCGAGGCCGAGATCGCCAAGCAGTGGAACCAGCTCGAGCCGATCATCGAGGAGTACAACAAGGCCCACAGCGATCTGCTGAAGTCGAAGAAGAAGGCCGCGGCGATCGATGCCAAGCTGCAGCCGCTGCGGCTCACCGTCGAGGTGACCCGGACCCGGGTGGGCGCCATCGCCGCCGAGTACTACAAGGGCGGGCGCAACCAGGAGCTCAACTCGCTGCTGTCCAGCGGTTCGCCGAAGCAGTTCGCCGAGCAGCTGTCGATCCTGACGTACCTGGCGCACTCGAAGCAGGAGCAGATCTCCGCGACGACCGAGGCGAAGGCCAAGTTCGACCAGCAGAAGGCAGAGCTGGACGCGATCATCGTGGACCAGGCCAAGAAGGACGCCGAGGTCGGGGCCAAGAAGAAGGCCATCGAGACCGAGGTGAACCGGCTGCAGGCGCTGCGGCTCAAGGCCTACGGCAGTGGCGCGCCCGGTGGCGACTACAAGATCGGCAAGCTCTGCCCGGCCACCGCGATCGGCGGCGACGGGCAGAAGGTGGCCGTCGCCGCGTGCAAGCAGATCGGCAAGAGCTACGTCTTCGGTGACCCGGAGGAGCTGTCCAAGCTCCCGCAGGCGCACTACGACTGCTCGGGCCTGACCCAGTGGGCCTGGTACCAGGTCGGGGTGAAGCTGACCCACTACACCAAGGACCAGTGGACCGAGGGCAAGCGGGTGAGCACGCCGCAAACCGGCGACCTGGTGTTCTTCTTCCCGAACGACGGCCTGCACCACGTCGGGCTCTACGTCGGCAAGGTGAACGGCCGCGGGGTCATGGTGCACGCGCCGCACACCGGTGACGTGGTGCGCATGGCGTACATCGACACCATGCCGATCGCGGGTTACATCCGGCCCAGCTGACGCTGTTCCGACAGCTCATGCCGACCGCCGGGCCATTGTGGCCCGGCGGTCGGCGTTTGCGCCCGTGCGGGCCGGTGCACGCCCCGCTCGGCCGGTGTCTGGGCGTCGCCGCCCTGTGGTAGACCTGTCCGGGTGCGGCAGATCAAGTGGTGGCAGGTGGTACTCGTACTCGTGCTGATCGGGGCCGGGGGCGCGATCGCGTTCCTGGTGAGCCGGTCCGGCGACGAACCGCGGGCCACCCCGGCGCCCTCAGCGACCCCGTCCGGATCGTCCGCGCCCTCGCCGCGGCCGAACCCCGGCACCGGCCTGCGGCTCGACTTCGACGGCGGCCTGGACCGCAGCGGCGCCGGACTCACCCTGACGAAGAAGGCGCAGCAGGGCGGCGAGCTCACGTTCGTCGCGCACGACGCCGGGCTCGCGGTGCGGTTCCCGGAGACCTGCCACGCGGCGGCCGAGGACAGCTGCCCGCGGGCGATTCTGGAGGTGGCCGACAGCGCGGGGCTCAACCCGGGCCTGCGGCCGCTGCACTGGGGCGCGGCGGTCCTGATGACGCCTGGCGAGACCAGCAAGGGCTCCAACGTGGTCCAGAAGGGCTACTCGATGCAGGGCACCCAGTTCAAGCTCCAGGTCGATGGGTACGAGGGCAAGCCCAGTTGCGTCATCTCCGGTCCGGTCGAGGGCCAGAACCACATCTTCGTGGCGTTGGGCAGCAAGGGCGTGGCCGACGGCGGCTGGCACCACGTCGAGTGCGTCCGCGACGGCGCCAAGCTGGCCGTCCTCATCGACGGCGCCCCGTCCGGCGAGGCCGAACTGCCCGCTGACCTGGCCATCGACAACGAAGCCCCGGTGCGTGTCGGCGGGAAGGGCGCGGCGACCAACAACGACCAGTTTCACGGCATGATCGACGACGTCTTCATCGACATCCGGTAGGCCCGTGCACACGTAGAGCCATCGAACGTGGCCGAAGTTGCGAAACGGTAACGGCCGTGCCTAACGTGGATCCTCGTGTGTAGCCATAACAGGCCCCAGTCGGGGCTAACCAGTGGACCACGGACCCCCCGCCTCCTCGCGGTGCTGGCGGTAGCCGGCGCGGCGTTGCTGCTCACCCCCGCCGTGGCGCACGCCGCGCCGTCACCGGCGGAGGTCGAGAAGCAGATCGACGAGCAGTGGAACAAGCTCGAGCCGATCGTCGAGGAGCACAACGCCACGAAGATCAAACTCGCCCGGCAGCAGGAGAAGGCGCGGGCGCTGAACACGCAGCTCGCCCCGCTGGAGCTGCAGGTGCAGGTCACTCGGACCCGGATCGGCACCTTCGCCGACCACCTGTACCGAGGTGGCCAGCTGGCCCAGGTGAACCTGTTCCTGTCCCGGGGCGACAGTCGCGAGACGGCCCGGCGCCTGACCATGGTGGGTCAGGTCGCACGGGAGAAGCAGGCCCGGATCGCCGACGTGCTCGCCGCCAAGGCGGAGCTCGAGAAGGTCAAGGAGCCGCTGGACGTCCTGGTCGCGCAGCTCAGCAAGGTCGAGGCCGAACAGGCGGCCCGAGCCAAGGTGATCGAGTCCGAGATCGCCAAGTTGAACAAGCTGCGGTTGCAGGCATACTCCAGCGGCAGCGGGTTGGGCGAGTTGCGACCCGCGCCGTGCCCGGCGTCGTACCCGGGCGGCGACGCGGCGAAGGCCGCGCAGTTCGCCTGCCGTCAGATCGGCAAGGACTACGTCTGGGGCTCGGCGGGGCCGAACACCTTCGACTGCTCCGGCCTGGTGATGGCGGCTTGGGACAGCGTCGGGGTGTCCCTGCCGCACAACGCGAAGGCGCAGCGCTCGAAGATCAAATCTGTCAGCCGGGCCGACCTGCGCCCCGGTGACCTGGTCTTCTACTACAGCGACCTGCACCATGTCGGCATGTACGTCGGCGGCGGCTGGATCGTCCACGCCTCCCGACCAGGCAAACCGATCGCCATGCGCAAAATGGACGACGGCAATATCCACAGTTTCGGCCGCCCGGCCTGAGCTGCTCCGTCGTGAGGGCCGACGCGTTCGCGTCGGCCCTCACGACGTCTCAGGTCGCCCTCAAGATCGGTGCAGTTTCGGGGAAAGTGCGGCAATCGCGCCCAAGATTCGTGCACCTTCCCCGAACCCACATGATCGATCGAGGCGGTGCCGGGGCTCAGGACGTCGGGCGGAGCATCGGCGGGTGTAGGAGCTGGGCGGAGCCGCGGCGGAACAGTTGCGCCGGGCGGCCCCGCTCAGCGGCGACGGAGCGGCCCACCGGCTCCACGAAGCCGGGCGTGCCGGTCACCTTGCGGTGGAAGTTGCGGGGGTCGAGTCTGGCGCCCCAGACCGCCTCGTACACCGCGCGCAGCTCGGTGATGGTGAACTCGGGTGGGCAGAACGCCGTGGCCAGCGCCGAGTACTCCAGCTTGGCGCGGGCCCGTTCGATGCCGTCGGCCAGGATGCGGGCGTGGTCGAAGGCGAGCTCGTCGACCTCGGCCAGCGCCACCCAGTCGGCACCCGCGGCGTCGCCGCCCGCGACCGGGGCGGGCAGGTCGGGCACCAGTGCCAGGTACGCCACGGTCACCACGCGGCCACGCGGGTCCCGGTCGGGTGCGCCGTAACTGGCCAACTGCTCCAGGTGCCCCAACGGCGCGGTCAAACCGGTCTCCTCGACCAGCTCGCGCCGGGCCGCCGCGTCCAGGTCCTCCGTGCCGCGCACGAAGCCGCCGGGCAGCGCCCACGCCCCGAGGTGCGGCTCCAGCCCGCGCCGGATCAGCAGCACCTGCAGCGCGTCGTCGCGCACCGTCAGCACGACCAGGTCCGCCGTCACGGCGAACACGGGGTATTCGGTCTTCGACCCGACACCTGGAACCACCGCCATGATTTATCACCACCTTGACGAGAATGTAGCACGGAGCTTATCGTCATGGTGACGAAAAAGGGACCTGGGTTCATCCGAAAGGGACTCATCATGGCTGACGTGTCGAGACGGTTCTTCCTGCGGCACCTGCGCAGCACCCCCACCAGCTGGGTGCGCCACAGCGTGCGCGGCCGGGCCAAGCGCGCTGGGGTGGGGCTGGCGTTCTGGTACCGGCCACTCACCGCGGTGCTCAGTGAGGTGCCGATCGACGACCGCGAGCTGCCGCTGCTGTTCCACGCGCGCACCAGCGACTTCACCGACGTCACCGTGCAGGCCACGGTGACCTACCGGGTGGCGGAACCGGCGGTCGCCGTCGCCCGGCTGGACTTCTCGATCGACCCGTACCAGGGCAAGAGCGTGGGCCGGCCGCTGGAGCAGATCGCCACGCTGCTGGCCGAGCTCGCCCAGCAGCCCGCGCTCGACCTGCTCACCCGCCTGCCTCTGGCCGAGGCGCTGACCGAGGTCGCCTCGGTCCGCGAGGCGGTGACCGCCGCGCTGAGCACCGAGCCGCGCCTGGCCGACCTCGGCGTGCAGGTGGTCAGCGCCCGCGTGGTCGCCATCCGCCCGGAGCCGGAGCTGGAGCGCGCGCTGCAGACGCCGACCCGGGAGGCCGTGCAGGTCGAGGCGGACCGGGCCACCTTCGCCCGCCGGGCGCAGGCCGTCGAGCAAGAGCGCGGAATCGCGGAAAACGAGCTCAAAAACAAGATTGAGCTGGCTCGGCGCGAACAGCAGCTGGTCGAGCAGCACGGTGCCAACGCCCGCCGCAAGGCCGAACTGGACGCCGCGGCGCAGCTCGCCGACGCGCAGGGCCGAGCCGAGCGCGACCGGCTGCTCAGCGCGGCCGAGGCGGAGAAGGAGCGCACGCTGGCCGAGGCCAAGGCGGCGGGCGTACGGGCCCTCGGCGTCGCCCAGGGCGAGGCGGAGGCGGCGAAGCTGGCCGCATACCGGGACATGCCCGCCGAGGTGCTGCAGAGCCTGGCCCTGCGCGAGTTCGCCGGGCAGCTGCCGGAGATCGGGCAGCTCACCGTCACCCCGGACGTCATCACCGGCCTGCTGGCCCGTTTCGGCGCGGGTGGCGGCGACCGATGAGCGCGACGCTGGCCCCCCGGGCGGTCGTGGTGTCCCGTCGCAGCGAGCTCGACGAGCTGCTGGGACGCCACGGCACCCGGGCCGCCGCGGAGTACTTCCTGAAAGAACGGGGGAGGAAGATCTCCGAGGTGGAGGAGCGGCACGCGGCACAGCAGGCGGCGCTGGCCACGGTCAGCGCCGCCCTGCCCGCCGACTGGCGCCGCGGCCAGGTCGACCGCGACGACCTGGCCCGGTTCCTGTTCGGGCCGGAGGACGTGGTGATCACGGTCGGCCAGGACGGCCTGGTCGCGAACGCGGCCAAGTATCTCGACGGACAGCCGGTGGTCGGGGTCAATCCCGAGCCCGCGCGGTTCCCGGGCGTGCTGGCCCGCTTCTCCGCCGAGCAGGCCGCCGCGCTGCTGCGCGACGTCCCCGACGGCCGGGTGGAGGTGCAGCGGCGGGCCATGGTGCTGGCGACCCTCGACGACGGCCAGCAGCTCGGCGGGTTGAACGAGATCTACGTCGGGCACCAGTCGCACCAGTCGTCGCGATACCTGGTCACCACGCCGGAGGGCGGACGCGAGCGGCACTCGTCCTCCGGCGTGCTGGTCGGCACGGGCACCGGGGCCACCGGCTGGTGCGCCTCGGTCGCGCTGGAACGCGGGATGAACGAGACGCTGCCCGGCCCGGAGGCGAGCGAGCTGTGCTGGTTCGTCCGGGAGGCCTGGCCGTCCCAGGCCACCGGGGTGCGGTTCACGGCCGGTCGGATCGCGCCGGGGCAGCAGTTGTCGCTGACCAGTGAGAGCGAGCGCCTGGTGGTGTTCGCCGACGGCGTCGAGTCCGACCATCTGGTGCTGACGTGGGGGCAGCGGGTGGATATCGGTCCGTCGCCGCGCCACCTGCACCTGGTGATCGGGCACCCCTCGTTTTCCCGGAAACCGTCGCGTCCGGGCCGCCGGGGGAAGTGAGTTCACTCACCGATAAACAAGCGACCGGTCGGTCGTTTTGTATGGTGACCAGGTGACCGAGACAGACGGACGGCTGGCCCGTGGCGAGCGCACCCGCACCGCGGTGCTCGACGCCGCCGTGGCGCTGGCCAGCGAGGCGGGGCTGGACGGGCTGTCGCTCGGCCAGCTCGCCGAGCGGCTGCACGTCAGCAAGTCCGGTCTCTTCGCGCACTGGGCCTCGAAGGAGGAGCTGCAGCTCGCCGCGATCGAGCACGCCCGCGAGCAGTGGCGCCGCCTGATCGTCCTGCCCGCGCTGGAGCAGCCCCGCGGCGTACGCCGCCTGTTCGCCCTGCACGAGGCCCGGCTCGCCTTCTACACCGCGCGCACCCTGCCCGGCGGCTGCTTCTTCGCCAACGCCGAGTTCGAGTTCACCGGCCGCACCGGTGCCGTGCCCGACCGGCTCGTCGTCATCCTGAGCGAGTGGATCGAACTGCTGGAACGGCTCGTCACCGAGGCCGTCGAGCTGGGTGAGCTGCCGCCGACCACAGACGTGCGGCGGCTGGCCTTCGAGGTCGACGCGGCCGGGGTCGCGGCCCTGCTGCACTCCCGCCTGCTCGCCCGCAGCTGCGATGACGCCCGCCTGGCCGTGCTCGGCCGCCTGCGCGAACTGACCTCCGTACCCGATCTGCTGCCGGCACCCTGAGAGGCCCTGGATATGACCACCGCACTGCTCGACATGTCCACGGGCACCGTCCGCACCGCGACGATCCACATCGACGACCTGGACATCGTCGGCATCATGCACAACGCCCGGTATGCCCTGGTGCTGGAGCGGGCCATGTCGGAGTTCTGGGCCGAGCACGGCTACGGCTTCCGCGACGGCAGGCCGAGCAGCTCCGACATGATCGCGGCGGTTCGCGAGTTCACCATCACCTACCACGCGCCGATCCGCGGCACCGGCCCCGTCGGGGTGCAGTTCTGGCTGGACAGCATGGGTGAGACCAGTGCCGTCTACGGCTTCCGTTTCCTGTCCGAGGACGGCGCCACCGTGTACGCCGACGGCCGCCGCGTGATGGTCAAGATGGACCCCAAGGGCCGCCCCACCCCCTGGAGCCCCGAAGCTCGCACCATCGCCGCCGTCCTCCTCCGCTGACGACGCCGGAACTGTTGCCGCAGTTTCGGGGAAACTGTCTCTTCCTGGAGCCGGGTAGCCGCACTTTCCCCGAACCCGCAGCCTCGCCTGCCCAGCGGCGGCGATGGTGGGTTGGGAGGATGGTCCGGTGCGTCGGTTGGTCGGAACGCTGGTGGCGGCAGTGGTCGGGGTCGCGGCCGCGGGCTGTCGCGTCGATCCGGTCCAGCCGTGGACAGCTCCGACGCCCAGCCCCAGCCCGGTCGCGGTGACGGCAGGGCCCACCGCCGCGGCGAGTCCGAGCGCCGGACCGAGCCCGGTCGCCTCGCCGAAGGCGCTGCCCGGACAGACCAGGGCCGGGCTGCTGCCGCCGGTCGTCGAACACGGCAGCCGCAAGGAGCACCGGGTAGCGCTCACCTTCGACGCCGACATGACCGACGACATGCTGCGCCGGCTCGCGCGGGGCAAGGCCACGTCATATACCAACCTGCGCGTGCTGGACCTGCTGGAGCGGGAGCGGGTGCCCGCGACCTTCTTCCTCACCGGCAAGTGGGTGCGGCAATACCCGGAGGTGACCGCGCGCCTGGCCGCGAACCCGAGGTTCGAGCTGGCCAACCATACCTACGGGCACCAGGCGTTCACCGCGGACTGCTACGGGCTCCCGCAGATCAAGCCGGCCCAGATGACCGCCGACGTCGCGAAGACGTTCCAGCTCATCTCCGGGTACGGCGGCCGCCAGACCCGCTACTTCCGCTTCCCGGGGTTGTGTCACGACCACACCGCCCTGCGCGCGATGGCGCCGCTCGGCCTGACCGTCGTCGACGGCGACGTGGTCAGCGGTGACCCGTTCGCCGCCGACTGGCGCCCGATCGTCGCGGCGGTGAAGAAGCGGGTCCAGCCCGGCTCGATCGTGATCATGCACATCACCGAGGACAACGCCCGCTTCACCGACGAGGCGCTGCCGCACATCCTCGATCTCCTGCGCGAACGCCAGCTCCGCCCCGTGACCGTGTCCGAACTGTTGGGACGCTGAGCCCCGTCGGCGCATTGTCCCGGTTACCGGGCGGTGTTAGCGTGCCTCGCGTTCACACGGAGGGTCCTGCATGTCGCTGCACCGCAACACTGGAAAAGTCGTCCGGACCAGCCTGGTCATGCTGCTCCTGAGCGCGTTGGCCGCCGGGCTTCCGTCACTGCTGGCGCTCGTGGACCGGGAGTTCGTCCTCGGCCCGTGGTTCTGGTATCTGACCGGCGCCGTCATGGCGGTCTTCAGCCTCGGCAGCCTGTACTCCACGCTGCGCCACGAGTTCCGCCTGGAGGCGGCGGACACCGGGCTGGTGGTGCGGTGCGCCGAGATCAAGGCCGACCTTCCGTGGAGTTCGGTCGCGGCCGTCACCATCGAGCGGCCCCACTACCTCGACGGGAACGCCAGCCCCGCGGTCATCCTGTGGCTCGCGCCGGGTGTGGAGGTAAAGGCCAAGCCGAACTATCGCACCAAGGATGGAAGCCGGGCCGGGTTCCAACTGATCTCGCTCGACGACCTGGTGGAGAGCCCTGACGAGGTCGTCGCCACGCTGCGGCGGTACGGCGGGGAGAAGGTCGCCGTCCTGGCGCGACCCACCCGCTGAGGCGACTGTCCGATTTGCTGGGTCGCCGAACTTGACGTTGATCGCTAGGGTTGGCGCCACGACCAGGCAGCCCAGGGGGACGGGGAGATTCGCGTGGCCGATTCGGCGTCATACGCCATGGTGTGGGCCCGCCGTGCCACCGGCATCGGGCTGGCGGTGGCACTGCTGTTCGGGCTAGCCGCCCTGGTGACCTATCTGACCGGCCGGGCCGAGGTCGAGCACCTGGTCACCGAAGGTGTCGCGGTGCCCGCCACCGTGGTCGCGGTGCGCGCCGGCAAGATCGACACATTCGTGGTCAGGTACCGCCACGATGGCCGTACCTATACCGCGGAACTCACCGGCTCCATCGGCACGACGCTGTCGCTCGGCGAGCAACCGACGATCTACCTCGACCCGGCCGAGCCGGGCACGGTCGCCACCGCCGACGGACTGGCCAGCCGACCCGGACACTGGCTGCCGCCCGTGCTGGCCATGTTCGCGGGGCTCACCGCGTTCGTCGCGATCAGCGGGCGGATCACCACCCTGCGCCGCCGCTGGACCGAGGTGCGGCTGGACGACCTGCCCTCGACCACGCTCCGGGGCCGCCGCCGGCGCGGCGTCGTGCGCCGCCGGGACGTGGTCGCATGGATCATGCTCGGCATCGTGGCGGCCGCGCTGCCGCTCGCGATGTGGCTGAACCCGCTCGCGACCGCCCCGGTCATCGCGGGCGTGCTCGTGCCCGTCGCAGTCGCGTTCTACCTGCTCGGGCCATCGGGGAAGATCGTCGTCACGCCCCGGCGGCTCAGCCTGCACACCGCGTTCACCACCCGCCACGTCCCCCGACACCTGGTCGGCGGCGTCGACCTGGCCGACGACGACCACGTCCGGGTGCGCGTCGCCGGGCAGCGCCACCTGGCCGTGCCGATGGGTGCCGGTGCCGTCTGGGGTGACGGGCTCAACCGCCGGCCCGCGCAGCTGCGCGCGGCGGCACACGTCCGGGCGCTGCTGGAGGCCGTCCCCGCCGAGCGGACCCTCGGCGAGGTGCGCATCCGGCCCCGGATCTGCACGATCGCGCTCGGGCTCGTCTCGGGCGCCGGGTTCGTCGCCGTGGCCGTCACCGTCCTGAGCAGCTGATCCTCAGCGGCCCAGGAACGCCGTCAGCGCGTCCCGCCACTGCTGTGGGCTGTCCAGGTGCACGTCGTGGCCCGCGCCCTCGACCTCGACCGCGGTGACCTTCGGGTGCTCGGCCATCCGGGTGAACTCGTCGGCGTCCATGAAACCGGCGCTGCCGCGTACCAGCAGGATGTCGCAGTCGATGCGGGCGAACTCGGCCCACCGCGGCGCGTGCGCGCCCGCGACCGTGGCGACCATGACGTCGCGCTCGAACACCGGGCGCCAGCCGTCCGGGTGCTGCCGCAGGCCGCCCGCCCAGGCCGGGCCGACCAGTCCGCCGCCGAGGAACTCGGCCGCCGTGGCCAGGTCCGGGAACGGGACCGGCCACGACGCCAGCCAGCGGTCGATCGTGTCGGCGGTGCCGTCGCCGCCCTTCGGCCCCGCCTCCACCAGCACCAGTCGGGCGACCAGGTCAGGTCGCGTCGCCGCGGTCAGCATCGCGGTATGGCCGCCCAGCGACTGCCCGACCAGGACCACCGGTCCGATCCGGGTCAGCGCCGCGACGGTGTCGGCCACGTGAGCCTCGCGGGACACGTCGCCCGGCCGGGTCTGGCTCGCCCCGTGGCCACGGGGATCGAGCGCGTACACGTGATGGGTCGCCACCAGCCACTCCGCCGTCGCCGACCACTCCCCGGCGTAGCCGCACAGGCCCGGCAGCAGCAGCACCGCGTCCCCCGTGCCGCCGAAGTCGTGCAGCGCCAGGCGGGTCCCGTCGGGGGAGTGGAGGTCGATCACGCGCGCGTCGGTCACGGCTGCGCAGGCTAGCAGCGTTGGCGGGGCAGCGTGGTCTCGCACCGCCCCCTAGCATGGCCAGCTATGCCCCACGCCCTACAGCTGACCCGGTACCGCCTGATCTACGTGTTGATCGTGCTCACGGCTCCGCTCTGGCTGTGGCTTGCCACGGTGCCGGAGAACTGGCACGGGCTGGTCGTGCTGGCACGTCTGGCGGTGATCGGGGTCGGAGTCGTCTTCCTGGTGCGGGCCCATCGCCGTCCGGTCAGCACGAGACTCCGCTTCGACGTGGCGGACGGGGCATTCGTCACCCGGACGTACACGATTCCAGTGGTGTTGCTGTGCCTTACGGCGATGGAGGTGTGCGGGCTGAGTCTCTTCACCCGTCTCCCGCTGCTCGGCTGGTTTCTCGGCGCCCTGTCCGTGCTGGTGGCGTTCGGCACCGGCATGGTGCTGTGGCGCGGCCTGCCCGCGCTGGAACTGCATCCGGATGGAATCAGGATCGCGGGCTTAGTGCTGCGCGACGTCGAGATCCCGTGGACGCTGCTGCGTCCGGGGTTCCCGGTGCGGGGCAAGCTCTCCGATCAGACTCTGCCCCTGGTGTATGAGCAACCGCTGTCGCTACCCGCCAGACTGCGTCGTCACCGGACGCTGCAGCTGGTCTTCGAGGTCCACCCGTGGTTCCTGGCTGACGCGGTCCGCTGGTATGTCGACCATCCCGAGGATCGCGCCGCGATCGGCACCCAGGCCGAACACGACCGCCTCGTCGCCGCCCTGGGCGCGGCCTGAGCCGGATGTGCCACGGACAGGGCACGGACCCGCCAACTCGGCAGCCCTCTTGATCCCACGTTTACGATCAAGCCATGTCGTCCGGTCCGCAGCTTCCCATGTCCGCCCGGGGCGCCTTGCGGATCATGATCTTTGGCACCGGCGGACCGCAGACGAAGTCAGTGGCCGTCTGGCCGCTTCTCGGCGGGACCGCGGCCCTGATCGTCGTCCTCAGCATCCTCGAAGGCCTGATCGACGTGGTGTTCGGTGATCCGTGGCGCTGGGATCTCGGCCCCAGCATGGGGATCGCCATGTCGGGGTTTCTGGCGCCAGTGCTCCTCCAACCCATCCGACACCGTTGGCCCGCGCTGGTCGGCGGCCTCGCCGCTCTGCTCCTCGCGGTGTCGGTGCTGCGTGCCCTGCCCGCACCGCACCTGGCCGTGGTGGCGATTGGGCTGCTCACAGGTGTTGCCACCTTCGCGGGGATCACCCATTTACCCGCCTGGTTCCCGCGTAGCGGTGCAGACCCGACTGACTGAGCGTCGGCTGGGGAGACGGGCACGTAACGGGCACGACAGCCGGATAGAGATCGCGAGAAATAGAGAAGCCTGGTTGGGACTCGCGTCCTACCAGGCTTTTCGTTGTGGAGCGGGTGAAGGGAATCGAACCCTCACTGTCAGCTTGGGAAGCTGATGTTCTGCCATTGAACTACACCCGCGAGCGGTCCCCACTGTACCTGACCGCACCGCCGCAACGCACGCAGGTAAGTGCCGCGGGTCGAGGCCGCCGGTCAGGCCGCGAGAAGCTGCAGGTGGGGCCGGGCAGCTCGACGTTCGACGCGCGGCGCCGGCTCGGGAAGCGGCGCGCGCCGGTCCCGCCACAGCACCGGCAGGGTGTCGGGCTCGTGCCGGTGCAGCAGTGCGGTCTCGATGGCGAACTCGTACAGCCGCCAGTCGGCGAGCGGGGCGGCCCGGTGCGTGCGGGCCAGGTGGTCGACGGTGACCGGGCTGGTCACGGGGTAAGCGCGCCCGGTGACGCATGCTTCGACGTCGCTGTCCTCGGCCGGGTACGCGTGCAGGGCGTAGCGGCCGTCGCGATCGAGGTCGCGTCGCTTGGGCGTGTCGAGGATGAAGCAGTAGAGCCCCTCGTCGGTGACGATCGGGGACACCGGGTGCAGGCGCGGACTGCCGTCCGCGCGCACGGTCGCCAGGAAGCCCATGCCGGGCCCGTACTGGTGCAGCAGGGCGCGGATCGACGAGGCCAGCCACGGTGTGGCGGCGGCGAACTCGGACCAGGTAGCCATGTCGGGGACTTTATCGAACAAATGTTCGACTGCGCTATCGAGACACGCCTGCCGTGCCCGATCGGGTGATTTGTTGGTAAATGGCACCTCGGCGATCCCGATTTCGGGGCGCAACGTCAACTCCAACATGGGGGTACGACCACAAGCGGTGATCTCGGCACCCGGCCGTGCACATTCTTGGCCCCGGGCCCCACTTCGGGGTCCGGGGCCGTGCCCGGGGGTTCGGACACCGAGGTACTACCCGGCCGACAACGGCCTAAACCACCGCTGTGACCTGCTGATTCGTTGCGGGAAGGGAGGCTGGCACTAGGCTGGCGGTCGTGCTGCTTTCGGACCGCGACCTGGTAGCGGAGATCAAGTCGGGCCAACTCCAGCTCGATCCGTTCGAGCCGAGCCTGGTCCAGCCGTCGAGCATCGACGTGCGGCTGGACGGCCTGTTCCGGGTCTTCAACAACCACCTGTACACGCACATCGACCCGGCCGAGCGCCAGGACGATCTGACCACCATGGTCGAGGTGCGGGACGGGGAGCCGTTCGTGCTGCACCCGGGCGAGTTCGTGCTCGCCTCGACGCTCGAGGTCGTGACGTTGGGCAACCAGCTCGCGGCGCGGCTGGAGGGCAAGTCGAGCCTGGGCCGCCTCGGCCTGCTGACCCACTCGACCGCGGGCTTCATCGACCCGGGCTTCTCCGGGCACGTGACCCTGGAGCTGTCGAACGTGGCCACGCTCCCGATCCGGCTCTGGCCCGGTATGAAGATCGGCCAGCTGTGTGTACTACGCCTGTCCTCGGAGGCGGAGCACCCGTACGGTTCGACCGTGAACGGCTCGCGTTACCAGGGTCAGCGCGGCCCGACGGCGTCGCGCTCGTGGCTCAACTGGCGCACCTGGCCGACCGGAACCGGCGCGGCGGAGTAGCCCTTCCGGCATTTCGCCATCAACACGGCTGAATCATGGGCCGCATCGGACGCTTCGCTGCTGGCGACGCGTTGCCTTACTCGACTATGTCCCTTTGAAAAGCTGTCCGACCGGACAGAATGTGATCCACCAAGGGGACAATCTGAGCGTTGGGGCCAAGTTGATCAGGCATGCTGGTTGCCGTACGCATACCACTTGCCCTGTCGGGCGGACGCCCGCTCAGCCCCGGTTTCCGCGCCGGTCTCGGCGCGGCCTTCGTGCTGCTCGTTTTGATCTCCGCAGTGGAACTCGCCGACGGCAGTCCCGCCCGGTACGTGGGCCTGATGGCGACGGTTCCCTTCCTGGCAGCCGTGTTCGCACCCTGGCAGGCGGTGCTGGTCGCGGGCGGGGTGGCCACCGTCGCGGGCATGGT
Organism: Catellatospora tritici; assembly: GCF_019083965.1. Classification (GTDB taxonomy): domain Bacteria; phylum Actinomycetota; class Actinomycetes; order Mycobacteriales; family Micromonosporaceae; genus Catellatospora; species Catellatospora tritici. Next base: position 75,661 of record NZ_JAHRCY010000011.1, read on the forward strand.
GTTCGCGTTCTTCAGCGGCCTGGACGACGTCCCGTCCTTCATCAACGTCATCGGGGTCGGCCTGGCCACCGGCATCGCCGCCGTGGTGGCGATGCTGCGCCAGCGACAGGCCGAGCGCATCGCCGAGTTGGCCAAGCTCGCGACCATCGCGCAGCAGGCGGTGCTGCGCACGCTGGGTCCGAAGGTCGGCACGCTGGCCGTGGCCGGTCGCTACATCTCCGCGACCGCGGCCGCCGACATCGGTGGTGACCTCTACGAAGCCCTGGACACGCCGTACGGCGTCCGCATGATCATCGGAGACGTGCGCGGAAAGGGCCTGGACGCGGTGCGTACGGCGAGCATCGTGCTCGGCTCGTACCGTCATGTGGCCTATGAGCGTGCCGACCTGCGCGCGATCGTCGCGGACCTGGACCGGGCCGTGGCCCGCAGCGTCGGCGACGAGGACTTCGTGACGGCCTGCCTGGTCGAGGAGCGCGGCGGCACGCTGACCATCGTCAACTGCGGCCACCCGGCGCCGATCCTGATCCGGCGCGGTGAGGTCATCACGCTGGATCCGCCCGCGCCCGCGCCGCCACTGGGCTTCATGCCGGTGGTACGCAGCCGGGTGGAGCGGCTGGAGCCGGGCGACCGGCTCCTGATGCTCACCGACGGTCTGGCGGAGGCGCGGCGCGACGGGGAGTTCTTCCCGATCACCGACCGCGCCCGGAAGCTGCTCGGGCACGGCACCGTCGCCGACGGGCTGGCCTCGGTCGAGTCCGCGCTCATGGAGTGGGTGCAGGACCGCCTCGACGACGACATCGCCCTGATCCTGATGGAGTACAGCGGGCCGACGCAGGCACCGGCACCGGTGCCCAGCTGGGAACTGGGCGCCGCGAACTGACGGTCAGGCCGCGGTGGTCGTACGCGACCGCCGCAGCGAGACCGAGAGCTGGGGCAGCGAGAACGGCTGGCCGACCATGCGGTGGCGGCCGACGTAACGCACCGGGTAGCGCGGCTCGAACAGCAGCTTGTGCAGCTTCTCGATCATGATTGACTCCCCTGGTCCGGCGGGCGGGGGCGCCCGCGTCACCCGGATGAACGACCTCACCCGCTTTCGGTGACGCCGTACGGCGTGGCGGCTTGCTTATGCCCGTTTTGACACTCTATGTGCGTCACTCGCCCGGCCGACCCGCCCAGAAATTCACGCAGATGTGACGAGGGAAGCGCACGATTCGGGTTGTCGATAGTTACCGACGAGTAATAGAGTCGCCTTACTGGTCGGTAACGAATGCGCTGAGGGCGGGAAAATGAGCCACTACCAGAGCAACCTGCGGGATCTTGAGTTCAACCTGTTCGAGGTGTTCAAGACGCCGTTCGGTGAAGGACCGTTCGCGGAGGTCGATACCGACACCGCGCGCAGCGTGCTGAGCGAGATCGACCGCATGGCGCGCGTCGACCTGGCCGCCAGCTACGCCGACGCCGACCGCAACCCGCCGGTGTACGACCCGGCCACGTTCACCGTGAAGATGCCGGAGAGCTTCAAGCGCTCGTTCAAGACCTGGATGGACGCGGAGTTCTGGCGCCTGGACATGCCCGGCGACCTCGGTGGCAGCAACGCCCCGCGTACCTTGACCTGGGCCTTCGCCGAGCTGGTGCTGGGCTCCAACGCGCCGGTGTGGATGTTCGGCTCCGGACCGTCCTTCGCGCACGTGCTGTTCGTCGAGGGAACCGAGGAGCAGAAGGAGTGGGCCAAGCTCTTCGTCGAGAAGAAGTGGGGCTCGACCATGGTGCTGACCGAGCCCGACGCGGGCTCCGACGTCGGCGCCGGGCGCACCAAGGCGGTCAAGCAGGAGGACGGCTCCTGGCACATCGAGGGCGTGAAGCGCTTCATCACCTCGGGTGAGCACGACATGTCCGACAACATCATCCACTACGTGCTGGCGCGGCCCGAGGGCCACGCGGTCGGCACCAAGGGCCTGTCGCTGTTCGTGGTGCCGAAGTTCCACTTCGACCCGCAGACCGGCGAGCTGGGTGACCGCAACGGCGTCTTCGTCACCAACGTCGAGCACAAGATGGGCATCAAGGTCTCCACCACCTGCGAGACCACCTTCGGCGGGCATGGCGTCCCGGCCAAGGGCTGGCTGGTCGGCGAGGTGCACGAGGGCATCCGGCAGATGTTCCTCATCATCGAGAACGCCCGCATGATGGTCGGCACCAAGGCGATCGCGACCCTGTCGACCGGTTACCTGAACGCGCTGTCCTACGCCAAGGAGCGGGTGCAGGGCGCCGACCTGCTGCAGATGACGGACAAGACCGCCCCGCGCGTCACCATCACGCACCACCCGGACGTCCGACGCTCGCTGCTGCTGCAGAAGTCGTACGCCGAGGGCCTGCGCGCGCTGGTCGCCTACACCGCGTACTGGCAGGACCGGGTGAAGATCGCCGAGTTCGCCGGGGACGAGAAGGCGGCCGGGCGCGCCGCCAAGATCAACGATTTCCTGCTGCCGCTGGTCAAGGGCTGCGGCTCCGAGCGCGCATTCGAGATCCTGGGCAACGAGTCGCTGCAGACCTACGGCGGCTCCGGCTTCCTGCAGGACTACCCGCTGGAGCAGTACGTCCGCGACTCGAAGATCGACTCTCTGTACGAGGGCACCACCGCGATCCAGAGCCTCGACCTGGTCTTCCGCAAGATCGTGCGGGACAACGGCCGCTCGCTGATGGCCGTCGCCGGTGAGATCCAGGAGTTCCTGAGCAACGAGACCGGCAACGGTCAGCTCAAGGAGGAGCGCGCCGCCCTGGCCACCGCGCTCGGCGACGTGCAGGCGATGCTCGGCACGTTCACCGGCTGGCTGGCCGAGTCGCAGAGCGACGACCCGCGCTCGCTGTACAAGGTCGGCCTGCACTCCCGCCGCCTGCTGCTCGCCATCGGCGACCTGGTCGTCGGCTGGCTGCTGCTGCGCCGCGCCGACGTGGCCCTCAAGGCGCTGTCGGCCGAGCCGAACACCACTGACGCCACCTTCTACACCGGCGTCGTGGCCACCGCGCGGTTCTTCTCCCGCGAGGTGCTGCCGCGGCTCGGCTCCGACCGCCGCATCGTGGAGCTGGCCACGCTCGACGCCATGGACCTGGACGAAGCCGCCTTCTGACCCGTGCACCCATCCCGCAGAGCGCGGGCGGCGCCTCGAGCGCCGTCCGCGCTTCCCTCGTTCAGGGGTCCTGCGGCCCGATGGCGTCCGGGATCGCGGTGGTTGGGATGCGCGCGGTCGCCGCTTACGGCAAGCTGAGCACATGGCCCCGTTGTCTGGCGCCGTCGAGCGCCCGCGCACTCTGGTGCTTTTGCGCCATGCCAAGGCCGACCGGCCCGTCGGGATCCCCGACGCGGACCGGCCGTTGACCGACCGGGGGCACGCCGACGCGGCCGCCGCCGGAGCCTGGTTGGTCAGCCAGGAGTACGTACCAGACCTGGTCCTCTGCTCCCCGTCTCGGCGAACCCGGCAGACCTGGCACTCCGTCGCCGTCGCGCTGTCGGGGGCGGGCTCGCCCACGGTCCACTACGAGCGACCGATCTACGAGGGTTCGGCCGACGACCTGCTCGACGTGATCCGCGCCGCCGACCCCGCGTGCCGGACCGTGTTGCTGATCGGCCACAACCCTTCGATCTCACAGCTGTCGGCACAGCTCGACGCGGGTGGGGGCGAGGGCGACTCCGACGGCCTGCGCACCTGCGGTCTGGCCGTGCACGTGGTCGAGTCCGACTGGGCCACCCTGGACGCCGCGAAGCTGGCCACCGCGCACACCGCCCGCGCCTGACAGAGGCCTTGCGCCGGTGGCCGATGATGGTCGACGTCGACCCATCCGGCCTCGGGGGAGCCTTTGCGTACGGATTCGATGTGCCTGCTGCTCAGCCTGCTCCTGTCGGTTCCCGCCGGCGGGGAGGCCAGGCCCGACCCGGGTGAACCCGCGCCGGTCTTCGTCGACAACACCGTCGCGTCGGGCTGCTCGGATGCGGGCACCGGCACCCAGGCCACGCCGTACTGCACGATCCGCGCGGCGCTGGCTGTGGCCCGGCCGGGCCTGACCATTCGCGTCAGGGGCCGTTTCGCGGAGCACGTGACCATCGACCGCTCCGGCGCCCCGGGCCAGCCCATCACCCTGCGGGGTGTCGCCGGTCCGGATGGGGCGACACCGCGCCTTGCCGGCCCGAACGCGGGGCTGACGATCTCCGGTGTGCACGACGTCGAGGTCGACGATCTGCAGGTGGATATGCCGGCCACCGGTTCGGCCGGCCTCGACCTGCACGACAGCATCCGTCTGACGATGCGGCGGATACGTGTGGCGCAGCAGCCGCAGACCGGCTACCCCGAACTCGGCGCCGCTGCCGTCTTCCTGCGCGCCGTGACGGACTCGGAACTGCTCGAGTTGTCCGTGCGGGTTCACACCAAATCCATGATTGTGATGGTGGGACAGACCTCCCGGACGCACGTGACCACCTTCTCGCGGAAATCCGCCGGAGGACTGGGCGGCAGCCTCATGATCGTCGGGGATGACAACACGGTGACGGGAGTGGCCGCCGGGGTGGCCGGCCTGCCCAATTCCACGCAGCCGTGTGCCGACCTGCGGGCGACCGCACGGCAGGACCTCATCCTGCAGCTGCTCCGCGGCGACTGCCTGCTCTGACCGAATCACCGCGCCAGGTGCCACCGGCGGGCTGCAGTTTCGGGGAAACTGCAGCTTAATCGGCCAAGATTCGCGCACTTTCCCCGAAACTGTGGCGATCTTGCCGTGGCGGGTGGCGGGTGGCGGGTGGCGGGTGGCGGGTGGCGGGTGGCGTCAGGCAAAGAGGGCGAAGTAGATGGCGATGTGGTGGCAGATCGCGGCCACCAGCGTGCAGGCGTGGAAGAACTCGTGGTGCCCGAACACCTCCGGCCACGGGTTGGGTCGCCGCAGCGCGTAGAAGACCGCCCCGACGCTGTACGCGGCGCCGCCGACCAGCAGCAGGACCAGGGCGGTGACGCCGCCACGGTGCAGGATGTCAGGCAGCACGGCGACCGCGACCCAGCCCAGGGCCAGGTAGAGCGGGGCGGAGACCCAGCGCGGGGCGTGCGGCCAGATCAGCGACAGCACCGCGCCGCCGAGCGCGCCGCCCCAGACCAGCGCCAGCAGCAGCACCGCCTTGCCGCGGTCGAGCAGCAGCACGCAGAACGGCGTGTACGTCCCAGCGATGAAGATGAAGATCATGGCGTGGTCGAGGCGGCGCATCGTCTGGTAGCCGCGTTCGCTCCATACCCGGCGGTGGTAGAGCCCGCTGATGCCGAACAGCCCGCACACGGTCAGGCTGTAGATCGCGACGCTGGTCACCGGCCCGGTGCCGGGCCGGAAGGCGGCGATGGTCACCAGGACGACGCCGCAGACCAGGGCGACGAAGAAGGCGTACGCGTGGAGCCAGCCGCGCATACGCGGCTTGCCGAGGTCGACGGGGCGCAGACGTGGGGCGCGTGCGGCGGTGCCGGTCATGGTCCTAGGTTACGGCGTCGTAGGTTACTTATCAGTAGGTAAAGGCGTGAAGTCGATGACACCTAGACTTGACGCGCTGCCTAACCGGGCGAGAGGAGATCAGGGTGGAGCGGGCGGACCTGCGCGCCGACTGTGCGAACTGCTTCGGCCTGTGCTGCGTGGCCCTGCCGTTCACCGCCTCGTCCGACTTCGCGCTCACCAAGGACGCCGGACAGCCCTGTGCCAACCTGCGCCCGGACTTCCGCTGCGGCATCCACGCGCGGCTGCGCGACAGCGGCTTCACCGGCTGCACCGTGTACGACTGCTTTGGCGCGGGGCAGAAGACCTCCCAGGTCACCTTCGGCGGCCGCAGCTGGCGCGACGACCCGGCCACCGCCACCGCGATGTACGCCGCCTTCCCCGTCCAGCGACAACTGCACGAGCTGCTGTGGTATCTCGCCGACGCGCAGAACCTGGTCACCGAAGAGCCGCTGCGTACCGAGCTCGCCCGTGCCAACGCCGAGACGGAACAGCTCACCGAACAGGACGCGGAGACGCTGCTGGCCCTCGACGTCGCCGCGCACCGGGCGAAGGTCAACGCGCTCCTGGTCCGGGCCGGGGAACTGGCTCGCTCCGCCGTACGCCCGAAGCCGAAGGACCGCCGCGGCGCCGACCTGGTCGGCGCCCGTCTGCGCAACGCCGACCTGCGCGGGGTGAACCTGCGCGGCGCCTACCTCATCGGCGCCGACCTGCGCGGTGCCGACCTGCGCCGGGCCGAGCTGATCGGGGCGGACCTGCGCGGCGCCGACCTGCGCGGCGCCGACCTCAGCGAGGCCGTCTACCTCACCCAGTTCCAAGTCAACGCCGCCCGTGGCGACCGGTCCACCCGGCTGCCCGCCACGCTCAGCCGCCCGCCGCACTGGGCGAATTGAAACAACAGCCGGGCGCGGCCAAGCACTACTGTGACCTTCCATGGATCTCAACGCTGATCTCGGGGAAGGCTTCGGCCGCTGGCAGCTCGGCGACGATGAAGCTCTGCTCGATGTCGTGACCAGCGCGAACGTCGCATGTGGCTTCCACGCCGGGGACGCCGAGACGATGCGGCGCAGCTGCGCGTACGCCGCCCGGCGCGACGTCGCCGTCGGCGCCCAGGTCGGCTATCGCGACCTCGCCGGATTCGGGCGCCGGTTCATCGAGTACGACCTGAACCAGCTGCGCGACGAGCTCATCTACCAGGTCGGCGCCCTGCAGGCGCTGGCCGCCGTCGAAGGCGCCCGGGTCCGCTACCTCAAACCGCACGGTGCGCTCTACCACGCCGTCGCGCACGTCGACGCGATCGTCGAGGCTGCTCAGGCCACCGGTCTGCCGGTGCTCTGCGCCCCGGCCTCGCCGTTGGCGACCGCCGCCGGCGATGCCGTCGTCCCGACCTACGCCGAAGGCTTCGCCGACCGGGCATACCGGGCTGACGGGACGTTGCTGCCGCGGGGCAAGGCCGGGGCGGTCATCACCGACCAGGAGGAGGTGGTGGCCCGCGCGCTGCTGATGGTGGTCGACCAGCGGGTGATCGCACTCGACGGGACGGTGCTGCCGCACGCGGTCGACTCGATCTGCCTGCACGGGGATACGCCAGGCGCGGTGGTGCTGGCGCGGGCCGTCCGGGCGGCTCTCGAAAACGCCGAGGTCCCGCTGACGCCGTTCATCCGCTGACACCGGCCCGGTCCGCGCCGGACCGGATTCCGATTTGACGTGACGGTGACCTATCCGGAGAACATTCTGGATAGGCCACCGTCGGTGCTGCGTGCGGCGGCGGGTCGCCCCTCGGTGAGCGCTAGTCGGCGTCGAGGCCGCGCAGGATCAGGGGGAGGCGGGTGGTGCCCTCGGCGTCGATGACGATCGGGACGCCCCAGTCCTGGCGAGTCAGGTGGCACGCGGCGTGCTCGGCGTCGGCGTCGCACGTGGCCGCCTGTGCGACCACCTGCAGCACACCCCGTGTGACGGCCGGGTTCAGCACCAGGCGTCTGCTCAGGTCTGTGGTGACCCCACCGCCGTCGAGGAGCAACTCGGCCGGAGAGGCGGACACCTCCAGCCGGGTCGGGTCGCCGAAGCTGTTGTCGAGCTTCTGGCCGGGCGCGGGCGTGAAGATCACGTCGAGGGTGACCTCGCCCGGCGCCAACAGCGCCGGTGGGCGCTCGACCTTGTGGCGGCCGCCGTCGACGTACGCGGTGAGGGTCTGCGCGAGTCCGATCAGTCGGTGCGCGGCGGACTCGACCACGAGCACGTTCCCGTCAGCGGTCGCCACGACGTCGCTGGGCTCGGCCAGGTTCCGTTCGACGGTCGACACCACGCCGTCGGCATACCGGCGCACCGCGCCGTTGTAGGTGTCGGCGATGAGCACCGAACCGTCCGCGAGCGCGCACACGCCGAGCGGGTGCTGCAGCAGCGCCTCGTCGGCGGAGCCGTCGACGTGGCCGAAGTCGAACAAGCCCTGGCCGACCGCCGTGTGCAGCACGCCGTCCTCGATCCAGCGCAGCGCGCTGGTCTCCGAGTCGGCCAGCCACAGCTTGCGGCCGTCGGGCGAGACGGACAGCCCGGAGGGCTGGGCCAGCCAAACGTCGGGCAGCGGGCCGTCGCGGAGAGCTTCGACGGTGGTGCCCGCGTACACCCCGACGGTGCGCTTGACCGGGTCGAACCACCACAGGGTATGGGTGCCCGCCATCGCGACGATCACCTTGCCGTCGTAGTAGGCGACGTCCCAGGGCGAGGAGAGGTCGGTGGCGCGGGCGTCGTGGGCGTGGTCGTCCACGCTGGACCGCCACTGCCGTCCCGTGCCCGCGACCGTGGTGACGCTCCAGTCGGCGAGCTTCACGCCACGCAGCAGGTGGTTGACCGTGTCGGCGACGACGATGTCGTACCCGACGAGCTCGGCGACGGATTCGGGCAGCGTGCACATGCCCTGCGGCTCGGAGAACGCGGCCCGCTCGGCGGTGCCGTCGGCCCGGCCGCGGCTGCCGGTGCCGATGCGCTGGGTGACCTGCGTCAGGTCGGCGTCGAGCACGGCCAGGCTGTGCCGGGCGGAGTCCGACACGAGCACCCGGCCGTCGGGCAACGGCAACGCCTTGCCGGGGAAGCGGAGCAGGGTGTCGGCAGGCGGTGGTGGCACGAACGGCCCGTCGCCGCGGTGCAGGGTGCCCTTGGCCTCGTGTTCGGCGATGAGCTGGTCGAGCAGCCGGACCAGGCCCTCGGCGTGTCCCTCCCCGGCCATCGACGCGACCACGTAACCCTCGGGGTCGACCACGGCCAGGGTCGGCCACGCCTTGGCGGCGTAGTGCTGCCAGGTGATCAGCTCGGGGTCGTCGAGCACCGGGTGGTCCACGCCGTACCGCTCGACGGCGGCGGCGAGGGCCTGCGGGTCGCGCTCGTGCTCGAACTTGGGCGAGTGCACCCCGATGACGACGAGCACGTCCGCGTACCTCTGCTCCAGCGGGCGCAGCTCGTCGAGCACGTGCAGGCAGTTGATACAGCAGAAGGTCCAGAAATCGAGAAGTACGATTTTTCCGCGTATGTCCTTGAGGGTGAGCTCTCGGCCACCCGTGTTGAGCCAGCCCCGTCCGCGCAGCTCAGGTGCGCGTACCCGCGAGATCGTAGCCATGTGCGCAAGCCTAGCCAGCCCGGTCCAAACCCCTCCCGCCGACGCCACCCCGCGTCTTGGCCCTACGCGGGCAGGCCGGGGGTGGCAGTTTCGGGGAAACCGCTGGAATGGACGTGTGGATAGGCGCACTTTCCCCGAAACTGCGGCCTCGGCCTCAGGCGGGAGTGGGGGCGGGGGTGAGCGGCGCGGCGGGGGTGAGGAGGCCGTCCTGTTCGGGAGTGATGAGGTTGCGGAGGGAGTAGGCGACCACGGACGCGGCCAGGCAGCCACCCGCGACCAGCACGATCCATACGCCACCCAGCCCCGCCGCCAGCAGTGGACCGGCACTGACCGGTGCGATCACCGCCGAGATGCCCCACACCATCGCCGACAGCGCGTTGTACCGCCCGCGCAGTTCGTCGCTGGCCAGCTCGTTGACCAGGGCCGGGTTGATCGGTGACAGCAGCGTCTCGCCGAACGCGAAGATCCCGCCGAACGCGATCACGCCGATGGCGCTGATCACCGTGTTGCGGCCGTCGACATACCCGGCGACGCCGAGTACCAGCCAGGCGGCGGCGAAGACGACGCCGACCGTCATCAGCGCGCGAGTGCGGCTCCGGCCCTGCAGCAGCCGGATGACCAGTAACTGGGCCAGCACGATCACGATGGTATTGCAGGTGAAGGAGTATCCGACGATGCGCGTGCTGGCCCCGGCGACCTTGGTCGCGAACCCGGTGAAGCCCACCTCCAGCTGCGCGTACCCGGAGACGGTCAGCAGCACACTGAAGATCATGAGACGGCGGAACGGGCGGTGCCGCAGCACCTCGGCGTACCCTCTGCGCTCTTTTGGTCCGGCGGCCGTGGGTTCGTCGCCGACCAAGCGCCGCCCGACCTGAGGCATGGTCAGCAAGATCACGAACGGGCCCGCGTAGCAGAGCATGTCGGCGAGGTAGATGAACTGGAACGTGCCCGGCCGGGTGACGTCGACGACGGTCCCGGCCAGCGCCGAGCCGATGCCGATGCCGAGGTTGAGCAGCGCGAACTGCAGACCGAAGACCCGCTGGCGTTCGTGCTCGCCGGTCAGCGTGGTCATGATGGTGTTCTGACCGGCCCAGATGGCCGCGCCGCCCAGGCCGCAGACGGTGAGCGAGGCGAACGCCTGCCAGATGTCGCCCACCAGGGCCAGCGAACCGGAGCCGATCGAGGAGATCGCCAGCGCGGGCAGCACCACGCGGCGGGCGCCGTACCGGTCGATCAGGGTGCCGCCCAGCGGCGACAGCAACAGGGTGAGCAGGCCGAACCAGCCGATGGCCAGACCCACGCTGGAGCCGGGCAGGTGCCGTACCTCGGTCAGGTAGATGTAGAGGAACGGCAGCGTCAGCCCTCGGCCGAGCGAGGAGAAGAGGGTGCCGACGAGCTGGCGTCGGGCCTCGCGGCGGGCGGGCAGGGCATCGCGCAACATGGGGCCAGTCTCGCTGGCCAGGGTGACGTTGCGCGACCGAAAAAACGGCCCAGTGGTCATGGTCACTGGGCCGTTTCGGTGCTTACACCAAAGTTCCGTTGCTAGGGCGTGGGCTCCGTCGACGGGGCGACGGACGGCGCGGTCCCGGTGGCAGCCGCGCCGGGCGCGAGGCAGAGGACCTTGCTACCCACAGTCACGTGCGGCTGCTGCTTGTCCGGGCACTGGTCGATGCTGTCGGTCACCGACACCACCGAGAACGCACCCTCGTCACCGCACGCGGCGGCGACCGCGGCGTTGCCACTCTGCTTCAGGCAGTCGCCCACGCCGAAGGTGTCCGAGCCGTCGTCGGACATCAGCTTCTGTACGCCGATGAGCAGGCCGAACGCGACGGTCAGCAGCAGCACGCAGCCGATGATGACACCGATGATCAGGCGGCCGCTGCGTACCGGCTTCGGCTCGACCGAACCGGTCTCGTCCGGCTTGAACTTGTCGAACTTGGCCTGGTCGGTGCCGGGCGGCGGAGGCGAGTCCACCGGCGGGCGCTGTCCGGGCACCAGGCCCACCGGCGCCTGGTTGCCGGGCTGCGCCCACTGCTGCTGCGGCTTGGCCTGGGCGACGGGTGCCGCCGTCTGCACGGGTGCCGGGCCGCCAGGCCAGGACTGCGGCGGGCCGGATGGCGGCACGGACGGCGCGGCGGCCGGAGGCTGCAGCAGATCGCCGTACGCGGGCTGGCGTCCGCCGCGGGCGGGTGCGGCGGGCGTAGCCGCGGCGGCCTGCGGGGGCGGCGGCGGTGACTGCGGCGTGGTCGGCATGGGCGGCGCCTGCTCGGCGGGCTGCGCCGGGCGGGAGCCGTACACGGTGGACGAGCGGGCGATCGGCGGCGCCGCGTGCGGCTCGACCGGGGCGACCTGGGGCGCGGAGACCGAAGCCCGAGCGGTGGCACGGGCGGCACCCTGCGCGGGTACGGCAGCAGCACCGCTCGCGGCCTGCGGCGGCACCGAGGCGGCCGCGGTCGTCGGCGCGGCGGCCGCAGCCGGTGCCGGAGTCCCTTCGGCGGGCGACGTCACCGATGCCGAGCCGTAGACCCGCGGCGGCGGCTTGGGCAGCGACACGTTCTCCTCGGGCGCGATGCGGCTGCTGGCGGGCACCGCGGCACTCGCGGCGCCCACGCTGGCCGAGCCGACGCTCGCGGACCCGACACTGGCCGACCCGACGCTCGCGGAACCGACGCTTGCGGACCCGACACTGGCCCGCGCCACCGACGGGGGCGGCGTGACCGGGATGGCGGCGGCGGGCGGCGTGCTGACCGGAGTGGTCGCGGCGGGCGGGGTGCTCACCGGCGTCGAGTAAGCGGGCGGCGCGCTGGCCGGACGCGACTCGTACGCGGGCGGGGTGCTCGCGGGGCGGGCCTCGTAGGACGGCGGTGCGCTGGCCGGACGCGACTCGTACGCGGGCGGGGTGCTCGCGGGCCGGGCCTCGTAGGACGGCGGTGCGCTGGCCGGACGCGACTCGTACGCGGGCGGGGTGCTCGCGGGGCGGGCCTCGTAGGACGGCGGGGCGCTGGCGGGCCGGGACTCGTACGCGGGCTCGGGGTCCATCAACGCGGCGACCGCGGGCGGCGGGGTCCACGGGCCGTTGGGCGCGGAGGGCTTCGGGCTGTCCCCGGCCGCGAACGCGGCCCACGAGGCCGAGCCCGACGTCGGTTCCGGCGTGGCCGGTTCGGGCTGCGAGAAGTCGGAGTAGTCGGGCCACTGCTGTTCGGCGCGGGCGGGCTCGGCCGGCGGCGCGCTCCACGGGCGCTCGGCGGGCGCGGCGCTCCACTGCGGCTCGGCGGGCGCGGCGGCGGCCTGCCACTGATCGGCCGACGGCGTCTGCCACGACGGCTCCGCCGGGGCCTGCCAGGCAGGCTCTGCGGGTGCGGCGTTCCAGGCGGGCTCTGCGGGTGCGGCGTTCCAGGCGGGTTCAGCCGGGGCGGGCGTCCACTGCGGCTCCGCGGGTGCGGCGTTCCAGGCGGGTTCGGCCGCGGTCTGCCAGGACGGGGTCTCGGCGGCGGGCGTCTGCCACGGCTGCTCCGGCGCCGGGGTGTGCCACGACGGCTGCTCGGGCTGCGAGGTCTGCCACGCGGCCTCGGCCGGGGCGGGCGTCCACTGCGGCTCGGCGGGCGCGGCCTGCCAGGACGGCTCGGCGGGCTCGGCCGGAGGCGCCACGAACGGCTCGTGCGCGGCGAACGCCGAGGACATCTCGTGGCGTACGCCCGGAATCGGCACCACGGCCGGGGCGGGCACGTACGGCTGGGCTTCCTCGGCGGCCGGAGCGGGGGCGGCCGAGTCGGCCGGGAATCCGGCGAACGACGACGGGGCGGCCGAATCCGGCGGGAAGTCCGACTGGGTCTGGCTGCCGTACGGGGTGAAGACCGGGAACTCCTCGGGTGCCGGCGGCGCCTCGAACAGCCCGTATCCACCCTGCCGTTCGTTCGCGTCAGCCGGCGGCCAGCCGGACTGCTGCGATCCCTCGGACGTCATATGCGCACGCCTCCCTCTTCGATGCCACCCCTCCAGGCGACAGCGCGGGAGTTGCGCAGCGTCACGCGGCCGAGGGGTGGCGGCCGTGCCCACCGTACCGGTCCCGCCGCCCGACCGGAATACGGGTGGCCCCGCCACCGATGTGACCGGTCCCTATGGCCGATCGCCCGCCACCGGTATGGCCGGACCGGAATGCGCCGCAGCCCCGCGCGGCTCGGGGCCGGCGGGGCTGCGACGTTTTTGGAGGAGGAGAAAGTCGGGTCAGCGCATGAAGACGCTGGTGATGGGGTCGCGCATCTCACCGGCGGCGCGGCTGCGCTGCGCACGCTCGCGGTGGGCGCGCTCGAGGTGGATCTGCTCGGCGCTGCGGTTCTTCCGCATCTTGTCCATGATGCTCATGCCGACTATTACATCGCATCGTGCCCGCCAACTCCACTGATTATTCGGTGTGCTCAGACACATTCCGAAGAATCTTAAGTCAACTGCCCGACAGGGTTCATGTTGCGGACCCGTCGGTGTTCGGGCGCCGACCGTCCACTCACCGCTTCGGCGTCACCGCCGCGAGCAGTTCGGGCTGCCGCCGGTCCAGCGCGTCGCCCGCGGTGAGCGCGCCGAGCCAGGCCGCGCCGAGGCCGTACGCCAGCCCGGCGGGCAGCGCCAGCACCGAGCCGACCGAGCCGCCGAGCACCGCCAGCAGGAACACCGGGATGGCCAGCAGCGGCCCGGTGATCATGGCGGCCATCGCGAACAGACTCTTGGCCACGCCCGTGCCGGTGTTGATGGCGAAGGGGTTCTGGCTCTCCGGCAGCGAGTAGGCCCCCCACACCGACAGGTGCAGGCAGCAGGCCAGGCCCGTGCCGTACGCGGCGAGCTGTACACCGAGCACGGCGGGCAGCTCGCCCGGGTGCCCGCGCAGCACCACCGTCAGCGCGGCCACGCCGAGCAGGATCGGCATCACGAACCACGAGTACGCCACGGCTCGGGCGCGCAGCTCCAACCGCCCCGGAATGCCCGCCACCACCTGTGCCGCGTACGCGCTGCCGTCATACCCGAACTGGTTGGCGATGCCGACCGAGGCCAGCGTGCCCACCCCGACCATGGTCAGCAGCTGCATGCTCACGGGGATCTGCCCGTCGGCGGCGGCCGGGCCGAGGTTGAGCATCACCGGCAGGAAGACGCCGACCACCGCGAACGTGATCAGACCGGCCCGGCGGCGCGCGTCGCGCAGCCAGTACCGCAGCTCCCGTACCCGCATCGCGCCGTACGCGGTGCGCGGCGCCCGGCTGCGCCGAAAGAACCTGGCCGTCGGGGTGCCCGCGCGCGCCGGACCGGCGCTGCCACCGCCGTCGCCCGCCGAACCGACCATGGCCGACTCCAGCGACGTGCTCCACCACCACGCCAGCAGCACGATCACGACCACGGTCAGCGCCAGCCGCGCCGCGACCGCGTCCCAGCGGCCCGCCATCGCGTCCTGGCCCACCACGTACGGCGCGCCGAAGGGCGTCCAGCCCAGCACCCGGGCGATCGACTGCAGTCGGTCCATGCCGATGGACTGGGCGCCGGAGTTGACCGCGTACTGGATCGGGCCGATCGAGGCGGCCAGCACGGCCAGCACCACCGCGGCCAGGTCGCGGGTGCGCCGGGCGCGCAGCGCGCGGGCGAAGCCGCTGGTGACCGCGCGGCTCATCAGCACGCACAGCACCAGCCCCAGCAGCACGCCGACGGCGCCGACCACCCCGGCCACCGGGCCGCCCTCGATCGCCGCGCCGACCGCCAGCCCGGAGGTGGCCAGCAGCGTCGCCGCGGCGGGCACGCCGATGAGCGCGCCGACCAGCAGCCCGCGCAGCAGCACCAGCTTCGGGATCGGCAGCAGCGCGAACCGGGCCGGGTCCAGGGTCTCGTCGACGCCGAACCAGACCAGCGGCATCAGCAGCCAGGCCAGCGCCAGCAGCGTGCCGCCGTACGCGGGGGCCAGCGCCAGCCCCTCATGCCCGGACACCATCGCGCCCAGGAACACCAGGAACGTCAGGCCGCCGTAGAACAGGGCGCCGAGCAGGCCGAGGATGAACATGATGATCTTCGCGGGCCGCCCGCGGAATCCGTTGCGCAGCGTACGCAGCTTGAGCTTGGCGAAGGTCAGAGCCATGACAGCTCCGAACCGGTCGCGGTGCGCCCGCCGACGATCTCGACGAACGCCTCCTCGAGCGTGTGCTCGCCGCGCACCTCGTCGAGCGTGCCCACGGTGCGGATGCGGCCCGCCGCCATGATCGCCACGTGGCTGCACAGCCGCTCCACCACCTCCAGCACATGGCTGGAGAAGATGACCGTGCCACCACCGGTGACGTAGCGGGTCAGGATGTCGCGGATGGTCGCGCCGCTGACCGGGTCGACCGCCTCGAACGGCTCGTCCAGCACCAGCAGCCGGGGCGCGTGCAGCAGGGCGCAGGCCAGCGCGATCTTCTTCTTCATACCGGCCGAGTAGTCGATGACCAGGGTGCGGCCCGCGTCGGCCAGGGCCAGCACGTCCAGCAGTTCGGTGACGCGCTGGTCGATCACGTCGGGGGCCAGCCCGCGCAGCAGGCCGTGGTAGGTCAGCAGCTCGGTGCCGTCGAGTCGGTCGAACAGCCGTACGCCGTCGGGCATCACCCCGACCAGCGCCTTGGCCCGCACCGGGTCGGCCCACACGTCGTGGCCCAGCACCAGCGCCCGGCCCGCGTCGGGCCGAAGCAGGCCGACCGCCATGGACAGGGTCGTGGTCTTACCAGCACCGTTCGGCCCGAGCAGGCCGAAGAAAGAGCCCGCCGGGACGGACAGGTCGACGCCGTCCACGGCGAGCTTGGTGTCGAACTTCTTCACTAGCCCCTGAAGGGCGAAGGCGGCATCGGCTGTCACCCGACCGACTGTAGACGCCTGTCCACAGCGGCAGAGTCGTGCGCCGATGCCGCCCTCGTCGCTGTCCGGTCAGTCCCTCCCGTGTTGGTTCAGCCGTTCCGCGTCGGCACACGTCCGGGTGGTCGGGCGCGGAGTGACGTCGGCCAGCAGTTCACGGGCCTGAGCCCGGCTGAGGTTCCAGGAGTACCACTGCTCCTTGTTCTGCCGCAGCTCGCGGTCCATCCAGCTCAGCGCGCAGCTGCGGTACGGCTCGGGCAGCTTGACCAGTGCGGGGGCCGCGTCCGGGCCAAGTGCCCGCAGGTACCAGAAGTCGATCTTCTGCACCCGCTCGACGTTCTGCTCGGCGATGAAGTGCTCCGGGTTGGCCACGGCCAGGCCCAGCAGCAGCGCCGCGAACCCGGCCACCGCCGCGCGCGGGAACCACGTCGCCCGCAGCTTCCAGCCCGCGAGCGCCACCAGCACGAACACGCCACCCAGGTACAGCTCGACCGAGCCGAAGAACAGCCGTTCGCGGGTCCAGCCGTAGGTGTTCTGGTAGAGCCACATGCGCCAGGCCGCCGAACCGACGATCACCATGCTCAGCACGATCAGCAGGCCCAGCAGCGAACGCAGCAGCGTCCGGTCCGAGCTGGTCTCCTTGGGCGCCCAGCGCGACACCAGCCCGATGACGACCAGCGTCAACAGGGTCACCACGAGCAGTTGGCCGAAGCCGCGTACGGCGTACTGCGAGTAGGTCAGGCCGGTGGTCTTGCGGATGTACTCGGAGTCGCCGAAGAAGTTGCGCACCTGCAGCGCCACGAACGCGGCGAACAGCAGCACCAGGCCGCCCAGCGGCAGCGCCAGCTCGATGCGCCCGATCCGGCGGGGCGAGGTGCGCTCCATGCCGGACAGGTCCGGCGGCGCCAGCACCGTGAAGATCGCACCGGCGGTGACCAGGCCGCCGATCGTGGTGTAGATCAGCCCGCGGGCGATGGTGCGGCCGTTGAGCTCCGGCAGCAGGTCGCCGAGCAGCTTCGCGAACGAGGCGTCCGCCGAGGCGAACAGGGCGCCGAAGACCACCAGCAGCACCACGGTGACCAGCAGCGACAGGGCGATCCGGCCGAACGTGCCGCCCTTCTCCCGGGCCCGGTGCCAGTTGGCCAGGCCCCGGCCCAGCCACGGGATCGCCCGCAGCGCCGCGATCGGGACCGCGATCGACGCGAACAGCACCGCACGCACCGACCGGCCGCCCGCGACCGCGAGCGAGCCGCAGGCCACCGCGCCCAGCGCGCAGAACACGAACAGCCACTCCGCGGCGCGGAACGTGCCGACCGCCAGCAGCGCGATCGCGATCACGCCCCAGCCGACGCGGATCAGGCGCTCCGCCTTGCTGTCCGGCTTCGGGCCGAACCGGGCCGCGTGCACGACCGCACCGGCCAGCACCAGGCCGACGAGCACCCAGCCCAGACCGGGGCGGCTCAGCGGCAGCATGATCGCCGTGGCCAGGCCGCCGATCAGGGCGGCGATCCAGGCCGCCGGGCCTCCCGCGTAGTCAGGCCCCTTCCAGCGCGACTCCATGAACCCCGGCGGGGGTGGCGGCAGCGGGTTGAACCGGGTCATGTCCGCCGGGTACTGCTGCGGCGGCACCTTCGTGGCGCCGGGTTCGGACCCGGCCGGGGTGGCCGTGGTGGCGGTCGTGGTGGACTCGGCGGTCGCGGCCGCCGGGCTGTCGGGGGCGGTCCAGGCGTTCGCCTCGGCCGCCGGAGTCTCGGCTGCCGGAGTCTCGGCCGCCGGAGTCTCGGCTGCCGGAGTCTCGGCTGCCGGAGTCTCGGCTGCCGCGGCCTCCGGGACGGGGCTGTCCGCGGCCGGGGTCGCCGCCGCGGCGGGCTCTGCCGCCTCGGACGGCGGTGGGGCGCTGTCTGGGTTGGGGGTGGACATCATTGCCTCCAGGCTCGGCTGGCTTGCGCTGCGAAACGACATGCGGACGGCGGATCGACGCGGCGGGCTGCCTCGCGGCAGCGCGCCGACGGCTCACCGCTGATCGTGGGGCAGGGTGACGCGTACGCGGCAGCCGACGCCCGCCGGGGGGTCGACGATCGCGATGGTGCCGTGGTGCAGCTCGACGGCCCACCGGGCGATGGCCAGGCCGAGGCCGGTGCCACCGTCGCTGCGGGCGGTCTGGGTGGCGCGGGATCCGCGCCGATCGGAGTCGGCGGCCGAGGACATCGCCCCCGGCCGGGACACCTTGGTGGTGAAACGCTCGAAGACCCGCTCCCGGTGGGCAGGGGCGATCCCGATCCCCTGGTCGAGCACTTCGAAGACGGTCGTCGCGCCCTCGGGCCGGGCACTGACGGTGACCAGGCCCCACGGCGGGCTGTGCCGGGCGGCGTTCTCCAGCAGGTTGGCGAAGACCTGGTGCAGGCGGGCCGGGTCGGCGCTGATCGTGTGGGCGACCACGCCGTCGAGCCGGAACCTGGTCTTCGGCGAGTTCAGCCCCGCCTCCTCCACGACCGTGGCCAGGAACTCGGCGACCGGCACCGGCACCCGCTGCAGCGCCGCCGCGCCCGCGTCGACCTTCGACAGGTCCAGCAGCTCGGTGACCAGGCGGCTGAGCCGCTGCGTCTGCGCCAACGCGGTACGCAGCGTGGCCGGATCGGCGGTGCTGACCCCGTCGACCATGTTCTCCAGCACGCCCTGCAGCGCCGTGATCGGCGTACGCAGCTCGTGCGACACGTTCGCGATCAGCTCGCGTCGCTGCTGGTCGTTGGCGGCGAGGTCGGCCGCCATCAGGTTGAACGCGCGGGCCAGCGTGCCCACCTCGTCACGGCTGGTCGCCCGCACCCGGCGGCTGTAGTCGCCCCGCGCCATCGCCTTGGCGGCGGCGGTCATCTCCCGCAGCGGCTTGGTCATGCCGTGCGCCAGCACCTGCAGAGTGATCACGCCGACCATCGCCGCGGAGATCGCGGTCCGCCACGGGATGGCGTTCAACGACAGGTAGAAGACGCTGAGGCCGGTGGCACCCGAGATGCCCAGCAGGATGCCCAGCTTCAACTTGATCGATCGGAACGGGTCCAGCGGCCGGGGCAACCGGTCCAGTGCCCGGTTGGAGAACACGATCAGGGGGCCGAGCAGCCAGTACATCGGCTTGGTCAGCCAGTCGAGGATGCGCTCGATCATGGGTGCTCGGCTTCCAGCGCGTACCCGACGCCGTGCACGGTCCGGATCAGGTCCGCACCGATCTTGCGTCGCAGGGCCTTGATGTGTGAGTCGACGGTACGGGTCCCGAAGCCCTCGGCCCAGCCCCAGATCTCGGCGAGCAGCCGTTCGCGGGGCAGCACCGCCCGGTGCCGCTCGGCGAGGTACACCAGCAGGTCGTACTCGGTCGGGGTGAGGTGGGCCTCGACGCCGTCACGGCGCACCCGGCGCTCGGTGCGGTTGATCTCCAACGGGCCGAGCTTGATCGGGGCCTCGGGCGCGGTCGTCCGCTCGGCCCGACGCAGCAGCGCGTGCACCCGGGCCGCCAGCACCCGCAGCGAGAACGGCTTGGTCAGATAGTCGTCGGCGCCCACGGCCAGCCCGACCAGCAGGTCGTTCTCGTCGTCGCGAGCGGTCAGCATCAGCACCGGCACCGGCCGCTGCGCGTGGATGCGTCGACACACCTCCAGCCCGTCGAAGCCGGGCAGCATCAGGTCGAGCACGACCAGATCCGGCCGCAGCCGCGCCGCCGCCTCCACCGCGGCCGGTCCGGTGCCCGCGTGGTCGACGGCGAACCCCTCCGCCCGCAGTCGGGCGATCACCGACCCGGCGATGGTGGGGTCGTCCTCGACTACCAGGACCCGACGCTCGTTCATGTCACGGGACTGTAGCCGCCACCTGTGCAGACCCTCAGCCCCCAATGTGAAGGAGTTGTGCACGCCTCCCCACCCCCGGGGTAAGGAAGGGCACCTTGTTGTCGCATTACGTAAGAAAGGAGAACGGCCGAGCGCCCTGACGGGTGCCCGGCCGTTCGAAGTTCGGGTGGGTCAGTACGCGCCCTTGCGCTTGAGCACGACTCCGACCGTCCGCCACAGGATGGACAGGTCGTACGCCAAGGACCAGTTGTCGACGTAGTAGAGGTCGAGGCGGACCGCCTCGTCCCAGCTCAGGTCCGAGCGACCGGAGACCTGCCACAGGCCGGTCATACCAGGGCGCACCAGCAGCCGCCGCCGTACGTCGCCGAGGTAGTCGCCGTCGTCGGCGGGCAGCGGCCGCGGCCCGACCAGCGACATCTCGCCCTTCAGCACGTTGATCAGCTGGGGCAGCTCGTCGATCGAACTGGCCCGCAGGAACCGGCCGACAGGCGTGACCCGCGGATCGTCACGGATCTTGAAGAGCATGCCGTCGCCCTCGTTCTGGGCCTCCAGCTTGCTCTTGCGCTCCTCCGCGTCGGTGTACATGGTGCGGAACTTCCACACCTTGAACACCCGTCCCTCGTGCCCCACCCGCAGCTGGCGGAAGAACGCCGGGCCACGGTCGGTGATCGAGATGGCCAGCGAGATCACCAGCAGGATCGGCGACAGCACCACCAGGCCGAGCGCGGCCGCGATGCGGTCCAGCAGGTTCTTGGCCAGCCAGGCGACGCCGGAGAGCTTCGGCTCCTCCACGTGCAGCAGCGGCAGGCCCTCGATCGGCCGAATGTGCACGCGCGGGCCGGCGATGTCGGTGAGCTGCGGCGCGACCACCAGGTCGATGCCGGTGCCCTCCAGCTGCCAGGCCAGGCGGCGCAGCTCGTCGGGTTCGGCCCCGGCCGAGCCGCAGACCGCGATCGTGTCGGCGCGCAGCTCGTGCACGAGTTCGACCAGGTCGCGGCCGTAGTGCACCGGCACCGGAGCCTGCGCCCGCCGGGCGGCGGGCAGGTGCTCGGACAGGTGGATGGCGACCGGCACCAGCCCGGCCTTCGGGCTGCGGGAGACGACCTTGTAGACGAACAGGGTCTCCGGCAGCGAACCCACCAGCAGCATCCGGTACGTGGCCAGGCGGCCGCGGCGACGGATCATGTACAGCGCGCGCCGGGCCATCAGCCGCAGCACGAAGATGTACGCCATCGCGCCGAGCACGACGACGCCGACCGTGCCTCGGGAAAGGTCCTTCTGGAACGCGAACGCCAGGAACGACACGGTCGCGCCCACGGCGATGGTCGCCCGGAACACCCGCTTGAACTCGTCGGTGCCCAGGCCGATGACGCGCCTGTCGTAGGCCCCGTTGGCCCACAGCAGCAGCAGCCACATCACCGGCAGCGCGAGGTACGCCACCGCCTGGAAGAAGTTGGTGCGCCCGTCGAAACCGGCCGTGACCCGCTGGGCCTCGAACCAGGAGATGGCCGTGTAACTGGCCAGGACCGCGCACAGGAAGTCGCCGAAGATCAGGCACATGATGTACGGCCGGTGCCACCTGGCGCGGCGGGCCGTGGGCCGGGCGAACGCGGTGCGGGCCACACCGTTGGTCTTGGGGGTCGGCGGGAGTTCGTAGCGGTCCGCCACGAAGTCCGGAACGTTCGACCGAGTGGACGCCCTGCTCGGGTGCTTCAGGCTCGTCGTCACCTCACCTGGGTCCTCCCGTGCGTCACGTCCCTGCCCGGCGGAACCGGCCAGTGTTGCAGCCTGCGGCGTTGAACGTGCGGCAGGACGGGGTTCGCCCACAACGTTCAGTCTCGCATGGTTTGTCCGGGGGGCACGGTGACACCGTGTGCAGATGCGTCCGAACACCCCAGGACCGGGACACTATACGAAGTCGGCTCTCGGTGACACTAGCGCAAGAGCTTGGAAAGTCTCCGGTCCGCGAGCGGCTTTCCGCCGGTCTGGCACGTCGGGCAGTACTGCAGACTCGAGTCCGCGAACGAGACTTCCCTGATCAGGTCGCCGCAGACCGGGCATTTCTCACCGGCTCGACCGTGCACCCGCAGCCCCGCCCGTTTCTCCGCTTTCAGGGTGGCGGCACGCTGACCCACGGAGCGGGTGACCGCCTCGGTCAACACCTGCCGCATCGCCGCGTGCAGCGCTTCGAGCTGCGCCGCGGTGAGCTTGTCGGCCCGCGCGAACGGCGACAGCCGGGCGGTGTGCAGGATCTCGTCCGAGTACGCGTTGCCGACGCCCGCCAGCACCTGCTGGTCGCGCAGCACCCCCTTGAGCTGGGCGTTGCGGTCCTTGAGCACGTCGGCGAGCCCGGCCAGGTCGAGGCCGAGCGCGTCCGGGCCGAGCCTGGCCACCCCCGGCACCTGCGCCACATCGGTCACCAGATAGGCGGCGAGCTTCTTCTGCGTACCGGCTTCGGTCAGGTCGAAGCCCGACCCGTCGCCCAGCCGCACCCGCAGCGCGATCGGCCCCTTGCCCGGCTTGAGCAGCGTGTCGGGCAGCTCGTCGCGGTAGTGCAGCCAGCCCGCGCGGGCCAGGTGCACCACCAGGTGCAGTTCGTCGGCCTGGATGTCGAGGAACTTGCCGTGGCGCGCGGCGCCGGTGAGGGTGCGCCCGTGCAGGGCGGACAGCGGCGGGTCGAACGTCTTGAGGGCGCTGATCGCCGACACGTCGACCCGCTCGACGCGCTGACCCACGGCCCGCTCGCGCAGATATGCGGCGAGGGCCTCCACCTCAGGCAACTCCGGCACGACCGTAACGCTACCGTTCACACATGACGTTGAAAGTCGTCGTCGCGCACAACCGGTACCGTTCCGAGCTGCCCTCGGGTGAGAACGTCATCGTCGATCAGGAGATGGCGCAGCTCGCCGCGGCCGGGGTGACGGTGCTGCCGTTCCTGCGCAGCTCCGACGACATTCCGTCGCTGCCCGCCGCGAGCAAGGCGCTGTTGCCCCTGTCGCCGATCTGGGCGCCCGGCGCCCAACGTGACCTGGCCCGACTGCTGAAGGCCGAGCGGCCGGACGTGCTGCACCTGCACAACCCGTACCCGCTGCTGTCGCCCTGGGTGGTGCGGACCGCGCACGCGCACGGCGTGCCGGTGGTGCAGACCGTGCACAACTACCGGCAGGTGTGCGCACCCGGCCTGTACTTCCGCGACGGGCAGGCCTGCTACGAGTGCCGGGGCAAGGCGTTCGCGCTGCCCGCGATCAAGCACAGGTGCTACCGGGACTCCGCCGCGCAGAGTGCGATCATGGCGACGGCGCTGGCGGTGCACCGCCCGACCTGGCGCTCGGTCGACCGGTACATCGCACTGACCGACAACATCGCCGACCACCTGCGCGACTACGGCATCCCGGACGACCGCATCGTGGTCAAGCCGAACGGCGTCGACGACCCGGGCCGCCCGACCCCGCCCGGCGAGGGCGTGCTGTTCGTGGGCCGGTTGAGCCCGGAGAAGGGCCTCGGCCTGCTGCTCGACGCCTGGCGGCGGCACCCGGACGGCTCGCTGGGCACGCTGCGCATCGTCGGCGACGGCGAACTGCGCACGCTGGCCGAGCAGGCCGCCGCCGAGCGCGACGACGTGGTGTTCCTGGGACCCCAGGACCGCGAGGGGGTACGGGCCGCGTTCCGCGCCTCGGCCCTGTTCGCCGCCCCGTCGACCTGGCACGATGTGCTGCCCACAGTGATCATCGAGGCGCTGGCCGGCGGCCGGGCGGTCATCGGCAGCGCGCTGGGCGGCATCCCGTACCTGATCGGCGACGCCGGGGTCGCGGTGCCGCCCACGGTCGACGACTGGGCCGCCGCGCTGCCCGACGCGGTCAAACTGGCCCCGTCCCTGACCGAGGCGGCCCGTCGCCGCTACGAGCAGACGTTCCACCCGTCCGTGGTCATGGACCGCCTGATCGGCGTCTACGAGGAGCTGCGCCGCTCCTGACGCGGCCGCGGTTCTCGCGGGGCGAGCCCGTAGAGCCGAGGCAGGTCGACGAGCAGAACGCTCGGGTCCGTCTCGGCGACCCGCCGGAGTTCCTCGGTGAACCCGCGGCCGCTGAAGCAGGCCAGCCGCACCCGCTCGGTGCGGATCCGCTTGACCGTGAGCAGGTCGCGGGCGCGGCGCAACCGGTCGAGATGGGGCAGGCCCATGGTCTGCTGCCACTTGGCCTCGCCCAGGCACAGGACACCGCTTTCGGCGCCGAGCACCACCACGTCGACCTGGATCTGACTGCGCTCGGCCGGGTCCGCGACGGTGCCCGCCGCGACCTCGGCCGGAGGCTCGCCGAACAGCTCGACCGCGTTGCGTAGGGCGTACTCACGGCACAGTTGCTCGAAGTGGGGTCCGACGACCTGCGAGCGGAACGTGTCGCGGCCGGACTGCCAGGCCTGCTCCGCCATGCCGCGCTCCAGGAAGCTCCAGTTGCGGCGCATCACGGCCGAGTAGAACGTGATCAGGGGCTCGGCGATGCGGTACACCGAGCGGCCGGTCCGGAACGCGTCCGCCTCCTTCGTGATCAGACCGCAGTCCTCCAGCACCGTCAGCGGGTGCGAGATGTTGGTCGACGGCCGTTCGAGGTAGCCCGCGATGCCCCCGCGGGTGTTGTGGCCGAGCGCGATCGCGCCCAGCACGCCGTGGTAGAGCGCCGTGTCCCGGGCGCCGGTCTCCTCGGCGAGCAGGTAGCGCGCTTCCCGGAACAGCGGCACCGCCGGGTTGAGCACGGTACGGACCACCCAGCCGTCAAAGTCGTCCACACCGGCCGGGGCGTCGGAATGCACGAACTCGTGCCGGTACGCCGGGGTTCCGCCGACGATGCTGTGCAGCAGCAGGGCCAGTTCCGGCTGTTCCGCGACCCCCCAGAACCCTGCCGCGGTCAGGTAGTCCATCGGCCGGACCACGAGTTCCAGGCTGGCCCGGCCGCGCAGCGGCGCGTTGCCGGACAGCAGCCCGCCCATGACCGACATCGCCGAGCCGCACACCAGCAGTTTCGACTTGCTCTCGCGGGCCGTGCCGCCCGGATCGAGCGCCCGCTGCAGGTGCGAGGCGAGCGACGGGCTCGCCGCCAGCAGGTACGGCAGTTCGTCGATGACGATCAGCCCGTCCGGCACCACGGCGTACAGCCGCTCGATCGCCTCCTCCCAGCCGCTCAGCTGGAACTCGCCACCGGTGCCCGCGCGGGAGGCCAGGGTTCGGCCGAAGCGCCGCAGCGACTCCAGCTCGGTGTCCTCACTCGCGGCGAAGTAGAAGCCCCCGGTGGCGCGGGCGAGGGCGTCGAGCAGGAAGGTCTTGCCCTGTCGGCGCCGACCGCTGACCACCCCGAACCGGACGCTGGGGGCGGTGGAGGTCGCGAAGCCGACCAGCGACGCCCACTCGGCGTCGCGGGCGAACATTCCCTCGGGCTTGGTCAGCACCTTAGAACTGTACCTCTAAGAGTTACGCCTCTTAGAGGTACAGCTCTACGCAGGTTGCCCTGCCGACGGGTTAAGAAAGGGGCCCTTCCTATACGGAAAGCGATGGGAAGGGGCCCTTCCTTACCTACGAGCGGTAGGCGGTGCGGGCGGTGAAGGCGATGCTGGCCAGTAGGAAGCCGAAGTTGACGACGGTGAACGCCGCCACGAACCAGATCGTCAGGCCGGGCGCGAACGCCAGCACCAGACCCGCCACAAAGATCACGGCGCCGTAGTCGCGGACCAGCTTGACCAGCCGCACCGGCAGCGACGTCGAGGTGACCATCGACTGGGCCTTGTCACTGGTGGCCAGGACGCTGGTCACCAGGTTGACCATCCAGGAGCCGGCGAACAGGGCGGTCAGCCACACCGGCGGCTTGGCGACCGCGACCAGCGCGGTGACCAGCCCGATCTGCGACGCCACGTCGCACAGGATGTCGATGCGCGCCCCGGCCAGGCTGCGCTGGTTGGTGACCCGGGCCAGCTGTCCGTCGGCGCAGTCCAGGCAGTACGCCACCTGCCAGCCGACGAGCGCGAGCAGCCCCAGCGCCAGACCGCCCTGCCCGCGTACCACGATCAGGGTCGACACGGTCAGCCCTAGCACCAGGTTGGCCAGGGTCAGCGTGGTCGGCTTGAGCCCGGTGCGCTCGGCCACGAGGGCGAACACGGCGCCCAGGCGCTGGCTGAGCGCTTCGGAGAACAGCCCGCCACCGCGGTTGACGGCGTAGAAGTCGGCGGCCGAGGGGCGCCGCACGGGCGACGCGTGCAGGTCAGTCGATGACATCGGCGTAGTCTCCCACCCGCGCGCGGATCTGCTCGTAGTTCAGGTTCAGGTGCTCCAGGATGGTGTACCGGTCGGGTCGGGTGCGCGGGGCGTACTCCACCGCGCGGGCGAAGTCGTCGTCGCTCAGGCCCAGGTCGGCGGGCTTACGCGGCAGGTCGTGCCGCTTCAGGCAGGCGTCGATCTCAGCGAACCGGGCCTGCTGTGCCGGGTCGATTGAGGCCCGCAGGAAGGTGCAGAACAGGGCGCCCAGCCCGCACTGCTCGCCGTGCCCGGCGGTGCCGGGGAACAGGATGTCCAGCGCGTGCGAGATCTCGTGGCAGCCACCGCTGGCCGGGCGGGACGTGCCCGCGATCGCCATGGCCAGGCCGCTGGTGATGAGCGACTCGGCCAGCACCGTCACGAACCCGTCGTCGGTGACGTCACCGGGATGGCGCAGCACCGCCTCGGCGCCGGAGCGGGCCATCGCGACGGCGAGGCCGTCCACCGGCTCGCCGGTGAACTGGTGCGACAGTTGCCAGTCGGCGATCGCATTGATCTTGCTCAGGGTCTCGCCCACGCCGGCCCGGGTCTGCCGGTCCGGTCCCTGCTCGACGAAGTCGAGGTCGACCACCACCGCCAGTGGGATGTGCACGCCGTAGGAGCCCCGGCCGCCGTCGTGGTCGAGGGTGGCGATGGGCGAGGCGATGCCGTCGTTGGCCAGGCTGGTCGCCACGGTGACCATCGGGATGCCGTACCGCGAGGCCGCGTACTTCGTCGTGTCGATGGTCTTGCCGCCGCCGATGCCGACGACGGCGTCGAGGTTGCGTCCGCGCAGCTTCTCGCCCAGCGCCAGCGCCGACTCGACCGTCCCGCCCTCCACGTGCAGGACCAGCGCGCGGCCCAGCGTGGGGGCGATCAGCTCGGCGATACGTTCACCCTGACCCGGGCCGACCACTACCGCGACGTCGCCCCCGGCCGAGATACGCCGGTCGACCAGGAGCGGCCCCAGTGCGGCGACCGCCCCACGGCGTACGTCGATGCTCAGCGGCGTCTGTACCGATCGGGTCAGTAGTGGCATGCGATCTCCCGGGCTCGGGCCAGGTCGTCGTGGTTGTCGACCTCGACCCAGTTCACCTTGCCGATCGAGGCGCCCCGCACGGTGCCGCCACGCTCGGCCAGCTCCTGGTAGCCGTCCTCGTAGTAGAGGTTGGGGTCGCGTTCCCAGGTGGCGCGCAGCGCGTCGGCCAGCGCGTCGGCGGCCTCGGGCCGGATCAGGGTGGCCCCGATGTACTCCCCGTGCGCGGTGGCCGGGTCCATCAGCTTGGTGATCTTCGCGAGGCGGCCGTCCGTACCGAAGATGACCTTCATCTCCTCGTCGGCCAGCTTCTTCACGTCGTCGATCGCCAGCACGATGCCCGCGTCGGCGTACGCGGCGTCGGCGGCCGCCGCCTGCAGGGTGCGCTCGACCGACACCGGGTGCACGGTGTCGCCGTTGACCAGCAGCACGCCCCGGGCGAAGTGCTCGCGCGCCAGCCACAGCGAGTACGCGTTGTTCCACTCCTCGGCCTTGTCGTTGTGCACGAGGGTGATGGCGACGCCGTACTTCTCCTGCAGGGCGGCCTGGCGGACCTCGACGGCCTCGGCCCGGTAGCCGACCACGATCACGACCTCGGCGAACCCGGCCTCGGCCAGGTTGGCCAGCGCGATGTCGAGGATCGTGGTGTCCCCGTCCACCGGCACCAGGGCCTTGGGCAGCGTGTCGGTGTAGGGCCGCAGCCGCCGTCCGGCGCCGGCGGCCAGCACCATGCCGATCATGGTCACTCCTTCGGGAGGGGGTTAAGTCGCTGGTGAAGGCTACTGCACCCGGTCGTCGGCGTGCGGGGCGCCGAGAGTCGACCGGGATGCACACGCGCAAAGCTATGACAAGTCTTGTGAACTACCCGAACCGGCCCCAAGATGTCCGTACGGTGCGTTTCAATGAGGTTGCGTTCCGAAGGGGTGATTGCAGATGACCCATGCCATGCAGGTGCGGGAGGCTATGAGCAAGCCGGTGCTGCTGGTCGGCCCGCAGCACACGCTGCGGCAGGCGGCCCAGCTCATGTCGATGCGCCGCGTCGGCTCGGCGATCGTGATAGACCCCGATGGCGAGGGGCTCGGCATAATGACCGAGCGGGACATCCTCAATGCCATCGGCTCCGGGCTCGACCCGGACGTGGAGCAGTGCGCGGGCCACATCACCTGGGACGTCGTGTACGCGTCCCCGGACTGGAGCCTGGAGGAGGCCGCGATGGCGATGACCAGAGGCGGGTTCCGTCACCTGGCCGTCCTCGACGGCGACGAGATTCTGGGCATCATCTCCGTACGGGATCTGATGCGGGTCTGGGCGCTGCGGCGCGCGGAGGCCACCGCCAACGTGTGATTTCCCGGTAGGCGGATTCGCGAACACGGCTCGTAGCGGCGCGCCGCCGATGTAGCGGCGCGCCAAGCTACTCCCCGCGTTCGCCTGCCACGCCCACCGGCAGGTGGGTGGGGGTGTCCCGCATTTCGGGCCGATTACGCTTGGTGGCCATGACCGCCGAGCAGCTCATCTCGTTCGCCCGGGGCGCCCCGAGCCTCGACATCGTCGATGTCGAGGGCCTCAGCGCCGCCGCTGTCCGCGCCTTCGCCGCCGACCCGGCCGGCCTCACCGCGTACGGCAACTCCTACGGTTACGCACCGCTGCGTAAGTGGGTCGCCGACAAGCACGGTGTCGCCGTCGACCAGGTCCTCATCACCAACGGCTCGCTGCAGGCCGACGCCTTCCTGTTCAACCAGCTCGTCAAGCCGGGCGACCACGTCGTGGTCGAGAAGCCGACCTACGACCGGACGCTGCTCAACCTGCGCTCGCTCGGCGCGCACGTGCACCAGGTCACGGTGCGGCCCGACGGCATCGACACGGCCGAGCTGCGCGCGCTGCTGGAGTCCGGGGTGCGGCCGACGCTGGCGCACATCATCCCGAACTACCAGAACCCGGCGGGCGTCACCCTGTCGGTGGAGAAGCGCCGCGAGCTGCTCGAACTGGCCACCGAGTACGGCTTCACGATCTTCGAGGACGACCCGTACGTCGACATCCGGTTCTCTCGGGATGGCAGCCGCGGTGAGGCGCTGCCGTCGATGCTGTCGCAGACGAAGCTCGCCGGTGGCGACGCCGCCGACGTGGTCGTGCACGCGAGCTCGTTCACCAAGACGGTCTGCCCCGGCGTGCGCGTGGGCTACCTGATCGGCGCCAAGCAGATCATCGACGACATCGCCCGCAACGCGACCAACCTCTACATCTCGGCCGGCCAGGTCGCGCAGGGCATCGTGTACGAGTTCTGCCGCTCCGGCGACATCGACCGCTCGGTGGCCACCGTCAGCGCGGCGTTGGCCGAGCGGGCCTCGGTGCTCGCCACGTCGCTGCGCAAGCACATCCCGGGTGTCGAGTTCACCGAGCCCGACGGCGGCTACTTCCTCTGGATCGAGCTGCCCGCCGACGTGCACGTGGACAAGCTGCTGCCCGCGGCGGCCGAGCGCGGTGTCGCGGTGGTGAAGGGGTCCGACTTCCTGATCGAGGGCGGCACCAGCGCGCTGCGGCTGGCCTTCAGCGCCGTCACCGTCGACCAGATCGACGAGGGTGTGCGCCGACTGGCCGATGCGGTCGAAGCCGTTCGCGGCTGAAGATCCGACAGCCCGGCACCCGGCGACCACCGGAGGCCGGGCTGTTTCGTACCCATGGGTCGGTTCGGTTATCCGACTGGGTTTCTGTCGTATTTCTGACAATGGCTGGGTCGTCGTCCAGGGTTCCCCCGCCGGCGTTTCGTGGATCACAATTCGTCCGGCGCGTCGACTACGTGCCGACAGCTTTGCCCCGCCCCCGATGAAAGAGGAACGGACACCCACCCCCCACCCCGGGTGCCGTTCCGGCGCCGGGTGGACCCGCCGCAACTCCCCCCGAACGCGGCGACCACGTCCACCCGGCGCCATCGTCGTATCTGGACCCCGCCGCCGAGACGCGAGGCACGTCGTGCGCACGTCCACGCGGCGGGATGCCCGCGGCGCGTAGCCTGTCGAGCGGAGTCGCCGCCGCAGCGGTGGCCGTACGAAGGGGGCGAGCTGTGGTTGACGACTTCCGGGACGAGCCCGGCCGGCGCGCCTCCAATGGCGACCGCCTGACCCGCGCGTTCAGCGCCCCCGCCCGAGCGGTGAGCCGACTCGTCTCCGGCATCGGGCTCGGCGCGGACGAGACGTCCCCGGTTCCGGCGCAGCCGGGCGAGCGTCGGGACGCGATCGTCGACTGCGCCATCTACGTCGAGGGACGACGGCTGCCGTCGACCGGGGACTACCGCGAGGCGTTGGCCCAGGCCAAGCGCACGCCGGGGGCGTTCGTGTGGCTGGGGTTGTACGCACCCGACGCCGACCAGATGGCGGGCATCGCCGAGTCGTACGACCTGCACGAGCTGGCCGTCGAGGACGTGGTCAGCGCCGGGCAGCGGCCCAAGCTGGAGCAGTTCGGGGACGTGCACTTCGTGGTGCTGCGGACCGCCCGCTACGTCGAACACCAGGAGCTGACCGAGAACTCCGAGGTCGTCGAGACCGGTCAGATCATGCTGTTCATCGGGCCCGACTTCGTCATCTCGGTGCGCCACGGCAACGCCTGTCGGCTCAAGCCGGTGCGCGAGCACCTGGAGAGCCGCCCGGAGCTGCTGCGACAGGGCCCGTGGGCGGTGGCGTACGGGGTGCTCGACCACGTGGTCGACCTGTACGTGCTGGCCGCCGACGGCATCGGCCAGGACGTGGACGTGCTGGAGGAGGCGGTGTTCTCGCGCGACTCCAGCGGCCGGATGCAGCGCATCTACCAGCTCAAGCGGGAGCTGGTGGAGTTCAAGCGCGCCTCGCTGCCGCTGCAGCGCCCGCTGCAGTCGATGATCAGCGACACGCCGGAGATCACCAAGGAGCTGCGCAAGTACTTCCGGGACGTGCAGGACCACCTGGCCCGGGTGGTCGAGCAGGTCAGCTCGTACGACGACCTGCTGATCTCGATCATGCAGGCGCGCCTGGCACAGGTCTCCGTCGACCAGAACAACGACATGCGCAAGATCGCCGCGTACGCCGGTATGGCCGCCGCGTGGACCGCCATCACCGGTGTCTACGGCATGAACTTCGAGTACATGCCGGAGTTGCACATGCGCTACGGCTACCCGGTGACCATGGCGTTCGCCCTGGCCGTCTCGTACGGCATCTACCGCTCGTTCCGGCGTTCCGGCTGGCTGTGACCGGGTGAGGGGCGCCGTCGGGCACCCCTCACCGCGGACCCGCTACATCCGGCTGTTCTTCGAGCCCGACGACGAGTACTTCGCGACGAAGCTGTCGGTGGCGTCGTTGGCGGTCTCGGCCATGTCGTCGACCTTCGACTTCATGTTGCCCCGGCTGTCCTTGAGCGACGAGGCCGCGGAGTGCAGCTTGTCGGCGGTCTTGTCCATCGCCTTGCTCGCGTGATGGGTCGCCTTGCCGATGGCCGAGTCGGTCTTGCCGGAGACCTTGTCCACCATGGCGCGGCCGTCGGAACGCACCGACTCCAGGGCCTGGCTCGGGTCGTACTCCGACCACTGCTGCTGCTTGCGGCGCTTCACGACCAGCGCGCCCACCGCGCCGGCGGCGATACCGGCCGCGAGCAGGCCGACGAGCATCTTGGTGTTCCGGTGCGACACCTGCGCCTCCTTCTTCCGCGTCTTGGCCTTCGCCTTCTTCGTGGAAGCGGTGGCGCTCGCCACGCCCTCCCGGTAGGCCGCCATCAGCGGCGCCAGGGTTGACATCGTCGAGTCGATTCCGCCGGAAGTGGCTCGGCGCATCTTTCCGGTGGTCGGGCCGATCCGGTTGCCGACACCGCCGGCGGCATGCGTCGCCGCCTGCAGGAAATGGTCCCAGCTTTGGCCCATTTCTTCCCGCATGAGCTGCCCGCGCGTCTTGTGCGGTTTGAAACCCAGCATTTCCCCCGCCTTCCTGCCGCGCGCCCCCGCGTGCGGCAGACATTCGCCACGGGCGCCCCCGCGCCCGCGCCGTGGTGCACAAGGCGCGCGATCGAAGATACGAAGGCGCGCCTCGCTCATGTCCCCGAGTGTCATCCTGCCTCGCCGGACGCCTCCGCACCACCGGAACGGGCACATGGGAGAATCTGTCGGTAACTGACCACCAAGAAATTCGGGAGAGAAGACGTGGCTGACGCCCGTTACGCCGTCCTGCACACCAGCGCCGGCCCGATCCGTCTTGAGCTGTTCGGCAACCACGCGCCCAAGACCGTCCGCAACTTCGTGGAGCTCGCCGAGGGCACCCGCGAGGGCGCGACCGACCCGCGCACCGGCGCGCCGATCAAGGGGCCGTACTACGACGGCACCCCGTTCCACCGGGTGATCGACGGCTTCATGATCCAGACTGGGGACCCGACCGGCACCGGCCGCGGTGGCCCCGGCTACACCTTCGCCGACGAGTTCCACCCGGAGCTCAGCTTCGACAAGCCGTACCTGCTGGCGATGGCCAACGCCGGTCCGGGCACCAACGGGTCGCAGTTCTTCATCACCACCGGTGCCACGACCTGGCTGAACCGTAAGCACACCATCTTCGGTGTGGTCGCGGACGCCGACTCGCAGAAGGTCGTCGACGCCATCTCCAACACCGCGACGGACCCGTCGGACCGTCCGCTGGAGCCGATCATCATCGAACGAATCGAGATTGAGCGCTAGTCTCGTCCGCATGACGTCTCCCGCACCCCAGAGCGGTCAAGCCGCCGTACCTGTCTGCTACCGCCACCGGGGGCGGGAGACGCATCTCAGCTGCACCCGCTGCGGCCGCCCGATCTGTCCCGACTGCATGATCCCGGCGTCCGTGGGGCACCAGTGCCCCGACTGCGTCGCCGAGGGGCGGCGTACCCAGCGCCCGGCGCTGACCCACTTCGGCGGGTCGCAGATCGGCATGCACGGGTACGTCACCAAGGCGCTGATCGGCCTCAACGTCGCCGTGTTCATGGCGCTCACCGCCCTGTACGGCACCAGGGTCCTCACCGGCGGCTCGACCCCGCTGCACGAGTGGGGGGCGGCCCTCGGGCTGACCGTGACCAAGGCCGAGGGCGGCTACTACGAGGGTGCGCTGCCCCAGTTCGGCGAGGTGCTGACGGGCATCCACGACGGGGGCTACTACCGCCTCTTCACGGCGATGTTCCTGCACTACGGCGTGATCCACCTGGCGCTGAACATGTGGGCGCTGTGGGTGCTCGGCCGGTCGCTGGAGGCGGCCCTCGGGCCGATCCGGTTCGGGGCGCTCTACCTGATCTGCGGATTCGGCGGCAACGTGGCCTGCGCCCTGCTGAGCCCGTACGCGTTCTCGGCTGGTGCCTCCACCGCCATCTACGGCCTGTTCGCGGCGTACTTCTTCGTGCTCCGGCGACTGGGCCGCGACGCCATGTCGGTCCTGCCGATCATCGCGATCAACGTGGTGCTGTCGTTCTCCATCCCCGGCATCTCCTGGCAGGGCCACCTCGGCGGCCTGGTCACCGGTGCGGTCTGTGGGCTGGGGCTGGCGTACGCGCCGCGGGAGAACCGCAACTTCGTTCAGGCGGTGGTGCTCGCCGGGGTGTTCGCGGTGCTGGTGGCGCTGGCGGTCTTCGTACCACCGATGGTGTGATGGCGCCGCACAACCAGTGCGACCGGTGTCAATAGGTCCCCGCGTGAGTGACTCGCGTGACGTCCGTCACGCGCGCTCGTTGGTCCTTACATGGACGTCTTTTCGCGTACGTTCCTCCCCGCCACCGGCGAGGCCGGCATTCCCATGGCCACGGTCAGCCGGCACATGCCGATCTTCCGTCGCTGCATCGAGGCGGGCGACGCCACCGTGCTCGTCGCCCGCGCGCTGCGCCCCGAGCGGCCCCTGGGCCGCGAGTACCTGCTGCTGCTGACGTACCGCCGCCTGGTCATCACCCAGGAGAGCCGCATCCTGCGGCGCCTGCGCCTGCACCTCAACACCGACCTGCGGCACCTGGCGAACGTCACCTGGCACCCGGACCCGCGCCTGTCGGCCATCGAGTTCGCGGCCACGGCCGTCGACGGCATCCGCGAGCGGTTCTGGATCCACGCGGGCCACCCCAAGCAGGTCTGGCACCTCGACGCCCTGTTCAGCCACGTCTTCAAGCCGAAGCTGATCGCCCAGCGCGCCGCGTCCCCCGACGCCACCCCCTACCGCTCCTTCGCCGACCACCTCGTCGGCGCTTGATTGCTGGCGCCCGCCTCCGCGGGCGCGGGCTTCCGTCCCCGAAGCCGATGGCTCCCGCGCGTCGCTACATCGCTTCGCGATGTCACGCTCCTTCGCGGCAACCATCGGCGGACGGAAGCCAGTCGGTGGTCACGGTGAAGGCAAGTCAAGGACCTTGACGTATGCCTTACCTGATCCGTACACAGGTCGGACATGATGGCGGGCGTGACTGAGAAAGGTCTGGTCCTCGTCGTCGAGGACGAGCGGCCGATCGCCGACCTGATCCGGCTCTACCTGCAACGCGACGGTTACGGCGTGCAGGTCGAGGCGGACGGCAACGCGGGGCTGGCGGCGGCCCGGCGGCTGCGGCCGGTCGCGTGCGTGCTCGACATCGCCCTGCCCGGCCTCGACGGCACCGAGATCTGCCGCCGCCTGCGGGCCGAGGACGTCTGGGTACCGATCATCTTTCTCACCGCCCGCGACGACGAGGTCGACCGGATCGTCGGGCTGGAGTTGGGCGCCGACGACTACCTGACCAAGCCGTTCAGTCCCCGTGAGCTGGTGGCCCGGCTCAAGGCGGTGCTGCGCCGCTCCGGCGGCACACCCGAACCCGACCGCAGCCGCACCGTCGGCGCGGTGCGGCTGGACCCGGCGCGGCGCGAGGTCACCGTCGACGGGCAGCCGGTCCACCTGACCAGCACCGAGTTCGACCTGCTGGCCCACCTGATGAGCCGACCGGGTCGGGTCTACACCCGCGACGAGTTGCTGAGCACGGTGTGGGGCTACGCCGCCCACGGCGGCACCCGCACCGTCGACGTGCACGTCGCCCAGGTCCGCGCCAAGCTGGGCGACGCCGCGGGCATCCTGCGTACGGTCCGGGGCGTGGGGTACACCGCCGATGCCTGACCGCCGCGCCGACCTGACCGTGCCGATCCGGGTGCTCGCCGCCCCGCCGAAACCGGTCCAGAGCACCACCACGTTGACCACCCGCGCGGTCGTCGCGGGGCTGCTCGTCGCCCTGATCTCGGTCCTGGTCACGGCGCTGGTCGCGGTGCCGCTGGCCGCCAAGGCCGCCGAGCGGGCCGCCCGGGACGGTCTGGCGACGCAGACCGACGTGGTCGCCCTGATCCTGAAGAACCGCCGCACCGCGGCGTCCGATGAGAAGCTGATGCAGCAGCTGCGCAAGCTCGACGACGGTACGACCGGCTTCCTGATCACCGGCGGCCAGCCCGACCGGACCGGCCTGCCCGATCGTGTGGTCCGGCAGATCGCGGCCGGGCAGCCGGTGAGCGAGCGGCTGGCCCTGGTCGACGGCAGTCTGGCGGTGATCGAGGGACGCCCGCTGGGCGACGGCGACGGCGTCGTCCTGGCCCGTCCGGCCGGAACGGGCATGGCCAAGCAGGTGCTGCGCAACCTGTGGCTGCCGCTGCTGGCAGGGCTGGGCGCGGGCGTGCTCGCGGGCGTACTGCTGGGGCGGCGGCTGGCCCGGCCGATCCGCAACGCGGCCACCGCCGCGGCCCGGCTCAGCTCCGGCGATCGTGCGGTCCGGCTGCAGGCCGAGCCACCGCTGGAGGTGGAACGCCTCGCGCAGTCGATCAACGAGCTGGCCGAGGCGCTGGCCACCAGCGAGGGCCGCCAGCGCGAGTTCCTGCTGTCGATCTCGCACGAGCTGCGCACCCCGCTGACCACCATCCGGGGGTACGCCGAGGCGCTGTCCGACGGCGTCGTCGACGCCACGGCCGCGCCGGGCGTCGGGCAGACCATGCTCGCCGAGGCCGAACGGCTGGACCGGCTGGTCGCCGACCTGCTGTCCCTGGCCCGCCTCGACGCCGCCGACTTCACGATCGAGCCGACCGACGTGGAACTGGTGTCGCTGGTCCGCTCGGCCGAACGCGCGTTCGCGCCCCGGGTGGCGACCGCGGGCGTGCTGCTGCACGCCGACACACCGCCGCACGAGGTGTGGGCGCGTACCGACCCGGTGCGGCTGCGCCAGATCATCGACGGTCTGGTCGAGAACGCGCTGCGGGTGGTGCCGCAGGGACGCCCGATCGTGCTCGCGGTGCGTGAGCAGGCCGGACACACGGTGGTCGAGGTCCGCGACGGCGGCCCCGGTCTCAGTGACGACGACCTGGCGGTGGCGTTCCAGCGGGGGGCGCTCTTCCAGCGCTATCAGGGAGTACGGCAGACCGGCACCGGCCTCGGCCTGGCGCTGGTGGCTGGGCTGGCCCGCCGCCTGGGCGGCACGATCGAGGCCGGGCACGCCGCCGAGGGCGGCGCCAGATTCACGGTGCACCTGCCCCGCGCGTCGGGCTGACGGCTGCCGAACGGCCGGGAACAGGGCGCCTGCGGGGAGGTGCCCGGTCTCACAATCCGCCCTCGATATACGCATATCGAGGCGGGCTGACCTCGCCCGATGTGCGCAGCAGCAGCCGAAGGGCTAGACTCGGCGCGTTCCAGCCACAGTACGCAGCGGAGAGCCCTCGTGAAGCTATCCATTCTCATGCCGGTCTACAACGAAGAGACCCGGCTTGGCGAGGCGCTCAAGCAGGCGCTGGCGGTTGACTACCCGTGTGAGACCGAGCTTGTCGTCGTCAACGACGGCAGCAAGGACGCCACCGCCGACATCCTCAACGGCTGGGACGACTCGCGCCTGCGCGCGATCCACCACGCGAAGAACGCGGGCAAGGGTGCCGCGATCCGCACCGCGGTCGAGTCCGCGACCGGTGACTACATGGTCATCCTCGACGCCGACCTCGAGTACGACCCGAAGGACATCCCGAAGCTGCTCGGCCCGGTCCTCGACGGCCGCGCCAAGGTCGTCTACGGCAACCGCACCTTCGGCGGCCACGCCGCGTTCTCGTTCTGGTACGTGATGGGCAACAAGGGCGTGACCCTGTTCGCCAACATCCTGTTCAACTCGTACATCGGCGACCTGGAGACCTGCTTCAAGCTCATGCCGCTGGCGCTGTACCGGTCGCTGAACATCAAGTCCAAGGGCTTCGGCATGGAGGCCGAGGCCACCGGCAAGCTGCTCCGTCGCAAGATCCGCCCGTACGAGGTGCCGATCAGCTACAACGCGCGCACCCGCGAAGAGGGCAAGAAGATCACCGCGATGGACGGCGTCGAGGCGCTGCTCATCCTCATGCGTGAGCGCCTGCGCCCCATCCCCAAGCAGCGCTGACCCTCAGCCGCTGACCGTCACCCGCTGACTTTCAGCAGCACCTTGCCGACGTGCTCGTTGGCCGCCACGAGCCGGTGCGCCGTGGCGGTCTCGGTCAGCGGCAGCACCCGGTCGATCACCGGCCGGATCGCGCCCGATTCGAGCAGCGGCCACATGTCCCGGCGTACGCCCGCGACGATCTCGGCCTTCTCCGCCGCCGGACGTGACCGCAGCGCCGTCGCCGCCACCGTGCCCCGCTTGGACAGCAGTGCGCCCAGGTCCAGCTCGGCGCGGGTGCCGCCCTGCAGCCCGATCACCACCAGCCGACCGCCCCGGGCCAGCGCCTCCACGTTGCGCCCCAGGTACGACGCGCCCATGATGTCCAGCACCACGTCGGCGTTCACGCCGGTGAACTCCTGGGTCGTGTAGTCGAGGCACTCGTCGGCGCCCAGCAGTCGCAGCCGGTCGTGTTTGACCGGACGGGCCGTGGCCACCACGCGGGCGCCCAGCGCCTTGGCGTACTGGATCGCGAACGTGCCGACCCCGCTGCCGCCGCCATGAATCAGCACCGTCTCGCCCGAACGCAGACCCGCCACCTGGGTCAGGTTCGACCAGACCGTGCAGGCCACCTCCGGCAGCCCCGCCGCCGTCACCAGGTCGATTCCCGTCGGCACCGGCAGCACCTGCGCCTCGGACACGGCCACCAGTTCGGCGTAGCCGCCGCCGTTGAGCAGCGCGCACACCTCGTCACCCGGCTGCCACGAACCGGCCCCGCGCATCACCGTGCCCGAGCACTCCAGACCGGGCCAGGCGGGCGCGCCCTTGGGCGGCGGGTAGTAGCCGCCGACCTGTAGCAGGTCGGCTCGGTTGACGGCGCTCGCGGCCACCCGGATCAGCACCTCGCCGTCAGCCGGAGCCGGATCGGGCACCTCGGCGAGGAGCAGCTCGCCCTTGGCCGGGTTCGTCATCGCACGCACTCGATCATCTTCCGCCCCCGCTCCCGTCCCCGCCCGCACCTCCCACTCCGCGCGGGGCGCGCGTCGCGGCTTGGGCGCAGTTTCCCGGAAAGTGCTGGAATCTTGGGCGGGATACCTGCAGTTTCCCCGAAACTGTCGGACGCCACACCTGGTGGGTATCTGCGTGTACCTTGGCGCCGGGCTCTGGCACACTGGTCGCTGGCAATCTGCCAGGAGGGTTCGCCTAGTGGCCGATGGCGGCGGTCTTGAAAACCGCTAAGGCAGCGATGTCTTCGTGGGTTCGAATCCCACACCCTCCGCCGATAAGCAGTAAAAACGCAGCCAGGGGCCTGCCCGAGAGAATTCTCGGGCAGGCCCTGGCTCGTGCGGGTGTTCGAACGATGGTGGTTGGGTCCGGCTGTTCACGGATATCTGCGGAAAATACGCGGAAAACAGGTCAGCAATTCTGCGGGTTCGCTGCCTCGGTCGGTGTTCCGGCCCGTCCTGGACACCACGCTCAGCCTCATCCACAACCCCCGGCCGACGGGCGCCATCAACTCGTCGGTGGTGGCGGCGACGACTGGCGCGTACGGGGTCGGTGAGTACCGGATCGTCTACGAGATCGACGACCAGGCGCCGACTGTGACGGTCATGCGTGTGGCGCACCGGCGTGACGTCTACCGGTAGCTGTAGGTCGATCAGCTGTCTAAGCAGGGGCCAGCCACCGCATGGGGCCGCTCTTGTGGAAGCCGCACCAAGGCGCAGCAAGCGGTGCAATTACTCCTGATTTGGTCGGTACGGACACTTCGGTGGTTACTGACCGTTATCGTCGAGGAAGTGCTCGATGGGCCCGTCGAGGACGATCGTCTCCTTTCGGTATGAACGCGCTGGTCGTCGGGGTTACGTTCCCGTCATGCCGATCTCGTCTCTCAGAGAGGGCTGTGCATTGCTAAAACGTCTATCTCCCGTGCCTCGACGCCTGATCGTCCCGGCGGTGTCTGCGGCAGGCGCCGTCACCGCGACGGTGCTCGCGGGAGCATTGCTTGTCGGTACCGGGACGGCGTGGGCCGCATTGCCCACGGTGAATCTGGGCACGGCCACGTCATTCGCGGTGCTGGGAGGCCAGTCCGTCACCAACACCGGTCCCACAATCGTCTCGGGCGATCTGGGCATCAGCCCGGGTCCGGGTACCGCGATCACCGGCTTCCCGCCCGGCCTGGTAATCAACGGCGTCCAGCACCCAACCGACGCCGTCGCGAGTCAGGCTCAGACCGACTTGACGACCGCGTACAACGATGCGGCAGGCCGGACGCCAGCCACGACAACGGGGGTCGAACTCGGCGGACAGATCCTCCCCGAGGGCGTGTACACCAACCCC
Organism: Catellatospora tritici; assembly: GCF_019083965.1. GTDB lineage: Bacteria > Actinomycetota > Actinomycetes > Mycobacteriales > Micromonosporaceae > Catellatospora > Catellatospora tritici. Next base: position 115,455 of record NZ_JAHRCY010000011.1, read on the forward strand.
ACGTTCGGTCTTACGGGCACCCTCGTCCTGAACGGGCAGGGCCGTCCCGACTCGGTGTTCATCTTCCAGACGGAAGCAACGCTGATCACCGCGCCGAACAGCACGGTCGCACTGATCAACGGCGCGCAGGCCTGTAACGTGTTCTGGCAGATCGGCAGCTCGGCAACCCTGGACACCAACACCACGTTCGTCGGCACCATCATGGCCCTGACCACGATCTCGTTGAAGAGCGGTGCCACCGTCAACGGACGGCTGCTGGCCCGAAACGGCTCAGTCACCCTCATCAACAACACGATCACGAGGCCGTTCTGCGCGCTCCCGCCCACGCCTGGACCGACCGCGACCGGCACTCCCGGAGGACCTGGGCCTTCGCCTTCAGTCCCCGGAACACCTGGGCCTTCGCCTTCGCTCCCCGGAACACCTGGACCCGGCGGACCCGGCGGACCCGGGGGGCCTGGAGGGCCTGGAGGGCCTGGAGGGCCTGGAGGGCCGGGGGGACCCGGGGGACCTGAGGGGCCTGGGGGGCCGGGGGGACCCGGAGGACCTGGGGGGCCGGGGGGACCCGGGGGACATGGACCCGGAGGCCCTGGGGGACATGGACCTGGAGGCCCTGGGGGACATGGACCCGGAGGACCCGGGGGGCCCGGAGGACCGCGGCCTTCACCCACCAAGCCGACGCCCGGTCCGAAGCCGACCAAGACCGGTAGGCCACAGCCGAGCCCCACAAGTTCGGGACACTACGGGCCGCCCGACTGCGGCGGGCGCGATCGCTGCTAACTGCTGAACAACCCGACGCTCGGCCCTCTGCCAACCTGGTGCGAGGGCCGAGCGCTTGCTCACAGAGCTTCTACGAACAGGGGATTCACAACCGGGTTACACCATCGAGGCCGCGTGACAGGGCACTAGAAGCGCTGGGCGATGGGGGGTCACGGAAGATACCCGGAAGAATCGGGGAAGTAGACAGAAAGGACCAGCTCAGCGCATGCCTGACTCGCGGTCTTGAAAACCGCTGAGGCAGCGATGTCGTCAAAGGTTCGAAATCCCTTACCGTCCGACGAGGACAATACGCAGCCAGGGGCCCGTCCGAAGAGCTCTTCGGACGGGCCCCTGGCTCGTGCGGAGGTATGACTGCGTACGGCCGAAACGTGGGACCACTACCTTCACCGTTGCAACTGAGTGAACTCCTCCGTGCATCTGATCTCCGCTACAGGTCCTGAGCTGTGCGACGAGTCGCCAAAGCCCGGTTACCCGCCGTAGTACTTCAGCTGTTGCCGGCTGAGTTCGGTGTGGGGGTGGTCGGCGCCCTTGACGCGGGTGTTGTCGGCGACGAGGGTGCGGAACAGGCGTATCGCCTCGGTCCGGTCCCCGCTCTGCCCGATGTTGCGCGCGAGGTTGTGGCGGGCGGTCAGGGTGTGGGGGTGGTCGGCGCCCAGGACGCGGATGTAGTCGGCGACGAGGTCGCGGAGCAGAGGCACCGACTCGGCCCAGTCCCCGCTCTCCCCGATGTTGCGCGCGAGGTTGTGGCGGGAGGTCAAGGTGTTGGGGTGGTCGGCGCCCAGGACGCGGGTGCGGTCGGCGACGAGGTCGCGGTACACGCGTGCCGCCTCGGCCCGGTCCCCGCTCTCCCCCATGTTGTACGCGAGGTTGTGGCGGGAGGTCAGGGTTTCGGGGTGGTCGGCGCCCAGGACGCGGGTGCGGTCGGCGACGAGGGTGCGGTACAGGCGTGCCGCCTCGGCCCGGTCCCCGCTCTCCCCGATGTTGTACGCGAGGTTGTTGCGGGCGGTCAGGGTGTGCGGGTGGTCGGCGCCCTGGACGCGGGTGCGGTCGGCGACGAGGGTGCGGTAGAGGCGTGCCGCCTCGGCCCGGTCCCCGGCCTCTCCGATGCTGCGCACGAGTTGATGGCGGGCGGTCAGGGTATCGGGGTGGTCGGCGCCCTGGACGCGGGTGCGGTCGGCGACGAGGGTGCGGCACAGGCGTGCCGCCTCGGCCCGGTCTCCGGCCTCTCCGATGCTGCGCACGAGTTGATGGCGGGCGGTGAGGGTGTCGGGGTGGTCGGCGCCCTGGAGGCGGGTGCGGCCGTCGACGACGTGGCGCAGCAGATCCGCGGCCTCGGCGTAGTCGCCCCGGTCGTGCATCCTGACGGCGTCGTTGTGCTGGCGGGTGAGGGTCGCGGCGTCGACAACCGCAGCCGCCGGCGCAGCTGGGGTGACGGTCTGGCCGCCACGCAGGCGAGTGGTGAACTGGGGCGGTGGCATCCGGTCGCCGGTGACGTCCTCGTATTGCAGGTGTGCCAGGCGGAAGAACCGTTCCCCGACCAGCAGCAGGGGGAAGATCGGCTTACGGCGTAGCTCGGCCTGGTCGATCTCCCTGTCGACCCATTCCGACCGGCGGGCCTCCGGGGACATCACCACGACGAACGCGGCACACGAGTCGATCTGACGCTCGATCACCTCACTCCACCGCTCACCCGTGATGAGCTGCCGGTCGAACCACACCACCACGCCGGCATCCATCAGATGAGTCGCCAACCGCTCCACGTATTTGCCGTCTGAGGCGTGGCTGTAGCTGATGAACACGTGACCGGACACACCAGCAAACTACCGACCGCTGTCGATCTCGGGGTACGGCCGGAAGGGCAGGAATTTCAAGATCCGTGCGAAACGCGGTTCAGGGTCGGTCAGAAGAGATCTTCCTGACCGACCCTGTCGTCCGGAACCGCTATCCGCCGTAGCGCTGCAGCCATTGCCGACTCAGTTCAGTCTCGGCATGGTCGGCGCCCAGGACGCGGGTGCGGTCGGCGATGATCTGGCGGAACAGGCGTACCGCCTCGGCCCGGTCGCCGCTCTCCCCGACGTAGTGCGCGAGGTTGTGCCGCGCGAGCAGGGTGCTGGGGTGGTCGGCGCCCTGGAGGCGGGTGCGGTCGACGACGAGCGCGCGGAACAGGCGTACCGCCTCGGCCGGGTTGCCGCTCTCCCCGATGTTGTACGCGAGGTTGTTGCGGGAGAGCAGGGTATGGGGATGGTCGGCGCCCAGGACGCGGGTGCGGTCGGCGACGAGTTTACGGAACAGGCGGACCGCCTCGGCGCGGTTGCCGCCCTCGCCGGTGTTGTGTGCGAGGTTGTGCCGGGCGAGCAGGGTGTCGATGTGGTCGGCGCCCAGGACGCGGGTGCGGTCGGCGACGACGTCGCGGAGTAGGCGCACGGCCTCGGCCCGGTTGCCGCCCTCGCCGGTGTTGTGCCCGAGCTCGTGGCGGGAGAGCAGGGTGTCGGGATGGTCGGCGCCCAGGGCGCGGGTGCGGTCGGCGACGATCTCGCGGAACAGGCGCACCGCCTCGGCCCGGTTGCCACCCTCCCCGACGTAGTACGCGAGGTTGTTGCGGGAGACCAGGGTGTGGGGGTGGTCGGCGCCCAGCACGCGGGCGCGGTCGGCGACGACGTCGCGGAACAGGCGCACCGCCTCGGCCGGGTTGCCGCCCTCCCCGATGCTGTACGCGAGTTCGTGCCGGGCGAGCAGGGTGTCGGGGTGGTCGGCGCCCAGGAGCCGGATGCGGCCGGCGACGACGTGGCGCAGCAGATCCGTGGCCCCGGCGTAGTCGCCCCGCTGGTACGCCCTGACGGCGTCGTTGTACTGGCGGGTGAGGGTCGCGGCGTCGACAGGCGGACCCATCGGGGCGGTCGGGGCGGTCGGGGCGGTGTTCCGGCCGCTGCGCAAGCGGGTGGTGAACCCGGGCGTCGGCATCCGGTCGCCGGTGACGTCCTCGAACTGCAGATTCGCCAGCCGGAAGAACCGCTCCCCGCCCAGCAGCAGCGGGAAGATCGGCTTGCCGCGTAGTTCGGCCTGGTCGATCTCCCGGTCCACCCACACCGACTCGTTCGAGGCGGGGCTCATCACCACGACGAACGCCGTGCACGAGTCGATCTGCTGCTGGATGACCATGGCCCACCGGTCGCCGGTGATGATCTGCCGGTCGAACCACACCTCGACCCCGGCGGCGGTGAGATGCGCGGCCAGTTTCGTGACGTAGGCGCTGTCGGTGGCGTGGCTGTAACTGATGAACACATGACCGGACACCCCCAGCAAACTACCGACCGCTGTCGATCTCGCAACATCGGCCGGGGCCCGGAAGTGCTCGCGACCGGTCAGCGCAGGCAGCAGCCGCCGCAGACCTTCGGCTGCGGCAGGGTGAACGCCAGGCAGCAGGTGCGGCGGTGTACGCCAGGCTCGCCGGTGGGGCCGGGGACGAGGTCGACCAGCTCGTCGAGTTCGAGCGCGGTCAGGACCGTCCCGGCGGCTTCGGTGATCGAGCCGGGCACGTCCGGTCCACCGCGGACCAGCGCGTACGCGATGCCGGAGGCGACCGAGCCGAGCAGCGTGCGCCGACCGACCTTCACGTGCTCGCGGATGCGCTCCGACAGCGGGTCGAGATGCTGGTCGAGCAGGCTGGTGCGCAGCGTCTTGAGCAGCAGCGACTCGTCGCCGACGACGGTGACGCCGGGGTGGCCGGTGTGGGCCAGCGGGTCGTCGGGCAGCACGGCGAGCTGCACGCCGCGCAGGCCGACCTGGACCAGGGCCTCGCCGGGCTCGCCGCTGAAGCGCACCAACACGTTGTCGGCGGAGACCAGCGGCACGCGCCGGGCGACGGCCCAGCTGAGCACGGCGGGCATGGCGACCCAGTAGCTGTAGGACTTCCACGAAAGAGTGGCAGCGGCGTGCGGTGCGGCGCCCCAGCGGCGGTGCGCGGTGGCGAACAGCGCGGGTAGGGCGGCTCCGCCGGTGAGAGCGGTGGCAGGCGTCCAACCAGGCATGCCGTTGACGATGAGGGGTTCGGGCAGGCCGTGCACCGCTTCGTCACCGAGACGGTTGCGGATGGAGCGGAGTGTGACGGTCAGTGGCCGTAGGGCGTCAGTCAGGTCGTACGGCGTGAGCGTGCGCACCCCTTCCTCACCGGCCCCTTCCTGCACTTAGTCACAGTCGCTGATAACCCGGCAACTGTACCTTGATAAGGCTAGGCTAACCAGACCCCATGCCAGTTTACGTTATTTCATTTACCGTGTGTGACCTCTGGCATAGTTCAGGGCGCTCCCACGCCCGATGGTCGCTTGGCAAGCTGTCAAGGCTTTTGTCGCGTAATCAGCACTTCTCGTTAGTTGATCCTCAAGCCGCGAAGAATGAGGATTCACGACGAACCGAGGAGGGGGCGAGGTGTGGCATGACCGAGCGCACCGTGGTCGGGTCATGAGCGTTTCGCCGGTGGAACGTGCCGTGGAGGCCTTCGCGACCGAGCTCAGCCGGTGGCGGATCGACCGCGGTATGACCAAGAAGCAGCTTGCCAGCCGGATGGGCTTCGATCCCTCGTACATCAGCCACATCGAGGGCCGAAGACACAGGCCCACCGAGGACTTCGCACGCCGGGCCGAAGCGGTGCTCAACGCCGGTGGCGCGATCTGGCGCCGATTCCAGGAGTACGAAGAGGCCCGTCAGGCCCGCGGCCCGTCCACCCTGCTCACCCGTGAGCCGACCGTCCCCACCCAGTGGCTGCCCCCGGGCACCGGCCTGGTGGTGGAGTTGGAGGAGGCTCAGCTCACCTACGACGACGGCTCGTACCAGGTCGTCGTGCGTCGTGCCCTCTACAACGCGGGCAACGAGCCGGTCACGCGTTATCTCATCCGGGTGGCCGTCGACCGGTACCCGGGCCAGCCGCAGCGTTCCAACGACCACCACCGGACCCACCCGCTGTCCCTCGAGGAGCTGGGCCTGGTCGCCTTCTGCGGCGACCCGGGCACGGCCGAGCCGATGGTGTGGCGGGCCAAGCAGGACCGGGACGCGTTCAAGGAGATCTGGCTGCTGTTCGAGAACGCCGACGGCCGCTTTCCGCTCTACCCCGGGGAGCGGACCACGGTCGAGTACCGCTACCACGTCGACGAGTTGAAGTGGGGCAGCTGGTTCGAGCGGGCGGTCCGGCTGCCCACCCGGCGGCTGGTGGTGCAGATGCGCTTCCCGGCCGGGCTCGACCCGCAGGTGTGGGGGGTGGAGACGTCGATGGCGGCCGAGGAGGCGCCGTTGCGCACCCCGATCGTGCGCGAGCAGGAAGGGGACCGGGCGGTGTTCACCTGGCGCACCGAGGACCCGTCCCTGAACGCGCGATTCCAGCTCCAGTGGCGGTTCCGGGCGGTCGCCTCGGCGCCACCGGCCCTGGTGCCCTGACCTGACGGAGGCGCCGCGGCCACTGCGGCCGCGGCGCTCAGACGTCGCTGAAGGCGTCGTACCGGACCCGGGTCTGCGGCACCTGCAGCTGCGTGAGCGTCCGCAGGGTGCCCCGGACCATGTTCGGCGAACCGCAGACGAAGAAGTCGTGCTCGAGCCACGGCCCGAACCGGGACAGCGCGTCGGAGATCGAGCCCTCCTCGCCGCCCCAACCCGGATCGTCGCTGCACACCGGCACGATCGACAGCCACGGGTACGCCGACGCGAGCTGCTGCAGTGACGCCAGGTCATACAGGTCGTCGCGGTCGCGGGCGCCGAAGAAGATGTGCACCCAGCGGGTGCGGTTGAAGGTGGTCAGCTCCTCCAGCAGCGCCTTGATCGGCGACAGGCCGGTGCCGCCCGCGACGAAGACGATGTCTCGGGTGGAGCGACGGTCCAGCACCATGGTGCCCATCGGCGAGGCCAGTCGCAGCATGTCGCCGACCTTGGTCCGGCGCACCAGCGCGCCCGACACCCAGCCCGCGCCCAGCGCCCGCACGTGGAAGTCCATCGTCCCGTCGGTGCGCGGCGCGTTGGCCACCGAGTACGTCCGCCACACCCGCGGGTGGTGCTGCGGGCACTCCACGGACAGATACTGCCCGGCCCGGTACTCGAGCTGCTGCAGCGGCCGCACCGTGAACACGGCGATGTCGCGGCTGCGCCGCTCGTGCGCCACCACCTCGGCGTGCCACCACGCCGGGTTGCTGTCGGCGGCGGCCCCGGCCAGCATCTTGCGGGCGATCACGTCGTACGCGTCGCGCCAGGCCTGCTCGTACTCGAAGGTCCACTCGTCGCGGGCGAAGGCGCGCAGCGCCTCCAGCAGGGCGGCGCCGACGACCTCGTACTGCTCCGGCTGCACCTGGAACTTGCGGTGGTCGCGGCCGAGCGAGCGCAGGTACTCGTCGAACCGGTCCGGGTCGTCGACGGTCTGTACGGCGCTGACGATGGCACCGAGCAGACGCGCCCGCTGCACGTCCATCGTCACCGGGAACATCTCTCGTACGCTCGGGTGGTTCAGGAAGATCCGAGCGTAGAAGTACCCGGCCAGCTTGTCCTGCTGCTCCTCGACGAGAGTCCAGCTCTCTTTCAACAGCCGCTGAAGGTCACTCACGTTCGAACGATGTCAACAACGAGCGATCGGCCATCGCACAGACTGTGCGACCCTGTTGTGTCATGGCTGCTGAAGAGCTCGACTGGGGGAGTCCCCGCCCCACCCGCACCATCCTGGGCCACGAGGTGCTACTGCTGCTCGGCGTCTCGCTGGGCTACTCCGCCATCCGATCCGTGCTGTCACTCATCGACAAACTCACGGTTCATGTGCCGCTGAACCAGCAGGCGGCCGAGCTGAACACGGCCGTCACCCCGGACCGCCCCTGGCTGGATCTGACCATCCAACTGACCCGGATCGCGTTCGGCGTGGTTCCGGCGCTGTTCGCGATCCATCTGCTCAACCGGGGACCGGGCCTGGGCGGCAGGCTCGGCGCGCCCGAGATCCTCGGGTACGCCCGACGGCGGCCCGCCTTCGACCTCGGCGGCGGCGCCCTGCTCGCGGCGGCGATCGGCATCCCCGGCCTCGGCCTCTACCTGGCCGCCAAGGCGCTCGGGTTCAACGCCACCGTGGTCGCCTCCGGGCTGGGCGAGGTGTGGTGGGCGGTGCCGGTGCTGGTCCTGGCCGCGGTGGAGAACGCGGTGCTGGAGGAGGTGGTCGTGGTCGGCTACCTGCTGACCCGGCTGCGCCAGCTCGGCTGGAGCACCGGGACGGCGATCGCCACCAGCGCGGTGCTGCGCGGGTCGTACCACCTCTACCAGGGATTCGGGGCGTTCGTGGGGAACGCGATCATGGGGGTGGTGTTCGCGCTGGTGTATCTGCGGTGGCGCCGCATCGGGCCGCTGATCGTGGCGCACACGCTGCTCGACATCGTGTCCTTCGTCGGATACGCCCTGCTGGCCGACCACCTGAAGTGGCTCTAGCCGGTACACGAAGCGGGGCGGTGCGTGTGTCGCACCGCCCCGCTCCACGTCACCCTGTCAGTTGTACGGGTAGACGATGACCTTCTCGCCGGTGGTCGGGATGGACACCTGCTTGGCGGTGCTGAAACTCGTCCCGCCGTACCAGCCGTGGCCGGGTTCGCCGCCCTCCAGGTGCAGCCGGACCGTGCCGCCTCCCATGACGCGGTACACGGCCTGGCCGCCGGCCTGCGGCACCCAGATCCGCCCGACCAGGTCGCCGTTGCTGGTGTATGCCGCGGCGAAGTAGTCGGCGGGCGATCCGGTGGCCGTCACCTTCAGCACCGTGCCCAGCTGCAGCTGCTGGTCGAAGGTGGTGGTCTGTCCGGCCACCACCGGCACCAGCGTGGCGCTCTGCCGCTTGTACGCCGCGCCGCTCCACTGCCAGGCGTGCGAGTCGGTGATGAAGTCCAGCGGCCACGAGTACGGCCCCAGGAAGTCGATCGTGTACCGACCCTGTGCGTCGATGTCCACGCTGCCCCGGCTGACGTCGCCGACGATGGGCGCGGAGACCGCGACGTGGCCGCTGGTCACCGGGTTGCCGTCGGCTCCGGTGACGACACCGGTGATGGTGCCCTTGCGGTCCAGGTAGATCTTGTGGATGTACTTCGCCTGGCCGGCCGTCACGGTGACGTCCCGGGCCTGGGCCTGGTCGCCGGTGCCGCCGGTGAGGCCGACCCACTGCGCCCCGTAGGGCGAGCCCTGACCGGGCAGCGCGAAGACCTGGTACGTGCCGGCCGTGACGGCGGTCAGCGTGACCACCCCGTCCGGGCCGCTCTCGGCCCCGCAACCCTCGGACAGGTGGAACTTGACCCGGGTCTGGGTGGACAGGCACACGCCCGCCACCGGCGCCCCGGTCGCCGCGTCGACGACCTTCGCCTGGATCGAGGCGTACGGCACCAGGCTGACCTCGATCTCGGCCTGTCCGGGCAGCACGTTCACCGGTCCGACATTCTCGTTCGGCTGGTAGCCCTCGGCGTAGAGGTTCAGCCTCCAGTAGCCGACCGGCAGGTCGGACAGCACGGCGGCGCCGTTGCGCTCCTCCGCCCAGAAAGCACCGGCCTGGACCGAGAATCCCGCGACCGGCGCGCCGGTCACCGAGTTCTTCGCGGTGACCCGGATGCTCCCGGTGGCCAGCTTCGTGTCGTTCACGACCAGGTTCTGGCCCGCCAGGACGGTGACCGGGTCCGCGTCCTCGGCCGCGACCTTGCCGTACGCGTACTGGCTGACCGTGTGCGCCCAGTCGTAGAAGTACACGGTGTACTCGCCGGCCAGCATCGGGTTGGTCTGCCAGTAGCCGTCGGTGTCGGAGTCGGCCTGGTACTGGCCGCCGTAGGCGTCGGTGAACTGCGCATAGACGTTCGCGATCCCGTTACCGGCCGAGTCGGTGAACCGGCCGCTGGCCGTGCCTGTGGGCAGCAGCGTCTCGTTCACAGTGATCACATCGGTGCCGGTGATCGTGAAGATCTGGCCCTGCGACTCCACCCGCTTGCCGGGCACGTACTGGTTGATCTCGTTGCCTTCCTCGCCGAACGGGATGACCACCCGGTAGGCGCCGGGGAAGGCATCCATCCGGTACCGGCCGTCGGCGTCGGCGTAGGCGAACGTGACGTTGTAGCCTCCGGACGCGGTGATGAGTTCCACGACCTTGTCGGCCGCCGGGGTTCCGTCGGCGCGCACGAGGCGACCCGTGATCGCGCCACGGCCCACCTGCGTCTCGTTCACGGTGGTGGTCTGGCCGGCGGTCACCTGGAACGTCTGCGCCAGCGCGGAATCCACCTGGCCGGGAGCGTACTGCTGCTGCTCGTCGGTCCAGAAAGACACTTGGTAGCCGCCGGCGAAGGCGTCGAGGCTGAACTCGCCGTTCGCGTCGGTGGTGAGGTCGTAGTTGTAGTGGCTGTAGGTGCGTGGAATCACCGACACGCGCCGGTTCGGCAGCGGATTGCCCGCCGCGTCGGTGAACCGTCCGGCGATCGTGCCGACCGGGAGTAGAACCTCGTCCACGGTGACAGTCCCACCGGCGGTGACGGTGTACGTGGTCGCGCTGTCGTAGTCGGCGGTCTGGTGGGCGTACTGCTCGGGACGCCCGGCCCCGTAGAAGCTCACCCGGTAGTCGATGCCTGCGGGCAGGTCGGTGATCTCGTAGCGACCGTCCGAGCCGGTCACGGCCGCCCCCCAGCCCCAGCCTTGGGCGCTGACGGTGATGCCGGATGCGGGCAGGCCGTTCGCGGTTACCTGACCCTTGATCGTGCCGGTGTCGGGGTCGGCGTGTGCCGGAGTCGTCAAGCCGATGACGGCGACGGTGACGGCGAGCAACGTCGTGGCGACCCGGCGCAGAGTGTGACTGCGCATGCGTCCTTCGGTTGTGAGGAGTTGGACAAGCACGCACAGAGATCTGAAAGTGCGACAGACCCCCGTGGTCGCGCACACGATATCGGGCCGGGGCCACCTCGCGCGGCCCCGTTTCGATCCGCTGAGATGCGAACGGGGGCGGTGCGTCGCGCACCGCCCCCGACATCTCCTGATCAAGCGGGTCAGCTGTACGGGTAGACGACGACCTTCTCACCCGAGGTCGGGATGGACACCGGCTTGGCGGTGTTGAAATCCGTCCCGCCGTACCAGCCGTGGTCGAAACCGGTGCCCTCGTAGTGCAGCCGGACCTGGCCGCCGCCCAGCACCCGGAACGAGACCTGGGCACCGTCCTGCGGCACCCACTCGTAGCCGGCCATGTCGCCGTTGCTGCTGGTGTAGGCCGCGTTGTAGCCGCCGGCCGGGGAGCCGGTGACGGTGACCTTCAGCAGCGTGCCCAACTGCAACTGCTGGTCGAACGTGGTGCTCTGCCCGGCCGTGACCGGGATCAGCGTCGCGTTCTGGCGCCGGTAGGCCGCGCCGCTCCACTGCCAGGCGTGCGTGCTGGTCTGGAAGAACAACGGCCACGAGTACGGACCGAGCAGGCTCAGCGTGTACCGGCCGTCGGCGTCGATGTTGGCGCCGCCCGCACTGCCCTCCCAGGTCACCGGGGTGACGATGGAGACCCTGCCGCTCGTCACCGGGGTGCCGTCGGCGCCGGTGACGACACCGGTGATGGTGCCCTTGCGGTCAAGGTAGATCTTGTGGATGTCCTTGGCCTGGCCGGCCGTCACGGTGACGTCCCGGGCCTGGGCCTGGTCGCCGGTGCCGCCGTTGAGGCCGACCCACTGCGCCCCGTAGACCGAGTTGCGATCCGGCAGCGCGAAGATCTGGTACGTGCCCGCCGCGACCGAGTCGAGCACGACCTCGCCGTCGGCGCCGCTCGCGGCCGGGCAGCTCCTGATCAGCCGGAACTGGGTGCGCGTCTGGGTGAACAGGCATACGCCCGCCACCGGCTCGCCCGTTGCCGCGTCCACCACCTTCGCCCGGATCGACGCGTTCGGCACCAGCGTGACCTCGAGCGTGGCCTGCTGCCCGGCGACGACGGTCACCGGACCGGCCTTGTCGATCATCTGGTAGCCCTGGGCGTACACGCGCGGGTACCAGGTGCCGACCGGCAGGTCGGGCAGGACCGCGGCGCCGTTGGCCTCATCGGCGAAAGCACCGCCGACCTGCACCGTGAAGCCGCTGACCGGGGCGCCGGTGATGGCGTCCCGGGCGGTCACCCGCAGGCCGGACGTGGCCAGCTTCGTGTCGTCGACGACCAGGTTCTGGTCGGCCACCACGGTGAAGCGGGTCGCGTCCGCGATGTCGATCTTGCTGTACGCGTACTGATCGACGGTCGCGTGGTCGTAGAAATGCACGGTGAACTGACCCGGCAGCAGCGTGCTGATCTGCCACGTCCCGTCGTCACGAGTGGTGGCCTGGTAGTAGCGGCCGTACTCGTCGTTGAACGACACGTCGACGTTCGGGACGCCGTTGCCCGCGGCGTCGGTGAAGCGGCCGCTGGCCGAGCCCGTGGCCAGCATCGTCTCGTTCACCGTGGTCACGGAGTCCGCGGCCACCGTGAACACCTGTGCCTCGGATTCCAGCCGCTTGCCGGGCACGTACTGGTTGATCTCGGTGGCTTCCCCGGTGATCTCGATGGCGATCTTGTAGCTGCCGGGCATGACGTCGATCCGGTACTGCCCGTCGGCGTCGGTGTAACCGAAGGCACCCGGCCCCCCGCTCGTGGACATCAGGTTCACGGCCGCGTCGGGGTACGGCGTGCCGTCCGCGCGGACGACGCGGCCCGCGACGGCGCTCTGGAGCATCGCCGTGGCGTCGACGGTGACCGTCTGACCGGACCCCACCGGGTAGATCTGCGCCTGCGCCCAGCTCAGCGTCGCCGGGGCCCACTGCCGCTGGGTGCCGAGCTCGAAGGCGACCTTGAAGTTGCCGGTGGGCACGACGACGGAGTAATAGCCGTCGGCGTCCGTGGTGCCGACGTATGACCAGGCCTCAGGGTCAGACCACGCCGCGACCATGATGCCGGCCAGACCGTTGCCCGCAGGGTCGGTGAACCGGCCCGCGACGATGCCCGTGTCGATGAGTGTGTCGTTCACCGTGGTGGTGCCGCCGGCGGTCACGGTGAACTGCGTCGCGTTGTCGGTGGTCGCACTGTGGTAGGCGTACTGGGTCGGCCCTCCCGGTGGGGTCAGGAAGACCGTGTAGTAGTCGCCCGCGGGTAGGCCGGTGATCTCGTAGCGACCGTCCGAGCCGGTCAGGGCCGAGCCGAAGCCGGGGCCGACGACCTGCACTTCCGCATTGACGACCGGTTGGCCGTCGTCGGTGATCTGGCCGGAGATGGTGCCGGTGCCGGGTTCGGCGTGCGCGGGCGTGACCAGTCCCATGGCGGCGACGGTCACGGCGAGCAGCGTCATCCCGAACCGGCGCAGGTTGATTCTGCGCATGCGTCCTTCAGGGGTGAGGAGATGGGGAGCACGCACAGGGGTGTTCCGCCCCCGTGGTGCCGTCACGATAGCGGCGCGGTACGACTGCGCGCTGTCCTATAACGCGACTCGGGGGACGGCACAGTGCCGTCCCCCGAGTGAATCCACCAGACTTCAGTCGAGCACGTACACCTTGGACGCGGTGTTCGGAACAGACAGGACGGTGGCGTGGTCCCGGTCGGCGCCGCCGTACCAGTGCCAGCCGGTGCTGTCGTCCCAGCGGACCTTCACCTTCTGCGGGCCGAGCACCCGGAAGGTGGCGCCCTCGGCGTCGCTGACCCAGGCCCAGCCGCCCCCGGCGACGTCACCGGTGACCGCGTTCTCCATCACGATGAAACCGCTGTACAGCACACCGGGGATCTGCACCGTGACCTCGGTGCCGGGGGCCATCCGGTAGCCGTACCGGGTGGTCTTGCCGGATTGCACCTTGACCGTCGTCGCGTCCAGGCGGTTGCCCACCCGTCCGCTCCACTGCGGCGCGTGGTCCTGTGCCTTGAACAGCAGCGGCCACTGGTACGGCCCCAGCCAGTCGATCCGGTACGTGCCGTCCTCGGCGATCGCCTCGCCGCCGTAGCCGCCGCCGACGTTGAAGCCCTCGTCGACCACGCGTACCGAGCCGTACTCGAGGGGCTGTCCGGTGGTGCTGGTGACCTTGCCGGTGATGGTGCCCGCCCGGTCCAGCCGGATCGGTGCCACGGTCTTCGTCTGGCCCGCCACCAGGGTGAAGGTCTTCGCCTCCTGCGGCAGGCCGGTGCCGCCGTTTGGGCCGACCCACTGCGCGCCCAGCCCGTTGTGCTCGATCGGCAGGGCGAACAGCTGGTACTTGCCCGCGCTGAGCCGCAGCTCGATCTGGCCCGAGGCGTCGGTGCGCTCGCAGCCGTCGCCGAGCGCCACCTGCTTGGGCCTGACCGGGAAGACGCAGACGTCGGCCACCGGGCGCCCGGTCCGGCGGTCGAGCACCTTCGTCCGCAGCTTCGCGTACGGGTACAGCACCACCTCCACCGTGCTGTTCTGCCCGGCGGTGACCGTCGCGGTGAAATCACCGCCGGTGTAGCCCTCCACGTAGACCCAACCGGGGTAGGCACCGATACGTACGTCTTCCACCACCGCCGAGCCGGTGGTGGTGGAGAACGACCGACCGGCCACGTCACCGCTGAACTCGGTCAGCGGCGAGCCGGTGAGTCCGTCGCGGACGCTGATCGTGAGGCTGCCGGTCGGCAGCCGCACGTCGTCGGCGGTCGCCGTCACGCCGTTGGTCACGGCGATCCGGTCCGCCTCGGCGAAGGTGGTCTTGCCGCGGTAGAACTGCTGGTTGCCGGAAGGCTCCTGGAACTGCAGCACGAAGCTGCCCGCGGGCACCTCCGGGAGGCTGTAGGAGCCGTCCGACCCGGTGCTGCCCCAGATGGGCAGCTGGTCGCCGCTGGAGGCGAAGACGCTGAGCGAGACGTCGGCGACGCCCTGCCCGTTCGCGTCGGTGTAGCGGCCCGCGATCGAGCCGGTGCCCAGCAGCTGCTGGTCGATGGTGGTGACCGCGCCCGCGGCCACCGAGAAGGTGCCCGCGTCCTGCTCGGTCCACACGTTCGGGTACCACTGCTCCAGCCCGGAGGGGCGGCGCAGCCGCAGTCGCCAGTCGCCCGCGAAGACGAGGTCGGCCCGATACTCGCCGTTCTCGTCCGTGGTGACCGGCCAGGCTCCCGAGGCGCCATCGGTGGCGACGACGTCCACGGTGATTCCGGCGGCCGGGGTGCCGTCGGCGGCGGTGATTCGACCCGCGACACTGCCGGTGGGCAGCAGCGTGTCGTTCACCGTGACCGTCTGACCGGCGGCCACCTCGATCAGGGCCGAGCCCGCCTCGGTGCGCGAGCCATAAGCCCACTGGTCGCCGCCGCGTTCCACCATGAAGTGGACCCGGTAGGTGCCGGGGAAGACACCCAGGGTGAAGTTGCCGTCGGAGGCCCAGGCCCACGAGTTGAGCCCGTCGTCGGAGCGGGCCTCGACCGACACGGCCACGCCGTTGCCGTCGCCGTCGGCCAACCGGCCGCTGATGGTGCCGTACGGCAGCAGCGAATCGTCGACGGTGGTGGTGGCACCCGCCGTCACCGGGATCAGGGCCGCCTGGCCCCAGTCGGTGGCACCGTACGCCAGTTGGGTCGGGTGACCCGAGGCGGAGAACTCGACCTGATAGTCCCCGGGGGGCAGGTCGGTGATGCTGTAGGCGCCGGTGGCGTCGGTCTGCGCCGAGTTCGAGCCCGCCCCGATGGCGTAGACCAGCGCGTTCACGACCGGTACGCCCTGGTAGGTGAGGTGTCCTGCGATGGTGCCGGTGTCGGGTTCGGCGTGCGCGGCGGTGCTCACGGCGGCAGTGGCCATGATCACAGAGAGCGTCGCGAACCCGAGTCGGCGCAGGTTGGATCTGCGCATGCGTCCCTCGGATCGTGAGAGGAAGGGATGGGTTTGCACACACAGGGAAAGATCCCCCGATGCGCGACACGATAGTCGCTTTGCTCAACCCGGTGGGGGCACGGTATCCTCGTGCGTCGGTGGTCAAACAGGGAGACCTGTGGGTCCACCACTGGAGGCTTCGCCTAGTTCGGTCTATGGCGCCGCACTGCTAATGCGGTTGGGGTCTTAAAGCCCCTCCCGGGTTCGAATCCCGGAGCCTCCGCGCGGGACCACGTTCGCGGTCGGAAAACCGGCCGTGTATGCTGATCCAGCAAGCAAGCGCCCGTAGCTCAATGGATAGAGCATCTGACTACGGATCAGAAGGTTAGGGGTTCGAGTCCCTTCGGGCGCACCAGCAGGCCAAGGCCGGTTTCCAGTTCTGGAAACCGGCCTTGATCGTTTGTACGGATCGTGCCCGTCAGACCTCGAGCGCCCAGCGCACGAACCGCCGCCGCGACGTGAACCCGGCTTTCTCGTAGACCCTGAACGCCCCGAAGGGGTTCGCCGAGTCCACTTTCACGCCGGCGCGGTCGTAGCCCTGGTCGGCGAGGGCCCGCAGCGCGTGCCCGATCAATGGCCTGCTCGGCGGGCACACAAAAGCGCCCGTCCGCGCGAGCGCGGCACGGGTGCTTGGCAACCGCAGGTCAGTCGTCCTTGCGGTTGGGATCCTTGACGAAGACTCCGTCTCCCTGGCGACCCTCGATCAGGTTCTCCGCCTTGAGCACCAGCATGGCGCCGCGCACGGAGCCGTAGCTGATCTGGTACTCCTCGCGCAGCTGGCTGATGGACGGCAGCTTGTCTCCGGGCTTCAGCTCTCCCGAGCGAATCCTCTCGCGGATGGCGTTCGCCAGCCGTTCGTACTTGGCGGTCATACGGTCATCTCCCATGGCTCGCCCCAGTAGTAGATCACCGTCACTTGTCCGGAATCAACTTCTTCCTCAGGTCTAGACATAGTCGACTAGGCCGTTTATGGTGATGATGGTCTCAGGCCCATGGCTCGCACCCCATGGTCCCTGAGACCGAGGGTGTGCCGACTGCAGCCAGTGAGGCGCAGGTGGTACGCCGGGCGCGGCGGGCGCACCTGTGTGCCGCTGACCCGCCGCGCCCTCCAGGGGATATGCCCCTGGCCGTTCAGCTGATCACGGCCTTGCCGTTACAAAACCGTTACCTTGCGGTGAATCTCGACCGTCTGTGATGAGCCTCATTCGCGACTCGGACATCTTCGGGCCAACGCCTCGACATCGGTGACTCTGCGTGAGATTTCTTGATCTCGCACGCCACCGCGTGTTACCGACGGGTAGCTAGCCCCTTGTGGTCCGCGTCATAAGCCGGAAACATCGTGCCCACCCCCGGGCGCGGTGTCCCCTGCGCGCCGGTGCAGACGAACCCCGCTGGCGACGCGCCGCGGGGCAAACCCCCAACGCGAGGAGGTCCCCGTGAAGGACTCGCAAGGCAATCTGGTACTGGGGCGTACCAGGTGGCGGCGTTTCGCCGCCGTCGTGGTGCCGGCCACCATCGCCGTCTCGGGCCTCATGGCCGGTGTGGCGCAGGGTGCGGTTCCGGTGACTTTCCACATCTCGGGCCAGACCGCCAAGATCTCGGCCGACCACCTGAGCGCCGACGGCTTCAGCCAGTACGGCGGCGTGCTGGTGGAGAAGAACGGCACTCCGCACGCGGTCGCCATGTCGGCGATCAAGGACGCGAAGCTGACCAACCTCTGCCAGTCGGTCACCACCCCGCTGCCCTTCGGCACGTTCACGCTGTTCATCCGCGCCGGCCGGTCGGCCGGGGCCCCGGTGACCGCGCACAACCTGCTGATCGGCATGGACAGCCTGGCCGGTGACGCCGAGTTCACCAACATCAACATTGGTGCCGACGCGTCCGAGCTCACCGCCGGCGGCCCGGCCTCCGGCACCGCGGGCATGTTCGGCCAGGAGGCCGACAAGGCCGAGATCGACAACGTCAAGCAGGTCGCCCGCAGCACCCAGGCCGGCACGTTCAACCTGACCGGTCTGTCGCTGACGGTCGAGGCCAACTCGACCGGCTGCTTCCCCGGCTGACCACTGGCCGAGCCGTTCTGGCCGGGGGCGTGTCATCATGGCCCACCCCCGGCCATCATCCCTTGGAGGCACCCGTGAACCCGTGGCAACGGTTGAACGCCTGGCGGCGCAGCCGGCCGTACTGGGGCGGCATGTTCCTCATCCTGGCCGGCATCGAGATCATGGCCAGTACGAAGATGACCCTCGACGGCGCCACCATCAGTGTCGGAGTCACCGGCCTGCAGGCCCTGCTGATCCCGTTCATCCTCGTGGTCGCAGGGCTGCTGGCCTGGTTCTCGCCGGCGCAGCGGATGTTCTACGGCCTGATCGGCGTGTTCGTCGCGATCTACTCCCTGATCGCGATCAACCTGGGTGGCTGGTTCGTCGGCACGATCTTCGGCATCGTCGGCGGCGGCCTCGTCTTCGCCTGGAATCCCGCGTCGGACAAGGGCGACCGGGCTGAGGGCGACGACGAGCCGAACTCCGACGACGGCGGGCACCACGCCGACGTGAACGACCTGCTCGACGGCCCGATGACCGACACCCTGCCGCCGGCGGTCAACCCGCTGCGCGACGGTGTGCCGGCCCAGCGGCAGCCGTACGGGGAGGAGACCCCCGACACCGACCGCCGCAACGGCCCCCGCCATGCGGCGATGGGCATCGTCGTGGCGACCCTGGCCGCGTCCATGCTCGGTGTGGTCGTGGCGCAGCAGCCGGCTCGCGCCGCCGAGTGCGGCACGGTCGCGGCCGCCGCCGGACCGGTCCGGACCGTGGTGGGCGGCCTGCTCACCACGATGGGGCAACTGCTCGGGGTGGCGGCCACTCCGTCGCCGTCGGCGAGCCCCACCCCCTGCCCGACTGATTCGCCCGAGCCGTCCCCGTCGCCGTCGACCGAGGCTCCGGAACCGTCGGCGTCCCCGTCACCGAAGCCGTCGGCGTCGCCGGAACCCTCCGGCTCGCCGACGGCCAAGCCGTCTCCGGACGAGTCGGAGCCCGCACCCACCTCGCCGACGCCCACGCCGTCCCCGACGGCCAAGCGACTGCAGGCGGCAAAGGGTCAGCCGCTGGTGGCGGAGCGGGCCTCGCTGCTGACCGGCACCCGCGTCACCATGTACAACCTGGTGTTCGACGGGATCGTGCAGTTGCCGACCCAGTCGGGCACGGTCGAGGTGCTGCAGTTCTCCATGAGCCAGTCGGACACCGTGGACTTCAAACTCCACGTGTACGGCAAGGGCGGCGCCGACCAGGAGCTGACCACGCCGAAGCTGACGGTCAAGGGCGACACCGTGAAGTTCTACACGAGCAGGTTCCGTGGGAACCTGCTCGGCCTCATCCCGGTCGACTACAGCCCGACGTCGCTGCCGCCGAACATCCCGCTCCCGCTGGTGTTCTTCACCGACCCGGTGATCGACCTGGTGTTCGTCGACTCGCCGGTGCTGACGGCACCCGACCTCAAGGTCACCACGCTGTAGCCGAAAGGCCTGTCCGAGGGCGCCTTCTCCCCACCGGGGAGGGGGCGCCCTTTCAAATTGCCGGGCAATCGGTCGTATGCGGGCGCAAGATACGCCCGATTGCCTGGCAACTCGAACGAGGCCGTCAGGCGATGACGGTGTCCAGGGCGATCTCGACCATCTGCGAGAAGGTCTGCTCACGCTCCTGGGCGGTGGTCGCCTCACCCCGCTTGATGTGGTCGCTGACCGTGAGGATGGTCAGCGCGCGGGCGTCGTAGCGGGCCGCGATCGTGTACAGCGCCGCCGACTCCATCTCGACCGCCAGCACGCCGTAGTCGGCGAGCGTGTCGTACAGGTCGGGGCGGTCGGTGTAGAAGGCGTCGGCGGCCAGGATCGGGCCGACCCGCATCGTGATGCCGCGCCGCTCGGCCACCTCCACCGCCGTGCGTAGCAGGCCGAAGTCGGCCACCGGGGCGTAGTCGATCAGGCCGTCGAAACGCATCCGGTTCATGTTGGAGTCGGTGCTGGACCCGATCGCGGCCACCACGTCGCGCAGGTTCAGCGACTCGGCCAGGGCTCCGCACGAGCCCACCCGGATCAGCGTCTTCACGCCGTAGTCGTTGATCAGCTCGTGGGCGTAGATCGAGGCCGAGGGCATGCCCATGCCGGAACCCTGCACCGACACCCGCACCCCCTGGTACGTGCCGGTGAAGCCGAACATGTTGCGCACCGTCGAGTAGCAGTTCGCGTTCTCGAGGTAGTTGTCCGCGATCCATTTGGCCCGCAGCGGGTCGCCGGGCATGAGAACCCGCTCCGCGATCTCACCGGGCTTGGCGCCGATATGCGTACTCATGGGCTGATCTTCCCATGCAGCAGAAAACGCCCGCCGGTTCCTCGGTGGAAACCAACGGGCGTTCTCGTGGCGGTGGCGGCGGGATTTGAACCCGCGGAGGGGTTACCCCCTCACACGCTTTCGAGGCGTGCTCCTTAGGCCACTCGGACACACCACCGCCGCAGACAATACACGATGTCTCAGCAGGCGCCGAAACCGGTATTGAACAGCTGTCGCAGCGAGTCGCCGTAGCCCGCGATCGCCTTCTGGACGGAGGTGCCGTCGTGCAGGAACAGGTAGCCGCGGTCGCCCTGGGTGACCAGCAGGCCGTCGAACTGGTAGCTGCCGGTCGGGGCCGTCAGCTCCTGGGCCTGCGGGTACGCGGCCCGGACCGCGGTGACACTGCTGCCGGTGTGCACGCCCTCGGGCGTACGCAGCGGGTTGTCGAACCAGACCAGGGTCAGCCGGTCGTCCGGACCGAACACCAGGCTGCCCTCGGGCATGCCGGTGGCCTGGGCGCTGCAGCCCGCGCGGGACTTGTCCAGCCGCTGGTCCAGGTCGCCGCGGGTGGCGCCGAAGCGAAGGCCGCGCACCCCCTGCAGATCGACGATGTCGGGGCCCTGGGCCACGGAGGCGACCACGGCGTCGCGCTGAGGGGCGGTGTGGGTCGCGTTGGTGGCCTGGGCGGCGCAGGCGGCGCCACCCAGCATCATGACGGTCGCGAGAGCGAATGATCCGCGCATGGCTGTCCCCTTACCAAAAACTACGGCCTGTGAAGTGACTCTCACCGGGGGTGAGGTCGTGTCGGCAATCCTACGACTACCTTGCGTGACCGCAACCTCACCGTGAGGTTTTCTCGGAGGTGACTCGCTCATATTTATCCAGTTTAGGGCTGTTTTATGCCGCTGAAACCGGTTGAAACACGGTCAGGTGAGCAGGAAGCGGCCGTCGGAAAAAACCTGGAACTTTCCCAGTACTCGGTCCATGCGGCCCGCTGCGAGCCCGCAGGTGTGGCGAGGCGAAACTGCAGGAAAGGGGCCCAGGATTCGTGCTGTTTCCCCGAAATCGCGCCCTCCAACCGCGGGGCGGCGCGGTGCGGCGCGGGGAGGGGTGGATGCGGGAGGGGAAGGGTGGTCAGGGGCCGGTGACGACCTGGCCGGCGTGGGACTGGCAGGTGCAGGTGATCCAGAGGGCGCGGGTGGTGGTCCCGGTCGGGGTGCTGATGAGGCGGTGCTCCACCCGCTTGCCCGCGCCGTAGCAGTCCAGGCAGACGAAGGGCGGCGGCGCCGCGTCGCGCTCCTGCTCGCTCATGACGCCCACGCTAGGTGTCGCCCGCAGACGAGTCGAGCCCTGGTCCGTGGGGCGAGGCTTGAGCCGGCGGAGGATACGAGGGTGTCCGGTGCCACCGCTGCCGTGCTTATCTGACCGGTTCGAGAATCGAGAAGTCGACGAAATGCTTACGGACGTGGGCCGTCCGAGCCGCCGAGTCGGCCATGGTGCCGACCATCACCCGGTAGTCGGCCACGCCCCGCTCGCTGATCCCGAAGGACACCCCCTCGACCGGCCGCGCCGCGAAGGCAAGGGCGAAGTGCCGTACCGCGGCGGGCCGGCAGTAGGCGTAGTAGCGCCGCACCGGGGTATGCCGTGGCATCCACACGGCGAAGCCGTGGACGACGGCGGCGCCGTACAGCCGCCCGCCGCCCTCCGCCGCGAACCGGGTCACCTCGCAGACCTCCGGCGCCCCGTCGTCGGCCGCCGGCAGCACCCCGAGATCACGCATCTCCAGGCGCGGCGCAGTGGCCGGGGTGAGGCGGACGGTGGCGGTGAGGCGGCCGCCGGCGAGCAGTCCGAAGACGAAGCTGTGCCGGTCGATCTCCTCCTCGTGCTCGAGCACCTCCAGCGGCAGGTCCAGCCGACTCGCGTAGACCCGCCGCCGCAGGGCGACCACCTCCCGCCACAGCTCGGAATCGCCGTCCGGGGCGACCCGCAGGCACCGCAGACTCGTCACCGCGCCGCGACCGCCCGGGCGGCCCAGGCGTGGTAACTCTCGTCCAGCAGCTGCCCGGTGAGCCACAGGGAGGTCCTGGCCACCTGCAGCACCTCGGCCTGCTCCTGGTCGGTGACGGCCCACCGCTCGATCTGCTCGACCACCTCGCCGGCGTGCTTGGCGTCGATCTCGGCGTGCGCGACGAAGAAGGACATCTCACGGTCGCCGAGGCCGAGGTCGGTGCGCATCGCGCCGAGCAGCGCGGTGATGTGCGGGTAGACCGACTCCGCCCAGTACGAGTAGCCGAGTCGGGCGGTGGCGCCCTTCATCAGCGCCACCGAGTACAGGTAGCCGATCAGTGCGGTGGTGGCGCGCAGCGGCGGGGCCTCCAGGGCGCCCTCCAGCAGGCCCGTCGCCCGCAGGTCGTGCTCGATCATCTTCTCGTGGCCGAGCTCCTCCTCGGCGTGCTCGAAGCAGTAGCGCAGCAGGCCCATCTTCGCGGGTGGCACCCGCCAGGCTGCGAAGGACTGGTTGATCGGGTTGTGCTGGGTGTAGTGCCACAGCTGGGCCATGACGGTCCGGTAGAGCTCCCGGTCCAGGCCGTGCTCGGTCAGGTGGCGCCAGAAGGGGCCGGCGTGGATCTCCTGCCATCCCCGGGCGGTCTCGTCCTCGAGCAGCGTGACGAACGGCGAAGTCATCTCTTCCTCCAGAAGTCTCTCAACGGGCGCTCAACGTCCACCATGGACTGGGCACGTTGGACTCCCCTCAGTTCTCACGGCACACGAGTGGAGCTGACTGACCTCCGACAAATCGTTCCGGATCGGCGCTGAACGCGGCTACTTCACACATGCTCAGCTGAACCGTTCCGGTCGCTCTCAGCCGGGGCTCGCGGCCGGCTGCTGCCCGGATTGAGCAGCAGACCAATACCGCCACGGACAAGACGAAGTCGCGGGCGGGCCGCCGCCGCGTCGGTCTGCCCACCGAACTGGTCGAGCCGCTGCGGGCCCATCGGGAGGCGCAGGACAAGGAACGGGTGACGGCGTGCCGGCTCTGGAACGAGGAAGGCTGGGTGTTCGCCACCCCCCGCCGGTAGGCCGCTCAGCCCCAACCAGGTCGGCGGGGTGATCTGGAAGCGGACGAAGAAGCAGAAGAAGCGCAAGAAGGCAGGCGCGGGCGGCGACGAGAGCGGTGCTCCGGCCCTGGTCCAGGGCCGACCGAGACCGAAACTGAGGCCAGAGACGAGCTGAGGGCCAGCCCTTGACCAGGGCTGGCCCTCAGCTGTTGCTGCGCAGAGAGCGGAGGATACGAGATTCGAACTCGTGAGGGTTTTATCCCAACACGCTTTCCAAGCGTGCGCCCTAGGCCTCTAGGCGAATCCTCCGTGGAGAAGGATACATACCGGGGTGGCGGCGCGCACGACCGACCCAGCGGGTAGCATGACAGAGCCCCCGTGCGGCGGCACCCTGTGAACCTCCCCAGGGCCGGAAGGCAGCAAGGATAAGCAGGCAATACCGGGTGCACGGGGGCCCTTCCATGTCCGGGCCCGGTCGCGGCCGACAGCGTCGGCGGTGCGGTCTAGGCTGTCGGAGTCGGCAGTGGCGGCGATCCAGAGGAGCACAGCATGCGCCCGGGTGGTGGACGACAGCAGCCCAACATGAAGCAGCTGATGGGTCTGCAGCGGCAGCTTCAGCAGGCACAGGCGGCGCTGGCCGAGGCCGAGGTCACCGGCACCGCGGGTGGCGGCCTGGTCACTGTCACCGCCAGCGGCACCGGCGAGTTCCGCCGCGTCTCGATCGACCCGAAGGCCGTCGACCCCGACGACGTCGAGACGCTCGAGGACCTGGTCCTCGCGGCGATCACGAACGCCGCCGACGAGGTCCGCAAGATCACCGAGCAGAAGATGGGTCCGCTCTCCGCCGGTCTCGGCGGCATGGGCCTTCCCTTCTAGGCCCGGCCACCGTGTACGAGGGTGCGATCCAGGATCTGATCGACGAGCTGGGCCGACTGCCCGGGGTGGGCCCGAAGAGCGCCCAGCGCATCGCCTTCCACGTGCTGGCGGCGGACCCGACCGACATCAAGCGGCTGGCCGCGGCGTTGACCCGGGTCAAGGAGCAGGTGCGCTTCTGCGTGCAGTGCTACAACGTGGCAGAAGAGGACATGTGCCGCATCTGTCGCGATCCGCGTCGCCGTGAGGACGCGATCTGCGTCGTCGAGGAGCCCAAGGACGTGGTGGCCATCGAGCGGACCAACGAGTTCCGCGGCCGCTACCACGTGCTCGGCGGGGCGATCAATCCGCTGGAGGGGGTCGGCCCCGACAACCTGCGCATCCGTGAGCTGATGGCCCGGCTGAGCAGCGGGAAGGTCCTCGAGCTGATCCTGGCCACGGACCCGAACACCGAGGGTGAGGCCACCGCCACCTACCTGGCGCTGATGGTCAAGCCGATGGGTATCACGGTCAGTCGCCTGGCCAGCGGGCTGCCGGTCGGCGGCGATCTTGAGTACGCCGACGAGATCACGCTCGGTCGTGCCTTCGAAGGCCGCCGCACCCTCTGATTCACGTCCTATCACGCCCCGCAGATATTCAAGCAGCACGATGTCCCTATGGCGTCTAGCTGCTGTTTTCTGCGTCACCGGCGTCCGGTTTTTATAACGCCACCATCACGGTCGGGCCTGAACTTGGTTACAGGCACGGCCCGAGCTTGACGCGGTACGACTCGCGAAGAATGCTCTGATCACGCGGTGGCGTGCACCACACGGCACCGCTGTCGCCTGTCATCCGATCGCCCCCCACGGCGGATGGGGTCGGGCGGCGCGAGTCACGCTAGGTAACAACCGAGCGGATGTCGCGCGGCAGCCGGCCACCCCTCAGGCGCAACCGGTGTGACGTGACCGGCGTCCGCAGGGAGGGGCGCTCCGTCTCATGGCCACGCCAGTCGACACCTCTGTCACCGAGGTGCGCACCGAAGCCGCGCCCGCCAAGGCGATCGAAGGCCGATCACTGGGCCGCATCGCCTGGTCTCGCCTCAAGCGGGACAGGGTCGCCATGTCCGGCGGTGTCGTGGTCCTGCTGCTCATCCTGATGGCGATCTTCGCGCCGTTCATCGTGAAGCTGCTGGGGCACCCGCCGAACGATTTCCACCAGGACACCGCGCTGCTCGACCCGTCGCTGGGCAACCTGCCGCGGGGTGGCTTCCTGTTCCCCAACAGCGGGATCAGCAAGGACTACCTGTTCGGCATGGAGCCGCTCAACGGCCGTGACCTGTTCAGCCGGGTCGTCTACGGCGCGCGGATCTCGCTGTTGATCGCCTTCCTGGCGACCGTGCTGTCGGTGTTCATCGGGGCGACGCTGGGCGTCATCGCCGGTTTCTTCGGCGGCTGGGTGGACACCCTGATCAGCCGGGCGATGGACCTGTTCCTGGCGTTCCCGCTGCTGGTGTTCGCGATGGCGATCGTCGGCATCCTGCCGGACACCGCGTTCGGGCTATCCGGCAACGGCCTGCGCATCGCGATGCTGATCTTCGTGATCGGCTTCTTCAACTGGCCCTACGTCGCGCGCATCGTGCGCGGTCAGGCGCTGTCGCTGCGGGAGCGCGAGTTCATCGACGCGGCGCGCAGCCTCGGCGCCCGGGGGCCGTACATCGTGTTCCGGGAGATGCTGCCGAACCTGATCGCGCCGATCCTGATCTACACGACGCTGACCATCCCGACGAACGTGCTGTTCGAGGCGGGCCTGTCGTTCCTCGGCGTCGGCATCCAGGCGCCGACCGCGAGCTGGGGCGGCATGCTCGGCAAGGCCACCGAGTACTACAACGTGCCGCACTTCATGTTCTTCCCCGGCATGGCGATCTTCGTGACCGTACTGGCCTTCAACCTCTTCGGCGACGGTCTGCGCGACGCCCTCGATCCCAAGGGCAAGCGCTGACCCCGCCCCATCGGCAGGACCACCACTCCAGCGGTTCGAGACGCGAACCGTTCCACCAGGGAGGAATGTAAGTGAAGAAGAAGGGAAGGGTGCTCGCGGCTTCAGTCGCCGCGTTCGCACTCGCGCTGGGGGCAGCAGCCTGCAGCGGTAGCAAGGACGAACCCACCACTCCGGCAGCGAAGGACGCCTACAACGGCGCGCTGACGGCGGTCTTCAACCCGTCCGACAAGAAGGGCGGCACGATCAAGCTCGCCCACTCGTCCGACTGGGACTCGCTCGACCCGGGCGACACCTACTACGGCTACTCGTGGAACTTCGTGCGTCTCTACGGCCGCTCGCTGGTCATGTTCAAGCCGGGCCCCGGCGCGGAGAGCAGCCAACTGGTGCCGGACCTCGCCGAGAACCTGGGCGCGCCCAGCGACGGCGGCAAGACCTGGACCTACAAGCTGCGCGCCGGCCTGAAGTACGAGGACGGCACCGCGATCACGTCCAAGGACGTGAAGTACGCGGTCCTGCGGTCCCTGGACAAGGACGTCTTCGTCAACGGCCCGACCTACTTCAACGACTTCCTGGCGCTCGAGGACGGGTACAAGGGCCCGTACAAGAGCAAGGGCGTCGACACCAAGGCCATCGAGACCCCCGATGACCTGACGATCGTCTTCCACCTGAAGACGGCGTTCGGTGGCTTCGACTACTTCGCCATGCTGCCCTCGACCATTCCGGTTCCGGAGGCCAAGGACAACGGCGCGAAGTACAAGGAGCACGTGGTCTCCTCCGGCCCGTACATGTTCGACACGTTCGAGGCCGAGAAGAGCTTCTCCCTCAAGCGCAACCCGAACTGGGACCAGGCCACCGACCCGAACCGCAAGGCGCTGCCGGACCGCTACGAGGTCCAGCTGGGCGTCGCGGCCGCCGACATCGACAACCAGCTCATCTCGGGTGACCTGCAGATCGACGTCGCCGGCACCGGTGTGCAGTCGGCCACCCTGGGCAAGGTCCAGAGCGACCCGGACCTGAAGGCCCGCGCGGACAACCCCTCGATCGCGCGTCTGTGGTACACCTCGATCAACCCGAAGGTGGCGCCGCTGGACAACATCGAGTGCCGCAAGGCCATCATGTACGCCGCGGACCGCACGGGCTACCAGGCCGCCTACAACGGTGAGGAGGCCGGTGGCGCCATCGCGACCAGCCTCATGCCGCCGCAGGTGCCGGGCGCGATCAAGGACGTGACCTGGTCGGCCGGTGCCGACAACAAGGGTGACCTCGACAAGGCCAAGGCCGCGCTCGAGGCCTGCGGTCACAAGGACGGCTTCGAGGTCAACATGGCGTACCGCTCGGACCGCCCGAAGGAGCAGGCGACCGCCGAGTCGCTGCAGCAGTCCCTGGGCCGCGTCGGCATCAAGCTGACCCTGAAGGGCTACCCGGCCAGCGACTACTTCGCGCTGTACGCGGGCAAGCCGGGCTTCCGCAACGGTGAGGCCAAGCTGGGCATGGCCACCAACGGCTGGGGCGCGGACTGGAACGACGGCTTCGGCTTCCTGTCGCAGATCGTCGACAGCCGGGTCATCCGTGACTCGGGTGGCTCGTCCAACATCTCGGTCATGATCCCCGAGGTCGACGCGATGATCGACCGGGCGCTGCTCGAGACCGACGTCAAGAAGCGTGACGCGCTCTGGGGACAGGTCGACAAGCGCGTCATGGAGGAGGCCGTGATCCTGCCGGGTGTCTGGGCCAAGGCGCTCACCATCCGCGGCAAGGGTCTGACGAACGTCTTCGTCAACGAGTCGTTCGGCATGTACGACTACCTGGCCCTCGGTGTGCAGCAGTAATCACACCAGGCAACTGGACGGCAACAACCAAAGGTAGGTGAAGGCGTAGGGTGGCCGACCGGGCTCCGGTCCGGTCGGCCACCCGGGCCGACAATCGTGGTCAACTACATCATTCGGCGCCTGTTCGGCGGCGCGATCATGCTCTTCGCGGTGAGCATCGCGACCTTCCTGATCTTCTTCGGTCTGCCCCGGCTGGCCGGTGCGACCCCGGAGAGTTTCGCGGCGCGCTACGTCGGCCCGCGGGCCACCGCCGAGGTGCAGGCGCAGGCGGCGGAGAGACTCGGCCTCAACGACCCGCTGTACGAGCAGTACGGCCGCTGGGTGAAGGCGATCTTCGTCGGCGCTGACTACGACTACGGCCCGGCCGTGGAGCACTGCCCCGCGCCCTGCTTCGGCTACTCGTTCATCACCAAGCGTCCGGTCTTCGACGACCTGATGGACCGACTGCCGGTGACGGCGTCGCTGGCCCTGGGCGCGGCGTTGATCTGGCTCCTGGCCGGTGTCGCCACCGGCGTCCTGTCGGCGCTACGAAGAGGCAGCCTCTTCGACCGGGCCGCGATGGGCACGGCGCTGGCCGGTGTCTCGCTGCCCATCTTCTTCACCGGCACGCTGGCGCTGTCCCTGTTCAGCTATGGCAGACCGTTCGACTGGACCGCGCGTGGCGGCGCTTTCACGCCGATCACCGAGAACCCCGGCGAATGGGCGTACAACCTGATCCTGCCGTGGATCACGTTGGCGTTCCTCTACGCCGCCGCCTACGCCCGCAACACGCGGGCGGGCATGCTCGAGACGATGGGCGAGGACTACATCCGCACCGCCCGCGCCAAGGGTCTGCTCGAACGTACGGTCGTGGTCAAGCACGGCCTGCGTGGCGCGCTGACCCCCATCATCACCATCTTCGGCCTGGACCTGGGTCTGCTGCTGGGCGGCGCCGTGCTCACCGAGAAGACCTTCTCGCTGCACGGTATCGGCCACTTCACGATCGACGCGATCGACAAGCAGGACTTCCCGCGCATCATGGGCGTCACCATGCTCGCGGCGTTCTTCATCGTGGTCGCCAACCTGGTCGTTGATCTGCTCTACGCGGTGGTCGACCCGCGGGTGAGGCTGTCATGAACACTGTGATCTCTCCTCGCCCCTCGGCGGAGGCGACGTCCTTCCTGGAACTGCGGGATCTGAAGATTCACTTCCCGACCGACGACGGCGTGGTCAAGTCCGTCGACGGGCTCACCTTCTCGCTGGAGCGCGGCAAGACCCTGGGCATCGTCGGCGAGTCCGGCTCGGGCAAGTCCGTGTCCAGCCTGGGCATCCTCGGCATCTACCACCAGGGCAACGCCAAGATCTCCGGCGAGATCTGGCTCGACGGCCAGGAACTGGTCAGCTCGTCGCGCGAGCAGGTGCGCCAGCTGCGCGGCAAGCGGATGGCGATGATCTTCCAGGATCCGCTGTCGGCGATGCACCCCTACTACAGCGTGGGCGCCCAGATCATCGAGGCGTACCGGGTGCACAACAACGTGTCCAAGAAGGTCGCCCGCAAGCACGCGATCGACATGCTCGGCCGGGTCGGCATCCCGCAGCCGGACCGGCGCGTGGACGACCACCCGCACCAGTTCTCCGGCGGCATGCGGCAGCGGGCGATGATCGCCATGGCGCTGTCGTGCGACCCCGAGCTGCTGATCGCCGACGAGCCCACCACGGCGCTCGACGTGACGGTGCAGGCGCAGATCCTGGACCTGATGCGTGACCTGCAGCGCGAGTTCAACTCCGCGCTGATCATCATCACGCACGACCTGGGTGTCACCGCCGAACTGGCCGACGACGTCCTGGTCATGTACGGCGGCAAGGGCATCGAGTACGGCAGCGCCGAGGACATCTTCGAGCGGCCGGAGCACCCGTACACGTGGGGTCTGCTCGGCTCGATGCCGCGCCTGGACCGGCCGGTCACCGAGCGGCTGCTGCCGATCAAGGGCACCCCGCCGTCGCTGATCAACGTGCCCTCGGGCTGTGCCTTCCACCCGCGCTGTGCCTTCGCCGACCGTACCGGTGGCGCCAGCCAGCGCGACGTGCCGGAACTGCTGTCGCTGGACAGCGGCAAGCACCGCGTGCGGTGCCACCTGCCCGCCCAGGAGCGCCGTCAGATCTGGCAGAACGAGATCAAGCCGAACCTGGAGGGCGTGGCATGAGTGCCGAGATGAACAACGACGCCCTGCTGTCGGTGCGCGGTCTGCAGAAGCACTTCCCGATCACCAAGGGCCTGCTCCGGCGCAAGGTCGGCGCGGTGCAGGCGGTCGACGGGCTGGACTTCGACGTCAAGCCCGGCGAGACCCTGGGCCTGGTCGGCGAGTCCGGCTGCGGCAAGACCACCACCGGCCGCCTGCTGACCCGGCTCATCGAGCCGACCGGCGGCAACATCCGGTTCGAGGGCCGCGAGATCACGCACCTGTCCCAGGGGAAGCTGCGTCCGCTGCGGCGGGACCTGCAGATGATCTTCCAGGATCCGTACTCGTCGCTCAACCCGCGACACACGGTGGGCGCCATCGTCGGCGCGCCGTTCCACATCCAGGGCGTCAAGACCCCGCAGGGCACCAAGAGGGCCGTGCAGGACCTGCTGGAGCTGGTCGGCCTCAGCCCGGAGCACTACAACCGCTACCCGCACGAGTTCTCCGGCGGTCAGCGCCAGCGCATCGGCATCGCCCGTACGCTGGCCCTGAAGCCGAAGATGATCATTGCGGACGAGCCGGTGTCGGCCCTGGACGTGTCCATCCAGGCGCAGGTGGTCAACCTGCTGGAGGACCTGCAGCAGGAGCTCGGCCTGACCTACGTCGTGATCGCGCACGACCTGTCGGTGGTGCGCCACATCTCCGACCGGGTCGCGGTCATGTACCTCGGGAAGATCGTCGAGATCGCCGATCGGGACTCGCTGTACTCGCGGCCGCGCCACCCGTACACGGCGGCGCTGCTGTCGGCGGTGCCGGTGCCGGACCCGAAGCGGCGCGCGGGCGACCAGCGTGAACGCATCCTGCTCACCGGCGACGTGCCCAGCCCGATCAACCCGCCGTCGGGCTGCCGGTTCCGTACCCGCTGCTGGAAGGCGCAGGAGATCTGCGCGACCACGCCGCCGCCGCTGGTGCGGCACGTGGCCACCGACACCGAGGGCCACCTGGCCGCCTGCCACTTCCCGATGGCCGACGGCGAGACGCGCTGACCGGTTCGACCTCGCAGAGCCCGTACGCCGCCACTGGCAGCGTGCGGGCTCTGCCGCTTTCGGATCCGCCGTGGAGGATTCTCCTACTCGGAGCGTGATAAGCTCAGCACTGATTGTCACCGTATCTGCGCCTGCCTCGGGACGCCCGAGGCGCCTCCAGGAGTGCAGCGCGACGCCGGCCCGTGCCGGGCATCGGTGCCGCATCTCTCGCCCGAATAGGGCACTCACCAACCCGACTCCGCAAGTGGGGTGCGACCATGCCCATCACACTGTGGAATTTTCCGCCTGACTGGGTGGCAAAGACCGGTCCGGTAGGGGCCAAAATCGTGGAATTCGTCTCCAAGTGGTACCCGGAAGCCGACGGAGTGTTCGTGAGCTCCGCCTACCGAGCCCATGAGGATGACGGCGGCACGTGGTCCCATCACAACGGCCAGATCTACAGGAACTCGAAGACAGCCGCCGTCGACTTCGTCACGTACTCCCGGCCGGGCACCGCTCAGCTCGGCCTGCACGGTCGCGACTCCGCCAAGATGCGCGACCTCGCCAAGTGGCTGTACGAACACTTCGGGGATCTCACCGTCGAGATGTTCCACACCACGCCGTTCAACACCGACAACGGCTTCAACATCAGGTACCAGGAGCCGACCCACGGCATCCCCGGCCACGACAACCACATTCACTTCGCCACCTCCGAGGCCCTGCTGGGCAAGATGGAGTCCCGCGCGCCGCAGCTGTTCCGGGAGCCGGTCCCGCACAACGTGGTGGTCGAGCCGGTCGTGGGTGCGAGCACGCTGTTCGGGTGGGACACCTCGGACTACGACCACGACCGCGGGATGCGCCCCAGCCACGTCCGGGCGGCGGCGGAGGAGGGCATCCGGTTCTTCACGCACAAGGTCACGGACGGCACCAAGACGATCCACAACAGGGCCGGCGGGAAACTCAAGGCGGCCCGGGACGCGGGCATCCCGTTCCTGGGGGCGTACGCGGTGCCGCGCACGCCCGGCAACAACGGCCACGGCGGCATCATCCACCAGGTGGAGTTCGCCATCGCCGAGACGACCAGGCAGTTCCCGGACTGGCAGGACTTCCCGGGCTGGTTCTGGCAGGTCGATCTGGAGCACTGGGACTGGGACACCGTGCAGCCCTGGTGCGGGGTCGAGATGTGCAAGCAGCTGCGGGAGCTCACGGGCAAGACGGCCCTGCTCTACGCGCCGCACTGGTCGTACGGGGACAGTATCGCCGGGGCGGATCCGCTCTGGGCCAGCGACTACGGCCCCAACCGGATCGGGAACTTCAAGGACCTGTACGACGCCCGCGACGGCAACACCGGCCGGGGCTGGCGCAAGTACAGCGACCGGACGCCGGTGATCTGGCAGTTCGGCAGCCGGGGGATCGTCGGTGGGCAGAAGACGTGTGACATCAACGCCTTCCGCGGCACCGAGGACGACTTCGCCCGGATGATCAACGCACCAGCCGTCGTCTGACCGGCGCAGCACGCCCCTGACTCGTGCGGTTTCGCGGAAACCGCACGAATCAGGGTGCCGATGGCGGCATTTGCCTGAGATCGCGCCAACGCTTCGGGCGGGCGCGCCCGACCTACTAGTCGATCTTTTCCAGGTTGAAGCTGCGGCGTAGGGAGTCGACAGCGGCCTGCTCGGTGGTCTGCCGGGCAGTGGCGGCGTCGACCACCTCGTCGGTGGGCTCGTCGCCGGGGTCGAAGCCCTCGTATGCCCGCAGGCCGCCGGGCGGCGGTCCGTCGAACTCGGGATCGTACGGCGGCTCGTCCAGCGGCGGCCCGTCGTCGGCAGCCGAGGCCCGGCGACCGGCTGGGGCGGGTGCCTGCGAGCGACCGGTGGCGGCTGCCTGACCAGTCCTGCCCGCCGGGGCCGCGGTGCGGCGCGGGGCAGCCGGTGCGGCGGCGGGCCGCTCGGCCGGGGCGCTGACCGGAGCGGCGGCGGCCGGGGCCGTTCCGCCGACCGGGGCGGTGGCGGGCCAGTCGTCGCCGCCGGTGGCCGGGACGGGTGCGGTGCGAGCCGGGGCGGTGCGGGCCGGAGCGGCGGTCATCGGCGCGCCGACGGTGCGGCCGGGTGCGGCACCGCGCTGGTCTCCGCCGACCTCGCAGCGCAGCTGCCAGGTGCCGCCGAGCACCTGGTGCACCGCCTCCAGCAGCGGACCGGGGTCGTTCTCCACCCCGGTCGCGTGGATCTTGTGCTTGAACAGCAGCACCAGCGTGCTGCCGTCGATGTCGCGCACGACCGCCTCCCGGGCGAAGGCCGCCGCCTTCTTGCTGCTGCGGCCGACCGTACGCACGATCTCCTCCCACGAGCGGCGCACATCGGCCGCGCTGCCCGCGCCGCCCCCCGCCGGGGCGTGGGCAACGGGCGCGGCGCTGACCGGGACTGCGCTCACCGGCGCGGCGCTGGCCGGGACCGCGCTGACCGGAGCCGCGGCGGGTGCTGTGGGCGCGGCGGCCTGGGGGGCGCGCGGCGCGGGCTCGGCAACCGGCTCGCGGGCCGCCGCGGCGCGGGCCGGAGCGGTTTGGGCCGGAGCGGTTTGGGCCGGGGTGGTTTGGGCCGGGGTGGGCTCGGGGCGGCTGTACTCGACGGCCCGGGGCGCGACGGCGCCGGACTCCAGCCGCTCCAGGCGCTGCAGCAGGGCGGCGGCCGAGTCGTCGACGGCGGGCAGCAGCATGCGCGCGGTGATCAGCTCCAGCAGCAGCCGGGGTGAGGTGGCCCCGCGCATCTCGACCAGGCCGTTGGCCACGATGTCGGCGCAGCGGGACAGCGTCGCCGGGCCGAGCTGCCCGGCCTGGGCGCGCATCCGGGTCAGCTGCTCCTCGGGCACGTCCACCAGTCCGCTGCCCGTGGCCTCGGGGACCTGGCGCAGGATGATCAGGTCACGGAGGCGCTCCAGCAGGTCACCGGCGAAGCGGCGTGAGTCGTGCCCGGCCTCGGCGACCCGGTCGATGGTCGCGAACGCGGCGGCACCGTCCCCGGCCACCAGCGCGTCGAGCATCTCGTCGATGAGGGTGGCGTCGGTGACCCCGAGCAGGGCCACCGCGCGGGCGTACGTCACGCCCTCCGGCCCGGAACCGGCGATCAGCTGGTCGAGCACGGACAGCGAGTCTCGCGCGGAACCGCCGCCTGCGCGCACCACCAGCGGCAGCACCTGCGGCTCGACCGTGACGCCCTCCGACCCGCACAGCTGCTCCAGGTACGGCCGGAGCACGCCCGGCGGGATGAGCCGGAACGGGTAGTGGTGGGTCCGGGACCGGATGGTGCCGAGCACCTTCTCCGGTTCGGTGGTGGCGAAGACGAACTTGACGTAGTCCGGGGGCTCCTCGACGAGTTTGAGCAGCGCGTTGAAGCCCGCCGACGAGACCATGTGCGCCTCGTCGATGATGTAGATCTTGTAGCGGCTCACCGCGGGCGCGAAGAACGCGCGTTCGCGCAGCTCACGGGCGTCGTCCACGCCACCGTGGCTGGCCGCGTCGATCTCGATGACGTCGATCGAGCCGGGGCCGTCGGGCGCCAGGGCGCGGCACGAGTCGCACTCGCCGCACGGGTCCGGGGTCGGGCCCTTGGCGCAGTTCAGCGACCTGGCCAGGATGCGCGCGCTGGAGGTCTTGCCGCAGCCGCGCGGCCCGGAGAACAGGTACGCGTGATTGAGCCGCCCGCTCTTCAGGGCCTGGATCAGCGGCTCGGTGACGTGATCCTGCCCGATCACCTCGGCGAAGGTGCGGGGGCGGTACTTGCGGTACAGCGCCAGCGCCACGGCTCCTCCATGTCCTCGGCCCGCTTCGGGGCCATCCTGGCACGTCAGGTTTCATCCGAACGTCGCACGCCACCGTACCCCGCGGGGCTGACCATCAGCTCGCGCAGTCACTACGATCCCGCAGGCAACACTCTCGGGGAGGAAGGCACCACCATGCGACTGCGGACGATCGGCGCGCTCCTGGGCGCCCTGCTGCTGGGCGCGCTCGCCCCGGCGGCGGCGAGCGGCGCGGGCGCGCTCACCCTCTCCGCCATGCGCGGCACGGTCGAGATCAACGAGTACGAGGTGTCCGTGGTCGGCATCGTCGCCGACAACCACACCGGCGCCGCCATCCGCGACGCCGCGGTCGTGGTGGACGCCTCGCAGGTGTCGAGCAGCGTCGAGGTCATGCACATGCTGCAGGACTGCGCCCGTGCCGGAAAGGTGTTCACCTGCCGGACCAGCGTCGCGGCCGGGGATTTCGCCCAGTTCCAGCTCGTCGTGCAGGCGCACCAGGGTGCCGGTAAGGGACCTGCGGGCCAGGTGACCGTGACGGCTCCGGGCTCGACCCCGATCAAGGTCGGCCTGCAGGTGATCCGGCCCCAGTTGGCCGACATCCAGACGACCTCGGACCGGCAGGTGGGCTCGGTCGGCCAGACCGTGCCGGTCACCATCGTCGTGCACAACGCGGGCCCGGACTCCTCCTACCGCCCCACGGTCTTCGTCTATGAGGCCGACGGACTGGATTTCCAGGGATTCGCCGCCTGCCCCGGGACGCTGGAGGAAGGCGGTTGCATGCTGCCGACGCTGACGGCGGGCAAGTCGCTGGCAGTCGTCGCCAAAATCAAGATCACGGGCAAGGATCCCAGCGGGACGTACGGGGTGCGGACCTCGACCGCCGACCCGAACACGGCCAACGCGGGCCTGCTGGACGTCTGCGTGCGCGGCGGCTACTGCACCAACGGCCGTCGCTACGGCGTGCAGGCCGCCCCGAGTGGTGGTGCCGCCTCGCCGAAGCCGCAGGCCACCGCCACCGCCACCACCAGCGCCGCACCCGCCCCCGCCGAACCGGGCACCCCCTCGGGGACAGGCACTGGTGCCGCCCCGGCCGCGTCGGAGCACGCGGTGGCCGCTCCGGACCTCGAGCCGATGGCGGTGCGGGGTCCGGCCGAAGGGCTGCCCGCGATGCTGGCGTTCGGGTTGGTGTTCACGGTGGTGGTGGTCGCGTCGGTGCAGGTGGCGCGCACCTTCCGGCCTGGTCGGGACCGCTGAGGGACAACGGTTCGATATCACCTCCGCTACCGGAGGTAGCGCACTCCATCGACGGCCGTTATGGTCGCGTCATGCGTACGCCCCGGCGCCGGGTCTGGTCGATCTTCCTCGTGCTCGCGACGCTGCTCGCGACGAGCTGCACCGATGACAACAGCAACCCGCTGCCCCCGCCGGGCGTGGCGGGGCTGCCCACCTTCAGCACCAAGGACACGCTGGTGTTCGGGGTGGGGCAGGCGCAGTCGCTCGACCCGGCGCTGGCGCCCGACGCCGAGTCGCTGCGGGTGGCCCGGCAGGTGCTGGAGACGCTGGTGCAGATCCAGCCGGGCACGGCCCGGGTCATGCCCGGCCTGGCCGAGAGCTTCACCGCCGACCCCACCGGCACGGTGTGGACGTTCCTGCTCAAGCGGGGGGTGAAGTTCCACGATGGCACCGACTTCGACGCCGCCGCGGTCTGCGCCAACTTCGACCGCTGGTACCACTTCACCGGGCTGCTGCAGAACGCCGACGTCTCGGCGTACTGGCAGCTGGTGTTCGGGGGGTTCGCCCAGAACAGGTCGAGCCGCCTGCCCGCGAGCCTGTTCAAGTCGTGCACGGCGACCGACGCCAACACGGCGGTGCTGACGCTGACCAAGGCGAGCAGCAGGTTCCCGGCCGCGCTGGCGGTGCCCGCGTTCGCCATCTCCAGCCCGGCGGCGCTGCAGAAGTACCAGGCGGACAACTTCAAGGGCGGCACCGGCTACCCGGCATACGCCGAGCACCCGGTCGGCACGGGGCCGTATCGGCTGGTGTCGTGGGACCGGAAGGCGCGCCGGATCACCATGGAGGCCTTCGAGGGCTACCACGGGACCAAGGCGAAGATCAAGAACCTGGTCTTCCAGGCGATCGAGGCCAACCAGCGCAAGCAGGCGCTGCTCGACGGCTCGGTGCAGGGCTACGACCTGGTCAACCCGGCGGATATGAAGGAGCTGGGGGAGAAGGGGTACAAGCTGCTGCCGCGGCCGCCGTACAACGTGCTCTACCTGGGCATCAACCAGGCGGGCAACCCGGCGCTGGCCAAGCCCGAAGTGCGGCAGGCGATCGCGTACGCGGTGAACCGGCAGCGCATCGTGGACGAGGTGTTCCCGCCCGGGGCGAAGGTGGCGCTGAACTTCCAGCCCGACAGCGCCGCCGGGTTCAACCCCGACGTCAACGACTACAAGGCCAACCCGCAGCAGGCGAAGGTGCTGCTGGAGCGGGCGGGCTACCCGAACGGGCTGACCCTGCGGCTGCACTACCCGACCAACATCTACCGCGACTACCTGCCGGACCCGAAGAAGATCGTGGAGCTGATCACCGAGGACCTGAAGGCGGTCGGCATCACGGTGCAGCCGACGGCGCTGCCGTGGAACCCGGCCTACCTGAACACGGTGACCAAGGGCAGCGCGCACGACCTGCACCTGTTCGGCTGGGAGGGCGACATCGGGGACGCGTACACGTTCCTGGGCAGCCTGTTCGACAAGCGTTCGGCCGAGTTCGGGTTCACCGACGCCGACCTGTTCGGGGCGCTCAAG
Source organism: Catellatospora tritici (assembly GCF_019083965.1). Taxonomy (GTDB): domain Bacteria; phylum Actinomycetota; class Actinomycetes; order Mycobacteriales; family Micromonosporaceae; genus Catellatospora; species Catellatospora tritici. The sequence continues at coordinate 152,888 of NZ_JAHRCY010000011.1, forward strand.
GAGGCTGACGGGGCGAGCTGGCTGCGCCGACCCGACCTGTACCGGGCGCTCAACGCCAGCCTGATGCAGAAGCTGCCCGCGGTGCCGCTGGTGCACGGCCCGACCACCTTGGTCACCGTGCAGGACCTGGTGGGCATCGTGCCCAGCCCGCTGACCGACGAGCACTACGCGGAGGCGCTCTTCCTCTGAAGCGAGCCGTCGAGCCTGTGCCAGGTACGGCGCGCCCGCGTGTCAGGGCAATCGGACTTTTATGGACATAAGGTAGCCTGCCAGCTTGCCACGTTCCGTGCTCGTTGGGGGTCCGCGATGCTCCGCGCACTGAGTCCAGTCCTGTTGGGAACCACGTTCGTGCTGGCCGGAGCCGGTGCGCTGCCCGCCGCCGCCGCTGACAGCAGCCTGGCCGTCACGGTCCCCGACAAGGCGGTGGCCAACGAGATGGGCGGCACCGAGCTGCTGGTGAAGCTGGACAACAGCGGCGAGCAGGACCTGAGCAAGGTCACGCTCAAGGTGCGCCTGGGCGGCGCGCTGTCGGGCCGGGTGGAGCTGGTCGGCGCCGACTGGTGCAACAAGGACAAGACCTCGGCCACCTGCTCGGTCGACCGGATCACCCCGGGCAGCGGCATCACCGCGCGGATCTCGCTGCGCGCCCGCAAGAACGCCCCGCTCGGGGCGGCGGGCAACGTCACCGTCACCGCGCACGCCGCGACGGGCACCGCGCCGATCACCACCGTGCCGATCGAGGTCACGTCACCGCCGTACACGGACATCTCCGCGACGGCCGCCAGCGCCCCTACCTACCTGCGCGTCGGCGAGACCGGCGCGTTCACGGTCACCTACCGCAACTCCGGGCCCGTGCCCGGCGTGCTGCGCATCGGCAAGCCCGGCGGGACCGGCTTCGCCGATCCGAGCTGGACGGACTGCCCGCTGCCCGACGGCGACGGCTGCCTGATCGAGGCCCTGGCGCCCGGCGGCACCCGCAAGGTCACCTTCACCGAGAAGCTGACCAGCGCACACCCCGGCGAGCCGCACGTGGCGATGACCGTGGACGGCGCGTACGACCGCCTCGTCACCGACAACTACGCCAGCTTCGCGATCTGCGTCCACGAGACCGGCGACTGCACCCGGTCCGTGCCCGGACACCACCCGTCGGCCTCGCCGTCGCCCGCCCACCACCCGTCGGCCAAGCCCAGCCCGGTCGACGCGCCCGTCGCCCAGGCCGAGGCGGAACCGCTGGCGGCGGCGCAGCCGGACCGGGTGGTGCTGGCCAAGGCCGAGCCGGAGTACGACGAGGCCGAGGAGGTGCTCGGCATCGGCACGTACGCGGTGATCGGTTTTCTGATCCTGGTGGCCTCGATGATGCTCGCCTGGCACCACCGCCGCCGCCACCACCGCTGAGTCGCGACACGACGAAGGCCGCCCGGGTGCACCGGGCGGCCTTCGTCGTTCTGTCAGCCCTCGGGGCGGTTGAGGATCCCGACCGCCTGCGCGTGCAGCGCGGCCACGGGATCGGTGACCGGCACGGTCGCTCCGGTCACCGTGTACCACTCACCCGCGCCCAGGTACTGCACCTTCAGCCGGGCCAGCCCGTCGGCGCCCAGCTCGCTGGCGAGGGTCAGCTCGCCGGTGACCACGCCCACCTCATCGGTCATGACTCCGCCCGGACCGGCGACGATGTTCGTGGTCAAGGTGCTCATACGCAGGACTCCAGCATGTCGCTCAGTGCGGCCTTCTCGGCCGAGGTCACGGTGAGCTTCCAGTACGTCTTCACCGTGATCCAATCAACGGCGTAGGTGCACCAGAAGTCGCGCGACGGCGGCTTCCACGTCGACGGGTCCTGGTCACCCTTGGACCGGTTGCTGCTGGCCGAGACCGCGAACAGCTGCGGCCGGGTCAGGTCGTTGGCGAAGTCGGAGCGCTTGTCGTCGGTCCACGAGTCGGCCCCGGAACGCCACGCCGCCGCCAGCGGCACCATGTGGTCGATGTCGACCTTCAGCGGGTCGGTGGTGTCGGCGCCGTCGTAGACGCTGTGCCAGCTGCCGCCGGTGACGTTGCAGCCGTCCAGTTTGATGTTCTTGCCGTCGCGGGCCAGCACGGTGTCGCGGACGTCGCAGTTGCTGCCCGCCTTCTTCCAGTGCGGGAACCGGTCGCGGCTGTAGCCGGTCATCGGCCGGGCCTCGGCGACCTTGAGGGTCTTCAGCGAGGCCGCCGCGGTGGTGCCGTCACCGGCGGCCGCGGGCGGCCGGGCGCCGTCTTTGCTGCCCGACGAGCCCGTGTTGCCCGCCTCGGGGTCGCAGGCGGCGGTGAACAGCACGGCGGTCAAGAGTAGGGAGATACCGGTCCATCTGAGAGGTTTGGGGGAACGCACGTGCTAACCCTACGGCTGATCCGTGCGGTCGCAACTACACGGAAGACGTCTACGCAGGTGTCCGGTTTCAGCGTGCGTTCGGCGCGACGGCGACGAGAATGGGCCGGGTGGACGGTGCCGGACTGACGTTGCGCAGCCGCGCGGGCAAGGGCACGCTGGCCGCGGCGGTGCTCGCCTCCGGTATGGCGTTTCTCGACTCGACCGTCGTCAACGTCGCGCTGCCGTCGCTCGGCCGCGACCTCGGGGCCACCCTGGCGCAGCTGCAGTGGGTGGTCAGCGGATACACGCTGACGCTGGCGGCGTTCGTGCTGCTCGGCGGGGCGCTGGGTGACCACTGGGGACGGCGGCGGATGTTCGTCGTCGGCGTCGTCTGGTTCACCGTGGCCTCGGTGGCCTGCGGCTTCGCCCCCAACGTCGAACTGCTGATCGTGGCCCGGATCGTGCAGGGCGTCGGGGCCGCGCTGCTCACCCCCGGCTCGCTGGCGCTGCTGCAGGCGTCGTTCACCAAGGACGACCGGGCCCGCGCGATCGGGGCGTGGTCCGGCCTGGCCGGGGTCACCACCGCGCTCGGGCCGTTCGTCGGCGGCGTGCTCATCGACCAGGCGTCGTGGCGCTGGATCTTCCTGATCAACGTGCCGTTGGCGGCGGTGGCGGTGCTGCTCGCGCACCGCTACGTGCCCGAGAGTCGGTCGCCCGAGGTCGACCATCACTTCGACCTCGCCGGGGGCCTGCTCGGGGCGCTGGGCCTGGCCGGGCTGACCTACGCGCTGATCGCCTGGCCGGAGCAGGGGTTCGCCTCGGTCGCGGTGCTCGGTGGGCTGGTCGTGGCGGTGCTCGGGGCGGTGTCGTTCCTGCTGCGCGAGCGTCACTGCGGGCCGCGCGCGATGCTGCCGCTCCAGCTGTTCGACTCGCGCGCCTTCTCGGTGCTGAACCTCTACACCCTGCTGGTGTACGGCGCGTTCGGCGGCTTCCTGTTCCTGCTGGTCATCTTCCTGCAGAACGTCGTCGGGTACGACGCGCTGCAGGCGGGCCTGTCCACCCTGCCGATGACGCTGCTGATGTTCGCCTTCGCCGAGCGCTCCGGCGCCCTGGCCACGAAGATCGGGCCGAAGCTGCAGCTCACCACCGGTCCGATCTGTTGCGCGATCGGCATCCTGCTGCTGCGTGAGGTCGGTCCGGGCACCGACTACTGGACCGGAATCCTGCCCGGAGTGCTGGCCTTCGGCGTCGGACTGACCCTGTTCGTCGCCCCACTGACCGCGGCGGTGCTGGCCGCGGTCGCGGTGCGCCACGCCGGGGTGGCCAGCGGCGTCAACAACGCCGCCGCGCGGGCCGGATCGCTGCTGGCCGTGGCGGTGCTGCCGCTGCTGGTCGGGCTCACCGGCGACCAGTACGAGCAGGCGGGGCCGATGACCGCCGGCTATCGGCAGGCCGCGCTGTGGGCGGCCGGGGTGCTGGTCGTCGCGGCGGGGCTGGCCCTGTTCGTCTGCCCGCACGTGCCGCTGAGCCGTGCCGAGGTGCGCAGACAGAAAGAGGAGCACCTGCCCGAGTTCGGCAGGTGCCCCTCCGCGTGATCGTCAGCGGTTGACCGCGCTCGCGACCGCCTTCAGCGAGGCGGTGACGATGTTGGCGTCGACGCCGATGCCCCAGCGGGTCTCGCCGTCCACGTCGCACTCGACGTACGCGGCCGCCTGGGCGTCACCGCCGCTGGTCAGCGCGTGCTCGGCGTAGTCCAGCACCCGCACGCTCACGTTGTGGTCGGACAGCGCGTGGATGAACGCGTCGATCGGGCCGTTGCCCACCCCGGTCAGGCGACAGGCGTCGCCGTCGAGGTCCGCCTCGGCGACCAGCTCGACCTTGCCGTCCACGGTCGCCACCGAGTACGAGCGCACCGCCAGGCGGCGGTCGGTCAGGTACTCGTCGGCGAAGATCGAGTACATCTCGGCGGGGGTGACCTCGCCGCCGGCGTCGTCGGTGCGGCGCTGGACCACGCCGGAGAACTCGATCTGCAGGCGGCGCGGCAGGTCCAGCTGGTGCTCGGACTTCATGATGTACGCGACGCCGCCCTTGCCCGACTGCGAGTTGACCCGGATGACGGCCTCGTACGAGCGCCCCAGGTCCTTCGGGTCGATCGGCAGGTAGGGCACGCCCCACTCGAAGTCCTTGACGGGAACCCCGGCCTGCTCCGCCTTGCGGGCGTGCGCGTCCAGGCCCTTCTTGATCGCGTCCTGGTGCGAGCCGGAGAACGCCGTGTAGACCAGGTCGCCCGCGTACGGGTGCCGCTCGTGCACCGGCAGCTGGTTGCAGTACTCCACGGCGCGCTTGATCTCGTCGATGCCGGTGAAGTCGATCTTCGGGTCGATACCCTGGCTGAACAGGTTCAGGCCCAGCGTGACCAGGTCGACGTTGCCGGTGCGCTCGCCGTTGCCGAACAGGCAGCCCTCGATCCGGTCCGCCCCGGCCAGCAGGCCCAGCTCGGCGGCGGCCACGCCGGTGCCCCGGTCGTTGTGCGGGTGCAGGCTCAGGATGACCGAGTCACGGCGCGGCAGGCGCCGGTGCATCCACTCGATCGAGTCGGCGTACACGTTGGGGGTGGCCATCTCGACCGTGGCGGGCAGGTTGATGATCAGCGGGCGCTCGGGCGTCGGGTCGATGACCTCGATCACCGCTGAGCACACCTCCAGCGCGTACTCCAGCTCCGTGCCGGTGTACGACTCGGGCGAGTACTCGTAGCGGATCTCGGTGTCCGGGGTGATCATCTCGGCGTACTTCTGGCACAGCCGGGCGCCGTCGGTGGCGATCGCGGTGATGCCGTCGGTGTCCAGCCCGAACACCACCTCGCGCTGCAGCGTGGAGGTCGAGTTGTAGAAGTGCACGATCGCGCGCCTGGCCCCGCGCAGGCTCTCGAACGTCCGCTCGATCAGGTGCTCCCGGCACTGCACCAGGACCTGGATCGTCACGTCGTCCGGAATCAGCTGCTCCTCGATGAGCTGCCGCACGAACGAGAAGTCGGTCTCGCTGGCCGCCGGGAAACCGACCTCGATCTCCTTGTATCCCATCTTGACCAGCAGCTCGAACATGCGGCGCTTACGGTCGGGGGACATCGGGTCGATCAGGGCCTGGTTGCCGTCGCGCAGGTCCACCGCGCACCACTGCGGGGCGGCCTCGACGCGGCGGGTGGGCCAGGTCCGGTCGGCAACGTCTACGCGGAACTGCTCGTGGTAGCCGCGATAACGCTGGAAGGGCATCTTGCTGGGGCGCTGAGCTGCAGCAGACATGGGTTCCATGCTCCTTGAAAGTCATGCGGGTCGCGCGATCCGACGCGGTTGTGTGGGCAAGCACACGAGGATGTGGATCGATGTCGTTGACCTGGCAACAGAAATGCCGGGACCGGGAGCTGAGCGGAAACCGGCTAACGGGCACGCGCCGTCACTCCGCGACGAGGTGCCGGTGTTGCTGCGCAGTGGGCAGCGGCTAGGCCTCGTCGCGGCAGCGAAGCAGGAGGCTCACGTACCGCATGATGGTTGTCGACTTTACGCCGCCGTGGCCGCTGCGGGAGTGGTTGCCCGAAGATTGGGACGCGAGTCGGCCGCACGTGCCACGACCGGCCCGATGACCAGCGCGCCGACCGCGAACATCGCCGCGATTGCGAGCCAGCCCCAACCGCCCGTGGTCACCGCCAGCGCGATCAGCCCCGCCGGGGCGATCATCGACTGCGCCGAGGTGCCCATCCGGAACGCCCCGAGATAGGCGCCGCGCCGATCCGGCGGCGGCAGCTCGGCCATCACCGTCCACGCCCCGGCCGAGTAGAGCAGCTCGGACATGGTCAGCAGCACCGTCGCCCCGAACATCGCCGCCATCGTCGGCCACCCGGTGGTGCCGCCCGCGAGCAGGTAGATCGGGCAGCCCAGCGTGGCGGCCAGGGCACCCAGGCGCAGCGAGCGGACTGCCCCGGTCAGGGTGTGCGTGCCACGCGTCAGCGCCACCTGCATTGTCGTCGCCATGAGCGTGTTGGTGACCGTCAGCACGCCGAGCCACCAGCGCGGCGCGTCGGTGTTGTGCAGCAGCCACAGCGGAGCCACCTCCATCGCGACCGTCATGTAGCAGGCCAGCACCGCGCAGACGGCGGTGACCGCGAGGTAGGGCCGGTCGCGGAAGACCTCGCTCGCCCGGGGGCGCTCCGCTCGCTGCTCCCGGTGGCGCACGAGGGCGGGCAGCCTGGTGACGAAGAAGGAGTTGGCCAGCAGCACCACGCTGTTGACCAGCACCATGCCGTAGTACCCGGGAAGGGTGTCCAGCGCCAGCGCCAGCGCCGCCAGCCCGGCCCCGAGCGACCAGCCGACGTTGAGCCAGGAGCGGGAGAACGCCTGGGTGCGCACCCGGTCCTCCGGCGCCAGCGCCTCGATCAGGTACACGCTGCGCCCCGCCTGCGCCACCATCGCCACCAGTTCCAGCAGCACCATGACCGCGATGAAGCCGACGAACCCCCGCACCAGGGGCCACAGCGCGAACAGCAGCCCCTGCACCGCCGTTACTCGGCCCCACAGCAGCAGCGGCCCCACCCGGTCGGCCAGCGCGCTCAGCGGGACAGCGAGCAGCAACGCGGCCGCCGCCGCCGCGGACAGGCCCAGGCCGATCTCGTGCGGGCGCAGGCCGACGACCCTGGTGAAGAAGACGGCGCTACCGGTCAGGAACGTGCCGTAGCCGATGCCCACCAACAGGCTCTGCGTGGCCAGCCGCCGGGCGATCCCGGCAGGCGGAATCAAGTTCTTGCGTACCCCCATGCCGGACATTTCACCGGACGGCCGCAGCTTTCGCTGTCCCATGGCCGCTGACCTGCGTGCCAGGATCCTTCGCCGAAGCGGGAGACCATGCGGTTCCACCGATCCCACAGCTCAGGACCGGCCACGTAGTCGACGATGTCGTACGCCGGCCGATCGAATGCCAACGCGGACCAAGCCGTTGTAGGCCGAGATGCGACGTCGCGGCTATGGCAGGAGACAAACAGGAGGCTGACGTACCGCATGATGGTTGTCGACCTTACGCCGCGTGGCCGTTGCGGGAGTGGTTGCCCGAAGACTGGGAGCGAGCCTGCCTCATCAGGCAGGCGACGGCACCGGGGCCAGGTCGGTGCGACTGCGCGTGGCCCGCAGCACGATCGGGCCCACCGCGAGCGCCCCCGTGGCGAACAAGCCCGAGATCGCCAGCCAGCCCCACCCGCCGGTGCTCACCGCCAGCGAGATCAGCGCCGCCGGGGCCAGCATGTTCTGCATCGAGCCACCCATCTTGAACGCCCCGACGTAGGCGCCGCGCTGGTCCGCCGGAGGCAGCTCCGCCATCATCGTCCAGGCACCCGCCGACTGCCATAGCTCGGACAGGGTGAGCAGCACCGTCGCGAGCAGCAGCAGCGCCAGCGTCAGCATGCCCGAAGCGCCCCCGGCCAGCAGGTAGACCGGGCAGCCCAGCATCGCCGCGACTGCGCCGAGGCGCAGGGACCGGACCGCACCGCCGATGGTGTGACTGCCCCTGGTCATCGCGACCTGCATTGTCGTGGCCATCAGGGTGTTCGTGACCGTCAGCACGCCCAGCCACCACCGTGGCGCGTCGGTGTGCTGCAGGAGCCACAGCGGGGCGACTTCCATCTCGATGGTGATGTAGGACGCCAGCACGGCACAGACGGCGGTGACCGCCAGGAAGGGCCGGTCCGCGAAGACCGCCCAAGGCCGGGTCGTCGGGGCCGATCCCGAACGCGCGTGCTCGGGGGCGGGCAGGCGGCTGATGAAGACGGCGTTGCCAAGCAGCACGACGCTGTTGACCAGCACCAGCGAGTAGTACGCCGGGAGGGTGTCGATCGCCAGCGCGAGCGCGGCCAGCCCCGCCCCGAGCGACCACCCGACGTTCAGCCAGGAGCGGGAGAAGGCCTGCGTACGCACCCGGTTCTCCGGGGTGAGCGACTCCATCAGGTACACGTTGCGTCCGGCCTGGGCCACCGTGCCGACCAGTTCCAGGGCGATCATCGCCACGAGGAAGGTCCAGAACCCGCGGGCCAGCGGCCACACGGCGAAGAGCAGGCCCTGGAGTGTGACGCCGCTCACCCACATCCGCTGGGACCCGAACCGGTCCGCGAGGGCGCTCAGCGGCACCGACGTGACCAGCGCGGTGGCCGCGGCGGCGGACAGTCCGATGCCGATCTCGTGCGGACGCAGCCCGACGACTTGCGTGAAGAAGACGGCACTGCCGGTGAGGAAGGTGCCCTGGCCGATGCCGAAGAGCAGGTTCTGGGTCGCCAGCTTCCGGGTCAGACCGGCGGGCGGGATGAGGTTGTCGCGTAGGCCCATGGCAGCGATTCCAGCGGGTTCCACCCGGACGCGGAAACCTTTTAGGCTGGGCCGAATCGAAGCGGGGGTACGGGGTGAGCCAGGTCAGATTCGGATCGATGGACGCCGTCGAGGTGCGGTTCAGGTGCTCGCCGGTCTGGGAGACGCTCGCGGGTTTCTGGGCGCTGAAACATCCCCGGCGGCACGCCGTGCACCAGCCGTGGCTGCGCCAGGTCCGCCCGCTGCTACGGCGGCCTGACCTGGCCGGTCACGTCGCGGTCATCGCACCCTTCATGTGGAACCGGGGCTGGCTGCCCGACTTCCTCACCCCGCCCCCGGCCGGGCCGGGAGATCTCTTCGAACAGGAACTGGCGGCGCTGGCCGCGACTGCGCCGGAGCGGGTCAGGGACGAGATCGCCGCGATCCACCGGCTCCGGCCGCTGCACGACGGCGCGCTCGCCGTCGCCGCCGACCCGGAGGCGATGCTGCCCCGGCTGGTCGAAGCCATGCGCAGGTGGCACGACGCGGCGATCGCGCCCTACTGGCCGCGTATCCGAGCGCTGCTGGAGGCCGACATCGCGGCGCGCGGGCAGTGCCTGGCCGAGTCGGGCCTGCGCGGCCTGTTCGACTCGCTGCACCCGACCATGCGCTGGGACGGCGACCGGATCGTCACCCGGGACCGCTGGAATCTCGATCTCAGCGTGCGCGGCCGTGGCCTGACCCTGATGCCCAGCATCTTCGCCGACCGCAACGTGCTGTGGAACGTCGGCGACCACGTCGCGCCCTGCGCGATGTACCCGGTCCGGGCGGTGGCCACGCTGTGGGAGGGTCAGCTCGCGGCTTCCGGCAGCGGCCTGGTCCGGGTGGTGGGCCCGGCGCGGGCCCGACTGCTGGAGCTGGCCCGCGGCCCGGTGACGACCAGTGGTCTGGCCCAGCTCACCGGCCTGTCCGCGGGCGCGGTGTCACAGCACCTGAGCGCGCTGCACGACGCGGGCCTGATGCAGCGCCGCCGCGACCGCAGGCAGGTCCTCTACCAGCTGACCACCGTCGGTGAGGCGCTGCTGGATGCAGGCGTCACTCGCTGACCAGCCGGGAGACCATACGGTGCCCGCCGACCTCGTACGCCCCGTCGCGCAGGACATGCATGGTGACCATGCCATCGACCTGGTCGGCGTCGGCATCGCCGCGGACGATCCAGTAGTGCTCGATGCCGAGGGCGGCGTACACCGCGAACTTCGCGACGGCGTCGTTCTCCTCGCTGCGGTCGGAGACGGCCTCGACGACGACGTGGATGACACCCGCGTCGTGTGTCGTGTCGCGAGGCCTGGGTCGATGACCGGAGACGAAGACGACCCCGTCGGCGACGAAGTTGTTGCGGCCGCTGCCACCGCGGACGAAGCCGCTGTCCGCGACGTACTGCTCGCCGGCGACCTCGTGCCCATCGCGGCGCCAGTGTTCCAGGATCATCAGGATGATCTGCCAGTGCCAGACGGTGACCGGCATGTAAACGAGTTCCAGCCTTCCGTCATGCAGCTCCCACGCCCAACCTCGGTTGGGGGTCGGCAGATTCTCGAACGTCGCGCGTGTGATCACGCCGTCGCTGGGCAGGTCGATGGTCACAGTCACGATCATCACCCTCCCTGCTCCGTGCGTACGGAAAATCAGCCTACCGGCGCGAGGCGGTCCAGAGGTACCACCAATTCGCGCCGGTCGACGTCGTCGCCGACGGCTCAGGCCTTCGGGGACGGGCTCGGGGTGCCGGAGGCGGAGACCGACGGGCTGGGCGACGGCGGGGCCTTGATGGGCAGCGGCTGGCCGGGGACGACCGGGCCGGGCAGCTGCACACTCTGCGGCCCGGGTGCGGGCGGTCCCGCCAGCATCAGCGTGCCGAAGCCGACCCGTGCCGCGGTCAGCGTGCCGTCGGACTCGAAGCAGTAGATGCCCGCGTCCATGGGCAGCTTGAGGCTGGCCGCGGACGACTCCACCGAGTAGCAGCGGCCGGCGGCGCCGGGCAGCGTGTCGACCTCGGCCACGGCCAGGGCCGCCCGGCGGTCGGTGAGCACGCCGAGCCAGTCGGTGACCAGGTGCTCCAGCTTCACGTCGGCCTTGGTGGGCAGCGGGCCGGGCAGCCGTACGCAGCCGGAGTAGGGGTGGTTGCCCGCGGGCAGGGCGCACTGGTGCAGCGCCCCGGCGGTCCACACCAGCGCGATGTCGACCTGGCCGCTGTTCGCACCGCCGGGCAGGTCGATCCGCCAGGAACGGTCGATCGCCCGGGTGATGGTGACCCGGCGCACCGGCCGCTTCGGTGACGTGAACGTGTACGTCGCGACCTGCTTGAGGTCCTTGGCGGCCGCGGCCCGTCCGGCGAGCTGGGCGCGCGGCTCGGTGGCCTCCACGGGCCCGGCGACGGTCGTCGCGGTGGCGCTCGGTGTCGCCTGCGGGACGTTGTCTCCGCAGCCCGACAGGGCCAGACTCGCGACGATCAAGGCAAGGGGGGTGAGGGTAGCCCGACGCACCGGCCCATTGTCGTCTTCCGGCTCAACTCTCCGGCGTATCGCGCTCGGTGTGGCGGGTGTCACAGTCCAGATTTCTTCCGGCCGGACCGCGAACGCGGCGGACGTCCGGAGGGCGGGGGAGCCGGTGCGGCAGAGGATCTCGTACGCCGTCAGCCTGGCCGCCCGACTGCTGGGATCGAGCCGCAGGTGCCCGGTGGGGGCGCGGTTAAGCTGAGACGTCCCTAAGCCCTGACGTGGAGAGGAGCCCGGCACCGTGGCCCTCGTGGTGCAGAAGTACGGCGGTTCGTCGGTCGCCAACGCCGAGCGGATCAAGCGGGTAGCCGAGCGGATCGTGGCGACGCGCAAGGCCGGCAACGACGTGTGCGTGGTCGTCTCGGCGATGGGCGACACGACGGACGAGCTGATCGACCTGGCTCACCAGGTGAGCCCCCTGCCGCCCGGTCGCGAGTTCGACATGCTGCTCACCGCGGGTGAGCGTATCTCGATGGCGCTGCTGGCGATGGCGATCCACAACCTGGGCTACGAGGCCCGGTCGTACACGGGGTCGCAGGCGGGCGTGATCACCACGTCGACGCACGGCAAGGCGCGCATCATCGACGTGACGCCGGGCCGGTTGCGCGGCGCTCTCGACGAGGGCGCGATCGTGATCGTGGCGGGCTTCCAGGGCGTCTCCCAGGACACCAAGGACATCACCACGCTCGGCCGGGGCGGCTCGGACACCACCGCGGTGGCGCTGGCCGCCGCGCTCAAGGCCGACGTGTGCGAGATCTACACCGATGTGGACGGCGTGTTCAGCGCCGACCCGCGGATCGTGCCCAACGCCAAGAAGGTCGAGCAGATCACCTACGAGGAGATGCTCGAAATGGCCGCGAGCGGGGCGAAGGTGCTGGTGCTGCGCTGTGTGGAGTACGCGCGCCGCTTCAACATGCCGATTCACGTCCGTTCGTCGTACACGAACAAGCCCGGCACCCTGGTGACTGGATCAATGGAGGACCTTTCCGTGGAGCAAGCACTCATCACCGGCGTGGCCCACGACCGCGGCGAAGCGAAGATCACGATCGTCTCCGTCCCGGACGAGCCGGGCGAGGCCGCGAACATCTTCCGCGCGCTGGCCGATGCCGAGATCAACATCGACATGATCGTGCAGAACGTCTCCACCGAGGCCTCCGGCCGCACCGACATCTCGTTCACGCTGCCCAAGGTCGACGGCCCCACCGCGATGGCCGCGCTGCAGAAGGTCCAGGAGCGCGTCGGCTTCAAGGGCCTGCTCTACGACGACCACATCGGCAAGATCTCGCTGGTCGGCGCCGGTATGCGCTCCAACCCGGGTGTCACCGCGACGTTCTGTGAGGCGCTGGCCCGCGCGGGCGTCAACATCGAGATCATCTCCACCTCGGAGATCCGGATCTCCGTCGTCTGCCGCGACACCGACCTCGACGAGGCCGTCCGCGCGGTCCACGACGCGTTCGACCTCGGCGGCGCCGAGGAGGCCGTGGTCTACGCCGGTACCGGCAGGTGACGGCCGTGCCCACCCCCGGCAGGCTGCCCACCCTCGCCGTCGTCGGCGCCACCGGCGCCGTCGGCACGGTGATGCTCGACATCCTCAGCCACCGCCGCAACGTCTGGGGCGAGATCCGCCTCATCGCCTCGGCCCGCTCCGCCGGTCGGCGGCTGCTGGTGCGTGGCGAGGAGGTCGAAGTCGTCGCGCTCAGCGAGGAAGCCTTCGACGGCGTCGACGTGGCCATGTTCGACGTGCCCGACGAGGTCTCCGCGATCTGGGCACCGATCGCCGTGTCGCGCGGCGCGGTCGCGGTCGACAACTCCGGCGCGTTCCGGATGGACCCGGACGTGCCCCTGGTCGTGCCCGAGATCAACCCGGAGCAGACGCGCAACCGGCCCAAGGGCATCATCGCCAACGCCAACTGCACGACCCTGGCGATGATCGTGGCCATCGCACCCCTGCACAACGCGTACGGGCTCAAGGAGCTGGTGCTCGCGTCGTACCAGGCGGTCTCCGGCGCCGGTCAGTCCGGCGTCGACGCGCTGCACGACCAGCTCACCAAGGTTGCCGGGGACCGAATGCTGGGCTCACGCACCGGCAACGTGCGCCACGCCATCGGCGACGAGCTGGGCCCGTTCGCGGCGCCCGTCGCGCTCAACGTGGTGCCGTTCGCGGGTTCGCTCAAGGACGGCGGCTGGTCCAGCGAAGAGCTGAAGATGCGCAACGAGTCCCGCAAGATCCTCGGCCTGCCCGGCCTGAAGGTCAGCGCGACCTGCGTACGCGTCCCGGTGGTGACCGGCCACTCGGTCGCCGTACACGCGGTCTTCGGTTCCGAGGTCGACGCGGCCGACGCCCGTGGGGTGCTGGACAGCGCCCCCGGCGTCATCGTCGTGGACGACCCGGGGGCCGGGGAGTTCCCGATGCCCATCGACGCCGTCGGCACCGACCCGTCCTGGGTCGGCCGCATCCGCCGGGCCGTCGACGACCCCCGCGCGCTGGACTTCTTCGTGACCGGCGACAACCTGCGCAAGGGCGCCGCCCTCAACACCGCCCAAATCGCCGAACTCCTCGCCACCGAGCTCACCCACCGCTGACCTGAGGTAAGGAAGGGCACCTTCTTATCGCTTTGCGATGTAGAAGGTGCCCTTCTTGACAGGCGCCGCTCACGCAGGCGAGGAGGCAGGACGCGGACGCGAGACGCGAGACGCGAGACGCGAGACGGCGATCATGCAATTTCGGGGAAACTGCATGAATACAGGCCAAGATTCCAGCGCTTTCCCTGAAAGTGCAGCATCCGACGGCGCGTGGACGCGCGGCGGCGAGGGCGGTGGCGTCAGTCGGCGAGTTGGGCGCCGTCGCGGCCGGCTCGCTTGACCTTGTAGAGCGACTGGTCGGCGCGGTACAGCGCCGCCTCGGGGCTCTCCTGCTCGCGCTGCACGGCCACGCCCACACTGATGGTGCGGCCGGTGGCGCGCGCGGCGGCGAGCAGTCGCTCGGCGATCAGCATCGCCTCGGCCGCGCTCGGCACGTCGACCACGGCCACGAACTCGTCGCCGCCGACCCGGAACAGCTCGTCGCCCAGCCGCAGCGCCTGCTGCAGCGCCGTCGCCATCTGCACCAGCACCCGGTCGCCCGCGGCGTGGCCGAGGGTGTCGTTGACCGTCTTGAACTCGTCGATGTCGATCGCCAGGAGCGCGGTCTGCCCCGGCGTCGCCGCGGCCAGCCGGTCCCCGAACGGGCCGCCGTGCCGCAGGCCGGTCAGCGGGTCGGAGTTGGCCTGCCGGTGCAGTCGCCGCAGCGTGCTGAGCTTCTCCAGGCAGCTGGTGGCCTGCGCGGCCAGCAACTCCAGCAGGTTCACCATGGCGCTGTCGGGCACGATCGCGGTCTCATCCAGCACCACCAGGGCGCCCGTGGACGAGGTGACCGTCGGGGTGCTCGGCCCCAGCGGTACGGCGATCATCGTGCGGACCCCGGCCCCGGTCAGCGCCTCGAACCCACGCGCGTCCAGCACCGCTGGATCGCCCAGGGTGTACGACGCGCCGTACCGGCAGGCCTCGTCCAGCAGCGCCGACAGCCGGTCGGGCTCGATCTGGGCCAGCCGGGCGACCAGCGGCCGGTCCCGGGGCTCGGGCGAGCTCGCCGCGATGACCACGTTCATGGGCCGCTCGGCCTCGTCCGGCTCGGCGTCGCCGAGACCGAGCTCGGGCAGCAGATCCGGGGCCGGTCGCAGCAGTACGGCCGCCGCCAGCCCGGTCACCTCGCGGGCCGCGCGGCAGGCTCGCAGCAGCACCTCGCCGTCGGTCTCCGCGCTGGTCAGGGCAAGTGAGTGGCGCAGCAGCTGCTCGCTGCGGGTCTCGGGCGGCGGTCCGCCGAGCTCGCTGAGTCGGGCGCCGAGGAGACGGCCGGACTGGATGATGATCTCTTCCCAGCCGTCCAGCGACAGTGCCTCGGCCCACTCGGCGTTGATCACGCCGACGGGGTGGCCGGTGCGGTCGATGATCGGCGCGCAGATCTCCGCGGTGATCGGCGGCCCGAGCCGGATGTAGTCGGGGTCGTTGGCGACGTCGAGGATGGTGACGGCCTTACCGCTGGCGTACACGCGACCGACCACGCCCCGGCCCAGGGGCACCGCGGAGAACACCTGCCAGGCGCCGCTGGCCGAGACGCAGCGGAGCTGGTCCTTGACGTGCAGCAGCGCCTCGATCAACGCCGGGGTGTGGCGGCTGAGCACCGACACGGTGGCACTGCACGCCTCGACCGCACTGCGTGCGGCCCGCAGTGCTGCGGCGACATCATCGATGATGCGATTAAGGGGCACGAGGTGGGGTTCCGCTTGATCCACTATCCGGGGTAAGGGGCTTATGGCCGCCAAGCTTACTCACGGTGCGCGAAAAATCGTCGCTTCTGAGAGTCGGCGATGCGGTACGAGCGGCTCGAAGCCTGGAACCTGTTGGCCCCCAACGGGGCCGGGGATCAGGCAGCATCGCGACGGTATGCCGCCATCCTCCCGGATGCTGGGAAGGTGAGTTTCGGCACGTCGACCTGGGGCGGGCTGGGGGCGGCACTCCTACACTCCGGCCGTGGCGGGCGCGGGCTCGTCGAGGGTGTCACGCACGACTGGTCCAGGCCCGAAGTCCCGGTCCGCCGACTCCAGGCCGAGGTCGCGCCCGTTCGGTGCGAAGGGGCCTGTCGCGGCGGCCCAGTCAGCCAGTTCCGTCAGCGACTGCCGGGAGGTCCAGGTCCTGTCGTCGGCGATCAAGGCGACGTTCCACCACAGCGCGTGTCGACCGATGAGCTCTCCGAACAGCGGCAGGTGCAGGGAGTGTGTACGCCGGGCCGCCTCGGCGCGTTCGAAGAAGCGCACGATCAGGTCGGCGTCGATACGCGGGGACCCGGTGCCGTCGGCGTACACGGAGGCATCGCCGTCGCGGCGCAGGTCGGTGCGCGTGACGCGGCGGACCCTGTCCGGCTCGCCCTTCTTGCGCTGGTCCTGTCCGAGCTTGGTCAGGTGGGTGACGAGCCGCTGCCGGGCCTGCCACAGGTCGCCGGTCATCAGCTCCTGGTGCAGTGCGAGCACGCGGTCGACGCGGCGATCACGGTTGTCGCGCGCCAGCGTCGCCGCCGCCAGCCCGAGCGCGGCCACCACGCCGACAGCCTGGACCCCTCCGGTCAGCGCGTCGTAGGCGCCGCGATCGAGGAGCAGCGCCAGGACGGTCCAGCCGACTCCGGCCGCCAGTACGGCGCTGACAGTGGCCCACTTGCTCCGGCGAGTAGCGAACATCGCTCCATGATGGCAACGGTCCGCAACTGGATGATCCCGTCGGGTGACCGGTCGCGCCGAAGTGGTTGAAGGGGGGTGGATACCGGAACAGTCAGGTCCCGAGCACGCCGGGGACGCTCGCCCACCCCCCGTAGCCGCGCTTTCCCATCGGGGTCGCTGAGTCCGGCTCACTCGTGCCGTGAAGGTATCCCGCGCGTACGACAATCCGTCGCGCAGCGCCGAACCGCTTTAGACACCGGATCGTGAAACTCTCGCACTCGCGGCCGATCCCCTGAGATCGACAGCAGTCGGTAGTTTGCTTGGGGTGTCGGGTCATGTGTTCATCAGTTACAGCCACGCCAGCGACGGCGACTATGTCGCGAAGCTGGCCAGGCATCTGACCTCCGCCGGGGTCGAGGTGTGGTTCGACCAGCAGGTCATCACGGGTGACCGGTGGGCCATGGTGATCCAGCAGCAGATCGACACGTGCGCGGCGTTCGTCGTGGTGATGAGCCCCGCCTCGTACGAGTCGGTGTGGGTGGACCGGGAGATCGACCAGGCCGAACTCAACGGCAAGCCGATCTTTCCCTTGCTGCTGGGCGGGAAGCGGTTCTTCCGGCTGGCGAATCTGCAGTTCGAGGACGTCACCGGCGACCGGATGCCGACGCCCGGGTTCACCGCCCGCCTGCGCGGCGACCGGAGCGCCGGCCGGTCCGGGCCGGTGACTGCCGCCGTCGACGCCGCGACCCTCACCCGCCAGTTCAAGGACGCCGTCAGGATGCACGAGCGCGGCGACCATGCCGAGGCTGCGGATCTGCTGCGCCACGTCGTCGCCGGTCGCATCCGGCTCCTGGGCGCCGACGACCCCGACACTCTGTTCGCCCGGCACGAACTCGCCTACAGCATCGGGCGGGCTGGGGACCGGGCCGAGGCGGTACGCCTGTACCGCGAGGTCGTCGCCGACCGCACCCGCGTCGCGGGTGCCGACCACCCCGGTACCCTGGCCTCCCGTCACAACCTCGCACACAACATCGGGGAGGACGGCAACCGGGCCGAGGCGGTACGCCTGTACCGCGGGATCATCGCCGACCGCACCCGCGTTCTGGGCGCCGACCATCCCGACACCCTGCGCTCCCGCCACAACCTCGCACACAACATCGGGGAGGGCGGGAGTCGAGCCGAGGCGGTGCGGCTGCTCCGCGAGGTCGTCGCCGACCTTACCCGCGTCGTGGGTGCCGACCACCCAAGTACTCTGGCCTCCCGCCACGACCTTGCGCACAGCATCGAAGAAGTCGGGGATCGGACCGAGGCGGTAGACCTGTACCGCGACGTTGTCGCTGACCGCACCCGCGTCCTGGGCGCCGACCACCCCGACACCCTGCGCTCCCGCCACGACCTCGCGTTCACCATTGGGGCGGGTGGGGATCGGGCCGAGGCGGTACGCCAGTTCCGTGGCGTCGTCGCCGATCGCACCCGCGTCCTGGGCGCCGACCACCCCGACACCCTGGCCTCCCGCCACAGCCTCGCGTACAACGTCGAAGACGTCGGGGACCGGGCTGAGGCGGTACGGCTCTACCGAGAGGTCGTCGCTGCCCGCACCCGGGTCCTGGGCGCCGACCACCCCAACACCCTGCGCTCCCGCCACGACCTCGCGTTCACCATCGGGGCGGGTGGGGATCGGGCCGAGGCGGTACGCCTGCTACGCGACGTGGTCGCCGACTCCACCCGTGCCATGGGCGCCGACCACCCTGACACCCAGGTCAGCCGTGAGGTTCTGGAGTACTTCGGCAGTTAGCGGGTTCACCGGCGCATCGCTCGGCCGGGGATCTGTGGGGGAGATTGAGCGCTCCGAAAGGCGGCAGGGCCGGTCTCCCGCGCGGGAGAACCGGCCCTGCTCTGCACTTCTTCTGGTCGGGGTAGCCGGATTTGAACCGACGGCCTCTTCGTCCCGAACGAAGCGCGCTACCAAGCTGCGCTATACCCCGAAGCGGTGCTCCGAAATACTAGCCCACGGTCCCGGCTCCGCCAAAACCGGTATCCCCCTCAGCGTGGGATGAGCGTGAGGAGTGTCGCCTCCGGGCGGCAGGCGAAGCGCACCGGCGCCGTCGGATGCGTGCCCAGGCCGGCCGACACGTGTAACCAGGCCCCGTCCCAGCGGTGCAGCCCGCGCGCCAGTGACCGCTCCAGCCCGCAGTTGGTCACCAGCGCGCCGAAGCCCGGCACCCGGACCTGCCCGCCGTGGGTGTGCCCGGACAGCAGCAGGTCGAAGCCGTCGGCGGTGAACGCGTCCAGCACGCGCGGCTCGGGGGCGTGGCTGAGCGCGATCCGCACCGCCGCGGCCGGGTCGGCGGGCCCGGCCGGGTAGGCGTCGAGGCCGATGTGGGGGTCGTCCACGCCCGCGAGGTCGATCATGCGGCCGCCCGCCTTGACGGTGGCGCGGGCGTTGTTGAGGTCGGTCCAGCCCGCGGCCAGGAACGCGGCGCGCAGCTCCGCGGTGGGCAGTTCGACGCCGTGGCGGTACTCCCGGTCCTCCTGGAAGTAGGTGAAGGGGTTCTTCCAGACCGGGCCGGTGTAGTCGTTCGAGCCGAAGACGAAGGCGCCGGGCAGCGACAGCAGCGGCTCGTACGCGGCGAGCACGCCGGGGACGGCGTCGGGGTGGGCCATGTTGTCGCCGGTGACGACGACCAGGTCCGGGTCGAGTCCGGCCAGCTCGCTGACCCAGCGCTGCTTGCGCTTCTGCCCGGGGGTCAGGTGCAGGTCCGACAGGTGCAGTACGCGCAGCGGCTCGGCCTCGGGGGCGAGCAGCGGCACGTCGTACCGGCGGAGGGTGAACATGTTGCGTTCGATCAGCGTGCCGTACGCGAGGGCGCCCGCGCCCACCACGACGGCACCGACGGCGATTTTCCCGAGCGGACCCATGTCCCTAAGGGTAGTTTCATCGCCCATGAGGAAGCACACTGCGTGTCGCGCGTCCGGCGCCGACCGCGAGCCGGGCAGGGAGTCGTCATGGGCCTGAAGGAGCAGCTCACCGAGGACATGCGGGCCGCGATGAAGGCCCGCGACGAGGTGACGACCGGCACGCTGCGGATGGCGCTGGCCGCGGTCGGCGTGGCCGAGGTCGCGGGCAAGGCCAAGCGGGAGCTGAGCGACGACGAGGTGCTCGCCGTGCTGGCCAAGGAGGCGAAGAAGCGGCGTGAGGCCGAGGTGGCGTTCGCCGACGCGGGCCGCGCCGAGCAGGCCGCCAAGGAGCGGGCCGAGGAGGAGGTGCTGGCGCGTTACCTGCCCAAGCAGCTCTCCGACGCGGAGCTGGTGGACCTCGTGACGCAGACGCTGGCCGCCGGCGGCTTCAGCGGCATGGGGGCGATGGGCCCGGCCATGAAGGCGGTCCAGGCCGCGGTGGCGGGCCGGGCCGAGGGCGGCAAGGTCTCCGCGGAGGTACGGCGCCAGCTGGCCGCCTGAGCCCGCCGATGACGAAGGCCCCGGCCGCTGTACGTACAGCGGCCGGGGCCTGATCGTTTCCTCGTCGTGCTATTCGAGCAGCTTGCGCAGCCCGGTGACCAGGTTGGCCGGGGGCGGGATGATCGGCCCACGGTGATTGTTGCCACCGCCGTTGCCGCCCGGACCGCCGTTACCGGGGCCGGGGGGCGTGCTCGGCGCGACACCCTTGCCGTCGCTGACGTTGATGATCACGATGGCGCCCCGGACCGTCTTGCCGGTCGGGCCGGTGCCGGCCGCGGTGCCCTTGGGGCACGGAGACGCGATCTCCTTTGTCGCGACGCTGACGTCGAAACCGGCACCACGCAGGATCGACTTGGCCTCGGGGATGGGCTTGCAGGTCACCGGCGGGATGTTGATCAGGTTGCCGGTCACCAGCTTGTTGCTGCTGGGCTTGCGGAACTGGATGCTCTCCTTGCCCTTCATGGCGTCTCGCATCGCGTTCTGCACGGCCGGGTTGATGATGTTGTGCGACATCTTGTGCGTGCTGACCTGAGCCCAGTCCGGGTCGGTGAAGAAGCCGGACATGGCCAGCTGCTTGGTGGTGATGGTCAGCGTCACCGACTTGGAGTTGTCGGTGGTGCCGGTCTTGCCCGCGATCGGGTGCTTGATGATGTCGTTCGAGTCGCCGGCGGTGGTGGCGCCGTCGCACCGGCCGTAGAGCGAGGAGTCGCCGACCGGGCAGCGGGCCGCGTCGATCGCGGCGCGGGCCACGTCGGTGGAGACACCCTGCTTGCAGTTGGTCTGCGAGCCGATCTCCAGCTTCTCGCCCTTGCTGTTCGTGATCGACTCCACCGGGATCGGCGCGCAGTACTTGCCGTCGGCGGCCAGCGTCGCGAAGGCGTTGGCGATCTGCAGCGGGGTCTGGTCCGAGGCGCCCAGGGTGAACGGGCCCCAGTCGTCCGGGTGCTGCGAGTGGTAGAAGTCGTCGATCTTCTGGTTCGGGTTGTCGTAGAACGTCAGCCCGAGCCGCTTGGCCACGTCGATGACCTTGGCGCCGCCGACCATCTCGAACAGCGGCACGAAGTACGTGTTGACCGAGTGGCCGAAGCCGGTCCACATGTTCTGCTGGCCCCAGTCCTTGTTGCCCGAGTTGTTCGGGCACCAGTAGCCGCCGCAGTTCGGGTCGCCGTCGATCTTCATGTGCGACACGTAGGGTGCCGTGGTCTGGATCGGCGTGGCCAGCGGGAAGCCCGCTTCCAACGCCGCCACCAGCGTGAAGATCTTCATCACCGAGCCGGCCTGGTAGCCCGCGATGTCCGGGCCACCGGACATGAGCGGGTTGGTCGTGTTCGGGTACGAGCCCTTGTAGCCCTTGTGGGCCAGCGCCGGGTTCGACGCGGGGCCGTTCTGCGGCTTGGTCTTGCTGTCGATCTTGAAGTTGCGGTTGGTGGCCAGGCCCCGCACCCGCCCGGTGCCGGGCTCGATGGCGGCGAGCATCACCGCGTCGGACTTCCACTTCCAGTCCGAGCCGGTCCGCTTGTTCTTGCTGCTCAGCGCGGAGGTGATGCTGGCGCGCATGGCGTTCTGGGTCTGGACGTCCAGGGAGGTCTGGATGCGGAAGCCGCCCGACTTGAGCGCGCGCTCGCGGTCGAACGTGGTCGCTCCGAACTGCTCCTGCTCGTTCCACCAGCGCTGGAAGAAGTCACAGAAGAAGCCCCAGCTGTTGTTGACCGCCTGCACACAGCCGTTCGGGGTGATCTTCCCGGTGATCTTCAGCTCCTCGGCCTTGCTCTTGGCGGCCGCGTCGGGGGTGAGCGCACCGGTCTGCACCATCTCGTCGAGCACGTAGTCGCGCCGCCCGATCGCCTCCTGCTTGCCCTTCCCGGTCTCGACGTTGAAGTCGCCCGGGAACTTGACCAGCGCGGCCAGGAAGGCCGCCTCGGCGGCGGTGAGGTCCTTGGGCTCCTTGCCGAAGTACACCGACGCGGCGGCGAAGATGCCGTAGGCCCGGTTGCCGAAGTAGGCGGTGTTCAGATACCCCTCGAGGATCTTCTCCTTGCCCATCTTCTGCTCGATGGCCAGCGCGTAGCGCATCTCGCGCACCTTGCGCTTGGTGGTGTCCTCGGTGGCGTCCACGACCTCCTGGGCGGTGTTCGCCGAGTACGAGATCGACAGCCGGACGAACTGCATCGTCAGCGTCGAAGCGCCCTGCTCGACCTCGCCGGCGGCCTTGTTGTTGATGAAGGCGCGCGCGATGCCCATGACGTCGACACCGTTGTGCTCATAGAACTTCTGGTCCTCGGCCGCGATGATCGCGTCCTGCATCACCTTGGGAATCTCGGCGAGCGGGAGGTCGCGCCGATTCTCGTCGTACATGGTGGCGATCAGCGTCTTGTTGTCGGACGCGTACAGATAGCTGATCTGCGGCGAGGTCTTCACGGTCAGCTCGTCCGGCAACTGGCCGAACGCCTCGCTGCCTGCCTTCGTCGCCAGACCGGACAGTGCCACCGCGGGGAAGGCCGCCGCAGCGACGACCACTCCGGCGAGCAGGCCGCAAATCAGTAAGGATGCGGCATTCACCAGAAGGTTGTGGTCGCTCTTACGCATGGGGGTCACCGCCTCAGGTTACGTGAGCTGCTTTCGTTCTCGCATACCGCGTCGAGGCGGCCACGCATGGGGCCGCAACCGGAGTCGGAATGCGTCGTTGTCCAAGACGCACGACCCCTGGCGTGTGGTTGCGTTGCCAGCCGTGTGATGTCTCCCCGGATGTCACCGACGGCTCATGTGTTACTCGCGATGCGACGCTCCGTGTCCGGTCGGGCCCCCGCCCACCGGTACGCGGAGTGTCGCGCCTTGGCGCGCACAACTCCAGGTCAGGTACTTGAGATGCGCCGTTTAAGACCTTTTTCAGGCATTTTGGCTGACAACGTTGCGTAATCGTCCGACTACGGAGCATGATGGGCGGGCGAGTAACGCACGCCGTTCGCGTCGGTTCGGGGGAACCATCGGGGGGATGTGTCCGCTTCCGCAGGAGCAGCTTGTCCTGCGGGAAAGGGCAGGTCGCGAGCGGTAGGGAACGTCAGGGGGGACGTGGACACATGGGCATGGTCAACGATTGGCCCAGTCTCGCGGCGTGCCGGAACGGAGATCCGGACGCGCTGTTCGTACAGGGAGCCGAGCAGAACGTGGCCAAACGGGTCTGCCGAGGCTGCCCGGTGCGGTACGAGTGCCTGGCGGACGCACTCGACAATCGCATCGAGTTCGGGGTCTGGGGCGGCATGACCGAGCGGGAGCGCCGCGCACTGCTGCGCCGCCACCCGCACGTGGCCAGCTGGAAACGAGCCTTCGAGGTGGCGATGCAGGAGCAGGACCGCCGCGAGCTGGTCCGCGCCTGAGCGGCGACACCTCACGACGCATGGGAGCCGTCGGCGAACCGGACATCCGGTCCCGGCGGCTCCTGCGTGCGCTGGCTCCTGCGTGCGCCGGTCGGGGGTTGACAAGGGGCCCCTCCGCTACGTAAAGCGATAAGAAGGGGCCCTTCCTTGCCTCGCTAGGAGGCGAGGGCGTCGCCGACGGCGCGTAGGCCGACGAGGTCGTGTACGTCCGTGGGTTGGGCGGGTACGTAGGCGACCGGGATGTTGGGGAATTCGTCGGTGAAATCGGCAGATACCGAACTTTCGCGCACCACCTGGCGCATCAGCAGCGCGTGCACCCGCAGGACGTCGGCGGTCACCGAGTGCTCGCCGGGCAGCTCGGTCGCCGCCTCCGTGCTCTGCTTGGCCGAAAGTTCGGGCAGGTCGGTGCGGTGCACCCGGTTGAGCACCAGGCCGACCAGGGGCATCCGCTCATCGCCCAGGCGCCGGGCGAAGTAGCTCGCCTCGCGCACCGCGTCGGGTTCGGGCGCGGCCACCACCAGGAACGCCGTCTGCGGGTCCTGGAGCACCCGGTAGGTCTGCTCGGCGCGCTCACGGAAGCCGCCGAACGTCGAGTCGAGCGCCGAGACGAAGCCCGACAGGTCGGTCAGCAGCTGCGCCCCGAGGATCTTCTGCACCGCCTTCGAGAACACCCCGAACGACGCGGTGACCAGGTTGAACATGCTCTTGCCGCCGGCCCGCGCGGGCACCATCAGCAGCCGCAGCATCTTGCCGTCGAGGAACCTGCTCAGCCGCGCGGGCGCGTCCAGGAAGTCCAGCGCCGACCGCGACGGCGGGGTGTCCACCACGATCAGGTCCCACCGGTCGCTCGCCCGCAACTGCCCCAGCTTCTCCATCGCCATGTACTCCTGCGTCCCGGAGAACGTGGAGCTCATCGCCTGGTAGAACGGGTTCGCGAAGATTTCGCGAGCCCGCTCGGGCGCGGTGTGGGTCAGCACCACCTCGTCGAAGGTGCGCTTCATGTCGAGCATCATGGCGTGCAGTTCGCCCGGTCCGTCGACGTCGTCGACCACGCGCGGGGTGTTGTCCAGCTCGGTCAGGCCCAGCGACTGGGCCAGGCGGCGGGCCGGGTCGATGGTGAGCACCACGGTGCGGCGCCCGTGCTTCTCGGCGGCGCGCAGCGCGAGCGCGGCGGCCGTCGTGGTCTTGCCGACCCCGCCCGAACCGCAACACACCACGATGCGCACCCTGGGGTCACCCAGCACGGCGTCCACGTCGAGCATGTGCTCAGCCTAAGCCGCGGCGCGCAGCAGCCCGGCGAGGTGCCGGACACCGGCCAGGTCGACGCCGTCGGGCAGCAGCGGCAACTCCACCATCGGGCGGCGCAGCGCCTCGAGCTCGCCGCGAAGTTGCTGCTCCAGGGCGTGCCGGGCCTGGTGGTCGCGCGCCTCGGCAAGCAGGGTCGTCACCGTACGCCGATCGCCGGGCAGGCCGGCGGCGACCAGCCCGCGCTTGAGCTCGGCCTGGGTGACCTTGGCGTCGGCCAGCAGCGGCGGGTGGGTGCAATTGACGATGATCTTGCCGATCGGGATGTTCAGCGCGGACAACTCCGCGATGGCGTCGGTCGTCTCCTGCACCGGCATCTCCTCCAACAGGGTGACCAGGTGCACCGAGGTCATCGGCGAGCGCAGCAGCGCGGCCACACTCTCGCTCTGGGTCTTGATCGGGCCCAGCTTGGCCAGGCGCGCCGCCTCCGCGGTGACGTTGAGGAAGCGGCCGATCCGGCCGGTCGGCGGGGCGTCGAGCACCACCGCGCGGTACACCCGGCGCCCGGCGTCGTCGGTGCGCGTCGTCGCCTCCTTGACCTTGCCGGTCAGCAGCACGTCGCGCAGGCCGGGGGCGATGGTCGTGGCGAAGTCGATCGCGCCGAGCTTGCGCAGGGCCCGCCCGGCCCGGCCCATCCGGTAGAAGAGCTCGAGATACTCCAGCAGCGCCTCCTCCGGGTCGACGGCGAGCAGGCGCACGTCGGGACCGGCGTCGGGCAGCCGCCGCTCGGCGTACGGCAGCGGTTCCAGCTCGAACAGCTGGGCCAGGCCCTGCCGGCCCTCGACCTCCACCAGCAGCGTGCGGTGCCCGCCCGCGGCCAGCGCGAACGCCAACGCGGCGGCCACGGTCGTCTTGCCCGTGCCGCCCTTTCCGGTGACCACATGCAGACGGGCCGGCCAGGCAGTGTCGTGTGCACTGTGCACAGACTGCCCAGACGGCCCGATCGAGTCGCTCAGCACCACATGTTGATGGTGCCAGGTGGCTACTTCACCTCGCAGACGAACCAACCCTCGTGCTTGACAAGGGTCAATGTGAGGTTCTGCTCCGACATCTTCTCGTCGCTGGTGACCAGCTTGACGGTCACCGCGGCGGTCGCCTCGGTGGTCGTCTCACCGGAGATCTTGGGCGTCTCCCAGGTGAAGGAGGGGTTCTTCAGCTTCGCCTTGTCGGCCTTGATCTGGTCGACCTTGGCCGCGATCTCCTTGTTGTCGCGGGCGCCCTCGCAGACCAGCTTCTCGGCCGCGGTCGTGTCGCCGTTCTTGTACACCGCGGTCAGGAAGCTCTGGGTCGCCTCCTTGGCCGTCGGCGCGCCGATGCCCTCGGTGTTGCGCAGCACGAAGTACGCGGTGATGCCGCCGGCGCCGCACAGCAGCACCAGCACACCCGCGATGATCCCCAGCACCAGACCCAGGCGGCCCTTCTTCGGCGGGGTCGCCGGCGCGCCCGGGAACTGCATGGGCGGGTAACCCGGGGTGCCCGGGTAGGTCGGCTGGCCGCTCACGGGGTAACCGGGCTGGCCCGACACGGGCTGGCCCGCGACCGGGTACGCGGCGGTGGGGTAGGTCGGCTGGCCACTCACCGGGTAGCCCGGCTGGCCCGACACGGGCTGGGGCGCGGGCTGGCCCGAGACGGGGTAGGCCGCGGTGGGCGCGGTGTACGGCGGCTGGGCCGCGGGCTGGCCGGAGACCGGGTACGTCGCGGTGGGCGCGGTGAACGTCGGCTGCGGCGTGACAGCCGGGGGCACCGGCACAGCCGGGGCGGGCGGCGTCGCCACGGGCGGCATCGGCACGGCGGGCCCCGTCGTCGGCTGCGTGAGCGTCGGCGGCACCGGGGTCGGCTCGGGCGCCTCGGCGATCGGCGCGGGCTCGACCGGCAGCGTGGCGGTGGGCTCGACCGGCGCGGCGGCCGGGGGCAGCGGGACCACGGGCTGCGCGGCGGTGGGGGAGTCGACCGGACCGGCAGCGAACGGGTCGACCGCAGGCGGGTACGAGCTGCCCGGTTCGACAGACGGCTGCTGGTCGTTCGGCTGCGACATGTGATCTCCCCCTGGTCGTCACTGCGCGGCGCGACACACCGGCCCCGCAGCGGCTCAGCTTAGCGGCATCCCCCACATTCCCGCAGTAGGGATCAACGGGCCGCGGTCCTGGGCAGGTTAGGTTGTGGCCATGACGAAGTGGGAGTACGTGACTGTTCCGCTGCTGGTCCACGCGACCAAGCAGATCCTGGACAACTGGGGTGCAGACGGCTGGGAGCTGGTGCAGGTCGTGCCCGGCCCCAACAACCCGGAGCAGCTCGTCGCCTACCTGAAGCGGCCGAAGACCGACTGAGTCGGGCCGCGGCCGACAGCCGTGGCATGAACAAGGAGAGACAAAGATGTCTGACCCGTACGCGAAGCTCGCTGAACTGGGCCTCAAGGTGCCCGAGGTGGTGCCGCCGGTGGCGGCCTACGTCCCCGCGGTGCGCACCGGCAACCACGTGTACGTCTCGGGACAGCTCCCGATGGCCGAGGGCAAGCTGCTGGCCACCGGCAAGGTCGGGGCCGAGATCACCCCCGAGCACGCCAAGGAGCTGGCGGCCCGCTGCGCGCTGAACGGCCTGGCCGCCCTGGAGTGGCTGGTCGGCCTGGACAAGGTCGTCAAGATCGTCAAGGTGGTCGGCTTCGTGGCCTCGGCGCCCGGGTTCTCCGGCCAGCCGGGCGTCATCAACGGCGCGTCCGAGGTGTTCGGCGAGGTGTTCGGTGAGGCCGGTCGGCACGCGCGCTCGGCGGTGGGCGTCGGCGAGCTGCCGCTCAACGCCCCGGTCGAGGTGGAGCTGATCGCCGAGGTCGCCGACTGACCGGCAAGGTGGGCTGACCGCCGGGTCGCCGTTTGGGTGGAACACCGCGCCGATGGGCCGAAGTTGACACCCAAACGGCGATCTTGTGTCAGCTACAGCGCCGAGGGGTGGGCGTACGCGGAAAGCTCAGTAGCATCGCTGGCATGACGCAGCAGGTGGGACCGGTGGCGCTGCCGGGGTGGGTCACCCTGGTCAAGGCGCCCAATCCCGGGCCGATGACCCTCGACGGCACCAACACGTGGCTGCTCGACGACGGAACGGTCATCGACCCCGGTCCGGACGAGCCTGCCCACCTCAAGGCGATCATGGATGCCGGGCCCGTGCGCCGCATCCTGGTCACCCACGGCCACCCCGACCACCTCGACGGCGTCGCCCCACTGGCCGCCCTGACCGGCGCGGTCGTCGGCGAGGTCCCCGACTGGGTGCGGGAGCTGAAGACCCCCGGCCACACCGCCGACTCCGTCTGCTTCGTCGCCGAGCGCGACGGACAGCGCGTCGTGTTCACCGGCGACACCATCCTGGGCCGGGGCAGCAGCGTGGTGGCCTGGCCCGACGGAGATGTCGGGGCCTACCTGGCCAGCCTGGACCAACTCGGCGCGTACCCGGTGCCGGGCCTGCCCGGCCACGGCCCGGTGCTGCCCGACTGCGCCGCCGCGGCCGCCTGGCTGCGCGCCCACCGCCTGGAACGCCTCGACCAGGTGCGCGCGGCGATCGCCCGGGGCGCGCACACCCCGGCCGAGGTCTGCGAGATCGTCTACGCCGACGTCGACCCGGCGATCCGCTTCGCCGCCGAGTGGACCGTCCGGGCACAACTTGCGTACCTCGAGACGTTGAGCGAGCTGTGAAGACGCCATGACCTGCCCCGTCTGCGGGACCGTGCCGGTGCCGGCGGCCCGCTTCTGCCACCACTGCGGCGCGGCCCTGCCCGCGGCGGCGACCCTGCCCGCCACCGAGCGGCGGGTCGTCACCGTGCTCTTCGGCGACCTCTCCGACTTCACCTCGTGGTCGGAGGAACTGGACCCGGAGCGGGTCGGCGCGGTCACCGACCGCGTGCTGTCGGCGCTGGCCGGGGCGGTCAAGACGTTCGGCGGGCATGTGGACAAGCTGACCGGGGACGGCATCATGGCCGTCTTCGGCGCGCCGGTGGCGCATGAGGACGACGCCGAGCGGGCGGTGCGGGCCGCGCTGTCGATGCAGCGCGCGGTGCGCCGGGTGCTCGACGACGAGCGCGGCGGCAGCGCCCCGACCGGGCTGCGGCTCGGTATCAACACCGGACCGGTGGTGGCGGGTGTGCAGGCCGGGCTGGAGTACACGGTCATCGGCGACACCGTGAACACCGCCGCGCGGCTGGCCGACGCGGCCGCCGTCGGCGCTGTGTACGCGGGTGCGCGGACCGTCGCGGCGACCCAGTCCGTGGCGGGCTGGCGCACCCTGCGGCCGCTGCGGCTGAAGGGCAAGCGGGAGCCGGTCGAGACGTACGAGCTGCTGGGGCTGCACGACGCCCGGGGCAGCCGGGCCGGGCTGGGCGAGGAGGGACCGTTCGTCGGCCGCGAGGCCGAACTCGGCCGAGTCGCCGGACGTCTGGCCGAGGTCGTCGACCGCGACGAGCCCCGGGTGCTGGTATTCACCGCCGAGGCGGGCATCGGCAAGTCCCGGTTCGCCAGCGAGGTCGAGCGCTTCGCCAACGGGTACGAGGTGAGCGCGGGCCGCTTCGCCAGCCGTACCCAGGCGCGGGTGCTGTCGGTCCGCTGTGCCGCGTACGGCGAGCGCCGCCGCCTGGCGCCGCTGGCCGACCTGGTCCGCCTGGCCGTCGGCCTGCCCGCCGACCCGAACACCGCCGTCACCCGGCAGGTGGCCGAGGAGCGGCTGCGCCGCCTGACCACCCGGCTCACCCAGCGCAGCGAGCCCGGCCGCCCGGTCAACGTGGACGTCGACGCGCTGCTGGCGCTGCTCGGCTACGCCGACCCGACCGAGCTGGCCCAGTGGCACGGCGTGTCCGGGGACGACCCCGAGCAGCCCGGCCGGGAGACGGCCGTGCTCGCCGTCGCCGTGGCCCGGCTGCTCGACGCGCTGGCCACCGAGTCCCCGCTGGTCGTGATCGTGGACGACCTGCACGACGGCACCCCGGAGACCCTGGACGCGCTCGGCTTCGCGCTGGAGGAGCTGACCGGCCCGGCACTGGTGATCCTGCTGGGCCGCCCGGAGCTGGTGCGCCGGGCAGGGCAGCTGACCCGGGTCGCCGACGCCGAGGCGACGGCGCTGCCGCCGCTGCGCGGCGCGGACGCGGCCCGGTTGCTCACCGCGTACCTCAAGGGCGGGCGGTTGCCGCAGGCCGACGAGGACCGACTGCTCACCACCGCCCAGGGCAACCCGTTCTACCTGGCCGAACTGGTCACCCTGCTGATGGAGCGCGGGGCGCTGACCAAGGCCGGGGCGCAGCGTGGCCTGCCCGCCGCGCCGAACGCACCCGGTTGGCGGCTCACGCCCGGCTCACTGGACGCGACCCTGCTGTCCCGGGACCTGGCCGCGGTGCTCGCCGCGCGTATCGACGCGCTGCCCACCGAGGCCCGCGCGGTGCTGCGCGACGCCGCCGTCGTCGGCGACTCGGTGCCCGCCGGGGCGCTGGAGGCGCTACGCGAGCGCCGGTCCAGCCGCGACGGCCGCCCGGCCGCCGTGGTCGCGGTCGAGTTGGAACGCGCCGTCGACGAGTTGCTGCAGCGCCGGATGCTGCGCCGGGTGCGGGGCGCGTTCGCCTTCGCCACCCCGCTGCTGCGCGAGGCCGCGTACGCCGGGGTCGGCAAGGCCGATCTCGCCGACCGACACGCGTTCCTGGCCCGCTGGGCCGCGCCCGGCCAGACCCAGGTCACCGTCTCGTCCGGACGAACCGTGCCCGCGCTGACCGGGGTCACCGACGACGTGCGCGACTCGTTCGTGGCCGAGCACGCCGAGCGGGCCACTCGGCTGGCCGACGCGGTGCGGCTGCGCCCCGACGTGCCCGCCCGGCAGGTCGCGCCGCTGGGCGTGGCGGCACTGGGCCGGGCCGCGCGTCGGGCCGGGCAGGCGGGCGAACCCGCCGAGGCGGTGGCGTACGGCGAGCGCGCCGCGCGCCTGGCCCCCGGTGCCCTGCCCCTGCCCGACCGGCTGGTCCACGCCCGTTCGCTGCTGCAGTACGGCCGCATCGCCGAGGCGCTGCACGACGCCGAGAAGCTGATCGCCGACGCCGCCGAGGACCCCCGCGTGCGCGCGGGGGCGCTGCTGCTGGCCGGGCGGGGGCAGGTGGCGCAGGGCGATCCAGACCACGCATACCGGTCGTGGTCGGAGGCGTTGAAGACGGCCACCGACTCGGAGCTGCCCGGCGAGCGGGCCGAGGCGATGCGGCGGATGGGCATGGCCGACTTCCTCAGCGGACGGCTGGGCGACGCGTCGAGCCGGTTCGCCGGGGCGTACCAGATCGCGGTCAGCGCGGGCGACCGCAAGTCGCAGGCCTGGTCGCTGCAGAACCTGGCCTGGGTGACCACCACCCGGGGCGACTTCGCCGGGGCCGACGCGGCCCTGGCCCGCGCGGCGCGGCTGTTCGCCGAGACCCGCGACCCGGTGGGCCGGGCCTGGCTGCGCGGCACCACCGCGTTCGCCCGGCTGCTCGCGGGGCGGCTGACCGAGGCGCAGCGGCTGGCGCATGTGTTCCTGCCGTTCGGCGAGCGGGTCGGCGAGGCCTGGGCGGTCGGCACGTTGCGCGCCGTGGCCGCGTTCGCCGCCGCCGAACTGGGCGAACTCGGCGAGGCCGACCGGGAGGCGCGCCGCGCCTACCGCGACTTCGCCGCCGCCAAGGACGTCTGGGGGCGCGGGTTCGCGCTGGTGGCGCGCGGTGTCGTCGCGCGTGGACTGGGCGAGTACGGCCACGCCGAGGACCTGCTCGCCGAGGCGCTGGAAGAGGGTGAGAAGGTCGGGCACCCGCTGCTGGTCGGCATGGCCGGGACGGTACGCGGCTTCGTGGCGCTGGACCGGGGCGACTGCGCGGCCGCCGAGACCGACGCCCGCTCGGTGCTGACCATGGTCTCGCCGTACGGCGTGCTCGATCCGGCCCGGGTCGGCCCGCGCGCGCTGCTGGCCGCCGCCCGGCTGGGGGCCGGGGACGCGCCGATGGCGCTGCGGCTGCTCGCTCCGATCGCGGCCGCCCCGCACGGACCGTCCATGCTCTACTCCCGCCGCCAGGGCATCGCCCTCTACAGCGAGGCGCTGTTGGCCGACGGGCAGGTCGAGGCGGCGCTGACCGCGGCCGAGCTGGCCCAGTCGCTGCCCGCCGTCGACGTGCGCAGCCGGGTGCGCTCGGCGGTGGCGTACGCGAAGGTGCTGTCCGCGGCGGGCCGCGACGCCGAAGCCATCGAAGCCGCTGCCCAGGCGCGTACGTTGGCGGAGGGCACACAGCAGGCGAGCGAGCGCAGCGTTGCGTTGGCGACATGGGGTGCCGTGAGTGAAGGCCGAAGCGCTACCGTCTAGCGCGTGACTGACACCCCGCCAGCCGGGCCCAAGATTCCCGGACTCACCGATCTGTCGCTGCTCGCCGTCGGCGGCTACGCGACGATCTTCCGTGCGGTGCAGGGATCGGTGGGCCGCGAGGTGGCGGTCAAGATCGAGAACCGGACCATCGACTCGGACCGGGACCGGTCAAGGTTCCTGCGCGAGGCGCGGGCGGCGGGCAAGATGTCCGGGCACCCGCACGTGGCGGACCTGTTCGACGCCGGGGTGACCGAGGACAACCACCCATACCTGATCATGGAGTTGTACTCGGGGTCGTACCAGGACCGGATGCCGCTGCGCCCGCACGAGGTGCGCGACATCGGCGTGAAGATCGCCGACGCGCTGGCCGACGCGCACGAACGCGGTGTGGTGCACCGCGACGTCAAGCCCGCCAACATCCTGATCAGCGACTTCGGCGAGCCCGCGCTGGCCGACTTCGGCCTGGCCATCCTGGCCGAGCTGCGCGACCCCGACATCACCCTCGACGTGATGACCCCCGCGTACGCCCCGCCGGAGGCGTTCCGCCGCGCCGAGCCCGCTCCGCCCGGCGACGTCTACGCCCTCTGCGCCACCCTGTACGCCCTGCTGCGCGGCACCCCGCCCCGCTGGGAGCCGGACAGCCCGCCCGGCCTGCTCACCCTCATCGAGATGTTCGCGCTCCCGGTCCCCGACCTGCCCGACGTGCCGCCCGCCCTGTGCGAGGTGCTGCGCCAGGGCATGGACAACGACCCGGCCAACCGCCCCACCGCCCGCGCCCTCGAGGAACTCCTCGCCGCCGTCGACCTCGACGGCACCGACAGGTCAGCCGCACCCCGCAACGCCAATTCCGCCGCCGCCGACCAGCCCACGGTCCACGTCCCCCAGCAGCCCCAACGCCGCAGCGGCCTGGGCGCCTTCCTGGACAACCTCTTCGGTAGGTAGGCCCCCGCCCGTCCCCCGATCGGGTCCCACGGCCGCTGAGATCACCGCAGTTTCGGGGAAACTGCGGCTATCGAGCTGCGGATTTGTGCACTTTCCCCGAAACTGCACCCTCGCCGCCTCCGTGTCGGCAGCGTCGAATTACTCGTTGCTCTGGTGTCACCAAGCCGGAGAGCAGGTTCACCATGGCGACGCTCGACACCGCGCTGGACCCCCGCGCGCCCGCCTTCCTCGACAACCGGAGCACCGCCCAGGCCGCGCTGCGAGTGCTGGAGCAGGCGCACGGCCAGGCCCGCGACGGCGGCGGGGAGAAAGAGGTAACCCGCCACCACGCGCGCGGCAAACTATTGCCCCGGGAGCGGCTGGAACTGCTCGTGGACAGCGACACGGCCCTGTTGGAGCTGGCCGCGACGGCAGGCCGGGCCAGCGACGAGCCCGCCGGTGCGGGTCTGGTGACGGCCGTGGGCGTCATCGACGGCGTCGAATGCATGCTGGTCGCCAGCGATCCGACGGTACGCGACGGCGGCCCGGCCCAGACCGGTCGGCGCAAGCTGGCCCGCGCCGTCGAACTGGCTGGACGGCAGCTGCTGCCGCTGGTGCTGCTGCTGGAGGCGACGCCCGACGCGGGCCGCCCGGCCGCGCCCGACCCGGGCCTGGCGCAGCTGAGCCGCCTGGCCACGCCGGTGCTGTGTGCCGTGTTCGGGCCGCTGGACGCCTGGCTGGCGCCGCTGCCGGACCTGTCCGATCACGCGATCGTGGTGCGCGGACGGGCCGAGGCGGTGCGGGTGGACCTGGTCGCCGAGGACGACCGCGATGCCCTGCGGCTGCTGCGGCAGAGCGTACGGCGGTTGGTGACGTACCGGCCGGGGATTCCGGTCGCCGAGGGGGTGCCGCCCCGGTACGAGGCGGAGGAGCTGCTAGCCGTGGCCAGCGCCGACCCGGGCCGCCCGGCCGACGCGCGTGAGGTGCTGGCGCGGGTGCTCGACGGCTCCGACTTCGACGAGTTCCGCCCGCAGCAGGGGCCGGGACTGCTGGCTGGGTTCGGCGCGGTGCACGGGCACCGGGTTGCGGTGCTGGCCGGGACCGACACCGTGATCGACACCGGGTCGGCGGCCAAGGGTGCCGAGCTGGCCCGGCTGGCCGCGGCCGCCCGGATGCCGGTGCTGGTGCTGGCCAACCCGCCCGTGCCGGGACCGGACGACCACTCGGCGCTGCTGCTGCGCGAGCTGGGCCGGGCCGAGCGGATCACCGTGGTGCTCGGCGCGGAGCCGGGCGCGTGGGCGGTGGCCGGGCCGGGCTTCCGGTTCACCTGGCCGGTGGGCGACCTGTCGTCCGACCCGTACGACGGAGTGATCGATCCCCGCGACACCCGGACCGTGCTCGGCATCTGCCTGTCGGTGGTCGCCCGGTCCGCCCCCGCCGACCGAGAGGTGACGCCATGATCCGTCGACTGCTGGTGGCCAACCGGGGCGAGGTGGCCCGGCGCATCTTCGCGACCTGTCGCGCGGTCGGCGTCGAGACGGTGGCGGTCTACTCCTCGGCCGACGCCGACGCGCCGTATGTGGCCGAGGCCGACTACGCGGTGCAGCTGCCCGGGTCGGCGCCGAGCGCGACGTACCTGCGCGGCGACCTGATCGTCGCGGCGGCCCGCAAGACCGGCGCGGACGCGATCCACCCGGGCTACGGCTTCCTGGCCGAGAACGCCGACTTCGCGGCGATGGTCACCGACTCCGGGCTGACCTGGGTCGGCCCGCCCGCGAAGATCATCTCAGTGATGGCCTCGAAGATCGACGCGAAGCTGCTGCTGGCCGAGGCCGAGGTGCCGGTGCTGCCGAGCTGGACCGACCCGACCGCCGTCGACGAGTTTCCGGTGCTGGTCAAGGCCGCGATCGGCGGCGGTGGTCGGGGCATGCGCATCGTGCGCGACGCCGACTCGCTCGGCGAAGCCGTCTCCTCGGCCCGCCGCGAGGCGTTCGGCGCCTTCGGCGACTCGACCGTCTTCTGTGAACGGTACGTCGAGCAGGCCCGGCACATCGAGGTGCAGATCGCCGCCGACGAGCACGGCAACACCATCACCCTGGGCGAGCGCGAGTGCTCCATCCAGCGGCGACACCAGAAGATCATCGAAGAGGCGCCGTCCCCGGCCGTCTCACCCGAGCTGCGCGAGAACCTGTGCGCGGCCGCCGTCGCGGTCGCCGAAGCCATCGGGTACGTCGGCATCGGCACCGTCGAGTTCCTGCTCAGCCCCGAGGGCGAGTTCTACTTCCTGGAGATGAACACCCGGCTGCAGGTCGAGCACCCGGTCACCGAGCTGGTCACCGGCCTCGACCTGGTCCGCCTGCAACTGTTCCTGGCCGAGGGCGGCCAGCTGCCGTTCCCGAGCGCGCCGCCCATGCGCGGGCACGCCATCGAGGTCCGGCTGTGCGCCGAGGACCCGGCCAGCAACTGGCTGCCCGCCACCGGCCAGGTGCACCTGTTCGAGGTGCCCGAGGTGTCCGGCCGGTTCCGACCGATGCTCCAGCCGGGCATCCGCGTCGACTCCGGTATCGAGGCCGGTTCCGTGGTCGGTGTGCACTACGACTCGATGCTCGCCAAGATCGTCGCCTGGGCGCCGACCCGCTACGAAGCGGCCCGCATGCTCGCCGGGGCGCTGGCCCGGACCCGCATCCACGGCCTGATCACCAACCGCGACCTGCTGGTACGCGTGCTGCGCCACCCGGCCTTCCTCACCGGCCAGATCGACACCGGCCTGCTCGACCGCCAGCCCGAAGTGTTCGCCCCGCTGCTGTCCTCCGTCGAGGCCGTCCGCCTGAGCTGCCTCGCCGCCGCGCTCGCCGCCGCGGCGCAACGCCGCGCCCAAGCCCCCCTCCAGCGCGGCATCCCGTCCGGCTGGCGCAACGTTCCCACCGTCGCCCAGACCGTCGTGTACGACGGCCCCGCCGGCCCGGTCGAAGTCGGCTACCGCCTCGACGGCACCGGCGCGCTGGCGCAGTGGTGGGTGCGCGCGGTCGACCCGGAGGAGCTCGACCTGGCCGGGCTCGGGCAGGTCGGCGTGCTCGACGACCACCCGCCTGTCGCCGTGGTCTCGGCCACCGGCGACGACGTGGTGCTCGACGTCGCCGGCATCCGGTTGGCGCTGCAGGTGCACCGCGTCGGCGAGATGTCGTACGTCGACAGCGCCGAGGGCTCGCTCGCGCTGCGGCGGCTGCCGCGCTTCCCGTTGCCTGTACAGGAGCTGG
Organism: Catellatospora tritici; assembly: GCF_019083965.1. Lineage (GTDB taxonomy): Bacteria > Actinomycetota > Actinomycetes > Mycobacteriales > Micromonosporaceae > Catellatospora > Catellatospora tritici. Next base: position 188,995 of record NZ_JAHRCY010000011.1, read on the forward strand.
AGGAGGGTGCGCTGACCGCCCCGCTGCCCGGCGCGGTCGGCCGGGTGCTGGTCGCCCCCGGCCAGCGCGTCGGCGCTGGCGACCTGCTGCTGACCCTGGAGGCGATGAAGCTGGAGCACCCGGTGCACGCCCCGGCCGACGGCATCGTCGCCCAGGTCACCGTCCGCCCCGGCGCCCTGGTCGCCACCGGCGCCCTCCTCGCCGTCCTCACCCCCGCCTGACCCCGAGGTAAGGAAGGGCCCCTTCTTATCGCTTTGCGTAGAAGAAGGGGCCCTTCTTGACGCGCTCCCAGCGCGCAGATGCCACGCGCCATGCGCTGACGAACGCGCTGGGCCGGGCGAGCGCGGGCCGGGCGAGCGCGGGCCGGGCGAGCGTGCAGTTTCGGGGAAACTGCACGAATCCGGCCCATGATTCCAGCACTTTCCCCGAAACCGTCGCCATGCCCGGGTGCCCGGGTGCGGGGTGCGGGTGTCGGGTGCTCGGGCGGGGGAAAGGGACGTCCCCCGGGAAGCGGGCCGGATGGGTAGCCCGTCCTCGGGGGACGTCGGGTGGTGCGGGTACCGCGTGCGGACTACTCAGCGAAAGGGGCCCGTACGCATAGAACGTGGCGAGAGGCCATGTTCGTTGTCCGGCCTGCCCGCCGAGCCAGGCGGTGCAGTGTTTTGCCTGGTCGGTCCGGAAGCGACGGGAGAGAGTCGTTCGGGGCCGGGCTCGGCGGGCAGGGCCGGGGTCTACTGCTGCGCCGAGGCGCCGCCGACGCTCCACGCGGCCGCGTCGCCGAGCACGCCGACGGCCACGCTGCTCACGTTGACCGGCACCTGGATCGGCGCGTACACCTGGGTGCCGTTGAGGATGCCGTGGTTGCCCGCGCTGAGCAGGTTCACGTCGTGGTCGTGCCGGGCGTGACGGCCGTGGTCGTCACGGTGGTTGTGGTCGGTGCACGGCCGGGGCCGCGGGCGCGGGGTCGGGTGGTGGCCGTTGCCGCCACCACCGCCGCCGCCCGGGTGGGTGCCCGTGCCGCCGCCGGTGCCGCCGCTGCTGTGGTCGACGTCGTCGCTCTCGGTGGCGAAGCGGTCGACGGTGCCGACCGAGTCCAGGGCGTCGAGGTCGATGGCGTCGGCGCCGGTCGCGGCGCGCTGGCCGCCGGTCAGGCCGCCGAGCAGCGGGCCGACCAGGGGCAGGCCGTTGCCGAGGCCGCCACTGGTGAGGCCGCCGACCACGGGCAGGCTGCCCAGGCTTCCCACCAGCGGCAGGCCGCCGCTGGTCAGGTCGCCGACGAGCGGGAGACCGCCGTTGGCGAGGCCGCCGACCAGGGGCAGGTTGCCGACCACGGGCAGGTTGCCGACCAGCGGCAGGCCCTCGGTGGGGGCGGACTCGCGGCCGCCGTACCCGTCGTGGTCGTGGTGGCCGCAGCCGCAGTTGTGACCGTGGCCCTGGTCGGGCCGAGGCCGGGGACGCGGGGTCGGGTAGTGGCCGGGAGTCGGGTGGTGGCCCGGCTGCTCGGCGGAGGCGCCGCCCTCGCAGAACGCCACCGCGGATCCGAGCACACCCGCGGCCACGCCGCAGACATTGATCGGGGCCTGGATCGGGGCGAAGACCTGGGTGCCGTTCAGGATGCCGTGGTTGCCGGTGCTGATCAGGTGCGCGTCGTAGACGCCTTCCAGCTCGGCGGCGCTGCCGCCCTCGCAGCCGGCCAGCGCGTCACCGGCGACGCCGACGGCCACGCCGCACAGGTTGATCGGCGCCTGGATCGGAGCGAAGACCTGGGTGCCGTTCAGGATGCCGGTGTTGCCGGCACTGATGACACTGGCCTCGGCGTAAGCCGCGGTGCCGGTGGCCATGACCGCGCCGGCGGTGAGCGCACCGGCCTTCAGGGAACGTCGAACCCACGTGTTCATAGTGGTGAGGACCTCTTTCGATCGTCGGAGTCGTTCCGACAGACCGATCGAGGCGGCGTGAGAGGTGGTCCCTTGTCCCGGGCAGGGGCGCTGGGTCACCGCACGATCGGTCACTGTGGACACGTCTAGCCGCGCGCAATTTGCGAGGTTCGCGACCACTCGGACCAACGAGGTCTACCCAGGGGCTGACGTGTCAGGGACAGGTTCCCGACACTTCAGCGATACTATATGCCCGATTTTAGCCCGTTTTGGTATGACTCAGACGCGGGCGCGCCGAGCCAGCCGCTCCGGGTCCAGGATGATCACGCTCTTGCCGTCCAGCCGCAGCCAGCCCCGCGAGGCGAAGTCGGCCAGCGCCTTGTTGACGGTCTCCCGGGAGGCGCCGACGAGCTGCGCCAGCTCCTCCTGGGTGAGGTCGTGGGTCACCCGGAGCACGCCGCCGTCGCGGGTGCCGAACCGGCCTGCCATCTGCAGCAGGTTCTTGGCCACGCGGCCGGGCACGTCGGTGAAGATGAGGTCGGCCAGCGCGTCGTTGGTGCGGCGCAGGCGCCGGGCGAGCACGCGCAGCAGCTGCTCGGCGATCTCCGGGCGGTTGTTCAGCCAGGGGCGCAGCGCCTGCTTGCGCAGCCGGGCCAGGCGCACGTCGGTGACGGCGGTGGCGGTCGCGGTGCGCGGGCCGGGGTCGAACAGGGACAGCTCGCCGAGCATGTCCGACGGCCCCATCACGGAGACCAGGTTCTGTCGGCCGTCGGCGGCGCGGCGACCCAGCTTGATCTTGCCGGAGAGTACGATGTAGAGGCTGTCGCCCGGCTCACCCTCGTTGAACACGATCTCGCCCTTGCGGATCTCGATCGTCTCCATTTCGCGGGCAAGCGCCTCCGCGGCCTCCGGGTCGACACCCTGGAAGATTCCGCTGCGAGCCAGCACCTCGTCCATCGCCATACCTCCATCGGCGCGGGGTGCGTGGGACCGCCATACGCCGCGCGAGGTCAGTCTAGGCGCAACCGGTCTCCAACCGGACGCCAACCCCCAGAATCCGCTTCGGTCGACCGATGCCGCAGGTGGCGCGCCGCGGGTAGAGTCCCCGGCGATGTCGACAGAGCCCCTCACCCCTGCTGACCTGCCCGCCCCCGACAGCCAGCCCGTCACCCCAATCGCTGTGACGACCATGGATGTTCGACCGTCGGTGTCGACGCGGTTGCGGAACGTGCTGCGCGCCCGCCCCGGCGCCTCGGCGGCGGGTGGAGTCGTGCTTCTTGTCACAGTGATCGGCCTGGTGGTGACCGCCACAAACTCGTCGGCCGAAGTCGGCCAGTGGCACGACCCGGTCGTCGCCGCCCCGCCCGCGAGCGCGTCGGCCGCCGCGCCGACGACGGGCAAGACCATCAGCCTCTCCGCCACCGGCGACATCGTCATGGGCGACGCGCCGGGCAAGCTGCCGCCCAACGACGGCAGGGGCTACTTCGACAAGGTCAAGTCGCTGCTGCCCGCCGATGTGGTGATGGGCAACCTGGAGCAGCCGATCACCGACGAGACCGGCACCGGCAAGTGCCCCCGCCCCGTCGCCAACCCGACCCCGGCCAGTCCGGCCCCGGGCGCCAGCCCGAGCCCGAAGAACAACTGCCACCAGTTCCGGGTGCCGCCGTCGTACGCGGGACATCTCAAGGACGCCGGGTTCAACCTGCTGAACATGGCCAACAACCACGGCAAGGACTACGGCACCGCGGGCTATGCCAACACCCAGCGGTCGCTGGAGAAGTTCGGGCTCAGGCACACCGGCGAGACCAACGAGATCACGATCGTGGAGGTCGACGGGGTCAAGGTGGCGGTGCTGGGCTTCTCGTCGTACTCGGGGAACAACAGTCTGCTCAACCTCACCTCGGCCAAGAAGGTCGTGTCCCAGGCGGCGGCGAAGGCCGACATCGTGGTGGTGCAGGTGCACATGGGCGCCGAGGGCGGCGACAAGAGTCATGTGCGGCCGGGCACGGAGTTCTTCCTGGGCGAGAACCGGGGCGACCCGATGAAGTTCGCCCGCGCGGTGATCGACGCCGGGGCCGACCTGATCATCGGGCACGGGCCGCACGTCGTGCGCGGGCTGGAGTTCTACAAGGGGCGGCTGATCGCGTACAGCCTGGGCAACTTCGCCGGGGGCGGGGCGCTGAGCAGCGGGGACCGGGTCGGCTGGGGCGGCGTGCTCACCGTGTCGCTGAACCCGGACGGCAGCTTCGCCTCGGGCCGGTTCCGGTCGACCTACTTCTCCGGGTCGTACGGCATTCCGCAGCCCGACAAGGACGAGCGTGCGCTCAAGCTGATGAAGCAGATGACCGAGCAGGATTTCGGCGCGAACGGAGCGCGCGTCTCCGCCGACGGGTCGATCGCGGCACCCGCGACGTAGGCTCTCTGCCGTGGCAGCGGTGAAGCCTGAGACCGAACTGGGGCGCAAGCGGCGCGTGCGCAGGATGGCGCGCGAGCTGGCGCTGATCCACCCCGACGCGCACTGCGAGCTGGACTTCACCACGCCGCTGGAGCTGGCCGTCGCCACCATCCTGTCCGCCCAGTGCACCGACGTGCGGGTGAACCTGACCACCCCGGCCCTGTTCGCCAAGTACCGCACCGCGGCCGACTACGCCGGGGCGGACCGGGTCGAGCTGGAGGAGATGATCCGGCCGACCGGCTTCTTCCGGAACAAGACCGAGTCGCTGATGGGGCTGGGTCGGGGCCTGGTCGAGCGGTTCGACGGCGAGGTGCCCAGCACGCTCGAGCAGCTGGTCACCCTGCCCGGCATCGGCCGCAAGACCGCCAACGTCGTGCTCGGCAACGCGTTCGGCAAGCCGGGGATCACCGTGGACACGCACTTCCAGCGGCTGGTCAACCGGTGGGGCTGGACCGACGAGAGCGACCCGGTCAAGATCGAGCACGCGGTCGGGGCACTGGTCGAGAAGCGCGACTGGACCATGCTGTCGCACCGGGTGATCTTCCATGGACGGCGGGTGTGCCACGCCCGCAAGCCCGCCTGCGGGGCCTGCCCGCTCGCGCCGATGTGCCCGTCGTACGGCACCGGTCCGACCTCGCCGCTGGAGGCGGCCAAGCTGCTCAAGGGCCCGCGCGCGCCGGAGATCGCCGCGCTGGCCGGGATCGGGGTCACCGCGTGAGGCGCGTGCTGACCGGGCTGGCAGCCCTGTCGCTGCTGGCCGGGTGCACCGGGTCCCCGCCGCCGGACGAGCCGGTGCCGCAGCCGTTCGCCGCCTGCGCGCCGTACGGCCCGGCCGACCCGTCCCGCCCGTCCCCGCCCGCCTCGGGGCAGCCCCGGCCGAAGACCGTCGCGCTGCCCGACCTCGACCTGGATTGCATGGCCGGTGGCCAGCAGGTCAACCTCGCCGCCTTGCGGGGCCCGCTGGTGATCAACGTATGGGCCACCTACTGCGGCCCGTGCCGCACCGAGCTGCCCGCCCTGCAGCGCCTGGCCGACTCCGGCCGGGTGCCGGTGCTGGGCGTCGTGGGCCGCGACACCCGCGACAACGCCTCCTGGCTGGCCGACGACCTCAAGATCAGCATGCGCACCCTGTTCGACGAGGACGGCCGTCTGCTGGCCGGACTCGGTCTGATCGGCATGCCGCTGACCCTGTTCGTCGGCGCCGATGGCCGCGCCACCGTCTACCACGGGACGGCGCTGACCGACGAGAGCCTCGACACCCTGGTCAAGCAGCACTTCGGCGCCGCCGCATGAGCGCCCGCAGCGACGGGCCCATCGACCGAGCCGCGGCCGGGGCACTCGCGAAGATCGCCGCAGGGCGCGGCGCCATGGCAGACGGACTCGGCGACGCGGCCATGGAAGCGCAGCCGCTCGGCCTGCTCGGGGAGGCGACGTGAGCCGTACGCCGCCGCAGTGGCTGGAGCCGCTGCTGACGAACCTGGGCAAGGCCAGCGCCGTCGACTTCACCCGCATCCCCACGCCCGAGGACGGCGGCCGCCCGGCGGCGGTGCTGATCCTGCTGGCCGACGAGCACGAACCCGGCGCCGGACCCGATGTGCTGATCATGCAGCGCGCCGCGACCCTGCGTACCCACGCCGGACAGCCCGCCTTCCCCGGCGGCGCGGTCGAGCCGCAGGACACCGACGCGTCCGCCACCGCGCTGCGCGAGGCGCAGGAGGAGGTCGGGCTCGACCCCGACAGCGTCACCGTGCTGGCCGAGTTGCCGACCCTGTGGATCCCGGTCACCGACTTCCTGGTCACCCCGGTGCTGGCCTGGTGGCATGCGCCGCACCCGGTCGGGGCGCACCAGCCGGAGGAGGTCGCCCACGTGGCCCGGCTGCCGCTGGCCGAACTCGCCGACCCCGTCCACCGGGTGCGGGTGCGCCACCGCAGCGGCTGGATCGGCCCGGCCTTCCACGCCCGCGGCATGCTGGTCTGGGGTTTCACCGCCGGGGTGCTGTCGACGCTGCTGGATCTCGGCGGCTGGGCCCGGCCGTGGGACACCAGCCGGGTCGAGAGCCTGCCGGAGGTGGTGGTGCCGCCACACGTCACTCCGGTTAGTGGCAACCCCGATCCCCCTTCCGTAGGCTGAACCGATGTCGGTCGTCGACGTAGTCCTGCTAGCCCTGCTGCTGCTCTTCGGTATGAGCGGCTACCGACAGGGCTTCGTCGTGGGCGTGCTCTCCTTCGCCGGCTTCTTCGGCGGCGCCCTGCTCGGCCTGCAACTCGGCCCGCTGGCCGCCGGTCTGGTCTCCGACGGCGCGCTGAAGCTCGTCGTCTCTCTGATCGCCGTGTTCGGGCTGGCCGTGCTCGGCCAGTCGTTGGCGGGCTGGTGGGGCGGCAAGGTGCGCCGGGCGATCACCAACCCGGCCGGGCAGACCGTGGACGACCTGGGCGGCGCCGTCGTGTCGGTGCTCGCCGTGGCGGTCGTGGCCTGGTTGGTCGCGGTGCCGCTCAGCGACGCCGGGCAGCCGTGGCTGGCCAAGGCGGTCCGCAACAGCATGGTGCTCGGCGTCATCGACAAGGTCATGCCCGGCGAGGCGAAGAACCTGACCGAGGCGCTGCGCGAGACCGTCGACACCAACGGCTTCCCCGAGGTCTTCGGCGACCTGGTGCCCACCCGGGTCAAGGAGGTGCCCGCGCCCGACCCGAAGCTGGCCGGCTCGCAGATCGTGCTCAACGCCAAGAAGTCCGTGGTCAAGGTGCTGGGCAGCGCCCCGAGCTGCAGCCGCCGCATCGAGGGCTCCGGGTTCGTGTTCGCCAACGAGCACGTGATGACCAACGCGCACGTGGTCGCGGGCACCAAGACCATCCGGGTGGAGGTCAACGGGGCGCGGCTGAACGGCAAGGTCGTCGTGTACGACCCCGAGCGCGACCTCGCCGTGATCCACGTGCCGGAGCTGTCCGCGCCGGTGATGCGGTTCGCCAACTCGCCCGCCCGCACCGGCTCCGACGCGATCGTGCTGGGCTACCCGCTGGACGGACCGTACAACGCGCAGTCGGCGCGCATCCGCGATGTCGGCGACATCACCGGACCCGACATCTACGAGGACGGCACGGTGACCCGCGAGGTCTACACCATCCGCGGTCTGGTGCGCAGCGGCAACTCCGGCGGCCCGTTGGTCTCCGCTGACGGGCAGGTGCTCGGCGTGATCTTCGCGGCCGCCGCGGATGACCCGAACGTCGGCTACGCGGTCACCGCCGACGAGGCCAGCACCGTCGCCCTGATGGGCCGTACCCGCACCAACGCCGTCGGCACCGGCAAGTGCGCCTGACCCTGCCCGGGGGTTCGGTTGGCGGCGGGTGCCGGTGAGGTTTTCCGGCAGTTTCGGGGAAACTGTTGGAATCTTGGGCCGCTTTCGTGCAGTTTCCCCCAAACTGCACCCTCAATCGCGGCACGCGGCGCGCGCCGCCCGGGGCGTGGCGCACGGGCGCGGGTCAGTCGCGGGGGCGGCTGAGGCGGCGTAGGAGGGTGAGGGTGCCGCCGACCAGGAGGACCACGCCCGTCACGGCGACGGTCAGGCCTCGGCGGCCCGGGGCGGGCACGGGGCGGCCGGGCGTGGGCGGTCCTGCTTCCGGGGTGGGCGAGGGCTCCGGGCTGACGCCGGGGGCGGCGCCGAACCCGGCCCGTCCGGGTGGGGGCACCGAGTCCAGCCGGTTGCTCTCCACCGGGGCGACGTCCTCGGTCAGCGCGGCGACGGGGTCGACCAGGCCGAAGCCGTACTGCTCGTCGCGGCCCGGTGCGCCGAGGTCCTGCGCGGTGGCGGTCAGGCGCTCGACGACGTCCGCCGCCGACATGTGCGGGAAGCGGGACCGCACCAGGGCGGCCGTGGCCGACACGAGCGGCGCGGCGAAGCTGGTGCCCTGCACCCGCCAGTAGCCGCCCGGCCGGGCGCCGACCAGGTCGGTTCCCGGCGCGGCCAGCACCGCCTGTTCGCCGGTGAGCGAACCCTGCCACAGGCTGTGTTGCACGCCGGGGCTGACCGCGGTGACGGCCAGCACGCCGGGCTCGCGGGCCGGATACCAGACGTCGGAGGGCCCGTCCGGGCTGACGTTGCCGACGCAGGCCACCACGACCACGTCCCGCGCGAACGCGTAGTCGATGGCCTCGGCCAGGGCGTCGCTGGCGGCGCCACCGCCCAGCGACAGGTTGATCACTCGGGCGCCGTGGTCGACGGCCCAGCGCACGCCCTCGGCGACGACATGCGCGTCGTCGTAGCGGTTCTCGGCGTCGAGCACCCGTACCGGGAGGATCTTGGCGGCGGGGGCCAGGCCGACGACGCCGCGGTTGTCGTCGTCGCGGCCCGCGATCAGTGCCGCCACGGTGGTGCCGTGGCCGACCCGGTCGTCGCTGCCGTCACCGTGCTTGGCCACCAGGTCTATCCCGGTCAGCACCTGCCCGTTCAGGTCCGGATGATGCGCCGACACGCCGGAGTCGATCACCGCGACGGTGACGTTCTCGCCCCTGGACAGCTTCCAGGCGTCGGGGGCGTCCAGGGTGCGCAGCTGCCACTGGTCGTTGCGGACCGAGTCGCGGGAGGCACGCAGCGCCCCGGCGCGGTCGACCGTGAACGAGTCGGAGGTGGCCGGTGCCGCCGCGGTCAGCGACAGACCCGCCACGACCAGCATGAAGACTCCGGACACACGAAGCAGCGCCGTCGCTGGGTTACGCGGCACGGCGCTGCGGTCGGTGGAAGGGCGTCTGGGCACAGTGCCGCCATTCTCACACGCGCCTCGTCGATGCCGGAAGAAATGTCAGGCGGCCCAGCTCTGAATCAGCCCGTAGAGACCGAGCACCCAGGCCGCCACCGGCACCACCGAGATCACCACGAGCAGATCGAACAGATCCGCGGCGCGGCCGACGTACGGCGAGGGCGAGCGCCGCGACCAGGTCTGCCCGGCCAGGACCACCACCAGCGCCAGCAGCACCGCGCCGACGGCGAAGAAGGCACGCGGCCCGCCGTCGGCCAGCCACACCGCCGCGCCCAGCAGCAGCACGTGGCCGAGCAGGCCCGCCGCGATCAGCGGGGTGCGCTGGCGCACCGTCACGAACAGCCGCGAGCGCAGCAGCAGCGCCGTCGCGGCGACCGCGACCAGCACCCGCCCGGCCAGCCCGCCCACGGTCACCAGCACCAGGCTGGCCCCGGCCATCAGCACCGTGTATCCCATGAGCATGCCGGTCAGCAGCTCCTCCGAGCGCGCCACCGCCGCGAAGACGCGGGACCGGTCGGGCAGCCCCGCGTTGCCACCGCGCCGCTGGTACGGGCTCTCCGCCTCGCCGGGCGCCCGCAGTTGCGTCACCGACGGCACCGGCACCTTGCCGAACCGGATCGCCAGCACCGGCACCAGCCCGATGCCGCAGACCAGCGCGCTGACCAGCACCGCCGCCGAACCGGCCGCGCCGAGCGAGCCCAGCAGCGCGGTCAGCGCGCCGAGCAGGCCCGCGGTGCCGCCCGCGGTGAACACGCGCAGCCCGTGGCCGACACCGGCGGCGCCGAGCACCGCGAACAGCAGCACCGCCACGCAGCCGACCAGCAGCTGCCCCGCGCCGAGCCAGCCGCCCGCGCCGAAGAAGCCGCCGGGGCCGTCGCCGCCGAGCACCAGCGCACCACCGGCGAACGCGTACGGCAGGGCGAACCCGGCCAGCGCGCTGCCCGCGACGCCGTCGCCGTACGCCCGCGACGCCAGCACGCCGCCGACCAGCAGCAGCGCCGCCACGGTCAGGCCCAGGTAGCCGCCGGGGGTCCACAGGGGACCGCCGCGCAGCAGCGCCAGCACGCCCGCGACCAGCAGCACGCCCGCCCCGGCCAGGGTGGCGGTGCGGGTCGCGGCCGGGGTCCAGGCGGCGCCGCGGCGCCGGGCGCCCTCGGCGATCGCCTCGACGACGTCGTCGTATTCCAGCTCGGGCCACTCCGCGTGCGCGGCGACCAGGTGCAGCAGCTCACCGTCGCGGACCGCCTGCTGGTTGAGCGACTTGCCCTCGTCCAGCGGAGATCCGTCGCCGCGGCGCAACAACCAGCCGCCGTGCTGCTCCCCGTCGTCGGCCAGGCCCATCCCGGCGTGGCGCAGCAGGTCGGGCAGCAGTTCGGCCAGCGGCACCTGCTCCGGCAGCGCCACGTCGACGCGGCGGTGCGGCGTGTGCACGGTGACCCGGGCGAGTCCGGCGGCCGAGGGCGTCGTGGCGGCGGTCGAGGGGTAGCTCACCCGGTACGTCTACCACGTTGTGCCGCAACGCGTCACCCCGTACCGGTCGCTGTCCACACCGGCGCAGCGGAAGTGAGCGGCAGCGATTAACCTGTGGTGCGTCAGCGCCTGGGGGAGGAGTCGCCATGGGAACGGTGATCGTCAAGCGGGCACCACGTCGCCCCGCTCCCGAGATCCCGGGCGGTGAGCTGGTCATCGACGCTCCGCCCGAGATCCCGCAGGCCGCGGGCGGGCGGTGGCAGCAGGCCATGATGATCCTGCCGATGCTCGGCAGCGGTCTGGGCATGGCGATGATGGTCGGCAACGGCCAGGGCAACAAGATGTCCTATCTGGCCGGCGGCATGATGGGCGTGTCCAGCCTCGGCATGATCGCGGCGAGCCTGATGAGCGGCGCGGGCCAGCCGAAGAAGGCCGAGATGATGGCCGCCCGCCGCGAATACCTGCGGCACCTGGCCGCGCTGCGGCGCCGGGCCCGGCACGCGGTCCAGCAGCAGCGGATCGGCCTGTTCTACCGCCACCCCGACCCGCAGCGGCTGTGGTCCACGGTGGACAGCCATCGGCTGTGGGAGCGGCGGGGCAGCGACCCCGACTTCGGCATCGTACGGGTGGGCGTCGGCCCGCAGTCGCTGGCCACCCCGCTGATCCCGCCGGAGACCCGGCCACTGGAGGAGCTGGAGCCGATGACGGCCGGGGCGCTGCGGCGCTTCCTGGACGCGTACTCGGTGGTGCCGGACCTGCCGGTGGCGCTGTCGATCCGCGGCTTCGGCCGGGTGTTCCTGCGCAGCGAGGGCGGCACCCGGGCGGACAACCAGCGCGCCGACGGCACGTACCAGGGCGGGGTCTTCGGCGGCTCGGCCGGGTTCGCCCAGACCGACCACCGCGACGGCACCGACGCGCACGGCCTGACCCGGGCGATGCTGGCGCAGCTGGCCGTCTTCCACGCCCCCGACGACCTGATCATCGCGGTGTGCGCCTCGCCGCACCGGCGCGACAGCTGGGACTGGGCCAAGTGGCTGCCGCACCACAACCACCCCACCGACAACGACGCGCTCGGGCCGGTCCGACTGTTCGCCACCTCGGCGGGGCAGCTGGAGGAGATGCTGTCGGGCGTGCTGGCCGGGCGGGCCCGCTTCGGCGTCGCCGACGCCGCGCCGCACGTGGTGGTGGTGCTCGACGGCGGCGACCTGGCCGACTCCAACCAGCTGGTGCTGCCCGAGGGCCTGGCCGGGCTGACCGTCCTCGACCTCGACACCGAGCCGCCGCGCCTGCTCGACCGCAGCATGCTGGTGCTGGAGACGCGCGGTCGTGAGCGCAGCCTGCACACCATCACCGCCACCTCGGCCGCCGAGGTCGGCACGGCCGACCGGATCGGGGTCGCCGAGGCGGAGGCGATCGCGCGGCGGCTGGCGCCGCTGCGGCTTTCGGCGGTCGCGGTCGCGACCAACACCGCGATGACCGGCGAGCGCGGCCTGGCCGACCTGCTGGGCATCCCGGACCCGGAGCGCTTCGACACCGCGTATGGCTGGTCGCCGCGCGCCGACCGCAACAAGCTGCGGGTGCCGATCGGCGTGGGCCCGGACGGCTCGGCGATCGAGCTCGACATCAAGGAGTCGGCGCAGGACGGCATGGGTCCGCACGGCCTGCTCGTCGGCGCCACCGGCTCCGGCAAGTCCGAGCTGCTGCGCACCCTGGTGCTGGGCCTGGCGGCCACGCACTCGTCGGAGCAGCTCAACTTCGTGCTGGTCGACTTCAAGGGCGGCGCCACGTTCGCCTCACTGGACCGGTTGCCGCACACCTCCGCGGTCATCACCAACCTGGAGGGCGAGAGCCACCTGGTCAACCGCATGGGCGACGCCATCACCGGCGAGGTGCTGCGCCGCCAGGAGTTGCTGCGCGCGGCGGGCAACTTCGCCAACCTCAAGGACTACGAGAAGGCCCGCACGGGCGGGGCGGCGCTGGCGCCGCTGGCGTCGCTGTTCATCGTCTGCGACGAGTTCTCCGAGCTGCTGACGGCCAACCCGGACTTCATCGAGATCTTCGTGCAGATCGGCCGGGTCGGCCGGTCCATCGGCATGCACCTGCTGCTGGCCAGCCAGCGGCTGGAGGAGGGCCGCCTGCGCGGTCTGGACACGCACCTGTCGTACCGGATCGGTCTGCGCACCTTCTCCGCGATGGAGTCGCGCGCGGTGCTCGGCGTCGGCGACGCGTACGACCTGCCCAAGGCGCCCGGCCACGGCTACCTCAAGTTCGGCTCGGAGCCGCTGCAGCGGTTCAAGGGCGCGTACGTGTCCGGCTCGTTCAAGCGGGCCGGGGAGGCCGTGGCCCGCCGCCGTGTCGACGGCGAGCAGTTCGTCTACGACTTCAGCAACCACTACCTGCCGGTGCCGAAAACCCCCAAGAGCACTGAGCTGGAAGTGAAGTGGGACGTCAAGCCGGGCGAGAGCCTGATGGACGTCATGATCGAGCGAATGGTGGGCCAGGGCCCGCCCGCGCACCAGGTGTGGCTGCCGCCGCTGGACCGCTCCGACCCGCTCGACCTCGCGTTCGGGCAGGTCGGGTTGGTCGAGGGCCGCGGCCTCACGGTCGCCAACCCGGAGCTGCGCGGCGCGCTGCGGGTCCCGGTCGCGGTCGTGGACAAGCCTGCCCAGCAGCTGCGCGACCTGCAGTGGGTACGGCTGGCCGACGGTGCCGCCGGACACGTGGCGGTCGCGGGCGGCAACCAGAGCGGCAAGTCCACCCTGCTGCGCACCCTGGTCACCGGCCTGGCCCTGACCCACACCCCGCAGGAGGTGCAGGTCTACTGCCTCGACTTCGGCGGCGGCACCCTGGCGAGCCTGCGCGAGCTGCCGCACGTCGGCGGCGTCGCCGGGCGCCAGGAGGCGATGCTGGTGCGCCGGACCGTCGGCGAGGTCGCCGAGCTGCTGAACAACCGCGAGGCCCGGTTCCTGGAGAGCGGCATCGACTCGATGGCGTCGTACCGGCGGCTGCGGGCGGCCGGACGGTTCGCCGACGACCCGTACGGCGACGTGTTCCTCGTCGTGGACGGCTGGGCCACGCTCAAGGAGAGCTACGAGGACCTGGAGCCGGTGATCACCGACATCACCACCCGGGGTCTGGCCTACGGCGTGCACGTGGTCGCGGCGACGCTGCGCTGGCGCGACTTCCGCCCGGCCATCGCCGACCAGTTCGGCACCAAGCTGGAGCTGCGCCTGGGCGACCCCAGTGACACCATCTGCCGGGTCCGCAAGGTCGCTCCGCAGGTGCCGCAGCGCCCCGGCTTCGGCTGCACCCCCGACGGCCTGTTCTCGCTGGCCCTGCGCCCGGATGTGGACCAGGTCGGCGACCGGGAGGAGCTGGTCCGGCAGATCGCCAAGCACTGGAGCGGCGCGCCCGCCCCGCGCGTGCGCGTGCTGCCCAACGTCTACGCGTACGACCGGATGCCGGTCGAAGGCGGCGACACCTGGACCATGCCGATCGGCATCGCCGACGACCTCACCCCGGCTCTGGTCGACTTCTACGCCGACGTGCACCTGTCCGCGTTCGGCGAGAGCGAGTGCGGCAAGTCGACGCTGCTGCGCCAGATCGCGACCACGATCACCCGCCGGTACAGCCCGGACGAGGCGAAGCTGCTCATCGTCGACCCGCGCCGCAGCCTGCTCGGGGCGGTGACCACGCCCCACCAGCTGGCGTACATCACCAGCCTGGACCAGGTGCCCGACTACATGGACGCGATCGCGGCGAAGATGGCCGAGCGGCGCCCGCCCGCCGACGTCACCCCGCAGGAGATCCCGCGCCGCCCGTGGCTGGCGGGCCGGGGCGAGTTCTTCCTGATCATCGACGACTACGACATCGTGGTCTCCTCCGGTGTGCACCCGCTGCGCAACCTGGAGCCGTTCCTGTTCGAGGCCCGTGACGTCGGCCTGCACCTGATCACCGCGTCGAACGTGAACTGGAGTCGGGCGTCGTATGACGCGGCACTGTCGCGAGTGCTGGCCACGAACGCGCCGTACCTGCAGATGTCGGCCGACCGCAACGTGACCGCGCCCTTCGGCAGCCCGTTCCGCAACGAGCGGATGACCGCCGGGCGCGGCCGCCTGATCACCCGGCGCGGGGCGCGGCTGGTGCAGCTGGCGGACCTGCCCGCGTACTGACGGATATACGACGATCGGCCGCCCGGGGTTCCGGGCGGCCGATCGTCATGTCAGTCGGCGAGAAGACCGGCAGGTCAGTGACCGGCGCCGCTCTCCTTGCGGTCGACCTCGCGCTGGAACGAGCGCTTGATCTCGGCCTCGGCGTCGGCGCGGCCGACCCAGGTCGCCCCCTCGACGCTCTTGCCCGGCTCCAGGTCCTTGTAGACCTCGAAGAAGTGCTGGATCTCCAGCCGGTCGAACTCGGCGACGTGGTGGATGTCACGCAGGTGCTCCAGCCGCGGGTCGTCGGCCGGGACGCACAGCACCTTGTCGTCGCCGCCCTTCTCGTCGCGCATCCGGAACATCCCGATCGCCCGGCACCGGATCAGACACCCCGGGAAGGTCGGCTCCTGCACCAGCACGAGCGCGTCCAGCGGGTCGCCGTCCTCGCCCAGCGTGTTCTCGATGAACCCATAGTCGGCGGGGTACTGGGTGGAGGTGAAGAGGGTGCGGTCAAGCCGGATCCGTCCGGTCTCGTGGTCCACCTCGTACTTGTTGCGCTGCCCCTTAGGGATCTCAACCGTGACGTCGAAATCCATTTCACACTCCCAATGGCCTGTAAGTTCGCCGACGTTGGCGAATTTTAGTTAGTCTCGCCTGGCTGAGTCCGGGCATCCAAGGAGGGCACCGTTGGGGAGGCAAGGTTCACATTACGGTGCCGACCCTGCGGGTGGCGCCGGTTCGCCGGGCGGTTCGGGCGCGCCGGGCGAATGGGTGTGGAACGGCCGCGAGTACGTGTGGCAGTCCTCCCCAGGTTATCCACAACCCCAGGACCAGGGGATGTACGGCTATCCACCGTCTTATCCACAGGCGACGGGCCCCCGACCGGGTGGTTATCCACAGGATGTGCACAATCCGTGGCCTGGCAATACCCAGCCTGAACCTTATCCACAGGGCTACGACCAGCGCGGATCCTACGGGTACGAGCAGGCGGCCCAGGACACCCAGCGGCTGCCGGGCGCCCCGGGTGGCCCCGGCGGTGCCCCCGCGCCGACCGAGCGGAGCGCCGCCCCGCACAACCGGCGCCTGAAGAAGAAAAAGAAGAAGAGCCGCCGCGGCCTGCT
The DNA here is from genome assembly GCF_019083965.1 of Catellatospora tritici. Taxonomy (GTDB): domain Bacteria; phylum Actinomycetota; class Actinomycetes; order Mycobacteriales; family Micromonosporaceae; genus Catellatospora; species Catellatospora tritici. Next base: position 204,824 of record NZ_JAHRCY010000011.1, read on the forward strand.
CGCCACCTCGCTGGTGCTGGTGTCGGCGCTGGGCCTCGGCCTGGTCGGCGTCGGCCTGGCCAAGCCGAGTCTGGTCGCCGACCTGTTGTCCACCCCTGGCTGGCAGTCGCCGTCGCCGACCGCGTCCGCCGAGCCCGCCCCGGCGGCGGTGCTCGCCGCGGCCGCCGCCGACGCGCCCATGCCCACCACGGCCGGGCTTACCGCGGTGCTCGGCCCGCTGGTCACCGGCACCGCGTTGGGCAGCCACATCAGCGCCTCGGTGGTCGACCTGCACACCGGCCAGGTCCTGTACGAGCTCGACCCCACCGAGATGATCACCCCGGCGTCCAACACCAAGCTGGTGACCGCCGCGTCGGTGCTGGCCACCCGGGGTCCGACCTACCGCATCACCACCCGCGTGGTCGCCGGGCCCAACCCGGGCGAGGTCGTGCTGATCGGCGCGGGCGACGCCACGCTCGGCGTGAACAGCAAGAAGTTCTACGAGGGCGCGGCGCAGCTGGACACCCTCGCCGCCCAGGTCAAGAAGGCGATGGGGACCACCCCGATCACCAAGGTGATCACCGACGGGTCGCTGTTCCCCGGCTCCGAGACCGGCCCCGGCTGGTCGTCGGACGCGCCGCAGGAGGGCAACGTCTCCAAGATCACCGCCCTGATGATCAACGGAGCGCGTACGGACATCAAGGACCGGGAGATGCCCTTCAACCGGTACACCAACCCTGAGCGTGCCGCCGGGGAGGCGTTCGCCAAGCTGCTCGGCCTGCCCGCCGGCGCCGTGGCCAAGGGGGTCGCCCCGGCCGCGCCCGCCGCCGATCCGGCCGCCCAGCCCAGCACCGCCGCGTCCGCCGCACCCGTGGCGATTCTGCCCGGAGTCCAGCTCGGGGCGGTGCAGTCCGCGCCGCTGCTGCGCCAGATCGAGCAGATGCTCACCGAGAGCGACAACACCCTGGCCGAGATGCTGGCGCACCAGGTGGCGCTGGCCAAGGGCAAGCCCGGCTCGTTCGTGGGTGCGTCGGCGGCGATGGAGGAGGTCGTCACCGAACTCGGCCTCGACCCCGCGCAGATCGACCTGTCCGACGGCTCCGGCATGTCCGGCCGCAACAAGATCTCACCGAAGCAGTTGACCGCGCTGCTGGTGAAGGCGGCCAGCGGAGACCACGCGCAGCTGGCCGACTTCTTCAACGGCCTGCCCGTGGCGGGCTGGTCCGGCACCATGCTGCCCCGGTTCGCCAAGGTCAAGACCGCGTACGGCCTGGTCCGCGCCAAGAGCGGCACCCTGGACGGGGTCAACTCACTGTCCGGTGTGCTGCAGACCGCCGACGGCCGGATGCTCGCCTTCGCGGTCCTCGCCGACAACGTCCCCGGCGGCCGCTACCCCGCCCAGGACGCCCTCGACAAAATCGCCGCCGCCCTGGCCTCCTGCGGCTGCCACTAACCCCAAGACCATCCAAGTTGCCGGGCAACCGGGCGTAACGAGCCCCAAGATACGCCCGTTTGCCCGGCAACTTCCGCGCTCCGGCCACGGCCCGCGACACCGCACCGATCATGGCGTCCTCAGGCGACGACGGGGACCAGAAGTCCGGCGGAGCGGGTGACGGTGACGGCGCTCGGGAGGTATACGGGGCCTTGCCCGCGCCAGGCCGTGACCAGGGCGTTCATGGCCTCGACGTGGCGGTGGGACAGGGCTGTGCGTGGCGCTCCCAGTTCGGCGGCCCACTCGTGCAGCACCCGGGTCCGCACGGGCGCGGGTAGGTCACGTAGCGCGGACACCGACAGGCCCCCGGGCACCCGGCAGGTGGCGAGCGCGGTGGCGGCCAGTTCGTCCAGGTAGGCGGTGTCCTGTGCGAGCAGCCCCGCCGTGCGGGCGAGGTTGGCCACCACCCCCTCGCCGAGGGTGGCGATCAGCGCGGGCAGGGCCTCGGCGCGGACCCGGGAGCGGGCGTAGGCCGGGTCGGTGTTGTGCGGGTCGTCCCACTGGGCCAGGTGCTGGGCGGCGCAGGCGGCGCGGCAGTCGGCGCGGGGCAGATCGAGGAACGGGCGGCTGAACCGTACCCCCGCCTGGTCGCGGTGGACCGGCATGCCGGACAGGCCCCGCGGCCCGGACCCGCGCGCCAGCGCGAGCAGGACCGTCTCGGCCTGGTCGTCGCGGGTGTGCCCGAGCAGTACGGCCGCCGCCGCGTGCCGACGCGCCGCCTCGACCAGCGCGTCGTACCGCGCGTCTCGCGCCGCCGCCTCCGGCCCACCCTCGGTTCCGACGGTCACCGTCGAGACCTCCACCGGCTGCATGCCTCGTTCGCGCGCCCAGGCCGCGACCCGTTCGGCCTGCTGCGCGGAGCCCTGTTGCAGCCCGTGGTCGACGGTCACCAGGCCGACCCGCCAGCCGAGCCGGGGCCCCACGAACGCGGCTGCCGCCGCCAGCGCGAGTGAATCCGCGCCGCCGGAGCAGGCGACCAGCACGAGACCGCCGTGGGGTGTGGGCAGTTGGCGTAGGAGGGCGCTGACGGCGGTGCGGGTGCGGGCTACGGCGGGGTGCAACGCGGCCATGGAAGCGGTGGCGGTCAGGGGGTGGCGGGCGTGGCCACGCGGGCGACCCAGGCGCCCGGGTCGGTGAGCTCGGTCGGCCGGGGCAGGGTCTGCGGCGAGGTCCAGATCTTGTTGAAGCCGTCCATGCCGACACGGTCGAGCACACCCTGCACGAAGGCGCGGCCCTCGGCGTACTGACGCATCTTGATGTCGATGCCGAGCAGCCGCCGCAGGTACTGCTCGACCGGGTTGCTCGGGTTGCGTCGCCGGTCGAACGCGGCCCGGATCTGGGCGACGCTCGGGATGACCCGCGGCCCGACCCCGTCCATGACCACCTCGGCGTGCCCTTCGAGCAGGGTGAGGATGGCGGTGAGCCGGTCCAGCACGGCCCGCTGCTGCGGGGTCTGCATGGCGTCGAGCAGCGTGGTGCCGCGCTCGTCCCCGGCGGCTGACTTCGCCGCCTTGACCGCGGCCTCGACCTGGCGGAACGTCTGCCCGATCACGTTGGCCGTGGGTGGCTCGGTGGCCTCGACGAAGCGGCGCACCTCGCCGAGGAAGTGCTCGCGCAGCCACGGCACGGCCGTGAACTGGGTGCGGTGGGTGACCTCGTGCAGGCACACCCACAGCCGGAAGTCGCGCGGGTCGGCCTTGATCCGGCGCTCCATGCCGACGATGTTCGGGGCGACGAGAAGCAGTTGGCCGGGGTCGGTCGCGAACACCTCGTACTGGCCGAGCACCTTGCCGGACAGGTAGCCGAGCACCGCCCCGGTCTCCACCGCGGTGACCTTCGCGCCGACCAGGTTGCCGACGACGCCGACCTTCGCCTCCAGCTTGTCGGTCAGCGGGTGGATCACCTGGCGCAGGCCGCGAATGTTGACCTCGGCCCAGGTGCGCCGGTCGACGACCCGCACCGGGGCGTCATCGACGCGCGCGGTGAGCCCGGTGTACGCCGAAACGTGCGCCACCGCCTCGTCGGCGAGTTCGCGCAGCTCGCGCACTGCCGCGTTGGCCTGTTCGTAGGTGACCGACGGTCCGGTCGGCCCGAACCGCGCGGCGGCCGAGGTGGCCAGGTCCCAGTCCACGAGTGCCATGCCTAGAACCTACCCGCGTGGCTCCACCTGATGCCCGTGTCGCGAAGTTACGTGGTTTGATCGACGGCATGCGACGTCAGGCTGTGTACGCGCCGAACGGGGTGGTCGCCACCAGCCAGCCGCTGGCCGCGCAGGCCGGGCTGGCGATGCTGCGTGAGGGCGGCTCGGCGGTCGACGCGGCCGTGGCCGCGGCGGTGACGCTGACCGTGGTGCAGCCGGGCTCCAACGACATCGGCTCGGACCTGTTCGCGCTGGTCTGGGACGGGCAGCGGCTGCACGGGCTGAACGCCTCCGGCCGCGCCCCGGCCGCGCTGACCCGCGAGCTGCTGGCCGCGGGGGGTGAGTCGCCGACCGACGCGCTGGGCGCGGCGCAGGCGCAGGCCGCGCTGGCACCGCCGTCGCGCGGGTGGCTGCCGGTGACCGTCCCGGGCGCCCCGGCGGGCTGGCGGGATCTGCACGACCGGTTCGGCCGGGTGCCGTTCGAGCGGCTGTTCGCCGACGCGGTGTCGTACGCCGAGCACGGCTGGACGGTGTCGCCGACGGTCGCGGCGAACTGGGCCCGTTCGGTGCGCCTGCACAGCGGGCTGACCCAGGCCGAGTGCCGGGCGTGGGCGGATGTGTTCGCCCCGGACGGGCGGGCGCCGCGGCCGGGGGAGCGGTTCCGCAACCCGGGGGCGGCGCAGGCGCTGCGGTTGATCGGCGGCAGCCACGCCGACGCGTTCTATCACGGCGAGATCGCGCACGCGCTGGCCGCGCACGCGGCGGCCACGGGCGGCCTGCTCACCGCCGACGACCTGGCCCGGCACGAGAGCACCTGGGTCGAGCCGATGCGCGCCGACTACCGGGGCTTCAGCGTGTACGAGCTGCCGCCCAACGGCCAGGGCGTCGCCGCGCTACAGGCGTTCGCGCTGCTCGACGGGTTGGCCGGGCACGGGCTGCACGAGCAGATCGAGGCGATGAAGCTCGGCTTCGCCGACGCGCACGCGTACGTCGCCGATCCCGCCGCCGGTCCGGTGCCCGACCTGCTGGAGCCGGGTTACCTCGCGGCGCGGCGGGCGCTGATCGGCCCCCGGGCCGGGGATCCGCCGCCCGGCGACCCGATGCGCGGCGGCACGGTCTACCTGGCCGCCGCCGACTCCGACGGCATGATGGTCAGCCTGATCCAGTCGACGTACATGGGCTTCGGTTCGTTCGTGGTGCTGCCCGAGTATGGCTTCACGCTGCAGAACCGGGGTGCCGGGTTCAGTCTCGACCCGGCCCATCCGAACGTCGCCGCGCCGGGCAAGCGCCCGTTCCACACGATCATTCCCGGGTTCCTGTGCCGCGACGGCGCGGCTGTCGGCCCGTTCGGGGTGATGGGCGGCCACATGCAGCCACAGGGGCACCTCCAACTGATCCTGTCCACCGTGGACGAGGGCCTGGACCCGCAGGCCGCGCTGACTCGCCCCCGCTGGTACTGGCACACCGCCCGCCAGGTCGAGGTCGAACCCGAGTTCGACCCTGATCTGGTCAGTGACCTGCGCGAACGAGGCCACGAGGTGACCGTGGCCGACGACCGGTCCACCTTCGGCATGGGTCAGGCGATCTGGTGCCTGCCGGACGGCGCGGGCTATGTGGCGGGTTCGGAGCCGCGCGGCGACGGGCAGGCCGCCGCGTACTGAGAGGTGCCCGTAGCCAAGTCCCCGCCGGTCGCGGGGTCGTTTGACGCGATGTGAGAATAGCGACGATTGTCCGGATCGTTTGCGGGCTTGCGCTGGTCGCGGGCTCGGCTGCGGTTCCGACGGGTACGAGCGTGGCGGCGCCGACCAGCCCGCACAAGCTGCAACCCCAGTCCCGGGCCCTGGTCGGCCGCGCGCCCTCCAGCCGCCTCGCCCGCACCGACCGCAGCCTGCTCGGTCGCACCGACCACGAGCGCATCCCGGTCCTGGTCAAACTCGACTACGACGCCGTCGCCAGCTACCCCGGCGGCCTGCCCGGACTGGCCGCGACCAGCCCGGCGGTCACCGGAAAGCGGCTGCGCGCGAGCAAGGCCGAGCGCGACTACGAGGAATACCTCATCGGCCGGGAGCGCACCTTCGCCGCGACGCTGGCGTCGAAGCTGCCGTCGGCGCAGCTCGGCCGCTCCCTGCGTACGGTGTACGGCGGCCTGTCGCTCACTGTCCCCGCCGACCAGGTGCGCAAGCTCGCCGCGCTGCCGGACGTGGTGGCGGTGCAGCGCGACGAACTGCGCGAGCCGCTGACCGACTCGTCCGGCTCGTTCATCGGCGCTGACGCGCTCGCCCCGGCCGGTCCGACCGGCACGGCCGACGTGTCCCGGGCCGGGCAGGGCGTCATCGTGGGCGTACTGGACACCGGCGCCTGGCCCGAGCATCCGTCCTTCGCCGACCAGGGCATCCTCGGCACGCCCCCGGCCAAGGCCGACGGGACCAAGCGGCGGTGCGACTTCGGGGACAACCCGCTGACACCGGGCAAGGACGTGTTCCGCTGCAACCACAAGCTGATCGGCGGGGCCCCGTTCCTGGACGGCTACCTGTCGGCGTTCCCGAAGGAGAAGTACCGCACCGCGCGCGACTCCGACGGGCACGGCACCCACACCGCCTCGACCGCGGCGGGCAACGCGCTGGCCTCGGCGAAGATCTTCGGGGTGGAGCGCGGCCCGATCCACGGCATCGCCCCCGGCGCCTGGGTCAGCGTGTACAAGGTGTGCGGCGAGCAGGGCTGCATGTCTTCGGACTCGGCCGAAGCCGTCGCGCAGGCGGTGCGCGACGGGGTCGACGTCGTCAACTTCTCCGTCTCCGGCGGCACCGACCCGTTCACCGACCCGGTCGAGATGGCCTTCCTCGACGCGTACGCAGCGGGCGTGTTCGTGGCCGCGTCGGCGGGCAACTCCGGCCCGGCGGCGGGCACGGTCAACCACCTGTCCCCGTGGGTGACCACGGTGGCCGCCTCGACCCAGCGCCGCGAGTTCGCCGCCGACCTGACCCTGCGCTCCGGGGACGCGACGCAGACGCTGCGTGGCGCCTCGCTGATGGGCGCGGCCGGGCCTGCCCCGATCGTGCGCGCGGGCGGGACCCCCGGGTATACCGGTGGCGCGACCTGCGCGAAGGCGGCCAAGCCGAAGACCTTCACCGGCAAGATCGTGGCCTGTGAGCGTGGTGGCAACGCCCGGGTGGAGAAGGGCTGGAACGTCAAGGCCGGCGGCGCGATCGGCATGGTGCTCTACAACCCGACCATCCAGGACACCGAGACCGACAACCACTGGCTGCCGACGGTGCACCTGCCCGACGCGACGCTGCTGGAGTTCCTGGACGCCCACGCCGACGTCACCGCGACGATCAGCGCGGGCACCCCGGTCAACGGCCCCGGCGACGTGATGGCGGCGTTCTCCTCGCGCGGCCCCGGCGGCCTGATGCTCAAGCCGGACGTGACCGCGCCGGGGGTGCAGATCCTGGCGGGCAACACCCCCACCCCGGCCGAGACCACCGCCGGGCCGACCGGCCAGTACTTCCAGGCCATCGCGGGCACCTCCATGTCCTCGCCGCACGTGGCGGGGGCGGCGGCCGTGCTGGCCGCGCGGCATTCGGACTGGACCCCGGGCGAGCTCAAGTCGGCCCTGATGACCACCGCCGTCACGGACGTGGTCATCGAGAACGGCGTGGACCGCGCGGGCCCGCTGGACCTGGGCGCGGGCCGGATCGCGGTGGACCGCGCCGACGCCGCCGGGGTCACCATCGCCGAGACCGCCGACCGCATGTACGCCCTGGCCGACGACGAGGTGCGCGCGGTGCAGCTCAACCTGCCCTCGATCAACGCGCCGATCATGCCCGGTCGTCTGTCCACGGTCCGCACCCTGCGCAACATGACCGACCAGCCGCTGACCTACCAGGTGTCGAGCACCTCGCCGGACAGCAGCACGATCAGCGTCCCGCAGACGGTCACCGTCCCCGCCCGGGGCACCGTGCCGCTGCCGGTGACCATCTACTCCCGCGCCGTCTCGGCCGGATTCCTGTTCGGCGAGATCCGGCTGGTCCCGTCCGGTGCCGGGCAGCCGCTGCACCTGCCGGTCGCGTTCCGGCCGACCCAGGGCCAGGTCACCCTGGCCAGCGCCTGCACCGCGAAGAAGGTGCAGCTGGCGCATACCGTCGACTGCACCATCACCGCCCGCAACACCGGCTACGACCAGGCGCCGGTATCGCTGGCGACCCGGCTCGACAAGGGCATGGCCCTGGCCGACGTGGACGGCAAGGTGCAGTTGGGCCGGGAGGGCGAGGTGCGGCACAGCTCCACCCTGCGCGGTATCGAGCCGGGCACGCCTGCCCTGTCCGACCGGTCCGACCGGACCTGGCAGCCGCTGGGCATCACCCCGGACCCGATCGGTGACGAGGAACTGATCAACTACGAGGTGCCGGAGTTCCGGTATGCCGGGCAGGCCTACACCAGCATCGGCGTGGTCTCCAACGGCTACCTCGTCGTCGGCGGCGGCACCGGCCAGGACGTCCGCTTCGAGCCGCCGAAGTCGGTCGAGGTCGCCCGCCCCAACAACGTGCTCGCGCCGTACTGGGCGGACCTGGACGGGTCGGCGGCCGAGGGTGTGCGCGTGGCCGAGGTGGACCGCGACGGCGAGAAGTGGATCGTGATCGAGTGGCGGGTGAACCGCTTCGGCACCGACGAGGGCCAGCGCTTCCAGGCGTGGCTCGCCGCCGGTGACGACGAGGACATCCGCTTCGCGTACGACGAGAAGGCGCTGCCCAAGGGTGCGACCGTCTTCGCCGTCGGCGCCGAGAACGCGCTGGGCAAGGGCGTGCTGTCCACCGACGCCCCGGCCGCCGACCGGGCGGTCGCGTCGACGGGCGGGCACCCGGGCGGGGTGGCGTCGTACACGGTGACCCTGCGCGGCGTGACGCCTGCCGACGGGACGCTGGTGACGGCGATGACCAGCCCGGACGTACCGGGGACGACCGTGGTGCGCAACCGGCTGCCGGTGGTGCTGCGCTGAGTGCTCGTCAGCCGCTTCGCGGCTGACCCTGCGGTGCCGAGTGGTCCCGGAGATGGAACCGTCCATCTCCGGGACCACTTTGTTTGACGGCGATGGCCGGGGTGTCGCCGGTGGCACCAGCACTTGTCGCTTCAGTCGATAGTCGACTGAGCCTGTTGTAAGCGCAGCGTGACGCAATACTTACGGATCGCTGACGGATCGGAGTGCGCAGGCGATCAGGCGGTACAGCGTACGGTGTTCGACCGGCTGCCCACCGTGATCAATCGATGCGGCCGCTTGCCTGTTGACTATTCAGGAAACCGGCACCGACCAATTGCGACCGTGAAATCCGTGTGCGATTCGCGAAATCGCGAGCGGATGCTCGGTTTCTTACTCCAGTCCTGAAGGGAGCCGTGGCGGCGCCATGCCCGAAATCTTTGTCAACCACCGAACCACGGACACCGCGACAATGGCTTACAATATCGAGAAGGCAATTGTCGAGAAGTTTGGTGCCAGGGTTGTCTACCGTGACAACTCGTCGATTCCGCCAGGAGTCCACTTTGAGCCTCACCTGTGGGCCAACCTCGCAGTTTCCAAGGTCATCCTCGTGCTCATCGGGAATCATTGGCTGACGCCGGACAGCACTGGAAACATCCCGCTCTTTGCCCCGAAAGACTTCGTGCGGCGGGAGATCGAGAAGGCCAAGGAACTCAACATACGCATCCTTCCGGTGCTGATCGGCTGGACCGAAGACCGTATCAATCCCGATGACCATGACGCGAAGCTCTTCGCGGCGGGAACCGGATACGTGCTCCACCACGACCATCGCCCCGTCATCGAGGTGAGGGGTGCCTGCTTCGTCCGGCGCCAGGTCAGCGGATGCGGAAGGTCTGGCGGTAGGTGAGGGGGGTGGTGCCGAGGCGGCGGTTGAAGTGGTGCCGCAACGTCGCCGAGTCGCCGAACCCGGCGCGGGCCGCGACCGACTCCACGGTCAGCTCGGTCTCCTCCAGCAGCCGCCGGGCCAGCAGCACCCGCTGGTGTGTGATCCAGTCGTGCGGGGTCGCCCCGGTCTCGGCCCGGAACTTGCGGGCGAAGGTGCGCGGTGCCATGTGCGTCCGCCCGGCCAGGTCGTCGACGGTCAGCGGCTGTTCCAGGTGCCGCAGCAGCCACTCCAGCAGCGGTTGCAGCGTCTCGCACTCGACCGCGTCCGGGATCGGCGCCTCGATGAACTGCGACTGCCCGCCCGCCCGGTGCGGCGGGACGACCATCCGCCGGGCCAGCTTGGTGGCCACCACCGACCCGTGCACCTGCCGGACCAGGTGCAGGCAGGCGTCGATCCCGGCGGCGGTGCCGGCGCTGGTGATCACTTTGCCGTCCTGCACATACAGCTCGTCCGGCACCACCAGTGCGGTCGGGTAGCGCTCGCGCAGCAGGGCGGCGTGGTTCCAGTGCGTGGTGCAGCGGCGCCCGTCCAGCAACCCGGCCTGGCCGAGCAGGAACGCCCCCGAGCACACCGCCATCACCCAGGCCCCACGCTGCGCGGCCGTCCGCAGCGCCGCGACCGCGGCGGGTGGGGCGTCGCAGCTCAGCGGGTGCGCGGGCACCGCGATCAGGTCGGCGGTGGCCAGCGGCGCGAGGTCGGCGTGCGGTTCGATCAGGAAACCCGATCGGGTACGAACCGGGCCGCCGTCCACGCTGCACACCGCGAACTCGTACCCGGGGAAGCCGTCCGCGGTGCGGTCGGTGCCGAACACCTCGCACAGCACCCCGAGCTCGAACGGTGCGATCTGGTCCAGCGCCAGCACGGCGACACGCGTCAGCATGCCCTGAACGCTAGCCCATGATTGGCAGAAATTCGACGGGCAGTGGCATCTCTGCCACTGTCGGCGGCACGGCCTGCGGCGGAGACTGGATACCGACACCGGTGCACAACTTCGTCAAACTTCTCGAAACGGTGAGGCCGTCATGGGGATCTTCGTCTTCTTCGTGGTGTTCGCGCTGGTCCTCGGTGTCGCGGGCCAGCTGGGGATGATCGTCACCAATTCCGACCCCGACGTGCGGCAGAGGTCCTTTATCGGGCACGCTTAGGCACATGGGCTGGTACGACGCGGACATTGACCGTGTGATCATCACTGAAGAGGAGCTCCGCGCTAAGACCGCCGAGCTCGCCAAGCAGGTCGCCGCCGACCACGCGTCGGTCGACGGCCTGCTGTTGGTCTGCGTGCTCAAGGGCGCGGTCATGTTCATGGCGGACTTCGCCCGCGAGCTGGGCCGCGTCGGCGGTCCGCCGGCGGAGCTGGAGTTCATGGCGGTCTCGTCGTACGGGCAGGGCACCACCTCCTCCGGAGTGGTGCGCATCCTCAAGGACCTGGATCGTGACATCGCCGGGCGGCACGTGGTCGTGGTCGAGGACATCGTCGACTCCGGCCTGACCCTCAGCTGGCTGCTGAAGTACCTGGAGTCCCGCTCGGCGAAGTCCGTCGACGTGGTGGCCCTGTTCCGCAAGCCCGAGGCGATCAAGGTGCCGGTGCCGGTCAAGTACGTCGGCTTCGACATCCCCAACGAGTTCGTCGTCGGCTACGGCCTGGACTATGCCGAGCGCTACCGCGAGGTGCCGTACGTCGGCATCCTCAAGCCCGAGGTCTACCAGCGCTGAGTGGTCGGTGCCGATCGCCGTTCGCGACCGGATCCGGTGCTCCGCACACGGGTTCGGGCCGAGGGCGGCGATCATGCTTTGCGCCCGTATTCGCTCTCAGCGAACAGCGGTACGATTTGTCCGTAATAGTGGGTAGCTGAGCTGAGAAAACGCTGAACGTTGTGCGATCGGCACCACGCATCACTCAACCGAAGGTTTCTACGGTGTACCGTCGAGTGACCGGGCCGCGCCCGGTGAGCTGACCGCCTCTATCGATCAGGAGGACACGGGCGCGATCAAGCGTCCGGTAACAGCATGGAGCGTACGCGTATCTTCCGCCGGCCGATCTTCTGGATCTTCATCGTGGCCATCTGCGCGATCCTGCTCAGCCAGCTCTTCACCAGCGGCCCGAGCTACCAGCCGGTTGAGACCTCTGTCGCCCAGAGCGCCATCGCCCAGGCCGGTCCGGGTGGCATCAAGAAGGTCGAGCTGCGCGACAAGGAGCAGACGATCCGCATCGACCTGGCCAACAAGGCCAAGTTCAACGATGTGGAGACCGACAAGATCGAGGCGCAGTACCCGGCCGACGCCGGGCTGGAGTTCTTCAACCAGGTCGTCGAGGCGAAGAAGGACGGCAAGATCTCCGAGACCTACAACACGGAGGTCACCGAGGAGAGCGTCTTCCTCTCCCTGCTGGTGAGCCTGCTGCCGATCGCGATCCTGGTCATCCTGCTGCTGCTGTTCATGTCGCAGATGCAGGGCGGCGGCTCCCGGGTGCTCAACTTCGGCAAGTCGAAGGCCAAGCTCGTCAGCAAGGACACCCCGAAGACCACCTTCGCGGACGTGGCCGGCGCCGACGAGGCCGTCGAGGAGCTGCACGAGATCAAGGACTTCCTGCAGAACCCGGCGAAGTACCAGGCGCTCGGCGCCAAGATCCCGAAGGGCGTGCTGCTGTTCGGCCCGCCCGGAACCGGCAAGACCCTGCTGGCCCGCGCCGTCGCCGGCGAGGCCGGGGTGCCGTTCTACTCCATCTCGGGCTCGGACTTCGTCGAGATGTTCGTGGGTGTCGGCGCCTCGCGGGTCCGCGACCTGTTCGAGCAGGCCAAGGCCAACGCGCCGGCGATCGTCTTCGTCGACGAGATCGACGCGGTCGGCCGCCACCGCGGCGCCGGCCTGGGCGGCGGCCACGACGAGCGCGAGCAGACCCTCAACCAGCTGCTGGTCGAGATGGACGGCTTCGACGCCAAGGGCGGCGTGATCCTGATCGCCGCCACCAACCGCCCCGACATTCTCGACCCGGCGCTGCTGCGTCCCGGCCGCTTCGACCGCCAGATCGCGGTCGACACCCCGGACATGGTCGGCCGCAAGTCGATCCTGCGGGTGCACGCCAAGGGCAAGCCGTTCACGCCCGACGTCGACCTCGACGCGGTGGCCCGCCGGACGCCCGGCTTCACCGGTGCCGACCTGGCCAACGTGATCAACGAGGCCGCCCTGCTGACCGCGCGCCAGGACAAGCGCGCCATCAGCAACGACTCGCTCGAGGAGTCGATCGACCGCGTGGTGGCCGGCCCGCAGCGCCGCACCCGGGTCATGTCGGACCACGAGAAGAAGATCACCGCGTACCACGAGGGCGGGCACGCCCTGGTGGCCTGGGCGCTGCCGCACTCCGCGCCGGTGCACAAGGTGACCATCCTGTCGCGCAGCCGCTCGCTGGGCCACACCCTGGTCCTGCCGACCGAGGACAAGTACACCCAGACCCGCGCCGAGATGATCGACACCCTGGCGTACGCGCTGGGCGGTCGGGCCGCCGAGGAGTTGGTCTTCCACGAGCCCACCACCGGTGCCGGCAACGACATCGAGAAGGCTTCGGCCCTGGCCCGCGCCATGGTCACCCAGTACGGCATGAGCTCCAAGCTCGGTGCGGTCAAGTACGGCACCAGCGGCGACGAGCCGTTCCTGGGCCGGTCCTACGGCCACGAGCGCGACTACTCCGACGCCGTCGCCGCCGAGATCGACGCCGAGGTGCGCCAGCTCATCGAGCTTGCCCACGACGAGGCGTACGAGATCCTCGTCGAGTACCGGGACGTCCTCGACGCGATCGTGCTGGAGCTGATCGAGAAGGAGACCATCTCGACCGCCGACATGGCGCGCGTCTGCGCCCGCGTCGTAAAGCGGCCGCCGATGGCCCCGTTCAACGGCTTCGGCAAGCGCACGCCCTCCACCCAGCCGCCGGTGCTGACCCCGGCCGAGTTGGAGAAGAAGGCCAGCGAGAACGCCGCCCAGAACGACGCCCAGAACGACGGTGAGGTCACCGTCGGCTCGTCCGCGGAGAGCACGAACTGAACGGCGAGCAGCACCTAGATCACCTCGCCGCCCGCCTGGTCGACGGCTCCCTCACCGGTGTTCCGGTGGAGGACGCCGTCGACCTCGGGCGGATCGAGAAGGCGATCCGCGAGCTCCTGATCGCCCTCGGCGAGGACCCCGACCGCGACGGCCTGCAGCGCACCCCCGCTCGGGTCGCCCGTGCGTACGCCGAACTCTTCGCCGGGCTGCGCGTCGACCCCACCCAGGTGCTGACCACCACGTTCGAAGCCGACCACGACGAGTTCGTCCTGGTCCGCGACATCCAGGTGTTCAGTCTGTGCGAGCATCACCTGCTGCCGTTCAAGGGCGTCGCCCACGTCGGCTACCTGCCCGGCGCCGACGGGCGCATCACTGGCCTGTCCAAGCTCGCCCGCCTCGTCGAGGTGTATGCCCGCCGCCCGCAGGTCCAGGAACGCCTCACCTCGCAGATCGCCGACCTGCTCCAGCAGCAGCTCGCCGCGCGCGGCGTGATCGTGGTGCTGGAGTGCGAGCACATGTGCATGGAGATGCGCGGCATCCGCAAGGCCGGCGCCCGCACCGTCACCAGCGCGCTGCGCGGCCTGTGCAAGACCGACCCGAAGACCCGCGCCGAAGCGCTGGCCCTCATCAACGCCCGCTGACGGTCACCCGAGCGCGTAGAGCACCGTCGCCAGCAGCACCGGTGCGAAGCAGGTAACCGCGCCCAGCGGCGCCGTACGCGAGCCCTTCGGGAAGACCAGCCCCACCAGCACCCAGCCCGTCGCGAACGCCAGCAGTGCCAGCGACAGCCCACCGACCAGCAGGTAGAACAGGCGCGCGTCGGCGTCGGCCAGCCCGGCCAGGGCCAGTTGCACCACCAGCACGGTCAGGCTCAGCGGGGCGTAGATGAGCAGGTTGCGGGGCAACCCTCGGCTGGCCGTACCCCCGAAACGCGCCAGCGACCCGTCGGTGACCTCCAGCGTCGCCCGCGCCTGGCGCAGCGCCGCCAGCGCCACCGCCGGACCGCCCGCCACCGCCTGCGCCGCGACGTGCTGCTCCGACGGTCCCGGCAGCAGCACGGGCGCAGGCACCCCCACCCGGCCCGCGCTGGCCAGCAACCGGGTCGCCTGCAGACTCAACTGCGCCTGCACCGTCGGCAACTCGTCGCGGGCCGCGGCCAGCGCCGCCGCCTCCACGGACGCGACCTCGGCGGCCTCCCGCCGCACCGTGTCCAGCCGCTGCGCCGCCGCGAGATACTCCGTCCAAGCCGCGCTACGTTCGCTCACGCCATCTCCTCGCTGCTCGACCCGATCAGCACCACCGGCGGACCCGAATCCAGGTCCCGGGCCTGCCACAGACGTTGCCGCAGCGCCGTCAGCACCTGCAGATCGGTGTGCGGGTCGGGGAAACGCACCGTCTTCTCATGCCCCCGAGTGGCGTTGCGCGGCCCGCCCAGGCCACCCGCCGTGTTCACCACCGCGCAGCCCACCGGCAGCGTCGCCGCCGCGTCGTTGGTCGCCTCCAGCACATCCGCACCGCCGGGCAGCGCCACCCGCACCGGGAACTGCCCGAACGCCGAATCGCGACGGGCGTGCAGCTCAGCCACCGCACGCACCGAACGCGAACTGAGAATCAGATGCATCCCGTACGCCCGAGCACGGCGCGCGATCGACTCCAGCAGCGCCACCGCCTCCTTCGCGACCGGATCGTCCCCGGCCAGCAGCACCGGGAACTCCTCCAGCACGCACACCACCCGGGGCAGCTGCGCCAGCTCGCGGAACTCGCCGAACCGCGACACGCCCTCCTGCCCGAACAGGTCCACCCGGCGGTCCAGCTCGGCCGCGAGGCCGCGCAGCACCTCCAGACCCGCCTCGCGCGTGCAGCGCCCCCCGATCACGCGAGCGTGCGGCAGCCAGGCCGGATCGGAGCCGCTGGGCGCGAACTCCGCGTACGCCCCGTCCCGCGCGAAATCCAGCAGGTAGAGAGCCAGCTCGTCAGGGTCGTAGCGGGTGCACAGGCCGTACAGCACATTGGTCACGAACGCGGTCTTGCCCGCGCTCGCGCGACCCGCGACCAGCCAGTGCGGCGTCAGCTCGGTGAAGTTCAGCGGAATCGACGCCTCCCCGGCCAGGCCGACGGTCGTCGACAGCCCTGCCGCCGACGACTCCGCCCACCACTGGTCCGGGTCCGGCAGCAGGTCCATCAGATGCACCTGGCCCGAGGCGGCATAGCGCGCGGCGAGCTCCCGGCACACCCGGTGCACCAGCTCGGCGGGCGGATCGGGATCCAACTCCACCGGCACCGCCAAACCCGGCCACGTCGAGGTCGGGCTCGGCAGGTCACCAGGCGGTTGGGTGGCGAAAGGCCCGCCCCCCACCAACGCGTACGGGTTGCGCAGCACGATCTGCGTGCTCATCGGCAGTGGTGCCTGCGCCGACGGCTGCGAGGTGTGCGGCGACAGTGGTGGCGGCGGCCAACCCGCCACCATCAGATGCAGCCCCGCCGCCGGGCCCGCCTGCGCCAACGCGGTGATCCGCGCCAACTCGGCGCCCTCCACGTTCGACGGCAGCGCCGCGATGAGCAACAGCATCGTGCAGTCACGTCGGCGCGGTCGCGCCGCCGGGCGTCGCTGCGCGATCGGCCGACTGGGCCGCACCCAGTGCTCCGCCTCGGCCAGCACGCCCTGCAACCCGGCCAGATCGTGCACCGGCGGCGGCATCAGGCCCGCGTCCGCCAGCGCCCCGAACGGCGCGAACAAAGCCCCGCCGACCGCGTCCACCGCCCGCACCACCAGCGTGCCCGACGGCGCCGTCGCCAACAGCCGCAGCAGCAACGACCGCAGCGCACCGGCCACCCGCGGGTCGCGCGAATCCGCACCAAACGTCAGATGGCCCGCGCCCAACAGGGGCACCACCAGCGGAAACTGATCGTCGTCCAGTGGTCGGGCCGTGCCGACGCGGACGAACTCGGGGCGGCGCTGATCGCCCAGCGGCGTACCGGAAGCGATGCCGTCCAGTCGGGCGCCCAGCCAACCCGGCGCGAGCTTCGCCGCGGCCCCACGCAGCCGCTCCGCGAGATCATGCTGCTCGGCCAGATCCGTCCGCGGTGGCGGCAGATAGCTGTCCAAAGCCGACATCGCAGCCTGTACCACAGCCGCCGCATGCCGGTGCAGACCAGCGGCCTGGTCGATGCGCGCGTTCCATCCAGCCAACGCCAAGCCCTCCGCTGCGTCCTCCCCCGGGGGAGGTTAGCGCAGCGCACCCTACACCTGCCGCACATACGCGCGGCGGGCTTTCACGTACTTGCGACAGATCGACTTTTCGAAACGGCTGCGCCGCGCGACCAGGTGGGGTATGGCCCGGTGCGCTACTACTCGGCCTCGTTCTTCGACAGGTAGTCGATGAAGCGGGCTCGGATCAGCGGCTCGTTGTCGCCGTAGTTGTGGCCGGTGAACTCGCGCCAGAGCGAGACCGCGTCGTCGACGGCGGCGCCGATGTCGGCGAGCTCCCGCTCCTCGGTCTCCGGGGCGGTCGGGAGGTGGCGGAACAGGTCCCAGAAGAAACCGAGGTCATGCTCCTCGCGAGCCCTCGCGAACGCGCGCTCGCGCAGCTGCTCGGTCGACAGGGCGTCCAGTTCGGCGAAATCGGTCACCGTGCCAGCGTACCGGGAGGTCTGGAGAACGCCTCGGCGCGTGTTGGGAGATCACTAGGCGGCGGGGCGGTTTGGTCATAGGGTGTCGGTCATGCAGCCTCAGCCGCCAAAGCCGCCGTCGCGACTGCTCGGATTTTTGAAGAAGCCAGTTGGGCTCGTACTCGCGGCTGTCGCGGTGGCGTTGATACTGGTGATCATGTGCTGCTGCGGGCTGTGGGCGGCGGGATCGCTGAACCGCGGGTCGGTCTAGTTCGCCAAGTTCACGTATCGCTTACGGTGATCGCCACGCAACCATGGACAGCACCCGTCGTGTTCGATGCGTCGTCGGCGAACTACGGCGAACGAAGGATCGGTCGATTTCGCGGCGGCAACAATACGCACGTGGCGGTACCGGCATCGATGTGTCACGCTGACCTGAACTCACGTGATCGGTTGGTCTTGCGAGAATGGCGAGATGGTGCGACGGATAGGGTGGCGGAAGCTCCTTCTGGGTCTAGTGATCGCGATTGTCGTCGCCGGGATCGGTGTGGCCGTAGCCACGGTCGTTACCTACCATGAGGCCACCAAGATCGACCGGACTAACCCTAGAGTCGTTCTGGACGAGTATCTTCGCGCTGCTGTCGTCAAAAAAGACAGTGTCGGAGTCGACCTGTATTCCTGTGCGGACGCGAGCGGACTTGAGCCGGTGAACGTCCTGCGGACCGAGCTGGACCGTCGTCAGGCTGAGTTCGGCGTGGATATCGAGGTCAGCTGGGGTGCAATCGATACCACCGATAACGGTGCGGCGAAGACGGCGACCGTCAGCTTGTCGATCACCGCGCGGAACGAGGGCAAGGTCGAGAGCCGGAGCCGAGAAGAATGGCAGTTCACACTGCGTGATGAGGACGGATGGCGAGTCTGCTCTGCCAACAAGGTCGTCGTGCCGACGCCTTCGCCGAGCGACTCGCCGTCCTCCCTCGCTTAGTCATTCGAGCCATAGATCAGCCAGCGGCACGGCACGTGTGGCGGGCGCCTGGCCGGTCGCGGCCCAGCGGTACCACTCATGCTCCTGCGCCACCCGTACCTGGGGAGAGCCGTCCGCGCCGAGATGAGCCTCAGTGACCGCTCGAAGGCCTCGTTGTTCACCCTCGCTGCCCATTTGAACCAGGCGGCGACCGGTCAGTTGCCCGGGCACCTGCGATGCGAATGTCTCAGCAGGCACTGCGCCTCGAGTTGGCGGTGCATCGAGTGACACGAGGGCGAGCCCATCGACCGGTGCTCTTCGTTCCGCTGACGTACTGATGGTCTCGACCCAGACTCGCTCGATTGGTACGAGAGCGGCGAAGACCTCGATGCGTTCACGTTCCGCGCGATACCACTCAGACTCGGACAACACTGGAATCATGCTCCGAGCCTGTTGCAGCACTACCGTGTCGCCACGCAATCCGGTTCGCCATCCATGGCCAGGTAGTCCGATCATGACCCGCGCACCTCGTAGTGCGCCGCCACTGCTGAGGAGTGTCATCGCTGGCACGGGCACGATTGGCGCTGGCGGAGTGCGCCACTCGGCGGCCCATGCTGCGAAGTCAGCCTCCGTCATGCGTTGTTTCCTCCGTCTTCGTTGCCCAGCGCCGCCCCCTTGGCAGTCATGAAAGGGATCGGGTCGACGGCGCCAGTGCGCGAGCGGTCCCCGTCGAGGTGCACCTCGAAGTGCAGGTGGGGTCCAGTCGAATGACCGCTGTTTCCTACGTAGCCGATGACCTGCCCGGGGGAGATGCGGTCGCCGACCCGCACGAGCGGCTGGCTCTGCATGTGGCAATACCGCGTGATGACCTGATCCGCATGCAGGATGTCGACATACCAACCACACCCAGGCGTCGAGAGGGAGCCGTCTCGATCGCAGTTCCCCAGGTCACATTTGCTGATGATGACCACGCCGGCGGCTGCAGCATGGATTGGAGTGTGCCGCGCGGCCCCCAGGTCGACGCCGTTGTGGCCGGGGCGTGACGCGGTGCGGAAGCCGGAGTTCAGTGAAGCCTTGACTGGGACGGTCCAGCCGGACGCGGCGATCTGTCCGAACGAGGCACAGCGCAGCGCGTTACGGACTACCACCGCGCGGGCGGCGCCATCGGTCAGCTCGTTGACGATGCGTGTCGCCAACGGCTCGTGCTTCGCATAGGCGTTTGGGTAGGCACTGATCTGAACTCGTTGAGCGGCGACAGTGAGAGGGAGTGTTTCCCATTCTTTGACCTTCAAAAGCTTTTGGTAAAACTTAGTGGCCGCATAGACTGGATCCATCACCTGGGCTGGCGTGCCCCATCCCTGGCTCGGCCGCTGTTGGAACAGCCCAAGTGAATCGTGGTCGTTACGGTCTCCGAGAAAGCCGTGGTTGGTAAGGCTGCTTTCCTGCATGGCGGTGGCGACAGCGATGACCCAGCCCCGAGGTGGAACCTTGAGTTGCTGACCCGTTTTGATGATGATCGCCGCATTCCGAATCTTCTCTTCGCCGTAAGGGCCGATGCTCGGAAACTGTCCGGTTATGCTCACCGTCTTGGCGCTGCCGCAGTTTAGAGAGTTGGTTAGGGGTGACGGTTTGGTGGCGAGGTCGCCGAATATGAAGGCGGTAACCGCCCCGCCGCAGCACAGCAACGCCAATGCGGCGGTCGAAGCAACAATCACTGCAGGTCGCAGGATCCGACGGCGGCCTTCGCGTATCGGGTGAGTGACGATCGGTGGGATGCTCATGCTCGCTCCCAGTCGATGCCGTCCACCAGCCACGTGCCCGCTGAGGCGATCATGCGCAGTCGAAGTGTTCCTGCGTCGATGGGGATTGAGACCTCGACGTATGTCTCCGCGAAAGCATCAACGATGGCTGGACCAGTAATGCGACTGGCGGGAACGCCCGCGGGATCGACTCCATCCAGCTCGGCCGTCAGCGCCTCCGTGCACATGGGTCGTAGTGCCTTAAGCCAGGCCGCTGCGTCGCGATCGTGCCGGATCCAGTTCTTCGCGAAGCTAGTCGCGAGTGTGGCCGCTTCCGGCCCGCTGCTCGGTTTGAGAGGGCTGAGGCTCGCCTCGACCTTGACGACCCCGTCATCACCTTCATCGGGATCGATCGTGCTGTGAGGCGCTGGTGGAGCACTGGTGAGGGGAGTGGTGGTGCCACCCAGCAGTTTGCCGATCGTGACGATGAAGACGACGACTATGGCTAGCCCGAGTGCCACCACGGTGCGGGGCCGCAGAGGGATTCGGGAGAGCATGTCTACCTCGACTCGGACCGAGTCTCGGCCCGGCTGAGCCGGGTTGACTCGGTCGGGGTATCGGTCCTGGCCTCAGCCCGCGTGGTCGCCTGGTGCGGGACTCCGGCGGGTCGGTAGACCGCGTAGCTGGGCTCATTTTCGGGCACGTCCGCTGACCGCCAAGCCTCCACCCGGACAGGGTCCGTGCCGCCACGAGCCTCTGCTCGGACCGTCGACGCCGGATCCTCGGCGGCAACGGCGAGCTCAGGCCGTGCTTCTGGTACCGACGGTGCGGACCCTGCGCCCGGGGTTGACGAACGACCTGGCACACTGCGGTCGGCTGCCTGACTGCTAGACGCCGGTGCCGAGGGCCGAGCGGTCAACAAGGACCGGCCACTGCTTCCTCCGGCAAGTTGAGTGATTCGGCTATAAGGCCGGAGCAAGATCCATCCGACGGCTCCACACAGCAGTACCAGAGTCACTTGCAACCATCCGGCCAGGGAAGCGGTGCTCATGATCAGGTCGACCGCAAACAGATAGATCGCGGCCCCAGTGCCGAAGATTGCGATGTTGAATAGTGCGGCAAGGACGGAGTTCACCAGCCGGCGCAGGCCTGCGCTAGCGGGCCGCAGCATGCCCACGGTTCCCAGCGCCGGAGCGGCAACAACAGCCCAGCGAATGATCAAGAATCCGAGTAGAACGAGAATTGACGCGACGACATCGAACGCTGCGAAGCAGATGGCGGACAAAATGGCCACGAATCCGGCACCGATGCGCTCCATTCCCTTAGTACCCTGGAGGTACTGATAGGCCTCTGGATCTTCGGTTTTGATCTGCTCGGCGACCTTCATCCAGTCGCTCTGCCGCTGACGGATGATCCCGTCCCGCCGGCTCGGGTCGTTCTTGATGGCCTCTACGTCTTCCCAGCTCAGAGACTTAGCGCGGTAGAGGGCGGGGCCATACTTTCGGGCGGTGTCACTGTCGGCTGATCCGAGCGCGCCTCGCAGCCAGTTTCGGTAGAGCAGCGTCTCGACGGCGATGTCCCCCGCGCGGACTGCCGGTGGCCGATGGTCTTCACATGCTCCGGGCTCGGGGTTGCTGCACGTGCCGGATGTGGGCGCCGCATCGGGGCCGACCGCATCATGTACGACGCTCAGAACCCCGACCAGCGTGGAGTCTGCCGCCTTAGCGGATTGAACTGGCCAGTTGGCGATAGCGGTCACGCCGACCATGACCAGAAGCGCCCAACCGATCGTGGTGACTGCCATCGACATCTGCGCCTGACGGGACCGCCAGAGCAGGTACACGCCGATCACCGCGAGCGTGATGGCGCCGAATACGCTGAACACCTGCGTGTAAAGGGATTTGGTCGCCTTTTCGATCAGCGGGTCTGCCCATCCCCAAAGTTCGCCGGGTGCCCAGGCGCGCTCACGCAGCGCGTTCGATGCGCCCACGATGCCGCTGGCGAACATGAACTCGCCGTTCGCAATCGTGTTCTCGAGCTTGTAGTCGGGATGCATCGCAGTCTGGACGCAATTGATGTCGTATGTCGTGTAGTCGTAACCGGCGTAGCCGTACGTGCTGTACAGCAGTTGGCTCGTGCCGTCGGCGCCCATGGTCCACGTGGGTGTCGACGCGAACCACCCGGCGAGACCTGAGTCCGGCGCGGCAGGATTCGGTGCCTGAACGCACTGCAGGCGTGCAGCGCTGATGTCTTGCATCCGCGAGATGCACTCATCCAGACCTCGCTTGGTCCACTCCTCCAGCGAGCACAGCTTGTCCCCCGGAGCGGCCTTGGCTGCCGCGGCGGTATCCGCCGCAGCCTGCACCGGTGCGCCGAAGAGCGTGCCCAGCGCCAGTACGACCGCGGCAACCGCCGCCGCCCCCAGCCGCTTCACCGCCCGCCCCCCTGCGCACCCCGCGCCTCAGCCTGCCCGGTAGGCGTCGTGTCCAGCGTCTCCAGCAGCCCTGGCACGTACGACACGTCGACCCGCACCCGCTGCACCCGACTGTCCACGTCCCGCAGCACGAACTCGCGATACCCCAACCGCCCCGCACTGTTGGCGTCCGGCGCCGACAGCGACGCCAGCACCTCCTCGTACCCGACCTCGGTCGGCACCCGCAGCAGCCGCAGGGCCTCGGAGGCGATCTCCGGGTCCTGCGCGATACGGCCGACGAACACGGTCGAGACGAGGTTCTGCACGTCGAGCCCGAGGATGTCCTTCGGGTTCTGGGAGGCGACGAGCGCGGCGAGGTTCCACTTGCGGCTGTCGCGGGCGAGCCGGACCAGGAACGAGCGGCCGGACCGCCACCCTTCCATGAAGTGCGCCTCGTCGAGGCCGACGAGTTTGCGCTGGTGCATGTCGCCGGAGTAGCAACGGCGCACGGCGAGCCGGTGTGCGGTGTGCAGCATCGGCAACGCGAGCGCCTCCTCGGCCGACCAGTACTCGCGCTCGATCTTGAGGTCGGGCAGGCGCAGGCCGGACATGGTGATGACGGTGAGGGCCGCGTCCGTGCTGAGCAGGTCGCCGGGCGGGGTGCCGAAGAACAGCAGCGCCAGCGGCATCTCGGCGGTGTCGAGCAGCAGGTTGGCCAGCTCGCGTCCGGTGTCGTCGATACCGGCCAGGCAGCGGACGACGTCGTCGAGGGTCGCGGTCTCCTCGGCCGGGACGGTGCGGACGGCGTGGCGCAGCAGCGTGGCGGTGGACGCCTCGCGGGCGACCTGCGGCGGCACCAGCATGGCGCAGATGTCCTGCACGAGCATGCGGCGTTCGGCGCGGGCGTTGCTGACGGCGATCTCGTACTCGCGGTCGCCGTTGGCTCCGGGTGGGAACTCGGTGCGCTGCGGGGTCGGGATCAGGGAGTACGGCGCGAGCGTGCCCTGCTCCCCGCCGGTCAGGTTGAGCACGCGCGAGTACGGCCGCAGCTCCGGCATGTTGGCCAGCCGGGCCAGCGGGCCGCTCGGGTCGAGCAGGGTGACCTGGACGCCGCGGCGGGCGTTGAGGTAGCCCATGGCGCCGAGCAGCGTCGACTTGCCACCGCCGGGCTCGGCGACCATGACGGACAGGCCGGAGCGCTCGCGCACCTCCATCGGGAAGTGCGGGTCGAGGAAGACCGGTCGTCGGCAGGTGCCCGCGGTGCGGCCGAGCAGGTCGCCGCGGCGGTCGCCGACGGTGGAGGCGGCCTGGGGCAGCGCGGCGGCGAGCAGCCGGACCGGCATGCGGCGCAGGTAGCCGGTGTTGGCGATGGGCTCGCCGGGGATGAACTCGCGGGCGAGCTGGTCCTGCTGCTTGGGGTGCTGCAGGGCCACGCGCAGGTCGCGGCTGTACGCGGAGATGACCGAGCGAGCCCGTTCCAGGCACTCGTCGCGGGTGGCGCCGCTGATGGCGATGCGGTGCCAGCCGTGCGCGCGGGCGGAGTCGACGGGCAGGCCGGTGGTCATCTCGTCGCCCATGACCAGGGCGCGACTGGCCAGGCGCTCCAGCTCGGGCGGGGCGTCCATGCCGTGCTCGAGGTAGTCCAACTGCTGCGAGCGGATCATGCGCAGCCGGTGTTCGAGGTTGCGGAAGCTGTCCTGCGGGCCGAGGATGTCGACCCGCGACGACAGCTCCATGGGCCACGGGAGGCGCTCGTGGAAGTGCAGCCAGGGCTCGTGGCGCTCGGGGATGTCCAGCGGCTCCATCCGGCCGACGGTGAGCACGGCGACGTGCCGCTCCTCGCCGGTCATCCGGTTGACGAGCTTGACCGTGCTGCCGTACGGCGCGCGGTAGCGCTCGATCTGCTCGGTGAGGGCGAGCAGGTCGCCCTCCTCCCAGCGACCGTGCCCGACCGAGCTCATCATGCTGGGCGGGCTCATGCCGAGCGCGACGGACCGGTAGAGCAGCCATTCCAGGTCGGAGGCGGCGGCGCGCTGGCCGCGCATGCCGAACGCGGCTAGGACCTCGTCGAACTGCTCGACCTGCTTGCCGAGTTTGCGGCGCTCGGAGTCGGCGGTGCCCTTGCCGAAGGCGCGCAGCAGCTTCTCGCTGAACGAGTCGCCCAGCGCCCGGCGGGCGAAGGTGACGCCGAGGAAGGTCTGGCCCTCGCTGTGGTTGATGTCGAGCAGGTGCCGCTGGGCGTTGACCAGGTGGTCGCCCCAGCCGGGCGCGCCGGGCACGGCGGGCAGCGGCCGGGTGGTGAGCTGGTCGAGCTGCTGCGCCCACTGGTCGGCCGGGAACGGCCGGGTGGTGCGCCGCAGGTGCAGCCGGAATCCGGCCAGGCCCGCGTACTGCTCGCTGATGGCCGACAGCAGCGCCTCGCGCTCGGCGTCGGGGCGGAACGCCCAACGGACCTCGGGCAGCAGATACCAGGCCGTCACGGCGTGCGGAGTGAACGTGAGGTGACCCGCGATCTCGCTGATCGCGATCTCCTGGGCGGCGTCGCGGTCGCGTTTCTGCTTCGGCGGCGTCGCGGGCTTGACCGGCTTGGTGGCGGCGCGGCTGGGCGTACGCGGCGCCGCCGGGGCGGCGTGCCGACCGGGCTGCTGCGGAGCGCCCGGCGACAGCGGGCGGCTGCTCAGCGGCACGGTGCTGACCGGCACCGAACTCACCGGCACCGAGCTGACCGGGCGCTGGCGCAGGTCCGGCGGCGGGCGCATCGGGATACCGCTGACGGGCACGCCGCTGACCGGCGCGGTCTGCGGCGTACCGGCGGGGCGGGGTGGTCCGGCGGGGCCGCCGATGCGCTGCCCGGCCGGGCCGGAGGCGGCGGGACGGCCGACGACCGGGCCGCTGGGCGGCTCGGCGCCGGGAGCGCGACCCGGTGCGGTGGGCTGGCCCTGCGGACGGCCCGGAGTGGCCGTGCGACCGGGGGCCGCGGCGCCCGACTGGGCGGTGCGGTTCGGGTCGGGCGGCAGCGGGACGAAGTTCGGGGCCGGATTCGGCGGTGGCGGCGGCACGGGCGGCTGCGCGGCGCGGGTCGGCGCGGTGCGGGGCACGGCGCCGCCGCGGTTCACCGAGCCGGGCTCGGCGGCCTCGGCGTCGAACAGCTCCAGGAACGGCGACTCGATGTCCGGGCCGATCGGCGGGGGTGGCGGCGGAGGCGGTGGTGGCTCGGCGTCGCGACGGGCGCTGGCGAGCCGTTCGCGCTGGGCCTGGGTGGCGCGGTCGGCGGCGGCGCGCAGCTCGGCGGCGCGGCGGTCGGCCGCGCTCTGCAGGTCGCTGCGCAGGTCGTTGCGTCCGCCTTCGGGGCGGTTGCCGTCGGCGCGGGCCTCGGGACGGCCGTCGCCGGTGGCGGTCTGCTCGGGTGCGGCCGGTTCGCGACGCCGGGGCGGCTGGAAGACGGCGACGGGGCCCTGCGCGGCAGAGCCTTCGACGGAGGGGACGACGTCGGAGACGGTGTCGTCCAGGTCGTACTCGGTATCGTGGCTGGTCATGTGATCGCCCGCCGCACGACGACCCGCCGCGCGACCAGGCGCGGGTCATGGTGTTCGGCGCCGGCCTCGCGGGTACGGCGCCAGTCGGTGAGCGCGGTCCGGATCACCATGCGGGCGGGCCGGTCCGGGTCGACGTGACGGAAGACGTACGACGTGCTGACGATCGCCAGCGCTATCTCCCAGGCCGGGAAGACCTCGATCTGCTGGCTGAACAGCCAGTGGATGCCCATGTAAAGCGGCACGAGCAGCACGAACAGGCCGTACTGCGCGTACGGCAGCTGCACCGGGAGGGTGTAGCCGGGCGGTCCGAGATAGACCAGGCGAGCCCGGTAGATGTCGTCGTCCGTACGCAACCGCATGGTTCCGCCTACTCGAACATGATCTTGACGAGGTTTTCCCCGACCAGCAGCAACGCACCGGCGCCGACGATGAATGCGATGCCGATGATGGCGATCGCGGAACTGGTGAGAACCTTCGAGACCTCGCCCTTGCTGGCGCGCCCGATGAAGATCACGCCCAGGATGGCGAGCAGGATCGGGGAGATCTTGGTCGCGAAGAAGGTCAGGATGTTCTGAGTCGCGATCTCGCCCTTGGGGTCGCCTGGGGCGGCCAGGACGGTGTCGGCGAGCGGGCTCAGCGTCGATGCGACGTGCGTCCACGCCGCCTGGGCGAGCTCCATGGCGATCATTCGTTACCTCCCCGCCGCGACCCGGCGCTGCATATTGCTTAAGCCTTACCGATGGGGGTGCTCATCGGTGGGATGCGCCGAGTAACACCCTGCTTCGTGTCGAGTAACTGGTAGTGAGCGCCGGGGATGTTTCGATGTCCTGGACCGGTGTCCGATCCATAGCAGAGAGTACGGTGCCCCCTGCGGCCCGACAAGCCGCGCAGCATGCGGGCGGTGTCGGATGTCCGCGCGTCACCTGCGCCCGGTCACCGTCACGCTCACATCGGCGAAGGACAGGGGGATCGGTGCCTGTGGCTTGTGGACGGTCACCGTGGTCCGCGCCACCCGGTCGTCCTCCATGCAGGCGGCGACCAGTCGCTCGGCCAGCGTCTCCAACAGGTTCACCGGCGGCCCCGCCACGATCACGGCCAGACGTGAGGCCAGCTCGCCGTAGTGCACCGTGTCGGACACGTCGTCGCTGGCGGCGGCCGGGGCCAGGTCCAGCTCCAGCTCCACGTCCACGACGAAGTCCTGGCCGTCGCGGCGCTCGAAGTCGAAGACGCCGTGGTGGCCGCGTACGCGCAGGCCGGTCAGCCGGATCAGACCCATGGTCACCAGCGTAGGCGGGGACTGCCCGTGGCACGCCACACCGCGATCGCGTCGGCGGTGCCGAGTACGTCGTGCACGCGTACCCCCCAGGCGCCCGCCGCCACCGCGAGCAGGCTCGTCG
The DNA here is from genome assembly GCF_019083965.1 of Catellatospora tritici. Lineage (GTDB taxonomy): Bacteria > Actinomycetota > Actinomycetes > Mycobacteriales > Micromonosporaceae > Catellatospora > Catellatospora tritici. The sequence continues at coordinate 232,046 of NZ_JAHRCY010000011.1, forward strand.
CGGTGGTGGCCGCGTCGCGCTCGGGCGCGGGCCGACCGTCGAGCAGCAGCCCCAGGTACGACTTGCGGCTGGCCGCGAAGAGCACCGGGAAGCCCAGCCCCACCAGCTCGTCCAGCCGCCGCGACAGCGCCCAGTTGTGCTCGGCGGTCTTGGCGAAGCCCAGCCCGGGGTCGAGGATCAACTGGTCGGGTCGGACCCCGGCGGCCAGCGCCTCGTCGACGCGTTCGGACAGCTCGGCCCGCACCTGGCCGACGACGTCGTGATAGGTCGCCAGCTCCTGCATCCGGTCGGAGTGTCCGCGCCAGTGCATGATCACGTATGGGCAGCCGGCCTCGGCCACCACGCGGCGGATGTCCGGGTCGGCCAGCCCGCCCGAGACGTCGTTGACCAGCACCGCCCCGGCCTTCAGTGCGGCGGCGGCGACGGCGGCGCGGGTGGTGTCCACACTGGTCGCCACACCCGCCTCGGCCAGCGCCCGGATCACCGGGACGACCCGGGCGGTCTCGGTCTCGGCGTCCACGCGCAGCGCGCCCGGCCGGGTCGACTCGCCGCCCACGTCCACCAGGTGCGCCCCCTGCTCACGCAGCTCGACCCCGTGGCGCACGGCGCTGTCGAGGTCGGTGTAGAGGCCGCCGTCGGAGAAGGAGTCCGGCGTCACGTTGAGAACGCCCATCACCACCGGCGGCGTCGCGCGCATCAGGTCGAGCACCACGCTGCGAGAATATCGGGCGTGACTTCCGTGGTCTTCTCGATCGGCAGCAACCTCGGCGACCGGGCCGAACACCTGCGCTTCGCGGTGCGCCGCCTGGCCGAATTCGGCGAGGTCGCCGCGGTCAGCGGGGTGTACGAGACGCCGCCCTGGGGCGACACCGAGCAGCCCGCCTACTACAACGCAGTCGTGCTGATGACCGGCGCGCACTCGGTCGAGGAGTGGCTGCTGCACGCCCACCAGATCGAGCACGAGGCGGGCCGGGTGCGCCACCAGGCGCGCCGCTACAGCCCGCGCACCCTCGACGTAGACCTGGTGGCGGCCTGGACCGACGAGGGCGGTCCCATCCTGCGGACCACACCGGAGTTGACCCTGCCACACCCGCACGCGCACCAGCGGGCATTCGTGCTGCGCCCGTGGCTGGAAGTCCAGCCGTACGCCCAGCTCCCGGGGCACGGCTGGGTCAACGATCTCGTGCTCGCCGATGCGATGGCGGCGGAGGTCGCCGCGATGACCGCCCTGCCCGAGGTCCGGCTCGAAGTAGAGTCGTAGACCGCGGGCGCGCCTGCCGCGAACGGAGAAGGGAAGCCGAGTGAGCCAGCAACCCACGCCGGAGCCGCGGCTGCAACCCACCAGCGCGGCCACCCTGGTGGTCGCGGCCCTCGTGTCGGCGGCGGTCGCCTGGCTGGTCATCAGCAACTGGTACGGCGTGATGCCGGATCTGCCCTGGCTGCCCGCGTTCACCCTGCTCGCTCTGGCGATCGTCGAGTTCACGCTGGCCCAGCAGACCCGTGCGCGCATCGAGCGCCGCCCTGGCCGACCGCCGGTGGAACCGCTGGCCGTCGCCCGGTACGTCGTGCTGGCGAAGGCGTCCTCGCTGGCCGGGGCGATCTTCGTGGGCTTCACGGCCGGCCTGGCGCTCTGGCTTCTCGTCGACGGGCATGGCATGCACGCTGAGCGTGACCTGCCGGTGGCCGTCGTCTCGATGGCCTGCTCGGCGGCGCTGGTCGGGGCGGCACTGTGGCTGGAGCGGGCCTGCCGGGTGCCCAAGCAGCCGGACCAGGACAACTCAGAGCAGCCCTGACGCAGCGCGACGGCGGCCGAACCCTCCGGAAGGGGCCGGTCGGGCAGCCGTTCGAACACACGCGCAAGACTCTGTCGCATTCACGTTTCAGCCGGTACGGTGCGTCGGGTAACCCGGTCGTACCCCGCGACCGGTGGTGAGCCGACTCGGGAGGCGCGAGTCATGGCCTACGACAGTGACGCGACCGAAACGACCGGGCAGCGGCGTTATCGTGGCGAACCCGGCTTCCATGAGGAGCCGGACTTCCGCGACGGCGGCGGTACCGGTCAGCACGCCATCGTGTCCAGCCGCGACAGCGGGTTCCACCGTGGCCGTCCGGCCGCCGGCGGCAACCTCGACGATGTCTTCGACGACCCCACACACGGTGCAGTCGGGCGGGACCGACTGGGTGTCCACTTCGCCTGGGAAGGCGTGCTCGCGCTCGGCATCGTGACCATCGGTTACCTGCTCTTCCGCAACCACGTGGACCAGTTGCGGGGCACCTCCTTCAAGGAGCTGCTCGTCTTCGTCTCGGTGCTGGGCCTGCTCGCCCTCGGCGCGTCCATGACGCTGCGGGTCGGCGCCGTCAACCTGGCCCTCGGCCCGGTCGCCGCGGCCGCGGCGGTCTTCTACGCCCAGAACGGCAACGACGGCATCGTCCCCACCGCCGGCGTGGCGGTCGCGCTGGCGGCCGGGCTCGGTGTGGTGATCGCCGTCGTGGTGGTCGGCTTCCACGTGCCCGGCTGGGCGGGCAGCCTCGGCGCGGCGCTGCTGGCCGTGGTGTGGATCCAGAAGCAGCCCACCACGGCGCTGACCGTCGCGGGTGAGTACAACCCGGTCCCGCACGCGTACTACCTGATCGGCGGCTTCGCCGCGCTGAGCCTGGTCGGCGGCCTGCTCGGCGCGATCCGCTCGCTGCGGCGCGGCATCGGCCGGTTCCGTCCCGTGGGCGACCCGGCCGAGCGCCGGGGCGGTCTGGCGGGGACGGTCGCGGCACTGGCCATCGTCGGCTCGACCATGCTCGCCGCGGTGTCCGGGGTGCTGCTGGCCGCCCTGTACGGCGCGCAGCAGCAGGTCGTCGTTCCGGTGCTCGGGTTCGATCTGACCGGCCTGGCCATCGGTGCCGCGCTGGTCGGCGGGGTCAGCGCCTTCGGCCGCCGCGGCGGCGTGTTCGGCACCCTGCTCGCGACGATCCTGCTCGGCCTGGTGATGTGGTACGCCGTCGCCGCCGACTGGAAGATGTCGCAGTACGCGCTGGCCGCCGGGGCGCTCGCGGTCGGTCTGGTGGTCACCCGCCTGGTGGAGACGTTCGGGCGTCCGCTGCCCGCCGACGATCCCGACGACTGGTCCGACGTCGGCGTGCCCGCGACCTCGTCGTGGTCCACCGGCAGCGGCGACACCTGGGCGAACCTGCCCGCGCAGCCGGCGCCGCCGCGCACCGACCAGTGGGGCGACGACGACCGCTGGTCGTCGCTGCGCTGACCTCACACTTTCGGGGGGTTGCCGCGCGGGCGCGCGGCAACCCGTGCCCAGCCCGTTCGCGCTCGTTAATCTCACGTGACGAATGTGCGGCGGTTACCGGCGCGACGGGCGTCGTTCTCCTGGTTCCACGGCCTGTTCCGGACGGGGCGGCGCAGGTCCTCCGGCAAAAGGCTCTCGCATTCACCGGCCGCGGAGCATTCCCCTGGGCGGCAACTGTCGGTAGCCTCTAGCACCATGCCGGATTCCGACACGCGAGACGATCAGCGGAGCGGGCGCCTGCTTCCCGTGCTCTTCTGGGCCGGCGTCGGTCTGGCCCCGATCGCCGCGTTGTTCCTGTTCATGGCCGATGGAAGCACCGCGCTGCGGGCCGCCATCGGAGTGATCATCCTATCGGTGATCTTGATTGGCCTGTCCATCACTCTGCGTCGCGATACTGAAACGGTACGCATAGAGCTTGAGGACATGATGTTGGACGAGGTGGACACTCTGCGCGCCGACGTGCGCGACGACATCTCCACCGCCGCCCACGCCACGCACCGGGCGTTCGCCGAGAAGTTCCAGTACCTGGTGGATCAGCTCGAAGCCACCCGGCATGAGCTCGACGGCACCCGTGCGCAGCTGGAGGCGATGCGCGCCGACCTGGCCCGCGTGGGCGCGCCCGCGCCCGCGGCCAACCGTCCCGGTGCCGCACCGGCGCCGCACCAGCCCGGCCCCGGGGCACGGCCGGGTGTGCCCGGCGGCGTCGTTCGGCACACCGAGACCGTCCAGGTAACCACGCGGCAGACCATCGTGGACCCGCACGCCGAGGACGCCCAGCGCGGCACCGTGTACGGCGGCTTCGACCGCGGCGGCCGCGCCGAGAACGACTACGCCACCCCGCCCCGCATCGAGGTGCAGCGCCCCCGGTCCGAGCGGCACCGCGAGCGCGAGCGCGACCGCGAGGAGTCCTGGACCGAGCAGCGCCTGCGCGAGCAGCTGGAACGGCGCCGCGACGCGGCCGAGCCGGTCTCTGCCGAGCGCTGGAGCAGCCGCGACGACCGCGACGACCGGGAAGACGACCGTCGCGGCAGCCGCGCCGAGTCCGGCCGCCGCTACGCCGACGACGATGACGATCGCCGCCCCGACCTCAGCGCGGGCGACCGCTGGGCCAGCATCCGCAGCGATGACCGGGGCCGCGAGCTGCGTATGGGCGAGCGCCGCGCCGACCTGCGCAGCGACGGCTCCGGCGGCACCGAACTGCGCATCGAGGACCGCTGGGCCGCCGTCCGCCGCGAGGCCGAACGGGGCGGCTTCCCGTTCGAAGACGACCGCCTGGACGAGCCCCGCAGCGGCTTCCCCTTCCGCGACCAGGACCGCCGCGAAACCCCCCGCGCCATCTCGTCCTCACCCGACCGCGAAGACCGCTGGTCCGACTACGAATCCCGCACCGACCGCGACCGAGAACGCGACAGAGACCGCGATCGAGACCGCTACCGCTGACCCGCACGCTCGCCGGCGGCGTCTGGACTGAGGAGCGTGACTGGGCCAAAGGCCCAGCAGCGACGAGGGAAGACGCCGCCTGAAAGGCGAGCGTGCCGCGCTCGCGGAGGCGGGCGCCAGCGGTGCAGTGAGCGTGCCGCGCTCGCGGAGGCGGGCGCCAGCAGCACAGCGGGCGCCAGGTTATTTGTCGATGTCGCCGACGACGAAGAACATCGAGCCGAGGATGGCGATCAGGTCGGGGACCAGGGTGCCGGGCAGCAGGGTGGACAGCGCCTGGACGTTGGCGTACGACGCCGTGCGCAGCTTCATCCGCCACGGCGTCTTGTCGCCCCGCGACACGAGGTAGTAGCCGTTCACGCCCAACGGGTTCTCGGTCCACGCGTACGTGTGCCCCTCGGGTGCCTTGACCACCTTCGGCAGCCGTACATTCACCGGTCCGGTGATCCGGTCCACCCGGTCCAGGCAGGCCCGGACGAGGCCCAGTGACGCGTACACCTGGTCCAGCAGCACCTCGAACCGCGCGTGGCAGTCCCCGGTGGTACGGGTGACCACCGGCACGTCCAGCTCCCCGTACGCCAGATACGGCTCGTCGCGGCGCAGGTCGAAGTCGAGCCCGCTGGCCCGTGCCACCGGCCCGGATGCGCCGTACGCGGCGGCGTCGGCGGCGCTGAGCACCCCGACCCCGACGGTGCGGGCCAGGAAGATGTCGTTGCGCCGGATCAGGTCGTCCAGCGCGGGCATGCGCGACTCGACGAGGTCGACCGCCTCGCGGGCGCGCCGGGTCCAGCCCGCCGGGACCTCCTCCTTGAGGCCGCCGACGCGGTTGAACATGTAGTGCATGCGCCCGCCGGTGGCCTCCTCCATCACCGCCTGCAGCACCTCGCGCTCGCGGAAGGCGTAGAACATCGGCGTGATCGCCCCGATCTCCAGCGGATACGACCCGAGGAACATCAGGTGGTTGAGGATCCGGTTCAGCTCGGCCATCGCCGTACGCAGCCAGATCGCCCGCTCCGGCACCTCCAGCCCCATCAGCCGCTCGACCGCCATCGCGGCCCCCAGCTCGTTGCTGAACGCGCTCAGCCAGTCGTGCCGGTTGGCCAGCACCAGGATCTGCCGGTAGTCGCGCACCTCGAACAGCTTCTCCGCGCCCCGGTGCATGTATCCGACGACCGGCTCGGCCGACAGCACCTTCTCGCCGTCGAGCACGAGCTTGAGCCGCAGCACGCCGTGCGTGGACGGGTGCTGCGGTCCGATGTTGAGGACCATGTCGGTACCGAGCTGCTGCGCACCCGCGCCCGCCCCGACCGTCAACTCGCGCGTACCGCCCGCTTCCGCCATGGCCGCAATCGTAAGCCAGCCCTCCGCCCCCCACCCCGTTAAGGAAGGGCCCTTCCTTCGCTCAGGGCAGGAGGGGGAGGGGGTGGGGGAGGGCGACGGGGTGGGCGAGCCACCAGTGGGCGCCGAGTCCGGCGGGGGCGGTCAGCTCGGCGCCGGCGCCGGCGGTGGACAGGGCGCGGACGTACGCGATGGGGTCGGTCGAGGCCAGAGTCAGTGGCGGACGGCGGCCGTCGACGCCGAGGCGGTGCAGGGCGTCGCGCTGGCGTAGCAGGACGTGGTCCGGACCGGCTGCCGCGGCGGCGGAGTCCATGGCGACGTGGCAGGTGATGTCGGTGCTGCCGTCGAAGGCGGGCGGGACCTCACGGCCGTGTCGGAAACCGGTGGCGGTCGACCGGGGCGGACGATGTTCGCGCAGGTGGCCGTAGTCGACGGCCAGGGCGAGCCCGGCCGACACGGCGGCGACCGCGTCGGCCCAGGCTTCGTCGCGGGTTCGCCCGATCTCGATCACCTCGTCCGGCCCGGCGGGCCACCACCGCTCTGCCCAGGCCGCGTCGGCGGGGGAGAGCGGGTCGCCCGGGTTGAGGCCGGTGTCGAGGTAGCGGCCGTCGCGGGCGAGGTCGAGGGGGATGTTGTCCAGCCACTCGGTGGCGAGCAGGACGCCGGTCAGGCCGCGCGGGAGGTCGGTGCGCCAGGAGATGCCGTCCCAGGACCGCATGGTGACCTCCACCCCGATGGGTCGGACCCGGGCGCGTACCGGCGGGGGAAGTTCGGCGAGCAGTGCCGTGAGCAGCTCGCCCCGGCCCGCGCCCACGTCGACGAGGTCGAGCGTGGCGGGTGCGCCCAGAGCCGTGTCGACCTGGCAGACCAGCCGGGCCAGGGCGGCGGCGAACAGCGGTGACGCGTGCGCGCTGGTGCGGAAGTGGTCGGCTGGGCGTTCGCGGACGAAGAAGCCGCCCGGCCCGTACAGCGCCCGCGCCATCGCCTCCCGCCACCGCATCAGCCGATGATGCCGTACGCCCGGTTTGTTAAGTCCGGGGGTCAGTGCGGTTTCGCACAGTTGCTGTCCGGTCAGTGGGACGCGGACGCATACTTGCGTCGACCGGTACCCCGACGCAGAGGACTGGATCAGAGCATGAGCGCAACGCGCGAGTTCACCGTGGGTGTGATCGGCGCCGGCCGGGTCGGCGCGGTCCTCGCGGCCGCCCTACGGGCCGCCGGGCACCACGTCGTCGCCGCATCTGGCGTCTCTGCCGCGGCCAAGCATCGCATCAGCACCCTGCTCCCGGGTGCCCAGAATCTTCCCGCCGACGACGTGGCCCGCGCCGCGGACGATCTGCTGCTCATCGCGGTACCCGATGACGCGCTCGCGGGCGTTGTCGCCGGGCTGGCCGCCACCGGCGCGCTGCGTCCCGGACAGATCGTGGCGCACACCTCCGGCGCGCACGGCCTGGCCGTGCTGGCGCCCGCCGCCGCGGTCGGCGCTCGGCCGCTGGCGCTGCACCCGGCGATGACCTTCACCGGCGGCGCCGGTGACCTGCGCCGCCTGCGCGGCATCTCGTACGGCGTGACCGCCCCCGACCCCACCGTCCGGGAGCTGGCCGCCGACCTCGTCGCCGACCTCGGCGGCACCCCGGAGTGGATCGGCGAGCAGCAGCGCGCCCTCTACCACGCGGGCCTGGCCCATGGCGCGAACCACCTGGTCACGCTAGTGAACGAGGCCGCCGACCGGCTGCGCGACGCGGGCGTGCTCGACCCGGCCAAGGTGCTCGGCCCGCTGCTGACCGCCGCGCTGGAGAACGCGCTGCGGATGGGCGACGCGGCGCTGACCGGCCCGGTGTCGCGCGGCGACGCGGGCACGGTGGCGCGGCACGTGCAGGTGATGCGGGAGACGGCGCCCGACTCGCTGCCCGCGTACGTGGCGCTGGCCCGGCGCACCGCCGACCGCGCCATCGCCAACGGCCGCCTGCGTCCCCGCGACGCCGAGCCGCTGCTCGGCGTGCTGGCCCAGTCCGCGACCGGAGCGGGGTACACAGAGATCGGCGAGACCGCCCGATGACTGGAGGTACGGCCGTGACGGATGTCGTAGGCACGCGGGCCGAACTGGCCGCGGCCCGCGCCGCGCTGCCCGGCACCGTGGCCGTGGTGATGACCATGGGCGCGCTGCACGAGGGGCACGCGATGCTGCTGCGCGAGGCCCGCAAGAGCGCCGACCACCTGCTCGCGACGGTCTTCGTGAACCCGCTGCAGTTCGGGCCGAACGAGGACTTCACCCGCTACCCGCGCACATTCGAGGCCGATCTGGCGGTGTGCGAGCGCGAGGGCGTGGACGTGCTGTTCGCGCCGACGCCTGAGGTCATGTATCCGCACGGCGACTCCGAGGTGACCGTGCACCCCGGGCCGCTGGGTGAGGTGCTGGAGGGCGCGGTGCGCCCCGGCCACTTCGCGGGCGTGCTGACCGTGGTGTGCAAACTGCTCCGGCTCACCGGCGCCGACCTGGCGTTCTTCGGGGAGAAGGACTATCAGCAGCTGACCCTGATCCGGGCCATGGTGCGCGATCTGGAGCTCGACGTGGAGATCGTCGGCGTGCCGACGGTACGGGAGCTCGACGGCCTGGCGCTGTCCAGCCGCAATCGGTACCTCGACGACGCGCAGCGCGAGACCGCGCTGGCCCTGTCGCGCGCGCTGCGCGCCGGTGCCGCCCAGCGCGGCGCGGCCGCCGTGCTGGCGGCGGCGCGGGCCGAGCTGGCCGGGTTGGAAGTGGACTACCTGGCGCTGCGCGGCGCCGACCTGAGTGAGGACCCGGGTGCAGGCCCGGCGCGGCTGCTGGTGGCGGCCCGTGTCGGTACGACCCGGCTGATCGACAACATCCCGGTGCACCTCGACGCACCGCACCCCCGGGAGAGCTGAACCGATGTTCCTGCGCACCATGTTCAAGTCCAAGATCCACCGGGCCGTGGTGACCCAGGCCGACCTGCACTACGTGGGTTCGGTGACGATCGACGAGGACCTGATGGACGCCGCTGACCTGCTGCCCGGCGAGCAGGTGGCGATCGTCGACATCACCAACGGCGCCCGGCTGGAGACCTACGTCATCCCCGGCGAACGGGGCACCGGCGTCATCGGCATCAACGGGGCGGCGGCGCACCTGGTGCAGCCGGGGGACCTGGTCATCCTCATCTCGTACGCCCAGATGGATGAGGCCACCTCGCGCGCCTACACCCCCAAGGTCGTCCACGTGGACGCCGACAACCGGGTCATCTCGCTGGGCGGCGACCCCGCCGAGGCGGTGGCGGGGATGGTCGGCGATCCGGTGCCCAGCCCGCTCGCGGTGGCACGGTAGCCCCCTCGGCCGGTTTTGCGGCGCACGCCGGTCCGTTAGGCTCCGGGCGGACTGGGCTCGGAAGGGGACGATGTCGATGAGGCGGTGGATCGCCGCCGGCACCGCCATGTGCGCGCTGCTGGCACCGGCGCTGGCCGGATGTACCGCGACAGTGGCCGGCACGGACGGCAAGCTCACCGACGACTGGTCCGCGCTGCCCGAGGCCCAGGTGTTCACGCCCGGTGCCGAGGTCTGCCACCCCAAGACGTACGAGCAGACCGGCCGCGCCACCGCATACCAGCCGGTGGACTGCGCCCAGTCCCACTTCGGCGAGACGGTGTACGTCGGCACCCTGACCGGTCCGGCCACCGAACTGGCCGCGCCGCCGGAGCCGAACACCGCCGCGGTGGCCGCCGCCTACGCCGAGTGCGACGAGCGCGCCACCGCGTACGTGGGCCGCCAGTGGCGCGACGCCCGCCTCACCCTCGATCTCACCCTGCCCTCGGCGGCGGCCTGGCAGGGCGGCGCCCGCTGGTACCGCTGCGAGCTCAACGAGCTGACCACGGTCACCGGCGACGCCGACTGGGTCGAGCGCAAGGGTTCCCTGCGCGGCGACCTGTCGGCGCCGCTGCTGCTGGGCTGCTTCAACGAGTCCGGCACCAACGGCGTGGACAAGATGGAAGCGGTCGACTGCGCGAAGTCGCACAACGCCGAATACGTCGGCTCGTTCGCCGCTGCGCGCACCCGCGCCTACCCGGCGAGCGAGAAGGACTGGGACTACTTCCACGACAACTGCCGCAAGGCGATCGCGGCGTACGTGGGCATCACCCAGAGCGCGACCACCCGCTACGGCGTCATCTCCTGGCCGTACAGCCGGGCCACCTGGGCCGGCGGCGACCGGGGCGTGCGCTGCTACCTGTGGCTGGAGCAGAAGAAGATGACCGGTTCGGCGAAGGACACCAAGGGCAAGGGGATCCCCTCCTGAGGTCTTGATCAGACCAGCCCCAGGCGGGACGCGGGAACTGGCGCGTATGAACTATGCTCGCCATTCACGTTGGCCTAGATCGGGGGAGGGCATCCCATGCGACGTGGGATGAGCCGGGTAGTCGCCGGACTGTTGCTCGGTGCGGTGACGTTGCTCGCCGCCACGGCCTGCACGCCGGAGCTGCCGAAGCACATCGACGGGAACCTGACCGACCAGTGGCCCGCCATGGCCGCGCCGAAGGGCTGGGAGCCCGACGCGGACATGTGTCTGAAGGTCCTGAACGACTACATGTCCCGCAGCATGTACGACCCGGTGGCCTGTGACCGTGGCCACAACTACGAGATCGTGGCGATCGGCCAGTTCACCGGTGCCGCCGCCGAGGCCGCCGAGGCCCCGCAGGCGGGTTCGGCCGCGATGCGCACCGCCTGGAGCGACTGCGACAAGAAGGCCACCGCGTTCGTCGGCGGCGACTGGCGCGGCGGCATGCTGTCGATCGGCCTCTCCCTGCCCGCCTCGATCAGCTGGACCGGCGGTTCCCGCTGGTACGTCTGCGTGCTCTCGGCCCTGGAGCGCCCGTACGGCGACCCGACCCTGCGCAGCATCTCGCTCAAGGGCGAGTTCACCAAGAACTCCTCGCTGAAGTACGGCTGCTACCAGTACGGCGACACCCTCGTCGCCATCGACTGCAAGAAGTCGCACAACACCGAGTTCGCGGGCATCTGGAACGCGGGCAGCCTTGCCTACGCGAAGCTGAACTCGTCCCAGGACAAGATCGCCAGCGAGTGCCGCAAGGTGATCGCCAAGTACGTGAAGGTCCCCGCCGACGGCAACATGAAGTACCGCACCGGCGTGGTGTGGGACTGGCCGTCGGAGGCCGACTGGAATGCCGGCGACCGCGGCGTGCGGTGCCACATCTGGCTGGACAAGAAGAAGGTCACCCGCTCGCTGAAGGGTGCCGGCAACGGCGGCCTCCCCATCAACTATGCGTGACCCCTGACTGAGTGGATCGCCGCTCCGGCCGTACTGGCCGGGGCGGCGATCTTCTTTTTCGCCTGGTGCAGGGCCGAGTGTTGGGCGTCACGGTCGGTTGGGGGTGAATGGAGGGCTGCGGCGCGGTTGACTGGGCGTGTGCGCGAGGCGTTGAACGTTCCGGTCGAACTTCCGGTGCTGCCGCGGGCGCTGCCCGCGCGGGCAGCGTCGTGGGCCGAGCCCACCGACGTGGTGGTGATCGGGTCGGGTATCGCCGGCCTGACCGCCGCGCTGCACCTGCGCGAGGCTGGCCTGCACGTCACGGTGGTCACCAAGGTCAACATTGACGACGGGTCCACCCGGTGGGCCCAGGGCGGCATCGCGGCCGTGCTCGACCCGCTCGACACCCCGGCCGCCCACGCCGAGGACACGCTGGTCGCCGGGGTCGGCCTGTGCGACCCGGAGGCCGTCGACGTACTGGTCACCGAGGGCCCGGCCCGGGTGCGCGAGCTGATCAAGATGGGTGCCGAGTTCGACCGCCACCCCGACGGCTCGCTGATGCTCACCCGCGAGGGCGGCCACCACGCCAACCGGATCATCCACGCGGGCGGCGACGCGACCGGCGCCGAGGTGCAGCGCGCCCTGCACGCCGCGGTGCGCCGCGACCCCTGGATCCGCCTGGTCGAGCACGCGCTCGTGCTGGACCTGCTGCGCGACGCCGACGGCCGGGCCTGCGGGGTCACCCTGCACGTGCTCGGCGAGGGCACCGAGGACGGCGTCGGCGCGGTGCTGGCCCGCGCGGTGGTGCTGGCGACCGGCGGCATGGGCCAGGTCTTCGCCTCCACCACCAACCCGATCGTCTCCACCGGCGACGGCGTGGCTTTGGCGCTGCGCGCGGGCGCGGCCGTGACCGACCTGGAGTTCGTGCAGTTCCATCCCACGTCGCTGTTCTTGCCGGGTAACCGCAGCGCGCAGCAGCCGCTGGTCAGCGAGGCGCTGCGGGGCGAGGGGGCGTACCTGGTCGACGGGGACGGCAAGCGGTTCATGGTCGGGCAGCACGAGCTGGCCGAGCTGGCGCCGCGCGACGTGGTCGCCAAGGGCATCCACCGGCAGCTGCTGGCGTCGGGCACCGACCACGTCTACCTCGACGCCCGGCACGTGCGCGACGTGACCCACCGCTTCCCGACCATCACCGCGTACTGCCTGGCGGCCGGGGTGGACCCGGTGCACGACCTGATCCCCGTGGCCCCGGCGGCTCACTTCGCCTCCGGCGGCGTGCGCACCGACCTGCACGGCCGAACCAGCATCCCCGGCCTGTACGCCTGCGGTGAGGTCGCCTGCACCGGCGTGCACGGCGCCAACCGCCTGGCCTCGAACTCGCTGCTGGAGGGTCTGGTCTTCGCCCGGCGCATCGCGGTGGACATCGCCCGCGAGCTGCCGCCGCAGGGCCCGATCGAGCTGGACAAGGTCGCCATGATCGGCGGGCTGCCCGCGGCCGACGCCGTCGCCGACACCGCCGAGGCTGTCGTCACCGACACCGCCGCGCGCCGGGCCCGGCTGCAGCGGGCGATGACCCGGGGCGCGGGCGTGCTGCGCAACGCCGAGACGCTGGCCGGGACGGCCGCGGTGCTGACCGAGGTCGGCGCGCCGCCGCTGCCGGGCCGTACCGCCGGGTGGGAGTTCGCGAACCTGCTGACCGTGGCGTCGGCGCTGGTCGCCGCGGCGTCGCTGCGCGCCGAGACGCGCGGCTGCCACTGGCGCGAGGATCATCCGGAGGCGAGCGCGGCATGGCGCGGGCACCTGTTCCCGCAGCCGGACGCCGCGGGTGGTCTCACGGCTAGGTGGGAGGAGATGGCGTGAAAGAGTCGACGCGGATCAGTTTGGACAAGGCGGGCCTGGACCCCGACGAGGTACGGCGGATCGTCGAGAACGCGCTGCGCGAGGACCTGGGCCCCGACCGCCTGGACGTGACCGGCGTGGCGACGATCCCGGCCGATCAGGTCGACACGGCCGAGCTGATCGCCCGCGAGGCCGGGGTGGTGGCCGGGCTGGCCGTGGCGGAGCTGGTGTTCGAGCTGGCCGGGCCGGGTGCCGAGGTGACCGTGCAGGCGACCGATGGTGACACGGTGGCCCGGGGCGACGTGCTCGCCACGATCACCGGTCCGACGCGGACGCTGCTGGCGGCCGAGCGGACCGCGCTGAACCTGCTGTGCCGGATGTCGGGCGTGGCCACCCACACCCGCCGCTGGGTCGAGCAGCTCACCGGGACGAAGGCGCTGGTGCTGGACACCCGCAAGACCACCCCGGGGCTGCGCCCGTTGGAGAAGTACGCCGTGCGCGCCGCGGGCGGCACGAACAAGCGCATGGGTCTCTACGACGTCGCCATGATCAAGGACAACCACAAGCTCGCCGCGGGCTCCATCACCGCCGCGTACGAGCTGGTCCGCGCGACGTTCCCGGACCTGCTCGTGCAGGTGGAGGTGACCACGCTGGCCGAGGCGAAGGAGGCGGTCGCCGCGGGCGCGACTTTCCTGCTCTGCGACAACATGTCCCCGGACCTGCTGCGCGAGGTCGTCACCGCGGTCGGCGACCGCGCCGAGCTGGAGGCGACCGGCGGCCTCACCCTGGCCGTCGCCGCCGAGTACGCCGCCACCGGGGTCGACTACCTGTCGGTGGGGGCGCTCACCCACTCGTCGCCTATCGTGGACATCGCCTTGGACCTCCGACCGCGGAAGTGACGGCACGTGCTGCTCTGCATCGACATCGGTAACACCAACACGGTGCTCGCCACCTTCGAGGGCGACAAGATCGTGCACTCGTGGCGGGTGAAGACCGATGCCCGCAACACCGCCGACGAGCTGGGCCTGATGTTCCGTGGCCTGCTGGCCGGGGACAACGTCGAGATCACCGGCGTGGCGGCCTGTTCGACCGTCCCGGCGGCGCTGCGCTCACTGCGTACGATGCTCGGCCGCTACTACCCGGGGGTGCCCGCAGTGGTGGTCGAGCCCGGGGTCAAGACCGGGGTCCAGCTGGCCATCGACAACCCCAAGGAGGTCGGCGCCGACCGTGTGGTCAACACGCTGGCCGCGCACGCCCTCTACGGCGGCCCGGCGATCGTGGTCGACTTCGGCACCTCCACCAACTTCGACGCCATCAGCGCCCGGGGCGAGTTCCTCGGCGGCGTGCTGGCCCCCGGCATCGAGATCTCGGTGGAGGCGCTGGCTTCCCGCGCCGCGCAGCTGCGCAAGGTCGAGCTGGTCAAACCGGCCCGGGTGATCGGCAAGAACACGGTCGAGTGCCTGCAGTCGGGCGTGGTGTTCGGCTTCGCCGGGCAGGTCGACGGCGTGGTCAACCGCATGATCGAGGAGCTGGGTGGGGTGACGGCGGTGATCGGCACCGGCGGGCTGGCGCCCGTGGTGATCGGCGAGTGCCGCACCATCACCCACCACGAGCCGATGATCACCCTCATCGGCCTGCGCATGGTGTACGAGCGCAACGTCTAACGCCGCCGCAGGCGGTAGGCGACCGTCGTGTACGGCAGCTCGAAGCTGTCGCGTCCGGCCAGGTCCGGATGGGTGGCGCAGAGCGTGCGCACCTGGTCCAGGATCTGCCGCTGCTCCTCGGGCGCGGCGGTCAGGTACCACGACCGCGACTGGACCAGGTCCAGCAGCCCCGCTGCCGTCTGCCGCACGCTGTGCGGGAACTCGGCCACCTCGGCCTGCTCGAACAGCGAGCTGGGCCGCAGCGTGTCCAGGCCCGCCAGGTGCTGCCGGGCGGGCGTGATGATCTCTTCCAGGCGGCGAGTCCAGTCCAGGCTGAGGTCGCGGTTGTTCCACATGGGCGCCAGCACGCCGCCGGGTCGCAGCACCCGCGCGATCTCCGTGTCCGCCGCGACGGGGTCGAACCAGTGGAAGGCCGTGCCGACCACCACGGCGTCGGCGCTGCCGTCGGCCAGCGGGATCGCCTCGGCCGACCCGGCCAGGCAGTCGACGCCGGGGGTGGTCCGGGTGAGCTGGGCTCGCATCTCGGGGTCGGGTTCCACCGCCACCACGTCGTGACCGGCGGCGAGCACCACCCGGGTGAGCTGGCCGGTGCCTGCGGCCAGGTCCACCACGCGCAGCGGCGCCTTTCCGGGGACGGAGTCGAGGGCCCAGTCCAGCGCCTCGAGCGGGTAGGTGGGGCGGGCGCCCGCATAGGTCTGGGCGGCCGCTCCGAACGAAAGGCGATGCTGT
Organism: Catellatospora tritici; assembly: GCF_019083965.1. GTDB lineage: Bacteria > Actinomycetota > Actinomycetes > Mycobacteriales > Micromonosporaceae > Catellatospora > Catellatospora tritici. The sequence continues at coordinate 247,622 of NZ_JAHRCY010000011.1, forward strand.
TCGAGTCGCGTCATGTCGTACCCCCGATTTCAAGCGATCTTGGTCGCACACTGTAGCGTCTCGCCGCGTGATGCGCCGATACGGGGCGGCGGCGATAGGCGGCGGATCGCAGCGCACAGCGATTGCGCGACTGCCCCCGGTAGCGCGAATCCAGCGGCCCGAATCGTGCCCGGAAGCCCACGAGCCGCCGGCTCGCCCGTGGCGCCACTCAGGGGCCGCCCAAACGCGCGGCTGGTGCCGACTCCGGCCGCCCCGTTCCCGTGCGGTACGGGGTGGTGCCCACGACACCGCGGCCATTGCCGACGGTCGCGGAATTAGGCCCGATCGCGCCCTTTGAAGGTGGTCCGGGGTCGGCGTGGTCTGGTCGCCGACCGGCCGGTGGCACCGCCCACTGTTTTGCTCACCCGCCGTCACGACTCAATTGCCGGGGGCGATCCGAGGCGATGTTTGAACCCGTGCGGTGTCCTGGAATCTGGTCGTCGGCGGGTCGGTGCCGGGTACGACCGTGGTTACCGGCGATGCTCCGTCGGAGCGTTCCCAATTGACAGGGCATTCTATTTCCCCTCGTCAGGGGCGCGGACCTTCGATTTTGCTCGGCGGGTGGCCTAGGATGACATGTAACGCATTTCGCGGGACGCGCAATAATGGCGACGCAGAATTGATCGGCGCGCGATGTGCAAGCTATCCTGTCGGCGTTCCCGTAGTTGAATTCGGCGCCTCGACTGACGGGGAGGCCAGGGGCGGCGAGAAAGGAAGTAAGGCATGGCCAGGCGCGAGATTGTGGTGCTGGCGGACGACCTCGATGGTTCCGAGGGCGACGTCCGCAGCGTGAAGTTCGGGTTCGAAGGAAACAGCTACGAGATCGACCTGGGCCCGTCGAACCACGACAAGCTGGCGCTGGCGCTGGCGCCGTTCGTGGCCGCCGCGCGCAAGGAGTCGAGCCGCCGGGGTCCGGCGGTCGCGGCGAAGGCGAAGGCACCGACCGCTGCCGAGCAGCGCGCCTTCAACCAGCGCGTGCGCGAGTGGGCCAAGGGTCAGGGTGAAGAGGTCAACGACCGGGGCCGCGTGCCGGCGAAGCTGATCGAGAAGTACTTCGCGGCGGGCCTGCGCTGATCTCATCCGGTGCGGACCCGGGCCGGGGTCACGTGCCGTCCGTAACTGCCAGAGCGGTACACGTGGAAGGTTCTGACGACCTTTCGTGTTGTACCGCTTTGTGCTGTCCGCCCCCGGCTCGGGTGGCCGCGGGCTCCGGCAGCGATCCGGATATTTCGCTGTGCGCGTAGCGCCCGTGGATGCGGAACAGCGCCGGGGCGGGCATGGTTGGCTCAGATGTCTTCCCCAACGGCGATATAGCGGGCAGTTTGCCCGCGAATATCCGAATTTCGACCGACGGTGAGCGACGTTACGGTTACCCAACGGTGACCCGACGACCGTTTTCGGTGGGCCGACACCGTCGGGGTCTGGCGTTAGAGTGAGTGAAACAGCTTCGCCGCCCCGCACCTCCAGGTGGAGGTCGAGGAACTGAGGCGTAGGTGAGGAGCGGGAATGTTCGAGCGGTTCACCGACCGGGCGCGTCGGGTGGTCGTCCTGGCCCAAGAAGAGGCCCGGATGCTCAACCACAACTACATCGGCACGGAGCACATCCTGCTCGGCCTCATCCACGAGGGTGAGGGCGTCGCGGCGAAGGCGCTGGAGAGTCTCGGCATCTCGCTCGAAGGTGTGCGCCAGCAGGTAGAGGAGATCATCGGCCAGGGCCAGCAGGCGCCGAGCGGGCACATCCCGTTCACGCCGCGGGCCAAGAAGGTGCTGGAGCTGTCGCTGCGTGAGGCGCTGCAGCTCGGCCACAACTACATCGGCACCGAGCACATCCTGCTCGGCCTCATCCGCGAGGGTGAGGGTGTCGCCGCCCAGGTGCTGGTGAAGCTCGGCGCCGACCTCAACCGCGTGCGCCAGCAGGTGATCCAGCTGCTCTCGGGCTACCAGGGCGGCAAGGAGCCGGCTGCCGCGGGCACCGCCACCGGCGAGGCGGCCCCGTCCACCAGCCTGGTGCTGGACCAGTTCGGTCGCAACCTGACCCAGTCGGCACGGGAGGGCAAGCTCGACCCCGTGATCGGCCGGGAGAAGGAGATCGAGCGGGTCATGCAGGTGCTGTCCCGCCGCACCAAGAACAACCCGGTGCTGATCGGCGAGCCCGGCGTCGGCAAGACGACCGTCGTCGAGGGCCTGGCCCAGAAGATCGTCAAGGGCGAGGTGCCGGAGACGCTGAAGGACAAGCAGCTGTACACGCTTGACCTCGGCGCCCTGGTGGCCGGTTCGCGCTACCGCGGTGACTTCGAGGAGCGTCTGAAGAAGGTGCTCAAGGAGATCCGCACCCGCGGCGACATCATCCTCTTCATCGACGAGATCCACACTCTGGTCGGCGCGGGCGCCGCCGAGGGCGCGATCGACGCCGCCAGCATCCTCAAGCCGATGCTGGCCCGCGGCGAGCTGCAGACCATCGGCGCGACCACGCTCGACGAATACCGCAAGCACCTGGAGAAGGACGCGGCGCTGGAGCGGCGCTTCCAGCCGATCCAGGTCGGCGAGCCCTCGGTGGCGCACACCATCGAGATGCTCAAGGGTCTGCGTGACCGCTACGAGGCGCACCACCGGGTCACCATCACCGACGCGGCCCTGGTCGCGGCGGCGAACCTGGCCGACCGGTACATCTCCGACCGCTTCCTGCCGGACAAGGCGATCGACCTGATCGACGAGGCCGGTGCCCGGATGCGCATCCGCCGGATGACCGCGCCGCCGGACCTGCGCGACTTCGACGAGAAGATCGCCCAGGTGCGCCGCGACAAGGAGTCCGCGATCGACGCGCAGGACTTCGAGCGCGCCGCGCAGCTGCGCGACAAGGAGAAGCAGCTGCTCGGCCAGAAGGGCGAGCGGGAGAAGCAGTGGAAGGCCGGTGACCTGGACGTCGTCAGCGAGGTCGACGACGAGCAGATCGCCGAGGTCCTGGCCAACTGGACCGGCATCCCGGTGTACAAGCTGACCGAGGAGGAGACCTCCCGCCTGCTGCGCATGGAGGACGAGCTGCACAAGCGGGTCGTCGGCCAGATCGACGCGGTCAAGGCCGTCTCCAAGGCGATCCGCCGTACGCGGGCCGGTCTGAAGGACCCCAAGCGCCCCTCGGGCTCGTTCATCTTCGCCGGTCCCTCGGGTATCGGTAAGACCGAGCTGTCCAAGGCGCTGGCAGAGTTCCTGTTCGGCAGCGAGGACGCGCTGATCCAGCTCGACATGTCCGAGTTCCACGACCGGTACACGGTGTCCCGCCTCGTCGGTGCCCCGCCCGGGTACGTCGGTTACGACGAGGGCGGCCAGCTCACCGAGAAGGTGCGCCGTCGGCCGTTCTCCGTGGTGCTCTTCGACGAGATCGAGAAGGCCCACCCGGACGTGTTCAACACGCTGCTGCAGATCCTGGAGGACGGTCGCCTGACCGACGGCCAGGGCCGCATCGTGGACTTCAAGAACACGGTGATCATCCTGACCACCAACCTGGGCACCCGTGACGTGGCCAAGGCCGTGTCGCTGGGCTTCCAGAAGTCCGAGGACGCCGAGTCGAACTACGAGCGGATGAAGGTCAAGGTCAACGACGAGCTGAAGCAGCACTTCCGCCCGGAGTTCCTGAACCGTATCGACGACACCATCGTCTTCCACCAGCTGACCGAGGTGGAGATCCTCTCGATCGTCGACATCATGATCAAGCGGATCGAGACCCAGCTGCGCAACAAGGACATGGGCCTGGAGCTGACCGACAACGCCAAGCGTTACCTGGCGAAGAAGGGCTTCGACCCGGTCCTGGGTGCCCGGCCGCTGCGCCGGACCATCCAGCGCGAGCTGGAGGACACGCTGAGCGAGCGCATCCTGTTCCAGGAGCTCAAGCCGGGCCAGCACGTGCTGGTCGACTGCGAGGGCGACCCGGAGCAGGTGGAGACCGCGAAGCTGACCTTCGTCGCGTCGCAGCGGGCCGTTCCGGCCGAGGCGGCGCCCGAGGCTCCGGCAGAGCCCGCCGCAGCCGCGTGACGTAGTCAAAGAAGAGGGGCACCGCGCGAGCGGTGCCCCTCTTCTCGTATGTGTCAGCGGGCGTCGAAGTCGACGTAGTCCTCCAGCAGCGCCGGGGTCAGCCCGGACCGGTAGATCGCCTTCAGCGCCGCCAGCAGGTCGTCCATCAGCGCCGGGCGGAAGTGCATGAGCAGCACGTCACCGGGCTTCACCACCTTCTGGGCGGTCTGGTAGCGCACGATGCCCTTGTCGACGGTCTGCGTCCAGTAGAACGAGGCGTGCATGCCGCAGTCCTGCGCGGCCCGCAGCGTGGTCTTGTCGCGCTCGCCGAAGGGCGGCCGGAACAGCGTCGGGCGCTTGCCGAACAGCTGCTCCAACTTGTCGGCCGACCCACAGATCTCGTGCTTCTGGAAGTCGTACGACTTCCCCTTGAGCGAGGTGTGCGTGATCGTGTGGTTCTCCACCACGCCGCCCGCGTCCTCGATCGCCTTGAAGTAGTCGGTGTACCTCGTCGCGGCGGGCGAGTTCAGGAACATGGTGACCGGGATGCCCGCCTGCCGGATGAACTCCGGCACCATCGACGGCCGCGACAGCGCCCCGTCGTCGATGGTGATGAAGGCGACCTTCTGCTCGGTCGGCACCCGGAACCAGAACACCGACGAGCTGCTCTCCGTCACGTGGACCCGCTTCGGCTCGGGCGCGTCCGGGAAGTGCGGCACCTGGGACATGTACCAGTCCAGGGTCTTCGGCCCCTTCGGGCTGACGACCGGCTTCGGCGACGGGGTCGGCGAGGGCGTGACCGAGGGGGTGGGCGAGGCCATGTCCGAAGGGCTCGCGCTGGGCGTGGCCGGTCCGGCGAAGGTCGGCGGGTCGGCTTTGTCGCAGGCGTTCAGTGTGAGCACAGCCAGTAACGGGAGCACGGCAAGGACGCGGCGAGCGGGGGTGGATGCCACGCCCGGACTCTATCCAGCGAACGCCGAGAAACAACCCCCCGCTGGTGGCGGGATAGCGGCAAGATCCGGTCAGATATCGGCGGATCCGGCGGGCAGGGCGTAGCGCTCGCGCCGCCGGACCACCAGACCGTCGGTGAGCAGGCTGGCCAGGGCGCGTTCGCGCTGCTCGTCGTGGGGCCATACCGCGTCGAGGTCCGGCCGGGGCACCGGACCGGCGCTGCCGCGCAGCACCGCCAGCAGCAGGCCGCGCACCTGACGGTCGGTTCCCGCGTATCGCTGCGGCTTGCGCGACGGGCCCTCCGGCAGCGGCAGGCCGGTCCGGCGCCAGGCGCAGAGCTCGCGCAGCGGGCAGTCGCCGCAGCGGGGGGTACGGGCGGTGCACAGCACCGCCCCCAGCTCCATCAGCGCGGCACTGGCCCGAGCCGCCGCCGGAGCCTCGGGCGGCAGCAGCGTCTCCACCAGACTCAGGTCCGCCGGGGTGGTGGCCGCTCCGGCGTCGGCCCTACCGAGCACCGCGCGTGCCGCCACCCGGCGCACGTTGGTGTCCACCACCGGATGCCGCTGCCCGTACGCGAACGCCAACACCGCGCGGGCGGTGTAGTCGCCCACCCCGGGCAGGGCGAGCATCTGGTCCAGCCGCTGCGGGACCACGCCGCCGTGGCGCTGCACCAGTGCGCCGGCGCACGCGTGCAGCCGCATCGCCCGGCGCGGGTAGCCCAACCGGCCCCAGGCCCGGATCGCCGCACCGGCTTCGTCGGCGGCCAGGTCGGCCGGGGCGGGCCAGCGCGCCACCCACTCGTGCCACACGGGCAGCACCCGTACCACGGGGGTCTGCTGGAGCATGACCTCGCTGATCAGGATGGGCCAGGCTCCCACATCCGGGGCGCGCCAGGGCAGGTCACGCGCGTTGGCGTCGTACCAAGCTGTGGTCAGCGCGGCGACTTCGGACATGACGCTCACCCTACTGCGGCACAATCACGGCATGAGTGGGCGCAGTGAGCGAATCATGTTGCAGGTAGTTCCGGTGCCTGGCGGTGTCGGCTCGCGCAGGGGCGCCGGCCGCGTGGAGCGCGGGGAGGCGGCGGCATGAACGGCTCCGGAGTGGAACTCGCCGTCACCGTGATCGGGCCGGATCGCACCGGGATCGTCGCCGACGTCGCGGAGGCGCTGGCGAAGCTCGGCGCCAACCTCACCGACTCGACCATGACCCGGCTGCGCGGGCACTTCGCGATGACGCTGATCTGCACCGCGCCGGCGCCGGCCGAACAGGTCGAAGCGGCGCTGAGCCATCTGTCCGCCGACGGCCAGCTGCTGGTGACGGTGCGCGACGTCGGTCCGGACGAGGCCACCACCAACGGCGGCCTGCCCTACCTGCTCAGCGTGCACGGCGCCGACCGGCTCGGCATCGTCGCCGCGGTGACCCGGGTCGTCGCGGACGCGGGCGGCAACGTCACCGATCTGTCCACCCGCCTGGTCGGTCCGCTGTACCTGCTCGTGGCCGAGGTGGACCTGCCCGTGGGCGTGCCCGGACCGCTGACCGAGCAGCTGGCGCAGGTCGCCGACGAGCTCGGGGTCGAGGTCAATCTCCGCCCGGCGGGGGCGGACGTCTTATGAGCGAGCAGGACCAGCGCGTCAGCGCCGCCATCGAGGGCTGGGATCTGGCATCCCTGGGTGAGGGCCGGGTGCTGCCCGTCGTCACCGCTCCCGCCCCGGTGCTCAGCCGGCCGGGGCCGCAGGTCGACCCGACCGCGCCCGAGATCGTCGCGCTCGCGGCCGACCTGGTCGCCACCATGCGGATCTCGCCGGGCTGCGTCGGCCTGGCCGCACCGCAGGTCGGCGTGAGCGCGCAGCTGTTCGCCCTGGACGTCACCACGCACCCGAAGACGATCACCACGCACGGCGTGTTCGTGCTGGCCAATGCCGTGATCGTGGAGGCCAGCCGGTGGCGGCCGGGGCGGGAGGGCTGCATGTCCGTGCCCGACCTCACCGGTGATGTGAAGCGGGCCGGGCGGATCGTGGTCACCGGCGAGCTCCCCGGCACCGGGCGCAAGGTCACCATCACCACGGACGCGTTCGAGGCGCGGGCGCTGCAGCACGAGATCGACCACTGCGACGGACTGCTGTTTTTGGACAAGGTGAGCGGCGCGCACGCGATCTACCAGCGCAAAACCTATCTGTGACGCGGCCAGGCGTGTCGCGCAGGGCGTGTCGTGATCGAGGGCGCTAGCGTGAGCACATCATGAGACTGATAGTGGGTCCTCTGCCCGCCGCCGTCTACTGGCGTCGCCGAGCGATAGTGCTCGGCGCGGTGCTCCTCGCCGTCCTCATGATCTCGCTGGTGGTGCGCGGCACCAGCAGCGGCGGCGCGCAGAACAACGCCGCCGCGACCGTCTCACCCGAGCCGAGCCTCGCGCAGTCGCCCAGCCCCGAGCCGTCGCCCAGCCCGACCGACGACACCATCGTGCCCGCGTCGGAGCTGTCGCCCAGCCCGTCGCCCTCGCTCGTGACCGACCCGGGGCAGTGCGGCGACGACGAGATCAAGGTGACGGCGAAGCCCGCGCAGACCTCGCTCAAGCGCGGTGCGGAGCTGTACATCACCCTGCTGATCAAGAATGTGGGCAAGCGCACCTGCCTGCGCGATGTCGGCGCCGACCTGCAGGAGCTGCGCATCCTCGACGGGACGACCAAGGTCTGGTCCTCCGACGACTGCGGCGGCCCGCGCGGGCACGAGGTGCGACAGTTCCCGCCCAACCACGAGCGGGCGTACACGGTGATCTGGAACGGACACGCCAGCACCGCCTGTGCCAAGACCATGAAGCGCACGCCGGACGGCCCGGTCCCCGACGCCGGGGACTACCAGCTGTTCGGCCGGGTCGGCACCGCCATCAGCCACGCGGTCACGCTCAAGCTGAGCTGACCGTGTTCCTGGGTCGCTTTGCTCTCGCGGCCTTAATCGGCGGCATCCTCCGCTGCGCTGCGGAAGCCACCGAGCGGCCGCTACCGCAAAGCTGACCGTGTTCCTGGGTCGCTTTGCTCTCGCGGCCTTAATCGGCGGCATCCTCCGCTGCGCTGCGGATACCACCGAGCGGCGCTACCGCAAAGCTGACCGTGTTCCTGGGTCGCTTTGCTGTCGCGGCCTTAATCGGCGGCATCCTCCGCTGCGCTGCGGAAGCCACCGAGCGGCCGCTATCGCAAAGCTCCTAGACGTAGCGTTCCAGGATCGAGGTCTCGGCCAGCCGGGACAGCCCCTCGCGTACGCCGCGGGCGCGGGCGTCGCCGACGCCGTCCACGGCCTGCAGGTCCTCCACGGTCGCTCCGAGCAGCCGCTGCAGGCTGCCGAAGTGGTCGACCAGCCGGTCCACTATCGCGCCGGGCAGGCGCGGCACCCGGGCCAGTAGCCGGAACCCGCGCGGGCTGACCGCGGCGTCCAGAGCCTCGGTGGTGGCCGGGTAGCCCATCGACTTGGCCACCGAGACCAGGTCGATCAGCTCGCTGGCCGACAGCATGTCCAGCTCGACCAGGGCCTCGTCGACGGTGCGGGCTCGGCGTGCCTGGGGCAGGTAGTCGCGGATGACCAGGGTGCGGTCGGCGTCGACCCCGGCCATCATCTCGTCGAGCTGCAGTGACAGCAGGCGGCCGTCGGTGCCCAGCTCCACGACGTAGCCGGCGATCTCGTCGGAGATGCGGCGCACCATCTCCAGCCGCTGCACCACCGCCAGCGCATCGCGCACGGTGACCAGGTCCTCGATCTCCAGCGCGGACAGGGTGCCGCTGACCTCGTCCAGGCGCAGCTTGTATCGCTCCAGCGTGGCCAGGGCCTGGTTGGCCCGGGACAGGATCTGCCCGGAGTCGTCCAGCGCGTGCCGCTGCCCGGCGACGTAGACGCCGATGATGTGCATCGACTGGCTGACCGAGATCACCGGGTAGCCGGTCTGCTTGGAAACCCGCTCGGCGGTGCGGTGGCGGGTGCCCGACTCCTCGGTCGGGATGGACGCGTCCGGCATCAGGTGCACGGCGGCGCGCAGGATGCGGGCGCCGTCGGCCGACAGCACGACCGCCCCGTCCATCTTGCACAGCTCACGCAGGCGCGTCGCGGAGAACTCGACGTCGAGCGGGAAGCCGCCCGTGCACACGGTCTCCACGACCTTGTCGTATCCGAGGACGATGAGAGCTCCGGTGCGGCCCCGCAGGATGCGCTCCAGGCTGTCGCGCAGCGGCGTGCCGGGGGCGACCCGTGCCAGGGTGGCGCGCAATGGATCACCGCCGACGGCGGCGGTGTTCCAGGTGTTGTCGCGATCGATCGGCACGGGCACAGTCTAGTGGGGTCCTGCGGGAACGCTTGGCGGCCCGTGGTGCCACCGTCACTCAGCGGACATCCGGGCAGCCCAATGCAGTGCCGTACGCAGATCGGACACCTCTTCGACCCGGATGCCCGGCGCCGCCACGCCGGTGGCGACGGGACCGCAGCCGGGCGGCACCAACGCGTACTGGAACCCCAGCCGGGCCGCCTCGGCCAGCCGCCGGGGCACCGCGCCGATGCGACGCACCTCGCCGGTCAGCCCCACCTCGCCGATCGCGACCAGCCGGGGCGCCAACGCCAAGTTCAACCCGGCCGAGGCCACCGCCAGCGCCACGGCGAGGTCGGCCGCGGGCTCGATCACCCGGATGCCGCCGACCGTGGCCGCGAAGACCTCCTTGTCGTGCAGCGACATCCGCTCGGTACGCCGCTCCAGCACCGCCAGCACCATGGCCAGCCGGGCGGAGTCGAGGCCGGACACGGTGCGCCGGGGCGAACCGGCCATGGTCGCCCCGATCAGGGCCTGCACCTCGGTGACCAGGGCCCGGCGGCCCTCCATGGCGACGGTGACGCAGGTGCCGGGCACCGGCTCGGCATACCGGGTCAGGAACAGCCCGGACGGGTCGGGCAGGGAGGAGATGCCGCTCTCGGTCATCTCGAAACAGCCGACCTCGTCGGCCGCGCCGAACCGATTCTTCAGACCGCGCACCAGCCGCAGCGACGAGTGCTTGTCGCCCTCGAAGTGCAGCACCACGTCGACCAGGTGCTCCAGCACGCGCGGGCCCGCCACGTTGCCGTCCTTGGTGACGTGCCCCACCAGGACGGTGGCGATGTTGCGCTCCTTGGCCACCGCGATGATCGCGGCGGTGACCGCGCGGACCTGGGTGACGCCGCCGGGCACGCCGTCGCTGCCCGGCATCGCGATGGTCTGCACCGAGTCGAGCACCAGCAGACCCGGCTTGACCGCGTCCAGGTGGCCGAGCACCGCCCCGAGGTCGGTCTCGGCGGCCAGGTACAGCCGCTCGTGCAGGGTGTTCATGCGCTCGGCGCGCAGCCGGACCTGGGAGACCGACTCCTCGCCGCTGACGATCAGTGAGTTGCTGCCCGCGCCGGCGGCCCATTGCTGGGCCACGTCGAGCAGCAGGGTCGACTTGCCCACGCCGGGCTCGCCCGCGAGCAGCACCACCGCGCCGGGGACCAGGCCGCCGCCGAGCACACGGTCGAGTTCGCCGACGCCGGTGGCGACGGCACGGGCCGGTTCGGCGCTGATGGTGGCGATGGGCCGGGCGGGTTCACCGGGAGAACGGGGCGCGACGGTACGCATGGCGCCCAGCGCCGGCCCGACGGAAGACTCCACGACGGAGCCCCACTCGCCGCACTCGGGGCAGCGGCCGACCCATTTGGGCGGCTGATGCCCGCACGCGTCGCATTCGTACCCGGGGCGTGCGGGCTTGGCCGTCTTCGTCGTGGTGCTGCGCGCAGTCACGCCGATGAACCTACCGGGTGGCTGCGACAGGGTGCTGTCAGTGGCCTTCGCCGGGGGTCACGACCTCCCCCTCGCCCTCGGGCAGGGGGATCGGGCTGCGCGGCATCGGGTCCAGCGGGGTGGCCACCGGCACGGCCGGGATGACGATGGACTGCCCGTTGGACAGCTTGATCGTCAGTGGCACCGACGCCCCGTTGGCCAGCGCGGCCTTCAGGCCCTTCAGCACGAAGAACTGCTTGCCCGTGGGGATCAGCTCGACGTAGCCGAACGGCGCGATGGTGATCTTCTCGGTCGACGCCGGAGCGGCCGGGCTCGGGCTGGGGCTCGGCGAGGCGGCGGCCGAAGCCGACGCGGAAGCCGAGGGCTTGGCGGACGCCGAAGCCGACGCGGCCGCCGAGGGCGAGGCCTCGGCGCTCGGCGTGGTCTTCCCGGCACCGGCCGAGGTCAGCTCGACCGAGGTCGCGGCGGCCGACTCGACGCCGGTGACCGTGATCGGGTCCTTGGTGTTGTTGAAGATGCGCAGCTGCAGCGGCGCGTCCGCCCCGGCCTTGTATCCCGGCAGACCGGGGTAGGCGACCATCGCGTCGCGCACCACGACGTTGCCGGCGCCGGGCGAGGTCTCGATGGAGCCGCCGGCCGCACCGGGCACGGCCGCCACCTGGTCGGCGGTCTGCGACTGCATGCCGGCGCTGCAGCCGGTCAGAGCCAGGGCGGCGGCGGTGGCCCCGCCTGCGAGGAGCATGGTGATCGAGCGCGTCACGGGCGTCAGCGTAATCTCCGCCGCCCGGTGGGCTGGAGCCGACCCGCCGCTGTTCACAGCACCCCCGCGACGACCAGCACCAGCACGTCCACCAGGGCGAGGCCGAGTAGCGCGCGGAAGGCGGCGCGCGGGGCGGCGTACCGGCCGATGGGAATCATCGCGACGGCCGTGACCGAAACCACCAGCGCGGCCCACAGCGGCGGGCGCGCCCCGGCGATCAGGACGACCATGGTGGCGATCAGCAGCACGGTTGCCAGCAGCAGGCTGCGCCGGGCGCCGAGGCGCTGCGGCAGGCCGCGCACCCCGGTGGCCGCGTCGTCGGCCAGGTCGGGCACCGCGTTGAGCAGGTGCGCGGCGCCGGTGAGCAGCGCCGCCGCCAGCACCAGCCAACCCGGCGCGCCCGGTGATCCAGGCCCGGCCGCCCCGATGAAGGCGATCAGCGCGGCGAAGGAGACCAGGTACGGCACGATCGAGGTCGGGGTGCCCTTGAGGGGCCAGTTGTACAGCTGGGCCGAGACCAGGGCGAGCAGGAACCAGCCCGAGGCGGGCCAGCCCCAGGCCAGGGCGGCGGCGATGGTCACGGCCGTGGCCAGCACGGCCGCGATCGCGACGGTACGGCGCCCGCCCGGCTCGACCGCCAGTGGCTTGTCGGCCCGCCCCACGGCCTGGTCCCGTCCGGCATCGATGGCGTCGTTGGCCCAGCCCACCGCGAGCTGGCTCAGCCCGACGGTGCCCACGATCAGGACGGCGTCGCGGACGGAGTGGCCCATCCCGACGGCGAGCAGCCCGCTGACCGCGGTGACGGCGAGGGCGGGCAGCGGATGGCAGGCGCGCAGCAACCGCAGCGGTGACATCTGGCCAGTGTGGCGCGTCATCGGTAATCTCGCCGCATATGGAGCCCCGCCGCGTACCGACCGTAGCCTATGTCCTGGTGACGGCGATCCTGCTCGGGGCAGGCGGCTACTGGTGGCACCGCGGCGCCCCGGCGCCGGTGCCGAGCGCCGCACACCTGCCTGCGCCGTCCACACCGCCGATGACGCCCGAGATGCGCGACGCGCTGCAGACGCTGCCCGAAGTGCTCGCCGAGGGACAGGCCGGTGAGGTGGCGGGGGTCCTGGACCCGATGCTCGTCGATGGCGAGGGCCAGCCGGACGAGCGGATGGCCGAGCTGCCTCAGGGGGCCTACGAACTGCGCCTGGCCTGCGTGGCGCCCGGCGGGAGGCTGCGCCTGACGCTGCGTTCGCAGACGGGCGAGGCCCCGTCGGACGAGGTGCTGCAGTGCTCCAGCGACCTCGGCTGGCAGCGGCGCACGCTGATCATTCCGCACGACTTGGGGCTCGCCACCGTGGTCACGCTGGTGGAGAACGCCGATTCCGCCGTCGTGGCCTGGCGGATCATCCCGCACCAGCCGCCCGGCCCGGCGGAGGAGTGGGACGACCAGGTCCTGGCGCTGCTGCCGGACAGGATGGGCCTACGGTCGACCGGCTTCGAACTGGTCTCGGGACAGTCCCGGCGGCACCGCTTCGACCTGCCGGAGGGCGCATACAGCCTGCGGATGGCCTGCGCCGGGGACACGGTGGTGCGGGTGAGCGTCACGGGGCAGGGCGGGCAGGCCGTGGACATGTTCTGCGACGCCGACAGCACGTACCTGATGGACCTGATGGGTGGGAAGGTGGGCGGGACCTTCGCCTTCGAGGCCTTGGGCGGCTCGGGGTCGGCGTACGTACGCGCGATCGTCGTGGACCGGATCCCGTTGTACTGACCAGGCTCAGCTCGGCGCCGTGGCGCCCGGGGTGGTCGAGCCCGGGGTGGTGGAGGCCGGGGTGGTGGAGGCCGGGGTGGAGATGCCGGGCACCGGTGGGCCGGGCTGGGGCTGCTGGGGCGTCTGCCGGGTCAGTCCGGGCCACGCGATGAGCAGCAGGCTGAGCAGAGTGATCACGACGGCGATGCAGAGCACGATCAGCGGTAGGGCGAGTGACGGAGCCTCGGGGTCGTCGATGCGTTCGGGCAGGTGCAAGCGTCTGCGCCAGTTGGCGCGCCGGGCTGCCCGCCGTCGGGCCCGTGCTTCCCGCTTGAGTTCCGCGCGCACCTTGACGGCCTCTTCGGCCAGCTCGGCGGGATCATCGGGAATGACGACCTCGCCCCACTCGGGCGGCAGGTCAGGCAGTCCGTTCCCCAGCGTGCCCATCGCCGGCTCCTCGCGTGTATCACCGCGTCCCTCTACTGTCGCGCGTCCGAACCGATCACGCCAGTGGCAACATCGAGGGGAGATCGAGTCTCGTTGACGAGACGGACAACGGACATCAGTCGCACCAATGAGTGGATAAGCGGTCACTGAGCGTAGTGCACCGAAGTCCCGGCCGCTGTGTCAAGCAGAAGAAATACGGCTCACAACGGGGGTGAGCTGCGCTAACTGTGCAAGACGGGCTGGGACTGCACGGCACGTCCGTGTTACCCTAGACACAGCGAAAGGGGTTTCGTACCTATGGATTTCAGTGTCGGCGAGACCGTTGTCTACCCCCACCACGGGGCCGCACTCATCGAGGCTATCGAGACCCGCACCATCAAGGGCGAGGAAAAGCTGTACCTCGTCCTTCGGGTTGCTCAGGGTGACCTGACGGTGCGGGTGCCCGCCGAGAACGCCGAGATCGTCGGCGTGCGAGAGGTGGTTGGCGAAGAGGGCCTGTCCAAGGTTTTCGACGTCCTCCGCGCTCCGCACACCGAGGAGCCGACCAACTGGTCGCGGCGTTACAAGGCGAATCTCGAGAAGCTCGCCTCGGGTAACCCGCTCAAGGTGGCTGAGGTGGTGCGTGACCTCTGGCGCCGCGAGCGGGAGCGCGGTCTGTCTGCGGGGGAGAAGCGGATGCTTGCCAAGGCTCGGGACATCCTTGTCGGCGAGGTCGCGCTCGCTGAGAAGAGCACCAAGGACGGGGCTGAGGTTCTCCTGGACAAGGTGCTCGCCGAGGCGTGACCGTTCCATCGACAATGTCCTCACACATCGAAGACCGCGACGTTCCGCACCATCGGGACGTCGCGGTTCTCGTTCCCGCCGCCGGGCAGGGTCTGCGCCTGGGTGGCGGGGTCCCCAAGGCCCTTCGTGAGCTGGCCGGGCAGCCGCTGCTGGTGCATGCCTGCGCGCGGCTGGCCCAGGCTCCCTCGGTGGCGCTGATCGTCGTGGCTGCCCCGGCCGACCAGGTCGACGCCGTGCGTGAACTGCTGCCGAATGCCACTGTGGTGGCCGGTGGCGCCACCCGGCAGCAGTCGGTGGCGAACGCCCTGGCGGCGGTGCCTGCCGGGCTCGACATCGTGCTGGTGCACGACGCCGCCCGCGCCCTCACCCCGCCCGAGCTGGTGGAGTCCGTCGCGGCGGCGGTGCGGGCGGGTCACGACGCGGTCATCCCGGTGCTGCCCGTGGTCGACACGGTAAAGCGGGTCGACGCGACCGACACCGTGCTGGAGACCGTCGACCGGGCCGCCCTGCGAGTGGTGCAGACCCCGCAGGGGTTCCGCCGTGCCGTGCTGGCCAAGGCCCATGCGGAGGCGGCCTCGGAGCACACCGACGACGCCGGCATGGTCGAGCGGCTGGGCCTGCCGGTCCACTGCGTCCCCGGATCCGACCACGCCCTCAAGATCACCCGCCCCCTCGACCTGGCCATCGCCGCCGCCCTCCTCTCCACCTGACCTACCCCGCGCGACCCCGCGCCGCGCACCCCCGGGTGCGATCGCGCAGTTTCGGGGAAAGTGCGCGAATCATGGGGCGAATTCGTGCACTCTCCCCGAAACTGCGGGAACCGCCCCGGGCGCCCACCCGGGCGCCCACCCGGGCACCCGCCCGGGGGCGGCTGGGGCGGACGCCGAGGGCGGGCGATGTTCTAGGGTGCGGGGGTGAGAGTCGGTATCGGTACGGACGTGCACGCCTTCGACCCCGAGCGCCCCTGCTGGGTCGCCGGGCTGCACTGGCCGGACACGCCGGGCCTGGCCGGGCACTCCGACGCCGACGTGGCCGCCCACGCCGCCTGCGACGCGCTGTTCAGTGCGGCAGGCCTGGGCGACCTCGGTGCCAACTTCGGCACCGACCGGCCCGAATGGTCCGGCACCGCCGGAGTGGTGTTGCTCGCCGAGGCGGCTCGCCGGGTGCGTGCGGCCGGCTTCACCGTCGGCAACATCTCCATCCAGGTGATCGGCGTGGCCCCGAAGATCGGCAAGCGGCGGGACGAGGCGCAGCGGGTGCTCTCGGAGGCCGCGGGCGCGCCGGTGACCGTCTCCGGCACCACCACCGACGGCCTGGGTCTGACCGGGCGGGGCGAGGGTCTGGCCGCGATCGCGGTCGCGCTGGTGCAAGCGCTCTGATAACTTCTGCAGGAAATCACTGCTTCATCCGTGAGTCCGATCGGTGTCACATCCGAATTGGGGGGTGAAACGGCGATCGACGTCCTGTCGACACTCCTGTCAAGAAGCGTCGTCCAACGGGTCGTGTCGCGGTGTCGATGACCGCGTCGGCGATTGTTTGGTCGGCGGTGCCAAGCCGCGTGACCTCGGCCGACGGGTGGTGTGCACCCGACGCCGTGCCGGTGTGTGTGGCTCGGCCGAACAGACAGACTGCCAGTTCACCCCTTGCCTGCGGCACCTCGGTCACGGAAGCTTCAGGTTTAGTGTTCAGCCCCGCGCGCGTCGTCGCGTATGGGCGATGGTTGGCCCACGCCGACCCCTTCTCTATGTGCTGGGTGGGAGAAAACTGTGCGAAGGCTTAGTCGCACCTCGGTGGCTGGGCTGTCCGCCCTTGCCATCACGCTACTCGGCATCGGTCCAGCGCAGGCGGTTCAGCCGGTTTACACCAGCCTGCCGTCCGCTGTCCCGTCCACCGCGACGCCGAACATCAACGACGGCACCGTGAACTCCATCGTCAAGGTGGGGAACAAGGTGATCGTCGGCGGCACGTTCACGGGTGTGACCGACCGAGGCCCCGGAACCAACTACCCGAAGGCGAACCTGTTCGCCTTCGACGCCACCACGGGTCTGGTGGACCCCGCGTTCAGCCCGATCATCAACGCCGAGGTCTCTCAGGTGATGCCGGGTCCGATCGCGAACACGGTCTACGTCGCCGGCCGGTTCACCGCCGTGAACAACACCACCGGTGGCGGCTACGCCAAGCTGGTGCTGCTCAACACCGCCGACGGTTCGCTGGTCACCACGTTCAAGGCTCCGGCCTTCAACGGTGCGGTGAACACGGTGAAGCAGTTCGGCAGCCGGCTGCTGGTCGGTGGCTTCTTCACCACGGTGACCACGGGCACCACGGTCGTCACCCGCAAGGGTCTGGCGACGCTGAACGCCACCACGGGCGCGTTCGACGCGTACATGAACATTCCGCTGGCGGGACACCACAACTACAACGGCACGGGGACGAGCTCCTCGGTCGGCGCGACCGACCTGGACATCACCCCCGACGGCACCAGGGCCGTCGTCATCGGCAACTTCAAGACGGCGAACGGCGGTGACTACGACCAGGTCGTCCAGATCAACCTGGGCGCGACCGCCACGATCGCATGGTGGCACACCAACCGCTTCGACGACGTGTGCAAGCGCGAGGCGTTCGACAAGTGGGTGCGCGACGTCGACTACTCGCCGGACGGCAAGTACTTCGTCGTGGTCACCACCGGTTCGCCGTTCGGCGTGACCTCGCTGTGCGACAGTGTGTCGCGCTGGGAGACCGCCCCGAACGCCAGCTTCCTCCAGCCGACGTGGGTCGACTGGACCGGCGGCGACACGCTGCTGTCGGTGGCGGTCACGGGCACGTCGGTCTTCGTCGGCGGGCACGAGCGCTGGCTGAACAACAGCGACGGTGCCGACAAGGCGATGCAGGGCGCGGTGGCTCGTCCGGGTCTGGCCGCGCTGGAGCCGCTGAACGGTGTGCCGCAGGCGTGGAACCCGGGTCGTCACCCGCGCGGCATCGGCGCCTCGGCGCTGTACGCCACCGCTGAGGGCCTCTACGTCGGCTCGGACACCGAGTACGTCGGCAACTTCGAGTACAAGCGCGGCCGGATCGCGTTCTTCCCGCTGGCGGGTGGCTACACGCCGCCGGCCGGGGTGGTGGGCGACCTGCCGACCGACGTGTTCTTCCCGAACAACACCGTCACCCTGCCGGGCAACCAGGTGCTGTACCGCGTGAACGCGGGCGGTCCCGAGGTGGCCGCGACCGACGGCGGTCTGCCGTGGGCCGTGGACACCGCGGCGTCGCCGAGCCCGTACCACAACACGGGCAGCTCGGTGGTCTCGGTCAACTCGAACACGATCACGCTGGACCCGTCGGTGTCGGCGAGCACCCCGCTCGCCGTCTTCAACGACCAGCGGTTCGACGGCACGGCCGCGCCGGAGATGAGCTGGGCGTTCCCGGTTCAGTCCGGGGCTCAGGTCGAGGTGCGCCTGTCCTTCGTCGCGCGGGACTACGCCTACCACGTCGCCGGTGACCGGACGTTCGACATCAGCATCGACGGCGTCCTGAAGGCCGACGACTACGACACGGTGGCCCAGGTGGGCTACAAGATCGGGCACACGCTGTCCTTCCCGGTGACCAGTGACGGCACGGTCAACATCGACTTCACCCACGTGTTGCAGAACCCGGGGATCGAAGCGATCGAGATCATCCGTACCAGTGCCGCCACGGGCAGCGGTGTGTCGAAGCGGTCGTACACCGGCACCAGCACCGCCGGTGCGCTGACCGCGGTCGGCGGGGTGGACGGCACCGTGTGGGCGAACCTGCGCGGCGCCTTCCTGGTGGACAACAAGCTGTTCTACGGCATGTCGGACGGCAACATGTACGTCCGTTCCTTCGACGGCACCACCTTCGGTCCGGCCGCGGTGCTCAACCCGCACTCGGACCCCCGGTGGGACTCGGTCCACGTGGACGAGAAGGACACGACGAGCGTGACCTACGCCGGCGTGAAGAGCGGCCTGTACACCGACCTGCCGAACGTGCGCAGCATGTTCTACAGCAACGGGAAGCTGTTCTACACCATCGCCGGGCAGAACAAGCTGTTCTGGCGCTGGTTCAGCCCGGACAGCGGCATCGCCGGGTCGCAGCGCTTCGAGATCGCGGGCGGCGGCACGGCTTCCACCGCGCTGGAGTGGCTGGCCGACACCTCCGGAGTGCTGTTCCTCTCCGGCGGGAACCTGTACTGGTCGCGTGGCGGCACCGACGGTCGCCTGATCAAGCGGGCGTTCAACGGCACCGCCTTCAGTGGCACCGCGGTCGCGGTCAGCGGCCCGTCACTCGGTGGCGTCGACTGGCGTTCGCCGGGCGCGTTCATCCGCGGCTGACGAGATACCGAACGCAGTAACCGGACCGGCCACCTTCTGGTGGCCGGTCCGGCACGTTTCGGCGCCTGACCGGTTCGGCGAAACCGGTCCGTCCGGCCGACTTTCGACACCTGGTGTCGGATCTGGTCCGATTTGGTACGTCAATTCGCACTCCTAATCCCTTTTGGCGGCAATAGTTACGGCCGTCCACGGGTCGGTTCGGCGACAGCCTTAACATCTGTGAACTGGCAGCATCCGAACCATGTCTGGGTTCTCACTGGTACGCCCCAGGAGGCGGCGACGTATCGTGCTCGCCGCGCTCACCTCGGCGGCGACGCTGGTCGCGGTCGCCCTGGGCGCCTCCGCCTCGGCTGTGTCGGCGCAACACACCAGGCTGGTCGGGCTGGACCCGGTCAACTGGACGCCACACGCCCTCGACGGCACGGCGTACAAGGTGCTCGCCATCGGAAACCGCGTCTACGTCGGCGGCTCGTTCACGCGCGTGCGGCCGTACAACTCGACCACGGCGACGGCCCAGCCGCGCCTGTTCGCCTTCAACGCCACCACCGGTGCGCTCGACACCACGTTCCGGCCGGTCGTCGACGGTGCGGTGCGGGCGCTGGTCGCCGCGCCGGACGGGCAGTCGCTCTACCTGGCCGGGGACTTCACCAACGTCAACGGCGTGCGCTCGCGCGGCGTGGAGCGGATCAACGCCGCCACCGGCGCCTCCTGGGCGGGCTTCACCGTGCCCGACATCGCGGGCGGGGTCGACGACATGAAGCTGTCGGGCAACCGGCTCATCATCGGCGGCCGGTTCCAGACCGTGGGTGGAGTCACCCGGCGCGCGCTGGCCGCGCTGAACGCCACCACCGGCGCCCGGGACGACTTCCTCAACGTCAACGTCGACGTCGCCCGGGTCACCACCGCCGGGGTCACCTCGGCGATCAAGGTGACCGGCCTGGACGTGACGCCCGACGGCACCCGGTTGGTCATCATCGGCAACTTCAGCCGGGTCTCCGGCCAGCTGCGCGAGCAGATCGCGGTGGTGAACCTCACCGGCGCGGCCGCGACGCTGTCGCCGTGGACCACCATCCGCTACCGCGAGCAGTGCCTGGACACGTTCCCGACGTACATGCGCGGCGTCGACATCTCCGCCGACGGCAGCTGGTTCGCCGTGGTGACCAGCGGCGGCGGCCGCACCGGCGCGCTGTGCGACACCGCGGCCCGGTGGGACTTCGGCACCGCCACCTCGGGCAAGCAGCCGACCTGGGTCAACTACACCGGCCGGGACACGCTGCTGTCGGTCTCGGTCGCCGGCGCCGCCGTGTACGTGGGCGGCCACCAGCGCTGGCTGGACAACCCCCAGGGGCACAACGACGCCGGGCCGGGCGCGGTGCCCGCCGAGGGCGTCGGCGCGATCAACCCCGTGACCGGCAAGGCGCTGGCCTGGAACCCGGGCAAGGACCGGGGCGTGGGCACCGAGGACATCTACCCCACGGCGGCCGGACTGTGGATAGCCAGCGACACCGATACAGTTCATGGCGAGTTCCATGGAAGGATAGCTTTCTTCCCATTGCCGTAAGCCTGGTCGGAATCGCGATTCTGATCAACGGTCACGAATGTGTGATCGACATTCGGTGGTGAACTGTGCGGCGCGCTGCGGGTGATCACCCGCGGTGGCGCCGCACAAGGCTGCCGTGCGCCATCCCTCGAAAGCGGTCGCGTACCGCTGGACATGCTCGGAGTCTGAACAGTGACCTATACAGAACGGACCCGACGTCGCGTACCCCCGCCGCGGGACTTACGTCGGCCGCCGAGACGCCCGGCCGCGGGATTGTTCCGCGGTCGGATGCTCGTGGCGGCCATCGCGGCGACCGTCGTCGGCGCGGCCCTCATCGGCACCGCGGTGGTGCTGGCGAGCGGGGACGACCCGCCCGCCACGACGACGCTGAAGATCAAAGTCAGTGAGGACACCTACGTCGTACGGGAGCAGCCCGACAGCGCCTTCGGCGCCGAGGACAAGCTGGTCGCCGTCTCCAAGCCCGACTACTACGCCGTGACCTACCTCAAGTTCGACGTGCCCATCCCGACCGGCTACCGCATCGCCGCGATGTCGCTGCTGGTGCAGGCGCAGGACAAGCCGCCGAGCCACGTCAAGGCACGCTCGGTGCTGTCCAGCGACTGGACCCAGAAGGACCTCGCCTACGCGCACCGGCCCGGTCTGGGCGACGTGCTCAACGAGGCCCCGGCCGTCTCCGACTCGAACCTGATCACCTTCAACGTCGACAACGCGATCCAGCCCCTCACGCAGCCGATGCCGACCGCGAGCCAGTACTCCTTCGCCGTCACCAACGCCAGCGACAGCAAGCCGCTCACCCTGTACGCCGGGGAGCACGGCGAGGGTCGGGCGGTGCTGGAGGTGACCTACATCGAGGCGACCGCGACCGATTCGGAGATGCGGGAGGCGATCCAGGGGCGGGAGAGTCCCGACCCGAGCCGCAAGCCCTCGGGCACGCCGTCACCGGGGGCGTCCGCGTCCGGCACGCCGGATCCGGGTGCCAGCCCGTCCACCGGTGCCTCCACGGGCCCGCCGCCGAACCTGCCGACCGGCTCCACGCTGTGCGGCGCCTCCTTCTACCAGGAGAACGGCGAGTCGTACACGCAGGCGCTGGCGCGCGAGGACGGCTACTTCGGCGGTATGGAGGCGGCGCGGGTGTTCTACCCGGGCGCACCGGCCAACTGGCCCGGCAGCGCGGGCAACGCCAAGCGGACCGTGATCGTGTCGTTCAAGTACAACCCCAAGGAGATCCTGAACGGCTCGCGCGACTCGTACCTGCGCGGCTGGTTCGCCGGCGCGCCGCGTGACCGCGACGTGTACTGGGTCTACTACCACGAGCCCGAGGACAACATCGAGTCCGGCGTCTTCACCGCGGCCGACTACCGGGCCGCCTGGCGGCGCCTGGCGGGCCTGGCCGACCAGGCGGGCAACCCGAAGCTGCACGCCACCCTGGTGTTGATGGACTGGACCCTGATGTCGCAGTCGGGCCGCAAGTGGCGCGACTACTACCCGGGCGCCGACGTCATCGACGTGCTCGGCTGGGACGTCTACAACTGGGACAAGAACAAGTACACCAGCGCCGACGACCTGGTCGGTCGGGTGCAGGCGATCTCCAACGGTGAGAACAAGCCGTGGGGCATCGCCGAGATGGGCAGTGCGAAGATCAGCACCGACTCGTCCGGCAGCGGGCGGGCTGGCTGGCTGACCTCGATGGCGAACAAGGCGATCACGGGCAAGGCGCTGTGGATCACGTACTTCGACATCAACTGGTCGACGGCCGACTTCCGTCTGCGGGACTCGGTCTCGCAGCGGGCCTGGCGCGACTTCTGCGACCGGTGACCTGAAGAAACGGGCGGGGCCGGGGATCAGCTCCCGGCCCCGCCCGTTTGTTGGCTCAGATGCCGCGGCCGCGCTTGTGCAGCTTGCGCAGCACCGAGTCGGCCGAGACCAGGCGCGTGGCCACCGCCAGCGCCAGGTACGAGCGCGCCTCGCGCGGGCTGTGCCGGATCGTCTTGCGTACCCACCGGATGGCGTCCTTGCGGTGCCCACCCGCCGCCTGCGCGAACGCGATCTGCCCGGTGATCCGGGCGTGCCCGCGCGGCGCGGTGTCGAACTCCGGGTACCGCTCCAGCAGCCACTGCAGCGCCTCGGCGATGGTCGCCCAGCGCGCGGTGAAGTACGACTGCCGGTGCCAGCGCACCCGCACCCCCACGCCCGGCGCGTTGGCGATCGGCGCCCGCCGCGCGGCCCGCAGCAGCAGCTCGTAGTCCTCGGCGTAGCTGCCCGGGATGTTCTCGTCGACCAGACCGATCCCGTTCACCAGGGCGTCGCGGCGGAACAGGAACGTCGACGGGTGCAGCTCGGTGAGCCGGTCGCGCAGCAGATCCGGCAGCGTGATGCTGTCCTTGCCCAGGGTGCGGTCGACGTCGCGGCCGTCGTAGTCGATGACCACGCCGACGCAGCACAGCTCCGACTCCGGCCGGGCGTCCAGCAGCGCCACCTGCGCGGCCAGTTTGCCGGGCAGCCACTCGTCGTCGTCGTCGCAGAACGCGACCAGCTCGCCGGTGGCCGCGCCGATGCCGGTGTTGCGGCCGCCGGCCAGGCCCTGGGTGCGCGCGTTGGTGATGACCCGGACCTGGCGGTGCGGGTCGTCGCGGCGCAGCGACAGGTCGGGCTCGCTCTGGTCGAAGACCACGATCACCTCGATCGGGCCGGGGTACTCCTGCCCGAGGATGGCGTCGAGCGCCTTGGCCAGCAGTTCGGGCCGGTTGCGGGTGGGCACCACCACCGAGACCTTCGCGGTCACTTCTTTCTCCAGTCCAGGTAGCCGTAGCGGGCGCGGAGCGGCCACGTGATCAGGCTGAGCACGCGGCGCTTGCGGGCGGCGAGCTTGGCCCGCCAGGCGGCGTCGAGCCGCAGGGTCAGCGCGCCGGTGGTGAAGCGCATCGGGTTGCCGGCGACCGTGTGCGTCGCGGCCAACTGCGCCGTCGGCAGACCGTCGGCGGTGGCGGCGGGGCGGTCGAGCAGGTCCATCTTCCCGGTGGGCAGGTCGCTGAAGCCGCGGATGCGGCGCAGGCTGTCGGCGGGGGCGGCGACGAAGTCCTCGTACCGCATCCGCAGCACCGGCGTGCCCACCCAGTCGAGCAGGTGGAACAGCGCGTTGTGCACCAACCAGAGCAGGCCCGAGCTGACCGTCGAGTACGTCGGCATGTACACCTCGGCGTCGACGATCTCCGGCCGCAGCACCTCGCGGCTCCACGAGTACGCCACCGCGCGCCCGTCGCGCACCAGGTGCAGCACCCGGAAGTCGATGCCGCGGGCGTGCCGCAGCGCGAACGCCAGCGAGGCGTGCTTGCTGGAGTCGACCACCACCGACGCCCCGGACACCTCGGCCACCGCCTGGTAGAGCTTGCGGTGCAGTTCGCCGTACGTGCGCAGGTCGTTCTTGCGGCGGGTGGCCCAGAACGGCAGCGCCAGCCGCGCCACGAACCGCATCCGGTCGACCCGGTGCTTGAGCGCGAGGACCTGCTCGACGTCGAGGGTGTCCCAGCCGCCGTAGGCGACCTTGCCGACCCTGCCCCAGAAGTCGCAGTCGCGGAACCGTACGCCGCAGCCACAGCGCTCGTTGTCGCGCAGCGCCCGCTCCCAGGTGTGGGTCACCTCGCCGACCGCGCACACGTCGGGCGCCTGCCCCAGCAGCCGGTCGGTCAGCGTGGAACCGCTGCGGCCCCAGCCGCCGATGAACAGCACCCGCACCTCTTCGTCGGCGTGCCGCGCCTTGGCCGAGGCCAGGGTGTCGATGAGGTCGCCCACGCGCCGCACCGCGGCGGCGGACTCCGCGCCCGCCTGGGCGGTGTCCAGTCGCAGCGCCTCCGGCTCGGCCAGGGCGGCGTCCAGCACGGCGCGCAGCGAGTCCTCGGTGCGGCACAGCCGCACCATGCCCGCCTCGCCCATGTGCGCGGCGAAGCGCTGCTGGTGGTCGTCGACGTGCTCGCCCCGGGTCGGGTCGCGGGGCACCACGACCGGGATGTGCCCGGCGCGTCGGGCCTCGGTGATGGTGGCCGGGCCGCCGTGGCAGACCACCAGCCCCGCCTCGCGCAGCCGTACGCCGAGGGTGGCGTGGTCGAAGAAGGCGGACGAGCCGGGCAGGTCGCGCGGAGTGGACGAACCGTACTGCATGACGCACGGCACCCCGTTCTCCTCCGCCCACCGCGCGGTCCAGTCCAGCAGCCGATCGAACGGGTGCACGTCGGTGCCGACCACGACGAGCAGTGGTGCGCGTCCGGTTTGGGAGGGTTCGTGGCGGCGTGGCGCCGGTACGGTCAGTTCGCGCTGGGTGTGGATCTCGGGCGCGGTCACAGCAGCGGCCCCACCAGTGTCGCTCCCTTGTAGAGGGAGAGCTGCTGGCTGAACTGCACCAGCATGCGCGAGGTGAACGGACGGCACAGCCGCGCGGTCAACGTCCGGGTCTCCAGCCGGTCGTACACCTCGATGTACACGGTCGGGATCCGGCGCAGTCTGGCCAGCACGAAGAAGGGCAGCGCGACCCCGGCGCCGGTGGTGATGACCGCGTCGGGTCGGGTTCGCCGCAGCACGCCGAAGGCGAGGAAGAAGTTGCGCACCAGGTTGGGAATGTTGCGAGTCGTCGGATAGTGGGCGTAGACGACATTCTCCTCAGCCAGCAGGCTGTGCGCGTCGGGTGTGGGGAAGGTGACCCAGGTACGGGCCCGGTCGGTCCACCACGGCTGCAACGCGTACAGCTGCGCGAGGTGGCCACCGGACGACCCCACGAGCAAGACATGGCGGGCGTGTTTTCGTTCGGCCATCCCAGTTCCTCTCAGAGACGACCGCAGCTTAACGGCACCTTTTAACATTTCGCTTCGGTGTACTGTCGGTAGCCCGACAACGAACACCTTCTGCCAGTACGTATTTCGGGCACACGGGCACGACCTGCGGGTTAACCGACGGCCGATCCGTTCGGATGAGGGCGAAATCCGCCGTGTTTCCCGACACGGCGACGTCCAATAACTCCGGTCTGAACAGAAGTGGCCGTTTGGCTGACCGGGGGATGCAAGCCGGTGACTAGCGTGAAACCCTGTCTACCTAGGATGACCGCCTGCGTGTGGCCACTGACCGGTCGGGCCGGGTATCTGCCCAGCCGAGCGCCAGCCGAGCCGAGTGTCAACAGGTTGTGAACAAGGGGAGCACATGGCAACTAATTCACCCTCGGTGCAGACGGCATCCATCGGTGACTACGTGGGCTGGTTGGTACGCCGGTGGTGGCTGGTCGCCTTCACCGTGTTCCTTGGCGGCGTGGGCGGCCTCGTGGTCGCCGCCGTGCAGGAGAAGGTCTACATCTCGGAGACCAAGGTCCTGGTGATGCAGGTCGGTCTCGACACCAGCGTCAAGGTCAACCTCGACACCGAGTCGCAGGTTGTGAGCTCGACCACCGTCGCCGAGTCCGCCCAGCACTTGCTGGCCAGCTCGACGCCGGTCAACGAGCTGGTGGAGCGGGTGTCGGTGACCGTGCCGGCCAACACCTCGGTGCTGGCGATCGCGTTCGAGGCGCCGACCGCCGAGGAGGCGCAGGCGGGCTCGCAGGCGTTCGCGCAGGCGTACCTGGACCAGCGGGCGGCCGATGCGAACAAGAGCCTCGATGTGCAGATCGCCTCGCTCAAGGATGAGATCTCCACTGCCACCAAGAGCCTGAACGAGGTCGCGGGCCGGATCGCCGCGCTGGCCGGCAACTCGGTCGACAAGCAGCAGGCGATTCAGCAGCAGCAGATCCTGACGCAGCAGATCAGCACGCTGAACAACCGCTTGATCCCACTGCTGGCCGCGGTGGTCAAACCGGGCAGCATTCTCTCTGCCGCCACCAAGCCGGACTCTCCGGCCAAACCGGACATGAAGCTGTACCTGATCAGCGGCATCGGTATCGGCCTGCTGCTCGGCCTGGCCGGCGCGCTGGTGGTCGACCGCCTCGACAGCCGGATCTACAACAGCCGCCAGCTGCCCTACCGCGTCGACGTGCCGATCCTGATGGAGCTGCAGCGCGGCCGGGACAAGATCGCCGTCGCCGACGCGGCCAGCCATCTCGGCCGTGAGTTCAGCCTGCTGCGCAACACGCTGCGCGTCGCCGCGGGCACCGCGCGCGGTGGCCGTCCGTCGCCGACCGACGCACTGCTCATCTGCGGTGCCGCCCGTGGCGGCGCGGTCGAGTTCGTCGTGGCGAACCTGGCGGCCGCGTTCGCCCGCTCCGGCGAGCGCGTGGTCGTGGTGTCGACCGACCCCCAGTCCTTCCTCCCCGGGATGCTGGGCGTCAACGCCTCCGTCGGCCTCGGCGACGTTATCGCCGGCACCGCCGACCTGGACCGGGCGCTGACCAAGGTGCCCACGATGCACAACGTCACGCTGCTCACCCCGGGCCACCTCGACCCGCGCGTGGAGCTGCCGGTCGCGGTCGTCTCGCAGCTGCTCGTCGAGCTGCAGGAGCGGGCCGACCGGGTGCTGCTGGCCACCGCGCCGCCGAGCAGCGCGGTCGACGCGCAGGCGATGAGTGAGATCGCCGCGGCGGTGCTGCTGGTGGTCGAGACCCGCGCCGCGCGGATGGAGGACGTCGAGTCCTCGATCGAGCAGATCTCGCGGGTGCAGGGTGCCCTGGCCGGCCTGCTGGTCGTGCGCAACCCGCGCGCGGCACGCAACAGCCGCAAGTTCCGTCAGCCCGCGCCGGTCCCGGCCCAGCTGACCGCACCGGCGGCCGTCAAGCTGCCGACCGTGCGTGACCACGACATGACGATGGTCATGGACCGGGTGCCCGCCGCCTCCGAGGAGTTCGAGCCGATCGCCTTCTGGCAGCCCGGTGCGGACGAGTCCGACACGCAGGCGGTCGGCAACAGCCGCAGCGGTACGGGTCAGTCCTCGGCCGACGCGCGATGAGCCGGACGCTGCGGGCGTACACCGGGGCGCTGGCCGCTGTCGCGCTGCTGGCCTCGGGCTGCTCGATCGACGATCCGGCCAAGTCCACCGGCGCCCCCAGCGCCCAGCCCACCTTCACCCTGCCCTCGCCTTCCCCGCTCCTGCCTCGGGCTCCGTTGACCGGGGTGGAGACCGACGAGGTGGCGGCCGCCCGGACGTCGGTGCTGGTGCCGATCGAGGTCGGCACCGGCGCCGCCGCGCCAGTCGGTCTGGACAAGGCCGACCTCGTCGGCCTGGAGTTCGCCGAGGGCAGCCTGCTGCGGGCGACCGCGGTGTTCCAGTCGCAGGCCGCCGCCAAGGTCGGCCCGGTCGCGGCGGTGCGTCCGACCGACCTGAAGCTGTTCAACCAGTTGCGTCCGTTCGTGGCACACAACCACACCGAGGCACAGGGCTGGCTGGACACCCTGAAGTCGACGAACCTGCCCTCAGGCACCCCGAGTACCCGCAAGGCCGGGTTCACCACGGTCTCCGGCCGCGCGTACGCGAACGCGGCGAGCCTGCAGGCCCCGACCGCGTCTGCCAACGCACTGCCGTCGGCGCTGTTCCAGTACGCCCAGCGCGGTGAGTCGCTGGCGGCGACCGGTCTCGACCCGGCCGCGGCGGTCACCGTGCAGGTGGCCGGGCACACCACGCTGACCTGGCGCTTCGACGAGGCCACCAAGCGCTGGCAGACCACGGTCGGCGGAGTGCCGGTCGCGGCGGCCAACCTGGTGCTGCTGACGGTGCCGTACAAGAAGAAGCAGGTGAGCGCGCTGCACCGGACCGTATCGCTGGCCGACCTCGGCGGGACCGGGGCTGCTCGCGTGTTCGGCGCCGGACAGGGCGTCACCAGCACCTGGAGCAAGATCGGCGGGCTCGACTCCGCACTCAACCTGCTCGGCCCGTCGCAGTCCCTGGTGCGGCTGGCCACCGGCCCGACCTGGGTGCTGCTGCTGCCCACCACCGCCAAGGTGACCGTGTCGTGACCACCGCCGTACCTGCCCGCTCGCCCGAGCCGGAGCCGTCAGTCCGCGCTGTCGCCGCGGCACCGCCGCGCGCGCTGGCCGCCCCGCCACTGCTGGGCCACCGTGCCCGGCAGCGCGATCCGATGCCGCTGCGCGAGTGGGCCCTGTTCGCGATGATCGTGCTGTACCCGGTCGGCTGGCTGCTCGGGCTCACCCTGGTCTGGATTCCGCTGCTGGCGGTCCCGATGGCGCTGGAGCTGTTCCGGCGCGGCCGGGTGAAGCTGCCCGCCCCGTTCGCGCTGTGGGCGCTGCTGATCTTCCTGGGGCTGGTCAGCTCGGTCATGCTCGGCACCACGGTGCCCGGCGCGCTGCCGCCGGAGATGAGCATCGGCCGCATCCTGGCGTACGTCCAGCGTATGTCCGACCTGGCCGCGGCCGGGGTGGTGCTGCTGTACATCGGCAACCTCACCGAGCGGGAGCTGCCCACCAAGCGCGTGGTGAAGATGCTCGCCGGGCTGTTTGTGGTGCTGGTCATCGGCGGCCTGGCGGGCATGGTGCTGCCGCGCTTCACCATCACCACCCCGCTGGCCGAGGTGCTGCCGAAGTTCCTGATCAGCAACGGCTTCGTCCGCTCGTCGGTGAAGATCGAGCTGTCGCAGTGGCAGAGCATCCTGGAGGAGGCGCCACGGCCGCGTCCGGCGGCGCCGTTCCAGTACACCAACACCTGGGGTCAGTGCCTGGTGCTGCTGCTGCCCTGGTTCCTCATCGCGACGCTGCACAACACCAAGTCGCTGTGGCGGCGCTTCTGGGCGATCGGCGTGCTGGCGCTGGCGATGGTGCCGACCGTGTTCTCACTCAACCGGGGCATGTGGCTGGGGCTGGGGCTCGCGGTGGCCTACCTGACCGTGCGGCTGGCGATCCGGGGCAGCGTGCTACCCGTCGTCGGCGTCATGGTCGGCGTCGCGTTGGTCGGCATCATCACGCTGACCACTCCACTCGGCGCCACCGTGATGGAACGGATCAACACCCCGCACTCCAACGAGGGCCGGGCCTCGCTGAACGGCGCTGCGGTGACGGCCGCGATGGGCTCGCCCATCATCGGGTACGGCGGGCAGTCGGAGACCATCGGCAGCGAGCGTTCGATCGCCATCGGCCAGAGCGCCAGCTGCGAGCAGTGCGGCAACCGCGACATCGGCAGCGACGGCCAGCTCTGGGCGCTGCTGATCACGCAGGGCTTCGTCGGCGCGGGCCTCTACATCCTGTTCTTCCTGTGGATGGGCTGGCGGTTCCGGCGCGAGCACTCGTGGATCGGCATCGCGGGCGGCCTGGTCGTCCCGCTGGCGCTGTGGTTCATGACGATCTACAACTCCGGCGGCATGACGCTGGTGATCATGATGGCCGGGTTGGGCCTGATGTGGCGCAACGCGACGACGAAGGCATACCGGTGAGCAGCTACCTGCACGAACTCGGCCGCCTGCTCGGCGGCGACGGTGCGTCCGGCGAGGTCTTCGTCGGCCGCGGCGCGCCCGGCGCCGCCGAGACCTACACCGTGGTGCCGAACGCGGCCTCGCCCCGGCTGCTGGTGCCGCACGGCGACCGCCGCGCCGCGAGCGCCGCGATCAGCCACACCAGCGCGCCGCGTTCGGTCAAGGACCGGCTGCGCCAGCGCGTCCTGTCCGGCGTCTTCGCCACCGGGGTCGGCGGTCTGGTCTTCCGGGACCAGGTCGCGGTGCGCCGCGGCGGCACCCTGGCCGAGCACCTGAGCGAGGTGGTCGGCACGTCGGTGCGGATGAGCGTCCGGTTCGGGCCGCCCCGCGCCAACCGCAAGCCGGTGCTCCAGCTCATCGACGCGAAAGCGCGCACCGTCGGGTACGCCAAGGTCGGCGTCAACGAGCTGACCACCACGCTCATCCGCGCCGAGCACGCGGCCCTGGCCGACCTGGCCGACCGTGACCTCGCCCCCGCGCGCATCCCCGAGCTGCTGCACTTCGGCCCCTGGGGTGACGCGCAGCTGCTGGTCATGAAGGCGCTGCCGGTATGGCGCCAGGCCGGCGGCCCGCAGCTCGACCCGGCGGAGGGCACCATCGCCGCGATGCGTTCGCTGGCCCGGGTGCACGGCGTCAGCACCGGCCGGTTCAGCGGCGGCTCCTACGCGGAGCGGCTGTCCGCACAGGTCGACGCGCTGGGTGACCGCCCGGCCGCGCACCTGATGCGGGGCGTGCTCGCCGCCTGCGCCGACGCCGAGCTGTCGTACGGCTGCTGGCACGGCGACTGGAACGGCGGCAACATGTCGATCCGCGGCGGCGAGGTGCTGCTGTGGGACTTCGAGCGGTTCACCGCCGACGTGCCGGTCGGTTACGACGTGCTGCACTTCGAGCTGCACGAGGCGGTGACCGTGCACGGCGCGGTCCCGGCGATCGCCGCGGCCGACGTGGCGGCCCGCGCGGCCGCGCTGCTGGCGCCGTTCGGGGTTGACGCCGACGTCGCCCCCGCGGTGGCGGCGCTGTACTTCACCGAGATCGGCAGCCGCTACCTCGGTGACCGGCAGGACGGCTTCGGCACGCCGATGGGCCGGGTGGACGAGTGGATCGGGCCGGCGCTGGCCGGGCTCGGAAAAGACTGGGCGGCTCTGGCGGGGAAGAGCCAGGTGGGGGAGGAAAACGATGGCGAGTAGCCGGGTCCGGAAGATCCTGTCGCATCAGGCAGGTGTGTTGGCCCGCTCGGCGGGACGGTTGACGGCGGACCGGCGGATGACCCCGTCGTTCCTGATCGTCGGCACTCAGCGGGGCGGCACCACCTCGCTGCACAAGGCGCTGGCGCAGCACCCGTCGTTCCTGCCCGCGCGCTTCCGCAAGGGCGTGCACTACTTCGACATGGACTACCAGCGCGGGCACCGCTGGTTCCTGGGGCACTTCCCGAGCCGGGCGAAGGCGGTCCGGCTGGCGCAGGCCTCCGGGCACCCGGTGATCACCGGCGAGGCCAGCCCGTACTACATGTGGCACCCGCTGGCGCCCGAGCGCATCGCCCGGGACCTGCCCGGCGTGAAGCTCATCGTGCTGTTGCGCGACCCGGTGGGCCGCGCCTACTCCGGCTGGTCGCACGAGTACGCCCGCGGTTTCGAGACCGAGACCTTCGAGCGCGCGGTCGAGCTCGAGCCGCAGCGGATGGCCGGTGAGCGAGAGCGGATGAAGGCCGACCCGAGCTACCACAGCCACGCCGTACGGCACCTGGCCCACCTCGGCCGGGGCGAGTACATCGACCAGCTGCTGCACCTGGAGGCGCTGGTCGGCCGCGAGCGGCTGCTGGTGATCGACAGTGAGGACTACTTCGCCCAGCCGCAGGCGGTCTTCGCCGACGTGTGCCGGTTCCTGGACATCCCCGACGTGGCCGGGATCGTGCACGACCAGCACAACGCCCGCTCGCGCACCCCGATGTCGGACGAGCTGAAGCAGCGCCTGGAGGAGCACTTCGCGCCGTACGACGAGCGGCTGGCCGCCTGGCTCGGCCGCACGCCCAGCTGGCGCCGATGAGCACCGAGGCCCCCGCCCATCAGGGGACGTACGGCGTGGACCGCGGGCGCATCATGCGCACCGGCATCTTCAACCTGGTCGGCGCGGGCGTCTCCGCGGTGGCCGGGTTGGCGCTGACGGTCGTGGTGACCCGCGGCTTCGCCGCCGACGTCGCCGGGGTGCTGTTCAGCCTCACCTCGGTCTTCCTGATCCTGTCCGCCGCGGCCGTGCTCGGCGCGGAGACGGGTGTGGTGTACCTGCTCGCCCAGCAGCGGGTGACCGGCGCGACCGACCGGATCGGGGCCACGGTGCGGGTGGCCGCCACCCCGGTGGCCGCGGCGAGCATCGTGCTGGCGGCGGGGCTGTGGCTCGCCGCGCCCTGGTTCGTCGAGTCGACGCTGCCCGACGCCCCGTCCGGGACGGTCGCGGCGGTCCGGGTGTTCGCGCTGTTCCTGCCCGCCTCCGCGTTGACCTCGGTGTTCCTGGCTGTTGGCCGTGGCCTGGGCACTACGCGCCCGCTTGTGCTGGTGGACCGGGTGCTGCGCCCCGGGCTGCAGCTGGTCGGCGCGGCCGCGGTGCTCGCGGCGGGGCTGACCGGTTCGGTGGGTCTGGCCCTGTCCTGGGTCCTGCCGTACGCCCTCGGCGTCGTCATCGCCCTGGCCTGGTCGATCCGCCTGCAGCGCGGCGCGGCACGCGGCGGTCCGCGCCCGCAGCCGCCGGTCCGGGAGGACTGGACGCGCTTCTGGCGCTACAGCACCCCGCGCGCGGGCACCGGCCTGGCCCAGCTCGCGCTGCAGCGACTGGACGTGGTCCTGATCGCCGCGCTGCGCGGCCCGGTCGAGGCCGCCCTCTACACCGCGGCCACCCGGTTCCTCGTGATCGGGCAGCTGGGTGGGCAGTCGCTGGCGACGGCGGTGCAGCACCGGTTCTCCGGGCTGCTCGCGCAGGACCGCCACGACGAGGCCAACCAGATGTACAAGATGACGACCACCTGGCTGATCACGCTGATGTGGCCGTTCTACCTGCTCTGGGCGATCTTCGGCGCGCAGCTGATGGCGGTCTTCGGCGACGACTACGCCGCCGGGGCCACCGCCGGTCAGGTCGGCGTGGTGCTGTCGCTGGCGATGCTGGTCGCCACGGCCTGCGGCATGGTCTCCACGGTGCAGGAGATGGCGGGCAACACCGGGGTCGCGTTCTTCCAGACCCTGCTCGCGCTCGCCGTGAACGTGGCGCTGGACCTGATCCTGATCCCGCGGCTGGGCATCCTCGGCGCCGCGCTCGGCTGGGCCGCGGCGCTGCTGCTGAAGAACCTGCTGCCGTTGGTGCAGCTGCAGGTGCGGCACCAGCTGTCGCCGCTGTGCCGGGCCGGGTTCATCGCCATGGGTTCGGCCGTGGGCTGCTTCGCCGGGATCCCGCTCGCGGCGCGGGCGGTGCTCGGCGCACACGTGCTGGTCGACCTGGCGTCGGTGTTCGTCGCCGTGGTCGCGTACGCGGCACTGGTCTGGTACAACCGGCAGACGCTGCAGCTGGCCGGGCTGCGTGGACTGCGCCGCCGTGGTGGAAAAGCGGCGCGGACGACGGAACCCGAGCCGGAGCCGGAGAGTCTGTCGCTGGGGGATTCAGCGGTTTCCGGGGAGAAGACACTGCGATGAGGAAAGTGATTCCGGCGGTCGGGCTGACCCTGGCCCTGACCGCGGGCGTCGGCGCGTGCGCGCCGAAGGGTGACAACGATGTCCCGTCGCGGACGGCCCGTCCGCGAAGCACCGCCAATGCGATGCCACCGCCGTCCAGCGGGCCGTTCGCGACCACCGGTCGCGGCCCGGAGCTGCCCGACGACGGCGCCTGGTTCGGCGCGTACGTCGACGCGCCGCAGCGCACCGGCGACCGCCTCGACGCGATCAGCGCGTTCGAGCAGGCGATCGGCCGTGAACTGACGATCGCCCACTCGTTCCACCCGTGGCGGGAGGACTTCCCGTCGACGTACGACTACGAGCTGGTGCACCGGGGCAAGCTGCTGCTGCTGTCGTGGGCGGGCACCGATACCCGCTCCCTGCTGACCGGGGTGTACGACGACGAGATCCGTCGCCGCGCCGAGGCGGTGCTGGCGTTTCGGGCACCGATCCTGCTGCGCTACCGGTGGGAGATGGACCGGCCGAACCTGCAACCGGTGGTGCACTCGCCGGAGGACTTCGTGGCCGCGTGGAAGCACGTGCGGCAGATCTTCACCGAGGTCGGCGCGACCAACGCGGGCTGGGTCTGGTGCCCGCACGCCGACGGTTTCGTCGACGGCCGCGCCCTGCCCTACTACCCGGGCGACGACCAGGTCGACTGGCTCTGCGCCGACGTCTACCCGGACGAGACGATGCCCAACTTCACGCAGATGATGGCGCCGGTGATGGATTTCGCCCGCCAGCACCCCCGGCCGCTGATCATCGGCGAGTTCGGCGTGGAGAAGGAGGGCGAGGGCGAGCGGGCGGGGTGGTTCGACGAGATGCGCCAGGTCCTGCACGAGCAGCCGCAGATCAAGGCTGTCGTCTACTTCCACGGGCGCACCGACAAGAAGCCGTTCTACGACACCACCTTCGAGGGCGAGCCGTCGGCGCTGGAGGCGTTCCGCAAGCTGGCGGACGATGACTACCTGTCGAGCAACCCGTTCAACTGAGGCTGGAAACGCTGAGGGCGTCCGGGGCATGCCCCGGACGCCCTCAGCGTTTTGGTCGTGTCAGTAGGCGCCGGAGGAGCGCAGCACCGCGGTGCAGGTGCGCAGCAGGATGACCAGGTCCAGCGTCAGCGACCAGTTCTCCACGTAGCGCAGGTCCAGGCGCATCGACTCGTCCCAGGACAGGTCGGCGCGGCCGGACACCTGCCACAGGCCGGTCAGGCCCGGCTTGACCACCAGCCGCCGGTGCATGTCGGCGGGGTAGCTGGCCACCTCGCTCGGCAGCGGCGGGCGCGGCCCGACCAGCGACATCTCGCCGCGCAGCACGTTGATGAGCTGGGGGAGCTCGTCCACCGAGAAGCGGCGCAGGAACCGGCCGATCGGGGTGACGCGCGGGTCGTTGCGCATCTTGAACAGCACGCCGTCGCTGCTCTCGTTCAGGTGCGTCAGCTGGGCCAGCCGCGACTCGGCGTCGACGTACATCGAGCGCAGCTTGAAGATGGGGAACTCCTTGCCGTTCTGGCCCACCCGGATCTGCTTGAAGAAGACCGGGCCGCGGCCGTCGCGCGGCAGCCGGATGGCCAGGGCGCAGAACAGCAGCAGCGGCGAGAAGGCGAGCAGCAGCAGGGCCGCACCGACCCGGTCGACCATGTCCTTGACCAGGTGCCGGGTGCCGGAGAAGCGCGGGTGGTCCAGGTGCAGCATGGGCAGGCCGTCGGCGGGGCGGATGGTGGTCCGGCTGTTGGCCACGTCGATCAGGGCACTGGCCACCATGAGGTCCACCTTGGACTGCTCCAGCCGCCAGGCCAGGCGGCGCAGCTCGGCGCCGGCCAGCTCGGGGCAGGTCAGCACCACCACGGTGTCGGCGCCGGCGTCGCGCACCACGGCCGGGACCTCGCGGATGGTGTTGTAGACCCGGATGCCCATGTCGGCCAGCGGGGTGCCCGGCCGCAGCACCGGCACGCACGCGGCCACCACGCCGAGGCCGTGGTAGCGCTCGTGGCGCAGCTGGCGGGTCAGTTCGATGACCGAGCTCTCGTGGCCCACCACCACCACGCGGCGCAGGCACTTGCCGTCGGCCCACGCCCGGTGCAGGCGGCGGCGCAGCAGGTAGCGGCTGACCAGGCCCAGGAATGTCACGATCGGCACGGCGATGACCACGTAGCCACGGGCCACGCCCAGGTCCAGCGCGTACGACCCGAGGCCGATGGCGGCGGCCAGGATGAGGCCGCTGCGCAGCACCCGCTGGTACTCGTCGTTACCCACGAACAGATAGCGACGGTCATAAGCCCGCGAGCAGAACAGGGTCACGATCCAGGTGACCGGGACGGAGAGGCTGAAGTAGAGGTATTCCTCCAGCGCCGTACGCCCGAAGATGAGCCGCAGCGCCACCAGCGCCGCGACGAGGCCGACCGTGGCGTCACCGACCACCAGACTCTTGACGTACCTGGACTCCCATCCTGAGCGGGCGCTCACCTGCGGCTTCACCGAGGCGGTCCCCACGGCGGCCTTGCGCGCGGGCGCAGTCGCCGTCGACGGCGTCTTCGCTCCGACTTGGACGGTAGTCACTGTCAGCTCCCCACTGAGAGTGCCGGTCTTGCGGATACACGTCTATGAACTGGCGACATGTGCGGCCGAATTCATCTTCGAGTCGTCATGATGCTACTTAACATCTATGTCTGGAACATTAAAAGTAAGGCTTTGTCACTTACCAGACGGGCGGCCGAGGGGGTGGGTAGTCCCTTCGGTGGAATGGCACTAGGGCGTTAGACGGGTCCGAATAGTACGAACCGTCCAACGCCCTAAACGTCAGTGACGCGGTCTGTCAGTCAGCGCGTCACGCCGGTGGCCGACCCGACCACGTCCAGGCATACCCGGGATCTTCGCAGGAAAGCCCCGGCTCGCACAGGTCCAATGGGCGGAACGTGTCCACCATGACAGCCAGTTCGTCGAACCGCTCGGCGCCGAGCGATCGTTCGGCCGCCCCGGGCTGAGGTCCATGGGTGAACCCTGACGGATGCAACGACAGAGAACCCTGGGAGATACCGGATCCGCGCCGGGCCTCGTAGTCGCCGCCGGTGTAGAAGAGGACCTCGTCGGAGTCGACGTTGTGATGGTTGTAGGGCACCGGAATCGCCAGTGGGTGGTAATCCACCTTTCGCGGCACGAACGAGCAGATCACGAAGTTCGGCCCCTGGAACGTCTGGTGCACCGGCGGCGGCTGGTGCAACCGGCCGGTGATCGGCTCGAAGTCGTGGATCGAGAACGCCCACGGGTAGAGGCAGCCGTCCCAACCCACCACGTCGAACGGGTGCTGGGCGTACACGTGCCGGGTCCAGCCGCGGCGGTGCTGCACCAGCACCTCCACGTCGGTGCCGTCGACCAGCAGCGGCTCGCTCGGCCCGCGCAGGTCCCGCTCGCAGTACGGCGAGTGCTCCAGGAACTGCCCGCGCACCGAAAGGTAGCGCTTGGGTGGTCCAATGTGGCCGGTCGCCTCGATGGCCAGCAGTCGAACCGGACCCTGCGGCACCAATCGGTGCACCACCGAGGTCGGAATGATCACGTAATCGCCCGCGACCGCGTCGAGCACACCGAAAACCGATTCGACCCGAAGCGTGCCCTCCTCGACGTACAGGCACTCGTCACCGACCGCGTTGCGGTACAGCGGAGAGGGAGCGTCGGCCAGCACGTACGAGATGCGGACGTCTTCGTTGGCGAGCAGGTGCTGGCGCCCGAGCACCGGGTCGGCACCCGTGCTGTCCAGCTTGTGCGGCTGCAGGTGCCGCGGCTTGAGCGGGCGGTTGGGCAGCCGGGTCCAGGACGGCGGGTCGAACTCGTCGGCCGCCACGATCGCGGTGGGCGCGTGGCGGTGGTAGAGGAGCGAGGAATCGGACGAGAAGCCCTCCTGCCCCATCAGCTCCTCGGCATAGAGGCCACCCTCCGGGGTACGGAACTGGGTGTGCCGTTTCCGCGGTACCTCGCCCACGCTGCGGTAGTACGGCATGACGACCTCCTGGTGTCGCTTTTAGGAGCGGTGTCCACTTTACGAATTGATCCGTCCGATAATCGGACGCACTTGTCCGCTCTATGTAGCGTCCATTAGATTGACTGATCATGTCAACGCCACCGTTGCTGGCTCAGCTGCTCGACGATGCCGCGGTCTTCCCGCCCGGCAGCGCCACGCTGCCCGACGCGGTGTCAGCGCACCGCGTCCACCGCACCGCCTGGTACGCGGGCCTGGTCGGCCCGCTGCTCGTGCCCGCCTCGCAACTGGGCCAGCTCGCCCCGCTCCTGTCGAAGGGCGAAGCGCTGGCGGTCGGCGTCATCGGCGACGGACCGCTGGCCGACTGCTTCGCCGTGCCCCCGGCCGGGGTGCGCGTGGTGCAGGTGGAGGCGGCGATGGCCCGCCGGGGCGAGGACCCGCTGCCCACCCTGGCCGCGTTCACCGCGCTGCTGCGCGAGCACGACCTGCGCGGCTTCGCCGAGATCCCGCTCGCCTGGGGGCTGCTGGCCGCACTCGACGCGCTCGCCGAGGCCCGCGCCGGCGGCCTGGACGTGTCCGCCAAGTTCCGCACCGGCGGCCTGGCCGCCGAGCTGTTCCCCACCCCCATGGAACTCGCCGCGGTCATCATCGCGTGCCACGAGCGGCAACTGCCGTTCAAGCTCACCGCCGGGCTGCACCACGCCATCCGGCATACCGATCCCGAGACCGGCTTCACCCACCACGGCTTCCTCAACGTGCTCGCCGCGGCCTGCGCCGCCGCGGACGGGATGGAGGTCGCGGAGGTCGCCGGGCTGCTCGCCACCACGCAACCGCTGACGCTCATCGAGGCCGTGCGCACCCGCCGGTCCCGACCGCGGCCGCTGTGGTGCGGGTTCGGCACCTGCAGCATTCCCGAACCCCTCGCCGACCTGCAAAAACTCGGACTACTGGACGGAAGCGCATGACCTGGGTGCCCGGAGCCGCCGGCAGCGGATTCGATCTCGACCATCTCCCGTACGGCGTGATCGTGCCCGCCGACGGGCGGCCCCGCTGTGCCGTACGCATCGGCGAGCTGGCGTTCGACCTCGACGCGGCCGAGGCCGCGGAGCTGGTGCTGGCCGCCGGCAGCCTGCGCGAGCCCAACCTCGACGCCTTCCTCGCGCTCGGACCCGCCCACTGGGCGGCCGTGCGTGAGCGGGTGACCGAGCTGCTCGGCGACCCGGCGCACCGCACCGCGGTGGAGTCGATGCTCATTCCGCTCGACCAGGTCACCAACGTGCTGCCCTGGACCGTCGCCGACTACGTCGACTTCTACTCCTCGGAGCACCACGCGGCCAACGTCGGCCACATCTTCCGGCCCGGCCAGCCGCCGCTGCTGCCCAACTGGAAACACCTGCCCATCGGCTATCACGGTCGCGCGGGCACCGTCGTGGTCAG
This sequence comes from Catellatospora tritici, assembly GCF_019083965.1. Classification (GTDB taxonomy): domain Bacteria; phylum Actinomycetota; class Actinomycetes; order Mycobacteriales; family Micromonosporaceae; genus Catellatospora; species Catellatospora tritici. The sequence continues at coordinate 286,523 of NZ_JAHRCY010000011.1, forward strand.
CCAGACTCCGGTGGTACGCCCCAGCGGTCAGCTCGCCGCGGGCGCCTTCGGTCCGTCCCGCCGGCTCGACATCGAGGCCGAGGTCGGCTTCGTGGTCGGGGTCGGCTCGGAACTCGGCCGCCCGGTGCCCTGGTCGCGATTCGCCGACCACGTGTTCGGAGTCGTGCTGCTGAACGACTGGTCCGCGCGCGACATTCAGGCATGGGAATATCAGCCGCTCGGCCCGTTCCTCGGCAAGTCGTTCGCGACCTCGGTGTCGGCCTGGGTCACGCCACTGGCCGCGTTCGGCCCCGACGCCTGGGTGCGGGCGCCGGAGCAGGATCCGGCGGTGCAGCCGTACCTCGATGACGACCGCCGCGCGCTCGACCTGGCCATCTCGGTGGAATGGAACGGGCAGACCGTGGCCACGCCACCGTTCCGCACCATGTACTGGACGCCCGCGCAGCAGCTGGCGCACCTCACCGTCAACGGGGCAAGCCTGCGCACCGGTGACCTCTATGGCTCCGGCACCGTGTCGGGTCCGGAGCGGGCGCAGGTCGGCTCGCTGCTCGAACTGACGTGGGGCGGTCGCGAACCGGTGGTCGTGGGGGGCGAGGAGCGCACGTTCCTCGTGGACGGGGACACCGTCGTGCTGCGCGCGCGGGTGGGCGACATCGAACTCGGTGCCGTCTCCGGGACTGTTTTCCCAGCTCAGAGCTGATGTGACGGCGGGCACGCGCCCCCGATTTGCCAGCTCAACCGGCGTCCACGTAATGTTCTCTCTGCCAGCGGGGAACGGACAAAACACGCGAGCGAGAAGCTCAAGTCGAAGTCCGGAAAGCGCGGGACATTCGGGTGGTGCGGGACTTGCTTTCGCGAAACCGACCGAGTAAGGTACTACGAGCCGGCAACGAGCCGGGCGGATGAAGTCGCCAAGACAAAGTCTTGATGCCGATGTCCGGCCGGGTTGCAGGTTCTCCCCCACGAACGATCACCACTCTGGTGGTGTGTGCGTGCGGGGGCCGGGAAATCTGCTAAATCGATTCCTGTAGATCCTGAACTTTCAGGAAATTGCGGGTTGACACGATGCGGAAGACCTAGTAAGCTGGATGAGTTGCCCCAAACGGGATCTCACAATGTGAGACGAAGTTGGTGTGTGCTTGTTCTTTGAGAACTCAACAGGGTGCTAGATATGCCAGTGCCAATTTATTGATCACCTCGTCGTGGTCATTCCTTTGGTATTAAGCAAACATTCGGACATTTATTTGTCGGTGGTTGTTTTTTGCCGGGTTTTTGAATTCTTTTTGGAGAGTTTGATCCTGGCTCAGGACGAACGCTGGCGGCGTGCTTAACACATGCAAGTCGAGCGGAAAGGCCTTTCG
>NZ_JAHRCY010000012.1 GCF_019083965.1 Catellatospora tritici
CAACCACCGACAAATAAATGTCCGAATGTTTGCTTAATACCAAAGGAATGACCACGACGAGGTGATCAATAAATTGGCACTGGCATATCTAGCACCCTGTTGAGTTCTCAAAGAACAAGCACACACCGAAACCAACCGCTCACACGGCCGAATTTGCGGGGCAACTCGTCAAAGCTTACCCGACCGGCTACGCGGCCCCCCAACCGGGGTCCGCACCACTCGGGGCGGCCAAGCGATCCGGCCTCCGCCCGAGCTAACCGCTCCGGCGTTTCTGTCCGTTCCTCGCTGGCAGAGAGAACATTACGCGGCCCCGCGGGCGGCATGCAAATCGGGGTGGGTTGTCGCCGGTCACATCATCCATCCGCGTCCAAGTCACGAGTAATCGTCGCGTCCGCGATGCCATTTCAGGCGGCGGAATCGCCCGCGACCAGGGCGATGGTGAATCCGTCCGCCACGGCGCAGGGACACGTACGCACAGAGCTGGTGCGCCAACCACAGGCCCAACCCGCCCGGCCCGGCACCGGGCAGCAGACCCGCTGCCGGGGTTGGCCGGGCCCGGACCCCCGTGGGAGACCGTGACGACGATCTGGCCAAGAACTGCCCACGCCCGCAGCACCACCGGCACGCGGCCGTACAGCAGGGCGTTGGTGACGGCCTCGCTGGTGCTCACCAGGAGCCCGTTCAGGTCATCGGCACTCCGACACCGGGGTGCGGCACGTCCGCGATGCGGATCTGCGCCGCACCCTCGGCTACGTAGTCGGCCAGCATCTGCCGGTGCCGCCGGACCGCGACGGCCGGGCGCAGGTAGTGCGGACCGCCCTCGATGAAGACGACGCCGCTGCTCGTTCCCAGCGCCTCCCGCACCAGGTTCTGGTTGCGCCCGCCGAACAGGGAGACGGTCGGCTCACCAGCCGCCACCCCACCGCGCAGGAACGGCAGCACGACCGCGAGGAACTGCTCGTCGGTGTCGTAGAACGCCGCTTCGTGGAGGATGCCGTCGTGCCCGGCGGTCGGTCCGGATCTCACGACACCACCACCTGCAGGTCCGGCAGACGTAGCAGGTCCGCCAGCACCTGCGCCGGGCCGCGACCGACGGTGTGCAGCACCGCGGTGGCGCCTTGACCGCGAGCGTGGTCGACGAGGTGGAAGAGTCCCCGGTGGTCGATGAAGGACAGGTCGCGCGCGTCGATGGCCACCGTGCCGTCGACCGCTGCGACGCCCGCGCGGTCCAGCGCGGTCTGCAGCAGCGCGTGCCCGGCGATGTCGATCTCGCCGGCCAGTGCCGCACCGGTGTCCGGCCGATCGGAGGCGAACAGCCGCAGCGGGGCGGTGGCGGTCCTTGCCAGCGGGTGCATGCAGGCGACCTCGGCGATGGCGGTCGAGCTGAGCTCGCTGCGGTTGTAGCCGCACATGGCGGAGAAGGGGTGTCGAAGGCCGAGCACACGTGCGCGTGGCCGCCGAGGCCGTCGATCGCGTCGACGAACCCGGTCCGGCGCATTGATCGGACACAGCACGGTGGGCTGTGACAGCCCACCGGTGGCGATGAAGGTGCAGGTCGCAGCGGACAGGACGAGCGCGGTGCCTGATCATGTGGGCGAGGTCGGGTCGGGCCGGTCAGACCAGGACGAAGCGCGCCGCGTCGGCGACGACGTAGCCGTCGGTGGCCTCGGTCCGGATCAGCACGCTCGCCCCGGTCGCCGACGACCCGGCGGGCAGCGCGAACGTGCCCAGTGAAACCCACTGCCCGCCCGCGCTGCGCTGGTCGACCGTCCTGGTGGTTACCGTGCCGCCCGCGCACACGTCCACCGGCACGTTGCCGGCCCGGTTGGCGTGCGCGGTCCACCGCAGGAACACCTGGTAGTTGCCCGCCGCCGGAATCGTCGGCGTGAACCGCAACCGGCAGACGCCCTTGTTGGCGTTGTCGTCGTGCTCGTAGTCCGGTCCCCAGTAACCGCTGATCGAGGTCGAGCTCAGCCATACGCCCGCCCGGGTCACCCCGGCCGAGGTCGAGCTGTCCACGATGATCTCGCCAGGCGTGGTCAACGGCCAGGTCAGCAGTTGGCCGTCGGCGCGCAGCCGGGCCTGCAGGGTCGCGATCGGCACCTGCTGCACCGCCGACCCGGCCGTGAGCGCCAGGTGCGCGGCGGTCGCCGCGGACTGGGCCAGGATCATGAACACCGGCTCCATCCGGATCGAGCCGTACGCGATGTGGCTGGCCGACAGGCACACCGGCACCAGCAGGTTCGCGCACTGCGACTCGTACGGCGTGATCGCCCGATAGCTGATCGGGTACGGCTGTGGCACGCCGATCTGCACGTCGCCCTCGTTCTTCAGCGCCCCCGACACGACCACGCGCTGACAGTTGTGCGAGTCCATGGTGTAGCTGGCCAGCCCGACCGAGTCGGCGGGCACCCGGCTGCCGCGGCAGTCCGCCTCCGTCATCACATACGCCGACAGCATCCGCCGCGCCTCGCGGAGGTAGAGCTGGGTGGGCCAGCCGCCGTTGCCGGTGAACTCGTCGGGGGCCAGGCCCCATGAGGCGGTCGCGGTGCGGATCGACGCGGGCAGTCGTGGATCGTTGGCCAGGAACCACATCAGGCCCTGCTGGTAGACGCGGTGCTCCTCGACCATGGCGGCGCGCGCGGCGTAGGACGCGGTGGGGTAGCCGTAGTTCGCGCCGATGAAGTCGGTGGAGAACGCGCCGTCGTTGTTGGAGTCGGTCTTACCGCCGCCGACCGTGTGCGTGGTGAAGAACGGGCCGGTGTAGCCCGCCTGCACGTAGCGCGCCAGCGGCTCGTACCGGATCGGGTCGTAGCCGCTCGGCTTGGCGAACGGGATCCGATTCGCGGCCTGGGTCAGGCACATCCGGAAGTTGTACGCCTGGATCCGGGCGTCTCCGCTGCCCGCGGGCGCGACCGGGGCGGCCGAGATGCCCGGCAGCAGCCCGCTGGCCGGACTGCCCGGCGTGACGTACGGGTCGACGACCCGGTTGAACTGGTGCCCGCTGCGCAGCTGTACCCCGTTGATGGTCTCCCCGTAGACGCTGTTGGCCTCGCGGCCCGAGGTCCAGCCGACGCCCGCCGCCGCCATCAGATCACCCTCGTAGGAGGCGTCGACGTACATCGGGGCCCGGAACGCCTGGCCGCTGTCGCAGGCCAGCTCGGTGATCCGGTTACCGGCCCTGGTCACGCTGGTCAGCCGGGTGTTCAGGTAGATCGGCACACCCGCCTCGGTCAGCAGGTCGTCGAAGACCGCCGCCGCGACGTGCGGCTCGAAGGTGAACCGGCCGGGTGAGGTCGGCGTGACCGGGGTGCCGTTGTACTTGCCGTACACCCGCCGGTAGAACTCCCCGGCCAGGCCGCCGATCGCGGGCTTGACCCCGCTGTCGGTCATGCCCAACCCGCCGGTGGACAGGCCGCCCACGTGGGTGCCCGGCTCGACGATCAGCGCGGTGCGCCCCAGCCGCCGGGCGGTCACCGCGGCGGCGATCCCGGCCGAGGTGGCGCCGTAGATCACAAGGTCGGCGGTGACGACGGCGGCGGCCAGCGCGGGCAGTGGCAGCGCGGGGACCGCGGCGACCACCAGGGTCGCGGTGCCCAGGCGAAGGACATGGCGGCGGGTGTACGGCATGACGGGCTCCAACTCGACAGTCGACCTGTGCAGGAGCGCGCCGCCACACCCGAACCTAAAGGGTCATGCTCATCGAGGTCGATGTCAACCGCGCCGGACGGTCCCCGCGCGAGCCGGACTCGTCCCGGCCGATCGATCCAGCAGCACCAGCAGACCGGTGGCCGCGACCCAGCCCACCGGCGGCACCAGCGCCACCCGCTCGAGCACGCTGGTGAACAGCCCTCGGCCGAGCGCCAGCAACCCGAACACCAGCGCCGCCATCAAGGGCAGGGACACGGCGAAGAACACTCGCGCGGTACGGCGCAGCGCCGGCTGCAGCGAGATCGCCGCCACCCCGCCCATCGCCACCATCGCCAGCCCCACGGCGACCATGCTCGCCCCGGCGTGGACCAGGTCGGTCGGCGTGGACCTCTCGTAGGGCGGCAGCGGGCACCCGGGCGTGCAGGACACCGCCGCCGACACCGCGCCGAACCCGCCCGCGGTGACCAGGACCGCGCACACGTACGGCACCAGCCGCCGCAACGCCGCCCCGAGCAGCACCAGAGAGGCGGCCACGAGCACGATGCCGGTCCGGTAGACCCAGTGCCGGGGGCTGGACGCCACGCCGCCCTCGCTGATGTAGCCCCGTAGCCACGGCTCGGGCAGCACACCGAGCCCGTACATCACCGCGGCGGTGCCGACGACGCAGGCAGCGACGGCGCCGCCCGCTGCCCGGCGCAGCCTGATCAAGCCCGCACCGGGTTCAGCAGTCACAGCCGCAGCAGTCACAGTCGCAGTGGCAGGGCTTCGCGCAGTCGCAGCAGTCGCAGCAGCGACTGCAGTCGGGGTTGCCGCAGTCACAGGCGGCGCACCACCCCTCGCGGGGCAGGCCACTCCACGGGCCCGGATACGGATCCCGGCAGCAGACCTGGCAGGTGCAGCACATCCAGGTGGCGACCGCGCATCCGAACAACGGCCCACGCACCCGCGGCGGCATCTCCACCTGCGGCCACCAGCACGAACCACCGCCCGGCGCCTTCGGCGCCTTGGGCTTGCGCCCCGGTTGCACGACCGGCGGATAGTAGTCGGGGTCGGCCTGGGCGAAGGTGCGCTCGATGGCGTGCTCCACCTCGTGCACCAGCAGGCGGTGCACGAGCTTGGCATCGGTGAACTCGACCTCGCGCAACGCCATCCGGATACCCGCGGCGGCGTCCCTGGCCAGCACCCCGGCCTGGGCGTACGACGCGCCCGTGGCGGCCAGCGGGTTCCACGCCCCGGCGGCCAGGTCGGCGGCCAGGTCCTCGACCGCGTCGAGCAGGTGCGCGATACGGCCGAAGAAGCGACCCGCTTCGGCCAGGGGCTCGGCGTTGCCCGGTCGCCCCGCCAGCACCGCCGTGTGCGCGAACGCGGCGGCGGTGGCGATCTCGGTCGGCTCGGTGACGGTCAGCAGGGACGCGCCGCCGGTGACCGCCAGCTCGACCTCCCGCTGCCCGGCCACGGCCGCCAGCAGCACCGCGGTGTCCAGGCCCAGATCCAGTCCGGCCCGGTGGGCGCGGGCGGCCCACCGCCGGGCGACCACCCGCGCGCCCGCCGCGACGGGACGCCGGGCGTAGATGCCGTCGCGGTCGGCGGCGTGGTCGGACAGCTTGGCCGAGGCCAGCACCAGTGAGACCGTCGCGGCCAGCCGCGCGCCCACGCCGTCGGCCACGGTCGCCGTGCGCATACCGCGCAGTGGGCACGGCCCGGCGGTACGCCGCCGTGCCGTGCCCAGTTGAGCCTGGGTCAGCACCGAGATGATCAGGCCGTCGTAGTTGGTGACGATCCGGGCCGACTGCCCGTGCTCGTCCCGCAACGCCAGGCACAGTCCACACAGGTGGCCCAGCCATTCAGCGTGCAGCCGCTCGGAAAGACTGTGCGCACAGGGTCGGATGATGCCGAACACCGCGGCAGCCTAGAACATTCGTCCGCGAGCCGCGCGCCCGTGCCGCCACGGCGTCACATGGTGGCGAACGTGGCCGTCATCCAGCAGGACACCGAACCGGTGTTGCGGAAGTCCGCGCTGACCGCACCCAGCTCGAAGAACTCCATCGGCTCTGGCGAGAACTCGCACGGTCCGTCCGGGTCGGTCTGCGGCACGGCACCGACCACCACGATCCTCGTGCCGTCGGGACCGATCGTCCCCTGAACGCCGACGTAGCCGCCCGGCGGGGCGCCGCCGACGTAATGGCTCTCGGTGACCGGGACGGACACGTGCAGCAGCTTGGCCGAGCAGGCGACACTGCCGACGTTGACGGCCTCGTAGTCGAACTCGTTCTCCCCGTCGGGGTTGGTGCGGTACCGCGTGGTCACCTCGACGGCGCAGGCACCCGCCGCGGTCTGCTCGCCCAGCACACCGACGAGGTAGATGACCTGGTCGGTGTGGGCGTTGTTCCAGTGGCTGCGCCAGGACTGGCCGGGTGCCAGCACGCCGATCGAGCTCTCGCGGTACTTGGTGAAGCCCGCGAGGTACACCCGCACCTGGCACCGATCCTGGGTGTCGCCCTGGACCGTGAGGTAGAACTCCTTCTCCCCGGAGGGCTGGCGCACGTACCAGGTCCGCAGCAGGGTCACCCAGCAGTGCGCGTCCGGGTCGTCCACCACCACCGCTTCCAGGGTCGGCGCGTACGCGTCAGAGTTGGCGTTGTTCCAGTGGGTGGTCTTCAGCTGGCGCGGCTCGAAGACGCCCATGCTGAAGGAGTACGGGCCGGCCGCGGCCGCCACCTCGGGGGCAACTGTGACGGCGGTCAGTGTGGTCAGTGCCATGACGAGCGCGAGCACGCCGGCACGCCACCGGGTCGGTGCTGTCGGTCTGTTCATCGGCGCAGGATGGCACGCACGATGCCGCGGCAAGCGCCGGATTGGACAGCGTTGGACGGCCCTCAGAAGCTGCTGAGCAGCTTCACGAAAGCCTCGTCGATGAGGCGCGGATCCTGGGCGTCGAAGGTCTTGCCCGTCGTGGCCTTGGCGATGGCGTCCAGGGTCGCCAGGTCCGAGCCCTTGTCGAAAGCGATGCAGAAGATCTTCACCGGGCGGTCGGGGTCGAGCGCCACGTCCTTGAGCAGTCGGGCCAGGTTGTCATCCTTGGCGTACTCGTTCTCGCCGTCGGTCAGCACCACCACCGCGTTGATGCGGTTGCGGTCGTAGTGGTCCAGCATGTAGCGATGCGCGGCCCGGATCGTCGTGTACAGCGCGGTCGCCCCACCGGCCTGCAGCCCACCGAGCCGGGCGGCGAACCCGCGCGCGTCCAACCGGGACAGCGCGACCTGCTCCCGGTAGGGCAGCTCACGGGAACCCTGCTTCTCCGAGGAGAACGACCACAGCCCGACCTGGTCCTCGGAGTTCAGCAGCTGCAAGCCCTTCGCCGCGGCGTCGGTCGCCACGTCGAGCCGGGTGCGCGAGCCCACCTTGTTCGACACCATCGACCCGGACACGTCGACAGCCATCAGAATGTTGGCCTTCTTGCGCAGCGTCGCCCAGCTGTCCAGGATGTCCTGCACCACGTCCGGCGAGGGCGGCAGGAAGTAGTCCTTCTTGGCGGCCTCGTGCCCGCCCACCACCGCGGTAAGTTCGGGCGCGGCCACCCGCTCGTGGTCGCGGAAACCGAGTTCGGCGAAGGCCCGCTGCTGCGAGTCCTCCTGCAGGAACGCCAGGAAGTCCGCGGCCGCCGCCCGCTGCGCCTCGCTCGCCCCCGGCAGCACCACGTACGGGTGGTCGAGGTTGAACGTGCCCTCGTTCGGATACAGCGCCACCAGCGGCTCGTGCGGCTTGTCCCCCACGTGCGGGCTCAGCCGCCCCTCGTTGTAGAGGTAGACCAGCTCCTCCTGGGTCACGATGGCGCTCAGGTCGGAGCCGGCCGAGTCGACCTGGGACAGATCGGCGGCGGCCAACGACTTGAGCAGGTCGACCACGTCGTCGCTGTAGTGCGACACGTTCGCCTCGATCCGGCGCACGAACTGGGTCACGTCCGGGCGCCGTACGTCGGCCTTGGTCAGGTCGCTGGAGGTGCCGGTGGCCGCGTAGTACGTCGCGATGGTCGCGGCCAGGCCGGAGGTGGACAGGCGCGGGTTGTCCTTGCCGAAGGTGAACCGCTTCCACTCCGGCTTGCCGAAGGTGCCCCAGCCCCGGTCGCCGGACATGCCGAGAATGTCGCCCCAGCCCAGGCCGCCCTGCTGCTGCAGGATCCGGGCCTTGGTCGCGGGCATCGCGATGACCAGTGGGCTGTTGGCGATCGACGGGAAGGGCCCCGGCGTCTGCTCCGGCCGCCTGGCCGCCTGGTCGCGCAGCTGCAGCTGCCCGGTCCACAGGCTCGACGTGGGCAGCCACACCTGCGGCTTGGGAATCGCGCCGCCCGCCACCGACGCCCAGTCACCGTCCAGCGCCTCCATCGCCTTACCCGAGGTCAGCCCGGCGACGGTGACGTCGGCGCACTTGCCGCCGAAGCGCCGCCCGCTGTGGTCGTACCGGTCGGCCAGCTCTGCCACCAGCACGTTCTTCTCGGTGGAGGAGACCACATCCAGCGCCACGCAGTCGGAGCGGTCGTCGTCGAGCCGTACGTAGAGGTAGGCGCCCGCGATCACGGCGAGCCCGACCACGACGGCGATGGCGACGGGAAGCCACCTGCGAGCGGTCGACGGACCCGATGCCATGTGTTCCTCCTGTGCTGCGGGGTGAGCGGGTCAGCGCCCGGACGGGTCCTGCTCGGTGCCACGGTCCAGCGCGGCGGCGAGGACCAGCCGGACGGCGTATACGGCGCCGAACGCGGCCGCGCCGATCGTCGCGGCCGTGCCGGTGTCCGTGGAGGCGACATAGCCCGCCGCGAAGCCGCCCGCGCCGAGGACGATCGCGGCCGAGATCCCGATCGGGTCGCCCGCCTGGCGGCCCAGCCGCCGCGCCCAGCCGACCGGGGCCGGGGCAACCCGGGTCGGTGCGGGCACCGGCACCGCGACGGTGGCCTGCTCGGACGCGGTCGACGGCAGGGCGGGCGCGGTTGCCGGCAGGGCGGGCGCGGTCACCGTCGCGGTGCCGGACCCGGGCCCGACCGGGGCGGGCAGCACCGTGGTCGCCGCGTCGCTGCCCTCCCGCAGGGCGGTGCCCAGCGAGATCTCCGGCGCGGACCGGGTGGCGTGACCCAGCAGGCGCAGCAGGAGCTGCTCGGCGGTCGGGCGGGCGTGCTGGTCCTTGGCCAGGCTCTCCTGCACGATCTCGAGCAGCGGGCCGGACAGGTTCGCCAGGTCCGGCGGCTCGTGCAGCACCCGGGCCATCACGGTGGCCAGCGAGTCGTGGCCGAACGGGCCCCGCCCCGAGGCGGCGAACGCGATCGTCGCCGCCCAACCGAACACGTCGCAGCTGGGGCCGACGTCGGTGTTCTGGAAACGCTCCGGCGCCATGTACGGCACCGTGCCCATCACGTTGCCGGTCAGCGTGTGCGTGCCCAGTGCCCGCGCGATGCCGAAGTCGATGACGCGTGGGCCGTCCAGTCCGAGGATCACGTTGTCGGGCTTCATGTCGCAGTGCACGATCCCGGCCTGGTGGATCGCGGCGAGCGCGGTCGCGGTGCCGACCGCGAGCCGGTAGAGCGCGTTGCCGGCGATCGGGCCGCGGTCGCGGACCTGCCGGTGCAGGGTCGGACCTTCGATGAACTCGCTGGCCACGTACGGCTGCTCGGCGTCCAGATCGGCGTGCAGGACCTGGGCGGTGCAGAACGCCGCGACCCGGCGGGCGGCCGCGATCTCCTTGCCGAACCGGGCCTTGGCCTTGGGGTCGTGCTCCAGGTCGATGCTGAGCATCTTGACCGCCACCTGCCGGTCGCCGCCGTCCACGCCCAGGTACACGACGCCCTGCCCGCCCTGCCCCAGCCGACCGAGCAGCCGGTATGGCCCGGCCGAGCGCGGGTCGCGAGTGGACAGCGGCGTCAGGTCGGGCCGTGGGGCATCGGTCGCCAACGCCATCAGCCTCCCTGGATCTCGATGATCAGCCACGCGCCGCAAGGATAGCGTCGGCTGTCCATCACGCCGCCGCACGGTTCGACTTGTCCATCCGCTGCGCGACTCGCCGGGCCGCGCCGCGGGGCCGCCACCGCCACACCGGGCCCCTGACGACGATCGATCGGCTGGTCGCAGGGTCGAGGCCGGTCGCGGGGGCGCCCCCGGCCGAGGCCGGTTGCCGCCATAATGGCCGCCATGATCGAACGGGAGGCCGTCATCGTGGGCGGCGGAATCGGCGGGCTCGCCGCCGCCGTCGCGCTGCGTCGCGCGGGCTGGGAGGTGCGCGTGTTCGAGCGGGCACCCGAGTTCGGCGAGATCGGCGCGGGCCTGTCGCTGTGGCCGAACGCGCTGCGCGCGCTGGCCCGGCTCGGCCTGCACGAGCAGGTCCTCGCCCTCGGCACCGTCGAGGCGCACGGTGGCGTACGCGACCGGCGCGGCCGGTGGCTGTCGCGGACGTCGGCGGGTGAGGTCGAGCGGCGGTTCGGCCACCCGCTGGTCATCGTGCGCCGGGCCGACCTGCTGCGCGTCCTGCGCGAGGCGCTGCCCGACGACGCGCTGTGCGCGGGCACCGAGATCACGCGGGTGCCGGACGCGCCACTGGTCGTCGCGGCCGACGGCGCCGCCAGCACCCTGCGCGAGCGGCTCTATCCCGGCCACCGGCCGCGCTACGCCGGTTACACCGCCTGGCGCATGCTCACCCCGTTCCCCGCGCTCACCGAAGGCGCCGTCACCTGGGGCCACGGCGAACGCTTCGGGTTCACCCCGATGACCGACGGCCTGGTCTACTGCTTCGCCACCGCCTCGGTGCCCCCGGGTTCCTTCGCCGACGACGAGTACGCCGAACTCCTGCGCCGCTTCGCCGGCTGGCCGCAGCCGATCCCGGCGCTGCTGGCCGCCACCGCGCCGCAGGCGGTGCTGCGCCACGACATCACCGACCTGCCACCGCTGCCGAGCTTCGTCCACGGCCGGGTCGCGTTCCTCGGCGACGCCGCGCACGCGATGACCCCCAACCTCGGCCAGGGCGCGTGCCAGGCCCTGGAGGACGCGGTGACGCTGGCCGCGTGCGTGTCCGAGCAGGGCATCCCCGCCGGTCTCGCCCGCTACGACCGGCTGCGCCGCCGACACACCCAGGCCGTCGTACGCCGGTCCCGGCGCCTGGGCCGCATCGGCCAGCTCTCCTGGCCACCGGCGGTGTACGCCCGGGACACCATGGCCCGCCTCGTCCCGGCGGAAATGACCCTCCGGGCGATGACCCCGATCCTGAACTGGGGAATGTGATGCCCGACTGGACCTATCACCCGCTGCGCCCGATCACCACCGCACTGTTGGGCGCACGCCGCTCGCAGCGGCTGGCCCTACGCGCACTCGGCACGCTCGCCGCGCGGCCCGCCGGTGCCCGCGCCATCGCCTGGGTGTTCGACCATCCACGGGTGCCCGAGGAGCTCGTGGGCCGCTTCGGCGCCTCGGTCCCGGCCGAGGTCGCCCGGGACGCGCGCCGGGCGCTCACGGTGCAGGGCGCGGGCGTCATCGAGGTACGCGAACCCGGCATCGACCCGGACGACGACGCGATCCGGCTCACCGGCCCGTCCGTGGCCGACGCCGTCCGGGCCCTCGACGATCCGGCGGCGACCGTGCTGGCCATGCCGTCGGTCCTGCTCGCCGCCGGGCCGGGCTGGTTCCAGCGGGTCATCGAGGCACGCACGCCCACCTCGCCCGCCCCGACCTGGCGCGACGTCCCCGCCAACCCGCTGCGCTGGCCCGGCTGGCTCTGGGGTGTGCTCGTCGGGATCGGGATGATCCTCGCCGGACTCGTCGCGGCCGGGATCACCCTGGGACCGGTCCTGCTCTGGTACGACCGGACCTTCCTGGGCGCGGGCCGCACCGACCTGCACGCGGTCAACGACCACCTGGTGCACTTTCTGCAGCACGACCGCATCACCATGGCCGGGACGCTCGTGGCGACGGGCATCCTCTACGTCGGACTGGCCGGGGGCGGCATCCGCCGGGGCTGGCCGTGGGCGCGTCGGGCCTACCTGGCCTCGGGCTTGGTGGGGTTCCCGACGCTGTTCTACTTCCTCGCCACCGGGTTCGTCGAGCCGCTGCACACGTTCGCCGCGATCGTGCTGTTCCCGATGTTCCTGGCCGCCGTGTGGCGGCGCCCCGCCCGGCCGCACTGGACGATCCGGCCGGAGGGCCCGATGGGGCAGCGTCGTCGGGGCCACGTGGGCCAGCTCCTGATGATCGCGACCGGGGTCGGGCTGTTCATCGGCGGCGCGGTCGTGTCGACTGTCGGGCTGACGGACGTATTCGTGCTGACGGACCTGGAGTTCCTGCGTACCGACGCCGGCCTGCTCGACGCCGCCAACGCGCACCTCGTGCCGTTCATCGCCCACGACCGGGCGGGCTTCGGCGGCGCGCTGATGGCCGCCGCGACGGCCATCACCCTGCTCAGCCTGTGGGGCTGGCGCCGCGGCGAGGCGTGGGTGTGGTGGACCCTGGCGACCGCCGCCACGGTCGGCTTCGCCCCCGCCGTCGTCGTCCACGCCGTCATCGGCTACACGAGCCTGCCCCACCTGGCACCGGTGCTCGTGGGCATCGTCCTCACCGCCACGGCGCTGGTGCTGGCCCGCCCGTTCTTGCACGCCACCGACCAGGCGACGGGCCGCTCCCGGTGGCGATTGCCGGTCGACCAGGGCATTGAAGAAATTGACCAGCCGCAAAACAATTCAGGTAAGACACCTTCATAGATAGATCTGCATACTATAAATTCATGCCGTCAAGGTCCCTCGCCCCCGAGAGGTGCACGATGATCGGCAACCCCGGCGCGCGCCGCCGAACGCTGCTGGCCGCGGCGGTCGGCCTGGCCGCGGCCCCCTTCGCGGCCAGCCCCGCCTTCGCCGCCGTACCCAAGGTCTACCTCGACCCCGGACACGGCGGCACCGACGCCGGTGCGGTCGCCAACGGCCTGCAGGAGAAGACCCTCACTCTCAACATCGCCCTGCAGACCCGCGACATCCTCAAGGCGAGCTGGAACGTCGACGTGCGCATGTCACGCACCACCGACATCACGCGCAGCCTGGCCTACCGCACCGACGACGCCAACGCCTGGGGCGCGACGATCTTCGTCAGCATCCACATCAACGCCGGTGGCGGTACGGGCTTCGAGAGCTACCGCTATCCGGGCGTCGGCGCCACCACCCAGCGCCTGCAGAGCACGGTGCACTCCAACGTGCTCGCCCAGATGCGGACGATCTCCGCCATCACCGACCGCGGCCTGAAGTCTGCCGACCTGCACGTGCTGCGCGAGAGCGCGATGCCCGCCGTGCTGACCGAGAACCTGTTCATCGACACGGTGGCCAACGCCAACCTGCTCAAGCGCGCCGACTTCATCACCGCGACCGCCCGCGGCCACGCCCAGGGCATCGCCGCGTTCCTGGGCCTCTGAGCCCATCGGCGGTGATCGCCGTCCGCGGTCACGGCCTCGACCACAACACGAGGTCATGACCGCGGGCGGCGATCGTCACTCACACCGACGCGGGTCGCGGACGACGGCTCAGTGGAAGTCCCCGGGGTCCTGGTCGGGAGCGGTCGGGAGCGGGGTCGGCGAGGCGCTGGCGCCCTGCCCTCCGCTCAGCGGCGACGGCACCGGGTCGGGGGCCTCGTCCGGACAGAGCAGGTCGACCACACAGCCCGACGGAGACTTGCTGGGTGACGGGCTCGGGGAGGGTTCGACGCCGTCGCCGACGTCCTTGGTCGCGCCGAGTTTGCCGCCGGTGCCGTTGGCCAGCGGTTCGGGCGCGAGCTTCATGTTCGTGTGGGCGACGTTCATGAAGCCCTGCCAGATGTCGGCGGGCAGGCCGACGCTGAGGATGTTGCCGCCACCTCTGGCCTTGGGCATGTAGATGGGGTCGGAGGCGTTCTTGACGTTGCCGACCCAGATCGCCGCGGCGATCTGGGGGGTGTAGCCGACCGTCCAGACGTTGGAGTTGCCGCCCTTGAGGGCCTTGCTCTCCCAGGTGCCGGTCTTCGCGGCGGCCTGGCGCCCGGTCAGCGGGTGGTAGTAGTAGCCCGGCATCTGTTTGAGCACGCCGGTGACCTCGTCCGCCACCTCGGTCCGGATGCGCCGCTCGCCGGTGACGACCTCGCCGGTGTTGGGCACCAGGTGGTACTTGCCGGTCTGCTCGTCCTTCTTCTCGACCCGGACCACGAAGTGGGGCTTGTGGTAGATGCCGCGGTCGGCGAAGGTCGCCATGCCGGAGGCGTGGTCCAGCACGGTGATCGGGTACTGGCCGAAGCCGACCTGGTAGTCGAACGAAGCCCGGCTGATGTCGGTGGCGGGATCGTCGAGGTGGCGCGCCTTGCCGTCGATGAGGGCCCACATGGTGTTGATCCCCGCGGCGTGCGCCATGGTGACGACCTTGTCAGGGCCGATCTTTTTGGCGATCTTGAAGAAGGGCACGTTCAGCGACATCTTCGTGACCTCCTCCAGCGTGCACTTCCGCTTGCACTTGATGGCGCCCTGCGAGCGCCCGGCGTTCTCCACCTCGTACGGGCAGGCCTGGTACTTGTCGCAGTTCTTCCCCTTGCCCTCGGCCACGATCGGGGTCGGGTCCCAGGTGGACTTGAGCGAGATGCCCGCGTCGATCGCGGCGGCCAGCGCGTACACCTTGAACGACGACGCGGGCGGGTGGCCGCCGTCCTCCCAGATGGTGCCCTCGTTGATCTTTCCGGCGTAGTCGATGCCGGTGCCGTCGGCGCCGCCGTAGTAGGCCAGCACCCGCCCGTTGCTGGGGTCGATCGCCACCCCGGCCGCGATCACGTTCTTCGGGTACCCCTTGATCTTCGTGTCCTTGCCGTCCACCTCGTGGTCGACCGCCTTGACGACGTCGTTGACGCAGGTCCGCTTCTCGCCCTTGCCGGTGCACGTCTCCTTCCACTCGAACGTGCGGAACAGCTGCGCCTCCAGCGCCTTCTGCGCCCGGGAGTCGATCGTCGTGGTGATCCGATAGCCCTTGTCGCGCCAGTCCTGGATGCCCCACGCGGCCAGCTCCCGCTGCACGTACTTCTGGATCACGAAGCCGGTGCCGGTGCCCTGGATGCCGGTCTCGCCCGCGCTGGCCGAGTACTTGCGCAGCGATTTGTCCGGGTAGACCATGCCCGCCCGCTGCTGCGGGGTCAGTTTGCCCATCTCGACCATGTTGTCGAGCACGTAGCCCCAGCGGCTGCGGGCGGCGTCGGCGTTGAAGTGCGGATCGTAGCCCTTGGAGCCGTCGGCGTCGTTCGGCTCCGGCTGCTTGAGCACGGCACCGAGCACCGCGGCCTCCTCAACGGTCAGCCGGCTCGCCGACTTGCCGAAGTAGGCCTTGGCGGCCGCGCCGACGCCGGTGGAGGCCCGTCCGAACCATACGGTGTTGACGTAGTAGCCGAGGATCTCGTCCTTGGTGTGCTCCTGCTCCAGCCGCCGCGCCATCACCGCCTCACGCAGCTTGCGGGCGTAGCTGACCTCCAGGTCCCGGGCCGCGTTGCGGGCGTACTGCTGGGTGATGGTGGAGGCGCCCTGGGTCTCGCCGCCGGTCAGGTTGTTCCACGCGGCGCGGGCCACACCCCACAGGTCGATGCCGCTGTGGGTGAAGAAGTTCTTGTCCTCGCCCGCGATCAGCGCCGACTTCACCTCGTCGGACAGGGTCGACATGGCGACGATCTCGCGGTTCTCCCCGCCCAGCTTGGCGATCCGCACCCCGTCGGCGGAGTACACGAAGGTGTTCTCGTTGGCGCTGAAGTCCGCGGGTTCGGGCACCGAGTCGTAGAAGTACGCGCCGCCGATCAGTCCGGCCCCGGCCAGCAGGATCAGCACCGCCAGCGACGCCAGCAGCAGGCTGCGCCACCGCCGCCTGCGCTTGCGGCCGCCCGGGGCGGTGCCCGTCGGCGGACGGCCGCCGTCGGATCCAGGCGGGAGTACGGCCGCACGGCCGACGCTCGCGCGTCCGATCGCACGGGGCGCCGCCGCCTCGGCGCCGGGACCATGCCGGTCCACGCCAGTCTCGTCGCCGGGGTTCGGACGCTGTCCGTCGGCAGGCGGCGGGGTGCGCCGCGAACGGGGCGTCGGGCGCGAGGTCATCGGTCCACGCCCCTTCGCACACAACCGTCTGTGATCATTTCCGCTTCGCCTTCGGACCTGAATTGTCGGACTTTGCACCCTTCTAACGACGGATCCCGGCATACCGCTCTTCCCTCGAGCGCGGCCGACCGGCGTCCGAGCGGTTCGATCGATGCCACGAGCGGTACTTCAGCAGCTCAGGCGGCTGATGGCGAAGTGCGCAGGGACGGCTCGTCCGGCGCGGACGGCCCCAACACCACGGCGACGATCACGGGTGAGGCAGCCTGGAGCCGCGCCTCCACCGCGCGCAACCGCACGGCGAGCAGCGACTCCACGTCGTCGCCGACGAGGTCGACCCGGCCGATGACCGACACCATCAGCGGGCCGACGACCTCCACCCGCAGCGAGGTGACCCGGTCCACCTCCGGCTGGCGCGCCAGCAACTCGGCCACCGAGCCGATCACCCGTGGATCGGCCTGCTGCCCGACCAGGAAGCGCCGATTCGAGTTGATCAGCACGAACGCCACCACGGTGAGCAGTACGCCGACCAGGATCGAGCCGATCGCGTCGGGCACGGCCGATCCGGTCACCTGGTGCGCCGCCAGACCCAGCGTGGCGATCACCAGGCCGATCAATGCCGCGGCGTCCTCGGCGAACACCGCGCGCAGCGTCGGGTCCGAGGTGGCCATCACGTGTTCGAGCAGGTCCCGATCAAGCAGCCGGGCCGCGGCCCGAGCCTGCCGGACCGACCGCAGATAGGACACCCCCTCCAGCACGAACGACACGGCCAGCACCGCGTATCCGATGGCGAAGTGCCCGGCCGGTTCGGGGTGCAGCAGTTCCTGCACGCCGTGGCTGACCGAGATCGCTCCGCCCGCGACGAACAGGCCGATGGCCGCGAACAGCGACCAGACGTAGGCCTCGCGGCCGTGGCCGAAGGGGTGCCCGGCGTCCGGTGGACGGGCGGCCCGGCGACCGGCGGCGACCAGGAACAGTTCGTTGCCGGTGTCCGCCCACGAGTGTGCGGCCTCGGCCGCCAGCGACGCCGAGCCGGTGATCACCGCGGCCGCCGACTTCGCCACCGCGATCAGGGCGTTTGCCACCAGCGCCACCACGACCGTGCGGACACTCTCCGAGGCCGGTTGGACCGCCCCCAGTTCCGGCCCGGGACCGAGCGCCCCTGGACCAGCCTGGCCGGACATCGCTCCACTCCCTTCGACAGCCCTGCCGATGACCTACCCGGCCGCGATCGTGCATCACCCTGACTGTGCGCCAGAGCCGGCCGAGGAAGGAACTCGAGGGGGTGCCGCGCAGGCGGACAGTCTAAATCATCCGGTATGACCTGATAGAACCCTGCTGGCCCGGTGCGGCCGCACCCGTTGCCCGCGGAGCTTGACGGTGAGTCAAGGCCCCCGGCCGGGTGGCCTGCCCGTTTCGGCAAGGCCACCGGCCACGGAAGCTTGGATACCGGACCGCGCCGGTCGCATCCGGTCCGGCCGCTATCGGCCGAGGAAGCCGCCCGACTGTCTCACCCACAGGGCGGCGTAGAGACCGTCGCGGGCGAGGAGTTCGGCGTGCGTACCGTCCTCGACGACCCGCCCCTGATCGAGCACGACGATTCGGTCCATCCGCGCGATGGTGGACAGTCGGTGGGCGATGGCGATCACCGTACGACCGGCCATGACGTCGTCCAGGGTCTCCTGGATGACCGCCTCCACCTCGGAGTCCAGTGCCGAGGTGGCCTCATCGAGGATGAGGATCGGCGCGTCCTTGTGGATGGCACGGGCCAGGGCGATGCGTTGGCGCTGGCCGCCGGAGAGCTTGACGCCCCGTTCGCCGACGTGGGCGTCGTAGCCGGTCCGGCCGCTCTGATCGACCAGCGAACTGACGAAATCGTGCGCCGCCGCCTGCCGCGCCGCCGCGATCACGGCAGCGTCGTCGCCTGTCGCCGGGCCGATGTTCTCGCGGACCGACCGGTGCAGCAGCGCTGCCTCCTGGGTCACCATGGCGATCTGGCCCCGCAGGCTGTGCTGGGTCACCGTCGCGATGTTCCGGCCATCGATCTCGACCGTGCCGGTCTCCGGGTCGAAGAACCTCAACATCAGGTTGACCAGCGTCGACTTGCCCGCGCCCGAGCGCCCGACCAGCCCGACTTTCTCTCCCGCGGCGATTTCGAGGCTGAGGCGGTCCAAACCGCCCTCGCCCCTGCCGTAGTGGTGGCTGACGTCGGTGATGCGGATGGCGCCGCCCCGCACGGCCAGGGCGGTCGCGTCCGGCCGGTCCGCGACGGCGGGTGGCTGCGCAATCGTGCGCAGCGCGCGGCGCAGGGTGCCGACCGACCCGAACAGCGACGAGACGCCGTCGAGCAGCCACTCAGCCATCGAGGTGATGCGGAAGGCGAGCGCCAGCGCGGCGGCGACCAGGCCGATCGGTGCAGCCGCGGCCTGCCAGAGCACAATGCCGTATCCGATGAGCCCCACCATCAGCACCCCGCTGAGGCTCATCATCCCGACGTTCATGGTGACCTCGAGCCGCTCCACACGCAGTCGAGCCTGGCGCGCGGCGGCGAAGACGGCCCGGTCCGCGTCGGCCGGGATCCCGAGCAGCGCGAGGGTGTCGACGTTGGCGTACGAGTCGACGAGCAGCCCGGTGACCGCGGAGTCCGCGTCCTGGTGGCGTTCGGAGGCGCTGCGGTAGCGCGGGACCACGTAGGCCATCAGCCCGGCGTAGAGCAGGATCCAGATCCCGAGCGGCAGGGCCAGTCGCGGGTCGATCGAGCCCATCAACCAGACCGACCCGGCGATGTAGGTGAGGACGAAGGCCAGGATGTGTATGACGACGTAGGTCGACGTCACGGCGGCGGCGGAGCCCTCCCGGACCCAGGTGGCGATCCGCCCGGCCAGATCGTCGCGGAACCAGCCGACCGGCTGGCGCGACACCCGCCGATGCGCCCGCCAGAGTGCGAGCGTGCGCGCGTTGGGCCGGAACGCGATGTCGTCCAGGCCCTCATTGAGCAGATGCAGGAACGGTCTGACGACAAGGACCAGCGCACCCACGGCGATGAGCTCGACGCCATGGCGCTGCCACAGCTGCGCCGGGTCGCTCCCGGCGAGCGTGTCGACCAGGCGCCCGGCGTATCCGATGAGCCAGACCTCGAGGCAGGCGGCCAGGACGGTGGTGAGCAGGCTGGCCGCGATGACCCAACGCAGTGGTCGGAACTCTGCGATCAGGTACGGCAGGACCCGTTGCGGCGGCGTGCCCGGGTCATCGGTGCCGAAGGGGTCGGCGGCATTCTCGAAGAGGCGGAACATGAACGGTCTCCAGGCAGGGAAGAGAAAGCGGACCAGGAAGCGGAAGCCTGCCGTGTGTCCTCATCGGTCTCTCCTCGCGTAGGCGTTCATGCGACTCAGCGCGCCGAGCCTAGCCACGCCTGCCGCATACCGCATCCGGTTTCTCCCCGCGGACGGAGCAGGCGTTCATGTCCCGGTCGGCCCTGGGCCGGATGGGGCGTTCAGTGCTCCCGCAGCAGTCGCCCCGCGCCGTCGATCCGGTCGGCGATGCCGTGCTCGCGTAGCGCGTGCCACAGCGTCGCCGCGTTGATCGCGATCACCGGTTTGCCCAGCTCCCGCTCCAGCCGGTCGGCGAGCGCGACGAACGACAGGTTGGTGCCGACCTGCACGATGGCGTCCACCTCGGGTCCGTCGAGCGAGGCCACGGTGTCGCGCAGCCGGTCGTCGGGCACGCGGGCGATGTCCATGGCGGTCGGGCAGCGCAGTCCGGTGACGGCCGCGACGTCGAAGCCCGCCTCGGTGAAGAACCTGCCCACCTCACGGTCGGCGATCGGCTGGTACGGCGAGAACACGGCGATACGTCGGCAGCCCAACTCCTGTAGCGCCGCACGGCAGGAGCTGGCGCCAGTGGTGACCGGCAGCCCGGTGCGCTCGCGCAGGCGCCGCTCGAAGGCGGCGTTGCCCTCGACCCCGCCCCAGAACGTCTCGGCCGACATGCCCATGACCATCCGGTCGGGTTCGGCGGTGAGCACGTCGCGCACGGCGGTGTCGATCGAGGCCCGGATCTGGACCAGCAGGGCCTGGAAGTCGTCGTCGTCGCCCATGACCGGGTTGGGGATGTACATCGACCCGGCGCGGTAGGCGATGCCGGGCACTCCGGCAGTCCAGTAGTCGTGTTCGACGACGGTGTTGGTGCTGGGCACGATGACGCCGAACACGGCGCGCGGCCCGACGGCGTTGGTCATGCCCTGGCCAGCCTGTTCACGACGTCGTCGACGATGCGGTGGGCGCGGGTGCGGGCGGTGGGCCGGTCCAGCAGCAGCGCGTCCAGCAGCAGCGGAGAGGCGATCATGGCGACGGCGTCCTCGCGCTGGATGGCGGGTATGTTCGCCACGCGCAGCACGGCGTGGAACGGTTCGAGCAGGTCGCTCACGTAGCGGTGGCGCAGCTCGACGGCGTCGGGGTCGGCCGCCGCCGCGACGACGAGCGCCTGCAGGAAGGCGCCCACGGGCCGGTCGCGCAGCCGGTTGCACAGCAGGTCGACCTCGGCGTGCAGGTCGCGGGCCAGGTCGCCGGAGGGCTCGACGGGCGGCAGCGGGGCGACGTCGATCAGCGCCGCCAGCACGGCGGCCGGGGTGGGCCAGTGGCGGTAGATCGTGGAGCGGGACACGCCCGTGGCCTGGTGCAGGCGCTGGGCGGTGAGCGCGGCGGCGCCCTCGGACAGAAGCAGTTCCAGCGCCGAGGTAAGCACGACGGTCGCAGTGTCGGCGGTGGGCCCGGTGGGGCGGCCAGGTCGGTTCACGGGGTTAACGCTACATCTTGTACTTGAAAAAGTTAACCGATACATTCCGCACTGGAAATTGTTCCCGCCCGGAGGAGGCAGCCATGCGCCCGCACGTGGAGATCATCGACGAACGCGACCTCATCTGGCACGTCGCGGAGTTCCAGCACGCCAGCGGCGACGCCGAACAGCGCAACCTCAGCTACGACGAGGAGGACGGCTCCGCCTCGCTGAAGGTCAGGTTCACCACCGACTGGTCTCGCCCCGCCGGGGTCCACCACGCCGACACCGAGTGGTACGTCCTGTCCGGACAGATCACCATCGGCGACACCACGCTGGGCGAACACGGCTACTGGACCGCACCGAAGGGCGTGTGGACCCCGCCGGTCACCGCCACGGCGGGCACCGAGATCCTGCTGTACCGCGAGTACGGCGACTGGCACTTCGACCTGGCCGACGCCGACCGCGAGACCGTCCGCCCCGACCAGGTCCTCGTCGTGCTCGACAGCGCGAAGATGCCGTGGATCGACGTCAAGGACGGCAGCCCGATGCGCTTCGACCTCGGCGGCACGCCGGTGCCGGGGCTGTACATCAAGCTGCTGCACCGCGACGAGAAAACCGGCTTCTACACCCGACTGATCAAGGCCAAGCCCGGCTGGCGCGAGGTGCCGCTGGCACACCACCCCTGCTCGGAGGAGGCCTACTGCCTCGAGGGCGCGTTCGACTACAACTTCGGCAAGATGTGGCCGGGCACGTACTTCTGGCGCCCGCCGCTGGTGCGCCACGGCGACTTCACCGCCGGTGACGAGGTCGGCTGCACCTGGCTGGTGCGCTCCGACAGCGACCTGGTCGACTGGTACACCGACAACGCGCGGGTGGTGGTGCAGGGCGACGCCACCAACTGGGGTCCGGCCAGCCCGCACAGCGCCACCCCTCGCCTGGTCGAGCCGGTCCGCTCCCGCAGCATCGGCCGCTGGGCCGACCCCACCTACCAGTGACGCACCCGGGGCGCGGCGGATCCGTTCGCCGCGCCCGATTCGGCCGGTTCCCGGGCGTGGCGCTCGCCACGGCGGCGATAATCGGGGCGAGCCGGGCAAAGGGGGCCGATCATGGCGCGCACGGTGGCCGATCTGATGGTCGCGACGCTGAAGGCGTCGGGCGTACGCCGGGTGTACGGGGTTCCCGGCGACTCGCTGAACGGGCTGACCGACGCGCTGCGCCGCGACGGCACCATCAGCTGGCAGCTGATGCGCCACGAGGAGGCCGCCGGGTTCGCCGCCGCGGGTGAGGCCGCGGTGACCGGCGAGCTCGCCGTCTGCGTCGGCAGCTGCGGCCCCGGCAACCTGCACCTGATCAACGGCCTGTTCGACGCCAACCGCAGCCGCGTGCCCGTGCTCGCCATCGCGGCGCAGATCCCCCGGGACGAGATCGGGTCCGGCTACTTCCAGGAAACGCATCCGCACGAACTGTTCCGCGAGTGCTCGGTCTACTCAGAGCTGGTCACCACCCCCAGCCAGCTGCCGCGCACGCTGGAGATCGCCATGCGCACCGCCCTGGCGCGCAGCGGGGTCGCCGTCATCGTCGTCCCGGGCGAGGTGTTCCTCGCCGACGCGCCGGACGGCGCCACGCCGGTGGCGGTGAGGGTGCCCGCGCCGATCGTCCGGCCCGACGAGCAGTCGCTGGCGGCCGCCGCGGCCGTGCTGAACGCCGCCGAACGGGTGACCATCCTGGCCGGGGCGGGCTGCGCCGGGGCGCACGAACAGCTGTTGAGTGTCGCCGAGGCCTTGCAGGCACCGGTGGTGCACGCGATGCGCGGCAAGGAGTTCGTCGAGTA
Organism: Catellatospora tritici; assembly: GCF_019083965.1. Classification (GTDB taxonomy): domain Bacteria; phylum Actinomycetota; class Actinomycetes; order Mycobacteriales; family Micromonosporaceae; genus Catellatospora; species Catellatospora tritici. The sequence continues at coordinate 22,355 of NZ_JAHRCY010000012.1, forward strand.
CGACAACCCGTATGACGTGGGCATGACGGGTCTGATCGGGTTCAGTTCCGGCTACCGGGCGATGGAGCACTGCGACGCGCTGCTCATGCTCGGCACCGACTTCCCCTACCGACAGTTCTTTCCCGAGGGCGTGCCCGTGGTGCAGGTCGACGTGCGCGGTGAGCAGATCGGCCGCCGGGTGCGGGTCGACGTGCCGCTGGTGGGCACGGTTCGCGACACGGTCGACGCGCTGCTGCCGTACCTGACCACCAAGACCCATTCGGCGCACCTGCACCGGATGCTCGCCCACTACGAGCGGGCCCGACGGCGCCTGGACAAGCTCACCGAGAGCCGGGTGACCGACTCACCGCTGCACCCGCAGTACGTCGCCGCGATGGTCAGCAAACTCGCCGCCGATGACGCGGTCTTCACCGCCGATGTCGGCACCCCCTGCATCTGGGCCGCCCGCTACCTGCGGATGAACGGCCGACGTCGGCTCCTCGGCTCGTTCAACCACGGCTCCATGGCCAACGCACTGCCGCAGGCGATCGGAGTGCAGGCCGCCCAGCCCGGCCGCCAGGTGGTGACGCTGTCGGGCGACGGCGGCCTGGCCATGCTGCTCGGCGAGCTGATCACGCTGCGCCAGCAGCAGTTGCCGGTGAAGGTCGTGGTCTTCGACAACGGCGCGCTGTCCTTCGTGGAGCTGGAGATGAAGGCGGCCGGGATCGTCACCTACGCCACGGGGTTGACCAACCCGGACTTCGCGCAGGTGGCGCAGGCTGTCGGGCTTTTCGGCGTACGGGTGGACAGCGCGGGCGAGCTGGGCGACGCGTTGCGGGCCGCGTTCGCGCACGACGGCCCGGCCCTGGTCGACGTGCGCACCAGCCGCCAGGAGCTCTCGCTGCCCCCGAAGATCACGCTGGCGCAGCTCAAGGGATTCACGCTCTACGCGACCCGGACCATCCTGTCCGGCAACGCCGACGAGATCTTCGAGCTGGCCAAGACGAACCTGCGTGAACTCGACCGCGAGTGACCGGCGCCTGAACGACTGCAACAAACCTGCACACGGGAAGCCTTGTATCGAGGAAAGCGCTTTCCTTACGCTGTCTCCATCGATGCAGGTCGAGTGGTCTCGCCCGGGACCCGCTCCTCCTGCGCGGGTACGGCGCGAGCGCACGTCGCCGTACCCCACAAGTCCATCCGGACCTGCGCCCGGCGGCGCACCCCCGCTCTCAGGAGGACCTCAATGCGCTCACTTTCGTCGACAAGTCCGCGAACACGCAGGTGGCTCGCCGCGGCCGCCAGCGGTCTGCTCGCCGTCGGCCTGTTCTCGGCCACCCAGGCCGCGTTCGCCGCCACCGTCTTCAGCGCCAACTTCGAAGACGGCAGCATCAGCGGCTGGTCGAAGTCGGGCGGCACCTGGGCCGTCGTCACCGACGGCAGCAAGGTGCTGCAGCAGTCCAACGCCACCAGCGAGAACGCGCGCGAGTTCGCCGGTGACGCCGCCTGGACCGACTACACCGTCCAGGCCAGCGTCAAGCCGCTCTCGCTCGGCTCCGGCGGATACGTCGGACTGCTCGCCCGCGCGTCGACCTCCACCACCTTCTACCGGCTCGCCCTGCTGCCCGGCAACGTCGTGCAGCTGCAGGCCGTCAACAGCGGCTCGGTCGCCGTGCTCGGCAGCGTGTCGCGGACCGTCGCCACCGGCACCTGGTACACCCTGTCGCTGACGGTCACCGGCACCCAGATCAGCGGCGCGGTCGACGGCACCACGGTCGCCACCGGCACCAGCAGCGTGGTCGCCAAGGGCCGCATCGGCCTGCAGACCGGCTACTCGTCGGCGAACTTCGACAATGTCACCGTGACCACGGGCGGCACCAGCCCGTCACCGTCGCCGAGCGCCAGCTCGCCGCGCCCCTCGGCGTCGGCCTCGCCGTCCAGCCCCAGCAGCCCGTCGCCGTCGGCCCCGACCTCACCGTCCCCGTCGCCCAGCACACCGCCGTCGTCGGCCGTATACGTGTCCACCAGTGGTACCGACAGCGCGCCGGGCACGATCTCCAGCCCGACGACGCTTCCGTCGGCCATCACCAGGGTGGCCGCGGGCGGCACGATCTACATGCGCGGCGGGACCTACAACCTGTCGCAGACGGTCACCATCGCGGCGGGCAACAACGGCACCTCCAGCGCCCGCAAGAAGCTGTCCGCCTACCCCGGCGAGACGCCGGTGCTGAACTTCTCGGCCCAGGCCGAGGACCCGGCCAACCGCGGCCTGGCGGTCAACGGCTCGTACTGGCACGTCTACGGCCTGATCGTCGAGCGCGCCGGTGACAACGGCATCTTCGTCGGCGGCAGCAACAACATCATCGAGCGGACGATCACCCGCTTCAACCACGACAGCGGTCTGCAGCTGTCCCGGATCGCCTCGGACACCCCGCAGAGCCAGTGGCCCACCAACAACCTCATCCTCAGCGCGGAGTCGCACGACAACGCCGACTCCGACGGCGAGGACGCCGACGGGTTCGCAGCCAAGCTCACCATCGGCACCGGCAACGTGTTCCGCTACGCCGTCTCGCACAACAACATCGACGACGGCTGGGACCTGTACACCAAGACCGAAACCGGCCCGATCGGCCCGGTGACCATCGAGGACTCGCTGTCCTACAACAACGGCACGCTCAGCAACGGCACCGTGAACACCAACGGCGACCGCAACGGCTACAAGCTGGGCGGCGAGGACATCAAGGTCAATCACGTGGTACGCCGCAGCATCGCCTACCGCAACGGCAAGCACGGGTTCACCTACAACAGCAATCCCGGCTCCATCACCATGTCGAACAACCTCAGCATCGACAACACCGAGCGCAACTTCTCGTTCGACGCGGGCACCCACGTGTACCGCAACAACACCTCCTGCCGCAGCGGCAGCGGAACGAACGACAAGACGATCGGCGACGCCGACAGCTCCAACCAGTTCTGGACCGGCACCAACGGGTCCCGGTGCTCGTCTTACACCGGCGCCCTGGCCTGGTCGTTCGCGTCGGACGGTCGCCTCGTGGTGACCATCGGCGGCCGGACGGTCAGCCTGTAATCGTCACGGTGTACGCCGTCGGGTCGGGTCCGCGACCGGCCCCGACCCGACGGCGTGTCAGCCGCCCCGGTGCATGTTGATCAGATCGGAGAGGGGTATCCCTCCCGGGCGAGCAACTGCGGCGGCCTCGGCGCGGCGGGCCCGGCGGCGTCAGCCTCCGGTCGGGGCACGCGGGAAGCGTCACGCCCGCGTGACGTGTGGATCAGGGCGGCGGCCACAGCGGCCGTGGCGACGAATCCGGCAGCCGCCCGGACCAGGGTCGCCGGGCCCGGGAGCAGATCGCCGAGCACACCGGCGAAGACGTCGTCCGCCGCGGCCAGCAGCGCACCCACGACGATCGCGGCCACCAGGGCCGTCGCCCACCCGAACACGGCACGGCCAGCCGGGCGTACTTCGCCGACGGGATCGGGTGCACCCCTGCCGCGGGCGGAGGCGGCGCCGGCGGCCAGGCCCGCCAACGCGGCGGCGGGCAGCGCCAGCGGTGAGCGCAGCAGTCTCCGCCAGCTGAACTGTTCGCCGACAGCGAGGGAGACGAGCAACAGCGCGCACCCGAGGCAGAGCAGGAACAACCAGGGCGCGGCGCGCAGCGCACCCCCACCCACCAGCAGCACGGCCACTACCCCTATCGCGACCGACGAACGACGCGGGCGCCGCCGGGCCACCAGCACGATCGCCGACAACGCCGTCGCGACCAGCAGCCAGCCGACCCCGAGCCTGGTCAGCGGCAGTGCCACCGCCCCGATGAGGCCTCCGATCAAGATGAGCAGCACCACGTCCCCAATACACCGTTCACCGTTATATAACGCTGCACGGTAGCAAGGTCGGGTGCGATGTCGGAACCCCCGCGTGGTCGGCGAATCGCCCGGGAACGAGCACGGCCCGCCACCGCCACCGCCCGGGTGGCGCACTATGCTCGCCGCCCCGGCAGCGGGGTTCCACCCGTCCCGGCGGTGGCAGACGTGTACCCATCGAGGAGGCGTGGTGGAGGACTTCGAGGGGTTCGTGCGGGCGCGGTCGGCAGCGCTCGCACGAACCGCGTATCTGCTCACCGGCGATCGGCATCAGGCCGAGGACCTGCTGCAGGACGCGCTGGCACGGGTGGCCGAACGCTGGTCCGCGGTGATCCGGGGCGGTGATCCGGAGCCGTACGTGCGGCGCATGCTGTACACGCGCGCGGTCGACGGCTGGCGCAGCCGACAGCGCCGCGCCACGCTGGACACGACTGCCGCGCAGCAGCGGCCAGAACTGCGCGGGCAAGCCGACGATGCCGACGCGGTGACCCGGCGGCTGGTGCTGCGCGACGCGTTGGCCCGGCTCACCCCGCGCCAGCGCGCGGTGCTGGTGCTCCGCTTCTACGAGGACCTCACCGAGGTGCAGACCGCCGAGGCGTTGAACTGCTCGCACAACACGGTCAAATCGCAGACCCGGCACGCGCTGCAGCGGCTGCGCGAACTCGCCCCCGAACTCGCCGACCTGTTCGGCCCCGGCACACCGGTGGAGGCCCGATGACCAGCAACCTGCGCGACGCGTTCGACGACCTGAGCGCCGACGTCGCTCCGTACGTGGTCGGCGACGACCTCGGCCGTACCTCGTGGCGGGCCGGGCGCCGCCGCCGCACCCGCCGCCTGGTCACCACCTACGGCCTGGCCGTGGCCGCGATGACCGTGTTGGCGCTGGCCGTGCCCTGGCCCGTCGCATCGCAGGCGCTGACACCCGCGAGCGGCGACGCCCGCGCCACCGGCTTCCCCCAGCGCATCGAACACCAGTGGTGGATCGGCGACCTGCCGGACCAGCCAGGCCCGGTCGCCGGACTCGTGGAGATCGTCGACGCGGAGGCATCCAGTCGCGGCTGGCACGTGCTGTCCCAGCACGGCCACCTGTGGCGGCTGCCCAGCGCCAACGGAGGCGCCGGTGACTGGCCCGCGCTGTCCCCGGACGGACGCCACCTGGGCTACCTCACCGCCCGGGAAGGTCCCTACATGCTCCGAGACCTGGTCACGGGCACAGCCCTGGCAGTCCCTTCGGTCAGCGCGGGCGACACCCTTCTGTCGTCCCCGTACTGGGTGTCAGACCAGAGCCCGACCTTCTGGTCACCGGACGGAACCCGGCTGCTGCTGCCCGGTGGCGAACGCGCCCCCCTGACTTTCAGCGGGCTGATCGTCGGCGTGGACGGATCAGTGCGGCCAGCGTCCCACGACGACCTGGGCTTCCCCGCCGGATGGGCCGGCCCCGACCGGGTGGCGTGGGTCAAGGTGTCCGGCGACCGCGATACGTCCGAGTACACCATGATCGCGACGGTTACCGACCTCACCGGAGCACCCGTCCACGCTGCGACGTTGCGTCCAGCGGCCGGGTGGCGACCTGGCGGAAACCTCAACCAGTGGTCTCCGGTGGTCTCTCCGGGCGGCGAGGAGCTCCTTGTCTCGGACTACCTGCCCGGCGGCGGGAACCAGGCCGAGGTGCACCGATTCTCGCTGCGGGACGGCACCGACCTCGGCACGACCACGGTCGACGACGTCCTGACGCCCTGTGGCGTGACCTGGGTCGGCGACGTCCCGGCCATACCGCTCGACCTGCCGAACATGGGCGACGGCAACGCTTCCACCGTGCTGCTGGAGCCCGGCGGTCCGCGCCGCGTCGTGACCGCTGACCCCGGCCTGGGCACCGGCTGCCTCATCTGGGCGTCCGACGCGCTGGCGGGCGAGGCGCACGGATGGCCGTTCGGGCTGAGCACGGCCTGGTGGACCTGGTGGTGGCGGGAGATCCTGGTCGGGGCCGTTGCGCTGACCGTGCTCGCCTGGGGGTATGTCCGCCTCTGCCGCCGGCCGGTGCCCGTCAGATCGAAGGTGGCCTCGCCTGTCTGAGGCCGGTGGGACCGGCGCCGAACAGCGCAGTACGTTCGGCGCCGGTCGCGTGAGAAAGGTCTATGGCACCGACGCGATGTCGGCGGGCGCCGCTACGGTGGGTGCGGCCGAGAGGAGCCTCGCCGTGGTCGACAAACTGGCGCTACCGCACCCCGAAAAGGCGTGGCGGCTGGAGGTCTTCCACACATCCGACGGACGACCGCGACTGGTCTCCGGCGGCTCCGACGTGATCTGCGTGTGGGACCCGGTCAGCGGTGAGCAGCTGGTCGAATACGAAGCGGAGATCGGTTGGTTCGGCTTCGCGGTGTGCCGCCCCGACGGTGGTGAACCGCTGGTCGCCCTGGGCACCGAGGATGGCGTGGAGTGGTTCGACGCGGAAACCGGTCGGGCACATTCAGCAGAGACCTGCCCGGACCAGATCTGGGATGTGACGGCCATCCGGATGCCCGACGGCACCGAGACGCTGTTCGGCGCCGGTTACTCCCATCCGCACCCGATCCACCGCTGGGACGCTTCGACCAGGAAGCCCCTGCCTCAGCTCGGTGAGCACAGCAACCACATCGTGGCCGTCGCTGCCTGCACATTGCCCGATGGCAACGTGATGGTCGCGGCGACCGGCTGGGCGCGCACCATCCACCGTTGGGACCCGGTCACCGGAACCGAGCTCGGGCCGCCACTGGCGGGACATCGGGACATCGTCCACTGGATGGACACGGTCGACGTGCCCGGCCGCGGGCTGCTGTTCCTCTCCGGCGACTTCGGCAATGTGGTGCGGCGCTGGGACGCCGTCACCGGTGAGGCCGTCGGCGAGCTGATCAAGGTCCATTCCGGACTGGCGTCCGTGCGGGCACTGACCGTGGCGGGCCGTCCACAGCTGCTCACTTCCAGCGAGGACCGGGTGATCCGGCGTTGGGATGCGCTCACCGGAGAACTCCTCGGCGAACCCGGCACCGGGCTCGACCCCGTGGTGCTCAGCGTCGGCGGCGAACTTGTCGTGGCCGCCTGCGAGATGGATCATGTGACCGTCCAGCCACTGCGGTTGTGCTGACCGTCAGGGAGCATTGGCCGGAACTGGTGGATCGTCGAGGAAGTCGCCGCTCGGGGCGAAGAACAGGCTGCCGGTGACGGCGGTCGAGAAGTCGAGGATGCGGTCGTGGGCGGCGGTTCCGTCGCCGCGGAACATGCGCTCCAGCATCTTCTCGGTGACCGTGGGGGTCCGGGCGTACCCGATGAAGTAGGTGCCGAACTCGCCCTGTCCCACGGACCCGAACGGCATGTTGTCGCGCAGGATCTGCCGCTCGGTGCCGTCGGGGTCGACGATGGTGGTGAGGGCGACATGGGAGTCGGGTGCCTTGGCCTCGTCCGGGATCTCGATGTTGGACAGCTTCGTACGGCCGATCACCCGTTCCTGCGCCTCGACCGGCAGCGCGTTCCACGCCCGCAGGTCGTGCAGGTACTTCTGGACGATGACGTAGCTGCCGCCCGTGAACGGCGGGTCCTCGGGCCCGACCACGACCGCCTCGCGGGCCGCCGCACCGACCGGGTTCTCGGTGCCGTCCACGAAGCCGAGCAGGTCGCGCACGTCGAAGTACTTGAACCCGGACACCTCGTCGTGGACCGTCACGGCGCCGCGCAGCCGTTCCATGATCTCGGCGCCGAGCGCGAAGCACAGGTCCGTCCGCTGGGCGCGGATGTGGAACAGCAGGTCGCCGGGGGTGGCCACGGCCCGGTGGACCGGGCCTGCCACCTCGCGGAACGGATGCAGTTCCGCTGGGCGGGGCCCGTCGAGCAGCCGGTCCCAGACCTGGGCGCCGATCCCGGTGATGCAACTGACGTCGTCGTCGGGCTCGCGGAAGCCGACGGCCCGCTGCAGGCCGGACAGGTCGGGCAGCAGGTCACGTACGCATGACTCGCCACCGGGGTCGACGGTGACCACGAGGATGAGCGCGGCCCTGGTGAGCGGCCTCAGCACGGCCTCCGGAACCTCGGCCACGATTCCTCCCGCCGGACGCTTCCATGGCATAAATCATCACCAAATGGGTGATCCGAGTCTAGCCGGGCTTCACCCACGACGAAGCAGCCCTCCCGTCGGCGGCGGGAGGGCTGCCGCTCAGTGCAGCGGGCCGGTCGGCCCAGGCGCCACTGCGGATTGCCGCCCAGCGGATTGCCGCAGGAGATCCTCGCCCGCAGTGGGCAACGGTTCTCAACGCTGCACGGTCGGCCGGCGCAGGCGCAGCGTGACCATCTCGAAGGGGCGCAGCCGCAGGTGGACCACGCCGTCGGCGAGCTGGACGCTCGCGTTGCCGCAGGCACCGACCGGCCGCTCCAGCAGGTCGCACACGGTCACGGCGACCGTGTCGAACGACGGGATGACCCGGGTCCGGGCACGGGCGCCGCGTGACTCGTACAGGCGCACCACGACGTCGCCGCTCAGATCGTCGGCGAGCTTGACCGCCGTGACCACGACCGCGTCGTCGTCGACGGCCACCAGCGCGTCGACGTCGACGCTGCCCGGCACGCGCCGCTGCGGCAGGTTGATCAGGTAACCCTCCCGTACGGCGTCGCCGATGTCCGCGCCGGGCACCAGCGCGTACGAGAACCGATGCAGGCCCTGGTCGGTGCGGGGATCGGGGAACCGTGGGGCGCGCAGCAGCGACAGCCGTACGGTCGTCGTCGTGCCCTCGTCGGCGCGCACGGTGCGGGTGACGTCGTGGCCGTAGGTGGAGCCGGTGACGACCGCGACGCCCCAGTCGGGCTCGGCCAGGTGCACGAACCGGTGGTTGCACGCCTCGAACTTCGCCGCCTCCCAGCTGGTGTTGGTGTGCGTCGGGCGGAAGATGTGCCCGAACTGGGTCTCGGCGGCGTAGCGGTCGGTGTGGATGTCCAGCGGGAACGCGACCTTGAGAAACTTCTCCCGCTCGTGCCAGTCGACCTCCATCTCGACGTCCAGGCGCCGCTGCCCGGCGGCCAGGGTCAGCGTCTGCACCGCTGTCGACGCGCCGAACGAGCGGACCAGCCGCAGGGCCACCGCGTCGGGTCCGTCGGCGCTGACGGCGATCTCGTCCAGGCCGGTCAGGTCGACGACGGTGTTGCGGTAGAACTGGTCCACGTCCCAGGCGTCCCACTTGTTCGGGAAGTCCGGGTGCAGCTGCAGCAGGTTCGCGGCGGCACCGGCGGGGACCGTCTCCCGGTCGGCGGCGACGTCGTACACGGACACGACCAGGCCACGGACGTCGACCCGGACCCGTAGCAGCCCGTTGTCCAGCAGCCAGCCGCCATCGGGCAGGTCGGCTACCGAACAGCCGCCCTCGACGGCGGGCGCGGACCGGCCCGCCCGGCCGGGCACGCCCGCGCGGGCGTGCGGTGCGGCGTTGAAGACCACCGCACGGCCCGGCACCGGCTCACCGGCCAGCGCACGCTGAGCACGGCCGATGATCGCGGCCAGCTCCTCGGTCACGACGGCGTAGGTGGCCTCGGCCTCACGATGTACCCAGGCGATCGACGAGCCCGGCAGGATGTCGTGGAACTGGTGCAGCAGCACCGTCTTCCAGAGCCGGTCCAGCTCCTGGTACGGGTAGTCCAGGCCGACCCGGACCGCGGCCGTCGCCGACCACAGCTCGGCCTCGTAGAGCAGATGCTCGCTGCGCCGGTTGCCCTGCTTGGTCCGGGCCTGGCTGGTCAGCGTGGCCCGGTGCAGTTCCAGGTAGAGCTCCCCCGCCCAGACCGGCGGGTCGACATACTCGGCCTGCGCCTGGGCGAAGAACTCGGCCGGGCGCTGCCACCGCACGACCGCCGAGCCCTCCAGGTCGCGCATCCGGGCCGCCTTGGCGATCATCTCGCGGGTGGTCCCACCCCCGCCGTCGCCCCAGCCCGTCGGGGCCAGCGAGTGCCGGGCCCGGCCCTTGTCCTTGAAGTTGCGGGCGGCGTGGGCCATCTCGCGCCCGAGCATCGAGCAGTTGTAGGTGTCCACCGGCGGGAAGTGGGTGAAGATGCGGGTGCCGTCGATGCCCTCCCACAGGAACGTGTGGTGCGGGAACTTGTTGACCTGGCTCCACGAGATCTTCTGGGTCAGCAGCCACTTCGAACCCGCGGCCTTGATGATCTGCGGCAGGCCGCCCGCGAACCCGAACGTGTCCGGCAGCCACGCCTCCTCGTTCTCGACCCCGAACTCGTCCAGGAAGAACCGCTTGCCGTGGACGAACTGCCGGGCCATCGCCTCCGAACCGGGCATGTTCGTGTCCGACTCCACCCACATGCCGCCCGCGGGCACGAACCTGCCCTCCGCGACGGCCGCCTTGACCTGCGCGTAGACCTCCGGCCGGTGCTCCTTGAGCCAGGCGTACTGCTGGGCCTGGGACATGGCGTAGACGAAGTCCGGCTCGTCGCGCAGCAGCGCGGTCATGTTCGCCGTGGTCCGGGCCACCTTGCGTACGGTCTCCCGCAGCGGCCACAGCCACGCCGAGTCGATGTGCGCGTGGCCCACGGCGCTGATCCGATGCGCCGACGGCTCAGCCGGCGCGGCGAGCATCCCGGCGAGCTGCTCGCGGGCGGCCGCGGCGGTGGCGTTGACGTCCTGCAGATCCAGGACGTCCAGGGCCCGGTCCACGGCACGCAGGATGTCCCAGCGGCGGGCGCCCTCGACCGGCAGTTCGGCCATCAGCTCGCCGAGGACCTCCAGGTCCAGCACGAGGTGCCACACCTCGGGATCGAAGACCGCCAGGTCCATGCGCTCCAGCCGGTACAGCGGCTCGTCCCCGGCGGTGAGCCGGTCGCCGAGCTCGGTGGGCCGGAACGGGTGGTAGTCCAGGATCATCGGGTTGGACGCGGCCTCGACGTGCAGCAGGACCTGTTCCCCGCCGATGACCGGCGAGCCGATGCGCACCCACTGGTTGCGCGGCTGCAGACCCTTCACCGGCGTCCCGTCGGGGCGGTACACCAGGCCTTCGCACTGGAACCCGGGCCGGTTGGGATCGAAACCCAGGTCGAGCACGGCCTCGACGGTTCTGCCCGCCCACGCGGCGGGCACGGTGCCCGACACGGTCAGCCAGCTGGTGCCCCAGGGTGCTCCCCACCGATCACCAACGGAGATGGGTTCGCCCCGGGCGGCGAGGCCCTCGGCGACCGGGACGGGCTCGTCCGGGGCGGTCCAGATCGTCACCCGCAGCGGCACCGACTCGGGGTGGATCGCCGGGCGGATGCGCTCCTCCAGGACGCGCTTGAGGCGGCCCTCGGCCAGGAGGCGGTCGTCATGCATGGGTCACTCCAGTGTTCTCCGGACACCTGTCGGCAAGGTCATTGTCTCCCCGGCCGTGCACGCGGGCGAGGTCACGTGGCGGTAGTCGACTTCCCGACGTCCTGTCGGGCCCGTCGGATTGACGACCGGGCAGGAGCCGCTTGGGAAGCAGCACGGATGTTGTCCCGGTAGCGCGTTCGGCCGTCCGCTGGTTGCACACAGCCTCACCCCGAGGCTGGCACGTGGTCCAGAAAGGACACGAGATGATCACCTCTCTACCATCTCGGCAGAGACTCAACAGAGTGTGGGCGCTGGTCGCCCTGCTGGCGATCGTGACGGCCGCCGGTGCCTTCGTCAGGAAGACCGACGCCTGGGCGGTTCCGGCTCCGCCGCCACCGACCGAGGACCAGTGGCGCATGCAGCTGCCACAGCTGCCCCCGCCGGCGGCGAGGTGCGCCACCTCCGCCTACCCGCGCCTGGTCTGGCAGTCGACGCAGTGCAAGTCGGCGCCGGACATCCCGCAGCTGCCCCGGGTGCCGGACACCCCCCGCACGCCCCACGTCGTGGGCAACGGCACCGACCTGTCCGCGCAGGCACCGTCCGGGACCATCAGCATGGGCATCGGCTCGTTCGACAACGTCACGGGCGTGACGAGCGAGAGCTCCCCGATCGGCAACACCGGCACGCCGGTCGCCGACGCGTACACGCTGCAGCTCAACACCGAGTTCTTCGTCAGCTCCGCCTGCGCGGGCTCGCCCAACCCCAACTGCCGGGGCTGGGAGCAGTTCATCTTCGCCAACGACGGCACCAGCGGCGTGGCGTTCATCCAGTACTGGCTGCTGCAGTACAACGCGCCCTGCCCCACCGGCGGCGGAATCCTCTGGAACCAGTTCTCGTTCACCGGCGGCACGGACATCTACTGCTACCGCAACAGCCCGACGGCCGTGGCGGTCCCCTTCCAGCCGATCACCAACCTCGCCAACCTGCGGCTGGCCGGCTCGGCCACAGCGACCGGCGACTCGGTCACGATGTTCGTCGGGGCCACCGCCTACACCGCGGCCGGTGACAACGCCGTCCACGCGGCCGGGGCCTGGACCATCGCCGAGTTCAACGTCTTCGGCTACGGCGGCAACAGCGACGGCGGCGGCATGGCCACCTTCAACGCGGGCGCTTCGCTGAGCGTCCGGACCCGCATCCTGTACGGCGGCACCGAGAAGCCCGAGTGTGTCGCACGCGGCTTCACCGGGGAGACCAACAACCTCGGTTTCACCACCACCCCGCCGGTGGCGTCCCCGCCGGGCCCGGCGCTGCTGTTCGTGGAGGACTCCACCGGCACCTCGACGCCGAACTGCGACACCATGGCCACCGCCGTCGGCGACACCCACCTGCACACCTTCGCCGGGACGTCCTACGACTTCCAGGCCACCGGTGACTTCCTGCTGGCCAAGGCCGACCCGGAGTTCACCGTCCAGTCGCGGCAGGTCTCCAGCGCGCCGCGCTGGCCGGACGCCTCCTTCAACAGCGCCGTCGCCACGCAGATGGGTGCGACCCGGGTGGCGGTGTGCGCGTCGGAGAAGGACCAGCTGTTCGTCAACGGCAGCCCGGTCTACGTCGGCAGCGGGGGCGCGATCTTCCGCGACGGCGTCAGCATCGACCGGTCCGGCAACACGTACACGGTCGTAGACGAGAACGGCAACAGCATCACCGCGACGATCAACGAGAGCACCTGGATCAACGTCGACGTGGGCCTGGGCCGGTGGCCGACCGAGGTGCACGGCCTGCTCGCCAACCCCGACAACTCCCCGCGCCTGCTGCAGGGCGGCGACGGCAACGTGTACGAGGTCCCGCTGTCCTTCGAGGAGCTGTACTGGAAGTACGGCGAGAGCTGGCGGGTCAAGGCCGACGAGTCGCTGCTCAACGACTGCGGCAAGGTGACCGAGGAGAGCAACCCCGGCCGGCCGTTCTACGCCGGTGACCTCGACGAGAAGGAGCGCGCCGAGGCTCGGGGGATCTGCCTGCAGGCCGGGGTCAAGGACTCCCCGACCGTGCTGGACGCCTGCACCCTGGACGTCGCGGTGCTCGGCAAGACGGCGGCGGCGGTCTACGTCGGCGCCGACGAGCCGCCCGTGAACGGCAACCCCAGGCAGTAACCGCCCGATCCGGCCGGCCGACCGGGCACCCCCCCGGGGGCCGCCCCCCCCCCGACGGAGACCAGGGACGGCGAGGAGGCGCACCCCCGCTCCCGCCCCCCCCTGCCCGTCCCCGCCCTCCGCGCCCGCCCCCCCGCCCCCCCCCGGGCCGCCCGGCCCCGGCCACGAGGAAGCCGTGTCAGTTCAGGTAGCCGAACCGCAGCATCACGGCGCGCAGATCGGCCGACGCGCCGGTCTCGCCGAGGCGTTCGTGCAGGCGCCGGGCCTCGGCCAGGTGGGCACGCGCCTCGTCGAAGTCCTCCAACGCGTGATGGTCGATGCCGACGCTGTAGTGGGTCAGCGCGAGGACGCGCTGATTGTCGAGCTCGGTACCGATGTCCATCGCCATCCGGTGGTAGCTGAGACTCGCCTCCACACCGAGATGGAAGTGTGCGGTGCCGAGGTTGTTGAGGAAGTACGCCTCCGACGCGCGGTTGCCGGACTCGCGGCTCAACGCCACCCCCTGCTCGGCCAGCTCGCGCACCCGGTCGTAGTCGCGCTGGCGGAACGCGGCCACCGTGTGCGCCTCCAGCACCCGCACCCGGGCCGCCTCGTCGTCCTCGGCCGCGGCCATGGCGTACGCCTGCTCGAACGCCTCATCGGACTCGGCCCGCTGCCCCGACTCCGCGTACGACTTGCCGATGACGCTGAGCAGCACCGCCCGGCGCGCCGCGGTGGGCGCCAACGCCAACGCCTGCTGGTAGCACTGCACCGCCTGCGCGAACTCGCGCTGGTTGTAGCAGGCGTTGCCCCGCTTGCTCAGCAGCAGGTGCAGCCGCGGCACGTCATGGCGCTCCCAGAGCCGGGCGATCGCGGCGTCGACGAGGTTCAGCAGGGCCAGGTGACCGTAGGTGTCCAGGTAGCCGCCCTCGGCCAGCGTGGTCACGATCGCGAGGAAGTCCTCCACCGCCACGCTCTGCGCCCGCTCGGCGGCGGCGATCACGTTGTCCAGATCGAGGGCGATGACGTGGTGGTCGGCCCGGTTCGCCTCGACGAACGCCCGCACCGCCGTGATCGCGGCGCCCGGATCGCGGGGCGCGCCCAGCACCCGGGCGTAGCCGATGGTCAGATCGTGGAAGGCGTAGGCCGTGGTCCCCGCCGCGCGCTTGGCGAAGCTCGCGTCGACCAGGGCGTTGAGCGCGGCCAGGGTCCGGTTGGCGCTGTAGCCGAGGCAGCGTTCCACCAGGCCGGGCGTGACCACACCGCTGAACAGGCCACCGACCGCGCCGAGCACCGCCCGCGCGTCCGGGGACAGCGCCTCGTAGGTGGTGTCGAGCAGGCGTTGCCCGTTCTCCCGACCCGGGGCGGCGAACCCGGCCGGCATCTCGATCTCGGTGGGCGTGTCGAGCTGCCGACGCAGTTCGGCGGGCGTCAGCGCGTACTGCCGCAGCCGGTGGCCCGCGATCTCGATCAGGTACGGCTGGTACGCCAGGTAGGCGCACAGCTCGTAGGAGTCGGGGCGGGCGGTGTAGGAGTCCTGCTGGGCGTGGTGGGCCAGCAGCCCGGCCGCCGCCACCGGGTCCAGCCCGTCGACGAGCACCTGATCTGCCGCCCCGATCCGGAACCGGGAGGTGACCAGCACCCCGACGTGGTCAGGCACCGCCTGCAGCACCGTGTGCAGGGTCCCCGCGTCCCACGCGTCGTCGAACACGCACAGGGTGGCGCCGCTGGCGGTGATGGCACCGGCGACGGCCAGGAGTCGACCGTCGCCACCGGACGTGCCGGTCCAGCGGTGCCCGGTGACCGTGGCCAGACAGCGGGCCATGGCGTCGAGCACCACGTCCGCGCCCGTGGTCCCGACCCGTACCCACAGGTAGGGCCCTTTCCCGGCCTCGATACGACGGTCGGCGATGGTGGCCGCCAGCGCGGTCTTGCCACTGCCGCCCAGCCCGTGCAGCAGCAGCCGCGCACCGGTGTCGAGGCGGCCGCCGACCGCGTCGATGAGGTCGGCCCGGCCCACCAGCAGCCGTGGCCGGTTCGGCCGGTTCACCGCCGCCTCGTAGAAGATGACCTCGCTGCCCTCGGTGCTGTCCGGTGCGGCGGTCCACCCGCCGGTCGGCTGGCCCGCAACTGGCTCCCGGTGTGCCGACGGCGGGGCGGGTTCGGCGGCCGGACGCCCGGCCCGCAGGTCCTGCCAGGCGGGAACCGCGGCACGGCGTAGCTGCTCGGCCAGTTCCGTGTCGCCGTCCAGGTGCAGGGCGAGGTTGCGCAGGTGTACCTGGCCGACCAGCCGCTTACCGGTGAAGAACTGGTGCACGGTGGCCGGTTCGAGGTGCACCGCGCGGGCGATGGCGACCATCGTCGGCCGGCCGGCCGAGGCGTGCAGTTTGTCCAGGTACGACAGCAGTTCCAGGACCGGGCCCTCGGCGGGCCACCAGCGTTTGGTGTAGTCGGCCATCTTCGCCCCCGTCGATCCTCCGTGCGGCCCTAGAATCTGTCGGATTACGACGATGACCCCATCCAGCTGCCCGGTCAACGCGACCCTGGATAGCGGACAGCATATTGGACACAAACCAGACAGTACCCGCACGGACAGGCACGCAGCGGGCGATGTCAATCGCCTATCTTGCAGCCGGGCGTGCGGTTCGTTAGCAATCTGTCGGCACTGTCGGCAGACTCTCGGCAAGTGCCCGCCAAACCTGGCGACCGCGTGGACGGGCCGCGACCCTGGCATCAACGCGATGCCAGGGAGGCCCCAGATGCACACAGACAACCACTTCGGTCGCCCGGTGCCCGCCGTCAGACCGGCCGAGGTACGACGGGCGCCGCAGCCGGTCGCGGTACGGCTGCACGCGTTCGGTCGGTTCCGCACCGAGGTGGACGGCGTGCCCACGGCGCTGCCGCCGCTGGCCACCACCGTGCTCGCCCGGCTGGTCCTGGCCCGCGGCGGGCTGGTCCACGCCGACACCCTGTACCGCGACTGCTGGCCCGAGCCCGCGCGGACGATCCGGCGCGAGCAGCGGGTCGCCGTCCACAAGCGGATCGCCATGATCCGGCTTTGCCTATCGGCCGGCGGACGGGCGCCGCAGGAGGTGCTGTTCACCGAACGCGCCGCCACCACCGGCTACCGCCTGATCCTCGACCCCAATCAGGTGGACATCCACCGGTTCGAGGACCTCGTCTGGCGCGCCGGTGCGGGCTGGGACAACGTCGCGGTGGACCTGCTGATCCAGGCGCTCGGCCTGTGGCGGGAGCGGCCGCTGCTCGGCCTGCACGACCAGGACTTCGTACGCGCCGGAGTGCAGCACCTGGCCGCCCTGCGTGAGCGCGCCTGCCGGGACCTCGTCTCGGTCAGCCCGGCGGTCGGCCGCACCCGCGACGCCCTGCACGCCCTCGATCGCCTCCAGGCCGCCCAGCCGGAGGACACCGCGCTCCAGCAGCAGGTTGCGGCCTGGCGCGCGGAACTGCACGTACGGGCGAACCGGTGACCCCGCGCGCCCACCACCCATCACGGAGGACAGCAATGCACAAGCGCAGATCTCGTACGGCGACCCTGGCGGCCCTGCTCGCCCTGGGCCTGACCGCCTGCTCCCCCGGCGGCACCCCCGCCAACCGGACCTCGCCCAGCCCCAAGCCCGCCGAAAGCAGCCTCGCCGACGTGGCGGTGCTGGTGGTGGACGACTTCCAGCTGACCGGCCCGCCGAAGGCGGGTCCGGGCGGCCCCACCGACAACTGCGCTGTCGGGGCGAACGTCGTCGGCTCCGGCGGGGCGGGCGACGACCTGCCGCTGGACGCCATCACCCACGGTGAGCTGGTCTACCGGACGCTGCGCGACGGGCTGGACGCCTCGGTCAGCACCGCGCGTGGCGGTGCTGCCGTCACGACGACCGCGTCGGCGCCCGCGCTGCCCAAGGGGTCGCCCCGCACGGTGGAGACGAGCGCCGAGTGGAAGCTGCCCGAGAGCGGCGCGGACTACCGGATCCGGCTGGTCGCCGTCGACGCGCCCGGCCACACCACCCGCAACGTCGTCGACGGACTCCAGAACGTCATGGCCGAGCTGGGCAGGGACGGCTTCCACCGCTTCGTGCTGAACCTCAGCTTCGTCGTGCTGCCGTGCGACCCGCTGACGCTGCTGAACGGCACCGACCAGCGGGCGCTGCTGGAGTCGTACCTGGAACTGGCGGCGGCCGACCCGGACCTGCTGACCGGGCTGTCCGACGCGCTGGGCATCCCGGCCTCCGGCGTCGACCTGGCCGTGCTGAACAGCCGGACGTCGGACGTGGACAAGGCGGTGCTGACCGATCCCCGGCTGGGGCCGCTGCGCGGCTGCCTCATCGACGGGGTGTACCGGGCGGTCGAGCGGGACCAGAAGCTGGGCGAGAGCCGGATCGGCCGTCAGCTGATCGACGACGCGGCCTGGGCCGGGTTCCAGACCTCGGTCGGCCAGTCGACCGGCGAGCAGGCGGTGGTCGCGGTCGGCGCGGCGGGCAACGGCATCCAGTGCGGCAAGGAGCGTCGCGCGTCGTTCCGGTTCCCGTTCGCTCCGGCCCTGTGGGACGGCGTGGTCAGCGTCAGCGCCGCGAACCCCGCCGGCGGGATCATGGCCTATTCGAACTCCGGTGAGGTGAAGCTCGACGGCGAGGGGCCCACCGCGCTGCTGCCCGGCAGCCACGGCACCTCGTTCGCGGCGCCGCGGCTGAGCGCGTACGAGGCCATGTACCTGCTGCGCACCGGCCGGATCCGCTGCGCACCGACGGCGGATCGGCCACCGCTGGCGTACGTGACCCAGGCCGACGTGCTGGGTGCGGCCACCACCGGCGTCCTGCCCTGGAAGGACGAGGACCGTCCGGTCTGGCCCCGCTACTGCGCCGACTTCCGCGCCGTCAGCGGCGCGTAGCCCGAATGTCCGTGCGGTTTCGGGGAAAGTGCTGGAATCGCCGTCAAGATTCGTGCACTTTCCCCGAAACCGCACGCCGGTGCGGCGGGCGAGCGCCGACTCAGGCGGCCTTCGCGGCCTGGTTCAGCCGGACCATGTTTCCGGCCGGGTCGCGGAACGCGCAGTCGCGCACCCCGTACGGCTGGTCCATCGGCTCCTGCAGCACTTCGGCGCCCGAGGCCTGGATCCGCTCGAAGGCGGCGTCGACATCGTCGGTGACGAAGATCAGCCCGCGTAGCAGTCCTTTGGCGAGCAGTTCGGACATCCGCTGCCGGTCCTCAGGGGACGCGCCCGGTCCGGCGCCGACCGTCTCGAGGGTGATCTGCAGCTCCGGCTGGCTCGGCGGCACCAGCGTCACCCAGCGCATGCCCTCGAAGCTCACGTCGTTGCGGACCTCCAGGCCCAGCGCGTCGCGATAGAAGGCGAGCGCCTGCTCGTGATCGTCGACGGTGATGAAGCAGTGCGAAACCCTGATGTCCACGTAGCTCACCTTACGGCGTCAGGACCCGGCGCGAGCCTGCCCGCTCCGTACCGGCCGGGTCAGCATCTTGGCCACGCACGCGGGGATCTGCGCCCCGGTGTCGTGCTCGCGCGCCCGGTACGCGCTGGGCGTCTCCCCGACCAGTTCGGTGAAGCGGGAGCTGAACGACCCGAGCGAGGTGCAGCCGACGGCGAAGCACACGTCGGTGACGCTGAGGTCACCCCGGCGCAGCAGGGCCTTGGCTCGCTCGATCCGCCTGGTCATGAGATGGCTGTACGGCGTCTCGCCGAACGCGGCCCGGAAGCTGCGCGAGAAGTGGCCCGGCGACATCAGCGCCTCCCGGGCGAGCGCGGGCACGTCCAGTGGCTGCGCGAAGTCGCGATCCATCCGGTCGCGAGCCCGGCGCAGCCGGACGAGATCGTCCCGGTTCATTCCCCCAGCATCCCACGCGGGTCGGACCGGACCCCGGCGGTGGCCCGCTCACGCGACGCCGGTCACCACCGCGAACGACTCGGCCCCGAGTTCCAGCTCGGTGCCGGTCCAGCGGGTCTCGCCGGAGGCCAGCAGCAGCTCACCCGGCGGCGCACCCACCGGCACCCGCTGCGGTTCGGCGGCCAGGTTGCACACCAGGCTCACCACTCCCCTCCGTACCACCAGCCACCGCCGCGCCTCGTCGACGGTCACGGCCAGCCGGTCCAACCGGGGGTCGGTCAGCTCGGGGCGGGCACGCCGCAGCGCGATGAGGTCGCGGTAGAGCCGCACGATCCGCTGGTGCTCCGGCTCGGCCAGCTCCTCCCAGCGCAGTTTCGACTCCAGGAACGTCTTCGGGTCCCCCGGATCCGACGAGACCTCCAGCCCCCAGGTCGCGCCCAACTCCCGGCGCCGCCCCTGGCGGACCGCGTCGCGCAGCCCCTCGTCGTGGAACGAGACGAAGAACTGCCACGGACCCCGGCTCCCCCACTCCTCCCCCATGAAGATCATCGGCGTGTACGGCGAGCAGAGCACGATCGCGGCCGCGCATCCGAGTAGCCCCGGCGACAGCGTCGCCCCGATCCGGTCCCCCTCGGCCCGGTTGCCGACCTGGTCGTGCGACTGCACGTAGACCAGGAATCGGCTGGCCGGGATCCGGGCGGTGTCCACCGGCCGTCCGTAGCCGCGGCCGCGATAGGTCGAGTGGCCCCCGGTGAACAGGAAGACCTCGCGCAGCGCCTGGGCCAGGTTCGCCAGCGGGCCGTAGTCGGCGTAGTAGCCGTGCCGCTCGCCGGTGAGCGCGGCGTGCAGGCTGTGGTGGACGTCGTCGTTCCACAGCGCGCTCAGCCCGAACCCACCGGCCTCGCGGGCGGTGACCAGGCGCGGGTCGTTCTGGTCGGACTCGGCCAGCAGCGCCAGCGGCCGCCCGAGGTGGGCCGACAGCGCGTCGACGGCGACCGACAACTCCTCGAGCAGGTGCACGGCCCGGCCGTCGCGCAGCGCGTGTACGGCGTCCAGCCGCAGCCCGTCGAGGTGGAAGTCGCGCAGCCACGCCAGCGCGTTGTCCAGCACGTAGCGGCGGACCTCGTCGGAGCCGGGGCCGTCGAGGTTCAGCGCCGGTCCCCACTTGGTCTGGTCGGCGAAGTAGGGCGCGAACCTGGGCAGGTAGGCGCCCGCCGGGCCGAGGTGGTTGTGCACGACATCGAGCAGCACCCCGATGCCGCGCCGGTGACAGGCGTCGACGAAGCGTTTCATCGCGTCGGGACCGCCGTACGGCTGGTGCACGGCGAACCACAGGACGCCGTCGTAGCCCCAGCCTGCCTCACCCTCGAACGCGTTGACCGGCAGCAGCTGCACGAAGTCGACGCCCAGGCGCACCAGGTGGTCCAGGCGTTCGGTCGCGGCGTCGAAGGTGCCCCGCTCGGTGAAGGTGCCGACGTGCAACTGGTAGACGACGCCACCGGCCAGCGGCCGCCCGCGCCAGTCGGTGTCCTGCCACCGGTAGGCGCTGTGGTCGTAGCGGCGGGTGGGGCCGTGCACGCCGTCGGGCTGCCAGACCGAGCGGGGATCGGGCAGCGGGGTGGGGTCGTCGTCGAGCAGGAACGCGTAGTCCACGCCGTCGGGCACGCCGGGCACGTCGGCGTGCCACCAGCCGTCGGCGTCAGCCGTCATCGCGTGGTCGTGCCCGGCGACCCGGACCGCCACCCGCGCGGGCAGCGGCGCCCACACCGAGAACCTGTGCGTCTGCGTCACCGCGTCCTCCATACCTGCCGACCCCTGATGTGAACGAGTCACCGGCCCGCCACCGCGCCGACCCTGGGCTCGGGCGCCGACACGGTGGTGGCGCGCCGACCGAACAGGAACAGCAGCGGGAGCAGCACCACCGCCGCCGAGCAGGCGACCACGGCCGGGTAGCCGACCCCGCCGAGCAGCATCCCGGCGCCGACGCTGGACAGCGCCGAGGCGGTCCACACGATCGCGTCGACGCCGCCTTGGACGTGTGCGCGCTCGTCGGGCGTGAGCGCCTTGGTGAGCAGGCTGCTGCCGCCGACGAAGGTCAGGTTCCAGCCGTAGCCGAGCAGGAACAGCGCGACGTAGAGCGCCGCGGTCGCCGACCACAGCGCCGCCGCGGCGGAGGTGAGGATCACCCCGATACCCAGCACGATCGTGGTTCGGGCGCCGAACCGGTCGGCGAGGTGCCCGGACAGCGGCGCGAGCGCGAACATGCCCAGCAGGTGCGCGCTGAGCACCGCGCCGACGGCGCCCAGGCCGTGGCCGTGCATCTCCATCTGCAGCGGCGTCATGGTCATCACGCCGACCATGGCGACCTGGCCGCCGGTCATCGACACCACCGCGGCGCGCACCACGGGCAGCCGCCAAACGCGGGAGGGCGCGGACCCGTAGGCCACGCCGCCGCGCCGGGTGCGGGTCGCGGGCAGCGCCGTCGAGGCCAGGCAGGCCGCCGCGGCGCAGACCAGCGCCAGCAGATACGGGCCCGTGTACGGGCGCAGCCCGAGGCCACCGGCCAGGCGGGTGAGCGGCTCGATGAGGTTCGGGCCGATCAGGGCGCCGACCGTGCCGCCCCAGACGATGAGCCCGACGGCGAAACCCTTGCGGTCGGGCGGGTACAGGTCGGCCGCGCAGTAGCGCGACAGCTGCGCGCCGCCGTTGCCGATGCCGAGCAGCAGCATGCCGGTCATCAGCACGGTCGCCGACCCGGCCGCGACCGCGTAACCGGCGACCACCGCCCCGACGACCGCGACGGCGTACCCGACGAACAGCGCGATCCGGCTGCCGTGCCGGGCCATGACGGCGGCCAGGGTCAGCGTCCCGACCGCCGAGCCGATGACCCCGGCCGCGTTGGGGATGCCGCTCCACATCGGGCTGAGCAGCTGCGCGCCGAGCAGGGTGCTGACCGTGCTGGCCCCGACCATGGACACGTTGGTCGCGGCCGAGCCGGTGAACAGCACAGACATCGGTCGGCGGATGTCGGGTGCCTGGAGTTGGGTCGTGGTCACTGCTACCCCCGTACCAGAAGGGCCACCGGGTATCGCCGCAGCAGTTCGGCGACCCGGGGCGTGGTGGTCTCGACAGGTTCGCCGCTGATCAGGTCGGTCCAGCGGTCGGTGCCGTGCGGCAGCGGCAGGACGGTGTCCGACCAGCCGCCCGCGGCGTGCAGGCCGACCGGCAGCCGGGTAGCGACCGCCACCACGTCGCGGCGCGGCCCGCGGGCGAACCCGACGAGGTGGTCGGCGGCGCGGCCCTCGGCGGACACGGGTGCGTAGCCGTGCCACAGGTCGGGCCGGTCGCGGCGCAGCCGCAGCACCGTCGCCACGACGAGCAGTTTCGCCGCGCCGGTGTCGTCGACGTCGGGCCGCCAGCCGCTGTCGAGCTTGTCGAGCAGTTCCCGGCGCGCGGCGAAGTCCACCGGCCGCCGGTTGTCCGGGTCGACCAGCGACCAGTCCCACAGCTCGGTGCCCTGGTACACGTCGGGCACGCCCGGCCCGGCCAGCTGCAGCAGCTTCTGTCCGAGCGAGTTGGACCAGCCCGCGTCCCGGATCCGGGCGACGAACCTGGCGACGTCGGCGGCCACCTCGGCGTGCGCCAGCAGACGCTGCGGCCAGCCCGTGAGCGCGCGCTCGAGGTCCGGGTCGGGGTTGGTCCAGTCGGTGTGCTGCCGCGCCTCGCGGGCGGCCTTGAGCAGGAAGCCGCTGAGCCGCTCCGGCTCGATCGGCCAGGCGCCGACCAGCGTCTGCCAGGCCAACGGCGCCAGCTCCGGATACCCCAGCGGGCAGTGGGCCGACCAGCCGTCCATCGCGGCGAGGAACCGCTCGGGCAGCTCGCTGAGCACCGCCAGCCGTGCCCGTACGTCCTCCGACCGCTTGGTGTCGTGAGTGGACAGCGTGGTCATGGTGTGCGGCCAGGTAGCTTCTCGGGCCGTGTTGGCCGCGTGCAGTTCCGGTGGCGGCACGGCGAAGCGGTCCAGGTCACCGCCGACCTCGTTGAGCGAGACCAGGCGGTGGTACCGGTAGAACGCGGTGTCCTCGACCCCCTTGGCCATGACCGGTCCGGTCGTCTGCTGCACCCGGACGGCGAGTTCCCCCATCGGCTTCGCGACCATGCGCGCGGCGACCGCCGTCAGGATCGCGGCCAGATCCGGGCGGCGGCCCTGCGCGGTCGCGACGGCCTCGTCCAGCGCCCACCGGTGTTCGGGCAGGTACGTGCGGTAGACCGGAAACGCGACCAGCAGTTCGACGGCGGCGTCGTGGCACCGGGACGGGGGCTCGTCGGGCAACAGGTCACCGATGAGCCGGGCGATGCGCCGCAGCTCCGCCGGGAGCAGGGTCAGCGTGACCTGCCGTCGGCAGTCCTGGTCGACCTCGGCGGCCGAGGTCCGGTGCCGGGCCTCGAACAGGTCGCGGCCGCCCGGGTCGACGAAGACCCCGCAGATCTCGCGCAGCGCCTCGTAGCCGGTCGTGCCGTCGACCGGCCAGGAGGCGGGCAGCGGCTCGCCGACGGCGACGACCTTCTCCACCACGATCCAGGCGTCGGGCGCCGCCGCGCGCAGGCGGCGCAGGTAGCCGCCGGGGTCGGCCAGCCCGTCCGGGTGGTCGACGCGCAGACCGGTGACCTCGCCGTCGCGTACCCAGCGCAGCACCTCGGCGTGGAGCGCGTCGAACACCCTCGGATCCTCGGTACGCAGCCCCGCCAGCGTGTCGATGTTGAAGAAGCGCCGGTAGTTGAGGTCGCCCATGCCGCGCCGCCACGACACCAGCCGGTAGTGCTGCCGCTCGTGCACCTGCCGGGCGGTGCCGTCACCGGTGCCCGGCGCCAGCGGATAGCGGTGTTCGTGATACCGCAGCGTCGCCCCGTCGACCGTGAGATCGTCCACGGCCGACACCCCGCCGTCGCCGTCGTCGGCCAGCACCGGGATCAGCAACGGACCGGCCGCCCAGTCGACGTCGAAGAACTCCGCGTACGGCGAGTCGCGGCCGTGCCGCAGCACGTCCCACCACCACGGATTGGCGGGCGGATCGGCCACGCCCATGTGGTTGCAGACCACGTCCAGCACGAAGCCCAGCCCGGCCCGGCGCAGTCGGTCGGCCAGATCCCGCCGGGCGTGGTCGCCACCCCGGTCGTCGCAGGTGCGCGACGGATCGACCAGGTCGTAGCCGTGGGTCGAGCCGGGCGTCGACGCCAGCAGCGGCGAGCTGTACAGCGCGCCGACGCCGAGGGCGGCCAGATAGTCGGCGACGGGTGCGGCGTCGGTCAGGCGAAGGTGCGGTCCGAACTGGAGCCGGTAGGTCGAGGTGGGAACCGTCATCCCGTGAACCCCCGGGCCCGGCGCTGGGTGGCCATCCGGTCGCGGCCGTACACCTCGGTCAGTCGGCGCAGCCGGAACTCGGCCCCGGGCGTGAGCGACCTGGGATCCAGGCGCCACTGCCAGTTCCCGGCGGCCCGGCCGGGGGTGTTCAGCCGCGCCTGGCTGCCCAACTGCAGCACGTCCTGCATGGGCAGCACAGCCAGGTACGCCACCGAGCCGAAGATCGCCCGCGCGGCCGACCAGCAGATGCCGTCGCCGACCCCGCCCAGGTACAGCTCCACCCGGTCGCGCTCGTCGGCGGTGGCGGTGTCCCACCACCCGACCGTGGTGTCGTTGTCGTGGGTGCCGGTGTACGCGACACAGTCGGCGGGATAGTGGTGCGGCAGGTGCTGGTTCTCGTCGCCGGAGAACGCGAACTGCAGCAGCCGCATGCCCGGAATGCCCGCGTCGATCCGCATCCGCTGCACGTCCTCCGACGGTGGGCCGAGATCCTCGGCGATCATGTCGACGTCGGCGAGTTCCTTGCGGATGGCGGTGAACAGGTCCGCGCCGGGGCCGTCCTGCCAGTGGCCCTGGGTGGCGTCACCGGGCACGGGCACCGCCCAGTAGCGGTGGAAGCCGCGGAAGTGATCCAGCCGCACGATGTCGAACAGGTCCGCCATCCGGCGGACGCGGTCGATCCACCACCGGTAGTCCTCGGCCGCCATCGCGTCCCAGCGGTAGAGGGCGTTGCCCCAGACCTGGCCGTCGCGACTGAACTCGTCCGGCGGGAAACCCGCCACCACGGTGGGCCGACCGGCGGCGTCGAGCTGGAACAGGTTCGGCCGCGCCCACACGTCGGAGCTGTGCGTGCCGACGAACATCGCCACGTCGCCCAGGATCTCGATGCCCAGCTCCCGGGCCTGTTCCCGCACCGCGGCGTAGTGGCTGCCGAACAGGTACTGGGTGAACCGGTGGTAGTCGATCTCGCGGGCCAGCTCCCGCGCCGAACGCGCCAGCGCGTCGGGTTCGCGGCGGGCCAGCGGCGCGGGCCACTCGGTCCAGGCCCAGCCGTACCGGCGGCGCAGCGCCATGTAGTGGGCGAAGTCGTCGAGCCACCAGCTCTGCTCGCGGATGAACCGTTCGCTGTCGGCGGTCGGGGTGAAGTTCGCGAACGCCCGCGCCAGCAGCCGATCCTTGACCGCCGCGGCGGCCGGGTAGTCCACGTCGCCGCCGGACAGATCCGGGACGTCGGCCAGGTCCGCGCGGTCGAGCAGCCCGGCGTCCAGCAGCCGGTCCACACTGATGAACAGGGTGTTCCCGGCCAGCGTCGCGTACGACTGGTACGGGCAGCCGTCGCTGTCGACCGGGTTGAGCGGCAGCATCTGCCACACCGACTGCTCGGCCCCGGCCAGGAACTCCAGCCACTCGGTGGCGGCCGGACCGAACTCGCCGATGCCGTACCGGCCGGGCAGGGAACTGGGGTGCAGCAGGATGCCGCTGCGTCGGACCAGACTCAACGCGGATGCCCCTTCTCACGCTCGGCGGCCGAGGGCCGGTACAGCCGCTCGTACCGTTCGGCGGCCTCGTCCCAGGTGTACCGGGCCCGCATCGCCCGCTCCCGCAGCCGCGCCCAACCCTGGCCGCCCCGGTAGCGTTCGATGCCGTCCCACAGCGTGCCCAGCAGCTGAGCCCGGTCGTTGCCGGTGAACGACAGGCCCAGGCCGGTGTCGGCCACCGTCTGCGCCATGCCGCCCACCCGCCGCACCACCGGCACCGAGCCGTAGCGCAGCGCGATGAGCGGGGCCAGCCCGCACGGCTCGAACTCCGACGGCGCCAGGAACAGGTCCGAGCCCGCGTAGGCCAGCCGCGCGACCGGTTCCCGGCTGTCGGGGTGGAACGCCATGCTCGGGTAGAAGCGGGCCGCGCGCGCGAACGCCCGCTCGAAGCGCTCGCCCCGGCCCACGAACACGAACTGCGCGTCGAGCGCGGCCAGCTCGTCGATGCTGTCCAACAGCAGCTCCACGCCCTTCTGCTTGACCAGCCGGCCGACGAAGGCGAACAGCGGCACCGCCGGGTCGACCGGCAGGCCGCTCGCTCGTTGCAGTTCGGCCTTGCAGACCGCCTTGCCCGCCATGTCGCCCACGTCGTAGCGCGCGGGCAGATGCGGGTCGGTGCCCGGATCGAACTGGTCGTAGTCGACCCCGTTGAGCACGCCCGAGTAGTCGCCGCCCCGGTCGCGCAGCAACCCGTCCAGGCCGCAGCCGCGCAGCGGGGAGAGGGTCTCGTCGCGGTAGCGGTCGCTGACCGTGGTGACCGCGTCGGCGTGCGTGATGCCCTGGGCGAGCAGGTTGCCGACGCCGTACTCGGTGAGCCCGAGTTCACCGGCCATGCTGTGCGGGAACAGCCCCTGGTAGGCCAGGTTGTGGATGGTGAGCACGCTGCGGCAGGGCGCGTTCAGCGTACGCAGGTAAGCCGGGACGTGCCCGACGTGCCAGTCGTTGCAGTGCACCGCATCGGGACGCCAGCCGTCGCTGATCGCCAGCCGGGCCACGGCCCGGGAGAACAGCACGAACGACGCGAGGTCCTTCTCCACGTACCCCTCGGGGCGGTCCCACGGGAGCTGCTCGGCCGTGCCGACGGTGTAGTAGCGGACGCCGTCGTGTTCGCCCTGGTCGGCGACCTCGAACCGGGCCCGCGCGGTGCCCGCGGCGACGTCCAGCTCGGCGACCTTCCGACCGGTGGGCAGGCCGGTGTACCGGGGCAGGAACAGGTCCACCCGGTGCCCGCGCCGGGCCAGGCTCTTGGGCAGCGCCTGCGCCACATCACCCAGGCCACCCACCTTGACCAGCGGAAACACTTCCGAGGTCGCGAAATGGACACGCAGCGGCCCCGTCCGGCCCGCTCGCCCCCGCACCTCACCGCCCATGTGTCTCCTTTCCCGCCTCACCCGGCCGCCAGGCGCGCAGCGTGGCCACCGGCTCGCCGGACAGGTCCAGGACCACGCCCTGCCCGGCCGGCTGACCGCGCACGGCGGCCAGGTCGGGCACGGTCCAGGTCGCGCCACTGGCCGCCAGGCGCGGATCGGCGCCGACCCCGACACAAACCGCGCCCGCGCGTACCGCGGCGGTCACCCCGCTGGGCGCGTCCTCGAACACCAGACACCGCGCCGGTTCACACCCGAGGCGACGCGCCCCCAGCTGGTAGCAGTCGGGCGCGGGCTTGCCGTGCTCGACCTCGCCCCAGGTCACCAGCGCCGCGAACGCGGCCCGCACCCCCAGCTCGGCCAGCACCCGCCCGGCCCGGTACGCCGACGCGCCCGTCACCAGACCGAGCCACACCCCGGCGGCGTGCAGCCCGGTGACCAGTTCGGCCGCTCCCGCCACCGGCTTGAACGCCAGGTCCGGTTCGGCGGCGCGGACCGCGGCCAGCACCCTGTCCCGGCCGTCGGGGTCCAGGCCGCCGAACACCGTTCGCACGGTGTGCTCGGGCGAGCAGCCCAGCACATGGCTGTCGACGTCGCGTTCGCTCAGCTCGAGCCCGTGCCCGGCGGCCAGGTCGCGCCACAGCGCCACGATCGCGTCCTGCGTGTCGATCAGCACCCCGTCCAGGTCGAACAGGGCGCTGTCGAACAGCGGGGCGCTCACCCGCCCGCGACCGCGGGCAGGATGAGGATGGAGTCGCCGTCGGCGACCTGGGTGTTCAGCGCATCGGCGGCGCGGACGTCCTTCTCGTTGACGTACACGTTGACGAACCGCTTCAGGGTGCCGTCGGCGTTGACCACGCGGGAACGGATGCCCTGGTGCCGCGAGTCGAGGTCGGCGAGGACCTCCGCGACCGTGCCGCCGTACGCGGTGACCCGCTTGGAGCCGTTGGTGTGGGACAGGAACACCGTCGGGATCTCGACCAGGACCTCCATCACCGGTCACCCCCGACCGAGTCCTCGTCGCCGGGCATCGCGACCGCCAGGTGGGCCAGCCGCCCCGCCTCGACGGCCGAGCGCATCGCGGCCGCCATCAGCAGCGGCTCCTTCGCGTCCACCAGGGCCGTGTTGACCAGCACACCCGCCGCGCCCATCTCCATGGCCAGTGTGACGTGCCGCGCCGTACCGAGTCCGCCTTCGACGATCACCGGCAGGTCGACCCCGTCGATGATCTCCCGGATGCGGCGCGGCTCCGGGATGCCCCGGCCGGACGCCACCGGAGCGGCCATGATCCGCAGCGCCGAGCAGCCGAGCTCCTGCAGCGCCAGCGCGTCGTCCAGGTCCGGCAGGATGAACGGGAGCACGCTGTAGCCCTCGGCACGCAGCGTCTCGGCGATCTCGATGGTGGTCTTGTTGTCGGGGCGGTTGCCGTCGTCGCGCACGTCGAGCTTGAGGATCTCGATGCCGTACGAATCACGCAGGATGTGGGCGGTGTGCAGCGCGCTCTGCCCGGACCGGGCGAACGACGTGGTCCCGATCCACAGGTAGCGCTCCAGCGGCAGCTCGTCCTCCAGATCCGACAACAGCAGGCTGGGCCGGTTGTTGTCGGGGTCCACGGTGGTGATGAAGATCTGCGAACCGCTCGCCTCCAGCACCTGTCGCACCAGGGTCGGTGACGTGTACTGCTCGATGCCGACCAGCAGCCGCGAGGTCAGCTCATACCCACCGAGGGTGAGCCAGGATTCCTGGACGCCAGCGTCCTCAAGCGCGGTCACAGACATTTATCGCCACCTTTCATGAAGTCTCTTAATGAATTCTTCATGCCGGTCACCTCAGACGGCGTCTTCCAAATTGCTCCGTAGGGCCCAATTCCGGCGGGCCGGACACGAGGCGCCGCCCGCGAGCCGGTGTTTCCCGGTCGCGAACCGACAATCGGCTCGACAGACGTGCCTACGGCCAGTTCAATCGACGTCCGTGGACGGTTTCGACGCCTGGATGAAGTACCTGTTCGAGTACGAGCACGACCGCCGCGACCGGCCATGGGACGAACCCGAACCCGAGTGGCTGGCACGGTACGCCCGCGACGACACCCCCGTCGCCGTCGCCGAACGGATCCTGCGCCTGTTCAGCGCGGCCGGCGCCATCCTCAGCCCCTACGGCGACGAACAGGTCGGGCGGGGTCTGGTCGAGATCGTGGACGGGGGCGACATTCACGTGCTCGGCGGCAAGCAGGTGCCGCGGGTCCTGCGCAGCCGCGGGCTGCGTTCCATCGTCACGCTGTTCGCCGAGGTCTTCGCCCCCCGGATCACCGTCGAGGACACCAAGCACATGCCGAAGCTGCAGTACGTCTGCTTCATGTTCTTCGACATCGCACCCATCGACCTGGGCGAGGACACGGTGCTGGACGTGCTGGAGGACATCCTGGCGCTGGAGTCGGTCGCCTGCCAGCGGGCCGCCCTGCACGGGCTGGGCCACGCGCACCACCGGGCGCCCCGGCACGTCCCGCCGATCGTGGACCGCTGGCTGGCCAAGCACCGCGGCGCGCCGCAGGAGCTGCGCGACTACGCCGCCGCCGCCCGCGTCGGCGGCGTCATGTGACCCCACCTTTTCCGGTGATCGCCGACGCGGTCACCCGGCCGGGTGGGAAACGTGGGCACTGACGATGCGCCAGCCATCGGGCAGCCGTACCCACGTCTGCGACTGCCTGCCGACCGCCGCGCCGCCGGGATAGCTGAAGCAGGTGGTGACCACGGCCAGGTCGTCGCCGAAGGTGCTGATCCGGGTCTCGTGCAGGGTGCGGCCCGGTGGCAGCGGCGGCTGCTCGCGGCGCCAGGCGTGCTGCTGCTTCCAGCCGGTCTGCCGGTCGGCGATGCCGAAGCGGACCGTGTCGGGGCTGTCGTGGAAGAACGCCATGATCTCGTCGGGATCGTTGCCGACCAGCGCTTTCTCGTACGCGGTGAAGGCGGCCGCGACCTGCGCGACGACCTCGGGCCGGTCGATGTCCATGCGGTCTCCTCGCTAGTCGCCGCCTCCCGGTCCGGGCGCGTGCTCCCGGGCCGGGAGGCGGCGGGTGTTACCGGATCAGACCGTGGCGGCGGCCTGGTCCGGCTCCGCGGCGACGGCGGATTCAGCGGCCGACGGCTGTGCGTCGGCACCGCCGTGCAACCGGTCGAGGGCCAGCTCCTCGGGTTCGGGTTCCCGGGGGGCGTGGCCGCCGAAGTGGAAGATGACGCAGACGAGCGCGACGAACAGATAGCCCAGCGCCACCGGCCCGTTGGCGTTCCACTCCACCTTCTCGCCGTGGATCAGCCCGACGAAGGTGAGCGCGGCGCCCACGGCGGCGAAGATCCCCGCCTTGAGGAACCGCTTGTCGATGATGAACACGACGATCGCGCCGAGCACCAGACCGGCCAGGATCGCGCCCTGGCCGAGCACCAGCAGGCCGTGGTAGACCACGCCCGCCCCGGCCAGCGCCTGGTCGCCGACGGCACCGGCGGTGGTGCCCGCGGCGGCCAGCGAGTTGTCGATCTGGGTGGTGGCCCAGGAGGCGATGTTGGGGATGAGCGCGGCGACGACCGCCGCGGCATGGGCCCGTGGCGTCGCCTGGAACGCCTGGGCGCCGATCAGCAGCCCGATATAGAGCAGGATCGGCACGATCGCGGCCGTCGGGAAGATCGCCGCGAGCAGCCCGAACATGCCCAGGAAGCACAGCAGCGCGATGACGATGCCGGTCGCCATCGAGTAGCCGGTGCGGCCGCCCGCCGCCTTCCAGCCCGGGTGGCCGACGTAGACCGCGGGCGGGAACGGCGAGCCGAGCAGCGAGCCGATGATCGCGCCCGTACCGTCGGCGAGCAGCACGCTGCGCAGGTTGTAGTTGTCACCGGCGGTGGCGGCGCTCTCCACGTTGGTCATCGCCTCGGTGAAGTTGTACACGCCCAGCGGGATGGCGGTGGCCAGCAGCGGCGCCATCTCCTTGAGCCCGGCCAGCAGCAGGTCGACCTTGAGGTCGGGCACGGCCAGGGCGATGGTCTTCGCGGCGGCGGTCACGTCGGGCACCGACATGGCCCCGCCGATCCAGCCGATGGCGGTGCCCAGCAGCAGTGCGGCCAGGCCGATCGGGAAGTTGAACGGCAGCTTGACGTTGGTGAGCAGGCCGATCAGCAGCATGGCGAAGACCGGCAGCGCGACCCAGGCCAGGTCCCACATCCGCCCGGCCGGGTTCATCGAGATGAAGGTGATGGAGATGCCGGCCAGCGTGCCCAGCAGTGCCGCGCGCGGGGTGTACTTGCGGATGTACGGGCCGACGAACGCGCCGATGAGCACGATGACGCCGATGATGAACGCCCAGGCGATGCCCGCCTGCCAGGCCTTCACCGCGTCCTTGGTCTTCAGGTACACCGGCAGCATGATCACGAAGATGACGATGAACATGTGCGGCACGCTGGGGCCGTACGGCAGGGCGGTGACGTCGGTGCGGCCCTCGCGGGCGGCCAGACGCCGGGCCAGGATCGTGTAGTAGACGTTGCCGAACACCAGGGCGATGCCCAGCGCGGGCAGGATGGTGCCGAACACGTTGTCGGGCGAGAGGTTGATGACGTACAGGCACAGCGTGGTCAGCGTCAGCGCGTTGACCAGGACGTTGACACCGAAGCCGAAGAAGGCGTTGGTGTCGCCGCGCACCCAGTGCGGCAGCTTCACCGGCGCGGCCGGGGCCGGGGCGAGTTCGGTCATGGATACCTGCTTTCGGGGCGGCGGGAGGTTCAGGCGGCTTGCGACAGCGCGGTGCTGCTCCGCAACGCGGAGATGAAGGCCGGTGACGGCGCCACCCAGCCGAAGATGCCGCCCTGCGCGGCGATCATCTGCAGGCCGACCCGCTGGAACTCGGGGAAGTACGACCCCACGCAGTCGGACAGGACCAGGCACTCGTAGCCCCGGTCGTTGGCCTCGCGCACCGTGGTGTGCACGCACACCTCGGTGGTGACCCCGGTGACGATCAGGCTGCGTACGCCCAGCTCGGTGAGCAGGTCGCCGAGCCCGGTGGCGTAGAACGCGCCCTTGCCGGGCTTGTCGATCACCGGTTCGCCGGGTAGCGGGGCGAGCTCGTCGACGATGTCGTGGCCGTACTCGCCGCGGATCAGGATGCGGCCCTTGGGTCCGGGGTCGCCGATGCGCATGCTGGGCGCGCCGCGGTTCAGCTTCGCCGGTGGGCAGTCCGACAGGTCGGGCAGGTGCCCCTCGCGGGTGTGGATGACCGGCAGGCCGACCTCGCGGCAGGCTGCCAGCAGCGCGGCGGTCGGCGCGATGGCCGTACGCAGCTGGGCGACGTCGTTGCCGAGGGTCTCCCCGAAGCCGCCGGGTTCCAGGAAGTCGCGCTGCATGTCGATGACCAGCAGCGCGGTGGTCGCGGGATCGAAGGTGTACGGCGACGGCTGCGCGTCGACGGTGGCGGGGGTGGTCATAGAGGCTCGCCTTCTCGGTGAGGCGGAACGCTTCGCTCAGGAGGTGGAGGTGGCCGCGATGACGTCGTCGGACGTCGCGACGCAGCCGAAGACGCCGCCCTGCATGGTCACCATGTGCAGCGCGGCCTCGTGGTTGCCGGGGTCGGTGGCGCCGGTGCAGTCCGACAGGATCAGGCACTCGTAGCCACGGTCGTTGGCCTCGCGCATGGTGGTGTGCACGCACACGTCGGTGGTGATGCCGGTCAGGATCAGATGGGTGATGCCGTGGGTACGCAGTACCAGGTCCAGGTTGGTGGCGTAGAACGCGCCCTTGCCCGGCTTGTCGACGATGACCTCGCCGGGGACCGGGGCGACCTCGGGCACGATCTCCCAGCCCGGCTCGCCCTTGATCAGGATGCGGCCGCACGGTCCGGCCGACCCGATCTCGGCGCCGATCTGCGCCGAGCGCCAACGCTTGTTGGCGGGTAGGTCGGACAGGTCGGGGTCGTGACCCTCGCGGGTGTGCACTACCAGCATGCCCAGCGCGCGCACGTGGTCGAGCAGTTTGGCGGTCGCGGGCAGCCCGGCCCGGGTCAGCCCGATGTCGTATCCCATCGCGTCGACGTATCCGCCCGGCCCACAGAAGTCGGTCTGCCAGTCGATGCACAGCAGCGCCGTCCGGGCGACGGGCACGGACCCGTCGTACGGCCAGCGGTAGGGCCTGGCCTGCACCGGCCCGATGCGAGCCCCGCTCGGCACGGCAGCGGCGGAGTTGAGGTGGGGCACCAGGTTCTGCATACTGTCGATTGTCGACCGAACTGTTTCACGGTCTGTTCCAGTCGGTAACGTTGCGATGACCTGGTGCCCCCGGCCGGGGCCCTACAGATAGGACCGTGCTCCGTGCCCGCCCAGCGCGGCCAGGACCGCCGCCGTGTCACCGGTCTCGACCGCCTCCAGCAGCCGCTCGTGCCGGTGCACCCCGTCGTCGGAGTGCGTCTGCTCCGCCTCGCGCCGCAGGTTGATCGCCATGTACAGCTGCAGCCTCACCAGGATCGACTCGTAGATCGAGGTGAGCTGCTGGTTGCCCGACATCGCCACCAGGCTGACGTGGAACGACCGGTGCGCGTTGGCCACCTCCAGCTGGTCCCCGGCCGCCGCCGCGTCGCGCAGCTGCGCCAGCGCCGACCGCAGCCCGGCGAGGGCGTTGGGCTGACCCGCCGACAGCGCCTGCTCCACCGCGTGCCGCTCCAGCATGTCGCGCACCGCGTACAGCTCCCGCACGTCCCGGTCGGACAGGGTGGCCACCCTCGCGCCCCGCCGCGGCACGTGCTCGACCAGCCCCTGCTCCCCCAGCAGCCGCAGCGCCTCCCGCAGCGGCGCCCGGCTGATCCCGAGCCGCCGGGTCAACTGCTCCTCCACCAGCCGCTCGCCCGGCTCCGACCTGCCGCTGAGGATCTCCCGGCGTAACCGGGTCACCGCCAACTCGACCAGGCTGAAGGACTCGATCTCCCCGTGCACCGGGGCTGGTGCCATCTCCGTCACGGCACCGAGTCTGCCAGCCGTCGCAACTGACCGAACTCTAGTGTCCTGAGTCCGAAATTTGCTGTTGGTTCTGGTATGGATGATAGTCGCTGGCCGAAGCTCGCGCTGCCGGAGTCGGCCGAGATTCGCGCCAGCCTCGCCGCACACGGCGAACGAATCAAAGACTCCGCACGTTAGCGCGGTTCCCCGTCCTCGTCGAAGAAGGGGCCGTTACAGGTTTCCTCGACGAGCTCCTCCAGGGCGGCCAGGATGGTCTCGGCTTCGGCGCGAACGGCCTCGATCGAGCGTGGTTCGCCGGGGGCGAGCGCGATGAGCTCGGGGATCGGCTCCGGCACGCGGGTCAGGTCGTCGACCGCTTCCAACGGACCGACGCCGTTGGCCAACAGCCACAGGTAGTCGCCAAGGTTCTTCGCGATCACGGCCAGCTCGCCCTCGGAGCCGAGGTATACCACCGGCTGGGTCTCGATCGCAGCGTCCCGGTCGCGCAGCCAAACGGCCGCGTGGCCGCCCGAGCCGTCCTGGCCGAAGAAACGGAAAGGCGGCACGCCGGCGTCCTCGTTGTCGGTCCAGGCCGCCCACCATTCCGCGGTCTCCTCCAACGAATCGAACTCGTCGGACGGCTGGAAGTCATGCCCCTCGTGGTCGGTGGCGAAGGGTGCCTTGAGCGCGGCGGCCAGCATGGCGGGCAATTCCTGATGAAGCACAGCCAGGAGCTTAGGGCCCGCCCGGCCGAGCACACGGTAGACCAGTGAGTGGCCATACGCGGCTTCGATTCCCCAGGTCAGTGCAGCAGGGCGACCACCAAGGCCGGCACCGGAACGAAGACCCCGAGAACCAGCAGCTCCGTAGCCGGTCGCCGCAGCCTGTACTTGCGTTGTCGACCGGCGAACCGGGCATCCACGGCAGGCTCGGCCGCACGGTGCGGCTCGCCGCAGGGACGGGTGCGCAAACATGTGCCGATACATCTTGCGACGAGGCCACCCTGCGCGGGTGCCCGTTCCCGCCGGGATGGCGTGCTACAAAGTCGTCACGACCGGGAGCCGTCCGGTCACGACTTCGCGTCCCGCACAGTGGCACCCAGGAGTGGCGATGACCGAGCAGCCCCAGGCCCCGAGCACCGCCCGCATGATCGATTACTGGCTGGGCGGGACGAACCACCACCCGGTGGACGTGGCGGCCGCGCAGGCGTTCGAGGGGGCGTACGGCCCGTGCGCGGCGATCTTCCGGTCCCTGCGCGCCTTCTCCGGCCGTGCGGCCCGGCACATCGCCGCCGAGGGCGTCGACCAGTTCCTGGTCTTCGGCGCGGGCATCCCCGCCCAGGGCAATGTGCACCAGAGCGTGCCGGGCGCCCACGTGCTCTATACCGACCTCGACCCGCAGATCGTCGCCGCGGGCCGGGAGCTGGTCGCCGGGCTGGGCAACGTCGGCTACGTGCCCGGCGACGCGGCCGACCCGCGCCGCATCGACACCGACGTGCTGGACCGCACGCTGCCCGAGTGGACCACCCGTCCGGTGGGGCTGATCTTCCTTGGCCTGGCCGCGTTCCTCGACGACGCGACACTGGCCCACGCCCTGGACGAAATGTACGACCTGGTGCCCGACGGCAGCCGCCTGGCGTTCGACTTCGACGCGATGGAGCTCACGGCATACCCGGAGGCGCTGGCGATGATGGGGCCCGGCTTCCACATGCGCGAACCCGCGGACTTCGGCGCGCTGCTGGGCCGCTGGCGGGTGACCGACGACGGCATCGTCCCGGTCGCCCGGTGGCGTCCCGACGGCCCCGTCGAGCAGGTGCCCGACGCGTTCTGGGGCGGCCTGGCCGTCAAGTGACCCGGCGGTTGTCGGGAAGCGGTCGTATCGCCCTGACCGGCCGGGTCCTCTGTCCATCGACGGCACCTCCGGTCGATGTGAGGAGACACCAATGACCACTCCCGGCAAGGACAGCGGCGGCGACACCGTGATGAAGGACGGGTCACCGGTCAACACGTACGGGCTCACCGACAACTGCTACTACGTGACCGCCGCGCAGCTGCTCAACACCACGGTGGGTGAGCTGACCAAGCGGACCGAGATCATGCAGGAGCCCGGCGAGCAGATGACGATGACCGAGACGCAGACCTTCTTCCAGGGGCTCGGGCTGCCCGCACAGGTGACGCAGTACGGCACGCTCGCCGCGGTCGAGCAGGCATTCCGGGCTCTCGGGGCCACCACCGACCGGCAGTACGCTCTCGGTTTCCAGCGCACCGGCGGCTCCCGGCACATGGTCGTGGCCCACTACCGGCCGCAGCTGATGCAGTCGGTGCGCTACCACGACTACCAGAACCCGGACTCCAGCGCCGCCCTGGACCTCGCCGGCGCTACGGCCTACTACCTGTTCCACTGACGGTCCGGCCGGGTCGCGGGCCGACGACACGGGCCCCGCGACCCGGCCGCACGTCGATCATCCCGGTCAGGGACGCCTGGTCCCGATGATCGTCGACAGATCGGGGGCCAGCCGCACCTCGGTGCACCGCAGCGCCGGATGCTCCAGCCACCCCAGCCTGGCCAGATCGGGTTCACCCGCGATGACCGGCGGCCACTGCGTCATCGGGGTGAAGTCGTCGATGACGATGGTGCCGCACGGATTGAGCAGCAGCTCAGGGTCGGCGGGCGGGGTGCTCTTGCCGTTGCCGCCACCGTCGGTGACCAGCAGATCGAATGGGCCGCGTTCCTGTATCCGGGTCCAGTCCCCGTGCAGGATCTCCACATCGGGCAGATCCGCGAAGAGCGCGGCGACGACGTGGGCACGCTGCTCGTCCCGCTCGACACTGACGACGCGCACGCCTGGACGACGCGCGGCGATCATCCAGGCGAGTCCGACGCCGCATCCCGTGCCGGTCTCACCGATGCTGCCGGTCGCGCCGGCGGCCAGCACCTGCAGCAGACGTCCCTGCTCCGGGCGACGAGGACGGGAAGTCCAGCCGCCTGGCCAGCTCCAGCGCGGAGCGCACCAGTTCCGGCAGGCCGGACAGTCCCGCGTACGCGTCGGTTCCTGAAGTCGACATGGGTCCCCCGCTCGCCATCGATCGACGTCCGCCATGCTGCCAGGTCGCCGAGACCTGTCAATCCGGCCGCGTCACGTCCCACGGTCCGCACCGACCGCAGGATAGGTTCGTCGTGGCATCCGAACCGGAATCGAGGACGACGTGGCCACCTTCGTGCTGATCCACGGTGCCGGGCACACCGGCTGGCACTGGCACCCGGTGGCAGCGGAGCTGCGCGCCCGCGGCCACCTCGCGGTGGCGCCCGATCTGCCCAGCGACGACGACGAGGCGGGGCTGCCGGAGTACGCCGACGCCGTGGTGGACGCGGTCGGTGACGCCACCGAGCTGGTCGTGGTGGGGCACTCGTTCGGGGGCTTCACCGCGCCCCTGGTCTGCGACCGGTTGCCGGTGCGGCAGCTGGTCCTGGTGGCACCGATGATCCCGGCGCCCGGTGAGTCACCCGCTGCCTACTGGGCCAACACCGGCCACGACCAGGAGGTACGGCCACGCTACGACGATCAGGTCGCCCTGTTCTACCACGACGCTCCGGCCGGACTCGCGGCCGAGGCGGTGCGGCGCGGCCGGCCCCAGTCGGTGGCCCGGCTGGCCCAGCCGTCACCGCTCAAGGCCTGGCCCGACGTGCCGACCCGGATCCTGGCGTGCCGGCAGGACCCCCTGTTCCCCACCGTATTCGTCCGCCGGGTCGCGCTGGAGCGGCTGGGCATCGTCCCCGACGAGATGGACAGCGGGCACACTCCGGCGCTGAGCCGCCCGACCGAGCTGACCGAGCGCCTGCTGGCCTATCTCGACTGACCTCGGCCCACCCTGCGACGCGGTGCGCGGCGGTCCGACCGTCGCGCACCGCGCCCCAGGCGCCGATCAGGGGCAGGGCTTGCCGTAGTCCAGCGGCAGGGCCTGCAGCCGTTCCAGCGGCAGGTCGTAGAAGAGCAGGTACTTCTCCGAGCCGTCGGGCACGATGTCGTCCGGGTCGATGAGCAGCGAGTACGGGTCGACTCCGCCGTTGCGGGCCATCTCCAGGCGCGGGTCCTCGGCGTAGGTGACGACGGCCCCGGCCTTGTCGGTCATGATCAC
This sequence comes from Catellatospora tritici, assembly GCF_019083965.1. Classification (GTDB taxonomy): domain Bacteria; phylum Actinomycetota; class Actinomycetes; order Mycobacteriales; family Micromonosporaceae; genus Catellatospora; species Catellatospora tritici. The sequence goes on from NZ_JAHRCY010000012.1 coordinate 60,856, forward strand.
GCCGTACTCCTGCATGGCCCGTGCGATGGTCCGCGCGGCCGGGCTGAGCAGGGTGTCCACGTCGAAGTCCGGGTCGAGGCGGAACCGCTGCCCCTCGCACGGCAGATCCTCGCCGACGGTGTTGCCGTCGTCGCGGGTGGCGGGCCACGAGTGGCAGCCTGCCTTCGTCCGTACCGTGGCGATGTTGATCGCGTGGTCGATGTGCCCACGCCGCAGCTCGTCGATGCGGATGGTGAAGGCACCCATCGGCAGCCCGGTGGCGGTGGCGCCGAGCGGGTTCGGGAAGATCCCCGGGTTGCGCGAGTAGTGTGAGATCTTGCCGCCCCAGCAGGCGGACCAGTGGCCCGCCGCGTCCTTCTCGGCCCGCCAGAAGTCCCAGTAGGTGTCGGTGTCGGGCTCGTAGATGGTGAGCGCGGCATCGGTGCCCAGCGAGGCGAACAGGTCCGGTGGGGTCGGGACCGCCGCGAGGCTGTCGGCGATCACCGGTCCCGCCTCGGGAATGCCGAGGCAGTCGGAGAAGGTCCACCTTGTCCGCGGCGTACGCCGGTCGACGGTGAAGATCGGCGTCGAGTAGGTGTCGGTGTTGATGGCCCAGGTCCCGTAGTTGTTCTCCTTGTCGAGTTGGATGTTGTGCACGATCTGCGCCGAGCGCGGATCGAGCGGCACGGTGCGCGGCAGCTTCGTGTTCCACGGACCCGACCGCGAGAATCCGTTGGTGGGCGCCGGACGGTGCCCGGCGGCCGCCGGAGTGGGCGTTACCGTGACCGCGCCCGCCACCAGAACGGCGGCGACCAGCGGCGACAGTACTCTGGCAGAGATATGCATGCCCGGCAGCGTAGGGACGGCAGCCGATGCGTGCCTCAGGGTCAGACCCCGGAGTTCGGCTTCGACCACCCTGGCATCGCCGCGGCCAGCGAACGCAGCTCCGCCCGCCCGGTCACGTCCAGACGCCGGAACGCGCTGCTCAGATGCGTCTCAACGGTCTTCGGGCTGAGCACCAGCCGGGCCGCGATCTCCCGGTTGGACAGTCCCGCACACACCAGGTTGACCACGGCCCGTTCGGCCGGGGTCAGGTTCGGCCAGGTCGCGCTCTCGGTCAACGGCAGCCCGGCCGCGGCGGCGGCGGCCCGGACCCGGGCGGCGAAGGCGTACGCGCCGTGGCCGGTGTAGCGGTCGTGGGCCCAGCGCCAGGCCCGCTCGGCGGCGGCGCGACGACCCGCCGCGGCCAGGTAGCCGGCCCCCAGGGCGGCGGCCCGCGCCGCCTCCAGCGGCAGCCCTGCCGCCTCGGCCAGGGACTGCGCGGTGGCGCACCCGGTGCTGGCCGCGGTCAGGTCGCCGCGCGCGGCGCAGATCATGGCCTGTACCCGGGCGACCGCGGCCCGCGCCGACACCCGCGTGACCGGGCGGTTCGTGAACCGGTCCAGGGCCGCCTGCGCGGGTTCGACCTGTCCGGCACGGGCCAGCGCGTCGGCCAGCAGCGGTCCGAACAGGTGGGTGCCGGGCTCCCGGGAGTCGTACGCGTCCTCGAACGCGGTCGCGGCGGCCAGCAGTCCGGCAGTGTCCCCGGCCGCGTCGCACACGGCGGCCCGCGCCAGCGCCGCGTAGGTCAGCGCCGCGCGAGAGCCGATCCGCCCGGCCCAGTCCCGCGCCTGCTCCATGTGCCGGACCGCACCCGGATCGCCCTGCGCGGCCAGCGGATACGTCGCCAGGGCATGGACCAGCGAGTAGTCCCAGACCCGGGCGTTGGCCTCGGCGTCGCCGACGGCCAGGGCCGTGTGCAGCACCGCCTCGGCCACGTTGCCGCGCCGGTACTCCGTCTCGCCGAGGTAGGCCAGCGCCTGCCCGACGCGCAGCGGCTCGCCGCGCACAGCCCGCTCGACCGCGCCGCTGAGGTCGACGTACGCGCCGTCGAGGTCGTCGGTCCACAGCCGCACCATGCCCCGGGCCACCAGCCCGTCCAGGCCCGGCGGATCCGGTGGCAGCTCGGCCAGGGCCCGCTGCCCGTCACCGGTGAGCGCCAGCCCGACCGCGCGAGCGAACCACGCGAACGAGGCCACCGCCGGTTCGCGGGCCGCTGCCAGCGCCGTCTGCCCGTGCCCGACCATGGCGTCGTAGTCGGTGTCGAGGATCGCGATGATCGCCAGCTGGGCCGCGACGCGGGCGGTCAGGTCGGCGGGAGCGTCGGCCAGGGCCCGTTCCAGCAACTGCGCGGCCTCGGTGGTGCGGCCGCTGACCAGCGCGTGATAGCCGCACAGGTAGTCCCGCCACGGGTCGCGCGGCAGCGCCCGGATCTCGGCCGCGTAACCGTCGGCGCCGCGCAGGTCACCGGCGACCAGCAGTGCCTCGCACACGGCGAACAGGATCGGTGCGCGGGCCGGGCCCGGCGGGGTGAGGTCGGCGCTGTGCCGCAGGTACGCCGCGGCCTGGTGGGCCTGACCCTGCCCGGCGAGCATCGCCGCGTACGCGGCGACCTGCCGCGCCAGCTGCTCGTCCGGGCCGTCGGCGCCCGCGACCAGGTGCGCGACGGCGCGTGCGTGGTCGACCTCGGCCGCCCGGCGGTGTAGTTCCCGGCGCCGCCGCGCGTCGAGTCCGTGGTAGACGACGGAGCGCGACAGCGCGCCGGTGAAGGCCAGTTCGTGCCCACCCGTGCCGGGTGCCTCGGCGAGCAGCCGCCCGTCGACCGCTTCGGCCACCGCCTGCGCCACCGAGGTCAGCCCGGCCAGCTCTCTGGCGCGGTGCAGCGCGAACTCCGTGCCCAGCACTGCCCCGGCTTCGACCAGGCGTCGCGCGGGCGGGCTGAGCGCGGCGACCCGGTCGGCGATCACCGCCGACACACCTGCCGGGGCGGGCAGTGGCCCGTCACCGAGGGCGAGGATCCGTGGCGGCACCCGGTCCAGGACGTGCTGGGCGTGCAGTGGATGCCCAGCGGTGTGCTCGTGCAGGCGGGCCGCGCCCGCCGGAGACAGGTCCGGATGCCCGCAGACCAGCGCGAACCTGGTCAGCTCCGCCGCGTCCAGGCCCCGCAGCGGCAGCCGCTGGCCGCGGGCGCCGTCGACGATCCGGCGCCAGCCGTCGTCGACGGCCCAGCCCGAGTCGGGCTGGCTGGTGACGACGACCAGGACGGGCTCGGCGGTCATCGACCGCACGGCCAGTCGCAGCGCGGTCAGCGACGGGTGGTCGGCCCAGTGTGTGTCGTCCACGATGAGCAGCAGTTCTCCGGCCCGGCCGAGCTCGCGGGCCAGCGCCCGTCCCGCGTATGCGACGTCCGTCGCCTCGACCGACGGGACCAGCTGCCCGAGCGTCGCCCACGGCAGGGCGCTCTCGTCGGGGTCACCGGAGGCCCATCGGTGCTGGCGCGGACCGGCAAGGGCCAGGAAGTGGCGCAGCAGCGCGGTCTTGCCGATCCCGGCTTCGCCTTCGATCGCGACGACCCTGGTCTGGCCCTGCCGGACCGCGGCCCACGCGCGGTGCAGGGCTTGCAGTTCCGGTTTCCGGCCGACGAAGCGCGGGGCGTCGCGCATGAGCTCAGATGCTACACCGGGTCCAATGCCGACTCGGCTTCCCGCCGGGCGTCGCGCCCTACTGCCGCACGCCGTCGAACGTCTCGGGCGTGGTCAGCCACGTCGACCGGTCGAACGGCCAGAACAGCACGAAGGCCCGGCCGATCACCGCATCAACCGGGATGGTGGCCTGCTGCAGATCATGCCCGTGGCTGTTGTAGTTGGCCAGGGAGTCGGCGGAGGCTTCCCGATGGTCGCCCATCACCCACAGCCTGCCCTCGGGCACGGTGATGTCGAATGCCGAGGGCGCCATCTTGTTGCCCGGGTACACATAGGGCTCGTCCAGCGGATGGCCGTTGACCGCTATGCGTCCCTGCGGATCGCAGCAGACCACCCGGTCGCCCGGAGCACCGATCACCCGCTTGATGAAGTCCTCGTGCTCCTGCACGTCGCGCCAGCTCTCGGGCGCTTCGAACACGATGATCTCGCCCGCCGCGGGCGTCCGGAAGTCATAGACGAGCTTGTTGACCAGCACGTGGTCGTTCCTGTCCAGGGTGTGCTCCATCGACTCCGACGGGATGAAGAACGTCTGCACCACGAACTGGCGCACCAGGAACGCCACGACCAGGGCGACGGCCAGCAGGACCGGCAGTTCCCGCCAGAAGGAACCCGACTTGTTGCGCCTCTTGATCTGCTCGTCCGTCACAACCAGAAGTTACCGGTCCAGACGGCATCGAGGTGGACCGTTACCTGGGAATGTGCTGAGTGACGAATCCTGCCGCGGACCCCCGCTCACCGAGCCGACGCTCACTCATGGCCGGGGCGGCGCGTCACCCCCTGGCGCGCGTCCGGTGTGGATGCCCCGACGGTGGCCCGATGTCGGTACGCTGAGGCCTCTGCGGACGTCGATGCGGTCCGCACAGTCATTCCTCGTGGGGAGGCCCAGATGGCCATTCGGGTCGACGCGGAGACGATCCGCGTCGCATCGCAGGACGTCAACGACACTCGCATAGCCCTCGATCAGGATCTCAAGGATCTCCAGGCGCTCGCCGAGCGGCTGGGCGGGAGTTGGCGCGGCAACGCCGCGCTGCGGTTCCAGGAGCTCATGACCGATTGGCACCAGGAGGCGACCCGGCTCACCGAAGCCGTCGGTGACATCGCCGAACTCCTCAAGAAGACGGCCGCCGGTCACAGCGCCAACGAGGAGGAGCAGGCCGCGTCCTTCTCCAAGATCTCATCCAACTCGATGCGCGGCGCGCGGGACTAGGAGCCTTCGATGAGCGATCAGCCGGGAGTCATCGCCGTCGACTACGCGGCGATGGAGGAGGCGCAAGCCGGAATCCAGCGCAAGGTCTCCGAACTGGAGCAACGCCTCAACGACCTGAAGGGTCGGCTCGCCAAGCTCGAGTGGGACGGCAGCGACCGAGACGCCTACCAGGCGGCCTGGGACAAGATCGCCCGTGCCGTCAACGACGTCAAGGACACCATGGGCTTCATCGGCGGCGCGGTCGGTCAGACCCGCCAGTCCTACCAGGACACCGAGAGCGCCAACGCCAAGCGGTTCCAGTAGCGCCGCCCCGTCGATACGTGCCCGAACGTGCGCTCGCGACCGCGGCGCACGGCGGGCACGTTCACTGCTGCGGACCGGACACGCAGTCGATCGTCGGCTGGGCGAAGCACTGATCGTGCTTGATCTGGCCGTACACGAACAGGCCGACGAGCAGCAGTCCCACCAGGAAGAGTCCGCCGATCAAGGCGGCGCCCGCCCGCGCCAGCGGCAGATCGAGCGCGTCGGGCTCACCCAGGATCAACGCGTTCTTGATCCGACGGATGACGAACCGGTGGGCGTGCACCTGCTCCTGTCGGCTGTACAAGGGTTGCTCCTCCCATCGACCGGTTACACAATACTAATCTCTGGCACCCGGGACGGCTGAAGGGGAACGATGGCCTCAGACACGGCCGGCGGGGCGACACGTGACGGTCTGACGCACGGCCCGCGAACCGGCTCGATCCTGGCCGTGACCGCCCTCTTCATCGCGACACTGGCGCAGGTGCCGGCGGGGGCCTACGTGACCGCCGCCGGAACGGCGCTGGTGACGGTCGCGGTGGCAGTCGTGCTGAACCCGTTCGGGGAAGCCTCGGTCCTAGCCGGACACAGCAGGGTGCGGACCGGCGGGTCACGCCAGTGGGCGCCCACCGACAACACGCAGCCCGGATCGGCGGTGACCGCGCTGATGCCGACCCTGTCGGTGCACGAGGCGCAGCACCGAGCCCTGAGTTTCGGGATCGCCCGCGACCACCACGGCTGGTTCAGCCTGCTGGAGGTCGAACCCGAACGCGGCATGAGCGGCCACCGCAGCGTCGAGGTCTCGATGGGGCGCCTGGCCCGGTTGCTCACTGACGACACGCTGCCGATCACGTCGATCCAACTCGTCGCGACCTCGGTCCCGGTGCTCGGCCAGCTGGACGGTTCACCCGCCGCGCAGTCCTACGCGGCACTGGCCCACGGGTCGGCCGCGCTGGCCGCGCACGCCACCTACGCCGCCGTACGCTTCGGCAACGAGCAGGCCGCGCGGGCCGCCGCCGCGCGCGGTGGCGGACGTGCCGGGCTGGAGCGGGCACTGGGGGCGGCGCTGGGCCGGGTCGCGGCCGCCTTCACCGAGGACGGCCACCCCTCGGCGCCGCTGAGTTCCGAGCAGCTCCGCACCGCCCTGGCCGACGCCGTGTTCCCCGACGGCACGGTGCCCCCGTCAGCGGTCCGCGACCACGGAAAGCACTGGATCGCCGGTGAGCTGGCCCACCGTACGTGGCAGCTGCGCAACGGCGCCGCGCTCCCGCTCGGCGAGGTGCACGACCGGCTGGTCACGACCGGCTGTCGGACCGCCGCCACCTCGGCGACCATGCGCCGATCCACGCACGGGGGCGACCCGACGGTGCAGGTGCTGGTGCGGGTCGCGGTCCACCCGACGGCGCTGGAGACGGTGTCACAGCACGTCGTCGCGCAGCTGCGCCAGGTCGGCGCTGAGCTCCGGAGCCTGGCGGGCCAGGCCGACGCCGTATACGCCAGCGCACCGACCGGAAGCGAGCTGTCGTGAGCCGACCCGCCACCGCCACCGCCCCGCACCTGCCGGTCCGTGGTGCGGGACTGCTGCTGGGCACCGACAGCCGTCGGCACGCGCCGGTGCTGCTGCGGCTATTCCACCCGCGGCCACGCCGGGTGGCGGCGCTGGGGGACGACTGGCTCGCCCGTCTGCTGGTGTTCCGCGCCCTGGCCCTCGGCGCCAGGGTCTGGGTGCGTACGCCCGACCCGCGGCCGTGGCTGGAGTTCGGGGCACAGGCGACCGGCCGACCCGACCGGCTGCTGACGGTCGCGCCGCATCATGCGGTGGCCGCCGAGGGCGCTCCCGCGCGACCGGTGCTGGTGGTCGACGCGCACGCGCTGGAGTGCGCCGAGCAGCCGCTGGCGGCCTGGCACACCCAACTGCAGCTGCTGCCGGCGGTGCCCAGCCTCGCCGGCGACCTGATCCGGCAGGCCGACGTCGTCATCTCCCGGCAGCTCGACGAGCGGGCGGCTCATGTCGTCGCCGACGCGCTGCGGCTGCGCCAGCACGAGACCGCCCGGCTGCAGGCCCTGTTCTCCGACATCGTCGCGGTGTTCGGTGCCGACCTCAACCACCGGGTGACCATCGCGCTGACACCGCTCGAGCAGAGCCTGGTGGGCCTGCCCGGCCGGGTCGGCTGACCGGACACTAGAGGAGTTCCTGCGGCTCACGCCAGACCGTCTGGATCAGTTGTGTGCCACCGGCCCGGCTGGTGAACCGCGCCCGACCCGCTGGCAGCGGCCCGTTGCGCAGCTTGCCGATGAACGGAAGCTCGTCGGGGTTGCCGGACATCAGCAGGGTCGGGCTCTCCATCAGGCGCATCTGGTTGACCAGCGCCTCGCCGACGGCCCGGCCCCCGCCGCTGGCCCGGCGGGCCAGCGTGACGTGGAAGCCGATGTCGGCACCCTGCTGCAGGTACCTGGTCAGCGGCGCCAGCGGGCTGAGCGAGCCGGGGGCGACCAGGTCGTAGTCGTCGACGACGAGATGTACGGCGCTGCCCCGCCACCACGAGCGGTCGCGCAGCTGCGTCGGCGTGACGTCGGCCGGGGGCAGCCGCTCCTCCATGATCTCGGCCAGGTCGGCGACGGCACCGGGGATGTCGCCGACCGAGGTGAGATAGCGCAGCATGTACTGGTCCTGGGCGAACTCCAGCAGCGACCGCTTGATGTCGATCACGACTAGTTTGGCCGTACGCGGGGCGCGGGTGTTCGACAGGCGCGGGTCGCGCTGGTTGCGCTCGGTCGTCTCGCGGATGAGGTGCCGCAGCAGGTTCGTCTTGCCGCAGCCGCTGTCCCCGAAGATCAGCAGGTGCGGGTCCTGGCCGCTGTCGAGCAGCACCGGGGCCAGTCGGCGCTCGTTGATGCCGATCGGGGTGCCCGTCATCGTCTTGTCGACGGCCTGGTGGAGTTCGGCGACGGGCAGCACGGCGGGCAGCATCCGCACCCGGCGGGCGACCGGGCCAGTCCAGGCCGCCCCCACTCGGGCGACCAGATCGGCCAGCCCGTCGCCGACCGTGTCGGCCCGCTGGTCGCCGTCGACGCGCGGCAGGGCGGTGAGGTAGTGGTACGGCCCGGCGGCCAGGCCCCGACCGGGGCGGTCCAGCGGCACGTTGGGCGCCACCCGGCGGTCTATCTCGGAGTCGGTGGGGTCGCCCAGGCGCAGTTCGAGCCGCTTGGGCAGCAGCTCGCGCAGTCCCGCGCGCACGTCGACGTAGCGCAGCGCGGTGACGATGACGTGGATGCCGAAGTTGAAGCCGCGCCCGGCCAGCTCCGTAATCGCGGCCTCCTGCGCCTCGAACTGGTCGCGCAGCACGAACCAGCCGTCGACGAACAGGAACACGTCCCCGAACGGGTCGTCGGAGACCTCGCCGGAGGCGCGCAGCCGCCGCCACGTCGCCATCGAGTCGATGCCGCGCTCGGCGAACACGGCCTCGCGCTCGTCGATGATCGCGGTGACCTCGTCAACGGTACGCCGGACCGCGTCGATGTCGCGGCGACCGGCCACCCCCGACACGTGCGGCAGGTCGCGCAGCGGCAGCAGGCCGCCACCGCCGAAGTCGAGGCAGAACACCTGCACCTCCTGCGGCGTATGCGTCAGGGCCAACGCCGCGACCATGGTGCGGACCAGGTTCGTCTTGCCCGACTGCGGACCGCCCACGATGAGCACGTTGCCGCCGACGCCGTCGAGGTTGAGCAGCAGCGGATCGTTGCGCTGCTCCTTGGGCCGGTCCTCGATGCCGATCGGGATGACCAGGTTGCCGCCCGTCGCCGCGCACAGCCCTCGCCGTGGGTCGACGGCCAGGCCGCCGAGCAGCCCGTCCAACGTCGGCGGGGTGACCAGGGGTGGCAGCCAGACGGCATGGGCGGGCTGGCCCTGGCCGCGCAGCCGCCGCAGGAACATCTCGTACACGGTGATCTGCTGGTCGACCGCGGGTTCGGCACCGGCGCTCTCGAAGCCGGGCTCGCCGCCCAGCCCCGGGTCGGCGGCGGGCTGCGGCGCGCTCACCGGCGCCGACTCGTACCGCACCACGTGCTGGCCGGCACTGGCGACCTCGCTCGGGGTGGCCAGCGCCCGTGGCCGCCGGAACGGACCGGAGATGTAGCCGCCGCGGAACCGCAGCAGGCTCGTCGCATCCGGCTTGAGGTAGCCGTGCCCGCCCTCACCCGGCAGCTCGTTGGCGATCGGGCTGCCGAGCACCGCCCGGCTGTCCTCCGGCTTGTCGGTCCGCAGGCCGATGCGGTAACCGAGGTAGCTGTCCAGGCCGCGCAGCCGTCCCTCCTCCATCTTCTGCGTGGCCAGCAGCAGGTGGACGCCCAGCGCGCGGCCGATCGCACCGATCTTGATGAAGATGTCGAGGAACTCCGGCCGGGCCTTGAGCAGCTCGGTGAACTCGTCGCAGATGATCATCAGGCTGGGCAGCGGCGCCAGCTGCGCCCCCTGCCTGCGCGCCCGCTCGTAGTCGTACCGGCTGGCGTAGTCGGCGACGCCGTTGACCTTCTTGCGCAGCACCTCCTGCCGCCGGTCCAACTCCCCCAGCACCGCGTCGGACATCCGCTCCACCAGCGCCAGCTCGCTGGCCAGGTTCGTGATGGTGGCGCTGGTGTGCTGCAGCACCTCCATCCCCGCGAACGTCGCCCCGCCCTTGAAATCCACCAGCACGAAGTTCAGGTCGGTCGGCGAGTGGGTCGCGGCCAACGCCGTCACGATCGTGCGCAGCAGCTCACTCTTGCCCGAACCGGTACCTCCGATCAGGATCCCGTGCGGGCCCATGCCGTGGTGCGCCGACTCCTTCAGGTCCAGGAACAGCAGCTCGCCCTCGGGCGTCAGCCCGATCGGGATGCGCAGCCGGTCCCGGTCCGAGCGGGCGCGCCAGGTCACCCTCGTGTCCAGCGCCTCGAGATCGCCGATACCCAGCATGGCGGGCAGGTCGCTGCTGACCGCGCTCGCCATCACCGGCCCGTCCTGCTCCACCAGCCGGAACGGCGAGATCTGCCGGGCCACCGCGGACGCCGCCGTGCGGCTCAGCCCGTCTGCGGCACCCTGCGGCGTGGCCACGTCGTCCTGCAGCCGGTTCAGGCTGCCGTCCGCCGCGACCTGCAGCGACAGGACCTTGCCCGCGTCGCGCACCAGCACGCCGCTCAGGTCGATCCGGGTGACCCCCGACATCGGCCGCCGCCGCAGCAGGGCGGTGCTGGGCGCGTCACCGCCGTCCACGATCACGACGGTGTGCGGCAGCAGGACGCCGCCGTGCCCCTCCCGCCCGGCCAGATCCTCGACCAGCAGCTCCTCCAGCGCCGACAGGCTCTCCACCACCAGCCGCACCGGACCCGCCGCGTCGAGGTCACCGGGGTGCAGCGCGTGCGGCAACCACTTCAACCAGTCCCACTGCTCGCGCCTCTTGTCGCTGACGACCGCGGCCACCCGCAGCTCGGCCGGCGAGTGAAACGCCGCCAGCTGGCACACGACGGCACGCACCAGCGCGGTCGCCCCCTCGGCCGCACCGCGCACCTGGATGCGATCGAACGCCTTCACGTCGATCGCGATCGGCAGGCCGCTCACCCGGGAGTGCGCCCGCAGGAACCGGCCCAGCGCGATCGCCGACAGCGGCTCCAGATCCTCCAGCGGCTTCATCTCGGGACGCACCAGCCGCGCGGCCGAGTTCAGGGTCCCCACCGACACCCGGGCGTGCAGGAAGTCTGGATCGTCGGCGCGGCACTCCCACAGGCGACCCGCCGGCACCAGCGACCACAGCCCCGACGGCTCCGGATGGCGCCAGCGCAGCGCCGCCAGCTGCTCCTGCGCCGAGCGTTCCACCACCCGCCGCGACTGGCCGAGGTGCCGCAGGTACTCCCGCCGCAGGTGATCCAGCTGGGCGCGGCGGCCGCTGCCGGCGACGACGCCGACCACCACGCCGACCAGCGACACGCCGAAGACGATCGCCGCGATCCACATGCGACTACCGCCACCGCTGCCGCCGCTGGTCATCATCAGCAGCATGGCGCCCACGCCCGACAGGGTCGGGACGACGGTGAACATCTGCCCCAGCCCACGCGGCCCCTGCACCGCCAGCTCGATGGGCGGTTTGAGCTGCACCTCGTACTGCGGCCGCGGGGGGCCCTCGCGTCGGCCAGGACGCGACAAGGGAGTCGTCCCCATCAGTCAACCACCCCGAACGACACCCCGCCGCGCATCGACATGTGCGTAAGAATAGGTACTCTGCCGTGCAGCCGCGATACCCGACGGTCCCAGGAGTTCCCATGGCAAACCCGGCCGCCACCGACACCAGCCACATCACCATCGTGGCGCCCAGCGCGCGCGTCGTGGACCTGGCACTTCCGTCGGCACTGCCCCTCGCCCACGTGCTGCCGCGCCTGCTGGACCTGGTCGGCGGCATCACCCCGGACGGTGTCGGCGGCTGGACTCTGGCCCGATTCGGACAGTCCCCACTGGACCCCGACGGCTCGCTCACCGACCACCAGATCCGCGACGGAGAACTGCTCTACCTGCGCCGGCGCGAGCAGGCCGGCGCACCGGCCGTCTTCGACGACGTCGTCGACGCCATCGTCATCGCCCAGCGCGACGCCGACAACTGGCACGCCCAGACCGCGAAGGCGTTCGCGGTCGCGTTCGCGGCCCTGGCCCTGCTCGGCGGCCTCGGCGGGCTGCTCGCCCAGCGCATCACCCCACCGCTGGGCGGCGTCGCCGCCGGGCTGATCGCGGTCGTACTGCTCATGTCGGCCGCCGTCACGGTCCGCAGCCCCGGCGCGACGACCGTCGCCCGCCTGCTGTCGGTCGCCGCGGTGCTATACGGTGGCGCCGCCGGCTTCCTGGCCGTCGAGGACATCGCGTCACCGGATTCGGCGTCGCAGGTGCTCGTCGGCGCGACCGCGGCCGCGGTGCTGGCCGCGGTGACCAGCCTGGCTGTGCGCAGCCACGGCGCCATCATGCTCCCGCTCGGCGTGGGCGCCATCGCCCTGGCAGTCGGCGTCGAGCTGCACATCCTCGCCGACCTGAGTGGGCCCACAGCCGCGGCCGTCATGCTCGTGCTCGGGCTGGCCGCGCTGCCCACACTGCCGATGCTGGCATTCCGGCTCGCGGGCCTGACCGTGCCGAGCGTCCCGACCGGGCCGCGCGACGTGCGCAACGACACCGAGGAGATCGACGCCGCCGACGCGACCCGCCGCAGTGAGCAGGCCGGGCGGCTGCTGGCCGGTCTGCTGGCGGCGTTCGCGCTGGTGGAGACGGGTGCCGTCGTCGGGGTCGTGGCGGGTGGCGGCGGCTACGCCGTGGCGCTGGGGGCCACGGTGGCGCTGCTGCTGTGGTCGCGGTCGCGGGTGTTCCAGCTGCGCTGGCAGCGGATCCCGCTGCTGTGTGGCGCGTTCCTCGCCAGCGCCGCGACGGCCGTCGGCGCGGCGGCCGCGCTGCCGGACCCCGCCGGCGGCGCCGTGGCCGCGGCCATCGTCGCCTTCGTCGCGGTCGCCGCGCTCACCTACGCGGCGACGCCCGCCGGGCAGGGGCGGTCGCCGGTCTGGGGTCGCACGCTCGACCTGGTCGAGACGACCCTGACCGTCGCGGTCGTGCCGCTGGCCGCAGCGATCGCGGGAGTGTTCGCCGGTCAGTTCTGAGGACGCCGGACGCCGCCGGTGAGGGCGCGCAACCCGAGCACCACGATCAGCAGGACCACACCCGCCAGGGAGATCCACACGGCGGTCCGGCGCCCGGTGCTCATCCCCGGCGCGTTGGCGGTCGTGCCGGACCCGACCAGACCCTGCACCGTCCGGTATGGGTTGACCAGTCCGGGGATGCCCGCCTCAGCGGGTTCGTCGGCCTCGTCCTTGAGCAGTCGCATCACCGCCGTGGCCGACAGCTGCGGCCGGTACGCGCGCACCAGCGCGGCGGTGCCGCTGACGTACGCGGCCGCGTAGCTGGTCCCGCCGAGTTCGGCCAAGGCCAGGTCGCCCCCGGCCAGCGGCCCCTCGATGTGCCAGCCCGGGGCGGCGATGTCCAGCCACGGCCCACGCAGCGATGACTCGATCATGCGGTCGTTGTACCCGGTCGCGGCAACCGACAGGACGGTGTCCTCGGCCGCGGGCCACACCTGGGCGCCGGCCTGCTGATCGCGGGTGACGTTTCCGCCGGCCACCACGACCACGATGTCGTGCTGGGTGACCGCCTCCCGGATGGCCGCGCTCAGCTCCGGGCTGGGCACGCTCAGCTGCAACGACAGGTTGATCACGCGGACGTTCGGCTGGATCATCGCGTAGCGGACGGCCTCGGCGGCCCGCCGCGCCAGCACGTCGGCGGCCAGCTCCGCGTCGCTGCCCACCACTCGAATGGGCAGGATCGTCGCGTCGGGCGCGACCCCGGCGAATCCGCCGTCCGGGGCACCGGCGATGATGCCGGCGATCAGGGTGCCGTGCCCCGCCTCGTCGCAGGTGCCGTCGCCGCCCGCCCCGGTCAGGTCCAGCCCCGGCAGCACCCGTGGCCGCAGCAGCCGATGCCCGCTGTCCACACCGGAGTCGATGACCGCCACGGTCACCCCGGCACCGCGCGTCAGCGGCCACACCCGTTGCGGGGCCAACCGCTTGAGCGGCCATGGCTGGCCGGCCGGTCGCGCCTCGGCCAGCTCCACGTTGGCCACCGGGTTGCAGGCGACCTGTTCACCGGCGGCCAGGGCCGGGGCGACCGGGACGGTGCCCAGCACCACCGACAACCCCGCGGCCGCCATCATGCTCCGCAGCATCACGGTGAGAGCATACGGTCGTCGACGCTCCACACGAGCCCTCGGCGCTTGCGGCGACGTTGAACCATGGGCCTGTGCCGATTAGTCTGCTGAGGCAGCGGGAGGGGACCGTCCGATGACAGACAAGACCACTGTGGACCCGAAAGCATTGGACGATCACCATGCCAAGCTCGTCGGCTACGCCGATCGGGTCGAGCGTCTGCGCACCGCCCTGGGTCAGATCCGCGACTACATCCCGGAGGCCGCGGAGGGCAGCCCGACGTACGGTTGGCCGTTCGGCACCCTAAGCCGCGGCCAGGCCTTCTACGCGCAGCACGAGCGCCTCCACAAGAGCATCGACGACGCGCTCGCCCAGGCGGGCGTCGACATCGGCGAGCTGGCCGCGCGGCTCGAAGCCGCCGCCGCCGCGTATCGCAACGCCGACGACCACGGCGCCAGCGTATTCCGCAAGACGGCCTGATCGGCGGCCCGCGATGAGTCAAGACCCCACCCACCGCGCCGTCCAGAAGTGGATCCCCGAGGGCGATCCCGACTGGGAGGACTGCGCCACCCGCGTCATCGTCATGGGCGCCCCGAACTACCTGCGTGAGGCCGGCCGGTTGTACTCCGACCTGCTGTTCAATCTGCGGTTCTTCATCGACGACATGCGGAATGACCTCGACGTGGTCAAGGCGAAATGGACCGGAACCGCGGCCGACCGGTTCCGCGACAAGACGCTGCAGATCATCGCCGCGCTGGAGCACATCGACGAGAAGATGATCGGGTACAGCGGCATCAAACCCAGTCTGGAGCTCGCCGCCGACCAGCTGCAGCACGCACAGCGAGAGATGCCGGTGCCCGAGGACGTCGCCCAGGCGATCGTCGAGAGCCACAACATGGTGGTCAACGGCATCTGGACCGGCGTCGACGAGGGCGCGTTCCGATCCGCGCTGTCGGAACTGGACCAGGGCTTCTTCGCCGACGTGGCCAGCGACATCTTCGACAGCCCCGAGGGCGACGCGCAGGACCGGTACAACGACCTCAACCACCAGTACGTGGTGACCGCGTCGGGGATGCCCGAGGGATTCGCCCCCAGGACCGTCGGCTTCACCGACCCCAGAGACATCCACGATCCCGTGCTGCTGCCACCCGGCAGCGGTTCGGGCCTGCGGGACGGCTTCGAGGCGCCGCCGGCCGACGTGCCGAAGCCACCGAACCTGAAGACCGGTCGAGGCGGTGGTGGCCTCGGCGGCGTCGGCGGGGTCGGCAGCCTCGCCGGCGCGGGCGGCTTCCCACCGACCGGTACGGCGTTCGGCAAGCCCGTCGCCACGGGCGCGTGGCCGAGTGGATTCGCCGGTGGTGCCCTCAGCGCCGGGTTCGGCGCCCCCGGCGGCGGCGCGGGCGGGCTCGGCGCGACGGGCACCGAGTTCACCACCGACCTGGTCGAGGACGACGACCCGTGGCGCGACCTCGGGGAGGCCTCCGATGACGTCATGCGCTGACCGGACGAACGCATGACCGCCCCCGGCGCGACCCCGGCGCCCTCCGGCCAGCCGGCTGCCACACCCCCGGCGGGGCCAGTGGGGACGGCCGGCGAGCCTGCCGCCGCACCGACGAAGCTGCTGGTGCACGTCGAGGCCCTGCGGGAGGCCCACCGCCGGCTGACCGGTCCTGCCACCGACCAGCTCGTCGAACTCCACCGCCGCATCGGCCGGATCGACATCTCCTCCCCCGGGTTCGGTGTCATCGGCATCGGCGCCAACAAGAGTCACACCGCCAGCCAGGCCCAACTGTTGGACCAGGTGATCGCCCTCAACGATCGGCTGGCCGCGATCGCGACCGCGCTGAAGATCGCCGCGGACGCCTGGCAGGACACCGACAGCGACGGCATGGCGAATCGGGACACCCATGGTTGACACCACCGGCGCAGCCACGTCCGCCGCCTCGACCGCCTCATCGACCGTCGCGACCCAGGCCGCCAAGAGCAGCGCCCCGACCGGTCACGGCAGCGGCGACCACGCCTCGGTGGCCGCCATGCTCACCGCGATCGCGGCCCTGGGCGTGTGCGTCGTGATCGAACGGCAGTTCGTCAAGGCTGCCATGTCCGCGGCGCTGGCGGTGGCGAACCCGGACGGCATCCAGACGGCCGCCCAGGACTGGAACGCACTGACGCTCACCGTCCGGCAGGCGAGCAACGCCGTCAGCCAGGCGCGCGCCGCCACCGACCGGCGCTGGATCGGCGCCGACCAGGCGGCCTTCGCCGCGGCGGTGGAACGGCTGAACGCCGAGGTCAACCGGCTGGGTGAGGTCGCCGCCGGCATGAGCGACCTGCTCAAGCAGGCCGACTCCGCGTTCGCGGAACTCTACGAGATCGTCCTGACGATCTCGCTGATCAGCCTGGCCGCGCTGCTGCTGCTGACCGCCCTGCAGGCCACCCCGCTGGCCCCGATCGCCCGTGCCGCGATCACGATCATCGGCGCCACCGTCCCGCCGATCGTGGTGTCGCTGGTGGACAGCACCGGCACCGCCCTCACCCAGATCGGGCAGGCGATGACCACGCTCACCGGCGCACCCCAGCAGTCCGACGCCGTCGGGCGCGCCATCAGCACCGGGGTACGCGAGGGGTCGGCCGCCGCGGCCAACTACCAGGACAAGAAGGCGGACGACAAGAAGGCTCCGGTGCCCGCCACCGGCACCACCCCGGCCAAATCCTGACCGCACCATCCGGCCGACCACACCTGAGGAGCACAGCGGTGACGCACGACGCGACCCGGCTGCCGTGGATGCGCCCGCAGGGCGAACTCGTCCAGGCGCTGACCGACTTCACCACCGAGTTCGAACGCGTGACCGGCCACGGCACGGCAGCCGACGGCCTCGTCGAAGCATGGGTCGACCACACCAACGCGCTGACCCGGCTGACAATCGACCCGCGCCTGATGCGCGGCACGAGCTCCGTCGAGCTGGCCGACTCCGTGCTCCAGGCCACCGCGGCGGCCGGTGCGGACCTGCGCCGCCAGCTGGACCAGCTGGTCGGATCGGCCTTCGGCGTGGATCCCGCCGACGTCGACCCGCTGTCCACCGCACGCGACGCCATCGGCCACATCGAACTCGCCGGCGCCGACCTCCGTCACTCGCTGGACGACATCATGAACCGGGTGCGGCGCATCCAGCAGGACGCCGCCGGCTGACCGGGTTCGGCTCAGCCCGGCACGCCGTCCGACCCGGCCGAGGAGCGCAGCAGCTCGGTGTAGGCGCCGCTGCGCCAGATCGGCACGCCGTACGCGAGCACGGCGGCCACCGCCGGGTCGGTCACCGGCTCGCCCCACGCCGCCCCGACGACCCGCGCCGTGACCTCGGCCTGTGCCCTGCCCACGGCGTCCCGCACCGCCGCGACCTCGCCCGCGACCACGTACACCGGCCACAGGCGCCCGCCCAGGCCCTCGATCCGCAGTTCCGCCCGCACCACCGCGTCCGCGCCACCGGCCGCCGCGGCGCGGGCGACCCGGACGTCGTCGACGGTCGTCTCGTCGGCCGCACCGGGCAGGACCCGCCACCGGTCGCTCGGCCCGAGCGCGAACGCTTCCACCACCGGCCGACCCGCGGCGAGCTCGCCGACGGTGCGCACCGCGGCGGCGGACAGCCCGAACTGCTCGCCGGTGCCCGGGTTGAGCAGCAGGCCGAGATCGGGCGGCCAGGTCGCCGCGAGCGGGGCGAGCCGGACCAGCCGCCACCGCGCGCCGTCGCCGTGCACTGCCGCCAGGTGGTCGTAGGACGTGTACAGCACCGCCGCGTCGGGCGGTCCGGCGACGACCGGCAGCTGAACTCCCGGCCCGGCGTCGGGCGTCTGTGTCGGCGCATACAGCACCCCGGCGCTCAGCGCCCGCAGCAGGCCGGGCAGTGATCCGGTCAGTACGGCCGCCGCCACCGCCTCCCGCATGGCCGCGTCGACCGCCGCGGCCGTCTGGTCGAAGGTCCGCTCGCTCATCGTGACTCGTCTCGTGCCACGTCGTCGGCCCGCGCCGCACCGAACGTCGCGCCGCCCGTGGCCGCTCCGGCGGCGGTGACCGCCGGGTCGGAGACCCGCGTCCACGGCGGCGGTCCGACCCAGCTCATCGCGGGCACGTCACGGCCCGGTCCGCCGCCGATCACCCACTGCTGCGCCCCGCCCGGATAGCTTTCCAGTGCGCCGGTCGCGTCGACTCGCGACGACGAGACCTGCCCGATGATGCCGTCGCCACCGCTGCGCATCGGCATCGGGTCACCCGCGGTGAACTCGCGCACCAGCATCCGATCCCGCGGATGCACGACCCCGGCCGCGTCGGTGTCCCAGTCGTGCGGAATGGCGTAGTCGGTGCGGTACTTCGCCTCGCTCGACATGGTCAGCAGCTCACGCGACTCTCCGTAGTACGAGGCGGACGCGTATCCGGTGTCGGTGTACACACTGCCCATCGTCATGTTCTTCGGCACCACCGGATGTTCGACGATCTTGGCTGGGTCCACGAACGAATCGGTGACATCGGGGCGGATGACGTTCGGATCGCGCGGAGGCTTGAACCCCAGCTCGTTGAGGGAGTGCGGCTGCATCGGCTCGCTGCGGCGCAGCACCGCGGCGGCCTCGCTGTCGCTGAGGGTGGCCACGTCCGCGACGCCGAGACCGGCGCGTTCGAGCGCGGTCGTGCCCCGGGTCATCGCGTTCCACCCGTGGCCGACGCGGTCCAACGCGTCCAGCCGGGAGGCGACCTCGGAACCCCGGGTCGCGGCCACGCTGGCACCGGCGCCCCCCGAGGCCACCGCGGCCACGGCGTCGGGGGCCAGGTGCCCGATGGCACGGGCGGGACTGTGCCGCCAGGTGTCCCAGTCCAGCACGCCCTTGCCCACCCCGACCGCGAAGTCGTCGGGGTGCTCGACCGCCGCGTTGACGGCCTCGCGCAGCCCTCGCACCGCTCGGGCGTGGTCCTCGGGGCTGAGGACCGCGTTGACGATGCCGAGCCGGGAGGACGACACCGCCAGGTCGAGCAGGCCGGTGACGCTCTCGGCCACCCCGGTCCACAGTTCCAGGCGCTGGTGCTCGATCCAACTGAGGATGCTCTCCCGCGGCGCCCCGGCCGCCGCCGCCTTCAGTTGCCGTACGGCGGCCGCCACGGCTTCGGCGAACTCAGCCCGGGTCGACTGCTCCAGCGCGGCCGCGTCGCGGTCGGCCTGCTGTGCCGCCGCAGCCGCCTTGGCCTGCTCGGGGTCCTGCGGCGGCGCTCCGGCCACCGAGTAGTCCGGCACCCCGGTGGCTTCGCTCTGGCGGCGCAGCTCACGAGCCCGCGCCGCGCCCTGCTGTGCCCGTTGCAGCGCCTGCGCGTAGTCGGCCAGCGCCGCCGACGCCTCGCCGAACGCGTCCGCGCCCTGCCGCAACCGTGCGGGCAGCCTGCCCACGCTGGTGCGGTACGCCTGCGCCGCGCGGCCGCTCCAGTGCTCCTCCCCCGCCGCCTCGTCCACGGCGGCGGCGGTGTCCCGGGCCAGGTCGGCGACGTCGCGCAGGGTCTGCGCCAGCGCCGCGACGGCGCGCGGATCGCCGCTGTCGGCCGTCATCGCGAACCTCCGTCCGGTTCCCGGAACTGCTGGTCGAGCTGGCGACTGCGCTGATCGCTGAGGCGGTTCACCCACGCGGTGAGGCTGCCCACCCCCTGGTGGGACTTCGGGTCCGGCGCGTCGGGGGCGTCGGCGTTGCCGAACCGATCCGCGTCCACGTACGCCTTTGCTGTCGCGGCCAGCCGCTCTGCCATCTCCCTGGTGTCGCCGTGCACCAGCCGCATCGCGTAGCACCAGGCGTCGAGGAAGTCGTCGACCGCCGCCTCGACCTCGTCGGAGCCGAAGTCCGGCACGGTGTCCATCAGCTCCGGCTTGGCGTCCTTGATGCGACCCGACGCCGCGGCGAGCCGGTTCAGCCGGATCGCCGCGTCCGCCAGGCTCGCCGGTTCGACCCGGAACCCGTTGACCTGCCCGCCGACGACCGGCTCAGCCACCACGCACCACCTGGGCCGCCGCCACCGTGGCGGCGGGATCGAGATACAGCTCGTGGTCCGAGCCGCGGTCGACGATGACCACACAGTCGCGCGGGAGCAGGCTGATGAAGTCGCTGCCACTGGTCGCGAACCAGTCGACCGAGCCGAGGCGGCGGCCCATCTCCTCCAGCGAGGAGTACACCTCGACGAACCTGCCCAGCGCGGTCTCCAGGACGAACACGCCGGGCCGGTGCGGCCGACGGGCGTACACGCGGCTGGTCAGGAACGCGCGGGCCAGACCGGGTTCCAGGCCCCCGAGGATGGTGTGCGCCAACTCAGTGCTCCTTCGTGCTCACCCGTGCTCACCCCGTGCTCAGCCGTGGGCCGCCGCGTACTGGGCGGCGATCTCCTCCCGGCTCAGCACCCGATCGAAGTAGGCGAAGTCGCTGATCGCCCCGGCGAAGGTGCCCACGTCGCCCGAGGTCGCGACCCAGTGCGACCACTTGCCCGCACCCACGTACGCGTAGGAAGGCACGAGGTAACCGGGCCGACCCTTCATCCGCCGGGAACCGGCCTGCGCGCCGTCGAGGTACCAGACCTCGGTCATCCCGTCGGCGGACCTGCTGAGCGCCACGTGGTGCCAGCGACCGTCGTCCACCTTCGACAGCGAGGTCATGCTGCCCACCGGCAGGCCCGGGGTTCCGGTGTCGTAGTACCCGGCGTGCATGAGCCCGTCGGTGCCCACGTACAGCGACGGCTCCAGCCCGAATTCGAGGTACTCCAGCAGCGGCTTCTTCGACGTGCCGTACAGCACGCCCGGACCCGAGGCCCGGAACCACATGCTGACCGTGAGCGCCTTGCCCTGCACGAACGAGTCACGTCGCGGCAGCTCCACGAACCTGGTCCGGCCCGCCGGTCCGCCGTTGGTGTCGGCGAACGAGGGCGCCGAGGTCTGCGGCCCGAACGGCCCCTCGACGGCGGCGAGGCGCACGTCGTGGAACCGGGCCGGGGTCGCGGACGCCTGGTTGGTCGCCATGTCCTGGGTGGTCTCGCGCAGCGGGAAGTAGTCCAGCGGCCGCGCCGCCAGCACCGTCTCGGCGTACCTGTCGGCCAGGGACGCCTGCGTCGCCGACGGCGAGGACGGCGAGGACGGTCCGCTGGTCGCGGCCGCATCGGGCTCGGTGGGTCCCCGGTCGCCCGCGAGCTTGACCAGCGTCGCCGTGGTCACCACGACGAGGCCGACCACCGCGGCGGCCGCGGCCAGCCACAGCCCCCACCGCCGACCGGGGCGCGCGGCACCTCCGCCGCCGACGGCGGCCGGGACCGGCGGCGGCACCGGGGCCGCACCGGCCGGGGCGGGCGGCATATGCGGGGTACGGGCCTCGCGCACCGGGACGGCCGCGGGCGCGTACACGGGCGTCGACGGCGGCCGGGTGCGCGGCGGCGCGGGCGGTGCCGCGGCGGGGGGTGCCGCCGGTGACATGCTCATCGTGACCGGATGCGGGATCGGCGGCGGCGCGTCCGGCCCCGCCGCGGACGCGGCCTCGACCGGCGTCCGGGCCGGACGGTCCGAACCGGCATCGCCCACCGGCCCGGCGGCCGCCACGACCGGCCCCGCCAGTACCGCCGGGGCCGCAGCCGGAGCGGGGGCGGGCACCGGATCGGCGGCCACTGCCCGCGGGGCCGCGTCGGCGGCGGCGTCGCGCGAGGCTGCCAGCAGCAGCTCCCGCGCCCGCTCCGGCCGCATCCGCTCGCGCGGGTCCTTCACCAGCAGGCCCTCGATGGCCTCCGCCAACCCGGCGGTGCCGGCGTTGACCGGCGGGGTATGCGGGCGTGACGCGCTGGCGAACATGCCGACCATCGGGTCGGTGTGGGAGAACGGCGCACCGCCCTCGACCAGGAAGTACAGCACCGCGCCCAGGCCGAAGTAGTCGCCCTCGGCGCCCACGCGGCCGGTGACGATCCGCTCCGGGGCCACGTATCCGGGCGAGCCGAACGCCAGGCCGGTGTGGCTGCGCGAGGTGTCGGGCACCACTCGGGCGATCGAGAAGTCCGTGACGAAGATCTGGCCCTGCGCGGTGATCAGCACGTTGGACGGTTTGACGTCGCGGTGCAGCACATGCTGGCTGTGGGCGTGCCCTAGGGCGTCGAGGATGGAGATCCCCACCCGTGCCGCGTGGTCCGGCGACATCGGCCCGTGGCGCTCGACGTACTGCTGGAGCGAGTCGCCCGGCACGTACTGCATCACGATCAGCGGTGTCGCGGTGTCGACGATGACGTCGTGGACGGTCACGATGGCCGCATGCGACAGCCGTGCCGCGGCTGTGGCCTCGGCGGCTGCCCGCGCCACCACCTCGTCGGCACCGGTCTCGCCCGCCGCCGCGAACAGCTCCTTGACGGCGACCGTCCGGCCAAGCAGCTGGTCGGTGGCGCGCCAGACCCGGCCCATGCCGCCCACACCGATGACCGTCTCGAGCAGATAGCGCCTGACGACCAGTTCGCCCTCGTGTAGCACCCCAACCCCCGGTAGCACGTCCGCCCAAGCGATCGGATTGTCAGCGCCTCATTCGAACGCTGTCAACGTTTCACGACATCCGCCGTGGAGAGCCACAGCCCCGGCGGTTCATGTTGCACAGACTGTACAGTCCGGCCGCGGTCGAGAATGGATCATCGACCGGGACGGCGCTCAGCCGCCGGTGACGGAGACCAGCAGCGCGACCGCGTCCAGCCACCGCGCGCACAGCTCGGCGCGGTCGAGGGAGTCACCCACCGACTCGGCGGCGGCGAGCCAGGACCGGGCCAGCTCGGTGCCTGGCCCGCCGGGCAGCGGTTCGGGCAGCTCGGCGGCGTACGCGATGCCGCCCCGCCGGACCACCTCCGCCAGGAACCACAACGCCGCCGGCGTGACGCCCAGCGCGTGCGCCTGGACCGCGGCGATCGGCGCCGCCTCGCCCAGCAGCAGGTCACGCCCTCCGGGTTCGCTGAGCCCCGCCCGGATGAGCCCCGCCAGGTCACCGGTGCCGGTCATCGGGGCACCATCACGTGCGTGGCCTGGTCGAACGTCACCGTGTGCGGGGCCGCTCGGTGCATGTGTCCGTCCACGAACTCACTCTCGGTCACCCAGGTCGTCTCTCCCCACGGGTTGTATGCCTCCAGCCGGTCGCCCTGCCGGCGCAGGAACACCAGCGCGTGCGCGGATTTCGGCTCGTCGCCGACCCGCTCCCCGCCGAGCCGGATCGGGACCGGCTGGCCCCGGTCGAGCGCGCCCTCGATCTCGGCCAGGAGCTGGCGACGCTGCTGCGGCGTCCTGGCCTCAACCGTGGCGTAGTCGGCGCCCTGCGGCGCGCCCACCTCCGTGTCGACGACGTGCTCCCACGCCTTGAGGTTCAGGCCGTCGTGCTTGCCGAAGTCGCCGCGCGGCAGGCCGGCGTTGCGGTTCTGCTCGGCGAGGAACCGGTCCTGGAAAGCCGGTCCGCTGTCGCCGGCCGGGTCGTCGGGGCCGCCGGTGGTCAAGTACAGGGCGTACAGCGGATCGACCTCCGCGCGGGCGGTCACGGTGCTGGCGGCCGCGCAGGTGTAACCCTTCTGGCTGTATCCGTGCCCGGCGAACTCGACCGCGGTCCTGTCCTTCGCGGTCAGGCTGTCGCTGGGCGGCGTCGGGTTGAGGTGGGCCTGCAGCCAGGCCGGATCGCCGCCGTGCGGGTGGATGCGCGCGTCGAACCGCTCGATCTGATCCATGGGACGTCCGGTCGCCAGCGCCTTGGTCAGGTATGCCCGCTCGTGCGGCGAGGCGGCGTCGTTCATGAGGCGGTCGAAGCGTTGGCGGTCGGCGTCGGACAGGCGCCGGTACTGCTCCGACGCCCGCCGCAGCGCGTGCGAGCCGACGATCGGCTCCTTGCTGCCGCCGCCGATGGTCGCCTCGACCATGCCCGCGACCTTGGCGGCCGGGAGCCCGGCGAACGCGGCCCGACTCAGCCGTGTCCCGTCCCGCAGCCCTCGGAACTCCCGCGACGCCTCCCAGCTGGCCTTCTCATAGCTCTCGAAAGCCTGTGCCCGCTGCCGGGCACCCTCCACCGCCGTGTTCCTGGCTTTCTCGAACATCGCCCTGTCCGGTGGCGACACGGCTTTGGCCCGCGCCGCCTCGCCGTCGGCGACCATCAGACCGAACATGCCCGACCGGTCCCACTCCTGTGCCTGCTGCAGGGCGTCGGCCAGGCGGCGTACCAATCCGTCCGCCCGCTCCATCACCTTCGCCAGGGCGTCCAGCTGGTGCGCCGTCAGCTCCAGCGCGTCGTGCGCGGCGGTCGCGGCCTGGCCGGTCCACGCCGAGCCCACCGCCTTCTCCGCCGACCGCAGCGGCGCCGAGAGGTGGCCTTCGGCGA
This sequence comes from Catellatospora tritici, assembly GCF_019083965.1. Lineage (GTDB taxonomy): Bacteria > Actinomycetota > Actinomycetes > Mycobacteriales > Micromonosporaceae > Catellatospora > Catellatospora tritici. The sequence goes on from NZ_JAHRCY010000012.1 coordinate 85,054, forward strand.
ACCGCGCGTCGGCCTGGTACGCGTCGGCCAGAGCGCGCAGCGCGGCCACGTCACCGGTCAGTACGGGAACCCGCCGGGCCGCCCTGATCGCGCGGATCAGCCGGTCGATGTCGTCGGTGGTGCGGCAGGCCGCGCTCTCGGCGTGGCAGCGGCGCAGCTGCGCGGCGGAGCCGTCCGCGGCGGTCTGCCCCGTCACCGCGGCGTCCTGGGCCCGCGACGGTGCCGTTCCAGGGTCCGGACGGCGGCGGCCTCGGCCGCCCGGTACGCGGCGATCGACTCCTCCAGGCCCGTGGCCACGCGCGCGACCAGCGCGCTGATCGCCTTCATCTCGGCGACCCAGTCTCGGGCGAAGTCCAGATGCGCCGCGCCCGCGCCGAACGGGCCGAACGCCTGCGCGTCGACGGTGGCGTGCCCGTCGAGACGTCCCCGGTACACGTCGAGTCCGTGCTCGACCGAGCGGGTCTTCGCGGCGATGGCCGCGGCCTGGTCGGCGTGGATCCGGTACCCGCCGGCCGAAGCGGGTCCGGCGGCCCTGCCTCCGTTGATGGTGATCCCTCCAGGTGTGCGTGCCACTGGACCGACTGTCGTTTCCGGACAGGAGCCGACCGTCGTTCCCGGAACCGCTGTGCCCTGCCACGATACCGGCGCCGCACCACCGCGGGGCAGCGCCGGCGGGGGCCGAACCGGTCGGTGCGGGAAAGTTGCACGTCCATACGAATTCGCCTACGCTGATGGCCGCGCGGGTGAGTTGGGCAGCGACCAGCGGTCAGGCGTTCACGCCTTCGAACCGTCAGATGTCACGCCCCTGTCCTGGGGCCTTCCTGCCTGAGGTAGGTCATGAGAAGACTGCTCACCGCCATCGGCGTCGCCGTCGTGGCGTTCGCCGCGTCAGTACTGGTCGCCGTCAGCCCCGCCAGCGCGGCCGTCGGCCTGCACACCAGCGGCCGCGACATCGTCGAGGCCAACGGCCAGAAGTTCATCATGCGCGGCGTCAACCACGAGCACGTCTGGTTCACCGGCCAGACCAGCTCGTTCGCCAACATCAAGGCCAAGGGTGCCAACACCGTCCGCGTCGTGCTCGGCAGCGGCAAGCGGTGGGGACCGTCCAACGACGTCCCGGCCATCATCACCCTGTGCAAGCAGAACAAGCTGATCTGCGTGCTGGAGGTGCACGACACCACCGGGTACGGCGAGGACGGCGCCGCCGCCACCCTCGACGAGGCCGTCAACTACTGGATCACCCAGAAGGCGAACCTGGTCGGCCAGGAGAGCTACGTCGTCATCAACATCGGCAACGAGCCGATCGGCAACACCAACCCCGGCCAGTGGACCGCCGCGACCACCGCCGCGATCCAGAAGATGCGCACCAACGGCTTCGAGCACCTGCTCATGGTCGACGCGCCCAACTGGGGCCAGGACTGGCAGTACGTGATGCGCGACAACGCGCAGACCGTGCTCGACGCCGACACCAAGCACAACACGGTCCTGTCGATCCACATGTACGACGTGTTCAACACCGCCGCCTCGATCACCGACTACCTCAACCGGTTCCAGACCAACAACTGGCCGCTGGTCATCGGTGAGTTCGGCTGGCAGCGCTCCTCCAACAACGTCGACGACCAGACCATCCTGGCCGAGGCCAACGCGCGCGGACTGGGCTACCTGGGCTGGTCCTGGGCCGGCAACAACGATCCGTACCTGGACATGACCAACAACTTCGACCCCACCCAGCTCACCACCTGGGGTCTGCGGATCTTCAACGGCCCGAACGGCATCACGGCGACGTCGAAGGAAGCCACGATCTACGGCGGTACGACCAGCCCGTCGCCGTCGCCCTCGGCCAGCCGTTCGGCCTCGCCCAGCCCGTCGCCGTCGCCCAGCCGCTCGGCCTCGCCCAGCCCGTCCCGGTCGGCCAGTCCGTCGCCGAGCACCAGCCCGTCCTCCGGCACCCGCTCCTGCACCGCCGGGTACACGATCGTCAACTCGTGGCAGGGCGGATTCCAGGCCGAGGTGAAGGTGACCGCCGGTTCGTCGGCGATCACCGGCTGGACCGTGAACTGGACCTACGCCAACGGGCAGACCGTCACGCAGTTCTGGAGCACCACGCTCACCCAGTCCGGTGCCGCGGTGACCGCCCGCAACGTCAGCTACAACGGCAGCCTGGCGGCGGGGGCCAACACCTCGTTCGGGTTCCTCGGCTCATGGAACGGCACCAACGGCGTCCCCACGCTGACCTGCGCCGCGAGCTGAACCAGGCCCCGGCCCGCACCTGAACAGACGGTCCGGCACGGCTACCCGTGCCGGGCCGCTCCCCCATCGGTCCCGCTCCCCTGAGGGGTCGCCATGCTCCGCAAGTCCTCCCTGTACGCCGTCCTCGCCGCCCTGCTCGTCGCGGCCACGTTCGCGCTCGCCCGCCCGGCCCTGTCCGCGCCGACCCCGGTGCGGATCATGCCGCTGGGCGACTCCATCACCGCCGGTCCTGGCTGCTGGCGGGCCATGCTCTGGCATCAGCTGCAGCTCGCCGGATATACGAACATCGACTTCGTCGGGGGCGTCTCCGACGGCGGCGGCTGCAACCCCGGTTACTCCTACGACTTCGACCACGAGGGCCATGGCGGCTACTCGGCCACCGGCATCGCCGACAACAACCAGCTGCCGCCCTGGCTTACCGCCGCCCGTCCCGACATCGTCCTGGTGCACCTGGGCACCAACGACATGTGGGGCCACTACATCCCGACCGCGACCAAACTGACCGCGTTCACCAAGCTGGTCGGGCAGATGCGGGCGAACAACCCGAACGTCAAGATCGTGGTCGCGCAGATCATCCCGATGACCGCCGCCGCCTGCTCGACCTGCCCCGCCGACATCATCGAGTTCAACAACGCGATCCCGGGTTGGGCCGCCGGTCTCACCACGGCGCAGTCCCCGATCACCGTCGTGGACCAGTGGACCGGCTTCGACGCCGCCGTCGACACCGGAGACGGGGTGCACCCGAACACCGGCGGGTTCCAGAAGATGGCCGACCGCTGGTATCCGGCGCTCAAGCGGGTGCTCGACGGGGTGACCCCCACGCCGTCGGCCAGCGCCTCGCCGAGCCGGTCGCCCAGTGCTTCTCCGTCGCCGAGTGCCTCTCCGTCGCCGAGTGCTTCGGCCTCGCCCAGCGTTTCGCCGTCGGCCAGCCCGAAGCCGTCGACCAGCCCCACGCCGTCGGCGTCGCCCGGCGCGACCGCCTGCACCGCGACCTACAAGATCGTCTCGCAGTGGGGCGGCAACTTCCAGGGTGAGGTGACCGTCCGCAACAGCTCCACGACCAGCCTGTCGGCGTGGACGACCGTCTTCACCTACGCCAACGGCCAGCAGCTCACCCAGTCGTGGAACGCCACCACGGTCCAGAGCGGGGCCACCGTCACCGCCCGCAACGTGAGCTACAACGGCAGCCTGGCGGCCGGAGCATCGACCACGTTCGGCTTCCTCGCCACCTGGAACAACACCACCAACGACACGCCCACCGTACGCTGCACGGCGAGCTGAGCCGAGCAGCGCCACCACGCCCACCCGCGCGAACCCGCGCCCGGACCCACTGGGTCCGGGCACGGGCTGCTCGTTTCCTGTCAGTCCTGTCCAGGCTGGACCGGAGCGGGCGACGCGGGCAACGGGGCCGGTTGAGCGGCCGCCGGAGCGGAATCGAGCGGCACCGGCCCACTGATGCTCTCGATGAACCTGGTCACGGCCAGACCGACCAGCAGCGCCAGGCCGATGACCAGCGCCTGGACCCAGTACGGGGTGGCCTCGAGGGCCAGCAGCTGACCCACCGTGACCAACAGCACCGTGGCGAACAGGGTCCCGGTGACGCCACCGCGGCGCCCGAACACGCTCACCCCGCCGAGCGCCACGACCGCGAGCGCGCTGATGGTCAGCGACAGGCTGGTGCCCGGTGACATGCTCGCGTGCAGCCGGGTGGTCAGCGCCGCCCCGGCCACCCCGGCGAGCAGCCCGGAGCCGGTCAATCCGACGAGTGCGCCCAGGCCGGGCTTGAGCCCCGCCCAGCGGCCGGTGACCGCGGCCGCGCCGCGGCTGCCGCCGAGCCCGGCCCGTACGGCGGGCACGAGCCACAGCGCCCCACCGGCCAGGGTGACCAGTACGAACAGCGCGAACCACAGCCATTCGGCGAGTTCGATCCCGGTGGCGGCGACCAACTGGGCGTCCGTCGTGCCGAGCACCACCGCGTCGGCGATCGCGGCGGCGGCCAGTGTCGCCGCCCAGGCCGGAACGGACAGCAGCGCGACGACCACCCCGGTGACCAGGCCGATGACGGTCGTGGCGAGCACCGCCAGCAGCAGTGCCACGACGAACGGGCGGCCATCGGCGGTCAGTCGCGCGCTGATCACGCTCGCGACCACCGCCAGTGAGCCGACCGACAGGTTCGGGGTGGCGGTGCGCAGCGACAGCGACAGCGCGCTGGCGACCAGGCCGCTGGTGCCGATCGCCGCCAACAGGTTCGGCAGCAGCCGGTTCGAGTCATGGCTGATCAGCAGGAACGCGACGAGGACGACGGCGACGACGGCGAGCACCGCCTCCCAGACGCCGTGCGCGAGCAGCGCCCGGCGGCCGGAGACAGGCTGGTGTGGCCGCACCACGGCTGGCGCGGTCCACGACGTGAGGGTGGGTTCGGTCATTGGTACATCGTGGATCACGGTCACCGATCCGGCACGCCGAGGACGGCGGGCCCGTGCGGCGCCCGTGGTCGCGCGGTGCGTCAGGCCAGGCGGTGCAGGCGTAGCTGGGTGGTCAGACCGGCGATGGCGGCCAGCACCGCGGCGGCGCTGTACCCGATCACGGTGACCGACAGTCCGATGTGGGTGACCAGCTGACCGGCGATCAGGGCCGGGATACCGAGGGACAGGTACGCCACCAGCAGGACCGCCGCGAACAGTCCGCCCCGCTGGTGCGGCTGCGCCAGCGGCCCGACCAGCCGCAGCGCGCCGCTGAAGGACGCGCCGAATCCCAGGCCGCCGACCAGACCCCCGAGCCAGAAGACGGGCAGTTGGCCCACAGCCACCCCGACGGCGACGATCACTGTGCCGACCAGCAATGCGCCGGTGCCCAGCACCACCGACCAGCGGGCAGACTGGCGGCCCGTCAGGATGCCCGCCAGCGCGGCCGCGCCCGGAGGAAGGAAGGCGGTGAAGCCGTTGAACAGGCCGCTGTCGAGATGGAAGACGCCCCGGACGATGCTCGGCCCGAGGCCCAGGAACAGGGCGGCCACCATCCAGGCGGGCAGGTGCACCGGAATCGCGGCGAAGAACTCCCGCCGGGCGGGGTGCGGCACGCTGACGCGGGGCACCAGCGACCCGAGCGCACCGGGCCGACGGCTGGTCGTCTCGGCGGAGCGGTACAGCACGACCACGCCCAGGGCCATGACCGCCGACAGCACGCCGAACACGATGAGGCTCGCCGAGTGGGTGAACTGGACCGCCACCCCGGTCAGCAGGGCGCCCAGGCCGAGGCCGCCCGCCGGAGCCGCGCTGCCGATGATCGCGCCGAGCCGCTTGTGCCGGTCGGGGGCCAGTTCGAGCAGCGCCGCGGTGAAGGCGCTGCTGGCCGCACCGGTGGCCAGGCCCTGCACGACCCGGGCGGCGATGACCCAGCCGAGGTTCGGCGCGTACGCGAACATCAGCATCGCGGCGAACTCGACGACCAGCGCGCCCACCAGCACCGGGCGGCGCCCAACGTAGTCCGACAGCGAGCCCGCCACCAGCAGCGCGGCGAGCAGCGCGAAGGCGTACGCGGCGAAGGCGACGGCGAGCATCAGCGGCGGGAAGCCCCACTGGCGCTGGAACAGCACCAGCAGCGGGCTGGGTGCCCCGGCGGCCAGGTAGAGCGAGGCGAAGGCCAGGGCGGCGCCGGTGAAGGCGACCTCCGGGGTAAGGGTCCGGCGAGGGGTGCCGTGCCGCGGCGCGTACTGCTGGGTCAGGGTGACCATGAGGCTCGGCTCCTAAGGCAAAGATCTTTGCTTTATTGCGGGGACGAGGGCCACAGCACGGAATTTAAAGCAAATATTTCTGCGTTAAGGTAGGCGTTATGACCGTCACATCGCCGCACCGTCGGACCGGGGGCCGCAGCGCCGCCGTGCTGAACGCCGTCCGCGAGGCGGTCGAGGAGCTGGTACGCGAGCGCGGCAGCGAGCGGGTGACCATCCCGATGGTGGCCGAGCGGGCGGGAGTCAACCCGACCAGCATCTACCGACGCTGGGGCGACGCACCCACCATGATCAACGATCTGGCCACCCGCCGCCTGTCCCCGGACCGGCCGCTACCCGACACCGGTGACCTGCGCACCGACCTGACCCAGTGGGCGCGCGAGATCGTGGTCCACTTCCGTGACCCGGGCGCCGCGGCGCTGCTGCGCGGGGGCGCCGCCGCGGCGGGCACCGACGAGTCGGACTGCCTGCGCCACCGCCGGGCGGAGGCCACCGTACTGATCGAGCGTGCCCCGATGTCGATCACCGTCGACGAGGTGCTCGACGTCGTGATCGCCCCGATCGTCTACCGGGTCCTGTTCCAGCCCGCGACCCTCGTCGACGAGCTGGCCCCGAACCTGGTCGACCGCCTGTTCAGGCAGCACTGAACAGGCGGTCGACGCGGGGTCAGGGCGTGACGGTGACCGAGTAGCGGCCCTGCGCGCAGCCGGTGAGCCGCCAGCCGCCGGGCACCCGCACCGTCGCCGGCTCCTCCACCCCGTCGACGAAGATGGTCGGCGCCGCGTCGCCGGGCACCCACACCTCCAGGTGGCAGTCCGCGTCCGGGTCGGCGACCGCGACGAGGGCCAGCCCTCGCCCGTCCCCGCTGGATTCCCACCCGTCGACGTGCCCGGGGAAGATCTTCGGGTACGCCCGGGACAGCGGCTGGGCGAACCCGGCCGGAGGGGCGATCGAGGCGCCGGTCGCGCAGTCGACCCTGACCAGGTTGCCCGAGGTCACGGCGTCGTCGCCGGTCTCCGGCGAGCCGCAGCCCTGCCGCCACACCCAGAACGCACCGCCGATGCCCAGCCGGTCCTGCGCCGCCGCGAACCGCCGCACCTTCGCGCCGTCCACGGCCGGATCGCCGAACCAGCCCCACTCACCGGTCCACAGCGCGGCACCGTAGGACTCGGCGGCGCGCGCGGAGACCGTCAGGTTCCGCTCGATCGACGCGATGGTCAGCCCCAGACTCTGATCCATCGTGATCGACTCGCTGTACGGGTGCGGCGCGAAGACCAGCTCGCGGTCGTCGGTGAAGCCGGGCGGCGGCGTGACGTCGAAGGCCAGCCCCGACCAGAGCACGCTCGGCTCGAAGAAGACCAGGTGGGGGTATCCCCCACCGGCGCGCTCGGCCTGCCGGATCGCCGTGATGGCCGCGTCGTAGTACCGCCCCAGCAGCAGCCCCGAGGTGGTCGGCGGCAGCGCCCCGATGCCCGGCTCGTTGAACAGGTCGAACCCGGCCACGGCCGGTTCGTTCGCGAACGCCCTGGCCACCCACGCCCAGGTGCGCACCAGCTCGGACTGGATGCCGTCCCGGTCGGTGTAGAAGTTGGCGTACGCCGTGGCCGCCGCGGGGGCCAGGTCGCGGGCCATGAACTGGCAGTGCAGCGTGCCGTCGGTGATCGTGGCCCAGGCGGGGGCGCCGTCCCAGCCCGTGGTGGGCGAGGTGCCGCCGTCGCACCGCTGCGACGGCTTGGCCAGCGCGTTGCCCCAGGCGTCGGAGTGCATGTCGAGCACGGTGTACATGCCGTGCGCCTTGGCCGAGGCCACCGCCGCGGTGATCTGCCGCAGGTACGCCTCGTCGAACACACCCCGCTGCGGCTCCAGCCGCGACCAGGACATGCCCAGCCGCACCACGCTGAAGCCCATCGCGGCCATCTGCGCGAAGTCGTCGTCGGTCAGCGGCTGCGTGGCGGGCTTGCCCGGATCGCGCAGGTAGTAGTCGATCAGCTGGTTCACGTTGACCCCGCGCAGCACCACCTGCCGCCCGGTGACGTCGCCGATGACGGGCAGACCGGTCCCATCCCGGCCCGGCAGCAGCCGCAGCCGCTCCAGACCGCCAGCGGGGGTTGCCCGCTCGGCGGAGGCGGGTCCAGGCGCGGGAGTCGTGCCGGTGATCAGCACGATCGCGATCAGCAGCATCGCCAGCGTGGCCACCTGCCACGCACGCGGCGTGCGGCTAGGTTCGGTCCACCTGTGCCGCAGTCGCCACACCAGACCCGCGAACGGTGCCCCGAGCAGTCCGACCGTGACCCCGAAGCCGAGTCCGGTCGCGACGCTGAGCAGCGTGGTGCTGATCCACCAGTCGTCCGGACCGGCCTGCGGCGGCGCGTCGGTCAGCAGGGCGGCGACCAGAGCGTCGACCACGCCGAGCACGAGTCCGGCCGCGACCGCGGCCAGCCATACGGAGGCCGCCACGGCCACCGGTGCCGACGCGGCCAGCCGCCGGTGCAGGGCTCGCAGCGTGACCCAGAGCGCACCCAGGAACAGGGCGGTGCCCGCGAGGAAGCCGAGCACCCCGGCGGCCACGGTGGGCGCGATGAGCGGCCCTGTGAACGCGTAGCCGACCGGGCCGCCGCGCCACCACCGCGCGCCGAACTCGGCCGCGACGATGCCCACCACGGCGAGGACGACCGTCATGGCGCCACCGGTCGCCCCGGCGGGCTGGTCGCTGTCGGGATCGGCCGCGCGCCGTGGCCCGATCCGGAACGCCAGCGCGGCCGCTCCGGCGACCAGCGGGCCGACCAGCAGGAACTTCATGGCCGCGAAGCCGCTGGTGGCCAGCGCGAACCGCAGTGCCGACTCGGCGGACAGATGCGACCCGAGCAGAGGGAAGGCAGCGGCGAGCCCGGTCGCGGCGGCGGCCGTCGCGGCGGCGCCCACCACGGCCGCCCAGGCCGCGGCGAAGACCCACCGCGCCGTGGCCCCGGCCCGACCGGCGAGCACGGCCACCGGCACGCCCGTACCGGCGAGCAGGATCGGCAGGCCGACCAGCAGCGGGGCCCACTGGTACACGCCACCGGTGCCCACCAGCGGCAGTCCGCGTCCGCCGACGGTCGCGAGCAGGCCGGACGGATCCAGGGCGGCGCCCGCCGCGACGACGGCCAGGACGACCGTCATGGCCGCCACGCCGGCGCGGAACTCGGGACGGTGCAGGAACGAGCGCCGCGGGGTCGGGGGCGCTGAGGCGAGAGGGGTCATAGTGATCGTGAAGCGTAGTCGCCGCATCGGGTACGGCCAGTACTCGATCGGCTGAGTGATCAATAACCGTTGCGTCACCGCCGGTCGCCGAACGGTCGGCCGCCCGACTCCCCTATCGCGGCCTGGACCGCACCCGCCATACTCGTCGCCGTGACGATGACCCCGCCTACCCGGGCCACGCTGCGCACGGTCGCCCTGGCGATGCTGGTGTCGCTGGCGGTGGCGTTCGGCTTCGGACGCACCGGGTCCGCTGACGACATCGCGTCCTGGTGGGACGCCGGGGCGCGGCTGTCGCCCGAGACGCTGACCGCGCGACTGGGCGACTTCTACGGCGACGACGCGGTCAGCCGCCTGTTCGCCTGGCTCACCGACCTGCTCGCCCAGCCGGGCCTGGCACTGTGGAACGCGGTCACCTCCAGCGTGCTGGGCCGCTGGCTGGTGCTCGGCGTGGCCGGTGCGGTCGCGGTCGACTCGGTCAAGAACGGCCTGGGCTACCTGCTGCGCAAGCCCGAGCCGAAGGAGCCCCCGGCCGCCTGAGCGCCCGGCACACCGCCCCCCGCCCGCCTGCCTTGTACGATGACCTGCGAGTGAAGGGTCTGATGTCGTTGGCTACCCGTGGCAGGCGCGCCGAGTCGCGGACACCGCTGAGCCGGGAACTGGTGCTGCGTACCGCGGTCAGGCTCGCCGACGAGGGCGGCATCGCGACCGTGACGATGCGTCGGCTCGCCGAGGAGCTCGGTGCCGAGGCGATGTCGCTCTACCACCACGTGGCCAACAAGGAGCAGATTCTCGACGGCGTCGTCGACGCGGTCACCGCGGAGATCAACGAGGCTGTCGGGCACCTGCGTCTGCCGACGACCGGTGCGGCCTGGAAGGCCGCGGCGCGCGAGCGCATCCTCACCGCCCGGCAGGCGATGCTGCGCCACCCGTGGGCGCCCGCGGTGTTCGACACGCGCAAGGCCACCAGCCCCGAGGTGCTGCTCTACTTCGACGGCCTGATCGGCATCATGCGCGACGGCGGTTTCTCCAACGACCTGGCCCACCACGCGATGCACGCACTGGGCAGCCGGGCGTTGGGCTTCACCCAGGAGCTGTTCACCCCCGGCGACGGCCCGACCACGGGTGAGCCGGACCCGGTCGCGGTCGCCATGGCCCCCCGGCTGCCCAACCTCATCGGCATGCTGGCGGAGGTCGTGCACGACGATCCCGACTCGACGGTCGGCTGGTGCGACGACCAGACCGAGTTCGAGTTCGGGCTGGACATCATCCTGGACGGCCTCGACCGCCTGCGCTGACCGCGCTCCACTCCGCGTCTGTCGGCGATCCATCACCCGCCTTGACTCCCTTACGGCGTAAGGCTACCTTACGGCGTAAGACTTACTACGTAAGGTCAGGAGTTTTCGATGAAGGCATATCTGCTCGGCTCCTTCGGGCCGCCGGAGAACCTGCAGCTCAGCGAGGTCGAGGCGCCGGTGCCCGGCCAGGGCGAAGTGCTGGTCCGGGTCCGGGCGACCTCGATCAACCCGTACGACTGGCACCACATGCGCGGCGAGCCCGTCATCGCGCGATACATGGGCAATGGGCTCGGGCGCCGCCCCACCCGTCCGATCATCGGCTGCGACGTGGCGGGCGAGGTCGCGGCGGTCGGACCCGGCGTCACCCGCTTCCGCCCCGGCGACGCGGTCTACACCCTCGTCTCCCACGGAGCCTTCGCCGAGTACGTCCGCGTGGCCGAGACCCAGCTCGCCACCAAACCGCAGCTCCTGACCTTCGAGCAGGCGGCCACGGTGCCGATGGCCGCGGTGACGGCGCTGGTGGCGTTGCGCGACAACGCCAAGACCGAGGCCGGGCAGCGGATCCTCGTCAACGGGGCCTCCGGCGGCGTCGGCACGTTCGCGGTACAACTTGCCCGCGCCTTCGGAGCCGAGGTCACCGGCGTCTGCAGTGGACGCAACGTCGAGCTGGTCCGGTCCATCGGGGCCGCCCAGGTCATCGACTACACGACGCAGAGCTTCACCCGCTCCGCCCGGGGCTTCGACGCTCTGATCGACATAGCGGGCAGCCCGTCGGTGTGGGCGGCCCGCCGGGTACTGCGGCCCGGGGGCGCCTACGTCGTGGTCGGCGGCGACGCCGGGCGCTGGGTCCGGCCGGTCGACCACCTGATCGCCGCCACCGCCATGGGCAAGCTGTCCAGGCAGCCGGTGGCCGTGACCGACGTCGGCATCGGCGCCGACAGCGCCCGCAACCTGGCCGAGCTCACCGCGCTGATCGACAGCGGCAAGGTCACCCCGGTCGTCGCCCGCCGCTACCCGTTCGCCGAACTGCCCGACGCCGTGCGCTTCGTCGAGCAGGGGCACGCGCCGGGCAAGGTCGTGGTGACCGTCGAATGAGCGCTCTGCCCAGGTAGAAGTGTGACCGTCGAATAAGCGCTCTACCCAGGTTGAAGCCCTAGAAGGCCGCCGTGAACCGTTCGATCGTCCGCGCGGGCACGCCCGTCACTCGCGCGACGTCCCCAGCGGCGCTGGTCATGGCGGACCGTGCGCACGGCCGGTTCCCGAAGCGCCGGTCACACGACGCAGAACTCGTTGCCCTCCGGGTCCGCCAGCGTCGCCGCGTAGTGGTCGACCGTGTCGCCGTCATGTCGGTACAGCACGGTGGCGCCGAGCCGCACCAACTGCTCCACCTTGGCGTCGACCCGTTGGCGGCGGATCGCCACCGGAACCGAGCGACCACCACCGACCAGCACGTCGAGATGCAGCCGGTTCTTGAGTGTCTTCTGCTCAGGCACGATCTGGAACCAGATGGCGGGCCCGCCACCGGCTGGATCGACGAGCCGGTCGGCGCAGTCGCCGTCGCCGAGCTCCTCGGCCGGCACACCCACACTCAAGTAGAAATCCCGCCAGGTGGCGTGCCCCTCGGGCGGATCCTGCGCGCGATAACCCAGCGCGGCTGCCCAGAAGCCAACCAGGCGCGCAGGGTCGGCACAGTCGATGGTGAGCTGAAACCCCATGGGCGAGATCCTGCCCCAAGGGCCCGACAGTTTCCGGACCAGTCGGGCGCGGCCCGCTCACGCTCAGGCCGTGACGCGACCGGCCGCCGTCGGCCTCGTGCCCAGCACATACAGGGCCATCCCGACCGCGACCAGGGCCACGCCCAGCGGCGGGATCCCGCCCAGACCCCACGTGTCCAGCGTGAACGCACCGACCAGGGCGCCACCGGCAACCCCGACGTTGTACGCGCTGGCGTTGATCCCCGACGCCTGCTCGGTGTGCTGCGGCGCCACCGTCAAGGTCGCGGCCTGCATGAAGATCGGCAGCAGGCCCATCCCGAACCCGAACAGGATCACCGCCGTCACCGCCGCCCAGCCGGCACTGCCCTGCCACCACAGCAGCACCAGCGCCGTCGCCAGCAGCCCGCCCGCGACGACGACTCCGGCGCGCAGGCGTCGGTCGGCGACCCAACCGGCGATCGGCAGCATCAGCGTTCCCGCCAGCCCATTGGCGAACAGGACCGGCGCGATCTGGGTCTCGCGCAGCCCGGCGTGGTGCAGCAGCGGGGCCGTGTAGGTGATCATCAGGTACGCCCCGAGCATGGTCACCGCGGTCATCGCCACGATCGGCGGGAAGCTGGCCACCCGCAGCACCTCCCGCATCGGCGTACGGACCTCGGCACTGCTGCCCGGCACCTGCGGCAGCAGCCACCACGCCAGCAGGGTGAGCCCCACCGCGACCGCCGTCAGCAGCGCGAACGCGACACGCCAGCCCAGCGCGGTGCCGAGGCTGGTGCCCGCGGGCACCCCGATCAGCACCGCCATGCTGCCACCGGAGGAGACCACGGTGACCGCCCGGCCGACCTGGTCCGGGCGCACCAGGCGCGCGGCGAACCCGCCGACGACCGCCCAGAACAGCCCGTGGGTGACCCCGCCGAGCAGCCGCGCCGCGAACGCGACCGGGTAGTTGGGGGCCACCAGCATGATCGCATTGCTGGCCGTGTACGCCGCCAGCGCCGCCACCAGCAGTCGCTTGCGCGGCATCCGCGCGGTGAGGGTGCCCAGCGGGGCGGCGAACAGCGCCACCATCGCCGCGTAGCCGGTGACCAGCAGTCCGAGCCGGGACGGGGACACCCCCAGGTCCCGACTCATCCCCAGCAGCAGCCCGGTCGGGACCAGTTCCGTGGTCACCGACACGAAGACGGCCAGACTCAGCAGCAGCAACGATGGCCAGGGCCACGACGACTTGCGGATCACGCGCGGCATCCTTCAGCACCGCGCGGCACGCGCGCAAACGCGTTCCCACCGGCGCGAGCGCCGGAAGCGACCGCCCGGGGGCAGCAGCTTCCAGCGCTCGCATGGTGCGCGGGTGACCCTCCCGTCAGGACTTGGCGGGCACCGGAAGCTGGGTCGGACCGTTCGGATCCGGCAGCACCGGCAGGCCGTCCCCGCCCGGCACGGGCCAGACCTCCACGCCGGGCGGAACCGGGCGGCCCGGCCCGCCCTGCGGCACCGGATACACCCGCCGCGGCCCTCGCTCGTCGCCGTCACGTCGGAAGTGGTCGCCCCGGTCGTGCCGCCGGAAGTCGCCCCGATCGTCGCCGTGGTGGGCCACCGCGACCACGGCCGCCCCGACGCACGCGGTGCAGACCGCTCCGGCCAGGAACGCCCCCGCCAGCGCCAGCACGACCCGACCCGACGGGCGCCGCGACGCCGCCGGACGGACGGGCTCGGCGGCGGGCGGCGGCGCGGGCGGTGCGGGCGCCGCGACCACGGTGGGGTCTTCGTCTGCTGCCTTGTCAGGCTCTGTCGTCATGCAGCACACGGTCGCGCGGCGAGCTAAAACGCGCCACCCTCTTGGATAAGAAAATGCGATGAGTTCGACGGCAGCAGCACGCGCAGCAGCGCCCCGCCCTCCGGCGCCCCCTCGGCGGTGACGGCGCCGCCGTGCTGCGCCACCGTCTGCGCCACGATCGCCAGGCCCAGCCCTGATCCCGGCATCGACCGTGCGGCCGGAGCCCGGTAGAACCGCTCGAACACCCGAGGTCGGTCCGCCTCGTCGATCCCCGGCCCGTCGTCGGCGACGGTCAGCTCGATCAGCTCCCCGTCCGCGCGCAGCCGCACCCGCACCCGGCCGCCGGGCGGGCTCCACTTCGCGGCGTTGTCCAGCAGGTTGAGCACCATCCGCTCCAGCGCGGCCGGACGGCCGACCAACCCGGCCGAGACCACGTCGACGTCGATCGGCACGCTCGCCCGCACGCGGCAGCGATCGACGGCGGCGGCGACCACGTCGGCCAGGTCGACCGACTCAGCCAGCTCGGCGCTGGTCTCCTCCCGCGCCAGGTCCACCAGCTCGTTGGTGAGCTGGGTCAGCTCCACCACCTGGGTCTGCAGGTCCTGCATGAGCCGGGCGCGGTCCTGCGGTGGCAGCACCCGGCCAGAGGACGGTTCCTGCTCGGCGCGGGCCAGCAGCTCGATGTTGGTACGCAGACTCGTCAGCGGCGTACGCAGCTCGTGTCCGGCGTCCTCGACCAGCGCCCGCTGCGCCGCCCGCGACTCGGTCAACGCGCCGAGCATCCGGTTGAACGCCCGCGACAGCCGCGCCACCTCGTCCTGCCCGTGTACCGGGATCGCGGTGAGCAGGTCGCCGGTCTCGGTGACCCGCTCCACGGCGCCGGTCAGCTGGTGGATCGGGGCCAGCCCGGCGCGGGCCACACTGCGTCCGAGCAGCGCCGCCAGCGCCACCCCGCCGAGGCAGCCGACCGCCAGCAGCGCCGCGAGCCGGGCCAGGGTGTGCTGCACGGGTTCGAGCGGCTGGGCCATCTGGACGGCGCCGCCACCGGACACCGGCACCGTCATCATCCGAAGCTGCGCGCCGTCGACGTGGATGATCTCGATACGGCGTCCGGCCCGGCCGGTCGCCACGGCGAGCGCGCCGTCGGTGACCGGCAGCGCCGGGGCGTACGGCCGCCCGTCAGGGCTGAGTACCTGCCAGCGGGGCCCGAGGTCGCTCTCGTCGAAGCCGTGTCGCTGCCTCGACGGCACCGGCACGGGGCCGGGCAGTTGGACGATCCAGCGCTCCGGCTCAGTGGCCACGGTCCGGGCGTCGCTGGCCAGTTGGGCGTCGAGCTGCCGGTACAGCTCCTCGCGGACCAGCACGAACGCCAGCGCGCTGACGCCGACGACCGCCACCGCGACCGCCCCGGCCGCGATGGTGCCCAGACGGGTCGTGAGGTTCACAGCGGCGTCTCCCGCAGCACGTAGCCGACCCCGCGTACGGTGTGCAGCAGCCGGGCCTGCCCGTCGGCCTCCAACTTGCGGCGCAGGTAGCCGAGGTAGACGTGCAGGCTGTTGGAGCCCTCGCCGAAGTCGTAGCCCCAGACCTGCTCGAACAGGGCGGTGCGGGTGAGCACCTGGCGCGGGTGGCGCAGGAACACCTCCAGGATGCTGAACTCCGTACGGGTGAGCCGCAGCGGCTGCCCGGCGAAGGTCACCTCGCGGGTGACCGGGTTCATCGCGATGCCCGCGAAGCGCAGCACCTCCTCGGCGACGCCCGCGGCGCTGAGCACCGCACGGCGCAGCAGGGCGCGCAGCCGGGCCAGCAGTTCCTGCAAGGCGAAGGGTTTGACCAGGTAGTCGTCGGCACCCGCGTCGAGTCCGGCCACCCGGTCGCCGACGCTGTCGCGGGCGGTGAGCATCAGCACGGGCACCACGATGCCGCGTTCGCGCAGCGTCTGGCACACCTGGACGCCGTCGACGCCGGGCATCATCACGTCCAGGACGACGGCGTCGGGTTCGGCGTCGGCGATCGCGGCCAGCGCCTCGATGCCGTCGGCGGCGGTGTCCACCGCGTAGCCCTCGAACCGCAGGCTGCGCGCGAGCGAGTCGCGGACCGCCGCGTCGTCGTCGACCACCAAGATCCGCACGCCGTCCTCCTCGGGCCAGCCACATCCTCGCCGCCGCGGATAAGAGGACGCGAAGCGAAACCTAAGAACTGCGGCGCCATGGTACGCAGCCCGGCCACCCGGCCCGCCACGACCTGCCCCGGTACGCCCGCCCCCGTACGCGTTGCATCGTTAAATCTATGTTTTTAAGATTATGGCTCGAATGTGTCGGCGACCGCCGACCGCCAGGCCGGGTGCGCCACACCCCAGCGCCCGGCGCGAAGGAGGCCCCCATGACCCGAACCCTCCGCCTGAGCATCGGCGGCCTGCTGGCCGCCTGCCTCACCGCCATGGCACCGCCCGCCGCCCATGCCGGTCCCGCCGACCTCGGCAGCACTGTGACGGCCAGGCTGCAGACCTACGCGAAAGCCGCCGACCAGCGCGGCCTCGCCCCGACCGCCCAGGTCAACGTGCTGCGCCAGAGCGCGTCCGGCTGGGCGTTCGGCTCGGCCGTGCTCACCGCGTCGCACACCGAGGACGCCCATCCGCTCGGCTGGCTGTTCCTCGCCCGCCGTGACGCCGGGACCTGGCAGGTCGCGTTCGAGGGCGAACCGGCGTTCGCGCGGCTCAGCCAGCAGACGCCGCTGGCCGACACCACGGAGAAGCGCCTGTTCGGCCAGTTGGGCGGCAACGCACCGGCCTTCGCGGGCGGCGACTACCGCACCGGCATGCGCCTGCCGTTCGCGGTGGGCCAGTCCTGGTACATGGCGGGCGGCCCGCACGGCTGGGCCGGGAGCGACACCCCGTACAGCTCGATCGACCTGTCCGGCGGTGACGGCCGGGTGCTCGCGGCACGGGCCGGCACCGCGTACACGATGTGCGGCAACGGCAAAGGCTGGATCCGCGTGATCCACGACCGCGGCTACGCGACCGACTACTACCACCTGTTCAACAACATCGCCGCCAACGGACTGGCGGTGTCCGAGGGCACTTTCCTGGGCAACACCGGCACCGACGTCTCCTGCGGCGGCTCGGCCAACGGCGCCCACGTCCACTTCGCCCTGCGCCAGAACTCCGCGTACGTCGCGGTCTCCGGGCACAACTACGGCAAGTGGGTGCTCAGCCAGGGCGGCTCGGCCTACGCCGGGTACGCGCTGCACGGCAGCACCCAGGTCAACGCAGGGGGTGCCCTCTACAACTACGGCGCCCTCGCCCTGAACCAGGGCATCGTCGACACGTTCGGCGGCGGCACCGTCAACCGCCGATCCGGGCCGGGCACCGGCTACGCCGTGGTCGGGTCGATCGCCGACGGCGCCACCTTCACC
Organism: Catellatospora tritici; assembly: GCF_019083965.1. Lineage (GTDB taxonomy): Bacteria > Actinomycetota > Actinomycetes > Mycobacteriales > Micromonosporaceae > Catellatospora > Catellatospora tritici. The sequence goes on from NZ_JAHRCY010000012.1 coordinate 102,472, forward strand.
GTGGCGTGCTCGGCCAACGGCACCTCGCACACCGGCCGCTGGGGCACCACCGCACTGTGGAACAGGATGTCCGACGGCACCTGGATCAGCGACGCCTTCGCCTGGACCGGCATGTCCGGCCCGATCAACGGCTGGTGCTGACCGGCACCACCCGCGCCCCAGACCTTTCGGCTTCCCGAGGATCTGGGGCGTATCGGCGTCTGTGTCCGGTACGGGCGGGGTGTTACTCCTGCGCGGTAGGCGTGCCCATGTTCACCGGCCTCGATTTCCGATACGCGCGAATTGCTCGCTTTCAGGTTTTTGTCGGATAGGCTGGCGGCTCATGTGCCACCAGCCGACGCCGGAGGAGGCGATGTGACTCCGCTGCCAGTGGCGCTGACGCCACTAACACAACGGACGGCAGCCCTGCGACGAGCGGCGATCCCGACCACTTTCATCGCGACCGCGGTGGTCCTGACGATCGTCACGATCGACCAGGTGCCGTCGGCCCTGCACAAGACCCCGTTCTGGGTGATGACCGCGCTGGCACTGGCCGCGGCGGCGGTGACCTACCTGCCGCCGGGCAGATCGGTCCGCGGCATGGTGGTCAGCCCGTCGCTGTGCTTCACCTTCGCGATCCTGCTCTGCTGGGACCTCGGTCCCGCGATCGTGGTCCAGTCGCTCACGGTCGCGATCATCGCGGTACGCGCCCGCCAGAGCCTGCCCGAGGCGGTGCTCAGCGGCGCCCGCTTCACCGTCGCCCTCGGCGCGGCCTACGTCGTGCTGCTCATCGGCGAGCCCGACCCGTTCCACAACTCCTCGCTGGCCGACCTGGCCAACGACACCGCGGCCGTCACGATCGCGTCGCTCGCCTTCACCGCCGCCTACGGCTGGGCGGTGCTGGCCAGCGGATCGCAGTCTCCGGGCACCGGCAGTCTGCGGGAACGGCTCGCGGGGCTGAGGGATCCCGCCGTACACCTGACCGCGCTGACCATGCTCAGCCCGGTGCTCGCGGTGACGGGCCACGTCAGTCTCGGCTTCGTGCCGCTGGTGATCGTGCCGCTCTACGCCGTACAGCGGATGGCCCGGCTCTCCCAGGACCGCCAGCGCGCCGCGCACACCGACGCCCTGACCGGCCTGGGCAACCGGGCCAGTCTGCAGACCGCGTTCGCCCGGATCCGGGCCGACCGCCCGCGCCACCGCCGCGGCCCGTCGCTGCTGCTGATGGACCTGGACGGGTTCAAGTACGTCAACGACGCCCTGGGCCACGACACCGGCGATCAGATGCTCACCGCCGTCGCGCAACGGCTGACCGCCGCGCTGCCCGAGGGCGCGCTCGCGGCCAGGCTCGGCGGCGACGAGTTCGGCGTGCTGCTGCGCGAGGCCGACGCGGGCAACGCCCGCCGCACGGCCGAGCTGATCAGCGCGGCCGTGAACGGGCCGGTGCAGCTCGGCGGGCTGGAGGTCGAGGTCGCCGCGGCCGTCGGCGTCGCGGTCAGTCCGCAGCACGGCGTCGACTTCGCCGCCCTGATGCGCCACGCCGACATCGCCATGTACGACGCCAAGCGCGACCACGGGGGCGTCGCCCTGTACCAGCCCGGCACCGACCGCCACGCCCAGCGGCTGGAGGTGCTGGACCAGGTCCGGCACGCGATCGTGACCGAGGACCGCGCCGCCGTCGCGCTGCACTACCAGCCGCAGGCCGACCTGCGCACCGGCGAGATCGTCGGCGTCGAGGCGCTGCTGCGCTGGACCGGACCGGACGGGCGCCCGGTGCCACCGGACGCGCTGATCTCCATGATCGAGCACAGCCCGGTCATGCACCAGCTCACCGACCGGGTCATCGACGACGCCTTCGCCCAGACCGCCCGCTGGCGCGCGGCCGGGCTGCTGCTGCGTACCTCGGTCAATGTCAGCATCCGGGACCTGTTCCGCGACGACCTGGTCGCGAGCCTGCGCCGCAGCGCGGCCACGCACCGGCTTCCCGCCGGATCGGTGCAGCTCGAGATCACCGAGAGCGCGCTCATGGCCGATCCGACCCGGGCCATGCGCACCATCACGGCGCTGCGCGAGATCGGGGTGGGCCTGGCCCTGGACGACTTCGGCACCGGGTTCTCGTCACTGCAGCACCTGCGGCACATCCCGCTCGACGAAATCAAGATCGATAAGTCGTTCGTCGGCGGGATGACCACCAACCGGCACGACGACGCGATCGCGACCTCGGTCATCGCGCTCGCGCGCACCCTCGGACTGCGTACCGTCGCCGAGGGCATCGAGGACGAGCAGACCCGCGAACAGCTGCGCGCCGCAGGCTGTGGCGTGATGCAGGGCTGGCTGCTCTCCCCCGCCGTCCCGGCCGACGACATCCCGCGCCTGGTCACCGCCGCCGCGGCCCGACCGGCGCCAACGCCGACGCACGCGACCGCGCCGCTTCACCTCGGCACCCCGGTCAGCTGCGCCTCCTGACGCCCGGAGGGCGCGCGGAGCGGGAGACGCGTGGGCGCCGTGGGGAACGCCGATCAGGCGGCCGCGGCCCAACCCGGGTCGCGGCCACGAGGCGCCGGCGCAGGCGTCGCCGGAGGTGGACTGGGCCGGCTGGCCGCCGACCTGGGCTTCAGTGGCCAGGCCCACCTGGTCCGCGACTTCACCGCCACGGTCGGCATGGCACCGGCCGCCTACGCCGCCGCCTGCGCGGTGCCCGACTCGTCGCGTTCGGCGAAGTAGCGTGCCGCGACGGCGGTGTGCAGGCTGAACGCGAGCGGGGTGGCCGCGGTGACCAGCTCCCAACCGGCCGATTCGGCGTTGGCTGTCGACGGCGGCAGCTCGGCTGGCTCGCGCGGTGGCAGCAGGCCGAACACCAGCAGGGTGCCGTCGGGCGCGCTGAGGGTGTCGTAGAGCCTGACGTCGGCGGCGGCGGCGCGTACGCCGGTCTCCTCCCACAGCTCACGCACGACCGCTTCCTGCCACGCTTCACCGAGGTCGATGAACCCGCCGGGCAGCGCCACCCGGCCCGCGCCCGGCGGGATGGTGCGCCGCACGCCGAGCAGCCCGTCCCCCACGGGCAGCACGGCGACCGCGACCGGCACCGGGTTCAGGTAGCTGACCTGCTCGCACGTGGCGCACCGGCGCGGCCAGGGCAGGTCGGCGGTGAAGGCGTTCCCGCAGTAGGAGCAGTGAGAGTGGCGCACCGGCATGCGCCCACGCTAGCGGCAGCGGGCGAGGACGGCCCGGCACGCCGCGACGGCCTGCCGGGCCCAACCCCGATCAGGGCGTGTACGGCTCGTCGGTGTGCGACAGCTCCTTGAGGATGCCGCCGTCGGCGATGTACACGGCGGTCCGCTTCACGGCGACTCCGGCGGAGGCACCATCGGCGGGCCGGGTCAGGTACACCAGGGTGAGCTTGTGGTCGGCGATGGCGACGGACTCGATCGGGTCGCGGTCGTCGAGCATGAAGTGGACGGTGCACTGGGCCCGGTCGGCGGGCTTGGTGCACACCATCACCGCCCAGTAGCGGCCGGTGGTGTCTACCACGCTGCTCATGATGGTGCCGACGGTGACGTTGCCCAGTTCCCCGCCGAGGTCCCCGGTGGCGCAGGGCTGCTGCACGGCCAGGACCAGTCCGTCCTCGCCCGCGTGCTGACCTTCGAGCAGCGGCGCCCCGTCGTCGCCGAAGGCGTAGTAGGGGTCGATCAGGCCGCGTACCACGGCGTCGCGGACCTCGGCGCAGGTCGGCGCGGGCACTTTCGGCGCGGCCGGGCTCGCGGCGGGCGACTGGCTGACCACGGTGACCGCGGACGGCGCGGCGGCGGGCTGGTCGGTGTTCTTGCAGGCGGCCAGCGGGCTCAGCAGCAGAGCCGACGCGAGCAGCAGGCGGACGGTGCGCCGACGGGGGTGCGGCATGGGTGGTGCCCTTCAGTGCGATGGCGATGGGTCACCGCACCTTATGGCGATGATCGGCTGCGGTGATCGCGGAGTCGCCACCGCGACAGCGCCGCAGTCCGAACGGTAAGGAAGGGCACCTTCTTATCGCATTCCGACGAAGAAGGTGCCCTTCCAAACCGCCGGGTTCGGGACGAACCGCCGAGTCCGGCTTGGACGGCCGGGTGGGTTCCGTACCGGCCGCTTCGCCACCGGTGCGCGGGTTGATAGGTTCTTGCGGTCGTGACGCGCCCGGAGACTACCGGCACTGCCGTCAGCGAGGGACACCGGCGCGGGAGGCGACGTGAAGATGCGAACGCGTGACCGGTTGCGGTCGTGGTTCGACTCCACCATGGACCGCGGCACTCCCGCCCTGATCGGCTGGCTGGGCATCGCGTCGCTGACGCTGATCGTCGTGGTCACGCTCGTGGCCTGGCTGCTGACCGGCGATGACGTCGCGGCCAACAAGGGCTGGCTGGGCGTGCTGTGGATGAGCCTGCTGCGCACGCTCGACCCGGGCACGATGGGTGCCGACACCGGCAGCGCGCCGTTTCTGGCGCTGATGCTGGTGGTGACCATCGGCGGCATCTTCCTCGTCTCGTCGCTGATCGGCGTGCTGACGACCGGATTGGACAACCAGATCACCCAGCTGCGTCGGGGCCGGTCGCGGGTGATCGAGCGCGGCCATACCGTCATCCTCGGCTGGTCCGACCAGGTGTTCACGGTGATCGCCGAACTGGCGCGGGCCAACGCGGGCCGGACCAGGTCGGCGGTGGTGGTCCTCGCCGACCACGACAAGATCGACATGGAGGAGCAGATCCGGGTACGGGTCGGCGACACCGGACGCACCCGGGTCATCTGCCGTTCCGGCAGCCCACTCAAGCGCGCGGCGCTGGACCTGACCAGCCTGGACACGGCCCGGTCGGTGATCGTGATGACCCCGCCCGGCCGGGACCCCGACATCGACGTCATCAAGGTCCTGCTGCTGCTCAACAACCGCCCCTGGCCGACCGGCCGACCCCATGTCGTCGCCGCGGTCCAGGAGTCGGCCAACATCGCCGCCGCGCGCCTGGCCGGTGGTCCGCTCGCGCACATCATCGACGCCGACGACATCGCGGTACGCATGGTCGCCCAGTCCCATCGGCAGTCGGGACTGTCGGCGGTCTGCACCGACCTGCTCGACTTCGCCGGCAACGAGATCTACCTGCGCGCCGAGCCGCGCCTGGCGGGCCGGACCTACGGCGAGGCGCTGGACTACTTCGAGCTCGGCGCACCGATCGGGCTGTGCCGCGCCGACGGCGATGTCGTGCTCAACCCGCCGATGGACACCGCCGTCGAGGCGGGCGACCAGATCGTGCTGATCGCCGAGGACGACCTGCTGATCAAACCCGCCCTGGAGGCGGTGCCGGTCGCCACCGCGGCGATCGTCGCCGAGCCGGTCGGCCGGGCCCAGCCCGACCGTACGCTGCTGGTCGGCTGGAACGACCGCGCCGAGAAGATCATCAACCTGCTGGACCGCAACGCCATCCCCGACTCCATCGTGGACGTCGCCGCGCCGCAGCCGCCCGAGAACACGTTCGACCAGCTCAAACACCTGACCGTGGGCTACAAGCGGTGCGAGCCGGCCAGCCGCCGTTCGCTGGAGACGCTGGACCCCGGCAGCTACACCCGCATCGTCGTGCTGGCCGACGACTCGGCCGACCCCGACCGGGCCGACGACCGGACGCTGGTCACCCTGCTGCACCTGCGTGACATCGAGGACCGGCTGGGCGACCCGTACTCGATCGTCACCGAGATGAACGACGACTCCAACCGCGAGGTCGCCCAGGTCACCCGCGCCGACGACTTCATCGTCTCCGCCCGGCTGATCAGCCTGCTGATGACCCAGCTGGCGGAGAACCCGCACCTGCTGTCGGTCTTCGCCGACCTGTTCGACCCGGAGGGCTCGGAGATCCACCTCAAGCCCGCCGCCGACTACATCACCGCGGGCACGCCCGTCACGTACGCGACCGTGATCGAGGCCGCCCGGCGCCGCGGCGAGACCCCCATCGGCTACCGCATCGCCCGTGCCGACACCGAGTCCGGCGACCGGGTCGTGCTCAACCCCGCGAAGGCGGAGCTGGTCACCTTCACGGCCGAGGACAGCGTCATCGTCGTCGCCGAGGACTGACCACCCGATCGATCGTCCACAAACGATTCGACGATGCTGTCGCGTGGACACCCACCGTTACCATGAGCACTCATGTCGTTACATGATTGCGAGAGGGCCGGGCCAGGATGGACTCCACCGACGCGACGACGACCAGCCCCCTGCGCCGACTGACGGTCGTCGCCACCTCGGCCTGGCTCGTGTCCGCCGACGGCGTGACCGGCGGCGACCCGCCGTCACGGCTGCGCGAGCTGCTGCAGCGCCTGCTGCACGGCAGCCCGCACGGGCAGGCCTTCCTCTGCGCCGACCCCCGCGTCGGCACCGACGACCCCGCCCAGGTCCCCTACCTCACCGGCGACGAGGCCGACGCGCAGGTCGAGGTGCTGGTGGAGCGGCTGGGCCGGGTGCTCGCGGAGCTGCCGGGCAGCGAATCCGTCCAGGACACCCATACCGCCGTGGCCCAGCTGCGGCACCGGGTCTACCTGGACGCGACCCGGTTCGCCGCCCTCACCGGCCTCGACACCCACCCTGACATCCGCTATGTCACCTTCGACCTGCGGCTGTACCAGATCCGCACCGACCTGCGCTGGCACGCGAGCATCTCCATCGACAGCAGGCTCGCCCACCACCCCCAGCACCGCCCGCAGGAGCTGACCGAGGACGGCCCGCAGCTGGTCACCGGCTCGGCCGCCGAGTGTCGCCAGCGGTTCGCCCGCGCCGCGCGCAAGGCCGAGGACCTGCTGCGCGACTTCCTCGACCACGCCACGTTCCGGGTCCTCGACCGGACCTACCTGCAGGCCGACTTCTGGATCGGCGTACCGGCGGACACCGCCGCCGACCCGGCCGCCTACATCGAAGACCCCGTCTACACCGCCACGATCAACGAGCTGACCCGCAAGGTGCTCATGGTCGGCGACATGCGCGACGACGTCGTCACCACCTCGGTGCTCAACGGCGACTTCCTCACCCTGCGCCGCATCAGCCGCAAACCCGGCCCGAACGACCCCGAGTACGCCCCGCTGTACCTGATCGTCCCGGCCGCCTGCGGCGGCGCCGACGCCGACGTCGAGCACGGCGTGCACCGGCTGGTCCTCAAGCTCGCCGACCTGGAGGCGCGCGCCGGAGACCTGCTCGATGACGTCCAGCACGACCTCTATGTCTGGCGCAACCACCTCGACGTCTACCAGACCGTCGCCGGCCGGGGCGCCCGGCTGTGGGACTCCCTGGCCACGCACCTGCCGGTGCTCCAGTGGCGCAAGCTGGGCAAGGTGCACGGCTCCATGGACCTGATGCACCAGGTGCTGCTGCAGGGCATCGCCGACCTGTCCCACCTGGCCGGACGGACGCAGAGCTGCCGGGCCCAGATCAGCGCCACCGCCGCCGCGCTCGGCGACATCTACGACGACGCGATCACCGAACGGCACCTGACCGGCCAGACCGGCGGCGTGCGGGCCGCCCTCACCGAGACCGGCCTGATCAGCAAGCTGGTACGCGGCAGTGACGAGGTCGCCGCCCAGGCCATCGTCGTGCAGCGCAACTACCAGAGCCTGCTCGACGCGATCACCAAGGCCTTCGACGAGCGCCGGGTCCGCGAGGGCGACGCGCTGCAGCGCGCGAGCATGCTGTTCGGCATCAGCATCGCCCTGGTCGGTGTGGTCACCGTCGCCGACGCCACCGTCGACATGAAGCCGGTGTCCTGGCTGGCAGGCGACGGCGTGGCCAGGTGGTCGGCCGGGCTGAGCCTGTTCCTCGGCGCGCTGCTGCTCGCCTCCGCGCTGCTGATGCTCGGCTGGCTGCTGCGGGTGGGGCGGCTGGGCACCAGCCGGTTCCGCACCAGCTATGACGAGCTGTGGCACTTCATGCGCGACTCCTCCACCGAGAGCCTGGAAGAGTTCAGCACCAGCGACCGGGCGACGCCGCAGTCCTGGGCCGCGCGCGACCTGGACCTGTCCCAGCGCTTCGCGCGGCTCTGGGACAGGGCCACCGACATGCCCGTCGGCAACCCCACCAGCCGCGACATCCGCGACCTGTCCCGCCGCATCGAGCAGTGGTCCCTGCACGCGCTGCTGGCCACCGAGCGCGCCCGCCGCCTGTACGACTACCGGCTGCCCCTGCTCACCTGCCTCTACCGCTGCGCCGCCCGCCTGCCCGGATCGTTCTTCGAGCTCGGCTATCTCAGCCCGACACCGAACCAGGTCAACCTGGTCTCGGTCGAGGAGTTCGCCCGGACCATGCGGGAGAGTCTCGGCCTGCCCCGGCCGCGGGCCCGCCAGGTCGACGAACAGTGCGCCCAGGAGCCCCTGACCAGCGCTCAGCACGCGCTGGAGTTCGTGACGGAGGTCCTCGATCAGGCCCGTCGACAGCGCTGACCACGGTGGTGGCCTGGGCCTACTCTTGCGTAAGCCGTCGCCACCGGCGCCTGACCGGCGACAATTGCCGTGTCGCCGCGACGAGGAGGTCACCATGGACGTTGCGACGTTGACCGAGCTGCTGCGCGAGGCCGAGGAGCACCACGGCGCGTACGAGGCGGTCGCGCCGAAGCACCACTGGTCGGACTGGTACGCGCCGTACATCGTGGCGCGGTCCGAGGGCAGGACTTCGGACGAGGCGGTCACGGCCGCCGGGCACCACATGGACGAACTGCGCGGCTGAACCCGCCCGTCAGCCGCCGACGAGTCTGTCGTATCCGATGATCACCGCGCAGTCCGCGAGCAGCAGCGTCGCGGCCACCACCAGCCAGCCTCGGCGGCGGGTGCTGAGGTAAGCGACCATCGAGGTCAAGCCGCTCAGCGTGACGGCCGCGAACAGTGCGACACCGGCCAGCATGGCGGCCAGCAACGTCCCGGTCGACTCATGCTCCGGCGGAAGAGTCGGCCAGGTTGCCGGACTTCAGGCTCGAGATCCGGAAGGTGCCCGCCGCGTTACCCGTCTTGAGCAGGAACTTCTGCAGGTTCTGCTGCAGCGGGGTGCGCCATTCGGATCGCACCGCGCAGTGGGTGCCGTCCGCGACGTCGGACCAGTAGGTGATGTTGTCAGCAGCGCCCAGCGCCTTGTAGACCTCGGCCCCGGCCAGCGCCGACACACTGCCGGAGCGCGCCGCCAGCCAGTCGATGCGCGGGTTCTCCATGATGAACAGATCATGGCCACGGTCTCGTGCGTGTCCACCGGCAACCCCGCCGGACTTCCCGTGTACGACCCGAACGCGTCCCCCAGCCCAGGCTGCTCCGAGTAAGTGCTGCTGAGCGGCTGGGCGCCGGACTCTCCCGCGATGCCGCGGAAGACGGGCGCACCGCCGCTGCCCGACTCGATCGGATGGTCAGCGCGATGCGCTGGTCGAAGGCGCCGATCGCGAAGGCACCCTTGCCGTAGCGCGAGCAGCCCGTGACGCCCAGCGCGTCGGCCTTGAGGACGGTGCCGCCCGACTGCTCGATGACGTCGATGATGCGGCTGACGCCCCAGGCCCACGCGGCCAGCTACCCGGTGCTGCTCGTCGCGCCGTACACGGAGTAGAAGGCGCCCTGCTTGTTGTTGCGGGCGGTGCCCTCCTTGCCGACCGAGAGCGGGTCGTAGTTGATGACGGCGACCCCGGCCGCCTGGATGGTCGCCGTGTCGGCGCCGAGCCCGCCGACGACCACCACGGCCGGGAAGGGTCCGGTGCCGCTGGGCACGCTGACGCCGGCCGAGAAGCTGGCGCTGCGGCCGCTGTCGGACACGTTCACGGTGATGCCGGTCCGGGAGACCGTGCCGGTGACGCTGGCCGGTCTGGCGGGTTTGGTGCCGTAGACGTACCGCTCGGCCAGCTTCTTGATCTCCTCGCGCCGACAGCGCCAGTCGGATCACGTGGCGATCCGAGTGCCGTCGATCTTCTTGAAGAGATCGGGAAGTTTGGCGTTGGCCGTAGCGGAGCCGGGCAGGTTCACGGCGCAGTCGGCGCCGTCGTCCTCGACGCCGACAGCGAGTGGAGCGGCCGCCGCGGCTGATGTGGACCGGGCGACTGTCACCGCTCCCGCGAACGCGAGCGCCGACACCGTCGGTGCGACGACCGCCGATCGGATGCGGGAACGGTCCGAGTTGCTGGTCATTGAAGCCTCCTTCCGGGCAGTGGAAGCGGCATCTGCAATCGATGTACACGGATGCCATGGCATGCCCAAGGGTCGATTAGGACGCCCGGACACGTCAACGTGTTCCGGAAACTCTCGGTCCCAGCCACCGATACTTCTCACTGTCGCGGCGGGACGGACCGGGCGAGGCACGGCACCCATGTGAGCGGTAACAGGCGTTCGCTGATCGATTCGGTACAGCCCGTGTTTCGCAAACGAACAGCCGAATCAGGGCCGACCTCAAATCGAGGATATTTGATCATTGCGAAAAGATTTCGGGTCGGTTATGTTAACGCTCACACGCGGCCGCGCTCCTTGTCTGGGGGCCCGACCCGTGGTGCGCCGGCGACCCCCTCGAAGGGAGGAACTCACCCAGCCGTCGAGCCGCCGCACCCGTTGATCACTTCGCTCTCGCCGCCGCGAACCCGTACTGATGGACCAGCCTTGGCCTGCCCGCGCGCCTCCCTACGGCGTGCCGGTGCACCGTGCCCGGCGACGGTCCCCGGTCCCCACCGCAACGGAAGAGGTAGCAATGGCACTGCAGCTCAAACATCGACCCCTGCGCCTGGCCGCCCTGGCCGTGGCCACCACGGGCGCGCTCGTCGCGAGCGTCCTGACCGGCGCGGGCACCTCGCAGGCCGCGACGACGCAGCCGTGCGACATCTACGCCACCGGCGGCACGCCCTGCGTCGCCGCGCACAGCACCACCCGGGCGCTGTACGGCACCTACAACGGCTCGCTGTACCAGGTCCGGCGCGCGTCCGACAACGCCACGCAGAACATCGGCCTGCTCAGCGCGGGCGGCTACGCCAACGCCGCGGCGCAGGACTCGTTCTGCGCCAACACCAGCTGCCTGATCACCATCATCTACGACCAGTCCGGTCGCGGTAACCACCTCACCCAGGCGCCGCCCGGCGGGTTCAACGGCCCGGCCGCGGGCGGCTACGACAACCTCGCCGTCGCCAACGCGGCCCCGGTGACCGTCGGCGGCAACAAGGCGTACGGCGTGTTCGTGGCCCCCGGCACCGGCTACCGCAACAACAGCACCAACGGCATCGCCCGAGGTGACGCGGCCGAGGGAATGTACGCCATCTTCGACGGCACGCACTACAACAACGGCTGCTGCTTCGACTACGGCAACGCCGAGACCAACAGCCGCGACAACGGCAACGGCACGATGGAAGCCATCTACTTCGGCAACATCACCGCCTGGGGCCGGGGCAGCGGCAACGGCCCGTGGGTCATGGCCGACCTGGAGAACGGCCTGTTCTCCGGCGTCAACGCGGGCCAGAACACCAACGACCCGACGGTGACGCACCGGTTCCTGACCGCGATCGTCAAGGGCGAGCCGAACCACTGGTCGATCCGGGCGGGCAACGCACGCTCGGGCGGCCTGTCCACCTACTACAACGGCGTGCGGCCCAACGTGGCGGGCTACAACCCGATGAAGAAGGAGGGCGCGATCATCCTCGGCATCGGCGGCGACAACAGCAACAGCTCCGCCGGCACCTTCTACGAGGGCGTGATGACCTCGGGCTACCCGAGCGACGCCACTGAGAACTCGGTGCAGGCCAACATCGTCGCCGCCGGTTACGCCCCCGGCCTGTCCGGCAACAGCGCGCTGACGGCGGGCGCGACCGTCTCGCTGCGCGCCACCACTGCCTGCTGCACCACCCGGTACATCACCCACTCCGGCACCAGCGTCTCCACCGCGGTGGTCAGCTCCTCCAGTTCGGCCACGGACAAGGCCAACGCATCCTGGATCGTGCGCGCCGGTCTGGCCAACCCCTCCTGCGTGTCGTTCGAGTCCAAGAACACCGCGGGCAGCTTCCTACGGCACTCGAACTATCAGGTCTACGCACAGGCCAACGACGGCAGCGCGCTGTTCGCCAGCGACGCGACGTTCTGCACTCGGGTGAGCAAGAACGGCCAGGGCAACTCGCTCGCCTCGGTCAACTTCTCCACCCGCTACCTGCGCCACTACAACAACCTGGTCTACATCGCCAGCAACGGCGGCTCGAACGCGTTCGACGCCACCGGCCTGTGGGGTGACGACGTGAGCTGGGTCGTCACCGCACCCTGGACGCCGTAACCGGAAAGGCGGCCGCCCCGCTCAGGCGGGGCGGCTGTCACGGCTGAGGTGCGCACGCGCCCACACGCTCGCCGGTAGGGCACGACCCGCGCTTCGACACCTTCGGCTGCCGGCCGGTCGCGGCCGAACGCGGCCAGGTGCGGCGCTTGGCCCACGACGTCGTCCCGCTGGTGCGCGAACCGGCCGACGCCTAAAGCAACAGCTGGTCGATGGTGATCGGCAGGCCGCGCAGGCGGCGGCCGGTGGCGTGGAAGACCGCGTTGCCGATCGCCGCCGCCACCCCGACCAGCCCGATCTCGCCCACGCCCTTGGTCCCGGCCGGGCTGAACCGGTCCGGCCCGCCCACGAACAGGACCTCCACGTCGGGCACGTCGGCACAGGAGGCGATCAGATAGTCGCCGAATGTCCCGTTGGCGACCCGACCGGTGTCCGGATCGGTCACCGTCTCCTCGAACATCGCCATGCCGATGCCGCCGACCGTGCCGCCGATGATCTGGCTGCGGGCCAGCTTCGGATTGAGGATGCGCCCGGCGTCGGTGGCGCTGACGATCCGCCGCACCCGCAGCCGGCCGATCAGCGGATCGATCGCCACCTCGACGTACCGGGCTCCGAACCCGCCCGCCTGGTGCATCCCCGCCTGCTGCGGATCGGGCAGGCGGACCCGGCCCTCGGCCGACAGCTGGTTCAGCCCGCCCCGGGTGAGCAGGTCGCCGAACGAGATCCGGGCCGACGGGTCGGCGTCGCGGCACAGCGCGCCGTCGCGGCAGACGACCTCGTCCGGGGAGGCGCCGCGCAGCGGCGAGGCCGGGTCGAGCAGACCGAGCAGGCCGCCGCGCAGGTTCGCGACGGCGTCCATGACGGCGGCCGACAGCGACGAGGCCAGCCCAGACCCGCCGGACTGGGCCGAGTCGGGCAGGTCGCTGTCGCCGAGCCGGAAGTCGACCTGGCGTGGCTGAAGCCCCAGCAGGTCGGCGGCCAACTGCGTGATCACCGTGTACGTCCCGGTGCCGATGTCGGTCCCGGCGGCGCGCACCGCGGCGGTGCCGTCGGCGTACAGGGTGACCCGGGCGGTGGAGACGGGCAGGTACGCGCCGTAGAAGGCGGTGGCCATCCCCCAGCCCAGCAGCAGGTCCCCGTCCGACATGGACCCCGGTCGCGGGTCACGTCGCGACCAGCCGAACACCTCCGCGCCGACCCGGCAGCACTCGACCAGCGCGTTGCTGGACCAGGGCAGCCCTGAGCCCGGATGCACCAGCGCGGAGATGTTGCGCAGCCGCAGCTCCAGCGGGTCCAGGCCGAGTTCGTAGGCGAGTTCGTCCAGCGCGGTCTCGATCGCCCAGTTGCCCTCGGCCTCGCCGGGGCCGCGCATCGCGGCCGGGTAGCGGCGGTTCAGCCGGACGGTACGCTCGACGGTGGTGACGTTCGGGCAGGCGTACACCTGGCTGGTCGCGGCGGTGAGCAGCCCCAGCGCGGGCTTGTCCAGCGCGCCCATCGACCGGGCGCGGTGCTCGATCGCGGTGAGCGTGCCGTCGCGGCGCGCGGCCAGGCGCACCCGATGCTCGGTGTCGGGCCGGTGCCCGACCAGCTTGAACATCTGCGGTCGGGTCAGCATCAGCTTGACCGGGCGGTCCAGCACCCGGGCCGCACCCGCGCACAGGATCTTGTACGGCCAGGTGTTCAACCCCGCGCCGAAACCCCCGCCGAGGTACGGCACCAGCACCCGCACCCCCGACTCCGGCACCCCGAACATGGCGGCCAGGATCTTGCGAACCGCGACCGGCCACTGGGTCGAGTCGTGGAAGTCCAGGTGGTCGCCGTCCCACACGGCGACCGACCCCATCAGGCCGAGCGGATTGTTGACGTTCTCCGCGGTGGTGTAGGTGGCGCCCACCCTGGCGTCGGCGTTGGCCCAGCCCGCGTCCACGTCGCCGCGCCGCACGTCGGGCAGGTACGGCAGCGGCTCCTCAACCCCGTCGGACCAGTCCAGCCGCGCCGGCTCCTGGGCGTAGGTGATCTCGATGAGCCGCGCCGCCTCCACCGCCTCCTGCGGGGTGTCCGCGACGACCAGCGCCACCTCCTGGCCGTGGAAGCTGATCCGCGCGTCCTGCAGCGGCATCGCCGGAGCATCGCCGAACGCCACCACCGGTGGCTCGTTCAGCCTCGGGAAGTTCTCGTGCGTGAACACCGCCCGGACCCCGGGCAGGGTCAGCAACGCGCTGGTGTCGATCTTCGTGATGCTGCCCGCCGGCACGGTCGAGGTCACCACCATCGCGTGCAGCATCCCGGGCATGGTCACGTCGCTGGGGTACGGCGCGGTCCCGGTCACCTTGTGCGGACCGTCGACCCGGTCCAGGCCCTGCCCCACCCAGGTGTCCGGCGAGCCGGGCCGCGAATGCGTGGCGGTCATCGCGTCGCCGCCGAGGTCATGGCGATCAGTTGCCGGGTCAGGGTGCGCACCGCCAGATCGACCTTGAACGCGGTCCCGGGCAGCGTGTACGCGCCCGCCATCACCGCTCGGCCCGCCCGCTCGAACAGCGTCGGCTCGGGTTGGGTGCCGCGCAGCAGGTCCTCGGCCTGCCAGGCCCGCCACGGCACCGAGCCGACACCGCCGAGGGCGATCCGGCAGTCCCCGATCACCCCGCTGTCCATGCGCAGCGCCACCGCCGCGCTGGTCAGCGCGAACTCGTACGACGCCCGGTCCCGCACCTTCAGATACCCCGACGTCCAACCCTCGGGTAACAACGGGATCCGCACCTCGGTGATCAGCTCGCCGTGGCCGAGCACGTTCTCGATCGACGGCCCCTCGTCGGCCCGTACCCAGAACTCCGTCAGCGGGATCTGCCGCTCACCCTTCGCCCCCAGGACCGTCACCGCCGCACCGACGGCTACCAGCGGCACCGCGACGTCGGATGCGTGTAGGGCCACGCACCGCTCGTCGACGCCGAGGACCGCGTGCATGCGCGCGGTGTTGGCCACGGCCGCGCAGCCCGAGTCGGGGCAGCGCCGGTTGCAGGCGGCCACCGTCGGGTCGCGGAAGTAACGGCAGCGGGTGCGCTGCAGCAGGTTGCCGCCGATGGTGGCCATGTTGCGCAGCTGCGTCGACGCCCCGGCCAGCAGCGCCTCCCGGACGAACCGCAGCCGCCGCGCGACGACCGGTTCGGCCGCCAACTGCTCCATCGTCGTCAGCGCCCCCACCCGCAGCAGCTGGCCCTCGGTCATCATGCCGCGCAGCGGCAGGCGGGAGATGTCGACCAGCCGGTCCGGGGTCCACACCCCGTCCTTCATCAGGTCCAGCTGGGTGGTGCCCCCGGCCAGGAACGCCGCCTGCGGGTCGGCGGTCACCGTGGCGACGGCCTGCTCGACCCGGGTGGGCCGGTCGTAGACGAACGCCCGCATCAGGCACCGCCCTCGGCACGATCTGCGGCGGCGACCTCGCGTATCGCGGCGACGATGTTGTCGTACGCCCCGCAACGGCACAGGTTGCCCGCCATGAACTCGCGGATGTCGGCGTCGCTGCCCGTGCGACCCTCGCCGACCAGGCACGCGGCCGACATGAGCTGGCCGGGAGTGCAGAAGCCGCACTGGAACGCGTCGTGGCGTACGAACGCCTCCTGCAGCGGATGCAGGCCCGGACCGTCGGCCAACCCCTCGACCGTGGTGACCGAGCGGCCGTCGACCTGGGCGGCCAGCATCAGGCAGGCCAGCACGCGTGCGCCGTCGACGTGGACCGTGCACGCGCCGCAGGCGCCCTGGTCGCATCCGCGCTTGGTGCCGGTGAGCCCGGCGGTGTCACGCAGCGCCTCCAGCAGCGTGGTGCGGGTGTCGACCCGCCACTGGTGCGGAGCGCCGTTGACCACGGTCAGGATGTCGACGAAGTACTCATCCTGCACCGATGGGGTGCGTGTGGGCGTTCGGGTGGTTTTCATCGCGTCCTCCAGGCGCGACCACGGCGCCGTGGATGTGGTCGCCGCTGACCGGCGAACGTGGTGCGGACACCTCAGAATCCCACCGGGCGACGCTCGGCTGCGCCGGTTCCCGGCATTCCGCGCCCACTCGGGTGCGAGCTCGGGGCGGATGCGCGTGACCAAGGCGCCGCCACCAACGGTGGAAACCTGCCAGTCGGTCGCGGCGAGTCGAGCACGGGTGAGATGCGAAGCGAGGGGCACCGGCGACGAGCCGATGCCCCTGCGCTGTTCGGAACCGCCGATCAGTGGGCGGTCAGGTTGAGGGGCAGACCGGTGCCGGAGGCGTTGAAGCCGAAGCTCTCCTCCTGGCCAGGGGCGATGTCGCCGTTGTAGGAGAGGTTGGTGAAAGTGTGGTGCTGGCCGGTCGAGGTGCGTACCGAGCTCCATGAGTTGCTGACGCTGGTGCCGGTGGGCAGATCGAACTCGACCGTCCAGGTGACCGTCGCCTGGGCGCAGTTGTTCTTGACGAACACGTCCATGCCGTACCCGGTGCTCCACGACGAGGTCTGCACGGTCCGCACCGTCACGCATCCCGCCGGAGCACTCGGCGAAGCCGAGGGCGAGGCGGACGGTGACGACGAGGGCGAGGCGGACGGTGACGACGAGGGCGAGGCGGACGGTGACGACGAGGGCGAGGCCGACGGTGACGACGAGGGCGAGGCCGACGGTGACGGGGAGGCCGACCGCGAGGGCGAGGGCGACGGGGAGGCCGGGGAGCTGGCCGACGGCGACGGGCTGGGCACGCCGGTCAGGGACTTGAGGAACAGCGACGGGCCCGCATCGGTACGGGTCGCGTCCACGCCGTGCCCGCCGGTGTAGTCCAACTGCTCGCGCCCGGACCAGTCCGGGATCGCCGTGCCGCCGCTGTCGAGGTGCTTCCAGCCGGTGCCGTTCCAGCCGAACTGGTAGACGCGCTGATGGTCGGCGTAGTACGGGGTGTACGCGGCACCCGCGGTGGTCTGCTTGCTCATCGAGTTGTTGAAGAACACGTTGCGCGGCCCGCTGGAGCCGGACCACTTGACGGCCTTCTTGCCCGCCGCCCACCAGATCGGGAACCAGGTGGAGGCGTCCGGACCGCCGCCGCCCTCCTCGCCGCAGTTGGCGGTGCAGCTGGCCGAACGGTGCTCGTACGGCACCGTCACCGTGTTCAGTTCGATGAGGTTGTTGCGCTCCCAGCCGCCGTGCAGGTTGATGTCGGAGTCGAAGTCGTTGCCGATCACGACGTTGCCCGACGCCGACCACTGGAAGGTGAAGTGGCGCAGGTTGCGCGAGGTGTTCCCCGCGTAGAGGGAGTCCCAGACGCGCGAGCCGCGGAAGTAGCCGTTGCCGCCCTTGCCCTTGTTCCACGCGCCGTCGAAGCTGTTGCCGACGATCTGCAGGTGGTACGCCTCCTCGGAGACGATCGGGTGTGAGCCGGTCATGCTGGTGCTGATGCCGCGCACCCAGGAGTTGGCGGCCCATTTGAAGACGATGCCGTGCATCTCCTCGGCCGGGGCCATGTTGCCGTAGTTGTGCACGGCGTCGGCCGGGTTGAGGCCGGGCATGTCCTGGGTGAGGGAGAAGTTCTCGAAGCCGACGCCGAGCACCGGGTCGACCAGCGGGGCGGCCTTGGAGTCGTAGACGGTGCCGCCGATGGCGGCCGAGCCGTCGGACGTGGAGTTGACGGGGACGTCGTACTCCAGCGGCTTGTCCAGGGTGATGGTGCGGTTGGTGGTGTCGACCGCCGTGATGGTGAAGATCTGCTGGCGCATGTGGATGTTCTGCAGGGTGCCGTCGGCGGGCGTGATGTCCTGCTGGGCGTAGAAGTTCACCGAGTTCGCGGCGCGAATGTTGACCAGGCCGCCGACCGTGAACGCGCTGAGTGAACCGCTGGTGGCCAGGTGGACGACGGTGTCGCCGGTGCGGGCGGCGAAGGCGGTGTCACCGGTCTTGCCGCGCAGTTTCAGCCCGGCCTTCCAGTGCACGTTGACGGTGCCCTCGAACAGGTCCTTGCGGTTGGCGGGCGCCGCGGCGTACTCGCTGGCGTAGCTGGTGTGCACGGCGCGCGACTGCACCCGGAACAGGCCGCGGCCGGGCCAGATCCAGCCGCCCGTGCCCGACCCGGAGGTCATGCCGTCCTCGTCCCAGTCGGAGCCGTCGGCGGTGAGCGCGTCGTAGCGGGTGTTGGCATCGGGACGGAAGACGAACCGGGTGCCGCCGGTGCCGCTGCCCGCACCGCGGATGATCAGGTAGTCGGCGTCGACGCCGAGCTGCCGGGACACGTTGAGGGTGCCCGCGGGCAGGGTGATCAGCGACAGCTTGGTGTAGCTCGCGGTGGGCGAGCAGCCGGTGCGGATCGCGTCGATGGCGGCCTGGAGACCGGCCGAGTCGTCGACGTTGTCGTCGGGCGTGACGGCGTACTGGGCGGCCAGCTCGGCGGGGGTGAGCTGGCAGGCGGCGTCGGGGTTCGTCTCGGCGGCGCCGGGCAGGTTGGCGCCGCCACGGTAACCGGCCTTGGACCAGTCGTAGAGGCCCACGATCGGGGCGCGGCGGTTGGCGGCGGACAGGTCGAGGGTGGTGAGGGCGGCGGCCGGGCTGAGCTGCGGGCGGGCGGGTGCCAGGGCCAGGGTGGTCGCGGCGAGCGCGGCGACCGTGAGACCGGCCAGCAGGGGTACGGGGGCGGAACGTCGAGACATCACTGCTCCGAGGGGACGGGTGTCTGCTGTGGATTCCTGTGATCGCCCATTCTGCTGACACGTATCCAACAGGTCAATAGCATGTTACAAACTGGCATGGCGTCCATGTATGTGGACGCCATGCCAGAGTGATCAATCGGGAGCGACGGCTCAGGGCAGCAGCTCCGGCGGCAGACCCTGCAGGGCCACCGGCCGCCGGAACCGCTCGACCGCCTCCGTACCCACCGACGTCGACCAGGACGCCGACGTGGCGGGCCACGGACCGCCATGCTGCATCGCGTCGCACACCGCGACGCCGGTCGGCACACCGTTCCAGACGATCCGACCGGCCCGTGCCAGCAGCTCAGGCAGCAGCGCGCGAGCCTCGTCGCGGTCATCATCGGCGGCGAAGACCGACGCGGTCAGCGATCCCGCCAACCGGCCCAGGATGTCCGCCGCCACGCCGACGCCGATCACCACCGACGGTCCGAAGTGCTCCTCCAGCAGCTCCCCCGCCAGTTCCGCCGCGTCGACGACCACCGCGAACGGCGCCGGATCACCGTCGCCCGCAACCACCCGGTGCCGCGTCGAGGAGTCGGCCCGCCAGCGCCGGTGCGCTTCGGCCATCGGCTCGGTCAGCATCCGGTGCACGGACGTCGACGCCACGGCCGCGGCGAGCTCATCCGCGAACGCGGCCGACTCGGTCAACACCAGGCCCGGCTTGGTGCACAGCTGCCCGGCCGAACCGGTCACCGCCGCCGCGAGCGCCCCGACCGTCGCCGCACCGGTCGCGCCGGGCAGCACCAGCACCGGGTTGAGCGAGCCCATCTCCGCGTACACCGGGATCGGGTCGGGCCGGGCCGCCGCCACGTCCATCAGCGCCCGGCCGCCCTGCAGCGACCCGGTGAACCCGACCGCCTTCACCCCGGGCGCCCGCACCAACTCCAACGACACCTCCGGACCGCCCGCGACCAGCGAGAACGTCCCCTCGGGCAGGGTACGGGCCAGCAGCGCCCCCAGCAGCTCGCCGGTACGCGGCTGCGCCGGATGCGCCTTGACCACCACCGGGCAGCCCGCCGCCAGCGCTGACGCGGTGTCGCCGCCGCTGACTCCGAACGCCAGCGGGAAGTTCGACGCGGCGAACACCGCGACCGGCCCGACCGGCACCGGCACGGTGACCACGTCCGCGCCTCCCGCCGCGACCCCGGCCGAAACCCGTCGCCACGGCTTGGCCGCGTGGTCGCCGAGCAACCGGAACTGGTTGGCGGTCCGGTCGAGTTCACCGCGCAGCCGCGCCTCGGTCAGCCCCGTCTCGGCCATCGCGGTGGCGACGACCTCGTCCCCGGCCGCGAGCACCGCGTCGGCGCACGCGTACAGCATGTCCCGCCGGGCATCGCCGCTCATCGCCGCCATCGACGGCGCGGCCCCGACGGCCCGCGCCACCGCATCCATGACATCCATCGGAATCTCCTATCGCGATCCCGACCCCGCGCGTCCCAGCGTGCAGTTTCGAGGAAAGTGCAGGAATGGGACCGCATGTTGCCGCACTTTCCCTGAAACTGCACCGTCCGCGAGCGCATCGACTGGCAGCGGAGGTCGGTGGTTGATGTGGTCGTCGTCCCGCGCACCGGGGCACGGCGCAGCATCGCGCTGGCGCACGCCCGCCGGACCATGCGCTGGCGCACGCCCGCCGGACGCCGTGCAGTTTCGGGGAAAGTGCACGAATCCGAGCCTGAACTCACGCACTTTCCCCGAAACTGCAGCTCCGTAGCGGAGCACGGCCCGCCCGCAGCCGCAGGCGGCGGGGCGTTGCGCTCAGGTGCGGAAGTGCTTGGCCAGGGTATTCAAGAGGGGCTGGCGGTCGGCCGGGGCCAGGCCGAGGTGGTAGAGGCTGAGCCGGTTCGCCCCGGCGTCGCGGAGCCGGGCCACGTGGTCGGGCAACTGGTCGGCCTGGGCAGGTGGCAGCACCGTCACATAGGCATCCACAGTGGTCCGGTCTGCCAGCGCCGAGACCAGTTCGGCCGTGGCCGGGTCTGTCGGCCAACACGGGATCAGCACATTGTCCACCTCGGACAGCAGTTCGGGCACCAGACCAGGCGACGGTCCGGCGGCCCACGGGTCGGGATGGGCGTGCAGGGTGATCGAGGCCTGCGGGGCGTGTTCGCGCACCGCCGCGAGGACCTCGGCCACCAGCGTGGTCGTCGCCGCCTGACGGGTCGCGAGCAGCGCGGACGCGAGGTCGTCGGGCAGCCAGGTCGCCGAGCGGGCGGCCTCGCGCAGCGCGGCGGTGACCTGGGCCGGGTCGAGTCCGCGCGCGGTCCAGGACGCGGCGCAGGCGTCGCAGCAGCAGACGCTGAGCGCCCGCTGGACCAGCGGCGGGAAAGCGCCGTCGGTCTTCTCGTGGCAGCCGATGTGCGCCACGCCCATCTGCCCGGCCGACTCCAGCGACACCCCGTCGACAGGCAGTCCGCGCAGCGCCTCGGCGGCCAGCACCGCACAGTGCTCGCGCACCTGCGGCCGCGCCGGGCACAGGGCGTACGGGTAGTGCTCGCCGAAGCAGTTGACCACGCTCAGGTCGGGGTGGGCCAGGCCGAGCCGGGTGCTGTGGGCCAGCACGACCCAGGCGTTGACCGGGATACCGGCGGCACGCAGCAGTTCGACCGCGGCACCGGCGGGGTCGTCGTGGCCCGGGATCCAGTCCGGTGCCTGCGGCACCAGGCGCCGACCGGCCCAGGCCTGCTCGCGTACGGGGCGATACAGCGCGGCGTACCGGGCGTCGACCAGCCGCCGCGACGGGTGCAGCGGCGTCGCCGCCCGCGTCGAGTGGTACGACACGGCCAGCGTCACCGCGTCGGCACCGGTCCGCGCGAACCGGTCGACGAACCCGGGATCGCCCAGCACGTCCCACGGGAACGCGTGCACGCTGATCACCATCGCGGCCTCCGCTTGGTGTACTCGGGCTCGAAGATCCGCCGGTACGACGTGTCGTCCCGCTCCCGGATCGCGCACCGCAGGTAGTTCTCGTGCAGCCGCGCCAGCGCGTCCCGGTCCAGGCTCACGCCCAGGCCGGGCGTGTCCGGCACGGTGACCGCCCCGCCGGTGATCGGCAGCGGCCGCTCCAGCACGTCGACGCCGCACTGCCAGGGCGTGTGCGTGTCGGCGGCGTACGTCAGCTCCGGCAGCGCCGCGCCGAGCTGCGTCATCGCGGCCAGGCTGATGCCCAGGTGGCTGTTGGAGTGCATCGACACCCCGACGCCCCAGGTCCGGCAGATCGCGGCGAGTTCGGCGCTGCGCCGCAGCCCACCCCAGTAGTGGTGGTCGGACAGCACCACCCCGACCGCGCCCTGGCCGAACCCGGGCGGGATGTCGGCGGGGCTGACCACGCACATGTTGGTGGCCAACGGCATCGGTGCCGCCTTGGCGACCTCGGCCATACCGGGGATGCCGGGCGTCGGGTCCTCCAGGTACTCCAGCAGCCCTTCGGTCTCCCGGGCGACCCGGACCGAGGTCTCCACGCTCCACGCGGCGTTGGGGTCCAGCCGCAGCGGCAGGTCGGGGAACGCCTCACGCAGGGCCCGGATCGCGGCGATCTCCTCGTCGGGCGGGAACACGCCGCCCTTGAGCTTGATCGAGCCGAACCCGTACTCGTCGATCAGCTGCCGGGCCTGGGCGACGATCCCGGCCGGGTCGAGGGCGGCCGGGTACGGGTCGTCGACCGGCGGCAGCCCGCCGACCAGCGACGCCGGGCCGTCGGCGGTCGGGTGGACAGCCCACTTGTAGAACAGGTACGCCGAGAACGGCACCCGCTCGCGCACCTTCCCACCGAGCAGATCCGCCACCGGCCGCCCGGTCAGGTGCCCCTGCAGGTCGAGGCAGGCGACCTCGAACGGGGCGAACACCCGCAGCGCCGTCTTCTGCGGGCTGGAGTCGCCGGTCAGCCCGTGCCGGTCGGGTGAGTCGGCACCGCCCAGCACCCGGCACACCCGGCGCCACAGCCGGTTGGTGTCGAACGGGTCCAGCCCGACCAGCGTCGCTCCGGCGGCACGCAGCAGCTCCAGGTGCGGGGCGTCGCCGTAGGTCTCGCCCAGCCCGACCAGGCCGTCGCCGCAGCGCAGCTCGACGATGGCGCGCAGCGCCCACGGCTGGTGCACCCCGGCGGAGTTGAGCAGCGGCGGGTCCGGGAACGCCACCGGCGTGACCACGACCTCGCGGATCCTCATGCGGTCGCCTCGGCAGGTGCGGTCGCCTCGGCAGGTGCGATGGTCTCGGCCAGGGCGGCGCGGCCGCGCGCGATGATGGCGGCCAGCTCGGCTTCGTGCTCGGGCGTGATGTCGACCAGCGGCGGGCGCACGTGCCCCATCGCCTGCCCGTCCAGCCGCGCCCCGGCCTTGACCAGCGCGACGGCGTAGCCGGGCACCTTGTCGCGCAGGGCCACCAGCGGCAGGTAGAACGCGGTGAGCAGCTTCGCGACGACGGCCCTGTCTGCGGCGCGGACGGCCCGGTAGAAGGCGGTGGCGATGTCGGGGGCGAAGCAGAGCACGGCCGAGGAGTAGCTGTCCACGCCGATGGCCTCGTACGCCTGGACGGACATCTCGGCGGTGGGCAGCCCGTTGAGGAACCCGAACTCGGCGGCGCGGGGGTGGCCGGACTCGCGTACCGCCACGACCAGGCGCAGCATCGCGTCCACGTCGCCCCGGCCGTCCTTGATGCCGACGACGGTCGGGATGTCCAGCAGCGCCACCGCTGCGGCCGGGTCGAGCACCGCGTTGGCGCGCTGGTAGACGGTGATCGGCAGCGCGGTCGCCGAGGCGACGTAGCGCACGTGCTCGACCAGCCCGGCCGGGGTCGAGGAGACCAGGTACGGCGGAAGCAGCAGCAGCCCGTCGGCGCCGCAGTCGGCGGCGATCTGCGCGAACTCCCGGGCCTGCTGCGGGCCGCCGCCGCAGCCTGCGAAGATCGGCAGGCGGCCGTCGGACACCCGAACCGCCGTGGCCACGACGTCGCGGTACTCGTCGGTGGACAGCGCGGTGAACTCGCCGGTGCCGCAGGCGACGAACAGCGCGCTGGGCGCGGCCGCGATCTGGCGTTCGACGTGCTCGGCGAAGACCGCCAGGTCGACCTTGTCGTCGCCGGTGAACGGAGTGAGCGGGAACGAGAGCAGCCCCTGCAGGCGCATGGTGGTTCTCCTCGGTAGTGGCTGTGCGGACGGGTGGCGGCGTCAGCCCTTGACGGCGCCGGAGGTCAGGCCGCGCATGAACTGGCGCTGCATGGCGATGAAGGCGAGCACGCTGGGCAGCAGCGCCAGCAGTGCGGCGGCCAGCAGCACGCCGATGCCGACCTGCTCGTCGGAGCGCAGCGTGCGCAGCGCCAGCGGCAGGGTGAACTGCTGCGCGTCGGTGGCGACCAGCAGCGGGAGCAGGTACTGGTCCCAGATCATGGTGAAGCCGAAGATGCCGACGACACCGAGCGCGGGACGGCACAGCGGCAGCACCACCGACCAGAAGACGCGCAGGTCGCCCGCGCCGTCCAGCCGGGCGGCCTCCTCCAGCTCGACCGGGATCTCCTTCATGAACTCGGTCATCACCAGGATGGAGAAGGCCCAGGCGCCGACCGGGATGATCATGCCGAGCAGGGTGCCGGTGAGGTTGACCTCCGACAGCACCAGCGACAGCGGGATCGCCAGCACCTCCTCGGGCAGCATCATCGTGGACAGCACCAGCAGGAACACCAGCTTCATCAGCGGAAACGTCTTGCGCGCCAGCGAGTACGACGCCGACACGCTGACCGCGATCTGCAGCAGCAGTCCCCCGCCGACCACGATGAACGAGTTCGCCAGGTAGCCGAGCACGCCCCGGTCGAAGGCGCGGGTGAAGTTGTCCAGGGTGAACCCGCCGCCCGACACCAGCGTCGTCGGGTCGTTGACCTTCGTGAACGCGCCGATCATCAGCGCCAGCAGCGGCCCGGCGAAGACGACGACGAGCAGGCCGTACACCACGACCTTGACCAGCACCGCCAGCGGCCCGCGCCGGGCGGTGAAGCCGAGCGCGCTGTCGAATCCGGAGGCCATCACGCCACCTTCCGTTCCGAGCGGGACCGGACCACGCGCACGACCAGGGTCAGCAGCACGGTCGCGGCCAGCAGCAGCATCGAACCGGCGGCGGCGACGCCCAGTTCGCCGCGTTCCAGGCCGAGCTTGTAGATCAGCGTCATCATCACCTCGGTGGCGCCGTTGGGGCCGCCGTTGGTGAGCAGGAAGATCTCGGTGAACACCCGCAGCCCGCGGATCGCGGCCAGGGTGAACAGGATCGCGAAGACCGGCCGCAGCGCGGGGAAGGTGACGTGCCACAGCCTGCGGGTGACACTCGCGCCGTCGACGGCGGCCGCCTCGTAGAGGTTGCGGTCGACTCCGGCCAGGCCCGCCAGGAAGATCATCATGTCGTACGGCGCGCCGCGCCAGATCCCGACGCCCATCACGCTCAGCAGCGAGCTGTCCTGGCTGTTGAGGAACTGCGACGGTCCCATCCCGAGCCAGCCCAGCACGGTGTTCACCGTGCCATCGGGTGCGGGGTAGTACAGGATCCGCCACACCTCGGCCACCACCGCCATCGCCACCACGGTCGGCAGGAACACCGCGGTGCGGACCACCCACAGGTGCTTGGCCGAGCCTTCCAGCAGCAGCGCGAGCGCCATCCCGAGCAGGATCGACCCGCCCGTCTGCCCCACGGCCAGCACCGCGGTGTGCCCGATCGCGGCCAGGAAGTCCTCGTCGGCGAACACCTGTGTGTAGTTGTCCAGCCCGACCCACCGGTCGCCCAGGTACGGGCGGACCTCGTGCAGGCTCATGGCGACCGCCTGCGCCATCGGCCAGAACTTGAACAGCGCGAAGATCGTCAGTGCCGGGGCGAGGAACAGCCACGGGCTCAGCGCGCCGGTCAGGTCGAGGCGGCGCCGTCGCGGCCGGGCCGCGGGGTCCGGCGGCGGGGCGATCCGCCCAGCCGCCCGGCCGGGGCGTACGGCGGTCGCCGCCGCCCCGGAACCGGTGTCCTGCATCAGTCGCTCCAGCCCTCGGCCAGGCGCGTCACGCGCCTGCTCCCTGCTTCTTCAACTCGGCGCCGAACTTCTCGGCCAGCTTCGCCAACTCCGCCTTGGGGTCGGAGCCGCAGTCGGACACGATCGCGTTGAGCGCCTCGGCCGACGCGGTGCGGAACGGGGTCCACTCCGGCACGACCGGCGCGTACCGGCCGACCTCCTTGTAGACCTTGTCGAAGACCAGCCAGCGGGTGTCGGTGCGTACCTTGGCCAGGTCGACGTTCTTGTTGACCGGCAGCCGGACCACGTTGCCGTCGGTGTCACCGGCCATGCCGACGGTCTGTCCCTGCTCGCTGATCAGGAACTCGGCGAAGCGCTCCTGCCCGGCCGGGTTGGCCGAACCGGCCATCAGGTACACGTTCTCGCCCTCGGCCAGCGAGGCCGACTTGCCGCCGGGACCGGCGGGCAGCGCGACAACCTCGTACTTGTCCTTGCCGAGGTTCTTGTCGAACCGCGCCATGTTGTACGGCCCGGTGAAGTAGATGCCGCCCTTGCCGGTCTCGAACAGCGGGTGTGCCTGCGTGGTCTCCGCGGTGACCGCGCCGGGCACCACGCTCTTGGCGGCGCAGAACTGGGCCTTCAGCCACTGTGCGGCGGCGACCGCCTGGTCCGAGCCGATGGCCGGGGTCAGGCTGCCGGGGCTGCCGCTGAAGTAGTCGGCGCCCGACGCCCACAGGAAGCTGCTGAAGTACCAGTCCAGGTAGCCGCGCTTGGTGGAGCCGGGGATGACATACCCGTAGGTGTCGGCCTTGCCGTTGCCGTCAGGGTCCTTGGTGGTGAACGCGGTGGCCAGCGCGTCCAGCTCGGCCCAGCTGGTGGGCTGGGCCAGGCCCAGCTTCTCGCGCCAGTCCTTGCGGATGAACAGCGCGAACGACTGCGCCGAGAACGGCACCGCGTAGAGCTTGCCGTCGGCGCCCTTGGCCGCGTCCCACGCGGCCGGGGTGAGCTGGTCGCCGCCGTCGATGTCGGCCTGGTTCACGTCGCGCACCAGGCCCTGCTTGACCAGGGTGCCGAGCTGGGCGGTGTCGTTGACGACGATGTCGGGCAGCTTCTTCTGCGCCGCCGCCTGCTGCAGCTTGGTCTCGAAGTCCTCGAACACGGCGGTCACCTTGGTCGGGACGCCGGTGGCCGCGGTGAACTTCGCGGCCAGATCCTGGTGTGTCTTCTCGGTCGGCGAGCCTGGGGGCTTGCGGACCCAGATCTCCAGCGGCGCCTTGCTGTCGGCGGCCGGCTGGTCGTCACCACAGCCTGCCGCGGTCGCCAGCGCGAACACGGCCGCCAGCGCCGCCACGAGCCTGGTCGCTTTACGACTGAGCATCGGACGCTGCCTCCTGTCTACATATGTGGACGGATTCTAGTTATGTGCAAGCGGTGCACCGACAAGTTAGCGTCCGCTACTATGACCGTCAACACTCCTGAAACAATTCGCGTGGACGGTGGATCCATGACCTCAAGCCAGTCCGACAGCTCGCTGGTCAAGTCAGCCGAGCGCACGGTCCGCATCCTGGAGACACTGGCCGCGTCGCCCAAGCGGTTGAGCATCTCCGAGCTGCAAGAGATCATGGGGTATCCGCGCAGCAGTCTGCATGCCCTGGTCCGGACCCTGCGCGAACTCAAATGGGTGGAGGCCGACGACAGCGGCGCCACCTTCGGCGTCGGCCCGCACGCCCTGCTGTCCGGCACCGCCTATCTCGACCGCGACCCGGCCCTGCCACACGTCTACGAAGCCCTCGAGGACCTGCGCTCGGAGATCGGCTACACCGTGCACTACGCCCGCCGCGACGACGGCCACGTGCTCTACCTGGGCAGCCGCGAGTCCCGCGACGCCGTACGGGTGGTGTCCCGGGTGGGGCGGCGGCTGCCCGCGCACCTGACCGCGCTGGGGCAGGCGCTGCTGGCCGAGCTGACCACGGTCGAGGTCGACAAGGTGCTGCCCGACGTGCTGGAGGCGTACACGCCGCACACCGTCACCGACCGCCCCGCCCTGCACGAGGAGTTGACCCGGGTGCGCGACCGCGGCTGGGCCGTCGAGCACGAGCAGGGCACCACCGGCGTGGCCTGCGTCGCCGCGGCCGTGCACTACCGCATCCCGGCCACCGACGCGATCAGCTGCTCGATGCCCGCCGAGCTGGCCACCGAGGCCGAGGTGGAGCGGGTCGCCACGGCCGTGGTCCGCGCCGCGACCGCACTGGCGGGCACCCTGCGCCGCAACGGCATCCGCTGACACGACGGGGGTAGCCCGAGCCGGGCTGCCCCCGTCCCCCGTTCAGCTCAGTACGCGACACCCAGCGGGACGTCGCACCACTGGCCGCCGACCCGGGTCAGCAGCGGGTCCTTGTCGAAGTCCGGCTCGCCATGCTGGGCGATCAGCTCGTCGGCGAAGACCTCCGCGTCGTCGACCGGGTGGTAGCCCAGCGCCTCGCCCTCGGCCAGCGACCACCAGCGACGGGTGTTGCGGCTGATCCCCCACACGATCCGGAAGCCCGGCGACGGCGCCGACAGGCACGCCTCGACCAGGCGCACACCGTCGGCGGGCGACAGCCACATGGCCAGGCCGCGCAGGCCAGGCGGCTTCGGGAACCACAGGCCGATGCGCAGGCAGACCACGTCCATGCCGAACCGGTCGGCGTAGAGCTGCCCGCAGGACTCCATCGCGACCTTGCTCCAGCCGTACAGGGTGTCGGGGCGGCCGGGCAGGTCGGACGGCAGCAGCCCGTCGGGGCCGACCTGGGTCCGGTCCTGAAACCCGGCGGCGTGATTGGACGAGGCGAGCACCAGCCGGTTCACCCCGGCGGCGCGGGCCGCCTCGAACAGCTGGTACGTGCCGAACATGTTGGACTCCAGCACGTCGCGCACGTCGGACTCCCGGCTCTGGCCGCCCAGGTGCACCACCGCGTCGACGTCGCGCAACGCGGCGGCCAGCACCTCCGGGTCGGTCAGCGACCCGATCACCACCTCCTCGGCGCCGTCACCGTCGGGCAGCGGCGCGGGCGGGCGGATGTCCAGCAGTCGCAGCACCCGGCCCTCCCGCCGCATCCCGGTCCGCAGCAACGTGGCGACCTTCCCGGCCCCGCCAGTGATCAAGATTCGTCCCATGGCCAGCAGCATAGCCAGCCCGCCACCATCCAGCCAAGGTACAGAATTCCCTCCACATATGTGGACACCTTCACGGGCATTGTGCGGGCAGGGGCGCGCGCCAATCCACCGTCCTGCCATCGCAATACTTGAATGTATGATTGGATATCGTCCTACTCCAGGAGGCATCATGCGCAGGTCACGA
This sequence comes from Catellatospora tritici, assembly GCF_019083965.1. Lineage (GTDB taxonomy): Bacteria > Actinomycetota > Actinomycetes > Mycobacteriales > Micromonosporaceae > Catellatospora > Catellatospora tritici. The sequence continues at coordinate 131,698 of NZ_JAHRCY010000012.1, forward strand.
ACCCGCACTCGGATCGCTGCCGTCGCCGCGGCGGTGTGTCTTGGCCTGGTCGGCGCCGCCACCCCGGCCCACGCCAACGGCACGATCACCTTCGTCGCCTACTTCAGCGACGCCGCCCACACCAACCTCGTCGGCGGCTCGACCTTCAGCGAATGCCCCGGCGACCCCAGTTATCACTGGGGCGCTTACACCGCGTACTACACGATCGAATCCGAGCCCTGCCCCTGACCGCCACCCACCCCCAACCGCAAGGAAGGGCCCCTTCTTATCGCATTCCGACGAAGAAGGGGCCCTTCCAAACATCGTGGGGTGCGTACGCTGAGGCGTTGTGAAGATCATCCGTGCTGACCTCGCCCCGTCCGGTACGTTGCGTGCCTCCATCAACCTCGGCAATCCGGTGCTCGCCCAGGGCACCCCACAGGCGCCCAGCGGTGTCACCGTCGAGATCGCGAACCAGATCGGCGCCAGGCTCGGCGTGCCGGTGTCGTTCCTCTGTTTCGACGCGGCGCGCAAGTCGTTCGAGGCGATGCGGGCCGGTCAGGCCGACATCTGCTTCCTGGCAGTCGAGCCCGAGCGGGCCGCCGAGGTCGCGTTCACCGAGCCCTACGTCGCGATCGAAGGCGTCTACGCGGTGCCGCAGGACTCGCCGCTGCTGACCCTGGCCGACATCGACCGGGTCGGCGTGCGGATCGGCGTCAAGCAGGGGTCGGCGTATGACCTGTACCTGAGCCGTACGCTGCGGGCGGCGACGGTCGTACGGGGCGACGAGGGAGTCGACGTGTTCCGGGCGCAGGACCTGGAGGTGGCCGCGGGCATCCGGCAGCCGATGGAGTCGTTCACCGCGACCAACCCGGACGTGCGGCTGATCGACGGCCGGTTCATGCAGATCCTGCAGGCTGTCGGCACCAGCGTCAGCCGACGGCCCGAGACGGCGGCGTTCCTGCGTGAGGTAGTGGCAGACCTGAAGACCAGCGGCTTCGTGGCCGCGGCCCTACGGCGCTCGAACCAGTCCGAGGACCTCGTCGCGTGAGATTCCCACCGGCGTGGCACCGGGGGTGCGGCGCCGCGCCGGATCAGCGACGGCGGCCCGCCGCCAACGCGACCAGGAACTGACCGCCGCCAGGATCGACACTGGCGCTGACGTCGAGTGCGGGAGCCAGCCGTGAGAAGCGGTCGACCAGCCAGTCGGCGACCTGCTGCGCGTCGGCCCGATCCGCGCACCGGGCGACGACCTCGCGGCCGCCCTTGCGGTCCAGTCGCTCGGCGACCGACGTCAGCGGCGCCGGGTCGAACACGATGAGATCGGCCGGCCAGGGGATCACCGCGGTCACCGCGCCCTTGCGGGTGTTGCAGGCCCGGTGGGCCAGGCGCTCCCCGCCCGCATAGTCGCCCCCGCCCTTCTTCGCCGATTTCGGGTTCGCCGTCCTGCTGTCGACGCTCGGCCCCCGCGGGTCGTTCACCGAGACCGCGGGGTCGACGGGCTCGTCACACACCCAGCAGCGCCAGCCGTCCTGGTCGCCTACGTCTTCGAGCTGGCTCATCGGGATGCCGATCGTCGGAAGGACACGGACAAGGACACGCTAGCGTGCCGGCCCGGTACGGGTACGCGGCGGCCGTCCGGCCGGGTCGGCCTCATGGTCGGCGTGACGCGGCGCCGGTCGTCACCGGTCGCGCGATCAGGTCCTCAGCTCGACCCGATGCTCACGCAGCAGGGCCAGCATCCGTTCGTGCGGCACCGCGTACTTCACCCGACCGCGGTATCCGACCGTGGTCGACGCCATGAACAGCGAGTTCAGCAGGGCTTCGGCCACCGCGTCCTGTACCGCCGCGAAGACCGGCTCCAGGTCGGACTCCGCCGCCGGGCCACCGGGCTCCGCCGTCGAGAACGCCAGCGCGTAGTCGCCGCTGCCACCGGCGAAGTCGGAACCGACCCGTCCCATCGCGAACACCGCCCGGCGAGCCACCCGCCCGAGCTGGCGGGCGTCGAACCGACCGTCGGTGGCCACCACGAGCACGCACGAGTTGCCCGGATGCTCCGGCTCGTACGCGGGCCGCGGCGCACCGGTCGGCACGCCGACCGCCGCCGGGGTCACGGGTACTCCCGCCACCCGCAGCACGCCCGAGAAGTTCGCCTGCGCCAGCACTCCGACGGTCACTGGACCAGTCGAGGTAGGAGCGACGCGCGAGGAGGTGCCGATGCCCGCCTTGAAGCCGAGCGCCGCCGTGCCCGTACCCGCCCCCACCGCACCTTCGGCGGGCAGGCCGGCGCGCGCCGAGTGCAGCGCGCCGAGCACGTGCTCGGCCCGGATCGGGCGGGCCCTGATGTCGGACAGGAAGCCGTCGTTGGTCTCGGCGACCAGCGGGTTCAGTGACTGGACCGCCTCGCGGCCGGGCTGGGTGAGCATGTGGTCCAGCAGCGCGTCGGCGGCGCGGAACACCGACAGCGTGGCGGTCAGCACGACCGGCGTCTCGATCTCGCCCAGTTCGACCACCTGCGTGGACCCGACCAGCTTGCCGTAGCCGTTACCGACGTACAGCCCGGCGGGCAGGGATCGGCGGGAGGTCAACTGGTCGGCGACGATCGCGGTGACACCGGTGCGGATGTCGTCGCCTTCGATCAGGGTCGTGTGGCCGACCCGGACCCCCGGCACGTCGGTGATGGCGCCGACCGGCCCCGTGGGCAGGTCACCGACGACGATGCCCAGGTCGCGCGTACGGCGGGGTTGCTGGCTGGCTGACACTCCCCCATCCTGCCCGGTCGTCGCGCGGGGCCGGGACCCGACACCTGAATGAACGTCATTCATCTATATTTACAATCATCGCTTCCTTCGATAAACATGGGCCGCCATCGATTAATTCGTGGCAGTCGATGAGTTGGAGAGGAAGCACGTGAGACGTATGCTCGCGGGCGCCGCAGGCGCCCTACTACTGGCCGCCCTGGTCACCCCGCTGTCAGCGGCCGCGTCCGTCGCGGCGCCCACCGGTGCCCCGACCCTGGCCGCCGCCAACGCCGCGCTGGCCCAGCACCGCGACGTGATCCATGGCAGCGACGCCGAGACGTACACCGTCGCGCGCACCATCGCCGACGCCGGCGGCGCCGGTCACGTCCGCTACCAGCGCAGCTACCACGGCCTGCGGGTGTACGGCGGCGACCTGGTCGTGCACACCGCCCCGAACGGCGCCTTCGCGGGCGCCTCGACCGGCCTCACCGCCCCGCTGACCCTCGGCGTCCTGCCGAAGGTGACCACTGCCGCCGCGCAGGCCGCTGCCGCCAAGGCGTTCACCGGCCGGGTCACCTCCGTCGGCGGCAGCGAGCTGTTCGTGGATGCCAGCGCCCCGGCCGCGCCGCGGCTGGCATGGGAGACCGTCGTGCGCGGGTGGGCGCCGGACGGGCTGACCCCATCGGTGCTGCACGTCATGACCGACGCGCTGACCGGCATCGTGCGCGGCAGTTTCGACGAGGTCGAGACCGTGCTCGGCACCGGCTACTCGATGTACTCCGGAACGGTCTCCATCGACACCACGCTGACCTCGTCGTCGCCGGTGACGTACTCGATGATCGACCCGTCGCACGGCAACAACCGGGTGTGCAGCATGGGCAACAGCACCGGCGCCTGCACGACGATGACCGACGCCGACAACATCTGGGGCAACGGCACACCGAGCAACACCCAGACCGCCGGGGTCGACGCCTACTTCGGCGCCGCCAAGACCTACGACTACTTCAAGAACGTGCACAGCCGCTGCGGCATCCTGGGCGCCTGCGCCGGGGTCACCTCGCGGGTGCACTACGCCAGCAACTACGTCAACGCGTTCTGGGACGGCACCCAGATGACGTACGGCGACGGGTCCGGCAACATCCGGCCGCTGACCGCACTGGACGTGGCGGGCCACGAGATGAGCCACGGCGTGACCGAGGCGCTGGCCGGGCTGATCTACTCCGGCGAGTCCGGCGGCCTCAACGAGGCCACCAGCGACATCTTCGGCAACATGGTCGAGTTCTACGCGGGCGTGGCCGCCGACCCGGGCGACTACCTCGTCGGTGAGAAGATCGACATCTTCGGCACCGGGGCGCCGCTGCGCTACATGTACAACCCGCCGCTGGACGGTTCCTCGTACGGCTGCTGGTTCTCCGGCATCGGCAGCTCCGATCCGCACTACTCCTCCGGCGTGGCCAACCACTTCTACTTCGACCTGGCCGAGGGCACCGGCGCCACGGCGTACGGCACCAGCCCGATCTGCGGATCGGCCGCCCCGGTGACCGGCATCGGCCGGGCCAAGGCGGAGAAGATCTGGTACCGGGCGCTGGACGTCCACTTCGTCGCCAGCGAGACGTACGCGCAGGCCCGGACGCACACCCTGAGCGCCGCCGCCGACCTCTACGGCCTCTGCTCGACCGAGTACAAGGCCGTGCACCTGGCCTGGGCGGCGGTCAACGTGGTCGGCACCGACCCGTGCGCCGGGCCGACCCCGGGCAGCCTGGTCTGGCTGCGCGCCGACGCGGGCGTCACCAGCAGCGGCGGCCTGGTCAGCAACTGGACCGACCAGAGCGGCACCGGCCACCACGCCAGCATGACCGTCGCCGCGCGCCAGCCCAGCCTGGCCAGCGGCGTCGTCAACGGCAAGCCGGTGATCCGCTTCGGCGGCAGCCAGTCGCTGAGTCTGGTGACGATCAACCCGTCGGCGTTCACCGTGTTCGTGGTGGGCAAGAACTCCAAGACCACCGAGTCGTACAGCATGATCCTCGGGCCGGGCGGCAACAACGCCAACAACCAGCTGCGCTGGGAGAACGGCACGCAGGCGCTGGTGTACGGGTCCAACGGCATCCCGGCGACCACCAGCACGATCGGCAACACCCGGGTCTTCCACGACCTGGTGATCCGGTATGACGGCGCCACGCTCAAGGTCTACCGCGACGGGACGCTATACACCTCGACGCCGGTCGCGGCGAGCGGCGGGTGGTCGATCAACCAGATCGGCGCCTACTACTCGTCGGCCTACATGCAGGGCGACCTTGCCGAGCTGCTGGTCTACTCCAGCGCCCTCAGCGACACCGATCGCGTCTCCACCCAGAACTACCTGAAGTCCAAGTACGCCCTGCCGTAAGCGGCCGACGGTCCGGGCGCCGACCGGCGCCCGGACCACGCCCACCCGCTCGGCGCGCGGCGAAGACCGAGTTCAGTCCGGTTCGGCGTCCGAGTGGCAGTCGCGAATCCGTCATGGCACGACAGCGACCGCGAACCTACCGTCAGGGCATGCGCCCTCTGCCCTCCGCGATCCTCTGCGCCGGACTCGTCGCCGCGACCGTAGCGGCCATCGCCACCCCGGCCGCCGCCATGCCCGCCGGTGACCTCACCATCCACCGGGCCGGGACCTGCGAGTGGTACCAGGACTCCGCCGCCAACCTCTGGATCGCGCCCGTGCTGGCCGCGAACTGGACCGGCACCACGTTTCCGAGCAACGCGTTCAACATGCGCTCCAACTACGGCAAGCGCACGGCGGGCGGTCCGGTCACCTCGGCGGCGCCGTTCCGCTGGGCGATCGGCGGCGAGCCCACCGCGGGCAACTCGTTCCTTGGTCACACGGTGCTGCTGACGGCCACCATCGACCCGATCAACACCGTGTACGAGCTGGACGAGTCCAACAACACCACGGTCATCACCGTCCCGGTCCCGGCCACTCCGCCGCCGGCCAGTGGCACCGTGGTCACCATCCCCTGTTTCTGACCCGCCGCTGTTCCGGGGCCGCCGTGCGCTGTCACGAGCCGGCGGCCCCGCGCCCGTCCCACCACCGCACTCGACCCACCCACCGCGCCTCGCCCGTCGGCCGGGCGGCGAGCAGGTCGTTCCCACCGCCACCGCCGATGGCCGCATCAGCTCGAGTCCAACCCGGACCATGAAGGGGGCCGACCGCGCCGCTCGCGGGTAGGCTCGGCGACGGGGAGGGCAGCTACGGTGAGCGGCATTGTCCAGCCGCCCGGGGTGGGCGCGAGGCTGCGGGAGCTACGCCGCGGAGCGGGTGTGACGCAGCAGGAGCTGGCCGCGCGAAGCGGCCTGAGCCTGCGGGCGATCCGGGACCTGGAGAACGGCCGGGTCGCGGCGCCACGCCCGGTGACCGTACGGCGGCTGGCCGAGGCGCTGGGCCTGACCGCCGCCGAACGGCAGGCGTTGGCCCCGCCCGCGCCCGCCGGACCGGTGCAGGTGGGGATCCTCGGTCCACTGCGCGCCTGCCAGGGTGACAGCACCGTCGAGCTGGGACCGTCCCTGCACCGTACGACGTTGGCGCTGCTCGCCCTCAGCGCCGGTGAGCCCGTCCCCGCCGACGACATCGCCGCGGCGCACTGGCCCGACGACCGCCCCCGGAGCGCGATCCGGCAGATCCGGGCCGCGGTAGCCACCCTGGGCCGCCTGCTCGTCGGGTCGCGCATCACCGCGGCGGCCGCCGGGTTCGCGCTGGCCGTCGGGCAGCGGCTGGACGCCACCCGCTTCGACACGCTCGTCCGCCAGGCCGAGCGGCAGCCGCCGCAGGCGGCCGCGGCCACGTTGAGTGCGGCCCTGAACCTGTGGCGGGGGCCGGTCCTCGCGGGCAGCGCGCTACGCGACCACCCGGCCGCCGCGGCGCTGAACCGGCGTCGGGTCTCGGCCGCGCTCGCGCTGGCGATGCTGGACGCCGGGGCCGCCACCGAGCCGCTGCGGGCACTGGCCGCCGACGAACCCCGGCACGAGCAGGTGCACACCGCGCTGATGACGGCCCTGACCGAAACCGGCGACCGGTCGGGTGCGCTGCTGGCGTACGCGGAGATCACCGGCCGGTTGGCCGACGAGTGGGACGTCGAACCCGGGGAGGAGCTGCAGGCGGCGTACGCCCGGGTGCTCGGACACGCCCCCGCCGCGGCGTTCGGGGTGCTGCCGGCGCAGCTGCCCGCCCCGGTCACCGGCTTCGTCGGCCGCGAAGACCTGCTCAAGCGTCTCGACGAGGACGAGGGCCTGTCGCTCGTGGTCGGCAGCGCCGGGGTGGGCAAGAGCAGCCTCGTGGTCCACTGGGCCCAGCGCGAGCGCGGGTCCTTTCCCGATGGCCAGCTCTTCGCCGACCTGCGCGGGTACACCCCGGACGCGGCCGCGGTGCCCGCCGAGACGGTGCTGCGCGGCTTCCTCGACGCGCTGGGGGTGGCGCCGGAGCGTGTCCCGGCCCGGGTGGAGGCACTGTCCGGGCTCCTGCGCAGCCTGCTCGCCGATCGGCGGATGCTGATCGTGCTGGACAACGCCTACGACGCCGCGCAGGTGCTGCCGCTGCTGCCGGGCGGGACGGGCAACCGGACCGTCGTCACCAGCCGCGACCAGTTGATCGACCTGACCGCGGCGACCGGGGTCGCCCCGATCACCGTCGGGCTGCTCGCCCCGGCCGAGGCGCGCGACCTGCTCGCGCGCCGGCTCGGGGCCGAGCGGGTGGGCGAAGACCCGGCCGCGGCCGACCAGATCGCGGCCAATTGCGCCCGGCTGCCGCTGGCGATCAGCGTCGTGGCCGCTCGCGCGGCCGGACGGCCGGAGGTTCCGCTGCGGATGGTGGCCGAGGAGCTGCACGCGGGTGGGCACGAGTTCGGGGCGGTGCGGGCGGCGTTCGACTGGTCGTACGCGCGGCTGGACGGCGACGCCCGCCGCCTGCTGCGGCTGTCCGCCGCGCACCCCGGCCCCGACTTCACCGTCGCCGGGGCGGCCGCGCTGACCGGCTGGCCCGCCGCGCGGACGCGGGCCGTGATCGAGGAGCTGGTCCACGCGCACCAGGTCAGCGAGCTGACGCCGGGCCGTTTCGGGCTGCACGACCTGCTGCGGGCGTACGCGCGGCAGCTGCTGCCCGCCGAGGAGGGCCAGGCGGCGACGCTGCGCGTGCTCGACGCGTACGAGGCGACGGCGCATCGGGCGGCGATGCTGGTGGAGCCGCACCGCGAGCCCATCGGCGCCGACGGCGGCGGCCCGCCCACGACCGACCTGTCCGACGCCGACACGGCGATGGCGTGGCTGGCCGCCGAGCACGCGACGCTGGTCGCCGCGGTGGCCCAGGCCGAGGCGCTGGGCCGGGATCGGCAGGCCTGGCATCTGGCCTGGTCACTGCTGGACTACCTGGACCATCAGGGCCACTGGACGGACTGGATCGCGGTGGAGGAGATCGCCCTGCGCGCCGCCGTGCGCGCGGACGACCGCCGCGGCGAGGCCTACGCCCACCGCCTCCTCGGACGCGGCTACGCGCAACTGGAGCGGTACGCCGAAGCCGGTGACCACTACCGGGCCGCCGCGCGGCGCTACGCCGACCTCGGTGACGCGGTCGGGCAGGCGCATACGCTGATGAGCCTGTCCTGGATGGCGGAGATGCACGGCGACCACGAGCGGGCGCTGAGGCAGCGCCAGACCGCGCTCGCGCTGTACCGGCGCTGCGGGCACCGGATCGGCGAGGCGCGGACCCTCAACGCGGTGGGTTGGGCCCACCTCAACCTGGGCGACTACGCACAGGCGTTCACCCTGTGCCGACAGGCGCTGGCCCTCAACGAACAGGTCGACGACGGGTACGGCCGGGCCGCGATCTGGGACAGCCTGGGGGTGGCGCACCACCGCCTCGGCGAGCCCACCGAGGCCGTGCGCTGCCTGCGCCGGTCGCTGGAGGTGTTCCGTTCCGCCGGGGACCGGTTCAACGAGGCCGACGTGCTGCTTCACCTCGGCGACGCGTACGCCTCGGCCGGTCGTGGCGCGGCGGCCCGCGCTGCCTGGCGATCGGCGTGGGAGATCCTCGACCAGCTCGGCCATCCGCGCGCGGACGAGGCGAGCAGCCGCCTGAACTGACCGGCAGATCGCTGCCGGGCTGCGCGTACGCGGCCGGACCGGCAGTCCGGAGCGGCAGTTTTATCCATTCAAGCGTTTCTATCAATCTCTCGTTGCCACCCCCGGTCACCCGTGGCACCGTCGGAACCATCGCCCACTGATCCAGGCGTCGTCGCGTCCGGGCCGGGTTTCCTACGGGGGAGGCCCGGCCCGACCGTGTGGCGGGGCTCTCAGATCTAGTCGTTGACAAGATGTGCGGGTGAGCGCAATCTTGGCAGTGACAAGATTGGAGAAAGTGATGGCCCCCCTCATCGCACTCGTCGCGGGTTCCGTGGTGCTGCGTCTGCTCGGCCTGGCCGGAGTGGACGCCCTCGACGCCTGGCAGCCCGCACTGCGCGGCGGACTGGCGCTCATGTTCGTGACCACGGGCGCGGTCCACTTCGTACCCTCGTGGCGCCGCGACATGATCGCGATGATCCCGCCGCGTCTGCCCCGCCCGGACCTGCTGGTCACCCTCACCGGTGTACTGGAACTCGCCGGCGCGGTCGGGCTGTTCATCCCCCGGGTCGCACCACTGGCCGCGACCGGGTTGGCGCTGCTGATGGTGGCGATGTTCCCGGCCAACGTCTCAGCCGCGCGACGCGGGCTCAGCCTGGGCGGCAAGCCCGTCACCCCCCTCGCGCAACGCACGGTCCTGCAGGTGGTCTTCATCGCCGCCGCGATCGCCGCCGCCGTCTGATCGCCACCTCGGTCGGGTCGCCCGCAGCCTCGGTGAGGCCGCGGGCGACCCCGTCCCCGCTCCGTACAGGGCGACTTCGTCCGTGCTTTCCTCGCTGGTATCCCGCGTGACCGAACGGCCCTGATCAGTGGTTTCGCCACGACGGCGCGCGCACCGTGACGCGCCGACCGGGATGCCCTGCGGCGACCGCCGATCCAGATGCGAAGCTTGAACGATGACCGATCGCAACGTGCTCGGCGGCGAACTCGAACCGTGCGGCACCGATCCGATGACCGGCTTCCACCGCGACGGATGCTGCACCACCGGACCGCAGGACTTCGGCAGTCACACGGTGTGCGCCGTGGTCACCGCCGAGTTCCTGGCCCACCAGCAGCGGGTGGGCAACGATCTGGTCACCCCGCGGCCGGAGTGGGACTTCCCTGGGCTGCGCCCAGGCGACCGCTGGTGCGTGGTGGCGGTGCGGTGGCTGCAGGCGTTCAAGGACGGCGCGGCGGCGCCGGTGGTGCTCGCCTCGACCAACGAACGGGCGCTGGAGATCATCCCGCTGGAGGTGCTGCGCCCGCACGCGGTGGACGTGCCGCCGGACCTCGCCTCGCTACAGCAGTAGCGGACCCGCGTCAGCTCCGGGCACCCCGCAGCACCGGAAGGACCTGGCTGCCGAGTTCCTGGATCGTGTCGCCGACCTCTGCCGGGTCGCCCGCCGCCTCCACCAGCAGCATCAGCCGCCGCACCCCGGTGGCCTCGACCGCCTGGCTCAGCCGCTCCGCGAGCCGGGCGGCGGGCGCGGGCGGGTGGAGGCCGAGCAGCCGGTCGGCGTAGGCGTCGATGTCGCGGCTCGCCGACGGGGACGGTGCCAGGCGCACGTACTCCCCGGTCCGCCGCAGCCAGGCCGCCAGCGTGCGCCGGACCCGTCCCGGGTCGCCGGTGAGTGCCAGGTGCGCCGACACGTGCTCCACCCGGACGCGGCAGTGTTCGGCGTGCGCGTCGAGCATGGCCCGACGCCCGGCGAGGTCTTCGTGCACGCCCAGCAGCAGCGGCAGGCCGCGTTCGGCCGCGGTCCGCGCGGTCGCGGTAGAGGTGGCGGCCACCCACACCGGCACCGGCCGGACCGGGGCGGGCACCACCGACACCGGCCGGAACGCGAACGTCGGCCCATCGGCGGCGACCGGCCCGTCGCCGGACAGTGTCCGCAGGAGCAGATCCAGCGACTCGGTGAAGCCCTGCTCATAGCGGGGCAGGCCGGTGCCGAAAACCTCCAGGTCGACCCATGGGCCGCCGCGGCCGACGCCGAGGGCGAACCGGCCGCCGGACACGACGTCCAGCAGGATCGCCTCCTCCGCCAGCGCGATCGGGTGACGCGTGGACAGGATCGCGGCGGCGGTGCCGACCCGGATGCGGCTGGTCCGGCCGAGCAGGTAGGCGGCCAGCGCCACCGCCGACGGGCACGAGCCGTAGCTGATGAAGTGGTGTTCGGCCAGCCATACCCCGTCGAACCCGGCGGCTTCGGCCGCCTGGGCGTACCCGGTCGCCGCGGTCAGCGCGGCGGCGGCCGACAGGCCGCCGACCTGCCCGCAGACCAGGAACAGGTCCACGGCAAGTTCGGTGGCCACCGGCGCGGCCCGGACCGGGTCGGCCGGTTCGGCGGTCACCGGTTCGGCGGTCACCGGGGGCCGGGGGCGGTCACGGGACGCGTCCGATGAAGGCGAGCAGCCGCGTCTGCACGTCGGCGTCGGCCGGGACCTCGACCCTCGGTCCGTAGTGGCCGCTGTCGCGCAGCGCCTGCTCCATCGGCAGCATGCCCGCGAGCATCCGCGCGCACCTGTCAGGGTCGAGCCGCTCGTCCTGGCCGGTGGCGCGGGCCAGGTCCCACGTGTGCAGGAAGACGTCGCTGGTGTAGAAGGTGGCGATCGCCTCGTCCAGCGGGAGCGAGCCGAGATGGGGGTTGGTCAGGGTCCGCCGCGCCGTGGTCGGATCGTCGAGCAGCGCCTGTACGCCGTCGCGGTGCACCGTCCAGGCCGCCACCGGATCCTCGTCCACCGACGGGCCCTTCGGCAGGTCCACCCCGGCACCGGCGTGTAGGAACGCGGGGAACCATTCGACCAGGTGCCGTACCACGTCCCGGGCCACCCAGCCCGCGCAGGGCGCTGGATCGTCCCAGGTCGACGGTGCCGCACCCCGCACCCGGTCGCTGAACGCACCGGCGACCAGCCGGTGCTCCTCAGCCGCACGCGTCACGGCACACCTCCTCGTCGAGTGTCCAAACCCGGCTCATCGTAAGCGCCCACGCAGGCGGTCAACGGCCACGACACCGTCCGGGACCCCCAAGACCATCGAAGTTGCCCGGCGATCGGGCGTATCCGGGCGTGGAATACGCCCGATCGCCGGGCAACTTGAGCGATCTTGATGGAGGGCGCGCCGGACCGGGTTCAGACGTTGCCGAAGAACCAGTTGCCGGGAGCGGTCTCGTCGGCGCCGATGTAGAACTGGCGTACGCCGACCATCAGCTCCTCGATGCTGAGGTAGCCGTCCTCGTCGCTGTCGAGCTTGTCGAACGCGAGGTTGATCTCGCCGACGGGAGTGCCGAAGGCGCGCTGCATGGTGGCGAACTCGTCGCGGCTGACGCGGCCGTCGTCGTCGGTGTCGGCCAGCCGCAGCACCGCCAGCGCGCCGGGGCGGAAACTGCGGTCGAAAGCGTCCCCGTGTACGAACGCCGAGGTCATGCCCTCGCGCCACTCCTGCGGGCTGAGCCGCCGGTCGTGGTCGACGTCCAGCGCCTTGGCCAGCTCCTGCCAGAACGTGCCGAAGTCCTCGGCCAGCCGCTGGGCCTTGGGCGCGTCGTGGACGACGCCGAAGTTCGCCAGCAGGCGTACCCCGAGGTTGTTGAGGTCCTGCTGTTCGACGTAGCCGCTGCCGTCGGCGTCCAGATGACTGAAGGCCTTGTCCAGTTTGCGTAGCTGCATCTCCGTTGCCATACCGGAAATCTAGGGTGCGTCCACACGAGAAGTCGATATGGGGTAAACATGCTTCATTCGGACGAGTGCCGGTTCGGGCCCGTCCCTGTCACTCCAGGCGCGAAACCTGATAATGGGCCAGTCGCCAGCCCGCGCCGGTGCGGCGCGCGATCACGCACAGGTACACCGGCAGCGGCTCGCGGCCGTCGGTGAAGGCGAACTCGGCGGTCAGGTAGCCCAACACCACATCCTCGGCCAGGCGCCGGGTCTCCCGGACCTCGTAGGTGACGCTCAGACCCGGCGGCTGCGCGGCGTAGTACGCGGCCACACCCTGCGGCCCCACGCTGTACGGATGCAGGCCCTGGAAGATCGCGTCGTCGGTGAAGTTCGCCGCGATCGCCTCCGGTTCGTGCCTGTCCACTCCGGACTGCCACCGCTCCAGCAGCGCGCGCAGGATCTCGGCCTCTTGACTGGTCATGACGTTCTCCCGTGGATGTCGCTGATGGATCACAGGTGTGCGGCGAGCCGGTTCAGGATCACGCCCGCCGGTTGCTCGGCGGCGTGCCGGAACCCGGTCCCGGCCCACAGGTGCAGCCGCTCGGCGTCACCGGCCGCCGCGGCGGCCCTGCGGATCGGGCCGGTCAGGTGGTGCAGCGCGGGGTAGCCGTAGGGGGCGGCCGCGCCGTACCGGTCGGTGAACGCGTTGCGCAGCGCTCGCGCGGGGCGCCCGGTGAACGCGTGGGTGAGCACGGTGCTCCGGTCGGCTGCGGCCAGAGCGGCCCGGTGCGTCGCCGAGGTGCCCGCCTCGTCGCTGCGCAGCAGCACGGTGCCGACCGCGACGGCCTCCGCCCCGGCGTGCATCGCGGCGGCCACCGCCTCGGGCGTGGCCAGCCCCCCGCAGGCGATCACGGGCAGGCCGACCGCGCCACGTACCGCTGTGACGAGGTCGACCAGCGGGATGTCGGGCAGCTGCCGGGTCGGGGTGAGGGTGCCGGAGTGCCCACCCGCCGCGGCGGCCTGCACCACCAGCGCGTCCACCCCGGCCTCGGCGGCGGCCCTGGCCTCGGCCACGTTGGTGACGGTCTGCGCCAGCAGCGCTCCCGTGCGCCGCAGCGCGGCCAGGTCGTCGCGGTGCGGGATGCCGAAGGTGAAGCTGAGCATCGGCACCGGATACGCCCGCAGGACGTCGAGTTTGCCCTGCCAGCCGTCGTCGTCCTCGACCGGCGCCGCCGCGTCCAGCGTCACGCCGAGCCGGTCGGCCTCGGCGGCGATCAGCTCGGCGTAGCGGCGGAACTCGGCGGGGTCGACCGGCAGCGGGTTGGGGACGAAGAGGTTCACCCCGAACGGCGCGCCCGTCGCCGCGGTGGCGATGATCTGCTCGGCGAGCTGCTGCGGCGTGCGGTATCCGGCGGCGAGGAACCCCAGCCCACCGGCGCGGGCCGCCGCCTCGACCAGGGCCGGGGTGCCCGCGCCGCCCGCCATCGGCGCGGCGAGCACGGGCAGGGTGAGTCCGAGATCGCGGACCGGTGCGCTTCGCATGGACGATCTTTCCAGGTGTGCGGTGGTGTGCTTTCCAGGTGTGCGGTGGTGTGGTGGCACGGGCGGCCGCCTGCGCGGCTGCCCGTGCGACGGGACTCAGTGACCACCCGACCTGGGCGTACGGCTGTTCGACCGCGACCGCCGCACCGTGGCCCTTACCCCGTGCGGGCAGAACCTGCTGATCCGCGCTCGTGAGCTGCTCGAACAGGCCGACGAGCTGCGCCGCACCGCCACCGGCCTGGCCGCGTACGAGTCGGTGCGGCTCGGCTACGTCAACTGGCTCCCGCCGGACCTGGCGGCCCGGGTGGCCGGGGTGGCGCAGGTGCACGTCGACACCTGGGTGATGCCGTCACACACGCAGGCCAGGCGGGTCGCCGACGGCAGGCCGTCTGCTGGGTGCAGCACGCGGACCTGGCCGAACTCGCCCTCGACGCCCGATTGCTCGGCGCCGACCGGCTGTACGCGCTGGCCCCCGGCACCGACCTGGCCCCGGTCCGGGCCCGGGACACGCTGGTGCTGGTGGACGCCGACACGGCCAGCTGGTCCTCGTGGAACCGGTTCGCCGACGAGTTCGCCGCCGACACCGGCGCCCGCGTCGTACGCATCGACGACGGCGGCGTGACCGGCCCCGGCTTCTTCGACGACGTACGCCGGCTGGGCCGACCCGTGGTCAACTCGCCCAAGGGCCAGACCACGCCGGTGCCGCCCGACCTGTCGCGGCGCCAGGTGACGGGCCCGGAGCCCTGCTGGACCTGGGCGCTGGTGTCGCGCCGCGACGAGACCCGCATCGCGGTACACGCCGCGATCGAGGCCCTGACCGGCGACATCGGCCCGTTGGGCCTGGACGGCGCGGGCGTCTGGCTCCCTACGGACGACCCGTTCCGGCCAGTCTCGGCGGTGGACCCGGATCGTTCGGGTGCGGCGTCAGGGGCGTGACGGTGTCGCGCCGCCATGCCCGCAACGGCATCGAGGCCAGCGCCGCCTCCAGCAGATCGGCGTCGTCGGCCTGGAAGAGCCCGATCGACCGCCACTCCCCCGGACCCAGCGGCGGCCGCCACAGCCGCAGCAGCTGCCCCTGGGCGGCCAACTCCGCCGCCCGTACAGCCTCCCGCGCCCGCATGTCGGCGATCTCGTCGTCGCTCGTGCCGGGCGGGACCGTGGTCACCATCTCGACGAGGAACTCCACCGCGCCGTCTCACTCCCGGCCGGGCAGCCGCTTGACGATCTCCTGGACCACCCAGGTGTTGCCGTCCGGGTCGTCGAAGGTCAGGTAGCTGCTGTAGTCGGCGCGGGACGGTTCCAGGCCCGGCGTCTTGCCCTCGGGTCCGAAGTGGAACGGTTCGCTGACCGCCACCCCGCGCTTGACCAGGTCCTCACGCGTGGCCACGAGGTCCGAGGTGACCAGGTGCATGTTCTTGAACGAGCCGGGCTCGGCGTAGCTGACGCCCTTGCCGATGTGGATCGAGCACGCCGAGCCGGGCGGGGTCAGCTGGACGATGCGGTAACTGTCGGAGCCGGGGTTGCGGAAGCCGATGGCCTCCCCGTAGCTGGCCGCCGAGTAGTCGATGTCCTCGCGCCAGCCCAGCGTGTCGGCGTAGAAAGCCTTCGCGCGATCCACATCCGATACCGGGATGACCACAGCTTCGAACTTGAGATCCATACCCCTAGCCTTCCTCGGGCCGCCGGACCAGCCGACGTCACACATAGTCACCGTCAGGCTACTATGCGAAGAGGCTACGGCCTGAGTCCTCGCCTGATCAGCGCCGCGTACGCCGGGAGCATGTCGCGCGCGGAAACGCCCTGCTCGCCCGTGATCGCCTCACCCCGCCCGTGCACGCGCTGCGCCAGCGCCAGATACCCGTTGGCGATGGTCGCCGCGGTCAGCTCGACCGGCTCCGGCACCGCCAGGCTGCCGTCGGCGGCGCCCGCCCGCAGAATGCCGACCAGGGGTGCCTGCAGCCGCCGGATCGCCGCGGCGTACGCGTGCGCCTCGGCGCAGTCGTCCAGTGCCCCCAACGCGGTCGCGTCGAACACCCGGGTGAAACCGATCTCCTCGGCCGCCCCGTCGACCAGCGCCTCGACCCGGTCCAGATACCCGGCCAGGCGCTGCGCGCCGTCGCCCGACAGGGCCTGCGCGGCCCGCTCGGCCAGCCCTGCCCAGCGGTCCAGGATCTCGGCCTCGATCGCCAGCGCGATGTGGTCCCGACTCGGGAAGTAGCGGTACACGGTACGCCGGGTCACCGCCGCGTGGTCGGCGATCTGCTCGACCGTCACCGCGTCCACCCCGTGCGCCAGGAACAGCGTCCGCGCGGCGGCGAGCAGGTCGGCCCGGCGACGGGCGCGCAGCCGCACGTTCTCCACCGGAGAACGGACCGCAGCCTCCACCGGGGACCGGACCTCGGCCTCCACCGGGGACCGTGCCTCGGACCGGGCGGCGGTCACGCCGACTCCTGCCAGTGCAGCGCCATGGCCAGACGATAACGTCGCCCCGCCGGGAGCCGCGCGTACTCCCGCAGCGCCAGCTCGCCCGGCTGGTCGCCGCCGACCCCGCGCTGCGCGACGTCCAGCGACAGCGTCGGCGGCCCCGCGACGGGCAGCTCGTCGTCGTGCTCGGCCGCCGCCAGCAGCTCCTGCGGGTACGGGCGCACCGAAGCCTCGAACGGCTCCCCCTCGACCCGGCCGAACCCCACAGCCAGGCCGCCGCCGTGCAGCACCAGCCAGTCCAGATCGGTGCGGTTGCCGTTCTCCTGCGGCCGGGCGTACCCGTGCGGCATCCGCGACACCGGCGCCGACCAGCGGCCCAGCCGGGCGCCGGTGTTGCGGTCGCGATGGTTCTCGTGCGGCCCCCGGCCGTACCAGTCGACGTCCGTGAGTTCGGGCACGAACGTGCCGATCCAGCCCACCCGCACCGGTGCCCGCCGGGGCACCAGATCCAGGGTGAGCAGCAGCTCGTCGCCCCGAGTCGCGACGCTGAGACGGCCCCGGGCACCGGGCACGGCCAGCCGTACGACGACCTCGTGGTCGGTGCCGTCGCCGCGCACCCCGACTCCGCGGCCCCGCACCCGGTCCATGGCCCGTCGCCAGCGCCGGGCCGGAATCAGCGGGGCGAGCGCCGGCTTGAAATTCGCCCAGCCCCGGTCGTTGTCGGTCTCGGCCCGCCACAGGTTGAGCCGCAGCGGCTCGGCCAGCAGCTCCCGGGCGCCCAGACGCAGCCCGGTGATCGTCGCCGCGGCGGTGTCCAGCGTCAGGCTCCGACGGCCGCACGACAGGGTGATCAGCCTGCCCGTCCGGCTGAGCTCCCAGCCGCCCGCGTCCTCGGCCGCCGGCACGAGCGGCAGCGGTGCGGGTGCCGACCCGCCGCCCAGCCGGAACTGCGCCCACGCCTGCTCGAACCCGGGCTCGGCCCACGCGGTCGCGGTCCGGTGCACGAGACTCGCGGTCAGCGTCGTGGCATCGCCGGGCAGGTCGGGCAGCGGCACCGCACGCTGCTCACCCGGGGACGTCCGGACGTCGGCGACCTCGCCGCGCAGCAGCGGCTCGCCGTGGCGGTCGGCCTGCCAGCGCAGCACGAACCCGGACAGGTCGTCGAAGGTGTGGCGGTTGCGCAGCCGCAGTCGGCCGTCGGCGTGCTCGAAGACGACGTGCTGGTAGACCCGCGCCACCTCGGCCAGCGCCGGATGCGGGCCGCGATCGGCGGCGACCAGGCCGTTGGCGCAGAAGTACCGGTCGCTGGGCCGGTCGCCGAAGTCTCCGCCGTAGGCCCGGCGCACCCGGCCGTCGGGCAGGTCCACGTCGATGGTCTGGTCGACCCAGTCCCAGATGAACCCGCCCGCCCAGTTCGGGTACCGGTGGAAGTTCTCGACGTGCTCGGCGAGGTTGCCCAGGCTGTTCTCCATCGAGTGCGCGTACTCGCAGGCCAGGACCGGGCGGGCGGCGTACTGGTCGGCGCGGAAGGACTTGTGGTCGGCGGCGACCACGTTCAGGGCCCGCTGCACCAGGGTGATGCGCAGGTCCCGCCGCTCGCCCAGGACGCGCTCGTCGTCGGGGGTCGGGTACATCACGGACAGCACGTCGCTGTTGCGCAGGTCGGTGTCGCCCTCGTAGTGGACCGGGCGGGTCCGGTCCAGCGCCCGCACGGTCCGCCGGGCCAGGTCGAACGCGGTGCCGTCGCCAGCCTCGTTGCCCAGCGACCACATGACCACGCTGGGGTGCGAGCGGCCGCGCCGCACCATCCGCTCGATCCGGTCGGCGACCGAGGCGTGCCAGCGAGGATCGTCACCGGGCAGGCCCTGGCGGCGCACCCCGTGCGACTCGATCTCGGCCTCGTCCATCACGTACAGGCCGAGCTCGTCGCAGAGCCGGTACACCTCGGTCGGGTTCGGATAGTGCGACATCCGTACGGCGTTGATGTTGGCGCGCTTCATCATGGTGAAGTCCTGGCGGCGCACCTGCGCCGGGACGTCCCAGATCCGGCGGGGATGGAAGTCGTGCCGGTTCACCCCGTGGAAGACCACGGGGCGGCCGTTGACCAGGATTCGGGTGCCGACGATCTCGACGCGGCGGAACCCGACGGCCCGGGTCGCGCGCCAGACGTCGCCGCCGTGGGTGACCTCGACGGTCAGGTCGTACAGGTGCGGCGCCTCGGCGCTCCACGGGGCCGCGTCGACGACCGTGCACCGCAGCAGGGTCCGCGGACCGGCGAGATCGGCCGCGCCCAGCTCGGTCGTGTCGCCGGTGCGGCGGTCGGTCAGCAGGGCCCGGCACCGGCCCGTGCCGCCGGTGACGGTCAGGGCCAGGGTGCCGTCGCCGCCGACAGGGTCGCGGTCGGCTTCGACCGCGACGTCCCAGGGGGCGTACGCGGGTTCGGCCGTGACCGTGACCCCGCGGGTGATCCCGCTGAGCGACCACATGTCCTGGCCCTCCAGGAACGAACCGGTGCAGTACCGGTGCACCAGCACCGCGACCAGGTTGGCGCCGGGGCGCACCAGGTCGCTGACGTCGAACTCCGCCGGGGTCATCGACCCTTCGCCGTAGCCGACGGGTGTCCCGTTGACCCACACGTGCAGCGCCGACTTGACCGCGCCGAAGCGCAGGACAACCCGGCGTCCGGCCCAGTCCGGCGGGGCCTGGAACCAGGTGCGGTGCGCGCCGGTGGGGCTGTCGGCCGGGTCGATCGTGCCCAGGCGGCGTCCGCGTACGCCCAGCGACGGCGGGAACCCGAACCCCAGGTAGTACGGCGTGCCGTAGCCCTGCAGCTCCCACACGCCGGGCACCGCGATCGTGCCCCAGCCGTCGTCGTCGTATCCCGGCGCCTCGAAACCCTCCGGAACTTGATCGCGGCGCGGCGACCAGTGGAAACGCCAGCGGCCGTCGAGGCTGACCGTCCACTGTGCGGCATCGGCCCAGTCGGTCTCGGCGCGCGCGGGCAGCTTGCCTCGCCCGACCGTCGCCGGGTCTTCGACATCGCGGCGCAGCGTGTCCCGCCAGGCGCTCATCCGGCGACGAACCTGGTACGCGCTACTGCGGCGGCGGCAATCGACATGCGCGAGAAAATAACACGGGTGTGTCATTTTCGGCAGACGAGATCACCTGCCCGAGCTCGGACTGCGCACGTTCGAGCTGTCCCGTCCCGCCGTCTCGTGCACTTTCCCGGAAATCGCAGCCGGGATCGCGGGCTACC
Organism: Catellatospora tritici; assembly: GCF_019083965.1. Classification (GTDB taxonomy): domain Bacteria; phylum Actinomycetota; class Actinomycetes; order Mycobacteriales; family Micromonosporaceae; genus Catellatospora; species Catellatospora tritici. The sequence goes on from NZ_JAHRCY010000012.1 coordinate 151,417, forward strand.
GTGCCAGCAGGCGGGACACGATCTCGGCGCCGTCGACGACCCGGGGGCCGGGGCGGTTGAAGTAGGCGGGGCCGTCCACCACGTACACCCGACCGGCCTTCACCGCGGCGACGGCCTCCCAACCAGGCGAAGCCACCAGACTCGGCAGCTCGGCTCGGGTCTGCTCGGACGTGAACCCGCAGGGACCGACCAGGATGACGTCCGGATCGAGTGCCACGACCGTCTCCAGCGGGTACGGTGTGCTGTGCTCGCCCGGCGAGGTCAGCAACGAACGGCCACCGCCGTACGCGATCTGCTCCGGGACCCAGTGGCCGCCCGGCATCAGCGGCTCGAGCCACTCGACGAACAGCACCCGCGGCCCGTCCTGGCTCGGCCCCGGCAGCGCCGCCAGCCGCCGACGGGCGTCGGTTACCACCTCGGCCGCCGCCGGCGACGCACCGATCAGCTCGCCGACGGTCGTCACCGCGGTCAGAATCTCCTCGATCGTCCGGGGCTGCAACGACACCACCGTCGTGTCCAACCGCATCACCCGCACCGCCTCGTTGACCGTCTGGTACGAGACGGCGCAGACATCGCACAGGTCCTGGGTAAGGATCAGGTCAGGCCGCAGCGCCTCGATCGCGTCATGGTCGAGGTCGTAGATGCCCGAGCCCTGGTGCGCCCCGGCCACCGCCAGGTTGATCTCGCGACTGGCCAGGCCGTGTGCCAGGCCCGTCCGGGTCACGACCGGAACGTCGTCGAGTTCGCCGGGTGGCCAGTCACACTCGTGGGTACGCCCCACCAACTGGTCCAGGGCACCCAGCGAGGCGACGATGTCGGTGGCCGCGGGCAGCAGCGATACGATCCGCATCCCTGCACTGTCCCAGATCGGATCCCCGTCCCCGCGACGCGGCGGCCACGGCCGCGTCCACCGTCGAGTTCCGGCGTCAGCGGCAGTGGACGCGCCGTGTCGACCAGGCGGCGCAGCCGGGTGTGCTCGGGCGGGTCGGCGTGCACGAGAGGAATGTCGCAAAGCGTGGTCGATCAGTGAGCTGAGCTGTGGAAACGCGATTCCCGGCGTGGCTGCGGGGCGGGTCACCCGGACGTCTGCCCGGGTGATCCGCTCGTATGTGGTCAGTCGGCCAGGCGGACCAGGCAGTACTCGGTGCTCGCCGTGGGCGGGGTGCTGAACCGGGCGTTGACCGCGTACAGGCGGCCGCCGAAGGCGGTGATCGTCGACGGGCAGTCCAGGTCGGCGTCGGTGATCCGGTCCACCAGCGTCGCGCGGGACAGGTCGTGGCTCAGGCGGAACTTCGACACCTTGTTCTTCTTGGTACGCACGACGTAGAGCGTGTTGCCGCGCAGCAGCAGCCCGTCGGCGTCGGCCACAGAGGCGCGGCCGATGTCGATGCGCTTGGCGGCACGGGTCACCGGGTCGAAGGCGTACAGACGGTTGGCGGCGGCCTGCACGATGATCAGGCAGCCGTTCCACGCCGCGACGATGCCCTTGTTGCAGGCACCGGCCTCACCGAGGCCGCCGGGCAGGGCGAGGGTCAGCACACCGTCGTCGCCGGGCAGGCTGCCGTGCCGGCCGAGGCCGACGCAGTAGACCTTGCCGTGGTCGGCGTCGGTGAAGAAGACGTTCGTCGAGGTGGCGGCGACACCGTGGACGTTGCCGCCGAGGTGGTACATCGCCAGGCAGGTGCCGGACTCGTCGTAGACGGCGGTGCCGCCCATCGTGCCGCACGCGGCCCAGATCCGGCATTCGGCGTCGAAGGCCAGACCAGTGGCCTGCCCGCCCGAGGTGCCCGCCACGAGCGGCATGCCGTGGCCGGTCTTCAGGTCGGTGCAGTAGATCGCGCCGTCGCCCATCGAGCCGACGTACGCCTTGCCGCCGGTGCCGTGGGTGATGCCCTCCGGACAGAAGCCGTCGGGCAGGGCGATGGTGGCCGGGAGGTGGGGTTGTCCGGGGCGATGCGCCTGTGCCGCCTCGGCGCCGACGACGGCGCCGACCGGGACGGCCAGCGCCGCGGCCATCAGTGTTCGCCTGTGCACGGTGAACTCCCTCACTTGGGGGTTGGGGGTGTACGTCCACAAGTACCGGTCGGGCGCGTCCGTGTGTTCTCCGACGATGCTCGGCGGCGGCAGCCGCCCGGCCCGTGCTGGCCACCGCGACGCGTCTCGGGCAACACCGCCCGATCGAAGAAGGCCGTCGGGAATGCGGGCCCGGCGCGGCAGAATGCGAAAGCCACCACCACGTCGCTCTCCCGCGCGCCGAGAAAACCCGTTGCGAGTGGCCGGCATCGGATGTCTGGTTGATCGACCACCAGTCACAGAACGGAACATGACGCGCATGTCGCTGCCCACCCCCACGCTGCACACCGCTCGCCTTCGACTGCGCCCGTTCGACGACGCGGATGCGAACGACCTCTTCGCGATGCACAGCAGCGCCTACGTGTTGCGCTACTGGGACGCGCCGCCGTGGAGCGAACGCGTGCGCGCCGAACGGTTCATCGCGGCTTGCCGGCAGCTGGCAGAGGGGGGCACCGGGGCGCGGCTGGCCGTGGATCGTGTCTCCGACGGGACCTTCCTCGGCTGGTGCAGCCTGAGCCGGTGGAATCCGGACTACCGCAGTGCATCACTGGGCTACTGCTTCAACGAGGCAGCGTGGGGCCACGGCTACGCGACGGAGGCCGCGCGCGTGCTGCTGCGGTGGGCATACGACACGCTGGACCTGAATCGCGTGCAGGCTGAGACCGACACACGCAACGTGGCATCTGCCCGCGTGCTGGAGAAGCTCGGGTTCGTGCGAGAAGGGACGTTGCGGGAAGACTGCGTCGTCAACGGCGAGGTCTCCGACTCGTGGGTCTACGGGCTGATCAGGCGGGAGTGGCGGCCGTCGTCCGAGCCGGTTCCAGCCCGCTGAGAGGCCCTACCCCCGTGCTGCGATTCGGCCGGGCACGCCACGCGAGTGCAACAAGATTCGTCACGTGCCGAAAGTCGCACGCGTGACTGGTCAGATCTCGTCAGCCGCGTAGTCGCCGTGGGTGATCCGCAGGTAGTAGCCGTCGGGGTCGACGACCCGGAAGTCGGACAGTCCCCAGGGTCGCGACTGCAGCGGCTCGACGATCGTCCACTCGCCTCGGCAGCGATCGTAGGCCCGGGCGAGCTGGTCGGTGTCGTCGAGTTCGAAGACGATCTCGACGCCGGCGCCTTTGTCCACGGCGAGACGGGCCTGGCTGAAGCCGGGTCCGTTGTCGTCGGCGGGCAGGTCGTGGCTGCGGCCCAGGCCGAGGACGGCCGCGCCGCGGCGGAGGCTGGCGTAGCCGCGTTCGCGGCGCAGCACGGTGAAGCCGAGCACATCGGCGTAGAACGCGACGCTGGTGTCCAGGTCGTCGACGAACAGTTCCATGCGCAGTCGCATGCCGGTTTCTCCCCATATCCGTCGAACGAATCCGCAGGTCAAGAACGTGCACTTCGGCGGACCGGAAGGGATTTGAACCCTCGGTGGGGACTGGCACGCCAGCTGCCCCCACGCGTACCCGAGTCGCCGCGCGTGCGCGGCCACCGGCTCGGAACGCCGCGATAACCCGACTCTGCCACCGGTCCGGGTCGAGGATGCCAGCGCCACCGGTACGCCGCAACGGAAATGGGCGGGGGCGGAAGTCGAAGGACGTTCATGCCAACTTCATAACAAGATCGCACCGGGGACCCTTATATGCGGGATCGTCTATCAGTTGCGTCGTCGTGCCCCCTGCCGGCCACCCTCACCGGCCGCGGCGGCGGACAGTCAGGAGTCCCCCGTGATCCGCACCCTCAGAGCGGCTGTGGCCGTCGCGGCGACCGTCATCGCCGTCGTGGTCGTCTCCCCGGCGAGCCCGGCGCACGCCACCCCGCCCAACATCCCGTCGTACAGCACGGCGGTGAGCCGCCTGGCCACCCTCACCGTCGCCGCGGAGTCGCACGGCTCGACCTACAACCGCGACCTGTTCCCGCACTGGATCACCATCAGCGGAACGTGCAACACCCGCGAGCAGGTCCTCAAGCGCGACGGCTCCGGTGTCGTCGTCGACAGCAGCTGCGCCCCGACCTCGGGTTCCTGGTACAGCCCGTATGACGGCGCGACCTGGACCAACGCCGCCGACATCGACATCGACCACATGGTGCCGCTGGCCGAGGCGTGGGCGTCGGGCGCCTGGGCGTGGACGACCGCGAAGCGCCAGACCTACGCCAACGACCTGGGCGGTCCGGAGCTGTGGGCGGTCACCGACAACGTGAACCAGTCCAAGGGCGACAAGGACCCGGCCGAGTGGCAGCCGTCGCTGGCGTCGTTCCGCTGCACCTACGCCCGCGCCTGGATCCAGGTGAAGTACTACTACAACCTCACCGTCGACAGCGCGGAGAAGTCGGCCCTCAACGGCATGCTCGCCACCTGCTGACCATGCCGCACACCCGGCCCGGACGCACCCCGCCCCGGGCCGGGTTTCACGCGCTGGTGTCGACCACGCAGAACAGATTGCCCTCGGTGTCGGCGAGCACGACGAAGTCCGCGTCGTCGGGATAGTCCCAGTCGACCTTCGTGGCGCCGAGTCCGACCAGCCGCTCGACCTCGGCCTGCTGCTCCTGTGCCGAGGGGACCCAGAGGTCCAGGTGGGTGCGGTCGTCTTCGTCGAGATGCAGCCGGGGCCCGTGGCCGTCGGGTGGAACGAGGAACGCGGGATTGTCCGGCGCCGCCTGGTAGCCCAGCGCCTCGGTCCAGAACGCGGCCGCCCTCGGGATGTCGCCGACGTGCAGGACGACCGATCGAATACGAGCCATGAGCTCAGCATTCCATGAGGCCCGGATGATCGCGCGCGATGCCCGGCACGCGTCGCGGTGGTCGGAGAGGTCGGTATCGCCTTCCATGAGGCCGCGGTGGAGACCGAGTGCCACCGGCTGCGCCTGATCTTCGCCGACCTCGTCGTCGCGCCGGTCGCCACCGGTCTCAGCCCGTTCGTGGTGACGGACTGAGACCGGGGACGTCGGGTCAGACAGAGCTGCCACGTAGGCGGCGGCGCCTGCGCCGACGCCGGATCAGCAGGACCAGCCCGAGCCCGGCGAGCACCACGACAGCGGCCGCCCAGCGGAAACCCGCAGGCCACGGGCCGCGGTCGGGCCAGCCTGCGGCGCGGACCTTGATGCCGTCGAGCAGTTGGGACGCGACCATCGCGTCGTACGGCACGCACCGCTGGGTCCCGTACTCGCAGCGGTGGCCGCTGTCGAAGTGGCTCACCGCGCGCGCCGCGCCGCCGCCGACCGGAGTCGCCCACAGCGCCCCGGTGTCGGCGCCGTAGTCCCAGGACAGGCTGAGGATCTCGGTGTCGGACAGCCAGCCGAGGAACGTCTCCACGTTTTCCGGCTTGGCGATCATCTGGTCGGGCCGGTCCAGGCGCACGACGCCGAACGGGGAAGGCGCCGACGGGTCGGGCGTGAACGCCTGGTCGGTGCCGGGCCCGGTGCTCCAGCCGTCGCGCCGCCACCAGGTGAGTGCCAGCATGGTGCCGTCGGGTGACCAGGCATTGTGCTGGGTGAGGCCGTATCCCTGCGGCACCCGCACCTGCTCGATCCGGTGCCCGTCCAGGCCCACCAGCCACGTCTCCAGCCGCGACTGCACCGCGAGCCGGCCGCCGTCCGGGGCGAAGGCCACGGCCGCGGCCGGGCTTACGTCAGCGACGGTGGACTGCCCGGTACGCAGGTTCAGCAGCACGAGCGTGCCGTGCTCGGAGCCGTAGAAGGTGATGGCGTTGCCCACGCTCTGGGCGAGATCCTGGTCCAGCTGCGGGGTGTCGACGATGCCGTAGGCGAGGGTCTGCCCGTCCGGCGACAGCGCGAGTGGGAAGACACCACCGGTGCGGCCCAGCGGCACCGAGGCGACCCTGCCGGTGCTCAGGTCGACTACACGCACCGACGACGACTTACGGCTCGCGTCGGCCAGCACGACGGTGCGCCCGTCGGGTGCCAGCAGCCACGACCCGGAGGTGTCCGGTGCGGCATCGAGCTGCCGGTAGACGTCGCCGTCGGCGCCGAGCACCAGCGTCTGGTAGGTGTGGAACAGCTCGCCGTTGCCGTAGCCGTACAGCATCAGCGCCCGTCCGGGCGGTGAGTCGCTGACCCTGCCGGTCAGTGGTGAGTAGCCCGCGATCTGATCAGGCAGGCCGGGCGTGCCCGACGCGGGCTGCACGGCACCGCCGGTCAGCCCCGGTCCCAGCACGGTGGCGGCGCCGCCGAGCAGGATGGTGGCGATCGCCGCGAGCGCGGCGGTGATCCGGCGGCGGCGCCGGTCGCGGCGGGCGGCGCCGAGCACCTGCTCCAGGTGACCGGGCGGCAGTGGCGGCTCATCGGCGGCCGGGGTGGCGGCGAACAGGTCCGTGATCTGCTGGTCGTTCACTTGCCGCCTCCCACGTAGTCGGGCATGAGCCGCCGCAGCGCGGCGATGGCGTACGCGGACTGGCTCTTGACGGTGCCGGTCGAGCAGCCCAGCGCGTTGGCGGTCTCCGCCACGTCCAGGCCCTCCCAGTAGCGCAGCACCAGCACGGCCCGCTGGCCGGGGGCGAGCCGGGCCAGCGCCGCCATCAGGTCGAGGCGGCCGTCGATGCCGTCGGGCGGGGCCGGCTGCTCGGGTGGTTCGGCGTACGCGCGGACCACCCGCGACCACCAGGACCGGCGCTGCTCCAGGTAGACGTTGACCAGCATCCGGCGCACGTACGCGTCGGGCGAGTCGGCTGCCGACACCCGTTCCCAGTGCCGGTAGAGGCGCACCAGCGCGGTCTGCAGCAGGTCGTGCGCCTCGTCCCAGCTGCCGCACAGCCGGTAGGCGGTGCGCCGCAACTCCAGGGCGCGGCCCTGCGCGTACTCGGTGAAGGCCTGTTCGTGCTCTGCCCGCATACGACTCCTCTACTCACTCCACCCTTCGATCGGGGCACCCCGGCATCCGGTTGTGCCGCGGGACGGGATTTCTACGCGGTGCGCGGGCGGCGGTGGTAGGTCGGCTCGCCCTTCTCGCCGCGGTAGATGCCGTGGCGCAGCTCGGACTCGTACCCGCCGTACTCGGGCATGCCCAGGTCGCGGGCGGCGGCGAGTTCGGCCTCGACGTCGTATGGCACCCGCACGAACTGGATCGAGAACGGCGCCTCGGCCGCGGAGCCGTAGACTCCTTCGAGGATCACGTACACCGGCGTCGGGTCGTCCATGCTGTTGCCGACGCTGCCGGTGTTGAAGACGGTGCGCCGCCACCGGTCGACCTCGTAGTACGGATCGTGTGTGTCGCCGTAGCCGACCACGGTCGGTACGGGCCCGTCGCCGGTGGCGGGGGTGTTCTCGAACAGGGACAGGAACTCCTGCTCGTCGTGGTCGAAGCGGATCCGCTTGTGCACCGAGGTGGACGAGGCGTGGAACAGCCGCACCCGCCGCCCGCTGATCACGAAGTCGTGACTGAACGGCAGCGCCCGCAGCCACTCGCCCTGGCCGGGCGACAGTTGCCCCAGCCACCAGGCCAGCGCCGGGGAGTCGAAGGTGCGGCTCGGGTCGGGCAGGAAGTCGTCCCAGTTGCCGAGGATGTTGACCTCGCAGCGCTCGCGACAGAGGTCCACCACCTCGCGGCCGCGTGGTCCCTTGCCGACGTAGTCGCCGAGGTTGAAGATCCGGGTGATGCCGCGGGCGTCGATGTCGTCGAGCACGGCTTCCAGGGCGGTCAGGTTGCCGTGCACGTCGGAGATCAGGGCGATGCGGTCGAGAGGTCTGCGCACCGGGCACACCCTAGCCGGACCCGGGCCGTGGTCGCTGTCCCACCACGGCCCGGGTCGGCGCGATCAGAGCCCCGGGTACAGCGGATACGCGGCGGCGAGCTTGGTGACCCGCGCCCGCAGCCGCTCGGCGGTCGCCCTGTCGTAGGACGGCAGCAGGGTCGCCGCCACGATGTCGGCGACCTCGGCGAACGCCTCCTCGCCGAAGCCCCGGGCGGCCAGCGCCGCCGTGCCGATGCGCAGGCCCGAGGTGACCATCGGCGGCCGGGGGTCGCCGGGCACCGCGTTGCGGTTCACGGTGATGCCGACGTCGTGCAGCCGGTCCTCGGCCTGGCGTCCGTCCAGCTCCGAGCGGCGCAGGTCGACCAGGACCAGGTGCACGTCGGTGCCGCCGGTCAGCACCGCCGCCCCGGCCGACGCGACGTCGGGTGCGGTGAGCCGCTCCGCCAGCAGTTTCGCCCCGGCCAGGGTGCGCCGCTGCCGGTCGGCGAACTCGGGCTGGGCCGCCATCCGGAACGCGACCGCCTTGGCCGCCACCACATGCTCCAGCGGTCCACCCTGCTGACCCGGGAAGACCGCGCTGTCGACCTTGCGGGCGACGTCCTCGTGGTTGGTCAGGATCACCCCGCCGCGCGGACCGCCGAGGGTCTTGTGGGTCGTCGTGGTCACCACGTCGGCGTACGGCACCGGGTTCGGGTGCAGGCCCGCGGCGACCAGCCCGGCGAAGTGCGCCATGTCCACCATCAGCCGTGCGCCGACCTCGTCGGCCACCGCCCGGAACGCGGCGAAGTCCAACTGCCGGGGGTACGCCGACCAGCCCGCGATCAGCAACGACGGCCGATGCTCGCGGGCCAGCCGCGCCACCTCGTCCAGGTCGACCAGGCCGTCGTCCGCGCGGACCCGGTAGCCGACCGCGCGATACAGGCGGCCGGAGAAGTTGATCCGCATGCCGTGGGTGAGGTGACCGCCGTGGGCCAGGTCCAGGCCCAGGATCGTGTCGCCGGGCTGGATCAGCGCCATCATCGCCGCCGCGTTGGCCTGCGCGCCCGAGTGCGGCTGCACGTTGGCGTACCCCGCTGCGAACAGCGCCTTGACCCGCTCGATCGCCAGCCGTTCGACCACGTCGACGTGCTCGCAGCCGCCGTAGTAGCGCCGCCCCGGGTAGCCCTCGGCGTACTTGTTCGTCAGCACCGAGCCCTGTGCCTGCAGCACCGCCAGCGGTGCGAAGTTCTCGCTGGCGATCATCTCCAGGGTGTCGCGTTGGCGGTCCAGCTCGGCGCGAAGCGCCGCGTGCACCTCAGGGTCGAACTCGGCCAGGGGCCGGTCCAGCACGCTCATGCCGCCTCCCCCGTCAGCGCCGCGTAACCGTCGGCGTCGAGCAGGTCGGGCGCCGAGGTCAGCCGCAGCCGGAACAGCCAGCCCTGGCCGTACGGGTCGCTGTTGAGCAGCCCCGGGTCGGCCACGACCGCCTCGTTGACCGCGACGACCTCGCCGTCGGCGGGGGCGTACAGCTCACTGACCGATTTGGTCGACTCCACCTCACCGCACGGCTGCCCCGCCGCCAAGACCTGGCCGGGGCGCGGCAGCTCGACGTAGACGACGTCGCCGAGCGCGTCGGCCGCGAACGCGGTGATGCCCACCGTCGCCCCGTCCCCGGCCGCGGCCAGCCACTCGTGCTCGCGCGTGTACTTCAGCTCCTGCGGGATCATGGTCAACGCCCTTCCTGGGTACGTCGGTAGGACGGCAGCTCGACGACGGTGACGGTCTCGTGGCCGCCCCGGACGTCGACGGCGAGCACGGTGCCCACGGCGCAGCGGTCGGCGGCCACGTACGCCATCGCGATCGGGCGGCCGAGGGTCGGCGACGGGGCGCCGCTGGTGACGGTGCCGACGCGGGCGCCGGTGTCCGGGTCGAGCACCGCGTAGCCGTGGCGCGGGGCACGCCGCCCGCCCGACACCAGCCCGACCAGCACCTCGGCGACCTGATCGCGGCGTACGACCAGCGCGTCGCGGCCGACGAAGTCGGGCTTGTCCAGGGCCACCACCCGACCCAACCCGGCCTGGTAGGGACTGACCCCGGCGGTCAACTCGTGGCCGTACAGCGGCATGCCTGCCTCCAGCCGCAGCGTGTCCCGGCAGGCCAGCCCCGCCGGGACCAGCCCGTGCGGGGTCCCCGCGGCCGCCACCGCCGCCCAGATCCCGGGGGCGTCCTCGGTGGCGCAGTAGATCTCGAAACCGTCCTCGCCGGTGTACCCGGTGCGGGCCAGCAGCACCGGCCGCCCCGCCAGCCACGCCGCGTCGATCGCGTAGTAGCGCAGCGAACCCAGGTCGGCGCCGGTCAGCGGGGTGAGGATCGCGGCCGCGCGCGGGCCCTGGACCGCGATGAGCGCCCACCGCGCCGACACGTCGCGCACCGCGACCGCGAAGCCCTCGGCGCGCCCGGTCAGGGCGGTGCACACGGTGGCGGTGTTGGCGGCGTTGGCCACGACCAGGTAGCGGTGCGGCTCCAGCCGGTACACGACCAGGTCGTCGAGGATGCCGCCGTCGGGCGCGCAGATCATCGTGTACCGGGCCCGGCCGGGCTGGACGGCCGACAGGCGGCCCACCAGCGCGTGGTCCAGGAAAGCGGCCGCGTCGGCGCCGTCGACCTCGAGCTGCCCCATGTGGCTGAGGTCGAACAGCCCGGCGCCGCGGCGTACGGCGTGATGCTCGGCCAGCTCGCTGCCGTAGCGCAGCGGCATCGTCCACCCGGCGAACGGGGTGAGCACCGCGCCCAGCGCCACGTGGACGTCGTGCAGCGGAGTGTTTCTGAGAACGGATTCAGGCCCGGCTGCGCCCTGCTCGAGGCAGGGCAGGGCAGCGGGCGGCGCGTCTGCGCTCACGGGAGGCTCCCTGGTCCGGGTGCCGCGCACGCGGCACCGTGATGGTGGGCCTCCCCCTCTGTCATCACAGCCTGAGAGCTTCACCGTCGCGGGGACGGTTTGCACCGTGGGCGCGGGACCGTCCGGTCCCGACTTTCCAGAGTTCGCCTAGCCGCGGCGGTACGTGGGCCTGAGAGATTCCGGGGAGAAGTTGCTCCTTCGGCGTCCCGATGGTGCGGGGACTCTCCCGCCGCGGTTCGTTCAGCGAGATATTCGGTTGTCGCGCGTACCGTATGCGCCGCCGCCGACCGCGTCAAGAAGCCTGGCCGTGCGTGCGGACGCGGCGGGCCGCGTACCCGAGGATCGCCAACGCGACCAGCGCGAACACGATGTGGGTGACCAGGTTCAGCGTCGCCTCGCCACCCTGCACCGGCAGTTGGAAGAACGCGTGCCAGGCGTAGGTGAGCAGCGCGGCGGCCGCCAACGCGAACCGGTGCCAGGCACCCCACGATCCGCGCGCTGACCAACGGGAGACGAGCAGCACCAGCACCGCGAGGTCGACCACCAGCACCGCCACGCCGACCCAGATCGGCGGCAGCTCAGCGCCGAACAGGACCAGCCCCGCGCCGAAAGCGACCGCGAAGACCGGCCACGGACCCGGCGCCTCGCGCTCACCCTCGCTCTCGCCGCGCGCGGTGCGGGCCGGGACCAGGAACGCGGCGACGACCAGCGCCACCGCCACGACCGCCGCCACGGCCAACTGCGCGGGCTCGGCCATGAAATGACCGTCGGCGTACGAGAACGAGAAGATCGCCGCGCAGCCGGCCGCGAACAGGGCGATCGAGGCGACGAACCCGGGCGTGCGCAGCCACGGCTGCTCGCGCCGTGCCCCGGTCGCCTCCTCCACCAGCGCGATCGGGGCGCCGATGCTCCAGACCGTGTGGATGGTGAGCACGAACAGCGTCCACGGGACCGCGATCCCCAGCGCCGGGACGAAGCCCGCGTCGAGCAGGTGCGCCCCGACGTAGTCCGGGTTGAACAACGACTGGGTCAGCAGGCCCTCCTCGACCACGCCGAAGGCCAGCGCGAGCAGCAGAATCGTCGGCCAGCCCCGGCCGGTGCGGCGGGTCAGCTCGCGGATGAACAGCGCGCCGCCGCCGTACATCGTCGACAGCGGCAGGATCAGGAGGATCATCGTGATCGGGAAGTCGCCGAGCAGGAACTCGGCGACGAACGGGGACAGGAAGTACAGGGCGATCGCCGGGGCCACACGCCGCATGGCGCTGTCCTTTCGCACGTCGAGGGTGTCCCCACCACTGTCGCGCCCACCGTCCACCCGTCGGCAGAGCACCCGCTCCAGAATTCATCAGGACGAATGTCACACCGCGGGCGGGACATTCGCCCGCTGGCGGGGACACTTCCTGCCCCGTCGAACCACTACATTGGATCGTCATGGGGAGACGCGATCCACGGTTGGACGACGCCCACGCCCTGTACGAGGCGTCGGTGTTCTACGGTGACGACCAGGCCCTGGACAAAGCGGCGCCGCTGCTCGACCAGGTCGAGGCCGACCTCGCGCTCGCGCGCGGGCGGCTGCTGCACGCGAGGTACCTGCGCGACCGCGACCAGGAGGACCCGGCCGAGCTGCCGCTGTTCGAGCGGGCCGCCGAGCTCTACCGCCAGGTCGGGGACCGCCAGGGCGAGGCCGAGGCGCTGTTCTACATCGGGATCTACCACCAGGTGCTGCACAACGACGGAGTGGTGTCGAAGCCGTACCTGGACATCGCCGAGCACCTGGCCGAGGAGGTCGGCGACCGGCTGCTGCTGTCCTACGTCGTGCGGCACATCGGCTTCGTCCACCAGTACGAGGACGGCGACCTCGACCGCGCGCGGCAGCGCCAGGAGCAGTCACTCGCCCTGCGCCGCGAGGTCGGCCACCTGCCCGGTGCGGCGGCCGCGCTGCTGGCCCTGGCCGGGATCGCCGGGCAGGCGGGCGACACCGCCGAGCGCGAGCGGCTGCTCGACGAGGCCGAACGCACCGCCACCGAGGCACAGGCCCAGGGCGTGCTCCGCTGGATCGCGGCCGAGCGTTCCGGTGCGGACGACTGAGCCGCACCGGCGGGATCACGCGCAGGTCTATCCGGCGCTCGCCGGGTTCTGGGACGACTTCGACTGGAGCGACACGCGTCTGGAGCACTCGGGTGCTCGCCGCGCCGGTGTGGCGCCGCTTCACGACTGGCCGGGAGTAGGCACGGGCACGGGCTGCGGCACCGGCGAGGTGCCCCGAAGGCGCCGCAGTTCGGGCTCGGTGCCGATGCAGCCTGGCCCAGGCGTAGACCATCAGGGCCACGATCGGAACCAGCATGAAGACCCAGAATCCGGCGCTTCGCCACAGCGGGGCCGCGACCACGTACAGCCCGGCGCCCAGCAACCAACACAAGACTGCGGTGACGGCAGACCACACGCGGGTACGAGAACGCGACACGGCGCTCACCGTACCCATGGTGTGCGAGGCGGCTCAGAGGTCCAGGAACGCCGTCAACGCCCAGACCACCTCGTCCGGGATGTCGTGGCCGCCGGTGAAGGGCAGCCAGTCGACGGTGTGGCCGTGCTCGGCCAGGATGTCGCGCGTGCTCTCCCCGGCCGCGAACGGGACCTGGTCGTCCAGTTCGCCGTGCGCCAGCAGGATTCTCGGACGGCCGCCGTCGGCCACGTGCCGCTCGGTGTCGGCGAGCAGCACCGCCGACAGCGCCGCGACCTTGGCCACGCCGGAACCCGGCGCGAGCGCCACGTCGAGGGCGAGCATGCCGCCCTGCGAGAACCCGGCCAGGGACACCTGACGAACGTCGTACCGGTGGCGCAGGTCGGTGAGCAGTTCCAGCACGCGGGCCCGTGCCACGTCGACCTGCCGGTGACGCGGGCCGGTCGCGGCCGGTGTGCCGTGCCAGGCCCAGGTGGGCCGGTCCTCGCTGTCCAGCGGCCACCACTGGCGACCGCCGACCGGGCTGGTCTGCGGCGCCTCGGGAACGACCACCAGCCGCTGCGGGGCGCTGAGCAGGTCCGCCAGCGCGAGCAGGCCCTCCCGGTCGTCGCCGTAGCCGTGCAGCAGGACCAGCGCGGACATCGCCGACGGCGCGTCGCCCATCGTCACCAGCCCATCGTGTCAGGGGCACCCTTGACCGGGCCGACGATGTCGGCGGTGATCCAGCCGCCGTAGAAGTCGCCGGGCTGCGCCGTGACCGGCTCGCCGTCGACGGTGCACCGGTCGAACTTCGACGGGTAGAACGCCAGCAGCCCCGCCAACTGCTCGTATCCGGGCGAGGGCTGCTCGTACGACCACGCCGCCCGGCGCACCACCTCGTCGCCCACGACCGCGTCCCAGTACGTTGCGACGCCCTTGAACTCGCAGAACGATTCATGGTCCACGCGCCGCACCGGCACCAGTACGCCGGCGGGCGGCACGTAGTACACGGGCGGATGGGACGTCTCCAGCACCCGCACGGCGTCCCGGCTGTCCACGACGACCTGCCCCGCGTGAGTCACCACGACGCGCCGCGCCGTGCGCTCCACCCGGGGCGGACGCGGGTAGTCCCACACCGATTCGACCATGTGCTCGACCTTAGCCGCATGCTGCGGTAACACGGCGGCGCCGGGGTCATCCGACCCCGGCGAGCGCCTTCTTCCGCTCCGGCTCGGCGGCGTCGCGCTGGACGGCCACCGCCGGGCCGAGCGCCCGGACGATGTCCTCCACCCGCGCCTTGGCGTCGCCGAACAGCATCGAGCTGTTGTCCCGGAAGAACAGCGGATTCTGCACGCCCGCGTACCCGGCGGCCATGGACCGCTTGAACACGACCACGTGCTCGGCCTCCCACACCCGCAGCACCGGCATCCCGGCGATCGGGCTGCCCGGGTCGGCCGCGGCCGGGTTCACGGTGTCGTTGGCGCCGATCACCAGGACCACGGAGGTCCCGGCGAAGTCGTCGTTGATCTCGTCCATCTCCAGCACGATGTCGTACGGCACGTTCGCCTCGGCCAGCAGCACGTTCATGTGTCCGGGCAGCCGCCCCGCGACGGGGTGGATGCCGAAGCGCACCTGCACTCCCCGGGCGCGCAGCAGCCGGGTCAGCTCCGCGACCGGCCCCTGCGCCTGCGCCACGGCCATGCCGTACCCGGGCGTGATGATCACCGAGGTGGCGTCGCGCAGCAGCGCCGCGGTCTCGACCGCGCTGGTCTCGTGGTGCGTGCCGTAGTCGGTGTCGTCGGCCGGCCCGGCCTCGATCCCGAACCCGCCCGCGATGACGGAGATGAACGACCGGTTCATCGCCTGGCACATGATGTACGACAGGTACGCGCCCGACGAGCCGACCAGCGCCCCGGTGACGATGAGCAGGTTGTTGTTCAGCAGGAAGCCGGAGGCGGCCGCGGCCCAGCCGGAGTAGCTGTTGAGCATCGACACCACCACCGGCATGTCGCCGCCGCCGATGGACGCGACCAGGTGCCAGCCCAGTGCCAACGCCAGCACGGTCACCCCGACCAGCAGCGCCAGCGTCGGCCCGGCTACGAAGAAGCCGGTGAGCACCCCGAACCCGGCCAGCGCGGCCAGGTTGAGCAGGTTGCGACCCGGCAGCATCAGCGGGCTGGACGAGATCCGCGCCGACAGCTTCAGGTACGCCACGATCGAGCCGGTGAAGGTGACGGCCCCGATGAACACGCCGACGAACACCTCGCCGTGGTGGATGCGCAGCATCGCCCCGGCCAGTTCGGTGTGGTCGGCTCCCTCGACCTCGAGATAGCCGCTCCAGCCGACCAGCACGGCGGCCAGGCCGACGAAGCTGTGCAGAATGGCGATCAGCTCCGGCATGCCGGTCATCTGCACGACGCGGGCGCGCCACAGACCGATCCCGCCGCCGACGAGCATCGCACCGGCGAGCACCGCCCCGGCGGTGGCGTCGATGCTGCGGGAGGCCAGCGCGACGGTGGCGATCAGCGCGACGGCCATGCCGCTGATGCCGAAGACGACCCCGGCTCGGGCGCTGTCGTGCCGGGACAGTCCGGCGAGGCTGAGGATGAACAGCAAAGCGGCGACGATGCAGGCAGCCTGCACCGCGGTGGCGGCGGTCATTGGTTTGATCAGCCCTTCGAGAACATGCCGAGCATGCGCCGGGTGACGGCGAACCCGCCGACGATGTTGATGGTGGCCAGCAGGATGGCCGCGCAGGCCAGCACGGTGACGGTGACGTCGCCGTGCCCGATCTGCAGCAGGGCGCCGACCACGATGATGCCGCTGATGGCGTTGGTGACCGACATCAGCGGGGTGTGCAGCGCGTGGTGCACCTTCCCGACGACGTAGTAGCCGATGACGACGGCGAGCACGAAGACGGTGAAGTTGCCGGTGAACTCCCGCGGCGCGAACGCGGTGACCGCGAACAGCACCGCCGCCGCCAACCCGACCAGGGCGTACGTCCGCGACGGTTTCCGGGCGGGCTTCTCCTGCGGCGCGGGTGGGGCCGCGGGTGTGGCGGGTGTGGCCGAGACCTGCACCGGCGGCGGGGGCCAGGTCTTCTCCCCGTCGCGCACGACGGTCATGCCGCGCACGATCACGTCGTCGAAGTCGACCGACAGCCGCCCGTCCCTGTTCGGGGTGAGCAGCTTCATCAGGTTGACCAGGTTGGTGCCGTACAGCTGCGAGGCCTGGGTGGCCAGGCGCCCGGCCAGGTCGGTGTAGCCGATGATGGTGACGCCGTTGGCGGTGACGACCGCCTGCCCCGCGACCGTGCCCGCAACGTTGCCGCCCTGCGCGGCGGCCATGTCGACGATGACGCTGCCGGGCCGCATGCTCGCCACCTGCTCGGCGGTGATCAGCTTCGGGGCGGGACGGCCGGGGATCAGCGCGGTGGTGATGATGATGTCGACGTCGGCGGCCTGCTCGGTGTAGAGGTCGGCGGCGCGGCGGTCGTAGTCGGCGGAGGTCTGCCGGGCGTACCCGTCGGTGCTCGACTCCTGCACGGCGGCGACGGTCAGGAACTCCCCGCCCAGCGAGCGGACCTGCTCGGCGACCTCGGGGCGCGGGTCGGTGGCGCGGACCACCGCGCCGAGGCTCTTGGCGGCGCCGATGGCGGCCAGCCCGGCGACCCCGGCCCCGGCGATCAGGACCTTGGCCGGGGGAACCTTGCCCGCGGCGGTCACCTGACCGGTGAAGAAACGGCCGAACGCGTGCGCGGCCTCGACCACGGCCCGGTAACCGGCGATGTTGGCCATCGAGCTGAGCACGTCCATCGACTGGGCACGGGAGATGCGCGGCACCGCGTCCATGGCCAGGACGGTCACCGGCCGCTGTGCGAGAGCCTCGACAAGCTCGGGCCGGATGGCGGGGCCGATCAGGCCGATCAGGACGGCGCCGGGTCGCAGCCTGGCGATCTCGTCGGGCGAGGGCGGCTCGACCTTGACGATGACGTCGGCCTGCCAGCACTCGTCCCGGCTGCGAATCTTCGCGCCGGCGGCCGTGTACGCGTCGTCGGAGAAGCTCGACCGGGCACCGGCGCCGGACTCGACCTCCACCTCGTACCCGAGCTCGACCAGTGCTTTCACCGTCGCCGGGGTCGCGGCCACGCGGGTCTCCCCGGCCCCCGACTCCGCCGCCACGGCCAGCCGCTGGGCCGTCCCCTCCGGCACGGGCACATCCTGCCCCTGCCGCTGCATGCCACGTTGCATGCCGCCCTGCTGCTCCACTGCCTCTCCCGTCACGCAGTGACCCCGAACTGGATCGAGATCACGGTCCATGGTGTGGCCACCGGACGCCCGCGTCAATGTACGCGCCGCCTAGATCACACCAGTGATGGCCGATGTCCGACGACGACAGTCACGCACCGGCGCCCGGCCGGTCAGACATCGACGGTGAGGCGGACCGAGACCTGGTCGCCGAGTTCGAGCCGCTCGGCGCGGCGCACCGACGCCTTCACCGGCACGATGTAGCGCCCGTCCTTGGGCCACAGGGACGTCGTCCAGCCGGTCACGCCGATCCGCGCCGCCACCGGGATCATGCCCCAGCCGTAGGTGACCTGCGCCGACGCCGCCTCGATCGCCGCGCACTGCTCGTCGGGCACGGTGACGAAGTGCCACGGCGCCGGTCCTCGCCAGAACCAGATCTCACCGTCGAATTGCAGGTCCATGCGGGCCAGAATAGGGGCAGTCACCGATGGCGGCAGCCCCGTCGACGCGCGCGACTCAGGCGGGGTCGAGGACGAACACCGGGATCTCGCGGGTGACCTTCTTCTGGTACGAGTCGTAGGTCGGGAACGCCTCGACCGCCCACTGCCACCACTGCTCGCGTTCGGCCCCGGTGACCAGCCGCGCGTGGTACGGCTTGCGCACCGGCCCGTCCTGCAGCATCACGTCGGGGTGGGCGACGATGTTGTGGTACCAGTCCGGGTTGTTCGGCGCACCGCCGACCGAGGCGACCAGGGCGTAACTGCCGTCGTGCTCGACCCGCATCAGCGGCGTCTTGCGGATCTTGCCGGACTTGGCGCCGCGCATCGTCACCACGATGACCGGCATCCCCATGATCGTGTTGCCTTTGGCCCCGTCGCTCGCCTCGTACTCGGCGACCTGCTTTACCGACATCGGCCACGTTCCGGGGGCGTACTCCCCTGTCAGCTCCATTCCACGCAGTGTAGGCCGATCCACCCGGACGGCCCGCCTGCCGGCGCCGGACGCGTGTCCACAGGCTGCTTAGGCGTCGTTCAGATGAGAACGCAGGCTTGGTCACGTCCGCCAAGCCTTCCTAGGAGGATGGATTGGTAGACCAAGGATCCGGCTCGAAGCTTGGCACTCTGGACACGCGGCTTCTCGATATGGTCGGCGAGCAGACCGGGCCAGGCGGGTGTGACACGGAGGAGGCCGACGTGCGAGTCAGCATGGTGACCGACAGCGAACGGGCCGGGCGGACCAATGAGGACTTCGTCGGAGCGGTCGCGAACGCTGTGGTGCTGCTCGACGGGGCGGGTATCCAGGGCATCGAGTCCATCTGCCGACACGGCGTCGCGTGGTACACCCACCGCCTCGGCGGCGCGCTGCTGCACCGGCTGTCCGTCGAGGACGGCCGCGACCTGTCCGTGCTGCTGGCCGAGGCGATCGACGAGCTGGCCGACGCGCACCGCGACACGTGCGACCTGACGAACCCGAGCAGCCCGTCGGCCACCGTGGCCGTGCTGCGCTTCGACGGTGACCGGGCCGACCACCTCCTGCTCGGCGACAGCGTGATGGCGCTGGACCGGGTCGACCTCCCGCCGCTGGTCCTCGACGACCGGCGGGAGGTCGACATCCGACAGCCGCTGCTGGACGCGCTGTACGCGCAGGAACCAGGCACTGCCGCGTACGAGCAGGTCCGGGTGGAGGCGGTGACCGCGATGCGGGCCAACCGCAACCAGCCTGGCGGGTTCTGGGTGGCCAAGGACGATCCGAACGCCGCCGCCGAAGCGATCACGGGCAGCCTGCCGCTGGCCGAGCTGACCGCTGCGGCGCTGCTCAGCAACGGGGCCAGCCGCATCGCCGACCGGTATGCCCTGGCCGACTGGCCCGAGGTGCTGACCCTGCTCGGCACGCACGGTCCAGCCGAGATCATCCGGCGGGTACGGGAGGCCGAGCGCCAGCCGGGAGGTGCGGTCCCCGACGACGCGACGGTCGCCTACTGCGTACCGCCGCGGTTAGCATGATCGCCCCAC
Source organism: Catellatospora tritici (assembly GCF_019083965.1). GTDB lineage: Bacteria > Actinomycetota > Actinomycetes > Mycobacteriales > Micromonosporaceae > Catellatospora > Catellatospora tritici. The sequence goes on from NZ_JAHRCY010000012.1 coordinate 170,757, forward strand.
CCGGCGCCAGCGAGGACCAGCCATGACCGACCCCTCCCCGACCACTGCCGCGACCGACCCGGCGCTGCCCGGCGGCGGTGTCGGCAGGCAGCGGCAGGGCGTGATCTATCGCGACGGCGTCAGCGGCCGCGTCCCCACCGTGCCGACCGCCTATCCGGCGCTGCGGAAGCGGGCCGAGCGGGTCCTGTCGCGCAAGGCGTACGCCTATGTCGCGGGCGGTGCCGGGATGGAGACCACCGACGCGGCCAACCGCGCGGCGTTCGACCGGTGGCGGATCGTGCCCCGGATGCTGCGCGACGTGTCGGCGCGCGACACCTCGGTGGAGCTGTTCGGGCGGCGACTGAGCGCACCGCTGCTGCTGGCCCCGATCGGGGTGCTGGAACTGGCGCACGCCGAGGCGGACGTCGCGGTGGCGCGGGCGGCCGCCGCCGAAGGGGTCCCCTACATCCTGTCCACGCAGGCGTCGCGGCCGATGGAGGAGGTCACGGCGGCGATGGGCCAGGGACCGCGCTGGTTCCAGCTCTACTGGAGCCGGTCGGAGGAGCTGGTCGGCAGCTTCCTGGAGCGGGCCGAGGCCAGTGGCTGCGAGGCGCTGGTGGTCACGCTCGACACGACGCTGCTGGGCTGGCGCGCCCGCGACCTGGACCTGGGGTCGCTGCCGTTCAGCCGGGGGCAGGGCATCGCGCAGTACACGAGCGACCCGGTGTTCGCCCGGCTGACGGCCGAGCGGGCCGCCCAGCCGAAGTCCGGCCCGGCGCCGCGGGTCACTCCGGCGGCGATCGGCTCGCTGGTCTCGATCGCGCGCCGTCACCCGGGCTCGACGCTGCGCAACCTGGTCTCGCCGCTGCCGCGCGCGGCCGTGGAGACGTTCCTCGACATCTTCTCGCGCCAGGATCTGACCTGGGGCGATCTGGCCCGGCTGCGGGCGCGTACGAAGCTGCCGATCGTGCTCAAGGGGCTGCAGCACCCCGACGACGCCCGCCGGGCGCTGGACGCCGGGATGGACGGGGTGATCGTGTCCAACCACGGCGGACGGCAGGTCGACGGCGCGACCGGTTCGCTCGACGCGCTGCCCGGGATCGTCGACGCGGTGGCCGGGCGGGTGCCGGTGCTGTTCGACAGCGGGGTGCGGGGCGGGGCTGACGTGGTCAAGGCGCTCGCGCTGGGCGCGCGGGCGGTGTGCGTCGGGCGGCCCTACTTCTACGGCCTGGCCTTGGCCGGGGAGCAGGGGGTGCGGGAGGTCATCCAGAACCTGCGCGCCGAACTGGACCTGACCATGGCCCTGTCCGGCTGCGCGTCCCTGGCCGACGTCACGCCGGAGCTGCTGGTCCGCGCGTGAGGCCGGTGAAGACGACCGAGCACATCTCCTCGGCGATCTGCGCCGGGGTCTTCGGGCCGTCGGCGCGATACCAGGTCGGCATACTGGTGGTCACCCCGAAGATCATCCAGGAGATGGTTTCCGGGGACGCCGTCGCCGAAAAGTCGCCGCGCTGCTGCCCGTCCCGGATGACCCCGCGGACGAGGTCGAGGTAGCGGCGCCAGCGGTCGCGCAGGGTCTGCCAGTGCTCGTGGTCCAGTCGGCTGGACTCGCGGCTGAAGATCGTGGCGGCGGTGATGTGCTCGGCGGTGCTGGCCACGACGTCGGCGACGATCGCGCGCAGCGCTGCCTCGGGCGCCAGGCCCCGGGCCAGGATCGCCTCCAGGCCCGCCAACTGGGCGGCCAGCACCGAGCCGTAGATCTCGAAGAGCAGCTCCTCCTTGGACGGGAAGTAGTAGTAGAAGCTGCCCTTGGTGACCCCGGCCCGGGTGACCACCTGCTGCACGGACGCGCCGTCGTAGCCCGCCTCGGCGAAGACGCTGATGGCGGCGGCGACCAGGCGCGAGCGCGCGTCGTCCATCAGAAGGCGTCCGCCGGTACGTCCATCAGGGCGTTGTCGGTGCGCTCCAGCACCGCCCGCCGCGCGGACAGCTCCGGCAGCACGGTGGTGGCGAAGAACCGGGCCACGGCCAGCTTGCCGGTGTAGAAGGCGGTCTCGGTGCTGCCCGCGGCCAGTGCGGCGCCCGCCACCGCCGCCTGCCGGGTGAGCAGGTAACCGATGAGCAGGTCGCCGAAGCTCATCAGCAGCCGGGTGGTGTTCTGGCCGACGCGGTAGATCTCGGCCGGGCTCTCGGCGGAGTCGCGGGTCCAACCGAGCATGGTCGCGGCCATCGTCCGCACCTCGGCCAGCGCCTCGCGCAGCGCGGCCGCCTCGGTCTTGAGTTCGCCGCGCTGCTCCAGACCGGTCACGAACTCTTCGATCTCGCCGGTGACCAGGCCGAAGGCGACCTCGCGGTCGCGGACCACCTTGCGGAAGAAGAAGTCCTGCCCCTGGATGCCGGTGGTGCCCTCGTACAACGTGTCGATCTTCGTGTCGCGCAGGTACTGCTCCATCGGGTAGTCCTGCAGGAAGCCCGAGCCGCCCAGCGTCTGCAGCGACAGCGCCAGCAGCTCGTACGACCGCTCGGAGCCGACGCCCTTGACGATCGGCAGCAGCAGGTCGTTGACGCTGGCCCCGAGCTCGTGCCCGCGGTCGAGCCAGTCGGCGGTGTAGAGGTACACGGCGCGCAGGCCCTCGGCGTACGCCTTCTGCAGCATCAGCATCCGGCGCACGTCCGGGTGGTGGTCGATGGTGACGCGCGGGGCCGTCTTGTCGGTCATCCGGGTCAGGTCGGCGCCCTGCACCCGCTGGCGGGCGTAGTCGAGCGCATTGAGGTACCCGGTCGACAGCGCGGCGATCGCCTTGACGCCGACCTGCATCCGGGCCGACTCGATCACCTTGAACATCTGCGCGATGCCGTCGTGCACCTCGCCGACCAGCCAACCCTTGGCCGGCACGCCGTGCGCGCCGAAGGTCAGCTCGCAGGTGGTGGAGACCTTCAGGCCCATCTTGTGCTCGACGTTGGTGACGAACACGCCGTTGCGCTCACCCAGCTGCCCGGTCTGCGGGTCGATGTGGAACTTCGGCACCAGGAACATGGACAAGCCCTTGGTGCCGGGACCACCGACACCCGGCGTGTCCACCGGGCGGGCCAGCACGAAGTGCATGATGTTGTCGGCCATGTCGTGCTCGGCCGAGGTGATGAACCGCTTGACGCCCTCGATGTGCCAGGAGCCGTCGGGCTGCGGGACCGCGCGGGTGCGCCCGGCGCCGACGTCGGAACCCGCGTCGGGCTCGGTCAGCACCATGGTGGCGCCCCAGCCGTTCTCGATCATCAGTTCGGCGAGGCGCCGCTGCTCGGGGGTGCCCATGGTGTGCAGCAGACCGCCGAAGCCGGGGCCGCCGGCGTACATGTAGACCGGCGCGTTGCCGCCCTGGACCAGCTCGATCAGCGCCCACCACAGGGCCCGGGGCGCGGCGGTGCCGCCCGCCTCCACCGGCAGGTCCAGGCGCCAGAACTCGGCGTCCATGTACGCCCGGTAGGCCCGGCGCAGCGACTCGGGCATGGTCACCGAGTAGGTGGCGGGGTCGTAGCGGGGCGGGTTGCGGTCGCCGTCGCGGTACGAATCGGAGATGACGCCGGTGGCGAGCCGGTCGACCTCGTCGAGCATCGTCACGGCCGTCTGCCCGTCGAGGTCGGCGAACCGGCCGTGCCCGAGGGCGGCCCCGGTGCCGAGCACCTCGAACAGGTTGAAGCGGAGGTCGCGCACGTTGCTGCGGTAGTGGCTCATCTGCGGCATCTCCCGGGTCCGGATAGTGACGCTCCGATCCCACCGCCCGGCGCCGCCCTTGTCAATACTGACCGGTCGGTATGACGCTCCCGCCCAGCCACCCATCCGTCCTCCCATGACACTCCTCCCCCGCCCAGCGCCCACGCTGTCACATCAGATGCGTGCAGTTTCGCTGAAATTGCACGAATTACCGGTCGCTTTCGTGCAGTTTCGCCGAAACTGCACGAACCCCCCACTACCCTGGGACACGAACCTGGCAAGAAAGATCAACAATGTCGTCGACAGGGCGGATACGCCCCCTGGGGAGTCGTCTATGGCCGACGGTCGTTCCTCCGAGGCCGAGTTCGACGCGGTGATCTCCCGCGCCGCGCTCTATCCGGTGTTCCAGCCCGTCGTGGACCTGAGCACCGGCGACACCGTCGGCTACGAGGCCCTGATCCGCGGACCGTCCGGCACCGCCTTCGCCACCCCGGAGCGACTGTTCCGGCAGGGCGCCAAGGCGGGACGGCTGGCCGAACTGGACTGGATCTGCCGCGCCGCGGTGTGCCGGGCCGCCATCGCCTCCTGCCTGCCGCCGCACATACCGCTGTTCGTCAACACCGAGCCGGCGGCGCTGCGCACCCCGGCCCCGGCCCAGCTCGCCGAGACGTTCCAGGCCGCGGCGCGGCAACTGCAGGTCGTGGTCGAGATCTCGGCCCGGTCGCTGGCCGAGGATCCGGCCGGGCTGCTGGCGGCGATCTCCGGGGTACGCGAATCGGGCCTGCGCGTGGTGTTGGAGGACGTCGGCGACGACAGCGCGCTGGCCATGCTGCCGCTGCTCAGCCCCGACGTGATCAAGTTCGACCGGGCGATCGTCCAGGACCGCACCACGCCGACGGTCTCGGCCGTGGTCAACGCGGTGCTCGCCGAGGCCGAACGCACCGGGGCGACGGTGGTGGCCGAGGGCATCGAGTCCGAGCAGCACCTGGCGACAGCCCGCTCGATGGGCGCGACGCTGGGCCAGGGCTGGTTCTTCGGTCGGCCCGAGCCGTTGCCGGACGAACTGCCGGCGCAGGGCCCCGAGCTGTCACGAGTGCCGGTGGGCGAGGCGGTCCGCACTCCGTACGAGGCAGCCGCCGCGCAGCGGCCCGTTCACCGCGCCGACCGCGACACGCTCTACCACCTCAGCCGGCACCTGGAGAACCAGTTCCCACGGCTGACCGAGCCACCCGTGCTGCTGGCCGCGTTCCAGCAGGCCGACCGCTTCGACCAGCCGACCCGCGACCGGTACGCACCGCTGGCCGAACGATCGGCGTTGACCGCCGTGTTCGCCCGGGACCTCGCCGACTCGCTCGGCGACGACATCAGCGGCATCCCACTGACCGACGACGACCCGCTCACCCGCGAGTGGACGGTGATCATGCTGGGTGCCCACTTCGCGGGCGGCCTGTTCGCCACCGAGCGTGACGAAGGTTCGTACGACTACGTGCTCACCTACGACCGCCGCCTGGTGGTAGAGGCGGCCCAGCCGCTGCTGCGGCGGATGCTGCCCGCGCGGCCGCAGACGTTCTGGTGAGTGTCAGGCGGCCGCCTCGGCCATGGTGCGACCGGTCTCCAGCAGGGTCTTGAGGTCCGACAGCAGATGCGGCCAGCCCTGGCTGACCATGTCGGGCAGCGGGCTGCCGGGGGCGAACCCGTCGTGCACCAGGGTCAGCTTCACCAGGTCGCCGACCCGTTCCAGGTCGAACGTGACCTTGGAGCGGGGCTCGGCGGCGAGCTGCGCACGCAGGTCCTCATCCAGGTCGACCGACTTGGCGAACTCGGGCGTGAAGGTGTGGAAGGTGTAGCTGAGCCGACGGTACGGCTCGGCCTCCAGGACGACCTGCTCCGGGTGGGCCATGACCACGCCGAGCCGCTCCCAGGTCATGGTCGAGCCGGGCTGCCAGTCGGTGGTGAAGGTGACCTGCCAGTACCGGGTGGTGAAGGCCGGGTCGGTCAGCGCCTGCCACAGCCGCTGTGGCGTGGTGCGGATGAAAGTGGTGTACACGAACTCGTTCATGTGGTGCTCCAATGCCGTCTTCAGGTCCGCGAGCACGTGGACCCGGCCGCGGTGATAGCGGTCTATCCAGCGGTCGGCGATGGCGTTGATCGGCTCGGCGTTGAGGTAGTGCAGCTTCTCCCGTCCCCGCCACACGGTGGTGACGAGGTTCGCCGCCTCCAGCACGGCCAGGTGTTTGCTCACCGACTGCCGGGCCATCTCCTGCCCCGCGCACAGCTCGCGCAGCGTCTGCCCGTTGCGGGCGTTGAGGCTGTCCAGCAGTGCGCGGCGGCTGGGGTCGGCCAGCGCCTTGAACACGTCGTCCATCGCCATCCCAACATGCAGCCGTCCGGCTGCATGTTGCCAGATTAAGCAGCCGTATGGCTGCATGTCAACTCGCCGGTCGCCTGAGCTGGTCGAACTGTCACGGACGGAGACCGCAACCGCCTAAAGTCGGCGGCATATGAGGGCCACCCACAGGCTGATGGGCCGCCACGCACCGGCGCTGCGCCGCGCCTTCCTGGGCGTCGGCGTCGGGATCGTCACGGCCCTGGCGGTCATGGCGGTCGCGAAGTGGCAGCTCGCCCTGGTCTGCGGCTGGGACGCCACCGCCCTGACCTTCCTCGTCGCCATCTGGCCGATGGTGCTGACCTGCGACGCCCGCGCCACCGAGGAGATGGCCTCCCGCGAGGACGACACCCGCACCGCGGCCACGCTGGTGCTGCTGGCCGCGAGCATCGGCAGCATCCTGGGCGTCGCGGCGACCCTGCCGTCGGCCTCGCACGAACACGGACTGCGCAAGGGTGCGCTGATCGCGCTGGCCGTGCTGACGATCCTGTTGTCGTGGATCGTGGTCAACACCGTCTTCCTGCTGCGCTACGCCGACCTGCAGTACTCGCCGCGCAGCGACGGCATCGACTTCGGCCCGAGCACCGGCGACCATCCCACCTATCTGGACTTCGCCTACGTCGCGTTCACCATCGGCATGACCTACCAGGTCTCGGACACCACCATCCGCGATCCGCGCATCCGGCGCACCATCATCGTGCACTCGCTGATCTCGTACCTGTTCGGCGTGGTGATCGTGGCGGGCGCGATCAACCTGTTCTCCGGGCTCATCCGCTGAGCTGTCGGCATGGCGTCTCGGCGGCGGGCGGGCGCGGACAGCGGCCATAGCATCGACGGGTATGAGGCTCAGAATCGCCCTCGCCACCGCCGCCGCGGTGCTCGTCTCGATCTTCGTGGCGCCCGCCGCCGCCAACGCCGCACCCGACTCCATCGCCTGCTCGGCCGCGGGCAGCTACAGCAAGGTCATTGGAGGCACACCGACCACGTTCTGGCTGGTCGGCACGGTCGGCAGCTACCGCTACTGGCACGTCGTGCTGCCCTCGGGCGGCGAACTCTACTCACGCAGCTACGTCGTCCGCTGCAGCGGCGACACCATCGCCTGGTCGGCCGATCTCACCCCGACCAGCGGCAACGCCGACCGCTGCCCCGGCACCACCTCCACCGTCCAGTACCAGTACGTCGGCTCGCACACCGGCCTGGTGCCGTTCCTGTCCTGGTACCTGGAGTACGACTACCACTACTGGCACGTCAAGAGATGGGTCACCACCGGCACCTTCGGCCTGTGGGTCTACGACCACTCCGAGGTCGCCTCCTGCCTGACCTGACCCACGACCGGTGCCCCAGCCCCAGCCCGGCGGCATCGCCATTCACGTTTGGGCGGCCGCCCGGCAGGGGAAATCACAGTCGGTGACGAACCGACGCCGGATCACCCCGGGTGATGTCTTCGGCTGGGCGGTCGCGGCCGCTTGCGGGGTCGCGCTCGTCGGGCTTGGCCTGGCCGCGATCTGGGCGGTGCGCGGCATCCTGATCCTGGTGCTGGTCTCACTGTTCGTGGCGGTGAGCCTCGACCCGGCGGTGAGATGGCTGGTCCGACACCACCTCCGCCGCCCGTACGCCGTGACCATCATCCTGCTCGCCGTCCTGAGCCTGATCGGCCTGCTGTTCGCCGGCATCGGACCGCCCCTGGCACACCAGGCTGGACAGCTCACCAGCGACCTACCCGGCTACATCGACAGTCTCGACGAGCGGTCCCGGGCCTTCCAGGAACTCAGCGCCCGCTACGGCCTCGGCAACCGGCTCAACGAACTCGCCGCGTCGGTGCCCGAGCGAGTCGGCACCAGCCTGCTGAGCCTGTTCCAGACGTTCCTCGGCGGGCTGGCCGCCGCGCTGACGGTGCTGGTGCTGTCGCTGTACTTCCTGGCCGACATGCCTCGGCTGCGCCGCCGCGTCCAGCTCCTGGCGCCCGACCGCTACCGCGAGCGCACCCGGCGCATCGTCGACACGGCGGTGGACAAGGTCGGCTCGTACATGATCGGGAATCTGTTCATCTCCCTCATCGCCGGCATCGTCGCCTACATCGGCCTGGTGCTGCTGAAGATCCCGTTCGCGTTGCCGCTGGCACTGATCGTGGCGGTCACCGACCTGATCCCGCTCATCGGCGCGACCCTGGGCACCGCCGTCTGCGGAATCGTCGCCGCGATCGCCTCGGACGTGTGGCCCGCGGCGGTCGGGATCGTCGTGTGGCTGCTGGTGTACCAGCAGGCCGAGAACTACTGGATCGTGCCCCGGGTGATGCGGCAGAGCCTGGACATGCCCGGACTGGCGGTGCTGCTCGCCAGCCTGCTCGGGGCGGGTCTGCTGGGCCTGGTCGGGGCGCTGATGGCGATCCCGATCGCGGCTACCGTCAGAGCCGTCCTCGTCGAGCTGCGCACCCCGTTGCCACCGGAGCACCTACCCGCCCAGGCCGACCCGCGGGACAGCCCGCCGTAGGGCTCAGGACGCCAGTCGTACCTCGACCTGCTCGTCCTGCTTGGCCAGGTACATCGCCTCGTCGGCGCGGCGCAGGGTCGCCTCGGCGGGCTCCCCCGGGCGACGCATGGCCACCCCGACACTGATGCCGTGCCCCACCTGACGCGCGGCGGCCGTCAGCCGCCGGGCGATCCGCACCGCCTCTGTCTCGTCGGGCACCTCCAGCACCGCGACGAACTCGTCGCCGCCGACCCGGAACACCTCGTCCCCGGCCCGCAGGGCCTCGCGCAGCCCCTCGGCGAGTCTGATCAGCAGCTGATCTCCGGCGGCGTGACCCAGGGTGTCGTTGACCTTCTTGAAGTTGTCGACGTCCATCACCAACAGCGCGGTGTGCCCAGCGCTGGCCGAGGCGAGCCGCTCCGTGAACGGCCCCAGATGCGGCAGGCCGGTCAGCGGGTCCGACTCGGCTTTGTCCTTGAGGCGGGCCAGGCGGTACAGGCGCTCATAGCACATCGCGGCGTTGGCCATGAGCAGCTCCAGCACGCTCAAGACAGCCGGGTCGACGCGTACCGCTAGCTGGTCCATCACCAGCATGGCCGCGTCGGCGAGCGGGATGGACCCGTCGGTGCCCCGGACCGGCACCGCAATGAGGGTGCGCACACCGGCTTCGAGCAGCGGCTCGAACCCCCGGGCGTCGAGCAGGTCCGGATCGCCCTGAGTCTGCGAGGAGCCGTGTCGGCAGACGGCGTCGATCATGTCGGACAGGTTGCGCCGATCGAGTCGGGCCAGTTGCTCCGGCAGCGACGCGGTGCCGGGAACCGTGTAGCTCATGCCCATGGCCAGGTCCGGCACCCGCCACATGCTGGTGTCGGCGGCACGCCGCACCAGCAGTGCCGCGCTGGAAAGTCCGGCGGTCTCCACAGCCGCCCGACACGCCAGGTTGCCGAGTTCGCGCCGGTCCCCGGTGGCGGCGAAGCCGAGCGTATCGCGCAGCAGACGCTCGGCCAGGGACTCGGCGGGCGGGCCGCCGAGTTCGGTGATGCGCGCGCCCAGGCACAGGCCGATGTCGGTCAGGCGGGCGCACCATTCGCCGAGCCCCGGCACGAGCCGGTCAAACTCCACGTTGAGCACACCGATCGTGGCACGCGAAGGGCAGGTGATCGGGGCGCACACCACGGAGCCGACGGGGCGCCGTTGGTGCAGACCCGAGTACTCGATGGACGCGTCGCCGATCGACACGGTCCGGCCGGTGGCCAGAACCCGGCCCACGATGCCGTAGTGCACCGGCACGGCGTGCGGGGCCTGCCATGCCCCGCCGGTCGCCACCAAGGCCAGCTGGCCACCGCTCAGGAGCAGGACGTCGACCGGGGCACGGGCGTGTGCGTGGAGCACCGACACGACCGTGTTGCAGGCGCGCGCGGCCGAGTCGCAGTCGGCTATGGCCGCGGCGATCTCGTCGATGACGTCCGGGCCGATCTTGGCTCCCCTCGCCTGTTTACCGGGCGATTCATACCCTTGATCATGTTACGCCCGTTCAGCCGCATCCGGCCCGACTTCCCGCGCCGCGTTGGTCAGCTCGGCGGCGCGGCCGCCAACGCGGCCGCGTCCACCAGCAGGCGCATGAAGTCGTCGAGCCGCCGTTCGGCCAGCGCCAGCTCCGCGTCGAGATTCGGGTGCGCCTGATAGAGCACCTGGTCGGACCAGAAGTCGTCGGTCAGGTCACCCAGTGCGCGCAGGTTGCCCTCGTCGATGGTGGCCTGGCACGCCGTCGCCAGGCGACCGAGGCCGGCGAGCGCCAGCAGGACACGTTCCATCCGTTCGACCGCGAAGCGAACCCGGCACAGCCGGTGGGTCAGATCGGTGCCGCGGCGGATGACGTCGATCTCGGCATGCAGGGCCGCGGCAAGCTCCCGTTCACGTTCGTCCCATACCACACTGCCGTACATATAGGTCATTATCGGCGGGTATCGCGTCAGCTCCGGTTGCCGCGCCCGATGTGTTCACGCAGGTGACATAGGCGATCGCACGCCGTTCGTCGATCAGGAAGCCGGGACCACGACACACCGCCGAACCGTGCCACAGGTTCATGATCGACCGAGCCCAGTTGGGCGCCGACGCTGCGCACGCCCCAGCGCCATGCCCGCCGCCCACCCGTCGAACATCGTCCACACGGGCTTGAAGATCACGGGATGGCGGTCATGGCGTCGGGCGGTCAGCGGGCGGATGGGGTCGGTGTCGGCTGTTGTGGAGCCGGTTGCTGCGGGGCGGGCTGCTGGGGTGCCGGCGGCACCTGCGGGGCCTGCGGGTTGGGCGGCATCCGCCAGCCGGGCTCGCCCGGGTAGCCGGGGTAGCCGGGGCCGCCGGGGTAGCCGGGCTGTCCCGGGTAGCCGGGGCCGCGCCGGTCGTCGTCGTACCGGTCGCGGTTGTGGTGGCGATAGTCGCCTCGGTCGCGGTCGTAGCCGCCGTGCATGTGCGCGGCCGCGCCGATCAGGCAGCCGCCCAGCAAACAGCCGAGCACGAGCCCGACCAGACCCGCCAGAACCGCGGGCAGCGCCCAGTGTCGATGGATCGGCGCCGGCGCCACCGCGGCCACCGGCGGTGCGGGTGGCGGAGGCGGTGCCGGTGGCACCGGGCCCGGCACGACCTCAGGTTCGTCAACGGAGTCAGCCATTCCCACAGCATCGTCCCCGAACCTGGGAACCGGCCGCCAACCGGCGAATCCGCCGCCGTGGCGGCGAAAACCGTGGCCTCGCATCCGGACTTCCGGGCCCAAGGCCGATGACCCGGCACGGACTCCCCGCTACCCGGCCAACCGCAGTTGGCGGCCTACCCAGCGGTCGCGCAGCCACCGGTCGTGGCTGGCCACCACGACCGCCCCCGGCCCCGTGCCCAGCGCGTCCTCCAACTCGTCGGCCAGGCGTGGGGACAGATGATTGGTGGGCTCGTCCAGCAGCAGCAACTCCGGCGGGTCGGCCACCAGCAGCGCCAACGCGAGCCTGCGCCGCTGCCCGACCGACAGGTCGCCGACCCGGGCGCCGAGATCGCGCGGGGCGATCAGGCCCAGGCTCCGCAGCGGTACGGACTCCGCACGCTCGGGCCCCAGCGCCAGCTCGTACGCCTGCTGTACGGTGCGGTCCGGCTCGTCGACGGTCGTGTCCTGGGTCAGCAGGCCAACCGTCAGCCCGCGTCGCCGGGTGACCGCTCCCGCCGCGTCCAGTCGTCCGGCCAAGACCCCGAGCAGGGTGGACTTGCCCGTTCCGTTCGGGCCGGTGACCAGCAGCCGGTCGCCGGAGAGCAGGTCGAGGCGGTCCAGTCGCAGTCGGCCGGGCACGGTGACGTCGCGCAGCGACAGCAGCAGCCCGTCGGCGGACGCGGCGGCCAACCCGCCCGGACGCAGCCGCAACGGCGTCGGCGGCTTGCGCACCTGGTCGCGTTCCAGCTCGTCGAGGCGGCGTGCGGCGTCGCGGACCCGGCGCGAGATCTGGTTCTGCACCCGGCCCGCGGTGTGGCCGTACCCCATCTTCTCGTTGTCCCGCTTGGCCCGGCCGGGCGCGACCTGGTGCGCGGTGACGTCGACGGCGCGGCGCAGCTGGCTCAGCTCCTCCTGCTCGGCGTCGAAGCGCCGCTGCCAGCGGTCGCGCTCGGCTCGTTTCTCCGCCTGGTAGGCCGTGTAGCCGCCACCGAACCGGACCGGCCCGTCGGCCGACGGGTCCAGGTCGATCAGGTCGGTGCAGACCGCGTCCAGGAACGCACGGTCGTGACTGGCCACCACGACCATGCCCGGCAGGGCGCGTAGCTGCTCCTCCACGAAGGCGGCGGCATCGTCGTCCAGGTGGTTGGTGGGCTCGTCGAGCAGCAGCGCGCCCGGACGGCGCACCAGCAGCGCGGCCAGGGCGAGCCGCCCCCGCTGGCCACCGGACAGCGTGCCCAGGGTGCGGTCGTGGGCCAGCGCGCCGAGCCCGAGCCCGGCCAACACCAGCTCGGCGCGCCGATCGGCGTCCCAGGCGTCGTGCTGCTGCGCGCTGTCCAGGCGCTCGCCGTACGCGGCCAGCAGGTCGGCGTGCCCGGGTGCGTCTGGCGGGGTCTCGGCGAGGTCGGCGGTGAGCCGGTCGAGCGCGGCCAGGTCGGCACGGGCCTCGCGCAGGGCATCGTCGAGCACTTCGGCGATCGTCGCCGCCGGCTCGAACGGCATCTCCTGGTGCAGGAAGCCGAGGTCGGCCGGGCGTACGACGGTGCCCCCGTCGGGTTCGTCCACCCCGGCCAGCAGGCGCAGCAGGGTGGACTTGCCGGTGCCGTTCTCCCCGATCAGGCCGATGCGGCGGCCGGGGGCGGCGGTGAGGCTGACCCCGTCGAGCACGCGGCGCGTGCCGAGGGTGCGGACGAGGTCATGGGCGAGCAGGGGTGCGGACATGGTTGACACCACCGAGGAAAGGTCGGTTCGATCACCCGCCGGGCGGTGCCTCGGGCGCGGGTGCGGAAGGTGTCAACGGATCACATCGCCGTCGACCGTACCCGCGGCGCGACGCGACCCGCAACCGATTACCGTTCACTACGGCCGTTGTACAACGCGTACGGCCCTACACTGACCCGGTGCCGCCACCCAACGAGACCCGGCGGGCCCAGCTGGCCGACGCCGCCGTCGCCCTGCTCGCCGAGGCGGGCGTGCACGGGGTCACCCATCGGGCCGTCGACACCCGCACCGGACTGCCCGCAGGCACCGCCTCGAACTACTTCCGCAGCCGCGAGGCCCTGCTGGTGGCCGCCGGTGAGCGAATCTTCGAGCTGCACCAGGCCGACATGACCGCCGCCGAACTCGGCCACGACACCTCCGGCGATCCGCGCGAGCGCACCATCGGCCTGATCGCGGGGTCGCTGCTGCACGCCGCGACCATCCAACGGGCCCGCTACCTCGCCATCTTCGAACTCCAGCTGGAGAGCCTGCGCCGTCCGGTGCTCGCGCAGACGCTGCGCAAACTTGCCGACGCCACCGCCCTGGTCACCCAGGACCACCACCGGTCACTGGACCTCGGCATCGCGCCCCAGGCGGTCCCGCTGCTCATGACCCTCTACGGCGGTGCCCTGTTCACCCTGGTCACCGCCCCGGTCGGCGCCGTCACCCCGGACCTCGCCCATGGCCTGGCGGCGAGCATCGTGACCGGAGCACTCGGCGCGTGACCCCGGAGCCACACCCGTGAGACGTGACCGGGTCGCGCGCAGACTCCTGGTCGACCGGACGACGTACCGCTGGCGGGTCGGCCTCGACAGGTGGGATCTGTTCGACGGCGCTCTGCGTCGCCGCCGACCCTAACGTCGGGCGGGCGGCAGGGTGGCGAGCCGCTCGCCGAGCACCTCCGGCAGGAACCTGGAGAGGATCTCGTACGCGGGATCGGCCTTCAGCCACAGGAGTCTGTGCTCGACCCCGGAGTGCTGCCGCAGCCGCAGCGCGTCGGTGGTGATCCCGGTGACCAGGCGTGCCTGGGCGATCTCCGCGAACGCGATGGCCTTGTTCGTGCGGTGCTCGGCGACGATGCGTTGCCACGTCGCGCCGCCGAGATCGGCCCGTGGCAGCGGCGCGGTGACGGTCGGACCGAGCCCGTTCGCCCTGGTCTGGGCAAGGGTCAGCCGGCGCCGGAGCAGCCCCGTGGGCGAAAGCCACAGCTCGCCGTGGATCCAGTCCAGCCATCCGGTCGTACAGCTGCGGCTGATGCACTCCGCCAGGTCGGTCACGCACGCACGATAGCGGCCCCGGGTGATCGCCGCTGCCCTTGAACCCGACAGGACCTTCAGCGCGGCAGCAGCCTCATCGTCGTCGCGCGGGCCTGCGGGGCGATCATCGGGTCGACGTACTGGGCGTTGTCGCCGCGGTACTTGCCGCGGTAGGCGGCGTCCACCCGGTCGTTGGCGCCGGGGTCGGTCACCGCGTCGAAGTCGACGTCGCGGTCCACGCCGCCGGCCCGAATCCGGCCGCGACGGCTGGCCCGCGCACCCCGATACCACGAGCCTTCCGCGCCCCGGTACGAGCGGATGTAGAGATCGTCGCCGGCACGAACCACCCAGATGGTCACCGGCTCGCGCAGCGAACCGTCCCGGCGGCGCGAGGAGATCTGCAGCTCCTCCGCGTTCCCGATCACGTCGAGTTCCTCGGCGGACCACACGGCCATCGTCACTCACTCCCCTGCCGGTCGCGCTGTCGCGGTCCACCCCATCGTCCACTCGTCCCCGCGCCAGCCGCGCCTGTTCCGCCGACCAGCACCCCATCGACTTGACCTTGACGTAACGTCAACGTCTCTAATGGTGCCCATGCGTATCGGCGAGCTGGCCGCGCTGGTCGGGGTCACCACCCGGACCGTGCGCCACTACCACCACCTCGGGCTGCTGCCCGAACCGGAGCGGACCCTCGGCGGCTACCGCGAGTACCGGCTGCGCGACGCCGTCGCGCTGGCCCGGGTGCGGCGGCTGGCCGAGCTCGGCCTGTCGCTGGACGAGATCCGCGACGTGCTCGCCGACGACCGGGGCCGCGAGCTGCGCGAGGTGCTGACCGAGCTCGACGCCGACCTGGCCCGCCAGCAGCAGGCGATCACCGCACGCCGCGCCCGGCTGGCCGCGCTGCTGGCCGACGGCGACCTCGACCCCGACGCGACCGTGGCGCCGGACCTGGCCGACGCGCTGCGCGACCTGCACCCGGCCGAGTCGGCGTTCGCGGCGCTGGACCGCGACGTGATCTCGTTGATCGACACGGGCGCCGATCCGGGCGTACGCGACGAGGTGTTGGCCCTGTTCCAGCCGCTGACCGAACCTGGTGCGCGTGCCCGCGGGCACGCCCTCACCGCCCGGATGGACGATCTGGTCGACGCCGACCCCGCCGACCCGCGGGTGGCGGAGCTGGCGGCCGAGCTGGCCGCGCATCTGCCCGCCGAGATGGCCGCGGCCGCTGTGGCCAGCCTCGACGACCCCGAGCACGGCCGCTGGCTGGAGCTGATGCGCGCCGAACTGTCCCCCGCCCAGGCCGAGGTCCTGCGGCTGATGGTGACCACCCTGAAGGAGCGCGCATGATGCTGCGGACCGCCCGCGCCGCCCTGTACACGATGCTGCCCCTGGAGGCGGTGATCATGGTGCTGCTGGTCTCGGGGGTGGCGCTGCCGCCGCTGGTCGTCACCGGCGTCGAGGTGCTGGTGCCGGCTGTGCTGGTGCTGCAGGCGGTCGCGCTGTGGCAGGTGTACCGCGCGCAGCGGCGGGGCGGCCGCGAGCCGAGGGCCGCGCTGCGCGGGGCGTACGAGCAGCTGGTGCCGGTGCGGGTGCGGCGGCTGCTGAGCTTCGACGCGCAGGGCATGGTCAGCCTGGTGCTGTGGGTGACCCGGCGCCGTCACGGCGTGCCGCCCGGCGCCACTGCGGCGTCCTACCACCGCGAGGTCACCGTGCTGATGCTGGGCTTCCTGATGGCGTCGGTGATCGAGCTGGTCGGCGTCGACATCCTGCTGCGCTCCTGGCACGCGCCGGGCGGGCTGCGGGCCGTGGTGCTGGCCGTCGACGCGTACGGCATCCTGATCGCGCTCGCGGTGATCGCCTGCTACGTCACCCGCCCGCACGTGATCTCCGCGGACGAGATCCGGATCCGCCACGGCGCCTTCTTCGACCTGCGGATCCCCCGGACGCTGGTGAAGGCGTCGCAGCACCGGCGCAACCACAACGAGACCGGCATGCTCCGGGTCGCCGACGGGGTGCTGGCCCTGGCCGTGAACAGCCAGACCAACCTGATCGTCGAGCTGTCCGAACCCGTGCTCGCCACCCGGCCGCTGGGCAGGCAGGTCGAGGTGCACACGATCCGCTTCTTCGCCGACGACCCCGCCACCGCGTACGCGGCGCTGCGCGCCGACAGTTTCGGGGAAACTGCACGAAACCAGCCCAAGATTCCTGCAGTTTCCCCGAACCCGCAGGCACCCACCCCCACCCAGGCGGGCGGTGCCGTGTCCGATCTCCGCCGGTAGTCGGGGCGCAGGTCGGTGATGCTGGGTCGCATGACGAGGAACTACGTGGTCCGGGCCATCGAACCTGAGGTCGTCGCGCAGTTGCGGCGCTTCGATGACGCGAGGCGTCCGCCCCGGCTGTCCACCGACGCCGAGGGCGGTGCCCCGCTGCGCTGCTGCCTGCGCCGTAGCGAAGCGGGCGAGCCGCTGGCGCTGGTGTCGTACGCGCCGCTGCGCCGTTGGGCGGCGGCCACCGGGGCGGACCCCGGCCCGTACGACGAGGTGGGGCCGGTGTTCATCCACGCCGAGCCGTGCCCGGGTGCCCCCGCGGACGGAGCCTTCCCGACCGGGATGCACCTCGGTCCGCGGGTGCTGCGGGCCTACGACGACCAGGGCCGCATCGTGCGCGGCGAACTCGTGCCGAGCCTCGGTCCCGGCACGGCCGACGCGGCGATCGCGGAGATGTTCGGCGATCCGGCGGTGGCGCTGCTGCACGTGCGCGCCGTCGGGTTCGGCTGCTTCATGCACGAGATCCGGCGCGGATAGCCGCCGAACGCCGCCGGTGCTCGATGGGTCGCGGTCGTGTCCGAGCGCACTCTCCGCAACTCTCAGGTCACTCTCAGTTTTCGGGGGTAGACGTGACCCATGGCCGTCCGTCAAAGCCGCAGGTCAGCGTGCCTGAATCCGGGCGGCGCGGGGCACGGACGACAATCCGCGCAGGTACCCGCCACCCCGCGTCCGGAAGGGCACAGGCTCCCGAAACCCCTCCAGATCTACGTCGCATTGTGGATCGTAGGACTGGTGGGGTTCTTCGCCCTGCCCAGCCCGGCCGATGACGTCGTCTGGGCGATGATCGGCGCCGGTTCGGCCGCCGCGATCGCATATGGCGTCATCCGCAACCGCCCGGTGCCGTCCCGGCCCTGGTGGCTGCTCTGCGCCGCGGTGGCGCTGCTGTTCCTCGGCGACACCGACTACGACCTGGTGACCGATACACGCCACCTCTCGGAGCTGTTCCCCTCCCCTGCCGACGTGTTCTACCTGGCGATGTACCCGGTGCTGGCCGCCGGTCTGCTCGGCCTGGCCGGGCCGCGCCGACGACGTGGCCGGGCCGCCATCCCGCTGGACACGATGATCCTCGTCAGCGGCCTGGGCCTGCTGATGTGGATCTTCCTGATCACCCCGCATCTGGCCGACTCCAGCCTGTCGACCACGCAGCGTCTACTGTCGGTCGCCTACCCGGTCGGCGACGTGCTCATCCTGGCCACCATCGGCCGCCTCATCGTGGTGCGCCGGTTCACCCCGGCCGTGCTGCTCATGACCGTCGGCGCCGCCGGGCTGCTCGTCACCGACCTCGTGTACGCGCTGTCCCACCTGCGCGGTCACGGACCGGTCGGCGGGCCTGTCGACATCGGCTGGCTGCTGTTCTACGGCGGCTGGGCCGCCGCCGCCCTGCACCCGTCCATGGTCGAACTGAGCCGCCCGCTGCCCGTCCCGCGCCAGCTCAGCACCGCCCGCCAGGTCTCCCTGCTCGCGGCCGCCCTGCTGCCCTCAGGCCTGCTCGTGTACGAGGCCGCCCGCGGCGGCGTGCTGCACACCCCAGCCATCGCCGTCTGCGCGAGCGTCACCACCGTCCTGGTCGCCGCCCGCTTCTACACCCTGATCGGTGACCGCCGCAGCTACGCGGCCCGGGTCGACATCGTGCGCACCACCTCGGCGGGCCTGGTCGCCGCGCACGACCTGCACAGCGTGCGCGACACCCTGGCCACCGCCGTACATCGCCTGGCCGAGGGCGGCCCGCACACCTTCCGCATGATCATGGGTCCGCGCGGGCGGCCCGGCCTGGACGGCATCGCTGCCACCTGCGACCTCGTCGAGGCCGCGACCCTGCCGCCCCTGGCCGCGGCCGCGGTCGCGCCGTTCAGCCACGCGCTGGCCTGCCCGATCCGGCCCGACCGCGACGGCGACGGCGACGCCGAGGAGGGCGTCGTGCTCGTCGGCGGCGACCCCGAACTGCTGCAACTGCTCCAGGCCCCGGTCGAGACCGTGGCCGCGCAGGCCGCGCTCGCGCTCGACCGGATCGTGCTGGCCCGACAGATCACCCAACGCGACAGCGAGCAGTACTTCCGCGCGCTCGTGCAGAACGCCACCGACGTCATCCTCATCGTCGACGCCGACGACCTGCGTGTGCGCTACGCCAGTCCGTCCGCGCCCAGCATGTTCGGGCCGGGCGAACTGCTCGGCGCCGACCTGGTCGAGCAGACCGACGCCGACGGGCGCCCGGACGTACGCGAGCAGCTGAAGACCGCGCCCGGCGGCCCGACGGGCAGTGTGGCGGACTGGACCCTGCTGCGCCGCGACGGCCAGCGCGTCGAGGCCGAGGTGATCTGCCGAGACCTGCGCGGCGAACCCGCGATCGCGGGCATCGTGGTGACCCTGCGCGACGTCACGGTGCAGCGGCGGCTCCAGCGCGAAATGACCTACCACGCCTACCACGACTCGCTGACCAGGCTGATGAACCGCACCGCGTTCCGGCGCCGACTGTCGGAGGCCAGCGCACGGGCCGAGCGCGTCGGCTCGCTCGCCGGGGTGCTCTACCTCGACCTCGACGACTTCAAGCTGGTCAACGACACGCTCGGGCACGAGTCCGGGGACCGGCTGCTGCGCCTGGTCGCCGAGCGCATCCTGCACTCGCTGCGGCCGTACGACACCGCCGCGCGGCTGGGCGGCGACGAGTTCGCGGTGCTGGTCGAGGACGCGCCGTCGCCGCAGACCGTGTACACCGTCGCCGACCGGGTGGTGGCCGCGCTGGCCCGACCGTTCGACCTCGACGGGCGGTTGGTGTCCGGGCGGGCCAGTGTCGGCGTCGCGTTCACCACCGACGGGCACAACGCCGCCGACCTGCTGCGCCAAGCCGATGTCGCGTTGTACGCCGCCAAGGCGCAGGGCAAGGGCCGGTGGCTGCGCCACGATCCCAGCCTCGACACGCAGACCGTCGAACGCATGCAACTGCGCGCCGAACTGGAGCAGGCCCTGCCGAACGGCGAATTCCTGCTGGAGTACCAGCCGATCGTGCGGCTGGCCGACCGCACCACCGTGGGCTTCGAGGCGCTGCTGCGCTGGGACCACCCGGTCCGGGGCAGGCTCATGCCCGGTCAGTTCATCGAGATCGCCGAGGAGACCGGGGCGATCGTCGCCATCGGCAACTGGGCCCTGTCCGAGGCCGCCGCCGCGGCCGCCACCTGGCCCGCGAGCCCGGACGGCACCGCGCCGTACGTCAGCGTCAACGTCTCGGCCCGCCAGTTCCGCACCGCCGGGTTCGCCGAGCACGTGCTGCACACGCTGGAGGTGTCCGGCCTGCCCGCCCGGCGGCTGCTGCTGGAGATCACCGAGACGCTGCTGCTGCGCGACGACGAGCAGGTCTGGCACGACCTGGCCAGCCTGCGGCAGGCGGGGGTACGGGTGGCCATCGACGACTTCGGCACCGGCTACTCAGCCCTGAACTATCTCCGCCACACGCCCCTGGACGTGCTCAAACTCGACCGGGTCTTCACCAGCAGCATCACCACCTCCGCACACCAGGCCGACCTGGTGGCGGGCATCGTCGACCTGGCCCGCAGGATGGACCTCGACGCCGTCGCCGAGGGCGTCGAGCAGCAGGCCGAACTCGACCACCTGCTGCGCGCGGGCTGCGCCTACGGCCAGGGCTACCTGTTCGCCCGACCCATGAGCAGTGAAGACGCCCGCGCCTGGACGTCCGCATCCGACCACCGCTGAGGCGGGTGTCCGCGCCGACGGCCTCGGTCACCGCCTCGGCCACAGCGCGACCTCTCGGAGTCTGGCAAGGCCTGAACCGCGCGACGGCCGTATGGTGTCGCCATGCGCCCCAGGCTGATCCGCGAAGTGCCGAGCGACGACCTGCGGGCCGTCGTCGCAGGACCTCAGGGACGTCTGCGCCTCCGTTTGTTCGACGACGACCTGCTGCCTCGTGGCGAGTGGGATCTGCCCGCACTCGACCCGCGCCTGCGGTTCGCGCCGCTGCCCGGACAGACCGCCTGCTTGGTCGCCGCGGGCGAGGAGGTGCTGCTCGTGGCGCGCGACGGAACCGTACGCTGGCGACACCGCCAGGAGCAGGACCCGGAGCACCCGGATCAGGCCACACCGTTCGCCGACAGGGACGGCACGCTGTGGCTGTACCTGCCGGGTGAAAAGGACCGCCTCGTCGTTGTCGACCCCGCGACCGGCGACCACCTGGCCCAATACGCCGACGACGAGGACTCCTACGGCGTCGCCGCGTTCTCCCACGCCTACGCCACGTTCTTCCCGCATCCCGACGGACTCTGGACCGGCTTGGCCGTCGGCGCGGGCGACTGGGGTTCGACCAGCTTCTGGATCCGGTACGCCGACGGCCGCATCACCGTACGCGAGTGCCCCGGTGAGGTGCTGGCCGGCTTCGACAGCGCCGGCGCCCGCTACCTGGCCACACATCACGAGGACGAGGAGTTCGCGATGCGCGCGTTCCCCGACGGCGAGGTGCTGGCCTCCTGCCACGTGGAGGACATTGCCGGCTGGCAGGCCGACGGGTCGTACCGGATCGACTACGGCGGCTTCCTGGTCGACGACGACCTCGTCCTGGTCAGCGTCGAGGGTGACGTCGAGGACGATGTGCTGCTGTCCAGCCACACCCTGCACTGGGTCGACACCATCGACTATGGCCTGCCCACACCTGGCCGCGCGTGGCCGTCGAACCTGCCCGGCCACTGGCTGACCTGCTACGACGACGTGACCCGGTTGTGGGCGTTACCGTGACGTGCCGGACCCTTTGATGTGCGGGTCAAGGAAGCGGTTGGCCTCGTAGCGGCTGGTGAAGGTGATCGTGCAGGCGTGAGATCCGTGCTCCGCGATCATGGCCCGGACTCTCGGCCGCATCGTGCGCCGGTAGCCGGCGACGTAGCGGACGAAGCTCCAGGTGATGCGGTCGTAGACCCCATCCCGATGGTGCTGCCCGCCTTGGTAGCGCGTACGGCGCTGGGCGATGCCCCACAGGCAGGTGACGGCAGGAAGGTCGAGGAAGATCACGGTGTCGGCGGCGGCGAGGCGGATCGGCAGCGTCGAGGCGTAGTTGCCTTCGATGATCCACCGGTCCCGGGCGGTTGCGGGCGCGGACATCGTCTGGGACCCGTTCCTCGACAGCAACGTGCGGCCGGGCGACACGGTGAAGCTTAAGGTCTGCCTGGTCGACGGTAGCGGCGACGCCACCGGCTCGTACTGCGACTCGGCCAGTCACACCAGCGTGGACGGCTCACCACCGTACCACCACCGCGAATCGCCCCGAACCCCCGCGGTTCAGGGCGATTCCTTTTTTCCAACGGCCAACAGGATCGACCCGACCCGTTGCCCGTGCAGGTCGTCGGGTCGACGCGGAGGTCCTCAACGGCGAAGCGCCCGCGCGGTGATGCGACCTCAATGGCCGTGTCCCGCGCCCTCGGCAGTGCTGTCCGCCCTGGCGGGCAGCAGCAGAGCAGTGATGATCACTGCGACGGACAGGACCGCCCCGACGATGAACGCCAGCCGCATGCCGTCGAGGCTCGCGGCCGCGGCGGCGACGCCCTCCTCCTTCAGCAAGTCGGCTCGCGCACTCATCACCGTGACCACGAGCGCGGTGCCGAAGGCCGCTGCCACCTGCTGCAGCGTGCCCAGGATGGAGCTGCCGTGGGCGTAGAGGGGCGGCGGAACGGCGCCGAGCCCCAGGGTGAAGACCGGGGTGAAGGTCGCGGCCAGACCCACCATCAGCAGCGTGTGCAGGCCGAGGAGCTGCCAGTACGGCATGGTCATCGAGACCTGGGTGAAACCGGCGAGCGCGAGTGTGATCGCGATCGCGCCGGGAATGACGAGGACCCGGCCACCGAACCTGTCGAACAGGCGGCCTACCGTCGGTCCGAGCAGACCCATGGCGAGGCTGCCGGGCATCACGAGCAGCCCGGCCTGCAGGGCGCTGAGCCCGCGGATGTTCTGCAGGTAGAGCGGCAGCAAGATCATTGAGCCGAGCATCGCCATGAAGGCGACCGACATCAGGACGAGCGCGATCGTATAGGTGCGGTGCTTGAGCGTCCGCAGGTCCATGAGCGGCGAGCCGAGGTTCTGCAGTGACAGCTGGCGGAGGACGAAGACGGCGATGGCGACCAGGCCGGCCACGACGATTCCGGCGGCCAGACCGATGTCGGCGCCCTGGAACCGGCTCAGCCCGTAGACGAGGCCGCCGAAGCCGAGTGCGGCCAACCCCACGCTGAACCAGTCGATGGTGCCGGTCTCGGGCTCGCCGACGTTCTTGAGCTGCTTGACGCCGCCCCAGGTGATCAGTGCGGCGATGGGAAGTACGACGGCGAACAGCAGGCGCCACGACCCGAAGTCGAGGATGACTCCGGATAGCGCCGGGCCCATCGCGGGCGCGACCGAGATGGCCAGGGTGACGTTGCCCATCACCTTGCCCCGGTCGTATTCGGGCACCACATGCATCAGTGTGGTCATCAGCAGCGGCATCATCACCGCCGTGCCTGACGCCTGGATGATGCGGGCGCCGAGGAGCATTTCAAAGCTCGGCGCGACGATGGCCGATGCGGTGCCGAGCAGGAACAAGCCCATCGCCGTGGCGTAGGCGCCGCGGGTGGACACCCGTTGCAGGAACCACCCGGTGATCGGGATGACCGCCGCCATGGTCAGCATGAAGGCGGTCGAGAGCCATTGCGCGGTCTGCTCCGTGATCTTCAACGCGTCCATCAGGTTCGGGATCGCGTTGATCATGATCGTCTCATTGAGAATCACGATGAACGTGGCCAGCACGAGCAGCCGGATCACGGGCGGGGTGCGACCTGAGGTCTTGGTCGCGGACTTGGCGGGCGAGTCGAGCAGTTGGCTGGGCACGGTACCTCGATCGGAGTCGTGACGGAGCGGGTGATCAGGGTCGGTGGTCTTACCGGCGGTCGCGGTGATGCCTAGCCTGACCGACGCCACCGACAAAACGCGTCGCAGTGACTCACACTGCGACATGTTCCGTCAGACGTCATCCCGTTTTCGCCTGGCAGCCGAACCGGCTCGCCGAGGTCGCCGAAGGGCGTGCCGGCATCACGGTAAACATCACTAAAAGTAACCGTATCGAGGCTCGTCAACCTCGAGTTTGCCGCCCCTCACTCAATGCCACGTCAGCAGCCGACGCGCCCTCGGCGCCATCAGCCAGGGGCGAAGTGAATGCCAAATCTCCGGGAACGCTCCCAGAATCGAGGGTGACCTATTGACCGTCCCGAGTGGATGCCATACCGTACGGCTTGGTAAGCGCTTACCCGATTACGCACCGTACCCGACCCGCTCCCTCGTCCTCACCGCCAAATCGGATCATTGGCGGACCCTACGGAGGAACCCATGCAACCGTCCCCATCCGCCCGGACGCGGCGGCCCCGCCTGCGCCTGGCACTCGCGATCACCACGGTCGCGACCGTCGTCGGCGGCGTCGCCCTGGCCTCGACGATGCCGGCGTCGGCCGCCACCATCGACCTCAGCGCCTACTACCAGCTGGTCAACGTGTTCAGCGGCAAGGCGATCGAAGGCAGCAACGGCACGGTCGTCCAGCGCACGCCGGACAGCGCGGCGTCCAACCAGCAGTTCCAGTTCCTCGACATGGGCAGCGGCTACTACCGCCTCAAGTCGAAGGCAAGCGGCAAGGTCATCGAGATCGCCGGCGGCAGCACCGCCGACGGCGCGACCGTCCAGATGAACTCCGGCGCCGGCAGCACCGCCTACTACCAGCAGTTCTCGCTACTGGACAACGGCAACAACGTGGTCCGGTTCAAGAACCGCAACAGCGGTAAGGCGCTCGATGTGTGGGAGTGGTCGTCGGCCGACGGCGCCCGCATCTCGCAGTTCCAGGACCTCAACGGCACCAACCAGCAGTTCCGCCTCGTCAAGGCGGGCAGCGGCGGCAACCCGACGCCTACCCCGACCGGCGGCACCGGCGGCCCGAGCACCACCTGGCCGACGTCGGCCGGCTCGGTGAGCATCTCCGGCACGGTCAGCGTCTCCGGCACCTTCGACGGCGGCATGAAGACCTACTGCTGCATGGGCGACGGCGGCCAGGGCGAGAGCCAGGACCCGATGTTCAAGCTGGCCAACGGCGCCACGCTGCAGAACGTCATTCTCGGCTCGCCCGCCGGCGACGGCGTGCACTGCGAGGGCACCTGCACGCTCAGGAACGTGTGGTGGAACGACATCGGCGAGGACGCCGCCACCTTCAAGGGCACCGGCAACGGCACGTCGTACGTCATCGGCGGCGGCGCCCGGTCGGGCAGCGACAAGGTGTTCCAACACAACGGCAACGGCACCGTGAGCATCAGCGGCTTCTACCTGAAGGGCGCCGGCAAGCTCTACCGCGCCTGCGGCAACTGCTCCAGTTCGTACCAGCGTCACGTCAAGATTGACAACGTCATCCTGGACGACATCGACATGGTCGCCGGGATCAATGTCAACTGGGGCGACACCGCGACCATCACGCGGGTCAGGCTGCTCAACAGCTCCAGCGCCGTCGTGTGCGGCAAGTACAACGGCGTGCCGAAGGGCAGCGAGCCGACCTACCTCGGCGAAGGCTGGAACGACAGCAACTGCGAGGTCAGGGAGAGCGACATCACCTACGGATAGGCGGCACGCCTGACCCAGCACGCGCCAAAGGGGCGCCCACCGACCAGCGGGCGCCCCTTTCAGTGCATTGCGCGTGCGGCGTCTTGTCGATCACCGGTACGGCGGCGTGACCATGCCATCTGTTTGGCGAGGTGATCTGCCGCTGGTTAGCGCCGTAGTCGAAGATGATGCGCATACGCGCGCCCCTCCGCCTGGGCACACCTTCACGCGGCGTGGCTGCGGTCGGTGACCGCCTCGGCGACTCGGGTCAGCCAGTGCAGGTCGTTGGCTCGGGATTCGGGACTGGCGGCAGGGTTGAGGATGCTGCGCAGGAATTCGGCGACTTCGTCGAGGTGCCGCTCGCTGCGGTAGTAGCTGAGCATGGCCTGGTCCGGTTCCAGAGGCCCGTAGCCCTGACGAAAGAGCGCGGCCCGGTGCGCGTTGATCGGGTGCTCGCCGAAGTCCTGGCTGTAGACGAACATCAGGTCCCGCTCGCGCGGGGCCAGGATCGGCGCGTCCCAGTCCACGACATGGAGCGGGCCGTCGCCGTCGGCGAGCATGTTGGCGGGGTGGATGTCGGCGTGGCAGATGACGTGCTGACCTGCCGTCACGCGGGAGGCGAGGTCGTCGACCGTGTCCGACAACCGGCGCAGATCGGCACCGTACCGCTGCCAGAATGCGCCGAGGATCTCGCTCGCCGCCGCTTGTGCACTGAGCATCCGCAACCGCTCGCCCGCGCTCGACTGGAAGGTCTCGGTGGGCAGGACGGCGGCGACCTCGGCACTCGGCGAGACCGCGTGCAGCCGACCCAGGAACTCGCCATATTCGATCCACTGGCGGTCGGTGAGGCCGCGGCTCCACAGACTGCCACCATCATGGAACGGGTAGAGCAGCAGCCGGTAGTCGCCGAACGCGTGACCCGTCCCGCCGGCCGGCGGGTCGATCGGCGCCACCACCTGCGTGACCCCCTGCGCCCTGAGAAAGCCTGGCAACAGCACGGCTGCCGGCGCGAAGTCCCCGCGACGCAGCTTGAGGAAGTAGCGCTCACCGTCGGATGCGTCGATCCGGTACGCCCAGGCCTGGCCGTCCAGCCCGACCGGCAGGAACACGAGATCGGCGACGTCCACGGCCCAGGTGGCGGCCACCTCGGCCGCCAGCGAAAACTCATCTATGCCAGGCTTGTCGATCATGGCCGCGAGCGTCGCAGGCTCGCCGTACGGCTGGCAACAGATTTTCGCCCGACGAGCCTCTACCGGCCTACGGCTGTCTAGCGGCTGCCGACGGACTCCGGCAGCGACACGTCGGCCTGGCGGAGCGACGACGTATCGGTCCCTTCTTCGGCATCGCTGCCGGAGGCGCGAGCGTCGGCCAGCACGTCCGCGGGGACGTGCCGCTCGAGGAACCGTCGAGCCAGCCGGGTCGACGGGTGGATGCCGATAGTGGCCACCAGGATGATGCCGGCGATCACCAGCCAGCCGGCAGCGCCCCAGTTCAACGCGAGAAAGGTGTACACCGCCGGCGCCCAGACCTTACCGAGGGTGCCACTCAGTTCGGCCGCGCCCTGGTAGGCGCCGCGCTGGCGCGGGTCCATCAGCTCGGCTTCGAAGGACCAGCTCGCCGCCGAGAGGTAGAGCTCGGCCCCCGTCACCGTGACGTGGCCCAGCCAGACCAGGAAGATCGTCACCCAGCCGACAGTGTCGTGCGTCGCGAGCGTGATCAGGCAGGACAGTACGAAGAAGGTGGAGGACAACCGAATCGCCTTGAGCGCGGTCGGCAAGTCCCTGACGCCGCGGGAGGTGACCATCGGCAGGAAAATGCACATCACCGTGTTGGTGGCGAACAGGAAGGCCAGCACCACGCGCGGGGCGTCGGTCCGCTCGACCAGCCAGAGCGGAATGACGACGTTGAGCAGCACCTGGTTGGTCCAGAACACCCCGCCGAAGAATGTGGTGAGCAGCCAACCAGGGTTGTGCAGCGGGCCCGGTCCGGGGATGCGCACCTTGCGCTCTGCCGGGCTGCGTTCGTCGTGCGAAGCCCGTGGCAGCCGGGTGACCGCGGCCGCATTGACCAGGAAGGCCGCGGCGGTGAACCAGGGCAGTGCGTGCAGCACGTCGTTGGAGTGGAACGCGAGCGCGATACCACCCATCACTGAGCCAAGCGTGAAGCCGAGGTTCAGCGCGGAGTACATGTAAGCACGTGACTTCACCCGCTCGTCTGGTGGCAGCACATCGATCGTGTATGCCCCGTACGCGGCGCCGCCGAGGGCACCGATCACCTCCATGCAGACGGCCATGGCGACGTAGCCCTTGAAATCGGTGATGACCGGCCAGACCGCGAACATCGCCGCCTGCCCGGCGGCGCTGACCGCCCACATCTTCTTCGGCCCGAAGCGGTCGACCAGCTTGCCCATCGGCACGGCGGCAAGGAAGGCGGCGATGCCGGCGAGCGTCAGGCCGAGGCCGACCTGGGCAGCGGTCAGCCCGACGATCTTGGTGAAGAACACCGCCGATCCGGTCATGAACGTGCCCTGGCCGAGCGCGAAGAGCAGCGACTGCACGGACAGGCGGCCGGCCAGCGGCGACGGCGGGCGGGCACGGCCAAGGAGGGCTGAGAGCGTCACCTGAGGGATTCTGGAGGGGCGGTATGACGGTTGTCGCGCCATTTACCCTCCGAGAGGACCGGCCCTGAGTGTTACTGCTGGTGCACGGTGCGGCCCTGGTCATCGCCGCCGGCGCGGTCGAGGAAGGCCGCGGCCTGGCTCGGCGACGCCTGCTGCGCTCCCGCCTCGGCGCTTCGGCCGGGACGGGCTGAGGCCACCTGCGCTGACGGCTGCTGTGACACGAACCCACGAGGTAGCGTCGCGAGCAAGGTGGCCGGTTTGGAGGAGTTGTGACCGCAGGACAGGTTGTTCAGGTCGTCACGACCGTCGACTCGCGCGCGGCCGCGGACGTGCTGGCCACCGTCACCGTCGAGGCTCGGGCCGCCGCGTGTGCCCAGGTCGACGGGCCGATCAGGAGCACCTACCGGTGGCAGGGCGCCGTGGAGTCGGCGGAGGAATGGCGGATCACCTTCAAGACCACCGCCGCCGCGTACCCCCGGCTGGAGGCCATCATCAGGGACAACCACTCCTATGACGTGCCCGAGATCCTGTGCACCGACGTGACGACCGGCCACCCCGCATACCTCGCGTGGGTGGCCGGTGAGGTCAGTGCGGGCTGACGCCCGTCAGGCGCGCTGGTACTCCTCCCAGGTCAGCTTCGGCTCGACCACCGGACCGTCGTCAGGAGCCTTGTTGGCCAGCCCGTTGAGGCCCAGGTAGTAGTCACCGGCCTGGTTGCGGGCCGGGGTCGACAGGTCGGTGTCGGCCAGCGCGATCGCGTGGATGTGGTACGGCCAGTCGCCCTGGGCGGGCGTACGCACCCAGGCCGCGAACCCGACCTGCCGTAGCCGCCGGGCCACGGTGGTCCGCTGCGTCGCCGACATGCCGCTGACCGAGATGTCCAGTGCCCCGCCGCCGTCGTGGGTGCCCGCCGACGTCGGAT
The DNA here is from genome assembly GCF_019083965.1 of Catellatospora tritici. GTDB lineage: Bacteria > Actinomycetota > Actinomycetes > Mycobacteriales > Micromonosporaceae > Catellatospora > Catellatospora tritici. The sequence continues at coordinate 199,467 of NZ_JAHRCY010000012.1, forward strand.
CGTTACCCGGACTGTACGAACCCTGGTCGAACGCCAACTGGAACCCGAGCAGCCGCTCGGCCTCCAGCACCATCGCCTTGGTGCGGGCGTTCACGGGCACACCCCGAAACGTCGAACGCGCCCCGGGCGAGATGGACTTGATGACGGTGTACCGCTGGTCGCCGAGCAGCCGCAGTGAGGTGGGTCCGGGCAGACCGGTCGCGTCGAGTCCGGTGTAGCCCAGCGACCGCTGGTAGGCGGCGTACGCGTCGATCGTCTTGGTGCCGAAATGCCCGTCGACGTAGGTCGCCGCGAGCAGGCCCAGGTCCCGCAGCGCCCGCTCCACCAGCAGCACGCTGTCCTTGCTGCCCGGCGTGATGGCCGTGTCGGCCCGTCGCGGGTCGATCTGCGCGGCCTTGACGACCGCCTCCATGTCGACCGTGGGCAGCGCGGCCAGGACCGGTGCCGCCCACGTTCCGGCAGCCAGGGCGCACACCAGCCCCACCGTCGCCAGGCGTCTCCTCGTGGTCATCCGGCCTCCCCACAGCGAGGCAAGCCCGAGCTTCGGACTCACCTGTGTCGATGTCGGGATGAAGGTAGACCGGGGTGCTACACGGGCGGTACAAGGTCACTACAGCTCGCCATACGCGTGGCTGCGCGGCCGCGCGGTCACAGCCAGTCGTTGCGCTTGAAGACCGTGTAGAGCAGGGCCGACAACGCCGCGATGAGGGCGGTGGAGACCAGCACCCCCCAGTGGGTGCCGTAGCCCGGGTAGGGCAGGTTCTGGCCGTAGAAACCGGTGATCGCGGTCGGGACGGCGATGATCGCGGCCCAGCTGGTCACCTTCTTCATGATCATGTTCATGCGGTTGGCCTGGATGGTCAGATTGGTCTCCGCCGTCGTGGCGGCCAGGTCCCGCAGGGACTCCGTCCATTCCGTCACTCGCAGGACGTGGTCGTAGACATCCTGGTAGTACGGTGCCATCGCCGCGTCGACGACGTGCAGGTCCCGACGCATCAGCGTGTTGAGCACCTCCCGCATCGGCAGCACCACCCGCCGCAGGACGACCAGGTTCCGGCGTAGCTGGAACGAGCGTCGCTGCACCGTCCGGATCTGCGCGCGGCGCTCGTCGAACAGCAGCTCCTCCAGGCTCTCGATGCCGTCGTCGAGCTGCTGCACGGCCAGGAAGTGGCCGTCGACGAGGTGGTCGAGCAGCCCGTGCAGCAGGAACGAGACGCCGTGCCGGCCCAGGTCGGCCGCGGTGTCCCAGCGGGCCAGGACCGGTGCCATGTCGAACCCGTCGTCCTTGCGGACGGTGATCAGTGCCCGCTCGGTGACGAACACCGCGATCTCGCTTACCGCCAGCGTCGTCGCCTCACGGTCGAGCGCGACCGCGTAGGCGCTGAGGAACAGGTGCGAGGCGTAGCGGTCGAGCTTCGGCCGCTCCGACTCCTGCAACGCGTCCTCGACCGCCAGCTCGTGCAGCCCGCATGCCCGCTCCAGCAGGTGGAAGTCGGCCGGAGTCGGCCGACACAGGTCCAGCCAAACCACCGCGGCCGGATCCATCAGATACGCGGAGATGTCGGTGATGGGGAAGTCGCGCAGCACACATGTGCCGTCGCGGTAGAGCCGGGTCTGGGTGTGCGCGCTCATCCCCACGGACGGGCTGCCGCCCGCACCCGCGGAGCCGTCCGGTGTCATCGGCTACAGGTACTGTCCGCTGGCGGCGCTGTCGGTCCTGCCCACACGAGCGGAAACGATGTTGGCAGAATTGATCACCACACCGGCGACCTGCGACTCGCGATCGAACCTGGCCTGGGTCAACACCAGACTCCGGCGTTCGTCGATCGACGCGGCGATCGCGTTCACCGCCTCCTGCTCGCTGACGAAGTCGTGACTGAGCACCGTTATGTCCTCACCTCCGACTGGATGGAACCTGAGGATCAGTTCGACCGATTCCGGCATGACCCCACGTCCTTCCATCCGCGCCGCCCCGCCGGCTCCGGACCGGTGCCGTCCGTCGCGTACGCCTCGCCGGACCGAGGGAGCAATCGCTCATGTCATTACTTATCCATCCTCTCACCTATCCGGATTACTTATCTCCGCTGCCCGTATTGATCGGACCGCCGCGGCACTCGGCTACCGCGGGCGGTCCTCGGTCGGTCGGCGGTCAGGCCGTCACGTGCCCGGCGGTCCAGCAGGCGTTCTGGTTGTGGCAGTTCACCAGCGCGTCCAGCGCCGTGTGCAGGGCCGCGAGGCGGGCCGCGGTGAGCGTGCCCGCGATGTTGTTCAGCTGGTACGGGTCAGCCACCCGGTCGTAGTACTCCCGCTCGCCGTTGGAGTACTCGACGTAGGTGTAGGTCGCCGTCCGCAGCGCGGAGTAGGTGGTCGGGTTGCCCGCCCGTGCCAACTGCGCGTCGGGGTCGTCGGCAGCCGTGTTCGGGCCGTGGTGTTCGATCAGCGACGCGGTGCGCCAGCCCGTGGCCGGTTCGCCGTTGAGCAGTGGCAGCAGGCTGCGGCCGTTGATGTTCGGGTCGACAGCGGCCAAGCCGATGCGCTGGAACGTCGGCGCCAGGTCGATGTTCTGCACGATCTCGGGCCGGGTGCTGCCTGGAGCGACACCGGGGCCGATGACGACCAGCGGCACCCGGATGTCGGTGTCGAACGCCGTCATCTTGCCCTGGGTGAGCCGGTACTCGCCCATGTGGAAACCGTTGTCGGAGGTGAACACCAGGTAGGTGTTGTCGGCGACACCGCTGGCGGTCAACTGCGTGCGCAGGTCGCGGATGAGCCGGTCGACGGCCTGCACGGCCTGGGCTCGCTTGCGGAAGTTGGTGTCGATGTTCGTCTTCTCGGCGGTGGTCAGCGGCCCGTTGCCGGCCAGCCACGACGGCGCGTTGGCGGGCAGCTTGTTGAAGGCGGGGGTGCGCGGCGCGGTCAGCCCCGGGAAGTCGTTCAGGTCCTCGTCCGCCGGGGTGAACGGTCCGTGCGGGGCGAACGTCGCGATCTCCAGCAGGAACGGCTTGCCCGCCGCGACCGAGTCGCGGATGAACGCGCGGCCTTTGCCGGACACCACGTCGGTGAGGTAATCGGCGGGCGAGCTGCCGTAGTGGACGACGGTGTGGTTCTCGTTGAGGTCGTAGTCGTACTCCGGGTAGCCGTTGCCGGCCACGCGCCAGTCCGACCAGCCCGGTGGCACGTACGGCAAACTGCCGCCCTGGGTGTCGCCGGGCAGGTAGCCGTTGAGGTACTTGCCCATCATCGCGGTCGCGTAGCCCTGGCCCTGCAGCGCGGTGGCGAAGGTGCGGTTCTCGTTGCCCCGGCCCTTGAACACCGCGAACCCGCCGTCGGTGCCGCCGTTGGTGAACACGCCCGTGTCGTGTGGGAACTCGCCGGTGAAGATGGACGAGCGGGACGGGCAGCACAGCGAGTCGGTGACGGTGTAGTTGGTGAACGTCACGCCGTCCTGCTGCAGCCGCTGGACCTGCGGCATGTACTGGACCAGGTTCCAGGCCAGGTCGTCGGTGAGCACGAGCACGATGTTGGGCGGGGCCGCGGCGGCCTGAGCGGCCTCACCGGGCTGGTCGGTGCCGGAGGCGGGGGTGGGGATCCAGGCGGCCAGTGCGGTCAGGCTCGTCACGGCCAGCCCGGCGATCAGCCGACGTCGAAATCGATGCATGTCGAAGATGCTGATCGTCGGTTGTTAGCCGATCACGAAGATATTTCGGGCGAAATGTTAATTACATTCCCCTGACATACGGCTCACGCCATTGCTCGCGCCTCAGTCAACCCATATAATCTATAGAAATAGTAGGAATACCTCCTACCGTCCGAACAGGAATGTGCGGGGCAGTGCATATCACGGCCAGACACGACTACGCGGTGCAGGCGATGCTGGCCATCGCCGATGCCGGCGGCGTGCACGTGACCACCGGCGAACTCGCGGCCCGGCAGAACATCCCGGCCACCTACCTGGCCCCGCTGCTGTATGACCTGCGCCGGGCCGAACTCCTCATCAGTCGGGCGGGCAACGACGGCGGTTACACCTTGGCCCGGTCGGCGGAGCGGATCTCCGTCGGCGACGTCATGCGCGCGGTCAGCGGCGAGCTGAGCAGCATCCGCGGCCGCCCGGCGAACTCGATCACCTATGTGGGGGCGGCTCAGGCGCTGCCGCGGTTCTGGCGGTCGCTGCACTCGGCGACCGGCCGCATGCTGGACGGCACGACCCTGCGCGACCTGCTCGAACGGCTCACCGAAACGGGCGGCTGACGCTGGTCGGCGGGCCGCGATGAAAGCGGCCCGCGGGTTCGTCGGTGGGCGACTCCAACGTCCACCGCCGGCCCGCGGGCCTGTGCCTTACGCGCGACTCAGACCGCGCCGACCGCCTGTGACCGGTGCTGGACCGCGCCGACCTCGGGGGCGACCCGCACCTGGACCTCGGACCCGACCTGCAGGTCCAGCGCCAGGAACTCGTTTCGGGTCAGGGTCACCGTGACATCCTGCTCCCCCACCGCCACCTCCACCCGGATCTCGAAGCCGATCCGGGTGATCCGCTTGACCCGGCCGGAGACCGCGCCGGGGTCGGTGCTGTCGGTGAGCAGCTGCAGGTCGTGCGGGCGTACCAGGCGGTCGCCGAGTTCGGTGACCGGACCGAGGAAGCGCATGACGAAATCGTTGGCCGGGCGGTCGTAGAGCTCGTCGGGCGAGCCGACCTGCTCCACGCGGCCCTCGTTGATCACGACGATCTCGTCGGCGACCTCGAGCGCCTCCTCCTGGTCGTGCGTGACGAAGACCGTGGTGACGTGGACCTCGTCGTGCAGGCGGCGCAGCCAGTCACGCAGCTCCTTGCGCACCTTGGCGTCCAGGGCACCGAACGGCTCGTCGAGCAGCAGCACGCTGGGCTGCACCGCCAGCGCTCGGGCCAGGGCCATGCGCTGGCGCTGGCCGCCGGACAGCTGCGCGGGCAGCCGATCGGCGAACTGCGACAGGTGGACCAGCTTCAGCAGCTCCTCGACCCGCTCGCGAATCTCGGGCTTGGGCTTCTTGCGGATCTCCAGGCCGAACGCGACGTTACGTGCCACCGAGAGGTGCTTGAACGCGGCGTAGTGCTGGAACACGAAACCGACGTTGCGCTTCTGCGGTGACAGCCGGGTCGCGTCCACGCCCTCGATCTCGACCCGACCGGTGTCGGCCGTCTCGAGGCCCGCGATGATCCGCAGCAGCGTCGACTTGCCGCCGCCGGAGGGCCCCAGCAGGGCGGTGAGCCCGCCGGAGGGGATGCTTACGGAGACGTCGTCGAGGGCGACGAAGTCCCCGAAACGCTTGGAAACTCCTGTGATCTCGATGCTCAACGGTCTTCCTTAGGGCGGAGGGCGGAGACGACGATGATGCAGGCCACCGCCACGAGGGCGAGCAGGAAGGCGGTGGCGTACGCGCCGGGCTTGTCGAAGTTGAGGTACTTCTCCTCCACGACCAGCGTGGCGGTACGGGTGTCGCCGAGCACGTTGCCGGAGACGACCTTCACCGCGCCGAACTCACCCAGCGACCGGGCGAGGCTCAGCACGACGCCGTAGATGACACCCCACTTGATGGACGGCAGGGTGATGCGCAGGAACGTCTGCACGGCGTTGGCACCGAGGCTGCGCGCGGCCTGCTCCTGCTCCTCGCCGACCTCCTCGAGGACGGGCACGACCTCGCGGATGACCAGTGGCAGCGCCACGAACACCGTGGCCAGCACGATGCCCGGGGTGGCGAAGATGACCTGGAAACCGGCGTCCTCCAGGGTCGTCCCGAACCAGCCGGTGCGCCCGTTGTAGACGAGCATCAGCGACAGGCCGACCACGATCGGGGAGACCGACAGCGGCAGGTCCAGCAGTGGGCTGAGCCAGCGCTTGCCCGGCAGGGCGTAGCGGACCAGCAGGATGGAGATGCCCACGCCGAACACCGTGTTGATCACCACGGCGATGAGCGCGACCTGCACGGTCAGGGTCAGCGCGTGGATGATGTCCGGATCTTCCAGCAGGCTGGTCAGGTTCTCCGTGCCGTCGGCGAAGGTGTTCTTGCCGACCAGGTACACCGGCCACGCCACCAGGAAGAACAGGTACACGATGACGAGCAGGCGGATGAGGTAGCCGACCGGGCCGCGGCGGGTCCGGGGGCGGTGGTGGGACAGTTCAGCCACGGCGCACCAGCCTCCGCTGCAGGGTGTCGACGACGACCAGCACGATGAACGAGATCACCAGCAGGATCGTGGCGACCGCCGCGGCGCTGTCGAGATTGTCGTTCTCGATGCTGCTGAGGATGCGCACCGAGGTGACCTCGGTCTTCATCGGCAGGTTGCCCGACAGCAGCACCAGGGAGCCGTACTCGCTGACCCCTCGGGCGAACGACAGCGCGGCGCCCGCCGCGATGGCGGGCGTCAGGCTGGGCAGGATGATCCGCCGGAACACGGTGAACCGGCTCGCCCCCAGCGACATCGCCGCCTCCTCGACGTCGCGATCCAGTTCGGCCAGCACGGGCTGGACCGTGCGGACGACGAACGGGAGCGTGACGAACAGGAACGCCAGGAAGACGGCGGTGCGGGTGTTGGCGATGTTGACGCCGAGCGGGCTGTTCGGGCCGTACAGCGACAGCAGCACCAGACCCGCGACGATGGTCGGCAGGGCGAACGGGATGTCGATCAGGACCTCCAGCACGCGCTTGCCGAAGAACCGGTCGCGGACCAGCACCCAGGCGATCAGGGTGCCCATGACGACGTTGACCACCGTGACCGCGAACGCGGTGCCGACGGTCAACTCGACGGCGGCCAGGGTCTGCTCGTTGGTGATCGCGTCCCAGAAACCGCTCCAGCCGCCGGTCGTCGCGGTGACGACGACGGCGGCCAGCGGGATGAGCACGAGCAGGCTGAACCACATCATGGTGACGCCGAAGCCGACCCCGGAGACCCAGGTCAGGGGGCGTCCATGCCGGATCGGCCGGCGGGAGACCGCCGGCCGATCCGTGGTGAGGGCCGTCGCCGTCACTTGGCCTTGCCCGAGGCCGCGATGATCTTGACGATGAGGCCTTCCTTCTCGTCGAAGAACTTCTTCGACAGCGCCGACCAGCTCTCGAAGTCCTTGCTGACGGTGAGCAGCTTCGCCGGGGTCGGGAACGGGTTGGCCGGGTCCTTGACGCCCTGGATGCCGCTGGTGTCGACGCCCTCGATGATCGGGCGGAAGCCCTTGAGCGCGAACTGGCGCTGGCCGTCCTTGCTGAGCACGTAGCTCAGCCAGTCCTTCGCCTTCGGGTCGGCGTTCTTGAGGATCGCGCCCGGGTTCTCGATCAGGATCGTGGTGGCCGGGACGACCCAGTCGAACTTCTCCCCCGCCTGGGTGGCCAGGACGACCTCGTTCTCGTAGGCCAGCAGCACATCACCGGTGCCGCCCAGGAAGGCGGTGGTGGCGTCGCGGCCGCTGCCGGGCAGCGACACGACGTTGGCGAACAGCTTGGTCAGGAACTCGGTGGCCTGGGCGTCGGTGCCGCCGTTGGCGGTGACGTGGCCCCACGCGGCCAGCGCGTTCCATCGGGCCGAGCCCGAGGAGGCCGGGTTCGGGGTGACGATGCCGATGCCCGGCTTGATCAGGTCGTCCCAGCCCTGGATGTTCTTCGGGTTGCCCGGACGCACCGCGAGCACCACGATCGAGGAGGACACGATGCCCTTGTTCGGGCCAGCGTTCCAGTCCTTCTCCACCAGACCGGCGTCGACCAGGCGGGTGACGTCGCTGGAGACCGAGAAGTGGACGTAGTCGGCCTTCAGCCCGTTGACGACGGCGCGGCTCTGGTCGCCGGAGGCGCCGTAGGAGGTCTGGAACTTGACGCCCTTGCCCGCGTCGGTCTTGTTCCACGCCGCGGCGATCGCCTTGTTGGCCTGCTCAGGAACCGCGAAACCGACGATGTGCAGGGTGGTGTCGGACGCCGGAGTGCCGGTGTTGTCGTCCTTGCCACCGCACGCCGACAGCGCCATGACGGCGGCGACGGCGAGTGCGGCGGTTGCTCTGATCCGGTTCTTCATGCGGAACCTGTCCTCCTCGGGGCGCGCGGAAGCGCACCGATCCTCGCCGGGTCACCGGCGCGGTCGGTTTATCTGCAATGAATGGGGTGCAGCTGACTAGGTACAGATGGTCGACCGAGGTACCTCACGCAGCGCCGATGCCGCGATCCGAACGCGACCGCCGGATGGCGGCGCGGTCCGGCTCGACCACGACATGAATATCCCACTAAACCGCTAGGGTTTCAAGACTTTGGCTCGGCGCTCAGTCGAGATCATCCTTGCTTTCCGATATGCCCCCGAATGCGCGACCGAACGGAGGATCCGCTCCTCGCCGAAGAGCCGACCGAGGCGGCCCGGGGCGAGATGATGGATTACGTCCACTCACCCAGGGAGTGACCCATGCGGCAGGCCGACAGCGTCAGGGAGACGACCGAGCCGGTCAACGCGCGCGAACAGTTGCGGCTGGCCGAGATCGAGCTGATGCGCCACCGGGAACAAGTGGCGCTGATGCGACGGCAGTTGCCACCGGGACCGGTGGTACGCGACTACGAGTTCCTGGAGGGGCCCGCGGACCTGGGCGCGGGTGACGAACCGGTCACGACGGTGCGGCTGCGCGACCTGTTCACCCGCCCCGGCCGTGACCTGGTCGTCTACCACTTCATGTTCGGCAAACGGCAGACCGAGCCGTGCCCGATGTGCACCATGTGGCTGGACGGGTTCAACGGGGTGGCCCGGCACGTCACGCAGAACGCGGACCTGGTCGTGGTGGCCGCCGCGGACCCGCCCACGCTGCGGGCGCACGCGCGGCACCGGGGCTGGACGAACCTGCGCCTGCTCAGCACGGGATCGAGCACCTTCAAGTACGACTTCGACAGCGAGGACGCCGACGGCAACCAGGACTCGACGGTGTCGGTGTTCACCCGCGACGACCAGGGGACGATGCGCCACTTCTACTCGGCGCACCCGCGGATGGCCGAGGACATCGACCAGCGGGGCATCGACCTGCTCTGCCCGGTGTGGCACATCCTCGACCTGACCCGCCAGGGCCGCGGCGACTGGTTCGCGGCCCTGGACTACTAGGCGTCGTTTGGGTCTTGGTCGTCAGGAACGAGCGGGTCTTGTCGTCAGAAACGTGTCTCGGCCTCGAGGTCCAGGGCGAGCCAGAGATCGCGCGCGGTCTCGAACGACCGGTCCGGCTCCAGCGTGCCCAACTGCTCCAGGACGGGCTCGGGCGCGTCCTGGTCGGCGGCGTACTGGGCCAGGCGCCGACCGTCGGCCGGGAAGCCCGCGAGCGAGACGTACTGGCCGATCAGTGCCCGCAGCTCGCGCCGGTCGGGATCCCGCTCGTCGTCGCCGACCACGGCGTTGCGGCCGGGGGCGTCCCAGGTGCGCGGATCGAGTTCGTCGTGTTCACGTGTGCGCTGACCAGCGCCGTAATCCGGTGTCTGAGTCATAGCTCGTAGGGTTCCCACCCCACCCCCGAATAAACCGATTCGCCACGTCTGTCCCACGGTAGCGGCGATCGGATTGTCCTCGCCAACGGCCGGGTAACCGGTCGGCGGGAGGTGTGCGGTGGCAGCGAACGAGGGCGGCGAACGTGCGGCGGCGTGCCTGTGGGCCGTCGCCGACGAGCTGGAGCGGCTGGGCCGGGCCGGTTATCGGGTGGCCGCGTTCCATCGGGCCGCGGCCACGGTGCGGGAGCTGACCGACGCGCAGCTCGCCGCCCGCGTTGCCGCGGACACCCTGATCGAGCTGCCGGGACTCGGGCCGGTGACGGCCGGGGTCGTCGCCGAGGCGTTGGCGGGCGGCGTGCCCGGATACCTGGTCAAGCTGCGCGAGCAGGAGGTGCCCCTCGAACCGGCCGCCCGGGGGCTGCTGGAGCGGCTGCGCGGCGACTGCCACACCCACTCCGACTGGAGCGACGGCAACGCGAGCATCGAGGCCATGGCCGCCGCAGGACGGGCGCTGGGCCGGGAGTATCAGGTGCTCACCGACCACTCGCCCCGGCTGACGATCGCCCACGGGCTGAGCCCGCAGCGGCTGGCGCGGCAGCTCGGGGTGGTCGCCGCGTACAACGTCGAGCAGGGTGACGGGTTCCGACTGCTCAGCGGGATCGAGGTGGACATCCTCACCGACGGCAGCCTGGACCAGGCCCCCGAGTTGCTGGACCGGCTCGACGTGGTGGTCGCCAGCGTGCACAGCCACCTGCGCGCACCCGCCGAGGTGCTGACCCCGCGCATGCTCGCCGCGATCGCCGACCCGCACACCGACATCCTCGGCCACTGCACCGGGCGGGTCGTGCGCCGCGACAGCGGCCGGACCACGGTCAAGACGAGGCCGGAGAGCACCTTCGACGCCGCCGCCGTGTTCGAGGCCTGTGCCCGTCACGGCGTCGCCGTGGAGATCAACTCGCGGCCGGACCGGCTCGACCCGCCCGAGCCCCTGCTACGGCTGGCCGCCGAGACCGGATGCCTGTTCGCCATCGACTCCGACGCGCACTACCCGGTCCAGCTCGACTGGCTCACCTTCGGCTGCCAGCGGGCGGCCAGGTGCGGCATCACCGCCGAGCGGATCGTCAACACCTGGCCCGTGGCCACGCTGTTGGCCTGGAGCCGGGGCAGCTGACTGGAGCGGCTACCGGGCGGCACCATGCGGGCGGTCGTCGTCCCAGCTCACCGCGGTCAGCCGCCAGCCTTCGGGGGTACGCAGGAACTGCAGGCTCTTCGTGCCGCCGCCGGTGAACGGCTCGCCCCGCAGCACCCCGCGCTTGCGGTAGCGGCTGAGCCGCTGCGCCACGTCACCGAAGACCACCGTCTGCGACCAGGTCTCCTCCTCGCTGAACCCGGTCAGCTCGCCCGAGGTGAGCAGCTCCTGGCGCGGGGCGGCGAAGGAGTCCAGGTCGCAGACCCGCTGCCGGGGACCGCCGTTGGCGATCAGCCCGCCGGGCGTGAACAGGTGGTGGATCGCGGCGACGTCGGGCACGACGCCGTCGGCGTTGGTGAACAGGTCGAAGTACGCCGCGACGAGCCGGTCGATCTCGGCCCGATCGCCCTCGGCAGCGGCCTTTCGGGCCTGCCACTCGTGGGCCAGCACCGACCAGATCTCGCTGTCGGTGCGGCCGCCCAAGCCGTCCGGGTCGGTCGAGCGCAGCACCGCGTCGCGGCTCATGCCCAGCCGCTTGGCGACGGCGATGCTGCGTACGTTGCCCGCCTTGGTGTGCCACTCGACGCGCTGGATGCCGCGCTCACCGATGGCCCAGTCCAGGATCAGTTCGGCGGCCCGGGTCACCAGGCCCTGGCCCTCGGCGCCCGGCTCCAGCCAGCAACCCGCCTCGCAGACGCCCTGCTTGGCGTCGAGCGAGACGAACATGACGCCGCCGACGAGCCGGTCGCAGTCCCAGATGCCCCAGATCCCGCCGTTGTCGCGGGTGCGCCGGTCGGCGTACCGCTCCAGCACGTTGCGGGCCTGGGACAGGTCTTCGGCGACGAACGACGCGCCGACCCAGGGCTTGATGTGGTCACGGCACCGGTCCAGGTTGGCCAGGAACTCCTCGGCGTGCCAGGGCTCCAGTGGGCGCAGCTGGGCGGTGGCGGTGAGGGGCAGCGCGAACATCGGGTCCTCCGGAGCGCGTACAGGTGCATAACAAACGTTTGGTATGTACGCTAGCACGCATGCCTCCCGCCCGCGCCGACCACGACTCCCGCCGGGAAGCGGTCTCCGCCGCGGTCTGGCAGGTGCTGGCCGAGCACGGTTTCGGCGGACTCACCCTGCGCGCGGTGGCCACCGCCATGGGCGCCTCGACGGGGCTGGTCACCCACTACTTCAGCGGCAAGCGCGAACTCATCGCACACGCCCTGGACATCCTGGAGACGCGTACCACGCACCGGCCCCGCCTCGCGCCGCCCGCGCCCGGCCTGCCCGAGCTGCGCACCCACCTGCTCAACATCCTGCCGCTGACCCCGGACGGCGCGGCGATGAACCGGATCTGGGTCGGCTCCTGGGACGTGGCCCTGTCCGACCCGGACCTGTTCGCCGCGCAGACCTCCCGCTACGAACGCATCCGGGAGGTGCTGCGCGACTGCGTCGTGGCGGCACAGGACCTCGGCCAGCTGCCGGAGGGCGACCCGGACCGGATCGCCGCGACCGCCCTGTCGTTCACGCACGGGCTGGTCGTCCAGGCCCTGTTCGACCCGGACCGGTTCACCGCCGCGCGGCAGACCGAACTGACCGACGGGTTCCTGGCCGCCCTCGCGGTCAGCCCCTGAGCGCCGCGACCGCCGCGCGGGTCTCCTCGGCGATCAGGTCGGCGTTGATCGCCGCCCCGGCCAGGGCACCCGCGGCCGCGGCGGCACCCACCTGCGCGGACAGGTCGGTGAGGTTGCCCGCCACCCAGACGCCGGGCACCTCGGTGCGACCGGTCGGGTCGGCGACCGGGACATGCTCGCCCATGCCGGAAGGGTGCGCCACGGCGCTCAGCCCGAACGCCGCCGGCAACTCGGCGCGGGCCACCATCCGGGTCGACACGGCGAGCACCTCGCGGGGGATGAAGGTGCCGTCGTCCAGCCGTACCCCCGTGATCCGGTCGGCGGCGGTCTCGACCGCCGCCACCGCGCCCGGCACGATCGCGATGCCGCGCGCGGTCAGCTGCTCGGCCTGCTCGCCGGTCGGCGGGACCGCCCCCGCGAAGTAGGTGACATCGGCGCTGAGCTGCCGGAACAGCAGCGCCTGGTGGACCGCCAGCGGGCTGCTCGCCAGCACCCCGATGGCCCGGTCGCGGACCTCCCAGCCGTGGCAGTACGGGCAGTGCACCACGTCCCGGCCCCACCGCTCCCGCAGCCCCGGCACCGACGGCAGCTCGTCGACCAGGCCGGTGGCCACCAGCAGGCGGCGCGCGCCGACGGTCCGCCCGTCGGCCAGCGCGACCCGGAACCCGTCCTCGTCGCGAGCAGCAGCCGTGACCTCCCCGGACACCACGTGGCCGCCGTAGCCGCGCACCTCGGCCCGGCCGCGCGCCAGCAGCTCCGCGGGCGGCATGCCGTCGCGGGCCAGCAGCCCGTGTACGCCCTCGGCCGGGGCGTTGCGGGGCTGCCCGGCGTCGAGCACCACCACCGAACGGCGGGATCGGGCCAGCATCAGCGCCCCGCTGAGCCCGGCCGCGCCGCCGCCGACCACCACCACGTCATAGCTGTCCACCAGCTCGGTCATCACGACCACCTCCGCGGCAACGATGCGGTCTGCCCGGCTGAATCCGCAAACACTCTTGCCAACATGGCAAACTGGGCACATGGATCACGATCTCGATCAGGCCCTCGACGCGGTCGGCACCCGCCTGCGCGCGCTGCGCCGTCAGCGCGACATCACCCTGACCGACCTGTCCGCCGAGACCGGCATCTCGGTGAGCACCCTGTCCCGGCTGGAGTCCGGCACCCGCAAACCCACCCTGGAACTACTGCTGCCCCTGGCCCGGGCGTACGGGGTGACCCTCGACGAGCTCGTCGACGCCCCACCCACCGGCGACCCGCGCATCCACCTGCGGCCGGTGACCCGCCACGGCATGACCATGCTGCCGCTGACCAGGCGGGCGGGCGGCATCCAGGCATACAAGATCGTGCTGTCGGCGGCCGACCGGCCCGGCGAACCCGACCCGCGCACCCACGAGGGCTACGAGTGGCTGTACGTCCTCAACGGACGGCTGCGGCTGATCCTCGGCGATCACGACCTGGTGCTGTCCCCGGGCGAGGCGGCCGAGTTCGACACCCGGGTGCCGCACTGGTTCGGCCCGGCCGACCGCGAGTCGGTCGAGTTCCTCAGCCTGTTCGGCAGGCAGGGCGAACGCGCGCACCTGCGCGCCCAGCCCAGGTCCAGACAGTCCTGAGGCGCCCGGGACCCGCCTCAATGGACGGCGGCCCGCGACGTACCCTACTGCGAGTCGGGAACAGCTGGGTTCAGGCCTGCGAAGGTGGTCGCGGTGGTCCGTGCGGGAACGGTGCTGGCGGGGCGCTACCAGCTCGAACAGCGCGTCGGCAGCGGCGGCATGGGTGAGGTCTGGCGGGCCTTCGACGGGGTGCTCAGTCGCACCGTCGCGGTCAAGTGCCTGCTGGCCGGGTCGGACGAGCCGAGCTTCGTCGACCAGTTCCGGGCCGAGGCGCGCATCATGGCCACGGTCAGCCACCCCGGCGTCGTGGAGGTGTACGACTTCGGCGACGACCCCGCCACCGGCGTCTACCTGGTGATGAAGTTCATCGAAGGCGAATCGCTGGCGCACACCCTGTCCCGGGTCGGACGGCTGAGCCCGCAGGCGACGATGCGGCTGGTCGCCGAGGCCGCCGACGCCCTGCACGCGGCCCACGAGAAGGGGGTGACCCACCGCGACATCAAGCCCGGCAACCTGCTGCTGCGGCCCAACGGCAGCGCGCTGGTCACCGACTTCGGCATCGCCCGATCCGCCGACACGACCGGCCACACCACGACCGGGCTGCTCGTCGGCACCGCCGGATACATGGCACCGGAGCGGGCGATGGGCCAGCCGGCCACGCCCGCGTCCGACATCTACTCCCTCGGCGTCGTCGCCTACCGGTGCCTGACCGGTCAGCTGCCGTTCGCCGGGGAGAGCCTGGTTGAGATCGCGATGCGGCACGTCCACGACGACCCGCCGCCGCTGCCGCCGGCGGTGCCCGCCGACGTCCGGGCCGTCGTGGAACGCGCGATGGCCAAGGACCCGGCGCTGCGCTGGTCCTCCGGCGAGGTGCTCGCCGACGCGGCACGCCGCCTGTCGGCACCGGATCAGCCGCAGTACCGATCCGGCGTGGTGACGGCGCCCACCCGGCCCCAGGCCATGGCCCCGGTGCCGACCGGCCGCCCGGCACGGTCCAGCGGGCGCAGGCGTCGGCGGCTGCTCCTGTTCGCGTCCGTCGGCCTGGTCCTGGCGGCCATCGCGGTAGCCGCGATCGTCCTCAACCGCGCCGACGAGACTCCACCGCAGACCCTCACCACCAGCCCCAGCGCCGGTGCCGCCAGCCCAGCGGCCGCCGAAGGCGCCACCAGCCCCGGGGCGAGTCCGAGCCCCGCGAATCCGGCGTCGAGTGCCAGTCCCGCCAGTCCCGCCAGTCCCAGGCCGAGCGCCGCCAGCACGGGGCTCACCGCCCCGACCGGGCTGACGGCCACGCCGATCAGCGCCGACACGATCCGGCTGCGATGGAAGGACCGCTCGTCGGGTGAGGGCGGCTTCACCATCATCGACGGCATGCTGTCGCGCAATGTCGGTGCGAACGTGACCACGTTCGACTGGACCGGTCTGGCTCCCGCCAGCCGCTCGTGCTTCAAGGTCCGGGCGTTCGACTCCTCCGGGGTCTCGGCCTACCACCCAACCGCGCAGGACGACTGGGTCTGCGCGGTCAGCCTGGACGGCTCCGGTCCGGCAGCGCCGACCGACCTGGTGGCGACCGCGGTCGACGCCGGCACGATCCGCCTGCGGTGGCTCGACCGCTCCTCCGATGAGGACGGCTTCACCGTGATCGACGGTAACGAGTCGAGGCCCGTCGCCGCGGACACGACGACCTACGACTGGACCGGTCTGGCTCCCGGCACCTACAAGTGCTTCAAGGTCCGGGCGCGCAACTCCGTCGGCGTCTCGGTCTACGCCCCGGCCGCGCAGAACGAGTGGGCCTGCGTCACGACGCCGACGACCTAGCGACGCTCCGGGTCGCCGCACCGCCACCCGAACATCCGACAGGACAGGTAAGGTTGCTTATCAGTTAACAATGTTGCAAGAATGCTTCCTCGACACATCTCGATGCGTTGTCACCGGGTCGGCGGCGCTGCCCCGGCCCGACACCGCCGAGCGGTCCAGGGGGTCGCCGCGTGCTGCTCGTCTACTCCGGCCGTCACAAGGCCGCCTCCAGCTGGTCCCGGAGCATCCTGCGGGAGGCCGCCGCGCTGCTCGGCCTGAACATGGTCACGGTGATCGCACCGGAGCAGTGGGCGCCCTACGGCTCGCTGGCCGAGCTCGTCCGACAGGAGCGGGTCGACCTGCTGTCGCTGACCAACATCCAGCAGAAGCATTACGAGACGCTGCCGCCGCGGCGCACCGTGAACGTCATCCGCGATCCTCGCGACATCGTGGTCTCCGGCTACTTCAGTCACCGCAACACCCACGCCGTGCAGGCGCTGGGGGTGACCTGGCACGAACTGATCGACCACCGCAAGCGGCTGGTGGAACTGGACATGTCGGCGGGCATGCTGGAGGAGATCGAGTTCAGCGGCTACTTCCTCGACCACATGAACACCTGGGACTACCACCAGCCGGAGGTCCTGGAGCTGCGCATGGAGGAGCAGATCGACGACCCGGTGGCCGCGTGGACCCGGATCTTCGAGCACTACGGCCTGCTGATACCGCCCGCAGCGATCGGCGAGTGGGTCGGCGCCGCGGCGTTGCGCTGGCGCCTTGGCGCACTGCGGGCCGAGCCCGGCCGGGCCCGGGTGCGCCGCGCACTGCCCTGGCCGACGCTAGGGCGGCTGCCCCGGGCGTACGTGCCGCTCGCGGTCGGCCACCACACGTTCACCCGGCTGTCCTACTCGGACCGGCGGCCGGGTGAGGTCGACGAGATGAACCACTACCGCAAAGGCGTGCCCGGCGACTGGCGCAACCACTTCACCGAGCGGCACCGCAGCGCGTTCCGCGCGCGCTACGGCGACCTCGCGGAGCGGCTCGGCTACCCCGCCGACTGAGCCGGGAAAGATCTGTCCGGTCAAGCCGACCGGGTGCCCTGCCCCTGACGCGTCGGTAGTTCGGACCAGTGCGCCAGCAGGGCGACTGCCTCCTGGGTACGCGGATGGGCAGCCCCCTGGACCCGCCGCATGTCGGCGAGGACCTCGGTGAGGTCGACCACCGCCCCGGCCGGATCCCCGCCGTCGTGGCGCAGTTCGGCCAGCGGCTGGCGGATCCGCAGCATCCGGGGACGATCGAGGCCCATCACCTCGCCCACCACCGCACCGACCGCGGCCAACTCCTGTTCGGCCGCGGCGCCGGAGCGGCCACGCCAGTAGGCGAGGTTGGCCTGGAACGTCAGCGTGGTCGGATGCCGCGGCCCCAGGGCCGCCTGCGCGTCGGCGGCCGCGATGGTGAACTCGTGCACCGCCTCGGCGGGGCGGCCGGCCAGGGCACGCCAGTAGGCCAGGTTGTGCCGCGCCGACAGCGTTTCGTGATGCAGCCGTCCGACCGCCTCCGCCAACCCCGCCACCGCCTCGGCGTACGTCCGCACCGCGCCCTCGGCGTCGCCGGTCTCCCCCACCCACCGGCCGAGCTGCGACATGGCGATCAACGTGTCCAGGCGCGCCGGTCCCATCGATTCGGCGAGATCGGCGACTATCTCGGCGCAACCGGCACGTGCCGCGTCCGGGTCCCCCGACAGACCTCGGCACAGCGCGATGCTGCGGCGGGCGACCAGTACCGTCAGGTGCCGCGCCCCGAGCACGGCGGACGCGTCGTCGACCAGTATCACCAGATCGGCCAACGCGTCCATGACGGCGCCCAGATCCAGCCGCTGCCGCGCCTCGTTCAGGCGCATCTCGAAGGTGTCCGGGTGGTCGGCGCCGAGCAGCCGCCGGGCTTCGCGGCACACCTCGACCAGCTCCCCGTGCGCCTGCGCGAGTTCGCCCAGCTCACCGTCGGCGCAAGCCAGCTGCATCCGTAGGAACAGCACGTCGCGGTGCTGCTCGCCGAGGCACTCGCGGGCCTGCCGCAGCAGCGTCCCGACCGCCTCCCGGGCTGCGGCCGTCCGGCCCAGCCCCAGCAGGTACTCCCCGACGCGGCGCAGCACCGGGTGCATGCCGCCGCGCCACAGTTGCTCCCCGGCGGCGCGCCGTAGCGCGGCCACGCTGTCGAACAGGGCCGCCAGGCGGCCACCGCCATCGGCCGCCCATGCCTGCTCCAGCGCGTCGGCCGCGGCCTCGGCCAGTGCCGCCTGCTCCGGCACCGTCTCCAACACCGCCCGCTGTACCAGCGCGTGCGTGGCCACGGTCGCGCCGTCGTGGGTGACCAGGCTGAGCCGGTGCAAGGCCCGCAGCGCCGCCAACGCCTCGCGCGGCGTGCCGCCGACCCAGTCGCAGGCGGCGGCGGTCAGCACCACGTCCTGCGGCACCCCCTCCGGTGCCAGCACCGACACCAGTCCCAGCATCCGCTGCGCGGTGCCCGGCTTGGCCAGCACCGCCGCCCGCTGGGCGGCCAGTTGCCAGGTGCTCGCCACGGTCCGGTCGTGCCCATCGGCCCGAGACGACGACGGGAACAGATCGACCAGCCGCTCACGCCGGTCGTCCAGCAGCCGCCGGTATGCCGCCGCGCTGGTCCGGCTGTCGATCAGGAAGGCCGCGGCCTGCGACAACGCCAGTGGAAAGTGACCGAGAGCGGCGGCCAGGTCCGCCAGCTCGGCGTCGGTCGGAGCGCTCGGACCGGCGGGCACGGACAGGCGATCGCGCAGGTAGTCGACCGACTCGGCGGCGCTGAACATGCCGACCGGCACGACCCGGGCGTCGGGGCGCAGCACCTGGGCGTCGCGGCGACGGGTGGTGACGATGCTGCGGCCCTGGTCCCCGATCGCGTTCACGATCTCGGGCCTGCTGCTCCTGGGGGTGCTCGTGGCCTCGGCGGTCTACTTCTTCGGCCACGCCTTCGCGACGGTGGAGGAGGACGCCCCGTCCGACCCGTGGATCGGCATCAGCTTCTTCGCCGGGTTCATCTCGCTGTGCGCCGGGCCCGCGCTGCTGTGGCAGGGCAGCGTACACCGGGAGACCGCGCAGGTGTGGCGGAACAACTCGCGTTGAGCTCGGCCGCCGGCCGAATACGCGCGTTCCGGCATCGTTGCGGATGGTTTGCGGTGATCCTGGACGAAAGGCCGGATCACTCGGGAGGTTGCCATGGCTGAGCCCGCGCCGGCCGGGCGGTTCTCCCCTGCGCTGCGGCAGATCCTGGTGCCGCTGGCGCTGGCGCAATTCATCTGCAGCTTCGCCGGCTCCAACATGAACGTGATGATCAACGACATCAGCCAGGACCTGAACACCACGGTCCAGGGCGTCCAGATCGCCATCACCGTCTTCCTGCTGGTGATGGCCGCGCTCATGATCCCCGGCGGCAAGCTCACCGACAAGTACGGTCGCAAGCGCTGCTTCCTCGCCGGACTGATCCTCTATGGCATCGGCGCCCTGATGAGCGCCGCCTCACCCGGCTTGGGCGTGCTCATCCTCGGCAACTCGATCTTCGAGGGCGTCGGGACCGCCCTGCTGATCCCGCCGGTCTACATCCTGACCACGCTGGTGTTCACCGGCGTCGCCAACCGGGCCCGCGCCTTCGGCGCGATCAGCGCGCTGGGCGGCATCGGCGCCGCCGCGGGTCCGCTCATCGGCGGCCTGATCGCCTCGACGCTGGGCTGGCGCTGGGCGTTCGTGTTCCAGGCGCTCGTGATCGCCGCGATCGTGCTGCTCAGCCGCAAAATCAACGATCCGTTGCCGCCGGACCCGACCAGGCCGTTCGACACCAAGGGCGCCGTGCTGTCGGCGGCCGGTCTGGTCCTCATCGTGTCGGGCATCCTCGCCGCCGACAACAACCTGTGGGTCATGCTGGCCCTGATCGCCGCCGGAGTGCTGCTGCTCGCGCTGTTCTTCCGGTCGGTACGGGCCAAAGAACGCGCCGGGCAGGAGCCCCTGCTGTCGACCTCCCTGTTCCGCAACCGCACCTCCAACCTGGGCCTGGTCACCCAGAACGCCCAGTGGCTGGTGCTCACCGGCACGTCCTTCGTCGTGTCGGCCTTCCTCCAGGTCGTACGCGGCTACGACCCGATCCAGACCGGCATCATCTTCACCGCCACCACCGCGGGCCTGCTCGCCACGTCACTGGCCGCCGAACGCCTGGCCCGCAGGCACCCGCAGCGCAGGCTCATCCAGGCCGGGTTCGTGCTCACCGCCGTCGGCGTCGCCATCCTGCTCGCGCTGGTGACCGGGACGCCCAGCCCGTGGGCCTTCGCGCCGGGCCTGCTGCTCATCGGCCTCGGCCTGGGCCTGATGCTGACCCCCTCGGTCAACGTGGTGCAGTCCGCCTTCGCCGACAACCAGCAGGGCGAGATCTCCGGCCTGTCCCGCAGCGTCTCCAATCTCGGCTCGTCGCTGGGCACCGCGGTGGCGGGCACCATCCTCGTCGCCGGGATCACGGTGACCCCGGAGCGGTCGTACGGGCTGGCCATGGCCGTGCTCGGCCTGGTGGCGCTGATCGGGCTGTACGTGGCGAGCCACCTGCCGCGCACCCCGGCACCGCCCGCCGCCGACTGACGGCTCACTCCTTGCTGGCGCCCTCGGTCGCCCCGCGCACGAAGTAGCGCTGCAGCGCGAAGAAGATGACGGCCACCGGGATCGTGGCCAGCAGGGCCGCACCGAGCTTGAGCGGGTACTGCGTGCCCGCGCCCAGGGCACCGGTGACCAGGTTCGCCACCCCCCGGGGCAGCGTGTACAGCTGCGGGTTCTGCACCGCCACCAGGGTGTGCGGGAACTCGTTCCAGGAGCTCTGGAACGACAGGATCGTAAGCGTGATCAGGGCGGGCCGGGCCATCGGCAGCACCACCGACCAGAAGATGCGGAACGTGCCCGCCCCGTCGATCCGGGCCGCCTCCTCGATGCTCGGCGGCACGGTGCGGAAGAACTGGCGCATTATGAACACTCCCGCCGCGTCGGCGAGCACCGGCAGCACCAGCGCGGCGTACGTGTCGTAGATGCCCAGCCCGTTGAGGACCAGGAACTTCGGGATCAGCAGGACGACGCCGGGCACCGCCATCACCGCCACCAGCCCGGCGCTGATCGCCCCGCGACCGCGGAAGCTCAACCGGGCCAGGGCGTATCCGGCCAGCGAGTCCAGGAACACCCGACCCGCGGTGACCAGCAGAGTGACCAGGACGGAGTTGGCCAGCCAGAGCGGGAACTCGGTGCTGTCGAAGATCTTCGCGAACGCCTCGGTGGTGAACGGGTCGGGGATGGGCGACAGCGGGTGGGCGGCGGCGTCCGGCTCGGTCTTGAACGAGTTCGCGGTCTGGATGACGAACGGGTACACGAAGACCAGCGAGAAGAAGCCCAGCAGGAGGTAGCTGAACACGGCGCGGAGCACGGCGCGCGCACCGGCGGCACGGCTCACGACGACTCGTCCCGGTCACGCATGATCCAGTGCTGCACCAGCGTCATCGCCACGATGATCAGGAACAGGACGAACGAGACGGCGGCGCCGGAGCCGTACTCGAAGTCGCGGAACGCGGTGCGGTAGGACAGAAACGCCGGGGTGAGCGTGGTGCCCGCCGGGTTGCCCTGGCTCATCACGTAGATCTGGTCGAAGACCTGCCAGGTGCCGATCAGGCCCAGCGTGACCACCAGGAAGGTGGCCGGTTTCAGCATCGGCAGGGTCACGTGCACCAGCCGCTGCCAGGCGTTCGCGCCGTCGACCAGGCTCGCCTCCTCGACCTGGACCGGGATGTCCTGCAACGCGGCGATGTAGATCAGCATGAAGGTGCCGCTGGTGGTCCAGACGGCGAGCGCGATGATGGTGGTCATCGCCACGCTGGGCCCGGACAGCCACTCCCACCAGGACAGCCCGAACGGGCCGGACGAGGTGAGCGCCTGCGGCGGGTGCGCCAGGTCGACCAGGCCGAGGCCGCCCAGGGTCAGGTGCAGCAGCCCGCGCGGATCGGTGAACCAGGCCGGGCCGTTGATCCCGAGGTATGCCAGCAGCGCGTTGACCGCGCCCGAGTTGGCGAACAGGAACAGGAACACCACGCTGATCGCCACGGAGCTGGTGACCGACGGGAAGTAGAAGGCGGTCCGGAAGAACGACCTGCCCCGCAGCCCACGCCGGTTGACCGCCAGCGCCAGGGCCAGCGCGAGCACGGTCTGGGCCGGCACGGCGGCCGCCACGTAGTACAGGTTGTTGCGGATGCTGACCATGAAGTTCTCGCGCGCCAGCCCCTCCTGTGTGAACAGGTCGGTGTAGTTGGACAGGCCGACGAACGGCACCCCGGGCGCGAACGGGCTGCCCTGTCCGTTCCAGCCGGTGAGGCTCACCCAGAGCGCCATGACGATCGGCAACACCAGGAACAGGCCCAGGATGGCCAGAACCGGTGCGGTGAACAGCCAGCCCGCGGCGGCTTCGTTGGCCCTGGTGCCGCTGCGGCGGCGTGCGGTGCGCATGTCAGCCCGGGAGGACGGCGGTGAGGTTGCGCTGGAGACGGGCCAGCATCGCCGCGGGGCTGGCGGCCGCGAGGTCCTGCAACCGGCTGTCGAAGTCGGCCAGCACCCGGCTGACCCTGGGGGCGTTGACCGGGCCGCGGGCGTGGTCGGCCCCGGCCAGGAAGGCGGCATCGGCCGGGAAGCGCCGCAGGTAACGGTCGCGGGCGCTGCGCAGCGAGGGCATCACGCCGTACGCGTCGGCGAAGGCGAGCTGCTGGTCGGCGGCGGTCATCGCCTCGACGAAGGAGACCGCCTGGGCCTTGAACCGGCTGCGGGCGGCGATGCCCCAGCAGGTGGTCGACAGCAGCGTGCCCGGTCCGGCGGGTCCGACCGGCAGCTCGTGCACGGTGTACTCGACGCCGGGATAGTCCTTGGCCAGGGCGCCCTTGATCCAGTTGCCCTCGACGGTCATCGCGGCCACGCCGCGACCGAAGGCCTCGCCCGCCCAGCCCGCGTCGACCTGCTTGGGGTAGTCGGCCAGCCCGGAGCGCAGCAGGTCCTGGACGTACCGCAGCGCCCGCAGGTTCTGCGGACTGTCCGCGATGGCCCGCCTGCCGTCGGGGCTGACCAGCCAGCCGCCGGACTGGACCATGAACGCGCCGATGCGGTCGAAGGCGTCGCCGAGCACCAGCGGGGTGAACCCCGCCGCGCGCAGCCGGACGGCGGTCGCGCGCAGCCCGTCCCAGTCACGCGGCACGTCCGCCTCGGTCAGTCCGGCCTGCCGCCACAGCCCTTCGTTGATCTCCAGGGCGAGGGTGGCGAAGTCCTTCGGGGCGCAGTAGAACCTGCCGTCGCGAGTGAAGGCGCTGCGCAGGCTGTCATAGAAGTCCGCCGCCCGCGGCAGGTGTTCGGCGTACGGCTCCAGCGCGCCGAGTCCGGCGTAGTCGGCGAAGCGGGCCGCATCGACGTAGAACACGTCCGGCGGCGAGCCCCCGGCGAACGCCTGGCCGAGCTGCTGCTGCAGGTCCTGGGCGGGGATGACCTCGGCGGTGTTGCCCGTGGCGGTGGCCCACGCCGCCGCGGCGTCGGTGACCGCCTTCGTCTCGGCCGAGCCCGAGGATGCGATGAGGACCCGCAGCCGCGCCGGGCCGGTCTGCTGCGCCACGGGCCCACCTCCGAAGCCGCCGCCGCAGGCCGCGAGCGAAAGCAACGCGCCGCAGGCCGCGACCCACCGGGCCCGGCGCCGTTTCGCCGATCTCAAGACGGTTGCGCACCTCCGCTGTTGATATAGCACGTTTGGTGCCGCTATGGAGGGTGACACCGACACGCCACCCGGCCCGATCCGTTTCCCGGGCATGCGAGCGGGTATCCGCAGGAGCGAAACCAACGCTCGCAATCAGCAAAGGAGGCCGCCATGGGTATCGGCGCCAGCATCTTCCTGATCGTCATCGGCGCGATCTTCGCGTTCGCCCTGGACTTCCACATCGGCGGCGTCGACATCGACGTCGTCGGCTGGATTCTCATGATCGGCGGTGCGCTGGGTCTCATCTTCACCGCGTTCATCTGGGGTCCCCGCCGCAGCCGCACCGTGGTCAGCCGCGACCCCGTCGTCACCCGCGACCCGGTCGTCACGCGCGACGCGGCGGACTACCGGGTCGAGGAGCGCACCGAGATCTGATTCGTATCCGGCCGGCATGCCGCCGCGCCCGATGGGCGCGGCGGCTGCTCCTACGGCGTGTCGGAGTTAGTCCGCATTGGTGGTGTTTCATCATCATTTGATGCTCGCACCGGTCCGCACGCCAGCACTGCACCCCGACAGCCGCCGCATCATCGCCGCTCGCGCGCTGCGCACCTTCGGCTTCGGCTGCACCAGCGTGCTGCTGGCCGCCCGGCTCACCGCCGACAGCTTCTCCCCCACCCAGATCGGCGTGCTCATCGCCGTCGCGTGCGCGGGCAGCGTCACCGGCACCGTCGTCATGGCCACCTGCGCCGACCGCTGCGGCCGCCGCGCCAGCCTGCTCGTCAGTGCCCTGCTCATGGCCGCCGCCGGTGCCGTCTTCGCCACCTGCCACAGCTACCCGCTACTGCTCGTGGCGGCGTTCGTCGGCACGGTGTCACCCTCCACCAACGACAACACCCCGTTCAGCGGCGTCGAGCAGGCCGTGCTCGCGCACAGCACCCCCGCCGACGGTCACACCCGCGTGTTCACCTGGTACAACGTCACCGCCCAGCTTGCCGGCGCACTCGGTGGCCTGGGCGCGGCCGGACTCGCCTCCGTCGACACCGCCCACGCCGGACAGCACGCGTTCACCCTGTACGCGGTGCTCGCCCTCGCCGTCGGCCTGCTCGTCGCCCGCATGTCCCCGCAGGCCGAGGCGCCCGCCCGCCGCCACGGCACCCGCCCCGTCACCGAGGGCGTCCCGGCACGGGCCCGCACCCTGGCCGCCCTGTTCGGACTCGACGCGTTCGCGGGCGGACTCGTCGTGCAGGCGCTGCTCGCCTGGTGGCTGCACGAGCGGTACGGCGTCGCCCTCAGCGGCCTGGGCCTGCTGTTCTTCGCCATGAACCTGGCCGCCGCGCTGGCCCAGCTCGCCGCCCCTGCCCTGGCCGCCCGGCGTGGCCTGCTGCCCGCGATGCTGTGGCCACACGCGGTGTCCAACCTGCTGCTGCTGTCCGTCGCGTTCGCGCCGACCTATGCGGCCGCGGCCGCGCTGCTGATCAGCCGGTGCGCCCTGTCGAAGATCGACGTACCGGCCCGGCAGGCGTTCACCGCCGCGATCGTCGCCCCCTCGCAGCGCACCGCCACCGCCAGCCTCACCAGCGCGGCGCGCAGCATCGCGGTGACCACCAGTCCGCTGGCCGCCACCGCGCTGACCATCCCGCCGCCGGCCGCGGTCGCCACCCCGCTGATCGCCGCGGCGGTACTGGGGTTGGCCTACGACGCGCTGCTGCTGCGCGCCTTCGGCCACGATCCGTCCGGGCGCCCGGCACCTGCCAAACCGGCCCGCCGTCCCAGCCCGCGCCCCACCGGCGACCTCGCCGACCGGGTGCCGACCCGTCGCTAACCCAGCTGCGTCAACCAGGCCCGCGCGACGTCCCCGAACTCGGCCAGCGCCACGGCTGTGGCACCCAGCAGCAGCGCACACCAGCCGACCACCCCGGCCACCGCCCACAGCCTGCTCTGCCGACACGGTTGCTGCAGGGCTCGCACCCGGGCCACCGCACCCGATCCGTGCAGTGCCATCGCCGGTTCCAGCCGCCGTACGCCGCCCGCCAGCGACGCCTTCGCCACAGCCCGCGCCACCAGGTGCCGATCGCCCACCTGTATCGCGGCGTCCTCGTCGGCCCACCGCTCCGTCGCATGCGCCACCTGCGCCGACAGCGGTTTCAGCAGCGGACTCAACGCCGCCGACCAGACCGCGACGGCGACCCAGTGGTGATGACGGCGACGCAGGTGCGACTGCTCATGGGCGAACAGCACCCGGCGCTCCTGTGCGTCCAGCAGCCGCAGCATCCCCGAGGTCACCAGCAGGTGCCCCGAGCGGCCGGGGCGGCCAGGCACCGCGACCGCGAACGGCTCCGTCCAGTCCGCCACCACCAGGCCACCGTTCGGCCGCCCGGCTCCACGCAGCTCGCGCAGCACCCGGCGGCGGCGCACCACCTCGCGCACCAGGCGGGCCAACCCGACCGCCAGCGCCGCGGCGGCGGCCAGGGCCACCACGTCCGGAACCGGTTTCGGCAGGCCGAGGTCGGGGCGGCGGTCGAACGCCGACAGCGGCGGCAGGTCATCGCAGAAGGTCAACGCCAGCAGCGCCAGGCAGCACACCCACGTCCCGGCGGCGGCCGCCGCGGCCGCCGCCGCGGTACGCACCGCCGTCGCCGGTGACACCCGGGTGGCGGTCCAGCGCACCAGCCAGGGCACCATGCCCGACAGCAGCAGGGGCAGGTACACCCAGGTCCTCACGGCCGCTCCACCTGCGTACGCAGCAGCTCGCGCAGCAGCCTCGCCTCCTCGCTGTCCAGCGACTCGGCGAAACGGCGCAGCACCAGCGCCGGGTCGCCGGAGGCGTCCAACGTGGCGCGCAACCGCGCCGCCGCCGACGCCGCCTCGTCCAGCACCGGCTGGTACGCGTGCGCCCGCCCCACCTGCGTCCGCGACACCAGCCGCTTGTCGGCCAGCCGGGTCAAAATCGTCTGCACCGTGTTGTACGCCAGCCCCGGCTCGAGCCGCGCCTGTACCTGCGCCGGGGTCATCGGCCCCCCGGCCGCCCAGAGCACGGCCATCACCTCGGCCTCCAGCTCGCCGGCGGCACGCTTGCGCCCGTCGGTGTCCGTCATGGGTGCACGATAGCCAGCCCTGCCGCCGCGTCCGGACATCCCCGTGGGCGTGGGCGCGCCGCCGCGTTAGGTTCATGACCATGACCCACTACGAGCTGGTGGACGCGGCGGGGGTGCGGCTGGCGTACCGGGCCTGGGGCGAGCCGGGCGCGGTGCCGCTGGTGCTGCTGCACGGCATCGGCGGTGGCGGCCCCGGCGACTGGGACACCGTCGCGGCGGGCCTGTCCGACCGCTTCCGGGTGTACGCCGTCGACCAGCGCGGCCACGGCCGCAGCGACCGCGCCGACGCGTACTCGATCGACCTGCTCGTGGCCGACCTGGCCCAACTGCTCGACGCGCTCGGACTGGACCGGATCGTCCTGGTCGGGCACTCGCTCGGCGGCGTGGTGGCGTACCTGTTCGCCGCCCGGCACCCGCACCGGCTGCGCGCCCTGGTGGTCGAGGACGCGGGACTGATGTACCCGCGCACCCCCGTCCCGCCGCAGCGCCCCGACGGCGAGCTGCCGTTCGACTGGAACGCGGTGCTCGCGCTGCGCGGACAGATCGACGCCCCCGACCCGGGCTGGCGCGACGAGGCCCGCACCATCGGGGTGCCGACGCTGCTGGTCGCGGGCGGGCCGACCAGCCACGTACGCCAGGAGACGATCACCGAGTTGGCGGGCGCGCTGCCACAGGGCAGGCTGTGCACCATCGAGGCCGGGCATCTGGTGCACGGGCAGCAGCCGCGGCGGTTCCTCGGCGCGGTACGCGGGTTCCTGGACGACGTCGCGCCGTAGTCACCGGACGCGGCGGCGCTGCCCCTGCCGCAGGGCGATCGGGGGCACGAACTCGCCGATCAGGGTGCGCTGCCAGCGCCGGCCGGTCTCGCGGTGCTGGGCCCGGGTGGTGAAGCGGTAGCGGTAGAGCAGGGCGCGTACGAAGACAGGCGGTTTGTCGGGGAACGGGTCGGTGCGCAGCAGCCGCAGCGTCGGCCGGTCGCCGTCGAGCAGCTTGTGCAGCAGCGGCAGCAGCCACGGCTCGGCATAGGCGGGCGACAGCGCGGCGAACCACATCAGCCAGTCCAGCCGCAGGTGGTAGGGCGCCACCTGCGGTGGCAGGCGGCGCAGGTCGCCGGGTTTGCCCTTGAAGCCGTACTCGCGCCACACGGTGTCCGGGGTGAGCTCGGTCGCGTCGGTGCCCTCGAGGACGATCTCGCGGCGCACCCGGGTGACGCTGCCGAACGCGCCGTACGTGTTGACCAGGTGCAGCCGGTCGAAGCTGGCGTTCATCACCTGCCGCCGCGACAGCAGGTTGCGCGCCGGACGATAGCTCAGCACCAGCACCAGCGCGGTCACCGCCAGCACCGCCACCGCGTACCAGGTGGGGGCGGTCGCGGTCGGGCCGGTGCCCAGTGCTCCGGACAGGTCCAGGGCCGAGGCGGCCAGGATGATCGCCATCCAGTTCAGCCAGGAGAAGTTGCCGGAGGCGACCAGCCACAGCTGGGTGACGATGATGCAGCCCGCCGCGACGGTGGCGACGGGCTGCGGCAGGAACAGGCCGAACGGGACGACGAGCTGGACCACGTGGTTGGCGGCCGCTTCCACCTTGTGCAGCGGCCTGGGCAGCAGGTGGAACAGGCGGCTGAGCGGGCCGGGCATCGGTTGGGTCTCGTGGTGGTAGTACAGGCAGGTCAGGTCGCGCCAGCACCGGTCGCCGCGCATCTTGATCAGGCCGGCGCCGAACTCCAGCCGGAACAGCAGCCAGCGCAGCAGCCACAGCATCAGCAGCGGTGGCCCGACCCGCGCGTTGCCCAGGAACACGGCCAGGAACCCGGCCTCCAGCAGCAGGCTCTCCCAGCCGAACGAGTACCACAGCTGGCCGACGTTGACGATGGACAGGTACAGCGCCCACAGCAGCAGCCACAGCGCCATCGCCGCCCATACCGGAACCAGGTCGCCGACGCCGACCAGCAGCGCCGCCGACACCGCCGTCCCGGTCCAGGCGACCACCGCGAGCAGCCGGTCGGAGTAGCGCCAGTGGAACAGGCTCGGCGAACGCCGGAACGGCGTGTAGGCCAGGTAGTCCGGCACCGGCGTCAGGCCCCGTTCGCCCAGCAGGGGCCGGAACTGGTTCACCACCACCAGGAACGCGCACAGGTAGATCCCGGCCAGGCCGCGCTGGAACAGCAACCTGCCCCACCAGTACTCCGGCGCGGTGAACCAGTCCACGGTCATGGCCCGTCGAGGTCGATGCCGAAGACGCGGCGCAGGGCGGTCCGGGCCGCGTGGTAACCGCACATGCCGTGCACGCCCGGACCGGGCGGGGTCGCCGCCGAGCACAGGAACACGGCCGGGTCCGGGGTCGCGTACGGAACCGGTGCCGCGCTCGGACGCAGCAGCAATCTCAGCCCGTCGGCCCGCCCGTTGGCGATGTCGCCGCCGAGGTTGTTCGGGTTGCGCCGCGCGACCTCGGCGGTTCCTGCCACCGCGCGAGCCAGCACAAGATCACGGAACCCTGGCGCGAACCGCTCCAGCTGCGCCTCGATCGGCCCGGTGAGGTCGCCGGTCCAGCCGTTGGGCACGTGCGCGTACACCCAGAGCACGTGCTGCCCGGCCGGGGCCCGGGTCGGGTCGACCAGGCTCGGCTGGGCCGCGATCAGGTAGGGCCGCTCGGGGGCACGGCCGTCGCGCACCGCGCGCAGGGACGCGGCGATGTCGGCGTACGAGGGCCCGACATGGACCGTGCCCGCCCTCCGGGCCGCATCGGCCGTCCACGGAACCGGTCCCGCCAACGCGTAGTCAATCTTGAAGACCCCGGGACCGGGCTGGTAGCGGCGCATCCGCGACGCGAACCGCGGCGGCAGCCGGTCCCCCGCCAGCTCGGCCAGCGCGCGCGGCGACACGTCGAGCAGGTACGCCCGCGCCGACGGCAGCTCGTCCAGGCTGCGCACCAGGTGTCCGGTGTACACCTTGCCGCCCAGCACCTGCAGGTAGCCCGACAGCGCCTCGGACAACCGCTGTGACCCGCCTTGCGGCACCGGCCAGCTGAACCGGTGCGCGGCCAGCGCGAACAGCAGCGCCACCCCGCCGGTCGCGGGCGAGGTCAGCGGGGCCATGACGTGCGCGCCCAGCCCGGCCAGCAGCGCCCTGGCCCGCGGCCCCCTGAACCGGCGTGCCAGCAGCGCGACGGGCAGCGCCGCCCGCGTGCCGAACCGCGCCAGCAGCAGCGGGTGCCGGGGCAGCCCGTCCAGCGGGGCGCGCAGCACGTCCGGGGCGAGCTCGTCCCAGCGGCCCAGGAACGGCGCGACCAGGCGTCGGTACGGCTGCGCGTCGGCGCCGAGCGAGGCGGCGGTGCGCGCCACGGACCGGTCCAGCACCGCCGCCGTCCCGTCCGGGAACGGGTGCGCCAACGCCACCTCGGGTTCCAACCAGGTCAGGCCGTAGTCGTGCAGCGGCCACGAGCGCAGCACCGGCGAACTCACGCCCAGCGGGTGCACCGCCGAGCACGGGTCGTGCCGGAAGCCGGGCAGGGTCAGCCACTCCGTGCGCGCCCCGCCGCCGACGGTGTCAGCCGCCTCGTACGCGGCCACGCGCAGCCCGGCGCGGGCCAGGGTGACCGCGGCGGCCAGGCCGTTCGGGCCGGTGCCGACCACCACGGCGTCGAGTTCGGTGCCGGTCATCGCGCCTCCGCCCCTCCCGTACCCGGCGAGCCGGTTCGGCACACCTGCGCCCGGTCAGGCACCCGGGCGCAGCAGGTGGTGCAGCTGCGCCCGCGAGCGCACCCCGGTCCGCCGGTACAGCCGGGTCAGCGTCGCCTCGACCGTCTTCACGCTCAGGAACAGCGTCGCCCCGATCTCCCGGTTGGACGCGCCCCCGGTCGCCAGCGCCACGATGCGCGCCTCGGTCTCGGTCAGCTCCGGCGGCCCGTCGCCGGTCTCGGCCCGCCGCCCCTGGTCACGGTCGCGCGCCAGGGCGGCCCAGCCGGGCGACGCGGCCGCGTGGAACGTCTCCTCCGCCAGGTGCAGCGCCTCGCGGGCCGCGGCGTGGCGTCGGCGCCGACGCTCGGCCCCGGCCAGCGCCAGCAGGCTGCGCCCGCGCTCGATCGGCATGCCCAGCAGCGCGAACCGGTCCTGGGACCGGCGCAGCAGCGCCACCGCGTGAGCGCCGTCGCCCGCCGCGCACCGCAGCAGCCCCTCGGCCCGGTCCAGCGCCGCGGTCACTCCGGTCCGGCGGAGCTCGCCCGCCACCGCCCGGGTCTGCGCGATCAGCAGCTGCGCCGCGTCGAGTTCGCCGGTGCCGGTCAGCGCCTCGGCGAGATCGCCGTGCCAACGCAGCAGCGACGGGTCGCGCACCTCCTGGCGCTGGTCCAGCTCCCGCACCTGCCGCAGCGCGCGGGTCGCGGCGGTGGTGTCCCGGCAGGCCAGCTCGATCTGGCCCACGGCGTGCCAGGCCCGTGCCAGGTAGACCTGGTCGTGCTCCTGCGCGGACGCGGCCACCGCCCGCTCGGCGTACGTCCGGGCCCGCTGCGCGGTCCCACCGGCCAGCTCCGCCAGCGCGGCCGTGTAGCAGGAGGGGCCCGGTGACAGCCCGGCCCGTTCGCTGAGCCGCAGCGCGCGCAGCGCCCGACCCAGCGCCGACTGGCCGCGCCCGAGCCGGATCTCGACCTCGGCCAGCGAGCGCAGCAGGTCGACCAGGTCCTCGGCGTTGCCGGACGCCTCGGCGACCGGCAACATCGCCAGCAGCCCGGCGCGGGCCTGGCCGAGGCGGTCGTCGAAGAACGCATGCCGCAGCGCCAGATACCGCGCCGAGTTGTGCAGCCCGTACGCGGGCGGGGTGTCCGGCAGGTCCAGGGCGCGGGCGAGGGTGGCTTCGGCCTCGGGTTCGCCGAGGATGCGCTGCATCCGGGCCAGCATGGTCAGGGCCAGCGCCTCGGTCGGGCCGTCGTCGGCCAGGCGCGCGTGCCGGGCGGCGGCCCGCGCCTGGCCGGCGGCCCGGCGCGGCGAGCCTTCGCTGAGGTTGGCCCGCCAGGCCAGGCGCAGCCGCACCGCGGCGACGAGCGCGTGGTCGCCGTCGGCCTCGGCCAGCGCGCGGGCGAGCAGGTCGTCGAGTCCGTCCAGGGCCTGACCCGCGGCGTCGGCCATGGCCACCCGGGCCCGAGCGCGGTCGGCCGGAGCCGCGGGCGCCTCGTCGAGCAGGCTGACCGCGGCGCGGACCAGGTCGGTGCGTCCCGCCGCCCCGGCGGCACGGGCGGCGTCGGTCAGCCACGTGGCGATGCGGTCGGCCGGGATGTCGGCGGTCGCCAGGGACACCGCACGCAGCGCCAGTTCGGCGGCGCGGGCCGGGCGGCCCTGCGTGTGCGCGAGCACCGCCGCGTGGGCGAGCTCATGGGCCAGCGCGGCGTCGGGGACGCGGCAGACCGCGCTGGTGTGCCACAGGCGACCGCCGTCGTCGCGGGCGGCCGCGGCCAGCGCCCGGTGGCAGTCGGCCAGCTGCGCGGAGTCGGCGTCGTGCTCGAGCACCGCGGCCAGCACGCCCGCGCGCAACCCGATCCGGCCGTCGGCGGCGGTCGTAGCCAGTCCGGCGGCCTCGGCGGCGGCCAGGTCGCGCGCCGCGCCGACGCGTCCGGCCCGGCGCAGCAGCTTCGCCGTGGGCCGCTCGGCCAGTACGGCCAGCAGCAGCGTGCCCCGCGAGCCCGGGTCCAGCGCGGCGAGCTGGGCACGGGCGACGGCCAGCACGGCCGGGGTGAGGGTGGTGTCGAAGGCGGACGGTTCGGCCTCGGCGGTGGCGGCGCCCACGGCCAGCAGCAGCCCCGGGTTCCCGCCCGCCGCGGCGTGGATCTTCGCGGCCGGGCCGGCGGGCAGCCCATGCCGCTGGAGCAGCCGTACGGCGTCGGGCAGGTCCAGCGGTGGCAGGGGCAGCTCGGTCGTGCCCGGCAGCGGCGGCTGCCCGGCCCGTGCGGTGGCCAGCACGCCGAGCGCGCCGCCGCCTCGGCGTACCAGATAGGTCAGCACGTCGCGGCTCGGCTCGTCGAGCCAGTGCGCGTCGTCCACGACGAGCAGCCCCGTTCGGAGCAGTCCGAGCAAGGCCAGCCGCAGCGCGATCGGATCGGGTTCGCCCGCCCGCCGGGTGAGCACGGCGTCGACAGCGGCCCGCTGCGGTGCGGGCAGCGCGTCCAGGCGGCTCTGCGTGTCCAGACGCAGCAGCAGGTCGGCCAGGGCGCAGTACGGCACGTGCCGGTCGGCCTCGGTCGGGTGCAGCAGCCAGTGCGGCTGCGTATCGCCGATCGCGGCCAGGACCACGGCGCTGCGGCCGGACCCGGCCGGACCGGTGACGGTGACGCGGCCACCGTCGGCGAGCCGACGCCGCAGGTCCGCGAGCAGCGTCGCGCGACCGACTAGTGCGACCTCCGCCATAGCTCCTCGCGCTTCCGGCGCCCCCGCGCATCGGGACCGGCCCGGCGGCCGGGCGGGGACGGTCCGACCCTACGGCCTGGCCCGCGTGCGCAGAACCCGTCGGCCCCGCGAGCGCGGATGGGCAAGGGAAAACCCTCGTCGCCGGGA
This sequence comes from Catellatospora tritici, assembly GCF_019083965.1. Lineage (GTDB taxonomy): Bacteria > Actinomycetota > Actinomycetes > Mycobacteriales > Micromonosporaceae > Catellatospora > Catellatospora tritici. The sequence goes on from NZ_JAHRCY010000012.1 coordinate 232,541, forward strand.
CCCGGACGGTCCGCCGACGACCGGGACATACCTCCGCGTATGCGGATCACTTGCCAGGCTCCTTTGAGGTTGACCAGGCATTTCTTCGAGCCTGGGCGGTCACCGTCGGACCCGAGCCGATCGACCGACGATCGGGAAGGGAAGCGATTCCGATGGTGAACCTGACGAAGAAGAAGCTGGCGGCGCTCGGGGTGGGCGGCGCACTGGCGCTCGCGGTGGCGGTGCCCGGCGTGGCGTACGCGACCGACCCCAGCCCCTCCCCGTCGACGTCGTCGACCTCGTCGCCCTCGACGGGTGACCGCGACGCCCGCCAGGCGGCGTTCGCCGCGGCGCTGGCCAAGGAGCTCGGCGTCGACGAGCAGAAGGTCTCCGACGCGCTGACGAAGGTACGCGAGCAGCTGCGCACCGAGCGCGGCGACAAGACCGGGTCCGATGAGCAGAGCCAGGCAGACCGGGCGGCGAAGCTGAAGGAGCGGCTGGACCAGGCGGTCAAGGACGGCAAGCTGACCCAGGAGGAGGCCGACGCCATCGTCAAGGCCGCGCAGGCCGGGGTGCTCGGCGGCGGTGGGCACGGAGGGGGCGGCCACCGCTGACCGGTGACGGCCCCGCGACCGCGAACTCCTCCCGCGGTCGCGGGGCCGCCCGCTGCCTGCCGACGCTGGGCGGACTTTCCGAACGTACCCGGCAGAAACGCAGGAAAATGTGAAGATCAGGACATGACCACACCGATGCCGTCCACCCAGCCCACCGATCCCACTCGGGCGATGGTGACCGTGGCGAGCTACACCGAGTACCGCGATGCCCAGCGGGCGGTGGATTACCTGTCCGACCAGAAGTTCCCGGTCGAGCACACCGCCATCGTCGGCACCAACCTGCGCCTGGTCGAGAAGATTCTCGGCCGGATGACCACGGGCAAGGCCGCCCTGTACGGCGCGGGCGCCGGTGCCTGGTTCGGCCTGTTCATCGGCTTGCTCTTCGGCATCTTCGCCCGCGCGAACTGGTTCGCCGTCGTCCTCACCGCCGTGGTCATCGCCGCCATCTGGGGCGCCATCTTCGGCGCTGTCGCACACGCGATGAGCCGCGGTGCCCGCGACTTCACCTCGGCCGAATCGCTACAGGCCGGGGAGTACGGCATCAGCGTCACCGCCGAACACGCCGACCAGGCCCGCCAGATCCTGGCCCGCCTGACCCCACCGCCCGTCACCGCCTGACCCACCGCCACCTCCGCGCCGCCATGCTGCCCGCGCTGCCCGCGCCAGGTCGGAGCGTCGCGCGGCGGGCGCGGCGGCTTTCGTGCAGCTTCCGGGGAACTGCACGAATTCACGGCGCCATTACGACAGTTTCCCCGAAACTGCCCCTGCCCACGGGGCGAGCAGCCACCGACAATTTTGTGTGTCTTGACAAATTTTGTTGTCGGTAGCAAGCTGGGGTTCGAGCGGGACGGCTCCCGCACCGTCAGCGACGGACGAACCTTCAGGAGATCAAGATGCGCACTCTCATCAGCACCGCCTTCGTCTCGCTCGACGGCGTCATGGAGGGCCCCGGCGGCGAGCCCGAATACCGCAACGCGGGGTGGACGTTCAAGAACATCGACTTCGTCCCCGAGGCGTACGAGATCAAGGGGCGCGAGCAGGAGGAAGCCGCCGCGATGCTGCTGGGCCGCGCCAGCTACCAGGCGTTCAGTCCGGTGTGGCCGGACATGCCGGAGTTCCCGCAGTACAAGGTGATGCCGAAGTACGTCGTGTCCACCACCCTCACCGCGGACGACCTGGTCGCCAACTGGGGCGAGACCACGATCCTGCGCTCGCTCGACGAGGTCGCCGCGCTGAAGCAGACCGAGGGCGGTCCGATCATCGTGCACGGCAGCGTCGCCCTGAACCACAGCCTGTCCGACGCGGGCCTCATCGACCGCTACCACCTGCTGGTCTTCCCGCTGCTGCTCGGCGCGGGCAAGCGCCTGTTCAGCACCACGGACAAAGACACCCAGCAGCTGAAGCTGGTCGAGCACGAAACCTACGCCAACGGCGTGCAGAAGCAGGTCTTCGACGTCGTCCGCTGACGCGGCGTCAGAGGCCGTGCAGGGTGCGGGCCAGGATGTCGACGGCCGCCGGATAGCTCGCCCGGCTCGGGGTGGCATACCCGATGATCAGGCCGGGTGCGGCAGCCGGAGTCGGGTGGTGGCGGTGCGGACCCAGCGCCCCCACCGCCAGACCGCGCGCCGCCGCGTTCGCCACGACCTCCGACTCGGTGGGACCGCCCGGCGGCAGGCTGATGAGCGCGTGCATCCCGGCGGCGATGCCGTGCAGCTGGTGGCGGCGGCCGAGGCGGTCGATGAGCAGGTCCCGGCGGCGCCGGTAGTTCAGGCGGCAGGAGCGGACGTGCCGATCGTAGTCGTGAGTGCCGATCAGGTCGGCGAGGGCGAGCTGCCCGATCGTCTCGGTGTGCAGATCGGCCAGCCGCTTGGCCGCGGCCAGGGGCGCGACCAGCCGCTCGGGCAGCACCAGCCAGGCCAGCCGCAGCGCCGGGCCCAGGGTCTTGGCCGCGGTGCCGACGTAGACGACGTGCTCCGGCGACATCGCCTGGAGCGCGCCGACCGGCTGCCGGTCGTAACGGAACTCGCCGTCGTAGTCGTCCTCGATCACGAGCGCGTCGTGGGCCGCGGCCCAGGCGACAGCGGCTCGCCGCCGGGCCGGATGCAGGGTGACCCCCATCGGGTACTGGTGGGCCGGGGTCAGCACCGCCGCCCGCGCCGGCGCCAGCCCGTCGCGGCCCAGCAGATCGGTGCGGGCGCCCAGGTCGTCGACCGGCAGCGCGAGCACCTCCGCGCCGTGGTGGCGCACGACCTCGCGGTGGAATGGCAGGCCCGGGTCCTCCATCGCGAACGGACCGCCGACCGTACGCGCGAGCAGCCCCAGGGCCTGGACGTACCCGGAGCAGATGATCATGTGTTCGGGGTCGGCCAGCACGCCCCGGGCGCGGCCGAGGTAGGTGGCCAGGGCGGCGCGCAGTTCGGGGCGGCCGCGGGGGTCGCCGTAGTCGAAGGCGGACACCGGCGCGGCGGCCAGGGCGCGGCGGGTGGCTCGCAGCCACGCGTCGACCGGGAAGGTGCCCACCTCCGGGCTGCCCGGACGCAGGTCGAAGCGGGGTGCGGCGGGCGCGGCGGGCGGGGCGGCGGGGGCGGACCGCAGCGGGGCTCCGGCGACCTCGGTGCCCGAACCGACCCGCGCGCTGAGATAACCCTCCGCGGTGAGCTGCTCGTACGCGGCGGCGACGGTGTTGCGGGCCAGGTGCAGTCCGGCGGCGAGCGCCCGGGTAGAGGGCAGGCGGGTCTGCGGGGCGAGGCGGCCGGACCGGATCGCCTCGCGCAGCGCCTGCTCCAACGCCTGCCGACGACCACCCGCGGCGTCGAGGTCGAGGTGCAGGTCGACGGAATTGGCCCACTCGATGCTCATACAGGTGGACCTTAGTATGGAGCCATTCGCCTCGTAACGTGATGCCCATGACGAACACGAGCACCGAGATCCCCGTCCGCGTCGCCGTCGGGACCCTCGCCCCGCACATCAACAAGGCCATGAACGCCCTCGACACCGCCTCCCGCGAGGTCAGCCTGGAGTCCGGGCTGCTGGAGCTGGTGCGTGCCCGCGCCTCGCAGCTCAACGGCTGCGCGTACTGCGTGGACACCCACTCGCGCGACGCGTTCAGCGGTGGCGAGGATCCCCGACGGCTGTACGCGCTGCCGGTGTGGGCGGAGACCCCGTTCTTCACCGACCGCGAGCGGGCCGCCCTCGCGCTGACCGAGGCGATGACCCGGCTCACCGAGGCGCCGGTCGGCGACGACGTCGTGGCCACGGCCGCGAAGCACTTCAGCGAGACGGAACTGGCCGAGCTGATGTGGACGATCACCGTCATCAACGCCTGGAACCGGCTCGGCGCCGCCGCCCGGCCCTGGCCGCTGTCGTGACCTCGCACGGTCGCTGGTCCCCCGCCGCTGATGGCGGGCGGACCAGCGACCCCGCCACCGCGGTCAACCGGCATGCCGCCACGCTGCGCGACCTGCACCGGCCGGGCACTCCGCTGCTGCTGCCGAACGTGTGGGACTGCTCCTCGGCGTACGCGGTCGTGGCGGCCGGGCTGCCCGCCATCGCCACCAGCAGCGCCGCGATCGCCGACAGCCTCGGCTACCGCGACGGCGAGGCGGCGCCGGTCGGGCAGATGCTCGACGCGATCGCCCGCGTCGCCGCCGCGGTGCCGGTCCCGGTCACCGCGGACCTGGAGCGCGGGTACCGGATGAGCCCCGCCGAGCTGGTCGAGCGGCTCGCCGCCACCGGCGCGGCGGGGTGCAACCTGGAGGACTCCGACCCGGGCACGGGCGAACTGCTCGACGTCGGACGGCAGGCCGACTTCCTGGCCGCCGTCCGCGCCGCCGCTCGCGAGCAGGGCCTCGACCTGGTTCTCAACGCACGGGTCGACACGTACCTGCGCCCGCCGCGTGACGCGACGTCCACGCTGGACGAGACCGTGCGGCGAGCCCGACGCTACCGAGCGGCCGGTGCCGACTGCGTGTACCCGATCGGGCTGGCGGAGGAGTCCGCGATCGCCGAGGTCGTGGCTTCGGCCGAGGCACCGGTCAATATTCTGGCCCGAGGCGGCGGCGGGCTGGGCAGGCTGGCCGGGCTCGGGGTCGCCCGCATCAGCTTCGGCCCGCACCTGTACCGCGCCGCGCGGGGCCACCTGGACGAGACCGTCGCCGGGTACCTCGCGGACGTGGCGCCGCGACGGGCACCCGGCGACCAATAGCGACGCTTGAATCTGGAGGAAGTGATGACAGATCTGTCCCACCCGGCCCGTGCCGGGTTCCATCCGGTCCACACGACCGAGGGCGTGACCATGGCGACGGGCAGCACCGCGCGGTTCGTCGCGCCGGGTGCGGCCACCCAGGGCAGGTTCGGCCTGTTCGAGTGGGTGTCGGCGCCCCGCACCGGCGGGACCGACGCGCACCTGCACAAGACCTTCTCGGAGTCGTTCTACGTCACCGCCGGGGCGGTGACCATCTACGACGGGGCCCGCTGGGTCACCGCGCGCAGCGGCGACTTCCTGCACGTGCCCGAGGGGGTGGCGCACGGCTTCCGCAACGACACCGACGAGCCCGCCTCGATGCTGGTGCTTTTCGCGCCCGCGCCGCCCCGGGAGGAGTACTTCCGGGAGCTGGCCGAGATAGGCGCGTCGGGGCGGACACTGAGCGAGGGCGAGTGGGTCGAACTCTGGGCCCGGCATGACCAGTACCAGGTCAAACTCGGCTGAACCCCGGTCAGGGCACGCGGGTGATGCCCTCGGCGGCCACGACCCGGTCCACGTCCTGGCCGAGATTGGCGACGACCACCGGCGTGGCCTGGGCCGCCAGCGGCGCCAGCAGCCAGCTCACCGGGTCGGCGTGCCTGGCCACGTCGACCAGCAGGCGGTCGCCGGGGCGCAGCTCCAGCCAGTGGGCGATGCCGTTGGCCACCCGCGCCCACTCCTGGAATGTGGTGCCGTCGGGGGTCGCCGAGTCCGTGTCCAGGATCGCCCGGTACGCCGGGGCGTGTGCGGCGTACCGGCCCACCTCGGCGGCGTAGTCGAGGTAGCCGTCGGGCACCTCGGCCAGCGCCGCGCCGCGGGCGCCCAACCCGAGCACGAACCGGTGCCTCGCCTGCGGCACGGTCTCCAGCCAGCTGTCGACCCGGTCGCGCGCCACGAACACCGCGTCCAGCGGCTGGTCACCGTCCGGGCTGGTCAGACCTGCCGTCGCCCACGAGCGGTAGGACACCGCGACGCCGAGTGACCAGGCGCCCAGCACCACGGCGGCAGTCTGCCAGTGCGGCGGCAGCAGCACGGCGATCCGGTCCCCCGCCGTCAGCCCGCAGCCGTCGCGCAGCAGGCTCGCGGTCCGTGCGACGCCCTCGGCCAGCTCCGCCGCGGCCAGCTCGATCCGCTCGCCGGTGGCCTCGTCGCGGTAGACGAGCAGCGGACGGTCGGCGGCGGTCGTCGGGATCAGCGCGGCGGCGCCCGGTGCCTGCACGGTGGCCTCCCAGCGGGCGGGGAACGGTCCGGCCCAGCCTAGCCCACCCGCCGCACCGGGCCGGGTCCGCTCGATCGCGGTCCCGGCGCGTCACGCGCCGATGATCGTCCAAGTTGCCAGGCAATCGGGGGTACGAGGCCACCGCTTTCCCCCGATTGCCCGGCAACTTAGCCGATCTTGGGGGCGCGGTCGGGTGGCGCGGCGGCGGCACGGCCTTCGCGGAGCATGTGGGCGGTGTGCTGGATGATCGCGGCGACCGGGGCGGCGATCATCACGCCGATGATCCCGGCGAGCAGGCCGCCGACAACCGTGGCCAGCAGAATCGTCAGCGGGTGCATGCGCAGCGCGGCGCCGTACGCGAAGGGCTGCAGCATGGTCTGCAGGGCGCCGTTGGCCAGGCAGACCACCACGATCATGATCAGGGCCGTCTGCGCGCCACCTGCCCCGAGCGCGATGAGCACCGCGTACGCCCCGGCCACCCAGGCGCCCAGGTAGGGCACGTAGTTGCCGAGCAGGGTCACCACGATCAGGGTGCCGATCAGCGGCACGCCCAGGGCGAAGGCCCCGAGGGCGACCACCGCGGCGTTGAACGCGCCGAGCAGGGTCAGCCCGACCACGTACCCCCGGATGATCCGACCGACCTGCGCCAGCCAGGCCGGACCGAGCGGCACCCACGGCCCCGCCGCGCGGGCCATGTACGGGCCGTCCTTGAGCATGAAGAAGGTGGTGAACAGGAAGACGAAGCCGATGATGAACAGGCTGGCGATCCCGCCGAGCAGCCTGCCGATCTCCGGGCCGAGGCCCGACAGCAGGGTCGAGCTGTGCGTGCTCAGCGACTTGCGGGCCGCCTCGGCCAGCGACCCCTTCATCCCCAGCGAGGCCAGGGTCTGGTGTAGCCGGTCGATGCCCTTGTCGACCGCGGTGGACAGCTCGCTCCACTGGCTGGCCAGTCCCTTCACCACGAGCAGGAACACGCCGATGGCGACGCCGATCAGCAACAGGATCGACAGCGTGGCGAGCAGCGCGCGCTTGAGTCCGCGCCGGGCCAGGGCGTCCACGGCGGGGCTCAGGGCCAGCGACACGCACAGCGCGGCACCGAGTGCGATCGCGAGCAGCTTGAGCAGAACGATCAGGAAGATCACCGCGGCCGCGACCAGCCCGATGCCTACCATCGACCAGGCTTTCGCGCCGGTGCTGCGCAGCGAGTCCATGCGGCCGCCTATCGGGTCAGGTCGGTCTCGGGGCGGGCGGTGTCCGGGTCCTCGCCGAGGTCGGTGGTGCGCTGGTCGAGGGTGTACAGCAGGGCCAGCGCCGGGACGACCAGCAGCAGCGCGACCACCGCCCAGATCAGCAGCCAGCGCAGGGTGGCGGGCGCGCCCGCGCCGTCGCCGATGGTGAGGCTGAACGGCAGCAGGTAGGGCGCCTGGGCCACCGCCCAGGACCAGATCAGCGCGGCGACGCCGACGGCGGCGGCCACGCGTACGCCCCGAACGACGGCGCGGCGGGCCAGCATCATCGTGGCGCCCAGGGCCAGCGCCCCGAGCACCAGCAGCGGGATGCTGCGGCTGATGAGCCGGTCGAACATCTGCGGATTGTCGCCATGCAGCGCGATCGCGGCGGCCACGCCGACGACCAGCCCCGCCACGGCGGCGGCCACGGCCCGGGTCCAGAAGTAGCGTTCCAGGTCGGGCAGGTCGCGCCGGCGCGCCTCGGCGACCAGGTACACCGCGGACAGGAAGGCGCCGGTGACCACGGCGAGCACGCCGGTCAGGATCGACACCGGGTTCCACCAACTGGTGATCTCGTTGCCCGCGGCGTTGCCCACCGGGACCCGCCCGGCGACGATGCCGCCCAGGACGGCGCCGAGGAAGAACGGGGTCAGGATCGAGCCGAGGCCGAACAGCCATCCGGCCACGTGCCGCCGTCCGGCGCGGGCGGCGTCCTTGCGCAGCGCGAAGCTGGCCCCCCGCAGCACGATGCCCAGCGCGGCCAGGCACAGCGGGATGAACAGCGTCGTCATGATCGAGGCGAAGGCGATCCCGAACGCGGTCCAGGTCGTGATCAGGATGAAGACCAGCCAGACGTGGTTGGCCTCCCAGACCGGGGTGACCGCGGTGTCGATGAGCTGGCGGGATCGGCGGCCGCTGGCGCGGTCTCCGGCCAACAGGTCCCAGAACCCGGCGCCGTAGTCGGCCAGGCCGGACCAGGCGTACAGGGTGATGGCGATGACGATGACGGCGGCGACGGCACCCGCGGTGGTCATGGGGCGGGGCTCCGATCGAGGTCGGGGCGGGGGCCGTACACGGCACCGGTGTCGTCGGTGTGGTCCTCGGTGCGCCAGCGGCGGGCCATGGCGCGCAGGACGGTGATCGTCGCGGCGGCCAGGAACAGGTAGAGCAGGGCGATGACGACGAGGCTGACCCAGACGCCGTCGGCGCCGGTCACGGCCTGCGAGGTGCGCAGGATGTTGTAGACGATCCACGGCTGGCGGCCGACCTCGGTGACGATCCAGCCCGACTCGACGGCCAGGACGGTGAGCGGACCGGCCGCGACGGCGCACCACAGGAACAGCTTGTTGCTCGGCACCTCGCGTTTGCGCCAGTACAGGAAGGCGTACCACAGTGCCAGCACCATCAGCAGCGAGGCGATGGTGACCATGATGTCGAACGCCCAGTGCACGATGTTGATATTGGAGGGCAGGTCGTCCGGGGACACGGCGTTCAGGCCCTGGACGTAGGTGTTCGGGCTGAAGCCGACCAGGATCGAGTTGAGGTCGGGGATGCTGAGGCCGCCGCTGACCGTGTTGGTGGCGGGGTCGTACCGGCCGAACATGATCTCGGGCTGGTGGGTGCCGGACTGGGTGACCACCTCCATCGCGGAGAACTTGGCCGGCTGCGCCGTGGGCAGCCAGCGGGCGATGGTGTCACCGGCCAGGAACTGCAGCGGCGTGGCGATCGCGGCGACGGTGAACGGGATGAGGAAGCCGAGCCGGTGGTAGCGGTCGCGGCGGCCCTTGAGCCAGCCGACGGCGTACACGGAGGCGACCAGGAACCCGGCGGCCATGTACGTGGCGAGCAGGAAGTGGGTGAACTCGTACGGCAGCGCCGGGTTGATGATCGCCGCGATCGGGTCGATGTTGGTGGGCCGCCCATCGGAGCCCATGGTGAAGCCGGTCGGGGTGTTCATCCACGAGTTCGCCGAGATGATGGAGAACATCCCGGCCAGGGCCACGAACGGGATCGGCAGGCCGAGCTTGAAGTGGGTCCACGGCTTGAGCCGCCGCCAGCCGTAGAGGTAGATCGCGACCAGGATCGCCTCCAGGAAGAAGGCGATGCCCTCCATCGCGAACGGCAGCCCGAACACGTCGCCGAACACCCCGGTCAGCCCTGGCCACAGCAGGCCCATCTCGAACGACAGCACCGTGCCCGACACCGCGCCGACGGCGAAGGTGAGCCCGGCGGCGTGCGACCAGCGCCGGGCCAGCTTCAGTGCGACCGGGTCGTCGCGGCGCAGGCCCTTGTAGTTGGCGATGAGCATCAGGGTCGGCAGCGCGACGCCCAGCGGCACGAAGACGATGTGGAACATCAACGTCAGGGCCATCTGGTTGCGCGCTGGCAGCAGCTGCGCCGGCTGGTCGGAAAGCAGCCAGTCACGCATCGCGTCTCCTGTCATCGGACGACCTTTTCGTCCATTTCCTCACAGTATCGATACAAGCCCAGGAAGGCGCGATGATGCCCATAAAGGTCATGGCATCCACGGCTCGCGCCAGCCGCCGAAGTCGGCGACCAGGGCGTCGGCGGCCTCCGGGCCCATGCCGCCCTTGGCGTACGGGTGGACTGGCGGGCGCGAGTCCAGCAGCGGCTGCATGATCCGCCAGGTCTCCTCGACGCCGTCCTGCCGGGTGAACCGCATGCTGTTGCCGGTCAGCGCCGCGTGCAGCAGCACCTCGTACGGCGTGGCGCCCTCACCGCCCTCGCGGGCGAACTCGACGTCGGCGTCGACGGTCTGCGGGGCGGCCGAGTCGGCGCGCTTGGCGTCGAACCGGTAGCGGATTCCGGTGCCCGGGTCGAGGCGGACCACGATCTCATTGGTCGTGGGCTGCCGTTCGAACGGCAGACGCAGCCCCAGCTTGGGCGGCTTCTTGAAGACCAGCCGGAACTCGGTCTGCGTCACCGTCAGGCACTTGCCGGTACGGATGAAGAACGGCACCCCCGACCAGCGCCAGTTGTCGATGTCCAGCCGCAGCGCCGCGTACGTCTCGGTGACCGAGTCCGCCGCCACCCCGTCGATGCCGAGGTAGCCGTCGTACTGACCGCGCACGTACTGGGCCGGGTCGGCGGTGTTGACCGCCTTCCACAGCGCCACCTGCGCGTTCTTGATGGTGTCGGGGTCCGGCCCGGCCGGGGCCTCCATCGCGCCCGCCGAGACCACCTGCATCAGGTGGTTGACCACGACGTCGCGCAGCGCGCCCACCGGGTCGTAGAAGTGGCCGCGATCCTCCACGCCGAAGTCCTCGGCCATGGTGATCTGCACCGACTCGACGTAGTTGCGGTTCCACACCGGTTCCAGGAACGTGTTGGCGAACCGCAGGTAGAGCAGCTCGTCCAGGCCCATCTTGCCCAGGAAGTGGTCGATGCGGAACAGCTGCGGCTCGGCGACGTACTGGTGCAGCTCGTCGGCCAGGGCGCGGGCTGAGTCCTGGTCGTGGCCGAACGGCTTCTCCACCACGACCCGGCCGCCACGGATCACCTTCGCCTTGGCCAGACCCTTGATCACCATGCCGAACAGCGACGGCGGGATCTCCAGGTAGTAGACCGGGGTGCGCTTGTCGCCGATCGCGGCCTCCACGCGGGCGTACGTGTCGGCGTCGGCGAAGTCCCCGGCCAGGTAGGACATGCGGCTCATCAGCCGCTCGTACACGTCCTCGTCGATCTTGTCGCCCTTGCCCTCGATCGCCGCGCGGGCGTGTTCACGCAGGTCGTGCACGGTCCACGGGTCGACGGCCACGCCGATGATCGGGCAGTCAAGCAGCCCGCGCGCCTCCAACCGGTACAGCGAATGGAAGGTCATCACCTTGGCCAGGTCTCCGCTGATGCCGAAGATGACGAAGACGTCGGCCGGAGTTCCGGCCGGGGCGGCTGCGGTGGTCATGGCGGTCAGCCTTTCTGGTCCCAGTCGATGCGCGGACTGTCGATGCGGGAAGGCTCCAACAGCTCGGCGGAGCGGTGATCGGGTCGCAGGTAGAACTCCTGTGCCCAGGCGACGTACGCCTTCAGCTGCGCGCCGATGCTGTCCAGCAGCTGCATGTGCACACCGAGCCAGGCCGCGAACGCGAAATCGCCGTGGATCTCGTGGCGGTGCGCGCCGACCTCGGCGATCGCCGCCTTGCGCCCGATCATGGCCATGATGCCCTTGTCCCGGTAATGGAACGGGTGGGGCGCGCTGCCCCGGATCTGGGCCAGGATGTTGTCGGCAGCCCACCGGCCCGACTGCTGTGCCACGCTGCCCAGCTGCGGCAGCGCCGACTCGTCGCCGGACGGGATGTTCGCGACGTCGCCGAGGGCGTACACGTGCGGAAAGCCGGGCACGGTCAGGTCCGCCGCGACGCTGACGCGCCCGCCCCGGCCGGTCGGCAGCCCGCCGGTGGTGGCGACCTCGGCGGCTTTCTCACCGCCGCCCCAGACCACCAGCCGCGTCATGATGACCTCGCCGGTCGACAGGGTGACCTGGTCGGGGTCGACCTGCTTGACGGTGGTGTTCTGGCGCAGCTGTACGCCGCGTTTGCGCAGCTGCTTGGCGGCGTAGACCCCGGCCTGGTCGGAGAAGGCCGCCAGCAGCGCCGGACCGGCGTCGACCAGGATCACCTGCGCGTGGTCGAACGGCACGCCCCGGTAGGCATGTGGGAGCACGTCATGGATCAGCTCGCCGAGCGCCCCGGCGGTCTCCACGCCGGTGGGCCCGCCGCCGACGATGACGAAGTTCAACGCGCCCTGGTCGACCAGCTCCGGGCGCTGCTTGACGTCTTCGAGGATGGTGAGGATCCGGCCGCGCACGTTGCGCGCGTCCTCGACGCTGTACAGCGGGAACGAGTGCTCCTGGGCACCGGGGGTGTGGAAGAAGCTGGGCTGGGCCCCGGCGGCGAGCACCAGGTAGTCGGCCTCCAGCGTCCGTCCGTCGTCGAGGGTTACCGTCCTGGCCTGCGGGTCGACCGCGGTGACCTCGGCCCTGGTAACGGTGACGTTGTGGCTGTCGCGGAAGAGGTGCGACAGGTCGAACCGGATGTCCTCGGACGTCAGCTCCGCGGTGGCCACCTGGTACAGCAGCGGTTGGAACTGGTGGAATCCATTCCGATCGATGAGCTCGACCCGCACTCCCGACTCGCCGGCGAGCCGCTTGGCGCAGGCGACACCGGCAAAGCCGCCGCCCACGACAACTACCCTCACGTCCGCATCCATCATCGCCCCGTGATCGATCTCAGGGCCGATACCCGGGCCCCTGCTCCGCCATCGTCACACAACGAGTCAGGCGAAACCGCCAATTCATCTGAAGCCGGGTAAATCACCAGCACAGCGAGCAGAACTGGCAACGGGTCGGGCTACCGGCTGCCGGTCTCGGAGTCGCCGACCGCGTGCCGTACCGCCGACTCAGCAGCCGCCTGCTCCAGGCCGGTCGCGCGCAGCAGGTCGGTCGCGATGGCCCTGACCTGAGCCACGACCACGGCCCCGGAGAAGCCGGTACCGGCCCGGTGCGCGGCACCGGCCCGGCCTGCGGCCGCCCGCGCGCGCTCCCGGGTACGCACCGGCTCGGCTCCGGCGGACAGTTCGTCGCGCAGCGCCACGACCGCGTCGGCGAGCGCCCGGATCGCGTCGGGCAGCTCGGCCGGGACCGGCTCGGCGTCGGTGAGGGCCGAGACCGCGCGGCGGGCCAGCCCGCGCGCGTTGCCGACGGCGCGGTCGACGTGCACCTGCGCATCGACATACTGCGTGAGCGGCGCCCTGGTCTTCCACCGCACCGGCGCCATGGTCGACACCTCCCACGCGGCGCCCAGGGTCTCCTCGAGATGGTCGACGTCCGCCTCCCCGGCCCGCAGCCGGGCGAGCGCGTCGGACGCGAGCTGCCGGTCGCCGTCGGCCAGCGCCGCCGCGCAGTCCCGCAGACCGCCGGCGAGCAGGCTCAGCACCGGACCGGCCGCCCGTTCGGCGAGGGTGAACGGGTTCACCGGCAACAGCAGCGCCATCACCAGCACGCCGATCCCACCGCCGATCAGGGCCTCGAAGAACCTGCTGTAGAAGAAGTCGCCGGTCGGCGCGGCGAGCGTGGCGATCAGCACCCCGGTGGAGGCGGCCTGGACCACCACCACCGGACCCCCACCCAGGAATGTCGCGGCGAGCATGGCCGCCGTCACGCTCAGCCCGACCTGCCATGCCCCACTGCCGATCAGCACGATCAGGGCGTCGCCGACGAGAATGCCCAGCGCCACGCCTACCAGCAGCTCGACGGCCCGGCGCAGGCGCTGGCCGACCGACGCCCCGAGCACGATGACCGCCGCGATCGGCGCGAAGAAGGGACGCGGATGCCCCAGCAGGTCGTGGACGGCGAACCAGGCGATCGCCGCCGCCAGCCCGGCCTGCACGGCCACCAGGAACGTGGCGCGCAGCCGCACCCACCGCTGCGCCAGCGTCGCGTGCCAGCGTCGCAGCACGTCATCGGCGTCCGAGCCCGGCGTCCCGCCAGCGCCTGGCACGTCACAGCACCGCGATGGGGTTGACCGGTGAGCCGGTGGCGGCGGGCAGCCGCAGCGGGGCGATGACGCACAGGAACGACCAGCGTTCCTCCTGCTCGCAAAGCGCGAGCAGGTCCGCGAAGTGCAGGTAGTCGAGCAGGTGCAGGCCGAGAGCGTTGATGGCGAGCACGTGCACCGGAAACGCGACGCCCGCGGCTGGGGCGGTGTCGTTGTTCCCGTCGCTGCCCAGCACCGCGACCTTGCGTTCGGCCAGGAACTCCAGCGCCGTCGGATGCAGCCCGGCCCGCGCCGCCGCGGCGTCCCAAGGACCCAGACTGCTGCGGCGATGCCGGTGCCCGACATGAACGAACAGCAGGTCACCCGGACCGACCAGCACGTGCTGGGCCTGCTCGGCCGCGGCCAGGTCGACCGCGGTCACGTGGTCGCCCGGTTCCAGCCAGGCGACACCGCGCACTCGGGGGATGTCGAGCAGGACGCCGCGGCCGACGATGCCGTCGCGGGCCACGTCGATGGACAGCGACGGCAGGCCGTCCGGCTCCACCGACCCGGCGGCGACCCGGTTGTACATCATCCCGTCGTAGACGACGTGGCACAGTGCGTCGATGTGGCTGTCAGCGTCGCCGTGGATGCTCATCGCCAACCGGTCGTACGCGAAGTTGAGGCCCGGCTTGTGCCGGTGCTCCGCCGGTGAGCTGATCATGTCATGCTTCGACGGTTGCGGATTGTCCAGCCCGGCGACCGTCTCGACGGGCGCCGCCAACGACACCGACCTGCCGAGCCTGACCTCCGCCATCGCGGCGCGCACGGTCCCGGCGGTGATGTGGTTCAGCGCGCCGCGCCGGTCGGCCGCACCCCAGTCAGCGCAGCGCCGCAACCGCTGGTACAGCGACTGGAACCCGGCCGCGTCGAGATCATGCACCCTTCCCGCGTGCGCGTTGGCATCCATGCGGCCACTCCGCCCCGTCAGTCGATGCATGCCCGTCAGATCAGTTCATATGCCGAAATTCTGCCATGAACGGTGTGCTCATCGCCGACAACGGCACCCGCCCGGATCCGGCATCCGTGCTCAGCCGCGGCTGAGCCGGTGGCACGGACGGCGGGAGATCCTGCGCCACCGAACCCGAAGTACTCGCACCGTCACGAACCCCACGACGATCAGCAGCGTGATGTTGAGCAGCAGTTGCAGCAGGGAGCCGCGCGCCTCGTCCGGGCTACTCGTCGCGAGGGCGACCCCGATGTCGGCCGCGGCCGGAATGGTGGTGACGGACACGAAGACACCCAGCAGCGTGCTGGTGCGGATGTGCGTCAGGGCGACCACGCCGACGATGCCGGCCAGCACCGCGACCACCACGGAGTAGAAGTTCGGCGTGTCGATCAGGTGCGAGACCGGCCGCACACCCAGCCGGTACGCGGTCGGCACCAGGCCGAGGCCGCGCACCAGCACCCCGAACGCGTACGCCGCCACGACGGCCAGGCCGAAGCCCACGGTCAGCGCGAGCAGGCCTTGCCCGACCTGCCGCCAAGCCCGCCGGTCGACGCCCAGTGCCACCCCGATGATGGCTCCGTACTCCGGCCCCAGAATCATCGCCGCCACGATGAGGATCTGCGAATTGGTCAGCAGGCCCACCGCACCGATGACACCGGCGATGACCAGGTAGAGGTAGAAGCTCGGGGTATAGGTCGCGTCGGCGTCGATGCGCGCCTCGACCTCGGCCCAGAAGGGCACGTGCGCCATGGGCCCGGGAAGCCGGGCGGCGGCGGCCTCGGCCTGGTCTGACATCGCCACCGCCACCGGATCGGCCGTCAGCGAACCGTAGCGGTGGACCTGCAGGTCGCGCAGACCCGCCAGGACGACATTGGCAGCACCGGCCACGACGTCGCACTCGATCGCATCCCTCGCGGGATCGGCGACCGCACCGCGGTGCACGGTCACGTTCACCACGCAGGCATTGCCCGCGAGCACGGCCAGCACCGAGCCGGTCCGCTCCGGCGGGCTCACCAGCCGCAGGTGGATCACGTCCATGCCACGCTCCCGGGTCGGTCTGTCGCGCCGGAGCCCTCTCCTCGGCTGCGCGGCGCCACGAAAGACCACCGCTCGTCACTTCACGCTAGCCCACCGGACTTCTGCCGAATTCGACGATTAGTAACTGAGGCATCACTCTCAGTCTTACGCTGACGCCGTGCGAACCAATGACCGGAGATGGCCCCGATGACCGCAGGAACGGCCGCCGGGGCGATCCGCACCGCCATTCCGGCACGCCTCGACCGCCTGCGCTGGTCGCCGTTCCACACCCGGATGATCGTCGGTCTGGGCGCCGCATGGATCCTCGACGGGCTCAACATCACGGTGGCCAGTTCGGTGTCGGCCATCCTGCAGCAGCCCGACACGTTGGGCCTCTCCTCCACCCAGGTGGGCCTCATCGCCACCGTCTACCTGGTCGGCGAGATCGTCGGGGCGCTGGTCTTCGGCAAGATGTCCGACCGGCTCGGCCGCAAGCGGCTGTTCGTGGTGACGCTGGGCGTCTTCCTGGTCGGCAGCGGGCTCAGCGCGTTCACCTTCGGCAACAGCACGGGCTGGATCATCTACTTCTATGCCACCCGCTTCATCGCTGGTATGGGCATCGGCGGGGAGTACTCGGCGATCAACTCCGCGATCGACGAGATGATGCCGTCGCGCTACCGCGGCCGCGTCGACGTATGGGTCAACGGCACCTACTGGGCCGGATCCATCCTCGGCACCTTCGTGTCCCTGATCTTCCTGAACGCCATGAACCCGGCGCTCGGCTGGCGCCTGGCCTTCCTGGTCGGTCCGCTGCTCGCCGTCGTCGTGATCCTGGTCCGCCGCAACCTGCCCGAAAGCCCCCGCTGGCTGGTCACCCACGGATTCGCCGCCGAGGCCGAGCAGGCCATCAAGCGCATCGAGCGGGAGGTCACCGACAGCGGGCAGCTGCTGTCCGCGGTCGATCCGCGCGACACGATGACACTCAAGCCGGAGAAGCAGTACGGCTACCTCACCTTCCTGCGGCTGGTGTTCCGGCAGTACACCAAGCGCGCGATCCTCGCCGCCTCGCTGATGATCACCCAGTCGTTCCTCTACAACGCGATCTTCTTCACCTACGCGATCGTGCTGACCCAGTTCTACGGCGTCAGCGCCACCAAGGTGCCCATCTACGGGCTCGCGTTCGCCGTCGGCAACCTCGCCGGACCGCTGCTGCTCGGGCACCTGTTCGACAAGTGGGGCCGCAAGACGATGATCGCCGGGACGTACATGATCTCGGCGGTGCTGCTGGCGGTGAGCGCCTGGCTGTTCGACGCGGGCGCCCTGACCGCCGAGACGCAGACGCTCATGTGGATCGCCATCTTCTTCCTCGCCTCGGCGGGAGCCAGCGCGGCGTACCTGACCGCCAGCGAGATCTTCCCGATCGAGATCAGGGCGGAGGCGATCGCGGTGTTCTTCGCGATCGCGCAGGTCGCCGGCGCGATCGGGCCGCTGTTCTACGGCGCGCTCATCGGTGACGGCAGCAACCGGGGCGCGCTGGCGGTCGGCTACCTGATCGGCGCGGTGATCATGTTCCTGGGCGGGCTGGTCGAGGTGTTCTTCGGAGTGAACGCGGAGGGCAAGTCGCTGGAGACGGTCGCCCCGCCGCTCACCGCGGTCGAGGCAGAGGGGTGATGGCAGTGGACAGCAGTGTGCCCATCGGGGCGGACCATACGCCGGGGGCGACGTCGTGACCGCCGTCGACACGGCTGCCGTGGCCCAACCCACCGCCGCGGCGGTGTCACCGTTCCCGCCGATCGCCGAATACGCGTTCCTGTCCGACTGCCACACCGGCGCGCTCATCGCCGCCGACGGCTCGGTCGACTGGCTGTGCGTGCCGAGCTTCGACTCTCCCAGCGTCTTCGGCAGCCTGCTCGACCGCGAGGCGGGCACGTTCCGGTTCGCGCCGTACGGCATCGCCCACCCGTCCGCGCGGATCTACCGCCCCGGCACCAACGTGCTGGAGACCACCTGGCGCACCCCGTCCGGCTGGCTGGTGATCACCGACGCGCTCGTGGTCACCGAACGCTGCGGAGACTGCGAGGTCACCCCGCACACCCGGCCACCGGCCGACTACGACGCCGCGCACGTGCTGGTGCGCACCGCGCGGTGCCTCAAGGGCCAGGTCGAGCTGGAGCTGATCTGCGAGCCGGTGTTCGACTACGGCCGTACGCCCGCCGCGTGGGCACTGGCCGACGGCGACGGCAGCTCGGCCGCGACCACCGGCCCCGGCCAGACGCTGCGTCTGCGTTCGGACCTGGCGCTGGGCATCGAGGGCGGCCGCGTACGCGCGCGGCACGTGCTGCACCAGGGCGATCAGGCGTACTGCGCGCTGTCCTGGGCCGCGCCCGGCACCGCTCCGCCCGACGCCGAACGCGCCCACACGATGATCGAGGACACCACCGACTACTGGCGCACCTGGCTGGCCGGGGCGCGGGTGCCCGACCACCGCTGGCGCGAGTCACTGCAGCGCTCCGCGCTGGTCATCAAGGGCCTGACCTACATGCCCACCGGCGCCACCGTCGCCGCGCTGACGACCTCGCTGCCGGAGACCCCGGGCGGGGAGCGCAACTGGGACTACCGCTACACCTGGATGCGCGACACCACGTTCACGCTCAAGGCGCTGCACTGGCTCAACCTCAACTGGGAAGCCGACGAGTTCATGCAGTTCGTCGCCGATGTGGAGGCCACCGAGGACGGCTCCCTGCAGATCATGTACGGCATCGACGGCCGGCGCGACCTGACCGAGTCCACCCGCGACGACCTGTCCGGGTACGACGGCGCCCGACCGGTGCGCATCGGCAACGGCGCCTTCGACCAGCGCCAGAACGACGTCTACGGCGCCGTGCTCGCCTCGATCCTGTTGCACACCCGGCACAGCCGGCGGCTGCCCCGGCGGCTGTGGCCGATCGTGCAGTCGCAGGCCGAATGCGCCGCCAAGGTATGGCAGCAGCCCGACCAGGGCATCTGGGAGGCTCGCGGCGAACCCCAGCACTACGTGTCGTCGAAGCTGATGTGCTGGGTCGCGCTGGACCGGGCCGCCACCCTGGCCGACATCCGCGGCGACCAGGCCCAGGGCGCCGCCTGGCGCGAGATCGCCGAGCAGATCCGCGCCGACATCCTCGCCCACGGCGTCAGCGAGCGCGGCGTGCTGCGCCAGCACTACCAGACCGACGCCCTCGACGCGTCCAACCTGCTCGCGGTGCTGTTCGGCTTCCTGCCGCCCGAGGACGAGCGGCTGCGCAGCACCGTGGAGGCGATCGCCGACGAGCTGAGCGAGAACGGGTTCGTGCTGCGCTACCGCACCGACGAGACCGATGACGGCATGAGCGGCAAGGAGGGCACCTTCCTCATCTGCTCGTTCTGGCTGGTGTCGGCGCTGGCCGCGGTCGGCGACATGCGTCGTGCCCGCGACCTGATGGAGCGGCTACTGGCCGTCGCCTCGCCACTGGGCCTGTACGCCGAGGAGTTCGAGGTCGAGACCGGCCGCCACCTGGGCAACTTCCCGCAGGCGTTCTCACACCTGGCCCTCATCGAGGCGGCCGGGCGGATCATCCTGGCCGAGCTACTTGAGGAGATATGACCGTGGACAGCTACGACGTCATCATCATCGGCACCGGCGCGGGCGGCGGCACCCTCGCCCGGCACCTGGCCGCCTCCGGCAAGCGCATCCTGCTGCTGGAACGCGGCGACTGGCTGCCGCGCGAACCGGCCAACTGGAGCGCCGCCGACGTGTTCATCGACAACCGGTACATCTCACCGGACACCTGGTACAACGCCGACGGCAAGCCGTTCCAGCCGCAGGTGCACTACTTCGTCGGCGGCGCCACCAAGCTGTACGGCGCCGCGCTGTACCGGCTGCGCCGCGAGGACTTCGGCCAGCTGCAGCACCACGACGGCATCTCCCCGGCCTGGCCGATCACGTACGAGCAGATCGAGCCGTACTACACCCTCGCCGAGCAGATGTACCAGGTGCACGGGGCCCGCGGTGAGGACCCGACCGAACCGCCCGCCAGCGCCGCCTACCCGTTCCCGGCCGTCTCCCACGAGCCCCGCATCCAGCAGCTCTCCGACGACCTGGCGGCGGCGGGCTACCACCCGTTCCACGCCCCGTGCGGCATCCGCCTCAACGAGACGAACATGCCCTACAGCGTGTGCGTACGCTGCGAGAGCTGCGACGGCTTCCCGTGCCCGCTGCACGCCAAGTCCGACGCCGAGGTCTTCGGCGTACGCCCCGCGCTGGAGCAGTCCAACGTGGAGCTGCTCACCCACGCCGAGGTGGTGCGGCTGGAGACCAACGCGGCCGGGACCGCGGTGACCACCGTCGTGGTCGACCACGAGGGCCACGAAGAGCGCTACAGCGCCGACATCATCGTGGTGGCGGCCGGTGCCGCCAACTCGGCCAAGCTGCTGCTACAGTCGGCCACCGACAAGCACCCGCGTGGCCTGGCCAACGGCTCCGACCAGGTCGGGCGCAACTACATGTTCCACGACAGCCAGGCCGTGCTGGCCCTGTCGAAGGAGCCCAACCCGACCGTGTTCCAGAAGACGCTGGGCGTCAACGACTTCTACTTCCGGGGTCCGGACTTCGACTATCCGATGGGCAACATCCAGATGATCGGCAAGTCGCAGGCGGACATGTTCCGCGGCGAGAAGCCGCTGGCCACCAAGCTCGCTCCGACCTGGGCGCTGGCCGACATCGCCCGGCACGCGGTCGACTTCTGGCTGTCCACCGAGGACCTGCCGCTGGCCGAGAACCGGGTCACGCTCGGGCCCGGCGGAGCGATCAAGCTGACCTACCGGCAGAGCAACCCGACCGCGGCCGAGCGGCTCTACCACCAGCTCAAGTCGATGCTGGGGCACCTGGGCATGCACTCGGGGCACCTGATCCACCGGTTCGCGTACATGAAGAGCGACATCCCGATCGCGGGTGTGGCGCACCAGGCGGGCACCTGCCGGTTCGGCACCGACCCGAACAGCTCGGTGCTCGACGCCAACTGTAAGGCCCACGAGCTGGACAACCTCTACGTCGTGGACACCAGCTGCTTCCCGAGCATCGGGGCGGTCAACCCGGCGCTGACGGCGATGGCCAACGCCCTGCGCGTCGGCGACCACCTCCTGCAGCGCATGGGCGCCGCCAGGGCCACCGCCACCACCGCGGGCGGTCAGGACCAGGCGCGCTGACCCACCCATGGCCACCAAGACCGAACGGCTGGTCGTCAACGTCGCCGGCGTGGGGCAAGGCATCGTGCTGGTCACCATCCCGGCGGCCAGCACGATCTTCACCGACCCGAGCGAGTACGGGCTGTCCAGCACCCAGTACGGCGCCATGTTCCTGCCGCAGGTGCTGCTGGCGATCACCACGTCCCTGGCCGGGGCGTGGCTGTCGCAGCGGTGGGGCACCAAGCCGGTCTACGTGACCGGGCTGGCCTGCTCACTGCTGTCCATGGCGCTGCTGCTGGTCAGCATCCCGGTGATGCACCAGGCCGCGGCGTACCCGTTGCTGCTCTGCGCGACCGCCGCCCTGGGGGCCGGGTTCGGGCTGGCCGTCCCGGCGCTCAACTCACTGGCCGCCGCGTTCCACCCGGGCAGCGTCGACTCGGCCGTACTGGTGCTCAACGCGCTGCTGGGGCTGGGCACCGCGCTCGCGCCGGTGTTCGTGGCCCTGTTCGTCGGGCTCGGGTTCTGGTGGGGGCTGCCAGTGCTGTCGACCCTGCTGCTGGTCGGCCTGCTGCTGGTGAGCCTGCCGCTGCCGATGCGCACCGGCGCCGCCACGGCCGCCACGGCCGCTGGCGGCCGGTCGGCGTTCCCGGCCCGGTTCTGGGCGTACGCCGCCTTCGCCGTCCTGTACGGCATCTGCGAGACCGTCAACGGCAACTGGTCGACCCTCTACCTCACCGGCAGCCTGGGGGAGTCGGCGACCACGGCGGCGTTCGCGCTCACCGCCTTCTGGGCGATGGTCACCCTCGGCCGGGTCGGCTTCGCCGCCGCGCAGTCGGTCATCGGCGCCAAGACCGTGTACCACAGCCTGCCGTTCCTGCTCGCGGCCGTGTTCGTGCTGATCTCGCTGCTACCCCAGGACCAACCGGGCCTGGCGGTGCTGGCGTTCGGGCTGGCTGGGCTCGGCTGCTCGGCGCTGCTGCCGCTGTCCATCAGCTTCGGGCAGGGTGAACTGACCTCGATCGCCGCGTCGGTGGCGGGCGGCGTCATCGCCTGCTACCAGCTCGGGTACGGCATCGCCGCGTTCGGCGTCGGCCCGGTGCTGGCAGCCGGGGTCCAACTGCCCACCGTGTACGCCGTCGCCGCGCTGATCGCGCTGCTCATGGGCCTGCTGTCGTTCGCCGTCGCACACCGTCGCCCCTCCCCCGCCGTCCTACACCCCCGCCCGGACCCGACCTCGCCCTGACCCCTGCGGCCCGCGGCGCGGCGCCCGACATCCGCCCGCGCTGCGACGCTGCGGCACGTGGGCGGCGCGGCGACGCTGCAGTTTCGGGGAAAGCGCAGGAATCGTGTCCGATTTAGCTGCACTTTCCCCGAAACTGCAATCATTGTCGGGCCTTCTTGCGCGCTTCCGTGCCGCGAGTTCTGTTGATCAGGAGGCTGTGCCGCCGACATGCCGTCGAGCCGTGCCATAAGTTCATGATCGACGGGGCGGGGCGGGGCGCGGAGCCGGGGGCGCGGAGCCGGGGCGGGTGGGGGGCGGCCGGGGCGGGCGGTGGGCAGGGCCGTCCGCGCCCGGCCGCGGTATCAGTCGGCGTGGCCGGGTGGCTGCGGGAGGGTGAAGCGCCAGTGTTGGGCGCGCAGCTCGGGGATGATGCGGTCGACGGCGTCGACGGTCTGGCTGCGGTCGCCACCGCCGTCGTGCATCAGCACCACCGCACCCGGGGTGATGCCGTCACGCAGCCGCTGCACCAGCACGTCCGTGCCCGGCGGCTCCCAGTCGGTGATGGCCAGCTGCCAGCCGAGCGGCTGCATGCCCAGCCGCGCCGCGACCTCGGGCGTCTGCCCCCAGGCCCCGAACGGCGCCCGGAAGTACGGGATGCGCGCGCCCGGCACCGCCCGGCGGATCGCGGCGCTGGTCGCGACCAGGTCCGCCTCGATCTGCTCGGGGGTCAAGGCGCTCAGGTCGTCGTGGTGCATGCTGTGGTTGCACAGCGTGTGGCCCGCGGCGACGATCCGGCGAACCACGTCGGGATGCTCGACGACATGGTCACCCCACAGGCAGAACACGGCCTTGACGTGGTGGCGGCGCAGCACGTCGAGCAGCCGCAGCGTGTCGGCGGGGTTCGGACCGTCGTCGAAGGTGAAGCTGACGACGTCGCCGTGCCCGCGCGCGGTGTCGACGATGTCGGCGGTGGCCCGCGAGTGGGCCGAGGCGGGGCTCGCGGCGCTCAGCGCGAAGCTGAGCGCGCCGAGCGCTATCGCGGTGCGCGACAGGCCCCGGGTCGACAGGTTCATGATGGTCGGCCTTTCGTGGCGAGGGCGCCCGGTCGGCGGTCCGCTGTCCTGGACCGGGCCGCCGACCGGGCGGGTCATCAGGGGGTACGGCAGGAGACGGTCGGCGCGGCCCACTGACCGTTGGCCATGACGGTGAACCCGAACGTGGTGGACCCGCCCGCGGGCAGGTTTCCGTTGCCGCTGGGTTTGACCGTCATCACGTTGCCGCTGGAATCCCAGCTCGGGCTGCCGTTCCACACCGCCGACACCTTCTGCGGCGCGCGCACGGTCACCGTCGCGGTCCAGCTGGTGATCGCGCTCGACCCGGCGCGGACGGTCACCTCGCCGTTGAACCGGTCACCCCACCGCTGCGTCTCCCGGTAGGTGGCGGTGCAGCCGCCCCCGCCCCCGCCGGGCGACGGGCTGGCGCTGGGTGGGGTGCTGCCGTCGGGGGCGACGGCCCGGCCGGTGCTCGTGGAGATCATGCCCGCGCACAGGTTGCGGCTGTTGAGGTTCGCCACGATCTGCGGGATCGCGCTGACCGTGGTCTGGTAGCCGTCGTGCATCAGGATCACGCCGCCGTTCTGCAGCGTGCTCGCCGCCTGCACGATCTGGGCGGTGCTGGCGCCGTTCCAGTCCTGGCTGTCGACGCTCCACAGCACCTCGGTGAGCCCGAACTGCGCCTCGATCGACTTCAGCGTGGCGTTGGTCTCGCCGTACGGCGGGCGGAACAGCTTCGGCGCGACGCCGGTGGCCTGCTGGATCGCCTGCTGGGTCTGGCTGATCTCGGAGGTGATCTGGGCGGTGGACAGCTGGGTCAGGTGCGGGTGGGTCCAGCTGTGGTTGCCGATCCACATCCCGGCGTTCTTCTGCGCCTGCACGAGCGACGGGTTGGCCTGCGCCTTCTGGCCGATGTTGAAGAAGGTGGCGCGCACACCGTTGGCGGTCAGCGCGTTGAGCAGGTTGGTGGTGTTGCCGGCGATCGGGCCGTCGTCGTAGGTGAGCGCGACGTATCCGGCGCTGCAGTTGGCCGCGGCCGCCGGACTGGCCACGGCCAGCACGGCGACCGCGCCCGCGGCGACGGTCGCGGCGGCGGTGAGGGCGACGAGCGCCCGCCGCCGCAGGAGCTGCGATGACATGGGTACCTCCTCGGGCAGTGAGGATGGGTGGGGGTGGTGCGCGGTACGGCCGTAGGGAGTCGCCGCATCCCGCACCGATGTGCTCGCATATGGACGCCGAGCTATGTGATCTGCGGACATCATTCTGAGCACGCGTCCGTAACAGCGTCAACAACTTCCGGAAAAGTATCGGTCCACGTTGATCGCCCAAAGTGGGCTTTGAGCAGGACTTATGCGGTTCATGGAACATGTTGTGCCAGGCCATCGGGCAACTTGCCCCGATGGCCTGGCACATGGTCTACCGGAGTGGTACCGGAAGCAGATTCCGCGTCACCGCACCGTGGTCAGCGGCGGGGCCGCTGCGGGATGCGCGGCAGCACGTACGGCGCACCGGCGTACACCAGGTCCGCCTTCACGATGTTGTAGGCGCGCTTGGGCTGGTAGTTCTCGTCGTACAGAGTGGCCAGGCCCTCCGGCGGGTCGGTGAACCAGGTCGGCACCCAGGAGTGCTTGTCGGTGAATCCCCACACCGTGAACGACAGGCAGTGCCGGTTGGACAGGCAGGCCTGCAGCAGCACGCTGTAGTTGCCCGCCGAGGCCTGCAGCCGCGGGTTGATCTCGTTGGAGTCGCCCGCCTGCACCTTCTCCGTCAGTTGGCTGCGCACGTCCACCTCGGTGAACGCGGTGGCCAGCCCGAGGTCGGTGAACCGCTTGAGCGCGTCGGCCACCTGGAACGTGTCGTAGTTGCCGTACTGGGTGCCCAGGTGGCCCTGGCTGCCCACCCCGTCGATCGGCACGCCGCTGTCACGCAGCTGCTTGACCATGTCGTACACGAACTGGGTCTTGTCGTTGGCCGGGTCGCCCGAGCCAAACGCCTCGATGTTGTAGTCGTTGTAGAACAGCAGCGCCTTCGGGTCGGCCGCGCGCGCCCAGCGGAACGCGTCGGCCACGTAACCCTCGCCCAGGTGCTGCGCCCAGAAGCCCTTGTAGTGCAGGGTCGGCGGGTTGTCCCACGGGTCGCTGACGGCCTCGTTGACCACGTCCCACTGCCAGATCTTGCCCTTGAAGTGCCGTACCACGTTGGTGATGTGGTTCTTCAGGATGTCGCGCAGCTCGGCGTCACTGATCGTGCCGTCGGCGACCCCGGCGGTCAGCCAGCCCGGGAGCTGGTTGTGCCACACCAGCACGTGGCCGCGCACCAGCTGCTTGTTCTGCTTGGCGAAGGCGATCAGCTCGTCGGCCGGTCCCCAGTTGTACGTGCCGCGCGTGGGCTCCAGGCTCTCCCACTTCATCACGTTCTCGGCGGTGACCGTGGAGAACTCCGAGGCGACCTTCTCCCGGTACTGCGGGTCGGCCGGGTCGGCCAGCGCCGCCATGTCGACGGCGGTGCCTATGTACAGGTCGTGGCGCATACCGAGGGTGCGCAGGCTCTGGTCGGCGGGGTCGGTGACGTGGCCGGCCGTGGCGGGCAGGGCGTTCAGGGCGCCCGCGGCCACGAGGGCGACGGCGCCGACGGTGAGCCACCGTCTGACGTTCATGGGGGTGTCCTTCCTGAGGGACTGCAGGTCGTTTGTGCGTACGAACGCTCGCGGCCGCAGCGGTCTGCGGCGGGGCGGCGTTGGTGCAGGTACACGAGGTGCAATCACGCGGTCATGGCCCAGCCCGCCAATGAGTCCGCTTCGGATGTTTCCGTAACTAGCCCGAAACTTTAGAAGCAGAACCGCTTGCCCGTCAACGGATTCGCCTTCGTTAGCGCACTTGAACAGCTACGAAAACTTCCGACACCACATGAAAGTTCCATCATGACTCGCCTGGGCAAGACGTATCGCCGCTCGTGTCCGACGCCGCCCGTGGTCGTCCGACCGGGGCGCCTCAGCGAGGTGGATGCAGTTTCGGGGAAAGTGCCGGATTCCTGGCCCGGATTCGTGCAGTTTCCCTGAAACTGCCGCTTGGCCGGGGTGATGTCGCGGGCGGGTGCGCGGCGTCGTGGGATGCGCGGCGCCATGGGTGCGCGGCGCCATGGGTGCACGGCGCCGTGGGGGGCCGCCGGGTGGGTGGGGGCCGCCGGGTGGGTGGGGGCCGCCGGGTGGGTGGGGGCCGCCGGGTGGGTGGGGGCCGCCGGGTGGGTGGGGGCCGCCGGGTGGGTGGGGCGGTGTCGGGTGGGTGGTGTGGTGGTGGCTCACGCGTGTGGGGTTGTGCGTCCAACTCCACACGTGTGAGCTGCGTGTTGTGTGGGGTGCGGTGGGCGGTGCCACGGCGTGTGTGGCGTGTGGTGGTGCGGTGATCCGGGTCAGTGTTCGTGGTAGGTGGCGTGGTGGTAGTCGGCGTGGATGCCGTCGTTGCCGAGGTCTTGTACCCAGAGGCCGAGGAAGGCGCCGGTGAAGCCCCAGGCGGCGGGTTCGCCGTCGATGACGGTGGCGGCGTGTTCGTCGGACAGGATGGTGGCGTCGAAGTGGTGGGGGATGGTTTGCCAGCCGGTGCCGAGGTTGTAGGTGAAGTGGATGGTGGGTCCGTCGAAGGTGGCGCGTAGGCCGACGTGGTCGGCGGTGCTGGTGTCGATGGTGAGGTGTGGGTGTGTGGTGAGGCGGCCGTGGTTGCAGGTGAGGAGTTCGAGGGTGCGGCGGCCGTCGTCGGCGCGGGTGAGGTAGGCGTGGTGCCAGTTGGCGGTGTTGTAGTAGGCGGTGATTCCGGCGAGGTGGCGGTGGTCGACGGGGTCGAATTCGAGCACTGTTTCGAGGCTGCAGTGGGTTGATCCGACGCGTCGGGCGACGAGGCTGGGGGTTTGTTTGCCGACGGGTGATTGGCCGCCGTGGATGCGTAGGTGTGTGGGGCGGGTGGTGAGGTCGATCCAGTCGGGGGTGGCGGGTCGGCGCAGGGTGGACCAGGCGGGGCCGAGTACGGGGTTGTCGAAGTGGTCGGTGGCGGGTTGGTTTGGCCAGGGGTGTGGTGTCAGGTCGGGGGCGGGGATGTCGTCGGCGGGGATGCCGCCGGGGATCGAGGGCCAGCCGCCGGTGGGCCAGTCGACTTTTTGGATGGCGGTTTCGCGGCCCAGGACGCAGTTGCCCAGGGGGGTGTAGGGGCGGGCGGCGAGGTGGGCGAGGTACCAGTGGCCGTGTTGGGTTTGGACGAGGCTGCCGTGTCCGGCTTTTTGGAGGGTGAGGTCGGGTCGGTTGAGGGAGGTGAGTAGGGGGCCGTTGGGGTCGGCGAGGTAGGGGCCGTGGAGGTTGCGGGAGCGGGCGATGGTGGCTTGGTGTTGCCAGCTGGTGCCGCCTTCGGCGGTGAGCAGGTAGTACCAGCCGTCGTGTTGGTAGAGGTGGGGTCCTTCGGTGAGGCCTGCTTCGGTGCCGGTGAAGATGATTTGTGGGTTGCCGACGAGTTTTTGTTGGTGGCGGTCGTAGCGTTGGATTTCGATGCCGCCGAAGCGGTCGCGGCCGGGGCGCCAGTCGGCGGACATGGCCAGGAGCCAGGTGGTGCCGTCGGTGTCGTGGAACAGGGATGCGTCGAAGCCGTGGGAGTGCAGTTTGATCGGGTCCGACCATGGTCCGTCGATGCTGGGTGCGGTGGTGAGGTAGTTCTGGGGGTCCCAGTAGCCGGAGGCGAAGCTGGCGACGTCGCTGTAGACGAGGTGGAACAGGCCGTCGTGCCAGGTGAGGTCGGGGGCCCAGATGCCGTTGGAGTCGCCGCAGCCGCGCAGGTCCAGTAGGCGTTTGCTGTCGATGATGCCGCCGATGGGGCGCCAGTGGACCAGGTCGCGGGAGTGGTGGACGCGGACGCCGGGGTACC
Organism: Catellatospora tritici; assembly: GCF_019083965.1. Classification (GTDB taxonomy): domain Bacteria; phylum Actinomycetota; class Actinomycetes; order Mycobacteriales; family Micromonosporaceae; genus Catellatospora; species Catellatospora tritici. Next base: position 260,716 of record NZ_JAHRCY010000012.1, read on the forward strand.
ACTCGAATGTCGAGGTGGCCAGGTAGTAGTCGTCGCCCACGCGCAGGATCGACGGGTCCGGGTGGAACCCGGGCAGTACCGGGTTGCGGATGGACCGCGCGGCCGTCACGACGTCTGCGAAGTCGGTCGACATG
>NZ_JAHRCY010000013.1:0-158319 GCF_019083965.1 Catellatospora tritici
GTCGGGGGACCCCGCGTCCGGCACCCTGATGACCGCCCTCAACTCGGGCCTGTGAGACCGCGGCGTCCCGGTCCGCCCCCTGCCCGGGGCGTCCCGGGACGCCGCCCCCGCCCGGCCCCGCCCCCGCCCGGCCCCGCCCCCGCCCGGCCCCGCCCCGGCCCGCGTGGCCGTGGGCCAAGATCGTTGCGCGAGTTGCCGGGCAATCGGGCGTATCTTGCGCGGTCATTCCCCCGATTGCCCGGCAACTTGGATGATCTATCGACGGCGCGGAGGCGTGACAATCCGGCTGAAGCGGTCTTATCTGGTACGCGACGATCATTCTGCGCCGCTGGAGGCCCGTCGTGTCCACAACCGCCAAGAGGCTGGCCGCCGCGGCGGCCGCGCTGCTCGCCACGCTCGCCCAGGGCCTGCCCGCCGCGGCCGCGCCCACGGTGACGGTGCTCTACTACGGCCTGAGCAACCCACGTGGCCTCGCCTTCGACGCCGACGGCGACCTGTACGTGGCCGAGGCCGGTCGTGGCGCCGACGGCAGCCCCGACCCGGTCTGCCTGCCCCGGCCGCAGGGCGAGGGCTGCTTCGGTACCACCGGCGCGGTCGGTCGCCTGAGCTCCGACGGCTACGAGCGGCTGCTGACCGGCCTGCCGTCGCTGGCCGGACCCGACGGCACCGAGGCCATCGGCCCGACCGACGTCGCGTTCAACAAGCACGGCCACAGCCTGCTCACCATCGGCCTGAGCGAGGACCCGAAGGTGCGCGCCGAACTGCCCGCCCCCGGGCAGTTGATGGGCGGCCTGTTCACCATGCGCCGTGACCCGAAGAGCTGGCTGACCCTGAGCCTCTACCCCGAGTTGGTCACCGACATCGCCGGGTCCGAGGCGACGGCCAACCCCGACGGCGGCGAGCTGGACAGCAACCCGCAGTCGGTCGCGTACGACCCCGACGGCGCCGTCGTCTCCGACGCCGCCGCCAACGCGCTGTTCAGCGTCAATCCGGCCGGGGCCGTGTCGACGCTGGCGGTGTTCCCCAACCGGGAGGCGGTCGCCCCGCCGAGCTTCGGCCTGCCCCCGGGCACCACGATCGGCATGCAGTCCGTGCCGATGGGCGTGGCCGTCCACGACGGCGCCTACTACGTCGCCGAGCTGACCGGCGCCCCGTTCCCGACCGGCGGCGCCCGCGTCTACCGCGTCGTGCCCGGCCAGGCCCCGACCGTCTACGCGCAGGGCCTCACCACCGCGATCGACCTCGCCTTCGGCCCCGACGGCTCCCTGTACGTCCTGGAGTTCACCCACACCTCGATGTACGGCCCCGCCCGCGGCGTCGGCGCGCTGATGCGCATCCGGCGCGAGGGCGCGACGCCCGAGGTGGTGCTCGGTGACATCAACTTTCCGGGCGGGCTGACCATCCGGGGCGGGAGCGCCTACTTGACCGACTGCTCCACCTGCGCCAACAGCGGCCGCGTACTCCGCGTCCCCCTCCCACGCTAGCGAGGTAAGGAAGGGCCCCTTCTTATCGCATTACGCGGTAGAAGGGGCCCTTCTTAACCTCCGTGCCCGTCCAGGCGGCGACGGCGGCGCGGTCAGGCGGCGGCTCGGGCGTACAGATCGGCGCGGACCCTCGCGGCCGGATTGCCGAAGGCGACCATCCTGGTCAGGCGGGTGCCGATCGGGGTGTGGTGCACGATCGAGGCCATCGTCCGCTTGGCGGCGTCGGCGAACCGGCTGCCGCTGCCCAGCGCACCCTTGGCCTGCAGCTGCTGGAACTTGATCACCCGGCCGATGTCGGCGGTGCGCGGCCCGGTGTACCCCGCCAGCGCCGCCGCGGTCACCACCGCGTCCGGCCCGTCCCGCTCGGCCTGCTCCAGCGCCGTCAGCAGCACCGGATGAGCCAGTACGGCGTCCTGCAGGGCCAGGTTGACGCCCTGGGCGCCCAGCGGGCTGTGGGTGTGCGCGGCGTCGCCGATGAACAGCAGCCCGTCGCGGGCCCACTCGCGGGCCGTGCCGCAGAACACGTCCAGCAGGCTGAGGTCCTTGAGCGCGTGCACGTGCTCGCGGATGCCGTCGGCGTACTCCGGAGCGGCCCGGCACAGGTCGTCGCGGAACTGCCCGAACGGCTGCGCCGCCAGCTGCTTGTAGCCACCGTGCGGCAGCGCCCAGCCGACCTGCACCCCGGGCGGGGCACCGTAGTGGACCAGCATGCGGCCGCCGCCGCCCCGGATCGTCACCGTGCGCGGCGGGTCGCCCTTGACCGGCACCTTGAACCAGAGCAGGTCGAAGTCGAAGACGTCACGCCGGTCGTACGGCACGCCGCTGAGCTGCCGGGTCTTGGAGAACCGGCCGTCGGCGCCCACGACGCAGCGGGCCCGGATGACGGTGCGCCCGCTCGGGCCGGTCACCACCGCGCCGCGTACCGCTCCGTCCTCCCGCACCAGTTCGGTGATCTTCGTGCCGGGCAGGTACCGGAAGCCGGGCAGGCCCTCGCACCGGGCCAGCAGCTCCGCCAGGATGTGCTGCTGCGGCAGCGCCAGCATGTAGTTGTACGCCCCCGGCAGGGTCCGGTAGTCGACCCACAGCACGGCCCGCCCGCCGCTGTAGAGCTGGAACCGGTCGTGCACGTGGCTGCCGCGCCCGCGCGCGGCGGCGAGCACGCCCAGTTGGTCAAGCACGGCCAGCCCACCCGGCTGCAGGATCTCGCCCCGGTACTCCCGGTCGAACGACGAGGACTTCTCCACCACGGTCACCGCCACACCGGAGCGGGCCAGCAGCAGCGCCAGCGTCAGCCCGGCCGGGCCGCCCCCGATGACGCACACGTCAGTGGACCAGTTGTCGGTCTCGGTCACAGTCGCCTCCTTCGTCCCTACGGTCGCAACCGGCGGCTCGAGTCGCGCTCAAGGCGCGCTGGAGACGTCCGCCCGGTTGCTCCGAACAGGCCACTGACCTGCCCCGACCAGGGCACATTGGTCTTGGGAGAGGAGCCCGACATGGATCAGATGACACACGCCACCGCGACTGCCGCCGCCACCGAACCGCAGGACTGTCCCGGCCCGGTGACCGCACGCTGGAAGGCCGAACGCGACAAGCTCGACAAGGAGATCGCCGAACGCGGCGTCGACTGGGACCAGCCCCGGTCGATCTACTGGAACGCCGCGTGCGGCCCGGAGGCGGGTGCGGACTTCGCCGCCGTACGCGCCCGGGTACGCCGCTACGCCGACTTCGCCCCCACCTTCGAGGCGATCGCGCGCCGCCGCGAGGCCCGCGCCGCGGCCGCCGACGCCGCCGGTGACCTGGTCACCTCGCGCGACAACCACTTCATGGCGGCGCTGCACTGGGGTGCGGCCCAGTGGCCGATCCACGCCGACGACGAGGTCAACCGCTTCTACCACCGGCGCAAGCGCGACTGCTTCCGTCGCTACGCCGAACTGGCCGACCACCGCATGGAGCAGGTGACGATCCCGTTCGAGGGGCACCACCTGCCCGCCTGGTTCCACCTGCCGCCCGGCTACACCGGCGGGCAGGTCCCCACGGTGATCGCGGTGCCGGGGATGGACAGCTTCAAGGAGGCGACCGTATCGCTGTACGGCGACCGCTTCCTCAGCCGCGGGTTCGCGGTGCTCGCCATGGAGGGCCCCGGCCAGTACGAGGCCCGGATGCTGGGCGTGCCGATGACCGTCGAGGGCTGGACGAAGGCGGGCACGGCCTGCGTGGACTGGCTGCTGCAGCGGCCGGAGGTCGACCCGAACCAGATCGTGCTCAGCGGGATCAGCTTCGGCTCGTTCGCGGGCACGCTCGCGGCGGCGTACGAGCCTCGGCTGCGCGCCTGCGCGGTGATGAACGTCTGCCACCAGCCCGGTTGGAAGGCCGCGTTCGGCAAGGCGTCGCCGACCTACAAGATGCGCTTCATGTACATGTCCGGCCACGACGACGAGGCCGAGTTCGATCGGTTCGCCAAGACCCTGGACCTGACCCGGCATGTGGACCAGTTGGCCATGCCGTATCTGGTGGCGGCGGGCGAGCGCGACGAGCTGAGCCCGATCGAGCACACCCGCAAGCTGCTGAGGTCGGTGCCGGGTCCGAAGCGGTTCGTCGTGTATCAGGACTCGCGCCACTCCATCGGCGGGGTGCCGTCGACCAACCTCGGCCCGTTCGCGCCGACGCTGGTCGCGGACTGGCTGGCCGCGCGCCTGCGGGGCGAGGAGTTCACCAGCGAGGAATGGTTCATCGACGCCTCCGGCAAGGTGACCGCGACCGCCCTCAACTGATCGCCGTCAAGAAGGGCACCTTCCACCACGCAAAGCGAGCAGATCCTCTGCTCGTCTCGCTGACGCGAGCCGACGAAGGTGCCCTTCCTTACCTGTCAGCGGAAGATGGCGATGGGGTTGAGGACGAGGTGGCCGGTGGCGGCGTCCCAGCCCTGCACCGTGCCCAGGCAGCGGGCCCAGAACTGCTCCTCGGGCACGTCGTCGCGCAGGCCGGAGTTGCTGCAGCGCAGCCGGATGCCGGCCGCGCCCTCGCCGACCGTGCCGTCGCTGTATGGCGCGAGCAGGGTGGTGTGCCGGTCGGAGCCGAGCGTCGGCTCCAGCCGGAACACCCCGCGGACCAGCACGTACGCCCCGCCGCCCAGCTGGCTGAGCTTGACCCGCGAGCGGCGCATGGGCACGTTCCGGCTCGGGGTGACCGCCAGCCGTTCCAGGTCGACCTGGACCAGGTCGTCGGCGAGCACGTCCATCATGATGCCGATGACCGTGATCGGTTCTGCCACTTCCAGGTACTTGCGGAACTCCTCGCGGTTGCGCTCGATGCTCGCGCCGAACTTCACCATCGGCACGTCGCCGTCGGCGCCGACCCGGCGGCGGCTGCCGACCTTGGCCTGCACCTCCTGCTCCAGCGCGCCCTGGTACTTGTACTGGTAGAGGTCCATCACGGACTTGTCGTGCAGGTAGAAGCTCAGGTACGGCGGCCGCCGGGTGCCGCGCCTGCGGTCGGACAGTTGGGCGATCAGGACGCCCACCGCCAGCAGCACGGCCAGCACCGTGCCCAGCCACACCAGCAGCCACGGCCACCACACGCTCCACCACAGGTCAGCAGCCACGGATCTCCTTGAACGCGGTCAGCAGGGAAGTGGTGTCCGCGTCGACGGCGAAGCCGCCGGTGGCGCGGGCGACCCGGTCGAGGTCGGCCCGGTCGGCCTCGCCGTACGCGATGGCGAAGGTGCGCACGGGAGCGGCGGGCAGGTCACGCAGGAGCCGGTCGAGGCTGATCCCGGCGTTGTTCTCGCCGTCGGTCATGAGCACGATCGACACCTGCTGGCGCGGGTCGTCCCGGCGCAGTGCGGCGGCCCGGTCGTAGGCGTGCTCGAGCGCCGACCACACGGCGGTGCTGTCGTCGAACGAGTCCACGCTCAGCCACGAGCGCAGTTTGTCCAGGTCGGCGGCGGAGTTGACGATCAGGTCCCGCTCGTCGAGCACCCGGCCGCCGAACCGGATCACGGTGAACCGCTCGCCGCGGAAGATCCGGCCGAACTTTCCGTCGGGGGTGCGGTCGGCGCCGCCGAGCGCGGCGAAGGCCTGACGCAGCGCCGCGATGCGGGCGCCGCGCATCGAGCCGGAGAAGTCGAGGGTGAACACGACCCGGGTGGGGGCGTGCAGCGCGGGGTCGGCGTACCGGGTCAGCAGCCGGTCGACGACGTCCAGGGTGTCGGGGAAGTACAGCGCGTTGCCCATGGACCCGGCCAGGCGCGGGTCGCGTTCGACGCCCGGGTCGACCGGCCGCCGCAGCGTCCGCTCCATGATCTGCCGCTGCGCCACGGGGCTCTTGAGCCAGGCCACCGCCGTGTCGTACGCCTCGCGCCGGGCCGGGTCGAGCAGCAGCAGCGGGTAGTCGGAGATGACCAGCCCGTCCTGCGGGTAGACCAGTTCGAGCGGCTCGGGCAGGCGCCCGCTGGCGTTGAGGCGCAGCAGCGCCGACTCGTAGTTGACGACGGCGTCCAGTTCGCCGCGGTGCGCGACGAACGCGTCGAGCAGCTTGGCCGAGTCGGGCGCGGTGACGGTGTGGCCGGTGAAGAAGCCGCGCAGCCGGTCGCAGGTCACGTCCTGCGGGCGCAGCGCGCCGCCGTGGCCCGCCGCGGCGGTGGCCACCCCGACCAGCGCGGCCAGCCCGCTGTTGGACTGGCGCGGGTCGGCCATGGCGAATCGCAGCGACCCGGTGGCGGCGCTGTCGGCCAGGTCGGCCCAGGACACCTGGTGGTCGGGTGCGGCCGCGCGCAGCGCCTGCGCCACCGCGGGGGTGACGCCGACCGCGACCGGCGAGGTCATGATGCTGGTGCTCAGCGGCGCGGGGGAGGTGCCGCCGGAGGCCGCGAGCTTGAGCCGGAAGTAGCGGTCGGACGACAGCCAGGCCAGATCGTGCCGGTACGCCCCCGGGGTGAGCGCGTTGGCGGCGTCGACCGTGCCGGTGAGGTCCAGCTGCAGCTCGACGCCGGTCCGGGCGCGCAGCTCATCGAGGATCGGCTGCATGTCGGCCAGCTCGGCGCTGGCCAGCACCCGCAGCACCTGGCGCGGCGGGTCGTCGCCGGTGCAGCCCGCGATGCTGCCCAGCAGCAGGCATCCGGCCAGCACGGCGGCCCAGGACCGGGGTGGGCGCCTCACGGGCAGCTCCCGGTTATCTTGATCATCTCTTCGAACAGCGGGAGCTCGGGCAGGACCGCCTTGGTGTCGTCGCCGCCCGAGGAGGGCACCTGGATGCCGTGCGCGGACAGGTGCTGCGCCAGGGGCAGGCTCTCGGTGACCGTGTCCGGTGCCAGCACCCGGAAGCCGAGTTCGACGGCGCGGCGGCGCAGGTCCGGGTCCTCGGTGACGAGGCGGCTGAGCCGGTCGCCCTGTTCGTTGAGGGCGATCAGCTGCGGCTGGGTGAGGAAGTTGGTCTTCGGGTAGAGCAGCACCCGGCTGCGGTCGACCTGGCCGGTGCGCGCCACCTGGCCGAGTTGGTACGACAGGAACTGGTGCTCGTACACCACGATCACCGGCGCCGAGCCCTTGCCCTCCGGGGTGATGTACGGCCGGAACAGGTCGGCACCCGGCAGCCCCTGCGCGGTCACCAGCGGCTTGATCTTCTGTGCCAGCGCGGTCGCCTCGGCCAGGTCGCGCGGCACCCGGTTGCCGTTGCTGACGAACGCGACCAGCCCCATGTAGGTGCTGGAGGAGTTGGACGAGCAGATGTTGGGGGAGTGGGCCAGGACCGCGTTGCCATTGGAGACGCCGAAGTCCGTCAGCCCCAACGAGTTCCAGGTCTTGGTGGGGTTGGCCGCGACGTCGAGAAACTTGGCCAGGTCGAGCGTGTAGTACAGCGACTGTCCGGCCGGGGCGCCGCGCTGCGGCTCGGCGATGTCCGCCGCGCTCAGCGCCTCGGCGTACTCCCGGTAGGTGGCGAGCACGATCGGACTGGTGAAGGGCCGGTAGACGCGGGTGTAGGCGGGCGGCGTCGCGCTCTGGCGCTGGGCGATGATCAGGTCGGCCGACTGCTGGCCGGACGGGAACACCACGTCGTAACCGGCGAGGTCGTGCAGGGCCACGTCGCGCGAGCCGGTACGGGTGACGTGCACCTGCAGGTGGTGGCGCATCAGCAGCCGCTTGACCTCGGGGTCCTCGAAGAAGTCGCCCTTGGAGGCCATCTTGCCCTCCAGCACGACTGTCTGCTCGAACGGCAGCGCGATGTTGCCTGACGGGATCAGCACGGAAAGCCCGACGACGACGCACGTCAGCGCCGCCCCGAACGGCACGAGGAACCGGCGGCGCAGCCCGAAGGGCGCGGGACGGCTCCGGACCGCCAGTGACGGCTCCGCCACGGTGGTGCTGCCGATCGACACGACGGTCTCCATTGGACTGGACGCGGGCTGCCCATGCGTGAGTTTCGATGGTAGTGGGTGCGCTCCAGTCGCGGTTGGACGGATGGTGAACCATCGGTTGCGATACCGACACCACGATCATCGGCAATCGCTCTCCCATGATCGGCGGAGAATCTTTGCAGCCGTCCACAAACCTCGAATGCTGCCCCGGGCAACAAATAGGCTGGCCAGCGCCCTTGCTTTAACGGACGCGGGCATCTGGTGGCGTCACACGCGCGAAACATGGCCTTGACAGACATTGAACGAGGGACAACTCTCTCTTCAGAGAGCGCTCTCTATCGCCCCACCGGCTCGTCCCCTCGCGCCGGCAAAGCCCGGACCCCGATTTGGGAGAAGAGATGCAACCTGCCCCGCGTCTCGCCGCCTCCCGCGGCAGACCCCTGTACGCCCTCGCGCTCGCCGCCGTGGCGACGCTGCTCATCGCCTACGCCGTCGTCATCGCGACCAACCCGGCCAACGCCGCGGTCACCCTGCTGTCACAGGGCAAGACCGCGACCGCGTCCTCCACCGAGAACGCGGGCACCCCGGCCTCGGCGGCCGTCGACGGCAACACCGGCACCCGCTGGTCCAGCGCCGCCGCCGACCCGCAGTGGCTCCAGGTCGACCTGGGTGCCACCGCGAACATCAGCCAGGTGGTGCTGAACTGGGAGACCGCCTACGGCAAGTCCTTCCAGATCCAGGTCTCCGACAACGCCACGACCTGGACCAGCATCTACAGCACCACGACCGGCACCGGCGGCGTGCAGACGCTCAACATCACCGGCTCCGGCCGCTACGTGCGGATGTACGGCACCGTGCGCGCCACCGGCTACGGCTACTCGCTGTGGGAGTTCCAGGTCTACGGCGAGATCCCGGGCGGCGGCGCCTGCGCCGGCAACGCGGCCCTGGGCAAGACCGCCACCGCCTCCTCGGTCGAGAACGCGGGCACCCCGGCCTCGGCGGCCGTGGACGGCAGCGGCACCACCCGCTGGGCCAGCGCCTTCGCCGACCCGCAGTGGCTGCAGATCGACCTGGGCTCCACCCAGTCCATCTGCCAGGTCGTCCTGACCTGGGAGGCGGCGTACGCCACCGCGTTCCAGATCCAGCTGTCGGACAACACGACCACCTGGACCACCGTCTACAGCACCACCACCGGCACCGGCGGCACGCAGACGCTCAACGTGTCGGGCAGCGGCCGCTATGTGCGGATCTACGGCACCGCGCGGGCCACCGGCTACGGCTACTCGCTGTACGAGGTGGCGGTGCGCACCGGCACCCCGACCTCGCCCAGCCCGAACCCGTCGCCCAGCCCCAGCCCCAGCCCGAGCCCGAGCGGCGACCCGATCCCCGGCGGCGGCTCGCTCGGCGCCAACGTGAAGGTCTTCGACCCGAGCATGTCCGGCGCCACCATCCAGGCGCAGGTCGACGCCGTCTTCCACGAGATGGAGTCCAACCAGTTCGGCACCCAGCGCTACGTGCTGGCGTTCAAGCCGGGCACCTACAGCGGGTTCAACGCCCAGATCGGCTTCTACACCTCGATCATCGGTCTCGGCCAGAACCCCGGCGACGTGCGCATCAACGGCGACGTCACCGTGGATGCGGGCTGGTTCCAGGGCAACGCCACGCAGAACTTCTGGCGCTCGGCGGAGAACCTGTCGGTCTACCCGTCGGCCGGTTTCACCCGGTGGGCGGTGTCGCAGGCGGCCCCGTTCCGGCGCATGGACATCCACGGCGACCTGAACCTGGCCCCGAACGGCTACGGCTGGGCCTCCGGCGGCTACATCGCCGACAGCCGGGTCTCCGGCTCGGTCGGGCCGTACTCGCAGCAGCAGTGGTACACCCGGGACAGCCAGATCGGCGGCTGGGTCAACGGCGTGTGGAACATGGTGTTCTCCGGCGTGCAAGGCGCTCCGGCCAACAGCTTCCCGAACCCGGTGTACACGACCCTGGCCACCACCCCGTTCAGCCGGGAGAAGCCGTACCTGTACCTGGACTCGGGCGGCAACTACCGGGTGTGGGTGCCGTCGCTGCGCACCAACGCGTCCGGCACCAGCTGGGCGGCCGGCTCGACCCCGGGCTCCTCGCTGCCGCTGAGCTCGTTCTACGTCGCCAAGCCCGGTGACAGCGCGGCGCGGATCAACCAGGCGCTGGCCCAGGGCCTGCACCTGCTGTTCACCCCGGGCATCTACCACGTCAACCAGACGATCAACGTCAACCGGGCCGACACCGTCGTGCTGGGCCTCGGGTACGCGACGATCATCCCGGACAACGGGGTCACCGCCATGCAGGTGGCCGACGTGGACGGCGTGAAGGTGGCGGGCATCCTGTTCGACGCCGGTGCGACCAACTCGCCGAACCTGCTGGTGATGGGCGCGTCGACCTCGGGCGTCTCGCACGCGGCCAACCCGTCGTCGATCTCGGACGTGTTCTTCCGCATCGGCGGCGCCGGTCCCGGCAAGGCCACCAACAGCCTGCTGGTCAACAGCAACAACGTGCTGATCGACCACATCTGGGCGTGGCGCGGCGACCACGGCGCGGGCATCGGCTGGACGGTCAACACCGCCGACACCGGTCTGATCGTCAACGGCAACAACGTGCTGGCGACCGGCCTGTTCGTCGAGCACTACCAGAAGTACAACGTCATCTGGAACGGTCAGGGCGGCCGCACCATCTTCTTCCAGAACGAGCTGCCCTACGACCCGCCGAACCAGGCGGCGTACATGAACGGCACGACGAAGGGCTACGCCGCGTACAAGGTGGCCAACACGGTCACCAGCCACGAGGCGTGGGGCATGGGCAGCTACTGCTACTTCAACGTCGACCCGACGATCCACGCGGCACGCGGGTTCGAGGCGCCCAACAACGCCAACGTGAAGTTCCACAGCCTGCTCACGGTGTCGCTCGGCGGCAACGGTGTGATCGACAACGTCATCAACACCACCGGCGCCGCGGCCCAGGGCACGGCCACCGTGCCCGTCAACGTCGTCAGCTACCCGTAACCGCGGTGGGCGCGGGGGGGGGGGGGGGGGGGCCCCCCCCCCCCCCCCCCCCGACGGCGACGTGAACGTGATCACCCTCGGGTGACCGGGCCCGCGCGGCGGGGCTAAGCTCGACAGCGCGAAGGGGAGTAGCTCCCAACGCGGTGGTCGACACAATGGCCCGCCCGTGCGGTCCCGGTCACCCGACCTCGTCTACGACGGGGTGAGCGAGACCTTCGACTTGGCTGAAACGCCGGGTCGAGGTCGTCGCGTGCGCCCAGCCCGGTGTGTGTTCCCGGGAGGGCGAGAAAGTACATGGACGGGTTCCTGGCCGCGCTGCTCATCAGCTTCGGCGTCATCTTCGTGGCGGAGTTGGGCGACAAGTCCCAGCTGATGGCGATGACCTTCGCCACCCGCTACCGCACCAGCACGGTGCTGATCGGCATCACCCTGGCCACGGCCGTGGTCCACCTGGTCTCGGTGGCGGTCGGCGCCGGGCTCGGCGCGACGCTGCCCACCGGCCCGATCAACCTGATCGCCGGGCTGGCGTTCCTCGGCTTCGCCGCCTGGACCCTGCGCGGCGACAAACTCACCGACGCCGACGAGGCACGCGCCGCCAAGAGGCACCGGTCGGCCCTGTGGGCCGTGGCGGGCACCTTCTTCCTGGCCGAACTCGGCGACAAGACCATGCTGGCCACCATCACGCTGGCCACCAGCCACGGCTGGTTCGGCACCTGGCTCGGCTCCACCATCGGCATGGTCGCCGCCGACGCCCTGGCCATCCTGGTCGGCCGCCTGCTCGGCAAGCACCTGCCCGAACGAGCCATCAGGTTCGGCGCCGCCGCCCTCTTCGCCATCTTCGGCGGATGGCTCCTCATCGAGGCCATCACCCAACTGACCTAACCAAGATCGCTCAAGCTGCCGGGCAATCGGGCGTATCTTGGGGCGCCATTCCCACGATTGCCCGGCAACTTGAGCGATCTTGCGCGGCGGCGGCGGCGGCGCGCGCGTCCGCGGCGGCGGGCGGGGCGGCGGGTGCGGCACGGGCGGGTGGGTGGGACTGTGTGGGTGGACGGGGTGGGTGGGACTGTGTGGGTGGGACTGTGTGGGTGGACGTGGGTTCGTCGGTGCTCGGGTGGTCCGGATCGCGTGCTTTACTGGGCCGACCTCGCCGCGGCACCTGCCGTGGCGGCGTGACCGTCTCCCCGCGCAGGAGCCTCCGTGAGCAGCCCGCATCACCACGCCGACGTGACGAACCACCGGTACGGCGACTCGCCGCGTCACGACCACGCCGGTGCCGATCCGGGCGGGCACGGCCACTCCCATGCGCACGGCTCGCAGCCGGTCGCGGTCAGCCGCAGGGCGACGCGGCTGACCCTGGCCGCGCTCATCCCGGCCGCGCTGCTGACCCTGGTCGGGCTGGTGCTGCTGTGGCCGGGCCAGCTCAAGTCCGAGCCGTGGACCGGGCCGCCCCAGTTCGAGGGCGTGGTCCAGGCGGTGCACTCGGTCGACTGCGCCACGGTCCCGGAACCGCCCGCGCAGAGCCCGGACCAGAGCGGGCCGCCGGTCTGCGGTGAGGTCACGGTCCGATTGACCGGCGGGCCGGAGGAGGGCAGCGAGGTCACCACGGCGATACCGGCCGGGCCGGGCGCCCCGCGGGTGTCGCCGGGCGACAAGGTCTTCGTGATCAAGACCGATGACTCGGCCGAGGGTGGCGGGGTCACCTACGACATCCTGGACCACGACCGCGGCGACGGCATGTGGGCGCTGGTGCTGGCGTTCGTGCTGGCGGTGGTGGCGTTCGGGCGCTGGCGGGGCGTGGCCGCCCTGGGCGGGCTGGCGTTCACGTTCGCGGTGCTGCTGATGTTCATCGTGCCGGCGATCCTGCAGGGCAGCTCGCCGCTGCTGGTCGCGATCGTCGGCTCCGCGGCGATCATGCTGGTGGTGCTGTACCTGACCCACGGGATCAACATCCCGACCTCGATGGCGGTGCTGGGCACCCTGGCCGCGCTCGCGCTGACCGGCGGGCTGTCCGCCCTCGCCGTGAGCCTGCTGCACCTGACCGGCATGTCCAGCGAAGAGTCGCTGTACGTCACCTTCGTCAACGGCGACATCAACATGCCCGGACTGCTGCTGGCGGGCATCCTCATCGGCGCGCTGGGCGTGCTCGACGACGTGACGGTCACCCAGGCGTACACGGTGACCGAGCTGGCGCAGGCCAACCCGGCGCTGGGCTTCGCCAAGCTGTACGCCGCCGCGGCCCGGGTCGGCCGCGCGCACATCACCTCGGTGGTCAACACCATCGTGCTCGCCTACGCGGGCGCGTCGCTGCCGACGCTGCTGCTGCTCGTCGCCGGTGGGTCGCCGCTGGGCACCACGCTCACCTCGGAGTTCCTGGCCCAGGAGATCGTTCGCTCGATCGTCGGCACCCTCGGCCTGATCACGGCGGTACCGATCACCACCGCGCTGGCGGCGCTGGCCGCCAGCGGCGGCAGGCGCGAGCGGCGCCGGACCCCCTCGCCCCGCCCGCAGCGCCCGCGGCACACCGACGCCCTCGAAGAGGCCTGGGGCGTCCCGCCGGAGCGGCACGACACCGCCGGGTATCACCGACACGGGTGAACCGTCCGGTGTGGCCGGAGAAAATCCGGCGAACTGAGCACGATTGCGGAAGTCTGGCACGCCCGATTCCGGTAAGTTTCGCGAGTTACGCGCTCGTCCGAACGACCGGAGGCACTTCCGTATGACCACCAGCAAGCTCATCAGCAGCGCCGCCGACACCGTCACCGCGGTGGTGACCGCGCCGCCGATGTCGGCCGTCACCAAGGAGTCGCCGACGCCGAGCAGCGGCTTCGACGTGCACGGGCTGTGCGAGCACCTGCTGAACTCGATCCACATCAGCCGGACCGCGGTGCGCCGGGAGAGCTGGCCCGCGGGCAAGGTCGTGGTCATGGACCAGCCGCCGTGGGTGAAGTTCCCGCCGGAGCTGGCGTCGCTGAGCGCGGCCTGGGCGGCACCCGACGCGATCGAGGGCGAGGTGCAGCTCAACGGGCGGATGCTCCCCGCCGAGCTGGGTGCCGGGATCACGCTGATGGAGCTGGTCGTGCACGGCTGGGAGCTGGCTCGGGCCAGCGGGCAGACCGTCGAGTTCGACGACGAGGTGCTGGAGGTGGCGCTGGCGCAGGTCGCGGGGGTGGCCCCCAGTCTGCGCGGGCGGCCGGGCGGCTTCGGGCCGGAGGTGCCGGTGCCCGCCGAGGCGAGCACGCTGGACCGGCTGGTAGGCCTGAGCGGCCGCGACCCCCACTGGAAGCCCTGACCGGCACCGACAGACCGCTGCGCGAACGGCGACCTCCACCTGGAGGTCGCCGTTCGCGCACCTGGAGGTCGCCGTCTGCGCGAAACGTCGCGTTTACATTTGCATGCGTCGAAGTTACCGTGTCTCTATAACGTTATAGACAACGTTGTACAGACGCCAGGGAGGCGCTATGCACCGTCGCACCGTCCTACGTGGCGGCGTCGCCGTCGCGGGCGGGCTCGCCCTCGCCGGTCAGGCCGTCACCGCATCCTGGGCCGGCGGCACCGGCACCCCGGTCACCCTCGTCGGCGACACCTCGTCCGGCGGGATCTACTTCCCGTACGGCGCCGGCCTCACCCGTACCCCGTTCCTCAAGCTCCCGGCCGGGTCCATCCGCGCCACCGGCTGGCTGTCCCAGCAGCTGTCGCTGGACGCCTCCGGCATCGCGGGCAACTACGACCAGGTCTCGCACTTCCTCGTCTACGCCGACAGCGGCTGGGTGAACCCGGCCAAGGGCGGCTGGGAGGAGTTGCCGTACTGGCTGCGCGGCCTGACCGCGCTGGCCGCCGTCACCGGCGACGCGGCCCTGCGAAGCAAGGTCTCCACCTGGGTCAACGGCATCGTCGCCACGGTCCAGCCGGACGGCTTCTTCGGCCCCACCGCCCTGCGCACCTCGCTGGGCGGCGGCCCGGACTTCTGGCCGTTCATGCCGCTGCTGCAGGCGCTGCGCACGTATCAGGAGTACTCCGGTGACACCCGGATCGTCCCGATGCTGACCAAGTTCCTGCAGTACCAGAACCAGTTCGGCGCCTCGGCGTTCAACCAGAGCTGGGGCTCGGTGCGCTGGGCGACCAACCTCGACACGGTGTTCTGGCTGTTCGCCCGGACGGGCCAGAGCTTCCTGCTGTCGCTGGCCGACAAGATCCATCAGTACAGCAAGAACTACGTCAACAACCTGCCCAGCATGCACAACGTCGACCTGGCGCAGGGCTTCACCGAGCCCGCGCTGATGGCCCTGCGCGGCAACACCTCGCTGACGCAGGCGACGTACAACAACTACTCGACCATCCAGTCGCAGTGGGGGCAGTTCCCCGGCGGCGGGTTCGCCGGGGACGAGAACATCCGCACCGACCAGCGCGACCCCCGGCAGGGCTTCGAGACCTGCGGGATCGTCGAGTACATGCAGAGCTTCGAGACGTTGACCCGGCTCACCGGCGACCCGAGCTGGGCCGACGGCTGCGAGAACCTGGCCTTCAACTCGCTGCCCGCCTCGATGGAGCCCAACCACAGGTCGCTGCACTACATCACCAGCGCCAACAGCGTGCAGCTGGACAACCGGGCCAAGACCCAGGGCCAGTACCAGAACGGGTTCGCCATGCAGGCGTACCTGCTGGGCGTGGACCAGTACCGGTGCTGCCCGCACAACTACGGGCAGGGCTGGTCGTACTTCACCGACAACCTGGTGCAGGCCACCGCCGACCGGGGCCTCGCGGTCACCATGTACGCCCCGAGCACCACCACCGCCAAGGTCGGCGCGGGCGCCGCCACGGTCACGCTCACCCAGGAGACGTCGTACCCGTTCAACGGGGCGGTGACGTTGCGGCTGGCCACCTCGGGTGCGGTCGCGTTCCCGCTGTACGCGCGCATCCCGAGCTGGTGCCCCAACCCGTCGCTGACGGTCAACGGCGCCGCCCAGCCCGTGGTGGCCGGACCGGCGTACGTGGCGGTCAACCGCACCTGGAACAACGGCGACACCGTGGTGCTCACGCTGCCGATGTCGCCGAAGACCACCACCTGGACCGCGAACCAGAACGCGATCTCGGTCAGCAACGGCCCGCTGACCTACTCGCTGGAGATCGGCCAGAACTTCCTGCGCTACAACGACCCCAACAGCGCCTGGCCGGAGTGGCAGGTGTTCCCGACCTCCGCCTGGAACTACGGTCTGGTCCCGGGCACATTCGCCGCGGTCGCGGGCGGCGGCTCGGGCAACCCGTTCACCCCGGCGGGCACCCCGGTGGCGCTGACCGCGCAGGCCCGGCCCATCCCGAACTGGCAGGCCGACAGTGAGAACGTGGTGTCGCGGCTGCAGCTCAGCCCGGTCGCGTCCAGCGAGCCGATCAAGACGGTACGGCTCATCCCGATGGGCGCGGCCAGCCTGCGGATCACCTCGTTCCCGGTGATCGGCGGGTCGCGGCAGTGGCAGCTGCCGGCGACCCCGTCGGCGTCGTGGACCTTCTCCGGCGACACCGTCACCGCGCTCAACAGCTACTACGACCCGGCCAGCTCGTACGACCAGTCGCACCGGCGCTTCACCTGGTGGGACCACACCGGCACCAGCGAGTGGGTGCAGTACACCTACGTCGCGCCGGTCAGCGCCAGTTCGGTCAGCGTCTACTGGTACGACGACACCGACCACGGCCAGTGCCGGGTGCCCGCCTCGTGGCGGCTGGAGTACCTGAACAGCTCCGGCGCGTGGCAGGCCGTGTCGGGGGCCTCGGGGTACGGGACGGCGCTCAACACGTACAACACGACGACCTTCACCGCCGTGACCACGACGGCGCTGCGCATCGTCGCGCAGCTCAAGGCCGGGTTCTCTGGCGGCGTCCTGCAGTGGAACGTCACCGCGACCCCGGCGATCACGCGCCCCAACACCTGGTACCGCGTCCAGAACGCCAACAGCGGCAAGGTGCTCGGAGTGGCCGGGATGTCGACGGCCGACAGCGCCAACGTGGTGCAGTTCGCCGACAACGGCAGCGCCGACCACAACTGGCGCTTCGACCACGTCGGCAACGGCTGGTATCTGATCGTGAACCAGAACAGCGGCAAGGTGCTCGCGGTCGGCGGCATGTCCCGGGCCAACAGCGCGCTGGTGCAGCAGTTCGCCGACAACGGCAGCGCCGACCACTACTGGCAGCTGCTCGGCGACGGCGGCGGCTGGCTGCGCATCCGCAACCTCAACAGCGGGCTGGTGCTCGGGGTGTCGGGCATGTCGACCGCCGACAGCGCCCAGGTGGTGCAGTACGAGGACAACGGCACCGCCGACCACCGCTGGCGCCTGCTGGGCTGAGCAGTGCGCCCACCGCCGGACGACGCGTGCGCGTGGCTCGGCGGTGGGCGCCGCCGGGTGGGATAGAACTAGGGCGAGGACACGGACCTGCAGCTTCGCATGATCGGCACAGGCCGCGGCCGATTCATGTCGCGCACACGGGGGAATCCATGCGACTTCGTACGACAAGACCGCGCATCCGGCGCCTGGGCGTGCTCGGCGCCCTGCTGCTGCCGGCGCTGCTGGCGGTGCCCGCCACCGCGACAGCGGCAGGCAACGACCACGAGGGCAAACCCAAGTCCAAGCCCGCGGTGGCACAGGGCGCCGAAGCCTTTGGCGTCAACGACAGCGGCCAGCTCGGTGACGGCAGCACGACCGACCGGCGGCTCACCGCAGTCACCGTGGCCATCCCGGACGGGGTCAAGGCCGTCGCCGCCGGGGTGTTCCACGGCCTGGCGCTGCTGAACAATGGCACCGTCAAGTCCTGGGGCATCGGCGCCAACGGCGAGCTGGGTAACGGTCAAACCCAAGACTTTCCGGTACCCGGTTCGGTGGCGGACCTGACCGGGGTCAAGGCGATCAGCGCAGGCGGCTTCTTCAGCCTGGCGCTGCTGGACAACGGTACCGTGATGAGCTTCGGTCGCAACAATGTAGGCCAGCTCGGCGACGGCACCACCACCGCCCAGCCACTCCCGGTCGCGGTGATCGGGCTCCCCAGGAAGGCGGTCGCCATCTCGGCGGGCGTCGACCACAGCCTGGCCCTGCTGGACGACGGCACGGTATGGGCCTGGGGCGGCAACGGCCACGGCCAACTCGGCAATGGCACCACCAGCAACCAGCCGCAGGCCACCCCCATCGCGGTCACCGGTCTTACCGGCGTCAAGGTCAAGGCGATCAGCGCGGGCTTCACCTTCAGCCTGGCCGCGCTGGGCGACGGCTCGGTCCGGGCCTGGGGTGACAACGACCACGGGCAGCTGGGCAACAACTCCACCACAGACAGCTCGTCGCCGGTCGCGGTGGCGGGGCTGGCGGGCGTCAAGGTGAAGGCAGTCAGCGCGGGCGACGATTACAGCCTGGCCCTGCTGACCAGCGGCCGGGTGAAGGGCTGGGGCTTCAACGCTAACGGCGAGCTGGGTGACGGCACGTTCACCAGCCCCCGGCTGACTCCGGTGGACACGGTCGGCGTCACTGGCGTCACCGCGCTCGACGCTGGCTTCGGCGAGAAGTTCCCCGGCGGGCAGAGCCTGGCAGTGGCCAACGGCAAGCTGGTGGGCTGGGGCCTCAACGTCCTGGGCCAACTCGGCAACGGCACGTTGACCAGCCGCAACCTGGCCGCGCCCATCCGCACCGGCCTGGGCCGGCCGCACTCGGTCGCCGCAGGGCAGCTGTTCAGCGTCGTCTCCTGAGCGTGCCGAGCGCCCTACACTGGGTGCTGTCGGCCACCTTCAGGTGGTCGGCTCGGTGAGAGCCCCTCGTCCGGGTAACGAGGGGCCCTCACTCGGGGTCGCCGGGGCGGTAGGGCCGTTCCGGCGTCCACAGGACACGATGGCTGCCGAAAACCTTTTCGGCAAGATGGCAACGGCGTTACGGCCAGATTGACTGTGTCATTGTTTTGGTGAGATAGGACGAGCGCACGCCCGGTCGAAATCTTTCGACCGGGCGTGCGGTCTTTTCAGCTCCGGGTCCAGCGCTGGTACGGCTGGCCGTTGCAGTCGAACAGCACCAGCAGGGTGCCGTTGGCGGTGCCGCCGTTGACGGGCGAGATACACCGCCCGCTCTGCACTCCCGCGATCGAGCCGTCGGCGCGCAGCGTCCACTGCTGGTTGGCGGCACCGCTGCAGCTCCACAGGATGACCTTGGTGCCGTTGGCGGTGCCCGCACCGTACGCGTCGAGGCACTTGCCCAGGATCTGCAGCGCCGCGCCCGACTGGGTCACCGTCTGGTTGGCGCCGCCGTTGCACGTGTACAGGGCCAGCTGAACCCCGTTGGTGGTGCTGGAGTTCGGGTCGTCCAGACAGGTGCCCGAGGCGCCGTTGACGAGCTTGAACGTGGTCGGCTGGGGCGGGGTGGTGCCGCCGGACTTGATCAGGAACAGGTTGTCGGCGACGTTGTAGTACGTGGCCAGGTAGCTGCCCGCCGCCGGGTTGGTGTGGTAGTAGTCGTCGTGGTTGCAGTCCAGGCGGTCGTCGTGGGCCCGGTCGGTGCAGCGGTAGACCAGGGTCACGCCGTCGCTGTCCTTGTAGCACATGACGTCGTACTCGTCGACGCAGTGGGCGGCGCCGGAGGCGTTGGGGGCGTTGTCGTTGACCGCGCCGAGCGTGTGGCCGAGTTCGTGCGTGGCCACTCCGGCGGTCCAGCAGCCGTTGTCGGCGCGGGCGTACTCGGGGCCGACGTTGGAGCGGTTGCTGTCGCCCTTGCGGGTGTCCCCGGCGAACCCGCCGATGCCGCAGTAGACGTTCGCGTCGACGAACTGCAGGTACTTGCGGTCGGTACGGGTGTACCCGGCCGCCTGCACCGCGTTGAGCAGCGGTGCCCAGTCGTTGGCGTTGAGCGCCGCGTCGGGGATCTGCACGTCGCGCACGACCGCCCGGCAGGCGCCGTTGACGTTCTCGGTCACGTAGCGCACGTGCCGGGTCCCGCCGGTCTCGGCGGCACTGGCGTTGTAGATGTTGTCGACGCCCTCGGCCAGCGTCCGGAACGTCTCCAGGTACTGCGCGTAGCGGCTGGTGCTGCCGTGCACGTACAGCACCTCGACCCGCTTGCCGGAGGTGCCGTCGCCCTCGCAGACCGGCAGGGCACCGGCGGCGACGGCCGCGGCCAGCGGCTTGATCTCACGCTTGACGTCCAGACCGGCGGGCGCGGCGTCGGGCCCGTGCGTGCACACGACGTGGTGGTTGGTGACGATCCGCTGGAGCCCGGCGCAGAGGTCGGCACCGGGCCGGGCCTGCGCGGCCGCGGACGGCAGCGCGAAGGACAGGAGCAGGAGTGAGGCCGCGGCGGCCAGGACGCGGCCGCCAGGCAGGTGCAGGTTCATTGCGGTTCCTTCCCATGGGGGTATGGGTGGCCGCTGTGTACCCGGCACAGCGTGGGCCGGTGCCGCGACTTCGCGGCCCCGGCCGACGGATCAGGAGGCGGGTTCGCCCGAGGGCGCGGTCAGGGTGACGCCGGTCGCGACGGGGGTGCCGAAGTTCGGCGTGCCGTCGGCGTTCCAGGTGAACTTCTGCACCCGGGTCGACCGGTTCATGTCGCAGCCGCCGCTCACCGAGCTGTTGGCGTGGTACACGATCCAGTCTTCGGTGCCGTCGGGCGACTTGAAGAACCCGTTGTGGCCGGGCCCGTAGACGCTGTTGGCGTTGGAGCGCTGGAAGACCGGGTTCGGCGACTTCGTCCAGGACGAGGACAGCAGCGGGTCGCCGGTCCCGTTGTACGTCAGCATGCCGAGCTTGTAATCCGGAGTGGAGCAGTGGCTGGTCGAGTAGATGATGAAGGTCTTGCCGCCGTGCTGCAGGACCTCACCGCCCTCGGCCACCGCGCCGCCTACGGTCTCCCAGCTGAGCGTGGGCGTGGTCAGGATGCGGCGAGTGCCGCTGGCCGTCCACGGGTTGCTCAGCGGGCGGATGAACATCGGCTGCGAGCCGTTGTAGAACGTGCCCAGCAGGTACAGGTTGCCGTTGAGCTGCAGGATGCCCGGGTCGAGCTCCCAGGTGTTGTCCGAGGTCGGGTCGAGCAGGTCGGCCTTGAACGTGTACGGGCCCATCGGGTCCAGCCCGGCGCTCTCCAGCACGTGGATGCGCTGGGTGCCCAGGTCGTACGGCTCGCGCCCGGCGGTGTAGTAGAAGTACCAGCGCTGCCCGTTCGGGCCGTTGAGCAGGTGGAACTCCGGCGCCCACATGGTGCCGGCACCGTTGGGGTTGACCAGGTTGAAGATGACCTGGTCGGTGGCGGTGGCCAGGCCGCGCATGGTGGTCGCCTTGCGCATGGTGATGGTGCGGTTCCAGGTGGTCGTGGCCAGGTAGTAGTAGCCGTTGTAGTAGGTCAGCCACGGGTCCGGGCCCTGCGCCTTGATCGGGTTGGTGTAGGTGTTCCCGGTCCCGCCGCCAGAGGTGACGGTCCAGGTGAAGGTGGCCGAGCCGCTGACACCGCCGCTGGTCGCGGTCACCGTCACGGTGTACGTGTTCACCGTCGACGGGGTGCCGCTGATCACCCCGGTCGAGGTGTTGAGGCTCAGGCCCGCGGGCAGGCCGGTGGCCGACCAGGTGTACGTGCCGGTGCCGCCGCTGGCCGCTAGGGTCAGGCTGGTCGCGGTGTTGACGGCAGTGGACCGGTTGCCCGGGTTGGTGACGGTCACCGAGCCGCTGGTGGTGGTGTAGCTCGGCAGGCGCCACACGCGGCTGGACGCGGTGCTGCACGGCAGCTGGACCAGGCCGGTGTTGGCGGTGGCGACGCCCCCGGCGGGCACGACGCACTTGCCGGAGCTGACCGACACCAGGTTGAACGTCTTGTCGGTGCCGCTGACGGTCACCGGCACCAGGCGCCACTGCTGGTTGGTGTTCGAGTGGCAGGTCCACTGGATGATCGTGGCGTTGTCGGCGGTCGAGGCGCCGTTGACGTCGACACACTTGCCCGCGGTCAGCGTCGCGATGGTGTAGGTGTCGGTCGTCCCCGACACCGGGTTGAACGTGAACCGCTGGTTGGTGCCGGAGTTGCAGCCGTACTGCACGAGTTGGATGCCGTTGTTGGCGTTGCTGTTGGGCAGGTCCATGCAGTTGCCGCCGTTCTGGTTGACGGCGGTGCTGCTGAAGCTGACCGCGGCCACGGCGGGTTGCGGCACGAGCAGCAGCGCCGCTACCAGCAGCGGCACGCTGAGCAGGGTGATACGACGAGGCGAACCTCTCACGGGGCACTTCCTTTTGCGGGTAGGCGGGTGCGATACACCGCTGGGATGGAAAGCGCCCCACGAGCCGCAGCGTTGCGCTGCGCGGCCCGACCGCACGCCTACCCGGTCACCCCAGTGGCTCCAGGCAGTATCGCCGACATCCACATCGGTGGACAAGACTCACTCGTCGCCGCGCAGGTGGGGAGGGTGTGCGCGCGCCTTTGCTCTGCACCCACGCGCTTGCTCTGCACCCGTGGGCGCGACACCGACCGGGCCGGGAAAGCCGGGTTCGGGAAAGTACGCCGAAAATTCGGGTTTATCGCCACGAAGGCGGGGGTAACCCGCGCGCGTACGGAAAGGGGTTCACCATGGACGGGGCGACACCGCCACCCGGCGACGCGCCCGCCACGGCGGGCGGTGGCCTCATCGAGGAAGTCGCCGGGTTGCGCAGCAAGGGCCGCCAACTGGTCGAGGAGTTGGTCCGGCTCTCCCGCCAGTTGACGGAGCTGCACCGTGCCGTCAGAGCGGACCAGACCTCCGGTCGACAGCGACCTCCCGAACGGCCGCCGCCCCGGCTGTCGGCGGGTGGGCAGCCGGACAGCCGGGGACGGGAACCGGGCGGTCGGTCGGGGCGGGACACCCGCCTGCTCTGACCGACCGCCCGGGATCGGAGCACCTAGGGACAGCTGATCCGGCTGTCGCCCGTGTCGATCGTGCACATGTCCAGGCCGGTGCCGCCGTCGGCGCTGTCGTTGCCGCCGACTCCGTCACGGATGTTGATGACGTCGTTGCCGTCCTCGCCGTACACGGTGTCGCTGCCGCTGCCCGCCGTGATGATGTCGACGCCGGGTCCGCCATAGATGGTGTCGTTGCCCGCGCCGGCGCTGATGATGTCGTTGCCGCCCAGGCCGCAGATCACGTCCGGGCCTGCCGTGCCGACCAGCACGTCGCTGGCGGCGGTGCCGACGATGGTGCACGCGGGCGGCGCGCCCGTGGTCACCGTGAGGCTCGCCGCGGCCCCCGGCCCGGGTCCGCTCTCGGCGGCGGTGACCGCGCTGGTGGTGTTGTTCTTGACGCCGGTGGTCTGGGCCAGGACATTGACCTTGAGGGTGCACACCGCCGACGGGGTGAGCGTCGCGCCGGTGAGGATGATCAGTGGGCCGCCCTGGTTGGCCACGACCGAGCCGGAGCAGGTGTTGACCACCGCCGGGGGTGTCGCCACGACCAGTCCGGTCGGAAGGGTGTCGCTGAAGGCGATGCCCGTCAGCGTGTCCACGGCGTTGGGGTTGGTGACCGTGAAGGTCAGCGAGGTGGTGGTGCCGACTGGGATCGACGCGGCGCCGAAGGCCTTGGCGAGGGTCGGTGGCAGCGGCGCGGCCGCAGCGGGGTGTGCCGTGGCGGCGACGAACCCCGCCGCCATCACCGCCAGTGCGGCGGCTCTGCGCAGCAGGCGGCTTCCGCTGTGCCGGTCCTGCCGGGCGGTGGCCTGTCGGCCGTGCTCTGCGGTGCTCATGCCAGTTCTCCCGTGCCACTTGTGAAACGGATCGACTACCGAATACTAGGCAGCACAAGGGATATTTCGGGCGACGATGGAAAACTTTCTCAAATCGTATGTAGAGTACGCGAATCACTCTCGGGTTTCGTGGTATCTCGCGTCGGTCTGAGCATCCACTCCGGAGGGATCACAGCGATGGGTGTGGTGTTGTGTGGCGGTGGTAACGCCGTCGTCCTTGATCGTGTGACGCCGACGTAACGCATCGTTCCTACCCTGGAAATCACCGGTCGGCGCGACCGGTCGGCGGGAAGGGGTGGGTGTGGCGGCGACCGCGGCCCGTGACGGTGTTTCCCAGGTCAGGACGGTGTGCTCGTACTGCGGCGTGGGCTGCGGGATGGTGCTCGACGTCGCCACCGGGCCCGACGGGCGTCGGCGCGTACTCAAGGCCGTCGGGGACCGCGAGCACCCGGCCAACCGCGGCCGCCTCTGCACCAAGGGCGCCACCAGCGCGGACATGCTCGCCGCGCCCGGTCGGCTGACGTCGGCCCGGCTGCGCGCCGAACGCGGCGGCCCGCTGGCCGAGACCGATCTGGACACCGCGATCGACCACGTGGCCGGGCGGCTGCGGGCCATCGTCGACGAGCACGGACCCGACGCGGTCGCGTTCTACGTCTCGGGGCAGCTGACCCTGGAGGCGCAGTACCTGTCGAACAAGCTGGCCAAGGGGTTCGTCGGCACCAACCAGATCGAGTCGAACTCGCGGCTGTGCATGGCCAGCGCGGGCAGCGGCTACAAGCTGTCGCTTGGCTCGGACGGCCCGCCGGGGTCGTACCAGGACTTCGACCACGCCGACGTGTTCTTCGTGATCGGCGCGAACATGGCCGACTGCCACCCGATCCTGTTCCTGCGCATGATGGACCGGGTCAAGGCGGGCGCGAAGCTGATCGTGGTCGACCCGCGGCGCACCGCCACCGCCGAGCGGGCCGACCTGTTCCTGCAGATCCGGCCCGGCACCGATCTGGCGCTGCTCAACGGCCTGCTGCACCTGCTGGTCGAGGCTGGGCAGGTCGACGAGGCGTTCATCGCCGAGCACACCGAGGGCTGGGACGCGATGGCGGCGTTGCTGGCCGACTATCCACCCGCGACGGTCGCCGAGCTCACCGGGCTGGCCGAGGCCGACCTGCGCCAGGCCGCGGCCTGGATCGGGGCGGCCGGGGACTGGATGAGCTGCTGGACCATGGGCCTCAACCAGAGCACCCACGGCACCTGGAACACCAACGCACTGTGCAACCTGCACCTGGCCACCGGCGCGATCGGGCGCCTGGGCAGCAGCCCGTTCTCGCTGACCGGGCAGCCCAACGCCATGGGCGGCCGCGAGATGGGCTACATGGGCCCCGGTCTGCCGGGGCAGCGGTCGGTGCTGGCCGCGGCCGACCGCGAGTTCACCGAGGGGGTATGGCAGCTGCCCGCGGGCACCCTGCGTACCGACGTTGGCCAGGGCACGATCGACATGTTCGAGCGGATGGCCGCCGGGCAGATCAAGGCGTGCTGGATCGTGTGCACCAACCCGGTGGCCTCGGTCGGCAACCGCAAGACCGTGATCGCCGGGCTGGAGGCCGCCGAGCTGGTGATCGCGCAGGACGCGTATGCCGACACCGAGACCAACGCGTACGCCGACGTGCTGCTGCCCGCCGCGATGTGGGCCGAGACCGACGGCGTGATGATCAACTCGGAGCGCAACCTCACCCTGGCCCGCCAGGCGAGCGACGCACCGGGCGACGCCGTGCCGGACTGGCTGCTCATCGCCCGCGTCGCCACCGCCATGGGCTACCCCGGGTTCGACTACGGCAGTGCCGAGGAGATCTTCGCGGAGATCCGCCGCTTCGCCAACCCGCAGACGGGGTACGACCTGCGCGGCGTCTCGTACGCCCGGCTCGCCGCCGGTCCGGTGCAGTGGCCCGCCGCCGACCCGGACGGCCCCGACCGCAACCCGGTGCGTTACCTCAACGACGGGGTGAGCCGCCACCTGGTCGAACGCCCCGACGGCAGCCGCCCCCGGCTGGCGTTCGCGACCGCCTCCGGCCGCGCCGTGTTCTGGCCCCGGCCGCACCTCGCCCCGGCCGAGCTGCCCGACGACGACCACCCGTACGTCCTCAACACGGGCCGGGTGCAGCACCAGTGGCACACCCTGACCAAGACCGGCAGGGTCGACAAGCTGAACAAGCTCAATCCCGGCCCGTTCCTCGAGGTCAACCCGGCCGACGCGGCGGACCTCGGACTGTCCGAGGGCGACTCCGTGCGGCTGACCTCACGCCGGGGCGAGGCCGTGCTGCCCGCCGTGGTCACCGACCGGGTGCTGCCAGGCACCTGCTTCGCCCCGTTCCACTGGAACGACCTGTTCGGCACCGACATCACCGTCAACGCGGTCACCAGCGACGCCGTCGACCCGATCTCGCTGCAGCCGGAACTGAAGCACTGCGCGGTCGCGCTGGCCCGGGTCGCCGCGCCGCTGCCCGTCGTCGCCGACGAGCTGCTGCCCGCGATGACGCCGATGGGCGCCGACGACCTGCGGCGGATGCTCGGCCTCGACGACGCGATCCCGGTGTTCACCGAGAACGAGCGCCGGTACCTGTCCGGGTTCTTCACCGCGCTGGCCGCCTCGCCCCGAGAGGGCGTGCCGGTGCTGCCGCCGTCGGCACCGATCGACGCGGGGCGGGCGCTGTGGCTCAACGGGATGCTCGCGGGCACCTACAGCCGCGCGCTGGGGCAGTCCCGGGTGCCGTCGGGCCGCCGGATCCAGATCCTGTGGGCGTCGCAGACCGGCAACGCCGAGGGCTTCGCCGGGGTGATCGGGCAGCGGCTGGCCCAGGACGGCTGGCAGCCGACCGTACGCAGCATGGCCGACCCGCTGCCCGAGATCCTGGCCGGGCCCGCCGACCTGCTCGTGGTCACCAGCACCTTCGGCGACGGCGACGCGCCCGACAACGGCGGCGCCTTCTGGCAGGCGCTACGCGACCCCGGCGCGCCCCGCCTGGACGGTCGCCGCTTCGCCGTGCTGGCCTTCGGCGACTCGATGTACGCCGACTTCTGCGGACACGGCCGCCGCCTCGACGCCCGGCTCGGCGAACTCGGCGCGCTGCGGCTGACCGAACGCGCCGACTGCGAACCCGACTACACCCCGACCGCCACGAGCTGGCTCGACCGCGTCGTCGCCGCGCTGGCCTCGGCCCCGGCGGGCGGGACGCGCACCGCGACGGGCGGTCCGGCCGCGCCGACCCGTGAGGCGCCGCTGGCCGCGGCGCTGGTCGGCAACCGGCTGCTCGGCCTGCCCGGCTCGGCCAAGGAGGTGCGGCAGTTCACCTTCGACACCAGCGGCGGCGAACTGGCCTACAGCGTGGGCGACGCCCTCGGCGTGTGGCCGGTCAACTGCGGCGAGCTGGTCACGGAATGGCTGGACGCGACCGGGGTGGATCCGTACGAGCCGGTCGAGGTCACCGGGGTCGGCACGGTGCCGTTCATCGACGCGCTGCGGCTGCACCTGGAGATCGCGAAGATCAGCCCGGACTTCCTGCGGTTCGTCGCCGAGCGCACCCACGACCAGCATCTGCGCTCGCTGCTGCGCCACGACAACACCGGCGAGCTGGCCAAGTGGAGCTGGGACCGGCAGGCCGTCGACGTGGTGGCCGAATACCGGCTGCGCGCGAGCGCGCAGGAGTGGGTCGGCGCGCTCAAGCGCCTGCAGCCCCGGCTGTACTCGATCTCCTCGACGCCGCTGGTCGACCCGCACCGGGTCAGCCTGACCGTGTCGGTGGTGCGCTACGCCAACCGCGACGGCCGGGCCCGTAAGGGCGTGGCGTCGACGTTCCTGGCCGACGCCGCCGCCGACCTGCAGGTGCCGGTGTTCGTGCAGCGCTCGCCCCACTTCCGGCCACCGGCCGACCCCGACACTCCGATGATCATGGTGGGTCCGGGCACCGGCGTCGCTCCGTTCGTCGGTTTCCTGCAGGAGCGGCGAGCGCTGGCCGCCAACGGCGCCAACTGGCTGTTCTTCGGCGAGCAGCGGCGCGCCACCGACTTCTACTACGCCGACGAGCTGCGCGAGCTTGGCGACGACAAGGTGCTGACCCGGCTGGACCTGGCCTTCTCCCGCGACCAGCGGCACAAGGTGTACGTGCAGGACCGTATGCGCGAGCACGGCGCCCAACTGTGGTCCTGGCTGCAGGACGGCGCCAACTTCTACGTCTGCGGCGACGCCCACCGGATGGCCAAGGACGTCGACCAGGCGCTGCGCGACATCGCCACCGCCCACGGCAACCTCACCCCCGAGGCCGCCGCCGTCTACGTCAAACAGCTCGCCGCCGACAAACGCTACGTCCGCGACGTGTACTGACCACTGGCAGAGATCTTGGCCGGCCGGACGCTCTAGATCGGAACTGGTGGTCGTAAAGCTGGCTTTACCGGCGCCTTCTGACCGACCGCAGCGATCATGGCCGCGGATGGCCACCAAGATCACTGTCTCCGGTCACCTTCCGGGCGGCAGCGGTGCCACACCTCGATCAAGATGGCCATCGGTGGTCGGTCACCGGGCGAGGACGGCACCCCCGTCTCAGCCGCCGCTCCCCAACCCGGCCATGACCGCCGACGGCGCAGGACTCTGTTCATGAAGCAGACGCGGCTGTACAGGCGCCCTCGACTGGCAAACCGTAGCTAAAGCAGGATTCAGGCCTTGCATCTGCGGTTGGTAGGCTGGATCGCGTGACGTCATACCGCATCGGTGAGGCCGCGGAGCTGTTCGCGGTCAGCGCCGACACCATGCGCCGCTGGGTCGACGCGGGGCGGGTGCCCGCCCACCGTGACGAACACGGCCACCGGGTCATCTCCGGGGCGGACCTGGCCGAGCTGGCCCGGTCGTTCACCGCCGAGGACGACGGCTCCGGCCACTCGTCGGCGCGTAACCGGCTGCGCGGCATCGTCACCGCCATCGTCCGCGACACGGTGATGGCCCAGGTCGACATCCAGGCCGGACCGTTCCGGATCGTCTCGCTGATGAGCCGGGAAGCCGCCGACGAACTGGACCTGCGGGTCGGCTCGTTGGCAGTGGCGGTGATCAAGTCGACCACGGTGGTCGTCGAGCGGGCCACCGCGCTCAAGGGGAGGGCGAACGTATGAGACACAGGTGGATCCGTACGGCGCTGGCCGCGGTGTCCCTGGTCGCGGCCACCGCGCTGGCGGCCTGCGGCTCGGACACGCCGCAGCCCGACGCGAGCGGTAGCGCGGCCGGGATCAGCGGAGACGTGACCGTGTTCGCGGCCTCGTCGCTGACCGAGTCGTTCAAGCAGATCGGCAAGGACTTCGAGGCGGCCCACCCGGGCACCAAGGTCACCTTCAACTTCGCGGGCAGCTCCGCGCTGGCCACCCAGATCATCCAGGGTGCCCCGGCCGACATCTTCGCCGCGGCCAGCCCCGCCACCATGAAGACGGTCACCGACGCCGGTGACGCTGCCGGCACGCCCACGGTGTTCGTCAAGAACCAGCTCGTCATCGCGGTGCCCAAGCTCAACCCCAAGGGCGTCACCGGCCTGGCCG
Organism: Catellatospora tritici; assembly: GCF_019083965.1. Taxonomy (GTDB): domain Bacteria; phylum Actinomycetota; class Actinomycetes; order Mycobacteriales; family Micromonosporaceae; genus Catellatospora; species Catellatospora tritici. Next base: position 29,149 of record NZ_JAHRCY010000013.1, read on the forward strand.
ACCTGACCAAACCCGGTCTGAAGGTGGCGCTCTGCGCCGAGCAGGTGCCGTGCGGCGCGGCCGCGAAGAAGGCGCTGGACGCGGCGGGCGTCAGGCTCACCCCGGTCACCCTGGAGCAGGAGGTCAAGGGGGCGCTGCAGAAGGTCAAGCTCGGCGAGGTCGACGCGGCGCTGGTCTACCGCACCGACACCCAGGCGGCCGCCAACGACGTCGACGGCATCGAGTTCCCCGAGTCGGCCAAGGCCATCAACGACTATCCGGTGGTGCTGCTCAAGAACGCTCCGAACGAGACCGCCGCACAGGCGTTCCTGGACTACCTGCAGACCGGTCCGGCCAAGGCCGTGCTGGGCGCGGCCGGATTCCAGGCCCCCTGAGGCGTACGGCATGAGCGACGCCCCCGCCGCCACGGTGACCGACCGGTCGCCGCGGCGGCGCGCGCCCCGGCAGGCCCCGGTGGTGCTGCTGGTCCCCGCGCTGTTGGGGCTGGCATTCCTGGTCGTCCCGCTGGCCGGGCTGCTGCTGCGCGCACCCTGGGCCACCCTGCCGCAGCACCTCGCCAGCCCCGGTGTGCTGGCCGCGCTGCGGCTTTCCCTGGTCACCGCCAGCCTGGCCACGATCGTGTGCGTGCTGCTCGGCGTGCCGCTGGCGTGGCTGCTGGCCCGGGTCGAGTTCCCGGGCCGTCGGGTGGCGCGTGCCCTGGTCACCGTGCCGCTGGTGCTGCCGCCGGTGGTCGGCGGCGTGGCGCTGCTGCTCGTGTTCGGCCGCCGCGGCCTGATCGGGTCGTGGCTGGACAGCACGTTCGGGATCACGCTGCCGTTCACCACCGCCGGGGTCGTCGTCGCCGAGGCGTTCGTGGCGATGCCGTTCCTGGTCATCGCCGTCGAAGGGGCCCTGCGCGGCGCCGACCACCGGTACGAGGAGGCGGCCGCGACCCTGGGGGCCGGGCGGTGGGCCGTGTTCCGGCAGGTCACCCTCCCGATGGTGGCGCCCGGTGTGGCCGCCGGGGCGGTGCTGTGCTGGGCGCGGGCGCTGGGCGAGTTCGGGGCCACCATCACCTTCGCCGGGAACTTTCCGGGCCGCACCCAGACCATGCCGCTGGCCGTCTATCTCGCCCTGGAGACCGACCTGGACGCCGCGATCGTGCTCAGCCTGGTCCTGCTCACCGTGTCGGTGGTCATCCTCGCCGCGCTGCGCGACAAGTGGATCGCCACGTCATGACCGGCGCGCCCCTGCTCGACGCCCACCTCGTGGTACACCGCGACAGCGGCTTCGACCTCGACCTCCGGCTGGCCATCGGCCCCGGCGAGGTCGTCGCGCTGCTCGGCCCCAACGGCGCGGGCAAGACCACCGCGCTGCGCGCCCTGGCCGGGCTGCTGCCGCTGACCGGCGGACGGATCACGCTGCGCGGCGACCTGCTCGACGAGCCGGGCACCGACCGGTTCACCCCGCCCGACAGGCGACCCATCGGCGTGGTGTTCCAGGACTACCTGCTGTTTCCGCACCTGAGCGCGCTCGACAACGTCGCGTTCGGGCCGCGCCACCGGGGGATGAAGCAGGCTGCGGCTCGTACCCACGCGATGGCCTGGCTGACCCGCGTCGGCCTGGCCGAACACGCCCAGCGCAAGCCCCGGCGCCTGTCCGGCGGGCAGGCCCAGCGCGTCGCGCTGGCCCGCGCCCTGGCCGTCGACCCCGTGCTGCTGCTGCTCGACGAACCGCTCGCGGCGCTGGACGCCCGCACCCGCCTGGACACCCGTGCCCAGCTGCACCACCACCTGGCCGAACATCCGGGCGCCACGCTGCTGGTCACCCACGATCCGCTGGACGCCCTGGTGCTCGCCGACCGGCTGGTCATCGTCGAGCACGGCCGCATCGTGCAGGAGGGTCACGCCGACGAGATCACCGCCCAGCCGCGCACCGACTACGTCGCCCGCCTGGTCGGCCTCAACCTCTACCGAGGCAGCGGCGACGGCCACACCGTCACCCTGCCCGGCGGCTTCACCCTGACCAGCGGCGACACCGCGTACGGCGACACGTTCATCGCGTTCGCGCCGACCGCTGTCGCGCTGCACCCGCACCGCCCCGACGGCAGCGCCCGCAACACCTGGGCCGCCACCATCACCGGCATCCAGCGCCACGGCGACAACCTGCGCATCCAGCTCGCCGGGCCGGTCACCGCCGCCGCCGACATCACCCCCGGTGCCGCCACGCAGCTCGACCTCGCCCCCGGCCGCACCGTCTGGGCCGCCGTCAAGGCCACCGAAACCCGCGCCTACCCGGCATGAGCAGGTCCGATAGCCTTGACCGATGATCGTGACCACCGCGACCGAGGCCGCACCCGGGCGTCCCGCCAACGAGGACCAGGTGTTCCAGCAGGGTCGGGTAGTCGGCGTGTTCGACGGTGTCACCGCCCCGGACCTGCCGGACGGCTGTGAGCACGGCCCCGCGTGGTACGTCCGGCGCCTGGTCACCCGGCTACGCGAAGCACTCGCCGACGCCCCGGCGGCTGCCCTGTCCGAGGTGCTCGGCCAGGCCATCACGCGCGTGCGCGGCGATCACCCCGGATGCGACCTGGCCAACCCCAGCACTCCGGCGTCCACGGTCTGCCTGGTCCGCGCCGACGCCGATCACCTGGAGTATCTGCTGCTGGGCGACAGTCCGCTCGTGGCCGAGCAGGGTGGGCGGGTCGTCGCGCTCACCGACGACCGGTTCGACCTGGTCTACGCGGACATCCGGGCCGAGGCGCTGCGCGGTGACGTGCCGCTCGGGTCGGCCGAGCACATCGCGCGGCAGCGCACCGCCGCACTGCGCAAGCAGGAGCTCACCAACACTCCCGGCGGTTACTGGATCGCCGCCGCCGATCCGCGGGCCGCTGCGAACGCGATCACCGGGCGGCTGCCGCTGACCGGGCCGGACGAGGTACGCCGGGCCGTGCTGCTCACCGACGGGGCGTCCTGTGCGGTCGACATGTTCGGGCTGTTCGACTGGGCGGGGCTACTGGACCTGGTCACCGAGCAGGGGCCGGAGGAGCTGATCCGGCGCGTGCGCGCGGCCGAGACCGCCGACCGCGACGGGTACGCCCGACCGCGCCACAAACGACACGACGACGCGACCGTCGCGCTGTGCCGCTTCGGTACGGCGTGATCGATGTGGCGCCCATCACAACGTGAGACAGGACGTCGGGGCTGCTCGTGTCATTCCGCAACTACTACCGAGAAGAGGTGAGCGGTGCGCGGTGCGGGCGACTTCGACGAGTGCTACCGAGCGACCTCCCGGCGGCTGCTGAGCTACGCGTACGCCCTCACCGGCGACTGGACGCAGGCCCAGGACATAGTGCAGGAGGCCTACCTGAAGGCCTGGCGGCAGTGGGGCCGGCTGTCGCATTACGAGGACGTCGAGGCATGGCTGCGGCTGATCGTGCATCGTCAGGCGACCGACTCGTGGCGCCGTCTGGTTCGGTGGCGTCGCGCGATGCCGCTGCTCACCGCCCCGACGCAGACGGCACCGCCTGACGAGTCGGCGGTGCTGGTCAGCCAGGCCCTGGCCGAGCTACCGCTGACGCACCGCCGAGTCCTGGCGCTGCACTACCTGTTCGATCTGCCGGTTGCGCAGATAGCGGTCGACACGGGCGTGCCGTCGAGCACCGTCACCACGTGGCTGGCGAGGGGACGCGCAGCTTTGTCCACCGCGCTCATAGCGATAGAGGTGAGCGGCAAGTGAATGACATCGAAGAAGCCTTCGCCCTGATCCGCCTCGAGGCCGAGCAGCGAGAGCTCCCCATGGCCGACCAGGTCCGCCGGTACGGCGACCGACGCGCCCGCCGCCGAGCGGCGGTAGCCACCCTGGCCGCTGTCGTCGTCGGTGTAGTCGCGACGATCAGCGTGTTGCCCCTGATCACGTCTCCGAAGACCCTGCCGCCTACCCGTGCGACCGATGCGTCGCCTGCCCTCAGCGGCGGCGAGATGAGCAAGCTGATTGACCAGGCGCGCGAGGATGTGGGAATCGGCTCGGCAGTCAACGCGAAGCAGTTCGCCGTGAGCTCCGGACCGCTGGACACGACCGTCCAGAACGTGGCCGAGGCCGTTCCCGAGAATTCGTACACGCTGGCCGTGACCTGCAGAGGTGCTGGCAAGGTGACGGTCACCTGGTCATTCGGAGGCAGGGCGAGCGGCGACCACATCGAGGTGGGAGCTGACGGCTACCTGTCTCAAACAGGTCACCTGACTTGTGCGCCAGCGTCGGTGAAGAACTTGCCCGCCTTGATGAAAGATCACCGTAGCGGGACATTGACTGTCCGCATCGAGCCCGACAGTGAAGCGCTCAACCACGCCGCATACGCCTATGTGATCACCACAGATTGACTCGTGGCGGCCACGGGCCCGAGGTGGGTGGCCAGGTCGGTGAGGATCTGGACGTAGTCGTCGTGCTCGAAGGTGAACGGCAGCGCGAACGCGACCTCATCGACCTAGCGGAACGCGGCGTGCGCGTACAGCCGCTCGGCGATTTCGGCCGATTCGCGGCGTACTCCGCGCACTTGGCGCGCTGTTCGGGGCTGGCCGAGTCGGCGGGGTGACGACCAGCCCCTGCGACACCGGGGCCGCCTGCCCGTAGGGATGGGCTGCCCGGAACGCCCGGACGTGGGAGCGGATCTGCTCGAAGTCCTCCGACTCCACCGTCTTCACCACGCTGCTGGTCAGCAGGTTCATGCCGTGCTCGCCCGCCCACTGGCACGAGCGCAGGCTGCCGCCGCCGTACCACATGCGGTCGGCCAGCCCGGGGGAGTGCGGCTGGACCCGGTCGGAGAACACCTCGATCGCGGCCTCGCGCCGCGTGATCAAGTCAACGCGGCCTGAGCGGCCAGGTGATCTGTTGTTCCGAGCGCCGCTTCGCCGCCTCGCTCGCTGCCGTCGGGAGCACTTCGCCGTACGCTCGCGACATGACCGGCCTTATTCAGGTGTCCACTGCCACCGAGCACCGCGAAGCCGCCGTCACCCTCGCGGGTAACGCCGTCCGCCTCCGCCTCGCCGCCTCCGCCCAGGTCAGCGGTCCGGTGACTTCCGTGTTCTGGCACCTTGGCGAGTACGGTACGGGCGAGGAGTGGCAGGCGACGCTCATCACCACAGAGGATCGGTACGCCGAGCTCGAGGCGTTCCTGCTCGCAAACCACCCATGGCAGAACCCACAGGTCACGGCCGTCCCGGTTACCGCCGGGGCGAGCGCATGCGTCACCTGGGCTCGCAATGCGGTCACTGCGGACTGACCGCGAGCCTGTCACGTAGCTCGCGCATGGCGGGCGTCCCCTCGAACGGGGCGGAGAGCGCGAGCGTCGCCGCCATCCGCGCCTTCGGCCTGGTAGAGGACACGCCAACCGTCAGCCTGTGCGCGCGAGTGATCGTGGCAGCCGCCAGCTCTATCTCACGCCCGTGCAGGTACGCCTCAGCCAGCGCGAGCAGATACAGCGCCTTGTCGCGCGCGTACGCCTCCGGGAAGTCAGCCAGTGCGCTCGTCAACGGGGGCACCGCTCGCAGGGGTCGGCCAAGAGCCGACCAGCACCGGCCGGTCATGATGGCGATCTCCTGCGCATCCACCCACGTCGCCCAGTCCGGATCGGCGGGGGCGCCTGCGTCGTCGAGAGCGCCTGCGGCGGAGCTGAGCGCCTCTTCGGCCTCCGCGACCAGCCCGGCGACGGCAAAGGACCACGCAGCTCGGTCGAAGACCAGCGCGCGAACCCGCGCCGGTACGCGGGCAGTCAATGCCTGGCACGATGCGCGGGCAAGCTCGACGTCTACCTGGCCGGTGAAGGCGCGCTGGTACGCATCGAGCGCGAGCGCGTTCGCGACCAGCGCCTGATCTCCTGCCTCGACCGCCGCCTGCCGACTCGTCTGATAGAGCCGCAGCGAGCGATCGGTCCAGCCGGCGTCGAACGCCGCCCAGCCTGCCAACTGGGCCTGCTCAGCCAGCACGGCGAGCAGTGTTCGGCGGGTGTCAGTTGTGTACGTGGCACCGCTGAGCACAGCCTCTGTCGCTTCGACCTCGGCGAGGTAGAGGCCAAACGTGTCGGCGCCGCCGAGCGAGTCGTCCAGGCGGCGGAGCTGAGCCATGCGGTCGAGCGCTATGCCGACGTCCACGGTCCCGACTCTGCCACCGGAAGCGCCCGCCAAGGCTGCGCCACCTGCTGCGACCACCGTCAGCAGCTCCCGCCGATTCACGTCGACGACGGTACGCCGTCTGCCTCGGGTCGCGGCCAACGCGATCAGCACCCCGTTGGCGCCGAGCGCGTTGTCGAGCGCGCGGGCCAGCTCCGGAGACGGCTCTCGGAATCCGCTCTCGGCGTGACCGACAGCCGCTTTACTCCAGTTGATCCGCTTCGAGAGTGCGTAGAGACTCAGCCCCGCCGTTCTCGCGAAGGGCCTTCAAGGTCTCGCCGAAACCGCTTGCCACGTTCCGCTTCCCGTAGACGACCGTAGACGGCTCGCACCTTCTCCACGCGACATGCGACCGCGAGGCTACTCATAGCGCGGGGCGGTCGTAGATCCGAGATCCGGCCGCCTCGCCGCCCTAATCAGACGGTACGCCGCACCAGGGGAGGGATCAACGATGGTCGCTAGCGTGGCGGAGCCGGCCCCGATCACCGCGAAAGCTGAGATCGTGACGGCAACCGACACCAGCCGCGACGGGCTTTGCGCAGGCTGCCTCGACGACTACGGCATCGCCACCTGGGCACCATGCACTGTCTTCCGGCGGGCTGATTGCGTGCTCGCAGCGGAGGCGGGCCAGTGACCGACTCCGAGACGCGCCCTGCGTGGGCCGACGAACCGACCGCGGAATGGACCCTCGCCGAACGCCTGCGGTACGACATCGCCGAGTTCAACGACGCTCAGGGCTTCCGCTCGACCGCTGAGCCCGCTTGGCTCACGGTTCCGACGGGCGTGTATCGGGCCATTGCGGCTGGGCTGCGTGACTCGTGAGCACCAGCCCGACATTCTGGGTCGTCGCTGACGGCTCAGGCGTTCGTGTGGGCGACGTCGTCGCCGTTGAGGCTGGTGAGGGGCCAATTGTTGAGGTAGGTCAGGTAGGTTGGCCGGTCGTCGAGGTGCACAACAGCCGACGCGAAACCCACCCCCTGTGCATCATCACCCGCGTTCGGTACGGCACGCGCAACACGTAGCTCATCCATGCCACAAACGGCATGCGACCCGATCTCGATGATGTCGACGGCTCAAGATCCCGCTGGCCGTCAGCGTAGGCGCAGGTTGACGATCCCTCAGCGAACCCCTCCGGCCACCCCGGCCAGCAGTTCACCCGCAGGCTGTTGCTGTCGACCCGGCGCCCGGTGGCCTGGCCCAACCGCCGTCCGGCGGAGACCACCTTGAAGTTCGCCACCAACTGCCCTCGCTGATGCGTACGCCGCCACTCCGGCGCCGTGAGTGCGTCCCCGACGATTGTGGGGCTTCGTAAAGCGCACCCAAGTTTTGGCTGGTCAGACAGATATCGTTGGCAGTAGCGGCGGTTCGACACATCGCCCGTCAAGTCGTTTGTGATGGGCAGTAGCGTATTGATGGTGTCCGGTCATGTGTTCATCAGCTATAGCCATGCCACCGACGGGCCGTATGTTGAGCGGCTTGCCGTATACCTGGAGGCGGCGGGTCTGGCGGTCTGGTTCGACCGCGAGATCATCACTGGTGACCGGTGGAGCAGGGCCATTGAGGAGCGGATCGACACGTGTGCGGCGTTCATCGTGGTGATGAGCGACGCAGCGCGGCAATCAGCATGGGTGGACCGGGAGATTGATCAGGCACAGGAGATGGGCAAGCCCATCTTTCCGCTACTGCTGGACGGCCGACGCTTCTTCCGACTCGCCGATATTCAACATGAGCCCGTACACGGCGGAAAGATGCCCTCACTAAGATATGTGAGCAGGTTGCGTAGGTTATCGGCTCCCGCCGAGCCGCCAACGCGCCGGGTGGTGGAGCATGCCGCTCCCGCCGAGCCGCCAACGCGCCGGGTGGTGGAGCATGCCGCTCCCGCCGAGCCGCCAACGCGCCGGGTGGTGGAGCATGCCGCTCCCGCCGAGCCGCCAACGCGCCGGGTGGTGGAGCATGCCGCTCCCGCCGAGCCGCCAACGCGCCGGGTGGTGGAGCATGCCGCTCCCGCCGAGCCGCCAACCCATCGGGTGCTGGAGCACCTCACTCCCATCGACGAAACCTACGGTTACGCTTCCATGTCCGCGCTGGCGTTCGGCCCGGGCGGGCGTACCCTTGCCGGCGGCTGTGTCGATAGTGTTGTTGACGTGTGGGATCTGGCCGAGCAGCGCCCGCTCAGCAGGGCCGCCATCCTCACCGGCCACCGGAAGTGGGTGTCGGCGGTGGCGTTCAGCCCAGATGGGCGCATCTTGGCTACCGGCAGCGGTGATATGACGGTGCGGCTGTGGAACGTGGCCGACCCGCCGCCCCGGGTTTCCGCCGCCACCCTCACCGGACACGGGGGCTCTGTGGTGTCAGTGGCGTTCAGCCCAGATGGGCGCATCCTGGCTACCGGCAGCAGCGACATGACGGTGCGGCTGTGGAACGTGGCCGACCCGCTGCACCCGGTTGCCGCCGCCACCCTCACCGGCTACGCCGCTTCTGTACGGTCGATGGCGTTCAGCCCAGATGGGCGCATCCTGGCTACTGGCAGCAGCGACATGACGGTGCGGCTGTGGAACGTGGCCGACCCGCTGCACCCGGTTGCCGCCACTACCCTCACCGGACACGGGGGCTCTGTGCTGTCGGTGGCGTTCAGCCCAGACGGGCGCATCCTTGCCACGGGCAGCCGAGACATGACGGTACGGCTGTGGAACGTGGCCGACCCGCTGCACCCGGTTGCCGCCACTACCCTCACCGGACATGAGGGCTCTGTGCTGTCGGTGGCGTTCAGCCCAGATGGGCGCGTCCTTGCCACGGGCAGCCAAAACATGACAGTGCTGCTATGGAACGTCAACCCGCTGCTAAAGAGCCTCACTGCCACTCTCACCAGCCGCATCTACCGCACCGAGGAGGTGATGTCGCTGGCGTTCAGCCCCGACGCGCACACCCTGGTAATCGGTATTAGCGAAGACAAGTCTGTGAGGCTGTGGAAGATAGAGACGTGATAGCCCATCGTGAAGCAGGTATCGAAACCGCCTTCCAAGCACCGAATGGATGCCGCAGCGTGCGGCCTCAGGCATCGCTTGTGGTCGGGTGCCAGCCGAGTGCCGGGCCGAGGCGGGTGGCCAGGTCAGTGAGGATCTGGACGTAGTCGTCGTGCTCGAAGGTGAACGGTAGCGCGAACGCCACCTCGTCGACCTCGCGGAACCCGGCGTGCGCGTACAGCCGCTCGGCGATCTCCACCGACGTCCCGACCAGGTCCGGCGCGAACATCAGCCGAGCCGGCCCCTGCGGGGTCGCCGTACGCGGCAGCCGCTTCGCGGCGTACTCCGCGTACTTGGCGTGCTGTTCGGGGCTCGCCGAGTCGGTGGGGATGACGACCAACCCTTGCGAGACGCGCGCCGACCGGCCCGAAGGATGGGCCGCCCGGAACGCCCGGATGTGGGACAGCTGGATCTGCTCGAAGTCCTCCGACTCCTCCGCCTTCACCACGCTGCTGGTCAGCAGGTTCATGCCGTGCTCGCCCGCCCACTGGCACGAGCGCAGGCTGCCGCCGCCGTACCACATGCGGTCGGCCAGCCCGGGGGAGTGTGGCTGGACCCGGTCGGAGAACACCTCGATGCCCTCGACACCCTTGAAGTCGGAGGCGGGCTCGCCGCGTACCAGGTGGAGCAGCCGCCGGACCCGCTCGTAGCCGAAGTCCTCGGCGTCGGCGGTGTCCGGGTAAAGCGCCTGCTTGACCCGGTCGAAGTGGGTCGGCGGGCCGACGCTGACGCCGGGGTTGAGGCGACCGCCGGACAGGATGTCGACCGTGGCCAGGTCCTCGGCCAGGCGCAGCGGATTCTCCCAGCCCAGCGGGGTGACCGCGGTGCCGAGCTCGATGCGGCTGGTGCGCTGCGTCGCGGCGGCGAGCACCGCCACCGGCGACGAGATGCCGAACTGCAGGTGCCGGTGGCGCAGCCAGGCGCTGTCGAAGCCCAGGCGCTCGCCCAGTTGAATGATCTCCAACGTGGACTCGTGGCCGCGTCGCGGATCGGCCTCGTCGAACAGCCCGATGGTGAGGAAGCCGAGCTTGCGCAGCGGCTGCGAGGGGAGCGGCACGGGCGGACCTCCGTCGTGAGTCGCCTCCATGATCCCACGGCCGGGCCGCGCGCCCCGACCGCGCGGCCCGGCTGTGGGATCAGCCGATGGTCACCACCTTCGCCCACTCCGGTGGCGCGTCGGGCACGTACTCGTTCTCCTTGTCCTCGTCCCACCTGGGCGCGTCCGGGCGGGCGAACAGCCCGACCACGGTCCGGCACGGCGGTTTGGTCTCCGGCCAGGGCGTCTGCCCGTCGGTGAGCACCACCACGACGTCGGGGCGCGGGTTGGCCCGCAACGCCTTGGCGAAGCCTTCCCGCAGGTCGGTGCCGCCGCCGCCGACCAGCGGGATGCCCTCGGCGCGGCACAGCGGGTGCGCCACTCCTGCGGCCGCGTCGCAGGACATGACGCTGACCAGGTCGCGGCGGCCGCCCACGCCGCGGGCGATGGCGGCGACCTCCAGCAGCGCGCTGCCGAGCTCGGTGTCGCTCACCGAGCCGGAGGTGTCGATGATGACGCTCACCCGGGGCGGGGTGCGGCGCAGGCTCGGCAGGACCACGCCGGGCAGGCTGGCCGCCCGCCGCGACGGCCGGCCCCAGACGTAGTCGTCGCCCGAACCGGAGGTCGAGGCCGCCGCGCGTACGGCCGCGCCCAGCAGGTCCCGCCACGGCTGCGGCGGATGGAATGCCTGCTTGGCCCAGCGCTGCCAACCCTGCGGCACGTCACCGCGCCCGCTCATGCCCTGCGCCACCCGGAACCGGACCGCGTCGCGTTCCTGCTCGGTCAGCCCGCACGCGCCGCCGGGGCCGAGGTCCCACTCGCGGTCCAGGCCGTCGGCCCCGCTGCCGCAGTCCAACCAGACCAGACCCTGGGTGTACGGCCCGAGCCGGAACTGCCCCAGGTACTCCTCCATCAGCAGGTCGGACGGCAACTTCAGCAGTCCGGGCTGGACTGCGTCGGTGGGCCAGGGCAGCCCGTCGCCGTACACGTCATCGTTGATCTCGCAGTCGGCGGCGATGTTCATCCGCAGGCGCTCGCCCGGACCCGACAGGTTGTGCCGCGCCGCGTACCGGTCGCCGCGCCCGTGGTGGTCGCGCAGCAGGTGGGACACCTCGTGCACCCATACCCCGGCCAGCTCCTCCAGCGGGGTCGCGGCCACGAACGCGGGCGAGACGTAGCAGCGCCAGTGCCGGTCCACCGCCATCGTCGGCACCCGGCGGGACTCCACCGGCTGCAGCGCGAACAGGGCGGTGGCCAGGTACGGCCGCACCTTCGCCGCGTACAGCCGGGCCGCGTACAGCTTCTCGGTGTCCATCGTCATCGGCGCGCACCGGCCTGCTCGGCGGCCTGCTCGACCGCCTGGTCCGCGCGCTTGGCCACCGCCACCGCCCCGGCCAGCCGCTCGATCGCGGCGGGCACGTCCCAGCCGTCCTGCCGCAGCGAGGCGAGCGTGGTCGCGGGCACGACCACCAGGTCCGGCGCGCCGGTGTCCAGGGCCAGCACCAGCAGCGCCCACGCCGCGTCCCAGCGGGACCGGTCCGGGCGGGCGCGGACCGCCGCGACCACCCCGTCGAGCACCGCCTGGCGCAGGTCGCCCCGGTCGGGCAGCACCGCCGACGCCGGGTCGGCCAGCAGCGCCTCCGGGTCGGGCAGGTCCATCCGGTCCAGGCTCGCCAGCAGCTCCAGCCCCGGCCCGTCGCCGACGGTGCCCCGGACCAGCATCGACAGCACCTCGCGGGAGGTGCCCGCGGCGGTGGCGAAGGCGATCAGCCGCAGCGCCATGTCCCAGCTGCGCGGCGACGGCCAGGGGCCGCCCCGGCGGGTCTCGGCGCTGGGCAGCTTGTGTACGAGGCCGGGTCGGGCGGTCAGCAGCCCGCACACCGCGCGGCGCGCGTAGGCCACCGACTGGTGCAGCCGGGCCGGGTCGAGCCTGGGCAGCGTCGCCCGGGGCCAGACGCCGCCCAGACCGCGTACCACCACCTCATGGTCGTAGCTCCACTGCAGATGCACGAACCGGTTGGCCAGCGGCGCGCTCAACTCCCAGCCGTCGGCGGCCGACGACCTCGGGTTGGCCGCGGCCACGATCCGTACGCCCGGCGGCAGTTCCAGCGCCCCGACCCGGCGCTCCAGCACCAGCCGCAGCAGCGCCGCCTGCACCGCCGGGGGAGCGGTCGACAGCTCGTCAAGGAACAGCAACCCGCGCCCGGCCTGGACCAGGCGGACCGCCCAGTCTGGCGGGGCCATCGGCACGCCCTGCACCGCCGGGTCGTCGCCGACGATCGGCAGGCCGGAGAAGTCGGTGGGCTCGTGCACGCTGGCGATCACCGTGGTCAGCGGCAGGTTCAGCGACGTGGCGAGCTGGTTCAGGGCCGCGGTCTTGCCGATGCCCGGCTCGCCCCACAGCAGCACCGGCAGGTCGGCGGCGACGGCCAGCATCAGCGCCTCCAACTGGGTGTCGGGACGCGGTTCGGTGGCGGTGTCGCCCAGCAGGGCGAGCAGCTCGGCGGCGACGTCGAGCCGCTGCGCCGGGAGAGTCGTGAACGGAAGGTCAAGGACGGAAATAGACATGTGGCATCACCTTGAGGGCAGGTCAGGGCCGCGCCGCGGCCGGAGTAAGAAAGAGAAGGGCGCGTGGGTACGCGGATCAGCGCGGACTGCTCGCCTGGCGTGGTCGGGCGCGGCTTGCCCCGCGACGGCTGTCGCCTGGTGCCCGGACCGGTCCGCGACCGGTGAACCCGGCCCGGTACAGCCCGTGCGTGACCTGCCGCTGCGCCGCGCGTTCGAGTTCTTCGCGCAGCGCTCCGGCGCGCAGCAGTACGTCCGGCCCGAGCAGCGCTTCGACGGCAGCCAGGGCACCGGCGGTGTCGCCGTGGTGGAGCCGGGCCTGGACGTCGGGCAGGCACTCCGGACTCCGGTGTGCCAGGTCGATCGCCCGCAGGCAGGCCATCGGACTGCCGCCCAGCTCGGCCAGGAGCGACTCCCGCCGCAGCTCGACCGGATCGTGGTCCAGCGCGACCAGCACGCCGTCCACGATCCCGATCCGGTGGTCGGTGCCTCGGCACTCGACTACGCGCACCCCCGTGCCCACGTCGTCGAGTCGGCCGCCATCGACCGGTTGGTGGTCGGGCACCAGCGCCGCCGCGACGAGCGGGTGCAGCCGGTCGGGCATGACGGCCCCTGCCCGCAGCAGTTCCAGGTCGGGCAGGACCCAGGTCGCCGCGTACGGCAGGACCGGACGCGCCGGGTCGTCCCGCTTCACGCGTGCGAGCCGGGCCACGCGGAGCCGGTCGGCCGACACGTCGAGTGACAGCCGCTGCCGCCCGCGCAGCCGTACCGTCACGGCGCCGGTCCGCCCTTCGGCCTTCAGCAGCAGCGCGGCCTCGGCCGCCCACCGGTCCACGGCACAGCCCGAGTCCGGCGGCACCAGCTCGGGCGACACCGGATCGGCTCGGTCGTACCTGGACGGTGCGCTCGCTCCGGACCGCCGCCCCAGTTCCTGCGCGTGCCGGACGTCCCACAGGTGACGATGCAGGTCGAGCCGGAACCGACGGTCGGCATGCGGATGCGGATGCACGTGGGGCAGCTCGGCCGGGCGGGACTCGTCCCACAGGGCCAGGCTGATCCGCTGCCCGGCGTCCGCCCACGCCGGTGGCGTCCGAGCCACCAGGTGCACGGCGGCACCCGAGCCGGTCGAGTGGTAGCGGGCCAGCGAGATGGTCAGGCCCGGCCGGAGCAGGCCGTCCGGGGCGATCCGGGGCATGTGCCAGCGGAGCAGGTCAGGAGCCAGATTGCGCAGATCGGCGCGCAGACCGTCCGCGAACTCCCGGCCATGGATGCGGGCGATGACCCGCAGATTCAGATCGACGTCGAAGCGTGCCGCTGCGCACGCCCCGGCCCAGTCGCCCGCGATGCGGCGGGCGGTCGCAGATCGGATCATCGAGGGCGGCACGGCGAATTCGCGTACGTGCTGCCAGAAGAGGAGACGGGCGTCTCCGTTCGCAACAGTCGAGCGCATCAGCACTCACCTTTTGCGGACGGGACCTCCGTTCCGTTCAGGAAGGTAGTCATCGCGGGCAGCGTAACGCATCGCGTCACCGCTGTCAGGTACAGTCTCGGCCCATGGCGGCAACGCAGGTGTCTCTGCGCCTGTCGCGCCTGGGAGGTTGAGGTGACGGACGAGGTCACGGCCTCCTGGGTGAGGATCGAGGCCTGGCTGGACCGCCATGCGCCCGCCAGCGCGACGCTGTTGGCGGGCCCGGCCGATCACGCCGAGATCGACGCCGCCGAAAGCACCCTCGGTCTGCCGTTTCCCGCCGAACTGGTCGTGTCGCTGCGCCGTCACGACGGCCTCACCGAGTGGGCGGGCATCTTTCCGGATCTGCCGCCCGCCTCGGTCGCGCAGATCGTCGAATACCGCCAGATCTGCATGGAGGTCGCCGAAACCGTCGACGGTTTCGCCGTGTCCGTCACCGGTGAGCCGTGGTGGCATCCACTGTGGCTGCCGTTCGCCGTCGACGTCGGTGCCATGGTCATCGACCTGAGGCCGGGACCCGGACATGGGCGGCTCGGGTGGGCCGGGCACAGCAATCCCGGCTTCTTCGACGACGGCTGGCCATCGCTCGGCGCATACCTTGACGCCGTGGCGCAGGCGCTGCACGGTGGCGGCGACGTGGGTGGCTGGTTCCCGTACCTGGAGGCCGGTGGCGGCCTGTGGTGGAGCGGTGCGGACGAGACCGAACTGAACGGCGAACCGCTCGTTCCAGCACCGCGCTTCTGAGCCGGACTCAGTCGGCCAGGCGGCGGACCTTCACGGTGCTGTCGCTGCGGGTGCCCGGCTGACCCTCCGGTCCCGTGGCGGCGAACTCGTACGCCTGGCTGACCAGCACCTCCCACTCGTGGTCGGGCAGCGCCAGCGCCGCCAGGACGTCGTCCGGGCTCGGGAACTCGACGTCGTCGTGGTGCCCGGCATGCCAGGACGGGAAGGCGCAGTGCCCGACGACCAGCAGCACCCCGCCCGGCAGCACCGCGGCCGCCGCCGTACGCAGCACCGTCCGCCATGGCAGCGGGCCGCGCGAGTGCAGGAAGCAGACGCTGACCAGGTCATACCTGCCGGCGGGGAACGACTCGGCGAGGTCGTGGCGCTGCCAGTCGATGTGGTCGCCGAGCCCGGCCACGGCCGCGTGGGAGGCGCCGCGCCGCAGCGCGGTGGGGGAGATGTCGACCGCCGTGACCCGCCAACCGTGCGCGGCGAGCCAGATCGCGTCGGCGCCCTCGCCGCAGCCCAGGTCCAGCGCCATCCCCGGGGTCAGCCCGGTCGCCTCGCGCACCAGCGCCGCGTTGGGCTTGCCGCTCCACACCTGCTCGCTGCCGCGGTAGCGCTCCTCCCAGAGCTGCTCGTCGCTCTGCCGGGTGTCGGGATGGTCGTGGGACATGGCGCGCTCCTGTCGTCGTACTCCGACATGATCCGTCAGTGGCCCACGGGCCGCACGGATTCCGCGCCGTCAGGCCGCGGTCAGGTCGATCCAGTATCGCCGGGTGTAGCCCAGTTCCGTGTGGCGGATGTCCTCCAGCACGCCGCCGTTGCGCTCGATGGTGCGCGCCGAGGCGATGTTGGTGTCGTCGCAGGTCACCAGCGCGCGGTCGAGGCCGCGGGCGCGGGCGTGCCCCAGCACCTCGCCCAGCGCCCACGAGGCCAGACCCCGCTTGCGCGCCGAGGGTCGGACACCGTAGCCGATGTGGCCGCCGGCGTGCAGCAGGAAGTCGTTGAGCCGGTGCCGCAGCGAGATCGACCCGACGATCTCGCCCCGGTCGGCGATCCACCAGTACGTCGCGTGCACCAGGCCCTCGGCCACCGGGATCGACTCGTCCGACATCCGCTTCATGCGGTCGACGAACACGGTGAACCCGGCCAGGGTGTCGACGTCCTCGTCCTGGCGCAGTCCGCTGCCGTGCTGGATGACGTCGCGGCCCCAGTCGTCGCGGCAGTCGAGCCAGGCCTGGTGCAGCGCGGTGTTCGGTGTGATCAGCTCGGGCATGGCGGCCAGGGTAGGTGCTGGTGACGACCTCGTCGACCGGATTTGCGGCCGATCGCGTCACGCCCTACGTCCCGCTATTTGAGATTTAATAGTAAGTATTCTTGACTGTTA
This sequence comes from Catellatospora tritici, assembly GCF_019083965.1. Lineage (GTDB taxonomy): Bacteria > Actinomycetota > Actinomycetes > Mycobacteriales > Micromonosporaceae > Catellatospora > Catellatospora tritici. The sequence goes on from NZ_JAHRCY010000013.1 coordinate 45,497, forward strand.
ATCATCGACTCGGGACGATCTGAAAACGCTCGTCCCCAGGAATGCTCCTCCCCCCGTCCAGAACGGAGCAGCGATGAACAGACTGCGCATCTCTGTCGCAGCCGCCATTACCGCCCTCGTCGCCACCGTCGCGGCCGTCGCACTGGCCGCCCCCGCCGGTGCCGCCGAGCTGATCTCCAACGGTGGCTTCGAGTCGGGCAGCCTGTCCCCGTGGACCTGCTCCGGCGGCACCGGCAGCGTCGTGTCCACCCCCGTCCGCACCGGCACCAAGTCGCTGCAGGGCGCCGCCTCCAGCAGCGACAACGCCAACTGCACCCAGAACGTGGCGACCGTGTCGGGCACCTCCTACACGCTCACCGCGTGGGTACGCGGGAACTACGTCTACCTCGGCGTCACCGGCGGCGCCTCCAACTGGACCCCCAGCGCCGCCAACTGGACCCAACTGACGGTCACCTTCACCGCCAGCAGCACCTCCACCCAGGTCTTCCTGCACGGCTGGTACGGACAGGGCACCTACTACGCCGACGACGTGTCGCTGCAGGGCCAGGGCGGCACCTCCGTCCCGGGCGTGCCGGGCACCCCGGTGGCGGGCACGATCACGAACACCTCGATCGCGCTGTCGTGGGCCGCGTCCAGCGGCACGGTCAGCGGCTACCGGGTGTACGAGGGCAGCACCGTGGTCTCCTCGCCGACCGGCACCTCGGCCACCATCTCCGGCCTGGCCGCGTGCAGCACGCACACCTACTCGGTGGCGGCGTACAACAGCACCGGGGAGTCCGCGCGCTCGGGCAGCGTCACCGTCACCACCACCGGCTGCACCACCGGCGTGCCCGGTCCGCCGAGTAACCTGCGGGTCACCGGCGCGACCGACACCTCGCTGTCCATCGCCTGGAACGCGGGCACCGGCACCATCAGCGGCTACCGCGTCTACGAGGGCAGCACGCTGCGCACCACCACCACGGCCCTGGCGGCGACGCTGTCGGGCCTGGGCACCTGTTCCAGCCACACCTACACGGTCAAGGCGTACAACGGGACCGGCGAGTCCACCGGGGTCTCGGTGACCGGGACGACCACCGGCTGCACCACCGGCACCCTGCCCAAGCACCTGCTCACCGGGTACTGGCAGAACTTCACCAACGGGGCGACGCCGCTGCGGCTGTCGTCGGTGCCGACCAGCTACAACATCGTGGCCGTGGCCTTCGCCGAGGCGAACGCGAGCACCCAGGGCGCGGTCACCTTCAGCGTCGACTCCGGACTGTCCTCGGCGCTGGGCGGCTACACCAACGCCCAGTTCACCGCCGACATCTCCACCCTGCACTCGCGCAACCAGAAGGTGATCCTGTCGGTCGGCGGCGAGAAGGGCACCGTGTCGGTGTCCAGCTCGACGGCGGCGACGAACTTCGCCAACAGCCTCTACACCCTGATCACCACGTTCGGGTTCGACGGCGTCGACATCGACCTGGAGAACGGTCTCAACGCGACCTACATGGAGCAGGCGCTGCGCAACCTGCGCTCCCGCGTCGGCTCGAACCTGATCATCACGATGGCGCCGCAGACGATCGACATGCAGTCCACCGGGTCGAGCTACTTCGCGCTCGCCCTGGCCATCAAGGACATCCTGACGATCGTGCACACCCAGTTCTATAACTCGGGCAGCATGCTCGGCTGTGACCAGCAGTTCGCGTACTCCCAGGGCACCATCAACTTCATGACCGCCCTGGCCTGCATCCAACTGCAGAGCGCGCTGCGGCCCGACCAGGTCGCCCTGGGTCTGCCCGCCACGACCCAGGCGGCGGGCGGCGGCTACGTCAGCCCGAGCGTGGTCAACAACGCGCTGGACTGCCTGGCCGCCCGGACCAACTGCGGCAGCTTCGTGCCGCCGACGGCCTGGCCGAGCATCCGTGGGGCGATGACGTGGTCCATCAACTGGGACGCCAGCAACGGATACGCGTTCGCGAACTCGGTGCACGGCCACCTGGTCGGCATGCCCTGACCCGGTGACACGGACGAGCGGCGGGCCCCCGGGGGGGGGCCCCCCCCCCCCGGGGGGGGGGGAGGGCGTGTGGGGGGGCGGGGGGGGGGGAGGGGGGGCCCCGCCCACGGGGTTGGCCTTGCCGCCCCGGGGCTCCCGGGGCGGGGGGGGCCCGGGGGGGGGGGCCCGCCGCTCGGCGTCTGGTGGCTCAGGACTTGGCGGGCTGCGGCGTAGCGTGCTGCTGGGGCGTGGCCGGGCCGAGCAGGCCGTACCGGGCGGTGTCGAGCGTGCCCTTGCCGGTCACCGCGTAGCCCGGCGAGGCGGCGTCGGTGGTCAGCGAGATGTTTGCCTCGTAGCGGGTGTACCAGTTGGCCGCGCCCTTGGGCGGCTGGGCGGTGCCGGCGTTGATGACGTACGGCTTGGTCGCCAGCGCGGTGTTGGTCGAGGTCATGGTGACCGTGGCCGCGTTCTCCCCGGTGTACACCCATTCCACCTGCGAGGACTCGTTCTCGTCGTCACCGGTGCGCTCGAACTCGGTTGCGTTCAGCACGTCACCGCTGTACGCGGACACCAAGCGCTTCTTGTTCTTGGTGTCGTCGACGATCAGCATCGGCAGGTAAGTCGAGCCCCACTGCGGCCGCAGTTGCGCGTCCACACCCAGGATGGCGAAGTCGCCCACCACGCCCCGGCCGGCCTTCCAGTGCTCGACCACGCTGGGCAGCGGAATGTTGCCCCAACTGTGCTCGTGGAAGCCGTGCCCGTCGAACTCGCGCACCTCGTCGTAGATCTTCAGCGTGCCGGTCGCCTTGCCGGTCGGCACGGGCGCGGTCCAGCCGTAGTACGTGTCGGTGCTGCCGAGGAAGATGACGCCGGTGCCGGGCCGGAACGGCGCGGCCTGGTTGGTCAGCGTCAAGTCGAGGCCGAAGTCTCCGTCACGCCCGGTCAGCCGATAGGTCTTCGTGTCACCGGTGAGGCTGAACGGACCGATCTTCACGTCGCAGCGGTCGGTGGCGCTGGAGAACTGGTTCCAGGCGTACGTCTTGATCACGTCGAAGTTGGAGCCCCACGGGAACGACATGACCAGGCTCGCGGCGGGCAGCCGGTTCTGCTCGGTCGGATTGAGGGTGAGCGCGTCGCCGGGCCGGGTGCGCAGCGTGAACGTCACCACCGTGCCGTCGTCGGTCATGAACTCGCAGTGCCAGCGCTCGTACACCTTGGGGTCGCTGTTGACGGCCGCGGTGCGGAACCCGCCCTCCCACGGCTGGAACTGGTCGGCCTTCAGCGACAGCCGCTCGTAGTCCGACGGCGCGTCGCCGAACGTGTTGAGCGTGGCGGGCGGCAGCCCGGCCTTGGGCTTCTCGTCGCTGCCGCAGCCGGCCAGGGCCGGGATGGCGGCGAGCGATCCGGCCGCGAGCGCGCGCAGCACGGTGCGTCGCGACGGCGTGGAGCTGTACAGATGAGCATTCATGGCGCCGTCCCATCGCCCCGGCCCCGAGCGGGCGAACCGCCGGAGTCCAACCCATTGATTGTTGTTTGCGCAGAATATACGGCTCACTGGCCGGGTTGGCGGCGATTTGAGCAAAGTGTCCGTGGGTCGCGCAAGACCACTCAATTTGCCGGGCAATCATGGGAATGGGGCCACAAGATTCGCCCGATTGCCAGGCAACTTGAACGATCTTGTAGGCTCGGGCGGGGTGGTGACAGCGCGAAGCGCCCCCGCGGCCAGGCCGGGGAGCGCACGCGGAACCGGTCGGCTCAGCGAACCGGATCGCGGCGGTACAGCCGCTTGGCCCACAGGTAGCAGCACACGGTGATGCCCACGCCCCAGGCGACGGCGCCCACGGCGTTGCCGCCGATCGGACCGCCCAGCAGCAGCCCGCGCAGGGTCTCCATCATCGGCGTGAACGGCTGGTACTGCGCGAACCAGGCGACCGGGCCGGGCATCGAGTCGGTGGGCACGAAGCCGCTGCCCATGAACGGCAGCAGGATCAGCGGCATCGGCAGGTTGCTGGCCGACTCGATGCTCTTGGCGACCAGACCGCAGGCCACGCCGAACCAGGTGATCGCCAGCGAGATGAGGGTCAGCAGCCCGGCGGCGGCCAGCCACTGCACCACATTGGCGGTGGGGCGGAAGCCGACCGCGATCGCCACGCCGATCACCACGGCCAGGGCCAGCAGCATCTGCACCAGGTTGCCCAGCACGTGGCCGGTCAGCACGGACGGGCGGAAGATCGCCATGGTCCGGAACCGGGCGATGATGCCTTCGCTCATGTCCTGCGCCACCCCGATCGCGGTGCCCTGCGCGACACCGGCGATGGCCAGCAGCAGGATGCCCGGGGTGACGTAGTTGGCGTAGACCTCCCGGCCGCCACCGGCGGCGATGCCGTCGCCGAGGGTGCCGCCGAAGACGTACACGAACAGCAGCAGCATCACCACCGGCACCCCGATCAAGTACATGATCAGCGGGTAGCGGCGGGCGCGCAGCAGGTACCGCCGCAGCATGGTGGTCGAGTCGCGCAGCGCGTAGGTGGCGGTGCTCATCGGGTGGCTCCTTCGAGGGTGGTGGCGGTGTCGGGGCGCCCGGTCAGGGCGAGGAAGACGTCGTCGAGGTCGGGGGTGTGCACGGTCAGCTCGGCGACCTCGACGGCGGCGCGGTCGAGCCGGTCGAGCACCTCACGCAGCGAACCGACGCCGCCGTCGCTGGGCACCTGCAGGGTCAGCGCCTCGTCGTCGCGGGTGTTCGGGCCGAGCGCGCGGGCCGCGGACTCCAGTTCGGCGAGCCCGGCGAAGCGCAGCCGGATGTGCCCGCCGGGGATGAGCCGCTTGAGCTCGGCCGGGGTGCCCTCGGCGATGATCCGGCCGTGGTCGAGCAGCGCCACCCGGTCGGCGAGCTGGTCGGCCTCCTCCAGGTACTGCGTGGTGAGGAGGATGGTGACCCCGCTTGCGACCAGGTCGCGGATGATGTCCCACATGGTGCGACGGCTGCGCGGGTCCAGGCCGGTGGTCGGCTCGTCCAGGAAGATGACCTTCGGGTTGCCGACCAGGGTCATGGCCAGGTCGAGTCGGCGCCGCATGCCGCCGGAGTAGGTCACGACCGGCTTGGTGGCCGCGTCGGACAGGTCGAACCGGGCCAGCAGGTCCGCGACGCGGCGGCGGCCCTCGGCCTTGGGCAGGTGGTTCAGGTCTGCCATGAGCATCAGGTTCTCGGCGCCGGTGAGCAGGTTGTCCACGGCCGAGAACTGGCCGGTGACGCCGATCGCGGCCCGCGCGCCGTCGGGGTCGGCGGCCACGTCGTGTCCGGCCACGACGGCCTGGCCGCCGTCGGCGCGGATCAGCGTGGACAGGATGTTGACGGTGGTGGTCTTCCCGGCGCCGTTCGGGCCGAGCAGGGCGAAGATCGTGCCCGTGGGCACGTGCAGGTCGATGCCTTCGAGCACGGCCGCCTTGCCGTACGACTTGCGCAGGCCGGTGACCGTGATCGCCGATCGGGGGGTGGTCATGGGGTGCTCTCCTTCAGGAACGGTGGATGATGATGTCGCCCCAGTGCGTGCGGGCCCGGATCTCGACCTTCTCGTCGGTCTCCCGCGGCCCTTCGGCGCCGGCGAGCTCGTTGCGTACGGCGCCGGTGGCGTTGAGGTCCAGCCAGGCGGCAGTGCCCTCGGGGATGCCGACCTCGAGCTTTCCGGCCGCGGTCTGCAGCACGACCGCGCCGCGGACGACCGCGCCGACGCGGATCCCGCCGTGGGCCGTCTTGGCGGTCAGCCCGGCCGCGGCCCGGCCGACGTTGATGCCTCCGTTGGCGGCGTTGATCCGGGCCGGGCCGTCGGCGTCGCCGAGCCAGATCTCGCCGTTGGAACTCTTGAGAACCGTGCTGCCGGTGACGTGCCCGACCCGCAGGCGGCCGGTGCCGGTGGCGGCCTCGGCGTCGCCGTCGACGTGGTCGACCCACAGGTCGCCCGCGCCGGTGCCTGCCTGCAGCGGGCCGGTCTGCTGCAGGTGCAGGTCGCCGTAGCCGGTCCTGACGCGGCACTCGCCGAGCCGTCCGGTCGCCCGCAGTGAGCCGATGGAGGTCGAGCCCTCCAGGCCGGAGCCGGTCGGCACGTGGATCTCGACGTCGATCGACCCGGGCTTGCCGAACAGCGAGCTGGTCTTCGGCGTCCGGACCAGCAGGCGCCCGGCGGTGAACTCGACCCGGGTCTGCTCGGCCAGCTTCACCGACTTTGCGTTGTTGTTGCTCGGTCGCACGGTCACGACGGTGTCGGTGCGCTCGGCCGCGTGCACGCGCACCTCGGCGGCCGAGACCTGGATATCGACGATGATCGGTGTCGGTGTGTCGAAAGTGGGCATGGTGGTCCCCTCGTGGCGGGTAGGTTGAGAGAAAGTCCTGGTGGAGCCGGGTCAGCGGACCCAGCCCGTGTAGCGCTGGCCGCTGTCGACGACCTGCGCGGAGGTGGGGCGCGGCGCGGAGTCGGCGCCCAGCATGGCGGCGGCGGCGCGGACCAGCCACGTGTTGACCGACATCCGCTCGCGGGCGGCCGCCTCCTCGATCCGGGCCTTGAGGTCGTCGGGCAGGCGCAGGTTGATCCGGGTCATCGGGCCGCGCTCGCCGGAGCCGTCCTCGACCGGGGCGGAGGCGGGGGCGGGGGTGGCGGGTTCGCCGGCGGGCGGCGTCTCGTCCAGGCGGGGGGTCACCACGAAGCCCGGGTCGCGTCCGCGCAGGCGCAGCTCGACCGAGCCGGGGGCCATGTCGCGGGTGATCTCGTCGGCGGCGGCCGACAGCGCTTCGAGCAGCGTCAGCCGCACCGCCGACTCCAGCGGCGCGGTGAGGCGGTCGGCGAGCGCGCGGGCGTCCTCGCCACCGGCCTCGGCGGCGGTGGCGAGTTCGCGGCGCAGCGTCTCGACGTACGGCGTCAGATCCATGACGTCACTATGGCACCAAGATGGCACCACTCGCAAGCCATTCTGGCTCATTCGTGTGCCATGAACGCGCGGAAGGGGCCGAACCCGCAGGTCCGGCCCCTTCCGTGCGGACGCCAAGATCGGTCGAGGGAAGTTTCAAGATCGGTCAAGTTGCCGGGCAACCGGGCGAATCTTGGGGCGCCTTTCGCCCGATTGCCCGGCAGGTCGGGTGATTTAGGACCCCTGTGGTCAGAGGGCGCGCTTGTTGAGGAGGCGGTTGGGGGTGCCGGACAGGGTGCCGGTGACGACGCCGGTGGTGGCGTTGTTGATGATCCAGGTGTGGACGGTGGCCTGGGTGGCGTCGCCGTAGGTCGCCTTGTAGAGCACGGCGATGCCCGCGGCGTGCGGGGTCGACATCGAGGTGCCGTTGTAGCTGCCGGTGGTGTTGCCCGGCAGCGTCGACACGATCGCCGAGCCGGGGCCGTAGATGTCGACGCAGGAGCCGGTGGAGGAGTAGCTGGCGCGGGCGTCGGTCGAGGTGGTGGCCGCGACGACCAGGGCGGCGGTCAGGTTGCGCGGTAGTCGGTCGCAGGAGTTGCCGCCGGTGTTGCCCGCCGAGGTGGCCAGGAAGACGCCCGCGTTCATCATGTTGGTCAGCGCGGTGGCCAGGGTCGAGCTGTAGGTGATGTTCCACGACGTGTTGGCCACGGCGGGCTTGACGTGGTTGCTGGTCACCCAGTTGACCGCCGCGACCGCCCCCGAGGTGGTGCCGCTGCCCGCGCAGTTGAGCCACTTCACGCCGTGCAGCGACACCTGCTTGGCCACGCCGTACGAGGTCGAGCCGATGGTGCCCGCCACGTGGGTGCCGTGGCCGTTGCAGTCGGTGTTGTTGCTGTCCACGGCGTTGTAGTTGAACTGGGCCCGGCCGCCGAAGTTCGGGTGGCCGGCGTCCACGCCGGAGTCGATGATGTACGCGTGCACGCCCGCGCCGGTCGCGGTGTAGCTGTAGCTGGCCGACAGCGGCAGGTTGGTCTGGTCGACGCGGTCGATGCCCCAGGCGGGCGGGCTGGGCTGGGTGGTGTCCAGCACGTGGTGGTGCCACGCGTCGCGCTCGATGGCGACCACGTCGGAGCTGTGCGACAGCTCGGTGACCTGGGCGGGGCTCAGCGCGGCGGCGAAACCGTTGACCGCCTTGCCGAAGTCGACCCGGGTGGTGGCCTTCAGGGCGCGCAGCGCCGTGCCCCTGTCGGCGCCGGGGCGGAAGGTGACGAGGTAGACGCCCGGGATGACGGTCGTGTCCGCGTCGGCGGCGGGTGCCGTGATCGGGACGGGGATCGCGCGGTACGGCGCCCCGGCCGCGGTGGCGGAGTCGGGTAGGGCCACGAGGGTGACCACGGTGGTGGCGGTGATGGTGGCGAGGGCGAGCAGGCGGTGGCGCCAGGGCCGTGTTGATGACACGTCTTCCTCCACATACCGGTGGACGTCCTGGGTGGACGGTATCTGGCCGGGAGATTACATAGACGTTGTTACGACTATCAATGCTTTGGGCGTGACGTTTTCGGCGGTAGGCCGGAACTGGCGCGATGCCGCCAAGGACAACTTTCGGTGAGATCGACAGAAGTTCTTGTTGGCACATCTGAAAGTGTGGACACATCGATGAAAAGTCTCTAGGGTGGCCGTCATCAATGTTTCGTATGTGTAACCGGCGGCGCGGTTACCCCTGAGCCCACCCCGGCATCCGGCGCGGCGGCGCGCGCCCTGCCTGGCCTCTCCCAGTCAGGAAGGGTCGGACCCCCATGTCCACAAGACACGCGTTCAGACGTACCCTCAGGCACGCGGCCGCGGCCGCGCTGCTGCTCACCGGCCCGGCCCTCGTGGCCGTCGCCACCACCGCCGCCCCCGCGGCGGCGCACACCATCGACCCGGCCGGATTCCAGCAGATCGAGCTGGCGCGCGGCGTCGCCGAGATGGGCGAGCCCATGTCGCTGGCCGTGCTGCCCGACCGGTCCGTGCTGCACACCGCCCGCAACGGCACGCTGCGCCGCACCGACGTCAACGGCGTCACCTCGGTGGTCGGCACCATCCCCGTCTACACCCACGACGAGGAGGGCCTGCAGGGCGTCGGCATCGACCCCGGCTTCGCCACCAACCGCTACATCTACCTGTACTTCGCCCCGCCACTGTCCACTCCGGCCGGTGACGCGCCCGCGACCGGCACCGACTGGACGGCCTGGACGGGGGTCAACCGGCTGGCCCGGTTCACCCTCAACGCCGACTTCACGGTGAACATGGGCAGCCAGGTCAACGTGCTGGACGTGCCCGCCAACCGGGGGCTGTGCTGCCACGTCGGCGGCGACATCGACTTCGACGCGGCGGGCAACCTCTACCTGTCCACCGGCGACGACAGCAACCCGTTCGACTCGGCCGGGTACGCCCCGATCGACGAGCGCACCGACCGCAACCCCGGCTACGACGCGCAGCGCTCGGCGGGCAACACCAACGACCTGCGCGGCAAGATCCTGCGGATCAAGGTCGCCGCCAACGGGACGTACACGATTCCGTCGGGGAACCTGTTCGCGCCGGGCACGGCCAAGACCCGGGCCGAGGTCTACGCGATGGGCTTCCGCAACCCGTTCCGGATGAGCGTCGACAAGGCCACCGGCGTCGTGTACGTCGGCGACTACGGCCCCGACGCGGGCACGACGGATGCCAACCGGGGCCCCAGCGGACAGGTCGAGTTCAACCGGATCACCTCGGCGGGCAACTACGGCTGGCCGTACTGCACCGGCGCCAACACCAGCACCGAGACGTACAACGAGTGGAACTTCGCCACCAACAGCACCGGGGCCAAGTTCAACTGCACCGGCGGGCCGACCAACAACTCGTTCCGCAACACCGGTCTGACCACGCTGCCCGCCGCGCGCCCCGCCTGGATCAAGTACGGCGGGGACAGCGGCACGCCGACCGAGTTCGGCGGCGGCTCCGAGTCGCCGATGGCCGGGCCGGTGTACCGCTACAACGCCTCGTCCACGTCCGCGGTCAAGTTCCCGCAGGACCTGGACGGGATGTTCTTCGCGATGGAGTTCGGGCGGGGCTGGATCAAGCCGATCCACGTCAACGCCGACGGCAGCCGGGGCACCATCGACGCCTTCCCGTGGACCGGCAAGCAGGTCATGGACTCGGCGTTCGGCCCGGACGGCGCCCTGTACGTGCTCGACTACGGCACCGGCTACTTCAACGGCGACGCCAACTCGGCGCTGTACCGCTTCGAGTACGTCGGCACCGGCAACCGGGCGCCGATCGCGAACGCCAACGGGACGCCGACCTCGGGTTCGGCGCCGCTGACGGTCGCGTTCTCGTCGGCGGGTTCGTCGGACCCCGAGGGCGGGGCACTGACGTACTCGTGGGACTTCGGTGACGGGACCAGCTCGACGGCGGCCAACCCGAGCCACACGTACGCGACCAACGGGACCTACACCGCGACACTGACCGTACGCGACCCGCAGGGCGTCGCGGGCGGCGACAGCGTGATCATCACGGTCGGCAACACCGCGCCGACGGTGTCGCTCAACGTGCCGGGGGACGGGCAGTTGGTCAGCTTCGGCGACACGGTCAGCTACTCCATCTCCGTCAGCGACACGCAGGACGGCGCGATCGACTGCGCCAAGGTCAAACTGACCTACGTGCTCGGCCACGACCAGCACGGGCACCAGATCACCTCGAAGAACGGCTGCTCGGGCACGATGACCATCCCGGTCGACGGTGAGCACGACGACGCGGCGAACATCTTCGCGATCTTCGACGCGGAGTACACCGACGGCGGCGGGCTGACCACACACGCCCAGGCGATCCTGCAGCCCAGGCACCGGCAGGCCGAGCACTTCGGCTCCTCGCTCGGCATCAACACGTTCACCAAGACCACGGCCGAGGGTGGCAAGACCGTCGGTGACATCCACAACGGCGACTGGATCTCGTTCACGCCGTACCGGCTGACCAACGCGACCGGCTTCACCGCCCGGGTGTCCTCCGGCGGGGTCGGCGGCACGCTGCAGGTCCGGGCCGGGTCGGCCACCGGCACCGTGCTCGGGTCGGCGACCGTCCCGGTGACGGGCGGCTGGGAGACGTTCACCAACGTCAGCGGCACCATCACCAACCCGCCCAACGGCACCACCGCGCTGTATCTGACCTTCTCCGGTGGCGCGGGCGCGCTGTTCGACCTGGACTCGTTCACGTTCACCACCGCCGCGGGCGTCGGGCCGATCAAGGGCCTGGGGGGCAAGTGCCTGGACGTGCGCGGTGCGGCCACGGCCGACGGCACCCAGGTGCAGATCTACACCTGCAACGGGACCGGGGCGCAGACCTGGACCGTCAACGGGCAGACGCTGCGGTCGTCGGGCAAGTGCTTGGACATCTCCGGCGGCGGCACGGCCGACGGCACCAAGGTGCAGATCTGGACCTGCAACGGGTCGGGCGCGCAGAACTGGGTCTACCAGTCCTCGGATCAGACCCTGCGCAACCCGCAGTCGGGCAAGTGCCTGGACGTGTCGGGCAACAACTCCGCCGACAGCACGGTCGTGCACCTGTGGACCTGCGTCGCCGGGGCGGCCAACCAGAAGTGGACCCTGCCCTGACCAGCCGCGGGCCGGGCGGCACCCCCCGCCCGGTCCGCTCCCTCCCTCGTTAAAGGAGCAACCCCGTGCGCAGCATCCTGCGAACCGCGCTAGGCACGGCCGCGGCCACGCTGACCGTGCTCGCGGCCACCGCCTGTCCGGCGGCCGCCGCCGACACCCCGTACGACGTGCTGGTCTTCTCCAAGACGGCCGGCTTCCGGCACGACTCGATCGCCGTGGGCACCCAGGCCATCCGTGATCTGGGCGCCGCCAACAGCTTCACCGTCACCGCCACCGAGGACGCCGCCGCCTTCACCACCGCCAACCTGGCGCAGTACGAGGCGGTCGTCTTCCTCAACACCACCGGCGACGTGCTCAACGACACCCAGCAGACCGCCTTCGAGAGCTACATCCGGGGCGGCGGCGGGTACGTCGGCGTGCACGCCGCCGCCGACACCGAGTACTCCTGGCCGTTCTACGGCAACCTCGTCGGCGCCTGGTTCGCCTCGCACCCGGCGATCCAGCAGGCCAACGTCAAGATTGAGGATCGGGCCAAGGCCGCCACGGCGCACCTGCCGCAGACCTGGACCCGCACCGACGAGTGGTACAACTACCAGACCAACGTCCGGTCCACCGCGAAGGTGCTGGCCACCCTCGACGAGTCGTCCTACACCGGCGGCGGCATGGGCGCCGACCACCCGCACGCGTGGTGCAAGACGATCGACAGCGGCCGGTCGTTCTACACCGGCGCCGGACACACCCAGGAGTCGTACGCCGACCCCGCGTTCCGGGCGCACCTGCTCGGCGGCATCCGGTACGCCGCCAACCGCACCAAGGCCGACTGCCGCCCCGAGAACGGCTACACCGCCCTCTACAACGGCTCGACCACGGGCTGGTCGCAGGCGGGGCCGGGCAGCCTCACCAACAGCGACGCCACGCTGACCACCGTCGGCGGCATGGGCCTGTTCTGGTACAGCGCCAAGCAGTTCACCTCGTACTCGCTGAAGCTGGACTGGAAGCTCACCGGCGACTCGAACTCGGGCGTGTTCATCGGCTTCCCGCCGTCGACCGACCCGTGGTCGGCGGTGGACAACGGCTACGAGGTGCAGATCGACGCCACCGACGCCGCCGACCGGACCACCGGCTCGGTGTACACGTTCCAGTCGGCCAACATCGCCGCCCGCGACGCCGCGCTCAACCCGCCCGGCGAGTGGAACACCTACGAGCTGCTGGTCGAGGGGGAGCGGCTGCAGATCTTCCTCAACGGCGTGAAGATCAACGACTTCACCAACACCAATCCGGTGCGGAGCCTGGCCGGGCACATCGGCATCCAGAACCACGGCACCGGCGACACCGCCGCGTTCCGCAACGTACGGATCAAGGAGCTGGGCGGCACCACGCCGACCGACGTGACGCTGCAGGCGGAGTCGTTCACCACCGCCAGTGGCGTACAGGCGTTCACCAAGGCGGGCGCGAACAACGGGCAGACGCTCGGCTATGTCGACCCGGGCGACTGGGCGTCGTACGCCAACGTCAACACCGGCGGGGCGACGAGCTTCCGGGCCCGCGTGGTGTCGGGCGGTCCGGGCGGTGCCATCCAGGTGCGCACCGGCTCCACTACCGGCCCGATCCTCGGCACGGTCGCCGTGCCCAACACGGGCAGCTGGTCCACGTACGCCAACGTCAGCGCCCCGCTGACCGGTGTGCCCACCGGCAACCAGACGCTGTTCCTGACGTTCACCGGCACCGGCACCGGCCTGTTCGACGTCGACGACTTCACCCTGGTCAAGACGGCGACGCCGGGCACCGGCCCGATCAAGGGCCTGGCGGGCAAGTGCCTGGACGTACGCGGTTCCGGCACTGCCGACGGCACCCAGATCCAGCTCTACACCTGCAACGGCTCCGGGGCGCAGAACTGGACCGTCAGCGGGCAGACGTTGCGGGCGCTGGGCAAGTGCCTGGACGTCTCCGGCGGCGGCAGCGCCGACGGTACGAAGATCCAGCTGTGGACCTGCAACGGCTCCGGCGCGCAGAACTGGGCCTACCAGTCCGCCGACCAGACCCTGCGCAACCCGCAGTCGGGCAAGTGCCTGGACGTGTCGGGCAACAACTCCGCCGACAGCACGGTCGTGCACCTGTGGACCTGCGTCGCCGGGGCGGCCAACCAGAAGTGGACCCTGCCCTGACCGTGTCGCGGGCCGGGCGGTGAGCGTCGCCCGGCCCGCGACCTCGACAAGTTTTGGCTGGTCACTGGCGTGGCGATGGCGGATCGGATCGGGACTGTCTCCGTACGATCTGGCCAATCGTTGTGAAAGGTGACCAATGCGAAAGATTGATCGGGCCGCGGTCGTCGCCGCGGCCCTGCTCACCGCCGCGCTGACCGGCGCCACTCCTTCCTGGAGCGCCACTTCCTGGAGCGCCGCCGGGGCCGGTGAGCAGACCTACGACGGCGCCGGAACCTACACCTTCGACCTGCCCCAGGGCGTCGCCGTGACCCTCGAAATGTGGGGCGCGGGCGGCGGAGGCGGCGGTGGCACCGCCGGTGGTGGCGGCGGGGGCGGCGGGGGCGGCGGCAAGGCCCTGCTCGGTCGGGGCGGTGGCGGCGGCGGGGGCGGCAGTTCCGGCGGCGGGGGCGCGGGCGCCGGATCGGGCGGCGCGGGCCAGTACGTCAAGTGCGTGCTGCCCGCCGGGTTCCCGCCCGCCCACCTGTCCATCGTGCTCGGTCGGGGCGGTAGCGGCGGTCGCGGCGCCACCGGGGTGGCAGGCGGTGCGCCCAGCGCGCCCGGCGGTAACGGCAATTCGGGCCAGTCCTCGGCAGCCGGTTCCGACGGCGCCGATGGCGCGCCCACCGAGGTCAGCGTGCTGTTCAACGGCACCCCGCTGAGCCTGACCGCCGCCGCGGGCGGTGAGGGCGGCAAGGGCGGCCCGGCGTTCGCCGACAACGGCCCCGGCGGCGAGGACGCCACCGCCGCCCGTCCCGGCCAGGCCCGGCCCGGCGGCCTCGGCAGCACCACCCCCGGCGACGGCGGCGTGGGGGGCCACGGCGCCGTGCTGTCGCCGCGCCTGTGCGAGGCGGTCGACGGCGCCGACGGCAACCCGGGTGGCAACGGCACCAACGGCACCGGCGGCGCGTCCGGCGCCGACGGCGCCACCAACGGCAACGGCGGCACCGGTGGCGCGGGCGCGTCCGTGGTCGGCACCGGCGGTGCGGGCGGCACGGTTACCGACGGGGTGCCGCACGGCGTCGGCGGTGCGGGCGGCGCGGGCGGCAAGGGCGGCAAGGGCGGCGCGGGCGGCAACGGGGCGTACGACAGCAGCCTGGCGGCCTTGGGCGGCGGCGCCGGCGGCACGTCCTCGGCCGGGGTCACCGGCCTGGCCGGCGCGGACGGCCACGTCCGGCTGACCTGGTGAGTCCCCGAGCTCACACCTGCTGGTTGTACGCACAACCCGGCAGGTGTGAGCTCCGAGCTGGCCCTCCGCCGGAACGGGGCGGCGACCCGGCGCACCGAGGTCCGCCGCGCTCCAGTCGTCGTCGCCGGGGTGCGATGACGCTCAACGCGGCCGCGCCCCGCCGCCCGGTGCCGCCGTTTCGTGCCTCCGCTCGTGCCTCCGCCCGTGCCTCCGCCCGTGCCTCCGCCCGTGCCTCCGCCCGTGCCTCCGCTCGTGCCGATCGCTCAGACGTGCAGGCTGCGGCCGCCGTCGACCACGATGCGCTGGCCGGTGACGAACCCGGCGCCCTCGGTGGCGAGGAAGCTCACCACGTGCGCCACGTCCTCGGGCGTACCCATCCGGCCGGACGGGACCGTGGCCAGGTAGCCGTCGGTCTCGCTGCCCTCGTGCCGCTCCACCGGGATCCAGCCCGGCGCGACGGTGTTCACGGTAACCCCGTGCGGGGCCAGCTCGTGCGCCCAGGCGCGGGCCAGGCCGATCTGGCCGCTCTTGGCCGACGCGTACGCCGACCAGCCCACCGGCGGCCGATCGGCGATCTCCGAATCGATGTGGATGATGCGGCCCCAGCGGCGCTCGACCATGCCGGGGGACAGGGCACGGCCGAGCAGCACCGGGCTCTGCACGAAGAACGCGAGCTGGCTCAGGTGCGCCTGCCAGTCCGCCTCGGCGATCGGCGCCTCGGGCTGTGGTCCGGTGGCGTTGAGCACCAGCACGTCGATCGGGCCCAGGTAGCGCTCGACGGAAGCGGCCAGCTCAGCCACGGCGGTCTCGTCGGTGACGTCGGCGGCGAACGCGGCCGCGGTGCCGCCCTCGGCCTGGATCTCGTCGACCAGCTGCGCCAGCGGTCCGCCGCAGCGACGGCTGTTGACCGCCACCGCCATGCCGTCGCGGGCCAGCCGCTTGGCGACGGCCCGGCCCAGGCCACGGGAACTACCGGTGATGAGCGCTACGCGCTTGGGGGCTGCCACGCCGGTCGATCCTGCCAGCGTCCAC
This sequence comes from Catellatospora tritici, assembly GCF_019083965.1. Lineage (GTDB taxonomy): Bacteria > Actinomycetota > Actinomycetes > Mycobacteriales > Micromonosporaceae > Catellatospora > Catellatospora tritici. Next base: position 61,421 of record NZ_JAHRCY010000013.1, read on the forward strand.
CGTCTGCCACACCCCCGTCCTCCACACTGCGACCCCCATCACCGCGCCGGGCGCGGCCGCCGAGCGCGCCGAGTGGAAATGGGCGGGCACCGAGCCGTGTCCGGCGGCTACCGTCGTGATCCGTGACAGCGACACCGATGCGGCAGATCCGGGCCTGCTACGACGCGGACTCGATCACCGTCTACCAGGCGTATTCGTCCCTGATCGCCGAACCGGCGGTGGCCGCGGGGCGGTTCTCGACCGGGTTCAAGCGGGATCGGATGACGTGGATCAAGCCGTCGTTCCTGTGGATGATGTACCGCAGCGGCTGGGCGGCCAAGCCCGGCCAGGAGCACGTGCTGGCGATCCGGATCCGGCGCGAGGGCTTCGCCTGGGCCCTGGCCAACAGCGCGTTGAGCAGCTACGAGCATGGTGTGCACGCCGACCGGGCACAGTGGCAGCGATCACTGCGCGCCCCGGTGCGCGTCCAGTGGGACCCCGAACGCGACCTGCACCTGCGGCCGCTGCCGTACCGGGCGATCCAGATCGGTCTGTCCGGCGAGGCCGTGCCCCGCTACGTCGACGAGTGGACGCTGGGCATCGAGGACGTCACCGCGGCCTGTCGCGAGATCCGGGCACTGGTGGTGGCAGGTGACCTGGCGGGGGCGGCGGCGCGGTTGCCGGTCGAGCGGCCGTACCCCCTGGAACCGGTGCCTGCCGCATCATGATCCGAAATCGTGGACGCTGGGTGCTGTCATGGCGACATCCAGCGTCCACGATTTCGGATCTCCGCCGGTTACTCGTCGATCCAGGCTGTTGCGGGGGCCGTGCGCCGCAGCACCAGGCCGTCCCTGATCTCCCACCAGTAGGCGTCCTGTTCCTCGGGGGAGATCAGCATCAGGCCGATGGCCTCGGCCGCGCCCCGCTGATCGGGGTCCAGTTGGATCCAGCCGCGCGCGGTTGCGTATCTGCCCATGCCGCGCAGCGTGGCGGCGCGGACCGGCAGCAGCGCCGGTCCGCGCACGAGGTGGTCAGCCGACGGGGGTGCGGACGCGGTCGGCGAGGGTGCGGCCGTGGCTGTGCGCGGTGGCATGGGCGTCGCGCAGGGACTGGTCGGCCAGGCCGCGCAGGGCCTCCATCGCCGGGTTGACCCCGGCCAGGGTCAGCTCCGCCTCCACCTGGTGCAGGTCGAGGCCGAACACGTCGCTGAAAATGCGGTGCAGCCAGGGCGTGCCGTGGTCCCAGCCTTCGCGTGGGCTGCCCGGCCCGTACCCGCCGCCGCGCACCACGACCAGGGCTGCCGGGCGTCCGAGCAGCGGCCGGTCCGCGCCGGGTCCGAGCCGCGGGTCGGTCATGAGCAGGTCGATCCAAACCTTGAGCTGCTGCGGGATGTTGAAGTTGTAGAGCGGCACGGCGAACAGGTAGGCGTCGGCGGCCAGTACCTCGTCGGCGAGGTCGGTGGCGAGCGCCACCGCCTCGGCCTGCGCGGCGCTGCGGTGCTCGGCCGGGGTGCGGCCGCCCACCACGGCGTCGGCCCAGGCCTGCGCGGGCAGCGGGGCCGCGCCGAGGTCGCGGCGCAGCACGGCCGGGTGCGGCTGGTCGCCCCGCCAGGCCGCTTCGACGGTATCGGCGACCTCACGGCTGACCGACCCGTCGGTACGGATGCTGGCGTCGAGGCGGAACAGGTTCATGACATCTCGCTTTCCCAGACGAGCTTACTTCCAGATGTTCTGTTTGACAGAACATCTAGTTCCTAGCACATCTCGCGTGGCACCGCCACTCGCGTACCATCGAGTCCGTGACCGCCACACCCGCCCCCGCCGCCACCAATCCCTGCGCGGGCGACCCCGGTTCCGCCACGGACTTCGGCCTGGCCCTGGGCGCGGTGTTCCGGCAGTACCTCAAGGCCGCCGCCGACGCGGCCGACGGTGTGCCCGGCGGCGGGCGCGGCTATCAGGTGCTCGCGCTGTCGGCGGCGGGGGTGTGCGCCAGCCAGCTCGCGCTGGCCAAGCAGCTGGGCATCGACCGGACCGTGATGACGTACCTGGTCGACGACATGGAGCGCGGTGGGCTGATCGAGCGGCAGCCCGACCCGGCCGACCGGCGGGCGCGCCGCCTCGTCCCGACCGAGCAGGGCCGGGCCGTGCTGAAGCGGGTCCGGGAGAAGTTGGAGCGCGCGGAGCGGGAGATCCTCGCGGGGCTGGCCGAGGAGGAGCGCGAGACGCTGCGGACGCTGCTGCAGCGCGTGGCCCGGCACCACCGGGCGACCGCCGAACACGCCTGTCAGGCGGCCGCGGCGGTCGTCCAGGCCTGAGCCGTCAGGGCGTACGCGCCCGCGTGGCCTGCCACTTCGCGACCAGGGCCGCGATCTCGTCCTGCAGGAAGACGAAGAACTCGGTCATCTCGGTGAGTCGGGCGCCCGCGGCGGACTCGGCGCCCACGGCCGAGACGCCCTCGGCCATCACATCGGCGACCAGTTTGTACACGCCGCCCTTGGCGACGCTGGCCATGTACCAGGAGTTGCTGACCGAGCGGTAGCGGGTGCTGCGGGAACCGGGGACCGGCTCCCGCAGCACCAGGCCGACCTGGACCAGGTAGCGCACGGCGTCGGAGGCCGCGGCAGGGCTGACCCCGAGCCACTCGCCGAGCTGCGCGGCGGTCATCACCCCGTCCTCGGTGCAGGTCAGGGCGCCGAGGACCCGCGCGGGCATGCGGGGGAAGCCGAGATCGGACAGCGTCACCGCCAGGTGCTCGACGAAACGTCGTACCGCTTCCTCGTCACGTTCGGCCATCCGCACATCCTCCATCACCGGTCGGTCCGGCCGCAGCCAGCGCTGTCACGTGTCAGGTGGCCAGGTCCCGCCGCCGGAACAGCGCCATCCCGGCCGTCGTCAGCGCGATCGCGACGCCGAGCAGAGCCAGGATCGGGGTGGCGGTCGGGTCCACGGCCGGGATCGCCGGCACGTGGGTGAACGGGGACAGGTCCCGTACCAGCTGGGGCAGTCCGAACAGGTCGCCGAACAGCCCGCAGGCGATGCTCACCACCAGCGCGGCCCAGGCCAGGCCGACGGTGTATCGGGGCAGCGCGCCGAAGACCAGCACCACGAACCCGGCCACCACCAGCGCGCCGGGCAGCTGGGCCAGCCCGGCCCCGGCCAGGGTCAGCACGCCCACCTCACCACCGGCCGCGGCGTCGGCCAGGCCCATGAACACCCCGGCCAGCACCAGCAGCACCGTGGCGCCGAAGACCGCCCAGATCACATGCGCGGCGACCCAACGGATCCGACCCACGGCGGTGGCGAGCACCGCCTCGGCCGTGCCGCCGGACTCCTCCGCGCGCAGCCGCAGCAGCGCCTGGATCACGAAGCCTGCGGCGAGCGCGCCGTACACGTTCATCATGGCGGCGAAGAAGACGTCGACCAGGCTCGGTCCACCCCCGCCCGCCAGGCCGTTCATCATGTCGACCACGCCCGCGTTGGTGCCGAGCGCGTCCTTGACGGCCTTGCCCAGCGAGCCGATGCCCAGGCCGAACACGGCGCTGCCGATCACCCAGCCCAGGGTGGAGCCCCGGTTGAGCCGCCAGGCCAGGCCGAGCGGGCCGCGCAGCGTACGCGCGGCGGTGGCCGGACCGGGCCGGTCCGGGAGCATGCCCGCGCCCAGATCCCGGCGATCCACCAGCGCGAACGCGGCCGCGACGAGCACGGCGGCGAGCAGCAGCGGCAGCACCAGCACCCACCAGCGCTCCTGCCCGTACGGCCGGGCCAGTTCGCCCCAGCCCAGGGGGGACACCCAGGTGAGCCAACCGGGGTCGACGGCGATGCCGTCGGCTGCCCGCTCGCCGAGCGCGTCGCCGATGCCCCGCACCAGGTACGCGACGCCGACGGCGGTGGCGGCGGTGCCGTTGGCCGCCCGCGCGCCCTGGAACAGTTGGGCCGCGACCGCGGCCACCCCGGCGAACGCCAGGCCGGTGACGGTGCACGCCGCCCCGAACGCCAGCGCGCCCTCGGTGCCCAGCTTCGCGCCCATCAGCGTGGCGGCGACCACCAGGCCCAGCAGTACGTTCGCGACACCGATGGTGATCAGCGCGGCCGACAGCGGGGCGTGGCGGCCGACCGCGCCCGCGCCGATCAGCTCGGCGCGCCCGTTCTCCTCGTTCTGGCGGGTATGCCGGACCACCGCGAAGGTGCTCATCAGCGCCACCACGACCAGCATGGTGGTGAGGTTGCGGAAGTTGACCAGCGCGCCGAGGTCGGCGCCGACCGGCACGCCGCGCATCACCAGGATCGCGGCGCTGGTGCCCGCCCCCTTGAGCGCGGTGATGCGGGACTGCTCGTCGGCGAACTCGCTGGCGACCGCGCTCGCCCCGGCCGAGGACAGCGCCGCCGCGGCGACGATCCAGACCGGCAGTTGGATGCGGTCGCGCCGAGCCGCGAGCCGGACCAGGCGGCCGGTGCCCGCGTACGCGTTCACCGTGTCGCCTCCGTCTCGGCGGGCTGCCGGCCGTAGTGGCGCATGAACAGCTCCTCCAGCGTCGGCGGCTGGCTGGTCAGCGCCTTGACATCGAGCGTGGCCAGGCGCGCCAGCACGCCGGGCAGCGCGGCCGCGTCGACGTCGAACCGGGCGCGGGTGGTGTCGGCGTCCAGGTCGTGCACGCCCGCCAGCTCGCCCAGCCCGGTCAACGGCTGCCCGGTCTCCACCGTGATCGTGGTACGGGTGAGGTGCCGCAGCTCGGTCAGCGTGCCCGACTCGACGGTCACCCCCTCGCGGATGATGCTCACCCTGTCGCAGAGCGCCTCGACCTCGGAGAAGATGTGGCTGCTCAGCAGCACGGTGGCGCCGCGCGCGGTCACCTCGCGCACGGTCTGCTGGAACGCCGCCTCCATCAGCGGGTCCAGGCCGGAGGTCGGCTCGTCGAGGATGAACAGTTCGACGTCGGAGGAGAAGGCCGCCACCAGCGCCACCTTCTGCCGGTTGCCCTTGGAGTAGGTGCGGCAGCGCTTGGTCGGGTCGAGCTGGAACCGCTCCTCCAGTTCGGTGCGCCGCGCCTTGTCCAGGCCGCCGCGCAGGTCGCCGAACAGGTCGATCGCCTCACCGCCGGTGAGGTTGGGCCACAGGTTCACGTCGCCGGGCACGTACGCCAGGCGCTTGTGCAGGGCGACGGCGTCGCGCCAGGGGTCCCCGCCGAGCACCTGGACCTGGCCGGAGTCGGCGCGCAGCAGGCCGAGCAGGACGCGGATGGTGGTGGACTTTCCGGCACCGTTGGGCCCGAGCAGGCCGTGCACCTCGCCGGTGGCGACCGTCAGATCCAGGCCGTCGAGCGCACGGCTGCGCCCGAACGCCTTGGTCAGACCGGTCGCGGAGATCGCGTGAGTCATAGCCCTGAACGTACGCTTCTTTCACAACTTCGTGAAGGTTCTGTTACGTCAAGATTCTGTATAGCCCGTCACGCCCCGGTGGTCACGCCGAGCGCGTCGGCGACTTCGTGGGCGAAGCGGTCGGGGTTGTCGAGCATGATGTTGTGCCCCGTGTCGGGAATGGCCACGAGCCGTACCCCGGCCTGCGTCAACTGCGCCACGCCGCCGGGTTCAGCGCCGGCGGGGTGCAGGTACGTGCGGGGGATGGCCAGGCTCCGCAGCTGCTCGCGCATGGTGGGCACCGTCGCGCGGGCCAGATGCACCGCGCTGCGATGCAGGGCCTCGCGCCCAGCCAGGCGCATCGTGGCAGCCCAGTGCGGGCCGACCCGCTCCAGCGTCTCGTCCCACCCGTGTGCCAGGAACTCGGGCTCGGTGTAGGTGGCGATGCCGGAGCTGCCGGGTCGGCGCGCCGGTGTGCTGGGGTCCAGGTTCGCGTCGACCAGGACCAGCTTGGCCACCAGGTGCGGGTGGCGCGCCGCGAGCACGATCGCGACCGCGCCGCCCATGCTGTGGGCGATCACCTCCGCCCCGGTCGCCGCGGCCTGCGTCAGCGCGGCGGCCAGCACGTCGGCGTGCTCCTCCAGGGTGTATCCGAAGTCGGCGGGCCGGTCGCTGACGCCGAAGCCGAGCATGTCCATCAGCAGAGTCCGGTGCCCGGCCAGGGCCGGGTGGGTCGCCGTGTTGAGGAAATACGGCGCCGAGGTGGCGCCCAAGCCGTGGAGGAAGACCCGGGCCGGGTCGGTGCCCGGCAGCTCCACCCAGCGGATGCGGCTTCCGTCGGGCAGCACCTGTGCGTCGCGCATTGCTTCCTGCTCCTCAATCTCGTTTGAATACCTCGGACTCAAGGTATCACGGAGACAAGGCATACTGGGGTGAAGGTCGACTCAGGGGGAATGGATGATCGAGCTCGCGGTGCTCGGGTTCCTGTACGAGCAGCCACTGCACGGCTATGACCTGCGTAAGCGCGTCGCCGCGTTGACCGGCCACGTACGGCCGATCGCCGACGGCACGCTGTATCCCCTGATCAAGCGGATGGAGGCGGCCGGGCAGTTGACCCGCGAGGTCCAGCGGGGACAGATCGCCGCGCCGCGCCACATGCTCACCCTCACCGAGGTCGGGCGGGCCGAACTGCTGCGGCGCCTGCGCCAGCCCGACGATCTGTTCATCACCGACGAGAACAGGTGGTTCACGCTGCTCGCGTTCCTGCGCCACCTGGACGATCCCGTGGCGCAGTCTGCCGTGCTGAACCGCAGGCTCGCCTTCCTCACCCAGCCCGCCAGCTTCCTGTGGGACGGGGACCGGCCGCTGCGCGCGGCGGACTTCGACGACCCGTTCCGGCAGGGCATGTTCACCATCGCCACCGCGACCACGCGTACCGAACTCGCGTGGCTGCGCACCACACTCGCGACCCTGGCCGGGCCGACGGGCGAGCAGAGACCGTGAGCTGACGCCGTCGCCGGACAGGGGATCATCGCTCACGCCTGCCGACGCGCACCGCACCACCGTGCGATGCGCGTCGACCCCGTTTTGCCTGGTGGAAGACCCTAGCGCGATCAGGCGGGCAGGTGCAGATAGAGGCGCGTGCCGGTGGGGCGGAAGCCGAGGCGTTCGTAGACGCGGCGAGAACCGTCGCCGGAGTACTCCAGCCATACCGAGGCCGCGCCCTGGGTGAACATGGCCGCCGCCACGGCCGCCGTGACGGCGGCGGCGACGCCTCGGCCGCGGTACGGCGGGCGCGTGCCCACGCCCGCCAGTTCGGCGGTGCCGACGGCCGTGGGCGCGCAGGTGGCGCCGCCCGCGCAGGTTCCGTCGGGTGCCCTGACGAACCGCACCGCCCCGCCGCCGTCCTGCAGCCGGCGCAGCCGGGCGGCGCCGCCTGCCGACGAGGCGAACTCGCCGGTGAACGCCTCGGACAGGGCGGCGTCGATCGACAGGAAGTCGTCGTCGGAGTGCGGGGTCTCCGCGAGCGGCCCGCCGTGCGGCGACGTGAACGTGTCCGGGGTGCAGACCAGGAACTCGTGCGTCTGCTCGACGGTGAACCCGGCGGCGTACAGCGCCGGGGCGACGGCGGGCGCGGCCCCGGGGGCGAACTCGAGTCGGGGCAGCAGGCCGCGCTCGCGGAACGCGGCGATCAGCTCCCGTACGTCGTCATCGGCCGGTGCGGCGCCGGGCAGGGGAGTGGCGTAGTTGAGGTACGGGCTGGTGCTGTCGGGGTCGAAGCCGCAGACGAAACCCGGGGTCTCGACGACCAGGGGGCGGCGGCGAAGGTTGGCTACGGCGTACTGCTGGACGATCGTGTCCATGGTGGTGGTTGATCCTCACGGAAGCGAAGCGGTGGCACGCGCCGGGACAGGCGTCATGGGCGCGCGAAAGGTCCGAACGGGGCGGTGCGCTCAGGCACCGGGCTGTCGGGCCGCCGTGAGAGCGGTGGGCACTGCGAGGACCAGCTGCCGGTATGGCAGCGGCTCAGTGCCGACGGCGGCCGCTGGGGGACGCCGAGACCATGGACTTCGTTCCTAACCGTGGAATGACCGCGTAATGCGATGCATGCCGAGTCTGCCACGCGTTTCCCGAGCGCCGCAACCGGGGCCGCCGCGGCGACTGACGCCGCCGGCAACGGCCCTCGTCCGCCCGGCACGGTCGTCGGTCCCGGGTGAATGACAGCGGAGCAATCTATGAACCTCAATGCGGCTGTTATATACAGAGACATCTGTGCGTCACCCGCACGGAACCGTCATCCGGGGAGCCATCCATGAGACGTACCGTCGCCGTCGCCGTTGCCGCATTGCTGGTCACGGCCGCTGCGGGCACCGCCGCGTCCGGCGCGCCGCGACCGCGTACCGACGCTGTCACCGCGGCGCTCGCGTCGCTCACCGCACCTGGGACAGCCACCGGCGCCGAGACCTACCAGCCACAGCGGACCATCGTCGACGCCGACGGCAGCGCCCACGTCCGCTTCCAGCGCAGGTACCACGGCCTGCGCGTGCACGGCGGCGACGTCGTAGCGCACCTGGACCGTACCGGTGCCGCCACCGGCGTGGGCGACGCGTCGGCCGCGCCGCTCACCCTCGACCCCACCGCCCGCGTGACAGCGGCGTCGGCGGCCGCGGCGTCCCGGCGCGCCTTCCACGGTACGGTCACGTCGGTCGGCGCGCCCGAGCTTGTCGTCGACGCCGACGCGGGCAGGCTGGCCTGGGAGACCGTGGTGCGCGGCTGGGCCACCGACGGGCAGACCCCGTCACACCGGCACGTGCTGACCGACGCGACGACCGGCACGGTGTACGGGTCGTACGACGAGATCGAGACCGTGCTCGGGACCGGGCTGGCGATCTGGTCGGGGGCGGTGAGCATCGACACGACGTTCGGCGGTGCGTCGTACGCCATGGTCGACCCGTCGCACGGCGGCAACCGCACCTGCGACATGTTCAACACCACGAGCGGGCCGTGCACGACCTTCACCGACGCTGACAACACGTGGGGCAACTTCACGATCACCAACCGGGCCAGCGCCGCCGCCGACGCGCACTTCGCCTCGGCGAAGACGTACGACTACTTCAAGTTCGTACACGGGCAGAGCGGACGTACCGGCAGCGGCACCGGCATCACCTCGCGGGTGCACTACGGCAGCAACTACGTCAACGCGTTCTACGACGGAACCCAGCTCACCTTCGGTGACGGCGCGGGCAACGCCCGCCCGCTCACCGCGATCGACGTCGTCGGGCACGAGCTGAGCCACGGGTACACCGATGCCCTGGTCCCGTTGGTCTACAGCGGCGAGTCCGGCGGCATCGACGAGGCCAGCAGCGACATCTGGGCCACCATGGTCGAGTTCTACGCGGGCGCGCCCGGCGACCCCGCCGACTACACCATCGGCGAGGAGGTCGACATCTACGGCACCGGGGTGCCGCTGAGCAACCTGTACGACCCGGCGCTGGACGGCTCGTCGCACAGCTGCTGGTCGGCGGCGACCCCGGGCGCGGATCCGCACGTGTCGGCAGGGGTCGGCAAGCACTTCTTCTTCGACCTGGCCGAGGGCACCGGCGCCACCCCGTGGGGCTTCAGCCCGGTCTGCGGTGCGGCGAAGGGGGTCGTCGGCATTGGCCGGGCCAAGGCGGAGAAGATCTGGTACCGGGCGCTGAAGGTGTACGCGCTGCCCACGGTCAAGTACGTCAACCCGGGCAGCCCCGGCACCACCATGCGCGCCTACACCCTGGCCGCCGCGGCAGACCTGTACGGCATGTGCTCGATCGAGTACAAGACCGTCAACGCGGCCTGGGTCGCGGTCAACGTCCCCGGTTCGATTCTGTGCGGGTCGCTCGCGGCCGAGTAGCCTGCCCGGCGGCCGTTAAGAAGGGCCCCTTCTACATCGGAAAGCGATAAGAAGGGGCCCTTCTTACCTCAGGCGGGTGGGAGGACGACGGTCCAGCCGATGGCGCGGGCGGAGGCGACGGTGCTGGTGGCGGAGACGCCCGCCCACGGGCCCGCGGCTGCCCCGGAGGTGTCGCCCGCGACGGTGGACAGCAGGCCGCCGCCGGTGCCGGTGGTGGTGCGGCGGACGGTGACCGTGCCGGGCACCGTCCAGGTGGCGGTGCTGCTGAGCTTCTGCACCCAGTAGCTGAGCACGGTGGAGCCGCCGGTGCCGACCGTCACCGGCGCGGTCGCGTGCGCGGTCTTGGTCGCGGTGTCCTCGAACGCGCCACTGGCCGACACCGCCCCGGCCCCGGAGTACGCCACCAGGACCATGCTGGACTTCGTGATCGCATCGAGCGTCGTCGACACCGTCGAACCCGCGGTGCCCGCCACCGCCGTACGAGTGAACACCCACGAGACCAGGTCGGTGCCGTCGGACTTGGTGCCCACCAGCGTCCAGCCGGTCGGGGTGGTGGTGGTCGCGCCCCGGTTGCCGGACAGGAACAGCACCAGCCGGTCGCCGGGCTGGACGGCCGCGGGCACGGTCACCGACGGGGTCTGGGTGTTGGCGTCGGTTCCGGCCGAGGCCCGGAACGTGATCGTGCCCGGGGGCTGCGAGCTGACGGTGACGGTGTGCGTCACCGTGCCGGTGGCCCCGTCGTCGTCGGTGACCGTCAACGTGACCGGGTAGCTGCCCGCGGCGGCGTACGTGCACGTCGGCGCGGTTCCGGCACCGGTGGCGCCGTCGCCGAACGTCCACGCGTACGACGCGATGGTGCCGTCGGCGTCGGCCGCGCCGGAGGCGTCGAAGGTGCAGGCGAGCTGGGTGCAGGACGAGGTGAACGCGGCCGTCGGGTTCTGGTTGACCGGTGGGGTGGTGCCGTTGGGCTTCAGCACCACGGACCACTGCTCGCCACCGCCACCGGCGACGGTCACCCCGGACAGGCCCGGCACGGTGACGCCCCGGGTGCGGCTGGTGGTGGTGCCGTCACCGAGCTGGCCGTTGGCGTTGTATCCCCAGGTCATGACGCTGCCGTCGGCCATCGCCGCGATGCCGTGGTCGCGGCCGGAGGCGATCGACACCGCCGACGTCACGCCGAGCACCGACACGGGCCGGGTGCGGTTGGTGGTGGTGCCGTCCCCGAGTTCGTCGCGGTAGTTGCGGCCCCACGACAGCACCTGGCCGTCGGCGCGCAGCGCGTACGAGTGGTGCGCGCCCGCGGTGACCGCGGTGACGCCCGAGGCGATGACCTGTACCGGGGTGAGGCGGTCGGTGGTGGTGCCGTCGCCGACCTGGCCGTAGATGTTCCAGCCCCACGCCCAGACGGAACCGTCGGTCAGCCGGGCCACGCCGTGGTCGCGGCCGCCCGCGATCGAGGTGACGTTGGCCAGCGTGCCGACGCGGACCGGGCTGGTGCGGGTGGTCCGGGTGCCGTCGCCGAGTTCGCCGTTGTCGTTGAGACCCCAGGCGACCGTCCAGCCGTTGGCGCGTACGGCGTAGCTCATGTCGCGCCCGGCGGCGATCGACACCGCGTCGGTGAGGCCGGCGACCTGCACCGGCGAGCTGCGGGTGGTGGTCGAGCCGTCGCCGAGCTGCCCGGTCGTGTTCAGCCCCCAGGTGTAGACGGTGCCGGAGGCGGTGCGGGCCATCGAGTGGTTGTGTCCGGCGGCGACCTCGACGACGTTGCTCAGGCCGGGCACCATCGTCGGGGACGGACGGTTGGTGAGGTTGCCCAGGCCGAGCTGGCCCTGCTCGCTGCTGCCCCAGGTCCAGACGTGCCCGGCGGAGTCGAGGGCGACCGCGTGCTCGCGCCCGCCCGCGATCTGGACGATGTCGGTGAGGCCGGGGACCGCGCCGGGCGTCAGGCGTGCGGTGGTGGTGCCGTTGCCGAGCTGCCCGAACCCGTTGCCGCCCCATGTGTACGCCGTGTGGGTGACCACATCGGCCTGCGCGCCGGTGCCCGCGGGCAACGTGATCACCACGAGCAGGCCCACCAGGACCGCACGCAGGTACTTTGTGGACATACGCATGGAACGCCTCCCGGCCGCAGGTCGGCGTGAAATCTAACCCGGGCACGGCGGGGTGCGGCAGCGTCGGTTCAGCTGACAATTCCGGCCGTACATACGGGGTGGCGCTGCCGACGCTCAGCTGAGCCGTTCGGCGCGCCGGCGCCGTATCCGCCTCGCCGCGACCACCGCGAACACACCGAGGCCTGCCACGCCCAGCAGGATCGCGGCGATCGTCCTTTGGTAGGCGTCGCTGTGCAGGCCGTAGACCTCGTCGGCGGCACCGGTGTACCGGGCGGGCAGGCGGTCACCGAGCTGGACCCGGCGGACCGGCGGGTCCACGAAGCCGACGCGGGGCAGGGTGAGGCTACCGTCGTCGGCGGTCCACGATCCCGTGGTGCAGTCGCCCATCACGCACGCGGTCGACGCGAACACTCCAGACAGGCCCTTCTCCTGGTGCGCGCGCCAGGACGGCCCGAGGTGCCGCGCCCCCTGCACCAGGAACATCACCGACAGGATCGGCAGGACCGCCCACAGTGCCAGCACCTTCACAATCTTGGTGGTGAACTCGCGGGTGAAGTCGTCTTCCATCGAGGTCCCTCCGGAACCCGGGCAAGGATGAGGCCAGGACGGTGGCTCACGGTATACCCGTCGGGGGAGCACCGCTGACCCGAACAGTCCCAGATTCCTAGGATGGCGTAGCCATAGTGACCATGATCGTGGCACGCGCCTAAGCACTGCCTCGCGGATTCGGATCTGCTCAGGCGCGGAAGCGGTTCGGGTCGGGTTGGCTGAGCCGGTCGGCGCGCTCGCGCCGCTTCCGGTGGACGGCGATCGCACCGACGGCAGCCAGTCCGATGAGTCCCACCAGGATGTTGGCGATCCGGCTGCGGTAGTTGTTGCTCGGGATGCCGTAGACGGCACCGGAGCCGCCGGCGTACTGGGCGGGCACCCTCCTGCCGGTGTGCAACCGCTGATCGGGCTCGTCATAGAGGCGTACCGGGTGCAGCCGGATCCGGCCGTCGCCGGAGGTCCACGTCCCACCGCCGAGGCAGTCGCCGTGGCTGCAGCGCGCGGTGAAGACTCCCGGCGTGCCGAGCCCTTCGTGTGCGCGCCAGGCCGGGCCCAGTTGCAGCACGCCGTCGATCACGAACCATGCGGACATGACGGGCAGCAGCAGCCACAGCGCCAGGGCCCTGCCGATGCGGGCGTTGTCCTCGCGCACCATGCGCTCGACATCCACGCGGACGTCCTTCCGCGACTTTGCTCGGCCGGAGGAGCCGAGGCGGGGGCTCACGGTATACCCGCCGCGCGAGCGCCGCCGCCCCGGCGCGGGCGGCAACGGTCGTGTCCGGATGAAATTCATGAATGCTGGCGAAAAGCGCACTCTGGGGCGCTGATCGCATCATGCTGGGCTTCGGGGGCTGTGTCCGGGCTGGTGGGTGCGGGGGAGTGGTGGGGATGACCGCGGCGGTGGGCGCCGAGAAGAGGACGTTCACCCAGCGGATGCTGGACGGGGTCGAGCGGGTCGGCAACAAGGTCCCGCACCCGGTGATGATCTTCTTGTACCTGATTCTGTTGATCATCATCCTCTCGGCGGTCTTCGCCGCGTTCGGGGTCAAGGTGACGTACGAGACGGCTGCCCCCGGGCCGATCGCGGCCGAGGAGACCTACCCCGGCGGCACCATCGAGCCCTCGCTGGAGATCCCACCGGAGGAGCTGTACCACCCTCCGGTCAAGACCCACACCGAGACCACCGAGATCAGAAGCCTGCTCACCGCCGACGGCATCCGGTTCATCTTCACCTCGGCGGTCAGCAACTTCACCAACTTCGGCGTCGTCGGCGTCATCCTCGTCGCCATGATCGGCGTCGGCCTGGCCGAGCGGGCCGGGCTCATCGGCGCGCTGATCCGCAGGCTGGTCGCGGTCGCCCCACCCTGGTCGCTGACGTTCATCATCGTGCTGGTCGGCATCCTGTCCTCGATCGCGTCCGACGCCGGATACCTGGTGCTCATCCCACTGGGCGCGGTCGCGTTCATGAGCGTCGGGCGGCATCCGCTGGCCGGGCTCGCGGCGGCGTTCGCGGCCGTCGGCGGCACGTTCATGGTGAACGTGCTGATCACCCCGACCGACGGCATCATCACGGAGATCACGAACGAGGCCGTCGCGCTGGCCGATCCGACCAAGAAGATCGGCTTGACCGCGAACATGCTGTTCGCCATCGGGTCGACCATCTTCCTGGCGATTCTGATCACGGTCGTGACGGAGAAGATGATCGAGCCACGGCTGGGCAAGTTCACCGGGACCGTGTCGAACGAGCCCACCGACGTCCCCGACGCGAACCCGGCCGAGGGGCACGCCGACCCGGCCGGGCAGGCCCGCGGGCTGCGGTACGCGCTGTGGGGGCTGCTCGCCGTGCTGGCGCTGCTCCTGCTGCTGTCCGTGCCGCCCCGGCCCTGGGGCATCCTGCGCAACCCGGTCACCGGCAGCCTGGTCGAGGACTCGCCGCTGATGGACAGCCTGATCTTCATCATCATGCTGGTGTTCCTGGTCTGCGGCCTGTGCTACGGCGCGGGCGCCGGGACGCTCCGGGGCAGCGCGGCGGCGATGGACGCGATCACCAAGACGTACGCCGGGCTCGGCGGTCTGATCTTCATGTTGCTGGTGATCGCCCAGTTCATCGCGTACTTCAACTACACGAACATGGCCACCGTCGCGGCGGTGAAGATGGCCGACGCCCTGGAACGAGCCAGCATCGGGCCGTTGTGGCTGCTCATCGGGTTCATCGTGGTGGTGCTGCTGCTGGACATCATCATCCCGGGCGTCATTCCGAAGTGGGCCATCTTCGCGCCGATCTTCGTGCCGCTGTTCCTACGCCTGGGCGTGGCGCCGCAGACCGTGCTGGCCGCCTACCGGGTCGCCGACTCGCCGATGAACGTGGTCACCCCGCTCATGGTGTACCTGCCGTTCATCGTGCTGCTGGCGCAGAAGTACAAGAAGGGGGCGGGCGTCGGGACGGTGATCTCGCTGATGATCCCGTACACGATCATCATCGCGGTGGCCTGGACGCTGTTCTTCGTCGCCTGGTATCTGCTGGGCATCCCGCTCGGCCCGGGTGCGCCGGTCCACCTCGCGTCGTAGGACCGCGCCGTGAGCCAGGCGGCGGTCGCGTTCGCGATCCTCGGCGCGGCGGTCGTGCTGTTCGTCTGGAACCGACTGCCCGTCGAGGTGGTGGCGCTGGGCGCGGCGCTGAGTCTGTACTTCACCGGGCTGCTCGGGCCCGCGCAGATCTTCGCCGGGTTCGGCGATCCGGTCGTCATCTTCGTGGCCAGCCTGTTCGTGGTCAGCGAGGGGTTGGACGCGACCGGGGTCACCACGTGGGCCGGGCAGGCGCTGACGGCACGGGCCGGGACCGGGCGCACCCGGCTGCTGGTCCTGGTCATGCTGCTGGTCGCCGGGCTCACCGCCCTGATCACGGTCAACGGGGCGGTGGCGGCGCTGTTGCCGATGGTCGTCGTCTTGGCCGTACGCACCGGACTGTCGCCGTCGGAGCTGGCGATGCCGCTGGCGTTCGGCGCGCACGCGGGGTCGATGCTGGCGCTGACCGGCACCCCGATCAACGTCATCTCGTCCGAGGCGGCCCAGGGCGCCACCGGCCGCGGGTTCGACTTCTTCGAGTTCGCGCTGGTCGGGGTGCCGCTGGTGCTCGGCACGATCGCGATCGCGGTGCTGGCCGGACACCGCCTGCTGCCCCGGCGCGCCGCCGAGACGATGCCGCAGGACCTCAGCCGCCACGCCCGCACACTGGCCAAGCAGTACCGGCTGGACCGGGACGCGTACCGGCTGGCGGTGCCGGTCGACGGCGGGCCGGTCACGGTGCCGGACCCGGACGCCTACCCGGGGCTGGTGCTGGTCGGGGTACAGACGGCCGACGGGCTGCCGCGGGCGTCCGGCGCGGTCGGCGCCGGTGACGTGCTGGTCATGAGCGGCGACGCGGAGTCGGCGGCCCGGTTCGCCGCCGACCGGGGGCTGGCGTTCCTGCCCGGGGCCACCGCCGACCACGTCGTGGGCGCGTTGCTCAACCGGGCGTACGGCGTCGCCGAGGTCGTCGTCAGCCCGCGCTCCGGCCTGGTCGGGGCGGCGGCGTTCCCGGGGATGGTCACCGACAGCGGCGACCTGGTCGTGCTCGCGGTGCAGCGCCGGGGACACCTGCGGGGGCCGGGCCGCACCGAGCTCGCCGCCGGAGACACGTTGCTGGTGCAGGGTGACTGGGCGGCGCTGGAACGCAACGTGGACCGTGACCCCGACGTGCTGGTCGTGGACTCCCCGGCGCTGCTGCGCCGCCAGGCGGTGCCGCTCGGTCCCGGAGCCAAGCGTGCTGTGGCGGTGCTGCTCGGGATGGTGGTGCTGCTGGCGAGCGGGATCGTGCCGCCCGCGGTGGCGGGGCTGCTGGCGGCAGGGGCGATGGTGGTGCTGCGGGTGGTGACCATGGGGCAGGCGTACCGGGCGATCTCGTGGACGACCGTGGTCATCATCGGGGCGATGATCCCGCTGTCGGTGGCCATCCAGCAGTCGGGTGCGGCCGAGTTGGTGGCGCAGGCGCTCGTGGGGGCGGTCGGCGGCGGTGGCCCGTACGCGCTGCTGCTGGGGTTGTTCCTGCTCACCGCGGTGCTGGGGCAGCTGATCAGCAACACCGCGACGGCACTGATCGTCATTCCGATCGCGTTGTCGGCCGCCGGGGAACTGGGGGTGTCGGTGCGGCCGGTGCTGATGTGCGTGACGGTGGCCGCCGCGGCGGCGTTCCTGACGCCGGTGGCGACCCCGGCCAACATGATGGTGATGGGGCCGGGCGGCTACCGGTTCGGCGACTACTGGCGGTTCGGCCTGGTCATGCTGGCCTGGTTCGGGATCGTGTCGGTGCTGCTGGTCCCGGTCTTCTGGCGTTTCTGACCCTTCGGCGGCGGTCTCGCCGATCTCGCGCACGGATTCCGCCCGACCCTGGTGCGCCTCCACCCAGTTCCTGTTGATCAACTAGGATGCGGGCATGGCGTTGCTGCACAAAGCTGAGCTCACTCCGACCAAGCTGGAACTTCTGGCCGCCTGGCTGCCCACCCGGTCCTGGTACGACGGACCGGCCGCCCCCGCGCTGGAGCGGGTCGCGGCGTGCCGGTTCGACGACCCGGCGGGTGAGGTCGGCGTGGAGACCATCGTCGTGCGTGCCGGTGACGGCCCGCTGCTGCACACCCCGCTGACCTACCGCGACGCGCCGCTCGCCGGGGCTGAGCAGTGGCTGGTCGGCACGACCGAGCACGCCGTGCTCGGCAAGCGTTGGGTGTACGACGCCTGCGGCGACCCGGTCTACGTGGCCGCCCTGGCGGGCGCGATCCTCACGGGCTCGGGCGAGGCGCTGGAGTTCGTCGAGGAGGACGGCCGCGCGGTTCCACGGACCCCCGCGATGAGCGTGCGCGGCACCGGCGCCGCGACCGCCGCCCCGTCGGTGGCCGAGGCGGCCGTGACCGACGGCGACCCGGCGCTGCTCGCGGTCGGTGAGCTGGAACTGGCGGTGGCCCGCGTTCTCGACCCGTCGGCGGACGCCGGCACGCGGCTCGTGCTGCACGGTTCGTGGCCGGACCTGGCCGGTCGGGTGGTGCTGGCCTGGGTGCGCTGAGGCGCCGTACGTCCGGATCGGCACCGACAGATCCGACCGGTCCCGGGCGCGTCGAAGACGAGCTTCCGACATCACCCTGTAAATCTGTCACTGATCGTGACCTGCGCGTTTGTGTGAACCGCCGGTCCAGTGCTCAGTTCGGGGGGAATGAAATGGAACCGTTCTGCGTGAGCAGACGACGGGCCGCAGTGATCGCGTTGGGGGCGGTATTGGCGCTTCCTGTCGTCCTGCACCACACGGAGAAGCCGGCCGGCGCCGATGGCGGCCAGGGCCAGGCGGTGGCGTGGGGTGACAACGACAGCGGTGCTCTGGGCGACGGCACGACCATTCGTCGCCCAGAGGCCGTGGTGGTCGAGGGCCTCAGCGGGGTGAAGGCGTTGTCAGGCAGTCTCAGCCGCGGACTGGCGCTGCTGAACACCGGGACAGTCCGAACCTGGGGGAACAACGAAGAAGGGCAGCAGGGCGACGCCACCACGACCAACCATCTCACGCCTGGCGCGGTGCCCGGGGTCGACAGGGCCAGCGCCGTGGCCGCCGGTGGGGTGCACAGCCTCATCCTGCTCGATAGTGGCAAGGTCCTGGCCTTCGGTTCCAACAGGTACGGTCAGCTCGGCATCGGCACCGTCTCCGACCGGGAGCGGCTGGTCGAGGTGCCCGGCCTCAGCCACGTACGGGCGATCGCGGCCGGCAAGTATCACAGCCTGGCCCTGCTCGACAACGGGAAGGTGATGGCCTGGGGCCTCAACGACCGGGGTCAGCTGGGCATCGGTGTCACCGATCCTGCCGAGACGGGGCGCTCCCGGCCGGTCGAGGTGGTGGGTCTGACCGGGGTGAAGGCCATCTCCAGCTTCTACGATCACAGCCTGGCCCTGCTGGACAACGAGGACCGCACCGTCAAGGCGTGGGGCGACAACTCGGGCGGCGTGCTGGGCAACGGCGTCACCGGTGGTCTGTCCAACACCCCGGTCGCCGTGCTGGGCCTGACCGACGTGGAGGCCATCGCGGCGGGCGGGACGTTCAGCCTGGCCCTGCGCGGCAACGGCAAGGTCAAGGCGTGGGGCGACAACACGTTTGGCCAGCTCGGTCTGGGCGTGGCCTCGGCGCCCCGCAACCGGCCGACTGACAACGTGGTCGGCCTGTCCGGTGTTCGTGCCATCGCCGCCGGGATCGGGCATGGCATGGCACTGGTCGACAGCGACGACGACATCGTGAAGACCTGGGGTATCAACAACGCCGGCCAGCTCGGCGACGGCCTCATCAACTCGGCCCCCAACCCCACGCCGATCACCGTGCAGACCACCCTGGCGCACATCGGCGTCATCGCCGCCGGCCACTTCAGCTCCTACGCGGCCGACTGACGAGGTCGCCGACCCGGGACTGAGGTCGACCCCGGCTCTTCGAGCCGCCGGGGTCGACCTCACGGTGGTGTGACGTCCTGGTCGATCCGGACGCCGCGTCGTCAGGCGCCCCAGATCCGCTCGGCGTAGTCGAGGAAGTTGCGGCCCATGATCTTCTCGATCCGGCCCGAGGTGAACCCGCGCTGCTCCAGCAGCGCGATGAGCTGCCGGAACTGGTCCACCCCGCGCAGGTCCACCACGAACGGGAAGGTGTCGGCGCGCTCCCCGGCGGCCCCGACCCCGGCGGCCTGGCGCTGGGCGACGTGCTCGGCGAGCTGGGCCCGGTAACCGTCGAGGTCGTCGATGGAGGTGACGGTGCCGTCGGTGCCGATGCCGACGGCGTCCTCGCCGCAGACGTTCACGGCGTGCACGATGTGCTCGACGACGTCGGCGGCGCGGGCGTGGCCGGTCGGGTTGAGGAACGGCATGAAGTAGATGCCGACGAAGCCGCCCTGCTCGGCGACCAGGCGCAGTTCCTCGTCGGTCTTGTTGCGGGGCAGGTCGGTCAGTGCGCGGCAGCCGGTGTGGTTGATGGACACCGGGCGGGTGGCGGTGCGGATGGTATCCAGGCAGGTGTTCTCGCCGCTGTGGGACAGGTCGACCATGATCCGGTGCTGCTCGAGCGTGGCGACGACGTCGCGGCCGAACGGCGTCAGGCCGCGGTTGTCCGGCGCCATGGAGCCGTCGCCGATGTGGTTGGCCTGGTTGTAGGTCAGCTGGATGACGCGTACGCCACGACCGGCGAACTCGGCGATGCGGTCGAGGTCGTCGCCGACGGCGACGGCGTTCTGGAAGCCGTAGATGACGCCGACCTTGCCATCGTGGTGGGCGGCGCGGATGTCGGCGGCGGTGCGCACCTTGAGCAGGTCGTCGGGGTGCTGGTCGATGATGGCGTCCCAGACGTCGAGCTCGTGAATGGTGTGCTCGTAGGGCGGCATGTCGCCGAGGGTGTAGCCGAGGGTGATGTTGACGGCGGTGAGGCCGGAGGCGTGCGCGTCGGCGATGGTGCGGGCGTCGATGGTGAGCTCGTCGCTGGTCTGGATGAGCTTGCTCGCCGCGTCGGAGGAGTGCGGAGCGTTGGGGTTGTCGAGCGCGCCCAGCGCGTTGATGATCATGTAGTCGGTGGTGCTCATCAGGCGGGCGTTCCCTTCGGCTGCGGGGTGTATTCGGTGCGGTCGTAGCGGCGGCCGCGCTTGACGGTGAACTCGACGGTGCGGATGTTCTCCAGGTCGGCGACCGGGTCGGCGGCCAGGACGACCAGGTTGGCGAGCTTGCCCGCCTCGACGGTGCCCATCCGGTCGGCGGCGCCCATGCTCATCGCACCGACCAGGGTGGCGCAGCGGATGACCTGTTCGGCCGGGATGCCGCAGCGGCGCCACAGGAACAGCATCTCGTCGTGCAGCGACGGGAACGGCTGGTCCGGGTCGGTCTCGTAGTCGGTGCCGGTGCTGATCGGCACCCCGGCCAGGTAGGCGTCGGCGGTGAGCCGGATCGACAGGTCGATGTTGGCCAGGGCACGGTCGCGAGCGGCGTCGTCGTCGGCCTGCTCGGCCATCCAGATCCACATGCTCGCGGTGGCGTCGAGCACGGTGCCGCGGGCGATCATCAGGTCGTACAGGGCGTCCAGGCGGGGGTGGCCGTCGCGGACCAGGGCGGCGGTGTCGATGGGCGCCTTGGTCTTGTAGCTGGTCAGCGACTCGTCGACGGTCTGCTGGGCGAGCAGGGTCACGTGCGAGACCGCGTCGACGCCCGCCCCGACGACCTCGGCCGGGGTGGCCGGGAAGACGGCGGCGTGGGCCCAGACGGCGATGCCCTGGCGGTGTGCCTCGGCGGTGATCGCGGCGACGGTGCGGGCGGGCAGGTCGGCGTAGACCTTGATGGCGGTGGCGTGGGTGCCGCGGGCCATCGCCACGGCCAGCGGCAGTTCGGTGTGGTCGTCGATGGCCTGCATCCACGGGACGTGCCCGGGGGTCTCGCCCTGCGACACCTGCCAGGTGCGCGGGTCGTCGAAGAAGTTGGGTCCGGCCATCAGCGCCGCGTAGTGGATGTCGGGGCCCGGGATCTCGCCGACGAGCGTGGCGCGGGTGAGGTCGGCGATCTGGCGCAGGTCGTCGGCCATGTCGCGGATGGCGGTGACGCCGCCGTACACCTGGCGCCGCAGCGCGGCCTCGGCGACGGGCCGGTTGGGCGGGGTGGCCAGGTGCTGGTGGGAGTCGATGAGCCCGGGGAGGACGTATCGGCCGGTCAGGTCGACCACGGTGGCGCCGTCGGGGACGTGGGTCTCGGCGTCCGGGCTGACCTGGGTGATGACCGGGCCGTCGACCAGGATCGTGATCCCGGTGCGAGCCGGTCCGCCGGTGCCGTCGATGAGAGTCGCGTTCCGGTACGCCACCACGGTCCCCGGTGCTGCCGGGGCGTGGGGCGTGGGGGCGCCCTCGTCCTCGTGTGCCATCGTCGCCACCTCCGCTTGTTACAACAGCTGTAACACTTGTATCGTTTGTTGAAACCTCGCGGTACTGTACTCCCCGCCGGACCCGAAGCGAAAGGAGCGGTGACGATGCCACGATCCGCCAGCTCCGCGGTGGACAAGGCGCTGGACCTGATCGAGGCCGTCGCCCGCGCCGACCGTCCCCAGCGACTGGGCGAGCTCGCCCAGTCCGTCGGCCTGCACCGCGCCACCGCGTACCGGGTGCTGCTGGACCTGGTCGCCCGGGGTTGGGTGCTGCGCATCGGCGAGCACTACCTGCCCGGCGGCGCCGCGCTGCAGGTGTCGCGGGCGGCCGCGGCCGGTTCGCTGGCCGCGCTCGGCCACCCGGTCCTGGAGCGGTTGTCGCAGGCCACCGACATGATGGTGAACCTGCAGGTGCTGGAGGCCGACCGGTCGCGCGTCGTCGACGCGGTCCGCCCCGCGCGGCTGCAGATGATCAGTGACCTGCTCGGCGAGGCGCTGCCGGTGCACCGGTTCGCCGGGCCGCTGGCGCTGGTGGCCCAGCTCGACCCCGCCGCGCGCGAGCCGTACCTGGTGCCCGCGCGCGAGGCCGGATATCCGCTCGACGGAGCGCGGGGGCTGTCGGCCGACCTCGACCGTGCCCGTGCGGACGGCTACGCGCTGGAACGCGGCCGCAACGACAAGCTCATCGCCTCGATCAGCCGCGCCGTCGTGTCGGCCAAGGGCGTGCCGCTGTGCGCGCTGACCGTCGTCGGCCCCGACAGCGAGTTCGACGACGCCCGCGTGGCGCAGCTGCGTGGCCGGCTGGCCGAGGCGACCGCCGCGCTGGGCACCACGCTGACCACCCTCACCGACGACGGGAGCAATCCGTGAACGGCGTCCGCATCCTCGACCGCGAACAGACTCGGGCCGGGCTCGACCCGCTGCTGGTGCTCGACGCGGTCGCCGCCGCGCTGGTCGCGTTGAGCCGCGGCGAGGTGTCGGCGCCGCCGCGCATCGCCGCCATGGCACCGGCCGGGCTGCTGGGCGCGATGCCCGCGTACGTGCCGGGCCTGGGCCTGGCCGCCAAACTCGTCTCCGTCTTCGCCACCCCGGGACAACCCGGCCGCAGCACCCACCGCGGCATCGTCGCCCTCTACGACGAGCACGACGGCACCCCGGTCGCGCTGCTGGACGCCGAACCCCTCACCGCCGTACGCACCGCGGCCTCGGCGACGCTGAGCATGCGCGCCCTGGCCCCGGATCCGGCCCGCATCGCCGTGCTCGGGGCGGGTGTGCAGGCGCGCGCCCAACTCGACCTGCTCGCCGCGCTCGGAATCGGCGTGCCGGTGACCGTCGGGGGGCGCGACCTGGACCGGGTCGCGGCGCTGGCCGCCGACTACGAGTTCGCCGCCGCGTCGGGCATCGAGGCCGCCGTGCGCGGCGCCGACGTGGTGTTCTGCTGCACCGGGGCCCGCGAGCCGCTGTTCCCGAGGGCGTGGCTGGCCGACGGCGCCCACGTCAGCTCGGTCGGCGGTTCGCACGGCTGCGAAGTGGACGCCGACACGATCGCCGCGGCTGCCCTGTTCGCGGAGTGGCCGGGGGCGGCCGCCGCGGCGCCGCCTGCCGGGGCGTTCGAGCTGCAGGGCGTCGACCCGGCGCGGGTGACCCTGCTCGGGTCGGTTTTGGACGGTCGGCACCCGGGGCGCGGCGGCGCGCTGTCCGTATACAAGTCCACCGGTCACGCGGCACTCGACGTGGCCGCCGCGGCGGTGGTGCACGCCTGGGCGAGAGCGACAGATGTCGGCACCGTGCTCGGGGGGTGACCGCGAGGTATCCACTAATTCGCATGAACCGTCTACGCTGACGCGGGTGATCACGAGTTCGCCGTGGGGCGCGGGCGAAGCATTGGCGTACGCGCACGCCGGCGGCCCGCGCCCGTACGACGAGATCGGCTCCCGGTTCCGGTCGGCCGCCCCGCAGACCGGGGCCGTGCCGCTGCGGACCATCACCGATCTGCGCCGCGAGCGCGACATTCGCACGCGCGGCCGCCTGCCCGCCCGGCTGCAGGGCCTGCTCGACCACGCCGACCGGCTCGCCCACCGCCCGATCGACCTGCCCACGGTCTCCGGTCGGATGGGCTGGGAGGTCCGCGGCGAGGTGATCCACCTGACCGTGCACCCCGACGGGCAACCGCCGCAGGTCTGGTCGTTCCCGCTGACCGCCCCGCCGACGCTGCTGCGCGACCAGGCCGAGGACGACGACGTGCCCGCCGGGGCCAACCAGACGCACCGCATCGAGCTGGCGGGCGTACGGTGGCTGCCGCTGCCGACCCTGGCCGCCACCGGCCGGATGCTGCGCATGCAGGACTGGCGCGACCAGCTCGTCAGTGACGTCCACCCCGGACGGCTGTACCTGTTCGTGTCGCACCGCTGGCTCACCCCCGACGAACCCGACCCCGACGGCACCCAGGCGTGCGTGCTGGCCTGGCACCTGCTGTCGGCGGTGTGCGAGGCGGTGCGGGTGGCACACCTGCGCGGGCTGCGCCGCCCGCGCCGCCGCAGCACCATCCTCGGCCTGCCGATCGGCATGGCGGGCACGGAACTGGCCGAGGCGGTCGTGGTGAACGTGCTGCGGCCGCTGCTCGACGACGACGCGCTGGCCGTGCTGTACACGGAGGTCAGTGCCCTGGACGCGCTCACCGCCGACCGGGGGCTGGCCGCGGCGCTGGCCGACCCGGGGCTGTCCCGGCTGCGCGAGATCGTGGCCGCCTCGCAGCTGCTGCGCGCGGTCCTGGACCGGATCATGCTGTGGTACGACTACGCCTGCCTGCCCCAGCGCCCTCACGCCGACGCGCAGGAGGTGCGCGAGGTTGAGCAGGGACTGCGGGAACTGCGTGCCTACCAGCTCATCGGCCGTACCGTGGTAATGCTCGACGACGTCGACGCGCACCTGGCCAGCGCCTGGTGCACGCTGGAGGCACTGGTCGCCGACGCGCATCACACCAGCCTGCACCTGCTGCCGGGCGGCCCGGTGTCCGCCGACGCGGCCGAGGAGTCCGATCGGTTCCTGCGCGAGGCCCTGGCCGACCGGCCGCACCTGGTGTGGCGGGCGCTGCTGGACACCGAGGTGTTCGGGCTGCAGGACCGGGTCGCGTGCATGGCGCGGCTCGGCCTGGTCGCGACCCGCCCCGGTGACCTGCCGCTGGTCTACCAGCACCTGCTCGCCCTGGGCGCGCCGCAGGGCGTGCACGTCGACGACGCCGAGGTCGTCACCGGTGTGCTTCCGCTGCCGGTGGCCGGGGCGGACGTGTTCGTGCCGGTCGACACCGCCCGTCCGGTCCGGCCGACGCCGCCCGGCGGCGCCGGGCTCGACCTGACGGCGGCACTGCACCTGACCGGGGGCCCCGGCCCCGATCCCGCGCACCGGGCGTCCTGGCAGCGGTGGGACGTCGGCGCGCACGCCGTGATCGTGGCCGCGTGCGAGGCCGAGGCGGTCCTGGTCGCGGACTGGGTCCGCACCCATCCGGCGGAACTGGCCACCGCGCTCGGCGGCCCGGTCGGTTCGCTGAGCTGGCTGGCCAGCGACATCGCCCCGGTCGGGCACCTGCCGTCGGGGGCGCTGCGCACCGCCGTGGTCGAGGCCGACCGGTGGGTGCTGCTCACCTCCACCGCCCGGCTGCGGCACTGCGCCGCCACGGCCGCGGTGGTCACCGCGGTCACCACCGCCGGGCTGCCGCTGCTGCACGTGGCCATCGACCGGCGCGGCGACAACATCACCGAGCTGCCACCGGGCGACCCCGCCGACCGGCGGGTGCGGCGCGTGCCCGCCGACCGGTTACGCCACGCCGACATCGCCGGCGGAGTGTTCCGCGCCGGGCTGATTCCACTGGCCTACGCGGTGGTCGGAGGAGACCGGTGAGCCCCCTCGACCCGACCGAGCGTTGGCTGGATGCGTACGCGCAGGCGCAGCGGCTGGCCGCCGCCGCCGACCACGCCGCCAGCGCCGCCCTGCTGCGCGAGGTCCTCACCGAGCTGTCCTGGGCCGACACCGTACCCGGCGGCCTGGCCGCGAAAGTGCACGGCCTGGCCGGGGCCAACGCGCTGCACCTGGGCGACTACACGGCCGCGGTCGCCCACACCGAGCAGGCGCTGCGGCTGTGTGAGACGGTCGGCGACACCGAAGGCGCGGCGATCTACACGACCAACCTGGAGCTGGCGCGCCTGGCCGAGGGCGCCGGACGCGGCGACCCGGCGTCGCTGCGCGCCATCGACGTGCGCCGCCGCATCGCCGAAGCGCAGGACCTGTCCGACAGCGGCCGGTACGCGGTCAGCAACGGCGTGCTGCGGGGGCTGCTGGCCGACGCCGCCCCGGAGACGGTGCGCCATCTGGCCAAGGTGTACGGCCTGCTCGGACTCAACCTGTACCGGCTGGGTCAGCTCGACGCCGCCCGCACCCACACCGAGGCGGCCCTGGCCCAGTGCCGCCGCACCGGCGACGCAGACGGGGTGCGGATCTACACCGCCAACCTCGCCGTGATCGGGTAGACGCGCCGAAACCGACCCCGCCGCGCCCGCCACGACGGCAGACTGCAGAGGTGAGCGGCGGAGCCGATGCCCAGGACCTGCCCGCCGACGTGGACCTGCTGGCCCTGGTACGGCGCTTCGAACCGGTGCTGCGCTTCACGGCGGGCGAGCTGTTCTTCCCGATGACCGTCGAGCGGTACCTGTCCGGTGCCGCGCTGTGGCTGGCCCCCGCGCACGGTCGTGGCCCGGCCACGCTGCTGGTAGACCACGGTGCGCTGGACCCCGACACCCTGGCCCGCGCCGCCCGCGAGCACCCGACCGACCGCCTGTTCCTGCGGTACGCGGCCCGCTCGCTGCAGCGCGCCGAGCTGCGCCAGTGGCGTCGCCGCCCCGACCGGCCCGCGTTCCGCGGCGTGTCCCGGTTGGCCGCGGTCGGGCTGCTCGGCCGGTTCATCGACTCGGGCATGCGCCTGTCCCTGATCCTGCGCGGCCGGGTCCCGGGCGGCCTGGTCGCCGCCGGGCAGCAGCGCTACGCCGCGACCGGGCCGCCGCGCGAGGCCTACCACGCCCACGTCAGCACCGACGGCGGCTACGTGGTGATCCAGTACTGGTTCCTGTACGCGATGAACGACTGGCGGTCCACGTTCGCCGGGGTCAACGACCATGAGGCCGACTGGGAGCAGATGACGCTGTACCTGGTGGACACCGGGCGCGAAGGGCGCCCCGAGGACCGGTACGAGCTGGCCTGGGTGGCGCTGTCCTCGCACGACGAGGTCGGCGACGACCTGCGTCGACGGCCCGACGATCCGGACCTGACCTGGGTCGAGGGCACGCATCTGGTCGGCAACGCGGGCGCGGGCTCCCATTCGGGCGCCTACCTGCCCGGCGACTACCTGGTCCGGGTCCAGCCGCCCGCGCTGGCCAGGTTCATCGCCGGATACACGGCGGTGCGCTCGGTGCTGTTTCCGTGGACGCGCGGGCGGCCGTCGCTGGGCGTCGGCATCCCGTACGTCGACTACCGGCGCGGCGACGGCGTCCAGGTCGGACCGGGCACCGGCCGCGAGTGGACCCCGATCCTGATCGACTCGCGGACCCCGTGGGTGCGCGACTACCGGGGGCTGTGGGGGCTGGACACCGACGACCCGTTCGGCGGCGAGCGGGCCCCGGCCGGGCCCCGCTACGAACGCAGCGGCGCCATCCGGCAGTCGTGGGCCGACCCGGTGGGCTGGGCCGGCCTGGACCGGGTGCCGCCCGAGGCCGACGTGGTCGCCGCCCGCACCGCCCGGGTCGCCGAACTCGACCAGCTCATCGACGGCCTCGACGAGCAGATCGCCGACGGGCAGCAGGAGCTGCGCCGGGCCAGCGCGGGCGTGGAGGCGCTGCCGCCGACGGTCACCGGGTCGCGGCGCGGCGGCGACGGCGCGGCGGCGCAGCTGGCCGAGCGTGAGGTGTCGGTGGCGGTACTGCGGGCCCAGCGCCGCGCCGCGGTCAACGAACGCGACCAGCTGCGGCAGGTCGACGACGCGAGGGTGCGGCCCGACCCGCACGCGCACCTGCGCCACCGGGCCGTACCCGACGTGACCACCTCGGCCGGGGTGCTGCTGCGGTTCTGGACCGGGGCGTCGCTGTCGATCCTGCTGCTCCTGCTCGGGGTCGGCCTGCTGCTCGACCTGGGGCCGGTGCTGTGGGTGACCGTGATCGCGGTGCTGGTCGTGATGGCGGTCGAGGCGGTGCTGCGCGGGCGGCTGCTGGTGTTCCTGCTGGGCCTGGGCATCATCGCCGCGATCTGGTACGTGGTCTGGCTGCTGCTGACCAACCTGCGGGTCGCGGTCGGCGTGCTGGCCGTTGCCGCCGCCGTCGCCCTGGGGGTGGCGAACCTGCGCGGCCTGCTCGACCGTCGCTGAGTCCGTCGCGCGCCCGACGGCATCCGGGCCGACGGCGTGGTCCGGCCGCACCCAGCGCCGGAACAGTGCATTCTGGGAGAGTCCGGGCGCGACGGAGGGTGGGCTGCCGGTGTTGCGATGGCGTGAGGTCTACGGTGGCAAGACGCCGCCGGCCGGCGGGGTCGTGGCCCCCGACGAGCGACTGTCCTGGCCGCGCATGGCCGGGCTGGGCGCCCAGCACGTGGTCGCGATGTTCGGCGCCACATTCGTGTTCCCGGTCGTGATGGGCCTCAACCCGCAGCTGGCGATCATGGTCAGCGGCGTGGCGACCGTCGTGTTCCTGCTCATCGTGCAGGGTCTGGTGCCCAGCTACCTGGGCACCTCGGCCTCGTTCGTCAGCGCCGTCGCCGCGATCCGCGCCCAGGGTGGCGACTCCGCGCAGGTCACCGGTGCGATCCTGGTCGCCGGTGTGGTGCTGGCCCTGGTGGGTCTGCTCATCCACCTGCTCGGCTTCCGGGTGCTGCACGCGGTGCTGCCGCCGGTGGTGACCGGCGCGGTCGTGATGCTGATCGGGTTCAACCTGGCCCCGGTCGTGGCGAAGGTGTACTGGCCGCAGGACCAGTGGGTGGCGCTGGCGGTGATGCTGTTCGTCATCGTGGTCGCCGTCGCCGCCCGCGGCTTCGTCGGCCGGATCGCGATCTTCCTGGGCCTGATCTTCGGGTACGTCCTGTCCTGGCTGCTCGACCGCGTCGCCGGTCCGATCACCTCGGTGCTGCCCGGGGCGAGCGGCCCCACCACCCACGACCGGGTCGACTGGTCCGGGGTGACCGCCGCGCCGTGGCTCGGCTTCCCGCCGCACACCAGCACCGACGCCAACGGCAACGAGATCGCCGGCTGGCACCTGCCGGAGTTCAAGTTCGCGTTCATCCTGCTGGTGCTGCCCGCCGTGGTGGCGCTGATCGCCGAGAACGCCGGGCACGTCAAGGCGGTCGCCGAGATGACCGGCCACGACCTCAACCCGGTCATGGGCCGGGCCATCGGCGCCGACGGCGTGGCCACCGTGCTGGCCAGCACGGTCGGCGGCTCGCCGACGACGACGTACGCGGAGAACATCGGGGTCATGGCCGCGACCCGGATCTACTCCACGGCCGCGTACTACCTCGCGGCGCTGGTGGCGATCCTGTTCGGGTTCTCGCCCAAGTTCGGCGCGGTCGTGTCGGCCACCCCGGGCGGGGTCCTCGGCGGCATCACCGTCGTGCTGTACGGCATGATCGGCCTGCTCGGTGCCAAGATCTGGAAGGAGAACGGGGTCGACTTCGGCAACCCGATCAACCTGGTGCCGCTGGCCGCCGGAATCATCATCGCCATCGGCGACACGTCGCTGGTGTTCAGCCCCACGTTCACCCTCAGCGGCATCGCGCTGGGCACCATCGTCACCATCGTCGGCTACCACCTGGCCCGCTGGCTGGCCCCCGAGCACCTGCGCGAGCAGCAGCGCCACGAGCACACCGCCGCCGGCACCGTCCCCTACGACGAGCGCCGCGGCATCGCCGACGCGTAAGAAGGGCCCCTTCCTATCGCTTTCCGTAGTAGAAGGTGCCTTCTTAACCGTCCACCGGGCGGGAATCCGTCGCCGGGGGACGGGCTGTGGTCGCTACCGTCGGCCCGATGAGACACAGCACCTCGCTGGTGTGGCGCACCGCGGCCCCCGACGACGCCGAAGCCGTGGCCCGCCTGCACGCCGACAGCTGGCGGCGCCTCTACCGCGGCGCGTACGCCGACGCGTTCCTCGACGGTGATGTCGTCGCCGACCGGCTCGCCGTGTGGTCGGCCCGGCTGGCCGCCCCCGCCGGGAGCGTCACCGTCCTCGCCGAGGACGGTCCCGACCTGGCCGGTTTCGTGCACGTGGTGCTGGACGAGGGCGGGCGCTGGGGCAGCCTGGTCGACAACCTGCACGTCACGGCGTCCCGTCACCGCGGCGGCATCGGCGCCGAGCTGATGGCCCGCGCGGCCCAGGCCGTGCTGGCCCAGGCCGCGACCCCGACGATGTACCTGTGGGTGCTGGCGCAGAACACCGCCGCGCAGGGCTTCTATCGCGCCGTCGGCGGCGTGCCCGTCGAGCGGGGACTGGTCGCGCCACCGGGCGGCGTGCCGCAGCGGCTGCACGGCGCCCCCGCGAAGCTGCGGTTCAGCTGGCCCGACGCGGCACCCCTGGCCGCCCGGCTCGACGCGCCGCCGTGCTGATGTCATGGGGCGGGCGGCAGGGTGGCTCGGTGACCCGGACGGCCAGCCGGGCCGAACCAGCTGCGAACTCCTCCGCCGACCGCCCGGCACGCTGGTTGGCACCTGGTCAGAGCTGCTCGATCACTTCGTAGGGGGTGTCGAGCTCGGTTTCGCCGAGGATGTCGAGCAGGAGCTGGAATTGGACGAACGTCTCGCGCGAAGGTGCCGACGTGGCGGCCCATACCGCGTCGCATTCGTCGCATTTCTTGACGGTCAGTTCGTAGCGGCTCACCCGGACCAGCTCAAGCGGTCCCTGCCTACACCGGGGGCAAACGCTCATGGGCCCTTCGCTTTCCGTGCGGTGGGTGACTTGACAACACAACGCGCGAACCCGGGATTCGACACTCACGCGTCAACCCACGACGATCAGGAACGACTGCTCCCACCGCACCGGCTCCTCGTACGTGTACGGCGGCCGCTGGAAGATCCGGGCCGAGAACGGCGGTGACTCGAGTTCGTCACTCGGGCTGGGCAACGGGGTGTGGACGGCGTCGACGACGAACGTGTAGTCGGCCCGTACCGTCGCTCCGGCCTGCGGGCCGTCCAGCGGGCAGATCACGCTGACGCCATCGGCGCCGAAGTCCTCGTAGGTGCAGCCGTCCCAGCCCGGCCCTGCTGGGCGCAGCCACGGCTGCAGGCTCATGGCCAGTACGAGCTTGGCCACGCCGAGCGTGCCGGTGTTGGCCACGGTGACCGTCAACTGACCGGTCTGCCGTCCGTCTGCGGCGGGGCGCAGCACCACGTCGGTCGTGTTCAGGGCGAGGGCCGCGTGCTCCGGCCGCGCGGGCCAGGTCGTCGGGCCCGCCACCTGCTTGAACGCGCCACCCTCCAGTCGGAACGTGCGGCGCTGGAACGGCACGCTGCTCTGGCCGCCGTCGCTGAACTCCCGGGACAGCTCGACGACCACTCCGCTGGGCGCGGCTTCGATGTGGTGGATCATCGCGATGGTCGGTCCGGTCGCGACCACCCGGCCGACGGTGGCCAACCGGTTCGCCCCGTCGCGCCGGAACGCGACGACCTGCGTACCCGGCGACTCCGGCCCCTCGCTGCACATGAACGCCGCGACCAGTTCCCTGGTGCCGTCGCCGTCCACGTCGGATTCCAGCTGCTCCATGACCCATACCGGTAGCGCGGCCTTCTCGGAGATCCCACCCTGGTTGAGCGTGATCCGGCCGGACGCGCACGCCGAGGCGCGGGGACCGGTCCACGCCGGCAGGGTCAGCGTCGCCCCGGCGAACGGGCCGACGTCGGGGGAACCGTCGGCCGTCGGCGCGGGCAGCCGCGTCGGTGACGGCGCGACCGGCAGCGAGGCCGACGGCGTCGGGTTCGCGGGCGGCACGGACCGGTCACCGCCACCGCCGAGAGTGGCCACCGCGGCGACCACGGCGAGCACCGCCGCGGCCAGCGCCGACATCGCCGCCGTACGCCCGGCGCCGAGCCGCCGGGACGAGGCCACTGCCCGTTCCCGCAGGTCGACCGGCTTCACCTCGTCGGCCGCACTGGCGTAGAACTCGCGCAGCTCCGGGGCGAGCAGGCGTAGCTTGGCCAGCGCCTTGGCGCTCTGGCTCTTCACCGTGCCGACCGTGACGCCCAGCGTCCGCGCGGTCTGTTCCTCGGTCAGGTCGTCGAAGAACCGCAGCACCAGTACGGCCCGTTGCCGGGGCGGCAGCCGCAGCAGCAGCGACCGCAGGGTGACCTGTAGTGCCGTCTCGTCGGCCACGTCCGAGTCGGCGGCGGCGCGGGCGGGCAGCTCGTCGGTCAGCGTCTCGGCGACCCGGCGTCGCCGCCACCACGAGACCTGCAGGTGGTACATAGTCTTGCGGGTGTACGCGTCGGCCGCTCCGCTGGCGTGCAGACGCGACCAGGAACGGTGCGTACGGGCCAGCGCCGACTGGACCAGGTCCTCGGCCAGGTGCTGGTCACCGGTGAGGAAGTAGGCCGCGCGCAGCAGCGCGGCGGTCCTGGCCCGGACGAACGCGTCGAACTCGGCAGGCAGCGGGGCAGCGGACGATACCGACATGCCACTCAGGACGCGTCCCACCCGCTCGATGGTTGCCCGCGCCGCGCCGCCGGTCAACGAGTCCGAACTCAGCGCACGGGCTTGCGGCGCAGCACGTACTCCAGCACCAGGAACGGGAATCCGAACAGCCAGAACGCGTGCTCGGCCCGCAGTTCGCCCTGCTCGAGGTACACGTCGAGGCGCTCGCGGAACCCGTGGACCGCGGCGGCGGTGAGCCTGCCGGTCGGCTCGTCGACGACGGTCAGGTAGTGGCCGGGCTGGTCGGTGGTGCCGACACTCGCGAGCGCCAGCCCGCCGTCCGGGCGGTTGCTCGGGGCGAGGGTCGCCGTGAAGCTGGCCTGCGGCAGCGGAAACCCGACACTGACATAGCCGCGGTCCTCGTGCCGGTAGGTGGTGTAGATGCCGACGTAGATCGGCTCGTCGGTGTCGGCGAACGAGCGGATCCAGCCGCGCCGGCTGATCAGGCCGTCGGGGTCGGTGCTGATGGTGTCGATGCGACTGCGTACGCCGCGCAGGGTCTCGCGCTGGTTCATCGGGACGTTCGCCTGGCCGAGCGGGCGGGCGACGAGGTTGCGGTACAGCAGGTAGCCGGGGCGGACCCAGGCTCGCCAGCGCGGCACGATGTCGAGGGAGAACCGGGTGGTGTGCTCGTAGAACTCGCGCACCAGCGGGTGGACGGCGGTCGGGTCGAAGCCCGGTCCGGCGAGTTCGTCCAGGCTGGACACGATGCCGACGTCGGGGGCGTCCGGGGTGTAGTGGCCGCCGACAGTGGCGGCGAGCTCGCGGACATACCCGGTGCCGACGTAGCGGGTCTTGGCGGTCAGCGGCACCACGAACGGCAGCCGCTCCGGGTCGACCTGCTCGGCGAGCAGGCTGACCTGCGGGTCGCGGAAGATCAGCGCCGACAGGCACCGGTACGCCAGGACTGTCACAGCCGCGACGAGCGCCGCCGGGACACCGGGCCACCCGGCCGCCGGCGCCCAACCGACGGCCAGGCCCACGACCGGTCCGAGCAGCACCTTCTGCGGGCGCAGGCCGAGCAGGCCGACGACCGCGCCGACGATGAGCCCGACCACCGGCGGGCGGTGGACCGCGAGCCCGAGCAGCCAGCCCAGCGGGGCCGCCAGCGCGACACTGGCCACGATCCGCGACCACAGGGCCGGGATCTGACCGGGCCGCTGCCGCGCGCGGGCCACCAGGTCGGTGACGGCGAGCGCGACCGCCCCGGCCACGGCCGCCACCGCGATCGCGACGGCGCCACGGCTCGCGCCGAGCGCGGCACCGGCCACCGCTCCCATCAGCGCGGGCAGCGCGATCGAGCCGGGTCTGCGGGTGGGTGCGGTCTCGTCGTGTGTCACGCCGAGAATCTACTCAGGCGGGCCTGGCGCGACGAGCGTGTATCGGTAGCGGACCTCGGGACAGGGGAAACCGCGGGAATGGTCGACCCGGTGCGCCCCGTCGGCCGACCAGTTTCCGGCTTCGTAGTAGCGGCGAGCGCGTTCGTTCGAGGCCAGCACCCACAGGACCGCGTGGCGGCAACCGGCGGCGAACAGCCGGTCCAGGCCGTCGGCCAGCAGCGCCCGGCCACCGCCGATCCCTTGGTACGCGGGCAGTACGTACAGCGCGGTCACCTCACCCACCAGCAGCGGGTCGTGCGCGTCGGCCGCACTGGCGGACGCGTTGACGAACCCGATCACGCCGCCGGTGGGGTGATCCAGCACCGTGGTTCCGAGCGGTGCTTCGTCTTCGGCGATCCACCCCCGCCAACCCGGCACCCGTTCGGCCGGGTCGAGTCCGGCGAGGTAGGCCTGCGGTACCTGCCCCCGGTAGGTGTCCTGCCAGGTGCGGACATGGACCGCCGCCAACGCCTCGGCGTCGGCGGCGGTGGCCCGGCGGATCCGCATGCGTGACAGTATCGCCCCGTCGCCTCGGGTATCGCCCGTCACGGCAGCGGATCGGTGGCCTGCGGATGGCCGCCGTCGCCGTCGACGATCACGTCCATGGTGCCGTCCTGGGTGAGGTCCACCATGGTCACGTCCACCTTGCCGTCACCGTCGGTGTCGGACTGGAACAGGTCGGGTTTGCCGTCACCGTCGGTGTCGATCGCCCACAGGTCGGGGTTGCCGTCACCGGTCGTGTCCAGCGCGAGGATCTCTTCATGGCCGTCACCGCGGGTCTGCACAACGTCAGTCATGCCTGCGGTGATACCCCGACCCGGGCCGGTGAAACGACGGTCAGGGCAGGCGGAGGTTGAACCACCAAGAGCATAAACCAGATCCCGATGCGCCACACTCGGTCGTTCGACCCTCGCGACCTGCGGTTTCACGCGCATAAGCTTCCCGCTCGTACCGGTTCGAGGTGGCGCCCCTCGCACCGGCACCGGACGTTCGCCGCTCGCGGCGGGCGTCCCTTTCTGTCCGCAGAGCCACGGAGGCATGTTGATCGAGGCTGAGCTCATCGCGCGTACCATCGTCCTGTCGTCCACGAAGCTGCCGGAGGCGACCGAGGTGTGGGCATACCGCACCCTGGTCGCGGGCTACCCCGGCTACCGCAGCCGCCTGGCGGACGCGCTGATCCGCCTGGAGCGGGTCACCGTCGACCCGGCCGACCGGCTGCGGACGTCGCAGGAGGCGGTCGCGACCGCTCGACTGATCGATCCAGTCCAGGACCATACCGCCACCGAGCTGCTGATCTGGGCACTCGACGCCCTCCAGCGCAACCTGTACGCCGCCGGGCGCCCCGCCGAAGGCCTGGCCGCGCGCCGCGAGATCATCGAGCGCTACCCGGCCGACCTGCACCGTCAGCGCGGCTGCTCGGTCAACGACTGCTACGCGGCCAGAACGCTCCCGCCCGTCGCGGAGTGGATCGCCGACCTGGCCTCATGACCTGACCTCCCCGGCCACGGTCCGTGGGCCCTGTCCGCGAACCGTGGCCGGTCGGGAACGCAGGAAGTGCCAGAGCACATCGGCGGCGGTAGGGCTAAGGTCCAGCTTGGCCAGCGCCTCGACCGGCGCGAACCGCACCTCGTCGCCCTCGCCGAGCAGCAGCTCGCCACCGAGCAGGTCGCGCACGACCAGGGCGGTGATGCCGCACTGGCCGCAGGACAGGTTTTCGGGACGCCAGGTCGACCGGATCCCAGGTGTCCGGTCCCCAGGACTGCTCCATGGCAGGCCGCAGCTGCGGCAGGGTAACCATCACCGCATCGTGCCGGGCGCCCACGATGTCGCGTCCCGGTGTGGGTCCGGGGGCGTCGGCCGCAGTGACGCACACGTGTGGGGTTGTGCGCACAACCCCACACGTGGGCGGCGCGAGCGTCGCCGCGCATGACCTCCGACCGGGTAAGACGGTGCGGATCGCGGTGCACCTGGAGTCGCTCGGCTCCGGCAAGGGACATCGCCCACGGGGAGACCGAGCGCCCGGACCCGTTGCCGACGCGGCTGGAGGCGTCCTGGCCCTGGTGACGGATGGTCGACAGACCGCGCTGGCGCCGACCGGCCGCCTCTACCGTCGCGGCATGACCTATCTCGCCACCCCGGCCGAGTCGCCCCTGTACGACACCGAGGCCCCGTACATCCCCAACTACCTGCGCGTGTTCGCGCTGCGGCCGGAGGCGTACGCGGCCTGGCAGCAGCTGGCCGGGGCGGTGAGCGGGGGCATGGACCTGCGCCGCTACGAACTGGCGACGGTGGTGGCGGCCAAGCGACTCGGTTCGGACTACTGCACCCTCGCCCACAGCAAGGTGCTGCGGGAGCGGTTCTACGACGAGGAGCAGCTGCGTTCGATCGTCGCCGACCACCACGCGGCCGGGCTCGATCCGGTCGACGTGGCGGTCATGGACTTCGCGGAGAAGGTCGCCGCAGACCCGACCACGGTCACCGAGGCCGACGTCGCGCGGCTGCGCGGGCACGGACTGTCCGAGGCGGACGTGCTGCAGGTGGTGCTGGCGGTGTGCGTGCGCCGGTTCTTCAGCGGCGTGCTGTCCGCTGTGGGCGCCGACCCCGATCCCGCACTGCTGCCGTAGCGGGTCAGGGAGCGGTCGGCACCGGCTCGGTGCAGGTGACGAAGTCGAGGTAGCCCTGCCGCAGGGACGGGCCGGTGCAGGTCTGGGTGGTGAACCCCGCGCCGGGGCCGGCGAAGTGGTCCAGTCGAGAGTCGGTGATCACGATGACCGTCCCCTCGATGGTCGAGGCGTACTGGAGGGTGATCGGATCGCCCTCGACCGTCGGCCGGGTGACGACGAGTTCGGCGACGCGGCGGGCGCCGACCGCGTCGATCAGGCAACTTCCGGCCCGCGGTGGCAACGTCTCGCCCTGGTTGAGGCGGAACACGCCGCAGGCCGCGCTTTCGGTGCCGTGTTCTGGCGGTCTGGCCGACGGACTGGCGGTCGGGCGAGGGGTGGCAGCGGCAGGGGTGCCAGTGTCGGAGCTGTCGCAGCCCGCCGTCAGTGCCAGCCCCAGGATGACGAATGCCGTCGCGGTACGCATGCGGTGTCCCTTCCCCGTGTCTGCGGGTGGGACGTGTCCGGCCCCGGCACCGGTTCCCGATGCCGGTTAAGAAGGGCCCCTTCCACTTAAGAAGGGCCCCTTCCACCACGTAAAGCGATAAGAGGGGGCCCTTCCTTACGGCTTCAGCGGCGGCGGTCGACGATGCTCTGGCAGGGGACGCAGTGCGTCGCCCACGGCATCACCTCGAGCCGCCCCGGCGGTACCTGCTCGCCGCAGCGCACGCACACACCCAGGGTGCCCTCGCCCAGGCGGCCCAGCGCGTCGCCGAGGCGGACGAGTTGCTCCTGCAGCGCGGCGGTGACCAGGCTGTGTTCGGCGCTCTCGGAGGCGGCGGTGCCCGCGTCGGCGGTGTCGCCGGGACCCTGGTCGTGGATGTGTCGCAGCCAGTCGGCCTCGGTCTCGATGCGCAGCTGCTCGGCGGTGTCGTCGTAGCGCTGCCGCAGCAGCGCACCGAGCTGGGTCAGGTCGAGGTGGTCGGCAACGGCGGTCATCATCACTCCTAACGGGATGGCTTGCGTTTGCGGCTTCCCCGCCGGTGGGCGGCTAAACCTCCGGCAAGCCGGGGGCGATGTCCCGATGCTGGCAACAGTGGCTGAGCCCCGGCTGAAAGCTTGCCGGGACGATGTTGAATGCTCTACCGCGATATTGCGCTGGCCTGCGATGCTGTCGGGCGGTAGCCTCGGCCGTCGACCGAGGGGGCATGCCGCGATGACCGAGACCCTGACCCTGTGGCGTCCGACTGGGCCGCAGGAGTTGGCGCTGGTCGAGGCGTCGGGCTGGCGTGAGTGGCCGCCGCGGCGGCCCGATCAGCCGATCTTCTACCCGGTGCTGAACGAGCGGTACGCGATCCTGATCGCCCGGGATTGGAACGTCCCGGCCTCCGGCGTGGGATATGTCACCCGGTTCGAGGTCGAGCGGCAGTTCGCGTCCCGATACCCGGTGCAGCAGGCGGGCGGGCGCGACATCCTCGAACTCTGGGTGCCCGCCGAGGAGCTGGCCGAGTTCAATCGGCACATCGTGGGCACGATCGAGGTCGTGCACGAGTTCCGCTGAGTCAGCCCACCGCGCGGGTCAGCCACGGCCGCAGGACGGGCAGGACGGCGGCGGCCTGCATGGCGCCCATGTGGTCCAGGCCGTCGAGCACCGCGACGTCCCAGCCGTGGGCTTCGGCGGCGGCGCGTTCGCGCAGCAGCGGTCCGGCGATGTCGACGACGACGCCGCCCCAGTCGGGGCCGTACGCGATGGTGTCGGCGGAGCCGACGACGCACAGCCGCGGGCAGTGGACCCGGGCCTGCGCCGCGCGGTCGTCGAAGGTCCGCAGCGCCTGGTAGAGGGTGACGAACTGGCGGGTCTGGGCCTCGGTCGAGGTGACCTGGACCGTGGCCCAGTCGCCCGCGACGACCTCGCCGGGCGGCGCCGCCGGGGCGGTGGCCTTGGCGTGGGCGGCGGTGGTCACGGCCAGCATCTGCCGGTACGGGCCGTCGATCGGCGGGTAGCCGCCCATGACCAGCGCGGCCAGCCGATCGGTGCGCAGGGCGAGTTGGAGTCCGGCCAGGGCCAGCCACGAGTAGCCGTAGTAGGCGAAGCGCTGGGCGCCGGCGGCGTCGGCGACGGCGAGCAGGTCCGCGGCGACGTTGTCTGGGGTGAGCGTGTCGGGCTTGGGGTGCCGCTGGACGTGGCCCTCGTAGTCGAAGGCGATGACGCGGAAGCGGTCGGCGAGTCCGGCGATCAGGTCGCGGCCGAGTTCGGGGTCGGCACCCCAGGCGCGCATCGCGTCGGCCTGCGGGCCTTCGACCGGGTCGGGGTTGACCGCCAGCAGCAGGTCAGGGCCCTCGCCGGTGAGGTGCAGGGGCAGGTGGGCGCCGTCGTGCAGCGTCGCGTGGGTCATCGCGGCTCCTGATTCCGTACGGTGTAAAGTGATGCCCCGAGACGATAGCTTACGGCGTACGGAGATGCCACGTGACGGTCTATGGCGGCCAGGGCGACCCCGCCCGCACCATGGCGCTGCTCTGGCGGGCGGGCACCCCGTCCGGCACCCGCACCGCCCCCGGCCCGCGCCCCGGGCTGACCGTCGACGCGATCGTGGCCGCCGGGATCGCCCTGGCCGACGAGTCCGGCCTGGCCGGGCTGTCCATGCGCGCCGTCGGGCAGCGGCTGGGCACCTCCGCGATGGCCCTCTACACCTACGTGCCGAGCAAGCGGGAACTGCTCGACCTCATGTACGACCAGGCCCACGCCGACCTGCCCACCGGGTACGCCCTCGACGGCGGCCCGCGCGCGGCGGTGCTGGCCTGGGCCGCCGACCTGTGGGACCGCTACCTGCGCCACCCCTGGCTGCTGCAGGTCTCCTACGCCCGCCCGGTGCTCGGCCCGCACGAGCAGGTGGTGCTGGAGGCGCTGCTGGGCATCCTCGCCGAGACCGGGCTGCCCATGACAGTGCGTCGCACGGCGGTCGGCACGCTGCTGCACCTGGTCCGGGGCATGGCGCAGACGGCGGCCGAGTCGCGCGCGGCGGCCGCGGCCACCGGTGACTCCGACGAGCACTGGTGGCACGCCCGCGCCGCGCAGCTCGCCCACGTGGCTCCCGACTTCGCGCAACGCTTTCCGCACTCGACCGCGCTGGCCCAGGCCCCGGTGGGGGAGTCCGGGTACGACCCGGTCGCCATCGCGCGGGCGGCGCTGACCGGAGGACTCGACCTGCTGCTCGACGGACTCGACGCGGCGAAGTGATCACGGAACGCAAGTTCTTTAGGCACTGAACGCAAAAATATTTCCATACTGCGTCTCTATCTTGCGTTGGCGTGTCTACGGAGTTACGGTTCCGTCCGATCAGGCCGAACGCGACCGCTCCGCGCCCGGTAACCCGCCGTCCCCGGTGATCCCCCAGGAGTAGGTCATGCCTGCCGCCAGACGTCTGCATCGGATGCTCGCCGCGCTGCTGCCCGCAGCCGTCGTGTCCGCCACCGCGCTAGCCCTGCCCAGCCCCGCCGTCGCCGACCAGACCACCATCTCGGTCGACACGCTGCGCACCGGCTGGGACGCCAACGAATCCGGGCTGTCGCCCTCGGCGGTGTCGGCCGCCGACTTCGGCCAGCTGTTCAACACCACCCTCAACGGCCAGGTCTACGCCGCGCCGATCGTGGTCAACGGCACCGTCATCGCCGCCACCGAGAACAACTGGGTGTATGGCCTCAACGCCGTCACCGGCGCCATCACCTGGTCGCGCAACGTCGGCCCGGCCTGGCCCGCCTCGGCCATCGGCTGCGGCGACCTGGTGCCCAACATCGGCATCACCAGCACCCCGGTGTACGACCCGGCCACCGCCTCGGTCTACTTCACCGCCAAGGTCAACGACGGCCCCGACGCCGACCACCCGCACTTCTACCTGCACGCGGTCAACCCGGCCACGGGCGTCGAGCGCACCGGCTGGCCGGTGACCATCCAGGGCAGCCCCACCAACGATCCGTCCAACACGTTCAACGCCAAGACCGCCGCGCAGCGGCCCGGTCTGCTGCTGCTGGACGGGGTCGTCTACGCGGGCTTCGCCAGCCACTGCGACTACGGCCCGTACGTCGGGTACGTGGCCGGCGTGAAGACGTCCGCGCCGCAGATGTCGACGCTGTGGTCCACCGAGGCCGGTCGCTCCAACGGCATGGCCGGGATCTGGCAGTCCGGCGGCGGCCTGGTCTCCGACGGCTCCGGCCGCATCATCGTGGCCACCGGCAACGGCGTGTCGCCCGCGCCCGGCCCCGGCACCAGCCCGCCCGGCACCCTCGCGGAGTCGGTGATCCGGTTGCAGGTCAACGGCGACGGGTCACTGGCGGCGCGGGACTTCTTCAGCCCGTACAACAACAGTCGGCTGGACCAGGACGACACCGACTTCGGCTCCGGCGGCCCGATGGCGCTGCCCGCCGGGTTCGGCACCAGCGCGCACCCGAAGCTGCTGGTGCAGGTGGGCAAGGACGGCCGGGTGTACCTGCTGGACCGCGACAACCTCGGCGGCAACGCCCAGGGTGCGGGCGGCACCGACGCCTCGGTCGGCGCCCCGGCCGGTCCCTACAACGGCGTCTGGGGACACCCGGCGTTCTGGGGCGGCGACGGCGGCTACGTGTACACGGTGGAGAACCAGGGCTTCCTGCGCGCCTTCAAGTACGGCGTGAACGGCTCCGGCCTGCCCGTGCTCAGCTCGACCGGGACCAGCTCGTCCACGTTCGGCTACACGTCGGGCTCGCCCGTGGTCACCTCGACCGGCACCACCTCGGGCACCGCCATCGTCTGGGTCGTCTACAGCGACGGCGCCAACGGCGCCAACGGCCAACTGCGCGCGTACGACGCGCTGCCCGTCAACGGGCGGCTCAACCTGCGGTACTCCGCGCCGATCGGCACCGCGACCAAGTTCGCCACGCCGACCACCGACAACGGCCGCGTCTACGTCGGCACCCGCGACGGCCGGATCTACGGCTTCGGCCGCCCCACCACCGCCGCCCTGACCAGCTCGCCCACCGACTTCGGCAACGTCGCCGTGGGCAGCACCGGCAACGCCACGGTCACCGTCACCGCGACGCGCACCGTCACCATCTCGGCGATCACCACCGCGGCCCCGTTCGGCACCACCCCGCCCGCGCTGCCGGTCACCCTGAACACCGGGCAGACCCTGTCGGTGCCGGTCCGGTTCACCCCGACCGCGCCCGGCGGCGCCGCGGGCAGCCTGTCGTTCACCACCAACGCCGGCAACGTCGCGCTCGACCTGCATGGCAACGGCACGCAGACCGGACTGGGGGCGACCCCGGGGACGCTGGCGTTCGGCACCGTACCCACCGGGGCGAACAAGACGCTCAGCGTGAGCATCACCAACACCGGCACCAGCGCGGTCACCATCACCGGTGCCACCGCGCCGTCCGCGCCGTTCACGGCGACCGGTTTCCCGGCCAACGGCACCACGCTCGCGGCCGGTGCCTCGGTCTCGGTGTCGGTGAAGTACACGCCGACCTCGGCGGGCAACCACACCGGCTCGCTGTCGGTGGCCAGCAACGCGGGCTCGGTGACCGTGCCGCTGACCGGCACCGCCGTCACCGGGGCCGCCCAGCTCACCATCACCCCGAACCCGC
This sequence comes from Catellatospora tritici, assembly GCF_019083965.1. Lineage (GTDB taxonomy): Bacteria > Actinomycetota > Actinomycetes > Mycobacteriales > Micromonosporaceae > Catellatospora > Catellatospora tritici. Next base: position 103,049 of record NZ_JAHRCY010000013.1, read on the forward strand.
TGAAGTTCGGGCAGGTGCCGATCGGGCAGACCGCCACCGGCACGTTCGACATCGCCAACACCGGCAACATCACGCTGACCATCACCAAGGCGGCGCCGCCGGTGGGGGCGTTCAACACCACCACCCCGGTGTCGGAGGGGCAGCAGCTCGCCCCCGGTGACGTGATCCACCAGACGGTCACCTTCACCCCGCAGACCGCGGGTGCCCAGTCCGCCGTTTACTCGATCACCGGTGACGACGGGCAGGGCGCGATCCTGGTCCAGCTCACCGGCACCGGCGTGACCGGAGGCACCGGGACCACCAACGTCGCGGCGGGACGGCCCACGTCCTCGTCGACGGCGCAGGCCGGATACCCCAGCGGCAACGCCACCGACGCCGACGTGAACAGCTACTGGGAGAGCGCCAACAACGCGTTCCCGCAGTGGCTGCAGGTCGACCTCGGCTCGGCCATGGCGGTGGGCAAGGTGACGCTGCGGGTGCCGCCGGCGGCGGCCTGGGCGACCCGTACCCAGACCGTGGCGGTGTCGGGCAGCAACGACGGCAACACCTTCAACGCGATCACCGGGGCGCAGGGCATGACCTTCGACCCGGCCACCGGCAACACCGCCAGCCTCACGTTCGCCCAGACCACGACGCGGTACGTGCGGCTGACGTTCACCGGCAACACCGGCTGGCCCGCCGGGCAGGTGTCGCAGTTCGAGGTGTACGCGGCCGGAACCAGCGGCCCGGCCACGCTCACGGTCAACCCGACCTCGCTGGCGTTCGAGTCGACCGCGGTCAACGACAACAGCGACTGGCAGACCGTCGAGGTCACCAACACCGGCACCGGCCCGGCGACGTTCACCGGCATCACCACCACCGGTGACTTCACCCGCACCACCACCTGCGCAGCGACCATCGCCCCCGGCGCCAACTGCATCGTCACGGTCACGTTCCACCCGTCGGTGGCGGGCAACCGCACCGGCACGCTCACCATCGCGAGCACAGCCACCAACGGTTCGCTCACGGTGGCGCTGTCCGGCACCGGCACCTCGACCGGCTCGGCGACCCTGTCGGCGAGCCCGACCGGGCTGACCTTCGGCGCGACCACGGTCGGCGGGGCCGGCGCGGCCCAGACGGTGACGGTGTCCAACACCGGCAACGCCACGGCCACGGTGTCGTCGGTCGCGGCCACCGGTGACTACACGCAGACCAACACCTGCGGTGGCAGCATCGCCGCGGGCGGCTCCTGCACCGTCTCGGTGGTGTTCCGGCCCGCGGCGGCAGGTACCCGCACCGGCTCACTCACCGTGACCAGCAGCGCCACCAACTCGCCGCTGACGGTGTCGCTGACCGGCACCGGCACCGGCGCGGTGACCAACCTGGCGCTCAACAAGCCGACCAGCCAGTCGTCCAACGTGCAGACCTACGTGTCGGGCAACACGGTCGACGGCAACGCCAACACCTACTGGGAAAGCGCCAACAACGCGTTCCCGCAGTGGGTGCAGGTCGACCTCGGGTCGGCGCAGCCGGTCGGCCGGATCGTGCTGAAGCTGCCCCCGGCCACGGCCTGGGCGACGCGCAGCCAGACCGTGGCCGTGTCCGGCAGCACCGACGGGACGAACTTCACCACCCTGAAGGCGGCCGCGTCGTACACGTTCGACCCGGCGACCGGGAACGCGGTGACGATCACGTTCCCGGCGGGGACGGTCCGGTATGTGCGGATCACCGTCACCGCCAACACCGGGTGGCCCGCCGGTCAGGTCTCCGAACTGGAGGTCTACGGGTCCTGACCGGGCCGTCGTCCCGTCATCGATCCGGCGGTTACACGTGTGGGGTTGTACGCACAACCCCACACGTGTAACCGCGCAACGGGACGACACAAGCGGCCGCCGCCGTAGCCCGGCATTTCCCGATCGGCTGCGGCGGCGGCCGCCGCCGTGTTCAGGCCGCCGCGTCGTAGGCGTGCAGGCCGATCAGCAGCCCGGCCGGGTCGACGAGGTAGCAGCCGTGCCCGACGCCGGCGATGGTGAACGGCGCCACGACCACCGTGCCGCCGTTGGCGCGCACCCGGTCCATCGCCTCGGGCAGCGACTCGACCCGGATCACCGGGATGGCGCGGGGCTGGCCGTCACGGGAGAGCATCAGGCCGGTGTCCACGCCCGGACCGTCACCGTGGGCGGCGACCAGATAGTCCGGGGCGGCGAACGGCTGCGGCCGCCAGCCGAAGGTGGCGGTGAAGAACGCGCTGGTCGCCTCCAGGTCGGGGCTGTTGAGCTCGACGTACGTCACGGGCTGGGTCATGTGGTGTCTCCTTGGTCCGCCGGGCCGGGCCGCAGGCGCGGTGCCGCGCGGCCGGTCGCCGCGGTGCGGCGGGCCCAGTCCTCGACGACGCCGAGGGCGTCGGTGTTCAGTTCGTGCCAGCGGTTCCGGCCGGACGTGGTGGTGACCAGCAGCCCGGCGTCCTGCAGCACCTTGATGTGCTGCGAGACCGCCGGTCGGCTCATCGGCAGCAGGTCGGCCAACTGACCGGTGGTGGCCGGGCCGTGCGCGAGCCGCTGCAGGATCACCCGCCGCGAAGCGTCGGCGACCGCGGTGAGGATCGCATCGAGATCCGCCGAGATGATGCCCTCCTGACCGTCGTTCGCAGGTCACGCCGATGCGTAAGTTGTAGCTTACGCATCGCGCCAATCGGTCGGCAACCTGGGTGCTTGCGTACCAGCAGCCCATGACCTGGCCACTCCGGGCGTCGTTGATCGGTACATGACACATGTGAAGCGAATCGGTGCAGGTCTGCTCCTTGCCGGCGCGGCGCTGTCGCTGCCCACTCCGGCGAGCGCCGCCCCGGTGCCGGTGGAGACCCAGCACACCCCCGAGGCTGGCCTGCCCATCGTCGGTGACCTGCTCGGCAACCTGCCCATTCTCGGCTCTCTCCTGAAGGACCTGCCGCTAGCCGGTCCGCTGAACGGGCTCGGCGGGGCCGGTGGCGCCGGGCCGACCGGGCTCGGCGGGCTGTTCTGACCGATCCGTGGCGGGGGGGGGGGGGGGCGGGGGGGGGGGGCGCCGGGGGCGGCCGGCCCCGCCCCCCCCCCCCCCCCCCCCCCCCCCCCCACGGCCCTGACTCGTCCACAGGCCGCACCGAGCATCGGATCGGCCGGGTAGCCTGCTTGCCGACAGAGGGGGCGGCAGTGGACGACGACGGGCGGCGGGTGGCGCGGTCGCTCACGGCGTGGCTCGGTGACCTGAACTTCACCGGCAAGGACGCCGACCAGGTGACCCAGGTGCTGGTCGAGGCGGTGCTGGCGTGGGGGACCGCGCAGGGCTGGCGGGTATATCGCAAGGCCCGCAGCGTGGTGCCGCTGCCGCCGCCGTACGCGGACCGGCATTCGTGGGTCGACGTGGGCATCGGTCGACCCGACGGTCCGCCGGTCGTGGTCGAGATCGACCAGTCCGACCGGCGTCGCACCCTGGAGAAACTGCAGGCCGAGGCCGCCGCGGGACGGGTCGCGCTGTGGGTGCGCTGGGGCACCGGACGGTTCGTCGAACCGCCGGAGCCGGTGCTGCTGGTGCCGTTCCCGGTCAGTGCCGCGAGCGGACCGGGCGCGAAGCTGTTCTCGGCGCCGGTGCAGCAGCGGCCGGCGCCCGTGCACAGCGGGATCGACCTGGCGCAGTCGACCCAGGACGACCTGTTCGAGGGGTGACTACCAGCGTTCGCGGCGCGGCGCGCGGTCGCGGTCGCGGCGCACCGTCACCCGCTTGCCCTTGATCGTGGCGCTGCGCAGCGCGTCGATGACCTCGTCGGCCGCGCCCGCGGGCACCTCGACCAGCGAGAACCGGTCGGCGATCTCGATCGCGCCGATGTCGCGCCCGGACAGGCTCGACTCGCCCGCGATCGCGCCGACCAGGTCCTGCGGCCGTACGCCGTTGCGCCGTCCCAGCCCGACGAAGAGCTTCACCGCGCCCGAGGCGGGCCCACGGCTGCCGCCGCGACTGGGCTCGCGCTTGCGGTCGGGGCGCTCGGCCGCCTCGGACAGGTCCGGGATGACCTCGTCGTCGGGGGCGTTGCCCATCGCCTCGTGCGCGAGCTTCACCGCTGCGAGGGCAACCTCGACGATGTCGAACTCGTCGGCCAGCGTCTCCACCACCACCCGGAACTGCTCGTAGTCCTCCTCGAGCAGGCTCTCGTGCAGCGCGGACTTGGTCAGCTCCAGTCGGCGGGCGTGCAGGTCGGCGACGGTGGGGATCTTCTCCATCGTGATCCGCTGCTTGGTGACCCGCTCGATCGTCTTGAGCATGCGGTGCTCGCGCGGCTCGGCGAGGGTGACCGCGACGCCCTCGCGACCGGCGCGACCGACCCGGCCGATGCGGTGCACGTACGCCTCGGGCGCCGACGGCACGTCGTAGTTGATGACGTGGGTGAGCTGCTCGATGTCCAGGCCGCGGGCGGCCACGTCGGTGGCGACCAGCAGGTCGGCGGTGCCCGCGCGCAGGCGGCCCATGACCCGGTCGCGCTGCTCCTGGCTCATGCCGCCGTGCAGCGCCTCGGCCCGGTAGCCGCGCCCGTTCATGGTCTCGGTGAGCTGGTCGACCTCTTCGCGGGTACGGCAGAACACGATCGCGGCGGTGGGCGACTCCACGTCCAGGATCCGGCCGAGCGCGGCCGGTTTGTGCGAGCGGGCCACGACGTACGCGCTCTGGCGCACCTTCGGCGCCTCGCCGGGCGGGGTCGACGCGCGGCCCATCTGGATCCGGACCGCGCTGCGCAGATAGCGCTGCACCAGCCCGTCCACGCGCGAGGGCATGGTGGCCGAGAACAGCACGGTCTGTCGCTGCTCGGGCGTCTCCTGCAGGATCGCCTCGATGTCCTCGGCGAAGCCCATGTCGAGCATCTCGTCGGCCTCGTCGAGCACGACGGTACGCAGGTCGCCCAGCTGCAGCGTGCCGCGGCCGATGTGGTCGATGGCGCGGCCCGGGGTGGCCACCACGACGTCGACGCCGCGCCGCAGCGCCGCGAGCTGGCGCCCGATGGGCTGGCCGCCGTAGATGGGCAGGACTCGTACGCCGAGGTCGCGGCCGTAGCGGTGGAAGGCCTCGGAGACCTGGACGGCGAGCTCGCGGGTGGGCACCAGCACCAGCGCGACCGGGTCGAGGCTCTCGCGGTCCGGGCCGAGTTCCGCCCACCGCTGCAGCACGGGCAGCGCGAACGCGGCCGTCTTGCCGGTGCCGGTGGCGGCCTGGCCGAGCAGGTCCGCACCGGTGAGCAGCGGGCCGATGGCCTCACGCTGGATCGGGGTGGGCTCCTCGTAGCCGAGGGAGGTGAGGGCTTTGAGCAGCTCGGGGCGTAGGCCGAGGTCCTCGAAGGTGACGGTGTCGTCGGCCGTCTGCTGCGTCGGTTGCTCGGTCATGGCCCGCTTCCTGCTCTGCGATACGCGGTGGGCTTCCGGAACCCAGACAAACCGCCCCCGGAAGATCACTTTACTACAGCGCGTTTCCGACCCCGCAGGCGCCAGCCGGGCCGCGGTTTCGGGGAGACTGTACGAATTGTGCGCTCATTGTCGCACCCTCCCCGAAACCGCGGTCCGCATCCGGGTCAGCTCGTCTCGCCCGCCACGGAGAAGGAACGCAGCCGCTGGACGGCCAGCCACGTTCCGGCGACCGTGATCACCGCGCTCATCACCGCTGCCACGGTGGCTGAGATGGTGGTGCCGATCAGGGTGCTGCCCGAGATCTTCTGCGCGATCGCGATCACGTAGTGCTGCACCGACACCGAGCGGGTCCCGGCGACCACGTTGCTGAGCAGGCCCTCCCAGATGACCACGTACAGCAGGCCGAGCAGGACCGGGCGGCGGGTGACCACGCTCAGCGCCAGGAACAGCGCCGAGTATGCCAGGGCGCCGATCGCGCAGGCCGCCGCCAGCGCCGGTCCGAGGTCGGACAGGTCGGCGACGACCGCCGCGACGAACATCGGCACCGCGCTGACCACGCCGCTGACCAGCGTCGCCACGGCCAGTTTGGCCAGGATGATCCGGCTGCGGGGGATCGGCTTGGTGAGGATGTGCACCACCGTGCCGTCGTCGATCTCGGAGCCGAGCACCCCGGTGCCGACGATCAACGAGATCAGCGGCAGCAGCACCGCGACGCCCAGCCCGACCAGTACGCCCTGGGCGAGCTCGTCGGGCTTGGCGCCGATGGCCTTGCCGACCGCGGTGATGCCGATCAGGATCAGCGGCAGGGGCAGCAGGAGCAGGGACCGGCGGCGGCCGAGCAGGCCGCGCAGGGTGATCCAGGCGATTGTCAGGTTCATCGCGGGCTCCTAAGCCGAGACCAGGTAGGAGAAGACGCTTTCCAGCGACTCGTCGGACGGGACCAGCGCGCGTACGCGTACGCCCTGCTCCAGGGCGATGCGGGGCAGCGCGCGGGTGAAGGTGCCGTAGTCGCCCGCGTGCACGGTCAGCCCGTCCTTGCCCAGCGTCACCCCGGCCACCGACTCCGACGCCATCAGCGCCACAGCCAGGCGCCGGTCGTCGCTGGACCGGATCGCGAAGACGTGCGGCCGGTGCGTCATCAGCCGCCGGATGGTGCGGAAGTCGCCCGAGGCGGCCAGCCGCCCGGCCACGACCACCTGCACCGTCCCGGAGACCTGCTCGACCTCCTCCAGGATGTGCGAGCTGAACAGCACCGTGCGGCCCTGCTCGCCGAGGCGGTGCAGCAGCTCCATCATGTGCATGCGCTGGCGCGGGTCCATGCCGTTGAACGGCTCGTCCAGCAGCAGCACCGCCGGGTCGTGCACCAGCGCCGCGGCCACCCGCATCCGCTGCCGCATGCCCTTGGAGTACGTGCCCATCCGTCGGTCCTGCGCGTCGGTCATCTCGACCAGCTCGATCGCGCGCCGGGTGGCGGCGGCCGGGTCGGGCAGCCCGTGCAGGCGGGCGCTGGCCAGGACGAACTCGGCGCCGGTGAGGAAGCCGTACACGGCCTCGCGCTCGTTGACCAGGCCCAGTTGGCGGTAGATGCCGGGGTTGCGCCAGGTCGCGACGCCGTCGAGCAGCACCTCGCCCCGGGAGGGGGCCAGGAACCCGGCCATCATGTGCAGCAGCGTGGTCTTGCCCGCGCCGTTGGGGCCGAGCAGGCCGGTCACGCCGGGGCCGAGCGTCATGGTGACGTCGTTGACGGCCACGACGTTGCCGTACCAGCGCGAGACGCCACGCAGTTCGAGGTCGGTCACAGCGAAACCTTCCGGTAGCGCAGCAGGAGCAGCAGGGTGCACCCGGCCGCGAGCAGCACGGTCACGAGGGCGTAGAGCGGTCCGAAGGCGCCGATCTCCAGGCTCTGGGCGTGGTAGAGCCAGACGCGTACGCCCTCGGGCAGCAGGAACGGGCTGGCCAGTGGGGCGAGCTTGGCCAGGGTGCCCTCGCCGCCGAGCGAGACGAGCAGGCCGACCACGGGCGTGGTGACCATGAAGACGACCACGATCGCGCCCGCGGCGAAGGCGCGGCGGCTGGCCAGCGACGCGATCAGCACCGAGACGCTGCTGAACACCAGCGCGTAGACGGCGGAGACGACCCACCCGCCGAGCATGCCGCGCGCCTCGGCCCACGCCCCGGCGCCGGTCCCGGCGGAGAACGCCGAGCCGACGAACAGCAGCAGCTGCGGCCCGGCCATCAGCAGCCACGACGCGGTGAACAGGGCGGCCAGCTTCGCCAGCGCGTAGTCCGACCGCTGGATCGGGCGGGAGAAGTACAGCGGCAGCGTCTGGTTGCGCAGGTCGCGCGAGACCAGCTCCGGCGCGACCACGGCCAGGAACACCAGCACCAGCAGGCTGGCCACCGACGGCAGTTCCTGGTACGCCAGGAACGTCTCGCCGGTCTGCGCCTTGACCGCCACCGCGATCACGGCGAGCAGGGTGACCAGGCTGACCACGATCCACGGGAAGATCTTGGCTTTGGCGCTGCGGCCCAGCCCGAACGAGACCCGCAGCCCGTGCTCGAACAGCGACCGCGCCGCGTACGCGCGCCCGAGCCGGGCACCGGCGTAGCGCTGGTAGCCGATGTCGTGGATGACACTGGTGTCAGGCATTGGTCGCCTCCAGGGCGGTCGGCGTCGCGGTGGAGAACAGCTCGGCCACCCGGTGGCGGCGCTGGTCGAGCCGGTGCAGCGGCAGGTCGAGATCCGCGACGGTACGCAGGATCAGGTCGTAGGTGGCCTCGTCGTCCAGCGGCACCAGCAGCATCCGGCCCTCCGGAGTCACGCCGAGGCCCCGCTCGCGCAGGGCCGTGGCCAGCTCGTCGGTGCCCTCGGCGACCTCGATGGCCAGCACGTCGGTGCCGGTGGTCATCGCGTCGATACGGTCGGCGCGCAGCAGCCGCCCGCCCTCGATCGCGATCAGCGAGTCGCAGATCCGCTCGATCTCGCCGAGCAGATGCGAGCAGACCACCACCGAGATGCCGAACTCGGTGCCGATGCGCTGGATCAGCGCGAGCATCGCGTCCCGTCCGGCCGGGTCCAGGCCGTTGGTCGGCTCGTCGAGCAGCAGCAGGTCCGGGTCGTGCACCAGCGCCTGGGCGAGCTTGACGCGCTGCTTCATGCCGGTGGAGTAGCCGCCGATCTGGCGGTAGCGTTCCTCGTACAGGCCGACGTGGCGCAGCGCCTCGGAGGCACGCTCGCGGGCGACGGTGCGCGGCAGGCCGCTCATGCGGCCCATGTGCGTGACGAACTCGGCGGCGATCATGTCCGGGGGCAGGCAGTCGTGCTCGGGCATGTAGCCGACCCGGGCTCGCACCTGCTCGGGGGCCTTGGTCGGGTCCAGGTCGAGCACCCGCACCTCCCCGGTGGTCGGGGTCAGCAGCCCGAGCAATGTCTTGATCATCGTGGATTTGCCGGCGCCGTTGGCGCCGACCAGCCCGATGATGCCCGGCTCGACGGCCAGGGTCAGGTCGGACAGGGCGGTCACCCCGCCCGGATAGGTCTTGGTCAGCGAACGTGTCGCGATGAGGGGCACGCCCGCCAACCTAGCCTCGCGGCGCACCCCCGCAGATCAGGTGTTCACCCTGGCTTCGACCCTGAGACCGGCGGCGCGGACGAGGCATCGACGACGTGCACGCGTCACCGCGGTGATCGAGCACCTGCGGACCGGGACCCCACGTGAAGATCCTGTCAGGGGGCCGACCCTTCTCCTTTGTGGATGGACCTGACATTGTTGCCTGGTGACCGGGTTCGAGATGCTCACCGCTGTCGGCACCGTGTTCGGGATCGTCGGCGTGATCATCCAGGTGTACCAGCTGGTCAGCGACCGCAGGAAGAACCACTCGACGCCCCAGGGGCCGTTGCCGGTTCAGCATGCGCAGGACCGACCGCTGTTCACGCCTTCGGCCGCCGAGCCCGCGCCACCTGCCCGTTCGGGGTATCGCCAGCCGCCGCCCACCCAGCATGTTCCCGTCAACCAGCCGCCCCCCACCGCGCCGGAATCATTGCCCAAGACGACGGCCTGGACCGTCCTCGGCGCGGTCATCCTCGGGTTGCTGATGTTCAGCTCGTTCGGCTGGATCGTCAACTACGACGGGTTCGTCCAAGACTTCGGCGCCGGCAGGGCGCTGTCGGAACTACGCAGCATGGCGGCGATGCTGTCGATCGTCGTCATTTTGAGCGGGGTCCGCGCGACCCGTCGGCTCCTGCGGGACCGCGCCGCCGGAGGGACCACGACGTGGCTGCGCTACTACGCCTGGTTCCTGGCCACCGCCACGACCGCGGTAGCGCTGGTATCCGTTCACTTCCAGACCATCTTCGGGCTGTGATCTGCGAACCTGTTGACCGTCGGCTCATCGTCCAGGTACGTCACGCCCGGTCGGCCTCGGCCGCGCGCGGGCGTCATTCTGAAGGCATGGCGCAGGATGACGAGACCAGGGGAGTACGGGCGGCGATGTGCGCGGCGGCCGTCGAGGAAGGCTGGGACGCTGCGTTGGCGCAGCGGCTGGCTGACGTGGCCGTCCGCCGCTGGCGCAGCTTCGAGAGGCGTACCCGGCCGAACAAGCGCACCCCGCAGGCGCGGCTGCAAGATCTGATTCAAGGGCTACGGCAGGCCTCGCCCGTCGACGAGATCTACCTGGAGCCGGGCGATTTCGAACGGCTCGCCCCCCGATTCGCCGGACTGCTGGCCGAACTTCCTTGATGATCACCGGCAGCAGTACACCCGCTGTAGTTCGAAAGCCGGTCGAGGGTGTTGTGCGACCTGCCTTCGCTTAGACTCCGGCGGGTGATCGTGCGGAAAGCCGGTGTGGCGGAGGCGGCGGCGCTCGCCGAGCTGCGCGGCATCGAATCGGACAACTTCTCCGCGTACGCCGAATGGGTCGCCGCCCACGCCGAGACCCATCTGCCGTTCGTGGCCGAGATCGACGGGTACGTGATCGGCGTCGCCTGGCTGCATGTCGCGGAGCGGGTGCCGGGCACCAACGCGCTCGACCGGCGGTATGGCGACGTCCAGTCCGTGGAGGTGCGCGAGGCGTACCGCGACCGCGGCATCGGCACGGCGCTGATGGCCGCGATCCTCGACGAGGCCCGCGCCCGTGGCCTGCTGTTCGTCACCGTCCACTCCGGCCGTCGAGCGGTGGACTTCTACCTGCGCAACGGCTTCACCCACCATCGTCAGCTGATGCTGTGGGAGCCGGCCTGATGGCCTGGTCACCGCGTTCCTGCTTGCTTGCACGGACTTTAGCCAGCCGAAGGAGATCGGCGACCAACCTCCGGGTCCGATCCTGCACGTCAAGCGGAGGGCCTGCTGACGGCCGCGCATTCGCCGCGTGATCATGGCTGAAGATCGAACTCGTCGGCGAGCTCGTCGGCATAGGCGCGTACCAGGTCATCGCCGACGATCGCCACGAGCCGGAGAAGGTCGGTCGCCTCCTCGACGGCACCCTGATCCAACAGCATCAACGCGAGCAGGCACCGGCAGCGGTTCTCCGATGCCGCCGCGCCCTGCCGAAGCACGGCTTCTGCCTCATCCAGTCCATTCGGGGCGATGAGCAGGAGGGCACCGAGAATGGCCATGGCGTTCCGGTCGTCCGAACCCACCAGCTGACGGTGATGCTCGATCGCTCGATCGATCTCGCCCTGAGCGCGCAGGAAGGCCGCGTGGCTCAGCAACGCTCCTACGTCACCGGACTCGACGGCCTTCCTGTACAGCGAGCGGGCTTCGGCGAAGTCGCCCTGTTTCGCGCGCAGGGCGGCGAGAGGTGCCAGAGCCTGTACGGCACCCGCAGCGGCCACCTTCCGGTACACCGCCTCCCGGGCGTCGAGGTCCGTCCAGACGCCAGGCAGGTTGACGAGCCTTTTGAGGGCCTGGCGATCACCGTCCGCGGCGGCTCGGTGGTACAGAGCTGTCGCTATCGCGTGCCCGCCCGCGGCCCACTCGTGATCTGCAAGCGCGACCATGACGGCCGGAGCATGGCGTTGACTGACTCGGCGAAGAATGAACGCCCACCCCCCGGCGAGTTTGTCCCAAAGCCGATTCCACAGGCGATCGGCCAAGGCTGACCGTCGTGCTTGCGAACGCATACCGTCGATTCTGACAACCCGGTACACCCCGAAAGCCGGTGCTGCTGGACTGCGGTCGGAGGAGCGCCGGTGGCATGGCCGGATGCCGTCGAGTCAAGCGTCGGTAAGCCGACTTGGCGGCGATGGACGTGATTCACATCTGGTTCGTAGGCTGTGCCCGCCCGAGGACACACCTCGATGGAGGGACCTGCGATGCGGTGGTTCAAGACGACGGCGCGTGGGATCACCGCCGCATTGGCGTTCGGCTCGGCGCTGCTGGCCGCCGCACCCGCGTACGCCGCCGACGGCGGCCTGACGGTGACGGTGCGCGCCACCGACCCGCTCGCTCCAGTCGTCACCCTGACCAACGGCGGCACCGAACCGTGCCAGGTCGCCGCGACCGGCCTCGGCACGCTCACGATCACCGCGCTGACCCAGGACAACCGGTCCACGGCGCCGATCGTGTTCACCCCCGGGTTCGACGAGCCGCTCACCACGGTCATCGCCCAGCAACTGCGTACCCTCGATCCCGGCCAGTCGATCGACCTGAAACTGCAGGTCGTCCCGGCCGGCCCGACCGGCCACGCGCTGGAGGACATCGCCTACACCGGCCCGATCGCGACTACCGGGCTGCTCTACCCGGTCCGCGCCGGGATGCCGCTGGAGCTTTCCGTCACCTACGCGCTGCCGATCGCGGTCGAATCCGGGCCGCCGCCGTGTCAGGCCGCCGGTCCGAGCGGCGACGCGCCCCCGACCGCGCAGGCCGCGCCGCCGAGCACCGGTGATCGGCTGCTGTGGATAGGTGTCGCCGCCGGGGTGCTGGTGCTGCTGATCCTGGTGGTGTGGCTGCTGCGCCGCCGCCGGCGCGGGGCGGCCGTCGCCGCGCTGCTGCTGCTCGCGGCGCTGGGCGCACCGGGGTGGCAGCCGCGTGCGGCCGAGGCGGTGGTCCAGGTCGCCGACCCGGCCCTGCAAGGGGCGTACGACAGTTGCATCGCCACGCTGCAGCAGCCCGGCCACGACCCGGCCGGGATCCTGCCGACCCTGCTCGGCCCCGGGGTCACCGTGATCCTGGAGGCGCCGACCGACGGGGTCACCCACGAGGGCGGCGCCAGCACCAGCCTGATGATCATCTACTGGAACCCGGACGACCGCCACGCCTACGTCGGCAGCGGCGGCACCGCCGACCCGTGCACCTCGCTCTACCACGAGATGTACCACGCGTATGAGGACAGTCGCGGCGGACAGGACCACCACGAGTGCATCACCGCAGGCGAGCACCACACCAGTATCGGCATCAACGAGGTGAACGCGACCCGGGCCCAGAACCAGCTGCGGGCCGCGCTGGGCCTGCCGGAGCGCGACCACTATGGCACCCAGCCGCTGCCGACGGGGGAGTGTCGTCCGTCGCGTCCGACCGACCCGCGCTGCACCGGCAAGTGCCCGCAGTCGAAGGGCGAACCGCACCTGGTCACTCTCGCCGGGCGCCGCTACGACTTCCAGGCGGCCGGGGAGTTCATCGCGCTGCAGGATCCGGCGGGCGGGTTCACCGTCCAGGTGCGCCAGCGGCCGTATGGCGACTCGAAGACGTTGGCGGTGAACACGGCCGTGGCGATGGACGTGACCGGTGACCGGGTCGAGGTCGACCTGACGCCGACCGGGGTCGCGGTACTGATCGGCGGGGTGCCGCGCCCGGACACCACCTCCGGTCTCGACCACGGCGGCCAGGTGCGCATCGGTCAGCGCGAGGCCGGGCCGGTAGTGTCGGTGACCTGGCCGGACGGCTCGACCGTCTATGCGTACGCCGTCGCGAGCGTGGGCCTGAACCTCTCGGTCGACCCGGTGCCCGCGCACGCCGACGCGGTGGGCCTGTTCGCCGAGGAGCTGCGCACCCGCGACGGGGCCGCACTGCCCGGCGACGGCGAACCCTCGTACGAGGCGCTGTACCCGGCCTTCGCCGACAGTTGGCGCATCACCGATGCGACGTCGCTGTTCACCTACCCCGAAGGCCGGAACACGGCGACCTACACCGACCGCTCCTTCCCGCAGCGGGAGTCCGGCCCCGAACCCGACACCGCCGCCGCGAAGGAGATCTGCGCCCGGGCCGGCGTCACCGCCCCGGACGCCCTCGCCGACTGTGTCTACGACGTCAGCCACACCGGCCATCCCGCCTTCGCCGCGTCCGCGCTGGCAGGGCAGATTTTCGCGACGGGCCCGAAAGCCGGCGACACGGTCATGCTGCCCGCCACCGCCGATGTCTACCTCGGCGGGCCGGGCGAGGTGCCGTCGCTGCCCGGCGGCGCGGGCACCCGCCCGCTGACGCTACGGCTGAACGGCGCTGCGGTGGCGACGTTCCCGCTGGTCGAGGGCGAGCTCGGTCCGGCCGGCGGGGAACCGGCAGATGGCGCCGATGGCGGTACGCAGTTCCCGGACACCGAGATCACCGGCAGGAACGGCATCTCCGGGATCGTGCACCACAACCGGTCGCTGTTCCTGGTCGGAGTGTTCCTACCGGCGACCGCCTCGGCGCAGACTCCGGCCGCGGTGGACGTGACGGGACAAGGAGAGCTGGCGGAACTCAAGCCGAACCTGGGCGAGCTGTTCGCGATCGGCGACGGGCGCACCGGCGCCGGGGCGCTGCAGCGGTTCGTCGCCCCGGCGGGGGCGGGTTCGCTGGTCATCGGGTTCGCCGACGCCTCGTCGTTCCACGGCGACCCCGGCTTCTACGCCGACAACACCGGCTCACTGGCGGTGCGGGTCGACATCGGCTGAGGCGGAGTGCGCGGCACCCCGCCTCGCTACTCGCCCCTGGAGATCTTCACGCCCATGTAGGCGCAGACGGCCACGATGTCGACCAGGATGCCGAAGGCGACCAGCGGCGGCCAGTAGTGCCCGATCCGCAGCACGAAGACGTTGAACAGACCGATACCTGTGGCGAAGGTCAGCTGCTGGCCTCCGCCGGTGGGCTTGGCGGAGATCTCGGGGACGGGACGGCCGGAGTAGGCGGACAGGGCGGCGTTGAGGCGTCGGGCGGTCCGCTTGGTGTTGATCCAGTCGACCGCGATGCCCTGACCGCTCTTGAGCCTGATCACGAGCCCGCGCCCAGGCTCGCCGCCGCCCGGGTGCCAGCGGTGGTGCTCGAACCTGTCGATGCGGTCCCAAGCCACGGCGTGGTTCTCATAGTCAGCCACGACGTAGACCCCGGACGGGCCGTAGACGAGCTTCTGCGACGACATCAGGGTGAACACGAGGGCCCCAGACATCAGCGCGACGATGAGGCAGACGACCGCGGCGATCAGGGAACCGCTCAGGTGCAGCACCGCGGCGGGCGCGACAGCGAGCGTCACCAGCAGCAGCGAGCCGATGACCGTACCGGTGGCGGACCGGATCACCCGGGTGCTGGAAGACGCTGTCATTCACACACGACCCTGTTGCCGTCGACGGTGCATCCGTCGCCGCCGCGGAACGGGTCGAAGCCGCTGTCGCCGAAGCCCGGGGTCGAGTGGTCCACACCGTTGCCGAAGTCGTCGAACCCCTGCTTGACCGAGCAGGCGAAGGTGGCCATCAGCACGAGCACGATCACGCCGACGACGCCCGCGACGATGCCGCCTACGCCGCCGGAGCCCCGGCCCTGACCGGAGACGATCTCGATCTGGTCGGGCTTGTCGGGGTGGTAGCGGATCGGCACGGTGGTGCCGACGACGAACGAGCGGCTGCTGTCGGCGGGCCCGATCGCGGTGACCTCACCGTTCGGGCCGTGGTAGCGGATGACCGGGCGGAAGGTGAGCCTGCTGTGATGGTGGCCGTTGTGGTGGTGCGAGTGGGACTCCATCTGGTTGTCCACCACCGTGCCGGTGGTCTCCCGGCCGACCGTGCGCAGCTCCTGCGAGCGCGCCACCTTCTGCGCGCCCTGGATCGCACCCCACACGACCGCACCGCCGATGAGCAGCAGGATGATGAAGAAGAAGGCGAAGAAGGCCCCCGTAGGCATTTCCATGCTCGCGCACGGTAGTGGACGTCCGCAACGGCCGCTGCCCCGGTCACGGATAGCCCGCGCGGGCCGCCCGGATCAGGCAGATCGCGCACTTCCCGGCGTCCGCGCAGGTGCAGGCGGCGTCGGCGAGCACCGCGTCGACGGCGTCCAGGGCCGTGCGGGCGGTGCCCAGGGCATGGCTGACCTGCCGTACCCGGGCCAGGGCGGCGCCGACCTGGCGGCGGGACGCGTCGAGGCGTTCGTATTCGTCGGGGCTGAGCAGGATGAACTCTTCGCCGTCCAGGGTGGCGCGGCGCGGGGGCGGTGCTTTGGGCATACCCACTCGTGATTTCCATCCGGGTGGTCGGCGGCGGGTGACGCCGCCGACCACCTCACCGGTCAGGGGGCGGTGATGGACGGTGCCGCACCCGCGCCGAAGGCCCAGCCCTCGACGGTGCCCGGCGCCGGGTTGTAGCTGCTCGCGCCTGAGGAGCTGTACGTCCAGGCGGCGCCGTGCGTGCTGGCGTGCCAGTACGACCAGTACGCGGTCGCGGGCGGCGTGTTGACACAGGCCTGCTGCGCGGCGGTGGGCAGGCCGTTGATGCGGCACACGAACGCCAGGCCCCAGCGCGAGGTCCCGGCGACGGTGAACCCGGCCCCGGTCAGCGCGTTGATGCCGCTGGTCGGGTCGCCGGGAGCGCAGGCGGTGACGACGCCGCCGCCCAGCGAGGCGAAGTCGACGACCACGGTGACGCCGGTGCTGCCGGAGCAGGCGGCCGCGTGGGCGGCGGGAGCCTGCACCAGCACCGCGCCGGTCGCGACGGTGAGGGTGGTGAGCAGGGCGGACAGCGCCCGGCCGAAGCGGCGGTTCATCGGGATGGCCCCTTTCACGGGCAGGCGAGGGTGGGCGCGGTCGCGACGGAGCCCGCCGCGTCGAGGTTGGCGTAGCCGCGGCCGGTCAGGCCGAGCACGGCCTGCGCGGTCGCGCGCGGGCCGGTCGCCGGGTCGAAGACCCCGGTCGTGTACGAGATCGCGCCCCGGTCGGCGACCGCACCGGCGCAGCCGACCTGCAGCCCGCGCAGGAACACGCGCGCCTTCGCGGCCGCCACCAGGCGCCCGCTGGACTGCAGCGCCTGGGCCGCCAGCCCGGTGCTGTTGGCGTTCTCGACCCCGGCCGAGGCGAACCCGCCGTCGGACTGCTGCTGGGCGACCAGCCAGGACGCACCGCTGTTGGCGTGGGTGAGGTCGCCCGCCGCGCGCAGCGCCTGCACCGCCAGCGCGGTCGCGTCCACGTCGCTGACGCAGACCGGCTGGTCGAAGTAGAGCGGGAAACCGCCGTCGGCGCAGGCGGTCCCGGCCAGGTACGACACCGACGCGGCCGGTGCGCCCGCGGCCGTGCGGCCCAGCGCGATGACCGCCAGGGACTGGGTGAACCCGTTGCTGAAGTCACCCCACGCGGAGCGGTCGCTGAACCGGCCCGAGGGCGCCTGCAGGCCGCGCAGCCGGGTGATCAGGTCGACGCCCCCGAACGCGGCCGGGTCGGCGCCGGTGACCTCGGCGGCCAGCGCCAGCTTGGCCGTGGCCCCGGCGTAGGCCTCGGTGCCGTCGCCGACGTACCCGGTCAGGGTGCCGGGTTCGGCCAACCACGCCATGGCGGCGTCACGGTAGGTGCCGCCGGTCTTCGACGCGGCGAAGGCGAACACGGCGTCGATGGTGAGGCCCTGGTCGGGATAGGCGACGCCGTCGAAGACGACCTCGAAACGCTCGCCGTCGACCAGCTGGCGAGCCAGCCAGCCCGCGGCCGCGTCGGCCCGGTTGAGAGTGGGGCTCGCCGCGGCGGGTACGGCCGTGACGAGCAGGGTGGCGAGGGCGATCGCGAGGCCCGCGCCGATCCGGCGCACTCGGCGGCCCGGAGGATGAAGGGGGGACATGGCACTCCTTGAGGGGCGCCATGGGAACGACGTGCCTCGACCCGGCCTTCGCGCGACGCGGAGCGAAGCGGCCGAGCCCAAGACGCGTGGACGGAATCCGCAGGTGGAACGCCACCGGAAGGTTTTCGGGCTCGGTACGCGAAGGCTCGCGTCCCATACCGTTGCGCGTCAGCCCCGGGCTCACACCGGGTTCCCCTACGCGATGACCCCATCACGCTATGCCATGCCTCCGGTTTCGCGCGAGTTGCGTACGTGACACCACCCTCGCGTTGACGCCCGCTGACCCCGTGTGGTCGGATGGGCCCGTTCCAGCGCATCAGGGGAAGCCGGTCGAAGCCCGGCACTGGCCCGCAGCCGTAGGTCCTCTTTGGAGGACGAGTCGGAATACCTGGTTGGAACGCACCACCCCCCAGCGTCGTCGTGGTCCACGGCGCGGAGCCTGAGCACCCCGGGGCAGCGTTTCCGCGGGCGGTCGGTGTCCGCGCCAGCGCCGCTCATCCCGGGAGACATCAATGCCCGCACCCCGCTCGCGCGCCGCCGCAACCCTGCTCGCGGCCGTCGTCGCCGCCTTCACCGTCGCGGCGCCCGCCGTCGCGGCCGGTCCGACTCCGAGCCCGACTCCGTCGCTCAGTGCGACGTCAAGCCCGTCACCCGATCCGGCCGTGAGCCCGTCGGGCAGCCCGGCTCCGAGCCCGTCGACGAGCCACGACCCGGGCGGCGAGCCGAGGGCCCTCGCCGAGTCCACCCCGGACCTGGCCAAGGGGGTGGCGTACCTGCGCGCCCCGGCCAACCTCAAGGACGGCCGCTACTACGAGTCGTTCCCCGGGTTCCCCGACTTCGGGCTGAGCATCGACGGCGCGTACGCGCTGGCCGCGACCGGTGCCGACGACGCGAAACTGCGCGCGATCACCGAGTTCATCCGCACCGGCGGGGTCGTGGGCGACGGCGGTTTCACCGTCGACTCCTGGCTCGGCATCGGCACCGAGTGGGCCTCGGGCGGCTCCATCGGCAAGGTCGCGCTGCTCGCCCAGGTCACCGGGTACGACCCGCGCGCCTTCGGCGGTCACGACCTGATCGCCGCGCTGAAGCAGGTCACCTGCACCGGCGCCGACGAGGCCACCGGCTGCGCCGGACCGGGCAACTACACCTGGTCCGCCTCGGTGTTCTCGCAGGCCCTGGGCGTGCTCGCGCAGCTGCGCGCCGGGCAGGCCGCCGACGCGACCGGCCCGCTGGAGTTCCTGCTCGGGCTGCAGCGGTCCGACGGCTCGTTCCCGAGCCTCATTCCGGCCGCCGCGCAGGACCGGGACGTGGACAGCACCGCCATCGCCGCGATGGCCCTCGACCTCGCGGGCGGTCACGAGGCCGCGCTCGAGAAGGCCCTGGCCTGGATCGCCGGGCAGCAGAAGGACCACGGCGGCTTCCCCGGCGCGGCCGGCGACTCCACCAACTCCACCGCGTTGGCGGTGCAGGGGCTGTCGCTGCGCGCCGACACGTACGCCGCCCAGCTCGGCAAGGCGCGGGAGTTCCTGGCGGGGCAGCAGAACGGCGACGGCGGGTTCGACGTGGCGCTCGGTGCCGAAGGCTCGGACCTGCGCGCCTCCACCCAGGCGGTCTGCGGCGCCACCGGCGTCTCGTTCGGCACGCTGCTGCGTGACGTGCACGCGCTGCCGGGCGGTCCGGCGTCGCCGTCGCCGTCGCCGTCCGGCGATGGCGGGCCGGGCCTGCCGGTCACCGGCTTCCCGCTGGTCGCGACCGTGGTGACGGCGCTGGTGCTGATCGTGGTGGGCGCGATGCTGCTGGTCGGGTTCCGGCGCCGCGCCGCCGCTGGTGGTGGACGGTGAAGTCCCGGGACTCACACGGGTGGGGTTGTGCGCACAACCCCACCCGTGTGAGCCGGGTCGGGGCGGTACTGCTGGCCGTGGTCGCGGTGCTCGCCTGGGGTGCGCCCGCGCTGGCCAAACCGCAGCCGATCGGGCAGTGCACCACGAGTTCCGGGGTGATCCTGGCGGTCGACTTCAGCCACTGGGGTGGGCCGCTGCTGCGCGCCTGCGGCACCACTCCGACCACCGGATACCAACTGCTCAACCAGGGCGGGTGGCGGACCGCGGGGACGCAGCACGACGGGCCGGGTTTCGTCTGCCGCATCGGCTACTCCGGTTACCAGGGCGGCAGGCAGTATCCGACCTCGGCGACGGAGAAGTGCGTGCTGACGCCGCCGGCCTCGGCGTACTGGTCGTACTGGCATGCCGACCCGGGGCAGAACTCGTGGTCGTACTCGCAGCTGGGCGCCATGAGTTACCACCCGAAACCGGGCAGCGTCGACCTGTGGACCTTCGGCGCGACCGATGTGGACGGCGGCCAGGGCAGGCCGAAGTTCAGCCCGAACAGCGTCCGTGCCCGCAACACGAGCCCGGTCGGCGGGTCCAGCCCGAAGCCGAAACCGACCCCGGCCCGTCCTGCCACCTCCGCCGCCGCGCCGGCCCCCAGCCCGTCGATCTCGGCGCCCTCGCCGAGCGTCTCCACGAGCGAGGCCGCGTCAGCGGTGCCGACTGAGGAGGTGCCGCCGATCGTCGACGCGGCCCCGACCACGGCCGCCGCCGCGCAGGACTCGGGCACGGCCACGCCGCTGCTGGTCACGGTCGCGATTCTGCTGCTGCTCGGTGCCGCTGCCGCACTCGCGGTACGCCGCAGGCGCACCGGCGATGAGTAGCCTCGCCGCGGCACGGCTGCCCCGGCCGCTGCACCCCGTCGCGTGGTGGCTGTGGGCGCTGGCCCTGGCCGCCGCGGCCAGCCGCACCGGCAACCCGCTGCTGCTGGCGCTGATCTTCGCGGTGCTCGGCCTGGCGGTGACCGTACGCCGCGGCGACGCCCCCTGGGCCCGCGCCTTCGGTTACTACCTGCTCCTCGCCCTGTCCGTGATCGTGATCCGGGTGCTGTTCCGGGCTGTCTTCGCCTCCGGCACCGGCCCCGACGACCACATCCTGTTCACCCTCCCGCACCTGCCCACCCCCGACTGGTACGCGGGCATCCAACTCGGCGGACCCGTCTCGCTGGAGGCCGTGCTGTCGGCCGCGCTGGACGGCCTGCGGCTGGCCTGCCTGCTGTGCTGCATCGGCGCGGCCAACACCCTGGCCAACCCGAAACGGGCCCTGCGCGTGCTGCCCGGCGCCCTGTACGAGCTGGGCGTCGCCGTCACAGTCGCGCTGACCGTCGCCCCGCAGCTGGTCGAGAGCGTGCAGCGGGTCGCCCGCGCCCGACGCCTGCGTGCCGGACGGACGAAGGGCCTGCGAGCCCTGCGCGCGATCGCGCTGCCGGTGCTGCACGACGCCCTCGACCGGTCACTGCGCCTGGCCGCCGCGATGGACTCGCGCGGCTACGGCCGCACCGGCCCGGCCACCCGAGCCTCGCGCCTGGCCACCGGCGCACTGATGCTCACCGGCATGACCGGCCTGTGTGTCGGGGCGTACGGCCTGCTCGACCCCACCGTCCCCGGCGGGGTCGGCGTCGGCGGGTTCGCCGTCGGGGCGGTGCTGTGCACGGGCGGGCTAATCCTCGGCGGCCGCCGGGTCTCCCGCAGCCGCTACCGCCCCGACCCCTGGCAGTGGCCGGAATGGACGGTCGCCGTCGGTGGCCTGACCACCGCGGTCGTCCTCGCCGCCGCGACCGGCTACGACCCGGCCGCGCTCGGCACCGGCCCGCTGCGCTGGCCGACCCTGCCCGTGCTGCCCGCCGCCGCCATCCTGCTGGCCGCCGTGGCCGCGCTCGCCGCGCCGCCGCCACCGCCGCGCCACCGGCCCGCCGTGCTCGCCGGAGCGTTGCGGTGATCCGATTCGACCACGTGTCCGTCACCTACGACGGCGCCACCGCGCCGGTGCTGCGCGACGTCGACCTGCGGCTGGACGAGGGCGAACTGTGCCTGGTCGTCGGGCACACCGGCACCGGCAAGTCCACCCTGCTCGGCGCGATCAACGGGCTGGTCCCGCACTTCACCGGCGGCACCCTGTCCGGCCGGGTCACCGTCGCCGGGCGCGACACCGCGAAGCACCCGCCACGCGAGCTGGCCGACCTCGTCGGCGTCGTCGGCCAGGACCCCGTCGCCGGGTTCGTCACCGACACCGTCGAGGAGGAGCTGGCGTACGGCATGGAGCAGCTGGCGCTGGACCCGAAGGTGATGCGCACCCGGGTCGAGGAGGCGCTGGACCTGCTGGGCCTGGCCGAGCTGCGGCACCGGGGCCTGCACCAGCTCTCCGGCGGGCAGCAGCAGCGCGTCGCGATCGCCGCCGCGCTGACGGCCCACCCGCGCGTGCTCGTGCTCGACGAGCCGACCTCGGCGCTGGACCCGACCGGGGCCGAGGACGTGCTCGCCGCGATCACCCGGCTCGTGCACGATCTCGGCATCACCGTCGTGCTGGCCGAGCACCGGCTCGAACGGGTCATCCCGTACGCCGACCGGCTCCTCCACCTGCCCGGCGACGGCACCGTGACCTGCGGCGACCCGGCCGCGCAGCTCGCCGCGTCGACCGTGGCGCCGCCCGTGGTCGAACTGGCCCGCCACGCGGGCTGGACCCCGGTCCCCCTGTCCGTACGCGACGCCCGCCGCCACGCGTCCGCCCTGCGCGACCGGCTGCCCGCCGATCCACCCCCGCCTCGCACCAGCCACGCCACCACGGAGAACGAACTGGCGGCGCGGGGGGTGATCGTCCGGCACGGGCCGGTGGTCGCGGTCCGGGGCGTGGATCTGGCGCTGTGCCGGGGCGAGGTGACCGCCCTGATGGGACGCAACGGGTCGGGCAAGTCCTCGCTGCTGTGGGCGCTGCAGGGGGCGGGGCGTCGCGACGGCGGCTCGGTCGCGGTGCGCGACGGCTCGGGGCGTACCGACCCGAAGCAGGTGTCCGCCGCCCGTTCCCGCACCCTGGTCGGTCTCGTCCCACAGGCCGCGACCGACCTGCTCTACCTGGAGACCGTCGGCGCCGAACTCGACCAGGCCGACCGCGACGGCGCCACCCCCGGCACCGCCCGGACGCTGCTGGACACCATCGCGCCCGGTATCGACCGGGCCGCCCACCCGCGTGACCTGTCCGCCGGGCAGCAACTCGCACTGGTGCTGGCGGTGCAGTTGGCCGTCACGCCGGGTGTGCTACTGCTCGACGAGCCGACGCGCGGCCTGGACTACCGCGCCAAGCGGGCCCTGGCCACGACGGTCGACGAACTCGCCGCGCGGGGCCACGCCGTGGTCGTGGCCACCCACGACGTCGAGTTCGCCGCGCTGGCCACCGACCGGGTCGTGGTGATGGCCGACGGGGAGATCGTCGCCGACGGACCGGCCACGGCGGTGCTCACCGCGTCGCCGTCGTTCGCGCCGCAGGTGGCCAAGATCCTGGCCCCGGCGCCGTACCTCACCGTCGGGCAGGTGCGGGCCGCGCTGGGGGAGGAGGGGGTATGAGCACAGCCCGCGCCGTACGCGTGCCCGCCCGCGCCGCCGCCGTGATCACGATGGCGGCGCTGCTGGGGCTGGTCGCGTTCTTCTGGCCGTTCGTGGTCGCACCCGGACGGTTGGGTTCCACCCAGACACCGCCGCTGCTGTTCGGGGTGCTGCTGCTGGTGGTGCTGGCGGTGGTGCTCGCCGAGATCGCCGAGAAGCGGATCGACGCCAAGGCGCTGGCCATGCTCGGGGTGCTTTCGGCGGTCAACGCGGCACTGCGGCCGCTGGGCGCGGGCACGGCCGGGATCGAGACGGTGTTCTTCCTGCTGGTGCTGGCCGGGCGGGTGTTCGGGCCCGGGTTCGGGTTCACCCTCGGCTGCACCTCGCTGTTCGCCTCCGCGCTGCTCACGGGCGGGGTCGGACCGTGGATGCCGTACCAGATGTTCGGCTGCGCGTACGTGGGGATGCTGGCGGGACTGCTGCCCCGGGTCCGGGGCAAAGCCGAGATCGCGATGCTGGCCGGGTACGCCGCCGTCTCCGGCTACCTGTTCGGGTTTCTGCTCAACCTGTCGTTCTGGCCGTTCTCACTGGACCCGAACAGCTCCATCGCGTATGAGCCCGGCCTGCCGCTGCTCGAACAGCTCCAGCGCTACCTGGTGTTCTTCACCGTCACCTCGCTCGGCTGGGACACCGGCCGCGCCGTCACCACCGCGATCCTGGTCGCGCTCACCGGTCCGGCGGTGCTCGGGGCCCTGCGCCGCGCCGCCCGCCGCGCCAACTTCCACGCCGACCCGGCCTTCCATCCGCCACCCTGACCAGGCCGTCCGGCGGCTCGATGCCGAGGCGATTCCGGCCCGTCCGCACCGGCAGGCCCCTGTGCCTGCGGGAACCGACCTCGGGCGATCGCACCTGGCTCTGTGCCGGCGGCCACACCTCATTTGGTGTAGGCACACCTCATTTGGTGTAGGCACACGCTGCGAGGTGTGGCTGCCGTGCGCGGTATCGTTGCGGTCCGTGAACGATCTTGTACGGCGATTGGCCCGTGTCCACGGCGTGGTGGCGGTGGTGCTCGGCGGAAGCCGGGCGCGGGGCGAGCACCGGCCCGACAGCGACTACGACTACGGCCTGTACTACCGCGGGGACCTGGACGTCGACGCGTTGCGGACGCTGGCGGCCGAGGTCGCGACCAAGCACGACGTGTACCGTCCGGGCGACTGGGGTCCGTGGGTGGACGGCGGGGCCTGGCTCACCGTCGACGGGCTGGCCGTCGACTGGATCTACCGTGACCTGGACCGGGTGCGGGCCAGCTGGATTGACTGCCAGGCGGGCCGCTACACGGTGGGCCAGCAGCCCGGCCACCCGCTCGGCTTCTACAGCCACGCGTACGCGGGGGAGGTGGCGCTGTGCCAGGTGCTCGCCGATCCGACCGGTGCGGTGTCGGCGCTGCGCGAGCAGGCGCGGGACTATCCGCGCCCGCTGGCCGACGCGCTGGTCGCGGGCCTGTGGGAGGCGGACTTCATGATCGGGGCCGCGCGCAAGGCGCCGCTGGACCGGGTGTACGTCACCGGCTGCCTGTTCCGTGCCGTCGGCGTCATGGCGCAGGCCCTGCACGGCCGGGCGGGCCGCTGGACGATCAACGAGAAGGGCATCGTGGCCGCTGCGGCGAAGCTGGACATCGCCCCGCCGGGGTTCGCCGCCGCGGCCGAGGCTGCCGTCACCGACGCCGACGCGGCGGCCGCGCTGTTGGGCCGGGTGCGTGCCGCGACCCGCTGATCCGGCTGACGGGCCGCAGAGTTAACACGCGGTTCGATGCCAATTTACATCCATAATCTTCCATTGTTCGTACTCGCGCGCAACGATGACGCTCGATCGTCACCCCGTCGCGGAGGTACCCCCATGACCCTCGCCCTGCGCAACCCGGCCCGCCTGTCCTGGCCGCTGCGCGCCGCCCTCGTCCTGGCCATGCTGCTCACCGCCCTGGTCGTTCCCGCGACCAGCGAGCCCGCCTCGGCCGCCGTCTACAGCTCGTGCACCATCTCCCGCTGTGCCGACGCGCGCACCGCCCGCTCCGGCTGGTCGGCCAAGGGCTTCCCGACCAGCGCGGGCTGGTAC
This sequence comes from Catellatospora tritici, assembly GCF_019083965.1. Taxonomy (GTDB): domain Bacteria; phylum Actinomycetota; class Actinomycetes; order Mycobacteriales; family Micromonosporaceae; genus Catellatospora; species Catellatospora tritici. The sequence continues at coordinate 127,989 of NZ_JAHRCY010000013.1, forward strand.
TCGTGGAGCGGCGGCCTCTACAACTACACCGGTGGCCAGTTCTACAACCGCGAGGGCCAACTGCCCGCCGGTGCCACCTACTACGAGTACGACGTGTACCCGCGCACCAAGGGCGCCGCCCGCGACGCGTACCGCATCGTCGTCAACCGCAGCACCGGCGTGACCTGGTTCTCGCCGAACCACTACACCGACTTCTACCGGCTCTGAGTCGAGGTCGCCGTGCCGACGCCCGCTGCCCTGCCGCGCTGGCTGGACCTGCGCGAGCAGCCCGCGCCCGCCGGCGACCGCACCATCGACGGACGGGCCTGCCGTACCCGGGCGGGCCTGTTCGCCGAGCTCGCCCGCGCACTGGCGTTCCCGCCGCACTTCGGCCGCAACTGGGACGCCTGCGCCGACTGCCTGCGCGACGCGGTCCAGGCCGACCCGGTGCTCACGGTCGGGCACGCCGAGGACCTGCTGGCCGCCGAGCCGCACCACCTGCCCGTGCTGCTGGACATCGTGTCCGTGCTCGTCCGGGACACCCCGGCCGTGACACTGGCCCTGCACCCGTCTCCGCCGTACGCGGAGGAGTTCGTCGAGCGCCTGCGTGCCGCGACGCTGGAGTGACCGGGCGGCAGTTTGACTTAGAGCGCGCTCTAATTTCTAGCGTGACTGATGTGTACACGATCGAGGAGGCCGCGCGGCGGACCGGGCTGAGCGCCCACACGCTGCGCTACTACGAGCGTATCGGGCTGCTGGAGCCCGTGGGCCGGGCGGGCAGCGGGCACCGCCGCTACTGCGACGCCGACCTCGGCTGGGTCGAGTTCCTGACCATGCTGCGCCAGACCGGCATGCCGATCCGCGACATGCAGCGCTTCGTCGCGCTCACCCGCTCCGGCGACCACACGATCGCGCAGCGGGTCGAGGTGCTGCGGGCCCACCGCGACACGTTGGCGGCGCAGTTGGCCCTGCTCACCCGGCACTACGCGAAGATCGAGAACAAGATCTCGATCTACGAGGGCATCCTCGCCGAACATCGGAACCACCACAGGGAGCTGGTATGAAGACAGTCGGACTAGGCCGCACCGGCGAGCAGGTGTCGCAGCTTGCGCTCGGTTGCATGATCATGGGTACCACCACCGACGAGCAGGAGTCGGTGCGGATCATCAACCGCTACACCTACGCCGGCGGCAACTTCCTCGACACCGCCAACTGCTACGCCTGGTTCACCCGCCCGGACGCCACCGGCGCGGAGAGCGAGGAGCTGCTGGGCCGATGGTTCGCCGCCACCGGCCGCCGCGACGAGGTGTTCCTGGCCACCAAGGGCTCGGCCATGGTGTGGGACCGCGACGGGGTATGGCGCGACGGTGCCGTCGACTGGGCGCTGGCCGGCAGCCGCTTCGAGGGGACGGCCGCGGCCACGCTGCACCGGGCGATCGACGAGAGCCTGCGGCGGCTGCGCACCGACCACATCGACCTGTACTACGTGCACGTCGACAGCATGGCCACGCCGCTGGAGGAGACGTTGCAGGCGCTGGCCGACATCGTCGCGGCGGGCAAGGCCCGCTACATCGGCTGGTCGAACGTGCGCACCTGGCGGCTGGAGCGCATCCGGCAGCTGTGCGCGCAGCACGGCTGGCCGGCGCCGGTGGCGCTGCAACAACAGCACAGCTACCTGCGGCCCAAGGCCGGGGTGGACACCCCGTCCATCGTCGGCCCGGAGCAGCTGGACTACCTGCGCCACCACGACGACCTGACGCTGGTGGCGTTCTCGCCGATCCTCAAGGGCGTCTACGACTCGGCGGCCAAGCGGGTCGGACACTGGGCGATGGACAACTACACCGGGCCCGACGCCGAAACGCGGCTGGCGGCGGTGGCGAAGGTGGCCGCCGAGGTCGGCGCGACCCCGAACCAGGTGGTGCTGGCCTGGCTGCTGCGGTCCACGCCGACGGTTATCCCGCTGGTCGGGCCGCGGACCCTGGAGCAGTACGACAGCGCGGCGGCCGCGCTCGACGTCGAACTCAGCGATGACCAGCTGGCGCTGCTCGACGCCGCCGGTGCCTGATACGCACGTGCCCACGGACGGCAGCGGGCGGCGCCACGGGGGCGCCGCCCGCCTCGCGTCAGTAGCCGGACGCCCTTCGCGTCAGTAGCCGGACGGCAGCCGGGGCGTGTAGTGCTCCTCGAGGCCGTGGGCCTCGTCGTCGGTCAGCTTCAGGTCCAGCGCGGCGACGGCGTCGGTCAGGTGGTGTGGCTTGGTCGGGCCGACGATCGGGGCGGTGACGACCGGGTTGCGCAGCACCCAGGCCAGCGCGACCTGCGCCATCGGCACGTCGTGCACCTGGGCGACATGCTGCACCGCGTCGACGATCGGCTTGTTGAACTCGCCGTCGTAGCGCGACTGCAGCGGGTCGGTGGCGGCGCGCTGGGTGGTGTTCTGGTCCCACGGCCGGGCCAGCCGCCCCTTGGCCAGCGGGCTCCACGGGATGCTGCCGACGCCCTGGTCGGCCAGCAGCCCGAACATCTCCCGCTCCTCCTCGCGCTGCACCAGGCTGTACTGGTTCTGCATGGACACGAACGGGGTCCACCCGTGCGTCCGCGCGGCGTGCTGCATCTTGGCGAACTGCCACGCCCACATCGACGACGCCCCGAGGTAGCGGACCTTGCCCGCCCTGACCACGTCGTGCAGCGCCTCCATGGTCTCCTCGACCGGGGTCTCCGGGTCGAACCGGTGGATCTGGTACAGGTCCACGTAGTCGGTGCCCAGGCGGCTCAACGAGGCGTCGATCTGCTCCATGATCGCCTTGCGGGACAGGCCCGCGCCGCCGGGGCCGTCGTGCATCTTGAAGAACACCTTGGTGGCCAGGACGACGTCGTCGCGGCGGGTGTACTTGCGGATCGCCCGGCCGACGACCTCCTCGGAGGTGCCGTACCCGTAGGCGTTGGCGGTGTCCCAGAAGGTGATGCCGAGATCGACGGCCTGCCGGAAGACCGGCTCGGCGGCCTCGTCGCCCAGCGCCCAGTCGTTGAAGCCGCGCGAGGTGTCGCCGAAGCTCATGCAGCCGAGAGCGACCCGGCTGACCTTGAGACCCGACGTGCCCAGGCGTGTGTAGTGCATGGAGGGGATTCCTGTCTGTCGTGAGTGGATCGAGATTGTTCAGGTCACGGCGTGACCAGGACCTTCAGTGCCTCGCGACGGTCCATGGCACGGTAGCCGTCGGGTGTCTCGTCCAGGGTGATGGTGCTGTCGAAGACCTTGCCCGGGTCGACGCTGCCGTCGAGGATCGCGGGCATCAGCTGCTCGATGTAGGCACGCACCGGCGCCGGGCCACCGTTGAGGGTGACGTTGCCGCCGAACAGGCTGGCCCAGCCGACCGGCGCCTCGTCGTACTGCGGGACGCCGACACGGGCGACGATGCCACCGGCCCGGACCACACCGACGGCCTGGTCGTACGCCTCCCGGTAGCCGACCGCCTCCAGCACCGCGTGGGCGCCGTCGCCACCGGTCAGCTCCTTGACGTGGGCGATGCCCTCGGCGCCGCGCTCGGCGACCACGTCGGTGGCGCCGAACTCCCGGCCCAGGTCGGTGCGGTTCTTGTGGCGACCCATCAGGATGATCCGCTCCGCGCCGAGCTGCCGGGCCGACAGGACCCCGAGCAGGCCGACCGCGCCGTCTCCGATGACGGCGACCGTGGTGCGCGGACTGACGGCGGCGCACACGGCGGCGTGGTAGCCGGTGCCGTACACGTCGGCGAGGGTCAGCAGCGAGGGCAGCAGCGGCGAGTCCTCGGCGACGGGCAGCTTCACCAGCGTGCCGGAGGCCTGCGGGACCCGGGTGTACTCGGCCTGGGCGGTGTTGAAGAAGCCGCCGTGGCGGCACGAGGTCTGCACACCCTCGTGGCAGAAGTCGCAGGTGTTGTCCTGGTACGCGAACGACGCCACCACCAGGTCGCCTTTGGCCAGGCCGGTCGTCCGCGCGCCCAGCTCCTCCACGACGCCGAGGAACTCGTGCCCCATCGTCGTGGGCCCGTCCTCGGCGGACCGGTGGTGGTAGGGGTGCAGGTCGCTGCCGCAGATGCAGGTGCGTACGACGCGCACGATCGCGTCGGTCGGCTCCTGGATGACCGGGTCGGGCACCTGCTCGACCCGGACGTCCCCGGCGCCGTACATGACTGTGGCTTTCATGAGCACTTCCGATCTCGTGGTGTTGCCGAAATCCAGGTCTACCGCTGTACCTGACCAGTATCTGGCGTGCGGCGGCCGGCTCGGCGCCATCCCGCAAACCCCGTCCGGGGCCCAACCGGCAGTGTGCTGTTGCGGGCGCTGGGCGCCGACCACGTCCTCGACCAGCGCAGCCCCGACCTGGCCGCGCGGGTCCTTGCCCGCCGGGATGGGCTGGTCCGCCCGTGCGGTGCCGGTGCTCCGCGTAGCGTGGAACCGGAGTTCCCCGGCTTGGAGGACCATGGATGACGGATTCTTCCCGGTGCGCCGGGCCGGACTGACCTCCGATCGGGGCCTGGTCGCCCTGGTGGCGGGGGGCGTCGTGTCCGTCGCGGCGGTGGTCGCCGTGCCACCTGCCGCACCGGTCGGCAATGCCCTGAGAGTGGCCGTATGGTTCCTGGCGGTGTGGCTGTGCCGGCAGGTCGCCGGGAGGCCGCACATCGCCGCGGCGGCACGCCGGTTCTGGCGCACCTGCGCCCTGACCGCGCTGCTGCTCGGCACGGCCAATCTGCTGCGCCTGGTCGCCGGCGCGGGGCGGCCGGCCGTCCCCGTCCGGGCCGAACTGGCTTCATCGGTGCTGGGCGTCACCGGCGTGGCCGCGCTCGGCTGGGCCATGCTCGCCTTTCCGCTGTCGGTCACCGGCGCCGCGCGGGTGCGGCTGAGACTCGACGTCACGATTGTCATGGGCGCCCTGGCCGTGGCCGCCTGGTACCTGTGCCTGCCCCGGGGCTCCCCGCCGGAAAACGGCGCCCAGCTCGCCGTCCTCGCGATCGGCTGCGTCCTGGTCCTGTTCGCGGCGTTCGGTGCGGTAAAGCTCCTGTTGAGCGGTTCGGCGCCGTTCGTCCTCGAAGCGGGGATGCTCCTCGGGGCGGCGGTGCTGGTCGGGGCATGGACGATGTTCAACCTGCTCAGCATCGGTGCCCACTACTACGGGTTGCTGAACGGCGCGCAGCTGGCGACGGCGATCCTGTGCGCCATCGCCGCCCGCGTGCAGTACCTGCGGATGCGCAGCCGGCTCAGCGGACTGACCGAGCAGTCACAGCGCACCTACAGCCGCCTGCCGTACCTCGCCGTCGCCGCCACCCAGGTGATGCTGCTGTTCCAGATGTGGCGGGAAGGGCTGACCCTGCGTGGCTGGGGGATGGTGCTCGGCGCCTGCACCGTCGCGATTCTGGCGATGGTCCGTCAGCACCTCGCCTTCCGCGAGATCGCGCGGCTGCAGGAGCAGTTGCGGCACGAGGCGACCCACGATCATCTCACCGGCCTGCCCAACCGGGCCCTGCTCAACGAGCGGGCGCAGGAGTTCATCCGGGCCTCCGGCGACCCCGAGCGCCATGAGGCGGTGCTGCTGCTCGACCTCGACGACTTCAAGGCGGTCAACGACGAGCTCGGCCACCATGTCGGCGACCGGCTGCTGGTCGCCGTCGCCGACCGGCTGCGTGCCTGCGTACGCCCGACCGACACGGTGGCCCGCCTGGGCGGGGACGAGTTCGTCGTGCTGCTGGCGGGCACCTCCGCCGACGGGGCGGTCGCCACCGCCCGGCGCATCCTCGTCGCGCTGTCGGAGCCGCTGGCGGTCGATGGCCACGAAGTGGTGCCCGGTGCCAGCATCGGTGTCGCGGTCGGTCCGGGCGAGCAGTTCGACGCCCTGCTCCGTGACGCGGACATGGCCATGTACCAGGCCAAACCCATGGGCGGCGCGAGCCTGCACGTCATCGACCGCACCGGACGGTGCGGTGGTGCCCGCAACCGCTAGGGTGTACCCAGGAGCGCCGGGAAGTCTGGTCGGCACGGCATTCGTCGTCGACTGGAACAGGTGAAGTCCCGTGCGCGCATCCGATCTGGCCGTCCCGTGGCCGACCGTCGATCTGTCCACTCCGGCGCTGACCGCCGCGCGGCTGCTCGCCGACGCCGACCTGCCTGGACTCATCGTCGTGGACCTGTTCGGGGCGCCGTTCGCGGTGCTGCCGGGCACCCAGGTGCTGCGACTGGCCGTGCCCAGCTACTGCCAGGAGGATCCGACCCTGGCGCACCTGGTCGACGAGGCGGCCGCCGACGTGTTCATGCGGGAACTCGGCGACCTCTCGGTGCGCGAGTGCCTGCCCCCGCAGCCGCACGAGCTGCCGGTGGTCGAACCGTCGGCGACCGCGCTCGAACTGGCCGCGCTGATGGCCCGCACCCGCAGCCCACTGGTGGCGGTGGTCGAGCACGGGCGGCTGCTGGGCGCGGTGACCCTGCACCACCTGCTGGACCGGGTGCTGCCGGTATGACCGTCCAGGCGTGGCTGGCCGTGGCGGTGTTCGTCACGGCGTACGTGCTGATCGCGACCGAGTGGGTGCACCGGGTCGCGGCGGCGCTGGGCGGGGCGGTGGCGATGGCGTTGATCGGCGCCACCGACGCGCACACGGCGTTCTTCTCGCCGGAGTCCGGGGTGGACTGGAACGTCATCGTGCTGCTCATCGGCATGATGCTGATCGTCGGCGTGCTGCGGCGCACCGGCCTGTTCGAATACCTGGCGATCTGGTCGGTGAAACGGGCACGCGGGCGGCCGTACCCGGTGCTGGTCCTGCTCGTGCTCATCACCGCGGTGGCGTCGGCGGGCCTGGACAACGTCACCACCGTGCTGCTGGTCGCGCCGGTGACCCTGTTCGTGTGCGACCGGCTCGGGTTGCCCGCGGCGCCGTTCCTGATCGCCGAGGTGATGGCGTCCAACATCGGCGGCGCGGCGACGCTGATCGGCGACCCGCCCAACATCATCGTGGCGAGCAAGTCGGGGCTCGGGTTCAACGACTTCCTGTCGGTGCTGGCGCCGATCGTGGCGATCATCCTGGTGGTGTTCCTGGCGCTGTGCCGGTGGCTGTTCCGCGACGCGCTGCGCGCCAACCCGGAGAAGGCCGCCGCCGTGCTGGCGCTGCGCGAGCGCGACGCGATCCGCAAGCCGCGGCTGCTCGCGGTCAGTCTGGTGGTGCTGGCGGCGGTGCTGGTCGGATTCGTGCTGCATCCGGTGCTGCACCTGGATCCGGCGATCGTGGCGATCGTGGGCGGCCTGGTGCTGCTGGCGGCCTCACGGCTGGACCCCGACGAGGTGGCCAAGGACGTCGAGTGGCACACGCTGCTGTTCTTCGTCGGCCTGTTCGTGATGGTCGGCGCGCTGGTCGACACCGGGGTGATCGACCGGCTGTCGCACGCGGCGGCGCAGGCGACCGAGGGTCGGCTGTGGGGCACCACGATGCTGCTGCTGTGGGCGTCGGCGGGGCTGTCCGCGGTGATCGACAACATTCCGTACGTCGCGACGATGAGCCCGATCGTGGCCGACCTGGTGCACAGCGGCGGACAGGGGCACAACGTGCTGTGGTGGGCGCTGCTGCTCGGCGCCGACCTGGGCGGCAACGCGACCGCGATCGGCGCCTCGGCCAACGTGGTGATGCTGGGCATCGCCGAGCGGGCCCACCGCCCGATCACGTTCTGGCAGTTCACCCGGTACGGCCTGATCGTCACCGTGATCACGGTGGCCGTCTGCGTCCCGTACCTCTACTGGCGTTTCTTCTGACGGGGGAGGGCCGCTCCCGGGAACGGGGAGCGGCCCTCGAGTGTTCACCAGCCGACGGCGATCAGCAGGTACTGCGGGTTGCCGTGCGAGATGAACGAGGACTGCTCGGTGACGTCGTCGTAGGGGAAGCCGTACGCGAGCTTGTTGATGGCGTGGTCGTGCCAGAACTTGGCGTAGTAGTTGGCCGGCGCGGCCTGGTAGAAGTTGCTCACCGTGCTCCACTGCGACTGGGGCAGGTGCGCCACGTGCCGGTTGAGCGCCGCGCACATGTTCGGGTTGCCCGCCAGCACGCCCGCGCAGCCGGTGATGTCGGAGGTGGTCGCGGTGACTCCCACGCTCGACGCGTAGCTGCTCAGGTAGTTGGCGTACTGGCCGCCGGTGCGGAACGCGGCGTCGCTGCCCGGCGTGATGATCCGGTACGGCGCCTGCACGGTGGCCAGGTGGTCGAACTCGGCCGGGACCTCGTTGATGAACTTCTGGAAGGTCACCGCCCGGTCCTCGGCGAAGGTCGCATAGTCCTCGCCCACGGACGCGTCATAGCCGTCCTTGGCGTGCAACCGCATCGCGAGCTTCAGGCCGAAGGCGTCGACGCGGGTGGTGTTGCCGTTGAACACCGACGCGCCGACCGTGAACTCGATGAAGTCGTAGTACAGGCTGTTCGGGGTGCCGAGGTAGAAGTACATCCGGCCCGCGGTGTTGACGGGCATGTCGAAGTACGGTTGCTCGGCGATGGAGTGGACCGTGCCGTTGTAGCTCCAGAACACCTGGCTGTCGGGGTACTTGCCGTTGGTCCGGTTGAGGATCTTCAGCATGACCACGTTCTGGGCGGTCGGGATGTTGCTGGTGTCGCCCCAGAAGTTGTTCGGGTCGGTCGGCGACGGCGAGGTGCTCGGCTGCGGGCTGGGGCTGGTCGCCCCGGTGCCCAGCCGCACCGCGAACTCGAACAGCGAGTAGCCGTACGCGGTGTTGCGGACGGTGCCGTTCATCCGTACGTAGCGGCCGTTGCCGGTGACGTCGATGGTCTGGGTGCCGCCGGTGCCCGTGGTGGTGGAGTAGAGGTTCGTCCACGGACCGGTCGCCGAGTTGGAGACCTGGAGCTGGAACGACTTGGCCGAGGCCGCTTCCCAGGTCAGGATCACCTGGCAGATCGGCTGGGCGGCGCCCAGGTCGACCTGGATCCACTGCGGGTCGGTGAACAGGCTGGACCAGCGGGTGGTGGTGGCGTTGCCGTCGAACGCCGCCGACGCCGGGAACGTCGCGTTCTCGGCCGAGGAGGCGGTGGCGGGCCGGCCCAGCGCGGCGTTGGCGGTGGTGCAGCCGCCGCCGGTCGGGAAGGTGCCGAACACCTGGAACTCCCACAGCGAGTAGCCGTAGGCGGTGTTGCGGACGGTGCCGTTCACGCGCACGTACCGGCCGCTGCCGCTGACCGCGAGGGTCTGGATGCCGCCCGCGCCGGTGGTGGTGCTGTAGATGTTCGTCCAGGGGCCGGTCGCCGAGCCCGCGACCTGCACCTGGAACGACTTGGCCGAGGCGGCCTCCCAGTTGAGGACCACCTGGCTGATGGTGGCGGTGGCGCCGAGGTCGACCTGGATCCACTGCGGATCGGCGAAGGCGCTGGACCAGCGGGTGCCGGTGTTGCCGTCGACCGCGGCCGAGGCCGGGCTGGCGGCGTTCTCGGTGGAGGAGGCGGTGGCCGGTTTGCCCTGTGAGATCAGCGGGTCGGCGGCGCGGGCGCTGCCGGTGGCCAGGGCGAAGATGTACGCGGCCAGCAGCACCATGGTCGCGGCGAGGACCGCGAGCAGGTACGCCGGCCGCCGCCGGGCGGATGGTCGGAGAGCGGTTGGCATGGAGATCTCCCTGTCGTGCTGGGACGGTGCGGCACGGCCGGCCGGGAGGCCGCGTCGCGACGGGCGCGGAATGATCTTTCAGAGAGCGCTCTCTGGCATGATTCGACCCGGAACGCACGCCTGTCAATACGATCGGCGTGCCACAGTTCGGACGGCCATCCTCATCCGACAGTCGCGCCAGGACTCGGATGTGTCCTGGCCAGGGTATTTGTTGTCGCCGACAGCATTGGCGCTCGGGCGGTCGGCCGAAATCTCTCGGACACGTTTCAGCAACGACGGTGATCGATATATGGCAATGGCACGGATAGGGCAGGATGAGTGGTATGCCAGTCGTTCAGGCCGTCGCGATCGTGCCCGTCACCCCGGCCGTCGCGTTCGCCGTCTCGCAGACCACCGGTGCGGTCCGGTACCGCTGGGACCCGTTCGTGCGCGAGCAGCACCTGCTCGACGGAGCCGCCCGCCCGGCCAAGGGCGTGCGCACGTTCACCCGCTCCCGGCACGGCCTGACCATGGTCAGCGAGTACGTGTCGTACAACCCGCCCACCAACGTCGGCATGCACATGGTCCGCGGGCCGTGGTTCTTCGAGATGATGGCTGGCGGCTGGCGCTTCGCCCCCGCCGAGGAGCCCGGCCACACCGTCGCGACCTGGCGCTACAACTTCCGGACCAGGCCCGCGCTGATCCGCCCGATCGCCGACCGCATCGGCGGGTGGCTGCTCGGCCGCGACATCCGCCGCCGCATCGAGGGCTTCGCCCGCGGCTGCCAGGACCCGGCCGTGCTCGCGGCCGTCGGGGCGCCCGCCCGAACCGGGTCAGCCGTCGCCGTAGTGCAGCACCCAGACCTCGGGGTGGATCCCGCCCCGGGCTGCGATCGCCTCCCGTAGCCGCCGCAGCTCGACCGGCGAGACCAGGTCGGCGACCTCATCGGCGGGCAGCTCCCAGGCCCCGGCGTGCCACTGCCATCCCCAGTAGAGGTTCTGGTAGTCGACGCGTACGGCGACCGGACCCCGGTCGGTGTCGAGTAGCAGGTAGATGCTCGCCTCGACGGCGCCGAAGGGGTGCGCTTCGCGATCCAGTTCTCGGCAGGAGCGGGTCGCGCCGAAGGGGTACTGGAAAATCTGGGGATGGTTGTCGGGGCGGATGCCGGGATCCGTCGGGCCGTCTCCGCACCCGTGGTGGGTGGCCCATCCGGCCCGTTCTTGCGCCTCGACCAGCGCGTACCCGACCGGTATCGCCAGTAGGACCAGTGCCGCGAGCGCGATCGCGGTGACCCGTGCCCGATATCGTCTGGCCATGGTGAACTCCGACCCTCAATGACAGATAGTTGGCCGGAATATATCGGATAACGATGTATGAGGACAGGGGGCGGCGTGACGGTTGATTACGCCATGACGGCGCAGGATGCGCTCGGGCTGCTGGCGCGGCTGGCGGAGCACGGGGTCGACGCGTGCGTGGGCGGCGGCTGGGGCGTGGACGCGCTGCTGGGCGAGCAGACGCGGGAGCACTCCGACCTGGACCTGTGGTTGCCCGCCGCCGACCTCGAGCGGTTGTTCGTCGCCTTCGCGGCCGGCGGGGTCGACCGCGTCCACCCGTGGCCCGGCGACCGGCCGTGGAACTTCGTCCTGCACGACGGCGTACGGCTGCGCGTGGATCTGCACCTCTACGAGCCGTTGCCGGACGGCACCCTGCACTACGGCTCGGTCCTGGAACCGGTGACGTTTCCGGCGGAAGCGCTACTGGGACAGGGCGTGATCGCCGGAACGGAGGTCCGCTGCGAAGCGCCCGAATGGTCGGTGCGTTGGCACACCGGCTACCCGCTCCGGGACAAGGACCGGCACGACGTGCCGCTGCTGTGCGCGCGATACGGCCTCGACCTGCCGGACACCCTGCGCTGACGGCGTCACGCGCCGATTCGGAAGGTCAGTCGTGGTCTCCGCTGTCGCGGGGCAGCGCGGCGACCAGGGCTCCGGCGAGCTCCGCCAGCCGGTCGTAGCCCTGAGCGGAGATGCGGTTGTCGCGGCGCAGGTCCTGCAGCCGTTCGATGAGGTCCTGCGCCTGCTCGCGGCCCTCGCCCTCGCCCTTGCGCAGCCGCTTGTCGAGATCGGACAACTTCTTGCGCAGGTCGCGTGCCGCGCGGTCGTCGAGCGCGTCCGAGTCGGCCAGCCGGTCCACCTCCTGCACGAGCGACCGCAGCAGCGCGTCGGGCCGGTTGGCCGCCACCGGCGAGGCCACCACCGACTTCGGGGCGGCGCCCGAGGTGGCGCCCGCGAACGGTACGCCCGCCCGCTGCCCGGCCGACTGCAGCAGGAGCAGCCCGAGCAGCACCGCGGTGACCGCGCCGACCAGCCCGCCCGCCACCAGCACGGGTCGCAGCCAGCGGTTCCCGCCGCGACGGGCAGGCGGTACCACGGCGGGCGGGCCGACGGCGGTGGCGGGTCCGGCCACCGGCACCTGGGCCCGCCCCGCGGGCGGCAGCGCCGTCAGCACCCGCGTCGCGGTCGGTGCCGCCGCGAGCACCTCGGTGGCGTCGGACCAGCCGGTGCGCAGCCGATCCAGTTCGGCGGCGACCTCGATCGCGGTGGCCGGGCGGTCGGCGGGGTCGGGTGCGGTCAGGCGGGAGATCAGATCGGCCAGGGCGGGCGGCGCGGGGTGCGGCGGAACTCCGGCGGGTCCGGGTGGGGCGCCGGTGATCATCGCGGACAGGACGCAGCCGAGGCCGTACAGGTCGGTGCGGGCGTCGATCGGGCCGCCCTGGGTCTGTTCGGGGGCGATGTAGCCGGGGGTGCCCGCGATCAGGGCTGGGTAGGCGTCCCGCTCCCAGGCGGCGATGCCGAAGTCGCACACCTTGAGCGCGCCGGACTCGGCCAGCAGCAGGTTGCCGGGGGTGATGTCGCGGTGGACGACCCCGGCCGCGTGCGCCGCGGCCAGGGCGGCACAGGTCTGGGCGGCGATGTCGACCGCCTGGGCGACCGGCAGGGGGCCGGACTCCAGCAGTCGCGCCACGGACGGGCCGTCGACCAGCTCCATCACGACGTACGCGCGGTCGCGGTCGACGGACACGTCGTACACGGCGACGATGGCGGGGTGGGCCAGTGCGGCGATGGTCTGCGCCTCACGCCAGAACCGTTGGCGCATGTCGGGGTCCTGGAGCATCGCCGCGCCGAGCGCCTTGATCGCGACCGGCCGCCGCAGCCGCAGGTCCAAGCCCCGCCACACGGTGGCCATGCCGCCGTGGCCGATCTGTTCCAGCAGCTCGTAGCGCTGGTCGAGCACTGTGGTCATGTGCACGTCCCTCCCCATCGAGGGTTGCCTACCCAGGGGACGCGTGCGCGCAACGAAAAAGCCAGGATCTGTTGGAATGCGCACATTCGCGTGACGTTCCGGACGGCTGCGGCGCTGGGTGTGTCGTGTTCCAAGCGGCCGTCGCCGTGTTAATCGGTTTGCCGCCGCCAACCCGGTCGGATAGGAAACTCGCATGTTGAGGGGCAGCAAGGTCGGGCTCAGGGCCCGGCACGAGGAGGACATCCCGATCCTGCGGGCCGAGCTCTACGACGACGTCGTCAACGCCTCGCGGGCCGAGGGCAGTCCGTGGCGGCCGATCACGCCCGGCTCGAATGACCCACGGCTCGTGCCGGACGACCTGGAGCCGGGGCGCGTCCCGTTCTCCGTGGTCGAGCTGGACGGCGGCGCCCTGGTCGGCACCGCGGCATTGTGGGGCATCGACAATCACCACCGGTCCGCGCACCTCGGTATGGGGTTGCTGCCCGCCGCCCGTGGCAAGGGCTACGGCACCGACGTGGTCGGGGTGCTGTGCCACTACGGGTTCGTCGTACGCGGCCTGCATCGGCTGCAGATCGAGACGCTGGCCGACAACCACGCGATGCTGCGTTCCGCTGAGCGCAACGGCTTCGTCCGCGAGGGCGTGCTGCGCTCGTCGGCGTGGGTGCTGGGCGAGTTTCTGGACGAGGTGCTGCTGGGACTGCTCGTGGCGGACTGGAAGCCGGACTTGCGGGCCTAGCGTTGGCGCTGGCCTATCCAGTGGACGGATTCGAAGAACCGTCCACTGGATAGGCCAGCCTTGATTGAAGGCGCTGCGGTCAGCCGGTGATGTCGACGCGGTCGGGGACCACGAAGGTGTCGGTGGCCGCGGAGTTCTTGGTGGCGGTCACCCGTACCCGGAGGGTGTGCGCCCCGGCCGAGAGCACCGGGCTGGTCCAGACCAGCGTGTTGCCGAGGCGGGCCGTGGCGTAGAAGTCGACCGCGGTCTCCGTGCCGCCGTCGATCGACACCATGGCGATGCCGTGGCGCGGGTCGCGTACCCCGTACAGCCTGATCTGCGTGCCCGTGAACGCGACCGTGACCTGGTTGTTCGCGGTGTTGCTCCAGCTGTTGGTGCCCGCGTAGAGGTCGGCGCCGCAGTTGGTGCAGGACTGCCAGGTGCCGGTGTAGTTGAACTGGTTCTGGCCGGTCCCGGTGACCCGGTCGTCGACCGTGGTGGTGCTTGCGCCCGCGGTGCGGATCTTCAGGTCGGCGACGCTGGCGTACTGCCCGTCCGCCGAGCTCAGTGCCCGCAGCCGCACGTACCGGCCGGACTTGGCGGCGAACGAGACGTTCTGCGCGGCGGTGCTGTTGGGGAAGGTGCCGGTGGCCACGGGCGAGCCCCAGTTGCTGCCGTCGGCGCTGACGTAGAACTCGTACTGGCCGATGCGCCCGTTCTGGGCGTCCTGCCGGGGCAGGTAGGTGAACGCGGCGACCGGGTAGCTCGTACCCAGGTCGAGCTGCAGCTCGTGGGGGAGCGGGTCGACACCGGTCGACCAGCGGGTGTGCCAGAACGTCTTGGTGCTGCCGTCGAACGCGCTGATGGCGGGGCCGGACAGGGTCTGGCCGTCGCCGGTGAAGTCCTGGCTGTCGACGTACCGGACCGAGTAGCGCGACTGCGGGATCAGGTCGCCGCTGGCGGCGACCGGCGCCGACACGACCGTCGGCGCGGCGGCGACCACCGTGGCCCGGTCCAGCGCCACCGGCCCGTTGCCGACGACGCGTACCCGCAGCGTGTGGTTGCCCTGCGCGAGCGTGGCGCTGCTCCACAGAGCCGTGTTGGCGCGGCGGGTGCCGGTGAACGACACGGTCTGCTCGGTGCCGCCGTCGACCGATACCGCGGCCTGGCCGTGGGTGGTGTCGAGGATGCCGTAGAGGACCACGCGGGTGCCGGTGAAGGCGAGCGTGGCGGCGTCGTTGGCGGTGCCGCTCCAGCTGTTGTCCTTGCCGAACGCGTTGCCGTCGCCGCCGTTGGCCCAACCGGTGCCGGTGTAGTTGAACTGGTTGGCGCCGGTGCCGGTGACCCGGTCGTTGACGTCGACCGGGAATCCGAACGTGTACGAGCCGCTGACCGGCACGATCGGGTCGGTGAACGCCGCCGCGGTGACCGAGGCGCCGGCCGAGGTCAGGCCGGGGGAGGTGGCCGTGACGGCGATGGTGCCGGTCTGGCCGAGCGCCGTCTTGACGTACACGGCGCCGACGCCGCCCTCCAGCACCAGCGGGCTGCTGCCGACGACCGCGCCGGGGCCGGTGACGCCGAACGAGACGGCCGCGTTGCCGGTCGGCACGACCTGGTTGTTGGCGTCCAGCGCCTTGACCACGACCCGGGTCATGTCCGCGCCGTCGGCTTTGAGCGAGGCGTCGTCGGCGGCCAGGCTCAGCTTCACCGGCGTGCCCGGGGTGTACTGGGTGTCGCTGGCCGCGATCGAGCCGCCGATCCAGCAGTCGGCGCGCAGGCTGCCCGCCGCCCAGGTCACGTTGTTGAACTGGAAGAACGGGTGCGGCAGCGAGGTGTACGCGTTGGGGCTGATCCGGCCCTTGGAGACGCCGTTGGCGAACAGCTCTACCTGCTGGCAGTTGCCCGCGACGTACACGGTGGTCGAGGAGCCCTGCGCCCAGTCGTGCGCGATCTGCACGAAGGCGCCGTACTTCGCCGGGTCGCGCTGGGAGGTGAAGACCGCCGCGGCCGGCTTGGCGATGCGGAAGATGTCCGATACGCCGTGGTAGCAGGTGTAGTCGATGCAGCTCTCGGTGTCGAAGGTGGTGTTGTAGTCGAACGCCGCCCAGCCCAGCGCCCCGGCCACGTTCGCGCGCGAGGCGGCCTGGTTCTGCACGTTGAGGTGGGTGAGCATGGTGTGGGTGAGTACCTGCTCGGGGTCGAAGCTGCGGTCGGGGTCGGTGTGCCCGACGGACTCGGTGACCAACCACGGCAGCACCGTCGGGGCGATGGCGCCGCCGGAGAAGTCGTTGAACGTGTAGACATCCTCCAGCTTCTCGCTGCCGGTGAAGTTGCGCACGCCGCCGGTGGGTCGGGACGGGTCGAGCTGGTGGGCCAGCGCGTTGGTGCGGGTGTAGAAGTTGTGGTTGTCGCCGGACTCGTTGATGCGTACGCCCCACATGATGATCGAGGGGTGGTTGCGGTCGCGGGTCACCATCTCGCGCACGTTCTCGACCGCGATGTCCTGCCAGGCGGTGTCGCCGATGTGCTGCCAGCCGGGAATCTCCTCGAACACCAGCAGGCCGATCTCGTCGGCGCGGTCCAGGAACTCCGGGTCCTGCGGGTAGTGCGAGGTGCGCACGAGGTTGGTGCCCAGCTCGTACTTGAGGATGTCGGCGTCCTTGGCCTGCAGCCGGTTGGGCGCGGCGCGGCCGATGTAGGGGTACGACTCGTGCCGGTCCAGCCCGCGCAGCTTCAGCGCGGTGCCGTTGAGGTAGAACTTCCCGTCGGTGGCGTTGAACGCGACCGTGCGTACGCCGATGCGGACGCGGTGCTCGTCGACCCAGGTCGAACCGTCGCGGACCTGCGTGTAGACGGTGTAGAGGTACGGGTCGTCAACGTCCCAGCGGTGCGGGTTGGCGATCGCCGAGGTGTTGTAGTTGAACTCGACCGCCGAGTTCGCGGCGATGGTCTGGGTGGCGGTGCCGGTGGCCACCACGTTGCCGCCGGTGTCGACGACGCTGGTCACCACGGTGACCGATTTGGACGCGCCGCTGTCGTTGCGCACATTGGTGCGCGCGTTGACGGTGGCGCTGGACGCGCTGACGCTCGGCGTGGTGACGAACGCCCAGTCGGTGTGCACCGGGTCGGCGACGATCATGTTGACGTCGCGGACGATGCCGCCCCAGACGAAGTAGTCGACCGCGCCGCCCTCCGGGGGCAGGTCGTTGCGGGTCATCGAGTCGACCTTCACGGCGACAACGTTGTCAGCACCGCCCACGGTGACGTATGGCGTGATGTCGACCGTGAACGAGGTGTAGGCGCCGTTGTGCTGCCCGGCCAAGGTGCCGTTGACGTACACCTGGGCGGCCTTGGCCACGCCCTGGAACTCGACCAGCAGGCGGCGGCCGCTGTAGGCCGACGGCACGGTGAAGTGGCGGCGGTACCACGAGGCGGGCACCTCGAAGTCGCCCTTCGGGAACCCCTTGTGCGGATGGGTCCGGAAGTAGGGCAGCGTCACCGGCACGAACGCCGACTCGCTGAGCCCGACGGCCTGGCCGTTGCCCGCGGGCACGTCGCCCGCGAACAGCCAGTTGGTGTCGAAGTTGAGGACTTGCCGGTTGGACGGCTGCGGGACGTACGGCGCGGCCATGGCTGTCGACGGCGTGCCGACCAGGGCGATGGTCGCCACCGGTGTCAACAGCGCCAACAGGGCCGCCACTCTTCGCCTGCTCACATGGACTCCCTCGGGGACGATGCAGGGGACTCTGTTCGAGCCTGTTCGATCGTGGTCGATCCTGTTTTACTCCGAGACATGGCCGTCGGTCAATGCAAAGGTGGCCCGGTCGATCGCTCGACCGGGCCGCCCCACGCGGTGTTCAGCCCTTGACGCAGATGATCTGCTTGAGCCGAGCCTCGACGGTGACCAGGTCCGACTGCTGGGCCATCACCTGGTCGATGTCCTTGTACGCCGCCGGGATCTCGTCCACGACGCCGCCGTCCTTGCGGCACTCCACGCCCTTGGTCTGCTCGGCCAGGTCGCGGGTGTTGAACTGCCGCCGCGCCTGCATGCGGCTCATCTTGCGCCCGGCGCCGTGCGAGGCCGACCGCAGTGCCGCGTCCGAGCCGAGCCCGCGCACGATGAACGACGACGCGCCCATCGAGCCCGGGATGATGCCCAGCTCGCCGGAGCCCGCCCGGATCGCGCCCTTGCGGGTGACCAGCACCTCGGCGCCGCCGTGCACCTCCTCGGCCACATAGTTGTGGTGGCAGGAGATCTCCGGCTCGAACGACACCTTGCGCACGTGCTTGGCGAGCACGCCCCGCAGTAGCGCCATCATCACCGCGCGGTTGCGCCGGGCATACTCCTGCGCCCAGAACAGGTCGCGCCGGTAGGCGTCCATGGTCGGCTCGCCGGTGACGAACACGGCCAGGTCCGGGTCGGGCAGGTCGGCGTTGTGCGGCAGGTCCTTGGCCTTGGCGATGTGGTACTGCGCCAGCTCGTTGCCGATGCTGCGGGAGCCGGAGTGCAGCATCAGCCACACCCGGTTCTCGGTGTCCAGGCAGATCTCGATGAAGTGGTTGCCGCCGCCGAGCGTGCCGAGCTGCTGCATGACCCGGCCCTTGCGGTGCAGCACGTGCTGGGCGGTCAGGTCGTCGAAGCCGGTCCAGAACTGGTGCCAGCCGCGCAGCCCCGTGTCGAGGTGGTTGACGTCGACCGAGTGCTTATGCGCGCCCTGCCCGACCGGGATCGCCTTCTCGATGTCGGCGCGCAGCTTCGACAGGTCGTCGGGCAGCTGGTCGGCGCGCAGCGAGGTGAGCTGGGCGGTCATCCCGCAGCCGATGTCGACGCCGACCGCGGCGGGCGACACCGCGCCGCGCATCGCGATGACCGAGCCCACGGTCGCGCCGATGCCGACGTGCACGTCGGGCATGACGGCCACCGCGTGCGTCCACCTCAGGTCGGCGACGTTGCGCAGCTGCGCCAGCGCGCGCTCGTCGATGGTGGCCGGGTCGGCCCACAGCCGCAGCGGTGCGCTGGTATCGGTGATCGTCTCGAAAGGCATGGTCTCCCCCGTCGGTCTTGCCGAGGTGGAAGTGTGCTCGGTCCGCCGCCGCGGGCGCGACCCAATATCCACTATCGCACGGTGAAACGCAGGTGGGCGGGTCGCGATCGACGTGCTACGTTGGTGCTCGCCCGCGCGGTGCGGACGTACCGTGGGCGATTCTCGGCGAGGGGTGCCCGGATGCGCGAAGAGCCCCGGCTCCGGAAGTGCGTGTCATGAGGACCGGCGCCGCCGCAGGCCACCACGGCTTCTACCACGAGACCGCCTTCTACGGCTCTGACGAGCAGTTCCTCGGGCTGGTCGTGCCGTTCCTCGCCGACGGTCTGGCGGCCGGGGAGCCCGTGTTCGTCGCGTTCGCCGGCCGCAACCAGGAGCTGGTCCGCGACGCCCTGGGCACCGACCGCGACGTGCTGTACATGGACGGCGACCAGCACTACGCCAAGCCCGCCCCCGCGATCCGCCGCTACCGTGAGCTGTTCGACGAGCAGGTGGCCGCCGGGGCGCGGCAGATCCGGGTGGCCGGGGACGTGCCGCATCCGGGCGTCGGGGTGCCGTGGGAGTGGTGGGCCCGCTACGAGGCCGTCGTCAACCGGGCATACGACCCCTGGCCGGTGTGGGGGCTGTGCCCCTATGACACCCGCAACACTCCACCCGACGTGCTCGACCACGTGCTGCGTACCCACTCGCACGTCGCCACCGCCGGCGGGCACCGGGTCAACGACGGGTACGAGCGGCCCGAGGACTTCCTGCGCCGCCAGCCGGTGGTGTGGCGTGACCCGATCGAGGACGAGGCGCCGCAGGTCGTCCTGGCCGACCCGACGCTGGCCGACACCAGGGCCGCCGTCACCATGCTGGCGGCGCGGACCGAGCTGCCCGCCGACGATGTCGACGCGATGCTGTTGGCGGCCTCGGAGGCGGTCACCAACGCGATGATCCACGGCGGCGGGCAGGTGGCCGTCCTGATGTGGGCCGCCCCGCGGCGGCTGGTGGTGACGGTGGGCGACGCCGGGCGCGGGCCGCAGGATCCGTGCGCCGGGCTCGTCCCGACCGGCGCGGACGTCGGCGGGCTGGGGCTGTGGCTGGCCTACCAGGTGTGCAGCTACGTGTCACAGCAGCGTGACGGCGACCGGTTCACGCTGCGCCTGGTCGTCGGCGAACTTTCCGGCTGAGCCCGGTCACGCCAGCGCGTTGCGGTTGGCCGGGCGCAGCGTGCGCCGCCGCCAGCGCCGGGGACGCCGCAGTCGGGGCACGCGCAGCGAACCCCGCCGCACCCGCCTGACCCCGGTGCCCAGCACGCGTACCCCGGCCGCCACCGCGCGGCGGCCACCCCGCACCGGCACGGCGACGCTGTCCTGCCTCGCCCGCCAGCGTGAACCCAGCAGCATCCCGATCGCCGCCGCGCCCGCCACCACCGCCAGCGCCAGCCCTGCCGCCACCTCGTGCCCCCACTCCCGCGTCAGACGTCCCCGCCATGCCAACGACGAACATCGCTTCGCGGCGCGCGGATGTTCCCCCGCGAGCATCAGTGCAGGTCAGCGCGGTGGGTCGGGAGACGGCACAAAACCGCCGCCGCAGGCCGGGGCCAATGCGCGCCGGGACGCGGCCCGGCGTGCTACAAAGGCCGCGTGACCGCCGCCGTGCCCCCGCTCCGTCACGAACTCCGCGTGGCCGGGGACACCGTGACCGCCCTGCTCGCCGGGGAGATCGACTTCGCCTCCGCGCCCGAGTTGCAGGACTGGCTGTCCGCGGAGATCACCGCGCGTCCCGGCTGCCGGGTGCTGGTAGACCTGGGCGAGGTCGGGTTCATCGACTCCTCCGCCATCCACGTCTTCGTGCGGGTGCGCAAGCTGGCCGACACCGTCGGCAGCAGGATGCGGCTGGTCAACACCGACGGCATGGTCCAGCGGGTGCTGCAGGTCGCCGGGGTGTACGCCCACCTGTGCGGCGACCCGACCGCGGGCTGAACCACGCCGGTGACGCGGGGCGGGTTTGCCGCCGCACGGGGCGGGTATCCGGTCGCCGGTACCACCCCCGACCCACGACCGCTGCCATTGGGCAGGAGGCGAAAACGATGATTCTGCTGGGATTGCTGCTGGTCCTCGGCCTGGGCGGTCTCGCCCTCGCGGCCTTCCTCAACAACGACGGCCTGTTCACCGCCCCGGCGGGGACCGTCGAGCTGTTCGGCTACCACGCCGACCCGAGTGTCGGCCAGGTGTTCCTGGTCGGCGGCGCCGCCGGGGCGCTGGTTCTGGTCGGTCTGATGATGATGTTCGGCGGGGCGGGTCGGCGCGCCCGGCGCCGCCTGGCCGCCCGCCGGGAGCTGCAGGCGCAGCGCGCGGAGATGCGCGACCTGCAGCGCCGCCACGACAGCATCAAGTCGGAGCTGGCCGCCAAGCGCACAGTCGAGGACGACCGGGCCGCGGACCGGGCCGCCGTCGAGGCTGAGGTGGCCGAGGAGGAGAGGGTCGCCGCCCGCTAGCCGGGGTCGGCGCGTCAGGACAGGGGAGGGCCCGGCGGGTCCTCCCCTGTCGGCGTCACCGGCGCGGGCTCGCGCATGCCGAACAGGAACCGGGTCACCCTGGTCCGGCGTACCAGCAGGTCGTACGCGGCCAGGGTCAACGCCAGCGCGACGGTCACCAGCGCGGCGTACTTGGCCAGGATCGGGGCGTGCCAGCCGACGACGACGTACGCGACGGTGACCACGATCGGCTGGTGCAGGATGTACAGCGGCAGCGCGCCCGTGGCCAGGTAGGCGTAGGCCCGTGCGAACGGGCCGGTGCGCTCGCGGGGTGCGGTCGGAGTCCGGGGCCGGTCGAGCAGGCCGAGGATCGCGACGAGCCAGCACCAGCCCGCCGCGCCGAACGCCGCCCGACCCGCCGCGGCCCGCCCGGACGGGTCGAGGAACGGGTCGGCGCCGGAATCGAGCAGGCCGAAGAAGACCCAGGCTGAACCGAGGAACAGGATCAGCCCCAGGCACAGCGCCGGGAAGCGGTCGCGGCGCATGGCCGCGCGAAAGCGGTCGTCGGTGGCCAGGACGCAGCCGTACAGGAAGAAGAGCAGGTAGGCCCAACGGCTCCAGCCCGCGAAGCCCTCCTCCAGCCCCACGACGGCGCTGATCAACGCCACCGGCAGCGCGGGCAGCAGGATCAGTCCGCGCCGGTGCACGGCCGTGGCGAGCCGGTCGCGCAGCCGCCGCAGCGGCGGCCGGGGCAGGGCCGCGGTCGCGGCGGCCAGCAGCAGCGCGTACGCCAGCAGCATCACCACGAACCACAGATGCCCGGACTCGAAGTACTCACCCTCCAGCAGGAACGGGAACTCGTCCGGCGCGAGGCGGACCCGAAAGAAGTCGGGCAGGAAGTCCAGATAGGAGTCGTGGTAGCCGGGGTCGGCGGCGCGCAGGCGCAGGTACTGCGGCAGCGGCAGCAGCGCGACCTCGGCGAAGGCCAGCGGCACTCCCAGCCGCAGCAGCCGTTCGGTGGCGAAACCGCCCGGCCCGCGGCGACGCAGCGAGTGCCGGGCGCCGAATCCGGCGATGAGGAACAGCATCGGCATCGCCCAGATCACCGCGAACCCGGCCAGGACCGTGGTCAGCTCGGTGGTGTCGGCGTTCTTGACGTAGTAGTCGTCGTGGGCGTCGAAGACCAGGGCTGAGTGGAAGAAGACCAGCCCGACCACGACCAGGGTGCGGATCGCGTCGAGTTCCGGACGGCGCCGGGAGGTGACGGTGGGGTCGGACAGCTGCTCGGTCGCCATGCCCGCTCCTTTGTGGTCGGTGCTCCCGATGCGACGCGCCGACCCGGCGCAACGGTTGTCAGATGCGGCGGACGTTGGTCCCGGGCTGGCGCACCGACTGCACGGTGGCGTCGCTCTTGACGTCGGCGCCCACGACGTTGGCGATCGCGTTCTGCACGTTGACGCCCAGTGCCTCGACGGCCTTCGCGACCTGTTCCCAGGCCTTGAGCACGTCCTGCTCGTTGACGCGGTAGCCCTTGTTCTCGCCGCCGTCGCCGAGCTCGACCTGCTTGCCGATCTTGTCCATGCTCCACGGCGGCCCGGCCGACAGGGACTGGATCAGGCGGCCGATGTCACGGTGCAGGTCGGCGAGGTCCTTTCCGGCGGACGCGATCTCCTTGCCCGCCCGGACCGCGCCGTCGCTGTCGACGTAGATCGTGCGTTCGTCAGCCACTGTGCTCCTCCGCGGCCTGCTCGGCGGCCGCGTCGGCGCGGCGCAGCAGCGACCCGAAGTCGCCGGTGCGGACGAACTCGGCCGCTCCGGTGTCCGGCGGCATGAACTCGCCGAGCAGCTGCTGCATCTGCTCGGCAGCCTGGGCCGCCGCGGTCTGGGTCAGCCCGGTGATCACCGAACCCAACTCGCGCGCCGGGTAGCGGCGGTAGGCGTCGTCGTGGATGACCAGCTCCACCAGCTGTCCCTGCGGGCCCACCTTCACCTGGACCAGACGGTCCCTGGTCGCGGCGGTGCCGTGCAGGTCCTTGAGCCGCGCCTGCAGGGTGCCGAGGCCGCCGCGCAGCTTGGTGTAGCGGTCGTACACCTCGTCGAAACGGGCCATGAGGTCGTCGTTGGCGTGCCGGTCAGCGAAACGCACCGCTCAGATTCCTTCCAGTCCGATCAGTTCCAGCGTGCCGTCCTCGCGCACGCGCCGGGGCGCCTGCCCCAGCGTCAGCGCGGTCACGGCGACGTCGAAACCCTCGCCGTAACACCACTCGCCGCCCTGGTCCGCGGCGAAGAACCGGCCCGTCTGGTCCACGGCGAGCACCGCGCCGCAGTCGTCGCGCCCGATCGGGAACACCGCCCGGCCGAGCCGGTGGCCCAGGTCGGCCAGCACCGCGCCGACACCGGCCAACCCCTGATGCCCCACCTGGTACGGCGTGATCCACTCCTTGACGCCGCGGCCGCGCACCGACACCGCCAGCGACGGCCCGAACTCGGCGAACACCTGCCGGGCGGCGGCCAGCGGCGCCAGCCCGGTCTGCTCGGCGATCTGGTCCACCACGGCCTCGGCCAGGTCGAGGCGCTGCGCCGCGTCGGGGAAGGCGCCCCAGCCGCCGGCGTGCAGCGCCGCCGCCACCAGGCCCGGGAACCGGGTGCCCGGCAGTTCCAGGCGCGGATCGGGGGTGAGCGGGTCGGTGAGGCGCAACAGATCTGGTTCCAGCAGCCCGAACTCGACCCAGGCCCGCAGGCATCCGGCGCACGGTGTGGCCAGATCGGTCTCGTCGACCGCGCCGTCGCGCACCTGCCGCAGCCGCACCCGCGCCCCGGCCAGACCGGCGCGAACCTGCTCGAAGGTCAGACCCGGCAGGCCCGCCGCGTCGCGGATCGCGTCGGTGCGCAGCAGCCAGTCGGACAGGACGATCAGTTCGGCATGCCGGTCCTGGCCGCGCACGGTCATCCCGGCCGGTTGCGCCGCGAGCCAGGCGGCCACGAGCCGGTGGTGGGCCGGAGCCCGGTCGACCTTGCAGCCGACCGCGGCGTGCACCGACCCGTCGGCCAGGTGCAGCACCACACTGCTGGTGAACGCGGTGTCGCGGCCGCCCGCGCGGCCCAGTCGCGCGACCGCGTCCACGGCTCGCCGGGCAGCGGTCGAGCCCTGCCGCCGCCACTGGTCGTGTGCCTGCTCGGCGCCGATCGAGCCGAACGTGACCTCCGCGCCGGTGGCCCGTTCGTAGAGGGTCTTCGCGCCGCTGCCCGGCACCGGCGGCTGGTCGTCGGCGGGGGTGGTCCAGACCACGAACGCGTCCGGGAACTCCTGCACCCAGCCGCGCCACGGGCGGCCCGCCGGGTCGGTGTACGACCGGGCCAGGCCCGCGGCGACCAGTTCGGCGTCGTGCCGGGTGAACACGCTCACCGCGCGAATCTACCGCGTACGCCCGAGACCCGCTGCACCGCGCACCTGCCAGACCTGCCCGGCGGGAGCCGGGACTGCGTCACAGCGCCCTTTGCGGTAGTTTGCAGGTTCGAGTCAGACGTCGGTGTCCGGTCAGGAGGGTGGGCGATGTCCTTTCTGCCGTCGCCGATCCCGAACCCGCTCGAGCTGCTACATGTGCCGAGCGAAGTCCGCCCGCTGCTGGAGTGGGTCATCGGCGCCGACTGGCCCGACGGCAACGAGAAGATCATCTGGGATCTGGCCGACGAGTGGTTCCGGGCCGCCGACCAGGCCGACGCGCCGCTGCGCGACGCGGCCGCGCAGGTGACCAACGCCGTCTACGCCACCGGTGGCACGCAGACGCAGCTCGGCGAGGCGATCAAGCTGAGCTGGGACAAGCTCGGTGCCACCGACGAGGCCGCGCTGCCGCAGCTCATCATGGTCCTCGACGTGATGGGGCAGGTCGTCCAGGCCGCCGGGCAGGACATCCAGGCCGCGAAGATCGAGTTCTACATCGAGCTGGTCCTGTTCGTCATCGAGGTCATCGCCCTGATCGTGGCGGCGTTCTGCACCTTCGGCGCCGCGTCGGCGGGTATCCCGGCGGTGCAGGTGGCGACCCAGCTGACCATCAAAGAGATCATCAAGAAGCTGCTGAAGAAGCTGGCCGAGAAGGGCATGAAGGAGCTCACCAAGGCCGCGCTCAAGAAGATGATCAAAGAGGGTGCCAAGGAGGCGCTGGAGGAGCTGGTCACCGAGACCGCGATCCAGGGGGCACAGATCGCCGACGGCCACCGCGACGGGCTCGACGTCATGCAGATCGGCATGTCCGGTGTGGCCGGTTTCGCGGGCGGTTTCGCGGCCGCGGGCGTCGGCCTGTCCCTCGGCCCCGGCCAGGGCTTCGCCCGTACGCTGCGCAACGACATCGCCAGCGAGGTCGCCGGTGACGTGGCGGGCAACCTCGCCACCGGCAACGTGCCCGGCTGGGACGACGTCGGCATGGCGGCCACGTCCGGGGGCCGGTCCAGCGTGCTCGGGCAGGGCACCAACCACCTCGACGGCCTGACCAACAACATCAACACCCAGGTCCAGAACCTGAACACACAGGTCAACGGCATCAACCAGCCGCTGTCGGTGGATGTGGACACCGGTGCGAGCCCGGTCTCCACCACGACGTCGACCGGCAATCCGATCACGACGACGAGCACCGGCGGCAACCAGGGCGCCGGCGGCCACACGAACACCGGCGGCTACAGCGATCCCAGCTTCGGTCCGGCGCTGAGCGGGGTCGCCCCACCGCCCGCCGTCAGCATCGACGCCACCGTGGCCGGAGTGCGGATCGACACCGCGACCGTCGCCGACGCGACCCCGCCGTCGCAGCAGGCCGCACAGCAGGCCGCGCTGCAGCAGAACGCGGCGGCCCAGCAGGCCGCCGCGGGCGGGCCCGGCCTTAGCCAGACGTCGACCGGTCAGCCGCCCACCGCCCCCGCACCCGGCACGAGCGGCGCCCAGCCCGGCTCGCCCGCCGGTGTCCGCCCGACCTCGCTGACCGGACCGACGGTGAGCGCCACGGGCGGTCTGGCCGCGACCACAGGCTCCGGTTCGACCAGCATCGCCGCCACCACCGGCGCGAACGTAAGCACGGGCACGAACGTAAGCACGGGCACGAACGTAAGCACGGGTACGAACGCCAGCACCGGATCCAGCGTCAACACCAACACCGGCGCGAGCACCGGTGCCAGCGTCAACACCAACACCGGCGCGAGCACCGGTGCCAGCGCCAACGCGAACACCAGCACGAGCACGAGCACAGGTATCAACACCAACACGAACGCCGGTCCGAGCACCGGCACGAACACCGGCACGAACACGAACACCGGCACCAGCACGAACACAGGCACCGGCACGAACACCGGCGGGACGACGGCCCACACTGGAGCCTCCTCGACCAACACGTCGACGAGCCCGTCGGGCACTTCGCCCAACCCGGGCGGCACTTCGCCGAACACCGGATCCACCGGCACGTCGACCGCCGCACCGGGGGCGCATTCCGGGCCGTCCGGCGCCGGGACCAGCTCGCCCGCGCCGGGCGGTCCGGCCGTCGGCGACACCCGCCCGCAGGGCGGCAGCTCTGCGCAGGGGCCCGGTCCGCAGGCTCCGGGCAGCGCCGCGAGCCGCGACGGGCAGCCGACGACCGGGTCGCCGGACCCGAACTCGCAGCCGCCCGGCCAGCTGTCCGACCACGACGCGGCTCGCCTGCAGCGCGCGGCGAAGATCACGGCGGCGATGCAGTGGGTGGCCACGCACCGCGACGCGCTCAGCCCGCACCATCTCGCGGGGCAGTTGGTCGACCTGGCCCGCGTACGCATCCGCGCCGAGACCTCGGTGCAGGCGCTGTACGCCGACCGCCGGACCGACGCCGACCCGGACATCGGCGACAACCTGCGCCAGAGCCGCCAACTCCTCAGCGATGCGCTGCAGGCGGCCAACGACCGCACCACCCCTGCGCCCGGCGGCCTCGACCCGGCCGCGCAGCCCACCGGCGGCCCACCTCCGGCGGTCGAGGACAGCCGCAACTACGGCGACCCCGACGGTCACACCATGCCGACCGCCGCCCAGCAGCGCGACCTGGAGGCGTCGCTGCCGCGCAACGCCGACGGCTCGTTCGCCGCGCACACCGACCCGGAGACCGGCTGGGGTGGCGCGTTCGACCCGGTGTCGCCCAGCGCCGACCCAACCCGGGCCACGGCCTGCGTGGACCGGGCGCTGTCGTTCGCCTCGACCTATGCGGGCCAGCCGCGCGTGGCCGCGGGCCGGACGCCCACTCCCGACGGCAGCATCCCGCCGCCCCAGCCCGACGGCCACGTGCGGGTGCAGGACTTCATGGGCGGGCAGTTCCAGCAGCTGGCAACAGGTTTGTCCGACACCGATCCGCGGCACGCCGCCGACGCGCTCACCGCCGGGTTCGACCGGCTGGAGCAGCAGTTGCTCAGCAACGGTCCGGGCTCACAGGCGATCGTCTGCTTCTCCCGCCCCGACGGCACCGCCCACGTCGTCAACGTCATCAACCACGACGGTGAGATCCGCTACTACGACGGCGGCACCCGGATGGGTCGCCCGCCGTTCACCAGCGGCGTGGTGCAGATGGACGGCGTGGTCGTCGACCCGGACCTGCAGGCCACACCGATCCCGGATGCCCCGCCCGGCCACTGGGCCGCCGATCCGGCCACCGCCGGTACGCCGACGCCGGTGGCGCCGGGAACGACCGACGCGACGCCACCGGGCGATGTGCCTCGTTTCGACGACGGCGATCTCAGCTCGACCGGCCGCTTCGATCCGACCCGGCGCCGCGAGCTTCGGCGCGGCACCGACGGATACGACCACTACCCCGGTGACCGGGTCGGCACGCGCCGCACCACGCTCGGGCAGCTGCAGAACATCGGCGGCGGCTTCACCTACGACGACAACAAGCTGCCGTCGGAGGACCTCGCGGATGCGGTCCTGCCCGCGCCGCGTCAGGTGCCCGTCGACCCGGCCACCCCGGAAGGCCAGGCGATCGACGCCGAGGCCCGGGTGAACCGGCAGATCCAGGCCGAGCGCCGGGCGACCTGGGACAGCATGGTGGTGCCGCTGCTGCCCGCGATCACGGCGGCCGGGTTCGACGTCACCCGCAGCACCTTCGGCGGCGACAACCAGAACACTCAGGACTTCCGCGACACGATGGAAGGCGTGCTGTCCGACACCGAGTTCGCCCAGCTGATCACGGCGATGGCACAGTACCGGGCGCAGGGCATCGAACTGGTGCGCTCCAGCGAGCGCCTGGGCCTGCTGGCCGGCAACTACCTGAGCGAGCACATGTTCACCGAAAGCACCCTGGTGACCGGCGGCGTCGACGAGCAGGGGCGGCCGGACAACTTCGACCGCATCCTGGTCGAGGCGAACGACGCGGGCATCGTCATCCTCGAGGAGAAGGGCGTCGGCTCCAGCCTCGGCACGCGATGGGTGCAAAACCCGGACGACCCCGACGGAGAGCTGATCAACAGCGAGCAGACCTCGCCCGAGTACGTCCACGGCGTGCTCGAGATCGACTACAAGCTCGCCGAGGCGCTGGCCGCTGACCCGGAACTGGCCGAGCGCATGCAGCAGCTCGCCCGGGACGGCAAGATCCGCTGCATCGTGGTGCGCGGCAAGGACGACGGCACCATCATGATCCAGGAGGCCGTCCTCGATCCCGACCGGCTGCGGGCCGACACGATACGATTGGCCGGCTACCAGGGACAGGAGCAGCAGTGACGACCGTGCAGCCGATCGCCTCACCCGTCGTACGCGATGTGCTGACGGCGGTGCGGGACTGGCGCTGGAGCTGGTCGGCCGACGAGCTGCCCGCGCTGCTGGCGCACCTGCACTGGACCGTCGCGGTGCAGATCCCCGACGGCGCGGTCCTGGCCGAACCCCAGTGGGGCGTGCCGGGCCTGCGCAACACCATCTCCGTCGCCCGCGGCAGTGTCCAGTACGTCGACATCAAGCTCAGCACCCGCGCCCCGGAGCGCTCCGAGCAGACCCTCGCCGACCTCAACGACGCGTTCGTGCAGGTCGTCGCCGACGCCACCGCGGTGCTCGGCCCGGCCGACGAGTCCCTGCCCGGCGCCGCTCCGGCGCAGCGCTGGCGACTGCCCAACGGCGTGTTGACCATCACCCGCAGCTCGTGGACGGTCTCGGCGAACTGGGCCGAGCCGCAGTTCGCCGCGTCGGATCCGCAGACGGCGGGGGTCGCGTGACCGCCTGGGACGACTTCGCCGCACTCCTGCGTCAGGACCTGGCCGCGCTGGCGGCCGGGGATACCGTGCTGCTGCGCCACGGCCGCCGGATCGTGCAGTTCCAGCAGCTGCCGCGGCTGCTGCGAGCCGAGGTCGTCGGCAACGCGTTCCTGCCGCCCGAGGAGCAGCTGACCGAGGCGGAGCAGGCGTCGCTGGCGGCGTGGGGCTGGCAGCCGCCACAGGGGCAGACCGAACCGAACTGGTGGTTCAACCTGCCCTGGCCCGCGACCTCGGCACAGTACGACGCGCTGACCGCGCGACTGGTCGCCGCCGTGCGCGACGGGAGCGGCGTGGCCGACCCGGCTCAGCTGACAGTAGAGGCCTGGCACGACGGCCCCACCGAGCCGCTGCCGCTGAACCTGGCCATCGCCCGCTGACCCGTCGGCTCGGTGGCCGGGCCGCGCTCACGCCGTGGCGGAGAAGACTTCCAGCTCGCGCCGGTGCGCCTCGATGGTGCGGTAGACGAACATGAAGATGAGCACGCTGACGCCGGTGCTGATCACGGCCAGCACCGGCCCCACCGAGGCGGTCAGCCAGGGCCCGATGATGCCGAGCACCGTATGGAGTCCGAGCAGGCCCAGGGTGAGCACCCGCAGCCGGGGCGCGGGCCGGTCGGCACGGGCCAGCAGCCACAGGGCCAGCGAGGCGACGGCGGTGGTGATGACGCGGGCCAGGGTGACCTGGTTCAGGAGCTGCGTCCTCGAAACGGCGTTGAGCAGCAGCGACTCCGCGCTGGTCAGGCCGCCGACGACGGCGACGACCTTGAGCTTGTTGCGCGGTACGCCCAGCCAGCGCGGACGGTCGTGGGATTGCTGGTGGGGCTGCTCGTACATCGTTTCCTCGCCTGTCGCTAAAGGGTGCGAGCGGCACGCTACCGCAGCCGCGGCGCGCGCTGGTGCCCGCGCTGGAGTGCGGGCGGGGGAAGACGGTCGAGGGCTGGGCGCCCGGAGCGGGCGCCCACCCCCCACCGACGTGTGAGGAACCCTACGGGGGTAG
>NZ_JAHRCY010000013.1:158329-241838 GCF_019083965.1 Catellatospora tritici
GGGGGGGGGGGTTCCGCGGGTGGGGGGCGGGGCCCCGACCGGGGCCCCCCCCCCTCCCCCGTCTGTTCAGGACACGTCGCGGGTACGCGTCAGCAGGGTGCCGATGAGGCCGGTGACCAGGGCCCAGGCGAGCAGGATAAGCGCGCCGACCCAGTAGTGCGGTTGGCCGGGCAGATCGGTGCCGCTGGTCATGAGGTTCGACGCCAGCGACGGCATGGCCCACTGGATGTTGTTCACCCAGTCCCAGTGCAGCAGGTTGTACAGCACGTTGATGATGATCGAGACGGCGATGGTGCCGACCGTGTAGACGACCATCGCGGTGATGGTGGCGCCGATCTGGCTGCGGATGAGCACCCCGATGCCGATGCCGATCAGCGCCCACAGTGCGTACGCCAGGCCGTTGAGCAGGATCGCCCGGATGACCTCCCAGTCGCCCAGGGCCGGGGTGACGCCCTCGGCGTTGACGAACACGATCGTGGCCGGGATGGTCAGCGCTGTGGTGACCAGCCACAGCACGATGCCGAAGAAGCCGCCGACGGCGGCCTTGGCCAGGATCACCGCGCTGCGGTGCGGGGTGGCCAGGAACGTCGTGGTCGCGGTCTGGTGGTAGAACTCGTTGGTCACCGTGATGATGCCGATGAGCATCACGAACATCATCCCGAAGTACTGACCCGAGGTGACCATGTACGAGGTCAGCGCGACCGGCTTGGCCAGCGCCGCCAGCTGCGCGCCCGTCTCGGGGTTCCCGCCGGTGGTCATCTCGGGCGGCGGGTCCAGCACCGTGAAGTGCATCTGGAAAGCGTTGAGCGCGAAGGACAGCACGAGCAGGCCGAGCGCGCCGATCGAGAACAGCCACCACACGTTGGTGGTGCGGATCTTGAGGAACTCGCTGCGGATGAGGTTCACCGGATTCCCTCCTTGCCCGCCGTCAGGTCGAGGAAGACGCGCTCCAGGTCGGGGCGTTCGGTGACCAGCTCGTGGATGGCGACCCCGGCGCGCAGCGCGGCGTCGCCGACCTGCTCGGCGGTGACACCGGTCAGCAGCAGCGTGCCGTCCTCTCCGGGCTGCCCGGTGGCGCCGTCCAGGGCGCCGAGCAGGGTGTCCGGGTGGGGCGTCCGTACGCGCACCGTATCCACGCTGCCCGCCTGTCCGATCACCTCCTCGACCGTGCCCTGGGCGACCAGCCTTCCGGCGGCGATGATGACGACGTCGTCGGCGAGCAGTTCCATCTCCGACAGCAGGTGGCTGGAGACCAGGACGGTGCGTCCCTCACCCGCGAGCTTCTGCAGCAGGTCGCGCATCCAGCGGATGCCCTCGGGGTCCAGGCCGTTGGCCGGTTCGTCCAGGATGAGCACCTTCGGGTCGCCGATCAGGGCGGCGGCGATGCCCAGGCGCTGCTTCATACCCAGGGAATAGCCTTTGAACTTCCGCTTGGCGGCCGAGGTCAGCCCGACCCGTTCCAGCACCTCGTCGGCGCGCGAGCCGGGCAGACCGGCCGCGGCGCAGATGACGCGCAGGTGGTTGCGTCCGGTCCGGCCCTTGTGCGCGCTGGACGCCTCGAGCACGGCGCCCACGGCGCGCAGCGGCTCGGACAGGTCGGCGTAGCGTGCGCCGCCGATCGTCGCCGCACCTGCGGTCGGGGCGACCAGGTTCAGAATCATTCGCAGAGTGGTGGTCTTGCCAGCGCCGTTCGGCCCCAGGAAGCCGGTCACGCGACCGGGCTTGACGGTGAACGACAGCCCGTCCACGGCCTTGACCTGCTTGTAATGCTTCGTGAGGCCGGACACGACGATCTCACCGTTGGTGATCTCATTGCCCATCCGGCCAGTGTGCGGGGGTCGGTCAAGGCCCCATATCCGGGATTTCCCTGATTGCGAGCCATCTGTTCGAAACATTCGCGGCGTCGAAGCTGACCGAGCGGCGGGCCGCCCCGGCTTCGTGAACGGTCAGCGACCGGGATGGTCGAGCGCCGGGAGTCGGCACGGACGTCCGCCAGGCCGACGGACGGATTGAGCCCCGGCACCGGCGGACCTTTGCGGCCGGCGAGCAGAGCTCGCCGGCCGGATCAGGAGACGACCATGTTGCCCATCATGGCCATGTCCTCGTGTTCGAGGTTGTGGCAGTGGAAGACGTACCGGCCGGGGTAGCCGTCGAAGCGGGCCGCGATCTCGACCAGCTCCGCCGGGCGCAGGTCGACGGTGTCCTTCCAGCCCAGGTCGTACGGCCCGGGGCCGCCGTTGCCACGCCGCAGCACCTGGAACGGGGCCAGGTGCAGGTGCACCGGGTGGTGCAGGTCGGACACCAGCTGCCACACCTCGACCGTGCCCAGTTTCGGCGCCGCGTGCACCGCGTCCGGGCTGAACCCCAGTCCGTTGATCTTCCAGCCGGAGACGTGGTCCCCGACGCTGTTGACGACGTTGCCCGCCCCGAACCGCATGGTCCGGGTCACCACCGCGTCCGCCGCCCGCAGCGGCGCCACCTCGCTCAACACCTCCGGAATCGACGTGGGGTCGTCGACCCGTTCGCCGACTTTGAACCGCATGACCTGCTCGGTGCGGCCGTCACCGAACTCGTTGACCAGCTCGACCAGCGTCCCGGCCGGATACCGGGCGAAGTCGACGACCACGTCGAAGCGCTGGCCAGGAGCCAGTTCGATCGCGTCGTGCGGCACGGGCGCGGCGAGCAGTCCCTGGTCGGTGCCGATCTGCACGAGCCCGCCGCCGCCGGGCGGGGCCGGGTGCAGCGCGACCCGGAAACGGCGCGCGTTGGCGCCGTTGAGCAGCCGCAGCCGGTGCCGCGCGCCGGGCACCTCGGCCTGCGGCCACGGCACGCCGTTGACCAGGACCACATCGCCGAGCACCCCGGCGACGTGGTCGCCGCGCACCCCGGGCGTGGTCAGCAGGGTCGGGTCGAGGCTGGGGTAGGCGAGCGAGCCGTCGGCGGTGAACGCCCGGTCGGCGAGCAGCAGCGGCAGGTCGCGGTCGCCGGTCGGCAGCGGCAGCCGCTGCTCCTCCTCGTCGGTGTGCAGGTGGAAGCCGGCCAGGCCGCGCCAGACCGCCGGGCCGGTGAAGTCCATGCGGTGGTCGTGGTACCACAACGTCGCGGCGCGCTGGTCCATCGGGTAGATGTAGTCGCGCTCGCCGTGGCGGACGTCCCCGACGTGGTCGCCGTGCGGGTGGGGCAGGCTGCCGTCGGCGGGCATGATCAGGTCGACCGGGTAGCCGTCGTGCTGGGCCGGAGTGCGGCCGCCGTGCAGGTGGACGACGGTGGGCACGGGCAGCTCGTTGCGGTGGCGCACCACGGTCGTGCGGCCGCGCCTGGACCGGATGGTGGGCCCGGGGAAGCTGCCCTGGTATGCCCAGACGGTCGTGTCGAGGCCGGGCAGGATGCGGACGCGGGCGACGCGCTGGGTGACCTCGTAGTAGTCGGTGGTGGCGTCGCTGCGGGTCGGCGCGAGCTGCGTCGGACGCCGGAGCGCCTGGGTGTACGGCTCGGGCAGCGTCGTTTCGCTGCGCAGCTGCACCCCGGTGGAGCTGGCGCCGCCGATGCCGGACAGCCAGGGCACGCCGACGGCGGTTGCCGCGCCGGTGACGCCGATCGCGCCGAGCACCCGGCGGCGGGTGACTCCGCCGCTCATGCCGCGACCTCGGCGGCCGGTCGGGCGGTGGTGACCGCGCGGGCGGGGCGGTAGCGCCAGCTCCAGCCGGTCAGGAACCCGGCGAGTGCGATCACGGACACACCAAGCGGGATGTGTACGGCCAGCAGCCGCGCGTACCCCATGCCGATCTGGAAGCCGGTCAACAGGAACAGGCCGAACGTGGCGAGCGCGGGCCACCACGGGCCGCGTCCGGGCCAGCGCAGCAGGATGGCGGCGAACGCGGCGACCAGCACGGTGAACCCGGCGAGGGTCGCGTTGGCGGCGTGGGCGGCCAGGGAGGCGTAGATGCCGGACAGGAACTGGCCCGCGAGCACGGCCTGGAGCAGCAGCAGGATGGCGGCGATGGTGATGAGCAGCCGGAACGGCCATACGGGCCAGCGTGGGGGCACCAGAGGCTCCTGGGGGGTGAGGGACGCGGTTCCCCTAAGGGTTAATCCCTTAGGAGATAATCTCAAATGAAACTGTTCGGCGACGACTATAGTGGGGCTCCGTGACCACGCCCATCGGGGATCCCACCGATTACGTCGTCGGCCTGCTCCTGCGCCGGGCGCACCGGCGGGCCTCGCGCGTGTTCGGCCAGGCGCTGCTGCCGTTGGGCATCGAGCCGCCGCACTTCGGCGTGCTGCACACCCTGGCCCGGCTCGGCCCGATGAGCCAGCGCGGCCTGATCGACCAGCTCGGCAGCGACAAGTCGGCCATGGTCCGCACCGTCGACGAACTGGAGCGCCTCGGCTACGCGCGACGGCGCCCCGCGCAGGGCGACCGGCGCGCCTACGCCGTCGAATTGACCCCAGGCGGGCGCCAGGCCCTCGCCGACGGCGTCACCGCCGCCCAGGCGGCCGCCGAGGAGTTCCTGACCGACCTCGACCGCGAGGAACGTGCCACCCTCAAGTCCCTCCTGACCCGCCTCCTCGCCACCCCGTCACCCTGACCGCCGCGCCCGCCCCGCGACCTCGCCGGGCGCCGGGCTGCGGATGTGCAGTTTCGGGGAAACTGCACGAAAGACGTCCAAGATTTCAGCACTTTCCCCGAAACTGCGGCACGCTGTCCGCAGGCGGGTCAGGTGCGGCAGGTGCCGTCCATCCATTGCGGACGCGTCATCCGTGAGGTGTAGGTGGGCGTCAATCCATCGGTAGATGTGCCTGCCTGAGCGGCGATCGTAGGGTGGCCGGGACGAGGGGAAAGCGGCGGCATGTACGAATAGGCGCTTTCGTGCCTGCCGTCGCATCGTCCGGATGCGGCACCGCTCGCCGCGTCGGTCGCGCGGCTTCGCCGTACCCCATGGGGCAGCCCGCCCTGTCGCCGCCGTCGGGTCCGCACGGGTCGGCGGTGATGCGGCGGCGCTGGGGACGACGGGGGCGCGTCCGTCCCGGTTCCGTGCCGTGCCGGGCGCGGCGCGGGGCCGGGACGGGACGGGACCGCGCGGAGCCGCAGCGGCAGACGGAGAGGAAGTGCCACCGGAAATGGTCGCGCTCAACGACATCGAGCAGCTCACTTCGCTGCTGCGGCCGGTCGGAGCTCGAAGATGATCGGCGCTCGTGCGGGCACCGGTCGGTCCGTGCCGCTTCCCGTCGCCGGGCTGCGGTTCGGGCTGACCGGGTGCCCGCACGCCCCCGATCGCCGCCACCGTCGATGGAACCGGCGGTAGCGGCCGGACTCCATCCTGTCAGGTCGACGCTGTCCGCACCATGGTTCCCGAGAACGGTTGTCGCCTACAACCAGCGCGGTAGGCGGCCTACAACCAGCGCGGTAGGTGCGGGGTTCACGAACGGGCGGCGCCCGGCGTCACCAGCCCGGTCTCGTACGCCACCACCACCGCCTGGGCGCGGCTGGACAGGGACAGCTTCGACATCAGCCGGTTCAGGTGCGTCTTGACCGTCGCCTCGCTCAGGAACAGCTCCCCGGCGATCTCGGCGTTGGACAGCCCGCGCGCCACCAGCCGCAGCACGTCCAGCTCCCGGCCGGTCAGCACGGCCAGGTCCGGCGCGACCGTGCCGGGCGTGGACGAGGCGACGTGCGCCTCGATCAGTCGCCGTACCACCGAGGGGGTGAACAGCATGTCGCCGCCCGCGATCGCGGTGATCGCCGCGAACAGCCGCTCCGGGCTGGTGTCCTTGAGCAGGAACCCGCTGGCCCCGGCCCGCAGCGCCGCGTACACGTACTCGTCCAGGTCGAACGTGGTGAGGATGAGCACCTTCGGCGGATCGCCGTCGGCCTCCTGCAGGATCTGCTCGGTCGCGGCGATCCCGCTCAGGCCCGGCATCCGGATGTCCATCAGGATCACATCCGGCCGCACCCGCGCGGCCAGCGCCACGGCCTCCTCGCCGCTGGCGGCCTCGCCGACGGCGGACAGCCCCGGCGTCGCCTTGATCATGGCGACCAGGCCCGCCCGGATCAGCACCTGGTCGTCGACGACCAGCACGTCAATCATCACCACGCTCCTGCAGTGGCAAGGACAGCGACACCATGAAACCCCCCTCGGGGCGTGGACCGGTCGACAGCACGCCGCCGTAGATCCGCGCCCGCTCGCGCATGCCGATCAGACCGTGCTGCACGGTATCCGGTTCGGACGGTGCCGGCGGACGCCGACCCTCGTCGACGACCAGCACCGCCAGCCGCTGCGGCGACCAGCGTACGGTCACCGTCGCCTCCGGCGGGTCGGCATGTTTGAGCACGTTGGTCAGCGACTCCTGGATCACCCGGTACACGCACAGACCCAACCCCGGCGGCAGCGGCATCTCGTCGCCCTCCACCACCAGCTCCACCGTCGCCCCGGCCGCCCGCACCCGCTCCAGCAGCTGCGGCAGCCGGTCCAGGGCCGGGGCGGCGTCGAACGGCGTGTCCTGGGTCGACACCCGCAGCACCGCGAGCATCCGACGCATCTCACTCAGCGCCTCGTGGGCGGTGTCGGCGATGACCTCCAACGACCGGCGGGCGGTGTCGGGGTCGGTGCCGAGCACATACCGGCCGAGCCCGGCCTGTACCGAGATCACGGACATGTGGTGGGCGACGACGTCGTGCAGTTCGCGGGCGATGCGGCCCTGCTCGTTCGAGACCGCTTGGTGGGCGCGCTCCTGCTGCTCGCGGCGCAGCCGCGCGGTCAGGTCGGCGAGCTGGCGGCCGCGCTCGGCCAGGCGGTGGGCGTTGTCGCCGAACACCCACGCCACCAGCACCATGAACACGGCGATCAGGGCGCCGAGCACGCGCCGATCCGGGACGACCATGCGCTGTGCCCAGACCAGCGTGGCCATGGCCAGCACGGCGGCGCCCACGGACTGCCGGCGCGGGCGCAGCTCGGCCACGGTGAAGACGGCCAGGGCCAGCGTGAACGTCACCACGGAGTGGTAGTAGCCGGCGCTCAGGTAGACGGTGGAGGCGACGACGCTGACCAGCAGCATGGCGACCGGGGCGTAGGTGCGTACGTACAGCGGGCCCACGAACGCGACGATCAGCACGACGCCGAGGGTGTCCAGGCGGGTCCAGCGGCCTCCGTCGCTGGTGGTCCAGTTCTCGGCCATCCACAAGGCAGCCACCAGCAGCCACGACACCACGATGCCATCGCCTATCCGCCGCCAGCGCATCCGCAGAACGTAGCCGGGCCGGACCGCGCTGTCATCAACCTGTGGTGGTGACCCACTACCGCGGAAATTCGAGCCCACCGGCCGGATCCGCCCCGGTCGGCCGCGCGGACCGACCGGGGCGACGGCTCAGGTGCGGTTCCAGCGCAGCGACAACCCGACCGCGGCGAATGCCAGCAGCGCGGCCGCCAGCACGAACCACACGGTCAGCTCCACGTCGCGGCGCTGGGTGACGATGGTGCTCGGCAGGTCGCCCAGCACCTTGCCGAGCTGCTCGGCGTCCTCGGCCCGGAAGTACTTCCCGCCGGTGCTGTCGGCGACGGCCGTCAGCGTCTCCTCGTCGATGAGCTGGGCGCGGCGTCCGCCGCCACCGCCGCCGAACCGGCCGTCCGGCGGGCGGATGATGGTGCCCTGGTCGATCTGGTCGACGCTGCACACGATCGGCGCCGGCTCGGTGGTGCCGAACCCGATGGTGTAGATCCGGATTCGCCGGGCCTTGGCCTGCTCGGCGGCGGTCTGCGGGGTGACGCCCTGGGTGTTGGCGCCGTCGGTGAGCACCACGATGGTGTCCGGCGCGTACTGCCCGGTGAGGTCGCCCGGGTCGGGCAGCTCGACGCCCGTGGGCAGCACGTCCGGGTTGGACTCGGCGATGGCGTCGATGGCGGTCAGGATCGCCTGGCCGATGGCGGTGCCGCGCGCGGTGCGCAGGGTGTCGATCGCGTCGAGCAGCACCTGCTTGTCGGTGGTCGGCTCGACCAGCAGGCCGGAGATGCCGGAGAAGGCGACCAGGCCGATCCGGGTGCCGTCGTCCTGCGCGAGCACGAACTCACGCGCGGCCTCGCGGGCGGCGGTCATCCGGTTGGGCGGCACGTCGGTGGAGCACATCGACTGCGACACGTCGATGGCCAGCACGATCGAGGTGGAGCTGGTGGGCACCAGCATCGAGGCGTGCGGGCGGGCCACGCCGAGGCCCAGCAGCGCCAGGGCGGCCAGGAACAGCGCGACCGGGATGCGGCGCCGCCACGCCGACGGTCCGGGCACGGCCGCGCGGATGAGCGCCAGACTCGACACCCGTACGGCCAGCCGCCTGCGCCGCCGCTGCAGCAGCCACCGGGCGAGCAGCAGTAGCGGCACGGCCAGCAGCGCGGCCAGGGCCCAGGGCCAGGTGAGCGCCATCAGACGATCCTTCCGTGCCAGCGGATCATCAGCAGGGCCCCGGCCAGGAGCAGCAGCAGCGCCGCCCCGGCGAGCAGGGCGGTCAGTTCCACCTGTTCGGGATGGGTGGACACGCGCAGGTCGATCGAGTCCGACAGGTCGTGCAGGGACGCGCTGTCGGCGGCCGGGTGGTATGAGCCGCCGGTGATCGCGGCGATGCCGGTCAGCGTCTGCTCGTCCAGGGCGGTGGCGACCTGGTAGCCGTCGACCTCGATGGTGGTGCCCTCGGCGGTGCCGATGCCGACGGTCTCGATGTGCACTCCGGCGTCGGCGGCGAGCTGCGCGGCCGACGCCACGTCGGTGCCCGGTCCGGGCGTGTCCTGGCCGTCGGAGAACAGCACGATCGTGGCCGAACCCCAGTAGCCGAGGTCGGGTGCCGGGGTCTCGTCGGTGGGCAGCGCGACCGGGCGGCCCACGATGGCGCCCAGCGCGGTCAGGATGGCCTGGGTAAGCGAGGTGCCGCCGCTGGTGGTGAGCCGGGAGATGGCGTAGACGGCGGCGTCGTGACGGGCGCTGGGCGGCAGGGTGATCAGGCCACCCTGGCCGAAGATGACCACGCCGACGTCGACGGTGTCCGGCTGGGCCTGCACGAAATCGGTGGCGGCGGCCTGCGCCGCGGCCAGCCGCGACGGGGCGACGTCGGCGGCGGCCATGCTGTTGGACACGTCGAAGACCAGCACCACCGTGCTGGACAGGTGCGGGATGGGCAGTTCGGCCTGCGGGCGGGCCAGCGCGAACAGCAGCAGCAGCAGCGCGGCCAGGAACAGCGCGTACGGCGCGTGGCGGCGCGTGGCGGCGCGGCGGCCGGTGCCGTACAGGCCGTAGCCGGTGGCCCGGACGCGTTGCGCGCGCTGCCGCTGCACGCGGACGTAGGCGACCACGGCCACCACGGTGACCAGCGCGGCGGCGACGGCGATCAGCGGGTACATGATGGTCATCGGCGCCTGCGCTTCGATCGCCATACCATCTCGATCAGTGCGGTGACCAGGTCCTCGTCGGTGTCGACCCGGTGCGCGGTGACCGCCCCGCGCCGCAGCGCGGCGTCCAGTTCGGCCTCCCGGGCCTGGGCCTGTTCGGCGAAGCGCTGCCGCAGCAGCGGGTCTCCGGTGTCCAGCAGCAGCTGCTCGCCGGTCTCGGCGTCCTCGACCAGCACCAGCCCCAGGTCGGGCAGTTCCAGCTCGGCCGGGTCGACGATGCGCACCGCGACCACCTCGTGCCGGTGGGCGAGCAGGGCCAGGGCGCGGTCCCAGCCCGGGTCGCCGATGAAGTCCGACAGGACCAGCACCAGGCTGCGCCGCCGGGCGGTGGTCGCGGCCAGGCGCAGCATCGCGGCCAGGTCGGTGGTCGCGCCGGTGGGGGGCGCGGCGCGGTCGAGCTCGTGGGCCACCCGCAGCGCCTGGGTACGGCCCGTACGCGGCGGAATGACGCGCTGCGAGGCGTTGTCGAACAGCACCGCCCCGACCGGGTTGCCCTGGCCGGTGAACAGCCGGGCCAGGCAGACCGCCAGGTCCCGTAGCACGGTGTCCTTGCCGTGCTCGGCCGCGCCGACGCGCATCGAAGCCGACCGGTCCAGCACCAGCCAGGCGGTGAGCTCCCGGTCCTCGGTGTAGCGCCGCACGTATGGCTCGTCCAGCCGCGCGGTCACGTTCCAGTCGATGTGCCGTACGTCGTCTTCGGGGGTGTATTCGCGCAGGTCCGCGACGTCGATGCCGACCCCGCGCCACAGCGTGCGGTGCGCGCCCTGCACCCGCCCGTCGAGGCGGCGCAGCACCTGCCACTCCAGCCGCCGCAGCAACCGATCAGAGGCTGCGGTCATCAGCGCCCCTGCAGCGCCAGGACCGGCACCGGCAGCGCGGCCAGGATCCGGTCGAGCAGCCAGTCGGCACTGACCTCGTCGGCCAGCGCCTCGTAGGACAGGATCAGCCGGTGCCGGAACACGTCCGGGGCCAGGTCGATCAGGTCCTGTGCCAGGGCGTAGTCGCGGCCGCGGATGAACGCCAGCGCGCGGGCGGCCAGCACCAGGTTGATCGAGGCACGCGGGCTCGCCCCGAACGTGACGTAGCGGGCCAGGTCGCCGAGGCCGACCAGGGCGGGCTCGCGGGTGGCGTTGGCCAGGCGCACCGCGTACTCGATGAGCGAGGGGTCGACGTAGACCCGGTCGGCCTGCCGTTGCAGCGCGATGAGCCGCTCGGGGTCGGTGATGGCCTGGATCGCGGCGGTGGCGCCCAGCGCGCGCTCGACGATGACGAACTCCTCGGTCGGGTTCGGATACCCGACGATGATCTTCATCATGAACCGGTCGACCTGCGCCTCGGGCAGTGGATACGTGCCGTCGGACTCGATCGGGTTCTGCGTGGCCAGCACCAGGAACGGCTCGGACACCCGGTGCGTCTCGCGGCCGATGGTGACCTGGTGCTCCTGCATCACCTCCAGCAGGGCGCTCTGCACCTTCGCCGGAGCCCGGTTGATCTCGTCGGCCAGCAGCAGGTTGGTGAACACCGGCCCGAGCGACACCTGGAACTCGCCGCTGTGCTGGTGGTAGATCCGGGTGCCGACGATGTCGGCCGGCACCAGGTCGGGGGTGAACTGCACCCGCTGGAACTGCCCGCCGACCGCCTCCGCCAGCGACTTGACCGCCAGTGTCTTGGCCAGACCGGGCACGCCCTCGACCAGGAGGTGCCCGCGCGACAGCAGTGCGACCAGCAGGCGCTCCAGCAGCAGGTCCTGCCCGACGATGACCTTCTTGACCTCGTAGAGCACCTGTTCGACGGTGGTCGGGCCGGGGGCGGCAGCGTTCATGGGTGTTTCCGTCCTCATCGGATCAGGGAGTCGGGGGGGTCAGAGCAGGGGCGGGCGGCTGCCACCGGCCACGGCGGCGGCGATCGGGACGGCGAAGCCGACGCCGATGAAGGTGCCCGCGTCGGTCGGGTTGGCCAGCGCGACCACGATGCCGATGGTCTGGCCGCGGTCGTTGACCAGCGGACCGCCGGAGCTGCCCGGGTTCACCGCGGCGTCGAACTGGATCAGCCCGGCCAGCTCGCCGGTGTCCTCGGTCTTGATGGAGCGGTTGAGGCCCGACACCACCCCGGTGGTGGTGGAGCCGGTCAGGCCGAGCTGGTCGCCGATGGCGATGACGGTGTCGCCGATGGCCCCGCCGCTGCCGAGCACCGCCGGGACCAGCAGCTCAGGCAGTTCGGCGGGCATCAGCACGGCGATGTCGCGGCTGGGGTCGGAGGTGGCCACCGCCGCCTTGGCCCGGGTGCCGTCGGCGAACACCACTTCGATGAGGGTCGCGCCGCGGACCACGTGCAGCGCGGTCAGGATGGTGCCGTCGGCGTTGGCGACCACGCCGGTGCCGCTGGCGTTCTCGGTCTTGCCCTCCTTGTCCCTGGCCTGGACGTAGACGGAAACGACCGACGGCAGCAACGCGTTGTGGATCTCGGCGATGGTCGGCGGCCGTTCGGGCGACTTCGACGGGGACGGCCTCGCCGCGGGCAGGTCCGATGTGGATGCGCCCCACTGGAACGCCACCAACGCGGTGAGCAGCAGCGCCAGCGCCGCGGCGGCGACCAGCAGCGCGCGGGGATGCCGCCGGTGCCAGGGGATCGGCGCGGGCTCGGCCTCGGCGCTCACCGGCACGGGGGAGCGCGGTGGGGCGGCGTCGACGGGGCGTCGGCTCTGCATCACCCGAGCCTATGGGTGTTTGCTCAAAAGTCGGTAGGAGTCGGTGACCCCGTTCTGGCGGCAGCGACGGTGACCTGCGAGGCTGTCGCCATGGATCAGCTGCGTATCGGGGTGCTCGGCGCCGCCCGGATCAACCGCAACGGCATCGTCAACCCGGCGCGGGCAGTGCCCGAGGCGACCGTGGCGGCGGTGGCCGCCCGCGATCCGGCTCGGGCCCGCGAGTTCGCCGCCAAGCACGGCGTGCCCACGGTCCACCCCGACTACGCGACGCTGCTGGCCGACCCGGACCTCGACGCCGTGTACATCCCGCTGCCCAACGGCCTGCACGCCGAGTGGACGCTGCGGGCGCTGGCGGCGGGCAAGCACGTGCTCTGCGAGAAGCCGCTGACGTCCAATGCCGACCAGGCGCGCGAGGTGCAGGCGGCTGCCGACCGGTCGGGCCTGGTGGTGATGGAAGCCTTCCACTACCGGTACCACCCGCTGATCCGCCGCGTCGAGCAGTTGCTGGCCGAGGGCGCGATCGGCCCGGTGCGGCACGTGCGCACCGCGATGGCGTTCCCGCTGCCCCGCTTCGGCGACATCCGGTACAACCTCGCCCTGGCCGGGGGCGCGACGATGGACGCCGGCTGCTACGCGATCCACGTGCTGCGGCTGCTCGGCGGCGGCGAGCCGCAGGTGGTGTCGGCGTCGGCGAAGCTGCGCTCGCCCGGGGTGGACCGGGCGATGACGGCGACGTTCCGATTCGAGGACGGGGCCACCGGGGAGATGACGGCCAGTATGTGGTCGTCCAAGCTGCTCAGCTTCGCCGCGTCGGTCGAGGGCGAGCGCGGGTCGATCCGCGTCCCGATGTACCTGATGCCGTCGGTGTGGCCCCGGTTCACGCTGGTGCGCGATGGGCGGCGCACGGTGGAGAAGGTGCCGGGTGAGGCGACGTACACGCATCAGCTGCGTGCGTTCGCCGACGCGGTGCTGCGCGGGGTGCCCGTGCTGACCCCGCCCTCGGATTCGGTCGCCAACATGGCCGTCATCGACGCGGTGTACCGGGCGGCCGGACTCGAACCGCGCGCCTGACCGGCACCGTCCAGGATCGCCTGAGTTGCCGGGTCCAGGATCGCCTGAGTTGCCGGGTCCACGATCGCCTGAGTTGCCGGGCAGTCGTGGGTATCAGGGCTCGTCCCGTGCCCGATTGCCGGGCAACTTGGCCGATCTTGGCGGCGGGCGGCGGTGACCACTCCGGCGGCGGTGGCGCCCAGCGCCAGCACCACTCCGGTGACCTGCACCGGGGTCAGCGACTGGCCCAGCGCCGCCCAGCCGACGGCCACCGCGGTCACCGGGCTGAGCAGGCTGAGGAACGCCGCCGAGGCGGCCGGGATGCGGTCCAGTCCGCGCCACCACAGCCAGTACGCCAGCGCCGTGTTGACCGCCGCAAGGTAGCCGTATCCGGCCAGATTGACCGGGCTGAGCCGTGGTGGCAGGCCCTCCACGGCCAGGGCCAGCGGAGTGATGAGCAGCCCGCCGACGGTGAGCTGCCAGGCGGTCAGCGTCAGCGGGCCGACGCCTTCGGGCCTACCCCAGCGCTTGCCCAGCACCGTTCCGGCGGCCATCGAGCCCGCGCCCACCAGCCCGGCGACCAGGCCCAGGGCGTCGAACCCGGCCGACTGCGGCCGCAGCACCACCAGCGCGACTCCGGCCACGCCGATCAGCCCCGCCGCCACGGCGCGGGGGCGGGCCGAGTGGCCGAGCAGTGCGGCGGACAGTCCGATGACGACCAGTGGCTGCACCGAGCCGAGCACCGCGGCGACCCCGCCGGGCAGCCGGTAGGCGGCCAGGAACAGCAGCGGAAAGAAGGCGCCGATGTTGAGCGTGCCGAGCGCGGCGGCCCGCCACCACCAGGAGCCGCGCGGCACGGTGCGTACCGCGGCGAGCAGCAGCAACCCGGCCGGCAGTGCTCGCAGCGCCCCGGTCAGCAGCGGCCGGTCGGCGGGCAGCAGCTCGGTGGTGACGATGTAGGTGGTGCCCCAGGTCAGTGGAGCCAGGGCGGTGAGTAGGAGCCTCATCGTTCGGCTCCGACTGACGGCCACTCTCCGAGTACCAGTTTCACGAAGTCCTCCCCAGTAACTCGCGTCTAAGTAACTTAGCACTAAGCTAGTTAGCGTCAAGCTAGTTAGTGGGCTGTGAGACATGACATACTGACCCGTATGCAGCAGGACGGCGTGGAC
This sequence comes from Catellatospora tritici, assembly GCF_019083965.1. GTDB lineage: Bacteria > Actinomycetota > Actinomycetes > Mycobacteriales > Micromonosporaceae > Catellatospora > Catellatospora tritici. The sequence goes on from NZ_JAHRCY010000013.1 coordinate 172,684, forward strand.
GCGATCGGCGACCAGTGGCGCGCCGAGCGCCCGGACCTGGGCGACCTGCTGCCGATGGAGCTGTTCGGCCGCGTCTACCGCATCGCCGCCCTGATGGGGGAGCGGGTCGAGCGGGTGTACCAGCCGTTCGGCATCACCCGCGCCGAGTTCGACGTGCTGGCCACCCTGCGCCGCTCCGGCGAGCCGTACAACCTGTCGCCCAAACAGCTGTCGGACACGCTCATGCTCACCACCGGCGGCATGACCGGGCGGCTGGACCGGCTGGAGAAGGCCGGGCTCATCGAGCGGCAGCCCAACCTGGACGACCGCCGCTCGCTGCGGGCCCAGCTCACGCCGTCCGGAAAGGACACGGTCGACAAGGCCGTGGCGGCGGGCCTGGAACTGCAGCGGCAGATCCTGGCCAAACTGGCGCCCGACGACGCGCGGCGCCTGGCGGACCTGCTGCGCGAACTGCTCGCCGCCGCCCGCTACTGAGACCGGGTCCGTCGCCGTGGCTTTCGACGTGCACGTCGGGCTGTTCCTGTGCGCCGAGGACGGGAGCGGTCTGGAGCGCCGGGAACGGCTTCTCGCCGAGGTCAACGCGACCCTGCGCGAACTCGGCAAACCGGCGCATCGAGAACCCCGTGCGCTCGCCGAGATCGATCCACCGCTGGCCCCGGCGACCGACCCTTGCCTGCTCGGCGCCCGACTGGGTTTCTACGGCTCGGACAAGTACCGACGGTTGGCCGCCTTCGCCCGGTATCTCGCGGTGCACGGCACCGTCGCCCCGGCCGATCATCCTGACGACGCCGTCACCGAACAGCGCTACGACGGGCTGCCTGATCGGCGGCCGCTCTTCGACCACGTCATCGCCATCGTGACCGGTCAGGCGACGATCGTGCTGCCGCAACTGTTCGACCAGGTCGTCTGGGGTGCCGCGGGATCGGTCGAGCACGGTCCCATCGTCTCCGCCCAACGGCTGCGCATCGAGAGCGTGGCGCTGGGGTACGCGTTGCGCTACGTGGACTCCCGGACTCACGACTGGATCAGCGGCAGCGTCCTCGACGACAGCCCGTTCACCCACCTCGACGCACGGATCGAGGACGACGCGGAGCAGGCGTGGGCGGACGAGGCGGACCTGTGCCACCGGCTGCTCAGCGTGGCGACCGATGTGCTGCGCACCGGAGCGCTGGGCGTCGCCGGCTGACCGGACCACCCGTCCGCCGCATCGGCCGCGAGTCGGCCCTTAAGCTCCTGGCGTGACGAACGTGCTGATCCTGCCCGGCTTCGAGAATTCCGGGCCCGCCCACTGGCAGAGCCGGTGGGAGAGCGAGCACGGCTTTGTCCGGGTCGAGCAGGACGACTGGTTCGCGCCGCGGGTCGACGACTGGGTGCGTACCCTCGACGCCGCGATCGCGGCCGAGTCCGGCCCGGTGCTTCTCGCCGCGCACAGCCTCGGGTGCGTCACCGTCGCGCACTGGGTCGCCGGCGGCGCCGACACCGCCAAGGTCGCCGGAGCGCTGCTGGTCGCGCCCGCCGACATCGACACCGCCGACGTGCCGCCGCTGTACGACTTCCGGCCCGTGCCACTGGTTGCGCTGCCGTTCCCGACCATCGTGGTCGCGGGCGACGACGACCCGTGGGCCGCGCTACCGCGCAGCGAGCAGTTCGCCGCCGCGTGGGGCTCGCGCCTGGTGGTGGTGCCCGGCGGCGGCCACCTCAACGCCGACTCCGCTCTCGCCTCCTGGCCCGAAGGCCTCGCCCTCCTCGACGACCTCCGCCCCTGACGTACTCGAAAACGCGTCAGGCGGCGCGTACCCGCGCTTGTGCGGGCGGTGTGCGCATGTCGCACCGGCGGACGATCATGTACGGATGACCGACTTCATTCCGCCGCCCGCGCCGCGCCCGACGGTGACCTACGCCAACTGCACCGTCGCCGACCACGTCGGCTACCGCCCGCTGCATCTCGACCTGCACCTGCCCGCCGGTCACGGCCCGTTCCCCGTGGTGCTGTGGGTACACGGGGGCGGCTTCTTCACCGGCAGCCGGGTCTGGATGCCGGACTCGGTCGCGCCGTACCGGTTCCACGAGCGGCTGCTGGCCCGCGGCTACGCCGTGGCCGACGTCGACTACCGGCTGGCGCTGGAGGCGCAGTTCCCGGCCCAGCTCGTCGATGTGCAGGCGGCCATCCGCTGGCTGCGGCACTACGCCGACCAGCTCAAGCTGGACCCGAACCGGTTCGCCGCCCTCGGCGAGTCGGCGGGCGGGTTCCTGGTGGCGCTCGCGGGGCTGGTCGGCGAGGGCGACACGGCGCTGCAGGCGGTCATCAACTGGTACGGCGCCGTCGACCTCGAAGTGTTCGAAAGGGAGGACGAAGAGGGCGGCCCCGATCCGATCACGGTGCTGTTCGGGGGCCCGATCAAGGGGCGCCGCGAGTTCGTGCGCTGGGGCAACCCGCAGTCGCGGGTGCACGCGGGCGCCCCGCCGTTCCTGAGCATCCACGGCACCGCCGACACGCAGCTGCCGTTCTCGCAGAGCGAGGGGTTCACGCGGGTGCTGCGCGAGCACGGTGTCCGTGCCGAGCTGATCACGGTGCCGGGCGCCGACCACTGCTTCGTCGGGCACGACGACATCGGGGGCCTGATCGAGGCCGGGGCCGACTTCCTCGATGACGTGTTCAAGGCAGGCTGAGGCGCGACACGCGCCCCCGCTAGACGAGATTCGGCCTTTTCGCGCGGTTGGTGAGGTTCCGGAGCGATGATCGACGGGAGTACGCCACCACCGGGCCGGGTACGTGCACCGGACGGGGTACGTCGAGCCGGTCGGGAGGGGGCGGTCATGGTCGACGTCGAGGATTCCGAGCCGATGCGGGCTGCGTTCGACGCGCTGCTGACCAACGGCGAGATCCGCCCACTGTTCCAACCGATCGTGGAGCTGACCAGCGGCGACATCGTCGCGTACGAGGCGCTCGCGCGCGGCCCGGCGGGCAGCGTGTTCCACCTGCCCGCCGCGCTGTTCCGCTATGCCATGGCCGCCGGGCGCCTGGCCGAGCTCGACTGGATCTGCCGGGCCGCGGCCTGCCACGCCGCGATCGCCGGGCACCTGCCCCGCGACCTGCCGCTGTTCGTGAACGTGGAACCGGCGACCCTGTCGATCCCGCCGCCGCCGACGGTGGTCGAGCACGTCACCGCGGCGATGCGCGAGCTGCAGGTGGTCTTCGAGATGACCGAACGGGCCCTGGAAGGCGACGAGGCCGAGCTGGTCGCGGCGGTCGACTGGATCCGCCGGCGCGGCGGCCGGGTCGCCCTCGACGACGTCGGCGTGCACCAGGCGAGCCTGTCCATCATGGCACTGACCTCGCCGGACGTGGTCAAGCTCGACCGCAGCATCACCCACGCCGCCGGTAGCCAGGTCGCCGACAGGGTCGTCGCCGAGGTGCGCGCCCACGTCGAACGGACCGGGGCGGCGGTGCTCGCCGAGGGGATCGAGACGGCGGGTCACCTGGCCAACGCCATCCAGATGGGGGCGTCGCTGGGGCAGGGCTGGCTGTTCGGGCGGCCGCAGCCGCTGCCGGAGAAGTTCCCGACCTCGTCGTACACGCTGCCGCGCATCACCTGGGCGGCCCAGATGCGCGAGATCCGCGAATCCCTCAACGGCCGGTGACCAGCTCCCGTACCGCTCCGCCCCGCCTGGCCTGCCCCATCGCGGAGGCAACGGGCCCACAGACCTGACCCGGCAGCGGCGTCGATGGCCACTGTGCATCGCGAGATCACCCAGCTCTGCCGGCGGCGGCGCAATGTGCACCGGTCTGGCCGAGGCCTCAGCCCAGCCAAGCACCAGCCTGGCTGGGCCCACACCGGCGTTGAGGCTCACGGCTCGCCATTTTCACGCGGTGTCGTTACTCACATAACGGAGTCGCAGAACTACTCTGTGTAACGCCACATTTGCCGCATTCGCGGGAGGGTGCTCGATGCGCGTTGACAGGCTGGGTCCGTGGCGAACCGTGCCGTGGCGAGCGTGGGCCGACCTGATCGTGTATGCCGAGCAGCCGCCAGCTCCACGGGGATCCGGCGTCTGCATCGGGCCTGCGCCAGGGCCGGCAGTGCGCTCGCTGCGACGGCGTGGGCGCCGGACTGCGGGTGCCGTTGCCGCATTCCTCGTGGCTGGGTTGCTGCCGCTGCTGACACCTGCGGCCGGCGCCCAGGCGCAGGCGATGTCGTCCACCGTCACGATCCAGGCGAACGACCTCGCGTCGGGCGCGACGCTGCCGGAGTTCCAGTACCTCGTCAACCGCGACAACAGCCGGCTGCCGACGGACCCGGATCCGTCAATGCGTACCGGCATCGCACCGACCGAGAGCAACACCCCGATCGTCGCCGAGGGTGACCAGAACCGCCCGACGATCCAACTGCCGGACGGGCGATACCTGATCTCGATCCGGTCCGCCGATCACAAGATGTGGGGTCGGCACATCACGCTGCCCCGCGACGCCGGGACGGTGCGGATCGACCTTCGCGAGGCGAGCGAGGCACACCCGCTGCCGCTAGGCAAGATCAAGGTGTTCGTCTTCAACGACAACCAGTGGGCCAACAGCGCACCCGACACCGGGGAAGCGGGCCTGCGCGGCTTCCACGTCACGCTCGAGGAGCAGACCGAGGCGCAGGTCTCGGTGGACTATCACAACAAACCGCTCTGCGGTGGCGACTGCGTGACCGACGCCGACGGCCTGGTCCAGATCGACGACCTAAGTCCGGCGTCGTACTTCGTCTACGTGACGCCGCCCGAGCACACCGGGTGCGGACCCGGCGGCGCCGGAAAGTGGGTGCAGACCAGCACCTTCGAGGGCGGGTTCGGCGTACGGGCCGGCGTCGAGGAGGGCAGCGACGGCAACGGCGCCCCCAGCGAGGTGCTGTGGGAGGCAGCGAACCTGCGCACCTCATACTGGTTCGGCTTCGTGTGCACGGCCACCGACTTCGCCGTACCGGGCACCGCCACGATCAGCGGGACGGCACGCAACTGGCAGGCCTGGCCGCCGTTCGAGGTCCTCACGATGGGCGAGCCCGTCGAGAAGGCGTACCTCGCCCTCAGCGACAGCGCGAGCGACAACACCGTCTTCGTCGGCCGGGGCGACGCCGACGGCAACTTCAGCATCGCGAACGTTCCGGCCGGCACCTACAACATGTCGATCTGGGACGAGCAGCTCAACTACATCATCCGCTTCCTGCCCGTCACCGTGACCGCCGGCCAGCGCCTCGACCTCGGCGATGTGGGGGTCTCGCGCTGGTTCGGCTGGCTGCACGGGCATGTCTACAAGGACAGCGGGGTGGCGGCCGACGGCACCGTGCTGCCCGCCGGCACGCAGGGCAACGGCATCCGCGACTGCGCCGACCCCGCCACCGTCTCCACCTGCGAGGCGGCGATCCCCAACACCGACGTCGACCAGCGCTGGCGCGACGGCTCCATCAAGGACGCCACGGTCACCGACGCGCGCGGGCACTACGAGTACCCGCAGGCCGAAGGCGGGGGGCTCGGCAAGTGGTTCGTCGGTGAGGTCGGGTTCACCCGCTTCGGCACGACCGGTGCCGCCGTGCACGACGAGTACAACCCCGGCCTCTCCACGCACGTACCCACCGCGCAGGGCGGCGGCCTGCTGACCAACCAGCTCGTGACCGAGGGACATCGCGCCGAGGTCGACTGGGGCAAGTACCAGTACGGCGACGACGAGCCGGGTCAGATCGTCGGCATCACCTACTTCGCGACGACGCGCAACGAGTTCGACGCCCGGTTCCAGGCACACGAGGACTACGAGCCGGCGATCCCCGACGTGACCGTACGACTCGAGGGTCTGGGCCCCGACGGCCTGCCGAACACGACCGACGACCCGATCCTCAACGAGTACGTCACCGACCACTGGCAGCCCTCGACCGGCTGCGACGTCCGCGACTCCACAGGTGTCGACATCGGCGGAGACGTCAACCCGCAGATCGGTGCGAAGTGCATCGAGGTGCCGACCACCGGCAACGAGACCAAGGACGCCGCCTTCGACGGCGGCTACGCCTTCGCCGACTACTGCCCGGACGGCTTTGACCACTTCGATGCCGGCGGCGACACGGTGTGCGCCGGTGGAGCCGGGCCGGTCCCGCTGGTCGCGGGCACCTACATCACGCATGTCGTGATGCCCCGGGACGCTGCCGACCCGCGTGATTGCAACCCGGCCAACCCCGACGGCTTCAAGTACATCAGCGGGCCGACCGGGCCTGCGGGCGGCAAGGGCTGCCTCTACCGGCCGGTGCGGGAGGAGGACGTCAACGTCGATCTCGGCGCCCAGTTCACCCCGGACCTCCCGCCGCCGCCGTGCACCGGCGACGCGCACGTCATCGACCAGTCGACCCTCACCGAGCGCAGCGTCTACTTCGGCGTGAACCCGAGCCCGTCGAAGCCGCTGTGTGACAAGCGGCTGGTCGTGCTCCAGCAGAAGCAGAACGCCAACGCCGACTTCTTCATGATGACGAACTTCCGCAGCGGCCCCGACGTCGCCGAGCCGGGCCGCATCGTCGGCCTGGTCACCGACGACATCTACTTCGACCGCGACCCGCAGTCGATCTGGTACGGCGAAGCCCGCCCCATCGGCGACATCCCCATCGGTGTGCGCGACTACGCCGGACGTCTACTGACCACACTGACCACCGCCGAGTCCGGTGCCTACGAGGCGATCCTGCCCTCGACCGAGACGTTCAACTGCCCGATCCCGCAGGGGCCCTGCCCGGGCATGTACGTCGTGGTGATCAACGACCCGGGCGACAAGGCACACCCGAACCCGAACTACAAGCCGAACTACCTGACCGAATCGCTGGCCTGGGACGTCTGGCCGGGACTGACCAACCAGCTCGACACACCGCTCGACCCGATCTCCGGCACCGCCTGCGAGCTGGCCGTCGACACGCCGGAGCTGCTGCAGGTCTCCAAGCCCTACATCAGCGCCGGCGACAGCGCGGCGGCACGGCTGATCACCATCCAGGGCGACTTCTTCGGCACGGCCGCGGGCAGTGTGCTGCTCACCGACGCCACGCCCGCGCAGACCAGGACGCTCACCGTCGCCAACGGCGGCATCGTCAGCTGGGCCGACCGGCAGATCGCCATCCGGGTCCCGGCGGTGGGCGGGTCGTCGAGCCAGATCCGGCCCGGGCCCAAGCAGCTGTCCATCCGTACGGCGGCTGGCGCGTCCACGACAAACGGGCTGACCTTCCACATCCTCGGCAACACCGCCGGGTCCGAATACGCACCGCCGGTGGTCGACGTCGATCCACCGACGAACCCGCACGCGATCCAGAACGCGATCAACGCCGCGACCCCGGGCAGCCTGCTCGTGCTCAGGCCGGGCGTGTACCGCGAGAACGTCGTGCTGTGGAAGCGGCTCAAGCTGCAGGGCCTCGGCCCCGGCGGCATCGTGGGCGCCCGCGAGCTCCAGCAGCGCAGCCCCGACGACCCGCGCTTCAACATCCAGGGCACGGTCATCGACGGCCGCTTCTTCCAGGACAACAAGGCCGCGTGGCAGGCCACGGTCGCCTCACTCGGGTCGCTGGCCGGCGTCGACGCGAGCCACCCGGTGCTGCCGGGCGCCGACATCACCGTCGTGGCCAGGAAGAAGGACGACTACACCACCAGCTCCAGGCCGGCCCGCATCGACGGCATCGGTGTCACCACGGGCCGAGGTGAGGGCGCCGGCGGCATCCAGCTGCAGGCGTACGCGATCAACCTGCAGCTGACCAACAACGTCCTGGAGAGCAACGGCGGGGTGTTCGCGGGCGGCATCGGTCTCGGACAGCCCTATGCCGACGGCCACAACACCGGCGTGAAGATCCTCTACGACCGGATCATCGGCAACGGCGGCCTGACCCGCTCCGGCGGCATCGGGATCTTCCGGGGATCATCCAACTACGAGATCGCCAACAGCATCCTCTGCGCGAACTTCGGCGTGGAGTACGGCGCCGGCATCTCCCACTGGGGTCTCAGCCCAGGCGGGTCCATCCACGACAACCAGGTCTACTACAACGCGTCGGTCGACTCGGGCGCGGGCATCGCGATCTCGCAGGAGCTGCCCCGGCCAGGGCCGAACGGCAACACGCCGCTGGGCGACGGCTCGGGAGCCGTCGACATCGAGCGCAACCTGATCCAGGGCAACTACTCCGGTGACGACGGCGGCGGCATCTTCCTGCACGACGCGCAGAAGGAGCGCGTGCGCATCCGCAACAACATGATCGTCGACAACGGGTCGGCGGACATCGGCGGAGCCATCACGATGGACGACTCCGCCAACGTGCAGATCGTCAACAACACGATCGCGAACAACGTGGCCACCGCCTCCTGCGAGACCTGCGACGCGACACCGCACTCGGCCGGTCTCGCCGCGGAGAAGAACGATCCGCTGTTCCAGGCCACCCTGCCCAGCGGCGCACCGAAGTTCTCCAACCCGGCGGCCCTGTTCGACAACATCTTCTGGAACAACGAGGCGTTCACGCTCAGCCAGCCAGGGCCTGGGGCCACGCTCGTCTCACACGGCTACATCGACTTCGAGGTGCACGGCACGACCAGCGCCGGCGACACGTTCCGGCCGCGGTATTCGCTGCTGACCAACGGCCAGATCCTCGGTCCCGACGGACAGCTGCACGCGCTGCCGGGCGGCCAGGGCAACATCACCGGCCAGGACCCGCAGTTCATCGACCCCGTCACCCTCGAGCTCCAGGTGGCCGGCTCGCGGCTCGACCCGCAGATGGCGGCGGTCACCATCGTCGCCGCCGACCCGCCCACCGGGGTGCCGGGCGACTACCACATCGCCGCGGGGTCGCCCGCGGTCAACCGGGGCCCGACCTACTCGAACTTCCCGTCGTCGACCAACAGCTCCACCGTCTTCGCGCCCACCGTCGACTTCGACGGGCAGCCGCGCTCGCAGTCCCGACAGAACACCCCCCTGGACCTCGGGGCCGACGAGCTCCCGTCCCAGGGCACCCAGGGAGAGACACCATGACCGACTCCACGCGCCGGGAGCTGCTGCGCTCCATCGGACTGGGCGCCGCGGCCACTGCGGCCGGCGGGTTCGGCGCCTGGACCGTCCTCGGCGGGCAGACCCCGACGCGGGCCGCGGCGGCGGCCAACCCACCGGTCAGGATCGCGCTGGCCGCCACCGACGGCCACATGACGCTGCCCGGACGCCCGCCCGTCTACATCTTCGGGTTCATCCCCGTGCCGCAGGCCATGTCCGTCGGCCAGCTGACGAACACGTACAAGGGCAAGGCGCAGCATGTCTCACCGATCCTCGACGTGCGGCAGGAGACCGACCTCTACCTGACCCTGACCAACCTGGGCCTGGTCGGACGGCCCGACCTGACCGACTCGCACACCGTGCACTGGCACGGCTTCCGCACCCCGTCGGCACTGTTCGACGGCGTGCCGGAGATGTCGGTCGCGGTGCCCATCGAGCGCCAGTTCACCTACTTCTACCGCCCGCACAACCCGGGCACGTACATGTATCACTGCCACTTCGAGGACGTCGAACACGTGCAGATGGGCATGACCGGCATCGTCTTCGTCCGGCCCAGCCAGGACGGTGACAGCGGATGGGACCCGCTGCACCGGACGACGACCTTCGCCTACAACGACGAGGACGGCTCCACCGCCTACGACCGGCACTTCGCCATCCTGCTCAACGAGGTCGAAGAGCGCCAGCACGAGGCCGACGAGCAGATCCAGGAGTTCATCCCCACCGAGTACGACCCGGCGTACTTCACCCTCAACGGCCGGGTCTATCCGCAGACCGTGCTGGTCAACGCCGACCCGACCCTGCCCAGCCAGCCGATCTCCGCCCTGATCCAGGTCAATCCCGGCGACCGGGCACTGCTCCGGCTGGCCAACCTCGGCTACCAGCAGCACGCGATGCAGCTGCCGGGCATCGCGATGAAGGTGATCGGCGAGGACGCGACCCTGCGGCGCTCGCCCGCGGGCGTGGACACCTCGTACTGGACGAACACCCTCTACATCGGCCCGGGCGAGGCGCGTGACGTCCTGTTCACGGCGCCGCCGTTCAACCCGTCCGCGCCCACGGCGACCGACGGCCACGGACGCACCTACAACACCTACCTGTTCAAGAACCGGGACTTCCGGCGGCTGTCCAACGGCGGCGCGCCGGGCCTGGGCGGCATGGCGACCGAAGTCCGGGTCTACCAGGGATCCCCGCTGCCGGCCCAGACCGTCGTCGGCCAGACCTATGCCTGAGAGGGCGACGATGACCAAGAGACTCCGCCAGCTCGGGCTCGTCGCCGCGGTCGGTGCCGTGGCCGCGGTCGGCGCCTCACCGGGCGCCGGAGCGCACCAGGCGGGGCCGCCCCGGATCGGTATGGTCTGCACCACCGGCCCGGTCTTCGATCTCGTCGCCAAGACCGGACACGTGGAGACACCCGACGGCAACAGCGTGCTCATGTGGAGCTACGCCGATGCCGGCGCGGGCGGCCGCTTCCAGAGTCCCGGCCCGGTGATGTGCGTCAGCGAAGGCGACACCGTCACCGTCAACCTGCACAACGACCTGAGCGAACCGGTGTCGATCGTCTTCCCCGGTCAGCAGGGCGTGACCGCGACCGGCTCGCCCGGCCTGCTGACCGGCGAGGCGCCGGCCGGTGGGAACGCGTCATACACGTTCGTCGCCGCCCATCCGGGGACCTACCTCTACGAAAGCGGCTCCGATCAGTCGAAGCAGGTCGAGATGGGCCTGTACGGGGCCCTGGTGGTCCGCCCAGCGGGCCATCCGGACCGCGCCTACGACTCGGCCAGCCAGTTCGACCCCGCGCGCGAATACCTGCTGCTGCTCAGCGAGATCGATCCGGACCTGCATCACGCGGTGGAGAAGGGCGACACCTACGACTTCAACAAGTTGCGCAGCCGATACTTCGCGATCAACGGCCGGGAACTGCCCGACACCATCCAGGACAACGGCGTCTCCTGGCTGCCCGCCCAGCCTTACGGAGCACTGGTGCGGGTCAAGCCGTACGACTCGGCACGCAACCCGCTGCCGGCGCTCATCCGCATGGTCAACGCCGGTGCGCTCAACCACCCCTTCCACCCGCACGGCAACCACGTCCGGGTGATCGCGCACGACGGCCGGCTGCTGCGGAGCCCGGCCGGCGCCGACGCCTCGTCGGAGCACTTCGGTGACGTCATCGGCTCCGGTCAGACCGCGGACATGCTGTTCAAGTGGACCGACCAGGACTCCTGGGACGCCGGCAGCAACCCGTTCCCCGCCGACGCCGCACCGCCCAGCTACCGCAACATGACCTTCATCGACGACAACACCTGGTTCAGCGGCAGCCCCTATCTCGGCGCCCTGGGCACCCTGCCCACCGTGGTCACGCGGCAGGGCCTGTGCGGTGAGTGGTACTACCCGTGGCACAGCCATGCGCTCAACGAGTTCACCAACTTCGACGAGGGCTTCGGCGGCATGGCGACGCTGCTGCGGGTCGACCCGCCCGGCGGCTGCACCGGGTACGCGATGTCGACGAAGATCCTCGCCGGCGGCCAGCGGTCGGGCGACTACACCGCGCTGGGCGCGACGGACTCGCAGTACTTGCAGGTCAACTCGACGACCACCGGCTCCCGGGCCGCCGACTGGTACGGCGGCTTCACCGGCGTGTCCACGGGCTCGACCAACCTGCGGGTGCGCTATGTCGGCCGCAACTGCGGCACCACCAGTGGTGCCTGCCCCGCCACCGCGCCCGTCGCGACCGCGGTGTCGATGTGGAACTGGGCCAGCAACGCCTGGGTCCAGCTCGGCGCGACGACGAGCGTGGGTCCGGCGGGCGCGACCATCACCGGCGCGCCCCCGGGCGCGGAGTCCGACTTCATCGGCACCGGCGCCGACCGGGGCCAGGTGCGGGTGCGGGTACGGGCGTCGGGCTCGCCGACCAGTTTCGTCGCGCAGGGCGACCTGCTGCTGATCACGTACGACGCCGCGTAGCCGAGTTCAGAGGAGATGCTTGCGATGCGTGCACCGGCACGTCCCAGGGCCCGCGTGGCGTTCGTACTCGTACTGGTGGCGGCAGGCCTGCTGGGGCCGGGCGCACCGGCGTCGGCGCAGCCCGTCACGATCGACCTGTGCGTCGAGGCGGGGACGTTGCCGCTGCCCGGCGTGGCCGCGACCCCGGTGTGGGGGTTCGCCGTCGCTGGGCACGACGGCGCCGGGCAGCCGACCTGCGTCGGGGTCACGCCGCAGGTGCCCGGCCCGGTGCTCACCGTCAACCAGGGCGACACCGTTGCCGTCGTCGTGCACAACGACCTGGCCGCGGCGGTCTCGCTGGAGGTGCCCGGCATCGCGGTCACGCAAGGTGCGGCGCCCGCACCGGCGCACGGCTCCGCGGCCTTCACGTTCGTGGCGGCAGCCCCGGGCACCTACCTTTACCAGAGTCCGGCCGACGCCGGCCGGCAACTCGCGATGGGGCTCTACGGTGCGCTCATCGTGCGCCCGCCAACGGCAGGCCAGGCGTACGGCGTGTCCAGCGCCTACGACACGGAGGCTGTCACTGTCCTCAGCGCGATCGACCCGGCCTTCAACGCCGACCCCGCCGGTTACGACATGCACCGGTACGCGGCGACGTTCTGGCTGATCAACGGCAAGGCGTACCCGCAGACCAGCCCGATCCACGGGCTCGCCCCGGGAACCCGCGTGCTGCTGCGCTACCTCAACGCCGGCTTCGACAACACGACCATGGTCCTGCTCGGGCTGCACCAGCGTGTCCTCGCCCAGGACGCGCGGGTGCTGGCCAACCCCTTCGACTCCGTCGCCGAGACGATCCCCGCCGGCGCGACCGAGGACACGATCGCCGTCATCCCGGCCACCGGCACCCGGTTCCCGCTCTACAACCGGCAGCTGCACCTCACCAACGGCACCCCCGCCAATCCCCAGCACACGCCCGGTGGGATGCTCACCTACCTCCAGGTGCCGTGATGGATGCGCGCCGCCCCTCGGCTCGCGGCAGGTTGCGTGACCTCACCGCCCGCGCCCGCGACCTCAGCCGAGCCCACCCGCGCCGCACCGGCATCGCCGCCGTCGTCGCGCTGGCCGTCGCCGCCGGTGCCGTCGTCCTGCTGCACCAGAGCGGTCCGCGGGAACGGCCGCCTGCCGACGCGGCACCGGTCCCGGCCGCCTGGACCCGCCCCGCCGTGGCCGCCGCCGACCTGGCCGCCCGGGTCGGCGTGCGGCTGGTGCGGGTGGCGGCGACGGGTGACGGAGGGCTACTGGACCTGCGCTACCAGGTCATCGACCCGAACCTGGCCGACGGACTGCACGCACCGTCGACGCCGCCGGCGATCGTCGACGAGGCCAGCGGGCTCGTGCTGCATGAGCTGCTGATGGGTCACGAGCACTCCGGCGCCCTGAAAGCCGCGATCACGTACTACCTGATCCTCGAGAACCCCGGCAACTGGGTGCACCGGGGGAGCAGAGTGACCGTCCTGCTCGGCGACGCCCAGGTGGAACATGTCCTGGTCGAGTAGGCGCCGCCGGCGGCGGATGAACTGGCGGCGACTGCTGGCTCGGACGGTCCTGACCGCGGCGTGCGCTCTGCTCGCGCTCGGTCCCGCCGACCCGGCGCAGGCTCATGCCGCGCTGATCGGCTCGGCGCCTGCCGACGGTGCCGTGGTGGCCGAGTCACCCCGCGCCGTGCGGTTGTGGTTCAGCGAGGACATCGCGCCAGGCCTGAGCACGACCCGCCTGCTCGACACCGACGGACGAGTGATCGAGGGGATCGCGGCGGTGCCGGGTGACGACCCTCGCATGCTCACCCTGGACCTGCCCGCACTGCCCGCCGGTGCATATGCGCTGACCTGGCGCGTAGTCGCCGAGGACGACGGGCACCCGACCGGCGGCACGCTCGTGTTCAGCGTGCGGGGCACCAGCCGCGCGGCCACCGCCGCCGCCGCCGACGCGACCGGCACGGCGCCGCTGGATGCCGCACGGCGCTGGCTGTGGCTGTGCCTGCTCGCGGGCCTGATCGGCGGGCTCGCCGTGGCAGGGGCGGTGCTGCGCAGGGCGATCCCGGCCGATGGCACCGACCCGCTGGCGCAGACCGTCCGCCGCGCCGACCGCCGGGTGCTCGCGGTCGCCGCGATCTGCGGCGGCCTGGCCGTGGTCGTCGGAGCCGCCGACCTGGCGATCCGGTCGGCTGCCGGGCCCGGCCCCGCGCTGCTGCTGACCCGGTGGGGACGGTTCTCGCTACTGGGTGAAGGCCTGCTCTGCGCTCTCACCGCGGTAACGTTCACCCTCGTCGGGACGGCCGGTGAGCCACGCCGGCGCAAGACCCGCACCCTGTGGACGGCCGCCGGTGCGCTCGCGGCCGCTGCCGTGTCGGTGGAGGCGCTGCGCGGCCACGCGGCCGGACTCGACTCGTACCGCGGGCTCGCCGCCGTGGCCGCAGCCGCCCACATCCTGACGGCGTGCGTATGGCTGGGCGCGATCGCGGCGCTGGCGGCGATGCGGTGGCGGTCCGGCGACCGGACCGAGCGTGCCGCGCTGTTCCGCGCCTGCCGGCCACCCTTCACCCGGATGGTGCTGCTCAGCGCAGGACTCATCGCGGCAACCGGGCTCTATCACGCCGGCCAGCAGGTGGCCTCCGCAGGCGACCTGGTCTCGACGGGATACGGCCGGGTGCTGCTGGCAAAAGCCGTCCTGGTGACCGCCGCCCTGGTGCTCGGGCTGTGCAGCAGCGCCCGGTGGCGCCGATCCGCCGCCGGGCACCGTGGCGCACCGTCGGCGTCCAGCCGGCTCGGTCCAGGTCGGCTCCTGGTCGCGGAGGTGGCCGTGGGCCTGCTCGTCCTGCTCGGCGCCGCGGTGCTCGGGCAGACGGCGCCCGGCCGGGTGCCGGAGGCGGTCCCCGCGGCCCCCACGACGGGCACCGGCACGGTCGACGACCTCGTCGTCACGGTCGCCCTCACCCCGAACCGGCCCGGGGTCAACGGGGTGACCGTCCTGGCCGCCAGCGCACATCGGCCGCCGCCCGCGCCGATCGACGCCGTCGCGGTCGAGGTCGCCTCGGGCGCGACGACCCGTACGCTCCGGCTGCGGCCGGTGGCGCCGGGCCGCTACATCGGCGCCGCCGAGCTTCGCACACCCGGCCCGGCTCGGCTGACCGCGGTGATCTCCCGAGGCCCGGACCGCCTCGCGGTGCCGGTCGACTGGTCGGTGCCGGTCGGCGGTGTGCGGGAACCGGCTCGTGGTCCGCGCCTGCGCTCCATCGTGGAGCCGTTGGCGGTGCTGATCCTCGCTGCGGTGATCATGGCCGCCCTGTGGTGGTCGGTGCTCTCCCGGTGGCGATGGCGCCTGGACCTGGACGCCCCGGACGAATCCCGGTGAGGGCCGCGGCCCGGGTCATCGCAGCGGCCCTCTCGCTCGGGCTCGTCGGCAGCCCATCGGTGCCGGCCGAGCGGTCCGCCCACGCCGGACCCGCGCCGACGACCGTCGACGCCGGGCTGCGTGCCGAGCTTGCCGCCACAGCGCCCGGACAGCTGCTCTCGGTGGTGGCGAGGCTGGTGGCGCAGACGGATCCCGCCACCATTCATGCGCCCACCGCCGATCTGCGTCATGCCGCTGTCGTCTCGGCGCTGCGGGCGCAGGCGGCGACCACGCAGGCGGACCTGCTCGGGCTGCTCGCCGCACGACGCGCGCAAGGCCTCGTGGCCGCCGTCGACCCGCTGTGGATCTTCAACGGGATCGCGATCACCGCCGTTCCGTCGGTGATCCTCGAGCTCGCCGCCCGCCCCGAGGTCGAGTCGCTCCTCCCGGACCGGATCCTGCAGATGCCGGCGCTGCGCACGGGTGTGCCGTCGCTGCGCGACCTGCCTGACGCTGCGGCACCGGAGCCCAACATCGCGCTGGCCGGTGCGCCGCGGCTGTGGGAGCTCGGGCTGCGCGGCCGGGGCATCGTAGTGGCGAATGTGGATACCGGAGTCGACCTCAGCCATCCCGATCTCGCCGGCCGCTGGCGCGGTGGCACCAACAGCTGGTACGACCCGAGCGGCGAGCACCCGCTGAACCCGACGGACGTCAACGGGCACGGCACCTCGACGATGGGTGTGATGGTCGGTGGGGATGCCGGCGGCACCACCGTCGGCATGGCCCCCGATGCCACCTGGATCGCGGCCAAGGCCTTCGACGACCGCGGCATCGCGACGTCGAGGAGCATCCACCGCAGCCTTCAGTGGCTGCTGGATCCTGACGGTGATCCCGCCACTGCGGACGCACCGGATGTGGTCGACAACTCGTGGACCATGCTGTCCTCCGGCTGCGACCTCGAATTCCGCCTCGACCTGGCCAACCTGCGGGCGGCCGGCATCCTGCCGGTGTTCTCGGCCGGCAACCACGGGCCACTGCCGGGAACCATGCCCAGTCCGGCGAACAACCCCGACGCGTTCGCCGTCGGCGCCACCGATGAGGCCGATGCCGTCGACCCGGCGAGCAGCCGGGGACCGTCCCCGTGCGGGCCCGCGGTGGCGCCGAGCCTCGCGGCTCCCGGTGTCAACGTGCGTACGACGGATCTGTACGGGCAGTACCGGACGGTCTCGGGCACCTCCATCGCCGCGCCACATGTGGCAGGGGCGCTCGCGCTGCTGCTGGACGCCTTCCCTGACCTGCCCGCCGACCGCCAGGCGGCCGCGTTGGAGGCGGGCGCAGCGGACGTCGGGCCCGCCGGTGCGGACCCGGCCACCGGATACGGGCGGTTGGACGTCCTCATGGCCTATCAGTGGCTCTGCTCGAGCGGAGGACAAGGTGGTCGCGGCCGGATGACCGGCGTGTGCGCCGTCCCGTAGCCGACGGCCTGCCCGGCGGCCCGTCGAGCCGCGGGGCAGCGCCTACGTGCACATTGGGCGATGATGGGCGGCGATCATCTCGACCACGGGGCGTCTGCCCCGCGGCCTCCACACCATCGACGGGGTGTTCACCATCGACTTCGACTCCTCGTCCTACCAGACGGTGACGATGATCCACGGCAGCACCCACAACGTCTGCGACGACCTCGACTGAGCTGAGCTTCAGCCCTGCAGCAGGGGCAGCTCGCGGCGGGCGGGGACCGGGGCCGCCTCGGCCCGTCGCCCGCCGAAGCTGCCCAGCGTCGACTCCAGCAGCGGCAGCGCGTGCAGCACCGCCCTGGTCCGGATGGCCAGATCCCATACCGGCTCGAACTTCTTCCAGCCGCCCGAGTACGCCATGTGCCGCAGCCGGTCGCCCAGCGACTCCTTGGCCGCCGCCCCGCGCCAGATCGAGCCCCAGCGGTAGAAGTCCCGGTAGGCCCGCCAGTAGCCGTCTTCGAGCTGCTCGCGGGTCATGCCGCGGGGTTCGAACACCACCTGCCGGGTGTCGTAGCGGTCCCAGTCGCGGTGCAGCAGTCGCTCCTGTCCGGCGATCCGGTCGAACAGCCCCGTCCCCGGGTACGGCGTCATGATGTGGAACGTCGCCGTCTCGATGCCCTGCTCGATCGCCCAGGCCACGGTCCGGTCGAACACGTCGGGTCCGTCGTCGTCCATGCCGAACACGAACGACGCGTTGACCATCACCCCGGCGTCGTGCAGCCGCCGCACCACCGCGCCGTAGTCGCGGCCGATGTTCTGGCGTTTGCGACTGCCCGCGAGATTGCCGCTGTTGATGGTCTCGAAGCCGACGAACATGCTGCGCAGCCCCGCCGCCACCGCCTGCTCCAGCAGGCCGGGCGCCAGGATCGAGTCGACCGTGGCGGCTGCCTGCCACAGGCGGCCCATCCCGGTCATGCCCGCGAACAGTTCGGTGGCGAAACGGCGGTTGCCGAACAGGTGGTCGTCGAGGAAGTAGAGGTGGCGGCCGGGCAGCCGGTCGATCTCGGCCAACGCGTCCTCGACGGTCTGCGTGTAGTACGACTTGCCGCCCTCGAAGAACGCGTCCTTGTAGCAGAAGTCGCAGTGGTGCGGGCAGCCGCGCGACACCACGATCGAGTTCGGCACCAGGTAGCGGTGCCGGTCGATCAGGTCGCGGCGGATCGGCGGCAACCCGGCCAGGGTCCTGGTGGTGGAGGTGTAGCGCGGCTTGGCCTGCCCGCGATACCAGTCGGCGAGAAACTGCGGCCAGGTGTCCTCGCCGGGGCCGAGGAAGACCGTGTCGGCGTGCGCGGCCGCCTCGTCGGGCAGCGAGGTGACGTGCAGACCGCCGAGCACGACGTACGCGCCGCGCGCCCGGTAGTGGTCGGCGATCTCGTAACTGCGCCGGGCCGAGGTGATGTAGACCTGGATCACCACCAGGTCCGGCACCGGGTCCTCGTCGAGGCGCAGCCGCTGCACGTGCTCGTCGTGCAGCGTGACGTGCGCGTCGCCGGGCAGGTATCCGGCCAGGGTGGCCAGCCCCAGCGGCGGGAACAGTGAGTATTTGATCGGTCGGAAGAACGGACTGGTCGCCTCCGTCAGCGCGGGCAGGATCATCTTCACTCGCATGGCGACGACGCTAGGCACCGACCATGGTGGTGCGGCGGTGCCGACGTGCAGGTTCGGTGAAGACCGTCGGACCCTGACCGCGCGCTTACCTGGGCCGTACCGGAGCGGCGCAGACTGTCGGCATGCGGGCGTTCGTGGCACTGCTGATGACAGGCGCGGTTCTACTGGCGGGGTGCCAGTCCCGGCGCGAAATGGACCCGACGTCTGTCGGGGTGTCTGACCACCACATCACCGTCGACGGGCGTGATCGGACCTATCAGTTGTACGTCCCGTCGTCGCTGCCGCCGGGCGAGGCAGTGCCGCTGGTCGTGGTGCTGCACGGCGGGTTCGGCACCGGGTCGCAGGCGCGTGGGTCGTATGGCTGGGACGCGCAGGCAGACGGGGGCGGGTTCGTGGTGGCGTACCCGGACGGGCTGGTCCGCGCCTGGGCGGTCGGGGGCGGCTGCTGCGGGCGACCGGGGGAGCAGGGCGTGGACGACGTCGCCTTCATCGAGGCGATGGTCGCGCGGGTGGGGGAGTCGGTTCGGGTCGATCCGGCGCGGGTGTACGCCACCGGGATCTCCAACGGCGGGCTGATGTCATACCGGCTGGCCTGCGACACCACGCTGTTCGCCGCGATCGGACCCGTCGCCGCGACCCGGCTGGGCGCCTGCGAGCATCCGGCGCCGGTTTCAGTCATTCACGTGCACGGCGACGCCGACCACAACATCGCGCTCGACGGCAGCCCAGGCGACGGCTTCGCCACCATCGACGGCCCGCCCGTGCCGGAGGTCATCGACGAATGGCGGGCCGTCGACGGCTGCGGCCAGGCGGCCGTCAGCACCGACGGCCCGGTCACCACCTCGCGGTGGTCGTGCCCGAACGGGCGCGCGGTAGAGCTGATCGTGGTCGCCGGTGCCGGGCACCAGTGGCCCGGTTCGGTGCCCAAACCGGTGCTCGAACGCGCGCTCGGGCTCGACCCACCGGCAACCGCCCTCGATGCCACAGCCGTGATCTGGGATTTCTTCGCCGTACACCCCAAGGCGGGTTAGGACTGCGTGCCTTTCGCGCCGTCCCACCAGTCGAGGACTCGCAGGGCGCGCAGCGTGTTCCACCGGCTCGGTTCGCCGACGGTTTCGAGGTCGAAGAAGACCCGCCCCGGGTGTACCCGGTCGAGCAGCCAGCAGCCGTCCGGCTGCCGCTTGGAGCGGACCAGTTCGACGGCTTCGGCCATCCGCGGATCGGGCTCGGCGCCCGCCCGGCGGAAGTAGTCGAGCGCCCGCAGCACGTCGTAGTGCCAGTAGTACGGGAACGCGAAGTCCGGATACGCCGGGTCGATGACGTCGCCGGTGCTCAGCCGCCGGAACAGGCCGCGTGCGAGGAGGTACTCCTCGCCGCCGCGCCGGGCCTGGCGGACCTCGTCGGAGCCGCCGGTGGCGCGTTCGAACTCCAGCAGCCCGTCCAGCACGTTGATCGTGGTGTCGACCGAGGAGCGCACCGAACCGTTCTCGGCCTCGCAGTTCCAGCCGCCGTCGGGCAGCCGCTCGCCGAGCAGGCGTGCCACGATCGGGGCGACGTCCATCCCGAAATAGGCGCCGGTCTCGATGGTCCGGCCGTTGATGCACGGCTCGACCTCGCCGTCGAAGAACCGCTGTCCGTCGTGCTCCCACCGGCAGTTCTCGGCGACCAGGGCGGTCGCGCGGCGCGCCCGCTCACCGGCCGGGTCCAGTCCGAAGATCAGCAGAGTCTGCAGCGTATGCATGGTGGCGGTCCACGGCTGTCCCGGCTCGTCACGACTGTACGAGGCCGGGAAGCACGCGCCGCCGTCCCACGGTCCGTCGGCGTCCGCCAGCGCGAGCAGCCGGGCACCCCAGCCCTGACGCGCCACCCGGGCCCGGTCGGCGGCGACCTCGGCGGGCGTGGCGTCGGCCAGGTCCCGCAGCACCTGCCAGCGGACGGCCGGGTCGGAGTCGAGCAGCCATTCCATCATCGGCGCAGCCTAGCGGCCCGCTCCGACAAGCGCGCGTCGATCGGTCACAGCTCGATCGGCTGGTAGCTCAGGATCTCGTCGACGACCTGCTCCGGCGTCGGTTCCCGGCCCAGATGGGCGGGCGGGTGGTAGATGACGCCCCAGGCGCCCGGTCGCACCGTGTTGGTGTCGAGCAGAAGCCGGTAGTAGTCCGCGTCCGGGCCCTCTTCCATGATCCGGCGGACCAGTTCGATCAGCTCGTCGCGGGTGACGTCGGGCACGCGCGGCCAGGCCGGACGGGCGAGTTCGAGGGCGAACTCCGCGACGCCGCGCCCCGCGTCGTACTCGACGAAGTCCCACAGCGTGCACGTGTGGCCGGTGGCCTCGTTGAAGGCGGCGACCGCGGCCTCGGCCACCGCGCGGTCCCCGCTCAGCACGAGGTCCTCGAGGTGGGCGATCTCGGCGCTCAGCTCGGCGATCCGCTCCGCCGAGACGGGCGGGGGCAGCAGTTCCGGGCGCAGGTCCATGGCGGCATTGTGGACCATGGACCTGTCCGACGCCGCCCCGACCGTGAGGACCCGACGAGTTGCACACCTCAGCCCGCACCAGCCCGCCGCAGGAGACGCCGGTGGACCAGCACGCCGTCTACCGGCATCTCGCGCTGCGCGAGTTCGGCGCCGACCTGCGTCTCGGGCTCAACCTGGCCTTCTACCGGACGTTCGCGGTGCCCGCGATCGCTCGGTTGCTGCTGGACACGGGTGAGCTGACCGAACGCACCCGCAAACGCGCCGACGACACCGGCCTGTTCATGTACGAGCTGATCGCGCACGGCCCCGACCACCCGCGCGGCCGCCAGGTGATCGCCGCGCTCAACCGGATCCACCGCGTCTACGACATCACCCCCGATGAGTACCGGTACGTGCTCGGCACGTTCGTCTTCATCCCGACCCGGTGGATCGACCGCTACGGCCCGCGCCGACTGCGCGCCGACGAACGGGCGGCGACCTGGCACTTCTACCGCGAGGTCGGGCGACTCATGAACATCCGCGACCTGCCCGACACCTGGGCGGAGTTCGAGGACTGGTTCAACGCGTACGAGCGCGCGAACTTCGGCCACGACGAGGCCGCCACCAGGCTGATCGACGCCACCAGGGACATTCTCGCGAGCCGGTTTCCCAGGCCGCTGCGCCGTTTCGCCGCCGCGGCGGCCGACGCCCTGCTCGACGAGCCGGTCCGCCGGGCGCTGGGCGTGCCGAAGCCGAACCCGGCGGTCCGGGTGACGGTGCACCTGCTGCTGCGTTCGAGCGGCCGGGTCCGCCGCTGGCGCCGGACGCCGGAGTCCTTCTTCACCCCGGGGCAGCCCGCCCGGACCTATCCCGACGGTTACATACTGGAAGACCTGGGTCCTGATCCGGTCCGGCCGGTCTCACGCCGTTGACCCACTCGGGCGAGCCGTCGGTGGCGGGTGAGCCCTAGCATCTCGGCCATGGAGGAACGGGGATTCTGGCGGCGTCGGTGGCCCGCGATCCGGCGCCCCGCGCTGGTGATCGCGCTGCTCGGGCTGGTGTCGGGGCCCCTCGGCGCGGTGCCCGCGGTGGATCTGGCGATGGTGCACGCGCCGATGCCCGGCGCGGTGTGTCCGCTGCTGCGGGCCGAGTTGCTCGACCTGCTGGTGCCGGGCCGGGCCGACCTGCGCGACGGCACCGAGCCACTGGACCCGAAGCGGCCGTTCAGCGTCGCCTGGTGCTATGTCAGCACCTCGAAGAACGATGCCACCGAGACCGGCGCCGTGCGTCTGTCGGTGACGGTCGTCGCCTACGGTCGCCGGGGTTGGGACGGCCCGGTGGCGCTGGCAGAGAACTACCTGTCCCACGCGGGCTTCGTCGGTGAGCGGCGGTACGCGGTGCCGGAGCTCGGCCCCGGCGCCCACTTCTGGTTCGGCAACGACGGCACGGTGTACGTGCAGGCCCGGCTGGGCGGCCGCGGCGTCGGCGCGGAGTACTTCAACCTGGGCATCCCGGTGGAGCGGCGAGTCGAGGCGGCCGTCCTGGCCGCCCGGGAAGTGCGGGCGGCGCTGTGATGAACGACGGATTCTCCCGCCCGAACGCCACCGCCTGGGCGCTGGCCCAGGCCCGGATGGAGCGACCCGCCGCGAACTGGTTCGTGCGCAACCTGATCGGCGCCGCGGTGATGATCGCGTGCGCGCTGGCCGGTTACCGGGTCGCCCAGGCCCTGGTCGAGCCGATGACCCACTGGCAGATCGAGCGGGTCAATGAGGATGCCGTCCGGCCGCCACGGCCGCCGTTGCCGACGGCCCCGTTCACGGGTGCGCGCTGACCGTCAGTGGCAGGTGCCGGTCCCGGTGTCGGTGAAGGACTTGCCCTTCTCGGGGATGAAGCGCCACTCGTAGCTGTCGGCGTGCAGCGTGAACGCGATGACGCCGAAGGTGGTGTTGTCGCGCACCTCGCTGTTGGGCTGGATGGTGCCGAACTGGTACAGCCCGCCTCCGCCGGTGCCCACCACGAACGTGCGCAGCCCGCGTGCCTGGTCGACCTTCCCGGTGGGGTCCATCGGGGCGAACCGCTCGTACTGGTGGTTGTGCCCGGCGACGACGACCTCGGCGCCGCTGTCGTAGAGGGCCTGGTAGAGGGGCAGGGTCGCGGTGTCGGGCGCGTGGTTGGCGCCCGAGGTGAACAGCGGATGGTGCCAGTAGGCCAGGGTGCAGTGCCTGCCACTGGCCGCGAGGTCGGCGCGCAGCCACCGCTCCTGCGCCGACCCGGGCGTCATGTCGACATTGGAGTTGAGCGACACGATGTGCCAGGTGCCCAGATCGAAGGAGTAGTAGCCGAGGCCGGGCGGCCCGGCGACGGCGCCGAAGTAGTCGTAGTAGCCGGTCGCGCCGGGTGTCCGGTAGTCGTGGTTGCCGGGGGCGGGGCGGGTGCGGGACTTGTGCCTGCCCCACGTGGGGCCGTACAGCTTGTCGAACTGCTTGGCGGTGCCGCTGTCGTACGCGTTGTCGCCGAGGGTGAAGACGGTGCCGCCGATGTCGTCGAGCAGTGCCGCAGTGGCGCTGTCGCCCTTGCCGGAGGTGGCGATGTCACCGGCGCCGACCAGTACCGGGTCCTTCGACCAGTCCGGTGGGGCGTCCTCGGCCCGGCCCGGACCGCAGCCGGTGAGCGCCAGGACCAAGGCCGGCAGGGCGCCGGCGAGCAGGGGTGTCTTCATGATGTAGGCATGGTAGGCGCGACCGGCTGAGAGCAGGCTGAACGCGGGGTGAAGTCGGCGGGCGTCAGCGCGGCGTGTTCTCGTCCGGGACGAAGGCGGCGCCGTGGCCGGGCACGACCAGCGACGGCCGCAGGGCCAGCACCCGGGCCCGGGACGCGGTGAGCGCGTCGGAGTCGGTCGCCTTCGGGTCGTGCGCTGGTCCGCCGGAGTGCCACCACACGTGAGTCAGTGCGACCAGGCCGTCGGCGGTGTCGACGAGGGTGGTGATGTCCTCGGCGGTGTGGCCGGGAGTCCGGATCAGGCGGATCGTGTCGGTCAGCGCGAAGCCTTCGGCGTCTCGACTGACCCACTCGTCGTTCACGTAGTACGCCCAGTGGTCGTGGTAGCGGGCGTTGCGGAACAGGGCCGCGTTGATGGTGTGGTCCGGGTGGTGGTGGCTGAAGATCACGTCGGTGATGTCGTCGGGGTCGACGCCCAGCTCGCGCAGCGGCGCCAGGATCTGCTGCCGGTCGGCGACCATGCCCGGGTCGACCACCGCGAGGGTGTCCCCGTCGCGCAGCAGCGTCACCGTGCTGGCCACCCGGTCGCCGATGTAGCCGTTGTTGAGCACCCACAGTTCCGCGGTCACCCGCGTAGGCTACTCGATCATCGGGCGGTACATGCGCCGGTATCCGGTTGGTGCCGGTACGAGAAGTTCTGGCTGGCTACCATGGGCGGGTGAGGGTGCCGACCGGGCCGCACCGGCTGTCCCGGCTGCTGGCTCGGCTCAGCCGGTTGGGGCCACGGCTGATTCTGGCGTTCCTGGCCGTGTCGCTCCTGCTGCCGCTGGTCGCGCTGGTGGCGGTGCGCGAGCAGCATGCCGCCAGCGTGCGGGCCGCGCAGGCGGAGGCCCAGCGGGTGGCCCTGCATGTCGCCCACAACGTCGTCCGGCCGCTGGGCCCCGGGCAGCCCCGCATGTATCAGCGCCCTGAGGAGCTGCAGCGCTACGTCACCGACATCCATCGCGATCTCGGGCGCGACATCGAGGTCGTCGACGGCGACCGGCGGGTCCTCGCCGACGCCATTCCGTCGCATCAGGGGAGGTTGTTCCTCGAGGATCCGGACGGGGAGGTCGCGGCGACCCTGCGTGACGGCGTCCCGCGCGCCTTCACCGAGCTGGGACCCGACCATCCGGGCGGCATCCAGGTCGTCGCGGTGCCCATCCTGGGCACCAAGAGCGCGATCGTCGGGGCGGTGCTGCTGGAGTACACGAAGACCTACCGTGAGCTGCTCGCCGCCGAGTCCCACATCGCGAAGGTCATGGCGGGGGCGAGTTTGTTCGGGATGGTCGTCGCGCTGGCCCTGGGGTACCTGCTGGCGCACGGCATCGTGCGGGACGTGCGGCGGCTGACCCGCGCGGCCGACCTGCTCGCGGCAGGGCACGACGACGTACGGGTGGCGGTGGGCTCGCGGGGCGAACTCGGCCGGCTCGCCTCGGCGTTCAACGTCATGGCGGAGCGGATCAGCGAGCAGCGGGCGATGCTGACCGACCTGGCCACCAGCGATCCGCTGACCGGGCTGCGCAACCGGCGCTCCTTCCACGCGCAGTTGGAGACGGAACTGGGCAAGGCCCGTGCGCTGGGCAGCCGACTGTCGGTGCTCATGCTGGACCTGGACCATTTCAAGTCCATCAACGACCGCCACGGCCACCTGGCCGGGGACGCGGCACTGACCCAGACGGCGGCGGCGATCCAGCGCGAACTGCGCGCCGACGACGTGGCCGCGCGGTTGGGCGGGGAGGAGTTCGGGGTGCTGCTGCACGCCGATCTGGCCCAGGCGTTCGCGGCCGCCGAGCGGCTGCGGGCGGCGGTGGCGCGCACCCCGATCCGGCACCAGGACCTCGAGCTGTCGCTGACGGTGAGCATCGGCGTGGTCGGCTACCCGGTGCACGGGCAGACCAGTACGGCGCTGCTGCAGCGGGTCGACGAGGCGCTGTACCGGGCCAAGCGCGAGGGTCGGGACCGGGTGTGCGGGCCGCCCGACGAGCCGAGTTGAGCGGTTGTCCCCGGTACGCCCTCAAAACGCTCATATGCTGACCAAGGTGTCCGACGGTTGGAGGCGGCGATGGAGTTCGGAGTCGGCTACTTCCCGACGCACGACGGGATGCGGCCCGGTGAGGTGGCCCGGCTGGTCGAGCAGCGGGGTCAGGACGCGCTGTTCTTCGCCGAGCACAGCCACATCCCGGCCAGCCGCGAGTCGCCGTACCCGTTCGGCGAGATGCCGCCCAAGTACTGGCACTGCTACGACCTGTTCGTCGCGCTGACCGCCGCGGCCGAGGCGACCTCGCGGCTGCGGGTGGGCAGCGGCATCTGCCTGGTCATCCAGCGCGACCCGATCCACACCGCCAAGTCCGTGGCCAGCGTCGACCACCTGTCCGGGGGCCGGTTCGAGTTCGGTGTCGGGGCGGGCTGGAACCGCGAGGAGATGCGCAACCACGGCACCGACCCGAGGGTGCGGATGGCCGTGCTGCGCGAGCGGGTCGAGGCGATGAAGGCGATCTGGGCCGACCACGAGGCCAGCTACCAGGGCGAGCACGTGTCGTTCGACCGGATCTGGTCGTATCCGAAACCGGCGCAGTGGCCGCATCCGCCGATCCTGGTCGGCGGCTCCGGCCCGACCGTGCTGGACCGGGTGGTGTCCTTCGGGGACGGCTGGCTGCCCAACTACGGCGAGGACCCGGGCGTGTTCGAGCGGATCGAGCAGTTGCGGGCGCGGGCGCAACGGCCGGTGCAGGTGCAGTTCCTGTCCGTCCCGCCCGACCCGGCGGTGCTGGAGAAACTGGCCCGCGTCGGGGTGCACCGGGCGATGACCTGGCTGCCGTCCGGTCCGCGTGGTCCGGTCGAGCGGGCGCTGGACAAGTGGGAGGACGCGATCGGGGAGTTCACGGTCGGGTGAGGCCCGCCGAGCGGTTCGCCTCGGCCCGCGTGGCCAGGCTGGCCACCGTCGACGCGAGCGGCTGTCCGCACCTGGTCCCGATCGTGTTCGCGCTGGACGGCGACACGCTCTACAGCGCCGTCGACCGCAAACCCAAACGCACCACTGCGCTGCGGCGGCTGGCCAATGTGGCGGTCCAGTCGCGGGTGTCGGTGCTGGCCGACCACTACGAGGAGGACTGGTCGCGGCTGTGGTGGGTGCGCGCCGACGGCGCCGCCCGCGTGCTCGCGCTCACCGAGCCGGAGTCTGAACACGCGCTGCGCCTGCTGACCTCCCGCTATCCGCAGTATGCCGACCAGCCGCCGCCCGGCCCGGTGCTCGCCGTCGACGTGGATCGCTGGAGCGCCTGGTCGGCCGACGGTTGACGCGATTCTTGACAGCGATTCTTGACAGCGATTCGAACGTCTGTACTAGTATGCGGGTCATGCGGAGCGTGGCGTCGATCCTGCACGCGGATCTCGACTCGTTCTACGCGTCCGTGGAGCAGCGGGACGATCCGCGACTGCGCGGCCGACCGGTCATCGTCGGCGGCGGCGTGGTGCTCGCCGCCAGCTACGAGGCCAAGGCCTACGGGGTGCGCACTGCGATGAGTGGCCGCGCCGCCCGCGAGCTGTGCCCGCAGGCGATCGTGGTCGAGCCCAGGATGGCGGCGTACACGCAGGCCAGCCGGGACGTGTTCGAGGTCTTCGACGACACCACGCCGCTCGTCGAGCCGCTCTCCATCGACGAGGCGTTCCTCGACGTCGGTGGCCTGCACCGCATCAGCGGCAGCCCGGTCGAGATCGCCGCGCGACTGCGCCGTGATGTGCTGGAGCGCGTCGGCCTGCCGATCACGGTCGGGATCGCCCGGACCAAGTTCCTGGCCAAGGTCGCCAGCCGGGTCGCCAAGCCGGACGGGCTGCTGGCCGTGGCGCCCGACGACGAGCTGTCGTTCCTGCACCGACTGCCGGTCGAGGTGCTGTGGGGCGTCGGTCAGGTCACCGCCGCGAAGCTGCACCAGCGCGGCATCCGCAAGGTCGGGCAGGTGGCGCGCCTGGGCGAGGCC
This sequence comes from Catellatospora tritici, assembly GCF_019083965.1. Lineage (GTDB taxonomy): Bacteria > Actinomycetota > Actinomycetes > Mycobacteriales > Micromonosporaceae > Catellatospora > Catellatospora tritici. The sequence goes on from NZ_JAHRCY010000013.1 coordinate 200,346, forward strand.
GCGTTGGTGTCGATGCTCGGCCAGGGGTCCGGCCGCCACCTGCACGCGCTGGCACACAACCAGGACCCGCGCCCGGTGGTCGTCGGCCGCCGTCGCGGCTCGATGGGCGCCCAGCGGGCTCTCGGCCGAGGCCGGCACACCGCCGAGTACCTCGACGCGACCCTCGCCGGACTGGTCGAACGGGTCACCCGCCGGATGCGCAGGGCCGAGTGCCCCGGCCGCACGGTGGTGCTGCGGCTGCGCTTCGCCGACTACACCCGCGCCACCCGCTCGTTCACCCTGGCCAAGGCGACCGACCAGACGCAGGCGATCCTCGACGCGGTGCGGTCCCTGCTGGCGACGGCAGCGCCGCTGATCGCCGAACGCGGCCTGACCCTGATCGGCGTCTCGGTCGGCAACCTCGACCGGGACGGCCACGTGCAGCTCGAACTGCCGTTCGCGCAGGTGCACCGCGACGCCCTGGACACCGCCGTCGACGCGGTGCGCGAACGCTTCGGCACCACCTCACTCCAGCGCGGCACGCTGCTGGGCCGGGACCCGGGCCTGGCCATGCCCATGCTCCCCGACTGACCGCCAAGATCGCCGTCCGAGGTCACTTCCGGTGCAACGACCACCGTGAATCAGTCGGCGGCTCCCGTATCGCGGGACAGCATCCCTGAAGATCGCCGCCTCCGGTCACTTCGCTACCCGGCCTCGGCCCGAAACCCCAGATTCTGACCGCCGACACTGATCCCCAGCGCGAAGATCAGTGTCGGCGGTCATTTACTGCGCTCCAGGGCCACATTGTGACCGAGAACGGCGATCATGCCCGAGCCGTGACGTGCCCCCGGGCTCCTGGCCGGGGGCACGTCACGGGCTCCAGGTCAGGAGGCCCGGTGGTATGCCTGGGACAGGAGGCCGACCGCGGTTGACGGGTTGCCCAGCAGCAGCTGGTGCTCGGCGTCGGCGGTCAGTGACGCGGTGAACGCCATCCCGCCCGGACCCGCCTCGACCACTGCCGCCTGCGCGATGTCACGGGCGACCGAGACCAGCGGATCGTCGTAGCCGTACCCGTCGTGCGTCGACCGCTGCAGCGAGCGCGCCGCGTCCTGCAGCGCCGCCAGCACCCGCTCGCCGTCGCGGGCGGTGCCGTCCGCCCGCCAGTAGCCCGGCGTGAGCGCCCGGTCCAGCGAGCGCACCGCCGCGGCGGCGTCGCGGTCGTCGCCGAGCACCGCCAGTTTGGTCCGCAGCGACTGCAGCCGAGCCCGGCCGCTGTCGGTCCGCAGACCCCAGCCGTACGCGTACAGCGGGTCGTAGTATCGGTCACCGAGGTTGAGCGGCAGCTGGCTCTCGCTGAGGAACCAGCTGACCGGCAGCCGCCCGGTGAACGGCTTGTCGCCGAACAGGACATCGGCCACGCCCGCGCCCTCGCTGCCCGGCAGCCACGACGCGACCACCCCGGCCGCGCGCGGCACGACGCCGGTCAGGTCCAGCGGCCGCCCGGAGACGGTCACCACGACGCAGCGCACGGCCGCGCACACCTTCTCCACCGCGGCCCGGTCGGCCAGCGACAACTGCAGCGTGTGCCCGTTGCCGACATCACCGATGCCCTCGGCGTACGGCGTCTCGCCGACCACGACCACGCCGACGCTCGCCCCACCGATCGGCGCCGACGCGTCCTTGCTGTACGTGATCGTCGCGTGCGGCGCGACCTGCCGGATGCCCGCCAGGATCGTGGTGCCGGTCCCGGCGTTTCCGGAGCCGCCCTGCCAGCTCAGTGTCCAGCCGCCCGCCTGGTTGCCCAGGTCGTCGGCGTTGGACCCGGCCACGTAGATCTTGGCGGTCTTGGCCAGCGGCAGCACCCGGTCATCGTTCTTGAGCAGCACCTGTGACTTGGCCGCGGCCTGCCGGGCCACCTGCCGGTGCGCCGCGCTGCCGATCTCGGTCAGGCCGGTGCGGTCGGCGAACGGGTGCTCGAACAGCCCGAGCGCGAACTTCTGGGTCAGGATCCGGGTGACCGCGTCGTCGATGCGCGCCGACGTGACATCGCCGCTGGTCGCCAGCTCGGTCAGGGCCGTGGTGAAGCCCTGGACGTTGAACGGCACCATCACCATGTCGATGCCCGCGTTGACGCCGATCTTGACGTCGTTCTTGTAGTCCGGGCCGAGTTGGTCGATGCCCGCCCAGTCGCTGATCACGAAGCCCTTGAAGCCGAGCTGCTGCTTGAGCACACCGGTGATCTGGTCAGCGCGGCCGTGCATCTTCACCGGGGCGTTGTCCTCGCCGAGGATCTGCAGGCTGGAGTAGGACGGCATGACCGAGCCGACGCCCTTGCGGACCGCGGTCTTGAACGGGGCGAGGTGGATCGCCTCGATCTGGTCCCGGGTGCCGTAGGTGACGCCCTGGTCGGTCGTGTACGACCCGTTGGTCGACGAGCCGTAGCGGGTGCCGCCGTCGCCGAAGAAGTGCTTGGCGGTGGCCAGCACAGCGCCCCGGTCCGCGAGGTTCCCGTCGTGCTGCAGACCGTCGATGATGGTCTCCAGCAGCTGCACCAGCGCCGGGTCCTCGCCGAACGACTCGTACGACCGGCCCCAGCGCTCGTCGCGGGTGACGCACAGGCATGGCGAGAACGTCCACGGGATGCCGGTGGCCCGGGTCTCCTGCGCGGTCAGCTCGCCGGTCTGCTTGACCAGGTCGGGGTCGCGGCTGGCGCCCAGGCCGATGTTGTGGGGGAAGACGGTGGCGCCGTCGAGGTTGTTGTCGCCGTGCACCGCGTCGATGCCGTAGATCAGCGGGATCTGCAGCGGGGTGGCGCGGGCGTGCAGCTGGAAGTTGTCGATCATGTCGGCCCACGCGGTGGGCGTGTTCGGGTTGGGCACCGAGCCGCCGCCCGACAGCAGCGAGCCGAGCCGGTACGTGATGATCGGCGTCCCGCTGCCGACCGCGGCCCGCTCGGCCTGCGTCATCTGCCCGACCTTCTCGGCCAGGCTCATCCGCGACAGCAGGTCGGACACTCGCTGCGCGGTCGGCAGGCTCGCGTCCAGGTACGGCAGCCCGTGCGCGTTGATGACGACGGTGGCCGTGTCGGCGCCGAGCGTGGCGCCCTCGGCGGTCAGCTTCACCGGGATGGTCTTGCCGACCGCCGCGGGCGTACCGCCGATGGTGGCCACGGTGACGTGCTGCGTCGTGCCGGAGGCGGTCCCGGCCGGGAAGGTTAGGGTGCCGGTGGCGGCGTGGAAGTCGGTGCCGTCGACGGCGGTGCCGCCGCCGACGGTGTAGTGGACCGTGATCGCGTTGCTCAGCGGCCCGTCGCCGGGCTGGGTGGCGGTGACGGTCACGTCGACCGAGCCGCCCGCGTCGGTGGTGTACGCGTCCTGGACCAGCCCGACCCGGGGCTGGGCGCTGCCGTACAGGGCGATGTCGTCCAGGAGCAGCTCACCGGTGACGTTGCTGCCCAGGTTGACCGCGTAGCCCCACATGTTGGTCAGGGTCAGCGTGCCGTCGGTGGGGCCGCCGCCGGGCTGGTAGTCGGTGCGCTTGGTGAAGCTGCCGAACGGGATCTTCACCTGCTGCCAGTCGGCGGTGTCGGTGAAGTGCGACTCCCACAGTTCGGAGTGCTCGCCGTCGGCGCCGCCGTCCTTCACCTCGACCTGGATCTGGCGGCCGGAGCCGCTGCCCTTGGCCCAGAAACTGAACCCGCCGTAGGCGGTCCAGTCCTGCGCGGCGGTCAGGTTGTGCGAGTGGCCGCCGTACGCGGTGGTGGTGTAGACGACCTTGAGGGCGTGGTTGTCCATTCCGGCGCCGGGGCGGTCGGCCGCGGTGGCTTGGCTCAGGGCCGGTGTGCTGGCCGCGTCGTTGCCGAACGGGAAGATGCCGGGGCTGGACGTGGTGATGGGCAGGTCGCCCTCGTAGTCGGCCACGATCGGCAGGCCTGCGGCGTACGCGGGGCCGGGGGAGGCCGACAGCAAGGACGCGGCGAGGACGGCCGCGGCGATCGCGGCCAGGTGCCTTCGGCGCGGGAGTGGGAACGGGCCGGCTTTGCCAGACATGGGGGATACCTCCGAGGAGCAGTCGAAGGACGCCGACCAGTCGACCGAGCGGAGCCGAGCTGCGGTCCGGCGCGCACGCGTCGGACCAGCGACCATCATCGATTATGACGATCGGACAATAACGATTTTCGCGGATACCAGTCAAGGCGCCACGGTGTCCAACCGCGACAGAGAGCGCTCTCTGGTGGGAAACCACGTAACGAGCCGGAAACCGAGACCTGGCCGCGAGGGAGGTTGCCACGGCTGGTCGATGCCGATGTGCCGCGTGTCGACGGGGTGATCGGGCGGATGAAGCATGTGCCGTGAGCTGCGACAAAGTCAGCCCGAAGCGAAGTATGTCGGATAGATCGGAGTTGGCGCTCACCTGCCAACTCCGCGTGATCCGTATTGACAACCTTGTTTGCAAAAGCGGACCATCCAGCTGAGAGCGCTCCCTCTCCTGTCCACATCCGGCGGACCCGTCGGATGTGGACCGCCTGCCCGCTCCGTCCCCACTAGAAGGGCAACCCCATGACCGTTTCCCGCACCGGCTGGCGCCGCGTGCGCGTGGCCGCGATCTCCTTCGCGGTCGCCATCACCGGCGCCGTCGTCACCTCCCCGCCGGAGGCCCACGCGGGCCTGCCCGCCGTTCCGGCCGGCTGGACCCAGGTGTACGGCGAGGACTTCAACGGCTCCGCCGGTTCCGGCCTCAACACCGCCAACTGGCTGTACGACATCGGCCACAACTACCCCGGCGGCGCCGCCAACTGGGGCACCGGCGAGATCGAGTACATGACCAACAGCACCCAGAACGTCTACCTCGACGGCAACGGCAACCTGGTCATCAAGCCGATCCGCGACGGGGCCGGCAACTGGACCAGCGGCCGGGTCGAGACCCAGCGCACCGACTTCGCCGCCCCGGCGGGCGGCAAACTGCGCCTGGAGGGCCGCCTGCAGCAGCCCAACGTCAGCGGCGCCGCGGCGGCCGGATACTGGCCCGCGTTCTGGACGCTGGGCGCGGCCGCGCGCGGCACCGGCGCCAGCGGCTGGCCCGGCATCGGCGAGATCGACCTGATGGAGGACATCAACGGCCGCAGCTCCGAGTTCGCGACCCTGCACTGCGGCGTGGCGCCCGGCGGTCCGTGCAACGAGTACACCGGCCTCGGCAGCGGCGAGCGCGCCTGCGGCGGCTGCCAGACCGGGTTCCACACGTACGCGATGGAGCTGGACCGCAGCGTGTCGCCGGAGCAGATCCGGTGGTACCTGGACGGCAACAACTTCTTCACCGTCAACGCCAACCAGGTCGACGCGACCACCTGGAACAACGCCACCCACCACGGCTTCTTCATGATCCTGAACGTGGCGATCGGCGGCTCGTTCCCGGGCGCGTTCGGCGGCGGCCCCACCGGCTCGACGGTGTCGGGCGTGCCGATGATCGTGGACTACGTCGCGGCGTACACCGCCGGTGGCGGTGGCGGTGGCGGTGGCGGTGGCGGCAAGGCGGTCAAGAATGCCAACGGGCTCTGCCTGGACGTCCGCTCCTCGGGTACCGCAAACGGCACGCCGATCCAGATCTACACCTGCAACGGCACCGGTGCGCAGCAGTGGACCTACGTCGAGGCGGGTACCACGCTGCACGCGCTGGGCAAGTGCGCCGACATCTCCGGCGGCGGCACCGCCAACGGCACCAAGGTCCAACTGTGGGACTGCAACAACACCGGCGCCCAGGTGTTCATCCACCGGGCCGACGGTTCCTACTACAACCCGCAGTCGAACCGGTGTCTGGACGACCCGGCCGGCTCCACCACGCCGGGCACCCAGGTGCAGATCTGGGACTGCAACGGCCAGAGCCCCCAGAACTGGACGCTGCCCGTCTGACGGGTCGTGGGGTCGGGCGCGACGATAGCGTCGGGTCCGGCCCCTCGCGGCGCTCAGCCCTGCTGGGTCTGACCGAGCTGCAGCAGGAACTCCGCGTTGCTGGAGGTCCTGCTCAGCCGGTCGACCAACTGCTCGCCCGCCGACTGGCCGTCCAGTGAGCGCAGGGCACGACGCAGGCGGCGTACCAGGTCCAGCTCGCGCGGGTCGAGCAGTAGCTCCTCGCGTCGAGTGCCGGAGGCGTCCACGTCGACGGCGGGGAAGATCCGCCGTTCGGCCAGGCCGCGCAGCAGGCGCAGCTCGGCGTTGCCGGTGCTCTTGAACTCCTCGAAGATGACCGTGTCGCCGAGTGACCCGGTCTCCACCAGCGCGGTGGCGATGATGGTCAGCGAGCCGCCGCCTTCGATGTTGCGGGCCGCGCCGAGGAACCGCTTGGGCGCGTGCAGGGCGCCTGCCTCGATGCCGCCGGACATGACCCGTCCGCCGGAGGGCGCGGCGAGGTTGTAGGCCCGGCCGAGTCGGGTGATGGAGTCGAGCAGGACGACCACGTCGCGGCCCCCCTCGACCAGGCGCTTGGCCCGTTCGATGGCCAGTTCGGCCACGGCGGTGTGCTCGGCCGGTGGCCGGTCGAAAGTGGACGAGATCACCTCGCCGCGTACGGTGCGACGCATGTCGGTGACCTCTTCGGGCCGCTCGTCGATGAGGATCGCCATCAGGTGGCTGTCGGGGTGGTTGACACTGACCGCGCGGGCGATCGCCTGGAGCACCAGCGTCTTGCCCGCCTTGGGCGGGGACACGATCAGGGCGCGCTGGCCCTTGCCGATGGGGCTGAGCAGGTCGATGACGCGGGTGGTGAGCACCTGCGGCTCGGTCTCCAGCCGCAGCCGCTCCTGCGGGAACAGCGGCGTGAGCCGGTAGAAGTCCGGCCGTTGCGCCGCGCGTTCGGCGTCGTCGCCGTTGACGGTCCGCACGGCCGTCACGGTCGGGCGGCGGGCGGGGCGGCCGTCGCCGCGTTCGGCCGGTGCGGCCATGGTGCCGGTGACGGCGTCGCCACGGCGCAGGTCGTGCCGCTGGACCAGGCCGGGCGGCAGGTGGGGGTCGTGTGGGTCGGGCAGGTAGCCGCGCAGCCGTACGAAGGCGTGCTGGTCGCGGGTGTCGACGATGCCGGTGAAGGCCACGACGGCGTCGTCGGGGCTCGGCACGGCCGGGGCGGAGGTGCCGCGGCGGCGGGACCGGGCGGCGGGCTGCGCCTTGAGGGCCAGATCGGTCATGGTGGTGCTCCTGGGTGGGATCGGCTCCGGCGGGCACGGTCGTGCCACGGCGGTGACAGCGCGGACGCGGGTCGATGCGCCGGTACGCGAAATACCGGGCAGCGCGGCGTGGCGCGGTGGAAAGCCGGGGCGGGTGCGAAAGTTTCCCGCCTGCTTCGGCTCGGAATCGGCAAGCCCTGGGGGTCGATGCCTCCAGCGAGGGCTGCTTCGGCCACGGTAACCCATCCCCGGCATCGGCGGCAAGCAGGCCCCGGCGGGACGGTGTGTCGCATGATGATCTTTCGGTCTTGTGGCGATCCGTCGGCGCCCCTAATCTCAGCGGTTACTGAGAACTCCTCAATCTTCGATGAGGAGCACCTGGGTACAGGATGGGAACGGTCATGGACGCTGACGACATTCGGGCCGCCACCGCCGTGGAGAACCGGCACTGGTGGTACCGCGAGCGTCGCGCCATCATCGCCCGTGAGCTGCGCCGGATCGGCGAGCCCGGCCGGGCGGTCGAGATCGGGGCGTCCGGCGGCGGCAACAGTCAGACCCTGCGGGACATGGGTTGGGACGTGCTGGTCACCGAGTACATTCAGGAGGGCGTCGAGATCGCCCGGGAGCGAGGCTTCAACGCGATCCAGGCCGACGCGCGGGACCTGCCGTTGGAGAGCGAGTCCTTCGACCTGCTCGTCGCCTTCGACGTGCTGGAGCACATCGAGGAGGACCACCAGGCCGCCGCCGAGATCCATCGGGTGCTGCGCCCCGGCGGCACGGCGCTGATCGCGGTGCCGTGCGACATGGCCCTGTGGTCCAAGCACGACGTCGCCACCGGCCACTTCCGCCGCTACGACCGGGTCGGCCTGGTCAAGCTGATGGAGGGCGCGGGCCTGGTCGTCGAGACCCTGTGGAGCTGGAACGTGCTGCTGCGCCCGGTGGTCAAGATGCGGCGCAAGAATGCCAGCGACGCGCAGAACGAGCACGACATCGTCGCGGTCCCGTGGCTGATCAACTTCGGCCTTGGGCTCATCATCAGGTTCGAGCGGCTGCTGCCGGTGAAGGGCCTGCCCGGCGTGTCGCTGATGATGCGGGCGACCAGACCGGCGTAACGGCTTCGTCCCGGCATACGACGATCGACGGCGCCGCGCGGGCCGGGGTGGTGCCGACCGGCGGCCTGGGTCACAATGCTGCGGTGGGTGCGCGCCGGGCCGGTGGTCCGGGCGCGTCCCTGCGGCGGGGCAGCGCCGCGACCCGGCTGACCCCGTCCGCCGCGCGTGCGGACCCCTGAAGAATCGGAGCAGGTAGTGTCCGACGTCGATGTCGAACCAGGTTTGCCGACCCCGTCGGACGACATCCCGCCGCCGCAGGCCCCGGCGCAGGCGCCCCCGCCCTGGTGGCAGGTGCGGCTGCCCAACGTGCTGACCGGCCTGCTCCTACTGCTGATGTCGTGGTTCGTGATCGCCCAGGGGCGCTTCCACGGCCGCACCTACGACGAGTACATGCAGGACGACTACGGCGCCCGGGTGCTGAAGTTCTACCTCAGCTGGGGTGAGGACCGCTCGTTCCTGGACTTCCCCGACTACATCTACATGCCGCAGCACGGCTCCGGCGCCGAGGTGATCGTCGCGTTCTTCCAGCACCTCACGGGCGAGGTGTGGCAGACCCGCACCATGGTCTGCGGCGCCATGGGCGTGCTCGGCATCCTGGTCATGGCGCTGGCGGGCCGCGAGATGGCCGGGCCGTGGGGCGGGTTCGCCGCCGCGCTCGGTCTCGCGCTGTACCCGCGCTACACCGGCCAGATGCCCAACAACTCCAAGGACATCCCGCTGGCCGGGGCGATGCTGCTGGTGTTGTGGCTGGTGCTGCGCCTGATGCGCCGCTGGTCGCAGCCCGACCGCAAGCACGAGGTGCTGGAACTGGCCGGGATAGGTGCCGCGATCGGGTTCGCCGCCTCCATCCGGGTCACCTCGCTGCTCTGGTTCGGCCTGCTCGGCCTGCTGGCCCTGGGCTTCTGGGTGCGGCACTGGCGCAGCCTGCGCGGCGCGGCCCTGCGCAACGAGCTGAGCAACCAGTTCAGCGCGGCCATCGTGATCCTGCCGACGGCATACCTGGTCATGTCGCTGTTATGGCCGTACCTGCTGACCAACCCCGGTGACGGCCTGAAGGCGTCGATCTCGTCGATGTCGAAGTACGACTGGAACCACGACATCATGTTCGCGGGTGCCTGGGTTCGCTCCACCGACCTGCCATGGGACTTCGCCCCACGCTGGCTGGTGGTCGGGTCGCCGCTGCCGGTGGTCCTGCTGACCCTGGCCGCGGCCGTGGCGGCGGTGGTGGCGCTGGTCCGGCGGCAGCGACTCGACGGACGACTGCTGCTGATCGGCGCGTACATCGTGGTGCCGATCCTGATGGTGATCGTCGCCCACGCCACGCTCTACAACGGGCTGCGCCACTTCCTGTTCGTGGTGCCGGGCATGCTGCTGCTGGCCGCGACGGTGCTGGTGCGCTGGGTGCGCCAGTCGTTCGACTCCGGCCGGGCGGTGCTGGCCTGGGCGCTGATCGGCGCGGCGGTGCTCGGACAGGCCGAGGTCGTGGTGTCGTCGGCGCGCATCTACCCGTACGAGTACTCGTACTTCAGCCCGCTGGTCGGCAGCTACGACCGGGGCCACCTCAACTACGAGAGCCTCTACTACGGCTCGTGCACCCGGGCCGCCGCGGTGTGGATGGGCGAGAACTACCGGCAGTTCACCGACGAGACCAACCCGACGTTCCGCGACGAGAACCAGTGGAACACCCTGGCCAAGGCGGACCTGCCGGCCAACTTCGTCGACATCGGCGACGGACAGCCGCTGTTCCGGATCACCTCCGGCGAGCCCGGCGCCGGATACCGCGAGATCCACGCCGAGACGCTGATGGGCGAGAAGATCTGCCGCGTGTCGGTGCTCGACCCGTCCGTGTACTGACCGGTGCGGGTCACCGGCGGGCGACGCCGGTGACCCGCACCCCGCCTCACTCCGGCTCGGGCAGGTCGTACTCCTTGCGCAGCTTGCGGGCGCGGCGGCGCTCGCCCTGCTCGTCCAGGGCACGGGCCAGCCAGCCCGCGGTGTCGCGGCGGCCGCCGTGGTCGCGCGGCAGCTCCTCCAGCACCCGCCGCAGCACCGGTTCGGCCGCCGCGGGCTGCCCCGACACGACCAGCACCTGGCCCTGCCGCAGGTCGCACATCAGCGCCTCGCCGTAAGCCTCGATGGACCGGAACAGTCCGGCCGCCGTGGTCACCCGTGCGATCGCGGCCAGGTGGTCGGGGCTGTCGTTGTTGGTCAGGATCTGCGCCGCCTCGTAACCGGCCATGGCCCGTTCCCAGGTCAGCTCCGCCTCCTGTGCCTGCGGCACGTCGGTGACGGCCATCAGCTCCTGCAGTCGCGCGACCGCGGCCCTGGCGTCGTCGGGGCGTCCGGCGTGGAACAGCGCCATCGCCTCGCGGCGGCGGGCGTGCACCGTCGCCAGCGCGAGATCGGCCTGCCCGTACGCCCGCGCGGCGGCGTCGAAGCGCTCGGCCGCCTCCCCGTCGCGGTCGACCTGCCACAGCAGCTCCCCGGCCCGCATCAGCAGCCGCGCCCGCTGCTCCAGCTGCTCGACCGAGGTGACCAGCGGCAGCACCGCATCGATCTGGCCGACCGCGACATGCGGCTCGCCCAGCTCGGCGTAGACCGCCGACAGCAGGTCCCGCAGCTCCACCAGGATCTCGGGACCGTCCTCGTCGAGGTGGCGGCCGAACCACACGACCGCCTCCTCGGCCACCTCCGCGGCCTCGGTGAACCGGCCCACGGTCGTCAGCGCCAGCGCCAGCCGGTGCCGCGTGTACGCCGCGGCGCGGGTCTGGCCCTCGGCCTCCATCACGCAGATGTGCTCGACGATGTCGTCGATCACCTCCCCGGCCCGGTCGGTGGTGACCAGCATGAAGGCGGCGTTGGTCCGGGCGGTGCGGCGCAGTTCCTGGTCCTGCGCGACCGCCGCGGCCTCCTCGAACGCGGCGATGGTCGCGGCGTTGTCGCCCCGTTCGCCCAGCACCTGGGCGATGCTGATCAGCGCGCTGGCGAGCTGGTCGCGGTGCTCGGTGCCGCGCAGCAGCTCGACCACCTCCCGCACCTGGGCCAGCGCCTGCTCGTCGTGGCCGAGCTGGCCCAGCACCGCGGCGTGCAGCTGTATCAGCTGGGCGCGGCGGCCCACCGACACCGGGCCGGGCTCGGCTTCGGCACGGCTGATCAGACCCAGCGCCCGGTCGTGGTCGCCGCTCATCGCCGCGATCCAGGCGGCCCGGCCGAGCGCGCCATGGCGCACCGCGGGGTCGGTCGAGACCGCCAGCACCTGTTCGGTCGCCTCGTACGCACCGGCGATGTGCGACTCGTCGCCGCTGAGCCGCAGCATGGTGATCGACCACTGGGCGCGGGCCGACCACTCACGGGCGAGGTCGCCCGCGCGGACGAAGCTGTCGACCGCCTCCTGCAGCGTCTGCGCCGCACCGGGCAGGTCGTCCTCGCCCAGCTGCGCGGCACGCAACCGGGCCAGCCGACCGCGCTGCAGGTCCGTGAGCTGCGCATCGGTGTACGCGGCAAGCACCCGCGCGCTCAACGCCCGGGCGCGGGCCTCGTGGTCCTGCTGGGACCACTGGTCGATGAGGTCGAGCTGCTCGTCCAACGGCGCGTCGGCCGGGGCCGCGGACAGGTCGACCGCGGGCGTGGCCGGGGCCGGTTCGGCGCGGGTGTGGGCCGCCGTGACCGACAGCGGAAGGTAGTCCACCAGCGGTGCCGCGTCCATCGTGGCGGTGATGCGGCCGCTCTGGAAGGTGTTGCCGTTGCGGGCGTCGAAGCGGCGGGCCAGCCCCTCGGCCCGCGCGCGCAGCTGGGTGAGCAGCTCGGCCGCCGTGACGGGGCCACCGGCCCGGCGCACCGGCAGGTCGCCCTGCCCGCCGTCGACCAGCTGGCGCAGCACGAGTGCCGCCGCCGCGGCGAACTCCATCTCGGTCTTCGGCTCGGGCGCCTCGTCCAGCCACGGCAGGTGGCGCTCGATCAGCTCCAGGCCGCGCATCTGGTTGCCGGTCCGCCCGCAGAACTCCAGGTGCGTGGCAACGCGGCCGAGCTCGGCCTTGTTCTGGGCCAGCGCCCGGTAGGCCCGTCGGTGCGCGTCACGCGCCAGGTCGAGCCTGCCGGTGCGCACGTACGGCAGCAGCAGACTGGTGAGGATGCCGTGTGGCTGCTCCGAGCAGGTCAGGTTGCCGTTGACGGCGGGTTGCGCCACCACCACGGCCTCCTCGTCGCGTCCCCGCCACGCGAGGTGGTCGACTTTGGACGACGGGTCGCAGCCCACGCAGTCGGACTGCTGGTCGCGGGGGGCCGTGTCCCACATCCGGAACCAGTGGTCGGCCAGCACCGTGTCGCCCAGGTGCGAGGCGACGGAGTGCCGGTAGGCGTACACGGCGTGCAGGCTGTGCCCGGCGGCCTGGTAGCGGCGCTGCATGTCGTCGAGCACCGCCTGGGTGCGCTCCAGCGGCATCTCGGGGAACCGCGGCATCGCCGAGACGACGAACTTGAAGTGCCACAGCAACAGGTGCGCGTCGCGCTGGCTGCGCCGACCCGGGTCGGCGTCGTAGGCCGACAGGCACCACGCGAACGACACCATCGCCTTCATCGGCTCGCCGCCCTGGTGGTAGGCGCTTACCGACAGCGAGTTGGCCGCGTACTCCAGGTCGGGGTCGCCCAGTGCCTCGGCCGCGGCCAGGGCCTGCTCGGCCAGGGCGATGCGGGCCGGGCCGTCGGTGGTGTCCCAGGCACGGTGGATCAGCTCGTGCACCTGCTCGTGGGTCGTCATGAGTCCTCCCGGGGGGTGTGCGGCACAGCGAGGTCGATCAGGTCGAGGAAGGAACGGTTGAGCAGGGCGGTGTCGGCCGGGCGCAGCGGGTGGTGGCCGAACAGCAGGGCCTGGCCGTACAGCGACTGGACGGTCAGGCCGACCAGCTCCGGGGTGGGCAGGGCGACCACGCGGCGCACCAGCGGGTTGCGGTGGTTGAGCACCAGCTGCGGGCGTACCTGCGCGTCGGCCTTCTCGAACGCCGACAGCACCCCCGCCCACAGGTCGTCGGCGGTCTGCGCGGTCTGCCGCAGCCGCCGCTGGAAGGTGGCGTCGCGGTCGGTGAGGTACAGCGCGGGCATGGTCGGCGGGTCGAACGCGCGCAGCACCACCTCGCAGCCCAGCGGGTCCAGCGTGCGCTGGGCGGTGGCCAGGAACGGGCGCAGGGTCAGCTCGGTGGCGGGATCGAGGGTGTCGAACCGGGTCGACAGGTCGCTCGGGTCCAGCCGGTCCACCATGATCGAGGGGTCCAGCACCGGCAGCCGCTCGATCAGCTCGGCGTCGTAGGTGTAGCCGCCGTTGACCACGACCAGTCCCTGGGCCGCCGCGACCGCCGCGAGCTGCCGGAACTCGTCGTTGTTGGCGCTGTAGCGGACCACGCCGTGGCGGCGGCGCACCTCGCTCAGCGTCATGCGGCCCATGTTCGTCTCCATCGGCCACCACTGGTCGACCAGGCGCAGCATCTCCTCGTCGTGCATGGCCAGCGCCTTCACGCCGAGGTGGTGCACCGACAGGAACCGGTTCAGCCGGTCGGGGTCGTGGCGTGACAGGTTCACCAGCCAGCCGCGCAGCTGTTCGCCGAGCTGCTCGCGGACCGACTCGAGCAGGCTGTCCTCGTACAGGGCCTCGCGGCTGGCGGTGGGGCGCAGCTCGGTGGCGTCGACGACGCAGCGGGCGAAGAACGCCCACGGTGGCAGCACGTCCTCGGCGCCCTCGGCCAGCAGCATCCGCTTGAGGTAGACCCGGTGCCCGGACTTGGCGGCCGGGTTGGCGGCGTTCGGCAGCACCAGCGCGACGCCGGTCAGCCCCGCCTCGGGCACGCTCAGTTCGATCACGTCGAACGGGGTGAACCCGAACGTCTGCTCGGCCAGCGCGGTCACCGCCGTCCGGTTGCCCGCCTGCCAGGGCAGGGTTTCGGCGGTGACCAGTGCACCGTCGACGCGCACGGGGTAGGGCAGCATCTCGCCGTAGAGGGTGGCCAGGTCCCGTACGCGCTGGGTCTCCAGCCAGGAGACGGCGTCGCGGCGCGGCACGAGCGTGACCGTGGTGCCGACCTCCTGCCGGTCCGGTCCGGCCGCGACCTGGTATCGGCCGTCGGAGTAGCCGGTCCAGTAGACGGTCGGGTGGCCCTCGTGGCGGGTCTGCACCCGGATCTCGTCGGCGACCAGGAAGCACGACAGCAGGCCGATGCCGAACTGGCCCAGGAATTCGTGCCGGGAGAAGCCGAGCTCGTCGCGCTTGCCGCTGCGGCCGATGGTCGCGAGCAGCTCGTGGACCTGCTGCTCGGTCAGCCCCAGGCCGGTGTCGTGCACCCGGAGCGTGCCGTCGCCGGTGGCGGCTGAGGTCTCCAGCCAAACCGAGGCGGGCGCGGTCGGGGCGGCGGTCCGGCGGGCGGTGATGGCGTCCACGGCGTTCTGCATGAGTTCGCGCACGTAGACGCGCGGGCTGCTGTAGAGGTGATGGCTCAGCAGATCGACGATGCCGCGGAGGTCCACCTGGAACGACTGGTTCACGCGCCAGAGGCTACCGGGGGCGGCTGACGTGCGGGGACCGGGTTTTCGGCCCAATGATCATGCCGTCCGGTACGACCGCCCACCGCGCCGCCACGTCCACCCGCTCCGCACCCGCCGCCGCGCGCCGGGGTGCCGTGCCGCCCGGCGGCGCGCCGCGAGCGTGCGGTTTCGGGAAAACTGCACGAACAGGGGCCTAGATTCCTGCAGTTTCCCCGGAACCGCGCCTCAGCCACCGCGCGGCGCGGGGGTCAGGCGTCGGCGATGGTGATGCCCAGGGCGGTGGCCAGGGTGTGGGAGAGTGCGGTGAGGTCGTGGGAGCTGATCGTGGCGCCGCGCAGGCTGGTGACGCTGCCGATGCCGCCCAGCTCGCACCGGGTGAACCGGGTGTCGCGGCAGTCGGCCTGGGCGAACTGAGCGCCCGACAGGTCGCAGCCCTGGAACCGCGCGCCGCGTAGATCCGCCTGGGTGAAGTCGGCCCGGGTCAGGTTGCAGTCGACGAACGACACGTCCTTGAACGAGGAGAATCGGAACACCGCCAGGTCCATGCGGCACTCGCGCAGCGACACGTCCCGCAGCGAGCCGTCCACCCAGTGCAGCCCGGTGAGCCGTACCGCCTCGATGTCGACCCGCAGCAGGGCCGACCTGGTGGCGCGCAGGTTGGCCCAGTCGGAGCCGCGCACCTGGCAGTCGGTGAAGGTGGCCCGTTCCAGGATCGCCCCGGCCAGCGGGGTCCGGGTGAACCGGCACTGCTCGAACTCGACCCCGTGGCCGCTCTGCCCGCCCAGGTCGAGATCGTCGAACGACAGCTGCCGGAACCTCGCCTCGTCCTCCAGGTCGTGGTCCGGGGACGCGGCCGGCCGCGTCGTCGGGGGCAGCCGTGGCGGGGCGGGTGTCGGCGCTGCGGTGCTGCTGTTTCGTCCCGGCATCCTTGAGATCCTAGGTCGCCGGACCGTCGGCGGCGGTCAGCGGGTGGTGCGGACACGGCCCGGTCGGCGCCGGTTCAGCGATCGACGGCGGAGGTCAGGGGAGCCTGCTCCAGGATCTCGGCCCGGGTCTGGCCCCGGCGGTACACGATCAGCAGGATGACGGCCAGCAGCGGCATCAGGATGTCGGAGGGCAGCGCCCAGACGTTGGCCGGAGCGTGGTTGTCGTGGAAGACGAGCTGGTTGAAATGCCCCCAGGCGTCGCCCCAGAACGAGATGGCCAGGGCGGTGACGGCGGCGGTCATCCAGGTGCCGCGCAGCCGGCGCCAGGCGCAGCCGATGCCGAGCACGCTGACGGCGATGTCGTTCCAGCCCACTTCCCACTGGAACATCGACTGCGTGTAGCCGATCTGCTCGGCGGTCTGGTCCGACTGTGGGCCGATGTGGCTGAGCCCACCGAGGATGCCCCAGGCGCCGCCGCCGACCAGGATCCAGAGCAGGGCCAGTTCGACGACGCGATGGCCGGTACGACGTCCCGGATGCCTGTCGACCGCGACATGGATGAGCCAGCCGACGATGATCGTGAACCAGATGGCAGCGAAGAACAGCATGGTTTGCACCTCCGGCGGTTTCGACGCTACGCGCTCGTGGCGCGTCCGGGTGCGACTTGAGCGGGTCCGGGGGAGTGGGCACGGCGTGTCGGGCCGGATTTCCGGTGCTGCCGGACGGCGCGGCGGGGCGGCGCGCCCGACGGCGGCCGCCCCGCAGGAGGTGCCGGGTTCAGGAGTGGATGTTCTCTCGGGCCGGGGCCGTCTCGACCGGGGCGAAGGCGGTGGTGCCCGGCGTGGTCCGGGCGTGTGCGAACCCGGCGAGGGCCAGCAGCGCCAGGAGCAGGGCGGCGAGGTAGGCGACCAGGGCCGCCTGACCGGCCTTGGTGCCGAACTCGCTGAAGCCGTACGTGGTCAGCAGCAGTCCGCGCAGGGTCTCGCCCTTGAACACGGTCTCCCGCTGGGCGGTGACGTCGGCCAGCTGCTGCTGCAGCGCGGCGAGGTTCGGGTCGTTGCTCTTCGTCGCCTCGGTGACCTTCGCGCGCAGCTCGGCCTGCGGCACGCCGAGGTCGGCGTAGGTCTTGCCGCCCGCGATGCCCTTGAGGTGCAGGCCGATGAACTCGTTGGCGTAGACCTCGGCCTGCTTGCCGGTGCTCAGCCGCTGCCCGGCGTACTCGACCAGGCCGGGCTGCGCGCGCTCCTCGTCGGTGAGGGTGTCGGCGGTCTTGAACGTGATGTTCTGGGCGCGCAGCTGCGTGGCGACGTAGTCGTCGGCGAAGTCGGCGTTGGACTTCAGCACGAATCCGGCCACCGCCAGCAGTACGGCGATGAGCAGGCCACCGATGCTGAACATGAGGTCGAGGGTCCGGCGCTTCACGGTCGTCTCCTTGGGACGCTGGGGATGTGTTCTCAGCATCGCGTCGGACGGGGACCGGTCGGCAGGGTTGCCCGGCCCGTTCCGGCGGGACCAAAGCCCTTGCCGGTGCGGGCCGGGCGGCCCGGGACGGTCCGGAAGGGACGGCTCAGGGGCGGGTGGTGGCGGCCGCGACGAGCGCGTGCGCGGCGGCCTTGGCGGCGTCGGCCGTGGCCGGGTCGGCGTCGAGCACCCCGGCCGACAGGCCGCCGTCGAGCAGCAGGGTGAGCTGCCGGGCGAGCAGATCGGGATCGGTCGCCCCGGCCCGGCGGGCGAGGTCGGTGATCCAGGCGCGGACGACCTGCTTGTGCTCGACGGTGCGGGCGTGCACGGCGCTTCCCGGCGCCGCCTCGGCCGCGGTGTTGATGAACGCGCAGCCGTGGTACCCCTCGCGGCGGCAGGCGCCGGCCAGCGCGTCGAACATGCCGACCAGCTGGGCGTGCGGGTCCTCGCCCGCGGCTCGGGCGGCCGTCCGCAGGCCGCCGAACCAGGCCCGGTCCACCTGTTCCAGGTAGGCCAGGACCAGGTCGTCCTTGCGCGGAAAGTGCTTGTACAGCGTCGCCTTGGCCACGCCGGACTCGGCGATGACGGTGTCCACGCCCACCCCGCGCGGCCCGTGGGCGTAGAAGAGGCGGAACGCCGTGTCCAGGATCCGCTCGCGGGCGGGCTGGCGGGTCGGGTTCATCGGACTGCCTTCCGTCACGTCAGCGGCCATCCTACAGACGAGTCGGTCTGGTGGAACCGCTCAGCTGCTCGGGGTCAGCCGAGATGCCAGTGGAAAGGCAGTAGACAGACCTGTCTGTTAGTCTCGGTCTCGTGAGTCCTGATTGCATCGCAGGAGAGGGCAGCTGATGAAGATCGCAGTACTGGGAACCGGATCGGTCGGCCGGACGTTGGCGGCCGCGTTCGCCCGGGTCGGGCACGAGGTCACCGTCGGCACCCGCGACGTGGCGGGCACACTGGCCCGGACCGAGCCCGACGGCATGGGCAACGAGCCGTACCGGACCTGGGCACAGGCCAATCCCGCGGTGCGACTGGCCGCCTTCGCCGACGCCGCCGCGGACGCCGAGCTGGTCGTCAACGCGACCTCCGGCGAGGCGTCGCTCGCGGCCCTGCGGGCAGCGGGGCCGGACGGCCTGGCGGGCAAGGTGGTCCTGGACGTGGCCAACCCGCTCGACTTCTCGCAGGGCTTCCCGCCGACGCTGTCGGTGCAGGGCACCGACTCGCTGGCCGAGCAGCTCCAGCGCGCCTTCCCGCAGGCCCGGATCGTCAAGGCGCTCAACACCATGACCGCCTCGATCATGGCCGACCCGCGCCGCCTCGCCGACGGGCGGCACACCGTCTTCGTCTCCGGCGACGACGACGCGGCGAAGAAGACGGTCACCGGCCTGCTGGAGCAGCTGGGCCACCGGGACGTGATCGAGCTGGGCGACCTGTCCACCGCACGCGGCGCCGAGATGCTGCTGCCGCTGTGGCTGCGCCTGTACGCGGCCCTGGGCACCAGCGAGTTCAACATCAAGGTCGTCCGCTGAGCACGTGCCCGGCTCGGGTGGGCCCACCCGAGCCGGGCACGCGGGCGGCAGCCGGACTTCCGCACGGTGCCGTGCTGGAGCAGCGCCGACGGACTAGCGGCGGTGCTGGTCGCCGAGCTTCACCGCGAACACCGCCGCCTGCGTACGCCGTTCCAGGCCGAGCTTGGTGAGCAGGCTGGACACGTAGTTCTTGACGGTCTTCTCGGCCAGGAACATCTGGGCGGCGATCTGCCGGTTGGTCAGGCCGTCGGCGACGTAGCCGAGGATCTTGCGCTCCTGGTCGGTGAGCGCCTTGAGTTGGTCGGGCTCATGCCGAGGGTGGCGGATGCGGTCGAGCACCCGCTGGGTGACCGCCGGGTCGAGCAGTGACTGGCCCGCGGCGACCCGGCGTACGCCGTCGACGAGGTCGGTGCCCCGGATCTGCTTGAGCACGTACCCGGCCGCGCCGGCCATGATCGCGGCGAACAGGGCCTCGTCGTCCTCGTACGAGGTGAGGATCAGGCCCTGGATGTGCGGGTCGACCGACCGGATGTCGCGGCAGACGTCGATGCCGCTGCCGTCGGGCAGTCGGGCGTCGAGCACCGCCACGTCCGGGCGCAGTGCCGGGATGCGCCGGGTCGCCTCGACGGCCGAGCCGGACTCGCCGACCACCTCGATGTCACCGGCGGCCTGCAGCAGTTCGCGCAGGCCGCGCCGGACGACCTCGTGGTCGTCGAGCAGGAACACACGGATCACTACTGCATTCTGCGCCCCCAGCAGCCACGCCGGACAGGGACCAAAGTCCCGCCCACCCGGGACGCGGTGCCCTGCCGCCCGCCGGGGGCGCGGCGCACGGTGAAGACATGTCAGCGGTGAGTTCAACCGAGCAGGCGTTGCGAAGTGCGGTGCGGGCCGCGCTGGTCGCGCCGTCGATCTTCAACACCCAGCCGTGGCGCTGGCGGCTCGACCCGCCCAGCGCCCGCCTGTACGCCGACCGCAGCCGCCAGCTGCTGGTGGCCGACCCGGCCGGTCGGCTGCTCACCGTCAGCTGCGGGGTGGCGCTGCACCATGCCCGCACCGTCCTGGCGGCGCTGGGCCGGATCGTCGACGTGGTCCGGTTTCCCGACCCGGCCGACCCGGAACTGCTCGCCGAACTGACGGTCGACGGCTGCGGCGAGCCCGAACTGGAGCAGCTGCTGGCGGCGGGCGCGATCCAGCGGCGGCGCACCGACCGTCGCCCGTTCGGTTCGCGGCTGGTGCCGGAGGCGGTCTGCCGGGCCCTGGCGCGCGCCGCCGAACGGCAGGGCGCGCACGCCCTGACGATCGGCCGGGACCGCGTTGCCCTGTTCGCACTCACCGCGGTCCACGCCGCCCTGATGGAGCTGTCCGACCCGGACTACCGTGCCGAGCTGGCCGACTGGACCCACCGCCCGCCGTGGAGCGGTGACGGCGTGGACACGGCCAGCGGGGTCAGGGCGGTGGCCCGACGCGTGCCGGTACGCGACTACGCCCCCTTCGGCGGTCCCACCCTGCCCGCCGGTCGCGAGGACGACCGGGGCGCCCGCTACCTGCTGATCTACACCGACAGCGAGCTGCCGGGCGACTGGATCCGGGCCGGGGAGGCGCTGTCGGCGGTGCTGCTGTCGGCGGTGTCCGTCGGGTTGTCCACGGCTCCGATCAGCGACGTCACCGAGCTGGCCGCGACCCGGGACGAGCTGCGCGAGCTGCTGCCCGGTCCGGGCCATCCGCAGATCGCGGTACGCGTCGGCTACCCAGCCGACGGCGCGCCGCCGCCACCGACCGCGCGGCGGCTGCCCGAGGAGGTCGTCGAGACACCACCGAGGTGATCCGCCCGCCCGGGTTCGCCCCGGCTGCCGCTAGCCTGGCCGGGACATGAGTATTCAGCGCCGGGTAGAGATGGTCATGGGTACGGCGATCAGCGTCGACCTCGCCGACGACGCCGAGTTCGAGGTCCTGTTCGAGGGCGCGGCGCAGGCGTTCGCGTGGTTCCGCGAGGTCGACGAACGGTTCAGCACGTACAAGGAGCACAGCGAGGTCAGTCGGCTGCGCCGCGGGGAGATCACGGCCGCGCAGGGGTCGGCCGACCTGCGGCAGGTGCTGGCGGCCTGCGCCGACCTGTGGAGCGAGACCGGCGGCTTCTTCGACGCGTCGGCCACCGGGCGGCTGGACCCGTCCGGCTACGTCAAGGGCTGGTCGGTGCAGGTCGCCTCGGACCGCCTCACCGCGGCGGGGCTGGTGAACCACTGCATCAACGCGGGCGGTGACGTGTGCGTACGCGGCCGTCCGGCACCGGACCGGTCCTGGCGCGTCGGCATCCAGCATCCCTGGGAGCGCGGGCGCCTGGCCTGGGTCCTGTCGGTCGGCGACGCGGCGGTGGCCACCTCGGGCACCTACGAGCGCGGCTTGCACGTGGTCGACCCGTTCACCGGGCAGCCCGCCGCCGCACTGCGCTCGGTCACCGTCGTCGGCACTGACCTGGGCTCGGCCGACGCGTACGCCACGGCGGCGTTCGCGATGGGCCGGGCCGGGATCGACTGGCTCGCGGCCCGCGCCGACCTCGAATGGGCCGTGATCGCCGAGGACGGCCAGGCCTACCGCTCGCCCGGCCTGCCACTGGCCGCCGACGACGCGACCCTGGACACCGAGTCTGGCCTCCACCGAGGCTGAGACCTCTCAGGCGACTCCCAGCCCGCGGTGAGCCGGACGTGAACCGGATCCCGCATCGTGGGGGGCATGAGCACGGTGGAGCAGACCATCACGGGCCCCGGCGGTGGCCGGGTCAGCGTCGCCGGGTCCGGTCGTGGCGACGTGTACGCCGTGGCCGCTGCCGGGCTCGCCGTGCTGAGCCTGCTGATCGTCACGCTGCTGTGGGCGGGCGGGGGCGGCCCCGGTGAGCTGGCCGATGGCGGCACCGTGGCCGCGGCGTCGGCCGGGCGGCTGACCGGGCTGCTGTCGGCCGACCTCCTGCTGCTGCAGGTGCTGCTGCTGGCCCGGATTCCGCTGGCGGAGCGGGCTTTCGGGCAGGACCGGTTGGCCCGCTGGCACCGCTGGGCCGGATTCGCCTCGTTCCACCTGCTGCTGGCGCACCTCATCCTGATCACGCTGGGCTACACCGGGACCGGCGCGGGCAGCCCGGTCGGGGTCTTCGTCGACCTGGTCGTGACGTACCCGGGCATGCTGCTCGCACTGGCGGGCACGCTGCTGCTGGTCCTGGTGGTGGTCACCTCGCTGCGGGCGGCGCGGCGGCGGCTGCGCTACGAGTCCTGGCACCTGCTGCACCTGTACGCGTACCTCGGCATCGGACTGGCGCTGCCGCACCAACTGTGGACCGGTGCCGAGTTCGTCTCCGCCCCGGCGGCCCGCGCCTACTGGTGGTCGCTGTATGCCCTCGCGGCGGCCGCGGTGCTGGTCTACCGGGTGGCGCTGCCACTGTGGCGCAGCCTCTACCACCGGCTGGAGGTGTCCCATGTGGTCGCCGAGGCGCCCGGCCTGGTCTCGGTCTACCTGCGCGGGCGCGGGCTGCGGCGGCTGCCGGTGCGCGCCGGGCAGTTCTTCCTGTGGCGGTTCCAGGACGGGCCCGGCTGGACCCGCGCCCACCCGTACTCGCTGTCCGGCCCGCCGCGCGGCGACCTGCTGCGGATCACGGTCAAGGACCTGGGCGACGGCAGCGCCCGCGCCGCGGCGCTGCGACCGGGCACCCGGGCCTACCTCGAGGGTCCATACGGGAGGCTGACCGGCGAGCACTACCGGGGCGGCCATGTCACCATGCTGGCCTGCGGCATCGGGATCACCCCGCTGCTGGCCCTGCTGTGGGAGCTGCCGTACCGGCCCGGCCAGGCGACCCTGGTCTACCGCGCCCGTGGCAGCGCCGACCTGGCTTTCCGCGCCGAGTTGGACTGGCTGGCCGAGCATCGCGGGGTACGCGTCGTCACGCTGCTGGGCCCGCGCGCCCGGCCGGGATCGTGGCTGCCGCAGGGTCACCCCGAACCGCCCGCCGAGGCGCTGCGCCGCCTCGTCCCCGACCTGCCGCTGCACGACGTGTATGTCTGCGGCCCCGACGACTGGACCGCGGCCGTGCGGGCCGCGGCCCGTGCGGCGGGCACCCCGGCCGAGCACGTGCACACCGAACGCTTCGCCTGGTGACCGGAGAGGACCGACGATGAGGCGCAACATTCTCTGGCTGCTGTCGACGCTCACCGGGCTGGTGCTGCTGCTGTCGTACCGGACCAGCACCATGGGCGCGGACCCCGGGGCGGCCGCGCACGCCGCCGCCCCGCCGACCGGCGACGGCTTCGACGGCTCCGTCGCGCACACCCGCTGGGGCGATGTGCAGGTGCGCATCACCGTCGACGGCGGCCGGATCACCGACGTCCAGGTGCTCACCCATCCCGACGGCAACCGCCGCGACCAGCAGATCAACGACTACGCCCTGCCGATCCTGCACGACGAGGCGATCGCGGCGCAGAGCGCCGACATCGACACGGTCTCTGGCGCCACCGTCACCAGCGACGGCTACCGCGAGTCGCTGCAGGCCGCGATCGACGCGGCGCACCTGTGAAATGCGCAGTCCCAGGTGCGGCGACGGCAGAAGTCGGATAATGATCGGGTGCGCCGCTGTGCAGTGACGACTCTGGTGGTCATGTCCCTGGCTGTCGTACCAGGTGTGTCCTGGGCGGCGCCTTCGCCGCCCAGCCCCAGGTGCGCGCCGTTCGGTCAGGCGTTCGAGCCGGGCCAGTTCACAGCTTCCGTACCGGTGACCAACACCTGGCTTCCGCTCACCCCCGGTGAACGCCGCGTCTACCAGGGCACGGCTCGCGACGACAACGGCAGTCCGCAGCAGCACACCATCATCTCGACCGTCACCACCCTGACCAAGACCGTCGACGGCGTGCGCACGGCGGTGCTCGTCGAGCAGGACATCCAGGCCGGGGAGCTCGACGAACAGGAGCTGGCGTTCTTCGCCCAGGACCGCGCCGGCAACGTGTGGGGCCTGGGGGAGTATCCCGAGGACTTCGAGAAGGGCAAGTTCGTCGGCGCCCCCGACACCTGGATCGCCGGAGTGGACGGCGCTCGGGCCGGAGTGGCCATGCCCGCCCGCCCGGACCAGGGCCTGACCGCCTACCAGCAGGGCGACGCCCCCGACATCGACTTCCTCGACTGCGCGCAGACGCTGCAGACCAATCAGCGGGTATGCCTGAAGACCGGCTGCGACGACCACGTCATGATCGTCGACGAGTGGAGCCCACTGGACGTCGACAGCGGACACCAGCGCAAGTACTACGCGCCGAACGTCGGCAACATCAAGGTGACCGCCGTCGGCGACCCCGAGGGGGAGACGCTGGCACTGGACTCCGTACAGATGCTGGACGCCAACGCCTTGGCCACGGTGAACGCCCAGGCCCGAGCGATGGACAAGCACGCGTACGAGGCGACCACCGTCTATTCGGGCACTCCTCCGGTCGAGTAGGGCACGCCCACCCGCTTTCCCTTAGGCATGCCTTGCCTATACGCTGCATCCTTAGGTTAGCCTTACCTAAGGAGAAATTGTGGAAGGCGCTGTTTCCGCGTACCTGCTGAGCCGGTCCACCGTGGACGGCTACGCCGCCGGTATCGATCAGGCGGCCCGGCTGCTCGCCGATCGGCTGCGTACCGTGCGGCAGCCGTACTCGGGCGCGACAGAGGAGCAGTTGCGCGCGGCGGTCGACGAGGTCGACCTGGACCGGCCACTCGCTGACGGCGACGCCGCCCTCCGCGAGGCCGCCCGGCTCTACCTCGACCACGCGGTCTGGTTCCACGAACCCCGCTACGTCGCCCACCTCAACTGCCCGGTGGCACTGCCCGCACTCAGCGCCGAGGTGCTGATCTCGGCCGTGAACTCCTCCCTGGACACCTGGGACCAGAGCACCGCGGGGACCCTCATCGAGCGACGCCTGATCGACTGGACCGCCGGTCGGATCGGCTTCGGTCCCGACGCCGACGGCGTGTTCACCAGCGGT
Source organism: Catellatospora tritici (assembly GCF_019083965.1). Classification (GTDB taxonomy): domain Bacteria; phylum Actinomycetota; class Actinomycetes; order Mycobacteriales; family Micromonosporaceae; genus Catellatospora; species Catellatospora tritici. The sequence goes on from NZ_JAHRCY010000013.1 coordinate 225,030, forward strand.
GGCACCCAGTCCAACCTGCAGGGCCTGCTGCTGGCCCGGGAGGACCGGCTGGCCCGACAGGCGCAGGACCGGGTCGCCGCACTGCCGTCGCTGCGCGTGCTGACCAGCAGGAACAGTCACTTCAGCGTCGCCAAGTCGGCCGTGCTGCTGGGGCTGTCGCCCGACACCGTGGTCACCGTCGACACCGACCGTGCCGGCCGCCTCGACCCGGTCGACCTGCGCCGGCGGCTCGATGCGCTGGAGCGGGCCGAGCTGGTCCCGATGGCCGTCGTCGCCACCGTCGGCACCACCGACCTCGGGCTGGTCGACCCGGTCGGCGACATCGCCGCCGTCTGTCGCCCGCGCGGCGTCTGGCTGCACGTCGACGCCGCCTACGGCTGTGGCCTGCTGGTCTCCCGGCGCCGCCGCGGACTGCTCGACGGTATCGAGCAGTCCGACTCGGTGACCGTCGACTTCCACAAGAGCTTCTTCCAACCGGTCAGCTCCAGCGCGATCGTGGTCCGCCACGCGGACACGCTGCACCGCATCGCGGTGCATGCCGACTATCTCAACCCACGCGGCTCGGGCCTGCCCAACCAGGTCGACAAGAGCCTGCAGACCACCCGCCGCTTCGACGCGCTCAAACTCTGGCTCACCCTGCGCACCATGGGCGCCGACCAGCTCGGTGACCTGTTCGACCGAGTCGTCGATCTGGCCGCGCACGCCCACACCCTGCTGGTCGGCGAGGACGACTTCGAGGTCGCCGCCATCCCGACGCTGAGCACGGTGCTGTTTCGGTGGCGGCCGAGCTGGCTCGACCCCGAAGCCTGCGACGAGCTGCTGCCCCGGCTGCGCAGCCGTCTGTTCGCCCGCGGAGAGGCCATCGTCGCCGGAACCAGGCACGCCGGGCGCTACTGGCTCAAGTTCACGCTGCTCAATCCAAACACCACCGTCGTCGATCTGCGTGAGGTGATCGAGCTGGTCCGCGCCGCCGGGCAGGACCTGCTCGCCGGTGACCTGGCCGTGGCGCAGGTGCGCTGATGCGCGTACACGACTTCATCGCCGTCGGAGTGGGGCCGTTCAACCTCGGTCTGGCCTGCCTGAGCGCGCCGATCGACGGGCTCGACGCGGTGTTCCTGGAGCAGCGCGAGGAGTTCGACTGGCACCCCGGGCTCATGATCGAGGGCGCCACGGTGCAGGTGCCGTTTCTGGCCGATCTGGTCACCATGGCCGATCCGACCTCGCCGTACTCGTTCCTGAACTTCCTCAAGCAGGCTGGACGGCTCTACCCGTTCTACATCCGCGAGGACTTCTTCCCGCTGCGCGCCGAGTACAACGCCTACTGCCGCTGGGCCGCCGCGCAACTGCCGTCGATCCGGTTCGGACACCGCGTGGAGCGGGTCGAGCACGACGAAGCCACCGGCCACTACCTGGTTCGCGTACACCGCGCCGCCACCGGCGAGGTCGAGACGCTGCGCGCCCGCCACCTGGTGCTCGGCATCGGCACCGCCCCCTACCTTCCCCCGGCCGCCCGGGACCTGCCCGGCCCGGCCATCCACAGTGCCGACTACCTCGACCACCGCGACCGGCTGCGCGGCCTGCGGTCGATCACCATCGTCGGCAGCGGCCAGAGCGCCGCCGAGGTCTACCTCGACCTGCTCGAAGGCATCGACGACGGCGGCTACCAGCTGACCTGGTTCACCCGCTCGCCCCGGTTCCTGCCGATGGAGTACACCAAGCTCACCTTGGAGATGACCTCCCCTGAGTACATCCGCTACTTCCACGCCCTGCCCGAGCTGCGCCGCGACCAGCTGATGCGCGAGCAGCGCTCGCTGTACAAGGGCATCAGCGGTGACCTGGTCAACACGATCTTCACCACGCTCTACCGTAAGAGCGTCGGCGGCCCGGTGCCGACCACGCTGGTCACCGGAGTGGAGCTGGTCGGCACGTCGTGGCGGGAACAGCGGCGCCGCTACGAGTTGCGGCTGCACCACGCCGAACAGGACCGCCCCTTCCGGGCGGAGACCGAGGGGCTGATCCTGGCCACCGGCTACCGGCCGCGGCGGCCCTCGTTCCTGGAGCCGGTGCGCGAGCGCATCCGCTGGGACGGCCAGGGCCGCTACGCGGTCACCACCGGGTACGCCGTCGACCTCGCCGGCAGAGAGATCTTCGTGCAGAACGCCGAGGAGCACACGCACAGCATCACCGCTCCCGACCTGGGCATGGGCGCCTACCGCAACAGCGTCATCCTCGCCGCGATCCTCGGCCGCGAGGTGTACCCGATCGAGCGCACCATCGCGTTCCAGCACTTTGGAGCGCTACCGGACCTGGCTGTGCCGGGGCAGGAACCCGTCGCGGCGGGAGCGGGCCGATGACCGCGTACACCCGGCACTGCGCGCTGGGCGCCTTGACCGTCGAACCGCTGGATCTCGGCGCCCACCTGGACCTGCTGCACGGCTGGGTCACCCACCCCCGGTCGGTGTACTGGGGGCTGCTCGACGCCGACCACGACCGGGTCCGCGCCGAGTACGCCGCCATCGCCGCCGACCCGCACCACCAGGCCTGGCTCGGCCGTCTCGACGGCGTCCCGCTGTTCCTCACCGAGTCCTACGACCCGGCCCGCCACGAGCTGGCGCGGCACTACCCGGTCGCCTCGGGCGACGTCGGCATGCACCTGCTGGTCGCCCCTACCGACACCCCGCGCCACGGCACCACGTCGGCGGTGATGCGCACCGTCCTGGCGTTCCTGTTCGCCGACCCGGCCCACCAGCGCGTCGTCGTGGAACCCGATGTCCGCAACGACGCCATCGCGGTCAGGAACGCCGAGGTCGGTTTCGTCGTCGACCGGCTCGTCCAGCTGCCGGGCAAGACCGCCCGGCTCAGCTTCTGCACCCGTACCGCCTTCGCCGCCGCCACCACCCCGGAGCACTGATGGACACCCCCACCCCGCCCGCCCACCTCAACCCGCAGGCGATGGCGCACGCCCACCGGCGGCTGGTCGCCAAGGCGCTGGCCGAGTTCAGCCACGAGCGGCTGCTGATCCCGATCGCCGACGGCGATGACCATGTCGTGTACACCCGCGACAGCCAGTACCGCTTCCGGGCCCGCGAGCTGGCGCTGGCGCACTGGGCCATCGACCCCGCCTCGGTGGTACGCGTCAAGGACGGCGTCCCGGTCGACCTCGACGCCCTCGACCTGATCAGCGAGCTGGCCCAGCCGCTGGGCATCCCCCCGAAGCTGCTCGGCACCTACCTGGAGGAGATCAGCGCCACGCTGGCCGGCTACGCCTGGAAGCACCACCACCAGCGGCACACCACCGCCGAACTGGCCCACGCCGACTTCCAGACCATCGAATCGGCGATGACCGAGGGCCATCCCGGGTTCGTCGCCAACAGCGGCCGGATCGGGTTCGGGCTGGCCGACCTCGAGGCGTACAGTCCCGAGGCCGGCCAGCCGGTACGGCTGGTGTGGCTGGCCGTGCTGCGGGCCCACAGCACCTTCGCCGCGGGCGACGGCGTCGACGAGCACGAGCACTACCTGGCCGAGCTCGGCGCCGACACCCTCGCCGGGTTCGAGCGGATGCTGCGCGTGCTGGGCCTGGACCCGGCCGACTACCGGTACCTGCCGGTGCATCCCTGGCAGTGGGAGCACAAGCACGCGGTCGCGTTCGCCACCGAGGTGGCCCGTCGGGCGATCGTGCCGGTCGGGACCGGGCCCGACCGCTACCGCGCGCAGCAGTCGATCCGCACCTTCTTCAACGCCGACCGGCCCGAGCGGCACTACGTGAAGACCGCGCTGTCGATCCAGAACATGGGCTTCACCCGCGGGCTCTCCCCGGCGTACATGCGGGTCACTCCGGCGATCAACGATTGGGTCGCGAGCCTCGTCGCACAGGACCCGACGCTGCGCGGGTGCGGGTTCGAGGTGCTGCGGGAACTGGCGTCCATCGGGTACACCGGCGACGCCTACCACCGCGGCGGCGGGCCTGTCTCGGCATACCACCGGATGCTGGCGGCGCTGTGGCGCCAGAGCCCGGTGCCGCGCATCGAGCCCGGCCAGCGCCTGGCCAGCATGGCCAGCCTGCTGCACCGCGACCGCGACGGCAACGCCCTGGCCGCCGAGCTGATCCGCGCCTCCGGGCTGGCGGCCGGGCAGTGGGTGGCGGCCTATCTGCACGCCTACCTGCGCCCGATCGTGCACTGCCTGCTCGCCCACGACCTGGCGTTCATGCCGCACGGGGAGAACGTGATCCTCGTGCTCGACGGACACGTGCCGCGCCGGGTGTTCATGAAGGACATCGGCGAGGAGGTCGCGGTGATGAACGATCAGCCGCTGCCCGAGCCGGTGGAACGCATCCGCATCGGGGTCACCGACCGTATCAAGGAACTCGCCCTGTTCACTGACGTGTTCGACGGCTTCCTGCGCCACCTGGCCGCGATCCTCGACATCGACGGCGTTCTGCCCGAGCAGCGGTTCTGGGCGCTGGCCGCCGCCTGTGTACAGCGGCACGCCGATGAGCACCCGCAGCTGATCGGGCGCCTGGACCTGCGCCGCGCGGCGTTCGACCACTCCTGCCTGAACCGGTTGCAGCTTCGAAACACGCTGCAGATGGTCGACCTGACCGACCAGGCCGGATCACTGATCTTCGCGGGGCGGCTGGACAACCCGATCGCCGACGTACTGGCGGCGGTGTGACCGCGGTCGCGCCCGGCGTCTACCGCGACGCCTGGGGCATCCCGCACCTGTACGCCAACTCCGCCGACGAGCTGTCCTACCTGCAAGGACGCACGGCCGCGTACGACCGGGCGTGGCAGCTGGAGGTCGAGCGGTGGCGTGGCGAGGGCGTGCTCGCGGCTCGGCTGGGCGAGGTGGAACTGGGCTGGGACCGCTTCGCCCGCCGCGCCGGGCTCGACGCCACCGGACGGCGCTGCTTCGACCGGCTCGACGCCGACACCCGGCGCTGGCTCGGGGCGTACGTCGACGGCGTCAACGACGGTCTGGCCGCCGGGGCCGCACGGGCACCCGAGTTCGCCGCGGCCGCGACCGGTCCCGGCCGGTGGCGGCCCTGGTCGCCACTGAGCGTGTTCCTGGTGCAGCACATCCTGTTCGGCACGTTTCCCGACAAGCTGTGGCGCGCCCACGTACGCCGCACCCTCGGCCCGAACGGTCTGGCCCTGTTCGAGACCGAAGGGCCGGGCGGGTCGGGCAGCAACGCGTGGGCGGTCACCGGCGCGAGGTCCGGCACCGGTGCGCCGATGATCGCCGGGGACCCGCACCGGGTGCTCGAACTACCCGGCATCTACCAGCAGGTGCACCTGTCCTGCCCGGAGTTCGACATCGTGGGGCTGGCGTTCCCCGGCGTACCCGGCATCGCCCACTTCGGACACACCGGGCAGGTCGCCTGGGCGATCACCAACGCGATGGCCGACTACCAGGACCTGTATCGCGAGCAGCTGCGCCGCGACGGCGAGCAGATCCTGGTACGCGACCCGGACGGCTGGGTGCCCGCGTCAGTGCGCCTCGAACCGATCGAAGTGCGCGGCGGCCCTACCCGGCAGGTGGAGGTGATCGAGACGGCCCGGGGGCCGGTGATCGACGTCGACGCCCGTACCGGGGAGGGCGTCAGCCTGCGCACCCCGACGCTGGCAGGAGGCGATCTCGGGTTCGGGGCACTACCGGCGCTGCTGCGCGCCCGGACCGTCGTCGACGTCGAGCAGGCCATGGCCGGGTGGGTCGAGCCGGTGAACAGCGTGCTGGTCGCCGACACCACCGGCGCGGTACGGCGGCTGGCCGCGGGTCGCGTTCCCGTGCGTGACGAGCAGAACCGCCGCGGCCCGGTGCCCGGCTGGTCGCGGCGTCACGGGTGGCGCGACGGTTGGGCCGCCCTGCCCTCCGCCGGTCTCGTCGACGTCGCGGTGCACGCCAACGATCGCCGTCCCGGCGACGGAGCCGATCTGGGTTCGGTGTTCGCGCCACCGCACCGGGGCCGCCGCATTCGCGAACTCCTGGCCGCCGACCGGCCGGCTGAGGCGATCCACGCCGACGACCGGCTACCGGCCGACGCGCTGCGGGACCTGCTGCGGGCGATACCGCCGCAGGAGCTGGCCGGCCCGGCCCGGCGGCTGCGCGACCGGCTGCTGAGCTGGGACGGCCGGATGCGCGCGGACAGCACCGACGCCGGTGCGTTCGCGGCCTGGCGGGCCGCCCTGGCCCGGCGCCTGCACGACCACCCGGCGCTCGCGCCGCTGCTGGTCCCGACCGGCTTCGACGCCCTGTTCGCCCCGTGGACGGACCCGTGTGCCCGCATCGGCTACGCGCTCGACACCATCGTGACCAGGCTGCACCACCTCGGCGGCGACCCGGCGCCCGCGGCGGCCGCCGCGCTGGCCGAGGTGGCCGCAGACGCCGAGCGGCAGTGGGGGAGCACCCATGTCCTGAACCCGATCCGGGCGGCCGCCGACGCCGGGATCGACGCCGTGATCGCGGCGGCCTGTGGCACGGTCGCGTTGTCCGGCGACACCGACTGCGTGCTGTCCAACGCCAGCGTTCCGGGCGTCACCGACGCCTGCCGGCGCGGCCCGGTCGCCCGGTACGTCTGGAACCTGGCCGACCGTGACGCCAGCCGCTGGGTCGTGCCGTTCGGCGCCGACGGCGTGCCCGGCGCCCCCCACTTCGCCGACCAGTTGCCGCGCTGGGCGGTGGGCGAGCTGGTTCCCGTCGTCACCGACTTCACCCGCCTCCACCGACAGGAGCTGCCTTGACCACCGCCTACGAGGAGCACGTGCCGGGGACGGGGACGTTCTCGCTGGTCGCCGTCGACCCCGCGCGCGATGCGGAGCTGATGCACGGCTGGGTCACCCAGCCGGCCAACCGGTTCTGGGGCATGACCGACCACACGGTCGAGCAGGTACAGGAGATCTACGAGTTCGTCGACTCGCTGCCCCACCACTTCGCATACCTGATCCAGCTGAACGGGAACCCGATCGGCATCTTCCAGACGTACGAGCCCGCGCACGACCCGGTGGGGGAGTGCTATGCGGCCCTGCCGGGAGACATCGGGCTGCACCTGCTGCTGGCTCCCGGCGAGCACCGGGTGCCGAGGCTGACGCCTGCGGTCGTGCCGCTGCTGGTGCGGTTCGTGCTGCGCGACCCGGCAAAGGACCGGGTCGTGGTGGAGCCGGACGTGCGCAACCATCGGGCCGTACGCCGGATGGAGTTGCACGGGTTCGTTCCCGGACCGCAGATCGAGCTGCCGAACAAATGCGCCCAGCTGGCGTTCCTCACCCGGGACCGGTTCGAGGCGGTGCTCGGACCGGCGTCGTCATCCTGACGGCGACGGCTCCGCGGCCGGCACCGTCACGGCGGCGTCACCCGGTGGGTTCGCGGTCCGGGCGCGGCACCTACGTCGGGGTAGGGGTGTGCATGTCAGAGGCGCGGGGTTCAAGGGTGTCAGCAAGCTGGACGTGCGGGATTCGCCGGCCGGTGCTCGCCGGGGCGCGGCTGCTACCCGGCACGCTCGACGACCATCTCATTGAACGCGGGCTCGCCCTCGGTGCGGTGCGGTGCGGCCCTCCGGCGGTCGCGGAACCAGGTGCGCAGCACGTCGACGCCGAGAGCCGCGGCGAGCAGCACGAAGGTGGCCAACTCACCGATCGGGTCGACCAGCCGGGTCACGTCGGGGTAGGTCGGCGGGTGGTTGTCGCTGACGAAGCCGGGGACCGTCGGCAGGATCCACGAGATCGCGAGGAAGACCAGCAGTGCGGCGCCGGCCGAGGCGACCAGCGCGAGCCGCACGCGACGCCTGCGGTCGCCACGGGGTGAGAGCGCCGCCACCACGGGGCCGACCACGGCGGTGGCGCCCAGCGCCGTCGCGTCGCCGGTCGCGACCACCGGGACGGACAGCGCGAGCGCGGTCCACATCGCGGCTGTGGTGACCGCGGCCAGCGCGGCCGGCGCGACCATCCGGAGCGTCGGCGCCGACCGCCGGTCGGTGGCCCACAGCACGGCGGCCAGTTGCAGGACGATCAGGACAGTCCAGACCGCCTGCGGGAGCGGCCGGTGCGCCTGGGTCGCGACGGCCGCCGCCTCGGCGGCGAGAACGGCGAGCCCAGCGATGCGGGCGGACACGCGGATGGTCACAGCCAACCCTAACCTCGCGGCCGCCGCACACCACCCGCCGACCGGTGGACCAGAGCGGTTCCGTTGGAGTCGCCGGTGCCCGGGGTGGACACGGTTGCCTCACTTGCCTACCGTCGGCGGCCATGAGATCGCGAATAGTACTGACCAGTGCCGTCGCGGGGGCGGTGCTGCTCGCGGGCTGCTCCTTCGGGTGGAGAACCGGTGAGCAGGCCGGACCCGCGCCTGCCACCACGGAAGGCGCCGTCGCGACGGCTGAGGCCGTGGCCAAGCTGCGCCTGGGCAACAACTTCACCGAGATGAGCTTCCGGATGAATCTCGATCTCGGCGACCGGATGACCGCCGTCGCCTGGATGGACAACCCCCGCAAGCGGTTCGAGTCCTCGCTCAAGGCCTCCGGAGGGGTGACCGAGCTCCGGGTGATCGACGATGCCTGCTATCTGAACCTGGGCACGGGCGCGACGAGCAACGGTGAGCCCATCGGCTGGTTCCGCCTGGACCTCGAGCGGATCCCGGCCGACTTCAGGATCGACTTCACGCCCGGTCACAACGACCCGGGCGGCTCCGACCGCCTCATCGACGCGATCGTGTCCGCGCAGATCTCGGGTACGGAGATCGGCGGCACCATCGACTTGGCCAAGATCGGAGTCGGGTCCGGCGTCAGCGTGCCACCGCCCAAGGACGGTCAGTGGCCGGAGGAGGCGCACCGCCAGCCGTTCACCGCGAGCCTCGACGATCGCGGCTACCTGGTGCGGTTCGCGCTTTCGGTCAATGGCGCCGACGTGCTCCTGCGGTACGGCGACTTCTTCACGCCGGTGCAGGTCGAGCCGCCGCCCGGCGCGATCCCCGCGCCGGATCCGCTGTACTCGCTGCTCGGCGTGGTGCCGGCGTGACCAGGCAGGTCGCCTCGCCGACCTGAGGTACAGCGCAAAGAGGGGCCCCTTCTCGGCGGACGTTCGGTCGGGAAGGGGCCGCTGCGTGTCTCGAAGCCGGGTGGCGCGTGGGGCCGGAAGTGTGCCAGGATGGCCAACAGTTCTAGAACAGTTGGAGGAACTGTGGGAACCATCGCTGCTCAGAGCCTCGCAGTGCTACCGGCGGCCGGGCTGATGCCCGATCCGGGCAGCGCCGGTCGCTTTGGCGAGTACGGCGGGCGCTTCGTGCCCGAGTCGCTGATCCCGGCCTGCGCCGAGGTGGAGGAGGCGTTCCGGCAGGCGTGGGCCGACCCGGGCTTCCGTCAGGATCTGGACCGCCTGCTGTCGGTGTACGCGGGCCGCCCGACCGCCCTCACCCCGGCCTGGAGCCTGTCGGCCGAACTCGGCATCACCCTGCTGCTCAAGCGGGAGGATCTGGCGCACACCGGCTCCCACAAAATCAACAACGTGCTCGGGCAGGCGCTGCTGGCCCGGCGGATGGGCCGCAGCCGGCTGATCGCCGAGACCGGCGCGGGCCAGCACGGCGTCGCCACCGCCACCGCCGCCGCGCTGCTGGGCCTGTCCGCCACCGTGTTCATGGGCGAGAAGGACATGGCCCGGCAGGAGCTGAACGTGCACCGGATGCGCGTGCTCGGCGCCGAGGTCGTCCCGGTGACCAGCGGCAGCCGTACGCTCAAGGACGCCACCAGCGAGGCGATGCGCCACTGGGTGACCTGCGTCGACGAGGCGTACTACTGCCTCGGGTCGGTGATGGGGCCGCACCCCTATCCGTGGCTGGTGCGCGAGTTCCAGCGGGTCATCGGCACCGAGGCCAGAGCCCAGTGCGCCGTCGAGCTGCCCGCCGCGATCCCGGACTACGTGGTCGCGTGCGTCGGCGGCGGCTCCAACGCCGCGGGCACCTTCGCCGGATTCGCCGACACGACCGCGCAGCTCGTCGGGGTCGAGGCGGCCGGTGGCGCCGCGATCGCCGACGGGCGGGTGGCGGTGATGCACGGGCACCGCTCGTACGCCGTCCAGGACGAGCACGGGCAGATCCTGGAGGCGGAGTCGATCGCCGCCGGGCTGGACTACCCCGGCGTCGGGCCGGAGCACGCCCACCTGCACGACATCGGCCGCGCCCGCTACGTCACCGTCACCGACGACGAGGTGCTCGCCGCCGTACGCAGGCTGGCCCGTGCCGAGGGCATTCTGCCCGCGCTGGAGTCGGCGCACGCCGTGGCCTGGGTGATCCGCGCCGCCGAGAGCGGCGAGCTGCCACCGCACGCCACCGTGCTGCTCACCCTGTCCGGCCGGGGCGACAAGGACACCTCGACCCTGCTGGAGGTGGCTCGATGACCGCGACGATCGGCGGCACCGCACTCGAACCGTGGCTGCGGGAACGCCGCGACGCCGGACGCAAGCTGCTGGCGCCGTACCTGACCGCGGGCGTCTGCGACGGCTGGACCGACTATCTGCGCGCCTACGCCGACGCGGGCGCCGACGCGATCGAGATCGGGCTGCCGTTCTCCGAACCGGTGGTCGACGGGCCGACCGTGCAGGAGGCCTCCGACCGGGCGCTGCGCCGGGGCGCCAACGTGCGCGACATCCTCGCCGAGCTGCGGCAGGTGCGCCTGGACGTGCCGCTGGCGGTCATGACCTACTACCACCTGGTCCAGCGCGAGGGGGTCGAAGTGTTCTGCGCGAACCTCGCCGAGGCGGGGGTGCGCGGGCTGATCGTGCCGGACCTGCCGGTGGACGAGCTGGGCACGCTGGAGCGCGCCGCCGCGGCCGCCGGGGTGGACCTGGTGCTGGTGGCCGCGCCCAGCAGCACCCCGGCCCGGCTGCGGGAGATCGCGGCCCGCAGCCGCGGTTTCGTGTACGCGGTCAGCGTGATGGCCCCCACGGGTGTCCGCGCCGAACTCGCCGAGACGGCCGGGCGGCTCGCGTCCCAGTTGCAGCAGGTGACCGACCTGCCGGTGCTGCTCGGCTTCGGCATCGCCACCCCCGACCACGCCGTGGCCGGGGCGCGGACCGCCGACGGGGTCGCCGTCGGCTCGGCGCTGATGCGCGCCATCCTCGACGGGGCCACCCCGACGCAGGTCGGGGCGCTGGTGGCGCAGTTGCGCGACGCGCTGGACCGGGCGTACGCCTGAGCGGGGTGGCGGGGACGCGATACTGCTCGCGTCCCCGCACCTCGCTGACAGGAGCGCCCGCGCATGCCAGGTCCCCGCTACCGGGCCATCGCCGCCGACCTCGCCGACCGCATCCGCAAGGGCGAGTTCGCGCCGGGCACGGCCCTGCCCGCCCAGCGCGAGTTGGGCAGCAACTACGACGTGGCGCTGGCGACGGTGCGGCAGGCGCTGCAGGCCCTGGTCGACGACGGGCTGATCGTGGTCGAGGCCGGTCGGGGCACCTTCGTCGCGCCGACCCGCCCCGCGTACCGGCTGGACACCCTGCGCAGCTTCGTCGACGACCTGCGCGACCAGGGCCACGAGGTCTCCACCCGGGTCGTGTCCTGCTCGCTGCGGGCCATGCCCGCGTGGGTCACGGCGCTGTGGGGTGAGCGCGACGGCACTGCCAAGGCGCTGCGGCTGGAACGGGTCCGGCTGGTCGACGGGGCACCAGCCATCCACCAGGTCTCCTGGGTGGACCAGCCGTACGCCGACACCGTGCGGACCTGCGACTTCACGCGTACGGCGCTTTACGCGGCGTTGGCCGACGCCGGGATGCGGATAGCCTCGGCGGGCGAGCAGATCGCCGCCCAAGCGCTGCCCGCCGCCAGCGCGGCTGTGCTGGACCGTCCCGAGGGGGCACCGGTGCTGGTCAGCGAACGGGTGACCCGGACGGTCGCCGGGACGGTCGGCGTGGTCGACCGGGCGATCATCGCCGCTGAGCTGGCCATCCGCGCGCAGCGGACGGTGAACCAGGTGTCGGTCCAGTGGGGTGCCCCGGGCCGGGCCTAGCCCACGCGGTCGGTCAGGTCGCCGGAGTGGCTTCCCGGGCCAGGACGCCCAGGTAGCCGTTGGCGACGATCAGTTTTGCCCGGTCGGAGTAGAAGTCCGGGTCGTCGGGCAGCGTCGTGGCCAGCCCGTCGACGTAGCGGTTGAACATGCAGAACGCCGCCGCGATCAGCACCGTGTCGTGGATCTCCAGGTCGGTGGCGCCCTCGGCGCGGGCCACGGCGACCAGTTCGTCGGTCACCTCGCGGCCGCTGCGCTGGACCGCCGCCGCGATGCCCAGCAGCGCGCCCAGCTTCGCCGAGACCGGGGCGGCGGCCGCGTCGTCGCGCACCGACTCGACCAGGTCCATGCCCTCCGGTAACTGCGCCGCGGCGTAGGCGGCATGGGCGGAGTAGCAGTAGCGGCACTCGTTGAGCCCCGACACGTAGGCCGCGATCAGCTCGCGTTCGCCCCGGTCAGCGTGCTCGGTCCGCGGAGCAGCGCCTCGACGAGGCCGTTGAGCGGGACCGCCGTCTCGGGGCGGAAGCGGAACAGGCCCCGGATGCCCGGTTGGTCGGTCGGCAAGGTCACGTGCGGCATGGATATCCCCTGGTCGATGGGCACCGGGCCCACCACCGCGACGCCTCCCCGACCACCTTATCGACGATCGTCATTTCGTCAATCGGTCTGACGAGATCGAGCAGCCTGGCACTGGTGGCACCCATCACGCGGGACGGCAGCGATTGCGGCCCGCCAGTACGATGCCGCGCATGCTCCGACCACCCCGCTCGAGGTCCGCCGCCACGGCTGACTCGCCCATCGAGGCGGCCGAGGCCGGGTCGCGGCGGCGCACCTTCGCGGTGCGGGCCGCGTGGCTGGGCGGACCGCTGACGGCGATGACTGCCCTCACTGCTGTCAGCGGGACGGTCGGCCTGCCGCACGCGGTGCGCACGGGCCTCGTGGTGGTGGCCTTCGGCGGCGCGATCGTGCTGGTCGGCCACCTGTGCGGCCAGTGGGCCAACCGGGCGCTGCTGGTGGTCACGCTGGTCGCCGTCGGGCTCGGCGCTGTCGGCATCAGCTTCACCGCACCGCTGCTGGTGCTGCGAGCCCGCGGTGAGTCGATCACGGTGGTCGTGCGGTCTGAGGAGCGTGTCACCCCGTGGCTGTGGTCAGCGCGACGCCATCAACGGAACCGCCAATGGCGCTACGAGCTCGCCACTGCGGACGGACACCCGCTGCCCGGCGAGATCGTGCTCAGCGAGGACGAGTGGGACGTCTCCGACCGGGTCGTGGTCGTGTACGACCCGGCCGGGCAGGTCGAGCCACAGCCGCCAGACGCTCTTGACGACATCGACGCGGTGCTGGCGTTCTTCGCGGCGACGGCAGGTGCCGGGGTGCTGCTCGGGCTGGTCACCGTCGGGTGGGGGATGCGACCAGGCGCCGAGGCGCGCCTGCGCGCGGCGCGGGCCGAGCGGGCGACCCGGTCGAAGCGCCGCGCAGCCCGGACGTGGTTCCGGCCGCTCGGCCGGACCCGGCGCATCCTCGGCCGGGCCTGGCTCGCGTTCGGGCTGGCGGTCCTCGGCGCTGGGATCGCGGGCGTCCGCTGGGGCGCCGGCGACCACTCGGGCGCCTCGGGCGCGGTGGTGGGAGGCTGGTTCGGCGTGGTCCTCGGCCTGCTCACCGTGCTGCTGAGCCGCGGCCCCGCGTTCGGCCGCGACACCCGCACGCGCTAGCCGCCAGCGCCAGCGCCGACGCGGTCGTTGTGTGCGGTTTCGGGAAAACTGCACGAATCGGAGCCTTGATTCCTGCGGTTTCCCCGAAACTGCAGCCACTCGGCGGGCGCTCTAGGGTGGGGGCATGATCTTTCGGGAGGGGACGCGGGCGGATCTGCCCGCCGTCATCGGGTTGCTCGCCGATGACGTGCTCGGCAAGGCCCGCGACTTCGCCGAGGTCGACGACGCGTACGAGCGTGCTTTCGCCGCGATCGACGCCGATCCCCGCAACCAACTCATCGTCGCCGACGACGCGGGTGAGATCGTCGGCTGCTTCCAGATCACCTACATCCCGGGCCTGGGGCGCCACGGTGCCGAGCGGTCGCTGATCGAGGCGGTGCGGGTGCGCTCGGACCGGCGCGGCCAGGGCCTCGGCGCGCTGATGATGCGGTGGGCGATCGACCAGGCCCGCGCTCGCGGCTGCGCCATGGTGCAGCTCACCACCGACAAGTCCCGCCACGACGCGCACCGCTTCTACGAGCGCCTCGGCTTCGTCGCCAGCCACGAGGGGATGAAGCTCAGTCTGAACTGATCGGCACCGGCTCACCTGCTACTCCACGCCTCGACGGGGGCGGGAGTCAGCCGTCCATCCGGCGCAGGTGTCTGGCCAGGGGCGACCACAGGCTCAGCTGCATCACCGCCAGCACGGTCGCGAACGGGAGCAGGGTCCAGGTGCCGGTAGTCTGCGCGAGTGTTCCGGCCAGCCAGGGCAGGGTCGCGCCGCCGACCGTGGTCAGGCCGTTGGTGATGCCGATGGCGGTGGGTACCAGCCGCTGCTGGGTCAGCCGGGGCATGATCGCCATGGTGGTGGGGAAGATCGGGCCGAGGAAGAACCCGAGCACGGCCATGCCCGCCGCGGCCGCCGCCGGCTGCGGCACGGCCCAGATGAGCAGGCAGGCGGCGGCGGTGCCGCCGAGGCACGCGTACGCCATGGCGGCGGTGCCCAGTCGCAGTCGCCCCGCGATCGGGCTGATCAGGAAGCGGCCCAGGGTGAGACCGAGCCAGTAGCCGCTGACGGCGTACCCGGCGAGCAGGTCGGACAGGGCGCGTTCGGTGCGCAGGAAGCTGTAGCCCCAGCTGCCGACACTGATCTCCAGGCCGACGTACACGGCGAGGAACATCGCGGCGACGATGACGCGAGGCTGCCGGACGGTGGCGGACAGCAGGCCGGGTCCGGGGGCATCGGGCTGGTGGTGTTCGGGGCGGGGCGTGCGGGGAAGGGCGCGCAGGAAGCCGACGAGCAGTGGCAGGCAGATGAGGGCCTGCACCGCCCATACCGCGGGCCAGCTGGTGCGGGTGAGCATCCACGCGGCCAGCAGCGGGCCGAGCAGGGCGCCGACGCCGAAGAAGGCGTGCAGGCGGTTGATGCGGTCGGTCGCTTGGGGCAGGTCGGCGAGGTGGGTGTTGAGCGCCGCTTCGAGCAGGCCGGTGCCGACCCCGGCCAGCAGGGCGACGGCCACGAACGCGGTTAGCGGCGGGCGGGTCGCGGTGTAGACCGCGGCGGCGGCGAAGGCGGTGGTCCCGGTGAGCAGGCTCGCGCGTACGCCGTACCGGTGGATCAGCGTCCCGGCCCCGGTCGCCCCCAGCAGGAACCCCGCACCCGAGGTGAAGAACGTCAAGCCGATGGTGGCCTTGTCCACGCCGTAGTCGGCGATGTGTGCGGGCAGCAGCACCCCGCCCACCCCGGAGCTGATCCCGACCAGCAGGAACGCCGCGTACGCCAGCAGCACCGAAGCTTGGGCGCTCGGACGTGCGAGTGCGGGCGCCGCCTGCTCAGCCACGGGGGGCGCAGGCACTGTCACGGATCACCAGTTCGGTGGCCAGCTCGACGCGCGGGCTCTCGATCTTCTCACGCTGGGCCAGCCGCAGCACGGTACGGGCAGCGAGCAGACCCATCTCGGCCAGCGGCTGCCGGACCGTGGTCAGTGGCGGCGAGCACCAGCGGACCTCGGGCAGGTCGTCGAAGCCGACGATGCTTATGTCGTCGCCGACCCGCAGGCCCTTGCGGCGCACCGCCTCGTAGACGCCCAGCGCCATCTGGTCGCTCGCGGCGAAGATCGCGGTCGGTGGTTCGGCCAGCTCCAGCAGCTGGGTGCCGCCGGTGTACCCGGCCTCGTGGTAGAAGTTGCCCGGGTAGATCAGCTTGTCGTCGGCCGGAATTCCGGCGGCTTCGAGGGCGGTGCGGTAGCCGTCGAGGCGGGCGCGGCTGCACAGCAGCTGCGGCGGCCCGGCGATGAACCCGATCCGGCGATGGCCGAGGTTGACCAGGTATTCCGTGGCACGCAGGGCGCCGTTCCAGTTGGTGGCGCCGATCGTGGGCGCCTCCTGCGGCGGCACTCCGGCCGGGTCGACGATGACGACGGGGATGTTGAGGCGACGCAGTTCCGCCTGCAGCGGCGGCTCCAGAGTGGACGTCACGAAGATGACGCCCTCGGTGGAACGCGAACGCATGTTGTCCAGCCACTGCTTGGCCGAGGAGGCGCGGCGATGGATGGCGGAGACCACCGTGCCGACCCCGGCGGCGTGCGCCACGTCCTCGACGCCTCGGATGATCTCGACGGCCCAGGGGCTGTCCAGGTCGTTGAAGACGAGGTCGATCAGGCCGGAGGTGCTGCGGACAGAGGTGGTGCGACGCTGGTAGCCGTGCCGGTTGAGCAGCTCCTCGACCCGTTGGCGGGTGGTGGGGGAGACGTCGGTGCGGCCGTTGATCACCCGGGAGACGGTGGGCACGGAGACGCCTGCCTCGCGTGCGATCGCCGCGATGGTGACCTTGCGGTTTTCGTCCACTCGGGAGTGCTCCTTCGGTGCTTGGGTGCGGCCGCCGGACGGGTGGCCAGGACGGGGAGGGCGCGGGTGGCCCTCCCCGGCGATGCGGGGGTCCGGGTGACCTTGAAAGGTACCCTGCGGTCGGATCGGGTCAGCCCTTGACGCTGCCCGCGAGGCCGCCGACCAGTTGCCGTTCGGCGATGGCGTAGAAGCCGAGGGCGGGGACCATGGACAGGATGACGTAGGCGAGTACTCGTGCGGTGTCGTCGGCGTATTGGCCTTGGAAGGCTTGGACGCCGACGGGCA
>NZ_JAHRCY010000014.1:0-1929 GCF_019083965.1 Catellatospora tritici
CATGTCGACCGACTTCGCAGACGTCGTGACGGCCGCGCGGTCCATCCGCAACCCGGTACTGCCCGGGTTCCACCCGGACCCGTCGATCCTGCGCGTGGGCGACGACTACTACCTGGCCACCTCGACATTCGAGTGGTACCCCGGCGTCCGCGTCCACCACTCCCGCGACCTGGTCCACTGGCGCCCCATCGGCGGCATCATCGACAGCAAACGCCTACTGGACCTGCGCGGCTGCGGCGACTCCAACGGCATCTGGGCCCCCGACCTCACCTGGCACGACGGCCTGTTCCACCTCGTCTACAGCGACGTCGCCAGCTTCGCCTCCGGCTACTGGGACCCCCAGAACTACCTCACCACCGCACCCAGCATCGACGGACCATGGTCGGACCCGATCAAACTGCACTCCCACGGCTTCGACGCATCCCTGTTCCACGACACCGACGGCACCACCTGGCTCCTGGCCATGTCCGCCGACTGGCGCCCCGGCCGCGACCGCTTCGGCGGCATCGAAATCCAACGCTACGACCGCCACCAACAAAAACTCGTCGGCAACCCACAAATCATCTTCACCGGCACCGAAGCAGGCCTCACCGAAGGACCCCACCTCTACCAACACGACGGCTGGTACTACCTGCTCACCGCCGAAGGCGGCACCAGCTGGCAACACCAAGCCACCATCGCCCGCTCCCGCAACCTCCACGGCCCCTACCTCGCCGACCCCAACGGCCCCCTACTCACCTCCCTCAACCGACCCGACCTCACCCTCCAAAAAGCCGGACACGGCAGCCTCGTCCAAACCCAACACGGCCACTGGTACCTCGCCCACCTCGCCGCCCGCCCCTACACCCCCCTGGGCAACTGCGTCCTGGGCCGCGAAACCGCCATCCAAAAAGTCGACTGGCCCACCGGCGGCTGGCCCTCGATCCCCGGCGGCATCCCCGCCGACGACATCCCCGCCCCCGACCTGACACCACACCCCTGGCCAAACCAACCCGCCACCGACCACTTCGACAACCCCGTACTCGGCCCCGCCTGGTCCACCCTGCGCCGACCCGCCACCCCCGACTGGATCGACCTCACCACCCGCCCCACACACCTACGCATCCACGGCGGCCAATCACCCGTCGGCAAACAAACCCCCAGCCTCGTCGCCCGACGCGTCGGATCAACCCACTGCAGCCTCGAAACAGTGCTCGAATTCGACCCCGTCGACCACCGCCACCTCGCCGGAATCACCGCCTACTACAACACCGCCAACTGGCACCACGCCTACCTCACCCGCGCCGACGACGGCCGCCGCACCCTCGAACTCCTCACCTGCAACCACGGCCGCCTCACCACACACCCACACCTCACCATCGACACCAGCACCGCCGACCACGTCGGCCTACGCGCCACCTTCGACGGACCCACCATCCACTTCACCTACAACCTCGGCACCGGCTGGCAAACCATCCCCCACCACTTCGACGCCACCATCCTGTCCGACGAACACGCCGCCACCGTCATCGACGGCGAACCCGCCGCCTGGGGCTTCACCGGCGCCTTCCTCGGCCTCTGGGTACAAGACCTCGGCAACGACGGCATCCACGCCGACTACCACCACGCCACCTACCACGAACACTGACCCGGATCACCGCACCACCACACGCCACACACGCCGTGGCACCGCCCACCGCACCCCACACAACACGCAGCTCACACGTGTGGAGTTGGACGCACAACCCCACACGCGTGAGCCACCACCACACCACCCACCCGACACCGCCCCACCCACCCGGCGGCCCCCACCCACCCGGCGGCCCCCACCCACCCGGCGGCCCCCACCCACCCGGCGGCCCCCACCCACCCGGCGGCCCCCACCCACCCGGCGGCCCCCCACGGCGCCGTGCACCCATGGCGCCGCGCACCCATGGCGCCGCGCATCCC
>NZ_JAHRCY010000014.1:1939-202862 GCF_019083965.1 Catellatospora tritici
TCCAAGACCTCGGCAACGACGGCATCCACGCCGACTACCACCACGCCACCTACCACGAACACTGACCCGGATCACCGCACCCCAACCCCGCAGACACCAAGGTGCCGCCGACCTGACCCTCACCGCGCGCAGCTCACACGTATGAGATTGGCGGCTCACACGTGTGGGGTTGTACGCACAACCCCCCACGTGTGAGCCGCCACCAGACCACCCTCCTCGCGCCGCCCACTGACGCAACACGCACGCCCCCGCCCGCGACGTCACCCGTGCCAACGCGGCAGTTTCGTGGAGACTGCGCGAATCCGGGCCAAGATTCCGGCACTTTCCTCGAAACTGCGTCAACGCCACCAGGCGGGCGGGTGTCAGTGGCGCGCCAGTTGGGAGCGGCGGCGCTGCTCGTCCATGAGGCGGTCGAACTCCGTCCGGTCCAACAGCAGGCCCGCCTCCGCCGCGATCTCCGCGGTCAGGTCGACCGGGAAGCCGTGACTGTCGTGCAGCTCGAACGCGACCGCCGCGGGCAGCTGCCCCGACGCCCCTTCCAGCGCCCGGTAGAGCAGGTGCATGCCGCGCCGCAGCGTACGGCCGAACGACTGCTCCTCCCGCGTCACCACCTGCCCGATCAGCTCCCGCGCCGCCACCAGCTGCGGCCACACCGAGCCGGACGTGTCGACCACGGTGCCCGCGAGCTCGCCCAGCACCGGACCGTCCACGCCGATCTGGCGCGCGTGCCGCATCGCCCGGCGCAGCAGCCGCCGCAGCACATACCCCCGGCCGTCGGTCGACGGCAGCACCCCGTCCGCGATCAGGAACGCCGCCGCCCGAACGTGGTCGACCACCACCCGGTACGACACCCGCAACCGCTCCCCCACCGCCGCGTAGTCGCCGCCGCTGAGCTGCTGCAACCTGGTCAGGGTCGGCGCGAGCAGGTCGGTCTCGCACAGGTGCCGGACGTCCTGGAGCACCAGCGCCATCCGGTCCAGCCCCATCCCGGTGTCGATGTTGCGGCCGGGCAGCGGGCCGAGGATCGGGAAGTCCTCCTTGCCGTCGCCTTCGCCGCGCTCGTACTCCATGAAGACCAGGTTCCAGAGCTCCAGGAACCGCTCGGTGTTCACCGCCGGGCCGCCGCCGGGCCCGAAGCCCTCGCCGCGGTCGTAGAAGATCTCGGTGTTCGGCCCGCACGGGCCCGGCCCGCTCATGGACCAGTAGTTGTCCACCATGCCCAGGCGCTGGATGCGCTCGTCGGGCACGCCGACGCCGCGCCACAGGCGCGGCGACTCGTCGTCGTCGCGATACACGGTGATCCACAATCGGTCCGGATCCAGCCCGAACCCGTCGGTGAGCAGCTCCCACGCCCACGCGATCGCCTCGCGCCGGCCGTAGTCGCCGAACGCGAAGCTGCCCAGCATCTCGAACGAGGTCGCGTGCCGGGTGGTGTGCCCGACGTTGTCGATGTCCACGGTGCGCACGCAGCGCTGCCGCGACATCAGGCGCGGATGCCCCGGCACCCGGTCACCGAGGAAGTACGGCTTGAACGGGACCATGCCCGCGCCGGTGAGCAGCAGCGACGGATCGTCGGGCACCAGCGACGCCGATGGCACCTGGTGGTGGTCGAGCCGCTGGAAGAAGTCGAGGAAGGTACGGCGGATGTCGTCGGAACGCATGATCGGCCTCGCAGTCGGAAAGGTCCGGTGCCGCGCTCGCAGAACCGGGGCACAGCCCGGCCCTCGCCGCTGAGACGTCTGGGAGCGCGATGGGAGATGGCAGGCGGACACGCCGAGCGGGGCCGAGGGGTCAGGCGAGGACGCGGTCCTCGGACTCCTGCTCGGCGCGGCTAGCTCGCCGTCCCGACATCATCTGCGCTGTTCCGATCACTCGATCCGGCCGCCGAAAGGGCCGGTCCTCTCATTAGTAGCCGCAGGCCGGACCCGCGTCAACCCGTTTGGGTGCGGGCCCGCACGTGGCGCGGGCCCGCGAGGGAGGGACGGCGTCAGTGGCAACTGCCGGTGCCGCTGTCGTTGTACGTCTTGCCCGCCTGCGGCACGAACTGCCAGTCGTAGCCGCTGGCGTGCAGCGTGAACTTCAGCACGCCGAACGTGTTGTTGTTCCGGGCCTGGCTGTTCGGCTGGATCGTGCCGAAGCTGTACAGGCCGGCGCCGCCCATGCCCGCCACGAACGAGCGCAGGCCGCGCGCGTTGTCGAGGGTGCCCGCCGGGTTCATCGGCGCGAACCGCTCGTACTGGTGGTTGTGGCCGAAGACCACGACGTCGGCGTTGTAGTCGTACAGCGCCTGGTAGAGCGGGCGGGTCGAGGTGGACGGGGCGTGGTTGGCGCCCGAGGTGAACAGCGGGTGGTGCCAGTACGCCAGCGTGCACGACTTGGTGCTGGCCGCCAGGTCGCCGCGCAGCCAGCTCTCCTGGGCCGAGCCCGCCGACATGCTGATGTTCGAGTTCAGCGACACGATGTGCCAGTTGCCCAGGTCGTACGAGTAGTACCCACGACCCGACGGCCCGGCCACCGACCCGAAGTAGTTGTAGTAGCCGGTCGCGCCGGAGGTGTTGTAGTCGTGGTTGCCGGGCGCCGGGCGGGTACGCGCCTTGTGGCGACCCCAGGTCGGCTCGTACAGCGAGTTGAACTCCGAGGCGGTGCCGTTGTCGTACACGTTGTCGCCAATGGTGAAGACGGTGCCGGAGATGCCGTCCAGCAGCGCGGCCGTGGCGGTGTCCCCCGACCCCGTGGTGGCGATGTCACCGGCGCCGACCAGCACCGGGTCGGCCGCCGCGGCGCCGCTGGCGGACGGGCTCGGCGACGGCGCGGTGCCGGTGGTGACCACGAGCTGCGGCGAGTCCGCGCCGCTCTCGCGCGAGTCCCAGTACGCCCCGTCGGAACTGGCCGAACTCGCCCCGACGCTGAACGTGCCGTTGCCGGTCACCAGCGCGGTCACGTCGACCTCGTACCAGCCGTTCGACGACACCGAGCCCAGGCTGCCCAGGGTCGCGCCGTCGAGGGCGGGCTGGTTGTTCCAGGTGGTGCCGGTCTCCGACCAGGTCGTGTTCGACACGGCCTTGAACGTGCCGCCGTTGTCGCTGCCGCTGTTGCTCGCGCTGTGCCGCAGCCGCAGCTTGGCACCGGTCACCGTGCCGGAGACGCCCGAGACGGTGAAGCGGAGGAACAGGCGCCGCACCGGGGAGTTGTCGACGTCGAGTTCGGCGGCGGTGCCGTAGTTGGTGGATGCGGTGTCGCTCTGCACGTACGTGTCGGCGACCGGGGTGAACGTCGTGACCGCCGCTGCCGCCGTGTTCGCGGAGGTGGTCAGCACGATCGCGACCGCGGCGACGATCAGCGTGAGCGCCGTCCCGGCGGTCGTGGCCGCGCGGAGGTGTCGGGTGCCCATCACGTGGTCCCTTTCTAGGGGGTGATGGCTGTCGGGTTAGACAACCGACAATGCAATTTAGGGACGGAGCAGGGCGGCTGGGACACATCGGGGTGAACACAGCGCTAGCTGAGAATGAGTTCTCTACCCGTTCTGATGGCTTGGCGATGGGACGTCGAGTCGGACGTACCCGGACAAGATCCGCTGTCGGCGCGATCGGGCCTGGCGGGGTGGCCAATTTATCGACTAACAGTGATGCCGAAGGACGCCGTGGGGCGGATTTGAGAACATTTGTGCGAGTTTTTGTTGACGCCGGTCACATCGGGTCACGGTGAGGCGGAACCGATTGGAGATCCGCCGGAGGGCCATGCTAATGTTCTCCCGTTGCCAACGAGCGCCGCTAGCTCAACTGGCAGAGCAGCGGACTCTTAATCCGCGGGTTCGGGGTTCGAGTCCCTGGCGGCGCACGGCGAAAGCCCCGCTTGACCTGGTCAAGCGGGGCTTTTTCATGTCCGGATTCATCGCACGCTTGTGTTGATGTGCTCAATGTGTGCTCGCATGCGCCATGACCAGCCGATATATGGCGTAGGCGCCGTCACCACCCGTTCTTTGATCTTGTTTTGAGCGCAAGATCGGGACCAGCCGGTGTCGTTTCGGTAACGCTTTCCGGTTGGCATCCAGAGCGGGTGCGAGTGGGCTCGCCGGACCGGCCTGGTCGGCGGGGACTTGCAGGATGCGGCGGGAGCCGAGAAGGGGTGTGGCCGTTATGGGCGACGACGGATGGTTCTCGGTGCGGTGCATCGTCCGGTTCCCAGGCGAGCGGCGCTCCATGTTCGAGGAGCGGATCACGCTGTGGCGGGCCGCAGACTTCGACGAGGCGGTGCGCCGTGCGGAAGCGGAGGTCGGCGAGTACGCGGACACAGTCGGTGGCGAGTACACCGGTCTGGCTCAGGCATACGAACTCAGTGACGAGCCGGGCGACGGAGCCGAGGTGTTCTCCCTGATCCGCGACAGCAACCTCGACGTGGACGCCTACCTCGACGCTTTCTTCGACACCGGCAACGAACGGCAGGGCGATGTCACCGAGCAGTGAGTCGGTCCCCGTTAGTGATCGACGGGTGCTGGCACGTTCACGTCTGCGGGAACAGTGCGCCTGATCGTGCAGGCGCGAAGGGCTCTACAATCCTGCCGATGCTGGTGCGGAGGTCGTGGGCGTCCGGCTGGCGGTAGCCCGGTTACCGGAGGCCTTCATGCGAGAAGATCACCCGATCGACCGTCTGGTTGCCGTGGTCGAGGGACCGGTGTCCGGCTCGGTCGCCGACTCGATGCGGGTGTTGTCTCAGGAGTTGGCCAGCCAGCGGCAGTGGGTCCTGGGGCCGCCCGAGCTATTCGATGAAACAGACGTTCGTGATGTTCGCTCGATGGGGTTCGTACTGTCGATTTACACAGCGCGGCCACCGTGGGGCGAGCAGATGGATCGCACGCTCGACCGAGCCCACTTGGGCGAGGTCAAGGAGTTGCTCGGCGAGATCTGCCGAATCTCTGGCGAGCGTCATGTCACGTTCGTCGTTGATTTCGCCGGAGAGTCGATCGGCACGGTCTACGAAGGCCGTATGGACGAATCGCTCAATTTCGGCTTGATCGGTGAGTGGGAGCGCGTCTTGGATGAGCGAGACCTGTGAGCCCGCCGCCGTGCGAGTTCGGAGGCGAGAGTGCGGGGCTGGAGATGGCGCGCAGGTAGGACCCTCGTTCGCCGACCGAGTCAGGCCCGACTACATATAGGACAGGAACGAGACGTTGACCAGCCTGACGCGGGCAAGTCAGGACGCGTGTGCCACGGCGCTTCGACGCTACCGGTTCGTCGCCAAGAGTAGAGGCCTGCTGCTCCAGCCGAGCGGATCCGGAGAAACGTCGGGATGGCTGGGCCTGAACCTCGCCACGTGGTCGCTGCCTCACGTCCTGCACGTCAATCCAGTGGTTGGCGTCAGGCACAGGTCGCTGGAGGCCATCCTCGTCTCGACCGCAGGCTGGCCGGCTCCAGTGGCCTCCGTGTGCAGGCCTCTGGGCTACCTCACGCCGCAGAACACCTTCCTCCAGTGGGACTTCTCCGCCACCGACGACCTGACGGCAGTCGCGGAGGACCTCGCGACCGCGGTCGCGACCTATGGCCAGCCGTTCATCGACAAGTGGTCGGACTGGGACGCCTTCTCCCGCGACGTCGCCGACTCCGGACTTCTCCTTGATCATGACCGTCACCTGGTGCTACCGGCGGTCGCCGCGGTAAACGGCGACTGCGAGCAGGCCGACCACCTGATCCGCCAAGAACTCGACCGCACCGCAGGTGGGCAAGACGCCTACTCGAAGGGGTACCGCGACTTCGCCCAGCGATTCCGACAGACGGTGCTGGCACACTGATATCGCCAGATCAGCAGGCACCGACAGTCGGCGCCGGTGTCGACCGGCTCCGCCATGGTGATCTGCTCATGTTCGGGTTAACTGCCGCTACCGCGATCTTCCGCTTGCGCAGGTGCAGCCTGCGGGTCAGCGGCGTCTGGGGCTACAACTGCATCCACGGGAGCAGGTGGGCCGGGAGCCGAGACATCTCCGGATCGGCGGTTGGACTCGACCCAGGAGTTCACGCTTTCTTAGGTCCAGCCATTGATGAGTTCCAGAAATGCCACAGTCGGTCAAAGCCGCAGTCGGCGAAGCGGGCCGAGGCAAGGATCGTCACCCCTTTCGCGCAGGTCCTACCTGGCCGCGGTAACGGGCGAGAGCCGCCCCGATCGCCACGTCCCGCTCCTTGCTGATCAGCCGGCGGGGCAGCCATACCGACCCGGCGGCCGGCGCCGAGACGATCCAGAAGTCGGAGGTCTGGTCGACCTTGGTGATCGCGTGCCACCGGATCAAGGCCTCATCCGCGGCTGAGATCTGGTGGATGCCCACCGCGTCGACCCGGACCGTGATCGGGGCGTAGCACCAGTCTGGCGTTGCTTCGATCCAGTTGTGTCCGGTCCGGGCAGCCTGCCACAACCAGTTGCAGGTAAGCCACAGCAGGAGCCATACGGCGAAAGAAGCGGCCGGGTAGGTGAGCACGACTCCCTTCAGCGAGAGCTTGTCCCAAGTGAAGGCATCCGCGATTACGTAGAGGACCACCGCCGCCGCGATCAGGTTGTTGCGGTTGCGGGTCCGGTGCGCAGTCCAGGCCAGCCGCCGATATTCGGCGCGGTCCCACATGACGGTGACTTCGACGGAACCGTCTTCGTTGTCGTCCATCCGGGCAGTATCGCCACCGCTCCCGTCGCGGGGCATCAGCCACGAAGATCATGATCGTCGGCCACAAGTCCGACCACGTGAACGCCCTGCACACCCCGGCGAAGGGCACCACTGGCGCGGCGCACCTACGATGCCGGGCTATGACGACCGCGAACCGCCCCACACTGGCCTGCCCACTGTGCCACGCAACCAGCTTCACCCAGCACGAGGGGCGCCTGGACAGCAAGTGGGGCTTCACCTCACACAAGATGACCTTGCTGATCTGCGACAGCTGCCGGTATGTGCTGCACTTCTACGACCGCAATTCGATCTTCGACTTCGACTGACCCGCCTACGGGGCGACGGAGCGCCAGTCGTTGTCGAACGCCCGGGTCAGCGGCCCCGTGATCGGGCCCGCAGGTATTCGACGGTAAGCGGAAGCGGCGCCGCGTCGGCGCAGCATAGCGGCCTTCGGAGAGGGTGGTGCCAGCTCGGCGACGCGACGCACATGCTCGGCCTCGGCGAGGAGCAGGCCAAAGAACTTAAAGAAGCCGACATCAAGGCTCAGTTCACAGACGACAACCATGCGGTGTGGAATGCCGTCGAGGCCGCCTTCACGGCCAAGTATGGCGAAGGCGCGCACATCGAGAAGATCGGGTTCGCCAAGGGCGATTATCGCTTTCCTCGACAAGACCAAGGCCGACACGCGTCGGCCGCCGGGCGTGAAGGCGCTGGAGGCTAACTTCAGCGCCCTGCTGGCGCACCTGACCAGAACCCTTCGCGTCACGCGCGGCCGTGAGGAAGACGCCCGTCGCGACAACCGGCTCCAGCGCACCGTTGACAACTTCCTCGCCGACTACCAGACCGGCGTCACTCGTGATCGCGCCATGCAGCTCATCGGCGACATCGACGCGACACTGGACGACTCCAACGCCACCGACGACGTCCGGCAGGCCGTCGCCAAGCTGCGCAGGGACTTCAGGCTGGAGACCGAACCCACATCCCCCGTCCCTGAGTATGAGCTCTTCCGAGAGCGGCTCACGGCAGTCAAATATCAGCAGCGCATTTCCGACCAGGGCACCGCTGCAGTTCAGTAGACAGCACATGCCCCGATGCACGACCGCGGCCGACTCCGATCACGCCGGGCGGGCCGACACCCCCGCCCGGCGCACAGGCGGCCGATCCTTCCAAAGCGCCGATGCGGCCGACCTCGCGACCACCACCGCGCATGCGCGGTGGTGGTCGCTCATCTAACGGAATGAGGTCGCCGCCGATCGAGCCGGCGTGCGTGCTCGGTGCGTGCTCGTACGTCGCGTACGCTCCCAGCACCATCCGGCAGGAATCGACGAAGCCGGTGATCGCGTTTGTCGCCAACGACGCCGTCGGGTTCGTCACTTCCCGGCCGCTCCCGCTACCTGCCGAAACGCGCGACACTTCCCGGACTTCCATGCCCATCAATCGAACAAGAGGCATTCAAAATGCAGTAATGAGAGTGACCCTCAGCCGGCTAGGGACACCAGCCCGGCAATTCGATGAGGTATCCCGCGCCCGCCTGCCGCTCATGGATCACACCGATGTCTACTCAGCCAGACCGAACAGCGGTAGGCATGGCTGAAGGCCGTGCACCTGCACGGGTGGGCGGGCGGTGGTCCGCCAGTCGTGTCGGGTCAGCCGCAGCCGCTGGGAGATCCGCAACCGGCCTTGCACGGCCCAGCGGGCGATGCCGTCGGGCTGGTAGCCGAGCTTGGCCGACACGCGCAGCGACGCCGGGTTGTCCAGGTATGCCGACGACACGAGGTCGGTCGCGCCGAGGTGCTCGAACGCCAGGTGTGCCACAGCGGTACGCATGAGTGTGCCGATGCCCCGGCCGTGGTGGCGCAGGCCGAGCCAGCTGCCGGTGGAGCACTCGGTGGTGATCGCGAACTCTTTGGCGCTGATGGCCTGCTGTCCCACGACCGTGCCGCGGTGGAGCACGACCAGCGGCAGTGACCACGCTTCGGGTGTCCACCGGCCGAGTGTCGCCCAGTGGTGGGTCACCACCGACCGGGCCCGGTCCGCCGCGCTCTGCTCGGTCCACGGCACGCCGAACGGCATCATGCCCGGCTCGTGCACGCCATCAGCGGCCACATCGGCGAGCTGCCCCAGTTGTTCCGGGCTCGGCAGCCGCAGCTGCAGGTCGGCCACTTCGATCCGCAGGCCCAGCAGCGGAAAGTGATCGGCGATCATCGCTTGAGTGTGCGCGTCCGATCCGGTCGGCCTCAACTCGTTATCCCGGACAGACGCAGGCCACGGGAAGCCCTCACGCGCTCAGCCCATACCGGAACACATGATCGAGAAGTGAAGGCAACCGGCGGCAGCAGTCTCACGTCCGCCTGTTTTCGGCCACGGGACCGGGTCGACCACGCTTGAGGCGTTCGGCAACCTGTTTGATGTCGGATTGCGATGGCAGGTGCACCCTGCCGAAGGCCGCTGCCGTACGGAGCTGGACTGTGTCGATGTCGAACCCCGGCTCGGCACCTCTCAACAACTGCTCGGCACGCACCTTTCGACCGGCGTGCTGATCGCGGAACTTCGCGTTGGCCACATACACGATCAGCGCGGTCCGCTCGAACCAGGCATCAACCCGGAACAGCGCATCGGCGACTGGATGCATCCGCACATCCACGCCGGCAGCGCGCAGATTGGCGACGACCCACAGTTCACGCAGGAACGAGTAGTACGCGTTACCGACGCGCCAGTGCATGGCGTCATCCACCGATGATCTCGGCAGCCCGGTTGCGAGCAACTCCTCCGACTTCTCCGCAATGGCCCTGCCAAGCATGGCGTATCCCGTGCGGTCCGACCGGAAGAACGTGATGAAGTCGCGCCACGTCGGGATGGCTTCGGACTCCTCGAGGAGATGGTGCAGAACATGGGTGAAGGCGAAAGCCGGGTTCCAGTCGACGACCGGCTTGACCGACTCGGCGACGGCGCGCGAAACCTCACCCAAGGCGTGCTCGGTGCGCCTGCACACGTCGGCGACATCCGCCACGGTGACCTGGTAGAGCACTTCGGTCACGTGCTGCTCAAGGTGGGAGACGACCTGTCCGTAGCGAGGGTCGACCTGCCAGGCGGCAAAGGCACGCCGAGTGCCGGGACTGTCGAAATGTGTGCGCACGTCCTGGATGGTGGTCGCCCCAGCCGGAGTGGCGGATACCGCATCCATGGAATTCCTCCAGCATTCCCTGTCCGATATGGATGGCCGTACGGTATCGGTCGGGTGCGACAGCCACGGCCCCGCCCGCATTGCGGCGGTGAACACACCTCCGCTACCGTGCGGCAATGCGCGATGAGCCGACACTCTTCGACGTCTCGGGAACCGACGAGACAGCATTGCCCCAGCAGCGTTCGGCCGATACGCCGATCTCGGGCGATGAGGCTTTGGCGGAGGTCGAGTTCTGGTTCCGCAGTCAATCGGACATGGAGTCACGCTTCGCCGCTTGTCTCCGCCAGTCCATCGACGAGGTTCTCGACGGACAGCGCACCGGACGCTTCGATGTGGCGAGCTTGGAAAAGACCGAGAAGACCTACCTCGGCACGAAGGTGGAGATCGTGTTGCGGGACGAGTTCGACCTCGGACGCGGTGCGGCCATGGATTACATCGTTGCCGGACATGAGGTTGACGCGAAGTTCACCAGCGGTGGCAACTGGACGATCCCGCGAGAGGCAGTGGGGCACATGTGCCTGCTCATGGCTGCCGATGACGAGCGTTCACGGTTCCGCGTAGGTCTGTTGCGCATCACCAACGAAGCGCTGAACGCCGGCACCAACCAGGACGGCAAGCGCACGGTGTCCCAGCAGGGGCGCGCGTCGATTCGCTGGTTGGTCGGCGATCGGCCGCTACCGGAGAACCTGCTGCTGCAGATGCCGCCCGCCGACCGCAAGGCGATCTTCTCCGCCTCCGACGGCTACCGCGGCTCGGGCAATGGCGGCCAGCTGCGCATCAACGAACTGCTCCGCCGGGTTCACGGCCGCATCATCGACCGCACCACCGCGGTCACCGTCGCACGCCAACTGGATGGCCCCAAACGAGTACGCGACGCGCGCAACCACCTGCGCGGGGAGGGCATCGTCGTGCTCGGGCACCAGGAAGATCACCCTCGCATTGCCCAGGCGCTACGACTGCCCGTGCCGGCGAAGGGCTCATGGGTGGCCACTCGTCTTGTACGTCACCCGGCCGGGGATCCCGACCGAACCGTCGTCATCGGGGGCTGCCGTTACGCTGTCGCGCTGCCCGGCGAGCCGCTGGAACCTGCCCCGTCGTACTACCGGACTCAGCGGTTGCGTTCTGACCCAGCAGATATGGCTTGATGTGCCGCGCGATGGCCTCCGCCAGGCGAGGAGGAACCGCGTTGCCGATCTGCTTGGCGATCTCGATCTTGCTGCCACACCACATGAACTCGTCCGGGAATGACTGGAGCTTCGCCGCCTCCAGCTGCGTGATGGGGCGATTGACGTTGCCAGGATGCTCGCGTTCCAGCCAGTGCGGGTGCAGATACTGCCCCTTCTCCGGCTTGTAGAACTCGGTCCGGATGGTCAATGACGGCGCGTCCCAGCGCATCCGCCCCATGACGTCGGTGGTGCCGGTCTTCTTGTTCCGCCAGCAATCCGACAGCAGGTGATCGGGCAGATCGAACCTGCCGCCACCCGGCGGAATGTGATCGTAGCGCTCCAAGGATCGATCAGTGGGATTACGGCCTATGTGCAGGTCCAGGCCCTTGAAGACACCGGCGACCTCCCGGCCAAAGTAGTTCGCCTTCGACGCAGGCAGTTCCGTGGTCGTGGGCGTCGCGGGCAGCCCCTCGATCGCGTCACGAACGGTCGCCCACGGCTTGAGCCGCACGCTGTCCAGCGTGTCGGGCTTGGCGTGGGTCCGCTCCGGCATGGGGATCTTGCCGATGCGCGAACCGATGACGATGGCCCGTGTTCGTCGCTGGGACACGCCGAAATCCGCCGCGAGGAGAAGGTCGTGCGTGAGTTCGTACCCTTCCAGCAGCCCTCCGGGCAAGACCTCCGCCAGCAGGAGTTCGAACTCCGAGGATGACCTGAAGCGGTCGACATTCTCGATCACGAACACCTTGGGTCGGGCATGCCGAACGAAACGGATGTATTCCTTCCACAGCTTGTTGCGTGGATCGTTCACATCACGGCTGCCCAGGTTGGAGAAGCCCTGACACGGCGGCCCACCGATGATCAAGTCGGCGGGCGGAATCTCCTCATCGGGGATGTGGGCGATGTCACCCCAGCGCGTGTGCGACTCGCCGAAGTTGGCCGCATATGTGCTCGCCGCGCTGTAATCCCATTCGACCGACATGATCGGGCGGTAGCCCTTGGCGCTCACGAAGCCTTGGGTCATGCCGCCACACCCGGCAAACAAGTCGATCATGGTGATGGGACTGGGCATGGAGACAGGTTAGGCCAAGCCCCCGACAGCCGTCCGAACGCCCGGCCGATCGTGATCCCGTCGACTCCGAACCGTTGCGGCCACCCTGGCAGCCGCCTCCACCGCCGCCTCGTGCTCCCAGACCCGCATCGACAGCCAGCCGGCCGCTGCCAGCTTCGCGTCAGTGTCGGCATCCCGGGTGCGATTCCCTTCGATCTTGGTGCGCCAGAACTCCTCGTTGTTCTTCGGCCACGTGGCATGTTCGGGACAGCCATGCCAGAAGCAGCCGTCCACGAAGATGGCGACCCGCGCACGCGTGAAGATCACATCGGCCTCGCGGCGCACACCGGCCAGGGGCCGGCGGTGGACACGAAATCGCAGGCCCATTCGGTGGAGCTCACGTCGGAGGACGAGTTCGATCGCTGTATCGCGGGCACGCTGGCGACTCATCCGCGCCCGCACAGCGTCGGTGGCCTGCAATTTTGCCGCAGGCGCCGTCGGCTCGCGGTCCCGCTCAGCCCTCATCGTTTCACCGCCGCCGCATCGATGCTGTTCCGGATATTCGGGTCGCCGAAGTCGGCATCCAATGCTATCGCCACGCGATCGGCATGAATGCCGTGCATTCGAGGAGTGCTCGCCACCGTGACCGGCCACATCCCGGCTACGGCTAGAGTCGCCGCGTGACCGCGACCGAAGACGAGGCTCCGTCCTGGCTGATCCCGCTCCTGGGTTATCGCAAAGCAACCGAGAAGCAGCGAAAGCTGTGCCTGAAGTTGTTCGGCCACGCACACGCGCCGAACATCGCCGATGCGACGAGCGCTGTCAGCACTCGGATCGCGGGCATCGCCTACGACATGCTGAAGATCTCCAAGACTGACGCCGCCGACCTCTCAAAAGCGGACGAATCAGCCGAAGACGAGGAGCCCGGCACCGCAAAGCCTCGCGGCAAGAGTTCGGGCATCGCCTTGGAGCGCCTGATCCGAGACGACCTCGCCACGGTGTTGGCGGCCGGCGCGTCCGAGCGCGGCTGGACGGTGGAGTGCGGCCGCAAGGCATCGTCCTACCGGCAGTTCTCCCACCTCGACGCCCTACAGGAACTGTTCGTGAAGCAGCCCGAGCTGCGTGCGGCGGTCGGCCAGGACTACCAGGTGCAGACCGATGTCTGTGTGGGTCTGCCCGCGGGTGGGCCGGCCGGCGGAGAACTGTTGCACGCTGCCGTATCGAGCAAGTGGTCACTTCGCTCGGACCGAGCACAGAACGTCAGGCACGAGTTCGGGATGCTGGTTCGCAACCGACGTGGACGGTTACCCCACCTCGTTTTGGTGACTGCGGAGCCGCTGCCGACACGTTTGCTGTCGATCGCCAGAGGTACCGGTGAGATCGACGCCGTTTACCACCTGCTATTCCACGAGATTGCGCAAGGGGTGCAGACCTCCACGAAGAAACAGCGCGATGCCTGGGATGAGCTGGTGGGACAAGGCCGCCTGCTGCCGTATCGGGCGTTGGCGCACACACTGGCACATGGCTAGTCACTCGAGCAGCATCGGCGTGTCAGCCCGCGCGCCGCGATGGTGGGCGTGGACGACGCTGTGCAGCCTCGCCAGTGCCGCGAACCCTTCCTCACCGTCAACGAAGTCGCTGTAGTGGTTCGTGTCCGAATTGAGCGCATAGAACGGATCGTGGTAGGTCACCGTGAAGGTGTAGTGCAGCACCTCACCGTCCCGCTCGACCACGGCCGCGTATCGGCCGTCGCCCAGGCCACTCAACTCCGCGAGGACGTACTTCACCGGTACCTCCATAGGGGATCTTGGGCTGTCCCCATTCTGGGTGAAAGCACGCCGGCCGGGTGCCCCGTGACGACGACACGGGCCGTCAGCCGACAAAGTGCCGACGGCCCGTATCGCAGTCGGAGCGCGGCGACCTCAGCTGGTGATCTTCGAGGCGATCCGGGCCAGGATGGCAGCCGACTGGTCCTGGCTCAGCGGCGGCGCCGCCTGGGCGGGCGAGTCCGATACCGCCGGGTCGTCGCTGCCGTGTTCGTCACCTCGATGATCATCCAGCGACCGTCGGGCAGCGTGGCGTCCGCGCTGAACCGCGCGAACCCGTCCGCCGCCAGGAACCGGGAGACCCGCACGGACAGGCCACCTGCCGCCACGGTGCGGATGTCGCAGTCGGTCAGCGGGTGGGCGGCACAGACCATCTTGTCCCGGGGCATGGTCTGGACCCACAACCGCAGGTTGCCCAGCCGCCCCGCGTACGCGGCGTTGGCCTCTTGGTCGCGGTGAACTTCCCGTCCGCGGTGAAGACCAGACCGGGGGCGCGGCCTGGCGCAGCACCATCACGGTGCCGAGCGCCACGACCAGGACACCCGTCGCCGCGAGCGGTACGCAGCCGGCGGTCCATCCGCGCCGCGACGAACGCCCGGAACAGTTCCTCCGCGGTTTTCGTCATCTCTCACCTCCCCCCGCACGACCGGCCCCCGGCATGTTCGGGTTGCACGGTCGCGGCGGCTGATTGTGGTTGAGTTGACTCGTGCCGCGAACGAAGAGGGTGTATGACCCACCGGCCGCCGACGACGGCCGCCGCATTCTGGTCGACCGCCTCTGGCCGCGTGGTCTGACCAAGGAAGCGGCCAGGGTCGACGAATGGCTCAAGGACGTCACGCCCTCCAACGAGCTGCGCAAGTGGTTCCACGAGGACCCGGACGGCCGTCGGGCCGAGTTCACCGAGCGCTATCTGCGCGAACTCGACGGCCCCGCCCAGCGGGCCGGGCTGGATCTGCTGCGCGCCGAACTGCGCGAGGGTCCTGTCACCTTGCTCACCTCGGCCAAGGACGTCGCGCACAGCCACGTTCCTGTCCTGGTCAGTGCGCTGGAGGGCAAGACGGCGGCGAAGTCGGCACCCGCGCAGGAGGGTCGTCGTACGGCGAAATCGTGATAGTCTTCGTGAACGCGTTATGCGCGGTCGAGGTCGAGAGGCGCTGCGACGGGTGACACCCGCCACGCTCGACCCGGCCTTCACTGTCAAGGGCGCCTCCGATCGAGGAGGTGCCTTTTTTGTTTGCCATCACGCTGTGCCGTGCCGGTGACCGGATCGCCTCCCGCTCGGCTCCGATAACCCGTTCACGTTTCATGGGAGAGGATTCATGAGCGCGAAACTGCAGCACGTCAACGGCGTCGACTTCGCTGTCGCGGACCTGTCGCTGGCCGAGGCCGGCCGGCACCAGATCCGCCTGGCCGAGCACGAGATGCCCGGCCTGATGGCGATCCGGCGCGAGTACGCCGAGGCGCAGCCGCTGCGCGGGGCCCGGGTGGCGGGCTCGCTGCACATGACGGTGCAGACCGCGGTGCTGATCGAGACGCTGGTGTCGCTGGGCGCCGAGGTCCGCTGGGTGTCCTGCAACATCTTCTCGACGCAGGACGAGGCGGCCGCGGCCGTGGTCGTGGGCAAGGGCACGGTGGCGGCGCCGTCGGGCACTCCGGTTTTCGCCTGGAAGGGCGAGACGCTGGAGGACTACTGGTGGTGCACCATGCAGCTGTTCGACTTCGGTGACGGCCGCGGCCCGAACATGATCGTCGACGACGGCGGCGACGTGACCTTGCTGCTGCACAAGGGCGTGGAGTTCGAGGCGGCGGGCGCGGTCCCGGCCCCGAGCGAGAACGACCACCACGAGTACCAGGTGATCCTGCAGACGCTGCGGTCCAGCCTGGAGGGCGACGCGAAGCGGTTCACCCGGATCGCGGCGGACGTCC
Source organism: Catellatospora tritici (assembly GCF_019083965.1). GTDB lineage: Bacteria > Actinomycetota > Actinomycetes > Mycobacteriales > Micromonosporaceae > Catellatospora > Catellatospora tritici. The sequence goes on from NZ_JAHRCY010000014.1 coordinate 17,736, forward strand.
GCGGTGTGTCCGAGGAGACCACGACCGGTGTCGACCGGCTGTACCGGCTGGCCACCGAGGGTCGCCTGCTGTTCCCCGCGATCAACGTCAACGACTCGGTGACGAAGTCGAAGTTCGACAACAAGTACGGCATCCGCCACTCGCTGGTCGACGGCATCAACCGGGGCACCGACGTGATGCTGGGCGGCAAGGTGGCCGTGGTCTGCGGCTACGGCGACGTCGGCAAGGGCGCGGTGGAGTCGCTGCGCGGCCAGGGCGCCCGGGTGCTGGTCACCGAGGTCGACCCGATCTGCGCGCTGCAGGCCGCGATGGAGGGTCTGCAGGTGGTTCGGCTGGAGGACGTGGTCGGCCAGGCCGACCTGTTCATCACGACCACCGGCGGCGAGGACATCATCACCGCCGAGCACATGTCGAAGATGAAGCACAACGCGATCGTCGGCAACGTCGGCCACTTCGACACCGAGGTGGACATGGCGGGTCTGGCCAAGTGGCCGGGCGTCGAGAAGGTCGAGATCAAGCCGCAGGTGCACGAGTGGCGCTTCCCGGACGGGCACTCGGTCATCGTGCTGTCCGAGGGCCGTCTGCTGAACCTGGGCAACGCGACCGGTCACCCGAGCTTCGTGATGTCGGCGTCGTTCACCAACCAGGTGATCGCGCAGATCGAGCTGTTCACCAAGCCGGGCGACTACGAGAAGAAGGTCTACGTCCTGCCGAAGCTGCTGGACGAGAAGGTGGCCCGCCTGCATCTGGACGCGCTGGGCGTGCAGCTGACCACGCTGACCAAGAAGCAGGCCGAGTACCTGAACGTGGACGTGGACGGGCCGTACAAGCCTGACCACTACCGCTACTGAGGTATCAGTGCCGGATCGGAGCCGGGAGCCGCGTCGCGGTTCCCGGCTTCACTCGTTTACCGGCGAATCTTCCCGTATTACGCCAGATAGTGCCCCGAAGGACGTTTCGCTGCGGCAGGATGTGAAGGGGACATAACGGGAGCTATTTCGGCGGGATGGGTTCGTCATGGGTGCACTACGGGGGGTGTCCACCGCGGCAGCGGCGCTGGCTCTGGCCGTACCGGTGCTGCTCGGGGGTTGTTCGGACGGTGAGCGCAAGCAGGCCGCGGCGCCGGTCGCGGCCCCGGCGCCGCCCCCGCTCACGTTGGCGATCACACCGGCCGCGCAGGCCAAGGACCTGCCCGCGAGCACCGAGATCGGGGTGACCGTGGCCAACGCCTCGGTGCGCTCGGTGGTGCTGACCGGGCCCGACGGCAAGATCGTGCCGGGGCGGATGCGCGCGGACGGCACCGCCTGGGTGCCGGACCGGCCGCTCGCCTTCGCGAGCCGCTACTCGGCGACCGTGGTGGCGACCGACGGGCTGCACGCGGTGACGCAGTCGACCGACTTCCGCACCATGGCCGAGCCGACCAGGCAGGTCGGCACGGGGCTGTACCTGTTCGACGGGCTGACCTACGGCGTGGCGATGCCCGTGGTGGTGGAGTTCTCCGACGAGATCCCGGCCGGCGCCCGCGCGGCGGTGGAGTCACGGCTGTTCGTGACCACCCAGCCGCCGCAGCCGGGGGTGTGGCACTGGATGAGCTCGCGGCAGGTGACCTACCGGGCGCCGAAGTACTGGCAGCCGGGCACGACGCTGAGCGTGCGGACCGCACTGAAGGGCGCGCCGATGGGCGAGGGCCGCTTCGGCGACGACGACCGCCGCGCCACCGCGAAGATCACCAAAGACAAGGTGGAGTTGAAGGTCAAGAACTCGACCAAGCAGATCCAGGTGTATCGCAACGACAAGATGGTCAAGGAGATGCCGGTCAGCCTGGGCAAGTCCAGCACGCCCTCGTCCAGCGGGACCATGGTGATCATGGATAAGCAGGAGTCCACCATCTTCGACACGACCCGCGAGCCGGGCGTGGACCACTACCGGGTCACCATCCAGTACGCCCAGCGCCTGACCTGGGGCGGTGAGTTCATCCACTCGGCGCCGTGGTCGGTGGGCGACCAGGGCCAGCGCAACGTCTCGCACGGCTGCCTGAACGTCTCCCCCGGCAACGCGGTCTGGCTGTTCGAGAACACGCACGTCGGCGACCCGGTCACGGTCAAGGGCACCGGCCACGCACTGGAGCCCGGAAACGGCTTCACCGCCTGGGATCTGAGCTGGAAGGACTTCATCAAGGGCAGCGCCCTGCCGGTCCCGGCCGCACTCCAGCCCTCTGCTGTGGCGGCCGTCACACCAAGCCCGTCCTCGACGGCGGCTGCGGCCACCCCGCAGGCCTCACCGGCCGCCGCGGGTCCGGAACCGACCGATTCGGGCGACGCCGACCCGGCCGATGAGGACGGGACGGCACAGCAGGAGTCTCCGGCTGACGAACCTGGACAGTAGGGCAGGCTTCACGCCGAGGTACGGTGGGAAGACTCACGGCAGGCAACTCATCCGCCCGCCCCGCGCGTCATTGGGGCAGGATGGATGGGTCGCCTGCTTGGTGATCCCCCCTCGACCCTGGTGAGGAGAGCAATGCCCACCCCCGACCGCCTGACCCGGCTGCAACTGAGCCGCCGGCGCGCGCTGACCGCACTCGGCCTGGCCGGTGTGGGTGCGGCCGGTGTGGCCAGCCTCGCCGCCTGCACCGGCGACGACGCCCCGGTCTGGAACGGCTCCGGCGACGACAAGCCGCAGGAGACGCCCCCGAAGGCCACCGTCGCCATCACCGGCCCGGCCACCGACACCAAGAACGTGCCCGCCTCGGCGGAGATCGTGTTCACCACCACCGACGCGGTGGAGACCAAGGTCGTGCTGACCGACAAGGCCGGCACCGAGGTCCCCGGGGCGATGCACCCCGACGGCGCGGGCTGGCTGCCGGACAAGGCGCTGGCCTACGGCGCCGCGTACACGGCGACCGTGACCGCGACCGGTGACGACGGCAAGGCCGTCTCGGCCACCACCACCTTCACCACGATGGCCAAGCCGGGCAAGGTGGTCGGCGTCAGCAGCTTCCTGGCCGACAACGCCGTCATCGGCGTCGGCATGCCGCTGATCTTCCGGACCAGCCGGGCCATCCCGAAGGCGCAGCGCGCCGCGTTCCAGCGGCGGCTGCTGGTGGAGACCCAGCCGCTGCAGGAAGGCATCTGGACCTGGTACAACGCGACCGAACTGCACTGGCGTCCGCGCGAGTTCTGGAAGTCCGGCACCGAGATCTTCGTCAAGGTGCGCGCCGGCGGCCTGCCGCTGGGCGACGGCTACTACGGCAAGCGCGACTCGACGCTGGTCTGCAAGGTCGGCGCGGACCTGGTGCTGAAGGTCAACGACAAGACGCACATGATGACCGTGGTCAAGGACGGCAAGTCGATCAAGACGATCCCGGTCAGCCTGGGCCGTCCGAGCATGCCGTCCTCCAGCGGCACGATGATCATCATCGAGAAGAAGTCGCACACCGTCTTCGACACCATGGACAACCCCGACCCGGCCAACCGCTACCGCACGGAGATCGACTTCGCGCAGCGGCTGACCTGGGGCGGCGAGTTCATCCACGCCGCGCCGTGGTCGGTGCAGCACCAGGGCAAGCGCAACGTGTCGCACGGCTGCGTGAACGTGTCGATGGCCAACGCGAAGTGGCTGTTCGACAACACCCTGGTCGGCACCCCGGTGACCACCGGCGGCACCCCGCGCAAGCTGGAGTACGGCAACGGCTGGACCGACTGGGACAAGCCGTGGGAGGAGTACGTCAAGGGCAGCGCGATCCCGTACACGCCGCCAGTGACGCCGACCCCGGACCCGTCGGCCACCCCGGACCCGTCGGCGTCGCCCGCCGTGCCGTCCGTGGCGCCCAGCGCCTGATCAGGACAGACAGAGCAGCAGAAAGCCCCGGCGGGAAAACCCGCCGGGGCTTCTTCATGGGGTGATCGACGGGACTCGAACCCGCGACCCCCGGGACCACAACCCGGTGCTCTACCAGCTGAGCTACGACCACCATTGTCCACCGCTGACCTCGCAGTCGCGGCGACCGCTAAATGATAGCGGGTCCCCCCCGCCTCTCGTCGAGCGGGTATGGGGAGTGTTACGGCAGGACCATCGTGGCGGCGATCCGCTTGGCCTCGTCGACGTCCGGGCCGGGCTGCGCCACGAAGATCGCCTCGCGGTAGTACCGCAGCTCACGGATGCTCTCGCGGATGTCGGCCAGCGCCCGGTGCGCCAGCCCCTTCTCCGGCTGCCCGAAGTACACCCGGGGGTACCAGCGGCGGCACAGCTCCTTCACCGACGACACGTCGATCATGCGATAGTGCAGGTGGGCGTCGAGGCGGGGCATGTCGCGCACGATGAAGCCCCGGTCGGTGGCGATCGAGTTGCCACACAGCGGCGCCGTACGCGGCTCGGTGACGTACTTGGAGATGTACTCCAGCACCATGTCCTCCGCCTGGGCGACGGTGACGGTGGAGGCGCGCACGGCCTCGGTGAGGCCCGAGCGCTCGTGCATCTGCTTCACCACGTCGAGCATTCCGTCGAGCAGCGCGTCCTCGGCGTGGATCACCACGTCGACACCATCGCCGAGCACGTTCAGCTCGGCATCGGTGACCAGTGCCGCGATCTCGACGAGCGCGTCACCGCCCAGATTGAGGCCGGTCATCTCACAGTCGATCCACACGAGATGGTCGGCGCTACGAAGATCTCCCACCGGCACAGCCTACGCCCGCTCCCGGCGCGGACCCGAAACGGTCACCGCTCCTGTCGGAAGCGCTGTCGGCTGGCCGACTAGGGTTGCGGCCATGTCCACACCACCGGCGCAGACCGCCGCGAACCGGACCGGCGCGGCCACCGGGATCCGGGTCGCGATCGTGGTCGTCGTGGTCGCCGTCGCCGCGTTCCTGTTCCAGCGGCTGCGGGTCACCCACGACTTCTTCGATCTGAAGATCTACCTGTCGGCGGTGCGCTGGTGGGGCGACGGCAACGAGCTCTACGACTACGCCCAGCCCGACCGGGTGCAGGGCGCGCTGTACTTCACCTATCCCCCGTTCGCGGCGGCGCTGCTGTTCCCGTTCGGGCTGCTGCCGACCGGGATGGTCGCGGCGCTGTTCACGCTGGGCACCGTCGCGGCGGTGCTGCTCACCACGTACTGGCTGGTGGCGCCGCTGGCGCGGCGGTGGGGCCAGCCGGCCTGGTTCGCGGTCGGCGTGGCCGCGCCGCTGGTGCTGCTGATCGAGCCGCTGCGCGAGACGCTCACCTTCGGCCAGATCAACATGCTGCTGATCGTCCTGATCATGATGGATCTGCTGGTACTGGGGCCGCGCGGGTCGCGCTGGACCGGGGTCGGCATCGGTCTGGCCACCGCGATCAAGCTGATCCCCGGCCTGTTCATCGTGTACCTGCTGGTCACCCGCCGGTTCCGGCCCGCGGCGACGGCGACGGTCACCGCGGCCGGGGCGACGCTGCTGGCGGCGGCGATCGCGCCGCGCGCCTCGTGGCAGTTCTGGACCTCGGCGCTGTGGGACACCGCGCGGGTCGGGCGGTTGGACTACACCGGCAACCAGTCGCTGCAGGGCCTGCTGGCCCGGCTGGTCGCGCCGCATGAGCCGACCAAGTGGGTATGGCTGCTGCTCGCGCTCGCCGTGCTCGCGTTCGGGCTGTGGCGGGCCGCGCGGGCCGGTCGCGCCGGAGACGCGGTGGCCGGACTGGCACTGACCGGCCTGCTGTCCGCCCTGATCAGCCCGATCACCTGGCCGCACCACCTGTACTGGTTCGTGCCCGCGATCGTGGCCCTGGTCGCCGCCGGGCTGGACGCCACCGGGGCGCGCCGCTGGGGCTGGCTGGCGTTCGCCGCCGCCGCGTACGCGGTGCCGCTGCTCGGGGTGGTGTCGCTGGTCGACTGGGGCGTGGCGGCGGTGCCGACGGACACGCCGGGGCTGTTCCTGGCCCGCAACGCCTATGTGCTGGCCAGCCTGGCGCTGGTGGCGTTCCTGCCGATCCGAGACAGATCATCGGATTATCTCATGTCAAGGGTCGATTAGACATACTTGTCCGTTCTGACGGTTTTGGCGTACCGTGGAACGCATCGGGACACGTCTCCCCCGGGACAGTCCCCAGTGGTGACACCGTTCCCCCGGTGAGAGCGGCCCGGACGCGCAGCGTCCGGGCCGCGCGTCGTCAGCGGGCTTCGTCAGCGGGCTTCGTCAGCGGGCGTCGTCAGCGGGCTTCGTCAGCGGGCTTCGTCAGCGGGCTTCGTCAGCGGACTTTGTCAGCGGGTGGTCAGGCGGTCCCGGTCCAGGCGCACGGCGCACGCCGGGCGGGGCAGGTACGGCACCGGCGGGAACTGCTCGGTCGCCACCTCGCGGACCGGTGCGGTGGTGGGCGGCTCGGCGGGACGGCGCGGTGGCCATACCAGCTCCGATGGTGCTGCCACCGGCGCCGGACCACCGTGAGCCCCGGCCCGGAACACGACCGCGAGCGGTGGCGCGCCCCGATGCGGCATACCCGCCCAGGGTGTCTCGTCGGCCGACGCGGGCGGCAATGGCAGCCGCACGGTCGGGGGTGCCTCGGCCACGTATGCGGGCACGCCCACCGGCGCCGTCACCATCTCGGCAACGCTGACGGCGCCAAGGCCGAGCCCCGCCACCGTCGGTTCGGCACCTCGGGTGCGGACCAACCCAGGCAGGATCGGTGCCGGACCCGCGCCACCTGGCCCGATGCCGCCACCGGCGCTGCGGCCACCGCCGGATCCGACACCGACCGGTGCGAACTCCACCGTCGACACGCGACTCGTCGGCACAGGGTTAAGAAGGGGCCCTTCTTCGTCGGAATGCGATAAGAAGGTGCCCTTCCTTTCTCTGTCCGTGGGCCAGGCGAGGAGGACGAAGCCGAGGGTGAGGGCGACGATCCCGAGGATCAGCAGCCCCCACGAGGCGGTTCCCAGCCAGTCGGCATGTAGCGCGACCTCCAGCCGGGCGGCGTGGTCACCGGTGGTGGCCGTACCGTCGCGCAGCACGATGACCAGCGCGACCCGGCGGTTGCGGTCCTCGCTCGGCCGCCACGACAGCGAGCCCAGGCCCTGCCGCTGCCAGATTCCCTGCGCCTGCGGGTCCCCCGGGTCCCCGCCCTGGGCGTCCATCCGGACGGTCCGCACCGGCAGCAGGCCCTGGCCCAGGTCCACCTGCGCGATCTCGGTGTAGCGGACCCCCGCGAGATAGGCCGCGGCCTGGTCCGGGTCGGCCACGCCCAGGAAGGCGGGGGTGCCGCCGGAGCTGGCGCTCAGCCGCAGCGTGGTCTGACCCACGCGGGTGTACGGCGCGTCGCGGCGCAGCAGCGCGTCGAGGTCCGGCACGACCAGCACCCGGTCGGGCCGCTCGACCGGCGTGAGGTCGGCGTGGAAGGCCCCGTCGGGGCTCGGATGGCGCATCACCCACCAGGCGGCCACCCCGGCGGCCGCGGCCGGAACCGCGATGAGCAGGGCCAGCAGACCGATGATCCACCGCAGCGAGCGCATCCGCGTGTTCCTCCCGACCGGGCGGCCGCCGACGACCTCCCGCGGGTCGGCGAGGGCGGCGCCGTTCCACCGGGGACAACGCGGGCCGGGCCCCGCGGATGCGGGGCCCGGCCCTGGTCACTCGGACGGTGGTGGCTACGCCGAGCCGGTCGGCTTGCGGGTGCGGGCCAGCGCCAGCCCGGCCACGATCAGCGCGAGCACGCCCGCGACCAGCCCGGCCACGCCGGTCCAGTCGCTGCCGCCGTCGGCCTTGGCGTCCTGGGCCAGCGGCACGGTCGCGGCCGTGGTCGGCGCGGCCTGCTCGCCCGCGGCGGCCGCGGTCAGCTTCAGCACCGGGGCCGGGTTCTCCGCCTCGGTGCCGTCGTTGGTCGGCTCGTCGATCCAGCGCACGACGGTGCCGTCGGAGTAGGTCTGCAGCGTCTTGAAGACCATCTGGTCGACCTTCGGCAGTGGCCCAAGCGAGATCGGGAACTCCTGGAACTGGCTCGGCTTGATCGCGGCGTCGGCCGAGGCGGTCCAGGTGACCACCGAGACGACCTCGCTGACCGGGCTGCCGTGCACGTCGATCGGCTTGTCCAGCTTGCGCTTGGTCACGGTGGCGGTCCAGCCGGGCACCGGCGAGGTCATCACCGAGGCGACCGGTGCGTCGTCGGGCAGGTGCACCTCCAGCTTGGTGGTGCTGTCGGTGTCCGACTCGGTCGGCACCCGGAACGCCAGCCGGGCGTAGCCGCCCTGCACCGCCGTGTTCGGGTTGACCGTCACGTGGGCCGAGGCGGGCACCGCGACTGCCACCAGGCCGAGCACGGCCGCGGCCACCACGCCGAGGCGACGCATCGTCTTCATGTCTGGACCTTTCCTACGGCTCGCGGCGCGAGCGCTACGAGATCGGCACCGTGGCGGTGACCGACGCTTGATCGATATCGGAGGTACGAAGGGTGAACTTCAGCTGCCAGTCGCCCTTGGTGGGCAGCGACACCTGCCCGCTGGCGTGGTTGTCGGTCAGCTTCAGCACGGTGAACGTGATTGGCTCGATGCCCGCCGACGGCAGTGCCGCGGTGGCCTTCCACTCGACCACCGGCAGCGGATCACCGGCCGGGGTGTAGGCGTACAGGTGCACCAGGTTGTCGCCGACCTTGGCCGGGTCGATCTCGACCTGGAGCCGGTACAGCGAGGTGGTGAGGGTGGCCGAGTACAGCTGCTGCTGTGCCACGCCCTGGGTGGTCTCGGCGGCGGTGCGGGCCGGGGTGGTCTGGGTCAGCGCCCCGGTCAGCCCCAGCACCACCACCGCGATCGAGAGCTCGACCGCGACCACCTTGCGCAGCGGCTTCGGCCCGTCGGCCGCGCCGTTGGCCACGTGGCGGCGGGCGAGCCAGGCCCCGACCAGGGCGATCACCACCAGGCCGACCTTGACCAACAGCACCCGGCCGTACGTGGTCTGCACCAGCGCCAGCGGCGTGCCGACCTGGATCAGCCCGGACACCACGCCCGCCAGCAGCAGCGTCGACACGGCCAGCGCCGCCCAGCGGGACCAGATCGGCAGGATCGCGCCCAGCTCGCGGGCGTCGGCCTGGCGCAGCAGGTACGCCACGAGCATGAGCAGGCCGCCGAGCCAGACGGCGGCCCCGGCCAGGTGCAGCGCGTCGACGGCGACCGAGACCGGCGGCACCGGCGACGCGGCCGGGTGCCCGGCCAGCGGCCAGGTCAGCGCGGCGATGCCCGCGACGATCAGCAGCAGCACCCGGTCGACTGGACCGTCCCGCCCGACCAGCAGCGGGCGGACCAGGATCGCGGCGACGGCCAGGCAGGCCAACCGGACCAGGAAGGCGATGCCGAGCTGGCTGCCGAGCACGTCGCCGAGGTCGCCCGTGGTGGCCCCGAACAGGGAGCTGCCGGTGGTGTAGGGCGCCTGCAGGTAGAGCCCGGCCAGGGTGGCGAAGGCGACCAGGCCGAACCCGGTCCACACCAGCCTGCGCGGGCCGCGGCGGTCCAGGCGGGCGGGCCACAGCAGGGCCAGCACCAGCACCGGGCCGACGATCAGGATCAGGCCGACGTACCCGATGACCTTGGCGATGGCGATCAGCGTCTGGATGGTCGTGTCGACCTCGTCCACGACCTCGGTGGTGGGCGTCGCCGAGGGGGCGCCGACGGAGAAGGTGAAGCCGCCGGGCACGGGGTGGCTGTCGGCGGAGATGACCCGGAAGCTGACCAGGTACGTGCCGGGCAGCGCCTTGTCGCGCAGCCCGATGCGCAGCACGTTGCCGTTGACGGTGGGGGTGCCCTCGTCGGCCCGCTTGCCGTCCGGGCCGATGATGCGGATCTTGTCGGTGACCGGGGTCACCGGCTCGCTGAAGGTGAGCTGCACCTCCGCGGGGGCCTGCGGCACGACCGACCCGGCCGGGGGGTTGGTGCGCAGCAGCGCGGCGTGGGCATACGCCGGACTGCCGGGCAGCAGCACCAGCAGCGCGAACGCCGCCAGCGCCAGCAGCGCGCGCACCGGGCGCGCGAGAAATCGAGGGGACGTCACATCGGTCACCCGGCGACCGTAGCCGGGTGGTGACCCGAGCGGGAGGTGCCAGGAGTACGGCTCAGCGCCCACAGCAGCCCCGCCTGCGCCAGCGCCGCCAGGTGGCCGATCTCGTGCGCGAATGCGGTCATGCCGTCGGCGACGTCGAAGGCACTGGTGAGGATCAGGCAGACGGCCAGCACGAAGGCGACCGGCAGGAACGCCCGCGCCCGCTCGGGTCGCCAGGCGGCCAGCGCGAACCCGACCGCCAGCGCGATGTCGAACGAGGCCGCCTCCCGGCCGGTGTGCAACTCGCCGACCCCGGCCAGCAGCGCGGGCAGCGCCAGCAGCAGCTGCACCAGCGCGGTCGCGGCGAGCGCGATCCGCAGGATCTGGCGGCGACCGTGCACCTGCTCGCGGCGGGCCCGCTCGGCGGCGGTCTGCTCGGCGGCGACCGCGGCCAGGATCGGGGCGGTGAGGTCGGGCACCTCGACGGACTGCAGCCGTACGGCGCGGGTCAACTGCTCCGCGGCGCGCAGCCAGGTGCGGCAGTCGGCGCACCCGGCGAGGTGCCCGTCCAGGGACACCGCCGACGTCGCCGCCCAGCCTTCTTCCTCACCGTCCAGCCGGGCCGACAGCCCTTCGCGTACCTCGTCGCAGATGCTCATGGGCGGGTAGTCGGCGCTCGGTGCCGTTCGGTTCCCGGCGTCATGAAGGAATCAGCGTGGCGTGGGACACGCGCAGCGTGACCATTCCGTGACGGCCCGATGGGCCGTTAGGCTTGCTCCCCGTGTCCCCCCAGCCATCCGATGCCGCCCTCCCGGCCGCCGACCTCGCCACCGCGTGGGCGCTCGCGGCGCGCGGTGGTGACCCGTTGGCGCAGGCCGCGCTGGTGCGGGCCACCCAGGCCGAGGTGTGGCGGTTCGTGGCGGCTTTGGTGGATCCGGGCAGCGCGGACGATCTGACCCAGGAGACCTACCTGCGGGCGTTCCGGGCGCTGCCCGGTTTCGAGGGCAGGTCGACGGTGCGCACGTGGCTGCTGGGAATCGCCCGCCGCACCTGCGCCGACCATGTGCGTACGGTGGTAAGGCAGCGTCGGCTGGACACCCGTCTGGCCGGCGAGGCGGCGACGGGTGGACCCCACCCCGACCCGGCAGGTCAGATCAGCGCGGCGCAGCTGCTGGAGCGGCTGTCCCCGGAGCGCCGGGAGGCGTTCGTGCTGACCCAGCTGCTGGGGCTGCCGTACGAGCAGGCGGCGGCGGTGTTGGAGGTGCCGGTCGGCACGATCCGGTCCCGGGTCGCGCGCGCCCGCGCCGAACTGGTGGCCGACGTCGTTACCGCACTAGCCGCCTGAACGGGGATGCCTCGGGCGTGAAGGAGGAGACCATGAGCGGTTGGCACAGAGCACAGCCGTGGGTGAGCCTGGTGATCCGGCTCGCCCTCGCGGGCATCTTCCTCACCGCGGGGCTGCTCAAGGTCGGGGATCTGGCGGCGTCGGGGCGCGCGGTGAACGCATACCAGATCCTGCCGTACGACGCCGCGATGATCTTCGGGGCGGCGCAGCCGTTCGTGGAGATCGCCCTCGGCCTGCTCCTGCTCGTCGGCCTGGCCACCCGCCTGGCCGGTTGGATCAGCGCGGTGATGATGGTCGCGTTCATCGCGGGCATCTCCTCCGCCTGGGCCCGTGGTCTCAACATCGACTGCGGCTGCTTCAGCAAGGGCGGCGTGCTGCCGCCCGGTGTCACCCCCAACTACGTTCCGGAGCTCCTCCGGGATGTGGCCTTCCTGGCGATGGCCATCTTTTTGATCATCTACCCGGTCAGCCGTTTCTCCCTCGACGCACGACTGGATCAACCGTCCACCACGGACGATGCGTTTGAGGAGTATGACCATGACAACGGGGAAGACGAGCCTGCCGCACCCGCGGCACGCCAGAAGCGGCCCTGACGCCACGGCGGTGACCGCATGAGCAGCCGCAAGGACCAGAACGCGGCGGCACGACTCGTACGCGAGCAGATCGCCGCCGAGAAGCGCCGCAAGCGCACCATGTACATCTCCATCGCCGCGGTGTCGGCGCTGGTCATCGCCGGTCTGATCGGCTGGGGCATCTACGCGTCCAACAAGAGCACCGGCTACACCGCACCGCGCAACACCAACAGCGCGGGCAGCGGCGTGGTCACCGGCTCGGGCCCGGTCACCGTCGACGAGTACGTCGACTTCCTGTGCCCGCACTGCAAGGCGTTCCACGACGACTACGCGGCCCAGGTCAACCAGCTCGCGACCGACGGCAAGATCACCCTGGTCACCCACCCGGTGGCCTACCTCGACGGGGCGTCGACCAACCGCTACTCGACCAGGTCGTCGGCGGCCGCCGGCTGCGCCGCCGACGAGGGCAAGTTCAGCGAGTACGCCGACGCGCTGTTCGCGGCCCAGCCCGCCGAGGGCACCGCCGGACCCAGCGACGACGACCTGATCGCGCTCGGCAAGAGCGTCGGCCTGGGCGACTCCTTCGCCCAGTGCGTCAAGGACAAGAAGTTCGTGAGCTGGACCGACCACGTCACCACCGAGGCGGGCAAGGCCGGTGTCAGCGGTACGCCTACCGTGCTGGTGAACGGCAAGCCGGTCCAGGCCACCGGCCCGGCCATCGCGGCGGCAGTCGCCGCGGCGTCCGGGACGGGACCCACCCCCACCGCGAGTTAGAGCAGGTCAGATGACACCCCTCCTGGTACGACGCGCGGGCGCGGTCCTCGGGACCGCGCTCGCGGCGCTCCTGGCCACCGCCACCCCCGCCTTCGCGCACGGCGCCGACGCGCCCGACGCCACCAACTTCCGCACCACCATCACGGTCAGCCCGGACCTGCCCGGCCTCGAAGTGATCAGCATCGAGGCGGGGGCGCGGCTGCAGCTGACCAACCACAGCGGCAAGCCGGTCGAGGTGCTGGGCTACCAGAACGAGCCCTACCTGGAGGTACGCCCCGACGGGGTGTACGAGAACATCCACTCCCCCGCCACCTGGCTCAACATCACCATCGCGCACGTCGACCCGCCCCCCACCGCCGACCCGACACTGCCGCCGGAGTGGCGCAAGGTCACCGACGACCCGGTCTACCGCTGGCACGACCAGCGCGTCATCTGGACAGAACCGACCGACCCGCCCGAGGTCCAGGCCGCGCCCGACCAGCCCCGCCGCATCCGCGACTGGACCGTGCCGATGCGCACCGAGGTCACCCCGCTGAACCTGTCCGGCACCCTCGACTATGTGCCGCCGCCGTCGCCGGTGACCTGGTGGGCCATCGCGGTCGCCGGTGCGGTGCTGGTGGCGCTGCTCGGCTTCATCCCGCGCCGCCCGCGCTGGGTCACCGTCACGCTCGCCGCGGCCGCGATCGCGGCAGGCGCCCTCGCCCTGGCGTACGCGGTCGGCCGCGAGATCGACGCCGGGAACACCAGCGTCGGCGCGATCCTCGGCCAGCTGTTCACGGTGCAGCTGTGGCCCGCCGTCAGCGCGATCGCGGCGCTGGCGGCCGGGATCTACTCGCTGACCCGCAAGGCCGCGGGCGACTTCGCGCTGGCCCTGGGCGGCGCGGCGGCGGGCCTGTTCGCGGGCATGGTCAACGCCGCCGTCTTCCACCGCTCGATCGCCCCGCTGCCCGAGCTGTCCGGCAAGCCCTCGGACGACCTGGCCCGCATCGTCATCGCGGCCGTGGTCGCCCTGGGCGTCGGCGTCGCCGCCGCGGGCATGCTCCGCCTCCGCGGCCTGACCCCCACCCCACCCACCCCCGTCCCCGCTCCCCCCACCCTCGCCGAGCAGTCGAAGTAAGGAAGGGCACCTTCTTATCGCTTTGCGTAGAGGAAGGTGCCCTTCTTAACTCCGGGGCCGTTGACGCCGGGGCCGTTGACGCCGGGACCATTGACGCCGGGGCCGCCGAGCGGGTCAGCGGGCGGTGGGGATGGCGAAGCCGTAGGGGAGTTCCAGGCGGTGGCGGGCGAGCAGGTCGTCGTCGGCGAGCAGGTCCCGGGTGGGGGCGTCGGCGACGATGCGGCCGCTGTCGAGGATCACCGAGCGCTCGCACAGCTGCAGCGCGTACGGCAGGTCGTGGGTGACCATCAGCACCGTCACGTCCAGCCCGAGGATGATCTCGGCCAGTTCCCGGCGCGCCTGCGGGTCGAGGTTCGACGACGGCTCGTCGAGCACCAGCAGGTCGGGGCGCATCGCCAGCACCGTGGCGACGGCGACGCGGCGGCGCTGCCCGAGCGACAGGTGGTGCGGGGCGCGCGACTTCATGTCGGCCATGCCCACGGCGGCCAGGGCCTCGTCCACCCGCGCGGCCAGTTCCGCGCCGCGCAGCCCGAGGTTGGCCGGGCCGAACGCCACGTCCTCGCCGACCGTGGGCAGGAACAGCTGGTCGTCGGGGTCCTGGAAGACGATGCCGACCCGACGCCGGATCTCGGCCAGCCCGGCCCGGTCGCGCGGATCGACGGCACGGTCCCCGACCCGCACCGCGCCCTGCGCCCCGATCGCGCCCGACCCGGGCAGGATGCCGTTGAGGTGCAGCACCAGGGTGGTCTTGCCCGCGCCGTTCGGGCCGAGCAGGGCGACCCGCTCGCCGGGCTCGACGCGCAGGTCGACGCCGTGCAGGGCCTGGTGGCCGTCAGGGTAGGCGTACTGGACGCCGTCGAGGTGCAGTGCGGCGGTGGTCATACGCCGATCCTTCCGAGCAGGAGCACCGCGGCGGCCGCCGCGGGCACGATCGCGCCGACCACCCACTGGCCCGCGGTGGCGGCGCTGCCCTCGTGCAGCGCGGCGGGCAGCCGCCCGGTGTAGCCGCGCGAGCGCATCGCCAGGTAGACCCGCTCACCGCGTTCGAAGGCGCGCAGGAACAGCGTGCCCAGGCCCGCGGCGAAGCCGCGCAGCTGCCACAGGAAGCGGGGGTCGTCCAGCCGCGAGATGCGGGCCAGCCGCATCCGCCGCGCCTCGTCGGCGAGCACGTCCAGGTAGCGCAGCATGAACAGGGCGATCTGCGTGATCGCCTGGGGGGTGCGCAGCCGGTCGAGCCCGACCAGCAGGTCGCGGGCGGGCGTGGTACCCGCCAGCAGCAGCGCGATCAGCACCCCGAGCGTGCCCTTGACCAGGATGTTCCAGCCGCCCCACAACCCTTCGACGGCCACCCTGAGCCCGAGCACGTCGGTGCGTGGGCCGGCGGCGAAGAACGGCAGCAGCAGCGCGGTCGCCACGAACGGCAGCTCGATCAGGCTGCGCCGCGCGAGCCATCCGGCGGGAACCCGGGCCAGCACGGCCAGGACTCCGATCATCACCGCGTACGCCGCGAAGGCGCCCAGCAACTCGCGGGGCGTCGCGACCACCACGATGGTGAACAGCACCGCCGCGGCGATCTTCACCTCAGGGGCGAGGTGATGCACGGCCGAGTGGCTGTGCACGTACATCGGGTGAGTGTGTCCGGCGCCCATCGTTCAGCCCTCCACGCCGACCCGCTCGGCCGGAGCCTGCGCCGTGGCCGCCGCGCGACGCCGACGGACCAGCCAGAACACGCCCAGGCCGATCGCGAAGGTGAGCACGACGCCGATCAGGCCCGCCAAGCCGGTCGACCCGTCGAGTCCCTTGATGCCGTAGTCGGCCAGGACCGAGCCGCCCAGCTCGTGGCCCCCGGCCCGCTGGGCGATGCAGCTGCCGCCGATGATCTCGCCGGCGTCGTTGACGGTGCAGCCTTCGAGCGTGGTCGCGTCGAGGCCGTCCGGGGAGCTGGAGGCCAGGTAGCTGACGCCACCGGCCAGCACCGCGGCCACGCCCAGGCCCGCGAGCACGAACCTGCGCGGGAACGTCCCGCGGACGGCCGCGTCGAGGCGCTGCCCGCGCAGCGCGTACACCAGGTCGGGGCGGACCTTGGCGACGGTGGTGACGGTGACCGTGGCGATCAGACCCTCGCCGATGCCGATCAGGACGTGCACCCCGGCCATGGTGGCCGAGATCTGCCCGTACCCGATGGTCAGCGGGACGTCGCCGCCGAGGAAGTACTGCAGCACGAAGCCCTGCGAGGCGAGGGCGACGCTGATGATCGAGGCGAGGAACACGGCCAGGCCCAGCCCGGCGGCGGTGCGCGGCAGCAGCTTCATCAGCGCGGTCAGCACCAGGAACCCGACGGCGGTGCCCAGCAGCGCCATGTTGGAGATGTTGAGGCCCAGCGCGCTGATGCCACCGTCGGCGAAGACCAGCGCCTGCACGATCAGCACCACGGACACACACAGCGCGCCGACCCACGGGCCGACCAGGGCGGCGGCCAGGGTGCCGCCGAGCAGGTGGCCGCTGACCCCGGGCAGCACCGGGAAGTTCAGCATCTGCACCGCGAAGATGAACGCCGCGACCAGCCCGGCCATCGGCGCGAGGCGGTCGTTGAGGTCGTGCCGGGCCTTGCCCAGGCAGTACGCGAGCAGCGCGACGGCGACCACGCCGTACGCCAGGGATACCGGTCCGTCGATGATGCCGTTGCTGATGTGCATCGCGAGATTCACTCGGCCAGCCTATGCCTTGTTGCAAAATACTTGCAATAAGAACAGCGCTCTCGAAGATGCTTCGTCCCCAGCTCCCCATTCGGATGGGTCAGGGCCGGGAAGATCGTTCGAGTTGCCGGGCAACCGGGCGTATCTTGCGAGGTCATCTGCCCGGTTGCCCGGCAACTCGCCAACGGTGGGCCCCGTCCCGGACCACCTGGGGGTGCGGCGCGGCGGGGCGGCGGGGCGGGGCGGGGCGAAGGGCTAGGGTGGCGAATGTGACGGAGAACGTTCGGCTCGCGCCCGGGGACACCGCCCCCGACTTCACCCTGCCCACCGCCGACGGCGGCACGCTCAGCCTGTCCGGCCTGCGCGGGAAGAAGGTCATCCTGTACGCGTACCCCGCGGCGATGACCCCCGGCTGCACCACCCAGGCCTGCGACTTCCGCGACTCGATCGCCTCGCTGACCGCGCACGGTTACGCGGTCGTCGGCATCTCCCCCGACGGCCCGGCCAAGCTCGCCAAGTTCGTCGAGCGCGACGCGCTGACGTTCCCGCTGGTCGGCGACGAGGACAAGGCCGTGCTGAAGGCGTACGGCGCCTACGGCGAGAAGAAGAACTACGGCAAGACCGTGCAGGGCGTCATCCGCTCCACCTTCGTCATCGACGAGAAGGGGCAGATCGAGCACGCCTTCTACAACGTGAAGGCCACCGGGCACGTCGCCAAGCTGCGCCGGGACCTGAAGTTGGACTGACCGCCGCGTGTCGCTGCCGACGCGCCGGACCTGGGTCAGCGCCGGGTCCGGCGATGGGCGACAATGCTTGCACTGGGGCCGTAGCCCAATTGGCAGAGGCACGCGGTTTAGGTCCGCGCCAGTGCGGGTTCGAGTCCCGCCGGCCCTACTCATATGGCATTCCATCGGAGATGCCTGGATTCGTACGATGCCCGCATCTCCCCGGTGATCGGCGGGAGCACGGCCACAGAAACCCTGGCCACGATGGCAGCCGAGGTCGGGCCCGTAGGTCGGTCGGCGAGCCTGGCGCCGGCGTTCCAGGATTCCGCGACAACACGCACCAAGGAATCCACGGGGCTTGTCTCCACGTTCCTGCGGCAGGTGGAGTTCAGCCAGCGCGGCCACCGCTACGCGGCCGCCACCGACGCGCCGCGTACCTATCTGGCGCGGCGATCCACCTCGGTGGCGCCCTACCTGCTCATGCCGGTGATCGGCGACCTCGGCGCGATCGGCACGACCTATCGTGAGCGCACCAGCGTGCTCCGCGACGTCATGAGCCTGGCCGGCACGGTCGGGGTGATCAACAGCGCGTTGCTGGCGCTCGGCATGGGCTCGCCGCCCGCGGCCTTTGATCCCGGATACAGATCGCCGTCGAGCGAGCGCGGCTGTGCGCTGTCGGATCCGATGCGGATCGGATCCGACAGCGCGCGGCATGGCTACTGGTGCAGAGTTCCCACCTGGATCGCGCTCAACTGCGAGTCCACGACACCGGCGAAGTCGGGCGTGTCTCCCTCCGCGAACCGGCAGGCCAGGCTGATCTCGGTGGTGGGGTCGGTGAGCACGGCACCCGCGGTCAGGGTGAACGGGGTGAAGTTATGCGGCAATTCCTGAATGTCGACCCGCATCTCCGTGAGCGGCCCGTCGCTGGTACGAAGGCTGCAGTTGACCTGCGCGTAGTTGTTTGTGCCGCCCGCTGCCCCCCGCGCTATGAGCAGATAGGAACCCGCGGGCAGGGTGACACTCACGACCTCCTCCAGTTGGCCGTCCGGCGGGAGGGTGGCGTTGCCGCTCGGCTCCGCGACCCATGCGTCGCCAGCACCCTTCGGTCCCGCAGGCCCTGAAGGCCCGGGCGGTCCCGAGGGCCCGGCCGGTCCCAAGGACCCGGATTGGCCGGCTGGCCCCGGCGGACCTTGCGGCCCGGTGGCACCTGCAGGACCGGCGGCACCTGCAGGACCGGCGACACCCGGTAGTCCCGGCAATCCAGGCACGCCGGGAAGCCCCGGCACTCCGGGCGGCCCAGGCGGACCCGGCGGGCCGGCCGGACCGCGCTCCTGCCAGCTCAACGGGTATTCGTGCTTGCCGCAGCCCTCCTTCTCGCGGACGATCCGCATGCTGCCGCGGCCGTCACCGGAACGGACGACGCACGACGAGACGTGGTCCTGTTCCTGCCCGCTGCCCGCGGCTGCCGCCGTGCCGATCAGCACCACCGCGACAGCGGCGCCTAATGCCCAGAACCAGCGGCCATACCGGCGACCGCCCGTGGTGGCTGTCAATGTGCGCCCCTTGTCCAAGCCCTTGCGACAATCGGCCTGCCCCGAATGCCGCGATCACGCCGTTATACGGCGATCATGCCGCTTCCGGGAACGTTTCTGCAGCATGCGGCCTGTGTGTCGAGCAAGATCGACGAACGCCGGACCTACCGAGTGCGTACGGTGTCGGCGCCGATGAACCCAGGGCTTCAACCGGCCGCCAGGCCCAGGCGGGGCAGCCAGACCTTCTTCGGCACGCACATCCGCCACGCCTCGGTGACCAGCTCGTACAGCTCCTGCTCGTCGATGACGGCCAAGCGCACCTGCACCCAGTGGAAGCGCAGGTCGGACTCGCGGGGCAGGAGGAACTTGTCCGGTTCGGCGGCGACGAGGTCGGCCCGCTCCTCCTTCGGGAAGCCGAACCCCATGATCGTCTCGTCGGGCGAGACCGAGGCGTAGACGATGCCCCGGACGCGGAACTTCACGTAGTCGCGGACCAGCGCCTCCTCGGTGCGCGGCAGCGTCCGCGTGATCGCCCGTACGTCCTCCAGCGTCACCATGCCCGAAACGCTAGCCCCGCCCACCGACACCCGCGCCGAGCGGAGTTAAGAAGGGCACCTTCTACATCGCAAAGCGATAAGAAGGTGCCCTTCCTTACCTCAGGTCACCCGAGAGCGGGGTCAGCAGGGGTCGAGGGGGTCGAGGGTGAAGTTGGCGGTGCGGACGATGCCCGCCTCGATCTTCAGCCGCGTGGCCTCCGGGATCCAGCCGTCCTTGGCGACGATGACCTCGTAGTTGCCCTTCGGCACCCAGTACGCGAAGGAGCCGTCGGCCCCGGCGCGCAGGGTCCAGCCGGTGTCCGGGAGGTCGAGCAGGTTCACCCGGACGATGGCGGGCACGCCCACCGGGCCGCCCGAGCAGGGCTGGCCGAGCACGGTGCCCTGGATCTTGCCCCAGCTCGGCGGCGGCGAGACGTTCATCTCGACGTCGACCCCGGACACCGGGTACGGCGTGTCCGAGCGCAGCGCGAGCTGGGCCTCGTACTTGCCGGGCTGCTGTACGCCCGCCTCGGGGGTCGCGGTCAGGGTGACCGTGATGGTGCGCGACTTGCCCGCGGCCAGGGTGAACGACGCCGGGTTCTCGCTCAGCCAGGTGATCTCGGTGGCCTCGTCGCACTGCCCGAGGTCGCCGAGGAACTCCGACTTCTTCGACCCGACGAACGAGGTCGGCGAACCGCCGATCTTGTACGCGCCGCAGGCGGCCCCGGCCCGGTACACCGCGTTGGCGGCGTTGGGCAGGGTGAGCCAGGCGTTGGCGGCCGGGTCGTAGGCGATGGTCTTGTTCGTCACCGTGGTGGAGCCGTCGGTGACGCCACCGGCCAGCACCAGCAGGCCCCCGGCGGAGGTGCCCGCCGAACCCCACAGGTCGAACGGCAGGTCCGCGATCGGCGACCAGCTGTTGCCCGCCGGGTCGTAGCCGAAGCCGTTGTCGAAGTCGGCGTCGCCACTGCCACCGGCGCAGTACACCTTGTCACCGATGCCGCCGCAGGACATCCACGCGACGCCCTGCGGGTAGGCCGCGCCCAGCGTGAACACGTTCGTCGCCGGGTCGAAGATGACCGTGTCGGTGGAGTCGGTGCAGCTGCTGTCGGTGCAGCCGCCCACCAGGATGATCTTGCCGTTGGCCGTGGCGATACCCGCCGCCGAGCGCGGCTTCGGGTTGATCACCCCGGACAACGTGCTCCACGTCCCGGCGATCGGGTCGAACACGTCGACGCTGGAGATCGGCGTGCCGCTGCTGTTCCAGCCACCCAGCACGTAGATCTTGCCACCGACGGCCGCCACCTGCGGCTTGGCCCGGCCGGTGGGCAGGTTCGGCAGAGCCGTCCACGCACCGGTCGTCGGGTCGTACCGGAAGGCCTTGTTCTCGTTGCCGGTGCCGCTACCGCCACCGACCGAGTAGATCTTGCCCTCCAGCGAGGCCGCCGCGTTGTCGAAGACGTCCACCGGGTAGTCGGCGATCGGAGCCCAGGCTCCGGCCACCGCCGGGGTCGAGGCCGGCGCCCGGTTGCCGGCCACGCCGGTCATCCCGCGCGAGGCCTTGCCGCCGGGCAGCTTCGTCTCCACCAGCGGGGCACCGGCCCGGCCGAGGATCTCGAACGCGCCGCCGCGCTCCAGCACCTGCACCGTCGCCGCGGCGGAGCCGGTGTTGGTGACGGTCAGCGTGGTCTTGCGGGTGCTGTTGTACGGCTGGAACGACTGCACGTCGGTCGGCGCGATGGTCAACCGCCCGGCCTTCAGCGCGAAGTCGGCCCGCTTGATCCCGTCGCCGACCACGGCCACGTTCTTGCTGAGCGTGGCGTACGGCGCCTTCGTCGCGGCGAACGGGTGCGTCCCGGTCACCGTGGAGAAGAGCCAGTAGAAGCCGTCGCCCAGCGCCGGGTCGTCCGGCGTCGCCGCCGAGGCCGCCCTGTCACCGGGCACGTCGGTGCTGGTGACGGTGACCCCGTTGAGCCCGGCGCCGGTGTTGGCGTCGGTGGTGATCCCGGCGACCAGGCCGCCAGGCACCGGCGAGCAGGTCCGGTTGACCACCTCGACGTTGTCGACCTCCCACCACCAGGCCCAGGTGCCCTTGTACCGGAACCGGATCTGGGCGGTGGCCGCACCCGCGAGTGAGGTCAGCGCGATCTGCTCGACCCGGGGGCCGCGCAGGTTGGTGGTGGTCTGGTGCCAGACGTTGGTCCACGTGGTGCCGTCGGTGGTGACGTCCACGTCGGCGATGCTGTTGGAGAACGCGCGGTAGTCGCTGTTGAACCGCAGGTACGGCGCGCCCGAGCCGGACAGGTCGACCACCGGGGTGATCAGGTCGGCGTCCTGCGTCTTGCCCTGGCCCAGGTTGTCGCTGTCCAGGATGGCGAAGCCGCCGGTGCCGCCGGTGAGGTTGCCGCGCGCCCCGGCGTCGTTGAACGACCAGTTGCCGTCCGCGGTGCGGGCGGCGGTGGTCCAGCCGGTCGGCAGGCTGCCGCCGCTGAAGTCCTGCGCCAGCAGCGGTGCGGTGAACGCCGAGGCGTAGCCCGCGGCGGTGCAGCCCGGGTCGACCCCGACCGCGATGTTCACGGTCTTGGCCGCCGCGGCCAGGACCACCGAGGTGGTCGCGGTGCGGTAGCCGGGGTACAGCGGGGCGGTGCTGAACTGGTAGGTGGCGTTGCCGGGCAGGTTGACGCTGTAGCGGCCGGTGAACGGGTCAGTGAAGACCGGCACGCCGGGGCCGCCCGCGACGTCGATGCGGGCGTACAGCGGATAGCCGTGGCCGGAGCCGTCGGTCACCTTGCCGCTGACGGTCACCATCGGCGCCGGGGTCAGCGCGAAGTTCTGCGTGACGGTGGCGTCCTCGGCGACGGTGACGGTCTGGGTCGACGCGTGGTAGCCGTACTTGCTCGCGGTGACCTCGTTGGCGCCCGCCGGGACGGTCAGCGAGAAGGAGCCGTCCGCCGCGGTGGTGACGGTGCGGCCGGTCACCGAGACGGTGGCACCGGACAGTACGGCGCTGGTCGCGGCGTCGGTCACGGTGCCGGTGACGGTGCCGTGCGGGCCGCGCGGGGCGGCCGTGACCGCCGCGTACGCGTCAAGCCGGCCCTCGCCGAAGTTGTTGTTGTCGTCGACGGTGCCGCCGCAGCCGAGCGAGTCGGTGTCGATGGCGGTGTCGTCCAGCAGCGCCTTGGTGGCGTCGATGTCGCCCTTGAGCGCCGGGGCGGCCGACCACAGCAGCGCGACGGTGCCCGCCACGTGCGGGGAGGCCATCGAGGTGCCGCTGAAGGAGTCGTATCCGCCGCCGGGGACGCTGGAGCGCACGTTCACGCCCGGGGCGGCGATGTTCGGCTTGATGCTGCCGTCCACCCCCGACGCGCCGCGGCTGCTGAAGCCCGCGATGACGTTGCTGCTGTTGTAGGCACCCGCGGAGTACGACTGCGGGTAGTCGCCGGGCGAGCCCGCGGTGCCGCAGTTCGGGCCCTCGTTGCCGTTGGAGAACATCGGGAAGATGCCCGCGGCGATCCAGGCGTCGACGGAGTCCTCGTACCACAGGTCACCGCCGCCACCGCCCCACGAGTTGTTGACGATGTCGGGGTGCAGGTCGGGACGCGGGTTGTTGCCGGCCCGGTCGGTCGGGGCGAGCACCCACTGCGCCGCCGCCAGCAGCGACGCGTCGGAGCAGGTGTTGACCTCGCAGCCCTTGGCCGCGATCCACTTCGCCCCGGGCGCCACGCCGATCACGTTGCCGGCGCCGTCGTCGCCGACCATGGTGCCCATGGTGTGGGTGCCGTGGTCGTTGTTGTCGCACGGCGTGCCACCCGTGCAGATGCCGGTCGGGTCGAACCAGTTGTAGTCGTGGTCGAACGAGCCGCCGACGTTGCCCCGGTACTTGCCGACCAGCGCCGGGTGGTCGAACTGCACACCGCTGTCGATGTTGGCCACGACGACGCCCTCACCGCGTACGCCGTACTCCGACCACACGCGCGGCGCCTGGATGTTGTCCAGGCCCCACTCGACCGCGTTGACGGTCGCCGGGTCGGTGCCCTGGATCGGCTGCACCAGCGGGTACGTCTTGGACGGGACGATGCTGGCCACGCTCGGCTGCGCCGCCAGCGCGTCGACGACCGACTGGTCGCCGGACACGTAAAGCGCGTTGGCGATCCAGAACGACTTGTAGCTCACCTTGCGCTCGTCCAGCAGCGCCCGCACGTCGTGCTGGCTGCTGGCCGCTGTCGCGGTGAGCGCGCCGTAGACGCGGGTGGCGCGCTCGGTCGAGCCGGGCGCGGTCGCCGCCGGGCTCAGGTCGGCTTTGGCGCGCAGGTACACCAGGAACCCGGTGGTCCCGCCGCCGGCCACCGCGGCGCGCACCGCCGCGCTGACCTCTGCCTTGGGTGCCGGTGCGGGTGCGGCCTGCGCCACCGCGGGCGCGCTGCTCGCGGCCAGTAGCAGTACCGATACGGCGGCCAGGCGTTGCGGCCACCGCGACCGGCTGTTACGCCGGTTGGCTTGCGACATCTCGTCCTCCCCTGGATGAGCGGCCCGCGACGGGGATGTCCCGCGCAGGCCATTGCATGCCATGCTTCGGTCAGCCAATGGCGGCTATCAATGGCCACGTGCGGGCAAGTCCCTGTCAGTACTCCGTCGATCCGGGCAGAATGCCGTCAGCGTCGCCCATCTGCCCGACGGAAAGTTGACTTGATCTATGCGAACGGGTTGTCTGTAGGCGTTTGAGCAACCACTGGGGAGGTTGCGGTGATCGCTGCCGATGTGCCGCTGGTTGTCTGCGTATCGTCCGATCTGGCGGTACGCGAGCGCTTGGTGCGCCGACTCGACTCCTGCGGCGCCGTACTCATCTGCGCCGACCTCGAAGAGCTGCGCGGCATCCTGTTTCCCGAACCGGCGGCCGTCGAGGCACCGCCCACCCCGGCGGTCACCGCCGTGCACGCGGAGCGGGTGCAGCTGGGCAGCCTGGTCATCGAGGCGGGCGGGCACCGGGTGAGCTGGCAGGGCGCGCCACTGTCGCTGACCCGGCTGGAACGGCGACTGCTCGGCTGCCTGGCCGGTCCGCCGTCGACCGTGTGGACCTACCAGCGACTGTTCCAGGCCGTATGGGGCGGCGCCTACCTGGGCGACACGTCCATCCTGCACTCGGCGGTGAAGCGGCTGCGGGTCAAGCTCGCCGTGGCCGAGGGCGAGTTGGCCGTCGAGACGGTCCGCGGCGTCGGTTACCGCCTGGTCGCCACCGACGCCACGCGCCGGAACTGAGCCGCCACGCCGCCTACGCGCCTTAACCTGTGGCGTACAGACGAGCGGCGCCCCCTCCGCCCATTCGATCGTGGTCTTATCTATTGACATATGTGACGGTGACCCGAAGGCTTTCTTTCGGAAGTCCTTCGACACCCAGGGGGAGCACAGATGACAAGATCACGGATCGTGGCCGCGGGCCTCGGCGTGGTAGGCGCGATCGCGCTGATCCTGCCGAGCAGCGCGCAGGCGGTCGGCTCGGCGGCACCGCCGACGACCGTCAAGGCCACGGGCGAGGCCAACCCGCTCGAGGTCTATGTCGGCGAGATCGCCGCCAACGAACTCGCCCGACTCCGCGCGCTGGGCCTGGACCGGGAGGACGTGGCGGTCAAGCCCGGGTCCGGCGACAAGTTGTCGGTCGAGGTCGTGCTCACCCGGCGCGACGCGGCCCGGCTGGCGAGCCAGGGCGTCAAGCTGTCGGTCAAGACGATCGACGGCAGGCCCGCCTCGCAGTCGCCGCGTCGACTGGCCGGTCCGGCCGTGTTCCGGCCCTACAGCGGGTCCGGCGGGCTGCGCGAGGAGCTGGTGCAGACCGCCGCCGCCCATCCCGACCTGGCCAAGTTGGAGACCATCGGCTACACCGTGCAGGGCAAGCCGATCACGGCGGTCAAGGTCACCCGCAACGCCCGCTCGGTCAAGGACGGCAGCCGCCCGTCGGTGATCTACCTCGGCGCGCAGCACGCCCGCGAGTGGATCACCCCGGAGATGGTGCGCCGCCTGCTGCACCACTTCCTCGACGGGTACGGCACCGACCCCGAGCTGACCAGCCTGGTCAACACCCGTGAGCTGTGGTTCGTGCCGGTGGCCAACCCCGACGGCTACGACTTCACCTTCACCGGCGAGAACCGGCTGTGGCGCAAGAACCTGCACGACAACGACGGTGACGGCGTGATCGGGGCCGGCGACGGCGTGGACCCGAACCGCAACTACGCCACCAAGTGGGGCTACGACAACGAGGGCTCCTCCGACGACCCGGCCAGCGAGACGTTCCGGGGCAGCGGCCCGAACTCCGAGCCGGAGTCCAAGGCGCTGGACGCGCTGTTCAAGCGGGTCAAGTTCGACTTCTTCGTCAACTACCACTCCGCCGCCGAACTGCTGCTGTACGGCGCCGGCTGGCAGGTCAGCACCCCCACGCCCGACGACGTCATCTACGAGGCCCTGGCCGGCGACGACGCGCACTCGGCCATCCCCGGCTACGACCCGGACATCTCCGCCGAGCTGTACACCACCAACGGCGACACCGACCTGCACATGGCCGTCAAGTACGGCACGCTCGGCTTCACCCCCGAGATGAGCACCTGCGAGACCGCGTCCAACATCGACCCCGACGACCCGTGGAACGCCGAGGACTGCGCCAGCGTCTTCAACTTCCCGGACGACGAGCAGCTGATCCAGGACGAGTTCCTGAAGAACATCCCGTTCGCGCTGTCGCTGGCCAAGTCGGCCGCCGACCCGGCCAACCCGGTCTCGGCGGTCGGGCGCACCACCCCCGACTTCGTCGTCGACTCCTTCGACGTGTCGTACGGCCGCACCCAGCCGGTGGCCGCGACCATCCGGCGTTCGCTGAAGAACGTGCAGGTGCACTGGCGCGTCAACGGCGGCTACACCAAGACCGGCGGGGTCAAGGAGTGGCGCGGCGGCGAACGCTACGGCGACACCAACAACGACTACTACGGCGAGTTCCGCGGCAAGGTCACCGGCACCAAGCCGGGCGACCAGGTCGAGGTGTGGTTCACCGGCAAGGGCAAGAGCGGGCCGGTCGCCAGCGAGCACTTCACCTACAAGGTGCACGACGACATCGGCGGCAGGGTGCTCATCCTGGCCGCGGAGGACGTCACCGGCGCCAGCCCGGCGCAGACCGGCACCGCCGCCAAGTACACCGACTCCTACGCCGCTGCGCTGACCGCCGCCGGTTACACCAGCGACGTGTACGACTTCGACACCATGGGTCGGCGGGCGCCGCACCCGCTGGGCGTGCTGTCGCACTACGACGCGGTGGTGTGGGAGACCGGCGACGACATCATCCTGCGCCAGCTCGGCCAGCCCGGCGGCACCACCGCCAAGGCCTCGCTCGACATCGAGCTGGCCGTGCGCGACTACCTCAACGAGGGCGGCAAGCTGCTGCTCTCCGGGCAGTACGCCGAGTACGCCCAGTCGGCCGACGGGGCCTACTTCTACAACCCCAACGTGCCGACCGAGCCCGAGTGCACCGTCCGCGAGTACCCGTGCCTGCCGGTGCTCAACGACTTCCTGCAGTACTGGCTCGGCGCGTACAGCTACGTCGACGGCGGCGGCAGCGACCCGGACGCCAACCCGTACCCGCTGGGCGGCAACGCGGGGGCCTTCAACGGCTTCACCGGCACCCTCAACGGCACCGGGTCGGCCGAGAACCAGGGGCACACCGCCTCGTTCCTGAGCACCTCGAGCTTCCTGCCCCCGGCCGCGTTCCCGCAGTTCCGCAGCTCGGCCCCGGCCGACTGGCTGCGCCCCGGCGCCGCCCCGTACGACCCGCACACCGGCGGCTGGTACCTCTACAGCGGCCGGGCCGACTCCAGCTACAAGCGGCTGACCCACACCGTCGACCTGACCGGAAAGACCAGCGGTGAGCTGCGGTTCTGGTCATCGTTCGACACCGAGCCGGACTGGGACTACCTGTTCGTCGAGGCGCACGTGGTGGGCTCCGACGACTGGACGACGCTGCCGGACACCACCGGCCACAGCACCCAGGGCACCGGCGAGAGCTGCGCCGCGGGCTGGGTCGACGGCGTGCACCCGTTCCTGGCCCACTACCAGGGCTGGGACTGCTCGGCGACGGGCAGCACGGGCTCCTGGAACGCGCTCACCGGCGCCTCCGGCGGCTGGACCGAGCTGGCATTCGACCTGACGCCGTACGCGGGCAAGCAGGTCGAGCTGTCCATCTCGTACGCCTCCGACTGGGGCACCCAGGGCCTGGGCGTCTTCGTCGACGACGTGACGGTCAAGGCCGACGGCGCGACCGTCGCCGACACCTCGTTCGAGAGCGACCTGGGTGGCTGGACGATCGCGGGCCCGCCCGCGGGCTCGCCCGGCAACAGCAGCGACTTCGCCCGCAGCCAGCTGGCCTTCGAGGAGGGCAGCATCGTGACGACCCGCGACACGGTCTTCACCGGTTTCGGCATCGAGGGCCTGTCCCCCACCGAGCGCAACGACCTGATCAACCGAGCCCTCCACCACCTCCTGAACCACTGACCGCAAGTAAGAAGGGCACCTTCTTATCGCTTTGCGATATAGAAGGTGCCCTTCTTAACGTGCTGAGACCGTCAGCGCCAGGCGGCGCCGATGCCGTCGCCCGGGTACCAGTGGTGCGAGGGCTGCTCGCGGAAGGCCAGGAACCGACGACCCGTCTTCTCGGCGACCTGGGACAGCACCCGGGTGACGGTGACGTTGTCGGTGAGCAGCAGCGCGCGCTCGGACAGCTTCGGCTCGACCGCGGTGAACTCGCGCAGCTCGTGCGCGGCGCTGTGGTCGCTGTCGTGCAGGAACAGGTCGACCGGCCGGTCCAGCGCGTTGATCGAGGCGATCGAGTCGCCGATGACCAGGTCGACCACCGCGGCCCACGGCTGCGCCGTGGCCAGGTATCCGGCCTCGGGGTTGATGTCCAGCGAGGTGACCCGCCCCGGATGCCCCTCGGCGGCGTTGCGCAGCAGCGCCGAGGCGATCACGCAGGTGCCCAGGCCCTTGTCGACGCCGGTCTCGACCACGTGCGCGGGCTTGGCCGCCCGGATCAGGGCGTACCAGCCCAGGCGCCGGGCGTAGCGGACCTTCTTGTCGGCCAGGCCGCGCCGGGCCGCGGTCGCGGTCGTCTTCTCGATGTGGGTACGCAGCACCGCGTCGGCCTCGATCTCGGCCATCCACTGCCGCACCAGTGCGACGGGCGCGTCGCCGACGACGCTGACGAACCAGGCCAGGTGCTCGCGGTTGAGCGCGGTCAGATCGTAGGTGTAGTTGTGGTGTTCGCGGGACTTGACCAGCCAGCGGGCGGACTCGCGCAGCACCCCGGCGTCGTGTTTGGCGACCCTGACCAGACGCTTGGGCAGGGCGGCGAGCGGAGCCAGTGGGGTGCGCGACACGGCGCGCCTGATCCTCGTCTTGCGGTCGGGCATCGGCGCACCTTCCACGAACATGAATCGCTGTGCGCTTTCTATCATCCCCAGCGGCCCGTCACCAGATGTCCCGAGTTGGCATCAGGAGGTCACGTGCCAGTAGCGCCTGAATGAAAACTTGCATACAGTGGCGTGGTGAATGTTGGGGTTACTTCCGGGGCGGCAGCCGGCGTGCGTGAGCTCGTGCAGGGTGCCCGGCTCACCCCGACCCAGCGGCGCATCGCTCGCGAGCTGGTGCATCACGCTGACACGGCCGCGTACCTGTCGGCGGCCGAGGTCGCCGAGATGGCGCAGGTCAGCCAGCCGTCGGTGACCCGGTTCGCGATGGCGCTGGGCTTCGACGGCTATCCGGCGCTGCGGCGGCGGCTGCGCGAACTCAGCGCGGGCGCCCCGGTGGTCGAGGACGAGGCCAACGATCTGCAGCGGGCCGTACGGGACGAGATGGCCAACCTCAACCGGCTCGCCGACACCCTGGCCGACCCGGCCGCCGTGCACGCGGCGGCGGGGCTGCTCGCGGCCAGCCGCCCGCTGCCGGTGCTCGGCCTGCGCGCCGCCGCGCCGCTCGCGGGCTACTTCGGCTACTTCGCCGCCAAGATCCACCCCGAGGTGCGGGTGCTCGACAGCGGCGGCACCCTGCTCATCGAACGGCTGGAGCAGGCCGCCGACTCGGGCGCGCGCGCCGTGCTGGCGTACGCGCTGCCCCGCTATCCGCGCGAGCTGCGCGACGCGCTCGCCGAGGCCAGGTCCCTGGGCCTGGCGCTGGTCGTGGTGACCGACTCACCGGTCAGCCCGGCCGCCGACTTCGCCGACGTGGCGCTCACCGCCGCGGTCGGCTCCCAGCTCGTCTTCGACCTGCACACTGCGCCGATGGTGCTGACCATGGTGCTGCTCCAGGCGATGAGCGACATCGATCCGGCCGCCACCCAGCGTCGGCTCGAACACTTCGAGAGCTCGGCCACCCGCCGTGCCGTCTTCATGGAGTAGGCAGACATGGACCAGATCATTCGCGCCGCCCGCGGCACCACCCTGTCCGCCCAGGGCTGGCAGCAGGAAGCCGCGATCCGGATGCTGAGCAACAACCTCGACCCGGACGTGGCCGAACGCCCCCAGGACCTGGTGGTCTACGGCGGCACCGGCAAGGCCGCCCGCGACTGGCCCAGCTTCCACGCGCTGATCCGCACCCTGACCACGCTCAAGGACGACGAGACCATGCTGGTCCAGTCGGGCCGCCCGGTCGGCGTGTTCCGCACCCACGAGTGGGCGCCCCGGGTGCTGCTGGCCAACTCCAACCTGGTCGGCGACTGGGCCACCTGGCCGGAGTTCCGCCGCCTGGAGGCCCTCGGCCTGACCATGTACGGCCAGATGACCGCCGGTTCCTGGATCTACATCGGCACCCAGGGCATCCTGCAGGGCACCTACGAGACGTTCGCGGCCGTGGGCGAGAAGAAGTTCGGCGGCACGCTGGCCGGGACCCTTACGCTGACCGGCGGCTGCGGCGGTATGGGCGGTGCCCAGCCCCTGGCCGTGACCATGAACGGCGGCGCCTGCCTCATCATCGACGTCGACAAGACCCGCCTGGACCGCCGGGTGCAGCAGCGCTACCTCGACGTCGTGGCCGACTCACTCGACCACGGCATCGAGCTGGCCCTGGCGGCCAAGGCCGAGCGCCGCCCGCTGTCGGTGGGCGTGGTCGGCAACGCCGCCACGATCTTCCCCGAGCTGCTGCGGCGGGGCGTGGCCATCGACATCGTCACCGACCAGACCAGTGCGCACGACCCGCTGTCGTACCTGCCCGAGGGCGTGAGCGTCGAGCAGTGGCAGACGTTCGCGGCCGACAAGCCGGAGGAGTTCACCGCGCGGGCCCGCGCCAGCATGGTCAAGCACGTCGAGGCCATGGTCGGGTTCATGGACGCGGGTGCCGAGGTGTTCGACTACGGCAACTCGATCCGCGGCGAGGCCATGCTCGGCGGGTACGAGCGGGCGTTCGCTTTCCCGGGGTTCGTGCCCGCGTACATCCGGCCGCTGTTCTGTGAGGGCAAGGGGCCCTTCCGCTGGGCGGCGCTGTCCGGTGACCCGGCCGACATCGCCGCCACGGACAAGGCCGTGCTCGACCTGTTCCCCGAGAACGAGTCGCTGGCCCGCTGGATCAGGATGGCCGGGGAGAAGGTCGCCTTCCAGGGCCTGCCCGCCCGGATCTGCTGGCTCGGCTACGGCGAGCGGGACAAGGCCGGGGTGCGGTTCAACGAGATGGTCGCCGACGGCACGCTGAAGGCCCCGATCGTCATCGGCCGCGACCACCTCGACTGCGGCAGCGTCGCCTCGCCGTACCGGGAGACCGAGTCGATGCTCGACGGCTCCGACGCCATCGCCGACTGGCCGCTGCTGAACGCGCTGGTCAACACCGCGTCCGGCGCCTCGTGGGTGTCGATCCACCACGGCGGCGGTGTCGGCATCGGCCGCTCCATCCACGCGGGCCAGGTCACCGTCGCCGACGGCACGCCGCTGGCCGCGCAGAAGATCGAGCGGGTGCTCACCAACGACCCGGGCATGGGCGTGATCCGCCACGTCGACGCCGGGTACGACCAGGCCGTCGACGTCGCCGCCGAGCGTGGCGTGCGCGTGCCGATGCGCGAGTCGTGAGCGGGCCGGTCATGGCGCACGACAGCGAAACCGGGCGCGGCGCGAGCACCTTCACCGAACTGTGGGCGCAGCTGGCCCCGGTGGGGCGCGACCCCGGCACCGGCGGCTACCTGCGGTACGCGTACACCCCGGCCGAGGCGCGGCTGCGGGCCTGGTTCCTGGACCAGGCCGCCGACCGCGACCTGACGGTCGAGGAGGACGGCAACGGCAACCTGTTCGCCTGGTGGGGCGACCCGGCTGCCGGTGACGCGGTGCTGACCGGCTCGCACCTGGACTCGGTGCCGCACGGCGGCGCGTACGACGGGCCGTTGGGCGTGGTCAGCGCCCTGCTCGCCGTCGACGAGCTGCGCGAACGGGGTGTCACCCCGGCCCGTCCGATCGGCGTCGCCGTCTTCGCCGAGGAGGAGGGCTCCCGGTTCGGGCTGGCCTGCCTCGGCTCGCGGCTGCTCACCGGCGCGATCGCCCCGGCCGCGGCCGCCGCGCTGACCGACCGCGACGGCGTCACCCTGGCCCAGGCCATGGGCGCCGTCCCGGCCGGGGCTCGGCCGGAGCTGGTCGCCCGGCTCGGCTGCTACGTGGAGCTGCACGTCGAACAGGGCCGGGCCCTGGTCGACCTGGACCGGGCCGTGGGCGTGGCCAGCGCGATCTGGCCGCACGGCCGGTGGCGGCTGGACTTCCACGGCGAGGCCAACCACGCCGGGACCACGCTGATGGCCGACCGGCGCGACCCGATGCTGACCTTCGCCGCGACCGTGCTGGCCGCCAACGCCGAGGCCCGGCGGCTGGGCGGGCACGCCACCATCGGCCGGGTGCAGGTCGCCCCGAACGCCACCAACGCGATCCCGTCACTGGTCAGCGCGTGGCTCGACGCCCGTGCGGACTCGACGGAGACGGTCGACGCGGTGGTCGCGGCCGTGTACGAAGCCGCCCGCGCCCGAGCCCGCGAGGACGGGACGAAGGTCGAGCTGACCGCCGAGTCGGTGTCGCCGGAGACGGAGTTCCACGTGGGGCTGCGCGACCGGCTGGCGAAGGTGCTCGACAGCGCGCCGGTGCTGCCGACCGGGGCCGGGCACGACGCCGGGGTGCTGAGCGCGGTGCTGCCGACGGCGATGCTGTTCGTACGCAACCCGACCGGGGTGTCGCACTCCCCCGCCGAGCACGCGAACGACGCCGACTGCGAGGCGGGCGTACGGGCACTGGCCGACGTGCTGCAGGAGCTGGCGTGCTGATCCGCTGTGAGTACGCCTGGCTGCCCGACGGGGTGGCTGCCGACGTGCTGATCGAGATCCGCGACGGCCGCATCGCCCGCGTGGCGACCGGCGCCCCCACCCCCCTTAGCATTGACGCTGGCCTATCTAGAAGACGGATATCGGAAAACAGTCCCCTGGATAGGCCAGCGTCAATGGATGACCGGGGCGGCGAAGCCGCCGAGTGGCGACCCGGCCTCACCATCCCCGGCTTCGCCAACGCGCACTCGCACGCGTTCCACCGCGCCCTGCGCGGCCGCACCCACGCGGGCCGGGGCGACTTCTGGACCTGGCGCGACCAGATGTACACCGTCGCCCGCGCCCTCGACCCCGACTCCTACTACCGGCTGGCTCGTGCGGTCTACGGCGAGATGGCCCTGTCCGGCATCACCGCCGTCGGCGAGTTCCACTACCTGCACCACGGCGTCGGCGGCACCCCGTACGCCGACCCGAACGCGATGGGCCACGCCCTGATCGCCGCCGCCAAGGACGCGGGCCTGCGCATCACCCTGCTGGACACGCTCTACCTGACCGCGTCGGTCGACGGCAAGCCGCTGGAAGGGCCGCAGCTGCGCTTCGGCGACGGTGACGCGCTGCGCTGGGCCGAGCGTGTCGACGCCATCGAGGACCAGCCGCACCTGGTGGTCGGCGCGGCGATCCACTCGGTGCGCGCGGTGCCGACCGCGCAACTGCCGACCGTGGCCGCCTGGGCGGGCGGCCGGCCGCTGCACGCGCACGTGTCCGAGCAGGTCGCCGAGAACGAGGCCTGCCTGGCCGAGCACGGCCGTACGCCGACGCAGGTGCTGGCCGACTTCGGGGCGGTGCATGAGACGTTCTCGGCGGTGCACGCCACGCACCTGACCCACTCCGACATCGCGCTGCTGTCCGGCTCGTACGCCTGCTTCTGCCCGACCACCGAGCGCGATCTCGGTGACGGCATCGGCCCGGCCCGGACCCTGGCCGACGCGGGCGCCCGGCTGACCTTGGGCAGCGACAGTCACGCGGTCATAGACTTCTTCGAGGAGTCGCGGGCGCTCGAGCTGAACGAACGCCTGGCCACGCAGCGGCGCGGGCACTTCACCCCGGCGGAGCTGCGCGACGCGGCCACCGGCCACACCAGTCTGGGCTGGCCCGACGCGGGCAAGATCACGGTCGGCATGCGCGCCGACCTGGTCACCGTCTCGTTGGACAGCGTGCGCACCGCCGGGATCGAGCCCGAGGGCGTGCTGTTCGCGGCGGGCGCCGCCGACGTCACCCACGTGGTGGCGGGCGGCCGCGAGATCGTCCGCGACGGGCGGCACACCGCGATCGACGTGCCGCGCGAACTGCGGGAGGCGATCAGATGCCTGTTCTGAGCAGCACGGGCCGGTGCCCGGCGGGCGACTCTCGGGAGGCGATCGCGTGCGCGTTCTGATCACCAACATCGGCGAGCTGGTCACCAACGACCCGGCGCTGGGCGAGGGCCCGCTCGGCATCGTCCGCGACGCGGCGATCGTGGTCGGCGACCGGGTCGAGTGGATCGGCGCGGCCAGTGCCGCCCCGGCCGCCGACGAGCGGCTGGACGCCCTCGGCGCGGCCGCCCTGCCCGGGTTCGTGGACAGCCACAGCCACCTGGTGTTCGCCGGGGACCGGGCGGCGGAGTTCGCGGCCCGGATGAGCGGCGAGCCGTACACCGGCGGCGGCATCCGCACGACCGTGGCG
The DNA here is from genome assembly GCF_019083965.1 of Catellatospora tritici. Classification (GTDB taxonomy): domain Bacteria; phylum Actinomycetota; class Actinomycetes; order Mycobacteriales; family Micromonosporaceae; genus Catellatospora; species Catellatospora tritici. Next base: position 52,044 of record NZ_JAHRCY010000014.1, read on the forward strand.
GCCACCCGCGCCGCCACCGACGACCAGCTGCGCGCCAACGTCGCGCGCCTGGTCGGCGAGGCGCTGCGGCAGGGCACCACCACCATCGAGATCAAGAGTGGGTACGGCCTGAGCACCGCCGACGAGGCCCGCAGTCTGCGCATCGCCGCCGAGTTCAGCGACGAGGTCACCTACCTCGGCGCGCACGTGAAACCCGCCGACGGGCCGCCGGACTACGTGTCGCTGGTCAACGGGGAGATGCTGGCCGCCTGCGCGCCGTACGCGCGCTGGGTGGACGTGTTCTGCGAGCGGGGCGCCTTCGACGTCGAGGAGTCGCGCTCGGTGCTCAAGGCGGGCATCGCGGCCGGACTGCGCCCCCGCATCCACGCCAACCAGCTCACCATGGGCGGCGGCGTGCAGCTCGCGGTCGAACTCGACTGCGCGTCGGCCGACCACTGCACCCACCTGTCCGACGCCGACGTCGACGCGCTGGCCGACTCCGACACCGTGGCGACGCTGCTGCCCGGCGCCGAGTTCTCCACCCGCTCGCCCTATCCCGACGCCCGCCGCCTGCTCGACGCCGGGGCGACCGTCGCGCTGGCCACCGACTGCAACCCCGGCTCGTCGTACACGTCCTCGATGCCGTTCTGCATCGCGGTCGCCGTACGCGACATGAAGATGTCCCCCAGCGAGGCCGTCTGGGCCGCCACCGCCGGCGGCGCCCGCGCCCTGCGCCGCCCCGACCTGGGCCAACTCTCCGTCGGCGCCGCCGCCGACCTGCAACTCCTCGACGCCCCCTCCCACCTCCACCTCGCCTACCGCCCCGCCGTCCCCCTCACCCGCCTGGTGGTAAGGAAGGGCACCGTCGTCTCGCGTCAGCGAGACGAGCAGTGGCCGGATCACTCGCTTTCCGTAGGTGCAGGGCCCCTTCTCAACGCCTCATCGAAACTCGAACTGCCGCACAAGGGAGTGCCGAAATGAACGTCATCGTCGAGCCGAACGGGATCGCACCCGCCGACATCGCCGCCGTCGCCCGCGCGGACGCGCGAGTGGAACTGAGCCCGGCCGCGGTCGAGGCGATGCAGGTCAGCCGCGCGATCGTCGACGACATCGAGCGCGACGGCCGGCCCGTGTACGGCGTCTCCACCGGCTTCGGCGCCCTGGCCAACACGTTCATCGCCCCGCAGCGCCGCGCCGAACTCCAGCATGCCCTGATCCGCTCACACGCCTCCGGCGTCGGCGCGCCCATGCCGCGTGAGGTGGTCCGGGCGATGATGCTGCTGCGGGTGCGCTCGCTGGCCCTCGGCCACTCCGGCGTACGCCCGCTCGTCGCCCAGGCCATGGTCGACCTGCTCAACCACGACATCACCCCGTGGGTGCCCGAGCACGGCTCGCTCGGCGCCTCCGGCGACCTGGCCCCGCTGGCCCACTGCGCCCTGGTGCTGATGGGCGAGGGCTGGGTGCTGGGCAAGGACGGTGCCCGGTTGGAGGGCGCCGACGTGCTGCACGCGGCCGGGCTGACCCCGATCACGCTCAGCTCCAAGGAGGGCCTGGCGCTGATCAACGGCACCGACGGCATGCTCGGCATGCTGCAGCTGGCCTGCGACGACTTCGCGCACCTGTGCACCATGGCCGACGTCACCGCCGCGCTGTCGATCGAGGCGATGCTCGGCACGGACAAGCCGTTCCACCACTCGATCCACGACATCCGGCCGCACCCCGGCCAGGGCGTCAGCGCCGCCAACATCTACAAGCTGCTGCAGGGCTCGGCCATCATGGACAGCCACCGCGACGACCTGGAGCACGCGGTGCAGGACGCGTACTCGATGCGCTGCGCCCCGCAGGTCGCCGGAGCGGCCCGCGACACCCTGGAGTTCGCCCGTACGATCGCCGCCCGCGAGCTGATCAGCCTGGCCGACAACCCGGTCGTGCTGCCCGACGGGCGGGTCGAGTCGACCGGCAACTTCCACGGCGCCCCGCTCGGCTTCGCCGCCGACTTCCTGGCCATCGCCGCCGCCGAGATCGGCTCGATCAGCGAGCGCCGGGTGGACCGGCTGCTGGACGTGACCCGCTCGCGGCAGCTCCCGCCGTTCCTGAGCCCCGACGCGGGGGTCAACTCGGGGCTGATGATCGCCCAGTACACCGCGGCCGGGATCGTCGCCGAGAACCGCCGCCTGGCCTCGCCCGCCAGCGTCGACACCATCCCGACCAGCGGTATGCAGGAAGACCACGTCTCGATGGGCTGGGCCGCCGCCAAGAAGCTGCGTACCGTGCTGGACAACCTGACCAGCCTGCTCGCGGTGGAGCTGCTGGCCGCCGTACGCGGTCTGCAGCTGCGCGCCCCGCTGGCCCCGTCCCCGGCCGGACGGCTGGCGATCGCGGCGCTCGTCCCGTTCGCGGGTGCCCCGGGCCCGGACATCTTCCTGGCGCCGGTGCTGGAGCAGGTGCGCGCCGTCGTCGGCGGCCGTGACCTGCTGACTGCGATCGAGGCGGAGGTCGGCGCGCTGCGCTAGCCGCGCAGGTGCTCGGGCCGTACGCCGAGGCCGACCAGGCGGGCCGGGATGCCCTGCAGGACGGGAAAGCGCTGGAACAGCTTGACCGCCCGGGGCGCCCGGACCGGCTTGTCGGCCTTGAGCACCGCGCCGACCAGGCGGGCCTGGATGATCCGCTGCATCCGCTGGGTGACCCGCGTCGGGAACATCCGGCGCCTGCGGACCAGGTCCAGATCCTCGGTGCGCAACCGACCCGCGGCCAGCTTCGGCCCGAGCAACCGCGCCGCCGCGACGGCGTCCTGCACCGCCAGGTTGACCCCGACGCCGCCCACCGGACTCATCGCGTGGGCGGCGTCGCCGATGCACAGCGCACCCGGCACGTGCCAGCGCTCCAGCCGGTTCACCTGCACCGTGAGCAGGTGGATCTGGTCCAGCGAGGTGAGCTCGCCGACCCGGTCGGCCAGCATCGGGGCCAGCGTGGCGATCCGATCCCGCAGCGCGTCGAGCCCGCCGGCGCGGACCTGGTCGAAGCCGCCCTTGGGGATGACGTATCCGCACTGGAAGTAGTCGTGCCGGTCGATCATGATGAACAGCGCCCCCGCGCCGACCCGACCGAGCAGGCCCTCCGGATCGTCGGGGCGCCTGGACAGGCGGAACCACAGCACGTCCATCGGCGCCCCGAAGTCGACCGGCGTCAGGCCGAGCCGGTCGCGGACCACCGAGGCCCGCCCGTCGGCGGCGACGGTCAGCTCGGCCCGTACCGTCACCGGCTCGCCGTCCGGGCCGACCGCCGCGACGGCGACGACCCGGCCGCTGTCGTCGCGCAGCAGGTCCACCGCCTCGGTCGAGCGCAGCAGCGTGAAGTTCGCCAGCTCGGCCGCCTGCGCCGCGAGCAGGTCGAGGAAGTCCCACTGCGGCAGGATGAGCAGGTAGTTGTGCGGTTTCGGCAGCCGGGTGAAGTCGCCGAGCTGGTAGTCGCCGTCGGCGAACGACACCATCACGCCGCGCTCGCGACGTCCGGGCAGCCGTTCGATGGCCTCGCCCAGCCCGAGCTCGTCGAGCAGGTCCAGGGTGGAGGGGTGGATGGTGTCGCCGCGGAAGTCGCGGAAGAAGTCCGCGTGCTTCTCCAGCACCACCACCTCGATGCCCTGCCGCGCCAGCAGCAGCCCCAGCATCATGCCCGCCGGGCCCGCCCCGACGACGCAGACCCGGCAGTCCATCGAACTCAGGCCAGCGTCTTGGCGATCACGGCGGCCAGGGCGCGGAACGCCTTGCCCCGGTGGCTGATCGCGTCCTTCTCCGCCGCCGACAGCTCCGCGTTGGTACGCGTCTGCCCCTCGGCCACGAAGATCGGGTCGTACCCGAACCCGCCCTCGCCGCGCGCAGCACGCAGCACGCGCCCGCCCATCTTGCCGCTGACCAGGTGCTCGCGCCCGTTTGCGGAGCCGCCGCCGGGCAGCACCAGCGCGGCCGCGCACACGAACGCCGCGGCGCGGTGCTCGTCGGGCACGTCGGAGATCTGCGCCAGGACCAGTTCCAGGTTGGCCCGGTCGTCGCCGTGCTTGCCCGCCCACCGGGCGCTGAACACCCCCGGCATCCCGTTGAGGGCGTCGACGGACAGGCCGGAGTCGTCGGCGACGGTCGGCAGGCCGGTGTGCTTGGCCCCCTCCCGCGCCTTGATCAGCGCGTTCTCGGCGAAGGTCAGCCCGGTCTCGGGCACCTCGGCGTACTCGGGGACGTCGTCGAGGCCGACCAGCTCGACCTTGAGCAGTTCGGGCGAGGACGCCAGGATGCGGCGCAGCTCGTCGAGCTTCTTGACGTTGCGCGTGGCGAGCAGGACCTTCACTTGCGGAACACCTCCAGCAGCCCGGCCGCGTCCAGGGTGGGCAGTCCCAGCACCTGGCGCTGCAGCGTGGTCAGCTCCTCGCAGCCCTTGACCCCGAGGTCGAGCAGCGCGTTCAGCTGGGCGCGGTCGAACACGCCGTCCTCGCCCGTGCCCTGCACCTCGACGAAGTCGCCGGTGCCGGTGCACACGACGTTCATGTCCACCTCCGCTGACACGTCCTCTTCGTAGCACAGATCCAGCCGCGGCTCACCCGCGACGATGCCGACACTCACCGCGGCCACCGACCGGTGCAGCGTGGTCTCGACGGTCTGCTTGCGGGTCAGCATGTTCTTGGCGGCCAGCCAGCTCACCGCATCGTGCAGGGCCACGTACGACCCGGTGATGGCGGCGGTGCGGGTGCCGCCGTCGGCCTGCAGCACGTCGCAGTCGATCACGATGGAGTTCTCGCCCAGCGCCTTGAGGTTGATGCAGGCGCGCAGCGCGCGGCCGATCAGGCGGGAGATCTCGTGGGTACGGCCACCGATCTTGCCCTTCACACTCTCCCGGTCGGACCGGGTCGTGGTGGCTCGCGGCAGCATCGCGTACTCGGCGGTGACCCAGCCCTGGCCGGTGCCCTTGCGCCAGCGCGGCACGCCCTCGGTCACGCTCGCGGTGCACAGCACCCTGGTGTTGCCGAACTCCACCAGCACGGAGCCTTCGGGATGCATGCTCCAGCCGCGAGTCAGCTTGACCGGTCGGAGATGGTCGGCGGCGCGGCCGTCAGGTCGGGTCATGCGCCCACCCTATGGCGCTGCCGCAGGCTTCGCCCGCGAGGGGTGGCACTGTCTCTTTTCGCCCGTGAGGGGGTCAAACGTCGTAGCGCGCCCCAGGGCGGACGATCTCCACCGGACCGGCGAAGGTGGCCATGGCGTTGTTCAACGTCTCGGCCTCCGAACCCCAGGCCGTGACCAGGTGCGTCAGCAGCAGCCGCCGCGCTCCCGCCTTGGTGGCGATCTCGCCCGCCTCGGCGCCGGTCAGGTGCAGGTCCGGCGGGTTGTCGACGCCGTCGAGGTAGCTGGCCTCGCACAGGAACAGGTCGGCCCCGGCGGCCAGGCGCAGCAGCGCGTCGCAGGGCGCGGTGTCGCCCGAATACACCAGCGACCGCCCCTCGTGCTCCAGTCGCACGCCGTACGTCTCCACCGGGTGGTTCACCCGGTCGACGCTGACCTGGAACGGGCCGATCGGAAAGCTGCCCGGCTGCAGCGCGTAGAACGTGTAGACGTCGTCGAGCGGCCCCTCGTCGAGGCTGTACGCCGTGGCGATGCGCTCGGGCGCCCCGGCCGGGGCGTACACCGGGATCGGCGGATACGGCCCATCGGGGGCGTAGCGGCGAACCACCACGTATGAGCAGGCGTCGAGCATGTGGTCGCAGTGCAGGTGGCTGAGCAGGATCGCGTCCACCGACTTGATCCCGGCGTAGCGCTGCAGCGCCGACAGCGAACCGGTGCCGAAGTCCATCAGCAGCCGGAACCCGTCCGCTTCCACCAGGTACGCCGAGCAGGCCGCCTCCGGCCCGGGAAAGCTGCCCGCGCAGCCCAGCACAGTCAGTCTCATCGCGAATCTCCGCTCCGCGAAGATTCGCGATGAGGCTCAGAGCCGCTGTGCCTCACGATTCGCTCGCTTCGCTCGCTCATGCCCGTGCTCCCGCCTGCTCCAGCGCGGAGCCGAGGAAGCGCCGCGCGAGCCGGTCGAAGATCTCCTGGTCGCCCGTTGTCAGCAGCTCGTGCTCGGGCAGCGGGGCGTCGTCCGGCCGTACCATGTCGCCCTCGACGAGCACGCGGAAGACGTCCCGCGCCGTCTCGTCCGCGCTCGACACCAGAGTCACCTGATCCCCCATCACGAGACTGATCACGCCGGTCAACAGCGGATAGTGGGTGCACCCGAGCACGAGCGTGTCGACCTGGGCCTGCTGTAGCGGCTCCAGGTAGGCACTGGCCAGGCCGAGCAGGGCCCGGCCGGAGGTGACGCCCCGCTCGATCAGCGGGACGAACTGCGGGCACGCCGTCGCGGTCACCTTGAGGTGCGGTGCGGCCGCGAAAGAGTCCTGGTAGGCCCCTGAGTTGATGGTAGTGGCCGTACCGATCACGCCGACCCGCCCGTTGCGCGTCGCCGCCACGGCGCGCCGGACCGCGGGTCGGATCACCTCGACCACCGGCACCGAGTAGCGCTCGCGCGCGTCGTGCAGGCAGGCGGCCGAGGCGGTGTTACAGGCGATCACCAGCATCTTGGCGCCGCGTTCGACCAGCTGGTCGAGGCAGGCCAGTGCGTACGACCGCACGTCGGCGATCGGCTTGGGCCCGTACGGCATGTGCGCGGTGTCGGCGAGATAGACGACGCGCTCATGTGGCAGCTGGTCGAGGATGGCGCGGGCAACCGTGAGCCCGCCGACCCCCGAGTCGAAGATGCCGATCGGCGCGTCCGTCACGCTGCGCAGCCTACTTGGCCAAACCCCCCTCAGGGGAACAGTCCCTTCCGAGATGTCGCCAACGTGACACCGATGCGAGCGTGCCGTTACGCACGGTCGCCGAAAACCGTTGCACTCAGTGCAGGGCCCGGTGGACGGGCAGGTCAGGCAGAGAATAGCGAGCACAGTGCGTACTGAGTCAGACTCCGAGCGCGACGGCGAGGGCACTCTCGCCACCGCCGACCCCGCTGACGCGTCCAGCAACGCGGCGACCACGGCCGGTAACGATCACAGCGCCATGCCCGCGGCTCGTACCGCGCCCGACGAGGATTCGGCGCGTACGCCGGGGCGGCTGCGCTCGGCCGTTTCCGCCCGATTCCGGCTGCCCGCCGAGGACGATCCGGCACCGCGCACCAAGCGGCTGGTCGGCCTGTCGCTGTGGGCCGCCGTGCTCGCCTTCCTGGGCCTGATCCCCGGCGGCCGCTTCGGCGTGACGCTCGCCCTCGGCCTGGCCGCACCCGCCTGGTACGCCCCGGTGACGCTGGCCCTCGGCGTGCTCGGCATCCTCGCGATGGTCGCCGGTTTCGCCGCCATCCACCGCGACCGCCTCCCCACCTACCTCTTCTCCCTCGCCACCTTCCTCCTCTTCACCAACATCATCCTCGCCTACACCGCCCTCTGACCGCACCCCCACCAACCTCGTCGATCATGAACTTATGGCACGGTTCGTCGGCGTGTCACGTGCACAACTTCCTGATCAACTGCCCGTGTGGCAGGATCGGCGGCCCGCTGGGCAGCCATGGTCAACAGGAGATTGCGCAGGCGACACACCGTCGAGCCGTGCCATAAGTTCATGATCGACGGGGTTTGCCAGCCCAGCCTGGGGGGTGGGGGTGGCTGGCCGGGCTGGGGTGGGTGGGGTCAGGCCCAGAGTTGGCCTTCGAGGGCCGACTCGGCGTCGGTGAGGGTGCCGGTGTAGGCGCCGGTGGAGAGGTATTTCCAGCCGGCGTCGGCGACGAGGAAGGCCACGTCGGCGGCGCGGCCCGCCTTGGCCGCCTCGTGGGCCACGGCCAGGGCGGCGTGGGCCACGGCGCCGGTGGAGAAGCCCACGAACAGGCCCTCGACCTCGACCAGCTGGCGGGTGCGCAGGACCGCGTCGCGGGTGCCGACGGAGAAGCGGCGGGTCAGCACCGAGGCGTCGTACAGCTCCGGGACGTAGCCCTCGTCGATGTTGCGCAGGCCGTAGACCAGCTCGCCGTACCGGGGCTCGGCGGCGATGATCTGGATCTCCGGCAGCTTCTCGCGCAGGTAGCGGCCGGTGCCCATCAGCGTGCCGGTGGTGCCCAGCCCGGCCACGAAGTGCGTGATCGTAGGCAGGTCGCGCACCAGCTCGGGACCGGTGGTCTCGTAGTGGGCGCGGGCGTTGGCCTCGTTGCCGTACTGGAACAGCATGATCCAGTCGGGGTGCTCGGCCGCGATCTGCTTGGCCGTGGCCACCGCCTGGTTCGAGCCGCCCGCCGCGGGCGAAAAGATGATCTCCGCGCCGTACATGCGTAGCAGCTGCACCCGCTCGGTGGAGACGTTCTCCGGCATCACGCACACCAGCCGGTAGCCGCGCAGCTTGGCCACCATCGCCAGCGAGATGCCGGTGTTGCCGCTGGTCGGCTCCAGGATCGTGTCACCGGGCCGCAGCCGCCCGGCCGCCTCGGCCGCGCGCACCATGTACATCGCCGCGCGGTCCTTGACACTGCCGGTCGGGTTGCGGTCCTCCAGCTTGGCCCACAGCCGCACCGGCGGCGCGCCGTCGGGCACGACCGGGCTGAGCCGGGGCAGACCGATCAAGGGGGTATCGCCGCAGACGTCGAGCAGCGAGTCGAAACGTGCCATGTCAGCTCCCTATCACGAAGATCGGCCACACAGGCGCGAACGGCGGCCGGGGCACCCCGAAGGGTGCCTGGCCGCCGTTGGCGCGCAGTGGGTCGGGCAGGCTCAGCGGCCGAGGACGGCGGCCGCGGCGGCCAGGCCGAAGGCCCCGCCGGCGACGGCGGGCAGGATGGTCACGGTGTCGCCGTCATTGACCTTGGCGTCGAGCGAGCCGAGGAAGCGCACGTCCTCGTCGTTGACGTAGATGTTGACGAAGCGGTGCAGCCCGCCCTCGGGCGTGATGAGGCGGCCGCGCAGGCCGGGGTAGCTGCCGTCGAGGTTGGTGAGCAGGTCGGCCAGCGTGTCACCGGCACCGGACACGGCCTTGGCGCCACCGGTGTACGAGCGCAGGATGGTCGGGATGCGGACGTCGATCGCCATGATGGGTCACTCCTGGAAGAAGAAAGGGTCGGACGAAGGTCGGTCAGGGTTGGGTCAGCTCAGGGGCTGACACTCATACTCGACCGCCGTCGGGCTCTGCCCGAACATGTACGACTGCACGGCGTGCGGGTCGCCGCTCTTCTCCGTGGACCGCATGGACTGCATGCTCTCATCAACGAGCCGGACCGGTTCTTCGGTCACCTGCCCGTCCACGATGCGGAACGAGCGGATCTCCGCAGTCTGCGGGTCGCGCGTCGACACCAGCAGGTAGTGCGCGTTGGGCTCCCCCGCGTATGACACGTCGGTGCGCGACGGGAACGGCTCGGTGGCCGTGTGCGAGTGGTAGATGACCACCGGCTCCTCGTCGCGGTCGTCCATCTCCCGCCAGACGCGCAGCTGCTCACCGGCGTCGAAGCGGTAGAAGGTGGTCGAACGCTCGGCGTTCTCCATGGGGATGTGCCGCACCGCGGTGTCCGACCCGATGGGCCCGGCGACCACTCCACACGCCTCGTCCGGGTGGTCCCGGCGGGCATGGGCGACGATCGCCTCGATGATCTCCCGTTGGATGGTCAGCACGCCGACAAGCCTACCCAACCGCGTTCACGGCGCGACAGGTCGAGTGATCCGTGCCGCAGCGGGAACAATCAGCCGATGATGGCGTCCAGCAGGGATTCCTGCAGGTAGCCGAGGTACGAGTACACGCTGAGCTGGAACACCCGGGCCGACGAGGCGTCCACGGCGAGCGCCTCCTCCAGCTCGTACTCGACGATGGTGTCGTCGGTGAGCTCGAGCCGGATGCCCAGCGCCAGCCGCGCGTCGTTGATGGCCCGCAGCCAGCACTCGGCCGCCTCAGGGTCGAGCCGGACCTCGCCGCGGCCGTCCTCGGGCAGCGCCGCCAGCACCGCGGCCGCCTGGTCGATCTTGGCGGTCTTGAGGTCGCCCTCGGTGAACCGGCGGAACTCGGCGGAGTCGCGCGGCAGGTCCGGGTACACGTCGGGAAACAGTCGCTCGACCACCGGGTCGTCGCGCTCGAATCCCTCGGTGAGCAGGCCCACGACCTCCTCGGCGACCTTGCGCAGGACCCGGACCTCGTCCTCGCGGAAATCCGCCACGCACTCACCGCCCACGCGGCGGAACATCGTCATTCGCTGCTCACTGCTTGTCGACGGTGGCCCACAGGCCGTACGAGTGCAGCCGGGTGGCGTCGTGCTCCATGCGCTCGCGGGCGCCATGGGAGACGATCGCCTTGCCCTTCTGATGCACGTCCAGCATCAACAGCTCGGCCTTGTCCCGGCTGTAACCGAAGAGCTGCTGGAACACCCAGGTCACGTAGCTCATCAGGTTCACCGGATCGTTGTGCACGATCGTCACCCAGGGACGGGCGAACTCAGATGCTTCGTCTACGTCCGGTTGATCTACCGGAGTGGTCTGCGGGGCGGCGGTCACGTTCCCCATCCTACGAGTTGATTCGGGCAACACACAGGCTCGCGCACCGCCGGGATGAGGCCGCCTCCTACCAGATGCGGACTTATCCGGTATGACCTCGGCGGCCACACCGACCTCTGATGATCTCGGTGTGTTCCGCGTCGCGCCCGCCGGGAACGGCGGCGTGGGCGCGACGGCCTTAGGGTGGCGCCATGGGTGATTTCGCCGGTGCGGGTGCGCCCGCCCTGCTGACCGACCACTACGAGCTGACCATGATCAGCGCGGCGCTGCGCGACGGCACCGCGCACCGGCGCAGTGTGTTCGAGGTCTTCGCGCGGCGGCTGCCGCTCGGGCGCCGCTACGGCGTGGTGGCGGGCACCGGACGCCTGCTGGAGCAGCTCACGGCCTTCCGTTTTCACCCGGATGAGGTCGACTTCCTGCGCCGCACCGGCGTGGTCGACGAGCAGACCGCCGCCTGGCTGGCCGACTACCGCTTCTCGGGCGACGTCGACGGGTACGCGGAGGGCGAGCTGTTCTTCCCCAACTCCCCCATCCTGACCGTGACCGGCACCTTCGCCGAGTGCGTGGTGCTGGAGACGCTGATCCTGTCGGTGTTCAACCATGACTGCGCGGTGGCCGCCGCCGCGGCCCGCATGGTCACCGCGGCCCGGGGCCGCCCGCTGATCGAGATGGGCGGGCGCCGGGCACACGAGGAGGCGGCCGTCGCCTCGGCGCGCGCGGCGTACCTGGCGGGCTTCAGCTCGACCTCCAACCTGGCCGCCGGAATGCGCTACGGCATCCCCACCCGGGGCACCGCCGCGCACGCGTTCACCCTGCTGCACGACGACGAGAAGGCGGCGTTCGCCTCGCAGGTGGCGGCGCTGGGCGAGGGAACCACGCTGCTGGTCGACACGTACGACATCAGCCAGGGCATCCGCAACGCCATCGCGGTGGCCGGTCCCGGCCTGAACGCGGTCCGTATCGACTCCGGCGACCTGTCGGTGCTGGCCGCGCACTCGCGCGCGCTGCTGGACGAGCTGGGCGCGCCCGACACGAAGATCGTGGTGAGCGGCGACCTGGACGAGTACGCCATCGCCGCTCTGGCCGCCGAGCCGGTCGACGTGTACGGCGCGGGCACCGCCGTGGTCACCGGCTCCGGCGCCCCGACCGCGGGCCTGGTCTACAAGCTGGTCGAGGTCGAGGGCCGCCCGGTGGTGAAGCGGTCGGAGAACAAGGCGACGGTCGGCGGGCGCAAGACGGCGTACCGGCGGCACAAGCCCACCGGCACCGCGATCGAGGAGATCGTGCTGTCGCAGGGCGAGCCGGACCTGCAGCCCGGCGACCGGCTGCTGCAGCGCCCGCTGGTGCGCGGCGGCGAGCCGGCACCGGATCTGCCCACGCTGGAGGACAGCCGCGCCCACCTGCGCGACTGTCTGATCACGATTCCGTGGGAGGGCCTGAAACTGTCGGCGGGCGACCCGGCCATCCCGGTGACGGTCGCCCCGACCGCGTGACCGAGAGATCATTGCGCCGGTTGCGGCAGTGGAGCAGCATGGGTGCTGACCGAGGACGCTAGCGGGAGGCGGGCCATGACCCGGGCACTGATCATCGTCGACGTGCAGAACGACTTCTGCGAGGGCGGATCGCTGGCGGTGGCGGGCGGTGCGGCCGTGGCCGCGAACCTGTCCGCGAAGCTGTCGGACGACGCCGCGGGCGAGCACCGCTGGCAGCACGTCGTGGCCACGCAGGACCACCACACCGACCCGGGCGACCACTTCGGCAACCCGCCGGACTACGCGTCGAGCTGGCCGGTGCACTGCGTCGCCGACACGTTCGGCGCCGAGTTCCACCCCGAGCTGGACACCGACCGGGTCGAGGCGGTGTTCCGCAAGGGCGAGTACGCGGCGGCCTACTCGGGGTTCGAGGGGCACACCGCCGGCGTCGGCCTGGCGACCTGGCTGCGCGAGCGCGACGTGACCGAAGTGGACGTCGTCGGCATCGCCACCGACCACTGTGTACGGGCGACCGCGCTCGACGCCGTCCGGGAGGGTTTCGACACCACCGTGGTGCTCGGGTACACCGCCGGCGTCGCTCCGGAGACGACAGAGCGGGCCGTCGAAGAGCTCCGAGCTGCGGGTGTGCACCTGGTGGAGACCATTTAGGTCCGGTTTTAGGTAGGGCCTATTCCTTTTTAAGGAAACTTAACTTATTGTTTGGCGCCATCGGGGGGACCGGCGTCAATCAATGAGGAGAACCATGTTCAAGCTACGGGCCCGGCTGCTCGCCGGCGCGGTAGTCATGGTCGCCACCGCCACCATCGGTGTCGTCACCATGGCCAACGCGGCCGGCACGGTCACCGCCGCGTACACCCAGACCAGCAACTGGGGCACCGGCGCCGAGGGCAAGTACGTCATCACCAACGGCACCAGCGCCTCGACCACGTGGACGCTGACGTTCACGCTCCCGGCGGGCACCACCGTCAGCTCCTTCTGGGACGCCAGCCTGAGCGGCACCGGCCAGACCCGTACCGCGACCGGTACCTGGAACGCCACCATCCCCGCGGGCGGCACCGCCTCCTTCGGCTTCAACACCGCCGGCTCCGGCACCCCGACCGTCTGCACCATCAACGGCGCCAACTGCTCGACCGGCGGCCAGCCGTCGGCCTCGCCGAGCACGCCGACGAGCCCGAGCCCGAGCGCGAGCCCCAGCGCCAGCCCGCGGCCGTCGACCTCCCCGAGCACCTCGCCGTCGGCCTCGCCGACCCCGTCGACCAGCCCGACCAACCCGAACCCGGGCCAGAAGGTCATCGGCTACTTCACCAACTGGGCGCAGTACGCGCGCAACTACCACGTGAAGAACATCGTGACCAGCGGCTCGGCCGCCAAGCTGACCCACATCGTGTACGCCTTCGGCAACATCTCCGGCGGCCAGTGCGTGCTCAGCGACACCTACAACGACTACGACCGTGCCTACGACGCCGCCGGCAGCGTGGACGGCGTCGCCGACACCTGGGACGCGGGCGCCCTGCGCGGCAACTTCGGCCAGCTGCGCCGCCTCAAGAAGCTGTACCCGAACATCAAGGTGCTGTTCTCGATCGGCGGCTGGACGTACTCGAAGAACTTCCCGGCCGCCGCGGCCAACCCGACCGCGTTCGCCAACTCCTGCTACAGCATGATCGAGGACCCGCGCTGGGCTGACGTCTTCGACGGCATCGACATCGACTGGGAGTACCCGAACGCCTGCGGTGAGACCTGCGACACGAGCGGCCCGAACGCCTTCAAGAACCTGATGTCGGCGCTGCGGACCCGGTTCGGCTCGAGCTACCTGATCACCGCGGCGATCACCGCCGACGGCAGCAACGGCGGCAAGATCGACGCCACCGACTACGCCGCCGCCGCGCAGTACGTCGACTGGTACATGCCGATGACGTACGACTACTTCGGCGCCTGGGCCACCACCGGTCCGACCGCGCCGCACTCGCCGCTGAACTGCTACTCGGGCATCCCGACCGCGGGCTTCTGCTCCGAGGCGGCCATCACCAAGCTCAAGTCCAAGGGCGTGCCCTCGTCGAAGCTGCTGCTCGGCATCGGCTTCTACGGCCGCGGCTGGACCGGCGTGACCCAGGCCGCCCCGGGCGGCTCCGCCACCGGCGCCGCCCCCGGCACCTACGAGGCGGGCATCGAGGACTACCACACCATCAAGACCAAGTGCCCGGCCAACGGCACCGTCGGCGGCACCGCGTACTGCTTCAGCGGCGGCCAGTGGTGGAGCTACGACACCCCGGCGACGATCGCGTCCAAGATGTCCTGGGCCAAGAGCCAGAGCCTGGGCGGCGCGTTCTTCTGGGAGCTGTTCGGCGACACCAGCAACGGTGAGCTGATCACCGCCATCAAGAACGGCCTTGCCTGATCCAGCGAGGCCCGCTGAACGGGGCCCCGGCCCGGACCGCGACGTCCGGACCGGGGCCCCGCCCCTTTGCGGCAGTATGGGGGCATGCCCGAGGGCGACACCGTCTACAACACCGCGCAGGTGCTGCGCGAAGGGCTGGTCGGGCGCACCCTGACCGGCTCGCAGTTCCGGGTGCCGCAGCTGGCCACCATCGACCTGACCGGCGCCGACGTCGTCGAATCGCTGAGCCGAGGCAAGCATCTGCTGCTGCGACTACGCACGGCGGGCGGCCGTGACCTGAGCCTCCACTCCCACCTGCGGATGGAGGGCGCCTGGCGGGTGTACGGCCCCGGCCAGCGCTGGAACGCCCGTCCCGCCCACACCATCCGCGTCGTGCTGCGGGCGGGCGACCGTACCGCCGTCGGCTTCCACCTGCACGACCTGTCGCTGGTGCCCACCGCGCAGGAGGAGCGCCTGGTCGGCCATCTCGGCCCCGACCTGCTCGGGCCGGACTGGGACCCGGCCGAGGCGGTACGCCGCCTGACCCGCGACCCGGCCGCCCCTGTCGCGTCGGCGCTGCTCGACCAGCGCAACCTGGCCGGGATCGGCAACCTGTACAAGTGCGAGGTGCTGTTCCTGCGCGGCGTGTGGCCGTGGACCCCGATCGGCGACGTGCCCGACCTGCCCGGCCTGGTCGACCTGGCGCAGCGGCTGCTCGCCCACAACCGCGGCCGCTGGACGCAGACCACCACCGGCTCACTGCGCCGCGGCGAGACCAGCTACGTGTACGGCCGCCGCGCCCAGCCCTGCCGCAACTGCAACAGCCCCATCAGCAAGGACGGCGAGGGCGACCGCATCACCTACTGGTGCCCCCGCTGCCAGCCCTCCCCCACCCCGCATTGAGGTAAGGACGCGACGCCGACGGGCACGGGAGTAATGCTGCAGTTTCGGGGAAAGTGCACGAATCTTGGCGCGGATTCCAGCAGTTTCCCCGAAACTGCAGCCGCCCCACGCCAGCGGCAGCGCGGCCCAGCGGCAGCGCGGCCCAGCGGCAGCGCGGCCCAGCGGCAGCGCGGCCCGGCGCGATCACGCGGACAGGCTCGGGGCGAGCTCGGCAGGCGTGTCGTGCTGCAGTAGCTCGGCGGGAACGACCGCAGGGGCAGGCTCGGCGGGAACGGAGGCGGGGGCAGGCTCCGCGGCGGAGCGCCAGAAGGGCAGCGCCCCAGCCAGGAGCAGCAGCGCGACCGCTCCGGCGGCGGCGAAGGCCCAGCCCGGACCGGCCGAGTCGATGATCGCCCCGGCGAACGGGGCGCCCGCGGCCACGCCGATGGTCAGCGCGGTGCCGTGCAGGCCCATCGCCTCGCCGCGCGAACCGGCCGGAACCCACGAGCTGAGCGTGTCGATGGTGGCCGACAGCGCCGGCGCGACCAGTACGCCCGACGGGATCAGGATCAGGCAGAGCGCCCACCAGGGCGCCCCGGCCGCCAGTCCGACCGGTACGGTGAGCGCGGCCAGGCCGCCCGCCAGCAGCGCCGGAGACACGTTGCGGTGCAGCGCTCCGTAGACGAAGCCGCCGATCAGCGAGTAGAGGCACCAGATCGCGATCACGACCCCGGCCCAGTTCTGCTGGCCGGATCCCTTCAGCACGGCGATCAGCGACAGGTCGGAGGCGGTCAGCACGAAGGTGAGCGACGCGGTCAGCGCGAACAGTGCGATCACCCGTGGGCGCAGCCACTGGCGTCGCGGCACCGCGACCTCGGCCACGCCGTCCTCGGTCGGGGCCTGGGTCGGCGCGTTGAGCAGGATGAGCGCGAGCCCGGCCAGCACCACACCGAGGCCGACCGCGATCATGACCGGGCGGCTGCCGAAGTGGCTCACCGCCGCCACCGCCGCCGCCGGGGCGACCATGTATGACAGCTCGACCGCCATCGAGTCCAGCGCGAACCCGGGGCGGCGCTGGTCGGCCGGGACCATCGCGGCGAGGCTCTGCCGGACGATCGTGAACACGGGCAGCCCCAGCAGACCGGCGGTCACCGCGGCACCGAGCAGGGCCGCGTAGCCGAGCCTCGGCGCGGCCAGCCAGAACAGGGCCTGGGCGGTGGTGGTGATGATGAGGACGGGGCGCAGGCCGTACCGGTCGATCATGCGGCCGGTGATCGGCGAGCCGATCGCGGAGCCGATGGTGGACGCGGTGCCGACGAGGCCCGCCTGGGCGAAGCCGAGGCCGAGGGTGTTGACGACGTGCAGCGTCAGCACGATGCCGGTGGCGATGACCGGAATCCGAGCCACCAGCCCGACCAGCAGCAACGCGCGTACGCCGGGCAGGCCGAGAATCTTGCGGTAAGGCTCGATGGTCATTGCGGTTGTTACCTCCAGCCGACCATGGTGCCTGACCCCACCGACATCGGGGCAATCCATTTACCAGGTGAACTGGAGTAATCCCCATCACGTCGACCCGCGACGGTCGGCGTTGAGAAGGGGCCCTTCCTCTACCTAAAGCGATAAGCAGGGGCCCTTCCTTACCGCGCAACGAGCGAGGGCGGGGTGGCTGCGTACGCAGCCACCCCGCCCTCAGCTCAGCGCGCTCAGTAAGCGCGCCCACAAACTAAACCTCGTGCTCCCCGCCCTGCCGCCCGTGCGAGTAGCTGGGCGCCTCGATAACCGGAGCCTTCGTACCCGTGCTCACCGCCAGGTGCGGGAACTTGGCGTCGAACGCGGGCCGCTCGGAGCGGATGCGCGGCATGCTGTCGAAGTTGCGCAGCGGCGGCGGGCAGCTGGTGGCCCACTCGAGCGAGTTGCCGTGGCCCCACGGGTCGTCCACGGTCACGATCGGACCGGTCCGGTAGGACTTCCACACGTTGTAGATGAACGGCAGCGTGGAGGCGCCCAGGATGAACGCGCCGACGGTGGAGAACCCGTTCAGGAAGGTGAAGTCGTCCGAGGGCAGGTAGTCGGCGTACCGGCGGGGCATGCCCTCGGCGCCGAGCCAGTGCTGCACCAGGAAGGTGGCGTTGAAGCCGATGAAGGTCAGCCAGAAGTGGACCTTGCCCAGCTTCTCGTCCATCATCCGCCCGAACATCTTCGGGAACCAGAAGTAGATGCCCGAGTACACGGCGAACACGATGGTGCCGAAGAGCACGTAGTGGAAGTGCGCCACGACGAAGTACGAGTCCGACACCTGGAAGTCGATCGGCGGGCTGGCCAGCAGCACGCCCGACAGGCCGCCGAAGAGGAAGGTCACCAGGAAGCCGAGGGCGAACAGCATCGGTGTCTCGAAGGTGATCTGGCCGCGCCACATGGTGCCGATCCAGTTGAAGAACTTCATGCCGGTGGGTACGGCGATGAGGAAGCTCAGGAACGAGAAGAACGGCAGCAGCACCTGGCCGGTGGCGAACATGTGGTGCGCCCACACGCTCATCGACAGCGCGGCGATCATCAGGGTCGCGGCGACCAGACCGGTGTAACCGAAGATCGGCTTGCGGCTGAAGACCGGGATGACCTCGGAGATGATGCCGAAGAACGGCAACGCGACGATGTACACCTCGGGGTGGCCGAAGAACCAGAAGAGGTGCTGCCACAGCATCGGGCCGCCGGTGGCGGGGTCGAAGACGTGGGCGCCGAGGCGCCGGTCGGCCAGCAGGGCCAGCAGCGCGGCGGCCAGCAGCGGGAAGACCATGATCACCAGGAGGCTGGTGACGAGGATGTTCCACGTCATGATCGACATACGGAACATCGTCATGCCGGGCGCGCGCAGGGTCAGGATCGTGGTGATCATGTTGACCGCGCCGAGGATGGTGCCCAGACCCGACAGCACCAGGCCCGCGATCCACATGTCCGCGCCGATGCCGGGCGAGTTGATCGCGTCGTTGAGCGGCGCGTACGCGAACCAGCCGAAGTCCGCGGCACCGCCCGGCGTGATGAACCCCGCGGTGGCCAGGCTCGCCCCGAACAGGTACAGCCAGTACGCGAAGGAGTTCAGGCGCGGGAACGACACGTCGGGTGCGCCGATCTGGATCGGCACCACGTAGTTCGCGAACGCGAACACGATCGGCGTCGCGAAGAACAGCAGCATGATCGTGCCGTGCATGGTGAACAGCTGGTTGTACTGCTCCGGGGTCAGGAACTGCATCCCCGGCTGCGCCAGCTCGGCGCGCATCAGCAGCGCCAGCAGGCCACCGATCAGGAAGAACACGAAGGCGGTGACCATATACATGATCCCGATCTGCTTCGCGTCCGTGGTACGCAGCAGTCGCGCGATCGCCGAACCCTTGATCTGCTTTCGCACGGGGTAGGGCCGCGTCGCGATCGGCTGCGGTGCGACGGTGGTCACGTGTGGCCTCCTGTGGCTGGCCCGGCCGCCACGACGCCTGCGCGCCGCCGCCCGGATTGATCAGTTGAGGCGTACCTCGGAGGCAGAATAATCCTTCGCAGGTGGCCAGGGAGCGCGGGGTGCACCTAGCCGCGCCGAACGGTGTAAGTTGGCGGCCCGGTCACGCGGGCCGGGCCGCCGTTCACGTTCGGCGGGCCGCTGGTCAGCGGGTGCCCGCCGCGGCGCTGAGATTGAGCGAGATCGCACCCGCCGCCACCGCGGCCAGCACCAGCAGCACCACGCCCCAGGCGATCAGCCGGTCGGCCGCGCTGATGCGGTGCAGCCAGCGGGTGAACCGGCTGCCCGCGACCACGGCCGTGCCGCCCAGCGGGTCGGTGGTGACCGCGGTCGCACCCGGATCGGGGGTGAGTGTCTTCACGACGGTCACCGTCGCACCGGCCAGAATCAGCAGTGTCCCGAGTACGGCCAGCAGACCGGCGATCCAGTCCTTCATCGATCGTCCTCCCCAGGGGATGGGATCGCACCGGCCGGGGTGCCGGTGTGACCGCCACAGGCTAGACGCCGACCGGCGGCTACGCACCGCGAGAAACGTGAGAGGGTCATAGGTATGGCGAAGAAGCCTCCCCGCGACGATGTCGGTGACCAGGACCTGACCGTGCGTGCGCCCAAGGACAGCGCGGCCGGCCTGCCCGGGGTGATGCACGGCCTGCGCGCCGCGGGGGCGCAGATGGGCGTACGCCGTTCCGCGCTCACCCTGCTCAAGATGAACCAGGCCGACGGGTTCGACTGTCCCGGCTGCGCCTGGCCCGAGCCGCTCCCGGCGCACCGCACCCACTTCGAGTTCTGCGAGAACGGCGCCAAGGCGGTGGCCGAGGAGGCGACGCTGCGGCGGATCACCCCGGCGTTCTTCGCCGAGCACGCCGTGGCCGACCTGGCCGGGCGCAGCGACTACTGGCTGGGCCAGCAAGGGCGGCTGACCGAGCCGATGGTGAAGCGGCCAGGCGCGACGCATTTCACACCGGTCGGCTGGGACGAGGCGTTCGCGCTGGCCGCGAGCCACCTGCGCGCGATCGAGCCGGACCGCGCGCTGTTCTACACCTCCGGCCGCACCTCCAACGAGGCCGCCTTCCTCTACCAGCTGATGGCGCGGGCGTACGGCACCAACAACCTGCCGGACTGCTCGAACATGTGCCACGAGTCGTCCGGCGTGGCCCTGAACAGCACCATCGGCATGGGCAAGGGCTCGGTGACGCTGGAGGACATCCACCAGGCCAAGCTGATCGCGGTGGTGGGCCAGAACCCGGGCACCAACCACCCGCGCATGCTCAGCGCGCTGGAGATCGCCAAGCGGAACGGCGCGCGGATCATCTCGGTGAACCCGCTGCCCGAGGCCGGGCTGATGCGGTTCAAGAACCCGCAGCAGGTCGGCGGCCTGGTCGGCGGCGGCACCTCGCTGTCCGACCTGCACCTGCCCATCCGGGTCGGCGGAGACCTGGCGCTGTTCCAGGCGATCGGGTCGCTGCTGCTGTCGTGGGGCGCGGTGGACGAGAGCTTCGTCTCCTCGTACACGGCGGATTTCGAGGCCTATGCCGAGTCCGTGCGCGAGCTGGACTGGGACCTGGTCGCGACCGCGACCAGCCTGACCCGCGACCAGATCGAGGCCGCGGCTCGCCTGTTCGCCGACTCGCCCGCGACCATCGTCTGCTGGGCGATGGGCCTGACCCAGGGCCGCGACTCGGTCGCGACGATCCGCGAGGTCGTCAACGTGCAGCTGCTGCGCGGCATGATCGGCCTGCCCGGCGCTGGCCTGTGCCCGGTGCGCGGCCACTCCAACGTCCAGGGCGACCGGACCATGGGCATCTGGCACGAGCCGCCGTCGTGGCTGGCCCGATTGGGCGACTCACTCTCCCTGCCCATGCCGTCCCGGCGGGGGTACGACACCGTCGAGGCGATCCGCGCCATGCGCGACGGCGAAGCGTCCGTGTTCATGGCCCTGGGCGGCAACTTCGCCGCCGCCTCGCCCGACACCGACGTCACCGAGGCGGCGCTGCGCTCCTGCGCGCTGACCGTGCACGTGTCCACCAAGCTCAACCGCTCGCACGTGGTCACCGCCGACCCGCAGACCGTGCTGATCCTGCCCTGCCTGGGCCGCACCGAACGCGACACCCAGGCCGCGGGCGACCAGTTCGTCACCGTCGAGGACTCGATGTCGTGCGTGCACGCCTCACGCGGCCGCCTCGCCCCGGCCTCGCCGCAGCTGCGCTCCGAGGTGGCGATCGTGTCCGGCCTGGCCGAGCACCTGCTGCCCGACTCCACCATCCCGTGGCAGTCGTACGCCCAGGACTACCGCTCCGTCCGCGCCCTGATCGCCGACACCGTGCCCGGCTTCACCGACTTCGAGGCGAAGGTCCGCGAACCCGGCGGGTTCACCCTGCCGCACCCGCCCCGCGACAGCCGCCGCTTCCCCACCCCCGACGGCCGTGCCCGGTTCACCGCCAACACCCTCGCGGTGCTGACGATCCCGCCTGGCCGCCTACTCCTGCAGACGCTGCGCAGCCACGACCAGTACAACACCACCATCTACGGCCTGGACGACCGCTACCGCGGCGTCAAGGCGGGCCGCCGCGTCGTCTTCGTCAACCCCGACGACCTGCGCGAACTCGACCTCGCCGACGGCACCATGGTGGACCTGATCTCGGAGTGGGCCGACGGCGAGCGCGTCGCCGAGTCGTTCCGCGTGATCGCCTACCCGACCGCCCGAGGCTGCGCCGCGACCTACTTCCCCGAAGCGAACGTGCTGGTCCCGCTGGACTCCACCGCCGCCGAGTCGAACACACCCACCTCGAAGCAGGTCATCGTCCGGCTGCGGCCGCGCTGATGGGCCGGGCCAGCGACCGCCGCACCGTCACCCGGATCGACCTGTCCGGCTCGTCCGCGCGCCGCCAGGACATGCTGGCCGCCGAGGAGCCGCTGGAGATCCGGGTCGGTCACCGCGGCCGCCCCCGCCGTCCACTGGCCGTCACCATGCGTACCCCCGGCGACGAACTCGACCTGGCGCTCGGCTTCCTGCTCACCGAAGGTGTGATCACGTCGCCCAGCGACGTGATCACCGCCCAGCTCTGCGCCGGCCCCGAGGTAAGGAAGGGCCCCCTGTTATCGCTTTCCGTAGGTGAAGGGCCCGTTCTTAACCTCGCGGAGCAGGAGACGGAGCAGAGCGGCGGATACAACGTGGTGGACGTCGTGCTGGCTGATCACGTGCCGGAGCCGCAGGCGGGGGTGGAGCGCAACTTCTACACCACCAGCTCGTGCGGCGTATGCGGCAAGGCCAGCATCGACGCCATCCGGGTCCGTTCGCGGCACGACGTGACCGCCGATCCGCTGCTCCTGGCCGCCTCGGTGCTCGCCGAGCTGCCCGACCGGCTGCGGAAGGCGCAGCGGACCTTCGAGCGCACCGGCGGCCTGCACGCGGCCGGGCTGTTCACCACCGCCGGGGAACTGGTCAGCGTGCGCGAGGACGTGGGGCGGCACAACGCCGTCGACAAGGTGATCGGCGCGGCGCTGCAGGCCGGGCGGCTGCCGTTGGCCGGGCACGTGCTGCTGGTCTCCGGCCGGGCCAGCTTCGAGCTGACCCAGAAGGCGTGGCTGGCCGGAATCCCGGTGCTGGCGGCGGTGTCGGCGCCGAGCACGCTCGCCGTCGACCTGGCCGAGGAGGCCGGTATGACCCTGGTCGGCTTCCTGCGCGGCCAGACCATGAACGTCTACACCCGCCCCGACCGCATCCTCCCCTGACCACCCGCCCCTTCCCACGCCGCCGCGCCGCTGGGGGTCGCGCCGCCCCGCGACACTGGAGGGTGCAGTTTCGGGAAACAGCACGAAAGCGGGCCAAGATTCCTGCACTTTCCCCGAAACTGCAGGGTGGGTCCGCGCGGTCAGGTGTGTGCGGGGGCGTAGGAGCCGTCCGGCGCGACGGACCACCGGCGGCCCGGACCCTCGTCGACCAGGGCGGACGTGTCCGCCAGGCGGCACAGCCGGGTGGCGAGCTCCAGCTCGCTGGCGCCGGTGACCCGGGCCAGCGCGTCCCCGGCGACCAGTACGACGGCGGCGGGCTCCAGCCGCAACACCACCCGCGGCGGCGGCCCGGCCGACTCCTCGGCGGATCCGATGGACACGTCCTCGACGCCGTACGCCTCGGCCAGGGCGGCACGCAGGCGTTCCGGCGAGGCGTCCGGGGCGAAACAGAGGCGGTACGCCGCCCGCCCGTGCTGGGCCGCCTGCCCGACCCGGTCCACCCCCTCGGCCAGGTAGGCGCGCAGCACCTCGGGTTGCAGGTTCAGCGCCGCCAGCGCGGACAGGGTGAACGGCACCCGGTCCACGTCGTAGGTGCCCTTGGCCGGGTTGGCGAACTCGGTGCCGTACCGGTTGGCGGGGTCCATCGAGACCAGGCGGCAGGCGTAGAGGTGGTGCCGGATCAGGCGGCCGTCAGGGCTGGGGCTGTCCCGGAAGGTCAGCGGCACCGGCGGGGTCACCACCGCGCGCAGCTCCTCGTCCAGTTCGCGCAGCAGCGCCGCCATCAGCGAGGCGTCGTGCTTGTCGCGGCCACCGCCGGGCGTCACCCAGTATGGCTGGTCCAGTTCGGGGCGGGTGCGGCGGAGCAGGATCAGCTCCGGTCCGTCGAGCAGGAGCGCGCTGACCCGATCCCGATCCGGTACCGCCACCATGGCACCAGCCTGACCGGTCGCCGGGCCGCTTGTCGACCCGCCCCCGACGTGGTTGAGTCTGCGCCAGCACTTATAGCGCCCCGGTAACCGTCACCGTCACTGGAGTGATCACCATGACCGCCCCGACCGATCCCGCGAACGAGGAAGCTCACCTCGAGACGGTCGACATGCTGCTGCACCTGTCGCGGCGGTCGCAGGCCATGGTCGACCGGCTCATCGGCTGCCTGGACCGGATGGGCCAGCAAGAGCAGGACCCCGAGCGGTTGAAGAACTTCTTCGAGCTGGACTTCCTCGCCCTGCGGATGCGCCGCAACGACGAGAGCCTGCTGGTGCTGGCGGGCGGCGAGTCGGCACGCATCCGCCGCGACCCGGTCCCGCTGGAGGAGGTGCTGCAGGGCGCCTGCTCGGAGGTGGAGGACTTCCGCCGGATCGAGTTCGGCGTGGTCGAGCCGGGGTTCGTGGTGGCCGCCCCGGTCGTCAACGACCTGGTGCACCTGCTGGCGGAGCTGTTCGACAACGCGGCCGCGTTCTCCGCCCCGGACACGAAGGTGCTGGTGGAGGTGCGGCGGGTGACCGACCGGGCGGTGATCCTGATCGAGGACCGGGGTATCGGCATACCACCGGCGCGGCTGCGCGAACTGAACCAGCGGCTGGCCCACCCGGCGGTCCAGGTCGGCGCGGTCACGGTCCGGCAGATGGGCATCGGGGTGGTCGGGCGGCTGGCGCAGCGGCACGACATCCGGGTCGAGCTGGAGCCGGCCGGGGAGCGCGGCATCGCCGCCTCGGTGGTGCTGCCCGCACACGCCCTGGTGGGATGAGCCCGGGGCGGGCGTAAAACCGGTTCACGCCATCCGGGAGAATGGTGGAAACACCTCTGCGCTAGTGGCTCGCCTTGACGGCCCGCCTGGACGGCGGACCGCCGACGCCTCCCACCAGCGTTCTCACGGAAAGGACGTGCTGGTCGTGGCTGTAAGCCCCGAGGCCGACTGGGTCTCCCGCTTCGCGGATGAAGTGATCGCCGAGGCGGAGCGTCGCGCGCCGGGCAAACCGATCGTCTGCGCGTCCGGCCTGAGCCCGTCCGGCCCGATCCACCTGGGCAACCTGCGTGAGGTGATGACCCCGCACCTGGTCGCCGACGAGATCCGCCGCCGCGGGTACGAGTGCGTGCACGTCCTCTCCTGGGACGACTACGACCGGTTCCGCAAGGTCCCGGCCGGGGTCCCCGGCATCGACCAGTCCTGGGCCGAGCACATCGGCAAGCCGCTGACCTCGGTGCCCGCCCCGGCCGGTAGCACCTATGCCAACTGGGCCGAGCACTTCAAGGCGCCGATGATCGAGTCGCTGGCGCAGCTCGGGGTGGAGTACCACCCGATCAGCCAGACCGAGCAGTACACCTCCGGCAAGTACCGCGAGCAGATCCTGCTGGCCATGCGCGAGCGGGCCCGCATCGACGCGGTGCTGGACCGCTACCGCACCAAGAACCGCGCGGCGGGCGCCCAGCAGGGCAAGCTCGACGAGGAGGAGGCGGCCGCCGCCGCGGAGGCCGCCGAGGGTTCGGGCGCCGCCGGTGAGGACGACGGCAACACGGCGGCGGGGTACTTCCCGTACAAGCCGTACTGCTCGGTGTGCGACCGCGACCTGACCACCGTGGTCGCCTACGACGACGAGACCACCGAGCTCGCCTACACCTGTGTGTGCGGGCACACCGAGCAGATCCGGCTGTCCGAGCACAACCGGGGCAAGCTGGTGTGGAAGGTCGACTGGCCGATGCGCTGGGCCTACGAGGGCGTGGTCTTCGAGCCCTCGGGCGTGGACCACTCCTCCCCCGGCTCGTCGTTCCAGGTCGGCGGGCAGCTCGTCGGTGAGATCTTCGGCGGCGAGCAGCCGATCGGCCCCATGTACGCCTTCGTCGGCATCTCCGGCATGGCCAAGATGAGCAGCTCGCGGGGCGGCGTGCCGACCCCGGCCGACGCGCTGGACATCATGGAGCCGCCGCTGCTGCGCTGGCTGTACGCCCGCCGCCGCCCCAACCAGTCGTTCAAGATCGCGTTCGACCAGGAGATCCAGCGCCTGTACGACGAGTGGGACACCCTCGGCCGCAAGGTCG
This sequence comes from Catellatospora tritici, assembly GCF_019083965.1. Classification (GTDB taxonomy): domain Bacteria; phylum Actinomycetota; class Actinomycetes; order Mycobacteriales; family Micromonosporaceae; genus Catellatospora; species Catellatospora tritici. Next base: position 77,576 of record NZ_JAHRCY010000014.1, read on the forward strand.
GCGACGACACCGCCACCCCGGCCGACGCCGCCGCGTACACCCGCGCCGTGGGCACCGCCGCCGGGCTGCTGCCGGTCACGCCGCACCCGCTGCCGTACCGCACGCTCGCCTCGATCGTCGACGTCACCACCGGCGACGAGGCGCAGACCCTGCGCATCCTGCGCGACCTCGACCCGGCCGACCCGGTCGCCTCCCTGGCCGAGACCCGGCCGCGCCTGGACAAGGCCCAGCGCTGGATCACCACCCACGTGCCCGCCGACCAGCGCACCCGGGTGCTGGCCGCGCCCGACGCCGAGCGGCTGGCGGCGCTGGGCGAGACCGAGCGGGAGTCGCTGCGGCTGCTGCTGGCCGGGCTGGACGAGCACTGGTCACTCGAGGGCCTGACCACGCTGGTGTACGGCGTGCCGAAGGTGATGCTGGGGCTGCCGCCGGACGTCAAGCCGACGCCGGAGCTGAAGGTGGCGCAGCGGGAGTTCTTCGCCCTGCTGTACCACCTGCTGGTGGGCCGGGACACCGGCCCGCGCCTGCCCACGCTGCTGCTGGCGGTGGGGCCGGAGCGAGTCCGCTCACTGCTGACCCCGTGACCCGCTGACTCGGCCGACCGGCCCGCTCTTACCTTGACGCTGGCCTATCCAGAGGACATTCCGCGAAATCCGTCCCCTGGATAGGCCAGCGTCAATGCATTGACGCGTGCCTCGAGCGCCCTCGCCCGCGCTCGGCGCCCGTGCTCCGCACCCAGGATGGGCGTCAGGCGTCAGGCGTCAGGCGTCAGGGCCGAGGTTCGAGCAGGTGGTCGCGCAGGGCCTGAACCATCGTCTCGTCCACGCCCAGGCGCTGCTCCGCGTAGCCGCGCACGGAGCCGTACGCCCTGGTCAGGTCCGCCAGGAACAACCGCATGATCTCCGCCGGCGCCCGGCCGTACCCCGGCCAGATCGGCGGGCGCCCCATCCGGGCCGTGATGTCGGCCACCAGGTGCTCGGTGGCCAGTTCGGTCAGCGCGAAATCGGCGACGACGACGTCCTCGGGCACCTCCAGTAACGACAGCACCAGCGCGGCGACGATCCCGGTCCGGTCCTTGCCCGAGGCGCAGTGGAACACCGTGGGCGCGCCGTCCGCGGCCGCGATCAGCTCCAGCGCAACGCGCAGCTCGGCCACGCCGTCCTCGGCCACCTCGGCGTACTTCCCGGCCAGGAAGGGCACCGGGTCGACCTCCGGCCCCAGCTCCGCCTGACGGTAGGGCCGCTGCTCGATGCTCAGGTTGTGCCAGGTGAAGCTGTCGTGCCCGCGAACCCGGCCGTTGCGCTCGATCTCCCATGGGTAGCGCAGGTCGATCACGGTGCGGACACCGAGCGCCAGGAACGCGGCCCAGTCGGCGTCGTCGAGCTTGCTCAGGGAGTCCGACCGGTACAGCCGACCCCAGCCCACCGTCCTGCCATCGGCGGTGCGGTAGCCGCCGAGATCACGGAAATTGTGCACCCGTTGGAACGGGACATGTCTGCTCACATCGCCCGACTGTACGGCGCACCCGTTCACCCCGCCGTCCCCCGCGCGCCGGTTGGCGGTTGTCCTGGCGGGGCATGCTGGAACCATGGCGAACGAGTGGAACGAGATCGGTGACCGACTCCAGGGACTGGGACTGAAGCTCAAGCTGCACTTCGAGCAGTCCGGCCCCGACGCGTGGCCCGACGCGCTGAACAAGCTCGGCACGGCCGTGGAGGACCTGTTCAAGACCACGAGCAACGCGGTACAGGACGAGGCCGTACGCGCCGATGTCCGTGACGTGGGGCATCTGCTGGCCGACGCGGTCTCCAACACGCTCGGCAAGGCGAGCCAGGACATCCGCGGCCGCTTCGGCAGCGACGCCCGCGACAGCGGTGGCCCCGAGGACAAGGCACCGGGCACGGATCCGGGCACGGGCACTCCGTGAGCTGACGCGGCCGGATCAGGCACCCGCGGCGCGCCGGGCGGTGCGTCAGACCGTGGACGACCCGCCGTAGACGGTGTCGACCAGCGCGGCGCGGGCGGGCACCAGCGCGCGGCCCTTGGGGAGGGACAGGGTCGCACACCGTCGGTACGTTGGCTTGCATGACCGACGAGACGGCCCGCAGCGGCTGGCAGAACGGCGTGCTGGCGGCGACCTCGCTGCTCGCGGCGGTGATCGGGGCGTGGGTGCTGCTGACCTTGGTAGCGCCGCAATCGAAGTTGCTCGCCGTCATGGCGGCGCTGCTCTGGGCGGCCGCCATGACGGTCCTCGCCGTACGGGCGGTCCGGCTCGGGGTGTACACCGAACAGTCCGTCCTGGTGGTCCGCGGTATGGCGCGGACCTGGCGCATCCCCGCCGCCGATGTGGCCCGGGTGCCGGTGGTCGAGCAGTCCAACGGCCGGGGCGGCCGCTACTTCGCCCCAGTGATCATGTATTACGTCACCGCCGAGCCGCGCCCGGTCGCATCGCGGGCGACGCCGTCGGGCGAGCGGCCGACCGCGGGCGTACTGGTGCCGTGGCAGTCGGCGCCGACGGAGCAGGACGCGCGGCGCTACGCGGAACGGATCGAGGCACTCGTGGCGCGGGCCCGCGCCGCGACGGGCGAATCCACCGCGCAGTAGGCACGCCCGAGCAGGACCGGAACGCTGGGCTCCCGCGGTGCCGGGGACGTCCCGCCGGGGTCCGGATACGAGTCGTAGTCGGCCTGACCAGCGCTGCTAGAGAGTGTCGAGGAACGCGCGGACAGCTACGGCCAGCGGTTTCGTACCGGCCTACAGTCGCAGCATGTCCTTGACCAGGCGGTGCCTGACACGCCACTGATCGCGGTCGCCCGAGGGCAGGGGGAAGCCGCCTTCGCCGAAGACCCAGTTGAGGTAGGCCACGAACGGCATGGTGGTTTCCCAGGAGAACAGCCCCTCGACGCACCCGTCCGGCAGCACGATCCCGTAGGGGCTGCCCCCGCTGACGTTCTGCTTGTGGAACTTGTCCGGTGCCAGCGGCAGCACGAACAGTCGTGAGTCCCGCCGAGCGCTCCAGGCGTCGTCGAAGTACTCGCGGATGGACTCGTCGCTGTGCCGTGTCCCTTCCACCTCCAACACGAGGGGGTCGGCGTCGGCCGAACTCGTCCATTCCGGATGTGTCCCGACGAGCCATACGTCCCCCACGAGCCGGACCCATGACAGCAGGGTCAGCGGTACGGCCCCGAATCGCCGCTCCAACCACCTCGCGTGCTCGTCGGCGGCCGGCGTCGGCGGATGGTGGGCCACGCAGGGGGTTTCCTGGTCGTCATTGCCGTGGAACCGGTAGCCCTCGTCGGTCAGACGTCGCACGATGAGCTCGATGTTGTGCCGGGCGCGGCGGGCCATCTCGTCACACACGAGCTGCGCCTCGTCGAGGAGCTCGGGGTGCGACCGGATGGTGCCGCCCAGCTGCCTGAACTCGTACCAGACTTGGTCGTGCTGCCCGTTCTGATAGCGGTCCAGCCACCGCGGCTCTCGGTTGATCATCGCGTCATTATCGCGTCGCGGCTCAGCCCCGCACAGATCATGGCGTCGCGGCTCAGCCCCGCACAGATCATGTTGGCACGATGGTCCGGGTCAAGCTACGAGCAGGCGGAGGCCGAGATCTGCCGCGTCGAGGTCGGCGAGGTCGCGGTTGCGCTCGGCCCACCGACCGGAGGCGAGGTCGTCGTCGAGGCTTCGCATCGCCCGCTGCTCGGCGTCGGGCCCGACCCTCGTCCATACCGACATCGCACGGCGCACGTGATCCTCCAGATACGCCCTCGGTCGGCGCCAGTACGCCTCGAACAGGCCGTCGGCGCAGTCCCACGGAACGGGGACCGGCTCCGCGCGGGCGCCGATTGCGTCGGCCATCCCGGCAAGCGAGGGAAATTCTGCGAGGACGGTGGTGAACTCGGGCAAGTAGTCGCGGGTCAGCCAGAACCGGTCCTGCCATCCGGGTTCGTCGGTGTCGAACGTGAGCACCACCACGCGACGGGCCACGCGCCGCATCTCGCGCAGCCCGGCGATCGGGTCCCCCCAGTGGTGGACGGTGGAGACGGCCATCGCGGCATCGAAGGACTGGTCCTCGAACGGCAGGCTCTCCGCAGCGGCAGCCACGCACGGAGCCGCGCCCGCGGGACGCTGCGCCCGCATGACCGCCGACGGCTCCACCGCGGTCACGTCACGATCAGAGGGCTCGTAGGAGCCGGTGCCGGCCCCGACGTTCAGCACTGTCTGTGCGTCCCCGAGCGCGTCCCAGATCTGCGCGGCGATCCGCGGCTCGGTGCGCCGCGTCGCGGTGTAGGCACCGCCGATCGCGTCGTACAGCCGTGCACCGAGCATCTCCATTTGCTCTTCTGGTGTCACCGTCAGTCCCTTCCCTCGTGCCCTGAGTTCCCTGTCGATGGCCGCGACCATGGCATCAGCGCGATCGCGCCGCTCCAGCAGCAGGCCGCGCAGTCGGTGCAGGTGCGCGACCGCGTCGGTGGACGGGTCGCCGACCAAGTCCGCGACCTCCCGCAGCCCGAACCCCAGCCGACGGTAGGCCAGCACCTCGCGCAGCCGCTCCACGTCGCCCGCCGAATAGGCCCGGTACCCGGCCGCGGTCCGTGCCGACGGCCGTACGAGCCCGATCTCGTCGTAGTGATGCAGCGTGCGGACACTCACGCCGCCCAACTCGGCCACGCGTCCTACGGTCCAGTGCTCTTCCACGCGACCGACTATGCAGCCTGACGCCAGGTGAGGGTCAAGCGCTTCGCTGCTGGCAGCAAGAGCCGAACGCGGAGCAGCGGATCTTCGGTGACTGCCGCGAGCCAGAGCGATGGTGTGGTTCAGAGAAACATGCGTGCGCTGCCCGCCGCGCCGGCCCGACCACGCTCAACGCACCCGGCTCCGACAGCCGCAGCGACCCTGTCCCGTCGGATCAGACCGTGCCGTTCGGGCGCGACATCCCACCGAACTGGTGCTGCCCCGGCGCACGATCTGCCGCATCCGCCGCCGCTGCTGGTCGGTCAACCCCCGGCTGCCCGTCGTCCGCGACTGGCCGACCCACTTCCCTAGCGTGTCGAGTAAACGATCCCGAGCGGCTGCCAGAAGAGCAGCATAATCGGGGTGAGAAGATCTCTACGAGTGAAGCGCCTGGTCATGGTCAGTTTGATCGTGAAACCATCCCCGGTCACGATGCCGACACTACCGGCGGCCAACACCGTGAATGTTTGCGATCACGGACTAGCCAGTCATGGCTGGCGATACGGCATCCCTGCAGGCCCAATGGAGCTAACTTGATAGTGTGGCCAAGGCTAAAGGGCGATCGTCGACACCCAGGTCTGACCGCTCGAAACTTGGCCCCAATGCCAAGGTGCTATCGGCGTGCGGTGCCCTCCTCCTTATCGTTGTCACGGCACTGGTCACGCCACTAGGCCAAAAGCTGATTGATGCGATCTGGCCCAGACGCGAAACCACACTCGTGGTCTCCAGCTCATGGCCCATGCCGGGTGGCGAAGGACTTTCGTGCCTGACCTCGATGGGCGTCGCCGGATTCGGGAATGCTCCGGACCTGGTAAAACTTGCCGAACGCCTAACCCCAAGCCGCGATCCCCTCTTGCAGGTAGTGGAGCAGGTCAAGGCGGCCCCTTGGTACAAAGGTGAGTTACGCATCAATCTCACCACACCAGACGATCGGCCAGTCTACGTAACTGGCGTAAGTGTCGTCATACATGAGCGCTCGACCCAAAATCCATCCTGGGGGTTGGAATTCAATCCTGGCTGCGGTGGTGGTCCGCCAGTACGACTCTTTGAAGTGTTGCTCGATCGGGGCAGCGTGCTCGATCGAGGGGTGTACGGCGACACGTCGGGAGAGATAGCCGACCCTACGTTTATGCCACGAACCGAGCCGCTCGGCCGCACATTCATCGTGTCGCGAAGCGATCCGGCCGAGCTTGTCTTTCAAGTCGCGGCATGTCGGGGGTATTACGAATGGGGAGTAGTGATCGATTACCTCGCTGGCGACCAAGCACGTAAGACGTTTGTTGGCACCGCACGTGATCCCCTTGTCATGTCGGCTGGTTGGGAAGGTACCCGCCGACACTTCGCCTGGATCGATTGGAACGCGAATAGCGTACACGTCAATGACGGCCCTCTACCGGAACCGCCCACCGGCGCAGGCTCGAATCGACAGATGCCGTGGCATGCAGCCGAGATCTGCCGCTGACCGCGAAGCCGAATCGAAAGTCTAGGCCGGGCCGCGCACAGCAGCCGACAACAGTTCGGCCCACGTCATGAGGTCGAAGTCGATGGCCCGCGCAGCACCGTCGCTGAGTACTGCCATCGGCGCATCGGGCTGTAGATCGATCCGTCCGACCAGCGCGTGTTCGGCTACGGCCGGGTCGGTCGCAGCGCTGGACATGCTGATTGAGGAGGCGCGGGGAACGACTGAAGTTGATCAAAGGCTAAACTGGCCGCCGATCCGTGGTTTGCCCAAGGCAAGCCCACGGGTCGGCGGCTTTTGCGTTTGCCGACAGGGCAGTTTCCATCTGCCGCACGAGCCTTACTATGAGCGCCCCACCGGCAACAACCGCAGAAGGCAACATGAGCTTCGACCTCTACGTCTGGCACGAGTCCGAGTCGATTACCGCCGACGATGCACGCATCAAACTTGAACGGTGGGCTGACGGACAGCCGGACGTCTTCGACGCGCACTCCCGCGTGCCAGCACTGCGGGCCGCGCTGCTTGAGATGTTCCCACCGCTCGAAAACCTGAGCATCGACGACATCGATGATCTCGGCGTCTGGAGCTACACACCAGAACCATCTGACTACGTACTCGCCATCTCGTGTGTGTGGTCGCGAGCAGATGAGGTTGGTAGTGCCGTCCTGCGGCTAGCGGCAGAACATGGCCTGGTCTGCTACGAGCCCGGCTTTCACGTCCTGAACCCCAACGCCCCTGGCTACGCCCCGCCCTTCACCCTGTCCTCTGCGGTATCGCCCACTGTTCCCGATCCTGACGACAAGCGGTTGGACTGGACGGTGCGGCGGCTCAGTGCAGGCGACTTCTACGCCGTGCTGGAGCGAGCTGACGGCTGGTACGCGCAGGTCGGCTACGGGCGGTCGGCTGGCGTACCGACCGGCACCTATGCGCTGGAGCATCGCGAGGGGTCGGCCGAACGGCATTTCCGCACGGAGACCACTGACGTTGTCGAAGCCGTTCGGTTCTTCCAGGAGTTCCGCGCCGGTACTGACGAGTGGCGGCGACGTCACGTCTGGCGTCCGCTTGGCTAGGGCCAGGGCCTGACCCCGTTCGGCGGAATCGTGGGGCTTCAGCCGCTGCGATGTGGCATGGATGTGGCACGGATGTGGCACGACAGAGATCACAGCCCAGAAAAAGCGAAACGCCCAGGTCTTTCGACCTGGGCGTTTCCTAGGTGGAGCCGAGGGGACTCGAACCCCTGACCCCCACACTGCCAGTGTGGTGCGCTACCAGCTGCGCCACGGCCCCTTGTTACTGGTAAGTCCCCGTTTGCCGTTTCCGTCGCTCGGGCACCTGCGAAATAGTACACGGCCCCGGCCCCCCTGCAAAAACGGGTATCCCCCCGCGTGTTGATCACGGCGTCGGGGGCATGACACACCGTCGAACCCGACCATAAGTTCATGATCAACCGGGTGGGTGGGGTGGGTCAGTTGAGGGTGGGGTTGGGGGGGTAGTTGGCCAGGGCCGAGGTTAGGCCGCCCTGGCGGCGGAGGACGAGGGGCCAGAGGTCTTCCGGTTGGGTACGGAAGGGGTCGCTGGGGAGGGCTTCGAAGACGAACCAGGAGCCCTCGGCGATCTCCTGCTCCAGTTGGCCGGCGGCCCAGCCCGCGTACCCGTGGTAGACGCGGACACACTCCAGGCGCTGGCCGACGCGGGCCGGGTCGCGACTGAGGTCCACCGTGCCGATCTGGCCCATCACCCGGCTGAAGCCGACGAAACCGGCCACCCCGGCCCGCGCACGGGCCACGCAGATCGCCGAGTCGGTGCCCACGGGGCCGCCCTCGAAGAGCACCCCGGGCTCGCGCAGCAGCGATTCCCAGCCCGGCAGGACGTCGCCCACCGGCGCCTCGGTGGGGCGGTTCAGCACCACCCCCAGCGCTCCGTCGGCCTCGTGGGCCAGCACGAAGACGACCGTACGCTCGAAGTTCGGGTCGTTCAGTGTGGGCAGGGCAACGAGCAGGTGCCCGGTCAGTGACTCCACCCCGTATCGCCCCGAACCCTTCCCCGCCTTGTCATGCCACGTGGTGTGTGGCTCTCCCGACGCCATGACTGGCACGATATCCGCCCGGACCCGACATGGTTAGGGTCTCGGCACGGCTTCTGCGACGGATATGGCCACTGTCGGCGATTGGACACTGTCTGACCCGCCCGTCACGCGGGCGTCACCGACGGCTTCTAGAATCTGCGGATGCTTCTCTCCGGCGTCGTCCGCCCCGATCTGCCGCTGCTCGCCGTCGCCCTGCCGGAGGAGGCGGAGCACCTCGACTCACCGTTCCCGGTGCTGCTGACCGGGGTCGGCAAGGTGTGCGCGGCGATGTCGGTGACCCGGGCGCTGGCCGCGGGTCCACTGCCCAAGGAGATCATCAACCTGGGTACGGCCGGTGCGCTGCACCCCGGGTTGTCCGGGATCCACCTGATCAGCCGGGTGGTGCAGCACGACTTCGACTCCGCCACCATCGCGGCGCTGACCGGACAGGTCTTCGGCGCGCCGATCGACCTGGCCGACGAAGGTCCGGTGCTGGCCACCGGCGACGTGTTCGTGGCCGACCCGGACCTGCGCGAGGCGCTGGCGCGTACCGCGGGGCTGGTCGACATGGAGGCCTACGCGGTGGTCGCCGCGGCGGCGGCGTTCGGGGTGCCGGTGCGCGTCGTCAAGCACGTCAGCGACGAAGCTGACGGGCAGGCGAACGTGAGTTGGTCCGCGGCGGTGACCGAGTGCTCGAAGGCGCTGGGCGCCTGGCTGGCGCGGGCCTAGGTCTCCCCGCCCAGGTCTATCCCGTAGGCCTGGTAGAGCACGTCGGCGCTGTGCTGCCGGTACTCGGTGAGCCGCTGGGCGAGTTGTTCCTCGCTGCGGTGGTCCAGCGGACGGGCGGAGACCGCGTCGAGCAGCGCGCGCCGGTCGTCCTCCAGCGCCCGCACCCGGTGGACCAGGCGCGGGGCGTCCTTGACGACCTCGCCGAGCCCCTGTGCGGGCCCCAGTACGGCGGCTCTCATCTCGTCCAGTGGATCGGTGGCCATAGCTCACCCCCGGGACCGCGAAACGTCCTTACGTTCGATGGTCACGCCGGTTCGCGGGCATGTCTACCCTTTGCCCAGGTTTGAACGATCGTTCAGCCAAGCGCGAGGGCCCCAGCCGCGTCACACTGGGCCACGCTGGGTCGTGCTGGGCCACGCTGGGTCGTGCTGTGCCACGCTGGGTCGTGCTGTGCCACGCTGGCTCGTGCAGTTTCGGGGAAACTGCACGAATTCACGGACGCATTGCTGCAGCTTCCCCGAAACTGCAGCAACACGGCCGAGCGGGCCGGCCGGGCGGGAGTCCGCCCGGCGGGACGCGCCGCTCCTACTGCCAGCGGAACAGGCGGATCGCCAGCACCCACGTGGCCAGCACGTACCCGGCGAGGACCGCCAGGTGCAGGGGCTGCGGCCAGTGGCCTGCCGCGGCGTCGGCCATCGCCTGCACTCCGGCGCCCAGCGGGGTCAGGTCGCTGACGTGGCGCAGGCCGGACGGCATCACCTCGCGCGGCACCCACAGCCCGCCGAAGAACAGGATCGGGAAGAACAGCACCGACCCGATCCCCTGCGCCACCTTGACGCCCGGTACGGCGGCGGCGACCAGCAGCCCGATGCCGAACAGCGCCGCCGCCGACAGCACCAGCGCCACCGTGAACGCCACCAGGTCGTCCGGCAGCGCCACCCCGAACGCGAGCCGCCCGAGTGCCAGCAGCACCGCGGTGCCGAACGCCATCAGCACCAGGTGCACCAGCAGTTGAGCGGCGAGCAGGTCACGCGGCCGGGCCGGGGTGACCGACAGCCGCCGCAGCACTCCACGCTCGCGATAGGTCACCAGCTGCGCGGGCAGCATGTTCAGCGCGATCATGCCCAGGGCCATGGCGATGAGGATCGGGACGTACAGGTCGATGACGCGGTGGCCGCCCAGGGCCGGGTCGGCCTGCCGGAAGCCGGGGATGCTGCCCAGGATGACCAGGATCAGCGGGGTCAGCAGGATGCCGAAGATCACTGCGGCGGGGTCGCGCAGGAACAGGCGCGCCTCCATCCGTACCAGCTTGTTCATGCCGTCGCTCCTGTCAGTGCGATGAACGCGTCTTCCAGCCCGGCATGCTCGACCCGCAGCTCGGTGGGGGTGACGCCCTGGCGGGCCAGTTCGGTGACGACGGTCAGCAGCACGTCGCGCCCGGCGACGGCGAGCTCGCCGCCCTCGTGCCCGACCGAGTCGACCCCCGGCAGGGCGGCCAGCGCCGCCTCGTCCACGGTCGACGGGGCGCGGAAGTACACCCGCTGCCCGGCCGCGACCCGGGCGACCAGGCCCTCGGGGGTGTCCACGGCGGCGACGCGGCCCTCGTGGATGACGGCGATACGGTCGCACAGCCGTCGGGCCTCGTCCATGAAGTGCGTGACCAGGACGATGGTCACGCCTCGGGCGCGTACCTGCTCGATCAGCGCCCAGGTGTCGCGGCGGGCCTGCGGGTCCAGGCCGGTGGTGAGCTCGTCCAGGATCGCGATGCGCGGCGAGCCGACCAGCGCCAGCGCGATGGACAGCCGTTGCTTCTGACCGCCCGACAGCTTGCCGTACGCGGTGTCGCGCACCTGCTCCAGGCCGAGCTCGGCCAGCAGCGCCCGGGGGTCGGCCGGGTTCGGGTAGAACGAGGCGAACAGGTCCAGCGCCTCGACGACGCGCAGTCGCTCGGGCAGCGCCGCCTCCTGCAGCTGCACGCCGAGCACCCGGCGCAGCCCGTCGCGGTCGGCGTCGCGGTGCGGGTCGAGGCCGAGCACGCGCACCGTGCCGCCGTCGGGGCGGCGCAGGCCGCTGACGCACTCGACGGTCGTGGTCTTGCCCGCGCCGTTGCGGCCCAGGATGCCGAAGATCTCGCCCTCGGCGACGGTGAAGCTCACCCCGTCCACGACGGTACGGTCGCCGTACCGTTTGGTCAGGTCGGTTACTTCGATGACGGTCATGGCGACGACGCTAGGGACGGCGACGCGGGGCGGCAATGCGTCCGGCACCACGATGGGGGTGGTGCCAGCCCCACCCCCATGACGGGTCTCACGGGCACTGTGCGCGCGGCGCGGCGGCCGCCAGACTGGCCGGGTGATGAGACAGCGGGCTGCCGTACACGGGCTGGCGATGCTGCGCGGCCTGCAGCTGGCGGGTCTCGCCGCCGCCGGGCTGCTGGTGCTGATCGGACAGCTGGCCGCGTTCTTGCCCGGGTTCGGCCTGGGCATGATCTTCCTGCTGCCGGGCCCGATCCTGCTGGCGCGCCGCTTCACCGGGTACGCCCGCACGCGTCTGGACCGCTGGACCGGCGTGGCCGCCCCCGCCGACTACGTGCCCGAGCCGCCGCCCCCGCAGCGGCAGCCCGACGGCTACTACCGGCACGACCGGCAGCTCTACCGTGGACCCCGGCTGCCCCGGTTCATGCAGCGGCTGGAGTGGGTGCTCGGTGACATGGCCACCTTCCGTGACCTGCGCTGGCAGCTGCTGAACCCGCTCACCGGCGGACTGCTCGCGCTGCTTCCGGCGGCGCTGCTGATCGGCGGACCGGTGCTGCTGTGGCGTGGGCTGCCGAGTTGGGCAGCGGTGCCCGGCGTGGACCGCGGGGTCGCCGCGGGGGTGCTCGGCTGTCTCGCGCTGCTGCTCGGTCCGGTGCTCGCACCGGCCGCCGTGCGGGCCTCCGGGTACCTGAGCCGCGCGCTGCTCACTCGGGGTGGGCGGTGGCGGCAGACGCTGGGCAGCCGGGCCAAGGGCTGGTTCCAACGACAGGGCATGTCCGGGATGCGGGTGCTCTCGCTGCTCGGGTTGAGCCTGCTGGGGCTGCCGCTGCTGGTGCTGACCGTGCTCGGGCTGCTGTTCGGCTACGGGCTGGGACTCATCTTCCTGATCTCCCCCGCGCTGAGCTGTATGCGCTGGCTGGCCAACTGGCGCCGCCACCTCGCCGGGACCTGGTCGGACGTGCCGGTGCCGCGCCCCTATCTGCCCCGGCCGCCACTGGTCCGCCGTCCTGACGGCATGTACCAGGTGGGCAAACACCTGTACCAGACCGAGCAGATGGCCGCGTTCCACCAGCGGCTGCTGTGGTTGACGCGCGACCGGGCCACCTGGCGCGACATCCTCTGGCTGGAAACCGACCCGATCGTGGCCCTGCTGCTGCTGGTCCCGCCCACGTTCCTGGTGGTGTACGGCATCTGGGGGCTGGCCATGCCGCGGCTGTGGATGACGCTCCTGCCCATCCCCGACTACGGCAACGACTGGTACGGCAAGCTCGGCGGCTCCGCCGCCGCGGCCATCCCGGCGGGCCTGCTGCTGGCCTGGCTGGGCGGCCGCCTGTCCCCGCTGGTGCTGCGCCTGCACGGCCGCTGGACCGCGCTGCTGCTCGCCCCGACCAGGGGCGCCCAGCTCGCGCAGCGGGTGGCGACGCTCACCCGCAGCCGCGCCGACGCGGTCGACGCGCAGGCGGCCGAGCTGCGCCGGATCGAACGTGACCTGCACGACGGCGCCCAGGCCCGGCTGGTGGCGCTGGGCATGACGCTGGGCGCGGTCGAGCAGCTGGTCGACACCGACCCGGCCGCCGCCAAGGCGCTGCTGGCGCGGGGTCGGGAGTCGGCCCAGACCGCGTTGCGTGAGCTGCGCGAGCTGGTACGCGGGATCTATCCACCGGTGCTGGCCGAGCGCGGCCTGGCCGACGCCGTACGGGCGCTGGCGCTGGACACCCCGCTGCCCGTGACCGTCACCGCCGACCTGCCGCAGCGGCTGAGCGCGCCGCTGGAGTCGGCCGCATACTTCGCCGTGGCCGAAGCGCTGACCAACGCGGCCCGCCACGCCGGTGCGAACGCCGTCGCCGTCGAGCTGACCGCCGACGCGGTGCTGCGGATCACCGTCGCCGACGACGGAACCGGCGGCGCCGACCCCGCTCGCGGCAGCGGACTGCGCGGCATCGAGCGCCGCCTGGGTATGTTCGACGGCGTCCTCACCGTCGACAGCCCGCCCGGCGGCCCCACCCGGCTCACCATGGAGATCCCATGCGCGTCGTCCTCGCCGAGGACCTCTACCTCCTCCGAGAGGGCCTGATCCAGCTGCTGCAGGCGCACGGTGCCACCGTGGTCGCGGCCGTCGAGACCGGCCCCGAGCTGTTGACCGCGCTGACCACGCACCGGCCCGACGTGGCCGTCGTCGACGTCAGGCTGCCGCCCACGCACACCGACGAGGGGCTGCGTGCCGCGCTGGCCGCCCGGCGCGAGATCCCCGGGCTGCCGGTGCTGGTGCTGTCGCAGCACGTCGAGCAGCTGTACGCCCGGGAACTGCTGGCCGACGGCTCGGGTGGCATCGGCTACCTGCTCAAGGACCGGGTGCTCAACGCCGAGCAGTTCCTCGACGCGGTGCGCCGGGTGGCCGCCGGGGGCACCGCGATGGACCCGGACGTGATCGCGCGGCTGATGTCGGGCGGCCGGGCCAAGGCGCCGGTGGCGGCCCTGACGGCCCGCGAGCGCGACGTGCTCGGACTGATGGCCGAGGGGCGCTCCAACACCGCGATCGCCCGCGGCCTGTACGTCTCCGAGGGCGCGGTCGGCAAGCACATCGCGAGCATCTTCACCAAGCTCGACCTGGCCCAGTCCGACGACGACAACCGTCGCGTCCTGGCCGTCCTGGCCTACCTCGACGACAGCACCACCGGCCCCGCCGCCCACTGACCGTCCCCAAGATCGTCTAAGTTGCCCGGCAATCGTGGGTATGTAAACGCTCCCACCCCCCGATTGCCCGGCAATCGCGCCGATCTCGGGCGGGACGGACGGGACCGGGGCGGGGCGGGGCCGAGGGCGGGGCGGGGGCAGGGGCGGGGGAACGGCAGAGGCCGGTGCCACCGTGTGGTGGCACCGGCCTCGACGGGTGGAGGTGCCGGGAATCGAACCCGGGTCCATCGCCGCATTGCCAGGGCTTCTCCGAGCGCAGCTCACTATGTCTCTACTCGGCCCCACCGATCACATGAGCAAGACGGTGTGACGGGCCCAGTCGCGATTGATCTCGCCTCGGCAGCCCCGCGACGGGGCCAACTCGGCCAGCCCATTAGCTGATGCCGGTGACCAGGCCATGGGCACTCCTGGACCGACAGACTAGCTACTCGTCTTAGGCGACGAGTGCGTAGTCAGCGCGCTTAGCGTTGGCGCTTATACGTTTCCGACGACGATTTTCGAGACGACGTCGGCTTCCTCGGCTCGCTTCTCCTGCCTCAACGTACGATGTCGAAACCTGTCACCCCCGTAGTGGTGCGCACGGCGACGATCACCGTGTACCCCAAGCCTAACGCCCCCCGAGGGCGCTGTCATTCCGGTATCCCCGGGGTGTCAGCCCGCGGCGCAGGCGAACCCGTTGATCGTGCAGCCCTTGGCGGACTGCCCGACGGCCAGCAGCGCCGGGAACCGGATCGAGAAGGTGACGCTGGCGCCCGGGGCGAGGCTGCGGGCGGCCGCCACCGGCACGATCGTCACCTGTGCGCCCGCCTGCGTCGACTGGACCTTCGCGGTGGTCCGGTTCTCGACGGTGCGGTCGCTGGGCATGGTCAGCACCACGGTCCAGCCGTCGGCGGCCAGCGTGCCGGGGTTGCGCACGGTCACCTCGGTGTCGAAGCCACCCAGCCCCAGCAGCGCGATCGTCTTGTACCCGGCGGTCAGCTGCGCGTTCGGCCCGGTGGTGACGGTCACCTCGGGCACCGGGCTGCCGCTGGCCGGGAGCCCGGACGGCGACGGGGAGGTGCTGCCCACGGTGGTGCCGGGCGTCATGGTGACGGACGGGGTGGCGGTGGCGGCGGGCTGTGAGCCGGCGGGCTGCACGCCGACGCCCAGGCCGTACTGCTCCTCGCCGACCGCGACCGGCTCACCGCCGCCGCTGTTGCCGATCATCACGGCCACCGCGCTGCTGGCCAGCACCACCAGGACCGCGGCCCCGATCAGCGAGAGCAGCCGCATCCGCCGGTTGGGCGCGGGCGGCGCGACCGGTGCGGGAGCGACCGGGTCACGGCGGCGCGGGATCGCGGTGTGCAGGGTGGCGACGACGCCGCCGAGGTCGACCTCGCCGGAGGCGAGCCGGTCCAGCGCGGTGGGCAACCGCTCACCGAACAGCAGCTGGTACGTCCGGCGCAGCTCGCGGCGACGACGCGTCCCGTCCACCCCGAAGAAGCCGGTCTGCAGGACCGTCAGTCGGCAGCCACCGTCGGCGTCGGACAGCGTCCAGGTCATCTCGGTATGGGTGTGGTCGTCGCGCCAGTGCATCGCCAACCGCTCGGCCTCCACCGCCTCGACGACGTCGGTGTCGAAGGCCGACGCCAACCCGAGCAGCCCCGGTGGGGGGAACGCGCGATATGTGTGGCCTGGCACGGCGACCAGGTCGGTGGGCATGAACCACTCGCTGAGCAGGCGCGCGTCGGTGAGCGCCCGCCACACCCGAGACCGCGGGTGGGCCAGGTCCACATCGATGGTCAGCTCAGTCACGCTCCGACTATAGAAGCGTCACGATGATCACCGTAGCCCCCGATCGGCGGCTGTCAGGCGCCCGATGGTCATCCGCACGGCACCCCGTCCACGCTGCAAGAATCCGGGCGGCCCCGGTTCGCCGCGTGGCCCACCTGGAACGACAACGTGAACGTCGTCCCGCCCTCGATGCGCCGGTGCACCGGCTGCGGAGTGAAGACCACCCGTCGTCCGGACTGCTGGAACTGGACCCGGTCCCATGCGCTGGTCACCTCGGCGCCGTCCGGCAGTTCGAGCACGGCCGTCCAGCCGTCCACCGCGGTCGAACCCGCCTCGATGGTGACCGCGCCGATGTAACCGTCGCCCCAGTCCTCGGTGGTCCGGTAGGTGGCCGTCAGTGTCGGTGGCGCCGTGGCGCTGCTGGGCGCGGCGCTCGGAGACGGTGACGCGGCGACACTCGGGGACGGGGTCGGCGCGGTCGACGGCGCGGGTGAGCCCGTACCGTCGGAGCCGCTGGTGGACGGACCGGCCTGCACGCCCGTGTCGGGGCCACGGCCGGGGCCGGTCGCCACCGCGGGACCGCCGGGCGGGCGCAGGATCAGCGTGGCCAGGGCGGTGACTGCGAGGATGGTCAGCACCATCGCCGCGACCACCGACAGCAGCCGCAGCCGCCGGTCCACGGGCATACTCAGCGCCTGCCGGACGAGACCGCCGCGCGGCGGGACGGGCGGCTCGCCCCGATCGAAATCGCCCGGATCGAAATCGTCCGGGGCGAACTTGCCCGGAGCGAACTTGCCCGGATTGAACTCGTCCGGGGCGAACTCGTCCAGAGCGAACTTGCCCGGATTGAACTCGTCCAGAGCGAACTCGTCCGGGGCGAGGGGCGCCGGTTCGGTGAGTGGCGTCGCGGCTGGCGGGGCGTCCTCGGTGGGTTCGTCGAAGGCCACCGTCATCACGGCGGGCGGGCGGCGCGGCATGTCGGCGGCATCGTAGATGTCGACGCTGCGGCGACGCCGGACCGGACCGGCCGCTTCGTCCGCGCTCAGCCGTTCCAGCAGCTCGGGCAGGCGCTGCTCGAACAGCAGCTGATACGCCCGATGCAGCTCGGCTCGGCGAAGTTGGCCACCCAGGCCGAGGAAGCCGCCCTGGCTGATCCGCAGGCGGCAGCCGGTGAGGCTGGTGGACAGCTCCCAGACCACGTCGGAGTGGGTCTGCTCCCCGCGCCAGCGCAGCACCAGCCGGTGTGGCGGCACGGCGTCGACCACGTCAACCTCGAACGGGGCGGTGAAGCCGGGCAGGTCGGGCGCGGGATAGGCGTGGTAGGTGGCGCCGGGCACCGGGGCCAGGTCGGTCTGCAGGAACCATTCGCTGAGCAGGCGGCGCTCGGTCAGCGCCTGCCACACCAGCTCCACCGGGTACGCGAGTTCGACGTCGAGCCGCAGCACGGTCACGGCGGGAATCGTAAGACGCCCGAGGGGTAATCGGTTACCACTTCAGGTGTTGTTAAGGAGCGCCTTCAGCTCCCGGTGCAGCTGCCGCCCTCCACCGTGCACGAGAGCAGCGTGAAGTCGTCGCCGGTGCCGGCGCGCAGCCCGGTCATGCCGAACTTGACGGAGGTGCCCGGGGCGAGCTTGCCGTACAGCGGGGCGAACACCCATACGTTGTCCGGTGCCGTGGTCGCCACGGTCGACCAGACCGCCCAGTTCTGGTTGTCGGTGCCGGCCGGGAACTGGACACGCACCCGCCAGTCGGCCGAAGCGCTGCCGTTGTTCCTGACCGTGACCTCGAGCGTGAACCCTCGCCACCACGGGTCCAGCGAGTAGGTCGCCGCCAGCGCCGTGGTCGTGCCGCCGCCACCGGGATTGCCCGCGCCGGGTGCCTCCACCCCCGCCGCACTCGACGGCGACAGGCTGACCAGCGGTGCACCCGAGGCGGTGGCGCCGACCGACGGGCTGGCCGCGGTGGTAGGCGAGGTGGGAGCGGACGGAGCGCCGGACGGCTGCGCCTTGAGGGTCGGCAGCGGGCTGGGCGTGACCACCCCGAACCCGTCGACGAAGCCGGCGCCGCCCGGCGCGGACGGCCCGGTCATCGGGAACTCGAGCGACGGGTCGGCGGACGGCTTGACCAGCGCCCAGGCGGCCGCACCCGAGACCAGCAACGCGGCGGTGGCCAGGGCGATGATGACCGGCTGGCGGCCGGACCGGGAACGGGTGCCGCGGTGCTCGCTGCGGGCCAGCTCCTCGACGGTCGGCGGCAGCAGCGTGGTGTCGTCGTCCTCGCGAAGCCGATGCTTGCTCACGTCCGGCGACGCTACCGCCCCGCCGCCACCGCCACGATCAGCTATCCGACCCAATCCAGTCGGTCACCACGTCACCCGCGGGTAACCGGGCAGTAATCAGCTGCGGCCCTTGATCCGACGGCCGAGTTCCCGGCTGATCTCACGGTTGGCATCGCGCTTGGCGATGTCCTGGCGCTTGTCGTATTCCTTCTTGCCCTTCGCCAGCCCCAGCTCGACCTTGGCCCAACCGTCCTTGAAGTACATGGACAGGGGCACCAGGGTGAGGCCGCCCTCGCGCGTCTTGGTGATCAGACGCACGATCTCCTTGTGGTTGAGCAGCAGCTTGCGGGTGCGCCGGGGGGCGTGGTTGGTCCAGGTGCCCATCGCGTACTCAGGGATGTGCAGCTGGTGCAGGTACAGCTCGCCGTCGCGCTCCTGGCCGAACGCGTCGACCAGCGAGGCGCGGCCCAGCCGCAGCGACTTCACCTCGGTGCCCATCAGCGCGATGCCCGCCTCGACGGTCTCGAGGATGGTGTAGTCGTGGTACGCCTTGCGGTTGGACGCGATGACCTTGCGTCCCTGCTCCCGCGGCATAACCGCCTCCTCTCACCGGTTCGGGCAACCCGACAACAATACCGATCACCGTCACCGACCCGCGATCGAGATATCCCCGACCGCACCCACCGACCGCTTCCGTCCGCCAGTGGTTGCCGTAAAGGAGCGTGGCATCGCGAAGCGATGTGGCCACGCGCGGCTGCCACTGGCTTCCGGGGACGGAAGCCGCGCCCGCGGAGGCGGGCGCCATCAGCACAGACAGCCGGGCAGCCAGTTCAGCGGCTGGATGGGGTCGCCGTCGCGGCGTACCTCGAAGTGCAGGTGGTTGCCGGTGGAGGCGCCGGTGGTGCCGACGCGGCCGATGAGCTGACCGCCGCGCACCTTCTGCCCGACCGACACCAGGATCTTGGACTGGTGCCCGTAGCAGGTCGAGATGACGTGGCCGTCGGTGCGGCCGTGGGTGATGCAGGTGTAGTTGCCGTAGCCGCCGTTCCAACCAGCCGTCGACACGGTGCCACCGCCCGCGGCGTAGATCGGCTGACCGCCGTCGGCCGCGATGTCGACCCCGGCGTGCAGCTGCCAGGTGTGGTAGTACGGGTCGAAGCGCATGCCATAGTCGCTGGACTTCCAGCCCCGGGTGGGCATGAGCAGCTTGGCGCCCGCGCGCAGCACCGGCACGAACTGGCCGTACTGCTCCTGCCAGGCCCGCAGCTGCGCGGCGATCTCCTCGCTCTGCTGCTTGACCTCCTCGTAGCGGCGTTGCACGTCCGCCTTCTGCGCCTCCGCCGCCGCGACCGCCTTCTCCCGGCGCTCGGACAGGTCCCGGAGATCGCGCTCGGCCTGCTCGGCCTCGGCGCGGGCCTCCTGCGCCTCCTTCAGCGTCGTCTGCGCGACCCGGTTGGCCTCCTCGGCGGTGCGGCGGCGCAGCTCGGCCTCGTTGGTCACCTGCTTGGCGTCTCGGCGGGCCAGCATGTAGCCGTCGATGGCCTCCTTGCGCATCTGGCCGAGCTGGCGGATCAGGTCGCCCCGGATCAGGAACTCCTGCGGCCGGGTGGCGGCCAGCAGCAGGTTGAACTCGGCCACATTGGCACCGTGCATGGTGGCGACGGCGAAGCGGGCCATCCGGTCGCGGCCGGCCTGCACCTGCTGCACGGACTGCTGGTACTGCTGGTCGGTGGCCTGCCAGGCGGCAGTGGCCGCGTCGGCCTTACGCCGCGCGGTGGCGGCCTTCGTCTCGGCGACGACCACCGCCGTCTTCGCCTTCACGATGCGCTCCTGGGCGGCGGGCAGCGCCGCGTTGGTCTCCGCGAGCTGCCGGGCCGCGGTGCGCGCCTGCTCGGACACCGACTCCAGCAGCGCGCCAGTCTTGGCCAGCTCCTTGTCGATGCGCTTCATGTCGCCGCTCGGGTCGTCGGGCGCGGCGACCGCGGGCAGCCCGGTCAGCACCACTGCCACGGTGCACAGCAGCACCGGTATGAGTCGACGCCAGCCCACGGAACCTCCTGCGTCTCGCCTGGAAACACCCTACTTCGCATATAAAGGGTGAATCGTCATAAAAACGCATACCGAGCAGGGCGAGTGACAAAAAAACCGGCCCGCCGCGGGAGCTGACTCCCGTCGGCGGGCCGGTTTCCGGTGCGGTCCGCGAACTAGACGCGGATGTAGAAGCGCAGGGTGACCCAGGCGGTGACGGCGCTGACGACCGACCCGATACCGGCCAGGATCGGCAGCATCAGGTTGACGTTGCCCCAGCTCACCGGCAGCAGCAGGTCGGTGAGCGCGGCCAGCTTGTGGTCGATCAGCACGATCTTGCCGATCACCAGCATGCCGTACGCCAGCAGCGAGCCGAGCACCGCCGCGAAGACGGCCTCCAGCACGAACGGCGCCTGGATGAACCAGTTCGACGCGCCGACCAGCTTCATCACGGCGACCTCGCGGCGCTTGCTGTACGCGGCGACCTGGATGGTGTTGGCGACCAGCAGCAGCGCGGCGATGCCCATGGCGCCCGCGACGACCAGCGACATGGTCTGGATCGAGCCCAGGATGTCGAAGATCTTCTGCAGCAGCTTCTGCTGGTCCACCACGTTGTCGACGCCGTCGAGGCCGGCGTACTTCGTGTTGATCTGCTCGAACTGCTGCGGGTCCTTCAGGCTGACCCGGAAGGAGGCGGGCAGCTCGGTCGGGCCGATCGCGGCGACCAGGTCGGGGGTGTCGTGGAACTGCTCCTTGAAGTTCTCGTACGCCATCGCCTGGTCTTCGTAGATGACGCCGCCGGGCTTCACCAGTGGGTCACTGTCGAGCTGGGCCTTGATCGCCGCGATCTTGTCCTCGGCGACGCCCTTGTCGAGGTAAATGGACACCTCGACCTGCTCGTAGTAGTGCCCCTTCATCTCGTCGACCTGCAGGTACATCAGCAGGCTGGCGCCGAGCATGGTCAGCGACACGATCATTGTGATGATCATGGCGACCGTCATCGTGACGTTGCGCCACAGGCCGACCAGCACCTCGGCCAGCACATACTTCGCACGCATCGGGGGGATTCCTCCGGTAAATACGGTCAGATCGTCAGGACAGGCAGCGGGCGGGCCGGGAGACGGCCCGCGGCCGATCAGCCGTAGACGCCTCGAGCCTGGTCACGAACGATCCGGCCGCCCTCGATCTCGATGACGCGGCGGCGCATCTGGTTCACGATGTTGGAGTCATGGGTGACCATGACGACGGTCGTGCCGGTCCGGTTGATCCGGTCGAGCAACCGCATGATCTCGATGGAGGTGTCCGGGTCGAGGTTACCGGTGGGCTCGTCGGCGAGCAGGATCAGCGGACGGTTCACGAACGCCCGCGCGACCGCGACACGCTGCTGCTCACCACCGGAGAGCTCGTGCGGGTAGCGGTGCTCCTTGCCGCCCAGGCCGACCAGTTCCAGCACCTCGGGCACCACCCGGCGCGCGACCGCCTTGGACTTGCCGATGACCTCGAGGGCGAACGCCACGTTCTCGTACGCCGTCTTGTTCGGCAGCAGGCGGAAGTCCTGGAACACACAGCCGATGGAACGCCGGAAGCTGGGGATCTTCCAGGAGCGCATTGAGCTGATCTCTTTGCCGTTCACGAAGACCTTGCCCTTGTTGGGCTTGATCTCGTGCAGCATCAGCTTGACGATGCTTGATTTGCCGGAGCCGGACGGACCGATGAAGAAGACGAAGTCTCCCTTCTCGATCGAGACCGACACGTCGTCCAGTGAGGGCCGGGACGCCTTCGGGTAGGTCTTGGTCACGTGCTCAAGTCGAATCACGGGCGAGAGTCTACGCGGTGTTGCGGCTTCGCCAAGTCCGGCGTGGCTCGCTTGACGGTATTGCCGTGAATGTTCCTGGAAAATTCCGTGATCGACTCGTGATCAACGCTTACGGTGAGTAGTCAATCGGTCCGTCCAGACGATGGTGCGCACTCATGCGGGGTGATCCCCCCGACGCGCCGACCCGCCCTAGCATCGACGCTGGCCTATCCAGAGGACGGAGAACCGAAATCCGTCTTCTAGATAGGCCAGCGTCGATTTAAAACCGGTGCCGCCGAGCTGATCAGGCCGTCTCGAGCTGGCGCTGCTTGCGCCAGCGGATGCCCGCCTCCACGAAGCTGTCGATCTCGCCGTCGAAGACGGCGGTCGGGTTGCCCGTCTCGAACTCGGTCCGCAGGTCCTTGACCATCTGGTACGGGTGCAGCACGTACGACCGCATCTGGTCGCCCCACGACCCGGCCGCGTCGGTCTTCAGCCCGTCCATCTTGGCCTTCTCCTCCTGGCGCTTGCGCTCCAGCAGCCGCGCCTGGAGCACCCGCAGCGCGGAGGCCTTGTTCTGCAGCTGGGACTTCTCGTTCTGGCAGGACACCACGATGCCGGTCGGCAGGTGGGTGATCCGCACCGCCGAGTCGGTCGTGTTGACGCTCTGCCCGCCGGGGCCGCTGGAGCGGAAGACGTCCACCCGCATCTCGCCCTCGGGGATGTCGATGTGGTCGGTCTGCTCCACCACCGGCAGCACCTCGACCCCGGCGAAGCTGGTCTGGCGGCGTCCCTGGTTGTCGAACGGGCTGATGCGGACCAGGCGGTGCGTGCCCGACTCGACGCTGAGCGTGCCGTAGGCGTATGGCACCTTGACCGCGAAGGTCGCCGACTTCAGGCCAGCCTCCTCGGCGTACGAGGTGTCGTAGACCTCGGTCGGGTAGCCGTGCCGCTCGGCCCAGCGCAGGTACATGCGCAGCAGCATCTCGGCGAAGTCGGCCGCGTCCACGCCGCCGGCCCCGGCCCGGATTGCGACCAGCGCCTCCCGGGAGTCGTACTCGCCGGAGAGCAGGGTGCGCACCTCCAGCTCCTCGATCGCCTTGGCCAGCGAGGTCAGCTCGGTGCCCACCTCGGCCAGCGAGCCCGCGTCGCCCTCGGCCTGCGCCAGCTCCAGCAGCACCTCGGCGTCGTCCAGGCGGCCGCGCAGCCGCTCGAGCCGCCCGATCTCGCCGTTGACGTACGACAGCCGCGACGTGACATCCTGCGCCTTGGCCTGGTCGTCCCAGAGGTCGGGCGCCGAAGCCTCCTGCTCGAGCTGCTCCTTGTCGCGGCGCAGCCGGTTGATGTCGAGCACGGACTCGATGTTGCGCATGGTCGCGTCGAGGGACTTGAGCTGATCGGCGTAGTCGGCAGTCACAGGACAAGACTAGTAGGGACCGCTACCGATAACCGCCCGAGGCCCGCCGCCTGGGACCGCGCTTGACAACGCGGCAGGCAACCAAGATAGTAAAGTTGGTTGCCAATTGTGAACGTTCTTCAACCGATCAGTGCACCCAATGATCAGTAGACCCAACGATCAGTGAACCCAGGGGGCGGGCTGTGTCACGGCTGGCTGGATCGTCGAAGCTGCTACGCGCCATGAACGAGAGTGCCACGCTGGCGCTGCTGCTCGATCGGGGCACCCTCACCCGGGGCGAATTACGGGAACTGACCGGTCTGTCCAAGCCGACCACCTCCGACGTGCTGCGCACCCTCACCGAGGCCGGGCTGGCCGTGGTCGTCGGGCACACCAGCGGCGGCCCCGGCCCCAACGCCGAGGTCTACGCGATCAACCCGGGCGCCGCGGTGGTCGCGGCCATCTCGGTGCGCGACACCACCGAGACCGCGCACGCGCCGTACGACGCGGCGCTGTGCGACCTCACCGGGGCGGTGCTGGCCCAGGCCGAGTTCACCCAGGAGCGGCTCGCCGCGGCCGCCGACGACCCGGTCGACACCGTCCGGCTGATCCTGGCCGACCTGTGCGCCACCGCCGGGCTGACCCCGGACCGGCTCACCCACCTGCAGCTGGGCGTGCCGGGGTCGTACCACCCGGGCACCGACACGATCCGGCACATCGACCTCACCGGCTGGCAGCGGCCGGGCCTGGTCGGCGACCTCGCCACCAGGCTCGACCTGACGGTGGCCGCCGAGAACGACGTGAACCTGGCCGCCATCGCCGAGCGCCACCGCGGCGCGGGCAAGGGCACCGACAGCTTCGTGCTGCTGTGGTTCGGCGCGGGCCTGGGCTGCGCCATCGACCTCGGGCCGTCGCTGCTGCGCGGCGCCACCGGCGGCGCGGGCGAGATCGGCTACGTCCCGGTCGGCCTGGGCGGCCAGCCCCGCGACATGCAGGAGCTGGTCGGCGGCCCGGCGGTGCTGGCACTGGCGGCGACGTACGGCATCACGGGAGCCACGGCCGAGGACGCGGTCGCCGCCGCGGTGGCCGACTCCGGCGCCGACGCGGCGGGTTTCCTGACGGCGCTGGCCGACCGGATCGCGGTTGCGCTGGCGGCGGTGGCCGCGCTGCTTGACCCGCCACTGGTGGTGCTCGCCGGGGAGGTGGCCCAGGCCGGTGGCGACACGCTGCGCGACCTGGTCGTCGAGGCGTTCCACCGCGACACCCCGCTGCGCACCCCGGTGGCGGTGACCGCGCTGCCCGACGACGCGGTGCTGCTGGGCGCCACGGACGCCGGGCTGCGCGCCGTGCGCGAAGCCCTCATCGACTCGCTGCGCTACGCGCTGACCCCGGCCTGACCCCCGCAACCTGGAGTAGCCACATGAAGATCGCAGTCGTGGGTGGAGGCTCCACCTACACCCCCGAGCTGGTCGACGGGTTCGCCCGGCTCGCCGGCAGCCTCGCCGTCACCGAGCTGGCGCTGGTCGACCCGGCCGCCGACCGGCTCGACGTGATCGGGCCGTACGCGCGGCGGCTGCTGGCCCACCACGGCCACCCCGGCGCGCTGACCTGGACCGCCGATCTGGACGCGGGGCTGAGCGGCGCCGACGTGGTGGTGCTCCAGCTGCGGGTCGGTGGGCAGGCCGCCCGGATCAGCGACGAGACGTTCCCGCTGGACTGCGGGTGCGTCGGGCAGGAGACCACCGGCGCGGGCGGCCTGGCCAAGGCGCTGCGTACGGTGCCGGTCGTGCTCGACATCGCCGAGCGCGCCGCCCGGCTGGCCAACCCGGGCGCGTGGATCGTGGACTTCACCAACCCGGTCGGCATCGTCACCCGGGCGCTGCTGGACGCGGGGCACCGGGCGATCGGCCTGTGCAACGTGGCGATCGGCTTCCAGCGGCGCTTCGCCGCGCTGCTCGGCGTCGACCCGGCGCAGGTCACCCTGGACCATGTCGGCCTCAACCACCTGACCTGGGAGCGCGCCGCGTACGTCGACGGCGTCGACCGGCTGCCCGAGCTGCTGCGCGACCACCTGCCCGCGCTGGCCGACCAGGTGCAGCTGCCCGCCGACCTGCTGACCCGGTTGGGCAGTGTCCCGTCGTACTACCTGCGCTACTTCTACGCCCACGACCTGGTCGTGCGCGAGGAGCGCGGCGCCCCGACCCGGGGCGAGAAGGTGGCCGGCATGGAGTCCCAGCTGCTGGCCATGTACGCCGACCCGACCCTTTCCACCAAGCCCGACCTGCTGTCGCAGCGCGGCGGCGCGTTCTACTCCGAGGCCGCGGTGGGCCTGATCACCTCGCTGGTCACCGGCGACGGCGGCGTGCACGCGGTCAACCTGCGCAACGACGGCCACCTGCCGTTCCTGCCCGACGCGGCGGTGATCGAGGTGAGCGCCCGGGTCGACCACGACGGTGCGGTGCCGCTGGCCGCCCCGCCGGTGCCGCCGCTGATGTCGGGCCTGATCTCCGGCGTGGCCGCGTACGAGGAGCTGGCCGTGCGGGCGGCGGTGCACGGCGGTCGGGACCGCGTCTACGACGCGCTGCTGGCCCACCCGCTGGTCGGGCAGTACGAGCAGGCCGAGGCCCTGACCGACAAGCTGC
Source organism: Catellatospora tritici (assembly GCF_019083965.1). Taxonomy (GTDB): domain Bacteria; phylum Actinomycetota; class Actinomycetes; order Mycobacteriales; family Micromonosporaceae; genus Catellatospora; species Catellatospora tritici. The sequence continues at coordinate 103,421 of NZ_JAHRCY010000014.1, forward strand.
TGGCCGCCAACTCCGCGCACCTGGCGTGGGCCCGATGAACTCCACCGAACTGTTCCTGGCCGTCGACGGCGGCAACTCCAAGACCGACGTCGTGCTGGCCGACACCGACGGTCGCGTGCACGGCTTCGTGCGCGGCCCCGGTTCGTCGCCGCAGACCCTCGGCGTCGACGCGGCCGTGAAGCTGGTCGACGGGCTGGTGGCGGCGGCACTGCGGGCGGCGGAGATGCCGCCGACGGTGCCGGTGGCCCGCGCCGAGGTGTACCTGTCCGGCGTCGATCTGCCGATCGAGGTCGACGTCGCCGCGGCGGCGATCGCGGCGACCGGCTGGGCGCAGTCGTACCGGGTGGACAACGACACGTTCGCGCTGATGCGCGCGGGCACCGACAGCCCTGACGCGGTCGCGGTGGTGTGCGGGGCCGGGATCAACTGCGTCGGGCGTGCCGCCGACGGGCGTACGGCGCGCTTCCCCGCGCTCGGCATGATCTCCGGCGACTGGGGCGGCGGCCAGCACCTGGCGTCGCTGGCGATGTGGCACGCCGCGCGCGGCGAGGACGGCCGGGGCCCGGCCACCGCGCTGGTCGAGGCGGTGGCGGCGCACTTCGGCCGAGAGACGGTCCATGCGGTGATCGCCGGGGTGCACCTGGGCGAGCTGCCGTCGGCGCGGCTGGACAGCCTGAGCGAGGTGCTGTTCACGGTGGCCGCCGCCGGTGACGCGGTGGCTCGGCGGGTGGTGGCCCGGCAGGCGTCGGAGATCACGGCCCTGGCGACCGTGGCCGCGGACCGGCTCGGCCTGCGCGACCTGCCATACGAGGTGGTCCTCGGCGGCGGGGTGCTGCGGGCCGGTCACGCGCTGCTCAACGACGCGGTCTACGAAGGGGTGAAGGCCCACTCGTCGGCTGTTCGGCTAGCCGTGGTGGCTGCGCCGCCGGTGGTGGGAGCGGGCCTCTTCGCCCTGGATGCGCTGGGTGCGACGTCTGCTGCCGCGGCCGGGCTGCGCGCGGCGCTGGCGACGGCGCGACCTCAGCTCACTTAGCGATCGCGCTCTTCAGCCAGTTCAGTGCCGCCTTGTGGTAGGCGACGGCGAACTCCAGCCCAGCCGCGGTGAACTCGTCGCCTTCCTTCTTCGCCTCCTTGGCCTGCTCGCGGGCTTCCGCCAGGGCCTCGGTGTGGTGGGTGTTCGCGCTGTTGAGCAACGAGTCGAACTGGTTGGTCGCATGCGTGGATCCGAACGCGACACGCAGCGCGTATGGGTTGCGCACCAGCTCGCGGCCGGGCTCCTCGTTCAGCCAGCGGGCGAAGGCCCGCTTGCCCGACGCGGTGATCGCATAGGGCTGGCTGGCCCTGGGGCCGGGCTTGCCGAGCTTGACATAGCCGAGCTCGGCGAGGACCGGCAGCTCGCGGTAGACCTGAGACCGCGTCATGGACCAGTACGGGCTGAGTCTGCGCTCGGCCGCGGCCATGAGTTGGCCACCGGTCATCGGGCCATCGTGCAGCAGACCGAGCACGGCCGCCGCAGTAGCGTTGATTCCTACCTCTGCCATGTCTCAACGCTGCCACTTCCGCAGCCTTCTGTCCAGGATATCGCTCATACACAGTGGACTGTTCGCGCCGGACAGTCCAGCTTCGACTGTCTGATCAGACAGTAATATGTCCGTTTCCTGCCTCGGACTGCCTGCCTGGCGGGATCGCGCAAAAGCCGCATATTTCTTCGGCGTGTCGATCTTGTCGGACTGCCGACGCCTTGTGGGTGATCTTCCATGATTAGGCGCCACCACATCCGACTAATCGGACATATTCTCGCACGTAGCGTATTCGGCCCGTTTCACAGGGTGGCGCGCAGCGCCCAGAGGTCCGGATAGAACCTGAGATCAAGTCGTGACCTGAGATACGGCGCCCCCGCCGAGCCCCCGGTGCCCGGTTTGGTGCCTATCTGCCGTTCTGCCATGAGCACGTGCCGCGCCCGCCACAGCGCCCACGCCTGATCGTGCGCGAGCAGCGCCTCGGCGACGTCCCACAGCGCCCCATAGCGCCCCCGATCGTGGGCGACGGCCGCCAGCGAGGCAAGTCGCCGCTCCGGTGTGTCCACCGCGAAACCGTGCGCGGCCAGCAGTGACAGGAAGCCGTCCCACAGACTCGGCTCAGCCAACCGGGCGCGCAGCCGTCGCCGCTCCACGGGATCCAGGTCGCGCAGCCGCTCCACGAAGCCGGGGTCCTTCAGCCCGGACAGGAACTCGATCTCCCGGAACTGGACCGACTGGAAGCCCGAGGCAGGTGCGAGGTTTGTCCGGAACGTCAGGAAGTCCTGCGGGGTCATCGTGTCGATCACGTCGACCTGCTGCATCAGCAACCGCTCGATCACCTGGCAGCGTTCCAGCCGTACCCGGGGCACATAGGTCTCCCCCGCCAGCAGATGGTCGCGCGCGTCGGCCAACTCGTGCAGCAGCAGCTTGAACCACAGCTCGTACACCTGATGGATGGTGATGAACAGCAGCTCGTCGTGGGCCGGCGGGTCCGATTCGGGCTGCTGCTGGGCCAGCAGCTGCGGAATCCGCAGGTACCGCCCGTAGGTGAGTCGCCCGCCCTGCTCGCCGAAGCTGCGCTCGCCCTCGGCGACGGCCGCCCCGTCCTCGGGAGAGCCGGTGCGAGCGCGGGGATCGCCCACGTGCGGACCGGCCCGGTCACCTGACGGGTGGTAGGTCACCCATCAACCGTAACCTTCATCCGATTTGTCCGCATAGCACCACGCCGCACCCGCCCGGTGGGGCGGGTGCGGCGTATCGGCGCAGGTCAGGCGCGCGGGTTGTCGGTGTCCATGTGCGGGTACCGGTGGTCCTTCGGCGGCACGAAGGTCTCCTTGATGGTCCGCGGCGACATCCAGCGGACCAGGTTGTGCCAGGAGCCCGCCTTGTCGTTGGTGCCCGAGGCCCGGCCGCCGCCGAAGGGCTGCTGGCCCACCACGGCACCGGTCGGCTTGTCGTTGAGGTAGAAGTTGCCCGCCGCGAAGCGCAGCTCCTTGGCCATCCACTCCAGGGCCCGGCGGTCCTGGGCGAAGATCGCGCCGGTCAGCGCGTACGGCGCGACGCTCTCGGCCTGGCGGACCACGGCCTCGAAGTCGGCGTCGTCGAAGACGTGCACGGCCAGGATCGGCCCGAAGTACTCGGTGGTGAAGACCTCGTTGGCCGGGTCGTCGCAGACGATGACCGTCGGCGAGACGAAGAAGCCCTCGCTGTCGTCGACGGTGCCGCCGACCAGGATCTCGCAGGACTCCGACGCCCTGGCCTTCTCGATCGCCGCCGCGTGCCGCGCGAACGCGCGCCCGTCGATCACGGCGCCGCCGAAGTTGGCGAAGTCGTTCACGTCACCGTAGGTCAGCGACCGCGTGTCGGCCTCGAGCTGATCGCGCACGCCCGCCTCCCACAGCGAGCGCGGCACGTACGCCCGCGAGGCGGCCGAGCACTTCTGGCCCTGGTACTCGAAGGCGCCCCGCACCAGCGCGGTGACCAGCGCATCCGGGTCGGCCGACGGGTGCGCGATGACGAAGTCCTTGCCGCCGGTCTCACCCACGATGCGCGGGTACGACCGGTAGCCGGCGATGTTGTCGCCGATCTGCTTCCACAGGTGCTGGAAGACCTTGGTCGAGCCGGTGAAGTGGATGCCCGCCAGGTCCGGGTCGGCCAGGGCGACGTCGGAGACGGCCAGGCCGTCGCCGGTGACCATGTTGATCACGCCCGGAGGCAGGCCCGCCTCCTCGAACAGCCGCATGATGAAGTGCGCCGCGAACTGCTGGGTGTGCGCCGGCTTCCACAGCACGGTGTTGCCCATCAGCGCCGGGGTCGCCGGCAGGTTGCCCGCGATCGCGGTGAAGTTGAACGGGGTGATCGCGTAGACGAAGCCCTCCAGCGGGCGGTGGTCGAAGCGGTTCCACACCCCGGGCGAGGAGATCGGCTGCTCGGCCAGCAGCTTGCGGCCGAAGAGCACGTTGAAGCGCAGGAAGTCGATCAGCTCGCAGGCGGAGTCGATCTCGGCCTGCTGGACGGTCTTGGACTGACCGAGCATGGTGGCGCCGTTGAGGGTGTCCCGCCACGGTCCGGCGAGCAGGTCGGCCGCCTTGAGGAAGATCGCCGCCCGGTCGTCGAAGGACATATCACGCCAAAGAGGGGCGGCTTTTTTCGCGGCCGTCACCGCCGCCACCGCATCGGCGTTGGTGGCATTGTGGGTGACTCCCAGCACATGCGAGTGCTTGTGCGGCTGGACGACGTCGATCGCCTGGCCGCCACCCATGCGCTGCTGCCCGTCGATGGTCATCGTCAGGTCGACCCGGTCGGCGGCCAGCTCCTTCAACCGCTTGCTCAGGTTGGCCCGCTCCTTGGAGCCAGGGGCGTAGGTCCGCACCGGCTCGTTGTGCGGGTCGGGCACCAGGGATACGGCATCCATCGATGGCTCCTTCGATCGGAAGGGATGTCAACGTCGTTTGCATACTCGCATGCAAAGCACGCCCGTGACATCGGGCGAGCGCTGCCATGTGATCCGTTCCACGTGGCCGGGCCAGCCCTCCCGGTCCACGATACCCACCCTTCCGGCATGGCTAGGCTAGGTCGCCAGAGCACCCCGACCCCCTTCGCCTGCCGTCCCAGGCCCCCGCGACCAGGGCCCGCCGCGGCGGCGTGCACCACGGCCGCGACCGGCCCACCGCCGCCCGTCAGGAGACCACGATGACCGAGCCAGCGATCGCCACATCCGAGCCCGTCGACACCCCCGCCCCGGCACAGCGGCGGGGCACTCCGGCCACGCCCACCCCGGCCGTGCCGGTGGCACCCGCGCCGACCTGGCTCGCCTTCTCCGCGCTGGCCTGGCTACTGCTGTCGCTGCTGGTCAACCGGACCGCGTTCACGCCGGGCAGCACCGACTTCAACCTCGCCCTGGCCGCCGTCGCCCTGCCCGGCCTGGTCCAGGCCAGCCTGGTCGCGGGCGTGGCCGTCTCCCTGTTCACCACCGGCTGGCTCGACGCCCACGGCAAGGCCCCGTCCACCGGCGTACGCTTCGCCGCGGGCATCGGCGCGGGACTGTTCGCCGGCGCCGTGGCCACCTCCGCCGCGCTGCTGGTCTTCGGCGTCCCCGCCGGCGCGGGCGGCGTGCTCGCCCTCACCGTCGGCCTCGCGGGCGCCCTCGGCGGCGCGCTCGGTGCCTGGAGCAACCGCCCGCTGCTGCGCGCCGGGGTCATCGCCGCCCTGTCCGTCATGGTCCTGGCGTTCGTGGCGCACCGCTTCGCCGACCCGCTGCTGCGCCTGTTCGGCGACGACGGCACCCCCGCCGGGCGGTACGCCGCCAACGGCTGGGTCGCGTTCACCCTGTCCCTGGTCTCTGGCATCACCGCCGGGCTGCTGGCGTTCTGGCGGCTGCGGGCGCTGTCGCGCCAGGCCGGGCAGCCGCCCCGCTGGCCGGTCTACCTGCTCGCGGGCGGCGCGGCCGGGCTCATGCTGGCCATCGCCGAGCTGTTCACCCGCCTCGGCGCGCCGTGGCTGCTCAGCATGGCCAGCACGGACGTCACCGGCGACCAGCTGTTCGAGAACATGGCGGCCGACTCGCGGCTGAACACCTGCCTGGTCGTGTTCTTCGTCGGCGCCATCACGGCGATGGTGGCCTACGGCCGTACCCTGCCCAAGGTCACCGCCGACGCAAACTGACGGGGCGCCCGCCCCCACCTAGCATTGACGCTGGCCTATCTAGAGGACGGATTTTCCGTTCCAGTCCTCTAGATAGGCCAGCGTCGATTTAAAACGGGTGTGTCGGCCGGCGGGCGTGGCAGCGCGGTGGCTACCGGTCAGGAGGCCAGGAGGTCGGCCAGTTCCTCGGGGGCGTACCAGAGGAGGTCCAGATCCTCGGCCGAGTCCACGGTGAACTGGGCGTCCGGGTCGCCCCCGGCAGCCCGCTCGACCACCTCGGCGGCCGCCGCCACGACCGGCTCGGCCTCCGGCTCGTCCACGTGGAACGAGGCGATGGCGGACCGGCGGACCGCGTCACGCAGCCGCACCGTGCTGGTGCCGAGCTCGCGACCGTCGGCGGTCACCTGGTCGGCGGGCACGTCGACGGAGACCACCACGCGGCGGCGCGGGGCGCTCGGATCGTCGCGCAGCAGGCGCAGGGCGTCCTGGGCGGCCCGCAGGAAGGCGACGAACTCCAGCTCCTCCTCGTCGCCCTCGGCGTACCACTCGCGCAGTGCCGGGGTGACCGCGTGTGCCGCGACGGGTGGGCGGCCCAGCTCGCCCGACTCCTGCAGGGCCGCTACCAGCGGCACGGTCGCGGGCAGATAGACCCGTACGAATTCTGCCGCCACTCGGTCACCTCCGGCTCGTCCGACCTGTCGGGGACAGTCTCGCATGTCCGGCACCGGGCACACCGTCACCCGCCATCCGATGGCAAACTAAAGCAAGTTGAAGCATCAGACCCCTCAGGAGAACCCCGCCATGAATCAGCCGCAGCCGCGCTTCCTCACCCTGGAGCAGGTCGCCGAGGAGCTGAGCACGTCGGCGGCGCAGATCTACGCGCTGGTGCGCCGCGGCGAGCTGCCCGCCATCAGGCTCGGCGGCCGTGGTCAGTGGCGCGTGGAGCGCGCCCGGCTGGAGGAGTTCATCGGCAAGCTCTACGACGAGACGCAGCAGTACGTCAAGGACAACCCCCTGTCCGGCGGCGAGGACTGAGAGTTATCCACAGGCATTGACCGTGCCCCATCCGTAGCCACAGAATTTCAAACGGAGGCAAACTCAAGCAAACTCAAGATCTAGGTGGTGAACCCATGACGGTGCTAGCGTCGCCGCCCGCCATCGCGCCGGGCGCGGTCCGCATCCACCGCGCGCCGCTGCTCGACCCGCCGTTCGACGACGAACTGCGCCCCACCACCTACCGGCCGGTCCGGCCCGAGCCACGCGAGGTGATCCCGCCCGAGGCGATCGCCGGGGCCTCGCCCGAGTGCCACACCACCGCGCTGCGCTTCCTCAACCTGTGCCTGGAGCTGTTCAACGGCTTCCGCGCCCCCAGCCAGCTGCGCCCGCTGCTGCGCGTCACCGAGGCCAACGACGTGCTCGACGAGCTGAGCCGCGCGGTGCGCCGCCTGGCCAAGATGCGCCTGTCGCGGCGCAACGCCACCGCGCGCACTCCCGTCCGCCGCCGACAGCTGCGCACCTGCGAGCCCCGGCCCGGCGTCGCCGAGGTCGCCGCCGTGCTCAGCGACGGCCACAGCACCTGGTCGATCGCGTACCGGCTGGAGCGCGACGGCACCACCTGGCGCTGCACCGCCCTCACCGTCCTGCTCTGACCGGCTCCTCCAGCCACGACTCCCGGGGCGGACGCCTGCCCGCACGGCACCAGGCGGCGGCCGTTCCGGGTTCCACCACCACTGGAGGGGAGGAGTGCGGCGCGCACGGCAGGGGCAGTCGGGCGCCGCACAAAAACGGGAGGACCGCCATCCAGGCGGTCCTCCCGTTCGTCTTCAGCCCCAACCACCGACCCGCGATCGGCCGCCGACCGCATCGGTAAAGGAGCGTGACATCGCGCAGCGATGTAGCGACGCGCCGATGCGGTCGGCTTCAAAGGCCGATCGCCGCGCCCGCGAAGGCGGGCGCCGGCAGCACAGCCGATCGCCGCGCCCGCGGAGGCGGGCGCCAGCAGCAGAGCCGATCGCCGCGCCCGCGGAGGCGGGCGCCAGCTATTCGGCGGAGCCGTGGCAGCGCTTGTACTTTTTGCCGGAGCCGCAGGGGCAGGGCGAGTTGCGGGAGGCCGGCGCGGCCACCGCGCCACGGCCACCGCGCGGGGACGGGCGGCGGTCGCCGTTGTTGTTGTTGCCGATGCCCAGGGCCGGAGCCTGCTGCACCTGCGGCGCGCCGGCGCCGGCGGCACCGTCGATCGTCGGCGAGGTGTACTGCAGCCCACGGCTCTGCTGGCGCTGCAGACCACGGGCCTTGATCTCGACGTGGGACTCGGAGTCGGGCAGCGGCACGCCCTCCTGCTGCGGGGCGGGGGCGTGCTCGTGCTCGACCTGGACCTCCAGGTTGAACAGGAAGCCGACCGCCTCCTCCTTGATGCCCTCCATCATCTGGGCGAACATGTCGAAGCCCTCGCGCTGGTACTCGACCAGCGGGTCGCGCTGGGCGTACGCGCGCAGGCCGACACCCTCCTGCAGGTAGTCCATCTCGTACAGGTGCTCGCGCCACTTGCGGTCGATGACGGCCAGCAGCACCTGGCGCTCCAGCTCCCGGGTCGCCTCCGAGCCGAGCTGCTGCTCGCGGCGCTCGTACGCCTCGTGCGCGTCCTGCTTGAGCCGCTCACGCAGGAAGTCGGCGTCGAACGTGTTGCGCGTGCTGCCGCTCTCCTCCTCCAGCTCGTCGAGCGAGACGCCGACCGGGTAGAGCTGCTTGAGGTTGGTCCACAGCTGCTCGAGGTCCCAGTCGTCGGCGTACTCCTTGCCGGTGCCGACCGTGCCGCCCATGACGTACGCCGTCACGACGTCGTCGATCATGCTCTGGACCTGGTCGTTCAGGTCCTCGCCGTCGAGCACGCGCTTGCGCTCGGCGTAGATCACCTGACGCTGCTTGTTCATGACCTCGTCGTACTTGAGCACGTTCTTGCGGATCTCGGCGTTCTGGGCCTCGATCTGCGTCTGCGCGCTGCGGATCTGACGGGTCACCATCTTCGACTCGATCGGCACGTCCTCGGGGATGTTGAAGCGGTCCATGACCGCCTCCACCGCGCCGGAACGGAAGCGCCGCATCAGGTCGTCCTGCAGCGACAGGTAGAACCGCGACTCGCCCGGGTCGCCCTGACGGCCGGAACGGCCGCGCAGCTGGTTGTCGATACGGCGGGACTCGTGGCGTTCGGTGCCCAGCACGTACAGACCGCCCGCGGCCTGCACCTCCTCGGCCTCGGCCTTGCAGGCCTCCTCCCAGCCCGGGAGGATCTCCTCGTACGCCTTGTAGTAGTCGTCGCCGTGCTCCTCCTCGGTGAGCCCGCGCTGGCGCAGCTCCGCCGCGGCCAGGAACTCCGGGTTACCGCCGAGCAGGATGTCGGTACCACGACCGGCCATGTTGGTGGCGACCGTGACGCCTCCCTTGCGGCCGGCCTGCGCGACGATCTCCGCCTCGCGGGCGTGGTACTTGGCGTTGAGGACCGAGTGCGGGATGCCCTTGCGGCGCAGCAGCTGCGACAGGATCTCGGAGTTCTCCACCGACACCGTGCCGACCAGCACCGGCTGGCCGGTCGCGTGGCGCTCGGCGATGTCCTCGACCACGGCCTGGAACTTGGCCTTCTCGGTCTTGTAGATGACGTCCGACTTGTCCTGGCGGACCATCGCCCGGTGGGTCGGGATGCTCACCACGCCGACGTTGTAGACCTTGTTGAACTCGCCCGCCTCGGTCTGGGCGGTACCCGTCATGCCGGAGAGCTTCTCGTACATGCGGAAGTAGTTCTGCAGGGTGACCGTCGCGAGGGTCTGGTTCTCCTGCTTGATCTCGACGCCTTCCTTGGCCTCGATCGCCTGGTGCATGCCCTCGTTGTAACGACGGCCGTGCAGGATGCGACCGGTGAACTCGTCGACGATCAGGACCTCGCCCTCGGAGACGATGTAGTCCTTGTCGCGCTTGTAGAGCTCCTTGGCCTTGATGGCGTTGTTGAGGTAACCGACGAGCGGGGTGTTGACCGACTCGTACAGGTTGTCGATGCCCAGGCGGTCCTCGACGCGGGACACGCCGCGCTCGGTGACGGCGATGGTGCGCTTGGCCTCGTCCACCTCGTAGTCGCCGGAGCCGTCCTTGCCGCGCTCCAGCCGGGCGACGACCGCCGCGAACTCGCCGTACCACCGCTGCGACTGCTCGGCCGGGCCGGAGATGATCAGCGGCGTCCGCGCCTCGTCGATGAGGATCGAGTCCACCTCGTCGACGATCGCGAAGCCGTGGCCGCGCTGCACCATGTCGGCGGCGGACCAGGCCATGTTGTCGCGCAGGTAGTCGAAGCCGAACTCGTTGTTCGTGCCGTAGGTGATGTCGCACTCGTACGCCGCGCGGTGCTCGTTGGCGGGGCGGTTGGGCAGCACCACGCCGACGGTCAAGCCGAGGAACCGGTGCACCCGGCCCATCCACTCGGCGTCGCGCTGGGCCAGGTAGTCGTTCACGGTGATCACGTGGACGCCGTTGCCCGACAGCGCGTTGAGGTACGCCGGGAGCGTCGACACCAGGGTCTTGCCCTCACCGGTCTTCATCTCGGCGATGTTGCCGAAGTGCAGCGCGGCGCCGCCCATGATCTGGACGTCGTAGTGCCGCTTGTGCAGCACCCGCTTGGCCGCCTCCCGCACCGTGGCGAAAGCCTCCGGGAGCAGGTCGTCCAGGGTCTCCCCGTCGGCCAGACGCTCGCGGTACTGGTCGGTCAGCGCCCGCAGTTCGGCGTCGGTGAGGTCGGTGTAGTTCTCCTCGATGGAGTTCACGGCCTCAGCGATAGCCTTCAACCGACGAAGCATGCGCCCTTCGCCGGCACGCAGGATCTTCTCGAAAATCGACACGGGTGTTCAACGCTCCCTAGACAGTCTGCCGACCCATCGTAGGCGCATCGGACGCGGAATCGTCACCCCTGGGGGAGAGAGCCACCAAGATCGGACAAGAAGTCCCAAAGTTCCCGCACGTCATCGCCCTAGAACCAGCGTGCGCCCAGCGCCCCGGGTATGTCAGGGTTGCCGCCATGGCTTTCCGTTACGACGCGCCCCAGCCCGTGCTGCACACAGTCACCGAGGCGGGCGAGAAGATCACGTTGCGCCCCGCCGAGCTGAAGGACGCCGCAGGTGTCCTGGCCACCTGCACCGACCCGGAGACCCTGCGCTGGACCACCGTCCCGCTCGGCTACGACCACGAGATGGCGGCCGGTTTCGCCACCGAGTACGCGCCGGGCTGGTGGCAGCGCCACGAGGGCGCCTGCTGGGTCGTCGCCGACGCCGAGGACACCTACGTCGGGCAGCTCGACCTGCGCATCGGCAAGGACCCCGAGGTCGCCGATGTGGGCTTCGTCACCGCGCCGTACGCTCGCGGCCGCGGCTACATGACCGCCGCCCTGCGCGCCGCGGCCGAGTACGGGCTACGCGAGCTGGGCGTGGTGCGCGTCGAGTGGAAGGCGCACGTCGGCAACGAAGGCTCGCGCCGCGTGGCGGAGAAGGCGGGCTTCAGCTTCGAAGGGGTGCAGCGCAGCGGGTGCGCGCACCGCGGCGAGCGGCGTGACGCGTGGACCGCGGCGCTGGTGCGGGAGGACCTGGCATGAGTGAGGCGGTCGTCGACGGGGGCGCGGTGCGACTGCGCCCGTGGACCGACGCGGACATCGAGGACAGGGCGCGGGCCTGCGACGACCCGGAGATCGCGCGGTACCTGCCGGATCTGGCGTCGCCGCACACCACCGACGACGCCCGCCGGTGGATCGCCGAGGGTGCCCCGGCGACCTGGCAGGCGGGCGGCGCGGCCTGGGCGGTCGTCGACCCGGCCACCGACCGCCTGCTCGGCGGGGCGAGCATGCTGCCGGTCGGGCCGTCGCGCAACCACGCCGCGATCGGCTACTGGACGGCGCCGTGGGCGCGCCGTCAGGGGGTGGCCGTCGCGGCGGCCCGCGCGGTGGCGGACTGGGCCCTGCGCGAGCGCGGCTGCGTCCGCCTGGAGCTGCTCACCGCGGCCACCAACGCGGCCAGCCAGCGGGTGGCGCTGGCGGCGGGTTTCACCCGGGAGGGGGTACGGCGCGGCGCCGGGACCGACCGGTCGGGAGCGCAGACGGACCTGACCGCGTTCGTCCGGCTCGCCGCCGACTCCGGTGACCGGGTCGCCCCGGGCCTGCCCGACTTCCCCGGCGGGCAGCTGACCGACGGCCGGGTGGTGCTGCGGCGGCTGACCCTGGCCGACGCCGATGACGTGTACGCCCTGCAGAGCCTGCCCGAGGTCGCCAAGACCAACCTGGGCGGCCCGATCACCCCGGAGCACCTGCGCTACCGCTGTGAGCGGGCCGAGTCGGAGTGGCTGGCGGGCGCCCGCGCCGACTGCGCCATCCTCGACGCGGCCACCGGCGCGTTCGCGGGCGACATCGGCCTGTTCTACCAGGAACCCTTCACCCGCCAGGCGCTGATCGGCTACGGCCTGCGGCCGGAGTTCCGGGGCCGGGGCATGGCCACCAGCGCGGCGCGCCTGATCAGCGACTGGGCCCTGGAGCAGGCCGGGATCATCCGGGTGTGCGCGGGGACGTTCCCCTACAACGAGGCGTCGCGCAACGTGCTGCGGCGGGCCGGGTTCGAGCAGGAGGCCTACCTGAAGGCCAAGCTGCCGGGCCGCGACGGCGGGCGAATCGACGACATCCAGTTCGTACGGATCGCGGAGCAGTACCGCTGAGCAGGCAAAAGGACGGTGACCCGGCCCCCGGCGGTGCGAGACCACCGGGTGCCAGGTCACCGTTCCCAGAGGAGGGTGACCACGAGCAACGTCACCAGGCGAGGGTGAGCAGGCCGTAGTCGTAGGCCCGACGGCGGTAGACCACGCAGGGCCGGCCGCTGTCCTTGTCATGGAACAGGTAGAAGTCGTGCCCGACGAGCTCCATCTGGTAGAGCGCGTCGTCGATCGTCATCGGTTCGCCGGAGAACTCCTTCTCTCGCACGATGTGCCAGGGCTGCTCCTCGTCTTCCATCGTCGCGACGGAACCGGTACGGGACAGCGAAGCGGCGGCGAGGTCACCGGGGGGTTCGAAGAGAGGCAGTCCCGCGGTCGCGGCGGCGACGGAGATCGGCGCGCGGCGGCCGCGGTGCACCCGGCGGCGGTCGGCCGCCTTGCGCATCTGGCGGTCGAGACGTTCGATGGCCATGTCGAGTGCGCTGTAGAAGTCACCGGCGGCGCCGACGGCGCGGATAACGGGACCGCGGGTGACACAGGTGATCTCAACGTGCTGGCAGGAATCGGCTTGGCGCGGGTTGCGCTCGTGGATTAGCTCGACGTCGATTTCAATGATCTTCTGGTCGTAACGCTCGATCTTCTGCAGCTTGTCGGCCACGTGCACCTTGTAGTGCTCGGGCACTTCGACGTTACGACCCTTGACCTCGATGTCCACGCCTGACCTCCCACGGTCTGTCCGAAAAACTGGACACCCCGGCGATCTGCTCCGGGGCGCACTTACGTAAGCCCCTTCCGACGCTCGTGCCACCTCTTACAGTGGCCTCCATCAGGTGGTTGGCTTCTGACGCTAGCCGCTGGACAGCCTCTCGTCATCCCTTGTACCAAGACTGTTTTGACGAGATTCGCCCTTTCGGTACCACGCGTCACCGAGCCGTCACCGGCTGCCGATCAGGCCATTATGCGGAAGTTTCCGGCATATTTCTCGGTCAGGCACGGGTCCGGCGTGTCGCGGCGAGAGTGACGCATGCATCAACCCGTACCCCCGCATTCGCCAAACATGCCGCCGCGGCCGAAAGAGTCGCGCCCGTGGTGATGATGTCGTCGAGCAGCACCACCACCGACCCGGCGGCGGCCCGGCGCGCCGCGGCCAGCTGGCCCGGCGCCGTGGTGAACCCACCCAGCGCGGCCAGCGCCCGCTGCGCCGAGCTCAGCTGGGTAGAGTCGGCCTTGGGCAGGGCGCGCAGCGGCTGCGCCACCCCGACCCGGCGGCCCGCCTCGCGCAGCCGGGCGGCTGTGCCCCGCGACAGCAGCAGCATGTGGTCGCCATGGCGCGCCCGCGCCGCCGCGGCCGTGTCCGGCACGTGCAGCAGCAGCACCGGGGAGCTCGGCACCACGGCGGCGACCGCCTCGGCCAGCAGCGCGCCCAGCGGCCGGGCCAGCCGGTGCCGACCGCGTTCCTTGTACGCCAGCAGCAGCTCCCGCAGCCGCCCGTCGTAGTCGCCGAGGGTGACGCACTCGGGCAGGCCGTCCGGCGCGGGCTGCGGCCGGGTGGGCCGGGCCCGCAGGCCCTCCAGCTCGCGGGCGCAGCCTTCGCAGACCTCGAACCGCAGCGGCAGGCCCTCCTGCCCGCACCCGGCGCAGGCGGCGGGCAGCACCAGGTCGCTCAGCGCACCCCACAGGGCGGTCGCGGCGGCACCCGCCCGAGCACGGCGGACCCCCGGCGGCACGGCTCAGCCCTCGAAGCAGGCGGCGGAGACGGTCGGCGGCGTCGGCGGGCTGGGCGAGGCCGTGGGCGAGAGTGCCGAGGCCGAGGCCGAAGGTGTGGGCGTGGGCGACGACACCAGGAACTGGCTCAGTGGCTCAGGGTCGCGGATGGTGTTGCCGAACACCTGGTACGCCGAGCCGTCCATGTCGAGCAGCAGGTTCAGGCCCGGACCGGTGATCGGGTTGTCGACGTACGCGACCAGGTTCGAGATCTCGGTGTGCAGCCGGGCCGGGCTCAGCTTGTCCGAGCGCAGCACCCCGTCCACGGTGATCTCGAAGAGCAGCACCTCCTGGTCGGGGCTGAGCCCGGCGATGACCAGGTGGTCCTCCTTGGTGAAGGCCACCCCCTTCAGGTCGCTGAGCCCGGTCGGCACCAGTCTCGGCTGGCCGATCGAGAACGAGGTGACCCGGTTGGAATCGCGGATCAGCGTGGCCACGTACAGCTTTCCGCCGATGACCAGCGCCATCCGGCGGCCGTCGGGGGCCACCGACATCGCGGTGACCTTGCCGGGCAGTCGTTCGGCGTGCACGGGCGCGTGCCCGCCCTCGACGTCCACGGCATAGATCTCGCCGTTCACGATCACCAGGAGTTTGGACTTGCCACGGTCTAGCCAGGTCGGTGCCGACATGCTCTCGCCGTCAAGCCCGCTGTACAGGATCCGGTCGACCGCGCCGATCCACAGCTGGTGGTGGCCGTAGCGCTTGCGCACCAGCGCCACCGCCTCCGCCCGGCGCGACACCGCGGCGACGACAACGTTCTGGTTGACGTTGCCCAGCGCCAGCGGCGCGGTGGCCGGGCCCGAGCGCAGGCGGTGCAGGCTGCCGTCGACCACCGCGTAGCGGCGCGGCTCGTCCGCCAGCGTGCCCTCGAGCACCGCCGCGTTCTTCGACAGGTAGGCCGTGCTCGTGGTGACGGGCACGCCCTCGGTGCGCAACTGCAGGCCACGGTTGGAGCGGTCCGGCCGCAGGGTCCACCACAGCTGCGCGGCCAGGTTGTCCAGCGCGGTCGCGTCGGAGACGCTGGCGGTCAGGTTGACCGTCACGTTGTCGGCGCTCAACGTGATGTTGCCCCGCCGCGCGGTGCCCTCGGGCAGGCGCGCCACCGCCCGGTCCAGCCACGACGACGGCCCGTTGACCAGCCATTCCAGCAGTCGGTTGCCCTGCTGTTCCGGCGGCACCGCGCGCGGCAGGTAGCGCAGGTCGGGCACGAGCGTCGAGGCGTCCCCGCTGCTGAGGAAGTAGATGGGCCGCACGTCGTAGTATTTCGCCACCGCCGTGTCGATGAGCAGCAGGTCGTTGGGCGGCTTGGTGATGACCAACCCCGGCCCGGTCGCCGACTTCTCCACCTCGATGGTGTAGGTCTTCTGGGTCAGCCGGGGCGGCTCGATCCGCCCGTCCGGCGTCAGCACGCCGAGGTGCTGCACCGAGAAGTAGACGCCCTTGACGTCGGTGCGGGTCGGCTGCGTGGTGAGCCGGACGAGGTTCACCTCGGTGCCGGGACTCCACTCCTCGATCGCCGCGGGGCTGAGGTAGCTCTTGAGCACCTCCATCACCTGCGCGTGCGAAGCCTGCGTCCCGTGGTCGCCCGCCGACGCCTGGAGAAACTCCGTCACCAGCACGCTGGGCACCTCGGTGGGTGTGCGCTTGGGCGGAGTGGCCAGGGCGGCCGGCGCCACGCCGGGTCCGGCCGTGGGGCCCGGCCCATCGCGCACCACCTCGTCGCCGGGGCTGATGCCGCAGGCACCCAACGCCAGCGCGGCGCCGGCCCCGGAGAACAGGCCGAGCAGGCGGCGCCGGTCAAGCCCGGTCACGCCGCGGCTCCCTGCGGACGCGCCCGGTCCTGCGCACCGTCGCGCGGGGCGGGCAGCTCGGCGGGCACCAGCGGCAGCGGCGAGCCGACGAGGCGGCCGCCGGCGCGCACGGGCAGGGTCAGCCGGAACTGGGCGCCCCGGCCGGGCGCGCCCCAGGCCTCCAGCCAGCCGCCGTGCAGGCGGGCGTCCTCCAGGCTGATGGACAGCCCGAGGCCGGTGCCGCCGGTCTGCCTGGCCCGGGACGGGTCGGCCCGCCAGAACCGGTTGAACACCAGCTTCTCCTCCCCCGCCTTCAGCCCCACGCCGTGGTCGCGCACCGTGATCGCGACGGCCCGGTTGTCCACCCCCAGCGTCACCACCACCGGCTTGCCCTCGGCGTGGTCGACCGCGTTGCCGACCAGGTTGCGCAGGATGCGCTCCACCCGGCGACCGTCGATCTCCGCGATCACCGGCGGGTCGGGCGCGACCAGCTCCAGCGACACGTTCAGGCGCTCGGCGACCGGCTCCAGTCGCTCGGTCACCCGGCGCACCACGGTGACCAGGTCCGTCGGCTCGGCGTCAAGCATGGCGAACCCCGCGTCGAAGCGGCTGATCTCCAGCAGGTCGGTCAACAGCTCCTCGAACCGATCCAGCTCGCCCAGCAGCAGCTCGGCGCTGCGGGCCACGGCCGGTTCGAAGCTGTCGCGCTCGGAGTGGATCAGGTCGGCCGCCATCCGGACGGTGGTCAGCGGCGTACGCAGCTCGTGCGAGACGTCGGAGGTGAACCGCCGCTGCAGGCGCGACATCTCCTCCAGCCGGACGATCTGCCGCTGCAGGTTGGCCGCCATCTGGTTGAACGCGTCCGCCAGCAGGGCCAGCTCGTCCTCGCCCTTGACGGCCATCCGCTGGTCGAGCAGGCCTGCCGACAGGCGCTGGGCGGTCCGGGCGGCGACGCGCACCGGGCTGACCGTCGCCCGGGTGACCAGCGCCGTCACGACCCCCAGCAGGAGGACCAGCGCCGCGCCGATGTAGTTGATGGTCGACCGGATGTCCTCGGCGATGGCCATCTGGCTGTCGACGGGGAAGAGGTAGTAGAGCTGCACCGAACCGTGCTTCCAGCGGGTCGGGACGGGCGAGCCGTACACGAGGTAGGTGCCCTGGCCCTCGTCGCCGCCTAGGTCGGCGGTGACGTACTGATGGCTGGACCCGCCCGCCATCACGTCGTCCTCCAGGGCCTTGGTGATGGCCTTGCCGACGTCGTGACCCTGCGGCCACACCAGGCCCTCGCTGGGCAGCGTCCGCGCGGGCTCGTCCTTGAACCGCATCGCCACCACCACGCCGCTGGCGTCCGAGCGCTGCCCGGCCAGGGAGCTGAGCAGCAGCGTGATGTCTTGGGTGATCTTGGGGTCCTCGGCGGTGAGCATGATGTTCATCTGCTCGGTCGCGTCGACGACGCCGTTGTCGAACCGCTGCTTGGCCTCCTGCCCGACACCGCCCAGCAGCGCGTCGGTGCTGCGCTTGGCGACCAGGTAGCCGAACCCGCCGACCAGCACGCTGGAGGACAGCAGGGTGATGGTGACCATGCGCAGCTGCAGCGAGCGGCGCCAGGTGCGCCGACCCTGCCGCAGCACGGGCGCGACCTTGCGTGCCGCCGGGCGCAGCGCGGGCACCCGGGCGGCCCGGCGGACCAGGCGGCCGAGCCCGGTCGCCAGCCGGGCGGCCCGCGAGGCGGACGCGCCGGAGCGGCCGTCGTCGTCGCCCTCGGCGGCGCTGGACAGCAGGTCGGGGCGGGGGGCGGGGGTGGTCACAGCGTGGGCAAGACTAGCTGGTCCCGGCCTTGTAGCCCACCCCGCGAACCGTCAAGATGATCTCTGGACGCTCCGGGTCCGGCTCGATCTTGGCGCGCAGCCGCTGCACGTGCACGTTCACCAGTCGGGTGTCGGCCGAGTGCCGGTAACCCCAGACCTGCTCCAGCAGCACCTCGCGGGTGAACACCTGGCGCGGCTTGCGGGCCAGCGCCACCAGCAGGTCGAACTCCAGCGGCGTCAGCTTCACCTCGTCGCCGTTGCGGGTCACCGTGTGCGCGGGCACGTCGATGACGATCTGGTTGTTCGGCGGCCCGATGGTCAGCAGCTCGGGCGTGACGTCCTCACCCCGGCGCAGCCGCGCCCGCACCCGGGCGACCAGCTCCTTGGGCTTGAACGGCTTGACCACGTAGTCGTCGGCGCCGGACTCCAGCCCGAGCACCACGTCGACGGTGTCGCTCTTGGCGGTCAGCATCACGATCGGCACCCCGGACTCGGCGCGGATCGCGCGGCACACGTCCAGGCCGCTCATCCCCGGCAGCATCAGGTCCAGCAGCACCACGTCCGGGCGCGCCTCGCGGAACGCCGCCAGCGCGCGCTCACCGTCGGCGACGAACGCCGGGACGAACCCCTCGCTGCGCAGCACGATGCCGAGCATCTCCGCCAGGGCGGGATCGTCGTCCACAACCAGGACTCGGGCCCTCATCCATTTGCTCCAGGCAGCATCAGCTCGTTCATGTCGTCCAATATTCCATCCCATCCCGCAAGACACGAACCGCCTTCGCGGATCTCGTCCGATCGGCCAGGGTGGGGACCCCGCGACCGGCCACGCCCCGCGAGGGTGGGACCACGCGACTGGCCTCGGCGTGCCAGGATGACGGGCGCTGCCCCACCCCCACCCCGACACCCCCTCGGAGCACCTCTTGGACCGCGCCGCGCCGGCCGCGCACCAGCCGCCGTACGAGCGAGCCGTGCCGCTTCGCCCGCTCACCCTCGGCGAGCTGCTGGACGCGGCGATGCAGCTGGTGCACCGCAACGGGCGGACGCTGCTCATGGTGGCCGCCGTGCTGGCCGCACTCGAGCAGCTGGTGCTGTACCCGATCCGGCTCGGCGAGGGCTACCACCCGGCCTCGGGCCCACCCGACCTGTTCTCCGGGTACTGGACGGTGTTCGCGCTCGGCATGGGCCTGGAAGCGATGATCATCACGGCGCTGGGCCTGGTGACCGGCCGCGCCGTGGTCGCCGACGTCGCGAGCGTGCCCGCGCGCCAACTCGGCCGGTTCCGCCCCGGCATCATCGCCAAGACCGCCCTGCTCGCGCTGATCGCGGGCGTGCCCGCGCTGCTCGGCGCGTTCCTCGGGCCGGTGTGGCTGGTCGGCTACCCGCTGTTCGGGCTCGCCGCGGTCGTGCTGTACGTCGAACGCCAGGGCCTGTTCCGGACGCTGGGCCGAGCCAGTGCCGTCGCCTTCCGGGGCGGCTTGCGCGTGCTGGGCGTGCGGGTGCTGGGCTACCTCGCCTGGGCCCTGCTGCGCTTCGGCTTCTTCCTCGGCGTCGTGGCCGGGCAGGACTTCCTCTCGCTGGACAACGCGGACTACGACTGGGTGCTGATCCCGAGCTTCGTGCTGGCCAACACCGTGGCGTACGCCTGCCTGGCCGCCCTGGACGCCGCGTTGCTGATCGAGTCGCGCGCCCGGGTCGAGGGCCTGGACATCTGGCTCAACCGGGCCGCGCTGCGCCGCCCGCTCTCCGCCGACCTGCTGGCGGCCACGCGATGAGGTGGTGGAACGAGACGGTCGCCGCCTGGAGCGACCAGATGTCGCTGGGTCTGACGCTGCTGTGCCTGCTCGTGCTCGCCGGGGTGACCGGCCTGCTCTGGTACACCTGGCCCGCCTGGCTGCCGAACCGGTGGAACCTGCGCCAGGGCTGGGGCAGCCGCGCCAAGCGCGCCAAGCGCGCCGAGGAGCCCATCGTGGTCACCGAGGAGCAGCTCGACGCCGTCGAGGCGGCGGTCGAGGAGCTGCCGGAGGTCGCCCCCGTCGTCTTCACCACGCTGGCCGACCGGCTCGCCGCCCAGGGGCGCTACGCCGAGGCGGTCCGGGAGCGGCTGCGCGCCATGGTGCGCGAGCTGGTCGACCGCGACGTGGTCACCAACCAGCCGGGGCTGACCGTGACCGAGCTGGCCCGTGCGGCGGGCACCGCCCGGCCCGAGATCGCCCCCGCGGTGACGACCGCGACCGAGACCTTCTCCACCATCTGGTACGGCAAGCGCCCCGCCACCGCCGACCACGACGCCGCGGTCAGGGACTGCCTCGACCGCGTCCACGAGCAGCTGCGAGGCCGGGCATGACGCCTGCGAAGAAGCGCCGCCGCTGGCGGCTGGTCCTGCCGTTCGTGCCCGTGGTGGCGGTGGTCGCGGTCGCGCTGACCGCCCACGCGGTCGAGCAGACCGATCCGAGCGAGGCCACGTACCTCGCCCCCACCTCGCCCGCCGACCAGGGCGGCCGCGACCTGGCCGAGCTGCTGCGCGCCCGGGGCGTCAGCATCCTCACCGACACTCGCACCGGCGACGCGCTCGCGCGCATGAAGCGGCTGGGCAGCGACGTCACCCTGTTCATCCCCGCGCCGCGCTTCGTCCATCCCGACTACCGCGACGTCGTCGACCTGGCGCCGGACGGGGCCACCGTGGTGCTGGTCGAGCCGGGTTCGGAGCTGGGCGACTTCGTGCCCACGCTGGGCGTGGCCGACCGCCGCTGGGCCACCGCGGTGACCGGGCCGGGGCCGGACTGCCCGCTCACCACGGCCGCTCCGGCCGCGGTGGCCCGCACCCGATACCTCAAGGTCAAGAACAGCAGCAAGGAGCCGGTCTTCTGCTACGAGCACGGCCTCGCGCAGCTGAATTACAACGGCGTCGAGTTCATCGCGGTGGGCAGCGACGACCCGTTCCGGGCCGATCGGCTCGCCGAACACGACAACAGCCGGTTCGCCGCCGATCTGCTCAGCAGGCACCGGACCCTGATCTGGCTGGACCTGCACACGTTGGAGAGCCCGCGACCGACCAGCCCGACCGTGGTCGTGACGACTTCCCCGTCGCCCGGCGCGACACTCCCGCCCGACGTCGTCTACGAGCGGCCGAACACCGAACCCGGCGAGCAGTCCGACGACGGTGACAACCGCGACAGCCCGCAGTCGTCCTCCGACGACTGGACGCCGCCGAGCCCGTTCCCGGACTGGACGTTCTGGACCGTGCTGCTGCTCCTGGTCGCGGGCGTGCTGCTGGCCCTGGCGAAGGGGCGGCGGCTGGGTGCTCCGGCCGTCGAGCCGCTGCCGGTCGAGGTGCGCGGCGCCGAAACCGCGCTCGGCCGCGCCCGCCTCTACCTGCGCGCCCGTGCCCGGGGTCCCGTGTTGGACGTGCTGCGCGCCGACGCCCGGGTCCGCCTGCGCACCGCGCTGGGGCTGCCGTCGACCGCCGACCGGCAGCAGCTGGTCGACGCGCTGGACGCGCGCCTGCCCGGCCGCCGCACCGAACTCGACCGGCTGCTGTACGGCAACGAGCCCACCTCCGAGAGCGAGCTGCACGCTCGCGCCACCGAACTGAAGACGCTGGTCGAGACCGTGACCGGCACCCGCATCAACGAAGGAGAACACCGGTGACCGAGCCGCTGACGTTCGAACCCGCCGACCCGGCCCGCGAGGCGCTCGGCCGGCTGCGTACCGAGGTCGCCAAGGCCGTGGTGGGGCAGGACGGCGTGGTGGCCGGGCTGGTCATCGCCCTGCTGTGCCGGGGGCACGTGCTGCTGGAGGGGCCGCCGGGGGTGGCCAAGACCCTGCTCGTACGCAGCCTCGCCGCCGCGCTCGAACTGGACATGAAGCGGGTGCAGTTCACCCCCGACCTGATGCCCGGCGACGTGACCGGCTCGGTCATCTACGACCCGCGGACCACCGAGTTCCAGTTCCGCCCCGGGCCGGTCTTCACCAACCTGCTGCTGGCCGACGAGATCAACCGGACGCCCCCCAAGACCCAGTCCTCGCTGCTGGAGGTCATGGAGGAGCGCCAGGTCTCCGCCGACGGGGTGAGCCGCCCGCTGCCCGAACCGTTCCTGGTCGCCGCGACCCAGAACCCGGTCGAGCACGAGGGCACCTACCCGCTGCCCGAGGCGCAGGTCGACCGGTTCCTGCTCAAGCTGACCGTGCCGCTGCCCACCCGGGACGAGGAGCTGGGCGTGCTGCGCGCCCACCACTCCGGCTTCGACCCGCGTGACCTGCGGGCGGTGGGCATCCAGCGGGTGGCCGGGGCCGCGGAGCTGGCGGCCGCGCGCGAGGCGGTCGGCAAGGTCACCGTCGCCGACGGCGTCATGGCGTACATCGTGGACATCTGCCGGGCGACCCGGGCCATGCCCTCGGTCGAGCTGGGGGCTTCGCCGCGCGGCGCCACCTCGCTGCTGGCCACCGCCAAGGCGTGGGCCTGGCTGGCCGGGCGGGACCACATCACGCCCGACGACGTGAAGGTGATGGCCCGGCCGACGCTGCGGCACCGGCTGCGGCTGACCCCGGAGGCGGAGCTGGAGGGTGTCACCGCGGACGCGGTGCTCGACTCCGTGCTGGCCACCGTCCCGACGCCCCGCTGATGCCCACCGCACGCACCGCCGCGCTGGCGGCCCTGGGCACCGTCGGGGTGATCTTCGGGTCGATCCTGGGCGTCTATCCGTCGGCCGTGTTCGCCGTGCTGCTGGTCCTGCTCGCCCTGCTGGTGCTGCTGGACCGGTCGCTGGCGGCCGACCCGCGGCGGCTGACCCTGGCCCGCTCCGGCGCCACCACGGTCCGGCTCGGCGAGAGCACCCAGGTCACGCTGTCGGTGCGCAACCCGACCCAGCGGCCGGGCGAGCTGCTGATCCGCGATGCCTGGGTGCCGTCGGCGGGCGCGTCGGACGAGCCGTACCAGCTGCGGCTGCCCGCGGGTGCGACCGCGCTGCTGCCGACCGCGCTCACCCCGACCCGACGCGGCGACCGACCCGCCGCGCGGGTGACCGTGCGCAGCCGGGGACCGTTCGGCCTGGCGTTCCGGCAGGCCGATCACGACGTGCCGTGGACCCTGCGGGTGCTGCCGCGCTTCGCCTCCCGCAAGCACCTGCCGGAGAAGCTGTCGCGGCTGCGTACCGTCGAGGGCGCCACCGCGATCCGGGGCCGGGGCCAGGGCAGCGAGTTCGACGTGCTGCGCGAGTACGTTCCCGGCGACGACGTGCGCTCCATCGACTGGCGTGCCACCGCCCGGCGCGGCGACGTCATGCTGCGCACCTGGCGGCCGGAGCGGTCTCGCCGGGTCGTCTGCGTGCTCGACACCGGCCGCACCAGCGCGGTCCGGGTCGGCGACGAGCCGCGCCTGGATGCGGCGATGGAGGCGGCGCTGCTGCTGGCCGCGGTTGCCCGCGAGGCCGGTGACCAGGTCGATCTCATCGCCGCCGACCATCGGGTCCGGGCCGTGGTCACCGCCACGCAGAGCCGGTCGCTGCTGCCGCGCCTGGTCGACGCGGTCGCGCCGCTGCAGCCCGCGATGGTCGAGACGGACTTCGAGCTGATCACCAGCGAGGTGCTGCGACGCGAGCGCAAGCGCAGCCTGGTGGTGGTGTTCACCGCCCTGGAGCCGGGCGCGCTGGGTGAGGGCCTGCTGCCGGTGCTGCCGAAGCTGGCGGCACGGCACCGGGTGCTGATCGCGGCCGTGCACGATCACGCGCTCACCGAACTGGCCGCCACCCCGCTGGACGCTCCAGGCGACGTCTACGCCGCGGCGGCCGGGACGCGGGCGCTGGCCGACCGCGAGCGCATCGCGAGCGCGCTCAGCCGCAACGGGGTCACCGTGCTCGACTTCCCGGCCGACGTGTTCGCCAGCCGGGTCACCGACGCCTACCTGGACCTGAAGGCCTCAGGCAAGCTCTGACGACTCGGGCGCGGCGGCCTCGGCCCGCTGCGCCCGAGCGCCGAGCACGAAGACGTACGCCAGGAACGCCAGCCAGACCACCAGCCCGATCGCGTCCCGGACCAGCAGCGGCAGCGGCGACGGGGTCACGAACGACTCCAGGAACCCGGCCACCGCGAACACGCCGACCAGCCCCAGCGCGGCCACCATGCTCTGCACCGCCGTGGCGGCCAGCGACTGGCCCCGGCTCAGGCCGGGCGAGGGCACGATCCAGGACCAGCCCAGGCGCAGCCCGATCCCGGCCGACACGAAGATGCCGGTCAGCTCCAGCAGGCCGTGCGGGGCGATCAACCCGAAGAACTGCTCCGCGCCGCCGTGGCCGATCATGATGCCGCCGACCAGGCCGAGGTTGAGCGCGTTCTGCCACAGCAGCCAGAACACGGGCAGGATGGCCACGCCCGAGGCCAGGCACTGCAGCGCGATCCAGGCGTTGTTGGTCCACACCAGCGTGCCGAAGACATGATGGTCGTACTCGCTGTAGTAGTCGGCGAAGTCGTGCTCGACCAGCTGCTGGATCTCGCCCGCGCCCAGCCCGAACTGCGCGGCCACGCTGGTGTCCTCGATGACCCAGACGGCCAGGATGGCCGAGACCGCGAAGAAGGCCAGGGCGGACGCGATCCACCAGCGGCGGGCGACGTACAGGCTCAGCGGCAGGCTGTGCGTGAAGAAGCGGGGAACGCTGCGCCAGTCGAACGCGGTCGGTCCGGTGATCGCCCCACGGGCCGCCAGCACCAGTCGCGACAGCTCCGCCACCAGCGCGGGGTCCGGAGTGCGGCTACGGACCACCGACAGGTGCGTGGCCACCCGCTGGTACAGCAACACCAGTTCGTCGGCCTCGGCCGCGCTCAGGCGGCGCCGACGGCGGCTCAGCGTGTCCAGCCGGCGCCACTCGCCCCGGTGCTCGGCGACGTACGCATCCAGGTCCACTGCTCGTCCTCCCCCGGCGCGGGAGGGGTCCGCGCCGACCGGCAGCCTAGCGGGGACAGCCCAGTCGGGTGTGCCTGTGATTCACTGTGCCGGTGCGACAGGGCGACACCACAGCGGCGGGTCTGGTCAGCGGCGAGGCAGTGCACCTGGAGGTGCGCCTGGCGCGGGCCGGATCCCGCGTGCTCGCCCTGATGCTGGACATGTTCGTGCAGATCTTCCTGATGATCGTGCTGGCGTCGCTGCTCACCCTCGTCCTGCTGCTGCTCGGCTTCACCTCGGCGGCGCCGCCGATCGCGTGGGTGCTGACGTCGGCGCTGGCCCTGGTGGTCTACCCGGCGGTGCTGATGGTGCTGACCCGCGGGCGGTCGGTGGGCAAGCTGGCGATGGGCCTTCGGGTGGTACGCGACGACGGCGGCCCGGTCACCCTGCGCCACGCCTTCACCCGCGCCCTGGTCGGCACGGTGCTGGAGTGGCCCGGCGTGCTGCTGCCGGTGAGCTGGGCGGCGAGCCTGGGCGTGCTCATCGGCTCCGCGAAGGCCAAGCGCCTGGCCGATCTGGCCGCGGGCACCATCGTCATCCACGACCGCACTCCGCAGAGCTGGGGCTGGGTGCCCAGCACCCCGCAGTTCCTGCAGGAGTGGGCGGCGACCCTGGACCTGACCGACCTCGACGACGAGCTGGCCCTGGCGGCCCGGCACTTCCTGGCCCGCAGCCGCGGCCTGCGCGAGCCGTACCGCACCCGGCTGGGTCAGGCCCTGGCCACCGAGATCCTGGCCGTCACCACGCCGCCGCCACCGCCGAACACCCCGGGTTGGGTCTATCTGGCCGCGATCGTCGGCGAGCGGCACCGCCGCTCGGCGCTGCGGCTGGCCCGCAACCGCGCCAGCCACGCCGCGCTGTGGCCCCAGCTGTTCCCCGCCCTGCCGACCCAGCCCACGCCCGCCACCGCGGCAGTGGTCCCGGCCACCGCCCCGGCCACGGTCCCGGCCGCCGACACGGCGCTGCGCACCGCCGCGCCGACCGCCTGACCCCGCGCATACGAACGCCGCCTCGGTCCCGACCGGGGCGGGTCGGGTCCGAGGCGGCGCCGGCCGAGCGGGGTCTGCCGCTCAGTTGAAGAGGCCGCTGCCCCAGAAGTCGCCTTCCTTGGCGACGCCGGGCGGGCAGGCCCACAGGGCACTGGAGGTGTGCCGGATGTACTCGTTGAGCGTGTCGTGGCGGGCCAGGTTGCGCTGCACGGGCACGAACTGCTTGCGCGGGTCGCGCTGGTAGGCCATGAAGAACAGGCCCGCGTCCAGCCGTCCCAGCCCGTCGGAGCCGTCGACGAAGTTGTAGCCGCGCCGCAGCAGGTGGGCGTCGCTGTTCTGCGCCGGGTGCGCCAGCCGGACGTGGGCGTCCATCGGGATCGTCGGAGTGCCGTCGGCGCCCTTGGCCGCGAAGTCGGGCTCGTCGAACTCCTTGCGCTGCCCCAGCGGCGCGCCCTCGCCCTTGTCCCGGCCGAAGATCGCCTCCTGCTCCGTCAGCGAGGTCCGATCCCAGGTCTCGATGAGCATCCGAATGCGGCGGGTCACCAGGTAGCTGCCCCCGGCCATCCACGCCGCGCCGTCGTCGGCGTGCGCCCACAGCTGCTCGTCGAGCAGCTTGCCGTCCTCCAGCTTGAGGTTGCGGGTGCCGTCCTTGAAGCCCATCAGGTTGCGCGGGGTGACCTGCGCCCGCGAGGTGCTGGAGGTGCGACCGAAGCCGAGCTGCGAGTAGCGCACGCTGACCACGCCGAAGCCGATGCGGGCCAGGTTGCGCACCGCGTGTACGGCCACCTGCGGGTCGTTGGCGCAGGCCTGGACGCAGATGTCGCCGCCGCTGATCTCCGGCTTGAGCGCGTCGCCCGGGAAGTGCGGCAGGTCCTCCAGCGCGGCGGGGCGCTTGTCGGCGATGCCGAACCGGTCGACCCCGTCGGCGTCGCGGAACAGCGATGGGCCGAAGCCGATGGTCAGGGTGAGCCCGGAGGCGGGCAGGCCCAGCGCCTCGCCGGTGTCGTCCGGCGGCGCCTCCGGCTGGCCGCCGACGGCGCCGAGCAGCCCCGCGTCGCGGCCCGCGGTCATCCGCGCCGCCGCGGCGGACCACTCGCGCAGCATCTCGACCAGGCGGGCCCGGTCCTTGGTGATCACGTCGAAGGCGACGAAGTGCAGCCGGTCCTGCGCCGGGGTGACGATCCCGGCCTGGTGCGGCCCGTAGAAGGGCACCGGGGCGCCCGGCGAGGCGGCGGCCGGGTCGGGGCTGTCGTTCATCATCGCCGAGCCCACGGCCACGGCTCCGGCCACACCGGCGATGCCGACACCGGCGGCGGTCAGGGCGGTACGTCGCGATACCACGTGGGTCACGTCCCTTCGGGGGTGGAAGAAGCCCCGCGCCGCCGGAGGGCGCCACGGGACTCGGGCGTCACTTGGAGATGACCGCGGCGATCTTGCTGATCGGCTCGGCCAGCGCGTTGATCACGTCGGTGAGCTCCTTCAGGTCGGCCTGGCTCAGCGCGGTGTGCAGCTTCCAGCCGTCGCCGTCGCGGTGCTTGGCCAGGGTGTCGTCGACCGTCTTGAACGCGGCGTCGAGGCCGGCCACCAGCTCGGGGGCGCGCTCCTCCAGGGTCGGGCGCAGCGCCTGCACGGCGGCCTTGGAACCCTCCACGTTGGCGGCGAAGTCCCACAGGTCGGTGTGCGAGTAGCGGTCCTCCTCGCCGGTGATCTTGCCGCTGGCGACCTCGTCGAGCAGCTCCTTGGCACCGTTCGCGAGCTGGAGCGGGGACAGCTTCTCGGCGTTGGCCTTGGCCACGATCTCCTTCACGTCGACCAGCAGCTGGTCGGCGATCGGACCGGACTTGCCGATGTCGTTCTTCTCCCACAGGTCCTGCTCGAGGCGGTGGAAGCCGGTGAAGGCCATCCCCTCCTCGATCACCTCGGCCCGGCCGTCGATCTTCGGGTCCAGGTCGCCGAAGATCTCGGCCACCGGCTCGATGCGCTCCCAGTACGTGCGCGCGATCGGGAACAGCGCCTTGGCCTTGGCCACATCGCCGGCCTTGACCGCCGCGACGAACTCCTCGGTCTTGGGCAGCAGCGCCGCGGTCTGGCTCTGGATGTAGCGCTGGTAGTTGGCGCTCGCCTCGGCCAGCTTCGCGTCGGCGGTCAGCGGCGCGGCCGAACCCGTCGCCTTGAACGCGCCCCGGATGCCCTTGCCGATCATGCCCGGCTTGCAGGCGGTCTCGTACGTCCCGGCGGGCAGCTCCACCCGCAGCTCACGGGTCAGCCCCGGGGCGATGTTCTCCACCTCGCCCATGACCCGGTCGCCCGCGGCGTACACATAGAACTCGGTGACCTTGGCGCCGGAGTTGGTGATGTTGAAGGTCACCGTGCCCGCGGCGTTCTCGCCCCGAGCGACCTCGCAGCTGGTGTCGGTCGCCTTGACCGCGATCGGCCCGGTGGTGTCGCCGGGGGCGGCAGGCTCCGGGTCGGTGGTGCACGCGGTCAGGCCCAGGCCGAGCACGGCCACGGCGGTCAGGGCGGGAAGCTTGCGCATCGGTCGGGCTCCTGTGGTTCCGGGGTGGGGTTCAGATGGTTCCGAGGTTCGGTGCGGACCGCGTCGAGGGGTACGCGGCGGACGCCGCTCAGGCGGGCTGGTGCGACGACCCACCGGCGGCGTCGCCGCTGACGGGGGTCGGCTCGGCGACGGTCGAGGGCGTGGTCTTGGCCGCGGGCGACGACGGCCGCCCGACCAGGAAGAGCACGAGCACGGGTACCGCGTACCCGACCCAGGCGATGGTCTCCAGCACCGTCGGCGCCGGGGTGATGTTGAACATGCCGCGCAGCAGCTCGGCGTACCAGGTGGTGGGGTCGAGCGCGCCGGTGATGTCGAACGCGTAGTCGTTCAGGCCCGGCAGGATCCCGGCCTCGAGCAGATCGTGCACGCCGTACTTGAGGATGCCCGCGGCGACCAGCACCAGCAGCACGCCGGTCCAGGTGAAGAACCTGGTCAGGTTGATTTTCAGGGCGCTGCGGTACATCAGGAAGCCCAGCAGCACGGAGGTGGCGATGCCGCTGACGATGGCCACCACCGACCAGGTGGAGGCGGCGCCCTGGACCGTCGCGAAGAAGATCAGCGCGGTCTCCAGGCCCTCGCGCGCCACGGCCAGGAACGCCGTCACCACGACGGCCAGCGGGCCGAGCTGGATCGCGGCACTGAGCTTGGTCCGCAGGTCGCCCGCGATCGAACGCGCGGCGCGGCGCATCCAGAAGATCATCCAGGTGACGAAGACGACGGCGACGATCGAGGTGATCGCCTCGAACAGCTCCTGGCGCTTGAACTCCAGGTTGGCGCTGGTGAACTGCAGCAACGCGGCGAAGCCGACCGAGAGCGCGGCGGCCACGCCGACGCCCGACCAGACGTACGGCAGGCGGGTGCGCAGATCCGATTTGACCAGGAAGGCGACGAGGATCGTCACCACCAGGGTCGCTTCGAGTCCCTCGCGTAGCCCGATCAGGTACGTGGCGAGAAAGACGTTGCCGTTCACGTGCGCTCCCGAGGGTAAGAGCAGTCTTGCTTGGTGAGCCTTGCCTTAATAAGGCGAGGCACACCTTAGCTTAGGACTCGGGCGCACCAGAAGTCGACGGGGGTAACTTGACTGGAACGGCTCCAGAAAGCGGTGACCTGCGACGGTCCGGTCAGTAGCGGTAGTGGTCCGGCTTGTACGGTCCCTCCACCGGCACCCCCAGGTAGTCGGCCTGCGCCTTGGTCAGCTCGGTCAGCCGTACCCCCAGGGCGTCCAGGTGCAGCCGGGCCACCTTCTCGTCGAGCTTCTTGGCCAGCGTGTACACGCCCACCGGGTACCGGTCGCGCTTGGTGAACAGCTCGAGCTGCGCCAACACCTGGTTGGTGAAGCTGTTGCTCATCACGAACGACGGGTGGCCGGTGGCGTTGCCCAGGTTGAGCAGGCGGCCCTCGGAGAGCACGATGATCGAGTGGCCGTCCGCGAAGCGCCACTCGTCGACCTGCGGCTTGATGTTGATTCTCGTCACACCCGGCGTACGCGTCAGCCCCGCCATGTCGATCTCGTTGTCGAAGTGCCCGATGTTGCCCACGATCGCCTGGTGCTTCATCCGGGCCATGTGCTGGGCGGTGATCACGTCCTTGCAACCGGTCGCGGTGACGAAGACGTCGGCCGTCGCGGCCATGTCGTCCACCGTGGCGACCTGGTAGCCGTCCATCGCCGCCTGCAGCGCGCAGATCGGGTCGACCTCGGCGACCACCACCCGGGCGCCCTGCCCCCGCAACGAGTCCGCGCAGCCCTTGCCCACGTCGCCGTAGCCCGCCACCACGCACACCTTGCCGCCGATCAGCACGTCGGTGGCCCGGTTGATGCCGTCGACCAGCGAATGGCGGCAGCCGTACCGGTTGTCGAACTTGCTCTTGGTCACCGCGTCGTTGACGTTGATCGCCGGGAAGAGCAGCCGGCCCGAGGCCAGCATCTCGTACAGCCGGTGCACGCCGGTCGTCGTCTCCTCGGTCACCCCCTGGATGCCCGCCGCGATCGCGCGCCAACGCCCGGGGTCCTCGGCCAGCGAACGCCGCAGCACCTCCAGGATGACCGCGTACTCCTCGGAGTCGTCGCCGTCCGGCGCGGGCACGGCACCGGCCGATTCGAACTCGGCACCCTTGTGCACCAACAGCGTGGCGTCACCGCCGTCGTCGAGGATCATGTTCGGCCCGTCGCCACCCGGCCAGCGCAGGATCCGCTCGGTGCACCACCAGTACTCCGGCAGCGTCTCGCCCTTCCACGCGAACACCGGCACCCCGGCCGGAGCGTCCGGCGTGCCATCCGGCCCCACCGCGATCGCCGCCGCCGCGTGGTCCTGCGTGGAGAAGATGTTGCAGCTGGCCCAGCGGACCTGGGCGCCCAGCGCCACCAGCGTCTCGATCAGCACCGCCGTCTGCACCGTCATGTGCAGCGAGCCTGCGATCCGGGCCCCGGCCAGCGGCCGCGCCTGCGCGTACTCGGCGCGCACCGCCATCAGGCCCGGCATCTCGTGCTCGGCGAGTTGGATCTCCTTGCGCCCGAACGCGGCGAGCGAGAGGTCGGCGACCTTGAAGTCGCCGGGGGCGAGCGTGCTGGCCATCGGAGTGCTCCTGTTCGGTCGGCCGGGCCGGACATACGTGTGGCCCGGTCCCTGGGCGGACCCTCCGCACCAGGAACCGGGCCACACTCCCCCCGGTTTGGTTCCCCCGCGCGTGGCTCGGATGTTTGATCCCGATAACGCTGCGTGTTTAAAGAGTCACATTCCGTCGCGCCACTGTCAAGCAGTTCAGATCAAGTTTCGCCACGCGCCGTGTCCGTCACATCACCACAGCGTAATCACGACACGGGTGCCCCACCCGGCCCGCCGCCGCCACCCCGTTTTCGATCGACGGTGGCCTATCCAGAGCACGAAAAGCGCGAAACTGTGCTCTAGATAGGCCACCGTCGATGATAAGTGGGGGTTGTCGGCGACGCCGAGCGGATCTGGAGTCTTTCGGACCCCGGGTGCCCCGTCCCCGGCCCGCGTCAGAGCGAGCCGGTGTACGCCTCGCCCGCGCCCGTGAAGGTCAACCGCCCGCCCGCGGGCAGCCCGTACGCCGCGTCGCCGCCGCGCAGCGGCACCGAGCCGCTCTCGTCGCCCACCGTCATGCTTCCGGCCACGCAGAACACGGTCCGCGGCCCGTCCAGTACCAGCCGGGCCTCGCCGACCTCGTGGTCCAGCCGCACCCGGTGCAGCCGGAAGTCGGGCACCGGCACGCTCCAGGTGACCACGCCGGGAGTGACCGGCTCCGGGTCGCGTACGGGCTCGTGCAGCGGCTCGAAGCGCAGCACCCGCAGCAGTTCGGGCACGTTGACGTGCTTGGGGGTCAGGCCGCCGCGCAGCACGTTGTCGCTGGCCGCCATGATCTCGATCCCGGCGCCGCGCAGGTATCCGTGCAGGTTCCCGGCGGGCATCCAGATGCCCTGCCCCGGTTCCAGCAGCAGGTGGTTGAGCAGCAGTGACACGACCACGCCGACGTCACCGGGGTAGTCGGCGGCCAGCCGCCGGACCAGGCCGCGCGGGCCGCCGCCGACGACGCCGGTCGGCAGCTTGTCGGCGTTGGCGGCGATCTGCTCCAGCAGGTCGGGCCGGTCCGCGGCGGGCCAGCTGAGCAGCGCGTGCACCGCCTCGCGCAGGTCGCCGACGGCCAGCGCGCCGACCACGCGCTTGAGCCCGGGGACCGCCAGCGCGTCGACGAGCTCGGCCGACGCCGCCGGGTCCCGGAACCCGCACAGCGCCTCGAACGGCGTGTACGCCACCAGCAGTTCTGGCTTGTGGTTGCCGTCGACGTAGCTGCGGTGCGCGGCGGTGCGCGGCACACCCGCCCGCTCCTCGGCGGCGAACCCGTCGGCGGCCTGTCGCGCGTCGGGGTGCGCCTGCAGCGACAGCGAACGCTCGGCCGCCAGCAGTTTCATCAGGTA
This sequence comes from Catellatospora tritici, assembly GCF_019083965.1. GTDB lineage: Bacteria > Actinomycetota > Actinomycetes > Mycobacteriales > Micromonosporaceae > Catellatospora > Catellatospora tritici. The sequence goes on from NZ_JAHRCY010000014.1 coordinate 135,586, forward strand.
CGGCAGGCGCGCGCCGTACCTGGCGTGCGCGTCGGCGCCGAGCAGTTCACCCGGCGCCGACGCGATGGCCTCGGCCAGTGATCGGCCGTCGATCGTGGAGGGGCTGTCGGGGTGCGCGCCGATCCACAGTTCCGCCTCGGGCCCGTCGCTGGGCACGGGCCGCCCCTGGACCTGCGCGATGATGTCGCGCGAGCCCCAGGCGTACGGCCTGATCGGGTTCTGCAGTCGGCGCACGGGGGTCAGCCCTTCGCGTAGTCGATGTCCGGTTCGAGGTAGATTACCCGGGCAATCGGCACTGCGGCACGGATGCGCGCCTCGGCGGCGTCGATGCCGCGCGCGATCTCGTCCGCCTTCTCGTCATGCCGGACCGCGATCTTGGCGGCGACGAGCAGCTCCTCCGGGCCCAGGTGCATCGTGCGCATGTGGATCACGCGCTCGACCTCGGGACCGTCGACGATGGCGGCCGCGATGGCAAGGATGTGCTCCTCGGTGGCCGACTCGCCCAGCAGCAGGCTCTTGGTCTCGATCGCCAGCACCACGGCGATGGCCACCAGCAGCAGACCGATCATCGCGGTACCGGCCGCGTCCCACCGGCCATAGCCGGTGATCAGCGTCATACCGACGCCGATCAGGGCGAAGACCAGACCCACCAGCGCGCCGAAGTCCTCCAGCAGGATCACCGGAAGCTCCGGCGCCTTGGCCCGCCGGATGAAGTTCTTCCACGAGACGCCGTTGCGGATCTGGTTCGACTCCTTGATCGCGGTCCGGAACGACAGCGACTCCAGGACGATCGCCACGACCAGCACCGTGATCGGCACCCACTGCCACTCGGTGATCGGCTCCGGGTGCTCCCACTTGTGCCACGCCTCGTACAGCGCGAACAGGCCACCCACGCTGAACAGCACGATCGACACGATGAACGCGTAGATGTAGCGCTCCCGGCCGTACCCGAAGGGGTGCAGCGCCGTCGCCTCGCGCTTGGACCGCCGCCCGCCGAGCAGCAGCAGCAGCTGGTTGCCCGAGTCCGCCACCGAGTGGATCCCCTCGGCCAGCATCGACGACGAGCCCGTCAGCCCCCAGGCCACGAACTTCGTCACCGCGATACCGAGGTTGGCGGCCAACGCCGCCACGATCGCCCTGGTGCCGCCCTCGGCACTCATGCCTTTGCCCCGACCGTCGTCATCCCGCAGAACCCATACTTCACTTGCGCAACTGCTCCTTCAGCTCGGTGACGGCCGGCACCGCCATCGGATCGAGGCCATGCCCGAGCCCGAGGTACACCGAGGCGAAGTCGGTCGCCGCCACAAGCGAGGCGAAGCGCTCCAGCGCCGAGCCTCCCTCAGCGGTGAGCACGTCAACCTCGATGCCTCGCCTCGCGGCGATGTCCTGCACGACCTCGGCCCGCCGGTCCGTCGTCTGCGCCGCACTGTTCTCGTCGGCGAGACCACCGTCGCACAGCAGCACCACTTTCAGGCGCGGAGGGTCGGCCGAAGGCGCGTCGAGGTCCGGATCAGCGAAGATGTCCCGCTCCAGCGCGGCCAGCGCGCCGAAGACGCCGTCGAGCAGACCCACCCGGCCCCGACCGGCCTCGCCGAGCGCGTCGGTGACGACCGGGTAGCGGGCGTTGGCCGACAGCATGTCGCCGTAGCGCACCGCCGCGACCGCCGCCAGCGGCGAGTCACCCCAGATGATGGGCACCGAACCGGCCAGGTTCAGGGCGAGGGTCTTGGCCCGGTTGACGAAGGTCTCGGCGGTCGGCCGGCAACGGTCGGCCTCCAGGTCCAGCCGGGTCGCGGTCTCGGCCAGGTCGGCCTCGTTGACCTTGACCAGGCCCAGCGCGCGTGCGGTGAGCAGCACCGGCACGGTCAGACCCCACAGGTTCGCCCGCGCCGCGCCGCGGCGGGGCACCTGGATGAACGGCGCCCGGTGGCGCTCGGCCACCGACTGCAGCGGCGAGCCGGGAGCACCGATCGCCACCAGGCGCGCTCCGCGCCGCCCGGCCGCCTCCGCGACCGCCAGCGCCTCGGGCGAGCGGCCCGACGCCGATACCGCGATCACCACGTCGGCCGCGCCGATCCAGGCGGGCACCTCCACGCTGCGGTGGGTCAGCACCGGGACCAGGCAGCGGGGCCCGGCGATGGTGGTGAGGATGTCGCCGGTACGGGCCGCCGTACCGGCGCCCACCACCACGACCGCCCGGGGGCGACCCTCGTCGGCCAGGTGGCTCAGATCCACCTCGGCGGTCAGCGAGGTCGCCTCACGCACCTGCGCGCCCGCCGAGGCGATGGCGCGCAGCATCCCGCCCGGGTCACGGGCGGCCAGACCCGGGGCGTCGTCGAGCAGCGCCTCGTCGAACCACCGGTTGCCGCGTACGCCCGCGGCACCGTCCAGCGGCGGCATGGCCATCAGGCACCAGCCTTGTCGGTCAGCACCTCGTCGAGCAGCAGTACCGGCAGACCCTCGCGCACCGGATACACCCGGCCGCACGAGGTGCAGGTCAGCGTCTGCGCCTCGGGGTCGTGGCGCAGCGGGGCGTGGTCCTCCGCCGGGCAGGCGAGAATCTCGAGCAGTTGCGGGTCGAGCGACACGTCGGCTCCTTCACATCGCAGGCTGGGCTACAGCGAGGCTGAGCTGAAGTGCAGCCTACCCACGGACGAGCTTGAGCACCTCGTCGCGCAGCTGCGACATCCGCTCCACGCTCGGGGCCTCGACATTGAGGCGCAGCAGCGGTTCGGTGTTCGAGGCGCGCAGGTTGATCCACGCCCCGTCGTCGAAGGTCACGGTGAGCCCGTCCAGCTCGTCCTGCGGCTGCCCGGCGAAGTGCTCCCGCACCTTGGCCAGGCTCGCGGGCTGGTCCGACACCACCGAGTTGATCTCGCCCGAGGCGGCGTACCGCTCGTACTCGCGGCCCAGTTCGGCCAGCGGCCCGGACTGCTCGCCCAGCGCGGCCAGCACGTGCATCGCGGCCAGCATGCCGGTGTCGGCGCCCCAGAAGTCGCGGAAGTAGTAGTGCGCCGAGTGCTCGCCGCCGAAGACGGCGCCGGTCGCGGCCATCTCCGCCTTGATGAACGAGTGCCCGACCCGGGTGCGCACCGGCGTGCCGCCGTGCTCGCGCACGATCTCCGGCACCGCCGCCGACGTGATCAGGTTGTGGATGATCGTCGAGCCGGGGTGCTTGGCCAGCTCGCGGGTGGCCACCAGCGCGGTCACCGCCGACGGCGAGACCGGGTTGCCGTCGGCGTCGACGACGAAGCAGCGGTCGGCGTCGCCGTCGAAGGCCAGGCCGATGTCGGCGCCCTCCTTGACCACGGCCTGCTGCAGGTCGACCAGGTTCGCCGGCTCCAGCGGGTTGGCCTCGTGGTTGGGGAACGAGCCGTCCAGCTCGAAGTAGAGCGGCACGATGTCCAGCGGCAGAGCCGGGAGCACCGCGTCGCCGAGCACCGCCGGGACGGTGTAGCCGCCCATACCGTTGCCCGCGTCCACGACGACCTTCAGCGGGCGTACGCCACTGAGGTCCACCAGCGTGCGCAGGTGCGCGGCGTAGTCGGCCAGCAGTTCGCGCCGCTCGATGGTGCCGGTCGCGGCGGGGACGGGCGTGCCCGCGTCCAGCAGCGCCTGGGCGGTCTCGCGGACCGCGGACAGGCCGGTGGCCTGACCGACCGGCTTGGCGCCCGCATAGCAGAGCTTGATGCCGTTGTACTGCGCCGGGTTGTGGCTGGCGGTGAACATCGCCCCGGGCAGGTCGAGCACGCCGGAGGCGTAGTAGAGCAGGTCGGTGGAGCCGAGACCGGCGTTGATCACGTTGACGCCCTCGGCGCGTACACCGTCGGTGAAGGCCGCGACCAGGGCGGGCCCGGACTCGCGCATGTCGTGCGCGACCACGATGGTGCCGCGGTCCTCGCCCCGCTCCCGCAGCGTCTGCGCGAACGCCCGTCCCAGGGCTCCGGCGACCTGCTCGTTGAGCTGATCGGGCACGGTGCCACGCACGTCGTAAGCCTTCACGATGGTGGACAAGTCAAACATTTCGCTCACTCCTCGCAGCTGGGACCGCCACAGCCTAGCCATCACAGGTTTCCCCACCGCGACAACATGCTGGCGCGCGGGCGTGGACGGTCCGACCGCGTCACCGCGATAGGAAGATCATCTAAAAGGTGATACCCAATCAGGGGATCCCGTATTCCGACGACGGGACCTTTATCCGGCCCTCAATAGGCGCATCGCCAATATCGCCCGTGATTCACTTCACAGCTGATTAGCCGACTGTTCAGACGCTGTTACCTTCGAGGCCGTCTACCGACCCCTTCTGGCACTTCCCGCTGAGTCACGTCGATTCCGACCCCTCTGCGTGCCTGGGGGATGGCATCCGGTCAAAGGCTCAACGGGGAAATGAAAATGGCAAAGATCAGCATTGTGGTGCCTATCTACAATGTCCAGCCGTATCTGCGCGAGTGTCTGGATTCAATCCTGAACCAGACATTCCGTGATATCGAGGTCATCGCGGTGGACGACCGGTCCCCCGACGGCTGCGGCGCGATCATCGACGAGTACGCCGCGCGGGACTTCCGGGTGCGTCCGCTGCACCTGCCGGAGAACGTCGGTCTGGGCGGCGCGCGCAACGCCGGGCTCGCAGTGGCCACGGGCGAGTACGTCTGGTTCGTCGACAGCGACGACTCGCTGACCGAGGGCTCGCTCGCCGCCGTGGCCCAGCGCCTGGCCGCCACGGACCCCGACGTGCTCATCGTCGACTACGCGCGGACCTACTGGTGGGGCGCGCAGAAGCGCAACATGCTGCACGAGCTGCTGAGCGACCCCGATCAGCCGGACGTCTTCCGGATCGCGCAGCGGCCGGAGCTGCTGCAGCTGTTCCCGTGCGCCTGGAACAAGGTCGTCCGGCGCGAGTTCCTGATCGCGGCCGAGTTGCCCTTCCCCAGCGGATGGTACGAGGACCTGCCGTTCACCTACCCGCTGCTGGCCCACGCCGAGCGGGTCAGCGTGCTGCCCCGGGTCTGCGTGCTCTACCGCCAGCGCCGCTCCGGTTCGATCCTGGGCACGACCAGCGACCGCCACTTCGAGGTCTTCGCCCAGTACGACCTGGTCTTCGAGCGGCTCGCCCGCGCCGCCGACGGCGCCCGGATCCGGCCCTGGGTGCTCGGTCACGCCATGAACCACTGCCTCGTCGTGCTCGGCAACCCCCGCCGGCTGAACCCCGACTCGCGCAGCCGCTTCTTCCAGGAGTCGGTGCTGCTGCGCAAGCGTCACCTGACCGGCGACGACTACATCCTGCCGCCCGACGCCAGCCCGGCGCGGCACCGCCTGCTCGCCCTGGGCAGCTGGCTCGGCTACCGCAGCATGCGCCACGCGCACGGGCGCCTCGACCAGACCCGACGCAAGCTGGGCGGGGCCAAGCGGAAGCTGGGCGGCCAGGCCAGGGGACTGCGCCGCAAGCTGCAGTACGCCTACTACAGCCTCCAGCGCCGCCGCCCCATCGACCAGCGGCTCGCCGTGTACTCGGCGTACTGGGGCCGGGGCGTGCGGTGCAATCCGGCTGCGATCTACGAGCGGGCCCGTGAACTCACGCCCGAGGTGCGCGGCGTGTGGATCGTCAAGGCCGACCGGGTGGCCGACGTGCCCCCCGGCGTGGACTACGTCGTCGAGAACTCCTGGCGCTACTTCCGGGTGCTGGCCCGTGCCCGCTGGTTCATCAACAACGTGAACTTCCCGGACTTCGTGGTCAAGCGCAAGGGCAGCGTCCACCTGCAGACCCACCACGGCACCGCACTGAAGTCGATGGGCATCGACGAGATGCGCTACGCCCTGACCGCACGCAAGATGAACTTCGGCAAGCTGCTCAAGCGCGTCGACCGCTGGGACTACAGCCTCGCGGCCAACACGTACTCCACCGAGGTCTGGGGCCGGGTCTACCCGAGCAACTACCAGTCCCTGGAGTACGGCTACCCGCGCAACGACATCCTGTCCACCGCCACGGCCGAGGACGCGGCGAAGGTGCGCGCGGAGCTCGGCATCCGGCCCGACCAGAAGGTCGTCCTCTACGCGCCGACCCACCGCGACTACGCCAAGGGGTTCGACCTGCAGCTGGACCCGCTGGCGCTGGCCAAGGCGCTCGGACCCGACGGCGTGGTGCTGATGCGGGCGCACTACTTCTACGACCGCGACGCCTCCTCGGTCGCCGCGCACCCGCAGGTCCGCGACGTCTCCGACCACCCGAGCATCGAGCAGCTGTACCTGGCCACCGACGTGCTCATCACCGACTACTCGTCGGTGATGTTCGACTTCGGCGTGCTCGACCGGCCCATCGTGATCTACGCGCCCGACTGGGACGTCTACCGGGCCACCCGGGGCACCTACTTCGACCTCGCCACCGAGGGTCCTGGCCCGTTCTGCCGCAGCCAGGACGACCTGGTCTGGCTGTTCGAGCACGACCAGGTGCGCAGCCCGGAGGCGGAACTGGCCCGCGCCGCGTTCCGGCGCCGCTTCTGCCACCTCGACGACGGCCGGGCCGCCGAGCGGGTGGTCCGCCACCTGTTCCTGAACCAGCCCGCCGCCGCCTGAACACCGGCGGTCGGCCCGGGAGCGGCGTGCTCCCGGGCCGAACCGGGCCGAGCTCAGAGGGTCAGACCGGTGAGTACGAGGACGCGCGGGTCGGTGTAGTCGTCCATGGCGCTGCGCAGACCCTCGCGGCCGACGCCGGAGCCCTTCACGCCGCCGTACGGCATCTGGTCGGCCCGGAACGACGGCACGTCGCCCACGATCACGCCCCCGACCTGCAGCGTCGCGTGCGCAGTGAACGCCGTCTGCAGGTCGCCGGTGAACACGCCCGCCTGTAGGCCGAACGCGGAGTCGTTGACCGCCGCGAACGCGTCGTCATCGGAGTCGACCGCCGACACGACCAGCACCGGCCCGAACACCTCGTCGCAGGAGACCTTCGCGTCCGCCGGGACGTCGACCAGCACGGTCGGCGCGTAGGCGGCACCGTCGCGTGCACCACCGGTGAGGACGCGGGCGCCCGCGGCGACCGCCTCGTTCACCCAGCTCTCGACCCGCTGCGCGGCGGCTTCGGTGATCAGCGGACCGACCTGGGTGTCGGCCGCCGCCGGGTCGCCGGTCTTGAGCGCGCGCACCGCCGCGACCAGCTTCGGCACGAACTCCGCCATCCGGTCCCGGTGCACGATCACCCGCTGCACCGCGATGCAGCTCTGCCCGGCCTGGTAGTTGCTGAACAGCGCGATGCGCTGGGCCGCCCAGTCCAGGTCGGCGTAGTCGCCGCAGACCACCGCGGCGGCGTTGCCGCCCAGCTCCAACGTCACGTGCTTGTGCGGGACGGCCTGCTGAATGCTCGCGCCGACCGGCCCGGAGCCGGTGAACGACACCACCGGCAGGCGCGGGTCGGCGACCAGGGCCGCCGCGCGGTCGTTGGGCAGCGGGACGACCGAGAACATGCCCGTGGGCAGGTCGGTCTCGGCCAGCAGCTCGCCCAGCAGCAGGGCCGACAGCGGCGTGGCCGGGGCGGGCTTGACCAGGATCGGCGCGCCGACCGCGATCGCCGGGGCGACCTTGTGCGCGACCAGGTTCAGTGGAAAGTTGAACGGGCTGATGCCCAGCACCGGCCCCTTGGGGAAGCGGCGGACCACGGCCATCCGCCCGGCCGCGGCCGGGTCGGTGTCCAGCCGCATCAGCTCGCCCCCGAACCGCCGCGCCTCCTCGGCGGCCCACCGGAACGTGGAGACGGCACGGTTGAGTTCGGCCTTGGCCCACAGCAGCGGCTTGCCGTTCTCGCCGCTGATCAGCGCGGCCACCTCATCGCCGCGCTCGGCCAGGCGGCGGCTGACGTGGTCGAGGGCGGCGGCGCGGGCGGCGGCCGACAGCCGGGCCGCTTCGGGGGCCACCCGCGCGGCGGCCGCGACAGCGGCTTCCACCTGCGCAGGGGTGGCATTGGAGGTCTGTCCGACCACGCGCCCGTCGTAGGGGTTACGCACAACTACAAGATCATCACTGGACTCGGGGCTGCCCGCGATCCAGAACGGGGTCTGATCGGCCATAAGCCCACCCTACTGCACGGAAACAGTTGCTCAAGACCCTTGCTCGTTGCGGATTCCGTAGCGAAGATTGCCTTATGCCACCGATGACAGAACAACTGGCCAACTTCATCAACGGTAAGTACGTAGCGCCGGTGGACGGCGGCTACGCGGACCTGATCGACCCCTGCACCGGGGAGATTCTCGCAAGCGCCCCGGTCTCCGGGAAGCAGGACATAGAGAACGCCATGGCCGCGGCGGCCGCCGCCTTCGACACGTGGCGCGACACCACGCCCAGCGAGCGTCAGAAGGCGCTGCTGAAGATCGCCGACGCGGTGGAGGCGCGCGCCGACGAGCTGGTGGCGCTGGAGAGTCGCAACACCGGCAAGCCGCTGGCGCTGACCGCGAGCGAGGAGCTGCCGCCCGCGATCGACCAGATCCGTTTCTTCGCCGGGGCCGCCCGCCTGCTCGAGGGCCGCTCCGCCGGGGAGTACATGGCGAACCTGACCAGCTATGTGCGGCGCGAGCCGATCGGCGTCTGCGCGCAGGTCACGCCGTGGAACTACCCGCTGCTAATGGCGGTGTGGAAGTTCGCCCCGGCCATCGCCGCGGGCAACACCGTCGTGCTCAAGCCGTCGGACACCACGCCGATGTCGACGCTGCTGCTGGCCGAGATCGCCGCCGAGTTCCTACCGCCGGGCGTGTTCAACGTCGTCTGCGGCGACCGTGACACCGGCCGGGCCCTGGTCTCGCACCCGACTCCGGCGATGGTGTCGATCACCGGCTCCACCCGGGCCGGATCCGAGGTGGCCGCCGCGGCCGCGCCCGCGATCAAGCGCACCCACCTGGAGCTGGGCGGCAAGGCGCCGGTCATGGTCTTCGACGACGCCGACATCGCCGCGGCCGCCGAGGGCATCGCGATCGCCGGGTTCTTCAACGCGGGCCAGGACTGCACCGCCGCCACCCGCGTGCTGGTCACCGAGGGTGCGTACAACGCCTTCGTGGCGGCCCTGACCGAGCAGGCCCGCAACCTCAAAACCGGCGCGCCCGACGACGAGGACGTGCTGTTCGGGCCGCTCAACAACGCCAACCAGCTGGCCCGGGTCACCGGCTTCATCGAGCGGCTCCCGGCCCACGCCCGGATCACCGCCGGTGGCCACCGCGTCGGCGAGCGCGGCTACTTCTTCGAGCCGACCGTCGTGGCCGACCTGGTCCAGGGCGACGAGATCGTCACCGACGAGGTGTTCGGGCCGGTCATCACGGTGCAGAAGGTCGCCGACGAGGCGCAGGCGCTGAAGTACGCCAACGACTGCCGGTACGGCCTGGCCTCCAGCGTGTGGACGTCCGACCACGGGCGCGCGATGCGGGTCAGCAAGCGGCTGGACTTCGGCTGCGTCTGGGTCAACACCCACATCCCGCTGGTCGCCGAGATGCCGCACGGCGGGTTCAAGCAGTCCGGCTACGGCAAGGACCTGTCCGCGTACGGCCTGGAGGACTACACACGGGTCAAGCACGTCATGCACAACATCGGAGAATGACCTTGAGCGCCTCTTCGGACATCCACGCCCGCCGCGTCGCCGCCGTCGCCAAGGGCGTCGGCTCGACCATCACGTCCTACGTCGAGCGGGCCTCCGGTGGCACGCTGCGCGACGTCGACGGGCGGGAGTGGATCGACTTCGCGGCCGGGATCGCCGTCACCAACGTGGGCAACAGCGCCCCGGCGGTGGTCGAGGCGGTCAAGCGGCAGGTCGAGCTGTTCACGCACACCTGCTTCATGGTGGCGCCGTACGAGTCGTACGTATCGGTGTGCGAGCAGCTCAACGAGCTGACCCCGGGCGGCCACGAGAAGCGGTCGGCGCTGTTCAACTCCGGTGCCGAGGCGGTCGAGAACGCCGTCAAGATCGCCCGGTACGCCACCGGGCGGCAGGCGGTGGTGGTGTTCGACCACGGCTACCACGGGCGCACCAACCTGACCATGGCGCTGACCGCGAAGAACATGCCGTACAAGCACGGGTTCGGGCCGTTCGCCCCGGAGGTCTACCGGGCGCCGATGTCGTACCCGCTGCGCGACGGCCTGACCGGCGAGCAGGCCGCCGCCCGCGCCATCGACGAGATCACCACGCAGGTCGGCGCCGCGAACGTGGCCGCGATCGTGATCGAGCCGGTGCAGGGCGAGGGCGGCTTCGTCGTTCCCGCACCCGGCTTCCTGCCCACCCTCGCGGCGTGGGCCAGGGCCAACGGGGCGCTGTTCGTCGCCGACGAGATCCAGACCGGGTTCTGCCGCACCGGGGACTGGTTCGCCAGCGAGCACGAGGGCGTGGTGCCTGACCTGATCACGGTCGCGAAGGGCATCGCGGGCGGGCTGCCGCTGGCCGGGGTCACCGGTCGCGCCGAGCTCATGGACGCGGTGCACGTCGGCGGGCTCGGCGGCACCTACGGCGGCAACCCGATCGCCTGCGCCGCCGCGCTCGCCTCGATCCAGACCATGCGCGAGCTGGACCTCAACGCCGCCGCGCGGCGTATCGGTGGGGTGCTCACCGAGCGGCTGACGAAGCTGGCCGCCGCTCACCCCCAGATCGCCGAGGTACGCGGCCGCGGCGCCATGGTCGCCATCGAACTGGTCAAGCCCGGCACCCTCGACCCCGACCCGGTCCTGACCGGCGCGGTCAACAAGGCGTGCCACGCGGCCGGCCTGCTCACGCTCACCTGCGGCACCTGGGGCAACGTGTTCCGCTTCCTGCCGCCGCTGGTGATCTCCGACGCCGACCTCGACCGCGGCCTGTCCATCCTCGAAGAAGCCTTCATCACCACCGCCTGAGGTAAGGAAGGGCCCCTTCTGCTGCGTAAAGCGATAAGAAGGGGCCCTTCCTTACGCGCTCAGAAGGGGAACGTGGTGCGCTCGGCGGACTCCAGGAGGGCGATCATCGAGAAGGCGGCGTCGGTGAGGCCGCCGAAGGTGTAGCGGCGGCCCACGGGGGCGGTGTGGCCGAGCTTGTAACCGGCCAGGTTCCACGTGTAGACGGGAATGTGCGCGGGCACCGCGGCCGCCACGTCGTGGCTGCCGTGGAAGCTCGCCTGCTCATCGGTGAGGATCACCACCCGGTCGTGCTTGTCGTAGTGAGCCCGGACCGCCTTCTCGGTCTCAGTGCCCATGCCGAAGAACCAGCCGCCGTCCTTGAAGCGGCGCACCGCCGACAGCACCGACTCGCCCGGCCGCAGGTCGAAGACCTTGGTCCGGTCCGAGAACGACACCACCGTCGCCGCCTGCGCCCGCACCGCCACAGCCAGGCCGAACAGCGTCGCCGCGTCCCAGCAGCGCAGCGAGCCGTCGCGGCTGAACTGGCTGTTCATCGAGCCGGACGTGTCGATCAGCACCAGGGTGCGGCCGTCCAGCTTCGGCACGTTGCCGAGCGCGAACTGCAGCGCCTTCTCCAGCGGGTACGCCCAGCGCAGGCTCGGTGCCGCGTTGTACGCCGACAGGAACCGCATCGGCAGCACGCGGGAACGGTCCACCTCGTCCGGGTCGGACAGCTTCGCCGCCACGGCAGCAGCGACCTCGTCGGACACACCCGCCGCGTCGAAGTTGCGCAGGTTGCGCAGTAGCGCCAGGTAGCCCATGGACGGGATCATCGCCGACCATGCCGCCGCGTCCAGCGGACCCTGCCGCCAGCCCGCCAGCGCCTCCCAGGTCATCCCCGCCGCGGCGAGGCGCCCCGGGTCGAGCACGGCCGCGCGCTCGGGCACCGGCAGCGACATCAGCTCCGCGCGGGCGCGCAGCACCGACAGCACCTCGGGCAGCGGGTTGTCCCGCTGGTGGCGGCGGTCCAGCGCGTGCCGGAACAGCTCCGCCTGAGTCGCGTCGCGCGCGGCCGGGTGGGTCAGGTCGAGGACGTCACCGAAGCGCACCGCGGCGCTGTCGGAGTCGTACTTGAGCAGGCTGCGCTCGTGGTATAGACGCACCGCCGCGTCGGCGACCCCGCGCTTGACCGGCTTGGGCAGCGCCCGGCCGTAGCGGGACAGCCAGTACGCCAGCGCCTCGCCCGGCTCGTCGGCCCGCTGCAGTGCCGCGTCGACAACCTTGCGCGAACCGGGGATACCGGCCGCGACCTGTGCCTTCGCGCCCTCCAGTGCGGCGACCACGGAGGCGGTGCGCAGGTTGGCGCCGAGGCGCAGCCACGGCACGAACCGCGCGAACCAGTCCGGGTCGGCGACAGCCACCTGTGCGACCAGCGCCAGGAAGCGCGCGTCGCGGTCCTTGGCGTTCTCGTAGAACGTCTGCTCACCGACCATGTTCGCCACGGCGAGCAGGAACAGCTCCTGCTTCGGCTCGCGAGCGAACCCGGGCGCGCCCTGGGCCGTGGTCCCGGCCGGACGCTGCTTGAAAGCGGTGGCGACGTTGAACTTCGCCATGACAGATCCCTCCCCCGAGGGTGGTCGGCGGGCGCGCAGCATCCACCCACCGGACGATGAGGAATGGTGCGCCTCCCGAGATCAAGACGGCGGCGGCGTATGGATTCTTATGCGAGAAGAAGTAGCCGCAACCTGCGCACCGGGAGGTGCTGAATCAAACTAGACCAGAGATTTCGGTGGCACCAATGCTTTATCCATGCGGCCCGTCCGAGATCGGGTCGGCGACGGCAGATGGCGCTCTGGGCCACTGAGCTACGCGCATCCGGTATGGATACGGGCGGGATTCGAACCCGCGACCTCCCCATTACAAGTGGAGTAGCCGTAACCTGCGCACCGGACCGACCGCATGGGCGTCTCCCGAGGTCAATGTCGGCGGCGGCACAGTCGACTGCTCTGCCGATTGAGCTACCGGACCCTGCGGCCCGAGCGGGACTCGAACCCGCAACCCGTTGATCCAAGAAGTATCCGCTGCCTGCGCACCGGGAGACGAGAGACAATCTATGGCGGATACGGCTGTGCCACAACGTGATTACGAATGCCGCGCGCCAGAGATCGAGGAGGCGGCGGCGTCCCGTCACCGGGCGAGTCATTTCACAGGCGTCGGCGGCACCCTCGTGGGCGTACGCCAGCGGCCTCCATGGAGTAGCCGTCGCCGACGCACCTGGCGCGCGGCCCGTCGAGTGTATGCGATCAGCCCCGCTGAGAGTCGCCGTGCCCGCTGCCCCTCGGGACGATCCACTCATGGGGCTGGCCAGTGACCTCGGCGATGCGCTCGAAGTCGCTGTCGTAGTGCAAGATCGTGGCGCCGTGCGCCTCTGCCGTGGCGGCCACCAGCAGGTCAGGTATGCCGACGCTGCGATGGTGGCCACGCAGTGCCAGCAGTTGCATGACGTCGAGCATGCGCCGCTGAGCGGCATCGTTCGTGTCCAGCCAAAGCACCGTCTCGTATTCGGCCCGCATCGAGGTCAGCTCGGCGTGGTTACGGGCGGAGAAGCACAACTCGGCCGCGATGACCGGACACGTCGCGATCGATCCGTCGAGGAAGCGCGTGCTCATCGACTGCCGTGCCGCGTCGCTGTAGCGCAACTGCTCCCACGCCGACTTGTCGACGAGGTAGATCACTGCCACGCTTCCCGGTCGACGTCCGTCTCCGCGAGCCGGTCGGCCGTCAGCAGCGCTATCCGCATGAACTGGTCCACCCGTTCGCGGCGGCGCTGGGCGATCTCGCGCAGTGCCCGGTTCACCGTCTCGACCTTGGTCGAGGTGCCGAACTCGGCCATCGCCAGGGCGAGCGCGTCCTCGTCGATGTCGATGAGAGTCTTCGCCACGACCGTCCCCTGTCTGTCCGCCGAGCGCCCCTCGGGGTATATCCCACCCAGTCATGAAGATATCCCCGAGGGGGCGTGGCTCACAAGGCCGCAGGTCAGGCGGCTACCTGCTGGCGAACCTGGTTGCTGGTGGGACGGAACGGCTGCTGCTCGCGTACGCCCCAGGGGGAGCCGTACTCGGTCAGTTTGTTCAGGAACGGCACCGGGTCCAGCGCCTCGGGGCCGAGCACCCCGATGCCCTGCCACACGCGCTCGCTGAGCAGTTCCAGCGCGACGACCGGGTTGACGGCCGTCTGCCACACCACGGCCTGGTGGCCGTACTCGCGCATGGACCACTCGTTGTCGACCACGTGGTAGAGGTAGACCTCCTTGACCTTGCCGTCCAGGGCGCGCCCGCGCACCCAGGTGCCCGCGCAGGTCTTGCCGCGCATGCGCGAGCCCAGCGTGGCCGGGTCGGGCAGCTGCGCGGCGAGCACGTCGCGCGGCGACACCATGACCGGGGACTTGCCGCCGCCGATCGCGATCGGCCGGGTGGAGTCCAGACCCAGCTTGTGCACCGTCTTGAGGATCTCGATGAACTCGCTGCCCAGGCCGTACTTGAAGGTGACCCGCTTGGCGTCGACCCAGCGCGGGATGAGCAGCACCTCCTCGTGCTCCACGTTGACGCACTCGACCGGCCCGATGCCCTCGGGGAAGTCGAACACCTCGGGCTCGCTGAACGGCGCGGTGGTGAACCAGCCGCGCTCGCGCTCCCAGATGATCGGCGGGTTGAGGCACTCCTCGATGGTGGTCCAGATCGAGAACGACGGGGCGAAGTCGAACCCGTCCACGGTGATGTTGGACCCGTCCCGCACCCCGATCTCGTCGATCTCGGCGAACAGGTGGTCGGCGGCGTACCGGGCGAAGATGTCCGACAGGCCGGGTTCCACCCCGATGCCGACCAGGGCCAGTCGCTCCTTGGCCGCCCAGTCGACAGCCTTGGCGAACTGCTCCTCGCCGAGCATCACGCCGGTCTGGGAGTAGGGGTCGGTCGGGTGCGGACGCGACAGCGACATGGCCATGTCGAGGTAGTCGGCGCCCGCGGCGTACGCCCCGTCGAAGATCGGCATGACGAAGCGGGGGTCGACCGCGTTCAGCACGTGGGTGATGCGGTGCTCGCGGCACAGAGCTGCGACGTCCTCGGCGTTCGAGGCGTCCAGACGGGCCGCCAGGAAGCGGTCGTCGTACCCGGATACGGCCTTCTGGGCCCGCTCCAGGGAGTAGTCCGCCACCACCATGAGCTGGAAGAAATCACGGCGTGCGGCGATGGAGGCTGCTGCACTGCCGACGCCGCCAGCGCCGACCAGCAGGATACGCATAACAGTCCCTTCAACAACGCGGCTTTCGACCGCGTATGGGTGGCTTTTCAAGTGTGTTGTCCCAGCCCGCCGCGTGGTCACGCGAGGGGCTGCAGGTGCCCGTGGAGATGCCGGGTCAGGAGTCGAAGCCGAGGCCCGCGTGGTCGAGGGTGCGCAGCCACAGGTTGCGGCGGCCCTGATGCTCGTCGGCGCGCGCCAGCGACCAGCGGGTGAGCTGGATGCCCAGCGAGCGCAGCGGCTCCGGCGGCAGCGGCCAAGGCTTGCTGCGGACGAAGTCGAGCCTCGTGCGTTCGGTGTCGAGTCCGTAGAGCTGGTCGAGCATCACCTGGGCCCCGAAGCGGGTCGCGCCCACGCCGAGTCCGGTGTACCCAGCCGCGTACGCCAGCCGGCCGCCGAAGGCGGTGCCGAAGAACGCGCAGAACCGGGTGCAGGTGTCGATCACCCCGCCCCAGCTGTGGGAGAAGCGCAAGCCCTCCAACTGCGGGAACGTGGTGAAGAAGTGCTCTGCCAGCCGTGCGAAGGTGGCCTCCCGCTGCTCCAGCGTCGGCGCGATCCGGTTGCCGAAGTGGTAGATCGCGTCGTACCCGCCGAACAGGATCCGGTTGTCGGCGGTGAGCCGGTAGTAGTGGAACTGGTTGGCCGAGTCGCCCAGGCCCTGCCGGTTGCCCCAGCCGACCGCGGCCAGCTGGGCGTCGCTCAGCGGCTCGGTCATCAGGGCGTAGTCGTACACCGGGATCAGGTAGCGCTTGAGCTTGCGCACCAGCGGGCCGAAGGCGTTGGTCGCCAGCGCCACCCGGCTCGCCCGCACCTCACCGTGCGGGGTACGCAGCACCAGGCCGTCGCGCTGGGTGACCACGCCGAGCACGGGAGTGCCCTCGTAGATGCGCACGCCGAGCGACAGGCACGCCTGCCGCAGGCCCCAGGCCAGCTTCGCCGGGTCGAGCATGGCGACCCGGTCGCGGTCCCACCAGCCACCCAGGTAGGTGGGCGAGTCGACCTGCGCCCGCACCTGGTCGGCGTCGAACACCTCGGCCTGGTAACCCATGGACCGGGTCAGCTCCGCCGACTCGTGCAGCCAGTCCAACTGGTACGCGGAGGTGGCCACCTCCAGCTCACCGGTGCGCTCGAAGTCGCAGTCGATGCCGTACCGCACCAGCGTGTCCTCGATCTGGTCGAGGTTCTCCCGGCCGAGCCGTTCCAGCTCGGTTATCTCGCCCGGGAATCGGTCCACCCCGTTGGCCAGCCCGTGGGTCAGGCTCGCGGAGCAGAATCCACCGTTTCGTCCGGAGGCGGCGTGGCCGCACACCCCCGATTCCAGGAGCACCACGTCGGTCGACGGGTCGCGTTCCTTGGCCACCAGCGCCGTCCACAGGCCGCTGTAGCCACCCCCGATCACGGCCAGCTGCGCGGTGGTCGCGCTGGTCAGCGGGGGTACGGGTGCCGGCCGCTCCGGCCGGTCCGTCCAGTACGGCGTCGGCGACGCATCCGCTAGCGCCGACGCCCACAGTTTTGATCCTTTGGCCCGCATGAGCCGATCTCCTCCTTCTACCAATCGCGAGGCCGTACATCTGTAGATGTTTGTGGCCTCTTATCCTGAATTTTCCCCGGATAAACGTTTTGTCCGGGAATACCAAACGGCCGCCGAGCCGGACCACGCTTGACGCGTGCCGGGTCGGCGGCCGTTCAGAAGATCAGCTGGTCGCGGCGCGACGGGCGGAGCGGCGACGGGTGCGCAGCTGGCCCGCGATGACGAACGCGAACGAGATCAGGAACATGGCACTGGCCACGGCGTTGACCTGCGGCGGGATGCCGCGCAGGTTCGAGCCCCAGATGAACATGGGGAAGGTGTCGTAGCCGCTGGTGCCGGTCACGAAGTTCGTGATGATGAAGTCGTCGAAGCTGAGCGAGAACGCCAGCAGCGCCGCCGCCACGATCCCGGGCATGACCAAGGGCAGGATGACCAGACGGAACGCCTGCCACGGCGTCGCGTACAGGTCCATCGCCGCCTCCTGCAGCCTCGGGTCAAGCCCGGCCAGTCGTGCCTTCACGGTGACCACCACGAACGATATGCAGAACATGACATGCGCGATCAGGATCGTCAAGAAGCCCAGCGGCAACTTTGTCCCGATGAACAGTGTCAACAACGAAGTTCCCATGACGATTTCCGGCGTGGCCATCGGCAGGAAGATCAACGTGTTGGTGGCGCCCCGGCCCATGAACCGGTACCGAACCAGGGCGAACGAGATCAGAGTGCCCAGAATGGTGGAAAGCACCGTCGCGCAGAACCCGATGACGATGCTGCGCTGCAGCGAGTCGCACAGCCCGGCCGCGCCGCACATGTCGGTCCAGTTGTGCAGCGTGAAGTGCAGGTCGCCGAAGTCCAGCACGTACGTGGTGTTGCGGCTGCCGGGCTGGTTGAACGACAGCAGCAGCACCACCGCGATCGGGACGAACAGGTACCCGAGCAACAGCAGCCCCAGCAGGAACACCCATTTCTCGGCGAACCAGCGCCACAGGGAGCGGGCCATCAGACGACCTCCTCCGTGCCGGCGGTGCTGACGTAGATCGTGACCAGCACCAGGATCGTGATCATGAGCATCACCGAGAGCGCCGAGGCGATCGGGTAGTCGTTCACCACCAGGAACCGCGACTGGATCACGCTACCGATCATCTGGGTGTTCGGGCCGCCCAGCAGCTGCGCGTTGACGTAGTCGCCGGTGGCCGGGATGAAGCAGAGCAGCGTGCCCGCCACCACGCCCGGCATGGACAGCGGCAGCGTGACGCGGAAGAAGCTGCGCACCGGGCCGTGGTAGAGGTCGCGGGCGGCCTCCAGCAGGCGTACGTCGAGCTTCTCCAGGCTGGCGTAGAGCGGCAGCACCATGAACGGCAGGAAGTTGTAGACCAGGCCCGCAATCACGGCGAACTCGGTGGCCAGCAGGCGGCCGTCGGGCGGCAGCACGTGGATCCACTTCAGGAACTCGACCACCGGGCCGGTGTCGGCCAGGATCGCCTTCCACGAGTAGGTGCGCACCAGGTAGCTGGTGAAGAACGGCGCGATCACGCCGACCAGCATCAGGTTCTTCCAGCGCCCGCCCTTGATCGCGATCGCGTAGGCCAGCGGGTAGGCCAGCAGCACGCAGATCACCGTGGTGATCAGCGCGTACCAGAGCGAGCGGAGGAACTGGACGTGGAACATGTCCCAGGCGGTGGCGTAGTTGCTCCACGACCAGGTCATCGCGTAGCCGGTCTCGACCGAGCCGTTGGGGTCCCACAGGCTCGCCGCGAACAGCTGCCACACCGGCACGATGAAGAAGACGATCAGCCAGAGCAGGCCGGGGGCGAGCAGCGCGTACGGCACCCAGCGGTGTGCGCGCATGCCCGCCGGAGGCGCCGCGGGCGCGGCGTCGACCGCCGCACCCGTGCCTCCGGCGGAGGGGATCAGAGCCGCCACATCAGCTCCCCACGAGGAACGAGTGCGCTGGTGCCCAGTGCACGTGCACCTCGGCCCCGGGCGCCTGGGGCGCGGTGACACCCGAGTTGGGCACGAACACGGTCAGCTCGGTGCCCCAGGGGGCACGCACCAGGTACTGCGTGGAGACGCCGGTGAACGACGCGTCGGTGACGACGCCGCCGACGGCGGCGTGCCCCTGCGGCACCGAGGTCAGGTCCGCGGCCAGGTGCAGCTTCTCCGGGCGTACCCCCAGCAGGGCGCTGCCGGAGGTGACCCGGCACCGGCCCGCGGGCACCGCCAGCCGGTTGCCGTGCGCGTCGACCGTCACGTGCCCGTCGGTCTGGCCGGTGACCTGCGCCTGGATCAGATTGGACTGGCCCAGGAAGTTGGCCACGAAGGCCGAGGCGGGGAACTCGTACATCTCCGCCGGGGCGCCGAGCTGCTCGACGCGCCCCTCGTTCATCACCGCGACCGTGTCGGCCATGGTCATGGCCTCCTCCTGGTCGTGCGTGACGTGCACGAAGGTGATGCCGACCTCGGTCTGGATGCGCTTGAGCTCGATCTGCATCTGACGCCGCAGCTTGAGGTCGAGCGCGCCCAGCGGCTCGTCCAGCAGCAGCACCTCCGGGTTGTTGACCAGCGCGCGGGCCAGCGCCACCCGCTGCTGCTGCCCGCCGGACAGCTGTGCCGGGCGGCGCGACCCGTACTGGCCGAGCTGGACCAGGTCGAGCATCTCGGCGACCCGGCCCCGGGCGTCGGCCTTGCTCACGCCCTTGCGCCGCAGGCCGAACGCCACGTTGTCGGCGACGCTCATGTGCGGGAACAGCGCGTAGCTCTGGAACACCGTGTTCACGGGCCGCTTGTACGGCCGCATCCGGGTGATGTCGAGGCCGCCGAGCGTGATCCGCCCGCTGGTCGGCTCCTCCAGCCCGGCCACCATGCGCAGCGTGGTGGTCTTGCCGCAGCCCGACGCCCCGAGCAGCGCGAAGAACGAGCCGTCGGGGATGGTCAGGGTGAGGTCGTCGACGGCCGTGAAGCTGCCGAAGGTCTTGGTGACGCCCTCGATGCACAGATCCTGGTCGGTCACGTTCGTTACGCCCCGATCGCTGACTGGAACTTGCCCTCGTACTCCTTCTCCTGCGCCTCGGTGAGCGGCATGAAGATGTGGAGCTTGGACTGCATCTCGGCGTTGGGGAAGATGAGCGGGTTGGCGGCCAGGTCGGGATCGATCTTCTGCATCTCCTCCTGGGCCCCGGCGACCGGGCACACGTAGTTGACCCACGCGGCGAGCTCGGCGGCGACCTTCGGGTCGTAGTAGTAGTCGATCAGCGCCTGGGCGTTGGCCGCGTGCGCGGCGGTGGTCGGGATCAGCATGTTGTCCGACCAGATCATCATGCCCTCGTCCGGCGTGATCAGCTTGATCTTGTCGTTGTCGAACCCGAGCTGGATCACGTCACCGGACCACGCGATGCAGGCGGCGATGTCGCCCTTGGCCAGGTCCTGCACGTAGTCGTTGCCGGTGAACTTGCGGATCTGGCCCGAGGCCACCGCGCCCTTGAGCTTGTCCAGCGCCGCGTCGTAGTCGGCCGAGGTGAAGTTGGCCGGGTCCTTGCCCATCGACAGCAGCATGAAGCCCATCGTGTCGCGCATCTCGGTCAGCGCGGTGACCTTGCCCTTGAGGTCGGCACGGGTCAGCAGCTCGTCGACCGTGTGCACCTCCTTGGTCACCCCGGTGTTGACCGCGATGCCGGTCAGGCCGGACTGCCACGGGGCCGCGTACTCCATGTTCGGGTCGAACTGGCGGCCCTTCAGCGACGGCGACAGGTTCTTGAGGAACGTGGCCACCTTGTCCGGGTTGAACTTCTGGGCGAAGCCGTTGCGGATGAATTTGGCCGCCATCCAGTCGGTGAAGACCACGATGTCGCGCTCGATGCTCTGGCAGGCCGCGAGCTGCGTACGGATCTTGCCGTAGAACTCGTTGTTGTCGTTGATGTCCGCGGTGTACTTGACGTCGATGCCCGTCTTGGCCTTGAACGTCGTGAGCGTCGGGTGGACGTCGGCGTTCTTCTCGTCCTCGTCGATGTAGGCAGGCCAGTTGGAGAAGAGCACGGTGCGCTCGGTGGCCGAGACGTCCGGCACGGTGCAGGCCGGCTTGGCCGACGGGCCGCTGCTCCCGTTGCCGGTGGTGCCGCAGGCGGCCAGCGCGCCGCCGCCCACCGCCAGCGCGCCGCCGGCCAGGGCGCCGCGCAGCACGTTGCGCCGCGTCGGCATGGCCGCGAGCACCGCTTGAGCCTGCGGGGAAAGAGGAATACGACGAGGCATCGAACGTTCCTTAACGTAAGAGGGGACTACCGAATGCTGCTGTTATCAACTACTTGAAGACGGTGCGGTGCCAGGGCTTGGCGGCCACCGCGGTGCGGTCGTACATGACGTGTTTGATCTGTGTGTACTCGTCGAACGAGTAGGTGGACATGTCTTTTCCGAATCCCGAGCGCCGGTAACCCCCGTGCGGCATCTCGCTGATGATCGGGATGTGGTCGTTGACCCACACGCAGCCCGCCCGCAGCTCACGTGTGCCGCGCAGGGATCGGTACACGTCCCGGGTCCACACACTCGCGGCCAGGCCGTACGGTGTGTCGTTGGCCAGCGCCATACCCTCATCATCGGCGTCGAAGGGCAGCACCACCAGCACCGGGCCGAACACCTCCTGCTGGACGATCTCGCTGTCCTGCGCCGCGTCGACCACCAGGGTCGGGGCGTAGTAAGCGCCGTGGGTCAGGTCGGCCGGGACCCGGCCGCCGACGACGATCTTGGCACCCGCCGCGCGGGCCCGGTCCACGAACCCCGCCACCCGGTCCCGCTGGGCCAGCGAGATCAGCGGGCCGATGTCGGTCGCGGGGTCGAGCGGGTCTCCGGCCCGTACCCCCTCGAACAGCTCGGCCACCCGGGCCACGAAGCGGTCGTAGAGCGGCCGCTGCACGTACGCCCGCGTCGCCGCGGTGCAGTCCTGACCGCTGTTGATCAGCGACCCGGCGACCGCGCCCTGGGCGGCGGCCTCCACGTCGGCGTCGTCGAAGACCAGGAACGGAGCCTTGCCGCCCAGCTCCAGGTGCACCCGCTTCACCGCGCCCGCGGCGGTGGCGCCGACCTGGCGCCCGACCCCGGTCGACCCGGTGAAGCTGACCATGTCCACGTCGGGGTGCGCGACCAGCGCCGCCCCGGCCACCGTGCCCCGGCCGGTCACCACATTGACCACGCCCGCCGGGATGCCCGCGTCCAGGCAGGCCTGGGCGAACATGACGCTGGTCAGCGGGGTCAGCTCGGCGGGCTTGAGCACGATGGTGTTGCCCGCCGCGATCGCGGGCAGGATCTTCCAGGCCGCCATCTGCAGCGGGTAGTTCCATGGCGAGATCGAGCCGACCACACCGATCGCCTCGCGACGCACCATGCTGGTGTGGTCGCCGGAGTACTCCCCCGCCGCCTTGCCCTCCAGGTTGCGTGCCGCCCCGGCGAAGAAGGCGGTGTTGTCGATCGTGCCGGGCACGTCGAACTCGGTCGCCAGGCGCACCGGCTTGCCGGTCTGCGCCACCTCGGCGGCCACGAAGTCCGCGGCCCGTTCGGCCAGGACGCCCGCGAGCCGGGTCAGCGCGCCGGAGCGCTCGCCGGGCGTCGCGCCCGACCAGCCCGGATACGCCGCCCGCGCCGCCGCCACAGCCGCCTCCACATCCTCGGTGCCCGCCAGCTCGAACTCGGCCACCGAGGTGCCGTCCGCCGGGTTGATCACGGAGAACCGCTCACCCGAGGTACCGTCGGCGCTCGCACCGCCGATCAGATTGGGCGAAAAAACGGTCATCCCGGCCCCCACTGTCAGATGGTTAACAAGCTGTGGCGCGACGATAGTTACATGACGTGGACCACATGACAAGGGATTCCGTGGCGTTCTTGAGCTGACTCCACGGATTCCGGGGCTCAAAGTCGCCAACAGATGACGTTTTCGTTACAAGCGCTGGCGGGCGGTACCGGAATCGTGGCGCTGACGGCGTTACGATTCGACCACCGGAGCCCCGGGCCCCGGGCCCACCCCACCCTGCGACCCTCATCGCTCACGTCCCTCAGGAGGCCGGCATTGCCGACGCCCGCTGACTCAACGGTGCCCCGCGGAACCGTCCGCCGCCACCCGCAGCTCAACCACGCCAACCACGCACTGCTCGACGAGACCGCGAAACAGATCATCGAGCAGTTGCAGGAGGACGGCCGACGCCCGTACGCGACCATCGGCCGAGCGGTCGGCCTGAGCGAGGCGGCGGTCAGACAGCGCGTCCAGCGGCTCATCGACGCGGGCGTCATGCAGATCGTCGCCGTCACCGACCCGCTCCAGCTCGGCCTCGGCCGGCAGGCCATGATCGGGGTCAAGACGACCGGCGACCTCGACGGCATCTCGGACCGGATCGCGGAGATCGAGGAGGTCGACTACGTCGTGATCACGGCCGGGTCCTACGACCTGCTGCTGGAGGCGGTCTGCCGCAACGACGACCACCTGCTGCAGATCCTGCAGGAGGTGCGGGCCGTGGACGGAGTCGTCGGGGCCGAGGTCTTCGTGTACCTCAAGCTGCGCAAGCAGACGTACTCCTGGGGCACCGGCACCAGCACCACCTGACCGCGCCGGCGCCCGACCACACCCCCGGTTTTTTATCGACGCTGGCCTATCCAGAGGACGGCTTTCGCTGATCCGTCCTCTGGATAGGCCAGCGTCGATGCTAAGCGCCAAGTGCGACGGCACGGCGCGGGCGACGGCGACCGGCGACCGGCGACGGGCGACGGGTCAGATGCCCATGACCGCCGTGAAGCTCGCCTGGTACGCCCGCTCCTCGGCGGCGCTCAGCGACTTGAACGCGCGCACCCGCGCCAGCGTCGCCACGCTCGGGAAGATCAGCTCGTGCTCGGCCAGCTCCGGGTCGATCTTCGCCATCTCCTCCTGCGCCCCGGCCACCGGGCACACGTAGTTGACCCAGGCCGCCAGCTCCGCGGCCACGCTCGGGTCGTAGTAGTAGTCGAGCAGCTTGGCGGCGTTGGCCCCGTGTCGGGCGGTGGACGGGATCAGCGCGCAGTCCGACCAGATCATCAGGCCCTCGTCCGGGGCGATGAACTTGATCTTCTCGTCGTTCGCGTTGAGCTGCAGCGCGTCCCCGGACCAGGCGATCGCGGCGGCGACGTCACCCTTGGCCAGGTCCTGGACGTACTCGTTGCCGCTGAACCGGCGGATGTGGCCGCTGCGCACCGCCCGGCTGAGCTTGTCCAGCGCGGCGTCGAAGTCCTCGGGCGTGAAGTTCGCCGGATCCTTGCCCAGCGAGGCGATGAGCAGGCCCATCGTGTCGGGCATCTCCATCGACACGGTCACCCGGCCCTTGAGGTCGGGGCGGGTGAGCAGCTCGTCGACGGTGTGCACCTCGGTCGCGACCCGGGTGTTGACGGCGAAGCCGGTCAGGCCGGACTGCCACGGGATCGAGTACGCGAACTCGCGGTCGTACGAGCGCTGCCGCAGCGACGGCAGCACGTTGCGGTGCACGGTGGCGACCCGGGCGGGGTCGATGGACTGGGCGAAGCCCAGCCGGATGACCTTGGCCGCCATCCAGTCGGTGAAGACCACTAGGTCGCGCTCGATGTCCTGGCAGGCGGCGAGCTGCGTACGGACGCGGCCGAAGAACTCGTTGTTGTCATTGATGTCCTCGGTGTAGCCGACCTTGATCCCGGTCTGGGCGGTGAACGCGGCGAGCGTCGGACGCCGGTTGGGGTCGCGCTCGTCGACGTCGACGTACTGCACCCAGTTGGAGAAGGCGACGCGGCGCTCGGTCGCGGAGTGGTCGACCGCGGTGCAGTTCGCGGCCGCCGCCGCGGTGCCCTCCAGCCCACGCCCGCCCAGCGTGGCGGCCCCCACGGCGACCGCGCCCCCGGCGAGGGCACCGGTCAGCACCCGGCGCCGGGTGGCTGGGCGGCCGAAGGCCTGGAGCAGGGCGCGGGCGGGCGAGGAAAGGGTGCGAGGAGCGCGCAATCGAGGTACCTCTACAGCTGAGGGGACGGACGTTCCCCAGGTCGAACAACGGGCAGCCGACAATTCTGCCCAAACCAGGTCCGGCTACGCGGGGCCAGGTGCCTCAGCTCACAAAACGCCCTTGTCCGGCGCAACGGTACGGCAGGGCGGACGGTGGCCAGCGGTCCGCTACGAAATCCGTGGCGTACGAGCGATAATGGCACTGGAAGGGTTGTCATCTCGCGAATCTGTGTGCGATAACCGTAGGCAACACGGCGACGTACCTCTGAGTGGAGCCTCACGATGGGCAAGGAAACCGACCACCTCTGGATGCACTTCACCCGGATGGGTGCCTACCGCGACGGCAACGTGCCGACGATCGTGCGAGGTGAGGGCGCCTACGTGTGGGACAGCAACGGCAAGCGCTACCTCGACGGGCTCGCCGGGCTGTTCACCGTCAACGCCGGCCACGGCCGGGCGGAACTGGCCGACGCGGGCGCCAAGCAGGCCCACGAGCTGGCGTTCTTCCCGCTGTGGTCGTACGCCCACCCGAAGGCCATCGAGCTGGCCGACCGGATCGCCTCGCTGACCCCGGGCGACCTCAACCGGGTCTTCTTCACCACCGGCGGCTCCGAGGCGGTGGAGAGCGCGTGGAAGCTCGCCCGCTCGTACTTCAAGAAGGTCGGCCAGCCGCTGCGGCACAAGGTGGTCAGCCGCTACCTGGCCTACCACGGCACCTCGCTGGGCGCGCTGTCGATCACCGGTGTGCCCGCGTTCCGGGCCGAGTTCGAGCCGCTGGTGCCCGGCGGCATCAAGGTGCCCAACACCAACTTCTACCGCGCGCCCGAGCACGGCGACGACTACGAGGCCTTCGGGGTATGGGCCGCCGACGAGATCGCCCGCGCCATCGAGCGCGAGGGGCCGGAGACCGTCGCCGCGGTGTTCCTGGAGCCGGTGCAGAACGCGGGCGGCTGCTTCCCCGCCCCGCCCGGCTACTTCCAGCGGGTACGCGAGATCTGCGACCGGTACGGCGTACTCATGGTCTCCGACGAGGTCATCTGCTCCTGGGGTCGCCTCGGCGAGTACTTCGGTGCCCAGTACTACGGCTACCAGCCCGACATCATCACCACCGCCAAGGCGCTGACCTCGGGCTACTCCCCGCTCGGCGCGATGATCGCCAGCGACCGGCTGATGGAGCCGTTCCTGGCCGACGGGCAGATGTTCGCCCACGGCATCACCTTCGGCGGGCACCCGGTCGGCTGCGCGGTGGCCATGGCCAACCTCGACATCTTCGAACGGGAGAACCTGGTCGGGCACGTACGCGAGAACGCGCCCGCCTTCCGGGCCACCCTGGAGAAGCTGTACGACCTGCCGATCGTCGGCGACGTGCGCGGCGAGGGCTACTTCTACGGCATCGAACTGGTCAAGGACAAGACGACCCGGGAGACGTTCAACGCCGAGGAGTCGGAGAAGCTGATCCGCGGCTTCCTGTCCACGGCGCTGTTCGACGCCGGGCTGTACTGCCGCGCCGACGACCGGGGCGACCCGGTGATCCAGCTGTCCCCCGCGCTGATCTGCACCCAGACCGAGTTCGACGAGATGGAGCAGATCCTGCGCGACGTGCTGACCCGGGCCTCGAATCTGCTGTGACTGTCTCACTGTGGCGGGACACCGCGGGCGGCGCCGTCGCGCCCCGCCCGCGGCTGTCCGGCGACCTCGACGTCGACGTGGCGATCGTCGGCGCGGGCTACACCGGCCTGTGGACGGCGTACTACCTGCGCCGCGCCGACCCGAACCTGCGCGTCGCGATCGTCGAGGCGGAGCAGGCCGGGTTCGGCGCCTCCGGCCGCAACGGCGGCTGGTGCTCCGGCCTGCTGCCGGTCTCGCTGCCCAAACTGGAGCGGCGGCACGGCCGGGACGCGGCGGTCGCGTTCCAGGCCGCCATGAACACCACCGTCGACGAGGTCGGCAAGGTCGCCGCCGCCGAGGGCATCGACTGCGACTTCGCCAAGGGCGGCTCGCTGGGGCTGGCCCGCTCGGCCCGGCAGTGGCACGAGGCACGGGCCGAGGCGGCGCAGGCGGCCGCGTACGGGTTCGAGCTGGAACTGCTCGGCCCGGCCGAGGCACGGGCCCGCTGCGGCGCCACCGACGTGCACGGCGGGACCTGGAACCCGCACTGCGCCGCGCTGCACCCGCTCAAGCTGGCGCGCGGGCTGGCTCGCACCATCGAGCGGCAGGGCGTGCCGATCTACGAGAAGACCCCGGCGCTGGAACTGGCGCCGGGTGCCGTACGCACCGCGTACGGCACGGTCCGGGCGCGGTTCGTGGTCCGGGCGACCGAGGGGTACACCCCCGGACTGCCCGGCTCCCGGCGCGCGGTGGTGCCGATCTACTCGTTGATGGTGGCGACCGCGCCACTGCCCGATTCGTTCTGGGCCCGGACCGGGCTGGCCGCGCGGGAGACGTTCACCGACCTGCGCCGACTGGTCATCTACGGGCAGCGCACCGCCGACGGGCGGCTGGCGTTCGGCGGGCGCGGGGCGCCGTACCACTTCGGGTCGGCGGTGCGGCCGTCGTACGACACCGCGCCGCGCGTGCACGACGCGCTACGGCACACCCTGCGCGAGCTGTTCCCGGCGCTGGACGGCACCGAGTTCACCCACGCCTGGGGCGGACCGCTGGGCATCGCCCGGGACTGGCACCCGTCCGTGGGCCTCGACCGCGCCACCGGCCTGGCCTGGGCCGGGGGCTACGTCGGTGACGGGGTGGCCGCCACCAACCTGGCCGGACAGACCCTGGCCGACCTGATCACCGGCCATGAGACCGAACGCACCGCCCTGCCCTGGGTGAACCACCGCTCCCCGAACTGGGAGCCGGAGCCGCTGCGCTGGCTGGGCATCAACGCGGGCCTGCGCGGCGTCGTGGCATTGGACGCCCTCTCCCGCCTGCGCTCTTGACCACCCGCAGGCTGCGCCCACCGCTGCGCGAGGTCGCCCCGCCGCTCCGCGAGGTTTGAAAGGGCCCCTTCTTCGTCGTAAAGCGATAAGAAGGGGCCCTTCCTTACGTCTCAGGCGGGTGGGATGACGCGGAGGTGGCCGCGGCGGCCCGGGGTGGGGGTCGGCGCGGGGTCCGGCGGCTCGGGGGCGCGCGGGTGCGGGCGGGCCGCCTCGCGCACCGCCTCGGCCAGGGCGACCAGGTCGTCGGTGGTGGGCGGCGGCGGCTCGAACTCGCCGTCGTAGCGGACCAGCTCCCAGCCCCGGGGGGCGGTCAGGCTCAGCGCGTGCGGCTCGCACAGGTCGTACGTGTGCGGCTCCTGGTGCGCGGCGAGCGGCCCGACCACCGCGGTCGACTCGGCATAGACATAGGTCAGCGTTGCGACCGCCTGCCGGGGGCAGCCGTTACGAGAGCAACGCCGTGGAGACCTCACGGCGTGTGACGTTAGCGCCCCGCCGGGCGAGTACGCCGTGGATGCGCCGCGACACGCCGAGGGAAGGATCACTCAGGCGTGCCCCGACGGGAAACTGACCGGCGGGGATACATTGGCGAAGTGACCAGTCCCGCCCGCCGCCGCCCCACCGCCGTACGACGCCGCCGCGACCGCCACGGGCGGGGTATGCGCGGCCGCCTGGTCCCCGCGAGCGTGCCGTTGGCCCGGACCAAGGCGGAGGTCTTCGACGAGCTGGTGCTGGACACGGTCGAGTCGCTGGAGGCGAAGTTCGCCACCGAGCTGGCCGGGGTCGAGTTCGCGGTGGAGGACGTCCCGCCGGACCTGAACGTGTACGACTCCGACGTGCTGGAGGACGGCCGGGTGCCGCTGGCGCGGCTGCTGCCGGGACGCCCGGGACGGCACGGCGTGCCGCCCCGGATCGTGGTCTACCGGCGCCCGCTGGAGTTCCGCGCCTCGGACCGCGACGACCTCGGCGAGCTGGTCCGGGACGTGATCGTGGAGCAGGTGGCGAACCTGCTCGGGCTGAGCCCCGAAGACCTCAGCTGACATGCCCTCCTGCCCCGGGCCCCCCGACCCGGGCAGGAGACAGGCTTCAGACCGCCCGGCGCTTGAGCTTGCGGCGCTCGCGCTCGGACAGTCCACCCCAGATGCCGAACCGCTCGTCGTGCGAGAGGGCGTACTCCAGGCACTCGGACTTGACCTCGCAGCGCGAGCAGATGCGCTTGGCTTCGCGGGTCGATCCACCCTTCTCGGGGAAGAACGCCTCAGGGTCGGTCTGCGAGCACAGCGCGTGCTCCTGCCACTCGGGCGCGTTGCCCAGCAGATCCGCCACGACGGGGCGACCGTCCATCTCCGCTGCCTCCTTTATGCGCGCCGGGATCACCGGCGCAACCCCCCACCCTGGAGAGGGCATCTGTCCACATAGGCGGTTTCGTGGCTGCCGCATCCTCCAGGCCCCACCGGAATTACACGCGTGTCGCACGTGCACCGTCAAGCTGACTCTGGTACACGCCCGGCAGGGCCGTTCGGTGCGGCGGCATTGTCCCGCCACTGCCCTATCGATCCAGACCCGAGAGCGGTAACGGCATCCCGGGCGTGTCGTGGCGAAATTCTGCTGGCGTGTCGGGCTTGACGTCATCCGGCTGACGGCGATCCGACAGATAGCCGATGATGTCCGTCACCCTGGGCACAACGACGCGACGGCCGGGGACGTCACGCCCCCGGCCGTCGGTATCTACGCAGGTCAGTGCCGGTGTGGCGCGGTCGCGTAACCGGTCGTGCGCTGCCGGGCCGGACGTCCGGCGGCGGCCGCCACCGCCTCCAGCTGCGCGACGGTACGGGCCGAGCCGTGCGCCGAGCCCGCCATCCGGGAGATCGTCTCCTCCATCAGCGTGCCGCCCAGGTCGTTGCAGCCGCCGTTCAGCATCGCCACGGTGCCCTCGTCGCCGAGCTTCACCCAGGAGCACTGAATGTTGTCGATCCGGCCATGCAGCAGCAACCTGGCCATCGCGTGCACGGCCCGGTTCTCGCGCCAGGTCGCCCCGGCGCGGGACACCCCGGCGAGGTAGATCGGGGCGTTGGTGTGCACGAACGGCAGCGCCACGAACTCGGTGAAGCCGCCGGTGCGGTCCTGGATCCCGGCGAGCACCCGGAAGTGGCCCAGCCAGTGCCGGGGGTGGTCGACGTGGCCGTACATCATCGTGGAGCTGGACCGGATGCCCAGCCGGTGCGCCGTCTCGACCGTCTCCACCCAGGCGGAGGTCGGCAGTTTGCCCTTGGTCAGCACCCAGCGCACCTCGTCGTCGAGGATCTCGGCCGCCGTGCCGGGAATGGTGTCCAGCCCCGCCTCGCGCAGCCGCGTCAGCCAGTCGGCCACGGACACCCCGGCCTTGGCCGCCGCGGTGACGATCTCCATCGGACTGAACGCGTGCACGTGCATGCCGGGCACCCGCTCCTTCACCGCCCGGACCAGGTCCGGGTAAACCGAGACGGGCAGCTGCGGGTCGATGCCGCCCTGCACGCAGATCTCGGTAGCGCCGTCGCGCCACGCTTCCTCGGCCCGGTCGGCGACCTGCGCCACGCTCAGCCGGTAGGCGTCGGCGTCGCGCTCGCGCTGGGCGAACGCGCAGAACCGGCAGCCGACGTAGCAGACGTTGGAGAAGTTGATGTTGCGGTTGACCACGTACGTCACGTCGTCGCCGACGGTGGCGGCACGCACGTCGTCGGCGATGCGGCACAGCTCGTCCAGGGCCGGGCCGTCGGCGTGCAGCAGCGCCAGCGCGGCGTCCTCGTGCCGGGATTCGAGCAGGTCCGCCGGGTTCTCCCGGGCCACCCGCAGGCCCTCGGCCAGCGCACCGAGGTGTACCGCGGGGGCGGTGCCGCGCCCGGCCGCCTCGGAGACGGCCGACCAGTCGCCGTACACGGTGTCGAAGTCGGCGCGACGGTCGGCGGCGCGGCCGGTGGTGTCGATGGTGGCGTGCAGGTCGGTGCGGCCCGTGCCGCCCTCGACCTCGGGCTCCTGCCAGGGGCGGCCGGTCACCGGCGCGTCGGCCACGGCCATCCCGTCGGCGGCGGCCAGCGCCGTGACGTGCGGGTGCAGGCGCGGGTCGAGCCAGCGCTCGGCGCCTCGGACGTACCCCGGGTAGATCGTGAGCCGCTCCCGCAGCTCGAAGCCGGTGGCCGCGGTCAGCGCCGCCAGCTCGTCCAGGTGTGGCCAGGGGCGCTCGGGGTTGACGTGGTCCGGCGTCAGCGGCGACACCCCGCCCCAGTCGTCGATCCCGGCCCTGACCAGCAGTTCGAACGAGGCGTCGATGAGGTTCGGCGGGGCCTGCAGGCGCATGCCCGGCCCGAGCAGCAGCCGCGCGACGGCCACCGTGGCGGCGAGGTCGCGGACCGAGGCATCCGGCACCGAACGCATCGCGGTGTCGGGCTTGGCGCGGAAGTTCTGCACGATCACCTCCTGGAGGTGGCCGTACTCCCGGGCGCTGCGGCGGATCTCGAACAGCGCGTCGACCCGCTCGGCGTGCGTCTCACCGATGCCGATCAGGATGCCCGTGGTGAACGGCACCCCGATCCGACCCGCGTCGGCCAGCACCCGCAGCCGCACCGCCGGTTCCTTGTCGGGCGAGCCGAAGTGCGGGCCGCCGGGCTCCGACCACAGCCGGGTGGCGGTGGTCTCCAGCATCATGCCCATGCTCGGCGCCACCGGGCGCAGCCGCTGCAGCTCGGCCCAGCTCAGCACACCCGGGTTGAGGTGCGGCAGCAGGCCCGTCTCCTCCAGTACGGCGATCGCCACCGAGCGCAGATAGTCCAGCGTGGAGGCGTACCCCCGCTCGTCGAGCCACTGCTGCGCGGCCGGCCACCGGTCCTCGGGCCGATCCCCGAGTGTGAACAATGCCTCTTTGCAGCCGAGCGCGGCGCCCTGCCGGGCGATCGCCAACACCTCGTCGCGGTCCAGGAACGCGGCGGGCAGCTTGTGCGGCACGGTGGCGAAGGTGCAGTAGTGGCAGCGGTCCCGGCACAGGCGGCTCAGCGGGATGAAGACCTTCTTGGAGAAGGTGATGACGCCGGGGCGTCCGGCGTCGCGCAGGCCCGCGTCGCGTACGGCGCCGGCCAGGGCCAGCAGTTCGTCGAAGGCCGCGCCCTCGGCACTGAGCAGGGCGGTCGCCTCGGCGGCGTCGAGCGCCTTGCCGGTGCTCGCCCGTCTCAGCGCGCGCGTCACCTCCGCAGCCGTGACCTGGTGCTGCGCATCCGCTTCGCCGGCCATGCTGACTCCCCTCCGCGCGCTACCCCGTAGTAGGTACCAACGCCCGCAGGCCAGCGTACGACCCTGCCCCGGCGCGACCGCCGCGGTGCGGGAGGATGTGAGGATGCGGATCGTGGTGCTGGCAGGCGGCATCGGCGGCGCGCGGTTCCTCACCGGAGTGCGGGCATATGCCCGCGATACCGGCGCCGAGGTGACCGCGGTCGTCAACGTGGGTGACGACGTGTGGATGCACGGGCTGCGCATCACCCCCGACCTGGACTCGGTGATGTACACCCTGGGCGGCGGGATCGACCCCGAGCGCGGCTGGGGTCGCGCGGGCGAGACCTGGACCGTCAAGGAGGAGCTGGCCAAATACGGCGCCGAGCCCTCCTGGTTCGGCCTCGGCGACCGGGACATCGCCACCCACCTGGTCCGCACCCGGATGCTGAACGCGGGCTACCCGCTGTCGGCCGTGGTCGCCGCGCTGTGCGACCGCTGGCAGCCGGGCCTGGACCTGCTGCCCGCCACCGACGACCGGCTGGAGACCCACGTGGTCACCGAGCTCGACGGAGCGGAGCAGGCCATCCACTTCCAGGAGTGGTGGGTGCGCCACCGCGCGCAGGTGCCCGCGAAGCGGTTCGTCTTCGTCGGGGCCGAGGCCGCCAAACCCGCGCCGGGCGTGCTCGACGCACTGGGCTCGGCCGACGTGGTGCTGGTCGCGCCGAGCAACCCGGTGGTGTCGATCGCGCCGGTGCTGGCCGTGGCCCCGCTGCGCGACGCGCTGGTCACCGGGCGGGCTCCGGTCGTCGGCGTCTCGCCGATCATCGGTGGCAGCCCGGTGCGCGGCATGGCCGACAAGTGCCTGGCCGCGCTGGACGTGCCGTGCACGGCCGAGGGCGTGGGCCGACTGTACGGTGCCCGTACCGCCGGTGGGGTGCTCGACGCGTGGCTGGTCGACACCGCCGACGCGGCGACCGAAGTCCCCGGCGTACGCGTGGGCGCGGCACCGCTGTGGATGACCGACGAGGACGCGACCGCGGCGATGGTCCGCGCGGCGCTGGAGCTGGGAGGACTGTCGTGATCGGCGGCTACAGCGTGCACCCGGTGCGCGGCATCGGCGACGTTCGCCCCGGCGACGACCTCGCCAAGCTCATCACCGAGGCCGCCCCCTGGCTGGTCGACGGGGACATCCTCGTGGTGACCAGCAAGATCGTGTCCAAGGCCGAGGGCAACCTGGTCGACGTGCCCCAGGCCGGGCCGGAACGGGAGGCCGCCCGGGAGCGGGTGCTGCGCGAACAGACCGCCCGGCCGGTGGCCACCCGGGGCCACACCCGCATCGTGCAGACCCACCACGGGTTCGTGCTCGCCTCGGCCGGGATCGACGCCTCCAACGTCGACCGCTCCCAGCTGGTACTGCTGCCGATCGACCCGGACCGGTCGGCCCGCGAGCTGCGCACGGTCATGCGTGAGCGGTACGGGCTGGACGTCGCGGTGATCATCAGCGACACGATGGGGCGCCCGTGGCGCAACGGGCTCACCGACGTGGCCCTGGGCTGCGCGGGCATTCCGCCGCTGCGCGACCACCGGGGCGAGACCGACCCGTACGGCAACGAGCTGCACATCACGCAGATGGCGATCGTGGATGAGCTGGCCGCCGCGGCGGAGCTGGTCAAGGGCAAGGTCGACCGGGTGCCGGTGGCGGTGGTCCGAGGTTTGATCACCGCGAGCGCCGACGGGCCCGGCGCGGTCGAGACGCTGGTCCGCGACGCCGCCCACGACCTGTTCTCGATGGGCACCGCCGAGGCGATCGCCCTGGGCCGCGAACAGGCCGCCGAGAACCACGCCGCGAGTTGAGCTGGAGCCCTTCCGCTCCGCGAACCGAACCCAACCGAACAATGCTCGTCTCGCTGACGCGAGCCGACGAAGGTGCCCTGCCCTACCTGGGGCTGCCCGCGAGCAGGGCGTGGCCGAGCGGAGTCAGGGTGTGGTGGACCGTGTTGCGGATGCGGGTGCTCAGCAGCAGCCCCGCGTCGCGCATCACCGTCACGTGCTGGCTCACCGCCGCCGGCGACACCCCGAGCCGCCGGGACAGTTCCGTGGTGGTGCTGCCCGCCGCCGCCAGCTCCAGCACCGCCGCCCGGGTGCGTCCCAGCAGCCCCGTCAGCGCCTCCCCCGGCGCCGTGACCGCGAGCCGGGCCGCCGGGTGCACCGAGTACACCAGCACCGGCGGCAGTTCCGGGTCGACCAGCGTGACCGGCTTGGTGTACGTCTTGAAGTACGACGGCACCAGCAGCAGCCCGCGCCCGTCCAGGTGCACGTCACGGTGCGACGGATAGTCGGCGATGGACAGCGTGCCGCCGTCGAACCTGATCGACGGGTGCAGGTCGTTGAGCAGCCCCTCCACACCCTGGTCGAGCATGGTGCGGGCGCGCATGCCCCGGTCGGCCTCGACGGCGGCGCGCACCCGGGGCCACATCGGCTCGATCGCGGTCTGGTGATACCGGGTGATCGCCGTGCCAAGCTCGGCAATGGCGGACCGGTTCCCCCGGCCCAGCTCGTCGACGCTCGCGGGCAGTGATCCCCGCGCGCCGCCCAGGACGTCGATCTCGCGGCGCAGCCGGGGCTGTGCGGTGGACAGCACCGCGTCGAGCCCGGCGTCGATGCCGTCGGCCGCCTCGGGCGGGGTGAGGAAGTCGGGGAAGTAGCCCACCGGCGGGTTGAGCGCCAGCAGCATGGCCACCTCGGCGCGCAGCGGTCCGGCCGGGCGCAGCCGGGCCACGGTGTCGCTCTTCCAGCCCGACAGCAGCGGGTCGGTGCCGCGCATGCGCAGCAGATGGATGCTGAGCGCGAGCTCCCACATCGGATCGGGTCGGGGGGCCACACGGGTGCGGACGAGGTCGGTGCCGGTGAAGTGGATCCGCAGCATGTGGACTCCGGGGTGGGGGGCGACCTCGATGAGGATACCGAGGGAACTGACCTGGGTCTTTAAGTCACAGCCGAAAGTCATGGACCCGACGCCGCCCGGTGCGCGATCCTGTGGTCCGGCCTGGGGAGCCGAGCGACGCACAGCGTCGCCAACCGTACGGGGGCGTACGGGGCACGGTAGCGGCCGGCCGGGTGCCGGGGGGCAGACCGGTCGGCCGCTCCGTTCGCTTCGAGCCTGCTCAGAGCCACGGTCTCGCGCTCAGAGCCACGGGTTCCTCAGAGCCACAGCCCGATGCGATGGTCCTCATCGGTGACGTAAATCGGCCTGCCGTCGCGTTCGGACACCCCCTCCACATGGTGCAGGGGCGCCAGGTCCGCCACCGGCTCGGCCTTGAGCAGGGCCGGGCCGGGCCGTCCGGGCAACTCGAAGCGCACATGACGGCAGGTGGCGTGGCGGGCGTGCGGGTGCCGTTCGAGCAGCACCGAGCCCTTGTCCAGCGCGTCGATGGAGCCGATGACCGCGTCGTACCCGCCGTCGGGGCGGGCGGCCAGCGCGCGTATGCCCAGCGGGCCGGAGCCGGTCCCGGTCAGCGCGTACACCCCGGCGACCCGCACCGCGCCGCCCGTGAACAGCTCGGGCACCCCGGCCAGCTCGACCAGCACCGGCTCGCCCGCGGCCGTGACCGGCCAGCGCAGCCCGACCAGGAGCGTGCCGCGCCCGGTGAAGGCGGCACCCTCGATGTTGACCGGATGGTCGCCCGGCGCGAGCTGCGCGACCCAGGCTTTGCCCTTGGCGGTGCCGCGGCGCAGCGTCTGCTCGATGAATCCGTCGTGTACGGCCGGATCGACCGGCCCCGGCGCCACCGGATGCCCCGTGGTCACCAGCTCGGCCAGCGCGTCGTTGACCACCCGGTGCAGCGCGAACCGGTGCCGGACGATCTCCAGCTCGGGCCGGGCCGACTCGCGAAACCGGGCCACGAACGCGCGCTTGGGCCGCAGCGGTCCGGCCTTGGAGCCGAAGTGGGAGCCGAGCACGTACACCCAGCCGTCGTGGTGGGCCAGCGCCTCGGCGTCCTCGGTCCGTCCCGCGTGCACGCCCGCCTCGGCGGCGACGTGCTCGGCGTGCCAGGACCCGTCCGCCCGCTCGATGATCAGGGCGAGGCACCGCTCCACCGGCCCCTCGTCCAGCACCGTCCAGTACGCGCGGCGCGCACCCAACTCGCGCAGCAGCGCTCCGTCGGCGACCCGGAGCAGGTCACTCGCCTCGTTGCCCGCCGCCGCCAACTCCACCAACTTCATGATCCCCACCGTACGCACCGCCCGCCACGTGCCCGCGCAGAGCGCAAATTGCCGGGCAATCGGGGGAAAGAAGGTGCGAGATTCCCCCGGTTGCCCGGCAACTTGACCGGGTGCGCGACGGCGCGTCAGATGCGGGTGTCGCCGCGCTCCTTGAGCTCGTCGACCAGCTTCTTCACGTCCTGGGCGCGGTCGCGGTCGCAGACCAGCACCGCGTCGGGGGTGTCGACCACGATCATGTTCTCGATGCCGAGCGCCGCGACCAGG
This sequence comes from Catellatospora tritici, assembly GCF_019083965.1. GTDB lineage: Bacteria > Actinomycetota > Actinomycetes > Mycobacteriales > Micromonosporaceae > Catellatospora > Catellatospora tritici. Next base: position 171,875 of record NZ_JAHRCY010000014.1, read on the forward strand.
CGGCCCGACTGCGGTACCACCACCACGTTGCGGACGTCGTGCAGCAGCACCTCGGGCTTGCCGCCGTCGAGGGTCGCGTCGTCGCCGACCACCACGTTGCCGTTCTCGTCGGCGGGCAGCACCTCGCCGAGGGTGTGGAAATCGCCGATGTCGTTCCAGCCGAAGTCGCCGGGGACGGTGGCGACCAGCCCGGCCGCGGCGGCGCCCTCCATCACGGCGTAGTCGACCGAGATCTTGGTCAGGGTGGGCCAGATCTCACCCAGCACCCGGTCCCGGTCGTCGGTGTCCCAGGCCGCGGCGATGCGGACCAGCCCGTCGTGCAGGCTCGGCTGCTGGCGGGCCAGCTCGCGCAGGAACACGTCGACCCGCCACACGAACATGCCCGCGTTCCACAGGTACCGGCCCGAGGCCAGGTACTGCGCGGCGACCTCGCGCGACGGCTTCTCCTTGAACTCGTCCACGACCCGGACCGGCCCGTCGACGACGGCGCCGCACTGCAGGTAGCCGTAGCCGGTCTCGGGGTGGGTCGGGGTGATGCCGATGGTCATGAGCAGGCCGCGCTGGGCGCCCGCCTCGGCGTCGCGCAGCACCTCGGTGAAGCGGGCGGTGTCGCGCACCAGGTGGTCAGCGGCGAACGAGCCCATCACGGCGTCGGGGTCGCGCCGCGCGATCACCGCGGCGGCCAGGCCGATGGCGGCGCAGGAGTCGCGCGGGCTCGGCTCGATAAGGATGTTCGACTCGGGCAGATCGGGCAACTGCCGCGCGATCGCCGCCGCGTGGGCGGTGCCGGTCACGACGTAGGTGTCCCCGATCGCGGCGACCGGCGCCAGCCGGGCGACGGTGGCCTGGATGAGCGTGTCGGGGGTCCCGGTCAGCGGGTGCAGGAACTTCGGGTGCGTGGCGCGCGACAGCGGCCAGAGGCGTGTCCCACTCCCACCAGCGGGGATTACGGCGTGCAGCATCCGACCATTCTGCCTGACCGGGCGGAGCGGGCAACTCGCCTCGCCCGGGAGCAGGGGCGACCGCCCGTCAGGCGTACTGCCGGATGGAGCGCTGCCAGGCGTTGATGTGGGCGTCGGCGCTGGAGTTCCAACTGAACTCCTTGGCGCGGGCCAGCCCGGCCGCGGCCAGCGCCGAACGACGTGTGTCGTCGACGAGCAGGGCCGACAGGTCACGGGCGATCTCACCGGCCTCCGAGCCGGTGTAGGCGACCGCGTCCCCGCCCACCTCCGGCAGCGACAGCCGGGGCGTGGTCAGCACCGGCGCCCCGCACGCCATCGCCTCCAGGATCGGCAGGCCGAAACCCTCACCATGACTCGGGTACGCGCACAGCACCGCCCCGCCCAGGAAGCCCGGCAGGTCGGCGTAGCGCAGGTAGCCCGGTCGCAGCAGGCGCAGGTGCGCGGGCACCTCGGCCGCCATCCGGTCGATCTCGTCATCGTGACCTTGACCACCCGCCAGCACCAGCGCGGGCGGATCCACCCGGTCGCGCACCGCCGTGATCCAGCCTCGGATCAGATTCGGCACGTTCTTGCGGGGCTCCTTGGCGCCCAGGAACGCGACGTACGACGCCTCGCCCAGACCCAGCCGCGCCCGCACCCGGGCCTTCTCCTCCTCGCCGGGCACGTGGAACGCGGTGTGATCCACACCGTGGTACGCCACGTCGATGCGGGTCGGGTCGGCGTCGAGCAGGCGGATCAGCTCGTCCCGGGTCGCCTTGCTGGGCACGATCACCCGCTCGGCGCGGCGCATCGACGTCTTGATCGCCGACCGGAAGAACGTGCCGCGCGACTTGTCGTAGTGCTCGGGCTCGGTGAAGAACGTCGCGTCGTGCACGGTCACCGTCACCGGGCAGCCCGAACGCAGCGGACAGGTGTAGAACGGCGAATGCAGCACCTGCGCGCCGACCTGCTGGGCCAGCAGCGGCAGGCCGGTCTGTTCCCAGGCCAGCCGGGCCGGGCGGTGCGCCACGGCGGCCGGAGCGGCCACGACCTGCGCATGCGGCAGCGTACGCGCGTAGCGTTCCTGGTCGGTGCGCTGGCAGACCACGACCAGGTCGATGTCGGACCGGTCGGCCAGGGCGCCCAGCAGGCCATCCAGGTAGCGGCCCACCCCGCCTCGGTCGGCGGGGACACTGGTCGCATCGACCAGCACCCGGGGAGAGCGAGCGATCGTCACGGTGAACACTCCTTGTGGGGGTGTGCAGCGCAGCCCAGTCGACCGCCGCTCTGCGGTTGTGAGACTGTGCGCTGTTTCACAGCAGTCACGTCTCAGACTACGCCCGACATACCCCATGGCAAGGTCCACGACGCGGCGTTGTCGGTAGCCTGACCTCGTGTCGACTATCAGTCAGCTCTTCGCCGCCACGGTGTCGGCCGATCCGGCCCGCCCCCTGCTCACCTGGTACGACGACGCGACCGGCGAACGTACCGAACTGTCCGGCGCGACCCTGGCCAACTGGGTGTCCAAGACGGCCAATCTCCTCGTCGACGGTCTCGGCCTCGGGCCCGGCAGCGTCGCCTCGATCGCGCTGCCGCCGCACTGGCAGACCGCCGCGATCATGCTCGCCTCGTGGACCGCCGGGCTGGCGGTGTCCCACTCCGACGAACTACCCGCCGACGTCGCCTTCGTCGCCGCGGACACGGCCCCGACCGCCCCCGACACGTACGCCGTGGGCCTGCACCCGTTCGCGCTGCCGCTGCGCGGGCTGCCCGCCGGGGTGTCGGACTGGGTCAGCTCGGCCCGCGCCCACGGCGACTTCTATGGCGGTCCGCCCGCCGACCCGAACGCGGCCGCCCTGGTCGGCCTGCCCGGTGGCGGCGGCTCGATCACCCACGCCGAACTGGCCGAGCGGGCGGTGGCCCGAGCCAAGGAGCTGGGCATCGAGCGCGGCGAGCGGGTGCTGCTCGACCTCGGCGCGCATCCGCGCCCGCTGGACTGGCTGGTCGCGCCACTCGCGGCGGGGGCCAGCCTGGTGCTGTCCCATCACACCGCCCCTGGCATCCTCGACTCCCGCGCGGCAACGGAACGCGCCGAGATCATCTCCTGACGGAGGGTGCCCGCGGCCCCCGGGGTGAGGGGCCTAGCATTGACAGTGGCCTATCTAGAAGACGGATTCCGAACATTCGTGCCCTGGATAGGCCAGCGTCAATGCTAGGTGCTGCGGCAGCACGGGCTCAGGCGGCGCGGGTGCGGGCCAGCGCCTCGAACGCGTTCAGCGACTCCGGGTTCGCCAGCGCCCCCTTCGCCGCCGCCGACTCCACCGGCGTGCCGGTCAGGATCCGCTTCACCGGCACCTCCAGCTTCTTACCCGACAGAGTGCGCGGCACCGCCGCCACCTGGTAGATCACGTCGGGGATGTGGCGCGGCGACAGCGCCGTACGCAGCTCCCGCGCGATCTTGCTCCGCATCGCGTCGTCCAGCTCACGCCCCGGCACCAGCACCACGAACAGCAGCAGCTCACCGGCGCCGCCCTCGTCGTCCTCCAGGTGCACCACCACCGAGTCGGCGACCTCGTCCATGCCCTCGACCACCGAGTAGAACTCGGCCGTGCCCAGGCGCACCCCGCCCCGGTTCAGGGTCGCGTCGGAGCGGCCGGTGATCACGCAGGTGCCCCGGTCGGTGATGGTGATCCAGTCACCGTGGCGCCACACCCCCGGGAACACGTCGAAGTACGCCTCGCGGTACTTCTCCCCCGTGGCGTCGCCCCAGAACCCGACCGGCATGCTCGGCATCGGTGCGCTGATGACCAGTTCGCCGAGGGCACCGAGGACGGGGTGACCGGCGCCGTCGTACGCCTCGACCTTGGCGCCGAGGCAGCGGGCCGCGATCTCGCCCGCGTAGACCGGGTTGAGCGGGGTGCCGCCGACGAAGCCGGTGCACACGTCGGTGCCGCCGGACAGGGACAGCAGCATCAGGTCGGGGTTGACGTTGTCGTACACCCACTCGAAGCCCTCGGCGGGCAGCGGCGCCCCGGTGGAGCCGAGCCCGCGCAGCTTCGACAGGTCGGCGACCTCACGCGGCACCAGCCCCTCCTTGCGGCAGGCCAGCAGGTACGGCGCCGAGGTGCCGAAGTACGTCATCCCGGCCTCTTCGGCCAGGCGCCACAGCATGCCCAGGTCGGGGGCGCCGGGGTTGCCGTCGAACAGCACGATCGCCGCGCCGACGGCCGGGCCGGAGACCAGGTAGTTCCACATCATCCAGCCGGTGGTGGAGAACCAGAAGTAGCGGTCGCCGGGGCCGAGGTCGTGGTGCAGGGCGAGCATCTTCAGGTGCTCGAGCAGGATGCCGCCGTGGCCGTGCACGATGGGCTTGGGCAGACCGGTGGTGCCGGAGGAGTAGAGCACGTACAGCGGGTGGGCGAACGGGACCGGGGCGAAGGTCAGCGGTTCGTCGGTGTCGGCGGCCAGCTCGCCCAGGCCGACCTGCCCTTCGGTGTACGGCAGCACGACGGCGTGCGTCAGCGACGGCAGCGCCGCCCGGATCGCCGCGACCTCACCGGCCCGGTCGATGAGCTTGTCGCCGTACCGGTAGCCGTCGACGGCGACGAGCACCTTGGGCGAGATCTGCTGCCAGCGGTCGGTGACGCTGCGGGTGCCGAACTCGGGGGCGCAGGACGAGAAGATCGCGCCCAGGCTGGCCGTGGCCAGCATCAGCACCACCGTCTCGGGGATGTTCGGCAGGTACGCCGCCACCCGGTCGCCCTCGCCGACACCCAGGCGGCGCAATCCGGCCCGCGCCCGGCGGACCTGCTCGCGCAGCTGCGCGGCGGTGAGCACCACCGGCTCGCGGGTCTGCGAGTAGCCGAGGACCACCGGCTCGTCGTCGCCGATGCCCGGCATGCGCAGCACGTTCTCGGCGTAGTTCAGGGTGGTGCCGGGGAACCACTTCGCGCCCGGCATGGTGGGGTCGGGCAACACAGCCGTCGCCGGTTCGTGGGCGACGACCTCGAAGTACTCCCAGATCGACGACCAGAACCCGGGCAGGTCCTCGGTGCTCCAGTGCCACAGCTCGTCGTAGTCGGCGAAGGTCAGCCCACGGTGCTTGTCCAGCCAGCTCAGGTAGTCGCCGATGCGGGAGTTCTGCCTGACATCCGCCGGTGGGGTCCACAGCACCCTGGTCATCGTGATCTCCTCCCGCGTACGCCGTCGTACACCGCACTCGCATCCTGCCGCATGGCCTGCGCGATCATTCTCCGGGCCGGGCGGCCCGGGTGCGGTGTTCCCGGCGCACACCGGTCACCGGGTGCGTATGGCTGTCGCCGACAGTCAGCGCAGGTCGGCGCGGTGGCTCTCGATGGCGCGGCGGCGGGCCAGCCGGTGCTCCCGGCGGATCTCCGCCTCGCGGAAGCGCCGCTCGTCCTCCTCGGTCTCCGGCAGCACCGGCGGCACCTGCGTCGGCTCGCCGTCCGGGCCGACGCCCACGAACACCAGGTACGCCGTGGCGACGTTGACCGGCTCGCGGTCGGCCTCGTTCCAGCGCTCGGCCCACACCGAGACGCCCAGCTCCAGCGAGGTGCGCCCGGTCCAGTTGACCTGCGCCTTGGCGTGCACCAGGTCACCGACGCGCACGGGCACCATCAGCGCGATCTCGTCGATGGAGACGGTGACGGCGTTGAAGCCGCAGTGCCGGGCGGCGGCCGCCCCGGCGGCGTCGTCGACGAACTTCATGATCACGCCGCCGTGCACGGTGCCGTACAGGTTGACGTCGTGGTTGGTCATGATGCGGCTCAGCGTGACCCGCGAGAACGCGGTCGGGCGGCCCTGCTCCTGGGAGATCACGCCTTCACCGTACGGCCTGCCTCCAGCGGTGATGCCAGCGCAACGGGAAAACAGTAAGGTGCCGCACATGCGTCACGTATGGAGCCTCCTCGCCGCAATCGTGATCACACCGCTCGCCTGGGCCGCCGCGGCACAGGGCCAGGCAATGCTGGCGGTGAGCGTGTCGCCCGACGTGCCCACCGGCATGTGGGTCGGCCTCGCCGTCGTCGCCGGCGCGGGCCTGGTGCTCGGTCTCATCGGCGCGCTGCGCCAGTCGCCGGTCGGCCCGCTGTTCACCGCCCTGGTCTACCTCGGGTTCACGGTCTGGTTCCTGATCCAGCCGGTGGCCGTACTGAGGGCGCTGGACTGGGGCTGGAAGCTCGGCGGCTACCGTGCCGACCTCACCCTGCCGCTGCAGAGCGGCCTGCTCGCCGCCGTCGGCGCCCTGCTGCTGGTCGCGGTGTTCAGCCCCAGCCGCTGGCGGGCCTGGCCCAAGCCGGTGCACACCATCGAGCCCGCCTGGCCGCAGCCGGTGGCGCCGCAGTATCCGGCCCAGCAGACGCTGGAGCCGACAGCCACATTGGAGCTTCCGGTGACCCCCGCGCACAGGACTGGCGCTGATACGCCATCCTGGAGCGCGCCGCAGGCCAACCTGTAGAACCCGGAGGCATGGTGCGCCACCTAGGATCGTTGCTGCTCACGCTGATCTTCGCTCCCGCGATCTTCCTACTGACCGGTACGGGTCTCAGCGCGTTCAACACCACGATGGCCGCGGGCGGCGCCGCCGACGCGTTCCTCGACGCGGCCGCGGCGCTGGGCGCGCTGCTGCTCGCGGGCATCCTGTACGCGGTCCTGCTCATGGCGCGGCTGTCACCGACCGGCCCGTCGCTGGCCGGGATCGCGTTCCTCGGCACCAGCGCGTGGGCCCTGGTCGACGGGAAGTCCTACCAGGACACGTTCGCGCTGATCGACATCCACCTGGCCGGCGCCGTGGGGCAGACCGGCCTCGGCGTGCTGCTGGGCGTGCCGCTGCTGGCCACCATCGCCAGCCCGCGCCGGTGGCGGCGGATCGCCGACCCGGCCCAGGCCTACCAGCAGTACCCGCCGCAGCAGTACCGGCAGCCGGGCGCCGCGCCCGACCCGACCCGGCAGCTGACCTCGATGCCCGCCGACCCGTACGCGCTGCCCGACATCCCGGCCCCGTCGCTGCACTACCCGCGCCCCACCCCGGTCGCCGCCCCCGCCGCGCCGACGATGCCGGTGCCACCGGGGCCCACCATGCCGGTGCCGCCGCAGGCCGGGCCGACCATGCCGGTGCCGCCCAAGCCGACCGCGCCGGTCGCGGACGCGCCACCGCTGCCCCGCCGCAACCCGAACCCGCCCCCGGCAGCGATGACGCCCTCAGCCCCACCTGCTGCCGGACCAGCGTCTGCCGCACCACCCGCTCCCGCGCCCACGGCGCCCGCGCCGTCGGCCCCAGCCGCGCCGTCGGCCCCAGCCGCGCCGTCGGCCCCAGCCGCGCCGTCGGCCCCAGCCGCGCCGTCGGCCCCAGCCGCGCCGTCGGCCCCAGCCGCGCCGTCGGCCCCAGCCGCGCCGTCGGCCCCAGCCGCGCCGTCGGCACCCGCGCCCAGGCCGGACGCAGGCGTCACCGTCCCGGTCGTCCCGGCTGCACCGACCCCGCCCGCCGCGAGCCCCGCCGCGCCTCCCCCGCTACCGGACGAGTCGACCGTGATGCTGGTCCAACCCTCCGACCAGCAGACGATGAAGCGCGACTGACGTCCCTTTCGGGGAAAGTGCACGAATAACGTGCAAGATTCGCGCGCTTTCCCCGAAACTGCGAGATCACGTCGCCGGACCTGCGAGATCGCGCCGCCGGGCAGTCGTGCCCGGCGGCGCGACTGTTCCGCGTTCCAGGCGTGTCAGGACCCGTCGGCGGCCAGTAGCGCGCGGTAGTGGGTGATCTTGTCGCGCAGGTGGCCGTGCTGGCCCAGCAGCAGTTCCAGTTGGGCCTCGACCGCCACGCTGTGCTGCTCCAGCAGCTCCACCCGGTCGGCGACGGTCTCGTCGCCCTGCCGGGCGAGTTCGGCGAACCGGCACATCGCGCTGATCGGCATCCCGGTGTCGCGCAGGCAGCGCAGCAGGCCGAGCCAGCCCAGGTCGTCATCGGAGAAGACGCGGCGGCCGCCGGCCGTCCGGTCGACGCCTTCCAGCAGGCCGATGCGCTCGTAGTAGCGCAGCGTGTCGAGGCTGAAGCCGCTGCGGCGTACGGTTTCGGCGGGGGTGTATCGGGTCACCGCACCACCGTAGCTTGACCTGGAGCGCGCTCCAGGTGTCAGGCTGGCCGTCATGACGACACGGAAACTGGGTCGCAGCGGCATCGAGGTCAGCGCCCTGGGCCTGGGCTGCTGGGCCATCGGGGGCCCACTGTGGGGCGAGGACGGGCAGCCGTACGGGTGGGGCGAGGTCGACGACGCCGAGTCGGTTCGCGCCGTACACCGAGCCCTCGACCTCGGAGTCACCTTCTTCGACACGGCGAGCAACTACGGGGCCGGGCACAGCGAGCGGGTGCTCGGCCGGGCCCTGGCTGGGCGGCGCGGCAGCGTGGTCGTCGCCAGCAAGTTCGGCTTCACCTTCGCGGCGTCCAAGCGGCTGGCCACCGGCGAGAACGGCACCCCGGCATACATGCTGAGCTGCCTGGACGGCATCCTCGACCGGCTCGGCACCGACTACCTGGACCTGTACCAGCTGCACCTGGGCCACCTGCCGCTAGAAGAGGCGCTGGACCTGGTCGGTCCACTGGAGAAGCTGGTCGCGCAGGGCCGCATCCGGGCGTACGGCTGGAGCACCGACGATCCGGCGCGCGCCGCCGCCTTCGCCGAGGCGGGGCCGAACTGCGCCGCGATCCAGTACGACCACTCGGTGCTGAACGACAACGCGGCCATGGTGGACGTGCTGGCCCGCTACGAGCTGGCCGGGATCAACCGGGGGCCGCTGGCGATGGGCCTGCTCACCGGCAAGTACCACGGCCTGGCGGGCCGCATCGGCGGCGACGACGTGCGCGGCAAGTCGCCGGAGTGGCTGAAGTACTTCACCGACGGGGTGCCGACGCCGCAGTGGGCCGAGCTGGTGGACCGGGTCCGGCAGGCGCTGACCGCCGACGGCCGGACCCTGAGCCAGGGCGCGCTGGGCTGGCTGCTGGCCCGCAGCCCGTGGACGCTGCCGATCCCGGGCGTGCGCACGGTCGCCCAGGCGGAGGAGAACTTCGCCACCCTGGCCCTGGGTCCACTGCCCGAGGCGGCGTTCGCCGAGGTCGAGTCGCTGCTGGCCGAGCTGCGCTGAACAGTCCGGGTGCGGGCGCCGCGTGGCGCCCGCACCCGGTCAGCTCGCGGGAACTGTCGCCAGCGCCCGGTAGATCCGCTTGTCGGAGACCGGGTACGGCGTGCCCAGCGTCTGCGCGAAGTAGCTCACCCGCAGCTCCTCGATCATCCAGCGCACCTCGACGACCGTGTCCCAGCCCGGGGCGCCGGGCCGCGTGGACGCCTTGGCCTGGTCGTACTCGTGCAGGACGTCTTCGAGCAGCAGCAGCTTCTCGCGGTCGCGCTGCGGCTGCTCGGCCAGCTTGGCCAGCCGCTGCTCGATCGCGCGCAGGTAGCGGGTCAGGTCGGACAGGCGGCGCAGCCCGGTCCCGGCCACGAAGCCGGGGAAGACCAGCCCGGTCAGCTGCGCCCGGATGTCGGAGACCGAACGCACCAGCAGCACATTCGTGATCGACTTGAGTTTGCGGTCGATCTCGTACCAGCTGGCCAGGATCGGTTCGAGCTGCTGCAGGATCTCGAGGATGGTCATCGGCAGTTCCGCGCGGGCCTTGGCCGCCAGCTTCGCGAACGCGTCGGCGTCCCAGGCCGGGCCGCCCGCCTCGATGATCACCTTGTCGACCGCGGCGGTGACCACGTCCTCCAGCAGTGGCGTGACGCCGCCGTGCGGGTTGCGCGACAGTGCCAGTTTGGCCTGGTTGGACAGCCGACCCTGGATCGACTTCAGCGGCGGCGGGGCCGCCAGCAGCACCAGCCGCCGGGTGCCGCGCCACATGGCGTTCCACTGCTCGCCGGTCGAGTCGAAGACCTTCACGCCGACCGTCGCACCCTCGTCGACCAGCGCCGGGTAACCCTTGACGTCGTACCCGCCGCGTTTGCGCTCGACCGTGCGGGACAGCGGGCCGATGCTCCAGTTGGTCAGGCCGTGCATCTCCAGGTCGTCGGCGGCCGCCGCCACCGCCTGCTGTGCCTTGTCGCGCAGGCGCCGCTTGAGGTCGGGCAGGTCCTTGCCCTCGGCGAGGGTCTTGCCCTGCTCGTCCTCCACCCGGAAGGTGATCTTCAGGTGCTCGGGCACCTTGTCCGGCTCCCAGCTGTCGCGCGGGATCACCACGCCGGTCATCGCGCGCAGCTGCCGCTCCAGCACCGCCACCAGCGGCTCGTCGGCCTGCTTCACCCCGGCCAGCGCCTCGCGTACATAGTCGGGCACGGGCACGAAGTTGCGGCGATCGGCCTTGGGCAGCGAGCGCACCAGCGCGATCGCCAACTCCTCCCGCAGGCCGGGGATCTGCCAGTCGAACCCGGCCGGGCTGATCTGGTTGAGCAGCGGCAGCGGGATGTGCACGGTCACGCCGTCGGCGTCGGCACCCGGCTCGAACTGGTACGTCAGCGGCAGCTCGAACTGCCCCTGCCGCCACACGTCCGGGTAGTCCTCCTCCTCGACCCCGCCCGCGGCCGCGTTGACCAGCATCGACTTCTCGAAGCTGAGCAGTTCGGGGGTCTTGTGGCGGGCCTTCTTCCACCAGGTGTCGAAGTGCTGGCCGGAGACGACGTCGGCGGGCAGCCGGTTGTCGTAGAAGGAGAACAGGGTCTCGTCGTCGACCAGGATGTCGCGGCGGCGGACCCGGTGCTCCAGCTCCTCGACCTCGGCGAGCAACTCGCGGTTGGCGTGGAAGAAGTCGTGGTGGGTCTCCCAGTCGCCCTCGACCAGCGCGTGCCGGATGAACAGCTCCCGGGACAGCGCCGGGTCGATCCGGCCGAAGTTCACCTTGCGCTTGGCGACGATGGGCAGGCCGTAGAGCAGCACCTTCTCGTACGCGACGACGGCGGCCTGCTTCTTCTCCCAGTGTGGTTCGCTGTACTGGCGCTTGACCAGGTGCGGGGCCAGGCTCTCGGCCCACTCCGGCTCGATTTTCGCGGCGACGCGCCCCCACAGGCGGGAGGTCTCGACCAGCTCGGCCGCCATCACCCAGCGCGGCGACTTCTTGAACAGCGCCGAGCCCGGGAACAGCGAGAACCGGGCACCTCGGGCGCCGAGGAAGTCCCGCTTCTCCGCGTCGTAGAAGCCGAGATGGGACAGCAGGCCGGAAAGCAGCGCCTGGTGCACGGTGGCGGGCTCCGCCGGGACCGTGTTGAGCGTGGCGCCGAGCTGCTTGGCCACCTGGCGCAGCTGCGACTCCAGGTCCTGCCATTCGCGGATGCGCAGGTAGTGCAGGAACTCGGTCTTGCACAGGCGGCGGAACTGGTTGGACGACAGCTCGCGCTGCTGCTCGCGTACGTAGTTCCACAGGTTGAGGAACGCCATGAAGTCCGAGGAGCCCTCGTCGGCGAAGCGGGCATGCTTCTCGGCGGCGGCCTGCTGCCGGTCAGCGGGCCGCTCGCGCGGGTCCTGGATGGACAGCGCCGCCGTGATGATCAGCACCTCGCGCAGGCAGCCGCTCTTCTCCGCCTCCAGCACCATCCGGCCCAGCCGTGGGTCGACCGGCAGCTGCGCCAGGCGGCGGCCGAGCGGGGTGAGCCGCCCCGGTTCGCCACGCATCGGCGCCTCCAGGGCGCCCAGCTCGTGCAGCAGGTCCATGCCGTCGGCGATGTGACGGCGGTCCGGCGGGTCGATGAACGGGAACGCGGCGATGTCGCCCAGCCCCAGCGAGATCATCTGGAGGATGACCGAGGCCAGGTTGGTACGCAGGATCTCCGGCTCGGTGAACTCGGGCCGGTTGACGAAGTCGAGCTCGTCGTAGAGCCGGACGCAGATGCCGTCCGAGGTTCGTCCGCAGCGGCCCTTGCGCTGGTTGGCCGAGGCCTGCGAGACCGCCTCGATCGGCAGCCGCTGCACCTTCAACCGGTTGCTGTACCGGGAGATGCGGGCCGTGCCGGGGTCGATGACGTACTTGATGCCGGGGACGGTCAGCGAGGTCTCGGCGACGTTGGTGGCCAGCACGATGCGCCGACCGGTGTGCGGTTGGAAGACCCGGTGCTGCTCGGCGGTGGACAGCCGGGCGTACAGCGGCAGGATCTCGGTGTGGCGCAGGTTGCGCTTGCGCAGCGCCTCGGCGGTGTCGCGGATCTCGCGCTCACCGCTGAGGAAGACCAGCACGTCGCCGGGCTTCTCGGTGGCCAGTTCGTCGACGGCGTCGGAGATCGCCTGGATCTGGTCGCGCTCCTCGTCGCCGTCCTCCTCGTCGCCCTCGACCACCAGCGGCCGGTAGCGGACCTCGACCGGGTAGGTGCGGCCGGAGACCTCGATGATCGGCGCGGGGCCGTTCGGCCCGGCGAAGTGCGCGGCGAAGCGCTCCGGGTCGATGGTCGCCGAAGTGATGATCACCTTGAGGTCGGGCCGCTTGGGCAGCAGCTGCTTGAGGTAGCCGAGGATGAAGTCGATGTTGAGGCTGCGTTCGTGCGCCTCGTCGATGATCAGCGTGTCGTACTGCGACAGAGTGCGGTCGTGTTGGATCTCGGCGAGCAGGATGCCGTCGGTCATCAGCTTGACCATGGTCTGGTCGCCGACCTGGTCGGTGAAGCGCACCTTCCAGCCGACCGTGCCGCCCAGCGGCACCCCGACCTCCTCGGCGATGCGCTCGGCGACCGTGCGGGCGGCCAGCCGTCGGGGCTGGGTGTGCCCGATCAGGCCGCGCACGCCCCGGCCCAGTTCCAGGCAGATCTTCGGCAGCTGGGTGGTCTTGCCGGAGCCGGTCTCACCGGCCACGATCACGACCTGGTGGTCGCGGATCGCCGCGGCGATGTCCTCGCGCTTCTGGCTGACCGGCAACTCGTCCGGGTACGTGATCGGCGGCACCGCCCCGGCGCGCGCCGCGAGCCGCTGCTCCGCCTGCGCCACCGCCTCGGTGATCTGCGTCACGGCGGCGTCCAGCGCCTCGCCGGGACGGACCTTGCGTACGCCGTCGAGGCGCCGGGCGAGCCGGCGCCGGTCCTGCGGCATCAGCTGGTCGACGCGTCGCCGCAGCTCGACGAGCGGGCTGGCGGGCTGGGGAGGGCGGGACTGAGGTGTCATGACGCCCGCAAGGATATGCCGTCACCCGGGCAGACCGACCAGCGGTTTTCCGCCCCCCGTCGGCGGCGCCGCTACGTTGAGTGTCCTCCCATGAACGTTCGGTTGGTTTCCGGCCGCGAACTCTTGCCACCGGCCGACACCATGGAGTGCAATCAATCGATTGAGATGAACCCGCGTGCGGTGTGCCGACGACCGCGACCGGCGCCGTGGGCGGTCGTGGGGATGTTCGCCGGACACGTGGGACAGGGACGGCCCGAGCGGTGACCGGGCCCGGCCCCAGTGGCAGGGAGAAGCATGGCGCATCCGCGAGAGACCGTCGTCCGCATGCCGATCAAGATCGTCATCAGCCTCGCGCTCTTCTCGATCACGTTTCTGGCCACGCTGGCGTTCGAGGCCCTGAAGGCGAACGAGCCGCTGGTGCTCAGCTTCGGCGTCTCCCTCTTCGTCGCCGGGCTGGCCTTCGTCGTCCAGTTCCTCTACGACGTGGAGCGGCGTCTCGGCCGGGTGGAGGACGAGGTGGAGGCAGACCTCGCGCTGGTCGCCGCCGAGGTGGACGGGCGGCTGACCCGGATGGCGGACGACCTGCGCCGACACACCGCCGACAGCGAGGCGAGCATCCGCCGCAACTTCGAACGGATCAGCGAGGCCACCCGCCTGTACGGTTCGGTCGAGGCCTCGGCGCTGAACACCGACGCGATCACGACGCTGGTCGTCAACGCCCGCCGGATCAGGCCCAACCCGCCGCTGGTGTTCGATCTCGCGCAGGCCGAGATCGAGCGCCTCTCGGAGATGCTGAAGACGCTGGCCGACGCCGGCGACCTCACCTACGACGGCGAGGACCGGGACTGGCTGCTCGGCCTGACCAAGCACGCCAGCACGAGCCTCGACGCGATCAGCACGACGCTCGACGTCGGCGGCCAGGACTACTTCGACGGCAGCCTCTGGCAGAGCGACCTCGGCCAGCGCTACCTGGAGGCGCAGCGGGAGGCGATCGCGCGCAACGTGCGGGTGCGCCGGTTGTTCGTGCTCGACCGGCCGGACCTCTGGAACGACGAGAAGTTCCACCAGGTGCTGGGGATGCACACCGACCTGAGCATCGAGGTGCGCGCGCTGGATCCGACCCGCTCGGCCAGCGGGTTCATTCCGCCGATCTTCGACTTCATCATCTTCGACGACGTGATCACCTACCAGTCGTCACCGTCGACCCAGGTCAACGAGGTCAACCGCATCAACATCGCCAGCACTCAACTGGTCACCAACCAGGCCAAGGTGCGGCGCAACATCGCGCGGTTCCGGGAGCTGTGGCGGGTCGCCACCCCGATCGCCCCCAGGGACGGGGCGCCACCGCCCGCGAAATGAGAGATCCCGGTCGGTGGGCAGGTCTGGCCTGCACACCGACCGGGATCGGGTGTCTCGGTTCAGTTCAGGACCGGTCCGAGCGCGCTGATCAGCGCGTGGTCGCTGGAGTCCTGGCTGAGTTCCCACGCCATGGCGCCGCGCAGGCCGAGCAGCTTGATCAGTGCGGTGCGCTCCGCGATCGACTTCGGGTCCGAGTAGACGATCGTGGTGGGCGCGGTGACGGACTGACCGGCCAGCGTGTGCGCGGCGGCCGGGTTGATCAGGTACGGCTCACCCGCGAACAGGTTCCACTTGCGGGTGTACCCGCCCTGCCCGACGCCGTCGGCGGTGACGACACCCGCCACGTCGACCAGGTCGTGGTAGGACGGCTGCGGCTTGGCGTCCCAGTTCGCCGCCTCCGGGTCGAGCCCGGTGTTGTCGAACGGGCCGTACAGGCCGCCGGGGTTGCGGACGTACTGGATGCCGTAGAACGGCACCCCGACCACGATCTTGCTCGCGGGCACGCCGTTGAGCAGGTACCACGCGACCGTGCCGCTGGTGTTCCAGGTCAGGTCGTCGGCCTCGGGGTCGCGCGGGTCCCGGCCGAACAGCGTGCTCGGACCGGCCACCGAACCGCCGGGCACGTTGAAGTCGTACGTCATGATGTTCACCCAGTCCATGGACTTGGCGAACTCACGCAGCTCGTAGTACTTCGTGGAGCTCTTGGCCGCCGGGAGCGCGGCGGTGAGCAGGTAGTGCTTGCCGTCGGCGGCGCCCTGCGCGTCGAGCTGGCGGCGGAACTCCTGGGCCAGCAGCGTCGCGTTGTGGCGGTCGGCCGGGCCGTAGTCCACGTTGCTGTCGGCCTTCTGGGTCGGGTACTCCCAGTCGAGGTCGATGCCGTCGAACAGGCCCGCGGCGGCGCCGATACCACCGGCGTTCTCCGGCCAGCCGCCGGTCGGCAGGTTGCCCTTGATGAAGGTGTCGATGCACGCCGCGACGAACGCCTGGCGGCGCTCGGCGGTGGCCGCGACCGAGGCGAACCAGGTCGACTTGGTCCAGCCGCCCAGCGAGATCTCGATCTTCAGGTGCGGGTTGGCCGCCTTGAGCTTGCGCAGCTGGTTGAAGTTGCCGTAGAGCCGCTGGTCGGGGTAGCTGTCGGCGACCCCGTCCACGGTGTTCTCCGGGCCCCAGTAGACCTGCTGGAAGTCGGCCCACGGGTCGAGCACGCCGCAGCCGACCGCGCCGGTGGCGGGGTCGAACGTCGGCAGGCCGAACGCGTACTGGATGACGTTGAGCTTGTCGGCGGGGATGTCCTTGACGAAGTAGCCCCGGCCGTAGACGTCCCAGTCGGCGAAGTACGCGGAGATGACCTTCTTCGGCGCCTTGTCGGCCGAGGTGTTGCCGGCCGCCTGCGCGGGCACGGCCGCCATCAGGCCAGCCCCCAGGGTCAGGGCGAGTGCCCCGACGAGCCCCGGACGGTGCAGAGTACGGAACATATGAACTCCCATCGTTGCCTCCCGGTGACCTTCTCCCGGCGACAACGATCAGTCAAGAGTCCTAACAGTTAGTCTTCCTTCCGGATTCGACCATCCACATGTATCCCAGGCAGGCAAATCTGTCCCATCACGACTGATTCGCTCAACGCCAGCCGTAGCGCGGTTCGTAGCCCAACAGCCGACGAGCCTTGTCGATCGACAGCAGCGTCTGCGTACTCTCGACCGGCCGCTTCCACGGCACCTGCGGGAACAGTTCTCCGGCCAGCTCCGCCGACGGCCGGTGCATCACCGAGTCCGCGTTGGCGATGATGAACACCTCCAGCCCCGGCACCTGGTACTCCAGGGCCAGGCGCGCCGCCTGCGCCCCGTCCCGGCAGTCGATGTAGGACCACAGGTTCCAGCTGCGCAGCGTCGGATCGTCCTGGTACGACGGGAAGGCGGCGTAGTCGCCGGGTTCCATCACGTTGGAGAAACGCAGCCCGATCATCTTCAGCTCGGGCTCCCAGCGGCAGAACTGGGCGGCCATCTCCTCGTCGAGCCGCTTGGCCAGCGCGTACGCCGTCTCGGGGCGGGTCTCGTACTCCTCGTCGACCGGCAGGTAGGGCGGCGGGGTGTCGAACGGCAGCCCGAGCAGCGTCTCGCTGGAGGCCCAGACCACGTTGCGGATGCCCGCGGCGCGCGCGGCGGCGAACACGTTGTAGCTGACGGTCACGTTGTTGGCGAAGGTCGCCGCGTTGCCGGTGACGCCCGGCCCGGGGATCGCGGCCAGGTGCACCACCGCGTCGACCTTGCGGTAGCGGCTGTCGATCGCGGTGAACGCCTCGACCGCCTGCCCGTAGTCGGTGAAGTCGATCCGGGTGTACGGGCACAGCTGCTCGCGCGGGGCGGCCAGGTCCAGGTTGACCACGTCATACCCGTGCGCCAACAGCTCGCGCACCACCGCCCGGCCCAGCTTGCCGCTGCCTCCGGTCACCGCCACCAACGTCATCGCGCCCGCACCTCGTTCGACCCGACGGTCGGACCCGGGGCGGCCGACCGGGATCAACGTACCGAGCGCGGCTCAGATGCTGAAGTCCGGGTTGTTGCGGATGATCGAGAACCCGGCGCCCTGCGGGTCGCTGAGGATCGCGAACCGGCCCGCGGGCGAGTTCTCCGGCGGCATGACCTTGTTCGCGCCCAACTCCAGGGCCTGCGCGAACGACGAGTCACAATCGTCCACGGCGAAGTAGACCGACCAGTGCGAGGACATCGGCCGCCAGGCCGGATCGATCGGCATCGCCCCCGCGACGGCCCGGCCGTCCACCTCCAGCAGCGTGTACGTCATACCCTCGGCCATCGCCACGTCGCGCTCGTCGAGGCCGAACACCTCCTGGTAGAACACCTTGCTCGCGTCGAGGTCGGAGGTCATCAGCTCGTTCCAGGTGACGCTGCCGGGCTCGTTGGCCAGCTCGAAACCCTCGTGCCGGTTCGGCTGCCAACCGGAGAAGAACGCGCCGGTCGGATCGAGGAAGACCGCCATCCGGCCCTGGTCCATCACGTCCATGGCCGGGGCGACCACCTGGCCGCCGTGCTCCTCGACCTTGCGGGCGATGTCGTCGACGTCGCCGGCGGCGAAGTAGGTCGACCAGGAGGAGCCGCGCTCGGGATCGGTGGCCGGACCGAGCCCGGCGACCTGCCTGCCGTCCTTGCGGAAGATCCGGTAGCCCCCCGCCTCCGGGCCCAGGTCGTCGGCGGTCCAGCCGAACAGGCGACTGTAGAAGGCGACCGAACCGTCGACGTCGGTGCTGCCCAGATCGACCCAGTTGGGTGTGCCCTGTGCGTACCTCATGCCGCCATCGTCGCCCGCGGCCCGAGCGGGTGCGCCGCCATCCGCGAAAATCGGCAGGTCGAATCGGCGCATCGGGGCAAACCGGGTTTCCCGGTCGTTGATCTCGGATAGGCCACCGGTATGACAGCGAACCTGGTGCGGCACCCGTCGGCGCGACAGTGGTGGGTCCTGGCGGGATTCGTCGCCGCGGTGACGGTGGTCGCGGTGGTCGGCGCGCTGGCCGTGGCCCAGCCCGCCGACGACTACGCGGCGCTGGCCCGGCCCGGCTGGGCACCGCCGTCGTGGCTGTTCGGCCCGGTCTGGACCCTGCTCTACGCGATGATCGCGCTGGCCGGGTGGCTGGTGTGGCGGGCGGTGGGCTGGGGACCCCAGCTGGTGCCGTACGCGGTCCAGCTGGTGCTCAACGCGGCCTGGACCCCGCTGTTCTTCGGCGCGGGCCAGCGCGGGGTGGCGCTGGTCGACATCGTGGCGCTGTGGGTGGCCGTCGGCGTGACCGTGCTGGCGTTCCGGAAAGTGTCCACGGCCGCCGCCTGGCTGCTGGTGCCGTACTGGCTGTGGGTGACTTTCGCGACCGCGCTCAACTTCAGCATCTGGCAGCTCAACCAGGGCTGACTCTGCCAGACTCGGACACGGCACGCCGTTCCTGCCCCCGATGAGGCACGTCTGCGCTGCTCAAGCGCAGTGCGCAGGCAGCGACTCCGGCTTGTACGAGAAGGAGACGATCGATGGCTTCGAAGACTCCGGCCAAGAGCGCCGCCCGTGGCGGCAGCCAGCCGAACCTGCACCAGAAGGGGGTGCAGATCCAGGAGTTCGGGACGGTGCGCCAACTGCCGGTCGGACTGTCCCACGACGCCCGGATGTACTCGTGCGAGCGGCTCAACCAGACGCTGGCCGACAGCCAGATCCTCTACAGCCTCTACAAGAAGCACCACTGGCTCATGCGCGGTCCGACCTTTTACCAACTGCACCTGCTGCTGGACAAGCACGCGGGCGAGCAGCTGGAGCTGATCGACACGATCGCCGAACGCATCCAGAGCCTGGGCGGCGTGGCCATCGGCGACCCGCGCCACGTCGCGGAGATCACCGTGATCAAGCGGCCGCCGGACGGCGTCGAGGAGGTCCCGGCGATGATCTCCCGGCTGCTGGAGGCGCACGAGTCGATCCTGATCGCCGCGCACGACGCCGCGTCGCGCGCCGCCGAGATGGGCGACGACGGCACCAACGACCTGCTGGTGTCGGACGTGATCCGCACCGGCGAGATGCAGGCCTGGTTCCTGGCCGAACACCTCGTCGAAACGCCCCTCACCGAAGCCTGACCACCACCGCCCCACCCCGCCCGCGGGGCGCCAAGATCGGCGCAAGTTGCCGGGCAATCGTGGGTATGGGACCTCAAGATACGCACGATTGCCAGGCAACTCAGCCGATCTTGGGCGGCCCGGAGCACCGCCGTGAGCGGGTCTCCGTCAGCCCGCCCGGCCCGCCAGCGGGCGTACCTCGATCGGCAGCGTGGTGACCTGGGCGATGCGGTCGGCCCAGCCCAGAGCCGCGTCCAGGTCCGGCGACTCGACCAGCCAGAAGCCGCCGACGTGCTCCTTGCCCTCCGCGTACGGGCCGTCGGTGAGCAGCGTCTCGCCATCGCGGTGGCGCACCACGGTGGCGGCACTGGCCGGGGTCAGCGGGCTGGTGAACACCCAGGCTCCGGCCGCCCTGATCTCCTCGTTGACCGCTTCCAGCTCGATCATCACCCGGTCCAGCATCTCCGGCGGCGGGATCACCCCGTCCGGCTGGTAGATGCTCAGCAGGTACTGCGTCATGGTCTTCCTCCTCGTCTCGGTGACGGCCCCCGTGACCGCCGCACCCTCTATACGAACGGGCGAACGCGGAATCGACACGCCACGCGCCACCAATTCGGCCGCGATTCCGGTCGAGGTGCCCGGACCTGGCGCCAGATAGGTGCAGTTTCAGGGAAAGTGCACGAATCTTGGGCTCGATAGCCGCAATTTCCCCGAAACTGCAGCCTCCGCATCGATCACGCCTGGTAGCCGGCGGCCTGGAGGGTGAAGAGTTCGGCGTAGCGGGCGGGGTTGGCCATGAGTTCGGTGTGGGTGCCGGACTCGATGAGGACGCCCTCGTGCATGACGAAGATTCGGTCGGCGTGGCGGACGTTGGCCAGGCGGTGCGTGATGAGGATGGTGGTGCGGTGGCCCTGGCGGTCGCGCAGCGCCTGGAACAGGGCGTCCTCGGCGCGGGGGTCGAGGGCCGAGGACGGCTCGTCCATGATCAGCAGCTCGGCGTCGCGGAGGAACCCCCGGGCGGCGGTGATGCGCTGCCACTGGCCGCCGGACAGGTCCTGGCCCTGGGCGAAGGTGCGGTCCAGCAGCGTCTCGTACCCGTTCGGCAGCGCCACGATCATCTCGTGGGCCGCGGCGCGCTCGGCCGCGGTCTCGATCCGCGCCCGTCGCGGCAGCCCGGCGATGTCGCCCAGCGCGATGTTGGTGGCCGCGGTGAACGGCCACTTGTGGTAGTCCTGGGTCACCACCGCGATCCGCCCGCGCAGCGCGGCCGCGTCCAGTTCGGCCAGCGGGACGCCGTTCCAGGTGAGCACGCCGCCGCTCGGCACCCGCAGTCCGGCGATCATGGCGGCCAGGGTCGACTTGCCCGATCCGTTCTCGCCCACGAACGCCACCGTCTGGCCAGCCTTGATCTCCAGTGACACCGCGTCGACGGCGCGGGTGTCGCGGTCGGGGTAGACCAGGCTGACCGCCTCCACGCGCAGCTCGCGCAGCGGGGGCGGCTCGACCGCGCCGGAGGTGTCGGGCAGGTGGTCGGCGGCGCGGCGCAGCAGCGCGGTGTAGTCGCCGAAGTGCCGCCCGTCGGTGTAGAGGCGGTCCACGTGGATGGTGACCGTCGACAGCGCCCGTGACGCCGCCTGCAGCGCCACGACGCAGGTCGCCGCGGCGGCCAGCGGGATCGACCCGGTGAGCAGCAGCCAGCCGAGCAGCGCGTACACGGCGCCGCTGGCGACGCCGCCGATCAGCGAACCGACGGTCGTGGTGGTGGTGACCTTGCGGGCCAGGTCGAGTTGGATTCTCGTCTCCACCTCCATGACCTGGTCGTACTGGCCGAGCAGGAACTGGCGCAGGTCGTAGCTGCGCAGCTCGGCGGCGGTCTGCCGGTCGGCCATCAGCCGGTGCAGGATCCACAGCCGACGGCGGCGCACCGAGCCCGCCACGTACGTCTGGTAGCGCTGGTGCCCGGCCTTGAGCGCCGCCCACGCGTTGGGCACGGTGGCCACCAGCAGGGCCAGCAGCAGCAGCGGGTGGATCAGGATCACCGCCACGGTGACCGCGAGCAGCGACACCACGCCCGCGAGCAGGTTCATCGTGCCCTGCACCAGGCCCATCGCCGCGTCGGTGCCCCGGCTGGCCCGTTCGACGTCGTCGGCGAAGGCGTCCTGGTCGAACGCGTCGAGGCGGACGGCGGTGGTGGTCTCGAACAGCTTGCGCTCCACCACCCGGTCGACTCGGGGCGTGAGCCCGTTCTGGGCGTACCCGCTGGCGATGCCGAGCCCGGCGCGCGTCGCGGTCGCCAGCGCCAGCGCGATCAGCGCGGGCAGCGCGGCGGTGACCCGGTCGGGGGTCGGCCCGGCGGAGAACAGTCCGACCAGTACGCGCTGGGTGGCCAGCAGCCCGAACGTGGCCATCGCGCCGGCGGCGACGGTGGTCGCGGCGACGACCAGAGTGCGGGTGCGGTCGGCGTTCCAACTGATGCCGACGGCGGTGGAGACCAGCTTGGGCAGTTCGGTGAAGACGGCGAACAGGCCCGCGTCGGCGCGGGCGCGCATGCCGGTCTCCCACCACATGGCACGGAGTTCGGGCAGCGCGGGCTCGTACGCGGGCGGGGCTGAATCGGGGTCTTCGGTCGAGGTGGTGGCGCCGGTGGCGGTCGCGGTCACGTGGTGTCCTCCCTCGTCGGTGGGCCACCAGTCTTTCGCGCGGGACCGACAGTCAACGAGCGATTTCGATTGCTGTCAGCCAGTAGAGTGGTGAATGATCATCCACGATCGGATCACGGGGAGCGTTCGACATGTCCAGCCGGGCCCAGCCCATCGTGTTCGCCACGCAGCCGCCGGTCGCCCGGCCACTGGACGTGTCCTGGATCCACGGCTCGCCGTCGGCCAAGTACAACACCGACCCCGATCTCCAGGTGTACGCCCACGACGAGCACACCTACATCCTGCGGCAGAACAAGGCGGTGCACTACGAGGCGCCGTTCCTGTTCCTGCTGTTCGGCAACGACCGGGCGGTGCTGATCGACACCGGCGCCACCGCGAACCCCGAGCACATGCCCCTGCGTACGGTCGTCGACGAGCTGATCGCCGACTGGCTGGCCCGGCACCCGCGCCCCGGCTACCGGCTGCTGGTCCTGCACACGCACTCGCACGGCGACCACACCGCCGGTGACGGCCAGTTCGCCGACCGGCCCGACACCGAGCTGGTCGGGGCCAAACGCGAACCGGCGCACGCCTTCTTCGGCTTCGACACCGACCCAGACCGCACCGCCCTGCTCGACCTGGGCGGCCGGGTGCTGGAGTGCCTGGCCATCCCCGGCCATCACGACGCGTCGGTCAGCTTCTACGACCCGCACACCGGCTTCCTGCTCACCGGCGACACCGTCTATCCGGGGCGGCTGTATGTGCAGGACTGGGCCGCGTTCGGGCGCAGCATCGACCGGCTGGTGGAGTTCGCCGAGCGCCGGCCGGTGACGCACGTGCTGGGCTGCCACATCGAGATGAGCACCACCCCGGGTCAGGACTATCCGGTGGGCTGGAACTACCAGCCGGACGAGCCGCCGCTGGAGATGACGGTCGAGCACCTGCGGCAGGTGCAGCGGGCGGTCGCGGAAGTGGGCGATCGGCGCGGGCGGCACCCGTACCAGGACTTTGTCATCGACCGCACCAACGGCTGACCCGCGCTAATCACTCAGCGTCAGTCCTTTGTGGAACCAACAGCAGCTCAGGCAGGGGGTCGACGCCAAATTCGAGCCGTAGGGATGATACGACTCACCCGATCAAGCGACATACCTTCTACCCGCGCGGGCACGCGGACGTGCCCGCCGGAGCAGGAGGTTACCCCTCGTGAGAATCCAGCGACTGACCCGCAACCGCGCGGTCACGCTCGCGCTCGCCACTGTGACCGTTGCCTTCGTGGCCGGTGCCGGTGTGCAGGGTGCGCAGGCCGCGCCGTCCGGCGCCGGCCCCACGAAGCTGTACATCGTCCAGACCGACAGCGCTCCCACCGGCGTGTACGAGGGCGGCATCGCCGGCTACCAGGCGACCAAGCCCGCTGAGGGCGAGCGCTTCGACTCCTCGACGGCCGCCGCGAAGGCGTACACGAAGCTGCTGACCTCGCGCCACGACAACGTGCTGCGCAAGGTCGGTGCCACCGGCAAGAAGCGGTCGGACCTGTCCACCGTGTTCGACGGCTTCATCGCCGACCTGACCGAGGCCCAGGCCGCGCAGCTGTCCAAGACCGCGGGTGTGGTGCGGGTCTGGGAGAACAAGGTCTACACCGTCGACACGACGACCACCCCGAAGTTCCTGGGTCTGTCGGGCGACACCGGCGTGTGGCAGCAGCGGTTCGGCGGCGCCGAGAAGGCCGGCCAGGGCATCATCATCGGCGACATCGACTCCGGCATCTGGCCGGAGAACCCGGCGTTCGCCGCGCTGCCGACCCCGCGCCCGGACCAGTGGATCATCAACCACAAGTGGCGCGGTGTCTGCGACGCGGGCACCGAAGAGCCGATCACCTGCAACAACAAGCTCATCGGTGCGCGCTACTACCCCGGGTTCGGCAACACGGTCACCGAGGACGAGTTCGTCGGCCCGCGTGACCTGAGCAGCCACGGCACGCACACCGCGTCGACGGCGGCGGGCAACTACAACGTGCCCGCGACCATCAACGGCGGCTCGGTCGGCTCGATCAGCGGCATGGCCCCGGCCGCCCGCATCGCCGTCTACAAGGCGCTGTGGGAGAAGGAGGACCGGTCCGGCGCCAGCGGCACCACGGCCGGTCTGGTCCAGGCCATCAACGACGCCGTCGCCGACGGCGTGGACATCATCAACTACTCGATCTCCGGCTCGACCGACTCCGTGGTGGGCCCGGACGAGGTGGCGTTCCGCAACGCCGCCGCGGCGGGCGTGTTCATCTCCACCTCGGCGGGCAACAGCGGCGACTCGGGCCCGTCGACGGTGGCGCACAACTCGCCGTGGACCACCACCGTCGCGGCGAGCAGCCACGACCGGGGCAACCAGAAGAGCATCGTGCTGGGCAACGGCGCGACCTACACCGGCGTCGGCGTCGTCCCGGCCGCGGTGGCCTCCACCGGCCTGGTGAACGCCAAGGACATCGTGGCCGCCGGACAGGACCCGGCCATGGCCGAGCTCTGCATGCCGGGCACCCTCGACCCGGCGCTGGCCGCCGGCAAGATCGTGATCTGCACCCGGGGCATCAACGCCCGCGTCGAGAAGAGCGCGGTCGTCGCGGCCGCCGGTGGCGTGGGCGCGGTGCTGGCGAACTCGTCCGCGTCGCAGACCGGCGTCGGCGACTTCCACGCCGTGCCGACCGTGCACGTGAGCTTCGCCGACGGCGTCGCCATCAAGGCGTACGTCGCGAGCGCGGGCGCCGGTGCCACCGCCAGCCTGACCGAGACCGACCCGACCCCGGTCGTGGCTCCGGTCATGGCGGGCTTCTCCTCGTACGGCCCGGCCCTGGCCGGTGGCGGTGACCTGCTCAAGCCCGACATCACCGCGCCGGGCGTGGACGTCATCGCGGCGACCTCCCCGGCCAGCGACGGCAACAACTTCAACGCGCTGTCGGGCACCTCGATGTCGGCGCCGCACATCTCCGGCCTGGCCGCCCTGATCATGGCCAAGCACCCGCTGTGGCCGCCGATGTGGGTCAAGTCGGCGATCATGACGACCGCCTACCAGACCGACAACGCGGGCAACCCGATCCAGACCGCGTCCGGTGACGCGACCCCGCTGAACTACGGCGCGGGCCACGTCGACCCGACCAAGATGTTCGACCCGGGCCTGGTGTACTCGTCGCGTCCGCGCGACTGGGACGCGTACGCCTGCGCGATCGGGCAGACCCCGGAGAAGGGCTGCGCGTCGGCCGCCAAGATCGACCCGAGTGACCTGAACTACCCGTCGATCGCCATCGGCGACATCACGGGCGAGCAGGTCGTCAAGCGGACGGTCACCAACACGACCACCTCGGCAGCCACCTACAAGGCGACCGTCACGGCTCCGGCCGGGTTCACGGTGACCGTCAGCCCGAGCAGCCTCACGCTCGGGTCGCTGCAGTCCAAGAGCTTCACCGTCAAGATCACGCGTACCACCGCGCCGCAGGGTGCCTGGGCGTTCGGTTCGCTGACCTGGACGCAGACGGTCAAGGGCAAGACGCTGCACGCGGTGCGCAGCCCGATCGCGGTCCGGCCGGTGCCGGTCGCGGCCCCGCTGAACATCAGCGCGACCGGCTCGGGCACCACGGTCAAGGTCAAGGGCGGCTACGCCGGTACCCTGACCAGCACCGTGTCCGGCCTGGTTCCGGCCGCCGTCACCGGCGAGGCACTCGACCCGGACGGCCCGGAGTTCAGCTCCAGCAGCCCGGCCGCGTCCACCCGGACCACCAAGATCACGGTAACCGTGCCGGACGGCGGATTCGGCCGGGTGCAGACCTTCGACGCCGACTACGCCATGGGCACCGACATCGACGTGTTCGCGTACGTGGCGGGCACGGCCAACGAGGTCGCCGAGAGCGCCGGCGGTACCGCGGCTGAGGTCATCGACCTCGGCCCCGGCACCTACGACATCTACTACACCCTGTTCGACGCCGCCGGCATGACCACGGTGAAGGGCCACTCGTGGGCGGTCGCGCCGGTCGCGGCGGGCAACTTCACCGCCACCCCGGCCAGCCAGCCGATCACCGTCAACGGCACGGTCACCGTGACGCTGTCGTGGACCGGCCTGGTCGCGGGCACCCGCTACCTGGGCGTGGTGACGTACGGCGACGGCACGGCCGTGGTCGGCCAGACGGTCGTCACCGTCAGCTGATCCGAGCACACCAGAAAGGGCCCGGCGGATCTCCCGCCGGGCCCTTTCTCCGTCCTATGCCGCCTGAGTCGCGCCTCGTCTGCCCCGCCGCCGGGCGATATACGGCAGTGCGAACAGGTACAGGCCGGTGAGCAGCAGCACCGCGAGCGGAAGCAGCGGGATGTACGACACCCAGATGGCCGGATCCTTCTGGGCCAGGGCGATGAATGACGCGATGACGGTGACCGTGAAGGCGATCGCCGTCCAACGGTGGATCTGCCGAATCGTCTTGTTCACTGGGATCTCCTGTGCGGTGGGGTTCGAGCCGGAGCGGACGCGGACGGCGGTCAGCGGTCCTGGATGAGGCCGAGGACGTTGCCGTCCGGGTCGGTGATCGTGGCCACCAGACGGCCGCCGCCGACGTCACGCACGGACTCCTTCACGGTGGCGCCCGCCGCCGTCACCTCGGCCAACTTCGCCTCGATGTCGGGCACGTGCCAGTAGGCCACCGGTGCGGTCATCGCCTGCGGTCCGCCGCCGGGCACCAGCCCGATCTGCTGGCCCTCGACCTCGAAGCCGACGTAGTAGGACCCGTCGGTCTGCGGTGCCACGCCGAGCAGCGCGGCGTACACGGCCTTGGCCGCGGCCAGATCGGACACCGGGTGCAGCACGGTCTTGATGCCCTGGGTGGCAGAGCCGGTCATGGTCACTCCTTCGTGGGTCGCCTCGACCCGGTTTCTCGTGGAAGTGGCCGCCGACGACCACGGATACAGCCTCGTCCGGCGGCCGTCGGCCCACATCCGTGCCGACCACGGGGACCACCACTGAGTCGGGCGTACGTATCCGGCAGGATGGGACCGGTGACGGCTCAATCGGGGATCTCCGCTCGGGAAGCGGAGGTGCTGACTCTGCTCGGCGAGCACCTCAGCAACGCGGAGATCGGCGCACGGCTGTTCATCTCCGTCCGTACCGTCGAGACCCACGTCTCGTCGCTGCTGCGCAAGCTCGACGCACCGGACCGGCGCGCACTGGCGCAGCTCGCGGCCGAGTGGAGCCGGGCGGCGCGGGGCGGCAAGGCCGTCTCCGGGCTGCCCGCGGCGGTGACCTCGTTCGTCGGCCGGGCCGGTGAGCGGGCGGCACTGGCCGCCGCGGTCAAGGCGCATCGCCAGGTGAGCGCGGTCGGACCCGGCGGGGTCGGCAAGACCCGGCTGGCGCTGGCGGTCGCGGCGGACACGGCCGGTGACTTCCCCGACGGCGTATGGTTCGTCGACCTGGTCCCGATCACCGACCCGGCGATGGTCGGGGCGGCGGTGGCCGCGGCGGTCGGCGTCGGCGAGCAGCAGAGCCGCGGCATCGACGAGTCGGTGCTCGCCGCGCTGGCCGACCGGCACGCCCTGCTCGTGCTGGACAACTGCGAGCACGTACGCGACGGGGTGGCGCCTTTCCTGGAGCGGCTGCTCACCAAGTGCCCCCGACTGACCGTGCTGGCCACCAGCCGGGCCCGGTTGATGGTGCCGTTCGAACGGGTCCACCCCGTGCCACCGCTGTCACTGACCGGCGACGGCGACTCCGACGCGGTCGCGCTGCTGCTCGACCGGGCCGCCGCCGTGGGCTGGCCGCTGGCGCCGGAGCAGCTCCAGCAGTCCGCCGAGATCTGCCGAGGCCTGGACGGCGTGGCGCTGGCGATCGAACTGGCCGCCGCCCGACTGCCCACGCTCGGGCTGGACGGCCTCGCCGACCTGCTCTCCGACCAGCTGCGGCTGACCGGCGGCGCCCGCGCCGACGACCGGCACCGCTCGGTCCGGGCCATGCTCGACTGGAGCCACGAGCTGCTCGACCCGGCCGACCGGACGCTGCTGCGCCGCGTCTCGGTCTTCGTGGCCCCGTTCACCGCCGACGCCGCCGGGCAGGTCGCCGGGTTCGGGCCGCTCGCACCGGCGGTCGCGGACGGCCTCGCCCGCCTCACCGAGCAGAGCCTGCTCACGGTGCTCCCATCCGCCGGCGGCACCCGCTACCGCACCCTGGAGACCATCCGCCAGTACGGCGTGGAGCAGCTGACCGCCCACGGCGAACTCGACGAGCTCCGCACCCGGCACCTGCGCTGGTGCCTGAGGAGCGCGGGCAGCCTCGCCGAGGCGGCGGGCAACGCCGACGGGCCGTGGCGGGCGCGCTTCGACGCGGTCGCCGACGACCTGCGGGCCGCGCTGGGCTGGGCGACGACCGTGCCCGAGCACCGCGATGACGCGTACCGGCTGGCGGTGGCCCTGGCCGGGCTCGCCTTCGCCCGCAACCTGGTCGGCGAGTCGCAGCAACGGTACGAGCAGGCCGCCGCCCTCACCGCCGATCCGGCCGCCGCCGCTGCCGCGCTGCGGTCCGCTGCCTCGGTAGCAGGCTGCCGACTGCTCGGCGACGACATGTACCGCCTGCGCCAAGCCGCCGCCGAGGCCGCGCTTCAGGCGGGCGACCAGGCCACCGCCGCCCGCGACCTCGCCACCGCGGCCACCACCGCATACCGCTTCTCCGGCATGTTCACCCGGGTCCCGTCGGCGGCCGAGACCATGGCTCAGCTGACCGCCGCCCGGGAACTGGCCGCCGACGACGCGGCCGGGCGCGCCGCCGTCGCGCTGGCCGAGGCGGCGGTGCTCACCGACACGTTCGGGTCCGACCAGGGACCCCCCGAGAACACCGTCGCCGACACGCTCGCCGCCGCCACCCGGGCCGTCGAACTGGCCCGCCTCGCCGACGACCCGCTGACCGCCTCCGCCGCCCTCGACGGCCTCGCCGGTGCCCAGAGCTGGGCGGGTGACAGCTTCGGCGCCGCCGCCACGGCGCGCGGCCGGATCGAGATGCTGTCGGCGGTGCCGGTGACCCCGTCCAGCCTGCACGAGCTGACCGACGCGCTGGTGTCGGGCATCGACACCAGCCTGGGCGTCGGCGACCTGCCGATGGCGCGCCGCTGGGCACGGCAGCTGGCCGACCTGCCGCTGCTGGCCGAGGTCGGCCATTACGCCACGTGCTGGCTGCTGATGGTCGAGGCGATGGCCGTGGAAGTGGACACGGTGCTCGTGGCGGGCGAGCGGTTCCGGGAGGCGTGGGAGCGCACCGGGCGGCTGCGGGCGCCGCGCCTGGCCATCGCCGCGGCGGCGGTTGCGATGATCCACGGGCTGCGCGGCGACGACGCGGCTCGGGCGGACTGGCTGGGCATCGCGGAGCAGCTCGGGTCGACCCCGGAGCGCAGCGCGGGCTACGGCGCCGTATTCGACGCGATCGTGGATCTGCACCACGGTCGGGTCGGTGCTGCCCTGGACCGAGTGGCCGCAGAGCCCGAGGACGTGTGGAAGTGGGTCACCTGGATCTGGCTGCACTGGTACGTGGTCCTGCGCGCCGAGGCGGCCGCGCTCGCCGGGCACCCGGATGCGCGCAAGCGCATCGAGGCGGCGAGGGTCATCGTGTCCGGCAACCCGATCGCGAGCGCCCAGGTGGAACGAGCGGCGGCGCTTCTCACCGGCGATCGAGACGCGATCCTGGCCACCGGTGCGGCATTCGACGCCGCAGGGTGCCGCTATCAGTGGGCGCGGACGCTCGTGCTCGCCGGAGGTGAGCACACCGCAATCGGGGCGTCAGCTCTCGCCGCGACCGGTTGCGTCACACCGGCCGCAACACCGCAGTCCGGCCGGTAACGCCGCGCTTCTCGTGGCCGGGGTCAAGGCCGGTCTGCGGACTGGGCTGGATAACCCCCTTGCGCACCCGCCCTTGCCGCTAACTCGCGATGTTCCTGACCGCGCTCCGGATCGCGTCGGCGTAAAGGTAGATGTCGTCCAGCGAGTCGATCAGGTGCCGGGTCTCCACCTTGTTCTCGTCGAACGTGCCGAGGTACTTCCTTGCCTTGCCGTTGAAGTGCAGGCGGGCGATGGGTCTACGGTTGTTGTCGTCGAGAAGGATCGCGAAGTAGGACTTGGCGTCGCGACCCACGATCCGCTGCGGCTTGACCTCGCTGCAGGCGATCGCTTTGACGATCTGGTAGCCGGTGAGCTCCTCAAGTGTGGTCTCTACCTCGGTATCACGACCGGCATCGACTACTTCAGCCGTTTCATTGTCCGGCGCCTCCGCGGCGGTCGACACATCCGGCTGATTGTTGTTCGCGTAGAGCGCGCTCTTGAGCCGGTCGTTCACCTGGTCCCGGATGAACTGAGCGGCCGCCTTCGCGACGAGCGGCCGGAACTGCTGCCGTACCTTCTGGGTGAACGATCCCTCGTGGAGACGCGCCGCGAAGTACCTGACCCAATCGTCGTCGGGCTCCTTGAACTGCGCTGCCAGCGTGCGCTTGATCTGGCTGAGCTGCCTCAGTTCCTCAGCCGCGTAAATTACCGAGTCGAGATCGAAGTGCTCTTTCGACAGCTTGCGCAACTCCGGCAGGAGAGCCTCGTCGATGTCCTCCAGATCCAGTACGAGGAACGGCTTCTCGTCCATGAGGTTCGGAGCGTCGAGGTCCGAGTAGAAGTGGTAGACCTGACCGTTGGTGAGGATCGCGATCCGGGCCCGCGTGACGGAGAAGTACCGATACAGCTGCGACGCATGGACCACCTTCAGTGAGTCGCGTGGTTGCTTGCATTCGATGAGGATCTGGACCTCGCCGTTGCGCACGATCGCGTAGTCGATCTTCTCGCCCTTCTTCGTCCCGAAGTCGGCCGTGTACTCCGGGACGACCTCCTTCGGATCGAACACGTCGTAGCCGAGGATCTGTATGAACGGCATGATCAACGCGTTCTTGGCGGCTTCCTCCGTCTGGATCGCGCTCCGACGGTCGCGAACCTTCGTGGCCAGCTCGGCGATTCGATCCTCGAACTCCATATGGCACGCCCTTCTGTGAACCCTGCACCGGGGGATGACGGGATGTTACCGACCGATTGCGGAGCGCGTAGCCACGAAAATCGGCCGACTGATACCTCCGTTCGTCGGACAGATACAGCGAAAGGCATGGGGACCACGTCCCTATCGCACCTGGGCGATCGGGTGTGCGGTCCAGTCCAGGATGGATCCCATAGGTCCGAGCGGTGCCTGTGCTAGTCCGCAACCCGACGTCCCGTCAACCCCCCAGCGACATCGCCTCATCACCTGGACCCGCACCCTCTGATCGGAGCGTGGGGGG
>NZ_JAHRCY010000015.1 GCF_019083965.1 Catellatospora tritici
AGCCGCGCCCGCCGCACCCAGTCCGCACCG
Organism: Catellatospora tritici; assembly: GCF_019083965.1. Lineage (GTDB taxonomy): Bacteria > Actinomycetota > Actinomycetes > Mycobacteriales > Micromonosporaceae > Catellatospora > Catellatospora tritici. The sequence continues at coordinate 31 of NZ_JAHRCY010000015.1, forward strand.
TACTCACCCGCGATCGACGACAGATCGACCGACACCGCGACCCGACCCGCACCCGACGCGTCCACCGCCTGCGCCGACACCAGCAGACCGGTCACACCGGCCGCCTTCGCCGCATCCCGACTCGCCAGCGCGACCCTCATCCGCGACCCGGCAGCCGAGTGCGAACCCGAGCCGGCCGCCCGAGCCACCCACACCGGCAGGCCACCAGCACGCACCTTCAGCGGTGCGGCATCCGCAGATCCCGCCACACCCGCGGTGAGGTCGACGATCGAGGTGCCGGCCGCCGGCCACTCGACCTTCGGCGCACGCCACGGCCTCGACGTGTCGTCACGCGCCGACCTGACCGCAGGCTTCGCCGGAGGCGTACCCAACGGCGGATGCTCAAACCGCTGCACATCAGGACGGCTCGGCTCCGCCATCGCCGGCGGAGCAGGCATCACCGTCAACGACCCACCGACCACAACCGAAGCCGCGACCAGCACACCCAGCAGGCGCGCAGTACGTTGACGAGCAGATCTATTCGATGGACGAGTTTCGATGAACAGTGAGCTGGGCGCAGTTGTCCCATTCTCAGCCATTTAAATCCCCCGTGGATACAGGCAAGATGTCGACGGCACGCTATCTCAACCACATATCGCCCAACAAGACCTACCGATCAGCACACGGCTGCCAACTCGTCACACGGTTCAGCGCGGCCGCATCCGGCAACAAAACCACATAGCGGAAAGTTCGGACTTAAGAGCCGGGTCACTTCGCGTGTCAACCGAGACCGTGGCCGCGTACGAAGCCTGGGCCGCCGAGGAGGGGCACGCCACGCCGCTGCGGCGACTGGCGGAGGAGGCAACGACCGGGTCCTGCGACCCTTGGGCGCGCGCCCGCGACACCGCACACGGATAAGCCAACGCTCCGCCCGGATCCGGATCCGGGCGGAGCGTTGGTTCAATCGCCTTTGAGAGTGGCTCCGATTCCGCCTGCGGCCACTCTCGTCACTTCCTAGGTCAAGGGAGTCCTGGAAGAGACGAACCCTATCTCCGCCAGTCCATCCAGGAACACGTCCAGGTCAATGTTTAGCTTCTCTGAAACAGCGAACAGATTCGAAGGCAGCGGGAATAGGACCTTGCGCTCATACCAGTGTTCCGTGGTGTACCGGATTTGTCCGTCTATAATGGATTTCCCATTTTCTATGATGACACTACCGCGCACGTAGACATAGGGTGGTCCATCGCCGCTATCCTTGGGGTCCATGCCGGCCGCAACACCCTTGCCGATTGCCGCGAGCGGAACCCCGAGTTGCACATTGCCGACGCTCACGCCGCCCACCGCATCGGATAGATGCTCTACTCCAGCCTGGTCGTCGCCTTTGTAGAAGCTATTCAATGCAGCTGCCACCTGAAGGAACGGCTCGCTGGGAGCAATAGCGGATTCGATGAGCGTGTTTCCCACCACGTCGATCGGAGTGTTCGGAGTGCCGGCGCAGGCGCTCACCGACATACCTCCCATGGCGCTGCACACGAACGCCTGGAATCCCTGCGGCCCCTCGACACCGACACTTCTGCCGACGCAGATCCCAGCTTCCATGCACTTGAGCTGGGTCATCGCATCACCGATGGTGAAGTCCATAGACCCCCGATATCCCCAGTTACTCTTCAAGTGCCAGTACTGTTCGGGAGTCAGCTTCTTTCCGAAGATGCGAAGATCGCGCACCGGGTTGCGCTTCGGGTGACGGTCGATGTACTGGTGCGACCCGTCCGACTTGGTGATCCTCGTCGACAGGCAGTCGTCGTCCTCGCAGACCGCCAGACCGGTCGGGTCGGCGTGACTGACAGGGCTGTTACCGGCGTAGGCGTAGCCGCCGAGCTGGTTGACGTCCGTCGGCTCGAAGACTGGGTCGAGGCTGATGAATCGCCCGATGGCTGGGTCGTACTGACGGGCGCCGACCAGGTTGAGGCCCGTGCTCGTGTCGACCGGCAGGCCCAGGAAGCCGTGGCTGTCCGGCCACTGGGTCGGCTGGGTGCCGCGCGGGCCGCCGAACGGCGTGAACGATCGCCAGGCCGGGTTCTGACCGTTACGGTCCACTGACAACGACTGGGTGCCCTGAGTGTTGGCGACCAGATAGCTGTACGCCGTGGCGGTCGTTCCGGTCCGGACAGCGCTGACACCCCCGGGACCGGTGTAATAGCGCTTCCCGGTCTTCACCCCGTTGGTGGTGTTGAGGGTGAGTTCCTGACCGGGCAGGTACACCGTGACGCTGCCGGGACTGCGCTGGACCAGTGTCTGCCCGTTGACATCGTAGGAGTAGGTCGACGCCTGGTTGACGCCGCCTGGGTCGACGCTGACGAGCTTCCCCTGACTGTTCCAGGTCATGGTCTGGGTGCCCGCCGCCGTGGTACGCGTGGCGGTGTTGCCCGCGGTGTCGTAGGTGTAGCTGCTGGGCGAGCCGTTCGGCCCGACCACGCTAACCGAGTTCAGGGTGTGCGGCTGGGTGACTCCGGTCGGGTAGACGTAGGTGGAGGTCGTGTTACCGCCGGACTGGCCGACCAGCGCGTGCTTGGTCTCAGCGGCGCGGTCCCCCCGGCTGTTGAAGGTCCAACTGGTCCAGTACGGGTCGATGCCACCGACGGTGGCGTTCGATCCGGTGACCGCCACGTCGGCCGCGCAGTCGTCCGTGGCTGTCCAGGCCGCGGTCAGGCGGCCCAGCAGGTCATGGTCGAAGCACTGCGTCTCGGTGGTGGTGCCGTTGCGCTTGTTCACGATCGCGGAGACCGTGCCCGCGGGCAGCGTACGGTAGGTGACCTCGTCCACCGGGATGTTGCCGGTCCGGTCGACGTGCGCGCTGTTCAGGCGCAGATCGTGGTCGTCGTAGGTGGGCGTCAGGTAGAAGGCGTTGGTGCTGGTGTTCATCTGCACCTGGGAGACCAGGCCGAACTGGTTGTAGGTGGTGGTGTTGACGTAGCTGCCGAGCAGGCTCGTCGTGCTGGTCGGCAGGTCGAGCAGGTTGTAGTTGAAGTTGACGGTCTCCGCGGGCAGCGCCCCGGTGGTCAACGGGTAGTCGATCTTCTTCAGCAGACCGTTGACGAGGCTGTACGTATTGGCGAACGTGTAGTCACCGGCCAGGGCGCCGTTGCGCGGGTCGGCGGGGATGCTGACGGTGGTCGACTTCGGCTGGTACCGGTTGGTGTAGCCGCTCACGGTGTTGACGTAGGCGTAGCCGTTGTCGTAGCTGGTCGACGAGGCCGGCTGCCCGATGCCGTTGGTGATGCTGGTCGAGTCGTAGGACCACGAGGAGAGCAACGGCGCCGAGGCGTTCGTGCCGTCGTAGGTGGCCGCCGGCCGGTTGAGCGCATCGTACTGCCGGAAGATGCTCTTGCCACGGCTGTCGGTGGTGAGGGTCAGGTTGCCGTTGGCGTCGTACGTCATGTGCGTCGCGCCGGCGTCCGGGTCCGCCTTGTCGGTGGCCCGGCCCAACATGTCGAAGGTGGTGGTCCAGGTGTTGGGCACCGTGGCGCTGTCGGTCACGGTGGACGGGTTGCCGCGCTGGTCGAAGCCGTAGGTCAGCTTGGTGAAGGCGCCACCGGTGACCTGACCGTTCACCACGCTCGGAGCGGCCGTGTACGAGTCCAGCTCGACCGTGCGTCCCAGCGCGTCGACGATGGTAGTCACCGGCGTCGAGCCGTTCGGGCCGATGACCGTGGTGCGGTCACCGCCGTACACGGTCTGGGTCTGCCACTTCGTGACGCCCATCCGCCGCGACTGGTCCAGGACGATTCGCCCGAGCCCGTCATAGGTGAACAGGTTCAGGTTGGGGATCAGGTTGTCCTGGCCCGCGAGTGGGAAGAGCGTGGTGCTGGGTGCGGAGGCGTCGTAGTAGCTGTGCACAGACCTGACCACCCAGCCGTGGCTGTCGTAGCTGGTGTCCTCGATGAGTCGCCCACCGGTCACCGACTGCGACTGCACCTGACGCGGTCGGACGAGCGCGTCGAGCAGCTGTACCGACGTCCGGTAGGAGCCGTTGTCGTTCATCGTCTTCGTGGTGATCGCCGACGGCACGGTGTTGGAGACGTCGTACTGGAAGGCGTGGTTCGCCGGGTTCGTCATGGTGTTGTTGCCGGGCAGCCACACGCCGGTCAGCCGACCCAGCGGGTCGTAACCCAAGTCGACTTCGAGGGTGTTCGCGTCCACCGTCTTCGTGTTGAGCCCGCGAGCCGGGTTCACGGTCGTGGTGTTCGCCTGCCCGAGCGGGTTGGTCGCCAGCACCGAGGTCGTCAAGCCATTGGTCTCGGTGTAGGTGGTGGTGGCCGGAGCGTTGCCGTTGGCATCGATGACCGACACGACCCGCCCGAAGCTGTCGAAGCCCTTCTTCGCCACGGTCTGGTACTGGAAGGCACCTCCGCTGTAGCCGGTGGCGGTACGCATCATGGTCACGTTGCCGAAGGTGGGCGTGGTGCCCTGCGGCCACGTCGTGTTGAAGGCGGGATCGTCGTAGTAGTTGCGGATGTTGCTCACGACGTCGGCGGGACGGCTCACCGATGTGGGCGCGGTCAGCCCGTTGACTCCGCTGCCGCCGCAGGGCTTGGCGTCCTTTTCCGTCTCGGTGGGCAGGCCCAGCAGATTCAGGCTGATGTTGGCGGGCGCGTAGGTGAAGGACGTGCAGGTCGCCTGCGACGGCACCGCGAGGTCGCCGTGGTCGTACACGAACTTCGCCAGACCTGTGGTCGTGTCGTAGGTGGTCTCGGTCTTGGTGGTGCGCCAGGTCGTCGGGGTCGACGAGGTGATCGCGGTGGTGTCGTACGTGGCCACCGTGCGGTTGAGCTTCGCGGTCAGCGCGGACAGCCCGGTACGGGCGCGGGTCGCCGTCGCGGCACCGACCCAGTAATCGGTCACCGAAGCCGAGACCGGCACGCCGCCGTCGCCGAGGTACGTGACCGTCTCTCGGGGCGAACCGGCCAGTTCCTCCTGGTCGGTCACACTGGTCGCCGGCCCGCCGGTCGGCCAGGTCACGTCTGAAGACAGGGCGACGGTGCCGCCAACGCCCCGGAAGTAGCGCGTCTCCGACAGCGTCTTCTGGTCGGTTCCGGAGCCGGTGCGGGTGCGAACGGTGGCATAACCGCGCCACTGGCCGTAGGTGCGGTACTTGGCCTTGGTCAGCTCGTTGTCGTCGATGTGCCAGGCCGGATCGCCCACGTACTGGTACGCGGTGGAGACCGGGGGCGCGCCACCCGTCACGTCCTGCGCCTCGATCGAGGTGACGAGGTACTTGTGGAACCAGTCGAGTTTCTGCTGGGTCTGGCCTTCCGGGGTCCAGTAGACCGGGTAGCAGAGGCTGGTGTTGGTCGCCGGGTTGATCGTGACCGGAGCGGTGCACTGCTGGCCGGTGTAACCGACCAGGATCTTGGCGCCGGTCTCGGTCTTGATCTCGGTGATGCGCTGGTGGTTCATCGCCGGGGCGAAGTCGGCGGTGTCGACCCGGTTGGGCATGTTCGACCCGGTGAACGTCACCGGGAGTGCCGCCAGGTCGCCGCCGACATTGCCGGTCCGGATGATCGTCGACAGCCACAGTGATGGGCTGGTGGTGTCCTGGGTCGCCGGGAAGGTGTGGGTCAGGGCGTAGGTGTCGACGGCACTATAGGCGGTGCCGTTCCAGATCTGGGTGACAATCGAGGTCAACCGCAGCCGGGACCAGAACGTCACCGAGTGCACGTTGCAGACCGCGCCGGAGTTGCAGTTCAGGTCCGCGTACGGGGTGTCAGGCCAGTTCGACGGCGTCGAGGTGATGTTGCTGCACCCCGTGCCGGTGGCCACGCACCGCTCGGAGGTGTTGAACTGCACCCGCGCCGGAGCACTGCCCGCATACGGGGTCGGGTCCACGATCCCGTAGTCGATGTGGTCCAACTCGCCGCTACGGACATAGGAGACACCGGTCGTGCCGCCGTTCTGACCGTAGTAGTTCGTCCGCGCGTTGTAGAAGTACGCCGTCGCGTTGTGATGCACGTCCACGACGTAGTCGAGGTTCCAGCGGTACGCCATCGTGCACAGATGGTTGGTCTTGGAATAGCACGGATCACCCGAGTACGGGCTGTACACCGGCTGCGTCCACGCCGAGTTCGTCACGGCCTTGCCCGACACCCAGCCGGGCAGCTGGTTACGGCCGAAGTAGTACTGCGTCCCGTCCTGCGTAGTGATCTTCCAGTACAGGCCGTCGAACGTCCCGTTGATCCCCAACGTTCGAACCTGCTCCACCTTCTCACCATTGTCGTTGGAGAGCTTCCACTTCGCCGACGTCGCGTCGTAGACCAGGTCACCAGAGATCGAACCAGCACTCACGTGCACGATCTGCCCTGCCCAGCAGGAGTCGGAGGTGTTCTTCGCCGTGCCCTGCGGGTTGTCCTTGCAGCTCACATACGTCTGCTCGATAGAACCCGGGGTGTAGTCCCAGCCGTCACCGACCCAGGAGGACTGACTGTTGGTCGACACCATCTTCCCGTCGACCGACTGCGAACTGTACGACAGCGCGACTGACGGACCAGGGCCACCAGGAACCGGCGGCACCGCGATGGGGTACGAGTAAGAGAACCCACCTGAGCTGCCACCGGCCGACCACGAACCGCTCGGCGCCAACGACGTCGCCGTGTAGTCACCGGCGTTGCTCGTCGGCGCGGTCAGCGACGCCAGCACCACCATGCCGGAAGCCCCGGCCGTGCCATCAGCACTCGACACGGCAGCCGTCCGCCGGGCCGCGCTCATCGGCGCGTCCAGGGTCACCGTCGCGGTCACCGTCTGCGACTTCGCATCCACACTCGTGGGAACAGGAGTCTGCACCTGGCACGCGGGCACCGACGGCGTCGTCAACGCACATGCGGGCAACTGCGCAAGCCGCGCCCGCCGCACCCAGTCCGCACCGTACTCACCCGCGATCGACGACAGATCGACCGACACCGCGACCCGACCCGCACCCGACGCGTCCACCGCCTGCGCCGACACCAGCAGACCGGTCACACCGGCCGCCTTCGCCGCATCCCGACTCGCCAGCGCGACCCTCATCCGCGACCCGGCAGCCGAGTGCGAACCCGAGCCGGCCGCCCGAGCCACCCACACCGGCAGGCCACCAGCACGCACCTTCAGCGGTGCGGCATCCGCAGATCCCGCCACACCCGCGGTGAGGTCGACGATCGAGGTGCCGGCCGCCGGCCACTCGACCTTCGGCGCACGCCACGGCCTCGACGTGTCGTCACGCGCCGACCTGACCGCAGGCTTCGCCGGAGGCGTACCCAACGGCGGATGCTCAAACCGCTGCACATCAGGACGGCTCGGCTCCGCCATCGCCGGCGGAGCAGGCATCACCGTCAACGACCCACCGACCACAACCGAAGCCGCGACCAGCACCCCGAGCAGGCGGCCAGCACGTTGACGAGCAGATCTCTTGAATAGAAGTGTTTCGATGAGATGCGAGCTGGGCGCAGTTGTCCCATTCTCAGCCATTTAAATCCCCCGTGGATACAGGCAAGATGTCGACGGCACGCTATCTCACCCGCATATCGCCCAACAAGGCCTACCGATCAGCACACGGTTGCTAAGTCGTCACGCAGTTCAGCGTGACCGCATTCGGTCAAACGACATCGAGGACCACTCACTCCTCGCCGCAGGCCTTCGAGGCCGGCGGGAGTACGCCGCCGCACCACAATGGAGCAGTGTGAACCTCCGCCAGCATCTTCGTATCCATCGAAGAACAGCGGGTGACGCCGCGCGGGGGCGGCGGAGCCTGTGGAGGTGGGAAGCGGTTTCAGTTCGGGTGGGCGCGGGCGTTCATCAGCGCGGCCCGCAGCAAGGCCGATCCAGGCCGAGCACGACGCGGACCGGACCGCGGCCGGGGACATCGGGCCGCGCTGGCGTACGCGCTGATCCCGAGCGCGGAGAACAAGGCCAAGGTGTGGGCGGAGCTGACCGCTTCGCAGAACCCGGCCAACTGGCGCAACCGGGCGCTGGTGATGGGGTTCCAGCACCCCGTGCAGGTGGAGCTGACCCGGCCCTACACGGCGAAGTTCTTCGCCGACGCCGATGCGGTGTGGGCGGCCCGGGACAGCGAGCCCGCGCAGGAGTTCATGGTGCTGGGGTACCCGGTGATGGACGTGTCGCCGGAGGCGTTGCGGCGTACGAGAAGTGGGCGGCCGAAGAGGGGCACGCAACGCCGCTGCGGCGGCTGGTGGCCGAGGGAAACGACCGGGTTCTACGGGCGTTGAGCGCCCGGACCCGCGACACTGCGCAAGGATGATCAATGCTTCCTGCGAACAGGACTCCGCCGGAAGCATGGTTGAAGATTGGCAATGAGTGGCCCATCGATTGTATCCGCGGCCACTCATTGCCGTCACGGGGACGTGGGTGAGGAGGCAGTACCGTCCCCCGCACCCACGTCCAGGCTCGCCCGATCCGTGAACCGATCCAATCGGCGATCAGCGGCCGAGTATGTAAGGCGCCAACAGTTCTTCCAGCCGCCTGTCCGACAGCTGGCCTCCAAGCGCGAACCCTTGCCATTCCAATGCTTCGTGCATGACCAAGAGCGGAATATTAAATGTGGGAACCAGAAGAAACATCAACTGCGGGGCCGTGTCGCCTGCCTTGAGCTTCGGCAGCACTTTGTTCATCAAGGTGACCACGGAAACCTCTCCCGCGGCCATCGCGGCGACTTCTGACTTCAGCTGCTCATACGGTTCCATAGCCCAGTCCTTCAGTACGCGGCAATGGTTACTGGAATCATGGTGGGCGGTCGCTCGAACACTACGTTGATTGATGTGAACGAACCTTGTTCCTTGCTCCACACCAAGCTCTCGAAACGGACTTCGGTGAAGCCGTACTTCGCCGCCATCCGCCCTGTGAACGTACTCTGCGCAGCTGCTTGCGGTGACGCGCCGTCTCGCAGCGCTTGATTGAATGCGAGAGTGTTGTCCTTCAGCCCTTCGCCATTTCGCCAGACGCCCCGGATGCCCTTGATTCCGTTCACACCGAATGCCTCAACGGCTTCCCGGAACATGGTACCGCCGCTCGGCGTCGTCCCGCCTTCTTTGTCCGCCTTGATGTAAAGATTAACCACATCTTCCGCGTCGAGCTCTGCCAATATGCCGTAGTTGCCATTCATATAGGCGTTATATTCGCGCGGCTTCACCCGCGGAGGCCCCTCACCCTCCGCCATCATGAAGACCATGCCGAAGAGTTCGAGGTAGTCCTTGACGCCCACCTCACCCGTTTGCGTCGGCAACTCAATCGGCTTGCACCCGAATACGGCAGCGGTCGTACCGCACTCCTTCAGCCACCACTCGAACTCCGAATTCGGGTCACCAGCATTACAGATATCGAAGTGCTTGTCACACGGATCGACATTGTTTGCGGGTGGCGGGCCCGATCCTCCGCAGGCGGTTCCGCACTTATGGCCAGGGCCTCCGGTGCCCTTACCGTCGAGGCCGTTACCGTCGTGCAGATGGCCGTCGCCGCAGGGGGTTCCCGGGTCGTCGCGGCACAAGCCGGTGGGATCGCTGTGGCTGATCGGGCTGTTACCCGCGTACGAGTAACCGCCGAGCTGGTTGGTGTCGGTGGCTTGGAAGACCGGGTCAGGGCTGATGAACCTGCCGGTGGTCGGGTCGTACTGGCGGGCGCCGATGAGGTTGAGCCCGGTGGTGCTGTCGGTGGGCTTGCCGAGGAACCCGTGCGTGTCCGGCCACAGGGCCGGCTGGGTGCCTCTGGGTCCGCCGTACGGGGTGAACGGTTTCCAGCTGGGGTTCTGGCCGGTGCGGTCCGTCGACAGGGTCGCGGTGCCCTGATTGTTGCTGATCAGGTAGCTGAAGGCGGTGGATGTGGTGCCGGTGCGGACGGCGGTCACGCCGGCGCCGGAGTAGTACCGCTTGCCGCTGGTGACGCCGGTGAGCGTGTTGAGGGTCAGTTCCTCGCCGGGCAGGTACACGGTGACCATGCCGGGTCCGCGCTGGACCAGGGTGTTGCCGCTGCTGTCGTAGGTGTAGGTCGAGACCGCCGACCCGCTGTTCTTGTCGACGGCGGCCAGCTTGCCGACGCTGTTGAACGTCATCGCCTGGTTGCCGTTGGCGGTGGTGGTACGGGTGGCGGTGTTACCGGCGGCGTCGTAGGTGTAGCTGCTGGGTGAGCCGTTCGGGCCCTGGACGGTGACCGAGGTCAGGGCGTGCGGCTGGGTGCCGCCGCTGGTCGGGTAGTTGTAGGTGGAGGTCGTGTCCCCACCGCTCTGCCCGACCAGCGCGTGCTGGACCTCCTGCGACCGGTCGCCCCGGTCGTTGAACGTCCAGCTGGTCCAGTACGGGTCGATCCCGCCCACGGTCGCGTTCGAGCCGGTGACCGCCACGTCGGCGGCGCAGTCGTCGTTGGCCGTCCACGCCGCGGTCAGGCGGCCGAGCAGGTCGTGGTCGAAGCACTGGGTCTCGGTGACCGTGTCGTTGCGCTTGTCCACGATCGCGGTGACCGTGCCCCCGGGCAGCGTCCGGTAGGTCACGTCGTCGACGTGGACGCCGCCGGTGCGCTCCACGTGCGTGCTCGCCAGACGCAGGTCATGGTCGTCGTACATGGGGGTCAGGTACGACGCGTTGGTGCCGGTGTTCATCTGCACCTGCGACACCAGACCGAAGTCGTTGTACGTCGTGGTGTTGATGTAGGCGCCGAGCAGGCTGCTCGTGCTGGTCGGCAGGTCCAGCCCGTTGTAGCCGAAGTTCACCGTCTCCGCCGGCAGCGCACCGGTGGTCGCCGGGAACGCGACCTTGGTCAGCAGACCGTTGGTGAGACTGTACGTATTGGTGAACAGATAACTACCCGCCAGGGTGCCGTTGCGCGGGTCGGCAGGAATGTTGACCGTGGTCGACGTGGGCTTGTACCGGTTGGTGTAGCCGCCGACGGTGGTGGTGTAGGCGTAGCCGTTGTCGTAGCTGGTCGACGACGCCAGCTGCCCCAGCCCGTTCGTGATCGTCGTTGAGTCGTAGGACCACGACGCCAGCAGCGGTGATGAGGCGTCAGGGCCGTCGTAGAGGTTGGTCTGGCGGTTGAGCGCGTCGTAGGTGTGAGAAACAGTCTTATTCCGGCTGTCCTTGCTCATGAGCAGGTTGCCGTTGGCGTCGTAGGTCAGATGTGTCGCGCCGGTGTCAGGGTCGGTCTTGTCCGTGACCTGGCCGAGCAGGTTGAACGTCGATGTCCAGGTGTTGGCCGGGGTCGCGCCGTCGGTGACCGAAGACTGGTTGCCACGCAGGTCGTAGCCGTAGGTCAGCTTCGTGAAAGACCCACCGGTGACCTGCCCTCCGACCACCGACGGCGCCGCCGTGTAGGAGCGCAGCTCCACCGCGCGACCGAGCGCGTCCGCGATCGAGGTCACCGGCGTGGAACCGGGCGGGCCGAAGACCGTGGTGCGGTCACCACCGTAGACGGTCTGCGTCTGCCACTTCACCACCCCCGCCCGCTGCGACTGACCCAGCACCACGCGGCCGGCGCCATCGTAGGTGGTCAGGTCCTCATCGAGCATCAGGTTGTCCTGGCCGCGCAGGTCCACCAGGGTGCTGCTCGCCGCGCTGGCGTCGTGGTACTTGTGGATGGTCTTGACCACCCAGCCGTGGCTGTCATAGAAGGTGTCGTCGACCAACCGGCCGCCCGTCGGCGACTGGCTCTGCACCTGGCGCGGCCGGGTCAGCGCGTCGAACAGCGACACCGAGACCCGGTACGAGCCGTTGTCGTTCATCGTCTTCGTGGTGATCGCCGACGGCACCGTGTTGGAGATGTCGTACTGGAAGACGATGCTCGCCGGGTTGGCGGTGTTGTTGTTGCCCGGCAGCCATACGCCGGTCCGACGACCGAGCTGATCGTAGCCGAGGTCGGTTTCAAGGTTGTTCGGGTCGAGAACCTTGGTGATGGCACCGCGCGCCGGATCCAGCGTGGTGGTCACGAACTGGCCGAGCGCGTTGGTGGACTTCACCTGGGTGGTGAGACCGTTGGTCTGGGTGTAAGTGACCGTCGCGGGCGCGTTGCCGTTGGCGTCGGTCACGGCGATGCTGCGGCCCCGGCTGTCGTAGCTCGTCTTCGAGCCGGTCTGGAACTGCCAGCTGCCACCCGTGTAGTCGTAGGCAGTTCTGACCATGGTGACGTCGCCGTTCGAGGGCGGGTTGGCCTGCGGCCAGGTGGTGTCGAACGCCGGATCGTTGTAGTAGTTGCGAACCTTGCTGACCACATCGGCAGGCCGGTTCAGGCTGGTCGGTGCGGTGAGCCCGTTGACGCCACCGCCGCCGCACGGCTTGGCGTCCTTCTCCCTTTCCGAGGCGAGGTTGACCAGGTTCAGACCGGTGTTCGCCGCCGCATACGTGATGGTGGTACACGTCGACTGTGACGGCACCGCCAGATCACCATGGTCGAAGACCACCTTCGGCAGGCCGGTGGCAGTGTCGTAGGTCGTCTCGCTCTTCGTCGTACGCCATGTCGTCGGCGTCTGCGAGGTGATGGCGGTAGTGGCATAGGTGGCGACGGTGCGCTGGATCTTCGCCGTCAGGTCGGGCACACCGCTGCGGGTCCGAATCGCCGAGGCGGCGCCGATCCAGAAATCGCTCGCCGAAGCCGAGATGGCAGGGCCGCCGTCGCCGAGATAGGTGACGACCTCACGGACGGTACCGGAGAGCTCTTCGCTGTCGGTGACGCTGACGGCAGGACCTCCCGTAGGCCAGGTGACATCGGGTGACAGGCTGACAGTGCCGCCCATGCCGCGGAAGTAGCGGGTCTCGCTGAGCGTCTTCTGGTCCGATCCCTCGCCGGTGCGGGTTCGCACTGCGGCGTAGCCGCGCCACTGGCCGTAGGTGCGGTACTTGGCCTTGGTCAGCTCGTTGTCGTCGAGGTGCCACGCCGGGGCGCCGACATACTCGTACGCGGTGGCCTTCGGCGGCGCATAGCCGGTCGGGTCCTGCTCGGCGATGGTGTTGACCAGGTATTTGTTGAACCAGTCGAGCTTTTGCTGGGTCTGGCCTTCCGGAGTCCAGTAGACCGGGTAGCAGAGGCTGGTGTTGGTCGCCGGGTTGATCGTGACCGGAGCGGTGCACTGCTGGCCGGTGTAACCGACCAGGATCTTCGCACCCGTCTCGGTCTTGATCTCCGTGATGCGCTGGTGGTTCATCGCCGGGGCGAAGTCGGCCGTGTCCACCCGGTTGGGCATGTTCGACCCGGTGAACGTCGTCTGCGGAAGTGACAGGTTGCCGCCGACGTTGCCGGTGCGGGTGATCGTCGACAGCCACAGCGACGGGCTGGTGCTGTCCTGGCTGGCCGGGAACGTGTGGGTCAGCGCGTACGTGTCGACCGGGCTGTAGGCGGTGCCGTTCCAGATGTTGGTGACGATCGAGGTGAGCCGCAGACGGGACCAGAACGTCGGCGAGTGCACGTTGCAGACCGCGCCGGAGTTGCAGTTCAGGTCCGCGTACGGGGTGTCGGGCCAGTTCGACGGCGTGGTGGTGATGTTGCCGGCGTTGCAGGCGGTGCCGGTGGCCACGCACCGCTCGGAGGTGTTGAACTTGATCCGCGCCGGAGCGCTGGTCGAATACGGCGTCGGGTCGACCATGCCGTAGTCGATGTGATCGAGTTCGCCGCTACGGATGTAGGAGACCCCGGTCGTGCCGCCGTCCTGACCGTAGTAGTTCGTGTAGGCGTTGTAGAAGTAGCCGGTGGCGTTGTGGTGCGTGTCGACCACGTAGTCGAGGTTCCAGCGGTACGCCATCGTGCACAGGTGGTTGGTCTTGGAGTAGCACGGGTCGCCCGAGTACGGGCTGTACACCGGCTGCGTCCACGCCGAGTTCGTCACCGGCTTACCCGACACCCACCCCGGCAGCTGGTTGCGGCCGAAGTAGAACTGGGTCCCGTCCTGCGTGGTGATCTTCCAGTACAGGCCGTCGAACGTCCCGTTGATCCCCAGCGTCCGGACCTGCTCGACCTTCTCACCGTTGTCCGACGACAACTTCCACTTCGTCGGCAGACTCGCGTCGTACACCAGGTCGCCAGACGTCGAGCCGAAGCTGACGTGCACGACCTGCCCGGCCCAGCAACTGTCCGAGGTGTTCTTCGCCGTGCCCTGCGGATTGTCCTTGCACGTCACATACGTCTGCTCAACAAAACCCGGCGTGTAGTCCCAACCGTCGCCCACCCACGAGGACTGGCTGTTGGTCGACACCATCTTCCCGTCGACCGACTGCGAACTGTACGACAACGCCACCGACGGACCGCCACCACCGGGAACCGGCGGCACCGCAACCGGATACGAGTACGAGAACCCACCCGAGTTTCCACCAGCCGACCACGAACCACTCGGCGCCAACGACGTCGCCGTGTAGTCACCAGCATTGCTGGTCGGCGCGGCCAGCGAGGCCAGTACGACCATGCCGGAAGCCGCGGCAGTGCCGTCTGCGCTCGCCGCGGCAGCCGATCGCTGGGCGACACCGGTCGGTGCGGAGCCGAGGGTGACTGTCGCGGTCAACGTCTGCGACTGCGCGTCCACGTTGGTGGGGACAGGGGTCTGCACTTGGCACACGGGTTCGGACGGCGTGGTCAGCGCGCACGCGGGCAACTGCGCGAACCGCGCCCGACGTACCCAGTCCGCCCCGTACTCACCCGCGATGGACGACAGGTCGAGGGTGACCGCCACCCTACCCGCGCCTGCTCCGCTCACCGCCTGCGCGGACAGCAGAAGGCCGGTGACGCCGGCAGCTTTCGCGGCCTCCCGGTCGGCAAGTGTGACCTTGATACGAGAGCTGCCTGCCCCGCGCGTAGCGGCGCCTGCGGCATGCGCGACCCACACGGGTAGCGTGCCGGCCCGAACCTTGAGTGCCGCTCCAGCGGCAGTCGCGGTGGCCGCGTCGGTCCCGAGATCGACGATGGAGCTGCCCGCTGCGGGCCACTCGACCTTCGGCGCACGCCACGGCCTCGACGTGTCGTCACGCGCCGACCTGACCGCAGGCTTCGCCGGAGGCGTACCCAACGGCGGATGCTCAAACCGCTGCGCATCAGGACGGCTCGGCTCCGCCATCGCCGGCGGAGCAGGCATCACCGTCAACGACCCACCGACCACAACCGAAGCCGCGACCAGCACCCCGAGCAGGCGGCCAGCACGTTGACGAGCAGATCTCTTGAATAGAAGAGTTTCGATGAAATGCGAGCTGGGCGCAGTTGTCCCATTCTCAGCCATTTAAATCCCCCGCGGATACAGGCAAGATGTGGGCGGCACGCTATACGAGACAGTGATCGTCAACAAGGCCTAGCGGACACACGCACAGTTGCTCTATCGTGACGCAGCTTGGCGCCACGGGGGAGCCATTCACAATTGAAGCCATATCAGACTGAACCGACCCTTCAGGTCGGTCCGATCGGTATGGCTGCTCATGCACGCCCTCGTGGCTACACCCTGCCAACGGCGGGAACGGCTCCGCCGACCCACGAGGAGATGTAGTGCGATCACTTCACATTGGAGTGCCGCGGCGCAGCAGATGGCTGTCGGCCGCGTTGCCGCTCGTCCTGGCCACGCTCGGCGTGGCCGCCACTGGAAATCCGGTCTCCGCGGCCGGACAACCCGCCGCCAAACCGGCACAGCCCGCCCGGCCCACCGACGCCATGGCGGTCGCGGCGACCAAGGCCCGCTCCACCGGCCGTGCCGTCGAGGTCACGGCGTTGACCACCCAGACCTCCCGCACGCTGGCCGACCCTGACGGCACCACGACCCTGGAGCTCAACGCGCAGCCCGCGCGTGTGCTGCGCGATGGTGCTTGGGTCGGCCTCGACGCCTCGCTGGTCCGCAACGCCGACGGCACCTGGAGCCCGAAGGCGACGGTGAGCAACCTCACCCTCTCCGGCGGCGGCAGTGCACCGTTCGCCAAGATGACCAATGAGGACAGCAGTCTGGCCATGTCGTGGCCGGGCACTCTGCCCGAGCCGACCGTGTCCGGGGCCACCGCCACCTACCACGACGTGCTGACCGGCGTCGATCTGGCGGTCACCGCGAATGTCGGCGGCGGGTTCTCGCATGTCCTGGTCGTGCACGACGCCGCCGCGGGGGCGCGCGTCAGCAGCCTGCGTCTGCCGATCACCGCTGATGGCGTGACCGTTTCAGCCGACACCGCCGGCAACATCACCGCCGTCGACAAGGCCGGGCACCTGCGTTTCTCCGCGCCGACGCCGACGATGTGGGACTCGGCCACCACAGCCGACCTGACCGGCACCGACCGGACCAACGCCGACAAGGCTGTCACGGCGGGCGTCGCCCCGGCGCGCTCGGGCGTCCGCGAGCCGGGCGCGGCCGCCAGGGTCGACCGCCTGGCGGTCACGGCGAAGCAGGATGCGATCACGCTGACCCCGCCCGCGGCCGCACTGACCGGCGCCAACGTGCACTACCCCCTGTACCTGGACCCGACCTGGAACTCGGAGCCGGTCAACAAGAACGCGTGGACCTACGTCAACAGCTACTACCACGACACCGAGTACTGGAACAGCTCCGACTGGGCCAGGGTCGGGTTCCAGGGCTGGGACACCCCGAACTTCAAGGCTCGCTCGTTCTTCAGGTTTGCCATCCCGAGCAAGATCTGGTCGCAGCAGATCTACTCCGCGACACTGGAGACCAAGGAGGTGTGGTCCGCGACCAGCGCGAGCTTCGACGTCGACCTGAACCACATCAGCAACTCCAGCGCGGCGATCAGTTCCGGCACCAACTGGGACAACCAGCCTGCCAAGGGAAACCTGATCTCGACGAAGACCGTTCCGGGTGACTGGAACGCGGCCGGGACCGAGAACCCCATGCAGGTCGACTTCAACATGACCAGCGAGATCGTGTCGGCGGCCGCCGGGCGATGGTCGTACACGGTCGTCGGGCTCTACAACCAGACCGAGACCAACCGGGACGCCTGGCGCAAGTTCGAGAACAACCCGAAGCTCGTCATCAAGTACAACTCCAAGCCGAGCACGCCGAGCAACTATCTGACCCAGCCGTACACCGCGTGCACCGCCACGCCGGACAGCGTGGTCGGCAACACCTCGGTGACGTTCAACGCCAAGGTCAGCGACGCCGACGGCACGCTCAACCCGCTGGTCACCACGTTCACCATCACCGACGTGACCGCCGAGCCGGACGTGGTCACCACGGTCACCCAGTCGGTCGGCAGCGGCTCGACCGCCACGATCACCGAGCCGTCGTCGTTCTTCGTCGACGGTCACACCTACACCTGGTCGGTGCGGACCAACGACGGGTTCATCGACAGCGACAGCACGCCCACCTGCCGGTTCGCCGTTCAGAAGACGGCTCCGGGCGCGCCGAACGTCTCCGCCTCGTTCCCCTCGGGGCCGAACGCCGGGACGACCGCGACCTTCACCTTCAGCGCGGGCGGCGGCGGCACTCCGGCGACCTACGTGTGGGGGCTGAACATGTTCCCGCCGGTCACCACGACCGGCCCGGTCATGCCGCAGAACAACTGGGGCACCGTCACCGCGGGCACGCCCAGCGTCACGGTCCCGCTGAACCGCATCGGGCCGAACACCCTCTACGTGTACGCCATCGACGCGGCCAAGAACACCAGTGCCCTGCAGACCTACCAGTTCTTCGCCGGGCCCCGGTCTACGCCGGACCCGTACAGCGACTTCACCGGTGACGGCCGGGCCGACGTGCTCCTGGTCGGCGACGCCGCCAACCCGGGCCTGTGGCTCTACCCCAGCACCGACAAGGCCGGGCACGTCACCACCACCGGCATCCAGGTGGGTGGCGTCGGCACCGCCTTCCAGGGCGGGACCGGCACCACCGGCGACTGGGTGGGCAGCAGCGTGTCGCCGGGCGACTTCAACGGCGACGGCGCCCAGGACATCCTGGTCCGCCTTCCGAACGCCAACATCTCGGGCAGCAACACCGAGATCATCCTCGGTACCGGCGACGGAACCCCGTTCGACACCCGGGACGCCAACCGGGTCATCTCGGTCAACCTGCCGAACACCGATGACCAGAACTTCAACTACCAGACCGTCGCCCAGGTGGTCGCGACACCGGACAACCAGTTCGACGGCGTCGGGCTCGGCGTGCCATACCTGAAGGACCTGTACGCCGTCGTCGGCGACAACCTCTACCTCTACCCGCCGAGCGGCCTGGCCGCGGGCGACGTCGACGTGCCCGTCCTGATCAGCAGTGGCTGGACCGGCAAGACGATCACCGCTGCCGTCTGCCAGACCGGCTGCCCCACCTTCTACGCCCGTACCGACACCTCCGGCGCCCTGGCCCGGTGGGCCGGTACCACCTTCAACAGCTCCACCGGCGAGCAGGGCATCCCCGCCGGTCACGCCACGAGCACCTCGTACAGCCTGTCCACCAGCGGATACCCCGCCGGCAGCGCTCCAGTGGTCGTCGGCGCCGACATCGACGTCGACGGTCGGCCGGACATGTGGCGGACCACCGGCGCGAACGCCCTGCAGGCCTACCTCTACAGCACCGACACCAGCTTCGCCACCGCGGTGAGCAACCCGGTGCTCGCGCAGGGCCCGACGCTTGTCGGCGACTGGGAGTTCGGCGAGCAGACCGGCAGCATCGGCAACGACTCCAGCATGTACCGCCGCAAGGCGACGTTGTCCGGTAGCGCCACCTTCGTCACGACCGGGCACAACGCCGAGGACGGCGGCGCGGTCCACCTCAACGGCACTGCCGGTGCCGCGACGGTGACCACGCCGATCCTGCGTACCGACAGGTCCTTCACGGTCGGCGCCTGGGTGAAGCCCGCGACGACCACCGGGTACATGGCCATCCTGGGCCAGGTGGGCACCACGAACTCCGGCGCGCTGCTGCAGTTCGTGCCCGGCTCCGGCTGGGCGCTGACCAACCACCTCACCGACACTGTCAGCCCGACCACCAGCCGGGTGACCTCCGGCATGGCCTACGTCAGCACCACCAGCTGGCAGTACGTGGTTGGCCAGTACGACGCGACCGCGCACACCATGGCGCTGTTCGTCAACGGGGCGAAGGTCGGTCAGATCAACTCCACGGTGAGCTGGAACGCGGGCGGCAACTTCCTGATCGGCCACGAGCACTTCGGCAACGCCGAGATCTCGAACTTCAACGGCGACATCGACAACATCCAGGTGTACCAGGGCCTGCTGCCCGCGAACCAGATCCGGGTGCAGTACAGCCACAACGCGGTCAACCGGGACTACGACGCGGACGGCAACACCGACATCTTCGCCCGTCATGCCACCACGAACGACATGTGGCTGTACAAGAGCAACGGTGCCGGCAGCTTCAGGTTCGCCGAGCAGAACGTGGCCTGGCCGAACTGGTGGATGTACGACATCACCGTCCCGGTCAGCGACTTCGACGGTGACGGCCTGCCGGACCTGCTCGCCCGCAAGCCCAGCACCGGCGAGCTCTGGCTGTACCGGGGCAACGGCGTCGGCGGGTTCAAGGCCTCCCAGCAGATCGTGATCGCTACCGGTTGGAACGCCTTCGACGCCATCACCGGGGCCGGTGACCTCGACGAGGACGGCTACCCCGACGTGCTGGCCCGTAACGCCACCACCAAGGACGTCTGGGTGTACCTGGGTAACGGCGCCGGCGGGTTCAAGACCGGCCAGCAGTATGTGGCCGCGTCCGGCTGGGGCGGGTTCGACATGATCGTCGCGCCCGGCGACTTCGACGAGGACGGGCATCTGGATCTGATCGTGCGCAACAGCACGACCAAGGACCTGTGGCTCTACCCGGGTGACGGCACCGGTCGACTCAAGACCGGCGCCCAGACCAAGATCGCGACCGACTGGTCGTCCTACAACGCCGTCATCGGGACCGGTGACTTCGACGAGGACGGGCACGTCGACCTGGTCGCCCGCAAGGCCGCCAACGGCGACATGTGGTGGCACAAGGGCAACGGCAACGGCGGGCTGAAGACCGGCCAGGAGGTGATGGTCTGGTCGGGTTGGTCGTTCTTCAACCAGGTCTTCTGACAGGTCTTCTGACAGGTCTTCCAGACCGTCCAGCATGAACGGCGGGGCCCGTCGGCACATAGTGCCGACGGGCCCCGCTCGTTGTCAGGGGGCGGGCGTCGCCTCGGGCGCCGACAGCACCCGGTCCAGTTCCGCGCCCAGCCGCCCGGCCAACGTACGGCTGTAGGTCGCGGTGACGTGGTTGGTGTCGCGGTACACCAGCACCTCGCCGATGACCGGCGCACAGGGGTCGCTGGGGCAGACGGCCCCGGTCAGGTCCAGCAGGTCCACCCCGGGCAACCCCTCGGCAGCCCGCACCTGCGGCAGCGACGCGTCCAGCGCGGGCTTGCGCGGGAACCCGCACCTGGTCAGCTCGTGCCAGTGCCGGGCCACGCAGTCCGGGACGTCGATCACCGGAATCGGGGTGTCGCGCAGCATCACCACCCGGGTGCCCTGGCCCGCCAGTCCGCTGAAGCTGGCCCGCAGCGCGCTCTCGAGCGCCGCGGTGTTGTCCGCGCCGTTCAGCAGGCGGCCGTCGCGGAAGATCCGGTAGGAGGTGCTGGCGGTGGCCACGATCAGGTCGGGCCGGGCGGGACCGGTCAGCGCCGCGCGCACGCCGGCGTTCCACTCGGTGCACGCGTCGAACGGCTTGCCACGCAGCGCCACCGTCTCGGCGAACGGCGGGCACGACCCCTTGAGGTACGTCGTCACGTGCCAGTGCCGCTGCTCGGCGACCACGGCCAGGGCCGGAAACCACTGCGCGGCGTGTGAGTCGCCCACCAGCGCGACCGTGCGGATCGCGTCGGCGGGGCCGTAATCGCAGGTCTTGACCTCGGTTTCGGCACCGGCGGACAGGCACGAGTCCGCGTAGACCCGCGCCACGTCGTCGCGGGCATCCATCGGATCCGGCGTCACCGCCTCGACCCGGTCCACCACCACGCCCGCGACCGGGGAGGCGTCGAGCGCCTGTGCGCCCGCGGCACCGTCGACGGGACGGCTGCTGGGCAGCATGGCCGCCTGGAAGCCCACCGCGACGAGGGTCGGCAGCAGGGTAAGGGCCAGGCCGAGCGCGATCGCGCGCGACGGGCGCGCGGCCAGCCTCGGGCTGAGCCGGACCGGGTTCTCCACGAACCGGTACGTCAGCACGGCGGGTAGCACCGACACGCACACCACCGCCAGGCCCTGCAACGCGCCGAGCTTGCCGAACATCGACTCGGCGGTCATCAGCAGCGGCCAGTGCCACAGGTACAGCGAGTAGGAGATCGCGCCGATCGCCCGCACCGGTCGCAGCCCGAGCAGGCGCACCGGCCCGAGGCTGCCCGCGGCCAAGCCGCCCGCGAGCACCGCGCCGGTGCCCAGGGTGGGCAGCAGGGCCGCGTACCCGGGGAAGGGGGTGGTGGATTTGATCAGGAGAGCGGACCCGAGCACCAGGGCGAGTCCGGTCCAGGCCAGCCCGGCCGCGATGCGGGCGGGCAGTTTGGCCAGCGAGGCTGTCGTGATCGCCAGCGCGGCGCCGACCGCGAGCTCCCACAGCCTGGTCGGCGTCACGAAGTAGGCGCGGGCGGGGTCGGTCTGGGTCAGGTACACCGAGTACAGCAGCGAGGGCACGCCGATCAGGGACAGCCCGATGAGGTAGTAGCGCCGCAGCGGGTTGCGGCGGTGGCTGCCCCGGCGCCCGGCCAGCCATGCGCCGACGATCAGCAGCAGTGGCCATACCAGGTAGAACTGCTCCTCGACGGCGAGTGACCAGAAGTGCTGCAGCAGGCTCGGCGCGTCGTCGTTGGCCAGGTAGTCCACCGCCTGGGCGGCCAGCCGCCAGTTCATCGCGTAGCAGGCGCTGGCGACCACGTCGAACGCGGTGCCGCGCCAGCGCGTCGCCGGGAGCAGGAAGTAGGTCAGCGTCAGGGTGGTGGCCAGCACCAGGGCCGCGGCGGGTAGCAGCCGCTTGGCGCGCCGCGCGTAGAAGGCGGTGAGGGAGATGCGACCTTTGCGGTCCTGCTCGGCGACGAGCAGCCCCGTGATCAGGAAACCGGAGATCACGAAGAAGACGTCGACCCCGACGAACCCGCCCGAGACCCCCGGCAGGCCGGCGTGGGCCAGCAGCACCAGCCCGACCGCCACGGCCCGCATGCCCTCGATATCGCCACGAAACCCGTGCCCGGGGCGCGGGGCACTGTCCTTGCCAAGCTCAGCCATGACCGTCTTCCCCGTGCCGACCGTCGGCGGCACGGAGGGGTGACGCGACGAAACTCGCTCGTAAACCCCGACACGTTAGCAGGCCACGGGACCGTCGACCCGCCCTCGGCGGACCGGGGGACGGCAGCGGCCCATCCGGGAACGGCTCGCGAGAGCCGTCCTCCGGATGGGCCGCCGTCGATCAGAAAGACCAGGTGCCGCACACGGGCGGGGTCAGGACTTGCCGGCGAGTCCGGTGAGCTGGGCCAGGCCGCTGACCAGGCCACCGGCCAGGTCGCCGCCGCCGAAGGCGGCCGCCATGGACAGCGCGGCCAGTTTGCAGTCGCGGTCCGACAGCCGCTTGCGCGCCTGCGACCCGGTCACGATCTCCAGTTGCCGCACCTGCGGCGACACCGCGATCAGCACCGAGTCGGCGGGCTTGGCCAGCCGGGCGTGCAGCTGCTCGGCGTTCTGGCGCACCGGCTCGGCGATGTCACCGACGTACACGCTGAAGGTGAAGCCGGTGGCGTGGTCGGCCTTGGTCAGCGCGTCGTCGAGGCGCAGCAGCTGGCGGGTGGTGAAAGGTCCGTTGATCACCGCGTCCACGCCACCGGGGTGGTGGTGGGCGGTGGTCAGTTCACCAGCGGTCACTTGCGCCTCCTGTCACGTCGACCACGGGCGTCACGTCACCCGCGGCGATGAGTTCCGCGCGCGCGGCGGCGGTCAGCTCGGCGTGGCGCGCCTGCGGCCCGTCGGCGTCGGGGCGGGCCAGGAACCACACCGGCGAGTACGGGTACGGGCGGCCCGGCCTGTAGCGCTTGGCGGTTCGACGGCCACCGACAACATAGACAAGAGCAAATATCGTGGCGATCACCGCGAGCGGGATACCCACGTAGACCAGCAGGTCTCCGATATCTGGCGTGGACAAGTACAGCTCCCCGGCTCGAGTCCGATCCGAACGCTTCAACGCTAGCGGAACGGAGGTGCCCACGTGCTCAGGGGGTGAAACCCGTCGTGTCAGTCACCCAGCCGCGACAGCTGCTCGAGCACCGTCGGCCACGCCGCCGACAGCGGGTCGATGACGGCGAAATGCCCGGTATCCGGCACCGCCACCAACCGGCTGCCCGGGTGCGCCACCGCGTACGACCGCGCCAGCGCGATCGGAACCACCTCGTCGAGCACCCCGTGGAGCAGCACCACCTCCCCCGAAGGGGTGGACAGCCTGGCCGGATCGAGGTCAGCCCGCTCAGCCGCGGGGACACCGAGGAAATCACCGGCCGCGCCGTCGTCGAGATGCAACTCCTCGGCCAGCACGAGATCCGCCACGGGCGCGAGCGCGAGCGTCCCGGCGAGCCCGGCGGCGGGAGCGGCGGCGGCCGCCCACAGCGCGAGGTGACCGCCCGCGGAGTGCCCGACCACAATGACGCGGCCATCGTGCCTGGTCAGCGCGTTGGGAAGCGTGGCGATGGCGTCGGCCACGTCACGGGTGGTGACGTCGGGCACACCCGGCTGGCGCCGGTACTCGGTGGAACACACCGTCCAGCCCGCGTCGCGGATCGCGGCGGCCATCGGGTGGGTGTGCGCGCGGTCGTACTCGGGGCGCCAGAATCCACCGTGCACGATCAGCACCAGCGGACGGTCCAGGGCGCGGGCGTCGCCGTGCCAGGCGTCGGCGACGTGCTCGGGCTCCTGGCCGTAGCGCAGGGTCTCGTCGGGCGCGGTGGCGGTGCGGGTGAGCACCGAGCGGTCCTCACTCATGTCGAAAACCCGCTTCGCGCCTTTTCGACATGAGGCACTTCGCGGACTGCGTCATGATTCGCCGGCTCCGCTCGCTCATGCGGCGCCCCGGCCCAGGAACGTCAACGCGTTGCCGCCGAGCAGCTTGGCGCGCTGCGGCTCGGTCAGGAAGTCGGCCTTGGCCACGACCTGGCCCACCGGGCGCTCGCCCAGCGGGTAGGGGTAGTCGCTGCCGAGCACCACCCGGTCCTCCCCCATCGTGTCCACCAGCAGCCGCAGCGCGGCGGGCTCGAACACCACGGAGTCGACGAAGAAGCGGTCCACGTACGCGCTGGGCGGCTGCTCGGACGCCCCGCGCACCACGTCGCCGCGCCGGTGCCAGGCGTTGTCGGCCCGGCCCAGCCAGAACGGGAAGCTGCCGCCACCGTGCGCGAAGCACAGCCGCAGCGTCTCCGGCACCCGGTCGAAGACCCCGCCCAGGATCAGCGCCAGCACCGACAGGTGGGTCTCGGCAGGCATACCGGTCAGCCAGCGGGCCATCCACCGGTCCAGGCGGGGCCCGGCGGGCATGTCCCAGGGATGTACGAACACCGGCGCCCCGACCTGCGCGCAGTGCTGCAGGAACATGACGATGCCGGGGTCGTCGAGGTCGCGGTCGCCGACGTGGTTGCCGATCTCGACCCCGGCGTGCCCGGCGGCCAGGCACCGGTCCAGCTCGGCGCAGGCCAGCTCCGGGTCCTGTAGCGGCACCTGGCAGAACGGCACCAGCCGGTCCGGCTGGTCGGCGCACAACGCCAGGGTCAGATCGTTGAAGATCTTCGCGACCTTGACCGCCTGGGCGGCGGGGCGGTCGTAGCTGAAGAACACCGGGGTCGGCGAGACGACCTGCACGTCGACGCCGTCCTCGGCCATGTCGGCCAGCCGGGTCGGGGCGTCCCAGCACTGCGCGCCGATCGGGCGGAACTCGGTCTCCCCCACCATGATCATGGCGGCACGCTCGGAGTCGACGCGCAGCCAGGGCCAGCCCGTCCCGCCGCACTCGGCGGACAGGTCGGGCCAGCCCTTCGGCACGACGTGGGTGTGCACGTCGACGACGGGTGCCATCAGCCCTTGCCCGGGTGCAGCCGGCCGCACTCGCCGCAGGTGCGGGCGGACTCGCTGTCGTAGAACGCCTGGAACACCGGGGGCAGGTCGGCGACGATGTCGCGCACCTGCAGCTCCACCTCGTGCACGATGGCCGAGCACTCGGGGCAGTACCAGCGGAACTTCTCCAGCGTGCCCTCCTCGCGGACCCGCTCCACCACGATGCCGATGGAACCGGCCTCGCGCTGCGGCGAGTGCGGCAGCAGGCGCGGCAGCATCCACATGTGCCCCGCCGGCACGACCACCGTCTCGGGGCCGTCCGGGGTCATCACGTTGATCCGCAGGGTGCCCTGGATCTGGTAGAAGTACTCCTCGTACGGGTCGACGTGGAAGTCGGTGCGCTGGTTGGGGCCGCCGACCACCTGCACGATGAAGTCGTCGCCGGTGGGCAGCACCTGCTTGTTGCCGACCGGAGGCTTGAGCAGGTGCTGGTTCTCCTCGACCCAGGCCGGGAAGTTCACCGGCTCGTCGATGTGCGTCATCGTTGCTCCTCTGGGGGTAGCAGGGCCACTGCCTGGATCTCGATCAGCAGGTGGGGGTGCGGCAGCTGGTGCACCGCGACGGTGGTCCGGGTGGGGCCGGTCGCGTCGAAGTACTGCCCGTAGACCTCGTTGTAGCCGCCGAAGTCGTTCATGTTGACCAGGTACGTCGTGACCTGCACCAGGTCGGACAGGTCGGCGCCGACCGAGCGCAGGATGTCGCCGATGTTCTCGATCACGGCGCGGGTCTGCTCGCGGATGTCGAGGCTGGTGGTCCCGAACTCGTCGACCTGTGCACCGGCGATGGTGTTGTCGGGGCGGCGGCTGCTCGTACCGGAGACGAAGGCGAACCCGCCGGCGACCTTGACGTGCGGGAACTTCCCGCGCGGCACCGCCTTGCCCGCCACTACCTTCCCGCTCATGCCGTTTGAGCCCATGATTCGCTCGCTTCGCTCGCTCATGCCAGAGCCGCCTTCAGCGAGGCGAAGCCGAGGCCCTGGACGACGGCGCGCACGTGGGCGCCGGGGCTCAGCGAGACGGCTTCGGTCGCGGCACCGGCCAGGAACACCCACTCGTCCTGGAGCTTGACGCCGTGGCGGGCGGTCAGGCGGCGGCCTTCGGTCAGGGCGCGGCGCGGGTCGCCGAGGATCGCGGCGGTCGAGCCGGTCCGCGCCACCCGGCCGTCGACCTCCAGCAGCACGCCGAGGTTGGCCAGGTCGGCGGGGACCGGGCACCAGGGGCCGATCGTGTACGCCGCGGCCGAGGTGTTGTCGGCGACCACGTCCGGATGGGTGAACTCGAAGTTCGCGTACCGCGAGTCGAGGATCTCCAGGGCCGGGGCGACCGCCGCGATCTCGCCGCCGCGCAGCAGGAACGCCACCTCGGGCTCGATGCGCGGGTGGATGAACCCGGCCGTGCGCACCGTGCCGCCGTCGGGGATCGCGGTGGCGTCGGTGAGCCGCCCCCAGATCACCTCGTGCACGCCGACCTGCGCCATCTTGGCCCGGCTGGTCAGGCCCATCTTCAGCCCCACCAGCTTCTCCCCGCGCGCCAGGCGGCGGGCGACCAGCGCCTCCTGCACCGCGTACGCGGTGTCGACGCCGAGGGAGAAGTTCTTGGTCAGCTGCGGGATCGCGGTGGCGGTGACGGCCGCGTCGTCCAGCAGCTCCGCCATCTTCGCGATCTTCTCGGCCCGCTCCTCGCTCATGCTGCGCTCTCCTTGCCCGCGACCAGGTCCAGGGCCACGTCCACGATCATGTCCTCCTGGCCGCCGACCATGCGGCGGCGACCCAGCTCCACCAGGATCGAGCGCACGTCCACGCCGTACTTCTCCGACGCGCGCTCGGCGTGGCGCAGGAAGCTGGAGTAGACGCCCGCGTACCCCAGCGACAGGGTCTCCCGGTCGACCTGCACCGGGCGGTCCTGCAGCGGCCGGACCACGTCGTCGGCGGCGTCCATCAGCGCGTACACGTCGCAGCCGTGCTTCCAACCCATCAGCTCGGCGGTCGCCACGAACACCTCCAGCGGCGCGTTGCCCGCCCCGGCACCCATGCCCGCCAGCGACGCGTCCACGCGCACCGGCAGGCCGGTCCGGTTGCCCAGCGTCCCGTGCTCGACGGCGACCACGCTGTTGGCCACGCCCAGGGACAGGTTGTGGTGGGCGTGGATGCCGATCTGGGTGGACTCGTCCAGCAGCTGCCGGTACGCGTCGACCCGCTCCGCGACGTCCTTCATCAGCAGGCGGCCGCCGGAGTCGGTGACGTACACGCAGTGCGCGCCGTACGACTCCATCAGTTTCGCCTGCTTCGCCAGCCCGGCCGGGTCGTTCATGTGGGACATCATCAGGAAGCCGGAGACGTCCATACCGTTTTCCCGGGCCCAGCCGATGTGCTGGGCCGAGATGTCGGCCTCGGTGCAGTGCGTGGCCACCCGCACGCTGGTCACGCCCAGCTCGCGGGCCTCGCGCAGGTCAGCGATGGTGCCGATGCCGGGCAGCAGCAGCGTGGTCAGCTTCGCGTTGGTCATGACCTCGGCGGCCGCCGCGATCCACTCGCGGTCGGTGGCGGCGCCGTGGCCGTAGTTGACGCTCGAACCGGCCAGGCCGTCGCCGTGCGCGACCTCGATCGCGGCCACCCCGGCCGCGTCCAGCGCGGCGGCGATGGTGCGCACCTGGTCGACGGTGTAGCGGTGCCGGATGGCGTGCATCCCGTCCCGCAGCGTCACGTCCTGTACGTAGACCTCGGTCATTTCTTCATCTCCACAAGGCGCTCGGCGGTGCGCAGCGCGGCCGAGGTCATGATGTCGAGGTTTCCGGCGTACGCGGGCAGGTAGTGGCCCGCGCCGGAGACCTCCAGGAACACCGACACCTGCAGCGCGGGCGCGGCCAGCATCGGCACCTCGACCACGTCGAACTGCACCTGCTGCTTGAGCCGGTAGCCGGGGACGTACCCCTGCACCCGGGCGACCATCGCCTCCACCGAGGCGGCGATCGCGGCCTGGTCGGCGTTCGCGTCGGCGCACAGGCAGTAGACGGTGTCGCGCATGAGCAGGGGCGGCTCGGCCGGGTTCAGCACGATGATCGCCTTGCCGCGGGCGGCGCCGCCGACGACCTCGATGGCGCGGGCCGTGGTCTCGGTGAACTCGTCGATGTTGGCCCGGGTGCCGGGGCCCGCCGAGCGCGACGAGATCGAGGCCACGATCTCGCCGTACGCCACCGGGGTCACCGCGCTGACGGCCGCCACGATCGGCACGGTGGCCTGGCCGCCACAGGTGACCATGTTGACGTTGGACTGGTGCAGATGCTCGTCGAGGTTGACGGTCGGCACGACGTACGGCCCGATCGCGGCCGGGGTCAGATCCACCACGGTCTTGCCGTGCGCGCGCAGCACCTCGTCGTGATAGCGGTGTGCCTTGGCCGAGGTCGCGTCGAACACGATCTCCACCTCGTCGAACTCCGCCATCTTGACCAGCCCGTCGACGCCCTCTGCGGTCGTCGCCACGCCCAACCGAGCGGCCCTGGCGAGCCCGTCGGACTCAGGGTCGATGCCCACCATCGCCACCATCCGCAGCGACTCCGACAGCCGCAACACCTTGATCATCAGGTCGGTCCCGATGTTGCCGGACCCGATGACCGCCACTCCCGCCTTCACAGCCGCCCACCCTTTACTGCGTCGATCATGAACTTATGGCACGGCTCGACGGCGTGTCCCGTGCACAGCTTCCTGATCACCGAGCCTGCGGCCGTCGGCGCCGAGCCCGCGCGCGGCGTCACCGGACCTCCCCGCGAACCGGGGCGGCGCTGGTGAAAGCGGTGCGGACGGTGCCGAGGCCGGTGATGCGGGCCTCGTAGGAGGCGCCGGGGGTGACCGGGACCATGGGGCCGAGGGCGCCGGAGAGGATGACGTCGCCCGCGTGCAGCGGGGTTCCGGCCTGGGCCATGGTGGCGGCGAGCCAGGCGACGGCGTGGACCGGGTTGCCCAGGCAGGCGGCGCCGGAGCCGACCGAGACCGGCTCGCCCTGGTGCTCCAGCACCGCGCCGCACAGGCGCAGGTCGACCGAGGACAGTGCCACCGGCTGGTTGCCGAGCACGAACAGGCCGCTGGAGGCGTTGTCGGCGACGGTGTCCACGATCGAGATGTCCCAGCCCGCGACCCGCGAGTCGACGATCTCGATCGCGGGCAGCAGGTGGTCGGTCGCACGGATCACGTCGGCGACGGTGACCTGCTCGTACGGCAGGTCGCGGCCGAGCACGAAGGCGACCTCCGCCTCCACCTTCGGCTGGAGCAGCCGGGTCACGTCGACCTCGGCGCCGTCCCAGACGGCCATGTCGGCGAAGAGCACCCCGAAGTCGGGCTGGCCGACCCCGAGCTGCTTCTGCACGACCGGGTTGGTCAGCCCGATCTTGGCGCCGACGATGCGGCGGCCGTGCGCGACGGCGTCCTGCGTCATCGCGCGCTGCACCGCGTACGCCGAGGCCACGTCGCCGACCGGCAGCAGGCGCTCACGCAGTGGCGGGCACGGGGTGCGCGTCTCCTGCGCCTGGTGCAGAAGGCGGACCGCCTCGTCGAGGGTGTCCTTCGAGATGGCCAGGGTCATGACAGCTCCACGCACACGTTGGTCAGTTCCGAGTAGAAGGCCAGCGAGTGCACGCCGCCTTCGCGTCCCACCCCGGAGGCTTTCACACCGCCGAACGGCGTACGCAGATCACGCAGGAACCACGTGTTGATCCACACCAGCCCAGCGTCGATGCGCGCCCCGGCGCGGTGCGCCCGGCCCACGTCCCGGGTCCACACGGTCGCCGCCAGGCCGTAGTCGGAGTCGTTGGCCAGCGCGAACGCCTCGTCCTCGGTGTCGAACGGCAGCAGGCTGACCACCGGCCCGAAGATCTCCTCGCGGTTGGTGCGCGCCTGCTGGGTGAGTCCGGTCAGCACGGTCGGCTGCACGTACGCGCCGCCGTCGCGGGCGTCGCCGAAGACCGGCACCCCGCCCCCGGCCAGCACGGTCGCGCCCTCGGCCCGAGCCAGGTCGTAGTAGCCGAGCACCTTCTCGCGGTGGTTGCGCGAGATCAGCGGCATGTTCACCGTCGCCTCGTCGGCGGGCCAGCCGAAGGCCAGTTCGCTCGCCTTGCGGGCCAGCTTCTCGGCGAACTCGTCGAAGATCGACCGCTGCACGTACAGCCGCTCGGTGCACAGGCACACCTGGCCGCCGTTGGTGAAGCTGGAGCGCACCGAGCCCGCGATCGCCGCGTCCAGGTCGGCGTCGGCGAAGACCAGGCCCGCGTTCTTGCCGCCCAGCTCGAACGAGACCGCCTTCACCCCGTCGGACGCGGCACGCATGATCGCGCTGCCGGTGGCCGACTCGCCGGTGAACGTGATCGCGTCCACGCCCGGGTGCTTCGTCAGGAACTCGCCCGCCGAGTCCGGCCCGAAGCCGTGCACCAGGTTGAACACACCTTCGGGCACGCCCGCCGCCGCGAAGACCTCCGCCAGCAGCGTCGCCGAGCTCGGCGTCTCCTCCGACGGCTTCACGATCACCGTGTTGCCGCAGGCCAGGGCCGGGGCGAGCTTCCAGGTGAGCAGCAGCAGCGGCAGGTTCCAGGGCACGATGATCGCCACCACGCCCACCGGCTTGCGCACCGCGTAGTTGAGCGCCTTCACCCCGGCCGCCGTGGTCGTGGTGAACGACTCGGTCGGGGCGCTGGCCACGATGTCGGCGAAGGCCCGGAAGTTGGCCGCGCCGCGCGGGATGTCGAGGGTACGGGCCTGCGAGATGCTCTTGCCGGTGTCGGCCACCTCGGCCGTCACCAGGTCGTCGAAGCGCCGCTCCAGCTCGTCGGCGACCCGGCGCAGCACCGCCGCGCGCTCGCCCTCGCTCATCCGGCCCCACGGCCCGCGCAGCGCCGCGCGGGCGGCGGTGACCGCCGCGTCCACAGTCGCCGCGTCGGCCTCGGACACTTCGAACACCTTCTCGCCCGTGACCGGGCTGAGCTTGGCGAACGTCCGCCCCGTGTCGACGAACTCGCCGCCGACGTAGTTGCGCAGCAGCCCCGGCGCTCCCGCCGGAACGCCAGTCATCAAGATCGGATCCCAGTTCACGCGCCCGTCCCCTTCCGCCACGCCAGCGCCGCGCCGATCGCACCCAGCGCCACGACCGCCACGCCCGCCGCCGCGCCGAGCAGCCGCTGCTGGCGGCGCACCCGCCGCTGCACCTGCGCGTACGGCGTGGTCGAGAACGACACCATCTCGTACCGCGAGACATACCTGCCCGGCAGCGCCCGCTCCAGCGCGTGCTCGACCTTCTTCTGCAGCGCGAACACCGGCGAGGCGACCTTGTCGCGCATCTCCACGAAGTTGGCCAGTGCCATCTGCGCGATCGCCTCGGTGTTCGCCCGCCGCCGCGCCTCGAACTCGGGCAGCGCCCGGTCCCAGTCGTCGCCGGTCTCGTCGAGCACCCGGTCCAGCTCCACCACGTCCTCGAACGCGCAGTTCGCGCCCTGGCCGTAGAACGGCACGATCGCGTGCGCGGCGTCGCCGAGCAGGCCGACTCGGCCGTACGCCTGCCACGGCTCGCAGCGCACCGTGCCCAGCACGCCGACCGGGTTCAGCAGGTAGTCCTCCACCAGGTTCGGCGCGAGTTCCACCACGTCGGGGTAGTGCTCGGCGAAGTGCTTCTCGATCGCCGCCGGGCTGGTCAGCGACGCGAACGCGCTGGTGCCGCCGGTGGGCCAGAACAGGGTGCAGGTGAACGAGCGGTCCGGGTTCGGCAGCGCGATCATCATCGAGGAGCCGCGCGGCCAGATGTGCAGCGCGCCCGGGTCGAGGGCGAACTCGCCGTCGCGGGCCGGGATGGTCAGCTCCTTGTACCCGTAGTCCAGGAAGTCCAGGCTCTCGGTCAGGCCGACGTGCGCCAGCAGCTGACCGCGTACCGCCGAGCTGAAGCCGTCGGTGCCCAGTACGACGTCTGCCTGGGCGCTGACGCGCCCGACTGGGGTGTCGAACTGCATCTCGCCGGTCTTCGGGTCCAGGCCGACCAGGCGGTGGTCGAAGCTCGCCGACACGTTCGGCAGCGCGGTGGCCGCCGCGAGCAGCGCGTTGTTGAGGTTGCCGCGGCTGATCGAGTTGATCGCCCGGTCGCCGTCGGCGCTGTACGCCTGGAACGCCTGCTCACCCGCGACACCCGGCGACACCACCGGGTGGATCATCCGGCCGCGCATCGGCAGCGCGTCGGCCATCACCGTCTCGTCCAGGCCGATGCGGCGCAGCGCGTCCAGCCCGCGCTCGGACAGGGCCAGGTTGATGGAGCGGCCGCGCTCGACCTTGCCGGTGCGCGGGTCGGGGCGGCGCTCGTACAGGTGCACCGTGTAGCCGCGCCGGGCCAGGAAGCAGGCGAGCAGGCAACCCGCCAGCCCAGCGCCGACGACGGCGATCTCCTTGCTTTTCACGCTTCCTCCACCGGGAAGATCTCGGCGAGCGCCTGCGCGACCCGCCAGCAGTCGTGGTACGTCGAGTACAGCGGCACCGGCGCGAAGCGCACGATGTCGGGCTGCCGCGCGTCGGCGATCACGCCGTGCTCGTGCCGCAGCCGCCGGGCCAGGTCACCCGCGGACATGCCGGTGACCCGCACCGACAGCTGGCAGCCGCGCCGCTGCGGATCGCGCGGGGTCACCAGCGCCAGCGGCCGACCGGGCAGCACCTCGTCGAGCAGCGCCTCCAGGTACCCCGTCAGCCGCTCGCTGCGCTCGCGCAGGACCAGCATGCCGACCTTGTCGAACAGCTCCAGCGAGGTGCGCACCGGGCCCATCGCGAAGATCGGCGGGTTGGAGACCTGCCACGCCTCGACCGTCGCCGGGGGCCGCGACGTCGGCGTCATCTCGAACCGGGTCGCCTCGGCCGTGCTCCACCAGCCCTCGAAACGCGGCACGCGCGGGTCGCCCAGGTGCCGTTCGTGCACGAACACGCCCGCCAGCGCGCCCGGACCGGAGTTGAGGTACTTGTACGAGCACCAGGCGGCGAAGTCCACGCCCCACTCGTGCAGCCGCAGCGGCACGTTGCCCGCCGCGTGGGCCAGGTCCCAGCCGACGAGCGCACCAGCGGCCTGCCCGGCGGCGGTGATCGCCGGGATGTCCATCAGCTCGCCGGTGAGGTAGTTGACCCCGCCGAGCAGCAGCAGCGCGACCGTGTCGCCCTCGACCCGCAGGAAGTCCAGCACGTCCTCGGTGCGCAGGCAGTCCTCGCCGTCGCGCGGTCGCAGCCGCACCACGGCGGTGTCCGGGTCGTACCCGTGGAAGGCGGCCTGGCTGCGCACGGCGTAGCTGTCCGAGGGGAACGCGGAGTCCTCGATGACGATCCGGTTCCGCGACCCTTCGGGCCGGTAGAACGACACCATCAGCAGGTGCAGGTTGACCGTCAGCGAGTTCATCACGACGGTCTCGGTGGGCAGCGCCCCGACCAGCCGCGCCGCGGGCCCGGTCAGGAACTGGTGGTACGGCAGCCACGGCCGCGCCGCGTCGAGATGCCCCTCGACCCCCAGCCGCGCCCACTCGTCGAGATCGGCCAGCAGCTCCTCCCGGGTGGCCTTCGGCGGCAACCCCAACGAGTTGCCCGCCAGGTACGCCACCTCCGGGTACGCCCCGCCCTCAGCCGGTGGCACCCGGAACAACTCCCGGTGCCCGCCGTCCGCGGCGTCCCGCTCCCGCGCCTCTTCCTCGCTGAACCTCATGCCACTCTTCTTCTACGTTGATCATGAATTTATGGACGCTGGTGGCGAGTCGTCGGTGGTCCGCCGTTCAGGCGGGCCGCCGGGACGAGCCACCAGCGGAGTGCTCGACGGCGTGTTTCAACCCTGGCGCCGTGATCACCTCGGGGAAACGGCGCCCCGGTGTGGAAAGCGGCTGCCCTGAGCCGACTGTGCCTTACATCAGGGTGCGCGCGGACCAGAGTTCGGGGAAGACGGTGCGGGACATGCTGCGCTGGAGCCAGGCGTACCCGTTGGAGCCGCCGCTGCCGACCTTCGCCCCCATGGTGCGCGCGACCGCGCGCAGGTGCCGGTGGCGCCACTCGTCGAAGCGCTCGGACACCTCGGTCAGCGCCTCGCCGAGCTGGCGCAGGTGGTTGTCCGGGCTGTCGTCGCGGTAGATCTCCACCCAGGCCGCCTCGACCGCCGGGTGCGCCTGGTGCTCCTCGGCCAGGTCGCGGGTCAGCACGTCGGCGGGGATCGGGAAGCCCTGCCGGGCCAGCAGCGCGATCACGTCGTCCCACACACTCGCGCCGTGCAGGGTCGCCAGCAGGTCGTGGTAGACGTCGTCCTGCCGCTTGAACGGCCGGACCAGGGAGGCGGTCTTCAGGCCGAGCAGGAACTCCAGGTGGCGGTACATCGCCGACTGGAAGCCCGAACCCTCGCCGAGCAGGTTGCGGAAGCGGTTGAAGTCGGCCGGGGTCATCCAGTGCAGCGCCTGCCAGGCCGCGATCAGGCCGTCCAGGTGCAGCACGGTACGTCGCAGCGGCGAAAGCGCCCCCCAAACGTCGTCCTCACCCAGCAGCCGCTGGGCCTCGCGCAGCTCGAACCGCACCAGCCCGAAATAGAGCTCCATCACCTGGCTGATCATGAGGAAGGACATCTCACCGGGGTCCTTGCTCAGGGTCTGCTGCAGGCTGTGCAGGGTGGAGGCGTGCACGTACGCGTCGTACGGCGTCTGGTCGGCGAACTCCAGGGTGGGTTCGCCGCCGTTGGCCACCGCGCGCTCGTCACGCTCCTCGGCGGTGGCCGGGCGTACGACGGTCGTCGAAGTCTTGGCGTCCACGTGGATCCTCCGTTCACGGATGCGGACATCCTGTCCCCGGACACCCGTCACGCGGAATGCCGTTTCAACGGCGCCGGGGCCGAACGGCTTTCGGTTCATAATCGAGTTCGAGATCGCGGTTTACGAAGGGAAGGTGCCGCGTGGACGACATGGACTGGGCACTGCTGCGCGAGCTGCAGGACGACGCGCGGCTGTCCTTCAGCGAGCTGTCCCGGCGGGTCCACCTGTCCCCGCCCGCGGTCGCCGAACGGGTCCGGCGACTGGAGGAGTCGGGCGTGATCACCGGATACCACGCCCAGATCGACCTCGGCGCGGTCGGGCGGCCGGTGGTCGCCCTGATCCAGATGTCCTGCTACGGACCCGGCTGCATCCTGCGCGACCCGACCGTGTCCCAGTGGCCGGAGATCCTGGAGATCCACCGCATCACCGGGGACGCGTGCAGCATCCTCAAGGTCGCCGCGCCCTCGATGGAGGCGTTCGAGGCGGTGATCGACCGGCTGGCCCGACACGGCCGCCCCTCCAGCACCATGGTCCTGTCCACCCCGCTGTCCCGCCGCCCCATCACCCCCATGCCCCCACCCGAACCCTGACCCGCCGCGCACCGCGCCGCCCCCGCGTCGCGCTCTGGCTCGGGAAGGTGCAGTTTCGGCGAAATTGCACGAATTGCGGCCAAGTTTCCAGCACTTTCCCCGAAACTGCAGCCCGATCCCGGTGAGGCGGGCCCGGGGAAGGCGGTGAGTTTTTCATGTTTCGGTGGGCGGTGGCGTCGGTGATGAGAGGATTCCTCCTAGCCCGGTGGGTTTCGCCGGGATCGCCGACGATGGGGGAAACATGCGGTCTGCCATCCGGGTCGCAGCCGGTGTCGCGGCACTGGCCGTGGCGGGGCTGAGCGTGCCCGCGCCCGCCTACGCCGAGGGCGTCTTCGTGGAGGTCAACCCGAGCACGATCCAGGCGGGGTTCCAGGTCGCCATCCGGGCGAGCTGCGGCGACGCGCTGAACAACGCCAAGGTGCACTCCGAGGCGTTCGGCGAGGTCACCGTGGAGCCGGTCAACGCGTACCTGATCGCGGCGGCGACCGTGCCCGAGCACAAGACCCCGCGCGGGTACACCGTGAAGCTGACCTGCCCCAGTCGGCAGACCGCCACCACCACGCTGTGGGTGGTCGGCGAGCACACCTCGCACCGCGGCCCCAACACCGGTGGCGGCTTCCTGGCCGGTGACGACGGCAGCACGCTGATCGGTGCGGGCGCCGCCGCGGTGGGGCTGGGCGCCGGGGTGGCGCTGCTGGCCCGGCGGCGCCGGACGATCCCGCAGGGCTGACCGTGCGCGGCCGGTGGAGCCGCCCGGTGGCGCTGCTGCTGGTGCTGGCGGGACTGTTCAGTGTCGGGATCGGACTGGGGCGCGCGCACGGCCTGTCGCTGGCCGAGCTGTTCCGGGGGCAGGGCAAGCCCCCGCCGGGCGAGTTCCCGGTGCTGGCACCGAGCCGCCCGCTGCGCATCGAGATCCCGTCGATCAAGGTGAAGGCGTACGTCCACGGGGTGGGCCTGGACGCCGACGGCGCGGTCGCCACGCCGTCACTGCTGCTGCGCAACGAGGCGGGCTGGTTCCAACAGGGCCCGACGCCCGGCCAGTACGGGCCCGCGATCATCGTCGGGCACGTGGACACCAAGGACCGTCCGGGCGTGTTCCACCGGCTCAACGAGGTGAAGCCGGGCCAGCGGATCGAGATCACCCGCCGGGACGGCCGGATCGCGGTCTTCGAGGTCAACACCGTCGAGCGCTTCGCCAAGGACGCTCTGCCGGTCAAACGCGTGTACCAGGACTTCAGCCGCCCCGGGTTACGGGTGATCACCTGCGGGGGCCGCTGGGTCGGCGGCAAGCTCGGCTACGCCGACAACATCGTGGTGTTCGCGAGCCTGGTCAGCACCCGCAAAGGCTGAAGGTCAGGCCGGTTCGAGCCACTGCGCCCAGCGCGGGTCGGGCGCCCGGTGGCCGAGCACTCGCCAGATGACGCCATGCGGGACCGCGGGCTTGACCGGCAGCCGCCAGCCGAGGTCGGCCAGGGTCTTGTCGCCCTTGTGGTGGTTGCACCGGGCGCACGCGGCGACCACGTTCTCCCAGGCGTGCGGGCCGCCCTTGGAGCGCGGGTGCACGTGGTCGATGGTCTCGGCCGGGCCCTGGCAGTAGACGCACCGCCCGCCGTCGCGGGCGAAGATGGCCCGCCGGGACAGGCCGACCTGGGTCCGGTACGGCACCCGGACGAAGCGGGTGAGCCGGGCGACCAGCGGGACCGGCACGTCGTGGCGGTAGCTGTGCAGCACCCCGTCGCCGTCGGCGACGCAGACGGCCTTGCCGGAGAGGATGAGGATGGCGGCCCGACGCACGGATACGACACACAGCGGCTCATAGGTCGCGTTGAGGAGCAACGCGGCGGAAGAGGCTGCGGGTCGTATGTCAGGCATCGGTATCACCCTCTGTCGCCAGGGCCTGACGCCGGGGCCTCAGATCCCACCTGTCACTGTGACCATCGTCCCCGATAGATCGTGTGATTGCACCTACAATTTGCGGCGCTCTCATGAATTCTCGGACGCAATACGCCCAGCTCATAGGCATTTGCGAGATAAATCCCGGGCGCCTGTGCCGAGATGAGCGGGGCCGGGGGCCGCCGGGGTGCGCCGCTCGTCCAGCGGGCGCCGCCTTCGCCGTCTCAAAACGGCCTACGCGCCCCGCGACCAATGCGGACGGTCGCTAATCTAGTGCGGCCCGGGGAAGCCACCGACGGGGGGTGACCGACCGGCGCGATACCCTGGGCTCTCGCCACCGACCGACGAGGTAGTACGCCGACATGCTGCTCAGTAAGCTCGCCCTACTCGCACCGGACCCTGCGGGCTCACCCACGCCGTCCGCCCAGTGTCTGAAGGACGGACTCTGCAAGAGCCTCTACGACCTCACCGACTCGATCTGGCTCGCCGACGGCGGCTTCTACCTGCTGATCAAGCCGCTGCGCATCCTCGCGATCATCCTCGGCGCGATGATCGCCCGCGCCGTGATCAGCCACTTCATCATGAACGTGGTGAAGCGGGCCTCGGCGGGCAAGTCGCCGACGATGCTGCGGCCGCTGCGGGAGAAGATCCCGTCCTCGGTCATGAACGCCACCACGGTCTTCCCGGAGCGCCGCCGCCAGCGGGCCGAGGCGATCGGCTCGGTGCTCAAGAGCATGGTGACGGTCGGCGTGTTCTCCATCGCCTTCCTGATCGTGCTGAGCGAGTTCGGCATCGACCTGGCCCCGCTCATCGCCAGCCTCGGCATCGCCGGCGTGGCGCTCGGCTTCGGCGCGCAGACGCTGGTCAAGGACCTCATCGCGGGCCTGTTCATGCTGCTGGAGGACCAGTACGGCGTGGGCGACGTGGTCGACACCGGCGAGGCGGTCGGCGTGGTCGAGTCGGTCGGCCTGCGCACCATCACCGTCCGCGACGCGCGCGGTGTGCTCTGGTACGTGCGCAACGGCGAGATCATCCGGATCGGCAACAAGAGCCAGGGCTGGGCCCAGGTGATGGTCGACGTGCCGATCGGCTTCGTCGGGGTGGAAGAGGCCACCGGGGTGCTCCGGCAGGCCGTGGCGACCTTCGCGGCCGACCCGGAGTTCGCCGGGGACTTCATCGACCCGCCGCAGGTGCTGGGCGTGGAGAGCATCAGCGTCGACGGCGCGGTGCTGCGCACCATCTGCAAGACCTCGGCCGACAAGCAGTGGATCGTGCAGCGGGAGCTGCGCCGGCGGCTGACCGAGGCGCTGGAGGCGTCGGGTATCGCCGCACAGATGCAGGCGGCCCGGACGCTGCGCGCGGCCGTACCCCCGGAAGAAGGAACGGTCACCACGGCTGAGTCAGCTAGCTGACCGACCACCACGGCATCAGCCGTAGAGGCTAGCGCTTTATCCACCGATCGGGCAGAATCTACCGTCGAGATCCCTACCGGGACGGCCATTCGACGTGAACGTACGACAGGATGACGTTCCTCGACACCCACGTCGTGATCGATGGAGGTCCATCCGGTGGTGCACCCCTCCGCCCCCACCAGCACACCACCGCCGAACGACCCCCCGGCGCAGGTGGCCGCAGCCGTCTCGCAACCCGAGCGGCGGGCGACCTTCAGTGATGTGCTCGCCAACCGCGAGTATCGCGGGATCCTGAGCGCGGGGGCGCTGTCCTGGCTCGGCGACTACCTGGCCAAGGTCGCCGTGACGGCGCTGGTCTTCGACCAGACCCGCTCGGCGGGCGCCGCGGCGGCCACCTTCGCCATCAGCTTCGCGCCGTGGCTGCTGCTCGGGCCGCTGCTGAGCGCGGTCGCCGACCGGTATCCGTACCGCAACGTGATGGTCGTCAGCGACGTGGCGCGGATGATCCTGATCGCCCTGGTCGCCGTGCCCGGCCTGCCCCTGCCGGCGCTGATCGGCCTGCTCTTCCTGACCTCCCTGGGCAACCCGCCGTACGACTCCGCCCGCTCCGCCCTGCTCTCGCAGATCTTCTCCGGTGACCGCCTGGTGCTGGGCATCTCGCTCAATCTCAGCCTCAACCAGACCGCCCAGATAGTCGGATACCTGGCCGGAGGGGTGCTCGCCGCGCTCAACCCGAGGCTGGCGCTGAGCCTCGACGCCGCCACCTTCGCGATCTCGGCACTGGTGCTGTGGACCATGGTCGGCCGCCGTCCCGCGGTCAACGACCGGGCCACCCGGCGCAACCTGGTGCGGGAGACCGGCGACGGCTTCGCGATCGTGTTCGGCACCGCCGCGCTGCGCGGCATCGCGGTGCTCGTCTTCACCTCGATGCTCTTCGCGATCGTGCCCGAGGGCCTGGCCGTCATCTGGGCGCATCACCTGGAACCGACCGGCACCGCCGCCGAGGTGGGCTTCGCCCAGGGCCTGATCATGCTCGCCAGCCCGATCGGCTATGTGCTCAGCGGCCTGCTGGTCGGCCGCCTGGTCGCCGCGGAGACCCGGCGCCGCCTGATCCGGCCGCTGGCCCTGCTCGCCGCGCTGTCGCTGGTGCCGGCGCTGACCGATCCGCCCCTGTTCACCGTGTGCCTGATGGCCGCCGTCTGCGGTTTCTGCATCGCCGGGATGATGCCCGCCGCGAACGGCCTGTTCGTGCAGGCGCTGCCGAACCAGTACCGGGCGCGTGCCTTCGGGGTGATGCAGGCCGGGGTGCAGTTGGTGCAGGGCTCTTCGGTGCTGGTCACCGGCATGCTGGCCAACCACTGGCCCCTGCACCAGGTCGTCGGCCTGTGGAGCGTGGCCGGGGTGGTGCTGGTGCTGGTCGCGCTCAGTGTCTGGCCCCCGGCGGACCTCTTCACCGCCGCGATCGAGCGGGCTCGCCGCCTGAACGAGGCTCCGGCCGCCGGGTAACCTGGGCCGGGTGAGCGAACAGACCGCCCCCGCGACACAGACACCGCCGAACTACTTCGAACTGCTCGGCGGCGAGGACACCTTCCGCCTGCTGGTGGACGAGTTCTACGCCGGGGTGGCCGCCGATCCGGTGCTGCGGCCGATGTATCCGGAGGAGGACCTCGGCCCCGCCAACGACCGGCTGCGCAAGTTCCTCGTCCAGTACTGGGGCGGCCCGACCACGTACCAGCAGGAGCGCGGCCACCCGCGGCTGCGTATGCGCCATGCCCCGTTCGTCATCGGCAGCACCGAGCGCGACGCCTGGCTGCACCACATGCGCCACGCCGTCGACGTGCTCGAACTCTCCCCCGAGCTGGACCGCATGCTGTGGGACTACCTCGAGCGCGCCGCCTACTTCATGGTCAACGCGGAGCATTGAGGTAAG
Source organism: Catellatospora tritici (assembly GCF_019083965.1). Lineage (GTDB taxonomy): Bacteria > Actinomycetota > Actinomycetes > Mycobacteriales > Micromonosporaceae > Catellatospora > Catellatospora tritici. Next base: position 40,638 of record NZ_JAHRCY010000015.1, read on the forward strand.
GGAGGGCCCCTTCTTATCGTTTTATGACGAGGAAGGGCCCTTCTTAACCCTCCGGGAGCGCTCTGCTGGTCGGGAGCTTCGTTAGACGGGTGGAATGCCCGGAAAACGAGGAGACATCCTGATGCGCCGTCGCGTCATATCGCTGACCGCCCTGGCCGTCCTGGCCGCCGTGGGAGCGATCACCGCACCGGAAGCCGTCGCCAGACCGAGTGCGACCGACACCGTCAGCGAAGACCCCGTCGACTGGACGCCGCACGTCCTAGACGGCGAGGTTGAGGCGATCGCGGTGGTCGGCGAAACCGTCGTGGTGGGCGGCGAGTTCAGCACCGTCGTGGACAGCGACGTCGAGTACGAGTACGAGCGCCACAACATCTTCGCCTTCAGCCTGCGCACCGGCGCCGTGCTCGACTTCGCCCCCCAACTGGACGGCGAGGTGATGTCGCTGGCCGCGGGCCCGGACGGGTCGGTGTTCGTGGGCGGGGCGTTCCAGCGGGTCGGCGGCGAACACCGGCGCGGTCTGGCCCGGCTGGACCTGGCCACCGGCAAACCGGTCCCCGGCTTCGCCGCCGTGATCAACTGGGGTGACGTACGCGGCCTGGTGCCCAGCGGTGGCTGGCTCTACCTGGCCGGCTCGTTCAGCGCCATCGGCGCCGTGGAACGGATCGGACTGGCCCGGATCGACCCCGGCACCGGCGCGGTCGACCGCCGCTGGGACGCTCGGCTGTCCGCGCCCGAGATCGGTCGGGTGAAGGTCGAGGACATCGCGATCACGCCGGCCGGCGACCGGCTGCTGGCGATCGGCGCGTTCACGAGGGTCGGCTCCGCCCGGCGGGTCCAGGCGGCGATGTTCGACCTGACCAGGCCGAAAGCGGCGCTGGCGTCCTGGTGGACCGACGCGTACATGCCGCTGTGCCGCGACGGGTTCGACACCTACATGCGCGGGGCGGACTTCTCACCGGACGGCTCGTACCTGGTCATCGTGACCACGGGACGGCTCAGCGGGCGGCGGCTGACCTGCGACACGGCGGCGCGGTTCGAGACGTACACGGCGGGGCGGACCGATCCGACCTGGGTCAACCACACCGGCGGCGACTCGCTCTACGCCGTGAAGATCATCGGTGGCGCGGTGTACGTCGGCGGGCACCAGCGCTGGCTGGACAACCCGTTCGGCCACGAGTCGGAGGGGCCGGGCGCGGTGCCGCGGCCCGGGGTCGGCGCGATCGACCCGGACACCGGGGTGGCGCTGCCGTGGAACCCGACCCGCACCCGCGGGGTGGGCGTGAAGGCGTTCGCGACGACCCCGCTGGGCCTGCTGGTCGGCTCGGACACCGAGGAACTCGGCCGGGAGTTCCACGGCCGCATCGGCCTGTTCCCCCGCCCCAACTGACCCGTACACCGACGTCGGCCCGGCCTCGCAGCGCGCGAGTGCCGGGCCGGTCTGCGTCAAGATCGCGTGCAGTTTCGGGGAAACCGCACGAATGCGGGCGCTGATTCCAGCAGTTCTCCCGAAACTGCCGGAAAGCCGCCTGAGCACGACCTGCCACGGTGCGAGGGTGGCAGGACGAGGTCAGAGCAGCAGGCCGCCGTCGGAGTGCATCCAGTCGACGAAGGTCGTCGACACCGAGGCCGCGCAGTCCAGGAGCTCCATCAGCAGCGCGTCGTGCGCCCCGGACCGCAGCGGCACCTGCCATTCGGCGTAGATCGGCAGCTGACCCCGCTCGGTCGGGTCGCCCACGTACGCCTTGGCGAACCGGCGGGTGTGGTTCCACTCGTTGACGGCGCGGTAGGCCAGGTCGGCCAGCTCCGGCGGGACGGTGGCGTGCGGCCGGGCCCGGATCACCAGGATCTCGTCATCGGGCCCCTCGACCGCGAACAGCAGGGCGTGCCGCTCCCACAGGGCGAGCAGGCTCTCCTCGCCGTCGGACAGGTACCGGATGTCGAGCAGATCCAGCGTGGCGGCGATGCGGCGCAGGTTGACCGGTGGGGTCTCGCTGACAGCCAGCTTGGTCGGGGCCGGTGGAAGACTGTCCATCATGGACAGGTCATCCGGCACTTCGAAGAGCCCACGCTGCTGCGGAACGACCCGTTGCCGCGCCGTGCTCGCCGCCGCGGACTGCCCCCGCCATCCGCGTTGCCATGAGAACCAAGCCATCGCTCATGCTCCTGTCCGACGTAGCTTGATGCCGACCAGATAAGTGCTGAGGGAGAGCAATTGCCTACCCTCAGTTCATCCCCCGGCGAGAGGCTACCCGGACAGCCGCCTTCCGTCATCCCCTTACCGGCCGTCCCAGGCTAAATGAACGAGCCGTGATCAACCAATAGGACGAGAGGCGATCGGTCGGACAGTCAACGCCGAGGTGGCCCGGATCCAAGCCGTACCAAAGGAAGCGGCCAATCCGGTCCACGGTCCGGCGGTGACGACGCTCACCTGGCCTGATGTGCCAAGGAAGCCCATCCGCACCACAGCCTGGACCAGCCGCTGCGGTACAGAAAAGGGTACATCGTCTATATCGGACTTTCCGGTGATGACAACGTGGTCAAGGAGTGCGTCGCGCAACACCCGCTGCCCCACGGCCCGGCCCCGCAGCCCGTCGGCCTCCACCTCGCGCAGGGTGGCCGCGGCCGCCTCCGCCGCCTGGCGCACCACCGCCACCGGCAGCGACTCCAGCACCCGGCCCGGCGCCGGCGGCAGCGGCTGTCGCCAGTCGCCGTCGCGTTCCGGCAGCCGCGGCTCGCCCGCCAGCAGTGCCGCGGCCGTGGTCACCCGGTCGCCGGAGGCGGGGCCGTCGACGGTACGGGTCACCAGCACGCCCCACGGCAGCACCGCCCACAGCGCGGTGCGGTCGGCCCCGACCGGGCGCAGCCGCACCAGGGCCGCCGGGTCCAGCCGGACCAGGCGGCTCAGGAACGCGGCCGCGTCGGCGGTCGGTGCCGTGTTCGGGTGCGCGGACACGGTGCTCAACTGACCAGCCACGGCTTGAGGAAGGACTGCTCAGCCTCGGTGAGCCGACGCGGGCGGCGGCGCTCGAGGTCGTACGGCACCAGCACGGTGCGAGCCCGGCTCGCCAGCAGGTCCCCGTCGAACAGCTCGTAGCAGATGGTGAAGCGCGACGCCTTGAGGTCGTCGACCCACAGCTCGATGCGCACCGGGTCGCCGTAGTCGACCGGACGCAGGTAATCCACCTCGTGCCGGGAGACCACGATCCCGTCCTCGAACGAGGTGACCCCGGCCTCGCGGGCGCCGACGAACATCATCGCGACGCGGGCCTCCTCGTACAGCGTGAGGAAGCGAGCGTTGTTGACGTGCCCGTAGGCGTCAAGGTCGGACCAGCGCAGCGCGCAGTGGTAGGTGAACCTCATCGTTGTCGCCTCATGATCATGATGGTCGCCCGGCGTCCAGGGTCCGCTGACCCCGCCGCCGGGCGACCTGGTGGATCTTCGTCAGTCGCGGGTCAGCTTGCGGTGGGTGACCCGGTGCGGACGGGCGGCCTCGACGCCGAGGCGGTCAATCTTGTTCTTCTCGTACGCCTCGAAGTTGCCCTCGAACCAGAACCACTTCGACTCGTCCTCGTCGGTGCCCTCCCACGCGAGGATGTGGGTGGCGACGCGGTCGAGGAACATCCGGTCGTGGGAGATGACCACGGCGCAGCCGGGGAACTCCAGCAGCGCGTTCTCCAGGCTCGACAGGGTCTCCACGTCCAGGTCGTTGGTGGGCTCGTCGAGCAGCAGCACGTTGCCGCCGATCTTGAGGGTGAGTGCCAGGTTGAGGCGGTTGCGCTCGCCACCGGACAGCACGTTGACCGGCTTCTGCTGGTCCGGACCCTTGAAACCGAACGCGGCGACGTACGCCCGCGACGGCATCTCGACCCTGCCGACCATCAGGTAGTCCAGGCCGTCGGAGACGACCTCCCAGACCGTCTTGGCGCTGTCCAGGCCGGCTCGGTTCTGGTCGACGTATGACAGCTGCACCGTCTCGCCGACCTTGACCGTGCCGTCGTTGGGCTGCTCCAGCCCGACGATGGTCTTGAACAGAGTCGTCTTTCCGACACCGTTCGGACCGATGATTCCCACGATGCCGTTACGCGGCAGCGAGAAGGACAGGTTGTCGATCAGGATCCGCTCGCCGAAGCCCTTGACCAGGGCCTTCGCCTCGATCACCGTGCTGCCCAGGCGCGGGCCCGGCGGGATCTGGATCTCCTCGAAGTCGAGCTTGCGGGTCTTCTCCGCCTCGGCCGCCATCTCCTCGTAGCGGTCCAGTCGGGCCCGCGACTTGGTCTGGCGGGCCTTGGCGTTGGAGCGGACCCACTCCAGCTCCTCGGACAGCCGCTTCTTCATCTTGGCGTCCTTGCGGCCTTCGACGCCCAGCCGCTGCGCCTTCTTCTCCAGGTAGGTGGAGTAGTTGCCCTCGTACGGGTACGCGCGGCCGCGGTCGAGCTCCAGGATCCACTGCGCCACGTTGTCGAGGAAGTAGCGGTCGTGGGTGATCGCGATGACGGTGCCCGGGTACTTGGCCAGGTGCTGCTCCAGCCACAGCACGCTCTCGGCGTCCAGGTGGTTGGTGGGCTCGTCGAGCAGCAGCAGGTCGGGCTGCTCCAGCAGCACCTTGCACAGCGCCACGCGGCGCTTCTCGCCACCGGACAGCGGGCCGACCGGCAGGTCGGGCTCCGGGCAGCGCAGCGCGTCCATGGCCTGCTCGAGCTTGGAGTCGAGGTCCCAGGCGTCGGAGTGGTCCAGCTCCTCCTGGAGCCGGCCCATTTCGTCCATGAGCGCGTCGGAGTAGTCGGTCGCCATCAGCTCGGCGATCTCGTTGAACCGGGCGAGCTTGCGCTTGGTGTCGGCGACGGCGAGCTCGATGTTCTCCAGCACGGTCAGCGACTCGTCCAGCCGCGGCTCCTGGGCCACCATGCCCACGGTGTAGCCGGGCATGAGCCGGGCCTCGCCGTTGCTCGGGATGTCCTGGCCCGACATGATCCGCAGAAGGCTGGACTTACCGGCGCCGTTCGGGCCGACCACGCCGATCTTGGCGCCCGGCAGGAAGTTGAGCGTGACGTTGTCCAGCACAACCTTGTCGCCATGTGCCTTGCGCGCCTTTTCGAGCGTGTATATGAACTGGGCCACGGGCGGGCCAACCCCCTTCAGACAGACTTCCGCTCCATCATCCCAGGCCACCGGTCCGACCCCCACATCGGGTGGGTTGTGATCAATGTCCCCCACTGGGATTATCGCGACGTATTGCGGTCATCACCGTGCCGATGATCCATCTTCCGGATTGCGCCAGTAGTCTCAAAGGATGGCCAACGATCAACCGATCGGAGGAGAGGCCGCGATGGTCGATCGCAGCCCGTTTGTCGTGGTTGCCAACCGGCTCCCCGTGGACGAGATCCCCCTGGACACGCCCGGCGGCCGGGTGACCGGCACCGGAGACCAGCAACGCCGCTGGCGCCCCAGCCCCGGGGGGCTCGTGACCGCCCTGCACCCGGTGCTTGTCGAGCACCACGGCACCTGGATCGGCTGGGCAGGCACGCCCGGCGACGCCCCGGAGCCGTTCGAGCTGGACGGGATCAACATCCACCCCGTGCCGCTGTCGGAGGACGACCTCGAGCGGTACTACGAGGGGCAGTCCAACGCCACCATCTGGCCGCTCTACCACGACAACGTCGAGCCGCCGGTCTTCCGGCGGCGCTGGCGTGAGGCTTACCGGGTGGTCAACCGGCGCTACGCCGAGGCGGCGGCATCCGTCGCCGCCCCCGGCGCCACGGTCTGGGTGCAGGACTACCAGCTCCAGCTGGTGCCCGCGATGCTGCGGGAGCTGCGCCCCGATCTCAAGATCGGGTTCTTCCTGCACATCCCGTTCCCCCCGATCGAGCTGTTCATGCAGCTGCCGCAGCGTGCCGAGGTGCTACGCGGCCTGCTCGGCGCCGATCTGGTCGGCTTCCAGCAGCGGCTGGCCGCGCAGAACTTCCTGCGCCTGGCCAAGCACCTGCTCGGGACCCCGTACCACGGCAACGTGATCGAGTACGAGGGCCGCCAGGTCAAGGCGGACGCGTTCCCGATCAGCATCGACACCGGCGAGATGGAACGGCTGGCCGACAACCCGCTCGTGCGCGAGCGGGCCAAGCAGATCCGCGCCGAACTGGGCGACCCGAAGACGGTCATCCTGGGCGTGGACCGGCTCGACTACACCAAGGGCATCGAGCACCGGCTCAAGGCGTACCGGGAGCTGCTGGCCGCGGGGAAGCTGACCGTGCCGGAATCGGTCATGGTCCAGGTCGCCACGCCCAGTCGCGAGCGGGTCGAGCACTACCAGGCGCTGCGCATCAAGGTGGAGCGGGAGGTGGGCCGGATCAACGGTGATTTCGGCCGTGTCGGCGTGCCTGCCGTCCATTACCTGCACCAGTCGTACAGTCGCAGTGAGCTGGCCGCACTCTACTGCGCGGCCGACGTGATGATGGTGACTCCGCTGCGGGACGGCATGAACCTGGTGGCCAAGGAGTATGTCGCAGCCCGCCTCGACCACGGTGGGGCGCTCGTGCTGAGCGAGTTCGCCGGGGCTGCGGGTGAGATGCGGCAGGCATTCCTGTGCAACCCGCACGACCTGGACGCGGTCAAGGAAGCCCTGATGCGGGCGGTCACCGTCGACGAACACGAGGCTCGGCGCCGAATGGGCGTCATGCAGCGGCATCTGCGCCGCCATGACGTCGCGCGCTGGGCATCCGACTTCCTGACCGAACTGGGAGCCACAACATGACCCTGGGCACCACCGTCGATCTAGATCGCGACGGTTTCGACCCCGCCCTCCGCTCCGCGCTGACCCAGCTGGCCCGAGTGCCGCAACTGCTGGTGGCGTGCGACTACGACGGCACGCTCGCGCCGATCGTGGAGGACCCGGCCGCGGCCGCGCCGCTGCCCGAGGCGGTCGCCGCGTTGCGATCGCTGGCCACGCTGCCGCAGACCACCGTGGCGGTGGTCTCCGGCCGGGCGTTGCGGGATCTGGCCGCGCTGTCGCGGCTGCCCAGCGAGGTCCATCTGGTCGGCAGCCACGGTTCGGAGTTCGACGTCGGCTTCGTGCAGCGGCTGGCGCCCGACCAGGTCGAACTGCGCACCCGGCTGCAGCACGAACTGGAGCGCATCGCCGCGGCCCATCCGGGCGTACGGCTGGAGAACAAGCCCGCCAGCATCGCGGTGCACCTGCGCACCGCCTCCCGCCCGGTCGCCTCGGCGATCACCGACGCGGTGCGCTGCGGCCCGGCCGCCTGGCCCGGCGTGCACACCACCGAGGGCAAGGAGGTCCTCGAACTGTCGGTGCTGGCCTCGCACAAGGGCACCGCCATCGACGAGCTGCGCCGCCAGGTGTCGGCCGGTGCCGTGCTGTTCATGGGCGACGACGTCACCGACGAGAACGCCTTCCGCAGTTTGTCCGGCAAGGACATCGGCGTGAAGGTCGGCAGTGGCGAGACGGCGGCGGCCCACCGGGTGCAGGACCCGCTGCAGGCGGTGCGCATCCTGGGGCTGCTGCTGGACACCCGCCGCAACTGGCTGTTCGGCGAGCGGGCGGTGCCGATCGAGCGCCACTCGATGCTGGCCGACGGCCGTACCGTGGCGCTGATCAGCCCGGACGCCCGGATGAGCTGGCTGTGCCACCCGCGCCCGGACTCGGCGGCGATCTTCGCCGACCTGCTCGGCGGCGCTCCGGCCGGTCACTTCAGCGTCGGCCCGCAGCGCGGCGGCCACCCGCTGGGCCAGCGCTACCGCAACGGCACGATGACCATCGAGACCCGCTGGTCCGGCCTGACCGTGACCGACTGGCTCGAGGGCGACAGCCTGATGCGGCGACTGTCCGGCAACACCGTGGTCCGGGTCGAGTTCGCGCCCCGGCCGGAGTTCGGGCAGGTGCCGGTGCAGTTGCAGGCGCTCAGTGACGGGCTGCTGGTGCTGGGCACCAGCGAGCACCTGAGCCTGTACTCCCCCGGGGTGGAGTGGGACGTCATCGACGACGGCGGGCACGACACCGCCCGCGCGGTGATCGACCTGGCCAAGCTCGGCGGCGAGACCCTGCTCGAGATGCGCATGCGCAGCCACGACCTCACCCCGCACCCGCGCAGCACCACCGACCGCCTGGAGGCGGTCGAGCAGCCGTGGCGCGAGTGGGCCGCCTCGCTGGAGCTGCCCAACGGCAGCGAGCGCGATGTCGTGCTGCGCAGCGCGCTGACGCTGCGTGGGCTGTGCCACTTCGAGGGCGGCGGCGTCATCGCCGCGGCGACCACGTCGCTGCCGGAGACGCTGGGCGGCATCCGCAACTGGGACTACCGCTTCTGCTGGCTGCGCGACGGCGCGATGACCGTCAAGGCGCTGGTCGACCTCGGCTCGCTGACCGAGGCCGAGCAGTTCCTGCGCTGGGTCGACGGCGTCGTCGAGCGCACCGGCGGGCACCCGGAGCGGCTGCACCCGCTCTACACCGTCGACGGTTACGAGCTCGGCCCCGAGGCCGTGATCGAGAGCCTGCCCGGTTACGCGGGCTCGCGCCCGGTCCGGGTCGGCAACGCCGCCAACAAGCAGCTCCAGCTCGACGTGTTCGGCCCGGTCGCCGACGTGCTGATGGCGGTCGCCGACCGCCGGGGCAAGATCCGCCACGAGGAGTGGCGGGTCATGGAGGCCATGGTGCAGGCGGTCAGCCAGCGCTGGCACGAGCCCGACCACGGCATCTGGGAGGCTCGCCTCCCACCGCGGCACCACGTGTACTCCAAGGTCATGTCCTGGATGACGGTGGACCGCGGGCTGAAGGTGCTGGAGCGGCACACCAACGAGGAGCGGCCCGAGTGGGTCGAGCTGCGTGACCGGATCGCCGAGAACGTGCTGCACCAGGGCTGGCACGAGGGCACCAAGGCGTACACGGTGGCGTACGGGTTCCCGGAGATGGACGCCTCGAGCCTGTGGATCGGCCTGTCCGGGCTGCTGGCCGACGACGACCCGCGCTTCCTGGACACGGTGCTCGCGGTCGAGGCCGAACTGCGCTCGGGACCGGTGGTCTACCGGTACAAGTGGGACGACGGCATGCCCGGCAAGGAGGGCGGCTTCCACATCTGCACGGCGTGGCTGATCGAGGCGTACCTGCGTACCGGCCGCCGCGCCGACGCGCAGGAACTCTACGACCAGATGCTGGCCACCGCCGGACCGACCGGCCTGCTGCCCGAGCAGTACGACCCGGACCTGGAGCGCGGCCTGGGCAACCACCCGCAGGCCTACAGCCACCTGGGCCTGATCCGCTGCGCCCAGCTCCTGTCCCAGTAACCCTGAGGTAAGGAAGGGCCCCTTCTTATCGCTTTGCGAGGTAGACGGGGCCCTTCTTAACGCACCCAGCGTGTCGAAAGTTATAGTCTCGCCTATTATAGTTTTAGCTATAATTATCGCGAGCCTGGAGGCGGCGGATGGACCTCACCAAGCCCGACCAGCTGCACGGCCGGATCACCGAGTGGGAGGAGCTGACCGACTTCGTCTCGGCGAAGGTCGCGGGCGCCACGCTCGGGCTGGTCTACGGTCGCCGCCGCCAGGGCAAGACCCTCATGCTCGAACTGCTCGCCCGGCAGACCGGCGGCTTCTTCTTCGGCGCCACCCAGCAGAGCGAACACCAGAACCTCGCCGACCTCGGCCGGGCCATCGCCGACCACCGCGGCCTGGGTGCCCCACTGGCGCCGCAGAGCTGGCCCGAAGCCCTCGACGAACTGGTGCGCCTCGGCGCGGACAGCCCGCGTCCCGTCATCCTCGACGAGTTTCCCTACCTGGTCGCGTCCTCCCCCGGGTTGCCGTCCTACCTGCAGCAGACCCTGAGCCCGCTGGGCCACGCCAAGCAGCACACCCAGGCGCGGCTCGTCCTCTGCGGCAGCGCGCTGACGACCATGGCGACCCTGCTCAGCGCGAGCGCACCGCTGCGCGGCCGGGCAGTGCTGGAGCTGGTGGTGCGGCCGTTCGGCTACCGCGAGGCGGCCGCGTTCTGGCGGCTCGACGATCCCGAGCTGGCGTTCAAGGTGCACGCACTGATCGGCGGGACACCGGCCTACCTGGAGATGAGCGGGGGGACGGGGCCGCGCGACCGCGGCGACTTCGACCGGTGGGTGCAGCGACGGATCATCAACCCCGCCTCGGCCATGTTCCGCGAGGGCAGCCTGCTGCTGCGCGAGGACCCGTCCATCGCCGACCCGACGTCGTACGCGGCGATCCTGACCGCGTTGAGCGTGGGCCACGTGCGGCGCAGTGAGATCGCCGCCGACCTCGGGCGTCCCGCGACGTCGTTGGCGCACCTGCTCGACGGGCTGCAGGACATCGGGCTGGTCGAAGCGGTGGACGACGCGCTGCGGAGCAGGCGCACCGTCTACCGCATCACCGAACCGGTGGTCCGGCTGTACCAGTTGATCAGCGCCCGGCACGAGGCCGAACTCGTGGGCGGCCGCGCCGCCGACGTGTGGGCCCGCAACGCCGACACCGTCCAGTCGAAGATCTACGGGCCGCACTTCGAGGACCTGGCCCGGCAGTGGTGCCTGCGGCACGCCTCGCCCGAGACGCTGGGCGGCGTCGCCGGCCGGGTGCTGCCCAGCCAGCTCGCCTGCCGCACCCACCAGACCGGCCACGAACTCGACGCCGTGGTCTGGGAGGCCCGCCCCGGCCAGGCCGACCGCATCCTGGCCATCGGCGAGGCGAAGGCGGGGCAGGGTCCGGTCGGTCCGGCGGAGCTGGAGCGGCTGGAGCATCTGCGCGGCATGCTGCCCGCCGAGGCGACGCCCGATCCGGTCCGGCTGATCCTGTTCGGACGATCCGGGTTCACCGCCGACCTGCACGCCGCCGCCGCGACCCGCGACGATGTCGTACTGGTCGACCTGACCCGGATCTACCAGGGGAGCTGATCAGTCCGGCAGGACGCCGACGACGTCGCCGACGACGACGATCGCGGGCGGGCGGAACCCTTCGGCCAGGGTCGGCAGCTCGGCCAGGGTGCCGCGTACGGCCTGCTGGTGGGCGGTGGTGCCCTCCTGCACGAGCGCGGCCGGGGTGTCGGCGGGGCGCCCGTGGGCCAGCAGCGTCGCGGTGATCGCGGGCAGGTTCTTCAACCCCATCAGCACCACCAGCGTGCCGCGCAGCCGGGCCAGCGCGGGCCAGTCGACCAGCGAGTCCGGGTGGTCCGGCGGGATGTGGCCGCTGACGACGGTGAACTCGTGCGCCACCCGGCGGTGGGTGACCGGCACCCCGGCGGCGGCCGGGACGGAGATCGCGCTGGTCACGCCGGGCACCACGGTCACCGATACGCCCGCCTCGGCGCAGGCCAGCACCTCCTCGCCGCCGCGGCCGAAGACGTACGGGTCGCCGCCCTTCAGCCGCACCACGAACCGGCCCGCCTTGGCGCCCTCGACCAGGATGCGGTTGATCTCCTCCTGCTGGGCGGCCGGACCGTACGGCAGCTTCGCCACGTCGACCAGTTCCACCTCGGGGCGCAGCTCGTCGAGCAGCAGGCCGGGCGCGAGCCGGTCGGCGACCACCACATCGGCGGCGGCCAGCAGGCGGCGGCCCTTGACGGTGATCAGCTCCGGGTCGCCGGGGCCGCCGCCGACCAGGGCCACGGTCCCCCGGTACGACTCCGACACGGTCTCGGCGTCGGTGGCCAGCAGCTCGGCCACCCGGTCGCGAACCGCCATCGCCTTCTTCGGCTCGCCCCCGGCGAGCACCGCCACGGTGACGGCGCCGTGCCTGGCCACGGCCGGGGTCCACGCGGTGGCGGCGTGCCGGTCGTCGGCGCGGACACAGAAGATCCGCCGCGCCGCCGCGGCGGCCGACACCCGCTGGGCCGCTTCCGGGTCGTCCACGGCTACCTGCACCAGCCACACGCCCTCGACGTCGTCCTCGGTGAAGGCGCGCGGGGCCCAGTCCAGGCGCTCGGCGTCGGCCAGGCCGCGCAGGGCCGGGGTCAGCTCCGGCGCGACCAGCCGCACGCGCGCTCCGGCCGCCAGCAGCGCGGGCACGCGCCGCGTGGCCACCGCGCCGCCGCCGACCACGAGCACCGGCAGCCCGTCCAACCGCAACCCCAGCGGGTACAACTCAGACACGTCCACCCCTTGCCTTCCGCCCGGCCGCGCTCGCCGGGTCACTCAAGCGTCGCGCCTTCACCGCCGTCACGGGGCCCGCGAGCCTTTAAGACTTGCGAACGAACCGGGTCGGATCGGCGTCGGCGGATGGTGAGGACTCAGGGTGCGGGGGCGATGTCGATGCTGTCGAAGGTGGCCATCTCGTGCAGTACGCGTACCGCCGAGGCCACCACCGGATAGGCGAGCACGGCGCCGGTGCCCTCGCCCAGTCGCAGGCCCAGGTCGAGCAGGGGTGCCAACTCCAGCCGCGTCAGCGCGACGTCGGCGCCCGGCTCGACCGAGCGGTGCCCCGCGATCATCGCATCCCGGCTGTCGGGGGCGAGCGCCGCGGCGGCCAGCGCGGCGGCGGCCGCGATCACGCCGTCGAGGATCACCGGCACCCGCCGCGACGCCGCGCCCAGGATGTACCCGGCCAGCGCCGCGTGCTCCAGCCCGCCGACCGCGCCGAGCACCGCGATCGGGTCACGCGCCGGGTCGTTCTGCCACAGGTGGCCGTGCAGGCTGAGCGCCTTGCCGATGACCTCGACCTTGCGCAGGTGGGTGGGCGCGTCGATGCCGGTGCCGTACCCGGTGACCAGGCCCGGCTCGCGGCCGGTGAACGCGGCGATGAGCGCGGCGGAGGCGGTGGTGTTGGCGATGCCCATGTCGCCGGTGAGCAGGATGCGGGCGCCGCCGTCGATGAGCTGGTGCGCGATCTGGATGCCCACCTCCAGCGCGGCGGTGGTCTCGGCGCGGGTGAGCGCGGGCTCGACGGTCATGTCCCGGGTGCCCGCCCGGACCTTGGCCGAGATCAGTCCCTTGGCCGGCGGCACGTCGGTGGCGACGCCGACGTCGACCACGGTGACCCCTACTCCGGTCTGCCGGGCCAGCGCGTTGACGGCGGCGCCCCCGGCCAGGAAGTTGCCCACCATCTGCGCGGTCACCACCTGCGGCCAGGGCGTGACGCCCTGGGCGTGTACGCCGTGGTCGCCCGCGAAGATGGCCAGCTCGGCGGGTTCGAGCAGCGGCGGCGGGCAGGACCCGGCGAGTCCGGCCAGGCGCTCGGACAGTTCCTCCAGCGCGCCGAGGCTGCCGGCGGGCTTGGTCAGCCGGGCCTGCAGCTCGCGGGCCTGCTCGATCGCGGGACCGTCGAGCGGACGTACGGACTCGATCGTTAGGCCCAATAGCTCACTCGTCACCTTGCCAGCTCATCACGTCCCGTGTCGCCTTGCCGACTCGGGGGGAGAAAACGCCGCGTCTTTTACCGCTTTGAATCCGGATAAAGGGGACGCTGTTCTACTTTTATGGGGTGAAGCCGCTCAGCCGCCTCAAAGAGGCCCTTTCCGCCACGGGACGTTTCGCGCCGATCATGCGCTCCGGGCTGATCGCGGGGGTCGTCGTCGCCGCGGTCACCTATCCACTGGCCGCGGTGGGCGGCCTTGGCGTCAAGGCCGGCGCCGATTTCTACGACTCCCTGCCGTCGCAGCTCAAGACCGTGCCGCCGGCGCAGACGAGCTACGTGTACGCCGCCGACGGCAAGACCCTGATCACGCTCTTCTACGAGGAGCACCGCAAGTACGCGCCGATCGCCGATATCTCGGAGAACATCCAGAAGGCGATCGTGGCCAGTGAGGACGGGCGGTTCTACCAGCACAACGGCGTCGACGCGAAGGGCATCGCGCGCGCGTTCGTGGCCAACCACACCGCGGGCGAGGTGTCGCAGGGCGCGTCGACCCTGACGATGCAGTACGTCCGCATGGCGCTGCGCGACGGCGCGCAGACCCCCAGCGAGGTCATGGCGGCGACCGAGCAGACCAGCCTCCGCAAGATCCGTGAGGCCCGCCTCGCGATCAAGCTGGAGCAGCAGATGTCGAAGATCGACATCCTGGAGCGCTACCTCAACGTGGCCTACTTCGGCCACCGGGCGTACGGCATCTTCGCCGCGTCGCAGATCTTCTTCTCCAAGCTGCCCGCCGACCTCAGCCTGGCCGAGGCGGCGACCCTGGCGGGCCTGGTCAAGGCGCCCTCGGCGTACGACCCGGCGGGCACCGACCGCAGCGCGGCGACCCAGCGGCGCAACTACGTGATCGACCGGATGCGCGAGCTGAACTACATCACGCCCGAGGTGGCGGAGAAGACCAAGCAGGAGCCGATCAACCTCAAGATCACCGATCCGCCCAACGACTGCACCTCGGTGTCGTCCCAGCACAACAGCTGGGGCTTCTTCTGCGACATGTTCAAGAACTGGTGGATCGCGCAGCCCGCGTTCGGGGCCAACCCCGGCGAGCGCGAGGACAACCTCCGCCGCGGCGGCTACAAGATCGTGACGTCGCTGGACCCGAAGGTCCAGGACATCGCGATGGACCACGTCACCAAGCGCCAACCGATCGGCAGCTCGTACGCCCTCGGCGAGGTCGTGGTGCAGCCGGGCACCGGTCTGGTCAAGGCGATGGCGGTCAACCGCAACTACTCGCTGGACCAGGCCAACAACGGCGCGCACACCGACCCGGCCCGGGGCGGGAAGATCAAGGGCAACTACCCGAACACGGTGAACCCGCTGCTGGGCGGCGGCAACCTGCCCGGCTACCAGGCCGGTTCCACGTTCAAGATCTTCACCATGGTCGCGGCGCTGGACGCGGGCCTGAAGATGAACACCTGGTTCTACGCCCCGCACCGCTACCGCTCCATCTACTTCGCGGGCTGGGGCGAGCGCGGCTCCTGCGGCGGCGGCCACTGGTGCCCGGTCAACGCCAGCGGCGCGATGACCGGCAAGCACGCGATGTGGTCCGGCTTCGGCAAGTCGGTCAACACCTACTTCGTGCAGTTGGAGCAGAAGGTCGGCGCCGACAAGGCGGTCCGCATGGCCGAGCGGCTGGGCCTGCACTGGCGGACCGACATCGACAAGCTGCAGGCGTCCCCGGCCAAGGCCAAGAGCTGGGGCTCGTTCACCCTGGGCGTCGCCGACACCACTCCGCTGGAGATGGCCAACGCGTACGCGACCATGGCGGCCGAGGGCAAGTACTGCGAGGCGCTGCCGGTCATCGGGATCACCAACCCCGACGGCAGCCCGGCGATGATGGACGTCAAGGGCAAGCAGGTCCCGGTCGCCACGCCCCGCTGCCGCCAGGAGGTCACGAAGGCGGTGGCCCGCGCCGCCACCGACGCCATGCGCTGCGTCACCGGCTACGGCGCCGCCAAGGGCTCCTGCGGCAACTGGTCGACGGCGCCCGGCGTGTACGGCATGGTCAAGCGGCCGGTGGCGGGCAAGACCGGCACCACCGACGACACCCGCGCCGCCTGGTTCGTCGGCTTCACCAAGGAACTGGCCGCGGCGAGCTTCATGGCCGACCCGGACAACCCGTTCCACGTGACCGGCGACTGGAACTCCTGGAAGCCGATCGAGACCGTGTCCTACACCTTGCGCGACGCGCTGGAGGGCAAGCCGGTCAAGCAGTTCACCCCGCCGCCGGACTCGATCCTCGGCAGCAAGTAGCGGATACGCCGAAGGGGCGCCCCGATCCACCGGGGCGCCCCTTCGGCGTATGTCAGCAGCGCATGTCAGTGGCGCATGTCAGCGCAGGTCGGCCGCGACGATCGACCACACTTCCAGGTCGACTCGGCCGCTGTGCACGTATCCGGCGTTGCGCAGCAGGCCCTCGTAGGTGAAGCCCGCCTTCTCCGCCACCCGGCGCGAGGCGGTGTTGCCCGGCGCGACCCGCAGCTCGATCCGCTGGAAACCGTGCTCCAGCACCAGCGCCAGGGCCAGCACGTCCACAGCCTCCGGGGCGATGCCCAGGCCGCGCGCGTCCGGCGAGACCGCGTACGAGATCTCGGTGACCCGCCCGACCCAGTCGGTGCGCTTGGTCCACAGGCACCCGACCAGCTGCTGGTCCTCGCGCCGCACGATGCCGTAGTGGTCGCCCATGCCGCTGTCGCGCCGCTCGGCGGCCATCTCGGTGCACCAGGACCGGCCCTCGATCTCGCCGAACTCCTGCGGGAACGGCAGCCAGCGCTGGGTCTGCTTGTCGGCGAAGATGTCGGTCACCGGATCGGCGTCGGCGACGGTCAGCGGCCGCACGTCCAGCCTGGGCGTCTGCACGGTAAGCGTCGGGAAACGGCGAATGGCGAGATTGCCTCGCCCGGCCACACCTGCGGTCATGAGGCTCGACATGCTGACTCCATCGTCGGGGGTGCGCGCCTGCCCTGGGCGTACCTGCATCAGGTAGAGCGCCCGGGGCGACTCGAAGTTGCACCATACCTGGTGGACCATACGGTCGTCTGAGTGACGGGTCAGCCGTTTGGGCGTGATAGAACTCACAACTCGGGCATACCCGTAGACTGCCCGGGTGCGCTCCCTCCTGACCCCCCGCTGGCTGGGAATCCTCCTCGCCGCCGTGCTCGCCTCGTTCGTGATGGTGCTGCTCGGCCGATGGCAGTGGAGCCGGTACGAGCTGCGCTCGGCCATCAACGACCGCATCGACGCCAGCACCGTGGTCGCCCCGGTGCCGGTGCGCGACGTGCTCGGCCCGCCCGGCACCGCCCCCGACGACGACCACGCCTGGACCCGCGTCAGCGCCACCGGCCAGTACGACCCCAGCCAGGAGATCCTGCTGCGCAACCGCACCGTGGAGGGCGAGGTCGGCTACGAGGTGCTGACCCCGCTGCGGCTGGCTGACGGCACCGCGCTGCTGGTGAACCGGGGCTGGGTCAAGCCCAACCCGCAGGGCATCACCGCCGCGCCCGACGTGCCCGCCGCCCCCGCCGGGACGGTGACGGTGGTCGGCCGGGTGCACCTGAGCGAGTCCTCGCCCGGCGCGATCGAGCATCGGTTCGGCCGCTGGGAGACCCGGCGCGCGGCGGTCGGCCCGATCGCGGCCAAGCTGCCGTACCCGGTGCTCGGGGCATACGTGCTCGCCGACGGCGACACCCCCGGCGCCAAGGGCCTCACCCCGATCCCGGTCGGCCACGAGAACGCCTGGCTCAACCTCGGCTACGCCGTCCAGTGGTGGATCTTCTCGGTCGGCGCCCTCGTCGGCGTGGGCCTGCTCGCCCGCAAGGACCTGCGCGAACTGACCGCCGCCGACCCCACCGCCCCCTCCCCCACCCCCGCCCTGACGTAAGGAAGGGCCCCTTCGTCGGCTCGCGTCAGCGAGACGAGCTGCGACTCTGCTCGCTTTGCGTAGAGGAAGGGCCCCTTCTCAACCACACTGCGACGGCCGGATCGGCTGCCACGGCGACACACGACGGCTGTGGTTCGAGCGCGTGACCGCTATGGTGCGGTGGTGACCGACGAGCAGCCCGACCAGCCCGAAGCGGACCGGCCCAACCCCTTCCTGCCGCCGACGCTGCCGCTGCCCACCGAGCCGCTGGCGGGCTTCGGCGTCCGGGCCACCGCCGAGGTGCCCGAGCCCGCCGAGCCGCCCGCGCCGTCGGGTCGAGCCGCCGTGCCCCCGCCGGCAGAACCCGCCCAACCGACGGTACGGATGCGACCGCCGGACCCGATGGGGATCGCGCCCATGCGGGTGCACCCCATCGAAGCGGCCGCGGTCGGCACCCCGCCGATGCCGTCGGTCGCGAAATCCGCCGCGGTGCCGCCCATACCGCCCATGCCTCCGGTGAACCCGCCCGCCCCGCCCCGACTGCGGTTGCCGTCCGCGGCCCCCCTCCCGGTGCGCGTCGGCTCCGGGGGGCCGGTGCTGGTGCAGCTCGGGGAGGTCGCGGTCACCGCGACGACGATCATCACCCCGGCCGGGGAGATCCCGCTGCGCGGCTCCCAGTGGACGGTCAACGACCAGTTCCACAGCAGGCAGCGGATTCCCTCCTGGGCGGTGGTCTGCGCGATCCTGCTGTTCTTCCTGCTGTGCTTCCTCAGCCTGCTGTTCCTGCTGGTCAAGGAGACGACGTACGAGGGGTCGGTGCAGATCTCGATCGCCAACGCCGGGCGGCACTATGTGGTGCGCATCCCGGTGTCGGACCAGCGCGTGATCGCCCACCTGCACGCCCAGGTCAACTACGTACGCTCCCTGGCGGCCCTGTAAGGCCTGCCGAGCGGCGCCCGCGCGGCACCGCGTTCAGCAATGACGCTGGCCCATCCAGCGGACAGATCTCGAAGGATCATCCGCTGGACAGGCCGGCCTGAAGAGCAACGGAAGCCGTGGCGCGGGTCAGGACTTGGCGGCCTCGGCGACGTTGTGCAGGAGCAGGGCCTCGGCCAGGCAGACCCGGGCAAACTCGCCCAGGTGCAGGCTCTCGTTGGGGCCGTGCGCCTTCGCGTTCGGGTCCTCCACGCCGGTGACCAGGATCGACGCCTCCGGGTACACCTCCTGGAAGGTCGCGATGAACGGGATCGACCCGCCCACCCCGATCTCCACCGGCTCGGTGCCGTCCCAGGCCGTGGTGAACGCGGCGCGGGCGGCGTCGAAGTACTTGCCGGTCGCGTCGATCACGCACGGGTTGCCGTCGTGCTCGAACTCAAAGCTGATCTTCGCGCCCCACGGGGCGTGCTTCTCCAGGTGCGCCTGCAGCGCCTGGTACGCCGACTTCGGGTCGTCGCCCGGCGCCAGTCGCATGCTCAGCTTGGCCCGCGCCGACGGCACCAGCGCGTTGGGCGCCTCGGCGGTACGCGGCGCGTCGATGCCCAGCACCGACAGCGACGGCTTGGTCCACATGCGGTCGACGATGCGGCCCGTGCCGATCAGCTCGACCCCGTCGAGGATTCCGGCCTCGGCCCGGTACCGGTCCTCCGGGTAGTCCAGCGGCGCGGCGGCCTTGCTGACCAGGCCGGGCACCGCCACGTCGCCGTTGTCGTCGTGCAGGGTGGCCAGCAGGCGGCACAGCACGGTCAGCGCGTCGGGCACCGGGCCGCCGTACATGCCGCTGTGCACGGCCGAGTGCAGCACCTGCACGTCCACGAACGAGTTGACGATGCCGCGCAGCGAGGTGGTGAGCGCGGGCACGCCGATGTCCCAGTTGCCGGAGTCGGCGATGACGATGACGTCGGCGCTCAGCTCCTGCCGGTGCTTGGCCAGCAGTTCGGGCAGCGAGTCGGAGCCGAACTCCTCCTCGCCCTCGATGAACACGACCACGCCGAGCGGCAGCTGGTCGTCAGGGGTGCCGCAGCCGAAGGCGCGCAGCGCGGCGACGTGCGCCATGACGCCGGCCTTGTCGTCGGCGGCACCCCGGCCGTACAGGCGGCCGTCGCGCTCCGTGGGCTCGAACGGATCCGACTCCCATTTGCTCAGATCACCGACGGGCTGCACATCGTGGTGGGCGTACAGCAGCACGGTGGGCGCGCCGGGCGGGGCCGGGCGGCGGCCGATGACGGCCGGGTGGCCGTCGCCGATGCGGCTGACCTCGACCTCGAGGCCGACACCGCGCAGCAGTCCGGCCACGGCCTGGGCCGAGCGCTCCAGCGGGGCGAAGTCGAAGCCGTCGAAGGCGATACCGGGGATACGGACCAGGGCCTCCAGGTCGGCGCGTACGCCCGGCAGCTCGCGCTCGATCGCAGCGCGTAGCTGGTCAACAGTGAGGGTCGTCATGCAGATGATCCTTACACGCCGCCCCATCGGCCCGCACAGCGATCCACAGCCCCAGGGGGCTAGCCGGAGCCGTCGATGCGGAGGTCGACCTGGTCGGCGGTGGCGTCAGCGGCGAAGTGGATCAGCTCGCGGTGCCGCCAGACCCGCAGGACGCCCTGCATGGCGGGGCCGTCGCGCAGGATGCTGCGGGCCCGGCGCAGGGCGGCGGGCGCGTGTACGTACACCGACAGCGACGCCCACTGCCGCGCCTCCGCCCGCGCCGCCCCGACACCCTCGACGATCACGACGTCGGTGGGCCACACCGTCACCCACTCGGTGCCGAAGCGGCCGAGCTGCCAGTCGAAGGGGTGGTACCCACCCGGCGCGCCGAACCGCAGCGGCCTGAGGACCTGCCGTTCCAGCCGCGGCCAGTACGTGAACTGGTCGTCCCACCCGTCGAGCAGGTCATCGGTGTGCACCATGTCGACCGGCTCCGCCGACTCGCCGCCCTGTTCGGAGCGGCCGAGTTCCCGCGCCAGCAGCGCCGCGAACATCGTCTTGCCCGACGCGCTCGGCCCGTCCACCAGCACCAGCCGGGTGCCGCCCAACTTCGGCGGCGCGGCCCGCACCAGCTCGGCGATCTCCTGGGGTGTCATGCGGGCGCACCCGGGGGCAGGAACGGCAGGTCCACCGGTGGTCCCTGCTCCACCAGCCGCCACAGCGCCTCGGTGTCCAGGTGCTCCTCGACCAGGTCACCGAGCCGGTCGACGGTCGCCTCGCGCAGCGCGGCGAAGCCGGTGTCCGGCGCCACGGCGAAGCCGGGCCGCCCGGCGATCCCGGCGACGAGGGTGAGGAAGCGGCGCCGGAACTCGTCGGACTCGAACGCGCCGTGCCAGTGGGTGCCGAACACGTGGCCGGCCGCCGCACCCTCGGGTTCGCCCTGGTCGTACGTGATGAGCGGGGCGAGGCCAGGGTCGCGGTGAGCCACCCGGCCGTGGTGGATCTCGTAGCCGCGCACCGGCGCCCCCAGCCCCGACCCGGCCGGTCGGGACAGGACCTTCTCCGGCGCGAACGCGATCCGCACCGGCAGCAGCCCGAGCCCGTCGACGATGCCGCGACGGCTCTCGACCTCGTCGGTGATCTGCTCGGCGAGCATCTGGAAGCCGCCGCAGATGCCCAGCAGCGGCTTGCCGCGCGCCGCGTGCCCGGCGATGGCGTCGGCCAGCCCGGTGTCGCGCAGCCAGCGCAGGTCGGCGACGGTCGCCTTGGTGCCGGGCAGCACGACCAGGTCAGCTTCGGCGAGTTCGGCCGGTTCCACGGTGAGCCGGACGCTGACGCCCGGTTCGCAGGCCAGCGCCTCGGCGTCGGTGGCGTTGGAGATGTGCGGCAGCCGAACCACGGCCACCCGCAGCCATTCGGTGCCCCGCGCGGGGCCGGGCCGCCCGAGCACCTTGCCGTACGCGAGGGCGTCCTCGGCGTCGAGCCACAGGTCCACGTCGAAGGGCAGCACGCCGTACACGGTGCGGCCGGTCGCCTTCTCGATCATGTCGAGGCCGGGTTGCAGCAGCTCGCGCGAGCCGCGGAACTTGTTCACCACGAATCCGGCGACCAGTGCCTGATCGGCGGGGTCCAGCAGCGCCACGGTGCCGAACATGGCCGCGAAGACGCCGCCCCGGTCGATGTCGCCGACGACGATCGTGGGCAGGTTGCCGTGCCGGGCCAGGCCCATGTTCACGTAGTCGTGCTCGCGCAGGTTGATCTCGGTGGGGCTGCCCGCGCCTTCGCACACGACCACGTCGTACTCGCGGGACAGCTCGTCGAAGGCCGCGTAGGCCGCGCCGGACATCGCCGTCTTCAGCCGCCGGAAGTCGACCGCGTCGATGGTGTCGACGGCCTGGCCCAGCAGCACCACCTGGCTGCTGTGGTCGCTGCCGGGCTTGAGCAGTACCGGGTTGAACCGCACCTGCGGCGCGAGCCCGGCGGCGACGGCCTGCAGCGCCTGGGCCCGCCCGATCTCGCCGCCGCGTCCGGTCTCGTCCACGACCACGGCCGAGTTGTTGGACATGTTCTGCGCCTTGAACGGGGCCACCCGCACACCGCGCCGGTGCAGCCAGCGGCACACCCCAGCGGTGAGCACGCTCTTGCCCGCGTCGGAGGTGGTGCCGGCGATCAAGATCCCGCTCATGCCGTCAGCGTAGGCGCGGGGACGGCCGGTCCCTCAGCGAACCCCTCCGGCCGCCCCCTGTTCACCTCCGCTACACCCCGACCGGGACGCGCTCGCGCGCGACGGGCTGCTCGTCGTCGACCTCGTCGAGGTCGTCGTCCTCGTCCTCCTCGCCGACCGGGCGACCGCCGACCAGCTCGGCGGTCATGCCGCCGCCGCGCAGCGCCGAGACCGGGTCCAGCCCGAACGCGTCGCCGAAGTCGTCGGCGAACAGCGGATCGTCGGGGTCGGGCCCGACCCGCAGGTCCGGCGCGGCCACCGTCTCCTCGTTGCCCACCCGGGACTCGGCCGAGCCGTCCTCGACCGCACTGGTGCCGGTGCCCGGCTTGGTACGGGCGAACCGTCCCCGCCCCCGGGACAGGTCATGGCCGACCGCGACCGCCTCCAGCTCGTACATGACCCGGTGCTGGCCCTCCTCGTCGAGCCAGTCCCGGGTGTAGAGGCGTCCGGTGACGATCACCGGATCGCCGATCATGACCGAGCTGGCCACGCCCTCGGCCAACCGCCGCCAGCAGTTCACCCGCACCCGCAGGCTGTTGCTGTCGACCCAACGGCCGGTGGCCCGATCCAACCGCCGCGCGGTGGAGGCGACCTTGAAGTTGGCCACGAGCTGCCCGGACTGCTGTGTACGCCGCCACTCCGGCGCGGTCAGCGCATTCCCGACGATCGTGACATACGTATCGAACACTGCCATCTCCTCTCGATGTCCGACGCCGATGAGACTTCCGGCAGGCGGGCTTGCGAGCCACCACGTGAGCGTCGGGCCTGTGGACGGCGACCCTATTGGGGACGACGGCCCGAACAGCCAAATGATCTGTTATGCCGAGCGCTACTTCGCGGTAACATTCCAGCGTGCAGACCGACATCGTGGGCGAGCAGATCGACATCCTGGGCGAGCCGTACCGGCAGCGGGTCATCGCGCTGCCCGACGACGACCAGGGCCCGGTGGTGGCCACGCTGGTGAGCCGCCGCGCGGCCCAGCCCACCACCCGCGCGGTGCTCTACGTGCACGGCTTCAACGACTACTTCTTCCAGACCCACCTGGCCGACTTCTTCGTCGAGCGCGGCTACGACTTCTACGCCATCGACCTGCGCAAGTACGGCCGCAGTCTGCTCGAGCACCAGACCCCCAACTTCACCCGCAGCATGGACGAGTACTTCCCGGAACTCGACGCCGCCGCCCGGATCATCCGGGAGCAGGACGGCCACGAGAAGCTGGTGGTGGCCGCGCACTCGACCGGCGGACTGATCACGGCGCTGTGGGCGCAGGCTCGCGGCGACGACAGCACCGTCGACGGCCTGCTGTTCAACAGCCCGTTCTTCGACTTCAACGCGCCCTGGTTCATGCGTCGACCGGCCGTCAGCGCGGTGGGCTCGCTGGCCCGGCGGGCGCCGTACCGCGTCGTGCCGTTGAAGGTGCCCCGGCTCTACGGCCGCAGCATCCACCGCGACCACGACGGCGAGTGGGACTTCCGGGTCGACTGGAAGCCGGTGGCCGGGTTCCCGGTGCGGGTGGCCTGGATCAAGGCGATCCGGGCCGGACAGCAGCGCCTGCACGCGGGCCTGGACCTGCGGATGCCGATCTTCGTCGCCTGCTCTACGCAGTCCTACCGGCAGCGGGGCTGGACCGACGCGGCGCACGAGACCGACGCGGTGCTGGACGTGGATCACATCGTGCGCTGGGCGCCCGCGCTCGGCCGCCACCTGACCCTGGTCCGCATCGACGGCGGCAAGCACGATCTGACCCTGTCGCGGCGCCCGGCCAGGGACGCGTTCTTCGCCGAGGCCGACCGCTGGCTGTCGACCTACGTCCACGGCTGAGCACGGCGATAAATACCTGCTCGGCAGCCTGTCTCTGACCTAGGATCGTGGTCGACTCCGACCGGGTAGCCGATCACCGCGACGCCCGGTCACGGTAGCCTTCACTACGCGCGCCCGTAGCTCAGCCGGATAGAGCAGGGGCCTTCTAATCCTCAGGTCGCAGGTTCGAGTCCTGCCGGGCGCACCAGCACCGCTCAGTCGCGGCGCAGCAGTCGGGTCGCGGCGGCGGCCACCGTCGTGGCGAGGATCCAACCGCTCAGGATCAGGCCGTACGCGAGCCAGGTCAGCGGGGGCCGGGGATGGAACGCCTGCTCCTGTCCGAAGTCGATCAGCGGCATCAGCAGGTCGGCCGTGTAGACGAACGGGTTGAACTGCGGCGCCTCGGCGGGCACCGCCGCCATCGGCGGGTGCAGCGCGAACACGGCCGTGCCGACCGTGGCCAGCAGGGCCAGCGCCACGACCGCGCGGCGCGGACGGTAGCCGTACCCGATGAGCAGGTCCTGGGCGTGTCCCCAGAGCCGTCCCAGCAGGCCGAGCGTGGCGCGGCGGTCGCGCTGGTTGGCCAGCCCCACCGCGCGCGCGTCCGGCTCGTGCCCGGCGCGCCGGTAGACCGCCGCCAGCTGCTCGTACGGCTGCGGCTGGTAGCCGTCGGGGTCGCGGCGCAGCCACGGCAGCCGCCCGGCGCCCAGGTGCCGCCCGGACAGGATCTCGTAGCTCGCCCCGGTCAACCGTAGCCGCCCCGGCCAGGTGGCCGGGTCGTCGCGCAGCACACCGAGGCGCGCGTTGCGCAGGTCCACCTCTCCGTCGACGGGGCCGATCGTCAGCATGGTCAGCTCCCGGGTCTCCAGGTGGCGCAGGTCGAGCAGCGGTTGCGCACCCCCGGACAGCGACGCGCCGTCCAAGCAGAGCCGACTACGGATCTGGGCGTACGCCAACCGCATCGCCCCCTCGGCCGTGAATCCGTCGCACAGGTTCGCCACCGCGCCGACCTTCAGATCCGGGGCGAACAATGCCTTGCCACCCGGGTTACGCAGGGTCGCACCCTCGCAGCGCATCGCCCCGCCGATCTCGGCGTCGTTGAGCCGCAGCTCGCCATGGCAGACGAACCCGCCCTGGGCCAGGATGTCGACGCCGACGTGCAACCGGGTGCCCGACAGCGCCAGCTCCGGATCGGTCAGCTGGGCGCGGTTGAGGATCAGCGAGCCCTCGATCCGGGCACCGATCAGGTGCACGGTCGCGCTGCTGTGACTGTCGCGCAGGTTCAGCGTGCCCGCGAAGACGGCGTATGACGCGACCATGCCCGGGAAGCGGCAACCCTGCAGGTCGAGATGGCGCAGGGTGGCGCCGTAGCAGCGGATCCGGTCGGTGAACGCGCAGTTCTGCAGGGTGACCGAGGTTTCGACCTGGCCGTGGTCGAGGTCGAGCGGGCCGGTGATCCGGGCGCCGGTCAGCCGCAGCCGAGCCAGCCGAGCCGACTCGCCACCGGATCCGCCCAGGAGCAGCCCGCGCAGCACCTCGGCGCGTACCTCCCGATCCTCGGCTTCGCTCAGATCCACGACCGATCCGGTGCCGAACCCGTCCACCACCGCCCGCTCAGCCGCACTGATCACCTCAGGAACCATGCCGCCCATTGTGGACACTCGCGTCCACCCGAGCCCTCCCTGCTCACTGCACGCCGCCGCCGCCTCATCCGCGCGCGGCGGCGGCGTGCAGTTTCGGGGAAACTGCACGAATTCGGCGTTGTTTGGCTGCGGTTTCCCCGAACTGCAGCCAAACAACGCGAGGCGGCGCGAAGCGCGACGCGCGAAGGAAAGGGCGGGTCAGCAGACGAGGGGGCCGGGTACGCGGGCGCAGAGGTCGCTGCCGAGGCCGCCGTCGAAGACGTCGTGACCGGGAGCGCCGATCAGCAGGTCGTTGCCCGCGCCACCGCGCAGTACGTCGTCGCCCGCACCGCCGATCAGCAGGTCGTTGCCGTCGCCGCCGCGCAGCTCATCGTCGCCGCGCCCGCCGAGCAGCGTGTCGGCACCGCCGAGCCCGCACAGCACGTCGTCGCCGTCGGTGCCGACCAGCACGTCCGGGCCGGGGGTGCCGGTCCTGGTACAGGCCGGGGCCGGGGGCACCGGCGGCGCCTCGGCGACCTCGACCGCGCCGGTCTCGCAGGCGGTGCCCTGCGGCCGGGCCAGGCCGCGCTGGTCGACGGTCAGCTCGGTGCAGGCCGCCGCGGGCACCCGGCCGTTGAGTGGACTGGTCGCGGTGGGCAGCAGCGTCTGGGTCGGGCCGCCGTTGGCGGCCAGGCTCAGCAGGCCCGCGTCGGGAGTGGTGTTGAGGTCGCCGGGTCCGGCGACGAACGCGCACGACCCGTCGCCGCCGACGTTGTAGCCGGTCGAGGTGGTGGTCCCGGCGATGGCGCACTCGTCGGCGCCGCCGGTGCCCAGCGCCACCACCGAGGCGAAGGCGTGCAGGTCCTCGCCGGTGGCGATGTTCGAGCCGGTGGGGCCGAAGTTGCCAGACACGGTGGCGTGGCGCAGGAAGACGTCGCCGTTCTGGGTGTACGCCGCCCCGCCCGACACCGAGGCGGCGTTGCCGGTCAGCGTCGAGTCGTCGACGCGCAGCTCGCCGGTCTCGGCGTAGACGCCGCCGCCGCGCCCGGACGGGCCGGAGGCGCCGTTGGCGCTGAACGTCGAGCGGGTCAGCACGATCTGCGCGGGCGGCGGGCTGTCGGTGTTCTCCAGGATGTACACACCCAGGCCGCCGCCGGCGCCGTCGCGGGTGTTGCCGCTGACGGTCGAGTCGACCACGTACACGTGCAGGTCGTCGGTGGGGGTGTCCTGGTCGGCGTTGACCGTGATGCCGCCGCCGGGGCTGCTCGTGCCGGGGTGGTTGCCGGTGATGGTGGATCCGGTGATCTCCAGGTGCCCGCAGGCCGAACAGGTGACGCCGGTGCCGCCGTTGTCGGAGATCGTCGAGTTCGTCAGCGTGAACAGGCCGCTGCCCTGGCCGGTGGTGCTCAGGCCGCCAGTGCCGTTCTGGGTGACGGTCGAGCCGGACACGGTCAGCGAACCGTCGATCAGGCCCGCGCCGCGCAGCGTGTTCTGCCAGATCACCGAGTCGGTGATGTGCACGGTGCCGAAGGAGACCCGGATACCGGTGCCGATGTTCGGCCCGACGGTCGAGTCGATCAGGTCGATGCGGGCACCGGAGACGCCGTCGCCGCTGTTGAGCACCGCGCCGCCGCCCGCGTCGTTGCCGCTGACGGTCACGCCGGTCAGGTCCAGATCACCGCCGTACGACACGGCCGCGCCGCTGCCGTGCCCACCGGTGAGGGTGAGGTTCTGCAGCGCCACCGTGCCCGCGGTGTCCAGCGTCTCCAGCACCCGCTGCCCGGCGCAGGTCTGGGTGACGACCGCCCCGGCACCGTCGACGGTCACCGGCTGGGCGGTGGTCACGTCCAGGTCGCCGCCGCCGTTGGCGTCCTCGTCGGCACTGCACAGGTCCAGCGGGTACGTGCCCGCCGCCAGCGCGATGGTGGTCGGCGTGCCCGCCGCGTTGGCGGCGTCGACCGCCTCGCGCAGCGAGGTGAGCCCGTCACCGCCGTTGACCACGTCGGCCGTGGTGGTGACGGTGACCGTCGCCGCCTGCGCCGGTGCCGCGGGCAGCAGCACCAGGGCGGGCAGGAGCAGGGCCAGAGCGAGGGTGCGGCGCATGGAAGCCTCCCGAGGGCGGGCGGAGCGTGCCCGGTCGGTGAGAGCCTGCGCGCGGGTGGCCGACCGCACCAGCGCGCGGTCGGCTACGAGCCACTGTCGGTTATCGGCTCCTGCGCTTCCTCCTGGCCCGGACCAGGAGCAACAGCGGCACCCCGAACACCGCGGCGCCCACCCCGGAGCAGGCGACCGTCGCCCAGTCCTCGGATTCGAGCTTGTCGGCGGTGAGCATGTAGATCGCGAACAGCAGGACGATCAGGGCGAAGAAACCGGAGAGCAGCCCGAGCAGCACCATGCCGACGATCTCCAGCACGTTGCGGCCGCCGCTGACCGGTGCGGTGGAGCTCCGCGCCTGTCCCGCCTTCTTGGCGCCGTCCGGCTTCGGAATCGCCTCCGAGTCGCGCGCGGGCATCGGGATGTGCAACGACGGGTGCACCGCCTGGTCGAGCACGCTCAGGCCCGCCCCGTTCAGGTGCCACAGGGTCGGTTCCAGGTGTACGACGATGCCGTCGTTGCCGACCAGCCGTCGCGCCCCGTCCGGCCATACCAGCATCGCGGCGCACTCGGCGTAGCGGACCGTCTGGAAACTCTCGGGCTGGACCACGCTCACCGCGTCCGCGCCGACCATCAGGGCGTACTGCGGATCCTCGACGTAGGTGTAGCGGCTGCCGGAGGCGACCGTCGTCGAGGTGCTCGGTGCTTCGACGAACCCGGCCCAGTCGGCCTGCGCGCGCGCCGGGGTCTGCAGCAGGGCCGTGCCCGCCGCCTCGACCGCGACCTCGCGCACCTGGTCCAGCGTCGTCGCGACGATCTCGGCGCGCAGTTGCTCGGCGCTGCTCACCGGCTGCCCGGTGAGCAGGTTCAGCGCGTGCGAGGGCAGCCGGGCCGCCTCGATCTCCGGGTGATTCAGGCTCTCGAGCGTCTTGGTGCGCACCGAGGTCAGGTCGTGCTCCTCGATCCGGCCCAGCCGCATCCGGGCCAGCACGTCCACGAACCCGCCGAGCACCGCGCCCTGCTTCTCCGGCAGCGCGTCGGCGTACGCCGAGACGGTGGCATAGCCGTCGCTGCGCGGGTCGTACGAGGTGGAGGCGGTGTAGGACAGGCCGCCTTCCTGGCGCAGCTCGCGGTAGAGCGCCCGCTCGAGCACGTCGGCGTACATCCGGGCGGGGGTGCTGCGGCGCACCACGGCGGTGTGCAGGACGCTGGCGTCGTCGCCGCAGAAGTAGGCGGGTGTGCTCGGCAGGGCCGAGGTGGGCACGGGCAGTGGGCGGCGCGCCCCGCCGGGCAGGTCCAGCCGCAGCCCGGCGGGCACACCGTTGCCCGCGATCCACAGCACCGCGTTGTCGCGGGTGAAGTAGCTGTCCACCCAGGACCGCAGGTCGTCGGGGCGCAGCCGGAACAGGCCCCACTCCGGGTAGCTGGGCAGCCCGTAGCCCTGGGCGCCGTAGCGCCACAGCGGCATCGACGGGTAGCCGCCGCGGGAGCGGGCCTCGGTCCGCAGGATCTCCTTCTCGGTCTCCAGCCGGTGCATCGGCAGGTTGCGCAGCCCGGCGCAGACCTTCCCGAGGTACGTCACCACGTCGGCCTCGGTGCCCTGCATGTGGAAGTGGGTGTAGACCGACGCGGTCGCCCCGTTGTAGTGGTAGTCGGACAGGCCGCTGTCGTGCAGCGCCAGGTGCTCGACCAGGTGCGTGATGCCGTGCGTGGGCAGGGTCTCGTCGGCCTGGCCGACCCGGAAGACCAGGCCGACGTTCATCGGGCCGGACGTCGGCGCGACCAGCGTGGGGACCCCGTCGACCTCGGTGGTGTACAGCACGGGTCAGCCCTTCTTCAGCGCGATCGCGCGGTGCTTGGTGAACGCCTCGGCCGCTGTCTCGCCGAGATCGGACCACGGGGAGTCGCTGGCCAGCCCGCCCAGCGCGCGGAAGTGCGGTGCCGCCAGATCATGCCGCCCGCCGAGGCAGAACAGGGCCGCGAACTGGCTGTGCGCGCCGACCCAGCCGTAGCCGGGACGGAACGCCGGGTGCAGCACCGAGCGCTGCGCGGCCGCGTACAGCTCGTTCATGACCTCGGCCCGCTGCCAGAACCGGCGGCGCTCCTCCCCCTCGGTCCACAGGTACTGCTCGTAGTAGGCCTCGGCGACCAGGGTCGCGTTGATCGCGCCCGCTGGGGCGGCGGCGGCCCGTTCGCGCACGAACGCCCACACCATCTCCCAGCTGCCGCCCCACTTGGGGTAGATCTGGTTGAGGTAGGCGATCTGCGCCCGGTACGAGTGCGGGTCGTGCGCGGCCACCTGGTCGTAGCGGCGGCGCGCCTCGGCCAGGCCGGTGCTCAGCCCCATCCCGTTCTTGATCCGGATCGTCCACGCGGCGGTGTTGTGCCGCTCGACCGCGGTCACGTCGATCAGCAGTTGCTCGCCATTGCACAGGTGCTCGCGCATGCGCGCGAACTGTTCGCGGCTGACGTACTTGGCGAGCCTGCTGGTGCGGGCCTCCCACGCCAGCTCCAGGCAGCGGGCGCCCAGCAGCAGCTCCGGCAGGGTCGAGGACTCCTCTTCGGCGGCGGCCTTCGCCAGCATCGCCTCCACGCCGGGAACCTCGGCGACCTCGAGCGCGAGCACGACGATCTCGTCGGTGCCGGTACGGCCGTCGAAGTGCCGTGCCACCGCCGGCCAGTCACCGGCGCGCGCGGCCGCCCTGAGCGACGCGAATTCGGGAAACGCCGCCTCGGGCCGGAAGTCGGGCGGGCTGTGCAGGGGGGTGCTCACCCGGGGCATCCTAGGTCAGTGCTGACCTTGGCGCAGCCCCGTATTCACTGGTCATCGGCCGTCCGGTCCGTCGAAGCAGACCGGACGGTCGGGTGGTCCCGGGTCAGTTCGACAGGACGATCTGACCGTTGTCGACGGTGATCTTCTTGGCTTCGAGCGGCAGGGTCGCGGGTCCGTTGATCACACTGCCGTCCTCCGCGGAGAACTTGCTGCCGTGGCACGGGCAGCTGATCTGGTTGCTCGCGACCGACCCGACCTGGCACTGGCGGTGCGTGCAGACCGAGGTGAACGCCTTGTAGACGCCCTGCTGGGGCTGGGTGACGACGACCTGGGCGGTCTCGTACACCTTCCCCCCGTCCACCGGCACGTCCGTCACCGGACCGAGCACCACCGGCCCGGTCGGCGCCGCCTTCGCGGTGCTGCTCGCGCCCGCCTCCGGCGGACCGGCAGCTCCGCCGCACGCCGCGCTCACCGCGCCCAGACCTGCCCCGCACACTCCGGCCAGCAGCACGCGCCGCGTCGCTCCGGTGTCCACCATTTCCCCGCACCCCCGCTTCGAGATCGCCTTCTGGCGACACTAGCGGGGGTACGGGTGGCTTTGGAGCTGTTTGCGCAGGTCAGATGGTTACCAGCATCTTGCCGGTGTTCTCGCCGCGCATCAGGCCCAGGAACGCGGCCGGGGCGTTCTCCAGCCCGGCGACGACGGTCTCCTCGGCTTTGAGCTTCCCCTCGGCGTACCAGGCGCCGACCTCGCTCAGGAACTCCGGCATCCGGTCATTGTGGTCGCTGACGATGTAGCCGCGCATGGTGATCCGCTTGCCGATCAGCAGCGTCAGGTTGTCCGGCCCCGGCACCGGCTCGTTGTAGCCCGAGATCGCGCCGCAGAGCGCGAACCGAGCGAACACCTTCGCGCGGGCGATGGCCGCGGTCAGGTGGTCGCCGCCGACGTTGTCGAAGTAGACGTCGATCCCGTCCGGCGCGGCCTGCTTGAGCTGCCCGGCCACGTCACCGTCGCGGTAGTTGAACGCGGCGTCGAAGCCCAGCTCGTCGACCAGGTGCTTCACCTTGGCCGGGCTGCCCGCGCTGCCCACCACCCGGGCCGCGCCCTTGAGCTTGGCCAACTGGCCGACGAGGCTGCCCACGGCACCGGCCGCGCCGGAGACGAACACGGTGTCGCCGGGCTTCATCGCGGCGATGTCCAGCAGGCCGACGTACGCGGTCAGCCCCGGCATGCCGAGCACGCCGAGGAAGGCGCTCGGCGGGGCGATCGGGTCTTCGGACGGCCCGGTCAGCTTGCGGAACCGCTTGGCCTCGCCGGTGACCAGGTCACGCCAGCCGTACCCGTGCAGCACCAGGTCGCCGACGGACAGCAGTGGCGAGTTCGACGCGACCACCTCGCCGACGGCGCCGCCGTCCAGCGCCTGCCCCACCTGGAACGGCGGCACGTACGACTTCACGTCGTTCATCCGCCCCCGCATGTACGGGTCCACGGACATGACGGTGTTGCGTACCGTCACCTGCCCCTCGCCCGGCTCGGGCACCTCCACTTCCACCAGCCGGAAGTTGTCCGCGGTGGGCGTCCCCTCGGGCCGGGAGGCCAGCTGGATCTCACGTCCTGTCGTCACGATCTCTCCTTTTCGTCGGCGGCCTCGTGGGCCGCCTCCGTGATGGCGCGCAGCGTGTCGCGCAACGCCGCGAGCTGTGGTGCGGGCACGCCGGTCGCCTCGGCGATGGCCCGCGGGATGCCGGTCGCCCGCTCACGCAGGACGTCACCGGACGGGGTGAGGCTGACCAGGACCGAGCGCTCGTCGCGCGCACTGCGCGCGCGCACCACCAGCCCGGCCGCCTCCAGCCGCTTCAGCAGCGGCGACAACGTGCCCGAGTCGAGCTGCAACGCCTCGCCCAGCGCCTTCACGCTCACCTCGCCGCGCTCCCACAGCACCAGCATCACCAGGTACTGCGGGTAGGTCAGGCCGAGGCGGTCCAGCACCGGCCGGTACAGCGCGGTGAGCGCCCGGCTGGCCGAATACAGCGCGAAGCACACCTGCTTGCGCAGGTCCAAGTCGTCGAAGCGCTCGGCGGGCGTCATGCTCTCAGACAAGCACGAGTTCGACCTCGACGTTGCCGCGGGTCGCATTCGAGTACGGGCAGACCTGGTGCGCCGCCTCGACCAGCTCCCGGGCCGCCTCCGGCGCCACGCCGGGCAGGCCGATCTCCAGCGTCACGCCCAGCCCGAACCCGGCGCCGACCCGGTTGAGGTCCACCTTCGCGGTCACCTCGGACCCGTCCACGTCGGCTTTGGCGCGCCGCGCGACCAGCCGCAGCGCGGAGTGGAAGCAGGCGGCGTACCCGGCCGCGAACAGCTGCTCGGGGTTGGTGCCCGCGCCGCTTCCGCCGAGCGCCGTCGGCATCGCGAGGTCGGCCGCGAGCAGCCCGTCGGAGCTGAGGATCTTGCCGTCCCGCCCGTCGCCGGACGAGGTCACCACTGCGGTGTACAGAGAAGTCATGCCAGAAACGTAGCCACCAATTAAATTGCCCACAACCAAACGTGACACTTTCAACTCCCCGACCGCGCCCCCCACTCGGCATCGACAATCGAGAGGTGCGGCTACACGGACGTCGACGGGAACTGGTGGCGACGGTGTTCTGGCTGCTGGTGCTGACGCTGGGCGCGCTCGGCTGGTGGTGGTACACCCGCGTCCACGCCGAACCCACCCCCGCCGCCACCGCCTCCCCCACTCCCCCGCCCGGCGCCCAGCGGGTTCGGGTCAGCCATCCGCTGGACGGCGATTCGATCGTGGTCATCGCCACTGCCGGCCCCGTCGTCGACGCCACCGGCGAGGTCCAGCTGCGCCTGCTCGGCATCGACGCCCCCGAGCTGCACGGCGCCGACGGCACCCCACAGTGCTGGGCCGACAGCGCGTACACCCGCCTCAAGCAGCTCGCCCCACCGGGCCGGACCCTGTGGATCCTGCCCGACACCCAGCGCCGCGACCCGTACGACCGCTACCTCGTCTACGCCTGGACCGCCGACGGCACGTTCGTCAACGCCGACCTGGCCGAGCGCGGCGACGTGAGGGAACTCGCCATCCCGCCGAATCTGGCCCATCAGCGCGAGCTGCACGACGCGGTCGAGCGGGCGCGGGCGGCTCGGCACGGACTGTGGGGTAACTGCGTCGGAACGTGAGCGAATTATTGAAGATTTCAAGCTACCGCGATGGCTTTGTGTCCTTCAGTACGGAAGAATCGGCGCCCGTGGAGCTCCCTATCGGCACGGCCATCGCGGGGAGATATGTGCTGACCAGGCCTCTGGCGCGCGGCGGAGTGTCCACGGTCTATCAGGCCGTAGACGCTGCCGCGGGCCGCAGGCTCGCGGTCAAAGTGGTGAGTCCGCGCTACTCGCGGCTGATCCGACACGAGGCGGAGATGACCCAGATGCTGCGCCACCCCCACGTGCCGAAGATCTTCGACGTGGACGTGGTGCCGGGTCCGGACGGCCGCGACATCGGCTACCTGGCCCTGGAGCTGCTGCAGGGGCAGAGCCTGAACAGTGTGCTCGACGGCGGCCCGCTGTCGGTTTCGCACGCGCTGCGGGTCGCCGGCACGGCCGCCGACGTGCTGGCGGTGGCGCACCGGCGCGGGGTGGTGCACCGCGACCTGACCCCGGGCAACGTCATGCTGACCACGAACGGACCGAAGGTGGTCGACTTCGGACTGGCCGAGCTGATCCACCCGGGCCCGGCGCACTACGCCAGCCCCGCCGACGACGTGTACGCCCTGGGCGCGCTGATGTACCAGATGATCACCGGCGCGTCGCCGTACCCGCACCGGGGCAGCCCACGCGACGCGACGGCGGTGCGCAGCCTGGCGCCGACGCCGGTGCTGGCGGTGCCGGGCCTCCCGCACGCGCTGGCCGAACTGTGCCGCGCGTGCATGGACAAGAACGCGCTCGGCCGCCCGAGCGCCCGCGAGGCCTCCTTCGCCCTCTGGAGCCTCGCCGCCCTCCCCTGACCCTCCCCCGCCCCGCCCGCCCGGCCCGCCCGCCCGGCCCGAAGATCGCGCAAGTTGCCGGGCAATCGGGCGTATGAAGGTGCAAGATACGCCCGATTGCCCGGCAATATAGAGGATCTTGGTGCCAGGCGGCGGGGGTTCAGTTCAGGTCGAACTCGCCCTGCTTGACCCCGGCGATGAAGGCGCGGAAGGCCTCGGTGGACACCACGACGCTGGTCTGCGGGCGGGTCGAGTTGCGCACGCCCACGGCCGCGGGCAGCGCCGCGATCTCCACGCAGGCGGCGGACTCGCAGCGGCGGCTCTTGCGCCACGTGGCACCGGAGACCAGGGTCATCGTCAACTCCCGATTGTCGTCAGACAGAGGCACAGGCTGGGGTCGCGACGCCACTGGCAGGCGCCACAGCGCCACAGTAAACTCGTGTGATAGGACAGTGGCAAGTAGCCGCACGCAGATCGCCATATGGCGTGTCGTGACATGGCGTGTCGTGGTGGCGCTTTCCACGTGTCGCAGGCCACGCCGCGCGGGCCGCGCACCACAGGTCCGTGCCGAGCAGGGCCCGCGTCGAGAGGTGGACGGTCAAGGTGAGCGAGCGTGACAATCCCGCCGTCGCTCGGCTCCGCCTACGTCACGCGCTGCGGTCGGCCCGTGACTCGTCCGACCTGACCCAGGAGCAGGTAGCCGCCTCGTTGGAGTGGTCGCTGTCGAAGGTGATCCGCATCGAGAACGGCTCGGTCCGGATGACCATCACCGACATGCGCGCGCTGCTGCAGCTATACGGCATCCGCGAGCAGTCGGCGGTCACCGAGCTGGAGGTGCTGGCCCGCACCGCCCGCGCCAAGGCGTGGTGGGCCGAGTTCGGCGACCTGGCCCCGAAGTACGCGAACTACATCGGGCTGGAGGAGGGCGCCGCCGCGATCAGCTGCTACCAGCAACTGGTCATCCCGGGGCTGCTGCAGACGGAGGCGTACGCGCGGGCGGTGGTGTCGGCGGGCCAGCCCGAAGCCCTGCCCGCCGGCGACGACTACGTGTCGATCCGGCTGCGGCGCCAGGAGCGGGTGCTGCAGCGGGCGGAGCCGCCGCGGGTGCACGCGGTGCTCGACGAGGCGACGCTGCGCCGCATCAACGGCGGGGTCTCGGTGCAGCGCGAGCAGCTGCACCACCTGGTGCGCCTGGGCACCCGTGCCAACATCCGGCTGCAGGTGCTGCCGTTCAGCGCCGGGCTGCAGGCGCTGGAGCCCGCCTTCGTGCTGATGTCGTTCCCATACGGTGCCGACCACGACGTGGTCTATCTCGAGTTCAGCAGCGTGGTCCCGGCGGTGGACCGGGGCCAGGTGCTCGACCGCGAGGAGGACGCGGGGCCGTACCGGGAGACGTTCGACCGGCTCGCCGCGGTCGCGCTCGGCGAGGCCGACTCGCTGGCCTACATCGCCCAGGTCGCGGGCGAGCTTCGCTGACCGGGCCGGTCGGTGCATATGCTCGGGACTCATGAGCTTTCCGCCGTCTGCCGCGCCCCTGCCCGACGTCTCCCGTGTCCTGTGCGTGTTCGCCCATCCCGACGACGTGGACTTCGGTTCGGCGGGCACCGTGGCGGCCTGGGTCGACGCGGGCATCGAGGTGTCGTACCTGCTGGTGACCCGCGGTGACGCGGGCGGCTTCGACGACACGCCGCGCCACGAGATGCCGGTGCTGCGCGAGGCCGAGCAGCGGGCCGCCGCGGCCGCCGTCGGGGTCAAGACGGTGGAGTTCCTGGAGGGGTATCGCGACGGCTCGGTCACCCCGTCGCTGGAGCTGCGCCGGGACCTGGTCGCCGCGATCCGCCGCCACCGGCCCGACCGCATCCTGACCAGCTCGCCGCTGCGCCGCTGGGACCGCATCGCCGGGCCGAGCCACCCCGACCACCTGGCCGCGGGCGAGGCGGTGACCTGCGCGGTCTACCCCGACGCCCGCAACCCGTTCGCGCACCCGGAGCTGGCGGCCGCCGGGCTGGAGGCCTGGACGGTCCGCGAGATCTGGTACTCCGGCGGCCCGGACCCCGACCATGCCGTCGACGTGACCGACGTCTTCGACCGTAAACTGGCCGCGCTGCGCGCGCACGCCTCGCAGACGTCGCACCTGCCGGACCTGGACGGCATGCTGCGCGAACGCCTCGGCGCCCTCGCCGCCGCCCACGGCCTGCCCGGCCGCCTCTGCGAGGCGTTCACCATCATCCGCACCGAGTGACGGCGCGCGGTGCTCAGCGCCCGGCCGGGACGGGACTCATCCGGCCGGGGTGCATCCGCGACGGATGCGGCACGCCGCTGGTGGCGGGCGGTTCGGCCGCCCGCCGCGGCAGGCGGGACGGATTC
Organism: Catellatospora tritici; assembly: GCF_019083965.1. GTDB lineage: Bacteria > Actinomycetota > Actinomycetes > Mycobacteriales > Micromonosporaceae > Catellatospora > Catellatospora tritici. Next base: position 77,132 of record NZ_JAHRCY010000015.1, read on the forward strand.
TCCAGCGCCCGACGCAGGTATCGCTCGACCCCGCCGAGCAGCCATACGTCCTCACTGACCAGCAGCTGGGTCGGCGTGCCCCGGTAGTCGGCCCACAGTTCCATCCGCCGCGGGCGGCGCCGGGAACTGACCACGGTGAGCACGGCCAGCCCGCACAGCACCGCGACGGCGGCGACGATCCCGGCGGGGCGCATCACGGGGGCGAACAGCCCGGTGAGCACCACCCCGCCGGCCAGCATCCCGGCGCAGCGGCGGGTCAGCGGATCGTGACCGGTCTGCCTGCTGTGTACGCCGCTCAGCCGGGACAGCGCGAAGTGCTGGCTGCCGACCTGCAGGCAGGTGGTCGTGATCTGCAGTCCGGGGCGGAACGTCAGGATCGGCGTCTCCGAGGGACGGTCCGGCGGGCGGGTGGCCTTCATCGGGCTCTCCCAACGTCTCGTGGCCAATGTGATCGAGAGGTAAGGAAGGGCACCTTCGTCGGCTGGCGTCAGCCAGACGAGCAGCGACTCAGCTCGCTTTCCGTAGCGGAAGGGCCCTTCTTAACCTGTTGGCGTACGCCCGCACGTGACAGTTTTCCGACCGCGCGTGTGGCCGAACCGTGACCTCAGTGTGTGCCTGAGCCGCCGGCGAGGGAAGTATGTCGATCAGCCAGGTGGCAGATTGGCACGTTCCCGGCAGACAGCACTCACTCAGCCTGCCTCCAGCTGAGGTCGAGTTCCATCACCCAAAGTGACGTAACTTTCTCCGCATAACAGGTCCAGATCGGGCACTTCGGTCAGCGAGCACTTGGGTCATGCCGCGCGCGCGGCTACCGTGGCCAGCACTGGGCCGGTTCCCAGCCGCTCACCCCCGGGCGGCACCGGACCAGCGCCGCCGAGTCGCAACGCGCCCCGGGACCTCTCCCGAGCGGGCGCCGCGAGCCGGGGACCCAGGTTTGTTTTGGGGTGAATCGGCAGTCACTCATAGTGACTGCAGTAGGGCGCCCTTCGCCCGAACCCGTCAGCTAACCCGGTAGGCGGCTGCGGAGAAGGGCCGACAGCACCTTGCCATCGCATCACGGCAGGGGGTGGCGCATCGCCGTCCGCCTCCTGGCCCCTGCCGCCGCCCTGATCGGGCTGGCCGCCACGGGCACCCCCGCCCATGCCCAACCCAGCGCCGCCGACCTGCGCAAGCAGATCTCGGCCAAGTCGACGCAGCTCGAACGCGTCGTCGAGGCGTACAACAAACTCGACAGCCAGCTGAAGACGACCCGCAGCCGGGTCGCCGTGCTCGAGCGGGACCTCGGTCCGCTGCAGCAGCGCGCCGACGCCGCCCACCGCAACGTCGCCGCGATCGCCGTCACCGCCTACCAGACCGGCCGCCTGGACACCTGGAACGCGCTGCTCGCCGGCGGCGGCCAGGACGCCACCCTGGCCCGGCTGAAGACCCTCGACCAGCTCGCCACCGACCAGCAGGAGCAGGTCACCGCGGCCCACGCGGCCGCCGCCGACCAGTTCCACACCAAGGGTGAGCTCGACCAGCAGGTCAAGGACCTGACCGCGCGGGCCGCCGCGATCGCCACGCAGCGCCGGGGCATCGAGGCCGAGCTGAAGAAGTTGGAGCAGCTGCGCCGCCAGGCGGGGCTGTCCGACGAGCGCGGTTCGAGCTACACCGGCTCGGTGCCGAACGTGTCCGGCAAGGCCGGGGTGGCCGTGGCGTTCGCGTACAAGGCGCTGGGCAAGCCGTACGTCTGGGCCGCGGACGGGCCCAACGGCTACGACTGCTCCGGACTGACCCTGGCCGCCTGGCGCGCCGCGGGAGTGAGCCTCTACCACCAGGCCGCGACCCAGTGGAACGAGGTGACCCACATCAAACGATCCCAGCTCGCCCCCGGTGACCTCGTCTTCTACTCCGGGCTCGGGCACGTGGCGATCTTCGTCGGCAACGGCAAGGTGATCCACGCGCCGACGTTCGGCGAGGTCGTGAAGATCTCCAGCGTCGACATGATGACGCCGTACGGCTTCGGCCGCGTCCGCACGTGACGCGAGTTGAGAAGGGCCCCTTCTGCTACGCGAAGCGATAAGAAGGGGCCCTTCCTTACTCGTGCAGAAAGGCCCCGCCCAAACGGGCGGGGCCTTTCCAGCGAACCTCAAACAGCCTGCAGCCCCTCAGCCCGAGCAAGCTCCCGGAGCCGCCCCAGCGCCTGGATCTCCAGCTGGCGGATGCGCTCCCGCGAGAGCGAGAAGCGCGAGGCCACCTCGGTCAGCGAGTGCTCCCGCCCGTCCTCGAGGCCGTAGCGGGCGCGCATGATGCCCGCCGAACGGTCGTCGAGGTGGTTGAGCAGGCCCTCGATGCGCTGGCGCTCCAGCGCCGACAGCACGATCTCCTCGGGGCTGGGCGAGTCTCGGTCGGCGACGAGGTCGCCGAGGTTGGTGTCGCCGTCGTCGCCCACCGGAGTGTCCAGCGAGACGGTGTCCTGCGACCAGCGGATCAGCTCGGTCACCCGCTCGACGGTCACGCCCAGGGCCTCGGCGATCTGCTGCGGCTCGGGCTCGCTGCCCAGCTCACGGGTGAGCTGGCGGGCGACGTTGCGCATCCGGTTGACGTCCTCGACCAGGTGGACGGGCAGTCGCACGGTCCGCTCCTGCTGGGCGATGGCGCGGCTGATCGCCTGCCGGATCCACCAGGTGGCGTAGGTGGAGAACTTGTAGCCCTTCACGTAGTCGAACTTCTCGACCGCGCGCACCAGGCCGGTGTTGCCCTCCTGGATCAGGTCGAGCATCGGCATGCCCGAGCGGACGTAACGGCGGGCGATCGACACCACCAGGCGCAGGTTGGCGCGGATGAACAGGTCCTTGGCCCGCTCGCCCTCGGAAACCAGCTTCTCCAGCTCTTCGCGCTTGAGGCCGCGCTTGAGCTTCTCGCCCTCGAGGAGGTGCTCGGCGTACAGGCCGGCCTCGATCGCCTTCGAGAGGTCGACCTCTGCCGCCGCGTCCAGCAGGGGCGTACGCGAGATCTCGTGCAGGTACACGCCGACGAGGTCGCGCTCCTCAGCCACCTGGTCGGTGCGCAGCATGGTCATGTTCTCCACGTCTCGGGTCCTCCCCCGTAATCGCCGCAGGGCCTAGCGGTGCTGACACCTTCACAACAGATGACGCCCGGAGATGATTCCGCGTTGCCCATCGAAAGTGTCACGAAAAGCTGTGAACTCCCTGATACAGGCATGTCGACCTGCTGTGTCCCGGTTGGGATAGGTCCGCAATGCCCTATTTATGGGACCACGGGCTCCGTCCGAGCACAGCGACCTGCGTCACTAGAACGCTGTGAGCCGCATCGCCATCTCTTGGTGAGATCCAAGTACCCGCGCTATGACGCTTTATCCCTCGTCCGGGATCCCTCGTCCGCCGATCCCCTGGCGGGCGGTGCGCAGCGCGGGCCAGGCGGCGGACCAGATCGCGGCGGCGACGTCGTCGGGATCACCGGCGCCGGAGACCGGCACCGCAGTCGATGCTATGTCCTTGTAAGCACTGTATGTCGCGTTCAGGTATGACATGTCCTCGTGATCACTGGCGCGCTCTTCGATCCGGTCGTAGGCCTGGGACGGACCCACGTCCAGGAAGATCAACCGGTCCGGGGCGGGGAAGACCGAGTACATCGCGCGCACCGCACGCTCCAGGCGGGCGCCGCCGCCGTGCACTCGTAGGCTGACCAGCTGGCAGGGGGTGTAACGGTCCATCACCGCCACTCGGCCGGTGATCCGGGCCGCCAGCAGCGAGCGGGCGATGGCCAACCAGCGCAGCATCGACTCGATCAGCAGCAGGCCGGGGCGCCCGAGCATGGTCGCCGCGTCCCGGCCGCCGAGGCGCTGCGCCACCCGGCCGAGGAACCTGCGGCCACCGGCGTTGCGGCCGTACCGCGCGGGCAGCCCGGCCGCGCACAGCGCCGCCGCCAGCCGGATCGCCTGGGTCGTCTTGCCCGACCCGTCGATCCCGACCAGCGCGACCACCCACGCCCCATGCCCTGCCACGCCCCGACGCTACCCACCCCCCGCCACCACCCCCGCCGCCCTCACGCACTCTCGCGCGCCCTCGCGTCGCGCGCGACGGTCATGCGGCAGTTTCGGGGAAACTGCACGAATCTTGGACTCGATTCGTGCAGTTTCCCCGAAAGTGCACGAACGTCCAATGATCCAGAGTGCAATTGCGCACACGCTGTGCGACCTGGGGGGCTTGCGGCGTGTGGGAATGGTGCGACCCCATCATCGGAGGCGCCGCAATGAGTGAAGTGCATCATTTCGCGTACGGCTATTTCAATCCGATCGCCGCGTTCGTGCTCGCGTTCCTCGGCTCGCTGCTGGGCCTGGTCTGCACCGCGCGCGCCCGGCACGCGCGCACTGCCGGACGGCGGGCCCGCTGGCTGCTGCTGGCCTCGCTGGCCATCGGCGGGACCGGCATCTGGCTGATGCACTTCATGGCCATCATCGGCTTCGACGTGCCGCACAGCCCGGTGCGCTTCGACCCGGTGATCACCTTCATCAGCCTGGTGCTGGCCGTGCTCACGGTCGGCGTGGGCCTGTTCATCGCGGCGCAGGGCGACATCTCCGCGGTGCGGATCGTCACCGGGGGCGGTTTCACCGGCCTGGGCGTCGTCGCGATGCACTACACCGGCATGGCCGCCATGCGCGTGGCCGGGACCATCGCGTACGACCCGGGCCTGGTCGGCGCGTCCGTGGCGATCGCAGTCACCGCCGCCACGGTGGCACTGTGGTTCGCGGTCACCGTGCGCAAGCTGTCGGCCATCTCCGGCGCCGCGGTGGTCATGGCGGTGGCGGTGTGCGGCATGCACTACACCGCGATGGCGGCGGTACGGGTGCAGCTCGGCGGCGACGGCCGGGTGGCCGGGATCAGCCCGTTCGTGCTGATCGTGCCGATCGTCCTGCTGGCCGCCCTCGGCCTGATCACGACGCTGTTCAGTGCCCTGCAGGCGATGACCCAGGAGGAGTTCGAGGGTGAGCCCAGCCGCCCCCGCCACCGGATGCCGCTGTCGGCCGTCGTCCCGACCCAGCGCGTCACCGGCCACGCCGCCGTCCCCCGCGCCGCCCGAGTCGGCCGCTGAGGTTGTCCACAGTCCACAAAAGAGGCACAGCGCGCAACGCGTTGATCGGATATAAACACCGGCATGGAGGCCACCACACCCGCGTACCTGTTGACCATGCCATTGCACGCGATCACCGAGGTGCTGGGCGAGCAGGGCCTGCGGGACCGGTTCGCCCTGGAGATACACCGGCTGCCCGAGGACGACCAGGCGGTGCTGACCGACGCGATGGAGCTGACCGCCCGGCTGCACGAGGGGCAGCGCCGGGTGCGCGAGCCGTACCTGAACCACGTGCTGCGGGTCGCCATCCGGATCATGTGCTACTACCACGTCACCGAGCGGGACGTGCTGGTCGCGGCCCTGCTGCACGACGCGGTCGAGGACCAGCCATGGCGGCTGGCGGGCATGCCGGACAAGGAGGGTCCGGCGCCGCACGACGCCGCCCTGGCCGAGGTCGAGCGGCGCTACGGCGCCCGGGTGGCCCGGCTGGTCGACGCGGTCACCAACCCGGTCTACACGCCCGACCGCGACCACGACGAGCAGTACCTCGAGCATGTGGTCGAGTCGCTGGACGCCGAGCCGTGGGCGCGGGTGATCAAGGTGTCCGACTTCACCGACAACGGCGTGGGCATCGTGCACACCACGGGGCCGAAGGTGATGCGGGCTGCGGTGAAGTACACGCCGCTGGTGCCGCTGCTGCGGGAGCTCGTGTCCCGGCCGGACACGCCGCTGCCCGGCGAGGTCAAGACGCACATCTTCCGTCAGTTCGACCTCGCCGAGCAGCGCTTCAGAGCGATCTTGGGTGAGTGAGGGCTAGAAGTCCTCGTCCAGGCTCACGCTGCCGCCGACGGCGACCTGATACGCGGTGACCCGGCGTTCGAAGAAGTTCGCCAGCTCCTGCACGTCCTGCAGGGCCATGAACGGGAACGGGTTGCCCGAGCCGAACCGGGCGGGCAACCCCAACCGGGCCAGCCGCTGGTCGGCGACGTACTGCAGGTATTCCCGCATGTCCGCCTGCGTCATCCCCGGCAGCCCGGCCCCGCACAGGTCCTCGGCGAACGCCAGCTCCGCCTCTACCGCGTCCTCCATCATCCGGGTGACCGCCTTGCCCAGCTGCTCGTCGAACAGTTCGGGCTCCTCGGCCCGGACCGTGTCGACGACGGCGAAGGCGAAGTCCATGTGCATGGACTCGTCGCGGAACACCCAGTTGGTGCCCGCGGCCAGGCCGTCGAGCAGGCCGCGCGAGCGCAGCCAGTACACGTACGCGAAGGCGCCGTAGAAGAACAGGCCCTCGATGCAGGCGGCGAAGCAGATCAGGTTGAGTAGGAAGCGGCGTCGCTCGTCGACGGTGGTCAGCGCCGGAAGGTCGAAGACCGAGTCGATCCACTCGAAGCAGAACCGGGCCTTGCGGGCGATCGACGGGATGTTCTCCACCGCGTCGAACGCCTTGGCCCGCTCCGCGTCGTCGGGCAGGTACGTGTCCAGCAGGGTCAGATAGAACTGGACGTGCACCGCCTCCTCGAACAGCTGACGGCTCAGGTAGAGCCGGGCCTCCGGGGCGTTGATGTGGCGGTACAGGTTCAGCACCAGGTTGTTGGCGACGATGGTGTCGCCCGTGGCGAAGAACGCGACCAGCCGGTTGACCAGGTGCCGCTCGCCGTCGCTGAGCCCGGCCAGGTCGGGCAGGTCGGCCGACAGGTCGACCTCCTCGACGGTCCAGGTGTTGCGGATGGCGGCGCGGTAGCGCTCGTAGAAGTCGGGGTAGCGCATCGGCCGCAGGGTCAGGTCCAGGCCCGGGTCGAGCAGCATCTTCTTGTCGGTCACTGGCATGCCTCGCAGATCTCCGGGTTCTCCAGGTTGAACTCGATCAGCCCTTTCGCCGCCCGCAGCGGCTGCGCGGGCGCGACGCTCGCCGCCGCCGCCGCGCCACCACCACCGCCTGCGCCGCCTGCGCCGCCGTCAAGAAGGGGCCCTTCTACAACGGATTCCGATAAGAGGGGGCCCTTCCTTGCGCCGGTGGTTTTGGCGATGGAGGTGGCGGGGCGGGAGCGGAGGTAGTAGGTGGTCTTCAGGCCGCGACGCCAGGCGTAGGCATACATCGAGGAGAGTTTGCCGATCTGGGGGGCGGCCATGAACAGGTTCAGCGACTGCGACTGGTCGATGTACGGGGCACGGGCCGCGGCCAGGTCGATCAGGGCGCGTTGCGGCAGCTCCCAGGCGGTGCGGAAGCGGGAACGCAACTCGGCCGGGATCTCCTGGATGTCGGCGACGGAGCCCTCGGCCGACAGGATCCGCTCGCGCAACGCCTCGGTCCACAGGCCCCGCGCCTTCAGCTCGTCCACCAGGTAGCGGTTGACCTGCAGGAACTCGCCGGACAGGGTTTCGCGCTTGAACACGTTGGCCACCGGCGGCTCGATGCACTCGGCGCAGCCCGCGATCGAGGCGATGGTGGCGGTCGGCGCGATCGCGACGAGCAGCGAGTTGCGCAGCCCGGTGCGGGCGACCTTCTCGCGCAGCGCCGCCCAGGCCTCCGGGCGGGTGTGCGCCGCGTCGGCCCAGTGGTCGGGGTGCAGCACGCCGCGTGCGGCCCGGGTGTCGGCGTAGGACGGGTGCGCGCCGAGGCGCACGGCCAGGTCGGCGCTGGTGTCGTACGCCGCGAGCGCGATCTCCTCGGCGATGCGGGTGGACAGGGCCAGCGCCTCGGGCGAGTCGAAGTCCAGGCCGAGCGTGGAGAAGACGTCGGCCAGCCCCATCACGCCCAGGCCGATCGGCCGCCAGCGGCTGTTGGCCCCGGCCGCCTCGCCGGTCGGGTAGTAGGACAGGTCGATGGTCCGGTCCAGCACCCGCACGGCGACGGTGACCGTGTCGCGCAGCCCGGCCCAGTCGACGCCGTCGGGGCCGCAGTGGGCGGCCAGGTTGATCGAGCCCAGGTTGCAGACCGCGGTCTCGCCGTCGCTGGTCACCTCGAGGATCTCGGTGCACAGGTTGGACAGGTGCACCGTGTTGCCGGGCACCGCGGTCTGGTTGCAGGTGCGGTTGGCGGCGTCCTTGAACGTCATCCAGCCGTTGCCGGTCTGAGCCAGGGTGCGCATCATCCGGCCGTACAGCTCACGGGCGGGCAGCGTACGCACGGCCAGCCCGGCCGCCTCGGCGGCCCGGTACGCCGCGTCGAACTGCTCGCCCCACAGGTCGACCAGCTGCGGCACGTCCTTGGGGTCGAACAGCGACCAGCTCGCGTCGGCCTCGACCCGGCGCATGAACTCGTCGGGCACCCAGTTGGCCAGGTGCAGGTTGTGGGTGCGACGGCTCTCGTCGCCGGTCGAGTCGCGCAGCTGTAGGAAGTCGTCCAGGTCGGCGTGCCAGGTCTCCAGGTAGACGCAGGCCGCGCCCTTGCGGCGGCCGCCCTGGTTGACCGCGGCGACGCTGGCGTCCAGGGTGCGCAGCCACGGCACGATGCCGTTGGACAGGCCGTTGGTGCCCCGGATCAGCGAGCCCCGGGAGCGGATGCGCGACCAGGCCACCCCGATGCCCCCGGCGTACTTGGACAGCCGGGCGATCTGGCCGTACCGCTCGTAGATCGACTCGAGCTCGTCGCGGGGCGAGTCGAGCAGGAAACAGCTGCTCAGCTGCGGGCGGCGGGCACCGGCGTTGAACAGCGTCGGCGAACTGGGCAGGTAGGCCAGGCGGCTGAGGATGGCGTACAGCCGGGCGACCTCGGCGACGCTGCCGGGCAGGCGCAGCCCGGCGGTGCTCGCGCTGCCGACCTCGCCCATCAGCCCGCACGCCACCCGCAGCAGGAAGTGCTGCGGCGTCTCCAGCACGCGCCGGGTCACCGGGTGGCGTAGCAGGTAGCGGTCGTAGACGGTGCGCAGGCCGAAGTACTCGAAGCGGTCGTCGGCGGTCGGGTCGACGAGTTCGGCCAGCTCGGCGGAGTTGACGGCCACGAACGCGGCCAGGTCGTCGGCGAGCAGGCCCGCCTCGTGGCCGGCCCGCACAGAGTCGGCGAAGTCGCGTACGCCCTGGGTCGCGGCCTCGTCGACGATGTGCACGGCGAGCAGGCGCGCGGCGAGTCTGCTGTACGAAGGCTCCCGCACCACCAGCGCCGCGGCGGTCTCGATGGCGCGCAGCCGCAGGTCGGCTTCGGTGGCGCCGGGCCACACCCCCGCCACCACGGGCGCGAGCACCGTGTCGGGGTCGAGGTCGGGCAGGCCCTCGGCCGCCGCCTCGAGCTGCTGTGCGAGTCTGTCCGCCGGTGCGGCTTCCCAGGTCGTGCCGGTCTGCTTACCCGCAGTGGGTGTACCGGCCAGAATCGTGCTGGTCAACGCGTGCGCTACCCCTCGTCTCAAGCGGGGAACGGCACGCCGGAGCGCGGCGAAGCCCAACCTGTGGGCACGCGCGGTCCACCGTGGACCGTCCCGCGCGGCCCGGTGTGTACGACGCGCACGGGTCAGGTCCGCACGCGCACGCTGGCAGGTCTTCGGACTCGTGGGCACGGCCGGTCGACGCGGCTTCGCGTGCCGCGTCTGGTCGACCCCCTTACCCGCCGCTTCCCGGACCGTACGGTCCAGTGCTGCTCCACGAGGTCGCGTCCTCGCGGGGCGGGTTCGTTCCCACTCACCGCTGCGGGGCAGTCCCGGAGTCACACCGGGTTCCCTGTTGTCACGGCAGCCTCGCGGAGGCCCGGCACAGGCCGGACCGTCGCGAGGATGGCTGCCGCGCGGCCCCACCCGACCCGGCCTGCGGCGATCGCGTAGAGCGACCGTCGCGGTGCCGAAGGGGTGGACCAGCGATGCCCTCACACTACATCTAGTGGGTGGGCGGCGAAAGCGACCCCACATCAAGCACGGCGTGTCGTCGATGGACCACAACCGGTGGCATCAATACGTGAACGCCGTGAGCCTGCGTGAGCGGCCGCTCGGTGGCATCCGTAGCGAAGCGCAGGATGCCACCGAGCGGCCGCGGTAGCGGGCGAACCATATTTGAGCCGCGCTCGGGCTGTTGAGTGGCAGATCAGCAGGCGCAGGCGGCGCCGCTGGCGGGGGCGGTCAGCGGGTCCACGGAGTTGTACCGGAGGCCGAGCGGGGTCTGGGTCGGGAAGCCCTCGCGGACCCAGTACTCATAGCCGCCGATCATCTCCTTGACCGGGTGGCCGAGGCGGGCGAAGGCCAGCGCGGCCCGGGTCGAGCCGTTGCAGCCCGGACCCCAGCAGTAGGTGACGACGACCTGGTCAGGGCCGATCAGCTCGGCGGCACGGGCCGCGATCTCGGCGGTCGGCAGGTGCACCGCGCCGGGGATGTGACCCTGCTCCCACGCTTCCCGGGAGCGGGTGTCGACCACGACCACGCCCCGCACGCCTGACTCCAGGTCGGCGCGCACGTCGGAGACGTCGGTCTCGCAGGCGAGCTTGGCGGCGAAGTGGGCGAGCGCCGCGTCAGGGTTGGCGGGCGGCGTGGACAGGACGGCGGACATGGCGTTTCTCCTGGTGGTCGATGGTCGGTGGTCGGTGGTCGGCGGTCCGGTGGACAAGGACCATCCTGCGGGCGTACGCGATCGGGCAGAAGTGGCGGTAACGCCGCTGTCCGCTAACATTTCGCCATGCCGACCTCCGTCCGCCTGGAGACCCGCCGCCGCCATCGCGTCGCCGTGCTGGCCTTCGCCGGGATGGCCCCGTTCGAGCTGGGCTGCGTGGTCGAGGTGTTCGCGCTGGACCGTCCCGAACTCGGCGTGCCCTGGTACGAGCTGGCCGTCTGCGCCGAGACACCCGAGCCGCTGCCCGCCGTCGGCGGATTCGCCATCACCGCCGCGCACGGGCTGGACGTGCTCGCCGCCGCCGACACCGTGATCGTGCCCGGGGTGGCCGATGTCAGCTCGGCCGTCTCGGCCGAGCTGGTCGCGGCGCTGCGTGCCGCCGCGAACCGCGGCGCGCGGATCGTGTCGATCTGCTCGGGCGCGTTCGCGCTGGCCGCCGCCGGGCTGCTGGACGGGCTGGCCGCCACCACGCACTGGCGCTACGCCGCCCTGCTGCGCGAACGCTACCCGCTGGTCGAGGTCACCCCGGACGTGCTGTACGTCGACAACGGACAGATCGTCACCAGTGCGGGCAGCGCCGCCGGACTGGATCTGTGCCTGCACCTGGTGCGGCGCGACCACGGGGCGCAGGTGGCCAACAGCGTGGCCCGGCGACTGGTGCTGCCGCCGCACCGCGACGGCGGGCAGGCGCAGTTCATCGAGTCCCCGGTGCGGGAACTGCCCGGCGACGACGGCGTGGCCCGCGCGATGACCTGGGCCTTGGCCCACCTGGACCAGCCGCTGTCGGTGGATGCGCTGGCCGCACGGGCGCACATGTCACCCCGGACGTTCCTGCGCCACTTCGCCCGGCACACCGGGACCAGCCCGATCCGGTGGCTGATCGAGCAGCGGATCGCGGCGAGCCTGCCGCTGCTGGAGGCCGCCGACACGCCGGTGGAGGCGGTCGCCACGGCGGTGGGCTTCGACAGCCCGGTCACCTTCCGGCATCACTTCGGACGGTGCATGCGCACGTCGCCCTCCGCCTACCGGCGCACGTTCCGCGGACGGTGAGCCCGGTCGGTCCGCCCCGACGAACCGACCGGGCACCGGCTCAGCAGCAGTGGATGCCGAGGCCGTGCTGTGCCGCGGCCGTCCGGTCCCCGGCGGGGCCGGTGCCGCCCCCGTAAAACGGCACCGGTCCCGCCAGGCCCAGCGTCGCGAACAGCGCCGGCGTCGCCATCACCCTGCGCATCGCGTTTCTCCCGAGTTCCCACCGCCCTTACCTACAGGACACGCGTTGAGGCCACTCGATGGTTGCCATCTTGCGCGAACTTGTATCCGTTGGTAGAAAAGTTTCGCTGCGCGGGTTCCATCCACCACACCACTGTGGAGCGAACCCCATGTCCTCACTGTCCCGACGCAACGTCTTCCGGGGTGCCGTCCTGCTCGGCACCGGCGCCGCCCTGGGCGGACTCGAACTGAGCATCGCCGGTCCGGCCGCCGCCGCGATCGCCGCCCCGACCATCGCCAGCTGCGCCACCTGGGGTGCGCGCAACCCGTCCTCGACGCTGTCGCAGATCGCCACCGACGCCAATAAGATCATCATTCACCACACGGCGACGGCGAACTCCACCGACTACTCGCAGGCACACGCGTACGCGCTGGCCAAGTCCATTCAGAACTACCACATGGACAGCAACGGCTGGTCCGACACCGGCCAGCACTTCACGGTCAGCCGCGGCGGGTTCATCACCGAGGGCCGCCACTACAGCCTGTCCCACCTGACCAGCGGCAACGGCATGGTGGTCGGGGCGCACTGCCCCGGCCAGAACGACCAGGCCATCGGTATCGAGAACGAGGGCACCTACACCTCGACCACCCCGCCGACCGCGCTGTTCAACAAGCTCGTCGACCTGTGCGCCTACATCTGCGACCGGTACGGCATCGCCGCCACGAAAATCTACGGCCACCGCGACTTCATCTCCACCGAGTGCCCCGGCGACGCCTTCTACGCCCAGCTGCCCGCGCTGCGCTCGGCCGTCGCGGCCAAGCTCTCCGGCGGCACCGCCTGGTCGACCATCGTGGACAACAGCTCGGCAGGGTTCAGCGCCTCGGCGAGCTGGGGCACCTCCACCTACTCCACCCAGCGCTACGGCGCCGACTACCGGTACGCCACCCCGGTCGCGGCCAGCGATCCCGCCTACTACTCGGCCACCCTGCCCAGCGCCGGCAACTACAAGATCGAGACTTGGTACCCCGCCGATCCCGGCTACAACGCGGCCACCCCGTTCATCGTGTACAGCTCGGCCGGCAGCCAGACCGTGACGGTGAACCAGACCAGCGGCGGCGGCGCGTGGCGCAGCCTCGGCACGTTCGCGTTCTCCGCCGGGGCGCAGCAGCTCGTCGCCGTGAGCCGATGGACCTCCGGCACCCAGTACGTCGTCGCCGACGCCCTCCGGATCACCCAGGCCTGACCAACCCTTTCCCACCCTGCCCCAAGCGGGCGGGGTGGGCCGGGTCAGGCCAGGTCGACGGTGGCGCGCAGGCGGCGGGCTTCGGCCAGGTACGCGTCGGACAGGCCGTGGCGGCCGTCGCCCCGGTGCAGCTCACCGAGCCGGTGCGCGGTCTGCGCCTGGGCGCGCCGGTCCCCGATCCGTTCGAATATCTCCAGCGCCGTGGTGAGCCGGTTCACCGCCAACTCCGGCGACTCCAGCCCGGCCAGGTCGGTCAGGCAGTACGCGGCACAGTGGCTGTCGCCGAGCCCCGCGAACCGGTCCAGCGCCGAGGTCAGCGACGCCCGCGCGTCACTCAGCTCGCCGCGCCGCAGTCGGGTCAGGCCGAGTTGGCGGGTCAGCAGCGCGGTGCGGTGCTCGTCGCCGATCTCCTCCGCCAACTGCAGCCCGGCCGTGAAGTGGTGCTGCGCCATGGCCAGCTCGCCCCGGGCCAGGCACACCATGCCCAGCGCCCCCTGGGCGTACGCCTCACCGTGGCGGTGCTCCAGCTCGGTGTAGGCCGCCAGCGCCTGCTCGTAGCAGTCATACGCCTCGTCGAACTCGTCCCGGACGCGGTGCACGGTGCCCAGGCCCGCCAGCGCGGCGGCCAGCCCGTACAGGTTGCCCAGGCGCGCGAACAGCAGGCGGGCCCGGCTGAACGCCTCGGCCGCGTGCGCGTAGTCGTCGCGGTACAGGTGCAGTTGCCCCAGTCCGCGCAGGGTGACCGCCTCGCCCAGCGGGTTGCCCGCGGCCCGGCAGGCCGCCAGTGCCGCCCGGTGCGTCTGCTCCCACTCGGCGGTGTGGCCGCCCAGGTCGAACCAGGCGACCATGGCGTGCGCGAGTTCCCAGGCCAGGTCGTCCAGGCCGGTGGCGGCGGCCGCGGCGACGGCGCCCAGCAGGCCGTCCCGCTCGGCGGCGAACCAGGCGATCGGGTCGCGGGTCAGCTCGTCGGCGTCGGGCACCGGCCAGCGGGCGGCCACGGTGAGGCCGGGGCCGAACACCTGCGGCGGCAGCGCCGCACCGGCCCGTTCGGCCAGCATCAGATATCCGCCCAGCACCCGACTCAGCGCCGCCTCGATGCCCTCGCCGGGCAGGTCCGGGGCGAGCAGGCCGACCAGCACCGGCATTCCGTAGCGAGGGCGGCCCAGGGGGTCGGGCGCGGCCGGGCGCAGCAGTCGACCCCGGTCCAGGGCCTCGATCACTTCGGTCGCGTCCCGACGGTCCAGCAGCGCGGCGGGCACCCAGGCGGGGACCGCGGTCGCGCCCAGCCGGGCCAGGCCCCGCAGCACCAGGGCGGCGGCCCCGTCGAGCCGTTGCGCGTCGGCGCTGGTGCCGTGCTCGACCAGCAGCGTGCGGTGCAGGCGGCGCAGCGGCTCGCCCGGTTCCACGCCCAGCTCGGCGGTGAGGGTGCGCCGCGCCACCGCGTACGCCGACAGCGCCTCGGCCCGCTGCCCCGAGTCGCGCAGCGCCGTCACCAGCAGCAGCCACGCCTGTTCGCCGAGCGGATCCTCGCCGACCAGCTGCCGTAGCTCCTCGATCGCCTCATCGGGGCGGCCCGCCTCGATGCACAGCCGGGCCCGCTGCTGGCGGGCGGCCCGCCGCAGCTCGACCAGGCGGCTCACCTCGCCGTTCCACAGTGGCGACGGGGGCAGGTTCTCCACCGGCTCGCCGCGCCACAGCAGCAGCGCCTGTTCGATCGCCGGGCGGTCGGTGCCGCGCACGTGCCGCTCGAAGCTCAGCGCGTCCAGTTCCGCCTCGGCCAGCTCGAGCCGGTAGCCGGGCGGCAGCCGTCGTAACCGGTGCTCGCCCAGCAGTGCCCGCAGCGAGCTGACGTACGTCTGGACGTTGGCCAGGGCAGAGCGCGGGGCCTCCTGCGGCCACAGCACCTCGACCAGGTGGTCCACCGAGACGGTGCGGCCGTGGTGCAGCGCCAGGGTGGCCAGCAGTTGGCGTGGCTTCACCCCGTCCACGGGCACCGTCACGCCGCCCAGCCGCAGCTCGAGCGGACCGAGGATGCGTAGTTCCAGCCGATCCATCGCCAACCCACCCAGGAGCGCATGACCGAAGCGTCGATGATCGCCGTCTGTGAGCCTACGCGTGGTCGCCTGTTCGGACCAGAGCGCTGAGCTGAACGGCTGTAGTCGTTCTGGAGGCGGTCTGGAGCGCGGAGGGTGACGCTGTGCCCACCCCGCGCAGCACGCGACCCCCGGCACCCGACCCCCGACCGTGAGGAGCTCTTTCCGTGCACCGTAACCGCATCCGGCTGGCTGTTATGGTCCTGGCCGCCGCGGCGGCGCTGGCCGTACCGGCCTCGCCCGCCATGGCCGCGCCGACGTTCAAGGTCCCCTTCCCCTGCAACCAGGCCTGGTCCGGGCAGACCCGGTCCGACCACAGCCCGGCCTACGCCATCGACTTCAACCGCACCGACGACCTGGGCGACCCGGTCGTGGCCAGCGCGCCCGGCACCGTCGACGTGGTGACCAACCTGGGCGACACCAGCTACGGCAAGTACGTGCGGATCAACCACGGCAGCGGCTACACCACGTACTACGCGCACCTCAACAGCTTCAACGTGTCGGTGGGCCAGACGGTCAAGTACGGGACCGTGATCGGGTACGTCGGCACGACCGGCGGCTCGACCGGCCCGCACCTGCACTACGAGCAGCGGCTCAACGGCAACGACATCCAGGCGAAGTTCAACGGCGTGACCGCTTTGTACTGGGGCACCAAGACGTACACCAGTGACAACGGCTGCTCCGGCGGCGCAGCCTCCGGCACGGTCAACACCGCGGGCACGGCGCTGACGGTTCGCTCCGGGCCGGGCACCGGCTACAGCTCGGTCGGCACGGTCGCCGACGGCGCAACGGTCAGCATCTTCTGCCAGACCACCGGCACCACGGTCACCGGCACGTACGGCACCAGCAACATCTGGGACCGCATCGGCTCCGGCCGTTACGTCTCCGACGCCTACGTGTACACCGGCTACGACGGCTTCATCCCGGGCGTTCCCCGCTGCTAGCGCCGCCTCCTCCGGTTCGTGCGGTCTCGGGGAGACCGCACGAAAAGCGGGCGCGATAACGGCACTTCCCCGAAACCGCAGCCGTCTCGCCTCGGACATGTCTCGGGGCGAGACGGCTGTCACGTGTGTGCTGGTCAGTGACGCGCAGGTCGGTAGGATGCGCCGGGACCAGGCGGGGAGGGTGCACGGATGACGGCGACGGCGGTGACGGCTGCCGCGGTGCCCGAGGCGCTGGCCGACGCGTACGCCCGCTGCCGGGACCTGCACCGCCGCCACGGCCGCAGCTACTACCTCGCCACCCGCCTGCTGCCCGCCTGGAAGCGCCCCCACGTGCACGCGCTGTATGGCTTCGCCCGCCACGCCGACGAGATCGTCGACAGCACCGACGCGATCCCGGTCGCTGAACGCGCCCGCCGCCTGCGCGACTTCGCCGACCGGTGCACCGCCGGGCTGCGCGGCGCCCGGGTCGACGACCCGATCCTGCCCGCGGTGCTGCACACGGCGGCCGTGTTCGCCCTGGACCCGGCCGACTTCGCGGCATTCTTCGACAGCATGGCGATGGACCTGACCGTCAGCCGGTACGCGGACTATCCGGCACTACTGTCGTACATGGAGGGTTCGGCGGCGGTGATCGGCACACTGATGCTGCCGCTGCTGGAACCCACCGACGCCGACGCGGCCCGGGAACCGGCGCGCCAGCTCGGGCTGGCGTTCCAGCTCACCAACTTCCTGCGCGACGTCGCCGAGGATCTCGCCCGCGACCGCATCTACCTGCCGCAACAAGACCTGGCCCGGTTCGGTGTCATGCCCGCCGACCTCTACGACGCCGCAGCCCGCCGCCGGGCCACGGAGCCGATCAAGGCGCTCATCGCGTACGAGATCGAACGTGCCCGCGCCCACTACACCGCCGCCGCACCAGGCCTCGACCTGCTCCCCGGCCCCTCCGGCACCTGCGTACGCGCCGCGTACGCCCTCTACGCCGCCATCCTGACCGAGATCGAGCGCGCCGACCACGACGTCTTCACCCGCCGCGCCGCCGTCCCCACCCACCGCCGCGCCGCCCTCCTCACCCGCACTCTCCTCCCCCACGCCCTGCGGTAAGGAAGGGCCCCTTCTTATCGCTTTCCGTAGAAGAAGGGCCCCTTCTTGACTTCGGGCCGTCGTTCCGGGGATCGCGCTCCGGTGTGCGTCGCGGGCCAGGCGTCAGGAAGGGCCCCTGCTACATCGCAAAGCGACAAGAAGGGGCCCTTCCTTACTTCACAGCGGGGTTAGGGGGAGTAGACCTCGAACTCGAAGAGGCTGTAGCCCCAGGCGGTGGCGCGGGTGGTGCCGTTGATGCGGACGTAGCGGCCCGAGCCGGTCAGGCCGGTCAGGTCGTCGGTGCCGCCGTCGCCGCCGGTCACCGAACGGATCGTCGTCCAGGTGGTGCCGTCGTTGGACGTCTGCACCTGGTACGCCGAGCCGTACGCCGCCTCCCAGAAGAGGCGGACCCGACTGATCGGCATGGTGGAGCCGAGGTCGATCCGGATCCACTGCGGGTCGCTGAACGCACTGGACCAGCGGGCGCCGGTGGTGGCGCCGTCGACCACCGCGGTGGCGGGCGTGCCCGCGTTCTCGGTGCTGGACGCGGTGACCGGCTTGTTCAGCGCCACGTTCGTCGAGGTGGGCGGAGTGGAGCCGCCGCCGTAGACCTCGAACGACCACAGCGAGTAGCCGTAGGCCGTGGCCCGGGTGGTCCCGTAGACGCGGACGTAGCGGCCTGAACCGGTCAGGCCGGTCAGGTCGTCGGTGCCGCCGTCACCACCGGTCACCGAGCGGATCGTGGTCCAGGTGGCGGCGTCGTTGGACGTCTGGATCTGGTACGCCGAGCCGTACGCCGCCTCCCAGGTGAGCTTCACCTGGTTGATGGTCTTGGTCGAGCCCAGGTCCACGTAGATCCACTGCGGGTCGCTGAACGCGCTGGCCCAGCGGGTCGTGCCCGAGCCGTCCACCGCCGCCGAGGCGGGCGTGCCCGCGTTCTCGGTGCTGGAGGCGACGGCGGGCCGGTTGCGGGCGAGGTCGCCGCCCGGGTCCGGCGGCTGGGTGCCGCCCGGCCCGAAGGCGAACTCGTCGATGTCGAAGAGTGAGCCCGCGGCGCCCTTGAACACCAGGTAGAGCGGACCGGAGGTGGTGGACGGGGTGATGGTGCCGTTGACGGTGACCCAGTTGGCCCAGCCGCCGGTCGGGGCGACCGTGAGCGTGCCCGCCAGCGGGCCGGTGGTGGAGCCGGTGTGGAACTCGATGGTGCCGCCCACCCCGGCCGAGGCGACCCGGGCCGAGACGGTGGTGACCCCGGTCAGGTTGTACGGCGTGAACGAGATCCAGTCTCCGTTCTCGATGAACCCGACCGCCGACCCGCCGTTGGCCCCGGCGTTCGCGCTGGGCTGCACGCCCTGGCTGGCGCCGAAGTGCTCGGCCTGCCGCGTACGCGGCTGGGCGACGTTGGTGGCGTGCGTGGTCAGCGCGGGCTGGCCGTTGGCGCCGTTGTCGGTGTACTCCGCGTCGAACACCCCGAAGATGTTGGCCGCGGTGTCGTGCTCACCGTCCTTGGTCGTCTGGATCGCACCCGTGCACCCGTTCTTGCTGGTGATCGGGTGGCCGTGGGTGTCGTGGCCGAGGATGTAGCTGACCTTGACCCGGTTGCAGTCGATGGTCCCGTCCTCGGGGTCGGTCACGGTGACCTGGTAGTTCACCACGTCGCCGAAGCTGAACACCTGGCCGTTGGCGGGCAGCGTCAGCGTCACGGTCGGCGCGTTGTTGCCTACCGTGATGATCACACTGGCGTTGCCGGTCTTGCCCGTGCTGTCCTTCAGGGTCAGCGTGGCGGTGCGCTGGCCGACCGTGCTGTAGGTGAAGCTCGGGTTGGCCGCGGTCGAGTCGACCGTGCCGTTGGTGTCGAAGTCCCAGGCGTAGGTGAACGGGTCGCCATCGGGGTCGTAGCTGCCCGCCGAGGAGAAGTTGACCGTCAGCGGCGCGCCGCCGGAGGTCCTGCTCGGCGTCACCACGGCCACCGGCGGGCGGCCCAGGCGGGCGTACTCGATACGGTAGACCGCCGAGTTGGCGTCGCCGCCGAACCAGCCGGTGCCGTAGTCCAGGACGTAGAGCGCGCCGTCGGGGCCGAACTCCATATCCATGACCTGCGTACCCGTGTACGGGAACGGGTTGATCTTCAGGTACTTGCCGTCGGCGCCGATCACGAAGTTCTTGATCCAGCGACCGCCGAACTCACCGTGGAAGTAGGTGCCGTTGTAGTACGCCGGGAACGCCACCGGGGAGGTGTTGTTCGGGTCGTACCGGTAGACCGGGCCGCCCATCGGCGCCATGCCGCCGCCGCCCATGTCGGCCGGGCTGCCGCCGTTGTACGGCACCCAGGCCGGGGTCAGCGCGGGCAGCGTGGTGATGCCGGTGTTGTTGGGCGAGTTGTTGGTCGGCCCGCCCGCGCAGTTGTACTTGCCCAGCGACGGCCCCGACGGGAAGACCCACTCGTTGTACGCGTCACCGAAGCTGGAGCAGTACGGCCAGCCGTAGAAGCCCGGCGCGGTGATCCGGGAGATCTCCACCTGCGCCGCCGGACCCCGGTTCGGGTCGGCCGTGCCCGCGTCCGGACCGTAGTCGCCGAGGTAGACGACGCCGGTGCCCTTGTCGACGCTCATCCGGAACGGGTTGCGGAAGCCCATCGCGTAGATCTCAGGGCGGGTCTTGGCGGTGCCCGGCGCGAACATGTTGCCCGCCGGGATGGTGTAGCCGCCCGCGGCGCTCGGCTTGATCCGCAGCACCTTGCCCCGCAGGTCGTTGCTGTTGGCCGCGGTGCGCTGCGCGTCGTAGGCCGGGTTGCGATCGGTCCGCTCGTCCAGCGGCGCGTAGCCGCCGGAGTCGAACGGGTTCGAGTCGTCGCCGGTGGACAGGTACAGGTTGCCCGCGGCGTCGAAGTCGATGTCACCGCCGACGTGGCAACACATGCCCCGGCTGGTCGGCACGTCCAGCACGGTCACCTGCGTGGCCGGGTCGATGGTGTTGTCGGCCCGGACCGTGAACCGGGCCAGCCGGTTCACCCCGTTCCACGGTGCGAAGTCCGCCGCGGTGCCGGTGGACGGCGCGTCCCCGGCCGGAGTGGACAGCGGTGGGGCGTAGTAGATGTACACCCAGCGGTTGGTGGCGAAGCCGGGGTCTGCCTTGATGCTCTGCATCCCCTCCTCGTCGTGGCTGTACACCGGCAGCGTCAGCGCCACCTTGGTGTTGCCGTCGACGTCGGTGTAACGGACCACGCCCTCGCGCGAAGTGTGCAGCACACCCCGGTTCGGCAGCACGGTGAGGCCCATCGGCTCGCCCGTCTCGGCCACGCCCTTGGCCAGGGTGACCTGCGAGAAGTTGCTGCTGACCGTGGCCCCGCAGTCGGCGGTCACCGCCCCGGCCGCGGTGCGGATGCCGCCGAGCAGGTGCGCCCGGAAGTTGGCCTCGCTGTAGCTCTCGATGGTGTGACCGCCGCCGGTGTACCAGGCCCGGCCGCCGTCGTAGTTCTGGCACCAGGCGATCGGGTGGTCGATGCCCATCGTGCCGCCCGCGTAGCTGGTCTCGTCCAAGGTCGCCAGCACGTGCGCCTTGCCCCGCACGTTGGTCTGGTACGAGTACCACTCGTCGAACCGGTTCCACTTCTCCGGCAGGCTCACCGTCGACGGGTGGACGTGGTCGGCCACCTTCACGGTGGCGTTGGCCGGGGCGGGGTGGTTGCTGAAGTACGCGCCGACCAGGTTGCCGTACCAGGGCCAGGTGTACTCGGTGTCGGACGCGGCGTGCACGCCGACGTAGCCGCCACCGGCCCGGATGTAGCGCTCGAACGCCGCCTGCTGCGTGGCGTCGAGCACGTCACCGGTGGTGGACAGCCAGATCACGGCCTTGAACCGAGCCAGGTTCGCATCGTTGAACTGGGCCGCGTCCTCGGTCGCCTCGACGGCGAAGTTGTTCGCCGTGCCCAGCTGCTGGATCGCGGTGATGCCGGCGGGGATGGAGTCGTGCCGGAAACCGGCGGTCTTGGAGAAGATCAGCACGGTGAAGTCGGGTGCCGCGCTGGCCGGCGTGGCCGACCAGGCGGTTCCCGCCAACACCAGCGCGGCGACCGCTAGGACGCTCAGGAGCCGGCGCCATCCCGGGGGACGGTTGGTGAGCATGGACAGGGGTCCTTCCTGTGGGAGAGGAAGGACGTGCACAGGGGCACGTCCCGTGTCACAGCCCCCGCCGCAGGGCGCGGCGGGGGTGTTGCTCACGCGCTCGCCGGCGCGCGTGAGAGTCAGTGGTGCCCGCCGCGTCTCATTCGGAGCTGAAAGCCGCGTCGAAGGAGGCGGTGGGCGGATCGAAGAGCAGATTTCGTACGAAGGTGAGCGCCTGCGGCGCCCCGACCAGCCGGTCCATGCCCGCGTCCTCCCATTCGATCGAGATGGGGCCGGCGTAGCCGATGGCGTTCAGCGCGCGGAAGCAGTCCTCCCACGGCACGTCGCCGTGGCCGGTGGAGACGAAGTCCCAGCCCCGGCGCAGGTCGGCCCAGGGCAGGTGCGAGGACAGGATGCCGCGGCGGCCGTCGCCCATGCGCACCTTGGTGTCCTTGCAGTCCACGTGGTAGATCCGGTCGGCGAAGTCGAGGATGAACCCGACCGGGTCGCAGCCCTGCCACACCATGTGCGAGGGGTCCCAGTTCAGCCCGAACGCGGGACGGTGGCCGATGGCCTCCAGGGTGCGCTTCGTCGTGTGGTAGTCGTACGCGATCTCGCTGGGGTGCACCTCGTGCGCGAAGCGCACGCCGACGGAGTCGTACACGTCGAGGATGGGGTGCCAGCGGTCGGCGAACTCGGCGTACCCGGCGTCCACCATGGATGCGGACACCGGCGGGAACATCGCTACGTAGTGCCAGATCGGGGAACCGGTGAAGCCCACCACCGTGTTCACGCCGAGCTTGGCGGCGGCGCGGGCTGTGTCGGCCATCTCCTGCGCGGCGCGCTGGCGCACGCCCTCGGGCGAGCCGTCGCCCCAGATCCGCGACGGCAGGATGCCCTTGTGCCGCTCGTCGATCGGGTTGTCGCAGACCGCCTGGCCGACCAGGTGGTTGGAGATCGCGAAGACGCTCAGGCCGTACTTGTCGAGCTGGTCGCGCTTGCGCTGGACGTAGGTCTCGTCGGACAGGGCCTTGTCGACCTCGAAGTGGTCGCCCCAGCAGGCGATCTCCAGTCCGTCGTAGCCCCACTCCGACGCCAGCCGACAGACCTCCTCGAACGGCAGGTCGGCCCACTGGCCGGTGAACAGGGTGATGGGTCGTGGCATCAGTCGTGCTCCGTTCGGGCGGGGACGAAGGGATGGTGCGCGAACGTGCTAGCTAATGGGAAGGTGACGGGACCCGGCCGGTCGGCGTCCGGCCGGGCCCCGCCACGTCTATGCGCCGAGCGGGTCCACCGGAGTCCAGGTGGAGCCCGCGTCGGCGGAGCGCTGCACCGCGTCGAGCACCAACTGCACGCCCAGCGCGTCGGTGAACGACGGAGCCGGGTCGGTCCCGTCGGCGATCGCCTGCACGAAGTCGCGCATCTGGTGGGTGAAGGAGTGCTCGTACCCGATGATGTGGCCGGGCGGCCACCACGCCGACAGGTACGGGTGCTCCGGCTCGGTGACCAGGATCCGGGTGAAGCCCTGCTCGGCCCCGGGCCGGTCGTTGTCGTAGAACTCCAGCTCGTTGAGGCGTTCCAGGTCGAACACCAGCGAACCCCGCGAGCCGTTGATCTCGACCCGCAGCGCGTTCTTGCGCCCGGTCGCGAAGCGGCTCGCCTCGTACGTCGCGATGGCCCCGCCGGACAGCCGCGCCGTGAAGATCGCGGCGTCGTCCACGGTGACCTTCCCGAGCGCACCGCCGGACGAGGAGGCAGCCAGCCCGCTGGCCTCCCCCGGCAGCGGGCGCTCGGAGATGAAGGTCTCGGTCACCGCGCTGACGCCGGCGATCCGCTGGCCCGTCACGTACTGGGTCAGGTCGATGATGTGCGCGCCGATGTCGCCCAGCGCGCCCGACCCGGCCCGTTCCCGCTGCAACCGCCAGACCAGCGGGAACTCCGGATCGATGATCCAGTCCTGCAGGTAGACGGCGCGTACGTGCCGGATGGTGCCGAGTCGTCCGGCCTCGACCATCTGCCGCATCAACGTCACCGCCGGAACCCGGCGGTAGTTGAACCCGCAGATGGTGCGTACGCCCTGCGCCCGCGCCGCGTCCGCGGCCGCGACCATCGCCCTCGCCTCGGCCACCGTGTTGGCCAGGGGCTTCTCGCACAGCACGTGCTTACCGGCGGCGAGGGCGGCGATCGCGATCTCGGCATGGCTGTCGCCCGGGGTGCAGACGTCGATCACGTCGATGTCGTCCCGCGCGATCAGCTCGCGCCAGTCCGTGACGTGGTCGTCCCAGCCCAGGCGGGCGGCGGCGGCGGCGACCTTCTCCTGGTCGCGGCCGCACACCGCCGCCATCCGGACCCGCAGCGGCAGGTCGAAGACGCGGTTCACGGTGCGCCACGCCTGTGAGTGCGCGGCGCCCATGAAGGCGTAGCCGACCATGCCGACCCGCAGTTGTCTGTCTGAAGTGGACACGGGTTGGGGCTCCTTATTCCTTCAGGCTGTGTTTCAGTCAGAACGCGGCAGCTTCGATCAGAAGCCGAGCTTGAGGTACGAGCTCGCGTTCTCCTTGGTGATCGTCTCCGAGGCGAGGATGATCTCCTTCGGCACCGCGAGCTCGACCAGGTCGGCCATGCCGCGGCCCTGGCCCAGCAGGCGGGCCAGCGAGATCGCCGACGACGCCATGGACGGGCTGTAGGTGACCGTCGCCTTGAGCACGGTGTTGTCGGCGGCGATGTCCTGGATCGCCTTCAGCGAACCCGCGCCGCCGACCATGAAGAACTCGCTGCGGTTGGCCGCCTTGATCGCGGCCAGCACGCCGATGCCCTGGTCGTCGTCGTGGTTCCAGATCGCGTCGATCTTCGGC
This sequence comes from Catellatospora tritici, assembly GCF_019083965.1. Lineage (GTDB taxonomy): Bacteria > Actinomycetota > Actinomycetes > Mycobacteriales > Micromonosporaceae > Catellatospora > Catellatospora tritici. The sequence continues at coordinate 101,262 of NZ_JAHRCY010000015.1, forward strand.
AGCGCCTGCAGCATGTTCGCCGCCTCGGCCTGGCCGGAGTCGGCGGTGAACCGGGCCGCGCGCCGGTTGGCGACGGTGAAGCCGTAGGTCTTCAGCGCCGCCGCGAAGCCCTGGCTGCGCTCCTGGGTCAGCTCCAGCTCGTCCATGCCGGCGATCTCGCCGATGACCGGGCTGGCGATGCTCTTCGCCTTGAGCGCCTTGCCGATGTAGTGACCGGCGGCCACGCCCATGCCGTAGTTGTCGCCCTTGATCTGCAGGCGGTACGCCAGCGCGTCCGGGAAGGCGCGGTCCAGGTTGACGACCGGGATACCGGCCTCCATCGCCTTGAGGCCGAACGCGTTCAGCTCCTTGCCGTCGTGCGGCAGCAGCACGATCACGTCGGGCTTCTCGGCGATCAGGGTGTCGAGCGCGGCACGCTGGGCGGCCGCGTCCTTGCCCGCCTCGACCTGCTTGAACGTCACGTCCGGGTACGCCTTGGCCTGCGCCTTGGCGTTGTTGGTGATCGCGGCGATCCAGCCGTGGTCGGCGGCCGGGGCGGAGAAGCCGATGGTGACGGCCTTGCCCGCGGCGGCGTTCGGGTTGGTGGTGTCGGCGCCCTTGGTCTGCGCCGCGGTGGGCGGCGCCTCGTTGCTGGTGCAGGCAGCGAGAAGGGCACCGGCGCCGACCGCGCCCGCGCCGAGGAACAGGCGGCGGCGGGACAGGTCGGGGTTCTGCTTGGTCATTACGACCTCCTGGTCGTCACGAGGGTGTGTTCGGTCAAGCGGCTGTCGCACGCGACAGTCGCCCCAGGTGGAGCAGGGTGAGCGGGTTCTGTTTGCGGGATGGATCGCTATGGAGCGGGTGTTGCCACAGCCGCCTCGGGCGGCGCGCCCGCACGGGTCAAGCCGTGTCTGCGGGCGAACTGGGTGACAGAGGCGAACCGCAACTGCTGGATCAGGACGGCGGTCACGATGATCGCGCCCTTGACCATGTTCTGGACCTCGGTGGGCAGGTTGGCGATGGCGAACAGGTTGGTGATCGCGGAGAACACGATCACGCCGAACAGCGAGCCGACGATGGTGCCGCGCCCGCCCGAGAGCAGGGTGCCGCCGATGATCGCCGCGGCGATCGCGTCGAGTTCGTACAGGTCGGCCGCTGCCGCCTGGGCCGAGGTGGCGAGGGAGGTGAGCATGATGGCGGCGATGCCGGCGCACAGGCCGGACAGCGCGTACAGGGCCAGGGTGTGCCCGCGGACGTTGATGCCCGCCAGCCGGGCCGCCTCGGGGTTGCCGCCGACGGCGATGGTGCGCCGCCCGAAGGTGGTGCGGTTGAGCAGCACCCAGCCCAGGGCCGCCACCACCAGCAGCATGATCACGAGCATCGGGATGCCCACGATGCGGGTGGTCGCGATGCTGTTGATGAAGGCGTCGTTGGAGATCTGGGTCTGCTTGCCGGAGATCTGCGCGGCCAGGCCGCGGGCGGCGACCAGCATCGCCAGGGTGGCGATGAAGGGCACCAGTTTGCCGTACGCGACGAGCAGGCCGTTGACCGCGCCCGCGCCGACCCCGACGGCGAGCGCCGTGAAGATCATGCCGACGGTGCCGTAGCTCTGCGTGGCGTAGGTGGTGGCCCACACCCCGCACAGCGCGATCAGCGCGCCGACGGACAGGTCGATGCCACCACCGATGATCACGAACGTCATGCCGATGGCCACCACGCCGACGGCCGCGGCCTGCGTCATGATCACGAGTAGGTTGTTGACCACCCACTTGGGGTCGCCGTAAAGCTCGGGCCGGATGAACGCGCCGATGGCGAACAGCGCCAGCAGCACTCCGACCAGCCCGAGGTTGCGCCGCAGCGGCTCCCGGGCCTCATCTCTCCACCAGCTCACGACTGCTCCTCAGTACGTTCGTCAGTGGCGGTGAGCGAGCCCGCCATCACGAGATCGAGAACGTCTTCCTCGGCCAGGCCCTCGGCGGGAGCCGTGTGCACGACCCGGCCCTCCCGCATCACCAGCACCCGGTCCGACAACCCGAGCACCTCGGGCACCTCACTGGAGACCAGCAGCACGCCGACACCCTGGTCGGCCAAGCGCCGGATCACCTGGTACAGCTCCGCCCGCGCGCCCACGTCGACGCCCCGGGTGGGCTCGTCCAGCAGCAGCAGCCGGGTGCCGCCGAGCAGCCAGCGCCCGACCACCACCTTCTGCTGGTTGCCGCCGGACAGGGTGCGCACGGCCCGCCGCACGTCGCGCGGGCGCAGCTCCAGCAGGTCGGCGACCTTCATCGCCTCGGCCTGCTCGCGCCCGGCGTCGGTGAATCCGGCGGTGGCGAACCCGCTGAACGTCGTCAGCGTCATGTTGCGGTAGATCGGCTCGCCCAGCAGCAGCGCCTGGCTCTTGCGCTCCTCGGGCGCCATGCCGAGGCCGGCCCGCACCGCCGCGGCGACATTGCCGGGGGGCAGCGGGCGCCCGTCCACGGCCACCGTCCCGGCATCGGGCGTACGCGCCCCGAACACCGTCTCCAGCAGCTCCGAGCGCCCCGAGCCGACCAGCCCGGCGATGCCCACGATCTCCCCGGCGCGCACGTCGAGGTCGATGTCGGCGAACTCGCCGGTGCGGCCCAGCCCCTTCACCTCCAGCAGCTTCTCGCCGGGCGCCTGCTGGGCCCGGGGCGGGAAGACGTACTCGATGGAACGGCCGGTCATCCGGCTGACCAGGTCCCGGGTCGGGGTGGTGCGCGCGGGCAGGTTCACCGCGGAGGTGCGCCCGTCCTTGAGCACGGTGACCCGGTCGCCGATCTCGCGGATCTCCTCCAGCCGGTGCGAGATGTAGACCACCGCGATGCCCTGGGCGGTCAGCTCCCGGATGATCCGGAACAGGTTGCCGACCTCGTCGTGGGCCAGCACCGCGCTGGGCTCGTCCATGATGATCAGCTTGGCCTCGTGCGACAGGGCGCGGGCCATGCTGACGATCTGCTTGCCCGCCGCGGGCAGTGACCGGACCAGCCGGTGCGCGGGGATCTCCCCGTGCCCGAGCCGTGCCAGCAGTTCCCGGGTCTGCCGAGCGGCCGTCCCTCGCTGCACGAAGCCGAAACTGCGCGGCTCGTGTCCGAGGTAGACGTTCTCGGCGACGCTCAGGTAGTCGACGAGGTCGAGCTCCTGGTAGATGGTGGCGATCCCGGCCTTCATGGCCGCCTGCGGCGAACCGAACGACACCTGCTCGCCCAGCCACTCGACCTGGCCCTCGTCGGGGCGGTGCACCCCGGCCAGCACCTTGATCAGGGTGGACTTGCCCGCGCCGTTCTGGCCCAGCAGGCAGTGCACCTCACCGGCGCGCACCTCGAGCTCGACGCCGTCGAGCGCGCGCACCCCCGGGAAGGTCTTGACCACGCCGGACAGGCGCAGCACCACCTCGCCGGCCTCCTGCGCGCCCGCCGCGGGCGCGTCCATCAGCAGCTCGCTCATGCCAGCTCCTCGCTCGCCCGCCGCGCGGTCTCCGCCTGGATGTTCATGACGCCTGCTCGAAGGCGATCTCGCTGGCCAGCACCGCGGCACCGGCGACACCGGCACGCGGGCCCAGCTCCGACAGCACCAGCGGCAGGTTGCCGGTGGCCAGCGGCAGCGAGCGCCGGTACACCACGCTGCGGATCTCCGCGAGCATGATGTGCCCGAGCTGCGCCAGGCCGCCACCGATGACGATCATCGACGGGTTCACGAAGCTGACCAGCCCGGCCAGCACCGTGCCGACCCGCCGTCCGCCGTCGCGGATCAGCTGCACGCAGGTGACGTCGCCCTCGACCGCGCCGACCGCGACGTCCATCGCGGTGACCACACCGTGCTGGGCCAGGCGTTCGGCCAGCGCCGGGGAGGCGCCGGAGCGGGCGGCGGCGGTGGCCTCGCGGGCCAGCGCGGCGCCGCTGAACACGGCCTCCAGGCAGCCGATGTTGCCGCAGGTGCAGACCGGGCCGTTCGCGTCGACCTGGATGTGGCCGATGTCGCCCGCGCAGCCGTCGGTGCCCCGGTAGACCTCGCCGGACAGGAAGATGCCGCAGCCGATGCCGGTGCCGATCTTCAGGAACAGGTAGTTGTCGACGGAGTGGGCCACACCGCCGTGCCGCTCCCCCACCGCCATGATGTTCACGTCGTTGTCGACCACGGCCGGGCACCCGTGCTCGCGCGTGAGCAGCTCACGCACGGGGTATCGGTCCCAGCCGGGCATTATCGGCGGGGAGACGGGCACGCCGTCGCGGAAGCTGACCGGGCCGGGCACGCCGATGCCGATGCCGTCCAGGTGCGTGAACGCACCCTCCACCTTGGCCTTGGCGAGCAGCTCGTTGACCCGCTGCAGGATCACCTTCGGACCGCTGCGGATGTCGGCGACCTCGCTGTAGTGCGCCACCGGCTCCAGCCGCCCGTTGGTCACCTCGACGTCGATCGAGGTGGCGCCCAGGTCGACCCCGGCGAAGCGCATGCCCGGGTTGAGTTCGACCAGGGTCGAGCGGCGCCCGCCGCGCGACTCAGCCGGACCGGCCTCGGCGACCTGACCTCCGGTGACGAGCCGGTCCAGCTCGGCCAGCAGGCGCGGTCGCGGGATGTCGAGGCGGTCGGCCAGCTCCGCGCGCGAGAGCGCGCCCTCGTCGCGCAGCAGCCGCAACACGCGCACGTGCAGCGGATCCCAGAGCGCTCGGGCGAGGCTCATCCGGCCACCTCTCACCTGTTCGGAGGACTACGAATGTGTTGTGTCGCACAGGTTACGAGCTTTCGCCGAGCCAGTCCATAGCTTCTACCCGATTCTTCGTAACTTTTGTTTGATCATTCAGAAGTTCAAGAGATGCCACCAGAACGTTGATCTTCAATGGTGATCAACGTCGTTTCTCGTCAAGGCTCTGGCCTGCTCGAATATCCGGCCAACCAATGTCAGGCCACGAGTTGGCAGGAAAGTGTCCAGCTCCCGCAAAGATCCGCGACGGCGGTCGGACGGTATCGGCGCGGCCAAGGTTTTGCCCGGCGGGCCGCCCGCTCGGGCGGAAATCCGGCCCTCCGCCCAGAAAGTCCGGGCTCGCACACCCACCCGGACCGCGGACGGTGATCTCCTCAGGAAGATCGCCGTCCGCGGTCAAAAGGTCCGCGCAGGACACACGGTTCGACCGCAGACGGCGATCACCGGGTAGATGAAAGCGGCCTGCGGACCTGGATGCGGGCTCGGAGGTGCTGGGCGGGGCCGCGCTGGCGAGGTCAGCCGAGGTCGGGTGTGGGGCGGAACTCCACTTCGGTGACCGGGGCCGCGTCGAGGTCGAGGACGAGAAGCTCGTTGTGGCCGGGGCGCAGCAGGGGCCAGGGGACGTACAGGGTGCGCTGCGGTCCTTCGGCCAGGTAGCGGCCGAGCAGGTGGCCGTTGACCCAGACGTAGCCTCGGCTGCCGTTGGGGACGGCCAGGTAGGCGTCGGCCGCTTCGGTCAGGTCGAACCGGCCCCGGTGGAAGACCGGGCCGCCCGAGGGCAGCGCCGGGTCGGCCAGCGGCGCGCGGCCCCACGGCAGCGGCGGCAGTTCGCCCAGCTCGACCGGGTACGCCGTGAAGCCGTGCGCGTACTGCTGGCCGTGGCGGACCGCGCCGGTGATGCCCTTGCGCTCGCCGACCCGCGGGCCGTAGTTGACCCGCCCCATCGACTCCACCAGCAGGTCCAATGTCGCCACCGCGCCGGGCACCTCGACGTCGACCACGTTGTCGGTCTCGGTGAGCACGCCGACGAGGGTGCCGTCGACGAAGACATGGGCACGGTCGGCGAGGCCGTCGACGGTGACCGGATACTCGCGGCGCGGGCCGGGCAGGGTGGCCCGGTAGAGGGCCAGGCCCTGGGCGAGGCCGAGGTCTTCGAAGGTCGGCGGCATCGCGGCGGTACGCGGGCCGGGGCTGACCACGTCGAGCACGTCGAACAGGCGCAGCGATCCGGTCAACGCGACGGTGCCGCTGCGCACCAGCGGGGGCAGCGGCGGCGGCGCGGGCAGCGGCCCGGTGGCGTAGGGCGCCAACACCTCCCGGAACAGGCGGAACTTCTCGGTCGCCGCGCCGCGCTCGTCGATGGGGGCGTCGTAGTCGTACGAGGTGACGTCCGGCTGCAGCGGCCCGAGGTGACCGTCGGCGCGGTTGGCCCCGGCCCAGGTGCCCCAGTTGCTGCCGCCGTGCGCCATGTACACGTTCACCGACGCGCCCGCCTCGACCATGCGCCGCAGCACGTCGGCGGCGTCGGCCGGGTCGCGGGTGACGTGCCGCGCGCCCCAGTGGTCGAACCAGCCGCACCAGAACTCCATGCAGAACAGGGGGTCGTCGGGGCGGTGGCGGCGCAGCGCCGCGAACGCGCCCTCGGGGTCGCTGCCGAAGTTCACCGTGGCCAGCACGCCGGGCAGGGTGCCGCCGGTGAGCATGAAGTCCTCGGGCCCGTCGGAGGTGAACAGCGGCACGTCGACGCCGCGCCGCCGCAGGCCGTCGGCCAGGTGCTCGAGGTACGCGCGGTCGGAGCCGTAGGAGCCGTACTCGTTCTCGACCTGGACCATGAGCACGTTGCCGCCGCGGGTGGTCTGGTGCGCCGCGACGATCGGGATCAGCCGGTCGAAGAAGGCGTCGACCGCGGCCAGGTAGCGCTCGTCGAGGCAGCGCACCCGGATGCCGGGCTGTCCGGTGAGCCAGGCGGGCAGGCCGCCGTTCTCCCACTCGGCGCAGATGTACGGCCCCGGCCGCACGATCGCGTCGAGCCCCTCCTCGGCGGCCTCGGTCAGGAAGCGGGACAGGTCGGCGATGCCGGTGAAGTCGAACTCGCCGGGGCGCGGCTCGTGCAGGTTCCACGCGACGTAGGTCTCGACGCAGTTGAGCCCCATCGCGCGCAGCATCCGCAGCCGGTGCCGCCACTGCTCGGGACGCACCCGGAAGTAGTGCAGCGCCCCGGACAGCACCTGGTGCGGGCGCCCGGCACGGACGAAGCCGCCCGGCGCCACCGCGAACTCGACCATGGAACCCTCCGCATGGAAAACGTTTACCATCGCGGGAGAGTACACGTGCTCAGGCCCGGTGCATACGCTGCTCCTGCCAGCGCTGCAGGGCGGTGCCCAGCTCGTTCTCCACGAAGCGGAAGAAGTCGCGCATCTGGGCGACCCGTTCCCCCGCCACGGTCGCCTCGCCCCCGGCGGCCGCGATGGCCCTGTCGGCCTCGTCGGAGAAGTAGCCGTAGAAGCTGCGCTTGGCGAGGGTCACGCCGTACCAGGGTTCGGCGGGCAGGCGGTAGAAGTCACGCCGCGAACCCGGCACCGGATCGCGCACGACGAAGCCCAGGTGCATCAGGTACTTGACCGCGCCAGAGATCGCCGCCGGGCTCACCCCGAGCCGCTCGGCGAGGTCGCCCGCGCTCAACGAGGACTCCTCGGCGCCCATCATGGTCAGCAGCACCCGCGAGGCCATCCGGGGGAAGCCCATGTCGGCGAGCATCATCGCCATGTGCTCCACCGAGCGGCGCACACCGTCCTCGTCCCGCGTCACGTCGTCGCTCATCGTGAGCATCGTAACAAGGTTTCGTGTGTTCAAGACTTTGTGAAGATCGAAGTGCCGCCGCCGGGTCGGCGGGCGACGGGCAGGCTCGGGACGCGGCGAAGGCCCGGTCCGAGCGGATACCGGGCCTTCGGAGTGGTGGGCGTCTACGCGGCTTTGGCCGTGGCCGTGACCGCGCCGACGATCCACCCGGCGAACAGACCGTACGCAGAGCCGCCGGCCGCGGTCTGGAACGCGCCCACCAGGGTCGGGTTGGCGATGATGAAGGAGGTGAGGAAGGCCGCCAACGCCGACGCGAAGATCAGCGCGGACCAGCCCAGGAAGAACCCGCCCGCGCCCCCGGTGACGGCCTTCGCGACCACACCGAGAATCAACGCCACGAACAGGATCAGCAGCAGTGCCCGGAGATCGTTGGCCAGCAGTTGGCGCATCGCCCTGCTGGAGCCGTCGATCGGACCGAACGCCCACTGCGGCCAGGTCAGCACGCGCAGGAACCATCCCCACGCGCTGTCCGGATTGGTGTGGTTGTGCACCCACTCCACGAAGGGCTGGTTGCCGAATACCAGGACCAGCGCCGCAGTGGCGATGATCCCGAGCGTAGTCACCGTACGTGCTTTCGCCATGATGAAAACGATAGGCTGCACAACTCGCATATGTCGATGCAGCCATATCATGTCGTTTCCGACGCAACCATACACAACCGGAATGGCGGATCACCGCAAGCGGTGACCCCGGATGCTCAGGCTTGCAGCGGCGCGGCCGCGAAGGAGACCGAGGAACCCGTGCTCCAGATGGTCACGCTGCGGAAGCTCTTCGGGTCGACGCCGCTGGGCACGTCGTAGACCTGGGTGCCGCTGGTGCCCTTGAGCTTGCCCAGGTCCACGTGCTTGCCGTCGGCGAAGATGCGCCCGCCGTCCTTACCCGGCAGCACCTCCTGGTCGGACAGCCACACCCGCAGGTCCGACCCGCCCGAGGTGGCCAGGTCGCGCAGGATCACCTGGTAGCGCCCGTTGGGCAGCCACACCACCTCGACGACGCCCTTGCCGGCGTGCTCCTGCGACACCAGCTCGCCCTGGGCGACGACCACGGCGACCGTCTTGTGCGGGTCCTCAGCCGGCACCAGCGGCGCGGGCGAATCTGCGGCGCCACCGGGCGCGGGTGTGCCGCTGGCGGCGGCCTCGGACGCGCCGTCGTTCCAGGTGCCGGGGTCGAACAGCTTCGAGGGCCCGACGAAGTACAAGCCCAGCGCCAGCGCCAGCACCACCACCCCGGCCAGCACCTGGTACACCGGATTGCGCAGCAGCTGCTTCAACCGTCCCACCCTGTTTCCCTCCACCCTTCGCGCAAGACGCTATCCCGTGCTCCGGGCACGGCGGATCCCCGCGTTCGCGGATCGTAAGGGTACGGTCGGCGGCGGTCGGGGGCCACCCGGCTGATCGCGCCGTACGCTCGCGCTATGGCCACCCGTGTGCTTGTCGTCGACGACGACCCGACCGTCAGCGACGTGGTGCGCCGCTACCTGGAGCACGCCGAGTTCGAGGTGGAGCTGGCCGCCGACGGCCCGGCCGCGCTCGCGGCGTACCAGCGGCACCGGCCCGACCTGGTGATCCTGGACCTGATGCTGCCCGGCGTGGACGGGCTGGAGGTGTGCCGCCGGATGCGCGCCGACGGCGCGGCGCCCGTGCCGATCATCATGCTGACCGCGCTCGGCGAGGAGACCGACCGCGTCCTCGGCCTGGAGTTGGGCGCCGACGACTACGTGACCAAGCCGTTCTCGCCGCGCGAGCTGGTGCTGCGGGCCCGCTCGGTGCTGCGCCGGACCGCTGCGGCACCGGCTCCGGCGCCCCTGCTCGTCGACGGCGACCTGTGGGTCGACCCGGTCGGGCGCGTCGCGAAGCTGGCCGGTGTGGAACTGGCGCTGACGGTACGCGAATTCGACCTGCTCGCCTTCCTGATGTCGCACCCCGGCGTCGCCCTGCGCCGGGAGCGGCTGCTGGAGTCGGTCTGGGGCTGGACCTTCGGCGACCAGTCCACCGTGACCGTGCACGTACGGCGGCTGCGCGAGAAGATCGAGTCCGACCCGGCCGCGCCCCGGCGTATCCAGACGGTGTGGGGCGTGGGCTACCGCTACGAACCGGTCGGGGGCGGCGGTGCGTGACGTACTGCTGATCCTGCTCGCCGCGCTCGGCGGCGCCGCCGTGGTGTGGCTGCCCGGCGCGCTGCTGCTGCGGCTGCTGCACCGGCGCTCGATCACGCTCAACATCTGCGTGCTGCTCGCGGTGACCGTGCTGGCGATGCTCGCCGGGGTGTTCGCGGTGGCCGGGGGCATGTTCATCTCCCCGCACGACCTGACCGTGCTGCTGATCGTGGTGCCGCTGTCGGGGCTGGTCAGCCTGGCCATCGGCTGGTGGCTGGGGCGGCGGCTGGCCCGGTCGGCGATGTGGGCCGAGGACGCCCGCGCGCACGAGCGCCAGGTCGAGGCGAGCCGCCGGGACCTGGTCGCCTGGGTGTCGCACGACCTGCGTACGCCGCTGGCGGGCATGCGGGCCATGGCCGAGGCGCTGGAGGACGGCGTGGTCAGCGATCCGGCCACCGTCGCCGAGTACCACCGGCGCATCCGCACCGGCACCGACCGGATGGCGGCGCTGGTCGACGACCTGTTCGAGCTGTCGCGGATCAACGCCGGGGCGCTGCGGCTGTCCCCGGTGGACGTGCCGCTGGGCGAGGTGGTCTCCGACGCCGTCGCCGCGGCCGCGCCGCTCGCCGCCGCCCGCCGGGTCCGGCTGGTCACCGAGCCCGGCAACTGGCCGCTGGTCCGCGCCAGCGAGCCCGAGCTGTCCCGGATCGTGGCGAACCTGCTGCTCAACGCCATCCGCTACACACCGTCGGACGGCACCGTGACCGTCACCGGCGGCCGGGACGCCAACGGTGGCTGGCTCGCGGTCGCCGACACCTGCGGTGGCATCGCCGACACCGACCTGCCCCGGGTCTTCGATGTGGCGTTCCGGGGCGCGAAGGCGCGGACCCCCGCCGGCGACACTGGCGGCGGGGGTCTGGGCCTGGCCATCGTGCGTGGTCTGGTGGAGGCGCACGGAGGCCGCGTCGAGGTTCGAAACGTGGCCGGGGGCTGCCGGTTCGAGGTCAGGCTGCCCTAGCCGGGCGGGGTTCGGGACAACCCGCGCCGGGCTCACACCACGTTGCCGTACCCCACCTCGACGATGCGGCGGGCGACCTCGTCGTATCGCGACAGGTCGGTCGGGGCGTAGGTGCCCAGTCCGTCGACATATCGGTTGAACATGCAGAACGCGGCGGCGATCAGGACCGTGTCGTGGATCTCCAGGTCGGTGGCGCCCTCGGCCTTGGCGGCGTCGATCAGCTCGGAGGTGACCTTTCGGCCGCTGACCTGCACCGCGGCGGCGATGTGCAGCAGGGCGCGCAGCTTCTCGCCGATCGGGGCGGTGGCGAGGTCGCCGCGGACCTGCCGCACCAGCTCCATCCCCTCGGGCAGCCACGCGGCCGCGAACGCCGAGTGCGAGTTGCAGCAGAAGTTGCAGTCGTTGAGACCCGAGACGTACGCGGCGATCAGCTCGCGCTCGCCCTGGGTCAGCGTCGGGTGCGGCGCCCGCAGCAGCGCCTCGGCCAGCGCGTTGAGCGGCGCCGCCGTCTCGGGGCGGTAGCGCATCGGTCCGCTGATGCCGGGCACCTGGGTCTCGTCTACACCAAGGTCGATGTGTGCCATGACTCCACTCTCCTTTGTAGACAGTCGACCCTAACATGCTGCCGTGCCGCCGCCCGCCACGTCTTCTTCGATCGTGCTCTACACCGCCCATTTCTTGCCCGATGCGCCTGATCGGCGCCTGAACAGCGGGAACATCGGGGCGCACGGTTGCGTATGGATGGCCGGTGGCCCCGGTGCGACGCTTTTGCGGTGACCGATGCCGATGCGATACGCCATGGGGCACATGCCCGGACCGAGGTGCTGCATGACCGGCTGCGCGAGCTGGTGTCCCTGGAGTCCCCACCCGGTGACACCGCGCGACTGTCGCGCTGCGCGGACCTGCTGGAGCAGTGGGGCACGGCGATCCTGCGCCGCCCGGCGCGGCGGATCACCGTGGACGGGCTGCCGCACCTGCTGTGGCCCGCGACCGACCAGCGGGTACTGCTGCTGGGGCACTACGACACGGTGTGGCCGGCCGGGACGGTCGACGAGTGGCCGTACTCGGTGACCAACGGCATCGCCAGCGGCCCGGGGGTGTGCGACATGAAGGCCGGGATCGTGCAGCAGCTCACCGCGCTGGAGCTGCTCGGCGACACCTCCTCGGTCGGCCTGCTGCTGACCTGCGACGAGGAGACCGGGTCACCGACGTCGCGCCCGCTGATCGAGGAGCAGGCCGCCCGGTCACGCGCGGTGCTGGTCGGCGAGCCGAGCACCGAGTCCGGCGCCCTCAAGATCGCCCGCAAGGGCGGCTCGGTGTACCGGATCGCGGTCAAGGGCCGGGCCGCGCACGCCGGAGTCGAGCCGCACCGGGGCGTCAACGCCGCGGTCGAACTGGCCCACCAGGTGCTGGCCGTGCAGGCGCTGGCCGCGGACGGGACCAGCGTGACGCCGACCGTGCTCAGCGCGGGCACCATGACCAACGTGGTCCCCGAGAGCGCGACGCTCGCCGTGGACGTACGCGCCTGGACCGCAGCGGAACTGGACCGGGTCGACCGGATGATCCACGCGATCACGCCCCGGCTGGCCGACGCGGTGCTGACGGTCGGCGGCGGCGTCAACCGGTACCCGCTGCAGCCCGAGCTGACCCGGCCGCTGTTCCGGCTGGCGCAGGAGGCGGCGCGGGCGCTGGGCCAGCCCGAACCGGAGGGCGCCTGGGCGCCGGGCGCCTCGGACGCGAACTTCACCGGCTCGGTGGGCGTGGCCACGCTCGACGGCCTGGGCGGCGTCGGCGGCGGCTCGCACAGCCGCGCCGAGTGGGTCGACGTGACCCAACTGGTCCCCCGCACCGCCCTGCTCGCCGCCCTCATCGACCGCATCCTCACCGCCCCCACCCGCCACCCCCACCCCTGACGAAAGGAAGGGCCCCTTCGTCGGCTCGCGTCAGCGAGACGAGCAGATACTCAGCTTGCTTTCCGTAGCAGAAGGGGGCCCTCCTTCACCCGCCGCCTGCCAGCCCGCGCCTCGGGCCCGCCACCCGCCTCGCCTCGCGCCTCGCGTTCGCGCACTCTCGGGGAAACTGCGCGAATGCGGGCCAAGATTCGCGCAGTTTCCCCGAAACTGGCCCCTTCCGAGACCGCGACGCCGCGGCGGCGTGCGACCCACGCGTCCGTCCAAATTGGCGGCGGGCGGCGCGTTGTGTCGAGCGCGGCCGATGTGCGCGGTTAAGCTCGCGCCGGTCGCGGCGTGTGCCGCCGACTCGGCACCGCGAGCGGAAGGGCAGCACCGCATGGGCACAGGCAGCGCACCACGGTTCGGGGTCGAGGAGGAGTTCCTCGTCGTCGATCCGCAGACCCGGGGGCCGGTGCCCCGGGCGCAGGAGGTCGTCGACGCGGCCAAGGCGCGGCTGGGCGGCTGCGTCTCCGGCGAGATCACCACCTGGCAGCTGGAGACCCGGACCGAGCCGTGCGCGAGCGCGGCCGAGGTGCTGGAGCAGCTGCGGCAGGCCCGCACGGAGGTCTGCGCCCAGGCCCGCGAGCTGGGGGTACGGGTGATCGCCTCCGGCACGCCCGTGCTCGGCGCCACGATGCCGCCCCCGATGACGCAGGGTCCCCGCCAGACGCGGGGGCAGCAGTCGTTCCGGGGGCTGCACGACGAGCTGGCCATCTGCGCCCTGCACGTGCACATCGAGCTGCCCGACCGCGACCACGCGGTGCGGGTGAGCAACCAGCTGCGGCCGTACCTGCCGGTGCTGCTGACGCTGACGGCGAACTCGCCGTACTGGGATGGTCGGGACTCCGGATATGCCAGCTGGCGCACCATGACCTGGCCGCGCTGGCCGGTCGCCGGGCCGCCGCCGGAGTTCGCCTCGGCCGCCCACTACGACGAGGTGGTGGAGACGCTGCTGGCCGCCGGGGCACTGGTGGACCGGGGCACCGTCTTCTGGGACGTACGCCCGTCGGCCAGCCACCCGACGCTGGAGGTGCGCGTCGCGGACGTGCCGATCACGGCCGAGGAGTCGGCACTGTACGCCGCGCTGGTCCGGGCGCTGGTGTCGTACCTGTCGGCGCGGGTCGACGAGGGGGCGGCCAGCCCGCAGATCCCCGGCGAGCTGATGCGCACGGCGTACTGGCGGGCCGCGCGGGACGGGTTGTGCGGGGACGGGGTCGATCTGCGTACCGGACGGTTGACGCCCGCGTTCGAACTGGTCGACCGGCTGCTGGCCGAGATCGGCCCGGTGCTGGCGGCCAACGGCGACGCCGAGACGGTCACCGGGTGGCTGACCTCGCTGCGGCGCGGCGGCATCGGGGCCCAACGGCAGCGGGCGGCCGCACGGCGGCAGGGGCGGCTGGCGGACGTGGTCGACTACCTGGCCGAGCACACCGCCGCCTGATGTAAAGAGCTTTTTGGCAATACTCGGCTCGTATGCGCGTACGCGATGCTGGTTCGCAGCCCACCCGATCGGGAGGAATGCCATGACCAGCATCGCGACCGTGCCGTTACCGGTACGCCGCAAGTCCCCCGCCGCGACGGTCCGCACCGCGCGGGGCTTCGCCGACCGGATGGCGACCCGCCGCTCCATTCGCGACTTCTCGCCCGAACCGATCCCCGCCGGGGTGATCGAGGAGGCGATCCGGGCCGCCGCCAGCGCGCCCAGCGGCGCCAACCTGCAGCCCTGGCGCTTCGTCGTGCTCACCGACCCGGTGCGCAAGCGGATGCTGCGCGAGGCGGCCGAGGCCGAGGAGCGGGCGTTCTACAGCCGCCGCGCCTCCGCCGAGTGGCTGGAGGCCGTCGCGCCGATGGGCACCGACTGGCGCAAGCCGTTCCTGGAGACGGCCCCGGCCGTGATCGTGGTGTTCGAGGTGCACAAGGGCCCGAACTCGCCGAAGCCGTACTACGTCAAGGAGTCGGTGGGCATCGCGGTCGGCATGATGATCACGTCGCTGCACCTGTCCGGGCTGGCCACGCTGACGCATACGCCCAGCCCGATGCAGTTCCTCAACGAGGTGTGCCAGCGGCCGTCGGAGGAGCGCGCCTGCGTGGTGCTGCCGGTGGGCTACCCCGCCGACGAGGTCCGCGTGCCCGACCTGTCCCGCAAGCCGCTGTCCGAGGTGATGGTGCGCCTCTAACCACCGTGGCCCGCCGCCTTCGGGCCCCGGGGTCAAGAAGGGCCCCTTCTACATCGGATTCCGATAAGAAGGGGCCCTTCCTTTCTTCTCTAGGCGTGCGGGAGTTGGGCGGTGAAGAAGTCGCGCAGGGGGTTGACGTGCCGCTCCGGTCGCCGCCACTCCGCCAGCAGGTCCTCCAGCAGGTGCAGCTCCTCGACCCGGGTGGTGCCGTGGTAGCGGCGCACCACCGGGTGGATGAAGGCGCTCTCGGCGGCGCGGTCGGGCTGGGGGTGGCGCTCGATGGCGAAGACGTCGCCGTACTCGTCGCGGCCCCAGCGCAGGCCGAAGGTGTAGAAGTGCGGCTCGTCGGCGAAGCGGGCGACCGCGTAGTCCTCGGGCAGGTCGACGTAGTGGCGCACCTGGCCCGTCGCGGCGTCGACGACCAGCGCGTCGACCAGGAACTCGAACTGGGTCCACAGGGCCGAGCTCCAGTTGACCCGGTCCAGCACCAGGTCGGTGAGGGTGGCCGGGTCGGCCTTGGTGGTGTCGTGGGGCAGCGGGGTCTGCTCGTACCGCTCGACCAGCAGCGCGGTCAGGGTGCGCAGGTTGTACCGGAAGCCGTCGATGAAGGCCGAGGAGGCCTTCTTGAAGTCCCGGTCCTGGGCCAGCGTGCCCGCGAAGTAGAGTCCGTCCACGTTGGTGGACTGCCAGTCGGGTCGGGTGGTCGGCATGCGGCCGCTGGGCACCAGGTCGGGGCGGCAGTCGTCGCCGAAGACGGAGGTGTCCATGGCGAAGCCGGTGCAGCGCAGCACCGACTCGTACTCCATGACGGCCGTCTCGCCGTCGGCGTGGGTGTAGGTCAGGTGCACCTCGAGATTGCCGTTCTCCAGCGGCACGATCTCGTCGATGGTGCAGTCGAGCACCGAGTGCAGCGTCTTGAACTGGTAGCTGTCCAGCACCGCGCCGTGGTGGCCGCGCACGTCGCCGGGGTGCTTGGTGTTCCAGGACAGCCGCAGCGGGCGCGGACTGGCCAGGTGGATCATCGCGGCGTGGCCGAGCATCGACGAGGCGGTCTCGAACGCCGAGTTGCCCTTGCCGAGGATGAGCACCCGCTGGTTGGCGTAGTGGGCCGGGTCGGTCTCCATCGACTCGTACCCGGTGACGTGCTCGATGCCCTTGATCTGCGGCACGTTCGGCCGCTGCCAGCCGGTCGCCATGACCAGGCAGTCGGCCGCGTACGTGCCCTGGTCGGTGTACACGAGGAAGCCGTCGCCGTCGCGCTCGACGCGGGTGACGCCGGTGTCGTAGCGCACCCGCAGCTGGTGGTGCGCGGTGAAGTCCTCCAGGTAGCGCACCAGGTCGTCGGCGTGCGGGAAGTACTCGCCGCTGTACTTCGGAAACGGCAGGTCGGCCGGTTCGTGCAGCAGCGAGTTCCAGTCCCAGCGCAGCCGGATCTCCGGGTCGGTGCTGGTGGTGTGCACCTTGTTGATGGAGATCAGGCGGCGGTGCCGCGGGAAGTGCCGGAAGAAGGCCGCCGGGGCCGCCTCGCGCTCGAGCGTCAGGTAGTCGCAGCCACGCTGCTGCAGGTAGTAGCTCAGTTGCAGACCCGCCGGGCCCGCGCCGACGATGAGGTACCGGTGTCGCCCCAGCACCGGGTGGATCTCGGTCATTACGTCTCCCCATACGTGTCAATGTCCGGGGGAAACCTTTCGCAGCAATGTCGATGTGTCAATGCGGCACACCGGAAACGCTGAGGTCCGACCGGGTGGATCTCGGCTCCGGTCGGCGTAATAGACTGCCCGGCATGGCGATGACCGGGCACGAACTCGTCTACATCGGCGCGTACACCGAGGAAGGGGTGCCTGGGATCACCGGCTGGCACCGCGATCCGGAGACCGGGGCCCTGACCCGGGCGCCCCACGGCGACGCCCCCGCCACCGACACCTCGTTCCTCGCCTGGCACCCCACCGGTCCCTGGCTGTACGCGGCCAGCGAGTTCGCGGGCGAGATCCTGACCTACGCCGTGGCGCCGGACGGCGCCCTGACCCACCTGGGCACCCGCCCGACCGGTGGCGAGCCGTGCCACCTGAGCGTGGACCCGACCGGCCGCTGGATCGCCGTGGCCAACTACGGCGGCGGCTCGGTGGCGCTGTTCGAGGTCGCCGCCGACGGCACCCCGCAGCCGCGGGACCTGGTCCGGCACAACGGCAGCGGCCCCGACGCCGAGCGCCAGGAGGCCCCGCACGCGCACCTGGCACAGTGGCTCGGCGACGTCCTCTGGGTCACCGACCTCGGCACCGACGAAGTGCTCCGGTACACCGTGGAGGATGGTCGGCTGCACCGCGCGGACGCCGTGGCCTTCCCGGCCGGGATGGGCCCGCGCTGGCTGGCCGCGCACCCGGACGGGGGCGTGTTCGTCGCGGGCGAGCTGGACGCGACGGTGATGGCCTGCACGGTCGAGGGTGGGGTGCTGCGCCCGGAGCGGACGTACCCGGCGGCACTGACCCGGCCCGAGGACGAGCGGACCTACCCCAGCCATATCGAGTGCTCGGCCGATGGTCGGTTCCTCTACCTGGCCAACCGGGGGCCGGACTGCCTGACCGTGTTCGCGGTGGACGGTGCGAAGCTGACGCCGCTGGCCGACGCGCCGGCGGGCGGGCGGTGGCCGCGTCACTTCGCCCAAATCGACGACCTGATCTACGTCGCGAACCAGAAGGGCGACTCGGTGACGGTGCTGCGGGTCGACCCGAGCACCGGCGTCCCCGCGCCCACCGACGCCGAGGTCGGCGTGGCCGCGCCCGCCTGCGTGCTGCTGCCGCGCCGCTGACGCGGATCGGACGATTATTCGCGAACCTCCCCGAACGCCGCCGAGCCGGGTCGATACTGGCCAGGAGCAGGCATGATCACGGGAGGCGTACATGATCGGCTCGATCATCTGGGGCATCATCGGCGGGGCCATCGTCGGCTACCTGGGCCGCCTGCTGCTGCCCGGTCGCCAGAACATCTCCGCGCTGACCACGGTGCTGGTGGGGATCGTCGCCGCCACCCTCGGCGGCATCATCGCCACCTGGCTCGGCGTCGGCGAGACCCGGGGCATCGACTGGATCCGCCACTTCATCCAGCTGGTCCTGGCCATGATCTTCGTGTACATCGCCGCGAAGGTGAGCGCGAGCCGACACACCGCCATCACGCCGACCCAACGCACTCCCTGAGCCCCCGCCGTCTCGGGCGCACGTCCGCTGTGCGCCCGGGCAATATGTATCTTTAGGACACATTGGGCAGGCGAGTTTACCGATCGTCGCGGGCGGCTATCGGGGCGGCATGGTACTCACTGCTTCGCGATACCGCACCGCGACCGGTGCGGGCGTCATCGCCGCGCTGATCCTGGTGCTGGTCTTCGGCAGCCCGGTCTACCGGGACTGGGCGCACGACAACGCCGACCCCAACACCGCGGGCGGCTGGTTCCTGAACCTGCTCGCGTGGCCGGCGTGGAGCTTCGACGCCGACTCCTCCGTGCAGGACGTGCTCGCCGCCGACCTCAAGGCGATCCTGGTGGTGGTCTTCACCGCGCTCTTCCTCGCGCTGACCGTCGGTGCACAGCTGGGTGCCGCTCGCGGCACGTTCAGCCAGCTGGTGGCGGGCTGGTCCGGCTACATCTTCGCGGGTGCGCTGGCCGGTCTGCTGACCGCGTTCATCCGCTCCGACGCGTCCCTGCTCGGCGGCTTCCAGGCAGCGGGCACCGGCGCCATCTACGGCCTGTTCGTCGGCTGGATCGTCGGCGTGGCCACCCTCGGTCACCGCCGCGGCACGGCTCCGTGACGGCTGGCTCCACCCCCGCACTCCTCTCCCGCCACCCCCGCACCCGTACCCGCACCACCGTTTCGGGGAAACCGCCGCTTCCGCTCCCCCGGAGGCCGTGGTTTCCCCGAAACCATGCGCCGGCCCGGCGTGTACCGTGCGGCGGATGGAGATGGAGTTCGACGCCGCATCGGGCATGAACGGGGCGCTGGCCGACCGGCTCGGCATCAAGCTGCTGGAGGCGACGCCGGAGCGGCTGGTCGCCACGATGCCGGTCGAGGGCAACACGCAGCCGTTCGGGCTGCTGCACGGCGGCGCCTCGTGCGTGCTCGCCGAGACGCTGGGCTCGATCGGGGCGAGCCTGCACGGCGCGACACTGGGGCGGCCGTTCGCGGTCGGGGTGGACATCAGCGCGACCCATCACCGGGCGGCGCGCGGCGGCCTGGTCACCGGGGTTGCGACGCCGCTGCACCGGGGCGGCAGCGTGGTGACGTACGAGATCGTCATCACCGACGAGGAAGAGCACCGCATCTGCACCGCCCGCCTGACCTGCATGCTGCTGCAGCGCAAGTAGGCACCGGCCGGGGGCGGGCGGCAGGCGGGCCGCCCGCCCGGCTCGGGTCAGACCAGGGCACCGGCCTGCGGCAGGAAGGATCCGCCCAGCTCGCGCGCCTGGGCCAGCGCCGCGGTCAGTGCCGCCGCCCGCAGGTCGGGCGTGACGTCCATGGGCTGGGCGTTGATGAACGCCACGTCGGTGATGCCGACGAAGCCGAAGACCGTGCGCAGGTACGGCTCCTGGAAGTCGAGGGCGTGCATGAACCCGCCGGGCGAGTAGTCGCCGCCGCGGGAGGTCACGCAGACCATCTTCTTACCGGTCACCATCGGCACGACGCTGCCGGTCTCGTCGTAGCGGAAGAGGTAGCCGGGTTGCACGACGCAGTCGATGTAGTACTTCAGCGCGTACGGGATGCCGAAGTTCCACATCGGCGCGGTGACCACGTACGCGTCGGCGGAGGTGAAGTCCTCGATCAGCGACTCGATCTCGCGCCAGGACTCGGCGTGGCCCCGGTCGATCGGGCGCCCGACCATCAGGGTGTACTTGGCCTCGATGTTGTCGCCCGCCATCGCGGGCAGGTCGTGCCGGTAAAGGTCGAGCACGTCGACCTCGACGTCGCCGTTGCGCTCGACCACGGTGTCGATGAATTCCTGAGCTATCCGCAGCGTGTGGGACTGTTCGCCGCGAGGTGTCGCCACGATGTGAAGAATTCGCACTTACCGGCTCCTTGAATGGAGTGGCGAAAAGGCCAATGTAGAGCCGTCGTCGCTGCCCAGGAGCCGAGTGTCAGGTTATGGCGCCCTTATTGGTGAATCGATGGGCGCGACCTCCGCAATCCGGGTGATGGCGGAGTCGCGCCCATGTCGCGTATAAGCGTCGACCGCTTACCAGGACGGCCGCTGCAGCAGTCCGACGAACTCGACCAGCAGCCGCTCGCGCAGGCGCGGCGGCGCGGCGGCCAGTACGGTGTTGACCACGGCCAGGCGCGGTGCGGCGCCGGGCTCGGACCCGCCCAGGCCCAGGCTCTCCGCCAGGCCGCCGACGAGCTCCGGGGTGAGCTGGTCGGGCTGCAGGTGCGCCGCCATGGCCAGTAGCTCCGCGGGCAGCCGCACCGGGCCCTGCGCCCGCGCCGCCGCGGCGGCCTCGGCCAGTGCCGGACCGAACTGGGCCACCTGCGGGGCGACCGACGCGGTCACGGTCAGGTGGATGCTGGCCGGGATGCCCTCGAACGGCAGCTGCGGCTGGGTGTGCCAGCCGCGCGCGGCCAGCTCGTCGGCGAGCACGAACAGGTCCAGCTCGGCATCGTCGGAGGTCAGGCACACCACGGTGTAGTCGGCCGGGGTCAGCAGCCGCAGGCCCTCGGTCGCGGTCACTGCGGCGGCCAGCCCGGCCACCGCGTCGCGGGTCTGCCGGGCCAGCTCCAGGTAGCCCTCGTCGCCGAGGTGCCGCAGCGTCGCGAACGCCGCCGCGATCGGGCCGCCGGAGCGGGTCGACGAGATCACCGGGTTGATCATGGTGTACCCGGGCCAGTCGGCGAAGGCGAAGTACTGCGGGCGGCGCAGGGACGCGTCGCGGTGCAGCAGCACGGACACGCCCTTCGGGGTGTACGCGTACTTGTGCAGGTCCACCGACATGCTGGTCACGCCCGGCACGCCGAAGTCGAACGCGGGCACCGGCGCCCCGATCCGGCGCAGGAACGGCAGCGCCCAGCCGCCGAAGCAGGCGTCCACGTGGCAGCGCACGCCCCGCTCGGCCGCGAGCGCCGCGATCTGCTCGACCGGGTCGACCACGCCGTGCGCGTACGACGGCGCCGAGCACGCCACCAGCACCGTCTCCGCCGTGATCGCGGCGGCGATCGCGGCCGGGTCGGGCACGCAGGTCACCGGATCGACCGGCACCAGATCCAGGGCCACCCCCAGGTAGTGCGCCGCCTTCGCGAACGCCGCGTGCGCGGTCGACGGGATGACCAGGCGCGGGTGCTCGATCTCGGGGTGCGCGTCGCGGGCGGTCTTCACCGCCAGGATCAGCGACTCGGTGCCGCCGCTGGTCACCGAGCCGACCACGTCCGGCGCGGCGGTGCCCGGACCGGCGCCCAGCACCCGGGCGGCGGCAGCGACCAGCGCGTTCTCGGTGGCCAGCAGAGACGGGAACGCGGTCGGGTCCAGGCCGTTGACGTGCGCGGACAGGGCGTACGCCGACATCGCCAGCTCGTCCAGCCCGGCCCTCGCCGGGTCGTACACGTAGGCGAACAGGCGGCCGCCGTGGGTCGGCAGGTCGGCCGAGCGCAGCCCGCGCAGCTCGGCGAGCACCTGCTCGGCGGGGACCCCCTGGGTCGGCAAAGCGTCGATCATGCGGGCACCCTATCCGTCTCGACCTGGACCGACGCCAGCCGCTCGGGGGTCAGGTCGTACCGGCGCAGCAGCAGCACCACCGGTCCCACCAGCAACGCGGGCACGACCGTGAAGCCGAGGAGCACGCCCAGGCGGGCGGTGCCGGACTGGGCCACGGCGGTGCCGGTGTCGGAGGAGACGTAGCCGGTCAGCTGCAGGACCAGCGCGTACAGGCCGGGGCCGAGCGCCAGGCCCAGAGTCTCCCCCGCCGTCCACAGGCCGGTGAACACACCCGCCTGGCGACGGCCCGTGCGGGCGGCGTCGTAGGCGACACAGTCGGGCAGCATCGCCATCGCGAACACCTGCTGCCCGGCGTACCCGACGCCGATCAGTCCGGTCACCACGTACGCGACCACCGGCGGCACCGAACCGGCCAGCACCAGCGCCAACGCCCCGGCCGCGAACAGCAGCGAGGCCAGCACCAGGGACCCGGTCTTGCCGAGCCGGGCGCCGACCCGGGTCCACAAAGGCATGACCAGCAGCGCCGGTCCGACGAAGCAGGCGAAAAGCAACGTCGGCCCGTCATCGGGGCGGTGCAGCACGTGGTCGGCCAGGTACTTGACCCCGGCCAGCATCGTCGCGACCCCGATCGACTGCACCACGAACACGGTCAGCAGCACGGTGAACGGACGGTTGGCGCGTACCACCGCGAGCTGGGCACGCAGCGACGGTTCGCTCTCGGTGACCTGCCCGGTCGGCGCCTTCGCGGTGCCGAAGAACGCCCCCAGCGACCCGGCCACGATCAGCGCCGCCACGAACACGCCCATCCAGCGGTGCCCGGCGACGCCCCCGCCGGTACTGTTCACCACGATCGGCGCCACCGCGCCCGAGACCAGGATCGCCACCGCGAGCACCGCGACCCGCCAGGTCATCAGGCGGGTGCGCTCGCTGTAGTCGTCGGTCATCTCGGCGGGCATCGCCACGTACGGCACCTGGAAGAACGCGTACGCCGTCGCCGTGGCCAGGAACGCGACCGCGACGTAGGCCGAAGCGCCCGCGCCGGTGCCGAACGGGGCCGCGAACATCAGCGCGAACAGCACCGCCACGCCCAACCCGCCGAACAGCAGGTACGGTCGTCGAGCGCCCCAGCGCGAGACGGTCCGGTCGGAGAACCGCCCGGCCAACGGGTTGATCAGGACATCCCAGGCCTTCGGCAGCAGCACCAGCAGGCCCGCCAGGCCCGCGGCGACGCCGAGGTTGTCGGTGAGGTACGGCAGCAGCAGCAGGCCCGGCACGGTGCCGAAGGCACCGGTGGCCAGCGAGCCGAGGGCGTACCCGGCGCGCACGCCCCCGGACAGCGGCCGCGCGGGGGCGCTGACCTGGGACGGGGAGGGGGACACGGTCATGGTGGCGGATGGTACGCGGCCCGGGTCACACCCAGAAGGGCCCGCCGCGAGACTTATTCGCCTTTTCACGAAGGTCAGCGCCGGGTGGGCTACGCGGCACAGGTCACAACAGCACGCCGCCGGATGCGGGAATGCGACACGCCACTTGATCCTTCAACAATCATGAACCGGACCGCGACTTCAGCGGCCCGGCCCGGACAGCACTGGAGCTGGTGACCATGACCGAACAGCTGGGCATCCGTACGCAGGTGACCGTGCCGCTGCGCTTCGCCGACGGCTACGCCGTGGACGCGCGGGTCTTCACCTTCACCGGGCTCGGTGACGGCAAGGAGCACATCGCGCTCGGGCTCGGCGACCACCGGGGCGCGGCGACACCGCTGGTGCGCGCCCACTCGGAGTGCATGACCGGCGACGTCTTCGGCTCCGCCCGGTGCGACTGCGGACCCCAGCTGCGCGAGGCCGTCCAGCGCATCGCCGAGCGCGGCGGCTACCTGCTCTACCTGCGTCAGGAGGGCCGGGGCATCGGCCTGTACGCCAAGCTCGACGCGTACGCCCTACAGGACACCGGCCTGGACACGTACGCCGCGAACCGGGCCCTGGGCTTCGGCGACGACGAGCGCGACTACACCGCCGCCGCCCAGATGCTGACCGCCCTGGGCGTGTCCCGCGTCGACCTGCTCACCAACAACCCGGACAAGCCCAGCCAGCTGCGCGACCACGGCATCGACATCGCCGACGTGGTCCCGACCGGCGTGCACGCCGCCCCGGACAACCTCAACTACCTGCTCGCCAAGGTCAACCACACCCACCACACCCTCACCCTCCCCATCCCCGCCTGACCGCACCGCATCCGGCCGCCCTCGCCCCGGGCCGCCGCGCCGGGCCGCGCCGCGCCCTGCCGCGCCGCGCCGCGTGCCGCCGCGTTGCGTCGCCAAGATCGCTGCCTGCGGGCAATTCTCGGGCTACAGGGGCAGGAAATGACCGCAGGCATCGATCTTCGGACCGAGGAACGCCGCTTGGGGACGGAACGTGGGTGTGGCGCTTGACGCGTGCAGGTAAATGACCGGAGATAGCGATCTTGGCCGACATCGCCCGCAGATGATCGGCATCTGTGGCCAGAAAGCGGGTTTCGGCCCCTGGGCCGCGCAGGAGAATGACCGGAAGTAGCGATCTTGGGGGCCGTCCCCGGCGATGATCGGTGTCTGCGGTCAAATCGTCGGCTTACAGCCGAGGAAGTGACCGCAGACGCCGATCATCGGCCTCGTGAAGATCGAGTCGAGGCCGGAACGAGCCGGCGGCGTGAAGGGCGCGGAAGTACGGGCCGGGAGCCGAAGCTCTCGGCCCGTTGTCCTGAGCCGGCGTCATGGCCCATGCCGAGCAGCGGCTATTCGGCGCGGACGTGGTCCAGGTCGAAGGAGCCGGGGCCGGTGCCGAGCAGCAGAACGAGCGCCCCGGCGGCAGCCGCCAGGATCCTTCGGTTCATGCGCGTGCTCCTTGGGAGGGGTGTGGAGGGGTCAGGCGCGCGTGATGTCGTTGACGCACCGCAGCACCGGCCGGGCGGCCAGGGCTGACGGGTCGCCGAGCTCGGCGCCGGTCACCGTGAACGTCGTCGACTCCCCCGGCAGCAGGGTGACCAGGGCCTGGTCCACCTGAGCGGCCGGGTCGAGCCGGTCGGGGAAGAGCACGAGGTCGCGCAGGATCGTCCCGGCCGTGACGGTCACCTCGTACGCGATGACGGCCGGGCCGGAGACGACCGGCTCGACCTTCGCCTCGAACCGGGCCGCCGGGTAGTCGATCTCGTGGTCCTCGGCGAAGAACCACAGCGCGCTCTCGTCCCCGGCGACCGCCCGCACCAATTCGCCCGTACGGTCGCCGCAGGTCGCGACGTCCGGGGGCAGTTGCACGGTGACCGCCGAGCGGGGAGGCACGTCCAGCGTGACCTCGGTGCGGGCCAGGACGTCGCCGCCCAGGCCGTGCCGGGTCACCACGGCCGGTGCGAACCAGGGCTGGTCGGTGTCGTTGACCGCGACCAGGGCCGGGCCGTCCGGCCGGGGCTGGATGGTGAGCAGGTGGGGTGCGAACGACCGGCGCAGCGCGTGCCAGAGGGGTTTGCGCCGCCCGTCGCCGTCGACGGCCGCCCAGGACGTGACCGGCCAGCAGTCGTTGAGCTGCCAGACGATCGCGCCCATGTTGTGCGGGGTGTGCGAGCGGAAGTGCTCCAGCGCCAGGCTGATCGCGCGGGCCTGGTTGAGCTGGGTCAGGTAGTGCCAGTCGGCGAAGTCGACCGGCAGCGGCAGGTGCGCGTCCAGGCCCCGGCGCAGTTTGAGGTCGCCGTCGGTCGCCTTCTGGTGGTGCCGCATGCCGGGTGAGTCGGCGGCCAGCGGCTCGTCGTGCAGCGCCCGGCGCAGGGTGGCGTACGCGGGCGGGGCCTGGAACCCGAACTCGGCCACGAACCGGGGCACGCTGTCGCGGTAGTGGGTGTAGTCGATCCGGTTCCACACCTCCCACAGGTGGGTGGTGCCGTGGTCGGGGTCGTTGGGGTGCCGGTCGGCGCGGCCCGACCAGGGGCTGCCCGGCCAGTACGGCCGGGTGGGGTCGAGTTCGGCCACGATGGACGGCAGCAGCCCGTGGTAGTAGCCGGCACCCCAGCTGCGCCCCTGCAACCGCTCCGGCCAGCCCCAGTCGGCGAAGCCCCAGATGTTCTCGTTGTTGCCGGTCCAGGTCACCAGGCTGGGGTGCGAGGCCAGCCGCACCACCTGTTCGCGCGCCTCGGCCGCCACCTCGGCCGCGAACGGCTCCTCCTCCGGGTACGCCGCGCACGCGAACAGGAAGTCCTGCCCGACCATGAGCCCCAGCTCGTCGGCGAGCTCGTAGAAGTCCTCCGACTCGTACCGGCCGCCGCCCCAGACCCGCAGGTAGTTGACGTTCGCGGCGCACGCCTGGGCGAACCGCTCGGCCAGCCGCTCGCGGGTGATCCGGGTGACGAAGGTGTCGTCGGGGATCCAGTTGACGCCCTTG
Organism: Catellatospora tritici; assembly: GCF_019083965.1. Taxonomy (GTDB): domain Bacteria; phylum Actinomycetota; class Actinomycetes; order Mycobacteriales; family Micromonosporaceae; genus Catellatospora; species Catellatospora tritici. The sequence continues at coordinate 127,149 of NZ_JAHRCY010000015.1, forward strand.
ACGTAGACCGGTCGCTCGTTGACCACCACCGTGTACGGCGTGCCGTGCTCGTCAGGGGTGGTGTCCAGCCGTACCGTGCGGAACCCGACCCGGCGCTCCCACCGGCCCAGCTCGCGGCCGCCGCCGGTGGCCAGGACCGCCCGCAGCGGGTAGAGCGGCTGCTCGCCGTAGCCGCGCGGCCACCAGCGCCGCACGTCGGGCACCTCGATGTGCAGCACGGTGCTCATCTGCCCGGCGGCAAGGCCGCCGCTTACCCTGACACCGCCGATCTCGGCGGTGACGGTCAGCGCCTCGGCCGAGGCCCGTTCCACCTCGACGTGCAGCTCGACCCGGCCGGTGGTGCCCTCGACGGTGACCAGCGGGCGGACCTGCGCCAGGCGCGCCGTGGACCAGCTGTGCAGCCCGATCGGCTGCCAGATCCCAGCCGTGACCAGGGTCGGGCCCCAGTCCCAGCCGAAGTTGCAGGCCATCTTCCGGATCAGGTTGTACGGCTCGTCGTACGCCCCCGGCCGGGTGCCGACCTGCCGCGCCATCGCGGCCGTGTAGTCGTACGCGGAATCGAAGGTGATCTTCAGGTCGTTGTGCCCGTGGTTGAGCACCGAGCGCAGGTCGAACCGGTAGCTCCGGTGCATGTTCGCGGTCCGACCCAGCTCGACGCCGTTGACCTCGATCGTGGCCACCGTGTCGAGTCCGGCGCAGACCAGGTCGATCCGGTCGTCGCCCGGACCGGCCCACTCGAAGCCGGTCCGGTACTCCCACCGGGTGCGCCCGATCCACCCGAGCCGGCTCTCGTTGTCGTCGAGGTACGGGTCCTCGATCAGCCCGGCCGCGAGCAGGTCGGTGTGCACGCAGCCCGGCACGCTCGCGGGCACCTCGGTGACCCGCACCGGGGTGTCCCGGGCGGACACGGTCCAGCCCTGGTGCAGCCGGACCATGCTGCTTGCTGTCGCCATCACGATTTGACCGCACCCTCCATGATGCCGCGGACGATCTGCCTGCCCCCGACTGCCAACATCAGAATCAACGGCACGGTGGCCACCAGCGCACCGGCCAGCACCCGGCGGTAGAGCACATAGTTGCCGCTGGCCAGGTCGAACAGGGCCACCATCGAGGTGGGGTAGTCGGAGCCGCCGAGGGTGATCAGCGGCCACTGGAAGTCGTTCCAGGTGCCGACGAAGGTGAGCAGGCCCAGCACGGCCAGTGCGGGCCGGATCGCGGGCAGCACGATGCTCCAGTAGACGCGCATGGTGGTGGCGCCGTCGACGCGGCCGGACTCGATCAGCTCGTCGGGCACCGCGCCGATGATGAACTGCCGCATGTAGAACACGCCGAACGCGCTGACCAGGCCGGGCACGATGACCGCGAGCAGGCTGCCGTTCCAGCCGCCCTCGCCCTGGCCGGGCAGCTTGCCCATCAGGATGTAGAGCGCGACCACGCCGAGCTGGTTGGGCACGGTCAGGGTGAGGATGACGATCAGCATCAGCACCCTGCTGCCCCGGAACCGCAGCTTGGCGAAGGCGAATCCAGCCACCGAGCAGAAGAACAGGATCGACACCGTCACCAGGGTGGACACGATCACGCTGTTGAGCAGCGACTCGGCGAAGTAGACGTCCTCGAGCGTGAACACCTCGGTCAGGTTGGTGCCGAGGTTGTCGCCGGGCAGGAACTTCGGCGGGATGTCGGCCAGCGCGGCGTCGGTGCTGGTGGCGATGACGAACATCCAGTAGATGGGGTACGCCGACACCAGGAAGAACACGGTGAGCAGGACGTACGTCCAGGCGCCCGCGGGGGTGTCCTGCGGGGCGCGGCCCAGCTGGGAGGGCTTGGTCCGGCGCACCCGCGCGGGTGGGACCGGCTGCGCGGTGTGCTGCCGGTCGACGGTCGTGGTCACCGACGTCCTCCTCCGAGCCGGTTCGCCACCAGGGCGTTGAGCCCGGCGACGAGGATGATGATCAGGAACAGGGCCCAGGACATCGCCGCGGCGTAGCCCAGGTTGAGGTTCTTCCAGCCGACCTTGTAGATGAGCTGGGCGATGGTCTGCCACTCGCCGTTGGAGCCGCCGGTGGCGGCCGCCGGGTTGGCCTCGAACAGCATCGGCTCGGTGAACAGCTGCAGCCCGCCGATGGTGGACAGCACCACCGTGAAGATCACGACCGGCAGGATCATCGGTACGGTGACCCGCCACAGCTGCTTCCACGCGCTCGCGCCGTCCAGCGCCGAGGCCTCGTAGATGTCCCGCGGGATGGTCTGCATCGCCGACAGGTAGAGCAGCGCGTTGTAGCCGATCCACTTCCAGTTGACCATCGTGGCGATGGCGATCCAGGACTGCGCCTTCCCGGCCCGCCAGTCCAGCGGGTCACTCGGGTCGTTCAGCCCGATCAGCGACAGCACCCAGTTGGCCACGCCACTGTTCTTGGAGAAGATCACCAGGAAGACCAACGTGGACGCGGTGAGCGGCGTGATGTACGGCAGCAGCATGCTCACCCGGAACCAGATCTTGCCCTTGAGCTTGCGGTTCAGCAGGTGCGCGAGGCACACGGCGGCGAACAGCTGCGGCACCGTGGACAGCACGAAGATGCCGAACGTGTTGAACAGCGCGTTCCAGAAGTCCTCGTCGCCGGTCAGGCGCTCGAAGTTGGCCAACCCGGCCCAGCCGTCCTGGGCCGGGTCGTCCAGGCGCCACGTGCGCAGGGCCACGATCCCGTTGAAGATCAGCGGGAACAGCCCGAACACGGCGAAGAGGATGAAGAACGGAGCGACGAGGACGTACGGCATCTGCCGCACGTCGAAGCGGTGCAGCCGGTGCGATAGCCCGCGCACGATTACCTCCAGTTAACCGAGATCGGTCGATATGATGCGGTCGCGGGCGAAGGGGTGGACGCCGTAGGGAGACGCCCACCCCTTCAGATCCCCACTGCAACGCGGGTCAGGCCTTGGCCGCCTTGTCCGCTTCCTTGAGCGCCTGCGCCCAGGCGTCCGCGGACTTGGTCGTGCCCGCCTGCACGGAGTTGATGACGTTCTCGACCGCGACCCGGGTCGGGCCGTTCTTCTTGCCCAGGTACTGCGGGGTCAGACCCTCGGCGGTCTTGCTGAAGATCTGGCCGACCGGGGCGTCGCTGAAGAACGGGTTCTTGAAGTCGGCGATCGCCGGGTCCTTGTAGAGGGCCGGCTGGGAGGGCAGGTTGCCGACCTTCTTGAAGATCTCGATCTGCTGCTCGGGCTGGATCAGCCACTCCAGCAGCTCGTACGCCTCGGCGGTGTGCTTGCCGGACTTCGGGATGGTCAGGAACGAGCCGCCCCAGTTACCGCCGCCGCCCGGGATCGCGGCCACGTCCCACTTGCCGGAGGTGTCCGGCGCGGTGTTCTTGATGTGGCCCTGCATCCAGGCCGGGCAGGCCAGCACCGCGAAGTCGCCCTTGACGAAGCCCGCGTTCCACTCCGGCGACCAGGCCGCCAGGTTCGCCGACAGGCCCGCGTCGATGGCCTTCATGGTGGTGTCGAAGGCGACCTTGGGGCCGCCGTCCATCTTCAGGGTCTCCTGCTCGTCGTAGAAGCCCACCGGCTGCTGGCCCAGGACCGGGTTGAACAGGTTGGTGGCGTTGTCGAGGAACTTCTTCTTCGACTTGGCGGTGTAGCCCTGGCCGACCTTGATGAACTCGTCCCAGGTGGGCCACAGCGCCGAGACCTCGTCGCGCTCGGTGGGCAGGCCCGCCGCCTTGAACAGGTCGGTGCGGTAGCACATGGCCAGGCCGCCGACGTCGGTGCCGAGGCCGATCTGGGTCTTGCCGTCGGCCGACAGGGACTGCTTCCACTTCCAGGGCAGGTACTTGTCCTGGTACTTGCCCGCGCCCTTGTCCAGCAGGTTCACGAACTTGTCAGCCTGGCTGCGGAAGCTGACGATGAAGCCCTCGTCGATGGCGGCGATGTCGGCCGCGCCGGAGCCGGCGATCAGCTTCTTCTGCAGGTCCTCGTGCTGCGCGTTGTATTCGCCCGAGTTGAGGACGATCTTCACGTTCGGGTGTGCCGATTCGTACTTGGCCTTGAGCTCGTCGAGGCCAAAGTCGCCCCAGAAGGCGATCTTCAGCTCGACCGTGCCGCCGGGCTTCTCGGGGTCGTCCCCGCCCTTGCACCCGGCGAGGACCACGGCGCCGACGGCAAGGACTGCGGTGACTGTGGCCCAACGGGACCTGGTCAGTCGCATGGCATCCTCCGTACCATTTGGAGCGCTCCCATATATAGCGAAGCGTCTACTGAACCGGATAAGTGGCCCTACGCTACGAGCGCCGCGTTCATGTGTCAACCGTGAGTCTTCGCCGTGACAGTTCTGTGACGTGGCGCATGAAAACCGATTAAGCTATATTTATGATCATTGATTTATGACGGTAAAAGTTGGTCGTGAACACGCTCTCCGTAGGGCATGATCGTCGGGTGGTGTGCGGCGACGAGAAGAGGTGAAACGGACCGTGGCACAGGATTTGATGATCAGTGAGCATGTGGTCATTCCGGCCGGAGAGCTGCGGGAACGCTTCTCGCGCAGTTCCGGGCCGGGTGGACAGGGGGTCAACACGGCCGACAGTCGGGTGGAGCTTTCATACGATGTGGAGCGCTCCCAGGCACTGCCGGAACCGTTGCGTCAGCGCGCGCTGGCGCAGCTCGCCAACCGGCTCGTCGACGGCGTGCTGACGATCGCCGCCAGCGAGCACCGCGCGCAGCTCGCCAACCGCGAAGCCGCCCGCGCCCGGCTGGCCGCCCTGCTGCGTACGGCGATCGCCCCGCCGCCACCGGCCCGCCGCCCGACCCGGATCAGCAAGGGCGCCCAGGCCCGCCGCCTGGAGTCCAAGCGTCACCGCTCGGCCATCAAGCAGAACCGCCGCTCCGGCTACAGCGACTGACCCACCAGCCGCGGCAACAGCAACCGACTCACTGGCCGCCCGCCCGTCGACCGCCCGCCGGGGCCGGAGGGCGGGAGGATGATCGCTGATGGCGGTCAAAATGTGGGCTGGGGGCGCAGGTTTTGACCGAAAGCGGCGATCATCATCGGGGAGATCGGCGTCAGTGGTCAGAATGCGGAGAAGTGGGCCATGGCCATGCACGGAAATGACCGCTCGTAGCGATCTTCGAAGCAGCCGTCCCAACATCCGAGCCGCCGGACAGGCATCCGCCATCATGGATACACCGAAACGTTCCGCAGACCGCGATCTTGCCCCAGAACGCGCTCCGAGTGAAACCCCGCCCCCACGCATCGCGCCCACCGGCCGATGAATCGACGGGATTGGACAGTCAGGGTCAGCTGCGGGCCTGGCGGACGGCGGGGGTGACCTCGGCCAGGGCGGCGAGTTTGACGAACAGGCCGCAGGCGGTCTGCGCCTGGACCCGCCGCTGGTAGGCGCGACTGGCCACGGCCGTCGCGTCGGCCGCGACGTCCAGCCGCCACGCCCAGGCGAGCCGGTTCACCCGGTACACCTGGGGCTCGGTGTCGGCCAGGGCCGCGCGCAGTGCCTCGACCGCGACAATGCACTCGTCGACGTCGGGATAGCCGGACGCGGACCGGCCGAGATCGCGGTTGTTGCTGGACAGCAGGCGCCAGGTGACGCCCATCGGCGGCCGCTCGTAGAACTCGAACCGAGCGGTCACCGACGATCCCCGTTCTGCCAGACGGTCCGGGGCAATGGCCGCACACCGGATCAGAACACCGTCACCCGGCAACGTGGACAGAATTTGGCCATACGGTGAACAGCACGTCACCCAACAGGCGAAGAGACGATCACAGCACCGCCCCGCCCAGCTCAGGGAAGACCTTGCCCACCTTACCCAGCAGATATTCGCCATACGTTCCGGTGAAGGCGCGCAGGTCCTGGCCATCCCAGCGGTCGCGGCCGTCGTCTCCGGTCCGGGCCCGGCCGGGCAGCGGCGGCACCGTGGCGGCGAACGCGGGGTCGAAGAAGAACGGGAACGACAGCCGGTCGTGCCCGCTGGTGTTGCGTACGCGGTGCGGGGTCGACCGGTACCACCCCCCGGTGAGCCGGTCGAGCATGTCCCCGATGTTGCACACGAACGTGCCCGGCACCGGCGGCGCCTCCATCCAGCCGCGCGGCGTCCTCACCTGCAGGCCGCCGTTGTCGTCCTGGGCCAGCAGCGTCAGCAGGCCGTAGTCGGTGTGCTCGCCCACGCCCCAGCCGTCGTCGCCCGCCGGCGCGGGCGGGTAGTGGAAGATCCGGAACAGCACGGTGGGATCGGCGGTGTATCCGGCGGCGAAGTAGTCCTCGTCCAGGTCCAGGCTGACCGCCACCCCGCGCATGACCTCCTGGGCGACCGCGGTCAGCGCGTCCAGATAGGTCAGCACGAGGGGAGCCAGCTCGGGCACCTGCCGTGGAAAGAGGTTGCCGCCGTGTAGCGGCAGCCCGGCCCGTACGCGGGGATCGTCGTCGGGCAACTCGGTGCCGAAGTACAGGCCCTCCTTGAGGTCTGGGCGGCCGGAGGTCAGCTCGCCGCCGACCGGGAAGAAGCCGCGCCAGGCCCGCCCGCCGCGCGCCATCGCGATCTCCATCTTGTCGGGCTCGGGCAGCTCGAAGAACTCCCTCGCGGCCTGGTCGAGCTGCGCCATCAGCTCGGGCGGCACACCGTGCCCGGTCAGGTAGAAGAAGCCGCTGTCACGGCAGGCCGCGCGGATGCCGTGGGCCACGGTCGCGCGCGGCTGGGCCAGGTCGATGATCGGCAGGCTGCTCACGCCTCCATCCTCGCGCACCCCGAGCGGCCGCGCGTGCCGATCCCGGCTACCTCGAATAGGGCCACCCACCCGTATACGACCGCACCGGTCAACCGTCCGATCGTCCGTCAACCAGTCCCTCCACCTGCGACGGAAATGCGTCAGCCGGTCCACCCAAAGGGCCATTCAACCGTTTGTTCACACATGGAAGGGTGAGCCCCAAGCAACGACTAGGAGGAACGCATGCGTTCAAGCATCAGGCCAAGCGGGCTACGCTCCGCCGGAAGGCTGGGCATGGTCGCCGCTGTGGCCTTCGCGGGGGTCCTCGTAGGAGCGGCGCCGGCGCACGCGACGGCCACCAAGACCGTGGCGTTCTACAGCATGGACGAGGCCTCGGGCTCGACCGTGCTGGTGGACAGCAGCGGCAACGGCAAGAACGGCACCATCGGCGACGAGGTGGCCACCGGCACGCTGTACGCCGGAGCCACCGGTCACCGGTTCGCCGTGCACCTGCCCGAGGATGAGGAGTACGTGCCGGGACACGTGAACACGGTCCCGAACACGAACGACTTCAACCCCGACGCGGGCGACTTCTCGTTCACCATCCGCTACCGGACCACCTACTCCTTCGGCAACATCATGCAGAAGGGGCAGGGCAGCCAGGTCGGCGGCTACTGGAAGTTCGAGGCGCCCGGTGGCAGCCCCAAGTGCCTGTTCCGGGGTGGCGACGGCGCCTCGCGCACCGGCTACATGGACGGCACGATCAACGACGGCCAGTGGCACACCGTCACCTGCAACCGGACCTCGGCGTACGTCGAGATGTTCGTCGACGGCGTGCGCACCAGCCGCCTCAACGGCCCGACCGGCACCATCTCCAACACCCGGCAGTTCTCGATCGGTGGCAAGAGCGCCTGTGATGGCGTCACGGTCACCTGCGACTACTTCGTGGGCGACATCGACTACATCAAGATTCTCAAGGGCGCGGGCGGCGCGGCCAACGCCACTCCGGTCGCCCACCTCGCCCCGAGCTGCACCGGTCTGATCTGCTCGCTGTCGGGTTCGGGTTCCACCGACTCCGACGGGGCGATCCAGAACTACGCCTGGAACTTCGGCGACGGCAGCAGTGCCGACACCGACAGCGTCCCGGCGACGTCGCACACCTTCGCGGCGGCGGGCACGTACAGCGTCACGCTGACCGTCACCGACGACCGGGGCGCCACGGACACCGACACCCAGCAGGTCACCGTCGCGCCGATCCCGGAGAAGATCTCCTTCGTCGGGCAGGCCACCGCGAACGCGAACGTCGCCCAGCACGTGGTGACGGTGCCGTCCTCGGTGCAGGCGGGCGACCGGCTGCTGCTGGTCCTCAGCCAGAACACGCACGCCACCACGGGTGCGCCGACCGGGGTGACCGGCTGGACCCAGCTGGAGCGCCTCGACGGCGGCTACGCCACCACGACCGCGTGGACCAAGGTCGCGGCGGCCGGGGACGCGGGCACCCAGGTGCGGGTGACGCTGTCGGCGCAGTCGAAGGGCAACTTCATCGTCGCGGCGTACCGCGGCGTCGACGGGGTGACCTTCGCCAGTGCCACGGACATCGCCAGCAGCGCGGGCCGGATCACGCCGACCGTGGCGGTGACCGGGAGCCAGAGCTGGGGCGTGTCGTACTGGATGCACGGCGACGCCGCCTCCACGGCCCTGACCGCTCCGGCCGGGGTCGAGGTGCGCAGCAACGGCTCGCAGACGGGCGGCGGCCGGGTCACCGGTCTGCTGGCCGACTCGGGCAGCTCGCTGCCGACCGGCAACTACGGCGGTCTGACCGCCACCGCTGCCGCCGCCAGCACCACCACGACGACCTGGACCTTCATCCTCCAGGCGGCGTGACCCGCTCGACCGGACCGGTGGTGGCCCGGCGGCACCACGCCACCACCCAGCATTGACACTGGCCTATCTAGAGGACGCGGACCCCCGCAACAGTCCTCCAGATAGGCCAGTGTCATTGAAGGGCGGGGCGCCGCCCGTCCGAGCGGCGACCCCGGAAGCGAATGGGTTTCGCGTTCGCTAAGCTCGCGGCGTGCCGCGCATCACAGCCGCGGCGAGCAGAGGAGAGTGGCGCCCGTGGACGCCGACGTCATCGTCGTAGGTGCCGGCCTGGCCGGATTAGTCGCCACCGCCGAACTGGCCGACGCGGGCAAGCGGGTGATCCTGCTGGACCAGGAGCCCGAGGCCGCGCTCGGCGGGCAGGCGTTCTGGTCCTTCGGCGGCCTCTTCCTGGTCGACTCCCCCGAGCAGCGCCGCATGGGCATCCGCGACACGCGTGAGCTGGCCCTGCAGGACTGGCTGGGCAGCGCCGGGTTCGACCGCGAGTGCGACGCGTGGCCGCGCCGCTGGGCCGAGGCGTACGTCGACTTCGCCGCGGGCGAGAAGCGGCCCTGGCTGCACGCGCAGGGGGTGCGGTTCTTCCCGGTCGTCGGCTGGGCCGAGCGCGGTGGGTACCTGGCCGACGGGCACGGAAACTCGGTGCCGCGCTTCCACATCACCTGGGGCACCGGGCCGGGGCTGCTCGCCCCGTTCATCAAGCGGGTGCGGGCGGCGGCCGAGCGAGGGCTGGTCAAGCTGGCGTTCCGGCACCGGGTGGACGAACTGACGGTGACCGGGGGCGTCGTCGACGGCGTACGCGGCACCGTGCTCGAACCGAGCCCCGCGCAGCGGGGCGAGGCGTCCAGCCGTACCCCCGCGGGCGAATTCGCACTTCGCGCCCAGGCCGTGATCGTGACCTCGGGCGGCATCGGCGGCAACCACGACCTGGTCCGGCGCAACTGGCCGCAGCGGCTCGGCACCCCGCCGAAGAAGCTGCTGTCGGGCGTGCCCGCGCACGTGGACGGCCGGATGCTCGGCATCACCGAGGCCGCGGGCGCCAACATCATCAACCCGGACCGGATGTGGCACTACACCGAGGGCATCGAGAACTGGGCGCCGATCTGGGACAAGCACGGCATTCGGATCCTGCCCGGCCCGTCGTCGCTGTGGCTGGACGCCACCGGCCGCCGCCTGCCGGTACCGCTGTTCCCCGGCTTCGACACCCTCGGCACGCTGGAGCACATCATGACCACCGGGCACGACCACACCTGGTTCGTGCTCACCCAGAAGATCATCGAGAAGGAGTTCGCGCTCTCGGGCTCCGAGCAGAACCCCGACCTGACCGGCAAGAGCGTGCGCCAGCTGCTCAAGCGGGTGCTGCCCGGCGCGCCCGGCCCGGTCGAGGCGTTCAAGCGCAACGGCGCCGACTTCGTCGTCGCGGACACCCTGGACGAGCTGGTCGCGGGCATGAACAAGCTGACCGAGACCCCGCTGCTGGAGCTGCCGGAGGTACGCCGCCAGGTCGAGGCCCGCGACCGGGAGATGGACCACGCGTTCACCAAGGACCTGCAGGTCACCGCGATCCGGGGCGCCCGCAACTACCGGGGCGACAAGTTGATCCGGGTGGCCACGCCGCACCGGCTGCTCGACCCGAAGGCCGGGCCGCTGATCGCGGTACGGCTGAACATCCTCACCCGCAAGACGCTGGGCGGGCTGGAGACCGACCTGTCCGGGCGGGTGCTGCGCGCCGACGGAAGTCCACTGCCCGGCGTGTACGCGGCGGGCGAGGTGTCCGGGTTCGGCGGCGGCGGCGTGCACGGGTACCGGTCGCTGGAGGGCACCTTCCTCGGCGGCTGCCTGTTCTCCGGCCGCCAGGCCGGACGCGCGGCCGCCGCGGCGCTCTGACCCGCGCGACCCGCCCCCGAACCGCGCGCCGCGGCGGGCCGCAGACGCGTTAAGAAGGGCCCCTTCTACCTCGTATTCCGATAAGAAGGGGCCCTTCCTTACCGCGGGGGGCGCAGAATACGGCCATGACCGAGATTGCGACGGAGGCGATCGTCGCCACCCGGGCCGGTCGGGTCCGCGGGCGGATCAGCGACGGGATCGCGGTGTTCCTGGGCATTCCGTACGCCGCCGCCCCGTTCGGCGAGCACCGGTTTCGGCGCCCCGCCCGGGTGCAGCCCTGGGACGGGGTACGCGACGCGCTGGCCTACGGCCCGACCGCGCCGAAGGCCCCGTTCCCGCCCCCGATGGACCGGCTGCTGGCCGACCCGGACGTGCCCGGCACCGAGTGCCTCAACCTGAACGTCTGGGCACCGACTGACGGCTCCGCCTGCCCGGTCATGGTGTGGATCCACGGCGGCTCGCTGCGCAACGGCTCGTCCTGCCCGCCCGCGTACGAGGGCAGCGCCTTCGCCCGCGACGGCGTGGTGCTGGTGTCGCTCAACTACCGGCTGGGCATCGAGGGCTTCGGCGTCTTCCCCGACGCCCCCGCCAACCTCGGCCTGCGGGACCAGATCGCCGCGCTGGAGTGGGTGCGCGACAACATCGCCGCGTTCGGCGGCGACCCCGACAACGTGACCGTCTTCGGCGAGTCCGCCGGTTCCATCTCCATCGGCGCCCTGCTGACCAGCCCGTACGCCGAGGGACTGTTCCGGCGGGCGGTGCTGCAGAGCGGCGCCCCGACAGCCCAGCCGCGCGATGCCGCGGCCCGGCCGACCCGGATGATCGCCAAGAAGCTGCGCGTCCCGGCCACCGCCGAGGCGTTCGCCGCGGTCGAACCGCGACGGCTGCTCGACGCGCAGGTCGCCATCGCCCGGGGCGGGCCGCCGATCGGCAACGGAAACGGGTTCACCCTGGCCGTCGACGGCGACACCGTGCCGCGGGACCCGATGAGCGCGCTGCACGCGGGCGCCGGGGCCGGGATCGACGTGCTGCTCGGCTACAACGCCGAGGAGTACCGGCTGTGGTTCGTACCCACCGGGCTGCTGGAGAAGGTCAACGGCCTCACGCTGCGGCTGGCGCTGGCGAAGTTCCGCGTCTCGGGCCGGACCACCCAGGTCTACCGCGCGGCGTGGCCGCTGGCACGCCCCGGCGAACTGCTGGGCATCATCGCCACCGACCGGATGCTGCGGCTGCCCCTGAACCGGCTGGCCGACGCCCGCCTGCCCGCCCGCACCTGGCTGTACGAGTTCGCCTGGCAGTCCCCCGTGGACCGGCTCGGCGCCTGCCACGCGCTGGAGATCGGGTTCGTCTTCGACACCCTGTCCAGCCCGGACGGCCGCGCCCTGGCCGGGGACGCCCCGCCGCAGCCGCTGGCCGACACCATGCACCGCGCCTGGGTCTCCTTCGCCACCACCGGCGACCCCGGCTGGCCCGCCTGGGACCCGACCCGACCCGTCATGCGCTTCGACGCACCCGCGTCCGAGCTGGTCCGAGCACCCCGGGCGGCCGAACTCAACGCCTGGCCGTGACTCCGCCCCGACGCAACACCCCGCGCCAGTCCGCGCGCCACGCCACGCGCCGCGCCGGGCCGCCGGGCCGCCGGGCCGCCGGGCGGAGGCTGCAGTTTCGGGGAAACTGCTGGAATCTTGGGGCGGATTCGTGCAGTTTCCCCGAAACTGCACGATCATCTGGGCGGCGGGCGGGCGGGTGGATCCGGGCTCAGGGCGCGGGTGGCATGCGGGCGGCGGCGAGCTGCTCGGCGAGGAGGGTCGGCGCCTCGGTCAGCGACGGGCCGTACCAGGTGAGGTGGCGCCCGCTGACCAGGGCGTACGGCGTGCCGGGAAAGCTCTCGGGGCCGTCGTCGCGGGTGAACGCGTACGGCTCGTCGGGCAGCACCACCAGTTCGGCGCCCTGCTCCCGCAGCTCGGCGAGGGCGGGGCGCGGGTAGCGATCCGGGTCGTCGCCGTAGACGTTGTCGACGCCGAGGCGACGCAGCACGTCCCCGGCGAAGGTGCCGCCGCCGAGCACGATCCACGGGCGGCGCCATACCGGGACGATCGCCCGGCGGGCGGGCCGCGGCCCGACGGCGGCCCAGGCGGCGCGGGCATCGGCCAGCCAGCCGGGTTCGGCGGGCGCGCCGAGGGCGGCGAGCATGGTGCCCAGGTCGGATAGGGCTTCGTCGACGGTACGCGGAAAGGTCACGTGGAGCTCCACGCCCGCGGCCCGCAGCGCGTCGGCGTCCTCGACCCGGTTCTCCTCCATGTTGACCAGCACCACGTCGGGGCGCAGCGCGAGCACGCGGTCGAGGTCGGGGTACTTCGTGCCGCCCACCCGGGGGACCGCCAGGTCGGCGGGGTGGGTGCACCAGTCGGTGGCGCCGACGAGATCGTCGGGCAGGGTCGCGGCCACGGCCTCGGTCAACGACGGCACCAGCGACACGATCCGCACCCCGCCACGCTACGCCGCCACACTCGCCCGCTGCCGCGCGCCGCCGCCCAGCGCCACGCACCGCCGCAGGTAGGCGTCAAGAAGGGCCCCTTCCTCCACGTAAAGCGATAAGAAGGGGCCCTTCCTTACTTCAGTTCGGTGACGAGCCAGGCGACGGTGTCGGAGGCGGGCAGCGGCTTGCTGAACAGGTAGCCCTGGCCGAAGCCGCAGCCGATGTCGCGCAGGATGTCGCGCTGCTGCTCGGTCTCGATGCCCTCGGCGATGACCTCCAGCCCCAGCGTCGCGGCGAGCCGGACGATGCCCTCGACCAGGGCGCGCTGCTGAGGCGAGGTCTCGATGGCCCCGACGAACGACTTGTCCAGCTTCACCACGTCCAGGGACACCTGGCGCAGGTAGCTGAGCGAGGAGTAGCCGGTGCCGAAGTCGTCGATGGCCACCCGTACCCCCGCTTCGCGCAGTTCGGCCAGGTCGGCCCAGACCTCCTCGTCGTCGTGCAGCAGCAGCGTCTCGACGATCTCCAGCATCAGCCGGTGCGGGGGCAGCCCGGCCTCGTCGAGCTCGCGCAGCAGGTCGGCGACGACGCCGGGGGTGCGGAACTGGCGGGCCGAGACGTTGATGCTGACGTACGGCCCGACCCCGACCCGGGTCGGCCACAGCGCCGCGGCGGCCAGGGCCTGCCGTACCACCTGGGTGCCGATCGGCACGATCAGCCCGGACTCCTCGGCCACCCCGATGAACTCGTCCGGGGCGAGGGTGCCCCGGGCGGGGTGCTCCCAGCGCACCAGCGCCTCCAGGCCGACGGTCTGCCCGCCGTCGAGTCCCACCACCGGCTGGTAGCGCAGGCTGAACTCCTGCTCGGCCACGGCCCGGTCCAGGTCGGCGCGCAGTTGGAGGCGCTCGATCAGCGCCTCGTGCAGTGCGGGCTGGTATCGGCGCCACTGACCCTTGCCCGCGCCCTTGGCGGCGTACAGGGCCAGGTCGGCGTGGCGCAGCAGTTCGTCGCCGTCGTCGGCGTGGCGGGTGGTGGCGACGCCGACGCTGGCCTCGGCGGGCACCATATGGTCGCCGATGGGAACGGGCAGCGACAGCGCCCGCACCACCCGCTCGGCGACCCGCTCGATCGCGGCGTTGTCCGCGGCGTCCTCGATCAGGGCGGCGAACTCGTCGCCGCCCAGCCGGGCCGCGGTGTCGTGCGGGCGCAGCACCCCGCGCAGCCGCTCGGCCACCTCTGCCAGGAGTTGGTCGCCCACCGGATGGCCGAGGGTGTCGTTGACGTCCTTGAAGTCGTCGAGGTCGATGAACAGGACGCCCGCGATGGTGCTGTTGCGCCGGGCCCGGTCGACGGCGAGGGTCACCCGGTCGACGAACAGCGCCCGGTTGGCCAGGCTGGTGAGCGAGTCGTGGAAGGCCCGGTGGGTTAGTTCGCGTTCCAGCCGGCGGCGCTGGGTGACGTCGCGCAGGGTGACCACCAGCCCGCCCACGGTCGGGTCGTCGCGCAGGTCGCGGCTGGAGACCTCGACCTGGATGCGGCGGTTGCCGACCCCGCAGACGGTCCAGTCGGTGGTCTCGCCGCGCCGTTCGCTGCGGGCCCGCCGCAGGTAGGCGGCGCTGCGCTCGTGCTCCTCGGGCACGACCAGGTCGAGCAGGTCGGTGCCTTCCAGCCGGTCGCGGCCGAACATGGCCATGGCCGACGGGCTGCTGTACCGGATCTCGTTGCCCGCCTCGACGATCATGATGACGTCGGCGGTGTTGTGCACCAGCGCGCGGAAGTACGCCTCGCTGTCGCGCCGGTTGATCTCCTCGTTGGCCGTGATCCGCGCCAGCGCGAGCGCCGCCTGCAGCGCCAGCACCTCGATCGAGCCCTGCAGCGTACGCAGCACGTTCTCCTCGGCGGCGACCAGCAGGGTGCCGATGCGCCGCCCGCCCGCGGCGCCATCGGCCGGGGCGAGCGGGCAGCTGAGCGCGACGTCGAACCCGGCCAGTTCGCGCGCGTCCGGCTCGGGCAGGTCGCCGATCCGGCACAGCAGCGCGCTCCTGGGCGCGGCGACCGTGGCCGGACCGGACCGGGTGGGCTGGTCGGGCCGGTCCACGGTCAGGATCACCCGGTGGTCGGTGTCCCGGGGCATCAGCCCGGTCGCGGCCCGGCGCACCGCCTCGGTCACCTGAGCCGAGTCGGTGAAGCCCACGAGTTCCGCGCCGACCTCGCGCAGCATGCGCTCGCGCAGCAGCGACTGCCGATGTGTACGCATCGCGTCGACCAGCCGCATCAGCACCAGCGCGAACATCGCCACGGTGAGCACGGCGATGATCTCGCCGTTGCCGACCGGCCCGCGTAGCGCCTCGACCAGCAGCACCGCCGGGGGCGCCAGCGAGCTCAGCCCCAGCACGACCAGCCGCCGCCCGCTCAGCTCGGCCGACTGCAGCGGCCGAGGCTCGGTCAGCCACACCATGTCCGGATGCAGCGCGGCCAGGCCCCAGCCCCAGTACAGCAGCATCCAGCCGACGTCGAGCTGCCCACCGATGTGCCAGAACCCGTCCAGGCGGGCGAACAGGTGCAGCATGTCGCTGACGAACATGCCCGCCCCGCCGACGGCCAGCAGGATCACCGGCGCGCTCCAGCGCGACACCACCACGATCCGCATCACCAGCGCCAGCAGCACCAGATCGGCCAGCGGATAGGCGACGGTGGTGATCTGGTCGAACGGGGAGAGGCCGGGGGTGGTGAACCGGGGTTCGATGACCAGCACCCAGGCGACCAGACCGGTGCCGAGAATGAGGGTGAGCGCGTCGAGCAGCCCCGCCCGGTCGCGCACCGCCGAGCCCGAGCTGGCCAGGCCCATCAGCCCGATGCTCATGAGCACGAACATGGCCAGGTAGCACAGGTCGATCGCCAGGGGCACATGGTAGGGCGTGCCGCTGTCGCGATTGATCACCGCCGAGGCGGCGTCGCCGACCACGAACAGGCACAGCGCCAGGGCGAGCAGATGCCATGGGCGCGCGCGTCTCGGGCGGTTGCGGCGTATCCCGAGCTCGACGGCCAGGATGCCGCTTACCCCGAGCACGGCCCACAGCCACACCTGGATCGGTGCGATGGCGTAGTAGAGCGCGCCAAGCAGCACCATCCAGGCCGTGAATAGCGCCGAAACGGTGCGAGACGACACAATCCCCTCCGGATAACAGTATTACGTGACCGGCCGGGCGTCGCTCGAATGCGCTTTTGAGGGGCCCCGCCACGACGCGGTAGTCTGACCGCCTGTCCTGGCAACGAGCCCTGTTCACGTACCGCCTGCCAACCGTCGCGCACCCCGACTCCGCCAGTGGCCCCACCACCTGGCCCGTCTACCCGGCCGCCACCCCCGGTGGCCCGGACGGCACCCCGGAGTCCGCGCGGCAACGACGGAAGGAACCCCCGTGACCCCCATCGCGCCCCGACGGCCGAGGCGACGTGGCACCACGGCCGCGCTGCTGCTGGCCGCCGTGACCCTGCTGCTGACCGGGCTCGCCCCGGCCGCGCCCGCGCTGGCCGAGCCGCCGAACGAGGGCAGCAGCACCAAGCTGGCCCAGCTGCGCGCGAACCTCGACAGCCTGGCCAAGGGCTACCTGGAAGCCCAGGCGACCCTGGAGGCGTCGCAGGCCCGACAGAAGACGCTCACCGCCGACCTGGCCACCGCCGAGGCCGACCTGGTCGGGCTCAAGAAGCTCGTCGCGGTGTACGCCGCGGAGGCGTACAAGACCAGCCGCCTCGGCGTCATCAGCCTGATGATCAGCGGTGGCGAGCCCGGTTCGCTGCTCCAGCGGGCCAGCGCGATGGACCGGCTCACCGAGCGCGACCAGAGCCGCCTCGCCGCACTGACCCGGCGCCAGCGGGACATCACCGACGCCAAGGCCGCCCTCGAAGCCGAGATCAAGACCGAGCAGGCCGCGCTCGCCGACATGGACAAGCGCAAGAAGGCGGCCGAGAAGGCGTTGCAGGCGGCCGTCGGCGGCGGCACCACCAGCGGATACATCAACCCCAACTCGCCGCTGGCCAAGCCCGCCCCGCGCAACTCCGACGGGTCCTGGCCCAGCGAGAAGTGCAGCGTGGACGACCCGACCACGGGCGGCTGCATCACCCCGCGCACGCTCTGGGCGATGAAGCAGGCCAAGGCCGCCGGGTTCAACCACTACGTCTCCTGCCACCGCGACGGCGGCGACGGCGAGCACCCCAAGGGCCGCGCCTGCGACTTCGCCGCCGGCGTCAGCGGGTTCGAGAACAGGTCGGCCAGTGGCGCCAACCGGACGTACGGCAACGAGCTGGCCTCGTTCTTCATCAAGAACGCGAACCGCCTCGGCATCATGTACGTGATCTGGTACTGCAAGATCTGGGTCAACGGCGCCTGGAAGTCGTACAGCTCAGCGGGCTCCAACTGCGGCGACTCCCCCGCCGGCGACCACACCAACCACGTACACGTCTCGGTGTTGTAGGGGTGCGCGGCGGGGCATAGTGATTTCATGACGGATGTCGGAAACCCGCCGCAGTACTTCTGGTGCGTAGTGCACCACCGTGTCGAGACGGGCAAGGAACGCTGCCCCGCGAAGAACCTGCTCGGCCCGTACGGTACGCCCGCCGAGGCCGAGCAGGCGCTCCAGCGCGTGCAGGAGCGCAACGAACAGTGGGACGAGGACGACGCCCGCTGGAGCGGGCAGCAGTCCTGACCGCTCAGGCCGCCTGCGGCGCGGGTTCGCGCAGCAGGATGGTCAGGTCGGCGGTGGCCGCCTTCTTCTGCCGGCCCGCGTGCTCCAGTTCGAAGACCAGTTTCACCACCACCTCGAAGTAGCCGCGCGGGCGGGTGCGGGCCGACAGCAGGTCGGCCCCCATCCGCACCCGGGCGCCGACCGGCACCGGGGCGCGCAGGCGCAGGTTGTCCAGACCCTGGTTGACGGTCATGTCGACGCCGTCGACCCGCCAGATCTCGGCCAGCAGCGTCGGGGTGAGCGACATGGTGAGGAAGCCGTGCGCGATGGTCTGCCCGTACGGCCCGGCGGCGGCGCGCTCGGGGTCGGTGTGGATCCACTGGTGGTCCCAGGTCGCCTCGGCGAACAGGTCCACCTGGCGCTGGGTGATCTCGTGCCACTCGCTGTGGCCCAGAAACCGGCCCACCACCGAGTCCAGGTCGTGTACGTGCGTGATCGTCTTCGGCACATGGGCATCCTAGACGGATGCCCATGTGCCGATCATCGGCTCACGGGCTGGTACAGGTGAGCGGGACGTTGAACGGGGAACCGGTCGCGGTGAAGCCGAACGTGGTGGAGGCCCGCGCGGTCAGGCTGCCGTTGTAGGTCTGGTTCTTGACGGTCACGTTCGATCCGCTGACCGTCAGCACGCCGTTCCACAGCTGGGTGATCGAGGCACCGGACGGGGTCGTGAACTTGACCGTCCAGGCGCTGATCGCCGCCGCCCCGGCGGTGACGGTGACCTGGCCCTGCCAGCCGCCCTGCCACTGGCTGGACAGCGACAGCGTCGCGGTGCACGCCCCGCCCTGGCCCGACGGACTGGGCGAGGGGCTCTGCGACGGGCTCGGCGACGGGCTCGCGCTCGGCGACGGGCTGGGCGACGCGCTCGGCGAGGTGCTGGGGCGCGGCGAGGCGCTGGCACTGGCACTGGCCGAAGGGCTGCCGGACGGGCCGCCGCTGGTGGTGTAGGCGACCTCGGTGTACGCCGCCGGGCAGGACGAGCCGCAGGAGGCGGGCAGCGAGAACGTGTACACCCGGCCGTTGTTGATCAGGGCGTCGTTGGCGTCGCGTACCCGGATCTGGAACTGGGTGCCACCGGCCGTGACCGGCGCGGTGAGGTAGCTCTGCCCCATGTCGCTGTTCATGTTCGCGGTCTGCCAGGCGCCGTTGGCGAAGTACTCCACCCCGTGGATGCCGTTGGCCAGGTGCGACACCGCGATCGCGCCCCACCACGACTGCGCGCCCTGCAGAAACCCGACCTTGATGTCCCCGCTGTAGTTCGGCGCGGAGATGAACTGCCAGGTCATGTGGCGGTTGTTGAAGTGGTTGGGGTACATGTCGGTCACCGTGGCGCCGTTCTTGACGAACCGGTTGAGCGACGCCTTGGCCAGGTCGATGTGGTACGGATCGTCCCGGCACCACGCGTTGGCGTCACCGCAGCTGTCGGCGACCAGCATGTTCAGCACGCCGCCGTTGTAGCCGTCGGCGACGTATGACCCGTTGCGGCAGAATGCCTGGCCGGGTGCCCCGTCGTTGATCCCGGTGCAGTAGTCGCCGACGGTGACCTGCACCCACCGGCCGCAGTTGCGCCCGTTGTCCCACGCCCCGACTTTCGTCCCGGCGGGCACCGGCCGCGTCGAGTACGCGTAGTCGTTCGGGGTGTTGAACACGTTGAGCGCGATGAAGTCCTGGCTGTCGAGGTTGGCCTGCGGCATGCCGCAGCCGCCGTACGGCGCGCCGAGCGCGTCGAACCAGGTGGTGTTGCCGGTGACCGGCGTGGTCACGGTGAGCGCCGCCGCGGGCAGGCGCGGCAGCATGAGCAGGGCCAGGGCCAGCGCCGACAGCGCGGCCAGCACCGCCGCGCGCAGGCGCAGCTCACCGGCGCGCCGCGACAGGGACAGAGGTCGAGTCGTCATGAGCGGGAAGTCCTTTCGCCCGCCACCGGCGCACGGCACGGTGACGAGTGTCGCTGCTTGGCTGACATGACGCCGTGGTCCGGCCGGGTCTGACCCACCCTGATGGCCGCCGACGACGTAGGCTCCCGTCGATATCGTCGCACACCACACCGGGTGGCCGACACCCGGTGTCCGAGCGGTGGAGTGTCAAGCAGCCGAACCGGCTCCGCCCCTGCCGACGACGCCACAACAGGCCGGTGCGCTCTGTCGCAACCGACAGGCGTATGCGAAGCTGCCCCGAGTTTCCCGCAGCGCTTCACCCCGAAAAGCGCGTTCACTTTGGAGGTCTTCGTGGCCTGGTTCATCGGCCAGTCGCTCCTCATAATCATCGCTGCCTTCATCCTGGGCCTGCTCGTCGGCTATCTGCTCTGGGCGCGGCGCAAGCCGGAGTCCATTGAGGAGACCGTCGACGAGGAGATGGTCGACACCATCACGCTGTCCCGGATCAGGGAGGAGGTGGTGGCCATGGAGTCGGCCAAGACCGACACCGCGCAGGTCGCCGCCGAGCAGCCGGTGGTCGCCGCCGCCGAGTCCGACGAGATCGAGGTGCAGCAGCGCCCGGTCACCAAGGTCGCTCCGATCGTGAAGGCCGCGATCCCCAAGCAGGTCGAGCCGGATGACGCCGCCGACGCCGACATCCCGGTGGTCGCCGCCGTCGCGGTCGCGACCGAGGACACCCCCGCCGACGACATCGAGCGCATCGAGGGCATCGGGCCGAAGATGAAGGCCGCCCTGAATGCCGCCGGCATCCGCACGTACGCCCAGCTCGCCACCGCCGACGAGACCGCCCTGCGCACGGCGATCGAGAACGCGGGCATGAACTTCGCGCCCAGCATCGTGACCTGGGCCGCGCAGGCCCAACTGCTCGCCGACGGGGACGAGGCCGGGTTCGAGGACCTGACCCGTCGCCTGGTCGCCGGGCGGGACACGGGACGGGCCTGATGAGCGACCGGAACAACCGCAGGTTCAGCCGGCTGGTGGGGCTGACCGTCGCCGTGGTCGGCCTGACCGGCATCGTGGTGGCGCAGCACATCCCCATTCGGCACCGGATCGAGGACAACCTCACCGGCCGCTCCGAGCAGGCGCTGGCGGCGGCCGGGCTGACCGGCATCCGGGTCAGCTTCATCGGCCGCGACGGCACGCTGCGCGTCGCCTCGGCGGACCAGGCGGACCCGGCCCTGGCCATCGTGCGCGCGCTGGAGGGCGTACGGGTCGCCGAGGCTGTCATCCCCGAGGCCCCCGCGCCCACCCCGCCGCCCGCACCCGTCCTGCCGTCGGTGCTGGTCACCGTGGCCGGCGGCAAGGTCACCCTGAGCGGCAAGGTGCCCGACGAGGCCACCCGCACCGCGCTGGCGCAGGCGGCGACCGCGATCTCGGCCGAGGTCGACAACCAGGTCACTGTTGACGCGACGGTCAGTGACACGGGGCTCGGCAGTCTGGCCCCGGTGCTGCAGGCACTGGGCAAGAACGCCGCCGACGCCACGGTGGAGCTGCGCGAGGGCGCGCTGACGCTCACCGGCACCGTCAAGACCCAGGCGGCCAAGGACGCGATCGCGACCGCGGCCACGGCCGGTGGCGCCACCGTCATCGACCAGATGAAGGTCGAGGTGCAGCAGGCGCTGATCAGCCTGCCGCCGGTGACGTTCCTGGACAACCGCACCGTGCTGACCGAGGCCGGGCAGGCCGCGCTGGTCAAGGCCGCGCAGATCCTGACCGACAACCCGACGGTCAAGGTGCGCATCGAGGGCCACACCGACACCATCGGCAGCAACGAGTCCAACCTGGCGCTGTCCAGGGCGCGGGCCAAGACGGTGGTGGACTTCCTGGTCGCGCACGGCGTCAGCGCCGACCGGCTCACCTCGGTGGGCTACGGCGAGACCCGGCTGAAGGTGCCGGACACGACCGAGACCAACCGGGCGATCAACCGCCGGGTGGAGTTCATCGTCCTGCAGTGACGCACGAACGCAGAGCGCCCCGCGACAGCTGTCGCGGGGCGCTCTGCGTTTCGGTCAGCCCGTGTAGCGGACGCGGTAGACCTTGGCGTGGGCCGAGGTGGGGTCGTCCTTCTCGGCGTCGGGCCATAGGGCGGTGAAGTAGAGGCCGTCCGGGCCCGCGGCCAGGCCGACCACGGTCGAGCGGCCCTCGCCGTTGTACTCGATCAGCGGCTTGGGGTCGGACACCGAACCGTCCGGGCCGAACGTGAACTCCACGATCCGCTTGCCCAGCTCCTGCGGCCCGAGCGCGTACGTGGGGCCGCTCTCGGCCACGAACATGTGGCCGTACTTGTCCTGCGGGAAGCCGGCGCCGTGGTTGACCTGCGGGTCGATGAAGGCGATCGCGGTGGGGGCGGTCGAACGCTCCCAGACGTACAGGGCGGGCCGGCGCATGCTCTCGCGCTCGCCGTTCCACTGGTAGTCCACGCCCTTGTCGACCTTGGCCAGCCGGTCGATGGAGGTTCCGTTCTCCACCTCGTAGTAGCCGCCCTCAGGCCGCCAGGCGCCACCGAACGGGTTGCGGAAGCCCAGGGCGTACACGTAGTCGCGGGAGGTGATCCCGTCCTTGGCGTCGTAGTACGGATTGTCCTCCGGCGCGCTGCCGTCCGGGTTCAGCCGCAGGATCTTGCCTCGGAAGGAGTCGAGGTTGCGCGCGGTCTCCGGGGTCATGCCGTCGCCCATGTGCACGTACAGCTTGCCGTCCGGGCCGATGGTCAGCTGCGAGATCTGGTGCGCGGCCTCCTGCGACTCCCCGGGCATGTCCAGCACCGTGGTCTGCTTGGCCGCGTGCAGGCCGCCGTCGGTGCTGTGCAGCCGGATCACGCGCGGGAAGTGCTTGCCGTCGGACTCGTGCAGGATCGCCGCGAACACGTCGCCGGTCTGCGGCTCGACGACCACGCCGGTCACGCCGGTCTCGCCCTTGCCGGGGAACTTGCCGCTGGGGTCGAAGTTCAACAGGCCCTTGGCGTACGTATGGGTCTTGAAGTCGCCGGTGACGACCTTGATCGAGCCGTACAGCTCGGTCACGTACGCCAGTGGCGCCGCGCGGTCGTCGGAGTGCTTCGGCACCATCGCGATGTGCACCGGCAGCTCGAACCCGTCGGCGACCTCCTCGACCCGGTAACCGGGCTGGCGCACCACCCAGCGGTCGCCGTTGGGCAGCGGTTCGCGCCGCGCGTCGGTGCGGAAGGCCCGCTGCCCGTACGCGCCCCACTGGGTCTGCCCGCCCGCCGTGTCGAACCGGTAGCGCACCCGCAGCTCGTAGTCGCGATCGGGGGCCAGGTCCGCGCGCCCGGCGAACTCGTTCTCGAACACCCCGTCGCCCAGGTGCGCGTGTACCTTCTGCGGGCCGCCCACGCAGCCGCCGAACCATACCCGCCGCGCGGGCTGGGTGGTCCAGATCTCCCAGTCGGTGCAGCCCAGGGTGGCCCCGTGGACCTGCGCGGCGGCCTCGGCCGCCGCCGGCGCCGTCTCCATGTGCACGTCGGCGCCGCTGACCAGCCGACCCTCCACCGCGGGCTCGGTGATGACGGGCGCGTCGGCCGCAACACCAGGGTCCGATGTGGATGCTGCCGGTCGCAGTGCGGTCCAGGCGCCGCCGCCGACCGCGACGGCCAGCACCGCCGCCAGGACGAGGGTGTTGCGGGTTTTCATATTTCCCCCAGAATCACCAGTTATTCGGCAATCCGGGTCAGGCTACCCACAGCGCCTGGGTCACGACGGCGCCACACGCCCGGTGACGATGAGAACCCGTTAACGTGAGCACGCTTCACCGAAACACCGTTGAAACATCTACCATCCCCTCAGATCGGCCACCGGTACCGCTGAACGTGTCGTCATAGGTGACCACGAAGTAGCCGTCCGGTGGACGATTCGGGGGTTGTGGCACACGTTTGCGCACGCAACGCTCAATAAGGCGCGACACACTGTCCGGAGGTGCATGGAATGACAGGCACGAGCGGCTCCACGCCGCCGTGGGCACCTCCTTACGCGCGGGAAACCGAACCGGCCCTTCCAGCGCGCCGCCGGGTCAAGCCGCTGCGCTCGATCCGGTATCGGCTGCTCCTGCCCATCGCCGTGGCCACGGCGGCGCTCGCCGTGCTCGGTGGCATCCAGACCCGCACGGCGATGCGCAGCATCGACGACGCCCGGCAGTCGGTGGTGCTGACCGACGCGCTCACCGCCACCGTCCGACTCGGCCACCAACTCGAGCAGGAGGTCGCCGAGACCGAGGCGCTGCTGCAGCGCGGCGGCAAGGCGGGCGAGCAGCTGCTCGTGGCCCAGCGGCGGCGCACCGACGAGGCCGTGCAGCGATATGGAGATGCCGCGGCGAAGGTCATGCAGACCACGCCCGCCCTGCGCGACCTGCTGGCCGAGGCCGGTGCCGACCTGTCCGCCCTGCCCCAGCTGCGCGACCGCGCCCAGCAGCCCGCCGCGCTGAACGCCGAGAGCAAGGACGGCGAGACCTCCCCGGAGGAGATCTACGACGACCTCACCCACGCGATGGTCGCCGTCGGCGAGGCGCTGGCCGCCGAACCCAAGGACGCGGACCTGAACGCGCTGGCCCGTACCGTGTCGGTGCTCAACGCGCTCGAGCACCACCGGTCGGAGGCGCGCGGCCTGCTGCGCGAGGCGTTCGGCCGCAACGAGTTCGAGCCCGGCCAGCTGGCCGAACTCGCCGAGCTGCACGGCGCCCAGATCGAGCGCGAGGCGCAGCTCGAACCGATCGCCGGGGCGAGCCTGCACGCCCGCTACCTCAAGGTGGTCAGCGGCGAGGACGTGGACAAGGCCGAGCAACTGCTGGAGGCGGCGCTACGCGGCGACACCGACCCGGCGGCCCTGCGCGTCGACCCCGACACCTGGCACATCGCCCAGACCAACGCGCTGCGCCGGCTCTACCTGTTCGAGCTGGAGGTCGTCACCGATCTCGACGACCGGGCCGCCATGCTGCAGACCACCGCGCAGCGCAGGGCGTGGCTGGTCGGTAGCGGCACGGTCGCGGCCATCATCGTGTCGCTGGCCTTCGCGGTGTTCCTGGCCGTACGCACCAGCCGTGGCCTGCGCAAGCTGAGCCGAGCCGCGCTCACCGTCGCCACCGACGAACTGCCCACCGCCATCGCCGAGGTCGCCGCCGCGCCGAGCGCGGAGACGGTGCGCCGCCTCACCAAGACCGCGACCACCCGGGTCGACACCCAGCTGTCCGGTCCCGCCGACGAGATCGGTGAGGTCGGCGCGGCGCTGGGCGCGCTGCACCAGCAGGCGCTGCGCCTGGCGGCCGATCAGGCGATGCTGCGCAACGACGTGTCGGCGATGTTCGTCAACCTGTCCCGGCGCGGGCAGACGCTGGTACAGCGGCAGCTGCACCTGATCGACGAGTTCGAACGCGACGAGACCGACCCGCAGTCGCTGGCCCGGCTGTTCGCGCTGGACCACCTCGCCGCTCGGATGCGCCGCAACGAGGAGAACCTGCTGGTCCTGGCGGGCGGCGAGCCCAGCCGCCGATTCGTCCGGTCCGAGCTGCTCATCGACGTGGTGCACGCGGCGGCCGCCGAGATCGACCAGTACACCCGCATCGAGACCCAGGCCATCGCCGACCTGTCCGTGGTCGCCCACGCGGTCGGTGACGTGGTGCACCTGCTGGCCGAGCTGCTGGAGAACGCCACCGACTTCTCCCCGCCCAACAGCCGGGTGCTGGTTTCCAGCCGCCGCGGCGTGGACGGCCTGACGCTCAGCGTGTTCGACTCCGGCATCGGCATGCCGCCGCAGCAGCTCGACGAGATCAACGAGCGGTTGACCCGTCCGTCCACGCTGACCAGTGACCTGACCCGCACCATGGGTCTGCTGGTGGTGGCCCGGATCGCGGCCCGGCGCGGCATCTCGGTGCAGCTGCGCAGCAGCCCCGGCGGCGGCACTGTCGCACTGGTGCTGCTGCCGACGACCTTGCTGGCCCCGCCACCCGTCGCGGCCGAGCGGCTGACCGTGTCGGCGCCCGGCCCGGCGCTGCCCGACGGCGAGATGCTGCGCACCCGGCGTGGCGGCGTCGAGCCGTCCCGGGACCCCTCGCCGACCGTTCCATCACCTACGCTCGACTCACCCACCGTCCCGTCTCCGATCATCACCGTCACCGCCGTTCCGCCGACCCCGTCCGTCCCGTCTTCCGCCGTCCACTTCCCGGTCCGTCCGGGCGGCACCGAAGCGGCGACCCAGGTGATCCCTGCGGTCGTCGCCGCACCCCCCGCTCATCACGAACGCGAGCTCTTGCCGTCAGGACTGCCGCGTCGCCGACCCGGCGACGTGCTGGCACCGGACGGCGGCACCGTAGCCCGACCACGGGTCGACGCACTGGACCCGGAAGTGGTCCGGACCCGGCTGTCGGGATTGGCCACCGGTATCGCGGCCGCTCACCGCGAACTGGCCCTCGAGCAGCAGGCAAGCTCGCCGGCTAAGAAGGAAAGCACATCATGAATCAGAACTCCGCCCAGCTCGCCGGTGCCGAAGAGGTCCACAGCCTGGACTGGCTGCTGACCTCGTTCGCCAAACGGATCGCCGACGTCACCTACGCCCTCGCCGTGTCCGTGGACGGCATGACCATCGCGTCGTCCGAGGGACTGCGCCAGGACCTGTCCGACAAGCTCTCGGCCATCACCAGCGGCCTGGCCAGCCTCACCGTCGGTGCCGCGACCTGCCTCAACACCGGGCAGGTGCGGCAGACGGTGGTGGACATGGACGAGGGTGTGCTGCTCATCATGGCCGTACGCGACCGGGCCTTCCTCGCCGTGGTCACCGCGCCCGGCTGCGACCTGGGTCAGATCGGCTACGAGACGGCCCTGCTGGCCCACCGCGTGGCGTACGCCCTCGAGCCCGGCGCCCGAACCGAGGGCTGACATGAGGGGGATCCGACGCCGACTGGCCGTCATGGTGTCGGCCGTGCTGCTGGCCGCCGTCGCGACGGCGTGCTCGTCCGAGCCGGACGGCGGCCTGCCGCCTTGGCACAACGGCATCCTGACCATCGGCACCGGGCCCACCAACGGCGTGTTCAACCAGATCGGCGTCGGCTACGCCGACGTCGTGAACCGGCACCTGCCCGGGTACGAGGCGCTGGCCCCGCCGACCAACGGCGCGGGCGAGAACCTGCAGCGTCTCGCCCGTGGCGACGTCGACATCGCGTTCACCTTCGCCGACGTGGCGGCCGACGCCGCGGCGGGCCGGGGCGCCTTCGCGGGCAAGCCGGTGCGGCTGCGTGCCCTGGCCCGGGTGTGGAACAGCTACACCCATCTGGTGGTCCGCGCCGACGCCCACATCTCGTCGGTGAAGGGTCTGCAGGGGCTGCGGGTGGCGACCGGCCCGAAGGGCTCCGGCACCGAGGAGGTCGCGCTGCGGGTGCTCACCGCGGCCGGACTGAGCCCCGACCGGGACCTGAACCGCACGTCGGCGTCGCTGTCGCAGATGGCGACGATGATGCGTGACGACGCGCTGGACGCGATGTTCTACACCGCGGGCCTGCCCACGGTCGGCATCACCGCGCTGTTCGGCCAGGCGCCGGGGAAGTTCACGCTGGTGTCGCTGGCCGACGTGCTGCCCGCGCTGGACAAGGCACATCCGAACATCTACACCGCGGGCACCATCCCGAAGGCGACGTACGGGCTGGACCGCGGCGTGGCCACGGTGGCCGTGCCGAACCTGATCGTGGTGGGCGAGGACATGCCGATCGACCTGGCGAACAAGCTCACCGAGCTGCTGTTCACCTACCGGTCGGAGCTGGCCGCGGTGCACCCCGAGGGCGGCAACATCGACAAGGCGATCGCGCCCCAGACCGACCCCCTCCCCCTGCACACCGGCGCGGAGCTGTTCTACGCCGCCGGCTGACCCACAAAGTTTCACTAACTTCAATATTGCCATGTATCACTGGAATCGTTACCTTCCAGGGGAACTCACCGCTGCCCGGGGCCAGAAGCCACCGGGCGGCCGGTCGGACCTTGGGAGGATCCGTGAGGCAAACACTACGAACGGCCCTGCGGGCCGGCGCGATCGCGCTGGCCGCGGCCGTCATCGGCAGCC
The DNA here is from genome assembly GCF_019083965.1 of Catellatospora tritici. GTDB lineage: Bacteria > Actinomycetota > Actinomycetes > Mycobacteriales > Micromonosporaceae > Catellatospora > Catellatospora tritici. The sequence goes on from NZ_JAHRCY010000015.1 coordinate 154,826, forward strand.
TGGCCGCGGCAGCGCCCGCGCAGGCCGTGCCCATCGGGCCGGAGGGCCCACAGCCCGTGGTCGGCGGCGTGCTCGCCACGCAGGGCGAGTTCCCGTGGATGGTGCGCCTGTCCATGGGCTGCGGCGGTGCCATGTACACCCAGAGCCTCGTGCTCACCGCGGCCCACTGCGTCGGCGCCACCGGGAACAACAGCTCGATCACCGCCACCTGGGGCGTGGTCGACCTGCAGGACTCCAGCCGGGTCACCCGGACGTCCAACTACGTCTACCGGGCCCCCGGCTACAACGGCACCGGCAAGGACTGGGCCCTGATCCGCCTGTCCAGCCCGATCACCCAGGCCCCGCTGCTGAAGATCGCCACCGACACCTCCCTGCACAGCGGCACGTTCACCGTGGCCGGCTGGGGTGCGGCCAGCGAGGGCGGCGCGCAGCAGCGCTACCTGCGCAAGGCCGACGTCCCGTTCATCACCGACACCCAGTGCCAGAGCGCGGGCGGCGACTACTCGGGCCTGATCGCCAACGAGGAGATCTGCGCGGGCAACTGGAGCTCCGGCGGGGTGGACACCTGCCAGGGCGACTCCGGCGGCCCGATGTTCAAGCGCAACGCGGCCAACGAGTGGGTCCAGGTCGGCATCACGAGCTGGGGCACCGGCTGCGCCCGAGCCCAGAACCCGGGCGTCTACACCGAGGTCCGCTACTTCGCCACCGACATCTACAACGCGGCCGTGTCCCTGGGCGGGGCGCCGGGCGGCGTCGCGGTGGCCAACCCCGGCAACCAGACCACCACCGTCGGCACCGCGGTCACCCTGAACAACACCGCCTCCGGCGGCACCGCGCCGTACAGCTGGTCGGCGACCGGCCTGCCCGCAGGCCTGTCCATCAACGCGAGCACGGGCCAGATCACCGGCACGCCGACCACCCCCGGCAGCTCCACCGTGGTCGTGACCGCCACCGACAGCGCGAGCAAGACCGGCACCGCCTCGTTCGGCTGGACCGTGAACGCGGTCGGCAGCTGCGGCGCGGTCACCAACGGCACCGACGTGGCCATCCCGGACCTGAGCACGGTCTACAGCGACATCGCCATGTCCGGCTGCACGGGCAACGCATCGGCGACCTCGACGGTCGAGGTGCACATCGTGCACACGTACAAGGGTGACCTGGTCGTGGCCCTGGTGGCGCCGGACGGCAGCGTCTACACGCTGGCCAACCGCACCGGTGGCAGCGCCGACAACATCGACCAGACCTTCACCGTGAACCTGTCGAGCGAGGCCCGCAACGGCACCTGGCGCCTGCGTGTCCAGGATGCCGCGTCGGCCGACACCGGCTATATCAACAGCTGGACGCTCACCCTCTGACCTCACTCCTGGCAGGCCCGGTCGCTCCCCCGTCGGCCGGGCCTGCCCCATACCCCCGGAAGGGACACCCCATGCGAGGCAGAATCCTGTTCACCGCGCTGACGCTCGGCGCGGCGCTGGTGGTGACGGCCCCGGCCGCCGCCGCGCCGGTCGGCCCCAGCACCACCGCGGACAGCTCCGCGCAGTACCTCGTCGTCGGCCCGAAGACGCTGGCCGACCGCAACGCCGTCGCCCGCACGGGCGCCGCGATCGACCTGGTCGAGCACGGCCGCATCTACATCACCGCCACCGGCGCCGAGGTGGCCCGCATCCGCGCGCTGGGCTTCACGCTCGAGCAGCAGCCCGGCCCGGCCCAGCTGAGCAGCCCCGGCGCGATCGCCTACGGGTTCCCATCGGCGGATTCGGGTTACCACGACTTCGCCGAGGCGACCGCCGAGCTGAACAAGATCGTGACCGACCATCCGACGCTGGCGACCAAGACCCAGATCGGCACCTCGTACGAGGGCAGGGCCATCACCGCCCTGAAGATCTCCGACAACGTCGGCACCGACGAGAACGAGCCGGAGATCCTGATCAACGCGCACCTGCACGCGCGCGAGCACCTGACCGTCGAGATGGCGCTCTACCTGGCCAACCTGCTCACCGACCAGTACGCCACCGACAGCCGGGTGCGCGCCGTGGTCGACTCCCGCGAGATCTGGATCATCCCGGACCTCAACCCCGACGGCGGCGAGTACGACATCGCGACCGGCTCCTACCGCTCCTGGCGCAAGAACCGGCAGCCCAACAGCGGTTCGAGCAGCGTCGGCACCGACATCAACCGCAACTTCGGCTACAAGTGGGGCTGCTGCGGCGGCTCCAGCGGCACGACCTCCAGCGAGACCTACCGCGGTCCGTCGGCGTTCTCCACCCCGGAGGCGCAGGTGCTGCGCGACTTCGTCCTCTCGCGCCGGATCGGCGGGGTGCAGCAGGTCAAGGCCAACATCGACTTCCACACCTACGGTGAGCTGATCCTGTGGCCGTTCGGGTACACCACCGCCGACACGGTCAACCCGGGCATGACAGCCGACGAGCACAACGTGTTCGCCACCATCGGCCAGCAGATGGCCGCCACCAACGGTTACACCCCGGAGCAGGGCAGCGACCTCTACATCACCGACGGCGACATCACCGACTGGCTCTGGGGCGACCAGCGGGTATGGACGTACACGTTCGAGATGTACCCCGTCTCGTCGAGCCCCGGCTTCTACCCGGCCGACGAGGTGATCGCGGCGCAGACCTCGCGCAACCGCGACGCGGTGCTGCTGCTGTCGGAGTACGCCGACTGCCCGTACCGGGCCATCAACAAGCAGGCGCAGTACTGCACCGCGGCCAACGACTTCTCGGTGAGCCTGAGCCCGGCCTCGGGCGCGGTCAACCCGGGCAGCGCGGTGACCTCGACGGTCGCCACGGCGGTCACCAACGGGGCGGCGCAGACGGTGAACCTGACCGCGAGCGGCCTGCCGTCGGGCGCGACCGCGTCGTTCAGCCCGTCCTCGGTCACCTCGGGGCAGTCGGCGACGCTGACGGTCAGCACCTCGGCGTCGACCCCGGCGGGGACGTACCCGATCACCGTGACCGGCACGGGCACCGGCGCGACCCGGACCGCGACCTACACCCTGACCGTCAACGGGGCGCCCGGCTGCGTCGGCACCAACCCGACCGACGTGACCATCCCCGACCTGAGCACCGTCTACAGCGACATCACCATCACCGGCTGCGGCCGCAACGCCTCGGCGACGGCCACCGCCGAGGTGCACATCGTGCACACGTACAAGGGTGATCTGGTGGTGGCCCTGGTGGCGCCGGACGGCAGCGTCTACACGCTGGCCAACCGGACCGGCGGCAGCGCCGACAACATCGACCAGACGTTCACCGTGAACCTGTCGGGCGAGGCGGCCGACGGCGTGTGGCGACTGCGCGTGCAGGACGCGGCCTCGGCCGACACCGGCTACGTCAACTCCTGGACGCTGACGCTGTGAGACCCGGGTACGGCACCCGCCCGGCTGCCCAGCGGGCGGGTGCCGTACCCGGTAAATGGGTTGCGGCCGCTGTTAGACAGGGGGCGTGACCGACGAACTGCTGATCCGTGAGACGACCCTGGCGGACGTCCCTGAGCTGGCCCGCATCCGGACCGCCAGCTATGCCTGGTTCACCGCCAGCGTGGCGGCCCAGGAGAACTGGTTCCAGACCGTGCCCGAGGCCAGCCGCGCGCTGCGCCTGCTCGCCGAGCACGAGGGCCGCGTCGTCGGCTTCGGCATGGCCAACCTGAACCTGCAGACCTCGGTGCCCAACACCGGCGCGCTGACGCTGGTGGTGGACCCGGATTTCCGCCGCCGGGGCACCGGTTCGGCGCTGCACAGCCGTCTGGAGGAGCACCTGCGCGACATCGGCGCCACCCGGGTGCACGCGTGGGCCAACGACGACGAGGCGACGCTCGCCTTCGCCCGCGACCGGGGCTTCACCCTCGGCGCCAAGGACCGCTTCTCCCAGCTCGACACCCGTGCCCTGCCGCCCATGCCGGAGCTGCCGCCGGGCGTGACCCTGATCAGCCTCACCGAGGCCGGTCCGCGCGCGGTGTACGACCTCGACCAGGCCGCCTCGATCGACGAACCCGGCGACGTGTCGTACGACGGCACGCCCTATGACCTGTGGCTCAAGCGCTACTGGGGAAGCCCCGACCAGCAGCACCACGTCGGCACCGTGGCGGTCGTCGACGGCGTGCCCGCGTGCGCCACGTTCATGGAGGCCGACCAGGCCACCGGTCGCGGCACCTCGACCGGCACCTGCACCCTGCGCGACTACCGCGGCCGGGGCCTGGCCAAGCTGGTCAAGTCCGCCGCGCTGCGCAAGGCCGCCGAGGTCGGCATCCACACCGCGATCACCTGCAACGACTACGAGAACAAGCCGATGCTCGCGGTCAACGACTGGCTCGGCTACCAGGTCTGCGCGGCCGAGTGGTCCGTCCTCAAGGAGCTGTGATGAGCGACATGGTCATCCGCGAGGCGACCGAGGCCGACGTGCCGCACCTGTCGCGGGTCCGCTACGCCGCCTTTCCCTGGTACGTCGCCAGCCTGTCCAACCAGGTCAACCGCTGGCGCACCGTGACGGCCGCCACACGCACGCTGCGGCTGCTCACCGAGGTCGACGGCGTGGTCGTCGCCGTCGGGGTCGCCGGATTCAACGACCACACCTCGCAGCCCGGCGCGGCCGTGATCCACATCGTCGTCGACCCGGCCCACCGCCGTCGCGGCATCGGCTCGGCCCTGCACGACCGGCTGGAGGCGCACCTGCGCGACATCGGCGCCCGGCAGGTGCGCGGTATCACCGAGCATGACCCGGGAGACCACGCCTTCGCGCTCGCGCGCGGCTACCGGCCCGGCGCGCGCAACCGCTTCTCCCGGATCGACACCGGCACACTGCCACCCCGGCCACCCGTCCCGGCCGGGGTCGAGCTGCGCACCGCGGCCGAGGTCGGTCCGGAGGCGGTGTTCACGCTGGAGCACGCCGCCATGCTCGACCTGCCCGGCGACGTCCCGTACGACGGCCTGGGCTATGCCGACTGGCTCGACCGCAGCTGGCACAACCCGGACCAGTTGCCGGACGTGGGCGTGGTGGCCGTGGTCGACGGCGTGCCCGCCTCGGTGACCCTGGTCGAGGGCAACCGGGAGCTGGGCCGGGCGATGACGCAGACCACGTCGACGCTGCGGGCGTACCGGGGGCGCGGGCTGGCCCGGCTGGTCAAGTGGGAGTCGCTGCGCCGGGCCGCGCAGGCGGGCATCCACACCGCGTTCACCTGCAACGACTACGAGAACGCGGCCATGCTCGCGGTCAACGACTGGTTCGGCTACGAGATCTTCGCCAGCGAGCAGGCGTATCTCAAGGAGCTGTGAAACGTGGCGGTGGGCGGCGCGCCAGTGCCGCCCACCGCCGTGTGCCGCCGGATCAGCGGACCTTCTTCTGCAGCTTGTCCACCAGCGCGAGCATGGTGTACAGGTTCGGCACCGTGGCGACCTCGATGTTCCAGCCGACGGACTTGCCGTCGGTACGCAGGACGGAGACCCGGCCCTGCGCCACGGTGATCCCGGCCAGCTCGGACCAGGCGACCAGCTTCTTGCCGGAGGACACGCCCTCCTCGCTGACGGTGAACCGGCCGAACGTCACCGGGTTGCCCTGGTCGAAGTAGGCCAGCGCCTTGGGCAGCTGAGCCTGCGCGACCTGGGCCGCCAGCACCGGACCGAACTTGGCCATGTCCGCGGCGTACGTGCCGAGCTGCAGCTTGCGGCCGTCGCTGAGCACCAGGTTGTAGTCGTAGATCATGTTGACGGCGCCGTAGGTGTTGTTGCGGACGATCCGCATGTGCACCGTCTGCACCGCCTCGTAGCGGTACGCCTGCACGCCCTTGGCCCGCAGGTGCACGAAGCCGTGCTCGTACTCGTAGACGCCGTACCGGCGGGCCTTGGCCGACACCGCCGGGCTGCGCACGATCAGCCAGATGAGCGGCACCAGGAACACCAGCCCGGGGATCGCCACGTACGGGGCGCCCGCGGCGTGCTGGTCGTACATGGGACTGTCCGTGTCGACCACCAGCAGGGCTCCGGCGCAGCCGAGCGACATCAGCGCGAACATGCCGCAGACCACCATGAGGGTGACCGCGTTGCGGGCACGGTGGAAGGCGCGGAATTCCCCCAGGCCGGCCGTCGCCGCCGCCTGTGTGACGGTGACGGGCTCCGTCACCACATCCGTAGCCGACATGCTCAGGACCCCTGCTGCCAGGCGGCCGCGGCCTCGGCCTGGGTGTGCTGGGTCCGGCCCGCGCGCCAGGCGCCGAAGGCACTGCCGGCGGCGATCACCAGGCCGCCGATCATGATGACCAGGGACTGACGGCGGCCCTTGTCGGCGTACTCGTCGAAGGTGTAGGCCTTACGGCTGGTGTCGCTGTACTCGATGCACTGGTCGCCGGGCCTCATCTCCTCGCCGTCGCAGGTCACCTTGGTGTCCAGCAACAGGAACCCACCGACCGCCATCGCCAGCCCGATCAGGAGGAGCAGGAGGTACGGCACCGCTTTTCTACTCATGGAAATTCCCCTGTGTAAAAGCTGTCAAGATTGCGACACCCTACGACCGGGGAGATCCATACCGGATCGGCCGATCGGCTCTCGGATGGCTCGACACGGCTCAGTGCGGCGGTTGCCATCCGTGCGAACAGGACCATCGGCGTGACCTGCGGTGACTCACCAGGCCCGATAACGGGCTGCGACCTGATCACCCGGGTCGTAGGCTGCGGCAATGCTGACGCCGAACCTGCGACCAGCGGCCCGTGCGATCGTGCTCGACCCCGCCGACCGCATCCTGCTGTGCCGACACGACCTCGACAAACCGACCGGACGGATCAGCGTCTGGGCCGCGCCGGGCGGCGGCGTCGAACCCGGCGAGTCGACGCTCGACGCACTGCACCGCGAACTGCGGGAGGAGACCGGGCTCACCATCAGCGCCGAGCCGCCGCACGTGTGGCACCAGCGGGTCGTCGCGGCCGGGCACGCCAAGGGCTACGACGGCGTCGTCAACGACTACTTCCTGGTCCGCGCCGCGGCGTTCACGCCGCGCGGTGCGATGACCGACGAGGAACTGGCCGCGGAGAGCCTCTTCGCCTGGCGCTGGTGGTCACTGCCGGAGATCACCGCGTACGCGGGTCCGGACCTGTTCTCGCCCCGCGCCCTGGCCACCCTGCTGCCCGTCCTGCTCACCGGCGGCATTCCGGCCGAACCGGTGCAGCTGGGCCTGTGACCCCGGCCGGAGTCCGCCGGGCGTATTGAGGCCGCGGCCCGGTGGGGCTACCGGGCCGCGGGGCATCCGGGCCCGGGGCTCAGGCGGGGATCAGCGCGGCCGAGCGCGCCGCGAGCCCCAGGCCGACCACGAGCACCAGCAGACCTGCCACCGCCGGACCGGCGGTGACCAGCGGGCGGAACCGGCTCAGGCGGGCTGACCAGCGATCACGCAGCCGCAGCAGGAGCAGGCCCGCGGCGGTCAACGTCGCGGCCATACCCACGCCGTACGCGAGCACGAGCAGGATCCCGAACCCGGTGCGCCCCAGCGCGATCGCGCCCAGCAGCACCACCAGCGCCGACGGGCTGGGCACCAGCCCCGCCGCCACCCCCAGCGCCCCGATCCCCACCCGCCCGCCCCCGCCCCCACCGTGCCGATGCCGGTGTCCCCCATGCCCATGCCCATGCGCATGCCCGTGCCCATGCACATGCCCGTGCGCGTGCGCGTGCGCGTGCGCGTGCGCGTCGTGCGCGTGTCCGTGGGTTGGCTGCAGTTTCGGGGAAACTGCTGGAATCGAGGGCTCTTTTCCTGCAGTTTCCCCGAAACTGTCGCCTGAGTGCGGGCGCGGATGCGGGTGCGGGTGCGGGTGCGGGTGGGAGTGGCGGAGGGTGGGGAGGAGCATGCCCAGGCCGACGGCGGTGACGATGGCGCCGCTGGCCACGCCGAGCCAGCCCAGGATGGTCTGTCCGGTCAGGCCGGAGACCACGGTCAGCACCAGGCCCAGCACGATCACCCCGCCCGTGTGGGTCGCGGTCACGGTGATGCCGACGGTCAACGCGTCGCGCGGGCGACCGGCCCGACCCGCCAGGTATACGGCCATCACGGTCTTGCCGTGGCCGGGCAGTAGTGCGTGAGCGGCCCCGAGCAGCAGCGCCAGCAGCACCGCGAGCACGCCGACCAGCGGCGTCAGCTCGGATCCACCGACGGCGGCGAGCATGCGCTCCTGCGCCCAGCCGAGCAGCCGCAGCGGCGTGGCCGTGCTGCCGGTACTCGTGTCGGCACCGGTGGCGGTGCTGGTCGCGGCGGCGGTGTCGGTGTCGGTGTCGGTCGCGGTGGCGGCGCCGGGCCGGATGTCGAGGCGGGCGTCTCGGACGTCCAGCGGCGAGGCGAGCGGATCGGTCGGGTACACGCGCAGCTCGTCGGTGCCGCTGTGGGCGGGCAGGATGGCGCCGGACGGGGTCGTGCCGGTCGCGGTGACACCCGCCCCGGCCACGGTGATCTCACGCCAGCCGACCCGGTCGGCCCGGAATCCGTTGTGCACGGACAGCTCGACCCGCGCCCCGGGCAGCCCCGTACGCAGGGTGCAGGTGACACGGCTGGTGGACAGGCCCGCCGCGCCCGGGGCGTACCCGGCGACGGCGGAGTCGAGGGTCCAGCCCAGGCGGGCGGATCCGCTGGTGACGGTGACGTCGCGGGCGACGTCGGCGCAGCTGCGCCGGGCGTACGCGGACAGTTCGGCGGGCTCGGCCAGCCCGTCCCCGGACGCGTCCACCGCCGTCCGGTCCTGCAGGGTCGGCAGCTCGGCGAGGTCGACGACGACGGTGGCGTGCAGCGTCGCGGGGCGTACGGTCAGCGCCACGAGCTGGTTGACCGAGAAGTTGCCGAGCGGGTGTGCCGAGGCGGGCGCTGGCAGCAGCAGTCCCCCGGCCAGCGCGGCGACGAACACGGTCAGGAGGCGGACGGGTCTCATCGGGCACCTGCCAGGGTGAGGGCGCGCGCCGCCGCGGGCGCGTCGACGGGCGAGAAGTGGGGATTGAGCGCCAGCGCACGGGCCAGGTCCCGGCGCGCGGCCGCGCGGTCACCGAGAGCAAGTTCGATCATGCCGAGGTGGTACGCGTACCCGGCGCTGCGCGTCCCGAGCGCGTTGGCGGCCCGCGCGTACGTCAGCGCCTCGCGCGACCGTCCCGCCCGGTGCAGCGCCCAGCCGAGCAGATCGGCGACGTCGGTGTGCTGGCGGCGACGCCACTCGGCCCGCGCGTGCGCGACGGCTGCCTCGGTGTCGCCGATGGCCAGCGCGACCTCGGCCGCGGCGAGTTCGTCGCCGCCACCGTTGGCGGCCAGCAGCGCCAGTGCCGCCCCGGCCAGCCGCAGCTGCTCCCGCGCGGCGTCGGGGTGCCCGGCGGCGGTCAGCAGTTGGGCGTACTCGACCAGCAGGGAGGGGGCGGGCTGGGCGGCGGCGAGGTCGGCGTACGCGGACAGGGCCGCGTCGGTGTGGCCGGTGCCGGCGTCGACCCGGGCCAGCCCCAGCCGCAGCGCCGGGAGGTGCGGGTCGGCGGCGAGTCCGGCGCGGTACTGCTCGGCGGCGGCGGTGCGGTCACCGGCGTGCCAGGCCAGGTCGCCAAGCTGCTGGCGGACGAACGCGACGTCGGCCGGGGCCACCGCGGCCGCCAGCGCCCGGGTCCACAGCTCGCGGGCCGTCTCGACCTGGCCGTGCTGCTCCAGGTCGTACGCGGCGCGGGCCAGCGCGGGCAGCCCCGGCCGCAGGTCGAGCATGCGCTGCACCGCCGTGGTGGCCTCGGCGGGGCGGCCGAGCTGGGTCAGCGCGTCGGCCAGCACGCCGTACGCGTCGGCGCTCCACGGGTTGGCGGACAGGGCCTGCCGGGCCAGCCGCTCGGCCTGCCCGAAGTCGTGTCGCGCGTTGGCCAGCGCACCGAGGCCGACCAGGGCCGCGTCGTTGTCCGCGCGCACCTGCCGGGACCGGTCGAGCGCGCCCTGCGCCCGCGGGTAGTAGCCGGGATCGCCGGTGCGGCGCGCCTGCTCGACGTACGCGGTGCCCAGCGCCGCCCAGGCCGCCCAGTCACCGGGCACGTCGGCCAGCCGCCGCTGCAACTGCGCCACGCCGCGGGCGACAGGGTCGGGTCGGTCGTACGCGAGCTCGCCCGGCGCCCCGTCGACCGGCGCCGCCGGTGCCGCGCCGAGCGCGCCACCCAGCCCCGTCAGCAGAAACCCCGTGATCACCACGGCGGCAATCCTGCGCCACATCTGTTTCTCCCCTGCTCGCTCGCTGCCTCCGGCTCCGCACCGGAGAAGGTCGTCCGGCCTGTGCCGGAAGCGGGTCAAGAAGGGCACCTTCTGCAACGGATTCCGATAAGAAGGTGCCCTTGCTTACTTCAGTGGGGCTGGGTGCGGCGGCGGCGCATCCACCAGCCGACGAAGAACGCCAACCCCAGCGCACCCGCCGAGGCGGTGCCGACCGTGGCCCACATCTGTCCGCTGGTCATCGGGGTGTCGGTCGCGGACGAGGCCGCCGGGGCCAGGGAGGCGTCCGGGTCCGGGGTGGCGGGCGGGGCGCCCCGGGCGACGGTGCCGCCGTTGACGGCGGTGGCGTTGGGCAGGGCCACGTACGGGAAGGTGTCGCCGAAGGCGTTGTCGTTGGCGTCCACCCCGTCGCCGGTCGCGAGCGCGTCGACCAGCTTGCCGGTCTGCGCGGCGCCGACCAGCGCCTGCAGCTCGATGTCGACCACGTCGTCGGTCAGCCGCCGCCCGTTCGGGAAGCCCTGCAGGTCGCCGCCGAGCACGCCCAGCCGGTTCGGGCCGGTCGTCTGCGGCACGGACAGGTTCAGCCGCAGCATCTCCGCCGGGCGGAACCGCTTCGGGTCCACGTCGGCGTTGTTCAGCTGCGAGTTGAGGTCGGCCTTGATCGGGCCGCCCGCCTTGGTGGTGATGCCGGTCAGGAAGATCTCCACCAGGTCGTTCCGTGGCGTCGCCGGGGCCGGGATCTGGTAGATCGCCTCGATCAGCTTCGGCACCTCGGGCTCGGTGACCCGCTGGACCAGCTGCGGGATCTTCGCGTCCCCGTCCGGAGTGGAGGCGTTGAACGCGTCCTTGAGCCCGGCGGGCACCACCACCTCGTTGACCAGCGGGTTGCCCAGGCGCGAGACCTGCACCCGCTCGCCGGAGCGGATGTCGCCGGTCTTGCCGGTGATGCGGACCCGGGGCCGCTCGGTGCTGGTCCAGATGCCGATCACCGGGTTGCGGGTGCCGTCGCCGCCGAGGGCGACGTCCTTGAACGGCACCTCCAGCGCGATCGTGTTGACGTTGTATCCGGCCAGCGTGTCCTGCCCGGTCTCGCTGAGGTCGCCGCCGTAGAGCAGGTCGAAGACGCGCAGGTCGAGGAAGAACGGGTCGTCGGCCTGCCCGGCGAAGATGCGCCAGCCGCCGGACAGCTTGATCGTCGCCTGCTCGCGCAGCGCGCCGTAGTCGGGCATCGACGCCGGGCCGACCCGGGACGGGGCCACCGGCACGCTGCTCGCGCGGGTCCGGAACGCCTCCCCGTGGAACGACGACTCCAGCGTGTAGGTCTGCCGGAACAGCAGGTTCTCGTCGTCGAGCGAGGTCACCGGCCCGTTGTTGAGCAGGAACGTCGAGTTGCCGCGCTTGTCGACGTTCTGGAACGTCCACCGGAACCGCGCGTCCGGCCGGGCGTCCCCGTCGCTGTCCACATTGATCGCGTACGCCGCGTCGGTGGCGAACGGGTAGAAGTTCGGTCCGCCGTTGGGCTCCTGGAACGGCACCCAGTTGGCGACGAAGGTGACGTAGCCGGGGCGGTCCGGGCTGACGAAGGCGTACAGGTCGGTCGCGTCGACGGCCGGGTCGAGCGCGATGAGCGGCGCCTCGCGGTGGCTGGACGCCCCGGCCGAGCCGGGGCCGAGCGCGTACCCGGCGGCGGCCAGGGCGAGGCAGGTGACTGCCGCGAGCGCGACGCCGAGGCGACGTGCCCTGCGGCGCGGGATGTCTGACATCGGATGGTCCTCCCCTTCGGACAGTCGAGAGCTGACTGCGCGAGGACTTCGGGCCCACCGACCGGCATGGATTGGCCGTTGTCGACATGGCGTCACCGGGCCATCCGCGCGGCCCTCGGCACCGAATCACCCCCCACGTCGCGGCTCGGCGGGCACTTTCGACCGGATACACAATTCCGGCGGACACAGTGGTGATAAGTCCGTAATGTGACACAATGTCGCTAGGCTGGTGCGGTGACCCGTGCCTTCACCGCCCGCCGCGCCGTCCTGGGGCTGACAGCCGCCACGCTGCCGTTCACGGTGGCCGGTGCGGCGGTCGAGGAGCCCGACCCGTCCATCGTCCTGGACGAGGTGCGCCGCGCCAGCGTCTCCGAGTTCATCGACGTTCCGGCCCAGGTGGCCGCACGCAACTCGGCCACGCTGCGTGCCCCGGCCCGCGGCGTGCTGGTGGAGCTGACCGTCCAGCCGGGCCAGTTCGTGCACCAGGGCGAGGTGCTGGGCCGCGTCGACTCCCCGCTGGCGATGCAGCGGCTGGCCCGCGCCCGCCAGGCCGCGAACACGGTCAAGTACATCAAGAAGATCGACCCCGCCGACCTCGACGACATCATCGACGACCTGCGCAAGACCGGCGAGGAGCAGTTCGACGAGGCCCGTGACGTCGCCGAGCTCATCCCGTTCCCGGAGCTGCGCGACGCCGCGCTCGAGGAGATCGACGAGCGCGAGGACCTCTTCAAGGACACCATCGACGACGTGGACGACTTCGCCGACGACGTGCACGACAATCTCAAGAAGCTCGACGAGATCCTGGTCGGCATCAACGCGGTGACCCGGTTGCTGACCCAGTCGGCCGCCGACGCGGCGCAGAACACCGTGGACGCGCTGACCCTGGTCGCCCCGATCGACGGCACGGTGCAGCTCGGCGGCCCGGAGAGCAACGCGATCATCGCGTCGATGCTGGCCGACCGGCTGCCGCAGGGACCGCTGGCCACCCTGCTGCCCGGCCTCACCGGCATCGACGTCGGCGTCGGCGGGCCCGGGGACCCCGGGGTCAACGACACCCCGGAGGTCGGCGATCCCGTCACGGCGGGCCGGGCCATCGTCACCATCGTCGACACCAGCGAGCTGTCACTGGTCGGTGAGATCGACGAGACCGACGTGCTGAATGTCAAGAACGGCGACGACGCCACGGTCAGCCTGGAGGCGGCGCCGGGGGCACGGTTCAACGCCTCGATCACCTCGATCGACGTGCTGCCGACCAAGTCGGCGCGCGGCGGGGTGGCGTACCGGACCAAGTTCGCGCTCAACGGCGAGCTGGAGCCGGTGCCGCTGCCGGGCATGTCCGCGGTGGCGCACCTGCCGGTGGGCGACACGAACGCCAAGCTGTCGGTGCCGACCGACGCGCTGTTCACCAAGCTCGGTCAGAGCTTCGTCTGGCTGGTCCGGGCCGGCAAGGCGGTGGCCCAGGCGGTCAAGATCGGGGCGGCGGGCGACGGCCGTACGGAGATCCTGGATGGCCTGACCGACGGTGACCAGATCGTGGTGAGCGGCCTGGCCCGGGTCCGCGAGGGAATGACCGTCGAGTGACGGCCGCCGGTTCCGTCGCCGTGATCGAGGCGCGGCAGGTCTCGCGCGACTACCGGGTCGGCACGACCGCCGTCGCCGCGCTGCACGGCGTGAGCCTGCGGATCGTACGCGGCGAGCACGTCGCCCTGACCGGCCCGTCCGGCTCCGGCAAGTCGACGCTGATGCACCTGCTCGGCGGCCTGGAGCGGCCCACGGCCGGGCAGGTGCTCATCGACGGCGAGGACGTCGGCGCGCTGCCCGCGGGCAGGCTCGCCCGGCTGCGCAACAGCGTGATCGGATTCGTGTTCCAGAGCTTCCACCTGCAACCGCAGGCCACCGCGGTCGACAACGTCGCCCTGCCGCTGGTCTACCGGGGCGTGCCCGGCCCGCAGCGGCGCCGCCGCGCCCTGGACCTGCTCGACCGGGTCGGTCTGGCGCACCGGGCGCAGCACCGGCCCGGCCAGCTGTCCGGCGGTGAGCAGCAGCGGGTCGCGGTGGCGCGGGCGCTGGTCACCGAACCGGCGGTGCTGCTGGCCGACGAGCCCACCGGCAACCTGGACTCCGCCGCGGGCGAGCAGGTGCTCAGCCTGCTGGAGGAACTGAACGTCGAACGCGGGGTGGCCCTGGCGATCGTCACGCACGAACGCCGGATCGCCGACCGCGCGCGGCGCCGGATCGAGCTGCACGACGGGCGGATCACCGCCGACACCGGAACGGAGTGGTGATGAGGTTCGCCGAGGCGTGCCGGGTGGCCGCCGCGTCGCTGCGCGCCACCCCGCTGCGCAGCGCGCTGACCATGCTGGGGGTGACCGTCGGGGTCGCCTCGGTGATGGTGCTGGTCGCGGTCGGCAACGGCACCCGGCAGGAGGTGGCCGGGACGGTGTCCAGTCTCGGCTCGAACCTGCTCCTGGTGGTGCCGGGCAAGCTGGAGATCGGCATGCCCGCCACCTCGCGGCTGCAGCTGTCCGATGTGACCGCGGTGGCGCGGGTCGTCGGGGACCCGGACCGGGTGGCCGCCTCGGTCGCCTCGGGCGAGACCGTACGGGCGGGCAACGCCAAGCTGTACACCAGCGTCGTCGGGGCGCTGGACAACTCGCCCCGGGTGTTGACCCGGCAGCTGACGGCGGGCGCCTACCTGTCGCCCACCGACGTGGACCTGGCCCGGCGGGTGACCGTGCTGGGTGCCACGGTCGCGCGCACGCTGTTCGGCCCCGCGAACCCGGTCGGGGCACAGGTCAGCGTCGCCGGGGTGCGGTTTCGGGTGATCGGGGTGTTCGCCCCGCTCGGGCAGAGCCTGGGCGTGGACCGTGACGACGAGCTGCACATCCCGCTCACCACGGCGCACCGGCTGCTGGGCACCGGCCGGGTGGACATGCTGGCCGTACGCGCCGACGCGCCCGCGCAACTGGCCGACCTGACCCACCGCATCTCGGCCGAACTGGCCGCCCGCCATCCCGAGACCGAGTTCAGCGTGGTCACCCAGGATCAGATCGTCGGCGTGCTGGACCGGGTGCTCAGCCTGCTCGGCGGGGTGCTGGCGGCCACCGCCGGGATCTCGCTGCTGGTCAGCGGGGTGAGCGTTTCCAACATCATGCTGGTGTCGGTGCGGGAGCGGGTGCGCGAGATCGGCCTGCGCCGGGCACTGGGCGCCGGACCGGCCGACATCGCCGCCCAGTTCCTGGCCGAGGCGGTGCTGCTGACCAGCGTCGGCGGCGTGGTCGGCATCGGCGTCGGCGCGCTCGGCTCGGTGCTGGTCGACCGGCTCACCCCGGTGCCCGCGGCGCTGACCTGGTGGTCGGTGCTGCTCAGTTTCGCCGTCGCGGCGACGGTAGGGGTCGTGTTCGGGGTGGCGCCCGCGTTGCGCGCCGCCCGCCTGGACCCCGTACCGGCGCTGCGGACGGAGTGAGGTCGGCCGGACGGAGTGAGGTCAGCCCTGGCCGAGCTTGGCGGTCGGGGTGATCCGCACGATGACGCGCTCCTCGCCCGGCTTGGCGAACGGGTAGTCCTTGCCGAGGTACTTGTTGGACAGCTTGTCGATGTGGGCACGGGCGCCCTCCTCGACCAGCTCGGCGGTGCCCTTCACCCACAGCGCGCGGTAGTCGTCGGCGCGGTCGACGACCGAGATGCCGACGCGGGGGTCGCGGACCAGGGCGTCGTACTTCACCCGGCCTTTGGCGGTGTTGAAGATGATGTGCTCGCCGTCGGTGTCGACCCATACCGCGGTGACGTGCGGGGAGCCGTCGAACGCGGTCACGGCCACGTGCGCGAGCTGCGGCTCGTTGAGCAGGGCGACGTCTTCTTCGGTCAGGATTGGCATGAGAGCGAATCTACCGGGCGAAACCGCAGCACATAGGTCATTCGATGCCGAGGGGGATGCGCAGGCTCACCGCGCCGCGCAGGTCCAGCCAGGCGCTGCTCGGGCCGCAGACCAGCCGCATGATCACCTCGGTGCAGGAGGGGCAGCGGGCGACCAGGCCGGGCGCGTGCGCGTACACCCGCAGCAGTGCCACCGGCCCCTCGGCGCCGCAGTGCGCGCACCTGCCGCTGGCCGCCGTCAGATCCACCGCGAAGATCTCCCGCAGCGGCCCGGCCAGCGCGTTTCCGTCGGTGTAGTCGCCGTCGGCGAGGTAGTCCTCGCCAGGGCCCTGGAACGGGTTCATCGTGATCCTCTCGGTCAGGGGCCGCTCGGGCCGAAGCGTTCGGTGCGCACCCGGCGCGGCTCGTGGCCGAGCGCGATGAGGATGTCGGCGACCGCCTCCACGAACCCGGTCGGCCCGCACACGAAGCAGGAGGGCTGGAACTCGGCGGGCCAGCCGTGCGTGTTCACCTCGGCCACGCCCAGCCGCCGGGGCTCACCGGGCCAGCCCTCCGGCGCCTGCCGCGTGTACACGTACGCGACGTCCAGGCCGAAGTCCTCGCGCGCGCGGCGACGCAGCTCGTCGGCGTAGAAGCGATCCTCGGGCGTACGCACCGAGTAGAGCAACCGGAACAGCGCCATGCTGCCCGCCGCGCGCCGGGTGCGGACCATCGCCATCAGCGGCACGATCCCGGAACCGCCCGCGACCAGCGTCACCGGCACGGTGTCGGTGTGCCGCCACACGAACCAGCCGCCCACCGGCCCACGGATCTCCACCGGATCCCCCACCGCCAGCACCTCGGCCAGGTACGGCGAGACCTCGCCCTCGTCCACTCGCTGCACGGTGAGCTCGACGTGCGAACCGTTCGACGCCGAGGCGATGGAGTAGCTGCGCTGCGTGCTGTACCCGTCCTCGGCGGTCAGCCGCACATCCACGTGCTGACCGGGCAGGTGTCCCGGCCAGCCCGGCACGTCCAGGACCAGGGTGCTGGCGCTGGACGTCTCGGCGCGGCGCTCCACCAGCCGCGCCACGCGCCACTCGAGCCGCCGGCTCAGTCCCCCTGATACCGCTGCTCGCGCCATGGGTCACCGTAGTCGTGGTAGCCGGCGCTCTCCCAGAACCCCGGTTCGTCCTCGTTGAGCAGCTGGATCCCGCGCACCCACTTGGCCGACTTCCACAGGTACAGGTGCGGCACCAGCAGCCGGGCCGGGCCGCCGTGCGCGGGCGGCACGTCCTCGCCCTCGTACTTGAACGCCACCCACGCCTGCCCGTCGAGCAGGTCCTCCACCGGCAGGTTGGTGGTGTAGCCGCCGTAGGAGTGCACCAGCGCGAAGTCGGCGGCGGTCTCCACGTTCTCCAGCAGCGTGTCCAGGCTGACCCCGGTCCAGGTGGTGCCGAGCTTCGACCACTTCGTCACGCAGTGCAGATCGACCGTGACGGTCTGGCTGGGCAGCGCCATCAGCCGCTCCCAGCTCCAGGTGTACCGCTGCCCGGCCTCCGTGATGATCACGAATTCCCAGGTGTCGGTCGGCACGCGCGGCGTGGGCCCGGCCGTGAGCACGGGAAAGTCCTCGGTCAGGTACTGCCCCGGCGGCAGCTTGGGAGCCGCCGCCGAGCGCCGCCCGTGGAACCCCGGCGAGACGATGCCCATCCACTAGAGCTACCACACCCGGGACACGAAAAACCGCTCTTCGCCTGCCGGGAGCGGGGGCGAAGAGCGGTTTCGACGGTATGCGTCAGCGCTGGTCGAGCGGCACGAAGTTCCGCTCCGGCGAGCCGATGTACACCTGGCGCGGGCGGCCGATCTTGGTGGCCGGGTCGCTGATCATCTCGCGCCACTGCGCGATCCAGCCGGGCAGGCGGCCCAGGGCGAACAGCACCGTGAACATCTTCGTCGGGAAGCCCATGGCCTTGTAGATCAGGCCGGTGTAGAAGTCCACGTTCGGGTAGAGCTTGCGCGAGACGAAGAAGTCGTCGGCCAGCGCGATCTCCTCCAGCTGCATGGCCAGGTCGAGCAGCGGGTCCGGCTTGGCCATCCGACCGAGCACGTCCTGCGCCATCGTCTTCACGATCGCGGCGCGCGGGTCGTAGTTCTTGTAGACCCGGTGCCCGAAGCCCATCAGGCGCACACCGTCCTCGCGGTCCTTGACCTTGCGCACGAACGACTGCACGTCGCCGCCCTCGGCCCGGATCCGCTCCAGCATCGCCAGCACGGCCTCGTTGGCCCCGCCGTGCAGCGGCCCGGACAGCGCGTTGACACCCGACGACACCGAGGCGAACAGGCTCGCCTGCGCCGAGCCGACCAGCCGCACCGTCGACGTAGAGCAGTTCTGCTCGTGGTCGGCGTGCAGGATCAGCAGCAGGTCCAGCGCCTTGGCGAAGACCGGATCGATCTCGTACGAGGTCGCCGGCACGCCGAAGGTCATCCGCAGGAAGTTGTCGACGTACCCGAGGGAGTTGTCCGGGTAGAGCATCGGCTGACCGATGGACTTCTTGTACGCGTACGACGCGATGGTGGGCAGCTTGGCCAGCATGCGCACGGTCGAGATCTCGACCTGGTCGTTGTCGAACGGGTCCAGGCTGTCCTGGTAGAAGGTGCCCAGCGCGCTGACGGCGGCCGACAGCACCGACATCGGGTGCGCGTCCTTGGGGAAGCCCTCGAAGAAGCGCTTCATGTCCTCGTGCAGCAGCGTGTGCAGGCGGACGCGCTCGGTGAACTCGCTCAGCTGCGCGGCGGTGGGCAGCTCGCCGTACATCAGCAGGTAGGAGACCTCAAGGAAGGTCGAGTGCTCCGCCAGCTGCTCGATCGGGTAACCGCGGTAACGCAGAATGCCCTCGTCACCGTCGATGTAGGTGATCGCGGAGGTACACGCCGCGGTGTTCACGAAGCCGGGGTCGTACGTGACGAACCCCGTCTCCTTCAGCACCTTGCCGATGTCGAGGCCAGAGGCACCCTCGACGGCGGGCTGTACATCCAGGGAGAGGTGTCCGCCCGGGGTTTCCAGGTTCACATCCGCCACGACTTTCCCTCGCTTTATCGGGAGATCCTTTATCAGTAGTTAAGTTTCACCGTAAGCCCTGCGGTTCGGCACCTGCCGCAGCCCTCGCTGAGGGGAGAATCACGCCGACCGGCTCGTGCTTTAAAGGCACTTACCCGATTTTGGGCCGATTTATGGGACCTTGTGCTGCCGGATCAGGCAGCGCCGCCGTGGTCTGGGCATACCCTGAGAGGGTGGCGACGCTGCCCCACTCGACCATCATGACCGAGGAGGCCGACCGGGCCTTCCTGGCCATCGCGGTGCAGTCCGCGGTGACCAACGTCGAACTCGGCGGCGGGCCGTTCGCCAGCCTCATCGTCAAGGGCGACCAGATCATCGGCAAGGGCGTCAACCGGGTCACCAAGGACCTGGATCCCACCGCCCACTCCGAGATCACCGCGATCAGGGCCGCCTGCCGTCAGCTGATGTCATTCCAGATCCCTGGGACGGTGCTCTTCTCCTCCTGCGAGCCCTGCCCGATGTGCCTGGCCGCGGCGCTGTGGGCACACATCGACCGCGTCGTCTACGGTGCCACCCGCGTCGACGCCGCCCGCAGCGGCTTCGACGACCTTCGATTCTACAACCTCTTCGAGATGCCCCGCCAGCTGTGGTCCACCCCGGTCGTCCAGGTGGTCACCCCGAACCTGATGGACCCCTTCCACGCCTGGCAAGAAAAGATCGACCGCATCCCCTTCTGACGCCCGCCGCCCCGCCCACCCCCGCTCCGCCCCCGCTCCGCGAGGAAAGGAAGGGCACCTTCTTATCGCTTTGCGTAGAGGAAGGGCCCCTTCTTAACTCGTCGCAGGTGCCCACCGCTCCGCGACGGGCTCCCGTCGCCCGGACGTTGATGCAGTTTCCGGGAAAGTGCACGAATCGGGTCCAAGATTCCTGCAGTTTCCCCGAAACTGACGCGATCTTGCTCGGCGTGCGGTGCGGGGCGGGGGTGGCGGGGCGGCCCGGCGCGGGAGCGAGCGCGGGGCGGGGCGCTCAGGGGCGCGGGTGGGCGGCGTGGAACGCGGCCAGGAGAGCGGCCTCGTCGGCGGGGTCGATGCCGCTGGCCCGGGTACGGTCACCCGCGTCGGGCAGCCAGGCGTACGTGTCGCGCACGGTGTCGGCCAGCGGGCGGGTGATCAGCCCCGCCGCCAGGGACCCGCTGACGTCGCGCGTCATGAACCCGGCGTACTCCGGCAGGGACGCCCACATCGGCAGCGAGCGGGGCCCCATCCACTCGCTGACGCCCTGCCCGAGCAGGAACTCCTGGTCAGCCCAGGTCAGCTCCGGGCTCGTGCCCAGCGCCGCGGCGATACCGGCGAAGAAGTCGCCACGGGCGAGCGGCGCGCCGATCCCGTCGTACGCGCCCGCGAGCCGCTGCTCGGCCGCGCGCAGCAGCCAGGCGGCCAGGTCCCGCACGTCCACCCACTGCGCCGACTCGTCCGGCGCCCCTGGCGCCAGCACCTCGCCGCCCCGGGCCAGCCGCGACACCCAGTAGTCGAACCGGTTGAACCGGTCCCCCGGCCCGACGATCAGGCCCGCGCGGCACAGGAACACCCGGTCCGGCCCGACGGCCTCGACCAGCGCCTGCTCGCAGGCGACTTTGGCCGGGCCGTAGTTCTCGCCGGCGGCGTCGTCCTGCTCGGGCGTGGCCGGGGGCAGCAGCGGCGTGTCGGCCGGGGTGCGGCCGGGCACGCTGTGGTCGGCGTAGACGGAGCAGCTCGACACGTACACCCAGTGGCCGACCCGGTCGCCGAGCTGGGCCAGCGCGTGCCGGACGTGGCTGGGTCGGCGCGCCACGTCGATGACCGCGTCGAAGGATTCGCCGGAAAGGGCCGACAAGCCGTCGGGGGTATCGCGGTTCGCGGCGATCAGCCGCACCCCGTCCGGCACCGTCCCCGATACGCCGCGTGCCACGCACGTGACCTCATGTCCAGCGGCGACAGCCTGCGCCGCCACCTCGTGTCCGAGAAAGACCGTCCCACCAAGCACCAGCAGTCGCATGCGTGCCAGCATCACCGCCGCGACGCCCCGCCTGCCACCCCGTTCGCAGTCGGCGTAGCCGCCCCGCCTCGGCCGACGAGTGACAAGTGACGAGTTAAGAAGGTGCCCTTCCTTACTCAGGTGGGTGGGAGGAGGCGGTGGTCGAGGGCGGTGTGGCGACGGCCCGCGCCGAGGGTGCGGACCGCGACGGCCAGCGCGCGGGTGGAACCGGCGAGCACGACCAGTTTCTTGGCGCGGGTGACCGCCGTGTAGAGCAGGTTGCGCTGCAGCATCATCCAGGCGGCGGTGGTCAGCGGGACGACCACGGCCGGATACTCCGAGCCCTGCGAGCGGTGGATGCTGATCGCGTACGCGTGGACCAGCTCGTCCAGCTCGTCGAACGCGTACGGCACGTCCTCGTCCTCGTCGGTGCGTACGGTCAGCGTCTGGTCTTCCGGTGACAGCCCGGTGACCACGCCGACGGTGCCGTTGAAGACCCCGGCCGTGCCCTTGTCGTAGTTGTTGCGGATCTGGGTGACCTTGTCGCCGATCCGGAACACCCGGCCGCCGAAGCGCCGCTCCGGCTTGCCCTCGACCGACGGCGTCAGCGCCTCCTGCAGCAGCAGGTTGAGGTTGCCCGCCCCGGCCGGACCGCGGTGCATCGGGGTCAGCACCTGGATGTCGCGGCGGGCGTCGAACCCGAACCGCTTCGGGATGCGCTTGGAGACGAGGTCGACGACCAGCGGCGCGGTCGCCTCGGTGTCGTCGCACTCGAAGAAGTAGAAGTCGGGGAAGCCTTTGAGCTGTGGGAACTCGCCGCGGTTGATGCGGTGGGCGTTGACCACGACGCCCGACTCCTGCGCCTGCCGGAAGATCTGGGTCAGCCGCACGCGCGGAATGACGTCGGCGTTGAGCAGGTCGCGCAGCACCTCGCCCGCGCCCACCGAGGGCAGCTGGTCCACGTCGCCGACCAGCAGCAGGTGCGCGCCGGGCGCGACGGCTTTGACCAGCTTGTTGGCCAGGATCAGGTCCAGCATGGACGCCTCGTCGACGACGACCAGGTCGGCGTCGAGCGGATTGTCGCGGTCGTATGACGGGTCGCCGCCCGGCTGGAGTTTGAGCAGCCGGTGCACCGTGGTCGCTTCGTGGCCGGTCAGCTCCGCCAGCCGCTTGGCGGCCCGGCCGGTCGGCGCGGCCAGCACGATCTTGGCGCGTTTGGCCCGCGCCAGCTCCACCACCGACCGGACGGTGAAGCTCTTGCCACAGCCCGGTCCGCCGGTCAGCACCGCCACCTTCTCGGTCAGCGCCAGCCGCACCGCCTGCTCCTGCTCGGGGGCCAGCTCGTGCCCGGTGCGCGCCTTCAACCAGGCCTGCGCCTTGACCCAGTCGACCCCGGCGAAGGCCGACAGCCGGTCGCGGCCGGTGTTGAGCAGCCCGAGCAGGCTCTGCGCCAGCCCGCGCTCGGCCCGGTGGAACGGCACGAGGTAGACGGCGGGCACCGCGCCACCGTCTACGCCGGGCACCTCCTCGCGCACCACGCCCTCGTCCCCGACCAGCTCGGCCAGGCAGCGGGTGACCAGCTCGGCGGGCACGCCCAGGTCGTTGCCCTCCTTGTCGGCGACGGCCAGGATCTTCACCGCGTCGGCGACCAGGTTGGGCGCGGGCAGGTAGCAGTGCCCGGCGTCGGCCGCCTCGCTGAGCGTGTACTGCAGCCCGGCCTTGACCCGCTGCGGGCTGTCGTGGGCGATCCCCACCGCCCGCGCGATGGTGTCGGCGGTCCGGAACCCGATCCCCCACACGTCGGCGGCCAGCCGGTACGGCTCCTCGCGCACGACGGTGATCGAGCCGTCGCCGTACTGCTTGTAGATGCGCACGGCCAGGGACGTGGACACGCCGACGCCCTGCAGGAAGATCATGACTTCCTTGATCGCCTGCTGCTCGATCCAGGCCGCCGCGATCAGCTTGGTGCGCTTGGGGCCGAGCTTGGGCACCTCGATCAGGCGCTGCGGTGTCTCCTCGATGACCCGCAGCGTGTCCACCCCGAAGTGGGCCACGATCCGCTCGGCGAGCTTCGGGCCGATGCCCTTGACCAGCCCGGAGCCGAGGTAGCGCTCGATGCCGACGATGGTGGCGGGCAGCACCGTGGTGTAGTTCCACACCTCGAACTGGCGGCCGTAGCGCGGGTGGGAGGTCCAGCGGCCGGTCATCCGCAGGCTCTCGCCGGGCTGGGCGCCCAGCAGCGCGCCGACCACGGTGAGCAGGTCATCGCCCCGCTTCTCGGTGGCGACCCGGGCGATGGTGTAGCCGGTCTCCTCGTTGGCATACGTGATCCGCTCCAGCACCGCCTCCAGCACCACACCGGGCGGCCGGGCGGGGGCCGCCTCACCGGGGGCGGAGGTCTGCGCGGTCACCCCGACATCGTGCCGCATCCGTGTGACGAACGGAGAAAGCGCAGCTTGACAGGCACGTCAGACTGTCGGACGTGAAATCCTTGCTCGATCGAATCGACCGCAGGCTGACCCTGGTGCACGCGCCCCTCACCGGCGACGCGAACAGCCGCACCCGGCTCACCTTCGTCTCGATCCTGGTCGCGCTCGTCGTGCCCGTATGGCTGGCCATGGCCGGGGACTTCGCCTACCACGACGCCGCGCTACGGCTCGGTGGAAAGGTCACGGTCGCCGAGGTCGTCCACGTCAACGGGGACAAGCAGCCCTACTCGGTGACGGTGCGGCTGCCCGCTCCGGTCGATCGGGAGGTCGCCGTCGTGGCGGGCAACGGCCAGAAGATCCCGCCGTACTCGGTCGGCAGCCGGTTGGCGGTGCGCTACGACCCGGCCGAACCCGAGTACGTCGAGTACGCGTCGGAGGGTTTCTCCTGGCCCCTACCGCTGCTCGCGCTCGGGTTCTCCGCCCTGCTGCTGTTCATCGCCTGGCGGGACATGACGCTCCAGCGCCGCCTCGGCCGGGCCGCGATGATCCCGGCTCCCCAGGGCTGACCTCAGCCCGGTTTGATGTTCGGGTTGAGGTGGAAGACGTTGTCGGGGTCGTAGCGGGACTTGAGCGCGGCCAGGCGGCGGTAGTTGTCCAGGCCGTACCCGGCCACCACCCGCTCGGCTCCCTCGGCGCCGATGAAGTTGGAGTAGACCGCACCCGTCGACCACGGCTTCATGTCGGCCCGGGTGTCGCGGGCCCAGCTCACGGCCCGCTTGTCGTCCTCGGGATCGGTCCACAGGCCGAGCGGGTGCACGACCCAGGGCGCCCGCCGCCACGGCACCGGGTAACCGGCGGTCGAGCGGGCCACGGCGCCGCCGTACGGGAACAGCACGTGCTGGGACGGGGACGGCACCACCATGTCGTACGCCCGGTCGCAGTAGCGCTGGACCGCCGCGTCGGGCAGCGACTCCAGGTGCTCGGCCGACCAGTAGTTGCGGTAGCCGGGCGGGTCGTCGAACATGCCCTGCAGCTCGGCGTACGGCACCTCGACGAGCAGCTCGCCCTCGTGCCCCAGCGCCAGCAGCGGCGCCACGACCTGGCGCGCCTCGT
The DNA here is from genome assembly GCF_019083965.1 of Catellatospora tritici. Classification (GTDB taxonomy): domain Bacteria; phylum Actinomycetota; class Actinomycetes; order Mycobacteriales; family Micromonosporaceae; genus Catellatospora; species Catellatospora tritici. The sequence continues at coordinate 179,262 of NZ_JAHRCY010000015.1, forward strand.
CCAGCGTCCCGGCGTAGGTCACCAGCATCGCGCAGGCCAGCTGCCCGACCAGGGGCTCGGGCACGAACTCCTCGGCCGGGCCGGTCAGGTGGATGATGCCACCGCCGACCTCATCCGGGGCCGACTCCATGAACTCCCGGTACGCCGCGACGACCTCCGGTCCGGCCTCCGGCCGCCACAGCAGCAGGGCCACCGCGACCTGCGGCAGCTCGTACAGCCGGAAGGTGAACGAGGTGGCCACGCCGAAGTTGCCGCCGCCGCCGTGCAGCGCCCAGAACAGCTCGGGGTGGCTGGTCTCGCTGGCGGTCACGGTCCGGCCGTCGGCGGTGACCAGCTCGACCGCGAGCAGGTTGTCGCAGGCCAGGCCGTACTTTCGCTCCAGCCAGCCGGAGCCGCCGCCGAGGGTGAACCCGCCGACGCCGGTGGTGGAGACCCGGCCGCCGGTGGTGACCAGGTCGAACGGCTGCCCGGCCCGGTCCAGGTCGCGCATGACCGCGCCGCCGCCGACGACCGCGGTGTGGGCGACCGGGTCGACCGTGACCCGGTTCAGTCTGCGCAGGTCCAGGACGATGCCGCCATCGGTGAGCGCGGTTCCGGCGACGCCGTGGCCGCCGCCGCGTACCGCGATCTCCAGGCCTTCCTCGCGGCCGAAGGCGATGGCGCGGGCCACGTCGGCGGTGTTCGCGCACTGCGCGATCACGGCCGGACACTTGGTGATCATCGAGTTGAACAGGGTGCGCGCGTTCTCGTACGCGGCGTCGTCCCGGGTGAGCACGGTGCCCGCGAATCCGGCCCGCAGCCCGCCCAACGCCCTGGTTCCCAGCACGGTCATGCCCAACCCCCCGTTGGCGCGACTCTCCACCAGGATAAGTGCCGCCGACCGGAGGGTCAGTCGACCGCGCGGACCGGGTGCGGGTCGGTGGTGGGCGGAGCGCCGATCGGGACCTCGCCGTCGCCGTACACGGCCTCGGGGTGCGTCGTCGCGTACGCGTCGAGCGTGTCGGCCTTGGCGGCGGCGAACATCTCCAGCGTGCCGTAACTGATCGCCTGGGTGCCCTTGACCTTGCCGCGCAGGTACGTCCCGTTGTTGGTCTTGAGCAGCACCAGGTCGTTGCTGCGCAGCCCGCGCAGCGTCCACAGGAAGTCGAACAGCTCGGCGTGCCCGGTGTCCATCTTCAGCGCGCTACCGGCCGCCTTGATCAGCGCGGTCACCTTGAGCGGATTGGTGATGACCCCGACCGAGGACGCCTTCTGCCCGATCGCCTTGAGCAGCTGCTGCTGGTGGCGCTGGCGGTCGTAGTCGCCGTTGGGGCCGCTCTTGCGTTGACGGGCGAAGTCCAGCGCCTCCCAGCCCGCCATGTCCCGGCAGCCGACCGGGTGCACGTAGCTGTTGGGCAGGAAGACACCGCTGCGCTTGCCGTACGCGTACTGCGGCTTGCCGTCGACCACGATGTAGTGGTCGGACTTGGTCTCCCGGTCGACGCACATGTGCACGCCGCCCAGCTCCTCCACCACGTCCTTGAAACCGTCGAAGTCGATCACGGCGACGGCGTCGAACTGCAGGCCGGTGAGCTGGTGGATGGTGTTCGCGGTGAGCGCGGCGCCGCCCTGCCAGTCCACGCCGTTGCGCGAGCCGTAGACGTACGCGGCGTTGATGCGGTTGCGCTTGCCGTAGAACCCGGCCTGCGGGTATGCCGGGATGTCGACCAGCGCGTCGCGCGGGATCGACATGAGGTACGCCTTGTCGTGGTCACGCGGCACGTGCAGCACGATGATCGTGTCGGCGCGGCCGCTGCCCTCGGCCCAGCCGTGCCGGGTGTCCAGGCCCAGCAGCAGGATGTCCAGCGGCCCGGTGAGCGTACGCCCGGAGATCGCCGGTGCGGGCTTGAGCGCGTCACCCTCCAGCACCGAGCCGGTCTCCATGGAGCTGGTCAGGCTCTGCAGGTACGACTTGGTCAGCAGCGCGCCGCCGAAGCCGAGCGACAGGACCAGCAGACCGACCCCGGCCAGGACGAAGCCCCACAGCGGCAGGCGACGGCGGGGGCGCTTACGCAGGGTCATCGCGGTCTCTCCATCCGGGGGCACCTGGCGACCGACCATACCAGCCCATTAATGCGTTTTAGGGGTTTTTGTCCACTGATTTGGCTTGCGGAGGTTTCGCCGCATCCTGACGGGGTATGTGCCCGAGGAACCCGACCGCTACAACCGCACCGAGGGAGTTGGTCATGGGTATCACGGACAAGATCAGCAACGAGGCCGAGGATCTCAAGGGCAAGGCCAAAGAGGCGACCGGCAAGATGACCGACAACGAGAGCCTTGAGGCCGAGGGGCACATGGACCAGGCGTCGGCGAAGACCAAGAAGGTCGGCGAGAAGGCGAAGGACACCTTCAACGACGCCAAGGACGCCGCCACGAACGCGATGCGCGGCAAATCCTGAGCCTGGGGCACGGCCTCTGCCATAGGGCGGGGTCGGCGGCGACGAGCCGCCGACCCCGCCCGCTCGCTGCCCCCGCTCCGCTGTTAAGAGGGGCCCTTCTGCTACGCAAAGCGATAGGAAGGGGCCCTTCCTTGCGGCTGGGTCAGTGTTCGGAGCCGGAGAAGGGTTGCGAGGGGTTGCGCGGGTCGCGCGGGTCGTCGTCGGTCAGCCGCTCGGTGTCCTCCCGGTGCCGCTCGTGCTCACGCTCGGTGTCCTCCTGCGCCCGCTCCAGGTCGGACTCGGGTACCGGCGCGATGAAGTCACGCTCTGGGCTGTGGCCTGCCATGACCGTCCTCCTCGGGGTCTGTCGCACACCAGTCACGTACCCGCGCGTCGTTTCCCGCAAACCAGGACAAGACGGACGCACGGTGTATGGTGATCATGTCGGACGGCCCTGTTTCTTGTGCCGTGTTGTGGACCCCCGCGGTCGCCCCGGACCGTAGGATGTGTAGCCATGACCACCAGTGACCGGCTCAGCACTCTGAGTGACACCGCCCGTGTGGCGGAAGAGCTGCGCGCCGAGCTGATCACGCTGCTCGACAAGTGGCAGGCGTGGCGCTCGGACCCGGCGTACCCCGGCACCGGCCGGATCGGACCGGCCTGGCAGGCCGGGTTGGACCACGTCATCGCCACGACCAGCCAGGCCGTCGCCGCGCTGCCGCCGGGCACCGACCCGGCCGTGCTCGCCGACCTGACCCAGCCGCTGCTCACCACGTTCTGGGCGCACCGGCCGGGGCCGATGGCCGACGTGGCGACCAAGGTGGCCATGGTGCGGCTGCGGGCGCTGGCCCTGCACGGCGGCGCGGGCCTGGGGCTCGCGGTGGAGCCCGCTCCCCCGGCCGAGCGGCGCGAGCCGGTGCTCGCCCCGGTCTGATCATTCGTCGTTTACCGGCTGTCGCGGCCGGGTACCTCCGTGACGTAGGCAAAGGTTGCCTGCGAGGGAGGCCTCAAGTGATCATCCTCGGCTTGATTCTGCTGCTCCTCGGCTACTTCCTGCACATCTCGCTGCTGTGGACGATCGGCATCATCCTGCTGATCATCGGCGCTGTGCTGTGGATCGCCGGTTCGGTCGGCCGCCCCGTCGGCGGCAGACGACACTACTGGTAGGAGTGCCTACCGAGTAGGAGCATGACTTGCGGCGGGCCCAATCGGGCCCGCCGCGTCACTGCTCGAGGAGCTTGCCCCCGGCCAGGTGCCAGTGCCGGGTATGGCCCACCGCCGCCGCGAAGTACGCGTCGTGGGTGACCGTGATCAACGTGCCCCGGAACTCCCGCAACGCCGCCTCGATCACGTCGAGGGAGTCGAAGTCGAGGTAGTTCGTCGGCTCGTCGAGCAGCAGCACCCGAGCCTGGCTGTTGACCATCACCGCCAGCAGCAGGCGGCGCAGCTCTCCCGCCGACAGTGTGCGCAGCGGCGCGTCCCACTGGTCCGCGTCGAACAGGTATCCGTCGAGTAGTTGTTCGGCGTCCTCGGCGTAGACCGGGACGCGGCTTCGGAAGAAGTCCAGGACGGTGGTCGGGCGGCGCAGGTCGTCGTGGGTCTGCGGGAGCAGCGACACCCCCGCCGGGGCCTCGATGGCGCCGCCGGTCGGTTCGTCCCCGGCCAGGGCGCGGAGCAGGGTGGTCTTGCCCGCCCCGTTGACGCCGGTGAGCAGGATCCGGTCGCCGCCGTACACGGTGAGGTCGGCGCCGTCGAGCAGGGTGCGCCCGGCCCGGCACAGGGTCAGCCCGCTGGTCCGGACCACGACCTCGTCCGGCGTCGCCTCCTGCGGGAACGCCAGCGCCAGCACCGGCCGGGTCTGCGGCTGGTCGAGCCAGCGCAGCGACTCCATCTGGCGGCGCAGCCGCCGCTCGCGCGCCTTCGCCTTCTTGGCGACCTTCTTCGCGTACCGGCGAATCTTGTCCGCGCCGGGTCCGCTGCGTACGGTCTGCTCCACCCCGGCAGCCTGCTCCCGGGTACGGGCGATGTCGGCCTCCCAGCGTGTTCGGTCCTTCTCCTGCGCCTCGTAGTCCAACAGCAGGCGGTGCCAGCGTCGCGCCTTCTCCTCCCGGTAGGCGGTGTAGCCGCCCTCGTAGGTCTGGAGTTCGTCGTGGATGCCGTCGAGTTCGAGTACGCGGGTGACGGTGCGGTCCAGGAACGCCCGGTCGTGGCTGACAACGAGTAGGCCGCCGGAGAAACCGGCGAGCCAGTCGCCGAGCCAGGCGATGCCCTCGGCGTCGAGGTGGTTGGTCGGCTCGTCGAGGATCAGCAGGTCGGGGGTGTCGAGTAGGACCTGGGCCAGGGTGAGGCGGGCCTGCTCGCCGCCGCTGACCTCGCGCAGGAGAGCTTCATCGGGTAGGTGGGCCAGGTCGAGGCGTTCGCGCACCTCGGCGAGGCGGTTCTCGGCCGTCCAGCCGTGCAGGGCGGTCCAGCGGTCCTGGACGCGGCCGTACTCGGTGAGCACGTCCTCGCCTCGGGCGAGTGCCTGTTCCAGTTCGGTCAGGCGGGTGCGGACGGGGTCTAGTTCGCCCAGCCCGGCGGCCAGGAAGCGGCCGACGGTGGCGTCCGGGTCGGGGACCTGCTGGGCGAACCAGCCGAGGCGGGTGCCGGGTGCCAGGCGTACGTGGCCGGATGCGGGCTTGAGCCGGCCGGTCAGGATGCGGAGCAGGGTGGACTTGCCGGCGCCGTTCGGGCCGACCAGGCCGAACCGGTCACCGGCGCCGAGCACCAGGTCGACCCCGGCGAACAGCGTGTCACCGGAGTAGTGATGGGAAAGAGAGATGGCTTTGAGCAAGGTGATCCCCACGGAAGAGAGTGCGAGCACTGGGTGAGGCGCCGGAAAACAGGCGCACGGGAGCCGACGGCCGTAGGGGCGGTCAGGCTGGGCGAGCGGAAGGCTCAGCGCGTCCCGTGAATCACATGTGCGAAAGGCTCCCCGAGGAGACGACGTGGTCGCTGTCGATCGTGCCGCGCTCCGGGCGGCGGGCGCAACCCTTTTTGGACCCGGGTGCTCGGCGCCGACCACCCCCACCCAGCTGAGTGTGTCTGGGCTTCGGCATTTGGCTAAGGACGAGACGGACGAGGGCTAACCATGCGTACGGCGAAGACCCTCGTTCATTCGCTCCCTGACCTGCGCGGGGGGTCTACCGGCCGAGGACTCGTCGGTCGGTCGCGGTTCGCCTGAGATCGGTTCGCATGAGCACTCCTAGATCATCCGTGAATGTTCCGAGCGGCCCGCACCACCGGTTGCACATGAGGTCATCCCCACCTTGCAGGGAAAGTATGCTGTCTGCCATAGTGCATAGCGATGCAGAGGAGGCACCGATGCCCCGGGACAAGGTCAGCAGTCGGGAGCGGATGGTCAACAGCGCGATCAAGCTGTTGGCCATCCGTGGTGCGGCAGGCACCACGATCGACGGTGTTCTCGCCGACAGCGGAGCGCCGCGCGGGTCGGTCTACCACCACTTCCCGGGTGGCCGGGAAGAGCTCATCACTGCCGCGGCCCTCGTCACTGGCGAGCGCATGTCCGCTTTCCTCCGGAGCGACGACGGCCCGGTGCACCCACGGGAGGCACTCGCGCACCTGGCCGAGTTCTGGCGGTCGCTGCTGATCGCAGGCGACTACCGCTCGGGCTGTCCGCTCGTCGCGCTCACCGTCGACGGCGGCGACCAGATCCCCGCCGCCGCCGAGATCGCCCGCAAGGTGTTCACCGGCTGGCAGGAGCAGTACCGCGACCTGCTGGCTGCGCACGGCATCTCGCAGCAGCGAGCGGTCACGCTGGCCACGCTCACGGTCGCCGCCGTCGAGGGTGCGGTGATCCTGGCCCGTGCCCAGCGCAGCACCGCGCCGCTGGACGACGTCATCGCCGAACTGACCGCGCTGCTCTGAACCACGCCATCCCCTCCCACCCAGAACCACCCGCCCGTGCGACCCCTTCTCAGGAGACACCCATGCCCATGCTCGACGTCTATATCCCCGCCGACGCGCTCAACCCGCAGGCTGAACGTGCCCTGATGGACGAGCTGACCTCGATCCTGATGCGCGCCGAGGGCGCTGACCCGTCGAACGCCTTCGTACGCCAGATTTCCTGGGCCTTCCTGCACCGGCCCGAGGTCTTCGTCGGCGGCGCCGCCCCCGACAAGCCGCACTACCGGGTCATCGCCGGGGTACCGGAGGGCCAGCTCAATGGCACTGCCAAGAAGCAGCAGCTCATCGCGGAGATGACCGACGCAATCGTGCGCGCCGAAGGATCCGGAGACGAGAACGCCCATCACCGGGTCTGGGTCTTCCCCATGGAGATTCCCGAAGGCCACTGGGGCGCATCCGGCGGCGCTCAAGGACTCGCCGACATCCTGGGCGCGGCCATCGGCGACTCCGACAAAGCCCGCCAAGTCGCGGAGCACCGCATCGCCAAGAGCCGCCAGGAACGAGGCATCCCCACCGCCTGAGCACCCCGTGCAGGCCCCGACCTACGACCGACGGTCGGCGCAATGCGGCGGTGAACCTGCCTTACAAGAGGATGGTCTCAGGTTCGAACCTGCCGTGCCCACAACCGAGGCCAGGGCGAAAGCCCTGGCCTTCCCCTTCTCGCCGTACCGGCAGGTCAACCTGCCGACGTCCGTGGTCGACCGCTGTCGCACCGAAGATCCAGCCTGTCGACCTGGCAGGCAGCGTCCGCCTATTTCCTGGCCGCGAATTAGGGTGCTCCCATGATCCGACAGAGCATGCGGGCTGACGCTGATGTGCCCGAGCAGGTTGAGGCAGCCGAGACATGGCTGAGGGTGAACCGGGATGCGCTCACCTACGTGGAAGAGGATGGCTGCGGCTGCTGCTCACAGGTCTGGCGGATGGAAGGTCCTGCCGAGGTGCTGGCGACCATCCCCTCCATCCTGTCGGGTTTTTGGGACCCTGACTGGGACACCGAGTAACGCAGCGATTCCACTGCGCGACCCTGAACCTACGGACATGCCGCAGCACGGTCGGCGAGAGTCGACCGCGAAGTCGGACGGCCCACCCGGGGCGGTCGACGCCTATCACGTCTGGCGGCGTTGCTGTACTCCGCTGCTGTACGGCGCCCAGGCGCGCTAGGTTGTCGCCGTGGCCCGCGACGACTCCAGCAAGTGCTGCTCAGCGTCGGTGGGCATGCAGACGGTGATGTCATCGGCGAACCGGATCGGCGAAAACCAGCGTCGGCGGCAGTGGCCGTGTACGAGACCGATGTGACCAGAGCAGTCAGTCAGGAACCGGGATCGCATAGGTGAGTTCGTAGCGGTCGCCTGGGAACACGATGTCGCATGCTTCGACAGCCAGGTCACCCGCATAGTGTCTACGCTCGATGACCAGGACGTACGATCCGCGCTGCGGCAGTTGGAGTCGTTCGGCCTCCGAGGTTGTCGCCGCTCTGGCGGTCACCTTCTCAACCACCCGATCCACCCGCTGTCCGATCGCGTCCATCCTGGCGATGACGCCGGTGACAGAACCCTCTTCGGGCTGCTCGACGGGCGTCCCACCGGTAAGCGACAACGGCTCCCAGGACCAGGACAGCTGAACCGGGCTGCCGTCGGCGAAGAACCGGTACGCGGTCTCCATCACCGGCTCTCCCACGGCGATGCCCAGCAGCTCGGCAACCCGTGTGGTCGCGGACTTCCGCTCGCTGACGTGCTCCCAGCCCGCCTCATGGTTGGAGTTCGCGGCATCGGTCATGAACGGCGGCGGGCTCGCCTGCCGCCGCGAATACCGGTCGGTGCTGTCGCGGATCAGCCGCTTGCGCGACGTCACGTACACGCCAGCGCCTGGCCGAGCGATCGCCAGCCCTTCATGCCGCAGCACCGCCAAAGCATCTCTCGCCGTCGCCCGAGCCACCCCATAGCGCTGCATCAGCACGTTTTCACCGGGCAGGCGATCGCCCACCTGGTATTCGCCCCGTGCGATCGCCTCCCGTATGTCGTTGGCGATCTCCACGTATCGGTGCGGTGCCCGGTCTGGTGTGTCAGTCATTTCAGGTTCTCGCCCAACCTCTCTAGAGCACAGGCTACGTTGCGGACCCGCATGACGAAACCATCGATCGGCAGAACTGAGGTCGCCAAGGCTTGCACTTCTCTAGAGAGGTGTCGTACTGTCCACATCAGACCTCTCTAGAGAGGTGGAGTCGGGCCTGATGGTTCGGCATCCAGGCACTCACCGGTCCGGGCTCGCACCCTCGGACCGGCGAGTTGCCCGGGAAGGGCGCCAACGCATCTCCCAACCTCGCCAGGCGCCCTTCCCACCACTCACCCGACCCCACAAGGAGGCTCGATGTCTCTGCACACGCCGATCCGCCCGCAGTGAAGATGCGCGATCTGTGCGGCCGAGTGGCCCTGCCACACCCGCAGGCGGCAGCTCCTCGCGCAGTTCGACGGCTCCCGCGCATCCCTGGCGCTCGTGCTGGCACGCCACCTCGTCCAGGCGTGCGAAGACCTCCCGGCAACCGCATCCGGCCTGCTGCACCACCGCTTCCTCGGCTGGCTCAACCCAGCAGCGGCAGCTCCGCGCACGCCCCCGAGACGGCCGGTGCAACTGTTCTCGGACACCCACATGCCGCACGCCGCGTCCACCGGCTACCGCCCGCGACATCCCGTACGAGCGCCGAAACGCGCGACACATCGCCTGCTCGCAGGTGTGTGACCGGATCGTGCAGATGCCCGCGGGTACGGCCGCAGCCGCCGCACCCGCGCAGCGCTGGTCCTACTCCGCTGCCCGAACGGGCTGGGTCGGCACCACCAGGATCGCCAGCAGCAGAGCGAGCAGGGCGGCCACCACCGGCACGCCCGTCACCAGTTCCGGCGTCGGCACCGGCTGAGCCGGGGCGGGGCCCTCACCCACCCAGCGCATCGTGCCGCCGACGGCGTACGCGGTGGCGAAGAAAGCCGCCCAGGTCCACAGCGCCGCCAGCGCGGCGAACAGGCGCAGCTGACGCGGACGGTCCGCGCCCGGCCGCAGCCACCAGGCCAGCAGGTCGACCCCGATGCCGCCGAGCAGGACGCCCAGGGCCATCTCCTTGTTCCCGAAGCCGCTGACGGCGGTGGACAGCCCTGCCAGGAACCCGTACACGATGGTGGCGCTGCCCACCGGCACCCGCCACCGCTTGGCCAGCAGGAGCAGCGGTGCCAGCAGCACCAGGTTGGTCAGCGCCAGCGACGACACGAACCGGCTGGTGAAGCCCTCGTCCGGGTTGGACAGGGCAAGCTTGACCGCACCGGCGTCGAACGTGAGCGCGTTGCCGTACTGCAGGAACAGCAGGATGAGTGTCGACCCGAGGGCGAGCGCGAGCACAGCGGGCAGCAGCGGCCGCAGGCCGGAGACGGCGGGACGGTCCTGCAGCCAGGCGGCGCGCAGCGGGGTGGTCACGATGACGAACATGGACACGACCAGGCCCAGATGGGTGGGGCTGAACAGGATGTCGATGTTCTGCTCGATGCCGAACACCTCGTGCCAGGTGAAGTCGCCGAAGCCGAACACCGCGAAGGCCAGCACCGCCACCGCGGCCGAGCCGTAGCCGACCGGCATGGCGCGCAGGTCGGGGCGGCCGCCGCGCAGGGCCGGACGCACGGTCCAGGCGATCCAGCCACCGGTGACCAGGAAGCCCCAGTAGAAGACGGCGTGCCACGGGGTGAAGAAAGTCTCCAGGCCGGGCACGTTGTTGTGGGCCCAGGCGTCCAGCATCAGCCCGACCGTGAACCAGGTGCCGAGGATGACCATCACCAGGTCGGTGCGGTAGCTCGTGATCGGGCGGACGGGTTCCGGTCCGGACGGTGCGGCTTCGGTGCCGGATACGGTTTCGGTGCTGACCATGGTGGCTCCCCAGGTCGGATGCGGACGCGCCGGTGCGCGAGCCAGGATACCGCCGCTCACCCGAACGGCTCGCGCCCGTGGTACACAGGGCCGGTGGACGATCTCGTGCTGGACGCCGTACGCGACTGCGTGCTGGCGTATGGGGTGCGCCGTACCACGGTGACGGAGGTGGCGCGGCGGGCCGGGGTGTCCCGGATGTCGGTGTACCGGCGCTGGCCTGACGTGCAGAGCCTGGTCGGCGACCTGATGAGCCGCGAGTGGCACCGCGTGATCGTGGCCGCCCGCGACGGCGGGGACCCGGCCACGCCGGGCCGGGCGCGGCTGGTGGCGCAGTCGGTGGCGGCCGCCGCCGCGCTGCGTACGCACCCACTGCTCCGCAAGATCATCGACGTGGACCCGGAGATCCTGCTGCCCTACCTGCTGCACCGGCGCGGCGCGGGGCAGGACGAGATGCTGGCGTTCCTGGTCGAGGCGATCACCGCCGGGCAGGCCGACGGGTCGATCCGCGCCGGTGAACCGGCCCGGCTGGCCCGCGCGGTGCTGCTCACCGCGCAGTCGTTCGTGCTGTCGATGCCGACCGTCGCCGACGCCTACGACCCCGCCGACCTCGACACCGAACTGTCCACCCTCCTGGACCACTACCTCCGACCGACCCCATGATCGTTTAAGTTGCCGGGCAATCGGGCGTATCTTGACCCCTCTTTCCCCCGATTGCCTGGCAACTTGCGCGATCTTGGGGGCGGGTCCGCGATCTTGAGGGTGGGTCAGGGTAGGAGGACGCCGGGGTTGAGGACGGCTGCGGGGTCGAGGCGGTGTTTGACGGCCTGGAGGGCGGCCACGCCCAGGGGGCCGATCTCACGGACGTACCAGTCGCGGTGTTCGGTGCCGACACCGTGGTGGTGGCTGATGGTGCCGCCCGCCGCGATGATCGCCTCGTTGGCCGCCTCCTTGGCCCGCTGCCACCCGGCCAGCGCGTCCTCGGCGACCGCGTCACCGTAACTGGTGACGACGGTGAAGTAGAGGGAGGCGCCGGTCTCGTACACGTGGGAGATGTGGCACAGGACCAGCGACGGGGTCGGCAGCGTGGCGAACAGCGCCTCGCGCACCGCCGCGTAGAGCCCCGGCAGCGCCGACCAGAATGCCGCCGTCTCCAGCGTCTCGGCGAACGCGCCCGCCTCCAGCAACCCGTCCCGCAGGTACGGCGCGTCGAACCGGTGCGCGGCCCAGTGCTCGCCCGGCCCGGTGCCCAGCGGGGTCCCGCCGCAGGCGGCCAGCACCTGCCCGGTCCGCTCGACCGCCGCGGTCACGTCGGCGCCCTCGTGCCCGACGACCAACAGGCAGCCGCCGTCGCCGCGACCCGCGCCGGTCGCCCCGATCATGGTCTCGACCTCGTCGGACAGGCGCAGCACGGTCGGCTTCGGCCCGTCCTGGGCCAGCGTGCGGGCCGCAGCCGCGCCCGCCTCGAACGAGTCGAACCGCCAGCCCTCGTGGTGGCGCTGGACAGGGACCGGCCGCACCCGCACGGTGACCTCGGTGATCACGCCGAACGCGCCCTCGGAGCCGAGGAACAGCTCGCGCAGGTCCGGCCCGGCCGCGGAGGCGGGTGCCCGGCCGGTGTGCAGCACGCCCTGCGGGGTGGCCACGGTCAGCGCCACCACCATGTCGTCGAAGCGGCCGTAACCGGCCGACAGTTGGCCGGAGGAGCGGGTGGCGGCGAAGCCGCCGATGGTGGCGTACTCGTATGACTGCGGGACGTGGCCGAGGGTCAGTCCGTGCGCGGCCAGCAGCTCGTCGGCGCGCGGGGCGGGCAGCCCGGCCTGCAGCACCGCCGTGCGTGACACCTGGTCGACGGCGACGAGGCGGTCCAGCCGCCGCAGGTCGAGCGCGACGTACGCGACGGGACTGGTCAGGCCGCCGACTACCGACGTACCCCCACCGAAGGGCACCGCGGCCAGGCCGTGCTCGCCGCAGGCGCGCAGCACCGCGACCACCTGCTCGGTGTCGGCCGGGCACAGCACCGCCTCCGGGGCGTGCGGCACCTCGCCCGCGCGCTGGCGCAGCAGGTCCGGGGTGGACTTCCCGGCGCCGTGCGCGGCCCGGCTCGCGTCGTCGGTGTGCAGGTGCTCGGAGCCGACGATCGCGGCCAGCGCCGCCAGCGCCGCCGCGTCCAGCGTGGACGGCCGTGGCGCGACCTGGTCCAGTTCGCGCGTCGCGGGGGCGGGTCGCACGTCGAAGACCTGCCCGAGCAGCTTGGCCACTCCTTCGGGCAGCGGCCGGGCCTTGGCCCGGTCTCCCCAGCGTCCCCAACCGGCCTGGTGCACTTCCGCGCTCGCATCCATGTGTGACAGAGTTACATCAACTGTCACTTCGGCGCAAGCGAGACCCGCGTACGACCCCAGCCAGAGCCCAGGAGGGTTCCGTGTCCGCCTCCCTCACCGCCGCCCGTCGCACCCGGGAACTGGCCACTCTCGCCGCCGGCGAGACCGTGGACCTGCTCGTCGTCGGCCTGGGCGTCACCGGCGCCGGGGTCGCCCTGGACGCCGCGTCACGCGGACTGTCCGTGGCCGCGATCGACGCGCACGACCTGGCCTTCGGCACGTCGCGCTGGAGTTCGAAACTGGTCCACGGCGGCCTGCGCTACCTGGCCCGGGGACAGTTCGGGGTGGCGTACGAGAGCGCGGTGGAGCGCGGCATCCTGATGACCCGCACCGCCCCGCACCTGACCCGCGCGCTGGGCATGCTGCTGCCCGCCACCGCCCAGACCTCCCCCACCGAGGTGCGCCTCGCCGGGGCGGGCCTGCGCGCCGGTGACCTGCTGCGCGCCGTGGTCGGGACCCCGCGCGCGGTGCTGCCGCGCGCCCGCGCCCTGTCGGCGGCGCAGGTGCGCGCGATGGTGCCCGCGCTGCGCGCCCACGGGCTGCGCGGCGGGCGGCTGGGCTGGGACGGCCAGCTCAGCGACGACGTACGGCTCGTCGTCGGGCTGGCCCGTGCCGCCGCCGCGCACGGCGCCCGGATCATCACGCACTGCCGCGCCCTGGCACTGACCGGCGCCGGGGCCACCGCCCAGGACACCGTCACCGGTCAGGAGCTGCGCATTCGCGCCCGCGCCGTGGTCAACGCCACCGGCGTCTGGGCGGGCACCCTGGCCCCGGACATCACGCTGCGCCCGTCGCGCGGCACCCACCTGGTGCTGCCCGGCGAGCTGCTGCGGCACCCGTGGACCGGGCTGACCATCCCGGTGCCGGGCGAGTTCTCCCGCTTCGTCATCGTGCTGCCCCAGCCCGACGGCCTGGTGTACGTCGGGCTCACCGACGAACCGGTGCACGGGCCGGTGCCGGACGTGCCCGAGGTGCCCGAGTCCGATGTGGAGTTCCTACTCGACGTGCTCAACCCGGTGCTGGCCCGGCCGGTGCGGCGCGAGGAGGTGCTGGGCGCGTACGCGGGCCTGCGGCCGCTGATGGGCGGTGACGGGCGCACCGCCGACATCTCCCGGCGCCACGCCGTCGTCGAGGGCCCGGACGGGGTGGTGACCGTGGTGGGCGGCAAGCTCACCACGTACCGGCGGATGGCGCAGGACGCCGTCGACCTCACGGTGCGCCGACGCGGCCTGCGCGCGGGCCGGTGCCGCACCCGCGACCTGCCCCTGCCGGGCGCGGCCGACCGGGTCGACCTGGCCCGGGTGGACGCCCCGGACCGGCTGGTGTTCCGGTACGGCACCGAGGCTTCCGCCGTGCTCGCGCAGGCACCGCCGGGGCTGCGCGGACCACTGGTCGAGGACAGCCCGGTCACCGGGGCGGAGCTGCTGTGGGCGGTGCGGCACGAGGGCGCGCTCACCGTTGACGACCTGCTGGACCGGCGCACCCGGCTCGGCCTGGTCCCGGCGCATCGCGCCGCCGCGCTGCCCGCCGCCGAGCAGATCCTGCGGCAGGGGCTGGGCGAGGACCCGGCTTAGCGATTGTTCAGTCACGACGGAACAGTTCACGCATGAAAGAAGCTCGTTCCGGCGATCACGGGGGAAACCGTCGGAACGAGCTTGCGATGAACGTACCGCCTTTTCGTGCCCACCGCCATCCCCGATCTCCCGGGAAATCTGTTCGCACAAGCTTTCTGACCGATCGTCCGTGCCGTGGACCACCGCCTGACCTGGGTCGCTCACCGTTCGGTGACGGGGTCATCGGATGAAAAACAATCTCCGACGCGCCGCGCATCGGCCCGGCGCGTCGCCTCACTGCTCGGCCGTGGCGTCCTGCCCCGGGCGGGTGAAGTCGAGCAGCAGCTCCAGCAGCAGCCGGGTGCCGAAGCCGGTGCACCCGGCGGTCCGCCACAGCCGCGGGGTGTCGCACTGGGCCGGTCCGGCGATGTCCAGGTGCGCCCACGGCACGTCGCCGACGAACTCGGCCAGGAACAGCGCCGCGTGGATCGCCATACCGTTGGGTCCGCCGACGTTCTTCAGGTCGGCGATTTCAGACTCCAGCTCGCCGCGGTAGCGGCGGTCCAGCGGCAGCTGCCACACCGGCTCGTCGGCCCGCAGTGCCGCCGCGCACACCTGCCGCAGCAGCGAGCGGTCGTTGCCGAACACCCCCGCCACCTCCGGGCCGAGCGCCCGCAGGCAGGCGCCGGTCAGCGTGGCGATGTCCACGATCGCGTCGGTCGGCTCCTCGGTCGCCAGCACCAGCGCGTCGGCCATCACCAGCCGCCCCTCGGCGTCGGTGTTCAGCACCTCGACCGTGGTGCCGCCCCGCATGGTGAGCACGTCGCCGAGCTTGGTGGCGGTGCCCGACGGCATGTTGTCGGTGCACATCAGATAGCCGGTGACCGCGGTGCGGCAGCCCAGCGCGGGCAGCACCGCCATCGCGGCCAGGATCGCCCCGGCCCCGGACATGTCGTTCTTCATGGTGGCGTGCACGGCGTCGGCGGGCTTGAGGCTGATGCCGCCCGAGTCGTACATGATGCCCTTGCCGACCAGGGTGACGTGGCCGTCGGCGCCCTCGGGCCGGTAGCGCATGCGGATCATGCGGGGCGGGTCGGCGCTGCCCGCGTTCACCCCGAGCAGCCCGCCGCAGCCCAGCTCCAGCAGCGCGTCGCGGTCGAAGATCTCCGTGTCCAGCCCGGTCGTGCCGGCCACCCGGGCGGCGCACTCGGCCATCCGTACCGCGGTCAGCAGCGACGGCGGCGCGGTGGCCAGGTCGCGGGCCATCGCCGCGGCGCGGGCGAACAGCTCGCCCCGGCGGGCACCCTCGGTCGCGGCCCGCACCTGCCGCGCCGCGGTCAGCAGCATCACCTCGGCGACCAGTGGCTGGCCGCCGCGCTTGGCCGCGGCCAGCCGCAGGTCCTTGAGCACCGGATACCGGTACCGGGCCAGCAGCGCCCCCTCCACCGCCGCCTGCGCGGCCGCCGCCGGATCCAGCAGCGGTCCCTGCGGCAGCGTGAACACCAACCGCTCCTGGGTCGACGCGCAGCGCGCGAAAGCGGCGGCCGCATCGCGTACCCCGGCCGCGTCCAGGCGCGCCGGATCCCCGATCCCGACAGCCACCACCGCGTCACGGCCCGGCGGGGTCAGCACCATCGCCTGGCCCACCAGCGCCTCGAACCCCACCGCGCGCAGCGTGTCCCGGCCGACGCCCAGCTCCGCGGGCAGCCGCCCGGTCACCGCCACCGGCACCCCGAGCAGCACCGCACCGTCGCCACCGGACGGCGGCCGCACCGACACGGTGACGCCACGCTCCCACGACGGCATCGGGTCCAGCGCTCTCACCGCGGCGACCATCAGCTCCCCCTCCGCTCCCCCGCAGCCCCAGCATGGCCCCAGACCGTTCAAGTTGCCGGGCAATCGGGCGAAAGGCGCCCGTGCTTTCGCCCGATTGCCCGGCAACTCCGCCGGTCGAGGACGGGCGGCGCAGAATGAGGGCATGAGCCGGTACGGCCCCATGTTCGGTCCGGACATCACCTTCCTGGGCGTGCCCGCCTGTGACTGGCGCGAGCCGGACAGCTACGCCCACGCCGACGTGGTGATCCTCGGCGCCCCGTTCGACGGCGGCACCTCGCACCGGCCCGGCACCAGGTTCGGCCCGTCGGCGATCCGCGGCACCGACTACCTGCCGCACGACGGCTCCCGTCCGCACCTGGCGCTGCGGGTGGACCCGCTCGGCCCGGACCTGACCGTGCTCGACGCGGGCGACCTGGAGGTCTACAGCGGCGAGGTGCTGCGCAGCTGCCAGGCGATCGAGGAGGCGGTGGCCTTCATCGCCACGCATGGCCGCTCGAACCGGGCGATCCCGCTGATCCTCGGCGGCGACCACACCATCACCTGGCCCGACGTCACCGGCGTGTCCCGCCGGTGGGGCGCCGGGCGCGTCTCGGTGATCCACTTCGACGCGCACGCCGACACCGGCGACATCACCTTCGGCTCGCTGTACGGCCACGGTCAGCCGATGCGGCGCCTGATCGAGTCCGGCGCCGTACGCGGCGACCGGTTCCTGCAGGTCGGGCTGCGCGGCTACTGGCCCGAGCCACCGACGCTGGACTGGATGGCGGCGCAGGGCATGCGGTCCTACCACATGGCCGAGATCGTCGACCGGGGACTGGACGCGGTGCTGGCCGAGGCGTTCGCGATCGCGCTGGACGACTGCGACGCGGTGTTCCTCTCCGTCGACATCGACGTGTGCGACCCGGCCCACGCGCCCGGCACCGGCACGCCCGAACCCGGCGGGCTGACCGCCCGGCAGCTGCTCGACGCGGTGTCGCTGATCTGCCGGACGCTGCCGGTCGCGGGCATCGACATCGTCGAGGTCTCCCCGCCGTACGACCACGCCGAGATCACCGCGATGCTCGGCAACCGGGTCGTGCTGGAGGCCCTGTCCGGCCTGGCCCGCGCCCGCCGCGACACCCGCGACGGCACGACCTGGAACCCCGCCACCCCGCTCCTGCACGACCGCCCCGGCCCACCCGCCTGACCTCGAGTCCCACCGCCCACCGCCACCTCGCGCTGCGCCGGCAGGGTCACCGCGAGCGCCGCGCCGCGAGCGGACCGAGGTGCCACCCCGACCGCCTGCGCCACGGCATGACCGCTCGGCACATGACAAAGGCGCGGCCCTCCGGGTCCGGAGGGCCGCGCCTTCTTCGTCAGGATGCTCAGACGGTCAGCGTCCGCCTGCGTCGCATCGTGATCAGCAGGGCCACGCCCGCGCCGATCAGGACCAGACCAGCCACCACGATCGAGGTGACCGCGGTGCCGGTGGTCGGCAGCGAGTCACCGGACGGCGACGGCACGGGTGCCGGGGTCGTCGGGCTCGGCGAGGCCGACCCCGAAGCGCTGGTCTCGGGCGACGGGCTGCTCTCCGGCGACGGCGACGTCTCCGGCGACCGGCTGCTCTCCGGCGACGGGCTGCTCTCCGGCGACGGAGTGGTCTCCGGCGACGGCGTCACCTCGGGCGAAGGGCTGCTCTCCGGGGACGGGGACGTCTCGGGCGAGGGCGACGTCCCCGGAGACGGGGACGTCTCCGGCGAGGGCGACGTCTCCGGCGACGGTGAGGTCTCAGGGGACGGCGTCGCGACCGGCGACGGGCTCGGCGAGGCAGACGGGCTGGTCACCGGCGACGGGGTGGGCGAACCGGGCGTGTCGCCGCCGGTCGAGCGCGACGGCTGCGGGTTCGGCGCCGACCAGCAGGTGTGGGTGACCAGCAGCTTGAAGTCGTCCTTCTTGCCGCCGCCCTTGCCGTCGGAGACGACCTTGGCCTGGGCGGTCTCCAGCTTCCAGCCCGCGGGCACGACGACCCAGGCCAGGTGCTTGTTGGTGGCGTTGGCGAAGCCGTTGGGGTACTCGTCGGCGTCGGTGTCCTTGAGGTACGTGGTGGTCTCGACGCCGCCGTGGGAGAACGTCGCCCACATGCCGACCGTGGTGTCGAAGATGTCTGGGGCCACGTTGAAGACCCAGCCGTCGAACCCGGCGCCCAGGGCGCCGGTCTCGTCGCAGCCCTTGCCGTCGCCGAAGGCCGCGTCGTTGGCGTAGGTGCCCTGGTGAGCGGACTTGAGCACCGCGTTGTACGGGGCCGTGGGCGAGTCCGCGATGGCCGGGATCGCGACCAGGGCGATGCCACCGGCGGCGGCCACAGCGCCCGCGATGACCGCGGCGCGCCAGCGCTTGTTCATGTGATGACTCCGAGGGGGTAGCTCAGCTGGGCAACCTCGTCATCGTTCCGGAAACCGTCACCGTGCGTAACACGTCGACGGTCCGACCCCACGGCCCTCGTCGGCCCCTTGACCTCGTCCTTTCGGTCAGATACGTGTCGCGGGCGGCGTCATCCGAACGACCCGGAGCCGTCGCGCGGCACGCGGGTATGATCGTTCGCGCCGGGCCCCGCCGGTCCGGCGTTCCATCCGCACCTCCGCTCGGTGCCATACGTCATAGCGAAGGACGGTCCTCCGATGCGAGAGACCCAAGCGCCGTGGCCGGCCCGCGACGGGTTGCGCATCACCTCGGTGCGGGCCATCGTCACCGCCCCCGAGGGCCTGCCCCTGGTCGTGGTGCGCGTCGACACCAACGACCCCGGCCTGTACGGCCTGGGCTGCGCCACGTTCACCCAGCGCTTCCACGCGGTGGTGGCCGCCGTCGACCAGCACGTCGCGCCGATGCTCATCGGGCGGCACCCGGCCGACATCGAGGACATCACCCGGATGGTGCACCTGTCGTCGTACTGGCGGGGCGGGCCGGTGCTGAACAGCGCCCTGTCCGGAGTGGACCAGGCGCTGTGGGACATCGCGGGCAAGCGCGCCGGGATGCCGGTGTACGAGCTGCTGGGCGGCCGCGTCCGCGCCGCCGCCGACACCTACCTGCACGCCGCCGGGCCGAACGTCGGGGCGACCCTGGAGCACGCGCAGCAGATCCTCGCCGACGGGTACCGGCACGTGCGGCTGCAGGTCGGCGGGCCGGGCCTGGGCACCTACGGCGCGGCGGGCACCCCGAACGCCTACCCGAACTCGCCGTACCCGGACGGCTGGGACGTGCAGCAGTACCTGCGGGACACGCCGAAGCTGTTCGCCGCCGCCCGCGAGGCGCTGGGCGAGGAGCCGAACCTGTGCCACGACGTGCACCACCGGCTCACCGTGAAGCAGGCGATCGGGCTGGCCCGCGCGCTGGAGCCGTACCGGCTGTTCTTCCTGGAGGACCCGATCCCGCTGGAGCTCTACGACCGGCTGCCCGAGGTGCGGGCGGCCGCGCCGATGCCGCTGGCCGTCGGCGAGCAGGTCGCCTCGGTCGCCGACGCGGCCCGGTTGGTGCACGGCGGCGGCGTGGACATCATCCGCCTGCACGTGTCGGCGATCGGCGGCCTCACCCCGGCCCGCAAGATCGTGGCGATGTGCGAGCTGATGGGCGTCGGTACGGCCTGGCACGCCCCCGCCGACGTGTCGCCGGTCGGCGCCGCCGCCAACGTCGCGCTCGACGTGACCTCCCCGGCGTTCACCATCCAGGAGGGCCACCTGTGGCCCGACCCGGTGCGCGAGGTCTTCCCCGGCACGCTCGACCCGCGCAACGGCTACCTCTACCCCAACGACGCCCCCGGTTGGGGCATCGACCTCGACGAGACCGCGGCCGCGAAGTACCCGCCGATCACCCACCTGCACGAGCGCTGGGCGGCCCGGGTGCGCCGCCCGGACGGCGGGATCGAGGCGCCGTGACCGGGCACCAGCCCAGCCGCGTCCTGGTCACCGGGGCGGCGGGGCGGCTCGGCCGCGCCACCCTGCACCTGCTGCACACGTACGGCGTAGCCGCCACGGCCCTTGACCTGACCGACCCGGGCGACCTCAAGGCCGACCGGGTCCTGGTCGGCGACACCACCGACGTCGACGTGGTGCGCGACGCACTGTCCGAGGTGGACGCCGTCGTGCACTGCGCCGCGATCCCCGCGCCGATGCTCGACACCCCCGAGAACGTCTTCGGCGGCAACACCCGCGGCACGTTCACGGTGCTGGAGCAGGCCGGGCAGGCGGGCGTACGCCGCGCGGTGCTCGCGGGCAGCCAGTCGGCGCTGGGGCTGGCGTTCTCCCCCGTGCCGCTGACCTTCCATTACCTGCCCGTGGACGAGGCGCACCCGTTGCAGCCCGCCGACCCGTACGCGCTGAGCAAGCAGGTGGACGAGGCGACCGGGGCGATGATGGCCCGCCGCTACGGCATGACCGTGGTGTCGCTGCGGTTTCCACTGCTCGGCGGCCTCGACGAGCGGCTGCCGGTCTACGCCGAGCGCTTCGCCGAACGGCCGGAGTGGGGCGCCGCGTCGCTCTGGGCGTACCTGGAGGACCGGGACGCGGCCGCCGCCAACTGGCTCGCGCTCACCCAGCCGCTGACCGGCTTCGAGGCGATCCTGGTCGCGGCACCGAACATGCTGGCCCCACAGCCCACCGAGGAACTGCTGGACCGCTTCCACCCGCTGGTCCCGCGCCGGGCCGAGTTCCCCGGCCACACGGTCCCGCTGGACCTGCGCCGCGCCGCCACCCTCCTCGCCTTCACCCCGCGCCACCTTCGCTGACCGCGCCACCGCGCGCCACGTGCGCGCCACGTGCGCCGGGGGTCGGTGCAGTTTCGGGGAAAGTGCACGAATCTTGGGCTCGATTCGCGCAGTTTCCCCGAAACTGCAGCCACCGCCACCGCCACCCGGCACCCGGCGCCCGCGGCGGCGGCGCGGCGCGCAGGTGGCGCGGCGTCAGGCGCGAGGTGGGGCGGCGCTGTCGCGGATGACGAGTTCGGTGGCGAGTTCGACCCGGGGGCTCTCGATCTTCTCGCGCTGGGCCAGGCGCAGCAGGGTACGGGCGGCGAGCAGGCCCATCTCGGCCAGCGGCTGCCGGACCGTGGTCAGCGGCGGCGACGACCAGCGGACCTCGGGCAGGTCGTCGAACCCCACCACGCTCACGTCGTCGGCCACCCGCAGGCCCTTGCGACGGATCGCCTCGTACACGCCGAGGGCCATCTGGTCGCTGGAGGCGAAGATGGCCGTGGGCGGCTTGGCCAGGTTCAGCAGCTGGGTGCCCCCGGCGAAACCCGACTCGTGGTAGAAGTCGCCCGGGTAGATCAGCTTGTCGTCGGCCGGAATTCCGGCGGCCTCGATGGCGGTGCGGTAGCCGTCGAGGCGGGCGCGGCTGCACAGCAGCTGCGGCGGCCCCGCGATGAACCCGACCCGCGTATGCCCCAGCCCCAGCAGGTATTCGGTGGCGCGCAGGGCGCCGTTCCAGTTGGTGGCGCCGATCGTGGGCGCCTCCTGCGGCGGGACTCCGGCCGGGTCGACGATGACGACCGGGATGTTGAGGCGACGCAGCTCCGCCTGCAACGGCGGCTCCAGGGACGAGGTCACGAAGATGACGCCCTCGGAGGCGCGGGTGCGCAGGTTGTCCAGCCACTGCTTGGCCGAGGCCGAGCGCCGGTGGATCGCCGACACCACCGTGCCGACCCCGGCGGCGTGTGCCACGTCCTCGACGCCCCGGATGATCTCGACCGCCCACGGGCTGTCCAGGTCGGGAAAGACCAGATCGATCAAACCCGAGTTGGTACGCATCGCGGGCGCCCGCCGCCGGTAGCCGTGCCGGGTCAGCAGCTCCTCGACCCGCTCGCGGGTCTGCGGCGACACGTCGGAGCGCCCATTGATGACCCGCGACACCGTGGGCACGGAAACGCCTGCCTCGCGGGCGATCGCCGCGATGGTGACCTTGCGGTTGTCGTCGACGGCCACGGTCGTCTCCTTAGTCATCACGCCAGCCTACGGCCGGAGGGTTTCCGGACGTCGAGCTCCGGTGCCGCTGCCTCGGACCGGAGGAGATCACGGAAACCTATCGCAAACACGCGCCGCACACCTCAGCCCTTCACGCTGCCGGCCAGTCCCCCGACCAGTTGCCGTTCGGCGATGGCGTAGAAGCCGAGGGCGGGGACCATGGACAGGATGACGTAGGCGAGTACTCGTGCGGTGTCGTCGGCGTA
>NZ_JAHRCY010000016.1:0-192592 GCF_019083965.1 Catellatospora tritici
TTCTACCTCTACCTGGCAGCAGCCCTCATCACCACACGCCAACTCATCCGACAAGCCCGCACCCACTACCGATGGGACAACCGCCCCACCACCCGACGCCTCAAATGAACCAATTGCCGGTCGCTCTTAGAACATGACTACTGTGGGATTCATCGGCAGCGGCGCCATCGGCAGCACCATCGCGCGGCTCGCCGTCGAGGCCGGCCATCAGGTCGTGCTCAGCAACTCACGCGGTCCCGAAACGCTCACGGAGATGGCCGCGGGCGTCCGCCGCGACCGGCGGGGAAGCCGCCGCGGCCGGTGACATCGTCGTGGTCACGGTGCCGGTCAAGGCCTTCCCCCACGTGCCCGCCGCGCCACTGGCCGGGAAGACGGTCATCGACACGTGCAACTACGGCCCCGAGCGGGACGGGCCCATCCCCGAGCTCGACAACAATTCGCTCACCTCGAGCGAGCTGCTGCTGCGGTACCTTCCGGGTGCCATGCTCGTGAAGGCGTTCAACAACATCTTCTTCAAGCACCTGCTGTCACTCGCCCGCCCGGCGGGGGCAGGCGACCGCTCGTACCTGCCGATCGTCGGTGACTCCGCGCCGGCGAAGGCGGCGGTTACCGCATTCATGGAATCCATCGGGTACAGCGTGCTGGACGCGGGACCACTGGCCGACAGCTGGCGGCAAGCGACGGGCACGCCGGTATGGGGGACCCCGTACGGGCCGTACTCGAACGAGAAGGGCCAGCCGGCCGGCGAGGACGCCATGCGCGCGGCACTGGCCGCCGCAACGCGGTAATCCGGGCCCTGATCCACAAGGATCACCTGCGGCCTGCCGGCTCGGTCGTCATGACCACCGGCAGGCCGCCCGGGGCAAAACGTCACGCTCGGCCGCTCAGGCCACTCGCGACCAGCACGAGCCATGGCTGAAGCCCCCACAGCTCCTGAACGGAATCACCAAGGAGAGATCACATGCGACAGCTCCCACTGGGCAGGACCGGCCCCATGGTCAGCGCCGTGGGTCTCGACTGCATGAGCATGAACACGAACTACGATCCCAGCGACGAGAACGAGGCACTCGCGACCCTGCACCGGGCCGTCGAACTCGGGGTGACGTTCTTCGACACAGCGGAGTCCTACGGCCCGGGCGCCGACGAACGAGTCGTCGGCCGCGGCCTGGCCCCCTCGCGCGACGACGTCACGATCGCCGCGAAGGTCGGCTTCGCCCACACCCACGACGGCCGGATGGCACTCGTCGACGGCCGCCCGGTGGTCGACGGGCGACCAGAGCACATCGTCAAGGCGATCGAAGGCTCACTGACCCGGCTCGCCACCGACCGCATCGACCTGGTGTTCCTGCACCGAACCGACCCGACGGTCCCGATCGAGCACACCGTCACGGCAGTGGCCGACCTGGTGCAAGCCGGAAAGGTCCGCCACCTCGGCCTGTGCGAGGCCTCTGCGGCCACCATCCGGCGCGCCCACGCCGTCCATCCGATAACCGCCGTGCAGGCAGAGTACTCCCTGTTCGACCGCAGCGCTGAGCGCAACGGCGTACTCACCGCCGTACGCGAACTCGGCATCGGGTTCGTACCGCACTCTCCTCTGGGCCAAGGCCTACTGACCGGCCGACTCCAGCGTGAGCACCTGCGCGTCACCGACTTCCGCACCTTCGACCCACGTCTGCAGGGCAACAATCTCACCGGCAACCAGCGCATCGTCGCCACGATCGGCCAGATGGCCGCAGCCAAAGGCGTGGCCCCTTCCCAGCTCGCGATCGCCTGGACGATGGTCGAGCCAGCGGTGCCGATCCCGGGCACCCGGCGCGTGCGCTACCTGGAAGAAAACCTTGCCGCCGCCGACGTCACCCTGACCGCCGAGGAACTGGCCGCCCTCGACGCCGCCGCCCCGATCGGCGCGGCCGCTGGCGAACCCTACTGGCCGGAGAACATGGCACTGCTGACCAGGCGACCGACCGTGGGGGCGTGAGGGCCGAGGCCGATAGTCGCAGCGATCATCCGTGATGAGCGGACGGGCCTGTTCGGGTTCCGGCTGGAGATGGGTCGCAGTCGTGACGGCAGACGGGTCCAGGCGAAACGGAAGGGTTCGAACTGTTGGCGATTGAGTGATCTTTCGGCGCGACGTGACGGTGGACGCGATACCCGGTTCCGAGCGCTGCACCGCCGAGGAGCACCCCGTGACGATGGTCGCGAGCATCCTCCGGTTCGACCACGGGTCCACCTGACGACACGAGCTGTCGCGTCCGGTGTTGCCAGGCCGCGCTCACCCCGTCCGGCTCAGAACATGGGCTGTTCGACGAAGAGTCGTAACACCAGCGCGTTCCGCGCCTGAATCAACCGTCCACCCTCGTTGATGCGGCCAAGTTCCACGGGTGCGAACCCAATGTCTGCGGCGACGCGTGCGATGGCAGCGCTCGCGGGCGCGTCGTTCGACGCCACGAAGACGACCTTCTTCCCGTGTTCCAAAGGAAGCTGCCGTTCCAAGACGTTCGCCGGCAACTGGTTGAACGCCTTGACCACGGACGCGTCGGGGAAAAAGCCGGCGACGACCTCGGTCGATAACCTCCCGCCGAGAATGGCCTCGGAATCGGGCACCAGGAAGGCGTTGGTCGCGTCGACGACGATGTGCCCACGCCACGACGGCTTTAGGGCACCGAGTGTCTCGGTGGCAAGGAACGGGATTGCCAGCACCAGCACATCGGCTTCGAGGGCGTCGTCGAGTGTGGTCGCCCGGACCCACGGTTCGACTTCTTGGGCCAGGTCGCGGAACGAGTCGGGGCCACGGGTGTTGGCGATGACCGCGGGCCGGCCATGGCGGGCGAAGGTGCGGGCGAGCGCGGCCCCGACGTTCCCGGTACCGATGATCGCGACGTCTGTGCTCATGATCGACCTTTCTTCTTAATCTTGGTGGTGGGCACCTGTTTGGTGTCGACGGCGGACAGTGCTGCGTGAACGAAGGACCGCAGCGCATTCGATTTGCGGGCGGGTAGACGGGCCAGGACGGGGTCGTTCGTCGGGGCATCAACGAGACGCGCGTTATTTACGCCCGCGGGCGACGTGATCGCGTACGGCAGGGATCGTTTCGGCGGCGAAGCGTTGGAGTATGTCCGGGTCGTCGCTGGCCAGGATGAAGATGCTGACGCCGTCCTCGAGGGTCATCTGGGCTAGTGCTTCCGCGGTCTGCTGGCCCGGGAAGATGTTGAGCAGACGGGTGATGTCGCGAGGGTCGCGGCCTGCGGCTCGCGCGGCGTCGTCGATGATGGCGTTTCCTTTGGGCAGGCCGCCAGGTTCCATGACGGGCAGCGACGGCAGCCAGCCGTCGGCCTTGCGTCCGACCAGGTCCTGCATCTTCGGCTTGTGGGCGCCGAGCCAGATCGGGATGTTGTGTGCGGGGGCGGGGCCGCGCTCGGCGCCGCGGACCTTGTAGAACTCGCCCTCGACAGTGAGGGTCCCGGGCCTGTCGGCGTCCCAGATCCCGCGGATCACGTCGATTGCCTCGCCCAGGGCCGTCACGCCCTGCATTGGGGTGAGCCGCCGTCCGCCGATTGCTTGCACGGCGTCCCAGAAGAAGCCAGCGCCGAGCCCGAGGCTCGTTCGTCCACCGGAGAGCAGGCCGAGGCTGGCTGTCGCGCGGGCGAGCACGGCGGGAGGCTGGCGCAGCGGCAGGTTCAGCACGTTGCCGGACAGGCCGATGCGCTCGGTCCGCGCGGCCACCCAGGTCAGCAAAGTCCAGGTGTCGAGGAAGTCGGCCTTGTAGGGATGATCCTGGAAGGTGACGAAGTCGAATCCGAGCCGCTCACTGAGCTGCGCCAATTCGACTGGACGGTGCGCTGGGGAGTTGGCGGGCGAGATGAACGTGGCGAAACGCAGAGGATGGCCATAGTCAGGCATCGGTGTCTCCTTCAGTCATTCATGTACGGCCAGCCACGACCAAACGTCGTCGCCGACCTGGGTTCGGCGAGCCCGGGGTGACGGTGCCGGGTGAGGCACGGCACTTGAACTCGAGGTAGTTCCCGGCTGGGTCGCGGATGAAGACCGCGTAATAGTCCGGCCCATACTCTGACCACAGCCGAGGCTCGCGGAGGACCTCGATGCCGAGCGCAGCGGCGAACTCGCTTGGCGTTAGATCTGGCTGAACCCGCCGTCGACGACCAGGTTCGCGCCGGTGACGAAGCTGGCGTCCGCCGAGGCGAAAAACAGCGCAGCGGACGCAATCTCCTCGCTGGCCCCGAGCCGCCCTAGCGGTATGGCGGAGGTGATCTGCTCCCGAAATTCGGGGCCGACGGTGCTGAAGAGCGCCGTGTCGATCGACCCGGGACTGACGACGTTGACCCGGATGCCGCGGTCCTTCAGCTCGGCGGCCCAGGTGCGTGCGAGTGAGCGAACGGCCGCCTTGCTCGCCGAGTACACCCCGGCACCGGGGATGCCCTTGGTCGCGCTGGTCGTGCCGTTCAGGATGATCGACGCGCCGTCGCTCATCAACGGCAGCAGGTACTGAACGGTGAACACAGTGCCTCGGAAGTTGACACCCACGAGCGCGTCGAACGTATCCGGGGTGATGCTGCCCAGCGGGTCGGACACCGAGGCGAGGCCGGCGCTGGCGAAAAGGACGTCGACTCGCCCTTGCTGCTCTCGCACGGTCTCGGCCAAGCGGGCCAGGTCGTGCAGACTTCCCGAGTCCGCCTGCACGCCCGTGACGTTGTGGCCGATGGCGGCGACCGCCTCGTCCAGTCTGGCCTTGTCTCGTCCGGTGATGAACACGTGGGCGCCTTCGGCGACGAACAACTTGGCCGTCGCTAACGCCATCCCGGACGTCGCTCCAGTGATCACTGCGACCTTGCCATCCAGCTTGGGCATGGTGACCGTTGCCTTTCTGCCGGCCGCACGGCCGATCGGTGTGCGAGGCCACCGTCTTCGAGGCATCCGCGTTGAGGGCGGATGACCTTCGTAAGACAAAACGAACCTCGGAGGTACGTAACGTCGGCGGGTTGACGCCGATCCTGGCGAACTCTGCGAACGAGGCTGATCTGCCCTTCCGCAACTACGTACCCACCGTAGCAGATGCGTGCGCGCGCATCTAGATGGGAGGGCATCCAGTCTTGAGGTATGCTGCTTGGCGTGAAGGCACCCGTGTCACAGCCGCAGATCATCTCCCCGGACCAGGTCAAGGGCTGGTTTGCCCTACTGTTTACTCACGCCACGGTCACCGGGCGGATCGACGCTGTGCTGACGGAACAGCACAAGATCTCCTTCAGCTCCGTCGAGATCCTGTGCTGGCTCCTGGAGACCGAGCCTCAGTCGGTCCGAGCCCTGGCCGGCAAACTTGTCAGCGTCAGCCCTACCAGAGCATCACGGCTGGTCCAGGACCTCATCGACGCCGGACATCTCCAGCGCAACGCCGACCAAGGTGACGGACGGGTATCGCTCATCAGCTTCACCAAGAGCGGACGGCACTTCGCCGAGACAATCAGGCGAACGTTCGAAGGATCAGTGAAGAAATATTTCATCGATCCTCTCGATGACGATGACATCGCCGCCATCACCCGGATATGGGCCAAGCTCGAAAAGCAGTAGGCGGCAGCTGGGGAACTGCGACTTGCCTGATCGCTGTACGTCTCCCGGTGAACGCAAGGTCGGCAGGGCGTGAGCCTCCACCAAAGGAGCAAGGGTCGCGCAGCGCCCGCAGCCGAGGGCCGTCCCTGGCGGGGGAAGCTGTAGCGGCCCAGCATGTTGATGTGGGCGAAGCCCAACGCCGACAGGCGGGCGGCGTCGGCGTCGAGCACCGGGTAGCCCTGGGCGCGCAGCAGGTTGACGGCCAGGTGGATGAAGCGGGTGTTCCACAGCACCACGGCGTTGAGGACCAGGCCGAGCGCGCCTAGTTGGTCTTCGTGCCCGTCGGTACGCCTGGGCGATCTCGCCCCGGTTGCCGTGGAAGATCTTGCGCGCCAGGGCGTGGCGACGTTCCTGCGCTCCAGCGCCGACGGACTCACCGACGCCGCCCACCCCGCAGGTTGCCTGTCCGTCCAGGGAGGGCTCGCCTGCTCACCGGAGAACGCCCGGATCTCGGAGATCCTGGCCGCCGGCCGGGCCGCCACCGAGTCCGCGCTCCAGGAACGGCTGTCCCGCGCGGCAGAGGAAGGCGACCTCCCGGACGGCATGGATGCCCGGGCACTGGCGCGGTTCGTGATGGCGCTCAGCGAGGGCCACGCGGTCCACGCCGCGGCCGGCGCCAGCCGCGAAGACCTTCAGGCCTCCGAAGGGCGGTACCCGAAGATCCTGCCGGGCACGGTCCTCGGATACCGGACCGAGGCGTGCGACATGGGTGCCGTCCACGACCGGATCGAAGCCGCCCCGCCGTTGCGCCCGATGCCGGTGGCCGTGCTGTCGTCGAGTGACCTCGATCTGCCCGATCCCATGCCGGCTCCGTGCACGGCCGGCGAGCGCGCGGACGTGGCCCGTGCCTGGCGAGACGGCCAGGACGCGCTCGCCGCGGGCATACCCGGAGCCGAGCACGTCACCGTTCCCGGCACCTCGCACTACGTGCAGAACCAGCGACCCGATGCGGTCATCGTGGCGGTGCGCGAGGTTGTCACCCGCGCTGCATCTGCCCGGCCCACGGCTTCCTGAGCGGTCAGGACGCCTTGCGCGAGCCGTGGATCTCGACGAGTCCGTCGACGCCGCGCAGGAAGGTCTCGCCGATCGCGGCCGGGTCGAACAGGCAGCCCGCCGCCATGGCGCCGTCGCGCAGCATGACGAAGTGCCGCGCGGCGGGCTCGGCCTTCGTCGGCTCGATGCTCGTCATGAGGGTGTTGATCGTGTCGAGGAACCACTGCCGGTGCGCCAGGACGGCTCGGTGCACGGGGTGGCCGGGATCGGGATACTCGGCCACCGCGTTAAGGAAGGCGCATCCCCGAAAGTCGGGGGACTGGATGGCCGCCGTGATCCCCGCCGCGATGGCCCGGACAGCGTCGGCGGCGGACGGGCTCGCGGCGACGGCCGCTTCCACCTGGCCGCGGATGGCCTCGTCGGCGCTCTGCAGATGGGCCAGGACCAGGTCTTCCTTGCCGGGGAAATGCCGGTAGAAGGTGGCCCGGGTCACCTTCGCCTCGGAGATGATCCGGTCGACGCCGACCGAGTGGATGCCCTCGGCGTAGAAAATCCTGCTCGCCGTGCTCAGCAGCCGCTGCCGTGCCTCCGACGGCCGGATTTCGATCTCGGTGCGGGCCATGCGGCCATCATAGCGAAAGAACGTTCAGTCTTGTCTGTTGGCAGCCCGAAAGCCGAGATAGAACGTTCGGTCTTGACAACCGCGCTCCCGCGAGACAGGGTGGTGGCGACAGAACGTTCGGTCTCTCTCGCTCGACGGCCGACCCGCCGGGCCGTGGAGCCACCGCCCCTATCGCAAAGGATCGTCATGACCACCGTTGCCGCTCCCGGCATCTCCACGACGGCGGCCGCGCTGCGGCGGCTGTACTTCGCCCGCTTCGTGTTCGCCATCGTCTGGGCCGCCGTGACGTTCACGATCGCCGACGGCCTCAACCCGCTCGCCGTCACCCTGTTCGTGCTCTACCCGCTGGTCGACGTGGCTGCCGCGATCATCGACGCCCGCTCGTCGCGCGCCACCGGATCGCCCACCCTGCTGTACGTGAACGTCGCGGTCAGCCTGCTCGCCGCGGCCGGCCTCGCCGCCGCCGGCACCTCCGGCATCCCGGCGGTCCTGCGCGTGTGGGGCGCCTGGGCGGTCGTCGCGGGCCTGGTGCAGCTGATCGTGGGCGTCACCCGCCGCCGCAGGATGGGCGGACAGTGGCCGATGATCATCAGTGGTGCCCTGTCCATGCTCGCCGGCGGCTCGTTCTTCGCGGCCGCCGCCGCGGCCGAGCCGGTGCTGGCCAACGCGATCGGCTACGCCGTCCCCGGAGCGATCTTCTTCCTCATCGCGGCCATCCGGCTCGGCCGCACCGCGAAGCAAACCTGACCGCAAGGCACGGCGCTGTCGACGTCGTGGGATCAGCCGGCCGCGGACCTGTTCCGCGGCCGGCTCGCCGTCGGCGGGGCAGGGGCGGCCGTCAGGGCAGGAACGCCTTGGCGGAGCCCCAGAGCACGGCGCGGTTCAGCCGATCGGGATACCGAACGACCATCGCCTCGTAGAGCTCGTGGTACGTGCGCGCCTGCCGCGCAGCCGCCAGGAAGTCCTTGATGTAGCGGCGGGTGTCGTCGACCTGTTCGGGGCTGCCCGGGTCGCCGTCGCGCTTGTGGCCCGCGACCACCGCCCGGGGTCGCAGGCCCTCGATGGTGTCCAGAGCGCTCAGCCACTGCTCGGCACCGTCTCCTGTGGCCTCGCTGAGGTACGGGTGCACGTCGCCGTACACCGCGTCGCCGGCGACGACCAGCCCGATCGAGGGCACGTGCAGGGCGCTGGTGCCGTCGGTGTCGGTGTGCCCGAGCTCGATCGCCCGCAGCGTGTGCCCCTCCAGCTCGAACGTGCCCGGGGTGAGCGGCTGCACCGGCACCTGCCGGCCGTCGGTTGGCTGATGCTGCTCAGGTCTACCAGTGCAGCCAAGGACGTGGAGATCCTGGTCCTGCGGCATGAGAACGCGGTGCTGCGCCGGGCGAACCCGAATCCGCGGCTGGACTGGGCCGACCGTGTGGTGCTCGCCGCCCTGATCCGGCTGCTGCCTCGGGCGTTGCGCGCGCACCGTCTGGTCACGCCGGCCACGGTGCTCGGCTGGCATCGGCGGCTGGTGGCCCGCCACTGGACCCACCGTTCCCGACCAGGTCGCCCGCCGGTCGACGTCGCGGTCGCCCGGCTGGTCGAGCAGATGGCGCGAGACAACCCGGGCTGGGGCTACCAGCGCATCCGCGGTGAGCTACGCGGCCTCGGCCATGATGTCGGGGCGTCCACGATCCGGCGGATCCTCAAACGCCTGGGCGTCGCGCCGGCGCCGCAGCGTCGCGACCACACCACCTGGCGGCGGTTCCTGCGCACCCTCAGGCATCGATGATGCTGGCGTGTGACTTCTTCCACGTCGACTGCGCCCTCACCCTGCAGCACCTGTACGTGTTGTTCGTGCTGGAGGTCGGCACCCGCTACGTCCACATCCTGGGTGTCACGCCGAACCCGGACGGGGCATGGACACTGCAGCAGGCACGCAACCTGCTCATGGACCGGGGCGAGCGGGCCGACCGGTTCAGGTTCCTGATCCGCGACCGGGGTGGACAGTTCACCGCCGCGTTCGACGCGGTCCTGGCCGATGCCGGCATCACCGCCTGCAAGATCCCACCACGCAGCCCACGGGCCAACGCCTATGCGGAGCGCTTCGTCGGCACGGTCCGCGCGGAGCTCACCGACCGGATGCTCTTCGCCGGCGAGCGGCACTTACGCCGCACGCTCGACAGTTACGCCCGCCATTACAACGAGCGGCGTCCTCATCGAGCGCTACAGCTGCAGCCGCCACGTTCCGACCGGCCCGTCGTCGACCTGACCCTCGAACGGATCAGACGCCGACCCGTCCTTGGCGACTTGATCAGCGAGTACGAACGCGCCGCGTGAAGGCCCAGCTCAGGCCACGTGGCGGGGTTTTGGAACCCCACAGGCTTGGACCGCCTGGGCTACCACCAAGCCCGAGCACGCCTCTACCACTACCGACGGCGCGTATCCATCGACCTAGCCAGATAGAGCGGATCTACTGCTGTCGTATTAGCGCAGCTCCCGCAATTCGATCCTTGTTCCGTTTCTCTCCGCGTTCAGTCGGCTCTCCCATGACCCGCGTGCGGGAAAAATTCCGGTGAACACGCCTACACAGTCATCACTGTTATTGCTCATGATGGTGGCGATTGCCCGAAGCGCCCCCGCTGCACCGTTGACCACCTGCTGTGCGGTTGCCGACACCGGATCGGCTAAGAAGGCGCCTAAAGTCTGAATGAGGGAACCTCCAGCAGATGCCTGCTCATGGACTTGCGCCAGGGTATTCCCGACGTGACGAGCACCTTTGTCTGCTTCGCAGATCACAAGGTAGACGATCAGGCCACCTCGTATGACCCGGGGCGGAAAGACGGGCGCCCCGTCACCGAGGCTAAAATTGATAGGTTCGCCTTTACGAACAAGGTAAAGGGCGTCCCTCGGAACCTCCTTGGGCGGAAAGACGACAGGGGGATGATCGCTGACATCGAAGGCGACAGTTAGAAAGTAGATTTGCTGATGCCGTCTCAACATGCCCCAAAGCCCATCCCAGTTACGTGAGACCGATAGCGATGCGAGGGCGAGTCCCCGTGGATCCGTTGACGTCGGGACGACAGACAAAGGTCTGGCACCGGAAGTACTCCGCTGGGTTTCGAAAAGATCGGTTGGTTCTCCTGCGGAAATGGCGTTTTCAAAGGAGAAACTCACGTCAGCTCCAGAGTCAGGTCCGTCGTCACATACTGGTACCACCGTATTGTATCATGTATATACACGCCGGTCGATCAACTCGTCAAGCATCGAGGCAGCTGGGAACCGATGATCGAATCGATTAGGGAAAGAGTTCAACGCGCACGGGACGCCTACGAAGTAACTGACAGCTCTGACGACCTGTCTGAATGGATCAAGAACCTTGAACTGCTCATTGCGCAACTGCAGCCAAATGATGACGAACACGCTACAACGGCGATCTTACTGGCCGGGTTGCTTGGCCTGTTGTGGTCCCGTAACGAAGACGAAACCGTGTGGGCCCGCGGCGTAAACCTCGTCGACGAATGGACAGAGTTGTTCCCGACGTCCCGCCGGGAAGGGCGCCGCTACCTGTTGGCCAAGGGGCATCTGTACCTCGCCAAAGCGATGAAAACCCGAAGGAAACCTGATCAGGACGTTGTTTTGAACATCATGGCAAGGATTCAGCGATACGAAGCTGCAGGGACTGAAACGCATGCGCATGCTTCGAGCACCAAGGCCGAAGTGCTGCTACATATGTATATAGACCACCGTGACCCCGCGTTCCTTGAAGCAATCATCCTGAATGCGGGCTGGGGGTCGCTCTTCCCCGACAGCCCGAAGCGGCAGATCTTCTTTTCGCACCTGGCTGTGGCATTCGCCTGCAATGAGCATTGCCGGTGGACTGCGGCTGAGGACAACGAATATCGCCGTGACCTGGCAGTAGAGTCAAGCCGAAGCGCTGTTGCCGCCTCGGAATCGAAGGCCGAAGAGCTCGAAGCCAGGCTACAGCTTGCGTATGCCTTGCGGCACCGGTTCATCCAACGTGGACAGTTGGAGGACCTCACTGCATCGCTAGAACAAGCCGACGTCATTTTTCGCCAGGTTCCGGCGCTCGAGCCAAGTGAGACGGCGCAGATATCTGCTCACAAAGGCGCTGGGCTGTTCCAAAAGTACTGCGTTTTGGGCGATCCAGATGACCTGGATGCGTCGATTAACCTGCTGTCACAAGCCATGGATATCTCGCGTGACCCTGAATGGGACCTTCCTGGGGCACATGAGCATCTCGGCAATGCTTTGACCGCTCAGGCAGTTCTAACAGAGAGCAAGCCGCTCCTGACGCAAGCCATCTCGACTTACCGGGCCGGCATTGAACACAGCAAGGCAGATGGTTTGTCGCTGTCTCGCCTGTACGACGCATTGGCTTCAGCGATACTGATTCAGTACTCCTGCTTTGGGACTGAGTCTGATGATTTCGCCTCGGCCCTCGACGCAGCCATCGAACATTTCTTCACCGCATGGAGCATGGCATGTGACCGGTTCCTGTTCTTGCCAATCGTCTACCGGAAGGCCCGCCTAGGCGCGGCAAGGCGAATAGGCTCAAGGCTCGTATCGGCCTTATTGCAGCGCGCCAGCATCACGACAGAACCCGCACATGCTGCGGCCCTCCGGCGCGGAGCGTTCGCTGTCGGTGAGGCCATCAAATCCCCTGAACTAGTTGCGAGGCTCATTCTCCGTAGTGTGCAACTACCAGATGGCGGTACCGTGACTATCGAGTTTGACGATCCTCAGCACGCCCCGAGTTCCGTAACAGGCGATCTGCGGCGGCTACTTATGAAACACAGGGGTGAACAACTACTGGAAACACTTGAGCTTATCGATGTTGATGAGGCGGAATCATACCGGAACGGCGATGCGGATTTCACCGTGAAATGCGCGCTTGCCCGAGTCAGGGAATCCGGTGACCTTGTCGCGTTGTGGAAGGCGCTGTCGCAGTTAGATGAGCCGTGCGCCCAGTATGTCGACTTCGTCAGCTCGTACGTGACCGCAGTCCTGGACATACTCGATTCGAATGAGAACTCAGGTCACGCCCTGTTCTCGATCACACCGGTATCCACTGTCGACAGTGCCGGAGTTTTTGAGGATAGGCGCGTCGCCCTGATGTGGATGCCAGATGCCGAAGCGCCGCTACAAGTGTTTGACGTGCCTCGTGCCCAGATAGACCGATGGGTGGGCGATCTTGAAGAGCAGGTACCACAGCCGAGAGGCGCTGGCGGCCAACCAGATACCTGGTGGCAGGCCCTGTGCAGGGAACTCGCCACCATCCGTGCCGATGCGCAGGACATCAGTTCAGGAGATCCAGTCATCGTCTCTCCATGTGATGTCAGTTGCAACCTGCCATGGGCACTGGTGTTCGAGCGAGCGGGCTGGGGACCAGAAGGCCAATGCACGCCCGTTGTTGTCCTTCCATCCGTAACGCTCGCGATGATTCCCATACCTGAAACCCGTTTCGCCAGGCGGAATGTTGGACGCGGTGACAACGACTTCGCCCCGCCGGACTCAATCGTGGGCATGATCCTCAATGATCAAGCTGGCCAGATGCAATCGGGGAGCATCAGCAGATTCACCGGTGCCGCACATCGCTATAGCGGGCCCCTCGTCATAGGCAATCCATCCACCGACTTGCCATCTGCTTCGGCTGAAGCGCAGGCGATCGCACGCATCCTCGGCGTCGCACCGCTCCTCGGGTCAGACGCAACCACCGAGGCAGTTCTGGGCAGCGCACATGGCAGAACACTTATTCATGTCTCGGCGCATGTCCGCGTGAACCGAGAAGATCCGTTCGAAACACATATTCAGCTGGCCAACGGATCTATTCCGATCCACCGTCTCCTCCGGCTATGGATCAACTCTGGCATGGTCGTCGTCTCGTCATGTGAAAGCGGTCGAGGTTCACTGACCATGGGCGGCGAAATCATCTCCCTTTCGACAGTTCTAATGTCAGGCGGAAGCGAAACGGTAATCGCCAGCCTCTGGCCTGTTGACGATGCAGCGACCTGCTACCTCATGACCGAATTATTTACCGGCATGGTCAGCTTGAACCTGATGCCATGGTCGGCACTAGCACGAGCCCAAGAACGTACCCGGGCCCAATCTGGATGGGCGAACCCGTACTACTGGGCCGGATTCTTTGTCTCAGCCCGTGGCTTCGCTTGGCTAGACCAGCCCCGCGCATGAGGGTTTTGCTACGTTGCGGGCAACCGTAGCTGTGCCGTTTCAGTGAGTCGCGGTTGGTACGTGGCAAACCTCGATGCGCAGGCCGGAAGGGCAGGTCACGAATACCGCGAAGTAGCCAGGGGCGTACTCGGGGTATTCGCGCGGCTTGTGGACGACGGTCCAGCCACCGGCGACGACGGCCTTGTGGACGTCGAGCACGGTCTGCTGGTCGGAGACAGCAAATGCGACGTGTTGCAGTCCCGGTCGTCCATGGGTGTGGGGGCTGGCATCAGTGCCCTCGCTGCGGTACAGCAGGATCTCGGGGCTAGGCCCGGTCCAGGTCCGCAGCCGCTCGGAAGTGTAGGCCGACGCGTAGCCCAGAGGTTCGAGCACGGCGTCGAAGGGTGCTGTTGCATTGAGCGTTGGCATGATCGCGGGCACACTCGAGCGGTGAAGTCCTCGCCTCGTTCACGTTCGTGGCTGCCTGCGAGGTCGGCGTTCGCCGGGTTCCGGTTTCCGCCGGAGGTGATCGTGGTCGCGGTGCGGTGGTACCTGCGCTACGGCTTGTCCTACCGTGACGTCGAGGAGTTGCTGGTCGAGCGGCGCGTCGAGGTCGATCACGTCACGGTGTTCCGCTGGGTGCAGCGGTTCACCCCGCTGCTGGCCGACGCTGCGCGGTTTTGCCGGCACTCGCCGGGTGACCGGTGGTTCGTCGACGAGACGTACGTGAAGGTCGGCGGGGTGTGGCGGTATGTGTACCGGCGGTCGACCAGCACGGGCGGGTCATCGACGTACTCGTGTCCACCCGCCGTGCCGCGGCGGCCCGCAGGTTCTTCGGCAGGGCGCTGTCGACGTCCAAGACCCCGACGGAGGTGGTCACCGACGCTGCCGCGGTCTACCCGGCGGTGCTGGATGACCTCGTGCCGCAGGCGTGGTATCACGTCGAGCGGTACGCGAACAACCGGATCGAGGCTGATCACAGCCAGCTCAAACACCGGTTGAGACCCATGCGCGGGCTAGGACCGACAAGACAGCACAGGTGATCATCATCGGACACGCGTTAATGCAGAACCTGCGACGCGGACACTACGAACTCGCCACCGACGTCCCGCCCGCCCGGCGAGTCGCAGCAGCGTTCGCCGAACTCATCAACGCGATCTGATTCGAGGCCGCAACCAAGATCCACCATGTCCGGCGATCCGATAATGCAACAGCGCCGGTGACAGGACTGTCATCTGCCACCAGCACAGGTGCGATGGAACTGGGTCACGGCTGATGCTTCTGGGGCCGCGGCGGGCGCTGCTGTGGGAGGAGCCGCGCGCCCGCCGCGGTGCCGGTCGTGGATCAGACGCAGCCGGGGTACTTGAACGAGCCGATGCGGGTCTGCCAGTCGGCTCCCGTGGCGGCGTAGTACTCGCCGGTGAACCAGAAGGTGCAGCCGTCGACCGGGTCGACGCTCATCTCCGAGTAGTCGCCCCAGCGGTTGAAGTTGCCGCTGGCCGGGGCGCCGGTGCCTTCGACCAGCGAGGTCTCGGACTGGCCGAGGGTGCCCAGCGGGTCGGTGGTCAGGCGTCCGGCGTAGCGGAGGGCCGGGTTGAGGGTGCTCGCGGCGACGTTGTAGCCGACGGCCATATTGCCCTGCTTGTCGACGGCCAGTGACGGCATGAACCGGTAGCGGCTGTCGGCGGGGGCGAAGGTGCCCTGCTGGCGGATCGAGGGGGTGCCCGACAGGCCGGTCACCTCGTACCAGCGGATCCCGGACGTGGAACCGGCCGCGACGGTCTGGGTGAGCCACAGCGACCCGTTGCGCAGCTGGGCCTTGTTCATCGCGCGGGGGCTGAGGCTGTCGACCTGCTCACCCGGGGTGTTGACCCGCCCGATCGAGCTGTACGACACGGTGATGTTGGCGTTGTTGGTGAACACCGTGCTGGTCGGGGTGGTCCAGTTCGGTGTCATGTTCCACAGGCTGAGCTTGCCGCTCCACACCGACGCGATGACCTCCGGCCCGGCCGGGGGCGCGGCGTCGACGGTGTTGGCGGGAAGCAGGCTGAAGAACGACGACGACGTGGTCACGTGCAGCACCGACAACGTGGGGGAGCCCAGCGTCGAGCGGCGCAGCGCGTACACGCCCGAGCCGACGTACCGGTTGCCCTTGAAGTTGTTGGTGGTGAAGTAGACCGAGTCCGGGCCGGAGCCGAACTTCGGGTAGTCGGGGAAGTTCCCGTCACCGGCCGGGACCGAGTAGAACGTCCAGGTCGAGGCGACGGGGTCGCTACCGGAGGAGACAGCGATGCACTCGTAGAACGGCCCCTTGGTCGAGTTGATCCACGCGAAGTCCGCGATGACCCACCTGCCCGAGGGCACGTCGTAGGCGACGGTCGGGTCGCCGCCGTTGTTGGCATCGCACTCGGCGGTGCCGCTGCTGGCGAAGAAGTCGTTGAACGTGAACGCCGACACCCGCGCGCCGGTGGCCTTGCTGAAGATGCCGACCGAGGTGTTCACGCTCTGCACGAAGTGGTTCGGGCCGACCACCCCGTTGGTGTCCGGCGGGTGCCCGTCACCCCAGTTGGCGAAGTCCAGCCCGGCCGTGTTGATCGCCGGGCTGGGCGCGGCCAGCGCCGCCTGGACGGTCTGCTCCGCGACCGCCGGGCCGGCGTGGCTGGCGGTGTCGACCAGCTCGGTCTCGACGCGGGGCTGCTTCTTGGCCGGCGGCTTGGACTTCAGCGTGCGGGTGTCGATGAACGCCCGGTGGCCGGCGACCGTGAACCCGACCGGGCCGCTGCCGGTGGCGGCCGGGTCGGCGGTGGCCGCGTCCTCGTCTTCTTCCTCGTGCTCGCCGTCGGGGGCGTTGCGGTCGGGGTCGTCGAGCTCGGCTCCGGCGGTGTCGGTGTCGCGGTGGGTGGTCTGGTTGGCGTAGACGGCGACGCCGCCTATGCCGATGACGAGGAGGACGGCGGCGAGGATCAGCCACCGTCTGCGGAGTATGCCCATGTAAGGCTCCGGTTTCTGGCTCGGCACGGTGGCGCCGGACCGGGGGTGGGGGGGTGGTGCGGTGGTGCGGGGTGGGGCGAGGGTGTGACACCGAGGTGCGTCGGGGCGCTGTAACGGTCAGACGGTCAGGTCTGCCACACACGCCTGCGCGCATATATTTACACTTATGAGTATTTGTTGGGCTGAGGTTATCGCAGAAGCAAGGCCCGGACCAGTGGCATTCTGGCGTCATTGCGGGAGCGGGAACCCGTATCGTGGCGCCGTGCGTCTGACGGGTATGCGGGCAGGTCATCTCGTCGCCGGACTGGCAGTCGTCGCGCTGGCCAGCTGTGCGACCGCAGTACCGTCGGCGGGACCGTCGGCCACTGCGGGTGTCACGGGGGTGCGGGGTCAGGTCGTCATTGACGGCGGGTGCCCGGTGCTGCGGGCGGACTCGCCGTGCCCGGACAGGCCCTACACGGCCAAGATCACCCTGACTCGGCGTGGCCAGTCCGACGCGGTCGCCGCCACGGTCAGCGACGCCGACGGCCGGTTCTCCATCGGCGTACCGCCTGGCGACTACACCCTGCGCCCGGCCAACCTCGCCGGCAGTGTGCTGCCGCAGGCGTCACCGCTGGACGTCACCGTGCCCTCGGGCGGCTCAACGCAGGTGACCGTCCGGTTCGACACCGGAATCCGCTGACCGGGCGGGCGTGCCAGGCCGGCCGGAACACGCATGGACAGGCCGGCCCAGCCCACCAAGGAAGAGGTGGTGTTGCCCGGTCGGCGGGTCCTGCGACCGGCTGACCGCAGGCAGTCCATCGACCGACGCCAGAATAGGGTCGCAGCTGCCGCCGTTACCAGGTCGATGACAGGACTGTCATCGCAAGACGGGCCGCCCGACCTGCTAGGGCTCCAAGGCGTCGGGGGTCGCTGCGGTCAGTCGTCGTCGGCTGGCGGACGCCGCCGATCTGCCGGAACGACAGGCGATGCCGGTCCGCGGCGCCGGTGCTCCGATCGGTTCGAAGCCCCGACACCTGCGAGCGGTTCGGGTTCAGTCCTGCCCCGGGCATCCCACAGTTCGCCCACATCCTCGGCACGGCTCGACCGCGCGCCGACACCCTCGATGACTGATGATCGTCAACCCGGCTCTGCGCGCCGCGACAGCCATGTGCCCAATGGACCTACCGGAAGTCGACGTGCTCGCCAGCGGCGCAGCAGCAGCCGTGGGTGCCGGAGGCAGCCCTCGGTGGCCGTCAGGGTGCCGGAGGTGCCGGGGTAGTTCGCCATCGTGGTCGATCATCTTCTGGCTGCTGCCGCTGTGGCGGTTCGCAGCCGCGCGGCGGCTTCGTTCAGCTGAACGGACGGCGGCCAGGCCGTGGCGTCATGCCACCGACAAGGCTCGTCGTCACCCGGCAGTGGTGGAGGCTGCCATCGGTGTTACTGCGGCAGTGGCCGCCGGTCGGCTGCGGCGGAAGCCGTAGGCGGTCATGCCCCGTGGTTTGAACACCGCGAGTGCCGTGGCGGCTAGCAGTACCAGTGCGGCGGCCACCGCGTCGGCGACCATTTGCACCTGCAGGCCGTGCAGGTGTCCGGTGGCGACCGCCGCGGTGCTGGCGGGGTCGGCGAGTTGGCCGATGGGTCCGGTGTGTAGGAGCAGCAGTCCTGTGGCGGGGATGGTGAGGGCGATCTTCGCGATGACCCACCAGTGGCGGATCAGTCCCCAGGCGGTGCCCAGCGACTGGATCACGCCGGTGGTGAAGCTGGCCAGGGCGAGAGGGACGATGACGGCCCAGGCGATGAGGTCGGCGCTGAGGTAGAGGGCGTGCCCGCGGTCGGGGTCGGTGGTGGTCAGGCCTGCGACCGCGACGGCCAGGAAGCTCGCGACGGCGCCGAGCCAGCCCAGCGATGTGCTGATGTGCAGGGTGAGCGCGGTCTTGCGCAGCCGCGGTGGCATGAGCATCAGTGGCCGCCGTGGGTGGGTACCGTGCCGGTCAGGTGGACGACGAGGAACGCCGCGACCAGCACGGCGGCGATCAGGGCGGAGACCTTCACCCAGCGCGGCGTCTTCGGGGCCTGCTCGCGAGGCGTGTCGGACGGGGACATGGCTGCTCCTCGGGGTTTTGTCACGGTGGCGGCGCTCGGGGGAGCCCGTCGCCACTTTAGCGATACACAGTGTCTCTTTCAAGACAGTGTGTATTCGATTGGACGCCCCATACACTTCAGGGGTGCCGAGACTGTGGGACGCCACGATCGACGCGCACCGCGGGGCGGTGCGCGAGGCGGTGCTTGACGCAACGGCGGCCCTGGTCGCCGCGCACGGAGTGGCGTCGGTGACGATGTCGCAGATCGCCGAGGCGTCGGGGATCGGCCGGGCGACCCTGTACAAGTACTTCCCGGACGTCGACGCGATCCTGCGGGCGTGGCATGAGCGGCAGGTCGGCGTCCACCTGCAGCAGCTGTCCCTGGTGCGCCAGCAGCATGCCGGCCAGCCCGGTCCGGCGCTGTCGGCGGCCCTGGACACCTACGCCCACATCTGCCAGACCCAGCACGGCGCGGGCCCGGTGGCGGCCGCGCTGCACCAGGGCGATCACATGGCCCACGCCCACACGCACCTGCGAGAGCTCGTCACCGCCCTGATCGCCGACGCGGCGCAGGCCGGACAGGCACGCACCGATGTGCCGGCCGCCGAGCTGGCGGGATTCTGCCTCAGCGCCTTGCAGGCGGCGTCCGGCTTGTCGTCGAAGGCCGGTGTCGGGCGGCTGGTGGCCGTCACCCTGGCGGGGCTTCGACCTCCGGTCGCCTGACACCGGCCGTAAGCGCGGTCAGCCGGCCGTCGTCGGTGCGGTGGCGGGTAGGGCCCGCCGCGCGGGCGGGGTGTGGCGGCGCAGTAGCAGCGCGTTGAAGGTGACGATGATGGTGGAGGCGCTCATGAGCAGCGCGGCCCACTGCGGTTGCAGCAGCAGGCCCAGGCTCGGGTACAGCACCCCGGCCGCGACCGGGATGGCCAGGAGGTTGTAGATCGCGGCCCAGAACAGGTTCTGCTTGATCTTCGTGCGTACGGCGCGGGCGATGGACAGGGCGTAGCCGACGTCGGCGGGGTTGTCGCGGATGAGCACGACGTCGGCGGTCTCGACGGCGACGTCGGTCCCGGCGCCGATGGCGATGCCGACGTCCGCCTGTGCGAGGGCGGGTGCGTCGTTGACGCCGTCGCCGACCATCGCGACCTTGGCCCCGGACTGCTGCAGCGCCGCGATGTGGCTGGCCTTGTCGGCGGGCAGGACCTCGGCGATGACGGTGTCGATGCCCAGGCGTCGGGCCACGGCCTCGGCGGTGCTCCGCTGGTCGCCGGTGAGCATGACCGTGCGCACACCGGCGGCGTGCAGGCCGGCGATCGCTTTCGCAGCCGGCTCGCGGACCGGGTCGGCCACGGCGATGAGGCCGAGCGGTCTGCCGTCGGCGGCGACGTACATCGCGGTCTTGCCGTCAGCCGCCAGCGCGTCGGCAGCGGCGGTGAGGCCGCTGACGTCGATGTTCTCGCGCTGCATGAGCCGCTGGTTGCCGATGAGGACGGTCCGGCCGTCGACGTCGGCGATGACACCGTGGCCGGGGACCGAGTCGAACCGCTTCGGCGGCAGGACGTCGATGCCGCGGCCTCGGGCGGCCTCGACGATCGCCGCGGCCAGAGGGTGCTGGGAGGGCTGGTCAGCACGGGCCGCGGCGGCCAGCAGGTTGGTGTCGCTCACGCCGTCGGCGGGCACGAGGTCGGTGACAGCGGGCCTGCCCGCCGTCAGCGTGCCGGTCTTGTCGAACACGACGGTGCCGACCCCGGCGGCGGCCTCCAGCGCGGTGGCGTTCTTGAACAGCACGCCGCCGCGGGCGCCCTGCCCGACGCCGACGGTGATCGCGGTCGGGGTGGCCAGGGCCAGGGCGTCCGGGCAGGCGATGACGATCGCCGACACCGCGGCCGTCACCGCGAACGCCGCCCCGTGCCCGCCCCACAGCATCCACACCGCGAACGTCAGCGCGCCCGCGGCCAGCGCGACGTAGACCAGGTATTTCCCGGCGGTATCGGCCATGCGCTGCGCGGGTGCCTTGGACGCCTGCGCGTTCTGGACCATCGCGACGATGCGGGCCAGCGCGGTGTCGGCGCCGACGGCGGTGGCGGTGAACGTGAACGCGCCGGTGGTGTTGATGGTGCCGCCGACCACCGCATCGCCGGGCCGCTTGGCCACCGGCACGGGCTCGCCGGTGATCATCGACTC
The DNA here is from genome assembly GCF_019083965.1 of Catellatospora tritici. Taxonomy (GTDB): domain Bacteria; phylum Actinomycetota; class Actinomycetes; order Mycobacteriales; family Micromonosporaceae; genus Catellatospora; species Catellatospora tritici. Next base: position 20,647 of record NZ_JAHRCY010000016.1, read on the forward strand.
GTCGACGTAGGACTGCCCCTCGGTGACCGTGCCATCGACCGGGACCTTCGCCCCCGGCCTGACCACGATCAGGTCCCCGGCCACGACCTGCTCCAGCGGCACCTCGGTCTCGCGGCCGTCCCGGCGCACCAGCGCGGCCGGCGGGGCCAGCGACAGCAGGGCCTCCACGGCGCGGCCGGTGGCGAAGCGCGAGCGCATCTCCAGCCAGTGCCCGAGCAGGCTCAGCGTGGTCAGCATCGCTGCGGCCTCGAAGAACACCTCGTGCCCACCCAGCAGGGTGGACACCAGCGAGTACAAGTAGGCGACCAGGATGCCCACGGCGATCAGGGTCATCATGGTGACCTCGCCCCGGCGCAGCGACCGCGCCGCCGAGGACAGGAACGGCCAGCCGCCCCACCACACCACCGGCGTGGCGAGGATCAGCCCGAACCAGCCCATGGACAGCCCGAACGGCGGCTGCGACGGCAGCCCCAGCGCCTGCCCGATGGGCGAGAACGCCACGATCGGGATCGTCAGCAGCGCGCTGACGACGAACCGGCGCAGCATCGCCGCGACCATGTCCGCGCCGTGCCCGGCGTGCTCGTCGTGGCCCGCGTGACCGCCGGTCGCGGCGTCGTGGGCGGTGTGGTCCATCGTCGCGGTGTCGTGATGTGCTCTGTGGCCGTCGTGACCCGTGGTCGGGTATGTGGCCGCGTGCTGGGTGTGGGTCCCGTGTTCCTGCGTCGGAACCGGGTCGGCCGCGGCCGTGTGGCTGGGGTGGTGGGCGTGCTCGCCGGGCTCGTCGGGGTTGCCTGCGGCCGGGTGGCCGGGCTGGCAGCAGGAGGCGGGGCACTGGGCGCAGTCGCACGCGTAGCCGTGTCCGGCCAGCAGCTGCCGGATCGCGGCCGCATTGGTGCGGGCGGGATCGTAGGCGACGTGCAGGACGGCGCGCGTGCGGTCGGCGGTCGCCGACTCGATGCCTGGCTGGTCGGCCAGGTACGCCTCGAGCCCGGCCAGCTCGGTGCCGCAGAAGCAGAACTCGAGCGCCACCTCGGCGACCCGACGGTCGTCGGCGGTAGGCGTGGGGTCGCCTGCGTGCTGGTGTGTCATCTCCGCACTCCACTCGCCATGATCATCGTCTGCGACGGCACTCCGCGCGGGGTCGGCCGGCCGTAGCTACGCGCCAACCGATCCTGGTACCCCTAGGGGGTATATCGAACCGAACATAACATACCCCCTGGGGGTTTGCCTATACTGGTGTCATGACGCAGCCGCACTCCTCCGCCACGCCCGCCGCCGCGACGGTCACCCGCGGCTACACCGCGACCAAGGACCAGCTGCTGGCCCGCCTGCGCCGCATCGAGGGGCAGGTCAGGGGTGTCGAGAAGATGGTCGAGGATGACCGGTACTGCATCGACGTGCTCACCCAGATCTCGGCGATCCAGGCGGCCCTGGACAAGGTCGGCCTGGGCCTGCTGGACGGCCATGCCCGCCACTGCATGCACGAAGGCGCTGAGCAGGGCCGCGCCGACGAGATGGCAGCCGAGATGATGGCCGCGGTCGGGCGCCTGCTCAAGCGCGGCTGACCGCTTCCCGCCACGCGACTGCGGACGCCGGGCCGGGCCGGGCCCGGCGTCCGCAGCAACGCTACAGCCGGTCCAGGACCTGCTGCAGTACCGCGATCTCGGCGGTCTGGTCCTTCTCGATCTTCGCGGCGAGGGCCTTGGCGTCGGCGTTGCCGCCCTGGGCCTGCTCGGTCTTGGCCATGGCGACCGCGCCCTGGTGGTGGGCGACCATCATCCGGGTGTACTCGCGGTCGAACGCCGCACCGGACAGCCCTTCCAGACCGCTCATCTGCTGGTCGGTCATCATGCCGGGCATGGCGCCGTGCATGCCGCCCATCGGGTCGGCGGTCGGCCGCCCCCAGGCCGCCAGCCAGCCCTTCATCGTCTCGATCTCGGGACCTTGCGCGGTCTTGATCTGGGTGGCCAGCTGCTGCACCTGCGGGTCGGCCGCGCGGGTGGCGGCCAGCTCCGACATGCGCACCGCCTGCTCGTGGTGCGGGATCATGGCCTGGGCGAACGTCACGTCGGCACTGTTGTAGTTCGCGCCGGCCGGCGCCGAAGACGCCATACCGGGCATGCCGCTGTGGCCGGTGTTGCTGTGGCCGGTCGTCGAACAGCCGGCCGCGGCGAGGGTCGCGGTGGCGAGTCCGGCCAGCAGCAGCCGCCGGACGAGGATCTTTGCGTACACGGGTGAAGCCTCTCATCGGAGTCTTGCGGACATGGGCGATCGACCGTGCGGCCACCAGGGCCGCCCGGGTGCTCCTATGTCCGTGACACCGACAGCATGGCCAGCCGTATCCGCACCGGAACCGCCGTCGGCGGGCCGCGGGACACCGCCAGCGCCGCGGCGAAGGCACGCGGACTCGGCGTGCGTACCGGGCGCTGCCGCAGCCGCAGCACCGCCACCGCCAGGATGATCAGGGCCGACAGCACGGCCAGGCACACGCTGAACGCGTGCCAGGCGCTGTGGCCGCCGCAGTCGTGGCAGGGCTGCGGCGTGGCGTCCTGGTCGCCGAACGCGGCGGCGTGGACGGCTCGCGTGGCCGGGTGCGGGCCGCCGTGGGCGGCGTGGCCGAAGGTGTGCATCAGGGCCAGCCCGAACAGCACTGCCAGCAGCAGCGCTTTCGGAACCGCCCGGCGCACGACCGTCACCATGCCTCCACCTCCGCCGCGCCCGTCCGGAGCGGCGGCCCTGTCCAGCGTGCCACGGCCGCCTCGACGTACCCACCGGGGGTAACCCCACCCGCGAAGCCTCCGCCGTGCCGACGGCGCGAAGCCGCGCCTTTTCGAAACCCCCCGGGGGTATGCTAGGGTCTCCTTCGGCATACCCGCTGGGGGTATACTTGGAGGGGAGTCGTCATGGAGACCGTGTACACCGTCAAGGGCATGACCTGCGGGCACTGCGTGAGCTCGGTCAGCGCCGAGGTCGGCAAGATCGACGGTGTGACCGGGGTGCAGGTGGACCTCGCATCCGGCACAGTGACGGTGACCAGCAGCAGCACGCTGGCGCAGTCCGCGGTCGCCGCCGCGGTAGACGAGGCCGGCTACGAACTCACCGAGGCCCGGTCGTGAACACGCGGCTAAAACTCAGCCTCTATGGGCTGGGCCTGGCCGCGGTGTTCGCGGCGTCGTTCGGGGCCGGCCACCTGGCCGGCCCCGGCCCCGCCCCGGCCGCCCACCAGGCAGTCGCGGCCCACCCCGGCCACGACGACCCCACCCCCGCGGTGGGGGAGCCCGCCGAGCTGCCCGGCGGGCTGCAGGTGGCCGAAGACGGCTACCGGCTGCAGCCACTGACCGCCGGCCTGTCCGCGCAGGCCGCGCAGCCGCTGCGGTTCACCGTGACCGGACTCGACGGGCGACCGGTCACCTCCTACACCCCGACCCACGACAAGGACCTGCACCTGATCCTGGTCCGCCGGGACCTGACCGGCTTCCAGCACCTGCACCCAGCCCTCGGCGCCGACGGCGTCTGGAGCATCGACGTGCAGGCCCCCGCGGCCGGGCAGTACCGGATGTTCGCCGACTTCCAGCCCGTCGGCCGCGACCGGCCCCTGACGCTGGGCGCGGACCTGCCCGCCGCCGGTGACTACCAGCCGCAGCCCCTGCCCGCCGTCCAGCGCACGACCACCGTCGACGGATACACCGTCGCCCTCGGCGGCGACCTGGTCGCGGGTACGTCCTCCACGCTGACCCTGACCGTCAGCAAGGACGGTGCGCCGGTGACCGACCTGCAGCCGTACCTGGCCGCCTACGGGCACCTGGTCGCACTGCGCGACGGCGACCTGGCCTACCTGCACGTGCACCCTGACGGCACTCCAGGCGACGGCCGGACAGCGGCCGGGCCGGGCATCGTCTTCCACGCCGAGGTCCCATCGGCCGGCGCCTACCGGCTGTTCCTGGACTTCCAACACGGAGACCTCGTGCACACCGCCGCGTTCACCGCCCTCGCCGCGCCGGCACCGGCGGCGGCCCCGGCGCCGACCAGCACCCCCGCCCCGGCGGCCGGCCACGGAGGCCACTGATGAGCACCGACAGCACCCACCTGACCTACGCCACCCAGCACATCGACCTCGCGATCGGCGGGATGACCTGCGCCTCGTGCGCCGCCAGGATCGAAAAGAAGCTCAACCGCATCGACGGCGTGACCGCGACGGTCAACTACGCCACCGAGAAGGCATCGGTGACCTACCCCGAGACCGTCAGCACCGACCAGCTCATCGCCACCGTCGAGGCCACCGGCTACACGGCCGCACTGCCGCCGGCCCCCGACCAGGCCGCCCCCGACCAGCCCGCCGAAACGGACGAGCTGGCCGGGCTGCGCCGCCGCCTGCAGACCTCCGCTGTGCTAGCGCTGCCGGTGGCGGTCCTGGCGATGGTCCCGGCGTGGCAGTTCACCAACTGGCAGTGGCTGTCGCTCGTGCTGGCGGCCCCGGTCGTCGTCTACGGCGGGGCGCCGTTCCACCGCGCGGCGTGGACGAACCTGCGCCACGGCGCGGCCACCATGGACACCCTCATCTCGGTGGGCACCCTCGCCGCGTTCGGGTGGTCGCTGTGGGCGCTGTTCTTCGGCACCGCCGGCACCGCCGGCATGACCCACCCGTTCAGCTTCGCCGTCGTCCGCGGCGGCGGGCAGGACAGCATCTACCTCGAGGTCGCCGCCGCCGTCACCGTGTTCATCCTCGCCGGGCGGTTCTTCGAAGCCCGGTCCAAGCGCCGAGCCGGCGCGGCCCTGCGCGCACTGCTCGAACTCGGCGCCAAGGACGTCACCGTGCTGCGCGATGGGCGCGAGACCCGCATCCCGGTCGGGCAGCTGGCCGTCGGGGACCTGTTCGTCGTCCGGCCCGGCGAGAAGATCGCCACCGACGGCGTGATCGCCGAGGGGGCGTCGGCAGTCGACGCTTCCATGCTCACCGGCGAGTCCGTGCCCGTCGAGGTCGGCCCCGGCGACACCGTCACCGGCGCGACCGTCAACGCCGGCGGCCGCCTGGTCGTCCGCGCACAGCGCATCGGCGCCGACACCCAGCTGGCGCAGATGGCCCGCCTCGTCGAGCAGGCGCAGACCGGCAAAGCCGCCGTGCAGCGCCTGGCCGACCGGATCTCGGCCGTGTTCGTCCCGATCGTCATCGCCCTGGCCGTGGCCACGCTCGGGTTCTGGCTCGGCACCGGCGGCGGACCCGCAGCCGCGTTCACCGCCGCGGTCGCCGTACTGATCATCGCGTGCCCGTGCGCGCTCGGCCTGGCCACCCCGACCGCGCTGCTGGTCGGAACCGGCCGTGGCGCCCAGCTCGGCATCCTCATCAAAGGCCCCGAGGTCCTCGAATCGACCCGCCGCGTCGACGCGATCGTGCTCGACAAGACCGGCACCGTCACCACCGGCCGCATGACCCTGCTCGACACCACGACCACGGCAGGCACCAGCCGCGACCTGGCGCTGCGGCTGGCTGGCGCCGCCGAGGCCGCCTCCGAACACCCCATCGCGCAGGCGATCGCCCGCACCGCCGCCGAGGCGGGCGGCCTTCCCCCGGTGACCGGGTTCACCAACAGGCAGGGCCTCGGCGTCACCGGCGTCGTCGAGGGCACCGCGGTCGTGGTCGGCCGGGCGGCACTGCTCGCCGAGCACGGCCTGGCCGTGCCGGGCGAGCTCGACGCGGCACGGCAGGCCGCCGAGCAGGCAGGGCGGACCGCGGTGCTGGTCGGCTGGGACGGGCAGGCGCGCGCGGTGTTCGCCGTCGCGGACACGGTCAAGCCGACCAGCGCCGCCGCGGTCGCCGGGCTGCGTGCCCTCGGGCTGACCCCGGTCCTGCTGACCGGCGACAACACCACCGTCGCCCGCGCGATCGCGGCCGAGGTCGGCATCGACGAGGTCATCGCCGAGGTGCTGCCCGCAGGCAAGGTCGAGGTCGTCAGGCGGCTGCAGGAGCAGGGCAAGGTCGTGGCCATGGCCGGCGACGGCGTCAACGACGCCGCCGCCCTCGCGCAGGCCGACCTGGGCCTGGCCATGGGTACCGGCACCGACGCCGCGATCGAGGCCGCCGACCTCACCCTGGTACGCGGCGACCTGGTGGCCGCCGTCGACGCGATCCGGCTGTCGCGGCGCACCCTCGCCACGATCAAGGCGAACCTGTTCTGGGCCTTCGCCTACAACGTCGCCGCCCTGCCCCTGGCCGCGTTCGGGCTGCTCAACCCGATGATCGCCGGCGCCGCAATGGCCCTGTCGTCGGTGTTCGTCGTGTCCAACAGCCTGCGCCTACGCGGCTTCCGACCTGTGACCCTCACCCGCTGACCTAGTCCCCGCCGCTGCCGGGCACCTCACCGGTGCCCGGCAGACCTCTCCCAGAAGGCAACGACGATGACCACCCCCACCGCGGCAGCCCACACATGCCGCATCGCAGTGTGCCGTGGGTGCTGCTGCGGCACCGACAAACACCCCGGCACCGACCACCGCCGGCAGCTCGACGACCTGCGTCAGGCGCCGCGAGCCACCGTCACGGTCACCGACTGCCTGGGCAACTGCGAGCGCAGCAACACCGTCGTGGTCGTACCGTCGCCCGCCGGGCGGACCGCCGGTGGGCGGGTCACCTGGCTGGCGCAGGTACTCGACATCGAAACCACACACGCCGTCAGGGACTGGGTGGCCGCAGGCGGCCCCGGCCTGGCGCCGCTGCCGCAGGTCCTGGCACGTCACGTGCAGCAGGCACCGCAGTCGCGGGCCGCTGCGGGCTAGCGATCTTTGGTCTCTAGCGATCTTTGGTCTCTAGGTTCTTCAAGATTGTGTCAAGTTTCGCGCTCCGACCTGGCCAAAGCGGTGACGGTGCTGGCCAGGGCTCAGCAAGACGCTGTGTGGGACCGCACCCAGGCCCACAACAGACTCAGGTCCCTGCTACGGGAGTTCTTCCCGGGATTCCTGCAGGCTTTTGGCGACACCCGGGGCGGGATCATGCGCGGCGAAGCCCGAGCCGTCCTGGCCGCGGCACCGACACCGGCTGCGGCTCAGTCCCTTACCGCCGCGCAGACAGCCGGCCTGCTGCGCCAAGGGGGCCGCCGGCGCGGCGCCGATGCCACGGCCGTGCGCCTTAACGCCGTCTTCCAGCAGGACCGCCTGCGTCAGCCGGTACTGGTCGAACAAGCCATGGGCGTGCAGGCGCTGGCGCTACTACGCGCCGCCCTGGACACCGCATGCCATAACGTCGATACCCTCGCGGAAGCCACAGAGCAGGCCTTCAACGACCACCCCGACGCCGAGATCATCTCCAGCTTCGCCGGACTCGGCCCCCTCACCGGAGCCCGGGTCCTCGCCGAGATCGGCGACGACCGAACCCGATTCGCCGACGCAAGGTCCATCAAAGCCTTCGCCGGCTCCGCCCCCGTCACCCGAGCCAGTGGCAAAAGCCTTCTCGTCATGCACCGCCGCATCAAGAACCAGCGCCTCGCCACCACCGGTCACCACTGGGCGTTCTCCGCCCTGACCGCCTCCCCCGGAGCCCGCACCCACTACGACCGCCGACGCGCCACCGGAGAAGCCCACACCGCCGCACTACGCAACCTGTTCAACAGACTCCTCGGCTGCCTGCACCACTGCCTCCAAACAGGCCAAACCTTCAACGAGAAACGGGCATTCACACCACGGCCACCGTCAAACACCCCGACCAGAGCTTGACATCAAAACGCGTGAGATGTCTTGTCGGCGATGGCATGGTCAGGCCGCACGCGTGGGCGACCGGGTCCGATGCGCGGTACGCGGATGGCGGCCATCAGCTGCTCGAAGGCGGTGAAGTCGCTGACCTGTCCGCCGCTGAGCACGAACGCCAACGTTCGGCCGCGTCCGTCGCACGCGAGGTGGACGTGCTGCCCGCCTTCACCGAGTTCTCCCGACGCATCCGCGCCGAACCGGTCCGGGGGGCTCGCCCTGACCGGCCCTGGGCCTGGCGCGCGGGTTACGCCTGCAGGGGCGCGGCGGCGAAGGAGACCTTGAAGCGCTTGCACCAGATGGTGACGCTGCGCATCTGAGTCGGGTCGACGCTGCCGGGCACGTCGTAGACCTGGGTGCCGTGGGTGCCCTTGAGCCGGCCGAGCTCCACGTACTTCCCGTCGTCGAAGACGTGCCAGCCGTCGCGGCCGGGCAGCACTGGCTGATCGGTGAGCCACACCCGCAGGTCCGGCCCGTCCGATGTGGCCAGATCACGCAAGATGACCTGGTAACGGCCGTCGGGCAGGCGCACCAGCTGGGCTGTTCCCGAACTCTCGTGCTCGTGGGTCACCAGGGCGCCCTCGGCGACGAGCATGGCGACCGGCGAGGCCGGCGGCGCACCCGGTGTCAGCGCCGGGGCCGCGGTCGGAGCGGCCACCACCGGGACGGCGTCGTTGACCGTCTTGGAGGTGAGCAGCTTCCACGGCTGGAACCAGTACATGCCGAACGCCAGGCCCACGGCCAGCACCGCGGCCACCGCCCAGAACGCGGGCTTGCCGAACAACCTCCTCATGCCCGCGACGCTAGACCACCGGGCCGGGCCATGGCGGGCACGTTCGCAGATCGTAAGGAATCGCCGCCGCCGGACCGCCCCCGCGTCGCGCAACTCGTACTGCTCGCCCACGTCCTCGCCGCCGACAACGACAGCGCCCTGTGCGCCTGCCACCGCATCAGCGGTCCGGACACCGACGCAACCTGATCCTCTGCGCGGTGCTTGAGGCACGCGCGGTGGTCGAGGCGGGCTTCCTGCCTGCCTAGTGGCGCCTCGGACGTTGGTGTGTGCCAGACCGCACGCTGGCTGCGGCGCCCGCCCGAGACGGGCCGTCCGTGCCGACCTGGGCGGGAGCCGTATACGGACCGACCGGCGTGGCACAGGTGCACGAACCGTCGGACGGATGCTGAATATGCCGCTTGAACTGCGGAAACGTGTCGCCGGCCTAGACCGAGGTTCCTAGGATGCTTAGGCGTTGTGGTCCAGGCCTCTGGTGAGACAGCTCGTACTCCATGGCTGTCAACACCTCGGGAACCCGTGCTGTGCACAGGACCGCCGGCCGAGGTCGAGTACACCGCTCGTGGACACCTTGACCCACGCCCCAGGGCGGCGAAGACGCCGCGAGCGAGTCCGACGGCGGCATAGCCGACCACGCGACGGTCTGCACGACCGGGCCGCAACGATCCGGCCGGGCACGACCGCGTACGGGAACCGGACGCCGGTCACCCGGCGGTAGTGGTCCAGCCGACATCGGGCGCCTGGTCACGCGACTGATGACGCCCGCTCACTACTGGTTGCAAGCAGTCACCGCCAGGGTGTCGGTGTACAGGTCAACGTGCACAGGCCCGTACGCCGCAACGTGCGCAAGACCGAGGGGCCGGCCATAAGAGCCGGCACGGAGAGATCCGCTGACCTCCGCCAAGCACTGTCTCGGTTGGCCGCGCGTGGGCTACGGAGAGTTACCGAGGCCCGGGGAAGGTTACCGCCTATGGATTGTCGAGTTCGATCTCAGCGGCATGAGAGCGCATGGCTACCTGCTGTTCGAGATCATGTGGAATGCGCAGTTGGCGGCTCGAGAGTAAGGCTGATCTTGGCTGGGTTGACGTTGGCCGGATTTGTCGTATCCAGGCCATGTTGTTCGTAGCTCGGGTGAAAGGATGCCCACCGAGGGCGCTGTCACGACCACAGGAGGGGCCGACCGATGCCGCACCCACTGGCCAAGATTCGCCGCATGTTTGAGCTCGTCGAGCCGATTGCCACCATCACGTTCTCCGAGGTGCCGAACGAAGCGTTCCTGGCCCTCGGCATGCGCAACTACTGGGACGGATACTTCGCGGGCCGGGCCGCACCGCTGGGGCTGGCACCGGCCGAGGTGGTGCACGCGGTCTTCTACAACTTTGCCGACGGTGAGGTGGCGCGCCACATCCCGTGGGTCTGGGGGAAGACCACCCCGCAGGAGGCGATCGCCGTGCGCGAGCGGGGCAGTGCCACCGCGTTGCGGCAGATGATCGGGGAGCTCGCCGACTCCCCGGGTTTGGTGCGGGTCGCCGAGCTCGCTACCCGAGCAGCGGTCAGCGCCCCGACCGAGGGCCGAGCGCTGTACGCCGGGCTGCGGGCGCTCGTCGTGCCGCAGGAGCCGGTGGCCAAGCTCTGGCACGCAGCGACGCTGCTGCGGGAGCACCGCGGAGACGGCCACAATGCCGCCCTCGTCGCCCACGGCATCGGTGGCACCGAGGCCCACGTCCTGTTGGCTGTTTCCCTTGGAATGAGGGCGGAGGATTTCGGTCGGATCCACCACCTGCCCAAGGCGCAGCTGGCCGCAGTCGTCGACGGGCTGCGCGGCCGTGGCTTGGTGGACGCCGTCGGCGGGTTCACCGACGCCGGCCGGGAAACCAAGCAACGGATCGAGGCCCTCACCGACGAGCTGGCGGCGCCGGCCTACGACGTGCTGAGCGCGGACGAGCTCGACGAGCTGATCGCGGGGCTCGAGCCGATCGCCACCGCGTTAGAGGCGGTCGACTACTGAGCTGGCGTATCAGGCAACGGCCACGTCCCAGCTCGGCACGGCGGCTTCCAAGATGCCGAGCGCTTTCCGTCGTAAGTTGGCTGCGGCCGCACTACTCGGCGGAACCTCCACACATCAGCAGAAACGGATGTTCCTCCGGAAGGGCTAACGAGAACAGCGTCAGGGTCGCGGCGAGCCCGGACCCTGTCCCGACGGCAGGGATCCGACCATCGCACCGGACAGCAGCCTTCCCGGCGCTGGCGACAGGCCAAGACCCGACTGGCCCGCGTCCACGCCCGGGTCGCGCACCTGCGCGCCGACGGCCTGCACAAACTCACCCGCCACCCTCGCCGCCACGTGCGGCACCGTGGTGGTCGAGGACCTCAACATCAAGGCCGCTTCCAGAAGATCAAGACCTGGCGTGGCCTGGCCACCCGCTACGACAAGGACCCGGAAAGCTACCAGGCCGGACTCCATCTCCGAGGCTCGATCATGTGGCTGAAACGCCTCACCTCAACCACATGATCCGAACCTCGAACAGCTCCTAAAGCGCACTCAATTGCAACGGAGGCCGCCCTGCTCCTGGACAAAATTTAGATGTTCAATGAAGATATCTTTCCATCGAGCCAGACCATTGGTTGAATAGCTTCACTCGCCCGCCACGGGAACGAGAGGGGCACGGTATGTTCCATCGACGGCTCTGGTTGGTGCTGGTCAACGCTCTGGTGGTAACCACACTGCCGCTCGCTGAGACCGCCGCCTCCGCGAACGCACCTGCGGCATCGGTCCAGGCGACGGCTGCGGGCACCCACGCGCAAGGCATCGCCGACAGCGGTGAAACCACCTTCGCCAGCCCGCTGTGGCCCGGACTGAACGTGATCCGCGGGCGGGTGATCGTCCCCTACGACGTGGCGCTTCGGCCGGTCACCGACACGCGGCGGCAGAAGTTCGAGGCCTGGCTCACCAACGCCCAGAACGCGGGTGTGACCCGCAACGTCGGCCTGGCCAGGATCCCGGAACCGGAACGGCCCGGCTACGGACGCGCCCCGGACGAGACCACCTACCGCAACGCCTTCGCTGCGTTCGTCGCGGCCTACGGGCCGCGGGTCGATGCGATCGGGCCGTGGAACGAGCCGAACTTCAACCCCGGCGACGGGTCCCGGCTGCTGCTGCCAGGCGGCCAGTACTACCTCGACGACCCAGACGGCGCCTGCGACGGAGTCAACCCCCTCGTAGCCAACTGCGGCCCGCGGATGGCCGCCTACTACTACCGCTGGGCGGCCGTGGACTGCCCGAGCTGCCTGCTCGCCGCCGGCGAATTCGCCGGCACGCAGAGCTCGAACTTCATCCAGAAGTACAAGCGCCACCTCGGCACCCACCGTCCCAGCCTGTGGAGCGTGCACAACTACGCCGACGTGATCCGCTACCAGGTCAGCGGCGAGCACACCCCGGCAGAACTCAACAACTTCCTCGACGAGCTGTACTGCACCGGCAGCCACCACTGCGTGCCGGGAACCGACTGGTCCAGCGGCAACCTGTGGATCGGCGCCACCGGCGCCTACTACCAACTGGACTGCCGCACCCACGACGTGACCTGCGACCCCGGCACGAACGTGCACGTCCTCGGCGAGACGTCGCAGTGCCAGGCCGCCGCGTTCATCAACCGGTTCTCCAACGTCAGCGCCAAGATCACCCGAATCTACTTCTACACATTCGCCGACGGCCGCTCGGGTGACAACACCGGCATCGTCAACGCCAACGGCACCGTCCCCCGTAAGGCCTACTACGCCGTGCGCGATCGCGCCGAGTCCTGCACCTACTAACCCCCGCGAGGGACCGGCCGGCGGCGCGGCACGCCATCGCCACCCGGGCCAGAAGGAGTCATCATGCGCAACCGGGCCATCAACACGGCGATCACCGCCGGAGTTGCGGCGCTGCTGATCGCGGCGACGTCGTCGGCCGCTCAGGCGGTCAACCGCTACACCATCCAGCCGAACTCACCCAAGCCCGCCGTGTGCAACAACAGCGGCACCATCCCCGCCGGCACGTGGCTGCAGAACAAGCCGTGCGGTTACTTCGTCGGCACAGCGATGGCCGGCAGTTCATACGACGTGCACCAGACCAATTCCAGCAACTACCACTTCGGCCGCAACTACGGCAACAACAACATCTGCGGCTGGATCCCACCGGGAGCGCTCAGCGCCACACCCACCGGCACCGCGGCCGCATCCTGCAGCGACGCGACCAGGGACGCCATGAGCCACCGCCGCGCCATCGGCTACAACTTCAACGCCGCCGCGCACGCCGCGACCGACGGCAGCGCGATCACGGTCAACCCGGCCTGCGGCGCCTACTACAACTACTACACGACCAGCGCCTACAGCGACGGCAGCCTGCGCGACTACGCCGGCACCCCCGGGTCGGAGGTCCGCTACCGATTCACCACCAACGGCTCCAACCCCGCCATCGTGGTCCGCGACTACACCATCGGCTGGGTGCTCATGGACCGCGACTGCGTCATCAACTGGCGCGGACTGACCTTTTACAACGACAACGACTGATTCCCGACGTCACCCGCGGCACGAGGAGAGTCCGGCCAGCGGCCCTGGGCGACGACCCCCGGAGTGCGGTATCCGCACTACTCGACCAACTGGAGAAGTCGTAGCGATGCACCCCCAACCTCTCATAAACAAGATCTCGCACCTGGCCAGCTGGGTCGTCCAGCTTCATGACCGTCGCCGACCCGGGAGGTAGATCATGGCTCGACTCATACCAAGAACCGCATTCAGCGGCAGTCTCGCGTTGCTGGCCGCCATCGCGCTGTCTACTGCCTGGGCGATGGCGGCGACTCATCCCGCCGCCGCGGTCAGCGTCGGCCCACCTCAGCAGGCAGATACCTACGACTCGTCGATGTTCGCTGTCAACATCGACCCGAGCAATGAGGCCGCCTGGCAGCAGTCGCAGCCGGGACGACTCGCCAGCGAAGGGTTCCAGGGCGTCCGGTTCGTTTCGCGCCAGTGGATCCAGCCGCGAATCGACGCGCTGAAGGCTGCCGGCCTCAGCGTCATGGCGATCATCACCGGCGAATCGGGCGGCTACGTGCCGTGGAACGCCGACTTCATCCAGATCGGCAACGAGCCGGACCTGCCCGACACCTACCTGTCCCCGTCCGCGTACGCCGACATGTGGGTCCTCTACCGCAACACGTATCCCCAGTTCGCCGGCCGTTTCGTCATGGCCGGTCTGGCGTCTGGCGGACAGAACGCCGTCAACTACGCCACCGCCGTGTTCGCCGCGATCGGTGCTCGCGCACCCTTGCCCGACATCATCGCCATCCACCCGTACGCGAAGAACACATCGCAGGCGGCGGGCGACTTCGACATGATGTGGAACAACTTCGGCCGCCCGGTAATCGCCACCGAGTGGCACAACGAGGACGACACCTGGAACTTCCAATGCATGCTCGCCGGCCGGTCAAGCGTCTGGAACTCCGTCTTCGCCTACACCGACGCGATGGTCGACGGCTTCGGGCTACGCGACGGAGCAGGCAACCCAAAGCCCTTCTACTACTCGCTGCTGTCCGCGCCAGCCACCTGCCGATGATCTGAGGCGCTCAGCGACGCACATCGCCGGTTCGACCGACTCGCAGGCGGTGCCCACCGCGGAGACGACGACGCGTCAGTCTGCCCTCACCAGCGCTACCGGACGGCCTTACCGCATGGAGAGGAATGACGATGGTACATCCATCGCGACGAGCCATATTCCGCCTGGCAACGATGGTGATGGCGGCGCTGGCGCCGCTGCTCGTGGCGCCCGCGCCCGGTCATGCCTGGAGCTACGGGTTCAACCGGGTACGAAGCGCCGCCGAGGACGCGTCAGCTTCGACCGGATACGGGCCGGGTTGGGTCAGCCTCAGCTACAAGAGCAACGGACCGATCGTCGGGTACCTGTTCGCGAAGGACTTCCAGTTCTCCGACGGAACGGTCAAATCCGCGTTCGACCACATGGACATCCGCGGCACGAAAGACTACGACGGCGGACACCCCACGATCACCCGCTGGCCGTGGGGCTACGCCAACGGCTCCTTCGGCGGCTGCGCATACGGCTATGGCACCTCGAAATTCGCCATCGTCAGGTCAAGTTTCTCCTCGTCGAGCTGCGCCGGCGGTCCCAGCGTCGGCCCGGACGGAACCTGGTGGCACAGCGAGACCGTCTTCTGCACCGCCAACTCGACCGACTACCGGTGCAGCCCGGCCGGCGTGTGGAGCGAAGGCAAGCCCGCCGCCAACACCGGGCCCAAACCCGTCACCTCGAACGGCTGTTACGCCTACGGCAACATCGGCGCCGGCGGGGCCTACGGCAGCGGGACACCCGCCCCGACCCATCTGCTCGGCTACGTGCCCGCCGGACAGTCGATGGGCCTGCGGTACGTCACCCGCAACCGCCAATGGGTGATGGCCATGTGGAACGGCGGCGCACTCGCCGCCGGCATCCGGTGGGCGTTCTTCCCACGCACCTGCCTCTCCTGACCTACGACCCCCGCTAATCCGCAGCATGAACGGCAGCAGCAACTCGCCTTGACGATGTCCAGCTTGGTCGGCATGGATGCCCGCCCACGGCTTCGGGTCGTGCCCGGTCCATGCCGGTCAAGTGTCTCCCGGCTACGTGCAGCCGTAGGGTTGTTGGCCGTCACCGAAGGTGACGAGGACCCACGCTGCAGGGCGGCGAAGGCGCCGCGACGAGTCCGACGGCGGCAAGGCCGACCACGGCGACGGTCTGCAGAACGGCGCCTCGCGCCTGTCAGTCGCCGCTATGCCGCTTGTCGAGGCATTCAGGCGGGATCGGAACGGCTCGCCCCGACCGTTGCCAGCATGCTGGCGGCTCGAACCGCACCCGCCACAGCATCAGCCACACCGCCAGCGCCGCCAGGGGTACCCATCACAGGTAGCCGACGCTGGTGGCCAGCTCGATCGCCAGCGCCACACCCCCGATCTCCGCGGTGAGGGTCAGCATGTTGACCAGGTACGACCCGGCGCTCGATGGGTATGTGCAGGCGAGCCTGCGGCGCGATGGCGGGAGTCATTTGGACCGACGTCTGCTTCCTGTGGCAGCGGCCTCAACGCCGAGGTCGTTGCCGTCTGCGGGCGGCCTGGCGCACTGGTCGCACATCTGGCGGAGGAGCCATCATGGAAGTCGAGGCCAAGGGGTTTCGGGTCGATCTGAGTCAAGCGCGGTGGTACAAGAGTACGCGGAGCGGGCCGAACTGCGACAACTGTGTCGAGGTCGCGTTCGTTGGAGGTGCTGTCGCGCTGCGTGACTCCAAGAACCCGACCGGGCCGGCGTTGATCTTTACGCCGGGGGAGTGGGATGCCTTCGTCGAAGGCGCCAAAGACGGCGAGTTCGACCTCTGAGCTCGCGCCGGACACATAGGCGCTGCAGCATGAGCTGGATGCCTCGCCCCATGGCTGGATATTTCGCCCCGGCGCTGCAAGCAGCGTTTGTACCCCGCCGTGCCCGCCGCCGGTACCTCGCGGTCTAGCGCAGATATCGACGATCCGCACTGGAGCTACACCAGCCGGACTGAGGGTACTTCGATTCGATCGGATAGTCCGGGGTCGCCGTGGCGGCCCCGGACTCGGCGGAGGACGCCCTCCAGATAGTAGGTACATGTGGGTGAACGGTCGGCATGGTCACGATGAAATCACGGTGACGGTGGAGCGCGGCTATCGCAATTTCGTACATGCCAGGATCAAGGACACGCGTCGTGCCTGATGCGCAGGCGCACCGAAGCCCATCGGTTAGCGCAGTTGCAGAACCGTGTCAGGGTAGCGACGGGCGCTTCAAGCTGCCTCTCTTGCGGTTCGCGTTGGGATTCGAGCGGGTTGTGTCCTGGTGTCGTTGGTGTCGACTCGTGCCTGACGAACGAGTGAGGCTGACCGCCCTTGTGCGATTCCGTCACAGCGCACTCGCGGGCGTGCCATGCCAGCTTGTCGGCGTGCGCGATGTCCTTGCGGGCGAGGCGGTGCCAGGCCGTGCTGGGCCAATGCGGGGTCGAACCGCCGGGAGTTGCCGGGCCGGTCGGTGACTGACGTCCCAACTCTGGCCGGCCGGCAAGGTCTTTGATCGTTCCAGCGGCTTGACCGGGACAAACCCTCGTGCCCTATAGTGCTAGGAACCTAGAGGAATGAGCTGCGGGTGATCGAGTTCCACTTGGACGGCCGCTCCGGCGTGGCCCCCTACATGCAGCTGGTCCAGCAGGTCCGCCAGGCGCTGCGGCTGGGGCTGCTGACAGCGGGTGACCAGCTGCCCACGGTCAAGGACGTGGTCGCGAAGGTGGCGATCAACCCCAACACAGTGCTCAAGGCGTACCGCGAACTCGAATACGAGGGCCTGGTCGCTGCCCGTCCGGGCGTCGGCACTTTCGTCACCCGGACCCTGACCGACCAGTCCCTCGCGGCGCACGAACCGCTGCGGGAGGAGCTGCGGGCCTGGCTGGCCAAGGCGCGCGCGGCCGGGCTGGACGCCGAGAGCATCGAAGCCCTGTTCGTGACCACCTTCCGCACCCCGATCAAGGAGCCCGCATGACCAGCCCCGTGCTGCAGGCCGAGGGCCTGACCAAGCGGTATGGGCGACGCACAGCGTTGTCCGACTGCACGCTTGCCATCCCGCCCGGCCGGGTCGTCGGGCTTGTCGGCCCGAACGGCGCGGGCAAGACGACGCTGCTGAATCTGGCGGTCGGCATGCTCACCCCTTCCGCGGGCACTATCGAGGTCCTCGGCGGCCATCCGGCGTCCGGCCCGGCGCAGTTACGCAAGATCGGCTATGTTGCGCAGGACACGCCCACCTACGCCGGCTTGTCCATCGCCGACCACCTGCGCTTCGGCGCACACACCAACCCAGGCTGGGACCAGCGGGTGGCCGACGACCGCATCGCCCAGCTCGGCCTCGACCCCGCGCAAAAGGCGGGCAAGCTGTCCGGCGGCCAGCGCGCCCAGCTCGCCCTGACCCTGGCTCTGGCGAAACGGCCAGAGCTGCTCGTCCTCGACGAGCCCGTGGCCAGCCTGGACCCCCTGGCCCGGCGCGAGTTCCTGCAAGGTCTGATGGCCTACACCGCCGAACACCAGACCAGCGTGATCCTCTCCTCGCATCTGGTGTCCGATCTGGAGCGGGTCTGTGACTACCTGATCGTCCTGGTCGCCTCCCGAGTGCGTGTCGCGGGTGACGCGGACGAGCTGCTCGCCAGCCACCACCGGATCACCGGCGCCCGACGAGACGCCGCTGACCTGCCCGCAGGCGTAGAAGCGATCGAGCACAGCTTCACCGAGCGCCAGTCGACCTTCATCGTGCGCGCCGCCGCCCCGATCGACGATCCGTCCCTGACAGTCGAAAAGCTCACTCTCGAAGATCTGGTGCTGGCCTACATGTCGCAGGCCGCCACCTCGCACCGGCCCGCATTGGAGACCACTCGATGATCTGGTTCACCTGGCGCCAGTTCCGTGCCCAGGCCGCGGTCACCGCGGTCGGCCTGGTCGCGCTCGGCATCCTGATGCTGGTCAGCGCACAGAGCATCACCCACATGTACGCCGACGTCGCCGCCTGCCACAGTGACTGCACCACCGCGATAGACAACTTCATCACCCAGTTCCGCGCCAGCCCCAGCAGCAAGGTGTACAGCGTCATCCTTGCCGTGACGTACGCGCTGCCTGCCCTGATCGGTATCTTCTGGGGCGCACCGCTGATCGCGCGCGAGCTGGAAGCCGGCACTCATCGGGTGGCCTGGAACCAGTCAATCACCCGCACACGCTGGCTCGCCGTCAAGCTCGCGCTCCTCGCAGCGATCACCGCTGTGGTGGCGGGCCTGCTCAGCTGGGCCGTCACCACGTGGGCGCAGCCGGTCGACAGCGCAATCGGCGACAGGATCACCCCGCTGGTCTTCGGTGCCCGCGGCATCGTCCCGATCGGATACGCCGTATTCGCCTTCACCCTCGGCACCGCCGCCGGCGCGCTCATCCGCCGCAGCGTCCCCGCGATGGCAGCCACGCTGGGTGTCTATGTCGCCGCCGTCGCCTCGATGCCGCTGTGGATGCGAGCCCACCTGGTCCCGGCAGTCCACGAGACCACGGCCCTGGACGTGAAGAACCTGACTGGAATCATTGTCGGCCAGGGCGACGACATGCAGGTGATCGGCGGCGAGGTAGCCAACGCCTGGACCTTCTCCAACCAAACGCTCACCACCAGTGGCGCGGTCTTCACCGGACCCGCCGACCCCACCGCCTGCGGCCGCAACGGCGGGGGAATCCAGGGCTGCCAGACCTGGATCGGATCGCTGGGCCTGCGTCAGGATGTCTTCTACCACCCCGACAGCCACTTCTGGGCATTGCAATGGGCCGAGACCGGCGTATTCCTCGCCCTCTCCGCAATGCTCGCCGGGCTGTGCTTCTGGTGGATCCGCCGCCGACTCACCTGACCGAAGCACGCCAAGCCGATCACAGTGAGGCAAGTGTCGGGGCCCCGGCCTGGGAGGGCCGCGGCCCCGACATCCATTACGCACCGCTGCCGCCCACACTGAGAAACGCCCTGCAGGTGGCCGAAGCAGGATCGATACCGCCGTTACGCGGCAGGCTGCTTGGGCTTGAGCCGAAACGAGTTGGCGACCTTCTGCCGGTAGCTCTCCTGTGTCCCCGCGTCCGAACGGCGTTGCCGCGCCTCTGAACAGGGTAGATTGGCCCGACATGGACGATCTCACGCTGGACCGGTTGATCGCGGACACGCTGGTCGTGGACTACGACTGGGACGAGGAGCAGGCCGAGGAAGCGGTAGCAGCATGGCGCGACAGCGGGTCGGACGGCGGCTGGGACGCCGCTGCCATCGCGGAGAGCATCCACCGAGCATCGGAAGATGACGACTGACCCAGACAGTGATCTTCGTTGACGACGACGGAACATTGCAGCCGGTGGGCGCCGTCACACGACGACGTCCGATGAAAGATCCTCGACCGGCACCGAGCGCAACCGTATCCTCGACCTTCGGTTTCATCGCGAGGTTCATTGCCGTATGCGCTGGCCAGTGGGTGCGGGTGCCCCGTGCCGCATCCACTGGCTGGAGTTTCAGCGTCGGCTGCCCAGCAGTGCGTATGCGATTCCACGGGCGACGGCGACGGCGATGGCGATGGCCGTGACTATGGCGGTCCGGTCGTCGGCGGGTTGGACCATCCAGGTGAGTATCACTTTGTGTGTGGGCTGGGTGGGGGGTTCGGACACCGGCCCCAAGACCAGCAGTGTCCAAAACACCGGAATGTAGAGCCAGCCGGCGGCGTTGTGGTCGTCGGCGTTCGCGCGACTGCGTGCCATCGGCGCCAGCGCGAGCCGATGCGCCCCAGGGAAGCGCGCTGGCCGTAGTGGTTCGCGGCGTGTTCTCCCGGGGTGCCGCAGCCCGGCGATGCCATGGCGTGGGGTGGTCAGCGGGCCAGGAAGGCCAAGGCGGTGGTGGTGAAGGCGGCGTGGTGCTGGAAGATGCCGCCGTGTCCGGCGTCGGGGTAGAGCAAGAGTTCACTGTTCGGCAGCCGTCCGGCCAGGTCGACGGAGTTGGCGGTGGGTGTCCCGGTCCTGGGTGCGTTCCTGCAGCCGGGCGAGGAATTCGTCAGCGGCGCGTCGCCCGTTCGCGGTCCTGGTGAAGAACAGGTACTTCTTCGGGTCCTGGCGGGTCAGTGCACCGCGCAGCAGTGCCAGGTTCGACAGCCGGGTCACCCTGGTGATGCCGGTGCCGGCGGCGGGGCCGGTGCCGGCGAGGATCAGCTTGCGGACCAGGTACGGGTGGCGCTGGGCGATCGCCTGGGCGACTTCAATAGAGGTACAAGGATCGCACACCTGCCGAAGTGCGATCCGACAGCTCAGGGCGGGGTCAGGCCTCCGGGGTCGCGAGCAGGGCGGAGATGGCTCGCGCTCCTTCGGCGAGCACCGTCTCGGACTCCTGCGGGTCATCGATCGCGCGGGCGAGCTGCAACGTCCCGACGAGGATCGCGATGCATCCCAGAGCCTGGCGCCGCCCGGTCGCGGGGGCGCCCGGTGCTATCAGCGCGGCCATGTCGTCGGCCACACCGAGGATGCCGGCACTGTAGGCGCGGCGGATCGCCGGAGAGCTGCGCGCTACCTCGTCCAGCAGGGCTGCGGACGGGCAGCCACTTTCGGCGTCGTCACGGTGCCCGGGTGAGAGATACGCCTGCACGAAACGGGTGAACCCGTCCGGCTCGTCCGCGAGCCGGCGCAACAGCACCTGCTGTTCCTGTAGCTGATCAGCGATGGTCGCGGCGACCAGATCGTCCTTGGACGCGAAGTGCGCGTAGAAGGCGCCGTTGGTCAGCCCGGCATCGGCCATCAACGTCGTCACGCCGGAGCCGTCCAGGCCGTCCTTCTTCAGCCGCCGGCCGGCGCTCTTGACGATGCGCTGCCGCGTGGCTTCCTTGTGTTCCCTGCCGTAGCGCGCCACGGTTGCTCCTTCGCCCGACGGGTGCTTCACGTCATGTTCCGGCCCATTGGAATTACGACCATACTACAATTGGCCGAGCCGGACCACGGAGCCTCCCGTCACCGGCGCCGACAACCACCAGGAGAACGCTATGAGGGCCTACGTCATCGACCGGTACAAGAGCCAACAGGGCGTCCGGCTCGCCGAACTGCCCGAGCCCGGCGTCGCCGCCGGCGAGGTCCTGGTCCGCATCCATGCGGCCGGCGTCAACCCGCTCGACACCAAGATCGCGCAAGGGGAGTTCAAGCTCATCCTGCCCTACCGCCTACCCCTGGTCCTGGGCAACGATCTGGCCGGCACGGTCGTCCGGGTCGGCGCCGGAGTCCACGCGTTCCAGCCCGGCGACGAGGTCTACGCCCGTCCCGACAAGGACCGGATCGGCACCTTCGCCGAGTTCCTCACCGTGAACGGGGACGACCTCGCGCTCAAACCGGCCAACCTCACCATGACCGAAGCCGCCTCGCTGCCCCTGGTCGCCCTGACCGCCTGGCAGGCCCTGGTCGAACGCGCGAAACTGCGGCCCGGACAGAAGGTCCTCATCCAGGCCGGCTCCGGCGGGGTCGGCACCATCGCCATCCAGCTCGCCAAACACCTCGGCGCCACCGTGGCCACCACCGCGAGCGCCGCGAACGCCGACTTCCTCAAAGAGCTGGGCGCCGACATCGTTATTGACTACCGCACCCAGGACTTCGCCACCATGCTCGATGGCTACGACGTCGTCCTGGACAGCCAGGGCCCCACGAGCGTGGCGAAGTCGATGCGGATCCTCAAGCCCGGCGGCAAGGTCATCGGCATCGCCGGGCCCCCCGACCCCGACTTCGCCCGCGAGATCGACGCAGACCCTGTCGTCAAGATCGCCACCCGCCTGCTCAGCCTGCGGACCAGGCGCACGGCCGCACGGCTCGGGGTCGATTACTCATTCCTGTTCATGCGGGCCAGCGGCAAACAGCTCAGCGAGATCACCACGCTCGTGGAGAACGGGACCATCCGCCCGATCGTCGACCGCGTCTACCCCTTCGCCTCCACCCCGCAAGCCCTCGACCACATCGCGAATGGCACGGCCAAAGGCAAGATCGTCATCTCGATGGCCTGATCGCCACCACGGCACCCTGAGCGGTACGCGGCCACCGGGGGCTTTGGGCCCCGTCCGCCGCCGTTCAGAGTGCGACCCGACTTTCATCCCGCGGTTCTTGCATCGGGAGGCACGATCCGCCTTATTGCGAACGTAATTCAATAATCTTGAGGAGTCCGTGATGGCAACAGCACAGCAGGTCGCGCTCGTGACAGGCGCTTCCTCAGGCATCGGGCCGCGGTGATCGCGCTCGCCGGCGCGGGTTTCACGGTGATCGGAACCGCTCGTAACGCGGCCGGGTCACCGCGCTTGCCGGAGTCACCTACCTCGACCTCGACGTGACCAGCGACGAATCGGTCGCCTCAGCGGTCAGGCAGGTGATCGACGGTTCGACCGCATCGACTTCCTGGTCAACAACGCCGGCGTCGGCGCCAACGGCAGCTGCCGAGGAATTCTCCGTCGCCCGCACCCTGTAGGGGCTCAATATCCTGGCACCTGCGGTGACCTGCTGCTTCTTGATGATCTATGCGGCGCGTTCGTATTCGTTGATCAGCCCGCCGAGGATCGGTTTTCGGCGTATCCGCCGCTGCTCGTCGAGATCGACGAAAGTGGCCGATGGGCGGGGCGGTGACAGATCCAGCGCCCGGTGCGGTCGCCACTCGTTGCAGTGCTTCACATACTCGGCCAGGACGTGGCGAAGATGATGTTGACCGAAGATGAGCATCCGCGATTCCCGCGGACCACGTAAACGGCGCAGGCCCGGGTGGCACGCGCGCAATTTCGCCGTTCGAGCAGATCGTGCCCAGGGCCACGGCCGGGCCGTGACCGCTCTCGCCATCATCGCCCCGGCCGCGTGGCTCCACTGCACGAGAACTCGCGTGAGCGCAGAGCCTCGCCGTTCGGTGTAGGGCATCCCACTGCGCCCGGGCGGTCGCCGCCCGGGCGGCTGCGCCATCGCCGACACGCCAGATGTGCAGCGGGCGACCGAACGTCGCGGAGACTGTACGCGGGGCGCTGAGGGCAGGCCGGCATGCCCCACATCAGCCCCGATCCGCGACGGTAGTTGGTTTTGTGCGGTCGATATGGCTGGTGGCCGTTGCGTCGAGGGTTCGTTTCCATCCCGGGTGCCGTTCTGCTGTGGTTTGGCATCTCACGCAGTGTGTGGCCGCGGGGGAGGCGAGCAGACGCTCGGCCATGATTGGTTGGCGGCAGGTGGCGCAGGTGCCGTATGTGCCGTCCCGGAGGCGTGTGAGCGCCTCGATGAGCTGGTCGCGTCGTTGCTGCAGGCTGTGCGCGACCAGTTCCTCGTTCTCGATGTCAGTCGCGTTCATGCTCCTGTCTGCCGTGTCGGCGGCATCGGTTGTTTGCCCACGTCGTAGCCCTGCCGCTCTGGCCAGTTGGGTTTCATACTCGCTCGTGACCTCTTCGAGCCTGTCGAGTAATGCGACCGCGAGTGGGGCTCTGTCTATGGCACTGCTTACTACCGTCGTCATCTCTGTGGCACTCCAATGTCGGGAATGGATGGTGCGGTGACGCCCTGCGTGGGGCTACTCAAACCGGCGCCGGGCCTACTTCGACTTGTCCGTGCCGTCGCGCGGATGTTTGCCGTGAGGCTTCTCGGGCTTGTGCGGTCGCGGTGGCGACTCACCCGGTGTCGTCGGCCGTGCGACGGTCGCGGGTGCGGGTGGTTGCGGTGCTGCGGTGCGTATGGTGATGGTGGCGTCGCAGCGTCTGGCGTTGAGGGTGAACCCGGTGGCCGGCTGGTCGGGGATGCCGGCGTGCCGGCCGGTCAACGCCAGCACGGCCGGGAGTCCTGAGGGCAGGGTGGGCAGGTTTGTGACCGTCACCTGGCGGCCCTGCTGCCCGACGTGGGTGGTCGCGGCGTCGGTCACCTGCCGTGTGTCTGTCCTGGTTGGCGGGGTGCCGGCCACGGTCTCGCCGTCGGGTAGCCAGAACTGCAAGGTCCATTGATCGAGTGGGTCTTGCGCGGTGTTGGTCACGGTCACTGCTGCAGCAAACTGACGGTCATTGGTGTAGTCGGCGCTGTAGACGATGGAGCACGGCACGTGATTCGCAGTGTCGGCTTGCGCCGTTGCCGTCGGTGAGCCGGGCGGATACCCGAGGTAGCCGAGCGTGAGCACGGCGCACAGTGCGGCGGCGCCTACCAGGATTCGTCGAGGTGGCAGATTCAGGCGCTGCAGGTCGTTGTCGAGGGCGATGGTCATCGTCTCGCCGTGGCCGCCGGGTGATCGGGCGGGAGCCTCGTCTCGCCGTGGCGTGGCAACGGCGATGCGTTGGACCTCGCCGGACAGGATCTGTGCCAGCTCGGCGGCCGACGGGCGGCGGTGCGGTTCGTGGGCCAGGCACCGGTAGCAGACATCCTCGATCGCGCGCGGCAGGTCCAGTGGCGGCAGGCGACGGGGCTGCACGTGGGCGTGGGCGTACAGCGCCTCGGTGACGGTGCCCGCTTCCCAGGGCAGGCGCCCGCAAAGGCACCGGTAGAGCACCAGCCCGGCTGCGTACACGTCGGCGTCGGCGGTGACCTGGCCTCGGGTGAGGCGTTCCGGAGCGAGGTAGGGCACGGTCCCGACGATGTCGTCACCGCAGTGCTGCTCATCGCCGATCAGGGCGCAGATCCCGAAGTCGAGGACTTTCACGCCTGTGGGCGTGAGCATGATGTTGGCGGGGTTCACGTCGCGGTGCGCGATCCCGGCCGCATGTGCCGCCGTCAGTGCCGCCGCCAGCTGCGCGCAGACGCTGACCGCCTCGCGCCAGGACAACCGGCCGAGGCGTAACACGTGAGACAGCAGTTCGCCGTCGAGCATCTCCATGACCAGGTACGGCGTCAGGACGCCGCCGTCGGCGCGGTGAACGCCGAAGTCGTACACGGAGGTGATGTTGGGGTGGCGTAATGCGGCGACCGCCCTGGCCTCCATCAGCAGCCGGCGGGGCAGCGGCGGGTCGGCGGCCATGCCGGGTGCGAGGAGCTTGACTGCGACCTGCCGCTGCAGGACCTCGTCGTGGGCGTCCCACACCACCGACATCCCGCCGGACCCTACCTGCTTGATCAGCCGGTACCGCTCGTCGAGCCGCAGACCGCCGCCTGCCCCTGCCCCGACGTGGGTGTTCATGCCGACGCTGAGGTCGGCGCGAGCGGTACGGACCGCTCGACGGTGTGCGCGGCAGCCATGATGATGATCATCGGGTTGCGGGGCGGATTGTTCATACCTCACCTCTGGCACGTCTGGCGGGCTGCCGAGGTCTGGGGCAGAGGTCAATCACTTGTTGCCCAATCTGGGTCAGTCTACGCCCGATGTCCGGTTCCGGCGTGACACGAATTCGCATCGCCTGATCGAGAACGGTAATTGCGGACTCTGGAGTGGTACCGTGCGCCCGGACGCCGGTCGTGTACCGGCGCCGCTGCCCTGGCCCTCGGCGGCATAAGCTCAGTTGAGGGTGAAGCGATGCAGTCGACAGTTCGCCTCGAAGTGCCAAGTGGATCACCACCCGACGGCGATGTCACCAAGGATCGTGGGTGACAGCGTGGGGGACCGGTACGCCCACGTGGAAGCGCTCATCAGGCGCGAGCCTGCGTCCGACGACAGGCACGGTGTCGCCGCCGGGATGCGGCGGCTGTGCGGTGCCGCAGGGCGCGCGTTGTCCGCGTCTGGTGCCGGCTTGACCGTGATGGCCGACGGTGGGCTGCGGGGCGTGACGGCCGCTTCCGATGCGGCCACCGAACGCCTGGAGGAGCTGCAACTCACCCTCGGCGAGGGGCCGTGCATCGATGCGTACGGTTCGATGCGCCCGGTTCTGATCCCCGATCTGGCCGATGGCGCGATGACCCGCTGGCCCGTCTACGCCCCGGCCGTGTACGCCGCAGGTGTGCGGGCGGTGTTCGCGTTCCCGCTGCAGGTCGGTGCCGCCCGCCTAGGTGTGATGGACGTGTTCCGCGGTGAGGCCGGGACGCTGTCACCCGACGAACTCACCCTGGCGCTGACCTTCGCCGAGGTCGCGGTGGCGACCCTGCTCGACGGGCACGACAACACCCGTGGGGGCGTGTCAGACGGGTGGCTCGACGACCCGCTGGGTTCGCGGGCCGAGTTGTTCCAGGCCCAGGGAATGGTCATGGTGCAGCTGCGGAGCACCCTGGCCGAGGCGATGGTGCGGATGCGCGCGCACGCCTTCGTCCACGACCGCCGCCTGTACGACGTCGCCGCCGATGTCGTCGCCTGTCGCCTCAGTTTCGACACCCCACAGCCATGAACGACGACTTCAACCCACCCTGGGAAAGGGAAAGGAGGCAGCCATGACCACCGTATCCGCGCAACGGCTCGCACGGGTGTTCGTCGAGATCGCCGACACCCTCGTGGACGAGTTCGATCTGATCGAGTTCCTCCAGTTGCTCGCCGGCCGCACCGCAGACCTCTTGGACGCCTCGCCTGTCGGGCTGCTGCTGGCCGACCAGCACGGCCGGCTGGAGTTCATGGCGGCCTCCGACGAGAACGTCAAGCTGCTGGAGCTGTTCCAGGTCCAGAACCAGGAAGGGCCGTGCCTGGACGCGTTCCAGACCGGCACGCCGGTGATCAACGCCGACCTGCAGCAGGCCGCCGACCGTTGGCCGCTGTTCGCGCCCCGGGCGGTGCAGGCCGGATTCCGTTCCGTGCACGCGTTCCCGCTGCGGCTGCGCGCCGAACGGATCGGTGCGATGAACGTGTTCAGCAGCCACGTGGGGGGTCGGCTGGCCGATACTGACGTGGAGATCGTGCAGGCCCTGGCTGATGTCGCCTCCATCGGCCTGCTCCAGGAACGGGCCATCAGCCGTGGGGAACGCCTCACCGAGCAGTTGCAGGGCGCGTTGAACAGCCGCATCGTCATCGAGCAGGCCAAAGGCGCGATCGCGCAGTCGCGCGGCGTCAGCGTGGACGAGGCGTTCGCGCTGATCCGCGCCTATTGCCGCAGCAACAACCTGCGCCTGGGCGAAGTCGCGCACGCCATCACCACCAACCTGGCCGGCATCCCCGACCTCGCCAACCCGTGATCAACACGCACCGGAGTTACCGACCCCAGTTTGGTGTGTTCTTGACATACGCCAAACTGAGCATCTCGGCTCGTCGGACTCGAGCATCCCGTCGACCAGCCGGATGGCGCAATCACCACGGGTGGTCAGCCCCCAGACGACGTCGTGGGCCAGCACGCGGGTTGGCATGTCCGCACGAGGCCCATGGGCCGGTGCCCCCCTCGGTAACTTCAGCCCCCAAGGGCTCTACCGCTACGACAGCGGCATCTGGGACGGCGCGAATCAGCGCGACTGAGTCCGGTGGAACCGCCCGCCGCGAGCGCGGAACCGGACACTGAACTGGTCATCCAGTCGGTAGGCTCATATTGAGGCGGGGGGCCGCTGTGATGACAACCGAGGCTGGCCGTAAGGCCGAACTGGCCGGCGACAGCAAGTCGCTGGAGGTGATCGCCCGCGGCGGGTTGATCGCTTATGGCGTTGTGCACCTCTTGATCGGCTGGCTGGCGCTGAAGATCGCGTGGGCGTCGGGCGGCAAGAGCGCCGACGTCTCCGGGGCGCTGGGAACAGTGGCTGATCAACCCTTCGGCAAGATCCTGCTATGGCTGATCGCGGTCGGCCTGATGGCGCTCGCGCTCTGGCAGGCCAGTGAAGCCATCTGGGGCTATCGCAGCCGTGAAGGTACCGACCGGGTCCGCAGGCAGCTCATCAGCGGCGCGAAGGCCGTTGTCTACGCTGCGCTGGGGATCGGCGCAGCGTTGGTCGCGCTCGGCTCGGGCTCGTCGAGCGCGCAGTCCCAGCAGCAAGCCACCTCGGGTGTGTTGGCGTGGCCGGGCGGCCGGGTGATCGTCGTGGTCACCGGGCTGATCATCGTCGGCGTCGGCGTTGCCGGAGTGGTCAAGGGCGTGCGGAAATCCTTCACCGAGGAGATCGACACAGCGTCGATGTCCCCGAGCGCCCGCGAAGGCGTGGAGCGAATGGGCCAAGTCGGATACGTCGGCAAAGGGCTGGCCCTGGTCGTGGTGGGGGGCCTGCTCAGTTATGCGACGCTGACCTTCGACCGGCAGAAGGCGCAGGGACTGGACGGCGCGCTGCAGACGATCCTGGCGCAGCCGTTCGGGAGGTTTCTGCTCACCGCCGTGGCGCTCGGATTCGTGGCCTTCGGCCTGTTCGCGATGCTCCAGTCGCGATACCGCCGGATGTAGTCGGCTCGCCAGCACGAGGTTGTGCGCCGAACGGCGCTGGGGTCTGCCGCGAAAGTCGTGGGCGAGGACCCGCCAGCGGAGGCGCTCAGGCGGGCAATGCCTGCGGCGTACCCGTCGTCGGTGGTCATCTTGAGCGGCGTGTGCGCCTCGCGGCGCAGCGAGGCCGCCGCCTCGCTCAGGGAGGCGGCGGCGACCTGCGGGACCGGAGCAAGGCTGACGGTCGCGAACCCGGCCGTGGCGAAGGACGCCTCGACCAGGGCGACGCCGGGAGGTATCCAGCACCCGGACGGCCTCGGGGAAGAAGCGAAAGCCGCGGCGTCCACATCGTCGTACGCGATCCGCGCCATCCTCCGGACCGACCACCCGCCCGGCCCCGTTCCACGAGAACCGAAGGCCGCGACGAACGGATCACCGTGCCCGTGCCCGAGACATCGACGGGCGCGGGCACGGATCCCGGATCAGCACAGCCCGTTGCAGCCGCCGCCCGTCTTCGGCGCTGCGGCCTGCGGGCTGGGCAGGTCGTCGCGGAACTCCGGCTGCGCCTTCGTGACGCGCATCGGTTCGACCAGCATGAACTGCTCCGACTGGGCGGGATCCACAAGCATCACCAGCGCCGGGTTACGGGGATCCGCAGGCCCGTCGTTGCCCGGCGCGGTCCAGTCCTGCCGGACGGTGATCGCGGCACCCCGGTTACGCAGGGTCTTGTCGACGGTCTCCTGGGAGACGATCCAGGTGTCCTGGTATTCGGGGTCGTAGTGTTCGTGGTCCCCGGAGCTGTCGCCGTGGTCGACCTCTTCCGAACAGTCGCCGCCGTCGGCGTTGCAGTTGACGATCACTCTGCCGGTGCCGGTCGTCCCGTCGTCGCCGTGGTAGGTCTCGGTGACGGTGATCCGCTGACCGATCACGTTGCCCTCGGCGTCCCGCTTGAACTCCGTGGTCTCCACCCGGGTGTGCGTGCCGCCCGAGAAGATCTTGGTGTCGGTATAGGTGACGCTGAGCAGGTTGCCCTCCGCGTCGGTGACGCTCTCCTTCTGCGAGAGGCACTTGACGCCGTCCTCCGTGGACTCGTGCGTCTGGATCTCCCGCGTCGTGCCTTCCGAGCTGTCGGGGTTGGTGTGTTTGATGGTTATGTGGTCGCCGTCCCAGTGCTGGGTGTCGGTGCTTCCGTCGGGGAACTTCCACGTGCCGCCGCCGTCCCCGTCCGGCTCGAAGGTGCCGGAACCGCCGTGGGCCATATAGTGGTCGGAACTGGCGCCCGCGCTGATCAGGCTGGCGTCCATGCCGTTGATTCGGATCCGGGCCGGGGTGTCCTTGGCGTTGAAGCCGTCGAGGCCGATGGTGAAGCCGTCGCGGTCCAGGTCGATCCTCGCCCCGGCCGGCGTGAGGGCGTCGGTGATGCCGAGCCTGGTCAGGGTGTCGCGGCGGCCGCCGAGCGGGAAGGCGCTCAGCGGGTCCGACGGCTTGGCCATTGCCTTGATGATCTCCTCGGGGAACGCCACGAACCCGCCGAGACCGGCCTCGAAGGACGGCAGCTTCCGGTCGGCCGCAAGGTCGACCACGTGCTGGAGCAGGGGCACGCTGCGAGGGTCGTGCGGGTCGGTGCCGGCCATCAGTTCGTCGGCGTCGCTCACCCCGTCCCTGTCGGAGTCGACGATGCGCCAGGCCACGTAGCAGCCGGTCGGATCACACAGACGGGCCGGCGAGCGTTTCGCGAGCTCGGAACCGGCGGCCGCAGCCGGAGCGGCGGTGGTCAGTGCGGTGGCCAGCAGGAGCCCGGTGCCGAGGGCCAGGGCTCGGCGTATCGATGCGGTGTGGCGTTGGAGGGTACCGAGGACCATGCGATGAGGATCGCACCCTGGCGTCAGTCAGTCATCGAACTGACCGCACGATTACCGAAACGGCCCAATTGTTACGGCTGACTTCCGCCGGTGAATCAAACGGGCCTTCTTCCTCGCCGCGTTCGCCGCCCCGGCCGACCCCGTCAGCCACGCCTACTACGACCGCAAACGCGCCCAAGGCAAACGCCACAACGCCGCCCTCATCTGCCTCGCCCGACGTCGGGTTGACGTCCTGTTCGCCATGCTCCGCGACAAGACCCCCTACCAACCACGAGCCGCGTGACAGCGACAATGCCAACCATGCCCACCGACCAGCCAGGGGAAATCCGCCCAGGCGACATCTACGAAGACTGCGCCTTCCACCCTGTGCTCTGCACCCACGTCGACGGCGACCACCTTTCCGGCATCTCACTCATCGACGCATCCGGTCCCAGAGGATGCTCGCTGTCCCACTGCGGCGTCATCAAGCTCTCCATCACCGATGTCATCACCGCACGATCCGACTGGCCCACCTACGCCGCCCGCCGCAAAGCCGAGTTCGAGGCCGAACACCCGGCTTGACGGAACCCATAGGGACACCCCCCGCAATCGCCGCCGCCGGTCACGGTGCGGGAGCCTCGGGTGCACCGCGCGAGCCCGTCGGCAAACAGCGTCCATCCACGCTTCGGAAACCGGGCGGTCGCATTGCGCAGGTACACATATGAAGCCGCCATCACAACGGTGAGGATCAGGGTACCGCTGCCCAGGCCGGTAGATCCATCGCCGAAGTAGATGACCGTCATGAGCATGCCCATTGAGCTTGTCCAGACCTCATTGCTGCAGGTGGTAGCTGGTTGACAGCGGGCGCGTGGGTGCTCAACCCCAGGTCGGTGTGGGCAGCAGGAGCGCGGCCGATGAGAACCAACACGGCGAGTCAGCCTGGTCACGATCCGATCACGACCGACGGAGGCATTCACGAAAAGCGGAGGTCTGCGATAGATCGGTTTTGTGACGAACCAGATCCCGCAGGCCTCCTCGCCCATCATCTACGGCCTGTCCCTGTCCACGCCAGCCCACGCCGTAGCGGCCCTCGCCATCGCCCTGACCCGCTACCGCAAGCGCATCGGCACCCGGTGGCGGGCGCACGACGTCGCCACCCAGGCGGTGCTGACCATCGCCTGGCTGGAAGGCGGGCACACCTATCGTGAACTCGGCGCCGGCAACGGCGTGCCCAAGAGCACCTGCCGCACCCTGATCCAAGAGGGCACCAAGGTACTGGCCCGCCGCGCGCTGCCGCTGACCGAGGTCGTCTACCTCGCGGCCAGGGCCGGGTGGGACTACCTGATCGTCGACGGCGTCAACATCCCCACCGAACGCGTCGCGGCCGACTACACCCGCAAGCAGCACTGGTACTCAGGCAAGCACCGACGCCACGGCGGCGCGGTGCAGACCATGGCCGCCCCCGACGGGAACTGCTGTGGGTGTCGGGGGTGCTGCCCGGCAAGATCGTCGACATCACCGCCGCCCGCCGGTTCAAGATCGCAGACAAGGTGGTGGCGTTCCTCGGACTCCTGGCTGACCTGGGCTACATCGGCCTGCACCCAAAGGTGATCACCGGCTACAAGCGCAGACGCGGCGAGAAGGCCCTGCCTGAAGGCCGCAAGAACGCCAACCGGGTCCTGGCCGGCCTGCGCGCTGTCGGCGAACGCGCCAACGCCCAGCTCAAGTCCTGGCGCGTACTGGCCTGCGACTTCCGCGGCCGACCCGGCCAGCTGACCACGGTCGTCAAGGCCGTCCAGGCCCTGCAGTACCTGATCCGAGACCCGTTCGGCGCCGCAGTGTTCGATACCGCATCATGACCTCGCCGATCGGACCGGTTGGTTCTCCTCCAGCGACTGCGGCCACCTGCCGCGGCCTTCCGCCGCGAGGATCGCTCTTGCCTGCGTTTGGCTGGTGGCCTCCTCGGTCTAAGCCTGTGAACGCTCTGTGATGGCCGCTTGCTGAATCTATCGTTTACCGATAGGTTTCTCTCGTAGATCGATCGAAGGAGAATTCTCGTGGGAAAGATGCCCATACTCGCGCTACGCGCCGTGATCGGGGTGTTGCTGGCGATTTCGCTGTTTGTGCAGATCGTGATGGTGGCCGCCAATGCGAACGAGATGGATCCGGCTCTCGTGAGCATGAGCAATCCGTGGGCCCTGATCGGGGCCATTGTGTTTGGCTTGCTGGTGTTTGAGGTCATCCTCGTGTGCGTCTGGCAGTTGCTCGCGATGGTGCGCCGGGGCACCGTTTTCTCGTACGCGTCTTTCCGTTACGTCGACGTCATCATTGGCGCCATCGTGGCAGAGGCGGTCCTGCTGGCCGTCTTGTTGCTCATCCAAGTCCAGGGCAGCGATGGCGAATCCCCCGGCGTGTTCATCATGATGGGCGGAATAGTGCTGGCCGTCCTGTTCGTCGCGCTCATCGTGCTCGTGCTGCGCATGCTGCTCGCCCAAGCCGTCGCCCGTGAGGTCGAGGCCAAGCAGATGCGAGCCGACCTCGACGAGGTGATCTAATGTCGATCGTCGTCGATATCGACGTTTTGATGGCCAAACGCAAAATCTCGGTAGGCGACCTAGCGGTCCGGATCGGAATCACGCCCGCGAATCTCGCGGTTCTCAAGAACGGCCGCGCCAAGGCGGTGCGCTTCACAACGTTAGAAGCACTCTGCGAAGTGCTCGAGTGCCAGCCGGGAGATCTTCTGCGCTGGGAGCCAGAAGCGTCCTGATCGGATAATCTTGGCACGGCTGAGGCGCCAACCGGGTCCTGGCCGGCCTACGCGCGATCGGTGGACGCGCCAACGCCCAGCTCAAGTGCTGGCGGGTGCTCGGCAGCGACTTCCGTGGTCGTCCCGGGCAGCTCACCGCGGTCGTCAAGGCCGTCCAGGCGCTGCAATACCTGATCCGGGGTCCGTTCGGCACCGCTGGCATCGATACCGCATCGTGATCCTGCCGACCGGACCGGTTGGTTCTCCTCAAGCGACGGCGGACACCTCCCGCAGCCTGCCGCAGAGGGGCACAACCCCGGTTGTCAACCCCAGCTCACCAGCAGAAATGAGGTCTGGACAAGCTCATTAGGGGAGGATGCCTGCCGGATGCTCTGGGTGTGGCGTGGGTGTCGCGAGGGCGGCTCGGTCAATGAGGGTGCGGGCCTGGGCGGGCGAGAAGTCGAAGCCCGACTCGCCGCGGCACGGCCCGTCTGACTCTCCCGGGCGCTTGATCCAAAGCAGGGCGGCGTTTCGCGCAAACAGCGGGGCCATCGCGGGCAGGGAGCCCAGCGCCTGGTCGCGCGGGTTGCACCATTCGTCGTCGTGGCCCGGCTCGTCTGGCGGCGGGCCGATCCCGTTGCGGGACGTGTCGATGACGTATTCACGATCACCCACTAGGCTGGACAGCTCCTGGGCCCATTGTTGGTTGGCGGCCGTGGTGTACCGGTTGGCCACGTTGGTGGAGAAACCGTTGGCGTGCTTGATGCCGCTGGCGACCAGGCGGCGCGCGGCTTCGGCGGTGGTTCGCCACTGTGGATGGCCGGCGTCGAGATAGACGTAGTGTCCCGACTCGGTGAGCCGCTTCACGCTCTCGGCAATCAGCGCGGCGCGCTCAGGGCTGAAGCAGTCGGCCGCCAGGGCGTCCGGCTCCATGATGATCGCTGCGGGGGTCTTGCCGAGATCCGTGAGTAAGCTGCTGATCCAGATGCGGTAGCGGTCCGGTGAGGTCGCGCCGAGGCCTTGGCAGTCGCGATTGGGGATGAAATAGGCGACCACGACGAGCAGCGCCTCCTGCTGCGCCGCCGACCTGACCACGGTCGGGAGCCGCTCGAGATCGTGCTCACTGGTCATCCAGACGGCCTGGGGCGTCTTGGTGATCGGGTCCAGCCACGCCGAGTCGCGGTTGTGCGACTGGTAGATGGCTGCGGCGCTCTGCGGGTCGACGAAGAGCTTGGCGTGGTAGAACGGATGCCGTTGCCGCACGTAGCCTTCGGCCGGGTTCACCTGTGTCGGGCCGTCTGGCCGCGCGGCGCATCCGGCGAGGGCCAGCACCAAGGCGAGGGCGCATAGACGGCGCATCATGGCCTCCAGTACGCGCTGACCCGGTAGATGTGCACGGCGTCCTCGCCGGTGCCGAAGCTCGCCTCCTCGACGGCGTGTTCTCGTGCGCGCAGGAGCGTCGGATAGGCGGCTTGGTCGCCCCGGGTGTAGTACCAGTCGGGGACCACCAGGTAGTCGATCCGTCGCAGGGATCGCAGGACCTGGGGATCGGTGTCCAACTTGTACACCATGATGGGCTGAGGCGAGAAGCCGTGCCTGTGCACCAGGTCGGTCCAGATGGCGTCGTGCACGACGAGCACCTTGTCTCGCGGCACATGTACGGCAAGCCAGCCGACCGCCTGCCGTAGTGGCTGCTCATCGTGTTCGCGGGTGATGTCGCGGAGTGGGTTGATCCACACCTGGGCCGTCAGGGCCAGCAGGAGGACGCCGAGCAGGAATGCGTTCGAGCCGCGGACCGCGCGGGTGACCCACTTGGTGCGCACCCGCAGTATTCCGGCGTCGACGAGCTTGCGGTTGCCGGACAGTGCCACGATCGCACCGGTGAAGAGCAACGCGCTGAACGGCAGCAGTACGACCACGTACATGAACGGGACGTAGCCGCCGCGTGGCAGCACCAGCCAGCCCAGCAGCAGGGCGAGCGTGGCCGGGCGTAGCCGGGGCACGAGGACCGTGAGTGGCACCGCGACCAGTCCGGCGATCAGCAGATACGGGTCGTCGGCCAGCCATCGGGCCAGCAATGCGTGTGCCCCGCTGCCGACGTCGAGCACCCAGCCCAGCGACGGGCGGCCGGCGAGCTGCCACCATGCCGTGCCCAGCAGGCTCGTTCGGCCGGGCCGTGCGAACAACTCGCCTTTGTAGAGCGCGAGAAGCGGAAACATGGCCAGCAGCAGCACACCGCAGAAGATGGACACCGTGAGCACCTGCTGGCGGTTGCGGCGGTCGAGGTTCTGCGCGAGCGCCCAACCGAACGCGGGCAACATGATCAGCGCCGTCTCCTTGGTCAGGGTGGCCATCGCGAAGGCGAGTGTGGCCCCCGTCGCGGCGCCGATCGTGCGGCTGGGTGCGTATGCCAGCACGAATGCCGCCAGCAGCCACACAATCATGATGTTGTCAAGGAACATCCAGCGGCCGTAAAGGATCCCGAGCGGGCACAGTCCGAAGAGCACCGTTGCAAACATCGCGCCCAATCGGGAAAAGCCGAGCCTGCGCCCGAACGCATAGACCAGCGCCGACGCGGCCACCTTGGCTATGAGCATGACCTCGGCGCCCAGGTCCAGCGCCGAATCGTACCGGTTGAAGCCGTCGGTGAGCGCGGCCCACAGCGCGATCTGAAGCCAGCCGCCCGGGGGGTGGTCGTAGGTGTACGTGTACGGCGAGAGCGCGCCCTGGTACAACGCCGCCCACGCGTCTGCCAGGTAGACGCCCGAGTCATCCACATAAGTGGGATAGGTGCGGCTGCTGGCCCGGTGTACCACAGCGATCATGGCCAGCAGCGGCGACAACAGTGCCAGGCTCACCGCATGCCGCAGCAGCCAGCGCCGCGAGCCCTCGAAGGCGGCCCGGCTCAGCGACCAGCCAGCGGCGAACGGTCGCTCCGGCAGCGCCACGGTGGTCATGTATTGGCCAGGTGAACGCCGTGATGCGTGGTCTTCACCCAGTTGTTGCGGCCCACCATGTAGCGGGCCAGCGCCCAGATCCCGGCCAGCGACAGCACGATCTGATACGGATAGGAGCCGAAAATCAGTGCGAGGTAGTCGCGGATGCGGACCTTCTGTCCGAACGTGCGCCCGAACTGGCCGAGCAGCTGGACGTCGAGGATCAGGCTCAGCAGGCTCAGCGCCAGCGGCACGGTGGCCAGTAGCGCGATGGCCACCGGCGACTTGTGCCTGAACGCCAGTAGGAGCCCGAACGGGGCGAACACGGCGCTGAAGGCCTGAAAGAACTGGAAACCCAGCACATACACGGCCAGCACGCGCTGGCTGAACGTGCGCAGCAGCCGCCAGTCGCCCTCGCCGAACACGTAGATGAATCCCTGCATCCATCGTACGCGCTGGAGCAACAGCCCTCGCAGGCTCGCCGGTGTTTCCTCCCGGGTCACCAGCTGTTCGACGTAGACCACATCCACCGGGCAGCCGAGAACCGACGCCAGGATGCCGATTTTGCAATCCTCGGTCAGGCAGTCGGCGTCCCACCAGGTGCCGTAATGCTCCTTGAGCCGGTCGAGGAACCGGCGGCGGAAGAAGACGGTGTTGCCTCCCAGCGGTATGACATTGACCACGGCCTGCAGCTTGAGCCGCGACTGGAACCATTTGTAGTACTCGAGCACGTTGGCCGCGCGCCACCAGGCGCTGAGGTGAGCCGAGAGCCATCTGCGGAGGTGTCTGAAAGGTCCCCGCGGCAGCCGTGCCGAGGCCGGATTGGTCCCGAAGTTCATCAACTGGACACCACA
The DNA here is from genome assembly GCF_019083965.1 of Catellatospora tritici. Classification (GTDB taxonomy): domain Bacteria; phylum Actinomycetota; class Actinomycetes; order Mycobacteriales; family Micromonosporaceae; genus Catellatospora; species Catellatospora tritici. The sequence goes on from NZ_JAHRCY010000016.1 coordinate 57,326, forward strand.
TTGCACGATCTCGGCTCCGGTGGCACGGAAACGGTAGTCCACCATCCGGAGCAGATCGACGTGGAACAGGTCCTCCGCGTCGGCGATGCCCACCCAGTCGTATTCGACCCCGGCGTCGTCCAGGTAGTCCATGGCGGCGTTGAGCCCGGTGGGCTTGTTGTGCACGGAGCTTTCCTCCGGATAGGGCGCCACCAGTATCCGGTCGGGGAATCTCTCTGCCGCCTCGTGCGCGATGGCCGCCGTCCCCGGATCGTCGGGGTGATCGATGATCGGCACGACGATGTAGCGCGGATGGTTCAGGTTGGCCAGGCGGTTCAGCGTCTCACCGGCCACCAGCTCCTCGTGACGCATCGGAACCAGGATCACCCCGGGGAGCCGGGGCTCATCGGGCACGCCATAGCGACGCGGATCGTTGTTCTCCGGCCGCCACCACTTATACAGCTGGAAGATCAGCGTGGTGACGGCGATGAGCAGCATGAAGGCCGAGGTCAAGGCGATGAATCCGCTCATCCAAAACGCGACGAGCTCAGCGATCGCGATGACCACCGCCACCAAGACCAGGACGCGCACGCTCATCAACATACTGGTGCGCTGGAAACTCTCTGTAACCAATTCGTCTCGGTGAGGTCACGGAAGTAGGCAGACACAGCCGGGTGATCGTGTCTTTCAGGTGGCTGCGGGCTCACCAGGACGAGCCACATCGCGGTATAGAATGGTGCCGTTCTCGTCAGACAGATACACCTCTGTCTCATATGAGCTTCGCGAGTCGTCGGCGATGCCCGCCTCTGCCCGGAAACGCCGGTACTCCTTCTTGACCAAATAGGTGCGATACTCGTCGCCGACGCAACCCGTCGCCGTCATCGCACGCCGGTAGGTCACGTTGTTCACCGTCCTCGGGACGTCGTCCCAGCCATAGGTCTCATTGAGCGGCTTCATCGTTGCGAGGTAACGGGTCTCGCTGGCGGTGAAAGGCAGCAGCCCGCTCGAAGCGAGCGGAATGACGGCGGGCGAGGCAGACGCCCGCGCTCGGGCCGAGCCTGACGCCGACGGCGCGCCCGTGCTGGCATCCGACGGGTCCCGTGAGGCCAGCGTGCCCACCGCCCAGGTGCAGCATCCGGCGACGAGCGTCACCGCCGCGCACACCCCTCCGACGACCTGCCACGCCGCCACCGAACGCTTGCCGAGCAGGGACTTCACCAGCGACTGCATCGAAGGCTCCCGTGTCCTAAGAACGTTATTCATTCGACGCAAGTCGATGGATGCCGCTCGGGCTCAGCTTGATCAATCTGTGATGTGTCGAAAATGGACGCGACGGCCACCCGCGGGTAGATCACTTGGCTTGTGACAACTCAACCGATCTTCGCGGACAGGCCGTCGCGGGTAGAGACTATGACGGGCCTGACCAGCGATCAAGTCGACCGCCTCGTGCTCGACGTCTACACCCACACCGACCTGGAACCCTCCCGCCGCCGCGCCGTCGGCCCGTACCGCGCGGGCGGCCGGTCCGGGCTTCGAACTCGTGGTTGTCGGACCAGGCGACGCGTGCACCGGCTGCTTGCAGCGTCTGGGCGAACTGGCGGGAGGTGATCGGCCGCCTGCTCATGTCCGTTCCTGCTGCTGTTCCTGCGTGCGACGAATGCGTCGGTCGACCGAGGAATTGTCAAGACCTGTGGACGGGTGCCTCCAGTCGCCTCGGTCAGCTGGCGAGTTCCATGAACATCGGGCGTAGCCGGGTCGCCAACGTTGGGTCCGTGAGGTCGAGTTCCGCTGTCAACACGGTCAACGTGACGTTCAGGGCGCGTCGCAGCTCAGCCTCGGTAAGCGATCGGACCAGGGTCGCCTCGAGTGGTGTGGTCAAGTCTGCTGGCAGCAGGTGAGCGCCTTTGGCGTAGCTGGTGGGGTAGCCCAGGCGCCGGCAGGCCTGCGCGAGCACCTGGGCGCGTGCGGCGCTGATCCAGTACTCGGCTTGCCACCACCTGCGGCGCTGGATGCAGACCCACGCGTGCAGGACGTGGTGCCAGGCTAGGCCGGCCAGGTTGTCGTGGCTGGGCGACGCTGTTGACGTAGGCTCTGTGTTCTGGCCGAAGACGGTGCGCCAGCTCGGACCACGAGGGCCGAAGTCGGCCGTTGGGGTGAACCCGATGTCGACTTCCAAGCAGCCGGGCAGCAGGAATACCCGGTAGATCGTCGAGCCCGAGGGCAGGTCCCAGTGGTGCAGGGCGGCGAAGTCCCGGTATATCTGCTCTGTCCAGCGTTCCAATGCGAGCTCGATCGTGCCGTCGACGGCGAATACCAGATCGACATCCGACCAGCGGTCGCTGCTGTCGGTGGCATAGGAGCCGGTGATCGCGGCACCCGCGATGGCGGGGTCTGCCTCGGCCAGTTGCAGCAGGCGCTGGCGGACGCGGTCGCGTTCCCCCTCGGTGAACATCGCCCAACCTTATCGACCGGTGCACCGGCGTCGGCTGGCCGTGGAGACCGCCACGGTCAAGTGCTGCGTGGCTGCTATGCAGCCACGGCTTCGGGCCGTTCGAGGACGTGCCCGTCACGGAAGACGGCACCGGCGCGCACGAGCGCGACGAGGTGGGGTGCGTTGACCGCCCGCCACCGGTCCTGCGCAGACTCGATGAGCTTAAACGCCATGGCCGGGCCCTCGGCGCGGCTGCCGGGTCCTTTGGTGACGCGGGTGCGATGCCTGACGGTGGCGAAGGTCGACTCGATCGGGTTGGATGTGCGCAGGTGCACCCAGTGCTCAGCGGGGAAGTCGTAGATCGTGAGCAGCACGTCCAGATCGTCGGTGATCTTCGCGGTGGCCTTCGGGAACTTCGCCCCGTACGCGGCGGCGAACTTCTTGGCCGCGGCCTGGGCGTGGCGCTTGTCCTCGCCGTTGTAGATCTCGGCCAGCGCGGACTTCGCGCCGGGGTGCGCGGACTTGGGCAGCGCCGCGAGGACGTTGGCGGTCTTGTGGACCCAGTCGCGCTGCTCACGGGTGCCGGGGAACACCTCACGCAGTGCCGCCCAGAACCCCAGCGCCCCATCGCCGACGGCCAGGACCGGGGCGCGCATGCCACGGCGGTGGCAGTCACGCAGCAGGTCGGCCCACGACCCGGTCGACTCCCGGTAGCCGTCAGCCAGCCCTACCAGCTCCTTCGACCCGTCGGCACGGACCCCGACGATCACGAGCACGCACAGCTTGTCCTCCTCAAGGCGGATGTTGACGTGGACGCCGTCGGCCCACACGTACACGTAGTCCACGCTTGACAGATCGCGGGCGCAGAAGGCGTGGTAGTCGTCGGTCCACTGCTTGGTCAGCCGGGCGATCGTCGCCGACGACAACCCGGCCGCCGAGCCCATGAACTGCTCCAACGCGGGCACGAAGTCACCAGTGGACAGCCCGTGCAGGTAAAGCAGCGGCAACACCTCGGCCACCCGCGGCGACCTGCGGCATCGATGGTCTACCACCTGACGCGCGGTCGGATGGACAAACGCCCGCGGTACAACACCACCCAGCTCCCGACGCTGGACAGTCCCTGGCAGGACACACCTTCCGGCCGATACTTCGGCTGGCGATGCAGGCAGGCAAATCTCAACGGCGAGCTGGCGTTCGTCGTGGAATACGTCCTGTGCCCGCACTGCAAGCTGGGGTGGGTGGATAAGCCGTACACGATTGAGGAGTACCAGCGTCGAGGATTGGCGGCTGCCGGATTGGAGGCGTTACGTGGGGAGCATCCCGGCGTGGCTTGGCACACCGGGAGCGGGCACATGCGCAACTCCCGGGCGTTTTGGTCTGCTGTGGGGCACGGCGTTCCGGGCTCGTATTTGCCCAGGGAGCTGTGCGAACACGTCGAGCGACAGGGCGGTCTCAAGTCGGGCTGGCTAGTGAGACGAGAGGAGCAGCGCAAAGCTCCGTAGCGGCGCGGTCGGCCTCAAGCACGCCGAACGCGGCAACTCGGTCGGAGGTGCTGCCACGCGTAGCCGCTGTGGCGAGTTGGCGAGTCGCGTCGACGGCGTCGCGGCGGGGGTAGGACCTCGGGCGGTTACCTTGATCGTCTGTGCAGCCGGCGGGCAGGTACGTGGCTACCAGCCGCCATCCGCTGTCGCTGGTGTCCGACGCGTAGTGGCGTGACAGGCTGGCGGGCAGGCGCTCGGGCGGTTGCGGACACAGGGGCGCGACACCGGCCTGACCCCGGACCAGGTGAAATTGCACCGTGGGGCCTTCGGGATGGCCTGGCTTCGACAACCACAGCCGTACCCGAAGGCCCCACATCATTTCCGCGCGATGCACCGGATCTGACTCAGATTAGGAACGTGCGATCGCGTCCGCACACGCTGACCTTCAACGGGCGACTCAGGCGAGAGGTTCCTGTCCGCTGGTGCCACCTGTGTCAGCCGGTCCGGTCAATGGTTTCGGGCAGTGACCGTGTCCCCCGGAAACGTAGGGGCAGTTCTTGGTGATCCGGATGGTGTAGGTCTGCGCGTCCGAGCCGGCGCTGTTGGTGGCGGTGACGGTGAAGGTGTACGTCTTGGCCTTCTTCGGGGTGCCGCTGATCACGCCGGTGGAGGTGTCCAGGGACAGCCCCTTGGGCAGCTTGCCCGCGGTGACGCTGAAGGTGGGTGCAGGGAACCCGGATGCTGTGATCGTGAAGTGGTACGGGGCACCGACCGTGCCGTCGACCGGTGGACCGGAGGTGATCACCGGTGGTGTCGGGGCCGGGGTGATGGTCCAGGTGAAGGTCGCCTGGTCGGTGATCGTCGAGCTGGTGGCGGTGACGGTGACGGTGGTCGTCGCGGCCGTGGTGGGAGCGCCGCTGATGACACCAGTGCCCGGGTCGATGCTCAGCCCGGCCGGCAGGCCGGTGGCGGAGTACGCGATCGGGCCGCCGGTGCTCGTCGCGACCACAGGAACCGAGACCACGTCACCGACCGCGTCGGTCTGGTCCGGGATCGGCGACACTGACACGGTGACGAACGCGACCCGGATCAACCGGTTCGCGGCGACGCCGTTGAACACGGTGAAGGCGCCCCCGGCCAGGACGTTGCCGTCCGGCTGGACCGCGACGGCGAAGACCGAGAAGGTGGTCCCGGTGCCGAGGCCGGTGTTGAAGGCCGTGTCGGCGGTGCCGTCGGCGTTCAACCGGATCAACGATCTCACGTCCGCCCCGTTGAACGTGATGAACGACCCGCTCACCAGGACCTTGCCGTCCGGCTGCGCCACCACCGCCGTCGGGGTGCCGCCGGCCGGTCCGGTGCCGAGGTTGGTGTTGAACGCGGTATCGCGGGTGCCGTCAGGGTTCAACCCGACCAGGTGGTTGGCCGCCGACCCGTTCAGAGTCGTGAAGCCGCCGCAGGCGATGATGCCCCCGTCCGGCTGCACCGTCACCGACAGCACGTTCGCATCGAAGCCGGTGCCCAGGGCCGTGCTGAAGGCGGTGTCGCGGGTGCCGTCCGGGTTCAGCCGCACCAGCCGGTTCACCGTCACGCCGTTGAGCGTGGTGAACGTACCTGCCGCGAGGATCTTCCCGTCGGCCTGCAACGCGATCGAGGGCACGGAGTTGTTGAACCCCGTGCCGAGGGCCGTGCTGAAGGCGACTTCGCGGGTGCCGTCCGGGTTCAGCCGCACCAGCCGGTTCACCGTCACGCCGTTGAGAGTGGTGTACAAACCTCCCGCGACGATCTTCCCGTCCGGCTGCACCGCCAACGACAGCACCGACGTGTTGAAGCCCGTGCCCAGCGCGGTGCTGAACGCGGTGTCGCGGGTGCCGTCCGGGTTCAGCCGCACCAGCCGGTTCGCGGTCACCCCGTCGAATGTCGTGAAGTTGCCGCCGACGAGGATCTTCCCGTCCGGCTGCACGGCGATCGCCGACACCACTCCCACCGTCGGCCCCTCGAAGCCCGTGCCGATCGCGGTGCTGAACGCGGTGTCGCGGGTGCCATCGGGGTTCAAGCGCACCAGCCGGTTCGCGGTCACCCCGTCGAAAGCGGTGTAGTCGCCCCCGGCGAGGATCTTCCCGTCCGGCTGCACCGCGAGCACCCGCACCGAGCCGTTGAACGCGGCCCCGAGATTCGCGGCAAACCCGGCATCTGGAGCGACCCACCCCGACGTGGTCGCAGCGGCCGGCGAAGCAATCCCTACCACCAGGGCGAGCACCGCAGCCATCACCGCCACCAGCGACACGCGGGCACGCGACCCGGACCAGGCCAGCGCGTTCAACGCCACGACCCGGTATGGCGTCGGTTCCAGCGGTACCGACTCGGTGTCGCTCGTCGCCGGTCGGGGCTCAGTGGATCGGCTGGTCAAAGCCATTTTTAGTCTCATAAGCGGCAAAATACCTCAAGAACGACTAACAGGCATGAATACCTTTAAATTGCGCAGCAGCCGGTTCGTCCGACAAAGGTGATGTGAGTCACGAGCGCTCACGCGGAGTAGCCCTAACGAGGAGCCTGCCGTTGGCGCCCGGTATATACCCCCTGGGGGTCAAGGGGTCGTCGGTTCGAATCCGGCCAGCCTGACGTTGTGTAAGGCCTGGTCGAAGCCCGTTTCCGGAGTTCAGGAAACGGGCTTCGACGTTCTTCGAGACACGGTTTTTTACACGTACGAGCGTACGGTTTGGCGATCCGAGGGCTGTGGACCTTGGTGCGTCTGAGCTGGCCAAACATTCTTTGATCTTGATCACGAAGTCTGAGCGCGCCGGGACGCACGCAGTAGGCGTATTGCCCTCGGCGGCTGGCGTCTGTGCACCGACGCCAGCCGCGCTTCGAAGGAGCCCGTCATGGGACGAGGATGAGGCGGATCGGGTCGCCGGTCTTGTTCTCCAGCCGGTGGATCGCGGCGGCTGCGTCGGCCAGCGGGATGTGGTCGGTGATGGAGGGCGCCAGGTCGATGCGGCCGTTGGCGGCCAGCTGGACCAGTTCGGCCACGGACTCGGGGAAGCCGCCGTAGTGGCCGCGCACCTGCTTGGACAGGTAGTTGAAGGTCAGGCCTTCGCTGATGGTGAGCGGCTGCGGTGTGATGCCGACCAGGATGAGTGCGCCGTGCTGGCCGAGTACGGCGGCGGCCTGCTCGCGCACCGCCGGGAAGCCAGCGCAGTCGAAGGCGAAGTCCAGGCCGCGTCCGCCGGTGGCGGTGAGTATCTGGTTGGTGAAGTCGTCGGAGGTCGGGTCGAGTGCGAGGTCCGCGCCGAAGGCCAGGGCGCGCTGCCGGGCGCCTGGCAGCGGGTCGATGGCGATGATGGGCGCGGCGCCGACCAGGCGGGCGATGCGGACGTTGTGCGCGCCCACTCCGCCCACGCCCCATACGCCCACGGATTGGGCTGGGCGTACCCCTGCGGTGGCCACGACGGCGGCGTAGGGCGTGGAGACCGCGTCGGGGATGATCGCGGCCTGGTCGAAGGGAAGGTCGTCGGGGATGGGGATGAGCGTGTCCTCGCGGGCGAGGGCGTACTGTGCCCAGCCGCCGTCGTAGTCGATGCCGCGGGTGCGGACCTGGGCGCAGGGCCGGCGCCGTGCGCAGTCGGTGCACCGGTCACAGCTCTGGCCGGCCTCCAGGGTGACGCGCGTGCCCATGGCCAGGCCACGCTGGAGACCAGGCCCGAGGGTGTGGATCACGCCGGAGACCTCGTGGCCGACGGTGACCACGTCGGAGGTGGCGAACAGCGGGACCAGGGAGCCGTCGATCAGGTGGACGTCGGAGAGGCAGACGCCTGCGGCCTTCACTTCGACGAGCACTTCGCCTGAGCCGGGTACGGGTACGGGGACCTCCTCTACGACGAACTTCTTCGAGTCCAGGTGGAATCGTCCGGCGAGCATGGTGTCCATGGTGTTCTCTTTTCTGTGCGTGATGCCCTCGACTGATCGAGGTGCGACGGGTTCTGTAGGCGTGGCGGGCCCGGCGTGTGTGGATCAGGCGAAGACGTCTTGCTGGTAGCGTCCGTCTGTTTCGAGCTGGGCGAGCCACTTGTGGGCGGCCTCGTCGTCGCTGCCGGTGCGTTCGCGGTAGAGGGCGGCGAGTGCGTCGCGGACAGCCGGCGCCATACGGCGGCCGTCGCCGCAGACGTAGACGTACGCCCCGGCTTCGAGCGCCTGCCACACCGCGCCTGAAGCAGCGGTAATGGAGTCCTGGACGAAACGGGCCGGGTGGTCGACGACCGCGGAGAAGGCGGTGTGGATCTGGGCGACACCGGTCTTCTCCCAGGTCTGCATCTCCTGCTGGTAGAAGTAGTCGTGCTCCGGATGCCGGCAGCCGACGAAGACCTGCGACAGGCCGACCTGTGTCCCGTTGTCGTGCTGCCAGGCGCGTTCTTCCAGGAAACCGCGCAGCGGTGCGACGCCGGTACCGGGGCCGATGAGGATGAGCGGCGTGGCGGGGTCGGCCGGCGGGGCGAAGGTCGGCGAGGGCACGCGCACGTAGCCGTAGAAGACGTCACCAGGTTCGAGGTGTGCGATGTAGGACGAGCACAACCCGCGGTACTGGCCGTCGCCGGACAGTGCGGGTCCTTCCACCAGGCCGACCGTCAGCCGGACATGGCGCGGGTCGGCCAGCGGTGAGGAGGAGATCGAGTAGAAGCGGGGACGGATCGGCCCCATCATCGCCAGGAACGCGGCCAACGGCAGGTTGATGGCAGGAAAGCGTTCCAGCAGGCCCAGCACGGAGACGCGCTTGCCGAGGATCTCCTCCTGATAGCGCTGCTCGGCATCGACCGTGTCGACCGTGTAGGCCTCCAACTGCGGCCGGGTCCAGGGGCAGGCGGTGTTCTCGGCAAGGGTCTGGATCTGGGAGCGCGTGGCCACGTCCTGCAGCTCCAGGAACCCGGTGACCAGCAGGCCTGCGGTCACGGGCGTGCCCACGGGCAGGTGGGTCCTGCCGGTGCCGGGCTGGTCGAGGCGCAGCACCTGGTCGTGGTCGACACCCAGCCGCGCCAGCGTCCGCTTGACCAAGGCCGGTTCGTTCTTGGCGAACACGGCCAGGTGGTTGCCGGTGGCGTAGGTGACTCCCTCCGGCAGTTCGACGGTCAGGGACTTCGCCGACGAGCGCGGCGCCTCGATCTGGAAGTCCCACAGGCCGGTCGGGTCGCTGACGAGTTCCTCGTTGGCGACCACGGTCAGCGGGTACGCCTGGGCGGAGACGATCGCCGGGCGCACGTCGGCCTCGGTGAGCAGTTGGACCTGGTAGCGCGGCGCGCTGTCGTCGGAGGTGTCGGCGGCGTACTGCTCGGCCAGGGTGGTCCACAGGGTGTTCATCCAGCGGGTGGCCATGCCGTCGAAGTCGCCGGCGGCGTCGGCCACGCCGCGGTCGATGACCGGGGTGGCGCCGGCGCCCAGCAGGGCTTGCTCGATCCGCTTGGGGAAGGCCTGGTAGGTCGCCACCCATTGGGTGTTGCCGGCGCCCAGCAGCGCGAACCGCACATCCGCCAGGGACCCTTCGGCCAGCCCGGCGCCGATCAGGTCGTCGAAACGTTGGGCGTTGTCCGGTGCCTTGCCGTTGTAGCTGGCGGCCACGACGACGAGCAGACCATCGGTGGGCAGGTTGTCGCCCAGCTCGTCCAGGCTGACCATGCTGGTGCCGAACCCGGAGCGCTCGCCGCGGTCGGCGATCGTGCGCGCCAGATCCTCGCAGCTGCCCAGGCTGGAGCCGTAGGCGACGGTGAGGTCGACCCCGACCCCGCTGACCGCGGCCTGCTGCTGCTTGTCATCGGCTTGCGTGGCCAAGACGCCGAAGACGCTGCGCTCGTGCTCCTGGCGGGTGCGTACGACGAGGTTGAAGTCGCCGGGTTTGCGCGTCAGTGCTTCCCGGACGTCCATCCGGTAGTCGCCGGGGTCGGAGAACTGGAACCGCTGCAGCATCAGCGCGAGGGCCAGACGAGCTTCGGTGAGCGCGAACTGCCGGCCGATGCAGGCGCGCACGCCGTTTCCGAACGGCTTGTAGGCGTGGGGGTGGTGCTTGGCCCGGTTCTCGGGCAGCCACCGGTCGATGTCGAACTCCTCCGGCCGCTCCCATGCCTTGGGGTGGGTGTGCAGCGGGAACATCAGCAGGTTCGTCTTCGTCCCCTGCTTGAGGTGGTAGCCGTCACCGATGACGGTGTCGCGCAGCGGCGCTTTCATGATCTGCGGGATGGGCGCCCACAGCCGCAGGGTCTCCTCCAGCACGCGCGGGATGACATCCAGCTTCATGATCGTCTCATAGTCCGGGACGGTGTCGCCGGGCAGCATCCGGTCCACCTCGGCGTAGGCCCGGGCCAGCACGTGGGGGTTGCGCATCAGCGAGTACGTGGCAAACGACAGCAGCCCGCTGGTGGTCTCGTGACCGGCGATGAGGAACGTCAGCACCTGGTCGCGGACGTTGTCGTCGTCCAGCCGCTTGCCGGTCTCCTGGTCGACGGCCGCCAGCATCAGGCCCAGCAGGTCGTCCTCGGTGGTGCTCTTACCGTGGCGGCGTTCCTTGATCACACTTTCGACCAGCTCGCGCATGAGCGCGATGTTCTGTTGGTACTTCCTGTCGTCGCCCTTGCGGAGTCTGGTCATCATCGGCAGTTCCTGGGTGCGCCGCATCGACTCCACCAGCGCGCCCAGCAGCGACTGGAGGAACGGGTGCAGTTGCTCGGAGCCGAAGGAGTCGAACCGGTACCCGAACCCCGACAGCGCGATGGTGTCCAGGGTGAGCCGGGTGTAGTCGTCGGTGATGTTGACCGGCTGCCCGTGCTTGCGCTGCCACTTGTCCATCAGGTTCTCGGCGATCTCCAGCATCTGCCCGAAGTAGTTCTTCATGGCGCGCTGACTGAAGGCCGGCATGAGGATCCGGTGCGCCATGCCCCATTCCTCTTCGTGCTGGTGGGCCGTGAACAGCCCGGCGCCGGCGTAGTCGCGGACATGGCTCAGCGGAGGCATGATCGGCTTGCCGAAACGGGTCTCATCGCAGACCTCGGTCACGAGGTCGGGGTCATAGACGAAGACGTTCTCCTGGCCGGCGATCTCCAGGCTGAAGATCCCTTCGGGGAACTGCTTGGACAGCTCCCCGAAGTACGCGACCGGATTGGTGCTGGGGATCTGCGGCGTGTGGCCGAGGATCGGGATTGCGCGCGGTGAGCGGATGGGACGGTGCTTGGTCACGGGTTGCGCGGTCATGGGCTTTGCCCCCTTGCGAGAAGTGCGGGTAGCTGTCGCAGCCGGTACGGCGCGGCCACCCGTGGCAGGGATGGTCACCAGCGACATGCGCCGCCGGTGTGGTCAGCACGGGTGAGGAGGCGTCTAGGCAGGCTCACCATCAGCTGACCATACTGTCATCACTGATAAAAGTATCAGTTGATGTGCGGCGGCCCAAGCTCAATGCAGCAAACTGGCTCAGGAGTGATGTAGGTATCAGTTCTGAGGCGTGTGTGACGAACAGATCAGGGCTGCGATAGGTTGCGGATGTGATGAAGTCCGGTTCCCCAGCGTCTGACAGCGCGCTCACGCCGAGCCGCCTCGAGCGGCGCAAGGCACAGACGCGCCAGAAGCTGATCGCCGCTGCTCGCGTGATGCTCGCCGCCGACACGGCTGCGCAAGCGAGCATCCAGGAGATCACCGACGCCGCCGACGTCGGCTTCGGCTCGTTCTACAACCATTTCTCCAGCAAGAACGAGCTGTTCACCACCGCGGTCGACGAGGTCCTGGAGGAACTCGGAGGGCTGCTGGACCAGCTCAGCGTCGACGTCGACGATCCTGCGCTGGCGTTCGCGCAGTCGGTCCGGCTGACCCTTCGCCTGTGCCGCGCCCGCCCGCAGACCTCGGCGGTGCTGGTCCGGCACGGGATGAGCTACGTGGACTCGACGCAAGGTCTGTCCCCCCGAGCGCTGCGCGACATTCAGGCCGGGATGGCATCGGGCCGCTTCACCGTCACCGAACCGGTACTGGCCCGCGCCGCCGTCGCCGGAGCAGTGCTCGCCACCTTGCACCTGTCGCTGACCGATCCCGACCGGGTCGACGACACCGCATGCGACCAGCTCGCCGAGCAGCTGCTGCGCATGCTGGGCGTACCCGCCGAGCAGGCACATACCCTGGCTAACACGCCACTGCCGGTCGCAGAAATGCCCGCACAGAGCTGACCGGCGTCGGCTGCCGCACCGGCGCAACGGCGAACCAGGCGCAACCGGCGCCCGCAGCATCATGATGCCCGCGAGGCCAGGCGACCGCCCAGCCCGTGAGGTCCGCCGGCGTCCGAAGGCGGCGGGTATGCGTCAGGAGGCCACCGTCACCGAGATGGTCTTGTCCCGCTTCGCGGCGTACATGGCATCATCGGCACGGCGCAGGGTTATCTCCGGCGGCTCGTCCGGGCTGCGCACGGCGACGCCGACGCTGATCCTGTGCCCGCGATCGGCCACCGAGGCGGCCATCCGTTCGGCAACCCGTACCGCCTCCTCGTGGTCGGGCACGTCCAGTACTGCGATGAACTCGTCGCCGCCGACGCGAAAGACCTCGTCACTGCCGCGCAGCGCCTTGCGGATGGCGTCGGCGACCTCGGTCAGGGCCCGATCTCCGGCGTCGTGCCCCCACATGTCGTTGATGACCTTGAGGTTGTCGATGTCCGCAGCGACAACCGCCGTGCGCGAGGGGATACTCGAAGCCAGTCGGCCGGCCAGCGGCCCACGGTGGCGCAGGCCGGTGAGCGGATCCGACTCAGCCATGGTCTGCAGCTTCTGCTGTCTTGACATGCGCTCGTAGAACACGGCGGCATTCGTCATCAGCAACTCGAGCACGAACGCGGTGTCCGGGGGCGGCTGGAAGGCGATCTCGTCCATTACCAGCATCGCCGCCTCGAAATCGAGGCGTTCGGTTCCCATGTGGACGGAAGCTGCGATCACGGTACCCACCCCGGCGTCGATGAGCGGTTCGAATCCCCGGGCGTCAAGAACGTTCAGGTTTGCCCGCGAGTGCGCGGCCTGATGTCGGCACGCCGCGTCCACCAGCCTGGACAGGCTCGGCTGCGGCAATGCACTGACCGCGTCGACCAGGCGCCGAGAACCGGTTGCGCAGTAGTCCGCCATGACGATCAGCGGCGGACCGCTCCACTGCGCGGACACGTTGACCCTGCGGACGAGCAGGGCCGCGCACCGCAGCCCGGACAGCTCGACCGCCGCACGGCAGGTGCGGGTCGCCAGCTCGCCGGGATCGTCGGCGGCGGCGATGTTCAACGTGTGACGCAGCAGCCATTGCGGCGCGCTCTCCTTGGACGGGCCGCCCAACTGATGGATCCGCTTTCCGAGCAGGGCACCGATCTTCGTCAGCGCCGCCTCCCAGTCGTCATGATCGGACTGCACGCCGTCGAACTCGACGGTGACCACACCGTTGGTGGGCATGTGGCCGTGGCGCACCGGAGCCGAGACCACCGAGCGGGCCGACCGGTCGGCATACAGGTCGGGGTAGTCGATCGACGCATCGCGCAGTGAAACCGTATGTCCGGTGGCCAGGACACGTCCGGCGATGCCGTAGTTCACTCGCGCCGCTCGGGGCGCGTGCCATACGCCGCTGCAGGCGACCAGGTACAGATGGTTGGCGTTGGCGAGTAGAACATCCACCGACGCGGCCGAGTGGGCGCTCACCGCGGCGGCCACAGCGTTGCACGCGCGATGCACGGAGTCACAGGCACGCAGCGCCTCGTCCGTTTCATCGATAAGTTCCGTCACGGTGGTCATGTCAGCGGCCCCCCTCGCTGCGAGGGGCGACACAACGCCGGCACGGGCAATGACTGGCCAGCTGTTGGGTGCGGCACAGCAGCGCCGGTTCGTCGATGGCGCCTTCGTCGGCAAGGCCGAGGAACGCGTCGACCACCGCCGGATCGAACTGGGTGCCCCGCCCTGACTCCAGTTCGTTACGGGCCTGGGTCACTCCGAGTTTGCGGGCGTAGGGGCGGTCGACGCGCATGGTGGCCCACGCGTCGCACACCGAGATGATCCGTGCCTCGATCGGGATGTCCGTGCCGGCTAGGCCGCGCGGGTAGCCGTCCCCGTCGTACCGCTCGTGGTGGGCGGCGATCGGCGGTGCCAGATCCGGCCGGTTCGCAAGCTCCACGACCAGGCGTGCTCCTTCCTGCGGGTGGCGGCGCATCTGCTCCCACTCCTGCGCGGTGAGCCGACCAGGCTTGGCCAGCAGCGACTGATCGAGGACGATCTTTCCGACGTCGTGCAGCCGCGCCGCAGCCGCCGTACGCACCTGTGCCAAACGATCGAGGCCCAACCGCGCGGCTGTCTGACCCGCCCACCGGGCGACCGCAGCCGCGTGCTCCCATTCACCGAGAACCGCGTCGACCTTGTCGGCCAGCCACACGAGCTCGCGCGGCAGCTCGGTGTCCAAGTCGACGTGCGGCGTCAGTAGACCGACCGACCCGGTCGGCGTGAAAGATTCCCCCATGTTTGCTGCTCCTGTGCAAGTCGTAAGGAAGAGTCTGGGCATCGGTCACCGGCAGGCAACGAGAAGCCGCCCACTGAAACGGGGCAGCTGCTCAGCCGGCGTGCGCGAACGGGTTCGCGTGCGGGCCGGGTACCAGAAGTTGGCCCAGGCTTCCGACTCATAGTTGATGGCTTGATCTGTACTGACGAAACTATCAGTTGGTTGCCAGGGCGCCAACGATTTGCGGAGAATGTCGGAAGTGAGGTAAATATCAGTTCTGAGGTGGGGCAACCGGTATACGCGGAGTACGAGGGCGAGGAGGCCTCGGCTAGCAGGATCGGAGGGCCGGCCGGCCGCGGTAAGCGACGCGGGCTCGCAGCCCACGGATCGCGTCGGCAGGGGTGTTGATGGTGGTGTTCATCCGTGCGGGGGGATGACCTCGCGTCCGCAGATCTTGCCGTGGTGTAGGAGTCGGTAGGCCTCGTCGGCGCGTTCCAACGGGAAGTGCTCTACGAGCGTCGTGATCTTCTGCTGCTGGGCGAGGGTGATCACTCATGAGTTCAGGGATGAAACCCCAGCGCGGTGAGGCGACTGAACACTCGTGCGGCGGGTTCGCGAAGCTGACGGGCGGGGTTTCGAACGGTTGCGCCGCCGAGACCAACGACGATGGTCAGGTGGCCCAGCACCCGGGCCACCTGGGCCGCTATCCGTAGCGTCGGGTCGACGCCGAGCATGTCGAGCACCAGCTCGGCGCCCTGCTGCCCGGCATGTCTTCGATGCGAGCGACCGCCTGGTCGCCTGAGAGCAGGGCCCTCCTGTGCGCCCATGCGCTTGGCGGTTTCCAGCTTTGCCGCGTCGGTGTCCACGGCGAGGAGGGTGGTCGCCGCGCTGAGCGCTCGCAGAATCTGGATCGCCATCTGGCCCAGGCCACCCGTCCCGATCACCAGGGCGGTCGAGCCCGGTCCCAGCAGGTGCAGCGACCGCTGCGAGTCAGTCGCCGATCCCGTCGATGTCGACCAGCACGTGGCGTGGGCCGCGGAAGATCTGGTTGTGGCGGTACGGCGGCGGATCCTCGACGAGCCGCGGGTTCTGCACGCGGCGGAAGAACTCGCTGACCGCAACCTGGACCTCCAGGCGCGCCAGCGGGGCACCGAAGCAGTAGTGGATGCCCTGGCTGAACCCGACGTGCTCGTTGTCCGGGCGTTCGAGGTCGAGCTTGTCGGGGTTGGCGAACCGGAGCGGATCGCGGTTGGCCGAGCCGTAGCACACGAAGATCGTCGAGCCCGCCGGGATGGTGGTGCCGGCGATCTCGATGTCTTCGAGGGCGGAGCGGGTGTGCCAGAACTGGACCGACGACTCGAAGCGCAGCAGCTCCTCGATCCCGGGCACGATGAGCTCGGGCCTGTGGCGCAGTTTCTCGAGCTGGTCGGGGTGACGCAGCAGGGACAGCACGCTGTGGGCGATCAGGTTGACCGTCGTCTCATGCCCGGCGAAGAGCATGAGCATCGCATTGCTGACCAGCGACCCCTCAGGCAAGCGGCCTTCCGGGCCGGTGTCGTTGCACATCGCCGACAACATTCCTGGGCCGGGCTGCTTGCGGTACTGGTCGAACAGGTCGGCCAGAAACTGCTTCATCTGGGCCACCCGAGCGGGCACCGCCGCCAGGCGGTGCTGCTGCTGCGGGTCGCTGGCCTGCGGGCCGAGGTCCAGCCCGTCGAGGGCTGTCTCGATCCAGTCGTGGAACAGCGGAATCGACTCCAGCGGCACGCCCAGAACCTTGCAGATGACGGTCACAGGCCCCGGGAAGGCGAACTCGTCGACCACGTCGACACGGGTCTTGCCCTTCATGCCGTCGAGCAGTTCGGCGAAGATGCGCCGGATCTCGGGCTCCATGTCGGCGATCATGTGGGGACGTTCGGGCGGCCCGAAGTGGCGCATCACCCGACGGCGATCCACATCGTGCTCCGACGGGTCCTCGGTGATGATCGTCGCCTCGAAGGGGTCGACCCCCGGGATCGCCCCGGGGCGCTTCCTCGTGTCCGAGCTGACCCTGGGGTCGTGGAGCAGCTCGACGACCTCCCGGTACGTGCTGACGACGTACACACCGTCGGGCTGGCGCGACACCGGGGTCTTGCGCAGCTGTTCGTAGAACGGGTACGGATTGGCGCGGTTGACGTCGCGGAGGGCCTGCTGCCAGGGCGTTTCCTCGGCCATGAGGCTCGCCTCCTTCCTGTTGCTGCTGCCGGTCACCACGCTCGATCGCCAGGCGGGTCAGTGACCCCGAGGCCGGAACTCAGCCGTCCGCTGGTTCGGGTCGTGGCCGGTCAAGACGACGTCGGACGTCGCCGCCGGGACGCCCGGCTCCGGGAACTCAGCCGGGACCGGCTTCATGTCGTCGGGCCGGTCCCAGCCCGATGGCGGAGGCGGGAACGGCGCCGACTGCTCGATCAGCCGCCCGTAGTACTCCAGCCACTTGCCACTGTTGAAGGTGACGGCGGCGACGATGCGCCCCCGGCGGCCGTACGCGGCGGCGAAGCGTCGCTGCTGAACCGAGCCCTGCGTGAAGGCGATCTCGTCACCGAAAGGCGGCACGCCGACGGACTTGATGTTGACGCCGAACTGGCCGGACCAGAACCCGGGCAGCAGCAGATGCGGGCGGTAGTCGGGCTCCAGGTTCACCATGTTGTGGGCTGCGACCTCGGCTCCGAGGACGGCGTTGTCCCAGTGTTCCATCGCCAGGAACTGGTACTCGTACAGCACGTGGGGCGCGCGCGCCACGTCACCTGCCACGTACACGGAGTCGGTCACCACGCCGTTGATGTCGAACGCACGACCGCCGGCGTCGCAGCCGACACCCCAGAACCCGGCCGCCAGCCCCGATCCCTCCAGCCATTCCACGTTGCGGACCGAACCCAGCGAGGCCAGCACCACGTCGGCCTCCACGGTGGTGCCGTCGGAGAGCCGGGCCCGGCGCACGTGTCGGCTCGCGTCGCCCTCCAACGACAACACGCCCACCTCGCAGCGCAGGTCGACGCCGTGGTCGCGCTGCATCTGCGCGGCGATCTCGCCGATCACCCCACCGAGCGCCCCGGCCAGCGGCGCCGAGCCCCGCTCGACGAGGGTCACCGGGATGTCGAGTTCCCGGCACACCGAGGCCGCTTCGCAGCCGATGAACCCGCCGCCGATCACCAGGACCCGCGACGGCCCCGCCGCCAGCGCCTGTCGCAGCCGCGCGGCGTCGTCACGCGAGCGCAGCGTGTACACCCCCTCCAGCGCGGCCTCGGTAGGGTTCGGCCACTGGCGTGCGCGGGTGCCGGTGGCGATCATCAACCGGTCATACGGCACTCGTTCACCGTCGGCCAGCACGACCTGTTTTTCGGTCCGGTCCAACCCGGTCGCGGCCACGCCGAGGCGCCACTGCGCATCCAGTTCCCGCAAGCGGGGGAGTTGGGTGTTTTCGGCCGGCACCCAGCCCTTGAGCACCTGCTTGGACAGCGGCGGGCGGTCGTAGGGTTCGTAGGGCTCGTCGCCGATGATCGTCAGCGGTCCCGTGAAGCCTTCCTTCCGCAGGGCTTCGGCGCCGCGCAATCCTGCCAGGGAGGCGCCGACGATGACGATCCGGCCGTTGGCCTTGAAGTCGCGCACCAGCTCTGCGACCCTGGCCGGCACGGTCATGACGGCACGCTCCGCGGCTGCGCACCTTCCAGGCGGTCGATCACGATAGCTTGGACGGGGCAGGCCGCGGCGGCTCGCTCGACTTGAAGGCGGCGCTCGTCATCGGGGTTCGGGTCGTAGGCGAGCGTCTCCTCACCGCTGAGCCTGAAGACCTCGTGCGCCAGAAACACGCACTGTGCGTATCCCTGGCACCGGTTCAGGTCCACGACGATCCGCATCGGAAGTCTCCTTCCATCCTGGCCGTCCCACCGGTCCTGGCGGTATCTCGGCTACGCGCGGTTGCCGCCAGTCGGCCCAGCCGGGGAAAGCGAATCTCGTCCAGCCCGACAGCGGTCCGCCGGGTGCCAACGTGTGCGATGTCCGTGGCCATCCGTTGGGGCTGCCGGCAAGACCTAGCTGGGGCCTGCGGCGCGCCTGGCGGCTCATCATTCGCAGTGGTCGCTCGGCGCAGGAAGGCCTCACCCCACGCCTCGTCAGCATTTACGCTACCAGGGAAGCCTTACGCCTACCCGACAACTACTCGAGGCCTGGAGGCTGCTCGTTGGCCAGGTGTCGTGGCTCAACGGCCCGTTTCGTCAACGGGGGATCGATCAGGCTGGGTAGCGGACGTTGGCATAGCTCGCTCGCCTCCTCGCCCGGCATGCCCAGCATGCGCAGCACGGTTTGTGCGACCAGGTCGGTCGATGTGGCGTGGTCGCGTTCGGGTTGGTCGTGCAGCAGGCGCCCGAGGCACAAAACGGCGCCGACGACCACAACCATGGCCAGGTCGGTGTCAGGGACGATGAAGCGGCCGGCAAGCACCGCGCGGTCGATGTCACGGCTGGCGCGCCGCGCGAGGCCGTTGTCGACCGTGGCCATGGCCAGCCCGAACGTGAACAGAACCTGGCTGAGCCCGGGTTCTCTGCGATGGATCCGCCCGGTCAATCGGAAGCTCTGCGCGAAGGCGTGGGCCGGGTCGTCCAGGCTGGCGCTCAATTCGTCGAACTGGTTCCCCCGGCGCTCCAGGCCATCCTCGACCGCGGCTCGGAACAGCTGTTCTCTGCTGTCGAAGTGGTTGTAGAAGGAGCCCATCCCTACGTCGGCCGCCTGGGTGATCTCGAGGATGGGCGCGTTCAACCGGCCTGCCGCGACGACGGACTGCGCGGCCTGTATGAGCGCCGCCCTGGTACGCGCTTTGCGCCGTTCCTGCCTACTGGCGATGTCTGTGCTGTTCTGGCCCATGACCGGCCACCTCACAGTCGTAAATCATCAATGTTAGCGACACAAGTCAGCGATGACGAAAACCTCAAACATTTGACTGACAGTCTCCTCGTAGGTGATGATTTCATCAAGACCTTTCGAGGAGGGTGTCGACGATGCACGACCCGCACACCGGTCTGCACAGCGAGCACGGCGCGCTGCCCGAGGAGCACCCTGGCCGGGCCCGTCAGCCGATCATCAAGGTGCGCGACCTGGCCTGGCTCGAGTTCCACAAACCGGACCTGCAGCGCGCCGAGATGTTCGCCCACGCGTTCGGCTTCACGACGTCACTACGCACCCAGCAGGAGCTTCATCTGCGCGGCACGGACCGGGCAGCCCCCTGCGTTCTGATCCGCCGCGGCCCGCGCTCGCGGTTCATCGGCCCGGCCTTCACGGCCGTCGACGCCCGCGACGTGCTGCGTCTTGCCGAGGCCACCGGCACGACAGTCGCACCGCTACCGGAAAGCCTCGGCGGGGTAAGCGTGGACCTGGTCGACCCGAACGGGACCCGCGTACGCGTCGTGGCCGACACACACGACCTGCCGGCACTGCCCGCGCAGCAGCCGCTGCCGTGCAACGTCGGGCACGACCCGGTGCGGCTCAACCACACCCAGCGGCCGCCGCGCGAGCCGGCCAGGGTGCAGCGGCTCGGCCACGTCGTGCTGCAGTCGACGAAATACGTGCAGACGCTCAACTGGTATCTGCAGCACCTCGGCCTGATCGTCAGCGACTTCCTCTACTACCAAGGCCAGCGCGAACGCGGCCCGGTGATGAGCTTCATCCGCTGCGACCGCGGCCCCATGCCCACCGACCACCACACCCTCGCGCTTGCCCTCGGCCCCGCCAACCGATACGTGCACTCCGCCTACCAGGTCGCTGACCTCGACGCGCTGGCAGCCGGCGGAGAGCACCTGCGCCAGCACGGCTACCGGCGGTCCTGGGGCATAGGCCGCCACATCCAGGGCAGCCAGATCTTCGACTACTGGCGCGACCCGGACGGCTTCCTGGTGGAGCACTTCAGCGACGGCGACCTGTTCGACAGCACCTTGGAGGCGGGCTGGGCACCGATGACTGCCTCCGGCCTGGCCCAGTGGGGTCCGCCCGCCACCAGTGACTTCCTCGGGATCAAACCCGGCCGGCAAGCACTTGCCGAACTACGCGCGGTCGCCGCCGCACTGCGTGAGGACAACGAGTTCGACCTGCACCGCCTTCGCGGCCTGATGAAAGTTGCCACCACATGACCATCTCCGTCCTGCGTACCGCCGACGCCTGGTGGGCGCGCACACCCACCGGCGCGGCCAAGATCGCCACCGAGGCGACCACCACCGGTGAACTGCTCGCCGACGGGCTGGCCATCGCCGCCGCGACCGCAAGCGCCGACACCGTCCCGGTCGACACGCTGGCCCTGGTCTCGCCGGTGACGGCACCATGCCGGGTCGTGGCACAGATGACCAACTACGCCTCGCACGTGACCGACACCGGCGGCGATCCCGCCACCGTCCCGATGACCTTCTTCCGCAAGACGTCCGGTTCGATCAGCGGCCCGTACGACGACGTGGTCCGGCCCGCCCACGTGCGCCTGCTGGACTACGAGGCGGAGATCGGCCTGGTCATCGGGCGGCAGATGCCGGTCGGCACGACCGTCACCGAGGACAACCTCGCCGACTACGTCGCCGGGCTGGTCGTCACCAACGACGTCTCCGCCCGCGACGTCCAGCTGCCCCAGACCCAGTTCTACGAGGCCAAGTCCTACCCGACATTCACCCCGGTCGGCCCGCTGCTGGTGCTGCTCGACGCCGACGAGCTCAAACGCTTCACCGACCTGCGGCTGACGCTGCGGGTCAACGGCGAGCTGCGGCAGGACCAGACAGCCGCCGACATGATCTACTCCCCGGTCCGGGCGCTGCAAAGCCTGACCCGGTTCCAGCAGCTGGAACCCGGTGACCTGCTGCTCACCGGGACACCGGTCGGCACCGCGCTCAGCGCGCCGCCCAAGCCGGTCCAGTTCATCGCCTCGCTACTGCCGCCCGCCACCAGGTGGAAGCTGTTCTTCGCCGGCCAGGCCCGCAACCCCAAGTACCTCAAGGACGGCGACATCGTCGAGGCCACGATCGCCACCGACGACGCCACGATCGACCTCGGCACCCAGCGCACGGTTGTCCGGGACGCCCGATGACAGAACAGCTGCTGTGGCCTCCCTATGCCACACCCGGCGACCTCGCCGCGATCGAAGCCGTGCCCCTGCAGGAACGGGGCCTACCCGAGTCGACCTACGCCCTGCTTGCGCGCGCGGCCGAGCACTGGCCCGACCGCACCGCCGTCAGCGTCCTACCCACCGCCGCGCGCTGGCGCGAGCCGGCGCAGCGCACCTTCGCCCAACTGCTGGCCGATGTCCACCGCTACGCCAACCTGCTGCACCATGTCGGCGTCGGACGCGGTGACGCGGTGGCGCTGATGTCACCCAACTGCGCCGAGCTGGTCACCGCGACGCTCGCCGCTCAACTCGCCGGGATCGCCGCACCACTCGGCGGCGGCCTGTCCCGGCAGCACCTGGCGGAGCTGCTGCGCCGCAGCGGCGCCCGGGTGCTGGTCACGGCCGGACCCGACCTCGCGCCCGGTACGTGGGACACCGCACAGGCGCTCATCGGCGACGGCATACTCGACACCGTACTGGCGATTGGCCCCACCGCTGCCGCGGGCGGACTGCAGCCGCTGCCGGTCGTCGACGGCGTGCGCATCGGCTACCTCGCCGAGCAGGCCGCCGCGATGGACCCGTCGGGTTTCGGCGGTGACCTGCCCCGCCGCGGCGACCTGGCTGCGATCTTCCACACCGGCGGCACCACCGGCGCACCGAAGCTGGCCGCGCACACCCACGCCAACGAGGTCGCCGACGCCTGGATGCTGGCCGCCGGATCCATGTTCGACCAGCAGACCGTGGTCCTGGCGGCCCTTCCGCTGTTCCATGTCAACGCGCTCGTGGTCACGCTGCTGGCACCGCTGTTCAAGGGCCAGCACGTGGTGTGGGCCGGCCCGCTCGGCTACCGCGACCCCGACCTGTTCCCGGAGTTCTGGCAGATCGTCGAGCACTACCGCATCGCCGCCATGAGCGCCGTACCCACGGTGTACGCGGCCTTGACGCGATATCCGGTCGACGCCGACATCAGCAGCCTGCGCCACCCAATGGTGGGCGCATCACCGCTGCCGGCCGCCGTCCGCGACGGCTTCCAGGCGCACACCGGCGCCACCCTGGTCGAGGGCTACGGACTCACCGAGGCGACCTGCGCCACCGCACGCACCTTCCCCGACGCGCCACGACCCGGGTCGGTCGGTCAGCGCCTGCCGTACCAGCACGTCAAAGCGATCGCCATGGCCACCGACGGCACCTGGCACACGCTGCCCGCCGGCGGCACCGGCGTGCTGGCCATCAGCGGCCCGACCGTCTTTGCCGGCTACGTCACCGGCCGCGACAGCCACGGCCACGTCCTGCACGGGCTCGGCAAGCTGACCGACGGCTGGCTGGACACCGGCGACCTGGGGCACGTCGACGCCGACGGCTTCGTCCACCTCACCGGCCGCGCCAAGGACCTCATCATCCGCGGCGGGCACAACATCGACCCCGCCATCGTCGAAGACGCGCTCACGTCACATCCCGACGTCGTGGCGGCGTGCGCCGTCGGCCGGCCCGACCGGCACGCCGGGGAGGTCCCCGTCGCCTACGTCACCCTCGCCTCGGGTGCCACCGCGACACAGGAGCAGCTGCGCGACTGGGCCCGCGACCGCGTGCCCGATCCCACCGCCGCACCCAAGACCGTCACCATCCTCGACGAACTGCCCGCCACTGCCGTCGGCAAGCTCTACCGCCTCGCCCTACGCATGGACGCGATCCGGGCCGAACTGCACACCGCACTGCGCGACATCACCGCAGTACAAGAGATCGACATCGCCGTCGAGGGCAGCACCCCGACAGCCGTCATCACGGTTCGATCGGCTGCCGACGAAGCGGCCGTCAAAGCGGTCCTGGACCAGTACACCATCGCCTGGCGCACGGAGGTAACACCATGACACTGCCCACCACCATCCTCGCGGTACTGCTCGCCCTGGCCTTCGCCGCCCTGGGCACCGCGAAGGTCAGGGCCGTGCCGGCCATGCGCGAACTCGCCGCCGAGGCAGGCTTCACCACCGCCGCCTACCGCCGCATCGGAGCGCTCGAACTCGCCGCCGCCGTCGGAGTGCTCCTTGGACTGATCCAGCCGCTGATCGGCGCGCTGGCCGCGGCCGGACTGCTGCTCCTGCTCACCGGCGCCATCGTCGTACACGTACGCAAAGGCGACGGCCCGCGCAAAGCCGCCCCGGCCATCGTCTGCGCCCTGCTCGCCGTCGCGTACCTGATCCTGCTTCTGGCCGGGGCGTGACCATGGTGCCCGTGGTGATAGTCGGCGCCGGCCCCACTGGGCTGACCGCCGCGACGCTGCTGGCCCAGTACAGCGTGCAGTGTCTGCTGCTCGAGCGGTGGCAGTCGGTCTATCCCCAGCCTCGTGCCGTGGCTGTCGATGACGAAACCCAGCGGATCATCGCCCGCCTCGGGCTGGGCGAGGAGTTCGCCGCCGCCTCCCGGCCACACCAGGGCATGCGCCTGCTCGACCGCAACCTGCGCGTACTGGCCGAATTCCGGCGCCGTCGCGACGGCGGCCGGCACGGCTTGCCCGAGGGGAGCATGTTCGACCAGCCTGAGCTGGAGCAGCTGCTGCGCGACAACCTGAAGCGGTACCGCACCGCCACCCTTCGCGGCAACGTCGAAGTCACCGCCCTCACACAGCAGACCGACGGTGTGCGGGTCGACTTCACGGACCTGGCCACCGGCGAACAACACTGCGTCCGGGCGGGCTACGTCCTCGGCTGCGACGGCGCCAACAGCCCGACGCGTACCGCGATCGGGGCCACGATGACGGACCTGAGGTTCACCCAGCGCTGGCTCGTCCTCGACGTGGACACCGACGCCGACCTCGGCCACTGGGAAGGCGTCCACCAGGTCTGCGACCCGCGGCGGGCCGCCACCTACATGCGCGTCGGCACGACCCGCCACCGCTGGGAGTTCGCGCTGACCCCCGGCGAGACCGCCGACGACTACCGCCACATGCCCCGGCTGCATCCGCTCATCGCCAGATGGACCGCAGACGTGCCGGCCGACCGGCTGCAGATCGTCCGCATGACCGAGTACACCTTCCGCGCGCAGGTCGCCGACCGGTGGCGCGACCGCCGCGTGTTCCTGCTCGGCGACGCCGCCCACCTCACCCCGCCGTTCGTCGGCCAGGGCATGGCCGCCGGCCTGCGCGACGCCATGAACCTCGCCTGGAAACTCGCCGGAGTAGTCGGCGGTACGCTGCCCGAGTCCGTGCTCGACAGCTACCAGACCGAGCGCGCTGCTCACGCCCGCTCGATGATCCGACTGGCGATTCTCGTCGGGGTGATGATGACTGACGACAGGCCCCTGGTCGGGTCGGTGGGCCGCGCTGTCCTGCGGTGGCTGCGCGTGTTGCCCGCGTTCAGGAGGCTGGCCGGCAGTAGCCAGACACCGGCGCTGTCGCGTTCGGCACTGGTGGCCCGGCCGCGGCTCGGCCGCACGTTGGCCGGACAGCTGTGCCCGAACGCGCTGCTGGACGACGGTCGGCGCTTCGACGACGTCGCCGCGGGCCGGTTCGCATACGTCGGCTGCGAGCAGCCGTCCGCCGCAGAACAAGCCGATCTGACATCCGCCGGAGTAGTCGTCGTGCACGCCCCACGTGGCGGCGAACTCCACCGCTGGCTCAGGCAGGCAAGGGCGCGGGCCGCGCTCGTGCGGCCCGACGGCACGGTGCTGAGCGTGGGACGCAGCTTGTCGACACTGCATCGCCATCTGCTGGCCTTCGGCACCGAGCCGGCGCCGAGGACCGCTGCGGACAGCGACCAGGACCTGCGAGTAGCCGGGCAATGACCGCCGTCGGTCACAGCGACCGCAGGCCTGCTTTGCCACATATCCAGCCGGCATCGCAAACGCGCGAGATACTCACTTGTACTGCCGTTCCGGGGTGAAAGACATTTTCAATTACGATATGGACATCAGGCTGCCGTGCCTGCAAATGCCTATGAGGAGAAGGTGTGGGAGCACCTGAATTGAATCCCGGCAAGGCGGCAGACGCCGTGCTCGCGGAGTATGCGTCACTGCGCGCCGAGCTTCTTCAAAAACTCGGAACGCAAAGCACGATAATCAACCTCAACCTGACGGCAATAGCCGGTATCGGCGGGATCGTCATTACGCAGCGGGCCGACATCCGGCTGCTGCTGATGCTGCCCGTGATCTCCGGCGCACTGGGACTGCTGGCATTCGGCGAGGCACGCGACGCCACCGTCATCGCGACATACATCCGCGACCACCAGGCGCCGCTGCTGGCGCAGTACATAGGCGACCAGCGACTGTTCCAGTATGAGCGGTACTTCCAGGACAACAGAGGAAGTCTGCGGCCGGTGCTGATCAGCCTGGTTGTCGGCCTCGTGTTCCCCGGCATCTCGCTGGCTTCGCTGTACCTCGTCTGGCCTTGGCTGAGGTCCCCCCTGGACTGGACGGCATGGGGTCTGGGCGCGGTTCTACTCGCGTTGAACGGCCTGGTCTGGGTGGTGCTGTGCGGTCGGCGGCGGTGACGGACGGGATCCGGAGAAGCCCGCGCAAAGGGCGGGTGGAGCGACTTCGACGAGCGCCATCTCGACGAGTTCGCCGTTGAGGACGCCAACTCCGGCGGCGACGAACCTACACGGTGGCGTACTGCGGAGACGGTGACGCCGAGCAGGCGCTGGCCCGGTACACAGCGGTCCTGCGCCACGTCGGCTCCAGCGTTACGGCTCTGGGCTTGGCCGCATAGTGGTATCGCGACCGGGTCGACCTTCGGCCCTGACCTGCTACACGACCCGCTACATGGCCTATACGCCGCGGCGACCGGCGGGGCGAACCATAATGAGGGTCACGCCAGACGGCGATGGGCAGCCGATGAGAAAGCTGCGGCCGGTCACGACGACCAACCCTGGCTGGCTGTGGTCGTAGCACCGGTCACCAGTGGCTGATGGCCAGACGTCGCCTGCTCGAGCGAAACGCGCTCCTAGCCGAACGGCCGCGGGATCGGATGGGGCACCAACAGATCGGGCGCAACTACCGTCGGCAGGCCGTCCAGCTCTCGTAGGGCTCGCTGCTTCTGGCTTTCGATCGCCACCTCAGGCTTGTAATTCGGATCGGCCCGGAGGACCTCAAGGTCCTCATCAGATGGGCCCCGCAGCATGCCGCGCTCCATCTCGTATTTCATCCTCGCCGTCAGCTTGGCGAAGTCGGCGTCGGTCATCTGTGCACGAACGGCCTCGGAGCCGTCGCCGCCGTCGCTGTTGCGGATCTTCAACCCGCCGACCCACCCGAACGCATGGCCGAACGTCGGCCGGACGAGCGCCACGCTCTTCCCGGAGATATCTTCGCCCATGATCTTCGCCATACCGGCCTCGAACTCGAGCCTAGCGATGACGATGCGGTCCAGCAGGTAGTTGTAGTCGGACAGGGCTTCGAGGATGTCGGCGAGGTCGCCACGCTGCTTCGGGTCGGTGATCTTCGAGATCTCCCACAGGTGCTCACCGCTGAGCGGGAACATGGCCCGCTGCTCGGACTTCGCTCGCAGTGCCGCCTTGTACAGGTCGACGTAGCTTTCTGGGACCTTCGTGTCACCGCGCAGCGACCGAGCGATGTAGATGATCGTGTTCAGGTCCAGGTAGACGAGTGGCATGCGCGGGCGCATGACGTTGGCCCACAGGAGTTCCTCGGTCATCGGAGCCATCAACTCGCCGGTCACGACCACACCCTTCTGCAGAACGCAACACAAGTTTGAACCCGGCTACCGACATGCGCCTCGTAGTTTCTCCGCGGTGGCTCACGAGCCCCGTGAACAGCCGAGGCATCCACACGTCGAGCGGGACACCGCGCCCTCCCTGCATGGCAGCCCACCGGAATGCTCGGCCATCTTGAGATCAGCTCCCACTACGACCCAGATGAGCCTCGACTGGATAATGCCGGTTCGTTGCGTGTCGTCCGGAGGCGGCAACCATCGGGGCGCGGCTCGCCGAGGCGGGGCATGAGGTGGTCCTGGTGGCGCGGGGGGCGCATTACACGGCGCTGAAGGCGGGCGGGCTGCGCTGGCGCGGCCCTGACGGCGAACGGGTTCACCGGCTGCCCGTCGTCGAAGACCCGGACGAGCTGGATGCGTTGCGTACGGAGGACGTGCTCGTGCTGACCGTCAAGACGCAGGACGCCGAGGCCGCATTGGACACCTGGGGCCAGGCGCCCGTGGCAGGCGGTGGCACGGCCGCGCAGCGGCTGCCGGTCGTGTGCGCGCAGAACGGCGTCGAGAGCCAGCGGATGGCGCTGCGCCGCTTCCGCCGCGTGTACGGCGTCTGCGTGTGGCTGCCGTCCACCTTCGTCGAACCAGGGGTCGTCTCCGCGCCCGGCGCCCCGCTCACCGGCATCCTGCACCTCGGGCGCCATCCCCACGGCGTCGACGACACCGTCCGCCGCATCGCCACCGATCTGGAGACCGCCCGCTTCGAGGCCCCTGTCGTCCACGACGTCGCGCGCTGGCAGTACGCCAAACTGCTGGGCAACCTCGCCAACGCGATCGACGCTCTGTGCGGGCCGGTCGCGGGGGAGCAGGCACGGCGGCTGTACGAACAGGTTCGCGGTGAGGGCGAGGCGGTGCTCAGGGCTGCCGGGATCCCGTACGCGAGCGCGCGAGAACAGCAGGAGGCGCGCGGCGACAAGGTGCGTTGGGCCGGTGGCGGCGGCGGCTCCTCCTGGCAGTCCCTGATCCGTGGCACGGGCACCATCGACGCCGACTACCTCAACGGCGAGATCGTCCTGCTGGGCCGCATGCACGGCGTGCCGACCCCGCTGAACGAGTTGCTCCAGCGGCTTGCCACCACGTTCGCGCGCGAGCGGCGGCCCGCCGGGTCGCTGCCGGTGGCGGAGCTGGCGCGAAGCGCGCAAGATCAGGCATGAAGCAGACAAAGCGGATATATTGGGAGAATAAGAGGGGATCACTATGGCGCAGCTCGAATACTCGGTCTACGTGGCACCGTCGAAGGTCGCGGTGTCGGACGATCTGCCGCCGGGCGAGGCTCGAAGGATGTGGTCGCCCACCGCGTCTACGCTCATCCACGGCGAGCACGACGCGGTCCTGGTGGACCCGCTGCTGACCGTCGACGAGTCGCGGGCGCTCGCGGACTGGGTCGTCAGTACCGGCAAGAACGTGACCACCGTCTTCGTCACCCATGCCCACGGCGACCACTTCTTCGGCGCTCCGGCGATCCTCGAACGCTTCCCCGACGCGCGCGTCGTCGCTGCACCGGGCGTGGTCGCGCACATGGATGCCCAGTACGGCCCGCGATGGTTCGACGGATTCTGGCAGCCACGCTTCCCTGACCAGCTCTTCGCCCAGCGTGTTTCGGCACAGCCGCTGGTCGATGGCGTGTTCGAGTTGGAAGGCCACGAACTGCGGGCGGTGGAGACGGGCCATACCGACACCGACGGCAGCAGTGTGCTGCACGTGCCGTCCATCGGGCTGGCAGTCGCGGGCGACGTCGTCTACGGCAATGTCCACCTGTATCTCGCCGAAGCGAAGGAAACCGGTGCGCAGCAGTGGCTCGACGCCCTCGACATCCTCGAACGGCTCCAGCCCCGGGCGGTTGTGGCGGGTCACAAAGAAGACGGCGGTCCCGACGACCCGGAACAGATCGGCCGGACACGCGGCTACATCAACGACTTCACCGCGGCAGCAGCACAAGCCGCCGGGTTCGCTGACCTGTTCGAGGCGATGGTTGCGCGCTACCCCGACCGGGTCAACCGCGGCGTCCTGTGGAACTCAGCGAAGGCCTTCCTGTCGTAGGTGTGGCCCCTTCTCGGCGCTACCTGCACTCGGTCCTGCCGGTCTTCGACTCGAAGGCGCCGGTGTGACCGGGAACGTGGCAGCAGCGCTTCGCCACCGTGCGGTGGTCGGGAACCGACCGCTGGTACAGACGTGGCAGTGGCTGGGTGAGGAGCTTCAGTGCTGCGTTGGCGACACGCTGTGTTGTTGTTCGATCACAGTTTTGGGCAGCGCCACTTCACGCGAGGCGTCCGCCGCCAGCTGACGGTGAGCATCACCTCACTCCTTCGCTGGGAGCACGCTCGGGCGGGCCCGTGGTCCGGAGCACGAACGACGCGACGCGCCATCCCACGCCCGTTTTCACGGCCAGGTAGGCCGCTCCGGCATGGTCGATCTCCTTCCCGTCACGGTTGCGGCGAGAGAACAGGCCCTCGAGGAACGCGGCGGACGAGTCGAGCGGTCGGATGTCGAGTCGCAGCAGCTCGGTGCCCGCATAGCCGGCGCGCAGCAACGGGTCGATGGCGTCGTGGGCGAAGTCCAGCACTGCCTCACGGGTGGCCAGGACCCGGTAGCCGCCGTCACTGACGACCGTCATCGGCACGCCGTAGAAGTCGAGCAGCGACTCCAGATCATCGCGCTCACCTGTCGCAAGGTGCACGAACGCGTCGAAGTAGGCGCTGTACCACCCGCGGACCTCACCCTCGACGCCATTTTGCGCGGTCACAGTAGAGAACCCTCCTCCCGAATCCGGACCAATGATCGCCGCGTCGAGCCGGTCGAGTCGCCTGGCACGCATTCACGCGGCGTAGGCCCGATGCTTTCAGGGTCGCGACCGTGAGGTCGGCGAGTCCTGGCATCGTCCACCCCTTGTTCGCGTGTTTGTGGCACGGGCGGTTGTGGGGTGGTTGTCGAGGCTCGACGATGAAGAAGCCCAGCCCATTATCGCGGCACGCGGCGGACGAGGGAGCGAACTGACCACATCGCCCGACCGTCGCCGCCCGCTGGCGCGTCCGTGCACGCCGCGTTCGGGTCGTACATGAAACCTGAATCCGAGGAGCCCCGGCACAGCAGCCCCCTTGCCGGCAGCGCACGATCTGTGGGTTTCGTGTCATCTGCCGCAGGTGTTCTCTAGGCTCGTAAAGAGGCAGAGCCGAGGAGTTCTCGCGCCCGCTGTTTCGATCACCATGGGGGAATGGCATGACATCCGCTACGCGCACCCGACGTGTGGTGCTAGAGAAGGCAGCCCAGCAGTTCGCTGAGGCGAACAGCAAGCCGCCGTTTCTCTTCCAGTTGCCGCCGGAGCAGGGTCGTCAGATCCTGGAAGACGTACAGTCCTCGCCCGATGTTCCCAAGCCGGAGATCACCGAGGAGTGGATCCAGGT
The DNA here is from genome assembly GCF_019083965.1 of Catellatospora tritici. Taxonomy (GTDB): domain Bacteria; phylum Actinomycetota; class Actinomycetes; order Mycobacteriales; family Micromonosporaceae; genus Catellatospora; species Catellatospora tritici. The sequence goes on from NZ_JAHRCY010000016.1 coordinate 87,903, forward strand.
CCACGGCGGGCCGACCGGCATCGTGCCGGTGCGTATCGTCAAGCCGGCCGGGGCGACCGGCACCCTGCCGGTGATCTTCTACATCCACGGGGCGGGCTGGGTGTTCGGCAGCGCCCACACCCACGATCGCCTGGTCCGCGAGCTGGCCACTCGCTCGCATGCCGCGGTGGTGTTCCCCGAGTACGACCGCTCCCCGGAGGCGAAGTACCCGACCGCGATCGAGCAGAACTACGCCGTCGCGCAGTGGGTGATGCAGCACGCGGGCGAGAAGCAGCTCGACGCCGCTCGGATGGCCGTGGTCGGCGACTCGGTGGGCGGCAACATGTCGATCGCGCTGACGCTGATGGCCAAGGAGCGCGGTGACGTGCGGCTGGTCGGGCAGGTGCTGTTCTACCCGGTGACCGACGCGAACTTCGACACCGAGTCCTACCGCCAGTTCGCCGAGGGCTACTACCTCTACCGCGACGGCATGAAGTGGTTCTGGGACCAGTACACCACCGATGCGAAGCAGCGCGCCGAGATCACCGCGTCACCATTGCGGGCGAGTTCGGAACAGTTGCGCGGGCTGCCGCCGGCGATGGTGCTCACCGGCGAAGCCGACGTATTGCGCGATGAGGGCGAGGCCTACGCGGCGAACCTGCGTGAGGCGGGGGTGCCGGTGTCGGCCGTGCGTTTCGCGGGTGTGGTGCACGACTTTGTCATGGTCGACCTGCTGCGCGACACCGCGGCCAGTCAGGCAGCGCTGGAGCTGTCCACGGCGTTCCTGCGCAAGATCCTGGATACCGAGCACAGCTGATCGTCGTGCAGGCGCCGGTCCCGGACGGCCGGGACCGGCGCATATCAAGTCGGACGACCTGGTCGCTGACCTGGAACTGGGACAAGCGTGTTGGTCTGCGGGTTGATCGACAACAAGCAGGCACAGGCCACGGCGAAGATGATCCTCGACGCGGCCAAGCGCCGACCTGACTCCGGAAACTCGCAAGCCTGATCCGCACCGCCTGCCCGGACGGGTGGAGGCACGCCTCCACCCGTCCGGGCAGCTAAATCACAGGAACGCTGCGTCAGCTGCAGTTGCCGGTCAAAGTCGTGGTGTTCGACAACGGCGCGCTGTCATTCGTGGAACTGGAGATGAAAGCCGGCGGCATCGTCACCCTACGCCACCGGCCTGGACAACCCCGACTTCGCCGAGGTCGCCAAAGCGATCGGACTCCATGGTGTGCGGTGGGAAAGGCGGGCGATCTCGGCGATGCGCTGCGGGCCGCGTTCGCTCACGACGGCCCGGCCGTGATCGACGTCCACACCACCCGCCACGAGATCTCCCTATCGCCTAAGATCACCCCTGCGCAGCTCAAGGGCTTCACGTTGTACCCCACCCGCACGATCCTGTCCGGCAACGCCGACGAGATCCTCGAAACGGCCTGCGCGAACTCGACCTGGAATGATCCGGATCGGCACGAGGCGTCGACACGCCGAGATTACCGCAGGACCGCTGCTGCGGACCTGGGCGCATACCAGGCTGCCGACCGCGCGAGTCTGACATCGATCATGTGCTTACTCGATGCAGCGGCTGCGTCGTGCTTCGCCAGGGGCGCCAAACGCCTGAACTACCCGAACCCCTGCGGATAAAATTATCCACTCGGGGAGTAGGGGTCATCCCAGGCGATATATGGCATGTCGCCCTGACTGCGAGATCGGCATAAGGGGGTCCGGCGCATGTCACCTGAGTTCGTTCACTACGCCCCGGACATCGAGACCGTGGACCCGAACCTCGACGAGGTGCTGGCGCAGATCATCGAGTTCTGGGAGGGAAAGGCTCGTGTCTCGCCCAAGACCGAGGGCGCCGGTCGGGCCTTGCGGGGAGCGCACGCGAAGTCGTTCGGCTTGGTCAAGGCAGAGGTGGAGATACTCGCCGACGTGTCGGCTGCGTACGCGCAGGGTGTCTATGCCAAGCCGGGCCGCCACGACGCCCTGATCCGCTTCTCCAGCACATCCGGTCATCTAGGCCCTGACGCGCAGCTCGGTGCGGGCCTCGGCTTCGCGATCAAGTTATTCGACGTCGACGGGCGCAAGCTGGTCGATGAGGAACCTGACACCAGCACGTTCGACCTCGTGCTCAAGAACACGCCGGTCTTCATCGCAAATACGGCCCGACACTATCTATTCATCGAAGATATCGCCGGCCATCTCACGGACTATCTGGCGCGAGGTAGGGCCGGTTTCCATGAACTCCTGACCGACTTCCTCACGGGCAAAGGCACGCTGGCGCCATCCGACTGGGCGTGGGATGAGCTGCTCGCGTTCCTCACCGCGGTCCAGGTTCCAGCGCGAAACCCCCTGCTGACCACATTCTGGTCGATGGGCGCCGTCCGGCACGGCGACTACGTTGCCAAGTTCCGCATCGCACCGGCCGCGGACAGCGCGGCACATGTCGTCCACCGTGAGGTCGACCTCACCGCCGGACCGGAGGTGTTCCGGCCGGTCCTGATCGATGAACTGCGAGCGAGCCCGTTCGACTTCGATCTTCAGGTGCAGCTGTGCACGGACCTGGACACAATGCCCGTCAACCTGGTGACGCAGGAGTGGCCCGAGAAGTTGTCTCCGTTCGTGACCGTCGCCCGCATACACCTCCCGCGCCAGGACATCTCAGGCCCGGAGAACGTGGACAAAGGCGACGCACTGGCCTTCAACCAGTGGCGCGTCACCTCCGAGCACCGACCGCTCGGCGAGATCATGAACGTACGGCGGATCTACAGCGCGTCGGCAAAGGTCCGCCGAACCCTCAACGGTCAGCCGCAGACCGAACCCGTCAGCGCGGATTCAGTCCTGCCCTGATCAGGCCGGGCAGCGATACCTCAGGGACGTGCTCAACCAGGACAATTCAACCATTTTGAGAGGGCGGTAAGCCATGACTGCACCGTCGCCGACGGCGAAACCGGGCCTGACCGTCGAGGAGAAAGTGAAGCAACTGCGAGAGCTGTTCGCTGACGCACCCGAGATCGGCAAGCAGGCGCTGGAGAATGTGATTCCGGAGCTGGACGCCCACCTGCGGCAGCCCGAGTACCGGGTGGAGAGCGCGGGCCGGGCCGGTGTCCGAGTCGGCAAGGTATCCGAGCTGACCATCGTGTTCACGTTCGCCCCCGGCGGGGCCAAACGGCTGCGTGCGCTGCTGAAACTGCTGGAAGGCAACTTCGAGGGAGCGGCCAAGGTCGGCAGCCTGCACGACATGCGCTTCGTGTTCCTGGACAACGACACGAGGCTGCTGTTCTGCACCACCTTCGACGGCGACTGGGATACCTACATCGACGACTTCGCCACGAAGATCCCCGACTACCTCGACATCCTGGACTGCTGTTTTGAGGATTGGCCGGGCATCCGCAGCCCCGGCGCCAAGGATTACCTCGCCGCGCGCCAGATCAATGCCGAAGGCTGGTACGTCGCCCACCCCGATCTCACAGTGGCGCAGATCAGCCGGCTCAAGAAGATCGGGGACGCGACCGAGGAGTTCCTGGACAAGATCGGCGACTAGCACCACGGCTTCGACCTCACTCGCACTGGTTCCGCTAGGAGAACGCCATGGCGCTGGCCGACCGACTCGGCGGGACGCCCCAACTGAGCCCCATCACCGTGGATCTCGACGAGATCCAGGCGACCGTGCTGCGCTACCGGCCCGAACCGTACTTCGGCACACACCTCATGCTGCACATCGCAGATGCCGACGCCGGCCGCGAACTCGTCCGGCGGCTCGTCCCGCACGTCGCCTCCGCCGCCGACTGGTGGCAGGCAGACGAGGCCTGGATCTCGGTCGCCATCAGCTACGCCGGGCTGGTGGCCCTGGGCCTGCCGGATGACTCGCTGCGCTCGTTTCCTGAGAGTTTCCGCGTGGGTATGGCGTCCCGCGCCGAACAGCTGCGCGACCACGGGGTGAACGCCCCCGCGAACTGGGACAAGCCGTTCGGCACGGGTGAGATCCACATCGGGGTGAGCGTCTTCAGCGGCAGCGAGCAGACCTGGCGTCAGACAATGGACACAGCTCGACGGCAATGCCAGGTCGCCGGAGTCATGGTGGTGACGGAGCAAGACTTCGGCGCCCAGCCCGACAGCCGCAACTCGATGGGCTACAAGGACTCGATCGGACAGCCCGCCATCGAAGGCTGCGGCGTCGAAGCGCTACCGGGCCAGGGACGCCCGATCAAGGCCGGCGAGTTCATCCTCGGCTACCCCGGCGAGTCCGGGCAGCTGCTGCCGATGCCCTGCCCGGACCTGCTGGGCCGCAACGGCACCTTTCTCGGACTACGCAAATACCAGACGCGCGTCGGTACGTTCAACCGCTTCCTGCGTGAACACGCCGCATCGGAGCAGGAGCGCGAACTGCTCGCGGCCAAGCTGGTAGGCCGCTGGCGCAGCGGCGCCCCCTTGACCCTCGCCCCCACACGCGACGACCCGGCACTCGGCGCGGATCCACGCCGCAACGACGACTTCACCTACGCCGACGACCCCCAAGGCCATCGCGTGCCGCTCGGGTCGCACATGCGCCGGATGAACCCACGCGACACCACCATGACACAACTCGCGGACGTGAACATTCATCGCATCATCCGGCGCAGCACCACCTATGGGGCACCCTACGATCCGGACGCGATCTCCGACAGCGACGACGAGATCGCCCGCGGCATCCACTTTCTGTTCATCAGTGCCAAGGCGATGGCCACGCTGGAGTTCCTGCAGCAGGAATGGGTCAACAACGGCAACTTCATGGACCTGGGCGACGAACGCGACCCCACCATCGGCCTGCAAGAGGAAGGGGCGACGTTCACCATCCCACGAGAACCGGTCAGACGCCGCATCCACGACATCCACACGTTCAACGTACTGCGCGGCGGCGAGTACTTCTTCCTCCCCTCACTGTCCGCATTGAAGTGGATCGGAAACCTCGATCATGCTGCCGGGGCACGCCACTGAACGGCAGAGACACCAAGGCCCAACGCGCGCATTCCGATCGATGACGACGTCCGGTATGCGCGTGCCCGCGCTGGTGCCTACTGGGTCGCCGCGGCGGCGTTCTCGATGACCTTTGCCACCTGATCCGGGTGCGAGACCATCACCACGTGCGATGCGCCGTCGACGACGACCGTCTCCTTGGCCGCGGCCCGCTGCGCCATGAACGCGTGCGCCTGCGGCGGGATGTTCTTGTCCGCGGTGCCGTATACGAACCACGACGGGATGTTCTTCCACGCCGCGTTCTTCGACGGCTCGTTCAGCGCCGTGTCGGTGACCGGCCGCTGGCCGATCCCCATCAGGGCGGCCTGGGCGGTCGGCACGTCGGCGGCGAACTGGTCGTGGAACTTCGCCTGGTCGATGAACATGTCGTTGCCGCCGCCCGGCAGTGGCACCGGCTTGGCCAGCGCGCTCGAGAGCGTGCTGCCGGGGAACTTCCCGGTCAGCCCGAGCGCCGTCTCGCCCACCTCGGGTGCGAACGCGGCGACGTACACCAGTGCCTTGACGTTCGGGTTCCCCTCGGCCGCATTGGTGATCACATTTCCGCCATACGAGTGCCCGACCAGCACGATCGGCCCCGGGATGCTCTTGAGGATCGCGGCGACCTCGTCGGCGTCGCTCTGCACCCCGCGCAGGTCGTTCGGCGCCGCCACCACCTGGTAGCCCTGCGCCTGCAGCAGCGGGATAACCCCGTTCCAGCTCGACGAGTCAGCGAACGCGCCGTGTACAAGAACAATCGTCGGCTTTGTCTGTTTCTGGGCACCCTGGCGTGGCGCCTGCTGCGCCGACGCCGGGACAGCCGCGGCCAGCAGCACCGCTGCCACCAGCCCCACGAGACCAGCGAACACCCTGCTCTTCAGCATGGTCGACTCCTCCATCCGGGGGTGCATCCACGCGGCCCGGTCCGACCATGGTCACCGTACGCCGACCACCCGGCCCACACCGCCGTTTCCCGATCACACTGAACAGGAGATCTCCGCAGCAGGCGGTCGGTCTGGCACGGAGTGTCGATGTTTCCGGGTCCGGTGCCGGACCCTGGTGGGCCTTTTGATCAAGACTCTGGCGCCTGGACCGGAGCACGCCGCACAACGAACCGGTGCACTTCATCCAGATGTGGGTGGCTCGACGAGCCAGGGTGACCCCCGGCTACGAGCAGCGGGAGCTTTCCGCCGAACACCTGCGCGCGGGCCTCGTGCCGGTGGCCTCCGGCATGGACATGCACCGCGACGACGCGGCCATCCGCATCCACAACCCTGCTCGCCGCACGACTGGGTCCGGGTCAGACGCTGCAGTATTCGTCCACTCCGTTCGTCGACCTGCTCCGCCCGCGGCACCGTGGAACTCGAAGGTAGCGGGCAGCTCCAGGCAGGCGAGCCGGTTCGGACGACCGCACCGGCGGTTAGAGGGATCACCGGCGCCGACGGCGCCGAGATCCTGATCTCGGAGATGCACTCCGTGCTGCGGCTGGACTGAGACCCGACACCCGAGCCTGATTGCCGCGACAAGGTTGCCGCTCGACCAGCGCTGTGCTGCGATCATCTCGTCGGTTGCTACTCCTACGGGCGGGGGGTGACGTGGACATGACCATCGAACGGGACATGGTTGACGAGGTGACTGAGGTCGTCGCCGACTGCGACTCAGTCACCCGTGCCTGCAACGCGGTCGTATCGATCGTGAACGCCCGGGCCTGCGGGCCGGTGGAAGCGCTGCTGTCCACCAGCAGCCAACTGGCCTTGATCGCGTGCAGTGGCGCGTGGCAGGCGCCCAGAGCGATCCCCGTGACCTACGGCATCGTGGGACACGTGCTGGCGACCGGACACGCCGCCGCCATCGCCAATGCCTCGATCGAATATGCGGGCCTGCACCTGGGCCGCCCCGTCGGCTCGGTCGTCTGCGCACCGATCACCGGCGGCGATCAGCCGGCCTTCGGAGTGCTCAACGTGGAGTGCGACCGGATCATGACCGAACTCGACGCCTGGACCGCGGCGCTGACCGAGGTCGGCGTGCTGCTCGGCACCCGCATCCTCCAACTCGGCGGCCCGCCCGGCGAGACCCGCGCCGAGCAACTGCTACGCCACACTCTCGCGTTCGCGGCCGTCGACGACCCCACACAGCTGGCGGCCGACGCCTGCCGCGCGGCGGTGGAGATATGCGGGCTGGGCAGCGCCATCCTGCTCGTACGAAGCGCCGAAGCGATCATCGAATGGCGGGCCGATACGCTCAACGTCGCTGCGACGTACTCCGAGCCCGGCTCCCGACGGCTGGTCGACACCGTCGCCGCACTCGACCCGCGATGCCTGTCGGCCATGATCGACGCGGCCTGCCACTACGGCGCCTCCCAGTCGCAGGGCGATCCCGACGGACTGGACGCACGCGGATTCGAGCCGCTCACCCAAGCCGGGGTGCGCACACTGATAGCCACCCCCGTGCGAGGGCCGGCCGCAGCACCCGAACTGGACGCCGCGATGCTCGTCATGGACGAACTCGCCGTGCGCTCGCACCCGAGCACCGTCAGCGTCCTGCAACTGCTGATGGCGAATGCGGCGGTCTGCTACGAGCGCATGTCCACGCTGCGCCAGCTCCAGGTCCTGGCCGATTTTGACCGGTTGACCGGGCTGGGCAACCTCGGCCCATTCAACCGGCGGCTGGCGGCCACCGTCCCCTCACACACCGCCCTGCTCGCCATCGACATCGACGGCTTCAAACAGGTCAACGACACATACGGCCACGCCGAAGGGGACAAAGTCCTCACTGCGGTCGCCACCGCCATGCGGCAGGCACTGCGCGACCGCGACGAAGTCTTCCGCGTAGGCGGTGACGAGTTCGTCGCCGTGCTTGAAGTATCCGACGAAGCCCACGCCGTACGGGTCGCCGAAAGGCTCGTCGCGGCGGCCGCCGGCACTGGATGCGGCATCAGCGTGGGCATCGCGCTGCGCCGCCCCGACGAGCCCGCCGAAGCCACCCTGCACAGAGCCGACGAGGCGATGTACGTAGCCAAACGCGACGACGCTGCCTCCGTTCATCTGGCCGTGTGAGTGGTTGCGTGCGATGGCGAGAATGGGGTGCCGGTCACGAGATCGCCCCGCCGAAGGTCTCGCAGCGGCTGGATCGTGTCCGACTATGCCCGGACGGAGAAAGGCGAGACCTCCTCCTGGCCGCTTGCCCGGGTCGCGCTGGTCGGAAGCGGCCGCCAGCCGGGGACACCTCGCGAGCGTCGGGGTGCCCGCTGAGGTTGCGCCGACTTGTTCAGGTTTGAACTGGCAGTGGCACGCAGCACGACTTAGCCGAACATGGATCCGGCAGGGCTGGAGGGCCCCGTCGACACGACTAATACACCGTGTATCGGTCTCTCCGGACGCTGCTGGAAGCAAGGCACATGCTGTCGCCGCTGTCTTTGCCTGCGATGGGGTCAGTCACGACAGTACCCAGAGATTCACGAGCCGGCTGGGCGGACGTTGGCCGACGTCGGCGTGCTGCGACGGAATCGATGGCACCAGTGTCGGGTGCAGCGCGAGTGGCCGACATGCGTGACAACATCAGTGGGCCGTTCAGCTGCCAACGTGACGTCCAGCAACCGCCCCCGCCGCGGTCTCTGTTCGCTCACGACTCCGCTCGCAACTGTCGGGCGCTGAGCCAGACGGTGCCTGGGTTGACTCGGTCGGGGTAGCGCCGGGTCATCTCGTCGAAGAACTCGCGTGCTGTGGGCTTGTCGGCGATCACCTGGCGGGCGGTGTGCAGGTATTCGGCGGTCTCGTCGAGGATGGCCGGGTCGTCGCTGCGGTTGGGGTCCTTGTGGCCGGCGACCACGGCTGTGGGCCGTAGTGCGCGCACGATGTCGATGGCTTGTAGCCAGGCGTCGATCCCGCCGTTGAAGCCGCCGTCGGCGAGGTATTGGTGCACGTTGTTATAGGCGACGTCACCGGCGACGACCAACCCCAGTGCTGGCACGTGCAGCACGGTGGTGTCGTCGGTGTCGCTGTGGCCGACCTCGATCGCGTGCAGTTGGTGTCCTTCGAGGGTGAGGCCGTCGATGGGGACCGGCTGGGCGGTCACGGGGGTGTCGGCGATCTGGCCGGGGAGCATCTGGTCCCAGGTCGCCGCCCGGCCCGCAGCCATGGTGCGCATACGGCGGATCGTGCCCTCGGTGGCGTAGACCGTCGCACCGGGGAACCGTTCGGCCAGCGGCGACAGGCCGAACCAGTGGTCGCCGTGGCCGTGGGTGATGTAGACGTGGGTCAGCCGCTTTCCGGAGCGTTCGACCCAGTCACCGACCCGCCGGGCCTGCTCGGCAGTGGGCGGCACGTCGACCAGAACAGCGTCGGTGGTGCCGGAGATGAGGGTGGTCGAGATCGGTGACCACAGCAGTGGCGCTCCACTGGGCAGTGTGGCGGTCGTGGGGACCTGCTCTGAAACGAACACCTCGTACGACAGCGGTGCAGTGCTCGACTCGATCATGTTTTACTCCGCGTTGGATCGCGTAACATCCCGAGATAGAAGCTACTCGGCATACCAGGCTTTTTCTGACCAAACCACTTCGAGGCTTCGTGCCGCCCGCAGAGCCGGCATCCGCTGGACAGGGGAGGGCCATGGCCGTCGAAGCGCCGCCGGCGGCGTACACCTGCCCGCACACGTCCCCTTCAGCCTGGCAACCCAGGCGAACAGAATGTGTTTCATCAGCGGGAGCCCGCGCTGGGGTCCACGGATCGTTCAAGGCGAATACGCTGAGAGACGAAAGGTCGGTCATGCCTCAAACCATGCGCGCGCTCGTAGCCGGAAAGGTCAGCGAGCCCACCGACGTCCTGCGGCTGGAATCCCGGTCTGTTCACCACGGGTCTGCGACGTGATCACTCACTGACCGCAAGAGGCTGGCGACGCACGTCGGGTCGCTGCTGCCGCTGTTCAACCCCGGATCTTGTCCAGCTGTGCCAGCGCCTGCTGGCGCACCACCTCCGGCAGGCGCGAAGCCCGGCCAGTCGATGGTTTCACCGCTGCCCAGGCGCCAGGAACGCGCTGCGGCGAGGAGGTACCTGGTGAAGTTGTCGGTGGTGCCTGAGCCGTCGGCGCGGTGGACGACCGTGATGGCCTGGTCCGGCAGGGCCATCGCCGGGTTGTCGGCGGCAATCGCCGGGTCGTTCCAGTTGGTGATGTCACGCTGGAAGACCCCGGCCAGGGTGTCTGCACGCAGTCGCAGGTCGGCCATGCCGGTGAAGGTGTTCGGCGATCACGCGCTGGTAGAACGCGTCCGGCAGGCTCGCCCCGGAGCCTTGGAGCTGACCGGACAGGTCATCGGCGCCAGGGAGCGACGGGCTCGGTACGGCACCGTCGCCACAGCCTGCCAACAGCCCCAGTGCCAGGGCGCTCACGGCTAGCAGGCGCAGCAGTTCCCTTCGCTTCATGGCGGCTCCTTCGCCGCTGAACAGGAAGAATACGACTTGCCTAACCTTGCCGATCATAGGCCGGTAGGACCGGATACTCAGACTTGCCGGGCCGACGGCGGCGCGCACACCGGTCGCGTCGATCCAGGACACGGTCGCAGCCGGCTCGGTTCGGCTGCCGTCGCCGTACTCGTCCACAACCGGACTGGCGGCCCGCGGCGTCGACAATGCGCGGGCTCGCATGTGCGAAACGGGGTGCCACGGTGATAGGTAGTGGTTGGACATCAGCGTCGCAGACATCAACGGTCGGCGGACCCGGTGCTGTGTTCGCATCGGCGCGGGAGGCGATGTATGGCGACAGGAATCGGGGTCTTGGCTCGTGAGGCCCTAATGGTCGAGGCGCGGCAGACGTGCGAGCTGCTGGAGGCGATGTTCCGCCGGCGGGCGGACCTGGCCTCGGTGGTTGTCGCCGACAGCGGCCGGCTCGGTCTGGTGATGCGGGGCGCGTTCGATCAGACGATGTCCGGCCCGTACGGGTACGGGCGCGCGCTGTGGGGACCGCGTCCGGTGGCGATGGCCGCGGACTGGAGCCCGCTGCGCCTGTCGGCGAACACCACGGTCGCCGCCGCGTCCCATCTGCTGCGGACCCGGGCCGAGCAGCACCGATACGACGACATTCTGGTCGATCTGGACGGCGGCGGCATCGGTACCGTCTCGGCCGCCCGGCTGTTCGACGCTCTGGCCAACGAGTTCGCCGATCGGGCCATCCGCGACGAGTTGACCGGGCTGGTCAACCGGGCGCACTTCCTGGACCTGCTGGTGGCGGCCTGCGGCAGTGCCGACTTCGGTGGTGACCGGGTCGTCGTGGTCTTCCTCGACCTGGACGGCATGAAACGGATCAACGACTCCCGCGGCCACCAGGCAGGCGACCTCGTGCTGGCCAACGTCGGTCGGCAGCTTCGCGAAGCCGCCCGGCCGGGCGAGGTCGCCGCACGGCTGGGCGGCGACGAGTTCGCGGTCCTGTCGCGCATTCCCCGCCAGGTCGCCGCGGAGCCGACCGCGTTGGAACTGGGCAGGCGCTACCTGCTGGCGATCGCGGCCCGCGACGGCCGCCACGACCCGGCCGTGCACCCCTACGCGAGTGTCGGCGTGGCGGTGTCCGGACAGCGCAGCGATCCGCAGACCCTGGTCAGCGAGGCCGACATGGCCATGTACCGGGCCAAGCAGGGCGGCGGCAACCAGGTCGAGCTGGCCGTCGGAGTCGAGGCGGGGCTGGGCTGGGACCTGGAGGCCGTCGACCGCACCGTCGCGCAGGCTGTGCAGTACGGCGAGCTGCGGATGCACTACCAGCCGATCGTGCGGATCGCCGACCGGGCCGTGGTGTCGGTGGAGGCGCTGGTCCGCTGGCAGCACCCGACCATGGGTTTGATCTCGCCGGGGCGGTTCCTGCCCGGCGCGCGCCGGGGCGGGCACCTGCCGCTGCTTGACCGGTGGGTGCTGCAGCAGGCGTGCACCGACCTGGTCGAGCGGACGGCGCGACTGGGCGCGGCGGCGCCACCGCGGGTCAATGTGAACCTTTCGCCGCCGACACTGGCCGGGGACTTCGACGGGCTGGTCGTCTCGACCCTGCAGCGTTCGGGGCTGCGGCCGGATCGGCTGCGGTTGGAGCTGCCCGAAGACGCCGACCTGCAGACGCTGGCCGGCGCAGGGCCGCGTCTGGAGCGGCTGATCGCCCATGGGGTGGGTGTGACACTGGACGACATGGGTGCCGGCTCGACCAGCCTGCGCTATCTGTCCACGTTGACGATCCACGGCATCAAGATCGATCAAGCGTTCGTGGCAGGGCTGCTGCACAACCCCCGCGACCACACGGTGGTCAAACTCCTCACCGACCTCGGGCACGGCCTGGGCCTGCACGTGACCGCCGAGGGAGTCGAGACCGCCGAGCAGCTCAGCGCACTGGCCGCGCTCGGTGTCGGGTACGCGCAGGGATACCATCTGGCCGCGCCCCAGCCTCTGGACGCGCTGTGTTCGACACTTGCCGTCACCGCCGGAGGCCATGGCCGGCCCTGAGCCCCGACGCCGGCAGGCCGAGTGCCCCTTTACGATCCGGTAACCTGCGCTGAACTGATCAATACGCGGTTGCGGAAGGTATGTCGTGGCCGGCACCCAGCAGCGGAGGCCACGTGGCGGATGACATGCCCAGCGTTCGTCTGCTGCAGGTCCTCAAGACCTACTGCGAGTCGCTGGACCCACTCGGCATCAGCGATCTGCGTCTGGCGCTGCGGTCCGGACGCTACCCATGGCTTCGCGACGAGCTACGCCACGTGCTCGATCACGACCTGATCAGCGAACAGCAGTGGACCTTCCTACTGGGGGAGGCGGGCGGCGGTCAGCAGTCCGACCGGCGCCGCAGCCTGTGGCAGGCGCTGTTTCCCGACGACCGGTACCCGCCCACCGCGCCCTGATCCGGACGGTGTGCGCCGATGCTCAATAAGGGGAGGTCGTGTTGTTGTCTGCCCACAGCTTCTCGGCGTCGGAGCCTCCGGGCGGCGGCACGATCCCGTTGATCATCCAGAGGTCCTCGCTGGTCTCGTCAACGTGGAACTCCCAGTGCAGGCCGGCTATGTGCTCGAGGTGGGGCTGCAGTATGGCCTTGACCCACTGGGCGGTCCGGCGGCGGCTTTCCTGGTCGGGGTTGTGGCGGGCGATGTGGTCGATGGTGATGCGGACCCCGGCCGGGGTGGGCTCACCTCCGACGTAGAAGTTTTCGGGCCGGGTTTCATGGAACAGCGTGATCACGTAGAAGCGGGGTAGCCCGATCTGTTCGTAGTGGTCGGTGATCCGGGAGGCGAGTCGGTGCTTTTCGTCGTCGGTGAAGGTTCCAGGTGTGTGATGGATGCTCCACAGCGGCATGGCGGTTCAGTGCTCCTTGTGTGTCGGTAGCCGTTGTCAGCGGGCGAACGAGAAGGTCAAGCGCTCTACGGGGCCGGCCAGCGCGGCTTTGGCTGCGACGGTGACGTCGTCGGCGAGCACCTCGGTGGCGCCGGCCTCCAGGCCGTCGACGATCCGTGCCGCTATGTCGGCCGGCGTCGCCTTCGGCAGGTCCATGGTGGCGACCATCTCAGTGTCGATGAACCCTGCGTGCGCGCCGACGACCTGGGTGTTCTGGTGCGCCAGTTCGAGCCGGAGCGAGTTCGTGACGGACCACGCTGCCGCCTTGGACGCCCCGTAGGCGCCGCTGCCGGCCAGCCAGGACAGCACGGAGTGCATGTTCACCAGCGCGCCTCCACCGTTTGCGGCCAGGATCGGCGCGTACGCCCGTGCCACCCGCAGCAGTCCGAAGACGTTGACGTCGAACATCTCGGTGGCGCGCTCGAGGTCACCTGTCAGCAGTGGAGCCGCAAGCAGGACCCCGGCGTTGTTGAACACGATGTCCGCGTCGGCAGTGGCCTTCGCGAGGGCGGCGACCGACGACGCCGAGCGGACTTCGAGCTCCGCGGTGAACACCTCTGGGCGCTCGTCGACGTATGCCGAACGTGCGGTCGAGTACACCTTCCGTGCCCCGCGCGACAGCACCTCGTCTACCAGAGCCGCGCCGAGTCCCCGTCGGCCTCCGGTCACCACAACCACTCTGCCTTCTACCGCGACCACGACATCTCCCACCTGAGTAATGACATCGTTAGTCAGCATATCTCGCCTGGCGCTGGGTAACGCAAGTGTTAGTTACACTGGCTGTGTGGCGATGAACTTCGAGGAGCGGCTGCGGGACCGGGACGCGTGGCCGATCGGCGACGAATGCTCGGCCCGACGAGTGCTGGACCTCCTGCTCGGTACCAAGACGGCCTTCCTGGTGGTGCGCGAGTGCTTCTACGGCACCACCAGGTTCGACGACTTCGTGGCGCGGATCGGCACCTCGGCGCCCGCGGTCTCACGAGCGATCACCCAGCTCAAAGCCGCACAGATCATCACTCCCGTCGCCTACCGGGAGGCCGGCAGCCGGCCCCGCGACGAGTACCGGCTGACCAAGGCCGGCGAGGACCTGCTGCCGATCCTGCTGTCACTGACACAGTGGGGCGACACCTACCTGCAGGAAGGCCATCCGCCCCTGGCGTTCGTCGAGGCCGACACCGGCCGTCCGATCCGGGTCCGCGTGACCGCCGAGCCGGCGCCGGAGACGGCGTCCGAGGACATCGAGATCAGGCTCAACCCGGACGCCCGTCCGCAACTGGCGGCCGCGACCGGCGGCGCCCACGCACACCGCACCTTTGGGGTCCGCCGCTCTACCGATCACGGTGGAGTTCCCGCGGCCGACTCCGCCGGCTGACCACGGACACCGCGGTGGGGGCCGCGAACTGCCTGGCCGCCGAGCGCCCCCAGCAGATGATCACGCGAGTCGGGCCATCGGCCTCGGAACCCCTCGCGAGCAAATGCTTGGTGTGCCGAGTCTGCGTGCACAGCTTTACTTTCGCCGGAACTGCGCAAGTCGGGTCGCTGTCACGATAGCTTGATCACGGGACCTCTGGGTCCAGCGCCGGCGCCACCCCCGTTCTTTGACCGGGTGGGGACGTGAAAGGCGATACCGGCGCAAGCCAGTGACCGAATCCGAGGTGACCTGGTGGCTCTGGAGACACTCGACGTCCGCAGTGAAGGATCGGTTCTGTTCGCCGCGATCACCGCGCCGCCGATGAACCTGCTGGGACCGGAACTGGTCCGCGACCTGATATCGCTCATTCAAACAGCCGAAGCCGACGGCGACGTCCGGGTTCTGGTGTTCAGCAGTGCCGACCCGGACTACTTCATATCCCACGTCGACGTGACCCAGATCGCGCGATACCGGGCCGAAGCGGCCAAGCTCGTAGGCGAGCCGTCGATCGGGCTGCTGTTCCGCCGTCTGGCCGAAAGCCCGCTGGTCAGCATCGCGCAGATCGAAGGCCGCGTCCGCGGCGCGGGCAGCGAGTTCGTACTGGGCTGCGACATGAGATTCGCCGCGCGGGAGTCAGCGCTGTTCTGCCAGTTCGAACAGGCCTTCGGTGCCATTCCCGGTGCCGGCGGTGTTCAACACCTGACTCGCCTCATGGGCCGGGCAAGAGCACTCGAGGTCATGCTGAGCGCACAGGACTACGACGCCGAACTTGCCGAACGATACGGCTGGATCAACCGCGCGCTGCCCGCTGCCGAACTGCCGGACTTCGTCGACGCGCTCGCCCACCGCATCGCCGGGTTCCCCGCCGCCGCCCACATCATGCTCAAAGACCGTGTCAACGCGATCACGCTCGCGTCCGTGGAAGAATTTCGTCGCGACTCAGACCTGTTCGCCCAGGGTATGACCACTCCTGAGGGCGCAAGCCGGACCAAGAGCGCGATGCAGCGTGGCTTCCAGACCCGAGACGCCGAGATCGACCTACCGGGCATGCTCGCGACTCTGACCGAACCCGTCAACGAGCCCCGGTCGGAGCCCTGAGGCTGGGGATTTCGGCTGCGCTGGCGCTCGTTGCGAGAAGTCCCGTCATGGGTCAGGCCAACTGCGCAGCCTAACGCTCTCCCTAACATTTCCTTCAGCAGAAGCGGATGTCGCTGAGGTCGATCGAGACCATGACCTCGTCTGGGAGAGGGCGGCCGTCGCCGTCCCGGCGGTAGGCACGGCGTTTGGTGGGCAGCACGATGCCGCCGGCCCCGACGCGGTCATAGACGTACTGGGCCGCGGCGAAGCCGCCCGCGACGTCGACGTGGTAGTCGTGCCGGCGAAGCAGGTGGTCAGGGCCGAAGTAGAAGTCCTGGTCGGTGCTGTGGCTGGCGATCTGCGGCGGGAAGGTGGCGCGCAGTCCTCGCCATGTTTCGTCGCGTTCGCGCCACGGCTCGATCTCGCTGACGGTGACGCCGGGCTTCGCGAGCAGGAATGGCGTGGTGAGGTAGGTCCACATCGCGTAGCCGTTGAAGTAGGCGCGGTCCAGCGGATCCCAGGGCGTGTCCAGAACGTGGCCGGCGAACGATTCCCGAGGGTCCCTGCGTTCGACCACCACCTGCCCGTCGAGCTTTTCGATGGCCACTCGCCCGGGGGTGAAGTCGGTCTTCTGGTCGGGGGCGCCGAACGGCGTGACCGAGGCGTGCTCCTCATGGAGCCATACGGTCATCTCACGCGGTGCTGGATCCTGCGGCAGGCCCTTGAGAACGAACAGCGCACCACCGCTGACGACCGTCGTCCGGACCTGGGACAGCTCGCGCCACCGCCTGATCCCTCCGTGGGCGTCGATCGCCAGGTTGAGTAGCTCGTTCATCTGCGTCTCCAAACGGAAGGTGCTCGTCGGTGGCAGCAGGACACCGAGATCAGACAAAGTTCACTTACGTACGAGACCGCCACAGCTTCACCGGCAGGTCAACCTCGCTACTTGAACAGGCGGTTGACCAGATCCGCAGCCAGGTCTTCGTCGAGAGTCCAGGGCATGTACAGCACCCGGAACACGATCGGCGCCATCACATGGTCGATCACCTCGTCGGCGACGACCGCGCTGTCGGCCCGATCAACCAGGACCGCTGCCTCGTCACGGCGATCACGCAGGCAGTCCGAGGCGCCGGTTCCGGTCGATGCGGCACCGCAGCGCAGCAGCGCCGCGACACCCGGGTCGCGGAAGTGCGCGACGATCTCGCGCGCCCACTGCGTCAGGTCCTGCCGCAGGTCGCCGGTGTCAGGTAACGGCCGGTCCGGGGAAAGCCGATACACCACCAGGTCGTCGATCATGGCCGCCGCGTCGCCCCAGCGTCGGTAGATGCTGGACGGGTTGACGCCCGCACGCTCAGCGACCATGGGAATAGTCACCCGATCACGGCCGCGCTCCTGCACCAACTCCTCAACCGCCAAACGGACAGCGGTCACCACGGCGGCACTACGGCCTCCGGTGCGGCGGACAGGCGAGGTGGTGGACATGGCCTATTGATCAACGCAGAGGCACGCGCCCTGAATTCCGGCCCTGACGGCTGCGGACTCCCAGAGGGCAGCGCGCTGCCGACCACACGCGCCTCAGAAGAATCTGGGACCGTTCGGGCCCGGTACGAACAACGACGGCCGGCGGCTCTAGTCCGACAGCGCGGCGACATCGATGCCAAGCTCAGCCGCGCGCAGGTATTCGGTCTCGGCGTAGGGCTGTTTCATCAGCGCACTCGTGGCAGCCCAGGCCCTCGTGTCGGCTGCATGCCTGATGAGAGGCACGAAGCCGAAGCTGCGATACAGATTGATGGCCGGTAGCCGTTGCGTGAGCGTGTATAGCGCCACCCGGGTGTGGCCAAGAGACGCCAAGCGGGCGCAGCAGGCCGCCAGCAGCGGCTTGGCCAACCCGCGGCCCTGAGCTCGAGGGACGATCAGCATCCAGTTGAGTTTGCCGAGGCTCGGTTCGTCGAGGTTCTCGAACCACCAGGCGGTGGCCGTGCCCACCGGCTCGCCGGAGCCGTCGCAGACGAACGCCTGCCGCCGTCGGAGTTCATCGGGGTACGCGACGTACAGGCGCTCGTGGTAGTCCGGCGGGGCGTGATGATGCGTGTCGGACGCGGACTTGATCGCCATCCAGTGCCGGGCGTCGCCCTCGCGGTACCAGCGGAGCGTGTACGGCTCGGGCAGCTCCGACGGTGGCAGGTCGTCAAGGTGCGGGCGGATCATCATGATGCGGTTCGACACGGAGATCAACCTTGCCACACCTGTTTCCGGCATCAGGTCCCGGTGCTGGTGGCGGCGACCCCGGCCGCTGAGCGGGCGTAATGTGAAAGGCCGGGTGGGCGTACGCGCGAGTGCGGCGGCACGGATACGAGTGAGGCAGAGTAGCCGCTGCTTGCGCTGGTTGCTGCCGCGGCTTGACGTGTCACGCCTGGGGGTGACGGATGGAGACATCCGCACGGGCACAACACCAGGACCGCAGGGTGGACCGGATCCTGGCGGCGCTCGGCATCGTGGCACTGCTCCTGGTCCCCGCTGTGTTCGGCGGAATGGTGGCCGCCCCGGCGCCGGATCTGGCCGATGCCGCCGTCTGGGTGCTGTTCGTCTGGCAGTGCAGACAGGTCGTCACGATGCCGGGGGCCGCGCGGGACGTCCGGGTGTTCTGGCGCACGCTCAGCCTCGGCGGTGCCCTGCTGGCGCTGGCGCACCTGACATACGGGATCGCCCGCACCGTCGGCGCCCCGCCCAGAGATCCTTTACGGCTGGCCGCTATGGCGCTCATCGCGGCGGCCGTCGCCACGGTCGGCTGGGCCATCGTCGCCTACCCGTTGCGGGTGCCCCGGCGTGACCGGCCGCGGCTACTGCTCGATGTGGCCACGGTGATGACCGCGCTGACGATGCTGGCGTGGTACCTGTGGCTGCCCGAGGGTGCCCCCGAAGGCGACGCCGTCCAGGACGGGCTGAGCCTGCTCGCCTGTGTGCTGGCGCTGCTCGGAGTCACCGCTGGGGTCAAGCTCGCGCTGGGCGGGTCCGCGCCGTGGACGGTCCCGGCCGGCGTCCTACTGGGTGGCGGGGTGCTTGTCGGGTCGTGGTCGTTGGCCAACCTGGTCAGCCTGGGCCCGGACGAGATCAGCGTGGTGTACGCCGCCCAGCTGGTGGCCGCGGTGCTGTACGCCATGGGGGCGCGGGCGCAATGGCTTCGAATGCGTACCGAGCCCACCGGCCGGAGCGTGCGCCAACGTGCGCTGAACAGCCCGCTGCCGTACCTCGCCATCGCCGTAGCGCTGATCTTGCTGGTGGCCGTGCTCGTGCATGAAGGGCTCACGATGCGGGGCTGGGGCATGCTCGTGGGCGTGGTCGCCGTGGCGGTGTTGGCCATGCTGCGGCAGAACCTCGCCTTCGGCGAAAACACCCGGCTGCTGGCGCGTCTTCGGGCCGCCATGCGCGCCATGCGCCAGCAAGAGGAGCGCTTCCGAAGCCTGGTGCAGAACGCATCCGACCTGACCCTGCTGCTCGACCCCGACGGCACCATCCGGTACGCCAGCCCCGCGCTGCGTGACCTGCTCGGCGTCGACCCGCGCCACGCGCTGGGCCGGCCGTTGACCGCGCTGGCTCCCGAGGCCGCAGCGGCCATCGAGCAGCTCATCGCCGACGTGCTGGCCCAGCCGCGCTCCGCCCGACGTGCGCAGCTATTCGTGCCGCAGGCCGACCCCGGCCCACGCTGGCTGGAAGCGCTGGCCACCAACCGTCTGGACACCTCGGGCGTCAGCGGCATCATCGTCAACGTCCACGACGTCACCGACTCGCGCAGACTCGAGCAGCGGCTGCGGGAGCAGGCCACCCACGACCAGCTCACGGGGCTGCCCAACCGGGTCATGCTCAACGAACGGATCCAAAGCATGCAGCACCGGCAAGGCGAGTCCGAGCGCCACGACGCCGTGCTCATGCTGGACCTCGACGACTTCAAATCCGTCAACGACGCCCTCGGCCACAAGGCGGGCGATGGTTTGCTGATCGTCGTCGCGCAGCGGCTGCGCCGCAATGTCCGCCCGGCCGACCTTGCGGCGCGGGTCGGCGGCGACGAGTTCGTGGTGCTGCTCAGCGACACCACCAGGGACGGCGCTCTCGCCACCGCTGAGCGCATCCGCGCGGCCCTGTCCGAGCCGGTGACGGTGGGCGAGCACCAGTTGTCGACGGGCGCCAGTATCGGCGTGGCGCTCGGCTCGGTCGACCGGTTCGACGACCTGCTTCGCGACGCCGACGCCGCCATGTACACGGCCAAACGCAGCCCCGGCGGGGCGCGAGTCCACGTCGCAGACGGCGATACGCAGCCGTAGCGGCGACCGCTGGGCGACGTAATCAATCAATACCCGAACTAACGGGAGACCAGGCGGATAGGCTTCGATCTGATGTGGTCAACCTCCGAGGAGGAGGACACCATGAGAGTGGTCGTGGACCTCACCCGGTGCCAGGGCTATGCCCAATGCGCGTTCCTGGCGCCAGAGGTATTTCATATGGTCGGCGATGAGGCGCTGATGTTCGACCCCGCGCCCGACGACAGTCTCCGCAAACGGGTGCTGCGCGCAGCCGCGGCCTGCCCGGTGCAGGCGCTGCAGGTCGACACGAGCATCGCGCCGCGCCGCGAGAACCCGCCGGCCGCCACATCGAGCCGCAAGACCGAAGACCTCAGACGAAACGGCCGCATTGTCATCGTGGGCGCCTCGCTGGCGGGCTTGCGCGCCGCCGAGATGCTGCGCAGCGAGGGCTTCACCGGCAAACTCACCATGGTCGGCGACGAGCCGCACGACCCCTACGACCGGCCGCCGCTGTCCAAGCAGGTGCAGACCGGCTTGGTCAGCTCCGCCGACACCTCTCTGCCGCGCCGCTGCGACATAGACGCCGAGTGGCGTCTGGGTACCGCCGCGACCGGGCTGGACCGTCAGCGCAACGTGGTTACCCTCGCCGACGGCGCCGAAATAGAGTTCGACCGCGTCCTGATCAGCACCGGTGTACGCGCCCGGCCCTGGCCCGTGGCGCGCGAGGCCGAACTCGACGGCGTGTTCACATTGCGCACCCGCGAGGACGCCGCTGGGCTGCGCGAGAAGCTGATGGCCAAGCCCCGGCGGGTGCTCGTCATCGGCGCGGGGTTCACTGGCTCGGAGATGGCCTCGGTCTGCGCCGAGCTGGGCATCCCCGTCACCGTCGCCCAGTCCGGCCCGTACCCGCTGTACGGTGCGCTCGGCGCGGTCATCGGCCGGATCTCCGCCGAGATCATGCGCGAGCGGGGCGTGGACCTGCGCACCGACACCAGGGTCACGTCGCTGGAAGGCGACGGCGGCAAGCTGCGGCGTGCGCACCTGTCCGACGGCACCGTCGTCGACATCGACGTGGCGGTGGTGGCGCTGGGCGGCATCCGCAACGTGGAGTGGCTGGCCGGTTCGGGTCTGGCGGTGGGGGAGTGGGGACTGGCGTGCGACACCGGCTGCCGCGCGTTCGACGCCAATGCGCTGGTCACTGACGACGTGTTCGTCGCCGGGGACGTCGCCCGCCAGCGGCAGCCGATGTTCAACTACCAGTACGTGACACTCGAGCACTGGAGCAACTCGGTCACCCAGGCCGAGGTCGCCGCGCACAACATGATCAGCGCCGAGAGCGACCGGTGGCCGCACCTGGCAGTACCCGCCTTCTGGTCCCTGCAGTTCGGCAACAACATCAAGTCGGTGGGCGCGCCACCGATCGCCGACCAGATCGCCGTCACCCAGGGCTCGGTCGCCGACCGGCGCTTCATCGCCGCGTACGGCTACAACGGCCGCGTCGTCGGCGCGGTCAGCTTCAACCTGGGCCGCCGCCTGGACTACTACGCGGGCCTGATCGAACAGGCCGCGCCGTTCCCCCTCGGGCACGAGCTGACCAACTCCTCCGACGATCCTTCGCCGGTGTCCGCGGAGTTCCCGGAGCGGGCATTCCCGGGCTACGAAGCCACGGTGGTCGTCACCGGCCAGGATCCCAGCGAGCGGAAGGCCACCCTGGTGCACGCCACGCTGGCCAGGAGGAACCGATGAGCCAGCCGAGCATCTTCGACCAGGTCCTCGACTTCGCCAACCGGGCCGACCCGTACCCGCTCTACCGGCAGCTGCGCGAGCAGCCGGTGCGCCGAGAGGCCGACGGCACGTTCGTGGTCAGCACCTACCGCGAGGTCGCGTCGCTGTTGCACGACCCGCGGTTCAGCAACGACAGGACCAAGCTGCGGCCCGAGTACGCCGGCAAGATCCCGCCCGATGAGGTGTCCGGGGCGAGTTTCATCCGCACCGACCCGCCGGAGCACGATCGGCTGCGGCGCATCGTCACCCGCCAGTTCGGGCCGCCGAACCGCCCGACCCGCATCGCCGACCTGGAGCCCGACCTCGAACGCATCGTGACCCGCCTGATCGACGGGCTCGCCGACCAGCATGAGGCCGACATCGTCGGTGACCTGGCCTACCCGTTCCCGGTCGCGGTCATCTGCGACCTGCTTGGCGTGCCGGCCGAGGACGAGCCGCGCTTTCGCGAATGGGTGGACCCGATCGTCGACTCGATCAGTCAGCTGACCCCGGACCGGGTCGCCAGGCGCAAAGACGCCGCCCGCGACCTGGGCGCCTACCTGTCAGGGCTGGCCGAGCAGCGGCGGCAGAATCCTGGCCCGGACATGCTGTCCGGGTTCGTCACCGACGACGGGCCCGAGGGGCGCCTGGACGAACAAGAGCTGATCCCGGCGCTGATGCTGCTCCTGGTAGCCGGGCATGAGACCACGGTCAACCTGATCGCCAACGGCACGCTGACGCTGCTGCGCCACCCGCAATGGCTGGAGCGACTGCGCCAAGACCCGGAGTCGAGCATCCGCGTGGTCGAGGAGCTGCTGCGCTACGAGCCGTCGGTGCAGTTCCTGCCGGACCGGACCTGCGTGGCCGACATCGAGATCGCCGGGACGACCATCCCCAAGGGTGCGCCGCTCACGCTGATGCTGGCCGCGGCCAACCGCGACCCGGCGCACGTGCGCGACCCCGACATGTTCGACCCTGACCGCGACGACAACGAGCACCTCGGTTTCGGCAGCGCCACGCACTACTGCTTCGGTGCACCGCTGGCGCGGCTGGAAGCACAGATCGCACTGACCCAGATCGCGCAGCGGCTGGCCGACCTGCGTCTGGTCGAGGACCCGCCGCCCTACCGGCCCAGCCCCGTGCTACGCGGGCCGATCCACCTGCCCGTCACCTACGACAAGGTCACACCGGTCGAAGCCATGAGCTGACCGCCGCCCCATCGCACATGGAGAGTGCCATGCCCGTCTTCATGCGCACGTTCCGCGACACCGCTTCTCACGGGAGCAGAAGCTGGCATCGCTCGCCGACGCGCTCAGCCAGGACTCTGGGTCGCGTCTTCAGCGCAGGTCGAGTCGTTGCCTGAAGTGCGAAGTTCCGACTGGGTATGGCGTCTGCGGCAAATGTCGACCAACGCGGCCCGTATTGCAAGCAGGATCAGCCTGTATGGGCGTGCTTCGCGATAAAGTGACGGACTTCGTAGGGGATCGTATGGCGGGCGACGTCCAGCACAGGTACATCACGGTCAACGGCGTCAGGCTGCACGTCGCCGAGCAGGGAACGGGCCCGCTGGTTCTACTGCTGCACGGATTCCCGGAGAGCTGGTACTCGTGGCGGCATCAGTTCGGCCCGCTGGCCGCGGCAGGATACCGGGTCGTCGCCCCTGACCAGCGTGGATACGCCCGCAGCGACCAGCCCGAAGACGTGCAGGCCTACAGCCTGCTCCATCTCGCCGGCGACGTCATCGGGCTCATCGACGCGCTCGGCGAGCAGGCGGCGGTGCTCGTCGGCCACGACTGGGGCGCCCCGGTCGCCTGGGTGACCGCGATGCTGCGCCCGGACGTCGTACGCGCGGTGGCGGGCCTGAGCGTCCCGCCGGTCCTGCCCGCAGGGATGACTCCGCCGTCGGTCACCCGCAACAGCTTCGGCGACGGCTACTACCAGGTCGTCTTCCAGCAGCCCGGGGTAGCTGACGCCATGCTGGCCCAAGACCCGGCGACCACATTCCGCCGGTTACTGGCCGGCGCCTCGGGCGACAGCCCATCCAGCGATCCGCCCCGCCCATGGATCGTCCCCGACCAGGGCACGCTGCTGGACGTGATGCCTGACCCGATACGACTGCCGAACTGGCTCACCGAAGACGACATCGAGGCCTTCGTGGCCGACTACTCCCGCCACGGCGACCGAGCCTTCACCGGCGGCCTCAACTGGTACCGCAACATCGAACGCAACTGGGAACTGCTCGCGGCGTTCCGCGGCCGCCGGATCGAGGTGCCCGCGCTCTACCTCGCCGGAGACCGCGACATGGTCGTCGGCCTGCGCGGCGTCGAGGCCACCTTGAACACCGTAGAGCAGGCGGCGCCACGGCTGTGGCGCGCCCTGATCCTGCCCGGCTGCGGCCACTGGACCCAGCAGGAACGCCCCAACGAAGTCAACCGGGAACTCGTGGACTTCCTTACCTGGCTGTCCACGACGCCATGAACGACCCTTATCCGAGCACTACCTTCATCGGCGGTCACTTGTTGCGGTCCGCCGGGAAGGCTCCCGAGCGGGCACAGCCGCCGCGAGGTCACCGGCGCGCCCGGGACCTGGGCGCTGCAGCGCCCCATCAGGTGAAGGAGTGAGATATGCGCACGGTAAGCGGCCACTCGGACTGGACTGGAACGCTCCAGGACGGTGCCGGAACAATCTCTACCACCAGCGCCACCCTCGATGCCGTGCCATACACGTACGCGAGCCGCTTCGAGGGGGCCGAGGGAGCTTGCCCGGAAGAGCTGCTCGCGGCGGCATATGCTGCCTGCTACAACCAGGCCCTGTCCAACATCTCCGGCAAGGAAGGCTCCCAGATCGCCTCGGTGACCACCACAGCAGACGTGACAATGGGTGTCGATGACCGAGGTCCCGCGATCGTCGCCCTGCACCTCACTGTCGAGGCGAAGGGCCCCGGGATGTCACAGCAGATCTTCCAACACCTGGCCGAACAGGCTCGACTCCGCTGTGCGTTTTCGAAGGTGCTCGTCATCGATCCGACCATGACTGCGAAGCTGGCACCCCAATAACGGCTATGCAACCTCGTCGGCGACGGCCAACCACGACCCTATTCACATAGCCATCGCAGTCGATCGTGGATCGCTAAATATCCAGTGCGGCGTTATCGGCTGGATCGGGCAGTTTTCCAGCTTTCGTTACTGACTTACGCCCGCCAAGGTAGCCGACGGGCGGCCACTCGGTCAGCACCTGCGCCCCGTCGGCGCGTAACGTTCCGTCCCGGCCCATCAGGCCCCATCGGCGTTCTCCGTGCAGGACGGCCAGGGCCATTGCGATTGCGATGCCGGTGCTCGAACAGCGGCCCCAGAGGCCCCCGAAAAGCCCTCGTTCGCCCTGGCGCGGGCTGTACAGGCCCCTCAGCCCAGCAGTCTCGCGGCGATGATCGCCAGGCGCCTACCCTGGTAGCGCGCTGCGGCCGTGGCCGCGGCGTCGGGTTTGTTGCCCTGCGTGCCCGAGGCCCACGAGGTGCCGTACGGGTTGCCGCCGGCGGCGTACACGCTGTCGTCGGTGTAGCCGGGCCCGACGATGATGCAGCCCCAGTGGTAGAAGACGTTGTTGAGCGACAGGATCGTGCTTTCCATGCCGCCGTGCGCGTTGATCGCCGAGGTGAAGCTGGTGACCGGCTTGTCGGCGAGCTTGCCGGCGAGCCAGAGCCCGCCGGAGGTGTCGAGGAACTGCTTGAGCTGGGCGGTGGTGTTGCCGAAACGGGTCGGAGTACCGAACGCGTACGCGTTGGCCCACTCCAGGTCGTCCAGGGTGGCCTCCGGAATGGTGGGGTTGACTGCCTCGATGTGCGTGCGCCAGGCCGGGTTGGCGTCGATGGCATGGTCCGGGGCGAGTTCGGCGACGCGGCGCAGCCGCACCTCGGCTCCCGTGTCGGCGGCGCCGAGGGCGATCGCCTCGGCGAGGCGATGCACGGAGCCGGTGGCCGAGTAGTAGACGACGGCGACCTTCACGTCGGACATCGGATCCTCCTGTTCGTCGCTTACACGAAGATGTCGGCAGGTGTCCCGCACCATCCGGCGAATTGCGAACCGGCGAGGACGCCACTGCGCCGCGGCGCTCCGGGAAGAGCCGGCCTGTTCGCCCCGGCGGCTGACACCGGCCCTCACGTCATGGTCAGCACCACCCGGAAACGCGCCTTGCCGCTCATCATCCGGTCGTACGCGGCGGCGGCGTCGGCTAGCGGCGCCTGCTCGATCATCGCTGCGACGCTCTGGTCGACGGCGAAGCGCAGGTTGTCCTCGTTCTCGATGGCGCTGCCGGTGATCAAGCCCGTGACCCGGATCGTTCCGTAGAGCAGCGCGACCGGGCTCACCTCGATCGGTTCCTCGGAGGCGCCGACCACCATGAGTGTGCCGCCTCGGGCCAGTCCGGGGATCAGCGGCGTCATCGACGAGCCGCTGGCGGCGGTCGCGAGGATGACATCGGCACCGCCCAGCTCCTTGAGCCTGTCGCCGAGGTCCCCGGCGGTGCTGTCGAGGAAGTGGTGCGCGCCGAGCTGCCTGGCCAGCGGCTCCTTGTCGGTGCCGCGCGCGATCGCCACCACCTGCGCGCCCATACGGCGGGCGTACTGCACGCCGAGATGGCCCAGTCCGCCGATTCCCTGTACGGCGACCAGCGACCCGCCCCGCACGCCGGCTTTCAGCAGGGCGTTGTACGTGGTGAAGCCCGCGCACAGCAGCGGCGCGGCCGCGACAGCGGACAGCTGCTCGGGTAGGCGCACCAGGCCCGACTCGCGGGCGTAGGCGTACTCGGCGTAGCCGCCGTCGACAGATACTCCGGTGACGGGCTGGTTCTCGCAGCCGGCGAAGTCGCCGCGGCGGCACGGGTTGCAGACGCCGTCGTGGCCTCCGAGAAAACCGATGCCGGCCCGGTCTCCGATGTTCCAACCGGTGACGCCCTCGCCGAGGGCGTCGATCCGTCCGGCGATCTCGTGGCCGGGCACTCGCGCGGGCTCGGACTCGGGGCGAGGGTGCACGGTGAAAGCGTCGGTGTGGCAGACCCCGCACGCCTCGACCTTGACCCGGACGTGTCCGGGCGCGGGCTCGACCAGCGGGCGTTCAGCTAGTCGCAGGCTCCCGTCGGCCGCGACTTCGACGGCACGGTAGGTGCTCATCCGGCTCATCTCCGGTGGTGTCTTGGCAGCGGGCCAGGCCGCGGCGGCACGCTGGCGACCTGGGCGGTTTCAGTTCACCTTAGGCTGGTATGCGGTGATCACGGGCGGGAACGGGTCGTCCGCGGCGGCGAACCGGTTCGCTGCCGCTGATAGCGACCAGCCGCGGCGCCACGCATCTGCCAGAAGGGGGCGTCGGCCTCCTCGCCGCGCTGCGGCCGTGCCCGGCCAGCGTGGCTACAACGGTGTCCATTTACCGTCCAACTTCCTGACACGCGGATACGCCTCCTTCGTGACGGTCGCCTCTGGCCGCCTTGGCCCATCGCTGGTGGCCGACATCGGCTCGGCGCCGCTCGAGTCCGAACTGCTGCTTCCGATGAGTCCGACGCCGCAATCACGCTGCGCCGTAGGCGCCGCGCTGGTCACCGCGAGCCACGACAAGGTGCTCGGCGACACGCCCCCGGGAGTGTTGTCAACGCCGGCCGTCTAATCCGCCTCGGCACCCGGCCGGTAGGTCTGCGGGAAGAACACCTTGATCGGGCCGCGGCCGGCCTCTGCCCTTGACCGGCTCCTCGATCTTGGGCATGAACTCGTCGATCTTCTTCGCCCGCGCGGCCGGTCGCGCCGGACCGGTTCCAGCATTGCGTAATTGAACGTAGTGGCGGACGGTGTGATGGGTCGCAGCCGACCAACACGGCGGCCCGCCGGTGGCTGCCGGTCAGGTCGTAGGCGGCCAGGATCTCCATGATCTCCTCGTTGGTCTTCATCGCTGGCAGCACGCCGATCGCCGATCCGATAGGGCGCCTCCATCGGATCGGCGATCGGGCTCACCTGACTCGGATGATGCTCTTGCCGCGGGTCTGCCCGCCGGCCAGATTCGCGATCGCGGTCTCGACGTCGGACAGCTCGTACTCGGCGGTGATGTCTATGCGTACCGACCCGTCGGCGACCAGGCTCATGGCGCGGGCGGCGCTGTCGGCCAGCCGCTTCGGGTTGGTCTGGCTGGCCAGGTTGCTGTTGTAGGTCATCAACGACTGGCCCTGCATCAGCAGATCGTTGGCCGACACGGTGACCGGTTCGAAGGTGGCGATGTTGCCGTAGACCACGATCCGGCCATGTGCAGCCAGCCGCGCCACGTTCGCAACACGGGTGTCACCACCGATCGGATCGAGGATCACGTCGAACTTCTCCCCACCCAGGGCGTCGGGGAACTCCTCACGCGCCAGCACCTGGTGGTAACCGAACTGGCGGGCATAGTCGACCTGATCTGCGTTGCCGACCACGCCCACGATGCGCTGCGCGCCCGCCGCCGCGGCGAACTGTCCGGCCAGCGACCCGACACCACCGGCTGCGGCGTGGATCAGCACGCTGTCCCCGGGCCGCACCCCGGCGACGGTGTGAATCAGGTCGTAGGCGGTAGGGGTGACCCACCCGAACCCCGCCGCGGTACGCGGGTCGACCTGTGCGGCGTTGATCGCCAGCACCGCGGGGGCGATCACGACTTCGGCGTAACCGCCCCCGCCGATCAGCGCGGTAACCTGTTCGCCAATACGGGCCTCGTCCACGCCGTCGCCCACCGCGACGATGTCGCCGGATGCCTCAAAACCCGGCACGAACGGGCGCGGGATCGGGAAATGTCCCTCGCGCACCAGCACGTCACCGTACTGCACCCCGGCGTAGGCGACCCGGATCGCGACCTCACCGGGCCCCGGCGCAGGCACGGCCGCCTCCGTGATCCGGAACTGGTCGTCGGCATCCAGAACAACAGCCTTCATCACGTTAACCTCCTGGGTTGAATCAGTATCCTGATACAGAGCAACCTTGGCAGTATCAGGTACCTTAGTCAAATGAGGGAGTTGTGACATGGCTGACGTGCCCGTGGAGGAATACGTGTGCACCCGGATCCGTCGCGCCGAACAGGCGCTGATGGCCCACCACGAAGCAGTGCTGCGCGGCTACGGGCTGTCCATGACCCAGTACACGGTGCTACTAATCCTGTCCCGCGAGGACGGCATGTCCGGCGCTCAACTGGCCCGCGCGTGCGGAGTCACCCAACAGAGCATGGCAACCGTCCTGACAGGCATGCAGAACAAGGGACTCATCGACCGGCAACCGTCCGCCGTGCACGCCAAAGTCATGATCGCCACCCTGACCGGCGCCGGCCGCGACCTGCTCGACCACGCCTACCGGCAAGTCATCGTGCTCGAACGCGCCCTCACCGACCGGTTCACCCCCGACGAGCACAAGCTGTTCTGCGAATTCCTCGACCGCGCCACGGCCACTCTCGTCGAACAGACACCCACAGCGCACGCCAGCCGATGACCCACCGCGGTAGGCGCGGGGAAAAAGCATTGTCCGCCAGTGTGTGAGAATCTCCTGTCCGCCATTGGGGGAGAGCTACCTGGCACCTAACACCCTGCGTGGTGTCGAAACTCGCGAACATCGAAATCCATGCGATCGAGTGGCCATCTCCCCTGGTGTCGAAACTGACGGACAAACCCTCAGCCCGGTCCGGCCGTCGAGCTGCTCACGCAGGATGTCAGCGTGGCCGGCATGCCGGGTGGTCTCCTGAAGGATGTGGATCATGATGTTGAACAGGTTGACGTCGGGCAGCGACCACCACGGCACGTGGCCAGGCGCGTCGATGGGAAGCTCTGCGATCGTCGCGTCCGTATGCTTGCAGGCACGCTGGTAGAAGTCGATGATCTGTTCGCGGGTCTCGTCCGGGGTCGCCCACAGGTCGCTGCCGTCCGCGTCCTGCCATCGCCCCAGCGGCTGCGGGGAGGGGCGACCGAAGACCTCACCGAAATACCAGGCCTCACAGGTCGCCATATGCTTCACCAGGCCAAGGAGATTGGTTCCCGTCTCCGTCGGGGACGCCGGATGTCGTACTCGGACAGAGCGTCGAGCTTCCAGACCAGCGCCTCACGGATCACCTTGAGCCGGCCGTGCAGGAAGTCCTTCGCGAAATCATCGATCATGGCGACGAGCTTGCCACGCGGCAACAACAGGAGCCGCTCCGGAGCTCACAGAACTGTGGCGTCGAAACTCCGCACACGAAATCCAGCGACGTTCTTGTGGTGCCGAATCTGGCGTTCAACCGGTGTCCGAAGCCGTGGAGATAGTCAGACAGGCGAGGCCGCTAGCGCCGGCGTTCCGGTTGCCACAGCCCGTGGACAGCTCCTTCATATGCCCCGGGAAGGACGCGTGAACGTTCACGCGAGCTAGACTCCGGGCATGTCTGAACAGCCTTCACGCCCGGACGATCAGCCGCGCTGGCTGACTCAGGCTGAGCTGGAGACATGGCAGCAATTCGCCCTGATGATGCACAAACTGCCCATTGCCTTGGAAGCGCAGCTGCAGCGGGACGCGGGTCTTAGCTACGTCGAGTACTACGTCCTCGCCGGGCTGTCCGATCAGCCGGGGCAACGCATGCGCATGAGCGACCTGGCCGTCCTCACCAATGCCGAGCTGTCCCGTCTCTCCCACATGATCAGCAGGCTGGAGCGCCGCGGGTTCGTCCGCCGGGAGCCAGACCCCACCAATGGCCGCTACACCTTATCGATCTTGACCGAAGCCGGCCGCGCCCATCTCGCCGAGGCCGCCCCGGGGCACGTGGCCTGCGTGCGCGACCTGGTCTTCGACGTACTCGACCCCGCTGAGCTGGACAGCCTGCGCACCGCTGCTGAGAAGATCAGCGCGAGGATCGACCGCCGGGAGCAGTAGCTCCGTCCCCGCACGGACACCGCCCGTCAGTTGCCACAGCACCTTGACGAACGGAGTCCTCGGCGAGCCCGAGGCCAGATAGTGTGTCGACGGTGATGCCGGCGAACAAATCGTCCTCGGGCAGCCGAGTGTCGACCAGCGAACGGGCCAGCTCGTACTCCTCCGTCGGCCAGACCTCGCGCTGGACGTCGAGCGGCACCCGGAACCACGGGCCGTCCGGGTCGATCTGCGTGGCGTGGGCGAGCAGCGCCCGGTCGCGGACGTCGAACCAGTCGGCGCACTGCACCCGGGTGGTGATCTCCCGCTCGGTGAGGCCGCCCTCGTCCCAGACGGCGATCCACTCGCCGAAGGGGGACTCTTGCCCATGTTCCACGAGGTAGGCGTGGAGCACGCGGACCCGGGCCATCGACATGCCGTGGTTGTAGTACACCTTCAGCGGCTGCCAGGGCTGGCCGGACTCCGGGTAGGAAGCAGGGTCTGCGGCCGTCTCAAAGGCCGCCATCGTGACCTTGTGGGTCATGATGTGGTCGGGGTGCGGGTAGCCGCCGTTCTCGTCGTACGTGGTGATCACGTGGGGACGGAACTGCCGGATCAGCCGGACCAGCGGCTCGGCCGCCTTCTCCAGCGGCACCAGCGCGAAGCAGCCGACGGGCAGCGGGTCGCCCTGCGGCATACCGGAGTCGACGAACCCCAGCCACGCCTGCTTGACGCCCAGGATCTCGCAGGCGGCGTCCATCTCGCTGCGCCGCAGCTCATGGATGTCGGCCTCGACCGCCGCGTCGCCCTGGAGCTTCGGGTTGAGAATGGAGCCGCGCTCGCCGCCGGTGCAGGTGGCCACCAGGACGTCGACGCCCTGGGCGACGTACTTCGCCATGCTGGCGGCGCCTTTGCTGGACTCGTCGTCCGGGTGCGCGTGGACCGCCATCAATCGCAACTGCTCTGTCAACGTATGTTCCTTCCGCATTGCCCCGCTGCGGGGCCGGATCAGGGGACCTGGAGCCTCAGTGGGCGAGCACCGGCACCGCCGCCTCGTCCTCGGTGCGCTCGTGGTACGTACGGCCGACGTTGACCAGGGACAGGACGACCAGCGTGGCGATCACGAGCATGCCGATGGCGAACCAGATGGCGGTGGTGTAGCCGTGCACCACGCCCTGCAGTTGGACCAGCTGCTGCTGCGGATTCGTCGCGGCACCGGCGGTGTGGTCCCGGACATACGAGGTCGTCATGGACGTGGCGATGGTGTTCAGCAGGGCTGTGCCGATCGCGCCGCCCACCTGCTGCGAGGTGTTGACCATCGCGGACGCAACGCCGGCGTCGCGGGGCTCGACGCCCGCAGTGGCCAGGGACATGGCAGGCATGAAGGTCATACCCATGCCGAGACCGAGCAGCGCCAGAGCCGGCAGGACGGTCGAGGCGTAGGACGAGCGGATCTCCATCTGCGCGAGCAGGAACATGCCGGCCGCGGCCACCAGGTAGCCCGCGCCCATCAGGATCCGGGCCGGAATGCGGGTCATCAGACGCGGCCCGATCTGCGTCGAGCCGATCATCATGCCCGCCACCATCGGCAGGAAGCAGAACCCGCTCATGATCGGCGAGTAGCCCTTTACGACCTGCAGGTAGTAGGTCAGGAACAGGAAGGTGCCGAAGATGGCGATGACCGCGAGGGCGAGGGAGAGGTAGACGCCGCCGCGGTTGCGGTCGGTGACCACTCGCAGGGGCAGCAGTGGTGCCTTGACCCGGGCCTCGGTGATGACGAAGGCGAGCAGCAGGACCACCCCACCGCCCAACAGGGAGAGGGTGGTGCTGTCGCCCCAGCCGTGGGACTCGGCGTAGTTGAAGCCGTAGACCAGGCAGGTCAGGGCCAGGATGGACAGGACCACGCCGGGGATGTCGAGCGGGTGGCGGTTGCGGCTGCCCTCGGGCTCGCGGATGACGAAGTAGGCGCCGGCCGCCGCGGCGATGGCGAACGGGATGTTGACGTAGAACGTCCAGCGCCAGTCCAGGTACTCGGTGAGCGCACCGCCGAGGATGAAGCCGACGGCGCTGCCGCCGCCGGCGATCGCGCCGTAGATGCCGAACGCCTTGGCGCGCTCCTTTGCGTCGGTGAACATCACGGCGAGCAGCGAGAGCGCGGCGGGGGCGAGCAGGGCGCCGAAGGCGCCCTGCAGGGCACGGGCGCCGAACATCATGGTGCCGGTGGTCGCCGCGCCGCCGAGCGCGGAGGCGGCGGCGAAACCGATCAGGCCGATGACGAAGGCGCGCTTGCGGCCCCACAGGTCGGCCACCCGGCCGCCGAACAGGACCAGGCCGCCGAAGGCCAGCGCGTAGGCGGTGACGACCCACTGCCGGTCGCCGTCGGAGATGCCCAGCTCCTGCTGGGCGGAGGGCAAGGCGATGTTCACGATGGTGGCGTCGAGGACGACGATCAGCTGGGCGAGGGCGATGAAGACGAGCGCTTTCCAACGCTCGGCGTGCGCGTCGCCGGCAGCTTTGAGGGCTGTGCGAGACATGGGGGTATCCACTTCGGTACTTCGTGAGGAATTGGCTGGCTGAAGGTGCCTGATGACGTGCGTCGAAGGGATCACCGCACCCGCTCATGTCGCAGCACGCTGGGGAGATCAGGCCCCGAGTGCATGGTCAGGGCGCCAGGTCGATGATGCGGACCGGCCGGCTCGCTGAGGGGCCGCCGGGCGGAAAGGCATCCGCCGGGCCGACCGTCCTCGATCGGGAGTCGGCGAAGAGTGCGGGTCCCGGAACCTGACCCCTGTCCGTTCCGGGACACCGCCCGCTCCGGCTGTCGCCGTACCACCCCGCACGGTGGCGATCCGACGTGCGTGGTGGTACTGCGGCGACCGGCATCGCGGTTGCGCTGACCTATGGTCAAGGCTTGCGTCGGCTGAAGGTGGAGATCAGCACGGCGGCGACCGCGACGTGCATCAGCCCCAGGATCGTCTTGGTTGCCCCGGTTGCCGCGAAGACGAACAGGGGCATGAAGGACACCAACAGCACCGATACGGCAAGCACGGTCCACACGACCGATGCGCTGCGGGTGAACCGGTCCAGCAGCGCCCGCGCACCCCAGCCGAGCAGGCCGACGACGAGCGTGAACGTGACGGTGAGCGGCAGGCTGACCGCAGAGGGCGCCTGGCCGTTGCCGGGGTCGACGACCAGGTCGATATCCAGAATCTGGGCGGCCGTCCAGAGCAGCGCAGCGGCCAGGACGGCACCGCCGACCGTGAGAGCGCCGACGCGCAGCCGCGAGGCCGGCGGGGAGACGGAAGTGTCAGTCATCAGGGACTCCTTCATGGAACGAGGATGATCTTGCCGCGGGTGCGGCCGGACTCGACGTCGCGGTGTACCCGCGACGCCGAGTCGGTGGGCGGACGGGACGCGGTGGTGTCGACCCGGACGGCGCCGTCCGCCTGAAGGCGGACGGGTTTCCCGTCGCCTGCCTTCCGGCAGGCGAGGGCGTCAAACCCGGACGGTCTTGAGGGCGCGGGTCCAGGACTCCAGCTGGTCGAACAGGATGGTCGCCGCGGCGTCGTGCTGCGGAGCCGGCTTGAAGACGGAGAAGTGCTCGAAGTCCGTGAACAGCGAGAAGGACAGCTGCTGACGTACGTGGGCCAGCTGCAGTTCGCTGGCCACGGTCCGCAGGTGCTCGATGGCCCGAGCTCCGCCGAGGGAACCGTAGGAGACGAAGGCGGCGGCCTTGTTGTTCCACTCGCCGTACAGGTAGTCGATCGCGTTCTTGAGCACCCCGGAGGTGGAGTGGTTGTACTCGGGGGTCACGAAGACATACCCGTCGAACTCGGCGATCTTGGACGCCCATGCCTTGGTGTGCTCACCCTGGTACTGGCCCATGGCTGGCGGCATGGCCTCGTCCAGGTGGGGCAGCGGGAAGTCGGCGAGGTCGACCAGCTCGTATTCGGCGCCGGTGCGGGCGCCGGACTGGTCCATCACCCAGTCTGCGACGGCCTTGCCGTTACGGCCGGGCCGGGTGCTGCCGAGGATGACGGCGATCTTGAGGTCACTCATGCGGTTCTCTCCTTGCTGGGCCGGCTGGCCAGTGTGAGGCCGGCCGACGGATTGCATGGCTGGCGGGGTCGTGGCGTTGAGCCACAGGTACCGACCCGCCACAGACATCACTTGAACGTTCAAGTGTCAGCTTAGCAGCAACACTTGAACGTTCAAGTGTGAGGTGCGACTCGTGACCGTGGTGGCGGCGGCTGGACGCCGAGGAAGCAAAGGCCCACGGCTCGGCGCACCACGCCACCCGACGAGCACCCGGCACGCTGGTCATCAACCTCGACGGCGCCGCGGCGAGCAGGCAATACTTCGTCATTTACGGCCCCGTCGCGACGTCGCGGGTACCCTGTATCCTGCTGCCGCAAGCGCCAGCCTGCAGCTAGACCGCAACGCGGCGCGGACAGCGAGCCAGCTGAAAGCTCTCGGCCATGCCGTCAGCATCGCCACCGACCTCGTCGTCGTGCCGGGGCAGGGGGCCGAGTTGCCAATCGAGGACCTGCTGGAGTTGTCTGCATGCCGCGTCGTTCCGAGCCGGAGGCATCCACACCAGACCCTTTGGGCTGCACGCACCGGCGGCGGCCTGCCCTGGCATGAGCGAGGGTTCAGTCAGATTGACTGGGCCGTCACGACGGGCGCTTCATACTGCCTCTCCGAGGATCGCTGCTGGGTTCATGAGCACGGGGCCGCCTGCTGAACGTCACCTCGTGGCGACGTCGGACGGGCAATGCGTACCGGTCACTTCGCGCCACGCGAAGCTGACCCGTGTCCTTCAACGATCGAGTCGCGGCAGTCGCCCGCTCCGACCGCCAAGCCCGGCGGTCGGAGCGCAACGGTGTAACGGATAGCCCGGGTTACTGAGAATGGTCACCGTACGGGGTAAGTGAGAATGTGCAGGCCATGAGCGTCGTCGAAGTCGGCCAGGCCGTGCCCTGTCCGGTGAGGGATCCCCTTACGGACGTGATCCGTTACGCCTGGACTGGAACATCCCCGTACTCATCCGGCGGGCCGAGCAACTGGCGGATCTCGTCGGCATCCTCACGCTGGCCGAGGGCTTCCAAGATGTCAGCCTGGGTAACCAGTGCTGACCGAAGACCGCTCGCGAAGGCCTCCGGCTCACTTTCCACCAGCTCCGCATATAGGCTTACTGACTCCTCTGCCAGCGAAAGCGCAGTGTCGAGTTCGGCGGCGCGGAGATGGCGCGCCCATGCGGCACCCCACAGCCCATAGGCCAGGTTGGGCAGAAACGCGTCCGGGTTGGCCTCGGCCAGCCGCCGGTAGCCGGTGACAGCCTCCTCGGTCGCGGCCAACGCCGCCTCCCACCGCCCCAGACCTGACAGCATCAGGCCGAGGTTGTTCAACGACCCGGCCAGGTCGGGCGGGAACGCATCGGGGTTGGCCTCGGCCAGTCGCCGGGAGCTGGTTACGGCTTCCTCGGTCACGGTCAACGCCGCCTCCCGCCGCCCCAGACCCGACAGCATCCCGCCGAGGTTGTTCAGCGCCGTGGCCAGGTTGGGCAGAAACGCGTCCGGGTTGGCCTCGGCCAGTCGCCGGTAGCTGGTGACGGCTTCCTCGGCGGTGGCTAGCGCCGCTTCCCGCCTACCGGCCTCAGCCAGCCGTAGCGCATGCCAGGTGAGCCATGTTGCCCGGGTTTCGGTGTTGCCGGCCGGTAGCCGGTCAACGATGGTAGTGGTCAGTACAGCAGCGATTCGGTGCAGCTCCAGGGACGGGTAAGGGATCTGCTCGGCTAGATTCTGCAGCATTGTCAGGTCAAGCTGTTCGGGCAGAAGCGCTGATAGTGGGTCGGTGTAGCGGCCGGGGAACTGCACGGCCACGGCGATCACCGCGCCGGTCATGGCCGCGACATCGGCTGCCAGGACTGAGCCGATCAGCGAGGTAGGCGCGGGGTGATGGTGCACCGCCCGGCCGATCACGGTCAGCGCCTGTACGGCCTGGGCTTCGCTGATCCCGGCGAACACCCGGGTCAACTGCCGTGGGTCACAGGAGGCCAGGACTTGGGCAGCCAGGTGCTCGGCGAGCAGATCGGGCTGTAGCGTGCCCAGCGCGGTGCCCGGACCAGCGGGGTACAGGTCAGCCAGCCATGTCACCCACCGGTCGACGGTCCGCGTGTCGACGTCGGACACGGCCGGTGTGCGGGACACCAGACCTGTCAGTCGTTGCTGTCGCTGGCGCCGAGCAGGGCCGCGACCGCTGCCAACTGCCGCAGCGGGGCGACGGCCTGCTCCAGCATTTCCGGATCTACATCAGTGTCGACCAGTGGCGGCCGTGAGCGCTGGGCCTGGGCTCGCCAGTATTCAGCTTCATGGCATAGCACCTCGTCGAGCACATCGTGGCCGCCATCGATCGGTGAACCCAGAATCGCCACCAGGGCGTGGGCGTGCAGCGCAGCAGCGGTGCCTGCGGATCGCGGTCACCAGTGGGAAGCTGGGCGGGGACCCGCCCGCCGGTCAAGATCTTCGCGAACACCGCTGCCGCCTGTGCGATGATTTCGCGTTGTGTACGGTCGTCGGCACGGGCCGGCAGGTCGATCACGTTGGTCGGCAGGGTGACCGATGAAGTCGGGCCGTCATGGCGTGCCGGCACGGATCCGCTCATCCATACGCCTCCAACCCAGTGTTCCGGTTCCACGGTACGCGGCGGCGGTGTGCCGGGGTCGCTCATCGAAGCCCTCGATTTCACCGAGCCGTTGCGCACGATCGCTGGAGTCGGCGTCCACGGCGCCTGGCACGGCCGAGACGGCAGGTGTTTCATAGAGTGGAAGGCGTCGCGATCAGGCCGGATATGTGCCGGCGCCGACCGGCGGCGTGTACTTGTGGCACCCGATGACCGGAGGTGGCCATGGATCTCCTCTTGCGCCCGGGGACGCGTGCCGATACGGATGAGTGCGGAAGGATATGCTTCGACGCGTTCGACCGAATCGCCCGCGAGCACGGCTTTCCCAGTGATTTTCCGAGCCAGGACGCTGCGACGGGGCTGGTGGAATCCCTGCTGGACCATCCGGGCTTTTACAGCGTGGTCGCCGAGCGCGACGGGCGGGTCGTCGGGAGCAACTTCCTCGACGAACGCTCACCGGTCGGCGGCGTCGGCCCGGTGACCGTCGATCCGGACCGCCAGAACCACGGCACGGGCCGTCTGCTGATGGAAGACGTCATGCACAGGGCCGCGCAACGGCACGCCCCGGGAATCCGGCTCCTGCAGTCGAGTTACCACTGCAGGTCGTTCGCCCTGTACGCCAGCCTGGGCTTCGAGTTTCGCGAGACCCTGGCGTGTCTTCAGGGCCCACCGATCGGGCTCACTATCGCCGGCCACACCGTGCGAACCGCTACGGACGCGGACCTGGCAGCCTGCAACGACCTGTGCCGCCGGGTCCACGGGACCGACCGTGGCGGGGAAGTCATCGACGCCCTCAAGCAGGGCACGGCCCGGGTTGTCGAGCACGACGGCCGCCTGACCGGTTACGCCACGGACCTGGCGTTCTTCGCCCACGCGGTGGGTGAGACGACAGACGACATCAAGGCTCTGATCGGGGCAGCCACCGCCTTCGCCGGCCCAGGCATCCTCGTTCCCGCGAACAACAGCGCATTGCTCCAGTGGGGCCTGCGCAACGGCCTGAAGATCACCCAACTCATGACGTTGATGACCATCGGCCTCTACAACGAGCCGGCGGGGGCGTACCTGCCCAGCATCCTCTATTGACGAGCCCTGCGGCTCAACCGCCACCGCGGCCTGGCAACGGCTACGACGCGGCGTCGGGTGTGAGGGTGGTCCGCACCAGGTCCGGCACATGCTCGTGTCGAGTCTGCTTGACTCCGGCTACCGTGTGCGCGAGGTCGCAGAGCGGATGGGCCATGACCCGGCGACGCGGATGCGCTAATACACGCGGGTCAACCTGGTGTGCCAGCGGCGACCGCTTAGGACGCCGCGGCCTTCGTGACGGGTCTGCTGCCGCTTTCCGGTGCGACCGGACCGTCGGGCCGACGGTTTCGCAGCAGTGCAAGCGGGCCGGTAGCCGCGACGGTAGCCCGGTCGGATGAAACCGGCCCTACGGGGGCTTCCAGAGTGGAGTTCGCGGCCGGCTCGGCCCGACGCGATCACCTCGCCGTCGTGCCCGACCTCGGTCCGGGCCACGTGCTCGTCAATCGTCGCCGTGATCAGGTCGCCCATCGGGGGCCGTACCGGAAGGTCGCTGCATCTGCGGCCGAGGGTCGTAGGCCATGAACCACCCGGTGGGGTCGACCTCCCACTCGGCGTCGGCAAGAATGAGCCAGTCATCGCGGTCGCCGGCGAATTTCACGTGGGAACCGGATCTCGGCATGGCGCGCATGACCCGCCGGATGTCCTCAGCGTCACCACCGGTCAGTACATACCGCTCCGGCTCGGTCTCGGTCCCGGTGAGCACATGCCATCCGTGCTCGACCGGCTCTGGGCTCGTAGTTCGCCGCGACAGTGCCCAGCCGGCGACGTATGCGTCCACATAAGCGGCTACTGATGGATCAATCTGCGGCACGAGCAGGCAGGCTAGCAGGCAAGCGTCCCGCGTTCCCGCCGCAGCATCGGCCAGTGTCGCCACTGTCGGACCGCCGCGCATCGACCATCATGACGTTCGGTAGATCGCGCGCTGCTCAAGCCAGTACGAGCATTGCTCGACCTCTATCGATTGAATAGTGCTTTAGGGCAGAACAGGCCGGTGCAGGCCCCGACGGAGAGCTCATAGGACCAAGTCCGGCGGGTCGTGCGTGCCGGGGCCTCTCAATCACTACGTAGCCCCTACGGAGGTTTCGGTTGCCGATCGTGTTCCTCACCACCCGCTCGCGTGTCCTTGGCGGGTCGCGCTCACCGTCGTGAGAAGGTCTTCCCCTTACCGCCGGCTCGGCGTCGCATCGGTGTGGCGCTGGCGAACCGGAACCGCGCCGACGGCTTTTGATCATGTAGCAACAGCCCCGCCTGCCCGAATGTCCGGTTCGGGCGAGCGCGGAATACGCGCCGCGCGACGGATGTTGCACGGACGCACCACGAGGGGGGAGACGGCCATGGCGACCACGACTGACTACGACGCACCACGCCAGCCCGTGATCGAGGAGGACAGCCTCGAGGAGCTGCGCGTCCGCCGCGAGACGCCCAACGCCGCGGCGGTGGACGTCGACGAGAACGATCTTGCGGAGTCCTTCGAACTGCCCGGCGGCGACCAGCTCGACGAGGAGCTGACCGTGCCCGTCGTGGCCCAGCAGGCAGATGAGTTCCGCTGCTCGAAGTGCTTCCTGGTCCGCCACCGCAACCAGCGGGCGGCGGCCGGGCAGGACGTGTGCCGCGACTGCGCCTGATTGGCGATTGCCTCGTCGCGCGGTGGCCTGGGCAGCGATTACCGAGGAGATGGTCGCCCGGCTGGCCTTCGCGGAGCCACCCGGAGTCGACGGGCACCCGCTGTAGCGGCATTGCGCGAGTGCCGGCGCGAGCCCGTACATATGCCGCCTCCAGCGCCGGGTTCGGACAGCGGTCTGGCTGCCGCGGCCGGGCTGTGGCAGCGGCTCGCCTCGTTCGGGCGGTCGAATCGGCTGTGGCGGCCGAGAACTTCGTCACTGCCCTAGGAGCGCCTTCCGTCGCCGTTTGGACGTGGGCGCGCGGGGTACGTCGAGGCAAGGACGGGCGACGCAGCCGGTCCGGCTACCCCAGTCCCCGGTGGCACACAGTGCTTGCGAAAGGAAGCCATGCCCGCCACCGGATGTGCCCCATCGTGCGCAGCGCCTCTTTGCGGTGGTGCAGACAGGGAGCCCTTGTGGCGGCCGGCCTGGACCGGTTCAGGCAGGTGGAAGCCCTCATCGCAGCAGAACCCCACGCCGATGACCACACCGCTCATGAGGCCGACGGGCTGCGACAGTTGTGCGGGGCAGCCGTCCGTGCGCTGTCCGCTTGCGGAGTTGGGTTGACCGTCGTTGCCTCAGACGGGGCACGGGCGGTGACGGCCGCGTCCGACCCGGCCGCCGAACGGTTCGAAGAGCTGCAACTGACCCTCGGTGAGGGCCCCTGCATCGACGCCTACACCGCCCGGCACCCGGTGATGATCCCCGACCTCGACGAGGCCATGGCCCGCTGGCCTGCCTACAGCCCCGCGGTGCATGCCGGCGGGGTGCGGGCGGTGTTCGCGTTCCCGCTGCAGATCGGCGCCGCCCGCCTGGGCATGCTCGACGTGTTCCGCCCCGTTCCCGGCATGCTCACCACCGACGAGGTCACCCTCGCGCTCACCTTCGCCGAGGTGACCGTCACGACGTTGCTCGACCGGCAACACGACGCCGACCGCGCCGACACCTGGCTCCACAACGTGCTGGGCTCACGCTCGGAGCTGTTCCAAGCCCAGGGCATGGTCATGGCCCAACTTGCAACGACCCTCACCGACGCCATGGCCCGCATCCGCGCTTACGCCCACGCCAACGATCAACGCCTCAGCGAAGTCGCCACCGGCATCATCGCCCGCCGGATCGTCTTCGACCGGCACCCATAAACACGCAGTCCTCCATGAACACGACGCTTATAAGGGAAGAAGGCTGCCATGACCACTACCACCGTATCCACCCAGCGGCTCGCACGGGTGTTCGTCGAGGCCGCCGACACCCTCGTCGATAAGTTCGACCTGATCGAATTCCTGCCCGTCGTCAACGCCGACCTGCAGGACCCTCGGCTGGGCAATGCGCGGCGACCGTCGACACCGACCAGCAGTTCGCCGTGGCCCGGGGCGAACCATCCCGTGACCACGACGGCATGACCAGCGTCGCCTCGCCCGACGATCGGGGAACTGCCCAGGCCGGTCAAAGAACCGCCCGGGCCGGGCCCTACGCATCCGCGCAGCCGCACGGTACCAGAGGTGGAGTGCACGCCGCCGGGGACGCAACCAAGATGACGGCCATCACCACCGCCACGGTGAAACAGCCCGCCCTCGCCGACTTCGGTCATCCACGACTGCGCGGACAACTACACGCCTACGCCTCGATCGTCGCCGTGTTCTGCGGTGTCGTCCTGGTCAGCGTCGCCGCCACCCGACCCGGGGCTGCCCCCGTGACCAGCGCAGCCGTCTACAGCGTCACGATATGCGCGCTGCTCGCGGTCAGTGCCCTATTCCACCGCACCGTATGGAGCACCCGCGGCTACCAGATCATGCGCCAACTCGACCACGCGATGATCTTCGTGTTCATCGCCGGCACCTACACACCCATCTGCGCACTGCTCCTCCACCCGGCAAAAGCCGCCATCCTCCTGACCATCGTGTGGGCCGGCGCCACCGCCGGAGTCGCCACCTCGGTCATCTGGCGACGCGCACCACGCTGGGTCAGCGCGTCGCTCTACCTCGGCCTCGGCTGGATCGCCGTGATCATCCTGCCGGACATCCTGCACACCGGAGGGCTGACCGCTCTGATCATGCTCGCCGCCGGTGGTCTCGTCTACAGCGCAGGCGCGGTCCTGTACGCGCTACGCAAACCCAACCCATGGCCCCAGACATTCGGCCACCACGAGTTCTTCCACGCCTGCACCCTCATCGCAGCCATCTGCCACCACATCATGATCTACCTTGCCCTATTCGCCTGAGCGAACCGATAGAGGGCTGTAGCCCTCACTCCTAACGTGGAAAGACTGGCCAACTGGCCCCTGGGAATGCTGTACTCCTGCCCCTACCCAACACTGCACTGCCACGCAGTGCCTGCCACGCGTCGGCGTTACACCGCACGGACGACGCCGTCCTGACAACGCCGTGCGCATTCGCTTGGCTGAACTCGAGGCCCTCATC
Source organism: Catellatospora tritici (assembly GCF_019083965.1). Lineage (GTDB taxonomy): Bacteria > Actinomycetota > Actinomycetes > Mycobacteriales > Micromonosporaceae > Catellatospora > Catellatospora tritici. The sequence goes on from NZ_JAHRCY010000016.1 coordinate 130,483, forward strand.
GGGTGGTGCGGGCTGCTGCACCCCTGTTAACACCAAAGCAGCCCGCACCGGACAGCACGATTCGGTGCAGTGAAGTACCTGCTGTACCGCCCACGGACTGAGACCCTCGATGAGTTGACGGCTGCGATACTGGCACAGCTGCGTGATCGGAAACTTTCCAGCAAGATTTTCGACTACGGCAGCGGCCTAGCCCTTTACCAAGATCTAATCGCGAGCGGATCCACAGTCGCATCAGTGCACAGGTACATGTTCGACAAGACGCCGCCGTTCTCGTGGTTCGTGGCGCTGCAGCTGGCCCCCGATCGAGGCTTGTCGAACCTGCCTCTTCTTGAGGGCCCTGATGCCGCCCCAGAGGCGGACCTGGTCCGTCGGCTCGCGAGCGGCGACAGGGAGGCGGCGCGAGACGTTGTCGAACGCACCGGGGGTCGGAATGCCGCCATCCGGGTGCTTCCTGCCCATACCCTCAAGATCACGATTGAAGCCGGAGGCAAGGCCGACCCGGAACGACGCAGGGTTTACCTCGACGAGTGAGGCCGGAGCAACTGGCCACCGATTCACGGTAAGCAGAGGTATTCCGATGAACTACGGGGTGGGCGCGGCTGCGCGGCCACAACAACGACAAGGGATGCGAGAGCGATTTCTATCATCGCCGGGGCGGCCAGGCCACGCATGGTGAACTGGCCGCCGGACTTCGCGCTTTTTTCTGCGACGTGGGCACACGGTAGGAAGATTCACGTCGCATGACTCGTGTGGGCTTAACGGCCCCAGAGCCGCCAGGTCTGGTTGAGCGGGCTGCCTTGGCCGACCGGGTTGCAGGTCCATTGGTGAATGAGCGCGCCGACAGTCGTCGAGATGGTGCTGACGTCGACGCACTTGCCGCTGTGGCGGGCGACGAGCTGGTAGTCGTGGGAGTCGTTGCCGCCGTATGTCACTTTGCGGAGGGTGAACTGCTGGTTCTGGGCTCCGCTGGTGCAGGTCCATTGCTGGACCGCGGCGCCGTCGCTCGTGGAGGCGCCATTGACGTCGAGGCACTTACCACTCTGCTGGTTGACGACGGTAAAGGTGTCGGCGACGCCGGCGACGGACTGGAAGTTCCACAGCTGCTGGCCGCCGCCCTCGCAGTAGTACTGCTGCTGCTGGTTTCCGTTGGTGGAGCTAAGGTTCTTGTTGTCCAGGCACTGCTGGGAGTGCTGGGCGACGGCGACCGACTGGAAGCCGGCGTTCGACGGCGGCAGCAGCGTGATGGTGAAGGTGTCGTCGATGTTGGTGTGTGGCAGGTTGACGGTCGTGGCGTTGCCGGACAGGGTGACGACGGTGTTGGAGATGGTGATCGGCCCCTGCACGGCGCCGCCGCTGTTGTTGGGGATGCGCTGAGTCAGGATGCGGACCTGGTTGTTCTGCACGATGCCGTTCGTGGTGTCCAGTCGCTGCATGTTGACGGCGATGTTGCCGGTGGTGCCACCGCCGCCGACGAGGATCTTGGCCATGGCGAAGTCCTTGGTGGCGAACGCGTCGTAGGCGGTGCTCGGCGTGACCGATGAGATCTGGCCGGTCTGTGAGCCGTAGAAGCGGTATACCCACCATTCGCCCTTGGGCTGGTGCACGCCGGCGGAGTTGCGGGCGAGCAGGTTGCCGAGATCGTTGTGCAGGTTGCCGGCGCTGGCCCAGTTGGCGCGCAGGCCGTCGGCTCCGGCGCGTTCGAGGCGGGCGATGTACCAGGAGCCGTCACCGGGGTTCTGCTCGTTGCCGGCGCCGTACTCGTTGATCTGGTAAGGACGGGGATGAGCGATGCCGCGGGCGTTGAGGGTGGTGTTGGCGGCGTTGACGTTGGCGACCGGGTCGCTGGGCAGGCTGTGCCAGCTGATGATGTCCGGAACGGCGTTGTTGGCCTTGACGAAGTCGAGGTACTGGGTCCACCAGCCGGTGGAGGTGGTAGGCACGCCGGCGTGGCTCGGGCCGACGATCAGGTGGCTGGGGAACTCGGTGCGCAGCCGCTGGTAGGTCCGCCGCCAGAGCTCGAAGTACTGGGCCTGGGGCCGGTTCCAGAAGAGGTTCAGGTTGGGTTCGTTCCAGATGTCCCACTGCACGGTGATCCCGGCGGCGCGTACGTCGCTGATCAGCCTGGTGAGGAAGTTGTCGTAGTCGGTCCAGTCGCCGTTGTCGCCGGGGAATCGGGAGATCGGGTAGCCGTCGGCGCCCCACAGGTCGTGCGGGAGGATGACGAACTGGCCACCCAGGGCGATGGTGCGTCGGGCCTGGGCGAGGGTCGCGTCCCAGCGGCGCTGGTAGCGCCCGGAGACCCAGCCGCCGGGCGAGTCCAGCTGCGCCCCGCCGGCGCGCATGTAGCGGAACTTCACGTCGGTGTAGAAGTGGTCAGCGGGCCCCGACGCGTTCTCGGTCATGCCGTAGATCCACCCAGAGGCGCGGTAGGTGGGCGATCCGCCGGCCATGGAGAAGTTGACGGTGATCGTCTCGTCGGCGGCCGCAGCAGGTAGCGGACTCGCTACGGCCGCGGCGGTCAGGGCGATGACGGCCAGCACGCGCACGGCCGATGCGACTCGGCGTCCGGGCTGGTGGACTGATGCGATGTTCACTAGCGGCTCCTTCGGAGTCTCAGCGGCCAGGGACGGCTTGCGCCGTGCTTCGCGTGGCCACTGATATGCGGGTGGGTCGCGTGTACTCCGGACGGCGGCCGCGCGGTGTTTCGGCCCGCCGGGGGCACAGGCGTTGGTGCTCCGGTTCGGCGTAGTGGTTCATCCAGTCCGCACCGCCGATGGACGCGGCGGCCCTGGCGGCACGGAGCTGTGTCAGCTGTCGGGGGACAACTTGAGAATCGATTCGACGATCAAGCCTGATGACATTGCTATAGTGCGTGGTTCGGCTTCTCGCGAACTCGCTCGCTTATCGAATCGATTCGCTTCGAGACTAAGGATGCGTTGCTGATGTGTCAACGGCGGGTTTCGCGGAGACGCGCCGGGTGTGGCAGATGACGGGAGGTGCCGCTCAGGCGCGCGCGGGCCGTGGTGTCGCGGTCGCCCGGCAGACTGCCTGGATCGTTTCGTCGGCCTCTGCTCAGCGGCCGGCAGGTCGGGCCGCGGACGGACCGGTCGAGGCGCGTAGCGCGATCGGCGGCGCGATCAGCAGGTGCCGCGGTGCCGACGTGGGCTCGGCGATACGCTGCAGGAGCAGCTCCACCGCGCGGGCCCCCATGTCGTGGGCGGGCACGTCGGCGGCGGTCAGCGGTGGGCGGAAGTCCTCGGCCCAGTGCTGAGCGACCACGCCGGTGATGGAGAAGTCTCGCGGCACGGCTAGGCCGGCGTCGTCGAGGGCTCGCTGCATCCCGGGCAGGGCAGCCTCGTTGATGGTCGCGACGGCGGTTATCTGCGGGTGGTCGGCGAGCAGCTGTTCCATGCACGCCTGCCCTGCGGTGGTCTCGTCGGCGCAGCACACCGCGAGGCCGCTGAGGTCGCGTTGGGCGACCGCGTCGGTGAACCCCGCCAGCGCCCGGTGGCCGGGGCCGTAGCCGGCGGCGACGAGCTCCTGGGAGCGGTTGATCAACGCGATGTGCCGGTGGCCCAGGTCCGCCAGGTGGTGGACGCAGCGGCCGATCAGGCCGGCGTAGTCGACGTCGACCCAGGACATGTGCTCAGGGTGCGCGGTGCGGCCGATGGTCACGAACGGCGTGCCGGTCTGCTGCAGCCGGGCCACCCGTGCGTCCTCGAGCCGGATCTCCATCAGGATGACGCCGTCGACGCGCTGACCGGTGATGACGCGTTCGAAGGACCGGTCGTGGTCACCACCCGACGGCGACAGCAGCACGTCGAGGTCCACGCGCGCGGCGGCCTCCACGACGCTGGCCACGAAGCCCAGCTGCATGTCGGTCAGGCGCCGGCTCGCCGGCGGGATGACCAGTCCCAGAGTGCGCGTGCGGCCTTCCTTGAGCGCGCGGGCGGCGGCGTTGGGCCGGTAACCCGCCTCGGCGATGACCTGCTCGATGCGCCTGCGCGTCTCCGCCGACACGGTTCGCCGACCGCTGAGCGCGTAGGACACCGTACTGCGCGACACTCCGGCCAGCCGCGCGATCTCGCCGATGTTCACAGGCTCTCCCCCCACCACGTTGTTTATACCTTGCCCGCGCGGCTTCGCCATGCGGCAACCACGGCGAGCGTAGTCGAACCGATCCACAACATCGAGGAGAGGCCGTATCTCCTTGCCGCCATTTCTTCGGTCGCAGCATGACACGGTGGTGTGTACCGAGACGGCATCTCCCCATTGACCCAGCCGATGCGGAGCCCTATCGTCGATCGAACCGATTCGCCGAATCGGTTCGACACAACCGCGTAACGGGTTGGCAACGGCCGCAGGTCGCCGGTAGGCCACCCCGACGCTCCCAAGCCGGACGCCACCTCGACAGCGGACCGCGACGCAAGGCGGACCGCGCCCGCCCCGAACTGGGTCGGCTCGCCGAGACGGCGCACGGTGACCTGTGCTGATGAAGGGAATGTCCATGCGCTCAACCACGGCCAGGCGGCGTGTCCTGGCTCTCGCCCTGACAGCAGCGGCCGTCACGGCCGGCACGGCCGCCTGCTCCTCGACCGACCCCGCCAACGACCCCGCCAGTACCACCTACACGATCTGGGACCCATACCCCCAGTACGACGGCAGCTCCGACTGGGCCAAACTGCTGAACAAGTGCGGCACCGACGCGGGCGTGACCATCACCCGCACGGGCTACGACACCACCGACCTGACGAACAAGGTGCTGCTGGCCGCCCAGCAGGGCAACGCACCCGACGTGCTGATCGTCGACAACCCGGTCATTTCCACCCTGGCCGAAGCCGGTGTACTCGCCTCCTCCGACGACACCAAGCTCGACACCGCGGCGATCTCGCCGAATCTGCTCGGCGCGGGTCAGAGCGGTGGCAAGACCTACGGTATCCCGATCGGCGCGAACACCCTGGCGCTGTACTACAACAAGGCCGTCCTGCAGGCCGCCAGTGTCGACATCGCCTCGGTGACCGACTGGAAGTCGCTGACCGCGGCCCTGGCCAAGGTCAAGGCGGCGGGCAAGAAGGGCATCACCTTCTCTGCCATCGGCACCGAGGAGGGCAGCTTCCAGTTCCTGCCCTGGTACTGGGGCTCGGGAGCGAACCTGACCCAGCTCGACTCGCCGCAGGCCGTGGCCGCGGTGTCGCTGTGGACCGACTGGCTCAAGCAGGGCTACGCCCCGAACTCGGTCATCAACAACACCCAGACCACCAGCTGGCAGGAGTTCGCCACCGGTGACTACGCCTTCGCCGAGAACGGCACCTGGCAGCTGGGCAACGCCGAGAAGGCCGGCTTCGAGTACGGCATCATCCCGGTGCCCGCGATCGACGGCGGCACCGCCGCCGCCCCCACCGGTGGCGAGTTCGTCAGCGTGCCCGTCCAGAAGGACACCGCCCGCTACGCCACCACACAGAAGCTCGTATCGTGCCTGGCCTCGACCGACAACTCCCTGGCCACCGTCACCGCGCTGAACTACATCGCCCCCACCGAGGCGGTGCAGGCCAAGCAGGTCGCCGCCAACGCAGAGCTTCAGGTGTGGGTCGACGCGGTAAAGGCCGCCAAGGGCCGCACCGGCGACAACCTCGGCACCAAGTACCCCAAGATCTCCCAGCAGCTGTGGACCGCAGTGCAGGCGACGCTCAGCGGGTCGAAGACCCCACAGGCGGCCCTGACCGACGCCCAGACCGCGGCCGCCGCGGCGACCAAGTGACCCGATAGCGCCACGGTCATGAACCTCCGGACACAGACACCGCCTACCCGGCCTGTGGACGGCCCGAGCGGGGCGGCGTTCAGCGCCGCCCCGCCGCGGGCCGCCCGCCACGGCGCGGCTCGCGTCAACACGCAGGTGGCCGCATGGGCGTTCCTCGCCCCCATCACCGTCTACCTGATCGCGTTCTACGCCTACCCGCTCTACCGCAACCTCGACCTGAGCCTGCGCCAGTACACCGTGCGCTCCTTCGTACACGGCGACGCGGCGTTCATCGGGCTCGACAACTACCGCACGGTCCTGGACGACGCCACGTTCTGGCCCGCGCTGCTGCAGACCGTCACGTTCACCCTGGTGTCGCTGGCACTGCAGTTCTTCATCGGGATGGCACTGGCGGTCTTCTTCACCCAGCACTTCCGGCTGTCGGCCACCTTGCGAGCGCTGTTCCTCGTGCCGTGGCTGCTGCCGCTGATCGTGTCCGCGTCGACCTGGTCGTGGATGCTCAACAGCGACTCCGGGATCGTCAACAGCGCCCTGGGCCTGCTCGGCGCGGACCAGGTCAACTGGCTCACCTCGCCGGACTGGTCGCTGATCTCGGTAATCATTGCGAATGTCTGGATCGGCATACCGTTCAACCTGGTCGTGCTCTACAGCGGTCTGCAGGGCATCTCCCCGCAGGTCCACGAAGCCGCCGCGCTGGACGGCGCCACCGGCTGGCAGCGGTTCTGGCGGGTCACGTTCCCGCTGCTGCGCCCTGTCTCGGCGATAACGCTGCTGCTGGGCCTGGTCTATACCCTCAAGGTCTTCGACATCATCTGGATCATGACCAAGGGCGGGCCGGTGGACTCGTCCACCACCTTCGCCACGTGGTCCTACCGGCTCGGGTTCGGCAATCCGCTACCCGCGTTCGGACCCGGCGCCGCCGTCGGCAACCTACTGATCATCACGGCGGTCGTCTTCGGCCTGATCTACATCCGCGTTCAGCGAAGGCAGCAGCAGTCATGACCCCGAAGACGACCTGGTGGAAGACCGCTGCCGGCCTCGCGGCGACCGCGGTGATGCTGTTCCCGGTCTACTGGATGATCAACGTGTCGTTCACGGCTGACCAACGGATGCGCAAGAGCCCGCCCGACTGGTTCCCTGTCGGCGGCACCCTCGACGGCTACCGCTCCGTCCTCGACCAGCAACTGCCGTACCTGGGCACCAGCCTGATCGTCGGGCTGGGCACCGTCGCGCTCACTCTGGCCATCGCCGCACCGGCGGGGTTCGCCCTGGCCAAGCTGCGCCCCCGGGGAGGCGGCGTGCTCAGCTTCCTGCTGCTGGTCGCGCAGATGATCCCCGGGATCATCATGGCGATGGGCTACTACGCCTTCCTGCTCAACATCGGCATGCTCAACACCCTCACCGGCCTGATCATCGCCGACACCACCATCGCGGTGCCGTTCGCGGTCCTCATCTTCACCGCGTTTATGAGCGGCATCCCTCACGAGGTCATGCACGCCGCCGTGGTGGACGGCGCCGGCCCCGCCCGCACGTTCTGGTCGGTGGTCATGCCCGTCAGCCGCAACGCCACCGTCACCGTGTCGCTGTTCGCGTTCCTGTGGGCGTGGTCGGACTTCGTCTTCGCCAGCACGCTCGACAGCGGCGGCCCGCTGCGACCGATCACCCTGGGCATCTACCACTACATCGGCAACAACAACCAGGAATGGAATGCGATCATGGCCACCGCGGTCGTGGCGTCGATCCCGCGACCGTCCTGCTCATCCTCGCCCAGCGCTACGTCGCCACCGGCGTCACCGCAGGAGCAGTCAAGGACTGACCCCCCGCCTTACAGCCGGGCCCGGCGCCGCGCTCCGGCTGCCCTGACGCCTGCCTTCGCGCCGCCACCAACGGTCGGCCGGACCAACACGCCGCACGCAGAAAGAGGCCACACCATGACAGTCGCCCCACAGGGCCCGGAGTTCTCCCTCCGCGAGATCCCCTTCAGCCACAGCGGGTCGTGGTTCAACTTCTCACCGGTGATCGCCGAGAAGATTTATGCGGACGACGTGCACCTGGTATCCCACCAGAACGGCCTGCACCCCATCCTGCGGCTGGTGCCGGTCGCGGGGGACCGGCACCAGCGCCGGCACACCACCGTCACCGGCACGCCCGCCCAGCTGACCTGGCACCACCCACACGGCGCCATCGCACTGGCCTACGACAGCGCCGACACCGTGCGGATCACCGGTATCGGACTCAACCTGCTCGTCGCCGCCGCAAGCCCTTCCCTGACCCCGTTCAGCGGCCCCTACTTCTACCCCGACCCGGTCGACGGCTCCCACGTCTACACCGTGTACGAGACCGGCCGCCGCTACCGCATCACCGTCCTGGCCGGCCGCCTGGCCGAGGTCACCGGCGGACAGTCACTCGGCCTGGCCGAGCGCGGCGTCGTCTGCACCGGCGACGACCTACCGTGGGAGATCGCGATCGAGGAGTACGAGACCGCCCGCGCTCCCTACCGTCCCGAACGGTCCTTCGCCGAGGTCCACAAAAGTGCCCAGGCGGCGTACGGTGCGTTCGTCGACGCCGTCGCCCCCTGGCGCGACGCAGAGACCCCGGCCGCGGAACTGGCCGCCTATGTCCTGTGGTCGGCGACCGTACGCCCCGCCGGATTCCTCGCCCGGCCGGCAGTGCTCATGTCCAAGCACTGGATGAACAAGATCTGGAGCTGGGACCACTGCTTCAACGCCCTCGCCCTGGCCTCGGGGCAACCGGACCTGGCCTGGGACCAATTTCAAACCCCGTTCGACCACCAGGACGCCGCCGGCGCCCTACCGGACTCGGTCACCCATTCGGAGATCCTCTACAACTTCGTCAAACCCCCGATCCACGGCTGGGCACTGCACCGACTGCGACGCCACCTGCACTTGAACCCCGACGACCTGCTCCAGGTATACGGGAGCCTGGCCGACTGGACACGGTTCTGGCTCGAGCACCGCCGCACTCACAACAGCCCACTGGCGCACTACCAGCATGGCAACGACAGCGGCTGGGACAACGCCACCTGCTTCGACCCCGAGCGCGTCATCGAATCGGCCGACCTGGCGGCCTTCCTGGTGCTGCAACTGCGCGAGCTCGCCGACCTGGCCACCGAACTCGGCCTCGACTCCGACGCCGCCGACTGGCGGCGCAAAGCCCAGCAGATGCAGGCCGACATGATCGAAAACCTTTGGACCGGACAGCGATTCCGCGCCCGCAGCGCACTGTCAGGCCAGACCTGGACCAGCGACAGCCTGCTCGACCTGATGCCGATAATCCTCGGTGCCGAACTGGATCCCGCCATCGCCGAAGCCTTGGCCCAGCGCATCAGCGCCCACCTCACCCCCTACGGTCTAGCCACCGAGCTGCCGACCTCAGCGCACTACACAGCCGACGGCTACTGGCGTGGCCCCATCTGGGCACCCGTGACGGTACTCATCGAAGACGGCCTGCGTCGTGCCGGCCATACCGGGCTCGCCGACCACATCAGCAACACCTTTCGCGCCCTGTGTGAGAAGTCCGGCTTCGCCGAGAACTTCGACGCTCTGACCGGGTCCGGTCTGCGCGACCGCGCCTACACGTGGACCGCCAGCGCGTACCTCGTCCTCTCCGCAGCCCACCAGCAGCGGCACTCGCACCATTGACTGCCGGCGGCCGCCCGTCGGTTCGGACACCCGTGAACGCTCATGTGCTGACCCGCGACGGGGACCAGCATCGAATTGGGCGCTCAAGCTTCGGCCGGCCGATCCCGCAACCAGGTGATATGCCCCTGGCCTACGACCGTGGAGCGAAAACGAGGCGATGACCGGCCGGGCGTACACCAACACCCAGCCGACCAGGACACCAGGCAGGCACGCAGTTTTCCCAGTTCACCAACAGACAGGAGGCACACCCGTGAGGTCCCAGCCGAGCCCGACGAGGACGACCTGGTCGCGGCCGTGCCGTTCGCGGGAGAGCTGCCCTGTCTTGCTCATCTGAACGGCGGTCATCTCGGCGCCGCGGGCGTCGCCCAGATGGGTGTTGTGTGCCCAGGCCACGGCCTTGGCGTCCGGGCCGTGGTGGGCATCGATCCGGTCGAGGGTGTCGGCCATGTGCACGTAGCGCACATTCCATGTGACGGCCGGTTGAATCCGCCCAGTTCGGTCCACGACGTTCGCCGCGCACTGCACCAACACCGCATGCTCGGCTCGATGGGCCGGGCCGGCACCGCCGCCATGGAATCGTTCCTCGGTCTGCTGCACAACAACCTGCTGGTGCGGCAGACCGTCGCGGTAGGAAGCGCTGTTGCGCGGGTGCCACACCACGGCGACCCCGATCATCTCCGCCGGGAACCGGAAACCGACGAATGCCGGCCTCGTCGGGCGCCATGGCCACAATATCGTCAAACTTAAATTGACAGTTTTGTGTTCGCGAGGAACGCTATGTGTCATGCATTGGTCACGGAAGCCGGGCATCTGGACCAGTCGCTGCTCAGAACGCCGCGGACCTGCGCGGTGTGTGGTCACGTGCGGACGGTCAGGTCACCCAGCCGTCCGAGGGCACCGGCGGGACGAGTGCCACCACATCGGCGACCACACCCACAACCACCAGCCGGCACGCCGTGGGCATGTCGCGCGCGAGCGCGACTCCACGGCCCGTCCCCCATTTGTGCGGGGAATGAAGGAGACAGACCCATGAAGATCAAACGAAAGCTGCTGCTCGCCCTCGCCGCAGCCTTGGCGGCGGCCGGTGTCACGATCCCGGCGGTTCAACCCGCCTTCGCGGCTTCGCTGGTCGAGGTGCCGAACTTCGGCAGTAACCCGGGCGGCATGCGCATGCACATCTACGTGCCGGACTCCCGTCCGGCCAATCCCGCGATAGTGGTGGCCATGCACGGCTGCGGGGGCTCCGGCCCCGGCTTCTACTCGGGCAGCGAGTTCGCGTCGCTGGCCAATCAGTACGGCTTCATCGTCATCTACCCGAGCGCGATGCAGGAGGCCGGGTTCGGCCGATGCTTCGACACGTGGTCGGAAGCCGCCAAGCGCCGCGACGGCGGCAGCGATCCGGTCTCGATCATGTCGATGATCGCCTACACCGTGGTCCAGTACGGCGGTGACCAGAACCGCGTCTACGCCACGGGAAGTTCCTCCGGCGGCATGATGACCCAGCACATGCTCGCCCTCTACCCGGACAAGTTCAAGGCCGGAGCGGCGTTCATGGGCGTGCCGTTCAACTGTTTCGCCAACGCGGCCGACTACCCGCCCGGAAGCAGCCAGTGCACGGGCGGAGGCATGAACCGGACCCCGCAGCAGTGGGGCGACGCGGTGCGGCAGGTCAACCCGAGCTTCACCGGCACGCGGCCCCGAGTGCAGTTGTGGCACGGCACCAGCGACACCCTCGTGCCGTACTCGTTGCTGCAGGAATCAGTCGAGCAGTGGACCAACGTGCACGGGCTCAGTCAGACCCCCACCTCCTCCGACACCCCGCAGGCCAACTGGAACCGCCGTCGCTTCGCCAACTCGTCGGGCACAGTGCAGGTCGAGGCGCTCAGCATCCAGGGGGCTGGTCACACCTTGCCATCGAGCGGCATGGCAGCATCTGCCATCGCGTTCTTCGGCTTGACCACCACAGGCCCGAGCACCCCGCCCAGCCCGAGCACCCCGCCGAGCCCGAGCACCCCGCCGAGCCCGAGCACCCCGCCCGGATCCGGTTCCTGCCGCGTCACCAGCGCCATCGATGCGTGGAACACCGGACTGGTCGAGAACATCACCGTCACGAACACCGCCAACGCTGGGATCAACGGCTGGTCTCTGGTCTTCACCCTGCCCAGCGGCCAGGTCATCACCTCGGGCTGGAATGCGGGCTATTCACCGGCCTCGGGGCAGGTGACCGCCAGGAACCTGGCGTACAACGCCAGCATCCCCGCCAACGGATCCGTCAGCATCGGCTTCCAGGCAAACCACACCGGTAACGCCGGAAAGCCCACCTCATTCACCCTCAACGGCGTGGCCTGCGTTATCGCCTGATCGACACGACCGCGGGGGGTGGGGCTCCGTCCGGCACCACCCCCCGCCTGCCGCTCACCCTGCGGTTTTCGGATCAAGCGGCCGCCGGTGCGGCGGGTTGCGCGGGTGAGGTGTCGTCATCGCCGGAGTTGCCTCGCGTCGCTTGGATATCGCGGGCGACGGCCTGACCGAGGATGTGGCCGTCTCACGTGTACCGCTGAGTACCGCAACGGCGCTCCTACATACCGGGCATGCCATCACCGACGGACAAGCACCTGCCAGACCTGGCAGGTCATCGACCTCGTCACCGGTCGCGACGCGACGGCGTTGCCGACGTGGCCGGCCGCGCATCCTGGGGCTGAGGTGATCTGCCGCGACCGGGCTGGCTCCTACGCCGACGGCGCCCGCACCAGCGCCTCGACGCCGTCCAGGTCGCCGACCGGTTCCACCTGTGGCAGAACCTCACCGCTGGAGCCGACGAACCCGCTAACGGCATAGCGGCCTCAGAGCTGGTCGGTGGCCGCGTCGAGTGGCAGCGTCATGCGGAACTCGTTGCCGCCGCCGGGCCGCGAGGTGACGATGACGGTGCCGTTGTGAGCGGCGGCTGCCTGCTGGACGATGGCCAGGCCGAGGCCCGAACCGGCGACCGCGCGGGAGGCGTCGAGGCGGTGGAACCGTTGGAAGACGCGTTCGCGCTGGTCGGCCGGAATGGTGGGGTTGCGGTCGAGCACGCTGAGGCATGCCGTGGGGACCGGTTCGGTGACGGTGGTGAGCCGCAGTTCGACCGTCTGGTCGTCGCGGCCGAACTTGGCCGCGTTGTCGAGCAGGTTGACCAGGGCACGTTGCAGGATGGTGGGACGGGCCAGAGCGGTGATGGGCTTGCCCGCGTGGAGCAGGAATCTGGTCTGGGGGAAGTGCGCTTCGGCGAGCCCGATGGCTGAGGCGGCCAGTTCGTTGAGTTCGACAGCGGTCATGGGTTCGTCGGCGGTGCGGGAGCGGGCCAGGTCGACGAGGTTGGCGACAAGGGCGGCGAGTTCGACGCTCTGCAGTTCCAGGTCCTCGAGCAACGCGGCGCGGTCGGCTTCGTCGAGTCGGTTGCCGTCGCGGATGAGGACTTCGACGTTGGTGCGCATGCTGGCCATCGGGGTGCGCAGTTCGTGGGCGGCGTCTTCAATGAGGTCGCGTTGCTGCTGTCGGGCGTCGGCCAGCCGGGTGAGCACGTGGTTGAACGCGTGTCCGAGCTGGGCGATCTCGTCGTGGCCTTCGGCGGGCAGGGGGTTGCTGAGGTCGCGGGTCTCGGCGATGCGGGTGGCGGCGGCGGTGAGTTGGCCGACCGGCCGTAGCCCGGCGCGGGCGACGAAACGTCCGGCGAACGCCGCAGCCGCCGCCGCCGCGATGACCAGCGCGGCGATGAGGGTACCGAATCGGGCGATGGTGGCGTCGGCGCTGGTCAATGAACGGGCCAGCTGGATCGTCTGTCCGTGTGGGCTGCGGAAGGTCAGCACCCGGAATCGGCCCTCGTCGGTGGCGGCGGTGTAGGCGGCCTGGGTGCGGGTGCCGGTGGCGACGGCATCGTCGGCGGCGGTCCAGGGCAGGGCGGTGGTGCCGCGAGGCACAGTGATGGTCGCGGTGGGGAAGCGAATCTGCATCCGCAGGTCTTGCTGGGCGTCCAGCGGGCTCGGCGGAATGTCGGCGGCGGCGGCTGGGGTCAGGTCGCTGAGCGGTCCGTGCGAGATGGCCCGCAGTTCCCGGTCGGCTTGGGAGATGAGGGTCTGGTGGAGGGCGAGCAGCGCCAGGACGCCGACGGCGACAGCGACGGCGGTGACGGCCGCGGCGGCGATGAGGGTCAGCCGGTTGCTGAGGGAGGGGCGGCCGGTCACGGGCACTGCTCGTCTGGCCGTAGCACGAAGCCGACGCCACGGACGGTGTGCAGCAGCCGGGGCCGTCCGTCGGCTTCGAGTTTGCGGCGCAGGTAGCCGATGTACACATCGAGGCTGTTGGACGACTGGTTCAGGTCGAAGCCCCAGACGTGTTCGAACAGCTGGGTCCGGGTCAGGACGCGGTCTTTGTGTTCGAGCAGGGTCTGCAGCAGGTTGAACTCGGTACGGGTCAGTTCGATCAGAGTTCCGCCGCGGCGGACCTGCCTGGTCCGGCGGTTGAGGGTGAGGTCGCCGACACGCAGGACGTCGTCGATGTCGGTAAGCGGTCCGGTGCGCCGCAGCAGTGCTCGTACCCGGGCGAGCAGTTCCTGCAGCGCGAAGGGCTTGACGAGATAGTCGTCGGCGCCGGCGTCCAGGCCGGCGACGCGGTCGGCGACGGCGTCGCGTGCGGTGAGCATGAGCACGGGGGTGTGGTCGGCGGCGGCGCGCAGTCTGCGGCAGGTGTCCAGGCCGTTTAGGCCGGGCATCATGACGTCCAGCAGGAGCAGGTCGGGGCGCAGCTCCATGACTTTGATCAGTGCCTCCGTGCCGTCGGCGGCGAGGTGGACCTGGTAGCCCTCCAGGCGCAGCGCGCGGTCCAGGGACTTGCGCACGGACGGGTCGTCGTCGGCGACCAGGAGCTGGCTACCGGTTGTCATGGCACCACGATAGGGATCGGGTCCGGTTGACCTGCTATTTCTAATCCAATTCTTAAAGACGGCGTACCGCTTGCCGACGCGTTTATGCCATTTCCGGGAGAAGCGCCCTGTTCTTAGTCGCTTCTTAATGTTTCCCGGCGGACCTTCGAGTTTCGCTCTACACGCTAGGTCGCGTTCACTCGCCAGACACCCCCGGTTCAGTCGCCGTTCACCTTCGGTGCGATGGCGGCTGCCTGGGCCGAGAGAAATGGTACCCGCATGCGACTGCGTCCGCGTTCCACGCCGACCGGGCCCGACAAGGGCGGTGGGCCGGCCAGGCAGGCGTCCGCGACGACGGCCGACGACCGCGGCGGCCATGCGCTGCGCGCGCCGAGCCCGCTGCACGCCTTCAACCGCTACGAGATCAAGTACCTGGTGCACGCCTCGCAGTTGCCGGCGATCCGTGACGAGTTGCGGGCCCGCCTGGACTTCGACAGCTACTGCCCCGAGGACGGCTACGGCGTGTGGAGCGTCTACTACGACACCCGCCTGCTGCGCTTCTACTGGGAGAAGGTCGAAGGGTTGCGGTTTCGGCGCAAGCTGCGCGTACGCCACTACGGCGACCGCTTCACGATCGACGACGACACCATCGTGTACGTCGAGATCAAGCAACGGGTCAACCGGGTCACGCAGAAACGCAGGGTCGGCATGCCGTACGCCGACGCCCGCCTGCTGTGCGACGGCCGGCAGATGATCCGGCACGAACCCGGCCAGACCGCCTTCGTCCAGGAGGTCCTCGGCCTGGTCCAGGGCCTGGACCTGCGGCCGGTGGCGATGACCGGCTACCAGCGCGAGGCCTACGTCGGCCGCGACTCCGACCTCGGCCTGCGAGTCACCCTCGACCATCGGGTGCGCGGCCGTGACCGCGAATTCGACCTCGGCTCCGGTGCGCAGAACCGGCTGATCGTTCCGGCGTCGATGTCGGTGCTGGAGATCAAGGTCAACGACCGCGCCCCGTACTGGCTGACCGACCTCGCCGCCCGCGCCGACCTGTCGGTGGTGCGGGTGTCGAAGTACTGCCAGAGCGTCGAGGCCTTCGGCCGGGCCCCTCGCTCGATCTTCCACATCCCCGACTACGACCTCGGCGGCTCCGTCGAGCACGACCCCGTTCCGTCCCCCACCACTGACGCCGACGCACCCGCGCTGGCGCCGAGCATGAAGGCATGACCTGATGAACTTCGATCTGCAAGACCTCACCGGCACGTTCAGCGTCACCGACATCGTCGTGGCGTTGGCGTTGGCCTTCCTGCTCAGCTCGATCATCGGCTGGGTCTACCGGGCCACCCACCGCAACGTGTCCTACAGCCAGTCCTACGTGCAGACGCTGGTCATCCTCGGCATGCTCGTCTCGCTGATCATGCTCGTCGTCGGGTCCAACATCGCCCGCGCGTTCGCGCTGGTCGGCGCCCTGTCGGTGGTGCGGTTCCGCAATGCAATCAAAGAGACCCGCGACGTCGGGTTCATCTTCCTGGTGATGGGCGTCGGCATGGCCGTCGGCACCCGCTTCTACAGCCTGGGCGTCATCGCCACGGCAGCGATCTGCCTGGTCATCTTCGTCATGTTCCGGTTCTCCTGGTTCCAGCTGTCGGTGCAGCGCCAGGTGGTCAAGGTCCAGGTACCGGCGGACGGCAATCACACCGCCACCATCTCCGACGCGCTGATCGCCCACACCACCGAGTTCGAACTCGTCAGCATGGAATCGATCCGCGGCGGCGCCCTCACCGAGCTGATGTACACCGTCCGGCTCAAGAAGGGCAGCGAGCCCAGCGACCTGATTACCGCCCTCAGCGCGCTCACCTCTGGCCAGCGCGTCACCGTGCTCACCGGGTACGACCAGACGGACCTGTGATGACCACCGAACCCGTCCCCGCCTCGCGCGCACCGGCGGCCCGCCTCAAACACCGCATCCCGGTGCGGGTGCGCCACTACTGGAAACTGTTGGCCACTTGCGTGGCCGCCGTCGCGGCCCTGGTCGTGCTCGCGGGCAACACCCGGATCAGCCCGATCGTCACCAGCCCGGCCGCGGCCAAGCACGACGAGGTGGTCACCGACGTCGAAGGCACCGTGGACCTGTTCGATTCCTCGGTCGCCCACACGGTCACGCTCACCTACGGCCAGGCCGACTACCAGCGCATGTTCGACGAGTACATGGAGACCGGCGAGAAGGAGTACGTGCGTGTCGACGCGACCATCGACGGCACCCTGATTCGTGATGTCGGCATCCGGCTCAAGGGCAACTCCACCCTGTCCGGTGTCACCCACAACGGGCGGACTCGGTCGCTGTTCGAGGGCCGTGGCGGCGGCCCCGGCGGCGGCCGTCCCAACCGGCCGGAAGGCGAGTTCCCCGAGGGGGGATTCCCTGGCATGCCCGAAGGCGGGATGCCCGGCATGGGCGCAGACGGCCAGAACCCGCCGACCACCGGCGGCGACGGGCAGGGTTTGCCCGGCGGGATGATGGGCGGCGGGCCCGGCGGGTTCGGCGCCGCCAGCCTGGACAGCTCGCGGCCGGAGGAGTTGCCGTGGCTGATGAGCTTCGACGAGTTCTCCGACGGCCGCCGCTATCAGGGCCACAGCGAGGTCGCGGTGCGCGTGTCCGGCATGGGCGGCGGCAGCACCGTACTCAACGAAGCCGTCTCACTGGCGGTGATGGACGCGGCCGGGCAGCCCGCGCAGGGCTACGCCTATGCGGCGTTCCAGGTCAACGGGCGCCCGGTCAAGGCCCGGCTGCTGGTGGAGCACCCCGACGAGAACTTCGCCGACAGCCTCGGCAACGGTGTGCTCTACAAGTCGCTGGCCACCAGCCAGTTCACGTACAAGGGCGAGGATCCGACCGACTACGAGGACGACTTCAAGCAGATCAACAACAAGGGCAGCTATGACCTGAAGCCGGTCATCGATCTCGTGAAATGGGCCAATGAGGCTTCCGACGCCGAGTTCGACGCTCATCTTGCCGACTACGTCGATGTCGACTCGTTCGCCCAGTACACGGCTCTCCAGAACCTGCTGCTGAACTTCGACGACATGTCCGGACCGGGCAAGAACTACTACCTGTGGTACGACATCGACAGCAAGAAGTTCAAGGTCATCAGCTGGGACCACAACCTGACCTTCAGCGGCAGCGCCACCGCCGGACCGCACGACTCCACCTCCATGGGTGGCGCGGGCGGCTTCCCGGGCGGCGGTGATTTCCAGCCGCCGGAGGGCATGCAGCTACCGGAGGGGTTCACCCCGCCCGCCGGGGCTGGACCCGGCGGCGGTGGGTTCGGCGGCCTGGGCGGCAACAAGCTCAAGGAGCGGTTCCTGGCCTCGGAGGCGTTCAAGAAGGCGTACGAGGACGCCTACCGCGATCTCCACCGCAAGATCTACGCCGACAAGGCAGCCGAGAAGGTGCTGGACACCATCAGCGCCACCCTGAACACCGTCTCGGGAATCGACGCCGCAGGCGCCAAGGCCGACATCGACAAGCTGAGGACTCTGCTCCAGCAGCGTGCCGCGTCGCTGGCGAAGGACAAGGTCATAACCGGCTGACCGGCCGTAGACGGCTGGGGCGCCCGCAGACCGCGGGCGCCCCAGCTCTGCTACGCGGCGCCGGTCGACGACGGCGCCACTGAAACGGCCGCAGGCCCCTGCGGCTGCGCGTCGACAGGGAGTGTTGTGAAGAGGTAGTAGCTGCGATCGTCCGTGGCCCGCGAAGGGGGCTGTTCGAGTTCCGGCTGGACATGGGCCGCAGCCGCGAGGCGAGCTGGTACACGCCAAGCGGAAAGGCTTCACGACGTATCATGAGGCGCTGGGGGAGTACCGGCGACTGTGCGCCTCGCGCGAGGCCGGCCGGACTGAGGCGCGATTGACAGGCATGGTGCGTGCGCAAAGCGCTGCTCGAGGAAGGCGGCATCGTCCTGAGCGCCCGCATGCCACGGCTGACCGACAGGCTCCGCCCCGAATGGACCCTTGAGGAGACGAACACCTTCCTTACACACGTACACAGCGACCGCTTGTACGCTTTGTGGCGGCTGCTGCTGGTGACGGGGTTGCACCGCGGCGAACTGGCCGGATTGAAATGGGAGGACTTCGACCCGGCGACCGGGACGGTACGTGTCGTGCGTCAGCGGGTGGTCGAAGGCGACCACAGCATGGTCCGGGAGAAGCGGCCGAAGTCACCGAACGATCATGCTCGACAAGTTTCTTTGCACGCCCTCACGGGTCAAAGTTTCAGCAGGTCACCCTGCCTTTCCCAAGCATGACACAGAGGGTGCGCGCTGTCCCTGGTCAGCAAGGCCCATCAACCGACCTTCGGGCGGTCGGGACCGGCGTTGCTGGGCCAGGACGACCTGGGCATGGGCGTCGGGCAGATTACCCCTGCCGAGCAGCCGTATGCCCATGCCCAGCGCCACTGGCTCCGGCGACCATGTGGCGCTTCTGGCAGGCCGGCCCGGGTGCGGTTTTCCGGCAACGTCCGGATCAGGTTTATCCCGTCCGTGACGGGTAATATGAGAATTTGGTTCGTATTTGGCTTGGTCGCGCCGTCGGCATGACGGTGAGGGCTTAACAGGCAGTTGGTGCTGACGGCCCCTTACGCGTTGAGGCCTGCCCGACCTCGATTCCAGAACTTTAGGAGTTTGCCCGTACTGCCGGGTGACGATGTTGGCACCCCGTATTGTCTGGCACGCGTCCACGGCTGACTGGTGATCAGCATGGCAAAAGCAGTAGGTATAGATCTCGGTATGATCGTGGACCTGCAGTTCGACGAACTGCGCCAGCGGCTGGCCGAACGGCGCATCACCCTGCAGGTCAGCGCCCGCAAGGTCATCGCCGAGCAAGGCTACGACCCCGTCTACGGCGCGCGGCCGCTGCGCCGCTACATCGCCCGCGAGGTCGAGACCCGCATCGCCCGCGCCATCATCGCCGGCGACCTGGGCGAAGAAGCCGTCATCGGGGTCGACGCGCAGAACGGCGAACTCATGGTCACGTTCCAGAGAACGCCGGCCCGCGAGATGGCGCACTCTGGCGCCGGACCGGAGGCGTGATGAACACAGGCAGCGCAGGCCACCGGGGCCGAGGTCATCGCCTGCCTGCACTGCGGCAGGCGCAACCGGGTACAAGCTGCCGCAGCGGGGGTGCCCCGCTGCGGCAACTGCCACCAGGCTCTGCCC
This sequence comes from Catellatospora tritici, assembly GCF_019083965.1. GTDB lineage: Bacteria > Actinomycetota > Actinomycetes > Mycobacteriales > Micromonosporaceae > Catellatospora > Catellatospora tritici. The sequence goes on from NZ_JAHRCY010000016.1 coordinate 150,010, forward strand.
TGGGTCACCCAGGCGAGCGACGCCGACTTCCAGGCCGTCGTGGCCCAGTCGACGCTGCCCGTGCTGGCCGACCTGTGGGCGCCTTGGTGCGGCCCGTGCCGGGTGGTGGCTCCCGGCGTGGAGCAGGCCGCGCGGACCTTCGCGGGACGACTGAAAGCCGTCAAGATCAACGTTGATGAGTCGCCGCAGACGGCGGCCTGCTACCAGGCCCAGCCCATCCCGCTACTGCTGCTGCTCGACCACGGGCAGGTGCGGTCCCGCCAGGTCGGCGCCGCCCCGCCCGACGCGCTGCTGCGCTGGGTCGAACAGGTGCTGGCCCAGCCTCCCGCCGACTGAACCCAGGTATGCCACGCGGCTTGCATCACCGTCAGAGAAGGTGACCAGAATGTCCGAGCCCGTCCAGGAGACACCGGACCGCTACGGAGCTTATCCGCGGCTGAGCGCCGAACAGATCGACGCGCTGGCCTCACGCGGGCAGCGCCACACCACCGACACCGGCGAAACCTTGTTCCACGAAGGTGACCCGAGCTACGACTTCCACGTCATCCTGTCCGGTGCCGTCGGACTGATCGAGGGATACGGTACCCCGGCCGAGCGGGAGATCAGCGTGCACGGGCCGGGCCGCTTCCTCGGCGAACTCAGCCTGCTGGCAGGCCAGCCGGCGTTGCTGAGCGCCGTGGTCCGCGAGCCTGGCGAGGTGCTCAGCATCCCGGTCGACGACGTGCGCGCCATGGTCGCCCACGACCCGACACTCGGAGACCTCATCCTGCGGGCATACATGATCCGCCGCTCACTACTGATCGAGATGGGCGCCGGCATCCGGATCATCGGTTCTCGCTACTCCACCGATGCGCGCCGGCTGCGTGACTTCGCCGCCCGCAACCGGCTGCCGTACCGCTGGATCGACGTGGAGCAGGACCCCACCGCCGAGATGCTGCTGCGCCAACTCGGCGTCACCCCGCAGGAGACGCCGGTGGTCATCTGGCGCGGCCAGGAGGTGCTGCGCAACCCGGGCAACGACGAACTCGCGCGGGTCGTCGGGCTCGCCGAGCCGAGCATCGCCGACTCCGACTCCGACTACGACGTGGTCGTGGTGGGCGCGGGCCCCGCCGGTCTGGCCGCAGGCGTGTACGCGGCGTCGGAGGGTCTGTCGGTAGTGGTCCTTGACGCGGTCGCCGCCGGCGGGCAGGCCTCCACCTCGTCCCGGATCGAGAACTACCTCGGCTTTCCGGGCGGGATCTCCGGCGCGGAGCTGGCCGAGAGGGCCACGCTGCAGGCCCGCAAGTTCGGCGCCCGGTTAACCGTGCCCGCGTCGGTCACGGCGCTGGAAGGACACGACGGGCTCCACCTGATACGGCTGGCCGACGGCACCGAGATTTCGACCCGGACCGTGCTGATCACGACCGGCGCCCGCTACCGCAAACTGCGGGTGCCCCGGCTGGCCGAGTTCGAGGGCACCAGCGTCTACTACGCAGCCACCGCCGCCGCCGAGGCCCAGCTATGCCGCGGCGACCAGGTGGCCGTGGTCGGCGGCGGCAACTCCGCCGGACAGGCGACCGTGTTCCTGGCCGGCCACGTGGCCCACGCCCACCTGATGATCAGGCACGAGGACCTGAGCCGGGACATGTCGCGCTATCTCGCCGACCGCGTCACCGCACTGCCCAACGTGACCGTCCACGCCAACACCGAGGTATGCGAACTGGCCGGACGCGACCGGCTGGAGGAGGTGGTCGTGGTCGACATGAAGACTGAGCACAGCCGGCGCATCCCGGCCACCGCCCTGTTCGTGTTCATCGGGGCCGAGCCGTGCACCACCTGGCTGGACAAACAGATCGCACTCGACCACCACGGGTACGTGCTCACCGGCCCGGACGTGCCCGCCGACGCCGTCACCGACCTGCGCCAGGGCACACCTCGGCGGCCGTACCTGCTGGAGACGAGCAGACTCGGCGTCTTCGCCGCAGGCGACGTGCGCAGCGGCTCCATCAAACGGGTCGCCTCCGCCGTCGGCGAGGGCGCCATGGCGATCCGGTTCGTCCATGAACATCTGCGCCTGCGCCAGGGCTGAACAGACCCGACCGAGCGGGCATCGCTGACCAAAACGGCGAGTGCATACGTTCATTTGTCCGTGCCGCTGATCAGGCCTTGACTCGGCTACCAGGTGCGAGCGCGACCGTCTGGCCGCTCATCGGACCTCAGCCAGAGGCCGATTCACTCACCCGACCGGGAAGTCGGTGTCACGGGACAGCGGCTCGGACGCGCGGATGTCGGCCACGTTGCCCTCAAGCGCGCTGACGACCACGTCGAACGCGTCGCTGCCGAGGACCAGCCGTTTCGGCGGCGCGTCCTGGGACATGGCGGCGATGACCGCGCGGACTCCGCGCCGCGGGTCGCCGGGCTGCTTGCCGTCCTGGCCGATCATCGCGGCACGGACCTGCTCCAGCATCGGCCGGTACTCCGCGATGGTCTCCTCGACGGGCTCGTAGGCGAATCCGGCGTAGGCACGAGTCCGGAAAGCCCCCGGTTCGACTGCCAGCACGTGGATGCCCAGCGGCGCCACCTCGGTGCGCAGGATCTCGGTGACGGCTTCGAGCGCATACTTGGTGGCGCTGTAGTAGCCGAAGCCGGTCACCCCGCGCAGCCCCGCCAGCGAGGACATGTTGATGATCCATCCGCTGCGTCTGGCGCGCATGCCGGGCAGTACGGCCCGGAGGACCGAGAGCACCGCGAAGAAGTTCAGCTCGAACATCTGCCGCACCGCATCGTCGTCCATGCCCTCGATGGATCCGTACCATCCGCGGCCCGCGTTGTTGACCAGCACGTCGATACCGCCGAGGCGCTCCTCGGTCTTACGCACCGCCTGCCGGACCTGTTCGGGATCGGTGACGTCCAGCGGCAGGACCAGCACCCGGTCGCCGTGGTTCTGCGCCCAGGCCCGCAACTCCTCGGGCCGCCGTACGGTCAGCGCCACGCGGTCGCCGATCTCCAGCGCGGCGTCGGCGTAGGCCATGCCGAACCCTCCCGGCGTCCCGCCGGTGATGAACCACGTCTTCATAGCCGTCCCCCGAATGTTGTTTCACGGCTCGATGACCAGCTCCGCGATGTTCGCGCCGCGCAGCGTGAACCGGTGGTGCAGGTCGATCACCCCATCCGGGAAATTCCCCAAGAGATGCTGGCGCACGTCGTTGTGCGTATCGTCGATCTTCGCTGCGCCGGTCAGCTCCGTGGTGTAGGTGTACTCGCTCGCCGAGCGGCCCAGTCAGGCCCGGATCTCATCCGCGTCGGTGCTTTGGAGACACGATCGGTGTCCTTCGGCGCAGCCCGAAAAGGTCGCGGTCGCGGTCACGATGCGGTCGCGGATGGCAGCTGGCTGCGGTATCAGGACCTGCGGCGGGCCTTCATGATGGCGCGAAGCGTCAGCAACGCCACCACGAGTACGATCTGGCCGCCGATGATCACCTTGTTGACATCGACGGCCGGGCGCCAGCCCACGCGGCCCTCCTTGATGACGAAGACGCCGAGCGGCTTGGCCGACAGTCCGAACCCGCCGCCTTCGTGTCCTGCCTCGGGCTGTCCACCGCCGCCCCCGCCGCCCCCACCGTTGACCTTGGCAACGGGTAGCACGGTGATGCCGTCCTGGCTGATGGGGCTGCCGAACACTTTGTTCGCCGAGGCGTGGTCGACAACTTCGCCGATGGTGTCCAGCGCGGCTCTGTCGTGGTGCGTCGCCTGCGTCATGCGGATCAACCCCTGGTCGGCCGAGGGACGAGCGGATCGCGAACGGCCAAAGGCACATGCCTACCTTCGCTGGCAGCATGGCCACAGTCGAAATGGCGTCGCCCGCTCGCCGCCATCGTAGTGAAAATTCGCCCATCTATGGCAGGTTATGAGAGTTATCCTCTTATTGTTCGAGCGGCTCGGCATGTGTTTCGGTGCGCGAGAAGCGGCCGAAGTCCGCCAACAGCATCCGCACGGTCATGCTCGACAAGGACACGGCGAGGTTGCTCGGCCGGTTGCAGCATGGGGTGGCAGCGCCCACATGTTCACATAAGGGGCATGACGAGCAGCCAAGGACGCCATCGCGCAGGCCTGCGGCGTGAGCGTGGACGAGGCGTTCACGCTCACGCCGCGTCTACTGCCGCAGCAGCAACCTGCGTCTGGGCGACGTCGCGCGCCCAACCACAAACCTGGCCAGCATTCCCGCGCTGCGGAGCCGCTGATCGGAGGGAATGGGCCTGGCTGCCGAGGTCCGGCTCGGTGCGGCGGACGTGCAGGGCCCCGGCCGTACAGCTCATCCGTCGTCACGGCCGGTGTGCGGCGGCCGTGGCCACACCGGGCTTAGGCGAACACGGCGAGAGAGATCGCGATGTAGTGGCAGAGCGCGGCGACGAGCGTGCAGGCGTGGAATACCTCGTGGTGACCGAACACCGCCGGCCAGGGGTCGGGGCGGCGTAGCGCGAACAGGACGGCGCCGGCGCTGTAGACGATGCCGCCGACAGCCAGCAGGATCAGTGCGGCCATCCCGCCTGCCTCGGCGACGTCGGGCAGGATCACCACGGCTGCCCATCCCATCGCCAGGTACAGCAGCGCGAACACCGATCGGCGTGCGTTTGGCCAGATCACCGACAGGCCGCCGCCGGCCAGCGCGCCCGCCCAGACGATCGTCAGCAGCGCCGTCGCCTTGGCCTGGTCGAGCAGCAGGACACACAGCGGCGTGTACGTGCCGGCGATGAACACGAAGATCATGGCGTGGTCGAGACGGCGCATTACCTGATAGCCGCGTTCAGTCCATGCTCGGCGGTGATACAGCCCGCTGACAGCGAACAGCGCGCACGCGGTGGCGCTGTAGATGGCCGTGCTGACGGCTGGCGCCGTTCCCGGCCGGGTAGCGGCGACACCGACTAATAGGGTGCCGCAGCCGACAGCGGCGAAGAAGCCGTAGACGTGGAGTAGACCACGCATGCGCGGCCGGCTGAGCCCGGTAAGAGAGGGCCGACGAGTGGTTAGGGAGGTCACGATGTCCTCCGGCGGTCGGGCGAGTGGTGCGCATCGACTCCCGCGCTGCAACAGCCACTGAGTCACTTCGATTGCATAGCCCTACGAGCGGGCCCACGCATGTATCCGGCGCTGTGGCAGTGTGCCCCCAGGTATACCGACGCGTCGGTAGCCGCAGCTGGGCTTCGAGCACGGCTATGAGTCCGTTCCAGACCCACGAGGATGTCGACCTCCTGGTCTGCCGACGCCCTCGTTGTGCGCAAATCCAGGTCCGGCCATTTTGGCGCGGCCGGCCGATGGCGTGGGCGGCGGTCGGTTCACCCCCAGTTTTCGCTACGTCCCCGCGCGATCGACATGCCGAGGAAGATTCCGACGATCAGGCCGGCTGCGCCGGATGCCACCGCGGCGGCCAGCCCGGTGATCGAAGCTCCCATCGCAGCCGCTTGGCCCGCCTGCGCCGCAGCCTGGGTGGCCTGCGCCCCGGCTCGCGCGGCGGCCTGGATGGCCTGCTCTCCCGCCTGTGTCGCCGCTTGTACGGCCTGCTCCTTCTCCAGGGTCCGAATCTTCTTCAATCTGCACGGTGCCGTTCTGGCTGTGCTGAACGTCTACACCCACGGTGCTACACCCCCGTCGTCACGCTGGTAGACGGGCCAGCGAGGCGCCACATCAGCAACACTCCCCAGGCACGGTCCTCGCCGTGTTCTGTTCCTCATTCATGACCTGCTCAAACAGCCCAACGACGAAATTTGAAGATCATCGTCCTTGCTAGTTTAGGGTCCTGAGGTAGCGCGTAGCACCACATCTCGGAAGATGTCGCCCGGCGGTCGTCTGCTTGAGCTCGCCGAAGGCGCCACATCGGGAGCCCGGCCACCGGCCGCGGCATGGATGGCCCCTGCCATCGGGGAGACCGATGACACCTCGGCGATGGCAGCTCCAGCGGCGTCGAGTCGATATTGCACACCGATCAACAGGCCGTCGCTGAGCGCGCTGAGCGACTCATGGATCTGCTGATGGGTCAGCCCCAAGGCGGCGGAAATGCTCATGACGTCGATGCAGGCCCCGCTGTCGTAAGCGTTGATCACCTGCATCAGGACGGGTCGGTGCTGGAAATCCCACTCGGTGCTCATGAAGAGACAACGCCGCGGGCCGTGTCATGGTTTTGGGGATCTACCGCGCCGCGGCCGCCTTAGGAGCCGATCGGCAGAACCGCAGGTGCCCTGCCCTCAGTGCCTCGCGGTGGGATGCTGCGGTGCTGGCCCACCGAGACGTGGGTGGAGTGCCTGGTCTGCCGCTCCTACTGGACCGCCGAGACGCTGGGCGAACTGTGCGACCGGCTGCGGCTGTCACGTGAGCTGGCTCACGCCCGATGATCGTTGACGTCCGTTCGTCTGGACAAAATACACACCTGCTGGCACCCGGTGGCACCGCCAGCAACGTGCGGCGCTCCAACACGGCATGGTCGTGACCCGCGCGCTTTCGTAGGGGTACAGGAAGCCGCCTTGCCGTGACGGTCCCGGAAATTACCCGATCGCGAGAGGTCACTACGTCGAAGCCGCACACCTCGTCGATATACCTGCCTGGGGACGCACGTCGGATGCGGGGCACCGAGTTCGGCGTCGCCCGGAAAGTTTGGGCAGACCTGAGGCTGGGCACGTACCACGATCAGACAGCGAGGGGCGGAAGCACCGCCACGGCGCGCAGGCTGGAACGAGGTGGTCATCCATGTCCGAGCCACAGCAGATGCCTCCCGGCACGCTGGGGGCGATGAGCCGCAAGCCCGACCACGGGGAGGAGAGCTACCGTGGCTCCGGCCGTCTGCAGGGCAAGCGCGCTGTCATCACCGGTGGCGACAGCGGCATCGGCCGGGCCACCGCGATCGCCTTCGCTCGCGAAGGAGCTGACGTGGTCATCGCGTACCTCGACGAGCACGACGACGCACATGACACGGCCAAGCTGGTCGAGGAGGCCGGTCGTAAGGCGGTGCTCGTAGCTGGCGACCTGTCCAGCAGGCACGAGTGCGAGACCCTGATCGACACCGCGGTGCGCGAACTCGGCGGGCTGGACGTCCTGGTCAACAACGCCGCTTACCAGATGACGCACAAGACCATCGAGGAAATTCCCGACGAGGAATGGCAGCACACCTTCGACCTCAACATCACCGCAATGTTCCGCCTCGTCAAGGCAGCTCTGCCGCACCTCGGCGAAGGCGCGTCGATCATCAATACAGCGTCGGTCAACTCCGACATGCCCAAGCCCACCCTGCTGCCGTACGCGACGACCAAGGGCGCCATCGCCAACTTCACCGCCGGCCTGGCGCAACTGCTGGGCGACCGCAGGATCCGGGTCAACAGCGTGGCCCCCGGGCCGATCTGGACTCCGCTGATCCCATCGACCATGCCACCGGAGCAGGTCGAGGAGTTCGGCAAGAACACCCCGCTGGGCCGCCCCGGCGAGCCTAAAGAAGTCGCCCCGGTGTTTGTGCTGCTGGCCTCGGACGAGGCTAGCTACATATCCGGCGCGATGATCGCGGTCACCGGCGGAAAACCCATCCTCTGAAGCACCGCGGCAGCCATGGCGACAGCGACCGCGGGCGACCGTTGGCGGCGTACCGAATCAGGCGCGACTTCGCGACGTCCCCAGAACCGCCAGCCAGTCCGGCAGGCGGCCCGGACCGGTCAACCGGCACTTCGTCGTCCACCGGCACCGGGCCCGTCGGCTGTGTACGACTTCCGTCTCGAAATCGACGGAGTGCTGGTCAGCTGGGAAGTGCCGAAGGGACCCGCGCTCGATTTGGGCCCAGAACCGGCACAACACAACACGTGCCCTGGGCCCTGTGGCGCCCGCCCGGGCGTGGCGGGCGTACGACCGGAATCACTCAATCGGCTGGTGTGGGACTGGGGGCCACCACGCTGTGACCCCCGAACGTCGGGATCAGCGCCACGTCTCGGCGCGTCCCCTCACGATCGACATGCCGAGGAAGATCCCGATGATCAGACCAGCCGCCCCTGAGGCCACGGCGGCGGCCAACCCGGCGATCGAGGCACCTGTCGCCGCGGCCTGTCCAGCCTGCGTCGCCATCTGAGCGGCCTGAGCTCCGGTCATGGTGGCCGCCTGGGTCGCCTGCGCTCCGGCCTGCGTGGCCGCTTGTACAGCCTGCTCCTTCTCCAGCGTCTGCACCTTCTCGCTGACTTCCGAACCGTTCTGACTGTGTTGCCGTACATCCACGCTCATGGTGGGCTCCCCCGTTTTCTGGTGGGCTGAGACCGGCGGGAAAGGTCGAATTGCAGGAAGTCCCGCATCCAGCCTCCGCACGATCCCCACGTAGGTTCCCTCCATCGCACCTTCCAAACCGGCGCTACCAGGCAAGTTATAGATCATTCTCGTTCCGGCCATTCCGCCGTGCGGCTACAGTCCCGTCGAACTGATAGACGAGCACCGGCCATCTTCCTCGTCTACGCCCGAGCTCTCTATGTAGCGGTGGAGCCCGCCCGACTCCAGTTCAGCAGGCGCCCTTCGTCCTGGGGCAACTCGCCCCGTCGAACGACCGCCGCGTAGAGCAACATCGTTTGCCAGACCGGTTTACCTGCAGTGAGCTGCGCAGAAACGGGCATTCAAGGCTTGCCGGTTGCGCCTTCCGTGCCGGGATCGGTTCGTTTCGATCTTGCAAAGCGCGGCTGCGCGGCGGCCGCCTTTGAGCTCGGTGGTCGGTGCCCGGCTCGGGTGCGGCGCGGCACGCGGCACGATCGTCGAACCGGCTGCCGCTGCGCGCGCCCCAATGGGATCGCCGGAGATAGCATTTGCGCAGCTAATTGCCCGTTTGTAAGTTGTCGTGACCACTCTTGCGGAAGATGTCGACTCAGTCAGATTTCACACCTGGTGGCACGATGAGTCAGGCCGCGAGAACACGCAAGGCGTCCCCTGCTATGGCCCGCGGCGGGGCTGCCGGACGCACCTCGGTGTCGACGTCCAAGAAGCGCACCTCGGCCGCGACCGGCCGCGGCTCAGACGCCATGGCGAAGAAGTCGCTGCCTGCCGGGATCGGCGACGACGCGATCGTGATGCTCAAAGCTGATCACAAGGTGGTCGAGGGCCTGTTCAAGCAGTTCGAGAAGTCCGGGAACGATCCGTCGGGTAAGCGCGCGATCGTCGATCAGGTGATCAAGGAGCTGACGACACATGTCTACATCGAGGAGACCCTGTTCTACCCGACCGCTCGTGAGGCCGCCCCGGACACCGCCGAGCATGTTTTGGAAAGCATCGAGGAGCACCACGTCGTGGTGTGGATGATGTCGGAACTGGCCAGCACCGACACCTCGGACGAGCGGTTCGACGCGAAGATGTCGGTCCTGATGGAGAACGTGCGCCATTACGTGCAGGAGGAGGAGAAGGAGTGGTTCCCGCAGGTACGTAAGGCCATGGGCCGTGCCGCTCTGCAGCACCTCGGCGCTCGGATGGCAGCGGCGAAGAGCCAGGCGCCCGCCGATCCTCTGGAGCTTCTCAGCGCAGATGCCTGACGGGATCGGTGTCCACCGGACGCTGCCGGAAGTCGAGGATCCATGCACGGCTACCGTGTCGCCGCAGACACCCGGCGTTCGACCACTGCCGACATGGCCCGCCCCGGAAGGGCGCGGGCCGCCTTTGCCACAGCAGGCCGACGCGGACGGAGATGAGTACTCACCCAGGCTTTGGCTCGAGTGTCGAGTGCTGGTGCTACGGCAAGTGCCCGACGCCACGCCGAGATCGCTGCGGACACGGGCTATCTCCTCCTCGCGGAGAAGCAGGGCGGTTCACTTCTGCACTCGCACTCATCAATCCTCCTGGGCCCACTGCCGACCTCGGCTGTCAGCGGCTGGGCGCGGGCGACGCAAGACTTCCGCGCTACGACGGCGACGGCTTGGGGTGCTCCTGTTGGCCGAGGCCGAAACGTCCTGGACCGCAGATCAACGTCCTGGACCGCAGATCAACGTCCTGGACCGCGGATCGGCCCATAGCGCGCGTGCGTCCGTCCCCTTCGGTCAGCGCTCGGGCTTCCCACGGTCCGGTGGAGCGCTCGTGGCCTTCGTTTGGCTCGGCGGGTCGGTAGGTCCCTTGATAGCGGTGGGCACGTCACCACCGTCGTCAGCGGGCTCGGCGCCCTCGCCGGCCTGAGGTGCGTCGTCGGTGAACTTCCCAGGCGTTTGGGCGAGATCGTGCTGGCTGTGCGCTACGCCCTCTGCCGACGGCTGCCCTTCAGGTCCCCCGAGGCCGGATCCGCCCTCGGTGCGCTCGCGATCGGTGGTGTCTCTGTAACCGGGCTTCATCTCGTTGCTCCTTACCTCTGCGGCCTACCGGCTCGCGGGTCGCCAACGCCGCTCCCCGCGGTCGCAGCGGAGCCCAACCCGTGTGCCGCCGTGTGCCACAGCCTGCGTTCCCATAACATCCCTACTCAAACCAACGTCAGCCACTCGAACGGTTCCGGCAGGGGTCCTGGCAGACGGATTCACCAGTGGGGACGGCTGGCTGTGACCGCATGGTCGCTGGGCTTACCCCCATGGGCTCCGGTCGCCCTGACTGGCCCTTGTATCGCAGACCAGGGCAGGTTGGCGGGTACGGCGGTGGTCACCGACCAGTGCTCGACGATCATCGCCCCGTCCAGGCGGTACAGGTCGTAGAACACGGCTGGTTCATCGTGTACGCCGCCGATGCACACGGTCAGCACGAACTCGCCTTCGGCCACCGTCAGCAGCCGTCGGTGGTAGCACATGAGCCGGTTGGCCAATGCGGTGCACAGTGGTGCGACGCCGTTGCCCAGCGTCGGCATGTGCTGTACGAGGTCGGTGACGATGAACCGGCCGATGTGCGGCAGGTCTCCACCGATCAGCACATGATCGGTGTAGTAGTCGACCAGCCGTCGGCTGAGCCGGGTCTGCTGGACATGTTCGGCGCGACCCGTGGCGTCGGTGAACGGCACGCAGTCGCTCAGCGGTTGCAAGGCTAGCCACCGCTCGGCGACCCGGCCGCCGGCCAGTCTGAGGATCTCGAATCCGGTGAAGTCCCCGGCGGGACTGTGGCCCGGAAACTCGGCGTGTATCACGACGATGTCGTCGTCGGCTATGACCCGGTGGCACCGGCCGCTGCTGTGCACCCCCAGTGCCCGTAGCCGCTGCATTGCCTGATGCCGGCTCCGCGAAATATCGTTGACCAAGTTGAGCATGGCTCGCTCCTGGTGGTCGATGGCGAGATGGGTGGCTTACCCGACCTACTCAAGATCAAAACACTGCGGTGGTACCCGTGGCGTTCCGCCTTCACTCGAAGCGCCGGGCCCGGCCCTCACGCCGTGCCGCCCCAGGCGCCTTCCTTTCGTGGATACCGGCCTCGTCGGCGCCTGGGTCGGCGAGGCCGGACGGGTCGCCCAGGAGCCGGTAGGCGATGTCCAGAGGTCTCGGGTGGTGACTCCTGGCCGTGGATCCGTTGCACTCCGGCAGCAGTACTGCCTCATGGACCGTGACGTCGCAGCGCTGCATGTACGTCCGACTCCGGAACAAATCCCATGACCCCGGACGGGCGGCGCCGATCTGCCGCAGGAACGCGAACACCGCCGGATTCCCTCCGTCCGGCGTCAGGGCCCTGAGCGCTTCTCAAGCGTGCCGGCGGTCATTGCTGATCCGGCTGGACGGACTATGCCCCAGGTCGGCGACCGCCAGTTGGGGCGCTGTTGACGATCTCGAGTGCTCTGTGCCAGCAGTGATGAGCACGCGACGGTGGAGTAGCGCGAGCTTGCGCGCGGTGCCGTCCAGTCCTCACCAGCGCTATCGGTGGCCGAGCCCACAGTAGGCCAGCCACGGCCTCCACGACGCGCCCGATCCAAGCAAAACGTCCTAACCGCCGAGCCTCTGCACTGCCATAGCACGCCCCGTCACGGCTGCAGGAGCACCTTGATCATGCCGTCCTTCTTCTCCTGGAACTGCTGGTATGCCGCGGGCGCGTCGGTCAGGGGCAGCCGGTGGCTGGCGAAGCTGGCTACGCCGAGCGGGTCGGCGGCGGTGAGCAGCGGCAGGATGTCGTCGACCCAGCGGTGTACGTTGGCCTGGCCCATCCGCAGTTGGATCTGCTTGTCGAACAGGGTCATCATGGGCATCGGGTCGGTCATGCCGCCGTACACGCCGATGATCGAGATGGTGCCGCCGCGGCGGACGGCCTCAATCGCGAGGTTCAGCGCGGCGAGGCGGTCGATGCCGGCGTTCTCCATGAGCTTGGCGGCCCATGCGTCGGGCAGGATGCCGGTCATCTGCTGCATCGCCTTGGCGATCGGGGATCCGTGTGCCTCCATGCCGACCGCGTCGATGACCGAGTCGGGGCCGCGGCCGCCGGTCATGTCACGGATGCGGGCGACGAGGGTGTCCTGGTCGTCCAGGTCGAGGACCTCCACCCCGCGGGCCATGGCCCGGTCTCGCCGTTCTGCCACCGGGTCGACGCCGATGACCCTGCCGACGCCCTGGTGCAGTGCTATGCGGCAGGACATGTCACCGATCGGGCCCAGGCCGAGCACCAGCAGGGTGCCGCCCTTGGGCACGGCCGCGTACTCGACGGCCTGCCACGAGGTCGGCAGCACGTCGGACAGGTACACGAACATGTCGTCGGGCGGCCCCGCCGGGACGGTGATGGGCCCGTACTGGGCCTGCGGCACTCGCAGGTATTCCGCCTGCCCGCCGGGGACCTGCCCGTAAAGGCGGGTGTGCGAACAGCGCCGCTCCCATGCCCTCGGAGCGGACCTGGGTCGTCTCGCACTGGGTCTGCAGGTTCTGCGCGCACATGAAGCAGTCGCCGCATGCGATCTGGAAGGGGACGACGACCGGGTCGCCCGCTGCGACATCCTCACCGACGACCTGCAGGTGCCCTCGCCCTGAGCGCCAGCGTCTTCGCGGCAGCGCTCGCCGTCGTGTTCGGCATCTGGTACGCCCGGGAACGGACCCTGTCCATCCACAGCATTGCGACCCTCCCACGTGAGGCGTTCTACTGGCTCGCCGTCCTGGTGTTGCCACAGCCTGGCGATCCAGTCCACCACCCACCTGCGCATCGGTGCTCGAGTCGGAGTCGGCCTGCTGGCCGGGTACGGCCGCCGTGCTGGCGGTAGCCGGCTGGGCGGTCTTCCGACCGCGCGATGCCTGAACCGCAGTACGCGCCCTCCGGGTCCACCATCCGCGACGCCAAAGCGAACTCGTCCTGGTATGTGGGAGATCGAGGATTTCCCGGCAGAACCGACCAAAATTCACTTTGGCGATCGTCGTCCGTTATCCGGAAGCGGTGGTGGTGTCGTTCTTCGCTCCGAAGGAGGAACGTGTTCGCTGGTCGGAGCCTCAGATGAATCGTCGGTGAACTACCGGCCGGTCGGCAGGTGATACGTCTTCTGATTCGCATTCGTTCATTTGTCCGTGGCTTGGATCAGGCATTGACTCGGCCGGGTTCGATATGTCCGACATTCTGTAGGGGGTGCACCATGCGCAGGGCAATGAACGCCCTCACCGGCAAAGTGCCGCAAGTGCTTGCACTGCTCGGCATCGTCGCCGTAATCCTCGCCTCGATGGTGCTCGGGGCGCAGCAGGGCGCTTTCGCCGCGACCCGCACGGCTGACCGTGCCGTGTCGGTGCTGGCCGACGACGATCACCACCACTGTCGGCACCACGGCGACGACGGGGACAACCACCACTGCCGCCACCACGACGGTGACGGCGACCACGGCGACAATGATGACGACTAGGTGACGCATCTGGTGCTCACGGTCTGACCGGGCCGATGATGCGGACCCGCTACTGCGATGTTGCCGTCCAGAGGTCCGTTGGGCCGCACGCGCTTGAGGCGGTCCTTGACCGCCTCAAGCTGCGTTCTCCTGTACTTGTCTCGCCGCGGCGCCGGCAATCGACCCTGCTTGCTCAGCTCGCCGGGGACCTGCGTCCCACGGCTGGTCTGACCTGCCGTCGGGAGGGCACGCTTCGCATCGGCAGGCGAGCCGACGTTCCGGGTCGCCACGCGGTACCGCAGCCACCGGGTTCTGGCGTCGTTGACCAGGACAGAACAGCTCTTGGCACCGACAACGGAGGTGGGCGACTCCTATGCACGCGATGCGACGATGAGTGCGTTCGAGGCCAAGCGGCGGGCGGCAGGCGAGCTTGAGGGTCAGGTGATGAACGTGCTGTGGTCGGCGGGACGGCCGATGACCCCGGCCGAGGTCCAAGCCCAACTGAACCCTGTACCGGCGTACAACACGGTGCAGACGATCCTGATCCGGCTGATCGACAAACAGCTGGTACGCCGCGACCGCGTCGGGAAAGCGCACGCCTATGAACCGGTCCGCAGCGAAGCCGACGCGGCCGCAGCTCAGTTGCGGGCGACGCTCGACAGCGTCGGCGACCGCGAGCTCACACTCCAGCGGTTCGCTGAGTCGCTGGACGCAGGTGAGGCCCTGACACTCAGTGGACTCCTGTCCGTGCTGCGGCGGGCGAAGTCATGAAGGTGTGGGTCTATCTGCCGATCCTGGTGTCGGCGCTGCTGCCCTACGCGGCGCGGTACGTCGCCCGACGCACGGCACCGGCGACCGCGGCCCGGACCATCACCGCCGCGGCGGTGACGACTTCCGTGGCGACCGTCTGCTGCCTGGCTCTGCTGGCACTGACTCTGCTCGACGACCTGCCGCCGCTGGGAGCCTTCGACAACCGCCCCGAGCTCGGACTGCCCAAGCCGGTGCCAGGCATGATCGCCCTGACGGCGGCACTGCTGCTGATGTTCGGGGCCGTGCGCCTCATCCGTGAGATACGTGCCCAGCGGCGCATCCTGGGTCAGCTGAGGGCAGTGGGACGACCGCGAGCGGGTTTGGTCGTGGCGGATATGTCTGAACCGTTCGCGGTGGCCGTACCGGGCCGACCCGGTCACATCGTGGTGACGACGGGGATGCTTCAGGTGCTGGACGCGGCCGAGCGGCGGGTGCTGTTCGCCCACGAGAACGCCCACCTGAACCGGCGTCACCACCGATGGGTGACCGCTGTGACCTGGTCATCGGCACTCAACCCCCTCCAGCGCCGCGTGCCGCCACTGGTGTGCCATCTCGTGGAGCGGTGGGCCGACGAGGATGCCGCCGCCGCCGTCGGAAACCGGCACCTCGTCGCGACCGCAGTGGCGAAGGCGTCGCTGGCCGGCCGTCGAGCTTCTACCGCACCGGCGATGGGAATATCCGGCTCTGGGGCGGTGGAGCGGGTCACTGCCATGCAGCACCCGCGCCGGACCAACCGCCGGCAGTCGCTGATCATCCTGGCTGCGCTGGCAGTGACGCTGCTGGTCGCGGCGTCGTTGGCCCTGGTCGACTTCACCCGGGTCGCCGCAGCCTGGCTCGCGATGATCTCCTGACCAGCCCACGCCGTACCGCGACGCCGCGCAGAAGTGACCTGCGGATGTGGCCTCAACCGACGTTGGGCCACATCTGTTGCCATTGGTCGACGGCGAAACTGTTCCAGGAACGCGGCGGCCATGTTCGTTTGAACATATGTCAGCCAGCGGCTGAAGTTTCACGGGTTCGTCGTCTTGAACTGGCGCCAGGCGGTCCTGAGCTTCTCCAGTTCGGCCCGCGGGAACGGATCCCCCCATCTGTCCTGGTAGCGGCTTTCCCCGTGCTCGGCGACCACCTCGTCAAATCCGCGGATGAAGGCACGGGCCACAGAGTCGACAGTCTGCCAGCTACTCCAGATCTGGGTGCCGGCCTTGTCGTGGTGTGCTCCGTCGGGCAGTTCGAGCAGCTGGATCCAGACCTGGTCACGTTCCCGGTAGAAGATCCAGCGGAAGGCGGTGGGTTCCGCCTCGAGCTGGGCCCGTGCCTCGCCTTCCCGCAGGACTACTTGGGTGACGGCATCCAGGAGCTCATTGGGCGCCAAGGTGATATATGAAGCCGTGCTCTCAGCTTGAGCCTGTTCATCGGTGACGAGGCACTTGGCCCAGCCTCTTCCGCTGAGGGCCCAGGTGATGGACATCTTCGTCATCGGTGACCTCCTGGAACCGGCGGGTGGCGGCGGTGGTGGTCGAACTCGTTCCCGAAGCCACTCTGCAGCATCATCCTTCACTGCGTATGACGGCAAAAGGTGATCGAACACCGCAGAACGAACAGTTCTCCGACACACCATAGGTGATGGGCCGGAGGACTTCGCCGACCCGTCCCGAGGTCGCCGCAGCACCGGCAGCTCGGGCCACCGGCCCGCGTTCCGGCAGGTCATAGCAGGTGTATGGCAATATGCCCCGGCGGCGGCAACGACCCGTCGCCTCCGCTTCGCCGCCCGCCGAGGACGCCCTCGCCAACGATCCGGCGCGCACCATTACAAGAAAAGTCCGCGACCTCGTGAACCGACCGGCCGCCGGATGCAACAGAGATGGCGATGGACGACGACGAGTTGATGAGTGCCGTGGCCGGCGGCGACGACACGGCCCTGCGGGAGCTGTTCTCCCGCCACGCGCCGTGGATGGCCGCCAGGCTGCGCACAGTCCTGCCCGCCGCCGACGTGGAGGACGTCCTGCAGGAGACCTTCCTGGCGGTATGGCGCGGCGCGGCCGGCTACCGGCAGGCCGGCGCCGGCGGCTGGATGTGGGGGATCGCCCGACGGCAGGCAGCCATGTGGCTTCGCCGCCGCGGCCAACCGGACTTGCTGCTGTCAGCGGTCGACGAAGCCGACCAGCGACACCTCGCCGACCCGGCCGACATCGCGGTGCTGCAGGCCGAACTCGCCGAAGCCGTCGCAGCGCTGGGGCCCGAGACCGGCCCGCAGCGTCAGACCTGGCGGTTGATGTACGTCGAGGACCGGCCCGTGTCCGAGGTCGCCGACCTGATGGGCGTCCCAGAGGGGACCGTCAAAAGCCGGGCCCACCAGATCCGGCGCCTGATGCGCGCAGCACTGCGACGTAACGATCCGATGCCGGAGGCAGGCCGATGATCAGCGACCACGACACCGCCCGGACTGCGGCCCACCGCCCGCTGACCCATGACGTCGACCTCGACCGGGTCTGGACCGGGGTCGCGGCAGAGATCTGGCGCCGCCGACCGCGACTGCTCGAACGCGCGGCGACACGGCTGCTGCGCTCACCGGGCCTGGCGCGGGCGCTGGTCACCACACCGTCGCTCCTGCTCGGCTGGACCCTGGCCACCGCCACCGTGCTGCTGGCCGGCGTGCTGGCAACACTGGAAACCGGAACCCCGTATGTGTCGCTGCTGGCCCCGGCAGTCGCGGCCGCAGGCATCGCCTACGCCTACGGACCCGGCGCCGACCCGGCCTGGGAACTGACCTGCAGCACCGCCGTCAGCGACCGACTCATCCTGCTGGTACGGGCACTGGCCGTATTCGGACTCAACAGTGCGCTCGGCCTGGCCGCCACCGCCGCGAGCAGCCTGGCAGCGCCGATGACCGTCGGCTGGCTGCTGCCGATGACCGCAGTATGCGCCCTGGCGCTGGCCACCGCCGCCCTCACCCGGTCGGCGAACGCCGGCATCGCCGCCGCCACAGCCAGCTGGATGATCACAGTACTGGTCGGCAAGGCCACCACCGGGCAGATCACCGCGGCCGTGACGACCGCCGGACTGCGGCTGCCCTACCTCCTGCTCACCGCCTGCTGCGCGGTGATCGTCCTGCACACCACCCGGACCTCGAAAGGAACAGCGTGAACGTCTCGACCACCGACCTGACCCGCCGCTTCGGCCGCACCGCAGCCGTGGCCGGTGTCAGCCTGGACACCGGTCCAGGCGTCCACGGCCTGCTCGGCCCCAACGGCGCCGGCAAGACCTCGCTGCTGCGGATGCTCGCCACCGTCATCGAGCCGACCTCCGGCACGATCCGTCTGCTCGGCCAGGACCCCGGCGACCATACCCAGCGCCGCCAGATCCGCCGCAGGCTCGGCTACGTTCCGCAGAGCCTCGGCTTCTACCCGGGGTTCACCGTGGTCGAGTTCGTCGAGTACTTCGCCCTGCTCAAAGAGGTACCCGCCTCGAGAGTGCCCCGCGCGGTCGCCGCCGCCGTCGAACGCGTCGGTCTGGGCGACAGGGCCACCGCCAAACTGAGGACCCTGTCCGGTGGCATGCTGCGCCGCGCCGGCATCGCTCAGGCGATCGTCAACGACCCCGAACTCCTGCTGCTGGACGAGCCGACGGCCGGACTCGACCCCGAGCAGCGCATGGCCTTCCGTAGCCTGCTACGCGACCTCGGCCGACACGCCACCGTCATCGTCAGCACCCACCTCGTCGAGGACGTCGGCGCCGCCTGCACCGACGTCGTACTCATGGACCAGGGAAAGATCGTCTTCCGTGGCAGTCCCGACGAGCTGACCGCCCGCGGTGTCGGCACCGGCGCGGCAGGCGACGCCCCGCTGGAACGCGGCTACAGCGCCGTGCTGGCCGAGGCACGCGCATGACCGCGTCACCGACCACGGCCGGACTCGCCGACCAGCGCCCGCACCGGCTGCGCGCGGCCGGCCGCCTGCTGAGACTGGAACTGCGCCGCAGCGTCATGCTGTGGCTGCTGCCGATCATCGGCGGACTCTTCTGGCTGGTGACCTATCGCCCCGCCATGGGACACCCGCCGCTGTGGAACATCCGCGCGATGATCATGCAGACGACCGCCTCGGCCGTGTTCGTGCCGGCCGTCGTCGGCGCCGCGGCGTGGCTGGGCGCACGCGAAACCCGCCACGGCATCGCCGACCTGTTGACCGGCACCGCCCGGTCGCGCTGGTTTCGTCAACTCGTGACCTGGTCGGCGATCACCGCCTGGTCGCTGACGGCCTATCTCATCTGCGTGGCCGCCCTCTACCTCGCGACCGCCCGGCAGGGGGCCTGGGGCGGCCCGTTGTGGTGGCCGGCCGCCGTCGGCGCGGCGACGCTGCCGGCGTTCTCCGCGCTCGGGTTCGCGGCCGGAACACTGCGTCCCAGCCGCCTCACCGCACCGCTGACCGCGGTCGCCGTGTTCCTGACCCTCGAACTCACCGCGCAGTTCATCCACGACGACCGCTCCGCCTGGCAGGTCTCCCCGCTGGTCGCCGGACCATGGGAACTGGGCGCCGACCCGGGCGTGGCCACCTTCTACCGATACCTGCCCGACCTGCCGATCGCCCAGATCACCTTCCTCGCCGGTATCACCGCCGTATTCGTCGGTGTCCTCGGCATCCGACCCGGATCGGGCAGCCCGTGGCTGCGTCGCACTGCGGCTGCGCTCACCACGACCGGCGTCCTTGCCGCCGTCACCGCGACAGCACTGGTCAGCACCGGCAGGCTCGACCCCCACGGCATGATCGCCATCCCGGCCCTGCACCGCAGCGCCCACGACCAGCCCGTGCCCTACACCCCGGTATGCGCCGACACCCCGATCCCCGTCTGCCTGCACCCCGCATACGCCACCTACCTGCCCACCGTCACCACCACACTCGGGCCGCTGCTACGGGAATTGGCAGGCCTGCCGGGCGCACCCATCCGCATCGAGCAGACCGCCGCCGCCTACCGGCAGGAAGCAGGCAACGGCGTCAGCATCAACCGAGCCGGCCCCGCCAGCACCGGAACACCACCTACCCTGCACCTCCTGCTGCCCGTCCAGTTCGGGCACACCACCACCGCCGAGCAGACGACATCAGCACTCAAGGCCGACACCGCCCGCGACATCCTCAGCAGCGTCATCGGCGGCGGCCGCGAGACGACCGCCGCACAGGCGGCTGTCACCGAAGCCATCCTCGGGACCCCGACGCTGCAACCCGGCACCCCGGAAGCAGCGGCAGCCCAACGCTTCGCCGCGCTACCCGACCAAGCCCGCCACGACTGGCTCATGCAGCACGTCACCGCGCTGCGCGCAGGACAACTCACCCTCACGGACCTGCCATGACCACCGCGGCCGCCCGCCCCGCACCGCGTCACGGCACCGGACTGCGGCTGACCCGGCTGTACCTGGCCAGCCGCCGCATCCCAGCCGCCGTCGCCGCCATCGTCATCAGCGCGATCGCACTGCGGGTCGCGCTGCACTGGACCTGGACCGCCTACGGCGCCCTGCAGCTGCCCCTGGTCTTCGAAACCGCATGCGCCACGGTGATCGCCGTCACCACAGCCAGCCCTTTCGGCGAACCCGAACGAGCCGTCGGCGCACGGCTGCCGCTCCTGCGGCTGGCCACCGTAGTGGGCTTGACCGCGGCCGCGGCCGGCGTCCTGGCCACCGCCGCCATCGGCATCGACCTGGCAGGCGGAACCCTGGAACTGACACGGAACGTGATCGGACTGACCGGCATCGGACTGTTGTGCGCCGGGCTGCTCGGCGGAGCACTCGCCTGGACCGGGCCTGTCGCCTACCTCGTCGTGTCGGTGTACGCCCTGTACACACGCTGGCATGGACCCACCCTGTCATCGCCGTGGATATGGCCGGCGCAGCCGTCGGATGACATGCTCGCGACGCTGTGCGCGAGTCTGGTGCTGGTCGCCGGTGTGGCCGTCATCGCGATACGCGGCGCCCGTGACTCGCTCAACGTCCACGACAGCTGACCTCCGAGGGCAGGGCGCAGGCATGGCCTGGGTTTGTCACCGGGGCGAGGGCCGCCGCCGGGATCTGCCGCCGCGGCGACCGGTCGGTCACCGCGGCGGCGGGTGCGTCGCTCATGCCGTACGCCTCAGGGGGCCTGGAATCCGGCCGCGGTGTCGCACCGAGACGCCGCCGGATGGTTCTGGGTGGCCTTGGTCTATGCCGTGAGTGGAGAGTGTGGCAAGCGTCAGGCGGCGTGTCAGCGCGGACTCGATCAGTTGCAGCAATGCGGCGAGAGTGGCCCGCCACGAGCCTGGTGCGGAAGTGGCGTCGCTGTCGTGCAGCAGCAGCGTGGCTCCGCCGCGAAGGTTACGAACGGCTGTCCGATAAACGGATTCGCCAGTGGCGTCGCTGGTCCAGTCGCGACCCCAGTCGGTCCACAGCACCGGCCGCAGCCCAGCTGAATGGAGCTGGTCAGCGCAGCAGTGGTCAGGATCCCATATAGTGACGGCGTCCAGGCCGCTGTAGCGTCCGGCCCATCCGTTGACGAACGCGAACAACTCGTAGTTCATGTCGTGCCACCTGCTTCCTCGCTGTTTGCCGTCACCGTAGGAATCGCCGGCTGAGAAAGCGTTGAGGAACGTCTAGACCACCCGGACCTGTGTCGACGCCGTTACCCGGCCGCCACGTGCAGCTGCTCGCTGTGTTCCTCGACAGCTACTTTCCGGCTGCCGTGCCGTGGGAGCTGCCCGACCACGGCGGCCCGAGCCCGCGTACCTGTCCGCCGGCGTCGGTGGGCTCGCGCTGATCGGCACCGCCGCCGCCCGAGGCCCCGGCGGTACTGTCACAGCCGATCGACCAACGGCCGTGCCGTATCCGGCCGATTCGCAGATGGCGCACCGCCGTCGCAGGTGCAGGTGGGATGGTGGGACCGTGGGTGGCGCTTCGATCCTGATCGGCCCGGCGTTCGGGGTGGTGCTGGTCGTGCTGTGCGCGGCGGCGGCGGTGAGCGCCCGGCTGGCCGGACTGCGGGTGTCGCGGGCTGTCGTCGGCGCGGGCGTGCGGGCGGCGGTGCAGCTGGCGGTCGTGTCACTGCTGATCACGTGGGTGCTGCGGACGTGGGGTGCTACTGCGGCATTCGTCCTGTTGATGATCATCGTGGCATCGGTGACCAGCGCCCGGCGGATCAGCCGCGACCGCAGCGCCTGGTGGGCGGCCGCAGCGATCATGGCAGGGCTCGCGCCGGTGCTGGCGCTGATCGTCGCGGCCGGGACGGTGCCATGGCAGACCGTTGCGGTGGTGCCGGTGGCCGGGATCCTCATCGGCGGAGCGATGTCGGCGACGTCGCTGGCCGGCCGCCGGATCATGGAAGACCTGACGGTGCGGCGCGGTGAGTACGAGGCCCTGCTGGCGCTCGGGTTCACCGAACCGGACGCGGTACGGGAGCTGTGCCGGCCGTATGTGGGGCAGGCGCTGCATCCGGCGCTGGACCAGACCCGGACCGTGGGCCTGGTGACGCTTCCCGGCGCGTTCGTCGGGGTGCTGCTGGGCGGCGCCGGCCCGATCCAGGCCGGCGCCACCCAGCTGCTGGTGCTGGTAGGGCTGTTGGCCGCCGAGACGATCGCGGTGATCGTCGTGCTGGAACTGGTGGCCCGCGACGTGATCCGCAGGCCGTCGGCGCGTTAGCCGGCGTCGCGGCGGATGACGCTGGTGTCGATGCGCCCACATCGCACGACGGTGATGGCCGCGGCGGCGCAGAGGCCGACCACCGTCATTACTGCGACCACGGCCAGGTACGTCCAGGCGACGTAGAGGTGGCCCGGTGGCGGGTCGAACACCCCGGTCAGCGCCGCCAGCAGCACCGCGGTGATCACCGCCGCTGTGCCCGCCCCGAACAGCGCCGCCAGCAACCCGACCGCGGAGGTTTCGGCGGCGACGAACCCTGTCATCTGGCGACGGCTGGCCCCCAGTAGCGCCGCGAGGGTGAACGTGCGCCGCCGCTCGGTGAGTGTCAGCGCCGGGAGCAGGCCCGCGGCGGTGGCGGTGAGACGTGCTGAAGGCGTCGAACCCGGACCTGCAGGCCGCCACCACGATCGACCTGGCCAAGACCTTCACCACCGAGTTTGTCAAGGCCGCGTCCTGACGGAGAACTAGACGAACACCCGACACTATGCGGGCCGTATCGTGGGCCGCACCGCGATCGAAGACACGGTGCGGCCTACGACATGTCTCCGGCAAACGGGCAGATCGCAGTGTCGACCCCCTAGACCGCGTCCGGTCGCACCGGCGGGGTCGTGTCCGCCTGGGCGGTCGGTCGGTTCTGGTCCGGCGGTGGCGCCGGAGCCCGGTCACGGTGCGGCCAGTGCCTCGGTGGGGGACAGCCGAGCCGCCCGGATCGCCGGATACAGACCGGCGAGGCCGCCGATGAACAAGGTCGCGACGAGCGCTCCCGAAGAGGCCCAGACCGGTACGACAGCAGGCCACCTCTGATATGCGGCATATCCGGCGGTGACGACGATCCCCAGCAACACTCCGCCGACGCCGCCGAGCGCGGACAACAGCAGCGACTCGGCCAGAAACTGTAGGCGAATCTGACCCCGTGTCGCGCCCAGCGACCGGCGTAGTCCGATCTCGGACCGCCGCTCCAGTACCGAGATCACCATTGTGTTGGCGACCCCCACCCCGCCGACCAGCAGTGCCACCGCGCCCAGCCCGAGCAGCAGCCCGTTAAGCGTGAGGTCAGCTGCTCGGCTCGCGGCCAGGGCGTCCGAGGGCCGGGACACAGTGACGTCACCGGGCGAATGCGGATTGGTCGTTGCGGCCAGGACCCGGTACACCGCCTCGACCTGGCTGTCGCGCGAGCGGGCGTAGACGGTGGTTGCGCTGCCGTCGAAGCCGAACAGTTCGGTGGCGATGTCCCAGCCGATCAGTACGCCGGTGTCGAGTTCGCGGGCCAGGGTGACCTGGTTGAGGACACCGACCACCGTGAACCGTTCACCGCCGACCAGGATCTCGGTCTGCGGGCTGGGGCGGCCGATACCCAGTCGGCGAGCCGTGTCGGCGCCGAGGACCGCTGCCGGATACCGGGCGGTGACAGCGTTGATCCACGTTCCGCTGCGGATGCCGGCCCCGACGGTCTGCGGCAGGTTCAGCCGTGCGGCGTACACGGCCAGTCCGTTGGTCTCCACTCGCGGGATCTTGTCGGAGCGGTACACCTTGGCGTTGTCGATGGTCGCGATGGCCGATGCCGTGGTGACGGGTCCGATGCGGGCGATCATCGCCTCGGCTTCCGGTGGCAGTTTGGCCTCCTGCCCGCGGATGGTCTGTCCCGGCGACACGGTCAGCAGGTTCGTGCCCAACGCGGCGAGCTGGCGGTTCAACTGCTCACGGGAGGACGACGAGATGCCCACGACCCCGACCATCGCCGCGATACCGATGGCGATACCCAGCGCGGCCAGCAGGGCCCGGGTTGGTCGTGTCCGCAGTCCGGCGGCACCGACACTGGCGACGTCACGGACTGCCATCCGGGCCGGCGTCAGGCGCGGGGCCGTCATGACGTCACCCGGCCATCGCGCATATGCACCTGCCGGTCCAGTCCCGCGGCCAGGTCACGGTCGTGGGTGATGATCACTACCGTGGTGCCGGCCGTGTGCAGCTCCCGCAGGACTGCCATGACGCCGTGCCCGGCGGCGGTGTCCAGGTTTCCCGTCGGCTCATCGGCCAGCAGCAGCGCCGGTTCGCCGACCACCGCGCGGGCGATTGCGACCCGCTGCTTCTCGCCGCCCGACAGCTCGTGCGGCTTGTGGTCCAGCCGCTGCCCGAGCCCGACCCGTTCCAGCGACGCCTGTGCGCGACGCCTGCGTTCCTTGACCGGTACGCCCGAGTACAGCAGCCCGTCTGCCACGTTCCCGAGGGCGGCGACCCCGGCGGCCAGATGGAACTGCTGGAACACGAAGCCGATGCGCCGGGCCCGCAACGCCGACAGCTGCCCGTCGGACAGCTGCGAGATGTCATGGCCGTCGACGACCACCCGGCCGGAGGTGGGGCGGTCGAGCGTGCCCAGCATGTGGAGCATGGTCGACTTGCCTGAGCCCGAGGGACCGACCACGGCCACCAACTCGCCGTGCTCGATGCTCAGTGTCACCCCGTCCAAGGCCCGGACATCGCCGGAGTACACCTTCGTCACGTCGGTCAGCTCGATCATTGTGGCATCCCCACGGTCATGCCCTCTGTGAGTCCGTCACCGGTGACCTCCACCCGGCCCTGCGAGAACAGGCCGGTCTGCACCCTGACATAGTGCGTCACAGTTCCGTCGACGACCTCGACGCCGTAGCCGCCCTCCGCCAACGCCACCAATGCCGCGACCGGCACGCTGAGTACATCGCGGCGTTCGTCGGCGGTGAAGACCACGGTGACCACGGCCGCCTCGATCTGCGCGACCGCCGTCGGGTCGGCCAGCGAGACGACGGCCTCGATCCACGTCTGCGGCTGCGCGTCACCGTCGCTGGGCTGGTCGATCACCGTGTAGACCCGTTCCACTCGCCCGGCCACCTGCGTGCCGTCGGGCAGCTGGATCCGCACCGCCACCCCCGTACGCGCCAGCCGCTGCTTGGACACCTCCAGCTCGACAGTTACCTGACGACCGGTTCCGGTGTACCGGAGCACCTCGTGCCCGTCGCCGGTGGACTCGTTCACCCCCGCCGCAACGGCATCGACTCGGATCGGACCCGCGGCGAACACGACCCGGCCCAGGTCGACCCGGCCGGTCCGGGGCAGGCCCAGCGCCTTCTGCCAGCGCCTCACCGCCCCAGCGGTGGTGGCCGTGTACTGGTCGTCGACCGTGAAGCCGGTGTAGCCGAGCGCTCTGAGGTTCACTTCGAGTTGGCGTACGTCGGCACCGGTGACACCCGGTCCGAGCGTGCGGAATGCGGCGACGTCGCCGTACATCAGGACGATCGGGGTGTCATCCACGCGGTAGATCGACCGGCCCCGAGCGATGACGTCGCCGGGCAGCGGCATCCTGGTGATGACGCCGGGAGTACGGCCCGCCAGCATGTACGTGACGCCGTAGCCGAGGTTGCCGTAAGCGTCGTCGGTGTCCAGCATCGTCTGGCGGGTGACCTGGGCGGTTGCGGGCGGCAGGCCGGCTGCGGTGGGAGTGTCCGGGCCGGCGCCGCCGAACCCGATCGCTGCCGCGACCGTCGCCCCGGCCGCGAGTACGCCCCCACCGACGACCGCTACTGCCCTCCCGCTGCGGCGGCTCACGAGCCCGGCCGCAGCGAGGCCAGCATCGCGGCGATCCGCGCGTCGCAGACCTGCTTCGCCTGCGCGAACTGCGGGTCGCTACCAGTCGCCTCGTCGATGCGGGTCCTGCCCTCGGCGTCGGGGTCGGGGTAGGTCTCCACCCCCTGCTCGCGCATACACCGCGCCAACTGGCGTACCAACTCGGTCTTCGCCTCGACCTCCGGCCCGGTCAGCCGGGGCGGCCGGTACTGCTGGCACACCTGCGCGGCAGCGTCGGCCTTGCCCTTGTCGAAGCCCTGCTCGATCCGCGGTTCCCGGACGACATCGCCCTCGACCTGCGGATCGGCCATCGGCACACCCTGCTCGCGCATGCACTGGGCATACCGGACCAGCTGGCTCTGCCGACTGACGCTCGGCGTCGCGCTGGGCGCGCCGGCGCCGCTCACCGAGGCCACACCTACACCGTCGTCGGACGTGCCGCACGCGACCGTCGTGAGCATCAGCAGCGGTAACAGTCCAACGGTCAGCTGTCTCAATCTCATCTGTGCCTCCTCTGTTCGGCCGGATCAGTCGAGCAGGGATGACGCAACAGCACAGTTACAGCCCGTGTAACGCTGGTGTAACGTCCCAGCGTCGAAACTGCTGGTGGCGGGAAGGACGGGCCGGTGCGAGTGCTGCTGATCGAAGACGAGCCGCTACTGGCCGTACAGGTCGCTGCCGGCCTCAGAGACCGCGGCATGGCGGTGGACATCGCCCATGACGGCCTGGACGGCCTGCATAAAGCCGGCGCGAACCGCTACGACGTCGTGGTCCTCGACCGCGACCTGCCCCTGCTGCACGGCGACCAGGTCTGCACCGCACTGCTCGCCACCGACACCAGCGCCCGCATCCTCATGCTCACCGCAGCCAGGGAGGCGGCCGACCGGGTTGCCGGGCTCACCCTCGGCGCCGATGACTACCTGCCCAAGCCGTTCCTCTTCGAGGAATTGGTGCTACGTGTTCGGGCACTGGCCCGACGGGCCAACAACGCCCCCCGCGTTCTGTACCGCGTCGGTATCTCCTTCGACACCGCCCGGCGGATCGTCACCCGCGACGGCCGCATCATCCCGCTGACCACCAAGGAACTGTCCGTGCTGGAGATCCTCATGGGCGCCGACGGTGCCGTGGTCAGCGCCGAGGACCTCCTGGAACGGGCATGGGACGAGCACGCGGACCCGTTCACCGGCACGGTACGCGTCACGATCGCCCGGCTGCGCCGCAAACTCGGTGAACCGTCGCTCATCGAGACGGTCGTGGGCGCGGGGTACCGGCTGTGAAAACGGGTTGGCAGCGTCGCTCGATCCGGCTGCGTCTGGCCATCGTCTACACAGTCGTGCTCGTAGGTGCGAGTGCGGCGCTGCTCGGACTCAACTACATGCTGCTCTACCAGAGCCTGTACGCCCAGGTCGATCCGCCCAAGATCGCCAGTGCGGAGGTCGTCATACGCGGAACCGAAGCGCTGCCGACCAAGGTCGACGAAAAGCTCCGAACCTACGAACTCCAGCTGGCCATGATGGCCCAGCGACGCAACGACACGATGCGTGACGCGGTAGCCACCTCAGCATCGGCGCTGGCCGTCACGGCAGTGCTCGGGTTCGGTGTGTCCTGGATCGTAGCCGGCCGGATGCTCCGCCCGCTGCAGACCCTGACCGACGCGACCCGGCAGATCTCTCAAGACCGGCTACACGAACGGATCGCCCTCACCGGACCCCACGACGAGATCAAACAACTCGCTGACACCTTCGACGACATGGTGGCCCGCCTCCAGGCGTCCTTCGACAGCCAGCGCCGGTTCGTCGCCGACGCCTCACACGAACTACGCACACCCCTCACGATCGTCCGTACGGGGGTTGAGGTGCTGCTGACCAGGCGAGACAGCACGCTCACTCAATGGAAGGCAACCGGCCACGATGTCCTGACCGCCACAGGCCGGGCCGAACGGCTGCTCGACGGCTTGCTTGCGCTTGCCCGAAGCGATAGCCGAGTCATCGCCGACGAACCGCATGACCTCGCGATTGCGGCGGCGGCCGCGGTGAGCGAGACCGACACCGAAGCCGAGCACGCCGAGCTTGACGTCACCACGGACCTGCGCTCCGCACCCGTCAACGGCGACCCGGTCCTGCTCGAACGCCTCGTCCGCAATCTCGTCGACAACGCTATCCGCCACAACCGGCCCGGCGGCTCCCTCCACGTGACGACCGGTACGACCGCCGATCACGCCACCATCACCGTCCGCAACAGCGGAGCCGTGATTCCTACGGCCGACGTCGAACGACTTTTCGAACCATTCCAACGGCTGGCACCCGAACGCACCGCCGACACCCGCTCCACCGGCCTCGGCCTGGCCATCGTCCGGTCGATCGTGCGGGCCCACGGCGGCACTGTCACAGCGGCACCGGGCGAAGAAGGCGGACTCAGGGTTACCGTGGCGCTACCTCGCCGCTCGGCAGCAGCCGAAGGCTAGGGCATCCCAAGCTGCCGGACCGTAATGGTTCAGTCACAGAGCCCTTGACTGGGCGAGTATTGATAGACGAACATCAATACAGGAACGCTTGGTTGGGTCGGGGATCTCCATGCCCCACGTCGCACTGCGGCGATCCGCCGTCGCTAGATCATCCCGCCGGCGGACTTATTGGGCTGGGCGCTTCCGTGAAAGCGCGAGAATCGCGTGGGCTGGGGATCGGGAGTCCAGCATGCTGGCGGTACGGTCGGCGAGGGCAGCAGCCGGCGCGTGGTCGGTGTGGAGTTGTAGCGGTGGCCAGCCCATGGCGGCCAGCGTGGCGGCGGCTGCCTGGTAGGCGCGGATTTCGCGGCTGGCGTTGCCCGGCTCGGCTTGCCGGCGACTGTCCGGCACACGCGCGGCTATTCGGGTTTCCAGCGCGTCCGGGCCGTTGAAGAGGATCACCGCGAGGTCCGGCCGGGGCAGGCTCGTGTGGAGATCCCAAATGACCTGTTCTTGGACTCCGCGCAGCGTGTCAGGGCGAGGGAGGCGACGTAGCGGTCGCAGATGACGGCGTGCCCGCTGGCCAGGGCGGGCAGCATCTAGCTGTGTACGTGCTGGTAGCGGTCGGCGGTGATGACGCAGGCCAGGGACAGCCCGTCGAGGGTACGTAGGGTGTGGCGGACATAGGCGCCCAACGGCGAGCGTGATGGCTGCTGCGTTCGCAGGACGTGGTGGCCTTCGGCGGTGAGCACCCGTTCGAGTGCCGCCGCGGTGGTGGTCTTGCCGATCCCGCTAGGTCCGTCGCTGGTGATCCAGCGTGGGCTGGGGTCTACACCCGTTGTCGGCGTATGGGGTTGCGTGCACAGCCAGGTACGCGTGGACGTGCACATGGCCTAGTAGTGCTTTGTTAGGTCGGCGTGTCGTGGGGTCGTCGGGGTGGGCTGGGTAGTTTCATGCCTGGGTCTGTGCAGCTAACGGCTCAGGTGCACATTCGGTGGTGACCGGCCGTGAGGTCAGCTCAGCAGAATGCGATGGCGTAGCAGGGTGAAGCCGGCTCGGCCGTGCATCTGGCGCATGATCCGCTTCGTCTTGGTGTTCACTCCTTCGGTCCCGCCGTTGTGATAGGGCAGGGTGACGGCCGCGTGGACGGCGTCGCGGTCCTGGTCGAGGCCGCGGCTGAAGGAGTGCAGGCAGGGTAGGTTGGCCGCTCGGGCGGAGGCGATCCACGCGTCGAGCCGTTGGCTGTTGTCCTCCCGCGGCCGTAGCAGGCCGGCGAACGAGCTGATGAGCTCGGCCAGGTCGATCATCTCGGGGCAGGCGGTGACGAGATCATTGCGGACGGCGCGCTGCTTGTCGGTGAGCCCGTCTGGGCGGGTGAGCAGGAGCCGGGCCAGGCGGCGGGGCGAGATGGACGGCCGGTCGCCTTCGACCCGGCCCTGGGTGATGTAACGGTAGAGCAGGTTGAGGCTGCCCTTGTAGCCCTGCGTTTTGATCTCTTCGAACAGCCGCAGCACGCTGACCGCGGGGTCGTGGCTGCGACGCTGCCGCAGATGATCGCGGTAGGGGTCGACCAGGGTGGGCCGATACTGCGGCGCACGCTGGAGACGTTCGGGTTCCGCCACGCGCGCGTAGCGTTTGACGGTGTTGAGCGACAGGTTCAGCCTTCGCGCGCATTCGAGCAGACCGACCCGCTGCTGGAGTAGGTCATGAACCTGGTGCCAACGTTGCAGGGTGGTCTGTGCGCGCGGGCCGTCCTGCGGTGGACAAGCTTTGGCCCAGCAGGAGCTGTGCGCGGCGACCTCTTTCAACACGGCCTTGCCGAGGTTGTCCCACAGATGCCACCTGTCGGCGACCTGCACGGCGTCGGGCAGTGCGCGGCGGACCGCTTCGGCGTAGGCACCCGAACCGTCGCGGCAGACCACCGCAACACCGGGATGGGCCCGCAGCCATGCTTCGAGGGTGTCGGCGCTGCGGTCGGGCAGCACATCGACGCGCTGGCGCGTCTCGGCGTCGATCAGCACCGTGGCGTAGCGGTGGCGTCGGCGCAACGCGAAGTCATCGACGCCCAGCATCCTCGGTACCGGCAGCTGTGCGACGGGAATCTGTAGCAGGACCCGGACGGTCGTGTGCCGCGACAGGTCCACGCCCAGGGTTGACAGCAGCTGTGCGGCCCCCCGCCCGGCCAGCTCCCTGGCCACCGCGCCGACCTGCCCGGCAAGGGGCGGGGGTACGTCTCTGGTAGCGCTCCAGCACACCGGGCACCTGCTCATGGAACGTTCGCCGACACCCGTTCGTCGGGCAGACCAGCCGACGCACGGTCACGACGATCGTCACCCGGCGCGCATCGACGCAGTCGTTCACGGTCCGCTCGTGATAGCCGTGCACACGCCCACTAGCTGTGCCGCAGTCAGGGCAAGGCACCGCATGGGCTCTCGTGCGTGCCCGGATCCTGATCCACGCGCCCTCGTCCACGACCTCCTCCAGGACCAGCGGCGACAAACCGGCGAACACCACACTGACAAGTTGATCAGCTTCACACCCGAGCGAGTATCCAACATGGATGATCGCTACCGACCGTCACCACCGAATGTGCACCTGAGCCGTTTGTCACACAGTCCCGAAGAAGCTCGCCATGGCGCCGGGGGACGGCTGGCTGGGGCGTGCCGCTGCTACCCTATGGTGCCGTGAAGGTAACCGACATACCGGCAGGGCGCTACTTCATCTCGCACTCTTACCGGGAGTCGGATGAAAGAGAGCAGTTGCTTAGACTCTTGCCCGCGCCGGCGCAGCCAGTCGTGTTTCCCCCGATTATGGTTGATCCACACGAGTTCGTGAGCACACCGCTCATGGAGGTGATACGTAGCTGCAGTGGGCTAATAATTCTTAGCGGCGAGCATTCCCGGGCGTCGTTCTGGGTGGCGTTCGAAAGAGAGATCGCCATTAGAGCTGGGCTCGCGGTTTACCTCTGGGATCCCGACAGGAATGCGTTAGACCTCGACAGGAAGGGGCGTACAAACCTCAGTGTATTCCTGAGCCATGCCAATCGTGACCGCGACGCCGCTCTATACGTGGCATCACACATGGAGCAACGGTCGTTCGATGTGTGGCTGGGCTCGGATGGCATCGTCAACCTTAGGGACGATTTTCCGGATGACTCGCCGATGGAGGCGGGAATGTCCCGCGGTGGATATATGGTGGTCCTAGATAGCCGTCGCGCCCAGGGCAGCAGCATGGTCCAGTTCTACATAAGGGAGGTGGGTAACGGGAGAATCGTGGTTGCCTCACTCGACGGCAGCCCCGCCCCGCACTATTTCACGGATACAGACAAAAAAGATCAATTCGTGCAACTGTGGGACGGCACTGGAATAAGTGAAAACCGAATCGACGACCTCATAGTGCGACTGTGCTGGTTGATGTATCGAAACCAGATGCTGCGCTAGCCTGGGTCACCATCTGTCCATGGTGGATAGAACAGCCGTTGTGCGCTACCGTGCACCGCGTGTTGTGACACCCACGCCCAGCCGCAAGGTCGGGACCCTGACCACCACGCGACGCGGTCTCGGCTGGGAACACCAACAGGCCCGTGCCCAGGGCGCTCCGGGCACTAGTAGTGCTTTGTTAGGTTCTGTGTCGTTTGTTTCGATGTATCGGTTTCACGGGTTGGTGGCAGGTGAGGCAGGCGCCGGTCCAGGTCGCGAGGAGTCGCTGCAGCTCGCGTATGACCTTGTAGAGGGTCAGGCCGGCGCATCCGCTTTTGGGTCGTGTCGCAGCATGGTGATGAACAGGTGCGCGGCGGTGACGAGGGTGACGTGGCGGTGCCAGCCGGTGAGTCTTGCCTACCCCCGGTGGTCCCAGGAGCGCGACGTTGGCCTTGGCCTGGACGAACGCCAGCGTGGCGAGGTCTTTGATCTTGCGCGGGTCCAGATCGGGCTGGAAGGAGAAGTCGTAGTCGTCGAGGGTCTTGACGATCGCGCCGGGGGAGAGGTCGTCTTGCTCCACGAGCGCGAGTTCGCCGCGCTGTTCAGGGGTGATCCAGACCGCGAAGACCAGGTGCAGTCTGCGGGGCGGTGCGGCGGGGCCGGGACGGCTGACCATCTGGTCTTGCACAGCGATGAGGTGCAGCGGGCACTGCGTCAGCCCCTGCACGCACCGGCGAACACCGCCCTACTGGTAACGACGGTGCAGCGTGCGCACGTGCCCAGCGCAGGGTCCCGCAACGTTGGGCCGCGGTGCTGGGACTCGTCGTGGCCGCCGGCCGGGCCCGCTGACAGACAGGCGTTGCCGCCGAGCGCTTGAACACCTCCACGATCCGCTTCTTCGCCGCCATCAACAAACCCGCGCCCAAGGGCCTGGACTCCAACGGGTGTAGCCCTAGGCCTGCCCGGTGGGGAACCGGATGTTGCCTGCCGATCGGATGTCGAACTCCCGCAGCAGCACGCCGAGCCTGTGCGGGGTGAGGTCGGGCCAGGGTGACTGATGGCCGGCCTGGACCTGTCGAGGCGTCAGTGCTGGCGCCGCGAGGCGGACACTCTGAACCGCCTGCCGGGGTTCGGGCCGGGCGTGGCCGTTATCCGCAGTGGCCGTCCCGGTCGTGTCGGAGACAGGCGCAGCCTGCGTACCAGCATCGCGACCGTCGCCACCGACAGCACCTGGGTCATCCCTGCTCCGAGGCAGGTGTGGCCGCCCACCGAGAAGGGCGCATAGACCGCTGCCTTCCGCCCAGCTGTGAAGTCCCGGTCGAGGTCGAACCGCTGCGGGTCGGGGAAGTGCTCGGGCAGGTGGTGGGTGACGCACGTGGCGACGAGAACCCGCTGCCCCTGTTCGATGCGGCAGCCGCCGAAGTCGAACGCCTGCGCCGCGGTCCGGGCGGAGCCGGGCGCCGGCGGGTGGACCCGCAGCGTCTCCATCACCAGGCCGTGCAGGGCAGGTAGCTCGCGGAGCCGGTCGAAGACGAGCGGGCCGCCGCGCTGTGCGGCATCGACCTCGTCGGTGACCCGAGCGAGCACGGCTGGGTTGCGCAGCAGTACGTCGATCATGAAACTGTAGAGGTAGGCGACAGTGTTGACGCCTGCGAAGTAGCCCTGCAACGCCATCCCCGCCCGCACGTCGAGCGGGTACGGTGCACCGTGCTCGTCGGTCGCGTCGAGTGCCTGGTCGAGCAGGTCGGGGATCCCGTGTCGCGGCCTGGCCGCCCGCTCGGCGAGCGCAGTACGGGCGAACTGGTGGATCGCGGCCCGCGCCCTGCGGTAGGCCGGCCACCGCAGTGTCGCGGCTGGCCATTTCCCGGCGACGGTGACGTCGAGGACGAGTTCGAAGGCCGATCGCAGCGTCTCGAACTGGGAGGCGGAACTCGACCCGGTGTAAGCGATGGACAGCTGAGCCGCCGCGAGCCGCTGGCACGCGTCGACCACGGGCAGCGCGGGCCGGTTCGCCCAGCCGTCAAGGATCCGCTCGGTCTCGGCGGCGACGGGCTCCCAGCGGGCGGCGAGCAGGTCGCGGGAGAGGCTGGTGGCGAGCAGCCCGCGCAGATGCCGGTGCGGGCGGCCGTGCAGTACGTGGACCCGCATGCCGAACTCCCGGTCGAGCCCGCCGAAGCTCTCCTCGCTGGTGAACACCTTCTCGCCGTGTTCGAGCAGGAAGCGGTTGGCTGCCGCCCCAGCCATGATGACGAAGGACTGGTTCAGGGCCCGCACCCGGAACACCGGGCCCAGATCCCGGTAAGTGTCCACGAAGAACTGCTGGACGTCTCCCATCATCCGCAACGCGTTGCCCAGCAACGGAACACCCGCGGCGAGCGGCGGCAGTGGGCCTACGGTCACGTACGGAATCCTCCGGCACGGTTGCTAGGAAAACCAGTGCAGGTCCGGAACGAGGACCTCTGCGGGGATGCGTTCTCGGGCGTTCGGGTGCTCCCCGCTGCCCCGTCCGATGACGTCCAGGCCCGCCGGGGTGACCAAGGACCGTGCGAACGAGAGCACGACCAGGCTCCGGTCATCGCTCAGGTGCTCCACCTGCCACTGGCTGCTGAGCACGCGCAGCAGACCCCGCCCGCGCCAGGTGAACGCCCCGGAGCGCGGGTCGAACCGGTCGACGCCGACGATCCGCTTCGTCGCGCCCCTGCGGGTGCGGTAGGAGACCTCGTCGCTGAGCGCGAACGGTTCGCCTGGGAGCAGCCCGTACCGGAACGTCGGTTGCAGCCGGCGCCCCGACAGCCACATCGGGAAGGTCGTCGCCAGGACCCGCCAGTGGCCGGGAAGTGCCTCGCGCAGCGTATGCAGGTCACGCATCCGCGAAGCGTACCAACGCCGTTGCAACTGAGTGGACTCTCGTGAGCGCCCGGGTTGCCGTCGGCCGTTGCCGGCCGACGGTCCCCGTCTTGCCCACCGGGGTGGTGCGGGGTTGCCGCTTCGCTGCCACCTTCCTTACGTACGTACACGATGACCGCCTGTATGCGATGCGGCGGCTGCTGCTGGTGACCGGGCTGCGCCGCGGCGAGCTGGCGGGCATCAAGTGGGAGGACTTCGGTTCGGCGACCGGGACGGTGCGGGTCGTGCGTCAGCAGGTGGTCGAAGGAGACGACAGCGTGGTTCGGGAGAAGCGGCCGAAGCCGCCGAACAGCGTCGGAACGATCATGCTCGACAAGGTCACGGCTGAGACCCTCGGCAGGATGCGGCCAGCCGGTGGCGTCTCCTCGATCGCGGCCGCCCTCGACTGCGGTCTGCGCAGGGCGATCCAGGAGCTGGACTCCGCGCGTCCGGCGACGCTGAGCGGGCCCTACCTCAGCTGACGGCCCGGGGCCGGCCAGGCGGCCCGCCCCGAGCCGGTTCGGCCCCGACGGTCCGGTCGCGTCGTGCAGCGGCAGCACACCCCGTGACCAACTCTGACGTGACCGGCGGGGACAGGCGTCCTGCCTGTCCCCGCCCGGCCACTGACGAGCGTGGCGTTGCTTACTGCGGTGGGTTCTCCTCCGCGTCACGCAGCGCCTGGCCGGAGGCGTTCTTCAGGGCGGCCACCCACGTGTCTAGCCGCTGCCTGAGGGTCAGACTCGCGCCGCCGTACGAATTGTCGAGCTGGGCCGGGTCCACGGACAGGTCGTAGAGCTCGTGCTCGCCTGTGTTGTAGGCGACGTAGTTCAACGCTCCGTGCGTGCCCAGCGTGTCGGGCTTGGCCCTGAGCCCGACGTAGACGGGGGCGCCGCCGCTGGCCAGCGCCTGCGCGTCACCGGGATCCTGCGGCTCCAGCAGGTTGTTCTGGGTGTTCGTGTTGAGGGTGCTGGGTCCGGCATGCTCGTTCAGGAACGCCAGCCGCCACCGCGACGGTGTCACCCCATGCAGGAACGGTACGAGCGACCGGCCGTCGACGAAGCTGGGCGGCGTCGCCCCGGCCAGCTCGGCGAAGGTCGGCGCGAGATCGACGTTGAGCGTGAAGTTGTTGACGACCGCGCCGGCTGGCACGCCCGGTCCCCGGATGACGAGCGGGACGTTGAGGTCCTCCTCGAAGGCGGTGTTCTTGCCGGAGTTCAGCCGGTGCTGCCCCTGGTGGAAGCCGTTGTCGGAGGTGAAGACGATGTAGGTGTTGTCCAGGACTCCCTGGGCACGCAGGGTGTCGATCGTGTCCTGGACCAGGTCGGTGACCGCCCGCAGCGATTCCCGGCGCTTCTCGTAGAAGGCGTCGATGCTGTCGATCTGGGCTTGGGTGAGCTTCGCCTTGCTGCGGATCCACGCCGGCTTGTCGCTCACGTCGTCCTCGTTGAAGGAGGGGGTCCGCGGCGCCTTCGCGTTGGGGTAGATGCCCTCGTAGCGGGGCGGCGGCGTCGCCGGTCCGTGGGGGATGTACGGCGCGACGTACGTGAAGAAGGGCTTGTTCGGGTAGTTGGTGGTCGTGTTCGTGATGAAGGTGGTCAGCTTGCGCGAGATCACGTCGACGCCGTAGTCGGCCGCCGTGCTGCCGTAGTGGACGGTCGTGCCGTTGTCGTTGACGTCGTAGTTGTACTCGGAGTAGGGGCTGCCGCCGTTCGGGCTGAACCAGCGGGTCCAGCCCGGCGGGATGTACGTGCTGCTCGGCGCCCCGTTCGGGTAGCCGTTCAGGTACTTGCCGAAGAACCCCGTCCGGTACCCGGCGCTCTGGAGCCAGGTCGCGACTGTCGAGTTCTCCAGCCCGCTGCTGTACACGCCCTGGAACCCGCCGCCGCTGGCGGCATCGTTGGTGTAGATCCCCGTGTTGTGGGCGAACTGGCCGCGCAGCGTCGAGGTCCGGGACGGGCAGCACAGGGACAGCTCGACGAACTGCTTGTTGAACGTGGTTCCCTGGCTGGTCAGCAGTGTCTGGAGCCCGGCGTCCTTCGAAAAGACGTCCTCGTTGAGATCGTCGGTGAGGATGAAGACGATGTTGGGTTGCTTCGTCGCGGCCGCTGCCGGCCGCTCATCGAACCGCAGCCCCGCATAGACCACGCTCCCGACCAGCAGGAGCAGGGCCAGGGAGAGTGTCAGTCCGCGGCGGCGTGCTGTGTAGAGCTTCATTTATTGCGTTCCCTTCGTTCGTGTTTGTCGAGCCATTGCTGGGGACTCGGTTCTCTCCGGGCGCATCGCCTCCTTTGCCGGCCGTGGGCAGGCAGGATGGGGCCGCGCACGGCCGTACGCCGTGCGCAGCACGTGATGGAGTCAGGCAGGATCAAGCCCTGGGCAATGGCAGCCCGGGCGGGAATCAGGGTCTGGCGGGTGTCAGCGGTCGGACGCCGCGCGACACAGGGCGCTGCTCACCCGCGCCAGGTCGATGTGACGCCGCAGGATGGCGTGGAACTCGTGTCCACAGCGGCGATCCAGCGTCATGGCTCTATGTAACCGCGAAGTATCCCTATGGGTCAAGTAGGAATTCTGCGGACGTACCTGCGATCCTGCACGAGACTCCGCGAGATCTCCACGGAACCTCCCTCAATCGGCCATGATCGGGTGCTTCAGTGAGCAGATAGGACATTCGGCCGCGACGGCTGCGCCGGACCTGCCGCGTCCATGGACGCGGCCGCAGGCACGGCGGTGGGCCTGGACTACAAGTAGAGACTCGTGACCTCCCTCGATCTGCGGCCTGGGCAGGCGCTCGCCGACATCGGTTGCGGCCCGGGCACGGACCTCGCCCGGCTCGCCGAGGCGGTAGGCGGGGGAGATGCAGTCATTGGGGTGGACCAAGAGCCCCGGATGCTGGAGGAAGCCCGTCGGCGCCTGGCCAGCCGGCCCAACGTGGAGCTGCTGCTGGGTGACATTCGCGAACTGCCCATACCCGACGGCAGTGCCGACCGGGCCCGAGTGGACCGCGCCCTGCAGCACGTGGCCGACTCGGAAGCGGCGGTACGGGAAGTGCGTCGCGGGCTCCGTCCGGGCGGGCTGTTCGGGATGGCCGAGCCCGATGGGGACACACTTGCGGTCGCCGACCAGGATGTCGACACCAGTCGGCGGTTCGCCCGCTTCGTCGCGGGACAGGTGCGCAACCCGACGATCGGCCGGGACCTGGCCCGCCTGTGCCTGCACGCCTGCATGCGCATCAGACCCGTCGAGCCCGTCGCGGCGCTGTTCCGCGACTTCGACACGGCCGATCAGATCCTCGGGCTGCGACGCAACACCACGCGGGCCGTGCTCGCGGGGACGATGACCGAGCCCGACGCCGAACCGTGGCCGCAGCGGCTGGCACAGGGGCCCGTCGTCGCAGGCTTCACATTCTATCCCGTGGTCGCCGAGGCCTGAGCCGCCAGGCAGCGACCGGGTCGGGCCGCCCGCACAGGTGCAAACGCGCCTCAGGCCGGATCGAGCGTCACCACCAGATCGCGCAGCTCGTACCCGGAGATGTCCTCCTTGATGCCGACCCGCGGCGGGCACGCCATCCGCAGTCCGTCCAGCGAGAAGAGCCGGCTCAGGAAGATGTCGGACTCCTGGATCGCGATGTGCGCACCGGGACACTTGTGCGGACCGTCGCCGAAGGACAGACCCGCGGCTCCCATCCCGTCGGCGACCGGCCGCGTCGGGCACACCGCCAGCGGATCTTCCCCGACCGCGGCCGGGTCGACGTTGGCCACGCTGACCACGACATCGACCAGCTCGCCCGCGGGAACGGTCACCGTTCCACCGTCGCCCGGCACCTCGACCGCCGCGGTCGTCCGCCGCTTCAGGTTGCCCACCACCGGCTCCAGACGCAGGATCTCGTGCAGGACCGCGAACCGGCCGGCCTCGTCGCCACCGCGGTAGCGCTCCAGCAGCCGCGCATCGGTGAACAGGTGCCACGCCGCCACGTTGATGAACTCCCGCGTGGTGATCATGCCAGCGGCCGCGAAGGTCAGGCACTCACCAAGGATCTCGCCGTTGGTGCAACCGTCATCGATCAAGTGCGAGATCAGATCGTCGCGGCGCTCGCGGCGGCGGACCCGTACCGCCGGGCGAACATCGGACAGGTAGAAGTCGAGGAAGCTGTAGTTGCCCCTGAACAGCCAGTAGATCCCGCTCAGGCTGGTGAACCCCGGCCTGCCCGGCTTCTCCGGGAAGAAGCGCTCCAGCCGCCGATCCATACCCGGGCGGCTCTCCGTCAGCCCGATCACCCCGGCGGCCACGTCGACGGCCAGCGCGAAACTCAGGTCCGCCAACTGCGCCCGGCCGTCACGGCGCAGACGGGCGATCTGCGCGTCCGCGATGCGGACCATCAGATCGCGGTAGTGCTCGTCGACCCGGCGCGGCGTGAAGTACTTCGCGGTCTGCCGGCGGTGCTCGCGATGCTCGGCCCCGTCGCGGTAGAGCACCGGGCGGCGCATCTTCTTGGGGAGCTTGTCGACGTTCTCGACACCCAGCCCGGCTTGCACGGTGTCCGTGCTGCGCAGGGCCGCCCGCCCGGCCGCGTACCCGCGCACCTGCCAAACGCCGTCGGCGTCGCGGTGCACCGGGCACCCGACCGCCGCATCGCCCCGGTCGATCTTGCGGGCGTCCGCGGCGTGGCCGGTCGGTGATTGCGTCGACATGAGAAACCCTTCCTCGGACGAGACGGCGTCAGCATACGGTCTTGCCGACCTACCGGAACCACCCGCGCGGACGAGATCAACCGGCCCGCCGTCGGGGTGGCGGCCCGGCGGCTGCGGCATGACACAGCGGTCCTGATCAGTGAGCAGGAGCCGGTCTTGCGGATACAGTCGAAGGACCGACGCCATCGCCCCGGCGGCACGGCGCACGCGACTACCGTGACGATCACGGAGGTGCCAGATGGTCCCGCAGCCCGTCCCAGCGCGACGCCCCAGCCGCCATCACCTGCCGACGTGCCACGGCTGACCGCCATGACCGCTTCCGCGGACCTGGCGCCCCTGGTGGCCGCGCTACCGGCCGACTGCGTCATCGCCGACCCGGACCGCATGGACGCCTACCGGCGGGACCGCGCCAACGACCCGCACGCCGGCGTTCCCCTCGCCGTCATCCGGGCCACCTGCACCGAGGACGTGCAGACCGCGGTCCGGTTCGCTGCCGCACACCGCATACCCGTGGTGCCCCGCGGCGCCGGATCAGGCCTGTCCGGCGGATCCTCGGCCGTGGACGGCTGCCTGGTCGTCTCCACCGAACGCATGCGCAAGATCACCGTAGACCCGACGTCGCGCACCGCCGTCGTCGAGCCGGGCCTGTTCAACGCCGAGGTCAAGGCCGCCGCCGCTGAGCACGGACTCTGGTACCCGCCCGACCCGTCCTCGTACGAGTTCTGCTCGATCGGCGGCAACGTCGCCACCAACGCCGGC
The DNA here is from genome assembly GCF_019083965.1 of Catellatospora tritici. GTDB lineage: Bacteria > Actinomycetota > Actinomycetes > Mycobacteriales > Micromonosporaceae > Catellatospora > Catellatospora tritici. The sequence continues at coordinate 189,974 of NZ_JAHRCY010000016.1, forward strand.
GGCCTATGCTGCGTGAAATACGGCGTGACCAGCGACTACGTCCTCGGGCTCACCGTCGTGCTCGCCGACGGCACCGCGGTCGAGCTGGGCGGCCCCCGGCTCAAGGACGTCGCCGGACTGTCGCTGACCAAGCTGTTCGTCGGCAGCGAGGGAACTCTGGGCATCATCACCCGCATCGTGCTGCGGCTGATCCCGGCGCAGCGGCCGCGGGCCACCCTGGTCGCCACGTTCGCCTCTCTCGAGGACGCGACCCGAACCGTCCTGGACGTCACCCGGGGAATTCGACCGTCCATGCTCGAATTCATGGACCGCACGTCGATCAACGCCGTCGAGGACCTCACCAGGATGGGCCTGGACCGCACCGCCGAAGCCATGCTCGTCATCCAGTCCGACGAGCCGGCCGCGCACGCGGCAGCCGAGATCGCGCACATCGGCGAGCTGTGCCGGGCCAACCACGCCGTCGAGGTGTTCGCCGCCGACGACCCCGAGACCGGCGAGGCGTTCACCACCGCCCGGCGCATGGCGATACCGGCGGTCGAGAAGAAGGGCTCGCTGCTGCTGGAGGACGTCGGCGTGCCGGTACCGGAACTCGGTGCCCTGGTACGCGGCGTCGCGGCGATCTCCGCCGCCCGCGACGTCACGATCGCCGTCATCGCCCACGCCGGCGACGGCAACACCCACCCGCTGATCGTGTTCGACCCCATGGACGCCGACCAGTCGGCGCGCGCCCACCTCGCCTACGCGCAGGTGATGGACCTCGCCATCGCCCTGGGTGGCACGATCACCGGCGAACACGGCGTGGGCCGCCTCAAGAAGGCGTGGCTGCCCGACTATCTCGGCCCGGACGCGCTCGAACTCAACCGGCGGATCAAGAACGCGCTCGATCCGCTGGGCATCCTCAACCCGGGAGCGGTCTTCTGACAGCCGGCGTAGCCGCTCCCCGATCAGCCGCCGTGAGGTGCGCAGTCACCACCGGCGCAGCACCAGGTAGAACGACAGCGCGGACACCCCAGGACTGGCCGTTGCGGTAGGAGATGTCCGGAGCCCACAGGATGCGGTCGCCGTTGGTGTAGGTGGTCGTCCAGGAGGCTCCGGTGGGCCATACGGCGCCGGTGTTGCGCCAGGTGATCCGGTCGGTGGACGTCTTCAGCGACAGGTTGGTCCCGGTGGCGGCGAGCAGGTAGGTGCCGTCGGGTTTCTAGACGACCGAGGGGTCGTGGGTGCCGACGTCGCCGGCGACTGGCCGGGCATCGGGCTGCGCTGGCGGTGTGCCGCCGGTGCCCGTCGGGGTCGGGGTCGGGGTGGTGCCGCCGATGCGCACCAGGCGGAACTGCTGGTCGGCGGGGCGGCGCGGGGAAGTCGATCATGCCGTACCGGGATCGCCGCCGCTCGGGACCGGCGGCCAGGCCCGGCCGCGGGCCGCCGCCGCGGCGAAGGTCAGCGGCCGCTGCTCGACCAACTGACGGCGGCGTTGAATCCGGGCCCGGCGAGGACTACCGTCACCGTTCCATGAAGCCTCGCATCAGGCCGATCGTCTGGCAGCCCCCGGCTGCTCCCGCCCGAGCACGGCAGCCGCACGGCGCCGTCGTGATGCCCCGGCCGGTCCTGCACCCGCTGCCCGGCACCGGCCCGGAGGACGTCGCGGTGGCCCCGGACGGCACCGTCTACACCGGCCTCGCCGACGGGCGCATCCTGCGTCTGCGCGACGACGCCGTGACGGTCGTCGCCGACACCGGCGGCCGCCCGCTCGGCATCGAGACCGCGTCCGATGGCACCCTCGTCGTCTGCGACGCGACCCGCGGCCTGCTGCGCGTACGGCCCGACGACGGTGCGATCGAGGAAGTCGTCCCGGTCGGCACACCCGTCGACGGGGTACCGCTGCGGGTCTGCAACAACGCCGCGCTCGCCGCCGACGGCACCATCTGGTTCAGCGACTCCTCGTCCCGGTTCGACCTCGAGCACTGGAAGGCCGACCTGTTCGAGCACTCGGGAACGGGACGGCTGCTGCGCCGCGATCCGGACGGCACGGTCACGGCGGTCCTGACCGGCCTGTACTTCGCCAACGGGGTCGCGCTGGCGGCAGACGGGTCGTTCGTGGCCGTCGCGGAGACCGGAGCATACCGGCTGACCCGCCACTGGCTGACCGGCACGCACGCCGGTCGCAGCGACCTGCTCGTGGACAACCTTCCCGGCTTTCCCGACAACATCGCCCGCGGCAGCGACGGCCTGATCTGGATCGCGATGGGCTCACCGCGCAACCGGGCGCTCGACCTGCTCTCGCCCCGCCCGCCGGTGCTGCGGCGCCTGGTGTGGGCGCTGCCCGACGCGCTGCTGCCGCAACCCGCCGACACCGTCTGGGTCCAGGCCGTCGACGATCTGGGGCGTACGGTGCACGACCTGCAGACGACCACCCCGGGGTTCTCCATGGTCACCGGGGTGCGCGAGCACTCGGGCACGGTGTGGCTGGGCAGTCTGCAGTCGTCAGCCGTCGCGCACATCGTCCTGCCGTAGGAGCGGTTCATGGTCGGGGGGGGGGGGCGCCGGGGCCCCCCCCCCCCCCCCCCCCCCCCCCCGGCCGGGGAGGGGGGCGGCAGGTGGGGGGAGTGCCCCGAGGTGTGG
>NZ_JAHRCY010000016.1:192602-196126 GCF_019083965.1 Catellatospora tritici
CACATCGTCCTGCGGTTGGTGGGGTTCTGGGCGGGGGCGCGGGGCGGCTTCCCCCGCGCCCCCCCGACCATGCCGGCTCAGCCGGTGAAGGGCGTCAGCAGGTGGGTGAAGTCCCACGTGTTCTGGACGATGCCCGAGCAGGTGTTGGAGTCGGTCTGGCCCGGGCAGCCGCCGTTGTCGCGCTGGATGGCCCAGGCCGACAGCAGGCTCAGCCCGTTCGCGCGGGCGAAGTCGAGCATCCGCTGCGCGTCGGGCAGGTAGGTGATCTCGGTCTTCTTCGGGTAGTCGTCGATACCCGGCAGCATCGTCATGCCGATCATCGCCCACAGCTGCGCCGGGGACTTCGCCGGGTACAGGGTGTGCAGCTGGCCGTAGAGGCCCTGGGCGGCGGTCAGCGCCGCGGCGCCCATGTCGGTGGTGACCTTGTCGTAGTAGTCGAACACCATGATGTTCACGATGTCGACGCGTACGCCGTTTGCGACCGCGTTCTGCAGCACCGCCAGGCCGGAGGGCTCCAGGCCGGCGGCGGAGGTCGGCAGGGTGTAGACGACGTCGACGCGGCGGCCGGTGGCGGCCGCCCAGTCCTGCATCAGCTTGAGGGCCTTGTTGCGCCGGTCGATGCCGTCGGGTTTGGTCAGTGACCGGCCCTCGATGTCCATGTCCAGCCGGGTCACGCCGAGCCGGGTGACGACGTCCTCGTACGCGGCCGCGATGACGGCCGGGTCCTGGCAGGAGTCGCCGATCTCGGTGCCGTTTTGGTCGGCGCTCCAGCCGCCGAAGGACGGCACGGCGTCGCCGCCCAGGGCGCGCAGTGCCGCGATGTCGTCCACATAGGTGTCGGTGGCGACCGTCCGCGCGCTCTCGCCGTTCCAGGCGAGGATGCACGAGGTCTTGGACAGGGTTTCGAGGAAAGCCAGGGTGAAATGGCGGGCGCCGGACTGCTGGGCGATGCCGGTGATGGTGCCGGGCTGCCAGGTCTCGAAGTACGGCGCGTAGACGTGGGCGGGCAGCGGCGTCGGGGCTGCCGCGGCGGGGTTGGGTACGGCCAGGACGAGCAGCGCGGCGGCTGCCGCCAGCAGGCGGGGGGTTCGGGACACGGGGGAGTCGCCCTTCTCGCTGGAGACTGCAGGAAGGCCCGTCGGTGACCTATGGGCGGGTGAACCAGGGCTTCGTGGTGGTGTCGTACTTGAGGAAGTTCAGCAGCGCGGTCGCCACCTTGGTGCGGCCCGCGTCGCTGGGGTGCACACCGTCGGACTGGAAGTCCGAGCAGGCCCATTCCAGGCCGTCGGAGCGGCCGGGCACCCCGCCGGGCACCCCGTCGGCGCCGAGCCCGTCGGCCCACAGGTAGGTGCTCCACGCCAGCCACGGGGCCGGGCCGCCGGTGCCGTAGCCGAGCCGGGCGTCGCCGTTTATCTGGTCGCGGATCAGCCCCTTGACCGCGAAGCCCTGCTCGTAGGCGCCGGTGCCGCGGACGGCCCCGTTGTAGTCGCCGTAGCTGCGGCTGGACAGGAAGGCCAGCCGCAGGTTCGGGTACTTGCTGCGGGCGATGGTCACGATGTCGCGGAGCCGGTCGCGCAACGTCTGCGCGCCGGCGGGGAACGCGCCCAGGGCGTCTCCTGCGATCTGCTGCTTTAGCCAGATCACCTGCACCTGCGGCGCCGTGACCCCGGCGGCCGCGAGCCGGTTGGCCAGGACCGTCCACGTGTCGGCGGTCGGGGTGGACCAGGCGATGGCGTCCTTGCCGCCCTGCGCGCCGTCGACGAGGACCAGCCGCGGGTTGATGGCAGGGTCGCCTTGGGCAAGCGTGATGAAGCGCTGGAACTCCTGCGTGGTGTTGGACATGCCGATCGAGGCGAAAACGATCTTCCCGTTCGCCGGGTCGGCCGCGCCCGCGGCGTTGCGGGGCTGGACCGCGCTGGTCGCCAGGGTGACCCCCGCCGCGTCGTGCGGAGCCGGGCGGACGTTCACGCCGCCGGGGTAGAGGCCGCCCTCGGCGCCGAGGTAGGTGCCCGTGCCCAGGTCGGTGAGCGGGATCCGGCCGGTGTGGGTGCGGGTGCAGTCGGCGGCGGAGGCCGGGGTGGCCGGCCATACGGCCAGCGGCAGCAGCAGTGCGAGGACCGCTGTACCAACCATTCTTCTCATTGACGAATAATAATATAGAAGATAGCCGTTGGACATGGTTTGTCGGCGGGTCCGGGACCCCGGCCTCGACTGGGGCCCGCTCGGGGCGGTCAGGGCAGCGGGATCGACCAGATGCCGCGGCCGTGGATGACCAGGTAGGCGGTGTCGGCGGGGGCGTAGTACTCGATGTCCACGCTGACGGTCAGCGGCAGGCCGCTGCCCAGCCGCTGCCAGGCCGTGGCGTGCGGGGCGCGGCAGAACAACGCCAGGTCCGTCGCCAGGACGAGCGACCCGTCCGGCAGGGCCTTGATCGAGCTGGCGAGGACGTCGGGCAGGTTCGCCGAGACGTCGGTCCAGGTGGTGCCGCCGTCGGTAGTCTCGTACCCGCGGCCGTAGCAGACGCCGGGGCCCTCGGTGAAGCGGCGGGCGAACCAATGACATGGTGCGCTTCCTCCCGGTGGCACCTCAGCGCGGGCAGGGGTCGTGGCCGCAAACCGTTAGCGCTGTCGATGCCCGGGACGTCACGGGATGCGGGAGCGCTGCGGGTCAGACCGGTCGGTCTGTCATGTCATCGTGCGCGCTGGGTCGCGACCGTGACTGGGTGGAGTGGCAGCGCACCGTCGACATCCTGCACGCCCACCTGCCGGCGCCATCGGCGCGGGTGGCCGACGTCGGCGGCGGGCCTGCTCGCCACGCCGTTCAGCTTCGCGAGCGCGGGTACACCGTCGACCTGTTCGACCTGGTGGCGCGGCACGTCGCGGCCGCGAGGGAGGCTGGCGTGACCGCGAGCGTGACCGACGCGCGGGCAGTCCCGCTGCCCGACGAGTCCGTCGACGCGGTGCTGCTCCTCGGGCCGCTCTATCACCTGCCGGCCGCAGCCGACCGAGGGCAGGCGCTGGCGGAGGCGTACCGCATCCTCCGGCCGGGTGGCCGGGTGTTCGCCGCCGCGCTGTCCCGTGTCGGGCGGGTCCTGGTCGGGCTGTGGCGGGGGCTCGACACCCTGGCTGACTGGATGAGGGCGCTGCGGGTGCTGGACACGGGGATCATCGACGACGCGACGTGTTCTACCGCCACACGCCACAGCAGCTGCACGGGAAACTGTCGACCGCCGGCTTCGGCGACGTCACCGTGTCCGGGGTGCAGGGCCCGCTGGGCGCCTGGGCGCGCCGGGACCCGGATCTCAATGGTGTCGCCTAGGCTGCGGCGATCCGTGAGCCTGATCCGGGCACCTCGATTCACATAATCGCTGTCGGGTCCCGGCCGGCTGGGACCTGACCTAGTGCCTCGTCACGCGGCCTTGATGGTGTAACCCGGCTCGCGAATTCGTGAGTTCGGGGCGAAGTTGGTCTTGGGTTGGGCGCGGTGGTTGCGCCATCGGATGTAGGCGCCGATCGCTGCGTCCT
>NZ_JAHRCY010000017.1 GCF_019083965.1 Catellatospora tritici
ACCTACAAGCCGAACATCGCCGACAAGCGCGAGAGCCCGGCCACGCCCCTGGCCCGCGCCCTGGCCAACCTCGGCGCCAAGGTCAGCTTCCACGACCCGTACGTCCAGCACTGGGACGTCAACGGGGTCGAGGTTCTGCGCGCCGACGACCTCGACGTCGCCGTGGCCGAGGCCGACCTGGTCATCCTCGTCCAGCAGCACCGCCAGTACGACGTCGACGCCCTGGCGGCGGCGTCCCGCGAGTTCTTCGACACCCGCGGCGTGACCACCGGCGACGACGCGCACCGCCTCTGAGCAGGCAGGCTGTCTGAGGTGCCAGGCTATGGGCCTGCTCACAGCGGCAGGCCCGGCCGCGGCGTCGGCCTTGCCGTCGCGCCGGTGCGGAATCTAATGTCGCTCCCGGTCCGAAGCCGTGCCCGAGGAGTGTGAAGGTGACGCTGTTTGCGCTGCGCTGCGCGGTGCGGCCGTACACCTGGGGCTCGCGGGAGTTCATCGCCGCCCTGCAGGGCCGGTCCGTGCCCAGCGCCGGACCCGAGGCGGAGCTGTGGATCGGGGCCCATCCCGGTGACCCGTCGCGCGACGGCACCGGGCGCGGACTCGACGAGTTGATCGCGCGGGCGCCGCGGGCACTGCTCGGGGCGGCCGCTGACCGGTTCGGGCCGCGGCTGCCATACCTGATGAAGGTCCTGGCCGCGGCGTCGCCGCTGTCCCTGCAGGCCCACCCCGACCTGGCCCGCGCCCAGGCCGGATACGCCGCCGAGGACGCCGCGGGCGTGGCCCTGGACAGCGCCGCGCGCAGCTACGTCGACCGCAACCACAAGCCAGAACTGCTCGTCGCGCTCACTCCGTTCGACGCGCTGTGCGGCTTCCGGCCGGGCGCGCAGGCGCGGGAACTGCTCATGGCGGTCGCGTCGCCGCCACTGGACGGGGTGCTCGCGGCGCTGGCGGCGGGCGGGCCCGTCGCGGCGGTCGGGGCGCTGCTCGCGCTGCCCCGCGACACCGCCGCCGAGGTGGTCCGGCACGCGTTGGCGCGGGCCGACCGGCTGCCCGCGGCCGAGGCCGCGCTGCTGCGACGGCTGGACGAGGCGTTTCCCGGCGACATCGGCGTGCTGGTGGCACTGTTGCTGACGCACCTGACCCTGGCGCCGGGCGAGGGGCTGTGGGTGCCCGCCGGGGTCATGCACGCCTACGTGCAGGGGGCCGGGGTCGAGATCATGGCTGCCGGTGACAACGTGCTGCGCGGCGGGTTGACCGCCAAGCACGTCAACGTGCCCGAGCTGCTGGCGGTGCTCGGCGATGGTTGCGCCGCACCGGTGGTGATCGCGCCCGTCGAGGTGGACGAGGGTGTCACGGCCTGGCCGGCGCCGGTTGAGGACTTCGCGCTGCATCGGGTGACGGTCGCCGACGGTCGCCGCGAGTTGGCGCCGGGCGGCCCGCGCCTGGTGCTGTGCGTCGCGGGCGAAGTCGTCGTGACAGACGGTGACGGCGAGGTCAGGCTGGGTTCGGGCGAGGCCGCGTTCGTGGCCGCCGGGCCTGGGTTGGCGCTGTCCGGCACGGGTACGACCTTCGTCGCCTCGGTCTGACCCGACGGCAGTCTGACCGCGACGGCAGGCTGACCCCGGCGGCACGGATGGGATGTGTCGGAGTCGGGTGGGTTTGCCCTGGTTGAGTGATGATGGACGCATGGTGTTGCGACGCATCCTCAGCAGCCTCGGCTTCGGCGGTGTCGACGTCGACACCGTGCTGTCGACCCCGACCGCCCGGCCGGGCGGTCCGTTCGCCGGGCAGGTACGCCTGCACGCGCGCGGCGCCGTCGAGATCGAGTCGATCGAGCTGCTGGTGGTCGCCTCGAGCCCGGCCGGTTCGGGTGAGGTCGAGCTGGCGCGCTTCCCGGTCGCGCAGCGGCTGGAGCTGGCCGGGGGCGCCGGGCAGGCGGTGGGGTTCCACCTGGTGCTGCCGTACACCGTGCCGGTGACCCTCGTGTACGGCCACCCGATGCCCGGCATCGGGGTCGGGGCGCGTACGCAGGTGAGCGTGGCGGGTGGGTCGGCCAAGACCGACTTCGACCCGCTCGGCGTCGAGCCCACCGAGATCCACCAGCGGGTGCTCGACGCGCTGGGCACGATCGGCTGCCGGTTCATCCGCAGCGAGCTGCGTCCCGGCCCGCAGCCGTGGCAGGCGATCACGTTCTACGCGCCCGTACCGGCCGGACAGCCGGTGGGTCCGCACATCCCGCAGCTGCTCTTCGCCTTCACCGGCGACCCACAGGGCATCACCGTGTACGCCGAACCCGCCGCTCGTCCCGGGCAGGGCACCACCCACCGGGTCACCGGCGAGCAGGCGCGCGAGCTGGGCGCCGACACCGGCCGCTGGATCGAGTTGGTCGACGGCTGGGTGCGTGGCGCCCTCGCCGAGCTGGCCAAGGCGCCCGTCGACCAGGGCTCGTTCATGCGCCCGCCCGCCGCCGCGCCCGCCGGTCAGGGCTGGCTGCCGCCGCGCCACCCCAACCACGGCTACGCCTACTCCGGGTACGAGGGCTCCGGCGGTTACCGCTACGGCGGCTACCGGCCCGGGATGGGCGGGGCGGTGGTGGCGGGGTTGGGCGGCGCCGCGCTGGGCTTCCTCGGCGGCATGGTCATGGGCGAGATGATCCACGACGCGCTGACCCCCGACGTGACCGGCGACGCCGCCGGTGCCGCTGCCGACCCTGGCCCAGAGCAGGGCACGGACCAGGGCGGCGACACGGCGTCGGCGTTCGAGGGCGGCTCCGACCCGAACAACTATGAGGTGACCGGCGACGAGTTCAACCAGGGCGGGTTCGAGACCGACGGCTTCGGCGCGGGAGGCTACGACCCGGGCGGTTACGACCCCGGCATGAACGACTTCGGCGACTTCGGCGGTGACTTCGGCGGCGGAGACTTCTGACCGCCCCCTCAGCGGCGGACCTGGAGGGTGGCCAGGAGGGTGGCGGTGGCGGCCGCGACAGCGGCGACGGCCTCGTCGAAGGCCTGGGCGTTGTGGGCGGCCGGGGCGCGGAAACCGGAGATCTTGCGGACGTACTGCAGGGCGGCGGCCTGCACGTCCTGCTCGGTGACGATCTCCTGGAACGGCGGGCGAAGGGTCTTGATGCTGCGGCACATGGTAGCCATTGTCCCTCGCTGGGCATCATGGACGAGTGACCGCACCAGCCGACCTCTCCGTCGCCCGGCCTGCCTCCGTACGCGTGCTGGCGGCGTTGCTGGTGCTCACCGCGCTGGTCACCGCCGCCGTCGAGTGGCTGAACTGGTACTACGCCGAGGACGGGGGCTACGGGCTGTTCGTCCGCACCGGGTGGGCGCTGCTGCGGGCGCTCGGGTTCCTGGTGTTGATCTGGCACGTGTGGGCGGGGCGGCCCGGGGCGGCGCCGTTCGGGCTCATCCTGTGCATGACCACGATCTTCTCGGTGGCGCGGCTGGTCGTACCGAAGCGGGGCTATCCGCCGCTGCCCGGCGTGATCGGGTTCGGTGTGGTCACGCTGCTGTGCCTGCTGGTCATCGCGCTGCTGTATCGCTCGACGGGCGTGGCCGGGCATCTGAGCAGGCCGCGTGCCCGGTGGGTGGTGGACCGCGACGGGATCAACCGCAAGGTCGTCGAGACCCGGCCGCAGGTCGCCGGATGGCTGATCACGGCGCGGGTCGCGTCGTTCAGCTACAGCGCGCTGATGCTGGTGGCGTGCGCGGTCGCGTTCGGGCCGGTGTTCGACGGCCGGTTGGCGCAACTGCCGCTCGTGCTGGTCTGGCTGCTGCTGGCGCTGGGGATCAGCTACGTGACGTTGTTCGCGACGTACTTCCTGCTCAAGGGCAAGGGGTGGGCCCGGCTGATGCTGGTGGCGCTCACCGTGTTCGTGCTGGTGGTGCACCTGCCGCTGTGCTGGTGGCTGCTGGGCATGGACGGGTTGGTCCGTGAGGGCGGGCCACTGCTGGTGGCGGCGCTGCTCACCCTGTACGGCCTCTGGCGCGCGGGCCGCAATGGCCGCACCCCGGCCACCGCGTGACACCCGCGCCCCCGCGCTCCACGTGACCGTCCGCCCTCCGCGTGACGCCCCCCGCCCCCCGCCCCCGCGCTCCGCGCCGTTGGGAGGGTGCAGTTTCGGGGAAAGTGCACGAATCTTGGCCGCTATTCCAGCACTTTCCCCGAAACTGCTGCGATCAAGGCGCGAGGGTCGGGGTCGGGGTCGGGGTCGGGTCGGGGGAAGGGCTGGTGGTGGGGCGGAAGGTGCGGCGGTAGGCGAGCGGGGCGGTGCCGATGCTGGCGCGCAGGTGCTGGCGCATGGAGACGGCGGTGCCGAACCCGGCCCGCTCGGCGACCTGGTCGACGGTCAGATCGGTGCTCTCCAGCAGGTGGCGGGCGTGTTCGACGCGCTGGCCGGTGAGCCAGCGGCCGGGGCTCAGCCCGGTCTCCTCGCGGAAGCGACGGGTGAACGTGCGTACGCTCATCCGCGCGTGGCGGGCCAGCTGGGGCAGGTCGAGCGACTCACCGAGCCGCTGCAGCGCCCAGGCGCGGGTGGAGGCGGTGGAGGCGTCCCCGGCCTCGGGCAGCGGGCGTTCGATGAACTGGGACTGGCCGCCGTCGCGCCACGGCGCCACGACGCTGCGCCGGGCGGCCCGGTTGGCGACCTCGGTGCCGTGGTCGCGCCGCACCACGTGCAGGCACAGGTCGAGCCCGGCGGCGACCCCAGCCGAGGTCAGGATGTCGCCGTCGTCGATGAACAGCACGTCGGCGTCCAGTTGGACCTGCGGGAACATGGCCCGGAACAGGTCGGCGTAGGCCCAGTGGGTGGCGGCGGGGCGGCCGTCGAGCAGCCCGGCCGCGGCCAGCGCGAACGCGCCGGTGCAGATGGACATGATCCGGGCCCGCCCGGCGACCCGGCGGACGGCCGCCAGCGCGGGGTGGTCGGGGTCGAGGCGGACGTGTTCGCGGAACAGGCCGGGGAGGATGACCGTGTCGGCCCAGTCGAGCAGTTCCAGGCCGTGCTTCGGGACGATGTCGTAGCCGCCGCTGCTGTGCACCGGGGCGGCGCCGGGGGTGCACACGCGCACCTCGTAGAGGCGGTTGCCGTCGGGGTCCGTGGCGCTGTTGAAGACCTGCGTGGGGATGCCGAGGTCGAGCGCGACCACGCCGTCGAAGGCGAGGACGGCGACGCGGTGCGGTCGGTCCATACCGTCGATGATGCCACGCACGTGGCCGGATGTTTTCGGATAGTGGCAATCAGGCCACTGGTCGCCCGCGCCCGCCCCTCGCATGATGATCACGTGACATTGCTGGAAAGCCGCGTCAAGCGGGTCAGAAGTCAGAACGTCGCCTGGGCGGTGGCGGCGGTCGCATTGGTGGCGATCGTCGGTTCGGCCGGGTTCCGGGCCACCCCAGGCGTGCTCATCGAGCCGCTGCGGCAGGAGTTCGGCTGGTCGCGCGGCACCATCTCGGCGGCGGTATCGATCAACCTGGTGCTGTTCGGGCTCACCTCACCGTTCGCCGCCGCGCTGATGGAGCGCTTCGGCATGCGCAAGGTCGTGGCGGCGGCGATGCTGCTGGTCGCCACGGGCAGCGGCCTGACCGTGTTCATGAACGCCGGCTGGCAGCTCATTCTCTGCTGGGGCGTGCTGGTCGGGCTGGGCACCGGGTCGATGGCGCTGGCGTTCGTGGCCACGTTCACCGGCCGCTGGTTCATCAAGCACCGCGGTGTGGTGACCGGCATCCTGACCGCCGGTGGCGCGACCGGCCAGCTGATCTTCCTGCCGTTGCTGGCGAACCTGGTCGCGCACCACGACTGGCGCGTCGCGGCGCTGACGGTGGCCGGGTCGGCGCTGCTGGTGGTGCCGCTGGTGCTGTGGCTGCTGCGCGACAATCCGGCCGAACTGGGCGTGCTGCCGTACGGCGCCGACCCGGCCGAACCGGTGGCACCGGCGCCCGCGCCGACCGGGGCGGCCCGGCGGGCCGTGGGGGCGCTGCGCGACGCGGCCCGTACCAAAACGTTCTGGCTGCTCGCGGCCGGGTTCGCCATCTGCGGCGCGACCACCAACGGCCTGGTCGGCACGCACTTCATCCCCGCCGCGCACGACCACGGCATGCCCAGCACCACGGCGGCGGGGCTGCTCGCGCTGGTCGGCATCTTCGACATCGCCGGTACGGTGCTGTCGGGCTGGCTGACCGACCGGTTCGACCCGCGCAAGCTGCTCGGCGCCTACTACGGCCTGCGCGGCCTGTCGCTGCTGGTGCTGCCGAGCCTGTTCGCGGCCGACCCGCACCCCAGCATGCTGGTGTTCGTCATCTTCTACGGGCTGGACTGGGTGGCCACGGTGCCGCCGACGATCGCGCTGTGCCGCCAGGCGTTCGGCGCGGCGGCGCCCATCGTGTTCGGGTGGGTCTTCGCCTCGCACCAGCTCGGCGCGGCGGCGGTCGCGTTCGTGGCGGGCGTGGTCCGGGACCAGTCGGGCACGTACGCGGGGGCGATCTACGTGGCGGGGCTGCTGTCGCTGGTGGCGACGGGCCTGTCGCTGGCGGTCCGGCGCCCCGGTGAGGTGCGCCGCTGGCGCCTGGCCCGCGCCTGACCCCGCCCCCACCCTGTCCCCAACCCTGTCCTCACCCCGGTTGTCGATCACGGTGCCGGGGTGGGGACACGCCGTCGAACCCGGCCATAAGTTCATGATCAACGGGAACCAGGTGTGGGAGAGGGCGGGTGGGGGTAAACAGAAGTGGTGAGAACCACGCTGGTCAAGGGCGGTGACAGTACGCCCGAACGTTTCGGCAGGGTGCAGAACACCCTGCTCGGCTCCGGGTCCGCACCGTTGCGGATCGCGATGGTGGCGCCACCGTACTTCGACATCCCACCCGCCGCGTACGGCGGCATCGAGGCTGTCATCGCCGACCTCAGCAACGCCCTGGTCGAACTCGGTCACAAGGTGACCCTGATCGCGGCCGGACATGACGGCACCCAGGCCCGGTTCTGGCAGGTCTGGGAAGAGGCGGTGCCGGAGCGGCTGGGCGAGCCCGGCCCGGAGATCATCTACGCGGCGCTGTCGCGCCGGGTGGTGGAGAACCTCGCCGCGGCGGGCGAGGTGGACGTGGTGCACGACCACACCTTCGCCGGTCCGCTGAACGCCCCGGCGTACGAGCTGCTTGGCCTGCCCACCATCGCGACCGTGCACGGGCCGGTCGACTCCGAGCTGCGCGGCTACTACCAGACCCTGGACCGCGATCTCTCCCTGGTGGCGATCAGCCGCCGCCAGCGCTCACTGGCACCGGAGCTGAACTGGCTCGACACGGTGTACAACGGGCTCAACCCGAACGACTGGCCGTTCCAGGAGCGCAAGGGCGACTACGCCCTGTTCCTGGGCCGGTTCAACGCGGACAAGGGCGCGCACACCGCGATCGAGGCCGCGCACCGGGCCGGACTGCCGCTGATCCTGGCGGGCAAGTGCGCCGAGCCCGAGGAGAAGGAGTACTTCGCCAAGGAGGTCGAGCCGCGGCTGGGCCCCGACGACCGGATGATCGGCGTCGCCGACGCCGCGCGCAAGCGCGAGCTGCTGACCAACGCCCGCTGCCTGCTGTTCCCGGTGCAGTGGGAGGAGCCGTTCGGCATGGTCATGATCGAGTCGATGGTGTGCGGGACGCCCGTGGTGGCGCTGCGTGCCGGTGCCGTGCCCGAGGTCGTTGAGCCCGGCGTGAGCGGACTGATCTGCGACGACCCCGACGAACTGCCCCAGGCGCTGGTCGACGTGGCCCAACTGGACCCCCGGGCCTGCCGCGAGCACGTCGTGCGCGGGTTCAGCGCGACCCGGATGGCGGTCGGCTACGCGCGGGCGTACCGGGCGGCGCTGGCGCGCAAGCAGCGGCCGCAGGCAGCCGCACGCGGAGCAGCCCGTATGGCGGTCCGCGCCAGCCGACTCACCCCCGGAAGGTGACCGTGACGAATCCCGCCCCGCTCAACGCCTCCGAGCCGGTTCCGCACGGCCAGGGTGAGGTCACCATCGTGGAGGGCACCACGTTCAGCATCTGCGCGCCCAACGGGGACATGAACCCCGGGGCCGCGCAGGGGCTGTTCTTCCGCGACACCCGCATCGTGTCGTGCTGGCAGCTGCGCCTGGACGGCCAGCCGCCGCAGCCGCTGCAGGTCGTCGACCGCGACGCCTTCGCGGCCCGGTTCATGCTGCGCCGCCCGCCCGCGCCGGGGCACGCCGACAGCAGCCTGCTGGTGGTGCGTGAGCGCGTCGTCGGCCAGGGCATGCGCGAGGTGATCACGCTGGAGAACGTCGGGTACGAGCCGACGATGGTCACCCTGGAGCTGCGGGTGGAGACCGACTTCGCCGACCTGTTCGCGGTGAAGGAGGGCCAGATGGTCCCGTCGGTCACGCATGCCACCGCGACCGGCGTGAACCTGGTGTTCAGCCGCTCGGACAACTCGCGCGGACTGCTGGTGCACGCCACCGGTGAGCCGACCAGCAGCCACAACGGCCTGAGCTGGCAGGCGGTCATCCCGGGCCGCGGCCGCTGGCGGACCGAGATCGAGGTGCATCCGGTGGTGGAGAGCCGCCGGATCGAGCCTCGCTTCCGTGACCACCTCGCGGCCGAGGACGCCGACTCCGGTTCGTGGCGGCGCCAGGTCACCAGCATCCGGGTGCAGCACGACGGCATGTCGCTGGTGCTGCGCCGCAGCGTACGAGACCTGGACGCGTTGCGGATCTCGGTCAGTGACGAGGCCCGGCAGACGTTCGTGGCGGCCGGGGCGCCGTGGTTCATGACCCTGTTCGGCCGCGACAGCCTGCTCACCTCGTGGATGGCGCTGCCGCTGGACCCGGGGCTGGCCGTGGGGACGCTGTACACGCTGGCCGGACTGCAGGGGCGCAAGGTCGATCCGCGCACCGACGAGGAGCCGGGGCGGATCCTGCACGAGCTGCGGCTGGGGCCGGAGAGCGCGTCGGCGCTGGGCGGCTCGCACTACTACGGCACCATCGACGCCGGGCCGCTGTTCGTGGCGCTGCTGGGCGAGGTGTGGCGGTGGGGGGCGGCCGAGTCCGACGTACGCGCGCTGCTGCCCGCCGCCGACGGGGTGCTGGCCTGGATGCAGGCGTACGGCGACCGCGACGGCGACGGGTTCGTCGAGTATCGCCGCGCCACCGACCGAGGCCTGTTCAACCAGGGCTGGAAGGACAGCTTCGACGGCATCAACGACGCGGCCGGGCGGCTGGTGGAGCCGCCGGTGGCCCTGGCCGAGGTGCAGGGCTACGCGTACGCGGCGTGGCGGGCGCGGGCCGAGCTGGCCGAGGCTTTCGGCGACCAGGCCTGCGCGGCGGCCTGCACCGAGCGGGCCGAGAAGCTGCGCGAACGCTTCGCCGAGGCGTTCTGGCTGCCCGACGACGGCTACTTCGCGGTGGCCCTGGACGGGCACAAGCGGCCGTTGGACGCGTTGACCAGCAATCCGGGCCACTGCCTGTGGACCGGGATCGTCTCCGACGAGCACGCCGCGCAGATGGTGCGCAAGTTCGCCGGCTCCGACATGGACAGCGGGTTCGGGCTGCGTACGTTGTCGGAGCGGATGGGCGCGTACAACCCGATGAGCTACCACAACGGGTCGGTGTGGCCGCATGACACCGCGCTGTGCATCGCCGGGCTGATGCGATACGCCCACGTGCCGGGCGCGGTGGAGCTGGCGCACCGGCTCGCCGACGGGCTGATCGCCGCCGCGACGGCGTTCGGCGGGCGGCTGCCCGAGCTGTTCTGCGGCTTCCCGGCCGACGTGTACAAGCCGCCGGTGCCGTACCCGACCTCGTGCTCGCCGCAGGCGTGGGCCAGCGCGGCGCCGCTGCTGATCGTGCGGGCGTTCCTCGGCCTGGACCTGGACGCGCCCCGGCGCAACATCGTGCTGAAGCCGCGGCTGCCCGAGTCGTGGGGCACGGTCACCGTCGACCGGCTGCCGTTCCTGGGCTCGAAACTGCGCATCAGCGCCAAGGGCACCGACGCGGAGATCCGCGGCCTGCCCGAGCCGTCAGGGGCGGAGCTGGGCCTGGTCGCCGAGTGACGCGCGCAGCTGGGTGAAGCAGCGGTTGAGCAGCCGTGACACGTGCATCTGGGACAGCCCGAGCCGCTGGGCGATCTCGGCCTGGGTCAGGTCGTCGGTGAACCGCAGCGCGAGCAGGTGCCGGTCGCGCTGCGGCAGCGCCGCGATCGCCTGACGCACCACGTGCTGGTCGGCCAGCGACTCCAGCCGGGCGTCGGCCTCGCCGAGCAGTTCGCCGAGCTCGGCCAGGCTGCCGCCGGTGCTGACCATGCTGTTCAGTGAGCCGACCGCGTACGCGCTGGCGCAGGCCATCCCGGCGCGGATCTCGTCGGGGTCGCGGTTCAGATGCGTGGCGAGGTCGCCGACCTGCGGGGTGCGCTGCAGGCGCTGGCACAGCTGCGGGATGGTCCGGTTGATCTCCAGGTGCAGCTCCTGCAGCCGCCGGTGCACGCGCAGGGTCCAGCCCCGGTCGCGGAAGTGGCGACGCAGCTCGCCGAGCATGGTCGGGGCGGCGAACCGCTCGAAGCGGACGCCCTGGGCGACGTCGAACCGGTCCACCGACTTGATCAGCCCGACCAGGGCGACCTGGGTGAGGTCGTCCAGCTCCTCGCCGCGGAAGCTGAACCGGCGGGCGATCCGCCGGGCCAGCGGAATCGCGGCGTTGATCGCCTCATCGCGGGCCTGCGTCCAGGCGGGGTCGTCGCGCGGGAACCGGCGCAGCCTGACCAGCGCCGCCGACACGACCCGGTCGCGTCGCGCCGACCATCCGTCTGTAACGCCGTCTCCGTTCACTATGCGAATTTTATCCGCGTATGCCGTGGCCGCCGCCTGATCGACAGAGTTGCCCGGCAACCGGGCGTATCTTGTACCCTCATATGCCCGCTTGCCGGGCAACTTGCCCGCACCATCGACCTGGGGGACCGATGCTCACGCCGATCATGGCGACGTTGGCGTACGTGGTGGCGCCTGATGGGGGCAGCGTGCTGCTGCTGCATCGGGACAAGCGGCCGGACGACATTCACTACGGCAAGCACGTCGGACTGGGCGGTCGGGTCGAGCGCGACGAGGACGTGCTCACCGGCGTATGCCGCGAGGTGCGGGAGGAGTCCGGACTGGACGCGGGGCAGCTGTCGCTGCGCGGCACGGTGTCGTGGCCCGGATTCGGCAAGCGCGGCGAGGACTGGTTCGCGTTCGTGTTCCGCGTCGACTCCTTCAGCGGGCAAGCGCACTCCGGCAACCACGAGGGCACGCTGACCTGGGTGCCGATCGAGAAGCTGTACGACCTGCCGATGTGGGCCAGCGACCGGGAGTGGCTGCCGATGGTCTTCGACGACGACCCACGCCCCTTCCACGGGGTCATGCCATACCGCGACGGCGAGATGGTCAGCTGGTCCTACGTACGCTGACGTGGTGGACCCCGGTGACACACTGTCGGCCCTGTGGCGGGCCGACGGCCCGAAGCTGCGCGCGATCCTGGCCCGGCGGCTCAACGACCTCGACCTGGCCGAGGAGTGCCTGGCCGAGGCGCTGGCGCGGGCCGCGCAGAGCTGGCCCGTCGACGGCCTGCCGGACAACCCCGGCGGCTGGCTGGTCACCACCGCCTGGCGGGCCGCGCTCGACCAGCTGCGCCGCGCCGAGACGGGCCGCCGCAAGCTGGCGCTGCTGGCCAACGAACCCCCGGCCGACAGCGACGACGACACCCTCGCGCTGATCTTCGGCTGCTGCCACCCGGGGCTGCCCGAGGCGGCGCAGGTCGCGTTGACCCTGTACGCGGTGGCCGGGCTGAGCACCGAGGAGATCGCCGCCGCGTTCCTGGTGCCGGTGCCGACCATGGGCCAGCGGCTCAGCCGGGCCAAGCAGAAACTCAAAGCGGCGGGGGTACGGTTCGCACCGCCCGACCCCGAGGACTACCCGCAGCGGTTGCCCGCCGTCCTGGCCGTGGTCTACCTGATCTACAACGAGGGCTACCTGGCCAGCTCGCACCACGCCCCGCAGCGGCGCGACCTGGCCCGGCAGGCGCTGTCGCTGGCCCGCGAGCTGGCCGTGCTCATGCCGACCGAACCCGAGGTGGCCGGGCTGGCGGCGCTGCTGGAACTGCACGAGTCCCGGGCGGCGGCCCGCTTCGACGGCTGGGGGCGGCTGGTGCTGCTCGACCGGCAGGACCGCGGCCGGTGGGACGGCAAACTCGTTGCGGCGGGCACCGCGCGGCTGGAGCAGGCACTGGCGCGGCGGCGGCCGGGGCCGTACCAGCTGCAGGCGGCGATCGCGGCGCTGCACGCGCAGGCCGAGTCGACCGAGGCCACCGACTGGCTGCAGATCGGCACCCTGTACACGCTGCTGCACCAGCGGACCGGCAACCCGCTGGCGCTGCTCAACCGCGCCGTCACCGCCCGCTACCTGTTCGGCCCGGACACCGCGCTGGCCGAGGTCGACGCGTTGGCGCCGGAACTGGGCGACTACCGGCTCTTCCACGCCGTACGCGGCGAGCTGCTGGCCGCGCTCGGGCGGGCCGAGGAGTCCCGGCAGGCGGTGCTGGCGGCGCGGGAACTGGCCGTCAACCCCGCCGAGCGGGAACTCCTCGACCGCAGGCTGGCTCAGTGCGCGACGATCGGGCGCACCTCGACGCTGGCTCCGTGACGCAGACCCGGCCACTCGGCGGCGACCTCCACCGCCTGCTCGATCGTGTCGGTCTCCAGCATGATGAAGCCGCCGACGACCTCCTTGAGCTCCAGGTACGGCCCGTCGGTGACGACGGTGCCGCCCACGCCGTCACCGCGCAGGGTGCGGGCGGTCTTCGGGTGCTGCAGCTCGGCGCCGCCCGAGGCGAGCACACCGCGCTCCTGCCAGCCGTCCATCACGGCGACGATGCGGTCGTACTCCTCGCGCAGCTGCTCGGGGGTGAGCGTCTGCTCCAGGTCGGGGTCGTTGCAGATCAGCATGACGTACTTCATGGGTGTCTCCCTCGTGGGCGGGTGCCGTTCGCACCCTCTCACCTGGGTGACGTACGGCCGCACCCCGGTTTCGACACGTCGCCGAATTTTTCCGCGGTCAATGACGGTGAATATAGGGCCCGCTGTACCGCCACCGCGGTGGTTGCCCTACGGCGTCAGCAGCGCGTCGGCCAGCACCACGATCGTGCCGGGCTTGTTGCACTGGATGAGCAGGCGCACGTAGTAGGCGTCGTCCACCTTGGCCGACACAGTCGCAGGACTGTCGATGGTCGCCTGCACGGTGCTGCTCGGTCCTTCGTCCGCGCTGCCGGGCTTCCGGTCCTGCGGGTCGGGGAAGACCATCAGCTGGACCAGCTGATTGACCGGAGTCGGGTCCTGGAAAGCGCGCAGCGTCGCGGTCAGTCTCTTGGCCGTGCGCGGCCGTTCGTAACTGATCTCGACCTTGTTGTCCATGGTGGTGTTCGCCGGGCAGCGGGTGGCGATGGCATGGCTCATCGGCGGCAGCCCATCCGGCAGGCTGATCAGCCGACCCTTGCCGAGCGCGGGAGTGAGGTCGGAGAGGTACACGCCGGACGTCGGCGCTGCCGAGGTGGCGGACACGGCCGCCGCTGAGGCGGGCGCCGGACCCGCAGTGGCCGTCACGCCCGCGGGACCGGCGGGTCGCGTCGGGTCGGCCGGAGCCGCGCTGTTCGGGAAGAAGATCGACCAGGTCTGCGCCAATGTGCCGACCACGGTCACCGTGCCCACGACGAACGCGCCGATGAGCGACCACTTGATCTTGCGTCGGGCCGGGGTCTCGATGGGGGATGGCGCGGACACGGTGCTCCTGGGCGGTCAAGGGGCAAGGACGACGATTTTCGCACGGATTCGTACAGGTGAGAATGGTCCCAGCGGAAGAGATATCCGACAAGACCGATGATCTGCCCTGTTGCGCTCCGAGGGCAGAATGCCGTCTTATGGCCGACTCCCTTCCCACGCCACCAGCGTCGCCGCAGCCACCGTCCACACCGGACGCATCGGCCGACCGCACCGTCCCTATGAGCGTCCCGCCCACCGGCGCGGGTGCGGCTCCCACCCCTGCCAAGGCCGCGCCCCGCGGCGGCCGCGGCCTGGCGGCGATAAGCCTCGTGGTCTCGCTGATCGCGGCGGCGCTGTCCGTCGTCGCGGTGCTGCGCTCGGGGCCGTCCGAGCCGGAGGCCACGGCCAACCCCGGCGGCGCACCGAGCGCCCAGGCCAAGCCGGGCAACGACGCCCCGCAGGGCCAGCCGACGAATGAGGCGGCCCCGCAGCCGTCGCCCTCGGCCAGCGTGCTCGACGTGCTCAACCCGCAGGCGACCTTCACCTCCGCCTACACCCAGCAGCAGCTCATTCCGCAGGTCACCCGGAACGACCGGGCTTACCTGGACCTGAACGAGCCGCGCGTGGTCAACGGCAACAGCGACCGTTTCGACGTGTACCTGACCCTGCCGTACAGCAGCAGCGTGCCGGTGATCCAGCTTGACGAGGGTGTCGAGGCGGCGGTGCTGATGAACAACGAGAACCCTCAGCCTGAGGACTGCACCTCGGCGATCCGCACCAGCCCGGTCCCGCCGAGCGCGACGACCGCCGCCCAGCGGCCGCTGGTGATGTGCATCGCGACGTCGCCGAAGCAGGCCGCGAGCGTCGGCCAGGCGCAGGTGATCGTGGTGCTGAAAGTGACCGCGCTGTCGGATGACGCGAAGGTCACCATGCAGCTCACCGCCTGGAAGCTGCCGAGCTGACACGGGCTTCGTCTGCGGCCCGGGGCTTGCCGTCCCGGGCCGCAGACGTCAGCTCAGTCGGTGCGCAGTGCGACGACCGGGTCGAGCTTGCCCGCCCGCTGGGCGGGCACCACGCCGAAGGCGATGCCGACCCCGGCCGACACCCCGAACGCCAGCACCGCCGACCACCAGGTGACCGTGGCGGGCACCGGGCTCAGCGCCCCGACCGCCAGCGACACCCCGACCCCGATGACGATGCCGAGGATGCCGCCGACCGAGGTGAGCAGCACGGCCTCCAGCAGGAACTGCAGGCCGATGTCGCGGGGCCGGGCGCCGACGGCCTTGCGCAGCCCGATCTCGCGGGTCCGCTCGCGTACCGACACCAGCATGATGTTGGAGACGCCGACCCCGCCGACCAGCAGCGAGATGCCCGCGATCGCGGCCAGCACGGCCGTGAGCACGCCCAGGATCTGGCCCAGCGCGCCGAGGATCTGCCCTTGGGTGACCGCGCTGAACTCGTCGTCGGGGTGGCGCCGGTGCAGCTCGGCGACGATGTCACGGCCGAGGGCGTCGATGCCGTCGCTGTCGGGGGCCTTCACCGCGAACGCGTCGATCCGGTTGGTGCCGATCAGCCGTTGCGCGGTGGTCAGCGGGATGTGCACCTCGTTGTCGCGGTCGACGCCCAGGCTCTGGCCCAGCGGCGCGAACACGCCGATGACCCGGAACCGGACCCCGGCGATGGACAGCTGCTGGCCGACGGGGTCGCGGGCGCCGTACAGCCGGTGGGCGACGCTGTCGCCGAGCACCGCGACCCGGCGTCCGGTGTCGACGTCGGTGCGGCTGAGGTAGGTGCCGGTGCGCAGGTCGCGCAGGAACACCTTCGGCGTCGACTCCAGCACCCCGAGCACGCTGGTGAACATGGTGTTGTTGCCCGCGCGCACGTTCTCGCCGGAGGTCAGCGACACGGTGACCCGGTCGCGGTCCCCGACGACCTTCACCACCGCGTCCAGGTCGGTGCGGTCCAGTTTCGACACGGTGGGGGCGGCGTTGAAGTTGACCTGCCCGGGGACCACGATGAGCAGGTT
Source organism: Catellatospora tritici (assembly GCF_019083965.1). Taxonomy (GTDB): domain Bacteria; phylum Actinomycetota; class Actinomycetes; order Mycobacteriales; family Micromonosporaceae; genus Catellatospora; species Catellatospora tritici. Next base: position 15,809 of record NZ_JAHRCY010000017.1, read on the forward strand.
CGAGCCCAGCCCTTCGACCTGGGCCTGCACCGCGTCGCGGGTGCCGGTGCCCAGCGCCACCAGGATCACCACGGCACCGACGCCGATGACCATGCCCAGCATGGTAAGCATGCTGCGCAGCCGGTTGGCCCGCAGCGCGTCCAGCGCCACCCGCCAGGCCTCGGCGAACCTCACGGCGCCACCTCTCCGGCCGGGGCGGCGCTGTCGGACAGCACCAGCCCGTCGCGCATCATGATCTGCCGCCGGGCCCGCGCGGCGACCTCGCGGTCGTGGGTCACCAGCACCACCGCCACGCCCTCGTCGGAGTTGAGCCGTTCCAGCAGCTCCAACACGGCCGCGCCGGTGGCGGAGTCGAGGTTGCCGGTCGGCTCGTCGGCCAGCAGCACGACCGGTTCGGTGACCAGGGCGCGGGCGATGGCCACGCGCTGCTGTTCGCCGCCGGACATCTGGTTGGGGCGGTGCAGCATCCGGTGGCCCAGGCCGACCCGCTCCAGCATCTGCGCGGCCTTTCGCCGCCGCTCCTTGGCGCCCAGGCCCCGGTAGACCAGCGGCAGCGCCACGTTGTCCAGGGCGCTGGTGCGGCCGAGCAGGTGGAAGGCCTGGAACACGAAGCCGATGGTGGCGTTGCGCAGGTGCGCCATCTCACCCGGGTCCAGCCCGGACACGTCGCGGCCGCCGATGCGCAGCGTGCCCGCGGTCGGCTGGTCCAGGCCGCCGAGCAGGTGCATCAGCGTCGACTTGCCGGAGCCGGACGGGCCGACGATCGCGGCGTACTCGCCGTTGTCGATGGTCAGGGTCACCCCGCGCAGGGCGGGCACGTCCACCCCGTCCAGGGCGTACACGCGCTCGATCCCGACGGCCTCGATGGCCGGGGCGTCGCCGGTCATGGCAGCTTGTCCCCGGCGGTGACGCGGTCGGCGCCGCGTACCACCACCTGCTCGCCCTCGCGCAGACCGTCGGTGATCTGCAGGGTGTCCATCCCGGACACTCCGACGGTGACGCGGCGGCGTTCGGCGGTGCCGTCGGCGGTGCGGACCCACACCGTGTCGTGGCCGTCGGTGGTGAACACGGCCGAGGCGGGCACGGTGACCGCGTCGGCGGCCTCGCGCACCTGGAGCCTGGCCACGGCGCTCATGCCGGGTCGGGGCGTGGGTGCACCGGCGGGCAGCGCCCCGAGGGAAAGGTGCACCCGGTAGGCGACCGCGCCACGGCTGTTGGCCGTGGGCAGCACGTCGATCGCGGTCACCGTGGCCGGGTAGGCCACCCCGGGCGCCGCGTCCAGTTCCGCCTCGGCGGCGATACCGGTGGCGACCAGCAGGATGTCGGTCTCGTCGACCTCGGCGACCAGGCCCAGCTCGCTGGTGTCGACGACGGTGACGATCGCGGTCCCGGCCGACACCGGGGCGCCCACCGCGGGCACCCCGGCCACCCCGGCGGGCACGGTCGTGCCACCGGAACCGGCCGTGCCGGTGCCGCCGCTCAGGCCGCCGAGCAGGCTGGACAGGTCGGGTGCGGCCGCGGCGGTGGAGGTGCCGCCGAGCTGCACCACGCCGGGGATCGGCGCCCGCAGCGTCAGCGCGTCCACAGTGGCCCTGGCCAGGTCATACGCTTGCTGGGCCTGGAGTCTCTGGGCGGCGCTCAGCGCCTTCATGGCCGAGCCGAGCGAGGCCACGCCGCGCTGCACCGCCCCGGCGGCGTCGGCGACGGCGGCCGAGGCCTGCCGGTAGCCGCGCTCACCGGCAATGATCTGCGCCAGCAGTGCCTGGCGCGCCTGCTCGTCGGCGATCTGCGCGGCCGCCGTCCGGGCCTGGGTGAACGCCTCGGCGGCAGCCTTGTCCAGGTGCTTCTGGGCACCCCGCAGGTCGATCGAGGGGCTGCCGCCGCCGGAGCGCTTCGCCGCGTCGAGGGCCTGCTTGGCCTGGGCCAGCCGGGACTGGGCGGACGGGGAGGCGACGACGGCGAGCACCTGGCCCTTGGCCACCTGCTGACCGGGTGTTACGGCGAGCTTGGCGAGGGTACCTTCGGCGGGTGCGGTCAGGGTCGCGGCCGCGCGGGCGGTCACCGCGGCCGGAGCGTCGACGACCTCGGTGACGGTGGCGCGGCTGACCGCGGCCAGGGTCACCTCGGGGGCGTCGTCGCAGGAGGCGGCGGACAGCGAGACGGTCAGCAGCACCGTGCCTAGCAGCAGGGTGGGCCGGGCGGATCGGTGCAGGAGGGGTCGCACCCGGGCGATGGTAGCCAGCGTCGGCTGCCGATGGCCATACTCAGGTGGCTCAGTTCACCGTCCGATGTGGCGGATTTGGGGAGGTAGAGGGTGGAGAAGCAGTTGCCGTCGCCGCGGCGGTCGGTGTTCGCGACCGGGTTCGTCGGCGGGCTCGGGCTGGTGTGCGCGGTGGTGCTGGCGCTGGCCGTACGCGAGGCGGCGTCGATTCTGCTGCTGATCCTGGTGGCGCTGTTCCTGGCGATCGGGCTGCACCCGGCGGTGTCGTGGCTGCAGCGGCGCGGACTCAACCGGGGTCTGGCCGTGACGGTGGTCGCGCTGGCGGTCACGCTGCTGGGCTGCAGTGGCATCGTCGCGTTGGTGCCGCCCCTGGTGAGCCAGTCCGACCACCTCGTCGACGCGATACCCACCTATCTGGACAAGATCGGCAAGGATCCGCAGCTGGCCGAGTTCCTGGCCCGCTACGACCTGGTGAACCGGCTGAAGTCGGCGGCCACGCCGGAGACGCTGGGGCAGGCGCTGTCGGGCGTGTTCGGCGGCGTGCTGCTGTTCTTCGGGCTGATCTTCAACATCGTCACTGCGGCGGTGCTGACCATCTACTTCCTGGCCGCCTGGCAGCGGCTCAAGGAGGGCTTCTACCGGCTGTTCCCGGCGAACCGGCGCGAGCAGGCGCAGGCCGTGGGCGACGAGATCTTCGAGAAGTTCGGCGCGTACCTGCTGGGGTCGCTCGCGGTGGCGCTGCTGGCCGGGGTGTTCGCGTTCGCCTTCTTCCTCATCGCCGGGGTTCCGTACGCGTTCGCGTTGGCGTCGGTGGTGGCCGTGTGCGACCTGATTCCGCAGATCGGGGCGATGCTGGGCGCGATCGTCGGCGTCATCGCCGGGTTCGCCGTCTCCATTGAGGTCGGCGTCGCCTGCATCATCTTCTTCATCGTGTACCAGCAGGTGGAGAACTGGCTGATCGCCCCGCGCATCATGAAGCGCTCGGTCGACATCTCCGACCTGGCGGTCATCCTGTCCGCGCTGGTCGGTGCGGTGCTGCTGGGCGCGGTCGGCGCGCTCATCGCGATCCCGGTGACCGCCGCGCTGCAGCTGATCCTGCGCCGCATCATCATTCCCAGCCTGGACCGGGCCGGGATCATCGACGCCCCGGCTGAGGAGGAAGCAAGCCGACACACCGAAGAACAACCCGATGCGGTATGACTGTCGCCATGACGAACGGCTTCCCCGCCCCCGCGCCGTCCACTGCCGACACCGACGCGGTCGCCAAGCTCGGTGAGTCGGCCCGTGGCTGGCACGGCCTGCAGCTCGGTGTGCTCGGCTTCATCGGGTTCTGTGGCGTGCTGCGCATGGGCGAGGACAGCCCCGGCCCCGAGTGGCTGTCCTGGATGGCCGGACTGATGACGGTGGGTTCGTTCGGCACCGCGCTGTGGTCGATCCTCAAGGTCGGCAAGGTCGCCTGGCCGACCGGCGAGGCCCCGGCCGAGCCGGTGTCGCTGGGCGCCCAGCTGCGTACGGGCATCCGCGCCACCATCGCGTCGGTGGCGATGATGGCGGTGGCCGGGTTGACCGCGTGGTGGCCCGCGCCCCCGGCGCCGTCGGTGGAGCTGGAGTTCGGCAACGGCGCCACCGCGTGCGGCGTGGTCACCGACGGGGCCCCGCCGCGCACGCTGTGGCTGAGCACCAGCGGCGGCGTCACCCTGCCGGTGCCCGTCGACGCGATCGTCACCATGCGCCCGGTGTCGAGCTGCGCCTAGCGCGGCCACCGGGCAACGGTCGGCGAAGACGAGAACGTATCTCGTGCCGGTGATGCCGAATCCGGGTCGCCGGCGGTCGGTCAGCGCGCCCGCTGGGTCACCTTTCCCTGGTCGATGGTGTAGACGGTGGTCGCGGTCGTCATAATGATCTTTTGGACCTTCCCGTCATCCGGTACCTGCGCGAGGTACACGCCGTCGCCGACCTGTGCGCGCACCGTCGTCCCATCGGAGCTGACGATCTCCACCGACTCCGTACCGGCCGGGGCGACACCCGCCGTCCACATACCGGCACCGTCGCGGTCGTTGGCGCTCAGGGTCACGCCGAGCGCGACGGTGCCGGCCGAGACCGTCGACAGGGCCGGTCCGAAGTACGACAGGCCGTGGTCCGGGTCGTCCGCAATGTTGGTCCAGGAGCAGACGGCGAAGGCCTTCGAGGTCCGGTAGACCTTCAGCACCCAGGTGTCCTCGTGCCGCACGGTCAGGCCCAGCGTGGCCCCGGCCAGCCCTTTGTGGTTGTCCAGCGTCCGCCGGCAGTACTGCGCGAACTCCTCCTCCTGGTATGTCGCGGTCGTCGCCAGCGGGTCTCGGGCCAGGTCCAGCCCGCCGTCTCGCACCGTCAGTTTCGCGTCGGCCAGGGCGTCGCGCGGCCCCCACAGGACGGCCATGCCGTCTCGCCGGGCCAGCTGCACCTCACCGCGCGTGGCGGTGACCGTCACCGCGTCGGTGGGGTCGCGCAGCTGCGCGACGATCGCCACCGTGCCGTCCGGCAGCCGGTCCCGGTACGCCACCAGCGGCTGCTGCGGTTTCACCACGGTGGTCGGCCCATACGAGATCCGCCCGGAGATCGCTCCGTCGGCGGTGCGCGCACAGTCGAAGATCATGGCGCGCAGCGGCCCGGGAGCGCTGGTGTAGAGGCGGAACCGGGCGTCACCGCGGCGCATCTCGATGAGCGGCGTCCCGAGCGTGGTCGGCAGTTGGGCCGCCCGCAGCGTCTTGGCGGCCTCGGCGGTGTAGCTCGCCTGGCAGCCGCGATCGAGTGCCGCGACGTCGAGGGACTCCGTGTGCCGGTCGATCCCGTACACCGTCGCACCGGCCAGGCCGAGCAGGGCGGCCGCCGCCATCGCGATCCGGGCCCGGTGCCGGCGCTGCCGTCCGCGCCGTTCCACCTGGGCGAGGTCGACGCGGAGCGAGCCGTCGCCGAACCTCGTCGCGATCAGGCTGGTCAGCTCGTCGTCGGTCATCGTCATCGTCGGGCCTCCATCCGGTACGTCGCCTGGTCGCCGAGCGCGCCGCGTAGCGCCGCCAGGGCGCGGTGCAGATGGACGTGCACCGTCGCGGAGGTGATCCCGAGCAGCTGCCCGGCCTCCTCGGCGCTCATGTCCGCGAGGATGCGCAGCGCCACGACCTCCCGCTGCCGCCGAGACAGCGTCCTGACGGCCGCGACCAGCGCATCGTCGGGTGCCTCCGCGGTCGAGGTCATGATCATGGGGTCGGGTCCGTCGGCGGTGAGGAACTCGCCCCTGCGGCGTCGCCACCAGGACCGGGACACGTTGAGTGCGGTCCGGATGACCCAGGCGGTCGGGTTGCCGTGGTCGCGCACGGATCCCCAGTGCTGGTACGCGCGCGCGAACGCCTCGGCGACCGCGTCCTCGGCGGTGGCTCGATTGCCGACGGCCATGAGCACCGCGCGGTACGCGACGTCGCGGCGTGCGCTGAAGAAGTCGGCGAAGGTGTTCACGGCGTCTTTCGATCTGGTGGGTTCGGCCTGGTCGGCGCTCGGAATACGCCGTAGGGACCTGCCACCTTTACGGAGCCGGATAACGACCCGATAACGGCTGACTCCGCAACCGGTCGCCGACGCCCGGCCGCGTCCGGGCCGCCGGGAAGATCACACCTGCCAGACGTCCACGCAGCTGGTGTCGGCGGCGCTCCACTGCGCCAGCAGGTGGTGGCCGTCGGCGCTGAACGCGGTACGGGCCGACTTGACCGAACCAAGGTCGGTGCGGAACACCTCCTCGGCGCTGCCGGTCTCGTGCAGCCACACCGCCAGGCCCGCCGCGCTGCGGGCCGTGCCCGCCCGCAGCCGCCCGTCCGGGCTGTCGCACTCGGAGGCGAACCCGTCGGTCGTGCTGTGGTCGGTGTATCCGGCGTACCGTCGGTTCAGGTCCTCGCCGACCATCTCCTCGATGACCGTGCCGGTGAACAGGTCCCACATCGTCGCCACGTCCCGCACGTACCGCCCGACGTGCACCTTCCGGTCGGCCTCGGCGATCAGCCGCCACTGGCCCTCGTGCACCAGCACCTTCACCGGCCGGTTGTTGGCCGCGGCCCGGAACTGGTTGGTGAGCTGCCCGGACATCACATCCCAGACCGAGAACCGGCCCTGCGGATCCCACGACACCAGGGCCAGCCGGTCGTCGGGGCCGACGAACACCTTGCCGCGGCTGTCCGACGACATGCCCATCGGTCGTACCTCCCGCACGACCGCCCCGGACGAGATGGCCCGCATCCGCACGTACACGCCGGAGCGCTCGCACTCCACCAGCAGCTCGTGGTCCGGGGTGAGCAGCCAGTCACCGGCCACCCGCATCTGGTGCCGCTTGGCGGCCCGGTCCCCGGCGATCACCTTCACGGTGCGGGTCATCGCCGCGATCGCGTCGGAGGTCAGCAGCGCACCCGGGGCGATCCGCTGCTCCACCAGGATGCCCTCGCGGGCGGCGGTCAGGTCGTAGACCCGGTCGTCGGCGGCGCGGACCTGGGCCAGTGCCGTGCCCGGCCCGTACTGCTGGCCCTGCCCGACCAGCCATCGCACGAGCCGGGCCCGTCCCTCCGGCACCTCCCAGGTCAGCGGCTCCATCCGCCACGTCGCCGCGTTCGCCGCGATGCGGCGCGAGCCGACCCGCCCGGCCCAGCGGGCCGCACCCCGGATCACGGCCAGCTCCGGGTCGGTCGGCTGCCACAGTGGCCGCTGCAGGTCGCCGCGCAGCGCCGCCCGCGCCACGGGCAGCCGGGACGCTCCGCCGACCAGCAGCACGCCGGTGACGTCGTTGAGGGTGAACCCGGCGCGGGCCACCACGGCGCGGCAGCTCGCGATCAGCCACCGCAGCGCCGGTTCGGCCAGCCGCTCCAGCCCGGCCCGGCTCATCCGGTACGTCGGGGCGTGCGGGGAGATCCGGTCGGTGACCTCGTCGGTCTCGGACAGGCGGTGCTTGACCGAGCGGACGAAATCGGCCGCCGCGAACCGGGCCAGCAGGCCGGTTTCCCCGCCCGCGTGCAGCGCGGGCGCCAGCCACTCGTGCAGCGCGGCCCGCAGGTCGTTGACCAGCAGCAGGTCGAAGTCCTGCCCGCCACCGGAGGTCTCCTGGCCCAGCACCACCGGGTGCTCGCCGTCGACCCGGGTCAGCGCCACCGACCAGGACGCGCCCAGGTCGCACACGAGCAGCAGCGCCCCGTCCGGGAAATCGCCGTGCGTGTGGGGGTCGACCACCGCCGACACGGCGTCGCCGACCAGCTCCGCGTCGGGGAAGCCCGCGTCGGCGGCCAGTGCGAGCAGCTGCTGGCGGCGTGGGTCCTGCGGCCCGTACGCGGACGGGACGGTCAGGGCCAGTCGCTCGATCGGCTGCCCGGTCCGCTGCTCGGCCTCGGCCCGCAGCACCTTCAGGTACGCCGCCAGCACGTCGGTCGCGGACACGGTGCGGTCGCCCAGGTGGATCGGCTCGCCGGTGTCCAGGGCCTGGCGCGGCCCGGCCGCGAACCAGCGTGGCAGCAGCTCGCGCCGCTGCACCGCGGCCGTGCCGACGACCAGGCTGTCGCCGTCCAGGCACACCGCCGACGGCCAGCGCATCGCGCCGGAGATCGGGCACGGGACCGGATGGAGCTGGGTGCCGGTGACGACGGCAGCCGACGTCTGATACGCGCCGAAGTCGACCACCAGGATGGGCTGGGTCATCGTGGACTCCCTGCTCGTGCTGCACCGAGGGTTGACACCGTCGTCAGCCGCGCGCTGATGGTCGCCGATGTTAGCCAGCGGCTGTTGCCGGGCGGTTAACCTTTCGGGCATCGGGGTTAAGAATTCGGGGGAGCTCAGGGCGGACCCCGGGTGCGCGGTTCGGGGTGCCGATCGGGATGCTTCCCGATGGTTCGCCGACCAGCGCTGCGGCAGGTTTATGGCATGACCGACCAATCGCGACTGACTCGCACCGCACTCGTCGGGGCGCCGCTGCTGTGGCTCGCCGGGTGGCTCATCATGCGCTGGCGGGGCCACCTCGGGCCTGGTGCCGCCTGGACCGCGGCCCACTCGGTCTGGGTCGTCGCGTTCGCGCTGTTCGCCGTGGCGGCGGTGCACCTCTACCGCAGGCTGGACGGCTCGGCGCGGGTGCTCGGCGTCGTCACCGCCGCGATGAGCCTGTTCGGCGCGGTCGCCATGATCGGGCAGATGGGCATCGACCTGTGGTCGGGCTTCGGCGCGGCGGACAAGGCCGCGATGGGCGAGCGTGCCGACCAGGCGATGGCGCTGCCCGGGGTGGACCTGGTGCTGTACCAGTTGGCTCCGGCGCTGCTGTACTTCGGCCTGTTGCTGCAGTTGGTCCTGCTGGCGGCGAACCGCCGCGCCGGGTGGACGGCTCCCGCGCTGGTCGCGCTCGGCATCGTGCTGGTGCTGGTCGGGCGGGGCGTCGACGGGGTACGGCTGCTGGAAGGGCTCGGGTCGGTGGCCATCTGGGGTGCGCTGGCGCCGCTGGCCCGCCAGGCGCGGCACCAGGTCTGAGGGCGTACGTCACCGACGGGTACTGCCGGCAGCCGGTCCGGCAGTGCCCGTCGGGCTCAGCCGTTGACGCTGCTCGAGGACAGGATGTCGTTGACGGTGTCGGAGATCGATTTGGCCACGTCGGGCAGGAAGATCGAGACCACGGCGATGACCAGGACGAGGAACAACAGCAGGCCGAGGCAGCCGCCACAACCGCTGCTGGCACTGGACTTGCGGCCCAGCAGCGGCACGTAGCCGTCGGTCTGGTCGTAGCGAACGTCGACCTGGTCGCCCTGCCGGAAGTGGCCGTCCAGCCGGACGGTGCGCGGCTCGCCCCAGTGCGTCGTGTATGTGGCCTCGGCGTGGTGGTTCGTGGTGGTGTGCATGCCGCCGTTGGCGTTGTGGCTGGTATGGGTGGTGGTCCAGGTCTTGGTGATGGTGCCCTGGGCGGACCAGCCGCTGGATTTGATACGGCGGCGCCGGAAGAACTGATAAACCAGATAGAAGAACATGCCCACGCAGATCAGGGCGATGACAAGGCCGATTACTCCGCCCATGCCCGCGACATCGAAGTCCATCACGCGAGTGTAGGGAGCGGTGGCACAGTCCGGTGAGTCGGAAATCATTCCGTTCACGACACGGATTGTGTCCGGTGAAGATGGAGCTGCCCGGGAACGTGGAACGTTCCCGGGCAACTCCGCGAGCGCACTCGTCAGCCGCAGATTCCGGGCTGAGCGGAGAGCATGGACTGGCCCCAGTCGGCGGAGGTTCCCACCGGCTTGGTGAGGTGCGGGATGGGGTTGTCGTCGAGCACGGTCGGTGCGGCGTCGCGGTAGAGCGTGACCGTGTTCGAGTTGTCACGCACGTAGTAGAGGCCGCCACCGGGCGAGAACGCGCTGTTGACGTTCATGCCCCAGTTGCCGGGTGATCCGCTGGTCCAGCTCGTGCCCGAGGTGATCTGGTAGTTGCGGACCAGGCCGTCGGAGGTACGGCTGCCGATCACGTAGTTCGGTGCCGTGGCGGTGAAGGTGGTGAGGCCGAAGCCGGTGCCGACCGTGGACCAGTTGATGATGTCGGCCAATACCGGCTTGGCCGTGGTCACCTGATACCGGCGCAGCACGTCCCCGCTGGTGATCCCGTAGTAGTAGGTGCCGTCGAAGCCTGCCTTCAGCAGGGTCCAGCCGGTGCCCAGCGCCACGGGTGCGGCGAAGGTGAGGGTGTCGGTGTTGGTCAGGATGTCGATGCGGTAGAGCGTGCCGCTGGTGCTGGGCACCAGGAGCGTGTTGTTGTTCAGCACCGCGATCGAGGCGGGTGTGTAGCCGATCGTCGCGGTCGACGTCAGCTTGCGCACCACTGTGCCGGTGGCCGGTTCGAGCATGGTGAAGGTGAGCGCCCCGTTGGCGTTGATGCCGTAGATCACCGGGTCCGAGGTGCAGTTGGCGGTCGTGCTCGGGGTGATGTTGGCGGTGTTGTAGAGCTGTACGTCGGCGACCTGGCCGTTGAGGAACGCGCCGCTGGTCTGCCAGTCGACGCCGATCCGGAGTTGGCCGCCGGCGTAGGTGCTGGTGGTGGGGTGCTGCAGGCTCGCCGAGTTGACCCCGTCGATGCTCAGGATCGCCATGCCGGTCGACTTCTGGTAGCTGACCGTGAGGTGGGTCCACACACCGAGCCGGGCGCTGCCGGGCGGGGCGACTGCGGTGTGCCACGCCGCGGTGGAGGCGTCGCTGTCGGCCATGGCGAACCGCCACGAGCTGTCCGAGCCGTTGGCGTAGAGCTTGAACTCGGACTTGACGGTGCCGTCGCCGGAGAGCACGACGCCGTCGGAGTTGTTGAGCTTGACCCACGCGCTCAGCGTGAAGTCGGCGTTGACGAAGGTGAGCGAGCTGCTGGTGTGCAGGTAGCCCGCGCCGCCGAACTGTGCGTTGGGGCTGAAGACGTCCCCGGTGTGCCAGACCACCCCGGTGCCGCCCGCGGTCAGGGGCGCCGAGGTGGCGCCCGCGCCGACGATGTCACCGGCGGTGGTGATCGGTGCGCCGTCGGCGGCGGAGCCGATGTCGGCCAGGGTCCAGGCGTGGGTCGAGGTGATGAGCCCGGCCGTCGTCTGCGCGGTCAGGGTGGCGGTGCCCGCCCCGCTGTTGAGGGCGGTGGTCAGGTATGCCGTGGTCGCTCCGGTGGCGGCGACACCCCACAGGTCGGCGTCACCGTCGGCGTCGATGTCGGACGCCTGGATGGTGTCGGCCGGGGCGAGGCCGGTGGTGGTGACGGCGTACTGGGTGTAGGAGACGGTCGCGGTGTAGTCGGGGTTGGTGGTCACGGTGACGCCGGTCCACAGGTAGAGGGCGCCGGTGGACGTGTTGTGCAGGAACAGGGCGGTGCCGCCGGCGAGTCTCGTCGAGGCCAGGGCCCAGTTGCCCCAGTTCTGGTCGCCCGCCGGGGTGTTGACCGTCACGTCGTAGCCCATGGGGTAGCCGCCGACGGTGTTGTTGTTCGGGTAGAACGACAGGTAGTAGCGCCCGAAGTCGGCGGAGCCGTTGACGGCGAGCAGGTCGGGATAGGCCAGCCCGGCCCCGGAGGCGTTCCAGGCGTTGACCACCCGCACCGGGTCCTGGCCGTGCATGTCGGTGAACGTGCCCGGACTGACGGTGCTGACGAATCCGCTGGTGGTGTGGAGGGTCGAGCCGTCACCGTTGCCGTTGAGGATCACCGCCATACCGGGCCGGTCGACGGTCGGCGCGTAGTAGGCCATGACGTCGTTCTGGCTGCCGCCGGTGAAGGTGCCGGTGCTGACGGTCGTGGCGTCGAAGTCGTGGGCGCTGTCGGTGCCGAAGGTGCCGTTGCCGTTGACGCCGATGTTCTGGGCGAGGCGGTTGATCCGGGAGTCGGTGCCGCTGGCCGGGTCGTCGTAGCCGGAGGCGAGCCAGAGGCCCGGCGGCAGGTCGGCCCGGCCGACGGTGAGCAGGTCGGCCTTGCCGTCCATGGTGAGGTCGTCCACGGCCTCGGGGCTGGCGGCCTGGGCGGTGAAGGTCTGCGAGGCGCTGTCGCCGATGTTGCCGCCGGCGGTGACGCCGGTGACGGTGATGGTGTTGGTGAACCGGGTCGGGGTCACCGTGAACGACGCGTTTCCGCTGGTCGCGGGGACGGTGATCGGGGCACCGGCATTCAACTGGTACATGTACGACGCCGGTGCCGTACCGGTGGGCGGTGGCGTGACGGTGACCTGGATGGGCGAGTTCACGGTGGCCGTGGCGGCGACGGTGACGTCGGGCGCGCCGGCCCGGGTCGGGTCGAAGTTGAAGTCACAGGTGCTGGAGTAGGAGCTGTAGGCGCGGCCGTCGTAGGTGCGTACGTGCCAGGAGAACTTCGTGACGGCCCCGGCCGCGGCGGTTTCGAGGACGGACTTGTTGACGAGGGCGACGGCGGTTTGGCCGGAGCCGAAGTCGAAGGTGGCCGGGGGCGTGGAGTAGAGGATGCTCCCGGGGGCGCTGGACTTCCAGAGTTCGAAGCCGGCGCCGACGGTGTTGCCGTCGGGGTCGGAGACGACCGCCTTGAGGTTGATGTTGGCGTCGCCGACGGTGGTGAGGGTGGTGCATCCGGTCACCGGTGAGGTGGACAGGGTGCTGGGGACGTTCGGGGGCTGGTTGTACTCGAGGTTCAGGGTGGCCGTGGACGGGGAGAACTCCTTCCACGAGTTGTGGTCGTTGGCCTCGTTGGTTCCCATCAGCAGGAACGTCTGGGTCTTGCCCAGTCGGCTGGTGACCACGCTCTTCACGTCGAACTCGACGTCGGCGGCAGGGCACGAGGAGTTGTAGCCGTGCGCCTCGGGCTGGCCGTCGATCACCGAACCCTGCTTGCCGTTCCAGTAGTTCCAGGTGGCGTTGGACGACGACAGCGTGTACGCGGTGGGGGCGTACACGTTGACGGTGCTGGCGGTGCACGACCATGACCAGACCTCGCGCAGGCGCAGCGTGGCCTTGTTGACCGTGCTGCCGGCGGCCAGCGTGGGCAGCGCGAAGTTCATCAGCGTGTGCGACCACACGACGCCGGAGTTGCCGACCTGCATGTTCCCCTGCGGGTCGGGGGTGTCGTTCCAGTAGTTGCTCGACGGGTACGTCTCGGCCACCGACGCCCACCCGGTCTTGTTGTAGCTCTTCGGGGTCCAGACAGGGGTGGGGTCGATGTAGACGGGGTAGGTCGTCTTCGCTCCGGACAGCACCTTGGTGTCGGGGGTGAGCGTCATCGCGTCCTTGCCGACCGACAGCCCGACCGGAGCCAGGGCGGCACCGGCACCGGGTGCGCGCGCCGACGACCGCGCCGGGCGGCCGTCGGCGACCCGCCCGCGGACCTCGGCCGCGCCCGGGGTGAAGGTGGAGTCCCACATCTTCGGCGGCTGGGCGTGCAGCACGACGTCGCCGGAGCTGTCGCGTCCGCTGAGGCCGCCGTCTGCGTCGACCTTGAGGTCCATGCCGGAGGCGCGGGTGGCGAACCGGAGCTGGCGCAGGGCGGGGTTGCGGGCCGCCGCGGCGTTCTTGACGACGAGCACCTCGCTGACGCCGCCCAGGGTCGTGACCCGCACCTGCAGGTCCACCCCGGGCAGGATCTCGGCATAGGTGGCGGTGTCGCCCGCGAGCTGCGGCGCCGGCAGGGTCATCGGCAGCGACAGCTCAAGGCTCGCCGCGCCGCCGTCCATGCTGGCCACCGGGCCGTCGCCGCCGCCGGACAGCTTCACCGACGACGCGGTGACGGCGGGTGTGATCGAGCCGTCCGCGTTGCGTCGCAGGGTCGGATCGAGCTCGGCCCACTTGGTCCCGGTCCGCTTGCGGACCGGAACGAGGTTCTGGCTCAACGACATGCGGCCGTCAGGGAGTGCGGTCAGCATGCTCGAGGCCGTCGTCGATCCGGTCACGACGACCGGCTTGCCGGACGTCTTCGCCGCGGCGACGGCCTGCGGGATCGTCAACGCGTCTGGGTTCACCGCCGGTGCGGGCGGGGTGGCCGGGCTGGCGGGTGCCGCCGGTGCGGCGCCCTCCGCGACGCCGCCGAGCTGCACCGCGACACAGACAGCGGTCAGCACGCCCAACACCCTGAGTCGGGTTGAGTGCATTCTTAACCATCCTTGGCGTGGGGTGGAACGGGGAAACCCAGAGGCGGCCCCGTTTGTCAGACGACAGCTAAGCACCAACCCGGTAGCCGTGGGGGGCGGGAAAAGGCGGCGGTCGCCGGTGCCGGGAACGCCCCGGAACCGGCCTCGATCCGGCTCAGATCCGGGCGCCGGTCCTGCCCCAGGGCTTGTAGACCGACAGGACGGTGGCGGCGGTCAGCACGACCACTGACGCGATCGAGGCGTCCAGCACCTGCCGGGCGGGGTCGACCAGCAGCCCGGAGCGGGCCGCGGCCAGGGCGTCGGCCAGTGCCGGATGGCGGGTCAGCATCGGGATGACCAGCGCGGCCAGGTTGAGGAACAGCTTCACCGCCACCCACCAGTGCTTGACCAGCCCCCAGTGCGTGCCTACGCCGAGGATCACGCCGGTGGCCAGGGCGAGCAGGCCCAGCGGCAGCACGGCGGCCAGGTCGAGGGTCGACATGAGGGCGTACGCGCCCTGCCGGGTCGCCAGGTCGGTCGACCCTTCGGCGGTGATCGTCATGATGAGCATCGCGTAGGCGACGCCGAGCCAGCCGACCGAGGCGCCGATGTGCGTGGTCAGCAGCCAGCGCCGGTTGTCGCGCGACAGTCGCATCTCACTCACCGGCCCAGCCGGGCCGGACCAGCCCCGACTCGTACGCCTCGACGACCAGGTGGGCCCGGTCGCGTGCGCCGAGCTTGATCATGGCCCGGCTGACGTGGGTCTTGGCGGTGGCGGGGCTGACGAACAGCCGCTCGCCGATCTCGTCGTTGGACAGCCCGGCCGCGACCAGCGCCATGACCTCCCGTTCGCGCTCGGTGAGCACGGCGAGCCGATCGGTGTCGCGGGGGCGCCGCGAGCGCTGGGCGTACTCGGCGATGAGGCGGCGGGTGACGCCGGGGGACAACAGCGCGTCGCCGCGGGCCACCACCCGGACCGCCTGGATCAGGTCGGCGGGCTCGGTGTCCTTGACCAGGAAGCCGCTGGCGCCGTGGCGCAGGGCGTCGAAGACGTACTCGTCGAGGTCGAAGGTGGTGAGGATGACGACCTTGATCTCGGCCAGGGCCGGGTCGGCGGCGATGCGGCGGGTCGCCTCGATGCCGTCGAGGCGGGGCATGCGGATGTCCATCAGTACGACGTCGGGGCGCAGGGAGGCGGTCAGCGCGACCGCCTCCTCGCCGTCGGCGGCCTCGCCCACGACGGTGATGTCCTCCTGGGCGGCGAGCAGGGCGTGGAAGCCCGCGCGCACCAGTGCCTGGTCGTCCACCAGCAGTACGTCGATCATCACGCGGCTCCGGTCGGCAGCGCCGCGCAGACGGTGAAGCCGCCCTCGGCACGCGGGCCGACCGCGACGGTACCGCCCAGCGAGGCGACCCGTTCGCGGATGCCCGCCAGCCCGTTGCCGTCGCCGGGCACCCCGCCCCGGCCCCGGTCGGTGATGTCCAGCAGCAGCTCGTCGGCGCCGTACCCGATGGTGACCTGGGCGTTGTCGACTCCGGCGTGGCGGTGGACGTTGGTCAGCGACTCCTGCACGATCCGGTACGCGGCCAGGTCGACGGCGGCGGTCAGGGCGCGCGGGGTGCCGGTGACGCGCAGGTCGACCCGCAGCCCGGCGGCGGCGAAGCGTTCCACCAGTTCGTCGAGCCGGGTGAGGCTGGGTGCGGGGGTGCGCGGGGCGTCCTCGTCGACGCCGCGCAGCACCCCGAGGGTGGTGCGCAGCTCGCGCAGGGTGTCGCGGCTGGCGGTCTTGATCGCGGTGAGCGCGGTGCGGGCCTGCTCGGGGTCGGCGTCCATCAGGTGCAGGGCGACGCCCGCCTGCACGTTGATCAGGGAGATGTGGTGGGCGACGACGTCGTGCACCTCGCGGGCGATGCGCAGGCGCTCGTCGCCGACGCGGCGGCGGCGGATCTCGATGACCCGGTCGCGGTTGCTGCGGATCAGCTGGCCGAACAGCAGCGGTGCGGCGAGCACGAACGCTCCGGCGATGAGTCGCTCCTGGTGGCGCCACTCCGCGACGGGGAGGTTGTGGATGAACTCCGCGACGGGGAGGTTGTACTGCCACCAGGCGGCGTAGGCCAGCGCGGCGGTGATCCAGGCGGCGGTCCGGTGGCCGAGCACGACGGCGCTGGCCAGCGCGATCACCAGGGCCAGGAAGAACGGGCCGATCGGGGGGTACTGCAGCACGACGTAGGCGGCGGTGCAGGCGGCGGTGGCGGCCAGTGCGACGACCGGGCTGCGGCGGATCAGGTACAGCGACGCGGCGGAGGCGAACAGCAGGCCGTAGCCGAGCAGGGGCAGGTCGTACGCGCCGCCGGTGGACATGCTGGAGAACGTGGTGTGGGTGATGGCGAAGACGGCGAACACCTGTATCAGGCCGACGACGATCGGCAGGGCGCGGCCGCGGCGGGCGCGCAGGTCGCGGAATTCGGGGGAGTCCCAGGTCATGCCTCAACGCTAGGTCGCGCGGGAGGCGGTGTCGTCGCATGGGCGGAGTGAGCGCGCCTACTCCCGGGGGAGTAGGCGCGCCGCGTGTCCGGTGCGCTCGGGCGCAGCCAGGGTGGCCCCGATCAGGCCGGGGGCATGAGCACGCCGTCGAGGATGTACACGGTGCCGTTCTTGGTCTTGATGTTGCCGCAGGTGATGGTCGCGGTGTCGTTGACCTTGAAGTCGGTGCCGCTGCCGCTGATCTTCAGGTCCTGGCCCTCGACGGTCTTGTGGGAGCCGTCGAGCTGGTCGGGCGCCAGGTTGCCGGTGACGACGTGGTAGGTCAGCACCTTCTTGAGCAGCTCCGGGTCGGCCATGACGCGGTCCAGGTCGGCCTTGGGCACCTGGCTGAACGCGTCGTTGCTCGGGGCGAACACGGTCAGCTCCGGCGCGGAGTTGAGCGTGTCGGCGAGCCCGGCCTTGGTGATCGCCGCGACCAGGGTGGACAGCTGCGGGTTGCCCGCCGCGGCCGAGGCGAGCGGCTGCTGTCCCATCTGTTCGAGGCTGCCCGCCATGGCCGGGTCGGTGGGCAGCGCGGCGCAGGCCGCGCCGAACGTGCCGCCGGGGCCCATGCTCATGCCCGGGGACGGCATGCCCATGCTCGGGCTCATCATGGGCATGCCGGTCTCGGACTGACGCGCCTGCGGGGCCGTCATGGTGTCGCTGCCGCCGCAGGCGGCCATGGCCAGGGACAGCGACAGGGCGACGAGACTCGCCGCGGCGGTCAGCTTCTTCTTGCCGTACATGACTGGTGGGGTCCTTTCTCCGGTGAAACCTCCACCGGTGATTCGACACCGAAGTCGCCCCGGTTTGGTGCAATTCACGCCAAATTTGTCGTTTTTGTGTCAAACCATCGGTACCTGGGCGATGATGGGCAGTGTCGGCGAGTCTGATCCTCCGGCCGGTTCGACCGTCACGCCCAGCAGATCCGCCCCGCGCACGCCCTCGACCAGCTGGGTCGCCTGCGTCTGTCCGGCCGCCAGCCAGCCCGCCGACCGCGGCTTGCCATCCCGCATGAGCCAGAACTGGTACGCGTGCCCCGCACCCGGATCGTGCGCCCCGGCCAGCAGCACCACCGCCGCGTCGCGGGTCGGCGAGGCGACCACCGTCACCCGGCCGCCCCCGGCCACGGCGGCCTGGCGCACCGTCGCGTCCGGTGCGGTCAGCACCGACTCGATCGTGGCCGCCCGCTCCTGCGCCTGCCGCGCGGCCGCCCGCTCGTCGCGCAGCCGCTGCTCCTGCACCGCCCAGGTGCCGCCGACCAGAGCCGCGGCCAGTACGCACGCCGCGGTCACCAGCGCCGCCGGATGGCGCCACCAGCGCCTGGCCGACGCGCCCGGACGGTCGCGTACCGGCCGGGCCGGGGGCACCTGCCGGGTGCGCCGGATACCCGCCAGCACCTGCTCGCGCAGCCGCGGTGGCGGCACCGACCAGGTGTCGTCGGCCAGCCGCGCCGCCGTCTCCCGCAGCTCGGCCACCTCCGCCGCACACGTCGCGCAGCCGTCCAGGTGCCGGGCGAAGACCTGGCGCTCGTCGGGGTCCAGCGCGTCCAGCGCGTACGGCCCGGCCAGCGTGTGGAGCTCGTTCGGGCTGCTCATCGGGCCACCTCCACACCGAGGCAGTCGCGCAGCCGGATCAGGCCGTCGCGCATGCGGGTCTTGACCGTGGGCAACGCCGCGTCGAGCAACTGCGCCACCTGCTTGTACGTGTAGCCGCCGTAGTACGCCAAGGTGACCGCCTCGCGCTGCAGGTCGGTCAGCGTACGCAGACAGCGGCGCACCTGCTGGCGCTGCAACCGGGCCGTGGCCTGCTCCACCACCTCGTCGGCCGGGGTCTGCTCGGGCTCGGGCGCCAGCCGCTGCACCCGGTCCAGCGCCGCCTGCTCCGAACGCACCCGGTCCACCGCCCGGCGGTGTGTGATGGTGAAGACCCAGGCCGTGGCCGAGCCCTTCGCCGGGTCGAACCGGCTGGCGTTGCGCCACACCTCCAGCAGCGCCTCCTGGGCCACCTCCTCGGCCTGGGCCGGGTCGCGCAGCACGCGGCGGGCCAGGCCGTACACGCGTGGCGCGACCAGCTCGTACAGCCGGGTGAAGGCGGCCTCGTCGCCGCGCGCCACCGCGCGCAGCAGGGTCTCGGCATCGGGCGCGGGGTCGGGCACCGCCGCCAGATGATCGGGCCGTTGGTACGGCTGCTCGTCGCTTGTGTTCACCGCTGTGCCTCTCCGGCCGGAATCCCGCCACCTGGGTACCACAAGGCATTCGCGGCCGCGCGCCGGACGGATGGGTCGGCCGTGATCCAGGCCTCACACCTGCACGAATGCGGTCGACGGCTGGCTACGGTCGATACGACTCCGTTTCGTTCTGCAAAAGGCTGCCCCTGTGACTGCCACCCTCACCCGTGCCGACGGGCCCACCCCCGCCGCCGCGCCGGTCCACCCCCGCCGCTGGCCGGCCCTGGCGATCATCGCGCTGGCGCAGCTCATGGTGGTGCTCGACGCGACCATCGTGAACATCGCGCTGCCGAAGATGCAGGTGGACCTGCAGATCAGCGACGCCGAACGGCAGTGGGTGCTCACCGCGTACACGCTGACCTTCGGTGGCCTGCTGCTGCTCGGCGGCCGCATCGCCGACTACTGGGGCCGCAAGCGCACCTTCATCGTCGGCGCGATCGGCTTCGCGCTCGCCTCGGCGCTGGGCGGCGCCGCGCAGGACGGGCTCACCCTGTTCGCCGCGCGCGGCCTGCAGGGCGTGTTCGGCGCGCTGCTCGCCCCGGCCGGCCTGGCCCTGCTGACGGTGCTGTTCACCGAGGCCAAGGAGCGGGCCAAGGCCTTCGCCGTGTACGGCGCCATCGCCGGCGGCGGCGCCGCCATCGGCCTGCTGCTGGGCGGTGTGCTCACCGAGTACGCCAACTGGCGCTGGTGCCTGCTGGTCAACATCCCGATCGCCGTCATCGCGATCGCCGCCGCGCTGCCGGTCGTGCCGGAGAGCCGCGCCCACGGCGACACCCGCTACGACATCCCCGGCGCCGTCACCGTCACCCTCGGCCTGGTCGGCCTGGTGTACGGCCTCACCAAGGCCGCCGAGCCCGCGTACGGCTGGGAGTCGCCGGTGTCGCTGGGCTTCATCGGCGGCGGCGCGCTGCTGCTGGCCGCCTTCGTGATCATCCAGCTGAAGTCGAAGCACCCGCTGCTGCCGCTGCGCATCGTGCTCGACCGCAACCGCGGCGGGGCGTACCTGTCCGGCATCCTCACCGGCGCCGGGCTGATGGGCGCGTTCTTCTTCCTGACCTTCTACTTCCAGGGCATCCTGCTCTACACCCCGATCGAGGCGGGCCTGGCCTCGCTGCCGATCTCGGCGGGCGTGTTCATCTCCGCCGGCGCCGCCAGCCAGCTCATGCCCAAGCTCGGCGCCAAGCCGCTGATGGTGGCCGGGGCGGTGCTCGCGGCCGGGGCGATGTTCTTCCTCACCCAGATCGGCCTGGGCACCGCGTACGCCACCCACGTGCTGCCCGGGGCGCTCGTGCTGGGCCTCGGCCTCGGGTTCACCTTCGTGCCGCTGTCCAGCCTCGCGCTGGTCGGGGTGCCCGAGCACGACGCGGGCGCGGCCAGCGCCACGCTGAACGCCACCCAGCAGGTGGGCGGGTCGCTGGGGGCGGCGCTGCTGAGCACGTTCGCGTTGAACGCGTCGGCGGCGTACCTGACCGAGCACATCGCCGACGGGCCGTTGCCGCTGGTGCAGGCGAACGCGGCGGTGCACGGGTACACGGTGGCGTTCGCCTGGGGCGGTGGGCTGCTGACCTTCTCGGCGCTGGTCATCCTGCTGCTGATCAAGGTCAACAAGAAGGACCTCCCGGCCGAGGGCGCCATCCACGTCGGCTGACGCCCGGCCCGGCCGACCACCCGGTGCAGCTTGACGCGGCCCGTCCAGCGGACTCTTTCCGAGATCCGTCCGCCGGACGGGCCGCCGTGGGTCAGGGGGCGGTCGGCTTGGTGGGGCAGCCGTTCTTCTTCTGCCAGGCCGTGATCTCGGCGACCGGGGACTTCTGGCCGCCCTTCTTCCACGAGTCCAGGTACTTCCACGGCCAGATCACCCCGCGCCGGTTCCACCAGTCGCCGGTACGCGCGCACACCGGCGAGATGCCGAAGTGCAGGTGGCAGGCGCTGGCCAGCCCGGTCTGGCCGACCTTGGCGAGCTTCTGCCCGGCGGTCACCCGCACCCCGGGCTGGATCGACGTCTCGATCGCCGAGAAGTGCGAGCCGTAGTAGCGCAGGCCGTCGTCGCCCAGGATCGAGATGTGCAGGCCGCCGCGCAGGGCGCCGTCGTCCTTCTTCGGGTCGTACCGGTTGACCCGGTCGACCTCCAGCACCAGCCCGTCGACGGCCGAGACCACGGTCGACCCGCACTTGGCCATGACGTCGGTGGCCGGGTAGTCGTGGTGGGTGTGCCCGTAGGACGTGTTGCCGAGCACCGGGTAGACGTACTTGCCCTGGTAGCCGCTGGGGCTCGGGCTGGGGGCGGGGCTCGGTGCCGTCGACGGGGTGGCACTCGCGGACGGGCTGGTCGCGGGCACGAAGGCGGGTGCGGCCGCGGGGGCCGTGCCGCAGGCGGCGAGGGTGGCCAGCGCGACCGCGCCGGTTACGAGGAGGGGGAGGCGCACAGCAGCCGACCATACTCCCGCCGCCGCGCTGCCGCCCGTCCGGCAGGACGTTCCCTGGCCGGCGGATGAATCTGCGAGATCCGTGTTTTGACAGGCCAGGGTCGATCCACAGGGCCGGGTGGTGCGGGTCAGCGCAGCGGGCGGCGGCGGGGGACGTACCGGACGACGGTGCCGAAGAGACGGTCGTGCCAGGCGCGCCGCCGGTCGTCGGTGAGCACCCCGAGCATGCCGAGCAGCCATACCGGCGGGAAGGCGAGACCGACCGCGGCCCGCAGCAGAGCCCGCCCCGGACCCAGGTGGCGGCCGTTGGGCCGGCGGACCATGGTGCCCAGCAGCAGGCTGCCGACGGTCTGGCCGGTCAGCCACCAGCAGGCGGCGAAGTAGACGACGGGCAGCAGGGCCGCGATCAGGCCGGTGGTGGCGTTGAGCCAGCCGGGCGTGCTGCCCTCCAGGGTGGCCCAGACCGACGGCACGCCGGTGACGACCAGGGACGCGGCCAGCGTGAGCAGGGCGGCGTCGATGGCGAGCCCGGACAAGCGTGAAACGATTCCGGCGTACGACTGATGGTCGGGCGCCGTCACCGGTCACCGTTCGTGTGGTGCACGTGGAACAGCCGCCGGAACGACTCCTCGAGCCGGTCGTCGGCGGTGGCCGAGGTGGTTCGCAGCTCGTCGGCGGCGTTGGCCAGCATGCCTCGGCTCTGCTCGGTGATCAGCGCCTGCATCCGCGGGTCGCGGGTGAGGTCGTCGATGACGACCGGGATGACCTTGTGCCGGATCTCGGGCAGCGCGCCCTCGACCAGCCGGGGCACGACCCGGTCGATCAGGTGCGGGACCAGGTTGTCGACCATGCGGGGCACGATGGTGCGCTCCAGCCAGGACACGGTCTCCTCGACGGTGCCGCTGAAGGCGCGCAGCGCCGCGGCGCGGCCGGTGAGCAGGGTGTCGCGGCCGAGCGCTCCCGCCGTGGTGACGGCGTCGCGGCCCCGGTCGCGGGCACCGTTGACGGTGTCGCGGGCGGTGGCCAGCGGGGCGACGCGGGGCACGGCGGCGTCGACGCCGGCCCGTAGGCGGCGGGCCTGGTCGCGGCCGGTCTCGGCGAGCCTGACGGCGGTCTGGCGGGCCAGTTCCGCGCCCTGCTGGGTGAAGCCGACGGCCACGGCCAGCGGCGAGCGCGCGTCGACGAGGGCGGGTTCGACTCCGCTGGTGAGCAGGTCCTGGGTGCGCTGCTGGTCTTCGGGGTCCGTGCCGCCCAGCCGCTTCAGCCGCTCGGCGACCAGGACCGCCGCGCCGAGGGCCAGCCCGGTGAGCCCGGGTTGCCGCTGCTTTTCCGACATAACATGAATTTACGGCAAAACAGGGACGCATCTCGGGAAATGGTGAGGCCCGAGGGCTTGGCCTGCCCCCGGGCCTCGTGATGCCGCCGACTTGCACACGCCAGCACGTTTAAGCGTACGGATCAGTCATGAAGTCCCCGCGTCCTACCGTTGGAACCACCGCGCCATGAGCGGCGCAGACTGGATTCGAACCAGCACCTCGGTGGAGATCGTCCGTACGCGGTCGATCTGGCGATCGGCGGCGAATGCTGAATCTGGAGCGAGAGTCTGAGTTTGATCGCGGCTGCCTCTACCAATTGGGCTACCCCCGCGCGTGGTGCGGGGGGCAGGAGTCGAACCTGCACTGGACCGCGTCTGTCAGCTTCAGCGTCAGCTTCAGCTTGCGCTCCTGGCGCACCCCCCACCCTCCGGCGGGGGGAGTCTCGGTTTATGCGAACAGGTACCCGAACACCTTGTCGCCGACGTGGCGGTCGACGGCCTCGGCGTTGTTGGCCTCCTCGCGGGCGAACTTGACCGCCTGCTGCAGCCGCTCCACCCGGTCCAGCAGCACCGACACCCGCTTGGCGGGCAGCGCCCCGGAGAACTTCACCGTGGTCCAGTAGCCCACCGCGATGTCCTCGTAGTACACCTCGACCTGCGCCGGGTGCTTCTCGGTCGCCTCGGCCTTGACGTGGTTGCGCGGCACCTTCTTGGTGCGGATCGTACGCACCGGCTCGGTCGACCAGCAGTCGGCGGAGTCGCTGAACACCCACGACTCGGCCGCGTCCAGCACCGGCAGCTTCTTGACGAAGGTGTGCAGGTCGGTGAGCTGCTTCTCCAGGAACAGCAGGTACGTCACCGGCACGTCGGACAGCAGCACCCGGTCGTCGACGACGACATCGGCGCGCGCGACGCAGTTGGTGGCGTCCTTGGTCGCGGTGACGTCGAACAGCCTGGTCAGCGTGGTCGAGATCTGCCGCAGCACGTCCTCGGCGCGGGTCTGCACCCGGGTGGACTCCGGCGGCAGCTGCTCGCCCTCCTCGTCCTTGGCCTGGTATGTCCGCGAGATGCCCGACAGCAGCGCCGGCTTCTGCACGGCGTGGTGGGCCTCGGTCAGGTCCTGAAACGAGCGGCTCTTGACGCCCTTCTCGACCGCGATGATCTGGTTGAGCTTCGCCATGTGATTGTTCCTCCCGAGCCGGAACCCTATGCGAGCCGTCGGCGGGGTCGCAAAAGGATTAGGTCTGGATTCGCCCAGGTGAGCCCGGTGTCATCGGTTGATCACGTACGGTTGATTCCTGCACAGTCCGGCCGCGGCGCCGAGCGCCATCGGGCAGGAAGATCCCTGCGCAGCCGGGGGGTGGTCGAGATGCCGATCGTGTTCGCCATACTCGCCACCGGATTCGTGTTCGTCTGCGGCGCCAACGACGGCGCGGCGCTGCTGTCGCTGGCCCTACGACGCGACGTGCCGCTGTTCGGGGTGCTCGCCGTGCTGCTCACCGCCATCGTGGTCGGTCCCGCCCTGTTCGGACTGGCCGTCGCGCGCACCTTCACCGACCGCCTCATCGACGCCCACGCCGTACGCGGACCGCTGATCCTGCTCACCGGCGTCGCCGTGGCACTGGCCCTGGTGCTGCTGCTGACCTGGCGCGGCGTGCCGACCAGCCTCACCCTGGCGGTCCTCGGCGGCCTGGCCGGGGTCGGCGCCGGACTGGGCGTGCCCCCGGTCTGGTCCACCCTCGGCCTGGTGCTCGCCGTCGCGGCGGCCGCGCCGCTGCTCGGCGGCCTGCTGGGCTACCTGCTCGGACTGGCCGCCCGGCGCCTGCCCACCAGCGCCCGGCTGCCCGGCGCGCTGCGCTACGCCCACGTCACCGCCTTCGCCGGGCAGAGCCTCGCGTACGCCGCCAACGACGGCCAGAAGATGTTCGCCGTCGTCGGAGTGGCCCTGGCCGTCGCGCACCGGGCCCGGGGCATGCTGGCCCCGACGGTGCCGGTGTTGTGCGCCACCGCACTGGTCTTCGCGACCGGGGCGGTGCTGAGCCTGCGCCGGATCGCCCGGGGCGCCACCGCCGGACTGCTGCCGCCGCGGCCCTGGCACGTGGTGTCGGCCGAGGTCGCCGCCGCGACCGCGGTGCTGGGCAGCGCCGGGTTCGGCGTACCGGTGAGCATGACCCAGTCGGCCGCGGCCGGGCTGGTCGGCGCGGGCGCGAGCTGCGGGGTGCGCCGGGTGCGCTGGCAGTTCGCCACCCCCGTGATGACCGCCTGGCTGGTCACCCTCCCCGCCAGCCTCACCCTCGGCTACGCCGCCGGACTCGTCCTACGGGAACTCCGATGACCCCGCCGCCCCCGTCGCCGCCTCCGTCGCCGCGTTTGGGTGCAGTTTCGGGGAAACTGCAGGAATCCGGGCCGCCATTCTTGCACTTTCCCCGAAACTGCAGCCCAACCACGCCGGGCGCGGCCCGCGGGTCCCGCGGGTCCAGCGGGTCCAGTGGGCGTGCGGTGGGTGTGCCGGAGGTGAGGGGATGAGGCTGCGGCGGGTGTTGGACGATCTGGCGGGGCGGGCGCCGCGCCGGGTGCTGTCCATCGTGGTCGCACAGATCGACGCGGCGCTGGAAGGGGTGGCGCTGGCGGTCGCGGTGACCATCGGCGAGCTGGAGCCGCCGCTGGCACGGCTGCGCATCGCCGAGATCGAGCACGTCGGCGACGCCCACCGGGGACGGCTGGTCGCCGAGCTGGCGGCGGCGCTGACCACCCCGATCGACCGGGAGGACCTGTTCCGGCTGTCGCGCTCGGTCGACGACGTGCTCGACCACCTGCGCGACTACGTACGCGAGACCGATCTCTACGGAGTTCGCCTGGACGCCGGGGCGGTGGCGATGCTGGAGCAGGTCGCGATCGGCCTACGCGAGCTGCGCCGGGCGCTGGACCGGTTGATCGAGCGGCCGACCGAGGCGGCTGAGGCGGCGCTGGCCGCGCACAAGCGCTCCGGCCGGGTCCGCCACCTCTACGCCCAGGCCCTGGCCGACCTGCTCAGCGGCGACATCACCGCCCCCGTCCTCAAGCAACGCGAACTGCTGCGCCGCCTCGACGTCGTCGGCCTGCGCCTGGCCGAGTGCGCCGACGCCCTGGCCGACGCCATGCTCAAACGCAGCCTCTGACCTTGAGGTAAGGAAGGGCCCCTTCTTATCGCTTTCCGAGGTAGAGGGGCCCCTTGTTGACGCCGCGGCCCTCGCCGGTGTGCGGTCGGCGAGGGCGCGGGAACGCGTACCAGCTGATCAGCGTCAGCGGTCGGCCGCGCCGGGGCCCACCCAGCGGCCCAGCGGGCGGGTCGGATCGTCGTCATCGTCCTTCTTGTCGCCCGCGGCGGCCAGCAGCCCGGCCAGGCCGCCGCTGCCGATGCCGCTCTTGGACAGGCGGGTGTCCAGGGCGGTCGGCCCGGCGCCGGTGGCGTCGGTCAGCGCCTGCATCTGCGTGGCCTCGTCAGGGCTGAGGCCGTACTGCTCGGCGACCTCGTCGGGGCTGGTACGGGCGTGCGCGGCGAACTCGGGGTCCGTGGCCATCCGCTCGACGACCTCAGGGAATCGGGACATGATCTTGGTCCTTTCGCTGGGTGGTCCATTGTGCGGGGTACCACGGACTGCGTCCAACTCCGGTAAGAATGCTGACGCTTTTACTTTAAGAGGGGGATCTGATGCGACTGACGGTCGTCGGCTGCTCGGGCTCGGTGCCCGGGCCCGACAGCGCGAGCTCGTGCTACCTGGTCGAGCAGGACGGATACCGGCTACTGCTGGATCTTGGCACCGGGTCGGCCGGGCCGCTGCAGCGGTACTGCGCACCCGAGCAGGTGGATGCGGTGCTGATCAGCCATGCTCACAACGACCACTACTACGACCTCAACGCGCTGTCGTACCTGCGGCAGCGGGTCGGGGCCGGGCCGCTGGACGTGTACGGCCCGGCGAACCTGCCCGGGGCGCTGGGCTGGACCGACGAGGCGGTGCTGCGGCTGCGCACCGTCACGCCGCCCGGACCGCTGCCGCTGGGGCCGTTCGAGGTGCGGGTGGCGGCGGTGGCGCACGGAATGGAGTCGTATGCGTACCGCGTCGGCGACGGGCTGTGCTTCACCGGCGATACCGCCCCCTGCGCGGAACTGGACAAACTCGCCGAGGGCTGCTCGGTTCTGCTCGCCGAGGCCTGCGGGTACGAGCCGGACAGCGTGCCGCGCCACCTCAGCGCCGCCGACGCCGGGCTGCTGGCCGCCCGCGCGGGTGCCCGTCTGCTCGTGCTCACCCACCTGCGCTCCTGGCTCGACCACGAGCGCCTGCTCGCCGAGGCTTCGGCGGTCGCGGGTTGCCCGGTGCTGCTCGCCTCCCCCGGCCTACGCCTGCAAGCCTGACCCGCCACCCGCTCCGGCACTCGACCCTGCGCGCCGCCGTCGGCTGCGCGCAGGGTCAAGAAGGGCCCCTTCTTCCACGTATTGCGATAAGAAGGGGCCCTTCCTTACCGCGTCAGGGGGTGAGGAGGGTGGTGAGGTGGGGGATGGCGTCGGGGAGGGGGATGCGGGTGGTGGTGCCGTCGGCGCGGGTGGTGAGTTCGACGGTGCCGTCGGCCAGGCCGCGGGCGCTGACGGTGATCCGGTACGGGATGCCGACCAGCTCGATGTCGCTGAACTTGACGCCGGGGCGCTCGGCGCGGTCGTCGAGCACTACGTCGATCCGGCGGGCGCGCAGGTCGGCGTAGAGCCGCTCGGCGGCGGCCACGACCTGCTCGTCGGTGCCGAGCTGGGCGATGGCGACCGCGAACGGGGCGACCGCGACGGGCCAGACGATGCCGCGTTCGTCATGGTGGGTCTCCACGATCGCCGCCAGCGCCCGCTCCACGCCGATGCCGTAGCTGCCCATGATCGGGGTGATCCGTTCGCCGTCGGGGCCGAGCACGGTCACGCCGAGGGCCTCGGTGTAGCGGCTGCCGAGCTTGAAGATGTGCCCGATCTCGACCGTACGCAGCACGTCCAGGGGCTGCTCGCAGCGGGGGCAGGGTTCGCCCGCGACGACTTCGCGCAGGTCGGCCCAGCGGCCCACGGCGATGTCGCGGTCGAGGTCGACGCCGCGCAGGTGTACGCCGTCGCGGTTGGCGCCGGTGGTCATGTCGCGGCGGCCGCGCAGCGCCTCGTCGGCCAGGATCGGCAGCTCGGTCACGCCGACGCCGCCGAGGCTGCCGGGCAGGGCGCCGAGGGCGGCGCGGATCTCCTCGGGGTGGGCGGGGCGGACCTCGACCGCGCCGAGGGTGTCGATGAGCTTCTGCTCGACCAGGGCGTGGTCGCCGCGCATCAGCACCAGGGTGAGCTGGTCGTCGACGACGTACACGAGGGTCTTGATCTGGCGGTCGGCGGTGACGCCGTGGTCGCGGACCAGGTCCTCGATGGTGCGTACGTCCGGGGTGTCGAACGGCTCGGGCGCGGGCAGGCCGGTGCCGTCGGCCGTGGCGGGCAGGTGCGAGGTGGCCTTCTCGACGTTGGCGGCGTAGCCGCAGGCGCAGTGGACGACGATGTCCTCACCGGCGTCGGTGGGGCACATGAACTCGGTGGAGTCGCTGCCGCCCATGATGCCGCTGGAGGCCTCCACGGCGATGGCGGGGATGCCCAGGCGGGCGAAGATGCGGTGGTAGGCGTCGCGGTGCGCGGCGAAGGACTTGCCGAGCCCGGCGGCGTCGGTGTCGAAGCTGTACGAGTCCTTCATGGTGAACTCGCGTACCCGGATCAGGCCGCTCTTGGGGCGGGGCTCGTCGCGGAACTTCGTCTGGAACTGGTACCAGCGCTGGGGCAGGTCGCGGTAGGAGCGCAGCTCCTGGGCGACGGTGGTGAAGATCTCCTCATGGGTCATCCCGAGGGCGAGGTCGGCGTCCTTGCGGTCGACCAGCCGGAACATCTCCGGCCCGATCATGTTCCAGCGGCCGCTCTGCTGCCACACCTCGGCGGGCTGCATGGTGGGCAGCAGGAACTCCTGGGCGCCGATGGCCGACATCTCGTCGCGGATGATGTCGATGATCTTCGCGCGGACGCGGACGGCCAGCGGGAGCAGGCTGTAGTGGCCCGCCATGAGCTGCCGGATGTATCCGGCGCGCAGCAGCAGCCGGTGGCTGACCGCGTCGGCGCCGGCCGGGTCCTGGCGCAGCGTCGGGACGTACAACTCTGACCAGCGCATATTGACGACACCTGCACTTTCTGCGTCCGGGACGCCGATGGTTGCGCCGATCCTAGGTGGCGGCGTCGCTGCCCGGCGAACGGATAACGGCAGGTGGGGCCGTCACGTGTCGGCGCGGTCCTGCATCTCCCAGACGTGGTCCAGCACGTGCCAGGCGATGCGGCGGGCGGCGTAGGGCACGTACCAGCCGCCGGGCACGGGCGGGCTGCCGTCGCGCGGGGTGGCGAGCACGTCGAGGATGTCGGCGCGCATCGCCGCGATCGCGGCGGTGTCGTCGAAGGCGGGCGCCTTGTGCTTCACCCCGATCTTGCGGGCGTACGACGCCTCGGCGGCCACCACGTGATCGAGCATCTTGTCCCGGTCCCGCCCGCCGCCGCGCGGGCCTTTGCGCAGCTCGGCGGGTGCGTGTGCGGCGGTGTCGGCCAGTGTCTCCCAGGCGGCGCGCACCAGCGCGGCCTGCCGGGCGGCCTGCTCGGCCCCGAACGGGCGCCGGTCGGCCCCGGCCGGGCGCTCCGGGGCGCCGAAGTCGGTGGTGCTGCCGCCCTTGACCCGCTCCACCACTCGTAGCGCGCCCGTCTCGAAGGGGATCTTCGCGCGCTCGACCACCACCGCGTAGCGGTCGGCGTACGCGGTGAGCGCCGCGAGCGCGGACTCCGCGTCGCGGCCGGAGCGGCACCAGCCGGGCCACTCCAGCGCGCACGCGAAGATCCGCTTCGAGCCGAGTTCGAGGTATACGGACGTCATATCGACATCTTGGCATGCCTGCGGCGCCTTTTGCGCCGGTCGGCGTGTTACGCGAGGATGTCGTACTTCACTGTGGTGACGCCGCTGGACAGGTTCGCGATCTGCGCGAACGCGGCGCGGGACAGGTCGAGGCAGCGCCCGGCGATGTATGGGCCGCGGTCGTTGATGCGCACCACCACGGACTTTCCGTTGGTGGGGTTGGTGACGCGGACCCGGGTGTTGAACTTGAGACTCTTGTGCGCCGCGGTCAGCGCGTCGGGGTTGAAGCGCTCGCCGTTGGCGGTGCCCTGCCCCTCGGCGTAGAAGGAGGCTTTGCAGGAGCCGGTGCCGACGACGGTGGCCGTCTGGCCGGCGCCGGAGGCGGCGGCGCGGACGGCGCCGCGGGAGACCTTGTCGGGGATGCGTTGCACCACGATCGGGGTGACGCTGGGTGAGGCCGCCGCGAGGTTGTCGGTGTGCTGGGTGGCGGCGGGATCGCTGCCGGTGTCGGGCGAGGTCGCCTCGACGGCGAGTGCGGTGCCGCCGACCAGGATGGCCGTGGCGACGGTGGCGGTGGCGATGGGGGCGAACGTCCTTCGGGGCTTGTGCTCGAGGGAATGTCGGCCGGACAAGTCGCTTACCTTCCGTAGACAACAAGGACCGGCGCGGTGTCTGCCGTGGCGAGAGCACCGGGCCGAAGTGGACCGTATCGAGCCGACTGCATCTGGTGTCAACATGATCACGAACTTGATGGTGATTTGTACGGAAAACTTCGCACGATCGTAGGACTTCGAACCCGTCCGGGTGGCGGCGACGCGCCGAAGATCACCGGTCCCGGTCCCGGTCCCGGTCCCGGTCCCGGTCCCGGTGGCGCTCGCGGGCCCGGGAGGCGAGCTGGTGCGACAGCACCGACACCCCGGCCGCGATGACCACCGTGTTGAAGACCATCTGCAGGATGACCAGCACGCGGGCCTGCTGCCCCTGCGCGTGGACGTCGCCGAAGCCGACGGTGGCCAGCGTGGACAGCGCGAAGTAGAGCGCGTCGATTCGGGTCTGCAGGT
Source organism: Catellatospora tritici (assembly GCF_019083965.1). Classification (GTDB taxonomy): domain Bacteria; phylum Actinomycetota; class Actinomycetes; order Mycobacteriales; family Micromonosporaceae; genus Catellatospora; species Catellatospora tritici. Next base: position 46,087 of record NZ_JAHRCY010000017.1, read on the forward strand.
CGACGAACGATCCCGGCGACCCGACCGCGACCACGTAGTCGGCCAGCGCGAAGAACAGCACCCCGACGGTCAGCGCGTTCAGCAGCCCGATCAGCGGCCGCTCGCCGTCGCCGAGCTGGTGGCTGATCTGGCGCAGGATGACCGCTGCCACCACCACCAGCCCGACCAGGGAGAACAGTGTCCGGATGACCAGTTCGACGGTCCCGCTGCCGGCGTCGGTGGGCACGACGAAGTACACCGCGATCAGGATCGCGGTGTTGACGAGCCAGCGTATGAGCGGACGCCGGGCCAACCAGGACATGCCGCCCATACTGCCCGCCGGTCGTCGGGCGGGCGGGGCGCGACGCGCGGTCAGTCCGACGCGCGGTCAGTCCGCCGCGACGCGGAAGCCGATGTTGCTGGTCGAGCTGTCGGGCGTGTTCGCCGAGCGGGCCGCCACCCGGTAGCGGTTGCAGTACGACACGTGGCACAGGTGCGAACCGCCCCGCATCACCTTCGCCGCGCCCTCCGGCGGGCCGGTCGGGTCGACGCGCGGGCCGGTGGTGTGGAAGTCCGGGCTGAACCAGTCGGCGCACCACTCCCACACGTTGCCCGCCATGTTGTACAGGCCGAACCCGTTGGGCCGGAACGACTTGACCGGCGCCGTCCCGGCGAACCCGTCCACGCCGCTGTCACGCGTGGGGAACTCGCCCTGCCAGATGTTGCACATGTGCCTGCCGCCGGGGGTCAGCTCGTCACCCCACGGGAAGCGGGCCTGCACCAGCCCGCCGCGGGCGGCGTACTCCCACTCGGCCTCGGTCGGCAGGCGGGTGCCCGCCCAGTCGCAGTAGGTGACGGCGTCGTGCCAGGACACGTGCACCACGGGATGGTTCTGCCGGTCGCCGATGCCGGTCCCCGGACCGTACGGGTCGCGCCAGCTCGCGCCCGCGACCTCGAACCACCAGGGCGTGGTCGGCACGCGGGCGCTGCGGGCGACCAGGTCGGGGGCGAGGTGCCCGCCGAAGACGTACGACGAGCCGAACCGCTCGGCCTCGGTGACGTACCCGGTCGCCTTGACGAAGGTGGCGAACTGGGCATTGGTCACCGTGGTCGGATCGATCCGGAACGGGCGCACGGTCACCTCCCGCACCGGCCCCTCACCGTCGGCGGGGAAGCCCTCGCTGTCGTCGGTGCCCATGAGGAACGCCCCGCCGGGCAGCGCGACGGTGCGTCCGGCGGCGCGCGAGCCCGCCGTCGGCGCCGGCGGCGCGAGCTGAACCGCCACGGCCCGGCCGGGTGTGCAGCAGGCGGGATGCTGATCGTCCACGACGACTCCAGAGGTCAGCCCGAGGGGTGAGGAAGGGCACCTTATTAGCACACGTCCGTTGAGAAGGTGCCCTTCCTCACCCCGCAGGGCGGGGGCTAGGGGGCGGTGGGGCCGGCGCTGGTGCGGTCGGCGGCGAGCTGGGTGGCCAGCGCCGGGATGCCCAGCGCCGTCTCCTGGGCCGGGGTGGCCTGGTAGAGCAGGTTGGTCAGCTGGTGCGGGTCGTTGACCAGGTCGTAGTACTCGCGGAACAGGATCGCGCCGGTGCCGGTCGGGATGCCGTTGGCGTCGGTGTGCACGTCGCGGTACTCGGTGTATTGCTTGGTGGCGGTGACGTACGACGACCAGCTCGGCGGGCCGCCCGCGGCGGTGCCGTGCTTGAAGAACTCGGTCAGGATGTGGTCGCGCCGGTAGGAGCCGAGCAGCGAGTGCCCGTCCTGCGGGTGCTGGCTGTCGGGGGTGATCCCGGCGGCGTCCAGGATGGTCGGCGCGATGTCGATGTTGCCGGTGAGCCGGTTGTCGGTGACCCCGGCGTTCAGGCCGCCGGCGGGCCAGGAGACCCGGAACGGCACCTCGATCGCCGGGCCGTAGGGCACCGACTTCTTGGTCCAGCCGTGGTCGCCCCAGGCGAAGCCGTTGTCGGAGATGAAGAAGACCAAGGTGTTCTGCAGCTGCCCGAGGGCTTCGAGCTTGTCGTGAATGGCCTGCACCGCGTCGTCGACCGACAGCAGGGTGCGCAGCTGTGCGGTGCGGATGTTCTTGCCGTCGGCCAGGGTGCCGTCGGCGTTCTTGATGTAGGTGGGCTTGTCGGCGCGGTCGTTCTCGGGCACGCCGGGGCGGCCGTCCCAGGCCGGGACCTCGGTGTCGGCGTACGGCACGTCCGGGGTGTTCGGGCCGTGCGGGGCCTTCGGGGCGACGTACAGGAACCAGGGCCGGGTGTCGGTGGTGCTGCGCTGGATGAACTGCAGCGCCCGGTTCTTGACGACGGTGGTGCTGTAGCCGTTGATCGTCTGCACGGTCCCGTTGACGTTGTACTGCCCGTCGTTGTACGTGATCGGCGCGAGCAGCGCGAACTCGTCGAAGTACGGCGGGTTGTCGTGCACGTCCCAGCCGTTGAGGTACTTGCCGTACAGGCCGGTGCGGTAGCCCGCCTCCTGCAGGTAGCGCTGCACGGTGGCGTGATGGTTGAGGTTCTCCTGGTGCTGGTTGCCGCGTACGCCGTGGTTGTGCGCGTACTGGCCGGTGAAGATGGTGGAGCGCGACGGGGCGCACAGCGGCGTCACCGAGAACGCGTTGGCGAACGTGGTGCCGTGGTCGCCGAGCCAGCCGATGGTCTGCGGGGTGGCCCACTGGGTGTTCTTGGGCTGGTCGTCGGTGACGATGACCAGGATGTTCGGCCGGGCGGCGGCCGCGTTGGCGGGCTGGGCGGGCAGGCCGGTGGCGGCCGCCACGCCCGCCGCGGCCGAGGCCGCGAGGAACGAGCGCCGCCGCAGCGACGGGGTGTCCGACATGGAATCGCCTTTCCTTGGGTGCGCGGCGGCGCGCGGGCGCGGCAGCGCGCCCACGTGGGCCGGGCAGGGGGAGCCGCGAGAGGTGCGGCGAAAGAGGGGTGCGGGGGAGGCGTCAGGCGCGCGGTGCGCGCGGACACAGCGCGCTGGCCTGCCGTCGAAGATCGACGTGCAGGCGTGCCGTGAACAGGCGCGTCAGCTCCACGGGTCCAGCGTAGGAGCGCGGTACTGAGGATCTCAAGAAAATAGATATTTCGACTTCAGGGCCGGTATTAACGAACGATGTAGCGCCAGGTCAGCGGCGGCGGTGCGCGAAGTGTTCGGCCACCCCGGCCAGCAGCGCGGTGTCGAAGGACAGCTCGGCCAGGGCCGTGTGGGCCGCGGCCAGGTGCTCGGCCAGCAGCTGCCGGGCCGCGTCAGGACCCAGGGTGCGTACGGCGTTGGCCTTGCCGGTGTCGTGACCGGTGTCCTTGCCCAGTGCCGCCTCGGCTGCGGTCAGGTCCAGCAGGTCGTCGCGCAGCTGGAACACCGTCCCCGCATGGTCGGCGTAGCGGCGCAGCGCGTCGGTCTGCGCCACCGGGCGGCCCTCCAGCAGCATCAGCGGCACCAGCGCCGCCTCCAGCATGGCCGAGGTCTTCAGCCGGTACATGCGCAGGATGTCCTCGGTGGCGGCGTCGCGGTCCAGGCGCAGGTCCAGCAGCTGGCCCTGGCACAGCCGGCGCGGGCCGAGCACCGTCCCGACGTACTCGATCACGGCCGTGACCCGGGCTGGCGGGTGGTGTCGGTCCAGCGTCGCGAGCAGGCCGAAGCCGGACGACAGCATCGCGATCGCGGCCAGCTGCGCACCCGCCTCGCCGTGGGCCAGGTGCACGGTCGGGCGGCCCCGGCGGGTGGTCGCGTCGTCCTGCGCGGGCAGGTCGTCGAAGACCAGGCTCGCGGTGTGGAACAGCTCGATCGCGCCGAGCAGCGGCTCGATCCGGGGGTACGGCACCCCCAGGCTCTCGGCCAGCATCAGCGTCAGCGCCGGGCGCAGCCGCTTGCCCGCGCCGTCCAGCGCGTACGCGATGATCTCGTCGAGTTCGCCGCCCCCGCCCGGGGTCGCCGCCCGCACCACGTCGTCGAGGTAGGCGCGCCGGTCGGCGACGAACGTGCGTGCGTCCACCGTCGTCTGCGGACGGTGCCGCAGCGACCGGCCCACGGTGTGCTTGAGCCGCATGTCGGCCGGGTCCAGTTCGCGGGCCGCCACCGCGCCCAGCCCTGCCGCCCGGCGCAGAAACCGCTCCATCTCGGCGGTGGCGTGGTAGTCGCGCGGCAGTCGTGCCGCCCCGGACGGGGCGGCATTGACCGCCACGGCGAGCTTGACCGCGCCGAACCAGGTGAACGCCTCGCGCGCGGTCTCGTCGCCGCCGTACACCTGGTCGCAGACGTAGGCGTCGTAGCCGAACAGGTCGTGCAGAGCGTCGCGGGCCAGCGCCGGGTCCAGCGTGAACGGGGTGACGCGGCCAGCCGCGCGGTCCTCGGCCCGGTCGGCGAGGTCGTCCTTGAACTGGCTCAGGAAGATCGTGTTGAGGCAGCGGGCGTAGAAGCCGTCGGGGACGGAACGGCGGCCGAGCAGGTTCGCGATCACGCGGCTCATCCCGGCCTTGACGAACACGTCCGGGTACAGCTCGGCCAGGCGGTCGGCGGCCGTGGCCGCGTCGCGGTGCTGGGCCAGGTACATCGACTCGGCCGCGTGCCACAGCGGCCGGTGCGCCTGGAACGGGTACACCGTGAGCAGTTGGTCGTAGAGGTCGAGCAGTTCGTCGGCCAGCGGGTGGTCGGGCAGCCCGGCGGGGTCCAGTGGGGCACCGGTGGCCAGTCCGGACGCGATCATCGCGTGGTAGTGGTCGCGGTCGGCGGGGGACAGGTAGCCGGGCAGGTCGTGCAGGGTGTCGTCGACGATGGCGTACGCGGCGCCGTAGGCGTAGGCGCCGGGCAGGATGCGGGCCAGGTGCTCGCGGCGCGTGGCGGGCTCGGTGGAGCGGACGTCGTACGCTCCGATGGCCAGCACGCCCGCGATCGTGCGCACCACCTTGCCCATGCCCCCGGCCCGTACCACCGCCTCCGGCAGGATCCGGTGCAGCCGCTCCAGCCGCCCGGCCAGCCAGCCCGGTTGCGGTACCCGGTCCAGGCCGGGCACGCGCGCGGTCAGCACCGACAGCACCCCGGCCACGTCGCGGGCTCGTTCGACCTCGCGCGCCAGATCCTGCCAACGGCCCAGCTCCCGCTCGGCCCGCTGGACGAGCCGGTCGACGTCGTCGGCGGCGGGGACCTCTGCCAGGTCGTACACGGCGAAGTAGGTCGCCTCGCGGGCCGCCTGCGCGCGCCGGTCCCGCCGCCGGCGGCCCGGGGTGAGCCAGCGGGGCAGGCGGCGACGCGATGCCGCCATCCGGGCCAGCTGCTCCGTGTAGCGGTCCACGTGCGCCGCGATCGCGCCCGGGTTGCCGTCGCGCCAGCGCGTGTAGTCCGCCAGCGTGTGCCGCACGCCGTGGACGAGCCGGTCATGTCGCAGGTCGGCCTCGGTGAACGGATACGGACCCAGGTGATCCGGGGACACGCTCATCCCGACCACCGCCCCTCGTCTCGACATGGATCAATGTGCCAGGTCGGGGCAAGGCGGATGGGCACGCGGTTGGCGACGTCGCTCTACGATCGCCGCCGTGCGCCCCTTCGCAGTGGTCTTCAGGCCCGTCACCGCCCTCGTCGGCGTGGTCGCCGTCACTCAGATCGCGGTGGCGCTCGCGCACCCGGCCTGGTTGCGGATCCTCGGTCTGGTCTGGATTCTCGTCATGGTGTCCTACCTGCTGCTCGCCGTTGCTGCGCGGTACCTGCGGCGGCGCTGGACGGTGCGCGGTGGCGACCGGCCCGCGTTCGTGGCCCACGGGTCGACGCGAGTGCTGTGGGTGTTCTGGTTCTCGACCACGGCGGCCAGGCTGTCCGGTGCCATCGGCGACCCGGGCAGCGGCGGTCCGTACTGGTGGCTAGGTATCGGGTCAGCGCTCGTGCTGGGTTACCCGTACCTGTGTGTGCTGCTCGACCGGCCCCGGCTCGAACTCACCCCGCAGGGCGTCAGCCTCGTCGGCTGGCGCAGGGTGGACCAGTCGTGGGAGTGGCTGGCGGAGCAGCGGGGCGAGCTGGCCCCGCGACTGTCGGCCACCGCGCTGGGCCGGGAGTGGTCTGTCCACTCCGGCCTGGTCGTGGCGATGGTCCGGTGGTACTTGGACCACCCGGAGCACCGCGATGCCATCGGCACGGCGGCGGAGCATGAGCGGATGCTCGCCCTGTACGGCAGCACCCTGACCGGCCGCTGAACGGCTCGTTTCGGACCGTTTGGAAATCGATTGCCCTCCCCGCTGGCGCCCACTACCGGCTGATTCGGTTGGCCAGGTCCTTCGGCTGCGGGGCAACAGCCTGCTGGATCCGTTGTGCGGCAGTTGGAGGCTCCGGATACGGGGTGGCAGTGCGCAGTGAAACATTGACATAAGTGAGGACGATGACCAAACTCGGGGAATCGATTTCTCGACCCCCGAGCCGACCGCAGCCCCCGCGGTCGAGAGGAGTTGCCATGGGCCGCCGTGCCCGTCTCACCCTCAGGACCTTCCTCGTCAGCCTGCTCGCCGCAGTCGGCGCGACCGTGGTCACCCAGACCCCGGCGTTCGCGGCACCGAACTTCAAGGCACCGTTCCCCTGTGGACAGACCTGGACCTACAGCCATCACTCCGCCGAGGTCCGACTGGCCCTGGACTTCGTCCGCGCCGACGGCGGCGTCACCAACGGCACCCCCGTCATCGCCTCGGCGGCCGGTACCGCGTACCGGTTCTCGCAGCCCAGCGGTGCGGGCAACTACATCGCCATCGAGCACGGCGGCGGCTGGAAGACCTACTACTTCCACCTCAGCGCCTACTCCGTGCCCGACGGCGCGGTGGTGGCGCAGGGCCAGCAGATCGGCGTCACCGGCAGCACCGGCAACTCGTCCGGCCCGCACCTGCACTACGAGCAGCTGCTCAACGGCGTCGGGCAGAACATCGCCATCAACGGGGTGTCGCTGGCGCCGTACCCGGGCTCGTACAACCAGAAGTACCTGACCAGCGACAACTGCGGCGCCTCGGCCCCGCTGTTCCCGGCGGGCTCCCCGACGGACTTCAACGGCGACGGCAAGGACGACATCGTCGCGTTCAACCTGGGCTCGCTCAACGACGTGTACGTGGCGACCTCGACCGGCTCGGCGTTCGCGGGCACCTCGGTGAAGTGGAACGACTTCTTCGGCCTCACCGGCGAGAAGCTGCTCACCGGCGACTTCAACGGCGACGGCAAGGACGACGTCGTCACCTTCACCGGCGGGACGCTCGGTGACGTGTACGTCGGCCTGTCCACCGGCACCGGTTTCCTCGGCGGCGCCAAGTGGCACGACTGGTTCGCGCCCGGCGCCGAGGTCCCGGTCGTCGGTGACTTCAACGGCGACGGCAAGGACGACATCGCGACGTTCACCCACGACGCCCAGGGCGACGTGTTCGTGGCCCTGTCGACCGGCACGGGCTTCGGCGCGGGCGTGAAGTGGCACGAGTTCTTCGCCCCGGCCGGGGAGTACCCGGCGGTCGGCGACTTCAACGGCGACGGCCTGGACGACATCGCCACGTTCACGCAGGGTCCGGCGACCGCCGCCGACGTGTACGTGGCCCTGTCCAACGGCTCGTCGTTCGGCGCCGGGGTCAAGTGGCACGACCTGTTCGCGGTCGGCGCGGAGCTGCCGCGCGTCGGCGACTTCAACGGTGACGGCAAGGACGACATCGCCACGTTCACCTGCAACGCCGACGCCGACGTGTACGCCGCGCTGTCCAACGGCAGCAGCTTCGTCGGCACCACGGTCAAGTGGAACGACTTCTTCTGCCTGGCCGGGGAGTTCCCGTACACCGGGGATTACAACGGCGACGGCAAGGACGACATCGTCGTGTTCAGCAAGGGCAGCACCAACGACGTGTTCGTCGGCGTCTCCACCGGCACCGGCTTCCTCGGCGGCGCCAAGTGGCACGACTTCTTCGGCCTCACGGGAGAGACGACGCTGTGACCGGCTCCGCCTTCCGGCGCCTGCTGCGGCGGGCGCCGGCGTGCGGCGCGTCGGCCGCGGGCCGGGGACGGCCCGCGAGCAGGCACAGCACGGCCGTCACGAGGTACAGCACGATCAGGGCGAGCCAGCTCTGCCGGTGCTCGGTCAGTTCGCTGGGCAGCATCGGGTCGGCCAGCCCGTTGGGGTCCTCGACCACGGTCACCGGGTCGCCGACCCGGTAACGCGGCTCCCCGCTGGTGAGCTCGCCCGACACCGGGCGCCAGCCGGGGGTGGTCAGCGTGTAGTGGTAGCGGTCCTGGCTGCTGCCCGCCTCGCGTACGGCGGTGACCCGGGCCTCCACGCGTCCGCCGCGCAGCTGCAGGAGGCTCGGCCCGGTCTCGACCAGCACGCTCACCACCAACAGGAACCCGATGAGTCCGGCGGCGGCGGTCCACAGCGGGCGGAAGCCGGTGACGGCGAACCAGCCGCCGATCAGTCCGGCCGCCAGCAGCACGCCCATGGCCACGCCGCGGAACTCGGCGTCGAGCAGGGTCGTGCCGCCGACCATCGCGGCGACGGCCAACGCGGTGACCAGCAGCAGGAGACGCATGCCGCGGAACTGCCGGGGGTGCAGGGCGCGCAGAGGGTTACGCATGGCGGACAGGATAGGCGTCGGCATGCGCTGTCCATATCCACTGCGCCGCCCGCTAACCCGCCAGCCCCGTCACGCCCCGCCGTCAGTCGCCCGGTGGGCGGGTGCAATCTCGGGGAAAGCGCACGAATCGGGGCCGAGATTCCTGCACTTTCCCCGAAACCGCCGCATTGCGACCTCGGTCTAGGCTCGCGGCATGCAGGCGGGTGAGGTCGACGGGGTTGCCGTCACGTGGCACGACTATCCGGGTGACGTACAGGCGTCGCTGGTGTTCGGGGTGGGTGCGCGTGACGAGGACGTCGACCTGATCGGCCTGAACCACCTGGTGCAGCTGCTGGTGCTGGAGTCGGTCAGCACCGAGGCCGACCAGCGGACCGGCGTGGTGGAGACCTCCTTCACCGCGTCGGGAAGCGCGGCGGAGGTGGCCGAACATCTCGCCGAGTGCTGCGCGGCGCTGGCCGAACTGGCGCGCGACCCCCTCGACGACCTCGAGGAGACCGCCGCGCAGGCCGACGCGTCCGACCGCGTCATCTCCCTCGACCTCGACCTGGACGACCCGTGCCGGGACCCGTGGGGGTCGCTGCTGGCCCGCCGGCTGGGCGCGGCCGGGGCCGGGGTGCTGCGCTGGCCGCCGATCGACTACACCGACTTCACCCCCGATGAGGTACGCGCCCACGTGGCCCGCTACTTCACCGGCGCCAACGTGGCCCTCGCGCTGACCCGGGCGCCGTGGCCGGGACTGCGGCTGCCGCTGCCGCCCGGCGACAGCCCCGCCCGACCCGACCTGGTGCCGGTCCGATCCGGCGGCTGGTACGAGGATGAGGTGGCCGCGCCCGGCATCGCCGTCACCGCGCACGCCGGTTCGGCCGCGCACCTGGTGTTCGCGCTGCTGCACCGCCGGTCGGACGAGGCGCTGGACGCGGCCGGGCTCGACTGTGTGGTCGCGCCCTGGTACACGCCGGTCGGCGCGACCACGGTGCAGCTCGGCCTGGGCCTGCAGTTCTCGGGCAAGCGGGGTCGTGACGCGGCGATGGCGGCGCGGATCCTGTGGGAGCAGTTGCGGGCGCTGGCCGACCGGCCGGTGTCGCAGGCCGACCTGGACTGGGCGGTGAGCTGGCATACCGGCGAGGGGTCGGAGATGCCCGAGGCGGTGCGCCGCTTCCTGGACCAGCAGGGTGCCACCGAGGCGGTGCGCGACGCGATGCGGCTGGACCGGGTGGCCGGTGCGGCTCAGGCCGGGCTGCTGGGCGTGTCCGACAGCCCCGCCCCGGCCGAGCTGGCCGCCGCGGCGGAGCTGACCCCCGCCGACGTACGGGCGGCGGTGGCGTCGTGGCTGCACACGGCGCTGGTGGTGGTGCCGGTCGGCACCCGGGCGGAGCTTGGGCTGGCGCGGATCGACTGTCCGATGAGTTCGTACGTGCCGCAGGGGAAGGTGCTGCGACCGTCGCTGCTGCGCAAGTTCGGGCGGGGTGACGAGCGGCTGGTGCTGGCGATGGACGGGATCCACCACGTACGCGGGGACGGTTCGGTGCACACTTTCCCCGCCAACGACGCGATGGTGGTGGAACAGGGCAAGCAGGTGTTTCTGGGCAACATTCGGCACGGCTGCCTGGTGGATGTGTCGCATCTGGCCGAGGCGTGGGCGCTGGGCGAGGGTCTGCCGCCGCGGCGGTGGCGCCGGACGGGCTGAGCATCCACCGGCGACCAGGAGCAGGCAGAACCGAAGTGGATTCGCCGGGTGAAGTTGCCGTCGGCTGACCGAGCCGTTGCGGTTGTGCGAACCATCGGCCCTCGCCCTTGTGACGGCCTGCGTTGACACCATACGGTGACTACCATCCCCGTCCCTGCGCAGAGAGGTACCCCTGTGCGTCTCCACATCCGACGCAACCTCGCCCGTCTCGCCGTCGCGTTACTGGTGATACCGGGCGCGGCAGCGTTGACCGCGTCCAGCGCCGCCGCCGACACCAGTTCCGGCAACATCGTCGTGGTCCGGGTCGGTGATGGGGCCGCGGCGTTGAGCAGTGTGGCCGCACCGGTCTTCCTCGACGAGTACACGCCCGCGGGTGCGCTGGTGCGCACGATCACGCTGCCGACCTCGGTCTCGGGCAGCAACCGCCGCTTCACCATGGCGGGCAGCGCGACCTCCGAGGGCGCGCTCGCCCTCTCGGCCGACGGCCGCTATCTGACGCTGGGCGGATACGACGCCGACCCCGGCCTCGCCGGTGTGGCCACGAGCAGCACGGCGACGGTGGCGCGGGTGGCCGCGCGGGTCGACGGCGCGGGCGCGGTCGACACCACCACGGCGATCACCGACGCCTTCAGCGGCGCCAACATCCGCGGTGTCGTCTCCGACGACGGCTCGCGGGTCTGGGCCGTCGGCTCCTCCGGCGGTGTGCGCCTGGCCACCGTCGGCGCGGGCACGACGACGCAGATCAACAGCGTCGCGCCGACGAACCTGCGGGCCGTCGCCATCGCCGACGGCCGGCTCTACGTCTCCACCGGCAGCGCCCCGACCGGCGTCTACGCCGTCGGCTCAGGGTTGCCGACGACCGGCGGGCAGACCCCGTCGCTGGTCACCGCCGTGCCCAGCCCGTACGCCATCCTCGCGCTGGACCGCGACCCCGGGGTGCCGGGTGTCGACACGCTCTACGTAGCGGACGACTCCGCCAGCCCCAACGGCGGGATCGCGAAGTACTCGTTCAACGGGTCGGCGTGGACCGCGCGCGGCAACTTCCGCCCGAGCGGCAGCGGCGCCCGGGGCATCACGGGTTCGGTCACCGGTGCCACGGCGACGCTGTTCGCCACGACGAACGCCGGATCGGCGCAGCTGGTGAAGGTGGAGGACACGGCCGCCTACGACGCGCCGATCAGCGCCACGGCCGTCGTGCTGCAGACCGCGGCCACGAACACCGCCCTGCGTGGCGTCGCCTTCGCCCCGGCCGGCGGCTCGGTGCCGACGACTCCGGCGATCACGACGCAGCCGCAGGACATGACCATCAGCTCCGGTGCCACGGCGACGCTGACCGCCGCCGCGACCGGCACCGGCCCGCTGAACTACCAGTGGTACGCGGGCACCTCCGGGGACACGTCGACGCCGGTCGGCACCGGAGCGTCGTACACCACCCCGGCCCTGAGCAGCACCGCCACCTACTGGGTGCGCGTCACCGGCCCGGGTGGACAGGTCGACAGCGTGACCGCGACCGTCACCGTCAACCCGGTCACCCCGGCGTGCACCGGCGCCGTCACGGCGATCGGCGTGGTGCAGGGCACCGGCGATGTCAGTCCGCTGGCCGGGCAGACCGTCACGGTCCGCGGCACCGTCGTCGGCGACAGCGAGGGCCCGAGCCCGGCGCTGCGCGGCTTCTACCTCCAGGACTCCGGCGACGGCGATACCGCCACCTCGGACGGTGTCTTCGTCTTCGACAACGGCGCCAACCTCGTCAGCCTCGGCGACGTGGTCGAGGTGACCGGCCCGGTCTCGGAGTTCCAGGGCCAGACCCAGCTCACCGGCACCGCGACGACGGTGGTCTCCTGCGGCACGCAGGGCACCGTCGCCCCGACCGACGTCACGCTGCCCCGCGCGAGCGCCACCGACCTGGAACCCTACGAGGGCATGCTGGTGCGGTTCCACCAGACGCTGAGCGTCACCGAGCACTTCCAGCTCGGCCGGTTCGGGCAGGTCGTGGTCTCGTCGGGTGGTCGGCTGCGCCAGCCGACGGCCGACATCCGGGCCACCGACACCGCCGCCGTCGCGGCGGCCCAGCTGGCCAACAACCTCAACCGCCTGATCATCGACGATGCCGACCAGGCGCAGAACCCCGACCCGATCGTCTTCGGCCGGGGCGGCCAGCCCCTCTCGGCGAGCAACACGCTGCGCGGCGGCGACACGGTCACCGATCCGGTCGGGGTGCTGACCTACACGTGGGCGGGCAACTCGGCCAGCGGTAACGCGTACCGGCTGCGCCCGCTCGGCGCGCTCGGCGGCACCGCCTCCTTCCAGGCGGGCAACCCGAGGCCGTCCGCGCCGCCCGCGGTCGGCGGCTCGCTCAAGGTGGCCAGCGCGAACCTGCTGAACTTCTTCAACACCTACACCGGCTGTCACCTCGGCACGCTCGGCGCGGTGACCGACTGCCGGGGCGCCACCAGCGACACCGAGTACCAGCGGCAGCTGGCCAAGGAGGTCGCGTCGCTGCGCTTCCTCGACGCCGACGTCATCGGCTACATGGAGATGGAGAACGACGGCTACGGCCCGGACAGCGCGCTGCAGGCGCTGGTGAACGCGCTGAACGCCGCCGACGGCCCCGGAACCTGGGCCTTCGTGAACGCTGACGCGGCCACCGGCAGCACCGACGTCGCCGGTACCGACGCGATCAAGGCGGGCCTGCTCTACCGCACCGCGGCGGTGACCCCGGTCGCCGGTGCCACGTTCGTCGACGTCAACCCGATCTTCGAGCGGCGCCCGGTGGCGCAGACGTTCCAGACCCCGGCCGGGGCGCGGTTCACCGTCATCGCCAACCACCTCAAGTCGAAGGGCTCCTGCCCGACCTCGGGTCCGGACACCGACCAGGGCGACGGCCAGAGCTGCTGGAACGCCCACCGCACCGAGCAGGCCAACGAGCTCGCGAGCTGGATCTCCACCACGGTCGTGCCGGGCGCGGGCGACCCGGACGTGCTGATCGTCGGTGACCTCAACTCGTACGCGGGCGAGGACCCGATCGCCGCTCTCGAGGCGGCCGGGTTCACGAACCTGGTCAAGGCCTTCCACGGCGACGACGCCTACTCGTACGCCTTCGACGGCCAGTGGGGCTACCTGGACTACGTGCTGGCCAGCGGCCCGGCCGTCGGGCAGGTCACGGGTGCCGGGGACGTGCACCACAACGCCGACGAGCCGTCGGTGCTGGACTACAACACCGATTTCAAGACCGCCGGGCAGATCGCGTCGCTCTACGCGCCCGACCGGTTCCGGACCAGCGACCACGACCCGGTGGTGGTCGGCCTCGACCTCGGCGTCGCGCCCACGGTCACCGGCACCCCGCCGGCGGGCACGGTCGGCGAGCCGTACGGCTTCGCCTTCACCGTGACCGGCTCGGGCCCGGTGGCGGCGAGCGTCACGGCGGGCAGCCTGCCGCCGGGCGTGGCCCTCACGGCGGACGGCCAGCTCAGCGGGGCTCCGGCCAGCGCGGGTGACTTCGCCTTCACGGTGCAGGTGGCCAGCGCGTTCGGGCAGGCCGAGCTGCCTGCCTCGATCCACGTCGGTCCGGGTACCAGTGCCACGGTGCTCGGCGCGCAGCCGAACCCGGTCACGACCGGCGCTGCGCTCACCCTGACCGCGACCGTCACCGCGGCCGTTCCGGCCACCGGCACGGTCACCTTCCGCGAAGGCGCCACCCCGATCGGCACGGCTGCGCTCAGCGGTGGCACGGCGACGCTGGTCACCTCGGTGCTGCCGGGCGGCGACCACGCGATCACGGCCGAGTACTCGGGCAGCGCGGATCTGCTCGGATCGCAGTCGGGCCCGCTCGCGGTGGCTGTGGTCGACCCGGTGACGCTCGACGGCGTGCTGCCGGGCGGCACGGTCGGGTCGGCCTACTCGGCGTCGGTCTCGGCCGGCGGCGGTGGCCCGATCACCTTCGCGCTGAGCGATGGGGCGTTGCCGCCCGGTCTGTCGCTGTCCGCGTCGGGTGTCGTCTCCGGTACGCCGACCGTCGGCGGTGGTTACACCTTCACCGTCACCGCCACCAACCCGGTCAGCACGGTGGCCCGGGACTACACGGTCACCGTGGCCGCCGCGGCGACCACGACGGCGGTCACCTCCTCGGCCAGCCCGTCGGTGCTCGGCGCGCCGGTGACCTTCACGGCGACGGTGGCCGGCCCGGCCGGGACCACCCCGACCGGGTTCGTGCAGTTCCGCGTTGACGGGGCTGCGGTCGGCGGTCCGGTCGCGCTGTCCGGTGGTACGGCCACCAGCAGCCCGATCGCCAGCTTGGCGGTGGGGCAGCACCAGGTCACCGCCCAGTACCTCGGTGGTGCGTCCTACCTGGCCAGCGCCGGTACGGCCACGCAGCTCGTCCGGTACGCGGTCCGGGTGATCACTCCGGCGGCGGGTGGCGCGGTGCGGGCCGGTTCGGTGGTGCCCGTCACGTTCCAGCTCACCGACGTGTCGGGGGCACCGATCCCGCTGCTGGAGTCGGCCTGCCTGCTGCTGGCCGGCCGGGTGAAGGTGTCGGCCTCGGGGGCGCAGTCGCTGTCGGCGACGACGCCCGTGTTCGAACCGATCACGCGTACCTTCGCTGTCCTGTGGCCGACCGCCAAGCGTCCGACGGGTCCGGTGACGATCACGGTCACCGTGACCTACCCGGGCGCCCCGGCGCAGCAGGTGGCCACGACGATCACGCTGACCTGACCGTCCGCGTGAGCTGCTGAGGTTTAGCAGTTTCGGGGAAAGTGCGGGAATCTTGGCCTTGATTCGAGCACTTTCCCCGAAACTGCAGACTGTTCACCGGGCCGGGCGCCGTTACGGCGCCCGGCCCGGTCGTGTTCGGGGTGGGGGCTCGGGGGCGGGGGTCAGGGGGCGGGCACGTGGATAGAATCGACCGCTGACCAATGTGGAGGAGAGCAGATGGCGCGCGGCAATGGTCGGTCTGGATGTGGCTGTCTGCTGCTGTTCCTGGTGGCGCCGATCCTGGTGAGCCTGTTCGTCTCCATCCCGGGCATGATCCTCGCCTCGCCCGCGATCGTGGCGTTCCTGCTGGTGCGCAAGCCGGACCAGATCGCGGCGTATCCGTCGTGGTGGATCGGGGTGGCGCTGGCGCCGGTCGTGGCATACCTGGTGGTCCGGATCGCCGCCCGCCGTAAGGCTCATCCCGGCCAGCGCATCCACCTGATCCGGGCGGGCATCCTCACCGCGCTGTGCACGGCCGCGGCGCTGACTGCCCTGTTCCTGGACGAGAAGTACCTGCCTGCGGCGGTGACCACCGCTGCGCCGTCGGCCACCGACGAGGAGCGGCTGAAGTCGCTGGTCTTCGCGCTGCCGATGGTCGGCCCGCTGGCCGCCGCGCTGGTGGCGCTGCTGTTCTACGCGGTGCTGCGGCTGCTCGACCGCAAGGTGCCCGACCGGCGGCCGGTCGTGTACCGGCCCCAGGGCTCGCACGTCTCCGTCGAGCTTGATCCGCAGCCGCAGGAGATCTGGTGGGGCGAGGTGGAGTTCCGGGAGGGAGACGGGTCGAAGGATCGCCCGTTCGTGGTGCTGCGGACATACCCGGAGTATCTGGAGGTTCTGCAGATCACGTCGCAGGACAAGTCCCACCGCGACGACCACATGTGGTTCTGGTCGGAGAGCGACGACGTGTACTCGGCCGGGCCCGGCTATCTGGAGCTGCGGGTCCGGCGCCTGGACCGGATCGACCTGCGCCGCCAGGACTCCGGCTACTGCCCGGACGAGATCTGGAACCAGGTCCGCCATCTGCGCGAAGGCCAGGCGCCCCGCTCCCGTACCTCCTGACGAATGCGGTGCGGTTTCGGGGAAAGTGCATGAATCTTGGCGACTATTCGTACACTTTCCCGGAAACTGCGGCAAACCCACGCGCGTGCGAGGCGATCGCCCGCACGGGCTGGGACCTAGTGGCTGGTGGTGCCCGGTGGCCCGGCTCCGCGCGGTCGTCGGCGTGGTCTAGAGTCGCCGAGTCGTCTTCGGGGAGGATCATGATGGCGGACGTGGATGCCACGGGCGTAAGGCGCCGGCGCACCCTGCGAGTGCTGCTGGCGGCCGGTGCGGCGGTGCTGGCAGGCGGGGTCGCGGTGGCCGTGCTGGCCGCCGGTGGCGCGGGTTCGGGTGCCGCGCCCGGCGCGGTGGACGCGCCGCTATGGTCGGCGCCCACCTCGGCGCAGCCTTCCGCCGTCCCTTCGGCGGACGGCTCCGGCACGCCGTCCGCGCCGCCCTCGCCGAGCGTCAGACTCGTGCCCAGCCCCACCGCACCCAGCCCGGCGGGGGCGCCGAAGCCGACCGCCAAGGCGCCGTCACCAGCGGCGCCGAAGCCGAAGCTGACCGTGACGTCGTTGACCGTCACGTCGCACATCGACGCCACCACCTACACGGCGACGGTGCGGGTGCAGCTGAGCGGATCCGGCACGGGTGAGCTGCACCTGACGGTCTACTACCCGTCGAACCGGGCCTACGAGTCCGACATCGTCCTCAAGAAGTACCAGATCACCGGGCCCGGCACGATCGTCAAGACGATCACCCTGCCGACGAAGACCGTCTGCGCCCAGTACGACCCGGACAACTATCAGCGTGGCTACTACGTGGACCTCAACGGCCAGGTGTTGTATCCGCTGCAGGGCTCGAAGGACTCGAAGGTCGAGTGCGTCAAGCCCGCGGGCTGACAGCGTCAACGGCGGCGGTGCCAGCGCAGCGGGCCGGGGTGCAGGGTCCACAGCAGGCGCCGCCACCACGACCGGCGGGCCTTGAGCTCGTCGATGTAGGCCAGCGCCCCGCTGCGGGCCTTCTCGGCCTCCGCGTCGTCGGAGGTGCCGGGCCCGAACACGGCGGTGTTGACCGTACCGGCGACCTCGTCGAGTGCGGGTGCCCGCAGCCGGACCGTGTGCTTGCCCCGGACCAGCGCGGCCGCGTCGGCGGCGTGCGCGGCGGTCTCGGCGGCGCTCAGGTGCCCGCCCGCCGGGTGCCCGGCCAGCCGTAGCGCGTCGCCGACCTCCAGCCACGCCCCGGCGATCCGCTCACCGGGGGTGCCCTCGTCCAGGCGTCGGCGGCGGAGCGCGGCCCGTGCCAGCAGCACGAACACGATGAAGCCGACCAGCAGCACCAGCAGCAGTCCGCCGCCGCCCGCCCCGGCGATGAGCGCGACGGGCACGCCCGCCGCCTGTCCGGTGGGGCTGGGTCCGGCTTCGGTGGCGGTCGGCTGGTTCGTGTCGTACGTCGGGACCGGCTCGGGGGACTGCGGCGGCGGCGACGAGGTCTCCGGCAGCGGCTTGAACTCGTTCTCCAGCGGCTTGACGTCCTGGTCGGGCTGCGGCAGCGGGTGGAACGGGATCCAGCCGAGGTCGGTGAAGTACACCTCGGGCCAGGCCAGCGCGTCCCCGGCGGTCAGCGCGCGCTGCCCCGCGTGGGCCTCGAAGCCGACCACGACCCGGCTGGGCAGGTTCAGCAGCCGGGCCAGCACCGCGAACGTGGCGGCGAACTGCTCGGAGGTGCCGCGACGACCGCCGCCGTTGGGTGGCCCGAACAGGAAGAAGTCCAGGTTGGGGTAGGCGTGGCCGCTGGGCGCCTGCGAGTCGAGCTGGTAGTGGTCGGACAGGAACTGTTCGATCGCCAGCGCCCGCTGGTAGGGGGCGCCGTTGTCGGCGCCGAGCTGCTGCGCCAGCCGGATGAGGTGGTCGGGGACGCCGGGGCCCAGGGCCAGGTAGCGAGCCATCTGCGACCCGGTGGGGACTTCGGCGCCGGGCAGCAGGTTCACGTCCGGTTCGGCCTGCTGCGACACCACGGTGTACGTGGTGCCGGGGGTGAGCCCGGCCGGGAACAGCAGGGTGCCGGTGAGCTGGTCGTAGGAGACGCGTACGCCGTCGACGCGGCGGGCGGTGGCCGCGGCGGGCAGCAGTTTGCCGGTGAGCCCGGACACGATGATGGTCTGGCTTACCGCCTGCGCGCCCTGGCCGGGCTGGCTGGATTGGGGCGGTGGCGGCAGGGTGCGTCCGGCGGGCCGGTAGGTGGCCCCGACGCGCCAGGTGACACCGTCGTAGTCGGACAGCACGGCCAGCCGGATGCGGGCGTCGTGGTCGGTCTGCACGTCGAGCAGTTGCTGCTGGGGCTGCAGTGCCCAGCCGGACAGCCGGATCAGCGGGTTCTCGTCGAGGGCGTCGAGGTCGGGCGGGTCGATGAGTGAGCGCGGGTCCAGCGGTGCGGTGGTGACCCGCTGTGCGACCGGCTGTTCCAGCGCGGCGGTCAGCCCGATGATCAGCAGCAGCCCGACGGCGCCGGCCAGGGCCGTACGCAGGCGCAGGGCGCGGCGGGTGGCGGCGTCGACGCCGGTGTCGGGGGTGCGCACCCGGCCGGTGAAGACCAGGGCCGCCACGGCCAGGCCCGCGAACGCGAGCACCGGCCAGGTCAGGCGCTTGGCCGACGGTCCGACCAGCCACAGCGCCCCGGCGAACAGCAGCACCGGCGGGGCGAGGCCGATCAGGGTGCGGCGGGTGCGGGTGGCCAGTTCGGTGGCGGCCAACCCGGCCAGCCAGGTGACCACGATGGGTACGGCGACGGTGTCGGGTTGCGGTTCGACCGGCAGCAGTACGGCGATCAGGCGTGGAATCCCGTCGCGCAGCGCGTCGGCGGCCAGCTGGGTCAGCGGCCCGTCGACCCCGGCCCGCTGCGCGGACAGGTGGAGCGCGTAGGCGAGGTAGCCGCCCAGTGCGAGCACCGACAGCGGTGCGACCAGCCAGGCTCGCAGCCGGGTGCAGGCGACGCTGACCAGCACCGAGCCGGCGGCGGCGCCGGCGACGAGCTGTGTGAACAGGGTGCCGGAGTAGATGCGTCCGGCGACGGCGCCGCTGAGCACCAGCATGGCCAGGATCAGCAGCGGCAGGGTCAGCGCCCGCAGCGCTCGGATCACCACCGGGTCACTCCATCCCAGACGGCGGCGAAGTCCTCGCCGTCGTGTGCGCGCAGCAGCAGCACTCCGGCGGCCTGCGGTTCCTCCAGGACGCGGGGGCCGAGCAGGCCGACCGCGACCGACGGGAACGGGCCGCGCAGGCCGCTGACCAGGCCCAGGTCGGCGGCGCCGCCGAGGCCGGTGAGGTAGATCAGGGTGTCGCCGGGGCGGTGCTGGCGCAGCCGCCGGGTGGCGTCGAGCAGCCGGGTGTCCTCGCCGTCCGGGGCGGGTGCGGGTTCGGCTTCGGCGAGCACGTCCAGCAGGGCGCGGGCGGCGCCGCGGATCCGGCCGCCGCCCGCGGCGGCGCCGCTGGCCAGTTGCAGGGTGATGGGGAGGTCTTCGCGGGTGGCGGCGGCGACGATGGAGGCGGCGGCCTCGCAGGCGGCCTCGAACGCCTCCGACACGGGTCCGACGCGGTCGGGCCAGGAGTCGGCGCGGTCGTCGAGCAGCACGACGAGCTGCGGCAGGCTGGTGTCGAGGTGTTCGCGGACCATCAGTTCGCCGACCTTGGCGCTGGTGCGCCAGTGGACGTGGCGCAGCTCGTCGCCGATGACGTATTCGCGGAGGGTGTCGAAGGTGATGGCGCCGTGCGGGACGCGGTCGAGGCGGCCGTCGAGGCTGCGGGAGATGCCCGCGGGCACGGCGCGGATGGGGTGGGTGCGGGGGTAGACCCAGATGCGGCTGGTGCCGCCGTGGCTGCGGGTGGCGGTGATGAGGCCGAGGGGGTCGCGGCGTACCACCTGCAGGGGTCCGACCTCGACGATGCCGCGCCGGTCGGTGGGCACGGGGTAGCTGATGTCGGTGTCGCGGCCGGGGCGCAGGCGTAGCAGTGGCACGGGCACGGTGCGGGCGGGCTGGTCGGCGCGGCCGCAGCGGTCGTGGGCGATGAGTGTGGCGGCGCCCAGGCGGCTGGTGTTGCGTACGGTCAGGGTGACGGTGCTGCTCTCGCCTCGGGCGACCCGGTCGGGTTCGACCGAGCGGGTCACCGACAGGCGTGGCCGCAGCGCGGCGTGTCCGAGGGCGTAGCCGAGCGCGGCGAGTGCCGTGGAGCCGAGCACGGCGAGGTCGGGGTAGCCGAACCGGTACCCCGCCCCGAGCAGTGCCGCACCGCCGATTCCGAGACCGGCCCCCCGCAGTGTGATGCGCATCAGGCGGGCCGTGCTCCGACCGGCCGGGTGGGCTCATGGGTTGGCCCGGTCTGGCCCGGCAGTGGCACCGGCACCGCTTCGACGGCGTCGCGCAGCACCTCGTGGGCGGTGACGCCGCGCAGCTGCGCGTCGGGGGTGAGCAGGATGCGGTGGGCGAACACCGGTTCCAGCAGCACCTTGACGTCCTCGGGCAGGACGTGGCCGCGGCCTTCGGTGAGCGCGTACGCGCTGGCGGCGCGGGTGAGCGCGATGACGCCGCGGGGGCTGACTCCGACGCGCACGTGCTTGTGTTCGCGGGTGGCCGCGGCCAGCCGGACGGCGTAGGTGTAGAGGGGGTCGGCGATGTGGACCCGGTTGGCCAGGGAGATCGCCTCGCCGATGGTGGTGACGTCGGTGACGGGGGTGATCGCTTCGGGGGAGCGCAGCGCGGCGCCGCGCAGCACCTCGATCTCGACGGCCTCGTCGGGGTAGCCGACCGACAGTTTCATCAGGAAGCGGTCGAGCTGGGCCTCGGGCAGCCGGTAGGTGCCGTCCATCTCGACGGGGTTCTGGGTGGCCACGACGAGGAAGGGCCGGGGGACGGCGTGGCGTACGCCGTCGACGGTGACGTATCGCTCCTCCATGACCTCCAGCAGCGCCGACTGGGTCTTGGGCGAGGCCCGGTTGATCTCGTCGGCGATGACGATGTTGGCGAAGATCGGGCCGGGGTGGAACTCGAACCCGCGGTTGGCCTGGTTGAAGATCGTGACGCCGCTGACGTCGGAGGGCAGCAGGTCCGGCGTGAACTGGATGCGCCGCCAGGCGCCCTGCACGGACGCGGCGATGGCGCGGGCCAGGGTGGTCTTGCCCACCCCGGGCACGTCCTCGAGCAGGACGTGCCCCTGGGCGAACATGGCGACCAGCCCCAGCCGCACCACCTCGGGCTTGCCGAGCACGACGGTGCTGATCGCGCCACTGAGCTTGGCGGTCAGATCGGCGAAGGCGCGCACCTGCGCCGGGGTGAGCGGCTGGGGCTGGTTCACGTACTGCGTCCTTTGTGCTCGGTCAGGGTGTGCTCGGTCGGCGGGTGTTCGGTCAGCACTGGGGGAGAAGATCATAGTTGTTGCTGGTGTTGCCCGAACTTTCCAGGTTCACGAAGGCGAACGGCAGGTAGTTGGTGCTGGTGACCTTAATCCACTTGTCGCTCTTCTTGTTGCCGTTGTTGCCGGCCGCGTTGAGGGTGGCCGACCGGTTCTGCGAGTTGGTGGTCACCCCGCCCTGGTACCAGCAGATCGGCGTGACCGAGGTGTTGTTGCTGTAGTACTTGTTCATCGCGCAGCAGCCGTTGTCCTGGGCCAGCACCCCGGAGCCGTTCGGCTTGTACGCCCACACACCGTCGGAGCAGCCGCTGCACTTCGCCCACGCGGCCAGGTCCGGGGTCTGGGGCCCCTGCGCGGCGGTGGTGGCGTTGCCCGCGTCGTTGCTGATGGTGACCGTCCAGGTGTAGGTGTTGCCCGGCCACAGTCCGCTGACGGTGTAGCCGCCGGAGCCGGTGTTGCAGCCGATGCCGCGGTTGCTGCCGTTGAGGGTCAGGGTGCAGGTGGCGCTGCCGCCGCCGTCGTCGTAGGCGAAGTGCACGACCATGGAGTTGTAGCCGATGTTGCTGGTGCTGGGGTTGGACACGGTCGGCGCGGTGATGGTCTTGGCGCTGGTGGTGTCCTTGGCGCCGGTGCCCGCCTCGTTGACCGCGGCGACCTCGACCGTGACGACCTCGCCGTCGCCGAAACCGCTGAGGTTGACGTTGGTGCCGGTGACGGTCTGCGTCTTGCCGCCCGCGGTGACCTTGTATCCCTCGATCGGGCGGCCGTTCTCGGCCGGGACGCCCCAGGTGACGTGGATGGTGCCCTTGGCGGTGCCGACGGTGCTGGCCGACAGCGACTTGACCTGGCCGGGTTTGTTGAACGGCACCACGGTGTCGCTCTGCGGGGACGGCTGCGATCCGGCGCCCTTGTCGTTGACGGCCACCACGGTGAACGCGTACTGCGTGCCGTAGTCGAGTTCGCCGTCGGCGATGGTGAGCTTGACCGCGCCGGTGGTGGTGCCGATGGCGACCGACGAGCCGCCGGAGACCGCGGTGACCTCGTACCGGGTGATCTTGCGGCCCTGGCCGTTGGCGGCGGGCCAGCTCAGGTCGACCGTGCCGTCGTTCTGCGCCTTGGCGGTGACGGCGGTCGGGGCGTCGGGCACCTCACCGGTCGGCATGACCGCGTTGCTGCGCCGGTCCGGGCCCGCGCCCTTGCCGTTGACCGCGTGCACGCTGAACGTGTACGTCTGCCCGTTGACCAGGCCGGTCGCGACGTAGGTGCGCTGGTTCGCGCCGACGGTGACGGGCGTGGCCAGACCCGGCCACGAGATCACGTACTTGGTGATCTTCGAACCGTTCTCGGGGGCCTTGCCCCAGCTCAGCCGGACCTGCTTGTCACCGGCCGCGGCCGTGACGTTGCGCGGCGAACCGGGCTTGCCGACCGCGGGCTTGACCGGCGGCGGCGCCACCGGCGCGGGCGGCGGCTCGGCGCCCAGCACGTCGCGGGCGAACTTCTCCACCACCTTGATCTGGTTGTGCTCGTCCACCACCCGCGCGGTCGAGGAGCCGGGCGCGTTGATGAACAGGTGGTTCTCGCGCACCTCCAGCTCCAGCTTGCCGCCCGGGTTCTTGAAGGTGATCGTGTCGACCGGGTTGCCGTTGCCGTCCAGCACGTACACGGCGCCGGCGAGGTCGTCGGCGACGTAGAACCGGCCCGCCCACGGCACCGCCGCGCTCAACCGGTCGCCGGTGCCCGGCACGGTGAACTCACGCACCTGGTCACCGCTGATGACGTAGACGTGGCGCCCCTCGCCGACGGTCACCGGGATGTCCGGGCCGGTGGCGCTGCCCGGCACGATGCCGCCGGTCGCCTGGTCGACGGTCACCTTGTGCAGGTCCTCCGCGCCGCGCAGCGTGGTCAGCGTGCCGGTGGTCTGGTCCAGCACCGCCACCCCGTTGTCCAGCACCGACAGCGCCAGGTCGTGCGAGGGGGACGCGACGGCCTCGGTACGCACCAGCGACGGGCTGCCGCCACCGGCGCCCCCGGCCCCGGCCGTCCCGAGCGACTTCGCGGGCGTGATCGCCGACACGGTGCCCTGACTCGGCACCGCGATCCACAACCGACCCTCACCGTCGAAGACCCCACCGGTGATGCCCGGCGGGTAGTGCAGCTCCTCGCCGATCGGCTGCAGCGTCGCCGGGTCGAGCTGGCTCACCACGCCCTGCACCGGGTCGATGATGAACGCGTAAGACCCCTGCAGTGCGATGGTCACCCCCAGCCCCTGCTGCGACTCCTGCGCCGCCGTGATCTGCAGCGTGGCCGGGTCGATGGCGCTGATGCGCCCGGTCGACTCGTCGCGCACGATCAGGTAGCGGTCGGACTGGTTGACCTGCACGAAGTGGCCCTGCGAGGCGGTCAGCGCCTGCGAGCGGGTGTCCACCTTGCCGGTCAGGCCGTTGACGCGGGCGAGTTCGCCCTTGGTCAGGCTCCACAGCCACGCGCTGGCGTCGTAATTGGCCGACACCTGGTCGTTGGCGCTCAGCCCGAACCAGGTCAGCCCCATCGCTGCCACGAGTGCGAGCACCGTCACGATGGTGACGATGCCGCCCTTGGTCCGTGCTTTACGTGTGATTGCGCCTGGTGACAGATCCGCCATGGATCGGCCCCTCCCCCTAGAGCGCAGGGCACTGGAGACCCCGCAAAAATGGCGTTCCTCCGTGAAGCCGTCGTCATCCTAGGCGCTCTATGTGACAGGCGAAAGTTCGGTAGGGCTGGTCAACTGCTCGCGGACGGCGTGACCGTACGATTTGTACACTTGAGTGCCGAGCGCAGGAGGTCCTTGCCGGAGTAGATGGTCATCACCGCGAAGCAGTAGTCGAACTTCGGGTTGAGGCCGTCGAAGGTGAACTCGGTCACCCCGTTCTGCGGTGACGCCCAGCGTTGCGGCTCCTCGCCGGGGCGGCCGACCAGGATCCACTGTGCCGCGACACCGTTGGACGGGTCGGACCAGCTCAGCGTGATCTTGTCGCCGTGCTCGGTGAGGAACAGGTCGGTGGCGGCGCCGCGCACGTCGGCGGGCGGCGGGTCGTCCTGCTGCGGGAGCACCACCATCACCAGGGTCACGGCCGCGGCGAGGATCGCCACGACGGCGGCGGTGATGGCCGCGATCACCGGACCGCGGCCGCGCGGGGCGGGCGGCGCGGGCACGGGGCCGGTGGGGGAGACCACCACGGGTACGGGCAGTGCCGCCGGTTGCTGCAGCACATGGCGTACGGGTGTGTCCGGCGGTGCCAGCACCGGGATGCCCGCGGGCAGCTGCGGGACAGCGGTGTCCGGGACCGGCGCGGGTTGCGTGGCCCGCACCGGGAAGGGCTGCGCCGGTGCGGGCTGCGTGGCCGGTGCCGGGAACGGCCGCTCCGGCGCGGTCGGCTGGTGGCGCGTCTGCGGCTGGGGCTGGGCCTCGGGCGGCGCGGGCAGGCGCTGCGCGGGCACGGCCGGGGCGCCCGCCGACGCGTCGGCCGTCGGGGCGGTACCGCCCGGTCGGTTGAGGTGCGGCAGGTCCAGTTCGGGCAGTGGTTGCAGCAGCCGGGCGGACGGCGCGGCGTCCTGCTGCGGCGCGACCGGGTGGTGGATCGGCGCGGGCAGCTGCTGCGACGGCGCGGGCAGCTGCGATGGCGCGGCCTGCTGCGTCGGCGCGGGCAGTTGTGGTGGCGTGGCCTGCTGCGACGGCGTGGCCTGCTGTGATGGCGCGGGCAGCGGCGCAACCGGCGTGAACCGCTGCGCCAGGGTGGGTCGCTGGGGTTCGGGGCGGCGCTCCTCGGCGGGTAGCGGCGGCCACGGCGGCGGCGCGGCGGGACCGCTGGTCGCGGGCTGCGGTGCGGCGGGCCCGCCGGGCAGGGAGTGCGGCTCGACCGGCGTCGCGGGCAGCGGCTCGACCGGCTGCGGCGTCACCGGCAGCGGTGCGACCGGCTGTGGTGTGATGGCCTGCGGTGCGACGGCTTGGGGCCGGTCGGGGACGGTGGGCGCGGCGGCGGCCGCGTCGGTCGCGCCGGGGCCGAGCCAGGCCTGTGCGGCCGCGATGCGCTGCGGGTCGAACCCGGCGTCGGCGCCGTACGACGCGACGCGGGCGTAGTGGCGGCGGGCTTCGTGCCGGTTGCCGAGCTCGTCGGCGATCTCGGCGAGGTCGTACGACATCGCCAGCAGCATCGGGTGGTCGTCGCCGTGCCGGTGTGCCCCGGCGTAGAGCGCGTTCTCCAGCACCCGGCGGGCGGCGGACAGGTCGCCGGACTGTCGGTGCAGGCCCGCCAGCAGGTGGCCGGTGACCAGCACCTCGGGGTGGTCCTCGCCCGCGCTCATGGTGGCGGCGTCCAGTGCCTGCTCCAGCAGGGCACGGGCGCTGCTCAGGTCCCCGCGGTCGCGGCGGGCGAGCGCTTCGGCGCGGATGTCGGACAGCGAAGTGGGCGACGGCACGCGCCCCATGCTGCCGTACGCCCGCCGCCGACGCCACCCCGCAAGATCGCGCCGGGGCAGGCTATTTGCGGCCGGGTTTGGTGTGTTTGAAATGCACGAACAGGCGGCCGAAGTTCTTGGAGTCCTTCTCCACCCGGTGGTACATGGCCTTGATCTCCTTCTGCTCCAGGAAGCGCAGCACGGTCTTCTTGAGCGCGCCGGAGCCCTTGCCCGGGATGATCTCGATCATGGGGGCCTTCTTGGCCACCGCCTCGTGCATGATGTCGTTCAGGGCGCGCTCGATGTCGCGCCCCTTGTTGAAGATGTCGTGCAGGTCCAGTACGAGCTTCACCGCGCTGAGCCTACCTGCCGCATGCCGCGGTTGTCGGCCGGTATTCCCGTTTGCTGACGTTCCGCCGGGTGTATCGCCGCAGGTATCGCCGCAGCTCACCGGGATGGTGATCATTCTTAACAATCGACATATTGAAATGACCATGTTTCTGGTGGTCTGCTGTGAGCCTCCTCAACCCCCTATGGGAGGCATTCATGCGACGACGGTTGACCGTCCTCGTATCCGCAGCCGCGCTGCTCGGCTCACTGGTCCTGACCGGACCGGCCGAGGGCGCCCCGTTCACCGCGGAGCCGATCAGCAGCTCCGCGCAGTATGTCGTCAACGGTCCCAAGACCCTGGCCGACCGCGACGCCGTCGCCCGTACCGGTGCCGCGATCGACGCCGTCGTCGAC
This sequence comes from Catellatospora tritici, assembly GCF_019083965.1. GTDB lineage: Bacteria > Actinomycetota > Actinomycetes > Mycobacteriales > Micromonosporaceae > Catellatospora > Catellatospora tritici. The sequence continues at coordinate 72,696 of NZ_JAHRCY010000017.1, forward strand.
GGCAAGATCGAGATCACGGCCACCGCGGCCGAGGTCAAGGCCATCAAGGCGCTGGGCTTCACCCTCACCTCGCTGGCGGCGCAGCCCGCTGGGCCGGATGCGCAGGCCCAGGCGTTCCCGTCGGCCGACTCCAATTACCACGACTACGCCGAGATGACCTCCGAGATCAACTCGCTGGTCGCGGCGCACCCCTCGATCATGTCGAAGTCGACCATCGGCAACTCGTACCAGGGCCGGGCGATGCCGGTGATCAAGATCTCCGACAACGTCGCCACCGACGAGAACGAGGTCGAGATCCTGATCAACGCGCACCAGCACGCGCGTGAGCACCTGACCGTCGAGATGGCGCTGTACGTGCTGCACCTGTTCGCCGACAACTACGGCACCGACACCCGGATCACCAACATCGTCAACAGCCGTGAGATCTGGATCGTGCCGGACATGAACCCCGACGGCGGCGAGTACGACATCGCCACCGGCTCCTACCGGTCGTGGCGCAAGAACCGCCAGCCCAACAGCGGTTCGAGCTACGTCGGCACCGACCTCAACCGCAACTGGTCCTACCAGTGGGGCTGCTGCGGCGGTTCCAGCGGTTCCACGTCGAGCGAGACCTACCGCGGCCCGTCGGCGTTCTCCGCGCCGGAGACGACGAACCTGCGCAACTTCGTCAACAGCCGGGTGATCGGCGGGGTGCAGCAGATCAAGGCCAACATCGACTTCCACACGTACTCGCAGCTGGTGCTGTGGCCGTTCGGCTACACCACGGCCAACAACCCCAGCGGCATGACGGCCGACCAGTACAACACGTTCGCCACGCTGGGTCAGCAGATGGCGGCGACCAACGGGTACACCCCGGAGCAGTCCAGCGACCTCTACATCGCCGACGGCACCTCGATCGACTGGATGTGGGGCCAGCACAAGATCTGGGCGTACACCTTCGAGATGTACCCGGGTTCGTCCAGCGGTGGCGGCTTCTACCCGCCCGACGAGGTCATCCCGGCGCAGACCAGCCGCAACCGCGAGGCGGTGCTGATGCTGGCCGAGGCGGCCGACTGCCCGTACAAGGTGATCAACAAGCAGGCGCAGTACTGCTCGTGAGCCGCGCGGTCGAAACCGTGCTGGTCATCCGGCGGTAACCTGCCATTAAGAAGATCAGGGCATCTGGTTCGTCCAGGTGCCCTGATCTTTGTTTCTCGGTCGCCTTGGCCGTGGTCCGGTGGATGTTGTTTACTGTGTGACGATTCTCGGATTGATCACGTGGGGCCCGAGCTGTCTGGTATGGACATGGCCTTGGAGGATGCAGTGACCCAGACCTCCGCCCGCGTGGAGACCCTCTCCGCGGCGCGCGACTTCGCCGACCAGTTGCGCTGGTGGCGCGGTGTGCGCGGGCTGTCGCAGGGCAAGCTGGCGCAGGCGATGCCGCACAGCGAGGCGATGATCGCCAAGGTCGAGTCGGGTGAGCGGTGGCCGACGGAGGATCTGGCGCGCCGCTGCGACGAGGTGCTGCAGACCGGTGGGGTGTTGGCGGTGCTGTGGCCGAGCGTCCGGGCCGAGCAGCAGGCCAGTGACGGGCGGCGGCGCAGGCGCAAGGACGCCGATGGACTTCCGTCGGCCGACGCGCGGCAGTTGCTGGCCATGGTGTTGGCCGACGCCTCCGCGGCGCAAACTCATCCGTTCGTACGTGATGCCTTGGCCGCTTTGGATGCCACGGACAACTAGCCGGTACGGCTAGTTGTCCGGATCGGAGATCTACCCGACCAGCCAGACGTACTTGCAAATGGGATCGCAGGCGTGCGCGCCGCGCCACACTACGTCGAACTTCAGACACAACCGATTCCAGGAGGCACTGCCATGTCTGTCCTGACGCCCCAGGCGGAGGGCTCGCCGACGGCGACCACGCCGGTCGGCGATCCGGATCTCAGCAAGTTCGGGTACACCCCGCAGCTGCGCCGGACGCTGAGCTTCACTGACCTGCTGTTCTATGGCCTCATCTACATGGTGCCGATCGCCCCGTTCGCCATCTTCGGTGGGGTGTTCCAGGCCTCCGCGGGCATGGTCGGTCTCGCCTACATCATCGGCATGGCCCTGATGATCTTCACGGCCGCCTCGTACGCGCAGATGGTCAAGGCCTTCCCGATCGCCGGCTCGGTGTACAACTACGCCGGTCGCGGCATCGGCGCCCCCGCGGGCTTCTTCGCGGGCTGGGCGATCCTGCTCGACTACATCCTCGTGCCGGGTCTGCTCTACCTGGTCGCCTCGATCACCATGAACGGTGTGCTGCCCGACATCCCGTCGTGGGTGTGGCTGCTGGTCTTCGTGGGAATCAACACGATCATCAACTTCTTCGGCATCCGGCTGACCGCCGTCGCGATCAACCTGCTGCTGGTCGGCGAGCTGATCGTGCTCGGCATCTTCCTGGTCGTCGGCATCACCGCCATCGCGCAGGGCAAGGCCAACGGCAACTGGACCGACGCGTTCTTCAACAGCGACAACTTCAGTTGGGCCGTCATCTTCGGGGCGGTCTCGGTGGCCGCGCTGAGCTTCCTGGGCTTCGACGGCATCTCGATGCTGGCCGAGGAGAACAAGGGCGGCTCGCGGCAGGTCGGCCGGGCCATGTCGGCGGTGCTGGTGCTGGCGGGCCTGCTGTTCGTGGCGCAGACCTGGGTGGCGTCGCTGTTCGTGGCCGACCCGGCCGGTCTGATCGCCAACGGCGACCCGGCGGGCTCGGCGTTCTACGACGCGGCGGCCGTGGCCGGCGGCGGCTGGCTGGCCAAGGTGTGCCTGATCGCGACCGCGATCGCGTGGGGTCTGCCGGACTCGATGGTGGCCCAGACCGCGATGTCGCGCCTGCTGTTCGCCATGGCCCGGGACCGGCAGCTGCCGGGCTTCCTGTCGAAGGTGTCGCCCAAGCACGCCTCGCCGACCGGCGCCGTGCTCACCACCGCCGCGATCTCGCTGGCGGTCGGCGGCGTCGGCCTGTACTACCTCAACGACGGCAGCCTCGTCTGGCTCACCAACGTGATCAACTTCGGTGCGATGGTCGCCTGGGTCGTGCTGCACATCTCGGTGATCTGGCACTACGTGGTCCGCAACGGCAGCCGCAACTACCTCGCCCACCTGGTCATGCCGATCATCGGCATCGCGTTCCTCGGCGTGGTCATCAAGTACATGAAGGTCTACACCCTCACGTTCGGGTTCCTCTGGCTGCTCGCCGGCCTGCTCATCCTGGTGATCATGTACCTGGCCGGGCGCCGCCCGCGCCTGTCCGGTCTCGGGGGCGAGCCGGTCGAGTCGGTGGACGCCGCCGCGTGAGCGAGTTCTACGAGTTCAACCCGACCCCGGAGCAGTACGCCTACACCTTCGGCCCGAACAAGCCGCTGGCGAAGGTCCGCCCCGGGGACGTGCTGAAGATCCGCACCGAGGACTGCTTCGGCGGCCTGGTGCGGGGCTTCGGCGACCTTCCCTCGCAGGTGTGCACGTTCCCGTACCTCAACCCGGTCACCGGGCCGTTCTACGTGGAGGGGGCGCAGCCGGGCGACACGCTCGCGCTGCACTTCGCCTCCATCACCCCGGCCCGCGACTGGGCGGTGTCGAGCACGTTCCCGCACTTCGGGGCGCTGACGGCGACGTCGCACACGGCGATGCTGCACCCGCCCCTGGAGGAGCGGGTGTGGGTGTACGAGATCGACAAGGCCGCCGGGATCGTGCGCTACTCGGCGCGCAACTCCGACTTCACCGTGGACCTGCCGCTGGACCCGATGCACGGGACCGTCGGCGTGGCCCCGGGGGCGTTCGAGTCCCGGATGACGATCACGCCCGACGCCCACGGCGGCAACATGGACACCCCGGAACTGCGGGCCGGGACGACCGTGTACTTCGGTGTGAACGTCGAGGGCGCGCTGTTCGGCGTCGGTGACGGTCACGCCCGGCAGGGTCAGGGCGAGGTCTCCGGGGTCGCGGTCGAGGCCGCGATGGAGACGGTCGTCGCGGTCGAGCTGATCAAGAACGTGGCCACGCCGTGGCCGCGGATCGAGTCCGACACGCACCTGATCTCGACCGGGTCGGCGCGGCCGCTGGAGGACGCGTACCGCATCAGCCAGCACGACCTGGTGACCTGGGTGTCGGAGCTGACCGGCCTGGACCTGCTGGACTCGCTCCAACTGGTCACCCAGGCCGGGGAGGCCCCGGTCGGCAACGTGGTGGACACCAACTACACGATGGTCGCCAAGCTGGCCAAGCAATACCTCGGGCGGACCAGCGTGTACGACGGCGTGCACGCGCGGCTGAAGGCGCTGGGCGCCGGGTACCGCTGACACTTCACCGTGGTGGGGGGGGGGGGGGGGCGGGCCCCCCCCCCCCCCCCCCGGGGGGGCAGAAAGTAAAGGAGCAAGGCCACCCGGCGGGGGTCCGGGGGGGGGGCGGGGGTAACCGCTGACATTTCAGGGTGGTGTGGCGGGGTTCGCCCCGCCCACACCACACCCGTTTTCGGAGGACAGCATGGAACTGGCTCTCGCCGACGAGCTCTTCCTCATCGGGCACGACGAGTACAGCGGCAAGACGAAGATCAACAATGAGGTGCTGTCCTGCGGCCTGGCCGCCGCCGCGCTCGGTGAGCTGTTGCTGGCCGGAACCCTGGTGGTCGAGTCGGGCCGGGTCGCGGCCTGGTCGGCGCGGCAGAACGGCGACGCGGTCAACGACCAGGTGGTGGCCGAGCTGCAGAAGGTCGGCACCGGGCATCCGGTGCAGAACTGGATCCAGCATCTGCGTACCGACGTCAAGGAGGTCGTCGCCCACCGCCTGGGCCTGCGCGGTGTCGTGCGCCGGGAGACCTCGCGCGGCCTGACCGGCCGTACCCAGGTCCGCTACCCGGCGGCCGACCCGACCGAGGCGACGCGTTCGGTGGTGCGGCTGGGGTTCCTGCTGGGCCGCCCCAGCGAGGTGCTGGATGTGCCGTCGGCGCTGCTGGCGTCGCTGACCACGGTGATCGGGGTCTCGATCGTGGTGCCGATGTTGAGCAACGGGGCGACCCGCGACCGGCTGGAGTCCGTCCGGCTCGGGTTGCCGCAGGAGCTGCGGGAGCTGGTCAAGGGCGTCGAGTCGGCGATCGCGACGGTGGCCCTGCAGGCGCGGGGCTGAGCGCGGCGGACTCCCACCGGACCCACCGGTTGGCGAACAGTCGGGTACTCAGCCCGTGTACGACGATGCTGAGCCCGACCACGACGACGACCATGTCGGCGACCCAGTCGGCGTCCAGGCCGCTCAGTTGCTCCAGGGCGATGATGCCGAGCACCATGCTGTCCAGGCCGCGCGGTCCCCAGAAGCCGAGCGCGAGCACTTCGCGTCGGGGCAGGTGGGTGCCGATCAGGGCCAGTGCCACCGGGATCATGCGGATGACGGTGAGGCTGGCGAAGGCGTAGAGGAACACCCGCCAGTCCAGGCCGTCGGTGAACGACGGCACGACCAGGGACCCGAACACGAACCAGACCGCGGCCGACAGCACGGCCACGGCGTCCTCGCAGGTCTGTAGGGCTGAGCGGGGCAGGTCGGGTGCGGTGGCGCGGCAGGTCAGTCCGGCGGCGAAGGCGGCGACGAAGCCGTTGCCGTGTAGTACGTAGGCGCCGGCGAACGCGGCGATGGCCAGGGCGAGCAGGCCGACCCGTTCGGCGTCGTCGGTGCTCCAGTCGCGGCGGCGGGCCCAGAGCAGCAGGCGGGCGCCGCCGAAGCCGCAGGCGGTGCCGACGATGACGGAGATGAGCAGTTCGAGCAGCACTTCGGGGACGGTGGTGCCGCCGGCGGCTCCGGCGAGCACGATGAGCAGCAGTGGTGCGGCCAGGCCGTCGTCGAGGCCGCTGACGACGGTGATGGTCTGGCGTAGGTCGCCGGGCAGGCGTTGGTCGTGCAGCAGTGGGGTGATCGGGGTGGAGTCGGTGGCCGACAGGGTGACGGCGGTGATGGCGCAGACCCACCAGCCGGCGCCGGCCAGCAGTGGGATCGCGGCGAGGTAGCCGAGCAGGACGGTGAGTGGGAACGCGATGAGCAGCATGCGCAGGGTGACGCCGGTGTGGGTGCGCAGCCAGCGGATGCCGATGTCGGTGGCGTCGGTGAACAGGACCACGGCGAGGGTGAGTTCGACGAGGTGGCGGACGGTGGGGCCGGTGAGTTCGACGTCGACGAGCGGGTGGGTGCCGCTGGTGAGGATCATGCCGGAGGCGGCCATGGCGATGGGGACCGTGACGCTGTAGCGCTGGGCTGGTCGGGCGATGACGGCCCAGGCGACCAGCACCAGGCCGAGCATCAGTACGGCGAGCATGCGCGACCCCTCACCCTGTCCATTCAACCGGCCGGGGCGTCTCGGCGGGGCGCATTGCGGCGATCGGTGGTTGCGCAGATGGTTGCCGGGTGCGCCATATTAAATGATCGTTGTAAATATTGCGCATGTCGAACGTGCTCTTCCCAACTGAGTGATCAGTCAGGCACACTCTTCGGGTGACGTACGACGTGATCATCGTCGGGGGCGGGCACAACGGCCTGGTCGCCGCCGCCTACCTTGCCCGCGCCGGGCGCCGGGTGCTGGTGCTGGAACGCCGCGAGATCGTCGGCGGGGCCGCCGTCTCCGAACGCCCGTTCGGCCCGGACTTCCTGGTGACCTCCCTGTCCTATGTGGTGAGCCTGCTGCCACCGGACATGGTGCGCGACCTCCGGCTGGCCGAGCACGGCTACCACGTCTACCCGCAGGGCCCCTACTTCGCGCCCCGCCGCGACGGCCGCCACCTGCACCTGGTGAACGAACCGGGGCACCGTTACGCCGAGATCGCGAAGTTCTCCAAGGCCGACGCCGACGCCTATGAGCGTTGGGAGGCGTGGCTGGGGGCGCTGGGTGCCAAGGTCGGGCCGCTGCTGGACGCCATACCCCCGAAGCTCGGTTCGAAGCGGCCAGGTGACCTGCTCGCGCAGGCGGCGCTGCTGGGCAAGGTGCGCGGCGTGGACGTGCGGGCCGCGTTCGACCTGACCCGGCTGTTCACCGCCAGCGTCGCCGACCTGGTCGAGCACCGGTTCGAATCCGACGCGATGCGCGGCCTGCTGTCGGTGTCGGGTGTGATCGGCACCTGGGGCGGGCCCCGCAGCGCCGGGACCGCGTTCGTGACCCTGCACCACCACCTGGACCAGACCGGCGGCCAGGCGGCCGCCTGGGGCTTCCCGCGCGGCGGCATGGGCGGGGTCACCGCCGCGATGGCCGCCTCGGCGCGGGCGTTCGGCGCCGAGATCCGCACGCAGGCGCCGGTGGCCCGCATCGACGTGCGCGACGGCCGCGTCACCGGGGTCACGCTCGCCTCCGGCGAGGAGATCTCCGCCGGTACGGTGATCACCACCGCGCATCCGAAGACCTCGTTCCTGGACCTGATCGACCGGGCCGAGCTGCCCGCCGACTTCGTCGAGGACATCGAGGCGTGGCAGACCCGCTCGGGCACCGTGAAGGTCAACTTCGCGGTGGACCGGCTGCCGGTGTTCACCAGCCACCCCGACTTCGACCCCGACGTGCACGGCGGCACCATCGTGCTGTCGGAGTCGCTCGACGACGTCGAGACCGCGTTCCAGGAGGCCGCTGCGGGCCGGGCCGCGACCCTGCCGTTCGCCGACATCTGCATCCCGTCGGTGTTCGACCCGACCCTCGCCCCCGAGGGGAAACACGTGGTCAGCATGTTCACCCAGTACGTCCCGCACACCTGGGCCGCCGACCCGCACACCGCCGAACTCGACGCCTACGCCGACCGCCTTGTCGCGCGGATGGAAGCCGTCGCCCCCGGCTTCACCGACTCGATCATCGGCCGCCAGGTCATCGGCCCCCACCGGATGCAGACCGAGTACGGCCTGATCGGCGGCAACATCTTCCACGGCGAACTGACCCCCGGGCAGATGTTCCACTGCCGCCCCGCCGCCGGCTACGCCGACCTGCGCACCCCGATCCGGGGCCTCTACCAGGCCGGATCGGCCACCCACGGCGGCGGCGGAGTCACCGGCATCCCGGGACGCAACGTGGTCCGGCAGGTGCTGCGCGACCGGGGGCGGCGATGAGCGCCGCGACGCCGCCCAGTGCCTCGCCGTTGCCCGGTGCCTCGCCGTTGGCCGGAGCCGCGCCGCTGGCCGCCGACGGGCTGGCCGACGCGCTGCGGCCGTTCGGGCAGTCGCGGATGCTGCCGGTCGCCGCGTACACCGACGAGCGGGTCCTGGCCTGGGAGCGGCGGCACCTGTTCGCCGGGTCGTGGACGTGCGTGGGGCGGCGCAGCCAGCTCGCCGCCGAGGGCAACCAGCAGGAGATGACCGTCGGGGACCTGTCGGTCGTGGTCACCGTCGGGGAGCGGGTGCGGGCGTTCGCCAACGCGTGCCGTCACCGGGGCCATGAGCTGCTTGGGTCGGGGGAGCGGTGTGCGCGGCGGGCGATCGTGTGCCCGTACCACGGGTGGTCCTACGACCTGGACGGGACGCTGAAGGCCGCGCCGCGGATGGGCGAGGAGTTCGAGGCGCGCGCGTTCGGGCTGTTCGAGCTGCCCGCCGTCGACTGGCACGGGTGGGTGTTCGTCAACGCGAGTGCCTCGGCGATGCCGTTCGAGGAGCACCTGGGGACGCTGGACGATTTGGTCGCGCCGTACGCGGCCGAGCACCTGACGGTCAAGGCCGTGCACCGGTACGAGGTCGCCGCGAACTGGAAGATCATCGCCGAGAACTACCACGAGTGCTACCACTGCCCGCTGATCCATCCGGAACTGTGCGCGGTCACCCCGCCGACCTCCGGCGACAACTGGCACGAGCCCGGCCACTGGCTCGGCGGGTCGATGCGGCTGCGCGAGCACGCCGAGACGATGTCGTTGGACGGGCGCTCGCGCGGCATCATGCTGCCCGGCGTGGACCCGCGCGAGGTCCGCTACCTGGGGCTGTTCCCGAACGTGCTGCTGTCGCTGCACCCCGACTACGTGATGGCGCATCGGATGGTGCCGCTGGCGGCCGACCGCACGTTCGTGGAGTGCAGCTGGCTGTTCGACGACAAGGTCACCGACCCGTCGTACGCGGTGGACTTCTGGGACGTGACCAACCGGCAGGACTGGGCGGCGTGCGAGTCGGTGCAGCGGGGCATGTCCTCGCCGCACTACACCCCGGGGCCGCTCGCGCCGAACGAGACCGCGATCTATGACTGGGTGACGCTGCTGGCGCGGGCCTACCGCGACCCGGCCGGGGTCCTCGGGCCACAGATGGCGGAAAACCGGTCATAAGCCCACGTAGGGCTTGCTACTCCTTATATGGTGCGAAACGGCGCGTGCCGGGACGGTCGGCGCGCACGACACCATCTGCGAGGGGCAGCTCATGACGGGGTTCACGGGGGTATCACGGCGCCGGGCGGCAGCCTGGTCGGCCACGGGGGCGGCGCTGGCCGCGATGCTGGCGTTGACCGGACCGGCGGCCGCCCACCAGGCCCCCGACGGCGACGCCACCAGTGCCGCGGCGGTGAAGCCGTGCGAGCCGCTGACCAAGTTCAGCCGCAAGAACTTCAGGGACAGCGCCGAGGTGACCAACAAGTTCTACCCGCTGGTCTCGGGCTACCAGTACACGCTGCAGGGCTTCTCCGACACCGGCGGCGGCCTGCAGCCGCACACGGTCGTCCTGTTCGTCACCGACTTCGTCAAGGAGATCGACGGCGTCAAGACCCGGGTGCTGTGGGACGTCGACACCAACGACAACGTACTGGCCGAGTCCGAACTGGCGTTCCAGGCCCAGGACAAGGACAAGAACGTGTGGGTGCTGGGGGAGTACCCGGAGGAGTTCGACGAGAACGGGAACTTCACCGGCGCGCCGAACACCTGGATCTCCGGTGAGGAGGGCGCCCAGGGCGGGGTGCTGGTGCCCGGCAACCCGAAGAAGGGCAAGCAGTTCCTCGAAGGGTTCGCACCCGAGATCGACTTCCTGGACTGCGGGGAGGTGCACCGCAAGAGTCAGGACGACGTGTGCACGCCGCTCGCCTGCTACGACGGGGTGCTCGTCATCGACGAGACCAGCCCGCTGGATGAGGAGGGCGGCATCCAGCGCAAGTTCTACGCCCCCGGCGTCGGCAACGTGAAGATCACCGCGGTGGACGATCCCGAGGGTGAGACGCTGGTGCTGGTCGACAAGCACAAGCTGCCACTGGACGAGCGGCTGCAGGCCGACCTCGACGCGCTCAAGCTGGAGAACCGGGCGTACGAGATCAGCGAGGTCTACCAGAGCACCGACCCGATGTTCCTGGACCCCACCGGCCACGACCGGGGCGACCACGACCGCAAGGAGCTCGTCAAGCGGCTGAGCAAGAAGCTCGCCGCCCGCTCGTGACGGGCTGAAATCCCAGGCCGGTCCCGGGTTCTGTTGACATCTGGTAGATCATGTTGAAACCTGTTTCGCGTGCGATACCTGGAGACGATCAACCCCGGGACCGGCGCCCTCACCCCGCGCGCCCACCTGACCACCGACGCCCCCCGACTGGACCTCAACGGTGTCTGGCGGTTCCGGCTGTCGGCCACCGCCGACGTCGACGACACGTTCGCCGGTGCGGGCTACGACGACAGCGGCTGGGACGAGATCGGACTGCCCGCACACTGGCCCCTGGCCCGGCGAGACGGCAGCTGGGGCCTGCCCGCGTACACGAACGTGCGCTACCCGATCCCGGTCGACCCGCCCCACGTGCCCACCGACAACCCGACCGGCGACCACCGCCGCGTCTTCGACCTGCCCGACGGGTGGCCCGGCGGCGACGCGGTGCTGCGGTTCGACGGGATCGACTCGTGCGGGCGGATCTGGCTCAACGACACCGAACTCGGGATCACGTACGGCAGTCGGCTGCCCAGCGAGTTCGCCGTCGGGCACCTGCTGCGGCCCACCGGCAACGTCCTGGCGGTGCGGGTGCACCAGTGGTCGGCGGGCACGTACGTCGAAGACCAGGACATGTGGTGGCTGCCGGGCATCTTCCGCGACGTCACCCTGCTCGCCCGGCCCGCCGGCGGGCTGCCGGACGTGGCCGTGCACGCCGACTACGACCATCTGACGGGGCTGGGCACACTGCGGGTCGACACCGGCGGTGTCGCGGCCGTGGTGACCTGTGCTGAGCTCGGGTTGAGCGTCGGGGCCGGTGATGCGGTGACCGTGCCGGTCGGCCCATGGACCGCCGAGACACCGCGGCTGTACCGGATCGAGGTCGCCACCGCCGCCGAGCGGGCCGTGCTCGACGTGGGGTTCCGGACCGTGGTCGTCGAAGACGGGGTGCTGAAGGTCAACGGGCGGCGGGTCCTGTTCCGGGGCGTCAACCGGCACGAGTTCGATCCGGACCGGGGACGGGTCGTCGACGAGGCGCTGATGCGCGCCGACCTGGTGCTGATGAAACAGCACAACATCAACGCGGTACGGACCAGCCACTACCCGCCGCACCCCGACTTCCTGCGTCTGTGCGACGAGCTCGGCATGTGGGTCGTGGACGAGTGCGACCTGGAGACCCACGGGTTCGAGGAGAACGGGTGGCGGCGCAACCCGACCGCCGAACCGCAGTGGCGGGACGCGCTGGTCGACCGGGCGCGGCGGATGGTCGCGCGCGACCGCAACCACCCCAGCATCGTGCTGTGGTCGCTGGGCAACGAAGCCGGGGTCGGCGAGAACCTCGGGCACATGGCCGACGCGGCGCGGGCGCTGGACCCGAGTCGGCCCATCCACTACGAAGGTGACCGGAGCTGCCGGTACACCGACGTGTACAGCCGGATGTACGCCGACCACGCCGAGGTCGAACTCATCGGGCAGCGGGCCGAACCGCCGCTGGAGGATCCGGAGCTGGACGCGCGGCGGCGGGCGATGCCGTTCATCCTGTGCGAATACGCCCACGCGATGGGCAACGGGCCCGGCGGGCTGGCCGAATACCAGCGGCTGTTCGAGACGTACGAGCGGTGCCAGGGCGGGTTCGTGTGGGAGTGGCTCGACCACGGGATCCGGTCGTGGACGGCCGACGGGCGAGAGTTCTACGCCTACGGCGGGGACTTCGGCGAAGAGCTGCACGACGGAAACTTCGTGTGTGACGGACTCGTGTTCCCGGACCGGAGTCCGTCGCCGGGGCTGGTCGAATACAAGAAGGTCATCGAACCGGTGCGGATCACCGCTGGTGCGGCCGGGGACGTGGTGATCGAGAACCGGTACGACTTCGTGGAGCTGGCGGGGCTGGTGCTGCGGTGGGCGTACGCGGTCGACGGGGTCGAGCAGGCGGCGGGCGAGCTGGCCTGCCCGGCGCTCGCGGCCGGACAGCGCGCCACGCTGCCGCTGCCAGCCCTCGACCTGGCCCCGGCTGCGGTAGACGAGTCTGATCTCGGGCGGGCGCCCGAGGGCTGGTGGACCGTCAGCGCGGTGCTCGCCGGAGACGCGGCCTGGGCGAACGCCGGACACGAGATCGCCTGGGGCCAGTGGCTGGCGTCCACGTCTCTCGACACGGCGGCCACCGCCGACCCGGCCGCCCACCCAGAGACGGGCTCGACCGGGCGGCCGGAGGCGGACTCGACGGGGCGGCCGGAGGTCGGCTCGGTCACGCGACCTGCCGGGCAAACGGGGGTGTCGGTGCAGGCCGGGTCCCCGAGTGCCCGGCAACTTGGCGAGGGTGACCCGGTCTCCGGCCGGGCGGAACAGCGTGTGGAGGCCGAAGTCGCATCAGGCGCGGGCTTCAGCGCGCCGGACGCAGCGCTGTTCGACGAGCGTGGGCAGGTCGTGCGGATCGGTGGGATCGGAATCGTGGCGCCGCGGGTGGACCTGTGGCGGGCGCCGACCGACAACGACGCGCCCGTGCTGGCGCCGCAGTGGCGGCGAGCGGGGCTGCACCGGGTGCACCAGCGTGTGATCGACATGGTGCGTAGCGACGAGACGGTGACGGTGCGGACGCGGGTCGCGCCCGCAGCGATCGACGCCGGGCTGCTGGCCACCTATCGCTGGTCGGCTTGCGGGGACGTGCTGCGGCTCGACCTGGAGCTGGTGCCCGACGGTCAGTGGGCGGTGCCGCTGCCTCGGCTGGGTCTGCGGTTCGCGTTGCCGGGCCGCTACGACCAGGTGGAGTGGTACGGGCGGGGGCCGGGGGAGGCGTACCCGGACACGCGGCTGGCGGCGCGGATGGGGCGGTGGCGGGCGTCCGTCGACCAGTTGCAGACGCCGTACGTGCGGCCGCAGGAGAACGGGGCCCGGGTCGATGTGCGGTGGGCTGAGCTGCGCGACGCCAGCGGGCGCGGGGTGCGGATCGAGGCGGAGCCGCAGTTCGGGCTGACCGTACGGCGGTGGACCAGCGAGCAGCTCGACGCGGCCGCGCACACCACCGACCTGGTGCCGTCCGAGCACGTGTGGGTGAACATCGACCTCGCCCAGTACGGCATCGGCAGCCGCTCCTGCGGCCCCGACACCCTGCCCCAGTACGAACTCCATCCCCGACCCGCGTCGTTGACCGTCCTGCTACGACCCCTCTGAGCGACAACCACCGGGCGGCGGCATCGGCTGCCGCCCGGTAACCTGTTCGGGCGGCCCGCCGGGCACCGCTGACAGCGTCGTTGCCCCCACCCGCACGTGATGACACGTGCCCAGGTGGGAGAACGTTCGGTGGCGCTGGTCCGCAAATCCGCCGCGGCATTGCTCGACGACGCCCGTGCGGGCACCCTCATCTCCGTGCTCGCAGAGCAGGCCCGCATCGCGCTCAACAGTGGCGTCTCCGTCGCCGAGGTACGCAGCTGGGACAGGAGCCTGCCCGCCTTCCTCGGTGACCTCGTCGACGCCGGGCTCGGCCATGTCGAGGTGCTGCTGGAGCACCAGCTGCCCTACAGCCCCAAACGCGCCGACGTGATCCTGTGCGGCACCCATCCGCGCACCGCGCGGCCGTCGTACGTCGTGGTCGAGCTGAAACAGTGGAGCCGGGCCGAGCCCGCCGGCGAGGACCTGGTGCAGATCGACCACTACGCCCAGCCGGTGCTGCACCCCGTCGAGCAGGTACGCCGCTACTGCCAGCAGCTCGTCGACTTCACACCGATGCTCGCCGAGCAGGCCGACAGCGTCCACGGCATCGCGTACCTGCACAACGCCCTCGACACCGGGGTCTGGAACATCCGCCAGTACCGGATGGACGAGTACGGCACGCTCTACACCCTCGGCACCAAGGACGCGCTGATCGAGCGGTTGCGCGCCCGCCTCGACCCGGGCGCGGACCGCGACCGGGCGCGCAAGGCCGCCGAGGAACTGCTCGCGGCCGAGGTCGCGCCGTCGAGGAAGCTGCTGGACGTCGCGGCCAAGGAGATCCAGGACCGGGAGCAGTTCGTGCTGCTCGACGAGCAGCAGGTCGCGTTCAGCACCGTGAAGGCGGCCGTGGAGCGCTCGCGGACCGCGCGGCAGCAGACCGTGGTGATCGTCCTCGGCGGCCCCGGGTCCGGTAAGAGCGTCATCGCGCTGAGCCTGCTCGGCGAGCTGAGCCGCCACGGCCACCGGGTGATGCACGCCACCGGGTCCAGCGCGTTCACGAACACGATGCGCAGGGTCGCGGGCAGCCGCAACAAGCGGGTGCAGGGCCTGTTCGGGTACTTCAACAACTTCATCAGCGAACCGCCCAGGTCACTGGATGTGATCATCTGTGATGAGGCGCACCGGCTGCGGGAGACCAGCGTCAACCGGTTCACACCCAAGGACAAGCGGCAGGCGGCGCGGCGGCAGATCGAAGAGCTGATCGACGTGGCGCGGGTGCCGGTGTTCCTGCTCGACGAGAAGCAGATCGTGCGGCCGGGGGAGATGGGGTCGGAGTCGGCGATCCGGTACGCCGCCGAAGGGCTGGGCTGCAAGGTCGAGGTGGTGCGGCTCGACGGGCAGTACCGGTGCGGCGGGTCGGAGTTCTACGACGCGTGGGTGGCGCGGGTGCTCGGGCTGCGGCGGGACCCGGCCATGCCCTGGTCGAAGCTGGTGACCCGCGAGGACGAGCACTTCGTGGTGCGTACGGCGCGGACTCCGGCGGAGCTGGAGGCGTGGCTGGTGGGGCGCCAGCACGAGCACTCGGGGACGGCGCGGATCGCGGCCGGGTACTGCTGGCCGTGGAGTGACCCGCGGCAGGTGGGGGACCGGAAGGTGCTCGTCGATGACGTGGTCATCGGGGAGTGGGCGCGGCCGTGGAACGTCAAGCCGGAGCAGAAGGTGCCGGACGCGCCGGAGTCGTACTTCTGGGCCTCCGATGAGCGGGGGTTCGGGCAGGTCGGGTGCGTTTACACGGCTCAGGGGTTCGAGTACGACTGGGCTGGGGTGATCTTCGGGCCGGACTTCGTGTGGCGCGGGGACGGATGGGTGGCTCGGCCGCAGTACTGCAAGGACCCGGCGGTGAAGAAGGCGGACGGGAGCCAGTTCACGGAGCTGATCCGCAACACGTACCGGGTGCTGCTGACCCGGGGCATGCGCGGGGTGATCATGTACTCGACCGATGCGGAGACGCAGGCGTACCTGGAGCGGATGGCTGCCTAACGGGCGTCGGACGGCGGTCTAACGGGCGGCCAGGAGCGCCTTGATCTGGTCGGGGAGCGGTGGTGCGCCCAGGCGGTTGTCGACCGTCAGGTGGGGGACGGGTGGTTCGACACCGGCGCGGATCGTGGTGGTGTAGCCGTCGAAGTTCGCCAGCTTGGCGGCGTCCCGGGGAAGGGCGCGGGTGGTCAGGCGGGAGTGCAGGGTGGCGGGGTCAGTGCGTACCCAGACGAGGTGGACCGGGTCGCCGCCCAGTTCCTCCACCCAGGTGGACCAGCGGTCGGGGTTGTGGATCTGGCTGGTGAACGGGCCGTCGAGGAGGACGGGGCAGCCGTGGGAGCGGATGGCTCGGGCGGTGGCGGTCATGCCGCCGTACTCGTGGATCTTGATGTGGGCGTCGTACCAGGGGCCTTCGCGCTCGCTGAAGGGGCGGCCCGCCGCCGCCAGGGTGGCGGCTACGAAGCTGCCGTAGAGGACGTCCTTGTCCAGGTGGGCGGGGGTGGGGGTGAGGGCCTTGAGGAGCAGTTCGGCGACGGTGGACTTGCCTGCGCCGGGTGGGCCGGCCACTACCCAGATGTCGGCTGTCACGGGAGGGACGATAGCCGGGCGGTAACCCGATGTGCGTGATCAACCTTGGCCGTGTACAGTTATGGCTCGTGCGGCTGACGTCGGACACCTGCGGAAATGTGCGCGGGTGGGCGGGGGAGGTCGGACACCACCGGTCCGGGTGGCGGAATGGCAGACGCGCTAGCTTGAGGTGCTAGTGCCCGTATAGGGCGTGGGGGTTCAAGTCCCCCCTCGGACACACACTAGTACATGATCCATCTGGGCTGGCCTCCGCTTTGATCAAGCGGGGGCCTGGTTCGTATGTAAGCCGAAGTCCGAGTTGTCGATACAGTTCCGCCTTGTCGGCCGGATCGGCGACCTTGAGGATGGCCGCGATGCCTGACATGGCCTCGACAAGCGTTCCGATCTCACCCGGGGTCATGGTTCGGCGGCCGGTAAGCGCCCGCAGCTCCGACTCGGCCGCGGCCTTCTCGGCTTGTGCTTGGGCGATCCACTGCTGGACCAGTACTGGGTCGGTGCCGACTTCGAGCGCTGCGCGGTACCGGTCGAGCTTGGTATTGCAGCCTGCGATCTTGGTCCGGGCGGCGTCGATACGGTGTCTGTCGCGGTCGTCGTGCTGGGAATCGGCCATGGCTTGCAGGGTGTCGCGAAGGTTGGCGGGGGAGAACGCCCTGGCCACCCATGGGTCAATCAGTTCGACGATCTTGTCTTCGCGCAGGTAGACACTGCGTGGATGGGCCAGTCGCTTGGAGTCGGCGTATTCGGCGGCGTAGGTGCACCGGTAGTGCCTGCGGCCGTTGTTGAAGCTGCCGACCATGCGCCTACTGCACAGGCCGCAGAAGATCAGTCCTGACAAGGTGTAGCTGTGCTTGCTCCGGCGGGGTTTGTGCTCGACGTCGGGTCGGCGGGCGCCTGCGGCGATGAGCGTCTGTACCTGTCGGAAGGTGTCATCGTCGATGATGGCTTCATGCGCCGGATCGTTGGAGTAGATCCAATCCTGCTGTGGGCTCCAGCGCATCTTGGTGTCGTGGCCCAGAGCCACGTCCTCGACGTCGATGAGGACTTCGGTCTTGCGCTGCTTGTTCCACACCTGGCGGCCGGTGTAGCGCGGGTTGGTGAGAATCACGCGCACCGCCGACTTGCCCCATGCGTTGACGTGTCGGTGCGGGTTGCGTTGTGGGTCGCTGGCGGACGGGGACAGGATGCCGTCACGGGTCAGGCCCTCAGCGATGGCGTATAGGCCGGTGCCGCGCACGAACTCCCGGTAAATGCGCTGCACCACCGGCGCGGTTGAGGGGTCCGGCTCGAGCCTGTGCAGGCGCCTGCCGTCCGACGCCTTCGCTGGGTTGGGGTGAGGGCCGGCGTCGATGAGGCGGTAACCGTATGGAGGGCGACCGCCGAGGAACCGGCCCTCCATGGCTGCCTGCGCCGCCATGGCGGACCGGACTCGGATCTTGATGCGGTTGCGCTCGCCCTTGCTCATTCCGCCGTACAGCGCCATGACCAGGTCGTGTGCGTCGCTTCCTGGGTCGACTGCACCGCCGACCTCCGGGATCCACAGCTGCACGCCGTAGTGCTCGAAGAGTGGAAATGTCAGGCCGAACTGGTTGCCGTAGAAAGCGCGCTGTGGCTCGCCGATCACCACGCCCTCGAACCCGCGGCGCGGCTCTCGCAGCGCCGTGAGGAGTTCGGCGGCACGCGGCCGCCGCTTCCACGGCAGCGACCTGGATGTTCCGATGTCGAAGTACTCGGCGACGACTTGGTGACCGGCTGGTTCGATCAGGCTGCGGGCCCGGGTCAGCTGCCAGTTCCGTGAGGCTTCTGGATCTTGGTTGTCCTCGGTCGAGACGCGACCATAGAACGCGAATCTCATGTGTTCTCCTGTTGGTGATCTACGGGATGCGCACGGCTGTGTGAGAGGTTTCGAATCAGGCGGAACAGCGCGGACGCTGCCTGCGTGGTGAGCAGCGGGTCGTGGTCCGGCAGCTCAATGGCGAGCGCGTCGGGGTGCGAAGCTGCAGAGGGCTTGCTGGCCAGATCTTCTGCTGAAGATTGGTCGGCCTGGCGGACCTGTGGTGTCGGTGTGCCCGACGGGGTCTGCTCTTGCTCGCGCTTGGGGTGGTCGGCAGTACTGGAGTTCGTTGATGTCATGTGTCCCCAAGGGATCGCTGACGCCGCGATGCGGCGTCGTAGCTCGGTAGGCCATGGGGTCCTCCTTCGTGTCGTGCAGTGCTGAAAAGGGTGATCAACTGCGGTTGGCTGGGTGCGGAAGGGGCACTGGCAGTCGCGGGCAAGAGATCGGCATCTCTTCGATTTGTCGGATGTAGTGTGTGGCCCGGGTACGTTTAGCCATGATCGCTACCCCGCATGATCAACTAGTGGGTGGGGACCGTCGATCGTCGGTCCGTCCAGGGAATTGGTCAAGCCGTACTTGCGGCGGCTGAGCTGGTAAGAGGCAATGAGGAAGGCCCGGTCGACTGCATGTCGATCGGGCCTGCGCGTCCTCGAGAAGAGGCCGGTTGTGGCGTACCGTGCTGTACCCGCCGCCGTTCGAGTTCCCCCGTATCGGAGATACCGGGCGAACTCGAACCGGTGGACCCGATGGGGCGCTCGAACCGGTGGACCCGATGGGGCTCGAACCGGTGGACCATACGTCACAGAATCCGAACCGTGTTCCCGCTGTTCAGGGGCCGGTCGTGACCGTCCCGCCTGTTCGACCGCGCAAGATCCAGCCGTTGTGATCACCAGCGGGGTCGTGGCGCCGCGGGAACGGCAAGATCCGGGCAATCGGCGGTTGCAGAAACCAGCCCGACACCGAGTAGGCAGGTCGGCATGTTGGCATCAGCGGTCTTCGTGACCGCCGAGTAGTGGCTATCAGACCTGCTTGTAGAGGGCGGTGGCTTCGGCGACCCGGCCCGCCTCCTGGTAGGCGCTGGCGAGGTTGTTGCGGGAGATCAGGGTGTGGGGGTGGTCGTCGCCGAGTACCCGCCGACGGTCGGCCAGGACCTGCTCGTAGAGGGCGATGGCCTCGGCGACCCGGCCCGCCTCCTGGTAGGCGTAGGCGAGGTTGTTGCGGGAGATCAGGGTGTCGGGGTGGTCGTCGCCGAGCACCCGCCGGGAATCGGCCAGGACCTGCTCGAAGAGGGCGATGGCCTCGGCGACCCGGCCCGCCGCCCGGTAGGCGCTGGCGAGGTCGTTGCGGGAGATCAGGGTGTCGGGGTGGTCGTCGCCGAGCACCCGCCGACGGTCGGCCAGGACCTGCTCGTAGAGGGCGATGGCCTCGGCGACCCGGCCCGCCGCCCGGTAGGCGTAGGCGAGGTCGTTGCGGGAGTTCAGGGTGTGGGGGTGGTCGTCGCCGAGCACCCGCCGACGGTCGGCCAGGACCTGCTCGTAGAGGGCGATGGCCTCGGCGACCAGGCCCGCCGCCCGGTAGGCGTAGGCGAGGTTGTTGCGAGAGTTCAGGGTGTGGGGGTGGTCGTCGCCGAGCACCCGCCGGGAATCGGCCAGGACCTGCTCGTAGAGGGCGATGGCTTCGGTGACCCGGCCCGCCTCCTGGTAGGCGACGGCGAGGTTGCTGCGGGAGATCAGGGTGTCGGGGTGGTCGTCGCCGAGCACCCCCCGGCGGTCGGCAAGGTTGTCGGACAGTATCGACACGGCGCCGGTCAGATCGCCGGCAGCCTCAAGCGCTCGGCCCATCCAGTCGGCCTGGACCAGCAGCAGCGCGGGAGGATCGCCAGCCGAGTTCTCGCGAACCGCCAACACTTGCCGGGTGAGTTCATCCACCTCGGCCCGGCGCAGCGCTACCTGTGCCAGGGGCAGACCGTCGGTGAGGACGTCGAGCATCTGCGACGCCGTATCGACGGCTTCGGCCAGGCTGGGATGCGCGCCGTCGTGAGAGGCGAGGTGTCGCACCACCCGCGCGGTCAGCCGGTGAACCACGACCAGCACCCCATCGCCCGCTACGCCAGCGGATCCGCTGAGCGTGACCAGCGACCAGCCCGCCAACACATCCAGCGCGGCCCGCACCCCGCCGGACAACCCCAACCCCGCCTCGCCCCGCACCAGCAGCCGACGACTCACACCATCGGCCGACAACACCGACAGCACCCCGAGCAGCCGTAGCGCGTCACCGGAGGCGTCGGCCGCGTCGACACCGGCCATGCTCAGTGCGGTCGCCTTCAACACCCCCGGATGAGACGCCCCCGACTCCTGCCGCAACGTCTCATCCAAACGCTCACCGGCCAACAACCGCAGATACCCCGCGTAGGTCTCCCCGTTACGCGCCACGTAAGCACCTGCCTGTGCCAGACCCAGCGGCAACCACCCCAACTCCCGACCTAACGCCACCGCGTCCGGGCCATCTGCCAGGCCGGTCGTTTCGCGTAGGAACGCCCGCCCTTCCGCCTCGGTGAACACCCCTACTTCCACCGCGGCGACTCCGTCCATCCGCAGGAACTCCCGCCGATTCGACGTGATCACAACCTTCACCCCGCCACGCGTGGGCAGCCACTCCCGCAACACCTGCGGATCGTCGACGTTGTCGAACACCACCAACCGCCGCGCCCGGCCGCCATCGCTGAGCCAGCGCACTGCGAGCCCGGCCAGCACCTCCGGCGCATCGTCCGCGCCACCCAAGCCACGCGCCCGCGCCACCTGCGCCAACCCCGCGACCGGCCCCGACTCGGCGTTCAACCACGCGACCAGGTCGAACCCGGCCGCATCACACTCACGCGCGAACGCCGCCGCCAGCTGCGTCTTACCCGCACCACGCTGCCCCGGCAACGCCACCAACGCCACCCGACCACGACCACCCACCGCCCGACGCAGCGCCTTCATCTCACGCGATCGCGCCTGAAAGTGCGCCGCCCCCAGCGGAACCTGCCCCACCACCCGCGACGACAATCCGACCACCGCCGGACCGCCCGCACCATCGGCAGAGCGCACCTTGCTGACGAGATCGGGAAGGAAGGCCATGACCAGAGCCGCAACCGCCGTGGACACGACCACCACCGGCGGCTTGTCATCGGCGATCAGCGACCAGACAACGGTGGCGGTACCCACGCAGCACGCCACCGCGATCAACCCGTACTTGAACCACCGACGACCGGTCATCACCGCAATCTATCCACGGCCATCAACACGCACTACCGTCCGAACACCCCCCGCCAGGCCAACTAAGTGGGCGCTGGCGTTGTGAGTACGGCCCGCCCACCGCTGCGTAGGCACAGAACAACCCCGACCGACCGCAAGATCCGGGCAATGTACGGATTACACAGCAGGCGAACTGGAATTCCCGCAGGTAGCAGACGCATTGCCGACTGGTCTTGAAAACCGCCGCCAGGCCGCGCCCGGCAGGCGGGTAGACAGACACCGGCGAGAGGGCGCTGAGGACGGCGGTTCGCGCCGGGCCAATCGGACAGTTTGACCAGCGGAAGCCAGAACGGATCCATGGAACGGGTGAAGGCCCAGCTCAACGAGCCAGGCCTTCATGGCGGGCAAGATGCCCGAATTGTATGGGTGGACCCGATGTGGCACAACCCGAACCGCATTCACACTGCTCAGGGGCCTGCCGTGGTTGTTTCGGCGGTCCGGCGGCGCGTCGCATAGCACCGACGCCGCGCAACAGCGCGACCGAGATTTCGGTCGCGCTGTTGCGTGAAACGCCTCCGCCCGCTGGGGCTCTTGTTGACCTCACGATCGCCGTTCCTCCTAGATTGCCGAAGCGGGCACTCCCATGAGCATTGACAGATCCCTCAGCATGGTTGTGTGCGGGGTGAACATGGTGGGGTACGACTTCGCGGCCGGTGGCTTGCGGGAGTTGCTACCTCTGCGGTGGTCGGGGCGGCGATCGTTGCGTCCCTGAGCGTGGCGAGCTTGCCTCGTCCGATTGCGCTACTGGTTGCGGGTCTCGGTGCCGTGGTCGCGTTGCTGGCGCCACCGATCGTTGGCCTCTGGCTGGACGATGTCCGGGCACGCCGCGCTGAGGCGGACCGGAAGCGTTCAGTCCTCAAGGAGCTATCTGGCACGCCTGACGGTGTGTGGCGCACCGTCGCCGAGGTTGCCGCCGAGGCGGCAGCAAAGACGAGCGCCGCCGTTCGCCTGGGGATCCATCAGGCCATCCCCCTGGACGAGACTGCATATCCCCGTCTACCACGGGGCCTGCCTACCTACATTGGACGCGATGCCGACACCCAGCTCCACGGCGCGGTAAGTGCATGCATTGACAGAGGCGGCTTCGTCCTGCTCGTGGGCGAGTCGGCGGTCGGCAAGACTCGATCTGCGCTTGAAGCGCTGCGGGAGTTGGTGCCGGCATGGCGGTTCTTCCGACCGTCAAGTCCGCAGGCGATTCGCAAGCTCGTTGACGCCGGTGTAGACCGTGGCAAGCTCATCGTCTGGCTTGATGACATCCGGCGGTACTTGATCGGCGAGGACGCGATAGCCCCTGAAACACTGCGGGACCTGCTCCTTGGCACGAGTGGCACCATCGTCATAGGCGCAATCTGGCCCGCACATCTCGCGCGGTTGACTGCCCCGGCCGTCGATCTCGGCGGCGACTCGTTCGCAACGGCTCGTGACGTACTACGCATGGCCGACTTCACGATCCATGTGCCAGCTTCGTTCACGACAGAAGAGGCGAATCGAGCGTCAAGATCGGTCGACCCTCGGCTGATCGAGGCCGCTGCCGTGGCCGCCGACGGCCGCCTTCTTCAGGCGCTCGCATCGACGCCTGCGCTCGTGGGCAAATGGACGGACGGTATTGACCCGACACTGGGAGCGAGCCCCTCCGGGGTCGCGGTGCTGCAGGCGGCGGTTGCGGGGACACTTCTGGAACTCCCGCAGCCGCTATCGCCTTCCTGGATCCAGCAGGTCGCCGCTGCGTGGCTGTCGCCTCAGCAGCGCGCCAGCGCTGCTGTTGACTGGTTCGATCAGGGCGTCATGTGGGCGTGCGCGCCAGTTCGTGGCGAAGTCGCAGCCATGTACCCGGTGAGCGCAACTGTGGGTCGGATCGACGGCTACCACGTCGCTGACGCGATCGTGTTCCACGCAGACAGCGTCGAACCCACCCTTGGCTGGCCCAAAGCCGTAGTCGAGGCCATCGCAGCCCAAGGATCTCCCCAGACGTGCGCCCAGATCGGCGACGCCGCCCACGAATTGGGCTTCGACGACATCGCCGAGCGGCTGTGGCGACAGGGTGGCGATGCCGGCGACACCGAGTCAGCCCACAGGCTTGGTTGGCTTTCCCGCGAGCGCGGTGAACTGGCTGAAGCAGAACGATGGTGGACCAAGGCCGCGCAGCAAGGACATCCACACGCCACGATGTTCCTCTATGACCTGCTCCGTGCCGCGGGCCGTGAACATGAGGCCGCCCAGTGGCTCCAAGTCGGCATCGCACGCGAAGACGCCCCCGCGCTTGCTGACCGAGCCGCTGAGCTGATGCAGGACGGCAGGGACGACGAAGCCGAAGCCTGGTACCGGCGGGCCGCCATGGCTGGCGATCGGGACTCCATGTACATCTTTGCGCACCTGCAAAAGGACAAGAATCCGGCTGAAGCCGAGCGTTGGTTCGGTGAGGCAGCCCGGCTCGGCGAAACCGACGCCATGATCGCCCTGGCCGACATCCTCGAGCACACCGGCCGTCTGGAGGAAGCGATCAAAACGCTCCGTGACGCTGTTCGGCAGGATGAGCCGCATGCGATGGTCCGACTTAGCTTCCTACTTCGTCGAACCGGCGACCCGCAGGGCGAAAGCGAAGCGCTGATACGCAAAGCCTCAGACCTCGGCGATTCGTGGGCTATGACCCTCTGGGCAGGCCGGATGTATACCGAAGGCGAGGAGGAAGCGGCGGAACAACTTCTTCGCCGATCGGCGGATCTGGGCGAGAAATTCGCCCACCTCAAGCTCGGAGAGCTGCTACGAGACCGAGGTGATCATGCCGCAGCTGCGGTGGAGTATCAGGCCGCGGCCGACTACCTCGATGCCAACGACATCGACAGCCTCACTGACAGTCTGTCTGAGCTTAGCCGGGCCGATGAGGCACACGCGTGGGTCACCGCATTAGCTGAAGCGGGCAACACCGCCGCGATGATCTACCTGTGGAAGCATCCGCACCAGGCTGGCCCGTCGCAGTCGTTGGACCATTGGCTTGATCAAGCGCTAAACGTCCTGCGGACACAAGCTCAGGCAGGCGAGGCCATTCCCACGAGGTCACTCATTGATCTTCTGTCACAGGCAAGAAGGTACGCCGAGGCTATCGACTGGGCACGGACAGCAATCGCCGACGGACATGCCGAGCATGAGTCGGCGCTCGCCAGACTCCTGCACATCACCGGCAACATCCGCGAGGCGATCACGCACTATCAAACTGCTGGTTCCATGAAGTCGCCTGGCACAACTCGCGTTGATGTCTACGACGCAGAAAACGGCTTCGTCGAAGCGGGCTTGCTTCTTGAGGAACTCGGCCAGCGCACCGACGCCGCCGACTCCTACCGCCGTGCGGCCGACCAGGGCAACGCCTACGCGATGTACCTTCTGGCCTTATTGGAGGAGGAGGACCATCGTTCGGTAACGGCCCGAGTTTGGCTTCACCGTGGGCGGGCCGCCACCCGCTGGATCGGCATCGATGCACTCGTATATCGGAAGCCGATCTCCACGCCGCCGGGAGTGTGGCTACTCCTGTCGAACCTTCCCAGAGTCTTCAGACAAGCGGCAAACGTCCATCCAGCAGTCGCGCTCATGATTCTGCGGTACGCCGCCCTCCGGCGAGACGGCACGGCCATGATCTGCATCGGCCTTCACCACTACCAAAACGGCCGACAGGCACGGGCGGAAAGGTCGTGGAGAAACGCCATCAGCGAGGGCAACTACTCGGCCGCATTCTTCCTGGCCAAGATCCTGATCGAGCGCGGCAACCTAGCCGAAGCCCGCGACCTGCTACAGGACGGCGTCGATGCAGAGAACATCCAGGTGCTCCGCTTGGCGTACAGCATCCAGCGTCAGGCCGAGCTCGCCCAACCCGAAGCAACCGAAAGGGTGGCGTCGGCGGAGCCGCATGGGTCAATGTAGCAACGAACCCGCATCGCCCCTGGTCAGAGCGATGCGGGTACCTCACAAAATCGGACATTCCAATACGAATATCCCCACGGTGGACCCGATGTGGCACAACCCGAACCGCATTCACACTGCTCAGGGGCCTGCCGTGATTGTTGCCGCCGTCCGCAGGCGGGAGTCGTAGACGATTCACTACATCAAACGTATGGGCCTGCCCGTGTCACCCCGGCACTGGCAGGCCCCATCTTTTGTTGTGGACTAACCGGCCTCTGTGTTGTGTTCAGCCTCGTCCTGCTCGTCTTGCCGGGCGCTGCCCGCCGGATAGTTGAGGCGGCGTCAGGAGTAGATACCGAGGTTGATCAACCGGTAGCTCATGGCCGAGGTGCTGACGTCGAATATCTGGGCCAGGTAAGAGATGATTCGGTCGCGGCCTGACAGGTCGGAACGTTGAGCGGCCAACCTAACCTCGCGGACGACTAGGTCTTGGGGCATCAACAGCGCCGCAGCGAAGGCGTTCGCGTCAATCTCCTTGGGGTCGACGGCAAGGCTAGAGTTCTCATCTCGCCAGTTAACCTCCCGGTCCACCACGAGAGGGTCCTGTAGGTGGAGAGTCATGTGACCGATCTCGTGGGCGATGGTAAATCGTTGCCGTCTGCGTCCCGAACTCGTGTTAATGCCGATGATGCGCTCGCGACCTTCTCGGTACATGAAGCCGGACTGTTCGCCTTCGAAGCGTTGTCGGACGACCTGCGCACCCTCCCAGATAGCGATTTCCTCGACGGGGACCGGCAACCGGTCGATGCCGTACTTGTTTAGCAACTGGCTGGCAGCGGTTTCAGCTTGGACGCGACTCATCGGGCGCTCACCGACCTGCGGACGGCACCTACGACGTTAAGCACGAAGGCACGGTCATCTGCGGGAAAACTACTAGCTTGCTCGCTGAGCTTCACAAGGTCGACATCCTTCGATTGCCGTCGCTCCGGCATGAGGTCAGCCGGGTCGAGGTCGAGCGCATCGCAAATCCCATACAGCGCATGCAGTAAAACCTTCTGGCGGCCAGCCTCCAGGTTCGCAATCGAAGACCGGGTCAGGCCGATGCGTGCCGCCAACTGACCCTGGGTCACGCCCGCCTTCTCCCGAGCCACGCGGACACGCCGCCCAAAATCCTCGTAGAACCCCTTGACATCCCCGCCGTCCATGTGCCGAATTCTGCCGGTCCACGCCCCCGAGTGTCAATCACACAAACATAGGTTTGCATCACAAACGGCCAGCACGTCACTCGATCGTGTCGTTGACACGATCGATTCTTCTCAAGTAGCGTCACTCACGCAATCTTCGGATGCCAGGTAAGTTTGTGTAACAAACCTCGCCCGCATTCGAGCCCGACTGACTTGGGGATACGGCATGAGCCAGGACGATCGCGGGAAGAAGCCCGTAACGATCATCGTGAATACCCGCTCGTACGAGTGGGCCGAGAAGGAAATCTCCTACGAGGAGGCGTACGACCTTGCGTATCCCAATCAGCCGTTGGGCGACGGCGACACGGCGACGATCGAGTACTCCCGTGGCCCGGACGGTCACGGCGGCGGCTCGCTGACGGCCGGCCACAGCGTCCACGTTAAGGATGGCATGGTTTTCGATGTCTACCGCACCTCTCGTTCGTGACCCGTCCACGAGCCGCCTCCTGGATGACGGCTACGACCTCGCCATCCAGGGCGGACATCTGATTGTTCGTAAGGTCCCGTACGTCACTCCCTCCGGCGCGGTGGCGTACGGGTGCCTGGCGTACCCGATTACGGTCAGCGGCGACCGGATCAACGATGACAGCGGTGACCACCGGATCTGGTTCGTCGGTGAGCAGCCGTGCGACGAACACGGCAGGGTGCTGCCAGCAGCGTCGGCGCAAGTCCGCCCGATCACCAAAAACCTCGCGGCGGAATACATGCTCTCCAGCAAGCCGCCAAGCGGGTACGCGGACCAATACGCGAAGGTCACCTCGTACGCGCGAATCCTGTCCCACCCCGCCCAAGCAATCGATCCCGCAGTTACCGCGACCCTCGGAGCGGGATGGGACGAGGTTGAGGATGGTCTGCCCTTCGTGTACCGGGACACCGCGTCGTCTCGCGCTGGTCTTGCTGAGCTCAACAGCAAGTTTCAGGGCCACAAGATCGCGATTGTCGGCCTCGGCGGCACAGGCAGTTACATCCTCGATCAGGTTGCGAAGACGTGGGTCGATGCCATCGACTTGTTCGACGGCGACTTCCTCGACAACCACAACGCCTTCCGTGCACCCGGCGCCGCGGACATCGAGGAGCTGCGTAGCAGACCGAACAAGGCGGAGTACTTCGCGGCGCTCTACTCGCACATGCACATCGGCATCACCGCCCATCCTGTGGATCTTGACGAGGAGAACTTCTCACTCCTCGATGGGGCTACGTTTGTTTTCCTCGCCGCAGCGGACGCAGAGTCCCTGCCTGCTGTCATGGCATGGCTGTCCGGACGAGGAGTCCCATTCATCGACGTCGGAATGGGGATCGAGGAAACCGACGGACGCCTCTCGGGTCTGCTGCGTGTGACGACGCACTTTCCGGAAGACCATGTTCGCCCGCCGCGACCGCCCGCCGTCGCTCGCGGCGGTGTAGACGACTACGACCGGAACATCCAAACGGCTGATCTCAACGCGCTCAACGCCATCCTGGCCGTCATCGCCTGGAAGAAGCATCTCGGCTACTACGCCGATCACACCGCCGCCGTCGAGACGCTGTACAAGGTGTTCACAGGAGAGATTCGAAATGTGGAGGCCGGATGAGCAGGGTGTCGAACATGGTCGCGGAGTTCGCCGCGACCTTTCCGACGACTCTCAGACCGGGGGTGCTCTATGTTTCTGGCGCCTACTCCACCGCAGCTCACCTGTGCTGCTGCGGGTGCGGCCATGAAGTCATAACGCCACTATCGCGAGCGCAGTGGGTGCTTACGTTCGACGGTACCGTGTCGCTGCGACCGTCAATTGGAAACTGGACGCTTCCGTGCCGGTCCCACTACTTCATCGATAGTGGGTCCATCCGATGGGCTAGGCGGTACTCCGAACCAGAGATCGAGGCCAACCGCGAGCAAGACCGTCAACTGCTTGCCGATGCACGAGTCGACAAGCCAGGTGGGTGGCAACCCCTCATCCAATGCTGCCGATCAGTATGGCGGCGTCTACGGCGGCTATAAGCCTCATTGCCGCCGCCGACGGCGTTCGACGTCGTGGTGACCTGGAGCGACGTCATGCCTGGCCGCGGCAAGCCGGAGCCCGACATCTTTCTGCTCGCAGCTGACAAGCTGAGCGTCGATCCGACAAGGTGTCTCGTGTTTGAGGATGCGGAGGTTGGCGTCAAGGCGGCCCTAGCGGCGGGCATGGACGTGTTCAACGTTGAGACTCGCGCCTTCAGCAGGCCATTCCGTTAGGAGAGCGGAGCTCGTCGAGTAGGTACTGAACGTCGGCCGTCACGATCTCGGTGATGGGTCCGGCGAACTGGACCGCCGGGGCTGCTTTCGCGATGTTTAGCTATGGCTCCGTGCCAACGTCGAGCGGTGATCGCGGTCATTGCTGAACAGAAGTGGAACGAACTCGTCTTGACCGTAGCCGCTGTCGTGCAGGAGTTGTGTCGCCTCGTCTAGGGGGCGGAACCGGCAATGCACGTCGTGCCCGGTATCCCATGCTTCAGGGTCGCCGATCATAGTGTGGCTCCAGGCATCGCGGGGCTCCTCTGCACGTAGGTGGAAGAACACGCTGATGCAAGGGTTGCCGTTGTTGTAGAGGCTTTGCTGCACGCCGACCACACCTAGCACGGTGAGACCACCGGTGACGCCTGTTTCTTCGATCGCTTCCCGTATGGCGGCTTGGTCGGGTCTCTCCGGGATCGATGCCGCCGCCGGGGAGGTGTGTACCCAGGTCGCGCTTGGCTGAATAGTTGAAGATCAGCAGCTCAGGGCGGCGGTGGATCATGCGGGTGATGTATGAGGTGGCGCGGACCCGCGCAAGCGGTGCGTGCATGGGTTCAATGATCTCGCGCCCTCGCGCCTCTGCGCATCCTCGGGTGTCGTGTCGGCCTTGGGCTTGTCAGGACCGATGCGGGGCGAAGTAGTCCACCAGCATCTCGGTCGGCCAGGTCGCCTGGTGGATCTCGCCGCGTGGGCCGAACTCGTTGAACCATGGCTTGATGTCGAGTACCGGTGTGCCGTCGACGGCG
This sequence comes from Catellatospora tritici, assembly GCF_019083965.1. Lineage (GTDB taxonomy): Bacteria > Actinomycetota > Actinomycetes > Mycobacteriales > Micromonosporaceae > Catellatospora > Catellatospora tritici. Next base: position 102,062 of record NZ_JAHRCY010000017.1, read on the forward strand.
TCGAGGTCTTCGACGTGGAGGTCAAGGCCGTCGACCTTGAGCAGCCGGCACCGGGAGACACCGAGCCAGTTGATGCGGCGCATATTGCGGTGTCCGAAGATTCCGACGGCTGGCCAGTCGGGGTTGTCGCGAGCGCTGCGGGCCCCGAGGTGGAGGTCGGTCTGATCAGTGAGGTGAAAGTGGAAGACCACTTCTAGGTGCGAGAACTCGTCCAGTCCTTGGGTGGCTTCAGGGGTGAAACGTTCGTCGTCGATGCGGATGATCGCCCTGGTTCCGCCCCAGTAGTCGTCGGTGGGCTCGGCGCGCCCGCCGATGACGTGGGCGATCGGTGTGACTTCGATGGGCCGGCCTGCCATGTGTTCCTCTTTCGTGCGCGGACGCTGTCAGGTGTGGGTTCTAGGCCGCTGTGGCCGCGAGGTAGGCGGCGGCGCGGGCGTCTAGCTCGGCGGCCGTGGTGATGCCTCGCCGCCGGAAGGGCGACAGCGCTGAGCGCATGTCGGCGACGGTTTGGCGGGCGCGGGCAGAGCGTATGCCGTCCATCGCTTCCAGGGCGGTGGACCAGTTGCCGCAGGCTTCGTCGAGGTTGCCTTGCCGGGCCTGAACTGCCCCTAGATAGCCGAGGGTGACCGCGTGGGTGCGGGTGAATGTGGCGGCCTTGCGGGTCCGGACGCTGCGGCGAAGCTCTTTGGCGGCCCCGGGAAGGTCTCCGATGTCGCGCAGGGCGCAGCCGGTCTCGTGGGCGAGGCTGGCTTCGCCGAAGAAGAACACCCGCGACGGTTCGTCGTCGCCGGGCTCGGCCTTGGCCAGGTCGTTCTCGGCCTTGATCAGGGCCGATGCTGCGGCGGCCTTATTCCCGGTGGCGGCAAGACCCCGGGCGTGCACGACGCCGAGGAGGGCGCGTTCGCGGGGGCTGGCCAGCCGGTACCGGTCGCCTTCCATCGACGCTGCCGCGAGGGCGAGGCCCTGCCGCGCGTGTCCGAGGTCGATGGCCTGATGAGCCATTGCACGCAGGGTGTGGGCAGCCATGGCAGGGTCGTCGCCTTCGGCGGCGAGCTTGACCGATGCAGTGAAGAAATGCTGCGCGGCAGAATGCTCGGCGCTATCAAAGGCCATCCATCCGACAAGGTAGGCAAGCTCGCTCGCGGCCGAGAACATCTCCCGCCGCACACGATCGTCGGCGTAGGCACCTTGGAGGTATCGAGCGACGTCGGAGGTCAGGTACTGCACGACGGACGAACTGGCGTGGCCACCGCCTCGGCGTTGGTCGAGCCGGGAGAACAGCAGCACCATCTCACGGACGGCTTCCACATCGCCGCGTCCGACCGTGATGGAGCCCAACGCGGAGCGCTCTGTGCTGCGGTCGGCCATTGACGTCCACCACGAGGACGCGGGCAGCGCGAGCGCGGCGACGGAGTACGCGGCGGCTCCCAGTAAGGACCTGCGTCCTGCGTCCACGCTGATTCTCCCGAGGTCGGCTAATGAAGCCAGCGTATCGAGATTCCAGTCCACCCCGGCAATCGACGGCGGCATCGTGGGCGCGAGCCCGATGTCTTCGACCGTGACAATCCGTCCCAGCCGACGCGACAGAAGCTCGGCCAGAAGGACGGGCGCGACTCCGGACGGATGCGAGCCAGCGACCCAATGAGAGACATGAGACCGGCTCACGGCTGCGAGCTCGCGTGCGCCGCTCTCTGCGGCAACGCGCACAAGCGCGCTGGCCACCTGCCCGTGTGACCATCGGGCCTCACCGATGACCTGCGCGAGCTTGGTGTTCGGTTGACGGCCCTGTGCCACCAGCGCCCCCTACGTCAGATGATCTTTCACCGCTTTCACCGCGTTCAAACCCTTGACAGCGTACCGATGCGCTGCCGCCCATGGTTCTCTAATTTGCATCGGCGTTACTGAATGACTACGCCACGTGCGCAAACGCTGTCAGCGAAATTCCTGACGCACTCCAAGGGGTGAGCCATGACCGATCAGATCCTTACGGACGTGGATCTCGACGATCCGCCGACCGATCCTCCAGCCGGTTGCGAGGACCCGTTTCTGTGGGAGCTTGCGCGAAGGAAGTTCGAGCTGCACCGGAGGACCGGGGCGGGCGACTGCGTGACCTGCCCTAGATGGCGGCGCTGCGGCGGCTCGCTGCTGGCGCGCGACGGATTGGCGACCGCGATGGGCCTCAAGGTCCGCGAGAGTCCGTACTGGCAGGCCTTCGCGCAGATCATGAGGTCTGATCGCGAGCGGGGCCAGCCCGCGCTAGGACCTCACTGCTGATGGTATTCGTCCCCAGCGATCTGACGCCGCACGCCCGTGAGCGCTGTACGGAACAACCACCGTGGTTAGCCACTTATGAAATCCCCGTCGTACGTGGATTTCACAAGTCCTAAGCGGAACGGGTGCGGGGGTCGTTCGCAGCGGCACCATCCAGCACAGTGAATACAACACGGCGGCAGCCCGCTACACCAGCGGCGCCGGGGCGGACGTGACAACGCCTCCGTCCGCCTCGGCGCACCTTTGACGAAGGAGACGGCAGTGGAGACCGACGACGCAACACTGGCCCAGGTCGCCCTGGACGGCTGGGAGGACCTGGCGGGCCTGGACGTGCTGGTCGGGCAGTTGCTCGAAGCGCCGACGAGCACCCACGGCCTCCGGCGTGCCTTGCGGGGGCTGCGACGCGAGATCGGCGTGTTCCAGGCGCACCGGGCCGGGTGCGAGGACCTGCCCGAGCGGATCACGGCCCGGCGAGTTCAGCTCGGCGGTGGTAGCCGCCTGCTGCCGGGCTTCGTCAACATCGACATCATCCCGCCCGCCGATGTGATCTTCGACGTGCGCGAGGGCCTGCCCATCGTGGACGGTGAAACCGAGTTCATCTTCGCCGAGCACTTCCTGGAGCACATCGACTACCCGGTCTCGGTCAAGCGGGTCATCGCCGAGTGTTATCGGGTCTTGCAGCCGGACGGGCAGCTCGTCCTAGGGGTGCCCGACGCCGGGATGATCATCGACGCGTACGTGGACAGCGATCCCGACATCCGCGAGCGCATGATGGAAGAGTGGTACGCAAACAGGGACGATCGGGCGCACTTCAACACGTATCTTGACCTCGTAAACTACGTGTTCCGCGATCAGGACGACAGCGACCGGTACACGCCTCACCTGTGGGCGTACGACCTGGACAAGTTGGTGTCTTTGTGTGCCGAAGCGGGGTTCCGTAAGGTCGAACCCTGGCCCCACGATCCGACGATCGCCAACCCCGATCGCGCGTGGGGCTCGGTGTACACCGTGGCGTACAAGTAACAGGGAAAGGCAGTGTCGTGACCACTCTGGAACGGACCCTCGTCGTACTCAAGCCCGACGCCGTGGCCCGAGGACTCGTCGGGCGGATCGTCGGGCGGCTGGAAGATGCCGGGCTCAAGATCGTCGGCGTCAAGATGGCCCAGCTCGACGACGAGATGACCCGCAAGCACTACTTCGACCTGGAAGAGCGGTTCGGCACGGCCATCTACGAAGCCAACGCGCGGGCCATGCAACGCGGCCCAGTGATCGCCATGGTGGTCGAGGGCGTCGAGGCGGTCGCGAACGTGCGCCGTCTGGTCGGCGGCACCTACCCCAACGAGGCGCCTCCCGGCACGATCCGCGGCGACTTCGCACACCAGTCCAAGGCGTACGCAATGAGCCAGGACAAGGGCGTGGCGAACCTCGTCCACGCCTCCGGCAACACCGATGAGGCCAAGTACGAGGTCGAGCTGTGGTTCGGCCCGGCCGAGCAGTTCGACTACCACACCCTCGCAGAAACCTTCACCTTCTAACGAGTGACAGGACACCGCCGATGACGACGATGCCCCCGATCCAGCTCTTGCTGGACGAATATGCGCAGGCCAAGGCATCCGGGCAGGACCGGGTGCTGGCCGAGACCGCCTACGCGCTGGCCATCCGCACCCGCGACGACGGCCAGTTCGAGAAGGCGCAGGAGTACGCCCGCGAAGCCCTCGCCGCTGCCGAGCGGCTGCCGTCGAGCACCCTCGACGACGTGGCCTCCACCCGCCAGGCGGTCGGCGGGGTGCCGCTGCCGGAGCTGTTCCACGACGGCGTGATCCGCTCCCGGCTCGAAGGTCTGCTCAACGAGTACATCCCCTAACCGCTTCGGCCGCCTGCGCCGGGAAGGACCCGACGATGACCCTGGAAATCGAGTACCGCGCGCAGCTGACCGAAGCCGAGTTCGCCACGCTGGCTGACCAGCTCGGCCAGCGTGGCGACGACCTCGGGCAAGACGACAAGCACATCTGGTTCTACGTGCTGCCCGACAAGCTGCTGAAAGTCGTTCACAACATCTCCCACGGCACCGGCAAGGTTGTGGTCAAGACCAACCGGATCGGCTCCGGCGCGGCGTTCCCGGAGACCGAGCTGCCGATCGCCGCCGCCGACGTGGCAACCGCCGTGCGCCTGTTCGATGCGCTCGGCTACGCCCCGCACATGCACGACGCCCACAACGAGCGGCGCAACTGGCGCTACCGGGACGTCGAGATCGCCATGAAGTGGAGCCAGGCGTGGGGTCACCACGCCGAGTTCGAGGTCGCACTCCCCGACGACGCCGGCACGGACGAGATCGAAAAGGGCCACGCCCTGATCGCCTCGGTCGCCGCTGAGCTGGGCGTGCGCCTGATGACCGAGGACGAGCTGACCGAGTTCACCCTCCAGTTCGAAGCCCGCCAGGCCGCCACCTCCGCCAGCTAGCACCACGCCAGCCGCTCTAGCGGCGTCCTCAATATCCGCAGTTCACGACCGTGCCCACCGGGAAGGACAGGCATGGCTGACTTCAACGCGCCCTTCTTCGGGTCCGTCGACGCGCCATTGGTGACCCTGGCAGAGCAGCGCCGCCTGCCTCGCCACCAGCGCATGGACCCGATCACGCTGCGCTGGATCGCCGACAACCGGCCCAGCGGGCTTCCGAACGCGCCGGTCGCGCACCCGCCGATGACCGTCGCCCGGTACGCGCTCGTCCCCGCAGGCTGGTACGCGCAGCAGCAGGTCACCGAGTCGATCCACGGGCTGCGTCATGGCGCACGGGTGGCGATCCTGGCCGCGCATATCGCCCGGCTGATGGACCTGCCGGTCCGCGAGACGCTGGAGGCCGTCATCGCCGGTGCGCTGCACGACTGCCGCCGCCTGCACGATCAAGACGACCCCGGTCACGGAGCACGGGCGGCCCGCTGGTTCGCCGAGCGGCACACCAATGTCATGGCGCATCTGCTGCCTCCAGCCCGCGACGCCCGCGCCGTGGTGATCGCCGCAGCCATGGAGCTGCACGACGTGGACTACCCCACCTTCACCGACTGGCAGCGGCAGCGCTACGAGATCGCTCCCGTGGTGTGCGACGTCGTCAAGGCCGCCGACGCCCTGGACCGTTACCGGCTGCCAAAGCTCAAGTGGTGGCCCAACCCCGACTTCCTGCGGCTCATCCCACCGCCGTGGCTGCACCGTTACGCGTTCGACCTGATGCTCGCCACCGAGCGGCATCACCTCGACGGCATGAGCAGCGAGCGGGCCGTGATGGCCGTGCTGGCCAAGGAGAACCTGTGATGGACTTCCCGGACTCGTACCGGCTGTGGGCCGACTCCCACGTGTTCTACCAGCCCGGCCCGCGCCGCATCGGCGATGGTGACTTCATCGCGGCCAAGCTCGCTGCCTGGGACCACCGCATGATCCACGACACCCCGAACGGGTCGCTGCTGACGGGCAACTCGCTGTTCGACCTGCTGCGCAGCGGCCAGAAGGTGCCGCTGCTGCACGTCACACACGCCCTTGACCAGATCACCGATCGTGGCGTGCTCTACCCCAGCGGCGGCTGCCTGGTCGGCAGCGTCTACTGCACCCCGTTGACCCGCGCCGGCGACTCCTACCGGATGCACAACCTCGGCTCGTACGTGCTGACCAGGGAGGCGGTGCTGGCCGAGGAGAACGGACACGCACTCGCCCGCCCGACACCGCTGATCATCGAGGTCGGGCTGCCGCGCAGCGCCTACCGGGGCGTCGTCGGCGTGGACTATCTGCGCCTAGGTGAGATCCACCTAGCGATCTATCAGCACCTGGAGTACCTGCTTGCGCGCGACGAGCGGCACCGGCTACGCGACACCGTGGTCGGCCGGGTTCGCAACGCGATGCCGTTTCTCGGCGCGTGCGTGACGCGCTGCGTGCAGGAGGTCGCCAGCGATTCCAGCGTGTTCCTCGACTGGCTGTCGGACACCGTCGACCACCTGCCGATCCTGGGCTACCTCTACTTCGAGGCGCTCAGCGAATACCTGATGCTGCACTCGACCGGCCCGCGCGCCGGCCACGCCAAGGCACACGGAGAATTCGACAACTGGCTGTACAAGGAGCTGCTGTTCGACACCTTCCCCGGCATGGCGGGCAAGTTCGACCTGGCGCGTTTCCGCCCGACCACCGCCGGGCTCGCTGCCAAGCTCGCCACCATTGACCCGACGATCGACATGGGTCACCTGGCCGAGTACCTCGCCGACCGGCTGGCGCTGTTGGTCTGCGCCCGGCTGCTGCACCCGGCCATGTACACCGCCGACTGGACCCGCCTGCGCTGGGAGTTCGACGAGCTACGGCCGTTCGTAGCGCCGCTGCTCGGCCACCTGATCCACCGCGAACTACGCACCTTCGGCCGCTACCCGGACTTCTACTTCTACTTCGACCAGTACAAGGCGCTGCAGGCGTGGAACTACTGGAACCACATGGACATCGTCCTGCCGTTCAACGCCACCATGCCCAAGGGCGAGATCGGCGTGAACCCCGCCTATCCCGCCCTGCGCACCACCGTGCACCGCGCCGAACTGACCGATGACGGCCTCGTCCCGGTCGAACGACTCGACGTGACGATCGCCCCCAGGCTGATCGACCTGCGTTACACACTCATGCGTGCCCGCCCTGACACCCTGACCGCCGCGAGGTAGCCATGACCCTCACCGACCTCGGCCCCGCTGCGAACGCCACCATGTTCATCGGCATTATCGGTCCGCCCGCCAGCGGCAAGAGCACCCTGGCCGCAAGCCTGTCCACGGCACTTGACGCGCCGATCATCCGGCCCCGCGACGCGATACGCGCCGCCGTCAACCACGAGCCGCAACTCCATGAGCTGTTCGTGCCGATCAACGAACTCGGCTGGGTCTCCGACGGCGCGCTCGGCCTGGCCGTGCGCGCGGCCGTCGCCCGCGTCCCAGCCACATGCCGCGCCGTCGTGCTTGAGAACCTGCCCGGCGACAACTTCCAGGTCGCCGACATCCACATGGCCGTGCGGCAACGAGGCGGCCGGTTCGTCGTGCTGCACCTCGAAAGCGCCAACGAAGTCCTCATCGCCCGAGGCACCGGCCGCCGCGTCTGCCAGACCTGCGAGGCAGACAGCACCGCCGACCCCCACGATCCCGCCCAGCCCAGCACCATTGACCCAAGGCTGTGCGGGCGATGCGGTAACCCGTTGACGGTTCGGCCCGACGACGAAGACGGCGTGCTGCGCGAGCGCACCGTACGCCACCGCCACTATGCACGCGGCGTGCTGCGCATGGTGACCGCACTCGACATCCCGTTGATCGGAATCGACGCTGCCGCAACGCCTTCGGCCGTTCACGCCGCCGCATTCGACGCCGTGACGCTACTGGCGACACCCGCCCACCACGACGGTTAACCGGGTTCCGCGATATAGATCAAACCCGTAGTGTGTAACGGACGTACTACAGTCCGGGGGATTGATCACCATGGCCAGGACGGCGCGGGCGCTACGCGAAGACGCCACGCGCCTGCGCGAGTCCGGCTGGACCTTCGGCGCCATCGCCAAGGACTGGGCCACCCGCCACGGCCTCAACCCCCGTGTCGCGATGCGGCTCGCCCACGGGCTCACCCAAGCCGAAGTCGCCAGCCGCTGGAACGACCTGTGGCCCGACCCCGTTCCCAAGACCGCCAAGCACATCTCCTACTGGGAGATCTGGCCCGAAGCCGGTGGACGCGCCCCCTCCCTCGACACCCTCAACCGGCTGGCGCTGATCTACCAGTGCAGCGCCGGTGACCTGCTCGGCGGCGAGGACCACACCTATCTCGACTCGGCCGCCTCCGCCGCGCTTGCCCCGCCGAGCACACCACGCGGCGCAGGCGGCTCGGTACAGCTGCTCACCGTCGCCATTGCTGTGGTGCGCGATGGCCGCCAACTGCTGCTCGTCTGCCGACGCGACGAAGCCGGAGGCTCCTGGCAGTTCCCCGCCGGCGTCGTCAAGCCCGGCGCCGATCCCGCAGCCGTCGCTGTCGCCGAGACCCTCGCCGAGACCGGAGTTCACTGCCGCGTGACCAAGCACCTCGGGCGAAGACTCCACCCGGTTACCCAGGTCATCTGCGAATATTTCCTCTGCGACTACCTCACCGGCACGCCCGACAACGGGGACCCGGTAGAGAACCTGACCGTCACCTGGGTCGACGACTCTAAGCTCACCAAGTTCATCCCGGCCGAAGCCATCTTCGCGCCGGTCTTCGACCTGCTCACGGAGGAAATGTGACGCCACCCCGACCAGCGATCGTCGCCGCGGTTGCCGTACATGAGGGCCGCGTCCTGCTCGTACGCCGCCGCATCGCGGAAGGCACGCTGTCGTGGCAGTTCCCCGCAGGAGAGCGCGAGCAGGGCGAGACGGCAGAGCACACTGCCGTCCGCGAAACGGCCGAGGAAGTCGGCCTGCACGTGCGGCCTGTTTCTGTCATCGGTGAACGGGACCATCCGGTGACAGGGCGGCACATGATCTACATCGGCTGTGAGGCGGACAGCGCTGACGCGACTGTCGTCGACATTGAGGAGCTGGCCGAGCTGGCGTGGTGCGATCAAGCCGCGCTGGCCGAGAAGATCCCCTCCGGACTTTTCGAGCCGGTCGCCGCGTACCTGGGTGAACATCTGGGTTAGTGCGGCACCCGAGCGACCACGCCACGCGGCCACGGGGCTGAGCGATCAGGAGATCGTTGTCGAGCAAGGAGCCTTGAGGCCGCCATCGCCGGGCTCGGGCTTCGCTATCCGTCCTCGTGTGCTTCCCGGTGGAAGCCTGTACGCAGAATATGATCTGGGAAGGCGAGCCTGACCGCCTCGCGTGGCGTCGTAGCCTCGCGTAGGCCAGGCACATCGATGATTCGATCAATACCCTCTGAGATCAACTGTTCGTCGGTCGCTTGCTCTGCCATGATCTCGGCATACCTAGTCACGACGTCTGCCGGAATTACCTTCGCCCTGCCTGCGTTCTGGGCTAATACCGTCGCCAGGTCAGCGGTGAACCGGGCAACCCATACCGGGTTGCCGATCCTCGCGGACCAGGCGATCATCCTGAGCCGGGCCTGGCTCGTCACGTTGGTTGCGTCTACCACTGCGGGCAGCCCCAGCAATAGGCGCTGTTGCACCAGCTCGTCCATTTGCTCGAATACCGCCGGATCGGCGAGGTCGTCGCTGACGTCGGTGCCGAACATGGCGGCCTTGATCGCTCCCGATCGGCGATCAGCTGGCGTAGCAGCGTCCCATCCTGCATCGTGACTCACCTGCGCCTATCCGACGAATGACCTCGACCGCGGTCCCGGTGCCGCCGACTGGACGTTGACAGCGATAGACACATTATTCACATCGCTGGATCAATACGGGGGCACCCCGTACCGCGAATGGACAAAGCAGAAAAGGGCCGGATGCGCGTGGTGGTGGTGGGCGAACCCACCACCACCACCACTACGGCCTACCTACTCGCTGCTTGTTCCCGGTGTGCGGTCGTCATCGGTGCGGCGGCCGAGGATGCGCACGGTGGTGCTGAGTTTGATGGGCAGGTCTTCGTCGCCTTTCAGGAACGGTTGGATTTCGATCTTTTGTCGGAGGCTGCGGCCGGGGCCGTACGCCTGGTTGCGCTCGTGTCCGCTGACCCAGAACCGGTGAGTCGGTTTGGCGCGGGTCCGTCCGGCAGCCGGTTCCGCGTGCCGTGCGGGCTCGGCGGAGCGTGGCTGGATCTGTACGACCCTGATGTCCGGGGCGGGTCGCTTGGCCCGTGCGTACGCCTTGGCGGTGGACTTGTCGGGCTTTGCGGCGACGGTCTCGGTCATGCGTTGGTGGATGAACAGCCACGTGGTGGCCAGCGGGCCGAGCGGGTGGTCTCCGTCGATGCCGGTACCGCGGGCGATGTACTCGGCGTGGATGGGTACGAGCCAACCGATCTCGTGCCGGACGCTCTGCATCAGGTCTTGATCGACGCCCGCGCCGGCCCCGACACTCCGGTACCCGATGAAGTGCCAACCGTCCGCTTGCGGCGTCCAGGAGACGGCGGCGAGCTGGCTGCTGTGGCCGACCGGTTCGGGCCACACGAGGAGTCCGGCCTCGGACGGCGCGAGCTCGTCGTTGATCCACGCGGTGGGCTGGTTGGCGGTGAGGGCCTGGACCTGGGCGGTGTACTCGTGGTTGATCCAGTACATCGGGATCAGGTCCAGCCGCGCGGCCAGAGCTTGGCGCTGGTCGGTGTTGTTGATGGGTGTGGGCAGGTTGGCCGGGCCGCGTAGCAGGCCGGTCAGCCGGTCGCGGATCTTCGGCAGCATCTCGGCGGTGAGCCGGGCCGGTGGCCACGGTGTGGTGGTGAGCAGGGTCCGTTCGTTACGGCTCAGGACGATGCCTCGGTGTAGCAGGCGTAAGACGGCGTAGTCGGGGCTGTCGGGGTGCCAGCGCATGCGGCCAGCGCAGCGCGCGGTCAGGCCATCGGAGTCGTCGGCTTCGATGAACTGTGCGCATCGCAGGCAGACATGCCACTGCTCGTTGTAGGTCTCGATGGGGCCGTCGATGGAGGTGCCGATCTGGAGGCGGGAGGTGTGGTAGTTCCAGACCGGTGGTGCTCCGGTGCAGGTGTGGCAGGCATTGCGTACCGACTTCAGGAGGCTGGCGTTGACCGGCCTGGGCTGGTGGTCGCTCTCGGTGACGGCGTGCCGGTAGATGATCGTGTCGTCGTGCTGATCGGCTGTGAGCGCGTCGCGGCAGGTGGCGCAGGCAATGAGGGTGGCGAGGTTCATGCCGCTTCCGCCTCGCTGTGCTGGTGGTGCAGGTCGCGCAGGCGAGGTCCGCGGCGGGTGTCGCTGGCGGGCATGGTCATGCCGGGGGTGTAGAGGGTGTGCTGGTTCCGGCCGCTGCGCTTGGCGTGGTACATGGCGATGTCGGCGCGGTGCAGGGCGACGTCCTCGAACGGGTCGCTGCTGTCGACCACGGCGAGGCCGATGCTGGCGGTGAGGGCGACGACGACCGGGCCGGTGTCGGCCTGGATCTTGACCGGCGTCGCGATGGCGGCGAGCAGCGCGTCGGCGATCTGGGCGATGCCGCGCTGGCGAACGGGGAACAGGGCGGCGTACTCGTCGCCGGAGTGCCGGGCGACGTCGCCGCCGAAGAAGGCGGCGATGGGCGTGAGCCGTTTGGCGATCTCGATCAGCACCTCGTCGCCAACGCCGTGACCGTGCTCGTCGTTGATCTCCTTGAACCCGTCCAGGTCGATCAGGATGGCCACGACCGGCTGGGCCGGGTGGGCGGCGGCGAAGGCGGCGTGCGCGGTGCGTAGGCCGTGCCGGTTGTAGATGCCGGTCAGCGGATCGTGGGCGAGCTGCCAGGCGGCATCGGCCAGCTGGTCGCGCAGCTGCGCGACGATCGGCCAAGCGGCCAGTTGGCCCAGGCCGTAGCCGATGCAGGCTCCGGTAAGGAGGATGATCGCCGTGTAGATGCTGGCGATCACCGGGGGTGTGGTGAACACTGGATTCTCCAATTCAGGTTGGAGAACCCGGGACGCGAACGTTGTCTAGGCGGTGCGTCCCGGGTCCTGGATGCGAAGACGGCCCGCCATGTGGCGGGCCGTTTTTCGTGCTTCTGCCGCCCATCGATCGGGCAGCGTTGCGGGTGATGCGGTTCGGGAAGGTCAGCTCGGCGTGGCCGGCGTGGTGGAGCCGTCCAAGCTCCAGACGGCGCCGACGCGGGCCGGGTACCGTCCCGTGCTGGACCCGCCGCCGGAGTGCGGCGAGCGGTAGGGGTCGTCGGTGCGAGGCCACCGGCCGCGCACCTCGTTGGGTTCTCGACCAGCGCCTGGTAGCCGGTGCTCATACCGTTCGCTGATCACCTGGACGTAGTCCACGTCCGAGGCGTGCGCCACGTATAGGCCGTTGCGGATGGTGCCGCCGAGCCGGTCGCAGCAGGCCACGGCGACCGGGTACCAGCCGTTGACGAACAGGCTGACCAGGTGACCGCAGGACAGCGACACCAGGAACACGCACAGCCGGTGCAGCTGCCAGCCGTTCGGCGAGGCCGGTTCGGCGGGGCCGGAACCGTTGCCGTGGCCGGGTTGCGCGCACGGGGCGCAGATCGGCCCCTGGTCGGGGTCGTATCCGGCGTCGCAGCCTTCGCAGACGATCAACAGACACGAACGGCACTCTCCGGAGGCGGTGGTCCGCAGGTCGGTGCCGCAGAATCCGCACGGGCCGCTCATGCAGGCGTCGTCGTGGTGGCCTGGCCGATGCCGCTGGCAGGGATGTCTACTCATCGCCGACGCCTCGGTTGTGGCGGTAGACGGCCTCAGCGGTCAGCGGCTTGCCGGTCGGTGCGGCCGGGGCGGTGATCTGCCGCCAGCCGATGAACTCGCACGCCAGCCACGTCGTGTGACCTTCGGTGGTGACGGCGAGGACATCGCCGACCGACAGCGACCGGCGTCGCATGAGCCGGTAGACGCTGGCGATGAGGAAGTCGGCCTCGCCCTGCGGCGTGCCGCGGCCGGACTCCAGCATGTCGAGGTCGGCGTTGAACACGTGCCAGGCCCAGTCGGCGATCTGGAGCGGGTCGGTGCCGGTGGGCCAGTGCCGCCGGTGGGAGATCACCTGCTGGAGCTGGTGGCCGTCCTCGTACGGGAAGAACCGCGACTCGGTGTTGTGGTACACGGCGATCACGTGCAGGGTCATGATGCGGCCTCCCCCGACGTGGCGGTGATGGGCCGGACCCGCAGCAGCTGCTCAGGCAGGATCAGCGCGGCGAGCTGCTTTGTGCGCGGGTGCATGTAGGGCCGGTAGCTGCTCGCCCAGGCCAGACTCCACCGCTGTGCCGGTTGGCCGAGCCGGGACTCGGTGGTGGGGTCGCCGTGGAACGCGAGGTCGAGTGCGGCCAGGTGTGCGGCGGTCGGGGTGTGCTGGTGGTGGCTCATCCGCCCGGCCAGCATCGGACAGGCGCTCGCCGAGTAGGCGGCGCATTCGGGGTGCATGCCCGGCTCGTGGCTGGTCAGCTCGGCCAGGTCGGTGTCGCGCATCGCGAACACGATCCGGTTGCCCAGGCCGGTGCCGCAGGTCTGGCACAGCTTCTCGGTGAACGCCGTGGTCTGGCGGGCGTAGTCGATGGCACCGAAGCGCCAGCGCCCGTCGGGCATGGCCAGGGTGGTGTAGGGGACGACGAGTCCGCCCACGGTGGGGCGGTGCAGGAGCCGGGGCGGGATGCCGGAGCTCGGGTCGTTGGTGTGCAACGGATTCTCCCTCAATGGGTGGGTGGGAATCCGGGCACGGCTGTCGGCCGTGCCCGGAAGGTGCGCGGGTTCGCGCGGTCGGCCGGGCGACGGCCGGAATTTCGGTGCGGGTGCTACGCGGCGCGCAGCGGGATCAGGTCAGCGACGCTGGGATTCAGTCGTCGGTGCTGGGCTGAAGGTCGATTGCTCTGGGCTCGGCGTGCAGCCAGATCCGCGGTGTCGTGATCCGATCGAGTTGTGCGCGCATGCCGCGCCGGATCTCGTCGGTGAGGTCGATGCTGACGTGGCCGGCGGTCCAGGGCGGCAGGAAGCTGATCTCGACTGGTAGCCCGTTGAGGGTGGCGGTGAACGTGCTCTTCCAACCCCACGGGCGCAGATGTGCGCGCACGTCGGTGGCCGCAACCAGCAGGTTGAGCAGGTTGTCGAGGTCGCGGCGCGCGAAGATGCCGTCGAACATGTTCAGCATCAGCACGGGGCGCTCCCGTCGTGGCTGCTCGGGTGCTGATCGAGTGGCCCGTGGGCTCCCTGGGTGCAGGCCCAGCGGGAGTAGCGCGCCTCGAAGAGGTAGGTCCCCGCGTGGGGTGACTTGTAGAGCTTGTCGTCGCTGCCGTGGAGCATGGGCGATTGTTCGGCACGCTGCTTGCGATCGGCCTGGTACAGACTGCAGGCTTCGCACGATGGGCCTTCGTGTCTCGGCTCGACGTCGTTGATCTGGCGCATGGCGAACGGCAGTCGCCAGCCGATGTTCGCCTGTCCATCGAGCTGGGCCTGCGGGCCGGGGCTGTGTCGTTCCAACGGATTCTCCCTGGTGGTGGGTGGGGTCCGGGCACGGCTGTCGGCCGTGCCCGGAAGGTGCGCGGGTTCGCGCGGTCGGCCGGGCGACGGCCGTTGGTGGTGCTGGTGTGGTGTCTCGTGCTCAGGTGAGGTGCCTGCTGGCGGCGTGGCGCTGTGGGCGTGCCGCCATCAGCGTCGGTGGCAGATGCTCCAGGTCCACTGGTAGGCACCGGCCGCGTAGAGCCCTTCGGCGTCGGGGTAGCAGCGGTCGATCTCCAGGACGCGTTCGTCGCTGAGGCTGTGCTGCTGCCAGGAGATGACGGCCACCTCGCCGTCGAAGCGCATGCTGGGGAACTCGCCGGGCATGCTCGCCGGGTGGCTGTTCAGCTCGCCGAGGTCGGCGATCATCTCGGCGACTGTGTCTCGGGTGAACCGGGGCAGCACACCGTCCGCGCCCTTGTAGCCTTCGGCGATCACCGCTTGGTAGCTCAGGTCTTCCAGGGTCGGGGCGGCGACCTCGGCCGTGACCCAGGTGGCGTCGGCCGGGACGATCTCGTTGCGGTGGTCGGCGGTGCCGCAGGCGAACGGCCGCGTGGTGGCGATCCAGAACCAGTGGTGCTTCTTCTTGACCCCCCACCGGATGGTGTCGATCAGGGGACGGGTCGCGTTGGCTCGGCGGCGCACCTTGAGCAGGAGGAGATCGTGCTGGGGGTTAGCGTGGTCGTGGGTGCCGCTGGTGCCCGAGACGGGGTGCTGCCAGGTGAGGGCGTGGGCGCGGTGGGGCTGGCCGGTCTTGTCGTACCAGCCGGGCCAGCCGTTGGACCGCAGCGTTTCGCTGCCGGTCTCGTCCTGCTCCCAGATCAGCGCTGATACGCCGCTGGGTGCACGCAGCAGGTGGGTGGGGGTGTTGACGGTCGGTGTGTGGACGGCGTGTTCGGCTAGGGGGCTGACGTCGGCCAGCCGCCACCAGATCTTCGACATGGGGACTCCTGTGATCGTCGGGTCAGGGAAGGTGCACGATGTGGGTCTTGTCGTCCAGGTCCAGGACGTGCACGGTGCCGTCCGGGCGGGCGAAGGCCAGCAGGGTCGCGGCGAGCCGCAGCGCGCCATTGATGGCGTCGGTCTTGTTGTCGCCGGACGCGGCCATGAGCGCGTCGATGCTGCGGCTGGTGCGGGCGGTGGCGTTGAAGGTGGTGCGGGTCAACCCGTTGTCGAGTTCGGCCATCGGGATCTCCAGGACAGGTAGAAGGCGCGCGTCCGCTGCGGGCGCGCGCCTTCGGGGTGGATGGGGGTTACTGCGTCAGGCCGCGCAGGGCGAGGTGGGCCTCCTTGAGGTGCCCGGCGCTGATCTCGCCGCTGGCGCCGGCCTGGCTGAGGCTGTTGGTCAGTTCCTTCGTCGCCGCGGCGGGTACGGCGGCCGAGCCCCGGAAGGCGTGGCCGTGCATGTGCTCGGCGAGGCGCTGGACGATCTGGGTCAGGTGCGATTGCAGGAGGTTGAGGCCGCCGACCAGCCGGGCCAGATCAGCCAGCTCGTGCTGCCCGCGCGCGTACGTGAGAACGTCGCCGAGGTGCTCGGCGGCCAGCAGCATCACGTGGGTGGTGGCCACGGTCTTGGCCGGGTTGAAGTAGGACTCGTCACCGAACAACTCGGCGACTAGGCCGATGACGGCCTGACCGTCAGGGTGCAGACGGGGTGCGGTGGGCAGCTGGGCGAACCAGTCGCCGTCTGTCAGGTACCAGGTGGGCTGAAGCATTCGTCCTCCTCGGGGACGCGGAAAAAGGCGGCCACCGGGTGGTGGCCGCCTGTGTGCGGGATGGGATTACCGCGCCCTGGTCGCGTACGCGAAGGGCGTCGGTATATGAGTGCCTGATCTGGGTCTGGCGGCGGCGGCCGACCGGGATGCGGTGGGCACGGTGCCGTCGCGGACGACGTCAGATAAAGGGGCACATGGGAAAGAAGGAGAACCTCTAGGTTAAGCCGTCCGGCGGGTCCGCGAGGCGGGTTGTCAGGTTTGCTTTTCTGACCGGACCTGTCCCGGACCTGACAGCCCGCTCGGCTGTCAGGTCACTTCTGTTGCGGCTTGTCATCATCCGAAGGCGGCAGCGGCCACGGCGTCCAGCCGCCGCCGGGGGTGGGCCAGTACGGTGCGGGCGGCGGTCCCGAGCGGTCGGCGGCCCGTGACAGCAGCAGCGGTGTGATCAGGATCAGGCTCGCCGCGAGCCGGACCGGGGGCAGCTTGCCGTCAGCGGACACGGCAAGGAACACGGCGGTTGCGCCGATCGTGGCGATGTCGATGACGATCTGCGCGGCCTGCGACAGCCGCCACGCATAGGTCGCCTGCGACCAGTAGGCGCGCTCGCGTAGCGCCTGCCCGGCCGACTCGGCGACCATGAACGGCAGCCAGCAGACGAACAGCAGCAGCGCGACACCGGCCAGGACCGGCCACGAGCCGGTCACGGCCGCCAGCAGAAGGCAGGCGGTGGCCGATCCGATCAGCGGGCCGATCCACCGGTTCGCGGTGTAGACGAGGCTGTAGAGCAGCCGCGACCATCCGGCCAGGCACAGCCCGGCGACGGCGGCCACGACCAGGACCATGGCGACGTTGCCGCTGGTCACCGCGAGCACGTTCACCGCGATGACGGCGACGGGCAGCGTCAACGCGTTGGCGCTGCTGTAGGTGTTGCGCTCGGAGAGCGTCAGGGTGTTCAGCATGTTTGCCTCCCAGGGGTTGAGGTGTCCGGCACGGCCCCGGTTGGCGGCGCCGGGCGGACTTCGTTGTGGATGAGGTAGGGCGTGCGCCGCTGGCGGTATGGGGACCGCCAGTGGCGGTGGTCCCGCCGAGCGGGACTCGCCGCTTGCGGGGGTGCGGGATGAGTCCCGGTGCCGGCGCGTGGAGCGGGACCTCGAGCGGGACTGGTCCCGCTGTGCGGCGGGCCGGTCCCGCTCGCGTTCGCGTCGGGGTCCCGCTGCGCCTCGGCGCACCGGGACTCGTTCCCGCGCCGCCCACGCCCCGTGCGGGACACAGCGGATGGGTAGCGGGACTCCAGGCGGGCCGGTCTGCCCGCGAGCGGGATCGTCCGACGCCGCAGGTGGCGGGACCGGGCTGAGCTGCCCGTATCCCGCCACCCGCCCGTTGCCGGGCCCTGCGTCAGCTACTGTGTCGAGTGGCCGTCACAGGGTTTGACCTGCGGTTATGTTCAGCGGCGCGGACCTTCACATGCGCTGGAGAACCCAGACATCCTCGTGCGCCACGAGGTGCACGGGGACGCCTTCGGCGCGGGCGCGGCGGACCGCCATCAGGCCAAACATGCTGGCCCGGTGCACGATCTGCCCGTCGCGGACGGCGGCGAGCATCGCCGCGCACCGCTCCACCGGCACGAAGCCCACCGACGTGGCGACGGCGAGCAGCTCGCCGGGCAGGTCGACGAAGTCGTCCCGCTGGCGGCGTACCGGTCGGCAGGTGATGACCACGGTCCCGCCGGGACGCAGCAGCTGATAGGACGCGGCGAGGATTTCGGCGAACCCGTCGAGCAAGCGGGACCATCCCGCGTAGGCGAGGTTGCCGCGCTCGCGGTCCCCATAGAGGTGGTCCCGCTTGCGTACCCCGGTACTGGTCGCCCGCACGAGGCCGTGAGTCCCCCTGCCGTACGGCGGGGAGGTGAGCACGAGTCCCACCTTGCCGACCGCGGACGCGGGCACCAGGTCGAGCAGCCTGGTGGCATCACCGGTGATGACTTTCCCGGTGCCGGCGGCGCCCTGCGACGCAGCCAGCGAGACGTTGGCCTCGGCCAGGGCGGTGAAGCGGGGTTCGATGTCGATGCCGATCCCCTCCCGGCCGAGGTGCATGGCCTCGACGAGGGTGGTGCCCGACCCGCACATCGGGTCGAACACCAGATCCCCGGGAGCGGTGTAGGTCCGGATGGCGTGTGCGGCCAGGTTGGGCAGCATCTTGCCCGGGTGGCTGCTGCTTTCCGGCACGTACCGGCCTCGCCGCTGGTCCCGGGCGGGCTGCTGGCAGGTCAGCCACACCGACGTGACCGGCATCGGCTCGGTCATCGCACCCCGTTTCCGACCGCACTGAGGGTGAGGATCAGGACGTCGGTGTGGATGTCGAGCAGCGTCTGCTGGCCACGCCGGGGCGGCTGGTCGGCCGCCACGATGTGCTGCAGGTATGCCAGCCCTGTGTCCTTGGCGGCGATGATGACGTCGACCGGTGCGGTCACGTCGTGGCTGAGCAGGACGGCCACGCAGCCGCCCGGCAGCAGTTTGTCCCGGCACCGGTTGAAGAACTCCACCGGCGAAAGGTCGTCGAGCGGCCAGCCGGTGACGATGAGCCGCGCCGACTCCTTGCCCCAGCCGACCTGCCGGGCCGCCTGCAGGTGGCTGCGGCGGCGGGCGGCGATGACCGCACGGGCCAGCTGCGGCCCGTCGGCCAGGTCGACGATCAGCTCGCCGGGGTGGGTGAGGTTGTGCACGAGCCGCACGCCCAGGGCGTTGGACATGGTCTCGCCCCGCCGTGGTGCGGGCACCGGCCAGACGGTGATCGGCACGGGCACATCGCCCGGCACGACGTCCCCGATCGGGACCGGTGCGCTGTAGTGGTTGGTGTTATCGGTCATGGGCACGTGGCCCCCGGATCGGCGGGCGTACTGACAGTGCCTAGAACGGCGCTGTTGGGCCGATCGAACCCCCCCACGGTCCTGTCAGGACCTGACACGCGCCGGGCGCGCGGCCGGTCTGACAGGCGAAAACCTGTCACGACCTGTCCAAACCTGTCCCGATCTGACAAACGCTTGTGCTGTCAGGTCGCCCCTCTCCAATCGAGGTCGTGAGCCGCCGCGCTTGGGCGTTCGGCTTGAACCTCGAGGGGACACGACATGCCAACCACCACCACCTCCTTTCGCACCGGCGGCGCGCTGGGCCAGGCCGAGAAGGCGTTCGAGCTGCTGACCTGCGAGCCCGCCCCACTGTCGTTCGACGCCCGGCCGGTGCCGGGCCTGCCGGACAAGACGATGCCCCTGGACCAGCTGCGCAAGCTGGTGCTGTTCGAGCGCTACGACTCCGACACCACCGACGCGCTGTGGCGGCAGTTGGCCCTGCACGCCCGCGAGTGGGGTCCGGCCTGGGTCGTCGGGGCGATCGGCGTGGCCCTGCCCGCCCTGACGCACCTCGCGGCGAAGATCAGCCGCGGCCACCGCCGCCACGCCGAAGACGTCGACTCCGAGGTGCTGGCCGGGTTCCTGGCAGCGCTGCGCACCGCCGACCTGGACACGCCCCGGCTGTGGCTGCGGCTGTGCTGGGCGGCGTGGCGCGCGGGCGTGGCGGTCATCAAGCCCAGCGATACCGAGGAGCTGCCCCTCGACCTGTCCAGCGGCTCGCGTACGCCGAAGATGCCCTACGGCCACCCGGACCTGCTGCTCGGCCGGGCCGCCGCCGCCGGCCTGATCTCGACCGAAAGCGCGGAGCTCATCAGCGCCACCCGCTTCGGTGACACCCTTATCGAGCAGCTGGCCGCCGAGCGCGGCGTGACCGCATCCGTGCTCAGGATGCGCAGGAGACGTGCCGAACGGGCCGTGGCAGCGGCGGTCGTGCGAGGCGACCTGTCCGGCCCGGTCTGTAACACCCGCCGCGAACCCGCCATGGCGGTCTGATCTGCACACCCACGCACCCGCGAGGCCGCCCCGGGCAGATGCCCGGGGCGGCCTTTTCGCGTGCCCGGCGCTGCATCCGTTGCACGGCAAAGCTGTCAGGTTCCGCGATCCGGGGGCGCTGTCAGGTTCTGCAAGGTCGCGACAGGTTCGGGGCGAGTTCATCTGACCTGACAGCCGAGATCTGTGCGGTGCATGTCATCCACGGCATGCCCGCCCCGGTGGGGACAACCCAAGGGCGAGGCCCACAGGTCCGGCACGGCTGGCGCGGCGTACTGACACCGCAATCCCTTCCCATGCAAGGGAGGAGCGCCCCCACCGGACCCTTCGCGGACTTCGCCCGGTCCCCACCGCGGCGGCCCCACATTCCTGTGGAGCGCCGCAATGCAGACAACCCTGCACGTCCTGAACAACCTCAACGACCTCGTCCTGGCCGCGCCCGATCCGGGCGGCGGCGGACCGAAAACCCTGCCCGACGTCATCAACGGCATCCAGGGCTGGATCATGGGCATCATCGCGGCCATCGCGACGATGTTCCTCGTCGTCGGCGGCCTGCGCTACATGGCCGCCGGAGGCGACCCCAGCCAGGTCGAACAGGCCAAGGGCAACTTCAAGAGCGCGTTGATCGGGTACGCGCTCGCCGTTCTCGCCCCGGTGGTCCTGAAGATCCTGGCCGGCATCGTGGGCGGACCGAGCTGATGGTCTCCTGGCTGATGAACGGCCTGGTCGAGTGGCTCGCCGACAGGTTGCAAGACCTGCTCGGCGGGCTGCTCGCCTACCTGACCTCCGGCATGTTCCTGTCGCCGGACGTCACCGTCTTGCCGCAGGTGCAGTCGATCGCGGGCAAGAGCGCCCTGGTCGTCAACGCCTGCTTCGTCCTGGCGATCATCGCCGTGGGCATCGCCACGATGGTCGGCGGCTCGGTCGAGATGCGTTATGGCATCAAGGAACTGGTGCCCCGCCTCATTGTCGGATGGGTCGCCTCGAACTTCGCCGTCGCGTTGACGGCGGCGCTGATCGAGGTCGCCAACGCGTTGACGGTGTCGATGGTCGGCACGGCCGCCCCGACGACCGAGGCGGTCAACATGACCCGCCTGCACGTGACCGCCGCCCTGTCCGACCCGGGTACCGCTCTCGTGGCGCTGATCATCGGTCTGCTCATCGTCGGGCTGATGTTCACGCTGTTCGGCAGCTGGATCGTGCGGGTCGGCGTCCTGGTGATCCTGGCCGGGATCGCCCCGGTCGCGATGGCCTGCTACGCCACGCCGTGGACCCAGGAGGCCGCGCAGCTGTGGTGGCGGACCCTGCTGGGCTGCCTGGCCACCCCGACGCTGCAGGCCATCGCCTTCAGCACCGGCGTGCAGCTGATGATTGACCCGAACAGCAGCCTGCCGATACTGATCGGCCTGCCCGGCTCCGACCTGCTCAACCTGATGCTGGTCGCGGTCCTGCTTTGGGTCACGATCAAGATCCCCGGGATGATGCGCCGGTACGTGACCCGCAAGGGCGGCCCGAGCATGGGCGGCGTCCTGATACGGGCGGTGCTGATCCAGTCCATCACCCGCAAGCTGCCGTTCGGCCGCACGGTGCGAGGTGGGCGATGACCCACGAAGACAGCACACCCCGTGCCGTGGTCCCGACGGGCGCTTCATACTGCCTCTCCGAGGATCGCTGTTGGGTTCATGAACACGGGGCCACCTGCTGACGTCATCTCGTGGCGACGTCGGACGGGTGATGCGTATCGGTCACCTCGCGCCACGCGAAGCTGACCCGTGTCCTTCAACGATCGAGTCGCGGCAGTCGCCCGCTCCGACCGCCAAGCCCGGCGGTCGGAGCGTAACGGTGTAACGGATAGCCCGGGTTACTGAGAATGGTCACCGTACGGGGTAAATGAGAATGTGCAGGTCCTGAGCGTCGTCGAAGTCGGCGAGGGCCGTGACCTGTCCGGTGAGGGATCCCCTAACGGACACCGGGACTCAAATCGCCGCCACCTCGGTCGCTGCGGGGGGCGCGTGCAAGACTACTTCGTACTTGCGAGGTGAGCGGGTGGCTGGGGCTAAGGAGCCGTTCACAGTCGGCCAGCAAGTTCTCGTACAGGTCGATGGCCTCATCCAGCCGTCCCGTCGACTGGTAGGCGTCGGCGAGTCCGTGGCGGGAGACCAGTGTGTGCGGGTGGTCGGCACCGAATGCCCGCAGATAGTCGGCCAGCACCTGCTCGTGCAAGTCGATGGCCTCATCCAGCCGTCCCGCCGACTGGTAGGCGCCGGCGAGTCCGTGGCGGGAGACCAGTGTGTGCGGGTGGTCGGCACCGAATGCCCGCAGATAGTCGGCCAGCACCCGCTCGTACAGGTCGATGGCCTCATCCAGCCGTCCCGCCGACCGGTAGGCGCCGGCGAGCTCGTAGCGGGAGACCAGCGTGTGCGGGTGGTCGGCACCGAGTACCCGCAGATAGTCGCCCAGCACCCGCTCGTACAGGTCGATGGCCTCATCCAGCCGTCCCGCCTGGTATGCGCGGGCGAGTAGGTGGCGGGATTTCAGCGTGTCCGGGTGGTCGGCCCCGAGTACCCGCAGACAGTCGGCCAGCACCTGCTCGTGCAAGTCGATGGCCTCGTCCAGCCGTCCCGCCGACTGGTAGGCGCTGGCGAGTGCGTGGCGGGAGACCAGTGTGTGCGGGTGGTCGGCACCGAGCAGCCGGACACGAACAGCCAGCACCCGCTCGCACAGGTCGATGGCCTCGTCAAGCCGTCCCGCCGACTGGTAGGCATCGGCGAGGTTGCTGCGGGAGGTCAGCGTGTCCGGGTGGTCGGCCCCGAGTACCCGCAGACAGTCGGCCAGCACCTGCTCGTACAGGTCGATGGCCTCGTCAAGCCGTCCCGCCGCGTGGTAGGCGTAGGCGAGATTGTTGCGGGTGAGCAGTCTGGTGTGGTGGTCGGCACCGAGTACCCGCAGACAGTCGGCCAGCACCTGCTCGTGCAGGTCGATGGCCTCGTCAAGCCGTCCCGCCGACTGGTAGGCGTGGGCGAGGCTGGTGCGGGAGGTCAGCGTGTCCGGGTGGTCGGCCCCGAGTACCCGGGCGCGATCGGCCAGCACCTGCTCGTGCAGGTCGATGGCCTTGTCCAGCCGTCCCGCCGACTGGTAGGCATCGGCGAGGCTGGTGCGGGAGGCCAGCGTATCCGGGTGGTACGCGCCTAGCACCCGCAGCCGATCGGCGAGGGTGGCCTCGAGGATGGATATGGCACGCGTGAGATCACCTGCATCCGTCAGTGCCCGGCCAGCCCACGAACGCTGGATTAGCAACAGCTCGGAAGGCTTCTCGACGTGCTCTCGTACGGACTCGATGTGCCTTACCAGTTCATCGAGGTCGGCACGCCTGTGAGCGACCTGATCGGTGGGCAGATCGTCGGTGAGCTGATCCAGCAGCCGGGTCGCATCCGTGACGGCGGTGGAGAAACTGCCGTCAATGCCGGCCTGGTATCGGACCACGGCGGCAATCAACCGGTGCACCACGACCACCGCGCGATCACCCTCACCATCAACGCCGACGGCGCTGATCGCGACAACGGATCGGCCGGTCAGCAGCGGCAGCGCCCGCCTAGCATCTATCCCGCTGGCCCGTCGCCACGCACGCCACCACCTACGCGCAGGCGCGAACGCCGCGGTGGCAGCCGGGCCGGTCAGGAAACGGCGGCTGATACCGTCCGATGACAGCAGTGCCAGCACCGTCAGCAGCCGATTGGCCTGGCTGGTGGGGTCGTCGCGGCGCAGCGCGGCAAGGCTCAGCCCGGTGGCCTTCAACACCCCCGGATGTTCGGCCCCCGCCTGCTGCCGCAGGATCTCATCCAGCCGCACCCCCGACAACAGGTCCAGATACTGCCGGTACGATAGCCGGTCGGCGGCGATGTTGGCCGCTGCCTGTGCCAGGCCCAGCGGTAGCCAGCCCAGCTGCTCGCCCAGCCGCTGCGCGTCCTCGCCGTCGGGCAGCCTGGTCGCCTCGGCCAGAAACGCGTGACCCTGTTCCGGCTGGAATACACCCACCTCGACACTGGCCACACCGGGCAGCGTCGCCACCGCCGGCCGATTCGTCGTAATGATCACCTGGGTCGAGCCGGTCGACGGCAGATACCGCACCAGCTCCGCCGGATCCTCCACATTGTCGAACACCACCAGCCGCCGTCGACCATCGACGCGCTCCAACAGCCGCCGCACCGCGGCCGCGACCTGCTCCGGCAACACACCATCCCCAGCGAGGCGAAACTCTTCCCGGCCCAACCTGGCCAGCTCCGGCACCACCCCTGACTCGGCGTTGATCCACGCCACCACGTCAAAGCCGTGGCCCGCACACTGGCGGGCCACCTGTGCCGCCAGCTGCGACTTGCCCGCTCCCCGCATCCCATGCAACGCCACCAACGCCGCTGCGGACCGGTCTTCCAACGCCTGTACTACCTTGGCCGTCAGATCCGGCCGCTCCTGAAACGACCACGCCCGATGCGGAATCTCTCCGAACAACACGCGCTCGCCTGGCTGGCGCGGCGCATCGGAGCTGGGTTGGGGCGGGTTTGGTCTGCGTAGCAGGCCAGCGGTCAGCACGCCGGTGGCAGCCAGTCCAGCAAGAGCCCACGCACCGTCGTCTCGCAGCTTGGCCAGCCCCGAGGCCGCCCACTCGGCTGTCGTCCACCTGGCTGCCCAGTCCACTACACCGGGAAGCAGCCACTGTCCGGCGAACAACACCACCACGAAGGTCACGCCTGCTGCGGCCACCACCAGCAGACGCCAACGTACCCGCCACCGCGCAGCCCAGTCATGCATAGACAGCCCCTGCTTCCGGTCGGACACAAGAAGTACGCCAGCGTTACACGTCAATGCCACTCTGCGCGAGACCTCAATTCGTCCGGTCAGGGTTCCCCTAACGGACACCCGCCGCGGGAGGGTTCGGCTTGAGCCGGAACGAGCCGGCGACCTTCTGCCGGTAGACCTCCTGGGTCTGGGCGTCCCAGGGGATGCACCAGCGGCCCGCACGGGTGTTGGCGGGGACTTGGTCCAGGCGCAGCCAGTTGTAGATCGCGTCAGCGGGGATGCCGAGTAGCTGGGCTGCCTGTTTGACGCTGATCTCCCCGTCCTGCACGGCGACGGTGCGGGGCGTGAAGATCTGGTAGATGCCGCGCACCGCGGCGACGTGCCGTGGGGTGAAGCGCAGGTTCTTGCCGGTGCGCAGGCCGGCGTCGTTGAGCATCTTGGAGATCTGGACATTGCTATGGGTAGCGCCGTACTCGCGCACGATGGCGAGGGCCTGTGGTGGGGTGCGGCCTGGCCCGCGTCGCTCGACGATCAGCTCGTCGCTGGCGCCGGTGTGCCAGCGCACGCCGATCCGCACGGCGTCGGAGTCCTGCTCCAGGAGAAGCGTCACATCGGCGATCAGCGTGCGCAGCAACCGCTTGCGGTCGCGGTGACTGGTCGTCGGCGCGTCCCACAACCGGGGAAGGTCTGCGGCCAGTGCTTGCAAGGCGTCGTGGTCGGGCACCGCGGGCTTGACCACGCGTGCGGTTGCCAGCGCGGCCTCGGCCTCGGCGAGGGCGGCGAGTTTGGCCTCCCACCGCGTTTCCAGCGTCCGCGCCACGAGCCGGTTGTCCGGTTCGACCTGGCTGAAGGCACGTTCGGCGCGGTCGGCTTCGTAGTGTGCGCGTTCGACTGCCAGTTCGGCGGCGCGGTGGCTGCGGACCTGCCGGTCGATCACCTCGTCGGCAGCGGCCAGGGCGACCTGGATCTGTTGCGGGGTAACAGTCTTCAGTAACAACGTCGCGACCGTGTCGTCAACCGTGTCGGCGGTGACCGTGCGGCACCGGGTGGTGGGCTCGGCGCACTTGTAGGTGACCTTGCGGTCCTTGCGGCTGTAGCGGGTGCCGACCCGGCCGCCGCAGGTGCCGCAAAGGATGATGCCCTGACATAGGGCGGAGCCCTCCCGGACCGGCCGGGCACCGCGCTGGGTGTTGTTCGCGGCGAGCCTGGCCTCGGTGGTGAGGTATTCGGCCCAGGTCACGTATCCCTCGTGGTGGTCTTCGATGAGGACCGTCCACTCCTCGCGGGCCCGGCGCCGGCGGGTGGAGCGCACCGTGCCGTCGGGCAGCACCCGGCGCACCTCGCGGGTCTTGCCGAACGTGTACACCCCGGCGTAGGTGGGGTTCTTCAACGCCTGCGCCACCCGGGCGTGGGTGAGCTTGCCCCACTTGATCGTGCCCGCCCACGCTCCGGCCCACGCCCTTTGCGGGAACAACCTGCCCGTCTCGTGGAACGCCCGGACCGTCTTCAACGCAGACCCTGTCCGATGGAACTCGGCGAACAGGTCCTCGACCGCGCGGCGGACCTGCTCGTCGGGGTCTTTGACGATCAAGCCCTCGTCGTCGTAGACGAACCCGACGGGCAGGGGATGGCGTAGTTCACCGCGGTGGGCCGCGGCCAGCTTCGCCCCGTGCAACCGGCCGAGCAGGAAATGCATCTCGATTTCTGACATTTGGCCCTTGAGCCCCAACAGAATCCGGTCGTTCACATTCGCCAGGTCGTACACGCCATCGGCGTCGATCAGCAGCGTGTCGGTCAGCCGCGCCAACTCCATCAGCCGGGTCAGGTCGGCGTTCGAGCGCCCGAATCGCGACACCTCCAGGCCCAACACCGCCCCGACCTCGCCCATGCACAACTTCGCGACGATCTCCCGGTAGCCGTCGCGTTCGGACCCGAACCGGCTCGACACACCCAGATCGGCATCGACGACGACGATCTGCTCGGCCAGCCACCCGAGTTCGGCGGCGGTCGTCGCCAGCCCGTACTGCCGGGCGGTGGACTCGGTGTTCTGCCGCACCTGCGCCATCGATGACTGCCGCAGGTACACGATTGCCAGCCTCGACAGATGACTCGACGTGATCTTCGAGCTGGGAGTCATCACTGCTTCCTCTGTGCAACAGCGATTCGACCATGTTCGCCACGACCATCAGGGCTTGGCGAATGTCCCACCCGCTCATCCGTCCCCGTTCCCGGCCCACTCGGGCCACCAGCGTTCACTTCAGCGTCAGGAGCCAGTTCATGGGAATCCGCCACCGCCAACACTGGATCGATCTTGTCGATCAGCGCCCGCGCCGCCGACAAGCCCTCCACCGCCAACCGATCCGACGCCGCCGCGACACCCCGGTCGGTCCAGTCCTGCGCCACCGTGATGCGCCGCCTCCCCTCGACCTCACACACGAAGAACAGACCATGCCGCTTGCGCTGCATGAACAGCACAACCAAGCTCTGCCCCTTCAACGGATGGAACGGATGAGTGATCACCAATGAGTCCGAAACATGACGAGACTGACGGGCCGTATACGGCACGGATTCCGGCCAACGTCAACGAGGCCGACCGGATCGCGTTCGGGCTCACGTTCCGGCAGCTGGCCATCGTCGGCGGCATCGGCCTGGGCGGCTTCGGTCTCTACCGCACCTTCGGCCCGCTGCTGCCCCCGGTGGCCTGGATCATCGCCGGGATCATCGTGTTCTCCATCGCGATCGTCGTCGCCCTCGGCCGCCGTGACGGCCTGCCATTGGACGTCTGGCTCAAGCATGGGCTCACGCTGACGCGAAGCCCTCGCCGGCTCACCCCCGGCACGGCTCGGGCCACCTCGGTCGCCGCGGTGGCCGGCAAGACGAGCGTCCCGGCGCCGCTGCGCTCACCAGTGACAGCGGTCAGCCCGAGCGGCGTGGTCACCTCCGAAGGCAAGCACCGGGTGCTGATCGCCTGCGGGACAACGAACATCCACCTGCGCACCGGCAACGAGCAAGGCGCGCTGCTGGACGGGTTCGGCCGGTTCCTCAACTCCCTGACCAGCCCGGCGCAGATCGTCGTGGCCGCCCAGCGTCACGACCTGACCGCCCACGCGCAGGCGATCGTCGACCACGCGCCGCGCCTGCCGCATCGGGCGTTGCAGGACGCTGCCGACGACTACGCCGAGTTCCTCCTAGACCTCGACGAGGAACGCGATCCGTTGCGTCGTCAAGTTTTGGCGGTCATCACCGGCGAGCAGGTCGCCGACATGGCCGTCCGCGCCCTGTCCGGGCTCGGCGTCGAAGCCACCGCCCTGGACGGGCCGGCGGTCACCGCCGCGCTCGCGGCGGCGGCCGATCCCTTCAACCCCCCAGTGCCCGGACCGCGAGCGGTCCCGGGCGCACCGATCACGCTACGGAGCATCGAATGAACCTGTTGAATACCAAGAAGAAGACGGTTGCGGCCGGGGAGGGCATGCCCTCCCCGGCCGCTTTGTCGGTCACGCCCTGGCACGTGCAGGTCGGCGACGGCTACGCCGCCACCTACGCCGTCACCGGCTACCCGGCCGAGGTCGGCCCCGCGTGGCTCGATCCGCTGCTGTCCTACCCCGGCCGCGTGGACGTCGCCGTGCACATCGACCCGGTCGCGGCGCAGCTGGCCGCGACGATGCTCAAACGCCAGCGCGCCCGCCTCGAATCGACCCGGCAGCTCGACTCTGATCAGGGCAAGCTCGGCGACCCGATGACCGACGCGGCGGCGGCCGACGCCGCCGACCTGGCCGAACGCGTCGCGCGAGGCGCGGCGAAGCTGTTCGACGTCGGGATCTACGTCACCATCCACGCCCGCGACCTCGACGAGCTGCGAGCGGTCACCGCGGGCGTGAAGTCCGCCGCCGCCAGCGTCTTGCTGGACCTGCAGCCGACGACGTTTCGCCACCAGCAGGGCTGGGTCGCGACGCTGCCGATCGGGGTGGACCCGCTGCGGATGCGCCGCATCCTCGACACCACGTCGCTGGCGGCGGCGTTCCCCTTCGCGTCGGCAGACCTGGCCGCCCCGCCGCCCGGTGTCGTCGCACCGCCGGACGGGGTGCTCTATGGCGTCAACACCACCGGCAACGGCGTCCTGCTGTGGGACCGCTGGCGGCAGGACAACCACAACAGCGTCGTCCTCGCGCGCAGCGGCGCAGGCAAGTCCTACTTCGTCAAGTTGGAGGTCTTGCGCAACCTCTACCAGGGCACCGCCGTCTCCGTCATCGACCCCGAAGACGAGTACGCACCCCTCGCGGAACATGTCGGCGGCACGGTCGTGCAGCTGGGCCTGCCCGACGTCCGCATCAACCCCCTCGACCTGCCTACCGACAACCGGGCCGACACCCTGACCCGGCGCGGCCTGTACCTGCACACGCTGATCGCGGTCATGCTCGGCGCACCACCACCGCCGACCGAACGCGCCGCGCTCGACCGCGCGATCACCGCCACCTACGCGGCGGCAGGGATCAACGGCGACCCGGCCACCTGGTCGCGCCCAGCCCCGCTGCTACGGGATCTGACCGTCACCCTGGCCGCCGATGACGACCCGGCCGCTGAGCAACTGGCCGCGCGGCTCGCACCGTGGACGATCGGGAACTTCAGCTCCTTGTTCGACGGGCCGACCACCACCCGCCCGGACGGGCACCTGGTGGTGTGGAGCCTGCGGCATCTGCCCGACGAGCTACGCACCGTCGGCACGCTGCTCGCGCTCGACTCGATCTGGTCGGGCATCGACACTCCGAACACCGGCGCCCGCCGGCGGCGGCAACTCGTCGTCGTCGACGAAGCCTGGCTGCTCATGAGAGACGGCGAAGGCGCGAGGTTCCTGTTCCGGATGGCCAAGGCCGCCCGCAAGCGGTCGGCCGGGGTGTGCGTCATCACCCAGGACGCCGCCGACGTGCTGTCCACCGACCTCGGTCTCGCCGTCGTCGCCAACGCCGCGACCCAGATCCTGATGCGTCAGAGCACCCAGTCCATCGACGCGGTGTCTGAGGCGTTCAGCCTGACCGCCGGGGAATCACGGCTCCTGCTGTCGGCGCCCAGGGGCGAAGGGCTTCTCGTCGCTGGCCGGTCCCGGATTCCGTTCAGGAGTGTTGGGTCGGCGGCCGAGCACAAGATCGCCGTCACAGGTCTGGAGTTCGCTGAATCTTCGGGAGGTATAGGAGCTGAACTCAGGGGTCAATACTGCGCCTACGGCGTGGTGCCGCCCCTGAGTTCGCCAAGTTCCCCTTAATGCTGACATTTGTCGTATCGCCGCCGTCGGCACCGCGCTGCGTGATGGGCTTCGCTTCGAGGGTGAGTTCTGGGCTCTGGGACAATCTTCGTGATCGCTAGACGTCTACGTTCTTGCGCGGCCCAGCGACGCCGATGGCTGTCGGCAGTGTGTTGACGGTCCTGGCCGCGACAGGGCGGGTCGCCTGGCGTTGAACGGGGTATGAGCATCGACTCTCTCGCTGTCGCAGAGCCGGTCAAGTCGGGTCTGCGGCCGGTTGGCATGACCCGAACGGCTGGGCTGATCATGGTGGCGGCCGGAGCCATCGGTGTGGCTGCGGTACTGGTGCCCGGCTGGGACTGGACACCGGCTGGGCCGGTCCGGCTGGTGTGGCGGTACTCGCCCGCAGCGGGATTGTTGGCCCTAGGTGGCTTGGCCGCATTCCGGCCGCGGCGTACGCCTGCCGAGGCCACGGCGGTGGGTGGATTGCTCGGGCTGCTGATCGCCGGTGAGGGGTTCGTCGCCGTGCGGGACTGGTTCAACGTCGCTGGTGCGCGGGGTGTGGCCTTGTCGAATCTGGCCGACGTGGTCACCATCGCCGCGATGACCGCCGTTGCCGGGGTGGTGGCGGCGCTGGCGGGCGGTGTGCTGGCGTGGCCGGCCGGGCGGAGCTCGGGCCCACCGCAGCGGGCGCTGCTTGTCATCGCCGCCACTGTCGCTGTCGGTGTGCCCGTCATCGGGGCGGCCGTATCCGGGCAGATGACCGTGACGACGGTCGGGGCGGTTGCTGTCGCCTGGTCGCTGCCGTGGACCAGCGGGCTGGTGGCCGCGGCTTATGCCAAACCCGAGGTTCGGCGGGCCCTGGTCGCTGCTGTCGCTGTCTGCGCCGTCGTCGCGGTCCTCTCGGTAGTCCTCCAGCCTCAGTGATTCTCGGCGGGCAGCCCGTTTGCAGGCGAAGGTGCTTAGGCAGGCGTCCAGGTCGGTGACGGGATTAGTGATGGTGGCCGGTCAGCGGCGTACCAATGCTGAGCTCCATCCCAGCCGATCACGGAAGTGTGCCAGAGCCGAGTTCTGGCGCCAGCTGGGAGCGGATTCTGGCTCCGCATATCGATCACCGGCGGTTCCGACTGGGAACCAGTAGTGGCCCCGGGCCGTGCCGGTCGAGCGGCAGGCGGGAGTCACTGTCGGTGACTGCTCGCCCGGAAGCACCGTTCTATGTTGTCGAGAGTCCTGACAGTTGCCTGTCAAACCAGGCGAGCATGGTGCTGGTGTATCGAGGGCTGATGGCCGCGAGACTCGGGCTCTCGTTCAGGGTCGGTTGGTGTCCGCAGCCGGGCAGTCGGCAGATCGTCAGATCGGGGTTGTTTTTGGTGGCGTACGCATGACGCCATGCGGCGATGCTGTCGTCGATGGGCATCCACTCATCGGTCTCGCCGTAGAACAGCAGCACGGGGCAGGGCAGCCCCGCGATCGCGGATGTCGGGTCGAAGTCCATGTCCGCCCAGGTGCCTGATCGTTCGGGTAGTTGTCGACGAATGTAGGCCAACGGGAACCATGGCCGCTCGGCGGCGTGGTCGACGGCGGTTTGCGCTGTGGCGCGAGGGACGTCGCCCCGTAGATATTCCTCGACGGTGGTGCGGAGGTGGATCAGCTCGGCAACGGCGGCCGGGTCGAAGCCGTGCCGCCTTAGCTGTTCGGCTGTGCCGAAGCGCATCTGGTGCGCTGGAGATACTCCGCACGAGGACACCAGCACCAGGAATGCAACCTCGTCGGGCTTGGTGCTCGCTGCGACGGTCGCGGCCCAGGCGCCCTGGCTGAACCCCCAGAGCCCTATCGGAACGTCCCCGATCTGCCGACGCAGCGCTTGTACTGCCGCGTACGCGTCGGCGGCCTGCACCGCCAACGGCACGTCGTTTCCGTCTTTCGCGGGCCGCCGGTCGTAACGCAGCACCCCAATCTCTGCGGCTGGGAGCAGACTGGCAAGGTGCTCATACAGGAAGAAGGAGCGCTGGCCGGCCTCGGCGCCATGCAACGCCACAACAGCGGCGCGTGCATGCCCCATTGGCAAATCCAGTGAGGCGGGCAGGACGACACCTTCAGCCTCAACGACCAACTCCATTGATCAATTACATCACGGATCGAACGTGTGCATGCACCGCCCAATGCCCTCAAGCCGCGATCCGGTCGGCAGTCCGTACGGCCCATCGCCGAGGAGGATCCTCGGCCGTAACCGTGCGTAGCGTCGCCACGTGAGCGATGCCTCTAACCTGGGTGGGGGGCCAGTTCTCGCTAACACGCCGCCGGAGCCTATCTCGGGACGCTGCAGCAGTGCAGGCGAGATAGCTCGGTGAGGTCTTGACTATGAGCGGTTGACGTCGTCGTTCGCGGCGCGGTTGAAGCTGATCACGTGGGGCATGGCTCCTGCGGCGGTGAGGCCGAACAGGTCGGTGAGTGCGCGGATGTCGCCGCTGGTGGCGTGGACTTCGTCGAGGATGCGGTCACGGCGGATGACTTGGCCGGACATGCCGAGTTGCTGGTTGATCCACGCTGGCCATACCGGCCGCTGGTGTGACCAGCTGCGCTGGTGGATGAACAGGTGCGGGTTGGTGCTGGTGGGCCAGTTCTGCTGGCGGTAGTCGAGGTATGCGGCCAGCCGCTGTCGTACCGGTTCGGCCAGCAGGATCACGTGGTCACCGATATGCAGCCTGCCGTCGCACAAGTCGGTGAGCAGAAGATGGCGCAGCTGGCGGATGCGTACAGCGTGGAAGGCCAGTAGCGCGCTGAGCGCCGCTTTCGTGGGGTCTGTCGAGTTGAGGTTGTCGCGTAGTCGCTGCAGGTCGACCGGAGGCGGCGGCGCGGCTATCGGACCGGTGACCTTGATCCGGATGGTGGGGTTGACGAACACCAGTTTGCGGCCCTTGAGCACGGTGAAGATGGAACGCAGTCCCTGCAGCAAGGTCGACCGGGCCGTGCCCGGCTGAGGGGGAATGACCTCGAGTACGTTCTCGCGCCCGACCTCGCGCAGAGAGTCGTGGGCGGCGGCCCAGTGCCGTAGCGCGGGCATCGCCCATCGCAGCTTGGTGCTGATGGTGGTGTCGGAGCGCGGCTTCTGCCGCGGGGTGTCGGTGGAGCCGTTGCGCATGACGTCGAACCACACCTGCAGTTCGGCGCGCATAGGCTCGGGCAGCTCCTCGACGGTGACGTGGAACCAGCGCACCACGGCCGGTTGGCGGTCTTCGTCAAGCAGATCGGCCTCGGCGAGGACGTCAGCGACGACCTGGGCGGAGTGCTTGATGCGCGACAGCAGCGCGATGTCGCTGCGTTTGAACCTCGCACCGGGGGTGTCCTGGGTGCCCTGCAGGATCCGGATGGCGCGCTTGATCCGCTCGGACTTGCCGCTGTGCCAGCCGTGCCTGGCCGCGTGGTCGTTGACGAGCTGATTGAACGCGGCAACGCGCGCGTCGTCGGGCGGCGGCGGGAATCCGCGGGTCATGCCCAGCCGCAGATCCCGCGGGACGTCGCCGATCGTCAACTGCTGCCACGACACGGGCTTGAGCAGCCTCATATCGGCCGGTGCGGTCCGTTTGCGGTAGGCGGCCTTGCCGCCGCTGCCGTGCCACATGTCGGCGAAGAACAGCTGCTGGCCGATGCGCGCGACGTCATCGACGGTGAAGTCGTCGACGCGGCGGCCGGTGAACCGGGCCAGGATGCCCCGCTGCTTGTGGCAGAGCCGGCAGATCCCGTCGGCAGAATGCACGGCGACTTCCCGGCCGCACCCCGGGCACAGGGCCACGTGCGGATGCGACTCGCGCCATGACTTGCAACCCCAGCACAGCCACCGCGTGGTCCGGGTGACGCCCCACGCCTGGCAGTCGACGCAGGAGTCGATGACGACCTGGTTCTCCGTGAACACGCCGCCGCCGCGCCAGACCGACGACTTCGCGCCGGGTGCGCCCGGATGGCAGCGCGAACACAGCCCCGAACTCCAGTAGGCCAAGGTGGATCCGCACTTGTAACAGGGCGGCGGCGTCACCGGACCGCCCGGCCAGCACACGAAGCAGTACGGGATCTCCCGCATCGCCGGAGGACGGACCCGGCAGACCCGGCACGGTCGGCGTTTGCCCGTCATGCCGGCGGCGCGCTTCTGTTGCGGCCCAACCGCGGCGGCAGCTGCCCAGCCGCTGCGGCTGGTTGCTCCACGACTGCAGGTCGGCCGGTGCGCACCCTGCCCGGTTCACAGATCAACAGGTCTGCTGGCGTGCAGTCCAGCACCGCGCAGATGACCTCCAAGTCGTCCAGGCGGATCGTGGTCGGTGTCGTCGTCCACAGCGCCGACATCTTGCCGTGGCTGACCTCAAGCCCGGCAACAGCCAGACGTCGGCGCATCTCCGTCGACTTCCAGATGCCCAGCTGGGCTGCGCGCATCCGCAGATTCCACCGCACCGCCCTCACCCCGCCGTCAGTCCGAGCCGAATCGCGGTCCGCGCGTTCGTGGCGGTCCACGCATGTTCGACATGCTCTGCCGGGACGTGCACATACCGGGTCGTCGTGGACAACCAGGAGTGCCCAAGCAGCTCCTGGATCGCCTTGATGTCCATGCCACGCCGATACAGCGACGACGCACAGAAGTGCCGCAGCACGTGCGGCGTCAAACGCCCGCTCCACGCAGGCAGCCACAGGCCGACCGCCCGAGTCAGCCCATCGCGCAGCACCTGGTCACCAGCCCGGCGGCACAACCCAGTATCCGGGTCAGGCAACCGCTCACTAGGCAGCAGCGGCGCATCGGGGTTGGTGTAGTCGTCGCCGAACTGGTGGCGCGCATCAACCATCCACCAGTCCAGCAGATCCCGCGCCGAGTTGATCGCCGGAACAAGCCGGGTCTTGTAACCGCGGCCGAGGCTGCCCTTACCGAAGCGCACATGCACGTTGCCGTACTCGCCCAGATCGCGGCGCCAATCGCGGATGTCGAGCATGTAGCTCTCGTGGATCCGCAGACCAAGCCGCCGCCACAACGACGCGGCCATGTAGTCACGAGCCGCGGTCAGGAACTTGCGCGCGTCGGGCAGCCACTGACCCCAGCGCTCGAACAGCAGCACAACCTCCTCCTCGGCCGGCGGCACCCGGGCCGCGCCGAAGTCGGTGCTGGCCGGGCGGTTGAACTCGTCTATCACCTGTTCGACGACGTGCCCGGTGAGGGCGTGAATGTCGCCCTGGTGCCGGACCGTCAGGAAGTCGAAGAACTGGCCCAGCGTGATGGCCTTGCCCGCCACCGTGGAGTGCGCCCGGCCGAGGTCCCGACGCTAGTGCGCCAGATAGCGATCCGCATCAGCCGGTCTCGCGGTCCATACCGGTCTGCCCAGGAACCGGATGAACTCGAACAACACGCTTCGGTCGCCCGCGATCGTCGAGTCCCGGCAACCGGCACCGACCGACGCCAGCAGAAACCGGTCCACCAACTCCTGCTCGTAGTCCTCGATCTCCTGCGCAGTGCCCAGGCGCCGCGGCGAGTCGATGGACCTCACCAATGCCAACGCCATCGGACACTAACCTTCCCGAGAACAGGAAGAACGCCATGAATCCCTACAAGTCGTCAGTGTTGCTGACGCAAAGTCAGAATCGCGTCCCCTGCACGGGCGACCTCAACAACCAGCCCTGGCCAGCGCCAACACCACGCAGCCAACGAGGGCGCAGCGCGGAACTCCAGGAAGTTCTGACAACGGGGATCGGTGAGGCGTCATGAATCCCGACACCTGGACCCGGCTGGGCGAGGTCTGGTCATGGATCTCGGCCCGGCCTTGGCTGGCGTTCGTGGCCGCCGCCGCCATCATCGCCACTGTTGTCGCCCGCGACAAGGTGCTCGCCTGGCGGCACCAGCGCTATGTGAGCGGGGCGCGGTGGCTGACGGTGGCCGCGCCGCCGGAGGTGACACCGGAGTCAGCGGCGGCGTTCTGGACCACGATCATGGGTGTCCTGACGCCCTCGGTGTGGCGGCGGCGGATCTTCGGTATGCCGCACATCGGGTGGGAGTACACCTGGACCGGCCGCACGCTGACGATCCGGGTGTGGGTGCCCGGTACGGTGCCGCCCGGCGCGGTCGAGGCCGCGATCCGGGCGGCGTGGCCCGCCGCCACCCTCACCGTGCAGGATGCCGCCCCGCCGATCCCGGCGAGCGTGGTCGAGCAGGTCGGCGGGGCGCACTGGACGCAAGCAGCCGATGCGCTGCCGCTGCGCACCGAGCACGACGCGGACCCGTTGCGGGCGCTGCTGTCGGCCGGGGCCGAGGTCCGCGACCGCGAACACGCGTGCGTGCAGATCTTGGCCCGACCGGCAGCACCCCGGCGGGTCCGTGCCGCGCGAAGAACGGCGGCGGCGACCGGCACCCACCCTCACGGGCGGCCCGATGTGGCCGCCCGTGCTGTTTCCGGGGTCGCCCGGCTGCTCACCGAGCCGCTGATCTGGGTCCTGGATGCGTTCACGCCCGGCCCGTCACGGCGGACACCGGCGCGTACGCAGGTGCGGGCGGGTGAGCGCGATCCGGTGGCCACCGCCGACGCCCGCACGATCGTCGACAAGGCGATCCGGGTGCCGCACTTCGAGATCGCGGTCCGGTTCGCCGTCGCAGCCGACGCGGGCAAGACCGCGCCGGACAAGGCGCGGGCTAAGCAGATCCGCGAGCGCCTCGTCGGGCTGAGGCACACGGTCGCTTCGGCCGCCGCGGCGTACACCGGTCCGAACCGGTTGCGGCGCATGAAGATGCCGCATCCGGTGGCGACTCTTGCGGGAAGGCGGTTGCGGCGCGGGTTCCTGGCGACGGTGCCGGAGCTCGCAGCTTTGGCCGCGCTGCCGCAGGATTTGGCGGTGCCGGGCCTGGACCGGGCTCGGGCCAAGGCGATGCCGGCGCCGGTGCAGATCCCCTCCGGCGGACGGGGTGTGAAAGTCCTTGGCCGGTCGCAGATCGGCGGCCACTCGGTGGGCATCAACGTCACCGATGCCCGCCAGCACATGCACGTCATCGGCAAGACCGGCGTCGGCAAGAGCACGCTGCTGCTGAACATGATCGTCGGCGACATCAAGGCGGGCAGAGGAACGGTGGTCATCGACCCGCGCGGTGACCTGATCACCGACATCCTGGACCGGGTACCGGCGTCGCTGGCGAAACGGATCGTGCTCATCGACCCCGACCAGCCCAACCCGGGCCGCTTCAACCCCTTGGAGGACACCAACGATCCGCACCTGGCCGTCGACAACCTCGTCGGGATCTTCGCCAAGATCTTCGCCCGGCAGTGGGGTCCGCGCATGGACGACACCCTGCGGGTGGCGTGCCTGACCCTGATGCGCCACGCGGGTTCGACGCTGAGCCTGGTACCGCCGCTGCTGTCGGACCGCACCTTCCGGGGCCGCTACACGGTGGGCCTGGACGATCCGGACGGCCTGGCAGGGTTCTGGACCTGGTACGACTCGATCAACGAGAACTTCCGGGGCCAGGTCATCGCCCCGGTCCTGGCCCGGTTGCGGCAGTTCCTACTGCGCGACTTCGTCAAGTCGGTGATCGGGAACTCGACCAGCTCGTTCCAGATGGGCGACATCCTCAACGGCGGAGTGCTGTTGTGCCGGCTGCCCAAAGGCCAGCTCGGCGAGGAGACCAGCCGCATCCTGGGCTCGCTGATCGTCGCCCGGGTGTGGCAGGCCGCCATCGCCCGCGCCGCGATCCCCGAAGACCAGCGCAAAGACGCCTGTCTTTACGTTGACGAGGCCCACAACTTCCTCACGTTGCCGGGCTCGGTCGACGACATGCTGGCCGAGGCCCGGGGCTACCGGCTCGGCATGGTCCTGGCGCATCAGGATCTGGCTCAGCTGCCCAAGGAGACGGCCGCCGCGATGTCGGCCAACGCCCGCTCCAAGGTCGTGTTCAACATCGACCCCAGCGACGCGCGGGAGATGGCCCGGCACACCAAGCCGGAACTCGACGATCACGACCTCGGGCATCTGGACGTCTACACCGCCGCGGCGCGGCTTCTGGTCAGCAACCGGGAGATGGCCGCGTTCACCTTCACCACCAACCCACCCGCGCCGATCGTCGGCGAGGCCACCGCACTGCGTCAGGAGATCGCCGCCGCGCACGCCGTGACCGGTGAGGAGCCGCCGATGCATCGGGTGGCCCGCGAGGCGATGCGGCGGCGCATGAGCGGCACCGACTGACCGATCTCGCTCGGGCCGTTGGGGCTGCCCGGGGCGGCTGCGTGGGGGGCTCCGTTGGGGATGTCTTCGATCGGAGCCCCCAACGGAACCCGTCCCGGGCCGCCTGTCAGGTGCCTGACCAGCCCAAACACCGGCACCGGTCGGGTCCGGAGGAAAGATCAACTCATCCAGACTCCCAATAGGGACTCCTCTTCTCCACACAGGGGTGACATCCATGCCGCATACGCGGTCCTCACACGGCCTGCTGGCCATCTACCCGCACATCACCTCACGTGACCGTCAGCTCATGACCCTGCTGGACCACCACCAGGTCCTGACCACCGACCACATCACCCGCCTGTTCTTCCACGCCCCGCGTACCGCCCGGCACCGCCTCGCCGAGCTGCTCGGCCTCGGGCTGGTAGACCGGTTCCGGTTCGCCCGCACGGGCGGAGGCACTGACCCGTACCACTGGGTGCTGGGCCATGAGGGGCAACGGTTCCAGGCTGCCGCACGAGGTGAGCCCGAACCGTCCGCACGAGCCTCCAGCCAGCGCATCACTCGGCTGTCGGCCAACCCGCGCCTGACCCACCTGCTGACGGTGAACGAGTTCTTCGTACGCCTCGGCGAGCATGCCCGCCGGCACGACGGAGCATCGCTAGACCGGTGGTGGTCCGAGCAGCAGGCCAAGCAGTTCAAGAGCAGCAAGGCGATGATCAACCCGGACGGGCACGGCCTGTGGACCCGCGACGAGACCACGGTCGGGTTCTGGCTGGAGGCCGACACCGGCAGCGAACCGCTGACCCGCGTGATCGGCAAACTCGACGGCTACCGGCGGTTCAACACCGACAGCGGGCCTCGCTATCCGCTGCTGTTCTGGCTGGCAAGCCCCATCCGGGAGGAGCACCTGCACCGGCTGCTACGCCAGGAGCCCGGCGGCGTCACCGTGGTCACCGCGACCCAGAACGCCGACCCGGCGCAGGCGGTGTGGCTGCCCGGCGACGGCACGCAGCGAGTCCGGCTGGAGCAGCTGCCCAGCTCCCACGGCAGCAACAACCCCTCCAACCCCAACTACGTCGAGGGTGTCTTGCATCTGGGCGCCTGACAGAACCTGACCGGCTGACCGCGAAACCTGTCAGCGCAGGTCAGAGGCATGGTCGAGTTTCCTGACAGGGGTTGTGCTGACAGGTCGGGCCGCTACGGTGCAGCTTCTTCTCTTTTCTTTTTGCTCGCACCGCCGCCCGTCTGTCCTTCCTGGACCTGCCCACGCCAGCGGGATCACATAGCCCACCTTTCCGGTCGGCCCCGATCCCCGCCCCCCGCGCCTTTCACGGCAGCACTCCCGGTACAGACGCCGCGATCCGGTGGCACCACCAGCACACCAACCCCAACCCACTCCTTCGCGAAGGGAGCACCCCGCCATGCCCAAGCCCACCCCGCTCACCGACCAGGTCGTCACCGTGGCCTTCAACCCCGGCGAAGACGCCGACTGGTTCAGCGCCGCCGAGAAGGTCAACAAGCTTCTCAACGCCAACGGCACCCCCGCCCGGCGCTTCCACGTGCGCCACCGCAGCCTCATCGGCTGGTTCACCCGCTTCTTCAGCTACTACCTGGTCGACACCGCCCGCAAGATCGGTGCCATCACCATGGCCGCCGGTGGCCGCAAGAGCCGCCTCGACCTCAACGGTGGCGCCGCCAAAGCCGCCAACGAGGCGATCCTGCGCTGGCGCGCGTGGCACACCCACATCGTGGGGACCACCCCGAACGCCCGCACCTGGGAGGACTTCCTGGCCCAGCACACCGCCGACCCGAAGAAGGTCAGCCTGGCCGAGGCACGCCGCCGCTTCGAGCAGCAGCCGCGCATCCTCGCGATGCTCGCCTACTCCGGAGGCCACACCTTCGACCCCTATGAGTTGTCCGTCTACCAGGCGGGCGAAGCCACCTACGCCGGTCTGCACTGGCGCATCGCCATCGTCGGCGACATGTTGATCACCACTGACGGGCGTCTACTCAAGCCCACCAGTGACTCGATCGCCGACCGGTTCCGCTTCCTCAACGAGGCGTGCACCTACCTGCGCAGCCTCAAGCCCAGCGCACGCCTGTGCGCCGTCACCATCGCCTAAACCCCAACGAACACCCGAGGACCGGTCGCAGCCCCGCTGCGACCGGCCTTCGCCATGCCCCCACCCCACCCCACGACAAGGAGACCTCCATGTTCCTGACCGATCACGCCCTTCGGCGCATCGCCGCCGCCACCAACGAGGTCCTGCCCGATCAGCTGTGGCGCTACGACACCGCCGCCGAAGACGCCGTCGGCGACCTCGCCCGCCTGCTGCACAAGACCGCACGGGCCTACAACGCCACCACCACCTACCTCGACAGTGCGGTCCCGAAGCTGACGGCCCGCCCCGAACTCCGAACCGCCGGCCAACGCGAAGACCTGTCCGGCATGCTCGCCGCGATCGAGCGGCACCACGTGCTGGCCGACGTGCTCCTCGACGCCTACATGGCATGGCGCAGGCACCGCACGATCAGCGGCGGCGACGAGCAGCACCTGCTGCTATACCCCGGCGACCCGGCCCACGGCGTGATCACCCTGTCACGCACCTCGCCCCGCTTCTGGCGCGCGACCGCCGACACCGAAGCCGCCAAGGCATTCGGCGTCCCCTACGCCGACCGAATCGTCGGGCTGATCGCCGAGACCCCGGACGGGAAGTACGAGGCCACGGCCTGCAGCAGTCAGGCACATGCCGAATCCGGGTCGCCCATGTCCTACCGGCTTCCCGACCGCGACGACCTGACCACCGCCTGCCGCTCGCTGCTGCGCTGGTGGCAGCTGCGGCACTCGGCCGCCTGGCGCAGCCGCACCCCCGACCAGCTCGACCCGACCGAGCTGGACCAGCTCGCCGCCTAGGAGGCCAACATGATCAGCATTGATGCGGTGGGCCGCTGGATCACCCAGCTCACCGGCCGCACCCTCGACCAGCACGCCGCCGACCCGATCCCCGCCGCCGCCGACCTGCCGCAGGCCGCCATCAACCTTCGCCACGCCCGCACGCAACTGCTGCTCACCGTCGACCGGCTGCGGACCGCGCTGATCAACGAGGACGACCTGTCCGGCACGATCGCCGCCGTCACCGGGCCGCTGGACGGCATCGAGCAGCTGGGCCGCGAATACCGCTACGCCCGCAACTGGGCCGAGGCGCTCATCGGCGACGCCGACCGCGCCGCGTACGCCAAGGAGAACGCCGGAAAGCCGCTGCGGCGGCGCTACGTCAACCCCGGCGACACGATCCTCGTCATCCTGCCCCACACCAACTCGTGCCGCCAGCGGCAGCTCGCTGGACGGCGCACCCGTGTGCGGGTCGGCCGGGCCGACGCCGAGCTCGACCTGATGGTCGGTCCCGGGCAGCTGCGCCTGGCCCACGCCGACGCCGGGATCTACCACGACCCGGCCCA
Source organism: Catellatospora tritici (assembly GCF_019083965.1). Lineage (GTDB taxonomy): Bacteria > Actinomycetota > Actinomycetes > Mycobacteriales > Micromonosporaceae > Catellatospora > Catellatospora tritici. Next base: position 143,672 of record NZ_JAHRCY010000017.1, read on the forward strand.
CGGCTTCTACGTCCTGGAGCCCGCGGCCGACGAGCCCGCCGCCTCCGGCGACTGACCCCGGGCGGCCAACCGCCGCCCATCTAGGCCACCGGGCCGCCATCACAGCAACCCCATCACGGCAGCGCATAGCTCCACGCGCCTGCCGCGACGACTGCTGCCCGCGACCCGGCGCACCACAGCCCGGCACACCAGCGTGCCGGGCTGCCAACCCACAAGTCCCAGAGAGGGGACACCACCATGCAAGAGCACGACCTGTCCACCATGACCCCCGCCACGCGGGCCGTCTTCGACGCCCTGCACTACCTCGGCCAGGGCAACGTCCACGAGCTGGCCGAGCAGTCCGGCAAGGCCCGCTCCACCGTCGACAAGGCGATCAAGGCCCTGGCCGACGCCAGTCTGATCGTCCCGGTCGACACCGACGCCGACGCTGCTGAGGGCGTTCCCACCCGGTGGACCATGGCCGAGGGCGTCGCGGAGAGCGTCACCGCCGACGACACCGACACCGACACCGACACGGGCGCGGAGAGCGGACTCGGTGACGGCGACCCCGCCGGCGACGACGAGCCCGACCTCGGCGACGGCAACGAAGAGGACAAGACCACGGCCGACGAGCCCCAGCCCGGCACCCAGCCGGACGACGACGCCACCGAGACCGACGAAACCCCGCAGGCCGACGCCGACGCTGAGAACAGCGACGACGACACCGACGAGGACTCGGGCGAGGACGAGGACGACGAGACGGAGACCGACTCGGACGAGGACGACACGGAGACCGACGACGACTCGGACGACGACGAGGACGACGAGGACGACGAGGACGAGCCCGCACAGGGCAAGGCCCGGGTCACCGTGGTCCAGCCGAGCCGTCCAGGTGACCGCAAGGTGATGGCGATCAAGGGCGTGCTGGCCGAGTTCGGTGACGACGGCGCGACCCTGGACGAGATCGTCGCGGAGAGCGGCATCGGGCACCCGACTGCCTCCCGGCTGCTGACCGCGATGGAGCAGGCCGACGCCGCCCGCCGCCTGCCCGGCACGCCGGGGCGGTGGATCGCCGGACCGACCAAGGCCAGCGATGTGGACCCGAACCCGGAGCCGCCCCGCTGCCCGGTGTGCTTCCAGGTGGTTAAGGGACTGTCCGAGTCGCCGGAGGCGGTCGCTCAGATCATGCCCCTGGTCCGCCCGGACGGGACGCTGCACGTGGTGGCCGAGGACGGCACAGCCCACGTGGTGACGCTGCCCAAGCGGATGCCCATCCGCACGGCGGGTTTCGCGACGGCCGGGCCGGTGCGCCGCACCGACGTCACCGTCAACGCGGACGGCAGCCAGCCGTTCGCCAAGGGCGAGCTGGAGCGGCTGACGTTCGACACGCTCAAGGCCAACGCGGGCCGCACGATGACCCCGCAGGAGATCGCCACCGAGATCAGCGCCCAGCTCGGCGGACGGGCCGTCAGCTCCGGGGCGGTGCGCAACAACTGCGGCAAGCTCGGTTCGGCCGGCCGCATCCTCATGGTCTCCGAGTCGCCGTGGGCCTTCCAGTTCCCGCTGCCCGCCGAGGGCAACGGCGACGCCGACCAGGACGACGACGCCACCGAGGACGCTGCCGTCCTCACGGCCGAGGCCGACGACGCCACGGGCGAGCAGTCCTGACGGCACTGCCGGGGTCGGGCGATGCCCGGCCCCGGCCGCGCCGAGCGGAGGCAACCATGTCCGACCCGCCATCCCTGGCCGAAGTCGTCATCGAATTCCTGGCCCAGCAACCCGGCCAGGCGTTTACGCCCCGGCAGATCGCCGAAGGCGTCAGTGCCCGCCTCGACGGCCGACACGTCGGCGTCGGTGCGGTCATCACCACCTGCCTGCACCTTGCCGCCCAAGGCCGCCTCGTGCAGGCCAGCCCGGCACCGAAGACGTTCGCGCATCCCGTGCGAGCCGAGGACCCGTCCGGGCAGCAGTAACCCCGTCACATCCCTTTCAGGGGCCGAGCCGTCACGGCTCGGCCCCTACCTCCATGTCTGCAAAGGAGAACCCCTGTGGCACATGAACTTGAGACCTTCGCCAACGGCCAGACGGCCTTCGCCAGTGCCCGTTTGTCCGCGTGGCACCAGCTGGGCACCGTCACCCAGGACACGATGAGCGCCCACGAGATCATGGGCGCCGCCCTGCTCGGCAACTGGGGCGTGCGCACCATCCCGGTGCGCGGCATCGACGTCGTGGACGGCATCGAGATCCCGATCCTGGCCGACGACCGGCGGATGACCGTGCGCCGCAACCCGGTCACCGGCGACACCGAGTATCTGGGCATCGTCGGCACCGACTACGAGGTCATCCAGAACGAGCAGTGCGCCGAAATGCTCGACAGACTGGTCGATCAGGTCGGCGGCGCGCACTTCGAGACCGCGGGCAGCCTGCGTAAAGGCAAGAGCGTGTTCGTCACGCTCAAGCTGCCGAACGCGATGGAGATCGCCGGAGTCGACCGGATGGACCTGTATCTGATCGGTACGACCTCCCACGACGGCACCGCTGCGCTGCGCGTGGACGCTAGCCCCATCCGGGTGGTGTGCGCCAACACCCAGCGGGCGGCCTTCCAGCACGCGGTAGGCCACTACACGTTCCGGCACACCTCCAACGTCAACTCCCAGATCAGCCAGGCCCGCGAGGCCCTCGGTCTGATGTGGAAGTACATGGGCGAGTTCGAGAAGGCCGCCGAGCGGATGCTCCAGACCTCGCTGACCAACCGCGAGTTCGAGAAGATCATCGCGCAGGTGTGGCCGGTCGCCGACAACGCCTCGGACAAGACCAAGGCCAACGCCCGGGAGCGGCTCGGCACGCTCAAGTACCTGATCACCGAGGCCGACACGCAGAAGGCCATCAAGGGCAGCCGGTGGGCCGGATACCAGGCCATCACCGAGTACCTCGACCACTTCCAGGCCGCCAAGGACGCCACCACCCGCGCCAACCGGGTCATCACCGGCAAGACCGGCGAGCTGAAGCTGGTCGCGTTCGACCTGCTCAAGGTCTGACCCCGCCCCCTCCCTTTCCGCCGGGGCGGCGGTCACCTTCGGTTGCCGCCCCGGCCCGTCGCGAACGGACCGAACATGACCCACACCATCGGATGCCGCTGGAGCGGCCGATGATCCCGCACATCCGCCATCCCCGCGACGAGCGCCAAGCCGTTTGCGGCATACCCGCCGACCAGGTGACCCGGTGGGAGACGGAGGACCCGCCGCGTTCGGAGTACGCCTGCGAGGACTGCCTGACGCTCCTGGAAGACGCGGCCCGGCCCGACGACTACCAGCACCCGATCGGCGACGCGACCCTCATCGACTCGCTGCGCACGATCGTCGCCCACCGTCAGCACGCCAAGATCGACGGGGTGCTGGTCGACACGTGGTCGGCCGAGGTGACCGTGACCGTCTGGGACCGGCTCAAGGACCGGCACCGGCAACGGCTGCTCACCCTGCCGTCGCACGAGCTGATCCTGCGCTGCGTCGCGATCTACAGCCGCCTCACCGGCAAGGCGGACGGCCGATGACCGAGCCGCCCCGGGAGCAGTGGTTCCACTACAACGTGTGGGTGTTCGCGGTGCACACCGCGATGGCGCTGATCGCCGACGCACCCCGCCCCACCCGGCCCCTCGACGTGCCGACGTGGGCGCAGGCGTACGGCCTGACCCGCATCGACAACCCGACGCCGCACACGATCGGGCTGCTCGGCCCGGACCCGGACGGCTTCGACCGCGACTACGCCATGGGCACCGACCTAGTCCAGCCGGTCATCGTGGCCCACCTGCTCATCGACGGCGTGGAGCCCTCACCGCTGCTGATCGACGGCACCCACCGGCTGTACCGGGCCTGGCGCGAAGGCGTCCGGCAGCTGCCCGCGTACGTCCTCACTGTCGCCGAGAGCCGCCAGGTCCAGGAGGACCTGCGGCTCGGCCCCGGGCGGACCTGGCTCGCCCCGCCGCGCTGACCGCGGCTCACCACTCCACCCCTTCGTACGCCTCGCAAGCCGCCCACAGCCGGCGGCCTGCGAGGCGTACCCGTCTGTCATCGGAGAACCGCAATGGACTACATCCCGCCCGCCCAGCGGCTGTGTGACTGCCGCTGCCCGCTGCACCACCGGCTTGTGCGCACCGTCTTCAACGAGCGCGGCTGCGCCTGCACCATCACCGGCGCCACCCAGCCGATGACCCTGCTGATCGAGCAGTGGCGCTGTGCGCTGTTCCTCACCACCGAAGGCATGCACTTCGTCAACGCGATCGAGGGCGGCCAGTGGGACTGGGCCGAATCCGGCCGACTTGACCCCAGCTACGACGGCTTCCCCATGGGACAGCTGCTCGAACACCTCATGCACGCCTCCCAGATCGCCATCAGCAACACCGACCGCTAACCCACATACCGACCAGCTCAAGGTGGGCCGCCCGCGTGGGCGGCCCACGGCCCTTTTCGTGCTTCACCACCAAGGAGACAGCTATGCACCGCACCTACCGCAGCCCCTACGAGCGTCCCTGCGACTGCCGATGCCCCATCCACGACGGGCAGCCGCGCGCCGTCTACAACGACCCGGGCTGCCACTGCCTGGCCACCTGCGCCAGCCAGCCCATGACCCTGCTCGCCCCGCAGATCGGCGGCGCCCTGTTCCTCAACTGGCACGGCACCTTGTGGTTCGTCCCGGCGCTGGAACCCGGGCACTGGGACTGGCGCTACGCCACCCCGGTCGACCTCGGCCACCCCGTCGATCCTGCCGCCGACCTGATCGCCGACTTCCTCCACCAGACCCACGAAGGACTGCTTCCGCTGATCCACCGCATGTAACCCGAGCCTTTGCTCGTTCCCGCCGGCCGCGCACCCGCGCGGAGCCCGGCCTTTTTTGTTTTCACCGAAAGGCATACGTCATGACCAAAGCCATCATCGGCATCGTCACCGTCGTCATCATCGGCTGCTTCGGCCTGCCCATGCTCCTGCTGTCGGCCGTCATGGGCGGCCCCGGCGCCTGCGGCAGCACCACAGGCGTCTCCGCCGCGCTGGCGTCCGGGCAGCCACCCAGCGTCGGAAGCTGGGACGCCGAACAGCTGGAGATCGCCGCGACCATCATCGACGTCGGCGTCTCCAAAGGCGTACCCCAGTGGGGATGGACTGTCGCCCTGGCCACCGCCATGCAGGAGTCCGGGCTGCGCAACCTGCCGTTCCTCGGCGACCGCAACGACCACGACTCGATCGGGGTGTTCCAGCAGCGGCCCAGCCAGGGCTGGGGCACCGTCGAGCAGCTGGCCAAGCCCGAGTACCAGGCGGGCAAGTTCTTCGACAAGCTGTTGACCATCAGTGGCTGGCAGACCATGCCGCTGACGAAGGCTGCCCAGGCCGTGCAGATCTCGGCGTTCCCCGACGCGTACGCCAAGTGGACCGACGACGCGATCAACCTCGTCCAGCAGCTGACCAGCACCCTGGCCGACTGCGCGGCCGACGCGCTCGCCGCCCTGCCGGACGGGTTCACGCTGCCGCTCAACACCCCGCCGCAGGTGATGACCGCGATCTTCTGGGCGGTCGGGCAGCTCGGCACCCCGTACCACTTCGGCGGCAGCTGTAGCGACCCGCACTCCGGCGACCCCGACAAGCAGTGCGACTGCTCCTCGCTCATGCAGCAGGCGTACCGGGCCGCCGGAGTCTCCATCCCACGGGTGACCACCGACCAGGTCCACGCCGGGACCGAGATCACCGACCCGGCACAGCTGCTGCCCGGCGACCTCATCCTCATCCCCGGCAGCGAGGGCACCATGTCCAACCCGCGACACGTCGGCATGTACCTCGGCCAGGGCCTGATCATCCAAGCCCCGCACACGGGGGACGTCGTGAAGATTTCCCGCCTTTCGGGATGGATTGATCAGATCGCTTCGATCCGAAGGATCGTCGAAGTCGGAAGCCACGGAAAGGCAGGTCCCGCGATTGCCTTCGTCAGGGGCGTCGAGACCGACCAATCGGCGTGAGACCGCGACGATTCGAGAGCAACGCTACGTCCTTCTGGCTGGTGCTCCGTTGGAGACTGCCGACAACAGCTTGCTGGGTCTCGGGTGTCCAGAATATCCGCAGATCCTCACGTGCCCGGGTGACGGCTGTGTAGAAGATGCTGTGCGTGATGTCATCTTCGTTAGCGTCGGTGATGACGACCTTGACGGAGTCGTATTCGAGGCCCTGCGCCTTGTGGATGGAGACGGCGTAGGCGACTTGGAACGGCACGGTGGTGTTGAGCGAGTCGTCGTCCTCGTCACTGGTGTCGTGGTCGTACACGGGGAAGCGCACAGTCGAGCCTTCCACCCATTCCAGCTCTCCGCCGACGACATCGACATCGAACTCGCTGAGCGGTCGGTCAAGCTCTACGTCGAACTGTATCTGGCCTGTGGCGTAGGCGATACTGACGATCCGGCCCTTCAAGTTGTTGTAGATTACCGGCCGAAACCGCTCGGTCTCGTTGAACAAGACCGGATCGCCCACCTTGTAGGTGGAGACACGCCAGGTGTGCGCCGGGTTCGGGTTGCTGCTCTGGAGGAATCGGTTGACGTTGTTGATCCCGTAAAGACCGTCGTAGTTCAGGCAGAGGATGATCTCGTCGTCGCGCTGGGCCTTAAACAGGGACTTGTCGAGCACGGTTGAGTAACCGTTGCGGGCGATGACCTCGGCGATGTCGTCGTCGATGTTTCGGACCTTGCCCCAGAAACCTAGAAGAGACTGGCTCTTGGTTCTGAACGGCGTGGTCAGCTCGAACACCGACGTGCTCGGGATGAACGACCGGATGATACTGAACCAGTTACCGAACTGGATCGACTCGATCTGATAGACATCGCCGACAAGCACGAGCAGCTTGAAGGACGTCTGCTCCAGCACCTTGAGTAGATCAGCGTTGCTGACGGTGCTGCACTCGTCGATGACCAGGAGATCGTACTCCGGCTCCGAGGTGGTCCGGTGGATATGGCTGCTGATCGTCCGGAAAGTCGAGTCCTGCGCAGTGACCTTGCGCTTGAGGTTGTCGATCGCTGGGTTAGTGTGGGCGAGGAAAAGCTTCGACTTGTCGTTGAAGTAGCTCGCTATGTGGTCCACCATGGTGGACTTGCCCGTGCCGGCCGCGCCGTAGATCAGCGCGACCTTCGACTGGCTGAACAACTGCTTCAGCGCATCCTTCTTGAGTTCGTCGTCGATACCGCGAGGCGTCGCATCGAGCCAGCGCTCGACGGCCTGGCTGTAGCCGGCGATCCCCGAGGACGAGAACGCTGTGAGCTTCTCGACGATGGCGAAGGTGTCGTCCTCGTACCCCCGGACGAACACATGACCGTTATCCAACAGAAGTTGTCGCGCCGTGTGTCGGTAGTAGAGCTTGCCGTTGTAGGTGGCGATCATTCGGTTGACGTCTCCGAGCTCATCGAGATCGGCCACTGGCGTGTAGAGAACGCCGTGGCGCTCGACGTTGTTCTTAACGCGCCGGGCGAGCAGCTCATGGCTCCGCCCGGATACGTCGAGGCTCTCGGCAAGGTCCCAGTACCGCGGATTGTGTCCCGGCAGCGAGGTGCAGAAAGGCATGTCGTCGAACGGGATGCAGCCCCATTGCAGATTCAGCTCGGACAGACGGCCGCAGCTATCCCAACTGTGCTGGGACTTCAGAACTTGGTTATGCATCCGGAGCATGAGATAGCGGATGACGTTGTGTCCTGGCGACCCTGAACGCACGATGCGGCGTGCTTCGTCCAGGGCGTGGAAAATCTGCGGTCTGGTGACGCTGGCCGTGCCTGCGGCTTTCGTCGCCTGGTACTGGCCGTCAGGCATATCTATCAGGTCGAGCAGACTGCCTGAGCCCACCGTCAACCCTCGCATCAGGTAGCCGTACTCCGTAGAATTGGCCCGGACGGCGGTGTCGACGCCGAGGAGACGGGCGAAGTTGTCGAACTCGCATGGGCGGATCGAGACCTCCCACTCGCGGATGATCGTGATCGGCATCGTCTGATCGAGCACCTCGATCGCATCATGCTGGAGCGTCAACATCGCCGAGTACTTGTCGGTCATGTCGATGTCCGTGAACGCAATGATGCGATCAAACTTGCTGACCTTGTTAATAGCTCGATAGAAGGTGACCTCGTAGTAGATGCGCCCGCCGACGAAGAACGGGCGTGTCTTGTGGATGTAATAACGGGCGCGTGGACTGCCGTCAGTCCGCGTCGAACGAATCGCGTCGATCCTCGCGGCAATCTTCTCGTGATACTCGCGCAACGACGGATCCAGATCGACTGGAAACGACTCGAGGTTGGCCAGGACCGAGATCCCACAGCTGTCCTGGAGCAGGCTGCGAATGCGGTGAAGGTACTCGTAGTACTTGAGCATCAAGCGCTCCGAGGCATCGCTATCCAGGGTGTAATGGGAAGCGACGATCTGGATGAGCTTGTGGAACTTGCCGAGGAAGTTCAGTTTGCCCTTGGCCCTCACGAAGTCGAGACCCGGGTCCACCGCCGCATAGTTGAACTCGGCATCATCACTACCCGTGTGGAAGCGAACGGCGACACCCTCGACTAGGTTCCGGAGCTGGGCAAGGACATTCTGCGAGAGCAGACCGCGCTGACCAACGAGCGATTCGATGTTCTGGCAGATCGCCCCATCCGCTCGCTGAATCTGTTCGCCGACCGTGGTCATGAGGCTTCTTCATCTCCGTGGTGGAAGGTAGTCCAAGGGATCGCTCAGGGTAGGCCGTGAGCCTATCGAGTGTCCTCGGCACCATTGAGGACGGCCGGAGTGGTCACGTTTCGAGCTGGAACCCTGACGCCAGGCTGAGCCCGACCCGCCTTGGTCAGTTCACGGCGCGAGACACTCGCGCCGCTCCACGCCATGATCATGATGGGGCTGGGACTTCCGGGTCAGGAATACGACCTGGTTCGGATATAGATACTCCGCCAGTTGCTTGGTGATCAATGAGTCACGGCGCTCTGGGTCGGGATGGACTATCGCGCTCGCCATGATCGCCGGTAGCGTCAGGCCGCCGCTGTCGAAGGGCGGGCTTCCGGGTGGTCGAGCCAGACAGTAGTCGGGACGGTTACCCGACACCCACCCGCCGGGGTGAACCGCATCAGGAACACCTCGGCGGGAGTCGCCGGTTCAACTAGGCGGTCACATTGTGACGACGCCATCCGTGCAACGCCGACCAGCGCAGCACCTCGGCGCCCTCGGGGGTAGGGACCGCCAGCCATACCGTGGTGATGTTGCTATCGACCACGGGGGCGGCGGTCGGGTCGCCCTCATCGAAGGCGCGCACGACATCCCACCGGCTGTGCATGTCGACCCACATGAACAGGTGCCGCTCGCTGGCCCCCGACCGGCCGAGTTTGGCCGCGTCCTTCTGGTGCCGGTCGAGCTTCAGGATCTCGGTGAGCTCGTTCGCCGTGTGGTTCGGGTCACCGGCCGGCCGGGACTTCAGGTTGGAGACGTAGCTGAGCACGACCATCCCTGCGGGTGGCCCTGCGACGGCGGAGGCTTCGAGGACTCCGGCTGCGGCCAGCCCGTTGGTGATCGGGTGCTGATAGATCCGCTCGCCGTCCCACTTCCCCGTCTTGGTAATCCCTTCCGTCTCCAGCGCCCGCAGCCACTCGGCCAGCTTCTCGGTGAGCGCCGTGGCCTTGACCTCCTGGTCGACCACGAGCATCCAGGCCGAGGAGAGACCGCTAACGGTCGCCTCGAATCCCGGCCCCGTCTTGCGCCAGTGCATGGCATGCGTGATGGTGTCCTGCTCGGCCATCCTGGTGATCTCCAGCGCCTCGCGTCCCGCGCTGGTGTGCAGCCAGAAGTCGTGCGCGCCCTGGCGAGGCGGGATGTCCCAGTCTTCGATGGTGACTGGCTCTCCGCGTTCGTCGGAGAGCACCGTGGCCACGATCCTGCTCGCCAGCGCCTCGGCTGGCTTCATCGTCGAACCGGCGAGCGGTTCACCTACAGTCATAGTGAAAAGTCTTCTTGCTGGGGCATACCGGACGCAACTTGATAACGTTCTGTGACCGGCCCGCGTGAGCAAGGTCACGGTTCACGAAGAGGCACCGGGGATCGAGGTGACCGCCGTAAGCCGTCGTCCGCCCTTCGGTGACGGCCAAGCTGTTTGCCTGGTTGGTCGTGAGGTGCTGCGCAGGGGTAGCCGCCTCGTACTGAGCCTGCCGCTCGATCCGTGCTGGCTGCCGGCGCTCAGGAGGCGCCGAGCCGGGGGCTCGTGACGAGAGTTCGAGCAGCGGCGACCCCGTGATGCGCATTTTCCCTGGTCGGCAGCCGTAGACGGGGGCACCGATGCTTGGCTTGACACGCGGGGCGGATTGAGTGGGAATCGGTGGTGTCTACCTGATCGCACCATCCGACACCCGGGGGCCGCCATGACCCATGACCACGATTCGCTGGCCATAGCCGATGCCCTGGCGGGCGTACGCGATGCCGTAGACCGGTGCCGCGCCGTGCTGGCCGAACCCGGCCGTCAGCACGTTCTCGACCTGCTGGACACCGCGTCAGCGACGAGCGAGTTGACAGCGGCGATCCTGTATCTGGTCGCGCCGCTGGCCGACGAGACCGAGCCGGGCACCGACGACGCGTTGGAGCGGGCGGCGGACCTGGCAGCCGACAGCCGCCGCTACATCGTCACCGGCCTGCACCTCATGGCCGGTGCCCAGGCGATCGTCAATGCGGTGGTCTCGCTGCGACAGATCACGGCACGGCCTGCGCACAGGCGGGCCGTTCCCCGGCCTGCTAATAGCCGGTGGTGGCCGGGCTGGGCGGCGGTGCGGGCGTGGGCCGTGCGGTTCTGGCAGGAGGCATGGATGCCGCCTGATCCTGATCCCCGCCAGGCGCCGTGAACCTCTGGCCCAACGGATGGCGGCTGATCCCTCGCGCGGGGGACAGCGGCCACGGCGCGGCGGGCTATCGTTGACCCCACGCCCTACGCCGGTCTTCCCCCGTTCTTTGGGGGTGTCGAGTGTGGTGGCACCGGTAGTCGCAGTTCGTCGCCCGCTTTGACGAGTTTTCCAATGCAACACATGTTGCGTGGCGTTGACACGCCGCGTTTATAGGGTGAGATCTCCGAGGTTGGCCTTCCCCCGTGGGCCAACCTCGGTCTCGTTAAGCTCCTTCATCTGCGCGCGGCATAGTGGGTATCTCGGTGTCACGGTCGCGATATGTGGTGCACCATGTGCGCAGGTCCGACGCTCCATCGTCGCCGTCGGCGATGAGGGAGTTCAGCGAATCGAGCTCGGCCGACGGACTCTCATCAAGGCGCAGGACAAGTTCTGCCACACGTGCTACCGGCCGGAGTCCGGAGATCTTTTCGTCCCGGTCCAACGCGTCGAGCAACGCCGCCCGTGACAGGAAACGCCTCGCCGCCGTCATCCTGTCGGTGCTCAGCGAGATGACGATCTCGTCTGCGATGTCGTCCGGTCCAGCCGAGAACTCGTATTCCCAAGGCCACGGCCCATGCGGCGAATATGTCCTGACGTCGATCATCCCGTCGTTCGCGTCAGGCACAAGCTCTCTTCCTGCCGTGCGAGATGTTTCGCGCACAAGACACAGCCATGGCAGTGGCACCACTTGCAGGCTGACGTAGAAGGCAGTCCTCTCGTCGGGCATCGTCCATGAGTGCTGCAGCGTTACCACCAGGAAGTCGCCGACCGAGTTTCGGTGCCACAGGTAGTTCTGGCCCACGGCGAAGCGACCGAAGCCGGCCCGCTCCAACCGTGGAGCCAACAGGTCGGTCACGGGTCGAATCAGCTCGGCGAACTCCGTTGACGTCATCTCGTCTGCCTCCTGCGTTCGCACCCAACCTAGGCCGTGACCTGACGCCAGTCGAGGAGCTATCGGGCGTTCAGTCGGAGCATCAGCTCCCGGTTGGCGGCTCGGGCTGCGGTCAGGTCGCGGTCGCGGTCCTCGATCTGGCCAGCGAGTACGGCATTCTGCTGCTCCAGTTCGACGATCCTTCGCTGGAGGGTTTCGATGTCGGTGGGCGCGCCGAGGCCCGAGTCCCGCCATGCTTGATCGCCCATGAGCTCGGACAGCCGCCGTTCCAGTAGTTGGCTGCGTGCTTGGAGGCGGCGGTTGCGTTCGTGGGCGTTGGCGAGGTCGGCTTGCAGCGACGCCCGGCTGATCGTGCCAGCTGATCCGGCTGCCGGGCCGCACTGCGTCTGGTGGATGAGTTCGAGCAGGTCACGGTGCCGGTAGAGGTAGGACCGGTCGACGCCTGCCTGGCGGGCGACGGCGGCGACGCTGAGGTCGCCGCCTGCCTGCTGCGCCAGGTGGATGGCCTTGGTGACCTTTTCACGGCGTCGGACGGCGTCGTCGGCGCGGCCACGGCTCATGTTCATGCGGTCCTCATGGGCCGGAGGTTGTCGTGCGGGTGCCGGTGGGTTGGAGTGATGCGCAAGCTGATCCGGCCGCGGCGGACGACGGCGACTGCCTGTTCGATCTGGTCGCGTTCGGCATCGGTGAGGTCGTCCAGCTCTGCTTTGATGCGGGTGATGAGCTGCTGGACCCGTGTGATCTCCTCCGTCGAGGGAAGTGCTTCGGCTCTGGCCCAGTCGTCGGCGTCGATTCCGGTGGCGAGGATGCGTTCGCGGTTGCGCAGCAGGTCGGCCAGGTATGCCTCCAGGTCGGGAAGGTAGGAGGCGTCGGTGCGGAAGTGGCCGCAGCCGACGCAGCGGAATCTGATCGGGCAGGCCCCGCCGCCTGCGTTGACGTTGCTCGGTTCGTTGCAGCCGCCGTAGGAGACGGCCACCTCGCCGACGGCCAGACGCATGCGTTCGTCGTCCAGCAGAGCGGTCGCGTCGCGCCAGATCCGAGAGCCGTGCCGGTCGAACTGCATGACCGCGACCCGGTCGACGGCCTCGCGGCGTCGTTTCTCCCCGATGCGGTAGTACCGCTGCGTGGTGTCCATCCTGAGGTGGTCGAGCAGTTCCCGTAGGACGTCGACGGGCACTCCGGCGTCGGCGTGGCGTTGGGCGTAGGTGTGCCGGTATGCGTAGACCGTGATCGTCGCCGTGTCGTATGGAAGCGAAACGACGACGGCCTTGCCGTCGGAGGTCGTCTCGGTCGCGACGGTGACCTGCGGCAGCCCCATGATCCATCGCCGGTGCATGCTGGACACGTTGTCCGGGCTGATCGGGCGTCGCCCATGGGGGTTGTTCCTGGTCGAGGGCAGCAGCTTGAGCTCACCGACAGGGGTGTCGGGGAAGCGTTGCCGAGCCCGGGCCTGCGCGGCGCGGATCAGATCGGCGGTGGCGGTGGCGACGGGCAGGCGACGACCGAACCGCTTGGACTTGACGTTGTCGTAGATGAGCACCGGCTGCCCGTCGGTGTCGTGCTGCAGGCAGTCCCACGCCAGTGCGCAGATCTCGCTGGGCCGCCGTCCGGTGTCGATCAGCAGCTCGACCGCGGTCTGGATCTCGTCGTTGGCCTGCTGGCCCAGCTGCGGCAGGTGCCGGCAGATGACCTGTATGACTTCCTTGGGCAGGTCTTTGCCGGGTTCGTCGTCCTCGCTGTCGTCGGGGATCTGTCCGCGACGTATGGCGAAGTCGTCGGGCAGTCCGGACAGCGGCTGTCCGGGCCTGGTCAGCCCCAGCCTGCGGATGCCGTCGAGAACGACACGGGCCATCAGGCAGGTGCTCAGCCGTAGCCGCGCCGAGACGACGCCCTTCGCCTGCAGGAACGCCAGTCGGTTGCAGAACGCGGAGATGTCGGCTGCGCCCAGGACGGTGAAGTCCTCGCCGCGGTCTTGGCGTTGCAGCCGCAGGCTCGCCGACAGCTTGACCACCGCCATGACCCGGGCGCGGACCTTGCCCGCCGGGGTCTTGCCCTGACGGGTGGGCAGGAAGTCCAAGGCCCACCGTTTGACGGCCTCACGCAGCCAACCCTGGCTGATCTCGCTGAAGTCCAGGGTGCCGCCGTAGCCGAAAGCACTCATCTGCCAGACGTCCTTGTGTCTCTCGGTTTCGGGATCGAGCACCGCCTGCCGCAGCGCGGCGACGATGGTGCTGTGCAGCGGGTCGTCGCGCCTGGGCGGCAGGTCCTCCATCGACGCCAGGCCAGCCATGCGGATTCTGCGTACCAGATTGCCCAGGGCGCGCCATGAGGTTCGTGCGCCCCTGCGGCATCGGTGCTGCAACCCGTAGAGAACCTGAGCCACCACCCGCTCGGGCAGGCCGTGCAGGCTCACCAAGCCGGGCACGAGCTCGGCCTGGACCACGGTGCGCCAGTAGGCCTCGTCGACGCCGTCGCTGGGACCGCGCGTCGCCCTCCACTCGACCCGATGAAGTTCGCAGTAGCTGCCGTTTCCCTGCCGGTCCAGCGGACAGCGCCCCACCGCGCAGGAGCCGCTGCCGGCAGCCACCCGTGCCGCCCAGTCGGCGAGGGGATCGGCCGGGCCGTCCCATCCCAGCAACGGATGCCTGGTCGGGAAGACAAGCGCCTTGCGCACCGGGTCCCAGCCGGCCTCGGCCAGGAACTGCGGGGAGATCAGCGCCCGCAGCCGATGCGTGGGGTGGTGGTCGGTGCCGAGCACGTCCGAGGCGACGGCGGCCAGGGCGGCTCCGGTCATCGCGTCGGCTCCAGGTCCCACGCGCGTGGCGAGGCCACCCGCTGCACCGCCTCGCGCAGCCGTGCGGCGGAGGCGTGCAGGTAGGGCTGCGCGGACCACGGGCTCTTCTGCCCGAGCAAGGTCTGGATCTCGTCAAGCGCGCCGCCGGCATCGGCGAGGTTGCTGGCGAAGGCGTGCCGCAGCATGTGCGGAGTGAGCGCCCGCCCCAGGCCGGCGCGCCGCGACAGGCCCTCGACCAGTTCGTTGAAGGCGTCCGGGCGCATCGGCGCTCCGACCGGTGCCCGGAACAGGTTCACCAGCAGGAAATCGCTGTCACGGGCGGCAGCACAGTCCTGCCGCTCGAACGCGTACTGATCAGCGGCGTGCACCAGCAGGAAGTCCACGGGCATCGCCCTGCTGCGCCGCGACTTCGCCCACGCACCGTTCACATTCTCCCGCCGCACCACATGCAGGTGCGAGCCCTGCACCGCACAGCCGAGCCCCCGCGAGTCGGCCATCAGGTGCATGTCTTCCAGCCGCAGTCCGGTCGCCTCGCCACGGCGCAGGCCGACCCGCGATAGCAGCAGGATGACCAGGCGGTCGCGTGCCGACCGGCACGCGCGCAGCAACGCCACGACCTCCTCGTCGCTGGCCCTGTCCACCGCCCGGTTCTCCTCGGCCAGGTGGTGCCGCGCCGCCATGCGGTAGAGCACCTGCCCGTCCTCGGACTGCGCCTCCACCGGCAGATCCCTCACATCTGCCACCTCGTACAGCGATCCGAGGACAGCAGGCGGCACATCCTTGTACGTCACAGCCGAGGTCAGGAACAGGCGCACCGCCGACAACACCCGGTTGATCCGCCGCGCCTGGCGCACCGGCCGCGCCCCCGGCCCAGCCACCACGGCCGCATCGGCATCCAGGTCCGAGGGGGCGAACCGCAACCACACGATGAACGCCGCCATGTCCGTCGCCGCCGTCCGCCAGTCACGCCCCGTCCGAGCGCACCACAGCAGGAACAGCATCACCCCACCGGCGTGCGCCTTCGTGGTCAGCTCAGCACGATCCCGCCCGAAGCGTTCGTCCCGCAGAAACCGGTCCGCCGCCGGGACCGGCACGAGGTCATCATCGAGTACCGTCCAATACCGGCCACCTGACGGCATCCGCACCGCAAAGATCTGCACAAGGAACTCCGTATCGTCGTCGCACATGCCACAACGCACGACAGAGCCACAACCGCAGAGAACTGTCGGAAACCTGTTCCAAACAGACCCTCACGCCACAAAATGCAGCAAGGCACCCACCCCCAGAGAACCCCCGTGGATCGACGTGGGGCTTTTTCGTGTCTACCGTCGTCGCGTAGTCGGCCTCGTGCCGTGCCCTGACGGCGGCTCCGCTGCCGGTCTACCCGTCGCCAACGGCGGCGAGGGGTCGGCGTAAGTGATCGGGCAGTTCGGCCTCCCACGCGCGCCGCTTGCGCCGTCCCAGCCCGGTCCGGGGCGGGACACCGGCGGCTCGGGACAGTTCGGCCCCAGTGGGCACACGACCCTGGCTGATTTCTGTTTCCCAGAACCGGCGCATGGCCGTCACCGCCGACCCGTCCGCGTCGTCGTCCTGGGCGGCGTCCTCGTCTTCGAGTTCGTCGTCGTCTTCGGTCAGGTCGTCGTCGGGTCGCCGCTCGGTGTCACCGTCGCGCGTGGTGCCTGCGGTGTCTGCCTTGGCGTCGTCGGCCACCGCGGTTGTCGGAGCGGTCTCACGTTCGGGTTCGTCGCCGAGGCCGGTGCCGGTGGCGTCGATGGTGGGCAGGGCGTGGCCGTTGACTCGTTGCGGCAGCACTGCGGTTACCAGTTCGGCGGGTGTGAGTGTGGTACCCGGGTTGTCGTGGGCGATGCCGGTCGTCTCCTGGATGGGCGCGGGCCGGGTGGTGTGCCACGCGTTGAGGTGCGCGACGGCTTCGGGACTGGTGGCGTCGACGATGCCGTAGATGGTGGCCATGTACATCTGGATGGCTTCGCGTTCGGTGGCGGCGTCGGGGATGTCGGCCAGACCGGCGTGTTCGGCGGCCTGCATCGCGCGGCGGATCACCTTGTTGTGGGCGCGGCGCAGCCGCCGCGCCGAGGTCTTCTTGCCTTGCAGCAGGTACAGGTCGAGGCGGGCTCGTCCGAGGCGGGCGCGCCGGCGGACCCGGTCGATTTCGGACACGTCGCGGCCTTGGGCTTCGGCCAGGTGCAGCCACACGAAGACCCGCTCGACGGTGAGGGTCCAGTGGATGCGCCGGGTGGTGGTGCCTGTGCGGGCGTTGCGCTCGGCGGCGAGGGCTCGCTCCCACATCCACGCAGCGACCAGCGGCGCGGCCAGCCGCAGGCACACCTCTCGGAAGCTGTCGGCATCCGTTGCCGACAGTGATGCGGTGAGGGCGGCGAAGACCCACACGGCGATGCCGTCCGCACCGGTGGAGGCGTTGGCCGGGTCGCGCAGCAGCCGGGCACGGGCCAGCAGCGCACTTGCGAACAGGGCGACTTCGATGAACCAGAAGAACGCGTACCGCAATGGGCTGTCGCCGAGGATGTCGGTGAAGAACTTCCACATGCCGCTGGCCGAGACCATGGTGGCCAGGGCCGCCGCAACGACGGTGAGCAGGTTGGCGACAAGCAGAGTGGCGCGGTGCGCGCCCATCTGGCGCATGCGGTGCGCGGTCAGCAGCAACAGACCGACCATCACCAGGAGTGCCAGGCCGGTCAGGACGGTCTGGTTGGCCTGGTAGAGCGTGGTGAGGTCGTCGAAGATCACGACCGCATCACGCACGCCGACACGGCCGGCTGCGATCGTGGCGCTCATTTCTGCTCCAGGCTGGTGCGCAGCTTCGCCGCCAGAGCGCGGGTTTCGTCCTGGGGTTCGGCGTCCAGGTCCGCCAATGCCTTGGTCAGAGCGCGGAGCAGGGTCCGGATGCCGTCGGCGTCGCCAACGGCGTGGCGGGCGTGCATCGCCTTGACGTAGAGGGCTTCGCTGTAGCGGTCCAGGCCGATGGCCTTGTCGAGCAAGTTCGACGCTTCCTGCGGGCGGCTGTCGAGCAGGTCGTCGGCCAGCAGGAGGTGGGCTTCGGTGCCCCAGCGGCGCACGGTCTCGCGGTGCGGTGTCAGCCACTCGTAGTCTTCGCCGTCAGCCAGGGGAGCGGTGTAGAGGTCGCAGGCCGCGGTCAGCAGCTCGCGACGAGTGGTGCCCGAGGCGATGGTGGCTTTGCGCATCAGGTCGCGCAGGGTCCAGACGTCGACATCGACGGTGGCCGGGTCGAGCCGGTAGCGACCGGAAGATTTGGTGACGTACGCGTTGGATGCGGCGGGGTTGCCGGCACGGCCGAGCACGTGCCTCAGGTTGGAGGCGTTGGTGTGTACGCGCTGCGCGGCCTGGCTTATGCGGGCGTCGAGTTCGATGTTGTCGCCGATGTCCTTGGTGGCTGCTCCGTCCGGGTGCACCGCGAGGTACACCGCCAGTTCTTTGGCCTTGGCCCGCAGTGGGCGGCCCTCGTGGACGATGTCCTCGATGCGGGGCGGGCCGAGGACCCGCAGCTTCGCCTTTATCGGTGCGGGTGCCCCGACCGATGCGGCCGACACGGCGGCGGGCAGCTGCGGCTCGTCCTCGGCCGTCTCGGTACGGCTGGCGTGCAGGGGCACGACGGTGACCGGCACGGCCGAGGACACGATGGCGGGCGGCTCGCCGGTTTGGGCCTCCCGCAGGGTGGTCAGGATCTGGATCGCGGTGGCCGGGTCGAGCACAGGCAGCCGAGCCGGAACCGGCTCGGCGGGCTGCCCACCAACGAGCTTGGTGTGCCCATCGGGGGGGACTTCAACGGTGGCGCCGTGCTCCCACTCGCCCAGCAGCAGCCCGGTCACCTGGAGACTGCCGCCCAGGGCGAGGGCGACCTTCGCCCGCATCCGGGCGCCCGCGGGCGGAGTCTCGGTGATGAGCATGACCGGCGGCATGGCCTCCTCGTCCGGTAGCCGCTGGCGCAGCTCGTCCAGGTCGGTCAGGGCGTGCTCGTCGAGGACGCGGCTGCGGTGCAGCAGCCTTTCCTCGATCATCGTCAGCGCGTCATCCACGGTGTCGGCCACGTGCAGGCGCGGCCACGCGCCAAGGACCACCATGTCCGAGCCGAGCAGGGTCGCCAGGGTGGCGGCGTCGATGACGACTTCGCCGCGTGTGCCGGGGTGGTGTGGGTCGCCGGATACCAGCACTGCGACCAGGGCCGCTCGTGCGGCGGCAGGAGCGGCCTGCCCGGTGAAGCCCGTGCCGCCGGGCGGGAGCGGTGCGAGGTCGGGCACGAGCGCGGACGGCTCGGGATCATCGTTGCTGGGTGGCACCAGCCGGGGGGTGCGGGCAATGGCACGGCGCAGCTTGACCACCGGCTCGGGCAGCTCGGTCGGTGGGTCGTCGTCGAGCTGGCCGGTGAAGCGGCGGCGGCGTTGCAACCACACGAGCATCACGGCGGCGCTGATGGCCAGGGCGAGACTCCACGGCAGCCAGCTCGACGGTGACAGTTGCACTCCATGCTCATCCGTCGACACCTCGAGGTCGCCGTCGCTGTCGGCCGGCGACGCCGAGGTCCTCTCCGACACCGCCGGGGTCGCAGACGCGCTCGGTGACGGCGACGTGATCGGCGAAGCCGAGCCGGGCATCGTCGACGACGCCGCACTGGGCGCTACTGCCGGCCCGTCGACACCAGGGCTGACTGTGATGCGCGGGTTTGCTGTTTCGCTGGGGCGCGGTGTGACGGCCGGGTTGCTTGGCGCGTTCGATGGCACTGCGGTGGGCGGGGTGACGACCGGCGGCGGGGGAGGGGTGGTCGGTGGCTTGACCGGCGTGGCTCCGTGCGGTGGGCGGGCGTCGGCGGGCAGCCGAAGGTCCCAACCCGGGTAGATCAAGTTGCAGTCCCGTAGCGTGCCGCCGACCTTCGCGAAGTGCCGGTGCCAGTTCAGGCGGCAGATCTCCGGCCACCGGTCAGCATCGCCAAGCCACACCTTGGCGATCTTGGATAGATAGTCTCCGCGCTTGACGACGTACACGTACCTCTGATCGCCGACGTGGAACGTCGCCGCCCCCGCAGCGGCCCGTGCAGGCACAGAGGCCGACCGCGAAACGGAGGCGGTCTCCACTCCGGCCGGATCAACTGCGGCCGCCTCTGCCCGAGGCGGTGCGCTCGCGCGGGCCGCTGCGCTGGTCAGGGCGATAACGACAGCACTGACCAGACCGGCAACCACAGCTTGCACGGGCGTCGCCAGCCGCAGGCGAGGCACCTCCACACGGGTAACGCGTGCCACCACCTCGGCGACCACCGCGGCAATGATCAGGGCCCAGATCAACCAGCCCGTACAAGCCATCGCCTTGACGACGAAGTCCACGGTCAACGGCTGCCGACCCCACTCCAGCCACTGCTCACCGGTCGGCCACTGCCGCGGCAGCGGCCAACCGACCAACTCGACCAACGCCACCGGCAGCCCAACAAGGACCACAAGCAGACCGGCGAGCGAACCGACGCCCCGCGCGATCTGTCCCAACATCACAACGGGGCGACTGCGTCGCTGCCCGAATCCGATGTTCATCGACTACCCCCCCGATGCGATATGCCCCAGCACCAAACGCAGGCGCCCACCTGCACCTAAGCGCACCCATCGAGACTAATCACATTCATCAACTTGCAGCCAATGATAAAAATGGCCCTCATGGACTCCGCCACGCTCGCTATCAACATCGGCATGGACGGGATCACCGCGATCGCCGCCACCTCCGGCCGCCGCACACCACTCCGCTTCGGCGACTCGAACGTGCTACCAGCACAGGTATGGCAACCCCACGAGCAGCCCATATCCGCAACCCCCGTCAACGGCGCGACCGTCATCGACGTGCCCGACCTGCTGTC
Organism: Catellatospora tritici; assembly: GCF_019083965.1. Classification (GTDB taxonomy): domain Bacteria; phylum Actinomycetota; class Actinomycetes; order Mycobacteriales; family Micromonosporaceae; genus Catellatospora; species Catellatospora tritici. The sequence goes on from NZ_JAHRCY010000017.1 coordinate 164,139, forward strand.
CACGGCACCCCCCGACCAGAGCCCACGCGCGGTCGAGGCCATGTCGGCACTGCTCGCCCAAGTCGCAGCCCATGTGCCGGACGTCACCACAGTCGGCCGCCTGATCCTGGCGTTACCCGACCAATGGGGACCCCGCAGGCGCGCGCTCATCCGGCAGGCCGCCGAACACGCCGGACTCCCCACACCTGTCCTGGTCAACACCGCCGAGGCCACCGCCACACACGCCACCAGCACCGCGCCGATCGAGGTCGGCTCCAGCCTGCTGGTCTGCGACCTCGGAAACCACGCCAGCAGCATCACGCTGCTCGCGCGGGAAGCGACCGGATGGCGCAACCTCGCCTCCATCCCCGCACAGGCCACCGGCGCGCACCTCGACGAAAACGTGCTCGCCCGCCTCGACTTCGACGACAGCCTGCGAGAGCAACTCACCGCCACAACCACGGCCAACAGCTCGCAAGCCCGCGGTCAGATCCTGGCCGCCATCCGGACCGCGACCGCCACCGGCGCCATCACCCGAGCCGCGATCCTGCTACCCGAGCCCTACCCGCCCACCGTGGTGACCGGCGCACAACTCGACGCCGCAGCACAACCCATACGCGAAACAACCACAGCCGCAGCCCGGCAAGCCATCGAGGCCGCAGACATCGACATCGACACCATCGCCGGCGCCATCGTCACCGGACCAGCGGCAACCCGCCTCAACGTCGCCGACCACCTCGCACGCCAACTCGGCATCACGCCCCTGCCGACACCGTCACCGGAACTGGCGGCCGCCAACGGCGCACTCACCATGCACACCAGCCAGAACCCTCCGGACACCCTCGGCCTGCTGAAGGCCAAACATGTCGGCATGCGCCACCTCGGCGCCGTCGCCACCCCCATGATCCTCGGCTCGATACTGCTACTGCAGATCGTCACCGACGCCCGCCGCCTGCTACCCACAACCAACTACACGGGCACCTACCACCTCGACGAACTCAACGCCTACCTCAGCATCAACGCCTACGCCCTCACCGCACTCTGCGCCGCCCTCGGCCTCATCGCCGCAGGAAGAATCGGCGCCGCCGTCTGGACCCGCCACGACCACGACAACGACACCCCCGGCCGCCACAGCACCCAAGCCGGACGCACCCTCGCCGCAGCCGCCGCACTCGGCCTCGCCATCGCCGCGATGTTCGGACTCCTCGGCGAAACACTGTTCGGCACCACCGACAGCACCAGCGGCATGTTCCTGCGCGCAACCATCCTCGCCGCGCTCGCTCCCACCGTCCTCGCCGCAGCCATCGGACTGCTGGCGCCGTACTCCAGCCGCATCCGCGACGCGTGGGCCGACCACCTGCACTACCCGGCTACGCCCGTCATCCTCGCCGTCGCCGGGACCGCTGCCACACAGGCCGCCGCCGCCGGACTGCCATGGCTGACAGCCATCGACTACGCCTACATCGAGGCCTTCGGCGGGCGCATCGGCACCGGCCTGCTCGGTGTCGCCATCGCGCTGACCCTCGCCCAGACCCGACTCACCCGCATCGGCCTCGCGGCGGTCCTCGGCATCGGCGGCGTCCTGGTCTACGGCATCACCAACGCACGCCTGTTCACCTTCGCCTACCTGGTCGCCGTCGCGCTGTGGTGGGGCGCCAAAGCAGTCCGCCTCATCATCGCGGCCGTCCCGCGAGCAGCCGCCTGAAGTCATACCGCCAGACCACTGCCCGCCGAACTCCCGCTCGGCGGGCAGTTCCGTATCCCGGCCCAGCCACAGAGGAGTCGATCATGACATGTTGCCACGCCACCCGACAGGACCGGCAGCCGACACCGGCCTTCGACCCACGCAAGAACGCCTATGGCTGAGCCGACACGCGACCCACAGCCACAGCAACACCGCAACGCCAGGCGCGGCACAACACCGATAAGACTCACCCAACCCCGCGTCGTACCCATCACCGACGAAGACCACGAGCAGGCCATCACCGCACTCGCTGCCATGATCAGCCAATGGTGGCTGGATCAACACCAACGTCTCGACCCGTGACCGATCACGCCCGGCCGTGACCACGCCAGGCTACGGCCGGGCCGCAGAACCTCCGCCACCACCGACAAGCCCGCCCGGCGATGCTCAGCGCTCGATACGGAACCCGCGCGCCAGAGCCAGCAGCGTCTGCATGGCGAGCGCATCCGCCGCGTCCGGGTAGTCCGCAGGCGCGTCGACGTCGCCATACCGGCTCATATCCCGGCCGCCGATGGTCTGCTCGCACAGAGCGATGACCTCACGCAGCGCCTCGACCATGTCCAGCGCACGCTGCGGATCGTGAAGAGCAATGTGCTCATCCTGAGCCCCACTCGGAGTCCGACCCTCGCGAGTCAGACCCTCGGCAAGGTAGATCGGCCCGATACCGCCATCGACACCACCGCGGACATGATCCGCGACCCAAGTCGCACCTCCGCCACCATCGGAGTTCGGCTCCTTGGCCCCCCACGCGACCAGCTCGATCTCATCCAACGCCGCCCGCAGCCGGCCGAACGGAGGCCACCCCTGCGGAATCAGCTCAACCTCACAAAACTCCTGCTCACCGTCGCAACCCCAGCCCACCGTATGAGTACGGCACCGGCGCTGCTCACCGAAATCGACGGGTCGTCGCCACTCATCCATACGTACATGATGTTCGATGCCAACAACATTTCTGAACCCGCCCGGAAGGGCCACGCATCATCAGGCTCATATACCCACCAGCGCGCAACGGCCGCTTGAGTGCGAACGCCACCCATCCTGCCGAACCCATCACGCGAAAGCGTCGCGGCGCCGCACCCAAGGTCAGTGCACGTCTTGATCACTGCAGCACCCGCCAAGCTGCCCAGATCCGGTGTACCCGACATGACCGATCGCCGGGGCACCGCACCTGTCATCGATACACTACTGTGCGAACATGGCTGAGCTTCAAGGCTTGTCCCAGGACCCGCAGCGCGAAATCCGCGTCGAACCAGCGACGCTGCAAGCCGCCGCCGACGTGTGCCGCACCCTCCGCCAGGCGACGGCTCGGGCCGCCGAGGGCGTACACACCGACACCGACGCGGCGTCACGGGCCATGCCCGGCTGGGAACTCGCCTCCGCGCTGCGCGACCTACACAGCCAATGGGAAGACGACCTGGCACGACTATGCAAGGGCCTCAACCACACCGCCGATGGCCTAGACGAATGCGCCCGCCAATACCAGGCCTCCGACCACGCCAGCATGGACAACTTCTACGCAGCCCAACACCCATGGTGACCATCACCGACCTGCGCGACCTACGACACAAACACATCGAAGCCGCCGCACAGGCATGGGACCGGCTCGCCGACGATCTCGACCGCCTCAACCACCGGGTCGTCGACGAGCTGACCGGCCCGACACGCTCCAGCGGCTGGTACGGCACGGCAGCGACCGCCGCCTACAACGTCATGGACCGCCTCGACGACGAGTACGAACTCGCCGCCATCAAGGTACGCGTCGCCGCCGCAGTACTACACGAAACCGCCACCCGAATGCGCCGACTGCAAGACGACCTACACGAGGCACTCGCCGCCGCAGCCGCCATCCGCGGCCTGTCCATCGACGACCACGGCAGAGTACGGCTGGCACCAGCACTGGCGCGCATCCCCGCCGGAGTGGCTCGCGCCGAAGAGATAGTGCTACGACTACGACAACTGGCCAACAACTTCAACGGCCGCATCGACACGATCCTGGCCAACGCCGCCGACCTCGACACCCGCAGCGCCGCAGCGCTACGCGCCGTCGGACCGCAGTTCCCCGGCCAGCTCACCCCCGGCGAGTACACCGACGCCACCGCCGACGCCCGCAAAGCACTACAACTCCTCCATCTGTCCGAGACGATGATCCCTACCAACAACAACCCCACCACGGCAGCAGCATGGTGGAAGGCCCTACCCGCTCCACAACAAGCACTGCTACTCGCGGCCTACCCCGACAAAATCGGCGCCCTGGACGGGTTACCCGCCACCGACCGCGACCGCGCCAACCGACTCGCACTGCACAACATGCTGGCCAGCCTCCAGCCCACCACCTCCGGTCAGCAACACGCACCCGAGTACACCCGCCTGGTCCGTCTGCGCGACCGCCTCGAAGCCTCCGAGTACGGACCCAAACCCCACCAGCTCTTCCTTCTCGGCCTCGACAACGTCGCCGACGGCCAGGCCATCGTCGCGATCGGCAACCCTGACACCGCCGCCCACACCGCCATCCTCGTCCCCGGCGTCTCCACCAACCTCGACGGCATGGGTGGCCAGATCGACCGAGCCCAACGCATGCTCGACACCGCCGACGACTACAGCCTCAACGGCGGTGCAGTGTCCGTCATCGCCTGGCTGGGCTACGACCCGCCTTCGATCAACGTCCCCGACATCGCCACCGCCCCGTTCGGCGCCAAGGCCGCCGACGGAGCTCAAGCACTCGACACCTTCGTCGACGGCCTGCGCACCGCCCACAGCACCTCCACCGACCACATCACCGCAGTCGGACACAGCTACGGATCAACACTGCTGGGCCACGCTGCTACCCACGGCAACGGCCTCGCCGTCGACGACATCCTCACCGTCGGCAGCCCAGGCATGCGCACACCTCACGCCGCCGACCTCAACGTCGGCGCTACCCACACCTGGGCCGGAGCCGCATCCGACGACCCCATCGCCAACCCGCAGAACCACGCCGCCGCCTACACCGGCATCCCCATCATCGGCCCCCTGCTGGCCGACACCGAACTCGACATACACGGGATCAGCCCACACCAGGCCGAATTCGGTGCCAATCAGTTTCACGTCGACACCCACGGCCATAGCGGCTACTGGGACCTCGGCTCCAAGAGTCTGGCCAATATCGGCGCCGTCATCGCCGGACGACCTGAACTGACGACCCTCGACCGCAAGGCCACACCATGAGACGAAAGCTCACACCGCTCGCCCTCGTCGCCGTGCTGGCGCTGGGCGGCTGCACCAGGGAGCCAGACTTGCAGCAGAAGTCCGAAGCCGAGGTCGTCACGGCGCTGCGTAGCTACGCCGACGACATCGGCACTGTGTTCACCATGCCGATCACCAACTTCCGCACAAACACGGTCGCCTGCGAACAGAACGGGGGAGTACCGGCCACAGACGGAACCTTCGACCTGTCAGGGCACGGGAAGTACATCGTGAAGCCCGGCAGCCACGTGGCGTTGCTGCGCAGCGTGGCCGAGCACTGGCTGGCCCAGGGCTATGAGGTAGACCCGCTGCGCGAGGTCGGCAACGGAGGGCAGCTAACTGGACGCAATCCTGCCGACGGAATCTCCGTCACCCTCACTTCAGGAGATCCCGAGGTCATCGCGTTCCTTGCCGCAACACCCTGCTATAAATCTCGCTAAGCCTCACCTGGGTGGTCGCGGCCGCTTCGCGAACGTGTGCTTGTCGCGGTTGGTCGATGTTGGCCTGCGGCTTGATCCTTCGCAAGCTCGGTTGGCGCCTGCCGTCGATGATCGCGCGATTCGGATGGCGTGGCTTCGACTCCGATAGGCGGTACCGACGCCTGCCGCCGACCAGTCCGTCGACAATATGCGACCACCGAGCGCCGGAGATAGACCGGGCCCATGGCCAGCCGGGCGACCGGAGTGGGAAAGCCCTCTGTCAGAGCCAACTGTGCGATGCGTTGGCGGCTCACACCGAGCAGCGTCGCGATCTCGGCGACACCGATGATCTGGCCCAAGTGATCGTGTCGCTCCTGAGGCGCTGCCCGCATGCCAATCGGTTCGATGAGCTGGTACCGCGCGGGGGCATCGCCGAACCAGCTATTGAGGTGTCCGAGAGCCGTGGTGACCGCCTCATGCATCGTCGGCGCGGTCACCCTGCAGCGGACCACGATGTCACCGGTGTCCAGGTAGTCGATCAGCTCAATCGGCGGCGCCTGCGTGCTCGTCATCCACAGGCGCAAGGTTTCGCTGTTGACCCGCTCCGGGTACTCGACCTCGACTGTCCAGCGCATGAGCACCTCCAACGTGCTGGCCGTCGACATCTTGCCGACGGCCAGCTCTCACCATGTATTACTTGCCGATCCAGTTGTCGAGCGCTCCCCAGGCCAGCGTGGAAAGAACCGCTGTACTGGGGAAGTCTCCGTGGCTGTATCGCCACATTGCGGCACCCATCGCCGCCGCGGCGGCGACCACCACGAAATCCCGAAGGGTGATGGACGGGCGGACGGTGATCGGGCGATCCGTCTGGTCATCGCCGTCAGGTTGCACTAGCTTCAACATGGGTCTCCTTCTTGCAGCCACGCATGAGGTGATCTCTGACGGCGTCCGGGTGCCAGCCCGGACGCCGTCGCTCTTCCTGCGGACACGTCTGCGCTGACGCCCGCTTCATACAAGTCCCATAGTTCAGCGCGCGGGGCTGACCCGTCGCACACCGAGTGCGACTCGTCTGTCGCCGCATGCGGGCCAACCGTGGGACCGCCCTTGATGAGTGTCAAGCTCCTCTCCGATCTACGCCGCCTGCTGTGGTGGGACTTGCCCGATCAACTACGCCAAGCTCTGCGAGTCCCTCCTCGGCCTCTCAGAAGTGCGATCGGACGAGATCTTGGCCGTGCTGCGGCATGTCCCGTCCCCAACGGCGTCTTTGTAGACCCATCACGGAGCCACGCGTCGCACAAGTAGTGCGACAAAAATTCTTACTCATCGGTAAAGCACTTGACCTGCGAAAATAGCTGACGGTCCCCGACGTCGGTGCGCAGGATGCAACCTACTGAACCCGTGGGTTCAAATCTCTGTCGACCCCAAGCACAGTCCACCGCCACGCCACCAACAGCCTGAACATGCTAAGCCTCGACAGCAACCTGACCCCGCATTGCGTGCAATTGCACATGGAAGCCGGTAGCATCCCCCACCATGACAGCCGACGCCGTCTCGAGGTCCGGCGTCACCCACAGACGTCCGATCAACAAAACCCGCCGCGACATCATCACCGAAAGCGCATACAGGGTATTCCTGCGCAACGGCTATGCGGCCACAACGATCACCGACATCGCGGCCGAGGCTGGAGTCGCAAAACCTACGGTCTACAACTACTTCGACAGCAAAGACGCCGTCTTCGCCGAAGCGATCCAACATGCCGTCCAACAAGCGGTCCCACGCCTAGTGACGGCGATCGGCCCCGTCTCAACCTCGGTCTGCGGCGCCCACGTAGCGGACGCACTTGCATGCCTGGCCGAACGCCTCGTCGATGTCTATTGCGACGAATCGACGACGAAACTGCGCAGACTCATGATCGTCGAGATCGACCGGCTCCCGCCAGGCATGGCCGGCATTTCAGACATCGTCACCTATCCATGCATCGGAACGGTGACCCAAAAGCTCGCCGAACTGCAACAACTCGGCCACCTACAACTCGACGACTCAAGACAAGCAGCCGATCTACTACTGGCGCTCGCACTCCAGAAGTTTCCGCAACTGGCGCTCATCGGCCAATCGGCAGACTCGGCATCACTGGCCACATACATCCGAGCCGGTGTCGACTGCTTCCTCGGCCGATTCCGCATCCCCGACCGACAGGTCATGCCCAACCACCCGTACCTCAAGACAGAGAGCTGCCCCGGTGTCAGCCTATGGCGCGCTCACAATCATCACTGACGTGTGAGACGCCGTCGCTTGCCAGTCGAGCTACAGCTGGCGGCGGTTTTCAAGACCAACCATGCTAACCCTCATGACCTGCATTTATTCGCCCCGCCTGACCCCCGTGCCCGCCCCTTGCCCGGATCTTGCCCGGATCTTGCCGTACGAGGGCACTGCGATCGTCGTCTCGGTCGTCCAGTCGAAGAGTCTCGTGCGTGCGGCTGATGCTGCTTGATCGACGTCGATCGGTAGGTTGCTGGGGTGACCGGTCACGTGTTCATCAGCTACAGCCATGCCGCCGATGCCGGGTATGTGGAGCGGCTGGCGGCCCATCTGGAGGCTGCTGGTGTGGCGGGTCTGGTTTGACCAGGAGATCGCCCATGGTGACCGTTGGGCCGACACGATCGAGGAGCAGATCGACTCGTGCGCCGCGTTCGTCGTGGTGATGACCCCGGCGGCGAAAACATCGCCCTGGGTGGCCCGGGAAATCAATCGGGCGGAGAAACTGCGCAAGCCGGTCCTGCCGTTGCTGCTGGACGGCGAGGTGTTCTTCCGCCTCAGTGATGTGCATTACGAGGACGTCACTGGTGGGCGTATGCCCTCGGCTGCTTACGTTCGGCGGTTACCAGTCTCCCCAACCTCGCCCACACCGGGACGGGCGTTCGAGCCCTCAATTCCCGTTCCAACCCGCACGCCTCGCGCCACCTTCACTGGCCATACCTACTCCGTTTGGTCGGTGGCGTTCAGTCCGGACGGGCGCACCCTGGCCACCGCCAGCAGCGACAAGACGGCCCGGTTGTGGAACCTGAGCGACCCGACCCGGCCGGTGCACACCGCCATCCTCACCGGCCACACCGCCTCCGTGCCGCCCCAGGTGCCGGCGCCGTACCCGGAAACTGCGTCCGGTGTTCTCTATCCACGCCATCTCGATCACCTCCAAGCGGTTACCGCTCGGCGACCAACGCAGCGTCTACGGGCGAAGCCAGCGGCAGAAGACGCCACTCCCGGGCGGCCTAAGCTCAACGCTAGGCCAGTCATGCCCCCGGTCGCGGCGCTGCACAGCAGTAGTGCGAAGCGCCCATTCAGTGATCACTGCTGAGCTTATGTTCCTGGCGATGACCTACCCATCCGTCTTCCACTGTATTTAGGCAGGACGGGCGACATATAACACGATGTCGTTACCCCGCTCCTTCGAGCATGCTCAATTCCTTCGATAACGCTTATGTAACGCTTCTGGCTGCAGGTGGGCGGGCCGCCGTCACCGCGCGCGACCAACGTTCGAACCAGTGTTCGAGTCCTCGTGTGATCATGTAGTTGTTTGTCCGGATGAGTCGATCACTCTAGGTGATCTTGCGTGGCTGGTTCGGCTGTTCGGCTGTTCGGCGCCTGCCCCCCGCTTGTCGTCGGTCCTTGTTAGCGTCCGCTCGCTTTGAGGTGTGCTAACGGAGAGGTCCCCCCCGATGACTGGTGAAGTCTGGGCTTTTAAACGGCCGATGAGTAGACGGTCTGCAGCTGGATTGGCACGCCAGACGGCTGGTTCGGTTGCGGCCGTGTTGCTGTTGTCGGGGCTGGTGGTTGCAGGATCTTCGGGACCTGCGCAGGCCGAAGAGTCCTGTCTGAGTGCCGCGGACACCGCGGCGGCCGCGTCGGAGATGGCGAAGCGCTGTGGCGCATCCGTCCTGGTGTCAAACCTGGTGGACGAGTATGCGACTCACATTGCGAACGCGGATGGAACGTTCACATTCGCGGCCTCATCGGAGCCTCAGCGAGTTCAGAAGGCGCAGGGCTGGGTGCCGATCGACCAAAGCCTGTCGATTGTCGGCGGCCGTGTCGTACCCGCGGCGACGGTTCTCGACGTGTCGCTGTCGGCGGGCGGTACCGGCGACGTGGTGGTCATGCGTGATGGTGCGGCCAGCCTGAGCCTGTCGTGGCCCAAGCCGCTGCCTGTTCCGACGCTGGAGGGCAACGTCGCCACGTATCCGGAGGTCATGCCGGGTGTGGACCTGCAGATCACGGTTGAGGCGCAGTCGTTCTCGCAGGTGCTCGTGGTGAAGACCCGGGAGGCGGCGACGAACCCGGCCCTTGCGCGGGTGGCGTGGGGTGTCCGGGCTGAAGGTGTCGAGCTTCAGACCGCCCCGTCGGGTGGACTGCAGGCTGTCGACTCCAGCGGTCAGGTGGTGTTCGTGGCACCGCCTGCGTCGATGTGGGGCTCCCCGGCTCAGCCGGACGCGGCTCAGGCCAGGGCGCTGGGCATGTCAGAGGGTGAGTCGCTAGATGAGACGCCGACTTCGACGGTCGGCATTCCCACGCAGTTGTCCGAAGGCCAGTTGGCGGTGATACCCGACGCCGAGATGCTCGCCGCGCAGGAGACGACGTTCCCGGTCATGATCGACCCGAGCTTCGGCGACGGCTACACCCGGTGGGCGACGGTGGAGAAGACGGCCCCGGACACCTCCTACCAGTCGGGTACCGCATGGCCGCGTGACTTCATCCGGGCGGGTCGTGCGTGGGGCGAGACGAGTGTGTGGCGGTCGCTGATGACGTTCACGATCAGCGACATGGCGGGGTCGACGATCGTGGGCAACCCGTCGTTCACGATCAGGCTCGATCACTCGGGTGCCTGCGGTGACACTCCGGTGGAGTTGTGGCAGACCAGCTACTTCGGCAGCAGCGGTGTGACCTGGAACAGCACGACCGGGAGCTGGGTGACCAACTACGGCAGCAAGTCCGGCAGCGCCAACGACTCGTGTTCGGCGCAGAACGCCGAATATCTCGAGTGGTCCACCTCGACCATGAAGTCGATCATGCAGTCGAATCTCAACGGCGGATACAGCACCTTCAACGTGGGGTTGAAGGCGCCCGATGAGACTGATCAGGACCAGTGGAAGAGGTTCGGCGTCGGTACGGCGACGCTGGAGGCCACTTACAACAAGGCGCCGAACGCGCCAGTGGGCAAGGCGATGCTGGCGCCGGACTGCTATACGGCGCCGTACTGCTCGTCGCCAGCGTTCACCGGCACGAAGACGCCCACGCTGAGGGCTGATGTGTCCGACCCGCTCACGGACACGCTCTACACGAAGTTCGAGGTCCGTGCCGCGGCGTCGGACACGGCGATGCTGATCGCCGACAACTCGGCCGGATTGACGACCACGTCGGTGTCGGCGGGAGTGCTGAAGGAAGCGACGTGGACCATCCCCACCGGCAAGATCACGGCTGACGGGACGTTCTACTGGCGGGCGATGTCGGCCGACGAGGCGACTCTGACCGGGCCGTGGTCGGCGTGGCAGACGTTCACCGTCGACACCGCGCCCCCGACGATCTCGGCCGTCACCTCCAGCCAGTATCCGTCCAAGACGTGGGGCGCTGTCGCGGGTACCGCAGGAACGTTCACGATCACGGCCTCGGGCGCCAACGACTACACCTGGTCTGTTGACGGCGGCAGCGTCTCGGCACCATCGACGTCCCCGACGGTGACCTACACCCCCGGTGCCGATGGTGTGCACACCATGCGCGTCAACGCCAAGGACAAGGCCGGTAACTCCAGCGGCAACCTCGACTACCAGTTCTGGGTGTCACCGATAGACCCGACCGTGCGATGCCTGTACTGGAACCTCAACGAGACCAGCGGCACCACCGCCGCCGACACGGGCAAGACGGTGTGTACGCCGACGGACAACACGGTCACCGCGGTCAACGGCACCCTTTCAGGCACGGCGGCGTTCGGCACCGGCCACGACGGCAACGGTGTGAGCTTCACGGGCACCGGCGGGCAGGTCACCATGTCCGGCCCGGCGGTCAACACCAGCCAGGACTTCACCATGACCGCGTGGGTCAAGCCGTCGGACCTGTCGCTGGGTGATCAGACCGTCATCAGCCAGGACGGCACGAACACCAGCCGGTTCCAGCTCTACTACGACGCCCAGGCCAACTCCAACGCCGGCGGCTGGTGCTTCGGCATGCGCGCCACCGACACCAACGCGGCGATCGCGGCACCGGTCTGCGCAACCGGCACCATCCAGGACGACCAAGGACTCACCCATCAACCGCAGAACGGCGTCTGGGTCCACCTCGCTGGCGTCTACAACTCAGCCGCCGGGACCCTGCAGATCCACGTCATGGGCAACCCGACCAGCTGCTCCGGCGAAATGGTCCAGGGATCCTTCACCGGATCATGGACCACCTCCGGCTCCCTGATCGTCGGCCGCGCCAAGGCCGGGGCCACGGGCGCCGAATACTTCCGCGGCGTCGTCGACGAAGTCCGCGCCTACCCGAAGGCACTGACCACCACCAAGATCTGCCAGCTCGCGGGTCAGTAACCCGCTCTGGCTATTAAAGCCAGGTCCGTCGTCGGCGGCTGAGGTCGCCCGGCCACGAACGTTCCATGCCTTACCACCGCAAGCCGCATCACCAGGGCGATCGTGCCCACGCCGGTCCGGCAACACGCCGGCCGGTTTCGTTTCCGTTCAATGCATCTGGGGAGGACGCGTTGAAAATTAAGGTCCCGATTCCGCTGTATCGGTCCAGGGCGGTGAACGGCCCGAGGTTGCGCACGCTGTGGTTGGCCGGTGCGCTGTCGGTAGTCGTCACGCTGAGTGGCCTCGGACAGCAGGTAGAGCCTGCTGCGGCGGCTCCGAAGTGGGATGCGCCCAAACCCAAGGAAGCGACCGGGGTGGTGGTGCACGACTACCAGCCTGCTGTGGCACACTCCTTCCACGCCCAGTCGCAGGTCGTCAGCGGCGTCAAGAACATCACGTGGCCTGCCGGGACGGCTACCGCCGATCTGGCCACGGCGTACGCCACGGCCGCCCGTGCTCAGAGCACCAGGGCCGGAGTCATCGGCCCGATGCGGGCACGCGCTGGAGGGCTGCCGGTGACCGTTTCGGCGCTGGGTGGTGACGATGATGCGACGTTGATGGCCTCCGGGAGCGCGGCTTCGGCGGTCAAGGTGACGGTGCACGATCGCGCGGCCACGGCGAAGGCTGGCGTTCAGGGTCTGCTGATGTCGGCGACCCGTGCCGACGGCAAGACGGGTGCGGGCCGGACCGGTATTCAGGTCGACTATGCGGGCTTCGCTCAGGCTTACGGTGGTGACTGGGCGTCACGGCTGCGTCTGGTAGCGCTGCCGACTTGTGCGCTGACCACTCCAGAGTTGGCCTCCTGCCAGAAGCGCACCCCGCTGGTCACCGACAACGACACGGCCAACAGTGTGCTGTCGGCCGAGGTCCAGGTCGCCGCGGCACCGATGGTGCTGGCCGCCGAGTCCGGCGACGCTGGCGACAACGGCGACTACAAGGCGACGAGTCTGTCTGCGGCTGGTACCTGGCAGGTGTCGGCCCAGACAGGTGACTTTTCTTGGTCCTACCCGCTGCGGATGCCTCCGGCTTTGGGTGGCCCGGCCCCGGAGGTCAGCTTCGCCTACTCGTCGGGCAGTGTGGACGGGCGTACCTCGCTGACGAATAGCCAAGGCTCGTGGATCGGCGACGGTTGGGACTCCTGGCCTGGTTTCATCGAGCGCAAGTACGAGTCGTGTGCGGACGACAATCCGGGTCACCAGACCGGTGATCAGTGCTGGTATGGCGACAACGCCACCCTGTCACTGAACGGGCACGCCGGTGAGCTGATCCAGAACGGGTCGGTGTGGCGGCTGAAGAACGACGACGGCACGAAAATCGAGAAGCTGGTGAGCACGGCCCGGGACAACGGCGACGACGGTAACGACCTGGGCGACGACAACAGCGAGTACTGGAAGGTCACCACGACCGACGGCACCCAGTACTACTTCGGCTATCACAAGCTGCCCGGTTGGACTTCCGGCCAGCCGGTGACCGACTCGGTGTGGACCGTGCCCGTGTACGGCAACAACTCCGGTGAGCCGTGCTACGACGCGACGTTCGCCAACGCGTACTGCAACCAGGCGTGGCGGTGGAACCTCGACTACGTCGTGGACCCGAACTCCAACACCATGGCCTACTTCTACGACAAGGAGACCGGCGCCTACGCCCGCGACAACACCCCGAGCCAGCGCACCACCTACGACCGCGGCGGCTACCTCAATCGCATTGAGTACGGCATGCGCGCAGGCGCCGAGTACAGCCAGGCCGCGCCGCTGCGGGTGGTGTTCGACACCGCCGAGCGATGCCTGTCCGGGTGCTGGACTGGCACGGCTTGGACGTCGGACCCGGTAACCGCCCAATGGGACGACACCCCCTGGGACCAGTACTGCATCGCAGCACCCTGCAACACGCAGGGCTCGCCAACGTTCTGGACCGCCCACCGCCTGGCGAAGGTGACTACGCAGACCCGCAGCGGCACCACCACCTACGCCGACGTCGAGTCGTGGATGCTGCGGCACGAGTTCATCAATGCTGGCACTGGCGAAGGCACGCCGATGTGGCTGCGGGGCATCACCCGCGCTGGCCTGGTCACCACCGCTGGCGGTGCGACTGCAACGGAACCTGAAATCACGTTCGACACGGGTTCGCAGCCGCTGCCCAACCGGGTCGACGGACCCGACGACGGCCGCACCGCGCTGAACCGGTGGCGGATCAAAGCGGTGCACAACGAATCCGGCGGCGACATCAACGTCACGTATTCCGGTGCCGACTGCACGCGGACGACGCTGCCGGACCCGGCCACGAACACCAAGCGGTGTATGCCGTCGTTCTACGCACCGGTGGGGGTGCAGCCGAGCCTGGACTGGTTCCACAAGTACGTGGTCACCCGCGTCGACCTCGATGACACGGTTACCGACCAGGACACCGACACGACGTTCTACGACTACGACACTCCAGCGTGGGCGTACAACACCGACGAACTGACCAAGGACAAGTACCGGACCTGGGGAGACTGGCGCGGCTACGGCAAGGTAACCGTCCGCCACGGCGACCCGACCGGCCAGCAGACCGCCGTCGAGTCCCGCTACCTGCGAGGTATGGACGGTGACAAGGCCACCAGCGGCGTCAAGGACGTCTGGGTGAACGACTCCTGGGGCGGCACCATAGAAGACCACGAAGCCCTGCGTGGCTTCTTGCTGCAGACGATCACCTACAATGGCCCCGGCGGTGCCGAGGTGTCCTCAACCCGCAACAACCCGTGGACCAACGGCCCGACCGCGACCCGGACCCGCAACGGGGTCACCACCAAGGCGTGGATGACCGACACCGACATCGCCCGCAGTCGTACCGCGCTGGCGGCAGGCGGTTACCGCTACACGAAGTCGGTCACGTCATTCAATAGCGACGGCCTGCCGACAACGGTCGAGGACCAAGGCGACGAGAGTCTGACCAGCGACGACATCTGTACACGTACTACATATGCCCGCAACGACACCATCTGGATGATCGACCGGGTCTCCCAGAGCGAGACGCTATCGGTGCTGTGCGCGGCCGCGACGACTCCGGCGACGCCAGCCACGGTACTCAACCGCTCACGGGCGTTTTACGATACCTATGTCGACGACACCTCGTTCGGACTGGCGCCGACGCGTGGCAACGTCGTGCGAACCGAGGAACTAGAGAAGTTTACTGGTTCCACCCCGACCTACACCCGCACCGCGACGAATGCCTACGACCCGAACGGTCGCGTCACCTCCGTGACAGATCCGCGCGGATACACCACCACAACCGGGTTCACGACAGTCAATGGCGGACTGGTGACCCAGACCACCACAACGAAACCAATCTCCGGTCATGTCACCACCACTGTCATTGTACCAGCATGGGCGTTGCCGACCAGGACTAGCGACGCCAATGGTGTGGTGACCGATCTGACCTACGACGGGTTGGGGCGGTTGACGCAGGTCTGGTTGCCAGGTCGCAACAGCGCGAATCAGACGGCCAGCGCCAAGTTCACCTACACGATGCGCAACAGTGGCGACCCCACGGCGATTACCACCGAGAAACTGATGCCCACCGGCAACACATACAGGAAGACCGCGGACCTGTTTGACGGCTTCCTGCGCAAGCGACAGACCCAGGTCCAGGCGACCGGCGGGGGCCGCGCGGTCACCGACACCCGTACCAACAAGATGGGCAAGACTGCCTCGATCAGTCAGCCTTATCAAGACGCCACTGCCGCAGTGGGCACGTCGCTCGCTGTGGCATCGGGGCCACTTCCCTCCACGACCGAATACACCTACGACGGCACGGGTCGGGTGACGGCCGAGATCCTCAAGGCCTTCGGACTGGAGAAGTGGCGCACTACCACCGGCTACGGCGGCGACCGCGTGCACACCACTCCACCGGACGGGGGCACTGCGACCACCACCATCATTAATGCCCAGGGGCAACCCACGTTCCTGCGGCAGTACAAGGTTGCGACTGATATCGGCTCCACCGACCCGACTAAATACGACGAAACCACGTACACCTACACCCGTCTCGGGCAGCCCAGCACTGCCGTGGACGTGACGGGTTCGAACGTGTGGTCCTATACATACGACCTGCGCGGACGTCAGATTTCGTCGGCCGAGCCAGACAAGGGCACCGCGACCACCACCTACGACGCCGCAGGCAACATCTCGACCATTACGACACCGTTCGGTGCTGGCACAACTACCGTGGCATATACCTATGATGCGCTGGGCCGCAAAACAAGCCTACGTGACGACAGTGTGACGGGCGCCAAGCGCGCCGCATGGGTATACGACACCAAAGCCGACGGCACTACCGCCCTAACCGGCGGCATCGGCAAGCTCAACGCCACCATCCGTTACATCGGCACGGACACGTACACCGTGCAGACCGACAGCTACGACACCTACGGCCGCCCCACCTCGACCTCGGTCGTGCTGCCCGCCTCCGAGTCGAATCTGTGCGCCGCCGCCACACCCAATATTTGTACCTACACGACTACTTACACGTACAAACCCAATGGCCAGCCATACAAGACCACACTGCCCGCCGCCGCCGACCTTACCGCCGCCGAGACCCTCACACAGGGCTACACTGATGTAGGCGACGAAGGAACCATCTACTCCGACTCCCAGATCTACGTAGACGCGGTGACCTACGACAAGCTCGGACAACTGATCCAGCGAATCGTCGGCGACAGCAGCATCAACAAGCAGGTCACCCAGAAGTTCACCATCGACGAATCGACCCGGCGGCTTACAGCCGTCAACGCCACCCCGTACCTGCAGTCGGAAGCAGTCGACTACAGCTACACCTACGACAACGCCGGCAACGTCACCGAGATCCACGACACCCCATCCGGCGGCACAGCCGACCATCAGTGCTTCAAGTCCGACTATCTGCTCCGGATCACTGAAGCCTGGACCCCGGAGAGCGGCACCTGCGGCGCGGTTCCCACCGCATGGTCTCAGGTCGACGGTTCGGCTTACCCGTACTGGCACAGCTGGACTTTCGACGCCAACGGCAACCGCAAGAGCGAGACCCGCCACGCGACGTCGAACGCCACCTACACCTACACCTACCCGGCCGCAGGGGCGGCCCGACCGCACGGGGTCACGAGCATCACCGCCTCCGGTGCCACTACCTGGACCCGCAGCTACGCCTACGACAATGCTGGCAACACCAAGTCCCGACCTACTGTCACCGGCACCGCGCAGACAGTGGTTTGGGACCGCGAAGGCAGGGTCGCCAGCACCAGCGACGGCACCAGTTACAAGTACGACGCGGACGGCAACCGCCTCATCCGCGTCGACAGTACCGGCCGAACCCTGTACCTCCCCGACGGCCTGGAGGTCCGCTACACCACCAGCACCACCACGAAGAAGGCCACTCGCTACTACACCCACGCCGGCCAGACCATCGCCATCCGCACGGCGGCCAGCCTGGACTGGATCGTGTCCGACCATCACGGCACCGCCGAACTCACCATCAAGGCCAGCAACTTCGCCGTCGCCAAGCGGCGCATGCTGCCCTACGGTGAGCAACGTGGTACCACCGCCGGTACTTGGGCAACCGGCATGGACAAGGGCTTCGTGGGCGGCACGCTCGACCCGACCGGGCTAACCCATCTCGGTGCCCGAGAGTACGATCCATTCATCGGCAAGTTCATCAGCGGCGATCCGCTTATGCGCCCATCGGATCCCCAGCAGTGGAATGGGTACGCCTACAGCCACTCCAATCCGGTGTCATTCAGCGATCCCACCGGTCTGATCGACTGCGGCGACCTGCAGTGCAACCTCATCGCCCAGAGTTCCCCCACGACCCGCACCGTGATCGATCGCCGGAACCCCGATCCTAAGACCTGGGTGCGCAAGCATTACAACGTGTTCAAGTCTCCGGGTGATGGGCAACAGTGTTTGCTGGGTCGTGACACTAACTGCAACAATGTTCCTCTGCCCGAGCCGATCGTGGTCAGCCTATGTCCGAATAGCTTTGCGCCCGGCGGGGGTACTGCGCCGTGTACGAATATTGTCATTAGACCGAACCCCTGCCCGCAGGGTCTGGCGGGGCCGGCGCTGCCGTGTGGCATGCCTCAATACCCGCCGCATGAACAGCCCAAAGGCAAGTCTGGGCTGATGAAGTTCTGGGACACGTACGGCAATGGAATTGTGACGGTTGCAGGCATACTTTTGGTTGCGGCTGTGTGTTACGGCGCTGCGGGGGTGGGATGCGCGGTACTTGCAGGTGTTGCCTCTGGCGTTATGGTGGAAGTGCACAACTGTCACCATGGCAGTAACGGTTACGATCTGAGTCAGGACTGCCATTCGTCAGTCCTGACTGGAGTTGGTTCTGGTGCACTTGGTGGTGGCGCGCTGCCACCATTTCTCAGAAAAGGGGCATTCGAATGGGGTCCCAAAATATGGAACTGGTAATAACAATGGAGATTGCAAGAGCATGACCAGTGCGAGGGCGAGCTTGATCGGTATCGCGATCACATTTATCGCGGTGCTGTTGTTTCACAGCTTTGGTTGGCAATGGGCTGTTGCTTGGCTGGTGATCACAGTAGTCGTGGTACGGGTCCTGAACAGCAGGAAGAGCCAGTAGCGCTTAGTCGCCTTTAGGTTGATGGGCCGTCATCGTCACGATGGCGGCCCATCTGCGTGTCATGGACGGTATGAGATGGAACGGCTACGTGAGGATCATGCGTCCTGACGCGGGTGCCGTCGGCGAAGGAGTGGGCTTACGGGTTCGGGGACGTGCGCCGGAGCCGGGACGCAGACAGGTAGCTCGAAACAGACGGAGTGCTCGGCCGGGGGTGTAGGAGCGATACGTGGCTCACGGAAGGTCCGAGTGGCTGCGAAGACCACCGCCGTCAACCCTGCCGAGCTGCTAACTCCGCGTCAGGCTGGCCAGCGCACCCGCCTCTGCCGGATCTTTTCGTGCCAGCTCGTGACCGAGATGCGTTCGTGAGAGCCAGGTCGAGTTTGCCGCGCGTGCGGTTCGCGCGTGCGGTAGACCCTGTCAGCCGGACGCTGAGCGCTTTGGCGCTACAACCCCCTGCCGTTGGTCACACTGACTGGATCTTGCGTGTCGGCCGGCTGGTACGGTCACGGCCAGCCCCTGAACAGCAGGAACGCGGTCCGTATTCTGCGATGTATGGTCCATCGATACAATTTGGACACCTTGCCCTCCTTGATTGCCTGGCTCGTTGAGCTGGCTTTCTCGCTTGCTCTGGTTCCGCTATGGGCTCTGTTGCATGAAGTTTCCGTTTGGTCCGGCGCGAACCGTCCCGCTCCAGAGTGGCTCTCCTGCGGCCGAAGGACATGCTGATCTATGCCAGCGGCCGGGCATGGTCTCATCGGAGGTTTTCAAGACCGAGCAGGAACAGAGCGTCTAGCTGGGCAAGCGTCATGACCTGAGGTTCAGTTCCCGGCTATTCCCCGGAAGTGGGGTTCCGGCGCTTGATGTCGCTTTGGTCGGTGCGCGGGGTCTTGGTGGCCGATGGTGTGGTGTTGCGGGTGGCTGTCAGGGTGATTCGGTGACGGTCGATGCCGGTGGCTTCCAGTGGGACTTCTTCGTGTCGTACACGCAGGCCGATCGTGGCTGGGCGGAGTGGATCGCGTGGGAATTGGAGGAGGGCGGCCACAGGGTTCTGATCCAGGCATGGGACATCGTGCCTGGATCGAACTGGGTCCACGAGATGCACGTAGGGATGTCAGGGGCGGCGCGGACGATCGCGGTGCTGTCAGCGGACTATCTGAAGTCGGTCTACGGATCGGCGGAGTGGCAGGCGGCGTGGGCCGCCGACGCAGCGGGCAAGAGCCGGAAGCTGCTGCCGATCCGGGTCGCCGACTGCGACCGGCCGGGTCTGCTGGGTCAGGTGGTGTCGGTCGACGTGTTCGGGCGCCCGGAGGTCGAGGCGCGTCGGGTGTTGCGTGAGGCCGTGTTGGGTGCGGTGACGGGTCGGTTGAAGCCTGTGGCGGCGCCGGGGTTTCCCGGTGCAGGTCGGGTGATGATGTCGCAGCCGCGTTTTCCAGGCGGGTTGCCGCCGGTGTGGAACGTGCCAGCACGAGGCCCGAACTTCGTCGGACGCGCCGAAGAGTTGGCGGAGCTGGACGCGGATCTGCGGTCGGGCGGGTTCGTGGCAGTGTCGGCGCTGCGCGGTATGGGTGGTGTCGGTAAGACGCGGCTGGCGCTGGAGTACGCCTACCGGCATGCCCATGAGTTCGATGTGGTGTGGTGGGTCCAGGCCGAGCAGGCTGCCGCGATCGCGGGCCAGTTGGCTGCTCTCGGTGTGCTGCTGGGGGTGCCGGTCGATACCGATGTGACGGCGAGTGCGACCGCGACGTTGGCGGTGTTGCAGCGGACGCCGCGGTGGTTGCTGGTGTTCGACAACGCCGAGGACCCGCAGGAGATCCGGCCGTGGCTGCCGATCGGGGCCGGGCGGGTGCTGGTGACGACACGGCGGGCGGGGTTTCGGGCGCTGGGCCGGGTCCTGGACGTCGATCTGCTGCCGCGCGAGGAGGCGATCGGGCTGCTGCGTGGTCGGATGCCGGACCTGACGGCAGCCGATGCCGGTCGGGTGGCCGAACTACTGGGTGATCTGCCGTTGGCGTTGGAGCAGGCAGCCGCGTACATGGAGAAGACCGACATGCGCGGCGGCGACTACGTGTCGCTGCTGGAGACGCGGCTGGGCGAGATGCTCGACAAGGGGCGGGTGATCGGGCAGGAGCAGCGGGTCGCGACGCTGTGGGACCTGTCCTACCAGCGGCTTGCGACCGAGGACCCGACCGCGGTGGTGCTGCTGCGGATGCTGGCGTACCTGGCCCCTGACGCGATCCCGCTGGACCTGCTGCCCGAGGGCGGGTTGCCGGAACCCCTGGCCGCCCTGCGCGACCGGGGACGCTGGTTGGAGGCGATCGGGGCACTGGCCGACTACAGCCTGGTCCGCCGCGACGGCTCCATGGTGTCGCTGCACCGGCTGGTACGGGCTACCGTCCAGCAGCAAGCGGCTGCTATGCCGGACTGGGATGAAGCGGCCTGGCTCGACGCGCTCGCGGCGATGCTGCTGCAGGCACGTCCCACCGACCACGACGCCCGACACCCGCAGACCTGGAACCGGTGGGCGCTGCTTCGGCCCCACATCACCGCCGTGCTGTCGGCTATCGACACGACCACCACGACCACCACGACGGCACACCTGGCGACCCCGCTCGCCGACTACCTCCACGCACGCGGCGAACTGCCCGCCGCCCGCGACCTGCAAGAGCGGTCCCAGGAAGTGCTGCGGCGGGTGCTCGGCGCCGAACACCCCGACACCCTCACCACGATGCACCAGCTCGCCTGGGTGATGTGGGACATGGGCGAGCGGGCCGCCGCCCGAGACCTGTTTGAGCAGGTCCTGGACGTCCAGCGGCGCGTGCTGGGCGCCGAACACCCCGACACGCTCATGACCATGCAGAGCATGGCGGTGGTGATGTCCAGCATGGGTGAGCGGGCTGCTGCCCGTGACCTGTATGAGCAGGTCCTGGACGTGCGGCGGCGGGTGCTGGGCGCCGAACACCCCGACACGCTCACCACCATGCAGAGCCTGGCGGGGGTGATGTCGAACATGGGTGAGCGGGCTGCCGCCCGTGAACTGCATGAGCGGTCGCTGGACGTGCGGCGGCGGGTGCTGGGCCCCGAACACCCCCACACGCTCACCACCATGCACGACCTGGCGGCGGTGATGTCGAACATGGGTGAGCGGGCTGCCGCCCGTGACCTGTATGAGCAGGTCCTGGAAGTGCAGCGGCGGGTGCTGGGCCCCGAACACCCCCACACGCTCACCACCATGCACGACCTGGCGGGGGTGATGTCGAACATGGGTGAGCGGGCTGCCGCCCGTGACCTGTATGAGCAGGTCCTGGACGTGGAGCGGCGGGTGCTGGGCGCCGAACACCCCGATACGCTCGCCACCATGCACGGCCTGGCGGGGGTGATGTCGAACATGGGTGAGCGGGCTGCCGCCCGTGACCTGTATGAGCAGGTCCTGGAAGTGCAGCGGCGGGTGCTGGGCCCCGAACACCCCCACACGCTCACCACCATGCACGACCTGGCGGCGGTGATGTCGCACATCGGTGAGCGGGCTGCCGCCCGTGACCTGTATGAGCAGGTCCTGGACGTGGAGCGGCGGGTGCTGGGCGCCGAACACCCCGATACGCTCATCACCATGCACAGCCTGGCGGCGGTGATGTCGCACATCGGTGAGCGGGCTGCCGCCCGTGACCTGCTTGAGCAGGTCCTGGACATGCGGCGGCGGGTGCTGGGCGCCGAACACCCCCACACGCTCACCACCATGCACGACCTCGGCTGGGCCATGCTGGCCACAGGCAAACGCGCTGCCGGCCGCCGACTGCTCGATCAAGCAAAGGCTGCCAAACGGCCACGGCCCTAGGTCCGGGAACACGCATGGCCAGCAACGAAACCAGCCATAGTCCTTAGCACCCCAGCGGTCACGAAGACCGCTACCGTCAGCACTGTGTGCTGGTGTGACCCGCGGTAGGTCAACTTCGTGCCCGCCTCCTGCCCGGATCTTGGAGGCGTCCCTCGTGGGGCCTGCGATGGCGGCGCGTGACGTTGCGGCCGAAGCGGGTCGCCGGGGCTCGAACCGATCAGGCTGAGTCTGTCTGCGGTGGTCGCCACAGGCAGGATCGGCCGGGCGGCGTCATGACCATGGTTGGCCGCCGCCCGGCCAGCTGATCATGGAAGTAGCAGGTCGCCCGCCATCGTGATCATGTACTTGGGGTTCATGTAGCCCCTCGGACACACACTAGTACATGATCCATCTGGGCTGGCCTCCGCTTTGATCAAGCGGGGGCCTGGTTCGTATGTAAGCCGAAGTCCGAGTTGTCGATACAGTTCCGCCTTGTCGGCCGGATCGGCGACCTTGAGGATGGCCGCGATGCCTGACATGGCCTCGACAAGCGTTCCGATCTCACCCGGGGTCATGGTTCGGCGGCCGGTAAGCGCCCGCAGCTCCGACTCGGCCGCGGCCTTCTCGGCTTGTGCTTGGGCGATCCACTGCTGGACCAGTACTGGGTCGGTGCCGACTTCGAGCGCTGCGCGGTACCGGTCGAGCTTGGTATTGCAGCCTGCGATCTTGGTCCGGGCGGCGTCGATACGGTGTCTGTCGCGGTCGTCGTGCTGGGAATCGGCCATGGCTTGCAGGGTGTCGCGAAGGTTGGCGGGGGAGAACGCCCTGGCCACCCATGGGTCAATCAGTTCGACGATCTTGTCTTCGCGCAGGTAGACACTGCGTGGATGGGCCAGTCGCTTGGAGTCGGCGTATTCGGCGGCGTAGGTGCACCGGTAGTGCCTGCGGCCGTTGTTGAAGCTGCCGACCATGCGCCTACTGCACAGGCCGCAGAAGATCAGTCCTGACAAGGTGTAGCTGTGCTTGCTCCGGCGGGGTTTGTGCTCGACGTCGGGTCGGCGGGCGCCTGCGGCGATGAGCGTCTGTACCTGTCGGAAGGTGTCATCGTCGATGATGGCTTCATGCGCCGGATCGTTGGAGTAGATCCAATCCTGCTGTGGGCTCCAGCGCATCTTGGTGTCGTGGCCCAGAGCCACGTCCTCGACGTCGATGAGGACTTCGGTCTTGCGCTGCTTGTTCCACACCTGGCGGCCGGTGTAGCGCGGGTTGGTGAGAATCACGCGCACCGCCGACTTGCCCCATGCGTTGACGTGTCGGTGCGGGTTGCGTTGTGGGTCGCTGGCGGACGGGGACAGGATGCCGTCACGGGTCAGGCCCTCAGCGATGGCGTATAGGCCGGTGCCGCGCACGAACTCCCGGTAAATGCGCTGCACCACCGGCGCGGTTGAGGGGTCCGGCTCGAGCCTGTGCAGGCGCCTGCCGTCCGACGCCTTCGCTGGGTTGGGGTGAGGGCCGGCGTCGATGAGGCGGTA
>NZ_JAHRCY010000018.1 GCF_019083965.1 Catellatospora tritici
CGCGCCCGTGCCGGGCCCCGCGCCCCGCCCCGCCCACGCCCCGCGTCCAAGATCCGTGCAGTTTCGGGGAAAGTGCACGAATCTTGGGCGGAATTCCCGCAGTTTCCCCGAAACTGCACGGATCTCATGCCCGACGGGCGCGCCCGACGGCGGATGCGAAAACGGCGGCCGTGCGCTGGAAGCGCCGCGACCGCCGTTCGGGTTCTTCCCGCCGACGCGGGTCAGAGTTCGATGTTGAACTTCTTCAGTAGCGGGCTGGCCAGCACGCCCGCGCCCGCGACCAGGGCGATCGCGGTGAAGATGGTGCGCAGGACGGTGGTCTCCACCTTGCTGCCCGCCTCGATGGCGAACTTGTCGGGCAGGCCGACCATGCGCCACATCTTGCGGCCGGTCGGGATCGGCCAGAAGATCGGCACCCCGGCGCGGGTGATGATGTCACCGAGCAGGTGCACGATGCAGCCCGCGCCCACCGCGAGCCCGATCATCGGGAAGCCGCGACCCTCGGGCAGCTGCAGGTAGGCGCCGTACGCGGCGGCGCCGGAGGTGATCGTGACGATCACCCAGCCCGCGCGGTGGGCCCACTTGTCGAACAGGCCGCGCAGCGCGAAACCGAACATCACGAAGAGGATGCCGAGCACGGCCCACTTGCCGAAGCGGGTGCACAGCCACGTCGCGCCGAAGCCCATCAGCGCCGCGAACGGCAGCGTATGGGTCAGCGTGCGGTGGCCGTTGTGCCGGTCGGGGTCGTGGCTGAGCTTGGTCGCCGTGTACACCCCGACCGAGATCTTCTCGATGACCTCGGCGATGAACAGCGAGAAGACACCGAAGCTGCGCGAGACCGTCGAACCGCCCTCGTTGTGGGTGACCTTCCCGGACATGTCCAGGTCGGGCAGGAGTGCCCCACCGGCGCACACGGCGGTGCCGATGGCGATGGTGGTCATCGACTGCCCGTAGTCGAAGAAAGTCGAGGCCACCCAGGATCCGGTCAGCCAGGCGGCCGCTCCGGACAGTGCGTGCTGCGGACCCATCATGGTGTTTACTGCCTCCCCTAGTCACCGCTGTGACGGCATCTGACGATCAACGCGCGCACACTGTGTCAAACAAGGGCGGCTCTACGCAATCGGCTGGACCTCCATAGCAGACGGTCAGGGCGAGGTCACGGAAGCCGCCGCCGTGTCGCCGTAACTGACCCGAGGACGTTCACCCAGCTCAGCGCGGAGCGCGTTCTCCGTCAGGGCGTACGGATGGCGTGGATCGAGCCGGTCGGCCGTTGTCGGATCCCCGTCATCGTCGACCGGCAGGCCGACCGCGACCCGCTCGGCCGCCGGCACCGGCACCATCTGGGTCCCGTCCCACATCACGTCGTCGGCGTGGTGGCCGTACGGGTATCCGTAGCCGTGCGCGTGGTCCCAGACGTGGGCGAACTCGTGGTACAGCACCGCGACCGGGGTCGCGTCGCCGCCCGCGACGGTTCCGCCGAGGCCGTCGAAGGACGTGTCGTACCCGACGACGTGACGGCCGTCCTCCACCGAGGCGTACGCGTTGTCGGTGCCGGGCGGCAGCTCGTGGATGGTCAGCACGCCCGGCTCGGGCACGGGCGGGGCCAGACCCGGCCACCAGCCGGAGACATGCCGCCCGGTCGCCTGACCCGCCACGGCCCGGTCCAGTTCGGCGAGCATCTCCCGGCCCAGCGGTGAGCCGCGCAGCAGGTCGAGATCGGACTCCACCCGAGCCTGGAAGCGCGGTGACCCCTCGATCCGGATGCGCTCGCCCGGGTCGCCCTCGACGGGCTCGGTCCGGCGGTGGACCTTCTCCACGTCCGACGATCCGTCGAGACTCGGGCCGGATCCCGGCCCGGTCTGGGTACGGGGGCCGCCCGTCGTGTCGGTGCTGTCGAGGTAACCCAGGTCGGTGGCGCTGCCGCCGGAGGCCATGTCGGCGCCCTCGCCGGGGGCGAGCGTGTCGGGGTCGGCCTCGCCGCGCAGGTCGTCGGCGCCCCGGCCGCCGTCGAGGTGGTCGTGGCCGGTGCCGCCGCGCAGCGTGTCGCCGCCGTCGAGGCCGTACACGGTGTCGTCGCCGTCGCCGCCGTCGAGCAGGTCGTCGCCGGAGTCGCCCTGCAGGTAGTCGCGGGCGCCGCCGCCGAGCAGCAGCGAGTCGTGGCGTCCGGCGAGCAGGGTGTCGCGTCCGGCGCCGCCGACCAGGACGTCGCCGCCGTCGACCAGATCGGCACCGGCACCGGCCAGCACGGTGACGGGCAGCGGCACGGCCGGGTCGACGTTGACCCGGTCGTCGCCCGCGCCGGTGCGCAACACGATGCGGCCGTGGTCACGGGCGGGGTCGAGCACGGCGATGGCGCGGTCGTCGGCCCGTACCACCACCTGGCCGTTCTCGACCGTCACCGTGACGGTGTCGTCGGCCGTGCCGGTCCGTACCACCGTGAGTCCGGGCGCGTGCAACGCCCGTGGTTCGACCAGGTCCGCACCGACGACCCCGGTCGACGGCTCGGCCAGCCAGCGCAGGGCGTCGGTGGCCGCGTCCAGCGCCGTCACCGCGGTCCGAGCGGCGGCGTCGAGGTCGGCGCGCAGCGCCTCGGCCTCGGCGACCGCGGCGCGGACCAACCGTTCGGGAGCCCGTCCGGTCACCGCGAACATGATCCGCTCCGGTGCGACGTGATGCGGCACCACGGCCGTGACCCGGGCCAGCGACTCGTCCAGGTGACGCTCGGTGCTCGCGGTGTGCGCCGCGAGGTCTTCCAGCGCCGACGCCGTGCGCCGCACCGTCCGGGCGAACACGGTGAGCCGATCGGCGAGGTGGCGCGACCGCGCGGCGAACGCGGTGGCGTCCTGACCGCGCCACTCCTCGTCCGCCCCGCCCTCGCGCGGGCCGCCCGCCGCGCCAGGCGCTGGGATGCGGATAGCCGCTGGCGCTCCGGCCCGCTCCGGGCCGTCCTCGATCAACTCGTGGTGAACCGCCTCACCTGTGGCGTCTGCGCGCGGACTGCCCGCCGCGCCGCGGTGACCAGGCTCGCCCGTGCCGTCTGCGCGCGCGCCGTCCGCCGCGAGGTGACCTGGGCGGTCGGGGGCGGGTCCGCGCGTGGGGGTGGTCGGGCGGGCCCGGGGCGGGTCGGTGAGGTCGGCGGCGGCGCGGTCGGCGGCGGTGGCGCAGTCGCGCCAGGCCGTCGCGGCCGCCAGCAGCGGCGCGGAGCGTACGGCGAGAGCCCACAGCGGCGGCACCCGGACCAGCACCGGAGGCGCCGTCTCGGCCGTCACCGGGGCACTCCGAGGGCCCAGCCGTCGGAGGCGCCCGACTCCCGTCGGGTCGCGGGGTGGGCTCGGGCGGCCGAGCGGCCGACGGCGGCCGCGTCCGCGTCCGCGCGTGCCCGGGTGGCGGCGGCGAGCAGGCCGAGGTCGGCGTGGTCGAACAGGGCCTCGGCCAGCGTGCGCAGCAGCGCCTGCGCCTGCTCGGCCAGTCGCTCGTGCGTCGCCGCCACACGCGCGTCGGCCTCGCCGAGCCAGGGCGCGGTGACCCTGGTGAGCTGCTCCGCGACGGCTTCGACCCGGCCCGCGTGGGCGGTGATGGCGTCGGCGGCTCCGGTCAGGTCCGCAGTCATGCCGGTGAGCCTGGCAGCGCGCCGGGTACGGCACAACGGGGTGCCGATCGCCTGTGGATAACCTGCTGGGCATCTCGGCGTCATATTCATCACACCGGTGTGCCAGACCCGCGCTCGAATCGGTGACAGTGGATCGACTTGTGGCCGGGATCTGGCTAGCATGGCAACTTCCCGCTGCCTCGGCGGGTGCCGCGCCCCTCGCGGCCCCGACCGCTACGCCGCAGGCGGCCCGCCCCCGAATGAGGTAGTCGTGAACGCCGGCCTCGCCCCCGTCATCGCCGCTACGACGCACTGGCTCACCCGCACCTATCCGGCCGCGGGCGGCCCGGCCGAGGCGGCCCGGGTGCTGGCGCAGGCGCGCCAGGCGGTGACCGTCGCGGCGTGGCTGCGCTACCCGACCGTGATGGACGCGGGGCTGCTGGCGATGGTGGGACCCGGCGGTTCCGGCGGGCTGGACCGGGTGGTGCACCTCGACGAGCCGGACGACGACGCCGACCGGGTGTGGCGCGGCTGGGTGGACGAGGTGGTGGCGAGCTGGGCCGCGTGCCTGCTGGCCGACCCACGCCTGGCCGCCGACGCGGTCACCGCGACCGCCGACTGCGAGCACGCCCAGGTGGTGCCGCGCGACTTCACCCGCCTCACCAAGCCCGCTCCCGAGGACGTGCGCGCCGCCGCGCTGCTGCGCCACCCCGACCTGGTCGGCCCGATCGCCGACCTGCACCGCGACAACCTGATCGAGCGCCTGCGCCTGGACCCCGCCGAACTCGTCTGAGTCGAGACCGGGGCGCCGAGACCGACGCGGCGTGGGCGGCGGTCCGCCGTCGTCAGCTCGCGCTCCCCGGGTCTGGCTGCTCCGCCTCAGGTACGGGGCGCGGGGGTGCGGCGTGCGGCCTGGTCGCCTTGCGCCGGCGGTAGGCCGCCACCTCCTCGACCACGAAGGCGAGGAACCCGGGCGGCCAGCCTTCCCCGGCACGTCTGAACTCGTCGATCGCCCGCTCGGCTTTCGGCTGCGCCGCCCAGAACGCGAACTCGGTGCGCAGCCCGTCCCAGTCCGAGTCGGGGTACAGGCCCAGCCTGGCGGCTTTCCACGCCTGGGCGTAGGTGAGCAGGAAGCCGACGATGACCGCCCGCTCCCGCTCCGGGATGCCGTCCTCCGGCAACTCCAACACCGTGGCCAGGGTCGGCACCTGGTGCCAAACGCGATCGCTCAGGTCCACGTTGATGCTGTACTCGGTCAGTCTGCGGCTCTTGCGGTTCTCGCGATACTGCAGCCACGTCGAGCCGGCCAGGAGGAACAGGCCGATGCCGGCGAAGACCGTCGCCAGTGCCTGGCTGTCCAAGGGGCGCCTCCGATGATCTCGAGCCGCTGCGGCAGTGCGGCCTCCGATCAACGTAGATGGATGGGTCAAGGTCGGTCCGCAGTGTTGGGAAGGGCACCTTCTGCTACGGAAACCGATAAGAAGGCGCCCTTCCTTGCCGGAGTTCAGGGGTGGGGGATGGGGAGCAGGGTGGTGAGGAGTTCGCCGAGCAGGGCGGGGCCCTCCTCGGTGAGCACCGACTCCGGGTGGAACTGCAGGCCCGCGAAGCCGGGTCCACGCAGCGCGTGGACGTGGCCGTCGGCGTCGCGGGCGATCTCGACGGTGCCGTACGGCGTGACCAGTCGATCGGCCTCGGCCACGGCGGTGAACGTGGAGTAGAAGCCCACCCGCCGGGCCGTGCCGAACAGGTCGATGTCGCTGGGTAGGCCCTGGTACGGCATGTCGCGCCGGTGCATCGCCAGCCCCAGTGCCAGGCTGAGTACCTGGTGTCCGAGGCAGACGGCCAGCAGCGGGGCGCGCTGCGCCAGCCGTTCCCGGACCAGTTCGGCCAGGCGCACCATGCGCGGTTCGGTGCCGTCCTCGGGGTCGCCCGGCCCGGGGCCGAGCACCAGCAGGTCGGCGGCGGCGGCCTCGGCGTCGCCGGGGGCGACGTCGTGGCTGGGCCGGATGCGCACCTCCATGCCCAGCGAGCGCAGCACGTGTCCGAGCATGCCGGTGAAGGTGTCCTCAGCGTCGACGATCAGCACCCGGCGGCCCGCCAGCGGTCCGGGCGCCGTCGCGGCGGGCCGTTCGGCCAGCCAGAACGACGACAGCCGGTCGTTGCGGGCCGCCAGCACCGCCGCCACCCGCGGATCGTCGGCGTACGAGGTGACTTCGGCGTGGGCGCCCCCGGCCGGGGCCGGGCGCAGGCCCAGCGCGGTCAGGACCCCGCCGGCCTTGGCGTGGGTCTCGGCGACCTCGCTGTCGGCGGTCGAGTCGCGGACCAGGGTCGCCCCGGCCTTGACCTCGATCCCGCCGGACGGGTCGACGTCGGCGCAGCGGAACAGGATCGGGGCGTCCAGGGTCTGCCCGCCGTCGGCGTCGCGGCCGAGCAGGGCCAGCACGCCGCCGTAGTAGCGGCGCCCGGCGCGCTCGTAGCGGGCGATGACGCGCGCGGCGTTCTCGATCGGGCTGCCGGTGACCGTCGGCGCGAACATCGTCTCGCGCAGCACGTCGCGCACGTCGAGGCCGGTGCGTCCGGCCAGCAGGTATTCGGTGTGGGTGAGGTGGCTCATGTGCTTGAGGTACGGCCCGAGCACCTGCCCGCCGCGCTCGGCGACCACGGCCATCATCTTCAGTTCCTCGTCGAGGACCATCGACAGCTCGTTGATCTCCTTGGGGTCGGCCAGGAAGTCGAGGAACCGCCGGCGGCCCGCCTCGCCCGGCGGGAGGTCGCGGTGGCGCAGGGTGCCGGAGATCGGGTTCATCATGGCCAGTCCGGCGTCGACGCTGACGTGCCGCTCCGGGGACGCGCCGACCAGGGTGCGTCCGTCGGGTCCGGGCAGGTGCACCAGGAAGGTCCAGTACGCGCCGCGTTCGTCGGTGAGCAGGCGGCGCAGCGCGGCGGCGGCCAGTCGGCGCGGGTCGGCGGTGGTACGGGCCCGCGCGGTGCGGTGGATCACGAAGTTGGAGCCCTCGCCGTGCCCGATCTCGTCGCGCAGCACCGCCGCGACCAGCGCGCGGTAGGCGTCGTCGTCGATGTCGAAGCCCAGGTCCTCGGTGTCGGGCACGGTGTCGGGCAGTTGTGCGATGGCCTCGTCGAGGGACAGCCGGGCCGTCTCGGTGATCTCCAGGCAGGTCAGCGGGGTCCCGTCGTCGACGCAGGCGAAACCGCGCTCGGCCAGTTGCCGGTACGGCACCAGCGCCAGCGTGCGTGGTCCGGGCGTTTCGCCGGGGGCCAGTTCGGGCAGCGGCATGTCGGCGAGCCGGTCGACGGTGCGCGACGTGCCGCGCAGGATCTCCAGGCGGTCGGCGCCCTCGTAGCGGAGCAGCGCGAACGGTCCGGGGTCGGGGCTGTTCAGCAGGTCGTGGAGCAGGGTCATCGATAGTTCCGTTTCGATCGATGACCGCCCCGCGACAGGGGCCCTGCGAAAACGCGACGGCCGCCTCGAAGGGCGGCCGTGGACGGTGGGAGCTGTCGCTACCCGTGCGTGTGGAGGGCCGCCGGTTCGGCGCGCCACCACTGCGTACGGAGCAAGGACATGGCGGCAACCGTACCGGGGCGGGGCGGGGACTGTCCAGCAGGCCCACCGGCGGTCACCTCGAGCGATGTGCACCTATCCACTTTTCGGTGGGTGACGGGTAACATACCGCGAGTCACTGCGGTACGGGTGGTCGACCACGTCCGACGACGGAGGGATGCACGGAGTGCTACCGAGGGTGCGCGACTGGCGGGTGCGTACGCGCCTGACCGCCGTCGTCGTCATCCCCGCGCTGGCCTTCCTCGCCGTCGCCGGGCTGCAGGTGGCCCAGGCCGCCCGCGCCGCCGCCGCGGGCGAGGTCTTCGCCGACCAGGTCGCGGTCGCCCGCACCGCCGCCGAGCTGGTGCACCACCTACAGGCCGAACGCGACCTGGGCGCCTCGCCGGTGAACCCGTCCGATCACGACGCGGCGGTGGCCGCGACCGACGCCGCCGTCGACGACTGGCGCGCCACCCTGGCGGGGAGCGGGACGGCGGTCGCGCCGTCGCTGGCCCGACTGCCGAACCGGCTGCCGGCGTTGCGGGCGGCGTACCGCGCGTCCGGCTACGACACCCTCGTCGACGAGCTGATCACCGAGATCGACCTGACCGCGATCGGCGCGGCCGACCAGCGGCTGTCGCAGGCGGCCGCCGTGGCCGGTGCGCTGGCCCGGGTCAAGGAGACCGCCTCGCGGCTGCGGGGGTTCGGCTACTCGGTGCCCCCGCTGGACGGCACCAGCCTGCTCGCCCGGGTCACGCTGCTGCGTCAGGCTCGCACCGACGCGATCGCCCGGCTGGAGGCCACCATCAGCCGCGCCACGGCTTCGGGCCTGCCCCCGGTCGCGGCCCCGGACACCGCCGACGCCGACGCCTTGGCCGCCCGGCTGCCTGCCGGCACGGTCGACCCGACGTCCTGGTGGACCGCGGCCAGCGGCGAGGTGGACGGCTGGCACGCGGCCGAGCGGACCCTCGGCGACTGGCTGGCCGACCGGGCCGAGCACCAGGTCGACGCGGTATGGCGCTCGGTGCTGGTCACCGCGGTCGTGGTGCTGCTGGTGCTGCTGCTGGCGGTCGGGGTGCCGGTGGTGGTGGGCCGGGGCATGCTGGCCTCGCTGCGAGACCTGCGCCGCCGGGCGCTGGCCGTGGCCGAGCAGGAGCTGCCGCAGACGCTGACCCGGCTGCGCACGGCCGGGCCGCACGACTCGATCACCCAGGAGCTGCGCATCCTGCCCCGACCGACGGGCGCCGACGAGATCGGTGAGGTCGCCACCGCGTTCGAGGCGGTGCGGCTGAGCGCCGTCGAACTGGCGGTGCACCAGGCGCGCTCCCGCCGTACCCTCAATGCGATCTTCATCAATCTGGCCCGCCGCAGCCAGATCCTGGTCGAGCGGCAGCTGCGCCTGCTCGACGAGATGGAGCGCGACGAGCGCGACCCCGACCACCTGGCCGCGCTGTTCCGGCTGGACCACCTGGCCGCACGGCTGCGCCGCAACGACGAGAACCTGCTGGTGCTGGCCGGGGCCGAGCCCCGGCGGCGCTGGCGCGAGGGCGTGCCGCTGGCCGCGCTGGTGCTGGCCGCCCTCTCCGAGATCGAGCAGTACGAGCGCGTCCGTGCCGACGTCGACGACTCGCTGCACGTCGTGGGGCACGCCGCCGCCGACATCGGCCACCTGCTCGCCGAGCTGCTCGACAACGCCACCGCCTTCTCCGCCCCGCACACCGCCGTGCTCGTCAGCGTCCGCGCGGGCGCGGCGGACGCCGCCGCGGGTGCCGTGGTCGAGATCATCGACGAGGGGATCGGCATCGGCGCCGAGACGCTGGCCGAACTGAACGGGCTGTTGGCGCGGCCCGCCGAGGTAGACGTGGCGGCCAGCGAACGAATGGGCCTGGTCGTGGTGAGCCATCTCGCGGCCCGGCACGGCGTGCGGGTGCGGCTGGCCGCGACCGACTCCGGCGTGCGGGCCGTGGTGCGCCTGCCCGCCGCGTTGCTGGCCGAGATCGAACCGCCGGGGGACAGCGCTACATCGAACACTATGGAATCATCGATACCGAAGCCGCGAACGTCCCGGGGGCGCGAACCCGATCCGGAGACCACCGCGGCCACCCTGACCCGCCTGTACGAGGGAGTACGGCGCGGCCAGGCGCGAGACGACGCGGCGGCGCCGCCGGCGCCGAACGCCATCGAGGGGGAGTCATGACCACCGCCACCGCCACGCTGAGTAAACCCGCACAGGACCTGAACTGGCTGATCGCCGGTTTCGCCGACCGGGTGCCGGGAGCTCGGCACGCCGTCGTCGCGTCCTCGGACGGGCTGACCGTGGCCGTCTCGGCCCACCTGGACCGGCAGACCGCCGACCAGCTCGCCGCCGTCACCTCTGGCCTGATCGGCATGGCCGGGTGCGTGGCCCAGCTGATCGACGGCGACGAGGTGCGCCAGACGGTGGTGGAGATGGGTCGCGGCTACTTCCTCACCATGTCCGTCCGGGACGGCTCGGTGCTGGCGGTCGTCGCCGACCCCGACGCCGACCTGGGCGTGGTCGGCTTCGAGATGGCCCGGCTGGCCAAGCAGACCGGCGAGATCCTCACCCCGGCCCTGCGCGCCGAGCTGCAGCAGGCCCTGCCTCGCTGAGCCGCGCCCGGCGCGCTCAGCCCTTGAGCTCGTCGGCGAGATCGATCAGCTCGTCGAGCTTGCCGTCGAGCTCCTCGCCGGCGTCCTTGCTGACGTCGCCGTCATCGACCCAGCCGTCGAGCTGCTTCTGGAACTCCTTGGTGCGGTTGATCACGGACTTCCACTGGTGGGTGTTCCAGCGCAGGGTGAGCGCGGTCAGCGCCGAGGTGATGTCACCGGCGTGGCCGGGCGCGATGTCGCCGGTGACCACCAGCGTGGTCGCCCGCTGGCCGATGTCGAGCAGCAGGTCGTTGCCCGCGGCGATGCTCGTCGCCCGGGTGGGCTTCGGGCTGGGACTGGGGCTGCGTGACGGTTTGACCGCCGCCCGGGTGGTCGCGGGCGGCGGCGAGGCGTCGCCGTCGGTGGGCCGCATCGCCGAGAACAGCACGAACATGCCGCCGACGAGCAGCAGCACCATGAGCAGGGTGAACCCGAGCACCGGCGTACGCCGCCTGCGGCGGATCATCTGCGGTGGCGGCGGCACGTACTGGCGGGTCGCCGGGGCCGACGGCACGCGGGCCGCGCCGGAGATCGAGCCGCCGGTCGGGGCGAGCAGCGTCGGGGTGGGTCCGGCCGGGACGCCGACCGCGCCGTGGCCGGTGCCCGGGGCGCCGGTCAGGACCCGCTGCAGGTCGGCGGCGCGCGGGCGGCGGGCCGGGGACGGGTCGAGGGCCGCCGCGATCAGCGCGGCCGCCGTCGAGGGCACGCCCGGCAGGTGCGGCAGCGGCCGGGGACGCGCGTGCAGGGCGGCGACCTGCTCCCAGCTCTCGACCGGGTGCAGCCGTCGCCCGGTGACCATCTCCACCAGCAGCACGCCGAGGGAGTAGACGTCGGCGGCCGGGTTGGCGGCGGCCTGCTGGAGGCGCTCGGGTGCGGCGTACGCCGGGGTGCCGATCACCCAGCCGCCGTGGGCGTCGGGCAGTCCGGTCATCGCGGCGATGCCGAAGTCGAGCACCTTCGCCCCGGTCGCGGTCAGCATGATGTTGCCGGGCTTGACGTCGCGGTGCACCACGTCGCGGGCGTGCGCGGCGGCCAGCGCCGCGGCGATCTGTCCGCCGACCGTGGCGACCTGCGGCCACGGCATCGGCCCGGCGGCCATCCGGTCGGCCAGCGAGTCGCCGGTGAGCAGCTCCATCACCAGGTACGGCTCGGCGTGGCCGTCCGGGAACGAGGCCTCGCCGAAGTCGTGCACGGCGGTGATGTTCGGATGGGTCAGCTGCGCCGCCGAACGGGCCTCGCGCAGCGCGCCCGCGCGCAGGGCGGGGTCGGCGGCCATCGGGCCGGCGAGCACCTTCACCGCCACCGGGCGACCCAGCACGAGGTCGTGCGCGCGCCACACCTCGGCCATCCCGCCGCTGCCGATGCGGCGTTCCAGCAGGTAGCGGTCGTGCAGCTTCAGACCGGGGGTGAAGGCGGACATGGTGCCCAACGTACCGTGCGACGGCTCGTCCGGCACGGCTCGGCCGACTCTCCGGAGGGCGGGAAGGCGTCGGTCGTACCCACAGGCATGGACCTGGCGGCGTTATCCTCTCGCCTATGCCCGACACCGTCGATACCGTTATGCCCGCTTCGCCGGACACGGCGCAGGCGGCACCGACGTCAGCGCCCCCGGCCGAGCCGCGCCCGCCCTCGGCGTGGGCCCGGTGGCGGCCGTCGGTGCTGGCGGGCCTGGTGACCTGGGCCACCGGTATCACGATCTACTACGTCGTCACCGCGGTGTCGTGGCTGCCGCTGCAGGACCGCGACGCCAAGGCGGGCGCCCCGCCCGGCACCCTGCACGAGCTGCTCAACGCCTGGAACCGGTGGGACACCACCTGGTACCTGATGGTCGCCGACTCCGGCTACACCCTGGACAACCGGGCCACCGCCTTCTTCCCGCTCTACCCGATGGCGGTGCGCGCCGCGAACGCGGTGGTGCCCGGTGGGTCATACGAGGCTGGCCTGGCCGTGTCGGCCCTGGCCTGCCTGGCCGCGCTGATCCTGCTGCACCGGCTGGCCACCGAGCTGATGGGTGCCGATGACGCCCGCCGGGCCACGTTCTACCTGCTCGCCTTCCCGACCGGGTTCTACCTGGTCGCGGCGTACAACGAGTCGCTGTTCATCGCGCTGGCGCTGGCCTCGCTGTACTGCATGCGCAAGGGACGCTGGTGGTGGGCGGGCATGTTGGCCGGATACGCCAGCGCCACCCGGATGGCGGGCGTCATGCTCGGCGCCGCCTTCGTGGTCGAGTACCTGCGCCAGCGCGGCTTCGCGCTGCGCTGGTCCGGCACGCCGCGAGTCAGCCTGCCGAGGTTGAACTGGGGCGTGTTCGGCATCCTGCTGGTCCCCAGCGGCCTCCTGAGCTACATGTACTACCTGAAGCAGACCTTCGGCGACCCGACGCACTTCCTGGAGTCGCAGAAGAGCTGGTTCCACGACGGCTTCACCCCGCCGTGGCAGGTGGTGGGCGACGTCGTCGACCTGATCGACCGCAGCGAGCCGCTGTACGGTCCGGACACGATTCGCAACATCGCCAACCTGGTCACCGCGCTGGGGGTGCTGCTGCTGCTGGTGCTGGCCCTGGTCGGCCCGTGGCGGCTGGGCGCCAAGGCCGCCTACCTGGTGGTGTTCTCGGCGATCGTGATGCTGATGCCGCTGTCCAACCCGATCCACAGCTACTACCCGCTGAGCTCGGTGTGGCGGTTCGCGCTGGAGTGCGCCGTCGCCTTCATGGTGCTGGCGCGGATGGGGCGCCGACCCGGGTTCGACCGGGCGTACACGGGGATCGCGCTGGCGCTGCAGGGCGTCATGATCGTCACGTTCGTGCAGAACAACTTCGTCGGATAGGAAGCGCTGCTCGGCACTGGTGCTCGGCGCCTCGACGACCTTCGGGTCGGTTGACGGTGGCGCGCCGCTCGGTTGAGCGGCCACCGGTCCACCCGGCCGGATCTCGGCGGCACCTTCGGGTGGCGCACCGGGGTCCGGCCGCACTCGTCGCACCCGCGACACGCGGCGCGACCGGTGCTTTCATCGATCGAAGGTGTTCGCTGGCCACCGCGACAATTCGGTAAGCCGAAATAACTTTGAGTAGTCATACCCCCTGAGATTCGGTCGCTCTGTTTAGCCTGCGCGCAGGCGAGGGCTGGAAACACTGGTGTCTCGGGTTAGGACGGTGTGACAGATGACTACCTACAGCGATGGAACGCCCGATGAGCGGCGTCAGGAGCGGCCCCGTGGCCGGGCCTCGGTGCCGGGAGGGGTGGCGCCGGACGCGCCGCCGCCCGCAGCGATCGGCCGGGCCGCGGTGCCGGGCGAGCCGGAGCCGCAGCGGCGGCCACGCCGCCGCAAGGGGCGCGGTAGACGCAGGCGCGCCCGGCTGGCGCTGATCATCGCGGTGGTGCTGCTGCTGACCGGCGGCGGCCTCATCGGCGGGACCTGGTTCTACGACAGCGTGCCCCGGCCGGACCAGCTCAGCCTCAAGGAGAACACCGAGGTCTGGTCCAGCGACGGCAGGCAGCTGGCCAAGCTCGGCGCGGAGAACCGCACCCTGGTCGTGATGGAGACGCTGCCCAAGCCGGTGCGTGACGCCCTGATCGCGGGCGAGGACAAGAACTTCTACGACCACGACGGCATCGACCCGTGGGGCATCGCGCGCGCCGCCTGGAACAACCTCACCGGTGGCACCACCCAGGGCGCCTCGACCATCACCCAGCAGTATGCCCGCGCCGCCGCCGACGACATGGAGATCACGTTCGCGCGCAAGCTCCGTGAGGCGGTGATGGCCCGCAAGCTGGAGAAGGAGTACTCCAAGGAGCAGATCATGGGCTTCTACCTCAACACGGTCTACTTCGGCCGCAGCGCGTACGGAGTCGGCGCGGCGGCGCGGGCGTACTTCGGCGTGGAGGCGACCAAGCTGACCGTGGCCCAGGCGGCCGTGCTCGGCGCGGTGCTGCGCCAGCCCGAACCCAACCCCGTCCACCAGGGCTACGACCCGCAGAACAACCTGGTCGAGGCCAAGCGGCGCTGGGCGTACGTGTTGGACAACATGGTCGAGATGCACTGGCTCAGCGAGCAGGACCGGGTCGCGCAGGTGTACCCGGAGAAGGAGCTCAAGCCGTACCAGCCGGGCCAGTACGCGGGGGAGTGGGGTTACGTCGACAGCGGCACCGGGCACGTCATCCACCACGTCGGTGACGAGCTGCGCGCCTGGGGCATCAGCGACTGGCGCAGCGCCGGATACCGGATCACCACCACCATCGACTCGCGGGCCCAGACCGCGCTGCAGCAGCAGGTGTACCGCTCGCATGAGTGGCGCCGCGGCTGCAAGACCACCAATGGGAAGGAGACCTGCACCGAGGAGCTGGTGCGGGCGGTCGACGGCAAGGGCACCCTGCTGGCCGGGCAGCCGAAGAACCTGATGGCCGCGGCGGTCGCGATCGAGCCGAGCACCGGCCGGGTGCTGGCGTACTACGGCGGCAACGACGGCACCGGCACCGACTACGCCGGGGTCAACGCCGCGGCCACCGACTCGGAGTTCGGCGGCCACCCGCCCGCCTCCTCGTTCAAGATCTACACTCTCGCGGCGGCGCTGGAGCACGGGTACTCGATCAAGAGTAGATGGGACTCCACCGAGCTCAAGAAGAGCAGGGGCGACGAGTTCGACGTCTCCAACTCCGGCCGCGAGAACGCCAGCTGCGGTCGCGACTGCCCGCTGGACCTGATGACGATCAAGTCGTACAACGTGCCGTTCTTCAAGATCGCAAAGGCGATCGGGCCGGAAGAGGTCGTCGGCCTGGCCCACCGCGCGGGCATCGGCACCATGTGGTCCACCGGCGACGGCAAGGCCCGCCACCTCGACGACCCCGCCGCGAAGACCGGCCGGGACTCGTTCTACTACCAGGTCGGCTTCGGCCAGTACCCGATCACCGTGCTCGACCATGCCACCGGTGTGGCCACCTTCGCCGCGGGCGGTGTCTACCACAAGCCGCACTTCGTGGTGAAGGTCGAACGCAAGAACCGCAAGACGGGCGCCTGGGAGACCGTCCCCGGGACCGGCGAGCAGATCGTGGCCCGCCGCGCCTTCAGGCAGGAGATCGCCGACGAGGTGACCGGGGTGCTCAAGCAGATCGTCGGAGCACACGCCCTGTCCGGGCGGCAGGCCGCGGCCAAGACCGGCACCTGGGAGAACGGCCAGCGCGACGCCAAGGGCCGCAGGCTGCACCCGGGCCAGAACGCGCACGCCTGGTTCGTCGGCTACACGCCGCAGCTCGCGACCGCCGTCTGGGTCGGCAACGTACGGGACGAGCTGCCGATCAAGGACAGGAACGGGCAGCCCATCGGCGGGTCGAAACTGCCCGGCGACATCTGGGAGGGGTTCATGAACGCCGCCCACAAGGCGATGAAGCTGCCGCCGCAGCCACTGCCGGACGGCACCGGCGGCGGGATCGGGCGCGCGGACCTGGGTGACGGCGTACCGGAGCCGACCCCCACGCCGACCACCGTGCCGACCACCCCGCCCTGCGACCCGGCCACCTGCCCGTCACCCACCCCGAACCCGAGCGGGTCGGCGGCTCCGCGCCCCTGACGGGGTGGGCGCCGTCGACGGCAGGAGTTCGCGCAGTTTCGGGAAAAGTGCGCGCATTTTTGGGCCGAATCCGTGCAGTTTCCCCGAAACTGCACGGATTCGGGGGCGACGCCGCCCGGCGAGGGGCTGCCCTCGGCGCGAGGGTTGGTCACTCGGAGGGGGCGCGGTGGTGGGGGATCGGAGGAGTGGGGGGTTGCGGGTCGGTGGTCGGGCGCTCGGCGGTATCGCCGGAGGCGCGGTCGAAGAAGCGCAGCAGTTCGACCGGGAACGGCATCACCAGCGTCGAGTTCTTCTCGGCCGCCACCTCGACCACCGTCTGCAGCAGCCGCAGCTGCAGCGCCCCGGGCGTGCTCGCCATGATCGTCGAGGCGTCGGCGAGGCTCTGTGCGGCCCGGAACTCGCCGTCGGCCGTGATGACCCGGGCGCGGCGTTCCCGTTCCGCCTCGGCCTGCTTCGACATCGACCGCTTCATCGACTCGGGCAGCTGCACGTCCTTGATCTCGACGCGGTCGATGTGAATGCCCCATTCCGTCATCGGCCCGTCGAGCAGGGCTCGCAGCTCGCGGTGCAGCTCGTCCCGGTTGGACAGCAGATCGTCGAGCTCGCTCTTGCCGATGATCGACCGCAGCGAGGTCTGGGCCAGCAGCTCGACGGCGTACATGTAGTTCTGCACCTCGATCGCGGCCCGGTACGGGTCGCTGACCCGGAAGTAGACCACCGCGTCGACCTTCACCGAGACGTTGTCCCTGGTGATGCCCTCCTGGGACGGCACCGGCAGGGTCACGATCTGGATGTTGACCTTCCGGAGGCGGTCCACCATCGGGATGACCACCGCGAGTCCCGGCTGTCGGATCCGCTTGAGCGCCCGGCCGAACCGGAACACGATGCCCCGCTCCACCTGGTTGATCACCCGTACGCCGCCGAACATCACCCAGCAGAACAGCAGCACGACCAGCGCGCACGGGATTCCCGTGGCGAGGCTGGCCAGCGCCTTCGCTACCACCTCGGACATGCCGACCTCCGACTTCGCGCACCCGTCCCGGCGCGGGCCGTCCCGGCCGTGTCGCGGGTGCTCCGGATAGAGCATGGCTGATGCCGTCCAGTGCCGCCGATCCGCGTCCACGCGGCCCTCACCGCATAGGCTGGAGCCATGGCCACCTGGGACGACGTACGGCGGATCGCCATCGCGCTGCCGGAGACCGCTGAGCCTTCGCCGCAGGAGTGGCGTGTCGGCGACAAGCTCTACGCGTGGGCGCGACCGCTGCGCAAAACGGACCTGGAGGCGCTGGGCGCGACCGCCCCGGACGGGCCGATCCTGGCCGCGCGGGTGCCGGACCTGGGCGCCCGGGAGGCGCTGCTGGCCGAGGACCCTTCGGTCTACTTCACCACCCCGCACTTCAACGGGTATCCGGCGGTGCTGGTGCGGCTGGCGCACATCGGCGAGGAGGACCTCGTCGAGCTGCTGACCGAGGCCTGGCTCACCCGGGTGCCGAAGCGGCTGGCCAAGGCGTACCTGGCCGGGCGAGCCGAGCTGGACTGAGGGTCAGAGCCAGCCGGAGCGGCGGAAGGCGCGGTACATGGTGAACGCGACGACGACCATCAGGGCCCAGACCATCGCGTACCCGTAGCGCCAGTGCAGTTCGGGCATGAAGTCGAAGTTCATGCCGTAGACGCCGGCGATGGCGGTCTGCGCCGCCGCGATGGCCGCCCACGCCGCGATCTTGCGCATGTCGTTGTTCTGGTCGACGCTCAGCTGTGCCAGTCGCGCCTGCAGGATCGAGTTCAACAGGTCGTCGTAGCCGGTGATGCGCTCGACGGTGCGCAGCAGATGGTCGTTGACGTCGCGGAAGTAGCGGCGGATCTCCTTGGGCAGCAGCTCCTTGTCCTCGGTGAGCGCCGCCAGCGGGTGCTGCAGCGGGGCGACCGCCCGCTTGAACTCCATCAGCTCGCGCTTGAGCTGGTAGATCTGTGCGGCCCGGTTCTTCGACTGGGACGAGAAGACATGGTCCTCCAGCTCGTCGATGTCGTTCTCGAAGGCGACGGCCACCTCCAGGTACGAGTCGACCAGCCGGTCCGACACCGCGTGTGCCACCGCCCAGGGCCCCTGGGCCAGCAGGTCGGGGCGCTTCTCCAGATCGGCGCGGACCGGGGCGAGCTGCCCGGCCGACCCCTGCCGGACCGTGATCACGAACCCGTCGCCGATGAAGACCACGACCGAGCCGGTCTCCACCACCTCGGAGGTCTCGGTCAGCTCCGGGTGCTCGACGTACCGGGTGGTGCGCAGCACGAACACGCTGACGTCGCCGAACCGCTCGATCTTGGGGCGCTGCCGGGGCGTGACCGCGGCCTCGACCGCCAGCTCGTCCAGCCCGAACGTGGCCGCGATCGGGGTGAACTCCGCCTCGGTCGGCTGGTGCAGACCCAGCCACAGGAACGAGCCCGGGTTCTGCCGCACCTGCGCCAGCGCCTCGATGTAGCCGCAGCGACCGGGGCGGCGGTGGCCCGCGACGTACACGGCGCAGTCGACAACGCAGTCGGCGCCACCGTGCTCGTCGTGCTCGCCGGGGACGTCGTGGCCGCCGGGGCGGATTCGCGAGGCCGCCTTGCGCAGCGGCGCCGCCCACCCCCAGGGTGTCGCGCCCGTCGGGTGCTGCTGTCCGGACACGCGCTCACCTCCGCCGCAGGTCTCCCGAATGATCGTAGTCGGTCAGAGCCGAGCGAACGGCGCCGCGTACCGGAACGGGCCGACCAGCCCGCGGTGGTACGCGTGCAGCGGCCGCGCCTGGAAGTGCGGCGCCCACTGCGGGTCGGGCGGGACGATGCCCAGCCCGGCGGCCGGCCGGAAGCCGAAGCGGTGGTAGTAGCCGGGGTCGCCCAGCAGCACCACCACCGGCTCGTCGAGCGCGTCGGCGGCGCCGAGGACAGTGTGCACGAGCGCGCTGCCGACGCCCTCGCGCTGGTGGTCGGGGCGCACGCTGAGCGGCCCCAGCCCCAGCGCCGGTGCGTCGCCGACGTGGCCCCGGGTGCACGCGACGTGGCCGACGATGGCGCCGTCGTGTGAT
The DNA here is from genome assembly GCF_019083965.1 of Catellatospora tritici. Taxonomy (GTDB): domain Bacteria; phylum Actinomycetota; class Actinomycetes; order Mycobacteriales; family Micromonosporaceae; genus Catellatospora; species Catellatospora tritici. Next base: position 18,441 of record NZ_JAHRCY010000018.1, read on the forward strand.
ACCGCCACCAGCGACAGTGAGGCCAGCCAGCCGCCGTCGGCGCGCAGTTCGTCGATGAGCCCGGCCTCGACCGGCCGCGGCGTCTCGGCGGTGGCGAAGGCGGCGGTGGTGACGTCGCGGATGGCCACGACATCGGCGGGACGTTCCCTGCGGATCAGCACGTGATCATTGTCCGATCTGGTCAGTAGACTTCCAGGCTGCCACGCACCTGCAGCTTGCGTCGCGCCCGTTCGTAGAAGGTGCCGTGGCCCAGCCGCACCACCTGCGCCGCGTCCGCGTGCGCGGTGACCGTCAGTCGGTCCCCGGCGCAGACGTACCCGTCGACCCGCCCGTCCACCTCGACGGCGAGCCGTCCGCAGGTCGGCAGCAGCCGCAGGCACAGCCGCTCGTCGGCGGGCAGCATCAGCGCCCGGTTGAAGGTGGAGTGCGCCGCGGCGGCGGTGACCAGCATCGCCCGCACCGTCGGGGCGACGATCGGACCGCCCGCCGAGAAGCTGTACGCCGTGGAGCCGGTCGGCGTGGCCACGATGACGGCGTCGGCGGCGTACCGGACGAACGGCTGCTCCTGCATCTCGATCGCGACCGCGGCCAGCCCGTCGCCGGGGATACGCACCAGCGCGATGTCGTTGAACGCGGTGACCGACCTCCCGTCGGGCATCGCGGCGCGCACCGCCAGTCGCGGTTCCACCGAGTAGTGGTGGTTGTCGATCGCCGAGAGCGCGGCGGGCAGGGTGTCCACGTCGATCTCGGCCAGGAAGCCGAGCCTGCCCAGGTTGACGCCGAGCACCGGCGTGCTCCGGCCCGCGATCAGCCGCATCGAGCGCAGCATGGTGCCGTCGCCGCCCAGGCTGACCACCAGGTCGGCCCGGTCGGCCAGCTCGCTGGGGGCCACGGGCAATGCCTCGCAGGCGATGCGGTCAATCTCGTCGGGCAGCCCGAGGACGGTGACGTCGCGGCGCCCGGCCCAGTCCATGACGGTGGTGATCGCGGGCACCGAGTCCCGCTCCGGGTGCAGCACCAAGCCGACCGTGTGTACCAGGCCCACGCTGCTACTTTACGGTCATCGACGCCCGCTCCAGGCCGGTATGCGGCGCAGCCCCGCCAGCGCCGCCGCCCCCGCCAGCAGTACCAGCGGCACCGGTCCCCACGCGGGCAGGTCGGGCAGCGTGAGCCAGGCCAGCCAGGCGACGGCGCCACCCCCGCCGATCAGGGCGGCGGTCCGGGGCAGCGTGTCCCGGTGCGCCCAGACCGCGTGCGCGGCCGCGGCCAGCGGCACCACCGCCAGGGTGGCGGCCAGGCCGGTGGTGCGGCCGAGCTGCCAGCCGCTGCCACTCCAGTCGTTGCTGTAGACCCCCACCGCGTACGCCGCCAGCACCGTCACCGCCCCGGCCGTGCCCGCCACCGGCCACCACCGCCGCCCAGCGGCCGTGCCCGCCAGCACGGCACCCACGCCCGCGCAGGTCACCGCCGTGGCCAGCACGTGCCCGGTCACCGCGCCGAGCAGGCCCGCGAACGTGGCCAGCCCGACGGCGTACCCGATCAGCGCCGCCCCGGCGGCACCGGGCGGCAGCCACGGTCCGCCGCCGCGCCCGGCCCGCCGTCTGCGCAGCTCGGCCATGCACAACAGCACCACACAGCTACCCAGCAGCACCTCGGCGAGCCGTCCGAACCGGGGCAGCTCCCCGGCGGCCCGCCAGGTGCCGGTGTCGACCGGACCCAACCATGCCCCGGGCAGCCCGATGAGCAGCGTCGCCCAGAGTCGGCCCCGCGCCTGGGCACCGGTCCCGGCCACCGCCCGGCCTCGCGCCGCGCCGTCCGGCGCGCCGATGGGCGTTCCGGTAGCAGGTCGTGGCCGCAGCCGCCCGTCCTCGGGTCCGGGTGCGTGGGCATGAGCGTGCGGCTGCCGCCACGGCACGCGATGGCGCGGCAGCGAGAGCAGCGCGAGCACCGCGACCGTCGCGGCGACCACGACGCCCACCTGCGCGATGGTCGGCTGGTAGTAGGAGTGCGCGGCGGAGACCGGGCCGGGCCAGGCGCGCGCGACCGCGTCCGCGCCCGCCGCGACGGCCACGGCGCCCAGGGCGAGGCCGACGCGCAGCTCGCCGCCGCCGGGTCGGTCGAGGCGTCCGGCGATCGGCAGGGACAGCAGTCCGAAGCAGAGCAGCGCGCCGAGCACCCACAGCGGCGGCCGGTCCGGTGCAGTCAGCGTCGCGAGCGGCGGCAGGGCGAGGGTTGCCCCGATCGCGCCGCCGATCGCGGCGCGGGCCGTCCGCGCCGGAGCGAGGATCGTGACGCCGAGCGCGACCAGCCAGGCGAGGTACGCCAGGGGCCCGAGGGTGCCGTGGGCACCGGGAGTGCCGCCGCCGAGCGGGCTTGGTTCCACCCGCCACCACAGGAACGCGCTCAGGCCCGCGGCCAGGGCCAGGGCCACCGGTGCGGCGGCGCCCAGCCCCTCGTCGAGGCCGGCGTCGGTGGACAGGCCGAGGCGGCAGCGTACGCCGTTGCGCAGCAGGTCGGTGGTGTCGGCCAGACTTGGGCGGCGGGCGCCGGGCGGGGCGGTGTCGAGCAGGGTGGCCAGCAGTTCGGGGCCTCGGGCCGCACGCCACCAGCGCGGATAGGCGCGCAGCAGCAGCCGGTAGCGGCGCTCCAGCTGGTCGGCCGCCACGCTCATGCCGGGGCGGTGCCCTGGGCGCGGCGCCGCAGCCGGGCCGAGGCGGCTCGGGCGTTGCTGGTCATCCGCTGGATCTCGGTGTCGAGCAGCTGGGCGCCCGCGTCGGTGAGGCGGTAGTAGCGGCGCAGTCGTCCGTCGACGACCTCCTCCCCCGCGGCGGCGACGAACTGCTGCTCGACCAGCCGGTCCAGGGCGCCGTACAGGGTGCCGGGGCGCAGCACCACCCGGCCGTCGGACAGGGAGTCGACCTCCTGGATCACTCCGTATCCGTGCAGCGGGCCCTCGGCCAGCGCGGAGAGGATCAGGAAGGTCGGCTCCTGCAGTGTGGCGCTCACCCCGTTCATACTACGCCCGCCGACACATCCTCGCCCGCCCTGATGACGGCAAACCGCCATCTTCGGCGATCGGTCGGCGTGTCGCGGCGTCGCCTCATGGTGCCACCATCGGCGCACCCATAGATTGACGGCAATGTCCCTCGCGGCACAGCCGGCACACCCCGTCCGGCGACCCATACCTGGAGGACCTCCATGCTTCGAAGAGCAGTGCGCAGCATCGCCACAGGTGGTGCCCTCGCGCTGGTCGCCACCGCCGCCACCGCCGCGCTGGTCGCCGCACCCGCCCACGCGGCGTGCACCCCGGCCCAGGTCGTCGGCAACGCGGGCTTCGAGACCGGCACCACGCCCTGGGGCGGCAGCTCCGGCGTGATCGGCACGTTCGCCGCCCAGCCCGCCCGCACCGGCACCCGCAACGCCTTCCTCAACGGCGTCGGCTCGACGAACACCAAGACGCTGTCGCAGTCGGTCACCCTGCCCGCGGGCTGCAACTCGGCCACCCTGACGTTCTGGCTGCACATCGACACCGCCGAGACGACCACGAGCATCGCGTACGACACGCTGACCGTCCAGCTGGGCACCACCACGGTCGCGTCGTACTCGAACCTCAACAAGGCCACCGGCTACCAGCAGCGCACCGTGAACGTGTCGGCGTTCGCCGGGCAGACCGTGAACCTGGTGTTCACCGGGGTCGAGGACGCGAGCCTGCAGACCAGCTTCGCCATCGACGACGTGGCGCTGAACGTGGCCGAGGGCACCCCCTCCTCGCCCACCCGCACGCCCGCCAACGCCGGGTACACGCTGAACCTCACCAGCGACTCGACCGGCGCGAACTGGACCGGCCACGAGACGATCGGCTTCACCAACGTGTCCTCGGTCGCGCTGAGCGAGGTCTACCTGCGGCTGTGGGACAACTACCACGGCACCTGCCCGTCGGTGCAGCCGATCCAGGTCAGCAACGTCACCGGCGGCACCGCGGGCAGCCTGGAGGTCGCCTGCACCGCGTTGAAGATCACCCTGCCGGCGCCGCTGAGCCAGGGGCAGTCGGGCACGGTCGGCTTCGACGTGTCGATCGCGGTGCCCAACGGCAGTGACCGGTTCGGCCGCGACGGGTCGTACAACTTCATCGGCAACGCGATCCCCGTGCTCGCGGTGCGTGACGGCGCCGGCTGGCACCTCGACCCGTACACCAACAACGGGGAGAGCTTCTACCAGCTGGCCAGCAACTACACGGTGACGCTGGACCACCCGACGGCCGTGCTCACTCCGGCCAGCGGCACCTCCACCGAGGCGCCGGGCGGCACCGGGCGCACCATCACCACCGCGACCGCCAACAACGTGCGCGAGTTCGCCTGGGTGGCCGGGCCGTTCGTCAAGACGAGCACCACCTCGTCGGGCGGCGTGCTGGTGAACACGTACCGCACCTCGGGCATCAGCGCGAGCACCGCCTCCAGCATGCAGAGCACCGCTTCGTCGGCGATGGACGGGCACGGCTCGCGCTTCGGGGCGTACCCGTACGGCGAGGTCGACCTGGTGCTGCACAACAACTTCTGGTTCGGCGGCATGGAGTACCCGGGCATCGTGCTGTCGCAGGCCAGCGCCACTCCGGTCATCCACGAGCTGGGCCACCAGTGGTTCTACGGCATCGTCGGCGACGACGAGTACACCGTGCCGTGGCTGGACGAGGGCTTCACCGACTACGCCACCGACCTGCAGCGCGGGGTCACCGGCACCAACTGCTGGAACAGCGTGAGCTGGCAGAGCAGCGCCGAGAAGGTCACCAACTCGATGGCGTACTGGGACGCGCACTCCAGCCGGTACAGCACCGTCGTCTACACGTACGGCAAGTGCGTGCTGCACGACCTGCGCCGACTCATCGGCACCAGTGCCATGCAGACCCTGCTGCTCAACTACGCCCAGTCCCACTGGTACGGCATCAGCACGGTCGCCGACTTCAAGGCCGCCGCGCAGGCCGCGACCACGACCGACCTGACCTCGTTCTGGACCACCCACCGGGTCGAGGGCTGACCCGGGGGCCGACAGACCGGCCGGACCCGGGTCAACGCCGCCCCGGGTCCGGCTTCACACGTCGGTGCGCAGCCGGGCGTGCAGGTGCGAGTCGTGCCAGCCGTCGGCGTGCAGCAGCGCGCCGCGCAGCAGCCCCTCCACCGCGAACCCGCTCTTGGTGGCGACCCGGCACGAGCCGCTGTTGGCGGTGGAGTGCAGCAGGGTCAACCGGTGCAGGCCGAGGGTGTGAAAGGACCAGTCGGTGAGCGCCGCCAGCGCCCGCACGGCCACCCCGGTGCCGCGGGCGTCGGGCAGCGTCCAGTACGAGACCTCGGCGTACGCCTCGGCCAGCGACATCCCGCGCAGCCCCGCCTGCCCCAGCACCCGCCGCCCGTCGGTGACCGCCCAGCGGGCCCCGGACTCCTGACGCCACCGGCGGTGGCACTCCTCGATCCAGGCCAGGGCCTCGTCGTCGGCGTCCATCCGGCGCACGTGCCAACGCTGAATGCTCGGGCAGTCGAACGCCGCCCGCACCGTCGCCGCGTCGCCGTCGTGCCACGGCCGCAGCATCAGCCCGTCCCCGGCGAGCATCGGCTGCTCGGTCGCGCTCAGCGAGCCGGCGGGCAGCACGGGAGTGATCAGGTCTGGCATCGCACCATCATCGCCTCAGCCGCGCGGTTTCGCCCGCCGGGTCGGTTCGGCGGCGGCCGGATCCTCCGGCCACGGATGGCGCGGATAGCGTCCGCGCAGCTCGGCGCGCACCTGCGGATAACCGGTGCGCCAGAACGAGCCCAGGTCGGCGGTGACCGCGGCCGGGCGCCCGGCGGGGGAGAGCAGGTGCAGCACCACCGGCACCCGCCCGTCGGCGAGCTTCGGGGTGCCCGCCCAGCCGAACACCTCCTGCACCTTCACCGCCAGCACCGGCGCGGCCGGGTCGGTGTAGTCGACGCGGATCCGCGAGCCGGTCGGCACCTCGATGCGCTCCGGGGCGAGCTGGTCGAACCGGGCCGCCTGCGCCCACGGCAGCAGCCGCCGCAGCGCCGCGGCCACATTGGCGCGGCGCAGGTCGTCGCGGCGGCGCGCCTGCGTCAGCTCCGGGCCGAGCCAGTCCCCGATCCGGGCCAGCAGCGTCTCGTCGTCGACGGCGGGCCACGGCTCGCCCAGCGCATACGCGCAGAAGGCCAGTCGCTGCCGCACCGCCACCGCCTCGTCGTCCCAGCGCAGCAGTCGCAGCCCCTCCCGGCGCAGCCCCTCGGCCAGCGCCGCCGCGACCAGCTCCCGATCCGGTTTGAGCAGCGGCTTCTCCGCCAGCACGAGCGCGCCCAGCCGGGTCGCGGTGCGGGCCAGCACGTCCCCGTCGACCCAGGCCACCTCATCGCCGCTGACCAGCAGGTCCGGCGCCGCCGCACGGGCGGTGTCCTCGTCCGCGGCGGCGGCCAGCCGTACCCGGGCGTCCTTGCTGCCCGGCTGCCGGTCGGCCGAGGCCACCGCCAGCCACGTCACCCCGCCCAGGCCGGAGCCGGGCGCCAACTCCGCGGCCGTACCCCCGGTCATCAGGTAGGTCCGCCCTGGCTGGCCCGACCTCGCCGGGCGCAGCCGCGCCAACCGCTCCGGATATGCCAGCCCCACCACCAGCGCCGCCGCCAGGTCGTCGGTCAGCCCGCTCCGGTCCGGGGTCGACGTGCCCATGTCCCGCGACGCCGCCGCGCGGTCGGCTGTCATCGCGGTCCGGTCCAGGGCGGATGTGCCCGTGTCCCGTGGCGCCGCCGCGCGGTCGTCGGCATGCGTGGTTCCGTTCATCGCGGACCCGCTCGCCTCGCGCAGTGCCGTCGACAGGCGTCGCGTCTCGGTGCGCCAGGCCGCGCTCGCGGCCGGGTCGACGCCGTCGCGCAGCCGCCGCCAGGCCTTCGCCAGGTCGTCGGTGGGCGGCTGGCTGTCGGCTGACAGCAGCGCCACCACCTCGGCGGCCCGGTGCGCGCCGACCTGCGGGGCCGCGTCGAGCAGCGCCCGCGCCAGGCGTGGGTGCGCGCCCACCCGGGCGATGGCCCGGCCGCGCGCGGTCACCCGGCCGTCGGCGTCGACGGCCCCGAGCGCGGCCAGGGTGTCCCGGGCCACCCGCGCGGCCGCCGCCGGGGGCGGGTCCGGCAGGGCCAGGCCGGTCCCGTCCGGGCTGCCCCAGCAGGCCAGTTGCAGCATGAACGCGGTCAGGTCGGCGGTGGCGACCTCCGGCTCGGCGTACGCGGGCAGCCGGTCCTGCTCGGCCTGCGACCAGCACCGGTAGACCACCCCGGGCGCCTGCCGCCCCGCCCGACCGGCCCGCTGCTCCGACGACGCCCGCGACACCCGCACCGTGACCAGCGCGTCCAGCCCTCGGGCGAGGTCGGTGCGCGGCGCGCGGGCCAGCCCCGCGTCGACCACGATCCGCACTCCCGGCACGGTCAGGCTGCTCTCGGCCACCGAGGTGGCCAGCACGACCCGTCGCCGCGCGCCCTCGTGCAGGGCCGCGTCCTGGGTGCCCGCGCCCTGGCGGCCGTGCAGGATCAGCACGTCCACGTCGCGCAGGCCGAACAGCCGCGCCGCCACGGTCTCCAGCTCGCGGGCGCCGGGCAGGAACGCCAGCAGGTCGCCGGGGGACTCGTCCAGCGCCTGCCGGATCACGGCGGCGACGTGTTCGAGCAGGCGCGGGTCCACCCGCAGGCCGTACGGCGCGTCCACCGGCCCGGTCGGCGGGCACCAGCGCACCCGCACCGGATGCGGCGAGCCCGCCGCCGTCACCACCGCCGTACCCGCCCCGAGCAGCCGGGCCGTCGTCTGCCCCGCGACCGTCGCCGAGGCGGCGACCAGATGCAGGTCCGGCCGCAGCGCGCCGCGTACGTCCACTCCGAACGCCAGCGCCAGGTCGGCGTCGAGCTGCCGCTCGTGCACCTCGTCGAGCAGCAGTGCGCCGACGCCGGGCAGCTCGGGGTCGCGCTGTAGCCGCTGCACCAGCAGGCCGGTGGTGACCACCTCGATCCGGGTGTCCGCGCTGGTCCGGCTGTCCCCGCGCACGCTGTAGCCGACCGGGCCGCCCAACGCGGTGCCGGTGAGCTCGGCCATCCGGCGGGCGGCGGCGCGGGCGGCGACCCGGCGGGGCTGGGCGACCAGGATCCGGCCCGGCAGCGCGTCGGCCAGGGCCAGCGGGGCGAGGGTCGTCTTGCCCGAGCCGGGCGGGGCGACCAGGACGGCGGTGCCGGTGTCGCGCAGCGCCGCGACCAGGTCCGGGAGCACGGCACGGACGGGCAGGTCGGTGTCGGGCCGCGCGGCCAGCTCGGGAAGCACCCGCCCAGTCTGGCCCACACCCGTTGCGCCACCGCCACACGACCCGGCCACAGCGAGAGCGCCGCCGCCCGGCCCTCAAGATCGTGCAAGTTGCCGGGCACTTGTGCGTATCTTGGACCGTCATTCCCCCGATTGCCCGGCAACTTGAGCGATCTTGAACCGTCCCGCGATCTTGAACCGTCCGGGGGGGGTGCGGGGGGTTACGGGCGGACGAAGGCGATCAGGGCCATGCCCAGCGCGCCCTGGACCAGGGTCGCGCCGACCAGCAGCGCGAACGGCCACAGCCGGGCCGACCGCGCGCACAGCCATGCCACGCTGAGCTGGAAGAACACGGCAAGGAAGATCCACAGGCGGATCGTCTCGCCCCGGTTGACCCCGACCAGGTCGAGGAAGGCGAGCACCGCCAGGCCGCAGGCGGTCAGCGCCGCCACCGGGCGGGCCAGGCCCCGCCGGGCCGCGTCATAAGCCGTGGCTCCGACCAGCACCGTCGCGGCCAGCCCGGCGCACAGCGCGAAGTCACACAGGTTGCGCCACACCCACACCCCGTACGGTCGCGCGGCCCGGACGTTGAACTCGTTGGCGTCGGCCAGCACGTAGTCGAGGTTGACGAACAGGTCGTAGCCGAACACGACCCGCATGCCCAGGTACGCGGCGGCGAACGCGGCCAGGGTCAGCGACACCAGCCGCAGCAGGTCGTACCACGCGCAGGTGCGGCGGTGCAGGGCCAGCGCGATGGTGCCGAGGAAGGCCAGGCCGAGCACCAGCGGCAGCGGTTCGAACAGGAAGGTCAGGTACACCGCCAGGCCCAGCGCCACCGCCCACGGCCACTGCTTGCCGCGCAGGAAGCGCAGGTGCAGCCAGAACGCCAGCAGGATCGGCACCGGGGAGACGGTGTTGAGGATGGGCAGGAACCACAGCCGCCCCGGCATCAGCAGTACCAGGATCAGCGCGTACAGCGCGGTGCGGTGGTCGTCGAACAGTTCGCGGGCGACCGCGTACGCCAGCAGCCCGGTCAGGCTGGACACGGCCACGACCAGCACGCCCTGCGTGCCCGGGTCGGTGGTGACCGCGCCGAGCAGGTGGTAGAGCAGCGTCTTGCCGGGCATGTTGGTGCGCGCGTGCGCGGGCAGTTCGCCCACGATCCGCATGTACCGGGAGATGAAGTCGTACGCCGAGTAGGCCAGCGACGGGGTGTGGAACGAGTTGGCCCGGTCGCTGCCGACCAGCACGGACAGCGGCATGTCGTCATAGGTGCGCATGACCAGCTGCAACGGCACCGCCGCGACCAGCCACGCCCCGACCGCGACGCGTGGTCGCAGGCGCTGGGACAGCCACAGCAACCCCACGACCGCGAGCAGCGCCACCGCCGCGGGCCACAGCTGCCATGCCGAGAACGTCGCGACGTACCGGTAGATCCACCGTCCGGCCCGCGACCCCAGCGGCAGCACCCGCACCGCGAGCAGCACCGCCGCCACCAGGGTCAGCGCGCAGCCGCCGAACAGGGCTCCATGCAGCAGCCGCAGCTGCGGATCGTCGGCGCCGGGCTCCGGTGCGGCAGCGGCGGTGCGTTCGGCGGTGAGCACGGTGCGCTCGCTCAACGACGGTCCTTTCTCGACTCAGCACGAAGACCCTGCGGGCTGGTAGCCAGCAGGGAGTACGTCTCGTCAAACGGTGCGGACCGGCCGGGGATACGCGGTCGGGGTCGTCCGCGGGGGCGGGCGCGCCGGTAGGGTTGGCGCATGACCCCCATGCGTACGGCGTTCCTGTCGGCGGCCCGTTCCGCGGCCGCGCTGCTGGCCGACCCCGCGGTGGCCAAGTCGTGGTCCGGCCCGAGCGCGCTGGCCGGGTTCACCATCGGCGGCCTGGCCGAGCACCTGGGCAGCCAGGTGCTCTCGCTGCCGAAGCTGCTGGCCGACCAGGTCGGCGACGGTGCCGTGATCGGGGTGCTGGACCACTACGCCAAGGCCCGCTGGGTCGGCGCCGACCTCGACGCCACCGTCAACGTGGCCATCCGGCGCACCGGCGAGCAGGCCGCCGCCGAGGGCGCCGCCGGGCTGGTCGAGCGGGTCGACGAGCTGGTGCGGCAGCTGCCGGAGCTGCTCGCGAACGCCCCGGCCGACTGCCACGTCTCCCCGCCCGCCGGGCCGTGGCTGCTGAGCCTGGACGACTACCTGCTGACCCGGCTGATGGAGATCACCGTCCACTCCGACGACCTCGCGTGCGGCCTGGACATCCCGACCCCGGAGCTGCCCGCCGAGGTCACCGAGCCGGTGCTCGCCCTGCTGTCGGCGCTGGCCGTACGCCGCCACGGCACCACCGCCGTGGTCCGCGCCCTCAGCCGCTCGGAACGCTCCCCGGCCACCATCAGCGCCTTCTAGATCCGGGGGAGTCGGCTAGATCCGGGGGAGTCGGCCGCAGGCCGCGACGGCCAGGTAGCGCTGCCAGCCGATGGCCCGGGAATCGGGGAAGTCGGTGGCGTCCCAGCCGCCGTCCGGCAGGACGATGACGTTCGGTGGGTACACCTGGACCGTCTGCTCGCCGAAGAATCGGCGCACCCGCACGGGCACGCCCAGGCGCTCGTACGGGACCAGGTCACAGTCGACGATCTCGTAATCGATCTCGACGGTGATCCGCTCGTCCGGGTGCAACCGGTAGGTGTCCCCGGGACGCAGTTCGGCCCCGCCGGAACTCCACCGGTTGTCGGTGCGGTGCACGTCGCCCAGCGCCACCCGTACCAGGCGCAGGCCGGGCGCGTCGGCGCCGATCCCGGTCAGCTCGACCGTCTGGCTCCCGTCGTTGTGCAGGTACAGCATGTGCCGCAGCCGCGTGCTGGGCTGCGTGACCTGGTTGAACGGGAACTCGACCGTGCCGTCGGAGTAGACATACCGGGCGTCGAAGCCGGGGAAGGCGGCCAGCCGGGGCGTGATGGCGCCGCCTCGCCACAGCACGGCTCCGAGCGCGAGCGCGCCCAGCAGGGCGAACCCGGTGACGGCCAGGCGCAGGCGGGTGCGCCTGGGCAGCGCGCCGGAGGTGGGGTCGAGGCGGGTCCAGACGTCGTCAGGCAGTGTGGCGGTCACGGAATGCCCTCCTGCGGCGGCTTTAGTGGGCGAGGGACCATCAATGTATCAACTGTTTGATACATTGGTGACCCCCTCGGCTGGAGGTACGGCATGACTCAGCTCGGCTACGTCGTCGCGGCGCTGGCCGTCGCGCTCCTGGTCTACGCCGCCACCGACGGGCCCGTGTCCCGGGCCCGGCTGCGGCGCTTCGCCGACCGGCACGCCCTGCCCATGACCGTCGACAACGGACCGCGCGTCATCGCCTACCTCGCCGTCACCCGCCGCTGGCGGGCCGCGGGCGTAGCCTTCGGCTTCGTGCTCTATACCCTGCCGTGGCTGGCCGAGGACCGGTTCGGCATCAACTTCACGTACCTGCTCGCGGGCTGGTTCGTCGGGGCGCTGCTGGCCGAGGCCAGGCTGGCCCGGCCGGTGGCGGGACGGCGCGCGGCGAGCCTGCTGCCGCGTACGCCCGCGCGCTACCTGCCGCCGCTGCTGCGCGGGGCACTGCCCGTGGCGGCGCTGCTGTGCCTCGTCCTGGCCGGGCTCAACGCGCTGTGGCCGCAGCCGTTCAGCCTGACCGAGGGCGTCTCCTGGCCGGTACGGTTCGCGGTGTGGCTGGGCACCACCGCCGTGGTGCTGCTGCTGGTCCGGGTGGTGACCCGGGCGGTGCTGCACCGGCCGCAGCCGGTCGCCGCGCCGGACGTTCTCGCCGCCGACGACGCGGTGCGGTCCCGCTCGCTGCACGTGCTGGCCGCCGCCGGGACCGCACTGGTGCTGTACTGCGTGCTGGCCGAGCTGGCACTGCTGCTGGCGGGCGATCCGGTCACCACGGCGGTGCTGGTCATGGCCGGAACGGTGGCGGTGCCCCTGCTGGGGTGGCGGCTGGCCACCCGGCCCTGGACGGTCCCGGCGGGTGCCGTCTGGTGATCGTCGAGTACGACCCGAACTCGCCGGTCCCGCCGTACGAGCAGGTCCGGCGGCAGCTCGCCACGATGATCGGCAGCGGGGTGCTGCCGGAGGGTACGCAGCTCCCGTCGATCCGCCAGCTCGCCGCCGACCTGGGCGTGGCGACCGGGACCATCGCGCGCGTCTACCGCGAACTGGAGGTCGAGGGGCTGGTCGTGAGTCGGGTGCGGCACGGCACGACGGTCGCGGCCCGGCCGGTGCTGAGCCGGACCGAGGTCGCCGACCGCCTGGCCGAAGCGGCCCGCGCCTACCTGGCCACCGCGCGCCTGCTCGGCGCCGACCTCGACACCGCCGTCGCCGCCCTCCACACCGCCGCCCGCTGACCGCCCCCGCACCGCCCCGGCGCGGGCTGGGGCGGCGCGGGTTGGGGTGAGGGGGCGGTGGGTGGTCAGGCGGCGGGGGCTGGGGCGGGGCGGGCGCGGGACAGGCGGATTCCGCTGAACTGCATGGTCGAGGCGATGATCGCGTGCCACAGCGGCCACAGGTTGTTCAGCACCCGCAGCTGGATGCCCGCCTGGTCGTACAGCTCCAGCAGGTCGCCGACGAGTTCGGCGGGGCCGAGCGGGACCACCGGCTCGGTGGCGACGTGGGCGTGCCGGACGGGCTCGCCGAACGGGCGGAACCGGTCGGCGGGCAGGCGGTAGGCGTACAGCCGGACCGACCGCAGCGCGGGCAGCCAGCCGTACTCGATGGCGTGCAGACGGGTGCCGCCGCCGGGGCCGAGGATGGTCGCGGCGTCGGCGGCGGTGGTGTCGGGGCCGATCCAGGTCAGGGCGCGGGGGCAGCCGCGCGGGAACCAGTAGTCGGGGCAGCGGTCGTGGTCGACCGCCCAGACATACGCCTCCGGCTGGCGGGCCGTGGCGGCGATGTGCGGTTCGAAGCGGGTGATCGACGGGTCTTCGGAAAAGTGGAGTACCTCACCGGGTCCTGGTCGCATCCGGCCAGACTCGCATGCCCGACCTGGCCGCTCCACCGAATATCGATAGGCTGCACGGATGATCTACCAGATAGCACTGCCCGAAGACTGGGCGCAGGCGCAGTTCACCGGCAGCTACACGGTGTCGACGCGGGGCGTGAGCCTGGAGCAGGAGGGCTACCTGCATGCCAGCGACACCCTGGAGCAGATCGAACGGGTCCGGCAGCGGTACTACGCCGACCGCTCCGACCTGCTGCTCCTGGTGATCGACGAGGCGCGACTCGAGGTGCCGGTGGTGCGGGAGAGCCCGGCCGGTTCGACCGAGCTGTACCCGCACATCTACGGCCCGCTGAAGCTGACGGCGGTGGCCGAGGTGCGCCCGCTGACCTAGGTCTACGCCCCTCACCAGGGAATATGCTGAAGCGGTGGAGCCGCGGGACGAACGGGACGGGCGCTACCTGCCCATCTCGGAGCACGGCATGATCGGCGACATGCGCAGCGTGGCGCTGGTCGGCGTGGACGGCACCATCGACTGGTACTGCTGCCCGACCTTCGACGCACCCAGCGTCTTCGCCGCGATCCTCGACGCGGACCGGGGCGGGGCGTTCCGGCTGGCGGCCACGGTGCCGGCGCGTACCAAGCAGTTCTACTTCCCCGACACCAACGTGTTGATCACCCGCTTCTACGCCGCCGACGGCGTCGGGGAGATCCAGGACTTCATGCCGATCCTGGGCGACTCCACCGAGGCGGACCGGCACCGCCTGATCCGCCGGGTGCTGTGCGTACGCGGCACCATGCCGTTCTCGGCCGTGGTGGCGCCCCGGTTCGACTACGGCCGCTCACCGCACACGATCCGGCGGCAGGACGGCCTGCTGGTGTTCGAGTGCCCGCAGCTCAAGCTCGCGTTGACCGCCAGCGTCCCGGTCGTCGACGACGGCTGCGACGTGCGCGCCGAGTTCAGCCTGACCGAGGGCGAGGCGGCGGTCTTCGCCCTGGACCGCGTCGATGGCGCGGTCGCCCCGCGTGACTGCCCGGTGCACGAGGCGGCCGAGCAGTTCGAGCAGACGGTCTGCTACTGGCGCCGCTGGCTGAGCCAGTCCCGCTACCGGGGCCGTTGGCGGGAGATGGTGCACCGCAGCGCGCTCACGCTCAAGCTGCTGACGTACGCCCCGACCGGCGCGATCGTGGCCGGGCCGACCACCAGCCTGCCCGAGCAGATCGGCGGCGAGCGCAACTGGGACTACCGCTACGTCTGGATCCGCGACGCCGGGTTCTGCGTGTACGCGATGCTGCGGCTCGGCTTCACCGGCGAGGCGACCGCGTTCATGGACTTCCTGTCCCGGCACGTCAGCCTGCGCGACGGCGACCAGGCCCCGCTGCAGATCATGTACGGCATCGACGGCCGTACCGAGCTGCCCGAGCAGGAGCTGCCGAACCTGGAGGGCTACCGCGGCTCCGCCCCGGTCCGTATCGGCAACGCCGCCGTCGACCAGCTCCAGCTGGACATCTACGGTGCGCTCATCGACTCGATCTACCTGTACGACAAGTGGGTGCAGCCGATCTCCAGCGACCGCTGGGAGGAGGTGCACGACCTGGTGGACTGGGTCTGCGAGCACTGGGACACCCCCGACGAGGGCATCTGGGAGACGCGCGGCGGCCGCAAGAACTTCCTCTTCTCGCGGCTGATGTGCTGGGTCGCCATCGAGCGGGCCATGCGCATGGCCAACCGGCGCGGCCTGCCCGCCGACCTGCGCCGCTGGCGCGAGGCCCGGGACGCGGTCTACCACTGGATCATGAAGAAGGGCTGGTCGCCGGAGCGCGGCGCGTTCACCCAGCACGAGGGCGAGGACGTGCTGGACGCCTCGGTGCTGATGATGCCGATGATGAAGTTCATCGCGCCCACCGATCCGCGCTGGTTGTCCACGCTGGACGCGCTCACCGCCGACCTGGTCTCCGACTCGCTGGTCTACCGGTACGACCCGAAGGTCAGCCCGGACGGCCTGCGCGGCGACGAGGGCACCTTCTCGATCTGCTCGTTCTGGTACGTCGAGGCCCTCACCCGGGCCGGGCGCCTGGACGACGCGCAGCTGGCTTTCGGGAAAATGCTCACTTACGCCAACCACGTCGGCCTGTTCGCCGAGCAGATCGGCCAGACCGGCGAGCAGCTGGGCAACTTCCCGCAGGCCTTCACCCATCTGGCCCTCATCAGCGCCGCCTTCAACCTCGACCGCGCCCTGGGCTGACGGCATGTCGACGTCGTCCCGGACGGTGAGCCAAGACCCCGGGAGCCTCGATCGGTTGCTAGGCTCGTCGTGGGCCGTGACTGGCGCGCTGGGATGGGATCGACCATCGGGAAGCGGCCCCGTCATCGTGACGCTGTGCCGTGCGCCTGGGCCCCCTTCCGCATCGCCAAGGAGGTCCGGCCATGTCCGGTGAGCTGTCGAACGAGTCCCAGGCCTTCCGCTACGCGCTGGAGGCCGTGCGCGCGGTGGAGCCCGCCGTCGCCGCCGCGATCGGCCAGGAGCTGGCCGACCAGCGCGAGTCGCTCAAGCTGATCGCCAGTGAGAACTACGCGTCGCCGGCGGTGCTGCTGGCGATGGGCAACTGGTTCAGCGACAAGTACGCCGAGGGCACCGTGGGCCGCCGCTTCTACGCGGGCTGCCGCAACGTCGACACGGTCGAGGCGTTGGCGTCGCAGCACGCCAAGGAGCTGTTCGGGGCGCAGCACGCGTACGTGCAGCCGCACTCGGGCATCGACGCGAACCTGGTGGCGTTCTGGGCGATCCTGGCGTCGCGGGTGGAGAGCCCGGCGCTGGAGAAGGCGCAGGTGCGCCACGTCAACGACCTGACCGAGGCGGACTGGTTCAACCTGCGCCGCGAGCTGGGCGACCAGCGGATGCTGGGCATGTCGCTGGACGCGGGCGGCCACCTGACCCACGGCTTCCGCCCCAACATCTCCGGCAAGATGTTCGAGCAGCGCAGCTACGGCACCGACCCGGCCACCGGCCTGATCGACTACGCGGCGCTGCGGGAGACGGCCCGGGAGTTCCGGCCGCTGATCATCGTCGCGGGCTACTCGGCGTACCCCCGGCTGGTGAACTTCGCGACCATGCGCGAGATCGCCGACGAGGTCGGCGCGACCCTGATGGTCGACATGGCCCACTTCGCGGGCCTGGTCGCGGGCAAGGTGCTGACCGGCGACTTCGACCCGATCCCGCACGCGCAGATCGTCACCACCACCACCCACAAGTCGCTGCGCGGCCCGCGCGGCGGCATGGTCCTGTGCCAGTCGGAGCTGGCCGACCAGGTCGATCGGGGCTGCCCGATGGTGCTCGGCGGCCCGCTGCCACACGTGATGGCGGCCAAGGCGGTGGCGTTGGCCGAGGCCAAGCGGCCGGAGTTCCGCGACTACGCCCAGCGCATCGTGGACAACTCGAAGGCGCTGGCCGAGGGGCTGCTCAAGCGCGGCGCGACGCTGGTGACCGGCGGCACCGACAACCACCTGGTGCTGCTGGATGTCTCGTCGTACGGCCTGACCGGCCGCCAGGCCGAGTCGGCGCTGCTGGACTCGGGCATCGTCACCAACCGCAACGCGGTGCCGCAGGACCGCAACGGCGCCTGGTACACCTCCGGCATCCGGCTGGGCACCCCGGCGCTGACCACCCGCGGGCTCGGCACCGCCGAGATGGAGCAGGTCGCCGACCTGATCCACACCGTGCTGTCGCAGACGACGCAGGCCGCGGGCGCCGACGGCAAGGTCTCGCTGGCGCAGTACCGGCTGGCCGACGGCGTCGCCGACACGGTTTCCCGCCGCGCCGCCGACCTGCTGTCCGGCCACCCGCTCTACCCGACCGTCGACCTGGGCTGACCCGACCCGCACGACAGGACGGCCGCTGGGGCACCGCCCCGGCGGCCGTCTCACGTTCCGGACGGGACTGCGGCGGTCGATGTCTGGTGGCACACTGTGTCGATGCGAGAACTGTCGATGGGTCCGGATCGGACCGCCGCGCAGCCGCAGGAGCGGGCCGGGCGCGGTTGGCTGGTGCGCGGGCTGCTCGTCGCGCTGGGCTGGTACGTGTTGGCGCTGGGTTGGTACGCCTACGACGACATCACGGCCGGACACGATGACGGCTGCTTCTCCATCTGTTTCTTCCCCGACCGCCGCCTGATGTGGCAGCTGGTCTTCGGGGCCACCGTGCTGGTGCTGGCCGTCGCGGTGGTGCCGCTGCTGCTGGCCGCGCTGCGCCTGCTGCACCACTGGCTGCGCTCCAGTGTGGTGGCCGGGACCGTGGCGGCGCTGATGGGCTTCGCGCCGCTGCTGTTCGGCGTGATCACCGTCGTGATGGTGATCTACCTGCTGGACCGGGGCGGCGTCATCCACATGAGTTGAGCCGGTGGTCGACCCTTCGGTCGGCCACCGGCCCAGGTGTTGCGGTGCTTGGAACGTCAACCCTTGTTGGCCGCCTGCGGGCGCGGGCCCGCGGCCACCATCGAGATCTTGTCGTTCAGGTCGGCGCCGACGAACGGGTGGTCGCCCGGCCCGAAGTACCGGCACAGCCCCAGCTCGACCACGGTGTTCTTGCCGCTGGACTGCTCGCAGGCGACCGCGCGCCAGCCCGGGTTCACCCGCAGCGACGTGACCTTGTCGTTGCCGACCTTGCCGAGCTGATCCAGCGCCGCCTCGTAGAGGCCGTTGCCGTACGTGGTGCTGCTGCCCTTCAGGTCGCGGTCCTGGTAGGCGACGGTGCCGTCGCCGGTGCCGGGTCCGGCGTACACGGCCAGCAGCGACACCGCGTCGTCCAGGTCGGTTCCGGCGAGGTTGTGCTCACCGGCCGGGAACGAACGGCAGCGACCCAGGTTGGCCGTGCCCGCTCCGGTGGTGCCGTCGTTGGCGCAGGCCACCGCGTGGAAACCGGGCTCCACCCGCAGCGTGGTGAGCGCGTTGTCGCCGACGGCCTTGAGCTCGCCGCGGCTGCCCTCGTACACCCCGGGTTCGAAGCTCTGCTCGTCGCCCTTGGCCCCGGCCTGCCCGAACGCGGTCACCGGCGGGCCGACGATGCCGACCAGTGAGATCTTTCCGGCCAGGTCGCCCAGCTGCTTGTACGTGCCGCTGTCGAAGATGCGGCAGGTGCCCAGCCCGGCGGTACCGGTGCGGTCCTTGTCGCAGGCGAGGGCTCGGTAGCCGGGGTTGACCTTCAGCGAGTTGATCGGCGCGCTGTCGCCGCCGTCGAGCTCGCCCGCGACCGACTCGTACATGCCGGTGCCCAGGGTCTGCGCCGGGTCGCCGAGGTCGGTGTCGCGGTAGCCGACCACGCCGCGCCCCGCCTCCGGTCCGCTGAACACCGCGACCAGCGAGGCCTGGTCGTTGAGTTCCGCCAGCGCCGGGTGCTCGCCCGGCCCGAAGTAGCGGCAGGTGCCCAGGCCGGTCGGGGCGGCCGCGCCGCCGGTGCAGACCAGGGCCCGGTAGCCACCCGCGACCTTGAGCGAGCTGGCGCTGTCGTCCTCGACGTCGCCGAAGCCGGTGCCGGTACCGTCGAAGATGCCGGTGCCCAGCTTCTTCGAGTCGCCCCGGAACGAGCTGTCGGAGTAGAGGGTGACCGGCGAGGTCGAGGCCTTCTGTGCGTACCGGATGCGGTAGATCTTGGCGCCGCTGTCGGTGGCGGCGCCGCTCTTGGGGTACAGGCCGGTGAAGTAGAGCCCGTCCGGCCCCGGGGCCAGGCCCGCGACGCTGGTCTTGCCGCTGCCGGTGTACTGGACCAGGGTCTTGGGGTCGTCGACCTTGCCGTCCTTGTCGAACTCGAACTCCACGATCCGCTTGCCGCGGCTCTGCGGGCCCGAGGCCCAGGTCGGGCCGCTGAGGGTGACGAACGCGTGGCCGTACTTGCCCTGCGGGAAGCCCGCCGCGTGGAAGACGCTGGGCTCGGTGAACGCCACGTTGACCGGGCCCTGGGTGGTCTTCCAGTTGTAGAGGGCGTTCTTCGTCATGCCGCTGGCGCCGCCGCTCCAGTGGTAGTCGCCGCCCTTGGTGACCCGGGCGAACCGGTCGTTGGACGACGGTCCGTTCTCGACCTCGTAGTGCTGGCCGTCGGCGACCCGCCAGGCCCCGCCGAACGGGTTGCGCAGGCCGTACGCCCAAACGTAGCTGCGCGCCTCGTCGGGCTCCTTCGCGTCGTAGAACGGGTTGTCGGCGGGCGCGGTGCCGTCGAGGTTCATCCGCAGCACCTTGCCGCGGAACGAGTCGAGGTCCTTGGCGGTGCTCGAGTCCATGCCGTCGCCCAGGTGCACGTAGAGCTTGCCGTCGGGCCCGATGGTCAGGTTCGAGATCTGGTGCGAGGCCGACTGCTCCTCGTCGTCCATCTTGATGACCGTGGTCTTCGTGGCCGCGGTGAGACCGCCGTCGGTGCTGTGGAAGCGCACGATCTTCGGCAGCAGGTCGCCGTGGTCCTTGGAGATCATCGAGGCGAACACGTCGCCGCTCTTCGGGTCGACCACGATGCCGGTCAGGCCCATCTCGCCGCTGCCCGGGAACTGGGCGCTGGGGTCGAAGTCCAGCAGGTCGTCGGCGTACGTGCTCTTCTTGAAGCCGCCGGTGAAGACACGGATGCGGCCGTACAGTTCGGTGACGTAGAACAGCGGCTTGTTCGGGTCGCCGTTCCAGTCGGGCACCATCGCGATGTTGACCGGCAGCTTCATGTCGTCGCCCACCTCCTCGACGACGTACCCCGGCTCGGACACCTTCCAGTCGGACGCGCCGGGCAGCGGCTTCTTCTCCACGTCGGTGCGGAACCGGCGGCTGGAGTACGGGCCCCAGCCGCCGGTGGTGTCGCGGTGGCGCACCCGCAGCGTGTACGTCCGGTCCGGCGCGAGGTCGTGCCGGTCGGCGAAGGAGTGCTCGAACACGCCGTCGCCCAGGTGCACGTGCACCCGCCCGGTGCCGCTGACGCAGCCGGCGAACCAGACCCGCTCGCCGCTGGTCGGATTCTCGGTCCAGATCTCCCAGTCGGTGCACAGGTGCGCGTCGCCGGCGTCGTTGTTCTGCATCGGCCGCGTTTCCATGTGCACGTCCGCACCGCTGACCAGCTTGCCTTCGGCGTCCGGCTCGGTGATGACGGGCGCGGCGGGCGCGACCGCCGCCTGCGCGGGCGCGGCGCCCGCGGCGCCAAGCAGCAGTACGGCTGACGCCAGCGCGGCGCCCACCACACCCATCCGTAGTCCATATCTCATGCGGAAAAAGCCCCCCGTGTGTCAACAAATGCGACAAACGAGGTCAGGCTACCCATATCAGACTCGACGGCAGAGCGTACGCGCCGCGCCTCGAGCTGATCCGGAGGAAGAAGAGGGGGGACCAGCATGGGTGCGCCAAGCTGGTCCCACCGATACAGCGTGCGTCAGCGCGCCGGTGTCACACCCTTACCGGAGTCACCTGACCGGTGCGCCGACGGCACCGGCGACGGCGCCGGATGTGGTGATTTCTCCGGCTTCTTCGACGGCTCCGGAGTTGGCCGCTGGCCCCCGCCTGGACCGGACTGGGCCGCCAGCAGCTCGGTGCAGAACCCGGCCGGGTCGCGCCCGGCGGCGGCGAGCAGCTCCGCGTACGCCGGGTTCGTGGTCGCCTTGGCCTTGTTCGGGTCGGACAGGTAGGACCGGCACTGCCCGTGCACCTTCGCCGCGGCGGACGGCAGCGCCACCGGGGACGAACTCGGCGACGCCGACGGCGAACCGCCCGCTCCCGGTGCGGAGGGACCCCCCGCCGAGGCCGAGGCGACCGTCGGTGGGCTGGGCGGTGACGGTCGGAAGAACGGGCCGGGCAGCACTCCCGTGCTCGCGGCGAACGCGACGCCGCCGACCGCGGTCACCGCGAAGATCGCCGAGATCTTGAGCAGCATCGCCCGCCGCAGCGTGCCGCGTCGCCGACCCCGGGTGGCGGCGGCCGACTGCCGATACGCCGACATGGCCATGGCCAGCCCGGCCAGCTCGGACGCCTCGCCGGGCGCGGCAGCCTGGGACAGCACCCGGTGCAGCCGCGGGTGGGCAGCCGACGGCTCGCCGCCGAGCAGCCGCTCGGTGTCGTCGGGGTTCAGGGGAGGTCGCGCGCTCATCTCATCTCCTTGAGCGTCCAACTCGCCGCAGCTGTCACGGCCGTGCCTGTGGGTCGGCCTCGCCCAGCAGTTCCGCCAGTCGGCGCAGGCCTCGGTGGGCGGCCATTCGCACGGCGCCCGAGCGCTTCCCGAGCACCTGCGCGGCGGCCTGCGCGTCCAGCCCGATGACCGCGCGCAGCAGCACCGCCTCTGCCTGGTCCGGCGGCAGCGAGGCGATCATCGCGAGCGCCCTGCCGGTGGTGATGATCTGCTCGGCGGAGGCGGCGGTGTCCTCCCGGCCGGCCAACTCGACCAGATCCTCCACCGGCACCGGCTGAGCGGGGCGGCGCTGGTGGTGGCGCAGGTGGTCCATGGCCCGGTGCCGGGCGATGGTCGCAGCCCACCGGCGGAACCCGGCCTCGTCGCCCCGGAACGTGTGCAGGTCGCGCACGATGTGCAGCCAGGTCTCCGAGGCCACGTCCTCCGCGTCCCCGCCCACCAGCAGTCGCAGGTAGCGCAGCAGGCCGGGCTGCAGTTCGGCGTACAGCCGGGCGAAGGCGGACTCGTCACCCCGGGCCGCGGCCTGCACAGCCGCCGAGAGGTCGGTCGCGGGACGCGGCTGCACCTCGGTCACCGACCGCTCCTCTCCACCGAACTCGGAGCAATGATTGTGCACCGCGCCGGCGGCCGCGCGCGCACCCGTGCCGTCCGGCGAGGGATCCATCTCACGTCACAGTGACACTGCGTGGTCTCGCGACGCTTTACCTGCGGGGTGCGGGTGAGCGCGCCCGGTGGCCGCGGCGGGTCCCACGCGCAGCGGTCGTCACGAGGCGACGGCGAGGTCGAGCAGCAGCATGAGCAGGCGTACGGGTCGCAACCGACCGGTGTTCGTCGACCGCACAGGGCGGCGGCGTCGGTTGTTCACCATCGCGGCGGCGACCGGTGGGGTGCTCCTCACCACCACACTGGGTGTCGTCGTGGCGGGCTTCTTCGGCGCTGCCAGCAGCCTGCCCGGCCTGCCGCAGCTCGGACCCGACCATCCGCCGGCCGCGGAGACGGTCAGCCCGGAGCCGGTGCCCTCCACACCGGCACCCGAACCGACGCGTCAGACGGTGCCCTCACCCGCCCCCACCGCCTCGGCCGCGCCGACCACCGGACCCGCGCGGCCGACGCCATCCGCGTCCACGGTCACGCACGGCAACCGGCCGTCCGCGCGACCCACCCCCTCGAAGAAGAAGTAGCGATGTCCCGTCACGTCAAGCGGCGCGAAGCGCGTGCCCACTGGGTCCTGCTGACCATGGTGCTCGCCGTGGCTCTCGGCGGACTGTGCCTCAACGGCTACGTCGAGCACGTCGGGGCCGAGGGCGCCGGTCCGGTCGCGCCGGGCGACGACACGCCCGCCCCCGACGAGGTCCTGGCCGGCGGACCGGTGGTGCGGCCGAACCCGGACGGGACGGTGACCAGCCGCTCCCTGCCCGCTCGGACCATCGCGCTCACCTTCGACGACGGCCCGGACCCGGTCTGGACGCCGAAGGTACTGGACGTGCTGGCCCGCCACCAGGTGCCGGGCACCTTCTTCGTCGTCGGCGCGCAGGTGAACAAGCACCCCGACATCGCCAGGCGCATCGCCGACAGCGGCAGCGAACTCGCCGCGCACACGTTCACCCACGCGAACCTGACCGCGACCGGGCCGTGGCTGCGCGACGCCGAGCTCACCCTGACCGACAACGCCATCGCGGGGGCGACCGGCCGCCGGCCGACGCTGCTGCGACCGCCGTACTCCTCGACCCCCGACGCCGTCACCGCCGGGCTGTACGCCGTCATACGCGAGGCGGGCGCCGCCGGCTACCTGACCATCCTGGCCGACCTGGACACCAAGGACTGGAGTCGTCCGGGAGTCGACGCGATCGTGTCCGCCGCGACCCCCCAGGCCGGGGCCGGAGCGGTGGTGATGATGCACGACGCGGGCGGCGACCGGTCGCAGACCGTGGCCGCGCTGGACGTGCTCATCCCGCGACTGCAGGAGGAGGGTTATCAGTTCACCACCGTGTCGCAGGCGTTGCGACTGCCCGATCCGCCGCCCGCGGCGTCGGCACAGCGGCTGCGGGGCCAGGCGCTGCGCTGGGCGCAGCTCGGCTCGGGTGGGCTGGCCACGGTGATGACGTGGCTCATGTCCGCCGCGCTGATCCTCGGCGGCCTGCGCCTGGTGGTGCAGGTCTGGTGCACCCGGGTGCACGTGCGGCGGGTGCGCCGGTCGGCCCGGCGGCGCAAGCGCTATCTCGGGCCGGTGTCGGTGATCGTGCCGGCCTTCAACGAGTCCGCCAACATCCAGGCCACGGTGCGTTCGCTGGTCGACAGCGATTACCCCGAGGTCGAGGTGATCGTGGTCGACGACGGTTCCAGTGACGGGACCGCCGAGCTGGTCCGCCGGATGCGGCTGCCCAACGTACAGGTCGTCGAGCAGGAGAACGCGGGCAAGCCGACCGCCCTCAACACCGGCGTCATGTTCGCCCGCGGCGACATCCTGGTCATGGTCGACGGCGACACCGTGTTCGAGCCTGACTCGATCGGCGAACTGGTGCAGCCGCTGGCCGACCTGGAGGTGGGCGCGGTCTCCGGCAACACCAAGGTGGCCAACCGCGGCGGGCTGCTCGGCCGCTGGCAGCACCTCGAGTACGTGATGGGCTTCAACCTCGACCGCCGGATGTTCGACATCGCCCGGTGCATGCCCACAGTGCCGGGGGCGATCGGCGCGTTCCGCCGCGAGGCGGTCGTCGACGTGGGCGGGGTGTCCACCCAGACGCTGGCCGAGGACACCGACTTCACCATGGCCATCATCCGGGCAGGCTGGCGGGTGGTGTACGCCCCGGACGCGATCGCCTGGACGGAGGCGCCGGCCAGCCTGAGCCAGCTGTGGCGGCAGCGCTACCGCTGGTGCTACGGCACCATGCAGGCGATGTGGAAGCACCGCCGGGCCCTGTTCGAGGGCGGCGCCTCCGGGGTGCTGGGCCGCCGCGGCCTGGCGTACCTGCTGCTGTTCCAGGTGATCCTGCCGCTGTCGGCCCCGATGGTGGACGTCTACGGCCTCTACGGCGCCTTCTTCCTGCCCCCGGCGCAGGTCGCCGCCGTGTGGCTGGGCTTCACCGCGCTGCAGATGCTCACCGCCGCGTACGCGCTGCGCCTGGACGGCGAACGGCTCGGGCCGGTCTGGAGCCTGCCGTTGCAACAGATCGTGTACCGGCAGCTCATGTACCTCGTAGTGATCCAGTCGACGGTGATGGCGCTGATCGGCGACCGGCTGCGCTGGCACCGCATGGTCCGCACCGGCGCCGTGGCCGAGCACGCGCGAACGGGGGTGGGCGCGGGCCGGTAGCAGTCGAGTGACACATCCGCATCTGTCGGCGCCTTAAACAGGGAACCTTGTTTCCTGTTTCGGTCCCTCACGCCAACGGAGGCAACATGAGACGACTGGCACCACTGCTCGCCCTGCTCCTGGCGGCGCTACCCGCCGGTCCGGCCACCGCCGCGGCCCCGGCCGCCCCGGCCGGGGTGCAGGCGCTGGCCGCCGCCCCCATCTCCATCTACGGGGCGTGGCACTGCTCCAACGACGCCTGCACCTGGTCGGCGGTGCGCACCGTGGCCGAGTTCGACAGCCAGAACCACTGGTTGATCGACCGCGGCGACGGCCGTCCCTCGGTCAACCTGGTCGTGCTGAGCTTCGTCAACCCGTTGCGGCTGCTCAACCAGACCACTGACGCGGGCAACCTCAACGGGCTGCCGCGCGGCATGACCCAGGACATCGTGAACTACTTCAAGTCGCGCGGGATCGCGGTGATGCTGTCCATCGGCGGCATCACGTACACCGGCGACTGGGACGCGGCGCTGGCGGCCAACGGCACGCTGCTCGGGCAGCGGGCGGCGGCGGTGGCCACCCAGCTCGGGGTCGGCATCGAGATCGACTACGAGCAGAACTCCAGCCCCAACACGGCCGCGCTGCAGAACTTCATCAACGCGTACCGGGCGGTGCACCCGTACAACGCGGCGGGCACCGACCCGACAGCGCGGCTGACCATCGACGTCGCGGCGGGTGACCGCTGGCTGATCGACCTCAACCAGAAGGCGACCGCCGACTGGCTGCGCACCGACACCCCGGTGCTGGACTGGGCCAACGCGATGGTCCCGGCCCGGCAGCCGTCCGCGTCGACCGCGCAGGCCAACTGGCAGGAGCACATCGACGGCAAGCCGCAGTACAGCCCGCCGGTGCCGCCACTGGCCCCGGCGAAGTTCACCGGCGCCTTCTACGTCGCCGAGGGCAGCAAGGTCCGGCCCGAGTGCACCAGCTTCGCCAACTCGCTGCAGAAGGCGACGGCGCCGTACCTGCAGTCGGTCGCGCCCAACGGCGCGGGGACGACGTCGGGCATGCTCGGGTTCATGTTCTGGGCCGCGGAGAAGCCGTCGACCCGGGGTGTGGGCACCGCACCGCCGAACACCTGCGAGAACGGGATGGGTGGCGGCGCGACCGCCTTCAACATCCCGATCCCCCTGCCGGCCCTGCGCCAGAGCTGACGGCCTGCCCGAAACGAGGGGCCCGGCACCGCGCACCGGTGCCGGGCCCCTACGGGGTGGGTCCGGCGCTGGAACGCGCCGGACCCGGACGTGCTCAGTGGCCTTCGATCAGGCCCGGTACGCCGTCCACGCCGCGCTCATGCGGGCGACCTGGCCGGCGGTGAACTCGTACATGCACGAGTCGTCGGTGTAGTCCATGTAGTTGTGGATCGGGTCCAGACCGGCCTTGCTCGGGCAGGTGTCGCGGTTGGCCGGGCAGCCGAACGCGGCCGACTTCTCCGCCGGGGTGTCGGCGACCTGGTCTCCGCCGCCGTTGCAGCCGCCCTGGAAGGTGTGGTACAGGTTCAGCCAGTGGCCGATCTCGTGGGTGGCGGTGTCGCCCAGGTTGTACGGGCTCGCGGTGCCGCCGGGCAGCGACTCGGCCAGGATGACCACGCCGTCGTAGGTGTCCAGCGTCGTCTTCGGGAAAGTGGCCCAGCCGAGCAGGTTGTTGCTCAGCAGACCGGTGTAGATGTTCAGCGTGGCCTTGGTGCCGGTGCGCAGCGCCGCCTTCATCTGCTTCTCGGCGGTCGAGCCGTCGACGATCGGGTACCACGCGGGGGCGATCTGTCGGTCGATGGACTGCAGGTGGAACTGGAACCCGGTGTTGGCGCCGCCGAAGCCGCCCGCGTACGACGTGTTCAGGATGCTGATCTGGTTCGTGATCATCGAGTCCGGGATGCTGCCGTTGGCCCGGGTGCCGTCCTCGGAGATCACGTGCACGACGACCTCGATGGTGACCGTGGCGGCCAGCGCCGAGGGGGCACCGCTGAGCTTGTTGTTGAGGCGCGTGCGGTCGGCCAGGTCCTTCTCTCGCTTGGCGACCTCGGTGGCGGTGAGTTCGTTCGGGTCGTGCTTGGCGGTGGCACCGGGGCGGGCCTTCGCGGCGCCGAGCGCGGCCGGGTCGACGCAGGCGACGGCGTCGCCGCCCGTGCCGACGGCGAAGCTCGCGGCGGCCGGGGAGCCGACCAGAGCGGCGCCGAGCAGCGCGGCCACGCCTACGGTGCTGAGGGTGCGCCTCAGGGTCATGGATTCACCTCTCCTGTGGACGGCGCGACGGGGTCGATCGCGCCGTGTCCATACGTGTGGACGACACATTAGAGACGATCTATGGTCATGGGCATCATCCTTTTGGATGAATCACTGCATGTCACCGTGGGTCTGTTGTGGACGTTCGCCCCGCAATGCCGGGTGGTGTCACCGGATCGTCACGTTCGGCCGCGCGGGTCGGCACGACGGGGGTAGAACGGGGGTATGGCCGATCGGCTGTCGCCCTACCGGGCCAAACGCAGCGCCTCCCGGACCCCGGAGCCGGTGCCCGCGCGGGGTCCGCTGCCGCGCGGCGCCGACGACACGTTCGTGATCCAGGAGCACCATGCCCGTGCCCTGCACTGGGACTTCCGGCTCGAACGCGGCGGGGTGCTGGTCTCCTGGGCCGTGCCCAAGGGTCTGCCCACCGACCCGCGCCGCAACCGCCTCGCCGTCCACACCGAGGATCACCCGCTGGACTACGCCGACTTCGCCGGGACCATCCCCGCCGGGGAGTACGGCGGCGGCACCGTGACCATCTGGGATCGGGGCACCTACGACTGCGAGACCTGGACCGACGACGAGGTCAAGGTGGTGCTGCACGGGCAGCGGGCACACGGCCGCTACGCCCTGATCCGCACCCGGGGCGACCAGTGGCTGATGCACCTGATGGACGCGCCCGCCCCCGACCGGCAGGCCATGCCCGCCCTGGTACGCCCGATGCTGGCCACCGCCGGCGAGCTGCCCCCGCCGGAGCGCGACGCCGACTACGGCTACGAGTTCAAGTGGGACGGGGTGCGCGCGATCGCCGGTGTCGAGGGCGGGCGCACGCGGCTGACCAGCCGCAACGACCTCGATGTGACGGCGGCGTATCCGGAGCTGCGGGGGCTTGGGGAGGCGCTGGGGTCGGTGGCGGCGGTGCTGGACGGCGAGATCGTGGCGTTCGACCCGGCCGGGCGGGTGTCGTTCGGGGCGCTGCAGCCCCGGATGCACCTGCGCGACGCGGCCGCGGTGCGCGCGGCGGCGGCCCGCAACCCGGTCACCTACGTGCTGTTCGACCTGCTGTTCCTGGACGGACAGGACACCACGGGGCTGCCGTACCGGCGTCGGCGCGAGCTGCTGGAGTCGCTGGGGTTGCGGGGGCCGCACTGGGACACCCCGCCGCACACCGAGGGCGGCGGGACGGACCTGCTGGCCGTGGCCCGCGAGCAGCGGCTGGAAGGGGTGGTCGCCAAGCTGCTGGACTCGACGTACCTGCCGGGGCGGCGGTCCCGTGACTGGATCAAGGTCAAGAACGTGCGTACCCAGGAGGTGGTGATCGGCGGCTGGCGCCCTGGCAAGGGCAACCGGGCCGACACCATCGGCTCACTCATGCTGGGCATCCCCGACGGCCGCAAGCTGCGCTACGTCGGCCAGGTCGGCACCGGCTTCACCCGCGCGGCACTGGACGACCTGCTCCGGCGACTGCGCCGCCGGTCCCGGGTCGGCAGCCCGTTCGACCCGCCGCCGCCCGCCCGTGAGGCTGCCGACGCGCACTGGACCACGCCGAACCTGGTCGGCGAGGTCATGTTCACCGAATGGACCCGCGACGACCGCCTGCGCCACCCCTCCTGGCGCGGCCTGCGCCCCGACAAGTCCCCGCACGAGGTCGTCCGCGAGTAAACCCACCCCCGCCCAGCCCTCCCCACCCCGCCCCCGCACCCCGCACCCGCGTCCCGCACGCGGGCCAAGATCGTGGCGCAGTTTCGGGGAAAGTGCAGGAATCTTGGCCCCCTGTCGTGCACTTTCCCCGAAACTGCAGTGATCATGGCCCGCGCGGCGCGGCGCACGCGGTGGCGCGGTGGCAGGTCAGCGGCCCAGGAGGGGGACGTCGAGCAGGCCCGCGTGGTAGTCGCGGACGGCCTGGGCGAGCTCGTCGATGCTGAGTTGCCCGTCGTGGTCGGCGTCGATCTGGTCGAACGCCTCCTCCGCGTGCGGTTTGGTCACCCCGATCGCCTCCACCCAGCGCTTGAACTCGCTCGGGTTGACCTGCCCGTCGCCGTCCACGTCGCACAGGTCGAGGGTGGCGCTGATGGTCGGGCGCAGCACGGTGGAGAAGCCGGTGTTGCCCATCAGGATGATCTCGGTCTGCGCGATCCGGTCGAACTGCTTGGCGTTGAGCGAGCCCTCCGGGGGCACTCCGGCCTTGGCGGCCAGGTAGTCCCACATCGTCAGGTACGCGTCGAGCACGGCTCTGCCGCGCGGGGAGCGGTCGTCCTCGCCGAAGGCGGCGATGATGCGGCGCCCCTCGGCCTCGAAGTCGGAGCGGTCCACGTGCCCGTTGCCGTCGGTGTCCCAGAGCCGGAACCGCCGGGCGAGCCGCTCGCTGCGCACATCCAACATGGCCGCGTCCCCCCTGCCTGCCCCGTTCCGACCGGGACGATTCAATGTGAATGCCTGTCAGGACCTTACCAAGCGTGGTGTGCTCGTTGCTGAGCGTTGTGATTCTGTGACATCCGGAGGTGGGTATGGGCCGCCCGCGCGTCGTCATCGTCGGAGCGGGATTCGCCGGGTTCCACACCGCCCGCAAGTTGCACCGGCTGGCCCGGGGCCGGGCCGAGATCATCGTGGTGAACCCGGACGACTACCTGCTCTACCTGCCGCTGTTACCGCAGGTCATGGCCGGGATGCTCGAACCGCGCCGGATCACCGTGTCGCTGGCCGCGACCCTGCCGGGGGTACGGGTCCTGCCCGGCACCGTCGACGACGTCGACCTCGGCGGCGGCATCGTCAGCTATACCGAACCGCACGGCCGGGCCGCCCGCCTCGACTACGACCGGCTGGTGCTCACCCCGGGCAGCGTCAACCGGCTGCTGCCCATCCCCGGCGTAGCCCAGCACGCGCACGGGCTGCGCGGCCTGGCCGAAGCCCTCTACCTGCGCGACCACATCACGCTGCAGATCGAACTGGCCGCCGCCACCACCGACGCGCACGAGCGCCGGGCGCGGGCCACGTTCGTGGTGGTGGGCGCCGGATACACCGGCACCGAGGCGGTCGCGTACGGGCAGCTGCTCACCGACGCGCTCGCCCGCACCCAGCCCGCCCTGCGCGAACGTCCCCGCTGGCTGCTGCTCGACACCGCCGAGCGGGTGCTGCCGGACCTGGCCCCGAAGCTGTCGCGGACCGCCGCCCGGGTGCTGGCCCAACGCGGCGTCGAGGTGCTCACCGGCACCTCGGTCGCCGAGGCCACCGCCGACGGGGTACGCCTCACCGACGGTGCCTTCGTGGCCACCCGCTCGCTGATCTGGTGCGTCGGCGTACGCCCCGATCCGCTGGTCGAGGGGCTGGGCCTGGGCACCACCGACGGACGGCTGGTGGTGGACGAGTACCTGCGGGTGCCGGGCCACCCGGAGGTGCTGGCCTGCGGCGACGCCGCCGCCGTGCCCGACGCGACCCGGCCGGGCCGACTGTGCCCGATGACCGCCCAGCACGCGGTGCGCCAGGGCAGGCTCGCCGCGCACAACGTCGCCGCGTCGTACGGCAGCGGGCGGCTCAAGCCGTACCGGCACAAGGATCTTGGTTTCCTGGTCGATCTCGGGATGACCGACGCCGCGGCCGACCCGCTCGGCGTCCCGCTGTCGGGCCTGCCCGCGGCGGCGGTGACCCGCGGCTACCACCTGCTCTCGCTGCCCGGCAACCGCGTCCGGGTGGCCGCGGACTGGCTGCTCGGCGCGTTCCTGCGGCCGCAGCTGACCCGGCTCGGCCTGGTGGACGCGGCGACCGCCGAGCTGGAGTGCACCTCAGTCGGCCAGCGCCCCCGTGCCGGAGCCCGCGCCAGCGCCCGCGCCGTCGCCGACCCCGGCCCCTGGTGACCGCCCCGCGCGCCGGGTCAGCAGGCGCGGCGGGTCGCGGAGGGGCGGCGGGTCAGGAGGCGCGGCGCCGCTGCGGCAGGCCAAGCTGGTCGCGGACGGCGCGCTGGACGGCGGCCTTGCCGGGCCGCGCGTCGACGGTGACCACCTGCTCCTTGGCCCGGAACAGCTCCAGCACCGGATCGGTCAGCCGGTGGTAGTCGGCCAGCCGCACCGCCAGCGCCTCCTCCGTGTCGTCCTCGCGGGTCACCAGCTCGCCGCCGCACGCGTCGCAGCGGCCCTCCTTGGCCGGACGGTGCTCGATCAGGTTGTAGTCCAGCCCGCAGTTGGCGCACAGCCTGCGGGCCAGCACCCGCCGCCGCACCTCGCTGTCGGGCAGGTCCAGGTGGATCACCGCGTCGACGTCGTACCGCTCCAGGAAGAACTGGGCCTGGCGGCGGTTGCGGGGGAACCCGTCGAGGATGAAGCCGAACGTCCAGTCGTGCAGGGCCAGGCGGTCGTGCACCACCGACTCGGTCAGCGCGTCGTCGACCAGCTCACCGGCGTTCATGGCCCGGCGCACCTGCGCGCCGATCTTGGTGTGGTACTGCACGTGCCAGCGGTAGATGTCACCGACGGCGATGTGCACGAGGTCGAGATCGGAGGCGAGCATCTTGGCCTGGGTGCCCTTGCCGCTGCCCTGGACGCCCATGATGACGTACTTCCGCACCCACCCACCCTCCCACGCCCAAGAAGGAAGGGCACCTTCTTATCGCTTTCGATAGTAGAAGGGCACCTTGTTAACGGGAGCGCACATCGATCGAAACGAGCAAATTTGAAGGTTTCGTGGCGGTTGCTCGATGGTACGTTGCCAACGTGGAGGGTGACCCAGGCCGGGCGACCCGGCACTACGGCGTCCACGACCGCGCTGTGGCCGCACTGCGGGCGCGCTACGACGCGCTACCCGAGGGCAGCCCGGTCAAACTGGCAAAACGAACCTCGAACCTGTTCCGCTTCGGCGACCGCGCCGCCGGGCCCGGACTGGACGTGTCCGCCTTCGATCAGGTGCTGGAGGTGGACACGGCGCGGCGCACCGCCCAGGTCCAGGGCATGGTCACGTACGAGCGGCTGGTGGAGGCGACGCTGCGCCACGGCATGATGCCGCTGGTCGTGCCGCAGCTCAAGACGATCACGCTGGGTGGGGCGGTGGCGGGCTTGGGCATCGAGTCCACCTCGTACCGCAACGGGCTGCCGCACGAGTCGGTGCGCGAGCTCGAGGTGCTGACCGGCGACGGGCAGGTGATCGTGGCGCGGGCCGACAACGAGCACGCGGCGCTGCTGCGCGCCTTCCCGAACTCGTACGGCACCCTCGGCTACACGCTGCGTCTGGAGATCGAGCTGGAGCCGGTACGCCCGTACGTGCGGCTGCGCCACCGGCGCTTCCACGACATCGCCGCGGCCGCCGCCGCGCTGGACGAGCTGTGCGCCACCGGCCGCGACGGCGACCAGCCGGTCGACTTCCTCGACGGCGTCGTCTTCGACCGCCGCGACATCGTGCTGACCCTGGCCAGTTTCGTCGACGAGGCCCCACAGACCAGCGACTACACCGGCCAGAAGATCTACTACCGGTCGCTGCGCGAACGGGCGATGGACCATCTCACCATCCACGACTACCTGTGGCGCTGGGACACCGACTGGTTCTGGTGCTCGCGGGCGTTCGGCGCCCAGCACCCGGTGCTCCGGCGGCTGTGGCCCCGCCGCTACCGGCGCTCCGACGTGTACCACCACCTGGTCGCCTTCGACCGCAGGCACCGCGTCACCGAGCGGCTCGACCGCCGCCGCGGCCGCCCGCCGCAGGAGGCGGTGGTGCAGGACATCGAGGTGCCGGTCGGGCGGCTGCCGGAGTTCCTGGACTTCTTCCACCGCGAGGTCGGCATCAGCCCGATCTGGCTGTGCCCGCTGCGGCTGCGCAGCGACAGCCCGTGGCCGCTGTACCCGCTCAAGCCGGGGGAGACGTACGTCAACGTCGGCTTCTGGTCGGCCGTGCCGCTCCGGCCCGGACAGGCGCCGGGCCACCACAACCGGCTCATCGAGCGCGAAGTGGCCGCGCTCGGTGGCCACAAGTCCCTCTACTCCACCGTTCACTACCCGCCCGAGGAGTTCTGGCGCCAGTACGACGGCGCCGCGTACACCGCCGCCAAGCGCGCGTACGACCCCGACGGGCGACTGCCCGACCTGTACGACAAGTGCGTGAGGACCTGACATGGCGATTGCACCGGTGATCAAGCACCTGCTGGGAGACTCGGCCCCGATCCGGATCCGGGCGTACGACGGCAGCCGGTCCGGCCCGCTCGACGCGCCCGTCCTGCTCGACGTACGCAGCGAGCGCGCCCTGTCCTACCTGGCCACCGGCGGCGGCGAGATGGGCCTGGCCCGCGCCTACACCATGGGCGACCTCGACGTCGAGGGCGACCTGTACACCGCCATGGCGGGCCTGGCCGAGCTCGGGTTCACCGCGTCGTGGCCCGAGCGGCTGCGCGCCCTGCGCCGGCTCGGCGGCGTACGGCTGCTGCGCCCGCCGCCGCGCCCCGCCCAGGAGGTGCGCCTACGCGGCCGCCGCCACTCGCGCGAACGCGACCAGGCCGCCATCTCGCACCACTACGACGTCTCCAACCGTTTCTACGAGTGGCTGCTCGGCCCGTCCATGGCCTACACCTGCGCCGTCTACCCCGACGCGGGGGCGAGCCTGGAGCAGGCTCAGTGGCACAAGCACGACCTGGTCGCCCGCAAGCTCGGCCTCGAACCCGGGATGCGGCTGCTCGACGTCGGCTGCGGCTGGGGCGGCATGGTCATGCACGCCGCCCGCGAGTACGGCGTACGCGCCGTCGGCGTCACCCTGTCCCGCCGCCAGGCCGAGTGGGCGGCCAAGGCCATCGCCGAGGCGGGGCTGTCGGACCTGGCCGAGGTGCGGCACATGGACTACCGGGACGTCCCGGCCGGACAGTTCGACGCGATCAGCTCGATCGGGCTCACCGAGCACATCGGGCGGGCCCAGCTGCCCGGGTACTTCCGGTTCCTGCTCGACCGGCTGCGCCCCGGCGGGCGGCTGCTCAACCACTGCATCACCCGGCCGCACAACCACGATCCGGCCAGCCGCAAGCGGCGCTTCATCAACCGGTACATCTTCCCCGACGGGGAACTGGAGGCGGTGGGCCACCTGGTGTCGGTCATGCACGACACCGGCTTCGAGGTGCGCCACGAGGAGAACTTCCGCGAGCACTACGCGCGGACGCTGACGGCGTGGTCGCAGAACCTGGAGGCGCACTGGGACGAGGCGGTGCGGGAGATCGGCCTGCAGAAGGCCCGTGTGTGGCGCCTCTACCTCGCGGGCTGCCGCCTCGGCTTCGACCGCAACGCCGTCCAGCTCCACCAGGTCCTCGGCGTACGCCTCGACTCCCACGCCAACGCCCACGTCCCACTGCGCCCGCACTGGGAGTGACCGGTCACCACCCGCTGCCGCTGCCGCTCCCGCGCCGCCTGCCTGCGGCCCGAAGCGCCGCGCCGCGGGTGGTCCCGGCATGATCGAGGATCGTGGACGCTGGGTGCTGCCATAGCGACATCCAGCGTCCACGATTTCGGATCACGCCGCGGTAGAGGGCGTCGGCACGGAGAGACCGGCGGCCACCGCTCGGCGACGAAGACCCCGACACCGGACAAACCCGCACCGAGGCCGAGACTCAGCCTGATCCACCGCGCCCCACCCCGCCCCGCGACGGTGGGTGCAGTTTCGGGGAAAGTGCAGGAAAGCGAGCCAAGATTCGTGCACTTTCCCCGAAACTGCAGCCGATCTTGGCGCGGCGCGGCGCGGCGATGACGCAGGCGCGGGCGCAGGGCGGGCCAGGGCGGGTGTCAGGGGGTGGGGGTGATCGGGGGGATGGTGTAGGTGCCGGACAGGATCTCGGGGCGGGGTTGGTACAGGCGGAGGACGGGTCGGAACGGGCCGGGCGGGGTGGGCAGCCAGTTGGCGGCCAGGTCGCCGGTGGGTCGGTCGGCCTGTAGCGCGATCGTCAGCGAGTCGTCGTCGCCCCAGGCCAGGCCCGGCGTGCGGTCGCCGATCGAGTAGCGGTCGATGGGGTTGGCGACCAGGTGGTAGTCGGGCAGGTCGTACATGGTCAGGGACCAGAAGGCGTCGACGGGCGGCGGGGTGTCGAAGTGCAGGCGATACGACCGGGTGCCGTCGAGTGGTTCGCCCGCCTCATCGGTGAAGGTCATCGCGTAGACGGCCTCGTAGCCGTGGTTGCCCCACAGGCCACCGCGGGCGGTGGCGGCGCGCCGGTCGTACGCCCGCTCGGGGTCGGTGATCTTCCAGTCCGGGCTGTCGAGCGTGCCGATGCCGAAGAAGTCGCGGTTGTAGTCGAACATGTGCGGGTCGTTGATCCAGCCGTTGACCGGCGGCCGGACCGGGGTGCGGGCGAGAGTGTCGACGCGCTGCTTTCCGGCGGCCAGCCCGGCGGTCAGGGCCGCGGCGAGACGCTCGTCGGGGTCGGCGTAGGGCGACGGACCGGCTGAGAGCAGGCCGAGCGGCTTGAAGCGGCGCTGGTCGGCGGCGTCCTCGGGGGCGGGCGGGTTGGCGGCCAGCCGGATCCGCAGCTTCTCCCAGAACAGCAGGTCGGCGGGGACGTCGGGGTCGGGTGCGGGCATCGCGGCGAGCCGGTGGCCGGGTTCGGCCGGGG
The DNA here is from genome assembly GCF_019083965.1 of Catellatospora tritici. Classification (GTDB taxonomy): domain Bacteria; phylum Actinomycetota; class Actinomycetes; order Mycobacteriales; family Micromonosporaceae; genus Catellatospora; species Catellatospora tritici. The sequence continues at coordinate 53,982 of NZ_JAHRCY010000018.1, forward strand.
TGAGGGTCAGCCGTCGCTGGATCGCGTGGACGCGGGGCAGGTCCCCGGCGCCGGCGCAGGCGTTGCGGCCGACGACGACGCCGTACGGCGTGGGCATGGTGACCACGGGGACGCCCTCCGGTGCCGGTCCGCTCCAGTCCGGCCCCACCACCAGGTACGTGCCCTCCGCGGTGCCGGTGGCGCGGCGGCCGACGTAGGCCACGTTGTTCGTCCAGGCGTCGATGAACTGGAGCACGTAGTAGGCGCCCGCGGTGTCGGGGACGTGCAGCAGCAGCGGGCCGCCCGACAGGTCGAGCGGCGCCACGGAGCACAGCGTGTCGTTGTTGATCGACACGAACCGCATCGCCGGGTCGGCCAGTGCCGTGGCGTGACCGAAGGTGTTGTACGCCATCGGCGGCACCGAGCCCAGCCCCCTGGCCGACCGCGACTCGATCTCGTCCAGGTTGTAGACCAGCGGGTACCCGTACACGTAGGCGTCGGTGGCGAGTGCGGTGAGGTCCTCGGGCATGGCGCGTCCTCCGCCGGTCGTACCAGTTGTGAATAGTACAAAAGGATATCAATTGCCAGTTTCTGGGCGTGTTACACCTCGAATTCAGAGCTGATCTTTGTAACCTCGCCGAGTTGCGAGCGGACTGTCGGGGGGCACGTCATGGACGCGCGAAAGATCGCGATCGCGGGCGAATCAGTGCTGGCGGTGCTCCTGCTGACGTTCGCGGGAGTCTTCGTCGCCTGCCAGAACCAGGCCGGACAGGCCGGTCCGGCCTTCGTCGCGCCACTACCACCGGTGATCACCGAGCCCGCCGCCGACGGCCAGCTGGTCAGCGCCGCCGACGTGCACATGGAGACCCGGCCGATGCAGGACGCCGACGCCGGCAGCGAGCACGTCTGCACCGACTGGGAGATCTGGACCGCGCAGCCGCACGAGCGGGTGTGGTTCGGCGACTGCATCGGCGGCGTGCAGAAGACCCACGCCCACCTGGGCGACGGCGACTTCGTCAACGCCTTTGTCGACCGGCACGACCTGCTGCCCGACCGCGACTACGAGCTGCGCGTGCGGCACAAGGACTCCAGCGGCGACCCGGCCACCGAGTGGAGCGAGTACACGGTGCGGCCGTTCCGCACCGACAAGGAGCGCAAGCCGCTGCCCGGGGCCAAGCAGTGGCTGGTCAAGCAGCCCGGGTACAAGGTCGAGGAGGTCGCGACCGGGCTGTCGCTGCCGGTGAACCTCGCGATGGTGCCCGAGCACAACGTCAGCCCCGGCAAGCCGATGTTCTACGTGACCGAGCTGTACGGCACGATCAAGGTCGTCCGCGGCGACTTCACGGTCAGCACGTACGCCAAGGACCTGCTGAACTTCGACCCGCGCGGCAACTTCCCCGGCGCGGGCGAGATCGGGCTGACCGGGATCGTGGTGGAGCCCAAGACCGGCGACGTCTTCGCCAGCATGCTGTACAAGAGCGGCGCGCAGACATACCCGAAGGTCGTGCGTTTCCACAGCACCGACGGCGGCTTCACCGCCGCGACCGCGACCACGGTCATCGAGATGAAGGGCGAGTCGCAGGAGGCCTCGCACCAGATCTCGAACCTGACCATCGGGCCGGACGGCAAGCTGTACGTGCACATGGGCGACGGCTTCACGCCCAGCTCGGCCCGCAAGCTCGACTCGATGCGCGGCAAGATCCTGCGGATGAACCTGGACGGCACCGCGCCGGAGGACAACCCGTTCTACAACGCCGCCGACAACAAGAAGGCCCGCGACTTCATCTGGGCGTCGGGCTTCCGCAATCCGTTCGGTGGGGCGTGGCGGGCCGCCGACGGCCAGCACTACTCGGTGGAGAACGGGCCGTCGAGCAACGACCGGTTCGCCCGGGTGGTCAAGGGCGCCGACTACGGCTGGGACGTGACCGGGGAGAGCCTGCGCAAACGTGCCCTGTACAACTGGCCGATCACGCACGCCCCGGTCAACATCGCGTTCGTGCAGTCGGAGAACTACCAGAGCGCGGGCTTCCCGAAGGAGAAGTTCGGCCACGCGTACGTCTCCGAGAGCGGCCCGACCTTCGCCTCGGGGCCGCAGGAGCGGGGCAAGCGGATCGTGGAGTTCACCTTCAACGGCAACGGCACGGTCGGGGCGCCCAAGACCCTGGTCGAGTACAACGGCTTCGGCAAGACCAGCGTCGCCGGACTGGTCGCGGGCCCGGACGCGCTCTACTTCACCGGCCTGTACGCCGAGGACAGCTTCGACCCGGCCGCGCCGCTGGCCAAGATCTACCGGGTGCGCTACGTCGGCGGTGACACCGGCAACCACCCGGCCGGGTCGAAGGCCGAGTGCACCGACGGCGACCTGCTCGTCACGGCACGGGCCGGTAAGACCGAGCTGGCCAAGGGCGTGGGCACGAGCCTGACCCTGGTCATCAAGAACAGCTCCAAGCAGGCGTGCAGCCGCGACGTCGGCGCCGACATGCAGGAACTGTTCATCACCCACGGCACCGACAAGGTCTGGTCCTCCGACGACTGCGGCGCCCCGCGCGGGCACCAGGTGATGAACCTGGCCGCGGGCCGGGAGCTGGTGGTGACCGTCGGCTGGAACGGCAAGTCGAGCTCGGCCTGCGTCAAGGGCGCGCTGCGGGTGGCCGCCGGTCCGGTGTTCAAGCCGGGGGAGTACACCCTCTACGGCCGAGTCGGTTCCGACCGCAGCATGCCCGTCAAGATCAAGGTCAAGTAGGACGCGGGGCGGGTGAGGGTACTAGGCTCTGCGGCGTGCCGGTCCGACCCCTCACCCGCCTCGCACTGTGCCTGACGCTGGCCCTGGCCGGCTGCACCGCCACCGATCCGCAGTGGCACGCCGACTCGGCGACCCCCGCCCCCAGCGGCACGGACGCCGTCACCACGCTCGCCTCGGCGACGCCGTCACCGTCGGCCAGCCCGTCGCCGTCGGCGCCCGCCGGGGCGCCCAAGGCGGCGCTGGCGGTGGGCGTACGCACGCTGAAGCTGTCGCGCAACGGCCGTAGCCTGCCCACCACCGTCTGGTATCCGGCCACCGGCAAGGCCGGTGGCTCGCCGAAGACGAACGCGCCGGTCGCGCCCGGCCGGTTCCCGCTGGTCGTGTTCAGCCATGGCCTGCACGGGCTGCCCGCCTACTACGAGCAGATCACCCGGCGGCTGGCCGCGGCCGGGTTCGTCGTCGCCGCCCCGGCCTACCCGTTCACCAACCGCGACGCCAACCCGTTCAACGCCGGGGACATGGGCAACCAGCCCGCCGACGCCAGCGAGGTGATCACGCGGGTGCTGAAGCTGGACACCACCTCGAGCGATCCGCTGCGCGGCCACCTCGACCCCGCGCACGTCGCCGTCGGCGGCCACTCCGCGGGCGGCTACACCTCGGCCGGGATCCTGGCCAACAAGCGTGACACCAGGGTCAAGGCGGCGATCGTGATCGCCGGGGGCTCGATGGGCGCGTTCAAGGGCGCCCGCACGCCGGTGCTGTTCGTGCACGGCGACAAGGACCCGACCGTCCCGTACCAGACCGGCCGCAACGCCTACACCGGCACGAGCTGGCCCAAGGGCTTCGTGACCCTGCTCGGCCAGGGCCACGGCGAGTACCTCGGCCCCAGCGCCAAGGGCTTCGACCAGGTCATGAAGACGATGACCGACTTCCTGCGCTGGACCATGTACGCCGACGCCGCGGCCAAGTCGCGGCTGTCCGGCGACGGCACCAAGTCCGAGGTGTCGAAGTTCGAGGCCCGGTGGTGATCGCGGTCTGGTGGGCCCGCCCCGCCGACGCGGGACCGGCGCACCTTGACCTGCTCAGCGACGCCGAGCGGCAGCGCCGGGCCGCGCTGCGCCGGCCCGAGGACCAGGCCCGGCAGACCACGGCCGCCGCGCTGCTGCGCGTGGCCGCGGGCCGCGAGCTGGGTCAGGCACCCCATTCGGTACGGGTCGAGCGAGCCTGCCCCGACTGCGCCGTCCCGCACGGGCGCCCCGTGCTGCCCGGCACCGGCCTGCACGTGTCGGTGTCGCACTCCGGCGACCGGATCGCCGTCGTGCTGGGCCGGGGCGGCCCGCTCGGCGTCGACGTCGAGCACGCCGCCCCGGAACGGGACGTCGCGGGGCTGTCCCGGCTGGCGCTCAGCCCCGCCGAACTGGCCCGGGGCGTCCCCGACCAGGTCGGCTTCTACACGTACTGGACCCGCAAGGAGTCGGTGCTCAAGGCCACCGGCGACGGGCTGCGGGTGGCGATGACCAGGATCGAGGTCTCCGCGCCGCACGAGCCGCCCCGGCTGCACCACTACGATGGGCGCCCCGAGGTCGTCGCCGGGTCGTCGATGTACACGCTGTCACCGGGGACCGGCTACCAGGCGGCGCTGACCGTGCTGGACGTGGCCGGGCCGGTCGAGGTCGTCGAGCGGGACGGGTCGGTGCTGCTCGCCGGTCACCAGGGCGACGGCTTGTAGTCCTTCAGGAAGCAGCCGTACAGGTCCTCGCCGAGCTCGCCGCGCACGATCGGGTCGTACACCCGGGCCGCGCCGTCGACCAGGTCGAGCGGGGCGTGGAAACCCGCCTCGGCCAGCCGGATCTTGGTCGGGTGCGGGCGCTCGTCGGTGATCCAGCCGGTGTCCACGGCGCTCATCAGGATGCCGTCGGAGAGCATCTCGCCCGCGCTGGTGCGGGTGAGCATGTTCAGGGCGGCCTTGGCCATGTTCGTGTGCGGGTGCCCCGGCCCCTTGTACCCCCGGCTGAACTGCCCCTCCATCGCCGACACGTTCACCACGTACTTGCGCCGCGCGGGCGAGGCCGCCAGCGCCGCTCGCAGGCGGCTGACCAGCACGAACGGGGCGGTGACGTTGCACAGCTGCACTTCCAGCAGCTCGATCGGGTCGACCTCCTGCACCACCTGCACCCAGCTGTTGCTGGCGTCGAGGTCGGGCACGAGACCGCCCGCGTCGATGGCGGTGTGGGCGGCGATGCGCTCCAGCGAGGCGCCGCCGGTCGACAGCGCCAGCGAGGTCACCAGCTCCGGGCTCAGCTGCTGGTGCGGCATCGCCTGGATGGCCGCGGCCGCCGGGCTGTCACCCCGGTAGTGCCCGAACGCGATCAGCTCGGGCAGCGGGCCGTCCGGCAGCGGCGCCGACTCGGCCGCCAGCAGCTGCGCGTACGCCCCCGGCGACCGGCGCACCGTCTGCGCCGCGTTGTTGATCAGGATGTCCAGCGGGCCCTGCGCGGCCACGGCGTCGGCCAGCGCCACCACCTGGGCGGGGTCGCGCAGATCGATGCCGACGATGCGCAGTCGGTGCAGCCAGTCCGCGCTGTCGGGCTGCGCCTTGAACCGGCGCACCGCGTCGCTGGGGAACCGGGTGGTGATCGTGGTGTGCGCGCCGTCGCGCAGCAGTCGCAGCGCGATGTACATGCCGATTTTGGCGCGGCCGCCGGTGAGCAGCGCCCGTCGCCCCGACAGGTCCGCGCGGGCCTCGCGGCGCTGCCGGTTCAGATCGGCGCACGGCGGGCACAACTGGTGGTAGAACGCGTCCACCTGGGTGTAGCGCTGCTTGCAGATGTAGCACGCCCGCGCCTTGCGCAGGTGACCGGCCACCTCGCCCTCGGTCGGGGAGGTCAGGCCGAACGCGCCCGCGGTCTCGTCGTCGATGCGGCCCGGCGCGCCAGTGGCCGTCGCGGCGGTGACCGCCTCGTCGGCGGCGAGGATCTCCTCGCGCTTGTCCCGGCGGCGCTGCTGCTTGACGAACTTGAACATGCGCCCGACCGCGCGGCGCACCGCGATCGCGTCCGGGTGGTTGACCGGGAGCTTGTCGATCTCGGCGAGGACGTTCAGGCAGGCTTCCAGGCGGTCAGGGTCGATGCCCTGCCCGTGTTCGTCGACCGTCATGCCCATATCCGTCCCGTGCTCGCCCGCCATGCCCGCAAACTGTACGCAAGCCGGGCGCCGAGAGCCGAATCCCGCCGCTTCCGTGACGGCCACTGTCGGCGACGTCACCCCGTCAGGCCGCCGCCGACGGCTGAGCGGCAACGTGGCATCGAGCGTGGATGTTGGCGTGGGGCGGGCGGCACCGCACACGCGAGGTGATCTTCCGGGGCTGTTTGGCGCGATGATCGCCGTCTTCGGTCAGAACCTAGCCCTGGAGGCGAGATGGTGACCGAAGACGGCGATCTTCGTCAGGCGCGAGCCCGGTCAGGCGGGGGCGATGGTGTCGCCGGTGGTGGCGTCGGTGACCAGGATGGCCTCGACGGGGCAGCAGTCGGCCGCGTCCGAGACCTCCTCGCTCGGGTCGACCAGGTCACGCAGCGGGCGCGACTTCTTGTCGACCAGCTCGAAGTAGTCCGGCGCGGTGCCCGCGCACAGGCCCGATCCGATGCAGCGGCCCGGGTCGACCTGGACCCGCCACTGCCCGCTCACCAGCGCACCGGCAGCGCTCGCAGACCCCGCACCAGCATGCCCTTCTTCCACTCCAGCTCCCCTTCGGCAACGGCCAGTTCCAGGTTCGGGAAACGGGCGACCAGCGAGCCGATCGCCACCTGGAGCTCCATTCTGGCCAGCTGCGCGCCGACGCAGTGGTGCGGGCCGTGTCCGAAGCCCATGTGCGGGTTGCTCTCGCGGGCGAAGTCCAGCTCGTCGGGGTGGTCGAAGACCCGCTCGTCCCGGTTGGCGGAGGCGAGCGAGCCGAGCACCGGCTCCCCGGCGCGGACCAGGATGTCGCCGAGCATGATGTCCTCGGTGGCGTATCGGGCGAACGCGGCGGCGGTGCCCAGCGGGACGTACCGCATCAGTTCCTCGACGGCGGCGGGCACCCGGTCGGGGTGGGCGACCAGTTCACGCCAGCGGTCGGGGTTGGTGAGCAGCACGTATACGAAGTTCGGGAGCTGGGTGACCGTGGTCTCGTGCCCGGCGGCGAGCAGGCCCGCCGACAGCTGCACCAGCTCCTGCTCGGATAGGCGGTCGTTGTCCTCGTCGCGGGCCCGCACCAGCGCACCGAGCAGGTCGTCGGTCTCCTGAACCCGGCGCTGGGCGATGAGCTGAGCGATGTACCCCCACAGGCTGTTCAGGTAGTCCTGGATCTGCTGCGGGGTGAGCGAGGTGGTCGAGATGATCGCCTCGGACCAGACCTGGAATTTGTCCCGGTCGGCGAACGGCACACCCAGCAGCTCGCAGATGACGGCGACCGGCAGCGGGGTGGAGAAGTGCTCGACCAGGTCGCCGGGCGAGCCCTTGGCGGCGAAGTCGTCCAGCAGCCCGTTCGCGATCTCCTGGGTACGCGGCCGCAGCGTCTCGACGCGGCGGGCGGTGAACGCCTTGGCGACGAGTTTGCGCAGCCGGGTGTGCTCGGGCGGGTCCATGGAGAGCATGCCGGAGTCACCCTGGCGCGGATGGGTGCGCGGCTCGTCGCGCCCGACGCTGGCGGCCCGGCTGAACCGCGCGTCGCCCAGCACCGTGCGTACATCGTCGTAGCGGGTGGCCAGCCACGCCTCCTCGCCGTACGGCAGCCGCACCCGGGTCAGCGGCTCGGCGCCGCGCAGGTGGGCGTAGAACGGATCGAGGTTGAGGCGGTCGGCCTCGCCGAACGGATAGTTGCGGGCGGGCATGACCTGAGGCGTCTGCGTCATCGGTGTTCCCCTCACGCGACGAATCGATTTAACTACGTGGATGGTAGTGTCCGGGCCTGGCCCGGTCGATAGTTTTCGCGTGAAATCAGTCGACATTCAGGATAAGTCAGTTGAGACTGGCCCCGTGAGCCAAGATCGCACATTCGAGGAACTGCTGGCCGAGGGTGCCGCGGTGCCGGTGGACGGGTGGGACTTCTCCTGGTTCCAGGGGCGGGCCACCGAACAGCGGCCCGAGTGGGGGTACGCGAAGCTGTTGGCGCGGCGGATGGCCACCGCCCGCGCGGCCCTGGACCTGCAGACCGGCGGCGGCGAGGTGACCGGCGAACTGGAGCAGGCCCCGCCGGTGCTGGTGGCGACCGAGGGCTGGCCGCCGAATCTGGCCCTGGCCCGACGCAACCTGGCCCACCTCGGGGCGACCGTGGTCGACCACGCCGACCGTGACCCGCTTCCGTTCCCGGACGCGTCGTTCGACCTGGTGGTGAGCCGCCACCCGACCGTCACCGACTGGGCCGAGGTGGCGCGGGTGCTGACCCCGGGCGGGACATACCTGTCGCAGCAGGTCGGACCACGGTCGATGTTCGGGCTGGCGGAGTTCTTCCTCGGCCCGCTGGACGGCGGCACCGCGCGCGACCCCGAGGTGATGGCGGCGGGGGCGCGGGCGGCCGGGCTCGAGGTCGTCGACCTGCGCTCGGCCTCGCTGCGTACCGAGTTCCTCGACGTCGCGGCGGTGGTGGTCTACCTGCGCAAAGTCATCTGGATCGTGCCGGGCTTCGACGTGGCGACCCATCGTGACAGGTTGCGCGAGCTGCACGAGTTGATCGAACGGGAGGGGTCGTTCACCGCGTACAGCACCCGGTTCCTGATCGAGGCGCGTAGGCTCGGACCGGTCGGCGCGCGCGCTCGTCAAGATCGTACAGTCTGATCATGATCCAGGACGCTCATCCAGGGGCACCGTTCCGCCCGGTGCTCACCCGCCATGCCGACGCCGAGACCTGTGCCGACCCCAGCAGCGTGATCACGCTGCTGGCCGACTCGGACACCACCGCCGACGGCTTCACCAGCTACCGGTCCAGCTTCGCCATGGGTGCGGTGGGCGCGCCCGCCCACTTCCACACCCGGGCGAGCGAGCTGTTCTTCGTCCTCAGCGGTTCGCTGCGGGTGCTGGTGGGCGAGGAGATCACGACGCTGGGGGCGGGGGACTTCCTGGCCGTGCCGCCGCACACCCCGCACGCCTTCGCGGCGGCGCCGGGCTGCGAGGCCGACGTGCTGTTCGTGTTCACGCCGGGCATGGGCCGGTTCGACTACCTGCGCCTGCTGGGCCGCGTCATGCGCGGCGAGGCCGACCCGAAGGAGATCGCGGAGTCGGCGCAGCGGTTCGACAACCACTACGTCGACAGTCCCGTGTGGCGGGCCGCCCTGGCGGCGTCGGCGTGATCGACTCCAGCACCCACGTCCGGATCGCCCGGCCGTCGCGGGACCTCGTCGCCGCCGAGCGGTTCTACGTGCACGGCCTGGGCCTTTCGGTCCTGTGGCGTACCGGCGAGCGCGTTCCCGGCGAGCACGACCTGCTGATGGTCGGCCCGCGCGACGGTGCCTGGCACTTCGAGCTCACCCACGACCCCGACAACCCGCTGCAGCCCACCCCGACGGTGGACGACCTGTTCGTGGTCTACCTGGGCGAGCCGGTCGACGCGACCCTGGTCGACCGGCTCACGGCAGCGGGCGGCACCCGGGTTCGCGCGCACAACCCGTACTGGGACGAGCACGGGGTGACGATCGCGGACCCCGACGGCTACCGCCTCGTCCTCTGCGTACGCACCTGGGGCTGACCGACGAGCGGGCCCGCTCGGTTCGCGCACTTTCCGGGAACTGCACGAAAGCCGGCCGGGATTCGTGCACTTCCCCGGAAACTGCCGGGCCCGCGCTGGCGGGGCACCACGGGACGCTAGCGCGGGTAGCGGATCAGCAGGCTGGCGGTGACGGGGGTGTCGCCGACGGCGGCGTATACGTGCGGCACGTCAGCCTGCCAGGTCAGGTGCTCGCCGGGGCCCGCGAGCAACGGCGCCTCGGCGGGTCCGGCGCGCAGCACACCGCTGAAGACGGTGATGTGCTCGGTGACCCCGGCGTGGTGCGCGGGCGAGTTCTGCGCGGGGCCGGGCGGGACCGTCATCCGGTACAGCTCGAAGGTCACCCCCGGCTCGTCGAACACGTGCAGCAGCACGGCCTCGACCGCGGTGCCTCGGACCACGGCCGTCTCGGCCGCATCCAGCAGCGCGGTGATCGGCACGCCTAGCGCGGCCGTCACCGACCACAGCGTGTCCAGGGTCGGGTTGCGGGTGCCGAGTTCCAGCCCCGACAGCGTCGCCTTGCCGATCCCGGCGCGCCGGGCCAGCTCGGACAGGGACACCCCGGCCGCCTCGCGCAGGCGCCGCAGCTTCGGACCGATCTCGCCGCCCACGCCGAGGACTGGCGCAGTGCTGGTGCCCTGGCGGCCGTGCGGCGCTTCGGGGCCGGTGCCTCGGCCTGCTGCGGGAAGGTCGCGCGGCACGCCGGGGCCGGGGGCAGGGGTGATGCCGTCGCGTGGCGCTGCCGGGTCGGGGGCCGTCGTGGGCGGGTCGGGTCGGCGGCTGCGGCCGGTTGCCGGGCCTGTGGTCATGGGGCTATCGTGCCCGATGAGTGGGCGTTCCGTATACGGAACGGCAGGGTCGGGAGGGACGGGGCATGGGGCGGACGCTGCAACCGGTGCTGGCCGGGCTGGTGACGGCGCTGGTCGGGTTCGCCAGCACGTTCGCCGTGGTGCTGGCCGGGCTGCGCGCGGTCGGCGCAGACCAGCGGCAGGCCGCCTCGGGGCTGTTGGCCGTCAGCGCCGCCGCCGGTGTCGTCGCGATCGTGCTCGGGCTGCGGCACCGGTTGCCGATCAGCATCGCCTGGTCCACGCCCGGCGCCGCGCTGCTGGCCGCCACCGGCCCGGTCGCGGGCGGGTTCGCGGCGGCGACCGGCGCGTTCCTGCTCACCGGTCTGCTGATCATCGTGGCGGGGCTGTTCGCGCCACTGGAACGGGCGATCACCGCCATTCCGCGCCCGATCGCCTCGGCGATGCTGGCCGGGGTGCTGCTCAACCTGTGCCTGGCCCCGGTGCGCGCGCTGTCGGAGGTGCCGAGGCTGGCCATCCCGGTGATCGTGATCTGGGCGCTGCTGAGCCGGTTCGCGGCCCGTTGGGCGGTGCCCGCCGCGCTGGCGGCGGCGGCCGTGGCGATCGCGCTCACCACCTCGGGCACCCCCGGCGGCGTGGCGGTACGACCCGAGCTGTCCTTCACCGTGCCGACGTTGACGCTTCCGGCCGTGGTCAGCCTGGCCCTGCCGCTGTTCCTGGTCACCATGGCCTCGCAGAACGTGCCGGGCATGGCCGTGCTGCAGGGGTACGGCTACACCCCGCCGCTGCGCCCGGTGCTCACCGGCACCGGCCTGGCCACCGCGGTCGCCGCGCCGTTCGGGGCGCACGCGGTCAACCTCGCCGCGATCACCGCCGCGCTGGCGGCCGGACCCGACGCGCACCCCGACCCGCGCCGCCGCTGGGTCGCCTCGGTCACCGCGGGCGCCGGAATGATCACCCTCGGGCTGTGCGCCACCGCCGCGACGGCGCTGGTGCTGCTGTCACCGCCGGTGCTGATCGAGGCGGTGGCGGGGTTGGCGCTGCTGGGCGCCCTGGCCTCGGCGCTGGCGGGGGCGTTCACCCCGGAGCCGGGGCGGGCCGCCGCGGCGGTCACGTTCGTGGTCACCGCCTCGGGGGCGAGCCTGCTCGGGATCGGGGCCGCGTTCTGGGGCCTGGTCGCGGGCGGGTTGATGCTGCTGCTGCACGCCGAAGGGCTTCAGGCCCGGCTGCGGCGCAGGCGGGCGTACCCCCAGGCGGCCGCGGCCGACCAGAGCACCGCCTGACCCACGACCGTGACCACCTCGGCGGTCGGGTATAGGCCGGAGGTGGTCAGTCGGGTGGTCGCCATCAACGGCGGCACCAGCCACTGCAGCGGCGAGGCCTTGAGCCCCAGCACGATCGCCAGCACCGAGCCGGTGACCAGCACCGCCGCGCCGTTGCCCGCGCTGCGGGTGACCGCGCGGCTGGCCAGCGCGCCCAGCGCCACCGCGCACGGCAGCGCCAGCAGGTGCGCGACGAGCCCGATCGTGGTGCCGGAGCCGTCGTCGGGCTTGAGCGCACCCGCCAGCCACGGCGCCGCCATCGCCATCGCCACCGTCACGAGCCCGGCCGCGGTCGCGGCGAGCAGCCCGGAGGCGAGTTCGCGGCGCGGCGAGCCGACGGCGGTCACGGCCAGGCGGCGCTGCACGTCCGGTTCGACGTCCAGCAGGATCTTGGTCTGCCAGGCCAGCAGCGGGAACAGCACCAGCGCCGAGACGCCGTACGCCTCGGCGGCGCGGGCCTGGCCCCCGCCGTACAGGATGGACAGGGCGGCCGCGGCGGCGATCAGCGGCGCCACCGCCCGCCCGGTGCGGACGAAGCCCAGCAACCGCAGCCTGGTCAGTGCGATCACGAGCCGACCTCCTCGCGTACCCGCAGCACCTGATGTCCCTGCGCGCGCAGCCGCGCCACCGCCTCCGGCAGGTCCGCGGCGGTCACCGCCACCTCGACGACGCAGGTCTGCGCCGGGGCGCCGGACTCCACCGCGACGGTGCCGTCGACCACGGTCCAGCGCGTCGCGCCGGGCAGCCGCACGGTCTCGCCGCGATGGTCGCTGAGCAGCACCGAGCCGCCGCTCGCGGCGACCTCCAGCACGATCTCGGGCACCAGGTCACGGGTGGCCGCGTCCAGGCCCTCCCACGGCTCGTCGAGGATCAGCAGGCGCGGCGGCACCAGCAGGGCCTGCGCCAGACCCACCTTCTGCGCGGTGCCCTTGGACAGCTCGGGCAGCCGCACCTGCCGGAACGCACCCAGCCCCAGCCGCTCGATCCAGGCCTCCGCGGCCGCGCGCGCCGCCGGTGTCGGCAGTCCGCGTACGGCGGCCGCCCCGGTCAGGTATGCCGAGACCGTGAACGGCTGGTCGGCGGGGAAGCGCTCGGGCACCCAGCCGACCGCCGTCGGACGGTCGGCGACGCGGCCTCGGCCGGGGCGCAGCACCCCGGCCGCCAGCTGCAGCAGCGTCGACTTTCCGGCGCCGTTGCGGCCCAGCACGACGACGATCTCGCCGGGGCGGACTGTTGCCGTCACACTCCGCAGCACCCACGGGCCGCTGCGGGCGTAGCGCAGCCATACGTCGTCGAGTCGCATGTCCGCGATTGTGGCAGCCGTCCAGGCTCGCGATGCGCCGACAACGCTGGGAATCAGCTGAGCGAAGGTGAACCAGCTTCACCATATATACCAATTACGAAAGTATGTACCTTTCGCGACTTATGCGGATTACATTCCTTGTAGCCCGTTTCACATCCCCGAACGGTGGAGAGTCGCCATGCGTCCTGCGTTGCGGCGTGGTCTGCTGCTGCTGACCGCGATCGTCGTCGTAAACCTCGGCCTGCCCGTCGCGGGAGCCTCCGCCGCGGCGAAGCTCAGCCACCGCAAGGCCACCGACATGTTCCGCGACGCGGGCATCACCTGGTGGTCCAGCGGCAACTGCGCCGATCGCAACAAGCCCAGCTGCACGTCCTTCGAGGACGTCCGGCGTACCACGGTCGAGGGCCTGCTCACCCTGCGCGAGGCGAGCGACTGCGCGATCATGGTCACCGGCGGCACCGAGACCGGCCACGGTTCGGGCACCTACACCCACTGGAACGGGTGGAAGCTCGACATCAGCAAGTACAGCTGCATCGGCAACTACATCAAGAAGTACTTCAAGTACGTGGGGCTGATCAAGGGCTGGGGTTACCAGTACCGGGCGCCGTCGGGGAACCTGTACACCGACGAGGGCAACCACTGGGACATCATCTTCTACAGCTGCGGTGGCTGCGACGACGGCGCCAACATCTCGCCTTCGCCGTCCACTTCGCCCGCACCGGGTTCCCCGGCACCGAGCGCGTCGCCGTCCCTGTCGCCGTCGCCGGCACCGAGCGCGTCGCCCTCGGCCTCGTCCTCCGCGTCGCCGTCGCCCAGCCCGGCGGCGGGGCCGATCGTGCCCGTCGGGACGCCTTCGCCGTCCGTCTCGCCCTCGACCTCCCTTTCGCCGTCGCCGTCGCCGTCGGTCTCGCATTCGGGGAGCGTGGTGCCCGGGGTGTCGCCGTCCGCCTTGCCGGGCTCGCCGGCACCGAGCCCGACCGGAACACCGTCGGCCGCCCCGGCCGCGTCGCCTTCGTCGAACCCGGACGACCCGCCGTGGGGCGTCGGCGCGGCGCCGGTCACGCGACCCGACTCGGTCCGCAAGATTCCGCCGTCCGGGGTGGTGGGGCCGGGCGGGACGGTGGTCGGTGACCCGGCGCTGCCGCGGATTCCAGGCAAGGTCCTGCGCTCGGTGGACCCGGAGCCGTCCGTACCGCCCCGGATCGTCGATCCGGCCCGTATCGGTGCCCCGTTGGGGTGACCCACGCGCACTGAGCTGCGACGACCCGGCGCGGTCCGCGCGCCGGGTCGGGTAGCCGACTGGCACCCAGTCCATTTCGGAGCAGACTGAAGCTTCACGCCTGCCCGGGCGTGTGCGGCGAAATCTCTCTCCGTATAGGAAGCGAGTGCTCGTGAAGAACATCATCAAGCGGCTGCTGCCGGGGTCGGTGCTGGCCGGGCTGCTGGCGGCGCTGCTGCCCGGCGCCCCCGCGGCGGCGGCGGGCCCGCACGTGATCGACCTCGGCACGCTGACCGGCACCTGCTGCAGCCAGGCCTTCGACATCAACGACCACGGCGTGGTCGTCGGCGAGAGCCAGATCGGCACGCAGGAGAACCCACCGGAGCGGGCGTTCCGCTGGCGCAACGGACACATGCAGGACCTCGGCACGCTGGGCGGGCCCCGCGCGTGGGCGGCGGCGATCAACAACAGCGGCGAGATCGCCGGCGCCAGCGCGCTGCCCGACGGCAGCGTCCACGCCTTCCGCTGGCGTCCCGGATACGGCATGCAGGACCTGGGCACTCTCGGCGGCGACAGTGTCGCGGTCGGGATAGACGAGGCGGGCAACGTCGTCGGCTACTACGCCGACGGCACCGGGGGGCTCGGCGGCTTCCGCTGGCACAACGGGGTGATGACCGCGCTGACCACGGGGGCGGGCGACCCGTTCGTCCCCGCCGCGGTCAGCGCGAACGGCATCATCGCCGGAACGACGGCCGGGGTGGCCGCCACCTGGAAGAACGGCGTGATCCAGACCGTCTCGGGCGGCACCGCCACCGGCGTCAACCGGTTCGGTGACGTCAGCGGCGACGCCGGGCAGGGCGTGTTCCTGCGCAAGGGCGGCGTGCTGGGTGACCTGGCCCTGCCCGCGGGCAGCGCGTACGGCAGCAGCACCGACCTCAACGACTGCGCCGACGTGGTGGGCTGGCGGACCGACGGCTACCTGTTCCGGGCGGTGTGGTGGCCCAAGGGCGGTGCGCCGAAGCTGCTGCCGGGGCTGCGTGGCGGTCAGACGATGGCCTGGGGCAACAACAACAAGGGCCAGATCGTGGGTCAGTCCAATCTGAACGCGACCACCGGCGAGTACCACGCGGTGCTCTGGACGTACTGAGCATCGACGACGGCCCGTGTCCGCGCTGGCGGACGCGGGCCGTCCGTTTTGGCGGGCGGCAGGAGCTCGGCGCCCAGCCGTTACTCAGTCGTGATCTGGGGTTCCTCGAAGGGGGTCAACGCATTTTCATGATTCATGGCAACCTGTCGCTGCCCTGCGGTGGTCGATCGTCACCACCGCGCAACGGGGGAGCGCCGAGGAGGTTGCCGTGTTACAGCGGCAGGGAATCTATAGAAGCAGATGGCTCGCACGTGGACTGACCGCGTTGGCCGTCGTGACAGTGGTCGTCCACGGCACAGGTGCGGCAGTGGCCGCGCCGCGCCGCCCGGCCGCGCCGCCGGCGACGAGCCGCGTCGAGGCGGTGGCGGGCGTGTACGCCGTGCCGTCGCACTTCCAGAACCGGCCCAATCCGGCCGGGCGCAACTTCACGCCGACGGCCCCGCGGTGGCCCGCGGCGGGCACGTCGACGGTGACCGTCCAACCTGACCGGTCCCCGCGGACCCCGTCCGCCGGTGCGCCGGTGTGGGCGCGGGCGAAGGCCGGCGGCTCGTCGTCGGCCCTCGGGGTGCGCGTGTACGACCAGGCCACCGCGGCCGCGGTGGGCGTGCACGGAGTGGTGTTCACGGTGGCCGCGGACCGTTCCGGCCCGGTCACGGTGGGCCTGGACTACAGCGGGTTCGCGCAGGCCTACGGCGGCAACTACGCCAGCCGGCTGCGCCTGGTGCGCCTGCCCGACTGCGCGCTGACCACTCCTGATGCGGCGCGCTGCCGTGTTCCGTCGCCGGTGACCGGCGCCGCCAACGACGTCGTCGCCCGCAGCGTCTCCGGGGACGTCGACCTGACTCCCGCCGCCACGACCGGCGTCACCGCCCTTGCCGCCGCGCGGCCGTCCGGCGTGGTGGTGCTCGCCGCGACGTCGGACGAAGGTGAGGAGGGCGGCGCGGGCGGCACGTACGCCGCGACCGACCTCAAGCCGTCCGGAAGCTGGAGCGGCGGCGGCTCCACCGGCTCCTTCAACTACTCCTACCCGCTCCAGCCGGCCGGGGCGGCCACCTCGCTGCTGCCGAAGCTGGGTCTGGCCTACGACTCGGGCAGCATCGACGGCCAGACCGCCTCGACCCAGGCGCAGGCGTCCTGGATCGGCGACGGCTGGTCGATGCCCCGCTCGTTCATCGAGCAGTCGTTCATCCCGTGCGCCGACGACCCGGAGGGCACGGCGTCGCCGCAGAAGACCCAGGACCGCTGCTACGACGGCAAGATCCTGACGCTGTCGCTCAACGGCTCGTCCACCTCGCTGGTGTGGGACTCCGGCGCCTCGAAGTGGCGGCCGAAGCTCGACGACGGCTCGGTGGTGACCCAGGTCGTCAACTCGAACAACGGCCAGGGCACCTACAACACCGATTACTGGACCGTCACCACCCGGGAGGGCACGGTCTACACCTTCGGGCGCAACCGGCTGCCCGGCTGGAGCAGCGGCAAGGCGACCACGAACTCGGTGGACTACACCCCGGTGTTCTCGGCGCACTCCGGTGACCCGTGCTACAACGCGGCCGGGTTCAACTCCTCGGTCTGCACCATGGCCTACCGGTGGAACCTCGACTACGTGGTCGACGCGCACGGTAGCGCCATGTCCTACTACTACAAGCAGGACACCAACTACTACGGCCAGAACAAGGGCGCCTCGAACGTCAAGTACATCCGGGACAGCCACGTCGACCGGATCGACTACGGCTTCACCGACGGCAACGCCTACGG
Organism: Catellatospora tritici; assembly: GCF_019083965.1. Lineage (GTDB taxonomy): Bacteria > Actinomycetota > Actinomycetes > Mycobacteriales > Micromonosporaceae > Catellatospora > Catellatospora tritici. Next base: position 70,992 of record NZ_JAHRCY010000018.1, read on the forward strand.
CACCGTGCCCAGCCGGATCGTGTTCAACACCGGCGACCGCTGCCTGACCGGCACCTGCCAGCCGCTGAACGCCGCGAACAAGGCCAACTGGCCCGACGTCCCGTTCGACCTGGTCTGCGCCTCCGGGGCGACCTGCTCCGCGTGGTCGCCGGCCTTCTTCTCCACCGTCCGGCTGACGTCGGTGGAGTCGCAGCAGTGGTCCACCGCGACCTCGCAGTACGTCCCGGTCGACACCTACACGCTGACCCAGACCCTGCCGCCGACCGGGGACGGGACCTCGCCCACGCTGTGGCTGTCCCAGATCGTGCACAAGGGCTCCGACCTGTCGGGCAACGCCGGTGCCGGCTCGCCCATCACCATGCCGGCGGTCACGTTCGGCGCGGTGCAGCTGCAGAACCGCGTGGACACCGTCACCGACGGGCTCCCCGCGTTCTACAAGTACCGCGTGCAGAACATCACCACCGAGTCCGGTGCCCAGATCACCGTCACCTACGGCCTGGCCAACCCCTGCACGGCGCCGGTGACCGTCGCCCCCGCGACGAACACGACGTCGTGCTACCCGGTGTCGTGGACGCCGCCGGGCTACACCGACCCGTTCATCGACTGGTTCAACAAGTACGTCGTCACCAAGGTGACCACCACCGACCCGACCGGCGGCGCGCCCGCCTACGTCAAGTCGTACAGCTACCTGGGTGGTGCCGCCTGGCACTTCGACGACAACGAGCTGGTCAAGGCCAAGTACCGGACCTACGGCCAGTTCCGCGGCTACGGCGACGTGAAGACGTTCACCGGTGACGGGGTCAACGACCCGCGGGAGCTCTCCGAGGCCACCTACTACCGGGGCATGTCGAAGAACAACAACAGCACCGTCGTCAACGTGACCGACTCCCTGGGCGGCGTGCACGAGGACCTCGACGAGCTCGCGGGCAAGGCCCTGGAGAACACGTCCTGGCTGGGCGAGGGCGGGACGGTGGACCACTCGTCCATCACCTCCTACTGGCTGTCGGCGCCGACCGCGACCCGCACCCGCACTGGCCTGCCGAGCCTGACCGCCAGGACCGTCGCGCCGGTGCTCACGCTGGATCGGCAGGCGGTCACGGGCTCGGGCGCCACGACGTGGCGCTACACGGCGACGGAGACGACCTACGACACGTCGGGCAGCTCAGCGACGTTCGGCCTGCCGCTGCGCGTCTACAACCACACCGTCCCGGCCGACCCGGCCTACGACAAGTGCACCGTCACCAGCTACGCGGCGGCGAACACCGCGAAGAACATCACCGGGCTGGAGAGCCAGGTCGAGACCGACTCCGTCGCCTGCGGCGGGTTCACCCAGGGCAGCCCCCAGTCGGTGCCGGGCTCGGTCAACACGCTGACCGCGCCCGCGTCGGTGTCCCGGCCGGCCCAGGTCGTGTCGCACGTGCGCAACTTCTACGACGACGCCACCTTCTCCACGACGTTCCCGCAGACCGGCGTGCCGACCAAGGGCGACGTCACGATGGTGCGCGAGGCGGTCGACTACACCGGCGGCGCCTTCGTCTACCAGACGACCGCGCGCTCGGTGTTCGACGCGCTCGGTCGGCAGACCCACGCCTACAACGCCAACGGCGACGACACGCAGACGGCGTTCACGATGGACAGCGTCGGCCTGACGACCGGGCAGTCCATCACGAACGCGCTCGGGCAGGTCACCTCCAGCACGCTGGCACCGGCTCGCGGGCTGACCCTGACCGCGACCGACATCAACGGGCTGGTGACCACCCAGCGCTACGACGCGCTCGGGCGGCTCACCTCCGTGTGGACGAATTCGCGCAGCACCTCGCTGCCGGCCAACCACAAGTTCAGCTACGTGATCGCCAACAACGGCGTCTCGGCGTCCACGACGCAGAAGCTGAACGACTCGTCCGGCTACATCACCTCGACCCTGATCTACGACGCGCTGCTGCGTCCGCGACAGACCCAGGCGATGACGCCGCAGGGCGGACGGCTGATCACCGACACCTTCTACAACAGCCGCGGTGAGCCCGCGACCAAGTACAACGGCTGGTGGGACGCGGCCACGACGCCCAACACCACGCTGGTGTCGGCCGCCGATCTCCATGCCGCCGTGCCGGACCAGGGCTTCCTCACGTACGACGGCCTGGGTCGCACGGTGATCGAGGTGTCGGCCAAGAACGGCGTGGAGGTCTCCCGGACCACGACCGTGTACAACGGCGACCGGACCACGGTCATCCCGCCGATCGGCGGCCTGGTCGAGACGACCGTGGTCGACGTGCTCGGACGCACCGTCGAGGTGGACCGCTACGCCACCGCGCCGACGCTGAACACGCCCGCGAACACCTTCACCGGCGTCTTCAGCGTCACCGGCGGCACCAAGCGCGCGGTGACCTACGGGTACGACAACCGCGGCAATCAGTCGACCATCCAGCAGGGCACCAACGGCCCGACCTGGACCGACACGTACAACCTGCGCGCACGGGTCGTCGCCAAGAGTGACCCGGACGCCGGTACCAGCACCTTCGTCTACGACGCCATGGGCAACCAGATCCAGTCGACCGACGCCCTCGGCAAGACCGTCTCCACCACCTACGACGCGCTCGGCCGCAAGACCGGGCGGTTCCTGTCCACGGTGGCCGGTCAGGTGCCGGGTGCCGCCGGGAACCAGCTCGCGGCGTGGATCTACGACAACGCCAACAACGCCGTGCCCACCATGGGTTACCCCAAGGGGCATCTCACCACGACGATCTCGTACGCCGGTGGGAACACGTACACGAAGCAGCAGAGCAACTACAACGTGTTCGGCGAGTCGACCGGGATCACCGTGACGGTCCCGGCCAGCGAGGGCAACCTGGCCGGGACGTACACCTTCACCCAGCTCTACACGGCCACCACCGGCCTGGCGCTGAAGGACGTCTTCCCGGCCGCCGGCGGCCTGCCCTCGGAGACCGTGCTGCACGGCTACAGCGGGGCCCTGGACCTGCCCAACACCCTGGGCGGTCTGACCGGTTACAGCCAGGGCACCTCGTACGACGCGTACGCCCGGGTGACCCAGCAGACCCTCGGGGCGGCGCCGAACCTGGCGTACGTCACGAAGACCTGGGACGACCACACCGGCCGGCTCAGCGACCAGCTGATCACCCGGGCGGTGGCCACCCCCACCAACGTCGACGAGCAGGCCTACCGGTACGACCTCAGCGGCAACATCACCAGGCAGGTCTCGACCCGCCTGGGCAGCGCCGCCAGCTCCGAGACCCGCTGCCACACGTACGACGACCTGAACCAGCTGTCGGCGTCCTGGACCGCCACCGACGACTGCGCGACGTGGCCGTCGACTCCGAGTCACGGCATGGTCGGCGACAGTCTCGGCAGCTCGTCGGCCTACTGGACCAGCTGGGAGTTCGACGACCTCGGCGACCGCAGCCAGCAGGTGCAGCACGCCTTCACCGGCGGTCCGTCGGCGGACATCACCACCGGCTACACGTACGGGACCGGCGGCGCGCAGCTGCACACGCTGACCGGCACCACGACCAGCGGTGGCAGCACCGGCTCGTCCAGCTACACCTACGACGTCGCGGGCAACATGAAGACCCGCGCCGCCGGGCTGGGCAGCCAGTCGTTCCAGTACAACGACGCCGGGCAGCTCACCTCCGTCACCGGCGGCACCGGCGGACCGTCGTCGTTCCTGTACGACGCCGACGGTGCGCTGCTGCTGCAGAAGGACCCCGGTACGACGACGCTGTACCTGGGCACGCAGCAGCTGGTGCTCAACACGACCACGGGCAACGTCACCGGCAGCCGGTACTACAACCTGCCCGGCGGCGGGCAGGTGGTGCGCACGGGGACCGGCAGCAACTACAAGTTCGCGATCGGCGACCACCAGGGCACCCCGATCCTGTACCTGGACAGCACGGCCCAGGTGCCGACGTGGCGCCAGTACACCCCGTACGGCGGAGCGCGTGGCACGGCGGTGGCGGCACCGGACAACCACGGCTTCCTCGACAAGCCGATGGACGCCAACACGGGCCTGACGGTGGTGGGATCGCGACATTACGATCCCGCGGTCGGCCGGTTCGTCACCGTCGACCCGATCCTGGAGGTCACCGACCCGAGCCAGCTCAACGGCTACGGGTACGGCGGCAACAACCCGAACACCCACGCCGACCCGACCGGAAACCGGTTCGCCGAGGACGATCCGGGTCTCGACAAGATCGCCAAGCAGCTCGACGACCTGGCCAAGGAGAAGGCCAGGCTGTTCGGCAAGGGCCGCAGCATCATCGCGGTCCAGAACACCGAGACCGGCAAGGTCGGTTGGGGCGTCAACGGCAGGGGCTGGCACGACCCGGTCACCGGTGAGCTGATGGAGGGTGCTGCCCGGGTCTGCGGCGAGGACAACGCGTGCCGCAATGTCGGCCTCGACCCGAACAACCCCGCGGACAGGGCGAAGGCCGACTTCTCGAAGCCATACAAGGGGAGTCTGGGCACGGGTGCCGAGCCCGTGCCGAACAAAGTCTGCGACGCCCGCTGCCAGCAGAATTTCGTAGAGGAGCAGTTCCCCAAGAACACCCTGGCCGCCGACGGGCCGGATGGTTCGCCCGGCACCTGGGAGAAGACCCGGGCGGCGAACGCCGCCGCGGCGGCGGCCGAGTCCGAGGCCGCACTGGCCAGGAGCGCGACAGCGTTCAGGTATGCCAGCAACGGTGTCAAGGCACTGGGCGTCGTCGGCGCGGTGGCGGCGGTCGGGTTCACCGTCTACGACATCGCGAACGCCCCGCCGGACCAGCGCGCCGAAGTGGCCGTGAAGGATGTGTCGTCGCTGGCCGGTGGTCTGGCCGGTGGCCTGATCGGGGCGGAGATCGGCGCCCAGATCGGCATCGTCGGCGGGCCGGTCGGCATGCTGGTCGGCGGGGTTGTCGGCGGCATCGTCGGCGGGATCGTCGGCAGCGGCATCGGTGCCAGCGTCGGTAACACCCTGTGCGACGCCGGGCATGCGGTCGCCAGCTTCTTCGGCTGGTAGCAGTACCCGGTAGTGTGGCCCGGCGGGGCATCCCGCCGGGCCACGCGCGCGTTAGGGTGACGCGGTGATCTACCCGTTCAACCTGTGGGGCCAGCCGCTGCGCCAGATCGAGTGCGCCGAGCTGGACGGTGCGACCCTGGTCTTCGCCGCCGGCGGCCCACCCGGCGCCGAGGTCCGCGTGTACGACGTCCGCGACGGCGATGTCCGCGCGGAGTACGGCATCGGCAGCTGGACCCACTTCCAGCAGCGCCCGCACCGCGTCGTGCGCGGTGCGGGCGGGCCCGTCCTGGCGATCGGCATCGACAACCACGGCGAGCCCGAGCCGGGTCTGGGCGGCCACTTCGTCCGCCTGCTGGACCCGCTGACGGGCGTGCCCGCTGGGCCGAGCCTGCCCAGCCCCGACGTCGTGATCGGGCTGGCGCGATTCACCGAGCATGGGCGGGACATCCTCGTGGTCGCCGACGCCGACGGCGGCTTCAGCCAGTTCGACCCGCAGACCGGCCAGGCGGTGCGCCCCCGAGTCGGCGGCGGCCACCGGACCGAGTCGGCGGCGGTGGCGACAGTGGCCGACGGCCGGACCCTCGCGGTGGCGGGCACGTTCGACGGCAGCCTCACGGTGTGGGATCTCGCGGCGGGCCGCCCCCTGTGGACGGACGACACGAGCGAGGAGTTCGCCTTCGCGGTCGCCTTCGGCTCGGTCGGCCCTGCGGCGTTCCTGGCCGTGGCCCGGTCGTCGAAGCATGTGGAGCTACGCGACGCGCTCACCGGCGTGCCGGTGGCCGAGCCGTTCCCGCTCGATCCGGACTACCCGCCGCGGCTGGGCTTCGGTGAGATCGGCGGCGCCGCGGTGCTCTACGTCGGCAGCGGGGAGCGGTTCGACTGCGTGGATCCGGCGACCGGGCGGCGCCTGCGGCCCACCCGCGAGTGGCCCGACGAGATCGCGGTCATGCAGGCCGCGGTGGTCGACGGCCGCCCGGTGCTGTTCGTGGTGGACGACTACGTGATGTGCGAGCTGGACGCCGAGACCGGCGAGGTGCTGGTCGGCTGGACCGACCGCTGACGTCGCCGCGCGGGTGCGCGGTGCGGTTGCCGGGTCGGCGTTGACGGCGCCGACCCGGCGGACGTACCCGGTTCCGTGCTCAGACGGTGAAGCCGTGGAAGAGCAGGGCGGCCAGCCCCAGGCCGACAGCGAGGTTGACCACCGTCGCGGCGCCGAAGACGGTGATCGGGCGCCACCCCGCCTCGCGCAGTGCCGAGATCCGCAGCTGCAGGCCGATGCTGACGAAGGCCAGGATCAGGAACCACACCCGCAGGTCGTTGACGACACCGATGACCTTCTTGGCCTCGGCGGCGGCCGTGTTGTTGACGTACCAGGTGCCGACGGCCGACGCGGCGACGAAGCCGAGCACGAACTTCGGGAACCGTTCCCACAGCTGGCCCAGGCCCGGCCGCTTCGCGTCGGCCGACTTCTCCACCTTGAACGCGAACCACGCCGTCAGCGCCACCGCGACCACGCCGATGAGCGCGTTCTGGGTGGCCTTGACGATGGTGGCGATCTTCAGCGCGTCCTCGCCCGCCAGCGCCCCGGCGGCGGTGACCGCGGCGGTGGTGTCGATGTTGCCGCCGATCCAGGCACCGGCCACGGCCGGGGTCAGCCCGAGCGCGTCGGCCAGCCAGGGCAGGATGAAGATCGAGGGCAGGGCGAAGACGATGACCAGGCTCGCGGCGTACGCCAGCTGCTCGCGCCGGGCCCGGACCGCGCCCGCGGCGGCGATCGCCGCGCTGACGCCGCAGATCGACACCGCCGCCGACAGCAGCGCCCGCAGCTTGTCGTCGAGGCCGAGCAGCCCGCCGAAGTACCAGGTGAACAGGAACACCGTGGTGATCAGCAGCAGCGCCTGCAGGATGGCCGGACCGGCCGCCTTGACGATCAGGCTGAGGTTGATCGAGGCGCCGAGCAGCACCAGGCCGGTCTTGATGAAGAACTCGGTACGGATCGCGTCGGCGATCCGGTCCCGCAGACCGAACAGGGTGATGATGAGGTTGCCGACCAGGCCCAGCGCGATCGCGTAGATCGGGTACTCGATCGCGAGCGAGAACTTCTCCAGGCTGCTGCCCTTGGCCGCGGCCGGGACGAGATCCTCGAGCCAACGGGCACCGGCGCCGAGGAGGAGCACGAACAGCAGGCCGAGGACGGTCCACAGCAGGCTCGGGCGGGTCGCGGGCGCCTCGTCGGCGGTGGTGTCGGCGACGGCGTCGGGGGTGACGGGTTCGGTCTGGGTCATCACGGCACCAGCCCGACGGGGATTACCCCGGTCAGCACCAGCGCGATGAGGGCGAGCCCGACGATGGTGGCGGCCCAGTCCTCGTTGACGGACCACCGGCCGACGTGCGCCACCGCGGGCGGGGGGCTGTCGGGGGTGGATGGTTCGGGTGCGTCGCTCATGAGGGAGCCCTTTCGTGGCAGGGACGGCGACGCGGTTATACTATACAACCCCGGTAGGAATAGTCGAGATTGACCGCGACCTGCTACGACAAACGACACTACCGTTGGTTTCGGACGCTAGACCGACTCCATCACCAGCAGCCGCTGCGACTGCACCACCGGCACCGACAGCGTCTTGTAGCCGACCTCGTCGAACAGCACCGTCATCCGGTCTTTCTCGTAGCCCAGCACCGTGCCCGCGCCCCAGTCGGCGTGGCGCACCTTGCTGTGCGGCGGGAACGGCACGTCGTCCGAGATCACCTCGGAGGTGCCGCCGTGGCAGCTGTCGCAGTGTCCGCACGGCTGGTTCAACTGCTCGCCGAAGTACGCCAGCAGCGCCTGCATCCGGCACCCGCGCTGCTCGGCGAAGCGCCGCATCAGGTCGATCCGGGATCGCTGACCCGCCTGGTGGCGCTCGTAGTCGGCCAGCGCCTCCCGGGCGGCCTGGTCGGGCAGGGGTGCGAAGCGCGGGACGCTGATCTCGCCCTTGACGCTGATCGCCGCCGCCCCGACCTGCTCCAGCATGGTCAGGTAGCTGGTCAGCTTGCGCGGGCCGATGCCGGTCGTCTTGCCCAGCGCGGTGCGGTTCTTCACCGGCCCGCTGTGCAGCGCGGCGGCCACGGTGCGCAGCTCGGCGAAGTCCGGCGCGCCACCGGCGAAGAAGCGTTGCAGCGCCACGTCCTCGGCGCGGTGCAGCAGCAGCGCGTGCGCGGGCTCGCCGTCGCGCCCGGCCCGGCCGATCTCCTGCAGGTAGCTGTCGGGGGAGTCGGGCAGCGCGAAGTGGGCCACCCAGCGGATGTTCGGCTTGTCGATGCCCATGCCGAAGGCCGAGGTCGCCACCATGATCGGGATCTCGTCGGCGAGGAACTCCCGGTGGCGGCGGGCGCGCACGCCGGCGGCCATACCGCCGTGGTAGGCCTGCGCCTCGTGCCCGGCCGCGGTCAGCCGCTCGGCCAACTCCTCGGCGGCGGCGCGGGTCGGCACGTACACGATGCCCGGCGGTTTGCTCGCCTCCAGCAGCTGCAGTAGGCGCCGCCAGCGGTAGGCCTCGTCGGGGCAGTGGGTGGCCTCCAGGAACAGGTTCGGCCGGTCCAGCCCGGTCCGCACCATGACCGGCTTGCGCATGCCCAGGCGTCCGATGATGTCCTCGCACACCGGCGGGGAGGCGGTGGCGGTCAGCGCCACCACCGGCGGCCGGCCCAGGCCCCGGACGATGTGGCCCAGCGCCAGGTAGTCGGGGCGGAAGTCGTAGCCCCAGGACGAGATGCAGTGCGCCTCGTCGACGGCGACCAGGGCGGGTTTGAGCGCCCGCACCTCGGCCAGCCGCTCCGGCGAGCTGAGCTGCTCCGGGGTGATGAACAGGAACCGGGCCTTCCCCTCGCGCACCTCCTGCAGCGCCGCGGCCTGCCGGGCCGGGGTCTCGGCCGAGCTGACCCGCACCGCCCGCAGCAGCGGATTGCCGCGGTCGTTGAGGTTGCCGATCTGGTCGTGCTGCAGCGCCAGCAGCGGCGAGATCACCACCGTCGGTCCCTTCAGGAGGGTGGCGGTGACCTGGTAGACCGCGGATTTGCCGCCGCCGGTGGGCAGCACGACGACGGCGTCACGGCCGCGCAGCAGTGGGCGCATGGCGTCCAGCTGAGCCGGGCGCAGCCGGTCCCACCCGAAGTGGGACCGGGCCGCGCGGCGCAGCCGCAGGGAGCGGAAGAAAATCATCATCGCGGGGAGCGTAACCACCCGAGCCGACAGCGAAACCGATCCCGTATGCCGACAGTGACGCGTATGGATGAAGATCAGTTACCGGAAGCGTCCATGACCAGCAGCGCGACCTTCTGGGTGGCGACTGGAATATCTTTGTCACTCGGGCAGTCGGTGTAGGCCGAGATCGTCTTCTGCCCGGCCCGGTCCACGGTCACCGTGTAGTTGAACGCGTCCCGGCAGTTCGACGGCTGCGGGCTGCGCGCGGCCTCCTTGGCCAGCTCCGGATCGGCGGTCAGCGTCTGTAGCTGGCTGAGCTGGTCGGCGCTGAGCGTGCCGGAGGCCTGCTTGCCCTCCCGGCCCACCTTCACCCAACTGCCATCGCGCTCGACGCTGACGCGGTCGTTGACGCCCGCGATGCCGCCGGTCTTCTCGACGGTGACCGCGACGCCCGCGACGCGGCCGTCGGGCGACTCGGTGGTGCTCTCCGGGGTGTTGCCGGTGCCGGGGTCGGCGGCGGTGGCGCAGCCCGCGCCGAAGGCGAGCAACGCGGCCACGGCCGCGACGGTGAACAGACGAATGTGGCGCCGGGTGCCGCGGGTCGCGCGGGCCCCTGCTACAGGTCCAAGGTCCATGAGTGCGAGTCTATGCATCGGGGGACCGCCGCGCTCGGCGCCGTCGCCCCGGCCGGGCTGCGATAGCCTTCGGCCGTGTTCACATATGCCGAGGTCGGCGCCACTCGCGACGAGGTGCTGCCGCGCGGGTACCACCATCTGCGCTACCGGACCGTGCTCGGCGGCCCCGAGGCGATGGCGCCCGCGGCGCAGGCGGTGCTGACCTTCGCGGCCCAGCGCGCCATCGGCGTACGGATGGACGCCGCCGGTCCCCGGGCCGTGCCGGGCCTGCGCGTCACGTCCGGATTGGGCTTCGCGAACCTGCGCGTGCAGGCACCCTGCGAGGTGGTGTGGGTCGAGGACACCCCGACCCGCGCCGGTTTCGCCTACGGGACGCTGGCGGGCCACCCCGAGTGCGGCGAGGAGTCGTTCCTGGTGGAGCTGGTCGACGGGCGGGTGTGGTTCTCGGTGACCGCGTTCAGCCGACCGGCGCTGTGGTACACCCGGCTCGGCTCGTACGGCGTGGTGGGGTTCCAGCACCTGTACGCCCGCCTGCTCGGCCGGGCCCTGCGCCGCATCGCCGCGGCCGCGCACTGAACGCGCCGTGCCGCCGCCCGGGACGGCACGCGAGCATGTTGCCGGGCAATCGGGCGTATCTTGCGGCCCATTACGCCCGATTGCCCGGCAACTTCAACGGTGCCTAAAACTGGGAGTTGGCGCTGATGGTGAAGCCGGAGGTGACCGGGGCGCCGCCGACGTTGAAGCAGTTGACGTCGCGGACCACGGTGTCGGCGCCGATGTGCGCCCACGTCGTGTTCAGGCCGCAGAAGTCCGGCGTGGTGCCGAACGCGGTGACCTGCACGGTGTCCGGCAGGAACGCGATGTTCGGGAACGTGACCAGGAACAGGCCCGCGCCCGCGCCGACCAGCGTGTTGACGCCGAGGCCCGACACCGAGTTGAAGTTGGTCGTCGGCGCGCCCACCGGCGGCTTGAACCACAGGTAGCCGAAGTACTTCGGCGGGTAGGACGGGCCGTACAGCGAGACCTTCTGCTGGTAGGTCAGGGTGAAGCGGGTGTTCATCGGCGCACCGGCCGGGGTGAAGCAGTACACCCATACCCGCTGCTCGGCCGGGATGGAGTTCCAGTTGGCGACCTTGCAGCGGGCGTTGACGGTGCCGACCGGGGTGGCCTGCACGCTGCCGTCGACCGGACCGGCGCTGCCGATGCCGGGGAAGCGGACCAGCCACTGCCCGACCGCGAGCGGGGTCACCGTGTTGGCGGCGCCGACCGCGTTGTACTGGCTGACGATGGCGCCGGTGGACTGCGTGTCGACGTACCCGAACGGGCCGAAGCCGCTGATGCCCGAGCTCTGCGAGAAGATCGCGCTGAACCCGCTGTTGTCCAGCACGCCTCCGACCTTGAAGCAGCGGATGATGACGATCTCGTCCGCGCCCGAGGGTCCGAAGTTCTCGACCTGGCAGGAGTGCGGCGCGGTGTTGATCGCGGTCACGTGCGCCACGCCGCCGACGACGGCCTGGCCGGGGAACTTGACCTGGTAGCGGCCGACGCCGATCGGGACGACGGTGGTGGCCGCGGGCGTGGTGCCGGAGGCTACGACGGCGGCGCCGTTCCACAGTACGAAGCCGAACCGGTTGGGCACCGCGGCCTGGGCCGGGGAGGCGGCCGTGAGCACGGTGGCGAGCAGGGCGAGCAGGGTGAACAACGGAGCCAGGACGCGGCGCGACCGAGAGGACGGTCTGTGCATGTCCGACACCTTTCCGTGAGGGGGACGGAGTCGCGCGCCAGCAAAGCATTGAGACGTATTGATCTGAAGGCTTCTGTCGGATAGACATCGATCGGTTCATCGCATGTTTCGTGGAGATCACGTCGCTGGCCGGGGCGGGTGAGATCGACTCGGAAACGGCACACACAGCGTGTGCGATCAGCCGGATAGTGGCTGGGCGAAGAGGCGGTCGTCCTGTCAGGATGCAGGAATGAGCGAGCTGGCTGACGACCCCGTCCGGCTGTTCTCCGCTTCGGTGCACGCGTACCACGCGGAGCCCTACGACGACGACGCCTTCCGCGATCCACTGCTGCGGCTGGCCACAGGGGGTGCGGGCACCGCCGTCGACCTCGCCCGCACCCGCCTGCGCGACGACGACACGGCCGTGCGCGCCGCGGCCGCCCGGCTGTTGCGCGTGCTCGACGAGGTCGGCGGTGACAGTGGCCGCGAGGAGGTGGCGGCGCTGCTGACCGACGTGATCGGCGAGGAGAAGGAACCCGACGTGCTGTGCGCCATGATCGAGGCGCTGGGTGGCAGCGGCCGCCCGCACGCGCTGCCGATCCTGGTCGGCCTGGCCGGACACCCCGACGGCGACGTGCGCCACCAGGTCGCCGCGGCGCTGCCCGCCGTGATGGCCGGGCCGGGCCAGGCCGAGGGGGTGGCCGCGCTGATCCGGCTGAGCGCCGACACCGAACCGCACGTGCGCGACTGGGCCACCTACGGGCTGGGCACCGAGCTCGACACGGACACCGAGGCGATCCGGGCGGCACTGTGGGCGCGCACCGGTGACACGTACGTTCCGGCGTTCGAGGAGGGCGTGCACGGGCTGGCCCGGCGCAAGGATCCGCGGGCGGTCGGGCTGGTGGCGGCGGTGCTCGCCGACGAGGGAGCCAGCGACCTGACCTTCTCCAGCGCCGCCGCGCTGGGCGACCCGTCGCTGGTGCCGCTGCTGGCGGCGTACGACCAGAGCGATCCGCTGGTCGTGGCGGCCCTGGCCGCCTGCGCCGAACCCCGGTGAGGTCCGCCGCGCCGCGTGGCATCATGGCGCGGTGACCGAGGACCCCGCCGAGCGGCGTCGCCGCGCCCAGCGCGGCTGCGACCGGATTCTGTCCGCGCACCGCGTGCCGATCATGCGCGAGCAGCTCGCCCTGCTCGACAGCCTCGACCTGGACGGCTGGCCAGACTTCTACGGCGGCGGCCCGGTCACCGAACTGGAACGTCGGGTCGCCGAGCTGCTCGGCAAGCCCGCCGCCGTGTTCTTCCCGACCGGCACCATGGCCCAGCAGGTCGCGCTGCGCTGCTGGGCCGAGCGCACCGGCAGCCCGGTGGTGGCGCTGCACCCGCTCAGCCACGTCGAGGCGCTCGAACGCGGGGCGTACGAGTCGCTCAGCGGCCTGCGCGGCGTCTTCCCCACCCGGGAGCCGCGCCAGCCCACCCCGGCGGAGGTGCGCGACCTCGACGAGCCGTACGGCACGCTGCTGGTCGAGCTGCCGCTGCGCGAGCCCGGCTTCCTGCTGCCCAGCTGGGACGAGCTGACCGAGCTGGTCGCGGCGGCCCGCTCGCGCGGGGCGCGGGTGCACTTCGACGGCGCCCGGCTGTGGGAGTCGGCGCCCCACCTGGGTCACGACCTGGCCACCATCGCCGGGCTGGCCGACAGTGTGTACGTGTCGCTGTACAAGACCCTCGGCGGCCTGGCCGGGGCCGTCGTGGCCGGTCCGGCCGACTTCGTCGCGCAGGCGCGCGCCTGGCGGCACCGCTACGGCGGCAACCTGTTCCAGCAGTGGCCCGCCGCGCTGACCGCCCTGGCCGGACTGGACCGCGAGCTGCCCCGGCTGCCGGAGTACGTAGCCCACGCCAAGGTGGTGGCCCAGGCCCTGGCGAAGCTGCCGGGCGCCCTGGTGCACCCGGCCGTGCCGCACACGCACCAGTTCCAGCTGTGGCTGCCCGGCCCGGCCGAGCGCCTCAACGAGGCCATGATCGCCCTGGCCGAGCAGCGCAGGATCTGGCTGTGCAACGCGTTCACCGACCGCGCCCCCGGTCGCGCGATGGCCGAGATCACCGTGGCCGGTCCGGCCCTGGCCTGGTCGGCCGACGACGTGGTCGAGGCGGGGCTCGCCCTGCTCGCGCTGGCCGATCCGGCCTGACAGACTGGCTTCGATGCTCACCACGTTGCTGGCACGGGTTCAGGCGTTGCGCGCCGCGCGAACCGGCCGACTGCTGGTCGGGATCACCGGCGCGCCCGGCGCGGGCAAGTCGACGCTGGCGCAGCTGCTCGCGCAGCACCTGGGCCGGGCGACGGTGGTGCCGATGGACGGCTTCCACCTGGCCAACGCCGAGCTGGCCCGACTGGGCCGGACCGACCGCAAGGGCGCCCCCGACACCTTCGACGCCGCCGGGTACGCCGCGCTGCTGCGCCGCCTGCGCGACACCGTCGACGAGACGGTGTGGGCGCCGACCTTCGACCACGTGCTGAACGAACCGGTCGCCGGAGCGGTGCCGGTGCCGCCGGAGATCGAGATCGTCATCACCGAGGGCAACTACCTGCTGCTCGACGTCCCGCCCTGGGACCGCGTCCGCGACCTGCTCGATCTGGCCGTGTACCTGACGGCCGACGACGCCGAGCGGGTCGACGGCCTGCTGTCGCGTCAGCGCGCCAAGGGCCTGGACGAGGCGGCCGCCCGAGACTGGGTGTTCCGCAGCGACGAGGCGAACGCGCGACTGGTCGCCGCGACCGCCCCACGCGCCGACCTCCGCCTGCATCGAGCATGACCGCAGGTGATCCCGAGGTGACATCCAGCTTCGGCTGACGTGCCGTCGAGGCGGTGTCGTCACGCTCGGTGGCATGACCAGCACCCTGACGCCAGTCACGGCCCCGGCGCCCGACACGGACCCACCCCCGGCCGCCCCGCCGCCCCGCTCGTGGCTGCGGCACGCCCCGCTCGCGGCGCTGCTGCTCGGCACCGCGCTGCTGTATCTGGTGGGCCTGTCCAGTTCCGGCTGGGCCAACCCGTACTACTCGGCCGCGGCCCAGGCGGCGTCGCAGAGCTGGAAGGCGTTCTTCTTCGGCTCGCTGGACGGGGCGAACTTCATCACCGTCGACAAGACCCCGGCCGCGCTGTGGCTGATGGGCCTGTCGGTGCGCGCGTTCGGGGTCAACTCGTACGCGATCCTGCTGCCGCAGGCGCTGTGCGGCCTCGGCGCCACCGCGCTGCTGTACGCCACCGTGCGCCGGTTCGCCGGTCCGGCCGCGGGCCTGATCGCGGGGGCGGTCCTGGCCACCACCCCCGTCGCGGTGCTGATGTTCCGGTTCAACAACCCCGACGCGCTGCTGGTGCTGCTGCTGGTCGCCGGGGCGTACGCGGTGACCCGGGCGCTGGAGTCCGGGCAGACCCGCTGGCTGGCCTGGGCGGGCACCGCGGTCGGGTTCGCGTTCCTGGCCAAGATGCTGCAGGCGCTGCTGGTGCTGCCCGCGTTCGGGCTGGTCTACCTGCTGTTCGGGCCGCCCCGGCTGGCGGTGCGGTGCGGGCAGCTGCTGGTCGCCGCCGCCGCGATGATCGGCGCTGCGGGCTGGTGGGTGCTGGTCGTGGAGCTGTGGCCAGCCGGGTCGCGGCCGTACATCGGCGGCACGCAGCACGACAGCGTGCTGGAACTGGCCCTGGGCTACAACGGGTTCGGGCGGCTGACCGGCGAGGAGGTCGGCAGCGTCGGCGGCGCGGGCGGCTGGGGCGAGACCGGGGCGCTGCGACTGTTCGGCAGCGACCTGGCCGGGCAGGCGGCCTGGCTGATCCCGGCGGCGCTGGCGCTGCTGGCGGTCGGGCTCGCGGTCACCTGGCGACGGCCGCGCACCGACCTGGTCCGGGCCGGGTTCGTGCTGTGGGGCGGCTGGCTGCTCGTCACCGGTCTGGTGTTCAGCTTCATGGCCGGGATCTTCCACGCGTACTACACCGTCGCGCTGGCCCCGGCGATCGGCGCCCTGGTCGGCGGGGGCGCGGTGCTGCTGTGGCGGCTGCGGGACCGGTCCTGGGCGGTGGCGGTGGCGGCGGCGGTGCTGACCGCGACCGGCTGGTGGGCGTACACGCTGCTGGGCCAGGCCGCCGACTTCGTGCCCTGGCTGCGCTGGCTGATCCTGGTCGGCGCCCTGGCCACCGCGTGCGCGCTGCTGGCCACCCACCTGCTGCCCGCCTGGTCGCAGCGCGGCGTCGCGGTGCTCGCGCTCACCCTCGGCCTGGCCGGTCCGGCCGCGTTCGCGGTGCAGACTGCCGCGTCGGCGCACACCGGCGCCATCCCGAGCGCGGGCCCGTCTGTTGCCGGTGCCTTCGGCGGCATGCGCGGGGGTCCCGGGGGCTTCGGCAACCGCGGCGGCATGCCGGGCGGGTTCGGCGGCGGTCCGGGCGGCCAAGGCCAGCCCGGCCAGGGCGGTCAGGCTCCGGGAAACCAGAGCCAGGCCGGTGGTCCGGGTCAGGGGACCGGTGACGGGCAGCGGTTCGGTGGCGGGGGTACGCGCGGCGGCATGGGTGGCCTGCTCAACGCCACCACTCCCAGCGCGGAGCTGCAGGCGCTGCTCACGGCCGACGCCGACCGGTACGACTGGATCGCCGCCACCGTCGGCGCCAACAACGCGGCCGGATACCAGCTGGCCACCGGCCGGGCCGTGCTGGCGATCGGCGGCTTCAACGGCACCGACAACTCCCCGTCGCCGGCCCAGTTCCAGGAGTGGGTGAACGAGGGCCGGGTGCACTGGTTCCTCGGCGGCAGCGGCTTCAACTCGACCAGCGGCAGCGACGTGGGCAGTCAGATCGCGGCCTGGGTCGGGCAGAACTTCACCGCCCGGACCGTCTCCGGCGCCACCGTGTACGACCTCACCGAAGGAGCCGTGTCGTGACCGCACCGACCCCGACCAGGCGCGCACCCGTCGAGACTGCTTCGCTGGTGGCTCCTCTCGGCGGTCCGCCTGGACAGCGGCCCACCGTCGACTCCCCACCAGCGCCCACCACGCCGGTGCTCGACGTGGTGGTGCCCGTCTACAACGAGCAGACCGACCTCGGCCCCAGCGTGCGGCGCCTGCACGACTACCTGCGCGCCACGGTGCCCTACCGGTTCCGGATCACGATCGCCGACAACGCCAGCACCGACGCCACCCCGGCTGTCGCCTCGGCCCTGGCCGCCGAGTTCGCCGAGGTCACCGTCGTACGGCTGGAGCAGAAGGGACGCGGGCGGGCGCTGCGGCACGTCTGGTCGCACTCGGACGCGGCGGTGCTGGCGTACCTCGACGTCGATCTGTCCACCGACCTGGCCGCGCTGCCGCCGCTGATCGCGCCGCTGCTGTCGGGCCACTCGGATCTGGCCATCGGCACCCGGCTCACCCGGCAGTCGCGGGTGGTGCGCGGCACCAAGCGCGAGGTCATCTCACGCGGCTACAACCTGCTGCTGCGCGGCACCCTGGCCGCGTCGTTCAGCGACGCCCAGTGCGGATTCAAGGCGATCCGCGCCGACGTCGCCCGCGAGCTGCTGCCGCTGGTCGAGGACACCGGCTGGTTCTTCGACACCGAACTGCTGGTGCTGGCCCAGAACAGCGGCGCGCGCATCCACGAGGTGCCGGTGGACTGGGTCGACGACCCCGACAGCCGGGTCGACCTGGCCGCCACGATCCTGGCCGACCTGCGCGGCGTCGCCCGGCTCGGCCGCAGCCTGCTCACCGGGGCGCTGCCGCTGGCCCGGCTGCGCGCCGAACTCGGCCGCGCCCCGCTGGCCCCACCCGAGAGCTCGCTGCTGCGCCAGGTGGTCCGGTTCGGTCTCGTCGGCGTCGTCAGCACCCTGGCCTACCTGCTGCTGTACGCGCTGGCCCGGCCGTACCTCGGCGCCCAGGGCGCGAACCTGGCCGCGCTGGCGCTGACGGCGGTCGCCAACACCGCCGCCAACCGGCGACTCACCTTCGGCATCCGCGGCGCCGCCGACGCGCTGCGCCACCAGGCGCAGGGCCTGCTCGTCTTCGTCCTGGGCGCGCTACTCACCAGCGGGGCGCTAGCCGCCCTGCACCTACTCGCCGGCGCGACCACGCGTACGGCCGAACTCGCCGTCCTGGTGACGGCAAATCTGCTGGCCACGCTGTTACGGTTCACGCTGCTGCGGTCGTGGGTCTTCAAGGGAGAACACTGATGTCCACACCCGACCCGGTCGCCCTGTTCGCCGCGGCGCCCGACCCGGTGCCCGCGACGGCGACCGAACCCGTCCCGCCCGCGCGGACCTGGCGACCCAGGCTGCCGCTGCTGGCGCTGCTGCTGGGCACCGCCGCGCTGTACCTGTGGGACCTGTCCGCCTCCGGCTGGGCGAACAGCTACTACGCGGCCGCGGTGCAGGCGGGCACCCAGGACCTCAAGGCGATGCTGTTCGGCTCGCTGGACGCGGGCAACTTCATCACCGTCGACAAGACGCCCGCGTCGCTGTGGCTGATGGCGCTGTCGGCCCGGATCTTCGGCTTCTCCAGCTGGAGCATCCTGGTGCCGCAGGCGCTGTGCGGGGTCGGTGCGGTGGCGCTGACGTACGCGGCGGTGCGGCGCTGGGCCGGGGAGGCCGGTGGGCTGCTCGCCGGGGCGGTGCTGGCGCTGACCCCGGTGGCGGCGCTGATGTTCCGCTTCGACAACCCCGACGCGCTGCTGACCCTGCTGCTCGTGCTCGCGGCGTACGCGGTGACCCGGGCGCTGGCACGCGCCTCCACCTGGTGGCTGGTGGCGGCCGGGGCGGCGGTCGGGTTCGGCTACCTCACCAAGATGCTGCAGGCGCTGCTGGTGCTGCCCGCGCTGGGGCTGGTGTATCTGATCTGCGCGCCGACCCGCTTCTGGCGGCGGGTGTGGCAGCTGCTGGCCGCCTTCGGGGCGATGATCGTGGCGGCGGGCTGGTGGGTGGCCCTGGTGGAGCTGTGGCCCGCCGGGTCGCGGCCGTACATCGGCGGGTCGACGAACAACTCCATCCTGGAACTCACCCTCGGCTACAACGGGCTGGGCCGGTTGACCGGCAACGAACGCGGCGGCCTGACCGGCGCGATGTCCGGCGGGACCGCGGGGATGCCGGGCGGGATGTCCGGTGCTGGGATGCCGGGCGGCGGGCGCGGGTTCGGCGGCTTCGGTGGCGACGCCGGACTGACCAGGCTTTTCAACGACACCATGGGGGCGCAGGCGTCCTGGCTGCTGCCCGCCGCGCTGATCCTGCTGGTGGCGGGGTTGGTGGTGACATGGCGGCGGCCACGCGTGGACGCGGCGCGGGCCGGGCTGATCCTGTGGGGCACCTGGCTGGTGCCGCACGTACTGGTGTTCAGCCTGATGGAAGGCATCGTGCACGAGTACTACACGGTGGCGCTCGCCCCGGCCCTCGGCGCCCTGGTCGGCGGCGGCTCGGCTCTGCTGTGGCGGCTGCGCGCGGTCGCTCCGGCCGCCGGCCCGGCGACGATGGTCGGTGTCTCGGGTCCGGACCTCGCCGCAGACGCCACCTTCGGAGTCGGCGGCGGCGCATCCGACGATCGCCCGCCGAGGACGGCGATCTCCGCCGCCGGGGCGGGTCCGTGGGTCGGGTGGGTGGCGCGGGCGGGGCTGGCCGCGGCGGCGGCGGTCACCGGCTGGTGGGCGTACGAGCTGCTCGGGCGGGTGGACTGGCAGACGTGGCTGCGGCCGGTCGTGCTGGTGCTGTGCCTGGGCGGGGCGTTGGCGTTGGTCGCACCGTGGCGCGGGGCTCGGGCGGGCCGGTTCGCGCTGGCAGGGGCGGTGGCGGCGGCGCTGGGCATGCTGGCCGGACCTGCCGCGTACGCGGTGCAGACGGCGACCACGCCGCACACCGGCAGCATCCCGCTCGCCGGACCGGTCAGCTCGGCCGGGTCGGGTGGCATGCGCGGTTTCCCCGGCGGCTTCCGCCCGGACGGCCAGGGCGTGCCCGGCCTGCCCGGGACGAACCCGGATGACGGCACGAACGGCCAGGGCACCACTGCTCAGGGTGCGACCGGCCAGGGCTCCAGCGGTCAGAATCCGGCCGGTCAGGGCGGGGTCGGGCAGTCGGGCCAGGGGCAGGGCACCGCCGGACGGGGCGACGGCGGGTTCGGCTTCCCGGGTGGCGACTTCGACGGCATGCGCGGCGGTGGTGTGCCCGGCGAGGCCCCGGCCGACCCCGAGCTGGTGGCGCTGCTCAAGGGCAGTGACCGGACCTGGGCGGCGGCCGTCTCCGGGGCGCAGAGCGCTGCGGCGCTGGAGCTGGCCAGCGGCAGGTCGGTGCTGGGCATGGGCGGCTGGTCCGGCGACCCGGCCCCGACGCCGGCCCAGTTCCAGCAGTGGGCGCAGCAGGGCCGGATCGGCTACTTCGTCGGTGGCGGCCAGGGCGGTTTCGGCGGCCGGGGCGGCAGCAGCGCGGAGATCGCGACCTGGGTGCAGCAGCACTACACCGCGCTGACCGTAGGCACCCAGACCATCTACGACCTCTCCAAACCCCTCTCCTGACCCCCGCCGCCCCAGCGGCGACCGCAGTGAGGTTTGGCAGGGCCCCTTCTTCGTCGCAAACCGATAAGAAGGGGCCCTTCCTTATCTTCCAAGCGGGTGGGAGGGGGATGCCCGTGGGGGCATCCATTGTGTTGACTATGGGGATGCGTTCGTGGGAGGGCGAGTTCGCCGAGTTCGCGGCGGCGTTGGGTCCGGCGCTGCGGCGCCAGGCGTACGCCAGGTGCCGCGACTGGGCTCTGGCGGAGCAACTGGTGCGGCGGACCCTGCTGCGGCTGTACCGGCGCTGGCCGTCGCTGGGCTACGAGCCGCCGGAGGCGTTCGCGCAGCGTACGCTGCTGCGCGCGCTGCGCCGCTTCGGTGAGGGGGCGCCGCCGGAGGGCCCGGAGCCCCCGTCCGGCCTGGCCTCGGCCGAGCTGATGGAGACGGGGTGGCGGCTGCGCCGCCGCGAGCGCTGGCTCAGCGCGGTCACCACGGTGCTGGTGGCGGCGGGCATCGGGTACGGCATCGTGGTGCTGCGCCCCGATCCGGGCGGCGGACCGCTGCCCGAGGTGGTGGGCTGCATGGATGTGGCGCCGCCGGAGACGCCGCTGCCGTCGCTGACCCGCGAGGCCCCGGCCCAGCCGCCGCAGGCGGGCGAGCGGGGTGTGGGCAGGTTGGCGACGCTCGCCGGTGATCTGCCGTTGCCGCAGGACGAGCCGGTGCCCGCGGACAAGGATCGGTCCGAGAAGTTCGCCTGTCTGATGGCCGATCTGATCGCGACCAGGCTCAATCCGATGGGGCTGCGGCGGGTGGACCTCAGCCTGGCCGACGGCGGCGACAAGCGCCCGCTCGCGGCGCTGTCCGATCCGGAGCTGGCGCCGGGGGCGCTGACGGTGAGCCTGCAGCTGGTCGGCACGTCGGGCTACGGCACGCTGACGGTGTCGGTGGCGCCGACGACGATGGTGCCGGGGCTGAGCCACTGCCAGCGGCTGACCTGGTGCGGGTTCAGCAGCACCACCGACGGCGACGGCCTGATCGAGCAGTACGGCCTGCGCGACGACCCGCCGGACCGCCGGGCCGGTTTCAACCTGGGCACCGACGCGCAGCTGTGGACGGTGCTGCTGTTCACCGGCCATACGCTGATCATGGTGACCATCACCAACACCCCGGACGTGAACGCGGCGCAGGCGTCGAGCCAGCGCAACCCGCCGCTGGGCATGCTGATCACGAACTTCGCCATGGAGGAGCGGCTGGCGATCTTCGACCCGCCCGAGCCTTCGGTCGACCCGTCGGCCGAGCCGTCGTCCACCGGCCGTCCGCTGGTGGACGGCGAGCACTAAGAAATCTCCAACAGCCAGGATCCACCGAGTCGGAGGCGAGCGCGTTCAGGATCGGGCCGGGTCGTCCGTCGTGTCCGTCCGGTCGGGCTGGAAGATCTCCTCGATGGTCAGGCCGAAGACGTCGGCGATGGTGAACGCCAGGGGCAGGCTGGGGTCGTACCGCTCGGTCTCGATGGCGTTGATGGCCTGTCGGGAGACTCGGCACCGGTCGGCCAGATCGGCCTGGCTCCACCGGCGGGCCGCTCGCAGTTCGCGCAGTCGGTTCCTCATGGGTGGGGCGCCCTCATCGGCGCAGGCGGGTGCGCAGGTCGGCGATCGTGAGCCAGATCGCCACCCCGCCGAGCAGGATCAACTGGGTGAGCTGGTGCAGCTGGATGATGCGCGCGGCGTCGAGCACCGTGGCCACCTGCAGTGCCACGAGAACTGCCGCGAAGGCGATGGCCATGCTCTCGAGCTGGACCTTGCGCAGGTACTCGTCCGCGCGCCGGAACGCCCGTACCAGGATCCAGACCACCGAGAGCACGAACACGGTGGTGGCCGCGATCCACCAGGCCTTCTGTGCGGCGCTCTGATCGGGATTGCTGCCCAGCGCCAGGGCGACGGGGCCCAGAACGGCCACGGGTAGGCCGTCGATGAGGACCGCGCGGCGGGCCGCACGCGTCACTAGATCCTGCTGTTTCGCCATGGCACAAAGGTAAAGCGTCCCTTCCATACAGTCAAGCCAACCTGACATCGTGGAAGGTAAGCCTTACAGCCCCGTATGCAGTTCCCTGGACTCGGTTCGGTTCGCTAGATCGCTGTCAGTGGTCAAAACAGCAGGGTCCAGCCGATGTTCTGACCGACGACACCGATCATCGCGGCGCAGACACCCGAAGATCGCCTTCTCCGGTCATTCTCCGGGCGTCTTCAGAGGCCGAATCCGAGATTCCGACCGCCAGCCGCGATCATGCCAAGGGCGACAACGTGCAAGATCGCTGCCAACGGTCATTCTCCGGGCGAGCCGAAGCACCGAATGCGAGCCGAAGCACCGAATCCGCCGCTCGCACCCGCAAGTGACGCCCGCCGACCAAATCCGGCCCCGCTCCACGCGATCCAACCGGAATCGGCGATCGCACAGAACCCCCGACTACGGCAATGTGATCTTGACGATCCGGATCTCGTCATCGTTGTCGCTGACCGCTGCCACCACCTCGCCGCCGGGGGTGACGGAAAAGCTGCTGAACTGGCCGCTCTCGAGAAACTCCACGGTGCGATCAGGGCCGCCGACCAGCCAGAGCCCCGTCCGGTTGCCGAGATGGGCCGCCAGCAGAACGCCGCGCGGTCCCGCCGCGCCGATGCTGTAGACCTTGTCGAACCCGGTGGCGAGCTCGCTGACCGTTCGGGCACTGAGATCGACCTCGTACACGCCGCAACCACCGCCCGGTCGCTCCGGCGGTGGGCCCGATCGGCATACCGAATCCGACTGGCCGGCCACCACGAATGCCTTCGTGCCCGACACCGCGATGCCCGGCACGTAGCCGTGCCTGGCGCAGCCCAACGGCCCGCCGAGCAGCCGCTCCACGTCCCACGTCGACTTGCCGGTGGGGGTCAGCGGGCCGACGGGGATCCAGCTTCCGGCGTCGTACATCCGCAACGCGGGGCACGCCACGGCTCCGATGTCGGGATCGCGGAAGACGAGTACCCCGGTGTCGTCGCGCGACGGTGGTGACAGTGCCTGCAGCGACGGGAGCGCGGCGAGGTGGGACAGCTTCGAGGCCACCGGGTCGATGCGGACCAGTGTCTCGGTGGTCGCGCCTTCGCATCCGGCGATGCCGACCAGGTCACCGTCGACGAATCCGGTCACTTCGTAGAGGGTCGGGGCGCGGCAGTCGTCGGAGTCGAACTCCAGCGTCCGGCCGATGCCGTTGGTCAGGTTCACCACGTGCGTCGAGGGCTCGGGGGCCGAGGATCCGCCCGAATAGCCGTAGGTGACGTAGAGGGCCGTCGTCGCATCCACCAGGACGGGTGGACCGCCCAGCGCTTCCACGCGGGCGTGAATGGACGCTTCGCCGACCGGGGTGATGACGTCGGACTGCCCGCAGGCCCCGAGCAGGCTCACGAGCGCCAGGGTGGCGGCGATGCGAAGTCTGGACACGGCCACTCCTGTTGTCGTTCGGCAAGCCGCGCCGGATTCTGCCGCATCGCGGCACGTCATGGGGGGCGGGCAGCCGCCTGGCTCACTTCTTGCCGAACATCCAGCGGATGGCCACCACCAGCAGCAGGATGCCGATCACGATGCCGAAGACCCGGGTGTACAACGCCTCGCTGGACATCGCACCAGCGTAGTGAAGCCCGAGGGCGGAGCAGAAGGGTGCCGCGCGGCATTCTTGGTCCGAAGTATTGACATGTTTCAGTTAAGAGGCTTGTCTGTTCCTTGCACGTTGACAACGTTGTCTCCGTCCCTGAGGAGAACAGGCATGTCCCGATCCCGGCAACCCCTGCGGCGCCTGGCATTACTCGCCGCCGTGAGCCTCGTCGCCAGCGCCGCCGCCACCGCCGTGGCCGCCCCCGCGCACGCGGCGAACCTCAACCTCACCCAGTACGTCAACCCGTACATCGGCACCGACGACAGCAACTCGCCGAACCCGGTCGGCGGCGGCGCGGGCGGCAGCACCGTCCCCGGCCCGGTCCTGCCGTTCGGCATGGTGCAGTTCAGCCCGGACACCCCGACCGCCTCCCCGTCGGGCTACCGGTTCAGTGACAGCCAGATCCAGGAGTTCAGCCTCACCCACTTCAACGGGGCGGGCTGCTCCAACAACGAGGACATCGGCATCCTGCCGATCACCGGCGCGCTGGGCACCTCGCCCGGCACCGCGTGGACCAACTACCAGGCCACGCAGGTCAAGGGCAGCGAGATCGCGCAGGCCGGGTACTACAAGGCGGTGCTGTCGACGTACGGCAACACCGCGGCGGAGCTGACCGCCACCACCCGTACCACCATGATGAAGGTGACCTACCCGGCCACCACCAGCGCCCGCGTGCTGATCAACACCAGCCGCAGCGCCACCGGCAACCGCAGCGGCTCGATCAGCATCAGCGGCTCGAACGTCACCGGCCAGGTCACCGCGGGCGGCTTCTGCGGCTCGTCGAAGACGTACCAGATCTACTTCGCGATGGCGTTCGACCGGGCCCCCAGCGGCGTGGGCACCTGGAACGGCGGCACCATCACCGCCGGGTCGACCTCCACCAGCGGTACCAACACCGGCGGCTACCTGACCTTCGACACCAGCTCCAACGCGGTGGTGCAGGTCAAGACCGCGATCTCGTTCGTGAGCATCGCCAACGCGCAGGCCAACCTGTCGGCGGAGAACTTCGGCTGGGACTTCGCCTCGGTGCGCACCGCGGCCGACACGGCGTGGAACAACATCCTCAACCGGGTGCAGGCCACCGGCGGCAGCGCCACCGACCTGCAGAAGTTCTACACCGCGCTCTACCACGTGCTGCAGAACCCGAACATCGCCAGCGACACCAACGGGCAGTACCGCGGCTTCGACAACGCGGTGCACAGCGCCTCGCACCCGGTGTACCAGAACTACTCCGGCTGGGACATCTACCGCTCCTGGGCGGCCCTGGTGGCGCTGATCGCGCCCACCGAGGCCAGTGACATCGCCAAGTCCATGGTGCTCGACGGCCAGCAGGGCGGCCTGCTGCCAAAGTGGTCGCAGCAGAACCAGGAGGACTTCATCATGAACGGCGACCCGGGCCCGATCGTGGTCGCCAGCCTGTACGCGTTCGGCGCCCGCTCGTTCGACACCGCCGCCGCGCTCACCCTGATGAACAACAGCTCCAACGGCGGCACCGCCCAGGGCAGCGCCATCCGCGGCCGCCAGGGCGAGTACACCAGCCAGCACTTCATCGACGAGGACCCGTCCGACTCGCTGGAGTACTCGGCGTCGGACTTCGCGGTGGCCCAGTTCGCCCAGGCGATGGGGGACACGGCGAAGTACAACACGTACATGCAGCGGGCCCAGTGGTGGGCCAACGTGTTCAGCCCAGAGTCGCAGTACATCCACCGGCGCAACGCCGACAACAGCTGGACCTGGCCGCTGGACCCGGCCAGCCCGTCGGGCTACACCGAGGGCAACGCCGCGCAGTACACCTGGATGACCACGTACAACTACGGCAGCCTGATCGCGCTGATGGGCGGCCCGCAGACCGCCGCGCAGCGCCTGGACCACCACTTCACCCAGCTCAACGGTGGCCTGAGCCTGCCGTACTTCTACATCGGCAACGAGCCCGAGCACAGCGTGCCGTGGGCGTACAACTACGCGCAGAAGCCGGCCGGCACGTCTTCGGCGGTGCGCCGGGTGATGACCGAGTCGTTCACCACCGGCGCGGGCGGCCTGCCCGGCAACGACGACCTCGGCGCCACCTCGGCCTGGTACGTCTGGGGCGCCCTGGGCATGTACCCGCCCACCCCGGGCGCGGACGTGCTCGCCCTGCACGGCCCGCTGTTCCCGTCGATCCTGATCCAGCGCTCGGCGGGCAACATCCAGATCAACGCCACCAACGCGGGCAGCGGCAACCAGTACGTCCAGTCGTTCTCCCGCAACGGCACCGCCAGCAGCAAGAACTTCCTGCGCTACCCGGACGTCGCGGCCGGGGCCACGCTGCAGTTCACCATGGGCTCCAGCGCGAGCTCGTGGGGCACTGGCGCGTCCGACGTGCCGCCGTCGTTCAACGACGGCTGGAGCGCCCCGGCGCCCGCCCCGGCCCTGGGCACCAACCTGGCCGCGGGCAAGGCGACGACCGGTTCGGCCGCCTGCGGCACCGCCGAAGGCCCGGAGAAGGCCGTCGACAGCTCGCTGACCAACAACAGCAAGTTCTGCACCAGCGCCGCCACCAAGTTCCTCCAGGTGGACCTCGGCTCGACGCAGAACGTGTCGTCGTTCGTGGTCAAGCACGCGGCGCTGGGCGGTGAGCAGAGCGGCTGGAACACCGGTGCGTTCAACATCCAGACCAGCACCGACGGGTCGACCTGGACCACGCGGGCCACGGTCTCGGGCAACCGCACCAGCCGCACGTACCACCCGATCGGCACGGTCGGCGCGCGCTACCTGCGGCTGAACATCACTACCCCGGCCAACGACGGCAACGGCGCCGCGCGCGTCTACGAGTTCGAGGCCTACGGCCCCGGCGCAGGCCCCGTGAACGTGGCGCTGAACAAGACCGCCACCGCCGACTCGTCCTGCAACGCCAACGAGGGCCCGGCCAAGGCCGTCAACGGCACCTGGACCGGGGGCAACACCGACAAGTGGTGCTCACTGGGCACCAGCAAGTTCTGGCAGGTGGACCTGGGCGGGTCGTTCCCGGTCAGCTCGATCGTCATCCGGCACGCCGGGGCGGGCGGGGAGAACACGGCCTGGAACACCAAGGACTTCAACCTGCAGGTGTCGTCCGACGGCAGCAGCTGGACCACGGTGGCCACGGTCACCGGGAACACGGCCAGCACCACCACGCACGCGGTCAGCGCCACCGGCCGCTATGTACGGCTGAACATCTCGGCGCCGACGTCCACCACCGACAACGCCGCCCGCATCTACGAGGTCGAGGTCTACTCCTGATCTCGGCGGGCTGAACGCGGGGTCGCCGCCTGGTGCGGCGACCCCGCCTTGGTCAGGACCAGTAGGTATCCCGCTCGTGGATGAGCGCGGCCGCGCCGATGAGCCCTGCCGAGCCGCCGAGCTGGGCCGTCTGCAGGCCGATGCCGCGCAGGAAGCCCATCCGGCCGAAGTGGTCCAGCCCGGCGCGCAGCGACGGAAACAGCAGATCGGCCGATTCGGCCACGCCGCCGCCGATCACCACCTGGCTGAGCTCGCACATTGCCGCCGCCGACACGATCCCGGCCGCCAGCGCCCGCCCCGCCCGTTCGTAGGCGGCGACCGCCACCGGGTCCCCGGCGCGGGCCGCGTCGGCCAGGTCGCGGGCGGTGCCCGCACCGATCGCGTGCCAGCCCTCGCGCAGCGCGTACCGGACCATGCTCGGGCCGCTGGACAGCGCCTCGACGCAGCCCTGCCCGCCGCACGGGCACGGCTCGCCGTCCAGGTCGACCACCATGTGGCCGACGTGGGCGGCGTTGCCGCCGACGCCCAGGAACGGCCGCCCGCCGTGGATCATCCCGCCGCCCACGCCGGTGGAGACCACCAGCACCAGCAGGTCGTCGTGGCCGCGCCCGGCGCCGCGCCAGTGCTCGCCGATGGCCGCGCACGCCCCGTCGCCCGCCAGCCGCACCGGCACCCCCGGCACCGCCTCGCGCAACCGGTCCACCAGCGGAAAGCCCCGCCAGGCGTGGATGTTGACGGGGCTGATGGTCGCGCCGACCAGGTCGAACGGGCCCGCGGTGCTGGCGCCCACGCCGACGATGGGCCGGTCCCCGGCCGCGTCGACCATGCGCTTGACCAGGTCGGCCAGGGCGGCCCAGACCTGCTCGGCGGCGCCGGGCCCGGGGCCGGGTTGCGGCGTCGCGATGCGGTCGGCCAGCACCACCACCCCGTCCGCTCCGATCAAGGCCGCGGCCAACTTGGTTCCGCCGATGTCCACGGCGAGGGCGAGCGTCGAGGGATCGGCGCTGTCAACGGCGGTGTCAGTCATGAAGTCTCCTGGAAGGAAATCTTGTCCAGCAGAGTATGACAACGTTGTCCGGGTCGCGTACACCCACAAGCCCACTACCGAGTACCGTTTTCTGCCGTGACCACTCACAGCGGAACCGGAGCGGGCCGGGCGGGACGGCGCCCGACCATGGTCGACGTCGCGAAACAGGCCGGCGTCAGCCTCAAGACCGTGTCCCGCGTGATCAACGGCGAGCCACACGTGCAGCGGGCCCTGGCCGACCGGGTGCTCGCCGTCGCCGCCGAACTCGGCTTCCAGCGCAACCACATGGCCAGCGCGCTGCGCGCCGGCCGGGCCAGCGCCACCATCGGCCTGCTGATCGAGGAACTGGCCAACCCGTTCTACTCCACCATCGCCCATGTCGCCGCCGAGATCGCCCGCGAGCGCGACACGCTGCTGCTGTCGGCCAGCTCCGAGGAGGATCCGGCCCGCGAGGAGCAGTTGCTGCGCGACCTGTGCTCGCGCCGCGTCGACGGCCTGCTCGTCGTGCCGACCCACGGCGACCACGGCTACCTGCGCCCGCAGGTGGAGCTGGGCATCCCGGTCGTGTTCCTGGACCGCCCCGGCATCGGGCTGTCCGCCGACGCGGTGCTGCTGGACAACCGCGGCGGCGCCCGCGCGGGCATGGCCCGGCTGCTGGCGGCCGGACACCAGCGGGTCGGCGTCCTGCTCGACTCCACCGGCGTGCACACCATGAGCGAACGGTTGGCGGGCGCGCGCGAGGCCCTGGCCGAGGCGGGGGTACGCGACGACCCGGCGCTGGTCCGCGACGGCGTACGCGACCCCGCGGGCTCGGCGGCCGCGGTCGCCGAGATGCTGGAGCGCCGCGACCCGCCGACGGCCTTCCTGGCGCTGAACAACCGCATCACCGTGGGCGCGGTGCAGGAGCTGTGGCGGCGGGGGAGCGCGGCCGGTCTGGTCGGGTTCGACGACTTCGAGCTGTCGCACCTGATGCCTCGACCGCTGACGGTCATCTCGTACGACACCCGCGAGCTGGCCCGGCAGGCCACCCAGCTGCTGTTCGCCCGCATCGACGGCGACCGCACCGCCCCCCGCACCATCGTCCTGCCCACCGAACTCATCGACCGCGGCCTGGCCTGAGCCCGCCCGCCGCGGCGGCGGCGGTCGATGATGCAGTTTCACGAAAACTGCCCGAAAATCAGCTCAGATTCGTGCACTTTCCCTGAAAACTGCACCCAGCCCGCACCCGGCAGGTCGTGACTTTGGTGGTGGGGCTGCCGTGGATTAGCATGACCGCCGCTGCCCGGCAGCTCCTGCACACCCCTGCACCAAGACCGGGACGGTCCGCCGCCCGGGTCGTAAGGAACCCAGCTCATGAGCACCGCCACGGGCGTCACCGCCGATGCCACCGTCGAACTTCCCCGCGTCGTCGGGCCGGTCCAGCACCGGTCGCCGGCAGAGCAGTCGGCGCGGCCCGGCCGGGAGGGCGGTGGTGACCGGTTGCGGGCGCTCGACGGGCTGCGCTGGCTGGCCGCGCTGTCGGTGGTCGCGTACCACTATCTGGCCTTCGGTCGCAAGACCGGCGCCTGGGGCGTGCGCCCGGCCGAGATCTTCCCGGTGCTGAGCCAGCCCGCGTCGTACGGCTGGCTCGGGGTTCAGGTCTTCTTCCTGATCAGCGGTTTCGTGATCTGCATGTCGGCGTGGGGGCGCGGGGTGTCGCACTTCTTCGTCTCGCGCGCCTCGCGGCTCTACCCGGCCTACTGGGTCTCGGTCCTCCTGATCACCGCGGTGGTGACGCTGTGGCCGGTCGTCGTCGAGCCGCGCACGGCCCGCGAGGTGCTGGTGAACCTGACCATGCTGCAGACGCCGCTGGGCGCCCCGCACGTGGACGGCCTCTACTGGACGCTCTGGGTCGAGCTCGTCTTCTACCTGCTGTTCTCGGTCCTGGTGTGGCGCGGCCTGACCTACCGCAGGGTGCTCGGGTTCTGCATGATCTGGACCGTGGCGGCGGTGCTGCTGCCCGCCCTGAAGATGCCACTGGTGAACACGCTGGTGATGCGCGACTACGCGCCGTACTTCGTGGCCGGGATCGTCTGCTACCTGATCCACCGGTTCGGGCCGTCCCCGCTGCTGTGGGGCGTCCTCGGCGTCAACTGGATCATCGCGGTGTACCGGATGTATCCAGAGCAGGCGGAGCACGTACGGGTGATGGGCGGCACGACGCCGGCGGCGACCTGGCCCGCCCTGCTCATCATCACCGGCGCGTTCGCCCTGGTCGCCGCCATCGCGCTCGGCTGGTTCAGCTGGGCCCGCTGGCGCTGGCTCACCACGCTGGGCGCCCTGACCTACCCCACCTACCTGCTGCACGAGTATCCGGGCTGGACCGCGTTCCGGCTGCTGGTGGGCGAACTGCCGCCGCTGCTGATCGTCGCCCTGGTCTTCACCGGCGTCATCGTGCTGGCCTGGGTGGTGCACCGCTACTTCGAACGGCCCGCCTCCCGGCTGATGCGCCGCAGCCTGAACCAGGCCTTCGCCCGGATACCGCAGGCGTGAAACGCGGGATGCCGCAGGCCTGAAGCCCGGTCGGGCGGGCGGCCGCCGGGGGCGCCTACGCTGTCGGCCATGCGGGTGATCGAGAACGCTGGGCGCTGGAGCGCGCCGGCCGCCGGGTCGGCCAACGACTGGACGGAGCACTTCGCCAACGACGACCTGTCGGTCGGGACGTACTGCATTCCGGCGGGTGGGGTCGACGACCAGTCGCCGCACACCGAGGACGAGATCTACGTGGTCACCGCGGGTCGGGCCCGCATCACGACGCCGTCGGGCGACGCCGAGGTCGGGCCCGGGTCGGTGATCTTCGTACCGGCGCACGAGCCACACCGCTTCGTCGACGTCACCGAGGACCTGGCTCTGCTGGTGCTGTTCGCCCCCGCCTACGGCCGCAGGCGGGGGCAGTGAACACCTAGGACTTCAGCTCGGTGACCGTCACCTCGGTCTCGTCGTCGGGCGGGCCGCCCTGCACCGGCACGTCCGGCACCTCGGGCGCGGGCAGCTCGGCCAGCGCCTTGGCCATGTCGTCCACGCCCTGCCACATCGCCGGGTCGTCCCAGTAACCGGTGTGGCGGCGGGCCAGCGGCCGCGGTTGGCCGTAGATGTACCAGCAGGTGCCCGGGTCGGGCAGCACGACGTCCACGTTGGCCGGGATCAGCGGGTCGAGCGCGAGGCCGCCGATGAAGTCGGTCTCGTACGCGTAGTTGCGCCACACCCTGACCCGCGACTGCAGCCCGCGCAGCACCCCGTCGCCGAAGTAGGCCGGGAACGCCCAGCCGTACAGCGTGCGCAGCGGCGAGCCGAAGGTGGCCAGTGAGAACAGGCCACCGGCGGGCAGGTTGTCCGGCTGCAGCAGGGCCGCCGCCGCGATGACGGTGCCCTGGCTGTGCGCGGCGACGACGACCCGACCGCCGCTGGTGTGCAGCCGCCACAGCCGCCGCTGCAGCTCGGGCACGGCCCGCTCGGCGTACGACGGCGGGGCGAGCGGGTGGTAGGCGCGCGGCCAGAACGTGGAGATGTCCCACAGCACGCCGATGCGCCGACGGCTGGCCAGGTTGGTCCAGCCGCGCCGCAGCAGCAGCACCACCAGCACCGGCAGCGCCGCCGCCAGGTACGTGCCGACGGTGACCGTCCACTGGGTGCCCCAGGGCAGCTCGTGGAAGTACCAGTAGCGGATCTGGATCGCCACCAGCAGGATCAGGCCGACTGCCGCCATCGAGGTGAGCAGCCGGTCGATGTGCCGGGCCATGCCCGCGATCTTGCGGGCGCGCACCACTCCGGCGGTCCACCGGGTGGCGCCCGCGCCCTCCACCGCGCTGTCGTACCAGCCCTGCTCGGCGGTGGGCCGGGGGTAGCGCTTCTCGTCGAGGTAGAACGCCAGCGTCTCCTTGCGCCGCGGGCTGTCCAGGCCCGCCCGCCAGTAGGAGACCAGCTCGTACACCACGAAGACGGCGATCAGCGCCAGTGGGGGAAGGGTGAGGTACTGGTGCAGCGTGGCGACGATCGGGTACACGTACAGCGTGTCGTGATCGACGGCGAGGCCGGGCAGCAGCAGCCGCGAGGAGACCTCGGCGAACACGTCGATCACCCGCAGCATCGCGCCCAGCAGCACCGCGTTGAGCAGCGCGATGCTGACGGCGAGCACCACGAACGGGCCGTAGATGAAGAACGTGCCCTTGCGCCAGCCGCCCAGCAGCGACGAGACCAGCACCAGGCCCAGCGAGCCGAACAGGCCGATGAAGCCCGCGTTGATGGAGTTGCGCATGCCGGGCAGGTAGCTCCACTGGGTCGCCGTGTCCACGCTGGGCTGCAGCACCGCGAAGACGGCCGCGGCCACCAGCGCCGCCGCCGCGACGACCAGCAGCGTGCCGGTGAGCACCCGGTGTACGCCGTCGACGGCGGTGACGAGCAGGGCGCCCAAAACCGCGCCGCCGCCGAGAATCAGCGCCGCCGTCCACCACTGCTCCTGCGCGAAGTCGACCCCGGCCTCGTGCCCGATGGTGTGCGCGGTGTGCACCAGCACCAGCGCGATCCAGCCCGCCGCCGCGGCGACGTGTGCGCAGCCCTGGTCGAACGCGCTGCGGCGACCGTCCCAGAAGCCGCGGTCGGCCAGGCCCCGGCGCGGCTGGGCGGCGCTGACCGCCTCCCGCGCCGGCTCCTGCCCGGCCAGGAACGGGGGCTTGATCTCCTCGTACCGGCTGATGGTGCGCAGGGTGAGGATGGCCAGCCCCACGATGACCAGCAGCGGCAGGATCGCGCCGATGGCGACCCGCTGGGCCGGATGCGCGGCCAGCACCGGATCACGCAGCCAGCTCAGCAGCCAGATCTGGCCCGCGCAGTCGTCGCGGGCGCCGCACTGGTAGCCGATCAGCTCCATCGAGGCGAGCGCGGTGATCAGCACGACGTTGACGGTGATGCCGAGCGCGGTCCAGCGCACCGCCGTCCGGTGCAGCCGGAACAGGAATCCGTTGCGGTGGGTGCGCGGCGAGCACATCCAACCGGCCAGATTGGCCAGTGCGAACGGCAGCAGCAGCAACCACAGCACACGCGAGCCGCTGCGCGAGGTCAGCCCGCCCCACGAGTACGCCTCGATGTGGCGGCTCGGCTGGTCGCGCTCGGGGTCGGGTGGTGTGGCCGGACGGGCGGGCAGGTCGGCGGTGCGGTAGAACCCGGCGATGCGGTCGCCGGAGACCTGCTGCGGGGCGAGGTCGCCGAGCAGGTCCTCGGCGGTGGTGCCGCCCACGCCGTGCAGGCGCAGCTCGGTCACCCCGCCCAGGTCGACAGGGGGTGGGATCAGGCCCGACGGGCGACCCACGGGTGAGGAGCCGTAACGCGGCACAGGCATAGCGACACCCTGAGGTCGAGGTCGCCGGTCCGCAACCGTCCGAATCGGCATACCACCCCCCGCGATCGGCCCCGACCGCGATTTCCCCCCGCGATTCCCCCCCCGCGATTGCCCTCCAAGATTGCCTCCTCGCGATTGCCCCGCGATCGGCCGCCGACCGCATCGGTAAAGGAGCGTGGCATCGCCGCAGGCGATGTAGCGACGCGCCGATGCGGTCGGCTTCAAAGGCCGATCGCCGCGCTCGCGGAGGCGAGCGCCAGCAGCAGAGCCGATCGCCGCGCCCGCGGAGGCGGGCGCAAACAGTAGAGCCGATCGCCGCGCCCGCGGAGGCGGGCGCAAACAGTAGAGCCGATCGCCGCGCCCGCGGAGGCGGGCGCCAGAATCGGAGTATGGCCGACGCCCTGCTGATCGACTGTGACCCCGGTATCGATGACATGATCGCGCTGCTGGTCGCCTGCGCCGGTCCGGAACTCGACCTGGTCGGGGTGAGTACCGTGGGCGGCAACGCGGGGCTGGCCCGCACCACCCGCAACGCCCGCGCGGTGCTGGCCCTGGCCGGGCGTGCCGACATCCCGGTCGCGGCCGGGGCGGCCCGGCCGCTGGTCCGGTCGTCGACCGGCTTCGGCGCGCACGTGCACGGCGAGGACGGTCTGGGCGGCATCGACCTGCCCACCCCGCCCGGCGGACCTGATCCACGCCACGGCGCGGCCTTCCTGGCCGATTCGATCCGCGCCGCGTCTCGCCCGGTGACCCTGGTCGCGATCGGACCGCTGACCAACATCGCCCTGCTGTACGCGACGTTCCCCGACGCCGCGGCCCGGCTGGCCCGCCTGGTCGTGATGGGCGGGTCGGTCGGCACGGGCAACATCACCCGGGCCGCCGAGTTCAACATCTGGTGGGACCCCGAGGCAGCCCACCGGGTGCTGACCGACCCGGGCGTCGAGGTGCCGACGACGCAGGTCACGCTCGACCTGACGTTGCGGTGCACCCTGCCCGACGCCGCGGTCGCGCGACTGCGCGCGGGCGGGCCGGTCGGCGCCCGCTGCGCCGACGCGCTGGACTTCTACGGCCGCGCGTACCGCGAGCAGGGCTCCGGCGACGTCACGCCGGTGCACGACGCGATCGCGGTCCTGGCCGCGCTGCGCCCGGAGCTGATCCGCTCCCGCCCCGCCCGGGTGCTGGTCGACACGACCACCGGCGCCGAACGCGGCGCCACCACGGTCGAGGCCGGCCGGGCCGGGCCGGTCGCGGTCGCCGACGACGGCGACGTGCCCGCGCTCCTGGACGAGGTGGTCCGGCGCCTGTCCCGGCTCGACCGCTGACCGGCCGCGAGGTCAGGCCGACAGCAGCCCGACCTCCTCGGCGAGCAGCCGCGCGATGTACTCGACGCGCCGCTGGTCATCGATGGCGCGGCTGGGCACCTCGACGTGCATCAGCAGGTACAGGTACAGCCGGTACAGCGCCAGGCGCCGGCGCTCGGACGGCGAGAACGTCTCCGGGCGCCCGGCGGCGCGGGCGTACCCGCGCACGAATGCGTTGTCCGGCTCCTCCTCGATGCGGCGCGTCACGGCGGGGGAGACAAAGTCGACCAGCGGATCGCCGTAGAGGTAGCGCTCGCCGTCCACGACGCCGGTCAGCCGCCCGTCGACGGCCAGCACGTTGCCGTCCCACAGGTCGAAGTGGACCAGTGCGGGCCGCGTGACCTCGTCCAGCACCTCCGCGTACGACGCGACGACCGTCCGGATCGCGTCGGCGGGCACCGGCAGCGCCACCTGCCAGTCCTCGGCGTCGGCCAGCATCGCGTCCACCATCGCCGCGAAGGCCCCGCTCCAGGTGGCGCCCTGCGGGCGCGGGCCGGGGTAGCCGAACCGGTCGCCGGTCACCTCGTGCACCGCCGCCATCGCGGCGCCCAGCTGCTCGCGTACGCCGTCCTGCGGGCTGTCGAGCTCGGTCAGCGCGGCGCCGGGCAGCAGGGTGGTGAACAGCCAGCCGTCGCCGTGGTGCAGCACCCGCGGCACCGGCACCCGCGGCGCCCGCTGCTCGATCAGCCGGAAATAGCACGCCTCGGACTCGATCATGCCTGCCTCGTACCGCAGCAGCGGCACGTCCCCGTCCGGCCCGACCTTGAGGACGACGTCGCGGCCGTCCGCCAGCCGAGCCCGCCACACGGCCGCGAACCCGCCGCCGGACAGCTCCGCGCAGTCGACGACCGCCGCCGTCTCGCCGAACGCCGCCCGCGCGTACGCCGCCACGTCATCGCCGCCCAACTCCCGCTGCGTCGGACTACGCACAGCTCCCGCCTCTCGTGATCGCGTTCTCCCGGACCCGGTCCGCTCCGCGAACTCGTTCTCCGCTCGCAGCCCGACCAGCGGGTCGGGGCGGCCGCCCGGCCGGTAGCGCCGCGGCCGGGCCGACCCGCCGCCCGGCTTGGCCGACCGGCGACGGCACGGGCTGACCGGTCCTGCCGCCGCCCAAGATACGCGCGAGAGCGCTCTCATGGGCGGGTGCGTCGTGCAGTTTCGGGGAAACTGCACGAATCTTGGGCCGAATTCCAGCACTTTCCCCGAAACTGCAGCAGCGCACCGCGCACCGCGCACCGCGCACCGCGCACCGCGCACCGCGCGCTGCCGGGCGTTCGGCGGGCGGCGCGGGTTCAGACGTGGGCGGGTTCGGGCAGGACGGGGTGGCGCAGGCCGGGGTGGCTCGGGGGCAGGGTGCGACGCATGACCCACCAGCTCACGGCCAGACAGGCGGCGATCAGCGGCCAGGTCAGCGCGGCGGTGGAGAACGCCAGCTCTTTGGTCATCCCGGCCCAGGCCAACGGCAGCCACACCGCCAGCCGGAGCAGGTACTGCCCGACCCAGACCCAGCTGCCCCGGCTGTACGCCCGCAGCAGGTCTGGATCGTGCCGCCACCTGCCGCCTTGCAGCAGGACCAGCCCGACCACCACGCCGAGCAGCGGCCAGCGGATGACGATGCTGACCGCCCAGGCCAGGGCGCTGGCGGCGTTGGTGGCGATGCGGATGAGGAAGAACGCCTCGGCGTGCCCGGTGTACAGCGCGATCAGCGCGGCGAAGCCGATGCCCAGCAGCCCGATCAGCACCGCGCGGGGCTTGTCGCCCGCGCTGATCCGCCACACCGCGAGCAGCACGCTGATCGCGGCGGCCGCGCCGACGCCCCACTCCAGCGCGTGGGCGCCGCCGAGGCTGTACCCGATGCCGAAGGCCAGTGGCCCGACGGTGGCGTCGATGGCGGCCCGGCGGCCGCCGAGCAGGTCGGCGAGGCTTTCCGCGGCGGGGTCTCGCGGCGTGCCGGTCACTGCGGTCTCCAGGTGTTAGCGCTAAGTTAGGAAAGGCTTGCCTACGACATGCGGGCCTCAGCGTAGCCGCTCAGGCCCCGACCCGGAAGGCCGCGGCCCCGCTCGACTGGGCCGGGGCAGCCGGACCTGGTAGGAAGATCCTTATGAGTACTGCCGCCACCGATGAGGTTATCGACCTCTGCCGCGACCTCATCCGCATCGACACCACGAACACCGGCGACCACGCCACCAGCGCCGGCGAGCGGGCCGCGGCCGAGTACGTCGCGACCAGCCTCAGCGAGGTCGGCCTGCACCCGCAGGTGGTGGAGAGCAGGCAGGGCCGGGCCAACGTGATCACCCGCATCCCGGGGCGGGACAGCTCCCGGGGGGCGCTGCTGGTGCACGGTCACCTCGACGTCGTGCCGTTCGACGCCTCGGAGTGGTCGGTGCACCCGCTCTCCGGCGAGATCAAGGCCGACGGCGCCAGCGGGGACTGCATCTGGGGCCGTGGCGCCGTCGACATGAAGGACTTCGACGCGATGTCGCTGGCGGTGGTACGCGACTGGCAGCGCACCGGCTACGTACCGCCACGCGACATCGTGCTGTGCTACACCGCCGACGAGGAGGCGGGCAGCGAGTTCGGTGCCACGTTCCTGGTCGAGAAGCACCCGGAGCTGCTGGAAGGCTGCACCGAGGCGGTCGGCGAGGTCGGCGGTTTCTCGTACACGGTGAGCAACGACCTGCGCCTGTACCTGGTGCAGACGGCCGAGAAGGGCATCGACTGGCTGCGCGTGTTCGCCACCGGCCGCCCCGGCCACGGCTCGTTCGTGCACGACGACAACGCGGTGACCGCGTTGTGCGAGGCGGTGGCCCGGGTCGGGCGGCACCGGTTCCCGGTGGTGGTCACCCCGACCGTGCGGGCCTTCCTGGCCGAGGTCGCCGACGCGCTGCAGATCGAACTGGACCCCGACGACCCGGAGGCGGCCATCGCCAAGCTGGGACCGATCGCCACGATCATCGGGGCGACCATCCGGAACACCGCGAACCCGACCCGGCTGGCGGCCGGGTACAAGGACAACGTGATCCCCAGCCGGGCGGGCGCGACCATCGACTGCCGGACCCTGCCTGGCCAGTTCGACCTGTTCCGCGAGCAGTTGGCGGAGGTGCTCGGGCCGGACCTGGAGATAGAGTCGATTCACCGCCAGAACGCGCTGGAGACCACGTTCGACGGGGCACTGGTCGACGCCATGGCGCTGGCCCTCAAGGCCGAGGACCCGGGAGCTCGGGCGGTGCCGTACATGCTGTCGGGCGGGACCGACGCCAAGTCGTTCGCCCGGCTGGGGATCCGCTGCTTCGGGTTCGCCCCGCTGCGGCTTCCCGCAGAGCTGAACTTCTCCGCGTTGTTCCATGGCATCGACGAGCGCGTCCCAGTCGAGGGACTACAGTTCGGCGTGCGGGTTCTCGACAGGTTCCTGCGCCAGAGTTGAAGCCCGTCGGTGCACCGACTCTGTCTCGTCGTATGAAGGAGTAACCGAGTAATGAGCGACAACCACGCTGCCGTCGAGGCCGCGCTGGAAGAGATGATCACCACGGCCCGAGCGCACCTGGCCGCCGTTCGCGACGCCAAGGGTGAGGTCGACAGCGACGAGGTCTGGCGGGCCTATGTGGCGTTCAACAACGCCGCCGTCGCCTACGACGACGCCCTCTCGGAGACGTACGGCGAGCCGCTGCCCTGGGAGGTGGAGCCGATCGACCTGGAGAAGGCCGACCGGTTCATGGCCGACCTGGTGGCCGCGGAGCAGGCCCCGACCGACCCGCACCCGCGCGTGATCTCCGTTCGCCAGCGCCGGGACTACCTGGTGCCGAGCGTCTCGGCGCTGATCAACGCCGCCGAGCTGGCCCGCCGCGAGGCCGGGCTCAGCGACGGCGACTCCGAGCCCGTCGCCACCGTGGCCGACGCGCTGCTGGAGCTGCTGCAGAGCTCCGACGGCTCGCTGGCGGCGCTGGACATCCCGGAGCTGGAGCCGCTGGACGGCATCGTCACCGTGGCCGAGGTGGAGAACTCGCTGG
This sequence comes from Catellatospora tritici, assembly GCF_019083965.1. Lineage (GTDB taxonomy): Bacteria > Actinomycetota > Actinomycetes > Mycobacteriales > Micromonosporaceae > Catellatospora > Catellatospora tritici. The sequence continues at coordinate 109,748 of NZ_JAHRCY010000018.1, forward strand.
AGCCCGACGACTTCGAGGAGTCCGACGCCAACGGCCCGTTCACCCTGGGCGCCCAGGACAAGCTCGTCGCCCGCCTCGACGAGCACCTGAACGGCGACATCATGGAAGACCAGGACTGATCTTCCGCGACGAGCGAGCAGCGCGCACCCGCCGGGTGCGCGCTGCTTTCGCTACCGGGATCGGCGCTGCTTTCGTTACCGGGATCGGATGGTGTGCGCCGCAACACCAGGTCATACGCGGGGAGCGGCGCCGCTTGGTGCGGCCGACTCGCTCGGCGACGCGCGCACGCTGGTGACCGGGGGCGGCGGGTCGGCGGTGTCGTCCTGACCCTGATCGCGCTGTCCGCGTCGACCGCCTGTGCGTCGGACTGAAGTCGACCGCCTGTGCGTCGGACTGAATGGGTCGGCTTCGTCGTCAGGATAGGTCGGCTTCGTCGTCAGGCGGAGGGGCCGGGGAGGATGGCCAGGCGAAGCGGGCGACGCAGGAGCACCTGGCGGGTGCCGTCCTTCATGAGCCGGACCCGGGCCAGTTCCCACCCGCCGTACTCCGCCTGGATGGCCAGCCGCACCGCCGCGGTCAGCCGATCGATGTCTGGTGGCAGCCGCAGCGGTGCGTATTCGTAGTCCATGTGCTCGATCGTGCTCCTTGACGGGCGGGCACGGCAAGCACGGAGTCACACCGCGAGCTGCGAAATCACGCCCGCCGGGGACATCACTCGCCCAAACCTCCCGAAACAACCCCAACCCGAACCCGGATGTGCTGCAGTTTCGGGGAAACTGCGGCAATCGGGGCCAAGATTCGCGCAGTTTCCCCGAAACTGCAGCGGCGCCACCGGCGGCGGTGCCCGGCACGGGTCAGGCTTCGAGTTCGGGGTATGTGATGGCGATGGCCGAGACGTCGTCGAGGGCGCGGGCGATCTCCGGTGGCAGCACCATGTCCTCCACCTGCAGCGCGGCCATGAGCTGGCCGACGTCGCGGGCACCGAGGATCGGCGCGGTCACCCCGGGCCGGTCCCGTACCCAGGCCAGGGCCACCTCGGCGGCGGTGACCCCGAGTCCGTCGGCGGCCGTGGCGACCGCCTCGACGATCGCCGAGCACCGTGGCTGCAGGTACGGCAGCACGAACCGTTCGAAGTGCGGCGACGATCCGCGCGAGTCGGCGGGTCGTCCGTGGCGGTACTTGCCGGTCAGCACCCCGCGTCCCAGCGGCGACCAGGGCAGCACCCCGATGCCCAGCGCCGCGCAGGCGGGCAGCACCTCACGTTCGATGCCGCGCTGGAGCAGGGAGTACTCCATCTGCGTGGCGACGATGGGGGCGCGGCCGGGCCAGGCCTTCTGCCAGGTGGCGGCCCGCGCGGTCTGCCAGCCGGAGAAGTTGGACACCCCGGCGTAGCGGGCCCTGCCGGTGGCGACCGCGTGGTCGATGGCGGCGAGCGTCTCCTCCCAGGGGGTGTCCGGATCGCTGCCGTGCACCTGCCACAGGTCCACATAGGATGCGCCGAGTCGGCGCAAAGTGGTGTCCAGCGTACGCAGCAGGTGCCCACGGGAGCCGTCGTAGCGGCGCCCGGCCCTGGCGCGCAGCCCGGCCTTGGCGACGATGAGGATGTCCTCGCGCGACACCATGGCGTCCAGCAGGGTGCCCAGCACGGCCTCGGCCTCGCCGTCGGCGTATACGTCGGCGGTGTCGATCAGTGTGCCACCGGCGTCCACATACGCCTTGAGCTGGGCACCGGCGTCGTCGGGGTCGGTGTCCAGACCCCACGTCATGGTGCCCAGGGCGAGGCGGGAGACCATCATCCCGCTGTTGCCGAGTGGCCGCTGCTGCATGGTCTGAACTGTATTCGCCTTCGATCGGGGCTGCCGATCCGTGGTCCGGTCAGGCGGTGCCACCAGGGCGGCGCAGTTTGGTCAGCGCGGTCGGGCCCAGCCGGCGCGCGAGGGTGTCCAGCGCGGCCGTGACCTCCGCCAGTCGGCCGGGGTCGTCGGTGCCCAGGGCGGCGGCCAGGGCGACGTCGATGCCGGTGGCACGGATCTCGGCCACCCGTTCGGACACCTGGTCGGCGGGGTGGACGAGCTGGCGTCGGCGGTCGGCGGGGTCGGTGCGGGTTCGCACCGCTCCGGCCTCGCGCAGCCGGGCGACACTGCCGGAGACCGCGCTCTGCGGGAACCCGGTGCGCTCGGTGATCTCGCTGATGGAGCTGCCGGGATGGGCCGCGACGTCGGCCGCGACGATCAGGACGGTCCGCTCCGCGGCCTGGTACTGCCCGTCGGCCGGGGCGGGGATGGCGTCCTCGCCGATCTTCATCAGCGTTCGCCCGAGCAGGAACAGGTCGACTCCGTTCATGGCCGCAGTCTACATCTTTTCTGATGCATCACTCTTGATGCATCAGAAAAGATGGGTTATCGTTCCGGCATGACGATCACGAATGCGGCGGGCGCCGCGACCCTGTCCGTGCCGGGTGCCGAGCTGTACTACGAGGTGCGCGGCTCCGGCCCGCTGCTGCTGATCTCGCAGAGCGGGGAGGGGGACGCGGGACGCAGCGTCGACCTGGTGGACCGGCTCGTGGCCGACTACACCGTGGTGACGTACGACCGACGCGGCCTGTCCCGCAGCACCCTGAGCGACCCGGCCCGGCCGGGCACGCTGGCCGACCACGCCGACGACGTGCACCGGCTGCTCGCGGCGCTGACCGACCGGCCTGCCCGGATGCTCGGCTGCAGCCTCGGCGCGGTCATCGGCATGCACCTGGCCGTGCGGCACCCGGCACAGCTCGAGGTGCTGGTCGCGCACGAGCCCGTCGCGCCCTGGTTGCTGCCGCCCGCCGAGCGGGCCTTTCATGAAGAGGAGCTGCGGGACCTGCAGCGGCTCTACCGGGCCGAGGGCCTGCGGGCGGTGTTCGGGCAGATAGCCCGGGTGCTGGGCATCGACCCGGCCAACCCCGACGCCGAGCCCGGCCTGACCGCGCACCCGCTGGACGCCCGCCGCGCTGCGAACTTCGACGTCTTCATCGAGCACGACTTCACCGCGATCGTGCGCGACACCCTCGACCCGGCGGCGTTGCGGGCCGCGGGTGTGCCCATCGTGCCCGTCTACGGCCGCACCACCCCGCACCACGTCTTCGACCACCGCTGCGCGATGGAACTGGCCGCGCTGGTCGGCACCGCCGCGGTCGACTTCCCGGGTGGGCACAACGGCAACACCACCCACCCGCGGGCGTACGCGGAAAGGCTGCGCCAGGTGCTGGGCGACGTGTGACGACGGCACGGGGACCGGATCCGCCCTGTGCTTCACATGATCGCTACTAGCCGGTAACCTGACCTCGTCCCGCGCCGGTGCGGGCACCGACCTGGGAGGCGCGCCATGAAGCTCGGACTCAACATCGGATACCTCACGCCCTGGTCGACCCCGGCCACGCTGGTCGAGCTGGCGCAGGAGGCCGACCGGCTGGGCTTCTCGAGCGCCTGGGTCGCCGAGGCTTACGGTTCCGACTCGCCGAGCCTGGTGACCTGGATCGCCGCCCACACGCAGCGCATCGACGTCGGCAGCGCCGTCATGCAGATCCCCGGCCGCACCCCGGCCGCCACCGCGATGACCGCCGCCACCATCGACACCCTGTCCGGCGGCCGGTTCCGGCTCGGCCTGGGCGTGTCCGGGCCGCAGGTCTCCGAGGGCTGGCACGGCGTGCGCTTCGGCAAGCCGCTGGCCCGCACCCGGGAGTACGTCGACATCGTCAAGCTGGCCCTGAGCCGCAAGCAGGTCAGCTACGACGGCGAGTTCCACACCCTGCCGCTGCCCGACGGGCCGGGCAAGTCGCTGCGGCTGAACTTCCACCCGCTGCGCACCGAGATCCCGATCTACCTGGCCGCGGTCGGCCCGAAGAACCTCGAACTGGCGGGCGAGATCGCCGACGGCTGGCTGGCCGTCTTCTTCGCGCCCGAGTTCGCCGCCGAGCAACTGGCCGCGATCGAGCGCGGGCGGCAGAAGGCGGGCAAGACGATCGACGGTTTCGACATCGTGCCGACCGTGCCGGTGGTGGTGGGCGACGATGTGAACATGTGTGCCGAGCTGGTCCGGTCGTACGCGGCGCTGTACGTCGGCGGCATGGGCAGCCGCCAGCAGAACTTCTACAACCAGCTGGCCACCCGCATGGGCTACGGCGAGGCTGCCGCCCAGGTGCAGGACCTGTTCCTGGCCGGGCGCCACCGCGACGCCGCCGAGGCCGTGCCGATGGAGTTCATCGACCGGACTTCCCTGCTCGGTCCCAAGGACCGCATCGCCCGGAGACTGCGTGACTTCGCCGACGCGGGCGTGACTACGCTGTCGCTGGCGCTGTTCGTCGCAGACGCCGACTCCGGCCGGGAGACGTTGCGTACTGTTGCTGAGGCGTACGCGGAGAGTGGACTGGGAGACTAGGTGGAGATCACGATCTGGCAGGCGATCATCCTAGGCATCGTGGAGGGCATCACCGAGTTCCTCCCGATCTCCTCAACCGGTCACCTGACCATCACCGAGAAGCTGATGGGCCTGCCGATCGACGACACGGCTGTCACCGCCTTCACCGCCGTGATCCAGATCGGGGCGATCGCGGCGGTGCTGGTCTACTTCGCCAAGGACATCGGGCGGCTGGCCTCGGCCTGGTTCAAGGGCGTCTTCTCCAAGGACGCCCGCGACGACCTCGACTACCGCCTGGCCTGGTACGTCATCGCGGGCTCCATCCCGATCGGCATCGTCGGCTTCCTGGGCAAGGACCTGATCACCGGCCCGCTGCGCAGCCTCTGGTTCGTGGCCGGGTCGATGATCGTGTGGGCGGGCGTGATGGCCTTCGCCGAGTACGCCGCCACCCAGATCCGCGACGAGAAGCAGCTCACCCTCAAGGACACCCTGATCATCGGCTTCGCCCAGTGCCTGGCCCTGATCCCGGGCGTCTCGCGCTCCGGCGCCACCATCACCACCGGTCTGCTGCGCGACCTCGACCGGGTCACCGCCACCCGGCTGTCCTTCTTCCTCGGCGTGCCCGCCCTGGTCGCCGCGGGCATCTACGAGCTGCCCGAGGCGCTGGGCAGCGACGCCGTCAGCAGCACGGTCCTGGGCGTCGGCACGCTGGTGAGCTTCCTCGTCGCGTACGCCTCGATCGCCTGGCTGCTCAAGTTCGTCGCGCACCACACGCTGATGGCGTTCGTGTGGTACCGCGTCATCCTGGGTGGCGCGATCATCGCGCTGCTCGCCACAAGCACCATCAGCGCGACCTAGGCTTGCGGACGTGGCCACGCTTCTACTGCTGCGACACGGTCGCACCACCGCCAACGCCGACGGCATCCTCGCCGGTGACCTGCCCGTCGAACTCGACGAGTTCGGCATGGAGCAGGCCCGCCAGGCCGGTGCCCGCCTGACCGGCCTGCCGCTGGCCGTGGTGGTGAGCAGCCCGCTGCTGCGCTGCCGCCAGACGCTCGAGCTCGCCCTGCCGGGCACCCCGGTCGCCACCGAGGACGGCCTGCGCGAGTGCGGCTATGGCGAGTGGTCCGGCCGGGCGCTCAAGGAGCTGGCCGACAACCCGCTGTGGGCGACGGTGCAGCACCATCCGGCCGCGGTGACGTTCCCCGGCGGCGAGGCGATGGCGGCGATGGCCAACCGCGCCGTCACCGCCGTACGCGCGTGGGACGCGCGCATCACCGAGTCGCACGGGCACGAGGCGGTGTGGCTGGCGTGCAGCCACGGCGACGTGATCAAGGCGATTGTGGCCGACGCGCTGGGCATGCACCTGGACCTGTTCCAGCGCATCCAGGTCGAGCCGTCGTCGATCACCGCGATCCGGTACACCCCGCAGCGGCCGTTCGTGCTGCGCGTCAACGACACCGGCACCTCGCTGGACGCCCTGGTGCACAAGCACCGGCCCCCGGCCGAGGAGACCGCCGAGGGCGACGCCGTGCTCGGCGGCGGCGCCTGACCCGTCCCACTCCGAGCCGCCCGGCCGACCGCGCCGCAGGGCGCCCGGTCGGGCTGCTGGGCACCCGGTCGGGGCTGCAGTTTCGGGGAAACTGTTGGAATCATGGCGCGATTCGTGCAGTTTCCCCGAAACTGCACGCGCCCAGCGCCCAGCGCCCAGCGCCCAGCGACCGGAGGACGCGGCGGCGTGGCGGGCGTGGGTGCTCAGGTGGTGGCGCGCAGGGCCAGGTAGAGGTCGACGCGGTCGGGGAAGTGGTCGAGGTCGCGGCCGGTCAGGGCGCCGATGCGGCCGATGCGGTAGCGCAGCGTGTTGACGTGCAGGTGCAGCGCGGCCGCGCACCGGGTCCAGGACCCGTCGCAGTCGAGGAAGGTGCGCAGGGTGTGCACGAGGTCGGCGCGGTGGGTGCGGTCGTACTCGCTCAGCGGTGACAGCAGCCGCTGCGCGAACGCCTCCCGGACCTGCCGGGGCACGCTGGCCAGCAGCAGCTCGTGCGAGGCCAGCTCGGCGCTGCCGACCACGCGCACCCGGCCGGGCCGCCGCGCCGCGTAGGTGAGCGCGTGCTCGGCCTGGGCCAGCGCGGCGGGCAGCCCGGCCAGGTCGGTGGCGGCTTCGCTGATCCCGGCGGTCAGGCGCAGTCCGCGTACCGCCGAGACGAGGTGGCGGGCCTGATCACGGAGCGCGGGTTCGGCACCGGCGACCACCGCCACCGCCCGCTCGCCGTCGGCGCACACGACCGCGGGCGCCGGTTGCAGCAACTCGGCCAGGAGCGCGGCCGCCTCGGCACCGGCGACGACCGCGGCCAGCACGGTGTGCGGCCCGGTGTCGGGCAATCCGCAGGCCCGTAACGCGGCCGCGACCTCGGCTCGGGCGGCGCCGGTGCGCAGCGTCGCGACGAGTTGGCCCGCGAGGCGGTGTTCCAGACGGCGGGCCCGGTCGTGTCGGGCGGCGTCGAGCGCGGCCAGGGCGACGAGGTTCTCCACCGGGGTCGGGTCGCCCTCGACCGCGACGAACTGCCCGAGCGGCCGCTCGCCCGGCGGCACCGCGTCCAGGTGGAACTCGCGCCCGCCCGCCGCACACCGCACCGGCAGCGTGGCAGCGCGCAGGAACTCCCGGGCCAGGCGCGGTCCCAGACCCGCCGCCCCGGTCGCGCGGGCGCCGCCCGTTTCGGTCGCAGCGGTCGGGTCCAGTGGCGGCCCGGTGACGACGCGGCCTGTGCTGCTGAGCAGCCAGGCACCGGTGGCAGGCCATACCTCGGCGAGGTCGGCGCCGGCGGCGAGGCTGGCGACCAGGCCGCGCTGACGGCCGCGGGCGGCCACGGCGTCGGCTTCGCGTTCGGCCCACAGCACCGCGCTGATCCGGTCGGTGACCTCGCGGAACGACACCTCGGCCGGGACCGCGAACAGCGGCAGCCCGTGCCGGGCGCAGGCCTGGACAAGGTCGGCCGGGACGGGCCCGTGTCCGCCCTCCCCGGCACCGAGCGCGGCCACCCCGGCGTGGGCCAGGCGCGACACGAACAGTTCCGAGTCCGCCGGTTCGCGGCGCCACATCATGCCGGTGAGCACCACCTCGCCGCCGGTCAGGTAGCGGGTCGGGTCGAGCAGGTCGGTGGTGTACGCCAGCGTCAGCGGCCGGTCGAGCTCGCCCGCGCCCACGAGCACCGGCAGCCGCGACCCGGGCTGTTCCAGCACGTCACGAAGCCGCATGGGCACCTGCTCTCGTAGTAACCTCCGAAGAGGGTAACCAGGCATTGTTGCGGTTTCAGTACATCTGACGCTTCAACGGTACGGGGCGGGTCGGTTGACTCAACGCATGTCGACAGCCGCGTTCAACGAGCTGCCAGCGCCGCGGGCCGAGGCGGAACTCCTCGCCTGCTGTGCCAGCCCGGCATGGGCGGCGCAAGTGACGGCCGGGCGGCCGTACCCGGACGAGGACGCGCTGGTGGCGGCCGGAGAGGTGGCGCTGGACGGGCTCGACTGGGCGGAGATCGAGCGGGCGCTGGCGGCGCATCCGCGCATCGGGGAGCGGGCTCGCGGCGACAGCCGGGAGGCGGCCTGGTCGCGGCGCGAGCAGTCGGGCGCGGCCGACGCCGACGCGACGACGGCTCAGGCGCTGGTCGCGGCGAATCGGGCGTACGAGGAGCGGTTCGGTCACGTGTTCCTGATCTTCGCCAGCGGGCGCTCGGCGGAGCAGATGCTCGCGGCGGCACGGGCGCGGCTGGAGCACGACGCGCTCGCCGAACGGGAGGTCGTACGCCGTGAGCTCAGCGCGATCACCGTCCACCGGCTGCGGAAGTTGATGAGCTCATGAGCCTGTCGACGCACGTGTTGGACACCTGCCGAGGGGAGCCCGCGGCGGACGTGCCGGTGACCCTGCAGCGACTGGGGCAGTACGGCTGGACCACCGTCGCGTCCGGGACCACCGACGCCGACGGGCGGCTGCGCGACTGGGTGCCCGCCGAGCAGTGGCTGCCCGGCCGCTACGGGCTGCGCTTCGACGTCGCCGCGTACCAGGGGCTGGGCAGTTTCTTCCCCGAGGTGACGATCGTCTTCGACGTCGCCGACGCCACCCGCCACCTGCATCTGCCGTTGTTGTTGAGCAAGTTCGGCTACACCACATATCGAGGCTCCTGATGATACCGGGGTTCCTGATGACGATCCGCCTGGGCGCCAACTGCTACGGCAAGGCCGAGTGCCGCCTGGTGCGGGTGGACCGCGACGGCCCGCAGCACCGGCTCACCGACCTGACGGTCAGCACCTCGCTCGCGGGCCGCCTGGACGCGACCCACCTGACCGGCGACAACACCGACGTGCTGCCCACCGACACGCAGAAGAACACCGTGTACGCCTTCGCCCGCCAGGGCATCGCCTCGATCGAGCGGTTCGGGCTGGACCTGGCCCGGCACTTCGTCAGCGGCCCGATCGAGCAGGCCCGGGTGACGGTCGAGTGGCATCCGTGGCAGCGGCTGGGCGAGCACTCCTTCGCCCGGCGCGGCGACGAGACCCGGCTCGCCACCGTCACCGCCGACGCGGAGCGGGCGTGGGTGGTGGGCGGGCTGACCGGGCTGGTGCTGATGAACACGACCGACTCGGAGTTCCGCGGGTTCGCCCGGGACCGGTACACGACGCTGCCGGAGGCGGCCGACCGGATCCTGGCGACGGCGGTCGACGCCCGGTGGCGGTTCGACGGCCTCGACGCCGACTGGGACGAGGCCTACGACACCGTGCACGCGGCACTGGTCGACGCCTTCACGCAGACCTACAGCCGCTCGCTGCAGCAGACGCTGTACGCGATGGGCGAGCGGGTGCTGGAACGGGTGCCGCAGGTCGCCGAGGTGCGGCTGGCGCTGCCGAACCGGCACCACTTCCTGGTCGACCTGTCGCCGTTCGGGTTGGACAACCCGGGTGAGGTGTACTTCGCCGCCGACCGGCCGTACGGGCTGATCGAGGCGACGGTGCTGCGCGACGGCGCGACCCCGGCCGGGCTCGCGTGGGAGTGGGCCGGGCGATGATGGACTTCCTCACCCCGATGACCTGGGCGGACGCGCTGGCGGCCAAGGCCGAGCGGCCCGAGGCGGTGCCGGTGGCCGGGGGCACCGACGTCATGGTGGAGCTGAACTTCCGCCGCCGCCGACCGCCGGCGCTGCTGGACCTGACCCGGGTGCCGGAGCTGTCGGCCTGGGGGCGCGACGGCGACGTCCTGCGCGTCGGCGCGGGGGTGACGTACACGCGGATCATCGACGAGTTGGGTGGGCTGCTGCCGGGGCTGGCGGCGGCCGCGCGCACGATCGGTTCGCCGCAGATCCGCAACCGGGGCACCCTCGGCGGCAACCTCGGTTCGGCCTCGCCCGCCGGGGACGGGCACCCGCCGCTGCTGGCGGCCGGGGCAGTGGTCGAGCTGGCGTCGGTACGCGGCACCCGCGAGGTTCCGGTCGTCGACTTCTTCACCGGCCCCAAACGCAGCGTGCTCGCCCCGGACGAGCTGATCGCGGCGGTGCTGGTCGCCTCGGCCGACGGGCCGGAGCAGTTCGCGAAGATCGGCACCCGCAACGCGATGGTGATCGCGGTCAGCTCGTTCGCGCTGGCGCTGCACCCGGGGCGGCGCTCGGTCGGCACCGGGATCGGCTCGGCCGCGCCGACGCCGCGCCGCGCCGCCGAGGCGGAGCAGTTCGCCGCCGCGCACCTGCCCTGGGACGGTCCCGAGCCGCTCGACCCGGACCTGGCCCGCCGTTTCGGCGAGCTGGTGTCGGCCGCGGCCGCCCCGATCGACGACGTCCGCGGCACCGCCGCCTACCGCAGGCACAGCCTGTCGGTGCTGGCCCGGCGCACGCTGACCTGGGCCTGGGAGGAACTGTGCGGGTGACGTGCACGGTCAACGGGGTGCCCCGCACCGCCGACGACGTCTGGGAGGGCGAGAGCCTGCTGTACGTGCTGCGCGAGCGGCTCGGCCTGCCCGGCAGTAAGAACGCCTGCGAGCAGGGCGAATGCGGCTCCTGCACGGTGTACCTGGACGGCACCGCGGTGTGCGCGTGCCTGGTCGCGGCGGGACAGGCGGTCGGCCGGGAGGTCGTCACCGTCGAGGGGCTGAGCGGCGGCCCGGACGCCGAGCCGGGGCCGGTGCAGCGGGCGTTCCTGGCGACGGGCGCGGTGCAGTGCGGGTTCTGCACGCCGGGCCTGATCGTCGCGGTGGACGACCTGCTGGCCCGCAACCCGCACCCGACGGATCCGCAGATCCGCGAGGCCCTGGCGGGCAACCTGTGCCGCTGCACCGGCTACGAAAAGATCATGGAAGCGGTACGACTCGCGGCGGGGGATGCGGCATGAGTGAGCGAATCATGGGCTCCGGGCGGCGCGTGCCGCACCCGGGTTCCGCGCCGAGTGGGAAACCCGCATGAGCGGCCGGGACGAGCACCTGATGGCCCCGCCGAACCTGCCGCTGCGGGTGCTGATCTCCGACTGCGCGATCGCGACAGTCGACGCCGACGGCACCGAGCACGAGCGCGGGCACGTGCTGATCGAGGGCGACCGGATCGCGGCGGTCGGCGTGGGCGGGTACGCCGGGCCGGTGGACCGGGTCATCGACGGGCGGGGCTGCCTGGCCACGCCGGGGCTGGTCAACACACACCATCACCTGTACCAGTGGGCCACCCGGGGGCTCGCCCAGCAGCGCGACCTGTTCGGCTGGCTGGTCGAGCTGTACCCGATCTGGGCGCGGCTGGACGACGAACTCGTGCACGCCACCAGCGCGGCCGGGCTGGGCTGGCTCGCCCTGTCGGGCTGCACCACCGCCGCCGACCACCACTATGTCTTCCCACGCGGCACGGGTGACCTGATCGGGGCCCAGGTGCGCGCGGCGGGCGGGATCGGCGTACGGCTGCACGCCTGCCGTGGCTCGATGGACCTCGGCGCCAAGGACGGCGGGCTGCCACCCGACCACGTGGTGGAGTCGACCGACGCGGCGCTGGCCGGGACCGCCGAGGCTATCGAGCGCTACCACGACCGGTCCCCGTCGGCGATGGTGCGGGTGGCGGTGGCGCCCTGCTCGCCGTTTTCGGTCACGTCGGAGCTGATGCGCGAGGGAGCGGCGCTGGCCCGCGCGCACGGCGTACGGCTGCACACCCACCTGGCCGAGACGCTGGACGAGGAGCGGTTCTGTCGCGACCGCTTCGGCTGCACCCCGGTCGAGTACGCCGAGAAGCTGGGCTGGCTGGGCGAGGACGTGTGGCTGGCGCACGGGGTGCACCTGGACGCGGCGGCGATCGCCCGGCTGGGCGCGACCGGCACCGGGATCGCGCACTGTCCCAGCTCCAACGCCCGGCTCGGCGCGGGCATCGCGCCGGTGCGCGACCTGCTCGACGCGGGTGCGCCGGTCGGGCTGGGCGTCGACGGGGCCGCCTCGCAAGAGGCGGGCGCGCTGGGCCCGGAACTGCGCCAGGCCCTGCTGTCGGCCCGGCTGCGCGCCGCACACACGGCACCCGGCACCGCTTCGACCGGCGCCGACCCGTCGGCCCACTCCGGCGCGGCAGCCCGCTCCGGCACGGGGGCGAGCGGGGACGCGGGGGGGCGCGCCGGGGACGGTGTGGCGGCGGCCGCGCTCACGGCGCGGGAGGCCCTGGCGCTGGGCACGATCGGCGGCGCCCGCTGCCTGGGCCGGGAACGGGAGCTCGGCTCCCTGGAGGTGGGCAAGCTGGCCGATGTCGCGCTGTGGCGGCTGGACGGGCTGGGCCACGCGGGCATCGCCGACCCGGTGGCGGCACTGGTGTTCGGGCCGCCCGCGCCGCTGGAGGCGCTGCTGGTCGGCGGCGCGACCGTGGTTCGTGGCGGGCGTCTCACCAATGCCGACCAGGGCACCCTCGCCCGCGAACTGGCCCGGGTCAGTCGTCGTCTGAGTGCGGAGGTGCGCCCGTGACGGTGCCGGATCGAAACGCGGTGGTCCGGGTGGTGGCCCGGCCGAGCGGCCTCGACATGCGGGTCGGGGGCGGGGTCGGCGCGAGTCCGCAGCGGCCGGACGGGCGGCTCAAGGTCAGTGGCGAGTTCGCGTTCTCGTCCGATCTGTGGGCCGACGACATGCTGTGGGGGGCGACGCTGCGCAGCCCGTACCCCCGGGCGAAGCTCACGGGCCTGGACCTGACCGCGGCGGTCGCGCTGCCGGGGGTCTACGCGGTGCTCACGGCCGAGGATGTGCCGGGACGCCGGGTGTACGGCCTGGAGCACGCCGACCAGCCCGTCCTGGCCTCCACCGAGATCCGCTACCAGGGCGAGCCGATCGCGATCGTGGCCGCCGACCACCCGGAGACCGCCCGCCGCGCCGCCTCGCTGATCAAGGTCGGCTACGAGGTGCTCACCCCGGTCACCGACCCCGACGCCGCGCTGGAACCCGGTGCCGATCGGGTGCACGCCGACCGGCCGAACCTGCTGCGCCACGTGCCGATCCGCAAGGGCGACCCGGCCGCGACCGCCCCGATCGTGGTCACCGGCGAGTACCGGGTCGGCATGCAGGACCAGGCGTTCCTCGGCCCGGAGTCCGGGCTGGCGGTGCCCGCCGAGGACGGCGGCGTGGACCTGTACATCGCGACCCAGTGGCTGCACGTCGACCAGCAGCAGGTCGCGGCCTGCCTGGGCCTGCCGCAGGAGAAGGTGCGGCTGACGCTGGCCGGGGTCGGCGGCGCCTTCGGCGCCCGCGAGGACCTGTCCATGCAGGTGCACGCGTGCCTGCTCGCGCTGCGGACCGGACGCCCGGTGAAGATGGTGTACGGCCGGGAGGAGTCGTTCTTCGGCCACGTGCACCGCCACCCGGCCCGGCTGCGCTACGAGCACGGCGCCGACCGCGACGGCCGCCTCGTCTACGTGAAGGCCAGCATCGTGCTCGACGGGGGCGCGTACGCCTCCAGCACCGGCGCGGTCGTCGCCAACGCCGCCACCCTCGGCATCGGCCCCTACGACGTGCCGAACGTGGTGATGGACGCCTACGGGCTCTACACCAACAACCCGCCGTGCGGGGCGATGCGCGGCTTCGGCGCCGTGCAGGCCTGCTTCGCGTACGAGTCCCAGATGGACAGACTCGCCGCCGAGCTCGGGCTGGACCCGGTCGAACTGCGGGTGCGCAACGCGCTGACCACCGGCGACCGGATGCCGACCGGGCAGCTGGTGGAAGGCCCCGCCCCGGTCGCCGAGCTGCTGCAACTGGTGCGGCAGCGGCCGCCCGCCCCGGCCGAGGCCGACTTCCCGCCCGGCGGCACCGCCAACACGACGCGGGGCGAGGGCGTGGTGCGCGGGGTCGGCTACGCCATCGGGATCAAGAACGTGTGCTTCTCCGAGGGGTTCGACGACTTCGCCACCGCCCGGGTGCGGCTGGAGCTGGTCGGCGGGCGCCCAGCGGCGCTGGTGCACACGGCCGCGGCCGAGGTGGGGCAGGGGCTGGTCACGGTGCAGGCGCAGATCGTGCGTACCGAGCTGGGCGTGGAGCAGGTGACGATCGCGCCCGCCGACACGAACGTGGGCAGCGCGGGCTCGTCCTCGGCCTCCCGCCAGACCTACATGACCGGCGGCGCCGTCCGCGCCGCCTGCATCGCCCTCCGCGCACGCCTACACAACCGCCTGACGGCGTCAGGAAGGGCCCCTTCCACATCAGATAACGATAAGAAGGGCCCCTTCCTTACTCCTGAAGAATGGGTGGAGGCGCTGGAGGAGGGGGCGGTCGAGGAGACGGTGGAATGGCGCCACAGGCCCACCCACCCACTCGACCCGGAAACGGGCCAGGGCGACGCCCACGTCCAGTACGCCTTCGCGGCACACCGGGCGACAGTCGACGTCGACACCGAGCTCGGCCTGGTCAAGGTGGTCGAGATCGTCACCGCGCAGGACGTCGGCAAGGCGGTGAACCCGCAGGCGGTGGCCGGGCAGATCCAGGGCGGCACGGCGCAGGGGCTGGGGCTGGCGCTGATGGAGGAGATCCAGGTCGTCGACGGAATGGTGCGCAATCCGTCCTTCACCGACTATCTGCTCCCTACGATCATGGACATGCCTCCGATGCGGCTCGACGTGCTGGAGCTGGCCGACCCGCACAGCCCGTACGGTCTACGCGGGGTGGGCGAGCCGCCCACCATCTCGTCCACGCCCGCGATCGTGGCCGCGATCCGCGCCGCCACCGGCGCGGCCCTGACCCGGGTGCCGGTGCGCCCCGAGCACATCGTTGGAGCCTGAATGACCGAGATCCTTAGCGCCGAGGCGGTCGAGTTCGTCGCCGAGCTGCAGCGGCGGTTCCGTCCTCGCCGCGATGAGCTGCTGGCGGCGCGGCAGGCCCGGCAGAAGGAGATCAGCCGCAGCGGGCGGCTGGACTTCCGCGCCGACACGGCCTGGATCCGCGAGTCCGACTGGGCCGTGGCCCCCGCCCCGGCCGACCTGGTGGACCGACGGGTGGAGATCACCGGCCCGACCGACCGCAAGATGACCATCAACGCGCTCAACTCCGGCGCCAAGGTGTGGCTGGCCGACCTGGAGGACGCCAACACCCCGCACTGGGCCAACGTGGTCGGCGGCCAGCAGAGCCTGTACGAGGCCGTCCGCCGCACCATCTCGCTGCAGCAGGGCGACAAGCTGTACGCGCTGCACCCCGGCCCGCTGCCGACCATCGTGGTGCGCCCGCGCGGCTGGCACCTCGACGAACGGCACCTGCCCGTCGACGGCGCCCCCGGCGTGGCCGCGCTGGTCGACTTCGGCCTGCACTTCTTCCACAACGCCGCCGAGCTGCTGCGCCGGGGCAGCGGGCCGTACTTCTACCTGCCGAAGTTGGAGAGCAGTGCGGAGGCGCGGCTGTGGCAGGACGTGTTCACGGCCGCGCAGGAGCTGCTCGGCATCCCGTACGGCAGCATCCGGGCCACCGTGCTGATCGAGACGATCACGGCCGCGTTCGAGATGGACGAGATCCTCTACGAGCTGCGCGACCACGCCAGCGGTCTGAACGCCGGGCGCTGGGACTACCTGTTCAGCCTGATCAAGAAGTTCCGCGAGCACCAGCGGTACGTGCTGCCCGACCGGGGCTCGGTGACGATGGCGGCGCCGTTCCTGCGGGCGTACGCGCAGCTGCTGGTCAAGACGTGTCACCGGCGCGGGGCGTACGCGATCGGCGGCATGGCCGCGTTCATCCCCAACCGCCGCGACCCGAACGTCACCGCCAACGCGCTGGCCAAGGTGCGCCAGGACAAGGAGCGCGAGGCCGCCGACGGCTTCGACGGCTCCTGGGTGGCCCACCCGGACCTGGTCCCGGTCTGCCTGGAGGTGTTCGAGAAGGCCCTGGACGGCGCCCCGAACCAGTTGCCCCGGCAGCGGCCCGACGTCGAGGTCGCCGCCGACGACCTGCTGGATGTGTCCACGGTGCCGGGCCGGATCACCCGGGCCGGGGTACGCGCCAACATCGACGTCGGCATCCGCTACCTGCAGGCGTGGCTGGGCGGCAACGGCGCGGCCGCGATCAACAACCTGATGGAGGACGCCGCCACCGCCGAGATCTCCCGCTCGCAGCTGTGGCAGTGGCTGCGCCACGAGGTGGTGCTCGACTCCGGCGAACGGGTCACCCGCTCGCTGCTGCAGGAGCTGATCGAGGCCGAGATGCTGGAACTGGGTCCCGAGTATGCCATCGCACGCGGCCTGTTCGAGCAGGTGGCGCTGTGTGACGAGTTCACCCCGTTCCTGACCCTGCCCGCCGGGGAGCTGATCGACTGATGCTCAACCCGGCGGCGTACGCGGAACTCGACCGGCGGCTGGCCGCCGACGACGCACAGTGGCGCGAGCGGTATCCGGGCGAGCCCGCGACCCGCCAGCCGCTGCACACCGTGTACGTCCCCGCCGACCGGATCCGGGCCGACCTGGTGCCGCGCTGGGGCGAGCAGGCGCTGGCGGCGCTGGCCGAACACGGGCTGCCGTACCCGGAGGAGCTGCGCGAGCGGGTGAGCCGGAAACTGGCCACCGAGCCGATCGAGGACCTGCGCATCGACTTCGAGGACGGCTACGGCGTACGCGAGGACGAGACCGAGGACGCGCACGCCCGCGCCATGGCGGCCTTCGTGGCCACCCGGCCGACCCCGTTCATCGGCATCCGGATCAAGAGCCTGGAGGCGCCGACCCGGGCGCGGGCGGTGCGCACCCTGGACCGGTTCCTGGACGCGCTGGGCAGCATCCCGCCCGGGTTCGTCATCACCCTGCCGAAGGTCGGCTCGGTGGCGCAGGTCGAGGCGATGGTCTCGCTGTGCCGCAGGCTGGAGCCGATGTCCGGGCAGCTGAAGTTCGAGTTGCAGATCGAGTTGCCGCAGGCGGTGCTCGGCGCCGACGGGACGGTCCCGCTGGCCCGCATGATCCACGCCAGTGCGGGGCGGTGCACCGGGCTGCACTACGGCACGTACGACTACTCCGCCGCGCTCGGCATCGCGCCCGGCCACCAGGCCGCCGACCATCCCGCCGCCGACCACGCCAAGTCGGTGATGCAGGTGGCGGCGGCGGGCACGGGCGTACGGCTGTCCGACGGCTCCACCAACGTGCTGCCGGTCGGGGACACCGCCGCCGTCCACGCGGCCTGGGCCGTGCACGCCGCGCTGGTGCGCCGGGGCCTGGCACGCGGCTTCTACCAGGGCTGGGACCTGCATCCGGCGCAGCTGGCGACGCGCTTCGGCACCGCGTACGCCTTCTTCCGCGACGGCGCCCCGGTCGCGGCCCGGCGGCTGCGCGACTACCTGGACCGCCGTGACAGCGGCTACCTCGACGAACCGGCCACCGCCCGGATGCTCGCCGCGTTCCTGCGCCGCGGCCTGCACTGCGGCGCCCTCGACCCGGACGAACTGGACCTGGAGCTGTCCACATTGGATGCGCTATGAGCGACCTGATCTTCCGGTCCTACCGGGTGCTCACGCCGGAGGGCGAGCGGCCCGCCGACGTGGCGGTGTCGGGCGGGCGGATCGCGGCCGTCGCCGGGCACGGGGCGCTGACCGGCCACGAACTGATCGACCTGGGCGAGTGCGCGCTGCTGCCAGGCCTGGTCGACACGCACGTGCACGTCAACGAGCCCGGCCGCACCCAGTGGGAGGGCTTCGACACCGCCACCCGCGCGGCGGCGGCCGGGGGCGTCACCACCATCGTCGACATGCCGCTCAACAGCATCCCGCCGACGGTCGACATCGCGGCGCTGGCGGTCAAACGGGCCGCGGCGGCCGAGCAGTGCTACGTCGACGTCGGCTTCTGGGGCGGGGCGGTGCCCGGCAACACCGACCACCTGCCCAAGCTGCACGAGCACGGGGTGTTCGGGTTCAAGGCGTTCCTGATCGACTCCGGGGTGCCGGAGTTCCCGCCGCTGGACCCGGCCGGGCTGGAGCAGGCACTGCGCGCCGTGGACGCGCTGTTCGTGCTGCACGCCGAGGACCCGGCCCTGGTGCGTACGCCGGAGCACGCCGCGCACTTCGCCGACTTCGTCGCCAGCCGCCCACCGCAGGCCGAGGCCTCGGCCGTCGCCACCGCGATCGACCTGGCCCGGCGCACCGGCGCCCGGGTGCACATCCTGCACCTGGCCGCCGCCGAGGCCGTCGCCGTGATCGCCCAGGCCAAGGCCGACGGGGTACGCGTCACCGCCGAGACCTGCCCGCACTACCTCACCCTGCGCGCCGATCAGGTGCCCGACGGCGCCACCGAGTTCAAGTGCTGCCCGCCCGTACGCGACGGCGCGCACCAGGACGCGCTGTGGCAGGGGCTGCGCGACGGGGTCATCGACGCGGTCGTGTCCGACCACTCGCCGTGCCCGCCTGAGCTGAAGGCGGGCGACTTCGCCTCCGCCTGGGGCGGCATCGCGTCGGTGCAGCTCAGCCTGCCCGTGGTGTGGACCGCGGCGGTCACCCGGGGGGTGCCGCTGGCGCAGGTCGTCGGCTGGATGGCCCAGGCGCCCGCCGACCTGGTCGGCCTGTCCGGCAAGGGCCGGATCGCGGTCGGCGCCGACGCCGACCTGGTCGCGTTCGACCCGGAGGCGGAGTTCACCGTGGACGCCGCCGCGCTGCTGCACCGGCATCCCGTCTCGCCGTACCAGGGGCGGCGGCTGCGCGGGGTGGTGCGCGACACCTGGCTGCGCGGGCGGTTGGCCGGCGCGGAACCGATCGGTCGACTGCTGGAGCGCCCATGACGTTCGAGGAATCACTGGACCTGGCCTCGCGGGCGCTCGGCGGCAGCGTCGTGTCGGCCAACGACGAGTTCTTCGCCGAGCGCGACAATCTGATCAACCCGTGGGCGCCGAGCTTCACCCCGCGCACCTTCGGCGCCAAGGGTCAGCTGTACGACGGCTGGGAGACCCGCCGCCGCCGCGAACCCGGCCACGACCACGCGATCGTGCGGCTGGGCACGCCCGGCACCGTGCACGGGGTCGTCGTGGACACCGCGTTCTTCACCGGCAACTACCCGCCCGAGGCGTCGGTCGAGGGCTGCCTGCTCGCGGGCTATCCGTCGCCGGAAGAGCTGGCCGAGGCGGACTGGTTCTCGCTGGTGGCGCGCTCGCCGTTGCAGGGCGACACCCGCAACCGGTTCCCGGTCGAGCAGCCGCGCCGCGCCTCACACGTGCGGCTGAACATCTTCCCCGACGGCGGGGTGGCCCGGCTGCGCGTCTACGGCACCCCCGCGGTCGACCCCGACCTGCTGCCCGACGTGTTCGACCTGGCCGCCGCCGAGTACGGCGGCCGGGTGCTCGACTGCTCCGACCGGTTCTACGGCTCGCCCGGCAACCTGCTGCTGCCCGGCCTGGCCGCCAGCATGGGCGAGGGCTGGGAGACCCGGCGCCGCCGCGACGGCGGCAACGACTGGGTCCGCGTCCGGCTGGCCGCCCCCGGCGTCCCGAGCCTGATCGAGCTGGACACCTCCCACTTCAAGGGCAACGCCCCCGGCTGGGCCGCGCTGACCGGGCCCGACGGTGAGCAGATCCTGCCGCGTACCCGGCTGCAGCCCGACACCCGGCACCGATTCCGCCCCGCCGTCGCCGCCTCCGTCGAGGAGGTGCTGCTCGACGTCTATCCCGACGGTGGCCTGGCCCGGCTGCGGGTCTACGGCGCCCTCACCGGCGACGGCCTGGCCCGGCTGGCCCAGGCGTGGCAGGACGCCGACCCCGAGCCGACCGCCTCTGGGCACGCCGTCGGCACCGCGGCGGGTGTGCGGTGAGCGCGGCGGGGCTGCTGCTGGCGGCGGGCGCGGGGCGGCGCTACGGCATGCCCAAGGCGCTGGCCCCGGTGCCCGGCGGCGGTGAGCTGCTGGTGCAGCGTGCTCTGCGCACGCTGTGCGAGGGTGGCTGCGACCCGGTGGTGGTGGTGCTCGGCGCGGGCGCGCAGGACGTGCCGCCGCTGCCCGACGCGCGGGTGGTGGTCAACGAGGACTGGGCCACCGGCCTGGGCTCGTCGCTGCGGGCCGGGCTGGACGCGCTGCCCGAGGAGGTCGCGGCGGTGGTGGTGCTGCTGGTGGACACCCCCGGCATCACCCCGCAGGCGGTGCGCCGCATCGCCGCCGGGGCACGCCCCTCGACACTGCGGGTGGCCACGTACGGCGGCGAGGGCGGGCATCCGGTGCTGCTCGGGCGCGAACACTGGGACGGGGCGGCCCGGCTGGCCGTCGGCGACGTCGGGGCGCGGCCGTACCTGGTGAGCCAGCTGGTCGAGGAGGTGCCCTGCGACGACATCGCCGACGGCACCGATCTGGACCTGCCCGAGACCGACTCGGCACCGCGGGCCCCCGATGCGTGACGTGCTCGACGAGCTGCACCGATGGTGGGCCGAAGGGGCCACCGTCGGGCTGGCCACGGTCGTGCACACCTGGCGCTCGGCGCCGCGTCAGCCCGGTGCGGCGATGCTGGTCGCCCCGGACGGCGAGGTCACCGGCAGCGTCTCCGGCGGCTGTGTCGAGGCGGCCGTATACGAACTGGCCGTGGACCCCGACCGGCTGCCGGTGCTGCAGCGGTACGGAGTCAGCGACGACGACGCGTTCGCGGTCGGCCTGACCTGCGGCGGCATCATCGACGTGTTCGTGGAGCGGGTGTCGCGGCAGACCTTTCCCGAGCTGGGTGCGGTGGTGGCGTCGATCCGGGCGGGGGAGCCGGTCGCGGTGGTCACCTGCGTCGAGCCCGCCGACCACGACCGGTTCGGGCGGCGCCTGGTCGTCTGGGCCGACCGGACCGGCGGTTCGTTCGGATCGTCGCGACTGGACGCGGCCGTGGCCGACGACGTCCGGGGCATGCTCGCCGCCGGCCGCACCGGCACCCTGCGGTACGGCGACGAGGGGCAGCGGCGCGGCGACGAGCTGACGCTGTTCGTGGCGTCGTACGCCCCGCCGCCTCGCATGATCGTGTTCGGGGCGATCGACTTCGCCGCCGCCGTGGCCCGGATCGGGTCGTTCCTGGGGTTCCGGGTGACCGTGTGCGACGCCCGGCCGGTGTTCGCCACCGCGCGGCGGTTCCCGGCCGCCGACGAGGTGGTGGTGCAGTGGCCGCACCGCTACCTGGCCGAGCAGGCCGAACAGGGGCTCGTGGACGAGCGGACCGTGCTGTGTGTGCTCACCCACGACCCGAAGTTCGACGTGCCGCTGCTGGAGGTGGCGTTGCGGCTGCCGGTGGCCTACGTCGGGGCGATGGGCTCCCGGCGTACGCACGAGGACCGGTTGGCCCGGCTGCGCCTGGCCGGACTCACCGACGAGGAGCTGGGACGGCTGCGCTCGCCGATCGGGCTGGACCTGGGCGCGCGTACCCCCGAGGAGACCGCCGTCAGCATCGCCGCCGAGATCGTCGCCAACCGGTGGGGCGGCTCCGGCGCGGTGCTGTCCGAGGTCGACGGGCCGATCCACCATCGCACCGCGGGTGCGGCCGCGGACTAGGATGGCGCGGTGACTATCGAGGTGGTGGACGCGCCGGCCAAGGGGCGCTACGAGGCACGTGACGGCGAGACGCTG
Organism: Catellatospora tritici; assembly: GCF_019083965.1. Taxonomy (GTDB): domain Bacteria; phylum Actinomycetota; class Actinomycetes; order Mycobacteriales; family Micromonosporaceae; genus Catellatospora; species Catellatospora tritici. The sequence goes on from NZ_JAHRCY010000018.1 coordinate 131,138, forward strand.
GCCGGGTTCATGACCTACCAGGTCACCGGCAAGATCATCGCGTTCACGCACACCGAGGTGTCCCCGGAGTACGAGGGCCAGGGCATCGGCGGCGCCATCGCCCGCCGCGTCATGGACGACGCCCGCGCCGCCGCCCGCACCGTGGTGCCGATCTGCCCGTTCCTGGCCGGATGGCTGGAGCGCCACCCGGAGTACGCCGACATGGTCGTCACCGACCACCGCCGGGTGAAGTAAGTCTCAGATCGGCGGCCACGGGATCGCGTGGCGGTCGTCCGGCGGCTGCGGCAGGGTCCCCTCCGCGACCAGGTGCTTCACCCGGGTCTGCAACGCCTCGACCTCGGCCGGGGCGAGCAGATCGGCCAGGATGCCCGCGTCGAACCCGCGCAGCGCCTCGGCCACGTCCGGGGCGACGGCCCGGCCCGCGAACCCCCACAGCACCGTGCGCAGCTTGTCCTCGGTGTGGAAGCAGATGCCGTGGTCCACGCCGTACAGTTTCCGGTCCGGGGTGGCCAGCACGTGCCCGCCCTTGCGGTCGGCGTTGTTGACCACCGCGTCGAACACCGCCATCCGGGCCAGCCCCGGATCGTCGGCGTGCGCCAGCAGGTACGGCCGACCCTCGTCGTCCTGGGCCGCCGCGATCGGCAGCCAGCCCTGCGGCAGCTCGTCGGCGGGCACGAAGTCGACCGGCGGCTCGGTCACCTCGTCCAGCCACAGCTGGCACGAGCCAGGGCCGAGCGGCCCGTCGCGCATCACCGTGGTCGGCACGATGTCCCAGCCCAACCGGTCGCTCACCGCGTACGCCGCGACCTCGCGCGCGGCCAGTGTGCCATGTGGGAAGTCCCACAGTGGCCGCTCACCACGCACCGGCTTGTAGACCGCCCGGAAGGTGTGCCCGTCGGCGGTGAGAATCACACGCAGGGTGGTGTTGGAGGCCTCGACCAGCCTGCCTTCGATCTCCATGTCGGCGCCGCGCAGCAGACGCCCGAGCTCGGTCTTGTCGTCGACGGGAGGGATGGCCCGACCTCCTCGGCTGCTCTGCGTGCCGTCTTTTCCGCGGTGTAGCGCTATCTGCGGTGGTAGCCGTTGTGCCGGGGGCACAGGTGCCCGGCCGGATCCAGCGGCTGGCCACACAGGGGGCACGGCGGCCGCCCTGCCGCCACGACCCGCTTGGCGCGGTCGATGAAGTTCCGCACCTCCTGCGGCGTCAGCCGCACCCGCAACCGGTCGAGGTCGTCGGAGATCTCCGGTGCGTCCTCGGCGTCGGCTTCGTCCCCGGTGTCGGTCTCGGCGTCGAACTCGACCTCCTCGGCCGCGATCGCCTCGATCACCACCGTACTGGACTCCACGTCGAAGGCCAGCCCGAGTGTGCCGACGCGGAACTCCTCGTCGACCGGCGCCTCCAACGGCTCGTTGTCCGTCGGGAGCTCGGTGCCGGGCAGGTCCGCCCCGAAGCGGTGATGTGCCTCGGTGAGCAGCTCCTCGAGCTTCTCGGCCAGCAGCGCCACCTGCATCTTCTCCAGCGCGACGCTTACCAGGCGGCCCCCGCCGCGTGCCTGCAGAAAGAACGTGCGCTCACCGGGCGGACCCACTGTGCCTGCCACGAACCGCTCCGGCGGCTCGAACGCGTACACCTGATGGGTCATGCCTCGACCCTAGCGTCACGTTCGGCCAACCGGGTAACCCCTCGAGGCTAGATCCGCTCTCGGCAGAATGCTGGTTACGCTGGCGGACATGGAATCGTGGTCCGGACTCGACGTCCCGCGCCTGCCCGGCGCCGGTCAGCCCCTCGTTCTCTTCGACTCCGCACGCCAGGGCGCCCACCCGAGCCGCCCCGACGGCGGGCACGCGACCATGTACGTCTGCGGCATCACCCCGTACGACGCGACCCACCTGGGCCATGCCGCCACCATGATCACGTTTGACCTGGTGAACCGGCTGTGGCGGGACGCCGGGCACGAGGTCACCTACGTGCAGAACGTCACCGACATCGACGACCCGCTGCTGGAGCGGGCCAACCGCGACGGCGAGGACTGGAAGGTCCTGGCCATGCGCGAGACCGCCCTGTTCCGCGAGGACATGGAGGCGCTGCGGATCATCCCGCCGGCCCGCTACGTCGGCGCCGTCGAGTCGATCCCGGCCATCGTCGAGAAGGTCGTCGAACTGCTCGACACCGGTGCCGCGTACCGCCTCGACGACGGCACCGGCGACGTCTACTTCACGATCAGCTCCGCCCCCCGCTTCGGGTACGAGTCGAACCTCTCGCGTGAGCAGATGCTGGTCTTCGCCGCCGAACGCGGCGGCGACCCCCAGCGCCCCGGCAAGTACGACGCGCTCGACCCGCTGCTGTGGCGCGGCTCGCGCCCCGGCGAGCCGTCCTGGGACGGCGGCCCGCTCGGCGCCGGCCGCCCCGGCTGGCACATCGAGTGCGCCGTCATCGCCCTCGGCCTGCTCGGCGACACCATCGACGTGCAGGGCGGCGGCAACGACCTGCTGTTCCCGCACCACGAGTGCTCGGCCGCCCACGCCGAGGTGCTCACCGGCAAGGCGCCGTTCGCCGGGCACTACGTGCACGCGGGCATGATCGGCCTGGACGGCGAGAAGATGAGCAAATCCCGCGGCAACCTCGTCTTCGTCTCCCGGCTGCGCTCCGACAACGTCGACCCGATGGCGGTCCGGCTCGCCCTGCTGGCCGACCACTACCGGACCGACCGCTCGTGGACCGACGACCTGTTCAAGACCGCCGAGGCCCGGCTGGCCCGTTGGCGTCGCGCCGCGCAGGCCGCCGCCGGACCGTCCGGAGCCGAGTTCCTGGCCGGGGTGCGCGGCAAGCTCACCGACGACCTGGACACCCCCGGCGCGCTGGCCCTCATCGACGCCTGGGCCGACGACACCCTCGCCGGAGCGGGTACCGACCCCGACGCCCCCGCCCTCATGGCGAAAACCCTCGACGCCCTCCTCGGCATCGCCCTGTAGGTAAGGAAGGGCACCTTCTTATCGCTCTGCGTAGAGGAAGGTGCCCTTCTTAACCCGCTCCCGCGGCGGTCGGTGTCCCGTCGTTTCCACCCGGGGGCATCGTGTCGGGCCGAGGCTACTTCGCTGTCCCGTAGCGATGACTCGGGGCCGGACCGCGGTCACGCGGCCTGGCGGGTGAGGGCCGCCCGCCTTAGGTGCTCCAGATCGTCGATCATGCGCAGCAGCCCGGAGCGGGACATCGAGATGAGGTCAGTCCGGCCCGCCACGGCGTCGCAGGCCACGACGGCGGGCGTCTCGACCCGTCGGCCGTCGGCGAGCTCGATCCACAGGATCTCGGACCCCGCGGCGGCGCGCAGCGTGAACGCCGTGACCTCGGCCAGCGCGACGCGGCGCAGCCGCATCCCGTCGCCGACCACCAGCGTGCCGTCGCCCACGTGGACGCCGCACATGAGTTCCATGGCCTTCACGACGGCGGCCGCCAGCCAGAGCACCGCGAACACCAGCACTTTCAGCCCGTCATCGCCCGTGGCGTAGCCCGCGAACAGCAGACCGGAGAAGATCAGAAAGATCCAGAACCAGACGAGGGTACGGCGGCGGTCGCGCGGACGCGGCGTGAGGCGGCGCGTACCCGGCGGGGCGAAGATCTGCACGGCTCGGATGGTGCACGACGTGCGCACATGCCGCCACCCGCCGATCAGGCGCCGGATTTCCTGCCGCAGTCAGGCGCGCGGGCGGGGCTGCGGGCGGGAACGGGCGGGCGGGCGCGGTGCCTGCGGGGGCGCGGCCCGCCGTGGCGCGGCAGGTCGGGCCGCGGCGGCGGCCTCGCGGCGCAGCGTCAGCGCGACGTGGCCCAGGCGGGCGGCCAGCGCGAACACGCCCAGGCACAGCGCCCCGAGCAGCAGCACGCCGGTGCTGGCCACGCCGTCGGCGATCCCGACGACCAGGATGGCCAGCAGCGCCAGTCCGATCACGAGCACGACCAGGGCGCCGAGGGTGGCCACGAACGCCTGCGGCGACTTGCGGCCGGTGTCTCCCGGCCCGAAGGCGCCTCGCTTACCTGCGGGAACGTCTCGGCGAAGGGTCATGCGTCCCATCCTTGCGACCGGTGCGCTCACGCGCAGGCGAAAAACTGTCGGCCACCCGACATTAAGGGATCAGCCCAGCACCAGGCCCGGATCCGGGTCTCCGTCGAGGTCCGCGTCCGGGCGTGGCGCGGGCACCCGATAGTCCTCCGTGAGTGTCGTCATCGGTCCGGGCCAGGTGGACTGCGCGACCTCGATGGGGCGGTGGTCGGCGTCGTAGGCCACGTGCAGCAGGTGCAGCACCGGCGTATCGGGGCGGATCTGCAGCACCTCGGCCTCCTCGCGGGTGGGCAGCCGGGCGGTGATGGTGTCGGTCGCGGTGACGTAGCGGCGGCCGGTCACCTCCTCGACCTCCTGGTACAGCGGGCGGCCGAACGATTCGAAGCGCTCCAGCCCGGTGCCCGCCGTGTCGGTGGGGCGTAGCCACGAGGCACCCACCTCGACAGTGGCGTCCTGGGTGCGCACGATGTGGCGCCGCACCACCAGTTCGGTGCTGTCGGAGACGCCGAACGCGTCGGCGACCTCCGCCGGGGGAGTGGCCCGGCCGACCTCGGTGAGCTGCTGCCGGTATCGGGCGGCCAGGTCGGCGTGGTATCCGCGCTGGGCGCCGTAGCGGCCGCGGGACAGCCGGTTGAGGCGGCGCCGGGTCCCGCGCACGAACGTGCCGGAGCCCGGCTTGGTGATCAGCAGGCCCTCGATGCGCAGCTGGTCGATGGTGCGCTGCACGGTCTGCTTGGCCACTCCGTACATCTGGGCCAGGGCGGGGATCGAGGGCAGCTGCTCGCCCGCGGCCCAGTCGCCCCGTCTGATCTTCGCGCGCAGCTGGGCGGCGATCTGGCGGTGCGGATGTTCCGCCGCGCCCGGATTGATCCCGCCGATGCCCGTCTCGGTCATGATAGGGATCATGCCGTACGAATGTCCGAATACCTAGCGTCCTAGGACGACCTAGTCAACGTGTCGCGCCCCAAAGATCGTCCAAGTTGCCGGGCACTCGGGCGAAAAGCAGCGCAAGATACGCCCGAGTGCCCGGCAACTTGGACGATCAAGCCGGGGAGGTCACCAGGTGCCGTGGGTGGGGCCGTGGGAGCCGCCGCGGCGGCGCAGGTACTTCTCGAACTCGACCGCGATCTCGTCACCGGACAGCGGCTTGATCGCGTCGCCCGCGCGCTCCTCGAGGTCGCGCAGGTATTCGGCCAGCTCGGCGTCCTGGGCGGCGGCGGCGCGGACCCGGTCCTCCCACTCGGCCGACTCCTCGGCGAGGTCGGCCATGGGCACGGGCAGGTCCAGCACCTCCTCCAGGCGGTGCAGCAGCGCCAGCGTGGCCTTCGGGCACGGCGGGTTGCTGGCGTAGTGCGGCACGTGCACCCAGAACGACATCGCGTCCAGTTCGGCGCGACGGGCACTCTCCTGGAGCACCCCCACGATGCCGGTCGGTCCCTCGTACCGGGTGGGGGTCAGCTTGATCTTCTCCTCGGCCGCGGACTTGCCGGTCACGGTGCCGCTGATCGGCAGCGGGCGGCTGTATGGCACGTCGGCCAGCAGTGCCCCCAGCAGCACCAGCTTCTCCACGCCCAGGCTGTGGCAGATCTCCAGCACCTCGCCGCAGAAGGTGCGCCAGCGCAGGCTCGGTTCGATGCCGCGGATCAACACCACGTCGTGCTTGGCCCCGGGCGGCGACGCCACCAGGAACCGGGTGCTCGGCCACTCGATGCGCCGCTCCTCCTCGACCAGCGTGATCAGCGGTCGGTTGACCTGGAAGTCGTAGAACTCCTCGGGGTCGACCACGGCGACCTCACGGGCGTCCCACACCTGCTCCAGGTGTTCCACCACGGCGGTGGAGGCGTCAGCGGCGTCGTTCCACCCCTCGAAGGCGGCGATGGCGACAGGGGAGCGCAGGACAGGAAGGCCGTCGAACTCGGTCACGCCTGCCAGCCTACGGCGAAGCGCCGTATCGTCCAGGCGAGTCGCCGCCGCTGGCGCGTCGCGCCGGTCACATGGGCCGCATCGAACCCGCCTGATCCGGGTCGGCCCCGGGGTCAGGCGGCGGCGCTGACCTGGTTGCGGCCACTGCGTTTGGCGCGGTAGAGCTCGACGTCGGCCAGCCGGACCAGGCCCTCGGCGTCGCGGCCCGGACCCGGCGTCATCGACGCGACCCCGACGCTGACCGTCACGATTCCGTCACTGGTCACCGCGTGCGGCTCGTCCAGCGCGGCGACCGCCCCGCGCAGCCGCTCGCCGACCTGCCGGGCCCGCTCCACGCCGATGCCCGGCATGAGCACCGCGAACTCCTCGCCGCCGTAGCGGGCGACCAGGTCGATCTGGCGCAGGTTGCGGGTGAGCGCACCGGCGACGCGCTGCAGGCAGTCGTCGCCGGCAGGGTGGCCGTAATGGTCGTTGTACGGCTTGAAGTGGTCGATGTCGACCATCGCCAGCGCCAGCGGCGCCCCGGTGCGCGAGGCGCGTTCCCACTCACCCGCCAGCCGCTGCTCCCAGCGGCGCCGGTTGGCCAGCCCGGTGAGCGCGTCGGTGCTGCTCAGCAGCTCCAGGCGAGCGTTGGCGGCGGTGAGCTCCTCGGTGCGCTGGGCGACCTTGCGCTCCAGCGAGGCCAGCACCGAGGCGTTGTCCAGGGACACGGCGAGCTGCCCTGCGATGAGCTGGACCGTGTCCAGTCGGTCGGCCGAGAACGCCTCGCGGATCAGGTGGTTCTCCAGCAGCAGCAGGGCCTGCCAGGTGCCCCGGTTGACAATGGGCACGGCCAGCAGCGAGCAGGTGTCCAGCCCGGCGAAGTACGGGTCGCGGGCGAAGCGGTCGTCGTGGGCGGCGTCGCCGACGACCAGCGGTTCGCGGGTGCGTTCGACGTACCGGATGACGGAGGCGGGCGCGGCGGGTCGGTCGCCGGGCTCCCGCGCGGGCAGGGCCCAGTGCTCGCCGTCGCCGTCTCGCCGCAGCAGGTGTACGGCGGTGGCGCCGGTCATGTCGCTGAGCACCTCGACCACGCGGGCGCGTACGCCGTCGAAGGTGGTCTGCGAACTGAGCGCCTGCGACGCCGCGAGAATGCCGAGCAGGTCGATGGTGCTGGTGAGGATGGGCCGCTGCGGTTCGGCGGCCGCCGTGGCGGGGGTCGTGCCGTCCGCGGTGGGCGGGCGGGCCCGGTCGAGCTGGTCGACCTTCGCGGCGGCCCCCCAGGCGAGGTAGGCGTGCCGGGCGCGGTCGAGCAGGTTCTGCCCGGCGATGGGCATGTCGTTGGCGAGGTAGAACCGGGCGGCGCGTTCGAGGATGAGGGCGCGGTGCCAGGGGCGCTCGCGGGTGGCGGCCTCGCGCTGGGCGGCGTCGAAGGCGCGGGCGGCGGCCGGGAAGTCGCCGTGCGCGGCGGCGTCCTCGGCGCGTACGAGCAGCAGCAGGTGCTCGAAGTTGCCGGGTGCGTCGGCGGCTCGTTGGGCCAGCCACGCCGCGCACTCGTCCAGTTCGGACAGCAGTTCGTCGCGTTCGGCCGGTTCGGCGGCGCGGGCACGGCTGGCCAGGTCGAGCGCGCGCAGCAGCTGGGTCAGCGCGACCGGGTAGGTGGCCGGGTTGGTGTGGATGAGCGCGGCCGCGGCGGTGGCGTGGTGGTGCAGCGCGGCCGGGTCGTCGAACAGCACGGCGGCCAGGGCCCGGGTCAGGTGCATGTTGGACACGGCGACGACGTTGCCGGCCAGGCTGTCGAGCACCGTCTGCTCGTCGGCGTAGGCCTCGACGTGTTCGCCGCGCAGCACGGCGGCCAGCCGCCGGTACGGCAGGTAGACGTCGGTGGACTGGTCGTTGCCGGTGCGGGTGGCGAAGGCGAGTCCCGCGTCCACCTCGGTGAGGTAGCTGTCGAGGGTGGGGGCGTAGTCGAGCAGGCCGTACACGGTGACGTAGTAGGTGTGGCAGGCTTTCTGCAGGTCACCACCGTGCAGCAGTCCTTCGCGGGCCAGTTGTGCCTGCCGGACGGCGTCTTCGAGGGGCTCGTACCAGTGGCCGGTGCTCAGGGCGTAGAGGAAGCGGGCCTGGGAGGTGTCGGGCTCGTACCCACGGGCCTCGGCGGCGGCGAGGAAGCGCAGCATCGCGCGGTGGCCGGTGCGGTAGTCGCCGCGGCGGCCGACGGTGACGAACATGGTGTGCGCGACGGGTCCGGCCAGGGTCGCGACCGGACCGTACTTGGCCCAGCAGCGCAGCGCCTGCATGGTCAGCCAGCACAGGATGGTCTGGTCGCTGAAGAACGCCGGGGCCATCATCTTGTTGATCAGCGAGGCCGCGGCGAGCAGCCGCGGGTCGGTGAGCTCGGGGTGCGCCAGGTCGGCCGCGACGTCGCCGCGGTCGAGCCAGTCGCCGAGCCGGTCCAGGTCGGCTTCGATCTCGGCGTCCATGCGTTCGCGCGGCGGGGCGTGGATGCCGAGTTCGTCGAGCATGTGCAGGCCGAGAGCGACGGCTTCGGCGGCGCGGCCCTGGTTGGTGAGGCTGAGCACCCGGACCAGGGTGGCATCGGCGCAGTCGGCGGGGTCGGTGCACAGGCCCTCGATGATCCGGTACACCTGGTCGGCTTCGTCGAGGCGGCCGAGGCCGTACAGGGCGGCGTGGCGGGCGGTGTGCAGGCCGAGGAGCTCGGCGGTGTTGGCGGGGTCGGTCAGGGGGATCGCGGCGGCCAGGAAACGCTCGGCGGCGGCGTGGTTGCTGAGCAGACGGGAGCGTTCGGCGGCGCGGGCGAACAGCGCGGCGGCGCGGCGGCGTTCGGTCTGGTCGGTGATCCGGCCGGCGACATGGAGGTACTGCTGGGCGGCGAGGTCGGCCAGGCTCGGCTGGGCGGACAGGCGGCGGGCCAACTCCAGACGCAGCTGGGTCAGCCTCGGTCCGGGCAGGCTGTCGAGGATGGCCTGGCGGACCCGGTCGTGTCGGAACCGCAGCACGTCGGCGGGGTCGCCGGGTTCGAGCACCAGCAGGCCGTCGTCGAGGGCGGGCACGAGCAGTTCCTCGATGGCCGCGGCGCTGCGTTGGGACATGGTCTGCAGCAGGTTCAGGTCGGCTTTGCCGCCCAGGCAGGCCATGATCTCCACGGCGCGGCGGGTGGGTTCGGGCAGCGCGTTCACCCGGGCGGTCCACAGGTCGGTCACGTCGGCCTGGCGCAGGTGACGGGACAGGGTGGCGCCGTCCCAGGACCAGCCGTCCTCGCGCAGTTGCAGCACGCCGTCGCGCCGCAGCGAGTTGACCAGTTCGACCGTGTCGTACGGGTTGCCCTGGGTGCGCTGGGCCACGGGTCCGGCCAGCTCGGCCGCGTCGTGCGGGTCCAGGTGCAGCAGGTCGGCGACGAGTTCGGTGGTGCTGTCGGCGGTCAGGTTCGCCAGCCGCAGCCGCTGCGGTTCGACCCCTTGGCGCCGCCAGCGGGCGATCATCGCCGCGAGCGGGTGCGTGGCGTCGACCTCGTCCTCTCGGTAGGCGCCGACCAGCAGCAGCCCGTCGGGTGGCCCTTCGGACACCAGCAGGTCGATGAACCCGAGCGGGGTCCGCGCGGCCCACTGCAGGTCGTCGATGAACAGGACGATCGGGCGTTTCGGTGAGGCGGTCGCGATCAGCACGTCGACACCGGTGCGCTGGGTGCGGGCCTGGGCGTGTACGGCGTCGCCGACGCCCGGGTCGCCGTCGAGGTGCAGCAGGGCGCCGAACTCGGGCAGGACCGCGGCGAGCAGCCCCACGTTGTGGCCGACCGTGGTGAGCAGCCTGTCGCGCAGCTCGGCCAGCTCCTCTTCGGGCTCGGCCAGCAGCAGCCGGCCCAGCGCCCGCAGCGCCTGGCGTACGGCGTCGTAGTCGCGGTCGTGGCGGTGCGGATCGAACTTGCCGGACACGAACCAGCCGCCGCCCGCCGAGGCGATGGCGCGCAGCTCGTCGATGAGCGACGTCTTGCCGACGCCCGCGGCTCCGGTGACGAGCAGTCCGTGGCTCAGCCCGCTCATCGCGTCGGCGAACGCCGTGCCCAGCGCCTGGATCTCCGGGTCGCGGCCGATGATGCGCGACTGCGGGAGCAGTCGCAGCGGCACGTCGTTGGCGCCGACCCGCAGCCCGGCGGGGGCGCCAGGCGGGGCGTCGCGCAGCAGGGCCAGGTCGTGGGCCAGGCCTTCGGCGGTCTGGTACCGGTGGTCCGGTTCCTTCTCCAGCAGGTGCATGATGATCGCCGACAGCTCGGCGGGGACCCGCGGATCGGCTTCGGCGGGCGGCACCGGGCGGCGGGCGAGGTGTGCGTGGCTGAGCCGCAGCGGGTCGCCGGTGCCGAACGGCGGGGCGCCGGTGGCCAGCTCGTACATGGTGGCGCCGAGAGCGTAGAGGTCGGCCCGCTGGTCGACGGGGCGTCCGGTGCGCCCGGTCTGCTCCGGGGCCAGGTACGGCAGCGTGCCGACGATCTCGTTGTGGTGGGTGAACTCGGGCCTGATCTCGGCGAACGCGGTGGCGAGCTCGAAGTCGACCAGGCACACGCCGCCGCCGGGCGGCAGCACGACGTTGGACGGGCAGATGTCGCGGTGCACGACGTGCCGTCGGTGGATCTCGGCCAGGGTGCGGGCCAGGTCCAGGCTGACGGTGACGGTCTCGGCCCACGGCAGCGGCTTGCCGCGCTGGTCCAGGGTGGTGCCGCCGGGGTCGACGAGCACCAGGGTGCCCGGCTCGGCGAGGGCGTCGGCGAGCTGGGCGACGCCGGTGACGCCGCGCAGGCGGTGCAGGATCGCCAGCTCGTGGTCGGTCCGTTTCACGGCGTCGGGGCCGAGGGCCTCCTTGACGATCACGGATCCACCGCCGGGCAGCGACCGCCGCTTGACCAGGGTGCGGTCGCTGCGGTGCAGCTGTTCGGATCGTGCGGCGCCGAGCGGCGGACTGTCACGTCGCTGGTCGTCGTTCGCCGCCGAATCCGTCAAAACACCCAATTCTCCGTGGTACGCGCATGCGAAATGTCGCTGTCACCAAGAATAGACTGTTTGTCGCTATCGAACCCCGACGTCACCCGGCGCGCAGGGACAGACCGGCGCGGTCCGGGCCGGTGAGGTCGAGCCGGTCGGCGGTGATCTTCCAGGTCACCTCGCCGCGCAGCGTGGCCAGCACCGCCCGCTCCAGCCGGTTCACCTCGTCGGCGCAGGCCATCTTCGTCGTGCGCAGCGCTCCGAACACGATCCGGTCGCCGCGCACCTCGGCCGTCCCGCCGAGCTGGTTGCAGCCCGTCGATCCGGTCACCTTGCCGTCGGCGAACTCCAGGTACGCCTCCGCGCCGCCGGGAACCGAGCCCGCCGCGTCGCCCGTCACCACCGTGTCCACCGTCCACCGGGTGCCGGTCAGCGGCCGGTCCGGTGTCGCGGTCTCCTGGTCCTGCATGGTGATCTCCGTCTTGCCGTCGCTGAGCTTGAGCACGTCACCGTTCAGGGTCCAGGACGGCCCCGCGCCGAGGAACGCGCCAAGCCAATTGTCCTGCTCGTGTCGGGGCTGGTCACAGCCCATGTCGGTGGTGGCCGGCTCGCCGACCGTCAGCCTGCCGTCGTCGAACGAGGCCTTGCCGCCCAGGTGGTTGCAGCCGGCGTTCAGGCTGACCGTGCCGTCCGGCTGCACCATCAGCCTGATCCGGGTTCCGCCGACCAGCGGGCGCGGGGTGCCGTTCTCGGTCACCGCCGTGGACAGGAACGTGCGGTCGGCCAGCGCCGCCCCCGCGCCGGGACCCGGCGAGCCGACGTCGCCCGGCTGGGCACAAGCCCCGGCCAGCAGCGCGGTGAGCAGGATCGCGGCCGTACGCACACTAGACATGCCACCTTCGACCGCCCGAGCGCGCTTCCGGTTCCCGACCCGCCCCGCCACCGGCCGCCCCGGCCCGCCACCGGCCGCCCCCAGCCGAGCTGTCGGACCTCGGCAGGTCAGCGCCGTGCAGAAGAGACCGGGGCCGGTCCTGGCGGGGGCGCGTCGGCGGGGTGGCGCAGGGCGCCGCGCAGCAGCAGCCGGATCCCCAGAATCGCCGCCGCGGCGGCCATCGCCTGCCAGGAAGCCGGAAGCGAGAGCCGCAACAACCCGGCCGCCAGCCAGAAGTCCAGCGCCACCGCCAGCGCCAGCCGCGCCGGACCGCGCGTGGCCAGCACCAGGCCGCCCGCGACCAGCCCCGCCGCGACACAGGCCAACGAAGCCAGGTCGATCAAGTGGGCGATCGCGCCGGTTGCCTCGGCGGCGCCGATCCCCGCGGCGGGAGGGTCGATCGCCGTCGCGCCACCGATCGCCGCGACGATGGCGCAGCCGCCCCCGACGGCGATCACGCCGTCCCCCGACTGCCCGGGGGGCCCAGGTCGGCGGACGGATTCAGCCGGGGGCTGCCCGCCGCCGCGATCTCGGCGCGCTCCTCCTTGATCTCGCGGTTGAGGAAGAAGTTCAGCGCCGTCCGGATCGCCGCGATCGCGGCCAGTTCGCCGATCTCGCGCAGCGTCGGTGCGATCGCGGTGCGCAGGATGTCCCCAGCCAGTTGAAACTCCAGCCCGAGCGCCAGGAAGCGACCCAGGCCCAGCCGGATCGGCACGAAACTCTCGGTACGGCGTATCCGGATGGCGGCGTTGACGAACTGCGCGAACGCCACCGTGGCGCCCACGAAAATGACCAGGGCGCCCGCGAACTCGACCAGCTTGACCAGCAGGTCGACCACCCCGGCCAGCGTCAGCTCATCCAGCACGTCACCCATGCGCCCCGTCCCTGTTCCTGCCCGGTCCGTCGCCGTCCCGCCGAGCTATGCCTATCAGCTCCAACGGCCCACGCGTCGCGGATCGCGGGTACTCGCCCAGGCCGGTGGGGACCGGTTGTGGGACGCTACGCCGCATGACTCCGTTGAAGCTCATCGAAACGGACTCCGGCAAGTACTCGCTGCTGCTCATCGCGGGCGAGACCGGGGTCGACGAGGTGATCTACGAGCTCGGTCACGAGCCGAACGGCTACTTCTGGGCGGGCATCGCCGAGCTGCTCGTCGAGCACGAGGCCCCCGACCTCGGCGAACGCTTCTCCTACGACCCGGAGGCCGGAATGTTCTGCGCCCGCGGCACCGACCGCGCCGCGCTGGCGGAGCTCGGTGAGCTGATGAGCGGCGCGGCCACCGACGCCGACCGGCTGCGGGCGCTGGTGGCCCTGGCCGCGGCGACCGGATTCGAGTTCGACGACTGAGATCGGCTGAGATCTTGACGACCCGGGCGGATGCGGCACGATTACCGCGAACGAGCCGGGAAAGGGACAAGCCGCCGGTAGGCTCGGACCATGTACAGCGGCGCGGGTGACGACTACCGACCCGATCCGCGCCGGTGGCACGCGCTGAGCGTGTGCCTCATCGGCGGCTTCATGGCCCTGCTCGACGTCAGCATCGTCAACGTGGCGCTGCCGTCGATCCGGATGGGTCTGGACGCCGGCGCCAGCGACCTGCAGTGGATCCTGTCCGGGTACGCGCTGGCGTTCGGCCTGCTGCTGGTGCCCGCGGGCCGCTTCGGTGACATGCACGGACGGCGCAACGCGTTCGTCGCCGCGGTGGCCCTGTTCACGCTGTCCAGCGCCGCGGCCGGGCTGGCCCGTACCGCGCTGTGGCTGGTGCTGGCCCGGCTCATCCAGGGCGCCGCGGGCGGGATCATGAACCCCCAGATCAGCGGCCTGATCCAGCAACTGTTCCGGGGCGCCGAACGCGGCCGGGCCTTCGGCATGCTCGGCGCCATCGTCGGCATCTCCACCGCCATCGGCCCGCTGCTGGGCGGCCTGCTCATCCAGGCCGCCGGGGTCGCCGAAGGCTGGCGCTGGGTGTTCTACGTCAACATCCCGGTGGGCGTGCTGGCGATCATCATGGCGTACCGCTTCATCCCGGGGTTCTGCGACAGCCGAAGACGCCGGGAGAGTTTCGACCCCGTCGGGGTGCTGCTGCTGGCGCTGGGCGTGGTGCTGGTGCTGCTGCCGCTGATCCAGGGGCAGTCCTGGCCGGGGCGCGGCAAGTGGCTGCTGCTCGCGGCCGGGCTGGTGGTGCTGGCCGGGTTCGTCGCCTGGGAGCGCCGGTACGCCCGCGCCGCCGCGGGCACCCCGATGGTGGACCTGAGCCTGTTCCGGCGCCGGTCGTACGCCCTGGGCACCCTGCTCGGCCTGGTCTACTTCGCCGGGTTCACCGCGATCTTCTTCATCTTCACGCTCTACCTGCAGCAGGGCCTCGGCTACACGGCGCTGCAGGCGGGCCTGGCCACGCTGCCGTTCGCGCTCGGGTCGGCGGTCTCGGCCGGAGCGGGCGGGCGGGTCGTGACCCGCGTCGGGCGTACCCTCATCGCGGTCGGGCTGGGGCTGGTCGCGCTCGGGCTGGCCGGGGTCGAACTCGCGGTCGAGCTTGTGCCCGGCCGCGCCGACGGCTGGGCCACCGCGTTGCCGCTGCTCATCGCCGGGGTCGGCAGCGGCCTGGTGATCGCCCCGAACCAGACGCTGACCCTGGCGGAGGTACCCGTCGCCGGGGCGGGCAGCGCCAGCGGCGTGCTGCAGACCGGGCAGCGCATCGGGGCCGCGGTCGGCATCGCCGCGATCGGCGCGATCTTCTTCGCCGGGCTCGCGTCCTCGCAGGGCGACTTCGCCACCGCGTTCCGCCACGGTCTGCTGCTCACGATCGCGTTCGTACTGGCAGCACTGGTGGTCGCCCTGATCGACGTGCACGCGGGCCGCCGCGCCGCCGGCGACTCCCACGAACCGATCGCAGCCGCCCAAGCCGCCGACCCCCGGTCCGCCCGCTGACCGCAATACCTGACCTCGTGGGATACCTGACCTCGTGGGATACCTGACCTCGTGGGATACCTGACCTCGTGGGCGATCGGCACTCGCGGGCGGAAGACGGGCCGGGCCGTGTCCGTGCGGTGAGGTGACCCGAAGCCGGGATCCTCCGGACCGTTTTGGTGGATGATCGCGGTCTCCGGTCGTTCCGTGGGCTCAGGACGCATATTCCGTCCTCAGACAGCGATCTTGGACGGTTGCGCGGGACGCGGGCGAAGAGCGGGTTCTGGCGGGATCGATAGTTGCAAGAGGTTGCGTTCGGGTATCGAGTTTTTGCATTAGATCCCGTAAGCTGTCGGGTGTGACGAGCAGACTGGCGGCGGTGGCCAAGTTCACCGGGGTGTCCGAGGCGACGGTCAGCCGCGTGCTGCACAACAAGCCCGGGATCGCCCCCGCGACCCGCGATGCCGTGCTCACGGCCCTGGACGTGTTCGGCTTTCCCCGCCCCGAGCGCATCCGCGCCGAGCGCGGCCGCCTCGTCGGCCTGGTGCTCCCCGACCTGCAGAACCCCATCTTCCCGGCCTTCGCCGAGGTCATCGCACAGGCCCTGATCAAGCGGGGGCTGGTGCCCGCGTTGTGCACGCGCACCGCAGACGGGGTGTCGGAGTCGCACTACATCGAGATGCTGCTGTCGCACCAGGTCGGCGGGATCGTCTTCGTGGGCGGCAGCTATGCCGACGCGGGGCCGGAGCAGTGCCGCAAGCTGGAGGAACGCCGACTCCCGATCGTGCTGATCAACGCCGCGGACGAGAACCTGGGCGTGCCGCGCGTGTGCGTCGACGACGAGCTGGCGGTGGAGCAGGCGCTGACGCACCTGACCGCGCTCGGTCACGAGCGGATCGGGCTGGTGCTGGGCCCGCCCGGACACATCCCGTCGGCCCGCAAACTCGCCGCGTACGTGCGGTTCTTCGAGCGGCGGGGGCAGTCGCGGCAGTGGCGGCGCTGGGTGGAGCACACGATCTTCTCGACGGAGGGCGGGCGTGGCGCGGCCGCGCGGTTGCTGGCCGAGGGCGTGACCGGGGTGGTCTGCGCCAGTGACGCGCTGGCGCTGGGGGCCATCCGCGCCGTACGCAAGCAGGGGCTTTCGGTGCCGCAGGACGTGTCGGTGATCGGATTCGACGACTCGACCTTCATGGGCGTGACCGACCCGCCGCTGACCACGGTGCGTCAGCCGATCGAGCCGATGGCGAGCGCCGCGGTGGCCGCATTGATGGCACAGATCGAAGGTGGTGTGGTCGACCGGGGCGAGATCCTGTTCGACCCGGAGCTGATTGTGCGCAGCTCAACCGGCCCGTGCCAGTCATGATCAGTCCGAAGTCGACAACGCCCTGCTCAGCGCGTTAATGCATCGACAAGTTTCGTGTTTGCGAGGTTGTGCAACTCGAAGACGATCTTCTGGTCAATTTTTTGCAACAACCCATGGACTTCTTGGGCTCGCGCGGTCTAACCTTCTGCTCACGCCGAAACGCTCGGAAACCTCGGAGCAACGCGGCGGCAATGCGCAAGCAACAACCGGAGGTGTCGCGTCTCCGGTCGACCCGGGCTGCCCCCAGCTCGGTAACTGTGCATCCCAAGAAGGGAATTTTGACGATGAACCGTCGCACGCTCGGCAAGTCCGTCGCGCTGGCGCTGATCGCCGGCACGGCGCTGCTCGGCGCCGCCTGCTCCGGCGAGGACAAGCCCGCCGAGTCCAACGGCCCCGTGACGATCACGGTCAACGGCAAGCCGCCGGCGACCGACGCGGTCAACCTGGCCAACTTCGAGGCCGACGTCAAGGCGTTCGAGGCGAAGTACCCGAACATCAAGATCGACGCCAAAGAGGGGTTCATGGACCCCCAGACGTTCGCCACCAAGCTGGCCGGCGGCCAGCTGGAGGACGTCTTCTACGTCTACTTCACCGACCCGCAGGCGCTGATCGCCAAGAAGCAGGTCTCTGACATCTCGGCCTACCTGGACACCGTCCCGCAGGTGAAGGACATCCAGGAGCAGCTGATGAAGGTCTTCACCGGGCCGGACGGCAAGGTGTACGGCCTGCCCTCGGCGAACTACTCGCTGGGCCTGGTCTACAACCGCACCCTGTTCACCAAGGCCGGTCTCGACCCGGCCAACCCGCCGAAGACCTGGGAAGAGGTCCGCGCGGCCGCCCAGAAGCTGAAGGCGCTCGGGGACGGCGTGGTCGGCTACGGCGACTACAGCAAGAGCAACACCGGTGGCTGGCACTTCACCGCCGAGCTGTACTCCGTCGGTGGCGACATCGCGGTCAAGGACGGCGACAAGTGGAAGGCCGCCTTCAACAGCGACAAGGGCAAGCAGGTCCTGCAGCAGCTGAAGGACATGCGCTGGACCGATGACACCATGGGCAGCCGCCAGCTGCTGGAGTGGGCCGACCTGATCCAGATGGCCGCCTCGGGCAAGCTCGGCATGTACATCGGCTCGTCGGACAACCTGCCGGTGATCGTGAACCAGTACAAGGGCAAGTACGAGGACTACGGCCTGTCGGTCATGCCGGGCGGCCAGGGCACCCTGGGCGGCGGCGACGGCTACATGTTCAAGGCCGGCCTCAGCCCGGAGAAGATCAAGGCCGGTCTGACCTGGCTGTCCTTCAAGACGATCAACCCGGACCGGATCATGGCGGACAACGAGAAGGCGTCCAAGGCGGGCCAGCCCGTCGGCCTGCCGCAGCCCAACATCTGGACCGGTGCCTCCGCTGCCAAGCGCGAGGAGGCCACCAAGAAGTTCGCGAACGTCCCCTCGGACAATTTCGCGCCGTTCGTCGCTGGATCCGCGAGCATCCCGCTGAAGCTGGAGCCGCCGCTGGCGCAGCAGGTCTACGCGGTGCTGGACACGGCGATGCAGAAGGTCCTGACCGACCGCAACGCCGACATCGCGAAGCTCCTCGCTGACGCAGAGGCCCAGGTCAACACGATCCTGGCCGCAGCCAAGTGACGAACAGGCCCCGGGCCGGGGGATTGGCGGCCCGGGGCCTACCCCTTGTTCGAACAGAAAGGGCGGGCGCGATGACGGTCCTGGCACCCGAAGCCACGGCACGGCCGGTGGCGCAGGAGCGGCCCCGGCGCACCAGCGGGCCGAGCTTCGAGCGGCTGCGGCGGCGGATCGGCGACAACCTGCAGGCGTACGCGTTCCTGGCGGCCGGTCTGGTCTGCTTCGGCCTGTTCTCCTGGTATCCGCTGGTCAAGGGCATCATCCTCAGCTTCCAGCAGGACAACTTCGTCACCCCGCCCTACTGGGTCGGGCTGGACAACTACCAGGCGCTGTTCGCCGACCCGCTGTTCGGCACCGCCTGGGTGAACACGCTGGAGTTCACCGCCCTGGCGCTGCTGTTCGGGTACGCGGTGCCGTTCGTGGTGGCGCTGGTCATCAACGAGTTCCGGCACGCCAAGGGCTTCTTCCGGGTGGCCGTGTACCTGCCGGTGATGCTGCCCCCGATCGTCAGCGTGCTGCTGTGGAAGTACTTCTACGACCCGGGCTCGGGCTTGTTCAACGCGGTGCTGAGCTTCCTGCACCTGCCCACCTCGGAGTGGACCCAGTCGCCGAAGATGGCGATGGTCTCGCTGGTGCTGGTGTCGACCTGGGCCAACATGGGCGGCGCGACGATCATGTACCTGGCCGGGCTCGCGGGCATCCCGAGCGAGCTCTACGAGGCCGCCGAGCTCGACGGCGCCAGCGTCTGGCAGCGGGTGCGGCACGTGACCATCCCGCAGATGCGCTTCATCATGCTGGTGCTCCTCCTGCTGCAGATCGTGGCGACCATGCAGGTGTTCATCGAGCCCTTCCAGCTCACCGGGACCACGAACCCGGACACCATCACGGTGATGGTGCTGATCTACCGGTACGCCTTCACCGTCAACAACGACTTCGGCCTGGCCGCCGCGATGAGCGTGCTGCTGTTCATCGTGCTCGGCGCGTTCTCGGCCGTGTACCTGCGACTGACCCGCAAGCCCGACTGAGAGCAGGTGCCGCAGATGAGTTCCTCGACCCGATCGCTGATCTCCGACGCCGACCTGCGGCGCGGCCGCAACCGGCTGGTGTACCGCGTGGTGCTGGGCGTGCTGGCCGTCGCCTTCACGCTGGCGTTCATCTTCCCGCTGTACTGGATGTTCTCCGGCGCGTTGAAGTCGCCGCAGGAGCTGGTGCAGCCGGTGCCGACGCTGCTGCCGCAGGAGTGGCACTGGTCCGCCTTCGCCGACGCGTGGCAGCGGCTGCAGGTCGGCCACTTCCTGTTCAACACCGCCTACTACGCGTTCTTCGGCTGGCTGATCCAGCTGCTGGTGGACGTCGCGGCGGCGTACGCCCTGTCGAAGCTGCGCCCGGTCTTCGGCAAGGTGGTGCTCGGCGGCATGCTGGCCAGCCTGATGCTGCCCGCCGCCGCGCTGCTGGTCCCGGCGTACCTGACCGTGGTCGATGTGCCGATCGTTGGTCTCAACCTGCTGAACAGCCCCTGGGCGCTGTGGCTGCCCGGCGCGGCCAACGCGTTCAACATCTACGTGCTCAAGCGGTTCTTCGACCAGATCCCCGACGACCTGCTCGAAGCCGCGAGCATCGACGGGGCGGGGCGGCTGCGCACGCTGTGGAACGTGATCCTGCCGCTGTCGCTGCCCGTGCTCGCCGTCATCTCGATCTTCGCGATCATCGGATCGTGGAAGGACTTCCTGTGGCCGCTGCTGGTGCTGCAGGACCCGCAGCAGCAGACCATCAGCGTGGCGCTGAGCCGGTTGTCCTTCACCGGCCAGGTGCCGCAGAACGAGCTGTACGCGGGGCTGGCGATGGCCAGCATACCGATGATCATCGTCTTCATGATCTTCCAGCGCCGGATCCTGAACGGCCTGTCCGCCGGAGCCATCAAGGGCTGACGGCACACCTGACACGGTCGAGCGCCGCGCCCGGCGGTGCTTGACCGGCACCGACACCGACCACCAGCCCACCGCCACCGGTGAGCCGATGGCCGCTGCCCGGGACACGGGGGAACCCCATCACCGCAGGGAAGGAGTAACGCACCATGCACCGCTCCACTGTCGTACCAGGGAAGACTGCACGCAATACCTTGCGCCTCGCGCTGGCCGCGGCGGCCGCCGCGGCGACCGCGCTGGTCACCGGCGTGCTCGCCGCGCTGCCCGCCGAGGCGGCCAGCACCACCTACCAGGCCGAGTCGGCCGCGTTGTCGGGCGGCACGACCGTCGCCACGGACCACACCGGCTATACCGGGTCCGGGTTCGTCGGCGGTTACACCGACGGCAACAAGGGCAACGCGAACACGACCTTCACGGTCAGCAACTCCGGTGCCGCCAGCCGCACGCTGACGCTGCGCTACGCCAACGGCACCACCGCGACCAAGACCCTGTCGCTGTACGTCAACGGCACGAAGATCAAGCAGATCGGCCTCAACGCCACCGCCAACTGGGACAGCTGGGGCACCGAGGTCGAGACCGTGAGCCTGCCCAACGGCAGCGCGACGGTGTCGTACAAGTTCGACACAGCCGACTCGGGCAACGTCAACCTGGACAGCCTGACCGTCGCCGACATCGCGGCGCCGCCCGCGGGCCAGTACGAGGCCGAGTCGGCCGCGCTGTCCGGGGGCACGGTCGTGGCCACCGACCACCCCGGGTTCACCGGGTCCGGGTTCGTCGGCGGTTACACCGACGGCAACAAGGGCAACGCGAACACCTCGTTCACGGTGAACGTGAGCGGCGCCGGGTCGCGGACGGTGACGCTGCGCTACGCCAATGGCACCGGTGCGACGATGACCCTGTCGCTGTACGCCAACGGCACCAAGACCGGGCAGCTCAGCCTGCCCGCGACGGCGAACTGGGACACCTGGGGCACGGTCGCGTCGTCGGTGAGCCTGAACAACGGCAACAACACCGTCGCGTACAAGTTCGACACGACCGACTCGGGCAACGTCAACATCGACAACATCACCGTGTCCGGTACCGCGGCCAGCCCGTCGGCCTCGCCGTCGCCTTCGCCGTCCCCGTCGCCGACCGGCCAGCCCGGCGGCCAGCCGTACGAGCTGGAGACCGGCTTCCTGTCCGGCGGCGCCTCGGCCGCGACCAGCACCGGCGGCTACAACGGCACCGGCTACGTGACCGGCCTGACCACCGTCGGCGCCCGCGTGATCCGCACCGTCAACACCACGGCGGCCGGGTCGGCGGCGACCACGCTGCGCTACACCAACACCAACGGCGCCAGCCGCACCGTGTCGGTGTACGTCAACGACCTCAAGACCGGCCAGCTCACGCTGCCCGCCGGGTCCGGCTGGCTCACCGTGGCGCAGAACCTGACCCTGCGCGCCGGACTCAACATCGTCACCTACCAGTACGACTCCGGCGACTCCGGCAACGTGCAGCTCGACACGCTGTACGTGACCGGCGGCGCGGCCCTGGCCAGCCGGGGCGCGACGGTGCCCTACACCACCTACGAGGCCGAGAGCGGCAGCACCAACGCGTCGGTGATCGGCCCGGACCGCACATACCTGACCGAGGCGTCGGAGGCGTCGGGCCGCAAGGCGGTCAAGCTGTCCAGCACCGGCCAGTACGTGCAGGTCACGCTGACCAATCCCGCCAACGCGCTGGTGATCCGCTACTCGATCCCGGACAACGCGGGCGGCACCGGCAACACCGCGCCGCTGGCGCTGTACAACGGCACCACCAAGGTCACCGACGTGACCATGAGCTCGGTGTACAGCTGGGTGTACGGGGCGTACCCGTACAACAACAACCCGGCCGGGGGCGAGCCGCACCGCTTCTTCGACGAGGTGCGGGTGACCCTGCCGAGCACGTACGCGGCGGGCACCGTGGTCAAGCTGCAGAAGGACTCGTCCTCCTCGGCGGCCTACTACACCATCGACCTGATCGAGGGCGAGGTCACCCCGGCCGCGCTCACCCAGCCCGCGAACTTCCTGTCGGTGACCGACTACGGCGCCGTGGTCAACGACGCCGGGGACGACACCAACGCGTTCAACAGCGCGATCTCGGCGGCGCAGAGCCAGGGCAAGGGCGTATGGGTGCCCTCGGGCACGTTCGTCATCAACGCGCGGCTCAACCTCAACAACGTGAGCGTGCGCGGCGCCGGCGAGTGGTACACCGTCATCAAGGGCACCAACGGCAAGGGCGGCTTCTTCGCCACCGGCTCGAACGTGCGCCTGGGCGACTTCACCATCGCCGGTGACGTGCGCTACCGCGACGACGCGGCGTTCGACACCGGCATCGAGGGCAACTTCGGCACCGGCTCGCTGGTCCATCACGTGTGGATCGAGCACACCAAGGTCGGCATGTGGCCCACCACCGGCACCAACGGCCTGTACACGGTCGGCGTGCGGATCCGGAACACCTTCGCCGACGGCGTGAACATCAACGGCGGGGCGAACAACGTCCGGATCGACCAGAGCGTGCTGCGCAACACCGGTGACGACGCCCTGGCCATGTGGTCCAACTCGGCCCCGGTGGCCAACAGCGCGTTCACGTTCAACACCGTCAACCTGCCGATGCTGGCCAACGGCGCGGCCATCTACGGCGGCACCGCCAACCGGATCGAGGACAACCTCATCACCGACTCGGTGTACGCCGGTGCCGGTATCGCCATCAGCACCTGGCACGGGGCGCTGGCGTTCAGCGGCACCACCTCGGTGCAGCGCAACACGCTGACGCGTACCAGCAGCTACGAGCGCAACTGGGGCTCGTCGCTGGGTGGTCTGTGGATCTACGCCGAGGCGACCGACATCACCGCGCCGGTCCTGGTCAAGGACGTCACCATCACCGACAGTCAATACCAGGGCATCCTGCTCAGCTACCTGAAGAACATCACGAACCTGACGCTGGACCACGTCGCCGTCAACGGGGCCGGGACGTACGGCATCGAGCTCAACGCCGCGGGCAGCGCCTACCTCACCTACGTCACCGTCACCGGAGCCGCGAGCGGCGGTCTGATCAACCGGACCGGCTACACGCTCAACCTCGGCCCCGGCAACAGCGGCTTCTGACCGAACAATTCAATGAGAGAGCAGGTACCCGTGTTTCACAACGACTCCCGTGACTGGTGGCGCCACGCGGCCATCTACCAGGTCTACCCGCGCTCCTTCGCCGACGCGAACGGCGACGGGACGGGCGACCTCGCGGGCATCCGCGCGAAGCTCGGGTACCTGCACGACCTGGGCATCAACGCGATCTGGTTCAGCCCGTGGTACCCGTCGCCGATGGCCGACGCGGGCTACGACGTGGCCGACTACCGTGACATCGACCCGAGCTTCGGCACCCTGGCCGAGGCGGAGGCGCTGATCGCCGAGGCGCACGCGTACGACATCCGCATCATCGTCGACATCGTGCCCAACCACTGCTCCGACGCCCACGCCTGGTTCCAGCGGGCGCTGACCGAGGGGCCGGGCTCGCCGATGCGGGAGCTGTTCTGGTTCCGCGAGGGCCGGGGCGAGCACGGCGAGCTGCCGCCCAACGACTGGCAGTCGGTGTTCGAGGGCCCGGCCTGGACCCGGGTGCCCGACGGGCAGTGGTACCTGCACCTGTTCGCCTCCGAGCAGCCCGACCTGAACTGGGACAACCCGCTGGTGCGGGCGGAGTTCGAGGACATCCTGCGGTTCTGGTTCGACCGGGGCGTGGACGGCATCCGGATCGACTCCGCCGCGATGTGCGTCAAGGACCCGGACCTGGCCGACTTCGACCGCAACAGCCCGCCGGACCCGCACCCGTTCGTCGACCGGGACGAGATCCACGACATCTACCGGGGCTGGCGCGTCATCGCCGACTCGTACGAGGTGCCGCGCGCCCTGATCGGCGAGGTGTGGCTGGCCGACATCGAGCGGTTCGCCCAGTACCTGCGCCCCGACGAGATGCACGCCGCGTTCAACTTCGACTTCCTGGGCGCCCCGTGGGAGGCCAAGGCGCTGCGCGCCTGCGTCGACGCGACGCTGGCCTCGCACGCCCCGGTCGGCGCACCCAGCACCTGGGTGCTGTGCAACCACGACGTGACCCGCACCGTCACCCGCTACGGCCGGGCCGAGACCCGGTTCGACCACGCGCTGCGCCAGGCCCGGCACCAGCTGCCGACCGACCCGGCACTGGGGCTGCGCCGGGCACGGGCGGCGGCGCTGCTCACCCTGGCCCTGCCCGGCTCGGTGTACGTGTACCAGGGCGAGGAGCTGGGGCTGACCGAGGTCGAGGACCTGCCCGGCGCGGTCCGCCAGGACCCGATCTTCCACCGCTCCGGCGGCAACGACCCGGGCCGCGACGGCTGCCGGGTGCCGCTGCCGTGGTCGACCGAAGGGGCCTCGCTCGGGTTCAGCCCCGAGGGCGGGCAGCCCGCGTGGCTGCCGCAGCCGGGGCACTGGGCCGGGCAGACGGTCGCGGCGCAGCTGGCCGACCCGGACTCGATGCTGCGGCTGTACCAGGCGGCGCTGGCCCTGCGCGGGGCCGAGGCCGGACTCGGCGACGGCCCGATGACCTGGCTCGACAGCGAGGACCAGGTGCTGGCCTTCTCTCGCCCCGGCGGCCTGATCTGCGTCGTCAACTTCGGCGAGAACCCGGTCGACCTGCCCTGGCACACCGAGCTGCTGCTGGTCAGCGGGCCGCTGGCCGACGGTCAGCTGCCGACCGACACCGCGGTCTGGCTGCGCACGGCCTGAGGTGACCACCCGCGGCGGCAGATGAGCGGTCTGCCGCCGCGGGTTCCGCTGACCTGCCCGCACGCGCCGCATTCCGGTCGGCAGGGTGACTGCTCGCCTCAGATCGTGGCGGGGTCGGGCAGGTGGACCGGGTTGATACGGGGGATCGCCGTGAAGGTCACCTCGGCCAGCGGGCTGAGCAGCTCCATCAGCCGTTGGGTGCGCTCCTGCCCGAATCGCGCCCACACCCGCACCGCATCGCGGTCCGTGGCGTGCTCGACCGCCGCGTACGCCGCGCTCCCGGCCTCCGTCGCCGCCCCGGCGGCGTCCAGCCAGCCGCGCTCGGTCAGCGCGGCGACCGCGCCGTCCCACTCGTCGTCGGTCCAGCCGCGATAGGACTGGTACTCCGCCCGCGCCTCGGGCTCCGTCCGCCAGACCGCCGACTCGACGCCGCTGAACCCGTGGGCCACCAGTGCCGCCACGTGCCCGTCACCGCGGTGCTCCCGCATCGTCGTCGCGACCTGCCACAGGCGGGCCAGCGGGTCGTCGGATCGCGCCAGCGCCATGTTGGCCGCGCCCAGCGCGTGACCGGCCGGGTCGAGCAGGTCCGCCGCGCCCTCGGCCAGGTCCGCCATCTCGCCCAGAGCGCCCAGGTCCACGTCGGCGAGCAGCCGCGACAGCGCGGCCGTCGCGCCGGCCACCCGCGCGGTCAGCGCCGCCGCGGGCGTCGCTCGGGACCACACGTCGGGCAGGGCCCGCTCCACCATGGCGGGCGCGAAACCGTACGCCGTGGCGATGCCGAGCGGGGCGTCGATCGGGCCGAGTGGTGCCATCCGGCCGCCGAAGTAGCCCCGCCAATAACCCCGCAGACCGACCTCCGCGTACGCCGCGAGGGCCTCCGGGGTGAAGTAGGTGACCGTGTGGATCGGTTCTAGCCGGGCCCACATCTGGCGTGCGACATGCGGATTCATCGGGCTCCTCCACGACCGCGGGCACGCTGCGCCGCGGACCCGTGGCCCATTCTGGCCCGCGAAGCTACCCGTGGGTAGCCCCTGTTCGTCACATCGAGAGCCGGTCGACGCTGCGACGGCTTGGGGCTGAGGGTTGCCGATGATCGTCGTGCGCGGTCAAATACTCGGCTATAGGTCCAGGTTCTGACCTCGGATAGCGATCATCGGCTCGAACAGCCCGAAGATCGCGACTTCCGGTCACTTCGCTGCGCCGGATGCCGGGCCGGAGCTCGACTTCCGGGCCGGAATGGCGATCCGCAACCCGAGCGGGTGGGGAATCGCGGTGTCGGCTCCGCGGGACCGGCCCGGTCAGGTGGTGCGGTGGCGGGCGAAGTGGTCGAAGGTGACCGCGATGAAGACAGCGGTGGCGCGTAGCACCGGCTCGGCGGCCGCGTCGTCGATCATCGCCTCGGCGCTCAGGTGCACCTTGCGCCCGTCGGTGCCGGTGCAGTACGCCCTGATGTGCAGCGTGGTGCCGATCGGCACCGGCCGCAGGTAGTCGACGGACAGGTTCGCGGTGACCGCGGGCCGTCCCAGCAGCAGCGCCGCGCTGCCGAACGCCTCGTCCAGGGCGGCGGACAGCAGCCCGCCGTGGGCCAGACCCGGCGCGCCCTGGTGATCGCGGGTCAGCTCGACGGTGCTGTGCACCGACACCCCCTCGCCGACCACCACCCGCGAGCGCAGCCCGGTCGGGTGGGCCGGGCCGCAGCCGTAGCAGTGGTGGAAGTGCGACGGCAGCACGCTGCCGGGCCCCGGGGCTTCGGGGTGGGGGAGGGGCGCCGTGCTCGACCGCTGCATGGCCCGAGGGTAGCGCGCGGGACGGGCGTAACTAGTTGAGCTGATTTCGCCGTTATATCCATAACATGACGAGATCGACGACAAAAGAAGTGACACGATGAGAATCGACCTTCCGGCGCCCCGCAAGCTGCTGTCCGCGCTGCTGTGGACCGTTGCCGCGCTGCACCTGCTCAGCTTCGGCAGCAACTTCGTCTACCACGGGCTGGGCCTGCACCACCCCATCCCGGCCTTCACCTGGATAACGATCTTCGTGAATGTAGACAAGGAGAAGAACCTGCCGACCTGGTTCTCCTCCGGGATGCTGGCCCTGTGCGGCCTGATCCTGTGGCAGGTGGCCGGCACGGTGAAGGCGGCCGGCGAGCGCTACGCCAGGCACTGGCGGATGCTGTCGGTGATCTTCCTCTTCCTGTCGCTGGACGAGATCACCCAGCTCCACGAGCTGAGTCGCAAGATCGGGATCATCACCGCGGCCAAGGAGGCGTACCTGTCCTGGATCGTGGTGGCGGCGCCGTTCGTGCTGGTCTTCGCGCTGTCGTACCTGAAGTTCCTGTTCCACCTGCCGCGGCGCATCCGCCTGCTGGTCACCGGGGGCGCGGTGCTGTTCGTCTCCGGCGCGGTCGGGCTGGAGATCGTCGGGGCGTTCATCGGGCGCAAGGTCAGCGACGACACCGGTCCGGGCTGGGCGTACCTGCAGTACCTGATGGCCGCGTCGGCGGAGGAACTGTTCGAGATGCTCGGCGTCGTGGTCTTCATGTATGCCATCGGCTGTTTCCTGCACGAGCGCCAGCAGGCCGCCACCGGCACCGCCACCCCGGTCCAGCGCCCGGTCGCCCGCCATGCCCGTGCGGCCGTCGGTGCTGCCGCCCCGGACGGCACCATGCGGTGACGTGCCGCGCGGGCGGTCGGCGCTCGCTACGCTTGGTCCCGTGGAGTCTGGTTTGCCCTATATGGCGGGCCGGGACGCCGAACGGGACCAGCTGTTCGCCGCCGCGCGCGCCGCCGCAGCCGGGCACGGCAGCGCCGTGCTGCTGCAGGCCCCGGTCGGGCTGGGCAAGACCACCCTGCTGGATCACCTGGCCGCCGAGTGCGCCCGGCTCGGCATGCGGGTGCTGCGCGGCACGGCCGAGGAGCTGGAGCAGGAGCTGCCGTTCGCGGCGATCTCCACGTGCGTGGCCGACACCCGTACCATCGCCGCCGACCCGGACCTGGCCCACGTCGCGGCCCTGCTGCGCGGCGAGGGCGCCCTGACCCACAGCGCCACCGCCGCCAACCATGAGCTGGCCCTGACCGAGGCGATCCTGGACCTGACCGACCGGTGGCTCAGCCGGGGCCCGCTCGCGCTGCTGCTCGACGAGGCCCAGTGGACCGACCGGGCCAGCGCCGTGGTGCTGCACCGGCTGGCCCGCACCATCGAGCAGACCCCGCTGCTGCTGGTCATCGCCGCCCGGGTGGTGGCCCAGGGCGAGGCCCTGGACGGCCTGGAACGCAGCCTCGTCGGCCGGGGCGCCACCGTGCTCACCCTGCCGCCGCTGACCCCCGAACAGACCCGCGCCCTGGTCGAGCACCGACTCGGTGCCATACCGTCCCCGGCGCTGCTGGCCATGCTCGACGCGGCCGGCGGCAACCCCACCTACCTCGGGGCGATCCTGGCCGACGCGGTCAAGGACGGCACCGTCGTGGTCGCCGACGGGCGGGCGGACCTGGCCGCCGGTGCCCGGCGGGACGGCGTGCCCCGGCCGCTGGCCGAGATCGCCGCGCACGAGCTGGAACTCATCCCGCGCCGCTACCGCGAGGCGGTGCAGACCGCGGCCGTGCTGGGCGCGACCGTGGACGTCGGGCAGCTCGCCGCCGTGCTCGACACCCCGGTGATGGACCTCGCCGACGTCATCTCCGACGCCATCCGGGCCGGGATGCTCGTCGAGACCGAGCAGACGCTGCGGTTCCGGCAGAACCTCACCCGCCAGGCGCTGGCGCAGAGCCTGCCCGCGGCGGTGCGCGCCGCGCTGCACCAGCGCGCCGGACGGGTGCTGGAGCAGCAGCACGCGCCCGTCGAACAGGTCGCCGCGCACCTGCTCGCCTCGGGACGGCTCGAAGGCGACGACATCGCCTGGATCGAGGCCAACGCCGACGTGCTGCTCGTGCGCGCCGCCGAGCCGACGGTGCGACTGCTGCGCCAGGCCCTGGCCTCGGTCACCGGCCAGGCGGCGGACCTGACCGCGCGGCTGCGCCGTCACCTGGTCCGGGCGCTGCTGTGGGCGGGCGACCCGGTTCAGGCCGAGACGCAGGCCCGCGAGGCGCTGGCGGGCGACGTGCCCGCCGACTCGGCGTGCCGCACCGAGCTGCGCTGGCTGCTCACCCAGGCGTGCTACCGCCAGGGACACCTGCAGGACACCATCGACACCGTCGCGGCGGCCCTGGCCGACCCGGACACCACCGTGGGGCAGGCCGGGCGGCTGCGTGGCACCGCCGCGGTGTGCCTGCTGCTCCTGGGACGCTACGACGAGGGTATGGCCTGGGCCGACCGCTCCGTCGCCGACGGCGAGTCGGCCGCCGACGACGCGGCGATCGGCATCGGCAGCATGGCCAAGGCGTTCGCGTTGAGCCGCGACGACCTCACCGAGTCGCTGACGCTGGTGGACCGGGCCATCGGCTGCCTCGGTCCCGGCATCCAGCCCGACCTTCAGGTCGACCCGTACACGCTGAAGGCGTTCTGTCTGATCGAGCTGGACCGCCTCGCCGAGGCCGACGAGGCGAGCGCCACCGCGGTACGGGTCAACCAGCGCTCCGGCGGCATGTATCTGACCAGCGCGTACGTCGCCCGCGCCCACCTGCGTTTCCTACAGGGGCGCTGGGACGACGCGCGAGCCGAGTGCCGCACCGGCCTGGACGGGCCCGACCCGCTCGGGCACGCCTCGCGGCTGTGGGCCTTCGACGCGCTGATCGGGGTGCACCGCGGCGAACCGGGCGCGGGGCTGGACGTCCCCGCCATACCGGTGGCCCCGGAGGACGACGGCGGCAACCGGGTGCTGGTCCAGTGGGCGCAGGCGCTGGGCGAGGAGGCGCTGGGTGGCTACGACAAGGCCTTCGAACTGCTGCATCCGGCCTGGGTCCAGGCGGGCGGCGTGTGGGGGCAGCGGCTGATCTACCGGATCACCGCGGATCTGGTCCGCACCCTGGTCGCGCTCGGCCGCGACGGCGAGCTCGCCGAGCTGGTCGAGGCGCTGCGCGAACTGGTCGACAGCCAGCCGGTGCCCAGCCTGCGCGGCTGCCTGGCCCTGTGCGAGGGCACCCGCAGCGGCGACCCGGCGCCGCTGGCCGAGGCCGTGGTCTGGTTCCGCCGTGCGGGCTGGCCCCTGTACGAGGGCTACGCCCACGAGGCCGTCGCGGTGGCGCACGCGAACAACGGCGCGACCGCCGACGCCCGCGCGGCCCTGCGCCGGGCGCTGGCGGTCTACGCCGAGGTCGATGCCGACTGGGACGTCGGCCGGGCCAAGGCGCGCGCCCGGCAGGCGGGGCTGCGCACCGGCGTACGCGGCACCCGCAACCGGCCCAAGCACGGCTGGGCCGCGCTCACCGACACCGAGCTGCGGGTGGCCGAGCAGGTCGCGGCCGGACTGTCCAATCCCGACATCGCCGCGCAGATGTTCCTGTCCCGGCGTACCGTGCAGTCGCACGTCTCCAGCATCCTGGCCAAACTCGGCCTCACCTCACGCGTCGAACTGGCCGTGGCCGTCCATTCGGCCGCCGACCGCACCCACCCGGTGACGGAGCAGCCGGGCGGGTGAGCAGACGGTGCGCACAGCTGACGCGCCGAACCCTGATCAGCGGCCGCGCCAGCCCGCCGGATCCACGCCGCCGGGCACGTCGGCGCCCGCGTCGTACGGGGTACGGGTGAAGACGAAGCTGCCCAGGTCCAGATGGTCGACGGTGCCGTCGGCGCGGCGCACCACGCGCAGCGTCTCCCCGGCGTAGTAGCCGTCCAGACCCAGCCAGGTGCCGTCGGGCTGCGCCTTCAACCGGGCGCCGCGACCCGTCCCGACCAGCGGGCCGAGTTCGAGGTCGCCGTCGGCGCACAGCTTGAGGCCCACCCCGCCCGGCCCCCAGTACCAGGGTCCGGTCAGCTCCAGCAGCGCCGGGTCGAACTCGGCCAGCGGCTGCCACGGCTCGGGGATGCGCGGCTCGTGCTCGCACACGATGCGGACCAGGTCCGCGCCCAACCCGCCGATCGATATGCCGGAGGTGGTGTTCGCCAGCACCACGGCGGCGATCCGTTCGGTCGGGCTGAACCACAGCACGGCCAGGAAGCCGGGCATGGAACCGGTGTGCCCGGCCAGGATGCGGCCGTGGTCGCGCTTGAGCTGCAGACCCAGGCCGTACCCGCCCTCCCACTGGTCACCGTCGGGCGGGCTGGCGGCGGTGCGCATCAGCTCGACCGCGGCGGCGGGCAGCACGGCCGGGTGGCCCTCGGCCAGGAACGCCGCGAACCGGCACAGGTCGGTGATGGTCGACCAGAGCTGGCCCGCCGGCGCCAGTCGGCCGGCGTCCTCGGTCGGCTCGGGCAGCAGCACGTCCGCCCACGGGTGCACCGCCCAGCCCAGCGCGTGCGGGGCCTGTGGCAGCAGCGAGGTGCGGGTCATCCCCAGCGGCGTCAGGATCTCCCGCTGCAGCACCTGCTCCAGCGACTGCCCGCGCAGCCGCTCCACCAGCGCGCCCAGCAGCGCGAACCCCGGGTTGGAGTAGTGGAACCGGTGCCCGGCCGGGTGCTTGCGGTAGTCGTCGTCGAGGATGTCGCCCAGCTCCGGTCGCAGGTCGCCCGGGGTGCGCTCCCACCACGGCGCGGGCGTCTCGGCGGCGACGCCGCTGGTGTGGGCCAACAGCTGGAAGATGGTCGCCGAGCCCGCGGGGGCGTCGGGCAGGTGCCGCGACAGCTGGTCGTCGAGGTCGATCAGGCCTTCCTCGCGCAGGCGCAGCACCAGTACGGCGACGAAGGTCTTGGTCAGCGAGCCGATCCGGTACTGCGTGTCGTCCCCCGGCACCGCGCCGTCGACCAGGCCGTAACCCTCGCTCCAGACCCTGGCGCCGTCGCGTAGGACGGCCGCGGTCATCGAGGGCGCCCGGCCCTGGGTCTGCGCGGTGGCGATGCGGTGCAGCAGGGCGCGGCTGGTGGCCGGCAGCAGTGTCGTCTCAGGCATGCGGCACATCGTGCCATGCGTGAAGGGACCGGCGGGGGTACGCCCGCCGGTCCGAGGGACGGATGACCGTGGCTCACCAGCGGTTGCCGCCGTGGTGGTTGTCGCCGTGGTGGTTGTTGCCGTGATGGTTGTTGTGGTTGTTGTAGTGGTGGTTGTTGTAGTGGTGGTGGTCGTTGTACCAACGACACTTGTACGACGTGTAGCGGTGGTGGTGGTGCCAGTACGTCTGCCGGTAGCAACGTCGCCCCGTGTCGGGCGCGGCCGCCGTCGTGTCCTGAACGGACACCTGCCCGACGGCCGGTGCCGCCGCCGCCGCGGGTTTGGCCATGACCGCCGCGCCGGTGAGCATGACCAGTACGATCCCGATCACGGTCACCAGCGCCCGCAACCGGGCCCCTGCCACCTGAACTGCCTCCTGCATCGCGGTGCCTCCTCCCTGGAAGCTGTTGCGTGGATCACACCATTGAAGAACGGCCTTTTGACCTGGTCAAAGGCGTGTAAGGCAGATCCGCCGCCAGCCCGGCCGCCACTCGAGGAGGTTCACCCGGCGTTCACGGAAGGCCCCTACTAACCGGCAGGTAGATCGGATACCCGGGCGGTAACCCGGCGCCACGCGTCCGCTTGGCGACACACGCTGACCTGGGTGAACTTCGAGTGAACAGAAGCGGTGGCCGCTCTGGTTCCTACGATGCGGGAGAGGATTCTTACCTACCGGCCGGTCAGCGGGATTACCGGACGGCAGGCAGGCAGCCCCGGCTGCCGTCCGGACCAAGCACCGCAGCCCCTAGGCTCTATCCGTGAATGCGCTGCTGGTAGCGGTGGTATTGGCCTCGGTGGTAGTCGCGGTGACCGCGCTGTCGCGCAGGTACGGCTTGCTCAACCCGATCGCGCTGGTGATCGTGGGCCTGATCCTCGCCCTGGTGCCGGGCTTCCCGGCGCTGCGGTTGGAACCGGAACTCGTCCTCATCGGCATCCTGCCGCCCCTGCTGTACGTCGCGGCGCTGGAGACCTCGGTGCCCGCGTTCCGGTACAACCTGCGGCCCATCCTGCTGCTGGCCGTGGGCCTGGTCATCGTCACGACGGCCGCCGTCGGCCTGACCGTGCACGCGCTGATGCCGAACGTGCCGCTGGCGGCCTGTCTGGCGCTGGGTGCGGTGGTCGCCCCGCCCGACGCGATCGCCGCCACCGCCGTGGCGCGCCGGATCGGGCTGCCCCGCCGGGTGGTGACCATCCTGGAAGGCGAGAGCCTGCTCAACGACGCCACCGCGCTGGTGCTGTTCCGGGTCGCGGTCGCCGCCGCCATCGGTGCCGCCGTCGGTCCGATGGCGATCGCCGGTCAGGTGCTGACGGCCGCGGGCGGCGGCATCCTGGTGGGCGCGGTCGGGGCGCTGGCCGCCGCGTACGTACACCGCAAGACCACCGACCCGCTGCTGGACAACTCGATCTCGCTGATCACGCCGTTCGCGGTCACCGCGGTGGCCGAGTCGATCCACGCCTCGGCCGTGGTCGCCGTCGTCGTCACCGGCCTCTACCTCGGCCACCGGATGCCCACGCTGATGTCGGCCCAGTCGCGGCTGCAGATGAGCGCGTTCTGGAAGATGGTCACGTACATGGTGGAGGGGCTGGTCTTCCTGCTGGTCGGCCTGCAGCTGCGCGACGTGCTGGAGAACCTGCAGGCCCCGGCCGACCAGGTGCTGTGGCTGACGCTCGCGGTGCTGGCCACCGTCATCGGCGTCCGCTTCGTCTGGATGTACCCGGCCACCTACCTCACTCGACTGCTGCCCCGGGTCCGCCGCCGCGACCCTGCCCCGAACATCTCCATCCCCACCGTGCTCGCCTGGGCGGGCATGCGCGGCGTGGTCACCCTGGCCACCGCGCTGGCCCTGCCCGCGACCCTGGCCGGGGGAATGGAGTATCCCCGGGCGCTGTTCGTGTGGCTGGCGTTCGCGGTGATCGTCGGGACGCTGGTGCTGCAGGGCATGACCCTGCCGGCGGTGGCCCGGCGGCTCGGGGTGCCCCGGGACGACCCCACCCGCGACACTCTCGCCGAGGCGCAGGTGCAGCAGCAGGCCAGCAAGGCCGCCCTCGAGCGGCTGGAGCAGCTCGCCGAGCGGGCCACCCCGGACGTGGTGGCCAAGCTGCGTGACCTCACCGAGCGCCGGTCCAACTCGGTATGGGAGCGCCTGGGCGGCAATCGGGAAACCCCGTCCGCCACCTACGTGCGGCTGAGGCGGGAGATGCTGGAAGCCGAGCGGGCGGTGTTTCGGACGGCACGGGACGCGGGAAAGATCCCCGAAGAGGTTCTGGTCCGGGCTCAGCGGGACATGGACCTGGAAGAGTCGATGCTGCATCGGATGGGAGAAGCATGAGCTGCGAAGACCTGAAGACCGCCGAGAACCCGCCGCCCACGGCTGAGGGCTGCGAGGAGTGCCTGCGCGACGGCACCGGCTGGGTGCACCTGCGCCGCTGCCTGACCTGTGGGCACATCGGCTGCTGCGACTCCTCGCCGCAGAAGCACGCCACGCTGCACTACCACGAGACCGAGCACCCGGTCATCCAGTCGTTCGAGCCCGGCGAGGACTGGCGCTGGTGCTACGTCCACGAGGTGGTGGGCTGACCTGAGCACCGCCCGGCCGGTACGGTGCCGGGCATGGTGATCGAGGTCGACACGGAGCGGGCCGACGAGGCGCTGCTGCGGCACATGTACGAGATCCGCCGGGTCTGCCACCGGGCGGTCGCGCCGCAGGAGGAACCGCCCGACCAGGCCTGGGGCGTCGCGTCGATGCGGGTCACCCCACCCGGCGAGCAGCGCTGGCACGGCGTGGTCGGCGACCCGGTCGTCGCCTTCGCCGGACTCTACCTGCCGCCCGGCGTACCGACGGGGTTCCTGCGCATCTGCGTGCTGCCGGAGCACCGCCGCCGCGGGTACGGTTCCGCGCTGCTGAACACGGCGCTGGACCGGGCCCGTGCCGCGGGCCGTACCCACATCACGGGCGTCTACGGCGACCCGGCGGCCGCCGGGTTCACCGCCGCGACCGGCGCCGAGCGCGGCCACAGCGTGATCGCCTGCCGCCTGGACCTGCCCGCACACCTGCCCCCCGTGCCGGTCCCCGGCTACCGCGCGGTCTCGTGGACCGGCGCCACCCCCGCCGACCTGCTCGACTCGTACGCGCGGGCGCGCAACGCGATCGCCGACGCCCCGACCGACTCCGGCGGGCGGCTGCACGACGAGTGGACGCCGGAGCGGGTCCGCGACGAGGAGGCGGCCGTCGCCGAGCGCGGGCAGCAGCTGCGCGTCACCGCGATCGTCGCCGACTCCGGCGAGATCGCCGCGCTGACCCAGCTGGTGGTGCCGCCGCCGCCGCAGAAGATCGTGTCCACCGAGGACACCGCCGTCGTGGCCGCACACCGGCGGCGAGGGCTCGCGACCTGGGTGAAGGCCGAGTCGCTGGCGCTGCTGGTGGCCGACCGCCCGGACCTGGAGGTGGTCAAGACCTCGAACGCGGGCAGCAATACGGGCATGCTCGCGGTCAACCGCGCGCTGGGCTTCACCGTCACCAGCACGTGGACCAGCGTCGTCTACCACCTCACCTGATCCACCCCGACCCGCGCGCCGCGTCGACGCCGGACGGGCGTCGGTGCGGGGGAGAGCGTTAAGAAGGGCCCCTTCTATCACGTAATGCGATAAGAAGGTGCCCTTCCTTACCCCGCAAGGGGTCAGTGGCCGCGGGCTAGCCAGGCGTCTAGGTGGGGGGATTCAGCGGCGATGGTGGTGGTGTCGCCGTGGCCGGTGTGGACGGTCGTGTCGCCGGGCAGGGTGAGCAGACGGCCCCGGATGGACTCGATGATCGTCCCGAAGTCGCTGTAGGAGCGTCCGGTCGCCCCGGGGCCGCCCTGGAACAGGGTGTCCCCGGAGAACAGGGCCTTCAGCGAGGGTGCGTACAGGCAGATCGCGCCGGGGGAGTGGCCGGGGGTGTGCAGCACCCACAGGTCGGTTCCGGCGACGGTGAGGCAGTCGCCGGAGGCCAGCTCGCGGTCGGGTGCCCGGTCGGGGTGGGTCTGGTCCCACAGCATCCGGTCGTCGGGGTGCAGCATGATCGGCGCGCCGGTGAGCCGGGCCAGCTCCGGGGCGGCGTCGATGTGGTCGTTGTGCCCGTGCGTACTCACGATGGCCACCACGCGGCGCCCGCCCGCCGCCGCGGCGATGGCCGCCGCGTCGTGGGCGGCGTCGACGACCAGCACGTCGGAGTCGTTGCCGATGAGCCAGACGTTGTTGTCGACCTCCCACTCGCCGCCGTCGAGGCGGAACACGCCGTGGGTCACCACTAGCTCGATGCGGGCGGTCACAGCAGCACCACCGAACGCAGCACCTCGCCGCGGCCCATCTTGGCGAACGCCTCCTCGACCTGGTCCAGCGCGATCGTCTCGGAGACGAACGCGCCGAGGTCGAGCCGTCCCTGCCGGTACAGCTCCAGCAGCACCGGGAAGTCGCGGGACGGCAGGCAGTCGCCGTACCAGGAGGACTTGAGGGCGCCGCCGCGACCGAAGACGTCGAGCAGGGGGAGTTCCAGCTTCATGTCGGGGGTGGGCACGCCGACCAGGACGACGGTGCCGGCGAGGTCGCGGGCGTAGAAGGCCTGGCGGTAGGTCTCGGGTCGGCCGACCGCGTCGACGACGACGTCGGCGCCGAAGCCGCCGGTCAGCTCCTGGATCGCGACGACCACGTCGGACTGCCCGCCGTTGACGGTGTGGGTGGCGCCGAGCTGCCGGGCCCACTCCAGCTTCCGGTCGTCGAGATCGACGCCGATGATGGTAGTGGCCCCGGCCAGGCGGGCACCGGCGATCGCGGCGTTGCCGACGCCGCCGCAGCCGATGACGGCGACGCTGTCGCCGCGGGTGACCGCGCCGGTGTTGAGCGCCGCACCGAGCCCGGCCATGACGCCGCAGCCGAGCAGCCCGGCGACCTCCGGCGGCACGCTCGGATCGACCTTGGTGCACTGCCCGGCCGCGACCAGCGTCTTGTCGGCGAACGCGCCGATGCCCAGGGCGGGCGCGAGCGGGGTGCCGTCGGCGAGGGTCATCTTCTGCTTGGCGTTGTGCGTGGCGAAGCAGTACCAGGGGCGGCCGCGTCGGCAGGCCCGGCACTGCCCGCAGACGGCGCGCCAGTTGAGCACCACGTAGTCGCCCGGCGCGATCTCCGTGACGTCGGCGCCGACCGCCTCGACCACCCCGGCCGCCTCGTGGCCGAGCAGGAACGGGAAGTCGTCGTTGATGCCGCCCTCGCGGTAGTGCAGGTCGGTGTGGCATACCCCGCAGGCTTGCACCGCCACCAGCGCCTCACCGGGCCCGGGGTCGGGGACGAGCACGGTCTCGACACCCACCGGCGCGTTCTTGGCGCGGGCGACGACACCGCGTACCTCATGCACCACCGTGACCTCCTTGGCACGTGGACGAAGTTCACGGCGATGTTACCCGCGTCACGCCCGCGGCACCCCCTACGACCGGCTCAGCAGCTCGGTTATCGCGCGGTGGTCGTGAAAGTCGCGGGTGTGCGTGATCAGGCCGTCGCGCACCCGGAACAGCTGGATGTTGTCGACGGAGGCGGTGTGGCCGGTGGCGGGGTCGGTGAGGTCGTAGCCGTACTCGACGATGATCACCTCGGGGTCGGTGGTCTCGTGCACCAGCACGTCGCGTACCGCGAACGCCAGCCGCAGCGTGCCCGCGCGGGCGAGCTGGGCGGCGATGGCGTCGCGGCCGACCAGCCGGATCGGCTGGGGTGGGGCGAACGGGATCTCCACGACGGCGTCGGGCGCGTACTGCTGCGCCAGATCCTGCCACCGGTTCTCGTGGATGAGCCGTACTCGCTGGTCGAAGAGCTCACGTGGGGTCATGACGAGGTCCTTTCGGGGTCGAGGCATAATCGGAGTGATCACTCCGCTAGTCGCTTTCGACTATACGGACTGATCACTCCGCTTGTCCACCGCCCGGAGGATGCATGTCTGCCCAGGACAAACCGCTGCGCGCCGACGCCGCCCGCAACCGTGCCCGCCTGCTGGAGGCCGCCGAGCAGGTCTTCGCCGAACGTGGGACGGGCGCGCCCGTCGAGGAGGTCGCGCGTGCGGCCGGGGTCGGCGTCGGCACCGCCTTCCGGCACTTCCCGACCAAGGAGAGCCTGCTGTCAGCCGTCTACCTGGCCCGGCTGGAACGGCTGGGCGACCGGGCCGCGGGGCTGGCCGAGGCGGACGATCCGGTCGGGGCGCTGCGGACGTTCTTCGCCGAGACCGTGGAGCAGGCCGCCTCCAAGAACGCCCTCGCCGAGGCGCTGTCCGCCGCCGGGGTCGATCCGCGCGCGGCGGCGTCGGCGACCGGAGCGCGGTTGCGGGAGGCGTTGGGCGGGCTGCTGCACCGCGCCCAGCAGGCGGGGGTACGCCCCGAGCTGACCGTCGCCGACCTGATGAGCCTGCTCATCGGCGCCTCCCGCGCGGTGGAACCGCTGGCCGCCGACCCGGCCGCGCGCGCCCGCGTCATCGGTGTCATCCTCGACGGGCTCACCGCCGCCTGAGCCCCGGTCCGAGGGACGGCGAACCGGCGACCGGCTGGTTATGCTGCCCCGATGCCGATCTCGGAGTACGTCGCGAACCTGCGCAGCCACGTCGGAAACAGCCTGCTGATGCTGCCCAGTGTCAGTGCGGTCGTGGTGAACGAGCGCGGTGAGCTGCTGCTGGGCCAGCGCAGCGACAACAGCCGCTGGTCCCTGATCGCCGGTGCCATCGACCCCGGCGAGCAGCCCGCCGACGCGGTCGTGCGCGAGGTGTACGAGGAGGCCGGAATCCACGTCGCCGTCGAGCGGCTCGCCGGTGCGGCACTGCACCCGGTCGTCTACCCGAACGGCGACGAGTGCCAGTACCTGAACCTGTGGTTCCACTGTCGTGCGATCGGCGGCACGGCGCGGGTCAACGATGACGAGTCGCTCGCGGTCGGCTGGTTCTCCCGCGGCGCGCTGCCGCCGGTCGACGAGTGGGTGCGGTTGCGCATAGACGAGACGCTCGACGGCGACTCGGCCTGGTTCGCCCGGCCCGGCACCGCCCACCCGGCCCTTGGCCTGCTCGACGCGTGATCGTGGCGTCCCGGGCTGTGGCGTGTCCGGCCCCCGCCGTCATCCCGCACCGCGCCGTGGACTAGAGCTGACGTCATGGGCGACTACCACGTGCACCTGCACCCGCACGAGCCACGGCCGGAGCATGGCCCGCCGCCCGGCGAGTACCCGCCGGGGCACGTCGACGCGTTCGTCGAGCGGGCCCTGTCGCGCGGCGCGACCGAGGTCGGGTTCACCGAGCACCTGTACCGCTTCGTCGAGTTCGCCCCGGCGATCGAGGGCTTCTGGGCCGAGGGGGCGCGGCAGGACCTGACCGAACAGTCCCGGCAGATGTACTACGACGAGCTGAACCTGCACCTGGACCGGTATGTCGAGGCCGTCACCGGTGCCCGCGACCGGGGTCTGCCGGTGCGCCTGGGGATGGAGGTCGACTGGTTCCCGGCGCACGCGGACCGGATCGCCGACATCCTGGCGCAGTACCCGTTCGACTTCCTGGTCGGCTCGGTGCACTGGGTCGGCGAGTGGGCCCTGGACCACCCCGCCGTCACCTACGAGTACGAGCGCCGCGGCGTACGCCGCGCCTACGAGGACTACTTCGCGCTGGTCACCGAGCTGGCCGAGGCCGGGCTGGTGCAGGTGCTCGGCCACGCCGACGTGGTGAAGAAGTTCGGCCACCGGTGTGAGCAGGAGCCGGTCGACCTGTACGAGCGGCTGGTCGCGGCCGTGGTGCGCGGCGGGATCGCGATCGAGGTGAACAGCGCGGGGCTGCGCAAACGGATCGCCGAGCCCTACCCGGCGCCGACGCTGCTGCGGATGTTCCATGCGGCGGGCGTGCCGATCACGCTGGCCAGCGACGCGCACGAGCCGCACGAGGCCGCCGACCGCTTCGACGACATCACCCGGTACGCCCGCGCCGCCGGATACCGCGAGCAGCTGGCCTTCGCGGTCGGCGGCGCGGCGCGGCTTGTGCCGCTGTCCGACCCGGACGTCCGCTGAAGCCGACCGGCACGTGGCGGACGGCGCGGAGTGGGGGCACCGCCGCACCCGAGAGCTGGACGGCTGCGACGGTGCCCGGTATCGAAATTAGACCAGTTTCCGGATCTCGCCAAAGGCGCGGTAGAACCCGCCCCGGCTCGCCTCGCGCACCTCGCTGACCAGGTACCGGGCGCCCGCCTCGCGGATGCCCTTGGGGAACTGCACCTGCCACGAGCTCTGGAAGCCCGAGGAGACCACGCGCACCCGCAGGCGGCCGCCCTCCTCGACGCATTCGAGCACCACGCCGCCGCTGCTGTCGGTGGTCGTCTCGATCGCGGTCGGCGCGGCGACCGCCGGGGCCTGCTGCGGCGCCTTGATGTCGACGACGGTCGGCACGGTGCCCTGCTCGGCCGCGCGGATCGCCGGTTCGGAGGCGTCGATGCAGGCCAACGAGCCGTCCGTGGTGACGATGTAGAGCCGCTCGTCGTGGTACTGCATCGAGTAGGCCGAGCCGCAGCCGGTGCCGAGCTTCCACAGGCGGTTGCCCGCGTCGTCGAAGCAGTACACCGAGGAGCTGTTGTCGCCGGCGAAGATGAACTTGCCGTCGGGGCTGGTGGCGCACGAGAAGACGGCGGCGTCGCAGGAGTACGTACGCCGGTGCGCACCGTCCTTGGCCAGCTCGACGACCTTGCGGTCGGAGGTGCCCGCGTACAGGGTCTGCTCCTCCTGCCAGCCGAACAGCACCGCGCTGGTGCGGTGCTTCCAGACCACGTCGCCGGTCTGCCAGTTGTAGCTGGTCACGCCACCAGAGTGGCCGTGGTGCACGGCGGTGGCGTCGCAGCGGACCATCCAGCCCGAGGAGCCCTCGCTCTGCTTGCGCCACAGGAACTCGTCCTCGTGGTCGATCGCGGCGACCCCGCCGCGCGCGTCGGACACGCCGAGCACGCCGTCGTGGATGTCGAGCCAGTAGATGTCGATGTCGGGCGCGATCTGGTACGCCACCCGCGGCATCTTGCCGGACAGGTCGTACACGTTGCCGTCGTCACAGCCCGCGTACAGCCACGCGTCGTCGGCGACGATGCACTTGACCCCGTCGGGCAGCTTGACCTGCGAGATCACCTCGGCGTCGTGGTTCAGCGTGGTGATCACGCCCGCCTCGTTGCCGACCATGCACACCCGCTCGTCGACGAAGATGCCGAACGCCGACGTGCCGGAGCGATAACGCCACAGCACCGGCGCGCTCTTGGCGGTGGAGCGGGTGCTGGTGATCACGCGGCGCGACACCGAGCGCTTCTGCCGCGCACCCTGCACCGCCGGGGCGTACCCCTTGCGCACCTTCTCGCCGATCTTCTTCGCCGCCGCGGCCCTGGCCTTGTCGTGGTCGGCGAAGGTGCTTCGGGTGGTGGCCCCGGGGTCGCCGATGCGGCCGTACCGGATGGTCAGCTCGGTGTCGTCGACAATCACCTCGTAGAACTTGTGCGAGCCGCCGTCGGCTTCGGACAGTTCCAGGTACGTCGTCTCACGGGGCATGGCAGCTTTCGCCTTTCGCGGCGGGGGAAGCGCTCGGACTCGCGGTACGTTAGCGACCGCCACCGACACCGCGGCCCGCC
The DNA here is from genome assembly GCF_019083965.1 of Catellatospora tritici. Classification (GTDB taxonomy): domain Bacteria; phylum Actinomycetota; class Actinomycetes; order Mycobacteriales; family Micromonosporaceae; genus Catellatospora; species Catellatospora tritici. The sequence goes on from NZ_JAHRCY010000018.1 coordinate 172,293, forward strand.
GTCCCACGGAGCGACCATCGTCGCTGGTCAGCGTGATCCCGGCCACTACCGTCGATATTCCCGGGCCGCCGCTCGCGCCGGTACGGAATGATCGTCGGGTGACTCCCGCGGCAGTGCTCTTCGACATGGACGGAACCCTCTTCGACAGCGAACCGCTGTGGGACATCGCCATCGAGGAGCTGGCCGCCGAGTACGGGGCGGTGCTCGCCGCCGAGGTGCGCCTGGCGATGGTCGGTCGGTCGGTGCCCGAGTCGATGATCCTGTTCCACGACGGCATCGGCCAGCCGTGGCGCGACGCCAAGACCAGCTCCGACTGGATCTACGACCGGGTGGCGGTGCTGTTCGCGACCGACCTGGTGTGGCGGCCCGGCGCCCGCGAGCTGCTCACCGAGGTGCGCGCCGCCGGGATCCCCGCCGCGCTGGTGACCTCCACCAACCGGCGTGTGGTCGAGATCGCGCTGGACACCCTCGGCCGGAACACCTTCGACGCGGTGGTGTGCGGGGACGAGGTCGCGTTCACCAAGCCGCACCCCGACCCGTACCTGCGGGCGGCGAAGCTGCTCGGCGTCGAGCCCGCCGACTGCCTGGCCATCGAGGACTCGCCCACCGGCGCCGCCAGCGCCCTGGCCGCCGGCACCCGGGTGATCGCCGTCCCGCACGCCGTCTCCGTCGACCCGGCGCCGGGACTCACCGTGCTGCCGACGCTCGCGGGCGTCACCCTCGCCCACCTCGCCACCCTGCGCTGAAACGAAGGAAGGGCACCTTCTTATCGCTTTGCGAGGTTGAAGGTGCCCTTCTCAAGTGTGCGCGGCGGGGGTTCCCGCCGGGTCAGCCGGCCGCGAAGGCGCTGTCGGACGAGAAGACGGTGCCGAGGCTCGCCTTGCCGGTGGTCAGCGCGGTCTTGGTCTGCGGGCCGCCCGCGTCGGCCTGCACGAACGAGCCGAAGTCGATGCCGTACACGCTCTTGAGGCCCTTCTGGCAGAACGGGCGCTCCGGGCACTCGGCCGGACCGGCCAGCACCGAGGCCTTGCCGCTGCACTTGGCCGCGAACTCCGACAGCGTCTTCACGCCGTTGGCGTCGGCGAACGCCTTGGTCACCGCGAACGCGTTCTGGTCGGTCGCGGCCGACGGGGCGCCCACGGCCAGACCCGCCTTCTCGGCCAGACCCTTCAGCGCGGTCACCGTCGCGGTCACGTCACCGCTGGCCTTGGGCTGGGCGTCCTTGCCGTTCTGCTTCTGGTTCAGGAACTCCGTCAGCGTCGCCGCGTACTCCGGGAAGACGGTCAGCTCGCCACGCTCCAGGGCCGCCTCGTACAGCTCGCGGTTGCCCGCGACCTGCACCGTCGCGCTGAAGCCCGCGCTGTTCAGGGCGATCTTGTAGAGCTCGGCCAGGATCTGGCTCTCCGGGAAGTTCGCCGCACCGACGACGACCTTGCCGCTGCCGCCGGACAGGCCGCCGGCCAGCCCCGCCGACGCGGCGAAGTCGGCCGCCGCCACCTGCGCGGTCTTGCGGTCGACGTCCACGGCCCGGTTCAGCGCCACGAGCTTGGGGGTGTCCAGGGCCGCGCCGACCTTGTCGACGGCCGCGAGCAGGGCCGGGCTGGCCGCCTTCGCGTTGGCGACCGCGATCACGTTGTCCGCGTTCTGCAGGTGCTTGTCGTCCTCCAGCATCACCAGCGCGGTCCCGGCTGCCGGGGCGCAGCCCGCCCCCGACACGCTCTGCGGCGCGGTCGTGCCGGACGATCCGGCCTCACCACAGGCGGCCAGCGTGAACGCCGCCGCCGCGAAGCCCGCCAGCGCCAGCGCGGACAATTTACGAGTATGCGAATACATGCGTGCAGCCTTCCGTTCGCGGCCGGGCAACCCCGGCCGAACGTGCGCGAATCGTGTCGTCACCACGTTTCCTAGCGGATACCTGGGACATAGTGGCGAGGATTTGTGAACTGCCCGCGGCCCTACCCGCGAACAGCCGTTCACAAACCGCGGGTCTGCGCAGGCAGCCGCGATGACCCGCGATTGTTCCCCGCCGCCCAGTGACGATCATCATGCTTTCCGGGCCTTCGCGTGCCTACCGCCCGATTGCGCAATTTCAGCACTGGCGCGCCCACCCGCCTTCGGCGATACTCGCGCCCGCGCCGCGCCGCGCCCACGCGCGCATCGCCGCGCCCACGCGCGCGGCGATGCGGCAGTTTCGGGGAAACTGCACGAATAGCCGCCAAGATTCCAGCACTTTCCCCGAAACTGCACCGCCTATAGCCCGTGCGCGGGGGAGGGGGCGAGTGGGGTCAGGGGGTGGCGGTGACGGGGTCGGCGGCGGAGCGGGCGGGGTGTCGGCCGGTACGCCGGAGCGCCTTGGGCAGCACGGCCCGCTCGACCAGCGCCAGTGCCCCGTCCGCGAGCAGGCACAGCAGCGCCACCAGCAGACCACCGGCCAGCACCTGGCCGCCGCCCGCGTTCAAGCCCAGCCCGAAGCCGCGACTGATGATCATCCCGAGCCCGCCGCCGTTGACGTACGCGGCGAGCGTCGCCGTCGCCAACACCTGCACCGCCGCGATGCGCAGCCCGTTGGCCAGGTACGGCACCGCCAGCGGCAGCTCCACCGAGCGCAGTAGTTGCCACCCCGACAGCCCCATGCCCCGTCCGGCATCGCGCACCTGCGGATCGACCTCACGTACCCCCAGGTATGCGTTGGCCAGCAGCGGCGGGATCGCGAACAGGGCCAGCGCCAGGATGATCGCGGGCGGTCCGAACCCGATCACGGTCAGCGGCAGGATGGTCAGCAGCGCCACGGTGGGCACCGCCCGGCTGAGGTTGGTCATGGCCACCACGGCGGTGCCGCCGCGACCAACGTGCCCCAGCCCCAGCCCCACCGGCCAGGACACCGCGCAGGCCAGCCCGACCGCCGCCGCTGAGATCCACAGGTGTTCCTCGGTGCGGGCGATGATTCCGTCCGGATTGGTCCAGTTCAGCGGATCGTTCAGCCACTGGATGGCGTCGTTGATGATGCTCACGCGGGCCTCCGGCGGGTCCAGGGCATGATGGCGCGGCCGATCAGGATCAGGGCCAGGTCGAGCACCAGGGCCAGGCCGACGCAGGCCAGTGTTGCCGCCATGATCTGCGCACGGTAGAAGTTGGCGTTGAAGCCGCCGATGATGAGGTTGCCGAGGCCGCCGAACCCGACCAGCACGCCGACGGTGACCAGCGCCACCGTGGACACGGTCGCGATGCGCAGGCCGGTCATGATGCCAGGCAGAGCCAACGGCAGTTCGATGCGCCACAGCAGCGCGGCGGGGCCGTACCCCATGCCGCGGGCGCTGTCGACCACGTCGGCCGGAACCTGGCGCAGCCCGGTGAGGGTGTTGCGCACGATCGTCAACAGCGCGTACAGCACCAGTCCGATCAGGACCGTACTGGCATGCAGGCCCGTGTACGGCGCCAGCACCGCGAACAGGGCCAGTGACGGGATCGTGTACAGCACCCCGGTCACACCCAGGATCGTGCCGGTCAGCCTGCCGAAGCGGTACGCCAGCACCGCCAGTGGGATCGCGAGCAGCGCGGCGATGACGACGGCGGCTAAGGTCAGCAGGAGGTGTTCGCGCAACGCGGCCAGTAGCGTGCCGTAGTTCTGGCGCAGGTAGTCCCAGGAGAACCAGGGATTGTCGGCGACGGGGTCGTAGGCGGCCCAGGCGGACACGAGTGCGCTGACCTTGGAGGGCATGGGTGAACGGTACCGCCGCGGTGTCGATCCGGCTGGACGGAGTCCGCAAGCAGTACGGCGACGGCACCGTGGCCGTCCGTGAACTGAGCCTCGAACTGCCCGCCGGACAGCTCAGCGTGCTGGTCGGGCCGTCCGGCTGCGGCAAGTCCACCCTGCTCCGCATGATCAACCGGTTGATCGAGCCGTCCGGCGGCCGGATGTGGCTCGGCGACGACGAGATCACCTCGGTCGACCCGATCGAGTTGCGCCGCCGCATCGGCTACGTGATCCAGAACGTCGGACTGTTCCCGCACCACACCGTGCGCGACAACGTCGCCACCGTGCCGCGCCTGCTCGGCTGGCCCCGGGCTCGCATCACCGAACGCGTCGACGAGCTGCTGGAACTGATCGGCCTGCCCGCCCCGCAGTACGCCGCCCGCTACCCGCACGAGCTGTCGGGCGGGCAGCGCCAGCGGGTCGGGGTCGCCCGCGCACTGGCCGCCGACCCGGTGGTGCTGCTGATGGACGAGCCGTTCTCCGCCGTCGACCCGATCGTGCGGGGGCGGCTGCAGGACGAGTTCCTGCGGCTGCAGCAGACCGTACGCAAGACGATCGTGTTCGTCACCCACGACGTGGACGAGGCGGTGCGGCTGGGCGACCGGATCGCGGTGCTGTCGGAGGGCGGCCACCTGGAGCAGTTCGCCGACCCGGCGACGCTGCTGTCGCGCCCGGCCAACGACTTCGTGGCCGAGTTCGTCGGCGCCGACCGGGGCATCAAGCTGCTCGCGGTCACCCCCGTACCGCGTGAGGGCCTGGCCCCGCTGCCCGCCGACGCGCCCGCCGACCCGCCCGTGGTGGACGTGACGGCCAACCTGCGTGACGCGCTCGCCGTGATCCTGGAGTCCGACACCGGCTGGGTCGCCGTCCGCGACGGCGCCGCCGTGCTCGGCATCCTCACCCCCGACACGGTCTACACCCACCTCCGTTCGCTGATCTGACCGGCGGTCACACCCCGCTCCGCGCCGCCTCACCCGCCGCGTCCTCATATGCGTTTGGCTATCTCATTGAGTCCGATCATGGCTCAATGAGATAGGACAACGCCTATGGCAATGGCGGGGTGGGCGGCCCGGCGCTCGACGGTGATCGGTGGTCACGCGGGCGAGGACGGGCCGAACCAGCGGGTGAGGGCCTGCGGCAGGGGCGTGGCCGAGGCGTCGGACCAGGCGACGTAGCCGTCGGGGCGGATGAGCAGCGCCTGCGGCGCGGCGGCCCTCGCGGTGACCGTGTCGACGCGGGACGACCATGGGCGGGCCAGCGCGGCGGGCGAGTCCGGCCCGGTGCGGCCGGTGGCGTCCAGCAGCAGCGGGCGGCCGGTGCGCAGCAGTTCCGCCACACGGGTGCGGCGTCGGCCGACGCGCACGTTCAGGTCGGGCACCAGGCGGCCGATGCGCGGGTCGGCCGGATCCTCCTCGTACGCCACGTCGCTGCCCGCCATGGTCGCGGCAAGCTTCGCCAGCAGCGCCGGATCCGACAGCCGCGCCGCGAACGCCGTCCGCTCGGCCGTCACCGCCTCGCCCGGCGCGATCAGGGCCGCCTGGTCGCGTACGTGGATCAGCATCCGCCGCGCCTGCGGCGCCCGCTCGGCGTCATAGGTGTCCAGCAGCCCGTCGGGTGCGTCGCCGCGCACGGCGGCGGCCAGTTTCCAGCCCAGGTTGACCGCGTCCTGCAGGGCGAGGTTGAGCCCGGGTCCGCCGAACCCGGCCACGACGTGCGCGGCGTCGCCCGCCACGAACACCCGCCCGATCCGGTACGGCCGCGCCACCCGCGAGTTTCGCCCGGTCAGGCGCCGCAGCACGTGCGGCCCGGGTCCATCGGGTGCCCACATCGGCAGGTCCTGTCCGAGCACCCGGCGTACGGCCGTACGCAGCTCGTCGAGGCTCATCGGCCCGTTCTCGTCGGGTTCGGGCTGGTCCCACTCGGTCACGTGGACCAGGTGCACCCCGGGCCGGAACGAGGCGAAAGTGAACACCCCGCCGGGCAGCCGGTGCAGCTCGAACGGGCGCAGCGGCGCCCCGCCGGGCACCCGCAGCGCGCCGCCCCGGGTGAGCACCCCGGCGGGCAGTACCACGTGCGCGTCCCGACTGACCGTGTCGCGGCTGGTCAGCCCCGGAAACTCGATCCCGGCGCCCTTGCGGACCGCGCTGTGCGCCCCGTCGCAGCCGACCAGGTATGCCGCCCGCAGCCGGTACGGGCCGTCGGGGCCGCGCACCTCCAGGTCCACGCCGTCGGGGTCCGGTGCGAACGCGACCAGTTCGTGCTCGCGCCGAAGCTGGCCGCCCAACCGCAGCGCGTCGCGCTGGAGCACCAGCTCCAACTGGCGCTGTGGCACGGGCAGTATGTGCAGCGGATTGTCGGGCACCCGGTGCAGGGGTAGGCGGAAGCCCGCGTAGCTGAAGGCGCGGATGGGGCGGGGGCGGCCCAGGTTGCCGGTGCCGAAGCGGCGCAGCAGGCCGTGCGGGCTGCGGTCGTGACCGGCCAGCGCGCCGTGCAGGCCACGCTGGTCGAGCACCCGCACCACCTGGCCGACCAGGCCGTTGGCGCGGGGCAGATCGTCGGGGGCGGCGCGGCGCTCCAGCACGATCGCGTCGATGCCGCCGCGACGCAGCTCGGCAGCGAGCAGCAGGCCGGTCGGTCCGCCGCCGACGATGGCGACATCAGTGTGTTCGGCCTGTGCGTGCATGGTTCGCCTCCGAAGATCCGTTGCTGTGGACGCTGGGTGTCGCCCTGGCGGCACCGGGCGTCCACGAAAACGGATCACCACAGCTCGACTCGGCGGCTGCTGTCAACCGTAGTTGACAGCAGCCGCAGGCGTCAACCTAAGTTGACAGCAGGGGGCGATGGAACGGCCGCTGTTGGGCGACCTCCCGGAAGCCGGCCGACCGGTACAGCGCCACCGCGGCCGTGTTCGTCGCCGGCGTCAGTACCGCCACCGCACTGGCCCCCTCGGCCCGTAGCCGGGCGCAGACCGAACGCACCGCGGCGCGGCCGTAGCCGTGCCCGCGCTGCTCCGGATGCGTGCCGACCGGCTCCAGCAGCGCGCACCGGCCCGGCGCGGCCAGCCAGCCGGTCGCCGCCGCGGCAGGCTGCCCGTCCGGCGTCAGCACCAGCGACTCCACGCACAGCGATGCCGCGACCGAGCCGCGCATCGCCCGCCACCGCTCGACCGTGAACGTCGAGCCCTCGAACGCCGCCCGCTGCACGGCGACCCGCGCCGGGGCCGTGTCCTCGTCGACCGCGACCACGCGCGACCCGGCGGGAGCCGAAACGGGCAGGTCCTCGCAGACCAGCAGCACCCACGGCTCGTCCGGGTCGCGCGTCCAGTCGTGTCGCAGCAGCGCGGTCCCCACCGGTGAGTCCTCCGGCAGTGCGCACCAGGCCTGCCCGTCCCCGACGATCTGGTGGAACCGCCACGCCAACATGTCGGCCAACTCGCGATCGGCGGCGACGCGGGGTGCGAGACCGGCGTACAGCACCGGCCCGTCGCTCAGGGTCACCGCGACCGGCCCGGATTGGTCGGACCACAGCCGCAGCGAGTCGCGGACCAGGTCGTCCTCGAAGCGCAGGTGCCAGCCGACGTCGCCGGGGTGCAGCGGCCCACCGGTGCGCCCGGCGGGCGTCCAGGCGGCCAGGGCGGCGATCGCCACCAGGGCTTCGGCCCGGCCGACCTGGCGCTCGTACAGCTTCAGCCTCGGGATGCGCGAGCTCATGGCGCGCGAGAATAGGCCCATCCTGGACGCCGTGCCACCGGTTTCCCGGTGGCACGGCACGGATTCAGACCACGCCCACCTCGACGCCGAGCGAGGCGTCGTCGGCTTCGGAACCGCGGGGCGCGGGCACCTTCGCGGTGTCCGGCCGCTGGTCCATCAGGCGCCACGTCTGCCGGTCGAGCAGCGGCAGCAGCGTGGCGGCCAGGTACAGCACGCCGAACAGCAGCAGCGAACCGGTCAGGCCCAGCCCCTGCACCGCCCAGCCGCCGAGCAGACCGCCCAGCGGGATGCCCGCGTACGCGATGGCGGTGGACAGGCTCAGCACCCGGGCCTGCAGGTGCTCGGGCACCCGCTCGAAGCTGACCGCGGACAGGATCGGGTTGACCGCCGCCATGGCCAGACCGCCCACGAAGGACACGGCCAGCACCAGCGTGAGCGTGTCCGACAGGGCCAGCGTGAACAGCCGGGGCGCCCCGCCGATCAGGAACCCGGCGGTGAACACGGCATAGCGGGGCGCGCGGGGGGCCAGGGCGGTGAAGACGAGGTTGCCCAGCACCGCGCCGAGCGCGAACGCGCCGCCGGTGAAGCCGAGCGCGATCGGCGAGTGCAGCACCTGGTCGACCCATACCGGCACGAACACGGCCGCGTTGGCCTGGTCGGCCAGATTGGTCACGAACAGCAGCGCCAGGAAGCCGAGCAGCAGCCGGTCACCGCGCAGGTAGCGGAACCCGCCGCGGATCGCGGTCAGGTACGGCTCGCGCGGCGCCGCCAGCACCGCGGCCAGCCCGGTGGCCGGGACCGGCCCGGCGCCGGTGTCGGCGGGCACGAACAGCGCCACCAGCAGCGCGCACAACGCGAACGTGGCCCCGTCGAACAGGACCGCGCCGGGGGCGCCCAGCCAGACGATGACACTGCCGCCGATGCCCGCGCCGAGCAGCCCGGCCAGCCGGTTCACCCCGTCGTAGACCGAGGCCGCGCGGGTGATGTCCACACCGGAGGCGGCGATGGCGCGGGGCAGCAGCATCCGCTTGGCGTTGTCGCCCATGCCGCGCAGCGCACCCGCGACCACCAGCAGGGCGAGCAGCGCCCCGAAGCCGCCGACGTAGCCGAGCGCCACGGCGGTGGTGGCCAGGGCGCTGGCCAGGTCGGCGCCGATGGCGATGCGGCGGGCACCGTACCGGTCGAGCAGGGGCGCGCCCAGCGGGGCGGCGAGCACGTACGGCAGCCACTCGGCGGCCGCGGCCAGGCCCATCTTGGTGGGGCTGTTCGTGGTGACCAGCACCAGCCACGGCACCGCCAGGAACGTCATCCGGCTGCCGATCTGCGAGATCGTGCCGGCGGTGAACAGTCCGATCAGGCCCTTCACGGCTGCACCTCATCGATGACCGGCTGCACCTCGTCGAAGACCGGCAGCACCTGCAGCTGTACGTGGACCCGGGTGGTGCCCTCGGGGTCGGCGACGTCCGGGTCGGCGAGGCGGTAGCGGTCGATCACCTCGGTCAGCTCGGCCAGCATCGCCTGCGTCTCGGCGGGGTCGAGCTGCCGGGTCCAGGAGCTCAGGGTGCCCACGTGCGCCCAGGGGGCGGGGCGGGTGGGCATCTCGCTGATGGCGCGGTCCATGCGCGCGGCGTACTCGGCGGCGATGGCGCGCAGGTAGATCTCGAAGTCGCCGAACGACTCCGGGTCGACGCGGTCCACGGTGGTGCCGCGGTGCACCGCGTGCCACCAGCGCTCGCGGCCGGTGCCCTGCTCGGGTTCGTCGGCGACGAAGCCGTACAGCGACAGCTGGCGCAGGTGGTAGCTGGTCGCGGCGCTGGACAGGCCGAGCCGCTGGGCCAGCAGGGTGGCGGTGGACGGGCCGTTGTCGCGCAGCAGCGTGAGGATCCGGACGCGCAGGGGATGCGCCAGTCCGCGCAGGGTGCGCGGATCGAGATGGATGCGGTCGTTGGACACAACCGCCAACATATCTTTGCAAAGACTCCTTGGCAATCCGTCGGGGTGAACCGTCGGAGTGAAGAAGGGCACCTTCTACATCGGATTGCGATAAGAAAGTGCCCTTCCTTTCCTCGCGGAGCGGGAGGGGGTGGGGCGTTAGTCGTGGGCGATGGCGCGCAGGACGTTCACGCGGGCGGCGCTGATGGCGGGCAGGACCGCGGCCAGCACGCCGACCACCACGCCCAGCGCCAAGTACGTGCCCATCTGCGCCCATGGGAAGGCCAGTTCCGTCAGGCCCTCGTCGGCCAGGCCGCGCACCATCGCGGCCCCGAGTCCCGCGCCGACGACCAGACCCAGCAGCGCGCCGAACACCGTGATCACCACGGCCTCGACGGTGACCATCCGCATGGTCGCGCCCCGGCCCAGGCCGATCGCCCGCAGCAGGCCGATCTCGCGGGTGCGCTCCAGCACCGACATCGCCAGCGTGTTGATCACGCCGAGCACCGCGATGACGATGGCCAGACCCAGCAGCACCTGGATCATCAGCAGCAGCTGCGCGGCGTCGCCGAGCTGCCGGTCCAGGTACTCCTGCTGGTTCTCCACCAGCATCTCGGGGCTGTCGACCAGCAGCGCCGTCAGGCCGTCGCGGACCGCCCGTTCGTCGGCGCCCGGGGCCAGCGTGACGTACGCGAACGACGGCTGCTGCGAGCGCATCTGCGCCGCGATGTCGGTGCCGAAGACGTAACCGCCGTAGAACTCGACCCGGTGGTAGACGCCGACGACGCGGTAGTCGGCCGGGTCACCGCGCGTCGGCCGCACCGACACGGTGTCGCCGACCGACAGGCCCGACTCGCGTGCGGTCTCGTCGTCGATCACGACCTCACGTGGCCCCGGCTGCGCCAGCGATCCGGCGACCGTGGCCAGGGACAGGTCCCGGGCCACCGCAGGCAGGTCGGTGACCGCGGTCGCCCAACCCGGCTGACCGTTGATCATGGCCTGGTCGTTGTACTCGGCGGCGACCGACGTCACGCCCGGCAGCTGCCGCATGCTCGGCAGCAGGGCCGCGTCGAAAGTGGGCAGCACGCCGGGGCTCTCCTGACCGGAGATGATCAGGTCGGCCTGGAAGCTCTCCGCCGCGTCGCCGCGCAGCGACTTGTCGACCGAGGTCAGCATGGTGTTCACACCCGTGATCAGGGCGACGCCGACCATCAGCGCGGCCGCGGTGATCGCGGTACGCCGCGGGTTGCGGCCGGAGTTCAGCCGACCCAGCCGACCCGGCACCGACCACGAGAACAGGCGGCCCAGCAGCGACACGGTCGGTTTGGCCAGTGCCGGGCTGAGCAGCGCCACCCCGACGAACGCGCTGAGCACCCCGCCGAGCAGCAGCCACGTCACCGCGTCGCCGTCGACGGCCATACCCCAGGTGAGCAGGCCCGCGCCCACTGCCACCAGGGTGGACCCGGAGACGGTGAGCTTGGTCAGCGGCCGGTCGGGGGTGGCCACCTCCTGCAGGGCCGCGATCGGCGGCACCCGCGAGGCGCGTACGGCGGGCAGCAGGGCGGCGATCAGGGTGACAATCATGCCGACCCCGAACGCGCCCAGCACCGCCGCGAGCGGCACCCCGATCCCGGCCAGGACCAGGTTGTTCATGTCCGCGGCCAGGTTCGCCAGCAGCGCGCCGACGCCGACACCCGCGGCCAGTCCGACCACCGAGGCGATGAAGCCGATGACCAGCGACTCGACCAGCATCGCCCGGATGACCTGGCGGCGGCTGGCGCCCAGCGCCCGCTGCAGGGCCAGTTCCTTGGTCCGCTCCGCCACGATGATCGAGAACGTGTTGAGGATCAGGAAGCTGCCGACGAACAGGGCCACCCCGGCGAAGCCGAGCAGGATCTTGTTGAAGAAGGACAGCGCCTCCTTGAAGTCGCCCGCGATCGCGGCGGCGGCCTCGGCCCCGGTCCGCACCGTGTACCCCTCGCCGAGTGCGGCCTTGATCGCGTCACGCAGGGCGGTCGGGTCGGTGCCGGGTGCGGCGGTCACGCTGATGCTGGTGTACGCCCCCGGCGTGCCCAGCATCAGCCGCTGCGCCACCGGTTCGGTGAACCGCACCTCCTGCACCGGCCCCCGGCTGGGCAGCCCGCCCTCGTAGCCGAAGACGCCGACCAGCGTGAACGTCTGCTTGGGCTGGGTGGTGAGCACGCCGACCCTGTCGCCGACCTTGAGCTTGCCCAGCTCGGCCAGCAGCGTGTTCACGGCGATCTCGTCGTCGGCGGTGGGCGCCCGGCCCTCGCGCAGTTCCAGGCCACCGGTCTGGCCGGTCCAGTTCTCGCCGAAACGCGGCGGCCCGTACGAGGTGACGACCTTGCCGTCGGCGCCGACGACCCGCGCCCCGTCGGCCTGTACGTCGCCGACGACCTGGGCCGCGCCCGTCACGGCGGCGACCCTCTCCCGGTCGGCGGTGCTGAGCAGGCCGGGCACGGACTCGCCCTGCAGCTCGGACACGTCGATCGCGGGTTTGGCGGTGACCAGTACGTCGGTGGCGGCCATCGACGAGGAGAACATGTTGTCGAAGGAGCGGCCCAGCGCGTCGGTGAGCACGAACGAGCCGGACACGAACATCACGCCCAGGACCACCGCGAGCACCGACAGGGTCAGCCGGAGTTTGCGGGAGAACAGGCTCTTGAGTGAGGCGCGCAGCATGCTTACTGACCGTCCCGCCGGTCGAGGTTCTTCATGGTGTCGAGCACCGCGTCGGCGGTCGGCGTGGTCAGCTCGTCGACGATCGCGCCGTCGGCGAGGAAGATCACGCGGTCGGCGTACGAGGCCGCGTTGGCGTCGTGGGTCACCATGATGATCGTCTGGCCGTACT
>NZ_JAHRCY010000019.1 GCF_019083965.1 Catellatospora tritici
GCGTTCCAGTCGGCCGACCAGGCGGCGATCTTGGCGGAGAGACCCTTGTTGATCGCGTCGATCGTCAGGTCCCAGGCCTTCTTCACACCGGGGTTGGTCTCGACGACCACGTTCGCGCCGTCGTAGATGCCGACCGGCTGCTGGCCGAGGACGGAGCGGTACATGACCGTCGGGCCGTCCATCCACGAGGAGCCCTTGATGTTGGCGGCCTTGAACTTCACACCCGTGGCGATGTAGTCCTCCCACGTCGGCCACAGCTTCGTCACCGCGTCACGGTCGGTGGGCAGACCCGCCTTCTCGAAGATGTCGCGGCGGTAGCACATCGCCATACCGCCCACGTCGGTGCCCAGGCCGATGACCTCACCCGAAGCGGCCGAACCCTGCTGCCACTTCCACGCCGGCCACTGCGCCTTGATCTCCGCCGCGCCGTAGTCGTTCCAGTTGTAGAACTTGCCCGGGTTCGCGGTGAACTGACCCGCCCAACCCTCCTCGATCGCCTCGATGTCAGCCGCACCCGTGTTGGTGGCGAGGTGAGCGGCGAGGTTCTTGTGGTGATCCTCGGCCTTGGTGATCCGCTCCGTGATCTCCACGTTCGGGTTGAGCTGCTGGTACTCCTTGTACAGGTCCTTGTAACCGAACTCGCCGAACGTGGCGATCGTCAGCTTGACCTTGCCACCCGGCTTGGCCGGGTCGTCGCTACCGCCGCAAGCGGCGGTGGTCAGCGCGAGCGCGGCCGCGAGCAGCGGCGCCGCCACGACGGTGAACCGCCGGCGGGAAAACGCGGAACGCATGGACTGTCCTCCAGGGCAGGGGTACGGACGTTTTACTACAGATGTGCTGGTCACGTTTTGTTGATCTTCCGGAGAGCGCTCCCTGTGAGAGCGCTCTACCGGTGTGGTCTATGACACTCGTCGCCACGTTCCCGTATGTCAAGTCGCCGTTGCTGTCTCGTTACAAATGGCACACCCGACCAACAGCGGACTGGTGCGCTGGCTGGAGCGGTCGAACCGGATTTTCTGGAAGCGCTCCAACCGTTCCGCCGCTGCTAAGTGACCTTGAAGAACCGTTCTTGAGATGGGCCCGGTGACCCTGCGTACCGACCGAAGTCGATCACCAAAAGCCATCTTCGCAGCATGCGCGCGTTAACGCCGGATTTCGTCCCGGTTACCGACGGTCGCGTAGAGCGATCAATTTATACCCACCATTGACAGATTCGCCGCCGAGGACGATCCTTCCTCAGAGAGCGCTCCCTCAGTTCATTTGTCCGACTTGGTGTCCTTTCCGCACTGAGTCGGAGCATGCAGCGACATGTCGCCTAGATGTGGCGCTGCCGCGCCGGCGGCAGCGCCACCCGGCGACAGCCGGAGCCACCGCTCCCCAGCACCGGCTCCGGTCGACGCCGCATGTCGAACTGGCCGCCGCCGTGGCCATCAGCCCGTGGCCACGGCGGCAACACCGGATCCCGCGGGGGCGTGGTCCCCGCGGTTCTCGAGCCATCCGTCAGGAGATGTCATGACATCCGTCCCGACCGCGGCCCCGCCGCGATCGATCGCCGTCAGGCGCCGTTGGGCCCTGGCCCTAGGCATCGTCGGGGCCGTCCTCGCCTCGTACGTCGCGGTGCAGGCGACCTCGGCAAACGCTGCCGACCCGCTCATCTCGCAGGGCAAGACCGCCACCGCCTCGTCGACCGAGAACATCGCGTTCCCGGCCTCCAACGTCGTCGACGGCGACAACGTCACCCGCTGGTCCAGCGCCTTCTCGGACCCGCAGTGGGTCCAGATCGACCTGGGCGCCACCGCCACCATCAGCCAGGTCATCCTGCGCTGGGAGCCCGCGTACGCGACCGCGTACCAGATCCAGGTGTCGAGCTCGGCGACCGGGCCGTGGACCAACATCTACAGCACCACCACCAGCACCGGCGGCGTGCAGACGCTGACCGTGTCCGGCTCCGGCCGCTACGTCCGGATGAACGGCACGGCCCGCGCCACCGCCTACGGCTACTCCCTCTACGAGTTCCAGGTCTACGGCATCATCGGCGGCGGCTCCGGCTGCGGCACGTCCAACGCCGCCCTGGGCAAGCCGTCCTCGGCCTCGTCGGCGGAGGCCGCGTTCGCCGCGGCCAACGCGTTCGACGGCAACACCGGCACCCGCTGGTCCAGCGCCTTCGCCGACCCGCAGTGGATCCAGGTCGACCTGGGCGCCGTCACCACGATCTGCAAGGTCACCCTGAACTGGGAACCCGCGTACGCGACCGCGTACCAGATCCAGGTGTCGAACTCGGCGACCGGGCCGTGGACCAACATCTACAGCACCACCACCAGCACCGGCGGCGTGCAGAACCTCACCGTCAGCGGCTCGGGCCGCTACGTGCGGATGAACGGCACCGCGCGGGCGACCCAGTGGGGCTACTCGCTGTGGGAGTTCCAGGTGTTCACCACCACCGCCCCGCCGAGCAGCCCGCCGCCGACCTCGCCGTCGCCGTCGCCGTCGCCGTCGCCGTCCCCGTCGACCTCGCCCAGCCCGAACCCGGGCGGTGACGTGCTGCTGTCGTACAACAAGCCGGGCTTCGCCTCGACCTCCCAGGACGACGGCGCCTGCTTCCAGTGCACCCCCGCCCGCGCGTTCGACCTCGACCCGGCCTCGCGCTGGGCCACCAGCGCCACCACCGGCTGGGTCGACCCGGGCTGGATCTACGTCGACCTGAGCGCCACCGCCCAGATCCACAAGGTCGTGCTGCAGTGGGACCCGGCCTTCGCGGTCGCCTACCAGCTACAGACCTCCAACGACGCGACCAACTGGACGACGATCTACAGCACCACCACCAACACCGGGTTCAAGCAGACGCTGACCGTCAACGGCACCGGCCGCTACGTGCGGATGTACGGCACGCAGCGCTCCAACGGCTACGGCTACTCGCTCTACGAGTTCCAGGTGTACGGCACCGGCGGCGCGCCCAACACGCCCCCGGCCCAGCCGCCGAACCCGACGTTCCCGGCCACGCACCTGATCTTCGCCGACGAGTTCAACGGCGCCGCGGGCACCAAGCCCGACGCGTCCAAGTGGACCATCGACACCGGCACCGGCCAGAACGCCGAGCAGCAGTACTACACGAACAACAACAACGCGAACATGAACGGCGCCGGCTCGCTGGTGATCGAGGCGCGCCGTGAGGCCGTCGGCGGCATGCAGTACACCAGCCACCGCATGAACACCGGCGGCAAGTTCACGTTCCAGTACGGCCGGGTCGAGGCCCGGGTGAAGGTGCCCAAGGGCAACGGCTTCTGGCCCGCGTTCTGGATGATGGGCGCCGACTTCCTCACCGGGCGGCCGTGGCCGTACAACGGCGAGATCGACATCATGGAGATCCTGGGCAAGGACACCACCCGCAGCTACACCACCCTGCACGCGCCCGCGTACAACGGTGGTGGCGGCTACGGCTTCGAGAAGATCTGGGGCATCGACCTGTCCGCGGACTACCACGTGTACGCCGCGCAGTGGGACAGCAACGGCATCCGGTTCTTCGTCGACAGCACCGAGGTGTTCTACGCCAGCAAGGCGACGGTGGAGTCGACCCGCGGTCCGTGGGTGTACGACCACCCGTTCTACCTGATCGTCAACCTCGCCGTGGGCGGGGACTGGCCGGGCAACCCCGACGCGAGCACCCCGTTCCCGTCGCAGATGCTCATCGACTACGTCCGCGTCTACAACTAGCACCCGAGCTCGGACGGGGTGCGTCGTTGAGCGGACGGCGCACCCCGATCCGCCCGAGTTCGGCCGGCAGGTGGGCCCTGCTGCCCCGCAGGACCCACCTGCCCTCTGCGAGAGCTCGTCCCCAACCTCGCAGGGGGCGTACCCGAAACCGCCTGTCATTCGGTTTCCGGCCGCCGGCACGGCCCGTCCCCGAGGCAGCTGCCTCAACCACGGCCGTGCTCGAAACCTACCGCGCGGGCGCTCGCCCTCGCGGCCACCGGTCGGCTGATCACGCACCACCAAGACGGCACCGTCCGGGGCGGCACCCCTCTCCCGCCCCGGACGGTGCACCAACGCTATGCCGACCCGCGACGGACCAGCCGAGGATGGAAGATCACCGAACGCGCCCGCGACTCAGGCTGGCTGATCCGCGCCAGCAGCAGCCGGGCCATCTCCGCTGCCATCTCCTCCAGCGGCTGGTGCACCGTGGTCAGTTGCGGACGACACTGCAGCGCCGCGACGCTGTTGTCGAAGCCGACCACCGCCACGTCCTCCGGCACGCGTCGCCCCAGGTCGCGCAGCGCCTGCAGCGCCCCCTCGGCCATCAGGTCGTTGGCCACGAACAGGCCGTCGATGTCCGGGTGCGCGGCCAACAGCTCGCGGGTGGCGTTCTCGCCGCTGGCGCGGGTGAAGTCACCGACCGCCGAGGGAACGTACGGGTATCCGTGCACGGCCAGGGCGGCCCGGAAGCCGTTGAGCCGGTCCTGCGCCGAGGGCATGTCCAGCGGGCCGGAGACCGTGCCCAGCCGGTGTCGGCCGATGCCGAGCAGGTGCTCGGCGGCGAGCTTCGCTCCGACCTGCTGCTCCACGTCCACGTAACTCATCGGCAGCGGCTGGCCCGGCCGGGCCGACAGCACCGCCGGGATGTTGAGGTCGCACAGTTGTCGCGGCAGCGGGTCGGCGTTGTGGCTGGAGATCAGCAGCACCCCGTCGACGTGCCCCTGCCGCAGGTAGCGCACCACGTGGGCCTGCGCGGTCCACTCCGCGGGCATGATCACCAGGTGGATGCCCTCCGGGCGCAGCACCTCCAGCGCCCCGGCGGTGATCCGGCCGAGAAACGGGTCGGTGAAGATCCGGTTCAGGAACGGGTCGGCGGTGTCACGGTCGTCCGCTTCGGACACGACGAGGGCGACCGAGTCGGTGCGTCGGGTCACCAGCGAGCGCGCGGCGAGGTTGGGCACGTAGCCGGTCGCCTCTATGGCCTGCTGCACGACCTGGCGCAGCTCGGGATCCACGGTGGCCACGCCGTTGATGACGCGGGAGACCGTGGAGCGGGAGACACCCGCCCGTTCGGCGACCTGCTCCAACGTTGGGGAACGCTGGTCGGCCCGTTTGCTTGTCATGCCGTCATTTATACCAGTCTTTTCGGTGAGCGCTCTCCCATGGTCGTTTCGAAAATCCAAGCAGCTCAACAATGTTGTGGCCGGAAACAAACACCCGTCAACCAAACCAGTTAACCTTGATCCAATACGGATCACCCCCGGCGGTTGGGGTGGTATTGCCCATCGATGGGCGATAGGTCGGGAAACGCAGCTATGGCAGGGGTTTCTCGAGATCGCGGGCACGGCCCGGCACAGCCCGGTAGGCAATGCGCCACCGGGCGGCAGCACCCCAGCTCAGCGCAGCATCAGACGGCGAGGAACAGCCCGTCCAGACTGGCCAGGACATGGCGTCGGGGCGCGGCCGGGATCGGTTGCAGGCACGGGACGCCGACCGTCGTACATCCGGCGGCCTCGGCAGCCGCCAGACCAGCCAGCGAATCCTCCACCGCCACGCACCGCGCCGGGTCGACCCCGAGCAGCCGCGCCGCCGTGAGGTACGGCAACGGGTCCGGCTTGTGCCGGGCCACGTCGTCGGCGGTGACCGTCACCGCGAAGTGCCCGCGTCCCAACACCTCCAGCACCCGCTCCGTGTCCGCCCGGCCCGACGAGGTAACCAGCGCCGTCGGCACGCCCGCGGCCGACAGCAGCTCCAGCAGCCGCCGCGCACCCGGCCGCAGCTCGATGCCCGCCTGCTCGATCCGCCGGGCCACCGTCGCCTCCAGCAGCAGCGCGAGCTCCTCGGGCGGATACCGGTAGGCCACCGCCCCGCCGAGCACCGCCACGATCGTCGCCACCGACCCACCGACGATCCGGTGGTCCGCCACCGCCGCGCCGCCCAGCTCCGCCACCAGCTCGTGGATCGCCAGCACCCACTGCCGCTCGGTGTCGACCAGCGTGCCGTCCATGTCCAGCAGCACCGCGTCGTATGCGCCGAGGTCGAACAGGACGTCCGGGGTGGTCATCGCGCCGCTGCCAGGGCGAACGTGCCGAGCACCGCGCAGTGGTCGGAGGTCCACTCGTTGCCCGCGTGGTCCGGCATCGGCGCGGGCTCGCCGACCAGCACGGTACGCACGTCCAGCGGGCGCAGCGGGCCCGCCGCGTGGATGAAGTCGATCCGGTCCTGTGGCTCCGGCGTGCCGACCTGCCCCTCGTGCCACAGGTTGATCGGCGACCAAGTGTGGCCGGGCTCGGCCACCGGATCGGGATGCACCATCCGGTACGCGTCGTACAGGCCCGCGTCGGTGACCGCGACGCTCACCGGCCACGGCAGCTGCGGCCAGTCCAGATGCGACGGGGTGTTGAAGTCGCCCAGCAGCAGCACCGGCAACCCCGGTTCGGCCAGCGCGGGCGCCAGCTCGGCCAGGATCTGCCGGATCTGCTCCGGTCGCCCCGACTCCGCCTCACGCGCCAGCACCTGCTCGGCCGACATCCCCGCCAGCACGTCGTACGGGCCGTACGGGGTGTAGTTGAGGTGCGCGCTCCAGACCACGACATCGGTCTCGGGCAGCCGCAGTCGGGCGCCCACGCCCCACATCTCGTCGTCGCCGTAGCGCTCCACGATCGGGTGCGGCGAGATGATGCCGCAGCTGCCGCCCTGGTGGTGTTGCCAGCCCAGCTCCTCGGCCAACTCCCGGGCGGCCGAACCGATGGTCTCCTGCAGGCCGACCACGTCGGGCGCCAGCTCGCGCAGGAACCGCAGCTGCTTGGGCCGGGCGTCGTCGACGCAGTTGCCCGCCAGCCACAGATTCCACGTCAGCACTCGCACAGGGTCCTCCACCAGGGGCTCGAATGATCCAGTGCATCATTCAGTAACCGATTACCGAAATCAAGCCACCTACCGCCACCCCCGCCCGGCGTCGGGAGGGTGCAGTTTCGGGGAAATCGCAGGAATCTTGACCCGAATTCGCGCAGTTTCCCCGCACCTGTGCGCTCGGAAAGCGGGCGAGCGCGGTGGCGCGGGCGCCAGCGTGAGGGGCTGGGCCGCGCGGCGTGGCAGGGCGCGTTTGGAAGGGCCCCTTCTTCTACGGAAAGCGATAAGAAGGGGCCCTTCCTTTCGTCGGGTGGGGCGGTGGGGGTGGGGGTCAGGGTTTGGCGAGGCGGGCGAGGAGGCGGGTGATGATGTCCCAGGACTGGTCGTCGTCGGCGTTGCCCGAGTGCGGCCGCCGGAACCGGGCCACGTCCGCCGCCAGGTCGGACACATCCCGGCGGATCCGGTAGAGCTCCAGCATCGCCGGGTCCGGCAATAGGCCCGACCAGCACGGACGCAACCTGATTTCGGCGCGGAAGGTGGCACGGACACTCGGTGGTCGCATCAATACACTGTGGACAGCTCGGATTCATTGGAGGACACGGATGCGCGCAATCACTGCCGTCGTCGCGCTCGTCGCGGTGGTCGCGCTGCCGAGTCCGGCGGCCGCCGCCACGTCGGACGTCACCTGCCACTACACCGTCAACTCGTATCCGTACGGGTTCGTCGCGTCGATCGACATCGTCAACGGCGGGCCGCGCGTCGACGGCTGGGCACTGCGCTGGACCGTGCCCGAGGGCACCGAGTTGGGCAACGTCTGGTCGGCTCGGATGACCCAGCCGACACCGCTGGAGATGACCGCGACCAACCTGGTGTGGAACGGCAGCATCGCCTCCGGCACCCGGGTCTCGTTCGGCTGGACCGCCCGCGCCACGACGGCCACCGTCCCGACCGACATCACCCTCAACGGCACGCCCTGCTGACACCGGCGTTACGCTGCCTCGATGTCCCCATCTCGACCACTGCTCTTCCTTGACGTCGACGGGCCGCTGCTCCCATTCGGAACGCCTCCCGCCGGTGTCCCCGGTGTCGTGGCCCACGGCGGGAACCCGCTGCTGGGCAGGCTCGATCCGGACCACGGCAACCGGCTGCGGGAGCTGCCGTGCGACCTGGTCTGGGCCACCACCTGGGGCGCGGACGCCAACGAGGAGATCGCCCCACGGCTGGGCCTGCCCGCACTGCCCGTCGTCGCGTGGCCGGACTGGGACGAGACCGATCATCGGCTGCACTGGAAGACACGCACGCTGGTCGGCTGGGCCGACGGGCGGCCGTTCGGATGGGTCGACGACGAGATCGGCAACGCCGACCGGCGCTGGGTGGCCACCCACCATCCCGGACCCGCGCTCCTGCGCCGGGTCGACCCGGCGCGCGGCCTGACCGGCGCCGACTTCGCCGCGATCAGGACCTGGCTGGAGAAGACACGTGATGGCGTACCCGGACGGCACGGTGCGCCAGCAGTTCAACCTCTGCCTGCGGGCCCGGCTGCTCGGCGGCGTGATCACGACGTCGGACGAGTCGCCGCAGGTCGCCTGGCTCAGCCGTGCCGAACTGGCGGGACTGCCGGTACACCCCTCGATCAGGCTGCGGCTGGAGCACGGCTACGCCGACCGGGCCGAGCCTTACGTCGGCTGAGCCAGCCGGTCGCGTACCCGGTCGGCTTGGGGCAAGCCCAGGTCGGTGTAGACGGCCAGGGCGCGGGTCCAGTGGTCGTGGGCCGCGGACCGGTCGCCGGACGCGTCCAGGGCCGCGGCCATGCCGTCAAGGGCGCGGGCGTGCTCGCAGCGGTCGCCGGTGCGGGCCGTGACCGCGAGCGCGGCCCGGTGCCGCTCCAACGCGTCGGCGGGGCGGGCCAGGTCGAGCAGCGTCTCGCCGAGCGCGTTCAGGGTCTCGGTCTCCAGGCCGCGATCACCGGTGCGGCGGGCCAGGTCGAGGGCCTGTTCGAGCTGCTGGTGGGCACGGGCCGGGCGGCCGAGCACGCGGTACGCCGCGCCAAGGGTCGCCCGCGCGCTGCCCATACCCGCCGGGTCACCCGCGTCGCGGCAGTGCACCAGCGCCCGCCGCAGCGGCGCCAGGGCCTCCTTGACCCGCCCGAGCTGCAGCAGCGTCGCCCCGAGGTTGCCCAGTGCGTACCCTTCCAGCCGCGCGTCCCCGACCTGTGCGAACAGTCCTGCCGCGCGGCGGTGGTGGGCCAGCGCGCGGACCGGTCGGCCCAGGCGCCGGTACAGCGAGCCCCGGTTGAGCAGCTGCGACGCCTCGCCGTGCCGGTCACCGGTCGTCCGGTACACGGCCAGGGCCTGCCGCAGGCAGTCCAGGGCGGGACCGTAGGCGCCTAGCCGTTCGTGGACCATGGCCAGCCGCGCCAGCGCCCGCCCCTGACCGGAGGCGTCCGCGATGGCCTGGAAGCCGTCGGCAGCAGCCTGGAAGTGGGTACGGGCGTCGGCATAGGAGCCCAGCCACCACTGCACGTTGGCGAGGTTGATCAGCGCGGCCGGGTGCTCCGTGGTCCGTACCGCCGCGGTGTGCACGGCCAGGGCGTCCTGATGATGTCCGCCCACCTCGAAGTATCGCCACAGCAGCGTGGACAGGGCGGCCGCGACGTCGCCGCGCTCGGCTCGGGCGGCGTGCAGCGCCAGCGAGACCAGGTCCGGGCGTTGCCGGTCGAGCCACCGCTGCGCCTGACGTGGCTCGGCCGGCGGCGCGACCCACGTCGACGCGTCCGGCGTCGCCACGCTCTGCCCGCTGTCATGCGGGAACAGCACGTCGCGGGCGGCAGCGGCAGCCGCGACGGTGTGCGCGTAGAGCCGGTCGACGGCCTCGCCCCGTGCCTTGGGGTCGAGCGCGGCGGCCAGGTCGGCCGCGTAGGCGCGCAGCAGGTCGTGCATCCGGTAGCGGCCCGGTCCGACCGCCTCGACCAGGTGCGCGCGGGCCAGGCGGCGCAGCGGGCCGCCTGCGGCGTCGACGTCGACCGCAGCGAGCGCGGCCAGGGTGTACCGGTCGAACTGCGCTCCCGGGTACAGCCCGAGCAGCGTGAACGCCTGTGTCACCGGTTCGGGCAGCTGCCGTAGCGACCACGAGAACACCGCGCGGACCTCGGTACGCGGGTCGCCGGTGGCGTCGAGCAG
Source organism: Catellatospora tritici (assembly GCF_019083965.1). Classification (GTDB taxonomy): domain Bacteria; phylum Actinomycetota; class Actinomycetes; order Mycobacteriales; family Micromonosporaceae; genus Catellatospora; species Catellatospora tritici. Next base: position 10,002 of record NZ_JAHRCY010000019.1, read on the forward strand.
ATCGGGGACGCCCGCCCCGGCGGGCAGCTCAGCGACCAGACCGGCAAGGCTGCGTCCAGGTTGGGCGACGGCTACCTCGGCGGCCACCCGCAGCGCCAGCGGCAGGCGGCCGCAGCGGCGAGCCAGTTCGGCGACCGCGCCCGGCTCGGCGGCGGCCCGCGCGCCCAGCAGCGTGCCGAGCAGTGCGGCGGCCTCCGCGCGGGAGAGGACGTCCAGGTCCACGCGGCGGGCGCCGTCGCGGGCGACCAGACCGGCCAACCCGTCGCGGCTGGTCACCACGACCACCGCCGGTGGGCTGCCGGGCAGCAGCGGACGAACCTGCTCGGCCTCGTACGCGTTGTCGAGCAGCACCAGCATCCGGCGTCCGGCCAACAGGGTGCGGTAGAGGGCGGCTCGACCCGGCAGGTCGGCCGGGATGCCTGTCGTGTCGACACCGAGACCGCGCAGCAGGGTGGCCAGGGCGTCGGCCGGGGAGACCGGCCGGTCCGGGTCGTACCCACGCAGGTCCAGGTAGAGCTGGCCGTCGGGGAAGCGATCCCTGGTGCCGTGTGCCCAGTGGACGGCCAGGGCGGTCTTGCCGATCCCGGCCGTGCCGCAGATCGCCGAGACGGTGACCTGGTGGGTGTCGAGGGCTGCGAGCTGCGCTGTTCGGCCGGTGAACCCGGGCACGTCGGCGGGCAGCTGCCGGGGCACGGACGGGTGATTGTCGACTACCGGCGCGGAAGTCGGTGGGCGGGCGGACTGACGACGTTGTTCCTCGACCCGGTCCCGGGCCGTGGCCAGTGCTCCCTGCTCGGCGGGGGTGGCGCCGAGCAGACGCACCAGGTCGTCGAAGCGGTCGGTCGGCGGCAGCACCCGGCCGGACAGGTACTCGCCGATGATGCCGCGTGACCAGCCGGTGGCGGCGGCCAGCTCGCGATAGGACAGCGGCGGACCGCCGCGCAGGCGGGCGTGGCGGCGGCGCAGCTCGCGCAGCACTCGGGCCAACTCCGCCAGAGTCCGCACCCGGTCAGGGGTGGTCGCGTGCCCGTGTCCGGCGGGGTCCAGCGGACCGGTCGAACGCCCCACCCGCACATCGATGGCCATGATGCGCCCCAGCATGCGGGTCAGCGGTGTTCGTTGTCCATGTCAATCCCGCCGGCCAGCACCAGCAGCCGGCAACAGCGGCGCGACGAGGGACGCGGCGGCGGGGTATGGCGACGATCGCTCGGGCGATGTCGCCGACCGGGCCTGCGCGGGCAAAGCCGCGCCCGTACACTGGGCCGCCCAGCGATCTTCCCCTCAGCAGGAGGTACTCGAGAGATGATCTCCGCGATCGTCGCTGCCGCCGTTGCCCTCGTGTTCACCATGGTCTGCACGCCGGTCGCTGCTCGCGGTCTATCCCGGCTGCGGGCCGGTCAGCCGATCCGTGACATCAATCCGGCCGCGCATCAGGCCAAACGGGGCACTCCGACCATGGGCGGCTTGGTCTTCATCGTCGGCACCGTGCTGGCGTACATGGCGGGCCACCTCGTGATGAACGTGCTGCCGGAGGCACAGATCGTCCCGCCCGCTCCTACGATCACCGGTTTCGTGCTGCTCGGGTTGATGGTGTTCTGCGGCGGCATCGGTTTTCTCGATGACTTCCTGAAGGTCACGAAGAAGAACACGGCGGGTCTGAGCGGGCGCTGGAAGCTGGCGATGCAACTGGTGGTCGGCACGGGATTCGGCCTGGTGGCACTGGGCTTTCCGAGTACGGCCGGTCGGTCGGTGACCAGCCCGCGGCTGTCGTTCGTCCGCGAGATCAGCTGGCTGAACGTCGGCCAGGTCGGTGCGGTGGTCGTCATCATCGCGGTGGTCTTGGCGGCCACGAACGCCGTCAACCTGACTGACGGGCTGGACGGCCTGGCTACCGGAACGTCGATCGTCGTGCTTACCGCGTACGGGCTGATCTCGTTCTGGCAGTACCGGCATTGGTGTGCCGATCCAGCGGCGCAGTCGGCGCTCTGCTACGAGGCCGCGGACCCGTTGGAGACGGCGCTGGTCGCCGGTGGGGCCGTCGGTGCCCTGGTCGGCTTTCTGTGGTGGAACACGTCACCGGCGCGGATCATCATGGGCGACACCGGTTCCATGGCGCTGGGCGGGCTCATCGCCGGGCAGGCGGTGGCCACGCGGACCGTCCTACTGCTACCCGTCCTGGCCGCACTCTTCGTGACCATCACGATGTCGCGGATCATTCAGTACACGTCCTTCAAGACAACCGGCAAGCGAGTGTTCCGGATGTCGCCGCTGCACCACCATTTCGAGCTGGTGGGTTGGCATGAGGTCACCATCGTGACCCGCTTCTGGATCATCGCGGGTGCCGGCGCGGCCATCGGGCTGGGCCTGTTCTACGGCGAGTTCCTCAGTCGCCTGCCCTGACCGGAACACAGCCGGCCGCTCCCTCAGGTCGACTCGTCCCTGGCGTAGGCGACGGCATCGCTTCCGCCAGGGACGGCCGTCACATCAGAATCATCCACGCCGTTCGATCTGTGCTCGACTGCGGACGAACGCCGACTTCGCCTCGCTCGGCGCATAGGCCCACAGGATGACCACGCCGATGCTGCCGCTGTCGGCCCATACGCACATCGACGCGCTGGTGAGGACTCCGTGGTTGCCGCACTTCGCGACACCACCGAAGCTGCCGGTCGAGACGAACGAAGGGTTCTCCAACTCGCCCTCGGTGACGTTGTCCCACAACCACTGCGCCTCCTGCGCCGGTGACCCGAGCTTCGGCGAGGTGGCGGCGAAGAAGGTGAGCTTCCGCGCGGACGGGTCCTCGAAATTGCCGTAGCCCGCGGACACCCACTTCGCCTGGGGGTACCGCTGCCGCATGCCGGGGAGGTCCTCGGGTCGCTTCGGGGACTTGGGCAGACCACCCAAAGTCGACGGCACCCTAAGGATGATCTTAGGAGCTGCCCTGGTGGGCGATGGCTTCACAGACGGTGACGGCTTCGCGGACGGCGCCGCCGGGGCCGTCGCCGACGGCGACTCGGACACAGACGCCGACGCCAGCGGCGTGCCCCACGCCGTCGGCGTGGTGTCCGAGGAGGTCTCGTCGCCGGCTGACAGCGCATAGGCCGCGCCGATACTCCCGACAGCGAGCACGCCGACCATGGCCAGGAGTGGCCACAGCAGTCGCCGCGACTTCACGGTGGGAGTCATCGGCTCGTCGCCGGGTGCAGCCGGATACTCGTTCATGCCTTCTCTTTTCACCGCAGTTCCGGGATACGCGACCAACCGCCCTGTCGCTGCCAGGAGCCGCAGTCTCAGACGGGAGGCCGCGTAGAGGCTATGGGAGATGGCGGCTCTACGTCGACTAGGCTAATTCGGATATAGCGGCGATATCATGATCAGAAAGCCGGCGAACCTGAAGGCATCGATACTGTTAGCGCCCGGTCTCCGCGACGTACTCGGCGAAGATTCCGTTCAGGATGCACCTCACGTTCTCGGCCTGTTCGTCAGTCTCGCCCAGGGTGTCGGCGCAGATGGCGAGCGTCTTCCAGAGCGCCCAACCGCGCCCGCGCGCCCACGTCGGCCCGTCCACGGACAGCCGCTGCCGAAACACCTGCCGCCCCTCGGTGGTCAGCAGCGTCCACGCGATCGCCAGGTCACAGGCCGGATCGCCGACGCCGCACGTGCCGAAGTCGATGACGGCGGCCAGTTTCCCGCCGGCAAGGAGCAGATTGCCCTGGGCGACGTCGCCGTGGAACCAGGTCCGCACGCCGTCCCAGGGGGCGTTCAGCGCGTTCTCCCAGATCTCACGGGCCAGGTCGACGTCGACGTGGCCGTCCAGCTTCGCGAGCGCCCTCTGGGCCAGCCCGTCGTAGGTGCGCAGCGTGCCGCCTCGGAACCAGTTGTGCGTGCCGGGAAGTGGGCCGTCGGTGGGGTCGACGTGCCGCAGTGCGGACAGGAACTCGGCCAGGTCGCTGGCGAACCGGACCGGGTCGGCGATGCGGGCCGCGCTCGCGGGTTCGCCGTCGAGCCAGGCATGGATCGACCACGGGTACGGATAGCCCTCGCCGGGTTCGCCCTTCGCCAACGGGACGGGGATCGGCAGCGGGAGTCGGGAGGCGAACTCCGGCAGCCACCGGTGCTCCTTGTCGACCGCCAGGGCGTACTCGGCCGCGCTGGGCAGCCGTACGGACATCTCCGAGCCCAGGTGGAAGGTCAGGTTGTCCCAGCCTCCGGCGGCCACCGGCCGAACCGGCAGATCGGCCCACTGCGGGAACTGGTCGGCGACCAGCCGACGCACGAGCTGCGCCTCGACGGCGATGCGTTGCGGCGCGGGACCGAGCTGTGGTGTGTCGCTCAACGGAACGTCCTTGTCCGGGTCTTCGATAGGTGGGACCACAGTGCTTCCGAGGGGCTCTTCGCGGGTCACCTGCCGACCGGAAGGACGTCGCAGATGGCGGTCACTTCGCCAGCCTGACAAATCAGTGGCTACCCGAGCCAGCGATTATCGGATGGAGACGCGATCATCTCGATGCGCCCGGCTCGCGACCTACCGCCGTCGCGGGCCAATCGCAGCGCAACGTCTGGATGCCTGCGCCGCTGCCGCTGGTCAACTCACCCTCCTGTCGGAGATGGCTTCGTGCTGTGCGGCGACGACAGCCAGCTCCACCCGCGAGCTGATCTGCAGTTTGGCCAGGATGCTGGAGACGTGCGACTGCACCGTACGCCGGGACAGGAACATCTGCGCCGCGATCTCCGGATTGGACATGCCCTCGGCGACCATCAGCGCCACCCTGTGTTCGGTCTCGGTCAGTGCCGCCCAGCCGTGCTTGGGCCGCCCCCGCCGCCCCTTCACCCCCCGCCGCACCCCGGCTTCCCGCAGCCGCGCCCCGGCCCGCCCCGCGTCCCACTCGGCATCCAGTTGCTCGTAGATCGCCAGCGCCCGGTCGACCTGCTCCCGGGCCGGTCCCGCCTGCCCGGCCCGCGCGAGCAGCACCCCCGCGTTCTCGTACGCGTACCCCTCCCACAGCCGCCACCCGGCCTCGCCGTACGACACCGCCGCCGCCAGCATCAACTCGACATCACCCTCGGCGACCGCCCGGCACAGCTGCAACGTCGCTCGCAGGCTCGGGCAGGGCTCGTCCCCGGCCACCTCCCGCACCTCCTCGACCAGCCGCGCCAGCCGCTCCTGCTCCCCGCAGGCCGCGGCCATCCGGGCCAGGTCGGGGCAGACCCGGTACACCACCCGCTTCGGAAAGATCCCGCCCGTCTGCTCCCACACCGGCAGCAGCAGCCGCAGCGCCTCGGCGGCCCCGACCGTCGCCTCCCGGGTCAGCGCGTACGCCCACCGCGCGAAGCTCTGGTCGCCGCCCGCGTAGGGCGAATCGGCCTGCTCGGACAGGGTTCCGGCCATCTCGGCCCACCTACCCCGGTGCACGTTGATGACTCCGGCCAGCCCGCGCAGCCGTTCCGCCTCGCGTAGCGGGTCGGCGGTCTCCAGTCCGGTCTGGATCTCCATCAGGGCGTCGTCCCAGCGCCCGTCGAAGAAGCGCACGGCGGCGCGCAGCCGGTGGGTGAAGGCCAGGTAGGCGCCGCCGGTGCGCCGGTTGCGCTCGGCGGCCAGGGCCAGCGCTTCGTCTGCCTCGACGAGCCGGTCCAGGCCGATCAGGCAGTACGCCACGGTCGCGTCCGGCTCCACCTGCAGATCCGGCAGCACCCCATGGCCGAGGCGGCGCTGCGCCTGCCGGGCCAGGGCCAGCCCGCCGGGTACGTCCCCGCGCATGGTGGTGACGGCGGCCATGGCGAGCTCACCCAGCCCCAGCGCGTGCTCGTCGCCGGTGGCGGCGCCGACCGCCAAAGCCAGTTGTGCCTGCTCGGCCGCGTCGTCGAGGCGCACCTGGAACATCATGGTCACTGCGGCGATCCCGTGCAGGTGGCCACGTTTGACCTCGCCCACGTCGGGATCGGCCACGGCGGTGTCGACCACGGCGAGCGCGTCGTCGAGGCGCCCCTGCCGGTAGCAGGCCTGCACGAGCAGCCAGTACAGCGCGGCGCGGGCGGTGGCGGGTGCGGTGGTGAGTGCCTGACGCGCGTTCGCCTCGGCGGTTTCCAGCTCCCCGTGCCAGAGCAGGGCCCGGACCAGGTGCAGGCGCAGCTCCTCGGTGCGGGCGGGTTCGGTGACGGTCAGGGCGCGGCGCAGCAACAGCACGGCGAGGCCGGGCGCGCGGGCGATGAGGGTACGGGCGTGTTCGGCCAGCCAGTCCCGCATCGCCGGTTCGACCCTCCCGCCCTGGGCGAGCTGTTCGGCGACCCGGGTCACCGAGGCGCTGCGCCGCGCCAGCACCCGCGCCCCGCGTACGTGCAGCGCGGCCCGTACCGTGGCCGGGACCTGGGCGGCGAGCACCTCGCAGATCAGCGAGTGCCGGAACCGGGGTCGCCGCCCGGCGGTGACCAGCCCGCCGCGTGCGGCGATGCCCATCGCCGCGGCGACGTCCTCAGGCGGACTGTCCAGCACCTCGGCGAGTTCGGCCTCGCTGACCGAGCCGCCGAGCACGGCCGCGGTGCGCAGGGCGTCGCGAATGGACCCGGGCAGGGCGTCCAGGCGGCGTCCGATCACACCGACCAGCGAGCCTGGCAGGTCGCCGGAGTCGCGATCGCCGACTTCGGCGACGCCGTCCACGACGTGGATGGCCTGGTCGTCGCGCAGGGCGGTGACCAGTTCGCGGATGTAGAGCGGGTTACCCGCGGCTCCGTCGAGTAGACCGCGCAGCCGTGGGCCCGGCGGGGCGCCGAGCAGGCCGGTGACCTGGTCGGCGACGGCCTCGGCGGGCAGCGACGCCAGACGCAGTTGGGGTGCGCCCCGGTCGAGCAGGCAGTACCAGAACCCGGCGACCTCGCCGCTGCGGTCGACCGAGCGCTTGGCCAGCACCAGCAGCAACGGCATGGTCGCCACGCCCTCGGCGAGCCGGTCGAGCACGCGCAGGCTGGCGGTGTCCGCCCACTGCAGATCGTCGACGATCAGCGCGAGTGGCCCGGCGGCGGTCCAGTTGTCGGCCAGGGCGAGCACGGCTTCACCGATGGCGTACTCGTGGTTGGCGGCGGCGACGCCGTGGACGAAGACGTCCTCGCCGCGCAGCAGGCCGGACAGCGGGGCCAGGTCGGGGTCGGTGCTGGCGGGTCCGATGCCGAGGCAGGCGGCGAGGGTGGAGAACGGGATCTCCTGTTCGAGTTCCTCGGCGGCGCCTCGGTGCACCCGCAGCCCTAGCTCGCGGCAACGGGCGACGGCCGCGTCGAGCAGGGTGGTCTTGCCGATTCCGCTCTCGCCGACGACGAGGACCGCGCCGCCCTGCCCGGCCGTGGCGGCGCGGGCGGCCGCGTCGAGTTGGGCCAGCTCCGTGCGCCGACCGACGAAAACGGGCGAATCGACCGTCACGCTCCCAGCGTAGACCGGCCGGGCTGCGCGCCGGAGCCATCGCCGATTGCTACGGGGTGACCACTCTGGCACGCTGCTGCCAACCGCGGCACGCGGCCGCGCCGAGGGAGCGACATGACGCAGGCACCGACACCGCAGGCACCGGCGAAGATGAGCCTCGACGCGCGGATCGCCCGAGCGGTCGGGCTGACCGGTCACCTGCTGCTGTGCGGCTGGTACGCCGTCAGCGGCCTGGTCACGCCCGTTTGGGGGGTCGTCGTCCTGATGATCGTCTGGACGGCGCTGCTCGTCGTCTGCGTGCGGTGGATGCGTCCCCATCCCTGGCGGGTGCCGGCCGTGCCGGTGGTCGCCATCGCGTTCTGGTTCGCCTTCGTCAGCGCAGGGGAGGCGTGGCTGGGTTGGACCGCCTGACCGGGCTGCGACGGCATGGCGACAGTCTGCGGCCGTACCCCCGGATGGTTTGCCAGTCTGGTGGGGAACCAGCGGAAAGGGGTGCGCGGTGATCGAGTCGCAGGTGCGCATTCTCGGCCCGATCGAGGCGTCCGGCAGTGACGGCCCGGCCGCGCTGATCGGGGCCCGGCAGCGGGCGCTGCTGGCGGTGCTCGCGATGAACGCGGGCACCGTCGTGCACCAGCCTCGGCTCATCGACGCGCTGTGGGGCTGGGACCCGCCGCGTACGGCGGTCAAGACGCTGCACAGTCACATCGCCCGGGTGCGCCAGGCGCTGGACGCGTGCGGGCTCAACGGCACCCTGCGCACCCAGCACACCGGCTACCGGCTGGACATCCCGGCGCAGGCGGTCGACGCGCACCTGTTCGAGTCCGCCGTCGCCTCGGCCCGCGCCCACCTCGACGCCGACGACCCGGGCCGGGCCGCCGCCGAACTGCGGGACGCGCTACTGCTGTGGCGCGGTGACGCGCTGGCCGACGGCGAGCCGACCGGCTGGGCCGCCGCCGAGGCCGCCCGCCTCAACGAGGTGCGGCTGTGCGCGATCGAGCAGCTGTGGGACGCCGAGCTGCGGCTGGGCCACCATGGGCGGGCCGTCGGAGAGTTGGAGCGGCTGCTCGTCGACCATCCGCACCGCGAACGGGTGGTCGAGCTGTACATGCTGGCGCTGCACCGGTGCAGTCGGCCCGCCGACGCACTGGAGGCATACCGGCGGCTGCGCGAACACCTGGCCGACGAACTCGGCGCCGACCCCGGCCCGGCGCTGCAGCGCCTGAACACGGCGATCCTGCGCGAGGACCCGACGCTGGCTGCCCCGACCGAGGTCGCCGCACCGCGGGTGCCGACGGTCCCCGCCGGGCCCCGCCCGGCGCAGCTGCCCGCCCCGGTCGGCCACTTCACCGGCCGCGACGCACAGCTGTCCGCCCTGGACGCGCTGCTGTCCGGCGAGCGGCGGATCGGCCACGTCGCCGGTCCCGCCGGTATGGGCAAGTCCGCGCTGGCCGTGCAGTGGGCGCACCGGGCCGCGCCGCACTTCCCCGACGGGCAGGTCTTCCTCGACCTCGGCGGCCACGACCCCGACCACGCCCTCGACCCGTCCGAAGCGCTCGCGCATGTGCTGACCAGCCTCGGCGTCGCCGGGAACCGGCTGCCCGCCGCCCCGGCGGCGCGGGCGGCGCTCTACCGCAGCCTGGTGCACGAGCGGCGGGTGCTGATCGTGCTGGACAACGCCGCCGAGGCCGAGCAGGTGCTGCCGCTGGTCCCGGCCGGAGGCGCGAGCCTGCTGCTGGTGACCAGCCGCCACCAGCCGACGGCGCTGGCCACGCGCCACGACGTGCGCGCGGTGGATCTCGGTGCGCTCGACCGGCATGAGGCGGTGGCGCTGCTGACGCGAGTGTTGGGGGACGAGCGGGTGCGGGCCGAACCGGAGGCCGCCGCCGAACTGGCCGAGCTGTGTGACCGGATGCCGCTGGCGCTGCGCATCGCCGCCGCGAAGCTCGCCGCCCGGCCCGGCCGGGCGCTGGCCGACCTGAATACCGAACTGACCGGCGAGGACCGGCTCGACGAGCTGGCCGTGCCCGGTGACGCGCGCAGCGTGCGGGCCGTGTTCGCCGGTGCCTACCGGGCCCTGTCCCCCGCCGCGGCCCGCCTGTTCCGACTGCTCGGACAGCATCCGGGGCCGATGTTCGGGGCCGGGGTGGCGCAGGCGGCGCTGGGCGAGCGCCCCGGACCGGCCCGGCGGGCGCTGGCTGAGCTGCTCGCCGCGCACCTGGTCACCGAGGAGGCGCCGGGTCGGCACCGGTTGCACGACCTGCTGCGGCTGTACGCCCGGGAACGGGCCGAGACCGAGGACGCCGCCGACGAGCGGATGGCCGCGGCAGGCCGGATCGTGGACTGGTACCTGGGGGTGGCCGACGCCGCCAACCACATCGTCGACCCCGGCCGTGACCGGGTGCGGCCGCGGGTGGAGCGGCCGGTGGACTTCGCCGACCACCACGCGGCGCTGGCATTCCTCGACGGGGAACGGCCCAACCTGCTCCCGCTCGTGTCGTACGCCGCCCGCCACGGCCACGCCACCGCCGCGTGGCAGCTCACCTACCTGCTGACCGGCTTCTACGACTCGCGCGGGCACTGGGGTGACCGGGTGCTGCTGTGCCGCCAGGCGGTGCAGGCGGCTCAGGTTGACGGGGACCCGGCTGCCGAGGGGCTGATGCGCAGCGCGTACGGCGTGGCGCTGATCATGACGCACCGGCACGACGAGGCGATCGACGCGCTACAGGGGGCGCTGGCGCTGATGCGCCGCTGCGGCGACCGCCGGGGCGAGGGGCACGTGCACAACAACATCGCGGTGGCGTGCGCCGGACTGCGCCGCTTCGACGAGGCTGTCGAGGCCTACCAGCAGGCGCTCGCCCTGCACACCGGTATCGACAACCGGCTGGGGATCGCGCTGTCGCTCAACAACATCGGCGACGCGTACGTCCGGATGGGCCGCCCGGAACTGTCCGACCCCTACCTGACCCGTGCCCTGACCCTGAGCCGCGAGCTGCCCAACGCCCGCCTGGAGGCGGCCACGCTGAGCAGCCTGGGCCAGTCCCGGCTGGCCCGAGGGGAACTCGGCGACGCCCTGTCCTACCTGCACCAGGCCCTGGCCGTACGCCGACTGAGCGGCGACCGCCGCTACGAGGCCGACACGCGCACCACCATCGGCACCGCGCACCTGCGCGGCGGCGACCACGACGCGGCGCTGGCCGAGTTCGAGCAAGCGCTGGCGCTCAGCCAGGAACTGGCCGACCAGCACCTGGAATCGGTGGCGCTGGCCAACATCGGGCGGGTGCACCTGCACCGGCCCGACCCGGTGGCCGCGCGCGGGTTCCTGCATCTGGCGCTGGCGCTGCGCAACCGGGCGCCCGACCCGTACGAGACCGCCAACATCCTGCGCGACCTGGCCGAGCTGGCCGAGCGCGCCGGTGACCGGGACACGGCGGCCGAGCACCGGCAGCACGCGATCGACCTGTACCGCAAGGCCAACGCGCTGGCCGAGGCCGACGCGCTGGCAGGCCTGCACTGAAAAGGCGGCGAGCCCGGTCGACCCGGACCCGCCGCCACCCCACACCCCCGGTCAGCGCGGTTCGCCGTCCAGGATCGTCACCGTCACCGGGAACGGCTCCCCGACACCGGTCGACAGCCACACCCGCAACGCCTCCTCCGGCTCGACCTTGCCGTCGGCGACCAACTCGATCACGATGCGGCCCTCCGTGTCGCCCTCGGCGAACTTCAGCAGGCCATCCTTGACCGGTCGGTAGTCGTCGGGAGCCACAGCACGCAGATCCTCGGTCCAGAACCGGACCTCGGCACCGCCCTTGGGGAGCTTCCCCGTGATCACCAGCGCGATCGGGCACATCTCGGTCTCCCAGCAGATCGCGTCCTTGGTCGCCATGCGACAGTCCTCGCCGCAGACCGGCCCGCCCACGGCCGCCTGCGCCGGCGCCGGAACCAGCAGGATCGTCGTCACCACGGTCAGGGCCGCGGCACCCAGCCAACGCGCGATACGTCTCATGTGTCCTTCTCCAGAGGTCGGGCACGGTGTGGCCGGGAGGACGACCACGGACAGCACGCTAGGGCGGTGCGGTTGTGGAAAGGTTGTGCGCCTGGCCGACGGCCACGGGACCGTCGACCAGGCACGGACGTTCATCGATCAGTAGAGCAGCGTCCAGCCGAGCAGGCGGCCACTGTCGCCCTTGACCGTGTCCTCGACCACGAGCGTCCACTCGCCGGGCTCCAGCACCTGCCCGAGCCGCACCGGGTACGTCTCGTCCACGTCGACGCCCCGGTCGTCGCGGTTGGCGCTCTTGAGCCGGTAGGACCGGCCACTGGGCGACACCAGGTCGATCTGCAGATCACCGCGGCGCGCGTGGCTGATGTGCACGCCCACCTCGACGACCTCCTGGATGCCCTTCTCCTGGACCTTGGTGACCCACTTCAGCGGGCCCGGGTCCGGGATCGGGTTGCGCGGCCACTCGATCCAGACCAGGTGGAAGATCTTCAGGCAGCTACCCCAGGTCAGTGGCGTGCCGACCTTCACCGCGGCCCAGGCGCGGGCCACCGCGAAGTACGCCGAGCTGCATTTGCCGTACAGCTCCGCGGCCGAGTCGATGGTGTCCTGCCGGGCCTGCGCGAACGTCTCACCGGAGGTGAAGTAGTTGTTCAGCGCGTTGTACCAGATCTTGGCGGCCTTGTCCCGGCCGATGCCGACCACCGACGAGCCGTCACAGGTCGGGCTGGTGCCGTAGGCGGTCTGCCCGCTGCCCTCGGCCAGCAGGAAGTACATGTGGTTGGCCACACCCGAGGAGTAGTGCGGGTCGAGGTTGCCCACGCCGTTGTAGAAGCAGTTCTTCGAGATGCCGTCCTGCGCCGGATCGTACATGTAGCGCAGCGGGTCACCGTTGCCGAAGATGTCGATCTTCTCGCCGAGCAGGTAATCGGGGGTGTCCTGCGGGTTGTTGGCGTAGAACTCGGTCATCGTGCCGAAGATGTCGCTGGTGGACTCGTTGAGGCCACCGGACTCGCCGGAGTAGACCAGGCCGCCGGGCGGCACCGCGCCCTGGGTCACGCCGTGCGACATCTCGTGCCCGGCCACGTCCAGCGACACCAGCGGGTGGACGCCGCCGTCGCCGTCGCCGTACTCCATCACCTTGGCGGTGCTGTTCCAGCGGGCGTTGACCCAGGCCACGCCCCGGTGCACCCGCGAGGTGATGCCGACGCCGTTGTCGAAGACGCCGTTACGGCCCAGCACGTTCTTGTAGTAGTCGAACGCGTTCGCCGCGCCGTACGCCACGTCCACCGCGGCGCTCTGGTCGGTGGCCGGGTCGCCGTCGCCCCAGACGTTGTCGGCGTCGGTGAACGTGGTGCAGGTGCCCGACAGGGCGTGGTTGAGGTTGCAGGTGGTCGCGTTGCCGCGGGTCGGGTCGACCAGCTGGTACTGGCCGCCCGACGCGGTCGTCTGCAGGGTCACCGTGCCGGAGTAGACGCTGTTGCCCGTACCGGCGACCTCCTGCTCCAGGCGCGCCGACCGCACCACGCTGCCGTCGACAGCCGACACGACCGCCTCGGCCGTGCCCTCCTCCAGCGTCACCGGCACGTCCCACGCCAGTACGCCGGTGCCGCCGACCGCGTCGATCGCCAGCTTCGGGGTGCCGACCTCCTTGGCTCGCAGCGCCTCCCCCGCCGCCTTGGCGGCCTCGTCGGCGCCGACCTTCGGCGCCACATCCACGCTGACCGGCTTGGCCAGGGTGAGCGAAGCCCCGTCGAGGCCGCCGTCGGCGGCCAGGTGCACCACGAAGTCACCGCCCAGCACGGGCAGCCCACGAAACTCGCGGGTGAACCGCACGTGCGCGGCCCCGCCCCGGGTCACGTTGGCCCGCCACACCGTGAACGTGTCGCCCTCGGACACCTGGAACAGGTCCGGGTGCGACCGGATCGCCTCGTTGGCCCGCGCGATCGCCGTCTCCTCCGGCGTCGCCGCCGCCTGCGCCGACCCCGCCTGCAGCGCCACCACACTGCCGCCGACCAGCGCGACCGCGAGCGCGGCACTCATCCGCCACCGTCTCATGACGATTCTCCCTTCCGTGTACGCCATGAGCCCAGTGCACGGCCCGCCGGCTGCCGTGAGGCTGCCGAAAGGTTGTGCCACGGTTGTACCGCAGGTAAGGAAGGGCCCCTTCTTATCGCATTACGTAGAGGAAGGGCCCCTTCTTAACGCCGACCCGGCGGTGTCTGGTGGGATGGAGCGGTCATCGACTGAGGGGGCAGGACTGATGGGTATCAGGGCCACGGGGACGTTCAAGGTGAGCTTCGAGCAACTCGACAGTGGCGACCCGGCCATCGGCCGGATGCGGGTCAGCAAGGAGATCAGCGGAGACCTGCAGGCCACCGGCACCGCACAGATGCTGTCGGTCGGCTCGACCGTGCCCGACTCCGCCGGGTACGTCGCCATCGACCAGATCAGCGGCACCCTGCACGGCCGCCAGGGCACGTTCACGCTCCAGCACAACGGTCTGATGACACGCGGCGACGGCACGCTCAGCGTGGTCGTCGTGCCGGACTCCGGCACCGGCGAACTGACCGGCCTGCGCGGCGAGTTCACGATCGACATCGTCGACGGCGAGCACCGGTATGTCTTCGACTACGACCTCGACCCGGCCTGAGCCCGCGACACCCGCGAAGACAAGCACCGCTGGGAGGCGCCAGTCTTGGCACGACCGGCGGCTTGCGAACGACGCCTACTATGCGCCGATGACCCTCGGCGGCATCGAGTCCGATTCGGGCGATTCCTGGCACGAGCGTGACCACCCTGTGCTCGACGTCCTCACCTGGCTCATGGCAGGCCTGGCGGGGATCGCCTGGCTGGTGTTCTCTGCCCTGCTCGTCAGCTATCTGACGACGGACTGGTCCGCGCAGCGCGAGGGCACGCTGCAGATGGCCAATGGAGTGCTGCTGGGCTTGGCTTTCATGGCGTCCCTCCTGCTCAGCGGGCTGGCTTCATTCGCCGCGTTCCTTCGGTATCGGCGGATCGCCTGGCTGGTTCTGGGGCTGCTCCTGCTGACAGCGGTCTGTGCGCTCGGGCGCGCAGGCTCGTGACGCGAACAGGCTGTTCCGCACCGATCCACACGCCCACGTGGCGCGCGCCTATCTCTGATCCCGGACCGCTACGCTGCGGTCCAGCAGCCCGGCCAGGTCCGACGTGACGAAGTCAGGCCAGTCCGCCGTCCGCTGTGACCGGGCGGTGGAGTCCGCGCGGCCGTGGTGGTCGACCCAGATCGTCCGCATGCCCATGGCGTGGGGCACCTCCAGGTTGTGCCGGAGGTCGTCGACCATCACCGCCCGCGCCGGGTCGATCCCGTGCCGGTCGACGAACCGCCGGTACGCGTCCGGGTGCGGTTTCGGCACCAGCTCGGCCGCGAACAGGTCGAACACCGCCTCGAACCGCGACGCGGCACCGATCCGGTCCAGCACGACGCGCGTGTGCCCGGCCACGCTGTTGGTGTGCACGAACGCCCGGCCCGGCAGCGCGGCCAGCGCCGCCGTGAGCCGGGGAGCCGGACGCAGTGCGGCGTAGTCGATGTCGTACTCCCGCGCCATGAAGTCGGCCGGGTCCACGCCGTGCGCAGCCATGAGACCTCGCAGCGTCGTGCCGTGGTCGCGGCACAACTCGGCTTGCCTGGCGCGGGCACCCTGCTCGTCGAGCCCGAAGAACTCGGCGAGGTACTGCCGGATCCGCGCGCCCATCTGATCGGTCAGCCCCACCGAGGGCGGGTACAGCGTGTTGTCGAGGTCGAAGATCCAGGTGTCGACGTGACCCAGACCACGAAGATCAGCTTCTGACATGACGCGACCCTAGCGGCCCCTCCCGACAACCGCGGGACCATACGCTTCACCGAACCGGCGCACGTGCTCACGACGACCGTTCACCGGCACGTACCGGCCAGCTCAGCGGCGCTTGCGGTACACGACGTGGCGAAACACTTCGCCGTCTGGCGTCTCGCGGTGGTCGAAGTCCAGGTCCGCGGCGTGGGTCATGCCGATGCGCCGCATGACCGCCTGCGAGCGCACGTTGCCCGCCAGGGTGATCGCCAGGATCTCGTCGAGCCCCACGGTCTGGAACCCGAACTCCAACACGACCCGAGCGGCCTCGGAGGCGTACCCGTGGCCCCAGGCGGAGCGGGCCAGCCGCCACCCGATCTCGACGCCCTCGAACGGCACCTCCGGCTCGACCGGGTCGATGCCCGCCAGTCCGATCAGCTCGCCGCTGTCGCGCTGTTCCACGGCCCAGAACCCGAACCCGTTGCGCCGGTACGCCTCCTGGTAGTGCGCGATCGACGCCGCCGACCGAGCCTCGTCCCACACCGGTCCGAGATGTTCACGCACCTCGGGGTCGGCGTTGATGGCAGCCCAAGCGGGCAGGTCCGTTTCGCGCCAGTCGCGCAGGATGAGTCGTTCCGTGGCAATCTCGATCACCCGAGGAGACTACTCACCGCACCCTGGGCAGGTAAAACGGATTGTCGCCGGTCAGGCCCCGAAGACGTGCTCGAACGCGGCGTGCACCGGGGTGTACGGCAGGTTGTCGTAGATGGCGAAGATGACGTGATCGAAGCGGTCGACGGCCCGCAGCGCGTCGGCGAAGGCGCCGGCGACCACCGTCGGGTCGTTGCGGAACACCCCACATCCCCACGCCCCCAGCACCAGCGTGCGGTGGCCGTGCGCGGCGGCGACCGACAGCACCCGTTCGGCGCGGCGGCGCAGCACCGCGGGCACGTCGGCGGCGTGCTCGGGCTGGTTGCGCACGATCGCGCCGAGGTTGGGCGCGGCCGCGGTCAGAAACGACGTCCGGTACGCCGCGTCGAGCAGCCCACCCTTGTCGTCACGGAACACGGGCACGCCGGGCGAGTAGACGACTCGGTCGCTGTAGCGCAGGTCGCGCTGTGCTCGGTGGTACGCGTAGAAGTCGGGCGCGGCCAGCAGGGCCGGGTAGAGGGCCGACGCGCGGGCGAGGCTCTCTTCCTGCGCCTTGGCCCCGCCGAGGAACCCACCGCCGGGGTTCTTGGCCGAGGCGAAGACCAGGGTCGCCGCCTGCGGCCCGGCTCGCCTGGCCGCGACCAGGGTCGACTCGCGGGTCACCTCGATCTGCGCGGCACCTCGCGGACCAACCGGCTCGACGGCCTGCTCGGGCACGTAGTGGCGGGTCCCGGCGACGGCCGCCCGCACCTCGGCGCCGATCTCCACGGTCGCCCCGGCGGGGTTGGTGTAGCTGCCGTCTTCCGCGATCTGCACGGTGCGCCGCCCGATCTCGGCCAGCCGGGCGCTCACGGATTGATCCTGTCGAACATGAGCGCAGGTTAGACAGCGCGACCCGGAGCCCTCAACCGGTTTGCCGATCGGTCACGCGGCAGCTGACGGCGGCCGAGGGCCGGTCACCCGGAACGGCGCAGGTCGGCGGCGAGCCGCAGCGCCGCGGCAGCGCAGTGGGCCACCTCGTCCGGGGCGCGGGCCAGGAGCCAGTCCAGCATCCCGAACACGGTCGCGGCGGTGCAGACCGCCAGCACACCCGGCCCGGCGACGGCTTCGGCGGCGTGGCGCAGCCGGGCCAGGGCCTCCGGGTCGGCGCCGTCGACCCAGCCTTGGCGCAGCAGCCCGGCCAGGTCGATGGCGCGGGTGCCGCTGCCCAGCGCCTCCACGTCGACCACGCCGGTGATCACGCCGTCGGCGACGAGCACGTTCTGGGTCCCGAGGTCGCCGTGGACGAGATCACCGGTGGGCAACGGCAGGTCACGGTAGGGCTCGCACAGCTCCAGATAGGTCCGCACCACGCGGGCACCGTCGGGTCCGCTGTCGCGTACGCGATCTCGAAAGCCGTCGTGGCCGTCGAACACCTCCGCCCGCACGTACCACGACCAGTCACGGCCCGGGTCGGGATCGAGCCCGGCATGGCTGTCCACCAGCGCGAGGAGCAATCGGACCTCGGCCGGGCCGAGTCGCCGCACCGGCTCCCCCGCGACGAACTCCTGCACCTGGTAGGGCCATCCCGCGCGGGTGGTGCCCACGGCCAGCCAGGCCGGGGTCGGCCAGCCCCGCTGCCGCATCCGGGCGATCACCGGCGCGGCCCGCAGCACCTGCGGCGCCCACGCCGTCCTGGTGCTCCACTTGAGCACGGCTTGCCCACCCGAGTCATCGCGCACCAGGTGAGCGCCGGACTGCGCGCCGCCGTCGAGCCGCCGCACCAGTGTCCAGCCGGTGCCGTGGGCGGCGTTCACCTCGGCCAGCACCGCCGCCGTCGACCCTGCGTCCACACTCGTCACCCCGATCCCACGGTCGCCGTCATCGCTTCCCCGCAGCATCCGCCCGCGCGGCCTCGGTAGGCCACCGGCTTGGCAGCGTTGCCGCTCCCCAATGGAACGTCACGCGCGCGGCTCACGCGTGTGGGGTTGTACGTACAACCCCACACGCGTGAGCCGCGCGACAGTAATCCTCCGCAACGGCGCGGCGCGCGCCAGACCGCCAAGCGGCGAGGGTACGAAAAGGACGGAAGCGCACTGGCGACCCGCCCGGAAGCGGACCCCGACGTTCTGCACTACACCCAGCACCCCGCCTGGAGGGCAGATCCAATCCGATTTTTGACAACGCCATGGTTGTTTTTTGCGTTCTGTTCGTAAGTATAGGACAGAGACGAGAGGGCGGACATGTCCCGACGGATACTGCTCGGCGCGGCACTGCTGCTGGCACTCAGCGGCTGCACAACCGGTTCTCCCAGCGCGGCACCGTCGCCGACCAGCACTTTGCCCGTGCCGGGCGCGGCCTGCCCGGCGTACTCGGCGGCCGGGAAGGTCATCCGGTTCGGCCACGGGCTCGGCGGCGTCGTGGTCGGCACCGGAACCACCGGGGTGGTGTTGGCGCACGAGGCCGACGCCGACCTGTGCTACTGGGCCGCGGTGGCCTTCGAGCTGAGAGACAAGGGCTACCGGGTGCTGGCGTTCGACTTCAACGGCAACGGCTCCTCGGAGCTGACCGCACGGCCGTACGAGGAAGACGTCGCCGAGGCGGTGCAGCTGCTGCGCGGCGAGGGCGCGGCCACGGTGGCACTGGTCGGCGCATCGATGGGTGGCACCTCGGTGCTGGTCGCGGCCACCCGGCTCACTCCGAAGCCAGTGGCCGTGGTGAGCCTGTCCGCACCGTTCGCGTTCGGGCCGGTCGGGCAGAGCGTGCTGAACGTCGCCGACAAGCTGACCATGCCGGTGCTGTATCTGTGCGGCACCGGCGACGCCCGCTTCGCCGAGGCGGCTCAACAGATGAGCGACGCCACCACGGCCAGCACGGACCGGAAGCTGGCACTGGTCGCCGACAACGCCCACGGCGCCCGCCTGATCAATCCGAACACCAACGCGCTGGCCCGCAAAGCGTTCTTCGAGTTCCTGGCGGCGCACGCGCCCGCCTGACCGAGCCGCCGACCGCGCCCACCGCTCAGGGCCGCGGTCGGTGCACAGTTCGGCCTGCTCGCCGCCCGCCCTCACCGCACGGGCGGCGAGCAGGCCGAACGCCCTGATCAGAGCCCGGCAGGTGCCAGCGACCCGGCCGGGCTGGGCGGCAGCTTGCACAGCAGCTCCCACAGGCGCGGCAGCAGTGGCACGACACCCTCGACGGTGTCATCCGTGGTGGCCAGCATGGCCAGGTGGCGGCAGGCGTGCGCGGCGACCGCGTCGAGATCGACGGTGTGCGGACTGGGTGTCAGCGGGTGCCCACCGCCAGACATCGCATCGACCCGCACCGGACGCGCGTCCACCGCGGGATCACGGTCGGGCAGCGCGGCGTACGTCAGCACCACCGACGCCTGGTCGACGCGCCAGGAGGTGGAGTGCAGCAGCGCACCCGGCACGCACAGGGTCAGCCCGGCCAGGCGCCGGGCCAGGTCGTCGGGGTGAACGCCGTCGACCAGCGGCTCACGTAGGTCGCGGTAGCACAGACGGCCGTTCCGCTCGGACAGCAGGACGACTTCGACGACGACGGTGGGCGACACGAACCGAAGTCTTCACTTGTTGCCAGTGCTTTGCAATAAGCCTCGCCGCCGAACAAAGACGGTGCCCAGGCCGTGAGGGCCTGGACACCGCCGATCAGGTGCGTTCCTGCGTCAGTGGCAGGTGCCGGTGCCGCTGTCGCTGTAGGTCTTGCCCGCCTGCGGCACGAACTGCCAGTCGTAGCCGTTGGCGTGCAGGGTGAACTTCAGCACCCCGAAGGTGTCGCTGTTACGGGCCTGGCTGTTGGCCTGGATGGTGCCGAACCCGTAGAAGTCCGCACCGCCCATGCCCGCCACGAACGAGCGCAGGCCGCGCGCATTGTCGAGGGTGCCCGCCGGGTTCATCGGCGCGAACCGCTCGTACTGGTGGTTGTGGCCGAAGACCACGACGTCGGCGTTGTAGTCGTACAGCGCCTGGTAGAGCGGGCGGGTCGCCGTCTCCGGGGCGTGGTTGGCGCCCGAGGTGAACAGCGGGTGGTGCCAGTACGCCAGGGTGCACGGCTTCGTGCTGGCGGCCAGGTCGCTGCGCAGCCAGGTCTCCTGCGCCGAGCCCGCCGACATGCTGACGTTGGAGTTCAGCGACACGACGTGCCAGTTGCCCAGGTCGTAGGAGTAGTAGCCCACGCCCGAGGTGCCCGCCTGCGTGCCGAAGTAGCCGAAGTAGCCGCTCGCGCCGGAGGTGACGTAGTCGTGGTTGCCCGGCGCCGGGCGGGTACGCGCCTTGTGACGGCCCCAGGTGGGGGCGTAGTACGAGTTGAACTCCGTCGTCGTGCCGCTGTCGTACACGTTGTCGCCGGTGGTGAACACGGTGCCGGAGATGCCGTCGAGCAGCGCTGCGGTGGCGGTGTCGCCCGAGCCGTCACTGGCGATGTCACCGGCACCGACCAGCACCGGGTCACCCGAGGGCGCCGAGGTGGACGGGCTCGGCGACGGCGTGGTGCCGGTGGTGACCACGAGCTGCGGCGAGTCGGCGCCGCTCTCGCGCGAGTCGTAGTACGCCCCGTCGGTGTTGGCCGAGCTGGACCCGAAGCTGAACGTGCCGTTGCCGGTGACCACCGAGGTCACATTGATCTCGTACCACGTGTTTGCGCTCACCGAACCGAGCGTGACGATGGTCACCCCGTCGATGGCGGGCTGGTTGTTCCAGGTCGTTCCGGTCTCCGACCAGGTGGTGTTCGACATGGCCTTGAACACCCCGCCCGCGGCGCTGCCCGCGTCACTGGACGAGGTGGTCTTGATGCGCAGCTTGACGCTGGTGATGGGGCTGCTGATGCCGCTCACCGTGAAGCGCAGGAAGCTGCGACGCACCGGCGAGTTGTCGTTGACGAACTGGGTGGCGGTGCCGTAGTTCGTCGTGGCGGTGTCCTGCTGGACGTAGGTGTCAGCCACGGGGCTGAAGGTGGTGGTAGCGGCGGCGGCCATGTCGGCCGACGCCGTCAGCACAGCCGTCACCGCGGCGACGGTGAGCACGAGCGCCGTGCCCGCCGTACCCGCGACGCGGATGTGTCCCTTACGCATGTCGATCCCTTCGTGGAGGGGCGTGTCACTGGAACGGGTGCCAGCGCGTGGAATGTAGGGACTGAGCGGTAAGACTGGGGCACCATTAAGTGAACATCGTGTATGCCTTGAATGGCCAGGGACGCACGGTCGGCGCACCGTCCACGGTGGACACCGGTTGTTCACCGGATGCACGTCCGCCCGGTGCCTGCTGCCGACCGTGCGTTGCCGTGACCGGCCGAGGATGGTCCCAACACAGCACACGAGGAGAAGCCGCCGGTGTACCTGTCCACCGTCAAGTCCGGGACCGCCACCGGCGCCCCGCCGACCGACAAGCGCCCGGGACTGCGCGGCCGGTTCGCCGCCGTCAGCGCCAACGTCTTCGCCCTCGGCGCGGTCAGCCTGGTCACCGACATCTCGTCCGAGATGGTGACCGCCGTGCTCCCGCTGTACCTCGTGCTCGGCCTACAGCTCAGCCCGCTGGCGTACGGTGCGATCGACGGCGTCTACACCGGTGCCACCGCCCTGCTGCGCCTGGCCGGGGGCTACCTGGCCGACCGGATGCACCGGCGCAAGCTGGTGGCGGGGATCGGCTACGGCATGTCGGCGGTGGCCAAACTGGGGCTGCTCGCCGCCGGACGCGCCACGGGCGCGATCGGGCTGGTCATCGCCGCCGACCGGGCGGGCAAGGGGCTGCGCACCGCACCCCGGGACGCGCTGATCACCCTGTCCACTCCCCCGCACGCGCTGGGCCGGGCCTTCGGCGTGCACCGGACCATGGACAGCATCGGCGCGTTCCTCGGCCCGCTGGTGGCGCTGGGCGTGCTCGCCGCCGCCGCGCAGTCGTACGACGCGGTCTTCGTCACCAGCTTCTGTGTCGCCGCGATCGGGGTGCTGCTGCTGGCCCTGTTCGTACGCGACCACCGGGGCACCCTGCCCGCCAAACCCGGCGCGTCCCCGGTGCGGCTGCGCGACGCCGCGACGCTGCTGGCCGAGGCGCCCGTACGCCGTCTGGTGCTGGCCGCGTGCCTGCTGGGCCTGGCCACCATCGGCGACGGCTTCCTCTACCTGATGCTGCAGCGCCGCGAGGAGGTGAGCACGGTGTGGTTCCCGCTGCTGGCGGCGGGCACCAGCCTCGGCTACCTGCTGGTGGCCACCCCGATGGGCATCCTCGCCGACCGGGTCGGGCGGTTGCCGGTGCTGCTCGGCGGCTATACCGCGCTCGCGGTCACGTACCTGCTGGTGTTCGGGCCGTTCGGTGGCTGGCCGCTGCTCGTGCTGACCCTCGGCCTGTACGGTGTCTTCTACGCCGCGACCGACGGGGTGCTGATGGCGCTGGCCGGACCGGTGCTGCCCGAACGGCTGCGCACCACCGGCATCGCCCTGATCCAGACCGGCCAGGCCCTGTCCTACCTGGTGTCCTCGGTCCTGTTCGGGCTGGCCTGGACGCTGTGGGGGCCGCAGGCCGCCAGCCGGGTCGCCGCGGCCGCCGTGCTGGTCGCCATCGCGGTGACGGTCGCGCTGCTGCGCACCCGCGCCACCACCCGCCCCGCCGTCCCGACCCAGCCCACGGAGTAGACCCGATGAGCACCACCACGACCGACGTGACGACCGCCGACGTTCCCGCGAGCACGCCACCGGGGCGTGGCCGGATCCTGGTCGCGGTCGCCGCGAGCGTGGCGCTGCTGCTGGCCGCCGGGGCGTACATCGTGCTCGCCGGACGGCGTGGCGAGCCCGCCCCGGTCGCCGCGGTGCCGGTGACTCTCGACCCCGGGGCGCGGCTGCTGTTCGTCAGCGACCGGCACCTGGCCGTCTCGGACCGCACCGATCCGGACGGGCCCCGTTCGCCGGCGGCGCTGGAGTGCGTACGGACCTATGCCGCGGCGGGCACCGGCGTGTGCATCCACCCGGTGAACGCGTGGACCTACCAGCTCATGGTGCTCGACGCGAAGCTCGGCACCACCAAGGAGTTCACGGTGCCGGGCCTGCCCAACCGGGCCCGGGTGTCGGCCAGCGGCCGGATGGTGGCGTGGACGACGTTCGTGGGCGGGGACTCCTACAACAGCGGCGGGTTCTCCACCCGTACCGGGATCTACGACACGCGCGGCGGCACGTTGGTGAACTCGCTGGAGGAGTTCGCGGTCACGGTCGAGGGCAAGCGGCACACCGCCGCCGACGTCAACTTCTGGGGCGTCACCTTCACCGCCGACGACAACCGGTTCTACGCCACCATGTCCAGCGGCGGCCGCCGGTACCTGATCGAGGGCGACTTCGCGGCGCGTACGGTGCGGACGCTGGCGCGCAACGTGGAGTGCCCGTCGCTGTCGCCGGACGGCACGCGTATCGCGTTCAAGCAGGCCATCGACGACGATCCGACCAAGGGCTGGCGGTTGTCCCGGCTGGACCTGGCCACCATGCGGGTGACCAACCTGGCCGAGACCCGCAGCGTCGACGACCAGGCCGCCTGGCTGGACGACCGGACGGTGGCGTACACGCTGCGCGCCGCCGACGGCACCCCGTCGATCTGGACGGTGCCCGCCGACGCGTCGGGCGAGCCGTCGCTGCTGGTCGCCAACGCGGAGTCACCCGCCGCGCTGTGACGCCCCGGCCACCTCGCCGCTCAGTGCCACCAGCCGCGACGGCGCCGCTCGGCCATCGCCTCGGCCGGTCCGATCAGGTCCGCGAGGTGCAGTTCCACGTGCCGCAGGTGCTCGGCGACCCAGCGGCGGCGCAGTCGCTGCTGGGGCGTGCCGGGCCGCTCGCCGGTGATCTCGGCCTCGGCCAGGGCGGGTGGCACCCGCGGCGTGGGCGGGCGGCCGTCGGGGCGGCCGAGCTGTGCGGCGATCTGGTCGTAGAAGTCGGCCAGGGCGTGCGCGTGGTCGACGAGGGTGTCGCCGTGCGCGTCGAGCGAGGCGGCACGCGGGACCAGGCCGGACAGCGAGTCGGCGGTCAGCCGTAGCCGCACCCCGGCCATGATCAGCTGCCACAGGTCGCGTCGGGCCATCCGCTTGGAGCCCGGCTCGGCCAGGTAGCCGCGCAGCGCGTCCTCCAACCGCACCATGGACGCCCCGGGCCGCCACGCCGGTGGGGGCGCGTCGGCGGGGCGGCCCAGCGCGCGGCCCACCATCTCGGTCAGGCGCTGCCCACCGTGGCGGTACACGTCGGCGAGGTTGTCGCGCACCACGTCGCCGGCGCCGCGCGGCCACACCAGCACGCCCGCGACCAGGCTGACCAGGCAGCCGAGCGCCACGTCCTGCAGGCGTACCAGGCCCAGGGTCCAGCCGGTGGGGGCGAGGATGTTGTAGAGCACCAGGATGACCACGGTGAACCCGGCCTGGCCGACGACATCGGGCAGGATGCCCGGGGCGTACGCCACGACCAGGATCGACAGCGGCAGCGCCACCCACAGCGCGGGCGTGGACGTGCCCACCACCAGCAGCAGCGCGGCACCGACGGCCACCCCGGCCGCCGTGCCGACGATCGCCTTGACCGCCTGCGTGCCCGTCGAGGCGGCACTGGTACGCAGCACCGACAGCGCCCCCAGCAACACCCAGAACCCACTGCGCACGTCGCTGACCTGCACCAGGATCACCGCCGCGGCCAGCGCCGCCGCCCCGCGCAGCGCGTTGACGAACCACACCGAGCGCAGGCTCGCGTTGCGCAGCACGACTCCGGCGATACCCGCCGGGGTCGTCAGCCGCCACGACGGTGGCACGTCGGCCTGCGGCAGCACCGCCCAGTCACGGCGGCTCTCGCCGACGGTGAGGGGGTCCGCGCCGTGCCGGGCGATCAGCGCGTCGACCGCCGCCGCCCGCACCGCGACCGCCGTGGTCAGCGCGTAGAAGGGCACCACCACCGAGGTGGGCGTGCCGGTTCCACTGTCGTCACACGCCTGGTCGAGCCGGGCCAGGCAGGCCACCCGGTCGCGCTCCAGCCGGTCCAGGTCGGGCTCGCCGGAGCCGCCGCGCAGCAGCACGGCCATCTGCCGCAGCACCCGTGCGCAGCTGTCGAACAGGGCTCGGTCGGTGGCATCGGCGCGGCTCAGGTCACCGGAGCGGGCCAGCCCGTCGGTGACCAGCCCCTTGGCCCACTCCAGCTGGCCGACCACGCCCGCCATCGCCTGGTCGGCGATGACCAGGCCGTTCGGCCGGTACGGCGTGGACACGAACAGCGCGATGAGCCGGTGCAGCGCGTCGACCGCCCGCTCGGACAGCGCCGCGGGGACCGGTCCGCGCAGTCCCGCGTCGAGCTGGTCGGCCAGCACCTCAGACAGCTCGGCCGCGCAGTCGCGCAGCGGCACCCCGGCGGTGCGGGGTGAGGTCAGCACGACGGCGATCCCGCCGACCAGCGACGCCGCGACCCAGCCGCACAGGCGTGGGCCGAGCACCGACGGCGGCGCGGCGGCCGAGGCGGCCAGCATGAACGGCAGCATCGCCGCCGCCGCGCCGGAGGCGTCGTTGGGTCCGATCACCGCCGCGAAGTACGACGTGAACGCCACCACCAGCGTCGCGAGCGCGGCCAGCAGCACGGACGGGCTCGCCAGGGTGCCCACCACGACCAGCACTGCCCCGGCGGCCGTCAGCATCAGGTGGGCGACCGCGCGGTCGCGCCGCGTCCCGCCGAACTGGGCCAGCACCAGGCTGGCGAACCCGCCGAACGCCGCGTAGGTCGCCATCGGGACCGAGCGCAGCGCCAGTAGCGGCACCGCGAACACGACCGGCACCAGCACGGCGGCGCGCACCGCGCGCACGGCCGCGGGAGCAGACCAGACTGAGGACACCCCGAATAGTATGCCCGCTTCATCCGGTTACGCGGATCGCCGCACGCGCACACCGGCGCTGCACCGCCACCAAGATCCGTGATCATGGACGCTGGATGCCGCCCTGGCGACACTCAGCGTCCACCATCACGGATCAAGCCGCCGTTCAGGGGGTCAGGAGGGGCTTGACCTGCTCGGCGGTGAAGCGCATGAAGCCCTCGGGGTCGGGGTCGTCCGGGGTCGGCTGGAGGATCACCGCGTCCGCCCCGGCCCGCGCCCACTGCCCGGCGGCCGCCGCGACCTCGGCCGCGTCGCCCACGGCCGAACGTCCGGCCATGGTGTCGTAGCGCCACTCGAACCGCTCGGTCTCCATCCGCGCCGCCGCGTCCGGGCCGGTCGCGCTGTGCAGGTACACCGTGATCGGGTGCGGGTCGGTGCGCCCGGCCTCGGCCCGGCCCGCGTCGATCTGCGCTCGGGCGGCCCGCAACGTCTCGGTGGTGGTGCCGCCGGTCAGGATGGTGCCGTCGGCGGCCGCGCCGGACAGCCGCAGCGTGCGTGGACCGGTCGCTCCGGCCAGCACCGCGACCGGCTCGGTCGGCGCCCACCGCAGCTTGACCTTGTCGAGCTGGACGTACCGCCCGTGGCAGGTCACCTCTTCACCGCGCAGCAGCGCCCGCAGCGCGTCCAACTGCTCACGCAGCAGCGTCAGCGGCGACTCGACCCGGGCACCGACCTGGCCCATCCAGTCCTGCACGCCGTGACCGACGCCCACCCGCACCCGGCCCGGGAACAGCCGGTGCAGGGTCGCCAGCTCCATCGCGGTGATGGCGACGTTGCGCAGCGGCACCGGCAACAGCCCCACCCCGACGACCAGCCGCTCGCTGTAGGCCAGCGCCGCCGCCGCGGTGGCGATGCCGCTCTCGAAGAAGCAGTCCTCCCACAGCCACAGCTCATCCAGCCCGGCCTCGTCGGCGGCCCGCACGATCGGACGCAGCCGCTCGGGCGGCAACATCGGCACGAACACGGCACCCAGGGCGGTCACAGTAGTCCTCCTCGCGTCTGCGGGCGCCCGGCTGTGGGCGCCACCCGACCATGATGTCGGACCGGCGTGATCGCCGCTCGCTCAGGCAGATGTGCCGGTCTCCGCCTGCGGGACGGTCTCCACCTGGGGCGCGGGGGCCTGGGCGGGCACGTCACGGGCCTGCTCGATGAGCGGGATGCCGCGCTCGCCGGTCTTCACCTCGTACGGCACCGCGAAGCGGCGTTCGCCCTGGGCCACCTGCACGTCGGCCGCCGGGTCGGTGTTGCGGACCCGCAGGTGGGCGCTGATCCTGCCCTCGCCGCCGCCGAGGTGCACCAACCGTCCGGCCGCGACGGTCGCCACCAGCGCGGTCACCTCCAGCTCGGCCGTCGCCACCACGGTCACCGTGGTCAGGGTCCGGCCGTTCACGACGACGTCGAGCTCGGTCTCGTACTCCCAGGGCAGCGCGTAGGTCTTGACGACGACCTGCTCGGTGCTGCCCGGTGCGGCATGGGTGCGGCGGGCGGCGTCCAGCAGCGCCGACCGGGTGCGCCACGCCCCGACCAGGACGTCGCTGACCTCGACGTCGAGCAGCTGCGAGACCCGGGTCAGGAACGCGCGGGCCACGGTCAGCGCCGGGGCCTCACCGTGGGCGGGCAGCGCGCCGACGCCCACCAGCTTCTCGGCTGCCTGCTCGACCTTGTCGGCCGCCGCACCGGCCTTGCCGCCGACGACGTCGCCGAACAGCAGTTCCCGTACTGTCGTCATACGCTCTCCCGGAAGCCGTCCAGCCGGTAGCCGCTGCGGCCGGACCGCACCACGACCTCGACGCTGATACCGGCCGCCGGGTCGGCCCGGTGGCCGCGCAGCACCCGCCACAGGGCCAGCGCCGCCAGCAACAGCAGCAGCAGCGCACCCAGTCCGAGCAGCAGTGGCTTGGTCAGCCCGGTCCGGTGTGGCAGCGTGACGATGGGCCCCTCGGTGGCCGGGACCGGTTCCGCCGCGGCGCGCAGGCACACGGCGCTCAGCCGCACCGTGATCGGGGCGTCGGTGCGGGCATCGCCCCGCACGACCACAGTCCAGCCGCGTCGCGTGAGCGGATCCAGCGGGGTGGCCACCAGCACCGCCGTATCGCCGGGCAGGTCGCCTTCGAGCAGCTGGTAGCCGCCCCCGGTCAAGGTCCGATCGGCCGGGCACAGGGCGCTCGCGGTGCCGGAGCGAGGCACGACGCAGGTCGGCGCGAAGATGTCGCCACCGCCGGTGCACACCGGTTCGGCCTTGTCCAGACCCAGGTCGACGGGCACCGTTTCGGCGGCCGCCTTCGGACCACCCAGGCACACCGCGTACGCGGTGACCGTGGCACGCGCCTTCACGTCCGGGTCGCCGGGCGTCAGCCGCACGTCCAGGGTCCAAACCGAGTCGCCGGACGGGAAGCTGCCGTGCACCGCCGCCCCGCCCAGCTGTGGCGTCCACTCCGGCCGGAAGCCGCCCCCGGTGCGTACGGTGCCGTCGGGGCACGCCACCGCCAACGCGAACACCTGGTCGGCGCGGGTGTCGGTGGCGGCGGCCACCGCGCTGCGCCCGGTGCCGCCGGACAGGCAGGCGGCGGTCACCTGTAGCCGGAGCACCTCCTTGGCGCGGTTCTGCACCGCGACCGTCCAGCCGCGCGGGCGCCCTCCCGCCCGCACCGGCTGGCCCTGCTCGTCGGCGGGGTAACTGCCCAGCACCTCGACGAACGGGCTGAACCCGACCCAGCCGCCGCCGACCAGTTCCTCGCCCTCGGCGCAGGCGGCGGTGAACAGGCGGGGTGCGCGGGTGGGGCCGAACTCGGTGTTGAGAGTGTGCAGCACCGTCGTGCCGAGCCGGTCGGCCGCGGCCGACGCGGCGGTGGCGCCGCCGAGCGCGCACAGCAGCGCCGCGAGCAGGGCGGCGGCGGCTCGGGGAAGGCCGTGGGTACGCATCGCGCTCAGGGTCGCACGCGCAGCCCGGTGGCGCTGTCCCCCGCCCGACACCTGACGTGCCACGGCCGCCCCGGCACGCGGAGGTCGCGCACCGGGGCGGCCGACTCGGGTCAGGACGCGTAGATCTCGTACTCCGACAGCTGTGCGGCGGGCCAGCCGGTGTTGCCGTAGAAGTAGGCGCGCACATACCGGCGGGCACCGGCCGCGAACGTCATGGTCACCTGGTTGCCGGAGGCCGGGTTGAACACGAACCCGGCCTGCGCCACCAGCGTCGTCCAGGTCGTCCCGTCGTTGCTGGCCTGGATCGCGATCGTCTGCGTACGCTGCCCCCACGACGCGGGCGGCGGCACCTTCAGCACGATCCGGCTGATCGACGTGGCCGCCTGCAGGTCCACCTGGATCCACTGCGGGAACGCGTTGTTGACGCTCTCCCAGTAGGTGTTGGCGTCACCGTCGGTGGCGTTCTGCGGCACGTAGTTCTGCGTGTAGCTGCTGGCCGTGGTCGGCTTGCCCTTGGCCAGGTTGCCGCCGGGCGCCGGGCTGGTGGTGGCACTGACCGTGTTGGACTGCCCGGACACGTTGCCCGCGGCGTCCTGCGCGGCCACGGTGTAGCTGTAGGTCGTCGAGGGGCTCAGGCCGGTGACCGTGAACGACGTCGCCGCGGTCGAGGCGACCACGGCTCCGTTCTGGCGGATCTGGTATCCGGTGACGCCCACGTTGTCGGTGGCCGCGTTCCAGGCCAGCGAGACGCTGTTGGCGGTCTGGCCGGTGACGCGCAGGTTGGCCGGGGTGCTGGGCGCCTGGGTGTCGCCCTGCGGGGCGGTGCCGTACACCTCCAGCGTGGACACCTGCGCGGCCGACCAGCCGGTGTTGGCGGTGATGTTGACCCGCACGTACCGGGTGGTGGTCGTCGGGACGGTGATGGTCACCGTGTTGGCCTGGTTGGGGTCGAACGAGTACTGCGCCGAGTTGACCAGCGTGCTGAACGAGCCGCCGTCGCTGCTGCCCTGCACGGACAGGGTCTGGAAGCGCTGGCCCCAGCCGGTGGGCAACTTGAGCACGACCCGGCTGACGGTCGCGGCCGCGCCCAGGTCTACCTGGAGCCACTGCGGGAAGGTGCCGTTGGCGCTCTCCCAGTACGTGCCCTGGTTGCCGTCGACGGCGTTGCCGGTGCCGAAACCACCGTTGCTGCTGCTGGCCGAGGTGGCCTTGCCCCGGGCCAGGTCGGTGTCGACGGGCGGCTGCCCGCCCACGACCGGCTGGGTGGGCCGGGTCGCGGTCAGCGCGAGCTGGCCCTTGAGCATCTTGCCGCCGTCGGCGGTGATGCGCAGGTAGTAGTCCGACGAGCAGACGGTGCCGTCCTCGTCGAGGGTGACGAAGCTGGTCCCGGCCGGGATCATCGAGGCGTTCTCGGCCGTCTTGGCGATCTGGTTGCCCTCGTTGTACTCGTCGAACATCGAGATGTAGATGCCCTGGCAGCCCAGGCGGATCATGTTGTAGAAGTGCCGCCAGTAGAAGTCGCCGTGCGCGCGGGCGTGCGAGGACAGGTCACCGGGCATGACGCAGGGCTGGTAGTCGATGCCGCGGTTGTTGCACTCGGCCTGGTCGGCGAGGTTGACGTTGTTGTAGAACCAGTCCAGGCCCGCGACGTCGCCGGTGCGGCCGACCATCCACGGCGAGATCATGTGGAACGCCGTGTACACGTCGAAGAAGCCCGCGCGGGAGTCGTTGATGCCCTGGCGCCAGTAGGTGGGCACGCCGCCGATGACGTAGCAGCCCTGGGCCTTGAACCAGTTGATGACCTCCAGGCAGGGTGCCGGGGCGAACGGGCGGCCGGGGTCGTTGAAGCCGAAGCCCCAGATGCAGACGACCGGCTTGCCGTTCTGGCGGGCGTACGCGGTGGAGGAGGTGTACGCCGACATCTTGTTGGTCCAGTCGGTCTTGATCTCCGACTGCATGTTGGTCCAGTTGGTGACGTCGTACATGATGTAGAACTTGCGCCCGGTGGCCTCGGCGGCGGTGCGCACCTTGGCCGTCATCGCGTCGCGGATCGGGCCCTCGCCGCCGGTCGGGTTGAACCGCTGCAGCGCGGCGGTGTCACAGCCGTACTGCTGCATCCACTGGAAGTGGATGTTGACGGTCGACTGGTCGAAGTGGGAGAACAGCTTCGCGGGCTGGCCGCTGTTCAGGTTGTTGAAGGCGGTCTGGTACGACGTCGGGTAGTCGCGCATGTCCGGCCAGGACACGATCGAGTTGTTGCTCGGCGACGGCGGCTGGCCCCAGTTGTTGGCCCAGTGCCACCAGCCGTTGAGCGGCGAGCCGTCGCCGATCGCGGCGAACCAGCCCTGATACCCGACGGTGATCTTGCCGACGACGTCGCCGACCGGGCTCGCCGCGGCGGCCGGGGCGGCGGTGGCCGCGAGCAGCTCCCCCGTCGCGGCGGCCGCCAGCGCGGAGCCCGCCGCGGTGGAGGCCATGAGCCTCCGGCGTGAGATTGCCATGCAAGTTCCCTTCCATCACATGCCGGTGTGACGGAGGGCGGGTGCGGCGCGGCGCGGGCATCCAGGCACGACCGTGCCACCGGGACGGAGGCGCACGGGCGGACCCTCGGATGCCCAGGGGTCACCCTCCGTCGCCGGACGGGTGTCCGGCACCGAACGGGCGGCGAGCGGGACCGCGGTCCCCGGGCGGGGATTGGCTAGACCCTATGTCCACGACGGAGGCACGGCAAGATATCGACAGAAACATTTCCTAAATCAACTTGTAACCCCGTCAGATCGTGCAACGGTGATGCAAGTTTGCGGTCAACCGTTGTCGGCACCCCCGATGACGCGCAGCCACAGGCACACCACCTCGGTGTCGTCGTCCACGGTGTACCCCTCGCGCTCCCAGTAGCGGCGGTGCGCCTGCGCCCAGTGCTCGATGCTGGTGAAGCCCTCGCCCTCGGCCTGCGCGAACTCCCAGCTGACCTCGGCGAAGGGCACCAGCTCGATCCGGGTTATCTCGATGATCGCCAGCACCTGGCCGCCGTCGCCGAGCAGCGCCTCCCGCTCGCCGACGTGCTCCAACTGCTCCTGCTGGGCGCGGTACTCGGCCAGCAGGCCCGCGGTGGCGGTCTTCGTGCCCGCCAGCACCAGCGAACTCAGCCGCTCGCGCAGCTGCCCCGGCGTGCCCAGTTCCATCCCGCGCAGTTCGCCAACCCTGGGAAACATGCCTCCTAGCCTAGGGGCGGGCAGGCGTCGCGGCGCGACTAAGCGCGGGCAACAGCTCCTTGTGCGCAACGTCGAGGAAGTCGGCCTGGGTGTCGCCGCCGATCTGGACCACCGCCACGTCGGTGAAGCCCGCGTCGACGAACTTCTGCACCGCGGCGACGTGCCGGTCCAGGTCGGGTCCGCAGGGGATCTGGTCGGCCACCTGCGCCGGGCTGGTCGAGCGGGAGGCGGCGTGGAACGAGCGCGGGTGCGGCAGCTCGGCCATGACGCCCCAGCCCAGGCTGAACCAGCGGAACTGCTCGTGGGCGACACGCGCGCACTCCTGCTCGTCCGGGCCGTAGCACAGCGCCACCTGCCCGTAGCAGGGGCCGCGGCCGCCCGCCTCGCGGTACATCTCGATCAGCTTCGGGTCCGGTGCCACCGCGACCAGGGCGTCGGCGTGCCGCGCGGCCAACTCGCACGAGGAGCGGCCCGACACCGCGATCCCGATCGGCACCGGCTGCTCGGGCAGGTCCCACAGCCTGGCCTCGGGCACCTCGAAGTACTCGCCGCTGTGGTGGACGGTCTTGCCCGCCAGCAGCGGCCGGATGATCCCAAGTGCCTCGTCGAGCATGTGGTGACGCTGCGTCGTGTGCGGCCAGCCGCCCACGACGTGCTCGTTCAGGTTCTCCCCCGCGCCGAGGCCGAGGGTGAACCGGCCGCCGGACATCACCCCGACCGTCGCCGCCTTCTGGGCCACCACCGCCGGGTGGTAGCGCAGGATCGGGCAGGTCACGAAGGACATCAGCCCGATCCGCTCGGTCGCGTACGCGGCCGCGCCCAGCACCGCCCACGCGTACGGGGCGTGCCCCTGTTCGGGCAGCCAGGGATAGTAGTGGTCGGAGCAGACGGCGAAGTCGAAACCGGCCGCTTCGGCCCGTACCGCGTCGTCGACGAGGTCGCGCGGGCCGCGCTGCTCGCACATGAGCGTGTATCCGATGTTGGCCATGG
Organism: Catellatospora tritici; assembly: GCF_019083965.1. Taxonomy (GTDB): domain Bacteria; phylum Actinomycetota; class Actinomycetes; order Mycobacteriales; family Micromonosporaceae; genus Catellatospora; species Catellatospora tritici. Next base: position 42,854 of record NZ_JAHRCY010000019.1, read on the forward strand.
CCTGCTCAGTACCCGGATGGCCGCCAGGGCACACCTGGCCGCCCGCCGCGGGCCATCATGAGTCATGACCTTGGCACCCCCGGATGTGTCCCCCGACGACCTCGACCACTGGTGCCGCCGGTGGCTGTCGGCGGGCGTCGCGGAGCCCCTGTTCACCGCCGGGCACCTGTCCCGCGTGTACGGCCTGCGCCTGACCGACGGCCGGGAGGTGGTGGTGAAGGTCCGGACCGACCAGCCCCGCCTGGCCGGGTGCGCCGACGTGCAGGCGGCGCTGTGGGCCGCCAGGCTGCCCTGCCCCCGGCCGCTGGTCGGCCCGGTCCCGCTCGGGGCGTACGCGGCCGGCGCGGAGACGCACCTGCCCGGTGGCGACCTGCTGGGGCCCGTGGACGGCGCGGCCGAACGCTACGCGGAACTGCTGGCCCGGTTCGTCGCGCTGGCCCCGACGCCGGAAGCGGTCCGGCCGCTGGCACCGAACCCGCCGTGGACCGCGTGGGGTCGCGAGCCCAGCGGTGGGCTGTGGCCACGCCCCGACGACCGCGCCGCCGACCTCAACGCCCACCCCGGTCCGGCCTGGCTGGACGAGGTCGGCGACCGGGTCGTCCGGCGGCTGCGCGAGGCGACCGGCCCCGAGGTGGTCGGACACAGCGACTGGGAGGCGCAGAACCTGCGCTGGCACGGCGACCGGCCGGTGGTGCACGACTGGGACAGCGCGGCCTGCGCACCCGAGGCGGTGCTGGTCGGGATGGCCGCGTCGGTGTGGCCGTGCGGCGCGGTGCCCCGGGCGGCGACCGTGGCCGAATCGTGGGCGTTCCTGACGGCGTACCAGCAGGCGGCCGGGCGGCGGTTCAGCGCGGCGGAGGTCGAGGTGAGCTGGGCCGCGGGGCTGTGGGTGTACGCGTTCAACACGAAGAAGGCCAGCCTCGACGGCCACCCCTGGCTGGATCCCGAGGAGGCCGCCGAACGGCTGGCGCTGGCCGGAGCCTGACCCGTCAGTGCGGGATCAGGCGGCGCGGCCGCGTACGGTCCAGGCCCTCGCGAAACTCCTCGATGGCCAGGGCGACCTCGGTGCGGGAGCGGGTGCGCTCCAGCGCCGGGCCGTAGTGCAGGTGTCGGGCCAGTCCGTCCAGGTCGAACCCGAAGTACATCGCCATCAGCGGATTCACGAACAGCTCCGTGCCCTCGGTACGGCCGGTGGCGTGCGCGTCGCCGAACTCGCCGCGCAGCGCCGCGGCCACCTGCGTGTTGACGATGCTGGCCGTGCGGGGGGCCTCCCGAACCGAGTGCGCGACCGCGTCCAGATACGCCTCGGCCTCCATGCTGCCCGGCGGGATCGTGAACGCGCCCAGGTAGGCGCCCGCCCGGTGCAGCGCGGCGATGTTCTCCAGCACGTGAGCGTGGCAGACGCCGTGGTGGGAGTCGATGCCGAAGCCCAGGCTGACCACGAGTTTGACCGGCACGTCGAGCCCCGACACCGCGATCAGGCTGGTCATGTCCTCCTCGGGTGTGCCCAGCCCGGCCTCGTCGCCGCGCATGAGGATGTCGGTGCCGCCGTCGGCGAGCACGACCGCGTCGACATCGAGCTTCTCGATCAGGGCCCGGTAGGCGGCCCGCAGCGGGCGTACGCCGGTGCGGTCGAACGCGTAGACGACCGGGTCTTGGCCCTGGGCGGCCAGCCAGCGGGACAGGGTCCGCTCCGGGAAGTAGCGGTCGTTGCCGGGGCTGTCCGGGCGGACCTCGGCCAGACCGGTGCGCAGCCACGCGGTGGGCGGGAGGGCGCCCAGCTCGCTGACGGAGTAGCTGGCCAGAGTGACCCGTACGCCGGCGTCGCGCAGGGCCAGGGCCAGCGGAAGTCCGGCATACACGTCGAAGCCGCCGCCTGCACCGGCGATCAGGACATGCTTCGCCGCGCGCAGGCGGCGGGACACCGAAGGCTCGAAGATCGCGGTCACAGGACGCGACGTTAGCGGCGTCGCCGATGGCGTACCACCGAGTTTGCGCAGCCGAGGGCTTCGGCCGGCACCGGCTCATGCAGCAGGGACAGCGCGTACACATTCGACTTGGTAGCGTGCGCGACTGAGACGATCACGGGGAGATTCTCATGTCAGGCGGACTACGACGGTTCTCGACCGCGGCAGCGATTCTGTCGATTCTTGCAGCCCTGTCCGCGGTCACGCCCGCGTATGCCAGGGCTCCGGGGGTGAAAACCGTGGGCAGCCTCACCGCGAAGGCCGTCCAGGACATGATCGGCAATGCCGTCCCTGGCGACACGATCCTGTTCCCGCCCGGCGTCTACGAACTTGATGAGTCCTTCTCACTGGCTTCCGGCGTCAAATACGTCGCGGATCCGGCGGGCGTCGCGACGCTGCGGCACAGCGGCTCGACGACGCTGGCCCTCACCGGCGGCGGCCTGACCGGGATCACCATCCGGGGCCTTCAATTCGACAACGTCCGCCTCGATTTGAGCGGCTCCAGCGACATCACCTTGATGGACTGCCAGTTCGCCAACGGGAAGCCCGATCCGGCGATTCCGGGCCTGTGGGAGACGCCGTATGTGCACCTGCAGCGGACGACCGCCGTGACCATCGACGGCTGCGCCTTCCTGCGGGACAGCACCTCGGGCGGGCGAGGCGTCGACGCGTTCGGCACGACCGAGACGATCATCAAGGACTCCTACTTCGGCACGACTCGCGACCTCGAGCCGGACGTCCGCAACGGCTACTTCAAGACCGCCGTCAACATCAACGGATGGTTGGTCGGCAATCCCGCGGAGTTCCACGACGGCAACGGCGGGCTGGGCAGCCACTCGATTCTCCTCGACGGCAATACCTGGCGCCGCCGTCCCGGCATCGCCCCCTGCCCCAAGCCGGACCACCCCGAGGTCGACCTGTGCGAGGACCACGGCGTCTACGCCTGGGGAGTCCAGGACCTGACCATCCGCGACAACTTCGGCGACGGTTGGACCGACACCTCCAACGGCGGCGCGCTCAAGGTACGCAACAGCTCCGACGTCTTCGTGCTGGACAACCACTTCAAGATGTCGGGTATCCGGACCTACACCCACTTCTGCGGGTCGAAGGTGACCATCACCTGCTACGACCAGCAGGTCCAGAGCCTCAGCCATGTGCGCATCGAGGGCAACCGGGTCGACGTTCCCAGCGCCACCGCCAACAGCGACAGCGGCATCCTCTACCGGCGCGCCGACGACAGCAACGGCGTCACCTCGGGCACGGTGTGCGAGGGGACCAGCGGCGAGAACGGCATCTACATCATCAACAACACCTTCCCCACCGCCGGGGTGGTGGACGTTCAATGCGCCTACGGCCCCCAGCTCTGCGTCTCGGGAAACAAGGGCGGCGGCGGAAACAACCCCCGGACCGGCGCCACCGTCACCGGTCAGATCCCGAACTCGAACTGCGCCGTGCCTGGCAGCTGGGATCAGCCGTTGACGGGTGTGCATCGCGGGTACCTCAACGGCGACGCGGAGCCCGACTTCGCGTACCACCTCCGTACGAGCAGCGGCTTCACCTGGCGAGTGCACCTGAGTGACGGCACGGGCGGCTTCCGGTACGCCGACTGGCACGAGGACGCCAACGTCGCGCCGGACACCGAGCGCTACGGCGTGCTGGTCGCCGACTTCACCGGCGACCGCCTGGACGATCTCGCCTACCACGGCATGTGCGGCTCGCCCTCGGCGCGGTGCTGGCGCGTGCTCGCGAGCACCGGCACGGGCTTCGCCGCGGCACGCAACTACTACACCGACCCGGTGGTCCCGAGCGACGACGCCCTCAACTACGGCATGCGCTCCGCGGACTTCACCAAGGACGGTCGAGCGGACATCGTCATGCGGGCAGACTGCGGCTCGACCACCAACTCCTGCTGGACGGTGCTCGTCAGCCGCCCCGACAGCACGTTACTGGCCGAGAACTGGGGCGACGGGCTCTGGTCGGACCCGTTGACGACGGCCGCCTACGGCTTACTCATCGGGGACTACGACGGGGACGAGCGCGCGGACCTGGCCTATCTGGGGCTGTGTGGCGGAGGGACAAGTTGCCTGCGGGTTCATCGTTCCACCGGGACCGGCTCGTTCAGCGTCGAGGACTGGACCTTCGTCACTCCGGTCTACCTCGACGACAAACCGGTCAACTGGAGTGCCCATTTCGGCATGCGAGTCGGATACAAGCCGAACGACCCCAAGGCATACATCGCCTACTGGGGACGGTGCGGCGAGCCGAGTGCGGCTCAGTGGCGATACCACTTCGGCACTGACACGCGTGTCTTCACCGTGACCTGCTACCTTCCCGGAGACCCGGCCCGCCCGGTCGGGAAGCTCCCGACGCGGAGTCCGGGCAGCCCGGGGTGATGGGCCCAGAGTCGTACTTTGGGCCGATCTGACTGAGCGGACCCGTTCGTACCATGGGGCCGTGCGCCATCTGATTCGCTCGCTCTGGCATGACCCACGTCCCGAGCTGCCCGCACCGCGTCCGCGACGCGACGCGGCGCTGCTCGGGGTGCTGTTGGCAGCCATCGCGCTGGAGGCCGCACTGCGGGCGACCCTGCCCCAGCGGCTGCCCGCGCTGCTGCTCACGGTCGGGCTGCTGCCGGTGCTGCTGTGGCGGCGCAGCCATCCGCTGCTGATGATCGCCGTCGCGTTCACGGTGACCACGGTCGCGCCGCTGCTCGGTGACGGGACCAAGGCCGAGCTGGTCACCACGGTCTACCTGCTGCTGCTGCCGTACTGCCTGTTCCGGTGGGGGTCGGGCCGCGACGGGGTGCTCGGCACGGCGGTCATCGTGGCGAGCGTCACGATCTCGTACGCGCTCGGTGAGATGAGCCTCGGTGACACGATCGGCTGCGCGGCCGTGCTGCTGGCCGCCTTCGCACTGGGCACGGCGCTGCGCTTCCGCGCCCGAGCCCGGCAGCGGGAGCTGGAACAGGTGGGTCTGCGCCAGCGCGAGCAGCTCGCCCGGGACCTGCACGACACCGTGGCCCACCACGTCTCGGCCATGGCGATCCGGGCACAGGCGGGCCTGGCGATGGCCGACACCCGGCCGCAGGCGGCCGTCGAGGCGCTGCACGTGATCGAGGCCGAGGCGACGAAAGCACTGGCCGAGCTGCGTTCGATGGTGCGGGTGCTGCGCCACGACGACCCGGCCGGATTCAGCCCACAGCCGCAGATCCGCGACCTGGCGCGACTGGCCGGACGGAACGGTTCCGGGCCGGTGGTCGACGTGCGGCTCAGCGGCGAACTGACCGGTCTGCCGTCGGCGGTGGACACCGCGGTCTACCGGCTGGCCCAGGAGTCGCTGACCAACGCGCTGCGCCACGCCCGCCACGCCACCCAGGTCACGGTGCGCGTGGCCGCCGACGACAGCGCGGTGCACCTGTCGGTCAGCGACGACGGCCGCCCGCAGGGCCAGCCGGGCGCCGGATACGGCCTGGTGGGGATGTACGAGCGGGCCCGCCTGCTCGGCGGCGTCTGCGCGGCCGGTCCCGGCCCGGATCAGGGCTGGCTCGTGACCGCGCGGCTGCCCCGGAACGCTCCGGCATGACCGACCTCATCCGCGTACTGGTCGCCGACGACCAGGAGATCGTCCGCACCGGGCTGGCGATGATCCTCGGTACGCAGCCCGGCATCGAGGTGGTCGCCGAGGCCGCCGACGGGGCGCAGGCGGTGGAGCTGGCGCTGCGGCTGCGCCCCGACGTGTGCCTGTTGGACATCCGCATGCCCGGCATGGACGGCATCGAGGCCACGCGCCGCATCGTCACGCTGCCGCTGCGGCCCCCGCCCGCCGTCGTGGTGATCACCACGTTCGACCTGGACGAGTACGTCTACGCCGCGCTGCGCGCCGGGGCGCGCGGCTTCCTGCTCAAGGACGCCGGAACGGCGCTGCTGGCCCAGGCCGTCCGGGCGGCCGCGGTCGGCGACGCGCTGATCGCCCCGAACGTCACCACCCGGCTGCTGCGGGCGTTCGCGCAGTCCGCACCGGACGCACCCGTGCGGCAGCCGATCGAACCGCTCACCGACCGGGAGGAGCAGGTCCTGGCGGCGGTGGCCCGGGGCCGGACCAATCAGGAGATCGGCGCGGACCTGTACATCAGCCTGAGCACGGTCAAGACGCACATCGCCAGCCTGATGGCCAAGCTGGGGGTCCGTAACCGGGTGGAGATCGCGATCTGGGCGTACGACACCGGCCGGATCGGACGGCAGCCGCCACCGTAGCCGAAAGTACGCCCGATTCCCTCGTCCCGGCGCACCCCGGTCCGAGCCCGCAGGCCGATGAGCCGCCGGTCCCGGACCGCGACGATCGACCGCATGACGAATTCCCCTCACCACAGGCGACAGGGGCTGGTCCCGGCCGGGCTGGTGCTGCTCACCGTGGTCCCGACGGCGGGCGGCGCGGTCCGGATCGCCGAGCTGTTCGGCGGCGCCGAGGTGACCCAGGAGAACGCGCGGTTCTTCGCCGCGCCCGCCCCCGTGCTGGTGCACATCTTCAGCGCGACCCTGTTCTGTCTGCTCGGCGCCTTCCAGTTCGCGCCCGCGCTGCGGCGGCGCCGCAACGGCTGGCACCGGGCCGCCGGACGGGTCGCGGCGCCGCTGGGCCTGGTCGCCGCCCTGTCGGGCCTGTGGATGTCCGCCCTGTACCCGGACGCGCCCGGTGACGGCCTGCCAGTGCGCCTGCTCCGACTCGGATTCGGCAGCCTGATGGCCGGGTCGATCGTGTTGGGCTTCCTCGCGGCCCGCAACCGCGACTTCCGCACGCACCGGGTATGGATGATGCGCGGTTACGCGATCGGGCAGGGCGCGGGCACACAGGCCTTCACTCACCTGCCGTGGCTGCTGCTGGTGGGCATGCCGACCGGGAACGTGCGCGCCGGGTTGATGGCCGCGGGCTGGGTGATCAACCTGGCCGTGGTCGAGTGGTTCATCCGCCGTCGGCGCGGGGGCGTACGCACCGGCGATGCGGTCCGCCCCGCGGCGCCCGTCACGACTCCAGGAACGATGTCACCGCGCTGACGAAGGCGGCCGGGTCGTCGCGCCACGGCGCGTGCCCGGCCCCGGGCTGCGTCACCAGCCGGGCGCTGGGGAACATCGCGGCGAACTCGGCGCACAGCCGCGCCGACGGCCAGAGATCCACGCCCCCGGCCACCACCAGCACCGGCGCCCCGAAGGCGACGACACCCGCGAGGACCGTCGCGGGGTCGAGGGCGCCGTCGGCGTAGAACTGGCGGGCGGCGTCGCGGTTGCGCAGCGCCTCACCGGCCTCGTCGTAGGCGCGGGCGGCTTCGTCCCAGCGGCCGTGGCTGAACGGGGCGAGCGCGGCCCAGTCGTCGTCGGCGGCGGTGCCCGCGTTGACGCGCTCGAGTGCCGCGTACGCCTCGTCGAACCAGGGCTCGTCGCGCCGCTGCCGCGCGATGCGCAGGCTCTCGGCCGGGTCGGGCTGGGCACCGATCGGGCGCAGACTGGGCGTGACCAGCACCAGGTGCCGGATCCGGCCGGGGTGGGCCAACGCGTACGCCAGGGCGAGGCTGCCTCCGGCCGAGTGCCCGAGCAGGTCGAACCGCGCCAGCCCGAGCTCCTCGCGCAGCGCCTCGACGTCGCCCACCTGCCGGTCGAACCGGTACGTGGCCGGGTAGTCCGGCACCGCCGAGCCGCCGGTGCCGCGCAGGTCCAGCCGCACCAGCCGGCGGTGCGCGTCGAGCCCACCCAGGTCTCCCAGGTACGCCGACGCCTGCATGGGACCGCCGGGCACGCAGACCAGGGGCTCGCCATCGCCGGAGACGTGGTAGGCCAGGCGGAGGTCGTCGAAGCTCGCGAAGGTGTCCACGCACCGATGATCGCCAACGGTGTCGACGACGGCAACCCCGTCGAGATGCCAGGAAGGTGACGGTTCAGCGGTCCAGCAGGGCGATCAGGCCGGTGGGCAGCCCCGCTCGCCAGCAGGCCAGGTCGTGGCCGCCGTGGTATTCGGCGTAGTCGAGCCGGTAGCCCCGGGCGCGCAGCACGTCGCGCAGGTGGCGGTTGGCGACGAGGATGCGGGGCTGCTCGATCAGGCCGACCTCCTGGTAGAACCGGGTCGGCACCGGATCGGCGGTGCCGAATGCCGTGATCAGCGGACGGTCGGTGAAGTCGGTGGTGTCGTCGTCACCGGCTCGCGGCCACCAGAACGAGCCCGACTGGGCCAGCACCGCGCCGAAGCGCCGCGGGGCATGCAGTCCGGCGTACGCGGCCAGCAGCCCGCCGAAGCTCTGCCCGGCCACCACGGTCCGGGCCGGGTCGGCGGTGACCCGCCACTGCCCGTGCACCCACGGCATCAACTCTTCGAGCAGAAACCGCAGGTAGCGCGGATGATCGGTGAGCTCGGCGGTCCGGCTGTCGGGGTCCAGCGCGTCGATCATGATCGCGACCACGGGCGGGACGGCCCGCTCGGCGATCAGGTTGTCCAGCATCGTCGGCAGTCCGCAGTGCGCCCAGTCGTCGCCGTCGAACAGCAGCACCACCGGAAGGTCGTCCAGCTCGGCGTACCCAGGCGGGGTGTACGTCCAGATCCGCCGGGCGGTGCCGAGCACCGTGCTGGTGTGCCGCTGCTCGGCGACTGTGCCGGTCGGCACACCGGCGCGCGGGGCCAGCCACGGCTCGGGTGGGGCGTCGGGCAGCGCGAGCACCGAGCGGAGCGTGTGGTCGTACGGCAACGGGCCGAGGATGTCCGGATGGGACTCATCGGGCAGCGCTGCCGCGTTGAGGTCCCCCCACTCCTGGTCGGTCAGGCGCCGTCCGCCCAGCGGCACCGGCGACGGGCAGAACGCGTACGCGCCCCGGAAGTCGGCGCGCAGGCGCAGCGTCAGCCGCCATACGCCGTCGTCGTGGCGGGTCAGCAGCAGCGGGCTGAGATCGCCCCGGGTGTGGGCCTGGTAGGAGAGGGTGTTCAGGCGCAGCAGCACGTCCGCCGCGCCGTCACCGGACCAGCTGAACGTGACCTGCCGAAACGCGGGATCGGGGTCGGCCTCGACGAGCATGTACGCCTCCCGGGGGTCGACGACGGGTCCCACAGGGTATCGAGCTACGTCACCCTTTGTCCGTCCCGGCCGCCGCCACGATCGCGCTGATGGTCGGGGTGTCGAAGAAGACGTGCAACGGCAGGTCGACGCCGAGCCGCTGGCGCAGCCGGGCGGCGATCTTCGTGACGGTCAGCGAGTGTCCGCCGAGGTCGAACAGGTCGTCGTCGGGGCCGAACTCGCCGTGGCCGAGGACCTCGCGCCAGATCTCGTACACCTGCAGGGACAGGCCGGTGAAGGCGCGCGGGCTGGCCTGCGGGGTGAGCACGGTGCCGGTCAGACCGACCAACGCGGACCGGTCGAGCTTGCCGTTGGCGTTGCGGGGCAGCTCGTCGACGCGTACGAACGACGACGGCACCAGGTGCGCGGGCAGCTGCTCGGCCAGCAGCTCGCGCAGCCGCACCGGCGCCGGATCGCCCACCAGGTACGCCACCAGCGCGTCGCCGTCGACAGCCACCGCCGCGTCGCTCACCGACGGCAGCGTACGCAGGTGCGCCTCGACCTCGCCGGGTTCGATCCGGAAGCCGCGCACCTTCACCTGCTCGTCCACTCGCCGGTGGAACTCCAGGCTGCCGTCGGGCAGGTGCCGGACCCGGTCACCGGTGCGGTAGAGCCGCCCCCACGGGGTGTCCACGAACCTCGCCGCGGTCAGCTCGGGCCGGTCGAGGTAGCCGCGAGCCACCCCGGCGCCGCCCAGGCACAGTTCGCCGATCACGCCTTCGGGCACCGGGCGCAGCCCGCCGTCCAGGACGTACGCGGTGGTGTTGGCCAGGGGGCGGCCGATGGTGACCGGCGCCCCGTCGACGATCTCGGCGGCGGTGGACCAGACCGTGGTCTCGGTGGGGCCGTACAGGTTGACCAGCCGCAGCGACCGTTTGCGCACCTCGGCGGCGACCGGATCGGGCAGCGCCTCCGCGCCGGAGAACGCTGTCACGTGCGGCTCGTCGTAGCCAGCGTCGACCAGCCGCCGCCACGTCGACGGGGTGAGGTGGGCGTGGGTGATCCGGTGCGCGCGCAGCAGCGCCAGCAGCCGCTCGCCGTCGCGGGACTGCTCGGCGGTGGCCAGCACGGTGGTGCCGCCGGTGGCCAGCGGCAGCCACAGCTCCGGCACGGACATGTCGAACGCGGCCGGGGCGACGGCCAGCCACACGTCGCCGGGCCCGGTCGGGGCGACCTCCGGCAGCGCGTGCAGCAGGTTCACCACGTTCGGGTGGGTGATCCGCACGCCCTTGGGCCGTCCGGTGGAGCCGGAGGTGTAGATGACGTAGCACAGGTCGTGCTCGACCTGGCGCGGCTCGGGCTCCAGCCCGGTGATCATCACCGCGCCGTCCGATGCGGACACCAGGGCCGACGGGCGGGCGTCGGCGAGCAGGTCGGCGCGGCGGGCGGCCGGGTGTTCCGGGTCCAGGGGCAGGTAGGCCGCGCCGGTGCGCAGCACGCCGAGTAGCGCGGGCAGCAGGTGCGAGGTGCGCGGCAGGCACACCGCGACCAGGTCGCCGGAGCCGACGCCGCGTCCGGCCAGGTCGGCGGCGATCGTGTCGGCCTCGGCGGCGAGCTGGGCATAGGTGAGGGTGCGGTCGGCGGCGACCACCGCCACCGCGTCCGGCGTGGCCGCGACCTGGGCGCCGACCAGGCCGGTCAGGGTGGCGGCCAGGTCCAGGTCGCGGGCGGTGTCGTTCCAGGTCCGCAGCAGGCGGTCGCGTTCGGCGGCGGCGAGCAGGTCCAGGTCGTGGCGCGGCGCTTCGGGAGTACGGGCGAACCCGTCCAGCAGGGCGCGCAGGTGCCCGGCGACGCGCTCGGCGTCGCGGCGGTCCAACCGGGCCGGGTCGTAGTGCAGCAGCACCGGCAGGGCGGTGGCGGCCGGGTCGTCGAGCAGTTGCAGGTGCAGCGTGTTGCGGGACGCGTGGTGATGCGCGGTCCAGTCCACCCGCACGGCCAGCCCGGCGAAGTCGGGTTCGGGGCGGGTGCGGCGGCGGTAGCTGACCGACACCGGGGTCAGCGCGGCCCGGGGGCTGAGGCCGGACACGGCCCGCGACAGCGGCACGTCCCGCAGCGGGTATGCCGAGCGCAGCAGCCCGCGCACCCGCGTGACCTGGTCGGCGGCCGTGCCATGATCGTCAGGGGCGGTGGCGGGCACGGTCATCGGCAGCTCGTTGACGAACAGGCCGACGGTGCCGTGCGCGTCGCGGGGGCGGGTGCCGAGGTCCACGCCGACCGTGGGCGCCGGGTCGCCGTACCGGTCGAGCAGGGTCAGCAGCCCGGCCAGCACCACCTCGAACACGGTCGCGCCGAGCCGGGCGGCCACGTCTCGCAGCGCCATCGCGTCCAATTCGGACCGCACGGTGGTGCCGGGGGTGGCCGCCGCACCGCCCCGGCCGCGTAGGCCCGGCAGGCTGGGCTCGCCCGCAGGCGCATACGCGGTGGTCCAGTGCGCCGACGCCGCGGGCACGAGCTGCTCGATGCGCGCGGTCTGGGCGTCGGCGAACTCGACGAACGCCGGAGCCGGTGCCGCGGCCCGGCCGGAGTAGGCGGCGGCCAGCTCCGCGAGCAGGATCTCCTTGGACTCGCCGTCGAAGACCAGGTGGTGTGCCACGATCAGCAGCAGGTGCCGGTCGGGTGCCAGCGGCGCGAGGGTGAACCGGACCAGCGGACCGGCGGCCAGGTCGAACGGGGCCAGCGTCGCCTCGCGTACGAACGCCTCGACGTCGGCGGGCGGCGCCACCACCTCCAGCGTGGGCAGGCAGGTCGCGGGAACCAACCTGACCCGGTCGCCGACCTCGGCGAACGCGCTGCCGAGCACCGGCTGCCCGGCCACCACGGCGGCGACGGCCGAGGTCAGCCGGTCGACGTCGAGCGGTCCGTCGAGCCGCACCGGCAGCGGCATGTGGTAGGCGGTGCCGGCCAGGCCCAGGCGTTCGGTCAACCACATGCCGTGCTGTGCGGGGCTGCTCATCGGTGCTCCTTGTGCGTGGGCGACCGCGGATCGAGTTCGGCTACCGCCCGCGTGAGCAGAGCGGTCACCCGGGCGGCCAGCTCGTCCATGGTGGATCTATCGAACGTGTGGTGATTCCACAGCAGATGGGCCACGACCCGACCGTCGGGGTGTTGCACCACGGCCAGTTCCGGAGCCTGCAGGTCGGGCTCGCCGCCGGGCGTGGGCCAGTCGGCGTCCAGGGCCCGGGGCAGCTCGAACGCCTCCGACTCCAGGCCGGGGAAGTGCGCCTGCCCGGACCAGCTCTCCACCCGCAGCCAGGCCGCGCCCGGATGCCTGCGGTAGAACTCGACGAACGGATAGTGCTGGTGGTCCAGTGCCGCGAGCGCCGCCACCCGGGTGCGGCGCAGCAGCTCGCGCGGGCCGGGCGTGCCGGAGGTGTCGACCCGCAACAGCAGCGACTGGCTCAGGCAGCCGATCAGCGCCTCGCTGCCGGGCAGGGTGCGACCGGGCACGGGCGACATCATCACGATGTCGTCGGTGCCGGTGCGCTCGGCCAGCGCCGCCGCCCAGCACGAGGCGATCAGCATGAACGGAGTCGCGCCCTGAGCGGGCGCGGCCCGCCGGAGGCCGTCGACCAGCGCAGGGGCGAGGGTCCATTCCAGTTGGGCGCTGCGCAGCCGGGTCGCGGTCTTGCGTCCGGCGAAGGGCACCAGGTTGGCGGGTGCGCCGTCGAGGACCCGGCGCCAGTGCGGCAGCGTGGTCTGCCAGCGACTTCGGGTGTACGCGACGAAGTCCCGCACCGTCAGCGCGGGCACCGGCGGCAGCCCCGCCCCGGTTCGCAGCCCGGAGTACGCCAGCCCCAGCTCGTGCAGCAGCACCCCCATCGACGCCCCGTCGCACACGAGGTGGTGCACCGCCAGCCCGAGCACGTGATCGTCGTCGGCGACACTGGCGACCATGGCCCGCACCAGCGGCCCGTGCCCGGTGTCGAACCGTCCTTCCCGGTCCTCCCGGCACAGCTGCCCGGCGTGCTCGGCGTCGCGCGCCCGCGCCCGGGTCACCACCGGCGGGCAGCTGTCCAGCACCCGCGCCACGTCCCGGTCGAACACCGTGCGCAGCGACTCGTGCCGTCCGATGACCTCCGTCAACGCCCGTTCCAGCAGGTCGGCATCGAGCTGGTCGCGCACCCGGATGCCGATGCTGATCGGGCCGACGTCGCGGGGCTCGCCGGTCGCCCACATCCACGCCAGCATGCTCTCCTGGGTGGAGCTGAGCGGCACGGCCTCGTCCACGCCGGTCGCCGCGTCCCGGCGCGACGGTGCCAGCTCCGCCAATCGGGCCGCCTGCGTGGCCAGCACGGGTGTCTCGAAGACCAGCGACACCGGTACGTCCACGCCCAGGCGGGCGGTGGCGGCGGCGGCCAGGCGGGTGGCCCGCATCGAGTCGCCGCCGAGGGCGAAGAAGTCGTCGCCGACGCCTACCTCGGTCGCGCCGAGCACGTCGCGCCACAACCCGGCCAGCGCCGACTCGGCCTCGGTGCGCGGGGCGACCCGGGCCGGGCGCTGTGCGAACAGTTCCCGGACGGCACTCTTGAGCACCTTGCCGCTCGCGTTGCGGGGCAGCTCGGACACGGTCAGGATCCGGGTCGGCAGCTCGTACGCGGCGAGGTGGTCGGCGAGGAAGGCGCGCAGGTCCGGGGTGGTGGCCGGGTCGCGCAGGACGACGGCGGCGGCGACGGTGGCGCCCAGGACCGGGTGCGGCAGGCCGAGGGCGGCGGCGGTGACGACCTGTGGATGCTCATGCAGGGCCGCCTCGACGCGCAGCGTGGACACCCGCCACGCCCCGGCGTTGATCAGGTCGGATTCGCGGTCGACCAGGTACAGGTAGCCGTCGGGGTCGAGGTAGCCGAGGTCGCCCATGCGCACCCAGCCGTCGCGGAACGTGGCGGCGGTCGCGGCGGGGTCGCCGTGGTAGGCGCGGACGGTGTCACCGGCGCGCAGCCATACCTCGCCGGTCTCGCCAGTGGCGGCGGGGGTGCCGTCGGCGGTGCGGATGCGCAGGTCGGCGCCGCCCGCCGGACGGCCGACGGAGGCCGGGCGGTCGGGGTCGAAGACCATGCTGGTGTGGGCGGGCGCGGCCTCGGTGGAGGTGTAGTTGTTCACGATCACCGCCTCGGGCAGGGCCGTGGCCAGCGCCTTGGCGACCGTCGGCGGCAGCGCGGCGGCGGTGCACGACACCAGTTCCACGAAGTCCAGGCCGTGGCGGTCGAACACGGCGGATTCGAGCAGCCCGGTGGCCATCGCGGGCACCAGGAACAGCGAACCGGCGCGGTGTGCGGTGACGGCGCGGGCGTAGGCCTCGGCGTCGAAGGCGGGCAGCACGACCATGGTCGGGTGCGCGACCATGGCCATGACCAGCATGGTCTGCGCGGCGTTGGTGCCCAGCGGGAACGCGTGCACCGCGTGGCGCGAGTGCCGCAGCGGCGGCCGGGCCGGATCGAGGCCGAGGGTCAGGTTGCCGTGGCTGGCGGCCACACCCTTGGGCGTGCCGGTGGTGCCGGAGGTGTAGATGATCTGCGCGATCTGTCCGGGCTCGACGATGGCCGTCGGTGGACCCGGGCGCGTGGTGTCCAGATCGGACAGCGTCCAGCCGCCGGTGCCGACGGTCGCGGAGACCCCCGCGTGCTCGTACAGCTCCCGCAGGCGGGAGTCGGGCATCGTCGCCGACAGCGGCACGGCCACCGCGCCGATCCCGGTCACCGCGGCGTACGCGACGGCGTAGTCCAGCCAACCGGACCCGTCGAACACCAGCGCGACCCGGTCGCCGGGCCGGACGCCCCGCGCGAGCAGCCCGTGCCCGGCCGCGTACGACCTGGTGAGCCACTGTGCGGCGGACAGCTCCGCACCCTGCCCGGTGCCGTCGACCAGCCGCAGGGCGGCGTGATCGGGGCGGGCCGCCGCGCGGGCGGCCAGGAGTTCGGGCAGGGTGCGGAGCATGGTCACCTACAGCTGCCAGAGCGGGATGGCCGCGGCGATCGCCGCCGCACCCGCGTCGTTGGGGTGGATGTGGTCGCCGCTGTCGTACGCGGGCAGCAGCTTGGTCGGCGCGGCCGGGTCTCGCACGATCTGGTCGAAGTCGATCAGAGCGTCGAAGTCGTCACTGCCCCGCAGCCACGTGTTGACCGCCTGCCGGGTCGCCTCCTTGTCGACCGTCCACGACGAGTAGCCCTCGAACGGCCCGATCGTGGCCACGATCACCCGCACGCCCCGCGCCTTGGCCTGCAGTGCGAGCTGGCGCAGGCCGTCGGTGATCCGGGCGGCCGGGTCGTTGAAGAAGCTGATGTCGTTGACGCCGAGCTCGACGATGACGCTGCGCACGCCCGGCTGGGCGAGCACGTCGTAGTCGAGGCGGGCCAGCGCGCTCTCGCCCAGGGCGGGCGAGTTGAGCGTGACGCCGTCGCGGGTGACCTCGTTGCCCGCCAGGCTCACGTTGATCACGCCGGGGTCGCCCAGCGCGGGGAAGGTGCTGGTGATGCGGTTGGCGAGCTGGTCGGGCCAGCGCGTGTTGGCGCCGAAGGTGGCGCCGGACCCGTCGCTGACCGAGTCGCCGAGCACGACCACGGTCCCCAGGCCGGTCTTGGTCTGCACCTCGACCCCGGCCAGGTAGAAGAAGTCGTTGTAGGTCGCGGTCGGGGCGGCGCCGGTCTCGTCGGTCGCGTGGTCGCCGGCGTAGACGTAGGACGCCTGCCGGGCGGTCCAGTGCCAGGAGGCCGGGCCGGTGGCGGTGGGCAGATAGATGGTGACGGCGAGCTCGGAGACGGCGTCGACCGGCAGGTCGACCGGATCGCTGAGCACGTCGGCACCCTTGTAGACGGTGGTCGAGGCGGCTCCGCCGAAGGTCACCTCGCGGACGCTGCCCGGCTTGAGCTGGGCCGATCCGGCGGTGGCGGGCAGGCCGACGGTGACGTGGCCGATGGACAGCGGCTGGGTGCCGTACGCGTTGGTGAAGCGCAGCCGCACCTTCTCTCCGCCCAGCGAGATCCGCACGATCTGGCGGATGGACTGGTCGTTGAAGCCCGACAGGGAGCTGCCGGTGTTACCGAGGCTGGCGGCGGTCAGCGCGGTGCCCCAGGTCCCCACCCAGCGTGCGGGCAGTCCGCCCGACGCGGGCCCGGCCGCACCCACCACTGTGGACGCCAGCAGGCCTAAGGTGGCGACGCCGATGACGGCGCGCCGTCGAAAAACGGTGATCACGTTTGGAACCTCCAGAGATTCCATGAGGGGGTGGCGATCTGCCGCCGTGACGCGCTCACGATGCCAGCAAACAGTAAAGTTCCTTACATACAAATCTGTGGTGAAATATGTCGGTTCGGTTGATATAAATTGGCCCATCAATCAATAAGACGAACGGGCCGCCCGGGGGGCATCCGGGCGGCCCGCCGGCCTATCCGCCCCCGGCGCCGTCGGCCGGTAGGCAAGCTTCGATGATGTCGGCGGCGCGCGCCGCTCCCCCGGCCGCCAGCACATGCGCGCGCATCGCGGCGACCCCGGCCGCCACCAGCGGATCCCCGGCGACCCGATCGACCGTGGCGAGCAGCTCGCCCGGCGTGAGCGCGTGTACGTCGAGCACGGCCCCGATGCCGGTGTCGGCGACGCGGGCGGCGTTGACGTCCTGTTCGAGGGTGCGGGCGATGGCCACCTGCGGCACACCCGCCTGCACGCCCTCCATCAGACCCCCCATGCCCGCGTGCGAGACGAACACCTTCGCGTGTTCGAGCACCGCCAGCTGCGGCGCCGACGCCACCACCGACACGTTGGCCGGAGCCGGGCCGAGCTCGGCCGGGTCGAGCCTTCGCCCGATCGGCAGCACGACGTGCCAGGGCGTGTCCGCGAACGCCGCGAAGACCAAGCGGTAGAAGTCGGGCCAGCGGTTGTTGAGGGTGCCCAGCGACACCAGCGCCACCGGCGACCCGTCCGCGGGCGGCTGCCACGGCCGGTCCCCGGCGCGCGGGACAGTGCAGGGGCCGACGAAGCTGTAGGCGTCACCGAACGTCTGCCCGGCGTACTGGAACTCGCGGGGGAAGAAAGCCAGGTGGTGGGCGACCCGCGGGGTGAGGAACAGCTGCGGGCCATGCTCGCTCAGGCCGCGTTCGGCCAGGAACTTGTCCGCGCGTACGGCGAACTCCGCGAGCGTCGGATGGGTGCCGTCGATGTGCACCACCTCGCCGATGGACCACTGCGGCGCCGACACCATCATCGGCCACAGCTGGATCGACGGGACGCCGTGCGCCAGCGCCAGCAGGTGCCCGGCGAACGCGATCCGGTCGAACAGCACGAGGTCCGGCGGGTCCGCGGCGAACGCGGGCTCCAGCTGCGGCAGGGTCGCCTCGGCCTCGGTGAGGAAATTGAGCATGCTGCGCCCGACGTGCTCCTCGCGGGCCGGGGCGCGCAGGTCCGGGTCGGTGTCGCCGGGCCGGGTCGACCGGTACGGCACCACCCGCGCCCCGGCCGCGCGCACATACGCCTCGCGGTCCGGGGTCGCGGTGTAGCTGACCAGGTGCCCGCGCCGGACCAGTTCCCTGACCACCCCAAGCGTCGGGAACAGATGGCCCAGCGCGGGCACGTTGAAGAAGGCGATGTGGCGCCGCCCGCGCAGCGGCCTAGCCACCGGCCACCCCCGTGAACACGGGTTGGTCGGCGTCGGCGGCCATCGCCCGCAGCACCGTGGCGAACTGCTCCGCCATGGCCGCCGCCGTCTCGGGCCGGAACAGTCC
The DNA here is from genome assembly GCF_019083965.1 of Catellatospora tritici. Taxonomy (GTDB): domain Bacteria; phylum Actinomycetota; class Actinomycetes; order Mycobacteriales; family Micromonosporaceae; genus Catellatospora; species Catellatospora tritici. Next base: position 60,616 of record NZ_JAHRCY010000019.1, read on the forward strand.
GGTGTCGTAGCGAAGCGTGATGTCCAGTCCGGACGGGCCGCGCCAGCTGTCCAGCACGAGGTCGTGCAGGATCTGCGGCGCGCTGGCGCCGAACGGCCGCCAGTCCAGGCCCGGCTCGGCCGGACCGGCGGTCTGCGTGTGCAGCGCGAAGATGACCTGGAAGACCTGGGTACGTGACGGGTCGCTGGGCGGGTCGACCGCGGCCACGACCTGCCCGAACGGCACCGACTGGCGACCCAGCCCGGCGATGGTGACCGCCCGGACCCGAGCCAGCAGCTCGGCATAAGTCGGCGCCCCGGACAGGTCCGCCCGTAGCGCGATCATGTTGCCGAACAGGCCGACCGCGTCCTCGGTCTCCACCAGCAGCCGCCCGGACACGGGCGTGCCGACGCAGATGTCGTCCTGCCCGGACCGCCGCGCCAGCACCGTCAGCAGCGCGGTCAGCAGCACCATGTACGGCGTGGCGCGCCGGGCACGGGCGAGCCGGTCGACGGCGTCGGCGTGCACCGCGTCCAGGTGCAGGTCGACCTGGTCGGCACGGGTGCTCTTGATCGGCGGACGGGGAAAGTCGTAGGGCAGCTCCAGCACCCTCACCCCGGACAGCTGCTCGACCCAGTACGCCAGGTCTTCGCCGCCCGACGCCTCGGCCAGCTGCCAGACGGCGAAGTCGGCGTAGCCGATGGGGGGTTCGGGCAGTACAGCACCGCGATAGTGCGCGGCGACCTCGCGCTCGATCACCAACGCGGACTCGCCGTCGGCGAGCAGGTGGTGCACGGCCGAGCACCAGACGTGGTCATCCTCGGCCAGCCGGATCAGCACCGAGCGGACCAGCTGCCCGCCGTCGAGGTCGAGCAGCGCGCCGGTGAGCTGCCCGACCAGTTCGTGGGCGCGCCGCTCGCCGTCGGGCCCGCCGGCGAAGTCGACCAGTTCGGTCTCGATCCCGCCCGGTGGGGCGATGATCTGCGTCGGGCCGTCCGCACCGATGGCGAAGGTGGTGCGCAGCGCGTCGTGCCGGTCGCACACCGCCGAGACCGCGGCGGTGAAAGCGGGGACGTCCAGCGGCCCGGTGATGCGGTTGACCAGTGCCACGATCGGCGAGGCCGTGCCCGGGTACGCGGTGCACAGGTGCCACATCCGCCGCTGCAGCAGCGACAGGGGCGCGGTGGTGACGGCGTCGGCGCGACGCGGGATGACCTGCATCAGTCGACCTGGATCGGCAGCTGGTCGTGGCCGCGGAACATGAACTGCGTCTGCGGTGTCGGCTGCCCGGCCAGGCGCAGCCCCGGCAGCCGCTCGAACAGGGCCGGGAAGGCGATCGCGCCCTCCATCCGGGTCATGCTCGCGCCGAGGCAGTAGTGCCCGCCGAGGCTGAAGCTCAGGCTCGACCCGCCCGACACCCGGTCGGGGTCGAACGCGTCGGGGTCCGGGAAGTGGCGCGGGTCGCGGTTGGCCGCGCCGAGCAGCACCAGCAGCGTGTCCCCGGCGCGTACGGGGTGGCCACCGACCTCGGTGTCGGCCATGGCGTACCGGATGGTGAACTGCACCGGCGGCTCCAGGCGCAGGATCTCCTCCACGATCGCCGGGACGCTCTCGGGCCGGGTGGTGATCCGCTCGCGCAGGTGCGGGTGCTCCAGCAGCAGCCGCAGGCCGTTGCCGAACATGTGCGTGGTGGTGACGAACCCCGCGTTGTACGTGGTGATCAGGTTCGCGACCAGCTCGTCGAAGCTGAGCCGCCCCGGCGACTCCTCCTGCACCCGGACCAGCTCGCTGGCCAGGTCGTCGCGCGGATCGTCGCGGCGGCGCCGCACCAGCTCGGTGAAGTACTCGGTCAGCTCGGTAGCGGCCACGTCGGCACGGGCCAGGTTGGACCAGGTGTTGCCGTCGAGCTCGAAGATGGCGCCGATCGCGGTGACCCGGGGGCGGCACCAGTCGCGGTCGGCCTCGGGCACGCCGAGCAGGTCACCGACGATGCGGCTGGGCACGTCGTAGGCGAACTCGGTCATGAAGTCGAGCACGGTGCCGTCGGCCCCGACCCGGGCCAGGTGGTCGATGCGATCGTGGATGAGCTTGGTCATCTCCGGCTCGAACGCGGCGACGCGGCGGGCGGTGAAGAACGAGGCGATGACGCGCCGCATCCGGGTGTGCTCCGGGCCGTCGCTGAAGAAAAGCGAGTTGCGCAGCGTACGCAGGCACGCGTGCTCACGCCAGCGGGGGCGGTTGCGGTCGAGGTAGTCGATGTCGATCTGCCGGAAGCCGCTGTCGCGCAGCACGTGGGCGACGGCGTCGTGACCGTGCACGGCAAGCGCGTAGCCGTCACGGCGCGGGTTCATGGGGCTGGCGTCACCGACTTCGTGCAGTTGTGCGTATATCCGGAATGGAGCCAACCGGCCTTCCGGGTTGAGCAGTGCTTGCAACTCCATCGACGACCACCCGTCTCAACGGCTGCAGGGCATCTGTACCTGTACAACTATTAGCATGCTTTACTCGTACTGAAAAGGTTCTTTCCAGAATAGATGTCCGTGCAGCTCAGCATGGTTGAATCCATCGCCAATCGTCTCTTTTAGCAGCGGAGCGAGCAGCCGGTACAAAGCTCCTAATCGATGCATCGGCACGAAACGCCGCAATGCGCCGGGCGCCAGTGTCCGCAACGCGGCGGCGCCGAGAGGCGAGCGGAGCGCGCGGGCCAGTTCACGCGATCCACCGACCACATCGGAGGCGGCCACGCCGTAGCAGAAGGCGGTCAGCCACAGCTGGAACAGCAGCGAGTCGGCCACCACCCGGCGCGCTCGACCCGCCGGATCGTGGCGGTGCGCCTGCTCGGCGTAGCGGTGGAGCAGGTCGGCGACGGTGACGCCGGACGGCGCGAGAAAGTCGTGCGCCCGGACCATACGCCAGCCGGTGTCCTCGCGGACCTGGCACATCGCGATGCCGTCGAACAGCAGCAGGTGCGGCACCATGCGGGCGGCGAGCACCGACTGCGGCCTGAAGGGAATGGCCCCCGGCTCGGCGAACAGGGCGGCGTGGCGCGGGCCGTGCAGGATGTCGTTGCCGACCAGCGACTCCCCCACCTCGTGCTCGGCCAGGTTCGGGCAGCTCACCAGCGGAGTGAGGCCGTGCGCACGGGTGAAGCGCAGCAGCAGCACGTCGTCGGGCTCGGCCGGCTCGGCCGGGAACTCGGCCAGGGCGTGCGCCACGGCCGTGGGCAGCACCACGGCGGTGGTCGGCACGTACGGGTCGAGCAGCGGCGCCCAGCCCACTCCGGCCAGCGCCGCCAGCCGCACCGCCGGCGAGGTACGCGAACCCCACTCGGTGAACAGGCACAGGATCGCCTCCGGCTGGGCGGCCGCGGCCCGGCGCACCAGCGCGGCGAACCCGTCGGCCAGTCGCATGTCGTCCTGCACCAGCACCCGGTGCGTGGCGCCCGGATCGGCACGGGCCCAAGCCAACCGCGCCGTACGCAGGGCGCCGGGCGGGCCGTCCGGGTCTGGGTCCTCGACCACCTCGAACGCGAGCTCCGGCACGCTCGCGGCGAGCGCACGGGCGGCGGCGCGGCGGCGTGGGTGCGCCGTCACGGCGGCCGACAGGGACACGTGCATTTAAGTATCTTAACTGTTAGGTTTCCTGATGGAATCCGCCGTCTGGTGGGCCCAATACGCGACCGTGCCCCCTGGAGGCGTCGTGCGTCGGTGGATCGAGCTGGCGAAACTGCTGCCCCGCGCGGGTGCGCTGCCCGTGACCGCCGCGCTCGCGATCAGTGTCGTGTTCGGACTCGCGCCCATCGCTTTCATCCTCGCGATGAGTGTGCTGCTGTCCCAGGTGCCCGCCGTGGCCAAGGGCGAGGGCACGCTCGGCACCGCCACCGCGCTGACCCTGGCCGCGCTCGCGGTCCAGCAACTGCTCGGCCCGTTCCAGACCGCGCTGGCCGAACTCATTTCACGCCGGGTCGACGCCCACTGCGTACGGCGCGCACTGGTGGCGGCGTACCGACGCGCGCCCGTGGCGACCCTGGAACGGCCGGGCACGCTGGACCTGCTCGCCGACGTACGCGCCGCGATGGACCGGACCACGCCGTCACCGGGCGACGCCGCCGCCGCGCTGCCCGCGCTGCTGGCCCGCTATACGCAGCTCACCGGTGCGGTGGCGCTCATCGCGGTGGTGCTGTCGCCGGTCACCGCCGTCATCGTCGCGGTGACCGCGCTGGTGATCCGATTCGGCCAGCGCGGTTCGCTGGCTCGCTTCGGCGCGCACTGGGACGCCCTGTCGCCGCGACGGCGACGGCTGGCCTACGTACGCGGCCTGGCCACGGGCACCGCGGCGGCCAAGGAGGTGCGCGTGCTCGGCCTGCTGGACTGGATCACCCGGCGGCTGCACCGCGAGCACCGCGGCTACCTCGACCCGCTCTGGGCCATGCGGCGGCGCCTGCTGCTGTGGCCGTTCGTCGGGTTCGCGCTGATCGGGCTGGTCGGTGGCGCGCTCGGGCTGGCGACCATCGCCCAGGCGACCGCGCACGGCGAGTTGTCGCTGCTGGGCTACGGCATCGCCGTGCAGGCCGTGCTGATCCCGGTGCGGTTCGGCGTGTACTTCCCGGAGGCCGACGTGCAGACGCAGTTCGGCGGACGCGCGTACGCCGCGCTGGTCCGCTTCGAACAGGCCTGTGGCGACCCCGCCCCGCCCCCGGGCGAACTGCCCGCGCCGCAGCCCCGCGACGCCGTGCGCTTCGAGGCGGTCGGCTTCGCCTACCCCGGCGGACACCGCGTGTTCGAGGCCCTGGACCTGACCATCCCGGCCGGGCGGTGCACCGCGATCGTCGGGCTCAACGGGGCGGGCAAGACCACCCTGGTGAAGCTGCTGACCCGCTGCTACGACCCCGACTCCGGCGCGATCACCGTCGACGGCACCGATCTGCGCGCGGTCGACCCGGCCGCCTGGCAGCGGCGGCTGGCCGTGGTGTTCCAGGACTTCAACCGGTACGAGCTGAGCGCGGGCGAGAACATCGGCCTGGGCACCGGCGCCCCCGCCGACTGGCACCACGCCGCCACCCGCGCCGGTGCCGACGACCTGCTCGAGGGGCTCGCCGACGGCCTCGACACCACTCTGAGCAGCCGCTACACCGGTGGCCAGGACCTGTCCGGCGGGCAGTGGCAGCGGATCGCACTGGCCCGCGCCCTGCACGCCATGTCACGCGGCGCGGCCCTGCTGGTGCTCGACGAGCCCACCGCCGCCCTCGACGTACGCGCCGAGGTCGAGTTCTTCGAGCGTTTCCTCGTCCAGACGCGGGGCACCACCAGCGTGATCATCTCGCACCGGTTCTCCACCGTCCGGCACGCCGACCGGATCGTGGTGCTGGCCGACGGGGTCGTGGCCGAGCAGGGCAGCCACGACGAGCTGATCGCGACGGGCGGCCGCTACGCGCAGCTGTTCGAGGCCCAGGCCTCGCGGTTCCGCGACCGCGAGGCGGTGGCGGCGTGAAGACCCCCGACTCCTCGCTGGCCACGGCCGTACGCTTCGTGCTCGGGCTGGCCTGGCGCGCCGACCGGCGCAAGCTGACCATCGGCGTCACGCTGCTGCTGGTCGGCTACCTGAGCACCCCGTTCGTCGGGTTTCTGCTGCGCGACTTCACCGACGCCGCGCTGCGCGGCCGGACCGCCACCGCGACCGCGATGGCCGTCGGCGTGGCCGCGCTGCTGGTGTTCGAGCTGATGATGGGTCACTTCGCGCACCTGTACTACTTCGAGGTCGGCGAGCAGGCGGGCACCGAACTGGACCGGCGCCTGGTCGGGCTCGCCGGTGGCGGCAGCGGCATCGCGCACCTCGACGACCCGCGCTTCAACGACACTCTCGCGCTGGCCGCGCAGGACGCCGCCCAGGCCCGGCCCGCCCTGGAGGGCGTGCTGCACCTGGCCGGGTTGGCGTTGCGCGCCGCGGTGACCGTCGTGCTGCTGGCGACAGTCAACCCGTGGCTGGCGCTGCTGCCGCTGGCGGCGGTGCCGCCGGTGCTGATCGCAAGGCGGGCCGCCGAACTGGCCAACCAGGCCCGGGAACGCACCGCCGAGGCGGGGCGGCTCGCCTCGCACCTGCTGTCGCTGGCCGCCGACGCCGACGCGGTCAAGGAGATCCGGCTGTCCGGTGCCGATGCGCACCTGCTCGACCGGCACGGGCGGGCGTGGCGGCAGACCACCGACGCGCTGTGGTCGGCGCAGTGGCGCGCGGCCGCACTGCGCGGCGCGGGGCAGCTGCTGTTCGCCGCCGCGTACGGCGGGGCGATCCTGGCCGTGCTGCACCAGGCCGTCACCGGCACCGCGACCGTGGGCGAGGTAATCCTCGTGGTGACCCTGGCGGTGCAGATCAGCGTCCAGGTCGCCGGGGCGATCGGGCTGCACGCGACCATGGCCTCGGCGGCGCGCACCGCGCAGCGGTTCGACGAACTCGCCGCCGCCGTGCCCGCACCCGGGCCCACCCGGTCGAAGGCGCCCCGGCGGCTGCGCCGAGGCATCCGGCTGCACGGCGTCGGCTTCGCCTACCCGGGCGCGGCCGAGCCCGTGCTGCACGGCGTCGACCTGACCATCCCGGCCGGGGCGACCGTGGCGCTGGTCGGCGAGAACGGCGCGGGCAAGAGCACCCTGGTCAAGCTGCTGTGCGGGCTGTATGAGCCGACCAGCGGGAAGATCACCGCCGACGGCGTCGACCTGCGTGACATCCCGGCCGCGAAGTGGCACGGGCGGATCGCGATGCTGTTCCAGGACTTCGCGAAGCTGAACCTGTCGGTACGTACCAACATCGGCATCGGACACCTGGCCCTGGCCACGGACGACACCGCGCTGCACGCGGCCGCCCGGCTGGCCCGCGCCGACGCGGTGGTGGCCCAGGCGGGCGGCCTGCGCGGCATGCTCGGCCGGGGGTACGCCGACGGCACCGAACTGTCCGGCGGGCAGTGGCAGTCGATCGGCCTGGCCCGCGCCCTGCTGCGCCCGGCGCCGCTGCTGCTGGCCCTGGACGAGCCCGCCGCCGCGTTGGACGCGCACGCCGAGGACGCCCTGTTCGGACGGTTCGCCGCCTCGGCCCGCCGAGCGGCCCGGGGTGCGGGTGCGATCACGCTGTTCACGTCACACCGGTTCTCGACCGTACGCGCCGCCGACCTGATCATCGTGCTGCGCGACGGCACCGTGGCCGACCAGGGGACCCACGACGAGCTGATGTCGCGGCCGGGGCTGTATCGGGAGCTGTACACGTTGCAGGCGCGCGCCTACGCGTGACACGGGACCGTCCACATCGGCTCCCACGAATGGCTGATGCTGTGAAAAATGTCCGGATCTACCTTCAGGCGGCATGAGAACCCGCCTCGCCCTCGCCGCACTGCTGCTGGCCGGTGCCGCACTGGTCGCTCCCGCCCCGGCACAGGCCGTCACCGCACAGGCCACCGCCGCCGGGTACGTCAAGGTCGGCTACTTCGTCCAGTGGGGCATCTACCGGCGCAACTTCCTGGTCCGGAACCTGCACACCTCCGGGATGGCCGCCAAGCTCACCCACATCAACTATGCCTTCGCCAACATCGGGGCCGACGGCCGCTGCTTCGAGGCCAACGAGGCCGGGGTCGGCGACGCCTGGGCCGACTACCAGAAGCGGTTCAAGTCCGGGGAGTCCGTCGACGGGGTCGGCGACGTGGTGACCCAGCCGCTGGCCGGAAACTTCAACCAGCTGCGCAAGCTCAAGGCGATGTACCCGAACCTCAAGGTGCTGCTGTCGATCGGCGGCTGGACCTGGTCGAAGTACTTCTCCGACGCGGCGCTCACCCCAGCCTCGCGGCAGGCCCTGGTCGCCAGCTGCATCGACCTGTTCCTCAAGGGCAACCTGCCCCTGATCGGCACCTCGCCGCACGGCGGCCCCGGCAGCGCCTACGGCGTCTTCGACGGGTTCGACCTGGACTGGGAGTGGCCCGGCTCGGAGGGCAACGCCGGCAACGTGGTGCGCCCCGAGGACAAGCACAACTTCACCCTGCTGGCCGCCGAGTTCCGCAGCCAGCTCGCCGCGTACGGCGCCCAGGTCGGCCGGACCTTCCAGCTGACCGCGTTCCTGCCCGCGGACCCCGCGAAGATCAACGCGGGCATCGAGCCCGCCCTCTTCTCCTACCTCGACTTCGGCACGGTCCAGGGCTACGACCTGGTCGGCGCGTGGGACGCGACCACCGGGCACCAGTCCAACCTCTACTCGACCGCGTCGTCGCCGTTCAGCGTCGACCTGGCCGTGGACACCTACCTCTCCCAGGGCGCGCCCGCGGCCAAGCTGGTGATCGGCATCCCGTACTACGGGCGGGGCTGGACCGGCGTCGGGAGCACCAACAGCGGGCTCTACCAGAGCGCAAGCGGGCCCGCCCGGGGCACGTACGAGGACGGCATCGACGACTACAAGAAGGTGGTGTCCAAGCAGGGCACCGTCTTCTACGACCCGGTCGCCGGGGCGGCGTGGAAGTACGGCTCCAGCGCGTTCTGGTCGTACGACACCCCGCAGGTCATCGCCCAGAAGACGGCGTACGTCAAGGCCAACAGCCTCGGCGGCACGATGGTCTGGTCCCTGGACGGCGACACCGACACCGGCGAGCTCACCAGCGCCGTCCACAACGGCCTGAGCTGACCGCCCCGTCCGGCCGCCGCCGACCTGCGCGGCGGCGGCCGGACTACCTGTACTGAGTGAACAATCAGTCAGTCAGCCGATGCCCGTCGATGCGTTAAAGGTTCAATATCTACGCCCATGAGGCGACGTACTGCGATATGGATCGCATCCTTGGCCGGGGTCCTGGTGGTGGCCACCGCCACCGTCGGCACCCTGGTTTACCTGGAGGAACACGGGCCGCGCCTGCGCGGCGAGCGCGAACTGGTCGGCATGAGCGCCGCCGAGGTGGCCGAGGAAGCCGAGGAGGAGGGCGAAGCCGAGGGCAAGGCCCGCCCCAACGGCATCACCAAGCAGGTCTGGGCGGCCGGGATGCGCGTCGGCGACGTGACCACCGCGGCGGCGCCCGGATGGACCGGGCAGCAGTTGTTCGACCCCACCGCCGACGACTGGGAGCCCGCGGTCGCGTTCGACCCGGCCGGCACGTATGGCTACATCCTCACCACCCGCTACGGCGCGCCCAAGGCCTGCGGCAACTGCCCGGCGCACCAGATCTGGCTCAAGCGCACCGTCGACAACGGCGCGACCTGGAGCGCGGCGACGTACCTGTGTCCGTGCTCGGGCACGAAGGCCCAGAACGATCCGCTCATCGAGGTCGCCAACGACGGCTCCGTGTACGCGGCCTGGATGAACGACTACGCCCCCGGCGTCGTCTTCGCCCGCTCGACCGACCACGGCCTGACCTGGACCGCGCCGAAGGCGGTCAAGAGCAAGGCGATGCACTTCACCGACAAGCCGATCATGGCGATCTCGCCGACCGGCCGGGACGTCTACCTCGCGTTCAACTCCTCCGACAGCTATGTCGCCGCCTCGCACGACTTCGGCGCGACCTGGGGCGCCCCGGTCAAGACCAACAGCGACGGCCGGTACTACTTCGCCGGCGGCGGGGCTGTCCTGCCTAACGGCACCGTGGTGTTCACCTCGTCCAGTTTCACCCAGACCTCGACCGGCGACGTGTTCGTACACGTCATGCGCTCGACCAACGGCGGTGCGAGCTGGACCCAGACTCAGGTCGCCACCACGCCGGAGCAGCCGACCTGCGTGGCGCTGGACTGCCCGGTCGACTACTACGGCACCATCCCGGCGCTGGCCGCCGACGCGGGCGGAAAGCTGGTGCTGACCTACACCGGACCGACGGTGGCGAAGGGCCCGCAGCGGGTGTACGCCATCCGTTCCGCCGACGGCGGCCTCACCTGGAGCGCACCGCAGGACCTCGGCGGCCCGTCCGGCGCCAACGCGAACTTCAGCGCGATCACCGGCCGGGGCACCGGGGACTTCCGGATGTACTTCATGGACAGCCGCAACGGCCCCGACGCCTGGAACACCTGGTACCGGGCGAGCACCGACGGCGGGGTGACGTGGAGCGCCGAGGTGCGGATCTCCGACGCGACGGCCGGTCCGGCGTACGTCACCACCGGCGGCTTCTTCGAGCCGTACGGCGACTATGGCGAGATCGCGACCACCTCGACCGGCAAGACCGTCGCGGTGTGGGGCGAAGGCCCGGACTACCGCGGGCCGGGCGGCGTCTGGATCAACCGGGGCCTGTGAACCGGAGGAGGGTCGGCGGCGCACACCACCACGGTGTGTGCCGCCGACGTCTTGTTAGATGTCGGACCGTCACCGGGCTCATCCGCACCAACGTGTGCGCCGAGCCGGGCGACTCCGGCGGCTCGCTCATCGCGGGCAGCCAGGCGCAGGGCGTCACCTCCGGCGGGTCGGGCAACTGCACCTCCGGCGGCACCACCTACTTCCAGCCGGTCAACGAGATCCTGCAGGCGTTCAGCCTGACACTGATGACCAGCGGCACCACCCCGCCGAGCTCCCCGCCGCCGACCGGCGGCTGCTCGGGCTACGAGTACACCCGCAGCGGTTCGCTCTCCAGCGGCGCCAGCGCCTACCAGCCGGACAACAGCTACTACACCTCGACCGTCTCCGGCACCCACCGCGGCTGCCTGGTCGGTCCGGCGGGCACCGACTTCGACCTGTACCTGCAGAAGTGGAACGGGTCGGCGTGGGTGAACGTGGCCCAGGGGGGACCTCGTCCAGCTCGGAGTCGCTGACCTACCCGGGCACGTCCGGCTCCTACCGCTACCGGGTGCACGCCTACAGCGGCTCGGGCAGCTACACCATGGGCTTCACCAACCCGTGACCCTGCTACCTTCCCACCCGAAGACGCCAGGCAGGGCCCATCGGCCCTGCCTGGCACTTTCCGTGTCCGCCGGTCGTCAGCGCAGCGCCGCGGTGGCGCTGGGCACGGCGGGCGCGGAGACCGGCACCGACGGCAGCGGCGGCGCGGGCGACCAGGGGGCGCTCGGGAACGGCGACGGCTCGACGGGCGTACCGGTCGGGCTCGGGAACGGCGACGGCGTCGCGGGCACGTCGGTAGGCGTCGGCACGGCCGACGGCGGCACCGACGGCGACGGCGGCGGGGCCGGGACGATCCAGGCTATCGCCGGAACCACGGCGCCCACGGCCAGTTCGAGCGGCTCGTAGCCGTGGTAGCGCAGCCCGATCAGGTCGTCCTGCACGATCACGACCTGCCAGCGCGGATCGGCGCCCGGACCGGCGAACCGGGTGTCCGGGGGCAGCTCCATCTGAAACAGCTGCTCCGGCACGATCCGCACGGAGACGCCCAGGTACGGGTCGGTTTCGGTGCCGCTGCCGGTCAGCACCGGGTTGACCAGGTTCAGCTGCCACGGGGCGACCGGATCAGCGGCGGCCAGCGCCACCGACCGCGCCGGGCAGCCGCAGCCGCCGTCGAGCAGGCTGATCTGCGTACCGTTAAGCTTGAGGTCCTTGAACTCGGCGGGCGGCGGGCCGGGCTTCTTCTCCACCTCGGTCGTGTGCGGAGTGAACTTCCCGTCCTTGTACGGCCCGACCTCCTTGGTGATCGTCAGGACGTTCTTGGCCACGTCGTACTCGTAGGTGTACCGGATGACCTCCTTTTCCTTGTCCGGATTGGGGCCCTCGTTGTACCAGACGAACTTGGCGAAATCGAAGGTCCGATCGTCGTAGCTGACCAGGTAGCGGTTGAGGCCGCCCGCGAGCACGCACCCGGCGATCCAGACGCCGTCCTTGGCGGCCTTGCCCTTCGGCACGTACAGCAGGGCGAGGTCGGGTCCGCCGTGGCCGTTGCCCTTCTTGAGGCACCAGAGGAACACCTCGTTGCCGGTGAGGTCCGCGGTGTGCAGGATCGTGTCGCCCTTGTCCTTGCGCCACTTGAGCGCCGCGTCGATGGCGTCGGCGACCGCCTTGGCGTTGTCGGTGAGGTCCTTGGGGGTGAGTGCGCCGACGTCCTTCTTGAGCAGCTTCGCGAGTTCGACCATGGCGTACGCGACGGCGGCGTCGTTGTAACCGGTCTCCCCCTTCTTCGGCTCGTCGACCCGGATCATGCGGTCGGCTTTGCCGTCGGCCTTCAGTTTGGCGTCGATCGCCTCCGCCATCGCGAACGACGCCGCGTTGCAGACGCCCGGGAGGTTGAGGTCTTTGAGGGGACCGGGCGCGGCCTGCGCGGCGGGCACGGTCGTCACCAGGGCCAGGCCCAGCGCGACGAGCGCCGTCACCGCGCCGAGCAGCGTGCGGAGCTTGCGTGTGGTCACCGGGTCGCCTCCCGGCTGAGATTCATTCATGCAGTTCGTTCGATGCCGTATCGGCGGACGGATGGGTCCGTTCACTGTCGGCTGGGCGACAGTTGGCGCTCCCGCACACGTGACAATCCGCGCGACCGCACACGTGTGGGGTTGTGCGCACAACCCCACACGTGTGCGACGCCACGACAACCCGACGCCGAACGCGCAGGGTCGAGCACCCGGCGCCGGACGGCGGCAGTGCATATCATCCGGTCATGCGTCGTCAGCAGCCCCCGAACACTCCCGCCGAGCAGCCCGGCGCCGCGGGCGGCGCGCACGTCGGCCACACCGGCCCGCATCCGCACCCCCACGACCACGGCGCCCACCACGACCACGACCACGACCGGCACGACCACGACGGGCACGACCACGACCGGCACGACCACGACGGGCACGAGCACGACCACGAGCACGACCGGCACGGCCACGAGCACGAGCACGAGCACGAACATGGGCACGAGCACGAACATGGGCACGAGCACCACCACGACCACGGTGGCGGTTCCGGCGGGTGGTGGCACCGGATCAGCCACCTCGTGACCCCGCACTCGCACGACAGCCTCGACAAGGTCGACAGTGCGATGGAGACCTCACGGCAGGGCATCCGGGCGCTGTGGGTGTCGCTGCTGGTCCTGGGCGCCACGGCGGCCCTGCAGGCGGTCGTGGTGCTGTTCTCGGGTTCGGTGGCGCTGCTCGGCGACACGCTGCACAACGTCGCCGACGCGCTGACGGCGGTGCCGCTGGGCATCGCGTTCCTGGTCGGACGACGCCCGGCCGACCGGCGCTACACGTACGGCTACGGACGGGCCGAGGACCTGGCGGGCATCGTCATCGTGCTCACCATCGCCGTGTCGGCGGTGTGGGCCGGATGGGAGGCGGTGTCGCGGCTGCTGCACCCGCAGGAGGTCCGGCACCTGCCGTACGTCGCGGCCGCCGCGATCATCGGGTTCCTCGGCAACGAGATCGTGGCGCGATACCGGATCGTGGTCGGCAGGCGGATCGGCTCGGCCGCGCTGGTCGCCGACGGCCTGCACGCGCGCACTGACGGGTTCACCTCACTGGCGGTGCTGCTGGGCGCGGGTGGGGTGGCGCTTGGCTGGCCTTGGGCCGACCCGGTCGTCGGCCTGCTGATCACGCTGGCGATCGCGGTGGTGCTCAAGGACGCCGCTCGCGAGGTGTACCGACGTCTGATGGACGCCGTCGACCCGGCCCTGATCGACACGGCCGAGCAGACCCTGCGCGACACCCCTGGCGTACGCGACGTCGGCGCGGTGCGGATGCGCTGGATCGGGCACACGCTGCGGGCCGAATGCGAGATCGTGGTCGACCCGCAGGCGCCGGTCCGGGTCGGCCACGCGATCGCGGTCGACGCCGAGCACCGGCTCATCCACGCCGTCCCGCGCCTGTCCGCCGCGACCGTCCACGCCGACCCCGGCGGCCCGGACGCCCACGAAGCCCTCGACCACCACCGGTAGCGCCCGCGTCGGTCAGGGTGACGCCAGCTTCTGGCGGGTCTTCGCCTCGTCGGGATGGCCCAGCTCGGCGAGGATGACCAACGCCGCACGCCAGCTGCCAGCCGCCTGCTCCGCTGCCCCCGCCTCGGCGTGCCCGTCACCGATCCGGTCGAGCATGTACGCCTCCAAATACCGGTCGCCGAGCCGTCGGAACAGCTCCAGCGCCTGCCCGTAGGACGCCACCGCGAGCTCGTGGCGGCCCAGGCGCAACTGGGCGTAGCCCGCGCTGTCCAGCGCCTCGGCCTGCCCGCGCAGGTCGCCGCCGTGACGGTGCAGCGCCAGGGACTGCTCGCAGTAGGACAGCGCCTGCTCATGCTCGCCGAGCACGGTGTGGTACCAGCCCAGGCTGTTGAGCGCGTTGGCCTGTCCGCGCGCATAACCGTCGGCCATGGACAGCGACAGGGCCTGCCGGGCGTGGGCCACGGCCTCGGCGAGCCGGGTCTGCCGTTCGCGCACCCAGCTCATACCCAGGTGGGTGTCGGTCTGGCCGACCGGGTCCGCGAGCTCGACGAACAGGACCAGCGCCGAATCCAGTTGCGCGAGCGCCTCGTCGTGGCGTCCGAGCAGCGCCAACGCGCGGCCGAGGCCACGATGCGTGTCGGCCTGACCGGCCCGGTCCCCCAGGCGCCGCGCCGCGCGCACGGCCGCCTCCTGCGTGGCGGTCCAGTCGCGCCAGTACCCCCGCCGCTGCAGGAACGTCGCCAGCGACCACGCCAGCTGGCGGGCGTGCCGGTCCAACCCCCATGATTCGGCGGCCGACACCGCGCCGACCAGCACGGTGTGTTCTGCGTCGAGCCACGTCTGGGCCTGCTCGATGTCGTCGAACGGGTGCACGGGCACGCCCGGCTCGGGGGACGCGAGCTCGATCGGGCGGCGACCGGCCAGCAGCAGCCGGTCGGCTCCGAACGCCGTGTGCAGGTAGTGATCGAGCAGCCGCCGCTGCGCCGCGTCACGCTGGTCGACCGGCTCCGTCCTCGCCAGCTCGGCCGCGTACGCGCGCAGCAGGTCGTGGCAGGTGTAGCGGCCCGGCTGGTGCTCGGCGACCAGGTGCGCGCCGACCAGCTCGGCCGTCAGCCGCCGCGTCCGATCGACCGGCAGCCCGGCGACAGCGGCCGCCGCGCGCAGTGTCCAGTCCGGACCCGGGTGCAGCCCCAGCAGCCGGAACAGCCGCGCGGCCGGGTCGGTGAGCAGCCGGTACGACCACGACAGCACGCTGCGCGGATCGGTTGCCCAGTCGTCGGCCCCGAGCGCGTCCAGCACCCCGCCGTCGGCCAGGTCAGCGGCGATCCGCCGCAACGGGAAGTCCGGCTGCAGCGCGGCGCGTGCGGCGACGACGCGCAGCGCCAGCGGAAGTCCGGCGCACCGGGCGACGATCTCGTCGACGGCCTCCGGCTCGGCGGCCAGGCGTGGGGAGCCCAGGCGCCTGGCCAGCACCTCCCGGGCCGCTGGCGCGGTCAGCACGCCGAGGGCCAATGGATGCGCGCCTTCGGCGGCGACCAGGCCCGCGAGCCGGTCGCGGCTGGTGACCAGCACCATGCTGCCCGCCGAGCCCGGCAGCAGCGGCCGCACCTGGGCCGCGTCACGGGCGTTGTCGAGCAACACCAGCATCCGCCGACCCGCCAGCAGGCTGCGGTACAGCGCGACCCGGGCCTGCTCGTCGGCCGGAATCCGGTCTGCGGGCACGCCGAGGGCGTCCAGGAAACCGCGCACCGCGTCGGTCGCCGCCAACGCCGTGCCGCTCGGATCGAAGCCGCGCAGGTTCACGTAGAGCTGGCCGTCCGGGAACCGGCCAGCCACCCGGTGTGCCCAGTGCACGGCCAGCGCGGTCTTGCCGACACCGCCGGTTCCGATCACCGCCACCACCGTCGTCGCGGTGTCCGGGTCGTGCGGCAGCAGGGCGTGCAGCCGCGCCAGCTCCGCGCCGCGTCCGGCGAACCCATGCCCGTCCAGCGGCAGCTGCGCGGGGCCGGGGACCGTCGGAGCGGCCGACCGGGGCGGGGCGGGGTCGGTGTGCAGCATCGCCGCGTACCGGTCCTGCAGGCGTGGGCCGGGATCCAGGCCCAGCTCCTCGGACAGGCGCAGCCGCAACCGGTGGTACGCGGCGAGCGCCTCCGGGCGTCGCCCGGCCGCGTCCAGCGCCCGCATCAGCAGGTCCACCAGGGGTTCGCGGAACGGATGCCGCTCGACCAGGGCCGCCAGCTCAGCCGTCACGTCGGGTACGCCCGGCAGCGACAGCTCCGCCCGTAGGCACTCCTCCCACGCCAGCAGCTGCCGCTCCTGCCAGATCCGCCCGGCCCGTTCGAGTTTCGGGCTGCCCAGTCCGGCCAGCGGCTCACCGCGCCACAGGCGCAGCGCCTCGCGGTAGACCTTGGCCGCCGCGAGCGGGTCCGGCTCCTGCCGGGCCTGGGCCAGCAGCTGCTCGAAGCCGTACGCGTCGATCTCGGCCAGCTCGGGCCGCAGCAGATAGCCGGAGCCACGCGTGGTGATCAGGTCGGTCGCGGCGCCCGCGCCGGTCAGGTCCCGGCGCAGCCTGCCGACGAGATCCTGCACCTGGCGGCGGGCGGTGGCCGGCGGGCGTTCCCAGACGGCGTCCACCAGCTCGTCGAAGGTGGCGACGGCGCCCGCGCCGAGCAGCAGGGCGGCCAGGGCCCGCTCCTGGCGGGGTCCGTTCAGACCGATCCGGCTCCCGCCCGCGCGGACCTCCAGCGGGCCCAGCACACCGAACCAGATGGTCGTCAATATGCGTCATCTCCCCTGGCGCCGCACATATCCACATCAGATCACATCGGCGCGGTGGCGGTGCGGTCAGCATGCGCGCGGCGGCGTCGCGGTGAGGACGAAACGAGGACGGGTCGAGGCACGACGATCTTAGGCTTCGTTGATCCAATCCGGATCGACGACAGATCGGATGCTCTGTGAGACAACATCTCGGACGGTTGACCGTGCTCGCCACGGTGGCGGCCGTGTCACTCGTGGCCGCACCGGGCGCCGCCCACGCCGACATCACCACCGCGCAACCGGCGACGAGCACCGCGGTCGCCGTGATCACCACCGACCCCGGCGCCAACGAGTGGGCGGGCACGCCGTACCAGGACGCGTTCGCGACCGCCCTCGCGCGGGCCGAGACCTACCCCGACGAGCTGTCGATGCCCTACATCGCCGACGGCGCGCTCTACTCGACCGTCACCACCGCGGCGACCAGCACCGTTTCGTCGCTGGCCGGCAACTCGATCACCGTGTACAACGCCACCCAGCCGCCGAGTTCGGCCGGTGACGGCGCCGAGGCCATCGACCCGGTCAACGACCCGTACGAGGAGGTCAAGCCGCCGAACGTCGAGTCCGACCCGAACTCCGGCGACGACACCCTGCTCCAGCCGGTCGGCCTGGCGCGGGTCACGCCGCAGGTGGTGGGCGGCACCTCGGTCTACCCGACGAAGAAGACCGTCAAGTACAGCCTGAACGCGCTGATCGGCCCGCGCGACGAGGTGCTGACCCTCACCGACCTGCCCGACGGTGGCCAGCTGCGTACCGCATTCGTCGACGCCGAGACGAACCGGGTGGTGATCAAGGCGGCCGCGGTGACCCAGCCACTGCGCGAGGCGCTGGCCAGCCGCTACGGCGCCGACCGGGTCGCCCTCTGGCTGGTGCCGGGCTTCCCCGCGGCCAGCGTGAAGGCGACCCGCCAGTCCGACACCAGCCCGTTCTACGGTGGCGCCTACTTCTCCACCTCGGTCGGCAGCTGCAGCACCGCCTTCGCCTGGACCCACCAGGGTGCCTCGTACATCCTCACCGCCGGGCACTGCACCAGCCTCAACGGCAGCGCGTACAACCCGACCGTCGGCAAGATGGGCACCGTCACCGCCGACAACTGGAACAACACCACCGGCTCGGTGAAGGTGTACGGGCAGAGCTACTACGCCGGTGACGTGTCCACCATCAAGATGGGCACCAACCTGTTCTCCTGGGGCAACGTCTACCGCGGCGGCACCAACTCGTCGTCCTCGCGCAAGGTGACCTCCAAGTGGACCACCGGGTCGTCGCTCAGCGACCAGTACTGCGTCAGCGGCCAGGTCACCGGTGAGATGTGCGGCTTCCGGGTGATCGCCCGCGGCGTGACCGTGCGCTACACCGACGGGTCCACCCTGCGCAACGCCACCGAGTCGTACCGGCGCGGCACTTGCACCCGGGGCGGCGACTCCGGCGCCCCGATCTACACGATCAAGAGCGACGGCAGCGTCGCGGCCAAGGGCGTGCTCAGCGGCGGCAGCACCAACACCAGCGGTGACTGCTACGACTACTTCTCCGAGATCTACCTGGCGGAGAAGGCACTGCCCGGCATCATCAAGCTCGCCTACTGACCGGCGCCGTACGCCACCGCGGCACCACGGTGGCGTACGGCGATCGGGGGCGTGAAGGGGCTGCTCGGCATGTACGCCGAGCAGCCCTTTCACGTCTGGCGACCGGGACACCGGGATCCTGGTCATGTGTTGGCTGTTCATCATCATCGGCCTCGCGGTCAGCGTGATCGTCGTGCGCGACCTGCTCGCCCGGGTGACCGCCTCGTCAGGTTCCGACGAACCGGTGCCCGACTCGAAGGCACCGCTCTGGGCGATGCCCGGCCCATACCTGGGCACCGCCGCCGAACGCGGCCTCGGCACCCCCGTCACCGCCTACCCGTACCACGCCGCCCCGAAGTTCCTGCTGCTGTACATGCTGTCACTCACCACGGCGTTCCTCGGCGCGTTCCTGATCGCCATGAACCTGGACGGCTCGACCACCTTCCTGGTCTGCGCCTCGGTCGTCACCGGGCTCGCCCTGGTCTCGGTCGCCTTCTGCCTCCGGGTACGCCGCCGGCCGACCCGGCGGGGCTGGGTCGTCTTCGAGGCCGGGCTCGTGGCCGTCGACGACGCGGGTGCCGCCGCGGCCGATCGTGATCCCGCTGACCATCCACCTCACCGGAACCGAGTCGGTGCCGCTCCGGGCACAGGAAGTGGCGGGCATCGCCGAGCTGCGATCGGACCTCATCCAGCGGATCCGCCTCACCAACCCCGAATGTCCGGGTCTACCCGCGCCGACCGCACCCTCTCATACAGATTGACTGTATATACAGATCGTCTATATTGCTGTCATGACGATGCAGGAACCCACGTTCTTCATCCTGACCGCGCTGGTCCGCGATCCTTTACACGGCTACGGCATCATGCAGGCCGTCGAGCAGCTGTCCCGCGGCCAGGTCCGCCTCAAGGCGGGGACTCTCTACGCCGCCCTGGACCGGCTCACCGCCGACGGCCTGATCGTCGTGGAGCGGGAGGAGGCGGTGTCCGGGCGGCTGCGCCGCTACTACGCGCTGTCCGACGACGGCCGGGCCGCGCTCGAGTCCGCGGTGGAGCGCATGCGATCCAACGCCAAGGTCGCCGAGACCCGCCTGCGTGAGGCGTTCGGCTTCGGTTTCGGCGTGCGGTATGCCTGAACAGTCCTCGTTGGAGCATTCGTACCGGCGCCTGCTTCAGGCCTATCCGCGCTTCTACCGCCGCGAACGCGGGTTGGAGCTACTCACCACCCTGCTGGACGCGTCCAGGCCGGGCCAGCTGCGGGCTTCTCGGGACGAGGCGGTCCACCTGCTGCTGTCCGGGCTGAGATACCGGCTCGCGCCGCCCGGACGGGTGGCCAAGGCCGTGGTCGGCGTGGCGGCGCTGTGGGCGGCGGTCGTGCTCAGCGGAGTCGGCGCCTACCTCGCCTGGGGTGCGCCGTCGACCGAACGGCCGGAGCTCACCGAGACCAGGATCGCCGCCCTCGGTGACGCCCTCGCCGGGCAACACGCCTCGTGGGTCGACGTCACCGCCCCGGACCGACTCGATATGGCGTACTCGTACCTGAGCCACGGCGACTTCCAGAACTTCGCCGCGGAGGGCTGGTCCGGAGCGCGACCGGCACCGGCTGCCCACGTGCGCGGGTACCGGTACCCCTCGACGGCGCAAGCCGCCTTCCATGCCGCGTACCTGCGACTGCGTGCCGAGGGATGGCAGACCGGCAGCGTCAGCGCGCTCGACTCCTACACGCGCCCCGTGTTCTGGGCGTCGCGCGACGGGCTCCTGCTGCGGGTGGAGGCGACCGCTCCCAGCGAGTACCAGGCGTCGCTGCTCCTTCGCTTCTACCAGGTCGAACCGAGTGGTGTGCCCGTCGCCGCGCTCGCCGGGTTCCTCCTCGGGCTGGCCGTGAGCTGGCCGGTGCTGACCTGGCTGGCGCATCGCTTCGTCCGCACGCCGCGAGCGGACCGGATCCTGGCCCTCTGCCTCGCCGTACCGGCCCTCTACGCGTGCGCGGCCAACACGGCGGACAGCCTGCTCAGCATGGTGCCGGACCCCGAATCGGGCGGCGTCCTGCTCGCCGCCGACTTCATGTATCCGCTGGCGAACCAGGTGCAGAACCCACTGGCCGCGATCGTCATCGCGGTCGGCCTGGCCACCACCCTCGGCGTCATCGTGTGCACGCCGTTCCGCCGCGTTTTCGCCGGTCCAGCACCGTCGCTCGACACGGTCGCCGAGCGCTGAACCAGCCGTCGCACGGTGGCCGGTCGGCAACGTCCAGGCCGCCCACCGTGCTCCAGGTCCGGACGAGCCGGGGTCGGCTGCCCCACCGGCTCACTCGTCCCGCACTACGCCGGGCTGGACCGCAGCCCGGCGCCGTGAGCCCCGCCCCTACCTCGCGACGGTGATGACGGTGCCGTCGAGGCGGGCCTGTTCGGCGGCGAAGGTCGCCAGGTGCGAGTTCAGCGTCTGGGCGGGGCCGGACAGGATGTGTCCAGGATCGCCGGTGGCCACCGCCGTCACGAAGGCGTCCATCAGGGCCGCGTCGCCGCCGCCGTGGCCGCCCGCGGCGTCGGCGCCGCCGACCGTGCTGGGGTCGTGCCGGGTGGTGGCGCCGGTGACGAAGTCGTGCACGGTGATGTCGTCGCCCTCGCAGACCAGCTCGCCACGGGTGCCGAACAGCCGGGTGCGCCGGTGGCCGCCGGTGTTGAACGCGTTCATGGTGAACACCGCGCTGACGCCGCCGTCGAACTCCATCGCGACGACCTGGTGGTCCACCACGTCGTTGTCGCAGGCGTAGACGCAGCGGCCGTACGGCCCCTCGCGCAGGGCGGCCAGCAGCGCCTCCTCGGTGAAGACCGGCGTGACCACGCTCAGCGGCCAGGAGTGGCGCCCCTGTGCGAGCCGCCCGCCGTAGAGCCGCTTCGCCGAGTATGGGCAGTCGGGTTCGACCGCGCAGTCCAGGCACCGGTCGGCCGCGCCTTCGGGGCGGTGCTCGGGGCGGAAGTGGCGCAGGCCGCCGAAACTGGACACGCGGGCGATGTCGCGGCCGACGATGTGCTGCAGCCAGTCGAGGTCGTGGCAGGACTTGGCCAGCAGCATGAAGCTGGACAGGTCCTGGCGGCGCCAGTTGCCGCGGACGAACGAGTGGGCCTGGTGCCAGAAGCCGACGGGCTCGTGGTGCTGCACCGACACGATCTCGCCGATCGCCCCGGCGTCGACGAGCTGCTTGACCATCCGCGTGTACGGCGCGTACCGCAGCACGTGGCACACCGCGAGCAGCACCCCCGCCTCGCGTACGGCGTCGACCACGCGGACGCAGTCCGCCGGGGTGGGTGCCATCGGCTTCTCCAGCATGATGTGCAGCCCGGCACCGGCGGCGGCCACGGCGGGCTCGACGTGCCCGGAGTCCTGGGTAGCGATAACGGCCGCGTCGATGTCAAGGCCCGCCGCGAGCAGTTCTCGCCAGTCCGGATACCGGTGCTGCTCGGCGATGCCGTGCTCGGCGGCAAGGCGTTCGCGCCGGTCCGGGTCGGGCTCGGCCACGGCGACGACGCGGGCGCGGTCGGGGTTGGCCAGGGCCCAGCGGGCGTAGCCGGTGCCGCGGTCTCCGGCGCCGATCAGCGCGAGGCGTACGGGTTCCATGCTCACTCCTCCAGGTCCTGGCTGCCCCGGGAACACTAGTAAGCGGTTTCCATACGGGCAAGCCTCAGGGCTGGTCTGCGGTCAGATAGCGCTGGATGGTCGGCCCGAGCCAGGCGACCAGGTCCGCTTCGGACAGCGCCGCCGCCGCCGGAATCCGCAGCAGGTAGCGGGCCAGCCCGATGCCGAGCATCTGGGCGCTCACCAGCGCGGCGCGGGCGGGTGCCTCGGTCGGGTCGGCCACGATTCGGGCCACCACCGGACCCAGTTGCCGGGCGAAGATCTCGCGCAGCCGGTCGGCGGCCCCGTCGTTGGTGACGCCGGTGCGCAGCAGCACCTGCAGTGCCTCGTCCTCCTCCCAGCGCCGTAGGAAGTGCCGCACGAACGCCGGGCCCGCCTGCTCACGCGGGACGTCGCCGAGCAGGTCCAGCCGCAGGTCGAAGTCGGCGGCGGCCGCGAACAGCTTCTCCTTGCTGCCGAAGTAGCGCATGACCATGGCCGGGTCGATGTTCGCGTCGGCGGCGACGGCGCGGATCGTGGTGCGCTCGTACCCGTCGGCGGCGAACCGCTCACGGGCCGCCGCCAGGATGATCGACATGGTCTCCGCGGACGATCGCCTCATGTCAACAACCGTAGGCCAACAAGCGTTGACAAATCAAGTCACCCGCGCCTAACGTGAATGTCAACAGGCGTTGGCCAACAGTTGTTGACAGGAGGAGCCATGCTCACCCCCACCGTGGACGTGCTGGTCGTCGGGGCCGGTCCGGCCGGGCTGACCACTGCGGTCGTGCTCGCCCAGCACGGCCGATCGGTCACGCTCGTGGACGCACAGGCCGAGGGCGCCAACACGTCGCGGGCCGCCGTGGTGCACCCGCGCACGCTGGAACTACTGGAGCCCTACGGCGTCGCCGCGCCGCTGGTGGCCAAGGGCGTGCACACCCCGCGCTTCACCATCCGCGACCGCGACCGGGTGCTGCTGTCGGTGCCGTTCGGGCAGCTACCGACGGCGTACCCGTACACCCTGATGATCTCGCAGGCCGACACCGAGGCCGCCTTGCTGGCCCGTTTCCAGCAGCTCGGCGGGATGGTGCTGCGCCCCGCCCGGGTGGCGGCGATCGCGCAGGACGACGCCGGGGTGACCGCGACGCTCGACGACGGCCGCGAGATCCGCGCGGGCTACCTGGTCGGCGCCGACGGCATGCACAGCACCGTGCGCGAGAGCGTCGGCATCGGGTTCGACGGCGCGGCGTACGCGGAGTCGTTCGTGCTGGCCGACGTGCGGCTGAGCGGCGGGGTGCCCCAGGGCGAGGTCATGCTCTACTTCTCGCCCGCCGGACTGGTCGTCCTCGCGCCGCTGCCGGGCGGGTCGTACCGGATCGTCGCGACCGTCGACGAGGCGCCCGCGCAGCCCGACACGGCATTCGTGCAGCGGCTGCTGGACGTTCGCGGGCCGCGGGCCGAGCCCGTGGTGGTGCACGAGGTGCGGTGGGGGTCGCGGTTCCGGGTGCACCACCGCATCGCCGACACGTACCGGCGCGGCCGGGTGCTGCTGGCCGGAGACGCAGCGCACGTGCACTCCCCGGCCGGCGGCCAGGGCATGAACCTCGGCATCGGCGACGCCGTCGCCCTCGGCGAAGCCCTCGACGGGGTGCTGGGCGGTGCCTCGGACGACGAGCTCGACGCGTACGCCGCCCGGCAGCGCGGCTTCGCCGAGCAGGTCGTGTCGATGGCCGACCGGCTCACCACGCTGGCGACGATCGCAGCCGCCCGGCGCCCGCTGCGCAATCTGGCTCTCGGCGTGGTCGGCCGCGTCCCCGCCGTCCGGCACCGCCTGGCCTGGCAGCTGTCCGGCCTCAACCGCCGGTGACCCGCCACCGGACACCGCGCCCGCCACCCCAGCGCGCCACGCCGCCACCCAGCACGCCGCGCCTGTCACCCAGCACGCCGCGCCCGCCTCCGGCGGTTTGGAAGGGCACCTTCTGCATCGGATTCCGATAAGAAGGTGCCCTTCCTTACCTCGCTAGCGGGTGGTGCAGAGGGCGCCGTTGAGGGTGAAGAGTGCCGGTGGGACGTTCGGGCCCGAGTAGCCGCCCACGAAGCCGACGTTGACCGTCGCGCCGGGGGCGATCACCTTGTTGAAGTCGGCGTTGGTGGCCAGGACCGAGTTGCCGGTCGCGCTCCAGGTGCCGTTCCAGCCGCCGGAGAACTGCTGCCAGGCGGTCGGCCAGGAGAAGGCCAGGTTCCAGGTGTCGATCGGGTTGGTGCCGGTGTTGGTGATGTCGATGCTGCCGACGTAGCCGTTGCCCCAGTCGTTGACGTCGGCGAACGTCACGGCGCAGGAGGAGCCGGCCGGGGTGCCGGTCTGGAAGATGACCGGTGCCGAGGCCCACGAGACGCGGCCCGAACCGTCGCGGGCGATCACGTTGACGGTGTAGCGGGTGCCGGGCCGCAGGTTGTGCGCCGTGAAGGTGGTGGCGGTGGTCTCGCCCCACTGCTCGGTGATGGCGCCGTTCTGGCGGTGGATCTCGTACTTGAGGCCGGTGCCTGCCGAGGCGGTCCAGGTGAGGGTCGCGTCGGTGGCGGTGACGGCACTCGCCACGGGACGGCCGGGGCGGGCCGGACCGGCGGTGGAGCCGGTCGGGTGCAGGACCAGGGTGGTCAGCGAGTACGGCGCGAGCGTGACCGAGGTGGCGCTGCCGGTCGTGGTGGTGATGGCGGTGCCGCCGTTGCCGTAGCTGAGCACCTGCGCGCTCGCGGCCGGGGAGTAGCCGGCGTAGCTCAGGGTCACCGGCTTGGCCGCCGCCGGATCCTCGTTGACCAGCAGAACGGCCAGGTCGCCGTTGGCGCGCCGGGCGGCGTGCACCTTGACCAGCGGGTCGGAGGCGGCGGCCCTGAGCAGCTGGTCGCCGGGCCGGGCGAACTTCGACAGCATGGCCAGCGCGTGGTACGGCGCGAACGGCGTGTTCAGCGCGGGTTCGCAAACGCTGCCGTCGCTGTTGCAGCCGCCGCTGGACAGCAGGCCGAAGTCGCCATAGTCGGGCTGGCCCTCGACGGTGGAGGTGGTGCCGATGCCGTTGTGGACGTTCCACCAGTCGACGGTGAAGACACCGGCCGCGACCAGCGAGGCGTACGCGTCGGCGGCGAACAGGGCCCCGGGCTGGGTGTTCTGGCCGTACCCGGCGTTGATCTCGGTGAGGGAGATGCCGAGGTCCTTGTGCGCGTACTTGTCGATCTGCCGACGCACCAGCCAGACCGCGTCGGTGACCTGCGCGGTCTTGGACAGCGCGTCGGCGGCCCCGGAGCCGCCCGGGTACCAGTGCAGGATCACGAAGTCGACCGAGGGACCGGCGATCGACAGCACGACCTGGTTCCAGGTGCCCGCGTCCCCGCCCGCGACGATGCCGTCGGGCCAGTTGCCGGGCGTGGTCAGCACCGCGCCGATCTTGACGGTCGGATCGACGGCCTTCATGGCCTGAGCGAACTGCTTGACGTTCTCCGCGTACGCGGCCGGGCTCTTGTCGGCGTGGTCGTCGGCCTCCCACGCGGAGCCGTAGTGGCCGTTGCCGTAGAGCTCGTTGCCGATCTCCCAGTACTTCACGCCGTAGTGCTTCTCGACGTTGGCATAGCGCACCCAGTCGGCGGCCTCCTGCGGCGTACCGGTGCCGTAGTTGGCGATCACCACCGCCTGCGAGCCCGCGCGCTGGACCCCGGCCATGAAGTGGTCGAAGTCGGTGTTCGGCGCGACGTAGCCGCCGGGGGCGGTGTTGTCGCGCCAGTGGTAGATGTCGGAGTACGACCCGCCGGGGTAGCGCATGGCCTGCACCCCGGCGTTCTTCATCAGGTCGGCGACGGCGTTCGTGCCGAGTTCGGCGTCCCAGACGGCGTGGTTGACGCCGATCGAGGCGTCACCGACGCTCTCCAGCCCGGCGCGGGCGTTGACGGAGACGGAGACGGTGGTGTCGGCCTGCGCCTGGGCGGGCGGGACGGCCAGGGTGGCGGCTACCAGCGCGAACGCGAGCAGCGGTGTCCGTGGTTTCATGCGGTTGCGTCCTTATCGGGAGCGATGAATGGAAGCGCTCCCAAGCGTCGTATGAAGACAACCGGGTGTCAACCACTGTTTTTAAAGGATGACGTCCCGACTAATCGCCTTCGGAAAGCCGCGTCGTGGCGTCACGTCCGGCTGCGTTGGCCCGGTCGAGGAAGTCGGCGATGACGCGCAACTGCGCCTCGTCGTAACCGGCGCAGATCTCGTCGAGGGAGGCGTTCATACCCGCGTACAGGCCGAAGATCTCGGCGCCCCGGTCGGTCACCGCCCGCAGCGTGACCGCGCGCCGGTCGGTGGGGTGCCGGTCGCGGACGATCCAGCCCGCGCGCTCCAGCCGGTCGAGGATGCCGGTGAGCGTGGCCGGGTGCAGGCCCGCCTGCCGGGCCAGGGCGCTGGGGCTCATCGAGCCGTGGCGACTGATCACGTCGAGGCAGTCCAGGTCGATGTCCCTGAGGTCGAGGCGACCGCTGACCTGCCGGTTGAGGATCGACAGCTGATTGCGCAGGTCACGCAGGGTCTGCTTGATGCCCGCCGTCAACCGGCGGCGGTCGCGGGCCTCACCTGTTACGGAAGTCATATTGTATGGACCTCGAACTCAGATAATACGATTCTCATATTGTACGGACCACATCGTCCTGGCGCGGCAACCCGCGCCGGAGAGGAAGCACGATGCGCCTCACCCTATTCGCCGCCACCGGCGGCATCGGCCGTCACATCCTGGCGCAGGCGACCGCCGCGGGTCACCAGGTCACCGCGGTCGTCCGCGACCCGGGAAAGCTGCCCGCGGGCGTACGCGCGGTCCAAGCCGACCTCAGCGCGCCCGACCCGCAGGCACTCGCCGACGCGGTGGCCGGGGCTGACGCGGTGCTGTCCGGGCTCGGGCCGCGCCGCCGCGCCGACTCCGGCGTCACCGCCCCGGGCACCCGCGCCGTCATCGCCGCGATGCAGGCCACCGGCGTACGCCGCATCGTGGTGGTCAGCGCCGCGCCCGTGGGCACCGTCGCCTCGCCCGGCAACCCGAACCCGCCCCGCCACGACCCCGGGGACGGCTTCTTCATCAGGTACGTCGGCGGCCCGCTGATCAAGGCGATCCTGCGCGAGCACTACGCCGACCTGGCCCTGATGGAGGACGCCCTGCGCGCCAGCGGCCTGGACTGGACCTCGTTCCGGCCGCCCCGACTCACCGACAAGCCGCTGACCGGCCGCTATCACACCGCGCTGGGCCGCAACGCCCCCGGCGCGCTCGCGAGCCGGGCCGACGTCGCCCACGCCATGCTCGCCGCGCTCAGCCAGCCCGAGACCATCGGGCAGACCGTGGGCATCGCCAACTGACCCGCGAATGGCGCGCGCCGATCGGGGGTACGTCCCCGGGTGGCCGGTGCCACCACCGGCCCCGACGAAGGGCACCGCCATGAACCCGATCAGAGGGCTGTTCATCGTTGTCGCGGCGGCGGTCGCGGTGGCCACCGCCACGCCCGCCGCCGCCCAGGCCCAGCCGTCCGCGTACGACCAGTCGTACGTGATCTCGGCGCACCAGGCCTACCTGGCCGGTATCGCCGCCGCCGACCTGGCCGCGCAGCGCGGCACCGCGTCGCAGGTCAAGGACCTGGGCACCCGTTTCCACGACGAGTACACCAAGCTCGACGCCGACCTGGTGCCCCTGGCCGAGCGCCTCGGTGTGAAGCTGCCGGGCGAGGTGACCGAGAACCAGCAGGCCGTCACCGACCAGCTGAAACAGGCCACCGCCGGGCAGCCGTTCGACTGGCTGTGGCTGCGCACGCAGCGCGCCGCGACCGGCAACAGCCTGGACAACATCAGCCATGAGCGCAACTACGGCACCGACCTGGCGATCAAAGCACACGCCGAACAGGCGCTGAACACCATCCGCGACCAGTACGTCGCGATCGACGAGGCCGGGGCGCAGCTGGGGACGTGGCCCGGCTGGTAGCCGCGTGTTCACCCGGGGTTAGGCATCCGTCGATACGATCCGCGGCATGCCGTCCCCCCAGTCGCACCATTTCGTGCTCAACGGATCCGACGATCTGACGTACCGCCTGGCGCAGCAGCTGTCCGACCGGTACCGCACCGACGTGGTCGTGCTGATGACCACGTCGCAGCAGGCACCCGGCCGCGACTTCAGCGACCTGCCCCGGGTGCGCCTGATCGTCACCGACGTCGTCGACGAGCGGGCGTTGCAGGAGGCGGGGCTCGCCACGGCGTCCGGCCTGGCGCTGACCGTGCAGGACGACGTGGGCAACCTCTCGCTGGCGCTGCTGGCCCGCGAACTGGCGCCCACGACCCGGCTGGTGGTGCGGATGTACCACACCGCGCTCGGCCACGGCATCGAGGCGCTGCTCGGCAACGCCCGGGTGCTGTCCGACGCCGAGATCGCCGCCCCGGAGCTGGTGGCCACCGCCCTCGGCGAGGTCGCCGCCACGCCGGTGCAGGTCGGGATGCGAACGCTGGTGGTGGCGCCGCGCGAGGCGGTGGCCCCGCAGGACGTCGTGTGCGGGCTGGCCGATCTCGACCCGGCGGGCGGCCCCGACGTGCTGCCCGCCGACGACCGCACCGCCGATCTGGTCCTGGCCGAGCAGCGCGGCCCGGCCTCGCGCTGGGAGACCACCCTGGGTCTGGGCAAGGTCGCCCCGAAGCGGCCGTCCCGGCTGAGCCAGCTCGCCACGTTCCTCGGCGCGCTGGTGTCCCGCAAGACCCGCATCGCGGTGACGCTGGTGCTCGGGCTCATCGTCGTGGCCGGGTACGCCCTCGGGCGCAGCCTCGGCGAGCCCGGCTGGGACGGCTTCTACGCCGCGGCGACCGCCGTGCTCGGCGGCCCGGAACCGACCCCGGCATACCACCGCTCGCAGCAGGCGCTGCAGCTGCTGCTGGGCCTGGCCGGGCTGGCGTTCATCCCGCTGGTGACCGCGCTGGTGGTCGAGGGCACCGTACGGGCCCGGCTGGCCGTGGCGCAGCTGCGGCTCAGCCAGCCCCGCGCCGGGCATGTCGTGGTCGTCGGCCTCGGCGGCGTCGGCACCCGCGTGCTGCGGCTGCTGCACGACCGGAGCATCAGCATGCTGGCCATCGCCCAGAACGAGGACGATCGGGGCGTCGCACTGGCCCGGGAACTGAACATCCCGCTGATCATCGGCGACCCGGCGCGCGAGACCACGATGCGCCAGGCCGGGGTGGACCGGTGCAAGGCGCTGATGGCGGTGGACCGCTCGGACGTGGCCAACCTGCAGACGGCCCTGTACGGCCGCAAGCTGCAGCCGAACCTGCGCGTGGTGCTGCGCCTGTTCAACCCGGACCTGGCCGAACGGGTGCGCACCACGTTCGACCTGCCGCTGTCGCGCAGCGTCTCCAACCTGGCCGTGCCTGCCTTCGCCGAGGCACTGATGGACCGCGAGGTCATCGGCACCATCTCGGTGGACCGGCGGGTGCTGCTCATCGCCGACGTGTACGTCGCGCCCGGCTCGCCGCTGGCCGCCGAGACCACCGTGGCGGTGAACCAGCCGGGCCGGGTCCGGGTGATCGCGGTGACCGAGTTCGGCGAGCCGCGGCCGCTGTGGAAGCCGAGCCCGCTGCGGCGCGTCCGCGAGCGCGACAAGCTCACCGTGGTCGCCTCCCGCGACGGGCTGACCGAGTTGACGGCGCGGGCCGCGCGGGCCTGAACCAGCCGTACCAGCCGTACGGTGGCAGGGAGGAAGAACCAGGCGTCTCCCAGGACACCCGCGGTGGCCGCCGTCGTGGCGCCGATACCGGCTCGCGCCGCCACCCGTCCCGCCCGCAGAATGGTCGGCCTACCCGCCGGAGCGCAACCGGCGCCGACCACGGGGGCGACATGGAGCTGGGCGAACGTCTGAAACGCTGGCTGGGTCTGGACTGGGGCTCCCGTCGAATCCTGGCCGGCGAGCCCGTACCCGTCGTGCCCGCGGTGCCGGAGGAGCCCGCCGACAGCCCCGACAACACCGCGATGGCGCTGCTGAGCCTGCCCCGGACCGACGACCTGCGCTCAGCCGCCCTCGCCGACCTGGACACCCGGGACGCGACCTGGTGGATCCGGTTCGACCAGGCACTGCGCCGCCCCGACTTCGCCACGCTCTGGGTGGGCGGCCCGAATCGGCTGGCCAAGGCCCTGCTCGATGGCACGGCCGACGCCCTTGACCTCGTGACGGCCGGCTGCCACGGCGACGGGCGGCTGCGCGAGGCCGCCGCGATCCGGCTGGCCGCGCATCCCCGCCCCGCCGCCGTGGCTGTGCTCGCGTTGCGTACCTGCGACTGGGCCCACCAGGTGCGCTCGGCCGCGCAGAGCACCTGCCTGACCATGCTCGCGGGGGTCGGCGAAGACGGACCGCTGCTCGTGACCACCGCCGACCTGGCCGTGGCGCTGGGCGGACGCCTGCACGGCGGCTGGCTGCGCCAGTACCTGGCGGACCTGCTACCCGAGCTGACACCGGAGCAGCTGGCGCCGCTGCTGGCGGCCCGTGCCGACCGGGTGCGACGCGTGGCGTACGAGACGGCCGTCGCACACGACCGGCTCGGCCTCGACCGGCTGCTCACCGCCGCCGAGCGCGACCGCGACACGCTGGTCCGCCGCACCTGCGCCCAGGCGGTGCTGGCCCGGTCGGCCACCGACCTGCCGACCCTGCGCCGCCTGCGTGGCAGCCGCACCGCCCTGGTCCGCGCCGAAGCGGTCCGCCTACTGGCGCGGGCGGGCGAGTTCGACGCCGATGCCGCCCTGACCGACCCGTACCCGCTGGTACGCGAAGTGGCGCAGGCCGCGGTCCGCCGCCGCGGCGGTGACCCGGCCGCACACTACCGCCGACTGGCCGTCGAGCAGCCGCTGTCGCTGCCGATCCTGGCCGGTATCGGCGAGACCGGCAGCGCCGCCGATGCCGACCTGCTCAGTGCGGGCCTCGCCCACCCCGCCGCCCGGGGACGGCTGACGACGCTGCGCGCCATGCGGCGGCTCGGTGCCGTCCCAGCCGAGCCGCTGCGGGCGTTGCTGGCCGATCCGTCTCTGGCGGTGCTGCGGCTGGCCGCGCGCACCCTGGCGGAGCACCCGACGGCGGATCCGGCCCTGCTGCGCGAGCTGACCCGACCCGACCAGCCGGCGACAAGTCGGACCATCGCGTTCCGGCTGCTGTCGGCGCTCGACCTGTGGTGGGCCCTGGAGACGGCGCTGAGCTGGCTGGACGACCCCGATCCGGAGATCCGGGACCTGGCCCTGGACGCCGCCCGAAGGTGGCCGTCCGGCGGACGGCTGCGGCAACCGCCCGCGCCGGTGCTCGCGCGCATCCCGGCCGCGATCGACCGGGCCGAGCCCGTCCTCGGTCGGCCGCACGCGGACATGCTGCGCTTCATCGCCCGAGTCGGCGACCACGGGACACGCTGACGGTTGCCGCACCCGTGTGGGGTCGTGCGCACAACCCCACCCGGGTGAGCCACGGGCCTGGGTGGCCCCTCGGACGCGTCAGAAGCCCTTGAACACTCGCCGCAGCAGGTCCAGGTCGGCCGCGCCCTCCGTCTCGACCCCGGCCGGGGTGTACTCCGGCGACAGGCGCCCGACGACCAGGCGCAGCCACGCCTCGGCCGGGATGTGCAGCACACCGTCCGGCTGCTCGGGCACGTCACCGAGCAGCACCGGGTCGGCCAGGTGCAGGCCGAGGACGCGGTGCGGCTCGGTCAGGTCCACCCGCAGCTTCGCCTCGCGCCCCTCCAGCGCGGCGGGCTTGGCCAGCCAGGCGAACATGCCGCCGGTGAAGCCCAGCAGCAGCGGCACCGCCTCGGGGTGCAGGGTCGCCGCCGGGTCGGTGCCGACGCGCACGTCCCACGAGTGGAAGGTGAACTCGCTCAGCCGCAGCCCGGCCGAGGTGGCCACGTCGACCGGGGCGGGCAGGAAGCCCAGGTCGACGCGCAACTCCTTGCGGGTGGCGGGGTCGAGTTCCTCGTACCGGCGCAGCATCTTCTCGTTGGCGGTCACGTACGCGGCGGCGCGCTCCGTGCGCGACATCGCGTCCCAGCGCGCCCACACGCCCCGGTTGAACTCGATCCCCTTGTTGGGCTCGCCCGCCAGAGCCGCCTCCAGCGTGGCCAGGTGGATCTCGGCCCCGCTGCCCAGGTGGCTGAGCACCTGCGACACGTCCCACTCGGCGGCACCGGACGATCCGGCCAGGCCGTCCTCGCCGAGCCCGGCCACGATGGGGGCGAGGTGGTCGTATCCGGACCGCAGCGCGGCGATCGCCGCGTCGGCGTTGCTGGTCATCAGGTCTCCCTCGTTCGATCACGCTTCCGCCAGGCACCAACCCGCGGTCGCGGTGCGGCATTCCGCCCCGGTCGCCGGGTTTGACCGGAGCCACCGGCCGGGTATCCCACCAGCATGAACACCAAACCGACCTGGCGGCCGCACGAGCGCGAGGGCGAGTTGAGCACCGCCGAGCGCAACGATCTGCCCGAGAGCGTGTTCGCGATCCCGGACAAGCGGAAGCTGCCGCTGACCGACGCCGACCACGTCCGCAATGCGCTGGCCCGGTTCGACCAGATGAAAGACGTGAACGACGACGACCGAGACCTCGCGTTCGCCAACATCCGGGCCGCGGCGAAGCACTACGACGTGGACATCGCCGAGACCGGTTGGCGCCAACTCGGCCGCAAGCCGCACACGGCCAACCCGGCGAGCCGCTGACGGCGCGCGGCCCCGCCGACGGCGCTCAGACGTCGGCGCCCTCGACCCTGGACGCGGCCAGTTCGCACACGGCGACCAGGCGCCAGGTGATCTCGTCGGCGTAGCGCCAGAGCACGTCCTCGCAGTCGGGCAGGGTCCAGCCGAGCCCGCTCGCGGCGTCGACGAGGCCGTCGGCGTAGCTGGCGAGTTCGTCGAGGGTGGGTTGGCGGTCGTCGGGGGCGAGCAGGTCCCCGACGCGGGCGGTGAGCTGGTCAAGCAGGGCGCGCAGTCCGGCGTCACGGGCGGCGGCGGCCCGGCCCGCGTCGCCTAGGCGGCGGGCGTAGCGGTCGAGCACGAAACGTGCCAGCTCTGCTTCGGGCAGGTCGCGATCCATGCGGCGAGGCTGGTCCATGCGGGCGAGGCTAGGGGCGACTGGCGCCGGTGCCAACACCGTAGAGCGTTACAGAATGGCGAACCATCCGATCAGCCGGTCCGACCATGGCCGACCGGCTGCCTCGTCCAGACGCGACGGTGGGAGTGCGGGCCGGTCGGAGCCGGGCAAGGAAAAAGCTCGTCGGGCGACCACGGGGGAAGTCGTCCGACGAGCGTGCCTTCACTATACGCCCCGGATGGCGTTGTGGCGCAAGGGGTCCGTTGCGCACGGCTGCGGTTGACGTGAGCTGCCAAATCGACCCGCATCGAGGCACCCGGGACGCCCGGCCGTAATTGGTTTGAAACCTGTCGGGGGGCCATCGCATGCTGGGGCCAGCACAAACTCGGCTGGGGGCCCTTTCATGCGACTTCTTCGTGACCTTTGGGCCACCTCGCCCCGCCGCACCCTGGTGGTGGCGATCCTGATCGTGGCCGGTGCCGCCTGCGCGGCGACCGCCTCGGCCCTGGCCGGACCGGTGCTGGTCGACCGCTCCCCGCTCGCCTTCGCAGCGCTGGCCGTCTCCCTGACCGTCGTCGTGCTCGGCGACCTCGTGGTCGGCCTGATCATGGCCAGACTCACCGCCGACTGGGCCGCCGACGTGCGCCGCCGCCTGTGCCGGGTGGCGTTCGGGCAGAGCCTGCCCACGCTGGAGGTCACCCCGGTCGGCGAACTGCTCGACCGGATCGACGGCGACGTGTACCAGGTCGCCTCCCAGCTGCGCAGCAGCGGCATCCGGATCGCGCAGGCCGCCTCGGTCGGGCTGCTGTCGACGGTGACCGCGCTGTTCGTGTGGTGGCCCGCCGGCGTGGCGATGCTCGTGCTCACCGCGGTGCTCGGCTACTCGCTGCGCGAACCCGCCCAGCGCATCGCCCCGGCCCGGATGGACGAGGAAGAGGCCTGGTCGGATCTGGCGGCGGTGATGGAGGAGTCCGTCCACGGGCAGGACGACGTGCGCACCAGCCTCGGCCGCCCGTACGTGCTGCGCCTCTACGCCCGCCGCGCCGCCGAGGTGCTGACCCGTGGTCGCCGCGTGTGGCGGCTGTCGTCCCGGGTCACCACCATCGCCTCCGGCGCGACCCGCGTCGGCATCGGCGCCGTGGTGCTCGGCGGAGTCTGGGCGCTGACCACCGGGCGCGTCGACACCGCCCAGTTGACCGGCATCTGGCTGCTGGCGCTGGCCTTCGGCGGCACCGTCGAACAGGTCAGCCGCATGCTGCCCGAGCTGCAGTACGCCCTGGGCGCCTGGGCGCGGGTGCAGCTGCTGCGCGACGTGACGCAGGAGCCGACCGGCGGTGCCCCGCCCAGCGCGGGCGACATCGCCGTACGCGGGCTGACCTTCCGGTACGCCGCCGACGCGCATCGGCCCGCGCTGCGTGACGTCGACCTGACGTTCGCACCGGGGCGGTCGTACGCGCTGGTGGGCCGGACCGGATCGGGCAAGTCCACCCTGGCCAAGGTGCTCACCCGGGCCGTCGACGTGCCGCGCGGCACGGTGACCCTCGGCGGCGTCGACCTGCTGGACCTGGACCTGGAGGCGCTGCGCCGCTGGATCGCCGTGGTGCCGCAGCGCACCGAGATCCTGGCCGGCACCCTGGCCGAGAACATCGCCCTGTTCGACCCGGCCCTGACCGGCGCCGCCGAGCGCGCCGTCGAGGAGCTGGGCCTGACCGCCTGGGTGGCGACCCTGCCCGACGGCCTGCAGACCCGCCTCGGCGAGGGCGGCCATGTGCTGTCGGCCGGGCAGGAGCAGCTGGTCGCGTTCGCCCGGGTGCTGGTACGCGACCCGCGCGTGCTCATCCTCGACGAGGCCACCGCCCGGCTCGACCCGGTCACCGAGGGCCAGGTGCAGCGCGCCGCCGAACGGGTGATGCGCGGGCGCATCGGCATCGTCATCGCCCACCGGCTGTCGTCGGTGCGCGCCTGCGACGAGGTCGTGGTGCTGGCCGACGGCGAGGTGGTCGAGTCCGGGCCGCTGCGCGAGTCGCGCCGCTTCGCCCAACTGCTGGCCAGCAGCCGGATCGGCCTGGCCGACCCCGTCGACACCGCCGCCGTCCCCACTCAGGTCGGCGGCGGACTCGTGCTGGCCACCGAGTACGGCCTGGACGGCGCGCGCACCGCGACGGCCGTACTCGACGAGGAGATCGTCGCCCCCGACTCACCCGCGGCCCTGGTCGACGAGCCCGACGCCACCCCGCCGCCGAAGGCCGACCCGCCGCCCCTGCCCCCGGCTCCGCGCGTACGCACGCTGCGCGAGATCTACCGGCTGATGGTCAACGACCCGCGCTTCGGCCTCGGCTCGGTGCTGCTGTTCCTGGTCATGGTCCTGCTCGGCCTCGACGGGGCCGTTCTGCCCTGGTTCTGGGCCGACCTGGTCGACGGCACCGGCAGCCCGTGGTGGCCCGCGCTGGGCATCAGCGCGGCGCTGGTGCTCACCGTCCCGACGACGTACTTCACCGCGATCTGGTTCCCGGAGTGGTGGGTGCGGCAGATGCTGCGCATCAACCTGCGGCTGGTGCACGGCCAGACCGGGCCCCGCCGGGTCAGTACGCACACCCCGGCCGAGGTCGTGGCCCAGGGCGGCGACAACGAGCGGGTGGTGATCCTGGCCGACAACCTGATTGACCAGTTCATCTGCGTGATCGCGATCAGCGCGATGACGCTGGTGTCCGGCTCGTTCGTGCCCGGCCTGTTCTTCGCGGGCACGATGCTGGTGTCGGGGCTGACCGCGGCGCTGTTCGGCCCGGTGCTCAAACGGTCGGCGGCCAAGACCGTCGAGGCGCGGGCCGCCTTCGCCACGTTCCTGGTGTCGTCGCTGTCGTCGGCGCGCACGGTCAAGCTCGCCGGGGCGACCCGGCCGGTGCTGACCCGCCTGGCCGACCTGGACACCGTCCGCAGCGACAGGCAGCGCCGCGAGATCGCCACGCAGGTGTGGTCACGCTCGACCCCGGCGATCCTCAGCGGCCTGCTGCCGATCGGCGCCTGGGCGCTGTACATGGCCGGGCAGCTTCCGGCCGCCACCACGCTGATCGTGGTGTCGACGCTGGGCGCGGCGCGCTGGTTCGCCTGGACCACCGCTTCGCTGCTGTCGCAGCTGCCCTCGGCCCGGGTGTGGACTGGACGGACCGTCGCCATGGCGGGCACCGACGCGTACTCCGCGTCCGTGCCCGGCGTCGACATCTCGGCGGGCACCGCCCCCGGCCCGCAGGCCGCGCCCCGGCATCCGCTGCGGCGACTGGACCTGACCGGGTTCACCGCCGTACACGAGGACGGCACCGTCGGGGTGAGCGACATCGACCTGACCGTGGGCCGCGGCGAGCTGGTGCTGGTCGTGGGTCCGGTCGGCTCGGGCAAGTCGTCGCTGCTGCGGGCGCTGGCCGGGATCGTGCACCATCGCGGGGCGCTGTCCTGGAACGGCGACCAGGTCACCGAGCCGGAGCTGTTCCTGCGCCCCAACCAGGTCGGCTACGTGGCGCAGCTGCCCCGGGTGCTGTCCGGCACGGTCAGCGACAACATCCGGCTGGGCCACGACGTCAACGCGGCCGCGGCCGTCGCCACGGCGCAGCTCGAACACGACCTGGCGGCGGCGGGCAGCGGCCTGGAGCTGCTGATCGGGCACAAGGGCACCCGGCTGTCCGGCGGGCAGCTGCAGCGCCTCGCGCTGGCCCGCGCGTTGGCGCCGGGCACCGAGCTGCTGCTGGCCGACGACGTCTCCTCGGCGCTGGACGTCACCACCGAGCTGGCGCTGTGGGACGCGCTGCGCGGCTCGGGCGTGACCGTGGTCGGTTCGACGTCCAAGCGCGCCGCGCTGGCCCAGGCCGACCGGGTGCTGGTGCTGAGCGGCGGTCGCCCGATGGCACAGGGCACCTGGGCCGAGCTTGAGGACCGCTGGGGCCACCTGGCGGGCTGACGTCGACGAGGTTTCGAAAATACATCGATGGACGTCAGCATTCACGGCCGATAGCCTGCTGCGAGCAGCGTCCCACGCCGACTGATCCGCCGCGCTTCACCACGGCGTCACATCACTGTCCCCGCCCGGACAGCGAGTGCCTCCACGCTGCTGTCGATCCTGCCAGGAGGCGTGATGCAGACAGCGAATCTCATCGTCAACCCCGGTGCCGACGCGACCAGCGGCGGCACCGGGACCCCCAGCCCGGTCAGCGGGTGGACCACGGTGGAGGGTGTCGCCGCGATCGTCGCGTACGGCACCAGCGGTTATCCGACCTCGACCAGCCCCGGACCGGCCGACCGGGGCGCGAACTTCCTCAGCGGCGGCGACTCCGCCCGCACCCGGCTCAGCCAGACGATCACGCTGCCGCTGACGGCGCAGATCGACGCGGGCACGGTGCGGTTCGACACCGGCGGCTGGCTGGGCGGCTACGCCGCTCAGGACGACGGCGTACGGCTGTCGGTGGAGTTCCTCTCCGCCGCCGGGCAGCCGCTCGCGCTGGTCGTGCTCGGCCCGGTCACCGCCACCGAGCGGGGCGGCGCCACCGGCCTGCTGCAGCGGCGCCAAACCGGCTCCGTGCCGCCGGGCAGCCGTACCGCGCGGGTGCTGCTGCTGTTCACCCGCGACGGCGGCACCGCCAACGACGGCTACGCCGACAGCCTCTGGCTCACGCTGTCGACGGTGTCGCAGACCAGCGCCAACCTGATCACCAACCCGGGCGGCGACACCGGCCCCGGCGGCACCGGCTCGCCCACCACCAGCATCCCCGGCTGGACCCACGTCGAAGGCGGCACGGCCGTCATCTCGTACGCCACCGGCGGCGGCTACCCCACCAGCGGCACCCCCGGCCCGAGCGACCGGGGCGCGAACTTCTTCGGCGGCGGCACCGCCGCCCGCAGCCGACTCGGCCAGACCGTGACCCTGCCCGACCCCGCCGCCATCGACGCGGGCACCACCCGCTACGACGTCGCCGCCTGGCTCGGCGGGTACGCCGACCAGACCGACACGGCACAGCTGTCCGTCGCGTTCCGCAACGCGGCCGGGACGACCCTGGCGACGGTCGTGCTCGGCCCGGTCACCGCCACCCAGCGCGGCAACGCCACCGCGCTGCTGCAGCGCACCGCCACCGGCACCGTGCCCGTGGGCAGCCGCACCGCCCAGGTGGAGCTGCTGTTCACCCGCTCCGGCGGCACCTCCAACGACGGCTACGCCGACTCACTGTCCCTGACCGTCACCCCCGGAGGTGCCTGATGCCCACCCTCGACCGCCGCACCCTGCTGCAGGCCGCGCTGGGCGCGGGCGCGCTCACCACCGCCTGGCCGCTGTTTCGCGAACTCGGACCGCAGGCCGCGTACGCCGCCGCGGCGGCGCTCGGGGCCAGCTGGGACGCCGCCCCGTTCACCGTCGGCGTCGGCTCAGGCGACCCGCTGCCGACCAGCGTCGTGCTGTGGACCCGGCTCGCGCCCGACCCGCTCGCCGACGTGCAGCCGCTGCCCGACATCGTGCAGGTCGACTGGCAGGTCGCCACGGACTCGGCCATGTCGGCGATCGTCGCGTCCGGCTCGGTTCCGGCGTCGGTGACGTTGGGCCACAGTGTGCACGTGGTGGTCGACGGGCTCACCCCTGGTCGGCGGTACTGGTACCGGTTCCGGGCGCTGGGGCAGTACAGCCGGATCGGCCGCACCAAGACCGCCCCGACCGGCTCGGTCGCCTCGGTCCGATTCGCGTCCCTGAACTGCCAGAACTACCAGTCCGGCGAATACCCGGGCATGCGCGACCTGGCCGCCGACACCAACCTCGAATTCGTCGTCCACCTCGGCGACTACGTGTACGAGGGCTCCGAACTCGGCACCGCCTACACCCTGACCGACTACCGCAAACTGCACGCCCTCTACAAGGGCGACCCGCTGCTGCGCGACCTGCACGCCGCGCACCCGTTCTACCTGACCTGGGACGACCATGAGGTCGTCAACGACTACTCCGGCTCACGCGGCGCCGCCACTTTCGTGGCCCGCCGGGCCGCCGCCTACCAGGGCTGGTACGAGCACCTGCCGCTGCGCATCGAGGGCGCCGACTCGGCCCTGCCCGACCCGCAGCTCTACCGGTACCGCCAGTGGGGCGACCTGCTGGAGTTGGTGATCCTGGACCTGCGGCAGTACCGGTCGGAGCAGAACGTCACCGGGGGCAGCATCCTCGGCGCCGCACAGAAGCAGTGGCTCAAGAGCCGGGTCAGCGGCCGCAGCGGCGGCTGGCACTGCTGGGTCAACTCGATCTTCCTGAGCCAGCAGAAGAACCCCGACGGTGGCTATATGTTCACCGACCAGTGGGACGGATTCCGGACCGAACGCACCGAGGTGCTGACGTACGCCCAGCAGGCGGGCATCGCCGACTTCGTCACCATCACCGGCGACTGGCACAGCGCGTTCATCCAGGACGTACGCCCCGACTTCGACAACCTGTCCGCGCCGGTGATCGGCACTGAGTTCGTGGCGCACTCGACCACGTCCGGTGGCTACTCGTCGAGCTGGAATGCCACCAACGGCCCGCGCCTGGGCCAGGTCAACCCGCACCTGCAGTACTTCGAGGGCAACCGCTACGGCTACGACCTGTACGAGGTGACCCCGCAGCGCTGGACCACCCGCCTGCGCGTGGTCGCCGACCGCGCCGACCCCAACGCCACCGTCAGCACCCTGAGCAGCTGGTACGTCGACCGAGGCCGGGCGGGGGCATACGAGGATCCAGCCACGAAGGGTTCGGCGGCGCAGTACCGCCGCAACCCGTAGCGGCACTGATGACGAGAGGTCCCGGTCGTTCCGGCCGGGACCCTCGACCCAGGCGGACCACATGGCACTCTTCCTACCGGGCAAGACCCGTTGCGCTGTATGCGACGAGGCCGTCCATTCCGACCAGGAGCCGGTGATGTTCCCGCAGGGCCTGTTCGACACCCGATCGCCACTGGCCGGCTTCGACGACGCGGTGGCCCACTACCGCTGCCTGAGCACGACCGAGACCGGCCGCCGCGCCGTCCACGAACTCCGCGAGTTCCTCGACGACCGGGTGGCGTACGTCCGCAGCAGGAACAAACTCTGATTTCAGCCACACCGCATACGGTGTGATCACACCGTATGCGGTGTAGGTCGTGGACCGATGTTGTCGGGTGGCGACGTCGGCACGGGGCCCGCCGTCATTCGGCCAGTGCGAACTCGAGCTGCTCGACGGCCATCCGCACGGCCGCGCCGACGGCGAACTCGTACTGGAGGTCTACCGAGCGCGGGTGGATGTCGCCGCTGGCGTGGCCGAGCAGTTTGACGTGGAGCGGGCCGACCCTGGCCTCGTGCTCGTCGAGCGCCTTGTGCGCGGCGGCGAGCGTGATCCCCGCGATGGCGGCTGACTCGGCCGTGGACAGCCGGGGCGCCGGTGTGGCGTTCGCGAAGTCGTCGGCCAGCGTCACGCGACGCGCGGCGGCGGGCGCGACCTCGATGCTCACCGCCGCCTCCGACCAGCCGTCGTCGGACACCGGGTTCGTCAGCCGCACCACCGGCCCGGTCTCGGTGAAGGTCACCCACTCGGTGACCATGCGATGCGGAAGCCGTCCGATCGCCTCGCGGATCGCCCGGCTGGTCGCCGCCTGCATCGCTCCCCAACCCGAATCGACGACGTGCAGGTAGTGCTTGACCAGCACCACGCGCAACGGTCCGGTGCGGTACTCCTCATGGGCAAGGGTGTGTCGGGCGCCCTTGAGTGCTCCGGCGGTCAACTCGGCCACCCACTCCTGGTTGGCGAGGTCCTCCCGCAGGAACTCGACGTGGGGGCCGCGCGCATCGATGAAGTCGTCGGCGACGGCGAGGCTGCTCTCAGCTGCGGGCTCGACGTCGACCGTGACCCTGACGCCCTGGTAGCAACCGATCATCGGCCGGTTCGTGACCCTCACCATCGCCGCAGCGTAGCGAACGCTTGGCGTTAAGAAGGGCCCCTTCTACCACGCATTGCGATAAGAAGGGGCCCTTCCTTACCTGGGGTCAGGCGAAGGAGTAGCGGAGGAGGACGTAGACGTCGGCGGTGGGGTCGCGGCGGACCACGTCGTCGTCGGCGGGCAGGGTGATGGTGGCGGTGGCGGGGTCGTCGGCGAGGCCGTCGGTGAGGGCGGTGGCCAGGGCGGGCGGGGCCTGGGCGGCCAGCAGGTCGGTGCCGTCGACGGCGTACAGGTCGACCTTGTCGATCTGGACCGTCTCGTCCTTGGCGAAGTAGGGCAGGTGGACCGGGGTCAGCTCGGCGGTGAAGTCGGCCTCGCCGGTGGTGAAGGCGTGCCACTGGGCCGGGAAGTCCTGGCGCAGGCTCAGCAGGCGGACCAGGCCCGAGGTCGACGCCTCGGTGACCAGTTCCTCGACCCGGTCGACGGCCTTGCCGCGCAGCTGGGCGCCGCCCTCGCGGGCGGTGTAGCGGATGGTCAGTACGACGTCGGAGACGGTGCCGTAGTCGAACTGCCGGTACTTCGCGGGCAGTTCCAGGCGCCAGGTGCCGACCGCGCCGCAGCCCTCGAACGGCAGGAACCGCTCGTCGCGCAGGTTGGTCTCGAACAGGCCACTGTCGGCGCTCGCGCCACTGGTCACCACCGACTGGACGGTGCCCTCATAGTCCAGGAACCGGCCGTCCTCACCGGACTGGCGGGTGTACTCGCCCTCGCTCAGCAGCGCCGAGGTGCGCACCGAGCTGCGCAGCAGCGACGCGGTGGCGTGCACGCTGGTGTAGGGCCCGGTCACCGCCGGGATCGTCACGCCCACGCTCTTGATGCGGCGCAGGTAGTGGCCGGGGGTGTCCAGGTCGTACAGCCATTCGGGGACGGAGAACTCGCAGGTGCCGGTGGCCCGCAGGCGCAGCAGCGCCACCGGGTCGAGCTGGGCCAGCGAGACGTGCTTGGTCAGCTCGTACTCGCGCTTGTTGTGCTCGTGGTAGGCCAGCTCCATCCGCTTGACGTCGAGGTAGAGCGCCTCACCGGACAGCAGGCCCTTGCGGCCGCCGTCCCAGTAGTCGAACCGGACGAACGACTGGCCGTCCAGCTCGGGGCGCATCAGCTCGCGCTTCATCGTCTGCTCGGCCTTGCGGGCCAGGTCCGAGGCCATCCGGTACGCGTCGAAGTAGCGGCGCGACAGTTCGCCCTGCATCCAGTGGTACAGGTCGGTGCCGGTGAACTTCTCCGCCAGGTACGCGTCGACCGCCTTGGCGTTTTCGATCTGCGCCTTGTGCGTCTCGTACTCGTGCCGGGTGATCTGCTCGCGCAGCAGCGCGCCGACGATCTGGCGGCCGTTCTGCATCAGCTCGTGCGCGGCGGCGTTGCTCTGCTGGATCCAGTCGCCCACCCGCCGCTCGTACCCGGCGATGCGGGCGACCCGGTTGCCCTGGTAGGTCTCGGCGTCGCCCTCGGCGCGGTCCTTGCCGGCCAGGATACGGCCGACGGCGGACAGGGCCGGGCCGCCGAACTCCAGGTGCCCGCCCATGCCCCAGAACGCGAAGTCGACACCGAGGTTGGGCAGCATGCCCAGGACTCCGAACAGCTCGTCCTTGTCCGTGGCGCTCTTCTGCTTGGACCGCGCGGCGGGCTGGTGCACGTTGAGTTCGGTGTGCTCGTTGGCGATCAGGCGCAGCCGTCCGGCGCCGGCCGCGCCGCTGTCGGACTTGGGGTCGGCGTTGCCGAACAGCGGCGGCGGGTTGTCGTCCTCCAGCGCCACGTCCTTGCCGTAGCTCTCGACCAGGTTGCCGTACACCTCGTCGAAGTTCTCCTCGGTCAGCTCGGCCCGGGTCAGCGTGACCGTGCGCAGCTGCTCCAGCGCCTGGGCGTTGCCGCCCAGCAGCAGCTGGAAGTGCCGGTACCGGTCGAAGATCGCCGCCCGGGTGCGCAGCAGCCCGGCGGCGGGCTCCTCGGCGTCCTTCCACTGCAGGAACTTGACGTCGCGCAGCCGCTCCTGCACGGCGATGTCCTGGGTCTGACGCAGCCGGGCCAGCGCCTCGGCGTCCTTCTTCTCCAGCGCCGACAGCAGCGTGCCGCCCAGCGAGCGCACCTCGCTCGCCAGTTCGAGCGACTTGCTCAGCATCAGCGAGGCGCGCACCGGCGACAGCGGCTGGTGCAGGCCCGCGACCAGCGAGCCGATGTCGATGCCCGCGGCGGCGGCCTTGACCAGCATGCCGGGGTCCAGCGGCGGGTCGAACAGGGCGAGCTGGCGCACCACCCCGGCGATGTTCATACAGTTGCGGATCTTGAACAGCCGGTCGGCGAC
Organism: Catellatospora tritici; assembly: GCF_019083965.1. Lineage (GTDB taxonomy): Bacteria > Actinomycetota > Actinomycetes > Mycobacteriales > Micromonosporaceae > Catellatospora > Catellatospora tritici. The sequence continues at coordinate 103,729 of NZ_JAHRCY010000019.1, forward strand.
GGTGTCCCAGTACGTCATCAACTTGTCGTTGTGCGGCACGCAGAAGTACGGCGTGGTGCCCAACCCGAACAGCGGCCCGGACGACTCGCCCCCGCCGGTGCCCGACGGCAGCACCAGGTTGAACGGGAACGTGCCTTCGAGGGTCACCTGCGCGTTGCTGAACGGGTCCAGCTTGGCGGCCTTGAGCTGCCGGTAGTTGCGCGGCCGGACCACCCCGCGCGGCGGCACCTGCTGCGGGCGCGGGCCGAGGATGTTGGCGGCCAGGACATACAGCTGCGTGGCCTCGTTGATGGTCTCGATGGTGTCCTGCTGGAACAGGCTGTCGCCCCAGGCGATCAGGTTGTCCAGGTAGCGCATGACGACCCAGTACTCGTAGGCCATCGGGCGGGTGCGGGCGACCGCGTGCGGCTGGAACGGGTTCTTGCGCACCGCCTCGTACCCGGCGAGGATCAGCTCCTTCTCGGCCTTCTCCGCCGCGGTGCACTGGTCGGCGGGCTTGCCCAGCAGGTTGAGCAGCTCCTCGATCTGCTTTCCGCCCACGCCCTGCCGGAACCGCAGGAACCGCCAGTAGCGCTCCGGCGCGGGCTTGGACACGTCGTCGGTGGTCGGGTCGAACACGAAGTGGAACCAGCGCTGCGCCTCCGGGTACCGGCCGACCGACGACAGGTGCGCGGCGACCAGCGTCGGCACGTGGAAGAACAGCTCCCAGTTGTAGTTGGCGTACGATCCGCTCTCGGCCACGTCGAGGTTCTTGTCGTGGTACGACACCCGCACCGTGTTGTCGGCCACCACCGGCGAGTAGTTGGCGGAGAAGAACGCCTCGTGCATCGCCTCGTGCGCCTTGACGTCGAGCATCCCGGCGGTGGACCCCTGGTTCAGCAGCTCCACCAGCTTGTCGACGTACGGGTGGAAGTGGTTGTCGAAGTCGTAGGAGATCCGCATCTCTTGCGCCAGCAGCACCTCCGTCGCCTTTACGTGCTTGGTCACCTGGTAGTCGTGGAAGCCGACGTCGGTGTACTTGGCCATTGCCCGCTCCTCAGCGCAGCCCGGGCGCCTGCTGGGCGCCGATGGAGTTGGCGGCGCCGACGGCGCGGCCGTTGAACATGACGGTGGACTTGTCCAGCAGGCCGGTGCGGATGGTGTGCTCCTGCAGCACGTCCGTGCGCAGCTTCAGTGGCCCCTCCAGCGGTTCCGGCGGCCGGGGCAGGGTGAACTCCGGGATCACCTCGTAGCGCGGGTCGGGCTTGAGCTTCAGGTTCGGGATCTCGTAGAGCCGGTCGGGGCGCCCGAACCGGACGTGCGGCGGCTTCTGCTCGATCGGCACCCACGACTCGGCCGGGGTGACGTAGAACGCGTGCTGCCGGTCCTGCACGAAGAACGGCGCCTGGAACGGCTCCGCCATGCCGTACTGCATCGGCTGGACCACGCCCGCCAGCGGCGCGCGGTCCAGCACCGTGTGCGCGTCGAGGTCCTTGCCCTTCAACGCCGAAGTCGGGTCCCAGTACGACGCCTTCAGCTTGCCGGACACGACCGTGACGTCCCGGTGGCGCAGCATGAACGCGCTCAACAGCTCCGCGGTGGTAAGCGGCTGCGGGTCCTCGGTGCTGCGGACGGGCATGCTGCGCGGCTGGTACAGCTTGAAGTAGCCACCCGAGCCGCCCGCGTAGTGCACCCGCACCAGCAGCGCGCTGCCCTTCTCCCAGGAGCTGAGCGACAGCTTGGCCCGGTCGAACGTGCCGACGGTGTGGGTGCCCAGCGACAGCGGCTCTTCCGGGTTGGAGGTGCGCGGCGCCTGCCACTTGCCGCCCCAGTACTCGCTCCAGTAGAGCTGGGCGCCCACGGGCGTGGTGGCCGGAGCCGTGGCCAGCGAGCTGATCGGCAGGTTGGCCAGGGTGGTGGTGCCGTCGCCGGAGGCCAGCTTCGGCTGCGTCGCCTGCTGCTGGGCGACCGAGGTCCAGAACAGCAGCAGGCGGCCCTGCCAGATCACCGGCAGCACCGGGGCGTCCTCGATGTCCAGGTTGATGCGCTCCCACGCCGACCAGCTGAGATTGGCCTGGCGGCGGTAGAAGTACTTGCGCCGGGCCCCGGCGGTGCGGCCGATGACGTGCACGACGTCGTCGGCGCGGGTGCCTGACTCGTGCTCCTCGACGTACATGCCGACGATCTCCAGTCGGGCGACCTCGCCGAGCTTCTCCAGGTAGTGGTGCAGCGACTCGGCGGCGGTCTCCTCGGTCAGGTCGGACTGCAGCAGCTCGCTCTCCAGCTCCTTGAAGAACGGCGACTTGTCGTCGCGCAGCACCGGGTCGAGCCAGTTCTCCGGCCACAGGTAGACCTTGCGGTTGGCCTCCCAGACCCGGTATCGCTTCATCCAGTCCCAGCGCTTGGCCTTGATCGAGGAGGCGGCGACCCGGTCCTCCAGGTTCAGCAGGCAGCGCTGCACGAACAGCTGCACCGCCGACAGCGCCAGCCGGATCCGCGAGGTCTGCATGCACGGTTCCATCTCGACGTCGAGCAGGAAGAACTCGAACAGCCGGTCCGGGGTGTCGATGTGGTCGGTCAGCGAAGACTTGCGCATCCGGTCAAGGATCACCGCCACCAGCGCGTCGCGCTGCTGGTCGCGCAGGTCGTCGTTGACGGGGCGCAACACCTCGAACCAGGCGGCGTCGTCGTACTGGGCGCGCAGCGCGCCCTGCAGGTCGCGGACGTTCTGGCCGGTCGGCTCGTTGGTGATCGCGGCCAGCAGCGGCTGGGGCGGTAGCCGCAGCGCCGCGGCGGTCGCGAACACCTCCCGCACCCGCGCGAACGCGGTGACGTCCGACAGCGATGCCGTGGTCAGGCCGAGGTGTGTCAGCACCGCCGCCAGCGCCGTCTCGTCCCAGTGGGTCACCCGGGTGCGCAGCAGCGTGCCGTCGGCCGCCGGCACGCCGGGGTCGGCGAGCACCGCGACCAGGGAGTCGTCGCGCACCTTGAGCTCGGTACGCAGCCGCCCGAACACCAGCACCCGCCGCACGGCCGTGAACAGGGCCTGCGCGGCGGTCAGCCCGGCCGGGCCCGGCTGGGCGACCACCGGCACGTCCGGCAGCCAGCTCGCTCCGCCCGCCAGGGCGAAGTACCGCAGCTCGGCGGTGCTCAGCTGCAGCAGCTCGGCCAGCCCGAACACCTTCAGCAGCCGTAGGTAGGTGCGGGAGAACCGGTCCAGCTGCGCGGCCGGGAACAGGGCGGCGCCAGGGACGACGTCGCGGGCCAGGCCGGGGCTCTCCCAGCGGACGGTGGCCCGTACCGTCGGGTCGGCCGAGGCGACGGTGAGCGCGACCTCGGTGAGCAGCCCCGCGGTCAGCTCGATCGGCTGGGTGTTGCGCCACACTCCGGCGGTCTGGGTGACCGCGACCGGTGCCCCGGCGACGGTCAGCGTGACCGTGCCGGTGGTCTGCACCAGCAGGTGGTAGAAGCCGGACGCGGGCGGGTCCAGGTGCCAGCGGTGCGTGCCGGGCGGCAGCGCGGCCGCCACACCTGGCTGCTCGACACCGAGCAGGTCGTCCACGGCCGGGCCGGTGCCGGTGGCGCCGTGCAGCAGTACCTGGTCCTCCAACAGCGCGCGGGCAGCGGCTGGGGTGGTCTCGGCCAGCGTGGCTATGGTCTGGCGGACCAGGCGCAGTTTCAGCTCGCGGCGCAGCGTCGGCAGGAACGACGCGGTCAGTGCCGCGAACCGGTCGGGCAGCGGGGTGGTCGCGTCGGCGAACGTGTCGTAGAGCGGCCGCAGGTCCGGGTAGCGGGCGAAGAAGGTCGCGTACCCGGCGCGGGTGGCGTCGCGCAGGGCGGTGACGGCCGGGTCGAACCCGGCGGGCATGCCCGGTGCGGCCTGCAGCGCGGTGTGGGCGGCGTCGGTCATGAGGCCGCGGTAGGTCAGCGTCTTGGCGAAGTCGTCATAGGACAGCGCGGACGCCAGCGCGGCCGTGGCGGCTGGCAGGTCGCCGCCGTTGTCGTAGGCCACCGACACGGCCGCCGCGCCGGTGAGCAGCCCGAAGAACGTGTCGGCGGTCGGGGCGCCGTACACCAGGGCGAACTTGGACTTGGCGACCTCGCCGGTCGGGTCCTCGCCGACGGCGTTGTCCCGCTCGATCTGGCCCAGGTCGGCGCGCAGCTGGCGGGCGAAGGCGAGCACGTCGGCCGGGGTGGGCGAAGACTTGCCGGTCGGGTCCTCGTGCCGCAGGAAGTACGCCAGCCGGGGCAGCTTCACGCCTGCCTCGGCGACCAGCCGGGCCAGGGCGACGAACCTCGGCAGCGGCGGGTCGACGGCGGTCAGCGGCCCGAACGGGTCGATGCCGGACAGGTCCCGCAGCGTGACCAGCTCGGCGATGCTCAGCTTGAGCTTGCGGGCCAGATAGGCGTACCGGTAAACCGCCGACACCGTGTCCAGCGTCAGCGGGGTGGCGGCGGTGTAGCCGAGCGCGGCCGCGATCGCGGCGTACTCCCCCGGTGTCACGCCGACGGCGGCGGTGACGCCGACGGTGTGGTCGGCCAGCTTCGCGGTCGCGTCGGTGAGCACCGCGCCGGTCGGGCCGGGCTTGAACGCCGGGTCGAGGTTGAGCACGCCGGGGCTGAGGAACAGCTGGCGGTACAGCGAGTCGGCGCCCCGGGTGCCGATCGGCGCGACGCAGGCCAGCAGCTTGGTCAGCTCCTTCTTCGGCGCGGCGGGCAGCTCGACTGACAGCGCGACCACGTGCGCGAGGCGTTCGGTCAGCGTGGTCCAGCCCTGGTCCAGCTTGGTCAGCGCGGCGGCCGGAGCGTCGGCGGGCTGGGGCAGCTGCGCGGCCGGGTACAGCGCCGCGTACGCCTTGTCGGTCTGGGCGATGGTCCAGCCCAGGGCCCGCTGCAGCCGCACGAACCGGTGCAGCCGGTGCAGGTCCAGCTCGGTCATCCGGTTGGCGGTCATGTCGGCCGGGGCGTGGCGCACCTCGAGCTGGTCGAAGGCGCACAGGTCGGTGCCGCCGTCGGGGTCGACCAGCACCAGCAGCGACATGATCTCGGCGTAGTGCGCCTGCACCCAGCCGGGCACATCGCCGCCGTAGCTCGCGGTGTCCAGGTCGTCGGGCAGCAGCGCGGTGAACGCCGCCGGGGTCAGCGTGCCGCCGTGCAGCGCCTCGATCGCCCCGAAGCCGACGTGCAGTGCCTCGACGTAGGGCAGCAGCCGGGCGGCCGGGTTGACCGCGTCGGTGCGCAGCAGGTCGATGAGCTCCTGGTAGGTCAGGCCGAGCCGCCGGGACAGGGCCTTGGCGTTGCTCAGCTCGGCGATCAGCGCGGCGCCGGTGGCGGTCGAGCCGTACAGGTCGGACAGGCTCAGCGACCCGTCGGTGAGCACCTGGTACGCCTTGCGGGTCAGCCCCAGCCGCTCGATGAGGATGTCGCGCCACGCGTAGGCGCTCGCCGGGCTGCCGCCGGGCGAGGTCAGCGCCTCCGACCGCCGCAACGACGCCATCGCCTGGTGCAGCGGCGTCTCGAACGCGGTCAGGTGCCGCCGCAGCGCCGCCAGCGGTCGGTGGAACGGCAGCGCCACCGGGAACACCGCGTCCTTGAGCGGGGCGTACGCGGCCTCGTTCAGGTGCTGCGGCGCGGCCAGCAGCTGCGGGGTGGTGGTGTCGGCGTCGATGTTGAACCCGGTGAACCCGGTCAGCGACCCGGCCACCGTGTAGTGCTCCAGCACCTCGTTCACCAGATCGATGTACGGCAGCGCGGTGTTGGTGTTCTCACAGGTCAGATCGATCTCGGCGAGATCGGGGCGGCGCGAGAGCAGCACGTCGAGCGGGTTGTCCTTGGTGTAGTTCTTCGGCAGCTCGACCCCGGCCGCGTTGTAGCGACGCAGGTCCAGGAACTGCAGCAGGTCCACCAGGTACGCCGCCGGGCTGAGCACCGAGCGGCAGTGGTCGCAGGAGCAGAAGTCCATCTCCCCGAACAGCTGCTCCAGCGTGGGGTGCACGATCAGGTCGCCGGCGTTCGGGTCGGCCGGGGCGGCGGCCACGGCCGCGAACGCGGTGACGGCGGTCTCCGGCTCGGCCGAGGTCGGCAGCACGGTCAGCGCGGCGCTGCTCTGCCAGGACAGGTACTGCGTGGTCACGTTCAGCACCGCGTGGCGGACCTGCTGCGCCTTGGCGTAGACCAGCTTCGCGGCCTCGGTGCCGCCGACGCCGTCGGCGAACGCGCCGACGAACTCGTCCTCGTCGTACTGGGTGACCGTGTAGGCGGCGTCGATGTCGTTGCGCAGCAGGTGCGCCATGGCCGCGTCCGACGGGCTGATCTGGTAGACGCGCTGCAGGGTGCGCAGCCCGTGCAGCACCGGCTCCTCGACCCGGATGCCGGTGCGGGACAGCCAGCCGTCGACCGGGTGCACGCCGATCTCGAAGTCGCCCGCGTTGGCGGCCAGGAACTCCTGCACGCCCCCGCGCGCCTCGGCCGAGACCGGGATCTCCTCGCGCCGGACCAGGTCGGCCACGACCGCGGTGGGGTGGCTCAGCCGCACCTGGTCGGCGAGCAGGTCCAGGTAGTTGGCGCGCTTGGTGGCGGCGTCGTCGCCCGGGATCCCCTCGGGCACGACCAGTTCCCGCCCGGCAACCTTGTCCCACCCCTCACGCCGGTAGAGCCCCGCCCGGACCAGGTCGGTCGTGGACGACGGGTCGACGGACTCGCGGACCCGGGCGACCAGGGCGGCGTTGTTGACGGTCAGGTCGGCGAGCTGGCTGTCCACCCGCAGCCGGGCGGCGGTGTCCTCGCCGAACACCTCGGCCGCCTGCTTCCAGAACGCCTTCGGCGACGACTGGTGCTCCTGCAGCAGCCGGGCGTAGCGGACCTGCGCCTCACCCTCCAGCCCGGACACCCGCAGCAGTTCGGCCAGCGTGGACGGGCCGGGGTAGGAGTCGTCGTCCAGCAGCTCCTGAGCGCCCAGTTCCCGGACCCGGCCCACCGCGTCGGGGATCATCCGGGCCAGTTCCGGCTCGATCACTCCGGTCTTGGCGGCCTGCTCCCATACCCCGGTCAGCTGCCGCTCGGACAGCCGCCCGACGGCCGAGCCGCTGGTGGGCACCCCGGCCCGGAACAGCGCGTAGTACAGCGGGGCGGGCACCTCGGTGCCGCGGCTGAGCCGCTGCGCGGTCGAGGCCATCGCGACCAGGCGCGCGTCCCACCCGGTCTTGTTCGCCAGGTACGTCAGGTCGGTGCGCTCGTCGTCCTCGCGCAGCTCGGACAGGTCCAGGCCGTCCAGGTGCGTCCGCAGCGCGCCGGTCAGGCGGCCGTGCTCGTCGGCGCGGCCCAGGGTCGCGACCGCGACGGTGACGTCGACGCGCAGCTCCGCGGCGATGTTGTAGCGCACCTCCGAGGCGGCCAGCACCGTCTCGCCCTTGGCGGGCAGCACCCGGACCAGCACGTCCGGGGCGTCACCGGCGCGCAGCGCCTGCTCGAATACGGCGGCGTAGTCGCCCCGGCGGTCGGTGACCGTCTCGGCCAGGACGGTGTCACGGCCGACGGCGACGCCGTACACCAGCACGCGTACGCCGGGCAGCGCCCGCTGCTCGTCGGTGGTGACCGTGCCGTACACCCGGTACGAGCCGGACTCGCCGCCGCCGACCGGCTGCGCGGGCACCTTCGGCGGCGACTGCCCGTCCTCGCGCGCGGGCGGCACCCGCACCTCGGCCGCCGGTGGCACCCTCGTGGTCGGCACCGCCCCGGGCTGCAGGGGCAGCATCAGGGTCGGCTCCTCACCGAGGACGACGGTGGGTTCGTGGTCGGGACCGAGCCGTCTGGCCCGCGCCTGCGCCGCCTGGTCGTCGGGAACCATGCCCGGCTGGTGGTCCATTGAAGCTCCTGTGGTCATAGACGGTTGCTCGGTCAGAACGTGCCGATGGTGACCATCGGGGTCGGGGTGACCCTGCGGTCGTCGTCGTCCGGGGTGACGACCCCGGCCGCGCCGCCGAGACCGCCCATGGGCGGGGCGATCGGCGTGGGCCAGATCCGGAAGATGTAGTCGCCGGTCGGCCCGGGTCCGAAGAACGGGTCGAGCAGGCCCGCCTTGGGGATCGTGCCGGGGCCGCTACCGATGAACGCCTCGGTGGCGCCGTGGCCGATGCCGGTGACACCCTCGGGCACCCGGCCGGGGTTGATGTCGCGGAAGAAGTCGAACCCGGGGCCGCCGTGCTTGGTCAACTGGTCCAGCTCGGTGGTGACGTAGAGGTCGACGTCGCTGGTGCCGGGGCCGGAACCCTCCGGCCACGCCCCGGTCGCCTGGGCCTCGGCGCGGCTGCCGACCACGTCCAGCGCCTCGGGCCGCTGGCCGAAATGCTGCCGGAACTGCTCGGCCACCTCGGCGCCCTGGCCCAGGTTCACGCCCGGCACCTGCGGTCGGGGCAGGACGAACCGCCCCAGCGCGGTGCCCTCGATCCGGCGGGCCAGGGCGCTGCCCGCGCGCTCCCCCGCCTCGTGCAGGTTGCGCAGGCCCCCGCCGATGCCCTCGGCCCCGGCCGCCACGGCCTGCCCGACCCGGGAGGCGGCCACCCGGCCCGCCGCGCCGCGCACCGCCTGACCCGCGCCCGAGGACGCGATCCGGGTGGCGAGGCTGCGCGCGGCCGTGCCCGCCGCGGAGCTGGCTATCGCCTGGCCGACCGCACGCCCGGCCGCCGACCGGGCCACGGCGGAGGCGGCCGCGCCCGCACCGGCGAAGACGCCGCCGACAACCGCGCCGACCAGCGCGGCGCGGCCGACGTTCGCCGCGGTGATGGGCCTGTCGTCCACGGCCGCCTCGACGACCTCGCCGATCGCGCCACCGGCCGCGCCGCCGACGATGCCGCCGATGATGCCCGCCGCGACCGTGCCCACCACCGGACCGGCCAGACCGGCCGTGCCGACGGTGATCACTGTGCCGACCACCACGGCCGCGGCGATGCCCGCCCACTGGCCCCAGCTCAGGTGGCCGGTCGGGTCGGAGTTGACGATCGGGTTGCCGCGGGCGTAGGCGTACACGTTGACGCCGTCGGCGAGCCCGGCCGGGTCCGCGCTGAGCCAGCGCCCCAGCCAGGGCGCGTAGTAGCGGGCGCCGTGGTAGGCGAACCCGGTCTCCTCGTCGCGCTCCTTGCCGGTGTACCGGTACCGCTTCGGCGCCTCCAGCCCGCTGCGCACCCCCTGGTACGACGTGGAGCCGTACGGATGGAACTCCTCGTAGGAGATGACCCGGGCGCGGTCGTCGAGTTCGACGCAGCCGCTGCCGAGGTGGTTGTCGAACTGGTAGCGGATCAGCCGCTCAGGCTCGCCGCCGCCCGCGCCCGCGGTGCGGGTCTCGACCATCGCCACCCGGCGCCGGTCGTCCATGACCTGCAACGTCTGCCGCTCCAGCGCGACGGCACCGGACGCGGCGGCGTACTCGCGATACACGTCGAGCACGCCCGCGTAGACGCGCTCGGACGCCTTGCTGCCGTCGGGGCGCTCGACCACCTTGCGCACGCGCTGGCCGTTGCCGTCGTAGCAGTACCAGATGGTGTCGCCGCCGTCGCGGACCACCCGGCGCAGCCGGTCGGCGTGGTCCCAGCCCAGTGTCGGCAGGCCCAGCAGCGCCAGCAGGTTGCCGTGCGGGTCGTAGCCGTACGTATCGGCGGGTTGGGCGCCGGTGACGGTCCGCGACAGCCGGTTGCCGGTGGCCGCCGGGTCGAGCAGGCTCGGCGCGGTGTACTCGAAGGTGCGGGTCCAGTCGCCGCCGGTGGCCCGGTGCGTGATCGAGGTCAGGTTCCCGACCTGGTCGTAGGCGTAGGTCTCGGTGTAGGGCCGCATCGCCTGGCCGTCGTGCGGATGGGCCAGCCCGGTGCGGGGCGCGTCGGTGCGGCTGCTCCACGGGGCGTCGGCCTGGCCGACGTGTTCCCGTCCCGACGCCCGCACCAGCCGGTACGCCGCGTCGAAGACGTAACCGGTGTGCGGGTCGCTGACGGTGCCGCTGTAGAAGACGCGCTGCTGGGCGTCGTCGCGCACGTCGGTGATGTTGCCGGAAGGGTCGTGCGTGTAGCTGAGGTTCTGCAGCCCGCCGGGCGGGGCCGGCGGTGCGGTCCAGTCGCCTGGGTAGGCGCCCGCGGGCCGGGTGGTGACCAGTTCGGACAGCAGGAACGTGGCGGGGTCGTACCGGTAGTCGGTGCGGGCGCCGTTGCCGTAGGCGATGCGGGTGCGGTGGCCCTTGGCGTCGTACTCGATGTCGGTGACGAACGGGGTCCACACCGGCCCGTCGCCACCGGTCTCGCCGCGCAGCCGGACGTCGACGCGGTCGAGCAGGTTCGCCGCGTTGTAGCGCAGCCGCACCACGTCGGCGGTGGCAGGCACGTCCACGGCGGTGGCGGCGGTGAACGAGGTGATGACGGTCGGTCGGTCCAGGGCGTCATACGCGGTGACGGTGGTGAACCGGTCGGCGGTGAGCGCCAGCGCCGCCTCGGCCTGCTCGGCGGTGGACAGGCCCAGCGCGGCCGCCCAGTCCGGTTCGGCGCGGTGGTCTGCGGCCAGGCGCCGCGTCACCCGCAGCGCGGCACCGCCGAGGTCGTTGCGTTCGGACACCACCATCCCGGCCTGGTCCAGGTGCAGGTGATACCGGGTACGCAGGTTGCGCTCGCGGCCCTGCGGGTGGCTCTCGCCGTAGACGGTCAGCTCGGTCAGCGTCTCCGGCGCGGCACCGGTGCGCACGTACGCCGCGAGCGGGCGGCGCAGCGGGTCGTAGGTCTTGCGGACCGCGTGGTCGCGACCGTCCCAGGCGCGCAGCGTCTTGCCGTCGCAGGACAGCACGGTCAGCGTCTCCCCCGCCTCCGCGCTGGCCACCCGCAGCACGCTGGCGACCAGGTCGAAGCGGCGGCGCACCACGGTCCGGCCGAGGGCGTCGACGACCGCGCGCTGGTTGCCCTCGGCGTCGAACACGGTGCGCACCGGGTACAGCTCCTCGGCGACCGACGCGTCGGGCCGGGTGTACCGGTTGTGCACCACCGACAGCACGGTGCGGGCCAGCGAGTCCAGGTGCGACACCCCGGGCGTGGCCGCGTGCTGCTCGGTCTGGATCGCGGCGGTCCTGGCCCGGGTGCCCAGGGCGCCCGTGGCGCGGCGGGCGTGCCAGGTCTGCCAACCCGGCACGGCCGCCAGGTACGGCCCGAGCAGCCCGGCGGTGTCGGGGTCCGTGCGCGGGTCGAGCAGCACGGTGTCGTTGGCGTCCCAGGCGGCGGTGCGCCACGGGTCGAAGACCACCTTCTCGTACGACGCGTTCGGGTGCAGCCGGGCCACCACCCGGCCGACCGGGTCGTGGCACAGCACGTGGCTGACCCCGGTCACCGGGGCGAACTCGAACCGGTGATGGGTGCTGAAGAACGGTTCGTACTCGCGTACGGCCAGACCCTTCTGGTTGAGCACGGCCCAGCCGGTACCGGTCCACCGCCGGGACGAGTAGACCGCGTCCGGGCCCACCGGCCCCGCCTCGGCCTGGCTCTTGCCCTGGATCTGGCGGCCGAGCCCGTCGGTGTAGGCCAGGCTCTGCCGCACCGGGCTCTGCTGCCCGGCGGGCAGGTCGGCGGTGTGCACCTCCCGGGCGATGGTGCAGGCCACGGCCGGCTGCGGCTGCGGATCGGCGGTGGTGCGCGCGTAGGCGTCAAGGTCGTACAGGTAGCGGGTGGTCGCCTCGCCGAGCAGCGCGTGCGGGTCGGCGTACGGGTCGGCCAGGTGCGCCAGGATCTGCGTGGTCGGCGGGTCGGCGACCACCCCGGTCAGCGTGTCGCCCTCGACCAGTTCCGGCTTGCCCATCGTGGCGATGGCGGTGACCAGGCCGAGCGCGTCGAAAAGGACCGCGCCGCGATTGCGGTTGGGGTCCATGGTCAGCGCCGGTTGCAGGGTGCGGTAGTCCAGGCTCGACGAGTCCAGCGTGGTGTCGTCGGGGGCCCGGGTACCGGCGGTGGTCCGGTTGCCCAGCGCGTCCTCGGTCTCCTGCACGAGCAGCCCGTAACCGTCGTAGCGGACCCGGTGCGCCTGCCCGAACGCGTCGGTGAACCGGGGCGGCCGGAAGAAGTGGGCCTTGGCGTAGGCGAGCTCCTGTGCCGGGGTGTCGGTAGCGGCCGGGCTGTAGCCGCTGCGCCCGGACGGGCTCCACCACTGCCCGGCCGGGTCGGTCACGGGGAACCGACCGTCGGCGATTCGGTCGGCGCCGCGCACGTAACCCGCCTCGGCCGACAGCAGCGCGGCGCGGGCCGCCGGGTCGGTGGGGACCAGGTGTTCCGTGGTGCCGTCGGGGCGCTCGCGACCGAACACGTCGTCGAGCAGGTCGTCGGTCAACGCCAGCCGGTAGCCCTCGTACGGCAGCGCCAGCGGTCCCGCCTGCCCCAACGGCAGCACGGCGGTCAGGTCGTCGGCGCGGTACAGGATGCGGCTGTGGTCCAGCAGCCGCCGCCACGGCTGCCCCGGTGTGGCCCCGGTGCCGTCGACGTCGGGGTAGGGCAGGTCGTGCGCGCCGTCGGCGGCGACGGCCAGCAACGCGGTGAGCTCGGCGAAGCCGAACAGGTTGGTCAGGTGCGGCAGCGCCGCGGCCGGGGCCGCGCCCACGATCTCGTAACTGCGCAGCTGGTACGGCACGGGCCCGCGCCACGCGGTCGCGGTGTCGGCGGGTGCGGTCAAGTCGTACTCGACGGCGCTGATGTGCACCCGGGCCTGCTCGTCGCGCAGCGCGGTGCGGGCGTGTTCGGGCAGTTGCGGGCCGGTGCCGACAGCGAGGCTCTCCGGGGCGCGGTAGCGGCGCGGGTAGGCGACCGCGGCGCTGCGCAGCACGTTGCCGAAGCCGTCCACGGCCAGCGTGAACTCGTGGGCGACACGCGGGTCGGCGCGCAGCACGGTCTCGGCGCCCTGCGCCACCGGGAACAGCGACCGCTCGTAGTGGAACGTGACCGCTTCGCGCGGGTGGGCGAGCAGCACCGCGTGGCGCAGGCCCGGCAGCATCGGCTGCAGCAGCTCGACGGTGAAGTCGCGCTCGGCCACCGTGTACGGCCGGTCCTGCGCGGCGGAGCCGTCGAGGGCGTACACCTCCTGCCGCAGCAGCGAGCCCTTCAGCGCCCGGCACGCCTGCCGGGTCTCCTCGGCGGTCCACGCCCGCGCGGTGCGGCTGCCGTCGGGGTGCAGCACCCCGCCGGACAACACGGTGTCGGGCAGCAGCATCGCGGCGAGCCGAGCGTCGGTCTGGCCGGGCGCCGCGAGCTCGCCGGGGTCGCCCTCGCGCCAGTACTCGCGCGCGTACTGCGCCGAAACCGCCGCGCCCTCGACCCAGCCGCCGGTGTGGTACCAGGTCTTGGTGTAGACGGGCGGCGCGGCGACCACGGGCAGGCCGTCCGGACCCACCACGTCGGTGGTGGACTGCTCGGTGTCCCACTGCTCGACCATCCCGAAGCCGCGGAACTCGCGCTCGACCCCGTCGAAGTGGCCGTGGTGGTAGGCGTAGCGGGTGGTGTAGACCTGCCGCCCGATCAGATCGTGCACCTCGGACCGGTCGACGACCTGCACCGGGAAGGGCAGTCGGGTGACCCACGGCCGTCCGGCGAGTCGGTCGGCCAGGTAGAAGGTGGTCGAGGCGGTGTAGTGCACCCGGGTGACCGCGCCGGTGCTGTTGGCCATCTCCACCAGCAGGTGCGGTTTCACGCCCCCGGTCAGGTCGAGGTGGCGCAGCGGCCGTCGGGCGTCGCCGGGCAGTGCCGAGGTCCAGACCAGGCAGGTGGTGCCGGTGCCGAACAGGTCCATCGCGCCGACGTCCGCGAGGGCGCCGTCGGCGACCGGCAGGGTGGTGAGCGTACGGGCCGGGGCGAAGCCGTTGCCGGACTCGTTGAGGTGCACGCTTACGCCGTCGCGGCCGAGGTAGATGAGGTCGGTGACGCCGGAGCCGTCGACGTCGGCCAGCCGCACCCGGCGGTGGTCGAACAGCTCGGGGTGGTCCAGCAGCGGCGAGCCGTCCATGACGACTCGGGCGCCGAAGCGACCGTAGCCGAGGTTGGGCCAGTAGCTGACCTCGCCGTTGCGGATGCGGACCAGGTCGGTCAGGCCGTCGCCGGACATGTCGGCCAGCAGCACCTGCTGGGTACGGTCGGCGAACACCACCCGCGGGCCCCGGTCCTCGTCCAGTGCCGTGTACGCCCGCCGCGCCGCCCCGAACCCGTCCTCCCCCCGCGCCGGATACCACGTGTACACGTCGGCGTCGGTGATCAGCACGTCGGCGCGGCCGTCGCCGTCGAGGTCGACGAAGCGCAGGTTGGGGTCGTCCCAGTCCAGCCGGGGCAGCTGCCCGAACGGCCGCCAGGCGGCCCAACCGTCACCGTCGCGCTCGAAGAACCCTGGTGTGGGGCCGCCGAACTCGACCACGTCCTGGGTGCCGTCCCCGGCCAGGTCGAGCAGGCGTCGGGTGCGCAGCCCGGACGGGCTGGGCAGGGTCGCGACCGGCACCGGCCGGTCGAAGCGGCCGCCGCCGAGGTTGTGCTTGTACCACCAGCCGCCCGGCGCCTCGGCCAGCAGCCCGGACAGACCCTCGCCGTCCAGGTCGGTCCAGCGCAGCCCGGCCTTCTCCGGCGCCGCCGGGACCCCGGCGAGGCTGTCGGGGTCGGTCTCGCGGATCGGCGCGTCGAGCACGGCCTGGCTGTAGCCGAACGTCACCGGCGGCAGCGAGCGGGTCAGGTACCCGGCGCCGTCGCGGCGGTGTCCGTGCTGGACGGCACGGGCCAGGAAGGTGCCCAGCGGGGCGCCCCGGGTGGCGGCGTCGGCGGGGGCCACGGTCCCGGCCGGGCCCCGGTAGGTCAGCTCGACCGAGCGGACCAGGCAGTCGCGGCCCACGCCGGGCTCGTCGGGGAAGTGGTGGAACATCAGCACCCGACGGCACAGCCGGTACTGCCGCACCTCGAAGCCGGGCCGGTAGGTGGAGAACGGGTCGTGGCGGCAGGTCCAGTCGCCGGTGTCGGCGGGGGTGGGCCGGTCGGGGTCGTGCTCGCCGTAGTCGAACACCACCTCGAACAGCCAGTCCTGTGCGGACAGGTCGGGCTGGACCAGCGTCGACACGCGGTTGCCGTAGCGGACGCTCTTGAGGTGCCGGTGTGCCCCGCGGGCGGCCTCCGTGCGGTGTCGCTCGTGCACCTTGCCGACCGGCGCGCCCGTGCCGTCCTCGGGCAGGTAGGTCCACACCGCGGCGTTGCCCTTGGCGTCCCAGGTCTGGCAGACCAGCCAGGAGTAGATCCGGGACGGGTCGGCGGGGTCGTGCACCCGCGACGCGCTGTCCAGGCCGTACACGGTGGTGACGTTGTCGCGGGTGACGCTGCGCCAGTGCACGTCGCCGGAGTCGGCGGTCCAGCGCTCGATCCGGGCGAACAGCCCCTCGACGCGGGGCCGGAACCGATCGACCGTGTAGCCCGCCCCGGTGCGCGTGATCGGGGCCCAGTCCGCGTCCGGGTCGTGCGCCGGGACCAGGTCCTCGGCGTCGGAGATGAGGAAGACATCCTCGTCGGTGTACGTGGGCAGGCCCTTGTCGGTCTTGCGGGTGATCGCCGGGACGGCCACGCCCCAGCCGAACCCGAACGGGCCGTTGCCGCGCCCGGAGTCGTAGGCCAGCGCCAGGCTGGGGCCGAAGCCGTCGCGGCCGGGGCTCAGCGGCAGCGGGACGGTGAACGTGCCGGTGCCGGTGGCGGGGTTGGCGGCGAACTTCTCGCCCATGCCCCGGATGGCGCCGCCGCCCTTGGGCAGGGTGATCGCGGGCGCGGTCGGCAACGGTGGCAGCGACGGCCCGGCCGGGGCGGCGTGCTCACGCGGCGCGGGGGCGACCTGCGGCGCGGCCACCTGCTTCGACTCCATGCGACCCTTTCCGACACCCGTTCGGACCAGCGCCTAATTGGAATCACGGCAGGTGACCAGCGGCAACGTCGAGAACCTGACAGCACACGGTGACCTGTGCGGACGTGAATGGGACGGGGATCCGTCAACACGTAAGGTGACGGCCGAGCAACGCGAAGTGGATCTCGTGAAGAGAATCTACATCTGACGCTCACGCATCGAAATTTATTGACATTCACGGCCGTCGCACAGTACGGTCGCGCGCAAGGTCCACCCCATACCCCGAGGGGACGCCATGCGCGCCACCACCCTGCGCTTTCTACTGGCCGCGACCCTGGTCGCAGCCGCCTCGATCACCGCGAACCCGATAGCCGCCGGCCGCGCCGACGCCGCCGCGCTCCCCGCCGACAAGGGTCCGGTCGGCTGGGAGATCTACCGCCGTCTCGACCGCCTGCCCTACCTGGCCGCGGGCAGCCAGACGCGGCAGTTCTCCAGCTTCGACCGCGGCGGTTCCAACAACGACGGCTTCGGCGGCAACTGGTCCTGCCTGCGTCAGTCCGGCGGCTGCGTCATCGCCGAGGACAGCGGCCCCGGCGAGGTCCAGTCGATCTGGTTCACCCGCGACAGCGGCGACGTCACCAACACCGGCTGGATCCGCATCGAGCTCGACGGGGTCACCGTCGTCGACACCGGCCTGCAGCACCTGGTCAACGGCGGCCTCGGCGCACCGTTCACATATCCGCTGGTCACCAACGCGACGCAGACCTCCGGCGGCGTCACCGTCAAGGTGCCGATGCCGTACCGGCAGTCGATGCGCATCACCACCCAGAACAATCCGCTGTTCCACCACGTCGGCTACCGGAAGTTCGCCGACGCGAGCGGGATCAGCACCTTCGACCCGGCCGACCAGGCGCAGGACGTGCTGACCACGCTGCGCGCGGCGGGCACCCGCGACCCCAAGCCCGCCCAGGCGGGCGCCACCACCAGCGCGACCACGGTCAACGTCCCCGCGCTGGGCTCGGCCACCCTGGCCACCCTGTCCGGGCCGCGTGCCATCAGCGCGCTGCGCCTGCGCGTGCCCGACGGCACCGCCACCGAGGCGATCCTCAACTCGCTGCGGGTGCGGATCACCTTCGACGGGCGGCAGACCGTGGACGCGCCGGTCGGCGAGTTCTTCGGCTCGGGCCTGGGCGAGCGGCAGGTCCGTTCGCTGATGTCGGCGATGGACACCGCCTCGGGCGGCTGGTACAGCGCCTGGTGGCCGATGCCGTTCCGCTCGTCGGCCACGGTCAGCCTGGCCAGCACCGGCGGCGCGGTCTCCGGGGTGCAGGCCGAGGTCACCTCGGCGCCCGACAGCGCCTGGACCGACCTGCTCACCACCACCGGCAGCGCGGGCTACTTCACCACCCAGTCCCGGCGCGCCGAGACCGTCAACGGCAAGGACTGGATCTTCGCCGACCCGGCGGGCCGGGGCCGGTTCGTGGGCGTGTCGCACACCATGCGCGGCCACATCACCAGCGGCAACACCCGCAACTACCTGGAGGGCGACGAGCGCGCGTACGTCGACGGGTCGGCCGGCCCCGCCTGGTACGGCACCGGCACCGAGGACTTCTACGAGTCGGGCTGGTACTTCAACCGGGGCACCTACAGCGGCGTGTTCACCGGCAACCCGGGTCACCTGCTGCGCAGCGGCACCTGCGCCGACGAGTGCGACGCGACGTACCGGCTGATGATCGGGGACGCGATGCCGTACAGCTCGGCGCTGCGCTTCGGCATCGAGCACGGCCCGTTCGCCGACATGCCCGCCGAGTACAGCTCCACCGCGTTCCTCTACACCCAGCCGACCTACGGCAGCGCCCGCAGCGACACCGTGGTCACCGGCGACGCGGCCAGCCGCTCGGCGCACTCGTACACCGACAGCGGCACCCAGACCACGCTGACCTCGGTGTACGAAGGCGACGACGACGGCACCTCGATCAGCGGGGCGGTGCGCTCCGGCAGCGGCCCGGTCTCGTTCCGGGTCACGATCGACCCGAACAACCAGGGCGTACGGCTGCGCCGCAGCGGTGACCAGCTCCAGGGCTACCAGCAGGCCGCCGTGAAAGTCGACGGCACCGCCGCGGGCACCTGGTCGCAGCCGCTGGCCAACGACCGGCAGCGCTGGCTCGACGACGAGTTCGCGCTGCCGCCGACCCTGACCGCGGGCAAGAGCAGCATCACGGTCACACTCACCCCGGCCGCCGGGTCCCCGGCATGGACCGCCAGCCGCTACACCGCGCTCAGTCTGCTGCCCGGCTTCACCGACGCCAGCACCCCCGGCGCGGTCACCGGCCTGACCTTGGGCGGCTCCCGGGTGCACGCCCTGGCGCTGAGCTGGACCGAGCCGGTCGACAACACCGGCATCGCGGGCTACCGGGTGTACGCGGCGCAGACCTCCGACGTGCCGCTGACCTCGGGCAACCTGCGCGCCACGGTCACCGCCCCGACGTGGCGGCACGGCCCGCTGCGGGCCGGGCAGACGTGGTACTACCGCGTCGTGGCCGTCGACGGGGCGGGCAACGCCGGACCGTCCTCGGCGGTCGCGGGCGGCACCACGAAGGCCCGCACGGTCAGCGACGTCAACGGCGACGGCCGCGACGACGTCGTCGACTTCACCCGGGGCACCCTGGCCGACGTGTACACCGGCCTGTCCACCGGCAGCGCGTTCGGCGCATCCGCGAAGTGGAACGACTTCTTCGCCGTCGACACCGAGCTCCCACTGACCGGTGACTTCGACGGCGACGGCCGCGACGACATCGCCACCTTCACCCGGGGCAGCACCGCCGACGTGTACGTGGCCCTGTCCAGCGGCACCTCGTTCGGCGGCGGCGTCAAGTGGCACGACTGGTTCGCGGCCAACACCGAGGTCCCGGCCGTGGGCGATGTCAACGGCGACGGCCGCGACGACATCATCACGTTCACCCTGGGCTCGACCGGTGACGTGTACGTGGCGCTGTCCACGGGCAGCTCGTTCGGGCCGGGCGTGAAGTGGCACGACAACTTCGGCTACGGCACCGAGGTCCCGTCCGTCGGTGACGTGGACGGTGACGGCCGCGACGACATCCTCACCTTCACCCGGGGCAGCGGCGCCGACGTGTACGCGTCGCTGTCCGACGGTTCCCGGTTCGTGCAGGACGCCTGGAAGTGGCACGACAACATCGCGCCGGGCACCGACCTGCCGGGCCTGGGCGACGCCGACGGCGACGGCCGCGACGACGTCATCACGTTCACCCGGGGCAGCACCGCCGACGTGTACGTCTACCGCTCCGGCGGCGGCAGCTTCGCCAACGCGGTCAAGTGGCACGACGGGTTCGCGATCGGCACCGAGACCCCGGGCGTGGCCGACTTCAACGGCGACGGCCGGGCCGACGTGGCCACGTACACCGGGGGCACCGCCGCCGACGTGTTCGTGTCCCTGTCGGACGGCACGAAGTACGTGCAGTCGGGCTGGAAGTGGTCCGACCAGTTCGCCCCGGACACCGACCTGCCCCGGCCGAGCCTGTACCAGCCCTGACCCAGAGGACGCACTTGTAGTGCGGTTTCGGGGAAAGTGCGGGAATTCAGGCTCGCATTCCTGCACTTTCCCCGAATCTGTCAACCGATGCCGTCGACGGCGGCCTTGAGTGCGTTGATCGACGGGTCCCAGGTGAAGGTCAGGACGGGTATGCCGGAAGCGGCGGCATTGCTGTCACCACCAAGGACCACCGCCTTCGGCTTGCCGGTGCCCTGGGGGACTACGAGGTACCAGTTGCCCTTCACGTTCGCGATGAACACTTCATCTACCTCCTGGTCGGGCGGGTTCGGGGTGACGACGTCTCCGACGTGGGTCTCGAAATCCACCGTCGCGGCGTAATTCGTCGGATTGCCGGTGTTCAGCCAGAGGCTCGTGTGCACATGCGGCCCGACACCGGAGTCGCTGCCGTTCGCCGAGGCGCCGGAGTATGCGATCGTCTGGCCCCGTGACACGCGCTGACCGGTCGAGACGGTGATCCTCGACAGGTGCAGGTACCTGACGTAATTGCCGTCATCAAGGGCCACCCCCACGACGCGGCCGGTCGCGCCGGAGGTGTCGGCCTTCACGAGACGGATCGTGCCGGTCGAGGCGGCCGCGACAGGAGTGCCGGTTCCGACCGCGTAGTCGGTGCCCGGCTCAGCCGAGGGCGGCGTCCGGTTCCGATGGTCCTGCCAGGAGCTCGAAATCCGGACATTGCCGCACGGTCGCTGATAGCTGCCGGCAGCCTGAGCGGAGCCGGGCAGCAGCGCGAAGGCTGCCGACACCCCGGACGCCGCCAACGCGGCGCTGGTGATGAACCCCCGTCTCGACAGTCCCCGCAGGTACGCGATGCCGTCGAGATCCTCGGGCCGCAGACCGTCGTGGCCGACATCCCGTGGCGGGTCGGGCCTTCCTTCACTGAGGATCATCAATGCAACCTAAAGCCGCTCTCGGTCGAGGGCAAGGGTCAATTCAAGACCGTTGACGGGCTGGCGCGGATCGGTCGATCCGGCAGCGGGCGGCGGCACCCGGAGACGGCGCGGCGACCGTCGTACCCAAGCGGGCACGCCGGTCGCCGACATGGTGCCTCAGCCCAGGATCGCGGCGCGCTGGGCGACCGGGGGCAGGTCGAACGGGCGGTGCGGCAGGGTCTGGTACCAGTACGCCGTGGACGAGAAGTCGTCGGAGCGCTTGTTGGGGCTGGCCGTGCTCGATGGTACCCGGATCGACTCGGTGAAGGTCACCAGGTCCTCGATGTGGAAGCGGTACAGCGAGATGTCGCCGCTCCAGTTCTGCCCGCCCGGCAGCGTGATGCCGTGATAGGGCGCGTGGTGCTCCTGCGTCGGGCACCACGCGGTGCCGAAGTAGTCCTCGGTACCGGTCCCGTGCAGGCTCGGCGGCCACTGCTCCCCGTCGATGAAGATCATGTCGTCGCCCTCGCCGTACCAGTTCCAGTCGCTGGTCTGGCGCAGGTTGCGGATGTTGAGCACGCAGCCCACGTAGTGGCCGCGACCCACCGCGTCGAGGATGACGTGCTGGCGATGCTGGTGATGGCGAAGAACGTGCTGGCCGGTGGGGTGCAGGCGACGGGCCGCAGGCTCGGCGCGGTGGGGGCGGAGGCGGTGGCCGCGACGCTCGCGGCCACCAGGGCGACCGTGAGCACGGCCGGCAGGAGCTGGGATTTCAGGCGCATGGCACCCTCCCGGGGACGGTTGTTCGGCGTCCGGAGGCGACCGTCTGCTCAGGACGGTCCAGAAAACACGGTGTGAGCAATCGATTTCTTGCCGGGAACGTACAGCGACCGAATATCATCGTCAAGCCACAGCTGTCGCGCGGTGGAATTCTTCGCAGCGCAGGAATTCGATTTCTCCTGCTAGGCTGCGCACCAGCCCGACAGCCGTAGCGACGCCGTCACCGAGGATGATGTCGACCGGCACAGGTGTTCACGGTCGAGAGCGAGGAACGATGGCGACGATCTACGACGTGGCCAAGCTGGCCGGGGTCTCGGCCGCCACCGTGTCCCGGGTCGTCAACGGCCGGGCCAGCGTCGACGCCATCCTCGCCACCCGGGTCCAGCAGGCCATGCGCGAGCTGGACTACCGCCCCAACGCGCTGGCCCGCAACCTGCGGCGACGCCAGACCAGCATCTGGGCCGTGATCATCTCCGACATCGGCAACCCGTTCTTCACGTCGATGGTGCGCGGTATCGAGGACGTGGCCCAGGGCGCCGGCTACTCGGTGGTGCTCTGCAACAGCGACGAGGACCCGGCCAAGGAGGCCCGTTACGTCGCGGCGGCCCTGGAAGAGCAGATGGCGGGCGTGATCATCTCCTCGGCGGGCAAGGCCGCCAACGTCAACCGGCTGCTGGAGTCCTCGACCCCGGTGGTCGCCATCGACCGCGAGGTGCGCGGCGCCGCGGTCGACACCGTCATGGTCGACAACGAGCACGGTGCCGAGCTGGCCGTGGAGCACCTGATCGAGGCGGGGTACGAGCGCATCGCCTGCATCAGCGGCCCCCGCAAGCTGCCCACCGCCCAGCAGCGTCTGCGCGGCTACCAGCGCGCACTGCGGGCGCACCGGCGCTCGGCCGACGAGGACATGGTCCGCTCCGGCGACTACCGGCAGGAGGGCGGCTACCAGGCCATGGCCGCGCTGCTGGACGAGGGCGGGCGGCCCGACGCGATCTTCGCCGCGAACAACCTGATGACCATCGGGGCGCTGGAGTGCCTGGCCGACCGAGGCATCAGCGTGCCGGACCAGATGGGCGTGGTCGGCTTCGACGACATCCCGTGGGCGCACCTGGTGCGACCGTCGCTGACCACGGTCGCGCAGCCGACCTACGAACTGGGCCGCACCGCGGCACTGCTGCTGGCCGAGCGGATCGCCGAGCCGTCGCGTCCCCCGTCGACGGTCACCCTGCGTACCGAGTTGAAGGTGCGCGCCAGCTCCACCCGGTCGACTGTCTCCTGAGGACGGCCATCGCCGCGATGAGCTGCGGGGATTAAACATCCGGTGATCCGGTCATCGGGTCTATGAAAATCATTTACTTGACGGCGCTTCCGAGTGGTTGATATTTTCGCCAGCACGAAATTCATCGCCATCCATCACGCGCCGCACCGAACGCGTCGGTCCGCGCGCTAGGCACACCTCGAATCACCTGGTCACAGGCCGTCCTAACCGGAGCGGCCAGCCGAACCTGCCCGCACCGTGGCGGGCTTCCCCGAACCAGGAGTGGCCATGCGACGTAAGCTCGCGATCCTCCTCACCCCCGTACTGATCGCCCCCATCCTCGCGGCGGTCGGCCTCGCCTCCCCGGCGTACGCCGCCTGCACGTCCATCCCGGCCACCGCCGACCCGTCGGTCCTCGTGGTCGTCTATCGGGTCGGCAAGGCCAACAACGTCAACGACAAGGTCCTGCTCTCGGGCTTCGAGACCGGCTGGGTCGAGTCGCACATGAACAACCTGCCGTGCGGCGACAAGTCCTCGCTGGGCGTGTTCCAGCAGCGCTGGGACTACGGCTGGGGCACCCCCGAGCAGATCATGGACCCGGTCTACTCGGCCACGCAGTACTACGTCCGCGCGATCGTCTGCGACCGGGACCACCCGGGTTACACCACCGGGCAGGTCGCCCAGTGCGTGCAACGCTCCGGCTTCCCCGACCGCTACGACCAGGTCCAGGGCACCGCGAGCGGCCTGCTGGCCACCGCCCGCCGGGCCGCCGAGATCCACGCCAACTCGCCGACCGACTTCAACGGCGACGGCAAGGACGACATCGTCACGTTCAACCAGGGCACGCTCGCCGACGTGTACGTCTCCCCCTCCACCGGAACCGGTTTCGCCGGCACCTCGGTGAAGTGGAACGACTTCTTCTCCGTCGGCGGCGAGACCCCGCTGACCGGTGACTTCAACGGCGACGGCAAGGACGACATCGTCACGTTCACGCACGGCAGCGGCACCGCCGGTGACGTGTACGTCGGTCTGTCCACGGGCACCGGCTTCCTCGGCGGTGCCAAGTGGAACGACTGGTTCGCCCCCGGCGCCGAGATCCCCGCCGTCGGCGACGTCAACGGCGACGGCAAGGACGACATCATCACGTTCACTCACGACGCCCGCGGCGACGTGTACGTCAGCCTCTCCACCGGCACCGGCTTCGCGCCCGGCGTGAAGTGGCACGAGTTCTACGCCCCGGCGGGCGAGTACCCGGCCGTGGCGGACGCCAACGGCGACGGCAAGGCCGACCTGATCACCTTCACCCAGGGCGCGGCCACCGCCGCCGACGTGTACGTGGCGCTGTCCAACGGCTCGTCCTTCGGGGCGGGCGTGAAGTGGCACGACCTGTTCGCGGTCGGCAACGAGCTGCCGCGCGTGGGCGACGTCAACGGCGACGGCAAGGCCGACATCGTCACGTTCACCTGCAGCGCCGACGCCGATGTCTACGCCGCCGTCTCCAACGGCAGCGCCTTCGTCGGCACCACCGTGAAGTGGAACGACTTCTTCTGCGTAGCAGGCGAGTTCCCGTACCTGGCCGACGTCAACGGCGACGGCAAGGACGACGCGGTGGTCTTCACCAAGGGCGGCACCAACGACGTCTACGTCGGACTGTCCACCGGCACCGGCTTCGTCGGCGGCGCCAAGTGGCACGACTTCTTCGGCCTCAACGGCGAGACCACGCTGTGACCCGCTCCACCCGATCCGCGACCACCCCTCGCGTACTGGAGGAATCCGTGACACCCCTGCCCATCCGGCGGGCCCGAGCGGCCACGCTGCTCAGCGCCGCCCTCACCGGCGCGCTGCTGCTGTCGGCGACCCCCGCCGCCGCCAAACCGGCCCCGGCCACCAGCCTGGACGCCGTGTTCACCGCGACCGCCAAATCCTACGGCGTGCCCCGGGACCTGCTCGTGGCCGTCGGCTACGGCGAGACCCGGCTGATCGACCACGACGGGCTGCCCAGCCAGGACAACGGCTACGGGATCATGCACCTGGCCAGCAATCCGCGCAACCACAGTCTGGAACTTGCGGCCCAGCTCACCGGCCTGGACCAGGCCACGCTCAAGAGCGACGCCAGGGCCAACGTCAAGGGCGCGGCCGCGGTGCTGCGCTCGTATGCGGACAAGGCGGGCCTGACCGCCGCCGACCGGGCCCGCACCGCCGCCTGGTTCTCGGCCGTGGCCGAGTACGCGGGCGCCAGCAGTGACAGCACCGCCAAGCTGTACGCCGACTACGTGTACCAGGTGGTCCAGCAGGGCGTGACCGTCCGCACCGTCGGTGGCATCGTCACCACGGCACCGGACAAGGTCCGCCCGGAGCTCGGCCGCTTCGCCAAGATCCAGATGGCGGGCGAGCAGTCCACCGCCGCCAAACCGCTGAGCGCCCCGCAGGGCGTGGCCGCCCTGGCCGCGCCCGTCCCGCAGTACCCGGGCGCGCACTGGGTGCCCGCCAACGGCGGCAACTACGCCGCCGGGCGCTCGGCGGCGATCACCACCGTCGTCATCCACGTGATGCAGGGCTCCTACGCCGGCGCGATCAGCTGGTTCCAGAACCCGTCGGCCGGTGTCAGCGCGCACTACCTGGTGCGTTCCAGCGACGGCGACATCACGCAGATGGTGCGCGAGGAGGACACCGCCTACCACGCGCGGTCGGCCAACTCGTACGGCATCGGCATCGAGCACGAGGGCTTCATCGACAACCCGTCGTGGTTCACCGACGCGATGTACCGCTCGTCGGCGAACCTGACCCGCTACCTGTGCGACAAGTGGGGCATCCCGAAGTCGCGTACCAACATCAAGGGTCACAGCGAGATGCCGGGCAACGACCACACCGACCCGGGTCCGAACTGGAACTGGAACTACTACATGTCGCTGGTCACCGCCGGTGGCAGCGGGGTGACGCCGGGCGGCTCGCCGACCGACTTCAACGGCGACGGCAAGGACGACATCGTCACGTTCAACCTCGCCAACCTCAACGACGCGTACGTCGCGACCTCCACCGGCTCCGCCTTCGCGGGCACCTCGGTGAAGTGGAACGACTTCTTCGGCCTCACCGGCGAGAAGCTGCTCACCGGCGACTTCAACGGTGACAACAAGGACGACATCATCACCTTCACCGGCGGCACCCTCGGTGACGTCTACGTCGGCCTGTCCACCGGCACCGGCTTCCTCGGCGGCGCCAAGTGGCACGACTGGTTCGCCCCGGGGGCGGAGGTCCCGGCGGTCGGCGACGTCGACGGCGACGGCAAGGACGACATCATCACCTTCACCCACGACAGCCTCGGCGACGTGTACGTGGCCCTGTCCACCGGCACCGGCTTCGGCGCGGGCGTGAAGTGGCACGAGTTCTTCGCCCCGGCCGCGGAGTTCCCGGCCGTCGGCGACTTCAACGGCGACGGCAAGGACGATATCGTCACCTTCACCCAGGGCGCGGCGACCGCCGCCGACGTGTACGTGGCCCTGTCCAACGGCACCTCGTTCGGCGCGGGCGTCAAGTGGCACGACCTGTTCGCGGTCGGTGCCGAGAAGCCGCGCGTCGGCGACTTCAACGGCGACGGCAAGGACGACATCGTCACGTTCACCTGCAACGCCGACGCCGACGTGTACGCGGCCCTGTCCAACGGCGCCGGGTTCGTCGGCACCACGGTGAAGTGGAACGACTTCTTCTGCATCGCCGGGGAGTTCCCGTACACCGGTGACTACAACGGCGACGGCAAGGACGACATCATCGTCTTCTCGAAGGCCGCCACCAACGACGTGTTCGTCGGACTGTCCACCGGCACCGGCTTCCTCGGCGGCACCAAGTGGCACGACTTCTTCGGCCTGAACGGAGAGGTCACGTTGTGAGAACGGCCCGGCTCCCGATCGCCGCGACCATCGCGGCGCTCGTACTGGCCGGACTGGGCGGGGCGGCTTCGGCCGCCCCGCCCGGGGTTTCCGCTCCCGACGCGGCCGCGGCCGCGCTGGCGGTCACCGGCCCGGCCGAGCGGATCGCCAAGCTCACCGGCCCCGGCTCGATCAACGCCACCGACGCGAAATGGCAGCTCAAGGCCACCGACCTGGGCATCATGTGGGACAACGGCAGCGGCCAGATCCTCACCGTCTTCGGCGACACGTTCGGCAACGGCTGGACCGGCCCCGGTGGCGGCGTCGGCAACGGCGCCACCATCGACTGGCGCTGCAACACGCTGGTCCGCAGCGCCGACCACCAGCTCGCCGACGGCATGACCTTCGACAGCGGCGACGTCTACGTGGCCCTGTCCACCGGCACCGGCTTCAGCGGCACCACTGTCAAGTGGAACGACTTCTTCTGCACCACCGGCGAGTTCCCGTACCTGGCCGACGCCAACGGCGACGGCAAGGACGACGGCAAGGACGACATCGTGGTGTTCACCCAGGGCACCACCAACGACGTCTTCGTCGGCCTGTCCAACGGCAGCTCGTTCGGCGGCGGCGTGAAGTGGCACGACTTCTTCGGCCTGACCGGGGAACGGACGTTCTAAAGATCCCTCAACTTGCCGGGCAATCGGGCGTATCTTGCACTCGCATACGCCCGATTGCCCGGCAACTCAGACGACCTTGGTCCAGGCTCGCGGCCGGAATACGCGAGCGAACGGGGACCGCGGTCGACCACCGCAGGCGGGCAATGAGGCCCGCCTGCGGCATCATGCTTTTCCGGGGGTACGACCAGAGGTTAAGGAGCCGGGCATGGACACGGTCGTGGTCGGGGTGGACGGCGGCGGCACCCGCACCAGGTGCGTGGTGGTGGACGGCGACGGCCGGGTGCTGGGCCGGGCCGAGGCCGGAGGCGCCAACCCGAACAGCTCCCCCGACCCCGTCGGCGCGCTGGCCCAGGCCGTAAGCGGCGCCGTCGCGCAGGCCGCCGAGGTCGAACCCGGGGTCGCGAAACGAGTGGCGGCGGGGGTGTTCGGGCTGGCCGGGGCCGGTGGGGCCGGGCACGCCGACGCGCTGGCGCGGGCCACGGCCGCCTGGCACGCGGCCGGGCTGACCGGGGCGCCGGAGGTGGTCGGCGACCTGGTGGTCAACTTCGCGGCCGGTACCCCCGAGCCCGAAGGGCTGGTCCTGGTCGCGGGGACTGGGGCGATCGCGGGGCGGATCGCCGACGGCGCGGTGGTGCGCCGCTGCGACGGGTACGGCTGGCTGGTCGGCGACCGGGGCTCGGGCACGTGGCTGGGTCGCATGGCGGTCACGGCGGCGCTGGACGCCCTCGACGGGCGCGGCCCGGCGACAGCACTCACCCGCACCGTGTCCGCCGCGTTGCTGGGCGACCCCGTGCCCGCCGATCAGGAGGCGGGCACCGCTGAGGCACACGCTCTCGCGCAGCGGCTGGTGCGAGCGGTATACGGATCCCCGCCTGCCGCACTGGCCAGGCTGAGTCCGGTCGTCGACGCCGCCGCCCGAGCCGGTGACCCGGCAGCCCGGATGATCGTCACGGAAGCCGCTGACCACCTGGCCGAATCGGTACATGCCCTGGTGCCGCGCCAAGGCGAAGCGCTCGTCCTCGCCGGGGGCATCCTGACCAGCCCGACTCTGCTCGCCGAACTGGTCACCGCCGCCTTCGCCGAGCCGCGATCGTCCGGAGCCACAGCTACGGCTGGGCCGGGCGAGTTAGGGGCGGCGATGCTGGCGCTGCGGCACACCGGCCTGTCCCCGACAGCCCTCGCCCGAATCCACGCCGACCTGCTCTGAAGCTGGATATCAGGGCCTGGCTGCCGAACGGTTAACCAGTAGAACCCGCACACCGTCAGATTGGAGGACCGCCAAGAGTTGGTGGGCATGCCCGAAACGCCTGCCTGCCGGATCGGTGCGGCCCTCCCCTACTGCTCGCTCGCGGTTGTCGATGCCACGGTGCTCGAGCACGCCGCTGGCACGCCGGTGACGAGCGACAAAAGTACTTGATCGCTTCCGTGTCAAGCAACGATCATGGTTGCTTGACCTTGGTCGGCATGGCCTGCTAGCTGCTAATATTGTCCTCCATCGTTCATTTTGGTTCATGGTCGTACGTCGGCGTAGTCACTCAGTTAGCCACTTACCGTGGTGTCGGTGCCTATCGGTTCGTGCCGCCTCGCCGGTCAGTCATGGACGCGCCGAACCGCTGTCACCGCGTGCGGCACTGCAGATCGCACAATGGCCTCCACCCGGCGCATCTCGATCTCCAGCCCGGACACAAGCGGACCCGTCTTCAAGGACAGTAGCCGTGCGGCCTCAGGCAGCGACAGCTTCAACTCTCCACGCAACCGCTTCACCAAGCGGACTCGATCTTCGTCGGGCACGGTGACGTGCAACTCAAACCATCCGCACTGCTCACGCAGCATGCCGTAGTCATCTACGCACACGGTCATGCCGAAGTTGGTCTCTTCCCCGCCCC
Source organism: Catellatospora tritici (assembly GCF_019083965.1). Lineage (GTDB taxonomy): Bacteria > Actinomycetota > Actinomycetes > Mycobacteriales > Micromonosporaceae > Catellatospora > Catellatospora tritici. The sequence goes on from NZ_JAHRCY010000019.1 coordinate 132,470, forward strand.
CCGCAGCCAGCGCAGCTCACAGAGGCGTCCCAGCGGATACGAACACCATCCAGCAAGCCGGTCAGGTCGTACCTCGCGGTGCCCCCGCAGGCCGGACAAGCGAAGGCACAGGTTGCGCTCTGCTGGTAAGCCATCATGCCCTTGCCTCCTGTGCTGCAAACCCTAGTCCAATGCTGCCGTCCCACCGCTGGTGTGGGCTGCGGGCGCCGAACGCCAGCAGGGAAGGGCCCAGACTCCGGCGTACAGGTCGACTCGTCCGTCGCCCTCCAGATCAGGGCTGACGCTACCCACTCTGAACTGGCAATTCGCCTGGCGGCGTCGGTCGCCAACCGTCGTCGGTGGTCATCGTTTGACGGCCCCGCGACAGCCCAGGACATAGCCCGACGGCCCAAAGGCGGCCCAGCGGGTTGCATAGGACGCGGAACCCAGTGGTGGTAGCCCCATCCAAGTCGCGATGATGTCCGAATGGGACACTCAGACATGAAGCGATTCGGCTTGGCCTGCTGCTTGCTACTTGCGCTGTCGGGCTGCACCAGTCCTACCCCTGCCCCCGGCTTGGCAAGGCCTAGCGCGATGGCGTCGTCCCTCAGCCAGTCACCGTCCTAAAGCCCATCCCCAGTTCAATCTCCGTCCCTGCTGTCCCAGGCGATACAGGTAAACTGCACAAATCCAAGCGGAGCTGGCGAGGGCGCGGTCAATCTGACGAAAGTCTCGCTTAATGCTGCGGGCGATCCCATAGCGGTCACGTTTCAGTGGCGGGGCGACATCCCCACGACGGGCACCGTGCTCTGGTCGATCTCGGCAAGCAGCGCGGATGGGAACAAGATGCGTCAGCTCGGCTACACGACACTCGACGGGCAACAAATCGCGCATTTCATGTTCGATTACACGTCTGCACAACAGACAAATCTCGGTGGTACCGCCCAACTCGGCAAATCGAAGCTCACGGTTTCATTTCCTGCGGATACCGTGCGCGACCTCGGGCCTAGCTGGGAGTGGTATTCCGTGTTGAACATCGACGGGCTGGACGTAAGCGAGTGCCAGCCCTGAGGTTTGCATTGACGGCCAGCAGTTCACGAACTACAGGTAGGCCTGGTCCGACAGAGCTGCCAGGACTGCCCGTCACCCATCGTGAACTGGGCAAGTTCTGGCATCGTCGGTCATCGTTTGTTGGTCTCGGCCGACCTCAGACGGCCTGGGGACGGCCTGGCGGGGACGCCGGTGACGGCCCGACTCGCCAGCGACGACACGAAGAGCACCGTCAATTCATCCTTCACGGTGCTCTTCGCGTTGGACGCGCTCCGCACCTCGATGCGAACTACCCGCAGCCTGGTTGTTTGGGGTCGCATGCGCGGTCAGGACGGTTCTACGGTTCCGGTGCGGGTGGTCTCGGTCGCTGTCGTTGCTGTACTCCGCTGCTGTGTGCGCCACGAGGCGCCGGGATGCCGAGAGGGATCGACCCCTCTACCATTCGTCCTGGCGACTACTGCTGATCGGAAAGGGGTGACGCATATGCAGGTGCTACTTGCGGAGACGAGCGGCGAACTCGAGCTGTCGGGCACTCGCCACGAACTGCTGGCACTGTGTGCCGCCACGCGGTCGGTGAGCTGGGTCGGTGAGCTGGACACCGCTGTCGATCCGTCGCCGTACACCAAGGCGCTCCACCGGATCAGTTCGAACCGGACCGAGGGCAAGGTTGTCATCTCGTTGTCGGCCGATGTCGATGGTCTCGACATCCAAGGCGGTGCCGAAGCGCTGGAGGTACTCATGTTGAACATCGAAGCGCTCGCCACCGCGGATGATCCGGATAGCCATGCACACATCGAGTATCACGATGATCACGTCTATCTCTCGGAGCAGTCGAGCCCACTGGTGGTGGCGCTGCTGAACGCTTGATCGGGAGGCGAGCAGGTATCGTCGCGGCCGCCGGCACGGGAGGAGCCGCAGAACCGGTCACCGCGTCGTAGATCTGGGTGGTCGCCTCCACGGCCGGGACCGCCTACACCCCCTCCTGCCAGATGCCGATCCGATACCGTCCTCGCATGGTCTTTGAGCGGGGGCAGACGATCGTTCGCCGAAACCTCTACCCGGACGGCCGGGTCGGTTCGGTGCTGTGCGGTCGGGTGGTCAGCGACGACGAGCAGGGCTTGGCACTGTGGGTCGAGGCAGGCTCACAGGTCATGCGCAGAGTCAACGGTTCCGGCCAGCCGACCCGACAGCTCTCGCTGCTCGAGTCGCTGCGGATGACGACGACGCTCGGCCCGAGCACCTGGGCGCCCTTCCGGACGCTGATGCTGATGCCACCCGGTGCGGCCCACTCGGTCTGGTGGAGCTGGGAAGCGAACGGCGGGTTCGCGGGCTGGTATGTCAACCTGGAGCGCCCCGTGACCAGGTGGCTCGGCGGCGTCGACGTCTACGACCAGGAACTCGACCTGCTCGTCTATCCCGACGGCCGCTGGTCGTGGAAGGACGAGGAAGCGTTCGCCGAGTACACCGGCCATCCGGCGTTCTGGGACGAGGCCGAGGCCGCCGAGGTCCGGGCGGAGGGGGAACGGCTGCTCGCCCTGGCCCGCGCCGGGGCAGCCCCCTTCGACGGCCGCTGGTTGGACTTCCAGCCGGATCCGGCCTGGCCGCCGACGTCGATTCCGCACTGGTGGGAGCTCCCAGCGGACGCGACCTGCTGGACCCCGGAGTACTTCCGCGCCGGTGAGGGCGAGCACTGACAAACCCGCCCCCACCGGCACCGACCGCTTACTTGTCCTTGACGATCGTCCACGGGCGCATGAGGTCGTCGTCCTCGTGTTCGAGCAGGTGGCAGTGGTGGATGTAGGTCGCCGGGAACTCGGTGCCGCTTCCCGGTATCGACGCGATCTCACCCGTCGGCGGATAGATGTCCGGGATGATGATGCGGGTGACCGTCTCCGGATAGGACTTGACCGTGTCCTTGAATGACCCCGCCTCGTCCGGGTCCGGCGGAATCGGCGGGCCGGTGAGGTAGTTCGCCAGCACCGGCAGGTCCGCCGGTTTGCGGCCACCGGCGATCCATTTCTCGTACGCCGCCTGATAGCCCGCCGCGTCGATCGGCTGCCTGTTCAGCACCTGGAAGTTGACCAGGTGGACGTGCATCGGGTGGGCGTCGTGATTGGGGTTGATGTACTCCCAGATCTCGGTCGAGCCCGCCTTGATGAAGTCCTGCGACGGCTCCATGAACGGCACCGCGTTGAACGTCATGGTGGTGAAGATCTTGTCCTGGTACACCACCCATTGCCGCCGCCGGGTGTTCGGCTTCGGGTCGATGGGCGCGACCTTCGGCAGGTCGAGCTTCTCCGCGGGTCTGGTCCCGTCCCCGCCCGCGGACAACCGCTTGGTGACCTGGAACTGCATGATCTCGGAGATCTCGGGCCCGAGGCCGGGTACGCCGGGGTAGTGCACCGGCGCGTGGTAGTTCGTCAACGTGATCTTCGTGCCCATGGGCAGCCCGCTGAAGTCGACGAGCAGGTCATAGCGTTCGGCCGGACCGATCAGGAAGTCCAGCATCCGCAGCGGGGCACGGAAGCCGCCGTCGGTGCCGATCAGCCAGAACGGCAGCTGGGGCTGGTCCAGCACGTCCCGGGGGCCGTCGAACCGCAGTCGCCAGAAGCGCTCGTTCGAGGCGTTGAGCAGGCGCAGTCGGTACCGTCGCGGCTCGACGGCCAGGAACGGATACGCCTTCCCGTTGACGACCGGGGTGTCCTCGCCCTCCCGTTCGGTCATCGTGTAGGCCAGCGAGCCGTCCCGGTGGAACGTCCGGTCCTGCAGGATCAGCGGGACCTCGAACTCACCCTCCGGCAGCCCCAGCCGCTCGTCGGCGCGGTCCCGGACCAGGTAGAGACCGGCGAGCCCCGCATAGACGTTGAGGCTGGTCATCCCCATACCGTGATCGTGGTACCACAGCGTGGTCGGGCGTTCGTGGTTGGTGTAGGCGAAGATCGCTTCGTTGCGCTTGACCCGGCCCGGGTCGAGGGTGGAGTAGCTCGCGGCGTGGATGCCGTCCGGGCTGAACGACTGCAGCGGCATCCCGTCGGACTGCGGCGCCGTGAATCCGCCGTGCTGGTGCACGACGTTCCACACGTTGACGTTCTCGGGAAAAGGCGGCTCGGCCTGGTACGGAGGCGGAGGGGTCGGGGTGAGCTGGGGGTCTCCGCCGCGAATGGCGTCGATCACGCTCTGGAAGATGTGGGTCGTCGGCAGCTCGTTGCGGTATTTGACGACCGTCGGATGGTCTCTCAGCACGCTGATGGTCGGCCCGAGGTAGCCCATGCCGATCGGCTTGTGCCGATCATGCGGGTTCGTGGCCCAGTAGCCCCACACCTTCGCCGGACCGAGGTCCCGATGGAACCGCCACCAGCCCGGCCGCATCGTGAACTCGTAGTAGTCGGCGCCCGGATAGACGGAAGGATCCGGAATGGCCGTCAGCGGAACAGGCAGCGGGTCGACGAACTTCTTCAGCCGTGGGGTCTGCGGCACCGCCGTGTCGGACCCCGTCCCGTGACCGTGACCCGGCGGATGCCCCTGCGCGGGCAGAGCCCCCGCTGGCAGCATGGCCGCACCACCGACGGCACCGGCGGCGAGGAACTGCCTTCGTCCAACCATCTTCTCCAGCTCTCACTCGGCTCGGTCGACTCCAGCCGCGCCGTGTGTCGGTCGACAACCGCGGTTGGCGCCGGTGTGAGCCTATGGGCCGTTGAGCTGCGGTTTCAGCTGCGCCACGCTGGCAAACGCCGAGTTTGTGCTGGTCGCGGCGGTATCTCGACGCGACCCGTGCGAGTGTGCCGCGCCCGCCTCGTCGGCTGCGAAAATCGCTGTCTGTTGGCGGATCATGGTGATAGACAGCCCGAGTGCAAAACATCCTGCAGTTTCCCGATCTACTGCGGTTGATCGACGAACGGTCTTCCGCCTTCCGTGCCGCGATCGCCGCCGCGCCCAGCCTCGACGTACAGGTGCCGACCTGCCCCGAGTGGACGCTGTTCGATCTGGCTCGGCACATCGGCGAGGGGCGCCGCTCCTGGGCCGCCACCGTCGCCGCAGGGCCTGCCGCCCTGGCCAAGGTCACGGCGGCAGGTGCCCCGGCCGCACCGCGCGAGCGCGAGGCCCTGGTGGCGTGGCTGGCCGAGTCGACGCGGCAGCTGCTGGACGCACTGCGCGAGGCCGGGCCGGACCGCGGTTGCTGGACCTGGTGGGACACGTCCCAGTCGCCGCAGACCTGCGGCGCCGTCGCCCGGCACCAGCTCCAGGAGATCGCCGTACACACCTACGACGCTCAGCTCACCGTAGGCGACCCGCGGCCACTGCCCACCGAGGTGGCACTCGACGGTGTCGAGGACTTCCTGTTCACCTGCTGCGCGACGACGAGCGCCTGGCCGCACGAGCCCGCCACCGTCGACTACCACGCCGCCGAGGGCCGCTCCTGGCGTCAGCGGCTCTCCGCCGACGGTTCCCGGACCACCCGCCTACCCGAACCAGGCACACCGCCCGCCACCGCCACTGACGAGGCCCCGGACGCGGCCACCGTCTCCGCCCTCGGCACGGCCAGTGAACTGGTCCTGGCCATGTATGGCCGCAACCCGATGGACTCCCTGAAGCTCGACGGCGACCCACGCCTGTTCGACCTGCTCATAGCCTGGGAGCCGGAGTAACCAGAACGCCCGCTGTCCTATTGCTGAGGGTCGAACAGTCGCCAGTGCCCTTCGGAGACGACCTCGACCTTTCCGTCGGTCACCTTGAGGGCCGTCTCATTGTCTATCGCGTACGCCCGCGTGGGCATGGTGGCGGCCCACTTCTCGGCGTTGGCCATGGAGTTCTTGGGCATGCCCGGGTAGTCCAGGTGCGGGAAGATCGAGAAGTCGACCATGCCCAGCGTCTTGTCGCCGCCCCCGGGTGGGCTCCAGCGGACGAAGTCGGCCCCGATGCTCGGGGTCATCACCATGCTTCCGGCGCTCAGTCCGACATAGACCGTGTCGCGGAGCGTGGGCAGCAGCGCCGCCAGGCCGGACTCGCGCATCCAATGGCACAGATACATGGGGTCGCCGCCATCGACCAGCAGGGCGTCAGTCTCCCGGACCATGGGGACCCACAGTTCCTCGCCGATGGTGGGCAGCGCCGTGAGTTCGAGGACCCCCAGCGACTTCCAGCCCAGCTGAGCCATGGGTGCCCGGTCTTCCAGCCCGCTGATCACGCGGCGTGCCTGGACGGCGCCGCCCGCCTGGGCGTGCAGCGCGGTCGGAACGATCAGGGCACTGGAATCGGCGATCGGCTTGCCGAGCAGGTCGACCAACGCATCGCGGATCTTGCCGTTCTTGATACCCGAGTCTGTGAGAAGAAGCTTCATCGCATCCCTTTCCACCCATCTCGTCACCCTGCCCGGCGAGGCTACCCACCACCCCCGACATCCACATCCGCCCGTTCTCACCGGCCCGAAGATCGCCCCGTACGGTCGGATCGTCGGCTGAGAGCGTGGGTTTCGGCCGCGGACGACGAGCAACGATCGAACCAGCCCCGAAGATCACTGTCTGTGGACACGTCACCGCACAGCCGTCCGCGTTGCCGAAAGTTCTCCAGGTCCGGGTGCAACCGCCGCACCGGTCCAGGCGTCAGTGGTGCGCTCATGACGGCACCGGCCGACCTCAGGAGGACATGGACATGGCAGGCATGGGGAAACCCCCGATCGCAGGGCTGTGGCTCGGCGCGATGACCACGGCGATGCTCACCGGCTGCGCCGGGCAGGCCGCTGACGGGCCCGGCGCGGCACCGTCGAACACCGCGTCCGGCGTCGCGGCGGGCCCGACCGCCGCCCCGCCCAGTGCGGCCGTCAGCCCGTCCGCCGGACCGGCGGCGAGCCACGGCGTCCCTCAGCCGAACCAGGCGTTCCAGCTCCAGGCCGTCGACCGGGTCGAGGATCCCGTGCTGACGGTCACCGCGAGCGGCCGGATCGGCACCTACCCGGGCGGCGCGGACACCGGCGAACGCGAGCAGTTCACCCTCTCCCCACTCTCGCCCGGCGCGACCACGTACCTGCTGAAGACGGCCAGGCTGCGGGTCGGCGGCGAGCCGCTGTGCGTCGGGGTGGACGGCGGCCGGCCGCACACCACGGCGTGCGACGCCGCCGACCGGGACCAGCGGGTGACCCTCGTCCCGGGGCCGGGCGGCACGACGTTCGATCTGGTCGTCGGCGGCTTCAACGTCGAGGTCGGGCAGGCTGGCAAGATCTCGCTGGTACGGCGGGACGGCACCGGCGCGCGGACGGTCTTCCGGTTCGTGCCGACGGGCACCGTGGGCCAGTGGCCGTAGCGCGGACCGGAATGGACGACGCCGAGCAGTTCGACGCCTTCTACGCCGACACGTCGTGGCGGGTGCTCGGGCAGTTGTGGGCGATGACCGGCAGCCGGGTCGAGGCCGAGGACGCGGTCGCGGAGGCGTACGCCAGGGCCTGGCAGCGTTGGCGCGAGGTCCGTGCCTGCGACAGCCCGGAGGCGTGGGTACGCCGTACCGCGTCGCGCATCGCGGTCAGTTCCTGGCGCAAGGCCGTCAACCGCCTCCGCGCGCACCACCGCGCCACGCCCGCGCAGGACCTGGCCGGGCTCGGGCCCGACCACGTGGCCCTGGTCCATGCCCTGCGGCAGATCCCGGCCGACCAACGGCGGGCGGTGGTGCTGCACCACCTGGTCGGCCTGAGCGTCGCCGAGATCGCGGCCGAGGTCGGCTCCCCACCCGGCACGGTCAAGGCATGGCTGCTGCGGGGGCGTCGTGCCCTGGCCGCCTGGCTGACCGACCCGGCCGAGCACGACGACACCGAACCCCGGCGACAGCCCCGAGGAAAGGAGAGCAGAGATGGCTGAGCAGCGCGGCGAGGATGAGGCGGGGCTCGGCCAGAGTCTGGCGGCCCTCGCCGAGCACGGCGCCCGGATCGGACGACTGAGCCCGGCCGAGCAGGTCCGCCACCGGGGCGAGCGGCGACGACGCAACGCCCGGCTGGGCACCGTGGCGGCCGGTGTCGCCGTGACCGCCGTGACGGTCGGGGTGTTCGCGCTGCGGGGGCAGCCCGGCGGGCAGGGCGTTCCGGTGGCGACGGCGCCCCCGCGGAGCTCGCCGTCGGCCGGGCCGTCGCCTTCGGTCACCCCGAGGGTCGACCCGTCGGCGGTGCCCGGATCCGGCGTTCCGACCCGCGATCGGGCCGTCTGGCTGCAGGCGACCGCGACCGACGGCTATCCCCTGCTCACCGCCCTGCCGGACGGCACGGTGGCGACGGTCACGATGGACGAGGCGACCGATGGCGCCCTGTTCGCACTCGTCCCGATCTCCCCCGGCGCCGACGAGTACGTCCTGAAGACCGGCACCGTGGCGACCTGGGGTGAGCCGGGCTGCGCGGCGCTGGCGGCGACCAGCGTGACCATCGTCGCCTGCGACGTGGCACGCGACGAGCAGCGGGTGACCCTCGGCCGGGGCGGGCCGCCGTTCGAGGTGCTGCTCGGCGGCCGGGCGTTGGCGGTGACCCGGACCGGTGTGACCGCTGTCGCGCCGGGTCAGGGCACGCCGCTGACGTTCATCGTGCGGGGCAAGGCCCAGGACCCGTTCGACTAGGTCTGCCGGGCTTCGGTCCCGCCTCGCGCGGGGCGGGGCCGTCACCCGGGCGCCGGTTTCGTCGAGGTGATCCTTCGGTCCCGCCTCGCGCGGGGCGGGGCCGAAGCCTCAGGGTGGTCAGCGCGGGTCCGGGTCGGCGAGCCTGAGCAGGCGCTGCTTGCCGGGTCCGGCGACGATCTCCGTGGCCAGGGCGTCGGCCCAGGACCAGGTGCCGTGGGTGTCGATGATCCAGTGCACCCGGAACTGCCGGACCAGCTCCCGGCGGCGGGCCTCCGGGGTGCCGGGCGCGGTCAGCTCGGCCAGCGCCGCGTCGCGTTCCAGCAGGTCGGTGAGCTGGCCGGGCAGCGGGTGGGGCCACGGCGGCGTGACGAACCGCACGCCGTGGGCGAGCAGGTTCCGGTCCAGCCCCACGGAGTCGGTGACGACCACATCCCCTGGGCTGAGGCGGTCGGTGAGCCAGGAGGTGCGGTCGGCGAACCGGACACTCTTGCCGTCCGGGACCATGACGACGGCGTTGAACTGGTAGTGCGCGCCCAGGGCGCAGCCCACCACGACTGCGGTGGCCCACGCGTAAAGCGCGATGGTGCGCGGGGACCGGGCGGGACCACCGCGGGTCGAGAGGGCGTCGGTCAGCTCGACCGCGAGGGCGACCTGGGCCGCCACCATCACCAGCGGCCAGGCGCGGCCGGTGGACCAGTGGCCGGTCAGCCCGCCCACCGCGACCACCGTCACGGCGAGGACGAACACGCACGCCAGCGGGTCCAGCAGTCGGCGGCGCACCCGGAGGGCGAGCGCGGGCAGGCAGAGGGCCAGCGGGAGGGCGTACACCGACCACAGGTGCTGGTAGAGCGGTCGGTGCACGTCGTCGAACCCGCCGACCGCACCCCCGACCTCGAGCATCGAGTAGTACGGCCAGGCCAGGATCAGGGCCGCGGCGGCGGTGATCGCGGTGGCGACGCGGGCCGCCCGCAGGCCCCGCAGCCGGTGCAGCATGAGCCCCACGGCGGCGATGGCGGCTTCGAAGCCGGTGAACTGGTGGATCAGCGCGATGGTGCCGAAGAGCAGGCCGATCAGGGCCCAGCGGCCGAACCGGGCATCGTCGGGCGTGCGCACCAGCAGGGCGAGCCAGAGGAGTGTCAGACCGAGGGCGACCGTGCTCGGGTACGGCATGATGTACGGCAGCCCGCGCAGGTTGAGGAAGCCGCTCCACGACGGCGTGCCCGCCCCCCAGAGCAGCAGCAGGACGGCGACCGCCAGCACCGGCGCCCACCTGCTCGGGGTGAACGCCCGGACGAAGCAGCGGATGCCGTAGAGCAGGAACGCCACGCAGGCCGGCGCGGCGACGGTGAGCACCGTGACGGCCGTCGCGCCGGTGAGCCGGGCCACCAGACCGAGCAGCACGGTGTACGGGGAGTAGTACGGGCTGCCCAGGTCCGCGTCGATCATCGGGTCGCCGGGGTTGAGCAGGTCCTGCCGGAGCCGTTCGACGACCGCCGCGTGCAGGCCGAAGTCGCCGATCCACGGCTGCCGCCAGGCGATCAGCGCGGCGTAGGCGACGAGCACGGCGGAGACGATCAGATACGGCGAGACCCGGACCCGCCGTGGCGGGCGGGGTGCCGCGGCCCGTTGCGGTGCGGCGACGGGTGGTGCTGCGTCAATGGCGGACATCTGGCTCTCCGGGGGCGAGGGGGTCGCCGCTCGGTGCGAGAGACCCGTACCGCGCCGCGAACGATCACCCTACCTAAGTGCCGAGCTTCGCGGAGGCCAGCGCCGCGTCCACGATGACCTGCGCCTGCGCCGGGGTGACCGCGCCAAGGAGCAGCGGCCCCTGCAGGCCGCTGACCACGGCGTACAGCCCGATCGCGGCCTCCCGGTCGAAGGCTCGCTCGAAGAACGTGTACGCCCCGGCGTACGCGGCGCGCATGATCTCGGCCGCGGGCGGTTCGGTCGCGCTGTAGGCGAGCAGGGCCGTGGTGGCCGCGGAGGTCAGCCGCCGATCGTCGTCGAACGGAAGCATCTCGTCGATGATCACCCGGAGCCCGACGGCCCGGTCGGTGGGGTCGGGGGTGCGGGCCATGCGGGTCCGCAGCCTGACCGCGCTGATGAGCATGCCCGCCTCGGCCAGTCTGCTGGCCCTGCGGCACATCAGGTTCGGGTCGGTGCTGAAGATGGGCCGCCTGGGGCACGGCGTCGACCGGGCGGGCCAGGAGTAGCGGATCGTCGACCTGCTGCGGATGCTCGCCTCACCTCGTGGCGCCTTCGACGAGGCATGGGCGCGTGACGTGGCCCGCCGTGGCTACGACCGGCGGCCGTTCGACCCGAGAGCCGAGCGGCGGCAGCTGGCGGCGGGGCGCGGCAGCCGGAAGACGCTCGACCTGAGCCGGATCACCGCCCCGACGCTGATCGTCTACGGCGAGGACGATCCGCTGGTGCGGCCGAGCGGGCCGAAGGCCCTGGCGCGGGCGATCCCCGGGTCACGGCTGGTCGAATACCCGGGAATGGGTCACGACCTGCCGGAACCGCTGTGGGCGGACCTCGTCGGCGAGATGTCGCGGCACCTGCCCGGGAGGTGACGCGCCCACCGGCCCTCAGCCGACGAAGTTGTTCTGGACGAAGGTCACCACCATGACGCCCTGCAGGCCGATCGCGGCGACCGGGTAGATCCGGTCGAAGGTCCGGCTGCCGCCCATCCGGGCCAGCACCAGGAACGCGGGAACGCACTCCAGGAAGTATCGCCAGACCGAGGCCAGCGGGTAGTAGTTGTGGACCGGGTTCACCACCGGCAGCAGCATCGCGGGCAGCGCGAACGCGATCAGGTAGTGCCCACCCCGCCCGAGCTTCCACGGCCCGACGACGGCCAGCGCCAGCAGCACCAGCGAGCCGACCGAGGTCACCAGGTTCACCGTGTTGCGGACGGTGTCCGGGTGGGACATCGTGCCCTCGGAGATCAGCCGGACGACCTCGCGGTAGGTCGTCCACGGTGCCTGGTAGCCATCGCGGAACCAGTGCTTCTGCGCGTCCAGGAAGGCCGTCGCGTTGCCGAGCACCCGGTGCAGGTGCAGGGCGAACAGGACGACGCCCGCGGGCACGAGCAGCGCCGCCAGCACGTCCCACCGCACGCGCCGCACCGACCAGTCGCGCCGGCGCAGATACTCGTACCCGAAGGCCAGGCCCAGCAGCAGGCCGGTCAGCCGGGTCGCCCCCGCCAGGCCGCACAGCAGTCCCGCGTACCACCACCGGCCGCGCCGCATGCAGTAGAGCGCACCCACCGACAGCGCCAGGAACAGCGATTCGTTGTACGCCGCGACCAGGTACAGCCCTGTCGGGAAGGCCAGCAGGTAGAACGCGGCCCGGCGACCGTGCTCGGCGTCGAGCAGCTCGGTGGCGAGCCGGTGCAGCAGGATGAGCGCGGCCAGGCACGCGAGCACCGACACCAGCATCGCGGCGTGGAAGGTGGTCAGCGTGGTGACCGTCCGCACGGCGCGCACCAGCATCGGATACAGCGGGAAGAACGCGGCCCGCAGCGGATCGGGCTGGTAGCCGGTGTCGGCGATGGGCAGATACCAGGCGACGTCCCACCGGTTCCAGGCGTCGAGGGCGCCGCCGAGTCCGGTCGGCGGGTTGCCCGCCTTGGCCGGGAGGTCCTGTACGGGCAGCCAGGCGACATAGGTGGTGACGGCGTACAGCAGCAGGCCTGCCGCCCAGGTCACGAGTCCGGCGCGGGCCGACTCCCGCCAGCCCGACGCCACCGAGCGCGCCGGTTCGGTGGCGTCGGGCCGCTCGTCGGCCGCGGCCGCGCTCGCATCGACCTCTGTCGCTTCAGGCATGTCCGCGACGATAGCGGCGACCATCTTTTTTGGACAGATACGAACGGCTGAGCGCGACGTCAGTGGTGATGGTCGTGCTCGTGGTGGTCGTGGTGCTCGTGACCCGCGTGCTCGTGACCCGCGTGCTCGTGACCCGCGTGCTCGTGACCCGCGTGCGCGAGGGGCTTGGCGGCGACCCACGCGCGGGCGGACTCGGTGGCGTCGCGCAGCTCGGCCAGCAGCACCGCCAGCTCCTCGTGCCGCATGTAGTTGGTCTCGGTGATCGAGTTGACGTGCTCACCCAGCCGGTCGGCCAGGGCGCGGATGCCGGTGAGCGCGTCGACGACGGTGGCGGTCTCCTGCTCGTTGAGATCACACATGCCGTCAACCGTACGCGCCATCGACAGCCGTGGAATCCTTCTAATGGTTATAAATCATGGCATTCTGGTGTCAGTGACCCAGCAGGGCCAGCGCGATCGTGATGGCGCCGGAGCTGATCAGCGCCACCGCCCACACCCGGTCCAGATCCAGCCACGACGACACCCGCAGCGCCCGCACCGCCAGCACCTGCAGCACGACCAGCGCGATCGCGGCCGCCACGACCACCATCGCGGCGGTGTGCACCGCCGTCGCGGCCAACCCGGTCAGCGCCGACACCTGGCCGCCCGCCGCCACGGCACCGTGGTGGTGTCCCCCGGCCGCGGTCACCGGCACCGCGACCAGCACCGGCAGCAGCGCGAGCCCGGCGCCGTGCACCGACGACATCAGGAACGACCAGCCCACCAGCTGCCGCCCGGTCGGCCGCAGCGCGCGCCAGTGCAGATGGCCCCCGGCCCGCAGCTGCCACAGCCCGAACCCGACCAGCAGCGCACCGCCGACGATCGCCACCAGCTGGGCGCCGCCGACCGACACCGCCAGGCCAACCAGGGTCGCCACCGCGAACACCGACAGCGCGTGTCCACCCGCGACCGGCAACAGCACCCGCAGCGCCGCGGTCCGGCTGCTCTCGCGCAACCCGGCCGCGACCGCGATCAACCACCCCATGCCCGGGTTGAGGCCGTGGAAAGCGCCCAGCCCGGCCAGGAGGATGTACTGCCACGCGCTCATCACACCCCCGTCCCGCAGTGACATCGTCACCGGCTGGTCGGCGTCCTGTCACGGGTAGTCGCCCCATCGATACCGCTGGTTCCCGGCATTCTGTCGGCGGCCGGGCCTACGATCTGCGGCCATGTACCTGGTCTACCGGTCGCACTACCACGGCCCGCTCAGCAAGCACGTCCGGCGGCTGCCCGACGACACCGTGCTGGACTGGTTCCGCCGCGGCTGGCACACCGAGGACCCCGAGAGGTGGACCGAGGAGGAACTGGACGACGACGTCTACGGCCTGACCTCGATCTTCGAGGCCGCCGCCGAGCACGACCTGCCCGAACCCCGCACCTGGGAGGAACTGTTCGCCCAGCTCTACGAGCACCTGTGGCTGGAGGAGGACATGCCGGCGGCGCTGCGCTTCGACGGCCACGCCCTGCGCGCCAAGACCAACGACGACGAGGCACAGCTCGCCTACTTCTTCGTCGACGACGCGGCCGTGGCCGCCGACCCGCGCCGGTGGGCGTACCCGCTGCACGAGGCCTGGCCGCTGCCCGCGCACACCCTCGAGAACCCGGACCCCGTCTTCGAGGCGGGCGCCCTGGCCCGCATCGTCGCGCTGCCAGGCGCCGACGGAACCGGCCGCACCTACGCGGTCGTGCTGGCCGACAACGACGACGTATCGGGCGACAGCATGCGGTGCCCCCAACCGCTGATCTTCCCCGGCGTACGCCTGCCCGACCTGGCCCGGTGCCTGCGCCAGACCCCGCCGCAGGACTGCCGCGACTGGCCAGACCAGCTGCGGCTGCTGCGCACGCTGACCGTCGACGGCGAGCAGACCCTCCGACCGGCGCTGGAACGCGCCAACCGCTGGTGGCGAGCGGGCGCCGACGCCCTGCTCGACGGCACCACCGCCGGTCAGCCCGTACCCGACCGGCCCGACCGGGCGCCACACCGGCGCGACCCGGAGCAGACGCTGATTGAGGTTGACGAGCATCTCGCGCAGATGGCGCTGCACGCCGACGAGTTCTTCGGCTTCGAGCAGTGGTTCCTGTTCGACGACGTGTGGGCGGACAGCCACCCGGAACTGGCCGAATCGCTACTGCGCTACGCCACGCACTGGGACCCGCGGCAAGACGTCGGCATCCTGCCCTCACCCACCGGCGCCTCCACCGCGCTGCGCGAGGCGACCGCCCGCGTCCAACAGGTGTTCGCGCCCTACCGTGGCACCGATCCGGCCGAAGCCCCGACCGTCGAACCGCTCTGCGCCGCCGCCACGGCACCGACGCCCGCAGCGCTCAAGCGGCTGCTGCCCGCGCTGTTCAGACCGGTGACCACGTCCGCCGACCCGGCCGCCGCCACGGCCCTCTATGGCAGCCTCGACCGGCACGGCGCCCGGAGCTGGCCACCGGCGGAGCTCGCCGCCGTACGCTCGTTCGCCCGAGCCCACTGGGCGGCAGTCCTGTACGGCGTGCTGCCCGGCGACCCCGGCCGGCTACTGGCCGCCCTCACCCGGCTCGAACCGGACGTCTGCGACTACCTCTCCGCCTGGGAGAACTCCGACGACGTCGGCGCGATGACGCACCTGGCCGCCTTCATCGACGCCAACGCGGCTGCCATCGTCGCGACCGAGCAACTGGCCGAACCGCTGCTTCACGACGGCTGCCCGACCGGCCTACGCCAGATCGTGGCATGGCTCGCACTCGGCGAGTACCGCCGCCGCCATCACGATCACCTCGCCGCGCACCCCGGCGACCCCACCGCACCCGCCCGGGTCCGGATCATCGACAGCTGGACCGCGATGCACTCGAGCACCTGGGCGAAACTCGCAGCGGCCGCCCGCACAGCGACCCCAGACGGCGATCACCGCGACTCGAACTCAGCTTGATCGCCGTCTGCGGTCACGACGTAGGTCCGAACCGTCCAATCTGACCGCACACGGCGATCAGGCCGGCAGCCCCACAGCGCGCCACCCGCGACCACGATCGCGGGTGGCGCGCCGGGTCAGCCCTTGACGGCGCCCGCGGTGAGGCCGTGGGCCAGGTTGCGCTGGGCGAGGGCGAAGCAGATCGCCACCGGCAGCGCGATCAGCGTCGACCCGGCCATCAGCGGCCCGAACTCGGCGCCCTCCGAGGTGATGAAGTGCGTCAGCCACAGCGGCAGCGTGTACCGGTCCGGACTGCTCGTCAGGAAGTACGCGACCAGGTACTCGTTCCAAGACAGGATCATCGTGAAGATCGACGTGGCGATGAGGCCGGGCAGCACCAGCGGCAGCGTCACCCGCCGGAACGCCTCCAGCGGCGTGCAGCCGTCGATCATCGCGGCCTCCTCCAGCTCGCGGGGCACGCCGGAGACGAAGCCGCGCATGGTCCACACCGCGAACGGCAGCGCGAACGCCAGGTACGCCACGACCAAGCCGGTCAGGCTGTCGGCGAAGCCGAGCCCGCTCAGGGTCAGGAACAGCGGGATGATCAGCGCCACGTGCGGCACCAGCTGCACGACCAGCACCGAGGCGAGGAACGCCTTGCGGCCGCGGAAGTTGAACCGCGCCACCGCCACCGCCGACAGGAACGCCACCGCCATCGCGAACACGACCGTGATCGCGGTGACCGTGGCGCTGTTGCGCAGCGCCTGCCAGAACGCCGGGTCGTCAAGCACCCGGTTGATGTGCTGCATGGTGGGGTGCAGGGGAATGAGCTGCGGCTCGGCGGCGTACATGTCGCGGCCGGGTTTGATCGCGGTGGTGGCCATCCAGTACACCGGGAACAGCCACACGACGGCCACCACGAGCCCGAGGAGGGCGTAGACGCCCCGCAGCACCCGCCTCACGCGAGATCTCCCATCCGGATGAGCTGGCGGACGTACACGACCAGCACGACGGCCAGCAGCAGCACCGTCACCAGCGCGACCGCGCCCGCGTAGCCGTAGTCGTGGCCCTGGTAGGCCTGCATGTAGGCGTAGATGCCCAGCGTCTGGTACTCCGGTTCCGGCGAGGCGTTGCGCAGCAGCCAGATCTGGTTGAAGACCTGGAAGTCCCAGATCACCGACAGCACGATCTGGATGCCGAGCACCGGCTTCAGCAGCGGCAGCGTGACCCGGCGCAGCACCTGCCACCCCGACGCCCCGTCCATCCGGGCCGACTCGACCAACTCCCCCGGCACCTGGGTGAGCCCGGCGTACGTGGTGACGGCGATGAACGGGACGGCGCCCCAGACGACCACCGCGGTGGCCACCGACAGGCCCTCGACCGGGTTGACGTACCAGTTGTGCTGCCCGAGGCCGAACAGGTGGTTGAAGATGCCGAAGTTCTGCTGGGTCATCCAGGCGAACACCTGGGTCGAGACGAACGTGGGCACCGCCCAGGCCAGCACCAGCACCGACATGACCACGCGGCGCAGCCAGGCGGGCAGGCGCTCCATCAGCAGCGCGATACCGACGCCGAACAGCATGGTGAGGGTCACCATCGCGGCGGTGAGCACCAGCGTGCGGCGCAGCGCGGCCCAGAAGACCGGGTCGGTCAGGATGCGTTCGAAGTTGTCCAGGCCTACGAAGGGGGCGGCCTCGTCGGAGAAGATCTGGGCCAGGCCCCAGCCCTGGAACGACAGGGCGGCCACGCGGGCCAGCGGGTATGCCTGCACCAGCAGCAGGATGGCCGCGGCGGGCGCGATGAGCAGGAACGGCAGCCGGGGGCGGCGCGGTCGGCGCGGCGCGGGCACCGGACCTGCGGCGTGGGTGGCGACGGTGACGGCCACGGCTTCCTTTCGTACGGGATGCGGCGGGCACGGAAAGTCCGCGCCCGCCGCACCGGGTGGATCAGCCGGCGTTCAGCAACGCCTCGATGGCCTTGTCGCCCGCGTCGGTGGCGGCTTCGACGGTCTGCTTGCCCGTGGCGATGTCCACGAGCATGTTAAGCACGATCTTGTTCTTTTCCACCTGGGCCCAGTTCTTGGCCGGTGGCAGCGTCCAGGTATCGGCGAGGCTGTCGACGTAACCCTTCATCTGCGGGTCGCTGGGGACGATGCCCTTGGTGTTGGCCAGGAAGCCGGCGTCGACGAACGCCTGCTGCGAGCCGCTGCCGAGGTACGCGGCGATCCAGGCCCGCGCCCACTCCTGGTGCTTGCTCTTGGCGGTCACGGCGACGTCGGAGCCGCCCATGAAGGCCGGCACGAAACCGTCGGCCTTGGTGGGGCTGGGCAGCCGGAAGGTGCCGATCTGCTCCTTGAGCTTGGCGTCGCCGTCGGCGCCGAAGACCTTCTTCATCTGGCCGGCCGAGTCGTAGAACATGGCGGCCTTGCCCGCGACCATGGTGCTGAACGCGGTGAGGTCGTTGATGGTGCGGTCGCCCTTGTAGCCGGCGTCCATCAGCGACTTCCAGTTCTTCAGGCCCGCGATGCCCTCGGGGCTGCTGAAGGTGGCGTCCCACTTGCCGTCGGCGCCGAGCTTGGCGGCCTGGCCGCCGGCGTCGTAGACGAACGGCATCGCCGCGTACTGGTGCTGGCCCGGCAGGAAGAACGAGCTGAACGTCGGGTCCTTGGCGTGCTTGGCGTTGAGCTTGTTGACCAGGTCCATGAGCCCGGCCCAGGTGGTCGGCGGCTCGGTGACGCCCACCTCGGCCAGCAGGTCCTTGCGGTAGATCACCGCGCGGTCGCCGCCGTAGTACGGGATGCCGTAGAGCTTGCCCTGGTAGGTCGCCGAGTCCTCCAGCGCCTTGACCCAGGTGGTGTTGTTGTCGAACTCCCCGCGGTGGGCGGTGAGGTCGCTGAACGCCCCTGCGGCCATGTAGAGGCCCATTTCGGTGGAGCCGAGCTCGATCACGTCCGGAGCGGAGCCCGCCTGCGCCGCGGCGTCGAATTTGGCCAGGTGCTCCGGCCAGGTCTGGTACGCCACGGTCACCTTGACGTTGGGGTACTTCTCCTTGAGCTTCGCGTTGGTGGCCTCGACGGTCTTGGGCCACAGGTTCTGTGCCTCGACCTGAAGCCAGACGGTCAGTTCACCGCCGGCGTTGGGGTCGTCCGATCCGGCGTCGTCGCCACAGGCCGCAACGCCCAGGAGCAGGGCGGCAGCCGCAGCGGCGGCGAGGAGTCGTGCCTTCATTCCATCAACTCCTAACAGCGTCTATAGACGAAATAGAATCAAGCCGACCAGCGTAGGATCCGCCAGGCGGACAGCGCCACGATGGCAGGAATCTCCCTATCCGTCAATCTCCATGAAGGAATTATTCGGCCGCTGATTGTGGCCAGGGCTCCCGTCAGCGAAGATGGGTCGCTGGCCGAAGTTCGCCGAGGAGATGACCGCATGACCGAGACCCAGCCCGACCACCTTGTCGCCAGCGTGCGCGCGGTGCTGCCCTCGCTGACGCCGTCGGCGCAGGTCATCGCGAGGCTGATCCTGGACGACCCCGCCACGGTGGCGCGCAGCACCATCACGGAGCTGAGCGCCAACTCCGGCGTCAGCGAGGCGACGATCGTGCGCACCGCCCGCATGCTCGGCTTCTCCGGGTACGCCCCACTGCGCCTGGCTCTGGCCGCCGCCGCGGCACGGGCCGAACCGGACCGCCTGGTCCCCGGCGACCTCGGCCTGACCGACCCGCTGTCCGACGTGATCGCCAAGGTGACCCGCTCCGAGATCGAGGCGCTGTCGGACACGGCCGCCCAGCTCAATCCGGACCTGCTGGACACGGTCGTCACCGCGGCGATCGGCGCCCGCCGCATCGACATCTACGGGGTGAGCGCGTCCGGCCTGGTCGCCGCCGACATGGCGCAGAAGCTGCTGCGCATCGGCATGTCCGGGCATGCCTTCACCGACGTGCACCAGGCGTTGACCAGTGCCCCGCTGCTGCGCAAGGGCGACCTGGCGATCGGCATCTCCACCTCCGGCGAGACGCCCGACATCATCGAGCCGCTGCGCCAGGCCGGGCTGGCCGGGGCCACGACCGTGGCGATCACCAACAACCCGTGGTCCAACCTGGCCCGCACCGCCGACCACACGCTGGTGTCGGCGGGCCGGGAGACCTCGTTCCGGCCGGGCGCGATGGCCTCTCGGATCAGCCAGCTGCTGCTGGTCGACTGCCTGTTCGTCGGCATCACCCAGCGCACCTTCGCCACCTCCGAGCAGGCACTGAAGCTGACCCGGGAGGCCGTCAGCGACTACATGGCCGAGCACCGGCCACGGCCGAGGAGCTGAGCGCTCACATTGCGAACCGACATGTCATTGGTCTGACATGTCCTGGCAATGAAAGAATTCTTCACGCATACAAACATCTGTATTGCTTTTCTCCACCCCCTCGGGGGACGATGCCAGTCGGAACCCGGGCGCCGCGCGGCAGCGGCGCCTACCAGTGCATGAACTTGGGGGACTGATGACCGACGGTCAAGCGATGACGATGCCGGTCACCGAACGGCGCCTCGCCGGGACGGAAGACCTGGACCTGCTGTCCACGCCCGACCTCGTCCGGCTCATGACGGCCCAGGACCGGACGGTGCCGGACGCCATGGCCGAGGTCGCGACCGAGATCGCCGCGGCCGTGGACGCCATCTCCGACCGGATGCGTCGCGGGGGGCGGCTCATCTACCTGGGCGCGGGCAGCGCCGGCCGGATCGGCACGCTGGACGCGAGCGAGATCCCGCCGACCTTCGGAGTGGGGCCCGGCCTGGTCCGGGCCCTCATCGCGGGCGGACCGGGCGCGCTGATCTCGGCGGTGGAGGCGGCCGAGGACTCGGTCGAGATGGCCGTGGCGGACCTGACCGGCATCGACCTCACCGAACTCGACAGTGTGGTCGGCCTGTCGGCGAGCGGGACCACGCCGTACACGGTGGGCGGGGTGCGGCACGCGCGGGCACTCGGGGCGCTGACCGTGGGCGTGGCGTGCAACTCCGGCACGCCGCTGGCGGCCGACGCCGAGATCGGCATCGAGGTCGTGGTGGGGCCGGAGCTGCTGGCCGGGTCGACCCGGCTGAAGGCGGGCACCGCGCAGAAGCTGGTCTGCAACACGCTGTCGACGCTGGTGATGATCCGGCTGCACCGGACGTACGGCAACCTGATGGTCCACATGAACGCGACCAACCAGAAGCTCTACGCGCGGGCGCACCGCCTGGTGGAGCTGATCACCGGCCGGGGCGAGTTGGAGGTCGACACGGCGCTGCGGGCCGCCCAGGGCTCGGTGCCGGTGGCAGTGCTGGTGCTGCAACTCGGCGTCGACGCCGCGACCGCCAGGCGTCGTCTCGCCGCGGCCGACGGTAGCCTGCGCGACGCGCTCAGCGCGTCCGCGTGAGGTTCTGAACAGCCTTCCTGAAACCGTCCGGCCGCATGCCAGAGCCATGCGGCCGGGCCCACCCCACGGGGCGGGGTGCGGTGCGGGGGTGGTCGACGGGACGCCGCCGACCACCCCCGCATCATTTCGCGATCAGGACTTCACGTACGCGTCCACGAAGGCCGGGTACCCGAAGATGCTGGAGACGAAGATGCCGCCGGCCTTGGAGCCGTGCAGGTAGTACGCCACGTCGACGTACAGCGGCACCGCCGGGGCGTCGTCCTCCATCAGCTTCTTGTCGAGCTTGGCCCACTCGGGCGCCTGCGCGGACGGGTCCATCGCCAGCACCCGGTCGAACTCGGCGTTGATCTTGTCGTCGTTGAGGAACGACCGGTTGTTGTTGCCCTCGTCCTTGACGGTGCGGCCGTCGAAGAGCACGGGCAGGATCGAGGCACCGCTGGGCCAGTCGGCGGCCCAGGAGTCGATGTAGAGGTCCCACGGGTTGTTCTTCTTGCTGGTCTCGTCGAGCTTGGCGTCGGCCGGGATCAGCTTGACCGTGATCTTGAAGCCCGCCTTCTCCAGGTTGGCCTCGAGCTGCGCCCCGGTCTCGGCGTCGGTGTCGAGCACGCCCAGCACCAGCTCCGGCGTCTTACCCGCCAGCAGCTCCTTGGCCTTCTCGACGTTGCCGGTCGGGCCCGCCGGGTAGGCGTCGTAGTTGACGAAACCGAGCGTCGAGGACGGCATCAGCGTGGTCATCGGCGCGGCCACGGTGTCACCGCCCAGCGACTTGATCAGGCCGTCACGGTCGATGGCGTAGTTCAGCGCGCGGCGAACGTTGATGTCGGTGACCCGCAGCGTGTTGATGGTGAGGCGGTTGGCCGACGGGGTCGGCGACAGGATCGAGCGCGACTTCAGCGACGCGTCGGAGATGGTCTTGCCGACCAGCGAGGCCGGCACGCCACCCCAGCCCAGCGCGGACTGGTCGTCGCCACTGTCGGCGATGATCCGGTTGGCCTGGGCGTCGGGGTCGGCGCCGAACGACCACACGAACTTGTCCGGGTACTGGTGGCGCACCGGGTCGGTGGCCGGGTCCCAGTTCGTGTTGCGCTCCAGCACGATCTCGGTGCCGACGGTGTTCTTGGTGACCTTGTACGGCCCGGACGAGAACGGCTGCGTGTCCAGCCCCAGACCGGTGTCCTTGGCCTGCGGCACCGGCGCCGTGTACGGCAGCGACACCGCGAAGGGCAGGTCGCAGTGGCTCTTGGCGAAGGTGAACCGCAGCGTCTTGTCGTCGGGAGCGGTCAGACCCGGCGGGAACGAGCCCTTGTTGGCCTTGAAGTCCCAGGCCTTGTCGAACTGGGGCGAGTCGGCCAGCCACTCCTGGACGTAGGTCGGGCCGCCGCTGTAGTCGGGGCTGAAGGCGCGGGAGATGCCGTAGGCGATGTCCTTGGCGGAGATCGCGCTGCCGTCCTCGTACTTCACCCCGTCCTTGATCTTGAATTCCCAGACCTTGCAGTCCTTGTTGACGTCGGTGCCGGGCGTCTCGGCCAGGTCGCCGACCAGCGTCAGGTGCCCCTTGCCGTCGTCCTTCCAGGTGGTCAGGAACCGCGCGTACAGCGGCGAGGTCATCAGACCGACGAACGAGTAGATGCGCTGCGGGTCCAGGTGCGAGATCGCCGACTGGCGCAGGATGTGGAAGGTGCCGCCCTTGACGGCGCCGGCGACCTCGGCCGCCGGGCCCTTGGACTGGGCCGGGTCGGTGGCGATGACGCCGGTGCTCTGCCGGTTGACGTCGACCGCCGGGCCCTCGCCCTTATTCTCGGTGCACGCCGCGAGCAGGAGCAGCGCCAGCGCTGCGCCCGCGGCGGATGCCGCTCGTGTCCTCATCTGAAGTTCCCCTTCGGTGTGCATGAGAGGTGACGGGCGGCCCGGTATTGCGGACCGGGCCGCCCGGATCGTCAACGCAGCCGTACTCGCGGATCGATGACCGCGTACAGCAGGTCGACGACGATGTTGGCGACCACCACGAACACCGCCGACAGGATCACGGTGCCCATCACGGTCGGCAGGTCCCCGGCGTGCACGGCGTCGACCGTCGTGCGGCCCAGCCCCTGCAGGCCGAAGGTGGTCTCGGTGATGAAGGTGCCGCCCAGCGCCGAGCCGACGTCCAGGCCCGCGATGGTGACGAGCGGGGTGATCGCCGCCCGCAGCGCGTGCCGCCCGTTGACCTGCCACGGCGACAGGCCCTTGGCGCGGGCGGTACGCACGAAGTCCTCCGACAGCGTCTCCAGCATCTGCGCCCGCGACAGCCGTGCGTAGATCGCCGAGAACAGGAAGGCCAGCGCCACCCACGCCAGCACCAGTCCGGAGGCCCAGTCCAGCGGATTCTCCAGCAGCGGCGTGTAGTGCGGCACCGGAATCCAGTGCAGCGTGTACGTGAACACCAGCAGCAGCACCGCGCCGACGAAGTACAGCTGCAACGACGCCCCGGTCAGCGCGAACCCGACCGACAGCCGGTCCAGCAGGGTCCCCCGACGCAACGCCGAGATCATGCCGAGCCCGACGCCGAGCACCAGCCACAGCACCGCCGCCGGGATCACGATGCTCAGCGTCACCGGCAGCACCCGCTTGAAGGTGTCGGTGACCGCCTCGCTGCGGATGTAGGAGAAGCCCAGGCAGGGCGCGTCGCAGTGGCCGCCCTGGGCGGTGCCCAGGTCCCGGCCGACGAAGATGCCTTTCACATAGCCGACGTACTGCACCAGCTTCGGGTCGCGCAGGCCCAGCTCGACCCGCACCCGCTCCAGGCGCTCGGCGTTGCAGTTCTTCGGGCACATGCCGCTGACCGGGTCGCCGGGCAGCGCGAAGAACATCAGGAAGCTCAGCATGCTGACCGCGAACAGGACCAGCACCGCCGACAGCAGTCGCTTGACCACGAAACGGAACATGCCTACCTCGACGATCGGGGGTCGAGCGCGTCGCGCAGCGCATCACCGAACAGGTTGAAGGCCAGCACCATCACGAAGATGGTGATGCCCGGGAAGAAGACGTACGCCGGGTCGGTCTGCAGGTAGTCGATGCTGCGGTCGATCATGCGGCCGAAGTCGGGGATGGGCTCGACCATGCCGACGTCCAGGAACGACAGTGCCGCCTCGGCGGTGACGTAGTTGGGCAGGGCCAGCGAGAACGAGATCAGGATCGGCGCCCACAGGTTCGGCAGCAGCTGCTTGAACAGCATGTGCCCCAGTCCCGCCCCGGCGGCGCGGGCCGCCTCGACGAACTCCCGCTCGCGCAGCGACATCACCTGGCCGCGCACCAGCCGGGCGGTGCCCGTCCAGCCGAACACGGCGAAGATCCCGACCAGCACGACGCCTCGGAACAGCGGCGGGATGTCGTCGCGCGGCCCATAGAAGCGCAGCGCCACCGTCGGCACCACGGCCAGCGCGAACACCATGAACGGCATCGCCAGCGCGAAGTCCATCACCCAGCCCAGCACCGCGTCGGCCCAGCGCCCCAGATAGCCCGCGGCCAGGCCGACGAGCACACCGATGACGCTGGTCAACGTGGCGGCCGCGGTCGCGATCAGCAGTGACGTCCGTATGCCGTAGACCATGCGGATGAAGATGTCGCGGCCCAGGCCCGGCTCCAGGCCGAACCAGTGGTCGCCGTCGACCCCGCCCGCGTAGCCCAGCGGCATGCCGAACCGGTCCAGCCGGTCCTGGAACTGCGCGTTCGGGCTGATCCCGTACGCCCACTCGATCAGCGGCGCCGCCAGGGCGATGAGCAGCATCAGCACGATCGCGACCGCCCCGGCCACGGCGACCTTGTCCTGCTTCAGCCGCGCCCAGGCCAGCTGACCGGGCGACCGCCCGGCGACCTCCGGCGCGGCCGCCGCGACGGGGTCGGTCGGGGGTGGGGCGAGGTTCAGGTCGACCTCAGTCGGCATCGCCATGGGCGGCCTCGCCTTCTGCGAGTGCGGACTCGGGCTCCGGGAAGTGACAGGCGACCGCCTGGCGGCTGCCCTCGCGCGGGATCAGCTCGGGTTCGGCGGTGGCGCACAGGTCCTGCGCCTTCCAGCACCGGGTCCGGAACCGGCAGCCCGACGGCGGGTCGGTGGGCGCGGGCACCTCGCCGGTCAGCCGGATGCGCCCCTGGCCGCTCTCGCCGAGCTCCGGCACGGCCGACAGCAGCGCCCGGGTGTACGGGTGCCGCGGCGCGGCGTAGATGTCCTCCCGGTCGCCGGACTCGACGACCTTGCCCAGGTACATCACCGCGACCCGCTGGCAGAAGTGCCGCACCACGGCCAGGTCGTGCGCGATCAGCACGAACGTCAGCCCCAGGTCACGCTGCAGACCGCGCAGCAGGTTGACCACCTGCGCCTGCACCGACACGTCCAGGGCGCTGACCGGCTCGTCGGCCACGATCAGGCGCGGGTTGAGCGCGAGCGCGCGGGCGATGCCGATGCGCTGGCGCTGGCCGCCGGAGAACTCGTGCGGGTAGCGGTTGTAGTGCTCGGGGTTGAGCCCGACCAGTTCCAGCAGCTCCTGCACGCGGCGGCGGGTGCCGCCGGACACCTTGATCCCGTTGACCTCCAGCGGCATCGCCACGATCTGGCCCACGGTGTGGCGCGGGTTGAGCGAGCCGTACGGGTCCTGGAACACGATCTGCACGTCCCTGCGCAGCGGACGCAGCGCCCGTCCGCGCAGGTGCGTGATGTCCCGGCCGTCGAAGGTGATCTTCCCGGCGGTCGGTTCCAGCAGCCGCACCAGCATCCGGCCGGTGGTGGTCTTCCCGCAGCCGGACTCCCCCACCAGGCCCAGCGCCTCACCGGGCGCGACTTCCAGGTCCACCCCGGACACGGCCTGCACCGGCGGTCCGCCGCGTGCGGCGAACTCCTTGGTCAGCCCCTCGACCCGCAACAACGGCGCGGTCATGCCGACACCCCCGTCTCGGTGCGGGCCGCGCGCCGGTCGGCGGCGGGCAGGTGGCAGGCGGCCAGGTGCCCGGCCTCGCCGGACGGCAGCAGTTCGGGCACGCGCTCCCGGCTGGCGCCGCCGGTGCGGTCGGCGAACCGGCAGCGCGGGTGGAAGGCGCACCCGGCGGGCAGGTGGACCAGGCTGGGCGGGTTGCCCGGGATCGGCACCAGGTCGTCGGTGACCCGGCCGTGCAGGCTGGGCACGCTGGCCAGCAGGCCCCACGTGTACGGGTGCTGCGGGTCGCCGAGCACCTGCGCGGCACTGCCCTGCTCGACGGCGCGGCCGCCGTACATGACCAGCACGTCGTGGGCGACCTGCCGCACCACGCCCAGGTCATGGGTGATCATGATGATCGCGGACTGGTACTCGCGTTGCAGGTCGGCCAGCAGGTCGAGGATCTGCGCCTGCACGGTCACGTCCAGCGCGGTGGTCGGCTCGTCGGCGATCAGCACCTTCGGGTTGTTGACCAGCGCCATCGCGATCATCGCGCGCTGGCGCATGCCGCCGGAGAACTCGTGCGGGTACTGGTCGACGCGCCGCTGCGGCTGCGGGATGCCGACCCGGCCGAGCAGGTCGATCGCGTGCCTGCGCGCGGCGGCTCGGCCGACCCCCGGCTGGTGCACCCGGTGCGCCTCGGTGATCTGGCGCCCCACGGTGTAGTACGGGTGCAGCGCCGACAGCGGGTCCTGGAAGATCATCGCCAGGTCACCGCCGCGCAGCCTGCGCCGCTGCGACTCGGGCAGTGCCTGCAGGTCCACGCCGTCGACCAGGATCCGGCCGCCGACCTCACTGCGACGGGCGTCGTGCAGGCCCATCACGGCCAGCCCGGTCACGGTCTTGCCGGAGCCGGACTCGCCGACGATGCCGAGGGTGCGGCCCCGCGCCACGGAGAACGACAGGTCGTTGACCGCGCGCACCACTCCGTCGGAGCTGCGCAGACGCACGGTCAGGTTCTCGACCCGCAGGTACGGCACGCTCACCAGTTCGCCTGCGCCGGTGCGGCGGGCAGCGGAGCGGTCGCCGGGCGCATCACGTAGACCACGCCCCGGCTGCTGTCGAGCCAGGCCGACTCGAACGCGGCCCGGCCCGCGGTCTTGCGGACCCCGGCGTCGGTGGTGGCGTGCGGGTCGTTGAGCACCGGGTCGCCCGTCGCGCTGAAGCCGACCAGCACCAGCAGATGCCCGTTGGTGCCGTAGTCCAGGCCCGGGACCTCGCTCTTCTTGAACGACACCGACAGCACCAGCGGAATGCCGGCGGCGATGAACGCCTCGGCCTCGTTGAGGCTGCGCAGCCGGGTGATGAAACCGTCCAGGCCGCGCGTGGCGGCGTAGGCGGGGTTGAACGGCCAGTTGCCGGTGCCGTCGTAGGCGTAGTCGAAGGTCTGCCGCGCGGCGTGGTCGACCCAGGGCGCCGGATCGGCGTCGTCGACCCAGGCGTAGTCGGCCGGGCCCGGCAGCGCGTTCCACCAGGCCAGGACCATCGAGGTGGAGGTGGGGCTGCACCACGCCTCGCCGCCGCCGTTGAACTCCGGGTAGTGCCCGTCGTGCACGTTCTGGGAGTACTGCGGCACGGCCAGCACGGTGCCCTGGGCCTGCGCGGGGGTGCTGGCGGTGAGCTTGCCGGGTGCGGGCAGCCGCGAGGCCATCGCCCCGGCCGAACGCAGGGCCGGGGTGAGGGTGCCGCCCGCCGGGCGCAGCAGCGTGATCCGCAGCTGCCAGGAGGTCCAGCCGCGGCCCGCGGCCGCGATGAAGGTGTCGACCGAGACGTTGCCGTCGGCGTCGGCCTGGCCGGGCACGGAGGTGCGCCGGATGCCGGAGTCGGCGTCGGCCCAGCGGCCGAGCAGGTACCACTTGGTGGTGGTGCCCACCTCGGTGGTGCCGCGCAGTTCGATCTGGACCCAGGTCCCGGCCGGTGCGGCCGCGTTCCAGGACGGGATCGCCTCGGTGGCCGCGAACCCGGGCGCGGTCCAGGGCGAGGTCCAGGTGGCGTAATCGAACTCGGCGCCGGCGCCGGTGTGCGGGTCCTGGTAGGTCAGCTGCCCGACCGGGGTACCGACGACGAGGGTGTCGCCGGTGACGGCGGTGCCCGCGCCGGTGCCCGCGGCGAATCCGGCCGCGCCGGACCAGCGGTGCAGTCTGATGTCGCGGGTGTTCGGCTGCGGCTTGCCCGCTGCCATGGCGTCCTCCCCCAGTGGGAGCCCCGCCGCGCCACCCGCGATGACCGCGGCGCGCAGTACGGTGCGTCGATCCATGCTCCCGGCTCCATCCCCGACAGGTTGATGAAGGAATATGGTCAGGAAGCCTGGCACAGGCGGAGATTCTTTACAAGAGCCAGATGGCGCCGTATGGACACGGCTCGGTCACAGCTCCGCGGCACTACCGCGCGTACTGTCCGAACCCTTCAGTAGTAGCCGATCTGTCCGTCCGCGAGTTCCCGGATGGCGTCGGCGTGCCCCGCGTGCCGGGCGGTCTCCTCGATCATGTGCAGCAGGATCCAGCGCACCGACGCGGCGGAGGCCTTGTAGTCGGAGTGGCGTCCGGTGTCGTCGAGCGAGTGCGCGGCGATGATCTCGTCGGAGGCGGCGCACTGGGCCCGGTAGTCGGCGACCAGCTGCGACAGCGGGACGCCCTCGACCTTCATGTCGAGGTCCTCGCCGTCCTGGTCGAACTGCGGGTTGAGCTCGGCCCCGCGCCCCAGCAGGATCACCTCGAACCAGCAGTGCTCGGTCCAGCGCAGGTGGGCCAGCAGGCCCGCCATGGTCATCAGTGGCGACGCGGGCAGCACCGGCCGGTAGGCGTCGACATCGGACAGGCCCTCGCACTTCCAGGCGATGATGTCGCGCTGCATCTGCAGCCAGCCGAGCAACTGGGTGCGTTCGTCGGCGGTGTAGTCGGGGCGGATACGCGCTTGGCTCACGTTGGCCGACCGTACCCGAACGGCCGAACTCTCGCAGCCCCATTCGGCCGGAGCGGGCCGCCGCCCGATGGAGCGGCGGCCCGCGACGCTCGGCCGGTCAGGCCACGGCTTCGAACTGCACCTGCGGGTCGCCGTGGGCGGCGGTGCCCCACACGGCGTCGTACGACCACGAAGCCCCAGGAGGCCAGGTGCGGCATGGTGCCGTAGTACTTGCTGACCGACCGCAGGAAGCCGTGTCCGAACGCGATGGCCGGAAAGCGGCCCGTCGCGACGGCGGCGTTCTGCCCGGCGGTCGTGGCCGGGTAGTAGATGCGGGCACTGAAGGAACGGCCGGACGCGCTCACCGACGCGTCGACGTAGCCGACCGCGTACGAGCCGGGCACGGACGTGTCGGCTGCCGCCGCCGGGGACGCCGTGCCCACGGCAGCGCCGGTGAGCAGCGTGTGGACGAGGATCGCTCGCCCGAACATGGATGCTCCTCTGTTGGGACACCGGTTCCCACAGTGGAACACTGTTTCCACCAGAGAAACAATGCCATCTATGTGCCAACGTCAGGCGGCAGCCGCCAGCCGTTTCAGCGCGTCGGCCAGGTCCACCACGTCGGCATACTTGGCGTCCAGGTCGAACAGGTTCGACTCGTGCGGGCCCGGGTCGCGATCGGCGCACGCCTGGCGCACCACCATCGGCCGGAACCCGTGCTGCAGCGCGTCCACGGCGGTCGCCCGCACGCACCCGCTGGTCGAGAAGCCGCCGACCACGACGGTGTCCACTCCGTTGGCGGTCAGCCACGCCGCCAGCGCGGTCCCGGCGAAGGCGCTGGCGTAGTGCTTGAGCACCACGTGCTCGCCGGGCGCGGGCGCGAGCTCGGCGGGGAACTCCCCCAGCGGGCCGCCCGCCGCGAACACCGACAGCACCGGCACCTTCGCGGCGAACAGCGGCGCCTCGGCGCAGCTGCTGTCGGCGTACCGGACGCCGGTCAGCACCACCGGGACGCCCGCCGCGCGCGCGGCCGCGAGCAGCTCGGACATCACGCCCACCGCGGCCGTCCCGGTGCTCAAGTGCAGGGGCGAACCCTCGACCGTGTACGCGACCACCGGGTCGACCAGCAGCAGCGCGGGCCGCCGCCCCCAGCCCAGCCGCCGGGCGAACCCGGCGGCGGCGTAGTCGGCGTCCAGCTCCATCAGATGACCCCCTGCTCGCGCAGGTCACTTCGCTCGGCCTCGGACAGCCCGAGCAGCTGCCCGTAGACCTCGTCGTTGTGGCTGCCCAGGGTCGGTCCGGCCCAGCGGACCGAGCCCGGGTCGGCCGACAGCCGGGGCGCGACGTTCTGCATGGGCAGCTCGCCGAAGTCCGGGTGCGGCACCTTCACGATCGCCTCGCGCGCGGCGAAGTGCGGGTCGGCGAGCATGTCCTTGGCGGTGTACACGCCGCCCGCGGGCACGCCCGCCTCGTGCAGCGCCGCCAGCAGCTTGTCCGACTGCTGGGTGCGCGTCCACGCGCTGATCAGATCGTCGAGCTCGGCCTGGTGGGCGCCGCGCGAGCCGTGCGTGGCGTAGCGCGGATCGGCCGACAGCTCCGGCGTCCCCATGACCTCGCACAGCCGCCCGAAGACGGTGTCCTGGTTGGCGGCGATCAGCACCTCGCTGCCGTCGGCGGTCGGGTAG
This sequence comes from Catellatospora tritici, assembly GCF_019083965.1. Classification (GTDB taxonomy): domain Bacteria; phylum Actinomycetota; class Actinomycetes; order Mycobacteriales; family Micromonosporaceae; genus Catellatospora; species Catellatospora tritici. The sequence goes on from NZ_JAHRCY010000019.1 coordinate 162,780, forward strand.
GCATTGCTGGGGGCGACGTTGGGCAGGATCGCACCGGTGCGCTCGCGCTGGTATCCGGCCACGGCCCACTCGGTGACCAGCGACTCCATCATCGCCAGCACCGCCTCGTAGATCGCTGAGTCGACGACCTGGCCCCGCCCGGTGCGGGTGCGGGCGTGCAGCGCGGCGAGCGTGCCGTACGCGGCGTAGGTGGCGGCCAGCGAGTCGCCCAGCGAGATGCCCGAGCGCGACGGCGGCCGGTCGGCCTCGCCGGTGACGTACCGGATGCCGCCCATGGCCTCGCCGATCGAGCCGAACCCGGCCCGGGGCGAGTACGGGCCGGTCTGCCCGTAGCCGGTGACGCGCACCAGGATCAGCCTCGGGTTGATCTCCGACAGCTGCTCGTAGCCCAGGCCCCAGCGTTCGAGAGTGCCGGGGCGGAAGTTCTCCAGCAGCACGTCGGACCGCTCGACCAGGCGTCGCAGCAGGTCCTGGCCCGCCTGCGTACGCAGGTTGCAGGTCACCGACTTCTTGTTGCGGGCGACCACCGGCCACCACAGCGACTGCCCGTGCGGTTTCTCGCGCCCCCACTGGCGCATCGGATCGCCCTTGCCCGGGTCCTCCAGTTTGATCACTTCTGCGCCGAAGTCGCCCAGCAGCTGCCCGCAGAACGGACCTGCCAGCAGCGTGCCGGTCTCGATGACCCTGATGTCGGATAGTGCCCCTGTCACCGCCGCATCCTATGCTTTGGAAACACCGTTTCGCCAGAGGAACCAACTGAAGGAGCACCCGTGTCGGAGATCGTCGAGGTCGGGCCCCGCGACGGGCTGCAGAACGAGAAGACGCTGCTGCCCACCGACGTGAAGGTCGACTACATCACCCGGGCGATCGCCGCGGGCGTACGCCGCGTCGAGGCGGTCGCCTTCGCCCACCCGGCCCGCGTACCGCAGCTGGCCGACGCCGAAGCGGTGCTGGCCGCGCTCCCCCGCCCCGCCGAGGTCTCCTACATCGGCCTGGTCCTCAACCGGCGCGGCCTCGACCGCGCCCTGGCCAGCGCCGGAGTCGACGAGATCAACTACGTGGTGGTCGCCACCGACGAGTTCTCCCAGCGCAACCAGGGCATGGACACCCGTGCCTCGCTGGCGCAGTGGGCCGACGTCGGCGTCGCCGCTCGGCAGGCCGGACTGCGCACCACGCTGACCATCGCCGCCGCGTTCGGCTGCCCGTTCACCGGCGAGGTCACCACCGAACGGGTACGCGAGATCGCCGAGCTCGGCCTGGCCGGGCAGCCCGACGAGATCTGCCTGGCCGACACCATCGGCGCCGGGGTCCCGCGCCAGGTCGCGGCACTGGCCTCGGCGGTGCGCTCGGTGACGTACGGCGTCACGCTGCGGGCGCACTTCCACAACACCCGCAACACCGGCTACGCCAACGCGATGGCGGCCCTGGAGCACGGATTCGGGGCGCTGGACGCCAGCACCGGCGGCATCGGCGGCTGCCCGTTCGCGCCCGCCGCGACCGGCAACATCGCCACCGAGGACCTGGCCTGGCTGCTGGAACGCTCCGGTGTCGACACCGGCACCGACCCGGGGCGCCTGGCCGACACCGGCACCTGGATCGCCGACCAGCTGGCCATCACCGCCCCGGCGATGCTCGGCCGCGCGGGCCTCTTCCCCTCACGCTGACCCCACCCCACCCCGGCGGGGCGGGGCGGCGGGTTCTCGTGCAGTTTCGGGCAAAGTGCAGGAATCATGAGCCGGATTCCCGCACTTTCCCCGAAACTGCAGCCTCCTGTCAGCGGGGGCGGGCGGCGAAATCGGCCAGATCGGACATCAGCTGATCTCGGGCCGCGAACAGCGCGTCGGTGCAGGAGCGTGTCCGAGGGGGAACCCGAATCAGAACCCAACCGGGTCCGACGCCGTCGACGTCGATCCCATTGGTGTAGCGGCTGATCGTTGGCGGTGTTCCGCTCTCGACACCTGGGTGGTGGAGGCAGTTCTCGCTGTCGGCCGCACGCGGCAGGTGCGCATGCGGCTAGTATCCCGGCGTGACACCCGAGGAACTTGTCGCTCTGGCACTCGACGTTTCCGAGGAGGGCATGCGGGCCGGCGAGTTGCCCGTCGGTGCGGTCATCGCGATGGGTGACGAAATCATCGCACGCGCGTACACCCAGGAGCGGACACAGGGCCGACGGTTGGTGCACGCCGACCTGAGCGCGATGGAAGCGGCCGACCGGCGACTTGGCTGGAAGCCCCGCGAGCATCCGCTGACTCTTGCGATCACGTTGGAGCCCTGTCTCATGTGCCTTGGGGCGGCGATGGCACTCGGCGTCTCCCAGGTCTACTACGGCCTGGAAGCGCCGGATGACGGTGCCGCCGGTATCCCAGCCGTCTGGCAGCCGGCCCGGCAGACCATGTCGTTCTCTCAACTACCCGTCGTCACCGGCGGCTACCTTCGACGGGAGTGCCGCGACCAGTTCCGGCGCTACGCCCTCACCGCCGCCAAGGCGTCATTACGCCAGTACGCCGAGAGCATGGCGGCCCTGCCAGACCACCTCTGAGCGATGAGTCCGCGTGCTCTGGTCCGATGTGGGCTCGACGAATACGGGACGGGACCCTGCTGGTGGTCACGCCGTGCGGTGGGCGCACCTCGTCGCGCCCGTCGTGGTGATGGCGCGCGTCACAGATGCGGGCCGATGACACGTCATCCCCGCGGTGACATTCTCACGGCATGGCTGATCAACGACCTCCCCGGCTCGTCACCGATGAGCGCGCCACCTTGCTCGCGCTGCTGCAGTATCACCGCGAGTCCTTCGTTCGCAAGGTCGTCGGCATCGACGACGCCGCCGCGGCACAATCGCCGGTGGTCAGCGGGACGAGCCTGCTGTGGCTCACCAAGCATCTGGCGGGCGCCGAGTCCGCGTGGTTTCTCATCCGGTTCGCCGGACAGGACGTGGAGTTGCCCGACGAGAAAGTCCAGCCCGGCGACACGGTCGAGGCGGCCGTGGAGAACTACCGTCAGGTGTGGTCTCGGGTCGCGCCCATCGTGGAGCACGCGGACCTCGACGAGGTGTGCCGACGGCCAGGCGACCAGCCGCAGTGCAACCTGCGCTGGATCATCAGCCACATGCTGGAGGAAACCGCGCGGCACGCCGGGCATGCTGACATCCTGCGTGAACTCATCGACGGATCGACCGGTCGGTAACCGTTTGGACCGTACCCGCCAGAGTGCCCCGGCCCAGGGCGCCCCGGCGATCGCGGCACGCAGTGGCAGCCTCCGACAACCCGGCACCAACGAGTGCCACAAGAGGTACCTCGGGCGCGTGAGCCGATGGCATGCAGCCCGCGACCAGTGCTGGGTTCTATCCTCGTTGGCCACTCGGGTTCCGGTTGCGACAACGATCCCGCCGGGCGACCGCAGTGCTCGCACGATCGCTGTGCGGCCCGTCACTCGTACCGGTACTTCAGCGAGTCCGCCTCCGCCTGCTCGATGTCAGCGATCGTCAGCTCCGGCATCCGCAGCTGGGCCAGCGTCACCTCGGCCGAGGTCGGCTGGGCGTCCGCCGGCAGCCACTGCTCCGGCGTCCAAGCCCCGCTGCGCAGCAGCGCCTTGGGGCAGTGCGGGTAGACCTCCTCGATCCCCAGCACCAGCGCGCTGGCCGGCGGCTTGCCCACGGCGGTCAGCTGCGACAGCAGCTCGGGGCGGGTGGAGACGCAGGCCCGGCCGTTCACCCTCAGCGTCGTGGTGCGCCCCGGGATGACGAACAGCAGCCCGGCCCGCCCGGTGGCGATGACGTTCTGCAGGGTGTCCAGACGCTTGTTGCCAGTCGCGTCCGGTATCGCCACCGTCCGTGCGTCCAGGACGGCGACGAACCCGGCGGGGCCGCCGCGCGGGGTGACGTCACAGTTGCCCTCGGCGTCCACGCTGGCGACCAGGACCAGCGACGAGCAGCCGATCAACCGCCGGGTCTGCTCGGTGAGTTCGGTCATCTGCTTCCGCACGGCCGCGTCACTGGGCAGTTCATAGGCCCGGCGCAGCGTCTCCTGGTCGGGCACGGCGTCGAGGCGCAGCGAGTCGAAGGCACTGGCGGCAGAGGCTGACGTCATACCGCCGACCCTAGTGGACCGACCCGGCCGACGAGGTGACCAGACCACTGACCTGCCAGAATCTTGGCGCAGGTGGCGACGCGGTGGTGTCGAAACTCGTGGACACGACGTTCACCGTCGATCAAGCGGTGTCAGACGCCACGGTCAAACCGTGTCCAGAAGCACAGAAATTGTCCGACTTCCCGTGGTCTCGGCACGGCAACGACTTGGCGCCGGGAATGCCGTTGCCCGGCCATCTTCGCCGGGGTTTTCAACTGCTGGTGGTTAGGTGAGCTTTGGTGTGTTCCAGTGGTCGTTGGTGTGCTCGGCCGGGGTGGTGCCTGGCTGGTGGTGGCCGGTGTTGTCGTACCCGGTGTCTAGCGTGTGCCGTGTGTCTGATGTGGCCGGTGCTGTGGTGGTGCAGGCGTACCGTTTCGCCCTGGACCCGAGCCCGGCTCAGGACCGTGACCTGTACCGGCATGCCGGTGCCGGCCGGTTCGCGTTCAACTGGGCCCTGGCCACAGTACGCGCCAACCTCGGCCAGCGCGCCGCCGAGCGCACCTACGGCCTGACCGGCCCGCAGCTGACCCCCGCACTGGGCTGGACCCTGCCCGCCCTGCGCCGCGCCTGGAACGCGGCCAAGCCGCAGGTCGCGCCCTGGGTGGGCGCAGTGCTCGAAAGAGGCGTACAACACCGGATTGGACGGTCTGGCGCGGGCGTTGGGCAACTGGTCGGCCTCGCGCAGTGGCCGCCGCGCCGGGCCCAGGGTCGGGTTTCCCCGGTTTCGGTCGCGGCGGCGGGTGGTGCCGTCGGTGCGGTTCACCACCGGCACGATCCGGGTCGAGGACAGCCGCCACCATGTGACCCTGCCGAGGTTGGGTCGGATCCGTACCCATGAGTCGACCCGCAAACT
>NZ_JAHRCY010000002.1 GCF_019083965.1 Catellatospora tritici
GCCGGAGCGCTGCAGGGTGGTGTCGGCCGGGTAGTAGGCCAGCACGTCGTTCTGGGTGCCGCCGGTGAAGGTGCCGGTGGCGGTGCTGGCGGCGGCGTCGTACTCGTGCGGGCTGGAGGTGCCGAACACGCCGGTGCCGTTGATGCCGATGTCGTGCGCCACCTGGTCCAGCCGGTTGCCGCTGGTCGCCTTGGCCAGCCACAGCCCACCCGGCAGGCCGTTGCTCGCGCGTCCGGTGGACAGCAGGTCGGCCCGGCCGTCCATGGTCAGGTCGTCGACCGCCTCCGGTGCGCCGGCCTGCGCGGTGAAGGTCAGCGAGGCGCTGTCGCCGACGTTGCCGCCGGCCGACAGCCCGGTGACGGTGATGGTGTTGGTGAACCGGGTCGGCACGATGGCGAACGTGAGCTGCCCGGCCGCCACGGGAACGGGCGTGCCGGCGTTGAGCTGGTACATGTAGGACGTCGGCGCGGTGCCCGTCACCGGCGGGGTGATCGTCACCTGTACCGACGCGCCCACGGTGGCGCCACCGGCCACGGTGACGCCCGGCGGCCCGGCCCGGGTGGGGTCGAACTTGAACTGGCAGGTGGTGGAGTAGGCCGGGCTGTACGAGAAGCCGTCGTAGGTCCGCACCCGCCACGAGAACGTGGTGACGGCGCCCGCGGCGGCGTTCTCCAGGACGGCCTTGCCGACGATCGCGACGGCGGTGCTGCCGGACCCGAAGTCGAAGTTCGCCGGGTTGGTGGAGTACAGGATCGTGCCGGGCGCGGATGACTTCCACAGCTCGAAACCGGCCCCGACCGACCCGCCGTCCGGGTCGGCCACCACCGCCCGGAGGCTGACATCGGCGTCGCCGATGGTCGTCAGGCCCGTGCACGTGGTCAGCGGTGAGGTCGACAGGCTCGTCGGCGTGCTGGGCGGCTGGTTGTACTCCAGGTTCAACGTGGTCAGGTTCGGGTCGAACTCCTTCCACGAGTTGTGGTCGTTGGCCTCGTTGCTGCCCATCAGCAGGAACGTCTGGGTGTTGCCCAGTCGGGCGGCGACGGTGGACAGCACGTCGAACTCGACGTCGGCGGCCGGGCACGAGGAGCTGTAGCCGTGCGCCTCGGGCTGGCCGTCCACCACGCTGCCCTGCTTGCCGTTCCAGTAGTTCCAGGTCGCGTTCGACGACGAGAGGGTGTACGCGGTCGGGGCGTACACGTTGACGGTGCTCGCGGTGCACGACCACGACCACACCTCGCGGCTGCGCAGGGTCGCCTTGTGCACGGTGCTGCCCGCCGCCAGCGTCGGCAGCGCGAAGTTGATCAGGGTGTGCGACCACATGGACCCCGAGTTGCCGACCTGCATGTGCCCGTCGGGGTCGGGAGTGTCGTTCCAGTAGCTGCTCGACGGGTACGGCTGCGCCACCGAGGCCCACCCGGTCTTGTTGTAGCTCTTCGGCGTCCACACCGGAGTCGGGTCGATGAACACCGGATACGTGGTCTTCGCGCCGGTCAGCAGCGCGAGGTCGGGCGTCAGCGTGATCGCGTCCGGACCGACGGCCAGCCCGATCCGCCCCACGGTCGCGGCGGCGCCAGGGGCCACCGCCGACGACCGCGCCGGGCGCCCGTCGGCGATGCGGCCCTTGACCTGCGGCACGTCACCGACCGGGGTGGAGTCCCACATCTTCGGGGGCTGGGCCCGCAGCAGGGTCTGGCCGAACCCGTCCCGGCCGGACAGGCCGCCGTCGGCGTCGACCCGCAGCGTCATTCCGGTGGCCCGGGTCGCCATCCGCAGCTCGCGTAGCCGCGGATCGTGGGCCGCCCGCGCGTCCTTGACCACCAGCACCTCGCTCACCCCGCCCTGGTCGGTGACCCGCACCCGCAGGTCGACCCCGGGCAGGATCTCGGCGTAGGTGGCGGTGTCACCCGACAGCACGGGCGCGGGAAGCGTCATCGGCAGCGACAGCGACAGCCCGGCCGCGCCGCCGTCCATCGTCGCGAACGGCCCGTTGCCCCCGCCGGACAGCCGCACCGGCGCGGTCGTGACGGCCGGTGACACCGAACCGTCTGCGTTGGGGCGCAGCGTGGCATCCAATCGCGACCACTTCGTGCCGATGCGCTTGCGCACCGGCTGCGCGTTCAGCGACAGCGACATGCCGCCGTCCGGGCGTGCGACCAGCTCGCTGGTGGACGTTGTCGACCCGGTCACGACGACGGGCTCGCCCGATTTCCTGGCCTGCGCGACCGCCTGCGCCACCGTCAACGTGTCGGGGTCGACCGCCGGTGCTGTCACCGCTGCGGTGCTCGCCGCTGCGGCGCCACCGGGCACCGCTGCCACCCCGACCACCAGCGACGAGAGCGCGACGGTCGCCATCGCGACCCACCCGCGTCCACGTCGCGAACCGTGTCCTCGCATGAACAGTGCATCCCTTCCCCGCGGGGCGCCCACCGCCCCAGGCGGCTGAAGCTAACCATCAAATCGACGTCGGTAGGGGGCAGTCGGTGCGCCCGCCGCCCACGCCCGGGTGGCGGATCGCCTGTGCCGCAACGGTTGGCTGCGACCGTCCGGGTGAGGTGGCGGGCCGGCCGTCCACCGGCGCCAGGTCGGCGTGGACACCGATGCGTGCCTGCTCGCGGGGCACCGCTACTGTCGCGCCCGTGATCAAACCGCCCGACCCGCCCTGGCAGCCGCCCGAGCCGCCCCCGCCCTACGTGCCGACCCCGTCGCCCTACGCCGGCGCGCAGGGGTCCGGTGCGCCGCATCCGTACCCCGTCGCCGCACCGCCGGCCACGGGCGAGGGGCGGCATCGCAAGCTGATCGTGGGCCTGGTCGCGGGCGGGTTGGCGCTGCTACTGCTCCTGTGCTGCTGCGGGCTCCTGCGACGGTTGCTCGCCTCCCCGGCCGCCCGCCCGCCGCAGCCGAGCGACCTCTGGTCGGCGCAGCCGCTCTCCTCGCCGTACGCCCGTGCGTCGCACCTGGTGACCTTCCGGGCCAGCGGCCCCGCGAAGGCCACGGTGTACTGGTCCTGGCCACGCGGGGCCAGCCACGACGAGGTCCCGCTGCCCTGTGAGTGGTTCTGGAAGACCGAGGACGACGCCGCTCAGATCGCGGTGCGGGTGGTCGCCCCGGGCAAGTCGGTGACCTGTGCCGTGCTCGTCGACGGGGTGGAGCGCATCAGCATCACGCACCAGGACGAGGCCTACTGCCTGATCGATCTCACGATGTGACGAGGCGGGGGGTCAGGTGCCGCGCGGTGCGCGCAACCCGTCGCGGATGACCTCCAGTACCGGCCCCAGGTCCCGACCTCGGTAGCGCTGCATCGCCTGGCAGCCCACCATCAGGGTCTTGACGTCGGCGGCGGTCAGGTCGGGGCGCACCGCCCCGGCGGCCTGGGCGCGGGCCAGCAGTGCCCCGATCGCGTCCATGAAGGACTGCTCGGCACCGGGCGCGGTGGCCTCGATGTCGAACCCGGCGCCGGCCAGCGCCTCGGCCAGCCCCTTGTCCGTGGCGCCCTCGTCGGTCATGAACGCGAAGAACCCGTAGAACGCCTCGGCCGGGTCGGCGTCGGCGAACTCGCGGGCCCGGCCGACCAGGCGGTCGACCCGGTCCAGCACGATCGCCTCGTACAGCGCCTCTTTGGTGGGGAAGTGGCGGTAGACCGTGCCCGCGCCGACCCCCGCGCGGCGGGCGATCTCGTCGATGGGCACGGACAGGCCCTCGGCCGCGAACACCTCGTATGCCACGGCGAGCACCCGTTCGCGGTTGCGGCGGGCGTCGGCGCGCAGGGGTCGATCGCCACTCATGGCTGAATCCGTGCGCCCTGACCTGCGCGCCGAGTGGCGGAGGCGCGTATCACGCCGACGGCCGATGGCAACCGGGGCGAGCGTTCCGTATAGTAAGTGGGGCGCACGTTCCGATTATACGTACGCCACCGGCACGCCGGTCGACCCCTGGACGAAGGACTGATCATGCGTGGCATCCTCGCGGCGCTCGGCGCCCGCCCTGACGGCGCGCGCGGCGAGCGCGTGCGACGCTCCCCGCACTTCCACGACGGGACGTTCCACAACACCGCGCCGACCCGCACCGTCACGCCCGGCGGCAAGGTGCTGCGCGAATACCTGTTCGGCAAGCAGCGGCGGACCCCCACCGGCGCGGTCCCGCTGGTGACCCCGGGCGCCCCGGCCACCGACCGCGGCCTGCACATCACCTGGTACGGCCATGCCACCGCGCTGGTCGAGATCGAGGGTCGCCGCGTGCTGCTCGACCCGGTCTGGAGCGACCGCTGCTCGCCGACCCCGTTCGCGGGCCCGAAGCGGCTGCACCCGATGCCGGTGGCGCTGGCCGACCTGCCCGCCGTCGACGCCGTCGTCATCTCACACGACCACTACGACCACCTCGACATGCCGACGATCGAGCACCTGACCCGCACCCAGAGCGCGCCGTTCCTGGTGCCGCTGGGCGTCGGCGCGCACCTGGACCGCTGGGGCGTGCCCGCCGACCGGATCATCGAGCTGGACTGGGAGGAAAGTGCCCAGATCGGCGGCCTGACGCTGACCGCCACCGAGGCGCAGCACTTCTCCGGCCGGGGTCTGTCTCGCAACCACACGCTGTGGAGCTCGTGGGTGATCGCGGGGGAGCAGCGGCGCGTCTTCTACACCGGCGACTCCGGCTACTTCGGTGGCTACGCCGAGATCGGGCACCGGCACGGGCCCTTCGACGCCACGCTGATGCAGATCGGGGCGTACGACCACGCCTGGCCGCAGATCCACATGTTCCCGGAGGAGGCCGTCGAGGCCCACCGTGACCTCGGCGGCGGCCTGCTCATCCCGGTGCACTGGGCCACCTTCAACCTCGCCCTGCACGCCTGGTCCGAGCCGGTCGAGCGGGTGTGGCGCGAGGCCAAGGCGCACGACGTCACCCTGGCCGTGCCCCGGCCCGGCGAGCGCGTCGACGTCGACGCCCCGCCCGCGATCGACCCGTGGTGGCAGCCGCTGGCCTGAGTGAGCGCGGCCGGGGTCGATACCATGCGGATGGTCTGATCCACCACGGCGCGGGGGAAACGGTATGAGCGGCAACAGGGTCGGCGGCGACCTGCTCGACAACGTGGCCTGGGCCGCGCTGAGCGGACCGCTGGCGGGCCTGGCCCGGCGCCACGGCCAGGCGGGCGTGTTCGACTCCGACGTCTCGCCGTTCGGGGCCGTCGCCCCGGGCGCGGGCGCCCAGGGCTGGGCGGACTTCGCCGAACTGCTCGGCCCCGGCGGGTCGGCCCTGCTCACCGGCGACTTCGAGGTCCCGGACGGGTGGACGGTCCGCTTCGGGCTGGACGGCGTGCAGCTGGTGGACGTCGCCGGGGTGGTGGACCAGGAGGAGCCGGAGGCGGTGCTGCTCGGCGCCGCCGACGTGCCGGAGATGCTCGACCTGGTCGCCCGGACCAAGCCCGGCCCGTTCGGGCCGCGCACCGTCGAGATGGGCACCTACCTCGGCATCCGGCGCGACGGGGTGCTGGTGGCGATGGCCGGCGAGCGGCTGCGGCTGCCCGGGTACACCGAGATCAGCGCGGTCTGCACCGACCCGGCGGCACGCGGGCAAGGGCTGGCCGGACGGCTGGTCCGCGCCGTGGGCGCGGTCGTCCACGCGCGTGGCGACACGCCGTTCCTGCACGCGGCGGTGACCAACACCAACGCGATCCGGCTGTATCAGGCGCTCGGCTTCGAACGGCGGCGCCAGACGCCGTTCGCGGTGGTCGAGGTGCCGCAGCCCTGAGCCGCCGGACGGCTCAGGGCAATCGGCGGCCCAGGGCAATCGGCGGCCCAGGGCAATCGGCGGCTCACGCAGTCGGCGGCTCAGGCCAGGCGGCGCAGGGCCGTGGCGGCCGCGTCACGCACGCGCGGGTCGGGGTCGTCCAGCAGCGGGCGTACGTGCTCAGCCCCGGCGGGATCGCCCAGCCGCCCGAACGCCTCGGCCGCACGCGCCCGCATGATCGCATCGTCGTCGGCGGTGGCGGTCTTGAGCTGATACTCCGGCTTCCATTCGGGCTTGTGTCCCAGCAGCCACACGTAGGCCCGGCGGACCCGCAGATCCCGGGTGTGGTGCACGTACTGCTGCGGGCCCGCGATCGCGGCCAGGCCCTGCCCGGCGGTGTGCCGCACCGCCCGGTCGGCGGTGGCGTCACCGAACAGGTGCCACAGCGTGGGCAGGGCGCGCGGGTCGCCGAGGCGGACCAGCGCGCGCAGCGCGACCAGCGCGTACGCCGTGTCGCAGGCCCGGATCAGCTGCGGCACCGCCCGCTCGTCACCGTGGCGGGCCAGCACCCGCACCGCCCGCTCGCGCACGCGCGGGTCCGGGTCGTCGCAGGCCTCGATCGCGGCGGCCACCACGCGGGGGTCGCTGATCCGGCTGAGCGCGCGCAGCGCCAGGTCACGTACCTCGGGGCGGTCGTGGTGCAGGCACTCCAGCAGGGTCGGCACGGCGTCCGGCGAGCCGATCTTGCCCAGCGCGTCGATCGCCGCGAACGGCGGGTTCGCGGAGCGCAGCATCGCGCACAGCGCGGGCACCCCCTCGACCGCCCGCAGCTCACCGAGCGCGAACGGGCCCTCATGCACCCACGCGTACTCGTCCAGGTACGCGACCAGGGTGTCGACGACGTCGGCGCCGTGCGCGGTCAGCCAGGTCGGGTCGGCGTGCCAGGGCGGGTCGGTCGGGTCGAGCGGGCGCTCGCGCAGCACCGTGGCCGCCTCCGGGCTGCCGATCTCGACCAGCCGGGCCACCGCGGCGCGGCGGGCCCACCGCCAGCGCGGGTCGTCGCGCTCCACCACCGTGCGCAGCAGCGCGACCTCGCGTACGCAGCCCGGCCCGACCAGCCCGGGGATGGCCGAGGACACCGTGCCGGGTTCGTTGGCGGCGACCTTGCACAGCAGGGCGTCGCGGTGGGCGCGGTCGCGGGCCACCGCCCGCCCCCAGACCGCGACCCGCTGCTCCCAGCCGTTCTCGGCGTCCCACCACTGTTCGATCAGCGCGTCGACCGGGGCGGTCGAGGCGTTCTCGGGCCGGGTGACGATGGTGTGGATCGCGGCCTGCACCGCGACCAGGCAGCAGAACCGGCCGTCGGGCACGTTCTCGGCGTGGTAGCCCTCCACCAGGTAGGGCAGCGCGGCGGCGTCGCGCAGCTCGCCCATCGCCCGCGCCACCGGGCCCCAGTGCCCACCGACGCCCGGCCGGGCGTCGACCAGCGCGGCGAGGCCCTGCCCGGCCAGCGGGTTCTTCGGGTTCAGCGATGGCCGAGGCAGCCCGAGCGCGTCGGCGAGGTGGATGTGCTCCTTGCGCAGGTCCTCGTACGCGGACTCGTCGGCGCGGTGGCGGTAGAGGTCGGTCAGCACCGCGTAGCGGACCAGCGCCGCGTCCGGGGTGCGCAGCAGCCGCTCGGCGTAGTTGTGCGGCGCGACGTAAAGCTCCTCGGGCCGCCGCTGCAGCGCTTCGACCAGGCGGACCGTGTTCGGGGCGATGCCGAGGCGGTGCAGGTCGGCCGGGACCACCCCGGCGTCGGGCGCGGCGTACAGCCAGGCGGCCTGGGCGGCGGCCGGGTTGCGGGTCAACCCGGTGACCGCGGCGGCGGCGCGTTCGAGGTGGGCGAGGAAGTCGCCGTCGCGCCCGAACGTCTGCCCGCGGTGGGTGCGAGCGGCCAGCCGCTTGATCTTCGCCGTAGTCATGGCTCCGATTGAACCGTACGCCCGCGTCGGCCCGAACGCGGTCCACCCCTGTCCCGGCAGGTAGCCACCGCGCCGGTGACACGGCGTGCTTTGAGCCATGCTCGGCCGCAACATCCGGATCGCGTCCGCGCGGATTTGCGCGAACCCCCGATGGGGCCCGCCCCGGCGGGCCAGAGTCGAACTATGCAGAACCAAGACTGGGCGCAGATGCAGCAGGCTCTGCGCGACATCGACTTCCCGGCCGACAAGGACGCCATCCTCGCGCACGTGCTCGAGTACACCAGTGACAGCGGCGTGGTGAAGCTCGCCCGGACCCTGCCGCCGGAGATCTACCGGAACATGTCGGAGCTGCGCAGTTCGGTGCGGCTCGACCCGTCGGTCGAGGAGGGCACGACCTCCTGGCAGCGGGCGGCCCAGGCCCGCTCCCACAACAAACGCGTCGCCTCCTACCTGCGCGCGGTGCCCGACACCCATCTGAGCTGACGGTGATGGCCGGTCAGCGGTAGTCGTCCTCCTTCAGTTCGATCACCCAGGCGCGGCGCTGCGCGATGAGGCCGTCGCGCATGACGAACACCTCGGCCATCGACATGCGCATCACCTCGCCGGTGTCCCTGGTGACCGAGCCGGTCAGTTCGGCCATCACGACATCGTCCTGCTCGACCAGGCGTACGACGTTCAGCGTCGGCGGTCCGATGAAGCCCGGACCCTCGATCGCTGCGTCGTACGCCTGTTTGCCGGTCAGGTGGAAGGCACCGTAGACGGTCCACTCGATGTCGTCGGTCAGGCACGACAGGATCTGCCCGTGGTCGTGGCGGCGGAATCCGTCCAGGTAGCGCTCGACCGTCTGCTTGTTGCGCGACATGCCACCCATCCTCCCCCGAGGGTCATCTTCCTGGTTGCCGACCTCCGCGAACGCCCTCTGTGGCGACCGCACTCTCGGAGGTGCAGGGCGTATGCGCACCGAACAGGATGGTGGCGAAGCGAATCGACGTGCGTGCACGTTCTCGCTTCGCCCAGTTCGGTGACCGCACAGATTGGAGTGCAGGCATGACTACGACGGTCGCGCCGGACATCGAGTCGAGCGCCGGCGGCCTCGACGCGTACTACGGGAAGTTCACCAGCGACAAGGAGAAGGAGGCCCTCAGCGTACCCGTGCGCCTGGTCTCTGCCTGGTCGCGCAACGACGCTTCGGGCGTCGCGGACTCGTTCACCGAGGACGGCATCCTCATCCTCCCCGGTGACGTGTACAAGCGGGGCCGGGAGGAGATCCGCTCCTTCATGGCGGCCGCCTACTCGGGTCCGTTCAAGGGCACCGGTGTCACCGGCGCCCCGGTCGACGTCCGCTTCGTCTCCGACGACGTGGTGCTGATCCGTACCCACGGCGGCATCCTCGCGCCGGGGGAGACGGAGATCGCGCCGGAGCTCGCTGTCCGCTCGACGTGGACCTGCGTGAAGCAGAACGGCGAGTGGCTGCTGGCCAGCTACCAGAACAGCCCGCGCGGCGAGGGCGCCACCCTGCGCTGGTAACCCACCGCACCCAACTTCCGTAGGAGGAGGAGTCGCAATGACGAACAAAGCCGCAATGCTGGTCAAAGGTGCCAAGGAGTGGGCCGCCAACTACGGTGACTTCCCCAACGGCAGCGAGGGTGCGGTACTCACGGCGCCGCTGCGGGTCCGTGCCGCGTGGGGCGCCAACGACGCCGACGCGTTCGCCGACATGTTCATCGACAACGGCAGCGCCCTCTTCGGTGACCGCCAGCTGATCAGCCGGGAGGAGATCCGCCAGTACATGGCGGAGGCGTTCGCCGCCGGCTGGAAGGGCACCCGTCTCATCGAGGAGCCGCGGGAGATCAAGTTGCTGACCGAGACGTCCGCCGTGGTCATCGCGGACGGCGGGGTCGCGCGCGACGGCGACGAGAACTTCACCTTCCGGACCGTGTGGGTCGTGGTCAAGCGCGACGGGGACTGGCGCATCGCCTCCTACCAGACCAGCCCGGTCAAGAACTGATCGGTGGGAGAGCGCATGTCCAAGCCCTGGGGCACGGCCTCCGACCTGCTCGACAAGGCAGGTGTGGTCGAGAACCACGACTTCTACCGCGGGTTCACCAGCGCCGACCAGAAGGCGGTGCTGACGGTCCCGCAGCGTATCCAGGCGGCCTGGGAGACCAACGACGCGAACGCGTTCGCCGAGGTCTTCACGGACAACGGCAGCCTGCTGATGCGCGACCACCAGTTGACGAGCAAGGAAGACATCCGCTCGTACATGAACGCCGGTTTCAACGGGCCCCTCAAGGGCGCGCGGGTGACCGGCTGGCCCATCGAGGTCAAGTTCCTGTCCGAGAACGCTGCCATGGTCGTCACCGAGGGCGGAATCATCATGCCGGGTCAAACAGACATCGCGCCGGAGAACTTCATCCGCGCGACCTGGATCGTCACCCGGCAGCCCGATGGGGAGCTGAACCTGGTGTCCCATCAGAGCAGCCCGATCAAGGGCTGACCAGCAACAAGCAGGCGTGCGTGCCCGCCACGGTCCCGGTCCGCCGGTCGTGGCAGGCGCGCATGCCTTGCTGAGCACGGCATGCGACGAATTTCCGGATAAAGGAGGAATCGAGTGTACGACTACGTCATCGTCGGCGCCGGCTCGGCGGGCTGCGTGCTGGCCGCCAGGTTGTCGGAGAACCCCGACGTGAAGGTGTGTCTGGTCGAGGCGGGGCCGCCGGACACCGACCCGAACATCCACGTGCCGGTCGCCTTCGGCAAGTTGTTCCGCTCCCAGTACGACTGGGACCTGGCCACCCATGAGGAGCCGCAGCTGGCCCGGCGCCGCATCTACCTGCCCCGAGGCCGAGTCGTCGGCGGCACCAGCTCGATCAACACCATGGTCTACATCCGTGGCAACCGGCTGGACTTCGACGAGTGGAAGCAGACCGGCTGGAGCTTCGACGAGCTGCTGCCCTACTTCAAGCGCGCCGAGGACAACGAGAACGGCGCCTCGGCGTACCACGGCGTCGGCGGCCCGCTGCGGGTGTCCAACGGTCGGGCGCTCAACCCGTCGGCGGCGGCGTTCGTCGAGGCCGGGGTGCAGGCCGGGTACGCGTTCAACGAGGACTTCAACGCCGACAGCCAGGACGGCTTCGGCTTCTTCCAGGTGACCCAGAAGGACGGCTACCGCGTCAGCGCGGCCACCGCCTACCTGCACCCGGCGCTGAACCGACCCAACCTCACCCTGGAGACCAACCTCCAGGTGCGCCGCGTGCTGATCGAGAACGGCCGTGCCGTCGGCGTGGTGGGCGCCCGCCTGGGCGAGGAGATCACGCTGCGGGCCGAGCGCGAGGTCATCGTCAGCGCCGGCGCCTACCACTCGCCGCACCTGCTGATGCTGTCCGGCATCGGCCCCGCCGCGCTGCTGGGCGCGCTGGGCATCCCGCTGGTGCTCGACAACCCGCAGGTCGGCCAGAACCTCCAGGACCACGCGCTGATCCCGCTGGTGTACACCCACGACATCCCGATCAGCATGCTGGTCGCGGGCACGCCGGAGAACGTGGAGCTGTTCATGAAGGAGGGTCGCGGCCCGATGACGGCCAACGGCCCCCAGGCGGGCGCGTTCATCCGCACCCGCGACGGGCTGCCCGCCCCCGACGTCGAGTTCCTCGGCGCACCGGTCATGTTCGCCGACAGCGGCCTGGGCACGCCGACGCACCACTCGTACTCGTTCGGCCCGACCATGCTCGCTCCGCGCAGCCGCGGCGCCGTGGTGCTGGCCACCGACGAGCCGACCGCCAAGCCGAAGATCTTCCACAACTACTACGCGGAGTCGTCCGACCTGGACGACGCGGTGGTGGCGACGCGGATCGCGATGCACGTGGCGCGGCAGCAGGCGATGTCGCCGTACGCGACGGGCATGCACGAGCCGCCGGCCTCGGAGTCCGACGCCGACATGCGCGACTACGTCCGGCACTACACGCACTCGATCTTCCACCCGGCGGGCACCTGCGCCATGGGCACGGTCGTCGACGCGGAGCTGAAGGTCGTGGGCGTGGACGGACTGCGCGTCGTGGACGCCTCGGTCATGCCGACGCTGATCCGCGGCAACCCGAACGCCCCGGTCATGGCCATCGCGGAGAAGGCCGCCGACCTGATCGCCGGCCTCGCCCCGCTGGCGCCCCAGACGGTCCCGGCCGCCTGACACCCCCGTCCCGTGACCCCCTGGAGGATCAGATGACCAGCAGTATCACCAACGCCCCCACGCGGGAGGAGTTGGTCAACCGGGCCGCCGGCCTGGTGCCGCTGCTGCGCAAGCACGGCGCCTGGACCGAGGCCAACCGGCGCATCCACGACGAGGTCGTCGAGGCGCTGGCCGACGCGGGCCTGCTGCGCCTGCGCGTGCCCGCCCGCTTCGGCGGATACGAGGCCGACACGCAGACCCTGCACGAGGTCCTGGTGCAGCTCGCCCGCGGCGACGCCTCGGTCGCCTGGGTCGTGTCGGTGTGGGCCATCCCCGGCTGGATGGTCGGCATGTTTCCGGAGGAGACCCAGAAGGAGGTCTACTCCACCCCGGACGTACGCGTCTGCGGCACGCTCAGCCCGTCGGCGATGGGCACCCCCACCGACGGCGGCCTGATCGTCAACGGCAAGTGGGGCTTCATCAGCGGCTCGCTGCACAGCCACTGGCAGGAGATCATCGTCATGGCGCCGTCGCCGGACGGGGTCAACCCGTGGCCGGTGGTCGGCCTGGTGCCGATCTCCCAGCTGGAGCTGATCGACGACTGGCACACCTCGGGCCTGCAGGGCTCGGGCAGCATCACCACCGTGGCCAAGGACCTGTTCGTCCCGGCCGAGCGCCTGGTGCCGCTGCCGTTCGTGCTGGCCGGGCAGTCGCAGAGCCCGCTCAACGCGGAGCTGCCGATGTACCGCAACACGCTGCTCGGCGTCGCCAACGCGGCCACCGGCGGCGCGCTGGTCGGCACCGCGATGGCCGCGAAGGAGAACTTCCTGGAGCGGCTGCCCTCCCGGAAGATCACCTACACGAACTACGAGCACGCCGCGGACGCGCCGGTGACGCACATGCAGGTCGCCGAGGCGGCCATGAAGATCGACGAGGCGGACTGGCACGCCCAGCGGATCACCAAGACCGTGGACGGCAAGGGCCTCACCGGTGAGCCGTGGACGCTGGAGGAGCGGGCCCGTACCCGCGCCGACATCGGCTCGATCACCAAGCTGTCCCGGGAGGCGGTCGACATGCTGGCCAACGCCAGCGGCGGCGGCTCGATCTACACCGACGTGCCGATCCAGCGCATCCAACGCGACATGCTGGCGATGAGCAAGCACGCGATCACGGTGCCGGAGACCAACTTCGAGCTGTACGGCCGGATCCTGGTCGGCCTGGAGCCGAACACCCCGTACATCTGACCGGTTCGGTTCGGGAAGTGGTGGCGCCTGTGCTGGGCGCCACCACTTGGCGTCTCTGCCGCCTACCTGCTCGGGGGTCTGGGGGACGTCTTTGGGCTTGTGATCCGTGTCCAGGCACTGAGGGCACCGGCGAGTCGACGGTCTGTTCCGGTCGGGCCCTGATACACCAGGACACGTCCGGGAGCTGCGGGTTTGTCGATCCGACACCCGTAGCCCAAGTGAGCACATGGGGGAGCACGATGAGACCACGCGGCATCATCAGACGGCCGATGGCGTTTCTCGCATTGGGAGCCGTTCTGAGCCTGTCGGCCGTGACCGGGGCAAGCGCCAGCGCGGCTGCCGCAGCAGACGATAGTCATCCGGTCGCATGGGGATACAACGAGTTCGGCCAGCTCGGTGACACCACGACGACGGACCGGCATTCACCAGCCGCCGTCGAGGGACTGACCGGTGTCCAAGCGCTGTCGCTCGGCATCTGGAGCAGCCTGGCGTTACTGGACAACGGCACGGTCAGAGCCTGGGGCAACAACCAGGCAGGGCAGCTCGGCGACGGCACGACCGCCAATCATCCGGTCCCCGGCGCAGTCGTCGGCCTGCAGAAGGTGCGGGCCATCGCGGCGGGCGGCTTCCACAGTCTGGCTTTGCTGGACAACGGCAAGGTCATGGCCTGGGGCGACAACAGTCGCGGCCAGCTGGGCATCGGCACCAACGGCGGCATTCAACGGATACCTGTGGAAATCGTCGGCCTGGACAATGTGAAAGCGATATCCGCCGGGTTTCTGTTCAGCCTGGCTTTGCTGGACAACGGCAAGGTCATGGCCTGGGGCGAGAACGGTCTCGGCCAGCTAGGTATCGGCACGAGCGATGGTTTCAGCGACAACCCGATCGAGGTGGCGAACCTCTCGGGAGTTCGGGCGATCGCCGCCGGCAATTCACACAGCCTGGCGCTACTGGAAAACCGCAGGGTCAAGGCGTGGGGAGCCAACTTCGACGGTCAGCTCGGCGACGGCAGCACCAGCGAGCGCGATACTCCGGTCGATGTCACCGGTCTGACCGACGTCCGCGAGGTCGCTGCGGGCCTCGCCTTCAGCCTGGCTCGGCGGGCCAACGGTCGCGTGAAGTCCTGGGGAGACAACGAGCAGGGCCAGCTTGGCATCGGAGTCACCGGTGGTGACCGCACCACCCCCGTCGATGTCGTCAACCTCACCGGCGTCCGTGCCATCGCCGCCGGTGCCGAGTTCGCCCTGGCTCTCCTCGAAGCCGACGACGACATTGTCGCGAGCTGGGGTCTCAACGGTCTCGGCCAGCTCGGCGACGGCACCACCACGACCAGAAACAGGCCGATCATCGTCCAGACCACACTCGACAACGTCAGCTCCATCGAGGCTGGCGGGTTGCACGTCGTAGCCGCGGGCTGACGCACCCGGGTTCCGTCTCTTCCAACCGGCTGCCCTGTGCCTTCGCCGCGGGACAGCGTGAGGCGCCCCGGCGGCGGGAGGCCGCGGGGGCGCCTCGTGGCTAGCCGGGCCGCTGGTCGGCCTGCGGCGCGGTCAGACCGGTACCGGCACCGGCTCCTCGCGCCGGGTGGTGTCGAGGTCACGGGACAGCCACAGCACCTTGGCCACCAGGCCCGGCCGCCACAGCGCGCTCGGCCGGTCGACCAGGCCGTTGACCCGCATCAGCGCGGTCGTGGCCGCCGGGTCCTTGGTGGCGGCGTAGCGCAGCCGGGTCAGGTACGCGTTGAGCAGGCGCTGCTTGAGCGGGCGGTGCGTGGCCACCCCGGGGAACTCCAGGTCGCCGCTGGTGGAGATGAGCCAGGGGTCGGCGATCGCGTCGGCGAACGCCTGCCGCAGCCCGGCGGTGTCCCGGCCGCCGTTGCGGCTCAGGTGCTCGCGCAGCTTCATGACCTGCATCGCGATGACGGTCATACCCTGGCCGTAGACGGGGTTGAAGCTGCACACGGCGTCGCCGAGCACGGCGATCCGGTCGGGGAAGCGGTCCAGCCGCTCGTAGTGCTTCCAGACGCTGGCCGGGAAGGTGAACGAGGCCGCCTCGCCGATCGGTTCGGCATCGACGATGGCCTCGTGGATGTCGGGCGCGGGCAGCGACTTGGTGAAGTCGAGGAACTGCTGGGTTTCCCCCGGGGGCAGGTCGCCCAGCATGCCCGTCAGCGACACCCGGCAGTCGCCGGTGATCGCCTGGCCGAAGAAGGCGCCACGCGGGAAGGTGGGCGAGGAGACCGGGTTGATCGCCTGGGGTGGGCCGAAGGTGCCGGGACGCCGCCGGAAGGTACGGGTGGTGTACGCCAGACCGATCTTGATGCGCTCCTCGGTGGGCCGCTCGTAGCCGAGTTCGGCCAGCCACGCGGGCAGCCGGGAGCCGCGGCCGGTGGCCTCGACGACGAAGTCGGCGTCGAGATCCCATTCGCGGTCGCCCTGGCGCAGCCGTACGCCGGTGACGGTGGTCCGGGCGGCGTCGGTGCGCAGCGACAGCACGTCGGTGCGTTCGAGGTACTGCACCTCGGGGATGGCGGCGACCCGGTTGCGCAGGTAGTTCTCCAGCACGGGCCGCGACCCGGCCACCGACAGCAGCCCGGTGTCGGCGGGCTTGATGGGCCGCCCGTCGAAGATCCAGCGCATGCCGCCGAAGTCGCGGATGGTCAGGCCGGCGAGCTGGCGCGCGTCCTCCAGCAGTCCGGGAAAGAGCTCGGTGAGGATGAGGTAGCCGCGGGCGTGCAGGCCGTGCGCGTGGACGCTGTGCGGGGCGCCGCGCCGCGGCCCCGCCACGCCCATGATCTCGTCACGGTCGACGACGACGACCTCGCGGTAGAACTCCGAGAGCACCCGCGCCGTGAGGGTGCCGGCGATGCTGCCTCCGATCACGACCGCACGGTCGCCGATCGGCTGCCCGATGTCCGCCATGGTGGTTGACCTCCCAACTGATCGGCAATGCCAGATGTATGCAACCACGGCGCGAAGCCGCTGGCTGCCGCTATCGTGCGCACTTGGCGGGCTGCGCGACCCTGACGGATGCGCACGAACGGAGATGACCAAGGGCTCGCCGATGCGTGATCATCGATCAAGACTCGGGGCGGGGCGGTGCGGCCGCCGCCGTCCTGAGCACCACACCCGGTTCGGGCGCGCGCTGAGGGACCGCGCCCGGACCGGGTGTTCACGTCTGGCGGTCCGGTATGGACAGGGTGCTGCCGTCCGGACCGGGCGCCCGGACGGCAGCGTGGTGGAACGGGGCTCAGGCGGCCGACTTGCCGGCGTCGCTGAACTGTCCGGGAGCCCGGCCCTTCCCGCCGGGGCCCCGGTAGGCCTGGGCGATCTCCAGCCACGGCACCGCGTTGGGGCCGCTGGCGGTGACGGCGAGGTCGCGGTGGTGCCGACGGCGGGTCACCAGCAGGCAGAAGTCGACGGCCGGGCCGCTGATGCGGTCGGCGGCGTCGGCGGGGCCGAACTCCATCACCCTGCCCGAGGGCAGGGTGATCTCGAACCGGAACGGGTCGGCGGGCACGTCCAGCCCGCGGCCGGTGTACCCGAAGTCCCAGGTGCGGACCGCGAAGCCGACCAGGTGGCCGAGCCGGTCGGTGTGCTCGCGCTTGACGTCGAGGGCGTCGGCGACGTCCTGCCCGTGCCCGAACAGCTCCATCATCCCGGCGCAGGCCAGGATCCCGGCGGGCAGCGGGCGCACCAGCCAGGGCACGATCTGGTCCGGCGGGAGCGCGGCCAGCGCCTGCTCGGTGTTGGCGCGCTGCTCCTGCCACTTGCCCAGCAGCATCTCGTTGGGCATGTCCAGGAACGGCGCCATCGCCTTGGCGACGTTGTCGTTGAAGTTGGGGCCCAGGTTCGCCGACATCGCGGTGAACGCCTCGGGGGTCGCGGCGGCCTTCTCGGCCATCCAGAAGATCGAGGTGAGGTGGGCGATCTGGTGCTTGACCGTCCAGCCCTCGGCGGGCGTGGGCGCGTCCCAGCCGCTGGCGCCGAGGCCGGTGACCATCCGGTCGAGGGCGTCGCCGTCGGCGGTGAGCGCGGCGACCACGTCGGGTGTCTGTGTCACAGGGTCTCCCTAGTCGGAACGTCTCCTACCAGCACAGCCTGCCCGAGCGCGGCCGTCGCGGGCTTCTTCCCGCGTGCCCTGGCGAACATCAGCACGACTCGATAAGGCGAGGTGGTCGACGTGTAGCGAAGCTGGAGTGGAGGTGTATCCGGAGCGCCTACCGTCAGCGACATGCATGCATTCATCGATACGCTGCAGAAGCGTTCCGTCCGCTGGGGCATCACCTGCGCCGCGGCGGCCGTGGGCCTGGTCGTCACCATGCCGGGCACGGCGATGGCGTACGCCGCCTCCGCCCCCGGCACCATCAACACCGCGGGCAGCCCGCTCAACGTCCGGTCCGCGCCGGGCACCAACTACGACGGGTGGCGCACCGTCGCCGACGGCGCGGGCGTCACCCTGCTGTGCCAGACCACCGGCGAGACGGTCACCGGCACCTACGGCACCACCAACGTGTGGGACCTCCTGTCCAACGGCGGCATGGTCTCCGACGCGTACGTGTACACCGGCTCGGACGGCCAGATCGTCAACACCTGCACCTACGTGGGGGCGGAGCCGTCGTCGAAGTCGAATCCGCGCTCGGCCAACGGGGCCATCAACTGGGCCTTCCAGCACTACGGCTCCACCGCGTACGAGAACCTGTGCCTGGCCTTCACCGCGCAGGCGTACGGCTGGGGCGGGTCGGGCTGGAACACCGCCGAGATCGGCGGCGACTGGGAGAGCAGCCACGGTTACCTGCACACCAGCGGTATCCCGCCGCGCGGCGCGCTGGTCTGGTACCACAACTCCGCCGGCAGTGGCCACGTCGCCATCAGCCTCGGCGAGGGCAAGGTCATCGGCACCTCGGTGGGCGGGAAGGTCGGCGTCGCCGGCTACACCGACCACGTGTCGTACCGCGGCTGGTCGGTGCCGTACTACCCGGTCGCCTGGTGAACCGGTCGCGCTGAGCAGCGCATCGGCCCGGACGCGGGAGGCGTCCGGGCCGATCGCGTCAGGCGACGTCCTCGGTGACGACAGCCTCCTTGTGCAACCCGACGGCCAGGTCCTCGGCCAGCCGGGCGCCGATGCGCCGGGCGGTGGTCATCGCGGCCCAACCGGTGACCGCCACCAGGGCGTCGTCACCGGGCCGGTCCCGCCGGAACTCCTCGATCACCCGCGGCGTCACCTGGTACGCCGCGAAGGCGGTGAGCATCACCAGCCGCCCGACGGGCTGGTCCGCCAGGGGCAGGCCCTGGACGGCGGTCTCCAGCCACACCCGGTTGGACAGGCCCGGACCCTCGGCGCCGCGCGCGTTCAGGCGCGTGAGCAGCAGCAGCCGCACCCGCTCGGGCACGTAGGCGCGACCGCACGCGTCGTACGCCTCGGCCGCGCGCGACCACGCCGCCGCGATGTCCGGCATGCCCGCGGCCCACGCCATGTCACTGGGCAGCGCGGCGGGCGGCAGCAGCCCGAGCGACTGCCCGGTGCTGTTGGACCGCCGGGCGATGCCGCCCATCACCCGGGCCGCGAGCTTGAGCAGCGCCCGACGGCCGCCGCCGGAGACGCCCGGCGGCAGCGGCGTGTCCGGCAGGAAGATGTTGACCATGCGGTTGATGTAGTGGAAGGTCACCGCGGTGCCGATCAGCTCTGGCGCCTGTCCCGCGTGGAACGGCGCCGGGGCGAGCTGCCCCGACAGGCCGCTGGCGCGTCCCCACCGAGCCAGCGCGCGCAGGTGCGGGTCGGTGATCTCGTCGACGCGGTCGGCGGCCACGGCGGCGGCGTCCGGATGCCCGCCGACCAGCCCCGACAGCGTGGAACTGTGAATGTCGACGCAGTACGGACAGGCGTTTGCCTGCGACACCGCCGAGGCGACCAACTCCCGGACGGCCCGGGTGGTGCCCCGCTCGACCAGCAGCGTCTCGCGCAGCACGGTCCAGCCCGCGGCGAGCATCTCCGGGACGGGCGAATGCAGGATCAGTGGTGGGGCGAGCATGCCGAACTCCCGTTCGACCTGCTCGTAGACCTGCGCGACGAGGCCGTCCGCGGCGGTCGGGCTGACCGGGCGGATGTGCTTGACATGGCTCAGCGTCGGGCGGCGGGACACCAGGGCGAGCAGTGACGCCATGGCGATACCTTTCTGCTGGTGGGGTACCTGCGCCGCACGGCCGCAGCGGCAGGGGTGCCGCTGCGGCCGTGCGGCGGGGCGGTCAGCTGGTGGCGCCGACCTTGACCTTCGTGACCTTCGTGAGCTTCGTGGTGGTGGTGTGGCCGGGGATCGGCGCGCCGTAGGTGCAGCGCACACCCCGCTCGTTGAGCGCTTTCACGATGCCGGGCATGGCCCGCTCGGCCAGGGCCGAGATGGTCAGCGCTGGGTTCACCGTCAGCCCGCAGGGCACCGCCGAACCGTCGGTGACGAAGATGCCGGGGTGGCCGCGCAGCTCGTGCCGGTCGTCCAGGGCCGAGGTCTCCGGGTCGTCGCCGATGCGGCACGACGACAGCGGATGCACCGTGTAGGCCCCGACCAGGTCGTTGGTCCACGGCGCGACCTTGGCGATGCCGTCGCGTTCGACGATGTCCTTGACGTCGGCGTCGGACAGGTTCCAGCCGCGCCAGGTGTTGGCCGTCGGCTTGTACGACAGCGGCCCGTGCCCCAGCATCTGCTGCGAGAACCGGTTGGCGTTGCCCGTCTCCGGCGGGGGCCCGAACACGCCCTCGTTGTCGTCCTCGGACATGGTGAAGATGGTCAGCCAGGACTTCCACTCCCGCAGCAGGTCCTTCTTGCGCGGCCCGAACCAGGTCGGGTCGCCCGGCGCGCCGGTCGCCCCGGGCACCTGGGCCAGGATGGTGCCCAGCCCCGGCGGGAAGTACAGCTGCTCCAGCGAGTAGCGCTCGTACTCGGGCAGGTTGCCGTCGAGCTTGTCCCAGCTGGCCACGACCGGACCCCGGCCGATCTGGTGCGCCTCGTACGGCACCCCGTCGCCGCGGTCCAGGCCCAGCACGTCGCGGACCTTGTCTTCGTCGAACACGACGGTGTTCAGCCGCTCGCCGTTGCCGGAGAAGTAGCGCCCGACGGCGTGCGGCATCTTGCCGAGATACTTCTCCGAGCGCTGCAGGATGGGCGGGGTGGCGCCGGTGCCGGCCGCCACGATCACGATCTTGGCTTCGATCGTGCCCGCCTCGTGCAGGATGCGGTAGTCGGAGTCGTCGACGATGCGGTAGTGCACCCGGTAGCCGCCGTCGTCGGTGCGCTCCAGGTGCTGCACCTCGTGCAGCGGCCGGATCTGCGCCCCGTGCGACTGCGCCGCGGGCAGGTAGTTGAGCAGCAGCGACTTCTTGGCGTCGAACTTGCAGCCGCCCATCATCCAGTTGCAGTTGGTGCACTGGTCGGTGTCGACGGCCGAGGGCACCGGGTTGGCGGTGCGCCCGGCGTGGTTGCAGGCCGCGGCCCAGATGCCGCCGCCGTAGGGCACCGTCTCCCACGGGGTCATGGTCACCGGCAGCGACTCGCTGACGCGGTCGTACCAGGGGTCGAGGGTGTCGCGGTCGATCGCGGCGGGCCACATGCGGCGCCCGATGCTGCCGTGCCGCTCGAAGATGTACCGCGGCGCGCGCGGCATCGTGGCGAAGTAGACCACGCTGCCGCCGCCGACGCAGTTGCCGGACAGGATGCTCATCCCGTCGCCGACCACGAAGTCGAAGATCCGCGTGTACGACGACCCCAGCTTGAAGTCGTGGTCGAAGTCGTCGGCGGCCAGCCACGGGCCGCGCTCCAGCACCACGACCCGCGCACCCCCGGCGGCCAGGTGGTACGCGGCGATGGCGCCGCCGAACCCGCTGCCGATGACGACGACGTCGGTGCTCTCGATGCTGTTCACGCCAGGCTCCCGGTCGAGTTGGTCTGCGGGTGGAGGTCGGACAGCGCACGCCCGTAGGAGTAGCGCGGGAAGCGCCAGAGCCCGTCGGGGTTCGGCTTGGCGTAGCCGATGATCTTCAGCCCGGGATGGCCCTGGGCCAGCGCGTCGTGGGTGCTCATGTGCGCCGCGCTGTCGAACGCCATGTTGCAGAACAGGGCCAGGCCCACCCACAGCGTCTTCTCGGGATGCTCGGGGTGGCACAGCCGCTGGACCAGCCTGGTGCGGTGGTCGTGGTTCAGCGCCACGAACGCGGGCAGCGCCTCGTCGAGGGCGAGGTCGAGCTCGCCCGCGTAGAGCGACGCCTGCAGATTCAGCAGCTGGGCCAAGCCTTCCAGGGAGTGGGCGAGGCCGCCCGCGGGGTCTTCGAGCATCGCCAGGGCGCCGGCTTCGACAGCACCGCCGTCCTCGGCTGCGCCGGCGATCGCGTGGTCGTCGGGCGACCGCTTGGCACCGGGGATGATCGTGTCCGCGAACGCCTCGAGCGTCATGACGCGCGACGCTTCAGGGTCGGGAATTTCGGTGTGCACGGGGGCGCCTCCTGCCTAGGGATGGGCACACGGGATGGTCAGGACAAGGGCAGGCATGCCTCGCACACCGATTACGCTTTCCGTCGAAAGCGCGTCGGAATGCGGGCGCGGCTCATTCACACAGTGCCCCGATCGTTGATTGGGGAACGGTTCACTGCCGCATCATCGTGTGTTCGGCGTTCCTGCAGCCGCATCTCTCTGGTTGCTGAGGAGTGCCGCTATCCATTCCGGGCATCGATCGAAGTGACACGCCATTGCGACACCAATCGCGACACGCCGGAAACCGTTCCCATCGAAAATGGATAGCGCACAGGTAGAACGATGTGCGGTGCGCGCGGCGGCACGCGATTTCTCCGAAGGTGCTCGCCTGGGCCGCCGCCGTTGCGTCCGGCGCGGACAGCCCAATACTGGGAAAGGATCGCCATGTCTGGATCGCCGCCGCCGGCGCGACGGGCGGGCGACCAGCCGCAGGGGAGGCAGGCATGCTCATCGCCCGTATCGCGTCGTCAGTGGTCCAGCGTCAGGTCAAGTACGTCACCCCGGTGCCCGTGGCGGCCGCGCGGGGCGAACTGGCCGAGGTCTACACGCAGGTCGCCGAGGAGATGGGCCTGGTCGTCCCGCCGGTGCAGCTGCACTCGGTGTCGCCCCGGCTGGCGGCGGCGTACTGGGCGCTCATGCGCGAGCCGATGCTGCCCACCGACACCGTGGACCGCGCGGCCAAGGAGGCGGTGGCGACCGTGGTCTCGGTGGCCAACATCTGCCCCTACTGCGTGGACATGCACAGCGTCGGCATGTACGACCTGGCCACCGAGCACGACGCCGAGGCGCTGGTCGCCGACCGGGTGGACGAGCTGGACGACGCCCGGGTGCGCGCGGTCGCGGCCTGGGCGCGCACCGCGGCCCAACCCGACGACCCGGCCGCCGTGCCCGCGCCGTTCGCCGAGGCCGACCGGCCGGAACTGGTCGGGGTGCTGGTCAGCCTGCACTACCTGACCCGCATGGTGAACGTGTTCCTGTCCAGCTTCCTGCTGCCGCCGGGCCTCGGCCCGGCCGCCCGGCGCCGGTTCAAGCGCGGGGTGAGCCGGGTGCTGCGCCCGACCCTGCGCGACCCGCGCGCCCCGGGCCGGTCGCTGCCGCTGCTGCCGCCCGCACCGCTGCCACCCGACGCGGCCTGGGCGAAGGACAATCCGGTGATCGCCGCCGCGGTCGCCCGCGCCTACGCCGCGTTCGAGGACGCCGGGCAGCGGGTGCTCTCCGCGGAGGTGCGCGAGCTGGTCAACCGGCGGCTGGACAGCTGGCGCGGCGAGGAGACCGGGCTCAGCCGCCAGTGGTGCGAACGGCTGATCGCCGGGCTCGGCCCGGCCGACCAGGCCGCGGCGCGGCTGGCGCTGCTGACGGCGCTGGCGTCGTACCAGGTGGACGCCGATGTGGTGGATGAGTTCCGGGCCTGGCATCCGGGGGAGGCGGCGCTGGTCGAGGTGGCTGCCTGGGCCAGTTGCGCGGCGGCCCGCCGAGTGGGCGGCTGGCATCTGCCGACCGGCGCGCAGCTTCCGTCAAGTGGCCATATTGCTTGGTAGACGGCCTGAGAGAGCATTTTGGAAGATGTGCGAGGTGAGGTTTGCCTATCACGCTGTACCGGTCGCCGCACGGATTGCGTAGCGATCGCCGCCGGGTCGTCGACGACTGTCGGTGGTGGATTCTGTCGACAGGGGAGGGGACGTGACGACCTTCGAGGCGTCGACCGGGCGCAGCCCGGCCACGACCGGCTGGCTCAACGCGGCCGGCCACCGCACCGCACTGAACGTGTTCATGTTCGTCGTGCTGGCCCACTGGGCCGAGCATCTGACCCAGGCGTACCAGATCTGGGTGCTGGACCGGCCGAGGCCGCAGGCCCGGGGCGTGCTCGGCCAGTTCTTCCCGTGGCTGGTCTCGTCGGAGTGGCTGCACTACGGGTACGCCCTGGTGATGGTCATCGGGCTGTTCCTGCTGCGCAAGGGCTTCACCGGCCGCTCGTACATCTGGTGGATGATCGCGTTCGGCATCCAGTTCTGGCACCACATCGAGCACCTGCTCCTGTTCATCCAGGCGCAGTCGCACACGATGTTCTTCGGCAAGGCCGTGCCGACGAGCATCGCGCAGCTGGTCTTCCCTCGGGTGGAGCTGCACCTGTTCTACAACACGATCGTGTTCCTGCCGATGGTTGTCGCGATGTACCTGCACCTGCGGCCGAACCAGGTGGAGTTCCGCGCGGCCGCGTGCACCTGCGCGGCCCGGCCGGTGGCCGCCGCGGCGTGATGGCGGCCTTGAGCGACGTGCGCGACCCGGGTGAGACGATGCCCGGGTCGCGCCGCTTGTGGACCCGAATCGGCACGGTCCTGATGGCCGCCGTGATCGTGGGGACGGCGGTGCTGTCGCTGTTCGTCGACACCGAACCACCCGGTCTGAGCCGGATCCGCCCCGCCGACGGCGCGGTGGTCGGCACCGCGCCGACCGAGGTGGAGCTGACCTTCGCGGGTGACTTCGAGCCGCGCGAGGCGCACGTGACCGTCGCCGACGCGTCCGGTCGGACCGTGGGCGACCGGGTGCGGGTCGACGGGGACGTCGTCGGGGTGCCGGTCACCATCACGGCCGACGGCGCCTACCTGGTCGCGTACCACATCGTGCTGGCCGACGGCCAGATCCTGGCCGGTCAGGGTGGTTTCCGGTACACCCGGGGCGCCGCCGACAGCGCCCCCGCCGACGCCCCCCAGCCCGAGGCGTCCGCGCACTCCCACGGCAGTGACGACCCCCTGAACATCGCCCTGACCTTCCTGGCCGCCGCGCTGGTGGCGTTCATGGTCATGCTCATGGTGCAGCGGCCCCGACCCCGGGCGTGACACCCCGCGCGAACTGCGCACATCCGGATAAGCGCACATCTGGAGACGCTGTGGCGGCGGGCCGCGTACCACGATGAGGGACAGCCCGCCGACCTGGCGGAGCGTGACTCCTCAGGTACGGAGGAACCATGGCAACGACCCTCGGCTCACTGCGCAACCTGATGATGACGCCGTCACTGGCCGACGTGAGCTTCGCCAAGCGCGGGTTCCCGATCGTGCCGACCGCCGCGACCCGGCGACTGGAAGCGATCCCGCAGTCGGTGATCTGCGGGTTCGAATGGGGCATCGACTCCCGCGGTCTGTGGGAGGTCGAGCGGCGGCTGGAGCTGGTCGAACCGGAGATGCGCGGCTTCGCCTACGAGGGCGCCACGATGGCGTTCACGGTGCGCGACGCGATGGCGGGCGGCCGCGGCACCCGCACCCGTGACCTGCTGATGGGCCCCGGCCAGCCGCACATCTTCCTCACCTACATCGGCATCGGCTTCGCGATGGCGCGACTGCCGCGGCCGCTGTGGAAGAACGTCATCCCCGACCTCACCGGCACGCCCTACCACCCGACCATGAGCTGGCTGGCCGTGGACGGGCTCGGTTTCGACCGGGCGTACTTCGACACCAAGGACTGGGTCGACAACCGGCGCCGCCCCAAGCCCTATCCGTTCGCCGGACACCCGGAGTACTTCGCGCGCGCCTGGGACCAGGGTGTGGGCCGGGCACTCTGGTTCATCCACGGCGGCGTGGTCCGCAACGTCGCGGCCGGGGTGGGCCGGTTCGAGGCCGATCGCCACGCCGACCTGTGGAGCGGGGTGGGCCTGGCGGCCACCTTCGCCGGTGGATCCACTCCGGACGGTCTCACCGAGCTGCGTGAGCTGGCCGGTGCGTACGCGGCGGACCTGGCCCAGGGCAGCGTCTTCGCCGCCAAGGCCCGCTCGTACTCGGGGTTCGCGCCGCTGCACAGCGAGCAGGCGGTGTCCGCGCTGGCCGGGATCAGTCTGGCCGAGGCGGCCGAGTTCGCCGACGAGGTGGCCGTGGGCGGCCTGCAGCCCGCGCACGGGGAGCCCGACTACGAGGTGTGGCGCGCCCGCGTGCGCGCCCGATTCGTGGCCGCCAAAGCCGTGCGGACGCACTGACGTTACAGGTGTGGCGAACGATTCCCGCTCCTTTCGGGTGAGCGGGAATCGTCGTTCGCCATGCGTTCCGGGCCGCTGTCCGGAACCTATTTCCGGGGTCGGCAAACGTGAAGAAGAATTGTCACCCGGCCCCTGTCAGGATCGCATGGACAACGTCGAATTCGACGACCACATTGGGGGCTCTGCCATGAGCGTCTACCGTGCGCTGCGGCGCCGTATCCTCACTCCCGACATGAAGGCCACCCGGCTCGACGTACGCGGATTCCACGTCAAGGACGAGGCGTCGCGCGACATGCTCGAGACCGTCGGCCGCAGCTTCCTCACCGGCTACGCGTACGCCGCCGAGGCACGCCGCCCGCTCGACGCCGAGCAGCCGCTGGAGGAGTTGCCGACCAGGTACAAGGGCTTCGCCTACGAGGGCGCCGGAATGGGCTTCGCGATCCGCGACGGCCTGCCCATCGGCGGCGGCAAGCTGGTCGAGGACTTCCTCGACGGCCGCGCCGACGACCACGTCTACATGATCTACGTCGGGGTCGGCTGGGCCATGGCCCGGCTGCCGCGATTCCGCTGGAAGACCCTGTACGCGGCCGACCCGCTGCTCAAGTGGCTGATCCTGGACGGCTACGGCTTCCACCAGGCGTACTTCCAGACCGAGAAGTACGTCTACGACCAGTACGTGGAGGAGAACTTCCCCTGGCCCGGCGGCGAGCACAACTGGTACGCCAACCGCGTCATCGACCAGGGCATCGGCCGCGCCTGCTGGTTCGTCGGCGGCACCGAGGCCGAGGTGGCCGCCGGGCTGATCGACCGGTTCCCGGTCGAGCGCCGCGCCGACATGTACGCCGGCATGGGCTTGGCCGCCACCTACGCCGGGGGTGCCGACCCGAAGGAGCTGGAAGAGCTGTGGCAGCACGCCGCCGACTACCGGCGTGAGCTGGCCCAGGGTGCCGCCTTCGCCGCGGGTGCGCGCGAGCGCGCCGGGCTGACCGTGCCGCACAACGAGGTCGCCACGAAGATCTTCTGCGACATGTCGCCGCAGGAAGCGCAGCTGGTCACCATCGAGGCCCTGATCGACCTGCCGATGGACGGCGACATTCCCATCTACGAGGTGTGGCGCCGGCGCATCGCCGACCGGTTCGTGGCCAACGGCCACTGCTGAGTTCCTTCCTACCTGGTGGTCCCGGGTGGCGTTCGCGCACACCCGCCGGATGAAAGGTTGTTTCCGCATGTCCAGAATCGCGATAGTGGGGATGGCGTGCCGCTACCCGGACGCCACCTCACCGCGGGAGCTGTGGGAGAACGCGGTCGCCGGGCGACGCGCGTTCCGCCAGCTCCCCGAGGTCCGCATGAACCTGGCCGACTACTGGGACGCCGATCCCAAGGCCCCGGACAAGTTCTACGCCCGCAACGCCTCCGTCATCGAGGGCTACGAGTTCGACCGCATCGCCTACAAGGTGGCCGGCAGCACGTACCGGTCCACCGACCTGACCCACTGGTTGGCGCTGGACGTGGCCGCGATGGCGCTGGCCGACGCGGGCTTCCCGATGGCCGAGGGCCTGCCGCGCGAGCGTACCGGCGTCATCGTCGGCAACAGCCTCACCGGTGAGTTCTCCCGCGCCAACCAACTGCGGCTGCGCTGGCCGTTCGTACGCCGCATGGTCGCCGCCGCGCTCAAGGAGCAGGACTGGGACGACGACCAGCTCGCGACCTTCCTCAGCGACTTCGAGGCGACGTTCAAGGCGCCGTTCCCGGAGATCGACGAGGACACCCTCGCGGGCGGCCTGTCGAACACCATCGCCGGGCGCATCTGCAACCACTTCGACCTCAAGGGCGGCGGCTACACCGTCGACGGCGCCTGCTCGTCGTCGCTGCTGTCGGTGGCGACCGCGTGCAAGGGCCTGGTCGACGGCGAGCTGGACGTGGTGGTCGCGGGCGGGGTGGACCTGTCCATCGACCCGTTCGAGATCATCGGCTTCGCCAAGACCGGCGCGCTGGCCACCGGCGAGATGCGGGTGTACGACAAGGGCTCCAACGGCTTCTGGCCCGGCGAGGGCTGCGGCATGGTCGTGCTGATGCGTGAGGACGAGGCGCGCAAGGCCGGGCACCGCATCTACGCCACGGTCGCGGGCTGGGGCATCTCCTCCGACGGCAAGGGCGGCATCACCCGCCCCGAGGTCAGCGGCTACCAGCTGGCGCTGCATCGGGCGTACGAGCGGGCCGGGTTCGGCATCGAGACCGTGGGCCTGTTCGAGGGCCACGGCACCGGCACCGCCGTCGGCGACGCGACCGAGCTCAAGGCGCTGACGCTGGCCCGCCGTGCGGCGGGCGCGAAGGCACCGGCCGCGATCAGCTCGATCAAGGGCATGATCGGCCACACCAAGGCCGCCGCGGGCGTGGCCGGTCTGATCAAGGCCACCATGGCCGTGCACCACCAGGTGCTGCCCCCGGCGATCGGCTGTGTCGACCCGCACGAGCTGCTGACCGACGACGACGCCCAGCTGCGAGTGCTGCGCCGCGCCGAGGCGTGGCCGACCAAGACCCCGGTTCGCGCGGGCATCACCGCGATGGGCTTCGGCGGCATCAACACCCACATCGTGCTGGAGAACGAACGGCCGCGTAAGCGCGTGCCGCTGGACACCCGCACCAAGGCGCTGGCGTCCTCGCTGCAGGACGTCGAGCTGCTGCTGGTCGACGCGGCCTCGTCGAAGGAGCTGGCCGAGCGGCTGACCCGGCTGATCGAGTTCGTGCCGACCATCGCGTACGCCCAGATGGCCGACCTGGCCGCGACCCTGCACCGGGAGCTGCGCGAACTGCCGCTGCGGGCCGCGGTCGTGGTGTCCTCGCCCGAGGACGCGACCCGCCGCCTGAAGGCGCTGTTGGAGAAGGTCGAGGCGGGGGAGACCACCTCGTTCGGGGCCGACGGCCGCACCTTCCTGGGCCACGCCAGCGGCCCCGGCCGTATCGGCTACCTGTTCCCGGGCCAGGGCTCGGGCCGGGGCGTCAGCGGCGGGGCGATGCGGCGCCGGTTCGCCGAGGCCGACGACATGTACACCAAGGCGGCCCTGCCGACCGGTGCCGACGTGGTGGCCACCGAGGTGGCCCAGCCACGCATCGTCACCGGCTCGATGGCCGGGCTGCGGGTGCTGTCCACACTCGGCATCGACGCGACTGTCGCGGTCGGGCACAGCCTCGGCGAGATCGCGGCCCTGCAGTGGGCCGGGGCGATGGACGAGGAGACGCTGCTGCGCGTGGCCGCCGTACGCGGCAGGACCATGAGCCAGCACAGCGCGTCGGGCACCATGGCCGGCGTCGCCGCCTCCCCGGACACCGTGCTGCGCCTGACCAAGGGCCTGCCCGTGGTCATCGGCGGCTACAACGGCCCGCAGCAGACCGTCATCTCGGGTTCGGTCGAGGACGTGGAGGCGGTCTGCGCCCGCGCCCGCGAGGAGGGCGTGGCCGCGACCCGGCTCAACGTGTCGCACGCGTTCCACTCGCCGCTGGTGGCCCCCGCGGCCGCCTCGTTCGGCCAGGCCATCGCCGACGAGCAGTTCTTCGAGGTGGACAAGCGGATCATCTCGACGGTCACCGGCGAGGCGCTGGCGGCCGACACCGACATCCCGGCGCTGCTGCACCGCCAGATCACCGACCCGGTGCTGTTCACCCAGGCGGTCGCCCTGGCCGCCAAGGAGGTCGACCTGTTCGTCGAGGTCGGTCCCGGCCGGGTGCTCAGCGGGCTGGCCGCCGCCACCGACGTGCCCGCCGTGGCGCTGGACACCGACGACGAGTCGCTGGCCGGCGTGCTGCGCGTGGTCGGCGCGGCGTACGTGGTCGGCGCGTCCGAGGTGGACGCGGCCCTGTTCCACGGCCGCCTGATCCGCCCGCTGGCGGTCGGCACCGAGTTCAAGTTCTTCGCCAGCCCGTGCGAGGCCGCGCCGCGGGTCGACATCAAGGGTGTCGTCCGGACCGCGCCCGTCGTCACGCCCGGTGCCGGTGGCGGCGCGGTGGTCCAGGAGGACGGCGAGTCGACGCTGGCCCTGCTGCGGCGGCTGGCCGCCGAGCGGGCCGAGCTGCCGCTGGAGCTGGTGCGGGAGGAGAGCCGCCTGCTCGACGACCTGCACCTGAGCTCCATCACCGTCGGCCAGCTGGTCAACCAGGTGGCGACCAGCCTGGGCGTGCCTCCGGCGCAGACGCCGACCAACTTCGCCACCGCCACGGTGAGCGAGCTGGCCGAGGCGCTGGAGCAGCTCAAGTCGACCTCGCACGGCGGCGACAGCGCCGCCGCGGAGATCGTCCTGGGTGCCGCCGACTGGGCCCGGCCGTGGTCGCTCGACTTCGAGGAGCTGCCGCTGCCCGCGCGTACCGCGACCGAGGACAGTGGCCGCTGGCAGGTGTTCGCGGTCGACGGCAGCCCCATCGCCGAGCCGCTGCGCCGGGCGCTGGAGCGCGCCGGGGTCGGCGCCGGTGTCCTGGTCTGCCTGCCGGAGAACTCCGGCGAGGAGCACCTGGAGCTGGCGCTCAACGGCGCCAAGACCGCCCTGGCCGGTCCGGCCGGGACCCGGTTCGTGCTGGTCCAGCACGGTCGGGGCGCGGCGGGCCTGGCCAAGACGCTGCAGTTGGAGGCACCGCACCTGCGGGTGTCCATCGTGCACGTGCCCGCGATGGCCAAGGCCGTCGACTGGGTGGCGGCCGAGGTCGCCGCGACCGCGAAGTACATCGAGGTGCACTACGACGAGGCCGGGACCCGGCGGGTGCCGACGCTGCGGGTGATGCCGTACGAGCCGGAAACCACGCTGCCCGCGCTGCACGAGGGCGACGTGCTGCTGGTCACCGGCGGCGGCAAGGGCATCACCGCCGAGTGCGCCCTGGCCATGGCCGAGGACAGCGGAGCGAAGCTCGCCCTGCTGGGCCGCTCCGACCCGGCCGACGACGCCGAACTGTCCGCCAACATCGCCCGGATGGCCGAGCGCGGCGTGACCGTGCGCTACGCCCGTGCTGACGTCACCGACGCGGCGCAGGTCAAGGCCGCGGTTGCGGGGCTGGCGGCCGAGCTCGGCCCGATCACCGCGGTGCTGCACGGCGCCGGGCGCAACGAGCCCGCCGGAATCGCGAGCCTGGACACCGCGGCGTTCCGGCGTACCTTCGCCCCGAAGATCGACGGCCTGAACGCGGTGCTCGCCGCGGTCGAGCCGGAGCGGC
This sequence comes from Catellatospora tritici, assembly GCF_019083965.1. Classification (GTDB taxonomy): domain Bacteria; phylum Actinomycetota; class Actinomycetes; order Mycobacteriales; family Micromonosporaceae; genus Catellatospora; species Catellatospora tritici. The sequence continues at coordinate 30,773 of NZ_JAHRCY010000002.1, forward strand.
TGCGGCTGCTGGTGACGCTCGGCAGCATCATCGGCCGGGCGGGCCTGCGCGGCGAGGCGCACTACGCCACCGCCAACGAGTGGCTGGACGACCTGACCCGCCAGGTGGGCCGGGAGTTCCCGAACTGCCGGGCGCTGTGCCTGGAGTGGTCGGTATGGTCGGGCGTCGGCATGGGCGAGCGGCTGTCGGTGGTGGAGTCGCTGTCGCGTGACGGCGTCACCCCGATCACGCCCGACCAGGGCGTGGCGATCCTGCGGCGGCTGTTGGCCGACCCGACCACGCCGGGCACGGTGGTGATCAGCGGCCGTACCGAGGGCATCGACACGGTCCGCTACCACCTGCCGGAGCTGCCGCTGCTGCGCTTCGTGGAGCGGCCGCTGATCCGCTACCACGGCGTGGAGCTGGTGACCGAGGTCGAGCTCAGCGCGGGCACCGACCTGTACCTGGCCGACCACCTGCTCGACGGCAACCTGCTGTTCCCGGCGGTGTTCGGCATGGAGGCGATGGCCCAGGCCGCCGCCGCGGTGACCGGGGTCGTCGGGAAGCGCACCGTCGAGCAGGCGCAGTTCCTGCGCCCGATCGTGGTGCCGCCGCAGGGCGCGACCCGCGTCCGCATCGCGGCCACGGTCACCGGCGCCGACACGGTCGAGGTGGCCATCCACAGCGAGGAGACCGGCTTCGTCGCCGATCACTTCCGCGCCCGGCTGCGGCTGCCCAACGGGGAGCCGATCGAGGGCGCGCCGGAGCAGATCTTCGACGGCCTGCCGGCGGTGCCGCTGGACCCGGCCACGCAGCTGTACGGCCCCACCCTGTTCCAGGGCGGGCGCTTCCAGCGGCTGCGTCGCTACCACCGCGCCGCGGCGCGGCACGTGGACGTCGACGTCGCCTCCGACGCCACCACCAACTGGTTCGCCGGTTTCCTCTCCCCGCAGCTGCTGCTGGGCGACCCCGGTGTGCGTGACGCCCTGATGCACGGCAACCAGGTGTGCGTGCCCGACGCGACCCTGCTGCCGCAGGGCATCGAGCGGATCCACGCCATGGGCGAGGCCATGCTCACCACACCCGGCCTGCGCTACTGCGCCACCGAGCGCAGCCGCGACGGGGACACCTACCTCTACGACATCGCGCTGCGCGACGGCTCGGGCAAGGTCGTGGAGCGGTGGGAGGGCCTGAAGCTGCGGGCCGTACGCAAGAAGGACGGCCGCGGGCCGTGGGAGGCGCCGCTGCTGGGCCCCTACCTGGAGCGTGCCGTCGGGGACGTGCTGGGTGCGCAGGTGGCCGTGGTGGTGGAGCCGGACGGCCCGCAGACCGGCGGCGACCCGCAGGCGGTGCGCCGGGAGCGCACCGCGCTGGCGGCCGGGCGGGCCCTGGGCGGCCCGGTGAAGGTCAAGTACCGCAAGGACGGCAAGCCGGAGGTGCCGGGCGACCGGACCATCTCCAGCTCGCACGCGGCCGGGGTCACCCTGGTCACGGCCGGGTCGGGCGCGCTGGGCTGCGACGTCGAGCTGGTCGCGCAGCGGCCGGACTCGGTGTGGGACGGGCTGCTCGGGCCCAACACCGGGCTGGCCCAGCAGGTCGCCGCGCAGACCGGGGAGGACCGCGCGACGGTGGCGACCCGGGTCTGGTCGGCGGTGGAGTGCCTGCAGAAGACCGGCAGGCCGGTCCGCGGGCCGCTGTCCCTGCTGCCGTCCGAGCGGGACGGCTGGACCGTGTTCGCCTCCGGCGACCTGCGGATCGCGACGTTCGCGACGGGGCTGGCCGGGGTCACCGAGCCGGTGGTGTTCGCGATCGCAACGGATGGAGGCCGCTGAGATGGAACGGTACTTCGAATACCTGCACACGGTCGGTTTCGAGGAGACCAACATCGTGGGCAACGTGTACTACGTCAACTATCTGCGCTGGCAGGGCCGCTGCCGGGAGATGTTCCTCAAGCAGCGCGCTCCGGAGGTCCTGGCGGACCTGCAGGACGACCTGAAGCTGTTCACGCTCAAGGTCGACTGCGAGTTCTTCGCCGAGATCACGGCCTTCGACGAGCTGGCGATCCGGATGAACCTGATCGAGCTGTCGCAGACGCAGGTCCAGTTCGGCTTCGACTACGTACGGCTGGAGCCCGGCGGCGGGGAGACTCTCGTCGCCCGGGGTGGGCAGCGGGTCGCGTGCATGCGCGGCCCCAACACCCGCACCGTCCCGTCCCGGGTTCCCGACGCTCTCGTGCAGGCGCTGGCGCCCTACCAGCTCGCGGGCACGCGAAGTTAGCCATCGGCAGAGGAGGAGAGCACAGTGGACGTCCAGCAAACCCCGCCGCTGCTGGTGGCGGACCCGAAGGCGCTACGCCGGGCCTTCGGCGCGTACGCCACCGGAGTCACGGTGGTCTCGGTCGGCGGGGACACCCCGCACGGCATGACGGCGAACTCGTTCACCACGGTTTCGCTGGACCCGCCGCTCATCCTCATCTGCGTCGGCCACGAGGCGATCATGCACGACGTCCTCGAGACCACCAACCGGTTCGCCGTCTCCGTCCTCGGCTCCGGCCAGGAGGCGGTGGCCAGGTACTTCGCCGACCGGAACCGGCCCCTGGGCAAGGAGCAGTTCGACGCCGTCGACTGGACCACGGGCCGGTTCTCCGGCGCCCCGCTGATCGACGGGGCGCTGGCCCACTTCGAGTGCGAGGTGCGGGCCCGCCACGAGGGTGGCGACCACACCATCTACCTCAGTGAACTGCTGTCGGTCGAGCGCGCCGACGATGACGACGCGCTGCTGTTCCTGCACGGCCGATTCCATCAGATCCACCACGAGCGAAGCGACGTGACGAAATGACGACCATGACGCGCACCCGCACGGCCCCACCGGGGCCACCGCGCAGCGCCGCGCTGCGCTGGCTGGCGGTGATGAACCGCGACCGGCTGGGCATGATGACCGAAGCCGCGGCGCTGTACGGCGACGCGGTGCGGATCCCGGTGGGCCCCAAGTCCCTGTACTTCTTCAACCACCCCGACAGCGTCAAACACGTGCTGGCCGACAACGCGGCCAACTACCACAAGGGCATCGGCCTGGTGCACGCCAAGCGTGCCCTGGGCGACGGCCTGCTCACCAGCGAGGGCGAGCTGTGGCGCAAGCAGCGCCGGGTCATCCAACCCGCGTTCCAGAGCAAGCGGATCGCCGCGCAGGCCGGTGCCATCGCGGAGGAGGCGGAGCTGTTGGTGTCGCGGCTGCGGGCGTACCAGGGCGGTGACGCGGTCGACGTGGTCCGGCAGATGACCGGGCTGACCCTGGGCGTGCTCGGCCGGGCTCTGATCGACACCGATCTGGGCCAGTTCCCGGACATCGGCGACCACTTCGGCGTGGTGCAGGACCAGGCCATGTTCGAGCTGGAGTCGCTGAGCGCGGTGCCGACCTGGGTGCCGCTGCCCCGGCAGCTGCGCTTCCGCAAGTCTCGCGCCGAGCTGCAGGCGATCGTCGACGAACTGGTCGCCGAGCGGGCGGGGCGCACCGACGAGCGCGAGGACGTGCTGTCCCGGCTGATCGTCTCGGCTGGCGCGGAGTCCGACCGCAAGGTCGGCCAGATCCGTCTGCGCGACGAGCTGGTGACGCTGCTGCTGGCCGGGCACGAGACCACGGCCAGCACGCTCAGCTGGACGCTGCACCTCATCGACGAGCACCCCGAGGTGCGCGAGCGGCTGCGCGAGGAGGCGGTGGCGGTGCTCGGCGACCGCCGGCCGGAGTTCGAGGACCTGCACAAGCTGCGATACACCTCGATGGTGGTGGAGGAGGTCATGCGCCTCTACCCGCCGGTGTGGCTGCTGCCGCGCAAGACGCTGGCCCCCGACGAGATCGCGGGCTACCATGTGCCGGCCAATGCCGACGTCGTGGTCAGCCCGTACACGATGCACCGCCACCCGGCGTTCTGGGAGTCCCCGGAGCGGTTCGACCCGGAGCGGTTCGACCCGGACCTGGTCACCGGCCGGCCCCGTTACGCCTACATCCCGTTCGGCGCGGGTCCGCGCTTCTGCGTGGGCAACCACCTGGGCATGATGGAGGCGGTCTTCGTCATCGCCATGCTCTGCCGCGAGCTGCGGATGACCCGGATGCCCGGGTACGACGTGGTGGCCGAGCCGATGCTGTCGCTGCGGATCCGCGGCGGCCTGCCGATGCACGTGCACCAGGCGTAGCGCCCCCTGCCGGGCCCCGGTGCCGCCCCTCCAGGTGGCGCCGGGGCCCGTCGTCGTACCCCCTGGCGCCCGCCCTCGGCCGCGCCCACCGCGCCACGACCAATCCTCAGCCCGCCCTGCTCGGCCCGGAGCCCGCAATCCTCGCTGGTGGCCCTGTGACGGCCACTGACGGTCAACGGAGTTGGCGGCCGAGCGCGACCGTCGACGGCCACCGTGCCGCTGGTTCGGTGCGGGAAGGCTGGTGGCGGGAACGGGGAAGACGGCGGCCCGACCGAGAGGTCGGGCCGCCGTCTTCTGGGACGGATCGTCGGAGCGGGTCGCGGATCAGGACACGGGGACGTGCGTGGCTTCGCGGGAGGCCACCAGCTTCAGTGCCGCCTTGCGTACGTCCAGCAGGGCGAGCAGCACCGGCGGGTCGAGGTCGGAGATCTCCTTGAGCTTGAGCTCGGCGTCGTCGATCACCATGCCACGCCGCATGGTGATCGGTCCCAGCGAACCGACCCCGAGTTCGTTGCCGCTGCCCGCCACCGCCTCGTCGGTGACCCGGGCCGGGTCGGCCGAGACGGAGTGGGCCAGCAGGAACCAGTCGCCCGGCGGCACCTTCTCCAGCGTGAACGGTCCGGGCTGGTCCAGGATCGTGCAGCTGACCGGTCGGCACTCCGGGATGCGGTCGCGGAACAGGCCGACGAAGGTCAGTTGCGGCTCGTCGGCCGGGTAGGGCCGGATGACACCCTTGACGGTGCCGAAGGCCCACTCGGGCCCGGTCACGGTGGTCTCGGCCTGCACCGCCGGGGCGTAGCCGCGCAGGCGGCGGTACGCGGTCGGGGACAGCCCGACGCTGCGGGTGAAGCGGGAGCTGAAGGTGCCGATGCTGGTGTAGCCAACCTGCAGGCTGATGTCGGCGACGTTGCTCTGCGTCGAGACCAGGAGCCGTTTGGCCTGCTGGAGCCGCAGTGCGGAGAGGAAGCGGCCGGGAGAGACACCGGTCACGCGTTGGAAGATGCGCGAGAAGTGGAACTTGCTGAACATCGCGACACGCGCCATGTCGTCGATGGTGAGCTGCTGACCGAGATTTTCGCGCATGGTGGCGATCACGCGTTCGACGGCCTTTGTCGTGGTCTTGTCCATAGCGTCTCCCGAAATCGACCTCAGTCTTGGCGAGGCGGCTGATCCGTCACTGCCACCGGCGCCACGGCACGTTTCCGTGAGCCATGAACATATCCGGACCGCTATGATCCGGATAGGTTTCGTTAACTCGTTAGAAACACCGTGTACATGGGTGCGGAGACCATTTCGTTCTCGGCCCCCTGCTCTCGGGTCGCGCACCCGAGTGCATTCGTTGAAGTCCCCACACTCATGAATACCAGTGACAGGGATCGATGTTAAGAGGTCCTAAAGGGATCGGCAATACCAACGGCCGAGGCACTTCAGCCGACCGGCCGGTCGGCGCTGCTCCAATAGTCGAGGATAGCGGCTCCCACCAGCGTGTATGGGGGTCGGGGGCAGGTCCGGACGAAAACTGAGCAATATTATGGAAAGGCGAAGTCGGCGAGTTCTGCTATCCATTTCGGCTACGCATCGTGACGATGGCCGACAAGCTGGATCCGATGTGGACGCACGATGCGTCGTTTTGGTTGCCTCTGGTGCGGCCGCTGTCGTAAACAGGTCAGACCCGTGGTGGGTCGGGGTGCGCGAGCAGTGGCTAGATCACCGGTGAACCGCTGTGGAACCGGCTCGAAACAGCTGCGCCGACCCGGCATATGCGACATCTCTGCGGTTGCGGCGAGTGATCGCTATGTGCCAACATGCAAGCATTCCCATCACAGACACCGATGGAGTTCGATGAAAATCTCGAATCTCAGCAGGCGAAGCGGTGTGTCGGTGGCGACGATCAAGTTTTATCTGCGTGAACACCTGTTGCCCCCCGGCGTACCGACTGCGAGGAACCAGGCGGAGTACGACGAGACTCACGTCGCCCGGCTGAGGCTGATCCGTGTGCTCACCGGGATGGGCATGATGAGCCTGGCCTCGGTGCGTGAGGTGCTGGCCGCCCTCGACGACAACTGCATGTCGCCGCACGGACTGGCCAAAGTGGTCAACAACGCGCTGTCGGCCGAGCATCCGGCCCGGTCCGACGTGCCCGCCGACACCTCCGCCAGCGCCCAGGTCGACCGGTTCCTGACCGACCTGGGCTGGCGCGTCGACCCGAACACCCCCGGCCGGGCGACCCTGGCGCAGGTGCTGGTCGCACTGCGCGACCTGGGCTGGGACTGTGAGGCCGACATCTTCGCCCCCTGTGCCGACGCGGCCGAACGCCTGGCCGTACGGGAGCTGGACTCCCTGCCCACCGACGGCGCGGCCACCGCGGTCGCCCGTACCGTCCTGCTCGAGGTCGCCTTCGCGGTGATGCGCCGGATGGCGTACGAGCACTACCTCGCGATCCGGGCGCACGGCTCCGCCGCACCCGAACGCTGAGCGGGCCCGGGGAGGTGCGCCCCGGCCCCGCCCGCCATCGCTGTTCTGTCCCCGCCTTTCGTCACTCGGTGTGACCATCTGGGTCTTCCAGATTGCGGGGGTCGGCGCTGAGCATTTATCGAGAAGACAGGACCTTCCGACGGCCGCGAGGATGGGCGACGTCGAGAAGGTGGTCAATACCTTCCTGGCACGAATAGGAAGGGGACCCGTCTTTAAGGCATCTCTCAAGGTGTCGCGATAGTGGTCGCGACAAACCTCCATTAACTCGTATGAGGTCTTTCCGGTCCGCGTTGGAACCAATGTCCATTCCGCATTCTGATTCAGATGTGTCAATCATTGCGGAAGTGTCGGGCGGGTTCTGAATCCTCGCGCAAGGCATGGCGCCGGTCGCCGAGCGTGAACGCCGGGGCGGAGACCGCAGAAAACCGTCTGACGCCTTCCGGCGGGCTTCGCCGGCGGTCGAGTCGTGCACCGTGACGTCTATCTTCGAGGGGAACCGATGCCAGCGAATGAGGTCGGCCTGCTGCGCCGACTGGCACCTGTCGTTTTCGTGCTCGTACTGCTGAGCACGCTGTTTGTGGTGAGCCAGCTGCCCGAGGCCTCCGCTGCCGAGAAGGCCTCCATGGCCTCGCGGTACCGCTTCACGGAGCTGCCCATCGCGCTGCCGCCGAACCTGCCGCTGCGTGACGTGCGCACGGTGAATCCGGAGTACGAGCACATCAAGTCCTGGGTCTCGTCGGTCGGTGCGGCCATCGCCGTCAACGACATCGACGGCGGCGGCAAGCCCGACGACCTGTGCCTGGTCGACACCCGCAGCGACGCGGCGATCGTCACCCCGGCACCGGGCACCGGCGGCGCCTACCAGCCGTTCGTGCTGGACGCCGCGCCGCTGCCCTACAGCAGCACCACGGCGCCGATGGGCTGCGCGCCCGGTGACTTCAATCTCGACGGCTGGACCGACCTGCTCGTCTACTACTGGGGCCGCACCCCGGTGCTGTTCCTGCACAAGCCCGCCGCGTCGGTGCTCAGTCGGGACACGTTCGTGGCCACCGAGCTGATCCCGGGTGGAACTTTCGCCGACAACGCCTACCACGGGCAGCTGTGGAACACCAACGCGGTGGCGGTCGCCGACTTCGACGGTGACGGCAAGCCCGACATCGGGGTCTTCAACTACTTCCCCGACTCCGGGGTGCTCGACCCGCAGGGCAACAAGAACGTGTCGATGAACCACTCGATGTCGCGGGCCCAGAACGCCGGCGGTGCGCACGTGCTGCGCTGGAAGGCCAAGACCGCGGGCAAGGCCGGGCAGCCGGCCACGGTCGAGTTCGAGGAGCAGCGCGGCGCCATCGACCCGAAGTGCGCCACCGGCTGGACCCTGGCGTCGGCCTCGGCCGACCTGGACGGCGACCTGCTGCCGGAGCTCTACCTGGCCAACGACTTCGGCAACGACCGCTTCTTCCACAACGTGTCCACCCCCGGCAGCATCAGGTTCGCGCTGGCCGAGGGCGAGCACGGCGCGTTCACGCCGAAGTCGCTGGTGATGGGGCACGACTCCTTCAAGGGCATGGGCATCGAGTTCGGTGACCTGCACGGCACCGGCCGCTTCGACGCCTTCGTCAGCAACATCACGCAGTCGTGGGGCATCGAGGAGAGCAACTTCGTCTGGCGCAACACCGCGGCCAACGTGGAGGAGGCCAAGAAAGAGCTCGGCAAGGGCATCGCCCCGTTCGACAACGAGGCCAGCGACACCAACATGGCCTGGGTCGGCTGGGGCTGGGACGCCAAGATGGCCGACTTCGACAACAGCGGCAACCAGGTCGTCGTACAGACCGCCGGCTTCGTCAAGGGCGAGATCAACCGGTGGAACTGGCTGCAGGAACTGGCCATGAGCAACGACCTGATGCTGCAGGAGCCGGCGATGTGGCCCCACGCCCGGCCCGGTGACGACATCGCCGGCAGCGCCCACATGGCCTTCTGGGCGCCCGAGGGCAACGGCCGCTACACCGACCTCAGCCCCCAGCTGGGCATGGACCAGCCGATCCCGAGCCGCGGGGTGGCCGTGGCCGACGTCAACGGGGACGGCAGCCAGGAATTCGCCATCGCCCGGCAGTGGGGCGCGCCCACGTACTACCGCAACGACCGCAAGGGCAACGGTGACTTCCTCGGCCTGCGCCTGTACCGCCCGGTCGACGGCACCGCCCAGGGCGGCGCGCTGCACACCCCGGCGTACGGCGCGCTGGTGAAGATCACCACCGCCGACGGCAAGACCCAGCTGGCGCAGCTCGACGGCGGCGGCGGCCACTCCGGCAAGCGCAGCTTCGACGTCTACTTCGGGCTGGGCACCCAGGGCGCCAAGCCGGTCTCGGCCGAGCTCTGCTGGCGCGACCTGACCGGCGCCATCCACATGCAGACGGTCGACCTGACCGCCGGCTGGCACGACTTCATGCTCACGACTCAGGCTCAGGAGGTGACGGCGAAATGACCCACGCAGAACGCGTCAGCACGACCGGCATCGGCATCAAACCGCCCGCGGCGCCCACCGTACGGGTGGAGCCGACCAGGGTGGTCGCGACCAACCGGATGGCCGCCCCGCCGCGGGTGGACAACGCCGACCCCCGCTACAAGGCGCTGCGCAACTTCGCCATCTCGATGAGCATCTTCAACATCCTCGGCTACTGGCTGTTCGGCTTCGAGCAGCCGTGGACCTGGCCGTTCATCGCGCTGGCGGTCGGCTACGGCACCGAGTTCGCCGCCGAGACCGTCAGGGCGTGGGCCTACAAACAGCGCCCGGAGTACTCCGGCAACGGCATGTGGGGCGTGTACACGTTCCTGCTGCCCACGCACATCACCGCGCTGGCGGCGAACATGCTGCTCTACGCCAACGACATCTTCTGGCCCATCGCGTTCGGCATCGTGGTCGCGGTCGGGCAGAAGTACGTGCTGCGGGCCCCGATCAAGGGCCGGATGCGCCACTTCATGAACCCGTCCAACCTCGGCATCACCGCCGTGCTGGTGACCTTCCCGTGGGTCAACATCGCGCCGCCGTACCACTTCACCGAGCACGTGCCGGACGCGATCCGGGTGGTCATCCCGTTCGTCATCCTCACCTCGGGCACCGTGCTCAACGCGCTGCTGACCAAGAAGGTCCCGCTGATCCTCGGCTGGGTGGGCGGCTTCGTCATCCAGGCCCTGATCCGCACCTGGATCTGGGACGTGGCGCTGTGGGCGGCGCTCATCCCGATGACCGGCGTGGCGTTCGTGCTGTTCACCAACTACATGATCACCGACCCGGGGACGACGCCGTCGAAGGGCTGGATGCAGTTCATGTTCGGCTCCAGCGTCGCCACCGTGTACGGCATCCTGATGATCTTCAACGTGGTCTACACCCTGTTCTTCGCGGTGACCATCGTCTGTGCCGTCCGGGGCGCCTTCTGGTGGTACAAGCACCTCAAGGAGAAGAAGCAGCAACAGGCTTACCCGCGTACGGTGCCCGTACCGGCGACGGCCTGACCGATCGGCCGCGGGTGGGACCGGCGGTGGCCAGGGCCGCCGCGGGTCCCACCCGCAACTGCGCAACTGACAAGATGCCCGGCCATGTCACCAGGTGGAAACCTCCGGCACAGGAACCTTTTCAGCCAGGGGGAACCAGCATGGTCGCCGACATCCGCACCGACAGCACGACCGCACCGGTTCCCAAGCTGCGCAGCGCAGCCGGGTTCGTCCTCTTCTTCCTGTACGGCACCCTGTTCGCGGCACTGGGCGCGCTGCTGCCCGCCCTGCGCGACGACTTCGGCCTCGGCCCCACCGCGGGTGGCGGCCTGGTCAGCGTCTTCCAGCTCGGTGCGCTGGCCGCGATGGTCTACTGCGGGGTGTTCGCCCGCCGGGTCGACGGCAGGGTGACCATGTCCATCCTGGTGCTGGTCGCCTCGGGGGCGGCGACCGCGCTGGCGCTGGCCCCGTCCTGGCCGGCCGCGCTCGCCGCGGCGGCGTTCGGTGGCCTCGGCTTCGGCGGTCTCATGCTGTATCTCAACACCGCTTTCGCGGCCGGGTTCGGCAGGCGCGGCGCACTGGTGCTGAACCTGTTCAACGCCACGTTCATGGTCGGCTCGATCGTCGGGCCGCTGGCGGTCGGGGCCACCGCCAGGCATGAGCGCCACGTCCTGCTCGCGGTCGCGGTGCTGGCGCTGCTGGGCTGGCCCGCCCGCAGGCTGGCCGGGCCGGCCGCGGTGTCCGCGCCGGGCGGGCGCGCCACGGCGTATGAACCCGCCCGGAGCTCCCTGCCCGTGCTCGCCGTGTTCATGGTGGCCGGACTGCTCTACGGCGCGGCCGAGATCGGTGTGGGCACCTGGGCGACCACCCACCTGGTCGCGGTCGGCTTCTCCGCACCGCTCGCGGCGTCGCTGACGGCCCTGTTCTGGGCCGGTCACGCCCTCGGCCGGGTGAGCCTGCCGAACCTGGCGCCCCGGCGCGCCCCGGCCAGGCTCGTCGTGACCTGCACCGTGCTGGCCGCGGGCGCGCTCGCGCTCGCGTCGGTGCCCGGCGTCGCCCCGTACGCGTACGCCGTCGCGGGGATTCTGCTGGGTCCGGTCTTCCCGACGCTGCTGGCCTGGCTGGCGACGGTGACCCCGGCGACGCAGTCGTCCCGGGCGATGATGCTGACGGCGCTGATGATCGGCGGTGCGGGCGCGCCCGTCCTGGTCGGTGCGGCCATCGGCGGCTCCTCGGCCGGGGCGGTCCCGCTCGCGCTGAGCCTGCTCACCGTGGCGGGTGCCGTCGCGGCGATCGTGGCCGCCCGGGTGGCCACCGTGCATGGCCGCCTCTCGGCGGCCCTGGCGGCCGATCCGTTGCTGGCCACCCGGACCACGGTATGAGGGGCCGCGGCGCGGCCCCTGCCTCAGCGGCCGTAGACGGACTCGACGCCGGTGGTGAAGTCGACGCCGTGGCGGGCGAACCAGGGCATCGGGTTCTGCGCCAGCCCGTTGACGTGGATCTCCAGGTGCAGGTGGGTGCCGAAGGACTGGCCGGTGTTGCCCAGCCGTCCGATGATGTCGCCCGCGTGGACCTGCTGGCCCTCCCGGACCAGGACCCGGCTGGAGTGGCCGTACAGCGTCTGCAGGCCGTCACCGTGATCGATGATGATCGAGTAGCCGTAGCCGCCGTTCCAGCCCGCCTGCACCACGATGCCGTCGTGCACGGCGGCGTACGGTGTGCCTTCCGGCAGTCCGGCCAGGTCGAGACCCTTGTGCCAGGCGCCCCAGCGCATGCCGAAGCCGGAGCTGAGCGTGTAGCCGTGCACGGGCAGCACCCAGGCGTCCGGGGCCTGGGAGATCGAGGTGCTGAGCGTGCGCTCCTCGCGGCTGGCCTGCCGCGCGGCCTCGGCTCGGGCCAGCGCGACCCGGCTGGTCACGCCGGCGTCTCCGGTCAGACCGCTGGGCTTGGCGTCGTCGATCGCGGCGCCCGCGGTGAGGGCGACCATGCCCGCACCGACGAGCGCGGTGGTCACGGCTGCGGCGTAGCGAAGGCGCGGGGGAGCGGACGCCCGGCGGCGGCCGCGGTAACCATCGCCTGTCGCCGCGGCCAGGGGCCGTTGCAGCACACATCCTCCGTCTCGCCGCCCGGCGGAGCAGGGATGCCGGGCATCTTGATGACCCGCGATCAGCCCCGCCCGTAGGGCGCCGCGGGTCGGCCCGCGGGTCACGGGCCGACAGCGACGCTAGACCGATGGCTCGCGGCACCGCGGGAGGCGCGCCGCAAAACCGACAAAAAACGCATGATGGTGTATCGCCTGAGCCTCCTCACGGGCAGGCGGCACCCGCGCAGCCCCGCCCGGCCGCCAGCGCGGCGGCGTCCGCCCGAGTGTCCGGGGTGCGGTCCCGCTCGCCGCGCAGCAGGTTGGTCAGCTGCCAGGGGTCGGCGCGCAGGTCGTAGTACTCGCGATCGGTGCGCCGGTCGCGCGCGTCGCGATACTCCGTGTACTGCGCTCGGCCGGGCAGGTAGCGGGAACTCCAGGTGGGAAACCCGCCGTTGTGCGAGTCGCGCCAGTACTCCAGCAGCAGCCAGCGGTGCCGATCCGCCCCGCGCAGGTTGAGCCCGTCCGGCCGGTAGCCGGGGGTGATCCCCAGCGCGGCGAGCACTGTCGGAGTCACGTCCACGGTGCTGGCCGGGCGGGGGTCGGTGCCCGGGGCCACGTGGCCGGGCCACCACAGCCGCAGCGGCACCCGGTACGACGGCCCGTACGGCATGAACTTCTCGCCCAGGCCGTGCTCGCCCCACTGCTTGCCGTTGTCGGAGACCAGCACGACCAGGGTGTCGCGCAGCTCGCCCGTGCGGGCCAGTCGCGCGCGGACGCCCTCGATTGCGTCGTCGACCGACAGCAGGGTGCGCAACTGTCCGGTGCGGACGGCCTCTCCCTCCGCGCGCGTGGTGTGGTGCTTGCGCACGTACGCCGGTTTGTCGGCGCGGTCGGCCTCGTCGGCGGACGGGTCGGCGCCGCCGGGGAAGGTCCGCCCGGCGTAGCGCGGCTGCGGCGTGTAGGGCGCGTGTGGCGCGGTGAAGCCGAGATAGAGCAGCCAGGGCTTGTCGTCGTCGCGCTCGAATTCGTCCAGGTACCGCCGCGCCTGCGCGCCGATGAACGAGGTCGAGTACCTGGCCCGGGTCCGTACACCGTCGACGACGAACTGCGCGCCGTCGTAGCCGCCGCCGGTCAGGGCGGATCGGTCGAACCCCGGCGGGGTGCGGTCCAGTGGCCAGTCGTTGTAGAGCTTGCCCACCGCCGCGGTGCGGTAGCCGCTGTCGTGCAGGGTCTGCTGCAGGGTGCGGGTGTGGTCGAAGCCGCCGATGTCGGCCTGGCGGCGCACGCCGTGGTTGTGGGCGTATCGCCCGCTGAGCAGCGTGGCGCGGCTCGGTCCGCAGCTCGGGGTGGCGGCGACGGTCTGCGGGTAGGAGGTTCCGTCGCGCAGCCACCGGGTGGTGGCGGGCAGCGCCGCCGCCGTCTCGGGCCGTGCGTCGTCGAGCACGATGAGCAGGACGTTGGGGCGTGCCGGGTGAGGCGCCCCGGTGGCGGGTACGGCGGCCCAGGCCAGTGTGATCGCGAGGAGCGCAGACACCCGTGGTAGCCGCGACATTACATATCGCATTAGGACAAGCTGCCAATGAAGTCGCGCCCGCGCCGGAAAAACGCCCATTCACAGAAGTGATCATTTTGTTAACGACGGGTGTAGCGCGAGGTCGGCGCGTCGACCGCGGCGTACCGGCGGGAACGGCGGCGCAGGCGGGTCGCCTGCGGGCGCCGCACCGTGGCATGGTTACGGTGCCACCCCGGAGCTGCCCCTTACCGTGCCTGGACCTGGACCAGTGATGACCGCACCCCCGCAGTACCGCGCCCCCCGCGCCGCCATCGACCCCGATCCGAGCAAATCCTGGCTGCGGCGCGCGCTGCCGGTGGTGCTGGCGCACCGCTGGCTGCTGCTCACCTCGCTGAGCCTGTCCCTGGTCGGCCTGATCGTGCAGGTGCAGATCCCCAACGTGGTGCGCCTGGGCATCGACCACGCCCTGGTCGCCCGCACCGCGAGCCTCGGCACCTACGTGTGGTGGTTGGTCGGGCTGGCCCTGGCCGCCGGGGGAGTCAACTACCTGGCCCGCCGCTACCTGCTGCGCACCGCGTACGAGATCGAGTACGACCTGCGCAACATCATCTACGCGCACCTGATCCGGATGCCGTTCGGCTTCTACGACCGGGTGCAGACCGGCGAGCTGATGTCACGGTCCAGTTCGGACATCCGCGCCGTGCAGATGTACCTGGCGTTCGGCCCGTCGATCCTGGTGCAGTGCCTGATCGCGGTGTTCGCGTTCGCGCTGATGGTGTCGATCGACGCGCCGCTGGCGGTGGTGGCCATGGCCACCATGCCGCTGATCGCGGTGCTGGGCGTGTGGATGCGCAAGGCGATCTTCCCGGTGTCGTGGCTGATCCAGGCGCGGCTGGCCAAGGTGGCGACGCTGGTGGACGAGAACGTCAGCGGGGTGCGCATCGTCAAGGCGTTCGCGGCCGAGCAGCGGCAGCTCACCACGCTGGCGAGCGCGGCCGACCGGGTGCGCTGGGCGTACCGGCGTGACGCGGAGATCCGCAGCCGCTGGGCGCCCACTCTGGAGAGCCTGCCCCGGCTGGGTCTGGCCCTGGTGCTGCTGTGCGGCGGTTGGATGGTCATCGAAGGGCAGGCCTCGGTCGGCACGATCGTCGCGTTCAACTCGTACGTGCTGATGCTGCAGCCGCCGTTCCGCATGCTGGGCATGATGATCATGTTGGGTCAGCGGGCCGCCGCCTCGGCGCAGCGCATCTACGAGGTGCTCGACACCCGTTCCGAGATCACCGAATGGCCCGACCCGGTCCGCGCCCGGGTGCGTGGCGACGTCGAGTTCGCGGCCGTCGAGTTCACCTACCCCAACGGCACCGTCGCGCTGCGCGGGCTGGACCTGCGCGTTGCGGCCGGGGCGACGGTGGCGGTCGTCGGCCGTACCGGCTCGGGCAAGTCGACGCTGGGCCGCCTGCTGGCCCGCTTCTACGACGCCGACGCCGGAGCCGTCCGGGTCGACGGCCGCGACGTGCGCGACTACGCGCTCGACACGCTGCGCGAACAGGTCGGCATCGTGCCCGACGAGCCGTTCCTGTTCTCCGTGTCCATCCGCGACAACATCGCCTACGGCCGCCCCGACGCCGACCTGGCCGACGTGGTCGCCGCCGCGACCGCCGCCGGGGCCGACGACTTCGTCCGCGAGCTGCCCGACGGGTACGACACCGTCGTGGGCGAGCGCGGCTACACCCTGTCCGGCGGGCAGCGCCAGCGGATCGCGATCGCCCGCGCGCTGCTGGTGAACCCGCCGGTGCTGGTGCTCGACGACGCCACCAGCGCCGTCGACGTCACCGTCGAGCAGCGCATCCACGCCGCGCTGCGCGATCTGCTGGCCGACCGGACCACCATCATCGTGGCGCACCGGCTGTCCACCATCGCCCTGGCCGACACCGTCGTGCTGGTCGAGGACGGCCGCGTCGTGGCCCAGGGCACCCACGCCGAGCTGCTGGCCACCGAACCCCGCTACACCGAGGTGCTGGCGAGCCTGCGCCCCGACGATCTGAACAGCGAGGTGGCGGCATGAGCGAGCGAATCATGTCACGGGGCATGTCAGTGCCTCATGCCGTCGGGCAGCGTTGCGAGGCGACGGCATGAGCGAGCGGAGCGAGCGAATCATGTCACGGGGCATGTCAGTGCCTCATGCCGTCGGGGAGCGAAGCGAGGCGACGGCATGAGCATGTTCGGCGGTGGGTTCGGCGGGCCGGGCGCGGGCGGCGGCGGGCCGATGGGCGGTCTCGGCGGCCTGGCCGGGGGCGGCAACAAGGGGGCGCAGGGCAACGGGCTGCCGTTCGGCGGCATCCCGTCGGAGCTGCTCACGGGCGTACGCCGACTGGAGGCGGCCGAGCCGCGGCACCCCGAGCCCACCGACCGGTTCGGCCACCGCGGCGGCGGCGCCCCGCTGACGATGCTGTCGCTGCTCACCCGGCGCCGCGGCCTGCTGGTGCTGGCCTGCCTGGCCGTACTGGCCGAGACGGTGCTGCTGCAGGCGGGCCCGCTGCTCGTGCAGGTCGGCATCGACCACGGCATCGGCGCCCGGAATCTGCCGGTGCTGCTGTGGGCCTCGGGCGCGTTCGTCGCGGCGGTCGTCGCCGGGTGGTGGGTGTCGGGCGCGCGCATGCGCCAGACCGGGCGACTGGCCGCCGAGGCGACCCGCGAGCTGCGGGTACGCGTCTTCGCGCACCTGCAGCGGCTGTCCATGGACTACTACACCGAGGAGAAGGGCGGGGTCATCCTGACCCGGATGACCTCCGACGTGGAGTCGCTGCAGCAGCTGTTCCAGGAGGGGCTGGCCCAGTTCGCGGTGCAGGGACTGACCATGATCGTGGTGACGGCGGTGCTGTTCGCCTACCACGTCGAACTGGCCGCGATCACGCTGCTGCTGGTGGTGCCCGCGTTGCTCGCGGCGTCGCTGTGGTTCCGGCGCGCCTCCGACGTCGGCTACGCGCGCCAGCGCGACACCATCGCGGCGATGTTCACCGACCTGGCCGAGAACCTGCACGGTGTACGGGTGGTGACCGCGCACAACCGGCAGGACCGCAACGTGCGCGCCCACCGGGTCGTGGTGGGCCGCTACCGCGACGCCAACGAATTCACCGGCCACATCAACGCGATCTACGGCCCCGGCACCTCCGTGATCGGCATGGTCGGCATGGCGCTGCTGCTGCTCATCGGTGGCCGGATGGTGCTGCGCGGCGAGCTGAGCATCGGCGAGCTGACCGCGTTCGTGCTCTACCTCAACGCGTTCTTCGCCCCGGTGCAGCAGTTGGTGCAGCTGTACACCAACTACCAGCAGGGCCGGGCCGCGGTGCTCAAGCTGCGCGCGCTGCTGGCGCAGGAGCCGTCGGTGCTGGAGCACCCGCGTCCGCGGACGCTGCCGCCCGCCTCCGGCGGCATCGTGTTCGACCGGGTCACCTTCGGCTACGACCCGGTCCGGCCGGTGCTGCGCGAGGTGAACCTGACCATCGCGCCCGGCGAGACCATCGCCTGCGTCGGACCCACCGGCGCGGGCAAGTCCACGCTGGCCAAACTGGTGACCCGGCTGCACGACCCGGACTCCGGGCGGGTCCTCATCGACGGCCACGACCTGCGCGAGGTCAGCCTCGCCTCGCTGCGCCGCCAGATCGGCGTGGTGCCGCAGGAGCCGTTCATGTTCGCCGGGTCGATCCGCGACAACGTGGCGTTCGCCCGGCCGGAGGCGACCGACGCGGAGATCTGGGCCGCCATCGACGCGGTCGGCCTGCGTGACCTGGTCGAGCGCACCCAGGCAGGGCTGGACGCACCGCTGCACGAGCGAGGGCAGTCGGTCTCGTCCGGGCAGCGGCAGCTGCTCGCGCTGGCACGGGCGTTCCTGGCCCACCCCCGGGTGGTGGTGCTGGACGAGGCGACGTCCAACCTGGACCTGCGGTCGGAACTGCGGGTCGAGCAGGCGCTGGACCGGCTGCTGGAGGGGCGTACCGCGCTGCTGATCGCGCACCGGCTGTCCACCGCGATGCGGGCCGACCGGATCGTGGTGCTGGACAGCAACGGCATCGTCGAGGTCGGTTCGCACACCGAGCTGCTGGCCGCCAAGGGCCGCTACGCCGACATGTTCGCGACCTGGTCGCGGCACCAGTGAACCGGAGGACCGCGTGACCACCTCGCCGTACGTCGAGATCGACGGGGACCCGGCCGCCGCCGCCGGGCTGCTGTTCCCGGCCCTGGTCAACTACGGCCACTACACCTCGATGCAGGTCCGTGCCGGTGCCGTACGCGGCCTGGACCTGCACCTGGACCGCCTCGACTCGGCCACCCGGGAGCTGTTCGGCGCCGGTCTGCCCGCTGAGCTGGTCCGGGAACGGATCCGCCACGCGCTGCGCGGCCGGGCGGACGCCTCGGTGCGCGTGGTCGTGTTCAGCCCGCAGCCCACCGGGGCGCCGGACCCGGTGTCGGTGATGGTCTCGGTGACCGAGCCGCACGTGTTCGACCCGCGCCCGAAGCGACTGCGCTCGGTGCCGTACCAGCGCCCGGCCGCCCACCTCAAGCACGTCGGCGGCTTCGGCCAGACCTACCACGGCATCCGGGTGCGCCGGGAGGGCTACGACGACGCCCTGCTCACCGGTCCCGGCGGGCTCATCAGCGAGACCGCGATCGCCAACATCGGCTTCCGCGACGGCGACGCGGTGCTGTGGCCGGACGCGCCCGCGCTGGCGGGCATCACCATGCAGCTGCTGGAGCGGGCGCTGGTCGATCGGGGCAGCGCGGTGCGGCGCCGGGCGCTGCACCTGTCCGAGGCGGTCACGCTGCCCGCCGCGTTCGTCACCAACTCGCTGGGCATCACCCCGGTCGAGCACATCGACGACCGCCGCATCCCGATCGACGAGCCGCTGATGGCGACCCTGACCGGCCTGTACGACGCGGTGCCGTGGGATCCGATCTGAACTACACGTGCTCGGGCGCGACCGTCGACACGTCGGCCGGGCCGATGGCCTGCCCCGCCTGCCGGGCCGTGACCAGCCCGCGCCGGTGCAGCCACCGCACGGTGTCGGCCAGCGTCTGCGTGAACGGGCGGGCAGCGATGCCCAGCGGCGGGCGCTCGTCGTCGGGACGGGCGTCGCAGGCGCAGACGTAGCAGGCGCCGTACTCGGCCGGGATGTGCCAGGGCCAGACCCGCTGCGCCAGCCCGGCCAGGTAGGCCAGCGGCATCATCGCGCGCGCGGGCAGGAACACCGTCGGCAGGCTGCGGCCGGTCACCAGGCGCGCCGACCGCACGAACACCCGGGTGCTGGCGTAGCGGCCCGGTCCGAAGTGGCGGTCCGGGCTGTCGGCCGGGGCGGTCAGCAGCGCGGCGTGCAGCGCGGCGGTGTCGCGTACGTCGCCGACGGGGAAGCCGCCCGAGGGCCACATCGGCATCAGCCCGCGCAGCATGTTGCGCAGCCGGGCGTTCTGGTCGCCGAGCTTCGGGTCGTCCGGGCCCAGCAGCGCCGGCGGATACGTGATCACCACCGGCGCGCCCTGGGCCTGGTGCTCGCGGGCGACCGCCTCGGCCGCCGCCTTGCTGGCCAGGTACGGCTCACGCGCCGCGCCGGGCGCGGTCCGGGTGCCGATCACGCCGCCCGAGGCGGGCAGCATGGCGCCGAACGTCGAGACGTACACGGTGCGGCCCACGTCGAACCGGCGGGCCGCCGACAGCACCAGTTCGGTCCCGGCGACGTTGGTGCGGCGCATGGCCGCGTTCTGTCGGGTGTCGAAGGAGAACACCGCGGCCGCGTGGACCACCGCGTCGACCCCGCGCACCGCCCGGTTCACCGCGGCCGGGTCGGTCACGTCGCCGAGCATCACCTCGACGCCGCTGGCGGACACACCAAGCGGGCCGAGCGCGCGCTCGACCCCGGCGTGCGCACGGGCGAGCATCCGCACCTGGTGGCCCTCGCGGGCCAGCGCGGCCACGGTGTGCGCGCCGAGGAACCCCGTACCACCCGTCACCAGCACCTGCATCGCGCGCTCCTCCCGGTCGCCGCCCTGCGGTCGATCCTGCCGTGCGCGGGCGCCGCGGCGCGCCTCTCAGCGTGCGCACCGTGCCACGGGACAGTGCCGGTCCGATGGACCCGGTAGATTGACCGACGTTCACGTCGAGGTCAGGGGGATCGGTGTCGCGGTTCACCCGGCGGTGGCCGGTCATCTTCCTGCTCGCCGCGGCGCTGCTGGCGGGCGGTGCCGCCGTGGTCTTGCGCTACACGGTGTGGAGCGATCCGACCGCGACCGCGGCCCGTCTCGACGCGCTGATGATCCGCATCCTCGGCTCGACCGAGGAACTCAAGGCGTCCGAGCTGCTCAGTTACCACCGGATCGAGGGCGGCACGGTGGCCTGTATGCGGGAGCACGGCATGCCCTACGAATCCGCCCCGTTCTTCAGCCGGTACGAGGGCTTCACCGACGCCGACCTCGGCTACGGCACCGGCCGCGCGGGCGTGCTGGACTCGGTGACCGAGCACGGGCGCCGATTCATCACCAACGTGCTCGGCCACGCGCACATGCCCGCCGGATACTACGAACGCGGCGCGCCACCGGGCGTCGACCCCGACGGGTGGGCCGCCGTCGTCAACGGCTGCCGAGCGCCGTACGAGTATCGCGACTACCACGACTTCCTGCCGCCGACCGGGGCTTACGAGCTGTCCGACCTGCCCGGCATCGGGTCGGACATCATCGGCGACTCGATGATCAAGCTCGGGATCATGCGGTATTCGCCGTGCATGGCCGAGCTGGGTTACCAGGTCGAGTGGCACGGCCGCGACGACTTCCTGTTCCACGACTGGGGGCTGCGGCTGGAGGACGCCCCGGTCAACGGGCGCCCGGCGACCCCCGCGTGGAACGACGCGGTGGCGGCGCTGACAGCGACCTTCACCGCCGACGCGACGTGCCGCGAGGCTTCGTACCGTCCGGCGATGCGACTGCTCGCCTCGCGCCTGGACCGGTGGGAGGCCGAGCACCGGGCCGAACTCGACGCGATCCGCGCCGAGTGGCGGTGCCGGGTCGCCGAGGCGGCCGGGCTGCCCACCACGCTGGCCTGAACGGCGTCCGGGTCGGGAGCCCGACACCGGCACCGGCCGTTCATGTCACCGCACGGACAGCGATCGAAGAGACTCCATCTTAGGCTTGATGGATTACACGACTCCAAACAGGAGGGTGATCCATGGGGGTAATGCGAAGGACCGTGGCGGGCGTGTGCCTGGCCGCGGCAGCGATTCTGGTTCCGGTCGCACCGGCGCAGGCAGTCAGCCCGGGAGTGCCGGGCAAGGTGGCGTTCATCCGGGGCGGCAATCTGTTCATCGCCGAGACGTCGGGCGCGGTCTGGCAGGCCACGACCGGCGGCGGGTACGAGCGGCCGCGCTGGCAGCCCGGTCCCGGTGACGGCCTGGTCGTCCTGAAGGGCGGCAACCTCTTCTACGGACACGTCGACTCGGTCGCGCACACGTTCACCGTCGGCAGCCAGATCACCACCAGCGGCTTCGTCGGCGCCGGAGCGTGGTCGCCGGACGGCACGAAGCTGGCATACGAATACAGCACCTGGGACAACTACGCGCCGACCATCTACATCGTGGACATCGGCTCGGGCGGCTCGGCGCCGGCCCGCGCTGCTTCGGGGCGCAAGCTGCAGACGCACCTGAGCGCGGCCGCGCAGCGGGTGTTCGACAGCATGCCGAAGAAGTCCGCCGTGGCGGCGGTCGTCCCGCCCGGCACCTGGAATCCGCTGCGCCACTCGCGCACGATCGCCTGGTCGCCCAACGGGCGCTGGATCGCCTTTCCCAACGGCGAGTGCTTCGCCATCGTCGACGACTGCCTGTCGGTCGTGGATGTGGTGACCGGCGAGGAGTGGTGGGTGGCCGCCTTCGGCGGCGGGGGCGCGACCCTGGACGGTTTCGCCACCGAGCCCGCCTTCACGGCCGACTCGTCCCGGCTGCTGTGGACGCAGCAGACCGCGCCGCGCTACGAGCCGAACCCCCAGATCGGACCGCTGCAGACGATCTCCGCCCCGCCGACGACGTTCACGCCGCAGACCCAGATCGGCGCCGACTGGGAGTACGCGGCGATCCCGTCGCCTGCCAACGACGGCAGTGTCCTGGTCACCGCCGGTCGTAGCGGCGTCGCCTGGGTGACGCTGCGCGACGGCTCCACCCGTCGCTACCTCTACCAGGGCTACCAGCACGACTGGCAGGCCCGCTGACCCACACCGTTCGCGGAGGCCATCCGGGCTGTCGCCCAGGTGACCTCCGCGAATCCGGATGCGGGCCGGTTCGCCGCTGCGTAGCGTCGGCAGTGGAGGGCAGGTCGAAGGGAGCGTTGTGGTCCGGCGGAGTCCGCAGGAGAAGAAGGCGTTGAGCTATGCCAAGGATCGGCGCAACGACTACGGCGAGAACGACAAGAGCTCCCGCAAGAGCATCCGACGCAACAAGCGCACACCCAACCGGTCCGACCGGCATCGTGCCAGCCAGGTCCTCACCGACGCCGCGGGCGCGACCGTCGACGTCGAGGTGGCCGAGCGTGCCGAGAACGCGCTGCTGGCGAAGAAGTCCATGTGGTACACCACGCGCTGGCGCAAGTGGCGGGACGCGCCGCTGGCCGACATCGTGTCGTACAAGCTGCGCCGCCGTGCCGAACTCGGCATCGACACCCCGGACGCCGTGGCGGCGCGCCTGGCCCGGATAAGCCGCCGCCGTATCCGCTGACCGGGACTGTCGCTGACCGGGACTGTCGCGGGACTCAGCGCAGCGGCACGCGCCACCTGCCGTCCGCGACGGCGGTGGCGGTGCTGCCGAGCTCGGCGCAGGCCGCCGCGAACCGGTGGCCGATCCAGTCGGCCTCCCGGGCCCGGGCCAGCCGGGTATGGCAGTAGTCCAGCGCCAGCGGCACGGCCTCGACGTGCACCGGTCCGCGGTCGTCCACCGTCACCTCGAACAGCAGGCCGAGGTCGTTGCGCAGATGGGGATCGACGGCATAGTCGTCGATGAAGTCACCCAGGTCGTACAGCACCGGTCCGTGCGCGCCGTGGAAAACGTGCGCGGAGTGCCCGGCGACCAGCGTCGCGCCCGCCGCCAGCAGAATTGGTGCCGCGGCCCGCACATGCGGCACGGGACGGCTGGTCATGTTCGGGCCCCAATGCGGCATGACCAGGGCCAGGTCGGTTTCGGCGGCCATCGCGGCGATCCGTTCGACCAGCCAGTCGGGCACCTGTCGGTGCAGGTCCGCATAGGCGACGCCCGGCGACGTGGCGGTGGCGGCGAAGTCGGCCGGATGGTCGGTGACGCCGAGCACGCCCAACCGCTTACCCCCGGCGTCCAGTGCCCGCCAGTCGCGGGCGGTGTCCTCGTCCGGCCCGGCACCGGTCACCGCGATCCCGGCCGCCCGCAGGTGCGCCAGCGTGTCCAGCAGCGCCATCGAGCCGTAGTCGAGGGCGTGGTTGTTGGCCAGCGTCACACACCCGATGCCGAGCCAGGACAGCAGTGCCGCGGCGCGCGGCGGAGCACGGAAGAAGAACGGCTTGCCCGGGGCGGCCCAGCGCTCGCCGCGGTCGCTGACGCAGCACTCCAGGTTCAGCACGCACGCGTCGGCGTCGGCGCAGATCCCGCGTACGGCAGGGGAGAACAGCTCCTCGAACGCCGCCCCGGTGGCCAACCGGTCGCCGACCCCGCGCCCGAGCATGGTGTCCCCCGCGAGCACCACTCGCACCACCATTCCATTCCACCGCGTCTCGGCCCACTCGACAACTTCCCCGAAATCGCACCCCGGTCGGGGCTGGTGCGGCGGAGTAATGGGTGGCGCGGGGGTGCGGAGTTGGTGTTACGGTGCGGCGCCGGTGTTCGGGGCTGGGAGGAAGAGCGTGGCGGAGCTGTCGGTGACGGCGTTTCGTGATGTGGCGGCCGCGTTGGTCAGCGGCTGGGCGACGACCCCGGGCGAGGTGGCGGCCTGGTGTTCGCGCGACCAGGCGCCCGTGCCCCCGGAGGTGATCGCGTCCTGGGCGACTGAGCCCGACGTGCGGGCATACCTGCTGGTCGACGGCGACGTGCCGGTCGGCTATGGCGAACTGTGGGTCGACGACGAGGAGGACGAGGTCGAGCTGGCCCGGCTCCTGATCGATCCGGCTCGCCGCAACCAGGGCCTGGGCCGGGAGCTGGTGCGGTCGTTGACCGGACTGGCGCGTGAACTCCACCCGACGGTGTTCCTGCGGCTGGTGCCGGGCAACGACGCGGCGCTGGCCTGCTATCTCGGGGCGGGGTTCGTCCGGGTCCCGGCCGAGCAGGAGCAGGAGTGGAACGCGATCCAGCCGCGCCCGTACCTGTGGCTGACGGTCAGGGCATGACGGGTTGTGGCTGCGGGGCGTGCACCTTGCCGAGGTACGCCCAGATCGCCAGGCCGACCGGGATGATCAGCCAGCAGGAGAACAGCCGGTAGCCGAGCACCGCCGCCGTGGCGGGCGCCTGCCCGGCCCCGGCCGAGGTGAGCGCGGTGAGCAGGCTGGCCTCGATGACGCCCATGCCGCCGGGGGAGACCGGGATCTGGCGCACCAGCTGGACGACGACGTACACGGTGCCCAGTTGGATGAACGTGAGCGGCAGGTCGAAGGCGCGGGCCACGGCGGCCAGACACACCAGGTCGGCCAGCCAGTTGGCGGCGGCGAAGCCGAGCGCGGCCCGGCGGTAGCGGCGGGAGATGGTGGCGCTGACGGAGACGGTACGCCGCAGCAGGTCCAGCAGCACCCGCAGCCGGTCGGCCGGCCAGCCGCCCTCGACCGCCTGAGCCGCGGGTCGCGTGATCCGGTCGGCGCAGTCGGCCCGGTTCCGCGTTCGGCGCCAGATCCGCAGGCCGACGGCGACCGCGACGGCGCCCGCCGCGCTGAGCACACCGGCCGGATGGGCGTCCCACATCTCCTGGGGCGCCCGGACGACCATGGTGAGGAAGCCGGTGAGGTAGAGCAGCGCCAGAGCCGCGAACGAGCACACCCCGGACAGGATCATGACTGCCGTGGCGGCCTCGCTGGAGGCGCCCCAGCGGCGGAACGACTGGTACGCGAACGCGGCCGACACCGCCGATCCGGCGGGCATGCTGATGGCGATGGCCGATCGGCCGTACGTCACGGCCAGCGCGCTGCGCATCGGCACGTCCACGTCGACGCCCTTGAGCAGCCAGACCTGCTGCCGGGCGAACATGGCCATGGAGACCCATTCGGCGACCAGCGCCACGAGCAGCCATCCGGGTTCGGCGCCGGCGAGCACGGGCCAGATCTCGTCCACGCTAGGGACCTTGTCGCGGACGGTGTACAACGCTACGGCGATCGCCACCACAGGCAGCAGCCTGCGGAGCCAGCGTCTGATCGCGGGGTGCCGCACGTCCGCTGACGCTACTGCCCGCGGCGACACTTTTGCACAACAAGTAATTTTGCCCACACGGCAAATCAGTGGGCTCGGCCTATCGCCAACCAGGGGGTCCGATGTGACCTGATTTGGTGATCTGCTGAGGCTCACGCGCGCCGTGATCGTCGTTGTGACGAGGGACTGAGGTTCCTGCCCGTCGTGCGTAGTGCAGTGTTCTGACCGTAGGTCGCGATCTTCGGCGCCTGCCGCCGTGGATGATTGGCGACTGCGGTCGGAAAGTGAGTTTCGGCTCTCGCGCCGTGCAGTGTTTTGACCGGTAGTGGCGATCTTCGGGCCTGTTTCGGTCGATGATCGCTGTCGTCGGTCAAAAGGGCGCTGTGCAGCCGAGATAGTGACCGAAGACGGCGATCATCGTTCAGCCGCCAGCCGCCAGCCGCCAGCCGCCAGCCGCCAGCCGCCAGCCGCCAGCCGCCAGCCGCCAGCCGCCAGCCGCCAGCCGCCGGGTCAGGCGAAGCGGTCTCCGGCGCAGGCCAGGCCGGTCTGGATCGCGTCGGCCAGGGACGACCTGGTCTTCTGCTCGGTCCATTGCGCGGTTACCGTGCGGATCGTCGCCAGGAACACCGCCGCCATGATCCGTGAGCGCATCGGGTCGTCGTGGTCCGGGTCGCGGGCGGCGATCTCGGCGGCCAGGTCCTGCTCGAACGCGGACTGAATGGCCGCCTGTTGGGCGAGCAGCGACGGGTGCCTGCGCAGCAGCCGCAGTTGACCCAGCCAGTTCGGGTCGGGCTCGCGCCGCTGCGCGAACTGGGCGGCGGCGCTGCGGGTCAGCGCCTGCCACGGCGGCTCGTCGGCCGGACGGGCGCGCAGTCGCGCCAGCAGTCCGTCGATGCGGGCCCGGTCGCCGTAGAGCAGGGCGTCTTCCTTGTTGATGAAGTAGTTGGAGAACGTACGCCGCGACACATTCGCCTCGTCGGCGATCGCGTCGACGGTCACCGTGTCGAAACCACGCTCCAGCGCCAGGCGCAGGGTCGCCTCGTGCAGCGACTGCCGGGTCGCTTCCTTCTTGCGCTCGCGCAGCGTGATCGTCGTCTCCACAAATGCACACTTTACCGCTCGGTGGGCAAACTTGCCTCATGGGCAACTTTGCGTGTCAGGCAAGCAGTGTCATGCTGGTGGGCGTGGATGCCCCTCGATAGGAAGCGTGAGCAGCGGACATGGACACCCCTACCGGCGCCGCCGAGCAGTACGGCCCGGCGGCGCTGCGGCATGACTTCGAGTGCGGCACGGACGGGCCACGCGTGATCATGGTCGGGGTCGACGGCAGCCCGACGTCCGAGCATGCCGCCGCGTACGCCGCCGGGCTGGCCCGCCGCCAGCGCTGCCGCCTGGTCGTGGTCTTCGTGGGCGCCCCGTCGGGCTTGGTCGGCACCATGTACGCCGATCTGGCCGTGGCCGCCGCGGACGCGAACGACGAGCTCGCCGACCAGTTGCGCCGGGAGGTGCGCCGGGTCGCCGAGGAGATGGGCCTGCCGACCACCTTCGTGGTGCGCAAGGGCGATCCGTTCACGCAGCTGCGCGAGACCGCCGACCACTTCAAGGCCGACATGCTGGTGGTCGGCACATCCGCGCAGGCCGGGCACCGGTTCCTCGGCTCGGTCGCGACGCGGCTGGTCCGGCTGGGTCGCTGGCCGGTCGTGGTCGTGCCCTGACGGGCGTTCGCGACCGGAGCCGACGGGAGCCGGGCGAGGTCGAACCTTCGCGAGCGGAGGTCAGGCGTCCGCGAAGGTCGGCAGGACGGTGTCCAGGTGCCTGAGGATGCCAGGCCAGCCCCGGGACATGCCCTCCAGCGCGCTGCGGCCCAGGGGCGAGTCGAGGTCGATGCCGGCCTGCTCCAGGAACAGCCGGGTGCCGGTGCCCTCGGGGACCAGGCGCCAGGTGATGGTGTTGTCCAGGGTTCCTTCGGCGAAGCTGTACCGCAGCAGGCGCTCCGGCTGGACCTCCAGCACCTCGCACGGCTGCTGTCCCCACTTGCCCATGTCGAGGGTGAAGCGGTGCCCCACCACGGGGCGGACGTCACCGGCGGCCCACCAGCGGGCGTGCAGTTCGGGCTCGGTCAGGGCGCGCCACACCTTGGCGGGCGGGTGCGCCAGGAACTGGTCGCAGTGGATCACGGCGGGCTCGGTCACGGGGACTCCTCATCCAGTACGTCGCGCAGCGACCGCAGTCGCTCGCGCCAGTAGTGCTCGAAGGGGTGCAGCCACTGGCCCACTTCGGCCAGGGGCTGCGGCTGCAGGTGGTAGAAGCGCTGGCGGCCGCGCGGCTCCTCGCGCACCAGCCCGGCCAGCCGCAGCACCTGCAGGTGCTCCGAGACCGCCGGGCGGCTGAGCGAGAACCGCGCCACCAGGTCGTTGACCGCCAGCGGTCCGGTACGCAGGGCGTAGAGCAGTTGCCTGCGGACCGGGTTGGCCAGCGCACTGAACACGTCTGTCACGCGGGTCTCAGCCACGGCTCAAACAATACGTCGGAGTTTTCCGACGCGTCAACACGGACAGGCACCGTCTTCGGCGAGCGTGTTGGCGCGGGCCACCCGCCTGAGCCACAATCCAGCAGGTCGGGGGACGGGGGAGCCCTCACCGAGCAGGGAGTGCCTCGTGTCCGACGTCGCCGTCGAGCCGGTTTCCGCTACACCGAGTGATGTTCCACCTGTCACGTCGGTGCGACGGTCCTGGTGGGCGATGCGATTGCCGTACACCCTGCTGGGCCTGGTCCTGGCGGTGGTGACCTGGGTGACCCTGGCCACGGCGCGCTACCACGGCCGCACCTACGACGAGTACATGCAGGACGACTACGGCGCCCGGGTGCTGAAGTTCTACCTGTCGTTCGGGCACGACCGCTCGTTCCTGGAGATGCCCGACTACCTCTACATGCCCCAGCACGGCTCCGGCTACGAGGTGATCGTCGCCTTCTTTCAGCAGCTGACCGGTGAGGTGTGGCAGACCCGGACCATGGTCAACGCCTGCTTCGGGCTGCTCGGCATCCTGATCGTGGCGCTGGCGGGCCGGGAGCTGGCCGGGCCGTGGGGGGCGCTGGCGGCCGCGACCGGGCTCGCGCTGTACCCGCGCTACACCGGCCAGCTGCCGAACAACTCCAAGGACGTCCCCATGGCGGTGGCCATGGCCCTGGTGCTGTGGCTGGTGCTGCGTCTGCTGCGCCGCTGGTCGCGGCCGCAGCGTCCGTCCGGGGTGCTGGCGCTGGCGGCGGTCGGGGCCGCCATCGGGTTCGCCGCCTCGATCCGGGTGAACGCGCTGCTGTGGTTCGGGCTGCTGGCGCTGGTGTCGGCCGGGTACTGGCTGCGCCACGGGCGCGGACTGCGCGGGGTGGCACTGCGCGGCGAGCTCGCCCGTCAGTTCTGCGCGGCACTGGTCGTCGGTTCGACGGCGTACCTGGTGATGTCCGTGATGTGGCCGTACCTGCTGACCAACCCGGGGCACGGGCTGCTGGACTCGGTGCACTCGATGGCCAACTACGACTGGGACAACGAGATCCTGTTCGGCGGCGAGCTGGTCCGCGCGACGCGGCTGCCCTGGTACTACGCGCCGTGGTGGCTCGTGATCGGCTCACCGCTGCCGGTGGTCCTGCTGACGGCGGCCGCCGCGGTGGCGGCGGCGCTCGCGCTGGTACGGCGGCAGCGGCTGGACGCCCGCCTGCTGCTGCTCGGGGCGTACACCGTGCTGCCGCTCGTCATGATCATCGTGGCGCACTCGACGCTCTACAACAGCCTGCGGCAGTTCCTGTTCGTGGTGCCCGGACTGGTGCTGCTGGCGGCGGCGCTGCTGGTGCGCTGGGTGCGCCACGCCCAGCGGCACGGCCGGGTCGCGCTGGCCGTGGCGCTGGTCGGGGCGGCCGTGCTGGGCCAGGCCGAGGCCGCCTACGCCTCGGCTCGGATCTTCCCGTACGAGTACTCCTACTTCAGCCCGCTGGTCGGCGGCTACACCGGCGCCCGCCACGACTATGAGAGCACCTACTACGGCTCGTGCACCCGCGCGGCGGCGGTCTGGCTCAACGACCACTTCGCCGAATACACCGCCGAACCGCGTCCGACGTTTCGCGACGAGCACCAGTGGAACTCGCTGGCCGAGGTGGATCTGGCCGACGAGTTCGTCGGGGTCGGGGACGGGCAGCCACTTTTTCGCATCACCACCGACGTGCCCGGCCCCGGCTACCGCGAGATTCACACGGTGACGCTGGCGGGCGAGCCGTTGTGTCGCGTCTCGGTGTCGAACACCGGCACGCTGGAGTGATCGCGCCCGCGCAGCAGCGCGGCCAGGAACGGCCGCAGCTCACCTTGGGTCAGGCCGGAGGAGATGGCCGGGTCGTCGTTCATGATCTGGGCGGCCGCGGCCTCGTCGTCGGCCTCGATGACGATGATGCCGGTGTTGGTCGTCCCCAGCGTAGGTCCGGACAGGATCAGCTTGCCATTGGCGTACAGGTGCAGCAGATACTCGACGTGGGCGTCGAAGACTGCCCGCTCCTCGTCGTCGAGGGTCGCCCGGAAATTGTCGCGGGGCGGGTGTACAAAGTAGATCCATTCAGCCATGCACGGCAGCGTACAGCTGTCGATCGATCATTCGTCATGAGCGGGTCGGGGTTATGGAGATCGCGGTGAATCAGCCGTACGCGGTGACCGCCGAGTTCTACGACCTGCTGCAGGCCGAGGACCAGCTCGCGGTGGTCGACCGGTTGGCGGACAGGTGGTTCGGCACCCCGCGGGTCGGAGTGCTTGACGTCGGGGCGGGCACCGGCCTGGCCACGTTCCGGTTCGCGCAGCGGTGTGACCTGCCCCTGCACGCGGTGGAACCGTCGGCGAGCATGCGTTCGGTGCTGTTGAGCCGGTTGGCGACCCGCCCCGACATCCGCCCCCGGGTGCGGGTGCACGCCGCCGGGATACAGGAGTTGGGCCTGCGTGCGGTCGCCGACTTCGGCTGGTGCCTCAACACCATGGGCGGGCTGGACGCCGGGGCCCGGCGACGGGCGCTGGCCGCGCTGGCCGAGGCGCTGGTGCCCGGGGGTGTGGCCGTGGTGCAGCGCCCGCCCGCGACGGCCTGCGACGGTCGCCGCGGCCTGCCCAGCGTGGAACTGGGCGGTGACGTCTACACCGGCGACGTGACCTCGGCGCCGGTCGGGTCGGCCGGGGTCCGCTGGTGCTTCCGCTACCGGGTGGTCCGCGACGGGGAGCTGGTCCGGCAGGAGACCGAGACCTTCGACGGGCACCTGGTCAGCGAGGAGCGGTTCGACGCCGAACTGCGCGCGGCCGGACTGACGCCGACGGGCGCGGACAGCCCGGACGTCGTGGTCGTGCGCCGTGTCGGCGTCGGCACACTACGCCCCGAATAACCGCGCCCGGCGCGGGTATCCGGGGCGCATGACCCTCAACGAGAACGCTGACATCGACACCAGTCAGGTGACCGACGCCCGGGGCTCCGGTGGCGGCGGCGGGGGCTCGCTCGGCGGCCTGGGCGGCCTGCCCATCCCCATCGGCGGCGGCACGGTGGGCACGCTGATAGTGCTCGCGCTGATCGTGGCGGGCACGTTCCTGGGCCCCAAGCTGATGGGCGGCGGTGACGAGGCGGGCGGCCCCGGCGTGGACCAGACCTGCTCGACGGCCAACCCCGACCGGCTGAACCAGAGCGAGTGCCGCAACGCGCTATACATCAACTCGATCCAGGCATACTGGCGCACCGCGCTGCCGACCACGTTCGGCGAGCAGTACCAGCAGGTCGACACGGTCTTCTTCGCCCGCCAGGTGAACACCGGCTGCGGTATGGCCGACAGCGGCGTGGGCCCGTTCTACTGCCCGCTGGACGACCAGGTCTACATCGACCTGACCTTCTACGACGAGCTGGCGCAGCGCTTCGGCGCCAAGGGCCGTTTCGCCCAGCCGTACGTGCTCGCCCACGAGTACGGCCACCACGTGCAGGACCTGCTCGGCACCTCCGACGACGTGCAGCGGCGCTCCGAGGCCGACCCGGGCAGCGCCAACGAGCTGTCGGTCCGGCTGGAGCTGCAGGCGGACTGCTTCGCGGGGGTATGGGCCAAGCACGCGCTGGAGACCAAGGACGCCAAGGGGCAGCCCATCTTCAGCTCGCTCACCCAGGCCGACATCGACCAGGCGCTGGAGGCGGCCGCCGCGATCGGCGACGACAAGATCCAGTCTCAGGCGGGCGGTCCGATCGACGAGTCGAAGTTCACCCACGGCACCTCCGAGCAGCGTAGCCGCTGGTTCAACACCGGCTATGGCAGTGGTGACGGCAAGCAGTGCGACACCTTCACCAAGGCGATCTGACATAGACCGATCACGAACTGTTCCGTTTCTTGACAGTAACCACCAGCCTCTCAGTGACATCAACTCTCACTGATGGGTGGTGCTCCGATGAAGAAGAGGTTCGCTCGGGCCGCGGCGGTGGCCGTCCTGGCCGGTGCCCTGGTCACCGGTACGGCGACGGCCGCGCACGCGGCCTGGCGGCTGGCCGGGACCTACGGCTGGCCCGACCAGTGCCTGTCGATCGGCTACTACGGCGTCCAGCAGGGCTCCTGGGCGCAGTACTACTGCGAGACGGTGACCCCGGCCAACCCGGCCAGCGGCCCCGGCTACTACAAGCTCTGGGTCCAGTAGTCCCCGCTCACTCCGATGGCAGCCGGGCCGCGCCGGATCGGCGATACGTCGCGACCGCCGCCGTGCGCGGCTCGGCGCGCACCGGTCCGAACGGTCCCGCCTGGCCGAGTATGTTGCAGCCGTGGACAAGGACACCTTCACCTCGCGGTTCAGGCAGGCAGCTGAGATGGCACACCGGTTCGCGCAGACCATGATCTCCGAGCCACTCCCGGATGCCCTGTCCTTCCGGGTGCGCCTCAACCAGTCCTATGACGGGCATCCGCCGCGTCCCGGTGAGGTCCGGTTCCCGGAGGACAGCTCCTGGGAGAAGGCATCAAGCCTGCACCGGGTCGACTTGGCCACCGCCGTCGCGCAGCTGTGGCGCGACGGCCGGGTTCCGGAATGGATCAACGTGATGGTGACCAGCGAGACCGGGACGGAGACGGTTTTCGAGGTCGTGTGTTGTGGCAGGTTCACCGGCGACGACGAGCACCTCTACCACGAGCGCGAGGGCATGCCGCCGTTCCACGCGCTCGGGCCGTGGCTGCCCCCCAGGCGGCATGAGGGGACCTTCAGCATCCATACCCGTGCCGAGTGCTGGGACGCCACGGATCTGCGGGCCCTCGCGGCAGCGGCCGACAGCGTGTGGTCGCTCGACCTGTGTACGGCGGAGTTCGACGGTCAGCTGCTGTCCGCGCTGCCCGAACTCCCCAACTTGGAGATCTTCGAACACCGGCGCTGTCGGCTCGGGACCGGTGCCCTGTCGACCTTCGCCCGATTTCCGCGACTGAAGCGGCTCACCCTGCACCTGGCCGACGCGGAGGGTTTCTCGGCGGCCGGGGGAGCGCTGACCACGGTCACTGACCTGACGATCGCCAACCTGCCGCCCCGCCCGTGGGGCTGTGAGTCGTTGGCGACCCAGGCACCGGCGGTCGAGAGCCTCACTCTCGTCGGGACGGACACCGTCTGGCTGGGCGGAGTCATCTCCGAGCGAGTGCGCCAGCTGACTATCGGTGGTGGGTCGCTCGCGGGATCGGTGCGGTTGCCGAGGGAGCTGGATTCGCTCAGCATCTCGGTGGACGGTGACGGTGACCTGCCGCTGCACCGACTACTCGACGGCGTCGAGCGGCTTGGCTCGCTGTCGCTGCGGGGCACTCCCGTCGACGACGACACCGTCGTGGATCTGGTGCGCCGCCATACCCCCGACGACATCGACCTCGTCGGCACCGCGGTCTCCGCGCAGACGATGTCCCAGCTCCGCGCGACCTACCCGGACATGGAGGTACTGCCGAGGTCCCTCGGGGCGGCTACGCTCCCCGCATGACGGAGGGACCGGCCCCGGTGGCGGGGATGACGATCAGCATCCGGACCCGGCGCGACGTCGTCGTGGTGGACCCGGGCCGCCTCCTGGCCGCGGCCCGCCAGGCTCTGCGCGACAGCGATCCGGACCTCACCGAGGCCGAGGCGGCCGCCGCCGTGGTCGACGTCTACGACGCCGTGCACGCCCTGCTGGACCGGGACGGGGACCTGGTCGCGGACGTGGAGGGGGAACTGATCGGTCGCGGCGG
This sequence comes from Catellatospora tritici, assembly GCF_019083965.1. Classification (GTDB taxonomy): domain Bacteria; phylum Actinomycetota; class Actinomycetes; order Mycobacteriales; family Micromonosporaceae; genus Catellatospora; species Catellatospora tritici. The sequence continues at coordinate 64,109 of NZ_JAHRCY010000002.1, forward strand.
TCCCTTGGCCGGGACACGCGTCCACGACCGGCCGGACGGTCTGTCGCCCGCGGGCAGGCTGCAGCACATCGTGCTCGGCGACCCGCTGCCGCTGCAGGACCACGGCTGCTTCCTGCCCGAAGACCCGTTCGCGCTGCCGCGTACCGCCTGACCGGCTGGGGTTTCGGTCATCGAGGAGGGGCTCGTCCAGGCGGCAGTCGCGGTGGTCCGTCATCCGGACACGTGATCAGCGCGAGCGTCGTGTGTCGAGACTCGATAGCGGACCGTGTCCAGCCCGCGCCAGGTGTCGCGGCCGCCGTCGAACCGGAAGCCGAGGTGCTCGTAGAAGCCGCGGGCATGGGTGTTCGCCTCGACGACCCAGGCGACGCACTCGCCGCAGCCGAGCCCGGCCAGCCCGGCCAGCGCGTCCTCGACCAGGAGCCGACCGGCGCCCAGGCCGTGGGCTGTGGGCAGCAGGTATACCGCGTCGAGCTCGCCCACGCCCGCCGGTTCCGACTCGGCCTGGCCACTGAGGGCATATCCGACGACCGTCGCGCCGCATTGGGCCAGGCGCAGTCGGCGCGTCGGCTCGGCGGCCGCTCGAGCCCAGTTGTCCGCCGTGCGCACCAGGTCGAGGCCGTCGACCAGGGCCGGATTGAGGCTTCCGTAGGTGGCCCGCCACGCGGCCTGCTGGACGGCGGCGATCACGCCGCCGTCACCAGCCCCCGCCGCCCGCAACACGATCCCTGACACCTCGCCAGCCTACGGCCGCGCGGCGACGCCTGCCCGCCCGCAGGTGGTGGCTGCAGTTTCAGGGCAACTGCACGAATCGTGGCGCGCTTTCCCGCACCTTCCCTGGAACTGCAGCCGCCGAGCCGGGTGCGGGGCGCGCTGGCGCTTCGTCGGGAAGGGTCTTGACAGGCGGACGGGTCCATCGTGGACTGCTTGCGTGCGAGTACTCGTGGTGGGCGGAACCGGGCTGATCGGCGCGCACGTGGTGGACGTGTTGGGGGAGCGGGGCCACGCGGTGACGACGGTGGCGCGTACCGCCCGTGTGGGCGTCGATCATGTGCTGGACATCGAGTCGGCATCGGTCGATGAATTGCGGCCGCTGCTGGCGGGCCTGGACGGGGTGGTCTTCGCGGCCCGTACGGACGAGCAGACGCCGCTGCCCAAGCCGATCTACCCGGCGTTTCGCGCGGACATCGTCGAGCCGGTGGTGCGCCTGTTCACCGCGGCCCGCCTGGAGGGCCTGACCCGCGGCGTCGTCATGGGCTCGTACTACACCTACTTCGACCGGCTGCACCCGCAGTGGCGCCTGCCGGACCGGCACACCTACATCCGCTGCCGGGTGGAGCAGGCCGCGGAAGGGCGGGCGGCCGCGGGCCCGGACCTGCCGGTCGCGGTGCTGGAGCTGCCGTTCGTGTTCGGCCGGGCCGGTGATCGGCTGCCCAACTGGGCCGGTCCGCTGGACGGCTGGGCCAGGTCCCGTGCCCCGCTGGCCGTGCCGGTCGGCGGGACCGCCGCGACCTCCGCGCGCAACGTGGCCGAGGTCGCGGTCGACGCCCTGGAACGGGCGGGCGGCGAGGACATCCCGGTCGCCGACGAGAACCTGACCTGGGCCGAGATGATGGCGCGCATCGCCGCAGCCGTCGGCCGCGGTCGGCGGGTCCGTCGCCTGCCCACCTCCGTCGTACGGGTCGCGACCAGGCTCGGGGGCCTGCAACAGGCGCTGGGCCGCAAGGAGTCGGGGATCAACCCCGCCCATTTCGCCGACCTGCTGCTCACGCCGCTGTTCCTCGAGTCGCCGACCGGCCGGTCGCTGGACCAGGCGATACGCGAGACGTTTGCCGAGGTGGCAGCCGCGCCCGACGACGTGTCCGATACGAGTGTGAACGTGTCCGGCTGACGGCGGCCGACCGGCTCGTCCCCCGGCGAGGATCTAGGCATCGCTGCCGCGGCAGCCGCCCACCGAACCGGAGGTTCCCCATGTTGATCGCCATCGTCGACTTCGACACCGCCGCCACCGACCGTCCGGCCGCCCTGGCCCAGCTCGACCGCGAGGGTGCGCTGGTGCGCGCCATGCCCGGCAACGTCGCCTTCCGGGTCCACGCGTGCCGGGAGAACGACACCGGGATCACCATCGTCCACGAGTGGACGGACGAGACCTCGTTCGCCGGTTACCAGCGGTCGGAGTCCTTCGCGCGGTCGGGCGAGGTGCTGCGGCCGATGATGACCGGGGCGCCGGTGAGCCGCCGCTTCCGCGCCGAACTGGTGGAGACGGTCGCCTGACCGGCCGCTTCTACGATGGTCCGGTGCGAGGCAGCCGATGACCCGCGAGGCGTACAGCTTCGTCCGTACGTTCGCGCCGGAGTCCGCCCGAGACCTGTGCGTCGACCGCCAATACCTGCTCTGCGCCTCCGCCGGTGCCCTCCGGCTGGAGGCGCAGGGCCAAGCGTGGGTGCTGCCCCCGGCTCGGGCCGCCCTGATCGAGGCGGGCCGTCCGATCCGGGTCAGCATCCCGCAACCGGTCACGTCCGCGTCGGTGCTGTTCGACGTCGGGTTCGTTCCGGCACCGCCCGCGCCGCTGACAGTGTTCGACCTGAGCCCGCTGGCTCGGGCGCTGGTGGGCGAGTGCGGGTCGTGGGGCGAGAGCGATGAACCCCTGCCCGCGTATGCGAAGACGCTGTTCGCGGCGCTGGCCGCGGTCGCCTGGCGGCTGGCCGAGCGGCCGAGCCCGGTCGTCGTGCCCTCGGGCCGGTCCCCGGAGCTGCGCCGGGCGCTGCGGTTGACCGAGGAACACCTCGGTGGCGAGATCCGCTTCGAGGACGTGGCGGACGCGGTAGGACTGGCACCGCGGTCGCTGGCGCGGCGGTTCGCGGACGAGACCGGCATGACCTGGCGGGCGGTGCTGCGCCGGATGCGGGTGCTGCGCGCGATCGAGGAACTCGCCGCGGGCGACACTCCGGTCACCACGATCGCGTTCCGGGTCGGCTACACCTCGCTGTCGGCCTTCAACGCCGCGTTCCTGGAGCTCACCGGACGTACGCCCACCTCGTACCGGGCCAGTTTCCGGCCCTGACCGACGTGATCGGCAACGCGCTGTGGCACAGCCCGACCGACCTGCCGCCCATGGTCAAGGCCAGCGCGCACGGTGGCCGGGTCGAGTTGCGTATCGTCGATCACGGGCCGGGGATCCCCGAGACCGACTGGGACCGGGTGTTCCTGCCGTTCCGGCGCTCGGGCGACCGCAGCGACTCCACCTGGCTCGGGCTGGGCCTGGCCCTGGCCCGCGGTCTGCGCGAGGCGATGAACGGCACACCGGTCCCGGAGGCGACTCCGGGCGGCGGCCTGACCATGGTGCTGTCGCTGCCGACAGCCGACAGCACCGCCGTGGCGGGAGAGGACCGAGGCGTGACGAAGATCCTCATCGTCGACGATGAGCCGCAGATCCTGCGCGCGCTGCGGATCAACCTGAAGGCGCGCGGCTACGACGTGGACCTCGCCGCCGACGGTGCCAGCGCCCTGCGGGTCGCCGGGGCCGGGCACCCCGACGTGGTGGTGCTCGACCTGGGCCTGCCCGACATGGACGGGGTCGACGTGATCCGGGGACTGCGCGGCTGGTCCTCGGCGCCGATCATCGTGCTGTCGGGGCGCACCGGCAGCGCCGACAAGGTGCAGGCGCTCGACGCGGGCGCCGACGACTACGTGACCAAGCCGTTCGGGGTGGACGAGCTGCTGGCCCGGGTACGCGCGGTGACCAGGCGGCACACGACCGCGCCCGACGTGCAGACCGTGGTGCGCATCGGACGGCACCGCGTGGACGTGGCCAACCATGTGGTGCGCCCGATCGGGGGCGACGGCGCGGACGTGCGGCTCACCCCCACCGAGTGGCACCTGCTCACCGCGCTGGTGCGCAACCCGGGCAAGCTGGTCGGCCAGCGCCAGTTGCTGCAGGAGATCTGGGGGCCGCAGTACGCGACCGAGACCAACTACCTGCGCCAGTACATGGCCCAGCTGCGGCGCAAACTGGAGGACGACGCCGCCCACCCCCGCCAGCTGCTGACCGAGCCCGGTATGGGCTACCGGTTCGTGCCCGCCGAGCCGCCGGAGCGCTGAGCGCCGACCGGTTCGGTGTCGGCCAGGCCGCGGCGTACCTGGCCCGGGGTGTGCGCGATCCGGTCGACGTCGCGGGCGGTGCTGGAGTGCAGCTGCCACGGCACGTTGATGACCATGATGCCGGGTTCGAACAGCAGCCGTGCCTTGAGCCGCAGCGCGGACTGGTTGTGCAGCAGGTGCTCCCACCAGCGGCCGACGACGTACTCGGGGATGTAGACGGCGACGACGTCGCGTGGGCTGGTCCGGCGCAGGTTCTTGACGTAGTCGAGCACGGGTCGGGTGATCTCGCGGTACGGCGATTCGATGACGGTCAGGGGGACGGTGATGTCGTACTCGGCCCACTGCTGCTGCAGGTGTCGGGTGTCGGCCTCGTCGACGTGCACGGTGAGCGCGGTGAGGGTGTCGGGGCGGCTGGCCTTGGCGAACGTCAGGGCGCGCAGCGTCGGTTTGTGCACGGTGGAGACCAGGACCACGGCGTGGATCCGGCTGGGTAGTGTCTTGTCACCGGGTTCGGCGACCAGTTCGGTGCGGACGGTGTCGTAGTGGCGGCGGATGGCGCGCATCATCAGCCACAGCAGTGGGATCGCGATGACGACCAGGTATGCCCCGTGCGTGAACTTCGTCGCCAGCACCACCACCAGCACGATTCCGGTCAGCGCGGCGCCCAGGGCGTTGACGAACCGGGAGTGGTGGATGCGCCGTCGGGTGGCCGGGTCGCGTTCGGTGCGCAGGAGCCGGTTCCAGTGTCGGACCATGCCGAACTGCGACAGCGTGAACGCGGTGAACACGCCGAGGATGTAGAGCTGGATGAGCCGGGTGACCGATCCGTCGAACGCGGCGATCAGCGCCGCGGCGATCGCGGCCAGGGCGATGATGCCGTTGGAGAAGGCCAGCCGGTCGCCGCGGGTGTGCAGCTGCCGCGGCAGGTAGCGGTCCTGCGCCAGGATCGAGCCGAGCAGCGGGAATCCGTTGAAAGCGGTGTTGGCGGCCAGGATCAGGATCGCGGCGGTGACGGCCTGGATGTAGTAGAACATCGGCGAGTGCATGCCGCCGAAGACCGCGGCGGCGAGCTGCGCGATGACGGTGCGCTGCGGGTCGGTGGCGCAGTCGCCGGGGAAGCCGACCAGGTCGCAGGTGTTCTCGGTGATGTGCACCCGCGAGATCAGGGCCAGCGCGGTGATCCCGGCGAACATGACCACCGACAGAGCGCCCATGGCGGCCATGGTCCGGGCGGCGTTGGCGCTCTTGGGCGGCTTGAACGCCGGTACGCCGTTGGAGATCGCCTCGACGCCGGTGAGCGCGGTGCAGCCGGAGGAGAACGCGCGCAGCGCCAGCACGGTCAGCCCGAGCCCGGCCAGCCCGACGTGCTCGGGCCGAACGTCCCAGCCCGCGCTCTCGGCCACCGGCGGGTGCCCGAACAGGGTGCGCCCCAGCCCGACCGCGATCATCGCGAGCACCCCGACGATGAACAGGTACGTCGGCACCGCGAAGGTCTTGCCCGACTCGCGTACGCCGCGCAGGTTCATCGCGGCCAGCAGCGCCACGAAGGCCAGGTTGATCGGCACCCGCCACTCGTTGAGGGCGGGGGCCGCCGAGATGATGTTGTCGACCCCGGCCGCGACGGACACCGCGACGGTCATGATGTAGTCGACCAGCAGCGCCGCGGCGACGACCAGGCCGGTGCCGGGGCCGAGGTTGCGCGAGGCGACCTCGTACGAGCCGCCGCCGGACGGGTAGGCGCGCACCACCTGCCGGTACGAGATCACCACGACGGTCAGCAGGACCACCACCGCCACCGCGATCCAGGGGGCGAGGTAGAGGTAGGCCAGGCCGCCGAGGGTCAGGACCAGGAGGATCTCCTGGGTGGCGTACGCGACCGACGACAGCGGGTCGCTGGCGAAGATCGGCAGGGCCAGGCGCTTGGACAGCAGGGTCTCACCGAGCCGGTCGGTGCGGAACGGCCTGCCGAGCAGGACGCGCTTGAGCCAGATCGCAGGGGTGGGCACGCCGTCAGCGTAAGGCTGTTGATCTCTATTAGTGCTGGTTCTTGACGGTATCTTGACGCCGTCGCGGCCGACGTCACGCCCGGATGCCGGAGTGGGGGATGATCCGGTTATGGCTCGTGGACAGCTGCGCATCTACCTCGGCGCCGCACCCGGCGTGGGCAAGACCTACGCCATGCTGGAGGAGGCGCGGCGCCGCCGCGGACGCGGCACCGACGTGGTGGTCGGTTTCGTCGAGACGCACGGTCGGCGGCGTACCGCCGAGCTGCTCGACGGGCTGGAGATCGTGCCCCGCCGCCAACTCGCCTACCGGGGCGCGGCGTTCACCGAGATGGACGTCGACGCGATCCTGGCCCGGCACCCGGACGTGGTGCTGGTCGACGAGCTCGCCCACACCAACGTGCCCGGCAGCCGCAACGCCAAGCGCTGGCAGGACGTCGCCGAGCTGCTGGAGGCGGGCGTCACCGTGCTGTCGACCGTCAACATCCAGCACCTGGAGTCGCTGAACGACGTCGTCGAGCAGATCACCGGCGTGACGCAGCGCGAGACCGTGCCCGACGCGGTGGTCCGCCAGGCCGACCAGGTGGAACTGGTCGACATGACCCCGGAGGCGCTGCGCCGCCGGATGGCCCACGGCAACGTGTACGGACCCGACCGCGTCGACGCCGCGCTGGGCAACTACTTCCGGGTCGGCAACCTCACCGCGCTGCGAGAGCTGGCCCTGCTCTGGCTGGCCGACAAGGTCGACGAGCAGCTGGACCGCTACCGCGCCGACCACGGGATCGGCAAGCCGTGGGAGACCCGCGAACGCGTGGTGGTGGCCCTCACCGGCGGGCCGGAGGGCGAGACGCTGGTCCGCCGGGCGGCCCGCATCGCCGGGCGCAGCAAGGGCGCCGACCTGCTCGCCCTGCACGTGGCCCGCAACGACGGCCTGGCCGGTGCCGATCCGGCGCTGCTGGCCAAGCAGCGGCTGCTGACCGAAAGCCTGGGCGGCACATACCACCAGGTGGTGGGCAGTGACGTGCCGCGGGCGCTGCTCGACTTCGCCCAGGGCGTCAACGCCACCCAGCTGGTGCTGGGCGCCAGCCGCCGCGGGCGGCCGGCCCGGCTGTTCGCCCCGGGTGTCGGGGTCACCACCATCGCCCGGTCCGGCCCGATCGACGTGCACCTGGTGTCACACGAGCGGGCCGGGTCGGGTCGGCGCCGCGGCCTGCCCGCCGGGGCGTCGGCGCTGTCGGCCCGGCGACGCGCGGCGGGCTTCGCGCTGGCGCTGCTTGGCCTGCCCCTGCTCACCCTCGCCCTGTACGCGCTGCGCGACCACCTGTCGCTGGCCAGCAACATCCTGCTCTACCTGGCGATGGTCATCGCGGTGGCGCTGGTCGGCGGCCTGCGGCCCGCCCTGTTGGCCGCCGTCGGCGGGACGCTGCTGCTCAACTACTTCTTCACCCCGCCACTGCACACCTTCACCATCGCCCAGCGCGAGAACGTGCTGGCACTGGTGGTGTTCGTGCTGGTGGCGGCGGCGGTCAGCACCGTGGTCGACCTGGCGGCACGGCGTACCCGGGAGGCGGCGCAGGCCTCGGCCGACGCCAGCACCCTGGCCACGGTCGCGGGCAGCGTGCTGCGCGGCACCCGGCCGCTGCAGGCGCTGCTGGACCACCTGCGCGAGACGTTCCACCTGTCCGCCGTCACCATGCTGGAGACGCGCAGCGACGCCCCGGGACCGGACCGGCGCACCGATCCGGCGGCCTGGCAGGTCGCCGCGGTCGTCGGCGGCCCGCCGTCGACGACGCCGGGCGACGGCGACACCGCGGTCCCGGTCGACGACCGGCTGACCCTGGTGCTGCGTGGCCCGGCGCTGCCCGCCGCCGACCGGCGCGTCATCGAGGCGTTCGCGGCCCAGGCGGCGGTCGCGCTGCGCCAGGAGCGACTGGCGCAGGAGGCGGCGCGGGCCAAACCGCTGGCCGAGGCGGACCGGATGCGGACCGCGCTGCTGGCCGCCGTCAGCCACGACCTGCGTACGCCGCTGGCCTCGGCGATGGCGGCGGTGGCCAGTCTGCGCAGCGAGGACGTCCAGTTCAGCCCCGAGGACGAGCGGGAGCTGCTGGACACCGCCGCCGAGTCGCTGGACCGGCTCACCCGGCTGGTGAGCAACCTGCTCGACATGAGCCGCCTGCAGGCGGGCGCCCTCGGGGTCGCCACCACGACGATCTGGCTGGACGAGACGGTCCCCGCCGCGCTGGACGAACTCGGCGCGCCGGGCCGGGGCGTACAGGTGCGCATCCCCGACGACCTGTCGGCGGTCGAGGCCGACCCCGGGCTGCTGCAGCGGGTGCTGGTCAACGTGGTCAGCAACGCGCTGCGGTTCAGCCCGCCCGGCCGAGCGCCGCTGGTGACCGCGAGCGAGCACGGCGACCGGGTGGAGCTGCGCGTGATCGACCACGGTCCGGGCATCCCCGACGACCAGCGCGAGCAGGTGTTCGCCCCGTTCCAGCGGCTCGGCGACCGCGACAACGACACCGGAGTCGGCCTCGGACTGGCGCTGTCGCGTGGGCTGACCGAGGCGATGGGCGGCACGCTGCTGCCGGAGACCACGCCCGGCGGCGGCCTGACCATGGTGCTCACGCTGCCCGCGGTGCCGCCCCCGGCCGGGCTGACCACCGCCGAGGAGGCGGCCGCCGAGCGGGCCTTCACCGAGGGACTGCACCATCCACCCGCTGGGACCTGACCGGCCGTGCCCCCCGACGGCGGTGCCAGGGGCGTACCGTGCGACGCGGTGACACGGGAGGAGCGTCATGGGAAAGAGGTACGACCGCATCGACGGGCGCCTACGGGAGTTCATCGAGGCGCAGCACATGTTCTTCACCGCGACCGCGCCGCTGGCCGGCGACGGCACGGTGAACCTGTCCCCGAAGGGTCTGACCGGTTCGTTCGTCGTGCTCGACGAGCAGACCGTGGCCTACCTCGACTTCGCGGGCAGCAACGCCGAGACCATCGCGCACCTGCGTGAGAACGGCCGCATCACGCTGATGTGGTGCGCCTTCGAGGGCCCCCCGAACATCGTGCGCGTGCACGGGCGCGGCGAGCCGGTATTCCGTGACGACCCCCGCTTCCCCGACCTGCTCGGCCGCTTCCCGGGCATCGACCATCGCGGCCACGGCCTGCGCGCCATCATCGTGGTGCACGCCGACAACATCCGCGACACCTGCGGCTTCGCGGTCCCGTTCATGACCTACGACGAGGACCGGGACCTGCACCGGCGCCGGTTCGAGCGGGAGGACGACGAGTCGCTCGACGCGTACTTCGCGGGCAAGGACCACGTCGCCACCAGCCTCGACGGTCTGCCCGGCCTGCCGCTGCCGCTGCCGCCCGGCGTCGAGCCCGCCACGGCGTGACCGGGACGGCCCGTGGTCCGCGAACGGTCGCGGACCACGGGCCGACACGCTCAGGACAGGAAGCTGCCGTACGGTCCGGCCAGGATCTGGTTCTTCTGGGCCTGGCTGAAGTGGGTGTTCGGGTAGCTGTAGAACGAGGCCGACATCGGGGTGCCGTCGGTGGAGGCGGCGTCGGGCAGGCCGAAAGCGTGGCCGAGTTCGTGCACCATGCCGCCGTACCAGCGGTTCATGGACTGGCCGCTGATGCCGGCCGCCCCGTCGGCGTCGTGGCCGCTGAGCACCACCCAGCCGGGGCTGCCGCCGCCACCGGCTCCGTCGCCCTCGGCGCTGATCTCGCCGACGCACAGCCACCGGCTGTCCGGGTTGCGTAGTGAGAGCTTGCGGGCCAGTTCCTGCTGCATGTTCGTCACCGACCACCAGTACTTGTCGCCGCCGTTGGGCGTGTTCTCGTACCAGCTGCGCACGTGGTCGCCGTTGACGACCTCGACCACGACGCTGTTCAGCGTGAACGTCCGGCCGAGTTCCTGCAGGTAGTAGCGCTGCGCCTCGCGCATGACGGCGGCGATGCCGTCGGGGTAGCGCTGGTCGTAGGGCACGTCGGACGGCTTCAGCCAGAACACCCGCACCGTCTTCGACGGCGGGGTGCCGCCGGGCGAGGTCGACGGCGCCGGCGTCGGTGAAGTCGACGGGGACGCCGACGGGCTGGTGCCGACCGGGTACCCGGCCAGGCGCCATACCCGGGAGGTGGCTGTGCCGCAGGCCAGCTGCACCAGGCCGGTGTTGCTCGCCGCCGATCCGCCCGCGGGCACCACGCACTTGCCGGAGTGCACCGCCTGCAGGTTGAACGTGCGGTCGGTGCCGCTGACCGCGACCGGCACCAGCCGGAACCGCTGGTTGGTGCCGGTGCCGCAGCTCCACTGGATGATCGTGGCGTTGTCGGCGGTCGACGCCCCGTTGACGTCGACGCACTTGCCCGCGTTGAGCGTGCCGATCGTGTACTGGTCGGACGTGCCCGCGACCGGGGTGAAGGTGAGGTTCTGGTTGCCGCCGCCGTTGCAGCTCCACTGGATGAGCTGCGTGCCGTTGGCGGTATTGCCGTTGGGCAGGTCAGCGCAGTTGCCGCCGTTGCGGTTGACGGCCGTGGAGGTGAAGGCGCTCGCGGCGTACGCGGTCGGCGCGGCCGTGACCAGCACCGCGACCGAACCGGCGAGCACCGCCAGCGCGGACACCAGCGCCGCGGCCAACCGCGATCGGCCGGGCGTGGACAGAGAGAGGGTACGGAGCATGCGATCTCCCGGGTGAGAAGAACGAGCGGACGGAAATGAACCGTCAGCCGGTCTCCGGCATCAACCCGGTAGGACGAGACGTCCCTCAGCGGAGGTGGCCAACCAGCCGCCGACGTTAGTCCTGCCGATCGCGACATGTCAATGAATCCCGGGCAAGTGGTCCGGCCGTGGCCTGTGCCGGTCGGTCCGAGAAGCGGCGCATCGCGGCGAGGCCGGTCCCCGGCGGGTGTTCCCTACCGCGCGTTACACCTCATACGGTGTGGCCACTCCGTATGAGGTGTAACGCCGTGAAGGAGAGTCGCCCGGGAAGGCGCCGCCGGCGAGGTGTCGGTCTGACTCGTGACTACGAGGCCGCGTAGCTCAGGTCGAGCGTGTCGGTATGGCCGGACCAGGCCAGGCTGAGGCGCCAGCAGCCAGCCCGCGGGAAGTCGATGATCGAGGGTCCCGGGCCGCCCTCGACGGTGCGGACCACCGGCTCGCCCGTGCCGTCGAGCCGACCGGTGATCACGAGCGGGTCGGACTTCACCTCCGGTCGCGACACCCAGAGGATCTTGTTGTTGGCGCCGTCGGTGCGCGCGTACGTCAGCGGGTAGGCGAACAGGATGGCGGCGATGTCGCCGCCGCGCCCGAACACGTGCGGGATGGCGGAGCTGCCCGAGAACCCGGCGCTGGCCCAGTCGGGCAGCGGCCCCTTCTCGACCGGCGAACCGCACACCGCAGGGGGCGAGACGGGCGCGGCGGCACTGCTGGGGGCGACGGTCGGGGTCTGCCCGCCGGTGCATCCGGCGAGCGCGGCGCCGACGGCCAGCAGCACGGCGATCCCGGTACGTCGATATGGCGCGGTCACGGTCGTCTCCTGGGACTCGGAGGTGCGGGCAGAGCAGGAGAGTCGTGACGGGGCCGACTGGTTCCCGGTTGACCTCAACCGGGCTTGAACTGGCAGTCTTGCCCGATGCGCATGGCGAAACGGCTGGTCCCTGCCCCGTACCGGGAGGTGCTGCGGGTGCCCGGGTTCCGGCGGCTGCTGTCCGGGGAGGCGGTGTCCTTCCTCGGCGACGGCCTGAGCGTGGTGGCGATCTCCTGGCTGGCCATCCAGATCACCGTGCCGGAACGGGCCGCGCTGGTGGTGGGGGCGGCGGTCGCCGCGTACACGCTGCCCGCCGCGGTGGGCGCCGCCGCGCTGGCCCGCTGGCTGAGCCGGGTCGACCCGCGCCGCCTGGTCATCGCCAACGCCCTGCTGCGCGCGGTGACCCTCGGCGCCGCCGCGGCCTGCTACCTGCTCGGCGCGCTCACCCCGACGCTGTACGTCGCCCTGCTCGCGCTGTCGTCGCTGCTGGCCGCGTGGGGCACGGCGGGCACGTACACGCTGGTCAGCGCGCTGGTCCCGGCCGAGCAGCGGCTGGCCGCCAACACGCTGCTGGGCACCAGCCAGACCACGGCGATCATCGTCGGACCGCCGCTGGCCGGGGTGCTGGTCGCGCTCGCGGGTCCGGCGGCCGTGCTGGCCTTCGACGCCGCCACCTACCTGGTGCTCGTCGCGCAACTGCGGCGCGTCCCGGCACCCGCCGCGCAGGACGAGGCCACCCCGGCCGGCGGCGGCTTCCGAATCCTCGCCCGGCGGCCGCAGCTGCTCGGCCTGCTCGCCCTCACCGCCGTCTTCTTCTTTCTGTACGGCCCGGTCGAGGTCGCCCTGCCGCTGTTCATCGTCGACGTGCTCGGCCGCGATGCCGGTTTCCTCGGCGTCTACTGGGCCGTGTTCGGCGTCGGCGCCCTGGCCGGCGGCCTGCTCGCGGGCACCCTGCGCGGCGTGGCGCCGTGGCCGTTCGCGATCGCGGTGATCGCCGGGTGGGGCGCCTGCCTGATCCCGTTCGGGTTCACCACGTCGGCCTGGGTGACCATGGCCGGGATGGCGGTCGGCGGCATCATCTACGGGCCGTTCCCGGCCTTCAACGTGACGCTGTTCCAGGCCGCGGCCGACCCGGCCGACCTGCCCGCGGTGCTCGCCGCGCGGGGCTCGGTGATGGTCGCGGCGGCGCCGATCGGGGCGGCGATCGGCGGCCCGCTGGTGAACTGGCTCGGCCCGAGCGACACCCTGCTCGCCTCGGGGGCGGCGACGGTCGCGCTCGCGGCGCTCGCGGCGGCGATCCCGCTGGCCGCGTACGCGCGCCGCCGTACGACGACGCCGCGCGCACCGTCGGAGCCAGTCTCCTCGGGCTCGGTCGCCTGACGGCCGCCTGTCGGTTCGGCTGGGCCGTCAGCTCGGCTGGCCGTCAGCTCGGCTGGGCGTCAGCTCGGCTGTCGGTCCCCGCTCGGGGCGAGCGGATAGCCCATGGCGAGCGCATCGACAGCCACGGCCGCGAAGTCGGCTTCTGGTGCGAGGGCTGCCACGATCTCCGGGCGCAACGGCTGCCCGGCCAGGACCGCCGCCACGGCCACCGCATCGACGTTCCTGCCGAAGTAATCGGCGGCGAACTCCACGTAAGCAGTGGCGCTGCCGTCGGCGAGCAGGCCGAACAGGTGTGCCGAGCCGTCCGGGTCGGGGGTGTCCTCGTCCAGCAGTTCGCTGAAGTCGACCGGTCCGTGCCGCCAGGTCCGGTCACCGGTCTCCAGCCAGGCGACCACGGTGACGTCGAGGAAGTCCTCGAACAGGAACGCGGGCTCGCGGAGGTATCCGGTCAGCGGGTCCGGCACCCCGTCCAGCAGACCGGGCCAGTGCTCGTGGTCGTCGTCGCGCCAGGGTGTCGCGGGGCTCTCATGGTCGAAGCCGAGCAGCAGCACGCCGGAGGGGTCGAAGACGATCGTGTACTCGTCACCTGAGTAGTTGTCCATGCCCGCCAGCGGGACGCCGCGCGGCCCCCACGCCGCGGCGAAGGTGTGCCTGCGGTACCGCTGGTCGAAAACCGCGTCGAGCAGGGCGAACGCTCGGCAGCGATGCAGCAGCGTGTCCGCCGGGGGCAGCTGTTGCACGAGATCATGGACGGTCACGGCGGCCATTGAAGCACAACCGGGGGACAGTGCCGCCGAGCGGCGAAAGTGGTCGACAAGGACGGCAATATCGGCAAAACGGTAGTATGGGGTGCTGCGGGGTGCGCCTGTTCCCGTTAGCGCATACGGTGGGCGGGAAACTTCCTAAGTGGAGGGACGTCATGAGACTCAGGCACCACCGTGCACTGGTCGCGCTGGCCGGGGCGGCACTGATGTCGACCGTCATCGCAGCTCCCGCACAAGCCGACCCGCTCGCCGCAGACCGGGAGCCCATCGCCGCGGACCGGCAGCCCACCGCCGAGGGCTACGGCGGCGCCGTGGCCACCGTCGACCCCGACGCCACCCGGGTCGGCCTGGACGTGCTGCGTCGCGGCGGCAACGCGGTCGACGCGGCGGTCGCCGCGGCGGCCACCCTCGGCGTCACCGAGCCGTTCTCGGCCGGTATCGGCGGCGGCGGCTTCCTCGTCTACTACAGCGCCCGCGACCGGCGCGTATACACCATCGACGGCCGCGAGACCGCCCCGATGACCATGCAGGAGAACGCCTTCGTCGACCCGGCCACCGGCCTGCCGTACCAGTTCCAGGAGGCCCGCGTCAGCGGTATCGCCGCGGGCGTGCCGGGCACCCTGGCCACCTGGCAGCAGGCGCTGCGCAGCTGGGGCACGACCAGCCTGGCCCAGGCGCTGCGCCCGGCCGAGCAGGTCGCCGACCGCGGCTTCCTGGTGGACGCGACGTTCCGTACCCAGATCAGCGACAACACGGCCGCGTTCAGCCAGTTCTCGTCCACGAGCGCGCTGTATCTGCCGGACGGGCAGCCGCCCGCGGTCGGCTCCGTGTTCCGCAACAAGGACCTGGCCCGCACCTACCGGCAGCTCGGCCGCGAGGGCACCGGCGCCTTCTACCGGGGCGCGATCGGTGCCGACCTCGTCGACACGGTGCAGCACCCGCCGGTGGTGACCGCGCCCGGCACGGTCTGGCCGTATCCGATCCGGCCCGGCACCATGGCCCGCTCCGACCTGGCCGCCTACCGGGTGCGCACCCCGGAACCGACCCACGTCGGCTACCGGGGCCTGGACGTGTACGGCATGGCCACGCCCTCCAGCGGCGGCCAGGCCGTCGGCGAGGCGCTGAACATCCTCGAAGGCGCCGACCTGTCGACGATGACCCGCACCCAGGCGCTGCACCACTACCTGGAGGCCAGCGCGCTGGCCTTCGCCGACCGCAACCGCTACGTCGGCGACTACACCCCGCGCCCGCTGCTGGACGAGCTGCTGACCGACGGGTTCGCCAAGGAGCGCGCCTGCCTGATCGACCCGGCGCACGCACTGGTCAAACCGGTCGCGCCGGGTCAGCCGGACGGGTCCTACACCGGGTGCGCGACGGCCGCCCCGGGCCAGTCGCCGACCGAGGGCCAGTCGACGACGAACCTGACCGTGGCCGACCGGTGGGGCAACGTGGTCGTGTACACGCTGACCATCGAGCAGACCGGGGGCAACGCCATGGTGGTGCCGGGCCGGGGCTTCCTGCTCAACAACGAGATGACCGACTTCAACTTCACGCCCACCCAGGGCACCGCGCCCGACCCGAACCTGCCGGGGCCGGGCAAGCGGCCGCGCAGCTCGATGGCGCCGACGATCGTGCTGTCGCACGGCAAGCCGTACCTGGCGGTCGGCACGCCGGGCGGCTCGACGATCATCACGACGGTGCTGCAGATCCTGGTCAACCGTCTCGACCTGGGGATGACCCTGCCGGAGGCGATCGCCGCTGCCCGTGCCACCCAGCGCAACACCGCCGCGGTGCAGGCCGAGCCGGGCTTCGCGCCGGAGCAACCGGGGCTCGAGGCGCTGGGGCACGTGTTCGCGCCGAACCCGGAGATCGGCGCCGCCACCGGCATCGACTTCGCCGGCGGCGGACGCCTGGTGGCGGCGGCCGAGCCGACCCGGCGCGGCGGCGGTGCTGCCGGAGTGGTCTGGCCGACGCCGTAACGCGTGAAACCGGGCCGGGGCACCGTCTGGTGCCCCGGCCCGGTCCGTCATGACGGCTCGGGATGGGCGAACCGTTCCGAAATTCTGGTGCCGATCAAGCACTGGCCAGGGAAGATGCCCTGTGTGAGTGAGATGAGCGGCGTGTCCGCCGAGCAGCGCCTGTTCGACGCCGTCGCGCGTTGGAACACCGACACCGGCCATGGGCTCCGGGCCGTGATCGACGCGGCGTGCCAGGCGCTTGTCGACGGGCTCGACTCGCCGTCGCTGCGCGAGCTGGCCGGTGCCTCGGCGAAGGACTCGTCGTACGACCTGCACGTGTTGACGGTCCGGTCGCTCGAGGAGCTGGACATTCCCTATCCGGGCACCGTCTCCGGTGGTTTCTCGGTGGCGGCCGGTGGCGGGGTGCTCCGCCGACCGGGAGTCGACGCTCTCCGGCTGGAGGTGGTGCCGGCGGGCGACGAGGCAGGTGGCGGGTTCCAGGTGCGGGTCCATGTCAATGACGTGGAGGTCACCGCGGCCGGTGCGGGCCTCGGGATGGACCCGTATGAGCTGCTCGTCCCCACCAACCGCCTGATCGCCACCGCTGAGGTTCGCCGAGTGCCGATCGCCCGCTGCGAGTGCGGCGTCTACGGCTGTGGTTCGACTGATGTCACGATCATCCGCGACGGCGATACGGTGCACTGGGACTGGCTGATCGAGGTGCCGATGAGCCGAGGGGTGTCGTTCGACGCCGCCGCGTACGACGCCGAAGTCGCCCGGATGGCCCTGGACCACTCCTGGGAGACCCCGGAGCGCACCGCCGGGAGGCTCGTCCTGCGCGACGCCGACCGCGGCCGGCTGGCCGAACACGGCCTCCGGCTCACGTGGGCCGCCAACCACTACCGCGATCATGAGGTGTTCCAGGTGGCGCTCCAGCTCGGCGACGACTACCGGATCTTCATGGGTACGCCCTGGCGCGGTCGCGGCCCGGAGGAGCTGGCACGGGCGGTGTGCGAAGAACTCGCGCAACCCCCGCACAAGTGGCACGCCGGCTGGCATTCCATCAAGCGGGAGCTGTCGGGACCACCGGTCATCGCGGGACGTTCCTGGAGTCGAGCGTCGTTCTGACGCGCTGACTCGCGGACCGGGGAAGGCCGGTCGCTGACGCGGATCGCGGCGGCGGCCACACGACGGATCGGGCCCGGGACGCCGTGTGGTGTCCCGGGCCCGATGGCGGCCGCGGATGCCGGAGCGCCATCTCCCCCGGCGCTCCGGTCTATCGGCTGGTCGCGGGGGCCGCCTTCCGCGCCAGCGAGTCGATCGCGACCGCGACGGCCAGCACCGCGGCGGTCACCATGTACCGGATCGACGAGTCGACGTTGAGCAGCAGCATCCCGTTGGTGATCGACTGGATCACCAGGATGCCCAGCAGCGCGGCGTAGGTGCGGCCGCGCCCGCCGAACAGGCTCGCCCCGCCGATGACCGCGGCGGCGATCGCCATCAGCAGGATGTCGCTGCCGCCGGAGCTCTGGTTCACCGCCGCCAGGCGGCTGGCGGCCAGGATGCCGCCGAGCGCGGCGAGCGTCCCGCAGCCCGCGAACGCGAGCACCCGGACTGCGTCGACGTTGATGCCCGCGCGGCGGGCCGCCTCGGCGTTGCCGCCGACCGCGAAGATCCGCCGTCCGACGACGGTGTGCCGCAGCGCCAGGTCCAGCAGCACGACCAGGGCGCCGAAGATGAGCAGCAGCAGCGGCACGCCCCGGTCGGCACCGAGCACGACCACGGCCGCGGCCAGTAGCGCCCCGACCGCGGCGATCGGCGCGGCCGTACGCCACAGCGGTGGTACGGGCAGTTCCGCGCGGGTCCGCAGCCGCCGTTGCGCGAACGCCGACCCGCCCCAGACCAGCACGACCCCGGCCGCCACGAGCCAGGAGGCCCACTGCGGCAGCCAGGTGTCGCTCAGTTTCGCCACGAACCCGGTGAACGGCAGGTTGATGGTGCCGCCGCTGCCCAGCAGGTACAGCAGCAGACCTTGCCAGCCGATCAGACCGGCCAGGGTGACCACGAACGACGGCATGCCCAGCCGGGTGAACAGCACCCCGTGCAGGGTGCCGATGGCGGCCCCGGTGAGCAGCGCGAGCGCGATCGCGGCGGCGACGGGCAGATGGTGGCGTACCGACAGGACGGTCATCACGACCGCGGCCAGGCCGCTGACCGACCCGGCCGACAGGTCGATCTCGCCGAGCAGCAGCACCAGGATGATGCCCAGCGAGATGGTGCCCGTCGCGGCGAGTTGCAGCATCAGGTTGGTGAGGTTCTCCGCCGCCAGGAAATGCTCGTTGAGCAGTCCGAATACGGTCGCGATGACGGCGAGCCCCGCGACGACCGGCGCGGCGCCGACGACCATCCGCTGCTTCATGCGCGTGCTCCCGTGATGGCGGCGACGATGGTGTCCTGGTCGGCTTCGGCGGTGCGGAACTCGCCCGCGTTGCGGCCGAGCCGCAGCACGGTGACGCGGTCGCTGACGGCGCGTACGTCGGCGAGGTTGTGCGAGATGAGCAGCACCGCCAGGCCGCGTTCGCGCAGCCGCTTGATCAGGGCGAGGACCTGCGCAGTCTGCTCGACGCCGAGGGCGGCGGTGGGCTCGTCGAGGATGACCACCTTCGGCGCGCCGAGCAGGGCGCGGGCGATGG
This sequence comes from Catellatospora tritici, assembly GCF_019083965.1. Lineage (GTDB taxonomy): Bacteria > Actinomycetota > Actinomycetes > Mycobacteriales > Micromonosporaceae > Catellatospora > Catellatospora tritici. The sequence continues at coordinate 82,533 of NZ_JAHRCY010000002.1, forward strand.
CCACCGACTGGCGCTGCCCACCGGACAGGGCCGCCACGGGCTGACCGATGTCGGGGATGCGTACGTCCAGCGAGCCGAGCAGGTCGCGGGCGGTGCGCTCCATGGCGATGTGTCGCATCAGCCCGCCGTGGTGCTGCTCGGCGCCGAGGAACAGGTTGGCGACCACGTCGAGGTTCTCGCACAGGGCGAGGTCCTGGTAGACGGTGGCGATGCCGAGCGCCTGGGCGTCGTGCGGGCGGTGGATGCGTACGTCGCGGCCGTCGAACGCGATGCGCCCGGTGTCGGGGCTGATCACCCCGGCGATCACCTTGATCAGCGTGGACTTGCCGGCGCCGTTGTCGCCGACCAGGGCGGTGACCTCGCCCGCGGCGAGGTCCAGGCGTACCCCATGCAGCGCCTGGACCGCGCCGTAGCGCTTGCTGATGTCGCGTGCCTGCAGGACCACTACGAGATGCCCTGCTTGGTGCAGGCCGCGGCGACCTCGCCGGTGCAGATGTCGGCGGCCTTGTAGAAACCGTCCTTGACGATGGTGTCCTTGATCTTGTCGGCGGTGACCGCGATCGGGTCCAGCAGGAACGACGGGATCTTCGCGGTGCCGTTGTCCACCGTGGCCGGTGCCGACGGCTGCTCGCCCTTGGCCAGGGCCACGGCCAGCTCGGCCGACTTCTCGGCCTCGGCGCGGATGTCGAGGTAGATGGTCATGTACTGCTCGCCGGTGAGGATGCGCTGCACCGCGGCGAGCTCGGCGTCCTGGCCGGTGATCGGCGGCAGGGCGGCGAACCCGGCGCGCTTCATGGCGGCGATGGCGCCCCCGGCCATGCCGTCGTTGGCCGACAGCACCCCAACGACGTTGTCGCGGCCCAGGGCCGTGATGGCCTGCTCCATCTGCTGCTGGGCCTTGTCGGGGCTCCAGTCCGGGGTGTCGAACTCGCGGCCGACGGTGACCTTGCCGTCCAGGACGCTGTGCGCGCCCTTCTTGTAGTCGGCCGAGCTGGGGTCGGTGGGGGAGCCGTTGATGAACACGACCTGGCCCTTGCCGAGGCTGCCCTTGGCGGTGAGCGCGTCGAGCAGCGCCTGGCCCTGCATCTCGCCGACGCGCACGTTGTTGAACGAGACGTAGTAGGCGTAGTCGATGCCGGAGATGAGCCGGTCGTACGCGATGACCGGCACCTTCTTCTGCTTGGCCTGGTTGACCAGCGGCGCCACCGCGGCGGCGTCGACCGCGTCGAGCACCAGCACGTCGGCGCCCTGGGTGAGGGCCGCCTCGACCTGCTGCTGCTGTTTGGCGGCGTCCTGGTCGGCGTTGAAGTAGAGCAGCTCGCAGTCCGCGCACAGGGCCTTGGTCTTGGCCTCGAACAGCGGGCGGTCGAACGCTTCGTAGCGGGTGGTCTTCGACTCGGGCAGGAACAGGGCGATGGTCTTCTTGCCGTCGCCGGTGTCGCCGGTGGTTTCGTTCTTGTCGCATGCCGACAGGCTCAGCGTCGCGGCGAGCGCGGCGGCGGTGGTAACTGCCAACCATCCTCTGTGCATGGTGAGGTGCCCTCTCTGAAGTGGAGGAACGATGTGGCGCAGCGATAAGAAAGGTATCTTACTATCGATGCGTAGGCCAGCCTGGGCTTTAGGATCGGTCCCATGCGGAATCGGACCGAGCAGCCGGGAAACACGCGGCTGCTGCGCGTGATGAACGAGCGGCTGCTGCTGGACCACCTGCGCGCCAACGGCCCAACCTCGCGCGTGGAGCTGGCCCGGCTCACCGGTCTGTCCAAGCCCACGGTGTCGGCGGCGCTGGCCGGCCTGGCGGAGGCGGGGCTGGCCCGGCTGGTGGGCGAGGTGTCCGGCCGCCCCGGCCCGGTGGCTGCGCTCTACGATCTCAATGCGAGCGCCGTCTACGTGCTAGGCGTCGATATCGGTCGGGAATGGATCAGGGTCGCGGTGGCGGACCTGCGCGGCGAGATGTTGGCCCGCCGGGACGCGCGCAACACCGCCGAGACGGCGGTGGCGGTGGTGCGCCGCACCAGGTCGCTGGCGCACCAGGTCGCCGGCGAGGCCGGGGTGCCCTGGTCCTCGCTGGCCTGCGGCGTGCTGGGCAGCCCCGGGGTGTTCGACCCGCGAACGGGACGGGTCGACTTCGCCCCGAACCTGCCCGGCTGGAGCGAACCCGGCCTGGTCGACCGGCTGCACCGCTCGCTCGGCCTGGAGCTGGTAGTGGAGAACGACGTGAACCTGGCCGCCGTCGGCGAGCACGCGTACGGACACGGCCGCGGCAAGGAGCACTTCGTGCTGGTCTCCATCGGCACCGGCGTCGGCATGGGCATCGTCATCAACGGCCAGCTCTACACAGGTGCGCGCGGTGCCGCGGGGGAGGTGTCCTACCTGCCCGCGGCGGATGCGCCCGGCGGCTCCGAGGAGCGTGAGCACGGCCCGACCGAGGCCGTGGTCGCCGCGCCGGGGATCGCCCGCGCGGCGCAGGCGGCGGGGCTGCCGTACGCCACCGCGAAGGAGGTGTTCGCGGCGGCGGAGCAGGGCGATGCCGCGGCGCGGACGCTGGTGGAGGCGGAGGGGCGCCGCATCGGCGGGCTGGTGGTGGCGGTCGCCGCGGTGCTCGACCCCGAGATCGTGGTGCTCGGCGGTGGGGTGGGCCGCAACGTCGAGCTGCTGCGAGACGCGATCTCGCAGCGTATCGCCGAACTCGGCCCGTTGCGGCCGGTGGTGCTGGCCAGCGCGCTGAACGAGGGCGGCGTGCTCAGCGGCGCGGTGGCGCGGGCCGCCGACCGGGCCTGGAACGCGGTCTTCGCGGCGCGCTGACGGCAGTCCATCGCGGAATGATGGTCAGTTAGATTGCCAAACAATCGTCGGCTCACTATCCTTGCGACACTGGGACATACGTCAATATCGTTGCGTGCCGATGGAGGCGACTCCGGCGGCACCCTGGTGCGTTCCCGGAGGACGAACCATGACCGGTCCTGGTGTTCGCCGTACGCTGTCCGCACTCACCCTGGCCGTCGCCACCGGCGTCGCCACGTTCACGGCCGCCCCGGCGGCGCAGGCCGCGCCCGTGCCGCTGACCTCGGTCGTCCCGGCTCCCGTCACCGCCGTGCCGACCGCCGGGGTCACCTACACCATCACCGCCGCCACCTCGATCTACACCGAGCCCGGCTCGACCGCCGCCGCCGACATCGGCGGCTACCTCGCGGGCATCCTGCGCCCGTCGACCGGGTACGCCCTCCCGGTCGCCCCCGCCCCCAACGGCTCCCCGACCGGCATCGCGCTGCTGCTCACCGGCGCCCCCGCCGCCGTCGGAACGCAGGGCTACCAGCTCGACGTCACCACGACCGCGATCACCGTACGCGCCAACCAGCCCGCGGGCCTGTTCGCCGGAGTGCAGACGCTGCGCCAGCTGCTGCCGCCCGCCGTCGAGGCGGCCACGGTGCAGGCCGGGCCGTGGCAGGTCGGCGGCGCGCAGGTGGTCGACTATCCGCGCTTCGCCTACCGGGGCGCGATGCTCGACGTGGCCCGCCACTTCTTCGCGCCCGCGGCGGTGCGCCGCTACCTCGACCAGCTCGCCCTGTACAAGGTGAACTACCTGCACCTGCACCTGTCGGACGACCAGGGCTGGCGCATCGCGATCAACAGCTGGCCCAACCTGGCCGTCTACGGCGGCTCCACGGCGGTCGGCGGCGACCCGGGCGGCTACTACACCCAGGCCGACTACACCGCGCTGGTCGCCTACGCCGCCTCGCGCTACATCACGATCGTCCCCGAGATCGACATGCCGGGGCACACCAACGCCGCGCTCGCCTCGTACGCCCAGCTCAACTGCAACGGGGTCGCGCCCGCGCTGTACACCGGCACCAGCGTGGGATTCAGCTCGCTGTGCGTGCCGCTGCAGTTGACCTACACCTTCATCGACCAGGTGATCGGTGAGCTGGCCGCGCTGACCCCCGGGCCGTACCTGCACATCGGCGGCGACGAGGCCAGTTCCACCACGGCTGCCGACTACACGACGTTCGTCGACCGGGTGCAGCAGATCGTCGCCGCGCACGGCAAGACCGTGCTCGGCTGGCACGACGTCGTGCACGCCAGCCCGCAGCCGTCGCGGGTCGCCCAGTTCTGGGGCACCGGCACCAGCGATGCGGCCGTGGCGGCCGCCGCCGCCAACGGCACCAAGGTGCTCATGTCCCCGGCCAACCGCACCTATCTGGACATGAAGTACAAGAACAACACCCGGCTCGGGCAGAAGTGGGCCGGGCTCATCGACGTCGACAAGGCCTACGACTGGAACCCCGGCGCCTACCTGAGCGGCGTCGGCGAGTCGTCGGTGCTGGGCGTCGAGGCGCCGCTGTGGACCGAGACCATCCGCACCACCGCCGACATCGACTACATGGCGTTCCCGCGCCTGCCCGCGATCGCGGAGTTGGGCTGGTCGCCGTACAGCACGCACAACCTGACCGCGTTCAAGACGCGATTGGGCGCGCAGGGCCCCCGCTGGCGCGTCATGGGCATCGCCTACTACCAATCCACCCAGGTGAGCTGGCCCACCGGCTCCTGAACCCCGCACCACCCGCCCGTTCCACAAGGCTGACCCACCCGGTCGGCAGGAGGAGGCTATCCATGTTCCGATCACGACGCCGCTTGCTCGGCTCGGTGCTGACGACGCTGGCGATGGTCGTCGCCGTCGGAGTCACCGGCGCGCAGCAGGCGCAGGCCGCCAGCGTCACCTCGACCGAGCTGGGCGGCGGCTGGGCGATGCGCTCGGCCACCGGCCTGGCCGACACCGGCGCCACGATCTCGCAGGTCGGATACGGCACCAGCGGCTGGAACCCGGTCACGCTACCCTCGACGGTGCTGGCCGGGCTGGTGGCCAACAACGTCTACCAGAACATCTACTTCGGCACGAACCTGCAGTCGGTGCCCGACCTGACCACCCAGAACTGGTGGTTCCGCGGCCAGTTCACCGCAGCCGCGAGCAGCCCAGGTCAGGTGTACTGGCTGCGGTTCAAGGGCATCAGCTACCGGGCGCAGATCTGGCTCAACGGCACCCAGCTCGACGCCAACGCCGTCGGCACCTTCGCCGCGCACGAGTACAACGTCTCCGGCCTGATCAACCCGGGTGGTCTCAACGCGCTCGCGATCCGGGTCACGCCCCCGGCGCACGGCTGCGCCGACCTGTCGGTCTGCACCGTCGACTGGAACCCCGAAGCCCCTGACATGAACGCCGGGATCTGGGGGAAGTCGCTGCTGGACACCACCGGCGCAGTGGCGCTGCGCGATCCGTACGTCAAGACCGTGCTGCCGCTGCCCGCCACCAACGCCGCCGACCTCACCGTGTACGTCGACGCGCTCAACGCCACCGGCAGCGCCGTCACCACCACGGTCGGCGCGACGATCAGCAAGCCGGGGTACCCGACCGTGACGGTCAGCCAGAACGTCACGCTCAACCCCAACGAGCGGCGCGAGGTCGCCTTCACCCCGGCGGCCTACCCGCAGCTGCACCTGACCAGCCCGGCGCTGTGGTGGCCGTACCAGTTCGGCTCGCCGGAGCTCTACGACCTGTCCGTGTCCGCGACCGTCGGCGGCGCCTCCTCCGACAGCAAGGCGATCAAGTTCGGGGTGCGGCAGTTCACCGACTACCGGACCACCGTCAACGGCACCTCCTTCGCCGGATACAAGGTCAACGGGCAGAACATCCTGTTCCGGGGCGGCGGCTACGTGTGGGACCTGCTCCAGCGGTGGGACACCAAGACCAACGCCGCGCACGTGAACTACGTCAAGAACATGGGTCTCAACACGATCCGGCTGGAGGGCACCCTCGGCAACGAGGAGCTGTACGACCTGGCCGACCAGGCCGGGGTCATGCTGATGCCCGGGTTCGTGTGCTGCAGCGCCTGGGAGAACGACAGCACCTGGACCGCCGAGCAGCAGCAGGTCGCCAACGCGTCGCTGGACACGCAGCTGCGCGCGCTGCGGGCGCACGCCAGCCCGTTCGTGTGGACGTACGGCAGCGACCAGCCGCCGACGGCGGCGCACCTGACCGCGTACAAGAACATCGCCACCGCCCTGCACTGGCAGAACCCGACCCTGGACAACGTCGCGACCTGGTCCAACGCCAACGCCGGGATGAAGATGGACGGCCCCTACAAGTGGGCGCCGCCGGTGCTGTGGTGGGACACGACCAAGGCGGGCTCGGCGTTCGGCACCACTGGCGAGGAGGGCACCGAGGCCCCGCCGCCGCTGGAGAGCCTGCAGAAGTTCCTCGCCCCGGCCGACCAGTGGCCGATCGGCACCGCGTTCAACTACCACGCGGGCCGGGCGGGCAGCGTCTTCGACAACATCAGCATGTACTCCAACGGCCTCGACCGCCGCTACGGCACCGCGACCAGTGCCGCCGACTACTCGAAGAAGTCGGAGGCGCAGAACTACGAGAACACCCGGGCGTTCTTCGAGGCCTGGAGCGCACGGCAGCACACCCAGTCGTTCGGCACCATCTTCTGGATGCTCAACAACGCCTGGCCGGCGGTGCACTGGAACCTGTACGACTACTTCCTCAAGCCCGGCGGCGGCTTCTTCGGCACCAAGAAGGCCACCGAACCAGTGCACATCGCCTACGACTACCTCACCCGCAACGTGTACGTGGTCAACTCGACGCTGGCCGCGCGCACCGGCCTGACCGCCACCGCGACCGTCTACAACGTGCCCGACCTGACCCAGAAGTACACCACCTCCGTCCCGGTGACCTCGGCCGCCAACGCCTCGGCGTCGGTGCTGACCATCCCGGCGGTCAGCGGGCTGACCACGACGTACCTCATCCGGCTGCAGCTGCGCGACGGCGGTGGGGCGCTGGTCAGCAACAACGTGTACTGGTACTCGACCACCGCCGACGCGCTGGGCAACAAGAGCAACTGGTACTCGACCACGACCAAGACATTCGCGAACCTGACCGGGCTGAACTCGCTGCCGTCCAACAGCGGGGTGACCCGGTCGGTGTCGCGCAGCGTCGCGGGCGGGCAGGAGACGGTCACGATCACGCTGACCAACACCGGGTCGACGCTGGCCTTCCTCGTCCGCCCGGAGGTCACCGCAGGCAACGGCGGCAACGAGGTGCTGCCGGTGACCTACACCGACGGGTACGTGACGCTGTGGCCGGGCGAGTCGACCACGATCACCGCCGGCTACCAGACGGCCGACCTCGGCGGGCAGGCACCCTACCTGCGGATACGCGGATACAACGTGCCGACCGCCTCGGTGGCCATCCCGTAGGGCAACTGACCGGCACGGGCCGGTGCCGCCTCGCTGCAGCAGCAGCTGCGACGGCACCGGCCTGTTACTCCGGGGCATTCCGCGTTCTTCCCAGTGTTCGCGGGATGCCCCGGTTCGAACTTCGCGAGGAGCCCTCGGCGGCTACGAGCGGCTCTGAACCGGCGCGTGAGCACTGGTCAGGGCGCCGCCGTGGCCGGGTACCCGATGGTTCTATCCGGTACAGCTGGTCGGGTGCTCGGTGTGGGTGCACGTGTCGGCACCGTTGCCGCCGTCAGTGGCGTCGGTGCCGTCGCCTGCGTCGATGGTGTCATTGCCATTTCCGCCATAGACGGTGTCGGCGCCATCGCCTGCGTTGATGACGTCGTTGCCGTTGTCGCCGTAGATGGTGTCGTTGCCGCTGCCCCCGTTGAGGATGTCGTCGCCGTTGCCGCCCATCAGGGCGCTGCCGCCGTCGCCTGCGTAGATGGTGTCGTTGCCGTTGTCGCCGTCCAGGACGTCGGCGCCTGATCCGCCGTAGATGACATCGTCGCCGCCACCGCCGTGGACGTGGTCGTTGCCGGCCAAGGCACAGATCACGTCCTTGCCGCCGGTGCCGTTGATCGTGTCGCTGCCACTGGTGCCGATCATCGTGCAGCCGTGCGCGTTGTCGACGGTGACCGTTGCGACGGCGTTGGTGTTGGCGGGTGCGGGATCGGGTTCGTGGGCGCCGGTGGTGGCGCTGGCGGTGACTGTGCCGACCGCGGCCGGTTCGACCGTGACGATCACGGTCGCTGTGGCGCCATTGGGCAGCGATGCGAAGCTGCAGTCGACGCTGGCCTCGGTGATCGTGCAAGTGCCCTGGGAGCTGGTCGCGGCGAGGATGGTCACGGGCGGTCCGGTGAAGGCGACCGACGTCGTGGCCTGGGTCGCGGCGTTGGGGCCGTGGTTGGTGACGACCACGGTTTCGGTGTAGGCGTCTCCGAGCGCGACCGGGTTGGCTGAGGCGTTGAGCGTCGTGCTCAGGTCCGCGCCGGTGTGGTAGGTGAACTGGTCCGCGCTGCCGGTGGCGCTGGTGCCCGACGGAGTGGTGACGGTGACATGGACGATCCCGGTCCCTGGTGGTGCGGCCGCGGTCAGTACCGTATCGCTCACGACGGTGACCTGGGTCGCCGCTGATCCACCGAAGGTGACCGAGGTGGCACCCGTGAGATTCGTGCCGGTGATCGTCACGACGGTGCCGCCGGTGCCCGGGCCGCCCGCCGGGCTGATCGCGGTCACGGCCGGCGCAGGCGGGTCGTAGGTGTACTGGTCGGCGTCGGTCTGTGCGCTGATGCCGCCAGGACCGGTGACGTGGACGTCGACGTCGCCGGCACTACCTGCCGGCGCCGTGGCCGTGATCGTGGTGTCATCGACAATCGTGAACGTGGTTGCGGCGGTCGAGCCGAAGGCGACCGCTGTCGCTGTGGCGAAGTGGCTGCCGGTGATGGTGACGGTGGTGCCGCCGGCGACCGGGCCATGATCCGGAGCGACTGCGGTGATCGTCGGCGCCGGGGGTGGCGTGACGTGGATCGTGACCGTGACCGGCGCGGTCTGGTAGCCCGATGCGCCCGCCCGATAGGTGAACTGGTCGGTGCCGGTGAAGCCGCTGTCGGGCGCGTACCGGAAAGAGCCGTCGGCGTTGAAGGTGAGTGCGCCGTGTGCCGGTGGTTGCGACAGGGTCGCGGACAGGATCGTCCCGCTCGGTGCGTGATCGTTCGCCAGCACGCCTGGCGCGGCGACCGTCAGCTCAGTGGATGTCGCGGTGGAGTAGCGGTCGCCGAGCCCGATCAGGGTCACGGCCGAACCGTTCGCCTGGTATGCCACGAGTAGGTCCGTGTCGGCGGACAGGTCGATGGGTGGGGTGGTGGCGATGAGCAGGTGGTTGCCGGGTGGTGGTGACACGGTGACGGGTACGGGGTTTGCGGGCCAGGTGACGAGGTAGGTGGAGGAGCCGTCGGTGCCTGTGCGTCTGCCGGTTGCGGAGCCGAGGCCGGAGGTGATGGGGATGCCGAGGATGGTTGCGAAGCCGGGTTGGATGTGGAATTCGCCGTTGAGGTAGACGTCGGTGTTGGGGACGGGGAGGTTGTCGGGGTCGAGTACTCCGATGGTGACGTGGACGGGTTTGGGTAGTGCGATGTTGCCGAGGTTGATGTCTCCGTCGATGACGAAGGTGTTGGGGGCGGTGTTGAGTCCGAAGTAGTAGGGGATGTCGATGTTGGGGCGGTAGTTGTAGTAGTTGTAGATCGACAGTGCGTAGGCGCCGTTGCGGGCGGTGAGGGTGAATCTGCCGTCGGCGTCGGTGGTGACGCCGTAGCCGCCGGTGTCGCCGTAGACCTGGAAGTTGAGTCCGGGGATGGGGGTGCCCAGGTGATCGACCAACCGGCCCGACACATCGCTGACGCCGGCTTGGATGAGGGCGACGTCGAGCGGGTGGTCGCCGGTGATCACCACGTTCGTTTTGGTCACCGGTGTCAACGGTTCAGCTGGCGTGAACACGATGTCCCAGGTGCCCAAGGGGACGCTGATCGAGTACCGGCCGTCCTGGTCGGTGGAGCCGTTCGCGACAGCTCCTGCGGTCGCGCCGACCGGGTACACCGCGACTTCAGCCGCGACGACCGGGTTCCCCGCGAACGTCACTGTTCCGTGCACGGTCGCCACCTCGGTGGCGAATGCCGGCGAACCGGTGACGAGCACGCCCGTGACGATGCCGACGACCATAGCGACCGTAGAGATCAGGAGCCTGGTCAGCCCCGTTGCGCCCCATCGCCGCTCTGTCCGTCCAGGAACCACTGTCAGGTGCACTGATTGCATGATTGACCCGCGCTTCCCGTAGCTGTCAGCTACGAAGATCACTGTGCGTTGTCAAATGGACACCCGAAGCTAACAGTCATGTGCGTTTCGTATCGTTGCCGTAACGGTCCGCAATTCCGGCCGACTGTCCCTGAGCCGCACTGATTGTCCAGCGAGCAATGGCTCGGTCGGTGCCACCAGTCCCGACAAATGGCCCCCAGAGGATCCCAGAACCTGGCAAGCCCGCGCGGGTACGCGGATACGACGTGCTGGCCGCGTCGACGGCGATCCCGTGGCAGTGACACCAGTGGGTGCCGTGCCGCTATACAGAGCAGGCGGCACCGGCCACCACAGGCTCCGGGGCATCCCGCGTTCCTCCCAGTGCTCGCGGGATGCCCCGGTCCGCCCTCGGCGGGGCGGGTTGCGCCCGTTGGTACCTTGGCTCGCGTGCATCATGATCCAGGTACCGCGGCGACAGACGTACGAAGTCAGGACGACGACCCGTTCGCCGAGCACCCGGGGTCCGTCGCCCGCCGGCGGCGCAACGGCCGTAGGGCCCTGATCGTCCTCTGTGCCGCAGTCGCCCTGGCCCGGGGCCTGTGGGCGGTGGACACGGTCACCTACACGCCGGAACCCGGCCCGAAGGCCGTCTGCCCCATGCTGCGACCGGAACTGCTGGACGTGGCGCTGCCCGAGCGGGGTCCGGCCGAGGACACCGGCGGTCGCGACGACAACGGCTTCCTGGCCGCCGGCTGCACGGTGCGGGGTGCCTCGGGCGACCTGTGGATCAGCGTGATCCGGATGGGCCGCGCGGGCGGCAAGGGCCCGCAGGAGCACCTGCGGCTGTCGCGGGGGTGGCTCGCCCCGATGCGCTCGGTGCCGCTGGGCGATGAGGCACTGCTGGTCAGCGACCGGGTCCTGACGATCAGACAGGGCTCCTACCTCGTATGGATCGAGTACGGCCTGAACGGCGACTACGCCGGTAGAAACAAGACGAAGGTAATCCTCGCGATTGGGCAGGAGGTGCTCTCCCAACTATGAAGATGATCTCGCACTGGTGGGAGTGGCAGCGCGGCTGGAAACTCGCCGTCCAGCTGGCGGCCGTGGCGGCGCTGTTGATGGCCTGCTACGTCGTGGGCGGCTACGGCGGTTGGCTGGTCGGCCAAGTGCAGGCCCGGCTTGAGGTGGTTCTCGTCGACAGTGGTGTGCGGCCGCCCCTGCGCCCGCAACTGCCACCCGATCCGTTCCTGTCCCGGCAGCCGTAACGGCGGCCTTGCGCACGGGGCGGCGGCGCGCACCGGTGGCTCGTATCCTCCACGCATGGACGAGGTCGCCGCGCACGTCAAAGACCTGCCGATGTGGGCCGCGGCCCTGCTCGCTCTCGTCGAGAACGCGCTGATCCTCGTGGTCGGCGTCGGGCTCGGCACGGCCGTGCTACGCCTGCGGACGGTGGTCCGGCTGCTGCCCGATCCGGGCCGCATCGATCCCCTGCAGGGGTGGCTGGCCGCGAGCGCTGTCCTGCTCAACACCGCGGTCACGGTGGTCGGCTGGAAGCTGTGGACCCTCGGCGTGATCCGGTTCGACCTCGACGTGAGCTGGCGGATCGCAGTCGACCTGCTGCTGCTGGTGCTGGCCATGGACTTCGCCTCGTACGTCGGCCACGCCCTGGCCCACGTGCGTTGGCTGTACCCGCTGGGCCACCGCCTGCACCACCGGTTCGTCGACGCGCGGCCGATCACCCTGTTCGCGCTGCATCCCGGCGAGGTGATCGGGTTCGGGGCGCTGTGGCTGGTGATGCTGTCGATCGTGCCGCTGAGCGTGTGGGCGCTGGTGGGCTATACCGTGATCAATCTGGTGTTCGGGATCTTCGGCCACCTCGGGGTGGAACCGCTGCCGCTGCGCTGGCGGCCCTCACGGCCGTTCGCGATCGTCGCGACGCCGACCATGCACGCGATGCACCACCTGAACCCGGCCCGCAACCTCGGCTTCTACACGACGATCTGGGACCGGCTCTTCCGGACGCTCGACGACGACTACGACCGCTGCCGCCGCAACGGCCACTCGCCCCTGCCGTCCCCGCCACCTCTCGCCACGCCCGCCACCCCATGACCGCCCCCCCACCCGGTACGACCGGGCTCGGGCTGCTGCAGTTTCGGGGAAACTGCAGCTATCGGCGTGCATTTTCCAGCAGTTTCCCCGAAACTGCAGCATGGTCCGACCGAGGTTAGGCTCGGTGGGTGATCATCATTCGGGCTGTCGAGGCCGCCGACGAGGCGCGCTGGCGGGAGTTGTGGGACGCGTACACGCGGTTCTATGAGCGTGAGCCGGTGGAGGGGATCACCAGGCACACCTGGGCGCGCATTCTCGACCCGACCGAGCCGGTCCACGCGATCGTGGCCGAGGATTCCGACGCGCCCGGCGGGCGGCGTGTCGTGGGCATCGCGAACTATCTGGTCCACGAGAGCACGTCCACGCTGACACCCGTCTGCTACCTGCAGGATCTCTTCGTCGACCCGACCGCCCGGTCGGCAGGAGCGGGACGGCGGCTCATCGACGCGCTGTGGGCGGAGGTCAAGGCCAACGGTTGGGCCACGCTCTACTGGCAGACCAAGCAGGACAACGACCGCGCCCGCGCCCTCTACGACAGCTACACGGCCCACAGCGGTTTCGTGCGATACGTGCTGCGCAACGAGACGCCCTGACCGCCTGCCGGGCGGGGCCGCTCGGCGTGAGCTGCGCAAGATCGACACGGTAGCCTGGCGATCATGGTGGACACACCGGGTGGCCACAGCGGCGGAACTCGGCGACATCCACGTCGCCATGGACCTGGGACCACGCATCGACACATCAGCCCTGCCGCTGGACGCCGGTGACACCATGCGCTTGAAGTTGCTCGCGCCTGTAGCCGCTGGAACCGGAACGAAGAAGCCCAAGCGACGCTGCTCTACGCTGAGCAACTGGCACCCGAGCAGGTGCGCTACCACTTCCTCGGCCGCCAGCTCGTTACCGGATGGCTGCGCCGTAGCCGAGGCAAGCCCACCCCAACACTCATCGCGCTGACCAAGCGCATGAATATGCTCAGCGAGTAGTTACTAGACTGACCCGGTGGCTGCGCCCCAGACCAACTCGTTCGCCACCCCGCGGCTAGCCGCAGGGGCGCTCTTCGTCGATGCGGCGGGCCGTCCGCTGCTGGTCAAACCGAGCTACAAACCGGGTTGGGAAATCCCCGGCGGCTATGTCCACGAAGGCGAAGCGCCGCTCACCGCCTGCCGCCGCGAGATCATCGAGGAACTGGGAAAGGATCTGACGGTCGCGCCACAGCCGCTTGTCATCGACTGGGCGCCTGCCCCGAATGAGGGTGACAAGATGCTGATCATCTTTGATGGCGGCGAACTGAGCGAGGCGGACTTATCTGCGATGACCTTCGCTGATGGCGAGATCGTCGACGCACAATTCGTCGACGCAAGCGATCTCGCCGACTACCTGCCCGCCCGCCTTGTCAATCGACTGCGGCTCGCCCTCCGTGCGAAATCTCAGCAGCGCTGCATCTACGCCGAGTGCGGCCTGGAGCCATAAACACCCATGACCGGCAGAAACCGGTTCGCATTCCGTTGGCCACGGTGCACCACAGGTTCCATTGCGCGAACCGATGCAACGGGAGAGCCGGTCGATTCCTCGACCGGCTCTGTTGCTTCTTCTGGAACTTTGAAGACCGGGATCAGCCGGTTTCCTTGGAACTGGATCTCCGCGACGTTCGCCTCGATCAGCGCTTTGCGCTGGCCGGGCGTGCCGTGCCGGAAGACGTGGGCCAGGTCTCGCCGTAGCCGGTCGATGGCCTTCTGGCTGGGCTTGCCGGGTGCCGACGTCAGCGCGTGCTCAAGATCGATGCGACGGTGTTCCAGCCGCTCCAGGCGGACCTTGAGGTCGCGTACGCGCTTGCCGCAGGTGTCAGCGTCGAGAGCACCGGTCTCGAACGCGGTCAGGTAGCGGTCCATCGCCGCTTCAGCCTGCCCGATCTCAGTGGGTGACGGCGCCGAGTTCGGCCCGGTTCGTCTCGTGCTGGCCGGCGCGGTGCTGCCGCTCGGCGCGGGCAGCGTCGGCGATGAGGCCGGTGTCGCTGTAGAGGTCGAGCAGCGCGGCGAAGACTGCCTGGTCGATCTCCTCGGCGGGCAAGCGCGGAGCGTCGCAGCCGTGGCTGCCGTAGCGGATGCGGGAGACGCAGGTGTAGTAGCGGTATGTGCGGCTGCGGCCCTGGGCGGAGGTGCCGATGTACTTCAGGCCGCAGGCTGGGCAGGTGATCAGCCCGGTCAGGTCGTAGTCGTAGTCGGAGTTCGAGGCGGCTCGCCGGGAGCCGGGTTCGCCACGGGTGCTCATGATCTGCTGTACCTCGTCGAACAGGTCGGGGTTGATGATCGGCTCATGGGCTGCGGGGACGTTGATGTCGCCGAAGACCTTCTCGCCGAGGTAGATGCGGTTGGCGAGCATCCGGCCGATGGTGTAGCCGGACCAGGGCTTGCCGGTCTTGGTGCGGATGCCGCGCTGGTTGAGCGCGGTGGCAATCGCCCTGGTCCCGACTCTGGTCTGGGCGTAGGCGGTGAAGATCTGGCGGACCACGGCGGCTTCGGCCTGGTCCGGGACCGGGATGTCGAGGACGCGGTCCAGCTGGTAGCCGTACGGGACTGGTCCGCCGGTCCACTTGCCCTTGGCGGCTTTGCGCTCCATGCCGTTGCGGACTCGGTCGATGATGATCTCGCGCTCGAACTCGGCGAACACGCCGAGCATCTGCACCAGCATCCGCCCAGCCGGCGTCGAGGTGTCGAACGGCTCGGTCGCGGAACGGAAGTGGACCTCGGCCTTCTCCAACTCGTCCATCAGGACGGCGAGGTCGCGGATGCGGCGGGTGAAACGGTCGAGCCGGTAGACCAGCAGCAGGTCGTAGCGGGCGGCCTTCGCGGCGGCCAGGGCCTTGCGCAGACCGGGGCGGTCCATGGTCGCGCCGGAGGCGTCGTCGGTGAACCGCTCGACGATGTGCCATCCGGGCTGAGAGGCGACGTAGGAGTCGAGCTTGGAGTCCTGCGCGTCGATGGAGAAGGGCTGATGCTCCTCGTCGGTAGAGCGGCGGGTATAGACCGCGACCCGGACGGTCCCGGTCGCGGTCGCATCGGTCTTGGGTTTGCGGGCTCTGTTACGGGCGGCCATATACATCACTTCCTCACGGTTGGGCGCTGCGGCCGCGCTGGTCGGCCGCAGCGCGAAGGGTTTTACTCGTCGTCTTCGTCGGGCGGATTATCGGTCCACCAAGCGGCGATCAGGACCGCCCAGGCGTGGACCGCTCTGGCGTACTCGTCGGGCGTCATCGGGACCGTCTTGGGCGGGCCGACGGTAAACCGGGGACCGGTCCGCGTGCTCCGGTCCGCAGGGTCACGGCGGCCGTGCCGGTCCCGGACAGGACGCTCGGCGGTCCGGCCCGGCTCGGCTTCGTAGTCGTCAGCCTGTCCGGCTGGGCGTGGTGGTGGCATTGGCCTCCTCGGAGTGGGCGCTTACGGTGAGCGCGATGTGCGTCCATGGGGCCTCCTCTCGGATTGTGGGCGTGTTCAAGGTTGTTGGTTGTGGGTCGGTCCCGGTCCCGCTCGATGTCCCGGTCCCGCTTCAGGTCCCGCTTCCGGTTCCGGTTGCAGTCCCGCTCGATCGGGAACGGTCCCGCTTCGGGTCCCGTTCGCGGGGCTGTTCGGGCTGGTTCGTGGTGCTGTGGGTGGTCCCGTTCGCCTGTCCCGGTCGGTCCCGGTCACGGTCCCGTTGGCGACGGTGGTGGTCATGGCCTGTCCCGGTCCGGGTTGGTTGACCGGCTGGCGTCCGGTTTTGATCGGGTCGATTCCCGGTCCATCCAGGACGAATGTCAAGCCGACCATCGAGCACGGTGGAGTCGTCTGGATGCTGGTGCGTGCGATGCCGAGGGACGGAGTGCCGGTGCGGTGGTTCGTGCTTGGCCCTCGCCGACCCGCAGGTGGGCTCGGGCGCGAAAGGCGCCGGTAACGATGCGGCCGAGTAAGGAAATGGTGAGGGGCAGACCGTAGCTCCACGGCCTTGCAGGCGCCAGGCGTTGTCAGGTCCATCGACCAGCCCAGACCTGACGCGACCTGACACCGCAGGTCACAGGGTTGCTCATGGTCTGGCCTGGTCGAAGTCGGCCGGGTTGACCTCGCCGGGTATCGGGAGTTCGGCCAGGCGCAGCAGTGGCGACGCGGCACCGTGCAGGTGCCAGATCGCCTCGGCGGGACTGCGCCCGTCGAGGCGGTCGCGGGCGGCTGTCGCGACGGGCACGGTGAGCCTGATGTCGGCGAGGCGGCGGTGCAGGTTGGCCTCGCGGGTGGTCGAGTGCAGCCAGAACAGCACCGGCCAGGCCGGGCCGCCCCGGCGGACGAGGTTGCCGTAGCCGGCCAGTTTCTCCACCAGGACGCCGAGCGCTTCGGTGCCCTGGTCGTGTTCGAGGTACCAGACTGTGGTCTGTCCGTGCTCGGACCACACGCCGAGGGCATCGGCGTTGACCATGCCGTACGCCGTGGTACCTGGAGGGTTGAAGAATCGGTTCAGCCTGGTGTCGGGCCACCAGTGGTGTAGCCGGGCTGCGGGGTGGAGCCGTTCGTGTGCGGCGAGGTCGGTGAAGAACTGGTTGATGCCGAGCCGGTGGTCGAGGTTTCGGCTGGTGGCGATGCGGTGCAGCCGCGTCGTGCTCGCCGCGCGGCGTGGCGGCTCGTCGCCGCGTGTGGCGGCGATGACGAGGGCTCCGGTGTGGGCGAGGGCGTAGTGGTAGGGGTGGCTGCCGCCTTGCAGCCGGAACGGCCGGAACCGTTCCAGCAGCCCGAGGCCGGTGAGCTGGGTGAGGCGGCGTTGGGCGCGGTTCAGGCTCGGGAACAGGGCGTGCGCGATCTGGAAGCTGGTCAGCACGGCGTGGTCGTAGAGCCAGCCGAGCAGACGCCAGTCCCGCTCGGTGAGCTGGTGCTGCACCCGCAGCACATGATCTGTTGTTGCTCGCATAGACGCCTCCTGCGATAGGTATTGGTGCCCCGCGCCCGAGGGGGAAGACCCGAAGGGTCTTCTGCACCACGCCGTGCCCGTCGGTCAGGTGGCTGACCTGGTCTGTCAGGGTGGAGCCGGGTGCTTGAGGGCGTCACTTTGAAGCTGGACGGGCTCGCCGCCCCCGAGCAGCACAGCCACGTGGACCGGGAACCGACGTCCGGAGCCGTTGCGTGTGGTGCGACCAGCAGACGAAAGAGCCGTCGCGCAATGCCAACGGCGCGACGGCTCTCGGAGGATGAGAACGGGTGCTATCGGGTGCAGGGACGTCGCTCCGGGCGGCGTCGTAGTCCTCCAACACGGCGTTCTCGTCAACACGAGAGCCATCAAGTCCGCGGACATGCGCGGGAGTGTTGGAGGACCTCCCCTCCGACCGCAACGACGGCGGTCGGGGTCACCGCCCCGACACCGCACTCCAGCGGCCGGGACGACTCGGCTATGAGACCGAGAGGTCCAGGGTAAGTCCGTAAACTTGAACAGGCCAATGTGATCGGCGTCTAGCGAGACGCCTCCGAGCTGTGCTGTCAGGATTGGATAGGAGCTCTCAGATCAGCACGTGGGCGCACCGGCTCGCGTGACGGCAACGACATCGCATACGAAGGCATGGCGCGCGTCTGACGTAACGAAGAAGAGATCAGTGCTGCGACGCTAGCGCAGTCGCCATCGCTGGAGCGCCTGTCCATCGATCCCCGTGTGCCTCTCCCGGCGTCCAGACAACCGGTCGACGATGACCTCCGCGCCGTCGAAACTCAAGTGATCGCCGGGGCGAAGGAACAAGGGCCGGTTCAGAGCCACGGTCTGGCAGCACATCTCGTCGGAGGAAACCTCACTGATCAACATCATGCGCGTGGCCGTGAACTCGTCAGGGAAGACGCTCACGATGCTTCCGCCAGCGTCGCGTCAGCGAGGAATGCGGGCCCTGGCTGTGTCGGTCGCCAGCCGCCGCGCAGCGCCGCCCTAACGCAGGCGGCGACCTGCGCCGGACGTATCACGGCCGAAGGAGATCCGATCCAGTTGTCGGGGCGGGCGGCATCGGTCCTGACTACCAGTACCGCGCCGTGCGCGTCGGGCAGTTCGACGACGAAGGTGAGCGGTGCGCCTATGCCCTGGCTGTAGGTGGGCCGCCGCCGTACGAGCCAGCGGTACTCGATACCGTCCACGACGATGGGGCGGCTTCCACGTTGCGTCAGCGCCATAACCACTCCTGTCTCGGTCCCCGGTCAGTGTCGCTGTCGGCAGGCCGGGGATGGAAGCGGTTTACGATCGTGTCCAGCGACACGCGAAGGATTACCTACCCGATGTGCAACTGCGCTTCAGGCCGGGCCATGGCGTGCTCGATTCGCTCCGCCCGAATGTCGCGCGCGGATCAGCGGCCTACGCCGATAGGCTGCGGCGCATGTCCGATTCCGCAATCCGCGTTCGATTCGCCCCTTCACCGACGGGCATGTTCCACGTCGGCAACGCCCGGTCACTGCTGCTGAACTGGGTGGTCGCGCGACAGTCGGGCGGGACGCTGGTGTTGCGGATCGAGGACACCGACGCGGCACGCTCGCGGCCGGAGTGGACCGAGGGCATCGTCCGGGCGATGGCGTGGCTCGGTGTGGGCGCCGACGAGTACGACCGTCCGCTATTCCAGTCGTCGTACGCCGCCGAGCACGCGAAGGCGGCTCAGCAGATGTTCGACACCGGCCGGGCCTACTACTGCGACTGCACCCGCGACGACGTGCACGCACGTTCGGGCAGCCAGCACGCCGGCTACGACGGCTTCTGCCGCAACCGCGGGCTCGGCCAGGCAGACGGCCGGGCGCTGCGGTTCCGTACGCCGGACGAGGGCGTCACCGTGGTCAAAGACCTCGTTCGGGGCGAGCCGACGTTCGAGAACAAGCTGATCGAGGACTTCGTCATCGCCCGCGGCGACGGCTCTCCGGTGTTCCTCCTGGCCAACGTGGTCGACGACATCACGATGGGGATCACGCACGTGATCCGGGCCGAGGAGCACCTGCCCAACGCGCCCAAGCAGCAACTGCTGTGGGAGGCGCTCGGGCACCGGCCGCCGACATGGGCGCACACGCCGATCCTGGTCAACGAGAAGCGGCAGAAGCTGTCCAAGCGCCGGGACAAGGTCGCGCTGGAGATGTACCGCGACGAGGGCTTCCTCGCCGCGGCGATGCGCAACTACCTGATGCTGCTGGGCTGGGCGCCGTCCGGTGACCGGGAGATCGTGCCGTGGTCGGTGATCGAGGAGGAGTTCCGCCTCGACCAGGTGAACTCGGCCCCGGCGTTCTTCGACGTCAAGAAGCTGACCGCGTTCAACGGCGAGTACATCCGCGCGGTGGGCACCGAGGAGTTCGTCGCCGCGTGCGCGCCCTGGCTGACTGGCCCGTTCGTGACCCCGGAGCAGAGGGCCGAGTCGGGGTTCGGGATCCTGGCCCCGCCGTGGCGGGCCGACGCCTACGACCCGGCGGTGTTCGCGAAAGTGGCACCGCTGGCGCAGACCAGGATCAGCCTCTTGTCGGAGATCGTCACGTACGTCGACTTCCTGTTTCTTGACACGGTCGAGCCGGACGAGGCGGCCTGGGCAAAGGCGAGTAAGGACGTCGCTGTGCTGCGCGACGTCATCGCCGCGTTCGAGGCACTGCCGACGTGGGAGGCCGAGCCGCTGAAGGACGCGATACTCGCGGTAGGCGAGGCGCACGGCCTGAAACTGGGCAAGGCCCAGGCACCCGTGCGCGTCGCAGTCACCGGCCGCTCGGTGGGCCTGCCGCTGTTCGAGTCACTGGAGGTGCTGGGTCGTGACCGCACACTGGCACGTCTACGCTCCGCCGCTGACCGGCCAGCCGAGTGAGGCTTTGGTGACCAGCGGCCTGAACTCTGCCGGAGTCCAGGCCGCTCAGCAGCCAGAAGACGGCTCGGTTCAATCACGCTGAAGGCGATGGAGAAGGTAGGCGGCCACCGGTTCGAAAAGGCCGCTGGGGATCCTTGCCTTCAACGCAGCGTCGTCGCACCACTCCAGTTCGGCCAGCTCGTCGGTGTCGACGACGACGGCCGTGGCTGAGTCCGCTTCACAGCCTACGTAGATCATGTGCCGACCTGTCGCAGGATGCTGTCGCTCGCCGATGAGCGCGACTGGCCTCACCGTGAGACCGGCTTCCTCGGCCACTTCGCGGACGGCGGTCTCGTAGGCGACCTCGCCGGGCTCCTGCTCGCCGGCGGGGAACTGCCACGAGAGGCTGCCTTCACTGACGCGGCGACGCACCAGCAGTGTCCGGCCGTCGCGCACGATGATGGCGGCGACGATCGAAGGTCGGGTTTCGCTCACGGCTTCTCCCTGGATGGGCGGGCTGGACGGTGCGGGTGCGGCATTGTGCACAGCTGTGGCCCTCGGGCCGCTAAATGCCCCGGTGCTCTGCCCACGTTCGGGCGGCCTCGGCAACCTCGATCTTCCATTGCTGCGGGTCGGCGGCGCTGATCTCGGCCCACAGGCTCCGAGTTGCGGTGACGAAGGTTGATATCGCCTGGTCGGTGACGGCGGCGAAGGCGGGCGAGTGCTGGCACCACAGCTCGGCGTCCTTCGGAGTGTGCCCGGCCTGGATGAGCTGCAAACCGACGCATGCCGTGTCGAACCATGGCGCGGCCAGTGTCGGCCAGGCCCAGTCGACGAACTTCGCGGTCCCGTTGACCATGATGTTGTGGCGGTGCAGATCCGTGTGCGCGATGGCCGTTCCGGCGAGCAGGTGGGCGTGGTCACCCGCGTAGTCGCGCCAGCGATCCTGGATGGTGCGCAGGGTCAGCCCGCGTGGAACGGGTATCTCGGCGAGAAGTCGCAGGCTCGCAGTGATCTTCGGAAGGTCCGGTGAGTCAGGGCTGAGGTCGGCGTGGTGGCCGTCGAGGCACTGGAAGCCGAGGACGTCCCAGCCGTCTGCGGCGACGTGGAAGGCGAGCGGCGCAGACACATGCCGGACGTGGGGGTTGATCGCGGCCTCGTTGCTCTGGGTCCAGACGGCCCGCTTGTGATCGGAAGGGACGCCCTTGAGGAAGTAGCGGTCGTGAGCGGTATGCATGACCATGCCGAGCAGGCAGTTGTGCCCGGTGCCGACCTGTTCGGCGCGGACGAAGACCCCCGCCTCGGCCTCGATCAGGCGTCGTAGGCCAGCAGGAAGGTCTTGCCATGACACGCGCTGGTTCATGGTCTCCTCCATCGCTGAGCCGCCTGCTGGCGGCGAGGTTACCGGGGCGGTGGAGGGTGGTCCCAGCGCCCACGCCGGGACCACCCTCGTCGTCAGTACGGGTTGTCGTCGCTGGAGTTGCAGTTGCACTTGTTCGCGGCCAGGACGGTCTGCTCTACGTTGACGAACTCGATCTCCGTCACCTCAGGCCGCGGCTGCGGATGCTGGGACAGCGCGACCATGACTGGTGCCGGCCGGGTCGCTGTGGCTGTCGGTGCCATTGACAATCACCTCCCCACTTTCTCGGTGCTGGCAGTAGCGCTCCATCGGCGACTTCGCCTGCCGGTACAGGCGGACCAGCGGCATGCACGTGTTGCACGTGCCCTGCACGCTGCACCCGCTGCACCCGCCGGTCCTGGCGAGCAGGCCGTCGGCGATGCCGCCGAGTCGGCGCAGGCCCTCCACGCCTTCGGCGAGGAGGTCGATATTGGGGTCCCGGCCGACCTTGCAGATCGACGCCATGCCGTGCGGGTCCACGTGGAAGAACGTGTGCCCGGCGTTGCAGCCGGTGAACGGCTTGCGGGCTTTGAGTAGCGGCATCGACTGCGCGGGCAGGCTCCGGGCGCTGCCCATGATCGTCGGGGACATGTTGGAGAACACGTGGTAGGGCAGCCCGAACCCCTCGGCAAGGGCGATCATGCCGTCGACCTCGGTGTCGTTGGTCTTGGTGACGACGAGGTTGAGGTTCATGGTCAGTCCGGCCTCGCTGGCGGCGGTCAGGCCCCGGTGGAACTTGTCGAACGCCCCACGGCGGCGCACGAGCGCGTCGTAGCTGTCGGCCGTGGCACCGTAGACGCTGATGGTGATGTGGTACGCCGGTCGGGTGCGCAGCAGGTCGAGGATCTCCGGCTTCCACAACCGCGACGCGTTGGTCGAGATCGAGATCATCATGCCCAGGTCCCACGCGTAGGCGTAGGTCTCGGCGAACAGCTTGTCGATCAGCGGCTCGCCGCCGGTCAACTGCAGCCACACCACCCCGGCGTCGCGCAGGATGTGCAGGAGCTGGACCCGCTGCTCCCAGGCCAGGCCCTCGAAGCGCTTGATGTCGAGGTAGCAGTGCTCACAGTCGTAATTGCAGCCGAGGTTGAGCTCCCACGACGCCCGCCCGTAGCCGTAGCTGCTGGGCTGGCGCACGGTCATGACCTCGTTGACGGGCTCGTCACGCAGGCGCAGCCCCCAGCCGTTCACTGCGGCGATGCCCAGCCAGTCCGGAACTGTGCCGTGACGCGCGGACAGGTCGCGAAGCTGCTCATAGTGCCCGACGGGAATGCGCATGCCCTGCTCGCTGCCGGGTTTGAGGATGAGATGGCCGTCGTCGAGGAACGGGGTGGCGATGAGCTGGTGCACGTCGATCACCTCCTGAGGGAGTGGGGTAGTGGGCGGCTGCCTGGCTGGCGACCGCCCGGAGTTCCGGCCCTTGGGTGCGCCGAACAGCCGGACTGGCGCGAGTTCATCAGCGGTCGTGGTGGTGCCCTGGACATGTAGTAATCACTCCTCGGACCTCTGATTGCCTGTGGATGACGCAATCGGCGACGGTCTCAGGAGACGCCCACGCTGACGAGGTCAGCAGCCGCCTTAGTCACAAGCGGCGCCGACCAGTCGACGAACCAGACGTCACTCCCGCCGAGTGGCACGATCTTGGCCCGCTGCCGGCCCGCCCTCACCAGCGGCAGAGCGCAGAAGGCTGAGAAGATCCGCTGCGCTGCTTCGAGGTCAGCGGCCATCACTACCTCGCGCCGGTCCTCAGGCCAGGTCTGCTCATCCCGGGGCGGATCACCTGGTCGCAGGGGCCGAACTGTAGTGAGCACGACCATGAACTGCTTCGTGACCACGGCATTCCCTCCAGCAGGGTTCGGATCGGGGCGCACGACGCGACGGGTGCGATCGCCTACGCCGCGCGCCCCTCCTCCTGCCGCCACCGTCCCGATGACTACCGGCGGCAGGAGAGCTCGATATCTCGAAGCCTGCCGATGTTCCGGCGGCGCGGACATCGCACGCCGCTGCCCTGTCGCGGACATGGTTCGGCCGCCGTGCGGCCGTTGTCCGGCCATTGGGCTTATTGGACGGTGACAGGGCTAGTCCGGCGACGTACGCCGATCTACCGTGAGGTCAGGTCCCACGTCAGGGGGTGTAGCACATGCACGACGACCAGCCGACCCTGCTCGCGATCATCATCACCGCCTCGGAGCGGACCCAGGAGGAGGTCGTTGACGGATACGTGCGCTGCGCTCGAGAACACGGAGAAGACGCCGCACTGTCTCTTCGGACGTTGCGCCGCTGGATGGTCGGCGACGTACAGACCCAGCCACGGCCAGCTCAACGCCGCGTCGCGCGGCTCTACTGGGGCCACCCCATGCACGAGCTGCTCGCACCGCCCAGGCGAGAGACCGCCGCCCCGCAACAGATCGAGCCCGCTGTCGTCCCCGATCGGGCCGAGGCGCTGCTCAGCACCATGACCCTGGAGAGGCAGATAACCATGTCCGCTCGCCGCGCCGCGCGCTTCACCAGCTACGCCGAGACCCACAACGTCGGTACGGAAGCTATCGAGCAACTCCGCCATGACGTCGTGGGACTCGCGAACGCCTACCTGCGCGAGCCGCTCACCGCGATCATGGGAGACCTCATCGAATTGCAGGACGTAGCCTTCGGGTTCCTGGAGGGCAAGCAGAAGCCGGCTCACACCCGTGACCTCTACGTCCTGGCCAGCGTCGTCACCGGCATGGTCGCCAAGGCCAGCCAGGACCTCGGCCGCTTCCACGACGCCATGACCCTGGCGCGAACCATGTACGTCTGCGCCGACAACGCCGACCACCTCGGCCTGCGCGCCTGGGCCCGCAACCTGCAGAGCCTCATCGCCTACTGGGCCGGACGCCCGCACGAAGCAGCGCGCTACGCGCATTCCGGGTCCGAGATCGCCGTGTCGCTGTCCGGCTCGATCACGACGTGGCTCGCCTCGTCCGAGGCCCGCGCGTGGGCTCAGCTCGGCGCAGTCGATGAAGCGCAAGCGGCGCTTGTTCGCGCGGCCGGTCACCGCGAGCGCCTCCAGGTCGATGATCTCGACGAGATCGGCGGGCTGTTCGCATTCTCGCAGGCCAAGCAGCACTACTACGCCGCCGGAACCTACGTGTACCTCAACGGCCTGCACGGCGACGCCGCCAGGGAAGCCACACAGGCACTGGAGCTGTACGGGTCCGCCGACGCCGAGAGCCGTGCCTTTGCCGACGAGGCTGGGACCCGAGCCGAACTCGCGCTCGCCCGCATCCACGAAGGCCAGCTCGACGGTGCGCGGGACGCACTCGACCCGGTTCTCGACTACGGCCCTGAACTGCGGATCGGCGGAATCGTCGCGAGCGTCGGACGAGTTCACACCGCACTACGCGACCGCCGGTACAAGGACTCCACCATCGCCTGCGGCCTGCGCGACGAGATCGAGTCGTTCAGCCAGCGCCCCGCAGCAGCGCTGACCGCCTGACCTACGACTGGATAGAGTCAGCGCGTGTACCCAGTGCGGATCGAGGGCGAGCGGATCGTCCTGCGCGAATTCGAGGAACGCGACCTCGACGCCTCTATGGCCGTCGTCGGCGACCCGGACGTGACCATCTCGCTCAGCTTCGACACACGTACCCGCGAAGAGCAGGCTGAACGGCTCACCGCCGACATCGCACGAGGACAGTCAGAGCCACGGCCGGACTACTACCTCGCCATTGCTGACCGGCAGACCGACGAGCTGATCGGCTTCATCCGTATCGGGCTCGGCGGACACCGCAGTGGCGAGCTCGGCTACGCCCTCCGCAGATCCCACTGGCGCCAGGGGTACACGCACGAAGCTGCCCAGCTGATGCTCGCCCACGGGTTCGGAGAGCTAGGCCTGCACCGGATCCAAGCAGCGTGTGGCCCTGACAACCTCGCATCCCAGGCGATCCTGCGTCGGCTCAATTTCGAGTACGAGGGCCGTATGCGTGACCACGTCTTCACAAATGGCGCATGGCGTGATTCGCTGCTCTACTCCGTTCTTGCTGACGAGACGCCGTACCCTTCCCGGGCAAGCACGTGAGGGGCCGATAGCCCGCACAGTAGTAGCTCCAGAACGGAAGAAGCCCCGGAATCATACCAGGGCATCCTTCGGCTAAGGATTTGTCGCGACGACCTCCACGGAATTGCGACGAGTTACCAGAGTCCCTCGGCCAAATCCGTCTCCCCCGGTCGACTGGGCTGTCTACGCCTCAGCATTGCGGAGATTTCTGCCGCATGCACCGCATGGGCAACCCTCCCGTTGAGAGTCGAAGCCGATGACTCTTGTGGTAAGCCCGTCACGATCGCGTGAAGTCTCCGGCCGACAGCAGCCGCTGCCTCGACCGCCACTGCATTACCGACAAGGCGCATCGCAGCCGTACGTACATCCGGAAGCTGGTAGGAATCCGGGAAACTCTGGACAGCGGCGGCTTCCCGGATCGTAAGATAGCGAAGCGAGTCATCGGAAAATCGGATCATGGCCTCGCCACCGCAAACTCCATGCACACCCGCCTTTAGAGTCTTTGCGGGCCATTCTATCCAACCGCCAGTGTGTCCACGGTAGGTTCGCGCTCCCGGAATACCCTTATGATTCAGGATGCCAGGCGTGTCTATTCCATCGACCGGTGCAGGGAACCGTGTGATAGCGTCACGAGTTGTTTGCCAAGGCTCTCCAGCAGGAGTCACACCGGAGTTGCGGATTTCTTTAACCTTGCTTGCAAAACGTGCCGGCATCTCAGGCTGCACAATGGAATGCTTCTTCCAGTACTCGCCGGTAATCCATTGCGAATGGATCAAGCCGTCGCGACTGTGCGTCAATGAGACGCCCTCGAACCAATGCAATTTGGCCACATCGGCTCGAACCCCGATAATGAAGATTCGACGACGCGTTTGCGCGATTCCCAAGTCGGCAGCATCCAGCGTTAACACTCGTACTTCATACTCCGCCTTCGTTTTGCTCTTCCTGATTCGGGCATGGTGTGAAACCCAGTCCTCATCAGGCTTAGGCGAGATGGACGGCTTCGTCAATCGATCGATAATATATTCGTAATATGGGAGGAACAGCTCACGTAGCAAACCGGGAACGTTTTCGAACACAAAAGCTTTAGGGCGCAGCAGGCTGATGGAGTCAGCAGCGGCGGGAAACATGTTCCGTTCATTTGCGTGGTCAGCCTTGTCTCCGGCTCCGATCGAAAACGGCTGGCATGGTGGACCGCCCGCAACCAGATCGACGCCCTCGAACTGCCTAGTTTCGGACTCAAGCAACCAAGAGCGCACATCCATCTCTCTGACAGATTCTGTCTTCCAGAGCAGCGGATCGCGTTCGGCGTTCTGCCTCAACGTCTCGCACGCTATCGGCATTATCTCGACCAGCTGGTCGTGCTCGAAGCCGGCACTGAGCATGCCCAGGGCCATTCCGCCACCGCCCGCGAACAGCTCAACTGACCGTGCCACGCGCTCTCCTATCACAGCTCTTGTCCACAAACAACTTCCACTCACCAACGCTTAACGATGCCGACGACCTTCTTCGACTAACATCCTTATTTCGTCGACTACGCGGTCCACGTCTTCAGTTAAGCGTGACTCAAAGACCCTATAAACCATCCAGCCGGAGGAGCGTAGAACTTCGTTGACCGTCTCATCACGCTTCATATTTGCCAGTATCTTATTGCGCCAGAAGTTCGGGTTATTCCATCGTTCAAATTGTTCTTCAAATGAAGCCATATGACGGACTCGCCAAGCATTGCCGTGCCAGAAATCGCCGTCAACGAAAACTGCGACTTTCGCACCCGGAAATATGATGTCCGGCTTACCGATGAGTTGCGAACGAAGCCGGTAGCGCATACCACTTCCCCATAGCGCTCGGCGTAGAATCACCTCTGGCTTAGTGTCGCGGTTTCTCACTGCGGACATAATGTGGCTAGTAATGGCCGGGTCTCTCATCCCATCCCAACCAATCCAGAGGAGACCATAGCGCCCGCTGTCACATGCCGTAGCTCAACACCGATAAGCTCCCCAATTTGGCAATGTCGAGCGATCTGACCGTCCGACAATCGCTCGCCCTGTCTAGTAACTACTAGGATAACGGGTGCTGGCCCTGCGTCCACAATTGCATTGATTGAGGCCCAAACAAGGGACGGAAAGCTCTTCGACCCACCCCAAAGAATCTGACGAAGATCATCATTCTTTCGAATTGCGCAGCGATTGGGCTTATCGCGTAGCGTGGAAGGCAGAACCGTCCACCCTTCGCCAAACGCCAGGCGAACAAGCGTGGGTGCGTCTGGTAACTTACTACCGACAAGATCAGCATATGGACCGATGCCGCTACGTGCGCGGTTGTAATGCTTCATGGGCGTGTCCTTGATCCAGATACGCGCTTTATCCCTCGGCATGAACTTTTCGAGGACGCCACCGATTTCTGGCTCATCTAACCAGCGTGCGTACCAGACCGATTTATCCGTCTGTTGAAGACCGTCCCAATCCAGAGAATCGGCACGTCTAAAGAGTTCAATGATGACCTGGCGACGGACATCTTCTGGCATTCGCGCCATCGGCCTAACCACCCAGCAATTCTGGATCAGGGAATTGAAGTCGGGCCTCATCAAGTGCTGTCTCAAGGTCCGCCGCATCCTTGATCCACTCTTGCATGAGGCTTTCCACCCGGCGATCCGTGAATTCGAACCTAGTCCCGGCATGGGCAAGTCTGAGTGTCTCCAGCTCATCGGCGGCAACCTGCTCACGCAGGTTCATGATCGCCGCAACTCGGCGGATATCACTTACGAAGTCTAGAGCTTCAACATGGCTCTTTCCTTCGCGCAGCCGTAGTCCTCGTCCGAGCTGTTGCACGAAAATCCGCCGGCTGTGTGTTACGCGGGCAAAGCAGATTATGTTCACATCAGGGACGTCGACACCTTCGTTCAAGATGTCAACTGCAGTAATAATTGGGGTGTCTCCGCCCCTGAATCTCATGAGGCGTAGTTGCCTGTCCCGCTGATTCAGTCCTGCATGAATAGCCTCAGCACCCTTCCACTGCGGCACGCGATTTAGAAGGATCGCCATGCGCTCAGCATGCTCGACGGTTCGGCAGAAGATGACTGCACGAGGTTCACGGGTTCGTGCCCAAGTGTCCACCAGCTCATCTCGGATTGCCTCGTCACGTTCAGGCAGGAAGAGGCGCGCGTTTAAGTCCTTGATGGTGTATCTATACTTGCTTGCCTCGCGGACGAAGTCCCAGTCGATGTTATCGGCAAACAAGCGGTACCGCACCTCGGCCAGATATCCTAGTCGCATTCCGTCGCCGATTCCGAGGAGGTAACTCGGATCGCCAAATCTGCGACGAATATCGAACTTGTCACCGCGCCACGGAGTTGCGGTTACACCGAACTGTGGCACGTCGGCCAAGAGGTCGAGCAATTCCGCGAACTGACCCTCCTCGGCAACATGATGAGCCTCATCGACCATGACGAGGCTTGGGCGATAGCCGCTTCGGACATACGCCAACGCACTTGCGACGGTGGCGCAGGTTATGCCCCGCAGGTCATCAGGGCGGTGGTCACCTGTTAGAAGCTGAGTTCGTACGTCCTTCTTCACGTGGTACCAGAGAGCACGCTCGAGTTGTTCGGCAAGCTCCTTGGTGTGAGCCACGACGAGGATCCTGTCATGCGGACGCTTTTCCAGAAATTGTGCTACCACCTCGCCACCGACAACCGTCTTGCCCAAACCTGTGGCCAAAATGAGCAGCGCCTTGTTTTTTTCCTCAAGTCCGTCAACGAGTGCTTGGAAGGCCGAAGACTGATAGGGCCGCAGCGGTCGCTCTGGCAGCCGAGCTGTAGTGGCTTTCTCATTGCCGTATAGCTCAATAAGCTCTCTGCCGGACCACAATTCGACTCGGGTACCCAGCCGGCTCAGTTCGTCGCGACGTTGAACCACAGATGGACCGAATCTGGAATTTGTTACGACAGCCGCCCTGTCGGTCTTATAGAAAGCCTTGGCTCGCAATACCTCATCGATCGCGCCTGCGGGAACAGGTGCACTTTTCTTCCATTTGGCTTGAAAGACCCATCGTATCCCGTTGATTGAGGCGAGGATATCGCCGCCCTGGTCGTTTGGACCATCCACGTTGGCGACATCGGTAAAGCCCAGGTGTAGCAAGAGCCGTTCGACCTGTCGCGCAAAGGCAACCGGTCCGACATCGACGAGGAACGTCGGATCGACAAAGGAAGTGCTCATGTCAGCTCACCCCCGCTTGTCTCCTGATCGAGCATGTCGAGGGTAAGTCGGGCCATCGCCCTGTCAAGTCTACTTTTTGCGTCCGTACTAGACATAAACTCGCCAATTGCCTCAAGATGGCGTGAAAGACGAGATACCTGTCGTTCTTTTGCGTCCTCGCTCGTCCACGTCGCCCAGGTCGTCACGAAGACCCTCCCATCAAGCACAAGGTCCGGACGCTCACGCACAATGGCGGCTACCCCACCGGCGCCTAGGTACGCGACGAAGCGGCCGTCCGTTGTCAGGTCGGGCCAGACCAGCCTCGGCTCGTCCGCGAGGGCGGTGTGCTCGGCGGCGATCTTCTCCGAGTTTGGGAGACATGACCATATAGCCGTCGAGTGCTCGACGGCCACAGAGGTCAGCAGCTCCCTGATCCTGCCCAGAACCGAGCTGATACGTGCCCTCAGCGCCGTATCAGTGAGGCGCTGATCAGGTAAGGCCTTGGTCACATCTGCTGCAACCGTTGCGATGGTGCTCTCCAGGCGGCCCGCTGTACGCAGGTGCTCCGCCAGCTGAACGATTGCATACTCGCGCGGATCCCTACCGTACTCACGGAAGACTTCGTGATCCCCGTTGACGAAGATGTCGATCTTATTGGCACGTCCGCTGCGTGATAGGCACGGAGTGTCGATGCCGGAAGCATCGATCAGACGCTCCGTCGTCTCGTAGGCGACAACCTCGCGCCGCGTGAGACTGGCTAAAGACACTTCACCTGTGAGGTCGTGCATAACTCGTGCGGCCTTGAGGTACCGCTCGAAGCGTTGTTCCTCTGTCTCTGGCGGCGGCGGCGGGTTATCGGCTGGCGCTGTCCGTCCGCCAGGACGTCCGAATATGTCGCCCAGTCCTGTACGCGTAAACAGGTCGTCGTCACCATTGGGATCCGGCGTCTCGGGGATGTCGGACCTTCTGCGGCCTCCGTCGCCATCTACGGTTCCGGTGGCTCCGCCCCGCACGGTGCCGGGTCCTGTCGGACGAGACTCGCCGCGCTTAATGCGATCATGTTCCGCCGCCTGCTCGAACCACTTCTCGTCAGTCAGATATTCCGCTTGCCCCTTGTGAAAGCGACTAGCCCATTCCTTGGCCGCACTAAAGACAGCCTTTTTGCCGTCACCTGGAACCAGGCACTTTAGCCCGGGATCGATGTCGCGATATCCGCTAAAAAGTTGGCCAAGATACGACGTATTGTCACCGAAGCCGACGGATCGAGCTTTTCGAGGTTGCAGCGGCCCTTCCCCGCGGATTACCTGGACTGCCGATATGAACTCTGTCGTGCTGCGCTCGAAATCATTCTTCTGATACACAACCGGGACATGATCGAGGTGCACCTCGCCAACCAAGCGTCCGCCGACGGTTGAGCCCAGCTCAATTGGGTATTCTTTCCAAATTTCGCCTGTGTCGGGATGCTCCCAATCGAAAAGTGTTTTGTCGGCGATAAGAATCTTGCGTCCGTTGCGCAGCAAATCGATCCCGAAGTCGCTGGTATCGAAGTATCGCTGCACTCCTACCCAGCCTGCAATGCGCCGCTCACGCAACTGGAGCTCGTTACCGCCACATTCGACACAGTTGTCCAACTGGGTGACATGCCAATGACCACAAGACATGCAGGCCCATGCCGCCTTGAGCGGCTTATTGATCTCGATCACTGCTGGAATCAGTCGCCCTCGGTTGCTGACTGAACGTGCGGGTGACCACACACAGGGCAAATGTGGTTTGACGCGAGTGCCGTTGACATAGAGAGCAAATCCTCTGCCTGCCAGCATCGGCCCTGGGAGCTCGCGCACCTGATCAGCTGAGCGGAGCATGTAGGAGTAGACCTTGCCGAGTCGATCTCGAATTTGGCTTGCAGTGGACGGACGTCGCAACCTGTCGCGAGCCTCGGCCCTAAGTGTCCTAACAGTTACCTCTGTACCGTGAAGGGACACGTCCTGCTTTGGCTCCCGCCTCAGAGGAATCTCGAAGCCGCCCTGCCGCTGCATCTTCCGGAAGTCGATCTCGGCGATCAGCCAGGTAGAATCACCAGCACGAGTCGTTCTGACCTCGGTCACGTTCCCGAGACGTGCTGTAGCGATGTTGAAACCCATGCCAAACAAGCCGAGACTCCCATGGCGAGACTTCGCGCTGTAGCCAGCCTTTAGCGACTCTCCGAGCTGCCTGGCCGTCATCCCACGCCCGTTATCGGCCACGCAGACAATCTCGTCGCCTTCAGCGGTGCTCTGCCGTGGCAGCGTCACTTGCACCGCTGGCGAATCCATTGGATCGCGTTCTTGGTCAGAGAGGAAATCGTCGAAGGCGTTGTCGATGAGCTCGGCAAGGCACTGCCACGGCTGGTACGGAAGGTCACCTAAGACTTGTAGCAATCGTGGCGAGGGCGTGAGATCGAGCCGGTCTGAGAAGTCCTCGTCTCCGCCTTGCGTCATGGATCCCTCCCCAGGGTGTCACAGCCGGGTGCGGGCCGCCTGTCGTTCGTTGGTGAGTAAACACCCACGGTGTGACAAACTACGAAGCGACGCCGACCAGTTTCAGTCATCGGTGACGACCCCAAGGCAGTATCGTAGGCTCTGACGAATGTCGAGCGCCGCCCCGCCTGGCAGATGATTTGTTGCCGCAGTCTGTGCGCGTGATTTTGATCCAGACCGCTGGCGCGATGCCGCTGTGACCGCACCGTGGCTCGGGGTAGCCAGCACTGGGCGCAAGTGCTGGTCGTCACGCGGCACTCAACCGTCGGACAGGAGCCACCGGCAGTGGCTTACCCGGTATCAGCCAAAACCGGTTCGCGTTCTGGTGACCACGGTGCACCGACGGAGCGTCGGTGCACCGTGGTGTTGCCTCAACCGGTGTACTGGACGAGGATCTTCGTGTAGGCGTACGGCTGCTGGGAGACGCCGCTGCACGAGTCGGCGTCACTGCCCGTCCCGCACGCCCGGTCGCGGTTGATCGACCAGAACGTGAGCCGTGCCAGGTGGTGCTGCTGCGCGTACGCCAGGATGGTCTGGAAGTCGGCGATGGTGACCGTCTCGCCGGGCTCGTCGGTGATCCCGTTCATCGACGAGATCCCGATCCTCGCGTACGCGGTCGCGTCGCTGTACCCGTACGCCGTCTTCACCGCGTTCTTCAGCCCCTCGGCCGCGTTCACCGAAGCCTGCCCCATCGTCCCGGTGTGCCCGCCGAAGTCGAACGGCATGATCGTCCAGCCGTCGTTGTCCAGCCCGGCCGCCGCCCCCTTGTTGATCAGATCCTTGCCGGTCGCGTCCGGCCCGGTCGGCGTGGTCCCGAACGTGATGAACGTGCGAATCCCCGGATTGTTCGTCTTCACGATCTTCAGCGCGTCGACCACCCGCTGCCGCACCGACGCCGTCGAGAACTCGGTGTCCTCGATGTCGACGTCGATCGCCTTGAGCCCGTACGCGTTGATGACCTTCTGGTACGCCCCGGCCAGCGCCGACGCCGACGTGCACTTCTCGCCGAGCTTGTTGCCGCTCCACCCGCCGAACGACACGATCACATCGCCACCGGCACCCCGGATGGCGTTGATCTTCGCCTGGTCGTCGCCGCCGGTCAGCGGCCGCGACCCGTCCCACAGCGGGTTGCACCCGCCGTCGGAGAGCATGAACGCCAGCGTGAACCACTTGATCCCGGTGGCGGACATGACCGCCGTCGGGCTCTGCGGATCGCCCCAGCCGAAGTACTCGTACGGCGCGACCGCCATGAACGGTCCGCTGGTTACCGGCAGCAGCCGCAGCCGGTCCAGGTTCGGCCCGCCGCCGGTGGTGGTGCCGGTGACCCGGACCGTGTTGGCGCCCGCGACCAGGTTCGCGGTGACGTTCTGGTTGGCCCAGGTGTCCCAGTTCGCGGTCGGCGCGAACGCCGGGGTCGCCACGGTCGCGCCGTTGACCGACACCGACGCGGGCCGGTTGCCCGTGGTGCCGTTGGCGTAGCGCAGCTCCAGGGTGGCGCTGCCCGCGCTCGCGGCGTTCACGGCGAACTCGACGTAGCTGCCGGTCTCGTTGTCGCTGTTCACGAAGCCGGTGCCGGTGTAGCCGGTGTGGTTGGCCTCGACGACGCCGTGGAAGATCGTGGCGTTCTCGGCCTGGTATTCGGTGGTGGCGGCCACCTCGGCGTCGAGGTAGTCCAGATTGGCCAGGCCGCCCGCGGTGGTGGCGGTGACCCGGACCGTGTTGCTGCCCGCGTTGACCGCGGTGGTCAGGGTCTTGGTGGTCCAGGTGTCCCAGTTGGCGGTGACGGGGAAGCTCGACGCGGCCGCGACGGTGGTGCCGTTGACGGCGATGTCGGCGGGCCGGTCGGCGCCGCCGGAGTTGGCGTAGCGGAGGGCGAGGGTGGCGGTGCCCGCGGTGGCGGCGTTGACGGTCCACTGCACGTAGGCGCCCGCGACGTTGACGCTGTCGACGAAGCCGGTGCCGCTGTAGTTGAGGTGGTTGGTGGCGACGGCGCCCTGCGAGATGGTGGCGTTCTCGGCCTCGTACCGGGTGGGGGCCGCCGTGGCCGGGGCGGCGCTGATGACGGCGGCCGTGAGCAGGCCGGTCGTCACTGCCGCGGCCAGCCGTGCGGGGGTGCTGCGACTGCGCATGACACTCCTGTCGGAGGTGGGAGGAAAGGAAGCGGCGGGGTCGGAAGTCCGACCCCGCCGCGGTGCCCGGTCAGGGCAGCCAGTAGTTGCCGCTGGCGACGATCATCACCTGCAGCTGGATGCTGGTGGAGTAGTAGTCGCTGCTGGTGAACGACGTGTTGATCATCTTGGTCCAGAGTGCGTCCAGCCAGGCCTGGCTGCCGGAGTCGGTCATCGCCGCGACCGCGAACGGCGCGAAGAAGGCCGGTTCGCTGCCCGAGCTGATCTGGGTGCCGCTCAGCGAGTACCCGACCGCGATGCTGTTGGGGTTGCTGCCGGTCTTCGACTTGATCCAGGTGTTGAGCTTGCGGGCCGACGTTAGCGAGGCCGAGCCGCCGCCGGTGATCGCGTCGGTGCCGATGCGCCACGGGGTGCGGCAGGAGTTCCAGAAGTACTTGCCGTCGTTCGGGTCCTCCAGCACCTCGCCCGGGGCGGGCTTGGCGGTGGTGTTGGTGTTGACCACGAAGTCGGGCAGCAGGCCGGTGCTCGGGGCGTACTGCGTCTGCAGGTTGGTGATCAGGTTCTGGTGGTTGGTGCGGACGGTGTCCCAGAACGTGTCACCCGTGGCCGCCTTGAACGCCCGGAAGTGGTCGAGGTGGAAGTCGGACGGGCGGGTGGTCCAGTACAGCGAGTCGCCGGAGGTGCTCCAGTCGCCCAGCAGCATCAGCTTCGTGGTCGGGTTGACCTCGCTGGCCTTGATGGCGTTGATGTGGTTGACCGCGAGCTGCTTGTAGTTGTACGTGCCGGTGCTGCCCCACTGCTTGTCGGCCATCAGCAGGCCCAGCGCCACGTCGAGGTCGCCGTCGGTGGCCGAGTCGGAGCCGTTGACGCTGTTGCACGACGTGTCCTGCTCGGCGGCGAGCAGGTTGCCGTTGTTCACCGACGGGTGGGCCAGCATGTACTTGACCATGCCGTCGAAGACGGTCTTGGCGTTGGCGTCGGCGCCGGCCATGAGCGCGGTGATGACCATGCCGTAGCCCTGGGCCTCGGCGACGTACGGGTGGTCGGCGTCGGGCGAGATCACCTCGTACCAGCCGTTGCCGCAGTTCTGCTTGACGAAGGCGGCCTTCCACTTGTTGTAGTACGTCACCACGGCCGCGTCGAGGGTGGACTGGGTGCCGGACGGCTTGAGTGTGCCCGCGACGTAGGCGTACTGGTGGCTGCCGAACGGGATGGTCGGGCCGGTGCCGGTCGATCCCGTGGTGAGGTCGACGTAGTCGAGGTTGGCGGTGCCGTTGGCGCTGGTGGCGGTGACCCGGATGGTGTTGCTGCCCGCGTTGAGGTTGACGGTCAGGGTCTTGGTGGCCCAGGTGTCCCAGTTGGTGGTGGACCCGAACGCCGACGCCGCCGCCACCACCGTGCCGTTGACCGCGATGTCGGCGGGGCGGCCGGTGGTGGTGCCGTTGCTGTACCGGATGGCGACGGTCGCGCTGCCCGCGCTGGGCGCGGTGACGGTCCACTGCACGTAGCTGCCGGTGACGTTGTCGGTGTTGACGAAGCCGGTGCCGGAGTAGTTGAGGTGGTTGGCCTCGGCCACACCCTGCGAGATGGTGGCGCTCTCGGCCTCGTAGCGGGTGGTGGCCGCGGCGGCGTGGGTCAGGGGTGCGGCGGCGGTCAGGACCAGGGCGCCGACGAAGGCGGCGGCCAGGCGGTGTGCCGTCCGTGGTGCGGTGCGCATGTGACTCCTTCGGTCACGGTCCGGCCGGAGCCGGACCGGGGGATCGGGATCAGGCTCAGGAGATCGTGATCTTGAAGATGGTGTCCGAACCGTTCGCGGCGCCTCCGTTGTTGTCGCTGTTGGTGGTGCTCAGCCAGAGCTGGTCGGCACCGGGCACCTTGGTGACCGTCCGCAGCCGGCCGTAGGTGCCGACGTAGTACGCGGTCGGGGTGCCGGTGCTCTCGCCACTGAGCAGCGGGATGCGCCACATCCGCTCACCACGCAGCGCGGCCATGTAGACCGTGTCGCGCACGATGGCGATGCCGCTGGGTGAGGCGGTGTCGACCGACCACTGGCGCTTGGGGTTCTCCATGCCGGACACCGAGCAGGTGCCCTCGCAGGTCGGCCACCCGTAGTTGAGGCCGGGCTTGATCAGGTTCAGCTCGTCGTACAGGCTGTTGCCGAACTCGGCCTCCCACAGCCGGCCCTGCGAGTCCCAGGCCAGGCCCTGCGGGTTGCGGTGGCCGTAGCTGTAGACCAGCGTGCCGAACGGGTTGCCCGGGGCGGGCGTGCCGTCGGTGCGCATCCGCAGGATCTTGCCGTTGAGCGAGTTCTTGTCCTGGGCGTTGGCGCTGCTCTGGGCGTCGCCGGTGGTGGCGTAGAGGTACCCGTCCGGGCCGAAGGCCAGCCGTCCGCCGTTGTGGTAGCGGTTCTTGGCGATGCCCTGGACCAGCACGGTGTACCCGCTCAGGCTGGTGCCGTTGTAGGTCATCCGCACGATCCGGTTGCCCTCGGCGGCGGTGTGCATGAAGTAGATGAAGTGGTTGGTCGCCCAGTTCGGGTCGACCGCGACGCCGAGCAGGCCGCCCTCGCCGTTGGTGGTGACCGCGTTGGGCACGGTGCCGACCTGGGTGCGGGTGCCGCCCAGCGTCACCTTGAACACCTTGAACTGGCCTGCCGTCACCTTGTCGTCCCGCTCGGTGACCAGTGCCGTCTGGCCGTCGGGCAGGAAGTACGTGCCCCACGGGATGGTCCAGCCGGTGGACAGTGTGCTGATCGCCGACGGCACGCCGCCGCTGCAGGCGGTGGTGGTGAACGACACCGTCGGGCTCGCGGCCGAGACGTTCCCGCCCGCGTCGCGGGCGACCACGTTCAGCGTGTACGCCGTGTTGCAGGCCAGCCCGGTGACCGAGGCGCTGGTCGCGGGCGGGGTGCCGGTGACCGACTTGACCACCGTGGTGCCGATGCGCACGTCGTACGCGGTGACGCCGGTGTTGTCGGTGGACGCGCCCCAGCTCAGCGTGGCACCGGTGCCGGTCAC
This sequence comes from Catellatospora tritici, assembly GCF_019083965.1. Classification (GTDB taxonomy): domain Bacteria; phylum Actinomycetota; class Actinomycetes; order Mycobacteriales; family Micromonosporaceae; genus Catellatospora; species Catellatospora tritici. The sequence goes on from NZ_JAHRCY010000002.1 coordinate 119,780, forward strand.
GCCGGAGGCGGACGGCGTGCCCGGCGCCGTCGGTGCCTGGGTGTCGGAGCTGGGCAGGGTGGTGCAGATCGCCTGGGCGCTGGACAGCGACACGTTGCCCGCCGCGTCGCGGGCGAACACCGACAGTCGGTATTCGGTGTTGGGGGACAGGCCGGTGAGCCGGGTGCCGGTGGCGGGAGCGGCGGCCGAGGTGAGCTTGTTGCCGTCGTGGTAGATGTCGTACGCGATGACGCCGGTGTCGTCGGTGGACGCGCCCCACGACAGGTCCAGCGCGGTGTCGGTGATGTTCGCGCAGACCGGCTGGCCGGGGGTGGTCGGCGCGGTGGAGTCGGACTGCGGGGTGAGGCGCAGCCGGTCGAGGTTGGGCCCGCCGCTGGCGCCGGTGGCCGTGGCCCGGATCTTGCTGGTTCCGGCGGGCAGGCTGACCGTGATGGTCTGGTCGGCCCAGGTGTCCCAGTTGGCGGTCGCGGGGAAGGACAGGTCGCTCGCGGCGGTGTTGCCGTTGACGGCCAGGTCCAGCGGCCGGTCGGCGCCGGTGCCGTTGGCGTAGCGCAGGGTCACCTTGGCGCTGCCCGCGACCAGGCGGGTCACCGTGAACTCGACGTACCCGCCCGCCACGTTGGTGTAGTCGACGAAGCCGGTGCCGGTGTAGCCGGTGTGGTTGGTGGCGGTCGCCGCCTGCGACAGCGTGGCCGATTCGGCCTGGTAGTCGGTGCTGGCTGGTTCGACCTCGGTCTCGATGTAGTCGAGGTTGGCGGTGCCGTTGACGCTGGTCGAGCTCACCCGGACGGTGTTGGCGCCGGCGTTGGCGCTGAAGGTGAGGGTCTTGGTGGCCCAGGTGTCCCAGTTGCCGGTGCCGGGGAACGACACCGCGCCCGCGACCAGGAAACCGTTGACGGTGATGTCGGCGGGCCGGTCGATGGTGGTGCCGTTGGCGTAGCGGATCTTCAGTACGGCCGGGCCCGCGTTGGCGGCCGACGCGGTCCACTGCACGTAGCTGCCGGTGACGTTGTCGGTGTTGACGAAGCCGGTGCCGCTGTAGTTGAGGTGGTTGGACTCGACCACCCCCTGCGAGATGGTGGCGCTCTCGGCTTCGGCGCGGGTCGGTGCCGCGTGCGCGGGTGCGCCCACGAGCAGCGACGCGAGCAGAAGGGTTCCGCCCGCTGCCGCGGTGCGGCGGCGTAGGCGGCCTCGGATGGATGTCATGCCGCGATCTCCTCTCCGGTGAGGGAACTGTTAGGCAACCTGACTTACTTTTCGACTAGCGAGGATGTTAAGTACGTGAATCGCAGGGGGTCAAGGGTTGGGCCGTGCCGAGACGGCTGGTCGAGCGGGCTCGGGACCCCTTGACACCCCGTACCCCGATGAGGATAGTAAGCCTACTTGCCTATTGAAGGGTCGTTCATGACACGCCTGGCCGGGTCGTCGAAGCTGCTGCGCGCGATGAACGAGAGCGCCACCCTGGCGCTGCTGCTCGACCGCGGCACGCTGACCCGCGCCGAGCTGCGCGAGCTGACCGGCCTGTCCAAGCCGACCACCTCCGACGTGCTGCGCCGGCTCACCGACACCGGCCTGGCCGTCGTGGTCGGACACACCAGCGGCGGCCCCGGGCCCAACGCCGAGGTCTACTCGGTCAACCCGGTCGCCGCGTACGTGGTGGCCCTCGCCCTGCGCGACACCACCGAGTCCCCGCACCCGCCCTTCGGCGCCGCGCTGTGCGACATCAGCGGCGCGGTCCTGGCCCGAGCGGAGTTCCCCGGCGTGCCCGGCGAAGGTCCGACCGACACCGTGCGCCGCATCCTGGCGGACCTGTGCGCCGCCGCCGATGTCCCCGTCTCCCGGGTGACCCGGCTACAGCTGGGCGTGCCCGGCTCGTACGACCCCGGCACCGACACCATCCGGCACATCGACATCCCCGGCTGGCGCCACCCCGGCCTGGTCGGCGAACTCGCCGCCGCGCTGCGCCTGGCCGTCGACGCCGACAACGACGTCAACCTCGCCGCCATCGCCGAACGCCATCGCGGCGTAGCCCAGGGCAGCGCGGCGTTCGCGCTGCTGTGGTTCGGCGCGGGCCTGGGCTGCGCGATCGATCTCGGCGCGGCGCTGCTGCGCGGCGTGACGGGCGGCGCGGGCGAGATCGGCTACCTGCCGCTGGGCGGCCCCGACCACCCCGTCGGCACACCGCGAGACATGCAGGACCTGGTCGGCGGCGCGGCCGTGGCGGCACTGGCCGCGTCGTACGGCTTCATCGCCGACACCCCCGAGGCCGCCATCGCCGCCGCCGTCGCGCAGGCCGGCCCAGCCGACGCCGAAGCCGCCCGGACCAAGGTCATCGAAGTTGCCGGGCAATCGGGCGAAAGTGAGGCCGTCATACCCCCGATTGCCCGGCAACTTGAACGATCAACCGCGAGCGAGGCGGCGGCCGACGCGTTTCTGTGCGCGCTGGCCGACCGGATCGCGGTGCCGCTCGCGGCGGTGTCCGCGCTGGTGGACCCGCCCCTGGTGGTGCTCGCGGGCGAGGTGGCCCAGGCCGGTGGCGCCGCGCTGCGCGACCGGGTGACGGCCGCGTTCCACCGGGCCACACCGCTGCGCACGCCCGTGGCGGTGACCGCGCTGTCCGACGACGCGGTCCTGCTGGGCGCCATGGACGCCGGAGTACGTGCCGTGCGCGAGTCGCTCATCGACGCGCTGCGCTACACGCTCACCCCGGCCTAGCACCAAACCTGTGCCTGCCGCGGCAACGGCAGGCATCGGCGACACCCCTTGAATCCGCAGCTCGCAGGTCTGCACGACATCCAGAGGAGCGTTTCCTTGTCTATCACAGCCAACAGGCTGGCCGCCGTCGCGCTGACGGCGGGCCTGCTCGTGACCGCTGCCGTCGGGTGCACCCCCGGACAGGCCCCGGCGCCGGTCGCGAGCGCCGGAGTCGAGCCCTCCGGCGAGGTGGAGTTCTGGCACTTCTTCACCGACCGCGAGGCCAAGGCCATCGACGACATCGTCGCCGACTTCCAGGCCAAGTACCCCAAGGTGAAGGTCGTGGTGAAGGGCGGCCAGGACGACACCAAGATGCTGCAGGCGATCGGCGCCGGGCAGGGCCCGGACGTCGGCCTGAGCTACTCCACCGACATCGTCGGCAAGTTCTGCTCGTCGGGGGCATGGATCGACCTGGCCCCGTACCTGCAGCGCGACGGGGTCGTCATGGACAAGTACCCGGCCGTGGTGAAGTCCTACACCGAGTACCGGGGCAAGCGGTGCGCGATGCCGTTCCTGGCCGACGTGTACGGCCTGTACTACAACAAGAAGATCTTCGGCGAGGCGGGCGTCGCCGGTCCGCCCAAGACGCTGGCCGAGCTGACCGACCTGGCCAAGAAGCTGACCATCCGCAAGCCCGACGGGACCATCGAGCGGGCCGGGTTCCTGCCCAGCTTCGGCTTCTACGAGAACTCCCCGGCGCACCTGGCCCCCGCGGTCGGCGCGAGCTGGCTCAAGGAGGACGGCACGTCGGCCATCGGCAGCGACCCCAAGTGGCGCGAGCTGTTCGCGTGGCAGAAAGAGCTCGTCGACTGGTACGGCTACGACAAGCTGGAGAAGTTCCGCGCCGGGCTGGGCGACGAGTGGGGCGCCGACAACGCGTTCCACAAGGGCAAGGTCGCCATCGCGGTGGACGGCGAGTGGCGCATGGCGTTCCTGCGCGACCAGGCCAAGGACGTGCCGTTCGGGGTGGCGCCGCTGCCGGTGACCGACCCGGCCCGCTACGGCGCGGGTTATGTGACCGGCAACGTCATCGGCGTCTCGCGTACCGCGAAGAACCCCGAGGCCGCGTGGGCGCTGCTGAAGTACCTGACCACCGACACGAGCGCGATCGTCAAGCTCAGCAACGGCATCCGCAACGTGCCGACCACCAGTGACGCGCTGGCCAGCAAGGACCTGGTGATCGACGACGAGTTCAAGGTGTTCCTCGACATCTTCGCAAACCCGGGCACCACGACGACTCCGCCCAGCGTGGTCGGTGCCGCCTACCAGGAGGAGTTGTCGGCGTTCATCCAGGACTACCAGTCCGGTAAGAGCAAGGACCTCGGCGCCGGTCTGACCAAGGTGGACGAGCAGATCAACAACCTCGTGAAGCTGGCCGGCTGACCGTGGCCGACGCGACCGCAGGTGCCGGGTCTCCCGGCACCTCCCACTCCTTCTCCACGGCGCTGAGGGGCGGATTCTCGCTCAAGCTGCGCCGCAGGCTCACGCCGTACGTCTTCGTCGGCCCGGTCCTGGTCGGCCTGATCCTGTTCCTGGTCTATCCGCTGCTGGCGGCGATCTGGTTCTCGTTCACCCGGTTCAACATGATCCAGGCGCCCGAGTGGGTCGGCCTGGACAACTGGAGGTTCCTGTTCCAGGACGACAACGTCGTCAAGGCGGCCCGGAACACGCTGTGGCTGGTCGTGGTGATGGTCCCGGCGCGCATGCTCGGGGCGCTGCTCACCGCGCTCCTGCTCAACCAGGTCAAGCGCGGCCGCAGCGTGTACCGGACGCTGTTCTACCTGCCCGCGCTGGCGCCGCCGGTCGCCGCGACGCTGGCGTTCGTACTGCTGCTAAAGCCGGGCACCGGACCGGTGAACACGCTGCTGTCCCACCTGGGCGTGAGCGACCCGCCGCTGTGGTTCAACGACCCGGACTGGTCCAAGCCGTCGCTGGTGCTGCTGGCGCTGTGGGGCGTCGGCGACCTGATGATGATCTTCGTGGCGGCACTGTTGGATGTCCCGGTCGAACTGCACGAGGCGGCGTCACTCGACGGCGCCGGCACCTGGCAGCGGTTCCGTTTCGTCACCCTGCCCGGGATCTCGCCGGTGCTGCTGTTCGCGGCGATCACCGGCATCATCGGCACGCTGCAGTACTTCACCCAGGCCGCGGTCGCCGCCAGCGTCGCCTCGGGCGAGGTCACCGGTGGCGGCGGCATCTCCGACACGTTCGGCTACCCCAACGGGTCCACCTACACCTACCCGCTGTGGCTGTACATCGTCGGCTTCCGCTACCACGTGCTCGGCTACGCCAACGTGCTGGCCGTGGTGCTGTTCCTGGTGTCCATCGCGGCCACCCTGATCCTGCTGCGCCGATTCCGGGAGTACGCGCGATGAGAACCCAGAAGCAGCCGTTCCTGCTGCTCGTCGCGCGGCACAGCGTGGCGATCGCGCTGTGCGTCATGTTCGTGGCCCCGGTGCTGTTCCTGGTGCTGACCTCGTTCATGACCAGCGACCAGGCACTGACCTCGCAGCTGTGGCCGACGACATGGCACGCGGAGAACTACGCCGACGCGTTCACCCGGGCACCGCTGCTGCGCTATCTGGTCAACACGGTCCTCTACGCGGGGCTGGCCACGGTGTTCATGCTGCTGGCCAGCATCCCCGCCGCGTACGGGCTGGCGAAGCTGCGCTGGCGCGGACGGCAGACCATGATGATCGCGATCATCTGCATGATGATGCTGCCACCGCAGGTCACCACGGTGCCGCTGTATCTGTTCTGGGCCAACGCGGGCCTGACCGGCTCGCTGTGGCCGCTGATCCTGCCGATGCTGGCCGGGGACGCGTTCTCCATCTTCCTGCTGCGCCAGTTCATGCTCACCATCCCGGACGAGTACCTCGACGCGGCGCGGGTGGACGGGGCGGGGGAGTGGCGCACGCTGTGGAAGGTCATCGTGCCGATGGCCCGCCCCGGCATCGCGGCAGCGGCCATGTTCCAGTTCTTCTACGCCTGGAACGACTACTACGGCCCGCTGCTGTACGCCAGCGAGAACGAGCAGGCCTGGACCGTCTCGCTGGGGCTGGCCAGCTTCCGCACCATGCACCACGTCGAATGGCACCTGGTCAGCGCCGCCACGATGCTGACCATCCTGCCGATCGTGGTGGTGTTCTTCTTCGCCCAGAAGGCGTTCGTGCAGGGCGTGACCCTGACGGGGGTCAAGGGCTGACCCCGCCGGGCGCCGCCCGCTGGGCGGGCGGACGTTGGTGCAGTTTCGGGGAAAGTGCTGGAATCTTGGCTCGGATTCGTGCACTTTCCCCGAAACTGCTCGTTCGCGGCGGCGGCGGCGGCGGCGGCGTGGCGGCGGCGGGGCGCGGGGGCACGGCCCGGCGTGGCGCGGACCTGTGGTTGACCTCGCCCCTGGGGCATGGCCCAGGATGGGCCGGTGACCGACGACCTGCTGCCCGGCGAGTTCGGCGCGGCCACCCGCCTGTCGCCGAAGGCCCTACGCCTCTACGCCGACCAGGGCCTGCTGATCCCCGCCGGGGTGGACCCGGGCACCGGATACCGTCGCTACCACCGCGACCAGGTGCCGCGCGGCCGCCTCATCGCCCGGCTGCGCGCCCTGGACCTGCCCCTGGCCCGCATCGCGACCCTGCTCGACCTCGACCCGCAGGCCCGGCAGGCCGAGCTGCGCGCCTGGCTCGCCGCCCGTGAGGACCAGCTGCGCCACCAGCGCGAACTCGTCGAGGCGCTGGACATCGAAGCCGCGCCGCGGCCTGGCACCCCGATGCTGCGTGCCCGCCCTGCACGCAAACTGCTGTCGCGCCGTGGCCACGTCTTCGTCGGCGCGCTCGGGGCCTTCGTCGCGCAGGCCCGCGCTGACATCCGGGCCCGGCTGCACGCGGCCGGAGTGGCCGCCGACGGACCACTGCTCGTGCACTTCCACGACTTCGTGACCCACGACAGCGACGGGCCGGTCGAGGTCGCGATCCCGTTCACCGGCACCGTCGAACCCGTCGACGACCTGCTGGTACGCCTGTCGCCCGGCGGGACCGACGCCTGGCTGTCCGTCAGCGCCGCCGACGCCGTCTTCCCGCACATCCTGGGCGCCTACGAGGCGCTGGAGGCCTGGATCGACGCGAACAAGCTGGTCTGCACCGGTGGACCGGTCGAGATCCAGCCCGGCACCGGCGGCGCGTTCCTCGACATCGCCTACCCCGTCACCGAAGGAAGCTGAGCCATGCACCCCTACCTCGGATCCGGTCCGTACTGCTACGCGAACTCGCTGGCGATGCAGCTCGGCGCGGCCGCGCCGTCCCCGTCCACGATCGAGGTGCTGACCGGGTCGCCGTTCGGGTTCCAGCTGCTCGGCGGCGGGCTGCCGCTGTTCGACCCGTACGGCTGGGACCCGGATCAGGGGCTGGACAACGCGATCGAGTTGCTGGGTTGGACCTGCCACCGGGAGGGCGCCGACGACGGCGACACGGCGTTGGCGCGGCTGCGCGAGGCGGTGCAGGACGGACCGGTGCTGGTCGGGCCGGTGGAGATCGGATGGCTGCGGCACCAGCCGGGGATGACCGGGCCGATCGAGTCCGACCACTTCGTGTCGGTGCTGGCGGTCCACGGGGACCTGGTCGAGTTCCACGACCCGCAGGGGCACCCGTACGCGACGCTGCCGGTCGGGGACTTCCTGACCGCGTGGCGGGCCGACACGATCGGGTACCGGACGCGGGCATACACCATGCGCAGCGGGTTCCGGCAGGTGCGCGAGGTGTCGGCCGAGACGGCGCTGCGCGCGTCGCTGCCCGCGGCCGCCGCTTGGCTGCGCGGCCGCGACGACCTGCCCGTGCCGCCCGGCACGGTCGGCGGCGCGGCCGGGGTCGAGGGGTTCGCCGACCTGGCCGAGGCCGGGCTGCCCCCGCACCTGCGGGCGCACCTGATGTACTTCGCGGTCCGGGTCGGCGCCCGCCGCCTGGTCGACGCCGCGACCGCGCTGGCGGGCCTGGGCCTGCCCGCGGCCGCGGCCGTCGCGACCCGGCAGGCCCGGCTGGTCGGCAGCCTGCAGTACGACGTCGTCGCCGAGCGGGACAAGGCCGTCGCGCAGACCCTGCGCGAGCTCGCCCCCACCTACGCGGAGTTGGCGGCGGCGCTGGGCTGAGCCGGAAATGCGGTGAGCCGGGGCGGTCACCGGGGCCATACTGGGCGCGCCATGCGTACCAGTGAGGACATCTACCACCGCGTTCGGTGGGATCCCCGGTTCGACCCCGCCCGGTTCGTGCTCGGGGTGTCGCAGCGCGCCGCCGCGCCCAAGCGGGTCGCGCTGCCCGCCTTCGTGCCCGGTGGCGACATCCCGTGGCACCGGGTGCTCTACATCGAGGCCGACGGCGAGATCGTCTGGGACCGCGCCGCGGGCGTGGACCGGCTCGACACCAGCACGGCAGGCCGGGTACGCGACGAGCACGCACTGCGAGCGCCGTTCTTCACCGCCGGCACGGCGTACACGTGGCGCGACGGCTGGCACCCGGCCGCCACCGCCACCGCCACCGCCACCGCCGCGGCCGTGCCCGGACCCACCCGGCTGCGGGTGCTGACCTGGAACACGCTGTGGGACCGCTACGACGGTGACCTCATCGACACGGCGCTGCGGCGACCGCTGCTGCTGGCGGCCCTGGATGCCGCCGACGCCGACGTGATCGCGCTGCAGGAGGTCGAGGTCGGACTGCTGGACCTGCTGCTGGCCCAGCCGTGGGTGCGTGTGCGGTACACGGTGTGCGCCGGGGCGCGCGAGGTCGAGCAGAGTGGACTGGTGCTGCTCAGCCGGTTGCCGGTGCGGGAGGTGGGGTGGCACCGGCTGGGGCCGTACAAGGCGCTGTCGGCGGTCGTCGTGGACACCGCGACCGGCCCGCTGGTCGTCGCGGCCACTCACCTGACCAGCGACCACGCCGAGGGTGGCCCGCGGCGGCGGCAGGAGGAGCTGACCCGGCTCGCCGAGGGGCTGGCGGGCGTAGCCGGTGACCTGGTGTTGGTCGGGGACTTCAACGACGGCAGCGACGGGCTCGCGGGCACCCTCGGGCTGGGCGACGCCTGGACCCTGGTGCACGGCCCGGACGACCGGACCCCGACGTTCGACCCGGTCGCCAACCCGCTCGCGGCGGTGTCGTCGCTGTCGGGCCGGGCCTCGCGCCTGGACCGGATCATGCTGCGCGGTACGGGCCACCCGGCCGCCGCGCTGCTGCTGGGCGACCGGCCGCAGCCCCATCCGAACGCGGAGCCGGGTCGGTTGCTGTTCCCGTCCGACCACTACGGTGTGCTGGCCGAGCTGGACTTCGGCGACTGCGGCGATTCGGTGCTCGACGTGGCACCCACGGCCCGGACCGCGCTGGCCTGGCTGCCGCCGCGGCGGCTGTGGCCCCGCATCCAGGACCTGCGCGCCGCGCACGACCCGAGCTTCGACCGCTGGCCGCCGCACGTGAACGTCCTGTTCGGATTCGTGCCCGAGGCCGCGTTCGAGCAGGCGGCGCCGCTGCTGTCGGCGGCCGCGGCCGAACTCGCCCCGTTCACCGCGAGGCTGGACGGGGTGCACACCTTCGGCCACCGCGACGACGCCACGGTCTGGCTCGACCCGGCCGCCGCCGACGAGCGGCCGTGGGCGCGGCTGCACCGGGCCTTCGCGGACCGGTTTCCGCGCTGCCGGGGCCGGGCCGAGGGCTACACCCCGCACCTGACCCTGGGCCGCAGTCGTGATCCGCAGCAGGTCGCCGCCGCCTGCGCCGCGCGCCTGGACCCGGCGACCGCACGGGTGGGGGAGCTGGTGCTGCTGTCGCGGCGCGGCGACGAGCCGATGCGGCCCCGCGCGGTACTCACTCTCGGCACCGGGGAGCTGCGCTGGCTGCCCGACCCACCCGCGCCCCAGCCACTGCCCTCGGCCGCCGAGGCTCCGCCCTCCGTGGCCGAGGTTCCGCTTTCCGCAGCCGCGACTTCGCCTGCCGCCGCCGAGGCCGCACCTACCGCGACCGAGACCCGTGCCGAGGCTTCGCGTTCGGCCGCGGTTTCGGCTGCGACTGCCGGTGCTGCCGGTCCTGCCAGGACGTCATCCGGGCGGCTTGCCGGTCCTGCCAGGACGTCATCCGGGCGGCTGATCGCTGCGGCGCCGACGTCCGCCGCTGCTGGTCGATCGGCGGACGACGCCGACGCGGCGCGGATCGTGGCGGCGGTGCGGGGGGCGCTGCCGGAGGCGGTGGTGCACGTGGTGGGTTCGCGAGCGATGGGCTGCGCGCTGCCCGGCGGCGACCTGGACCTGGTGGCGGCCCTGTCGGGCGAGATCGCCGCGGCCGAGATCCGGTCGCGGGTGGTCGCGGCACTGCCCGACGCGGTACGGGTCCGGCTCGTCACCGGTGCCCGCGTGCCCGGCCTGCGCCTCTCCGCATATGGGCTCGACGTCGACCTCGTGCTGGTCGGCACGGGTGCGCTGGACCCGTCCGAAGCGGTGGCGCGGCGCGCCGAACTGGGCGAGGTGGCCGCGATCGCCCTGAGCGCCGTCTCCGACGCGGCCGCGGTCGACGCCGCCGTCGCCGCCGACCGGGCGGCGTTCGTCCGGCTCGCCCGCCAGGTCAAGACGTGGGCGAAGGCGCGCGGCCTGGACGCCGCGCCGTTCGGCGGCCTGCCCGGCCTGGCCTGGACGGTCCTGGCGGCCCGCACGGTGCGCACCGTCGGCTCGGCCGAACCGGACGAGCTGCTGCGCCGCTTCTTCGGTGACTGGGCGGCCCGGGACTGGCGCGATCCGATCGCGCTCGATCCGGCCGTGCCCGGCGGCTCCGCTGCCCTGGCAGCGGCGCCCGGTGCGGGCTCGGCCTGGGGCGGCGCATCCGGCACCGAGGCGGCGCTCTGCACCGTGCTGACCCCGACCGCGCCGGTGCGCTCGTGCACCGAGCAGGTGGGTTCGGGCCTGGTTGACCTGCTGGCCCAGGAGCTGTACCAGGCCTGGGAGCTGCTGGAGGAGGCGGCCGAATCCGGCGCCGACGCGTGGCCGCGGCTGCTGGCGCCCCCGCCGCTGCACCGCCGCCACGCCGCGTGGGCGGTGGTCTCGGTGCGGGCCGGAGACGACGACTCCCGTGAGGAGCTGCTGGGTCGGGTCCGGGGTCGGCTGCGGGCGCTGCTCACGGCGCTGGAGTCGGCCGGGGTCGCCGACGTGCACGGCTGGCCCCGCCCGTTCGCCGGGGGACCGGTGGTCCGGTTCGCGATCGGGTTGGGCGTGCACCCGCCGGACGCCGCGGGGCTCGCCGCCGTCGCCGACCGGTGGGCGAGCGACCTGCCCGGCGTCGAGGTCGCCCTCGCTGACGGTGGCGGCGTCCCCACGCTGCGCTGATATCCCCTCGCCAGGCCGAGCCCATTCGTCACCAATGGGCTCGGCCTCGGCGCGTATTCCGTGGGTCCCGTCGCCTTCCGGCTGTGCTGCCGACTCATGTCCGCGCAGGTCAGCGCACCTGGTGTGGTTGCGCATTCCTGGAGATGCCCTCGGGGTCGGCCACGTCTGACGATGGTCCGGCCAAAGGTGTGGTCTTAGGAGGGAGTTCCGTCATGTCCGCGGACACGATGTCGGCCCCGGCCGACCTGGATGCTTATTACGGCACGTTCACCAGTGACAGAGAGAAGGAAGCGCTCAGTGTTCCGCTGCGGCTGGTCGCGGCGTGGGCGCGCAATGACGCCAACGCGGTGGCGGAGGTGTTCACCGAGGAGGGCGTGCTGATCCTGCCCGGTGACGTGCTCAAGCGTGGCCGCGACGAGGTGCGCTCGTTCATGGCGGCGGCGTTCGCGGGACCGTTCAAGGGGTCGGGCATCACGGGGCGCCCGGTCGACCTGCGGTTCGTGACCGACCGGGTGGCGGTGATCCGGACCCACGGCGGGATCCTGCCGGAGGGGGAGACCGAGATCGCGCCCGAGCTGGCGGTGCACTCGACGTGGCTGGTGGTCAAGACCGACGGTCAGTGGCAGCTGGCGTCGTACCAGAACAGCCCGCGCGGCGAAGGCGCCACCCTGCGCTGGTAGTTCCGTGTTGGTAGTCCCGTGTCGACCCGTCCCAGCTTACGAACAGGAGCCACCATATGACGACCACCTTGTCCTGGGGCAACGCCTCGGAGATCCTCGCCGCCGCCGGTGTGCCGGACAACCCCGAGTACTACGCGCACTTCAGCGACCCGAACGTGCAGGCCGTGCTGACCATCCCGCTGCGGGTGCAGAAGGTCTGGGAAGCCAACGATGCCAAGGGCTGGGCCGACATCTTCACCGAGGACGGCGGCGCGCTGGTCGAGGACCGGCAGCTGGTGGGCCGGGCCGCGATCCAGGCGTACATGGAGGAGGCCTTCCAGCGCTTCCCGTTCAAGGGTTCGCGGGTGACCGGCTCGACCCTGTTCGTCAACTTCATCACCGACGACGTCGCCCTGCTGGTCACCAACGGCGGCACGCTGGTCGGCGGGCAGACCGAGCTGCCGCCCGAGCAAGAGGTGCGCAACACCTGGGTGATCGTCCGCCGTGCCGAGGGCGAACTCAGCCTCTTCTCCCACCAGAGCAGTCCCATCAAGGGGTGAGCCGCGTGCCGTACGGCACGCAGGTTCGCAAGGAGGTCAGATGTCCGTAGAAGAGTCCACCCAGGAGAAGCCCAACACCGGCAGGATGTACGACTACTTCCTGCACGGCAAGGACAACGGCCCGGTCGACCGGGCCGCCGGTGACGAGGTCATGCGTCTGTTCGGCGAGGACAACACCCGCGGGGTGGTGCGGGAGAACCGTGCCTTCCAGGGTCGGGTGGTCGCCCACCTCGTCGGCGAGTTGGGGATCACCCAGTTCATCGACGTGGGTTCGGCGCTGCCGACCGTGGACCACACGCACCACGTCGCCGGGCGGATCAACCCGGACGTCCGCGTGCTCTACGCCGAGGCCGACGGCGAGGTCGTGACGATCGGGCAGCAGATCCTGGCCGACGAGGGCGCCCGCAACACGCGCCTGATCGAGGCGGACATGCGCAACCCGCTGGAGATCCTCGACCACCCCGACACCAAGTCGCTGATCGACTTCTCCAAGCCGGTGGCGGTGATGTTCATCGCCGCGCTGCACTGCATCGGCGACTTCAAGGTGGCCAAGGACATCGTCGCGGCGTTCGAGCAGCGGATGGCTCCCGGGTCGTACCTGGTGGTGTCGCACCTGTGCACCGATCAGGTGACGGCTGAGGAGCTGGCCAAGATGGACGAGGTGTACAAGAACGCCACGTTCCCGCTGGTCTACCGCAGTCTGGCGGACATCTCCGCGTTCTTCGATGGTTTCGAGCTGCAGTCGCCCGGACTGGTTCCGGTCGGCCGGTGGCGGCCCGGCGCCGAAGAGGGCGAGTCGATGAAGCGGATGTACGGCGGTTACGCGCGAAAGTAAGGCGCGGCACCGATTCGGCCTGGACCCGGCATCGCGCCGGGCCCAGGCCGCGTCCATGTGGACAGATCATCTTGTACCGGTATCATCCAGACGTATCTCTCCGGGACTCGATGCCGGTACACCGCACAAAAGGGAGCGAGACGCATGACCGTGAAGGTTCCTGTGGCCGAACTGCTGCTGCCCGGTTGGCAGGGCACGCCGGCGAAGTGGGGCGTGGTCGCCGACGCGCTGGCCAAGACCGACAAGTTCTGGCTCGCCACGCTGACGCCGAGCGGCCGCCCGCACGTGCGCCCGCTGTTCGCGGTGTGGGCCGACGGCGCGGTGCACTTCGCCTCCGCCCGAGACGCGGCCAAGAGCCGCAACCTGACCCAGGACGGGCGCAGCTCCATCACGGCGTCGTGCGACGGCTTCGACCTGGTCATCGAGGGCACGGCGACCGAGGTGACCGGCGCCGCCGGACTACAGCGGGTGGTGGACGCCTACCGGTCCAAGTACGGCTGGCAGGTCAGCGTGCGCGACGACGCCCTGCACGCCGACTACGCCGCCCCCACCGCGGGCAAGCCGCCGTACGCGGCGTACCGGCTGGACCCGGTGACCGCCTTCGGCTTCCCGTCGGCCGAGGGCTTCACGCCGACCCGCTGGCGCTTCTGACCTGCTTGAACAACGGCGCGGACGCCGTGGACCCGGGTGTACGGGTGCACTGCGTCCGCGCCGCCCTGTGTCGCCTACAGGTACTGGGTGTTGGGCTCCAAGCCGCACAGCAGGCGGCCGTACAGCTCGATGTTGGTGTTCGGGTTCGTCAGCGCGTGGATGACGATGGTGTGCATGTCGCGCTGGATCCGCTGGATCGGCACGTCGTTGTAGATCGAAGAGCCGCCGCTGGCCATCGCGACCAGGTCCACCGCGTTCTTGGCCAGCTGCGCGATGCGGCCCATCTCCACCCGGGACTTGACCCGCTCGGCCTGCGACCACGCCTCGTTGGTCACCACCTTGGTGTCGATCAGGTCGGCGAACCGCTGCGCCCGCGCCTCGGCCTCCTCGGTCAGCAGCGTCGCCTCACCCACCTGCAGGTGCGTGATCGGCGCCTCGGCCTGGCTGGCGTAGTCGGTGTAGGTGATGCCGCGTCCGGGCAGCCGGTCGAAGAAGCTCTCCAGGGCGTACTTGGCGGCGCCCAGCGTCTGCCCAGCCGTGGCGGCCGTCGAGGTGACCAGCATCGGCACCTGGTAGATCGCCTTCTGCGCGTTCACCTTCGACTTGCACTGGTCCGTGAAGAACTCGTACGTCGGGATGATCCGCTCGCTGGGCACGAACACGTCCTTGGCCAGCGTGGTCACGCTGCCCGAGCCGCGCAGGCCCAGGGTGTGCCAGTCGTCGAGGGTCTCCAGCTGGTGCACCGGCACCAGTGCGGTGATCGGCCCGTTCGCCGCCTCCGGCCCGTCGGGCATCGCGGCGATGAACTTCCAGTGGCTGTGCAGCACGCCGCTGTTGAAGCGCCAGCTGCCGTTGAGCTTGTAGCCGCCGGGGACCTTGACGGCCGAACCCGAGGCCGCGAGCGTGCCCGACACCCGGACGTTGGGCGTGGCGAACACCTCGTCGAGCACGTCGTCCGGGAACAGGCCCGCGATCCAGTTGATCAACGACCACACCGAGAAGACGAAGGCGGCCGAACCGTCGCCGCGGGCGATCTCGGCGTGCACGTCGATCAGGGTGCGCGCGTCGCTCTCATACCCGCCGTACTGGGCGGGGATGCGCATGTTGAGCAGGCCGGAGGCCTCGAACGCCTCGATCACCTCCTCCGGCAGGCGCCGGTGCTCTTCGATCCAGAGCGCCTTGGACCGCAGCAGCGGCACCAGTTCCGAGGCGCGACGGACAAGTTCCTCCCGTTGCGGCACCTTCGCGTCCAACACCATGTCCTCCTGGGGTTACGGCAGCCGGTCGTGCGCCCTCGCGCGGCCACGGAGGTGCTGGTCAGGCGGCGTGTCCGCGACGGAACGCAGCCCTGTGCGGCCACGTGCGCACCCCGCGAGCATGCGCTGCGCGCGCTGGGCCGGGCACCTCTCAGCGTGCGCTGCTGACCCGGTCGCGTGACCGGTCCCGGATCACCGATGAGTTTCGCGCGCGGCGCTGGTCTGTACCTGTGACCGATCGGGGCCGTACCGCCCCGACAGCCAGAGACGGAGTTGTAGACATGTCGGATCTACTGGACCGGACCACCCGGGGGTGTTCCCATGAGTACTGAGACCCTATCGACTGGACGTCCCGTGCGACCGGGTTGGGCGCTGGGTCTGGTCTCGATCGGCGCGTTCCTGATCTCCCTGGACGTGATGGTGGTAGCAACGGCGCTGCCGACCATCCGCCTCCAGCTTGACGCGAGCCTGACCGACCTCGAATGGACGGTGAACGCCTACAACCTGGCCTTCGCCTGCCTGATGCTGACCGGCTCGGCCCTCGGCGACCGATTCGGCCGCCGCCGGATGTACGTGTTCGGCCTGGTGCTGTTCGTCGCCGCCTCGGTGGTGGCGGCACTGTCCGGCAACGTGGAGGTGCTGCTGCTGGCCCGCGTGGTGCAGGGCATCGCCGCCGCGATCGCGCTGCCGCTGAGCCTGGCGCTGCTGTCCGACCACTTCCCGCCGGAGAAGCGGGGCATGGCGATGGGCATCTGGGGCGGCGTCTCCGGTCTGGCCATCGCGGCCGGCCCGGTCGTCGGCGGTGCCATCACCCAGGGCCTGTCCTGGCAGTGGATCTTCTGGCTGAACGTGCCGTTCGGCCTGGTCGCGGCCGTGCTGTCCACGGTGAAGCTGCGGGAGAGCCACGGGCCGCGCCCGAAGCTCGACATCCCTGGCCTCCTCCTGGTCTCGGCGGGTCTGTTCGCCCTGACCTGGGCGGCCGTCCGGGCGCCGGAGGCGGGCTGGGGCAGCGGCGAGGTCATCGGCTCGCTGGTGGTCGGCGTGCTGCTCGTGATCGGCTTCCTCATCTGGGAGGGTCGCGCGCCCTACCCGATGCTTCCGCTGGAGTACTTCCGCAGCCGCGGTTTCACCACCGCCAACCTGGTCGCGTTCTTCCAGCACTTCTCGCTGATCGGTTCGCTGTTCTTCATGGCGCAGATGTTCCAGACCGGTCTGGGCAACGACCCGCTCGGCACCGGCCTGCGCCTGCTGGTGTGGACCGCCATGCCGATGCTGGTGGCGCCCATCGCGGGCGGCATGTCCGACAAGCTGGGCAACCGGCCGTTCATGGTCGGCGGCATGCTGCTGCAGGCGATCGGCCTCGGCTGGGTGGCCGCGGTCTCCGAGCCCGGCGTCGGATACGGCAGCCTGGTCCTGCCGCTGATCCTGGCCGGTATCGGCATCTCGATGTGCTTCCCGACCGTGGCCAACTCGGTGATGGGTTCGGTGCCGCCGGAGGACGTCAGCGTCGCGGCCGGGGCCAACAACTCCCTCAAGGAGGTCGGCGGCGTCTTCGGTGTGGCGCTGCTCGCGGTGGTCTTCGCGGCCAACGGCAGCTACGACAGCCCCGCCCAGGCCATCAGCGGCATCTCGGCGGCGCTCTACCTGGCCGCCGGGGCCTCGGCGGTCGGTGTCATCGCGGCCCTGTTCTCGCCGGGCAAGCCGCGTCCGGCCGCCGCCCCCGCGGCAGCGCCGGTGCAGACGAAGGTGCAGGAAGAGGTCGGCGCAGAAGTCGGCTGACCCGGCATCACCCACGCCGGTGTGGCGGACGCTCCCCGTCCGCCACACCGGCGTCTCCGTGCGCCAGACCTGAGCGCGTCCGGGCCATGCGCGTCACGCGCGTCTGGGCGCGTGTGCGTTGGCGCCTGCAGTTTCGGGGAAACTGCACGAATCTTGGCCCGGATACCTGCAGTTTCCCCGAAACTGCACGACCCCGCGCCCCGCGCCCCGCGGCACGCGGCACGCGGCACGCGGCACGCGGCACGCGGCGCGCGGCACGCGCCGCGCGAGGTGGCGCGTCGCGCCCGACGGGTGGCGTGGGTCAGGGGTGACGGCCGGTCAGGTGTGGCGGATGGTCAGCTCGGGGTGCGGCCCAGGAACGCGACCAGCCGGTCGCTCGGACTGGCGGTGGGCACCACGGCGACCGGTCGGGCGAACATCGGATGCCGAGTGGCGTCGGTGATGACCAGGTAGGAGACGTCCAGCAGTTCGGTGGCCAGCAGCGGCGGGATCTGGCTGCGTTGGCCGCGCGCCTGTGCGATGTCCCAGCCGTGGGCGGCGATCTCGATCGCCCCGGCGCCCATGGAGATGTCGGCCGCCAGCGACCGGTCGAGGACGGTGACGACCTGGTTCCGGTCGCTCCTGGCGCACAGCGCGGTGAGCAGCAGCCCGGCCCGGTCCCGCAGCACAGCCCCGAGATCCTGGGGCGCCGGGTCCGGGTCGACCGGCCCGGCGTCCACGGACCCGTTGGTCACGCATTGGTGCAGCACCGACAGTGAGTCGTTGGTGTGCTGCAGCAGCGCGCAGAGATCCCAGGCCGGGCACGGCGTCGGCAGCGTCAGCTCGTCCGCCGAGAGGGTCTGCACCGTGCTCAGGGTGTAGCCGATCGCCCGTTCCAGCAGGCTGGCGCCGTCGGCGAACAGCCCGGCGCCGGCCAGTGCGGTCATCGGGACGGCAGCGGCGAGGCCGCCGGGTGCACCGGCGGCAGACCGAACAGCTCGAACAGGTCCGGATCCTCGTAGGACAGGATGCGGGAGATGGCGCCTCGGGTGATGGTGAGCACCTTGATCGAGCCCGCCCGGTGCACCCCGTCCGCGCCGCGCAGGTACGCGCCGAAAGCGGGCTGCCCGTTGGCACGGGTCGGCACGAGCAGGTTGTCGCCCGGATCGGACGGGCACTGCGCCTTGAGGAACCGTCCGATGAGGTCGCGGCCGAACAGCCAGCTGGCGAACGGCGGCATCTCCCACACCGCGTCCTCGGTGAGCAGGCCGACCAGCGCGGCGGTGTCGGCGTTCTCGACCGCGGCGACATAGCGGTCGAGCAGCGCGCGCTGGCCGGGCACGTCCACGACCTCGTCCTCGGCCGGGGCGACCAGTTCGAGTTGGGCACGGGCCCGCTGCAGTGCGCTGTTCACCGCGGCGGTGGTGGTGCCCAGCAGCTCGGCGACCTCGGCTGCCCGCCATTGCAGCACGTCGCGCAGGATGAGCACGGCGCATTGGCGGGGTGGCAGGTGCTGCAGGGCGGCGACCAGGGCCAGCCGGGTGGTGTGCCGGGAGACCACGATGGCGGCCGGATCGTCGGAACCCGCACCGAACAGGCTGTCCGGTGCGGGTTGCAGCCAGGGCACCTCCGGCAGGGCCGCCGGGACCGGCAGGTGCGGGTCCGCCACCGGGGCGCCGAGTCCCGACGGCAGGGCCCGCCGGTCTCGGCTCTCCCGGGCGGTCAGGCAGGCGTTGGTGGCGATCCGGTAGAGCCAGGTCCGCAGCGACGACCGTCCCTCGAACGCGTCATAGGACCGCCAGGCGCGCAGGTAGGTCTCCTGCACCAGGTCCTCGGCGTCGTGGACGGATCCGAGCATCCGGTAGCAGTGCGCCAGCAGTTCCGTCCGGAACGGGCCGGTGAGCCGTTCGAAGTCGTCGTTGTCGGACATGCCCATCCTTCGCCCCGTTGGTAGACGCCTGTCCCGAGCGTACCCTCAGCCCTGCTCCAGCCGACGCCGGAAGGCACGCACGTCATCGATGAAGAGATCAGGTTCCTCCAGCGCGGCGAAGTGGCCGCCGCGGTCGTACTCGCTCCAGTACGTCAGCGTCGGGAACGACCGCTCGGCGAAGCGGCGCACCGGCTTGAACACCTGGCCGGGGTAGGTCGCCACTCCGAGTGGCACCGTGAACGGCGGCATCAGGTCGTAGCGCCCGGCGTTGGCCGAGATCGGCAGGTTGTCGGCGATCTCGTAGTAGAGCTGGCCGGACGCGCCCGCGGTGGCAGTCAGCCAGAAGATCGAGACGATGGTCAGGATCCGGTCGCGGTCGACAGCGTCCTCGGGCGCCTTCGGCGCCTCGGCCCAGTCCTTGAACTTCTCGACGACCCAGGCCAGCTGACCGACGGGCGAGTCGTTGAGCCCGTACGCCACCGAGTGCGGTCGGGTCGACTGGAGCTTCATCGAACCCGACAGGTCCTTCACGAACCGCGCCGAGCGTTCGATGCGCGCCTGGTCCTCCTCGCTCAGATCCACCAGGTCACTCTCGTCGAGCGGCACCGTGATCATCGTGTTCAGGTGTACGCCCGCGAGGTGCTCGGCGTCGGCCCAGCCGAGTGCCAGCGAGAGCGCGGCACCGAAGTCGCCGCCCTGGGCGATGTACCGGTCGTAGCCCAGGCGGTGCATCAGCTCGGCCCAGGCCTTCGCCATCCGGCGCATGTTCCAGCCGCCGTCAGCCGCCGGACCGGAGAAGCCGTAGCCCGGCATCGAGGGGATGACCAGGTGGAATGCGTCGGCCGGGTCGCCGCCGTGGGCACGCGGGTCGGTCAGCGGCCCGATGATCTCGTAGAACTCCACCACCGAGCCCGGCCAGCCATGCGTGATGATCATCGGCGTCGCGTCCGGCTCGGGCGAGCGCACGTGCAGGAAGTGGATGTTCGCCCCGTCGATCGTGGTGGTGAACTGGGGGTACGAGTTCAGCTCCGCCTCCGCCGCGCGCCAGTCGTAGCCGTCGCGCCAGTACTCGGCGAGCTCCTTGAGGTAGTCCAGCGGCACACCGCGCTCCCAGCCCGCCTCGGGCAGCCCGACGGGCCAGCGGGTGTCGGCGAGCCGGCGGCGGAGGTCGTCCAGAGCAGACTGGGGGATGTCGACACGGAACGGTTGCATGTGCGGCTCCTATCAGCGTCGTCGCGGCGGGGTCGGCGATCCGGACGTCGCGGCCGGTCGGCCGGGGGTGACGACCTGTTCCGCTAGGAGTTCCCAGGTGCCGACGCCTCACAAGATTCGGTTCATGAGCAAATATCGTCCCGACCGGCCGGACCTGCATCTCCCTGCGTGCCGTCCCCACCACCCCCGGGTGCGGAGTCAGGGCGCGGTGGCGGCCGGGCGCGGCGGCGGTGAGGACGAGGTCGCCGAGCCGCGCGAAGGGCTGGGGTTCGGCCAGGTGGTAGCCCTGGGCGTAGGAGACGCCGAGCTGCGCCAGCGCGGACAGCTGCTCGGCGCTCTCCACCCCTTCAGCGGTGACGTGCAGCCCCAGACCGTGCCCCAGGTCGGTGAGCAGCTTCACGACGGTGTGGTCGCGCGGGTTGTGCAGCATCCCGGCCACGAACGCCCGGTCGATCTTCAGGCCGTGCACCGTCAGGGTGGACAGGTAGCGCAGGTTCGTCGACCCGGCCCCCATGTCGTCGAGGGCGAGCCGCACCCCCGACTCGATGAGCCGTTCCAGGCGCGGCCCGGCCTCGGCCAGGGTTTGCAGGTCGGCGTCCTCGGGCAGTTCCAGGCGCAGCCGCTGCGGCGGCAGGCCGGTCTCGCGCAGCACCTGCGTGACCATGGCGTCGAATGGGGTGGCCAGGGTCGGCGCGGACAGGTTGACGTTGACCCGGTCGGGCGCGGCGTCGCCGAGCGACCGGTCCAGCTCGAGCATGTCCGCGCAGGCGCGGTGCAGCACCCAGCGGTCCAGCAGTGGCAGGTGGCCGCCGCGCCGGGCCCCGGGCAGGAAGCGGCTGGGGGTGAGCAGTCCCATGCTCGGGTGCTGCCAGCGGACCAGCGCCTCCATCGACATCACCCGGCGGTCGGCGATACGCACGATCGGCTGGTAGTACAGGCGCAGTTCGCCGTGCTCGACGGCCTGGGCGACGGTGCGGTCGACCAGCTCGATGTCGCCGGACAGGCCCGCCTCCACCCCGATGGCGAGCTCCACCTGATTGCCGCCGGCCTGCTTGGCCCGGTACATCGCCATGTCGGCCTCACCGACCAGCGTCTGTGGGTCGGACAGGTCCCCGGAGACGGCCACGCCGACACTGGCGTACGGGTGCAGTGCCGGATCGTGCCTCCCGTCGCGGGCCGCGATCGCCAACAGGCAGCGTCGCCCCAGCTCCAGGGCGCCGCGCTCCATCGGCGCGTCCCGCGGTAGGCGGGAGAGCACGGCGAACTCGTCGCCGCCGAGCCGGGCCGCGATCTCGCCGGGCCGCAGCGCGTCGCGAAGCTGCCTGCCGACCAGCGTCAGCACGGTGTCGCCCGTCTGATGGCCGTGGGAGTCGTTGATGCGTTTCATGCCGTCGAGGTCCAGGAACGCGACGGCGACCCGATCGTGTCCGGTGCCGGCGTCGGCGCACGCGGCGACTAGCAGGTCCAGGAAGTGGGCGCGGTTGGCCAGCCCGGTGAGGTCGTCGCGGATGGCCCGGTGCGCGAACTGGGTCGCCAGCGAGTCGAACAGATGGGCGGCCGAGACGGTGCCGACGGCGCCGCCGTCGAGGTCTACGAGCACGTCGTCGTAGCGGTGGGCCAGGGGCCGGGTGCGCAGCAGGTGTGAGGTGGCCGCGACGGTGGTGTCGGCGGCCAGTCGCAGCGGGTTCCAGTCGGCGACCTCCGCGACCGGGCGCTGTCCCAAGAGCGCGCGACCGTAGCCGTACGGGCCGGACATGGCCTGGTCGAACCGGCCCCGCATGATCAGACCCAGCTCACCCGGGCGCGCCACGACCACCGCCGTCACGTCCGGACGGGCCCGGAAGGTCGCCTCGAGCTGCTCGCAGGTCTGGTCCGCCGTCACCACCAGGGCGCGGCGGACCAGCGACCTCAGATCAGGTGCTCCCCGCACAGGCACCTCCGTGTACGCCCGCATCCGCCATCCCGAAGGGTATTCATTGGCGGCCGGTCAACACTGGCCCGCGGCGCTCACGTCGCCACTGTTGGCGCAATGTTCACCGTCGAGCAACCTGATCGGTGTTACGAGGTGATCGTCAGCGGCACGGGCAGGCCCTGCACGACCTCGAGGACCGCCCGCTCGCCGAGCGGGCGGCTCAACCGGACCGGAGCCTGCCGTCGATAGCCGATCGCGGTGCAGGACTCGTGGTCGGAGTGCGGGCGGCCGAGCACGATGACCACGACCGCGGTGTCGGACTCGACCGCCTCGGTGGTGTAGTCGACGCCGCAGGGCTGGCTGGCCGGACCGGCGCTGCCGGTGAAGTGCACGACCAGCTGGGTGCGGTCGGACGAGACGGTCGCCGACTCGATCCCCACTCCGCCGGGGGCGTGGTACGGGTCCCACGAAGGCGGAACCACCCGCACGGTGGCACCGGCGTCCACGGCGACGCGGACGATGCGGACCGAACTGCCCTTGAGGGTGAACTCCCAACGGGGCACGGTCGCGGCGCCTCGCGTCGTCTCGATGACGCCGGTGGTGAGCTTCGCGCCGGTGACCTCGATCGGGGCGCAGCCGCCGCAGTCGGTACCGTGGCCCTCCACGCCCATCGCGGCGATCGCCTGCGTGGGCGTCAGCAGCGTGTACTCCCTGGTGACACCGTCGGCCCAGACCACCTTCCCGCGCGGTCTGTCGGGCGGCAGCGTCGTGACCGCGGTGACCTGCCCGGCCGCCAGGGCGAGCTTGTGGTCACCGTTGTCGGGCTCCCAGTCTCCGATCTGGTCGGTGAGCGACCGCACCGGGACGAACAACCGCCCCACCCCGGCGGACTTGACCGCGGCGTCGTACCTGGTGAGCGCCTCCTGTGCCTGCCGGTGCAGGCGGGCCACGCCGTCTTCCTCGGTGTTGCCGCCGCCCGATGCGGCCTCGCCACCGCGCCCGGCGCAGCCGCCGAGGGCGAGCACCGCTGACAGCAGCAGCGGTGCCCAGTGTCGTCGAGCCATCACGCTCACCTCCGCTGGCCTTGGACGCGGTTCGGGTCGTTCGCGCTCCCGCTCGACCGGCGTATGTCTGGCCAGGCCGCGTTCACTCCGTCAGGCGCAGGCGGGCCAGGTGTTCGGGCAGCCGCGCCTGGTACGGCGCGATCTCCAGTCCCTTGCGCCGCACGGAGGCGGTCAGCGCGAGGCGCGCCACGCCTCCCGCCGCCGCCGAGGCGGCCACGACCATGGTCAGCCACTCGACGCCGTCCAGGCGGGCCGTGGTGGTCTCCCGGAACCGCCAGCCCACCTCGCGGCCGCCCTCGCCGTGGGCGCGCAGGTAGTACTCGGCGATCGCCGGTTCGGCGGGAGCTTCGAACCCGACCGTGACCGCCGGGCTCCACGACACGGTGAACGCCAGCGAGGCGGGGCGGGTGCCGGTCGCGTGGGCGAGCCGGGCGGGGCTGAGACCGTACGCGACGGGATGGTCGGCGGAGCCGTCGAGGCTGCTCAGCGTGGCCGCGACCGCGGCGCGGGTGATCGGCTCCTCCCCGCCGGTGAAGCCGCAGGGCAGCGCCACCGCGACCAGCAGCCTGCCGTCGTCGCCCGTCACCCGGTGCACCACCGGCGCGCCGACGCGGCAGCGGGAGCCGGTGGCGGCGGGCAGCGACTCGCCCCCGTCGACCCCGACCAGGTCGACGTCGAGCAGGTCGGGATCTGCTGGCAGTGCCAACTCCACACGCATGGGCGTCCTCGCCAGTCGTCGCCGGAAAGCTGCCTGTCCTGTGCGCGTCGGCGTCGGAATCCGAGGCCGCCTCGGCGTATCGTAGCCGCCCTCTCGCCAATGCGACCGTGCCCGAACGGACGTCGCGTTGGGCACGTTTTCCGGGGTTAGGGTCGAGCGGGTGAGCGTGCTTTGGGATCCGGACGCGCCAGGGGTGCTTCGGTTGCCGTCGGGGCGGCTGGTGCGCGGCCGCGCGCTGCGACGCCCGCTGCCAGAGGGCCCACTCCCACACCTCGGGCTGTACCTGCTCGGCCACGAGCCGTCTCCGGTCTCCTGGCAGGCGCGCTGGCTGCGCTGGCCCGACTTCCGGCTGCCCACCGACCGCCTGGCCACCGCCGCCGCGCTGCGCGAGGCATGGACGCGAGCGGCCGTCGAGCGGGTCGAGGTCGCCTGCGCGGGCGGCCGCGGCCGCACCGGCACCGCGCTGGCCTGCCTGGCGGTGCTCGACGGCGTTCCCACCACCGAAGCCGTCGCCTACGTACGCGCGCACTACGCCCCGCACGCGGTGGAGACCCCCTGGCAGCGGCGATTCGTGCGGAGCTTCGACCCCGACGGCCCGACCTGACCGGCCTCACCGGCGCCCGCGTCGAGCGACGTGGCATCATCTCGGCCATGTTCGAGCTCGACGAAGACCCCAACCGGATCGCACTGGCCTACCGGGAGGAGGACGGGCAGGTGTTCCGCGAGATCGTGGCCGCGCGGCGGCTGCCCGGCGGGCTGATCGAGCTGCTGTCCAGCCCCGGTCTGGTGATGGGCTGTGCCGAGGGCGACGTGATCATCCTGGAGGGCATGGGCTTCCAGGTGGTACGCCGCGGGCCGAACCTGTGCGTGCAGGCCTACGCCGACCCGCAGTTCACCGATGAGGTGATCGACCGGTTCACGGCGGCCTTCGCCGGGATCGGCGGCCGCGTGGACGCGCCCGAGCACCGGCAGTTCGTCGTGGTCACCGTGGCCGCCGACGCCGGCACGGGCGCCGTCGAGGCGATCATGGAAGAGCTGGCGGCGGGCGTACCCGGCCTGGAGTGGCAGTTCGGCAACGCCGCACACTGACCGACCGGTCCATCCCGGATCCCACGCCCGGCCATTCGCACCCGCCGCTACATTGTCGACGCGCCGAGGTGAAGATCCTCGGGTAGGACACGGGGAGCGGCAATGACACTGACGGCGTCCGAACAGCACCCACCGGTGACGACCCCCGGCCCGGCGAAGGGCCGAGCCAAGTGGCGCGTTCTCGCAGTGGTCGGCGGTGTCGCCGTGCTCGCCGCGGCCGCGCTGGTGGTGGTCCATTTCGTACGTTGGTCCGGACAGGACACTCCGGCCGTCGCGCCCTCCCCGAGCGCGGCTGCCGTCGGGCCCGAGTCGCCGCGCGAGATCGCTCACCTGCCGGCGAGCGCGTACTTCGGCGACGATCCGAAGACGGGCCTCGTGGCGTTCTGCGACGGGGAAATGATCAAGATTCTGGATGTGTCCAAGCCCGAGGAGCCTCGCGAGGTGTCGGGCGTGCCCGTCGCCTACTGCTCCGGGCAGGCCGCGTGGAACTCCGGGGCACAGCGGGTGACGGCGGTGTCGACCTATGAACCGGCGTCTGTGACGGTGCTGAACGTCGCCGATCCGCGGCAGCCGACGAAGACCGTGGTTCGCCCGGTGCTGGCCGATCCCGCGGGCGGCGAGGCGAAGCCTCGCAACGCCGTCTTCAATGACTCGGGAACCGTCCTCGCGGTCGCCGAGTCGGGTGGCGTGGTGCTGTGGCCCGGCGCGCTCGACGGCCGTCCCCGGCCCCTGATCAAGACCTCGGATGCCTACGCGCTGGCCTTCCATCCCGGAGGACGGGTCCTGGCGACCGGGGTGAAAGGCGGCGAGGTCGTGCTCTGGAACGTGCGAAACGCGGGCAGCGCGTCGAAGATCGCCACCCTGCGCGGCCATCACGGTGCGGTCCATTCGATCGTGTTCAGCCCGGACGGCAAGCTCATGGCCACCGGCGGCGCGGACCAGAGCATGATCCTGTGGGACGTCAGCGACCCCGCCAAACCGGTACGGGCATCCGCGACGGACCTGCACGACGGCGCCGTACTCTCGCTGGCGTTCAGTTCCAGCGGCAAGACCCTCGCCACCGGGACCGGGTTCGGCTCCGCGACGCTCTGGAACGTCACCGATCCGGCCAAACCTGCCAAGGGCGCGGTTCTGGACAGCCGCTACATCGACGAGGCGCATTCCGTGCGGTTCCGGGCCGACAACCGCACCGTGATGATCGCCGGATACGTCAGCGGCGGTGACTACCTGGTCTTCTGGGACGTCCCTGGTATCGCCTGAGCTGACCTCGGGGAATAGCGTTCCCGGGGGCACGGTTGCGATCAACTGTCGCAAGGTAGGGAGAGGCTGGGCATGTCCGCACCGCTGGAGTTCGCACTCGACACGTTCGGTGACGTCACCGTGGACGCCGACGGCGCCACGCTGCCGTACCCGCAGGTCATCCGGAATGTGGTCGAGCAGGCGGTGCTCGCCGACAGCCTGGGTGTGGACGCGTTCGGCATCGGCGAGCACCACCGTGCCGACTTCGCGGTCACCGCCCCGGAGATCGTGCTCGCGGCCATCGCCGCCCGCACCGAGCGGATCCGGCTGAGCACCGCGGTGACCGTGCTGAGCTCGGACGACCCGGTTCGCGTATACGAGCGGTTCGCCACCCTCGACGCCGTCTCCCACGGCCGGGCCGAGATCATCCTCGGCCGGGGCTCGTTCACTGAGTCGTTCCCGCTGTTCGGCTACGACCTCGGCCAGTACCAGGAGCTGTTCGAGGAGAAGCTCGACCTGCTCGACAAGCTGCTCGACGAGGGGCCGGTGACCTGGCAGGGCGAGCTGCGCGCCGGGCTGACCGACCAGCACGTCTACCCGAAGACCGAGTCGGGGCGCATCCGCACCTGGATCGGGGTCGGCGGCAGCCCCGAGTCGGTGGTGCGCGCCGCCCGGTACGAGATGCCGCTGATGCTGGCCATCATCGGCGGCCAGCCGGAGCGCTTCGCGCCGTACGTCGACCTGTACCACCGGGCGCTCGCCGAGTTCGGCGTGGCGACGCTGCCGGTGGGCCTGCACTCGCCCGGCCATGTGGCCGACACCGACGAGCAGGCCCGCGAGCAGCTGTGGCCGCACTACCGGGTCCTGCACGACCGCATCGGGCGCGAGCGCGGCTGGGGCCCGACCAGCCGGGCCCGGTTCGAGGCCGAGGCCGACGTGGGTTCGCTCTACGTCGGCTCGCCGGAGACGGTCGCGGCGAAGATCGCCAAGACGGTACGGGCGCTCGGCGTGTCCCGGTTCGAGCTGAAGTACAGCTCGGGCACGCTGCCGCACGAGGCGATGATGACCTCCATCGGCCTGTACGCCGAGCAGGTCGTCCCCCGCGTACGGCAGCTGCTGTCCGCCGACGCGCCAGCGTCGTAGCCCTGGCCTATCGTCTGCCGCATGTTCGCAGACCGTCGCGCCGTACCGTTGCTTGTGGACTTCGGCGGCGGCGCCGTGACAGTCATCCGGCACACCCCGGTGGTGAACCTGACCGGCCGGGGCGAGTTCCGGGTGCCCGCCGCGGGCCCGGTCGACTGGTCGCAGCTGGACCTGCTGCCCGAGTGCGTCACGCTGGAGTGGGCCGGTGCCGCCCGGGGCCTCACCACAGCCCTGGCCGACCGCGACATCCGCTACCTGTACTGGGACGACGCGGTTGGCGACGTCGATCTGAGCGGCACCCGCGTGACGAACGTCAGGCTCAGCGGCGCGGGCCTGCGCAGCGTGCGCCTGGGCGGGGGCACCACGTCGCTGATGCTGCGGGGCTGGCCGCCGGACCTGGTCGTGGACGCCCCGGAGCAGGGCCACCGACTGAGCCTGACCCTGTTCGGCGGTGCCGACGACGTGACGGTGCCCGAAGGTCTGCGGCGAGTGCCGACCCTGTGGCTGACCGTCGACCGGTCGCTGTCGGCGGCGGCGCTGGCGGACCTGACCGACCTCACCGACCTGCGCATCTGCTTCGACCAGACCCCCGGCACCCTCACCGACCTGCCGGAGCTGGCCCGGCACCGGCTGCGGCGGCTCCAAATCGACGAGGCGTACGACGTGGACCCGGGCGACCTGCCCGAGCTGCCGTTGCTGGAGTGCCTGGAACTGTGCGGCACGCGCCGCAGCACCGCGCGGGCGCTGCGGGAACGGTTCAAGGGCACGCCGGTCAGGGTGGCCGTCGACGGGGCGAAGTCCGACGCCTGGCTGGCCAAGTACCTCGACAATCCGTTCCGCGACTGGGCCGAGCAGTCCCGGGTGTTCGGGCTGGCGGCGTGCAAGGCGTACACACGGGCGCGCACCGCGGTCGACGCGGTGGCGGCAGACGATCCGCGGCGGCTCGCGTTGCTGGAGAAGGCGATGCGGGGGCTGATCGCCGATCTCAACAAGATCGAGGAGGAGCACGGGCTCATCGACACGATCAACCGCGAGCACGCGGGCGAGGTCTTCGACGAGCTCGCGCGGCGGGTCGGGGTTCCATCGGAGCTGGCCGACGAGTGGTTCGACGACCGCGCCTGGTGACAGCGCCGGAACGTGGCGCACCGCGGCTCAGTGTTCGCGCGAAGCTCCGGGGTACGGAGGCACCGCGGCCGCGATCCCGGCCGGGCCCGCGTCGGCGGGCGGTCGCCAGAACAGGGCGGCCAGGTCGGGCAGGAGCGCGCTGGGCAGGGCCAGGAACACCACGTACTGCAGGGGCCAGGCCAGGAACATCGCCACCGGTAGCCCGCCCGGCAGCTCCGGGCCCGGGAAGTGGGCGTAGGCCCACTGCCGGTGCACGGCGTTGGGGACCTCGTACGTCAGCGACACGACCGCTGCCGCCAGCACGATGGCGGCGAAGGGCACCCAGTAGCGGTGTCGCGCGGCGCTGACCGGTGCACCGCTGAGCAGCGTCACCCCGGCGGCGGCCAGGACGGCGTAGCCGAACGGGGGAGCGGTCGAGGTCGGACCCGTGACGCCGAACGCGAGGCCACGCTCGGCGTACCAGCGGATGGACAGCGCCAGAAACGCGGCGAGCACCAGCCCGCCGACCGGCCAGAGTCTGACGGTGCCGCGAATCGGTCGGGAGCGGGTGACGGCGTCGAGAACGGCCTTGGCCGCCAGGTAGCTCTCCACGATGAGCAGCCAGTACAGCGCGAAGCCCGGGATCAGCACCAGTGCGTAGAACCACGACGTCCACCACGGGTAGTACCAGAGGCGGCCCAGCCACTGCCCGACGATCTCCAATACCAGCCCGGCGGTGGCGCCGCAGGCGAGCATTCGCGGCAGCATCAGGGGACTACGCGTGACCACGTCCCACAGGGACGTGCCGCCGAAGGCGTCGCAGATGCCCTCACCGGCGACGATGCCGCCGACCACGAACAGCGCGGAGCAGAGGCCGAGGGCGAACACGGGCACCAGCGCGAGCCCGAACAGGCGGTCCTGCGGCGGCGCGAACATCGACGCGGGGACCACCACCTGGAAGAAGGAGGCGATGAGCAGTACCGCGCCGATGCCGATCTTCAAGGCCGCCGCCCGCCCCACGCTTCGAGTATCGCGCCGACGGCGAGCTGATGGGCCGGATCCGGAGCTCCGCCGGTGCGCGACCAAGCCACCCGAGTCCCGGCCTCTGGACAGGAACGTGCGACGCGGAGCAGGGCCGACCGCCCGGCCGCGACCCCATACCTCCGGTGAGCCGGGCTTGCGACCCCATACCGCCGGTGCGCCGGGCTTGCCGGCCGGGAAGCTCAGCCAGGCTTGGCGGCCAGGAAGCCGAACAGGTCTGGCACTCCGCCCGGTCCGGCCTCGGCGGTGCGAACCAACCGCAGTCCGGCGTCGGTGACCGCGTTGAGCAGGTCGGCGAGCGGAATCTGCCACCCGCCGACGCGGGCCCGTACCCCGTTGGGGTTCCAGGTGTCGAAGGTGTGGCCGCGCTCGGCGTAGCGCTGGTCGACCACGACCCGCGGCGCGTCACTCCAGTCGGCGAACGCGCCGACGAAGCACGGGTGCACGCCGAGGTGCACGAACCGGCCGCCCGGCCGAAGCACGCGCGCGATCTCGGCGATGACCTTCCCGTAGTCGGGGACGTCCGTACTGGCCAGCACGCAGGTCGCGGCGGGCAGGCGGCTGTCGGCGATGGGCAGCGCCGCCGCGTCGGCAACGGCGACCGGCAGGTATCGCGCCGCGTGGCGTAGCTGCTCGCGGGACAGGTCCACCCCGATCGGCGTCCACCCCAGCCCGGCCAGGGCGGGGACGTGGGCGCCGGTGCCGCAGCAGACGTCCAGGCAGGCACCGGTGCCGGGGCCGAGCAGGTCCGCGAGGGTGGCGTGCACCCGCCGCAGGTAGTCCCCGGCGGCCGGTGACATGAACTCGTTGTACCAGTCCGCATGGGCGTCGTACGCCGCGATAACTCCCATGTGGACCACGCTAGCCGCGTCGCGGTGCGGTGACCGTCCTGTTCGCTCTGAGCGTCGGGAAGGCGGCGTCGCGCACCGCCGCGCGCACCTCGTCCGGTGACCCGTGCGCGTCCACGACGGTGAACCCGGCGAACTCCGGCAGCCCCCGGTACGCGGCGTCGGCGGCCGTCAGGTATGCCAGTTCCTCGCGGTCGATGCCGCGCAGCTCCACCCGGCGCTGCGCCTGCGCCGGGTCGACGGCCAGGTAGCAGACCACCTCCGGTCGCGGGAACAGACCGTACGCGATGCGGGCGAGTCGTTCGCCGCGCTGGCGGCGGGTGCGGATGGCGGCGTACTGGCAGTAGGCGTATCGGTCCATGACGGCGACGCGGCCGCCCAGTCGGGCGCCGAGCACGGTCCGCCCGATGGCCAGCCACCGGATGGTCGCCTCGACCAGCAGGTTCCCGCCCCGTCCGAGCAGCGCGGGGCCGTCGGCCCGGCCGAACACGCGCGCGATCCGGGTGATGACCGGCCGCCCGCCCGCGTTCTCGTAGTACCTCGCGGGCACACCCGCCTCGGTCAGGTCGCGAGCCAACCGCCGGGCGAGAGTGGTCTTGCCCGCGCCGTCGATGCCGACGATCGCGATGAGCACGGGTCGGGGCATCGCACGATGCTAGCCGCCGCGGTCACGTGCCCGGATTCGGGCAGGTCAGGCCCCACCGGCCGGGGTTTGCGGGGACAATGGCGGGGTACGGGCCAGGTGAGCCCGCTTGGAGGTCTGGTCCGATGACGCACTGGAGTGTCGACGTCACCATCGACGAGCCGGACGCCGAGGGGCATACCCGCGCGGTCGCCCGGCTGGTCTCCGGACCGAACGCGCCCCGGCTCGACGGGGCGGGAGAGGCCGTGCGGACCAGGTTCGACGACGACGTGCCGGAGATCGGCGCGGAGCTGGCCGCGGGCCGGGCGCTCATCGCGCTCGGACAGCGTCTGCTGGCCCAGGCAGACGCCGATCTGGAACGGACTCCGGCGTGAGCGTGACCGGCGGCGTCCCGGCCGTGGCGCCGACGGTGCCCGACCAGACGCTGGACCTCCGCCCGTTGCTGCTGGCCGAGTTCGAGCCGGTGCTCGAACCGCTCGCCGACGCCGGTCCCGGCGTACGGCAGGTGCTGGTGGCCTCGGCGTCGAAGTACGAGTCCACCCGTGAGATCGCTCAGGCGATCGCGGCGGAGCTGACCGGGCGCGGGCTGGAGGTCACCGAGACCGACGTGGACGAGGACAGTAACCTCGTCATGGACTCCTTCGACGCGTTCGTGCTGGGCAGCGCGGTCTACGCGGGCCAGTGGCTGCAACCGGCCCGCTGGTTCGTGCAGCGCCACGAACCGGTGCTGGCCGCCAAACCGGTGTGGCTGTTCTCCAGCGGCCCGCTCGGCCCACCCGCGACCTGGGAGGAGCCCGTCGACGTGGCCGGGATCGCCGAAGCGACCAAGGCCCGCGAGCACCGCGTCTTCGCGGGCCGCCTGGAGCTGGAGCGGCTGACGGCGGCCGACCGGGCGGTGGCGGCGGCACTGCGCGCACCCGAGGGCGACTTCCGCGACTGGACCGCGATCCGGTCCTGGGCCGGGCACATCGCCGACGCGCTGACCGGCGGCGGCCCGCAGACCATGGTCCAGACCGACATCGTGCCGAACTAAGCGAACCTCGCGCCGAACTGAGGGACCCCGCGCCGAACTTCGCGGCCCCCGCGCCGAACTGAGGGGACCCTGCGCCGACTGGGCGGACCCTGCGCCGTCTGATCGGCTCGGTGCCGAATGACTGGACCTCGTGTCGACTGAGTGAAGAAGGGCCCCTTCTACATCGCGAAGCGATAAGAAGGGGCCCTTCCTTACCTCGGGGTCAGTGACGGGCGGGCTCGGCGGGCTCGGCGGGCTCAGCGGGTTCGGTAGGTTCAGTGGGTTCGGGGTGTGAGGTGGCGGCGGTGGCGGCCGGGGTGCGGGCGTCGCGGCGGTTGGCGACCAGGCTCGCCACGGTCACGGCGACCAGCACCGCGATGATCACGCTGAGCGAGAGCAGGGTCGGCACCTCGGGCAGGGCAGGCCATACGCCGTGTGCCCAGTGCAGCACCAGCTTGACGCCGATGAAGGCGAGGATCAGGGCCAGGCCGTGGTTGAGGTAGCGCAGCTTGCCCAGCGCGTTGTGCAGGACGAAGTACAGGGCGCGCAGGCCCAGCAGGGCGAAGGCGTTGGTGGCGAAGACCAGGTAGGGGTCCTCGGTGACGCCGTACACGGCGGGGACGGAGTCGACCGCGAAGACGATGTCGGTGAGGAAGACCGCGGCCACCACCAGGGCCATCGGGGTGAGCGCGCGGACACCGTCGCGGCGTACGGTCAGCCGCGAGCCGTGGTAACGATCGGTCACCGGCATGAACCGGCGCAGCAGCCGTACGCCGCGCATGCTGTCGATGTCGATCTCGTGCGGGCCGCCGCGTACGGCGTCGCGCAGCACCTTGGCCGCGGTGACCAGCAGCACCGCGCCGAACAGCACGAACGCCCAGGTGCCGGTCTTCAGCACGGCGGCACCGGCGGCGATGAACACCGCCCGCAGCACCAGCGCGCCGACGATGCCGTACAGCAGCACCCGCTGCGCGAGCGCGGCGGGCACGGCGAACGCGGTCAGCAGCAGCATGAAGACGAAGAGATTGTCGACGGACAGGGACTTCTCCACCACGTACCCGGTGAAGAACTCGACCGCGGGCGTGCCGCCGTGGCGCGACCAGAGGAAGAGACCGAAGGCGACCGGAAGGGCGAGATAGAAGACGGTCCAGCCGATCGCCTCGCGCATGCTGACCTCGTGCGGTCGGCGCGTGATGACGAAGTCGAGAGCGAGCAGGCCGAACAGTGCCAACACGGTGATCGCCCAGAGCCAGGGCGTGCCGATCGTGGTGGCAGCGGCGAGCGTGTCGACGGGCATGATGAGACTCCAGACGTTGCTGTCTGAGGTCTCCCTCGCCCGCGTCGTGGCGGGCGCCCGTCCGGGGCCGGCTGGGCCGGTCCGTGATGACCGGAACGGTCTGGTGAGGTACTCCCCTCGGACGCCGATGATAGCGGCCCCACCTGGGAGTTTCCTGGACCCAGCGCCCCACGCGACCCTCACGACGCTCGAGTACCGCCCGACGGGGTGGGCCAAGATCGCTCAAGTTGCCGGGCAATCGGGCGTATCTTGGGGCGCTATTCCCCCGATTGCCCGGCAAATCGAGCGCGACGTCGCGGCGGGACGCGCGGGACGCGGCGGACGCGGCGGGACGCGGCGGACGCGGCGGGGGGTGGGGTGGGGTGGGGTGGGGTGGGGTTATTCGGCGGTGGCGACCCGGTCGAGGGCGGGCATGTAGGTGCGCCAGGGGCCGACGTCGGTGCGGTAGCGGCGGGCCAGCACCTCGCCGATCTGGCCAAGGTGGGTCAGGTCGTGGGCGACCCAGGCCGACAGCAGCTGGCCGAGTCGGACCTCGCCGAGTTCGGGGTGGCTGCCGGGGCGGTCCAGGTCGGCGTCGGTGAGGCCGAGCGAGGCGAGCTGGTCCAGGCTGTCACGGCGGGCGTCGGCGAACGCGGTGAGCAGCTCGTCGACCGGCTGCGGGGCCTCACGCAGCATGGCGACGCGGTCGAACGGCTCGAAGGCGCGGCCGGTGCCGGACTCGATGATCATGCGGGCGCGGGGGAGCCAGTTGGTGGCGTCGCCGTGGCGCAGGTGGCCGAGGATGTCGTACGCGCTCCAGGTGTCCGGGCCGTCGTCGCGGCGCAGCCACTGCTCGGGCAGGCCGGACAGCAGGGTGCGCAGCGTGTCGGGGGTGCGGGCCAGCATCGCGGTGGCGTCGGCCAGTTCCATGCGCGCCATGCTACCGCCGCCGTGATCAACTCGTGATCTTCCGTCCTCGCCTGCTCACCCCTAGTATGCGAGCGTGTTTCACAATCGCCGTCCCCCGCGCCCCTTCGCGCTGCTCGCCACCGTGCTCGTCCTGCTGCTGCTCGGCGCCGCAGTCGCGTACGGAGTCGGCGACGCGCTCGGGCTCAGCTGGGCCCCCGCCACGGTGCCGCGGGAACACCCGTCCGCCGCGCCGGTGCGCCAGGTCGTCGCCGCCCCCACGGTGACGACCGTCGTCGTGCCCGACGAGCTGCGCCTGACCAAGGCCGCCGATGCCGTCGCCGACGCGATCGCCGCGCGCGGCCTGCCCCGCCCGGCCGTCGCCGCGCAGGCCGGGACCGGTCCGGCGGTGCGCACCCGGATCGAGGCCGCCTCCGGCACGACCGCCTCCGGCACGACCGCACCCGGCGCGGGCGTGGAGGCGTACACGGTGGCCACCTCGGGCGCCGACCTCACCGTCACCGCCGCCGACCAGGCCGGGCTCGCCGCCGGACTGTACGCGGTCGCCGACCGGATCCGCTCCGGCGACGCCGCCGTCCCGCCCGCTGAGGACGGCAGACTCATCACCCCGCGCCTGGGCCTGCGGCTCACCGACGCAGGCTCCGTCGGCCGCGAACCCGACCCGGCCGCCTTCGCCGCGGGCACCGACTACTCGCTCAACACCGACATCGTCGGGCAGGCGCTGCTGCCCAGGGCGCCGTGGGTCGACGCCGCCGCCGTCGACCGGATCAGCACCGAGTTCCGGCAGTACGTCGACCACGCCGCCGCCCAGGGCTACAACGGAATCGTCCTGCCCGGCTTCCTGGAGTACGTCACCTTCGCCAAGGTCGGCGACGGCCACGCCGTCTACCCCGCCGGGGACTCCCACGTCGACCGGGCCAAGGCGCTGGTCGCCGCGTTCGGCCCCGTCTTCCGGTACGCCGACGACATGGGTCTGAAGGTCTTCCTGCTCACCGACATGCTCGCGGTGTCGCCGCCGCTGGAGCGGTACCTGCGCGCAACCACCGGCGGCCTGGACACCGCCGACCCGAAGCTGTGGGCCGTCTACCAGGCGGGCCTGTCCGAGCTGTTCGAGTCGCTGCCGTACGTCGACGGCCTGATGGTGCGCATCGGCGAGGGCGGCGAGGTGTATGCCCAGAACGGCTGGGACTACTCGTCGAAGATCGCCGTCACCACCGACGTGTCGGTCCGGGCGATGCTCAAGGCGCTGCTGGCCACGGCCGGGCAGGCGGGCCGGGACGTCATCTTCCGGACCTGGACCGTCGGCGTCGGCGCGGTCGGCGATCTGCACACCAACCCCGAGTCGTACCGGCAGGTGCTCGGCGGACTCGACGACCCGCACCTGATCGTGTCCACGAAGTACACCCTCGGCGACTTCTACAGCCACCTGCCGCTCAACACCACGCTGGCGCAGGGCTCGCAGCGGCGGATCGTGGAGTTCCAGGCCCGGCGCGAGTTCGAGGCGTTCGGGTCGCTGCCCAACGACCTCGGCCCGCTGCACCAGCAGGCGCTGCGCCAGTTCCTGGCCGCCAACCCGCACGTCGAAGGGGTGTGGAACTGGACCCAGGACGGCGGCCCGCTCAAGGCCGGGCCGATGTCGCTCTACCTGCGCACCGGCTTCTGGCAGCTGTACGACCTCAACACCTACACCATCGCCCGGCTGGCCTGGAACCCCGACGCCGACCCGGCGCGGCTCACCGCCGACTGGGCCTACCGCACCTTCTCCGCCGACCCGGCCACGGTCGCCGCGATCGGTCAGGCCATGGCACTGTCTCGGGAGGCGGTCACCAAGGGCCTCTACCTCGGGCCGTACGCCGACAACAGCGTCAAGGCGCTCGGCCTGGAACCCCCGCCGATGATGTGGATCTTCGAGTGGGACATCCCGACCGGCGACTCCGCCGCGCTGGACAGCATCTACGCCGTCAGCGCCGGACGCGTCGACGAGGCCGTCGCCGAGGGCGAGCAGGCGACCGACCTCGCCCGCCGCATGCGCGACCTGGTCGCGGCCACCGACCCGGCCACCTGGCGCGACCCCGACCTGCGCAAGCGGTTCACGCAGACGCTGGACTACCAGGTCAACCTGTTCGAGACGCTGGGCGCGTACCGGACGGCGGTGCTGCGGCACACGCAGTGGCTCGACACCGGCGACCAGGCCGCCTACGACGCCTGGCGGCAGGCCGAGACGACCTACCGGGCCGCCCGTGAGCTGCACAAGGGCCGCTACAGCGGGAACGTGGACCTGCCCGCGTACAACTTCACCGCCGCCGACCTCGGCGCCCAGCGCGCCGACCGGGACCCGGCCATGGCCTGGCTCGCCCGCATCCTGCTCGCCCTCATCGCGCTGGTCGCGCTGTGGGGCATCCGCGGGGGCGGCGCGGCACGGGCGCTGTGGCTCGGCGCGACCCGGCCGTGGCGGCTGGCCGACCTGCCCACCCCGGAGTCGCGCCTGGACCGCGTCCTGGTCTGGCTGATCCCCACCCTCGTCCTGGTTGCCAGTCGAGCGACCCTGACCTGGTTCGCCGCCCCGGCGCATCTGCTGGTCACGCTCGGCGGCTGGCTACTGTTCGCCCTGGTGGTACGGCTGATCGTCGGCCGCCGCGACCCGTTCCACGCCTGGGCCGTCATCGGCGGCGTGGCCCTGCTGCGCAGCGTGATCCTGCTGGCGGCGCTGGCCACCCGTGGCCCCGGCCGGTACTGGTTCAACTTCTGGACCGACCCCGCCCTGCGTACCGCCTACATCACCGTCGCCTTCGCGGCCTTCGGCTGGCTGTTCGTGGCCACCGCCCTGGTCCTGCGCACCCGCTACGGCCTGCTGCGCCGCCGCGCCGTCGGCACGGCGCTGGCCGCGGCCGGTACGGCGCTGGCGGCGCTCAGCGCAATGGTGGCCGCGATCGGACTGGAGCGGGCGCTGACCATCTGGAACGACCAGCTGGCCCTGCTGCCCTGGGGACTCTCGCGGATCCTCGGCATCACCGTGTACCTGGGCATCCCGACCGAACTGCCGGTCGCGGCGATGATCGTGGGGCTGGTGCTGCTCGGCGCGGGCGCCGTCGTCTCCGTCGGCCCAAGCCGCGCCCCGAGGTAAGGAAGTTCCCCTCTTATCGCTTTCCGACGGTTAAGGGCGCCTTCTTAACGCTGCCCGGCCCCAGCCCCCGCCCCCGCGCTCGGGGAGGCGGGGGCGGGGGCGGGGGCGGGGCGACGGGCGGTCAGCAGCCAGAGGAGGGCGGCCAGGGGGATCACGCCGACGGGGTACCAGAGCAGGTCGACCGGGTCGAACTGGACCCCGAGCACCAGGCGGGCGAGCAGGCTGCGCTCCGACAGGTACGCCGGAACGCCGGTGAGCTGGGAACACTCCACGACCCAGCAGAACGCGATCGCGACCGCCCCCGCCACCGGCGGTCGGACCCGGGGCCACAGCAGGTAGACCCCGGCGAAGACCATCGACGCGTACAGCGCGGTGCCGGAAAACTGCTCGACCGGTCCGTCCCACAGCGCCCGGATCGCCAGCGCCACGGCCAGGAACAGGACCGCCGAGACTGCGGCCAGCACACGGATCAGCCGGGGGTTCGAGAGCATCTGGGCATGCTAGCGGCCCTCCCGCGCCGGGCGCGTTTGGAAGGGCACCTTCTACCGCGTATTCCGATAAGAAGGTGCCCTTCCTTACCTGTGGCGGGTGGGTGGGGCGTTGGATGGCGTGGGTGCGTTGACGCTCGCCGGGCAATCCGGTTGACCGCGTCGATACGGTCGACGCATGTGTCTCGACGGTGACGCCCACGCCCCTGCCGACAGCGACCCCGTGCTCGAACTGGTCTCGGCCGACGGCTCCCGGTTCGGTGCCTACCTGGCCCGCGCGGACCAGCCCACCGGCGCGCGGCTGGTGCTCCTGCCCGACGTCGGCGGCATGCGGTCCCCGTTTCGCGACCTGGCCCGCCGGTTCGCCCGCACCGGGGCCGACGTCCTGGTGATCGACTACTACGGCCGGACGCTGGGGCCCGCGGCCCGTGGCGAGGAGTACGACCCGAGCACCAAAGATTCCTTCGACCGCGAACTGGTGCTGGCGGACCTGGCGGCGGCCATCGCCTATCTGCGCGGTATCGGTGCCGGCCCGGTCTACGCGGCCGGGTTCTGCATCGGCGGCGCCAACGCGCTGTACGCGGGCACCGCCGACCTCGGTCTGGCCGGTGTGATCGGTATCTGTCCCTACGTGGGGAAAATGGGTGTGTCGGCGGCGCTGCCCGAGGACTTCGGGTCCGGGATCCGGGTGCCGGTGCTGGGCCTGTTCGGGGGTGCCGACACCGAGGTGCCCGAGGAGGTCCACCAGGCCCTCGGTCGAGACCTGACCGGCGCGAACATACCGCACGAGATCGTGGTCTTCCCGGGCCAGCCGCATGGCTTCATCGAGTGGGACCACTTCGGCAGGCAGGGGCACGCCGAGGCTGCGGCCGACGCGTGGAACCGGATCACCGCGTTCCTGCGGTAGTGCGGCTCAGGCCGTCGCCAGCCGCGCCGCGGCGCGGGTCCGGGACCGGCGGTACCACGGGAAGAACAGGACCACCAGCAGGGACAGCAGCGGGGCGGGGGAGCCGAAGAGGGCCTTCCACACCACGAAGTCCAGTACCGGCACGGCGATCGCGGCCCAGTAGAGCCAGTTCGGCAGGGACGGGGCGCGCCAGCGGGGGTCGGTCCAGGGGGTGTGCCGCCACGGCTTGGTCACCGAGAGCCAGGCCTGGAACGCGATCGCCGTGACCATGAGCGCCGAGGACGCGATCTGCACCCCGGCGTCGCCGCCGACCAGCGCGTCCAGGCGCGGGCTCAGCACGAACGCGCCGATTACGAGCTGGGACAGCGTGATCACGAACTTGACCAGCACCCACCAGTGGCGCAGATACCCCCACGCGGTCAGCCCCGACAGCATCAGCCCGGTGAACGCCGCCGAGGTGCCCAGGTGCGCCAGCAGCTGCTTGTCCAGCACCCGGGCGGAGTCGTACCCACCGGGACCGCTGATCAGCAGTACGCACAGCGCCAGCGCCAGGCTCATCCAGCCGATCGAGGTCACCGCGTGCAGCCATACCAGCGACTGCCGCCCCCACTGTCCACTCCTGCGTGCCACGGCTGACAGCCTGGCCGCCGTACGCCTCCAGCCGCATCCGGGTCGGACCCTGAACACCCCCGGAGGACCCGCTGGGTGAAACCCCTGGCGTCGGCGTACCCGGTGCGGGTGCGACGCCGGACGGAGTGCCGCCCGCCCAGGCGCCCCGCCGCCACGCTCGGGTCGACGAGTCAAGACTCGGCTGGCCGGTCCGCACCGCGCAGGGCGTGCGCGATCGTCTCGACGAACCGGTGCAGGACTTCGGGGCAACCGGCGGCGCGGGCCGGGTTGAGTTCCGCGATGGACAACGCTCGGAACCGGGGATCACCGCAGGCCGCGGCGAGCGCGATGCCCAGGCTGTCCAGGGACGGGCCGCTGTTGCGGCCGCCGGTGCTCTCCGCCAGTGGGGCGTCGGTGAAGTCGAGCACGTCGACGTCGACGTGCACCGCGAGCGGTCCCGGCGGCAGCTCGGCCAGTGCCTGACCCGTCTGCCCGGCCGGATCCTCGGCGAGCGCCGTGTGCGAGCTCCACCGCAGGCCAAGCCGCGCCGCCTGGTCCCGTTCCCAGTCCGTGGCCGCCGCGAGTTCGACGCCGAGGTATCGGAGCCGGTCCGGGCGTAGCAGTGGGCGTCGGGCCAGGGCGGACACCAGCTGCTCGGCGGTGTCGGGCAGGTCCAGCGCGTGGGCGGTGCCCATCCAGTCCAGCGCGCCGTCGGTGCTGCTCCGCGGGGTGTTGAGGTCGAAGTGCCGGTCGAGGTAGAGGAGCCCGGCGTCGGGGTCGTACGCGGTGAGGGCGTTCATCACGCCGAGGGCGATGGTGCAGTTGCCGCCGACGACCAGCACGTCGGCGCCGTCGCGTAGGGCCGCGGCGACGTGGTCGGTGACGGCGGTGACGGACTCGACCACCGCCGACAGGTTCTGCGCCCGCGGCTCGTCCCGGTCCGGCGACCAGATCTGCAGCGGCCCGTCGCCGCCGTCACGGACGCGGCGGCCGGTCGTCCGCAGCCGGTCGAGCAGACC
Source organism: Catellatospora tritici (assembly GCF_019083965.1). Lineage (GTDB taxonomy): Bacteria > Actinomycetota > Actinomycetes > Mycobacteriales > Micromonosporaceae > Catellatospora > Catellatospora tritici. The sequence goes on from NZ_JAHRCY010000002.1 coordinate 159,902, forward strand.
CAGTTCACGCAGTACGCGTACCGCCGCCTCCTGGCCGGGCGCATAGCTGCCCGCGCTCGTCGGCGCCCCGATGACGACCAGATCCCGCAGCATCTGCCCATCGTGGTGGGCGCCCCGCCCCGCCAGGAGCAGCCACGCCGGGGACCGGCGGACCGACTGGCTGCGGTTTCGGGGAAAGTGCGGCAATGACGCTCCGGATTCCCGCACTTTCCCCGAAACCGCGGCGTCGCCGCGCGGGCAGGCGCGCCGGCCCGTGGCGGTGGGCGGGCGGGGCAGGGTGACGGTGCGGCTTCCGGGGTGTATGGGCTGGTCGCTAGGGTGGCGGCCATGGGGTTCGACATCGAGACCGTCCGCGCCGCCTACCCGGCGCTGGCCGAGGGGTTCCGCCACTTCGACGCCGCCGCCGGTTCGCTGGTCGCCGAGCCGGTGGCCCGCGCCGCCCACGGCGTCTACACCAGTGCCGTCGCCAACCGCAGTGACGCGTTCGAGCCCGGCCGCCGGGCCATCGGCATTCTCAACACGGCCCGGGTCGCCGTGGCCGACCTGGTCGGCGGCGACCCCGCCGGCGTGATCTTCGGTAACAGCGCCACCTCGCTGACCTACCTGATGGCCCGTACGCTGGCCGCGACCTGGCAGCCCGGCGACGAGGTCGTCGTGTCCCGGCTCGACCACGACTCCAACGTGCGCCCGTGGGTGCAGGTCGCCGCCGAGGCGGGCGTGACGGTCCGCTGGGCCGACTTCGACCCGGCCACCGGCGAGCTGCCCACCGGCCAGTACGCCGACCTGGTCAACGAGCGCACCCGCCTGGTCGCGGTCACCGCCGCCAGCAACGCCATCGGCACCCGCCCCGACGTGCCCGCGATCGCCGCGCTGGCCCACGCCGCCGGTGCGCTGGTGTACGTCGACGGCGTGCACGCCACCCCGCACCAGCCGACCGACGTCGCGGCGCTGGGCGCCGACTTCTACGTGACCAGCGCGTACAAGTGGTCCGGCCCGCACGTGGCGGCCTGTGTCGCCGACCCGGCGCTGCTGGCGGGCCTGCGCCCGGCGAAGCTGCTGCCCTCCAGCGACGCGGTGCCGGAGCGGTTCGAGTTCGGCACGCCGAGCTTCGCCTCCCTCGCCGGGGTCACCGCGGCCGTGGACCACCTGGCCGGACTCGATTCCACCGCCACCGGCACGCGCCGTGAGCGCCTGCTGACCTCGCTTTCGGCGGTACGTGACTACGAGGCGGGACTCTTCGCCAAGCTCGTCGACGGGCTGGCCGGGATCGACGGCGTCCGCCTGTGCCCGGCCCCGGAGGACCGCTGCCCGACGGTGTCGTTCCGCCTGCGCGACCAGCATCCGGCGGCGACGTCGGCGCTGCTGGGCGAGGCGGGGATCTGCGCGTTCGCGGGCGACTACTACGCCTGGGAGTACTTCACGACGGTGGGCCTGCGCGACTCCGGCGGCGCGGTGCGCGCCAGCATCTACCACTACACCACCGCCGAGGACGTCGACGTGCTGCTGGACGCGCTGCGCTCGGCGGCCTGAACCCGTGGTCGCCGAGCTGGTCGACCAGCTGCGTGACACGTTCGGCTGGGTCGGCCCGGTCGAGGTGTCGGCGGGTCCGCGCGGGGCGCTGGGCCAGATCTGGCAGGTGCGCGTCGGCTCCGACCGGTACGCGCTGAAGGAGATCTTCGGCCAGGGGCCGTCACCCGCCGTGATCGCGGGCGAGCTGGCGTTCACGGCGAACGCGACGGCGGCGGGCGTACGCGTGCCGCGCAGTCACCCCGACCGCGACGGTCGGTATCTCGTGGCGGCCCGCAACGGTGTCCACCTGCGACTCTACGACTGGATCGACCTGAGTCCCGCCGTCGACGCGACACCGGCCGATCTGGGTGGGCTGCTCGCGCGGCTGCACCGCGACGCCCCGGCGCTGACCCGCGAGCTGGACGGCGGCCTACCCGACCCCTGGTACGACCAGGTGCCCGCCGCGCACCGCTGGCACACCGCGGTGACCTCGGCCGCGCCGTGGGCCGCACGGCTCGCCGAGCGGCTGCGCGAGCTGCCCGAACTGTGCGCGGCGGTGGGTCCGGCCGATCCCGCCGCGCTGGTGCTGTGCCACCGCGACCTGCACCCGGAGAACCTCCTGGCCGACCCGGACGGGGCCCTGGTGGTCGTCGACTGGGACAACCTCGGCCCGGCCGACCCGTCCCGGGAGCTGGCCCGCACCATGTTCGACTGGTACTGCGACGGCAGCCCCGATCTCGACGCCATGCGCGCGCTCTACCGGGCGTACGTCGCCGAGGGCGGTCCCGGCCGGATCACCGCACCGGCCGACTTCTCCATGCTGCTCGCGGGTCACCTGAACTTCCTGCTCAAGCAGACCGGGGTGGCGCTGGACCCGCTGGCCGAGCCGCGCCACCGGGCCTGGGCCGAACGAGAGATCGACGAGACCCTGCACCTGCTGCCGACCCCGGCCCAGCTGGGGCGGGTGCTCACTATCGCAGTCGGCGGATGACCGCGACGACCTTGCCGAGGACCACGGCGTCGTCGCCGGGGATCGGCTCGTACGCGGCGTTGCGCGGCACCAGTTCCACGTGGCCCCGGGTGACCCGCCACACCTTGACCGTCGCCTCGCCGTCGATCATCGCGGCGACGATCTCGCCGCTGTGGGCGGTCGGCTGCTGGCGTACCACGACCATGTCGCCGTCGCAGATCGCGGCCTCGATCATCGAGTCGCCGCGGACGCGCAGCGAGAAGAGGGTGCCGTAGCCGACCAGGTCGCGGGAGAGGGTCAGTTCCTCCTCGAGGTGCTCCTCGGCCAGGATCGGGCCGCCGGCCGCGATCGTGCCCAGCAGCGGTACCTTCACCGGCGGTTCGGCGGGCGCCTGCGGGACACCGGATTCGTCGACCGGGACGCACACGGTCATGGCGCGGGGACGGCCGCGGTCGCGCTGCAGCAGGCCCTTGCGTTCGAGCTCGCCGAGCTGGTGCGATACCGACGAGGTGGCGCTCAGGCCGACGGCGCGGCCGATCTCGCGCAGCGTCGGCGGGTAGCCGCGCTTGCCGATCCACTCCTGGATGACGGCGAGAATGCGCTGCTGCCGCAGGCTGATGTCCGTCCCGTCCACCAAAATCCTACTCTGCACCGAATGCACCCTACCCGACCCTCTTCCCACCCTCACCCCGACACCCGGACCCGCTCCGCCCCGGTCCCCGTCCCGGTCTCGGTGAACCAAGATCGCGCAAGTTGCCCGGCAACTGTGCGTATCTTGGGCACTCTTTCCCCCGGTTGCCTGGCAACTTGCGTGATCTTGCGCGCGCCGCGGGCGCGTGGGCATTTGGTTGGCGATCTTAGGATCGGGAAACTGTCCCTTCGCGACGAACGGGGAACCCCTTGTCCACCAACCTTTCTCGCCGGGCCGCCCTCGGCGGTCTCGGCCTCGGTGTCGCCGCCGCCGTGACCGCGGCCGCACCGGCGTCGGCCGAAACCGCCGACGACCAGGCACGGGGCACCGGCCCCGCCCACCTGCGCCGCGTCTACCAGCGCCAGAAGACCAAGGCGGGCGGCGTATGGCACTCGCACGTCGCCCTGCGCAACGCCGACGGGGTGCTGGAGACCGTCATCGCCGACGACCAGGACGCCATCGTCGACGCGTACAGCGTCCAGAAGATCGCGGTGGCCGTGGCCGTCCTGGACAAGGTCGACCGCGGGCTGCTCCAGCTGGGCCAGAAGCTCGACCTGCCCGCCGAGCTCATCCTCGGCGGCAGTGGCATCTACCACCTGCAGACCGTGTGGGGCGACGACCTCACCATCGCCAACTTCCTCACCGCGATGCTGCTGGTCTCGGACAACACCGCGGTGCGCATGTGCGGCCGGGTCGCCCCCGCGTTGGAGATCAACGAGATCCTGGCGGCGAAGGGCTTCGTCAACACCCGGGTGATCCCGGTGGCCAACCCCAACCGCTTCTTCCTCGGCAAGACCACCCCGGCCGAGGTGCACGACCTGCTGTGGCGCCTGGCCGACAAGACCCTGCTGTCCCAGAAGTCGTGCGACTTCCTGCTCGGCATCATGCGCTGGGTCAACGGCTACCACGACGGCACCCGGCGCAACATGTCGTCCAACGAACGCAGCCGGGTCGCGATCAAGTACGGCGCGGACTTCAACACGCTCGGGGCGGGCCGCCACGAGGTGGGCATCATGTTCGACAGCTCGGGGGCGCCCGCGCTCACCTTCGCCTTCTTCGCCGACTCGCTCGGTGACCTGGACAACTACGGCGCCACCCACCGGGCGGTCGAGGCCCACGCCGTCCTCGGACGGCAGCTGTTCGACTCCATCCCGACGCCGGTGGCGGGCCTGGCGGCCCGTTCGGCGCAACCGACGATCGACCTGACGCCGTTCCGTGAGGTGAACGGCGGCTGACGGTCGGGCGCCCGCCCGGTGTCGGCTGGGCGGGCGCCACCGGTGACCGCGAGTGACGGTCGCCACTACCGATGTCGCCTTTCGGGCGATTGTCGATGCTATGACCGGCTGGGAGCCGTCAGGGCAGGTCCGTCATGTGTGGCTGGATCGGGTCATCCGGTAGCCTGGGATGAACCCGGGTTGGCGCCTGATCAGGCGCGACTGTGGTGCTTTCACATGGGGTAATCACGGCTCGGCGGCCGGAGGCCGTCGACATGGCGGAAGGCGTGGCGTGGCCCAGGTTCTCAGCGAGGTGTCGCGAACGTTCAACGAATACCTGCTGCTGCCGAATCGGACGAGGACCGACTGCGCCCCCGGCAACGTCGACCTGCGTGCTCCGCTGGCGCGGCACCGTGAGGGCACGGTGTCGCCGATCGAGCTGCGCATCCCGTTCACCTCGGCGATCATGCAGGCGGTCAGCTCGCCGGAGCTGGCCATCGCGCTGGCGCGGGAGGGCGGTCTCAGCTTCCTGCACCACAACCAGGCGATCGACGACCAGGCGGCCGCGGTCCGCCGGGTGAAGAACTTCAAGGCCGGGTTCGTGACGAGCGACACGAACGTGCGGCCTGACGACACGCTGCGGCACCTGCTCGAGGTGATGCAGCGCACCGGCCACTCCACCGCCGCCGTGACCGAGGATGGGACCGCCTGCGGCCGCCTGCTCGGCCTGGTCACCTCCCGCGACTTCCACCCGCAGCGGCACAACCTCGACGGGCCGGTCAGCGGCCGGATGATCAGCATCGCCGACCTGCCGCACGCGGGGGCCGAGGTCACACTGTCGGAGGCGAACCTGCGGCTGTGGGAGGAGCGCCTGGACTGCCTGCCGATCCTCGACGGCGCGGGCAACCTGCAGTACCTGGTCTTCCGCTCCGACTACGCCGACAACAAGCGCTACCCCAACCAGCTCGTCGACGGCGGCAAGCGGCTGCGCGTCGGCGCGGGCATCAACACCCACGACTTCCGCGAGCGGGTCCCGGTGCTGCTGGAGGCGGGCGTCGACGCGCTGTGCTTCGACTCCTCCGACGGTTACAGCGACTGGCAGGCCGAGGCGCTGACCTGGGTGAAGAAGAACTACCCGGACGTGCCCACCGGTGGCGGCAACGTCGTCGACGGCGACGCGTTCACCTTCCTGGCCGAGGCCGGGGCCGACTTCATCAAGGTCGGCGTCGGCGGCGGCTCGATCTGCATCACTCGCGACCAGAAGGGCATCGGCCGCGGTCAGGCCAGCGCGGTGCTCGACGTGGCCGCCGCGCGCGACGCCTTCCTGGCCCGCACCGGCGAGTACGTGCCGGTCTGCTCCGACGGCGGCCTGGTGCACGACTACCACGTGTCGCTGGCGCTGGCGATGGGCGCCGACTTCGTCATGATGGGCCGCTACTTCGCCCGCTTCGATCAGGCCCCGGGTGCCAAGATCCCGACCCGCGAGGGCTTCGTCAAGGAGTACTGGGGCGAGGGGTCGCACCGGGCCCGCAACTGGCAGCGCTACGGCCAGGGTGGCAAGGGCCTGGTCTTCGAGGAGGGCGTGGACGGCTTCGTGCCGTACGCGGGCGACCTGCACGAGGGGCTCGCCGTCACCACCGCGAAGATCAAGTCGACCATGGTGTCGTGCGGCTCGATCTCGCTGGCCGAGTTCCAGTCCACGGCTCGGCTCACGCTCGTGTCCGAGCAGAGCTTCCAGGAGAGCCACGCCAACGTGACCGTCCGCGAGACCGCGGGCACCAGCATCTGACCTGGTAGGACAGTGAACGGCCGGGCGCGTGGACCACGCGCCCGGCCGTTTCGCGTTGCTCAGCCCGCGTATCCGTTGCTGGTGTAGGTGCGCGAGAAGGTGCCGGGGATGGTGAAGTACTCCGCCGACAGCTTCGCCGGGTTGGTGGCCAGCTCGCCCCGGCCCGGCACGTCGTTGCCGTCGTCCCAGCCCCACGGGGCGTTGGCCGAGTTGGTGCTGCACCCGAACGTGCCCGAGCCGCAGCCGCCGGTGGTGTCCCCGGCGAACGTGCCGTAGCTCGCGAACAGGGTGCTGTTGTTGCGCTGGGCCCACAGGCCGCCCGACGCGAAGATGTCGATCAGCTCGTACTGCACGTCGCGGTCGTTGCCGCTGCTGGGCACCTCGGCCACGGTGGACGGGTAGTACACCAGCCCGTCACCGTTGATGTTGTACTGCGGGTACGCCTTCAGGCCGTGGCCCTTGGCCTCCTGCGCGGTGACCGGGTGCTGGAACGAGTCGTGCGGCGAGGCGGCCAGCTGCAGCGTGCCGTCGATGCTCTCGTTGCCGCTGGTCCAGTTGCTCCCGCTCGGGGCGTACGAGAAGAAGTCCGTGTGCGCCACGGTGACCGCCGAGCGCAGCACCCCGTAGGTAGAACCGTCCTTCTCGACGGCCAGCAGCACACCCTCGCCGTCGTTCTCGTGCTCGGTCTCGAAGAACGGGTGGTCCACCCAGTCACGCGGGTGGAAGAACAGGTAGGTGAGGTACCAGTGGGTGCCGGTCTCCACCACCGAGTAGTAGGCGTACGCGGCGAAGTTGGCGTTCGCGGCGCCGGCGTTGTCCCAGTTGTTGCGCCCGGTCAGGTCGCCGTCGAAGTCGACCTTCGTGAGGTAGTCGGACTTGCCGCCCAGCGCGTGGTCGCCGGTGGCGTCCACGTCCTGGTAGTGGATCGGCGCCCAGCGCAGGGCGAGCTGTGCCGGGGTGACGGCGGCGCTCGCCGGGGTGGGCGCGAGCAGCCCGCCGGTGACCAGCGCGGCGGCGAGGGTGGCCGCCACGACGGTCCTGCGGACGGAGGCGAGGGTGTCGAGCATGTGCGCTCCCAGGTCGGTAGGGATTGACCGATGGGAATGCTAGGTGCTCGCGGCCCCCCGCGGTATGACTGAATAACGAAGATCAGATTGATATCGGATGTGGACTGGCTGTCGCAGGTGCAGTTTCAGGGAAAGTGCTGGAATCTTGGCGCTGATTCGTGCACTTTCCCCGAAAACTGCGGCACCAGTGAGCGGGGTCAGCTGGCGAAGACGGCGGCACGTCCGGCGATGGTCACCGCGCTGATCGCCGTGGCGGGCACGCCCGTGTCGACCGGCAGCATGGAGCCGCGTTCACCGGCGACGTGCACGCGGCCGCCGATGATGGTGTACACGTGCTGGAAGCCGCCGAGGTCGACCGCGGCCAGGGTGTCGGCGGCGCCGGAGATGCCGGTGTACCGGTTGACCCAGCCCGAGCCGCTTTCGGCCACGTAGACGTTGCCGTGGTCCGTGCTGTAGAGCACCGTCGTGGCTCCGGCACGGACCGTGGCGACGGCGCTGGCCGGGATGCGCAGGTCCACGTCGGTCCAGCCACCGGCACCGCCGGTCGCCTGGTGCACCGATCCGTTCACGACGGTGTAGAGCACCGGCGAGCCGTCGACGTACACCGCCGACAGGGTCGTCGGGCTGACGCCGAAGACGCCGGTCGGCACCGGACGCCAGCCGTTGTCGCTGCGCGCCTCGTATACGGCGCCGTCGACGACGACGTACACGCGGCGGACGCCGTCGACGTCCAGGGCCGCCAGTGCGGAGCCCGCGAGCCCGGTGAGCCCGGTGTACGCCGGCAGCCAACCACCGGAACGGCTGGACTCGTACACCTTGCCGTCGGCGACGGTGTAGAGGACCGTGTCGCCGCCGGACTCGATCGCCGCCAGCGCGGTGCCGGTGACCGGCGCGGCCGCGCCGACCGGCCGGGCGTGCCAGCCCTTGTCGCTGCGCAGCTCCCGCACCGGGTGACCGCCCGTGCCACAGTTGGCGCTGGTCAGGTGCTGGTCGGGGGAGGTCGGCCCGGCGACGTGCAGCGGACCGGTGGCCGCGCTGCCATCCGAGGTGATGCCCGAGGCGACCCCGTCGAACCAGGCCTCCGTCTTCACCCCGTCGAGCAGCTGCTCGTAGTGCAGGTGCGGGCCGCTGGAGTGGCCGGTGGTGCCGACCTTGCCGAGCTGCTGTCCGACCGTCACGACCTGGCCCTTGGTCACCATCGGCGACTCGACCATGTGCAGGTACATCGTCTCCCAGCCGCCGCCGTGGTCGACGCGCACGTGCCAGCCGCCACCGTCGCCCCAGCCCGCGAAGACGACCGTGCCGGGGGCGGAGGACAGGATCGGGCGCCCGAGGCTGCCGCCCGGACCGTCGAAGGTGAAGTCGATGTCGTAGTCGTCGTGCCCGCTGTAGGTCGACAACTGCCACGACTCGCCGCAGGGGAACGGCAGCGCGAACAGCGGCCGAGGGGTCGACGCCTCGGCACCGATGGAGGTGGCCATCCAGGTGCCCGCGGCGGCGAGGGTTACCGCGCAGGCGCCACCGAGGACGCGGACGAATCTTGTGTGCAAAAGGGAGCCTTCCGAGAGGGATGCCGCTACTGCGGCCACGGAGGATCCATGGTAGCCAGCAATTCCAATATCGACATGTTCGACAATCCGTACACGATCGTGTGCTGTCCGCCCTGATCGGGCTAGGATCGCGCCGTGTCCCTACGCGTCGGGGCGTGCCAGACGCCGGAGCTGATCGGTGACATCGACGCGGCGTTGACCTGCCTGGAAGGCTTCGCCGCCGCCGAGCAGGCCCGCGACCTCGACCTCTTGCTGTTTCCGGAAGGCTTCCTGCAGGGCTACCTGGTCGAGCCGGACCACCTCAACCGGTGCGCGATGAGCCTGGACTCGGAGGCGTTCGCGGCGGTGCTGCGGCGGCTGCGCCCCATTCGGCAGACGCTGGTGTTCGGGCTGATCGAGGCCGACGACACCGACCTCTACGTGTCGCAGGCCGTGGTGACGGGCGGGCGGTTGGCGGGGGTGTACCGCAAGACGCACCTGACCGAGGGCGAGACGTACTTCACCGCCGGGCAGGAGTATCCGACGTTCGTGTGCAATGGGGTCCGGTTCGGGATCAACATCTGCTACGACACCCGGTTTCCGGAGGCGGCGGCCGCGGTGGCGGGGCAGGGGGCGCGGCTGCTACTCGTACCGGCGCAGAACATGATGCGGCGGCCCGCCGCACTGGAGTGGAAGCACCGGCACAACGAGATCCGCGCCGACCGCGTCCGCGAGACACACATGTGGCTGGTCTCCGCCGACGTCTGTGGCGAACGTGACGAGTCGCGTGTCGGGTGGGGCCCCACCTGCGTGATGGCTCCGGACGCCCGCGTCCTTGCCCAGGTCCCGTTCGGTGTTTCGGGTATGGTCACTGCGGTCGTGCGCTGACCTGAGACTGAGCCATGACGTCAGGTCCACAGGCGATACAGGCCGTAGCCAACCGCGCCCAGGCAGTAGAGCATCAGGACGAGCAGGCCCAGGACCAGGACGTGGCCGATGAAAGCGGTCACGATCGCGCCGAAACCGCGGTCGACCGCGGTGATGCGCTGGTTGGCCGGGTGATAGCGGACCTCGACGCGGCTGCCCACCTGCGGCTCCTGGAAGCCGAGGTACACCTTCCGGTTGAAGGCGTGTCCCGAGTTGGTGCGTCCGGACACCCGGGCCCGCCAGGAGTAACCGGCTTCGCTGTCGTACTCGGGATAGGTCTCCTCGATCACGGCCAGGACGACCTCGCCGCTGATCCGCAGCCGCCAGTCCTGCCAATAGGTGCGGGCCAGCGCGTACGACCCCCAGGTCAGCAGCGCGACGGCCACGATGCCGCCCGCGCTGAGCGCCACCGGCCCGACCTCCCGGCTGCCGTCGTCGCGCGCGTTGAGCAGCGCCGTCGCCAGCCCGCCGCAGAGGCACACCGACAGCAGCAGCGCGACGACGACGCAGCCGATGCGGCGGGCGCGGCTCGGCGGCTTGGGGATCTCGCCGTATCGGCGGTCGTCGTCGACAGTCATAGCCACATGTTTCTATGCCGCCGCAACCGGCGCGTCAATGTCATATGGGCGGTGCCCGGCGGCGCTCACGCTGCTACTGGCGGCAGCGGGCAGCAGTTGACCCGAGCGAGCCACTGACGTAGCCGACGGTGTCGCCCTCGCGCAGCCTGGCACCGGGTGTGCGGTCACGCCAGCAGGCAGCATGCGTCTCGGACCGCAGTTCGAGATGTACGTGCGGCCCCGTCCAGCAGTTCGGCCCACCCGTGTCGGCGCCGCCCAGGTCGGCAACCGTGCCCAGGACCGCACCGGGGGCGACCACGGCGCCGATCCGTAGTTTCCGGTCGCGCCGCAGGTGGGCGTAGGTGACTCGGCCCAGCAGGGTCTTCTCGTAGTAGAGCCCGACGGTGACGAAGTCGCCGCCGCCCCCGGCCCGGCAGGCGTCGCCGTCCACGATCTGGGTGATCTCGGCGGTGACGCGGCCGGAGTCGGCGGTGACGCGGAAGACGACCGGCGTACCGGCGTCCACGCGCAGGTCCGCGGCCCACTGATTCATCGGCTGTGCCTTGCCCAGCCGATGGTGCCCGCCCACGGGGGTTGAGCCTGGCTCGCCCGCGCGGCCCCACCGGCCGTCGACCGGGCTGCCTACCGCGACGGCCGGTCGGGTCGTCTCGGCGGCCGGACGGGGCGCCTGGGCGGGCAGGTTCGGGCTGGTCGGGTCCGGTGGTGGCGCGGTGCATCCGGTGGCCAGGGCGAGCACGAGGGCGGCCACGCCCAGACGCCGAACGGGCATCGGACTGTCCTCCTCGCTGTCGGCCGGGCGGCCCTTCACCGTAGCGGCCGCTCGCACGGGCGGGTCGTCGCTGCATACGGGCCGCAACGCAAGGGTTTTCCCTCTATCGACCGACATGAGTCAGTTCCTAGGCTGACCCGCATTCCTGGAATCCCTCAGAAGGAGTGTGGACAGTGGACGCTCGTGTCCCGCGCCGAGCGGCGATCGCCGCCGTCGCGTTGATGTGCGCCCTGGCCGCGGCGCCCCCCGCCGCGGCGAGCCCGTCCGGTGGCGCGGCCGATCCGCCGCTGCTGGCCGCCATGCAGCGCGACTTCGGCCTGACCCGGGCCGGCGCGCTGGCCCGGGTCGCCGCCGAGCAGCGCGCCGAGCAGGCCCTGGACCGGCTGCGCGGCCCACTGGCGCTGCGGCCGGGTCAGGCCTGGTTCGACCCGACCGCCGGTTCGCTCACGGTCGCGGTCACCGACGCCGCCACCGCCGACCGGGTACGCGCCGCGGGGGCGACCGCGTTGGTGGTGCGGTTCGGCACCGCCCGCCTGGCCCGGGTCGCCGACCGGATCGCCGCGCTGGGTGTGCCCGCCGCCGTGACCGGCTGGGGCGTCGACGCCGCGGCCGATCGCGTCGTGGTGACCGTCGACGGCAGCCGCCTCGACGCGGCGGCAGGTCGTGCGGTCGACCGCGTCCGGGCGCTCGGCGAGATGGTGCGGGTGCGGCAGGTGTCGCAGGCGCCGGTGCAGCACGGCGGGGACGTGCGCGGTGGTGACAAGTGGGTGCCCGGCACCGAGGGCCCGTGCACCATCGGCTTCGCGGTCACCGGCAGCGGCGGCAGTCGTCACTTCCTGAGCGCCGGGCACTGCACCAACGACGTCAACCAGGCCGCGTACGGCAAGGACGGGACCCGGATCGGCACCTCCAACGTCGGCGGAAACCACACCGTCAACGCGATGGAGGGCGACTTCGGGCTGATCGACGTCGACCAGGCGGGCTGGACGCTGTCGCCGGTCGTCACCGCGAACGGCGTCGCCGCCGACGTCACGATCACCGGGTCCAAGGACGCCGTGGTCGGGACGGCGGTGTGCCACTCGGGCACGACCAGCAAGTGGAAGTGCGGCTCGGTCACCAAGGTCAACCAGACCGTCAACTACGGCTCGTTCAGCGTCGGCGGGTTGACCTACGCCAGCACCTGCGGTCAGTCGGGGGACTCCGGCGGCGCCTGGGTGACCGTGTCCGACGCCAAGGCGGTCGGCCTGCACGAGGGCGGCTACTCCGACAGCTGCGGGCAGCAGGAGGCGTGGTTCCAGCCGGTCAACGAGGCACTGGCCAAGTGGAACCTGACCCTGGTCACCGGCGGTGGCGGCGGCGGTGACACGACCGCGCCCACGGTGCCGGGCAACCTGCGCGCCACCGGCACCACCAGCTCCAGCGTGTCGCTGGCCTGGGACGCCGCGACCGACAACGTCGGCGTCACCGGGTACGACGTGTACCAGGGCGGAACGCTGGCCACGTCGGTGAGCGGGACGACCGCGACGGTGACCGGGCTGGCCTCGGGGACGGCGTACACGTTCACGGTGCGGGCGCGCGACGCGGCGGGCAACACGTCGGCGGCGAGCGGCGCCGTCACCGCGACGACCCAGACCGGGGGCGGCGGCACCCGGACGTTCAGCAGCACGACGACGGTGTTCATCCCCGATCCGGGCACCGTGGACAGCCCGGTGACCTCGACCGCGAGCGGCTCGGCCGCCTCGTCGGTGGCGGTGACGGTGACCGCGTCGCACTTCTGCGGCCAGGACCTGCGCCTGGAACTGGTCGCCCCGAACGGCACGGTCTACCTGCTCAAGTCCGCCTCGACCGGCGCCTGCACCAACTACAGCGGCGGCACCTACACGGCCACGGGGGTGTCGGCACCGGCGGCGGGGACCTGGAAGCTGCGGGTCACCGACACCAGGTCGTGGAACTTCGGCAACGTCAGCGGCTGGTCAGTGACCCTGTGACCGCACACGCCACAGGTTGTGCGCACAACCTGTGGCGTGTACCCCCACGTATGGAATCGGTGCCCGGCCGTCGCCGGCGGCGGGTCAGTCCGACTGGGCGGGGTTGAACAGGTGGAACAGGACGTGGTCCTGCCACCGCCCGGCGATCCGCAGGTACCGGGGCGCGACGCCGAACGGCTCGAACCCGTGGCGGGCCAGCACCCGCTGCGACGGGGTGTTGTGCAGCAGCGTCCCGGCCTGGAGGCGGTGCAGGTCGAGCACGGTGAAGGCGTGCGCGATCGCCTCGCCCAGCGCCCGGCTGGCCAGACCCCTGCCGGTGTACTGCTGCCCGAGGAAGTACCCGATGTGGGCGAACTGGGCCGCGCCCCGGACGATGTCGTTGATGTTGATCCGCCCGGCGATCCGGTCCCCGTCGGTGATGATCAGCGGCACCATGGCGCCCCGGGCGTACGCGTCGAGGTTGTGCTCCAGGAAGGACCGCTGCGCGGCGGCGGTGTAGAAGCTCTCGTCGCGGATCGGCTCCCACGGGGCGAGGAAGTCCCGACTGGCGTGTGCCAGCTCGGCCAGCTCTTCGGCGTCGTCGAGCGACGCGATCCTGGTGATCATCATCGGGCCACCGTACCCCGGTCGCGGTGGCGGGTGCCGGGACCGGGGTCGGTCGCCTACATGTGTGCGATCTGGATCAGATTGCCGCAGGTGTCGTCGAAGACGGCGGTGGTGACCGGGCCCATCTCGGTGGGCGGCTGGGTGAACACGACGCCGAGCTTGGTCAGTCGCTCGTACTCGGTGTGCACGTTCTCGACGGCGAACGAGGTGAACGGGATGCCGTCGTCGACCAGCGCCGCCTTGAACGGCTTGGCCGCCGGGTGGGCGTCGGGCTCCAGCACCAGTTCGACACCGTCGGTGTCGTCGGGCGACACCACGGTGAGCCAACTGTGCTCGCCCATCGGGATGTCGTTCTTCTTCACGAAGCCGAGCACGTCGGTGTAGAAGGCCAGCGCCTTGGCCTGGTCGTCGACCAGGATGCTGGTGAGGTGGATCTTCACGGGTTCTCCTGCGCGGTGGGGCGGATCCAGCGGGTGAGGATCTGCTCGAGCGGTTGCGTGTTCAGGTGGTGGAACTTGTAGCGGCCCTGGCGACGGACCTCCACCAGCCCGGCGGCCTCCAGCAGGTCGAGGTGCTGCGAGATCGCCTGCCGTGACGAGGTGAGCTGGTGCTTCATGGTCAGGCGGGCGCACAGCTCGAACAGGGTCTGGCCGTCGCGCTCGGTGAGCTCGTCGAGGATCCTCCTGCGCGTCGGGTCGGCCAGTGCCTTGAAGACGTCACCCACGTCAGCCACTATAGGCAAGTAATTGCTTGCCTATCAACTCGCGGGGTCGACGGTGGTGGTCTCGTCGAAGGACAACCGCGGGGTGTGGCCGGGCAGTGGGTGGTCCGGGTCGGCGACGCCCAGGCGCAGCACCACGTACGCGTGGCCGAGGTGGGACAGGATCCGGCGCATCATCGCCCGCGTCGCGTCGATCTCGATGACCTGGCTGTACGGCAGCACCGCCAACCCCAGCAGCGTGGCGTGCAGCCATACCGCCGACAGGGCCTGACCCGCGCGCAGCCAGGCGGCCCGGTCGTCCTCGGCACCGAACAGCACCACGTATGTCGAGGCCCTGTCGTGGCCGCCGCCGACCTCCAGGGTGCCCTGGGTGCCGAAGTCGCGCTCGCCGACGTCGGTCTCGGGTCGCTTGTCCGGGATGACCTCGGGCGGCAGGCCGGTGCCCGCGGGTCGGTCAGGGCCGGTCCATTGGGCCGTCTCGGCCTGCCACGACGGCTCGGTGGCGGCGGCGTCCTCGGCGTGGGACACGGCCACGGCCAGCTCGGTGGCCTGGTCGGCGGTCAGCCGGTGCAGGTCGACGCCGACCGCGCCCGCGACGCGGCGCAGCTCCTCGAGCTGCTCGCCGGTGACCGGGATGTCGACGTTGGGCCGCCGGTCGGTGTGGCGCAGCTGGATCGCCTGCGCCAGGCGGACCGCGTCGGCGGTGACCGGGGTGTCGCCGTCGACCGTCAACGTCGCCAGGTGCTCGGGACGGTCCGGGTCGGGCAGCGGGCGTACGGCGACCTGGTACCCCTGGGCGTGCAGCGCAACCTGCGCGTGGTGCAGCGCGGCACCGCAGCTGACCAGCAGCATCCGCTGGTCGGGGTCGGTGCCGGGCAGGCTGCGGGACGTGTCGGCGAACAGGTCCAGGCGATCGGGGTGCACCTGCCAGTGCCACGGCTGGGTGTTGTGGATGGACGGGGCGCGTCCGGCCGCCTCGGCCGCCGCGGCGTACGCGGCGGCGGGGGCGCGGTGGTGCGCGTCGTCGGACGTCGTCATCGGGTCTCCCTTGAGTCGCCTCCAGTGCACGCCACCGTCCGCCTCCGGCACCGGAGGCGAAGGTGCTGCCGGCCCGGGACCTTCGTCCCGAACCGGCGCCGTGCCACTGACTCAACGGAGATCGCGCCGGACGCGGTGCGGTCGCAGGCGCGACAGGGCAGCTCAGGCGCGTCGCACGCCGGGCGGCCAGACGACGGTCACCGGCACGCCCACTTCCCGGGCGTACGCCACCACGTCGGCCGTGCCGCCATGGCCGCGCGCGGCCTGCCCGTCCCAGACCGCGACGAGCAGGTCGGCACCGCGCACCATGAACTCGCTGGCCAGCCGGTAGGCCTCGTCGTCGGAGGCGGTGGCGGCCAGCCGGTGCACCACGACGGCACCGGCCAGCAGCTCGTCATAGGCGGCCAGCGCGGGTGGCGGCACGTGCTCGCGGTAGTCCGCGGCCGGGACGACCGCCTCGACGACCCCGCCGAGCTCGTGCACCACCCGCGCGAACAGCTGGTCCGCGCCGTCGGCCAGGCAGGTCAACCCCACCACCGGCGAGTACGTCGGCAGCGCGGCACGCAGCGTCTCCGCGACGTACCGCGCCACCTCGGGGGTCAGGTCCCGGTGGCCGGTGACCGCGACCCGGCTCACCTCAGCTGCCCCAGATCGCCGTGGCCCACTCGGGGTGGTCGATGAACGGGTTGCGGTTGCCCTGCCAGCTGTCGTAGATGACCTGGTTGCGGCGCTTCTCGAAGGCGTCCGGCGGGTCCTGCAGGTTCCACTGCAGCAGCAGCGACAGCTTGCCGAAGTAGGGCGCCGACCCGTTGCCGACGGTGTTGTTCAGCTCCAGGTTGGCGAAGCCGTCGTCGCCCTCGTACCGGATGGCCATGTACATCAGCATGCGCGCCACGTCGCCCTTTACCGCGTTGCGCGGCTCCCACGAGTCGGCGTCGGTGTAGTTGCCCGGCGCCTGGTTGGCCGCCGACCCGCCCAGGTCGAAGTCCTTGTTGCCGCGGTCGGCGTTGACGGAGGCGTCCTCGGGGCGCAGGTGGTGCAGGTCGGTGCCGGGGCCGGTGGCGGTGCCGAAGTCGCCGTGCGACTTGGCCCAGACGTGCTCGCGGTTCCAGTCGTCCACGCCGTCGCCGTTGGCGGTCTTGCTCTGCGAGCGGCCGCTGTAGATCAGGATGACGTTGTTGGCGTTGTTCGGGTCCTGGTCGGTGGCGCGCAGCCCGTCCCACACCTGGGCGTACGTCAGCTTGGTCTGCACCTTGATGATGGCGTGCAGCGCGGTGCGCAGCGCGGTCCCGGACTTGCCGATCGCGGTGCGGTAGTAGGTGGTGTCGTACGGCCCCGTCGAGGGCGTCGGTCCGGGCGTCGCGGTGGGGGAGGGCGCGGTGCCGGTGAGGCTCATCGCGCTCGGGCCCTTGAGCCCCCCGTGTGGCGTGAAGTACGGCGTCAGCGTCCCGGTCACGGTCACCGAGCGGCCCATCAGGCCCGGGTTGGTCTGCAGCCCGAACGAGCCGCGCCATGCCGTGGTGACCTGGACGTACAGCATATTCGCGGTGCCGGTCTCGGCGGCCGTGTCGGCGATCGCGATGGCGGTGTCGCCGGTGAAGTTCGACCTGATCACCGTGTTGGTGGCCGTCGGCTGCCCGACGACGTATCCGGCGACCGTCGCGACGCGACCGTCCTGCGCGGCCAGGGCGGCGGCGACGGTCAGCGGGGGAGCGGCCGACGCCGACACCGGGATGACGGCGGTGACGACGGCAACGGCGACAACGAGGATCGCTCCGAGTCGCGCGGGGGTGAGAGTGGGGGGCCTCATGGCACGAGATGCTATGCGGTGGCGACGGGTGGCAGAAGAGGTGTAACGCCGCCGTGCGAGCCGATCGGCGGGCGCCGCCGTCCATCCAGGACGGTGACCTCGGTCAATGCGAGCCGCGTGCGCTCGAGTGAATTCTCGGAGTCATCGCAGGTGGTGGCGGCGTGGAAATGTAAGAATCGCAATATGCTCGACACTGCCCGTGTCTCCACCCGGCTGCCCTGCCAAGACCTGGCGCGCGCCCGCGCCTTCTACGCCGACAAGCTCGGCCTGGAGCCGGTCGCCCAGCGGCCGGGCGGCCTGCTCTACGAGTGCGCGGCGGGCCGCTTCGCGCTGTTCCAGTCCGCGGGCGTGCCGTCGGGCACGCACACCCAGATCGCGTTCGAGGTCGACGACATCGAGGCGGTGGTGGCGGAGCTGCGCGCCCGCGGCGTGGAGTTCGAGCGGGTCGACCTGCCCGGCCTGCGTACCGTCGACGGCATCGCCGCGGTCGAGGGCAACTATCCGCACGTCGGCCGGGGCGAGCGCGCGGCGTGGCTGCGTGACAGCGAGGGCAACCTCATCGGCATCGGTCAACCGGTGCGCTGAGCCGGTATCGCTTGTGGACCGACAGTCGGTCGCCTCCCGAAGTGGTAGAGCGGCGCGCCCGTAGTCGTCGGCGTCCGGGGTCAGACCAGCGGCTTGGTCCAGCGGGAGAACTGCGGCTCCAACCGGTAGCCCGCCGCGCTCCAGGCGGGCAGGGCGAGCTCGTTGGCGTCGAGCACCATCGCGTCGGCGCGGACGCCGCCCAGCGTCACGAAACGGCGCTCGGCCGCGTCGAGCAGGGCCTTGCCGATGCCCTGACGGCGGCGCTCGGGGTGCACCGCGAAGCGGTACAGGTGGCAGCGCCACCCGTCCCAGCCCGCGATCAGCGAGCCGACGATCTCGTCGCCGTCGACGGCCAGCAGCAGCGCGTCCGGATCACGGTCGATCAGGCGGGTCACGGCCGGGGCGGCGTCGTGGCGGTCGGTGCCCTCGGCGGCGAGCAGCCAGAACGTCAGCACCGCGGCGACATCGGCGTGATCGGCGGTACGCAGCATGAGTCCCATGCGGTGATCTTCGCAAAGGTCGGTCGGCGCGGGCGGAACCGGTCGGCTCTCGTCGGATGACGACAGCCGCGAGGTTCAGCCGCGGCGGACCGGCATCAGCGTCGGGGCGGGCTCGCCGGTGAGGAAGTCGGCGACCAGGCGCGTGCACAGGTCGGGCTGCTCCAGCAGCAGCGTGTGCGAGGCGTTCGGGAGCACAGCCAGCTGCGCCTGCGGCAAGGCGTGATAGAGCGAGAGCGTGTGCTGGGGCGATACCGCGTCGTCGTCGCCGACCAGGACGAGCGCGCGGCAGCGCACGGCCTTGAGTTCGGCCTCGGTCAGGGCCAGTTCGTCGGCGGTGGCGGCGATCTTGTCGACGACGACGGCCAGGTGTTCGGCGCCATCGGGGGAGACCTCGCCGTGGGCGTCGTAGATGACCCGCGGGATGTCGGCGGGCCGGGCCGGGGGCAGCAACCAGCCGTCGCGGTGGTACGCGCCGCTGATCAGCACCAGTCGCTCGACCAGGTCGGGCCGGGCGAGCGCCACCAGCAGCGCCACCACCGCACCCGCGCTGTAGCCGACCAGGCGGACCGGCCCGGTGACCGCGTCGAGGAACGCCACGGTGTCCTCGGCCATCAGATGCGCGCTGATCGGACCGCCGGGGTCGGCGGTATGCCCGTGGCCGCGTCGCTCGGGCAGGTACAGGGCGAACCGGTCGGCCAGGGTGGCGAGGTTGCCATCGAAGCAGCGCGAGTCGATCAGCGCGCCGTGCAGCAGGACCACCGGCTCACCGGCGCCGCGCTGGTCGTACCAGGTGTGCACGCCGTTGAGGTCGACATACCGCGCGGCCATGTCGCAGAGCTTGCCGGATCGGTGATCGTTTCGCTGTCCCGGTTGCGGGGGAGGACCGTGAGGTGCATACTCAACTTGTTGGTTAAACAACCGAATGGTTGAATAAGGAGGACGGGCTTGGACCAGCTCAGCGTGATCTTCGCGGCGCTGGCCGACCCCACCCGACGGGCCATCCTGGCCCGGCTGGCCGAGGGGGAGGCGACTGTCAACCAGCTCGCCGAGCCGTTCCCGATCAGCCTGCAGGCGGTCTCCAAGCACCTCAAGGTGCTGGAGCAGGCCGGGCTGATCACCCGCGGCAAGGACGCCCAGTGGCGCCCCTGCCGCCTGGAAGCAGCTCCGCTGCGCGCGGTCGTGGACTGGGCCGACCAGTACCGCCGCTTCTGGGAAGCGCGTTACGACCGTTTGGACGACTACCTGCGGACCCTGGGCAAGGGTTCGCCGACACAGGAGGACTGAGATGGACCTGGACGTCAAGGTGCAGGGTGACCTGGAGATCGTGCTGACGCGCTCCTTCGACGCGCCGCTGGAGCTGGTGTGGGAGGCGCACACCAAGGCCGAGCACCTCAAGCACTGGTGGGCGCGCGGCCACGAGTGCGACGCGGAGCTCGACTTCCGGCCCGGCGGCAAGTGGCGCTTCGTCGAGCACGGCCCGGACGGGCAGGAGTGGGCGTTCCGCGGCGAGGTGCGGGAGATCGTGCCGATGGAGCTCATCGTGCAGACGTTCGAGTGGGAGGGCCTGCCGGGACACATCTCGGTGGAGCGGCTGGAGTTCGCGTTCCGCGACGGCCTGACCGTGCTGACCGGCACCTCGACCTTCGCCAACCGGGAGGACCGCGACGGCATGGTGGCCTCCGGCATGGAGCACGGCGCCCGCGACTCCTACCGTGCGCTGGAGAACTACCTCAAGACGATGGCGTGAACCACGCCGAGGTCCCGCCGGTCGGACACCGGCGGGACCGGGTCCGCTAGTAGGCCAGTAGTTTGACCAGGGCGGCCAGGCCGATCACGACGATGGTCGCGCGCAGTGCGACGGGGGGCAGGCGGCGACCCCAGCGGCCGCCCACCAGGCCGCCGACGACCGAGCCGAGGGCGAGCAGGAGCGCGGGCGCCCAGGCGACCATGCCCAGCGCGATGAACAGCGCCGCGGCGACCCCGTTGACCAGGGCGGCGAGCAGGTTCTTGATCCCGTTGACCCATTGCAGGTCGGTGGAGAGCAGCACCCCGAGCAGGCCGAGCAGCAGTACCCCCTGGGCGGCGCCGAAGTAGCCGCCGTACACGCCCGCGCCGAAGATGCCGAGCAGCAGCAGCGGCCCCGCCTGGGGCCGGTCGTCGTGCTGGTGGGTGGCCAGCCGCCGGGCCAGCCACGGCTGGGCCACGACCAGCACCAGGGCCAGCGCGATCAGCACCGGCACGATGGCCTTGAACGCGCCGGGCGGCAGCTTGAGCAGCAGGATGCCGCCGGTGAGCGCGCCGAGCACGCTGGCGGTGCCCAGGCGCAGCAGCAGCGGGCGGTGCCCGGCCAGGCCGTGGCGGTAGGCGTACGCGCCGGACAGCGAGCCGGGCACCAGGCCGACCGTGTTGGAGACGTTGGCGACCACGGGCGGGTAGCCGAGTGCGAGCAGCACCGGGAAGGTGACCAGCGTGCCGGAGCCGACCACCGCGTTGATCGCCCCGGCGGCGAAGCCCGCGACCAGGACGGTCAGCGCCTCGGCCAGGTTGAGGGTCACGCCCATGCGCTGCTTCCCGCCTCTCCGTCCGCCGGGTCCCGGCGGCCCGACCTGGCGCAGCATAGATCCGCTGCGGGCCGGGACCGACGCCCTGCGAAGAAGATCACGTCCGGGACGCGGCCTTGCGGGCCCGGTACGCGCTGACGGCGGCGCGGTTGCCGCATCCGGCGTCGCAGAAGCGCTTGGACCGGTTCTTCGACAGGTCCACGACCACGTTGCCGCAGCCGGGGAACTCGCAGATGCGCAGCCGCCCCCTCTCGCCGCCGCGGATGACGTCGACGAAGGCCATGGCGGCCTCGACGGCCAGCCGGGCGGCCAGCGGCGCGTTGGCCGGGGTCGCGTGCAGGTGATACGGCCAGTTGTCGTGCCGGACCAGCCGGGGGAGTGCTTCGTGCTCGCGGAGCAGGCCGTTGACGATGTCCACGGCCTCGTCCTCGTCGGTCTCCCAGACGCGGCGCAGCCGGGGACGCAGCTGCCGCACGGACTGCAGCTCGGCGGCAGTGTGCGTGCGCGACCCGGTGAAGCCGTGGGCGGCCAGGAATGCGTCCAGCGCGGCGAGGTCGGGCAGCCCTTCAGGGTCGGCGGCGGTGTTGACCAGGGCCGCCGCCGCGATCAGCGCCTCCTCGGTGTCATGAGCAAAGAGCATCTTGACTCCTATCATGTACCGGGCGTACTGTCATCAGCATAGCCGTCTTTTGGTTATTACGCGCGGCTGGATCGAGGTGTCTCACCATGCATACCCAACGTCCGACCGGCCTCGGCCTCGGCCTGGCCGTGATCTCGGCGGCCACCTTCGCGACCTCGGGCTCCTTCGCCCACTCGCTGATGGACGCGGGCTGGTCCGCCACCGCCGCCGTGGCCGCCCGCATCGGCGTCGCCGCCCTGGTGCTGGTCGTGCCGACGATCATCGCGCTGCGCGGGCGCTGGCACGTGCTCGGCCGCAGCGCCGGCCCCGTCGCGCTGTACGGCCTGCTCGCCGTCGGCGGCGCCCAGGTCGGCTTCTTCAACGCGGTGCGCTACCTGCCCGTCGGCGTGGCGCTGCTGCTGGAGTACCTGGGCATCATCCTGGTCGTGTTCTGGATGTGGGCCGCGCACGGCCAGCGGCCGGGGCGGCTGACCATCGCCGGAGCGGTGGCCGCCGTGATCGGGCTGCTGCTGATACTCGATCTGACCGGCGGCCGGTTCGAGCTGGTCGGTCTGGTGTGGGGCCTGGTCGCCGCAGTCGGTCTGGCGGTCTACTTCGTGCTGTCGGCCCGGGTCGACAGCCAACTGCCCTCGGTCGCCATGGCCAGCGGTGGCATGGCCCTCGGCGCGGTGATGCTGGTGGCGCTCGGCGCGGCGGGCCTGCTGCCGCTGCACGCCACCTTCGGAGACGTCGAGTTCGCGGGCCACCGCGTGAGCTGGCTGGTGCCGCTACTGGGTCTGTCGCTGGTCGCCGCGGTGGTGTCGTACCTGTGCGGCATCGGGGCGGCGCGGATCCTCGGCGCCCGGATGTCCTCGTTCGTCGGGCTGACCGAGGTGCTGTTCGCCGTTCTCATCGCCTGGCTGGTGCTGGACGAGCTGCCCACCCGGCTGCAGCTGCTCGGCGGCGTCCTGATCCTGGTCGGCGTCGTGCTGGTCCGGCTGGACGAGGCGCGGCACGAGTCGGCGCAGGCCCCGTCCGCCGAGCCCGAACTCGTGGGCCAGCGGGCCTAGCCCACCGAGCCCCGTCCGGATTGCCGCAGTCTTCCGGAAGACTGCGGCAATCCGGACGAGTATTCGCGCGGTTTCTCCGAAACCGCATTCCGGTGCCGAGGGTGATGCGGCGCGCGGGCTTGCTGCGGTTAACAACTTCGTCATGAGTACTTCGCATTTCAAGAGAAGGCAGGTGGTGGTTTCGGCTCATACGATCAGCCACGATCCGGGCTGGTAAGAGCCTCGGAAACTGTGCTGATTGGTGAACGATGAGGCTTCTCGCCGTGCTCCACAGCCCACCAGGCAGTGGCAGCGACACCACGATCCGACGCATCGCCGCGCACCTGACCGGTAGCGGCCACTCCGTGCTCCTGACGCCCGACCCCGGCGATCCGCGGCAACTGGCACACCTGGCCCGCCGCAACGGCATCGACGCCATGCTCGGGACGCACGCGTACCTCTGCGGCCAGACGTTCGCCGACTCCGACCTGCCGTACGTCATCGTCTTCGGCGGCACCGACCTCAACGAGTTCACCGAGGACCCGCAGGCCATGGCGGTGATGACCGAGGCGGTGGACCGCGCGGCCGCCCTGGTCGCGTTCAACCACGACTTCGTCGACCGGTGCCTGACCCTGTGGCCGCGCACCAAGGACCGGCTGCACCACATCCCGCAGGCCGTGCAGGTCCGTCCCGCCCGGTTCTACTCGCTGCGCCACGCCCTCGACCTGCCGCGCGACGCCCGCGTGCTGCTGCTTCCCTCGGGACTGCGCCCGGTCAAGGACCCGCTGCTGCTGACCCGCGAGGTCAGCCAGTGGCACCAGGAGGACCCGCGCATCCGCCTGGTGATCTCCGGAGTGTCCTATGACGAGGACTTCGAGGACATCGTACGGCGGCGGTGTGCGCGCAGCCCCGGCGTCGACTTCATCGGTCCGCTGCGCCGCGACCACCTGCTCGCGGCGATGCGCCAGTCCACGGCGGTGCTCAACACCTCCCTCAGCGAGTGCAGCCCCAACGCCGTGCTGGAGGCGATGGCGTTGGGCTGCCGACTGCTCGTACGCGACATCCCCGGCAACACCTGCCTGGTGCGCGACGGCCACAACGGGCTGGTCTTCGCCGATCCGCGGCACTTCCGGCACCAGGTCCAGCGGC
This sequence comes from Catellatospora tritici, assembly GCF_019083965.1. Classification (GTDB taxonomy): domain Bacteria; phylum Actinomycetota; class Actinomycetes; order Mycobacteriales; family Micromonosporaceae; genus Catellatospora; species Catellatospora tritici. The sequence goes on from NZ_JAHRCY010000002.1 coordinate 183,571, forward strand.
TGCTCGACGATCCGGCGCTGGGCGCGCGGCTGGGCCGCGAGGCGGCCCGCACGGTGCGCCGCGGCCACAGTCCCGAAGCCGAGCGGGCCGCGTACGCGGCCGTGTTCGGCCGGCTCGCGGCCGTCCGGCCGCAGCCGCGCACCGGGGGCCTCCCGGTGCGCCATCCCGTCCAGGCGACCCCAGGAGGCGGCGATGCCGCATAGATGGATCCGAGTCAACGGCGGCATCCTGTGCGTGCAGACGTTCGGCGCGCCGACCGACCCGGCGCTGCTGCTCATCGCGGGCTCGGCCGCGCCGATGACCGTGTGGGAGGACGAGTTCTGCCAGGAGCTGGCCGACGCCGGGCACCATGTGGTCCGGTTCGACCAGCGCGACACCGGCCGCTCCAGCGTCCGCCTCGACTCCTCCTCGCTGGCTGATCTGGTCGACGACGCCGTCGGGCTGCTCGACGCGCTCGACCTCAAGCGCGCCCACGTGGTCGGCGCGTCGATGGGCGGCATGGTCGCGCAGCTGCTCGCGCTCGACCACCCCGACCGGGTGGCCACGCTCACGCTGATCGCCTCCAGCCCGGCGGCGCCCGGCGCCGACGACAGCGACCTGCCGCCGCCCTCGCTGCGGGTGCGCGCCGAGCTCGACGACGTCGACCTGCCCGACTGGGACGACCCGGCCTCGGCCGCGATCTACCTGGTGGAGCTGGCCACGATCCGGGCCGGGGTGGTGCGGCCGCTCGACGAGGACGCCGCGCGGCGGATGGCCGAGCGGATCGTCGCACACAGCGCCGATCTCGCCACCGCGATGCACCGCCACAGCGAGCTCGACTACGGCTCGCCGTGGCGCAAGCGGCTCGGTGAGGTCGCCGTGCCGGTGCTGGTCGTGCACGGCGGGGCCGACCCGGTGCTGCCGGTCGCGCACGCGTGGGCGCTGGCCCGCGCGCTGCCGCAGGTCGAGGTGCTGGTCATGCCCGAGGCCGGGCACGACCTGGACCGGGTCGACTGGCCGGTCGTGATCCCGGCACTGCTGCGCCACACCGCCCCGCGCTGACCCGATCTTGGGGCATCATCGCACGTCAAAAGTTGTGCAGCGCACCGTCTACATGAGACGTTCCGCAGGCGACACCAGTCGCCCGGACTTTTACGGAGGAGAGGCCGTGCAACCCCGCCCGTGCGACTGCACCCCGATGTGCGTCCTGCGCACCACCAACCCGATGAAGATCCGGGCGACGCGGGTGCCCGAGCCCAGCTACGCCGAGGCCTCGGTGTACCGCGCGGCGGACCCGGAGGGCGACGATCTGGCCAAGCGCCTCACCCGGTACGTCGTGCTGGCCCACGACCCGGCCGTGCGCGACGTCGCCGCCGACTACTGGCTGCACAGCGAGACCTTCTACGCCGCCGTAATGGCGGAACTGGACGTCATCGCCGCCGCCGACCCCACCACCGAGGCGGCGCTGCGGCGGCTGGTCGCCGACCCCACCGACGCCGCGGCCGAGCGCCGCTTGGAGGCGCTGCTCACGCTGCTGCTCGGGGAGCGACCGGAGCTGTTCACGGGTGCCGCGGCCGCGCTGCGTGACGCCGACGCCAACGTGTTCATCAACTACCTGCGCGGCCCCGACCACCGGGCCGGTGCCGAACCGGTCGCCACCGATCGCCTGTGGGCCTGGGCCAGCGAAACCATGCCCCCGCCGCAGCCCCGCGACGACGCCGACGTGCTGGTCGTCATCCCGATCATGGACCGGGGCGGTTCCGGGCGGCTGCGCAACCTGCTCGCCTGCCTGCTCGGCCTGCGCGACCAGTCGCTGCCCGCGAGCCGCTACCGGGTGGCCGTGGTCGAGTTCGACACCGAGCCCCGCTGGCAACACCTGATCGAGCCGCTGGTCGACCACTACTTTCACATCCCCGGCCCCGGCTCGTTCAACAAGTCGTGGGCGATCAACGTCGGAGTCCGGCAGACCCCCGGCGACTTCACCACCCTGTGCCTGCTCGACGCCGACATCCTGGCCGACCGGTGGTTCCTGGAACGCAACCTGGCCCGGTTCGACGACCCGCTGCACGACGCCCACCTGCCGCACACCGAGTTCCTGTCGCTCGACACCGCCTCCAGTGACCGGCTCATCGCGCAGCGCTGCTTCGCCGCGACCGCCGCGCCGCCGCTGGCGCAGGCGCGCGGCCTGCTGCTGCGCGACGTGCCGGGCGCCTGCATGTGGATCCGCCCTGAGCTGTTCCACCGCATCGGCGGCTTCGACGAGCGCTACCAGGGGTGGGGCGGGGAGGACGAGGACATCATCGTCCGGGCCACCGCCGCGGGCACCGTGGTGCAGTACGACGACGTGCTGATCCACATGGCGCACCTGCGCCCCTCCATGCGCAACGCCGCGGGGCAGCCGTACAACGGCCACCTCACCGTGGGCACCTGGAGCGGCGCCAACGGGTACGGCGAGCTGCTCGCCCCAGCCGCCGCGTAAGGGACCGCCGTGACCGCGACCGCCACCACACCGGCGCCACCCGTCGTCGAAGTTCGCCGCCCCCGCGCCGCCGCGGCCGCGATCTTCGGAGTCGTCGGCCTGTACCTCGGCACCTGGTTCGCCCGGCTGCCGCAGCTGCGCGAACAGCTGGACCTGTCCTACGCCCAGCTCGGCACGGTGCTGCTGGCCCAGATGGTCGGGGTCATCGTCGCGATGCAGATCGCGGGGCAGTTCGCCGGGCGCTTCGGCAGCCGCACCGTGGTGCGGGCCACAGCGGTGGTGGTGCCGTGGTTCCTGCCGCTGATGACGGTGGTGCCCGGCGTCTGGGCGGCCGTGGTGGGCATGTTCGGTTGGGGCCTGGTCGCCGGGCTGCTCGACGTCGCCATGAACACCCAGGGTGTCGAGGTGGAGCGGGCCGCGCGGCGGCCGGTGCTCAACAGCCTGCACGCCGCCTGGGCGGTCGGGGCGCTGGCCGGGGCGTTCAGCGCCACCGCCGCCATCCGCGCGGGCATCCCGCTGACCACGCACTATCTGGCCCTGGCCGCCACACTGTGCGTGATCGCGCTGGTCAGCGGACGCTTTCTGCTCGACGTCCCCGCGGCGGGCGGCGACCGGCCGAGGGCACCCCGGCCCGGGTTCTTCACCGGCTGGACCCGTGCCGTGCTGGTGCTCGGTGGGCTGGGTGCGGCGACCGCGTTCTGCGACGGGGCCATCTCCAGTTGGTGCGGCGTGTTCCTACAGGAGCGCCGGGGTGCGGCGGCCGGGGTGGCGTCACTCGGCTACACCGCGTACGTCGTCGCGCAGACGGTCACCCGGATGGTCGGCGACCGGCTGCACGACCGCTTCGGCGCCGTGACCCTGGTCCGGGCCAGCGTCGTGATCACCATGGCCGGGGTGGTGCTGTCCGCCGCCGTGCCCCATGTCTGGTCGGCCATCGCCGGGTTCGCCATCCAGGGGTGCGGCCTGGCGGTGGTCGGCCCCCTCATCGCCGGGGCGGTCGGCCATGGCAGCGCCGACGGCGGCACGGCGGCGGCGCTGGCGCTGGCCCGCTACAGCACCGTCCACTACGCCGGGCTGGTCGCGGGGCCGTCGCTGATCGGCTGGCTGGCCGAGGCGGCCGGGATCGGCTCCGTGCTGTGGCTGCTGCTGCCGCCGCTGGCCGGAATCGGGCTGCTCGCGGCGATGACCGCGCCCGCGTCCCGCGCGCGCCGCGCGGTCGGGGCCGCCACCTGACCCCGCCGTCCGTGCGGTACGGCAGCCGCGCCCTACGGCACGGACGGCGGCCTGCCTTAAATTAATTTAGGTGAATGGAACGTTGACGCCCGCATTGGCCCCGCTCAATATTAGGAAAGTTTCCTAATAACAGGAGGGCATATGCGCAGCAGGATCCGCTCCCTTGCCGCAAGCCTCACCATCTGTCTGGCCGCGGCCATGGCGCTGCCCGGCGCCGCGGCCGCCGCCCCCAACGGACTCACGGCCACGTTCTCCAGCACGAACAACGGTTCGTGGTTCATGGACAAGTTCGTCGTCGCCAACCCCACCCTGGCCTCGATCACCGGCTGGACGCTGGAGTTCGACCTGCCCGCCGGGGTGACGATGAGCAACTTCTACAACGGCACCGCCACCCAGTCCGGCTCGCACGTGACCGTGGTCAACGCGCACTACAACGGCACCGTCGCCGCCGGGGCCAACACTGAGCCCTACAGCCCGTGGTTCATCGCGTACGGCTCCGGCGCCACCCCGCTGAACTGCCGGATCAACGGCAACAAGTGCGACGGCACGCCCGACCGGGCGCCCAACGCGCCGACCGGCGTGACGGTGACCGGGCGGACCACCCGTACCGTGACGCTGTCCTGGACCGCCGCGACCGCGACCGACTTCCCGATCGCGGGCTACGACGTGCTCAACGGCACCACGGTCGTGGCGAGCACCACCGGCACCTCCGCGACCGTCACCGGGCTCACCCCCAACACGACCTACACCTTCACGGTGCGGGCCAGGGACACCCGGGGCAACCTGTCCGCGCTCAGCGGCGCGGTCACCGCCACCACCCTCAACCCGGCCAACGACACCACGCCGCCGACCGTGCCGGGCAACCTGCGCTCCACCGCCAAGTCGTCCACCTCGGTCACCCTGGCCTGGAACGCGGCCACCGACGCCAACGGCATCGCTGGGTACGACGTCTACACCGGCACCACCCTGCGCGCCAGCAGCACCGGGCTGAGCACGGTCGTCACCGGACTGGCACCGATGACCTCCTACACGTTCACGGTCAAGGCCCGCGACACCTACGACAACGTCTCGGCGACGAGCAACGCCGTCACCGTCACCACCGACGACGTGGTTGGCACCGGCTACGCCAAGGTCGGCTACTTCGTGCAGTGGGGCATCTACGGGCGGCAGTACTTCGTCCGTAACCTCGACACCAGCGGCTCGGCCGCCAAGCTGACCCACCTCAACTACGCCTTCGCCAACATCGACCCGGTCAACCTGACCTGCCTGCAGGGCGTCACCAAGGGCACCACCGCCAACCCGCAGGACCCCGACCAGGGCACCGGCGCCGGTGACGCCGACGCGGACTACGGCCGCCCGATGGCCGCGTCGCAGTCGGTCGACGGAGTCGCCGACACCGGCTGGGAGCCGCTGCGTGGCAACTTCAACCAGCTGCGCAAGCTCAAGGTGAAGTACCCGAACCTCAAGGTGCTGATCTCACTTGGCGGGTGGACGTACTCCAAGTACTTCTCCGACGTGGCCGCCACCGCCGCCTCGCGGCAGAAGTTCGTCAGCTCCTGCCTGGACATCTACCTCAAGGGCAACCTGCCGACCTACAACGGCGCGGGCGGTCCGGGCAGCGCCGCGGGCATCTTCGACGGCATCGACCTCGACTGGGAGTGGCCGGGCGCCGAGGGGCACCCGGGCAACCACGTCAGCGCCGCCGACAAGGCCAACAACACGCTGCTGCTGGCCGAGTTCCGGCGCCAGCTCGACGCGCTGGGCGCCACCACCGGCAAGCGCTACCTGCTGACCGCGTTCACCCCGGCCGACCCGGCCAAGGTCGCCGCGGGCTGGGACATCGGCCCGACCGGCGTGTTCAACTCGCTCGACTTCGCCAACGTGCAGGGCTACGACTTCCACGGGTCCGGCTCGGACAACTCGTGGGAGCCCAACCGCACCGGCCACCAGGCCAACCTGTACCGCGACACGCAGGACCCGTACTCGTTCGAGTTCAGCGTGAACAAGGCGATCCAGACGTACCTGGACGCCGGGGTGAGCCCTCGGCGGCTGACCATCGGCATGGCCTTCTACGGCCGTGGCTGGCAGGGCGTGGCCGCGGGCGGGGTCAATGGCGAGTGGCAGACCGCGACCGGCGCGGCCCCCGGGCAGTTCGCCGAGGAGGCGGGCACCCGGGGCTACGCCAACCTGATCTCGGGCGTGCCCGGCTGCACGGTCTACCACGACACGCAGTCGGTCTCGACGTACTGCTACACCGGCGCGGGCGGGCAGTGGTGGTCGTTCGACGACACCTGGTCGATCGGCCAGAAGACGGCCTGGGTCAAGCAGAAGGGCCTGCTCGGCGGCATGATCTGGGAGATGTCCGGGGACACCGCGTCCGGCACCCTGATGACCGCCCTCAACTCGGGCCTGTGAGACCGCGGCGTGCCCGGGCGCCCCCCCCCCCCGGGGGCCCCCGCGCCCGCCCCCCCCCCCCCCCCCCCCCCCCCCCCCCCCGCCGCGCGCCCCCCCCCCCCCCCCCGGGGGGGGGGGGGGGGGGGGCGCCCCCCCCCCCCCCCCGCCCTCAGCTCAGCGCGCTCAGTAAGCGCGCCCACAAACTAAACCTCGTGCTCCCCGCCCTGCCGCCCGTGCGAGTAGCTGGGCGCCTCGATAACCGGAGCCTTCGTACCCGTGCTCACCGCCAGGTGCGGGAACTTGGCGTCGAACGCGGGCCGCTCGGAGCGGATGCGCGGCATGCTGTCGAAGTTGCGCAGCGGCGGCGGGCAGCTGGTGGCCCACTCGAGCGAGTTGCCGTGGCCCCACGGGTCGTCCACGGTCACGATCGGACCGGTCCGGTAGGACTTCCACACGTTGTAGATGAACGGCAGCGTGGAGGCGCCCAGGATGAACGCGCCGACGGTGGAGAACCCGTTCAGGAAGGTGAAGTCGTCCGAGGGCAGGTAGTCGGCGTACCGGCGGGGCATGCCCTCGGCGCCGAGCCAGTGCTGCACCAGGAAGGTGGCGTTGAAGCCGATGAAGGTCAGCCAGAAGTGGACCTTGCCCAGCTTCTCGTCCATCATCCGCCCGAACATCTTCGGGAACCAGAAGTAGATGCCCGAGTACACGGCGAACACGATGGTGCCGAAGAGCACGTAGTGGAAGTGCGCCACGACGAAGTACGAGTCCGACACCTGGAAGTCGATCGGCGGGCTGGCCAGCAGCACGCCCGACAGGCCGCCGAAGAGGAAGGTCACCAGGAAGCCGAGGGCGAACAGCATCGGTGTCTCGAAGGTGATCTGGCCGCGCCACATGGTGCCGATCCAGTTGAAGAACTTCATGCCGGTGGGTACGGCGATGAGGAAGCTCAGGAACGAGAAGAACGGCAGCAGCACCTGGCCGGTGGCGAACATGTGGTGCGCCCACACGCTCATCGACAGCGCGGCGATCATCAGGGTCGCGGCGACCAGACCGGTGTAACCGAAGATCGGCTTGCGGCTGAAGACCGGGATGACCTCGGAGATGATGCCGAAGAACGGCAACGCGACGATGTACACCTCGGGGTGGCCGAAGAACCAGAAGAGGTGCTGCCACAGCATCGGGCCGCCGGTGGCGGGGTCGAAGACGTGGGCGCCGAGGCGCCGGTCGGCCAGCAGGGCCAGCAGCGCGGCGGCCAGCAGCGGGAAGACCATGATCACCAGGAGGCTGGTGACGAGGATGTTCCACGTCATGATCGACATACGGAACATCGTCATGCCGGGCGCGCGCAGGGTCAGGATCGTGGTGATCATGTTGACCGCGCCGAGGATGGTGCCCAGACCCGACAGCACCAGGCCCGCGATCCACATGTCCGCGCCGATGCCGGGCGAGTTGATCGCGTCGTTGAGCGGCGCGTACGCGAACCAGCCGAAGTCCGCGGCACCGCCCGGCGTGATGAACCCCGCGGTGGCCAGGCTCGCCCCGAACAGGTACAGCCAGTACGCGAAGGAGTTCAGGCGCGGGAACGACACGTCGGGTGCGCCGATCTGGATCGGCACCACGTAGTTCGCGAACGCGAACACGATCGGCGTCGCGAAGAACAGCAGCATGATCGTGCCGTGCATGGTGAACAGCTGGTTGTACTGCTCCGGGGTCAGGAACTGCATCCCCGGCTGCGCCAGCTCGGCGCGCATCAGCAGCGCCAGCAGGCCACCGATCAGGAAGAACACGAAGGCGGTGACCATATACATGATCCCGATCTGCTTCGCGTCCGTGGTACGCAGCAGTCGCGCGATCGCCGAACCCTTGATCTGCTTTCGCACGGGGTAGGGCCGCGTCGCGATCGGCTGCGGTGCGACGGTGGTCACGTGTGGCCTCCTGTGGCTGGCCCGGCCGCCACGACGCCTGCGCGCCGCCGCCCGGATTGATCAGTTGAGGCGTACCTCGGAGGCAGAATAATCCTTCGCAGGTGGCCAGGGAGCGCGGGGTGCACCTAGCCGCGCCGAACGGTGTAAGTTGGCGGCCCGGTCACGCGGGCCGGGCCGCCGTTCACGTTCGGCGGGCCGCTGGTCAGCGGGTGCCCGCCGCGGCGCTGAGATTGAGCGAGATCGCACCCGCCGCCACCGCGGCCAGCACCAGCAGCACCACGCCCCAGGCGATCAGCCGGTCGGCCGCGCTGATGCGGTGCAGCCAGCGGGTGAACCGGCTGCCCGCGACCACGGCCGTGCCGCCCAGCGGGTCGGTGGTGACCGCGGTCGCACCCGGATCGGGGGTGAGTGTCTTCACGACGGTCACCGTCGCACCGGCCAGAATCAGCAGTGTCCCGAGTACGGCCAGCAGACCGGCGATCCAGTCCTTCATCGATCGTCCTCCCCAGGGGATGGGATCGCACCGGCCGGGGTGCCGGTGTGACCGCCACAGGCTAGACGCCGACCGGCGGCTACGCACCGCGAGAAACGTGAGAGGGTCATAGGTATGGCGAAGAAGCCTCCCCGCGACGATGTCGGTGACCAGGACCTGACCGTGCGTGCGCCCAAGGACAGCGCGGCCGGCCTGCCCGGGGTGATGCACGGCCTGCGCGCCGCGGGGGCGCAGATGGGCGTACGCCGTTCCGCGCTCACCCTGCTCAAGATGAACCAGGCCGACGGGTTCGACTGTCCCGGCTGCGCCTGGCCCGAGCCGCTCCCGGCGCACCGCACCCACTTCGAGTTCTGCGAGAACGGCGCCAAGGCGGTGGCCGAGGAGGCGACGCTGCGGCGGATCACCCCGGCGTTCTTCGCCGAGCACGCCGTGGCCGACCTGGCCGGGCGCAGCGACTACTGGCTGGGCCAGCAAGGGCGGCTGACCGAGCCGATGGTGAAGCGGCCAGGCGCGACGCATTTCACACCGGTCGGCTGGGACGAGGCGTTCGCGCTGGCCGCGAGCCACCTGCGCGCGATCGAGCCGGACCGCGCGCTGTTCTACACCTCCGGCCGCACCTCCAACGAGGCCGCCTTCCTCTACCAGCTGATGGCGCGGGCGTACGGCACCAACAACCTGCCGGACTGCTCGAACATGTGCCACGAGTCGTCCGGCGTGGCCCTGAACAGCACCATCGGCATGGGCAAGGGCTCGGTGACGCTGGAGGACATCCACCAGGCCAAGCTGATCGCGGTGGTGGGCCAGAACCCGGGCACCAACCACCCGCGCATGCTCAGCGCGCTGGAGATCGCCAAGCGGAACGGCGCGCGGATCATCTCGGTGAACCCGCTGCCCGAGGCCGGGCTGATGCGGTTCAAGAACCCGCAGCAGGTCGGCGGCCTGGTCGGCGGCGGCACCTCGCTGTCCGACCTGCACCTGCCCATCCGGGTCGGCGGAGACCTGGCGCTGTTCCAGGCGATCGGGTCGCTGCTGCTGTCGTGGGGCGCGGTGGACGAGAGCTTCGTCTCCTCGTACACGGCGGATTTCGAGGCCTATGCCGAGTCCGTGCGCGAGCTGGACTGGGACCTGGTCGCGACCGCGACCAGCCTGACCCGCGACCAGATCGAGGCCGCGGCTCGCCTGTTCGCCGACTCGCCCGCGACCATCGTCTGCTGGGCGATGGGCCTGACCCAGGGCCGCGACTCGGTCGCGACGATCCGCGAGGTCGTCAACGTGCAGCTGCTGCGCGGCATGATCGGCCTGCCCGGCGCTGGCCTGTGCCCGGTGCGCGGCCACTCCAACGTCCAGGGCGACCGGACCATGGGCATCTGGCACGAGCCGCCGTCGTGGCTGGCCCGATTGGGCGACTCACTCTCCCTGCCCATGCCGTCCCGGCGGGGGTACGACACCGTCGAGGCGATCCGCGCCATGCGCGACGGCGAAGCGTCCGTGTTCATGGCCCTGGGCGGCAACTTCGCCGCCGCCTCGCCCGACACCGACGTCACCGAGGCGGCGCTGCGCTCCTGCGCGCTGACCGTGCACGTGTCCACCAAGCTCAACCGCTCGCACGTGGTCACCGCCGACCCGCAGACCGTGCTGATCCTGCCCTGCCTGGGCCGCACCGAACGCGACACCCAGGCCGCGGGCGACCAGTTCGTCACCGTCGAGGACTCGATGTCGTGCGTGCACGCCTCACGCGGCCGCCTCGCCCCGGCCTCGCCGCAGCTGCGCTCCGAGGTGGCGATCGTGTCCGGCCTGGCCGAGCACCTGCTGCCCGACTCCACCATCCCGTGGCAGTCGTACGCCCAGGACTACCGCTCCGTCCGCGCCCTGATCGCCGACACCGTGCCCGGCTTCACCGACTTCGAGGCGAAGGTCCGCGAACCCGGCGGGTTCACCCTGCCGCACCCGCCCCGCGACAGCCGCCGCTTCCCCACCCCCGACGGCCGTGCCCGGTTCACCGCCAACACCCTCGCGGTGCTGACGATCCCGCCTGGCCGCCTACTCCTGCAGACGCTGCGCAGCCACGACCAGTACAACACCACCATCTACGGCCTGGACGACCGCTACCGCGGCGTCAAGGCGGGCCGCCGCGTCGTCTTCGTCAACCCCGACGACCTGCGCGAACTCGACCTCGCCGACGGCACCATGGTGGACCTGATCTCGGAGTGGGCCGACGGCGAGCGCGTCGCCGAGTCGTTCCGCGTGATCGCCTACCCGACCGCCCGAGGCTGCGCCGCGACCTACTTCCCCGAAGCGAACGTGCTGGTCCCGCTGGACTCCACCGCCGCCGAGTCGAACACACCCACCTCGAAGCAGGTCATCGTCCGGCTGCGGCCGCGCTGATGGGCCGGGCCAGCGACCGCCGCACCGTCACCCGGATCGACCTGTCCGGCTCGTCCGCGCGCCGCCAGGACATGCTGGCCGCCGAGGAGCCGCTGGAGATCCGGGTCGGTCACCGCGGCCGCCCCCGCCGTCCACTGGCCGTCACCATGCGTACCCCCGGCGACGAACTCGACCTGGCGCTCGGCTTCCTGCTCACCGAAGGTGTGATCACGTCGCCCAGCGACGTGATCACCGCCCAGCTCTGCGCCGGCCCCGAGGTAAGGAAGGGCCCCCTGTTATCGCTTTCCGTAGGTGAAGGGCCCGTTCTTAACCTCGCGGAGCAGGAGACGGAGCAGAGCGGCGGATACAACGTGGTGGACGTCGTGCTGGCTGATCACGTGCCGGAGCCGCAGGCGGGGGTGGAGCGCAACTTCTACACCACCAGCTCGTGCGGCGTATGCGGCAAGGCCAGCATCGACGCCATCCGGGTCCGTTCGCGGCACGACGTGACCGCCGATCCGCTGCTCCTGGCCGCCTCGGTGCTCGCCGAGCTGCCCGACCGGCTGCGGAAGGCGCAGCGGACCTTCGAGCGCACCGGCGGCCTGCACGCGGCCGGGCTGTTCACCACCGCCGGGGAACTGGTCAGCGTGCGCGAGGACGTGGGGCGGCACAACGCCGTCGACAAGGTGATCGGCGCGGCGCTGCAGGCCGGGCGGCTGCCGTTGGCCGGGCACGTGCTGCTGGTCTCCGGCCGGGCCAGCTTCGAGCTGACCCAGAAGGCGTGGCTGGCCGGAATCCCGGTGCTGGCGGCGGTGTCGGCGCCGAGCACGCTCGCCGTCGACCTGGCCGAGGAGGCCGGTATGACCCTGGTCGGCTTCCTGCGCGGCCAGACCATGAACGTCTACACCCGCCCCGACCGCATCCTCCCCTGACCACCCGCCCCTTCCCACGCCGCCGCGCCGCTGGGGGTCGCGCCGCCCCGCGACACTGGAGGGTGCAGTTTCGGGAAACAGCACGAAAGCGGGCCAAGATTCCTGCACTTTCCCCGAAACTGCAGGGTGGGTCCGCGCGGTCAGGTGTGTGCGGGGGCGTAGGAGCCGTCCGGCGCGACGGACCACCGGCGGCCCGGACCCTCGTCGACCAGGGCGGACGTGTCCGCCAGGCGGCACAGCCGGGTGGCGAGCTCCAGCTCGCTGGCGCCGGTGACCCGGGCCAGCGCGTCCCCGGCGACCAGTACGACGGCGGCGGGCTCCAGCCGCAACACCACCCGCGGCGGCGGCCCGGCCGACTCCTCGGCGGATCCGATGGACACGTCCTCGACGCCGTACGCCTCGGCCAGGGCGGCACGCAGGCGTTCCGGCGAGGCGTCCGGGGCGAAACAGAGGCGGTACGCCGCCCGCCCGTGCTGGGCCGCCTGCCCGACCCGGTCCACCCCCTCGGCCAGGTAGGCGCGCAGCACCTCGGGTTGCAGGTTCAGCGCCGCCAGCGCGGACAGGGTGAACGGCACCCGGTCCACGTCGTAGGTGCCCTTGGCCGGGTTGGCGAACTCGGTGCCGTACCGGTTGGCGGGGTCCATCGAGACCAGGCGGCAGGCGTAGAGGTGGTGCCGGATCAGGCGGCCGTCAGGGCTGGGGCTGTCCCGGAAGGTCAGCGGCACCGGCGGGGTCACCACCGCGCGCAGCTCCTCGTCCAGTTCGCGCAGCAGCGCCGCCATCAGCGAGGCGTCGTGCTTGTCGCGGCCACCGCCGGGCGTCACCCAGTATGGCTGGTCCAGTTCGGGGCGGGTGCGGCGGAGCAGGATCAGCTCCGGTCCGTCGAGCAGGAGCGCGCTGACCCGATCCCGATCCGGTACCGCCACCATGGCACCAGCCTGACCGGTCGCCGGGCCGCTTGTCGACCCGCCCCCGACGTGGTTGAGTCTGCGCCAGCACTTATAGCGCCCCGGTAACCGTCACCGTCACTGGAGTGATCACCATGACCGCCCCGACCGATCCCGCGAACGAGGAAGCTCACCTCGAGACGGTCGACATGCTGCTGCACCTGTCGCGGCGGTCGCAGGCCATGGTCGACCGGCTCATCGGCTGCCTGGACCGGATGGGCCAGCAAGAGCAGGACCCCGAGCGGTTGAAGAACTTCTTCGAGCTGGACTTCCTCGCCCTGCGGATGCGCCGCAACGACGAGAGCCTGCTGGTGCTGGCGGGCGGCGAGTCGGCACGCATCCGCCGCGACCCGGTCCCGCTGGAGGAGGTGCTGCAGGGCGCCTGCTCGGAGGTGGAGGACTTCCGCCGGATCGAGTTCGGCGTGGTCGAGCCGGGGTTCGTGGTGGCCGCCCCGGTCGTCAACGACCTGGTGCACCTGCTGGCGGAGCTGTTCGACAACGCGGCCGCGTTCTCCGCCCCGGACACGAAGGTGCTGGTGGAGGTGCGGCGGGTGACCGACCGGGCGGTGATCCTGATCGAGGACCGGGGTATCGGCATACCACCGGCGCGGCTGCGCGAACTGAACCAGCGGCTGGCCCACCCGGCGGTCCAGGTCGGCGCGGTCACGGTCCGGCAGATGGGCATCGGGGTGGTCGGGCGGCTGGCGCAGCGGCACGACATCCGGGTCGAGCTGGAGCCGGCCGGGGAGCGCGGCATCGCCGCCTCGGTGGTGCTGCCCGCACACGCCCTGGTGGGATGAGCCCGGGGCGGGCGTAAAACCGGTTCACGCCATCCGGGAGAATGGTGGAAACACCTCTGCGCTAGTGGCTCGCCTTGACGGCCCGCCTGGACGGCGGACCGCCGACGCCTCCCACCAGCGTTCTCACGGAAAGGACGTGCTGGTCGTGGCTGTAAGCCCCGAGGCCGACTGGGTCTCCCGCTTCGCGGATGAAGTGATCGCCGAGGCGGAGCGTCGCGCGCCGGGCAAACCGATCGTCTGCGCGTCCGGCCTGAGCCCGTCCGGCCCGATCCACCTGGGCAACCTGCGTGAGGTGATGACCCCGCACCTGGTCGCCGACGAGATCCGCCGCCGCGGGTACGAGTGCGTGCACGTCCTCTCCTGGGACGACTACGACCGGTTCCGCAAGGTCCCGGCCGGGGTCCCCGGCATCGACCAGTCCTGGGCCGAGCACATCGGCAAGCCGCTGACCTCGGTGCCCGCCCCGGCCGGTAGCACCTATGCCAACTGGGCCGAGCACTTCAAGGCGCCGATGATCGAGTCGCTGGCGCAGCTCGGGGTGGAGTACCACCCGATCAGCCAGACCGAGCAGTACACCTCCGGCAAGTACCGCGAGCAGATCCTGCTGGCCATGCGCGAGCGGGCCCGCATCGACGCGGTGCTGGACCGCTACCGCACCAAGAACCGCGCGGCGGGCGCCCAGCAGGGCAAGCTCGACGAGGAGGAGGCGGCCGCCGCCGCGGAGGCCGCCGAGGGTTCGGGCGCCGCCGGTGAGGACGACGGCAACACGGCGGCGGGGTACTTCCCGTACAAGCCGTACTGCTCGGTGTGCGACCGCGACCTGACCACCGTGGTCGCCTACGACGACGAGACCACCGAGCTCGCCTACACCTGTGTGTGCGGGCACACCGAGCAGATCCGGCTGTCCGAGCACAACCGGGGCAAGCTGGTGTGGAAGGTCGACTGGCCGATGCGCTGGGCCTACGAGGGCGTGGTCTTCGAGCCCTCGGGCGTGGACCACTCCTCCCCCGGCTCGTCGTTCCAGGTCGGCGGGCAGCTCGTCGGTGAGATCTTCGGCGGCGAGCAGCCGATCGGCCCCATGTACGCCTTCGTCGGCATCTCCGGCATGGCCAAGATGAGCAGCTCGCGGGGCGGCGTGCCGACCCCGGCCGACGCGCTGGACATCATGGAGCCGCCGCTGCTGCGCTGGCTGTACGCCCGCCGCCGCCCCAACCAGTCGTTCAAGATCGCGTTCGACCAGGAGATCCAGCGCCTGTACGACGAGTGGGACACCCTCGGCCGCAAGGTCGGCGACGACACCGCCACCCCGGCCGACGCCGCCGCGTACACCCGCGCCGTGGGCACCGCCGCCGGGCTGCTGCCGGTCACGCCGCACCCGCTGCCGTACCGCACGCTCGCCTCGATCGTCGACGTCACCACCGGCGACGAGGCGCAGACCCTGCGCATCCTGCGCGACCTCGACCCGGCCGACCCGGTCGCCTCCCTGGCCGAGACCCGGCCGCGCCTGGACAAGGCCCAGCGCTGGATCACCACCCACGTGCCCGCCGACCAGCGCACCCGGGTGCTGGCCGCGCCCGACGCCGAGCGGCTGGCGGCGCTGGGCGAGACCGAGCGGGAGTCGCTGCGGCTGCTGCTGGCCGGGCTGGACGAGCACTGGTCACTCGAGGGCCTGACCACGCTGGTGTACGGCGTGCCGAAGGTGATGCTGGGGCTGCCGCCGGACGTCAAGCCGACGCCGGAGCTGAAGGTGGCGCAGCGGGAGTTCTTCGCCCTGCTGTACCACCTGCTGGTGGGCCGGGACACCGGCCCGCGCCTGCCCACGCTGCTGCTGGCGGTGGGGCCGGAGCGAGTCCGCTCACTGCTGACCCCGTGACCCGCTGACTCGGCCGACCGGCCCGCTCTTACCTTGACGCTGGCCTATCCAGAGGACATTCCGCGAAATCCGTCCCCTGGATAGGCCAGCGTCAATGCATTGACGCGTGCCTCGAGCGCCCTCGCCCGCGCTCGGCGCCCGTGCTCCGCACCCAGGATGGGCGTCAGGCGTCAGGCGTCAGGCGTCAGGGCCGAGGTTCGAGCAGGTGGTCGCGCAGGGCCTGAACCATCGTCTCGTCCACGCCCAGGCGCTGCTCCGCGTAGCCGCGCACGGAGCCGTACGCCCTGGTCAGGTCCGCCAGGAACAACCGCATGATCTCCGCCGGCGCCCGGCCGTACCCCGGCCAGATCGGCGGGCGCCCCATCCGGGCCGTGATGTCGGCCACCAGGTGCTCGGTGGCCAGTTCGGTCAGCGCGAAATCGGCGACGACGACGTCCTCGGGCACCTCCAGTAACGACAGCACCAGCGCGGCGACGATCCCGGTCCGGTCCTTGCCCGAGGCGCAGTGGAACACCGTGGGCGCGCCGTCCGCGGCCGCGATCAGCTCCAGCGCAACGCGCAGCTCGGCCACGCCGTCCTCGGCCACCTCGGCGTACTTCCCGGCCAGGAAGGGCACCGGGTCGACCTCCGGCCCCAGCTCCGCCTGACGGTAGGGCCGCTGCTCGATGCTCAGGTTGTGCCAGGTGAAGCTGTCGTGCCCGCGAACCCGGCCGTTGCGCTCGATCTCCCATGGGTAGCGCAGGTCGATCACGGTGCGGACACCGAGCGCCAGGAACGCGGCCCAGTCGGCGTCGTCGAGCTTGCTCAGGGAGTCCGACCGGTACAGCCGACCCCAGCCCACCGTCCTGCCATCGGCGGTGCGGTAGCCGCCGAGATCACGGAAATTGTGCACCCGTTGGAACGGGACATGTCTGCTCACATCGCCCGACTGTACGGCGCACCCGTTCACCCCGCCGTCCCCCGCGCGCCGGTTGGCGGTTGTCCTGGCGGGGCATGCTGGAACCATGGCGAACGAGTGGAACGAGATCGGTGACCGACTCCAGGGACTGGGACTGAAGCTCAAGCTGCACTTCGAGCAGTCCGGCCCCGACGCGTGGCCCGACGCGCTGAACAAGCTCGGCACGGCCGTGGAGGACCTGTTCAAGACCACGAGCAACGCGGTACAGGACGAGGCCGTACGCGCCGATGTCCGTGACGTGGGGCATCTGCTGGCCGACGCGGTCTCCAACACGCTCGGCAAGGCGAGCCAGGACATCCGCGGCCGCTTCGGCAGCGACGCCCGCGACAGCGGTGGCCCCGAGGACAAGGCACCGGGCACGGATCCGGGCACGGGCACTCCGTGAGCTGACGCGGCCGGATCAGGCACCCGCGGCGCGCCGGGCGGTGCGTCAGACCGTGGACGACCCGCCGTAGACGGTGTCGACCAGCGCGGCGCGGGCGGGCACCAGCGCGCGGCCCTTGGGGAGGGACAGGGTCGCACACCGTCGGTACGTTGGCTTGCATGACCGACGAGACGGCCCGCAGCGGCTGGCAGAACGGCGTGCTGGCGGCGACCTCGCTGCTCGCGGCGGTGATCGGGGCGTGGGTGCTGCTGACCTTGGTAGCGCCGCAATCGAAGTTGCTCGCCGTCATGGCGGCGCTGCTCTGGGCGGCCGCCATGACGGTCCTCGCCGTACGGGCGGTCCGGCTCGGGGTGTACACCGAACAGTCCGTCCTGGTGGTCCGCGGTATGGCGCGGACCTGGCGCATCCCCGCCGCCGATGTGGCCCGGGTGCCGGTGGTCGAGCAGTCCAACGGCCGGGGCGGCCGCTACTTCGCCCCAGTGATCATGTATTACGTCACCGCCGAGCCGCGCCCGGTCGCATCGCGGGCGACGCCGTCGGGCGAGCGGCCGACCGCGGGCGTACTGGTGCCGTGGCAGTCGGCGCCGACGGAGCAGGACGCGCGGCGCTACGCGGAACGGATCGAGGCACTCGTGGCGCGGGCCCGCGCCGCGACGGGCGAATCCACCGCGCAGTAGGCACGCCCGAGCAGGACCGGAACGCTGGGCTCCCGCGGTGCCGGGGACGTCCCGCCGGGGTCCGGATACGAGTCGTAGTCGGCCTGACCAGCGCTGCTAGAGAGTGTCGAGGAACGCGCGGACAGCTACGGCCAGCGGTTTCGTACCGGCCTACAGTCGCAGCATGTCCTTGACCAGGCGGTGCCTGACACGCCACTGATCGCGGTCGCCCGAGGGCAGGGGGAAGCCGCCTTCGCCGAAGACCCAGTTGAGGTAGGCCACGAACGGCATGGTGGTTTCCCAGGAGAACAGCCCCTCGACGCACCCGTCCGGCAGCACGATCCCGTAGGGGCTGCCCCCGCTGACGTTCTGCTTGTGGAACTTGTCCGGTGCCAGCGGCAGCACGAACAGTCGTGAGTCCCGCCGAGCGCTCCAGGCGTCGTCGAAGTACTCGCGGATGGACTCGTCGCTGTGCCGTGTCCCTTCCACCTCCAACACGAGGGGGTCGGCGTCGGCCGAACTCGTCCATTCCGGATGTGTCCCGACGAGCCATACGTCCCCCACGAGCCGGACCCATGACAGCAGGGTCAGCGGTACGGCCCCGAATCGCCGCTCCAACCACCTCGCGTGCTCGTCGGCGGCCGGCGTCGGCGGATGGTGGGCCACGCAGGGGGTTTCCTGGTCGTCATTGCCGTGGAACCGGTAGCCCTCGTCGGTCAGACGTCGCACGATGAGCTCGATGTTGTGCCGGGCGCGGCGGGCCATCTCGTCACACACGAGCTGCGCCTCGTCGAGGAGCTCGGGGTGCGACCGGATGGTGCCGCCCAGCTGCCTGAACTCGTACCAGACTTGGTCGTGCTGCCCGTTCTGATAGCGGTCCAGCCACCGCGGCTCTCGGTTGATCATCGCGTCATTATCGCGTCGCGGCTCAGCCCCGCACAGATCATGGCGTCGCGGCTCAGCCCCGCACAGATCATGTTGGCACGATGGTCCGGGTCAAGCTACGAGCAGGCGGAGGCCGAGATCTGCCGCGTCGAGGTCGGCGAGGTCGCGGTTGCGCTCGGCCCACCGACCGGAGGCGAGGTCGTCGTCGAGGCTTCGCATCGCCCGCTGCTCGGCGTCGGGCCCGACCCTCGTCCATACCGACATCGCACGGCGCACGTGATCCTCCAGATACGCCCTCGGTCGGCGCCAGTACGCCTCGAACAGGCCGTCGGCGCAGTCCCACGGAACGGGGACCGGCTCCGCGCGGGCGCCGATTGCGTCGGCCATCCCGGCAAGCGAGGGAAATTCTGCGAGGACGGTGGTGAACTCGGGCAAGTAGTCGCGGGTCAGCCAGAACCGGTCCTGCCATCCGGGTTCGTCGGTGTCGAACGTGAGCACCACCACGCGACGGGCCACGCGCCGCATCTCGCGCAGCCCGGCGATCGGGTCCCCCCAGTGGTGGACGGTGGAGACGGCCATCGCGGCATCGAAGGACTGGTCCTCGAACGGCAGGCTCTCCGCAGCGGCAGCCACGCACGGAGCCGCGCCCGCGGGACGCTGCGCCCGCATGACCGCCGACGGCTCCACCGCGGTCACGTCACGATCAGAGGGCTCGTAGGAGCCGGTGCCGGCCCCGACGTTCAGCACTGTCTGTGCGTCCCCGAGCGCGTCCCAGATCTGCGCGGCGATCCGCGGCTCGGTGCGCCGCGTCGCGGTGTAGGCACCGCCGATCGCGTCGTACAGCCGTGCACCGAGCATCTCCATTTGCTCTTCTGGTGTCACCGTCAGTCCCTTCCCTCGTGCCCTGAGTTCCCTGTCGATGGCCGCGACCATGGCATCAGCGCGATCGCGCCGCTCCAGCAGCAGGCCGCGCAGTCGGTGCAGGTGCGCGACCGCGTCGGTGGACGGGTCGCCGACCAAGTCCGCGACCTCCCGCAGCCCGAACCCCAGCCGACGGTAGGCCAGCACCTCGCGCAGCCGCTCCACGTCGCCCGCCGAATAGGCCCGGTACCCGGCCGCGGTCCGTGCCGACGGCCGTACGAGCCCGATCTCGTCGTAGTGATGCAGCGTGCGGACACTCACGCCGCCCAACTCGGCCACGCGTCCTACGGTCCAGTGCTCTTCCACGCGACCGACTATGCAGCCTGACGCCAGGTGAGGGTCAAGCGCTTCGCTGCTGGCAGCAAGAGCCGAACGCGGAGCAGCGGATCTTCGGTGACTGCCGCGAGCCAGAGCGATGGTGTGGTTCAGAGAAACATGCGTGCGCTGCCCGCCGCGCCGGCCCGACCACGCTCAACGCACCCGGCTCCGACAGCCGCAGCGACCCTGTCCCGTCGGATCAGACCGTGCCGTTCGGGCGCGACATCCCACCGAACTGGTGCTGCCCCGGCGCACGATCTGCCGCATCCGCCGCCGCTGCTGGTCGGTCAACCCCCGGCTGCCCGTCGTCCGCGACTGGCCGACCCACTTCCCTAGCGTGTCGAGTAAACGATCCCGAGCGGCTGCCAGAAGAGCAGCATAATCGGGGTGAGAAGATCTCTACGAGTGAAGCGCCTGGTCATGGTCAGTTTGATCGTGAAACCATCCCCGGTCACGATGCCGACACTACCGGCGGCCAACACCGTGAATGTTTGCGATCACGGACTAGCCAGTCATGGCTGGCGATACGGCATCCCTGCAGGCCCAATGGAGCTAACTTGATAGTGTGGCCAAGGCTAAAGGGCGATCGTCGACACCCAGGTCTGACCGCTCGAAACTTGGCCCCAATGCCAAGGTGCTATCGGCGTGCGGTGCCCTCCTCCTTATCGTTGTCACGGCACTGGTCACGCCACTAGGCCAAAAGCTGATTGATGCGATCTGGCCCAGACGCGAAACCACACTCGTGGTCTCCAGCTCATGGCCCATGCCGGGTGGCGAAGGACTTTCGTGCCTGACCTCGATGGGCGTCGCCGGATTCGGGAATGCTCCGGACCTGGTAAAACTTGCCGAACGCCTAACCCCAAGCCGCGATCCCCTCTTGCAGGTAGTGGAGCAGGTCAAGGCGGCCCCTTGGTACAAAGGTGAGTTACGCATCAATCTCACCACACCAGACGATCGGCCAGTCTACGTAACTGGCGTAAGTGTCGTCATACATGAGCGCTCGACCCAAAATCCATCCTGGGGGTTGGAATTCAATCCTGGCTGCGGTGGTGGTCCGCCAGTACGACTCTTTGAAGTGTTGCTCGATCGGGGCAGCGTGCTCGATCGAGGGGTGTACGGCGACACGTCGGGAGAGATAGCCGACCCTACGTTTATGCCACGAACCGAGCCGCTCGGCCGCACATTCATCGTGTCGCGAAGCGATCCGGCCGAGCTTGTCTTTCAAGTCGCGGCATGTCGGGGGTATTACGAATGGGGAGTAGTGATCGATTACCTCGCTGGCGACCAAGCACGTAAGACGTTTGTTGGCACCGCACGTGATCCCCTTGTCATGTCGGCTGGTTGGGAAGGTACCCGC
This sequence comes from Catellatospora tritici, assembly GCF_019083965.1. Classification (GTDB taxonomy): domain Bacteria; phylum Actinomycetota; class Actinomycetes; order Mycobacteriales; family Micromonosporaceae; genus Catellatospora; species Catellatospora tritici. Next base: position 204,473 of record NZ_JAHRCY010000002.1, read on the forward strand.
CGACACTTCGCCTGGATCGATTGGAACGCGAATAGCGTACACGTCAATGACGGCCCTCTACCGGAACCGCCCACCGGCGCAGGCTCGAATCGACAGATGCCGTGGCATGCAGCCGAGATCTGCCGCTGACCGCGAAGCCGAATCGAAAGTCTAGGCCGGGCCGCGCACAGCAGCCGACAACAGTTCGGCCCACGTCATGAGGTCGAAGTCGATGGCCCGCGCAGCACCGTCGCTGAGTACTGCCATCGGCGCATCGGGCTGTAGATCGATCCGTCCGACCAGCGCGTGTTCGGCTACGGCCGGGTCGGTCGCAGCGCTGGACATGCTGATTGAGGAGGCGCGGGGAACGACTGAAGTTGATCAAAGGCTAAACTGGCCGCCGATCCGTGGTTTGCCCAAGGCAAGCCCACGGGTCGGCGGCTTTTGCGTTTGCCGACAGGGCAGTTTCCATCTGCCGCACGAGCCTTACTATGAGCGCCCCACCGGCAACAACCGCAGAAGGCAACATGAGCTTCGACCTCTACGTCTGGCACGAGTCCGAGTCGATTACCGCCGACGATGCACGCATCAAACTTGAACGGTGGGCTGACGGACAGCCGGACGTCTTCGACGCGCACTCCCGCGTGCCAGCACTGCGGGCCGCGCTGCTTGAGATGTTCCCACCGCTCGAAAACCTGAGCATCGACGACATCGATGATCTCGGCGTCTGGAGCTACACACCAGAACCATCTGACTACGTACTCGCCATCTCGTGTGTGTGGTCGCGAGCAGATGAGGTTGGTAGTGCCGTCCTGCGGCTAGCGGCAGAACATGGCCTGGTCTGCTACGAGCCCGGCTTTCACGTCCTGAACCCCAACGCCCCTGGCTACGCCCCGCCCTTCACCCTGTCCTCTGCGGTATCGCCCACTGTTCCCGATCCTGACGACAAGCGGTTGGACTGGACGGTGCGGCGGCTCAGTGCAGGCGACTTCTACGCCGTGCTGGAGCGAGCTGACGGCTGGTACGCGCAGGTCGGCTACGGGCGGTCGGCTGGCGTACCGACCGGCACCTATGCGCTGGAGCATCGCGAGGGGTCGGCCGAACGGCATTTCCGCACGGAGACCACTGACGTTGTCGAAGCCGTTCGGTTCTTCCAGGAGTTCCGCGCCGGTACTGACGAGTGGCGGCGACGTCACGTCTGGCGTCCGCTTGGCTAGGGCCAGGGCCTGACCCCGTTCGGCGGAATCGTGGGGCTTCAGCCGCTGCGATGTGGCATGGATGTGGCACGGATGTGGCACGACAGAGATCACAGCCCAGAAAAAGCGAAACGCCCAGGTCTTTCGACCTGGGCGTTTCCTAGGTGGAGCCGAGGGGACTCGAACCCCTGACCCCCACACTGCCAGTGTGGTGCGCTACCAGCTGCGCCACGGCCCCTTGTTACTGGTAAGTCCCCGTTTGCCGTTTCCGTCGCTCGGGCACCTGCGAAATAGTACACGGCCCCGGCCCCCCTGCAAAAACGGGTATCCCCCCGCGTGTTGATCACGGCGTCGGGGGCATGACACACCGTCGAACCCGACCATAAGTTCATGATCAACCGGGTGGGTGGGGTGGGTCAGTTGAGGGTGGGGTTGGGGGGGTAGTTGGCCAGGGCCGAGGTTAGGCCGCCCTGGCGGCGGAGGACGAGGGGCCAGAGGTCTTCCGGTTGGGTACGGAAGGGGTCGCTGGGGAGGGCTTCGAAGACGAACCAGGAGCCCTCGGCGATCTCCTGCTCCAGTTGGCCGGCGGCCCAGCCCGCGTACCCGTGGTAGACGCGGACACACTCCAGGCGCTGGCCGACGCGGGCCGGGTCGCGACTGAGGTCCACCGTGCCGATCTGGCCCATCACCCGGCTGAAGCCGACGAAACCGGCCACCCCGGCCCGCGCACGGGCCACGCAGATCGCCGAGTCGGTGCCCACGGGGCCGCCCTCGAAGAGCACCCCGGGCTCGCGCAGCAGCGATTCCCAGCCCGGCAGGACGTCGCCCACCGGCGCCTCGGTGGGGCGGTTCAGCACCACCCCCAGCGCTCCGTCGGCCTCGTGGGCCAGCACGAAGACGACCGTACGCTCGAAGTTCGGGTCGTTCAGTGTGGGCAGGGCAACGAGCAGGTGCCCGGTCAGTGACTCCACCCCGTATCGCCCCGAACCCTTCCCCGCCTTGTCATGCCACGTGGTGTGTGGCTCTCCCGACGCCATGACTGGCACGATATCCGCCCGGACCCGACATGGTTAGGGTCTCGGCACGGCTTCTGCGACGGATATGGCCACTGTCGGCGATTGGACACTGTCTGACCCGCCCGTCACGCGGGCGTCACCGACGGCTTCTAGAATCTGCGGATGCTTCTCTCCGGCGTCGTCCGCCCCGATCTGCCGCTGCTCGCCGTCGCCCTGCCGGAGGAGGCGGAGCACCTCGACTCACCGTTCCCGGTGCTGCTGACCGGGGTCGGCAAGGTGTGCGCGGCGATGTCGGTGACCCGGGCGCTGGCCGCGGGTCCACTGCCCAAGGAGATCATCAACCTGGGTACGGCCGGTGCGCTGCACCCCGGGTTGTCCGGGATCCACCTGATCAGCCGGGTGGTGCAGCACGACTTCGACTCCGCCACCATCGCGGCGCTGACCGGACAGGTCTTCGGCGCGCCGATCGACCTGGCCGACGAAGGTCCGGTGCTGGCCACCGGCGACGTGTTCGTGGCCGACCCGGACCTGCGCGAGGCGCTGGCGCGTACCGCGGGGCTGGTCGACATGGAGGCCTACGCGGTGGTCGCCGCGGCGGCGGCGTTCGGGGTGCCGGTGCGCGTCGTCAAGCACGTCAGCGACGAAGCTGACGGGCAGGCGAACGTGAGTTGGTCCGCGGCGGTGACCGAGTGCTCGAAGGCGCTGGGCGCCTGGCTGGCGCGGGCCTAGGTCTCCCCGCCCAGGTCTATCCCGTAGGCCTGGTAGAGCACGTCGGCGCTGTGCTGCCGGTACTCGGTGAGCCGCTGGGCGAGTTGTTCCTCGCTGCGGTGGTCCAGCGGACGGGCGGAGACCGCGTCGAGCAGCGCGCGCCGGTCGTCCTCCAGCGCCCGCACCCGGTGGACCAGGCGCGGGGCGTCCTTGACGACCTCGCCGAGCCCCTGTGCGGGCCCCAGTACGGCGGCTCTCATCTCGTCCAGTGGATCGGTGGCCATAGCTCACCCCCGGGACCGCGAAACGTCCTTACGTTCGATGGTCACGCCGGTTCGCGGGCATGTCTACCCTTTGCCCAGGTTTGAACGATCGTTCAGCCAAGCGCGAGGGCCCCAGCCGCGTCACACTGGGCCACGCTGGGTCGTGCTGGGCCACGCTGGGTCGTGCTGTGCCACGCTGGGTCGTGCTGTGCCACGCTGGCTCGTGCAGTTTCGGGGAAACTGCACGAATTCACGGACGCATTGCTGCAGCTTCCCCGAAACTGCAGCAACACGGCCGAGCGGGCCGGCCGGGCGGGAGTCCGCCCGGCGGGACGCGCCGCTCCTACTGCCAGCGGAACAGGCGGATCGCCAGCACCCACGTGGCCAGCACGTACCCGGCGAGGACCGCCAGGTGCAGGGGCTGCGGCCAGTGGCCTGCCGCGGCGTCGGCCATCGCCTGCACTCCGGCGCCCAGCGGGGTCAGGTCGCTGACGTGGCGCAGGCCGGACGGCATCACCTCGCGCGGCACCCACAGCCCGCCGAAGAACAGGATCGGGAAGAACAGCACCGACCCGATCCCCTGCGCCACCTTGACGCCCGGTACGGCGGCGGCGACCAGCAGCCCGATGCCGAACAGCGCCGCCGCCGACAGCACCAGCGCCACCGTGAACGCCACCAGGTCGTCCGGCAGCGCCACCCCGAACGCGAGCCGCCCGAGTGCCAGCAGCACCGCGGTGCCGAACGCCATCAGCACCAGGTGCACCAGCAGTTGAGCGGCGAGCAGGTCACGCGGCCGGGCCGGGGTGACCGACAGCCGCCGCAGCACTCCACGCTCGCGATAGGTCACCAGCTGCGCGGGCAGCATGTTCAGCGCGATCATGCCCAGGGCCATGGCGATGAGGATCGGGACGTACAGGTCGATGACGCGGTGGCCGCCCAGGGCCGGGTCGGCCTGCCGGAAGCCGGGGATGCTGCCCAGGATGACCAGGATCAGCGGGGTCAGCAGGATGCCGAAGATCACTGCGGCGGGGTCGCGCAGGAACAGGCGCGCCTCCATCCGTACCAGCTTGTTCATGCCGTCGCTCCTGTCAGTGCGATGAACGCGTCTTCCAGCCCGGCATGCTCGACCCGCAGCTCGGTGGGGGTGACGCCCTGGCGGGCCAGTTCGGTGACGACGGTCAGCAGCACGTCGCGCCCGGCGACGGCGAGCTCGCCGCCCTCGTGCCCGACCGAGTCGACCCCCGGCAGGGCGGCCAGCGCCGCCTCGTCCACGGTCGACGGGGCGCGGAAGTACACCCGCTGCCCGGCCGCGACCCGGGCGACCAGGCCCTCGGGGGTGTCCACGGCGGCGACGCGGCCCTCGTGGATGACGGCGATACGGTCGCACAGCCGTCGGGCCTCGTCCATGAAGTGCGTGACCAGGACGATGGTCACGCCTCGGGCGCGTACCTGCTCGATCAGCGCCCAGGTGTCGCGGCGGGCCTGCGGGTCCAGGCCGGTGGTGAGCTCGTCCAGGATCGCGATGCGCGGCGAGCCGACCAGCGCCAGCGCGATGGACAGCCGTTGCTTCTGACCGCCCGACAGCTTGCCGTACGCGGTGTCGCGCACCTGCTCCAGGCCGAGCTCGGCCAGCAGCGCCCGGGGGTCGGCCGGGTTCGGGTAGAACGAGGCGAACAGGTCCAGCGCCTCGACGACGCGCAGTCGCTCGGGCAGCGCCGCCTCCTGCAGCTGCACGCCGAGCACCCGGCGCAGCCCGTCGCGGTCGGCGTCGCGGTGCGGGTCGAGGCCGAGCACGCGCACCGTGCCGCCGTCGGGGCGGCGCAGGCCGCTGACGCACTCGACGGTCGTGGTCTTGCCCGCGCCGTTGCGGCCCAGGATGCCGAAGATCTCGCCCTCGGCGACGGTGAAGCTCACCCCGTCCACGACGGTACGGTCGCCGTACCGTTTGGTCAGGTCGGTTACTTCGATGACGGTCATGGCGACGACGCTAGGGACGGCGACGCGGGGCGGCAATGCGTCCGGCACCACGATGGGGGTGGTGCCAGCCCCACCCCCATGACGGGTCTCACGGGCACTGTGCGCGCGGCGCGGCGGCCGCCAGACTGGCCGGGTGATGAGACAGCGGGCTGCCGTACACGGGCTGGCGATGCTGCGCGGCCTGCAGCTGGCGGGTCTCGCCGCCGCCGGGCTGCTGGTGCTGATCGGACAGCTGGCCGCGTTCTTGCCCGGGTTCGGCCTGGGCATGATCTTCCTGCTGCCGGGCCCGATCCTGCTGGCGCGCCGCTTCACCGGGTACGCCCGCACGCGTCTGGACCGCTGGACCGGCGTGGCCGCCCCCGCCGACTACGTGCCCGAGCCGCCGCCCCCGCAGCGGCAGCCCGACGGCTACTACCGGCACGACCGGCAGCTCTACCGTGGACCCCGGCTGCCCCGGTTCATGCAGCGGCTGGAGTGGGTGCTCGGTGACATGGCCACCTTCCGTGACCTGCGCTGGCAGCTGCTGAACCCGCTCACCGGCGGACTGCTCGCGCTGCTTCCGGCGGCGCTGCTGATCGGCGGACCGGTGCTGCTGTGGCGTGGGCTGCCGAGTTGGGCAGCGGTGCCCGGCGTGGACCGCGGGGTCGCCGCGGGGGTGCTCGGCTGTCTCGCGCTGCTGCTCGGTCCGGTGCTCGCACCGGCCGCCGTGCGGGCCTCCGGGTACCTGAGCCGCGCGCTGCTCACTCGGGGTGGGCGGTGGCGGCAGACGCTGGGCAGCCGGGCCAAGGGCTGGTTCCAACGACAGGGCATGTCCGGGATGCGGGTGCTCTCGCTGCTCGGGTTGAGCCTGCTGGGGCTGCCGCTGCTGGTGCTGACCGTGCTCGGGCTGCTGTTCGGCTACGGGCTGGGACTCATCTTCCTGATCTCCCCCGCGCTGAGCTGTATGCGCTGGCTGGCCAACTGGCGCCGCCACCTCGCCGGGACCTGGTCGGACGTGCCGGTGCCGCGCCCCTATCTGCCCCGGCCGCCACTGGTCCGCCGTCCTGACGGCATGTACCAGGTGGGCAAACACCTGTACCAGACCGAGCAGATGGCCGCGTTCCACCAGCGGCTGCTGTGGTTGACGCGCGACCGGGCCACCTGGCGCGACATCCTCTGGCTGGAAACCGACCCGATCGTGGCCCTGCTGCTGCTGGTCCCGCCCACGTTCCTGGTGGTGTACGGCATCTGGGGGCTGGCCATGCCGCGGCTGTGGATGACGCTCCTGCCCATCCCCGACTACGGCAACGACTGGTACGGCAAGCTCGGCGGCTCCGCCGCCGCGGCCATCCCGGCGGGCCTGCTGCTGGCCTGGCTGGGCGGCCGCCTGTCCCCGCTGGTGCTGCGCCTGCACGGCCGCTGGACCGCGCTGCTGCTCGCCCCGACCAGGGGCGCCCAGCTCGCGCAGCGGGTGGCGACGCTCACCCGCAGCCGCGCCGACGCGGTCGACGCGCAGGCGGCCGAGCTGCGCCGGATCGAACGTGACCTGCACGACGGCGCCCAGGCCCGGCTGGTGGCGCTGGGCATGACGCTGGGCGCGGTCGAGCAGCTGGTCGACACCGACCCGGCCGCCGCCAAGGCGCTGCTGGCGCGGGGTCGGGAGTCGGCCCAGACCGCGTTGCGTGAGCTGCGCGAGCTGGTACGCGGGATCTATCCACCGGTGCTGGCCGAGCGCGGCCTGGCCGACGCCGTACGGGCGCTGGCGCTGGACACCCCGCTGCCCGTGACCGTCACCGCCGACCTGCCGCAGCGGCTGAGCGCGCCGCTGGAGTCGGCCGCATACTTCGCCGTGGCCGAAGCGCTGACCAACGCGGCCCGCCACGCCGGTGCGAACGCCGTCGCCGTCGAGCTGACCGCCGACGCGGTGCTGCGGATCACCGTCGCCGACGACGGAACCGGCGGCGCCGACCCCGCTCGCGGCAGCGGACTGCGCGGCATCGAGCGCCGCCTGGGTATGTTCGACGGCGTCCTCACCGTCGACAGCCCGCCCGGCGGCCCCACCCGGCTCACCATGGAGATCCCATGCGCGTCGTCCTCGCCGAGGACCTCTACCTCCTCCGAGAGGGCCTGATCCAGCTGCTGCAGGCGCACGGTGCCACCGTGGTCGCGGCCGTCGAGACCGGCCCCGAGCTGTTGACCGCGCTGACCACGCACCGGCCCGACGTGGCCGTCGTCGACGTCAGGCTGCCGCCCACGCACACCGACGAGGGGCTGCGTGCCGCGCTGGCCGCCCGGCGCGAGATCCCCGGGCTGCCGGTGCTGGTGCTGTCGCAGCACGTCGAGCAGCTGTACGCCCGGGAACTGCTGGCCGACGGCTCGGGTGGCATCGGCTACCTGCTCAAGGACCGGGTGCTCAACGCCGAGCAGTTCCTCGACGCGGTGCGCCGGGTGGCCGCCGGGGGCACCGCGATGGACCCGGACGTGATCGCGCGGCTGATGTCGGGCGGCCGGGCCAAGGCGCCGGTGGCGGCCCTGACGGCCCGCGAGCGCGACGTGCTCGGACTGATGGCCGAGGGGCGCTCCAACACCGCGATCGCCCGCGGCCTGTACGTCTCCGAGGGCGCGGTCGGCAAGCACATCGCGAGCATCTTCACCAAGCTCGACCTGGCCCAGTCCGACGACGACAACCGTCGCGTCCTGGCCGTCCTGGCCTACCTCGACGACAGCACCACCGGCCCCGCCGCCCACTGACCGTCCCCAAGATCGTCTAAGTTGCCCGGCAATCGTGGGTATGTAAACGCTCCCACCCCCCGATTGCCCGGCAATCGCGCCGATCTCGGGCGGGACGGACGGGACCGGGGCGGGGCGGGGCCGAGGGCGGGGCGGGGGCAGGGGCGGGGGAACGGCAGAGGCCGGTGCCACCGTGTGGTGGCACCGGCCTCGACGGGTGGAGGTGCCGGGAATCGAACCCGGGTCCATCGCCGCATTGCCAGGGCTTCTCCGAGCGCAGCTCACTATGTCTCTACTCGGCCCCACCGATCACATGAGCAAGACGGTGTGACGGGCCCAGTCGCGATTGATCTCGCCTCGGCAGCCCCGCGACGGGGCCAACTCGGCCAGCCCATTAGCTGATGCCGGTGACCAGGCCATGGGCACTCCTGGACCGACAGACTAGCTACTCGTCTTAGGCGACGAGTGCGTAGTCAGCGCGCTTAGCGTTGGCGCTTATACGTTTCCGACGACGATTTTCGAGACGACGTCGGCTTCCTCGGCTCGCTTCTCCTGCCTCAACGTACGATGTCGAAACCTGTCACCCCCGTAGTGGTGCGCACGGCGACGATCACCGTGTACCCCAAGCCTAACGCCCCCCGAGGGCGCTGTCATTCCGGTATCCCCGGGGTGTCAGCCCGCGGCGCAGGCGAACCCGTTGATCGTGCAGCCCTTGGCGGACTGCCCGACGGCCAGCAGCGCCGGGAACCGGATCGAGAAGGTGACGCTGGCGCCCGGGGCGAGGCTGCGGGCGGCCGCCACCGGCACGATCGTCACCTGTGCGCCCGCCTGCGTCGACTGGACCTTCGCGGTGGTCCGGTTCTCGACGGTGCGGTCGCTGGGCATGGTCAGCACCACGGTCCAGCCGTCGGCGGCCAGCGTGCCGGGGTTGCGCACGGTCACCTCGGTGTCGAAGCCACCCAGCCCCAGCAGCGCGATCGTCTTGTACCCGGCGGTCAGCTGCGCGTTCGGCCCGGTGGTGACGGTCACCTCGGGCACCGGGCTGCCGCTGGCCGGGAGCCCGGACGGCGACGGGGAGGTGCTGCCCACGGTGGTGCCGGGCGTCATGGTGACGGACGGGGTGGCGGTGGCGGCGGGCTGTGAGCCGGCGGGCTGCACGCCGACGCCCAGGCCGTACTGCTCCTCGCCGACCGCGACCGGCTCACCGCCGCCGCTGTTGCCGATCATCACGGCCACCGCGCTGCTGGCCAGCACCACCAGGACCGCGGCCCCGATCAGCGAGAGCAGCCGCATCCGCCGGTTGGGCGCGGGCGGCGCGACCGGTGCGGGAGCGACCGGGTCACGGCGGCGCGGGATCGCGGTGTGCAGGGTGGCGACGACGCCGCCGAGGTCGACCTCGCCGGAGGCGAGCCGGTCCAGCGCGGTGGGCAACCGCTCACCGAACAGCAGCTGGTACGTCCGGCGCAGCTCGCGGCGACGACGCGTCCCGTCCACCCCGAAGAAGCCGGTCTGCAGGACCGTCAGTCGGCAGCCACCGTCGGCGTCGGACAGCGTCCAGGTCATCTCGGTATGGGTGTGGTCGTCGCGCCAGTGCATCGCCAACCGCTCGGCCTCCACCGCCTCGACGACGTCGGTGTCGAAGGCCGACGCCAACCCGAGCAGCCCCGGTGGGGGGAACGCGCGATATGTGTGGCCTGGCACGGCGACCAGGTCGGTGGGCATGAACCACTCGCTGAGCAGGCGCGCGTCGGTGAGCGCCCGCCACACCCGAGACCGCGGGTGGGCCAGGTCCACATCGATGGTCAGCTCAGTCACGCTCCGACTATAGAAGCGTCACGATGATCACCGTAGCCCCCGATCGGCGGCTGTCAGGCGCCCGATGGTCATCCGCACGGCACCCCGTCCACGCTGCAAGAATCCGGGCGGCCCCGGTTCGCCGCGTGGCCCACCTGGAACGACAACGTGAACGTCGTCCCGCCCTCGATGCGCCGGTGCACCGGCTGCGGAGTGAAGACCACCCGTCGTCCGGACTGCTGGAACTGGACCCGGTCCCATGCGCTGGTCACCTCGGCGCCGTCCGGCAGTTCGAGCACGGCCGTCCAGCCGTCCACCGCGGTCGAACCCGCCTCGATGGTGACCGCGCCGATGTAACCGTCGCCCCAGTCCTCGGTGGTCCGGTAGGTGGCCGTCAGTGTCGGTGGCGCCGTGGCGCTGCTGGGCGCGGCGCTCGGAGACGGTGACGCGGCGACACTCGGGGACGGGGTCGGCGCGGTCGACGGCGCGGGTGAGCCCGTACCGTCGGAGCCGCTGGTGGACGGACCGGCCTGCACGCCCGTGTCGGGGCCACGGCCGGGGCCGGTCGCCACCGCGGGACCGCCGGGCGGGCGCAGGATCAGCGTGGCCAGGGCGGTGACTGCGAGGATGGTCAGCACCATCGCCGCGACCACCGACAGCAGCCGCAGCCGCCGGTCCACGGGCATACTCAGCGCCTGCCGGACGAGACCGCCGCGCGGCGGGACGGGCGGCTCGCCCCGATCGAAATCGCCCGGATCGAAATCGTCCGGGGCGAACTTGCCCGGAGCGAACTTGCCCGGATTGAACTCGTCCGGGGCGAACTCGTCCAGAGCGAACTTGCCCGGATTGAACTCGTCCAGAGCGAACTCGTCCGGGGCGAGGGGCGCCGGTTCGGTGAGTGGCGTCGCGGCTGGCGGGGCGTCCTCGGTGGGTTCGTCGAAGGCCACCGTCATCACGGCGGGCGGGCGGCGCGGCATGTCGGCGGCATCGTAGATGTCGACGCTGCGGCGACGCCGGACCGGACCGGCCGCTTCGTCCGCGCTCAGCCGTTCCAGCAGCTCGGGCAGGCGCTGCTCGAACAGCAGCTGATACGCCCGATGCAGCTCGGCTCGGCGAAGTTGGCCACCCAGGCCGAGGAAGCCGCCCTGGCTGATCCGCAGGCGGCAGCCGGTGAGGCTGGTGGACAGCTCCCAGACCACGTCGGAGTGGGTCTGCTCCCCGCGCCAGCGCAGCACCAGCCGGTGTGGCGGCACGGCGTCGACCACGTCAACCTCGAACGGGGCGGTGAAGCCGGGCAGGTCGGGCGCGGGATAGGCGTGGTAGGTGGCGCCGGGCACCGGGGCCAGGTCGGTCTGCAGGAACCATTCGCTGAGCAGGCGGCGCTCGGTCAGCGCCTGCCACACCAGCTCCACCGGGTACGCGAGTTCGACGTCGAGCCGCAGCACGGTCACGGCGGGAATCGTAAGACGCCCGAGGGGTAATCGGTTACCACTTCAGGTGTTGTTAAGGAGCGCCTTCAGCTCCCGGTGCAGCTGCCGCCCTCCACCGTGCACGAGAGCAGCGTGAAGTCGTCGCCGGTGCCGGCGCGCAGCCCGGTCATGCCGAACTTGACGGAGGTGCCCGGGGCGAGCTTGCCGTACAGCGGGGCGAACACCCATACGTTGTCCGGTGCCGTGGTCGCCACGGTCGACCAGACCGCCCAGTTCTGGTTGTCGGTGCCGGCCGGGAACTGGACACGCACCCGCCAGTCGGCCGAAGCGCTGCCGTTGTTCCTGACCGTGACCTCGAGCGTGAACCCTCGCCACCACGGGTCCAGCGAGTAGGTCGCCGCCAGCGCCGTGGTCGTGCCGCCGCCACCGGGATTGCCCGCGCCGGGTGCCTCCACCCCCGCCGCACTCGACGGCGACAGGCTGACCAGCGGTGCACCCGAGGCGGTGGCGCCGACCGACGGGCTGGCCGCGGTGGTAGGCGAGGTGGGAGCGGACGGAGCGCCGGACGGCTGCGCCTTGAGGGTCGGCAGCGGGCTGGGCGTGACCACCCCGAACCCGTCGACGAAGCCGGCGCCGCCCGGCGCGGACGGCCCGGTCATCGGGAACTCGAGCGACGGGTCGGCGGACGGCTTGACCAGCGCCCAGGCGGCCGCACCCGAGACCAGCAACGCGGCGGTGGCCAGGGCGATGATGACCGGCTGGCGGCCGGACCGGGAACGGGTGCCGCGGTGCTCGCTGCGGGCCAGCTCCTCGACGGTCGGCGGCAGCAGCGTGGTGTCGTCGTCCTCGCGAAGCCGATGCTTGCTCACGTCCGGCGACGCTACCGCCCCGCCGCCACCGCCACGATCAGCTATCCGACCCAATCCAGTCGGTCACCACGTCACCCGCGGGTAACCGGGCAGTAATCAGCTGCGGCCCTTGATCCGACGGCCGAGTTCCCGGCTGATCTCACGGTTGGCATCGCGCTTGGCGATGTCCTGGCGCTTGTCGTATTCCTTCTTGCCCTTCGCCAGCCCCAGCTCGACCTTGGCCCAACCGTCCTTGAAGTACATGGACAGGGGCACCAGGGTGAGGCCGCCCTCGCGCGTCTTGGTGATCAGACGCACGATCTCCTTGTGGTTGAGCAGCAGCTTGCGGGTGCGCCGGGGGGCGTGGTTGGTCCAGGTGCCCATCGCGTACTCAGGGATGTGCAGCTGGTGCAGGTACAGCTCGCCGTCGCGCTCCTGGCCGAACGCGTCGACCAGCGAGGCGCGGCCCAGCCGCAGCGACTTCACCTCGGTGCCCATCAGCGCGATGCCCGCCTCGACGGTCTCGAGGATGGTGTAGTCGTGGTACGCCTTGCGGTTGGACGCGATGACCTTGCGTCCCTGCTCCCGCGGCATAACCGCCTCCTCTCACCGGTTCGGGCAACCCGACAACAATACCGATCACCGTCACCGACCCGCGATCGAGATATCCCCGACCGCACCCACCGACCGCTTCCGTCCGCCAGTGGTTGCCGTAAAGGAGCGTGGCATCGCGAAGCGATGTGGCCACGCGCGGCTGCCACTGGCTTCCGGGGACGGAAGCCGCGCCCGCGGAGGCGGGCGCCATCAGCACAGACAGCCGGGCAGCCAGTTCAGCGGCTGGATGGGGTCGCCGTCGCGGCGTACCTCGAAGTGCAGGTGGTTGCCGGTGGAGGCGCCGGTGGTGCCGACGCGGCCGATGAGCTGACCGCCGCGCACCTTCTGCCCGACCGACACCAGGATCTTGGACTGGTGCCCGTAGCAGGTCGAGATGACGTGGCCGTCGGTGCGGCCGTGGGTGATGCAGGTGTAGTTGCCGTAGCCGCCGTTCCAACCAGCCGTCGACACGGTGCCACCGCCCGCGGCGTAGATCGGCTGACCGCCGTCGGCCGCGATGTCGACCCCGGCGTGCAGCTGCCAGGTGTGGTAGTACGGGTCGAAGCGCATGCCATAGTCGCTGGACTTCCAGCCCCGGGTGGGCATGAGCAGCTTGGCGCCCGCGCGCAGCACCGGCACGAACTGGCCGTACTGCTCCTGCCAGGCCCGCAGCTGCGCGGCGATCTCCTCGCTCTGCTGCTTGACCTCCTCGTAGCGGCGTTGCACGTCCGCCTTCTGCGCCTCCGCCGCCGCGACCGCCTTCTCCCGGCGCTCGGACAGGTCCCGGAGATCGCGCTCGGCCTGCTCGGCCTCGGCGCGGGCCTCCTGCGCCTCCTTCAGCGTCGTCTGCGCGACCCGGTTGGCCTCCTCGGCGGTGCGGCGGCGCAGCTCGGCCTCGTTGGTCACCTGCTTGGCGTCTCGGCGGGCCAGCATGTAGCCGTCGATGGCCTCCTTGCGCATCTGGCCGAGCTGGCGGATCAGGTCGCCCCGGATCAGGAACTCCTGCGGCCGGGTGGCGGCCAGCAGCAGGTTGAACTCGGCCACATTGGCACCGTGCATGGTGGCGACGGCGAAGCGGGCCATCCGGTCGCGGCCGGCCTGCACCTGCTGCACGGACTGCTGGTACTGCTGGTCGGTGGCCTGCCAGGCGGCAGTGGCCGCGTCGGCCTTACGCCGCGCGGTGGCGGCCTTCGTCTCGGCGACGACCACCGCCGTCTTCGCCTTCACGATGCGCTCCTGGGCGGCGGGCAGCGCCGCGTTGGTCTCCGCGAGCTGCCGGGCCGCGGTGCGCGCCTGCTCGGACACCGACTCCAGCAGCGCGCCAGTCTTGGCCAGCTCCTTGTCGATGCGCTTCATGTCGCCGCTCGGGTCGTCGGGCGCGGCGACCGCGGGCAGCCCGGTCAGCACCACTGCCACGGTGCACAGCAGCACCGGTATGAGTCGACGCCAGCCCACGGAACCTCCTGCGTCTCGCCTGGAAACACCCTACTTCGCATATAAAGGGTGAATCGTCATAAAAACGCATACCGAGCAGGGCGAGTGACAAAAAAACCGGCCCGCCGCGGGAGCTGACTCCCGTCGGCGGGCCGGTTTCCGGTGCGGTCCGCGAACTAGACGCGGATGTAGAAGCGCAGGGTGACCCAGGCGGTGACGGCGCTGACGACCGACCCGATACCGGCCAGGATCGGCAGCATCAGGTTGACGTTGCCCCAGCTCACCGGCAGCAGCAGGTCGGTGAGCGCGGCCAGCTTGTGGTCGATCAGCACGATCTTGCCGATCACCAGCATGCCGTACGCCAGCAGCGAGCCGAGCACCGCCGCGAAGACGGCCTCCAGCACGAACGGCGCCTGGATGAACCAGTTCGACGCGCCGACCAGCTTCATCACGGCGACCTCGCGGCGCTTGCTGTACGCGGCGACCTGGATGGTGTTGGCGACCAGCAGCAGCGCGGCGATGCCCATGGCGCCCGCGACGACCAGCGACATGGTCTGGATCGAGCCCAGGATGTCGAAGATCTTCTGCAGCAGCTTCTGCTGGTCCACCACGTTGTCGACGCCGTCGAGGCCGGCGTACTTCGTGTTGATCTGCTCGAACTGCTGCGGGTCCTTCAGGCTGACCCGGAAGGAGGCGGGCAGCTCGGTCGGGCCGATCGCGGCGACCAGGTCGGGGGTGTCGTGGAACTGCTCCTTGAAGTTCTCGTACGCCATCGCCTGGTCTTCGTAGATGACGCCGCCGGGCTTCACCAGTGGGTCACTGTCGAGCTGGGCCTTGATCGCCGCGATCTTGTCCTCGGCGACGCCCTTGTCGAGGTAAATGGACACCTCGACCTGCTCGTAGTAGTGCCCCTTCATCTCGTCGACCTGCAGGTACATCAGCAGGCTGGCGCCGAGCATGGTCAGCGACACGATCATTGTGATGATCATGGCGACCGTCATCGTGACGTTGCGCCACAGGCCGACCAGCACCTCGGCCAGCACATACTTCGCACGCATCGGGGGGATTCCTCCGGTAAATACGGTCAGATCGTCAGGACAGGCAGCGGGCGGGCCGGGAGACGGCCCGCGGCCGATCAGCCGTAGACGCCTCGAGCCTGGTCACGAACGATCCGGCCGCCCTCGATCTCGATGACGCGGCGGCGCATCTGGTTCACGATGTTGGAGTCATGGGTGACCATGACGACGGTCGTGCCGGTCCGGTTGATCCGGTCGAGCAACCGCATGATCTCGATGGAGGTGTCCGGGTCGAGGTTACCGGTGGGCTCGTCGGCGAGCAGGATCAGCGGACGGTTCACGAACGCCCGCGCGACCGCGACACGCTGCTGCTCACCACCGGAGAGCTCGTGCGGGTAGCGGTGCTCCTTGCCGCCCAGGCCGACCAGTTCCAGCACCTCGGGCACCACCCGGCGCGCGACCGCCTTGGACTTGCCGATGACCTCGAGGGCGAACGCCACGTTCTCGTACGCCGTCTTGTTCGGCAGCAGGCGGAAGTCCTGGAACACACAGCCGATGGAACGCCGGAAGCTGGGGATCTTCCAGGAGCGCATTGAGCTGATCTCTTTGCCGTTCACGAAGACCTTGCCCTTGTTGGGCTTGATCTCGTGCAGCATCAGCTTGACGATGCTTGATTTGCCGGAGCCGGACGGACCGATGAAGAAGACGAAGTCTCCCTTCTCGATCGAGACCGACACGTCGTCCAGTGAGGGCCGGGACGCCTTCGGGTAGGTCTTGGTCACGTGCTCAAGTCGAATCACGGGCGAGAGTCTACGCGGTGTTGCGGCTTCGCCAAGTCCGGCGTGGCTCGCTTGACGGTATTGCCGTGAATGTTCCTGGAAAATTCCGTGATCGACTCGTGATCAACGCTTACGGTGAGTAGTCAATCGGTCCGTCCAGACGATGGTGCGCACTCATGCGGGGTGATCCCCCCGACGCGCCGACCCGCCCTAGCATCGACGCTGGCCTATCCAGAGGACGGAGAACCGAAATCCGTCTTCTAGATAGGCCAGCGTCGATTTAAAACCGGTGCCGCCGAGCTGATCAGGCCGTCTCGAGCTGGCGCTGCTTGCGCCAGCGGATGCCCGCCTCCACGAAGCTGTCGATCTCGCCGTCGAAGACGGCGGTCGGGTTGCCCGTCTCGAACTCGGTCCGCAGGTCCTTGACCATCTGGTACGGGTGCAGCACGTACGACCGCATCTGGTCGCCCCACGACCCGGCCGCGTCGGTCTTCAGCCCGTCCATCTTGGCCTTCTCCTCCTGGCGCTTGCGCTCCAGCAGCCGCGCCTGGAGCACCCGCAGCGCGGAGGCCTTGTTCTGCAGCTGGGACTTCTCGTTCTGGCAGGACACCACGATGCCGGTCGGCAGGTGGGTGATCCGCACCGCCGAGTCGGTCGTGTTGACGCTCTGCCCGCCGGGGCCGCTGGAGCGGAAGACGTCCACCCGCATCTCGCCCTCGGGGATGTCGATGTGGTCGGTCTGCTCCACCACCGGCAGCACCTCGACCCCGGCGAAGCTGGTCTGGCGGCGTCCCTGGTTGTCGAACGGGCTGATGCGGACCAGGCGGTGCGTGCCCGACTCGACGCTGAGCGTGCCGTAGGCGTATGGCACCTTGACCGCGAAGGTCGCCGACTTCAGGCCAGCCTCCTCGGCGTACGAGGTGTCGTAGACCTCGGTCGGGTAGCCGTGCCGCTCGGCCCAGCGCAGGTACATGCGCAGCAGCATCTCGGCGAAGTCGGCCGCGTCCACGCCGCCGGCCCCGGCCCGGATTGCGACCAGCGCCTCCCGGGAGTCGTACTCGCCGGAGAGCAGGGTGCGCACCTCCAGCTCCTCGATCGCCTTGGCCAGCGAGGTCAGCTCGGTGCCCACCTCGGCCAGCGAGCCCGCGTCGCCCTCGGCCTGCGCCAGCTCCAGCAGCACCTCGGCGTCGTCCAGGCGGCCGCGCAGCCGCTCGAGCCGCCCGATCTCGCCGTTGACGTACGACAGCCGCGACGTGACATCCTGCGCCTTGGCCTGGTCGTCCCAGAGGTCGGGCGCCGAAGCCTCCTGCTCGAGCTGCTCCTTGTCGCGGCGCAGCCGGTTGATGTCGAGCACGGACTCGATGTTGCGCATGGTCGCGTCGAGGGACTTGAGCTGATCGGCGTAGTCGGCAGTCACAGGACAAGACTAGTAGGGACCGCTACCGATAACCGCCCGAGGCCCGCCGCCTGGGACCGCGCTTGACAACGCGGCAGGCAACCAAGATAGTAAAGTTGGTTGCCAATTGTGAACGTTCTTCAACCGATCAGTGCACCCAATGATCAGTAGACCCAACGATCAGTGAACCCAGGGGGCGGGCTGTGTCACGGCTGGCTGGATCGTCGAAGCTGCTACGCGCCATGAACGAGAGTGCCACGCTGGCGCTGCTGCTCGATCGGGGCACCCTCACCCGGGGCGAATTACGGGAACTGACCGGTCTGTCCAAGCCGACCACCTCCGACGTGCTGCGCACCCTCACCGAGGCCGGGCTGGCCGTGGTCGTCGGGCACACCAGCGGCGGCCCCGGCCCCAACGCCGAGGTCTACGCGATCAACCCGGGCGCCGCGGTGGTCGCGGCCATCTCGGTGCGCGACACCACCGAGACCGCGCACGCGCCGTACGACGCGGCGCTGTGCGACCTCACCGGGGCGGTGCTGGCCCAGGCCGAGTTCACCCAGGAGCGGCTCGCCGCGGCCGCCGACGACCCGGTCGACACCGTCCGGCTGATCCTGGCCGACCTGTGCGCCACCGCCGGGCTGACCCCGGACCGGCTCACCCACCTGCAGCTGGGCGTGCCGGGGTCGTACCACCCGGGCACCGACACGATCCGGCACATCGACCTCACCGGCTGGCAGCGGCCGGGCCTGGTCGGCGACCTCGCCACCAGGCTCGACCTGACGGTGGCCGCCGAGAACGACGTGAACCTGGCCGCCATCGCCGAGCGCCACCGCGGCGCGGGCAAGGGCACCGACAGCTTCGTGCTGCTGTGGTTCGGCGCGGGCCTGGGCTGCGCCATCGACCTCGGGCCGTCGCTGCTGCGCGGCGCCACCGGCGGCGCGGGCGAGATCGGCTACGTCCCGGTCGGCCTGGGCGGCCAGCCCCGCGACATGCAGGAGCTGGTCGGCGGCCCGGCGGTGCTGGCACTGGCGGCGACGTACGGCATCACGGGAGCCACGGCCGAGGACGCGGTCGCCGCCGCGGTGGCCGACTCCGGCGCCGACGCGGCGGGTTTCCTGACGGCGCTGGCCGACCGGATCGCGGTTGCGCTGGCGGCGGTGGCCGCGCTGCTTGACCCGCCACTGGTGGTGCTCGCCGGGGAGGTGGCCCAGGCCGGTGGCGACACGCTGCGCGACCTGGTCGTCGAGGCGTTCCACCGCGACACCCCGCTGCGCACCCCGGTGGCGGTGACCGCGCTGCCCGACGACGCGGTGCTGCTGGGCGCCACGGACGCCGGGCTGCGCGCCGTGCGCGAAGCCCTCATCGACTCGCTGCGCTACGCGCTGACCCCGGCCTGACCCCCGCAACCTGGAGTAGCCACATGAAGATCGCAGTCGTGGGTGGAGGCTCCACCTACACCCCCGAGCTGGTCGACGGGTTCGCCCGGCTCGCCGGCAGCCTCGCCGTCACCGAGCTGGCGCTGGTCGACCCGGCCGCCGACCGGCTCGACGTGATCGGGCCGTACGCGCGGCGGCTGCTGGCCCACCACGGCCACCCCGGCGCGCTGACCTGGACCGCCGATCTGGACGCGGGGCTGAGCGGCGCCGACGTGGTGGTGCTCCAGCTGCGGGTCGGTGGGCAGGCCGCCCGGATCAGCGACGAGACGTTCCCGCTGGACTGCGGGTGCGTCGGGCAGGAGACCACCGGCGCGGGCGGCCTGGCCAAGGCGCTGCGTACGGTGCCGGTCGTGCTCGACATCGCCGAGCGCGCCGCCCGGCTGGCCAACCCGGGCGCGTGGATCGTGGACTTCACCAACCCGGTCGGCATCGTCACCCGGGCGCTGCTGGACGCGGGGCACCGGGCGATCGGCCTGTGCAACGTGGCGATCGGCTTCCAGCGGCGCTTCGCCGCGCTGCTCGGCGTCGACCCGGCGCAGGTCACCCTGGACCATGTCGGCCTCAACCACCTGACCTGGGAGCGCGCCGCGTACGTCGACGGCGTCGACCGGCTGCCCGAGCTGCTGCGCGACCACCTGCCCGCGCTGGCCGACCAGGTGCAGCTGCCCGCCGACCTGCTGACCCGGTTGGGCAGTGTCCCGTCGTACTACCTGCGCTACTTCTACGCCCACGACCTGGTCGTGCGCGAGGAGCGCGGCGCCCCGACCCGGGGCGAGAAGGTGGCCGGCATGGAGTCCCAGCTGCTGGCCATGTACGCCGACCCGACCCTTTCCACCAAGCCCGACCTGCTGTCGCAGCGCGGCGGCGCGTTCTACTCCGAGGCCGCGGTGGGCCTGATCACCTCGCTGGTCACCGGCGACGGCGGCGTGCACGCGGTCAACCTGCGCAACGACGGCCACCTGCCGTTCCTGCCCGACGCGGCGGTGATCGAGGTGAGCGCCCGGGTCGACCACGACGGTGCGGTGCCGCTGGCCGCCCCGCCGGTGCCGCCGCTGATGTCGGGCCTGATCTCCGGCGTGGCCGCGTACGAGGAGCTGGCCGTGCGGGCGGCGGTGCACGGCGGTCGGGACCGCGTCTACGACGCGCTGCTGGCCCACCCGCTGGTCGGGCAGTACGAGCAGGCCGAGGCCCTGACCGACAAGCTGCTGGCCGCCAACTCCGCGCACCTGGCGTGGGCCCGATGAACTCCACCGAACTGTTCCTGGCCGTCGACGGCGGCAACTCCAAGACCGACGTCGTGCTGGCCGACACCGACGGTCGCGTGCACGGCTTCGTGCGCGGCCCCGGTTCGTCGCCGCAGACCCTCGGCGTCGACGCGGCCGTGAAGCTGGTCGACGGGCTGGTGGCGGCGGCACTGCGGGCGGCGGAGATGCCGCCGACGGTGCCGGTGGCCCGCGCCGAGGTGTACCTGTCCGGCGTCGATCTGCCGATCGAGGTCGACGTCGCCGCGGCGGCGATCGCGGCGACCGGCTGGGCGCAGTCGTACCGGGTGGACAACGACACGTTCGCGCTGATGCGCGCGGGCACCGACAGCCCTGACGCGGTCGCGGTGGTGTGCGGGGCCGGGATCAACTGCGTCGGGCGTGCCGCCGACGGGCGTACGGCGCGCTTCCCCGCGCTCGGCATGATCTCCGGCGACTGGGGCGGCGGCCAGCACCTGGCGTCGCTGGCGATGTGGCACGCCGCGCGCGGCGAGGACGGCCGGGGCCCGGCCACCGCGCTGGTCGAGGCGGTGGCGGCGCACTTCGGCCGAGAGACGGTCCATGCGGTGATCGCCGGGGTGCACCTGGGCGAGCTGCCGTCGGCGCGGCTGGACAGCCTGAGCGAGGTGCTGTTCACGGTGGCCGCCGCCGGTGACGCGGTGGCTCGGCGGGTGGTGGCCCGGCAGGCGTCGGAGATCACGGCCCTGGCGACCGTGGCCGCGGACCGGCTCGGCCTGCGCGACCTGCCATACGAGGTGGTCCTCGGCGGCGGGGTGCTGCGGGCCGGTCACGCGCTGCTCAACGACGCGGTCTACGAAGGGGTGAAGGCCCACTCGTCGGCTGTTCGGCTAGCCGTGGTGGCTGCGCCGCCGGTGGTGGGAGCGGGCCTCTTCGCCCTGGATGCGCTGGGTGCGACGTCTGCTGCCGCGGCCGGGCTGCGCGCGGCGCTGGCGACGGCGCGACCTCAGCTCACTTAGCGATCGCGCTCTTCAGCCAGTTCAGTGCCGCCTTGTGGTAGGCGACGGCGAACTCCAGCCCAGCCGCGGTGAACTCGTCGCCTTCCTTCTTCGCCTCCTTGGCCTGCTCGCGGGCTTCCGCCAGGGCCTCGGTGTGGTGGGTGTTCGCGCTGTTGAGCAACGAGTCGAACTGGTTGGTCGCATGCGTGGATCCGAACGCGACACGCAGCGCGTATGGGTTGCGCACCAGCTCGCGGCCGGGCTCCTCGTTCAGCCAGCGGGCGAAGGCCCGCTTGCCCGACGCGGTGATCGCATAGGGCTGGCTGGCCCTGGGGCCGGGCTTGCCGAGCTTGACATAGCCGAGCTCGGCGAGGACCGGCAGCTCGCGGTAGACCTGAGACCGCGTCATGGACCAGTACGGGCTGAGTCTGCGCTCGGCCGCGGCCATGAGTTGGCCACCGGTCATCGGGCCATCGTGCAGCAGACCGAGCACGGCCGCCGCAGTAGCGTTGATTCCTACCTCTGCCATGTCTCAACGCTGCCACTTCCGCAGCCTTCTGTCCAGGATATCGCTCATACACAGTGGACTGTTCGCGCCGGACAGTCCAGCTTCGACTGTCTGATCAGACAGTAATATGTCCGTTTCCTGCCTCGGACTGCCTGCCTGGCGGGATCGCGCAAAAGCCGCATATTTCTTCGGCGTGTCGATCTTGTCGGACTGCCGACGCCTTGTGGGTGATCTTCCATGATTAGGCGCCACCACATCCGACTAATCGGACATATTCTCGCACGTAGCGTATTCGGCCCGTTTCACAGGGTGGCGCGCAGCGCCCAGAGGTCCGGATAGAACCTGAGATCAAGTCGTGACCTGAGATACGGCGCCCCCGCCGAGCCCCCGGTGCCCGGTTTGGTGCCTATCTGCCGTTCTGCCATGAGCACGTGCCGCGCCCGCCACAGCGCCCACGCCTGATCGTGCGCGAGCAGCGCCTCGGCGACGTCCCACAGCGCCCCATAGCGCCCCCGATCGTGGGCGACGGCCGCCAGCGAGGCAAGTCGCCGCTCCGGTGTGTCCACCGCGAAACCGTGCGCGGCCAGCAGTGACAGGAAGCCGTCCCACAGACTCGGCTCAGCCAACCGGGCGCGCAGCCGTCGCCGCTCCACGGGATCCAGGTCGCGCAGCCGCTCCACGAAGCCGGGGTCCTTCAGCCCGGACAGGAACTCGATCTCCCGGAACTGGACCGACTGGAAGCCCGAGGCAGGTGCGAGGTTTGTCCGGAACGTCAGGAAGTCCTGCGGGGTCATCGTGTCGATCACGTCGACCTGCTGCATCAGCAACCGCTCGATCACCTGGCAGCGTTCCAGCCGTACCCGGGGCACATAGGTCTCCCCCGCCAGCAGATGGTCGCGCGCGTCGGCCAACTCGTGCAGCAGCAGCTTGAACCACAGCTCGTACACCTGATGGATGGTGATGAACAGCAGCTCGTCGTGGGCCGGCGGGTCCGATTCGGGCTGCTGCTGGGCCAGCAGCTGCGGAATCCGCAGGTACCGCCCGTAGGTGAGTCGCCCGCCCTGCTCGCCGAAGCTGCGCTCGCCCTCGGCGACGGCCGCCCCGTCCTCGGGAGAGCCGGTGCGAGCGCGGGGATCGCCCACGTGCGGACCGGCCCGGTCACCTGACGGGTGGTAGGTCACCCATCAACCGTAACCTTCATCCGATTTGTCCGCATAGCACCACGCCGCACCCGCCCGGTGGGGCGGGTGCGGCGTATCGGCGCAGGTCAGGCGCGCGGGTTGTCGGTGTCCATGTGCGGGTACCGGTGGTCCTTCGGCGGCACGAAGGTCTCCTTGATGGTCCGCGGCGACATCCAGCGGACCAGGTTGTGCCAGGAGCCCGCCTTGTCGTTGGTGCCCGAGGCCCGGCCGCCGCCGAAGGGCTGCTGGCCCACCACGGCACCGGTCGGCTTGTCGTTGAGGTAGAAGTTGCCCGCCGCGAAGCGCAGCTCCTTGGCCATCCACTCCAGGGCCCGGCGGTCCTGGGCGAAGATCGCGCCGGTCAGCGCGTACGGCGCGACGCTCTCGGCCTGGCGGACCACGGCCTCGAAGTCGGCGTCGTCGAAGACGTGCACGGCCAGGATCGGCCCGAAGTACTCGGTGGTGAAGACCTCGTTGGCCGGGTCGTCGCAGACGATGACCGTCGGCGAGACGAAGAAGCCCTCGCTGTCGTCGACGGTGCCGCCGACCAGGATCTCGCAGGACTCCGACGCCCTGGCCTTCTCGATCGCCGCCGCGTGCCGCGCGAACGCGCGCCCGTCGATCACGGCGCCGCCGAAGTTGGCGAAGTCGTTCACGTCACCGTAGGTCAGCGACCGCGTGTCGGCCTCGAGCTGATCGCGCACGCCCGCCTCCCACAGCGAGCGCGGCACGTACGCCCGCGAGGCGGCCGAGCACTTCTGGCCCTGGTACTCGAAGGCGCCCCGCACCAGCGCGGTGACCAGCGCATCCGGGTCGGCCGACGGGTGCGCGATGACGAAGTCCTTGCCGCCGGTCTCACCCACGATGCGCGGGTACGACCGGTAGCCGGCGATGTTGTCGCCGATCTGCTTCCACAGGTGCTGGAAGACCTTGGTCGAGCCGGTGAAGTGGATGCCCGCCAGGTCCGGGTCGGCCAGGGCGACGTCGGAGACGGCCAGGCCGTCGCCGGTGACCATGTTGATCACGCCCGGAGGCAGGCCCGCCTCCTCGAACAGCCGCATGATGAAGTGCGCCGCGAACTGCTGGGTGTGCGCCGGCTTCCACAGCACGGTGTTGCCCATCAGCGCCGGGGTCGCCGGCAGGTTGCCCGCGATCGCGGTGAAGTTGAACGGGGTGATCGCGTAGACGAAGCCCTCCAGCGGGCGGTGGTCGAAGCGGTTCCACACCCCGGGCGAGGAGATCGGCTGCTCGGCCAGCAGCTTGCGGCCGAAGAGCACGTTGAAGCGCAGGAAGTCGATCAGCTCGCAGGCGGAGTCGATCTCGGCCTGCTGGACGGTCTTGGACTGACCGAGCATGGTGGCGCCGTTGAGGGTGTCCCGCCACGGTCCGGCGAGCAGGTCGGCCGCCTTGAGGAAGATCGCCGCCCGGTCGTCGAAGGACATATCACGCCAAAGAGGGGCGGCTTTTTTCGCGGCCGTCACCGCCGCCACCGCATCGGCGTTGGTGGCATTGTGGGTGACTCCCAGCACATGCGAGTGCTTGTGCGGCTGGACGACGTCGATCGCCTGGCCGCCACCCATGCGCTGCTGCCCGTCGATGGTCATCGTCAGGTCGACCCGGTCGGCGGCCAGCTCCTTCAACCGCTTGCTCAGGTTGGCCCGCTCCTTGGAGCCAGGGGCGTAGGTCCGCACCGGCTCGTTGTGCGGGTCGGGCACCAGGGATACGGCATCCATCGATGGCTCCTTCGATCGGAAGGGATGTCAACGTCGTTTGCATACTCGCATGCAAAGCACGCCCGTGACATCGGGCGAGCGCTGCCATGTGATCCGTTCCACGTGGCCGGGCCAGCCCTCCCGGTCCACGATACCCACCCTTCCGGCATGGCTAGGCTAGGTCGCCAGAGCACCCCGACCCCCTTCGCCTGCCGTCCCAGGCCCCCGCGACCAGGGCCCGCCGCGGCGGCGTGCACCACGGCCGCGACCGGCCCACCGCCGCCCGTCAGGAGACCACGATGACCGAGCCAGCGATCGCCACATCCGAGCCCGTCGACACCCCCGCCCCGGCACAGCGGCGGGGCACTCCGGCCACGCCCACCCCGGCCGTGCCGGTGGCACCCGCGCCGACCTGGCTCGCCTTCTCCGCGCTGGCCTGGCTACTGCTGTCGCTGCTGGTCAACCGGACCGCGTTCACGCCGGGCAGCACCGACTTCAACCTCGCCCTGGCCGCCGTCGCCCTGCCCGGCCTGGTCCAGGCCAGCCTGGTCGCGGGCGTGGCCGTCTCCCTGTTCACCACCGGCTGGCTCGACGCCCACGGCAAGGCCCCGTCCACCGGCGTACGCTTCGCCGCGGGCATCGGCGCGGGACTGTTCGCCGGCGCCGTGGCCACCTCCGCCGCGCTGCTGGTCTTCGGCGTCCCCGCCGGCGCGGGCGGCGTGCTCGCCCTCACCGTCGGCCTCGCGGGCGCCCTCGGCGGCGCGCTCGGTGCCTGGAGCAACCGCCCGCTGCTGCGCGCCGGGGTCATCGCCGCCCTGTCCGTCATGGTCCTGGCGTTCGTGGCGCACCGCTTCGCCGACCCGCTGCTGCGCCTGTTCGGCGACGACGGCACCCCCGCCGGGCGGTACGCCGCCAACGGCTGGGTCGCGTTCACCCTGTCCCTGGTCTCTGGCATCACCGCCGGGCTGCTGGCGTTCTGGCGGCTGCGGGCGCTGTCGCGCCAGGCCGGGCAGCCGCCCCGCTGGCCGGTCTACCTGCTCGCGGGCGGCGCGGCCGGGCTCATGCTGGCCATCGCCGAGCTGTTCACCCGCCTCGGCGCGCCGTGGCTGCTCAGCATGGCCAGCACGGACGTCACCGGCGACCAGCTGTTCGAGAACATGGCGGCCGACTCGCGGCTGAACACCTGCCTGGTCGTGTTCTTCGTCGGCGCCATCACGGCGATGGTGGCCTACGGCCGTACCCTGCCCAAGGTCACCGCCGACGCAAACTGACGGGGCGCCCGCCCCCACCTAGCATTGACGCTGGCCTATCTAGAGGACGGATTTTCCGTTCCAGTCCTCTAGATAGGCCAGCGTCGATTTAAAACGGGTGTGTCGGCCGGCGGGCGTGGCAGCGCGGTGGCTACCGGTCAGGAGGCCAGGAGGTCGGCCAGTTCCTCGGGGGCGTACCAGAGGAGGTCCAGATCCTCGGCCGAGTCCACGGTGAACTGGGCGTCCGGGTCGCCCCCGGCAGCCCGCTCGACCACCTCGGCGGCCGCCGCCACGACCGGCTCGGCCTCCGGCTCGTCCACGTGGAACGAGGCGATGGCGGACCGGCGGACCGCGTCACGCAGCCGCACCGTGCTGGTGCCGAGCTCGCGACCGTCGGCGGTCACCTGGTCGGCGGGCACGTCGACGGAGACCACCACGCGGCGGCGCGGGGCGCTCGGATCGTCGCGCAGCAGGCGCAGGGCGTCCTGGGCGGCCCGCA
The DNA here is from genome assembly GCF_019083965.1 of Catellatospora tritici. Taxonomy (GTDB): domain Bacteria; phylum Actinomycetota; class Actinomycetes; order Mycobacteriales; family Micromonosporaceae; genus Catellatospora; species Catellatospora tritici. The sequence continues at coordinate 230,416 of NZ_JAHRCY010000002.1, forward strand.
GGAAGGCGACGAACTCCAGCTCCTCCTCGTCGCCCTCGGCGTACCACTCGCGCAGTGCCGGGGTGACCGCGTGTGCCGCGACGGGTGGGCGGCCCAGCTCGCCCGACTCCTGCAGGGCCGCTACCAGCGGCACGGTCGCGGGCAGATAGACCCGTACGAATTCTGCCGCCACTCGGTCACCTCCGGCTCGTCCGACCTGTCGGGGACAGTCTCGCATGTCCGGCACCGGGCACACCGTCACCCGCCATCCGATGGCAAACTAAAGCAAGTTGAAGCATCAGACCCCTCAGGAGAACCCCGCCATGAATCAGCCGCAGCCGCGCTTCCTCACCCTGGAGCAGGTCGCCGAGGAGCTGAGCACGTCGGCGGCGCAGATCTACGCGCTGGTGCGCCGCGGCGAGCTGCCCGCCATCAGGCTCGGCGGCCGTGGTCAGTGGCGCGTGGAGCGCGCCCGGCTGGAGGAGTTCATCGGCAAGCTCTACGACGAGACGCAGCAGTACGTCAAGGACAACCCCCTGTCCGGCGGCGAGGACTGAGAGTTATCCACAGGCATTGACCGTGCCCCATCCGTAGCCACAGAATTTCAAACGGAGGCAAACTCAAGCAAACTCAAGATCTAGGTGGTGAACCCATGACGGTGCTAGCGTCGCCGCCCGCCATCGCGCCGGGCGCGGTCCGCATCCACCGCGCGCCGCTGCTCGACCCGCCGTTCGACGACGAACTGCGCCCCACCACCTACCGGCCGGTCCGGCCCGAGCCACGCGAGGTGATCCCGCCCGAGGCGATCGCCGGGGCCTCGCCCGAGTGCCACACCACCGCGCTGCGCTTCCTCAACCTGTGCCTGGAGCTGTTCAACGGCTTCCGCGCCCCCAGCCAGCTGCGCCCGCTGCTGCGCGTCACCGAGGCCAACGACGTGCTCGACGAGCTGAGCCGCGCGGTGCGCCGCCTGGCCAAGATGCGCCTGTCGCGGCGCAACGCCACCGCGCGCACTCCCGTCCGCCGCCGACAGCTGCGCACCTGCGAGCCCCGGCCCGGCGTCGCCGAGGTCGCCGCCGTGCTCAGCGACGGCCACAGCACCTGGTCGATCGCGTACCGGCTGGAGCGCGACGGCACCACCTGGCGCTGCACCGCCCTCACCGTCCTGCTCTGACCGGCTCCTCCAGCCACGACTCCCGGGGCGGACGCCTGCCCGCACGGCACCAGGCGGCGGCCGTTCCGGGTTCCACCACCACTGGAGGGGAGGAGTGCGGCGCGCACGGCAGGGGCAGTCGGGCGCCGCACAAAAACGGGAGGACCGCCATCCAGGCGGTCCTCCCGTTCGTCTTCAGCCCCAACCACCGACCCGCGATCGGCCGCCGACCGCATCGGTAAAGGAGCGTGACATCGCGCAGCGATGTAGCGACGCGCCGATGCGGTCGGCTTCAAAGGCCGATCGCCGCGCCCGCGAAGGCGGGCGCCGGCAGCACAGCCGATCGCCGCGCCCGCGGAGGCGGGCGCCAGCAGCAGAGCCGATCGCCGCGCCCGCGGAGGCGGGCGCCAGCTATTCGGCGGAGCCGTGGCAGCGCTTGTACTTTTTGCCGGAGCCGCAGGGGCAGGGCGAGTTGCGGGAGGCCGGCGCGGCCACCGCGCCACGGCCACCGCGCGGGGACGGGCGGCGGTCGCCGTTGTTGTTGTTGCCGATGCCCAGGGCCGGAGCCTGCTGCACCTGCGGCGCGCCGGCGCCGGCGGCACCGTCGATCGTCGGCGAGGTGTACTGCAGCCCACGGCTCTGCTGGCGCTGCAGACCACGGGCCTTGATCTCGACGTGGGACTCGGAGTCGGGCAGCGGCACGCCCTCCTGCTGCGGGGCGGGGGCGTGCTCGTGCTCGACCTGGACCTCCAGGTTGAACAGGAAGCCGACCGCCTCCTCCTTGATGCCCTCCATCATCTGGGCGAACATGTCGAAGCCCTCGCGCTGGTACTCGACCAGCGGGTCGCGCTGGGCGTACGCGCGCAGGCCGACACCCTCCTGCAGGTAGTCCATCTCGTACAGGTGCTCGCGCCACTTGCGGTCGATGACGGCCAGCAGCACCTGGCGCTCCAGCTCCCGGGTCGCCTCCGAGCCGAGCTGCTGCTCGCGGCGCTCGTACGCCTCGTGCGCGTCCTGCTTGAGCCGCTCACGCAGGAAGTCGGCGTCGAACGTGTTGCGCGTGCTGCCGCTCTCCTCCTCCAGCTCGTCGAGCGAGACGCCGACCGGGTAGAGCTGCTTGAGGTTGGTCCACAGCTGCTCGAGGTCCCAGTCGTCGGCGTACTCCTTGCCGGTGCCGACCGTGCCGCCCATGACGTACGCCGTCACGACGTCGTCGATCATGCTCTGGACCTGGTCGTTCAGGTCCTCGCCGTCGAGCACGCGCTTGCGCTCGGCGTAGATCACCTGACGCTGCTTGTTCATGACCTCGTCGTACTTGAGCACGTTCTTGCGGATCTCGGCGTTCTGGGCCTCGATCTGCGTCTGCGCGCTGCGGATCTGACGGGTCACCATCTTCGACTCGATCGGCACGTCCTCGGGGATGTTGAAGCGGTCCATGACCGCCTCCACCGCGCCGGAACGGAAGCGCCGCATCAGGTCGTCCTGCAGCGACAGGTAGAACCGCGACTCGCCCGGGTCGCCCTGACGGCCGGAACGGCCGCGCAGCTGGTTGTCGATACGGCGGGACTCGTGGCGTTCGGTGCCCAGCACGTACAGACCGCCCGCGGCCTGCACCTCCTCGGCCTCGGCCTTGCAGGCCTCCTCCCAGCCCGGGAGGATCTCCTCGTACGCCTTGTAGTAGTCGTCGCCGTGCTCCTCCTCGGTGAGCCCGCGCTGGCGCAGCTCCGCCGCGGCCAGGAACTCCGGGTTACCGCCGAGCAGGATGTCGGTACCACGACCGGCCATGTTGGTGGCGACCGTGACGCCTCCCTTGCGGCCGGCCTGCGCGACGATCTCCGCCTCGCGGGCGTGGTACTTGGCGTTGAGGACCGAGTGCGGGATGCCCTTGCGGCGCAGCAGCTGCGACAGGATCTCGGAGTTCTCCACCGACACCGTGCCGACCAGCACCGGCTGGCCGGTCGCGTGGCGCTCGGCGATGTCCTCGACCACGGCCTGGAACTTGGCCTTCTCGGTCTTGTAGATGACGTCCGACTTGTCCTGGCGGACCATCGCCCGGTGGGTCGGGATGCTCACCACGCCGACGTTGTAGACCTTGTTGAACTCGCCCGCCTCGGTCTGGGCGGTACCCGTCATGCCGGAGAGCTTCTCGTACATGCGGAAGTAGTTCTGCAGGGTGACCGTCGCGAGGGTCTGGTTCTCCTGCTTGATCTCGACGCCTTCCTTGGCCTCGATCGCCTGGTGCATGCCCTCGTTGTAACGACGGCCGTGCAGGATGCGACCGGTGAACTCGTCGACGATCAGGACCTCGCCCTCGGAGACGATGTAGTCCTTGTCGCGCTTGTAGAGCTCCTTGGCCTTGATGGCGTTGTTGAGGTAACCGACGAGCGGGGTGTTGACCGACTCGTACAGGTTGTCGATGCCCAGGCGGTCCTCGACGCGGGACACGCCGCGCTCGGTGACGGCGATGGTGCGCTTGGCCTCGTCCACCTCGTAGTCGCCGGAGCCGTCCTTGCCGCGCTCCAGCCGGGCGACGACCGCCGCGAACTCGCCGTACCACCGCTGCGACTGCTCGGCCGGGCCGGAGATGATCAGCGGCGTCCGCGCCTCGTCGATGAGGATCGAGTCCACCTCGTCGACGATCGCGAAGCCGTGGCCGCGCTGCACCATGTCGGCGGCGGACCAGGCCATGTTGTCGCGCAGGTAGTCGAAGCCGAACTCGTTGTTCGTGCCGTAGGTGATGTCGCACTCGTACGCCGCGCGGTGCTCGTTGGCGGGGCGGTTGGGCAGCACCACGCCGACGGTCAAGCCGAGGAACCGGTGCACCCGGCCCATCCACTCGGCGTCGCGCTGGGCCAGGTAGTCGTTCACGGTGATCACGTGGACGCCGTTGCCCGACAGCGCGTTGAGGTACGCCGGGAGCGTCGACACCAGGGTCTTGCCCTCACCGGTCTTCATCTCGGCGATGTTGCCGAAGTGCAGCGCGGCGCCGCCCATGATCTGGACGTCGTAGTGCCGCTTGTGCAGCACCCGCTTGGCCGCCTCCCGCACCGTGGCGAAAGCCTCCGGGAGCAGGTCGTCCAGGGTCTCCCCGTCGGCCAGACGCTCGCGGTACTGGTCGGTCAGCGCCCGCAGTTCGGCGTCGGTGAGGTCGGTGTAGTTCTCCTCGATGGAGTTCACGGCCTCAGCGATAGCCTTCAACCGACGAAGCATGCGCCCTTCGCCGGCACGCAGGATCTTCTCGAAAATCGACACGGGTGTTCAACGCTCCCTAGACAGTCTGCCGACCCATCGTAGGCGCATCGGACGCGGAATCGTCACCCCTGGGGGAGAGAGCCACCAAGATCGGACAAGAAGTCCCAAAGTTCCCGCACGTCATCGCCCTAGAACCAGCGTGCGCCCAGCGCCCCGGGTATGTCAGGGTTGCCGCCATGGCTTTCCGTTACGACGCGCCCCAGCCCGTGCTGCACACAGTCACCGAGGCGGGCGAGAAGATCACGTTGCGCCCCGCCGAGCTGAAGGACGCCGCAGGTGTCCTGGCCACCTGCACCGACCCGGAGACCCTGCGCTGGACCACCGTCCCGCTCGGCTACGACCACGAGATGGCGGCCGGTTTCGCCACCGAGTACGCGCCGGGCTGGTGGCAGCGCCACGAGGGCGCCTGCTGGGTCGTCGCCGACGCCGAGGACACCTACGTCGGGCAGCTCGACCTGCGCATCGGCAAGGACCCCGAGGTCGCCGATGTGGGCTTCGTCACCGCGCCGTACGCTCGCGGCCGCGGCTACATGACCGCCGCCCTGCGCGCCGCGGCCGAGTACGGGCTACGCGAGCTGGGCGTGGTGCGCGTCGAGTGGAAGGCGCACGTCGGCAACGAAGGCTCGCGCCGCGTGGCGGAGAAGGCGGGCTTCAGCTTCGAAGGGGTGCAGCGCAGCGGGTGCGCGCACCGCGGCGAGCGGCGTGACGCGTGGACCGCGGCGCTGGTGCGGGAGGACCTGGCATGAGTGAGGCGGTCGTCGACGGGGGCGCGGTGCGACTGCGCCCGTGGACCGACGCGGACATCGAGGACAGGGCGCGGGCCTGCGACGACCCGGAGATCGCGCGGTACCTGCCGGATCTGGCGTCGCCGCACACCACCGACGACGCCCGCCGGTGGATCGCCGAGGGTGCCCCGGCGACCTGGCAGGCGGGCGGCGCGGCCTGGGCGGTCGTCGACCCGGCCACCGACCGCCTGCTCGGCGGGGCGAGCATGCTGCCGGTCGGGCCGTCGCGCAACCACGCCGCGATCGGCTACTGGACGGCGCCGTGGGCGCGCCGTCAGGGGGTGGCCGTCGCGGCGGCCCGCGCGGTGGCGGACTGGGCCCTGCGCGAGCGCGGCTGCGTCCGCCTGGAGCTGCTCACCGCGGCCACCAACGCGGCCAGCCAGCGGGTGGCGCTGGCGGCGGGTTTCACCCGGGAGGGGGTACGGCGCGGCGCCGGGACCGACCGGTCGGGAGCGCAGACGGACCTGACCGCGTTCGTCCGGCTCGCCGCCGACTCCGGTGACCGGGTCGCCCCGGGCCTGCCCGACTTCCCCGGCGGGCAGCTGACCGACGGCCGGGTGGTGCTGCGGCGGCTGACCCTGGCCGACGCCGATGACGTGTACGCCCTGCAGAGCCTGCCCGAGGTCGCCAAGACCAACCTGGGCGGCCCGATCACCCCGGAGCACCTGCGCTACCGCTGTGAGCGGGCCGAGTCGGAGTGGCTGGCGGGCGCCCGCGCCGACTGCGCCATCCTCGACGCGGCCACCGGCGCGTTCGCGGGCGACATCGGCCTGTTCTACCAGGAACCCTTCACCCGCCAGGCGCTGATCGGCTACGGCCTGCGGCCGGAGTTCCGGGGCCGGGGCATGGCCACCAGCGCGGCGCGCCTGATCAGCGACTGGGCCCTGGAGCAGGCCGGGATCATCCGGGTGTGCGCGGGGACGTTCCCCTACAACGAGGCGTCGCGCAACGTGCTGCGGCGGGCCGGGTTCGAGCAGGAGGCCTACCTGAAGGCCAAGCTGCCGGGCCGCGACGGCGGGCGAATCGACGACATCCAGTTCGTACGGATCGCGGAGCAGTACCGCTGAGCAGGCAAAAGGACGGTGACCCGGCCCCCGGCGGTGCGAGACCACCGGGTGCCAGGTCACCGTTCCCAGAGGAGGGTGACCACGAGCAACGTCACCAGGCGAGGGTGAGCAGGCCGTAGTCGTAGGCCCGACGGCGGTAGACCACGCAGGGCCGGCCGCTGTCCTTGTCATGGAACAGGTAGAAGTCGTGCCCGACGAGCTCCATCTGGTAGAGCGCGTCGTCGATCGTCATCGGTTCGCCGGAGAACTCCTTCTCTCGCACGATGTGCCAGGGCTGCTCCTCGTCTTCCATCGTCGCGACGGAACCGGTACGGGACAGCGAAGCGGCGGCGAGGTCACCGGGGGGTTCGAAGAGAGGCAGTCCCGCGGTCGCGGCGGCGACGGAGATCGGCGCGCGGCGGCCGCGGTGCACCCGGCGGCGGTCGGCCGCCTTGCGCATCTGGCGGTCGAGACGTTCGATGGCCATGTCGAGTGCGCTGTAGAAGTCACCGGCGGCGCCGACGGCGCGGATAACGGGACCGCGGGTGACACAGGTGATCTCAACGTGCTGGCAGGAATCGGCTTGGCGCGGGTTGCGCTCGTGGATTAGCTCGACGTCGATTTCAATGATCTTCTGGTCGTAACGCTCGATCTTCTGCAGCTTGTCGGCCACGTGCACCTTGTAGTGCTCGGGCACTTCGACGTTACGACCCTTGACCTCGATGTCCACGCCTGACCTCCCACGGTCTGTCCGAAAAACTGGACACCCCGGCGATCTGCTCCGGGGCGCACTTACGTAAGCCCCTTCCGACGCTCGTGCCACCTCTTACAGTGGCCTCCATCAGGTGGTTGGCTTCTGACGCTAGCCGCTGGACAGCCTCTCGTCATCCCTTGTACCAAGACTGTTTTGACGAGATTCGCCCTTTCGGTACCACGCGTCACCGAGCCGTCACCGGCTGCCGATCAGGCCATTATGCGGAAGTTTCCGGCATATTTCTCGGTCAGGCACGGGTCCGGCGTGTCGCGGCGAGAGTGACGCATGCATCAACCCGTACCCCCGCATTCGCCAAACATGCCGCCGCGGCCGAAAGAGTCGCGCCCGTGGTGATGATGTCGTCGAGCAGCACCACCACCGACCCGGCGGCGGCCCGGCGCGCCGCGGCCAGCTGGCCCGGCGCCGTGGTGAACCCACCCAGCGCGGCCAGCGCCCGCTGCGCCGAGCTCAGCTGGGTAGAGTCGGCCTTGGGCAGGGCGCGCAGCGGCTGCGCCACCCCGACCCGGCGGCCCGCCTCGCGCAGCCGGGCGGCTGTGCCCCGCGACAGCAGCAGCATGTGGTCGCCATGGCGCGCCCGCGCCGCCGCGGCCGTGTCCGGCACGTGCAGCAGCAGCACCGGGGAGCTCGGCACCACGGCGGCGACCGCCTCGGCCAGCAGCGCGCCCAGCGGCCGGGCCAGCCGGTGCCGACCGCGTTCCTTGTACGCCAGCAGCAGCTCCCGCAGCCGCCCGTCGTAGTCGCCGAGGGTGACGCACTCGGGCAGGCCGTCCGGCGCGGGCTGCGGCCGGGTGGGCCGGGCCCGCAGGCCCTCCAGCTCGCGGGCGCAGCCTTCGCAGACCTCGAACCGCAGCGGCAGGCCCTCCTGCCCGCACCCGGCGCAGGCGGCGGGCAGCACCAGGTCGCTCAGCGCACCCCACAGGGCGGTCGCGGCGGCACCCGCCCGAGCACGGCGGACCCCCGGCGGCACGGCTCAGCCCTCGAAGCAGGCGGCGGAGACGGTCGGCGGCGTCGGCGGGCTGGGCGAGGCCGTGGGCGAGAGTGCCGAGGCCGAGGCCGAAGGTGTGGGCGTGGGCGACGACACCAGGAACTGGCTCAGTGGCTCAGGGTCGCGGATGGTGTTGCCGAACACCTGGTACGCCGAGCCGTCCATGTCGAGCAGCAGGTTCAGGCCCGGACCGGTGATCGGGTTGTCGACGTACGCGACCAGGTTCGAGATCTCGGTGTGCAGCCGGGCCGGGCTCAGCTTGTCCGAGCGCAGCACCCCGTCCACGGTGATCTCGAAGAGCAGCACCTCCTGGTCGGGGCTGAGCCCGGCGATGACCAGGTGGTCCTCCTTGGTGAAGGCCACCCCCTTCAGGTCGCTGAGCCCGGTCGGCACCAGTCTCGGCTGGCCGATCGAGAACGAGGTGACCCGGTTGGAATCGCGGATCAGCGTGGCCACGTACAGCTTTCCGCCGATGACCAGCGCCATCCGGCGGCCGTCGGGGGCCACCGACATCGCGGTGACCTTGCCGGGCAGTCGTTCGGCGTGCACGGGCGCGTGCCCGCCCTCGACGTCCACGGCATAGATCTCGCCGTTCACGATCACCAGGAGTTTGGACTTGCCACGGTCTAGCCAGGTCGGTGCCGACATGCTCTCGCCGTCAAGCCCGCTGTACAGGATCCGGTCGACCGCGCCGATCCACAGCTGGTGGTGGCCGTAGCGCTTGCGCACCAGCGCCACCGCCTCCGCCCGGCGCGACACCGCGGCGACGACAACGTTCTGGTTGACGTTGCCCAGCGCCAGCGGCGCGGTGGCCGGGCCCGAGCGCAGGCGGTGCAGGCTGCCGTCGACCACCGCGTAGCGGCGCGGCTCGTCCGCCAGCGTGCCCTCGAGCACCGCCGCGTTCTTCGACAGGTAGGCCGTGCTCGTGGTGACGGGCACGCCCTCGGTGCGCAACTGCAGGCCACGGTTGGAGCGGTCCGGCCGCAGGGTCCACCACAGCTGCGCGGCCAGGTTGTCCAGCGCGGTCGCGTCGGAGACGCTGGCGGTCAGGTTGACCGTCACGTTGTCGGCGCTCAACGTGATGTTGCCCCGCCGCGCGGTGCCCTCGGGCAGGCGCGCCACCGCCCGGTCCAGCCACGACGACGGCCCGTTGACCAGCCATTCCAGCAGTCGGTTGCCCTGCTGTTCCGGCGGCACCGCGCGCGGCAGGTAGCGCAGGTCGGGCACGAGCGTCGAGGCGTCCCCGCTGCTGAGGAAGTAGATGGGCCGCACGTCGTAGTATTTCGCCACCGCCGTGTCGATGAGCAGCAGGTCGTTGGGCGGCTTGGTGATGACCAACCCCGGCCCGGTCGCCGACTTCTCCACCTCGATGGTGTAGGTCTTCTGGGTCAGCCGGGGCGGCTCGATCCGCCCGTCCGGCGTCAGCACGCCGAGGTGCTGCACCGAGAAGTAGACGCCCTTGACGTCGGTGCGGGTCGGCTGCGTGGTGAGCCGGACGAGGTTCACCTCGGTGCCGGGACTCCACTCCTCGATCGCCGCGGGGCTGAGGTAGCTCTTGAGCACCTCCATCACCTGCGCGTGCGAAGCCTGCGTCCCGTGGTCGCCCGCCGACGCCTGGAGAAACTCCGTCACCAGCACGCTGGGCACCTCGGTGGGTGTGCGCTTGGGCGGAGTGGCCAGGGCGGCCGGCGCCACGCCGGGTCCGGCCGTGGGGCCCGGCCCATCGCGCACCACCTCGTCGCCGGGGCTGATGCCGCAGGCACCCAACGCCAGCGCGGCGCCGGCCCCGGAGAACAGGCCGAGCAGGCGGCGCCGGTCAAGCCCGGTCACGCCGCGGCTCCCTGCGGACGCGCCCGGTCCTGCGCACCGTCGCGCGGGGCGGGCAGCTCGGCGGGCACCAGCGGCAGCGGCGAGCCGACGAGGCGGCCGCCGGCGCGCACGGGCAGGGTCAGCCGGAACTGGGCGCCCCGGCCGGGCGCGCCCCAGGCCTCCAGCCAGCCGCCGTGCAGGCGGGCGTCCTCCAGGCTGATGGACAGCCCGAGGCCGGTGCCGCCGGTCTGCCTGGCCCGGGACGGGTCGGCCCGCCAGAACCGGTTGAACACCAGCTTCTCCTCCCCCGCCTTCAGCCCCACGCCGTGGTCGCGCACCGTGATCGCGACGGCCCGGTTGTCCACCCCCAGCGTCACCACCACCGGCTTGCCCTCGGCGTGGTCGACCGCGTTGCCGACCAGGTTGCGCAGGATGCGCTCCACCCGGCGACCGTCGATCTCCGCGATCACCGGCGGGTCGGGCGCGACCAGCTCCAGCGACACGTTCAGGCGCTCGGCGACCGGCTCCAGTCGCTCGGTCACCCGGCGCACCACGGTGACCAGGTCCGTCGGCTCGGCGTCAAGCATGGCGAACCCCGCGTCGAAGCGGCTGATCTCCAGCAGGTCGGTCAACAGCTCCTCGAACCGATCCAGCTCGCCCAGCAGCAGCTCGGCGCTGCGGGCCACGGCCGGTTCGAAGCTGTCGCGCTCGGAGTGGATCAGGTCGGCCGCCATCCGGACGGTGGTCAGCGGCGTACGCAGCTCGTGCGAGACGTCGGAGGTGAACCGCCGCTGCAGGCGCGACATCTCCTCCAGCCGGACGATCTGCCGCTGCAGGTTGGCCGCCATCTGGTTGAACGCGTCCGCCAGCAGGGCCAGCTCGTCCTCGCCCTTGACGGCCATCCGCTGGTCGAGCAGGCCTGCCGACAGGCGCTGGGCGGTCCGGGCGGCGACGCGCACCGGGCTGACCGTCGCCCGGGTGACCAGCGCCGTCACGACCCCCAGCAGGAGGACCAGCGCCGCGCCGATGTAGTTGATGGTCGACCGGATGTCCTCGGCGATGGCCATCTGGCTGTCGACGGGGAAGAGGTAGTAGAGCTGCACCGAACCGTGCTTCCAGCGGGTCGGGACGGGCGAGCCGTACACGAGGTAGGTGCCCTGGCCCTCGTCGCCGCCTAGGTCGGCGGTGACGTACTGATGGCTGGACCCGCCCGCCATCACGTCGTCCTCCAGGGCCTTGGTGATGGCCTTGCCGACGTCGTGACCCTGCGGCCACACCAGGCCCTCGCTGGGCAGCGTCCGCGCGGGCTCGTCCTTGAACCGCATCGCCACCACCACGCCGCTGGCGTCCGAGCGCTGCCCGGCCAGGGAGCTGAGCAGCAGCGTGATGTCTTGGGTGATCTTGGGGTCCTCGGCGGTGAGCATGATGTTCATCTGCTCGGTCGCGTCGACGACGCCGTTGTCGAACCGCTGCTTGGCCTCCTGCCCGACACCGCCCAGCAGCGCGTCGGTGCTGCGCTTGGCGACCAGGTAGCCGAACCCGCCGACCAGCACGCTGGAGGACAGCAGGGTGATGGTGACCATGCGCAGCTGCAGCGAGCGGCGCCAGGTGCGCCGACCCTGCCGCAGCACGGGCGCGACCTTGCGTGCCGCCGGGCGCAGCGCGGGCACCCGGGCGGCCCGGCGGACCAGGCGGCCGAGCCCGGTCGCCAGCCGGGCGGCCCGCGAGGCGGACGCGCCGGAGCGGCCGTCGTCGTCGCCCTCGGCGGCGCTGGACAGCAGGTCGGGGCGGGGGGCGGGGGTGGTCACAGCGTGGGCAAGACTAGCTGGTCCCGGCCTTGTAGCCCACCCCGCGAACCGTCAAGATGATCTCTGGACGCTCCGGGTCCGGCTCGATCTTGGCGCGCAGCCGCTGCACGTGCACGTTCACCAGTCGGGTGTCGGCCGAGTGCCGGTAACCCCAGACCTGCTCCAGCAGCACCTCGCGGGTGAACACCTGGCGCGGCTTGCGGGCCAGCGCCACCAGCAGGTCGAACTCCAGCGGCGTCAGCTTCACCTCGTCGCCGTTGCGGGTCACCGTGTGCGCGGGCACGTCGATGACGATCTGGTTGTTCGGCGGCCCGATGGTCAGCAGCTCGGGCGTGACGTCCTCACCCCGGCGCAGCCGCGCCCGCACCCGGGCGACCAGCTCCTTGGGCTTGAACGGCTTGACCACGTAGTCGTCGGCGCCGGACTCCAGCCCGAGCACCACGTCGACGGTGTCGCTCTTGGCGGTCAGCATCACGATCGGCACCCCGGACTCGGCGCGGATCGCGCGGCACACGTCCAGGCCGCTCATCCCCGGCAGCATCAGGTCCAGCAGCACCACGTCCGGGCGCGCCTCGCGGAACGCCGCCAGCGCGCGCTCACCGTCGGCGACGAACGCCGGGACGAACCCCTCGCTGCGCAGCACGATGCCGAGCATCTCCGCCAGGGCGGGATCGTCGTCCACAACCAGGACTCGGGCCCTCATCCATTTGCTCCAGGCAGCATCAGCTCGTTCATGTCGTCCAATATTCCATCCCATCCCGCAAGACACGAACCGCCTTCGCGGATCTCGTCCGATCGGCCAGGGTGGGGACCCCGCGACCGGCCACGCCCCGCGAGGGTGGGACCACGCGACTGGCCTCGGCGTGCCAGGATGACGGGCGCTGCCCCACCCCCACCCCGACACCCCCTCGGAGCACCTCTTGGACCGCGCCGCGCCGGCCGCGCACCAGCCGCCGTACGAGCGAGCCGTGCCGCTTCGCCCGCTCACCCTCGGCGAGCTGCTGGACGCGGCGATGCAGCTGGTGCACCGCAACGGGCGGACGCTGCTCATGGTGGCCGCCGTGCTGGCCGCACTCGAGCAGCTGGTGCTGTACCCGATCCGGCTCGGCGAGGGCTACCACCCGGCCTCGGGCCCACCCGACCTGTTCTCCGGGTACTGGACGGTGTTCGCGCTCGGCATGGGCCTGGAAGCGATGATCATCACGGCGCTGGGCCTGGTGACCGGCCGCGCCGTGGTCGCCGACGTCGCGAGCGTGCCCGCGCGCCAACTCGGCCGGTTCCGCCCCGGCATCATCGCCAAGACCGCCCTGCTCGCGCTGATCGCGGGCGTGCCCGCGCTGCTCGGCGCGTTCCTCGGGCCGGTGTGGCTGGTCGGCTACCCGCTGTTCGGGCTCGCCGCGGTCGTGCTGTACGTCGAACGCCAGGGCCTGTTCCGGACGCTGGGCCGAGCCAGTGCCGTCGCCTTCCGGGGCGGCTTGCGCGTGCTGGGCGTGCGGGTGCTGGGCTACCTCGCCTGGGCCCTGCTGCGCTTCGGCTTCTTCCTCGGCGTCGTGGCCGGGCAGGACTTCCTCTCGCTGGACAACGCGGACTACGACTGGGTGCTGATCCCGAGCTTCGTGCTGGCCAACACCGTGGCGTACGCCTGCCTGGCCGCCCTGGACGCCGCGTTGCTGATCGAGTCGCGCGCCCGGGTCGAGGGCCTGGACATCTGGCTCAACCGGGCCGCGCTGCGCCGCCCGCTCTCCGCCGACCTGCTGGCGGCCACGCGATGAGGTGGTGGAACGAGACGGTCGCCGCCTGGAGCGACCAGATGTCGCTGGGTCTGACGCTGCTGTGCCTGCTCGTGCTCGCCGGGGTGACCGGCCTGCTCTGGTACACCTGGCCCGCCTGGCTGCCGAACCGGTGGAACCTGCGCCAGGGCTGGGGCAGCCGCGCCAAGCGCGCCAAGCGCGCCGAGGAGCCCATCGTGGTCACCGAGGAGCAGCTCGACGCCGTCGAGGCGGCGGTCGAGGAGCTGCCGGAGGTCGCCCCCGTCGTCTTCACCACGCTGGCCGACCGGCTCGCCGCCCAGGGGCGCTACGCCGAGGCGGTCCGGGAGCGGCTGCGCGCCATGGTGCGCGAGCTGGTCGACCGCGACGTGGTCACCAACCAGCCGGGGCTGACCGTGACCGAGCTGGCCCGTGCGGCGGGCACCGCCCGGCCCGAGATCGCCCCCGCGGTGACGACCGCGACCGAGACCTTCTCCACCATCTGGTACGGCAAGCGCCCCGCCACCGCCGACCACGACGCCGCGGTCAGGGACTGCCTCGACCGCGTCCACGAGCAGCTGCGAGGCCGGGCATGACGCCTGCGAAGAAGCGCCGCCGCTGGCGGCTGGTCCTGCCGTTCGTGCCCGTGGTGGCGGTGGTCGCGGTCGCGCTGACCGCCCACGCGGTCGAGCAGACCGATCCGAGCGAGGCCACGTACCTCGCCCCCACCTCGCCCGCCGACCAGGGCGGCCGCGACCTGGCCGAGCTGCTGCGCGCCCGGGGCGTCAGCATCCTCACCGACACTCGCACCGGCGACGCGCTCGCGCGCATGAAGCGGCTGGGCAGCGACGTCACCCTGTTCATCCCCGCGCCGCGCTTCGTCCATCCCGACTACCGCGACGTCGTCGACCTGGCGCCGGACGGGGCCACCGTGGTGCTGGTCGAGCCGGGTTCGGAGCTGGGCGACTTCGTGCCCACGCTGGGCGTGGCCGACCGCCGCTGGGCCACCGCGGTGACCGGGCCGGGGCCGGACTGCCCGCTCACCACGGCCGCTCCGGCCGCGGTGGCCCGCACCCGATACCTCAAGGTCAAGAACAGCAGCAAGGAGCCGGTCTTCTGCTACGAGCACGGCCTCGCGCAGCTGAATTACAACGGCGTCGAGTTCATCGCGGTGGGCAGCGACGACCCGTTCCGGGCCGATCGGCTCGCCGAACACGACAACAGCCGGTTCGCCGCCGATCTGCTCAGCAGGCACCGGACCCTGATCTGGCTGGACCTGCACACGTTGGAGAGCCCGCGACCGACCAGCCCGACCGTGGTCGTGACGACTTCCCCGTCGCCCGGCGCGACACTCCCGCCCGACGTCGTCTACGAGCGGCCGAACACCGAACCCGGCGAGCAGTCCGACGACGGTGACAACCGCGACAGCCCGCAGTCGTCCTCCGACGACTGGACGCCGCCGAGCCCGTTCCCGGACTGGACGTTCTGGACCGTGCTGCTGCTCCTGGTCGCGGGCGTGCTGCTGGCCCTGGCGAAGGGGCGGCGGCTGGGTGCTCCGGCCGTCGAGCCGCTGCCGGTCGAGGTGCGCGGCGCCGAAACCGCGCTCGGCCGCGCCCGCCTCTACCTGCGCGCCCGTGCCCGGGGTCCCGTGTTGGACGTGCTGCGCGCCGACGCCCGGGTCCGCCTGCGCACCGCGCTGGGGCTGCCGTCGACCGCCGACCGGCAGCAGCTGGTCGACGCGCTGGACGCGCGCCTGCCCGGCCGCCGCACCGAACTCGACCGGCTGCTGTACGGCAACGAGCCCACCTCCGAGAGCGAGCTGCACGCTCGCGCCACCGAACTGAAGACGCTGGTCGAGACCGTGACCGGCACCCGCATCAACGAAGGAGAACACCGGTGACCGAGCCGCTGACGTTCGAACCCGCCGACCCGGCCCGCGAGGCGCTCGGCCGGCTGCGTACCGAGGTCGCCAAGGCCGTGGTGGGGCAGGACGGCGTGGTGGCCGGGCTGGTCATCGCCCTGCTGTGCCGGGGGCACGTGCTGCTGGAGGGGCCGCCGGGGGTGGCCAAGACCCTGCTCGTACGCAGCCTCGCCGCCGCGCTCGAACTGGACATGAAGCGGGTGCAGTTCACCCCCGACCTGATGCCCGGCGACGTGACCGGCTCGGTCATCTACGACCCGCGGACCACCGAGTTCCAGTTCCGCCCCGGGCCGGTCTTCACCAACCTGCTGCTGGCCGACGAGATCAACCGGACGCCCCCCAAGACCCAGTCCTCGCTGCTGGAGGTCATGGAGGAGCGCCAGGTCTCCGCCGACGGGGTGAGCCGCCCGCTGCCCGAACCGTTCCTGGTCGCCGCGACCCAGAACCCGGTCGAGCACGAGGGCACCTACCCGCTGCCCGAGGCGCAGGTCGACCGGTTCCTGCTCAAGCTGACCGTGCCGCTGCCCACCCGGGACGAGGAGCTGGGCGTGCTGCGCGCCCACCACTCCGGCTTCGACCCGCGTGACCTGCGGGCGGTGGGCATCCAGCGGGTGGCCGGGGCCGCGGAGCTGGCGGCCGCGCGCGAGGCGGTCGGCAAGGTCACCGTCGCCGACGGCGTCATGGCGTACATCGTGGACATCTGCCGGGCGACCCGGGCCATGCCCTCGGTCGAGCTGGGGGCTTCGCCGCGCGGCGCCACCTCGCTGCTGGCCACCGCCAAGGCGTGGGCCTGGCTGGCCGGGCGGGACCACATCACGCCCGACGACGTGAAGGTGATGGCCCGGCCGACGCTGCGGCACCGGCTGCGGCTGACCCCGGAGGCGGAGCTGGAGGGTGTCACCGCGGACGCGGTGCTCGACTCCGTGCTGGCCACCGTCCCGACGCCCCGCTGATGCCCACCGCACGCACCGCCGCGCTGGCGGCCCTGGGCACCGTCGGGGTGATCTTCGGGTCGATCCTGGGCGTCTATCCGTCGGCCGTGTTCGCCGTGCTGCTGGTCCTGCTCGCCCTGCTGGTGCTGCTGGACCGGTCGCTGGCGGCCGACCCGCGGCGGCTGACCCTGGCCCGCTCCGGCGCCACCACGGTCCGGCTCGGCGAGAGCACCCAGGTCACGCTGTCGGTGCGCAACCCGACCCAGCGGCCGGGCGAGCTGCTGATCCGCGATGCCTGGGTGCCGTCGGCGGGCGCGTCGGACGAGCCGTACCAGCTGCGGCTGCCCGCGGGTGCGACCGCGCTGCTGCCGACCGCGCTCACCCCGACCCGACGCGGCGACCGACCCGCCGCGCGGGTGACCGTGCGCAGCCGGGGACCGTTCGGCCTGGCGTTCCGGCAGGCCGATCACGACGTGCCGTGGACCCTGCGGGTGCTGCCGCGCTTCGCCTCCCGCAAGCACCTGCCGGAGAAGCTGTCGCGGCTGCGTACCGTCGAGGGCGCCACCGCGATCCGGGGCCGGGGCCAGGGCAGCGAGTTCGACGTGCTGCGCGAGTACGTTCCCGGCGACGACGTGCGCTCCATCGACTGGCGTGCCACCGCCCGGCGCGGCGACGTCATGCTGCGCACCTGGCGGCCGGAGCGGTCTCGCCGGGTCGTCTGCGTGCTCGACACCGGCCGCACCAGCGCGGTCCGGGTCGGCGACGAGCCGCGCCTGGATGCGGCGATGGAGGCGGCGCTGCTGCTGGCCGCGGTTGCCCGCGAGGCCGGTGACCAGGTCGATCTCATCGCCGCCGACCATCGGGTCCGGGCCGTGGTCACCGCCACGCAGAGCCGGTCGCTGCTGCCGCGCCTGGTCGACGCGGTCGCGCCGCTGCAGCCCGCGATGGTCGAGACGGACTTCGAGCTGATCACCAGCGAGGTGCTGCGACGCGAGCGCAAGCGCAGCCTGGTGGTGGTGTTCACCGCCCTGGAGCCGGGCGCGCTGGGTGAGGGCCTGCTGCCGGTGCTGCCGAAGCTGGCGGCACGGCACCGGGTGCTGATCGCGGCCGTGCACGATCACGCGCTCACCGAACTGGCCGCCACCCCGCTGGACGCTCCAGGCGACGTCTACGCCGCGGCGGCCGGGACGCGGGCGCTGGCCGACCGCGAGCGCATCGCGAGCGCGCTCAGCCGCAACGGGGTCACCGTGCTCGACTTCCCGGCCGACGTGTTCGCCAGCCGGGTCACCGACGCCTACCTGGACCTGAAGGCCTCAGGCAAGCTCTGACGACTCGGGCGCGGCGGCCTCGGCCCGCTGCGCCCGAGCGCCGAGCACGAAGACGTACGCCAGGAACGCCAGCCAGACCACCAGCCCGATCGCGTCCCGGACCAGCAGCGGCAGCGGCGACGGGGTCACGAACGACTCCAGGAACCCGGCCACCGCGAACACGCCGACCAGCCCCAGCGCGGCCACCATGCTCTGCACCGCCGTGGCGGCCAGCGACTGGCCCCGGCTCAGGCCGGGCGAGGGCACGATCCAGGACCAGCCCAGGCGCAGCCCGATCCCGGCCGACACGAAGATGCCGGTCAGCTCCAGCAGGCCGTGCGGGGCGATCAACCCGAAGAACTGCTCCGCGCCGCCGTGGCCGATCATGATGCCGCCGACCAGGCCGAGGTTGAGCGCGTTCTGCCACAGCAGCCAGAACACGGGCAGGATGGCCACGCCCGAGGCCAGGCACTGCAGCGCGATCCAGGCGTTGTTGGTCCACACCAGCGTGCCGAAGACATGATGGTCGTACTCGCTGTAGTAGTCGGCGAAGTCGTGCTCGACCAGCTGCTGGATCTCGCCCGCGCCCAGCCCGAACTGCGCGGCCACGCTGGTGTCCTCGATGACCCAGACGGCCAGGATGGCCGAGACCGCGAAGAAGGCCAGGGCGGACGCGATCCACCAGCGGCGGGCGACGTACAGGCTCAGCGGCAGGCTGTGCGTGAAGAAGCGGGGAACGCTGCGCCAGTCGAACGCGGTCGGTCCGGTGATCGCCCCACGGGCCGCCAGCACCAGTCGCGACAGCTCCGCCACCAGCGCGGGGTCCGGAGTGCGGCTACGGACCACCGACAGGTGCGTGGCCACCCGCTGGTACAGCAACACCAGTTCGTCGGCCTCGGCCGCGCTCAGGCGGCGCCGACGGCGGCTCAGCGTGTCCAGCCGGCGCCACTCGCCCCGGTGCTCGGCGACGTACGCATCCAGGTCCACTGCTCGTCCTCCCCCGGCGCGGGAGGGGTCCGCGCCGACCGGCAGCCTAGCGGGGACAGCCCAGTCGGGTGTGCCTGTGATTCACTGTGCCGGTGCGACAGGGCGACACCACAGCGGCGGGTCTGGTCAGCGGCGAGGCAGTGCACCTGGAGGTGCGCCTGGCGCGGGCCGGATCCCGCGTGCTCGCCCTGATGCTGGACATGTTCGTGCAGATCTTCCTGATGATCGTGCTGGCGTCGCTGCTCACCCTCGTCCTGCTGCTGCTCGGCTTCACCTCGGCGGCGCCGCCGATCGCGTGGGTGCTGACGTCGGCGCTGGCCCTGGTGGTCTACCCGGCGGTGCTGATGGTGCTGACCCGCGGGCGGTCGGTGGGCAAGCTGGCGATGGGCCTTCGGGTGGTACGCGACGACGGCGGCCCGGTCACCCTGCGCCACGCCTTCACCCGCGCCCTGGTCGGCACGGTGCTGGAGTGGCCCGGCGTGCTGCTGCCGGTGAGCTGGGCGGCGAGCCTGGGCGTGCTCATCGGCTCCGCGAAGGCCAAGCGCCTGGCCGATCTGGCCGCGGGCACCATCGTCATCCACGACCGCACTCCGCAGAGCTGGGGCTGGGTGCCCAGCACCCCGCAGTTCCTGCAGGAGTGGGCGGCGACCCTGGACCTGACCGACCTCGACGACGAGCTGGCCCTGGCGGCCCGGCACTTCCTGGCCCGCAGCCGCGGCCTGCGCGAGCCGTACCGCACCCGGCTGGGTCAGGCCCTGGCCACCGAGATCCTGGCCGTCACCACGCCGCCGCCACCGCCGAACACCCCGGGTTGGGTCTATCTGGCCGCGATCGTCGGCGAGCGGCACCGCCGCTCGGCGCTGCGGCTGGCCCGCAACCGCGCCAGCCACGCCGCGCTGTGGCCCCAGCTGTTCCCCGCCCTGCCGACCCAGCCCACGCCCGCCACCGCGGCAGTGGTCCCGGCCACCGCCCCGGCCACGGTCCCGGCCGCCGACACGGCGCTGCGCACCGCCGCGCCGACCGCCTGACCCCGCGCATACGAACGCCGCCTCGGTCCCGACCGGGGCGGGTCGGGTCCGAGGCGGCGCCGGCCGAGCGGGGTCTGCCGCTCAGTTGAAGAGGCCGCTGCCCCAGAAGTCGCCTTCCTTGGCGACGCCGGGCGGGCAGGCCCACAGGGCACTGGAGGTGTGCCGGATGTACTCGTTGAGCGTGTCGTGGCGGGCCAGGTTGCGCTGCACGGGCACGAACTGCTTGCGCGGGTCGCGCTGGTAGGCCATGAAGAACAGGCCCGCGTCCAGCCGTCCCAGCCCGTCGGAGCCGTCGACGAAGTTGTAGCCGCGCCGCAGCAGGTGGGCGTCGCTGTTCTGCGCCGGGTGCGCCAGCCGGACGTGGGCGTCCATCGGGATCGTCGGAGTGCCGTCGGCGCCCTTGGCCGCGAAGTCGGGCTCGTCGAACTCCTTGCGCTGCCCCAGCGGCGCGCCCTCGCCCTTGTCCCGGCCGAAGATCGCCTCCTGCTCCGTCAGCGAGGTCCGATCCCAGGTCTCGATGAGCATCCGAATGCGGCGGGTCACCAGGTAGCTGCCCCCGGCCATCCACGCCGCGCCGTCGTCGGCGTGCGCCCACAGCTGCTCGTCGAGCAGCTTGCCGTCCTCCAGCTTGAGGTTGCGGGTGCCGTCCTTGAAGCCCATCAGGTTGCGCGGGGTGACCTGCGCCCGCGAGGTGCTGGAGGTGCGACCGAAGCCGAGCTGCGAGTAGCGCACGCTGACCACGCCGAAGCCGATGCGGGCCAGGTTGCGCACCGCGTGTACGGCCACCTGCGGGTCGTTGGCGCAGGCCTGGACGCAGATGTCGCCGCCGCTGATCTCCGGCTTGAGCGCGTCGCCCGGGAAGTGCGGCAGGTCCTCCAGCGCGGCGGGGCGCTTGTCGGCGATGCCGAACCGGTCGACCCCGTCGGCGTCGCGGAACAGCGATGGGCCGAAGCCGATGGTCAGGGTGAGCCCGGAGGCGGGCAGGCCCAGCGCCTCGCCGGTGTCGTCCGGCGGCGCCTCCGGCTGGCCGCCGACGGCGCCGAGCAGCCCCGCGTCGCGGCCCGCGGTCATCCGCGCCGCCGCGGCGGACCACTCGCGCAGCATCTCGACCAGGCGGGCCCGGTCCTTGGTGATCACGTCGAAGGCGACGAAGTGCAGCCGGTCCTGCGCCGGGGTGACGATCCCGGCCTGGTGCGGCCCGTAGAAGGGCACCGGGGCGCCCGGCGAGGCGGCGGCCGGGTCGGGGCTGTCGTTCATCATCGCCGAGCCCACGGCCACGGCTCCGGCCACACCGGCGATGCCGACACCGGCGGCGGTCAGGGCGGTACGTCGCGATACCACGTGGGTCACGTCCCTTCGGGGGTGGAAGAAGCCCCGCGCCGCCGGAGGGCGCCACGGGACTCGGGCGTCACTTGGAGATGACCGCGGCGATCTTGCTGATCGGCTCGGCCAGCGCGTTGATCACGTCGGTGAGCTCCTTCAGGTCGGCCTGGCTCAGCGCGGTGTGCAGCTTCCAGCCGTCGCCGTCGCGGTGCTTGGCCAGGGTGTCGTCGACCGTCTTGAACGCGGCGTCGAGGCCGGCCACCAGCTCGGGGGCGCGCTCCTCCAGGGTCGGGCGCAGCGCCTGCACGGCGGCCTTGGAACCCTCCACGTTGGCGGCGAAGTCCCACAGGTCGGTGTGCGAGTAGCGGTCCTCCTCGCCGGTGATCTTGCCGCTGGCGACCTCGTCGAGCAGCTCCTTGGCACCGTTCGCGAGCTGGAGCGGGGACAGCTTCTCGGCGTTGGCCTTGGCCACGATCTCCTTCACGTCGACCAGCAGCTGGTCGGCGATCGGACCGGACTTGCCGATGTCGTTCTTCTCCCACAGGTCCTGCTCGAGGCGGTGGAAGCCGGTGAAGGCCATCCCCTCCTCGATCACCTCGGCCCGGCCGTCGATCTTCGGGTCCAGGTCGCCGAAGATCTCGGCCACCGGCTCGATGCGCTCCCAGTACGTGCGCGCGATCGGGAACAGCGCCTTGGCCTTGGCCACATCGCCGGCCTTGACCGCCGCGACGAACTCCTCGGTCTTGGGCAGCAGCGCCGCGGTCTGGCTCTGGATGTAGCGCTGGTAGTTGGCGCTCGCCTCGGCCAGCTTCGCGTCGGCGGTCAGCGGCGCGGCCGAACCCGTCGCCTTGAACGCGCCCCGGATGCCCTTGCCGATCATGCCCGGCTTGCAGGCGGTCTCGTACGTCCCGGCGGGCAGCTCCACCCGCAGCTCACGGGTCAGCCCCGGGGCGATGTTCTCCACCTCGCCCATGACCCGGTCGCCCGCGGCGTACACATAGAACTCGGTGACCTTGGCGCCGGAGTTGGTGATGTTGAAGGTCACCGTGCCCGCGGCGTTCTCGCCCCGAGCGACCTCGCAGCTGGTGTCGGTCGCCTTGACCGCGATCGGCCCGGTGGTGTCGCCGGGGGCGGCAGGCTCCGGGTCGGTGGTGCACGCGGTCAGGCCCAGGCCGAGCACGGCCACGGCGGTCAGGGCGGGAAGCTTGCGCATCGGTCGGGCTCCTGTGGTTCCGGGGTGGGGTTCAGATGGTTCCGAGGTTCGGTGCGGACCGCGTCGAGGGGTACGCGGCGGACGCCGCTCAGGCGGGCTGGTGCGACGACCCACCGGCGGCGTCGCCGCTGACGGGGGTCGGCTCGGCGACGGTCGAGGGCGTGGTCTTGGCCGCGGGCGACGACGGCCGCCCGACCAGGAAGAGCACGAGCACGGGTACCGCGTACCCGACCCAGGCGATGGTCTCCAGCACCGTCGGCGCCGGGGTGATGTTGAACATGCCGCGCAGCAGCTCGGCGTACCAGGTGGTGGGGTCGAGCGCGCCGGTGATGTCGAACGCGTAGTCGTTCAGGCCCGGCAGGATCCCGGCCTCGAGCAGATCGTGCACGCCGTACTTGAGGATGCCCGCGGCGACCAGCACCAGCAGCACGCCGGTCCAGGTGAAGAACCTGGTCAGGTTGATTTTCAGGGCGCTGCGGTACATCAGGAAGCCCAGCAGCACGGAGGTGGCGATGCCGCTGACGATGGCCACCACCGACCAGGTGGAGGCGGCGCCCTGGACCGTCGCGAAGAAGATCAGCGCGGTCTCCAGGCCCTCGCGCGCCACGGCCAGGAACGCCGTCACCACGACGGCCAGCGGGCCGAGCTGGATCGCGGCACTGAGCTTGGTCCGCAGGTCGCCCGCGATCGAACGCGCGGCGCGGCGCATCCAGAAGATCATCCAGGTGACGAAGACGACGGCGACGATCGAGGTGATCGCCTCGAACAGCTCCTGGCGCTTGAACTCCAGGTTGGCGCTGGTGAACTGCAGCAACGCGGCGAAGCCGACCGAGAGCGCGGCGGCCACGCCGACGCCCGACCAGACGTACGGCAGGCGGGTGCGCAGATCCGATTTGACCAGGAAGGCGACGAGGATCGTCACCACCAGGGTCGCTTCGAGTCCCTCGCGTAGCCCGATCAGGTACGTGGCGAGAAAGACGTTGCCGTTCACGTGCGCTCCCGAGGGTAAGAGCAGTCTTGCTTGGTGAGCCTTGCCTTAATAAGGCGAGGCACACCTTAGCTTAGGACTCGGGCGCACCAGAAGTCGACGGGGGTAACTTGACTGGAACGGCTCCAGAAAGCGGTGACCTGCGACGGTCCGGTCAGTAGCGGTAGTGGTCCGGCTTGTACGGTCCCTCCACCGGCACCCCCAGGTAGTCGGCCTGCGCCTTGGTCAGCTCGGTCAGCCGTACCCCCAGGGCGTCCAGGTGCAGCCGGGCCACCTTCTCGTCGAGCTTCTTGGCCAGCGTGTACACGCCCACCGGGTACCGGTCGCGCTTGGTGAACAGCTCGAGCTGCGCCAACACCTGGTTGGTGAAGCTGTTGCTCATCACGAACGACGGGTGGCCGGTGGCGTTGCCCAGGTTGAGCAGGCGGCCCTCGGAGAGCACGATGATCGAGTGGCCGTCCGCGAAGCGCCACTCGTCGACCTGCGGCTTGATGTTGATTCTCGTCACACCCGGCGTACGCGTCAGCCCCGCCATGTCGATCTCGTTGTCGAAGTGCCCGATGTTGCCCACGATCGCCTGGTGCTTCATCCGGGCCATGTGCTGGGCGGTGATCACGTCCTTGCAACCGGTCGCGGTGACGAAGACGTCGGCCGTCGCGGCCATGTCGTCCACCGTGGCGACCTGGTAGCCGTCCATCGCCGCCTGCAGCGCGCAGATCGGGTCGACCTCGGCGACCACCACCCGGGCGCCCTGCCCCCGCAACGAGTCCGCGCAGCCCTTGCCCACGTCGCCGTAGCCCGCCACCACGCACACCTTGCCGCCGATCAGCACGTCGGTGGCCCGGTTGATGCCGTCGACCAGCGAATGGCGGCAGCCGTACCGGTTGTCGAACTTGCTCTTGGTCACCGCGTCGTTGACGTTGATCGCCGGGAAGAGCAGCCGGCCCGAGGCCAGCATCTCGTACAGCCGGTGCACGCCGGTCGTCGTCTCCTCGGTCACCCCCTGGATGCCCGCCGCGATCGCGCGCCAACGCCCGGGGTCCTCGGCCAGCGAACGCCGCAGCACCTCCAGGATGACCGCGTACTCCTCGGAGTCGTCGCCGTCCGGCGCGGGCACGGCACCGGCCGATTCGAACTCGGCACCCTTGTGCACCAACAGCGTGGCGTCACCGCCGTCGTCGAGGATCATGTTCGGCCCGTCGCCACCCGGCCAGCGCAGGATCCGCTCGGTGCACCACCAGTACTCCGGCAGCGTCTCGCCCTTCCACGCGAACACCGGCACCCCGGCCGGAGCGTCCGGCGTGCCATCCGGCCCCACCGCGATCGCCGCCGCCGCGTGGTCCTGCGTGGAGAAGATGTTGCAGCTGGCCCAGCGGACCTGGGCGCCCAGCGCCACCAGCGTCTCGATCAGCACCGCCGTCTGCACCGTCATGTGCAGCGAGCCTGCGATCCGGGCCCCGGCCAGCGGCCGCGCCTGCGCGTACTCGGCGCGCACCGCCATCAGGCCCGGCATCTCGTGCTCGGCGAGTTGGATCTCCTTGCGCCCGAACGCGGCGAGCGAGAGGTCGGCGACCTTGAAGTCGCCGGGGGCGAGCGTGCTGGCCATCGGAGTGCTCCTGTTCGGTCGGCCGGGCCGGACATACGTGTGGCCCGGTCCCTGGGCGGACCCTCCGCACCAGGAACCGGGCCACACTCCCCCCGGTTTGGTTCCCCCGCGCGTGGCTCGGATGTTTGATCCCGATAACGCTGCGTGTTTAAAGAGTCACATTCCGTCGCGCCACTGTCAAGCAGTTCAGATCAAGTTTCGCCACGCGCCGTGTCCGTCACATCACCACAGCGTAATCACGACACGGGTGCCCCACCCGGCCCGCCGCCGCCACCCCGTTTTCGATCGACGGTGGCCTATCCAGAGCACGAAAAGCGCGAAACTGTGCTCTAGATAGGCCACCGTCGATGATAAGTGGGGGTTGTCGGCGACGCCGAGCGGATCTGGAGTCTTTCGGACCCCGGGTGCCCCGTCCCCGGCCCGCGTCAGAGCGAGCCGGTGTACGCCTCGCCCGCGCCCGTGAAGGTCAACCGCCCGCCCGCGGGCAGCCCGTACGCCGCGTCGCCGCCGCGCAGCGGCACCGAGCCGCTCTCGTCGCCCACCGTCATGCTTCCGGCCACGCAGAACACGGTCCGCGGCCCGTCCAGTACCAGCCGGGCCTCGCCGACCTCGTGGTCCAGCCGCACCCGGTGCAGCCGGAAGTCGGGCACCGGCACGCTCCAGGTGACCACGCCGGGAGTGACCGGCTCCGGGTCGCGTACGGGCTCGTGCAGCGGCTCGAAGCGCAGCACCCGCAGCAGTTCGGGCACGTTGACGTGCTTGGGGGTCAGGCCGCCGCGCAGCACGTTGTCGCTGGCCGCCATGATCTCGATCCCGGCGCCGCGCAGGTATCCGTGCAGGTTCCCGGCGGGCATCCAGATGCCCTGCCCCGGTTCCAGCAGCAGGTGGTTGAGCAGCAGTGACACGACCACGCCGACGTCACCGGGGTAGTCGGCGGCCAGCCGCCGGACCAGGCCGCGCGGGCCGCCGCCGACGACGCCGGTCGGCAGCTTGTCGGCGTTGGCGGCGATCTGCTCCAGCAGGTCGGGCCGGTCCGCGGCGGGCCAGCTGAGCAGCGCGTGCACCGCCTCGCGCAGGTCGCCGACGGCCAGCGCGCCGACCACGCGCTTGAGCCCGGGGACCGCCAGCGCGTCGACGAGCTCGGCCGACGCCGCCGGGTCCCGGAACCCGCACAGCGCCTCGAACGGCGTGTACGCCACCAGCAGTTCTGGCTTGTGGTTGCCGTCGACGTAGCTGCGGTGCGCGGCGGTGCGCGGCACACCCGCCCGCTCCTCGGCGGCGAACCCGTCGGCGGCCTGTCGCGCGTCGGGGTGCGCCTGCAGCGACAGCGAACGCTCGGCCGCCAGCAGTTTCATCAGGTACGGCAGGCGCGCGCCGTACCTGGCGTGCGCGTCGGCGCCGAGCAGTTCACCCGGCGCCGACGCGATGGCCTCGGCCAGTGATCGGCCGTCGATCGTGGAGGGGCTGTCGGGGTGCGCGCCGATCCACAGTTCCGCCTCGGGCCCGTCGCTGGGCACGGGCCGCCCCTGGACCTGCGCGATGATGTCGCGCGAGCCCCAGGCGTACGGCCTGATCGGGTTCTGCAGTCGGCGCACGGGGGTCAGCCCTTCGCGTAGTCGATGTCCGGTTCGAGGTAGATTACCCGGGCAATCGGCACTGCGGCACGGATGCGCGCCTCGGCGGCGTCGATGCCGCGCGCGATCTCGTCCGCCTTCTCGTCATGCCGGACCGCGATCTTGGCGGCGACGAGCAGCTCCTCCGGGCCCAGGTGCATCGTGCGCATGTGGATCACGCGCTCGACCTCGGGACCGTCGACGATGGCGGCCGCGATGGCAAGGATGTGCTCCTCGGTGGCCGACTCGCCCAGCAGCAGGCTCTTGGTCTCGATCGCCAGCACCACGGCGATGGCCACCAGCAGCAGACCGATCATCGCGGTACCGGCCGCGTCCCACCGGCCATAGCCGGTGATCAGCGTCATACCGACGCCGATCAGGGCGAAGACCAGACCCACCAGCGCGCCGAAGTCCTCCAGCAGGATCACCGGAAGCTCCGGCGCCTTGGCCCGCCGGATGAAGTTCTTCCACGAGACGCCGTTGCGGATCTGGTTCGACTCCTTGATCGCGGTCCGGAACGACAGCGACTCCAGGACGATCGCCACGACCAGCACCGTGATCGGCACCCACTGCCACTCGGTGATCGGCTCCGGGTGCTCCCACTTGTGCCACGCCTCGTACAGCGCGAACAGGCCACCCACGCTGAACAGCACGATCGACACGATGAACGCGTAGATGTAGCGCTCCCGGCCGTACCCGAAGGGGTGCAGCGCCGTCGCCTCGCGCTTGGACCGCCGCCCGCCGAGCAGCAGCAGCAGCTGGTTGCCCGAGTCCGCCACCGAGTGGATCCCCTCGGCCAGCATCGACGACGAGCCCGTCAGCCCCCAGGCCACGAACTTCGTCACCGCGATACCGAGGTTGGCGGCCAACGCCGCCACGATCGCCCTGGTGCCGCCCTCGGCACTCATGCCTTTGCCCCGACCGTCGTCATCCCGCAGAACCCATACTTCACTTGCGCAACTGCTCCTTCAGCTCGGTGACGGCCGGCACCGCCATCGGATCGAGGCCATGCCCGAGCCCGAGGTACACCGAGGCGAAGTCGGTCGCCGCCACAAGCGAGGCGAAGCGCTCCAGCGCCGAGCCTCCCTCAGCGGTGAGCACGTCAACCTCGATGCCTCGCCTCGCGGCGATGTCCTGCACGACCTCGGCCCGCCGGTCCGTCGTCTGCGCCGCACTGTTCTCGTCGGCGAGACCACCGTCGCACAGCAGCACCACTTTCAGGCGCGGAGGGTCGGCCGAAGGCGCGTCGAGGTCCGGATCAGCGAAGATGTCCCGCTCCAGCGCGGCCAGCGCGCCGAAGACGCCGTCGAGCAGACCCACCCGGCCCCGACCGGCCTCGCCGAGCGCGTCGGTGACGACCGGGTAGCGGGCGTTGGCCGACAGCATGTCGCCGTAGCGCACCGCCGCGACCGCCGCCAGCGGCGAGTCACCCCAGATGATGGGCACCGAACCGGCCAGGTTCAGGGCGAGGGTCTTGGCCCGGTTGACGAAGGTCTCGGCGGTCGGCCGGCAACGGTCGGCCTCCAGGTCCAGCCGGGTCGCGGTCTCGGCCAGGTCGGCCTCGTTGACCTTGACCAGGCCCAGCGCGCGTGCGGTGAGCAGCACCGGCACGGTCAGACCCCACAGGTTCGCCCGCGCCGCGCCGCGGCGGGGCACCTGGATGAACGGCGCCCGGTGGCGCTCGGCCACCGACTGCAGCGGCGAGCCGGGAGCACCGATCGCCACCAGGCGCGCTCCGCGCCGCCCGGCCGCCTCCGCGACCGCCAGCGCCTCGGGCGAGCGGCCCGACGCCGATACCGCGATCACCACGTCGGCCGCGCCGATCCAGGCGGGCACCTCCACGCTGCGGTGGGTCAGCACCGGGACCAGGCAGCGGGGCCCGGCGATGGTGGTGAGGATGTCGCCGGTACGGGCCGCCGTACCGGCGCCCACCACCACGACCGCCCGGGGGCGACCCTCGTCGGCCAGGTGGCTCAGATCCACCTCGGCGGTCAGCGAGGTCGCCTCACGCACCTGCGCGCCCGCCGAGGCGATGGCGCGCAGCATCCCGCCCGGGTCACGGGCGGCCAGACCCGGGGCGTCGTCGAGCAGCGCCTCGTCGAACCACCGGTTGCCGCGTACGCCCGCGGCACCGTCCAGCGGCGGCATGGCCATCAGGCACCAGCCTTGTCGGTCAGCACCTCGTCGAGCAGCAGTACCGGCAGACCCTCGCGCACCGGATACACCCGGCCGCACGAGGTGCAGGTCAGCGTCTGCGCCTCGGGGTCGTGGCGCAGCGGGGCGTGGTCCTCCGCCGGGCAGGCGAGAATCTCGAGCAGTTGCGGGTCGAGCGACACGTCGGCTCCTTCACATCGCAGGCTGGGCTACAGCGAGGCTGAGCTGAAGTGCAGCCTACCCACGGACGAGCTTGAGCACCTCGTCGCGCAGCTGCGACATCCGCTCCACGCTCGGGGCCTCGACATTGAGGCGCAGCAGCGGTTCGGTGTTCGAGGCGCGCAGGTTGATCCACGCCCCGTCGTCGAAGGTCACGGTGAGCCCGTCCAGCTCGTCCTGCGGCTGCCCGGCGAAGTGCTCCCGCACCTTGGCCAGGCTCGCGGGCTGGTCCGACACCACCGAGTTGATCTCGCCCGAGGCGGCGTACCGCTCGTACTCGCGGCCCAGTTCGGCCAGCGGCCCGGACTGCTCGCCCAGCGCGGCCAGCACGTGCATCGCGGCCAGCATGCCGGTGTCGGCGCCCCAGAAGTCGCGGAAGTAGTAGTGCGCCGAGTGCTCGCCGCCGAAGACGGCGCCGGTCGCGGCCATCTCCGCCTTGATGAACGAGTGCCCGACCCGGGTGCGCACCGGCGTGCCGCCGTGCTCGCGCACGATCTCCGGCACCGCCGCCGACGTGATCAGGTTGTGGATGATCGTCGAGCCGGGGTGCTTGGCCAGCTCGCGGGTGGCCACCAGCGCGGTCACCGCCGACGGCGAGACCGGGTTGCCGTCGGCGTCGACGACGAAGCAGCGGTCGGCGTCGCCGTCGAAGGCCAGGCCGATGTCGGCGCCCTCCTTGACCACGGCCTGCTGCAGGTCGACCAGGTTCGCCGGCTCCAGCGGGTTGGCCTCGTGGTTGGGGAACGAGCCGTCCAGCTCGAAGTAGAGCGGCACGATGTCCAGCGGCAGAGCCGGGAGCACCGCGTCGCCGAGCACCGCCGGGACGGTGTAGCCGCCCATACCGTTGCCCGCGTCCACGACGACCTTCAGCGGGCGTACGCCACTGAGGTCCACCAGCGTGCGCAGGTGCGCGGCGTAGTCGGCCAGCAGTTCGCGCCGCTCGATGGTGCCGGTCGCGGCGGGGACGGGCGTGCCCGCGTCCAGCAGCGCCTGGGCGGTCTCGCGGACCGCGGACAGGCCGGTGGCCTGACCGACCGGCTTGGCGCCCGCATAGCAGAGCTTGATGCCGTTGTACTGCGCCGGGTTGTGGCTGGCGGTGAACATCGCCCCGGGCAGGTCGAGCACGCCGGAGGCGTAGTAGAGCAGGTCGGTGGAGCCGAGACCGGCGTTGATCACGTTGACGCCCTCGGCGCGTACACCGTCGGTGAAGGCCGCGACCAGGGCGGGCCCGGACTCGCGCATGTCGTGCGCGACCACGATGGTGCCGCGGTCCTCGCCCCGCTCCCGCAGCGTCTGCGCGAACGCCCGTCCCAGGGCTCCGGCGACCTGCTCGTTGAGCTGATCGGGCACGGTGCCACGCACGTCGTAAGCCTTCACGATGGTGGACAAGTCAAACATTTCGCTCACTCCTCGCAGCTGGGACCGCCACAGCCTAGCCATCACAGGTTTCCCCACCGCGACAACATGCTGGCGCGCGGGCGTGGACGGTCCGACCGCGTCACCGCGATAGGAAGATCATCTAAAAGGTGATACCCAATCAGGGGATCCCGTATTCCGACGACGGGACCTTTATCCGGCCCTCAATAGGCGCATCGCCAATATCGCCCGTGATTCACTTCACAGCTGATTAGCCGACTGTTCAGACGCTGTTACCTTCGAGGCCGTCTACCGACCCCTTCTGGCACTTCCCGCTGAGTCACGTCGATTCCGACCCCTCTGCGTGCCTGGGGGATGGCATCCGGTCAAAGGCTCAACGGGGAAATGAAAATGGCAAAGATCAGCATTGTGGTGCCTATCTACAATGTCCAGCCGTATCTGCGCGAGTGTCTGGATTCAATCCTGAACCAGACATTCCGTGATATCGAGGTCATCGCGGTGGACGACCGGTCCCCCGACGGCTGCGGCGCGATCATCGACGAGTACGCCGCGCGGGACTTCCGGGTGCGTCCGCTGCACCTGCCGGAGAACGTCGGTCTGGGCGGCGCGCGCAACGCCGGGCTCGCAGTGGCCACGGGCGAGTACGTCTGGTTCGTCGACAGCGACGACTCGCTGACCGAGGGCTCGCTCGCCGCCGTGGCCCAGCGCCTGGCCGCCACGGACCCCGACGTGCTCATCGTCGACTACGCGCGGACCTACTGGTGGGGCGCGCAGAAGCGCAACATGCTGCACGAGCTGCTGAGCGACCCCGATCAGCCGGACGTCTTCCGGATCGCGCAGCGGCCGGAGCTGCTGCAGCTGTTCCCGTGCGCCTGGAACAAGGTCGTCCGGCGCGAGTTCCTGATCGCGGCCGAGTTGCCCTTCCCCAGCGGATGGTACGAGGACCTGCCGTTCACCTACCCGCTGCTGGCCCACGCCGAGCGGGTCAGCGTGCTGCCCCGGGTCTGCGTGCTCTACCGCCAGCGCCGCTCCGGTTCGATCCTGGGCACGACCAGCGACCGCCACTTCGAGGTCTTCGCCCAGTACGACCTGGTCTTCGAGCGGCTCGCCCGCGCCGCCGACGGCGCCCGGATCCGGCCCTGGGTGCTCGGTCACGCCATGAACCACTGCCTCGTCGTGCTCGGCAACCCCCGCCGGCTGAACCCCGACTCGCGCAGCCGCTTCTTCCAGGAGTCGGTGCTGCTGCGCAAGCGTCACCTGACCGGCGACGACTACATCCTGCCGCCCGACGCCAGCCCGGCGCGGCACCGCCTGCTCGCCCTGGGCAGCTGGCTCGGCTACCGCAGCATGCGCCACGCGCACGGGCGCCTCGACCAGACCCGACGCAAGCTGGGCGGGGCCAAGCGGAAGCTGGGCGGCCAGGCCAGGGGACTGCGCCGCAAGCTGCAGTACGCCTACTACAGCCTCCAGCGCCGCCGCCCCATCGACCAGCGGCTCGCCGTGTACTCGGCGTACTGGGGCCGGGGCGTGCGGTGCAATCCGGCTGCGATCTACGAGCGGGCCCGTGAACTCACGCCCGAGGTGCGCGGCGTGTGGATCGTCAAGGCCGACCGGGTGGCCGACGTGCCCCCCGGCGTGGACTACGTCGTCGAGAACTCCTGGCGCTACTTCCGGGTGCTGGCCCGTGCCCGCTGGTTCATCAACAACGTGAACTTCCCGGACTTCGTGGTCAAGCGCAAGGGCAGCGTCCACCTGCAGACCCACCACGGCACCGCACTGAAGTCGATGGGCATCGACGAGATGCGCTACGCCCTGACCGCACGCAAGATGAACTTCGGCAAGCTGCTCAAGCGCGTCGACCGCTGGGACTACAGCCTCGCGGCCAACACGTACTCCACCGAGGTCTGGGGCCGGGTCTACCCGAGCAACTACCAGTCCCTGGAGTACGGCTACCCGCGCAACGACATCCTGTCCACCGCCACGGCCGAGGACGCGGCGAAGGTGCGCGCGGAGCTCGGCATCCGGCCCGACCAGAAGGTCGTCCTCTACGCGCCGACCCACCGCGACTACGCCAAGGGGTTCGACCTGCAGCTGGACCCGCTGGCGCTGGCCAAGGCGCTCGGACCCGACGGCGTGGTGCTGATGCGGGCGCACTACTTCTACGACCGCGACGCCTCCTCGGTCGCCGCGCACCCGCAGGTCCGCGACGTCTCCGACCACCCGAGCATCGAGCAGCTGTACCTGGCCACCGACGTGCTCATCACCGACTACTCGTCGGTGATGTTCGACTTCGGCGTGCTCGACCGGCCCATCGTGATCTACGCGCCCGACTGGGACGTCTACCGGGCCACCCGGGGCACCTACTTCGACCTCGCCACCGAGGGTCCTGGCCCGTTCTGCCGCAGCCAGGACGACCTGGTCTGGCTGTTCGAGCACGACCAGGTGCGCAGCCCGGAGGCGGAACTGGCCCGCGCCGCGTTCCGGCGCCGCTTCTGCCACCTCGACGACGGCCGGGCCGCCGAGCGGGTGGTCCGCCACCTGTTCCTGAACCAGCCCGCCGCCGCCTGAACACCGGCGGTCGGCCCGGGAGCGGCGTGCTCCCGGGCCGAACCGGGCCGAGCTCAGAGGGTCAGACCGGTGAGTACGAGGACGCGCGGGTCGGTGTAGTCGTCCATGGCGCTGCGCAGACCCTCGCGGCCGACGCCGGAGCCCTTCACGCCGCCGTACGGCATCTGGTCGGCCCGGAACGACGGCACGTCGCCCACGATCACGCCCCCGACCTGCAGCGTCGCGTGCGCAGTGAACGCCGTCTGCAGGTCGCCGGTGAACACGCCCGCCTGTAGGCCGAACGCGGAGTCGTTGACCGCCGCGAACGCGTCGTCATCGGAGTCGACCGCCGACACGACCAGCACCGGCCCGAACACCTCGTCGCAGGAGACCTTCGCGTCCGCCGGGACGTCGACCAGCACGGTCGGCGCGTAGGCGGCACCGTCGCGTGCACCACCGGTGAGGACGCGGGCGCCCGCGGCGACCGCCTCGTTCACCCAGCTCTCGACCCGCTGCGCGGCGGCTTCGGTGATCAGCGGACCGACCTGGGTGTCGGCCGCCGCCGGGTCGCCGGTCTTGAGCGCGCGCACCGCCGCGACCAGCTTCGGCACGAACTCCGCCATCCGGTCCCGGTGCACGATCACCCGCTGCACCGCGATGCAGCTCTGCCCGGCCTGGTAGTTGCTGAACAGCGCGATGCGCTGGGCCGCCCAGTCCAGGTCGGCGTAGTCGCCGCAGACCACCGCGGCGGCGTTGCCGCCCAGCTCCAACGTCACGTGCTTGTGCGGGACGGCCTGCTGAATGCTCGCGCCGACCGGCCCGGAGCCGGTGAACGACACCACCGGCAGGCGCGGGTCGGCGACCAGGGCCGCCGCGCGGTCGTTGGGCAGCGGGACGACCGAGAACATGCCCGTGGGCAGGTCGGTCTCGGCCAGCAGCTCGCCCAGCAGCAGGGCCGACAGCGGCGTGGCCGGGGCGGGCTTGACCAGGATCGGCGCGCCGACCGCGATCGCCGGGGCGACCTTGTGCGCGACCAGGTTCAGTGGAAAGTTGAACGGGCTGATGCCCAGCACCGGCCCCTTGGGGAAGCGGCGGACCACGGCCATCCGCCCGGCCGCGGCCGGGTCGGTGTCCAGCCGCATCAGCTCGCCCCCGAACCGCCGCGCCTCCTCGGCGGCCCACCGGAACGTGGAGACGGCACGGTTGAGTTCGGCCTTGGCCCACAGCAGCGGCTTGCCGTTCTCGCCGCTGATCAGCGCGGCCACCTCATCGCCGCGCTCGGCCAGGCGGCGGCTGACGTGGTCGAGGGCGGCGGCGCGGGCGGCGGCCGACAGCCGGGCCGCTTCGGGGGCCACCCGCGCGGCGGCCGCGACAGCGGCTTCCACCTGCGCAGGGGTGGCATTGGAGGTCTGTCCGACCACGCGCCCGTCGTAGGGGTTACGCACAACTACAAGATCATCACTGGACTCGGGGCTGCCCGCGATCCAGAACGGGGTCTGATCGGCCATAAGCCCACCCTACTGCACGGAAACAGTTGCTCAAGACCCTTGCTCGTTGCGGATTCCGTAGCGAAGATTGCCTTATGCCACCGATGACAGAACAACTGGCCAACTTCATCAACGGTAAGTACGTAGCGCCGGTGGACGGCGGCTACGCGGACCTGATCGACCCCTGCACCGGGGAGATTCTCGCAAGCGCCCCGGTCTCCGGGAAGCAGGACATAGAGAACGCCATGGCCGCGGCGGCCGCCGCCTTCGACACGTGGCGCGACACCACGCCCAGCGAGCGTCAGAAGGCGCTGCTGAAGATCGCCGACGCGGTGGAGGCGCGCGCCGACGAGCTGGTGGCGCTGGAGAGTCGCAACACCGGCAAGCCGCTGGCGCTGACCGCGAGCGAGGAGCTGCCGCCCGCGATCGACCAGATCCGTTTCTTCGCCGGGGCCGCCCGCCTGCTCGAGGGCCGCTCCGCCGGGGAGTACATGGCGAACCTGACCAGCTATGTGCGGCGCGAGCCGATCGGCGTCTGCGCGCAGGTCACGCCGTGGAACTACCCGCTGCTAATGGCGGTGTGGAAGTTCGCCCCGGCCATCGCCGCGGGCAACACCGTCGTGCTCAAGCCGTCGGACACCACGCCGATGTCGACGCTGCTGCTGGCCGAGATCGCCGCCGAGTTCCTACCGCCGGGCGTGTTCAACGTCGTCTGCGGCGACCGTGACACCGGCCGGGCCCTGGTCTCGCACCCGACTCCGGCGATGGTGTCGATCACCGGCTCCACCCGGGCCGGATCCGAGGTGGCCGCCGCGGCCGCGCCCGCGATCAAGCGCACCCACCTGGAGCTGGGCGGCAAGGCGCCGGTCATGGTCTTCGACGACGCCGACATCGCCGCGGCCGCCGAGGGCATCGCGATCGCCGGGTTCTTCAACGCGGGCCAGGACTGCACCGCCGCCACCCGCGTGCTGGTCACCGAGGGTGCGTACAACGCCTTCGTGGCGGCCCTGACCGAGCAGGCCCGCAACCTCAAAACCGGCGCGCCCGACGACGAGGACGTGCTGTTCGGGCCGCTCAACAACGCCAACCAGCTGGCCCGGGTCACCGGCTTCATCGAGCGGCTCCCGGCCCACGCCCGGATCACCGCCGGTGGCCACCGCGTCGGCGAGCGCGGCTACTTCTTCGAGCCGACCGTCGTGGCCGACCTGGTCCAGGGCGACGAGATCGTCACCGACGAGGTGTTCGGGCCGGTCATCACGGTGCAGAAGGTCGCCGACGAGGCGCAGGCGCTGAAGTACGCCAACGACTGCCGGTACGGCCTGGCCTCCAGCGTGTGGACGTCCGACCACGGGCGCGCGATGCGGGTCAGCAAGCGGCTGGACTTCGGCTGCGTCTGGGTCAACACCCACATCCCGCTGGTCGCCGAGATGCCGCACGGCGGGTTCAAGCAGTCCGGCTACGGCAAGGACCTGTCCGCGTACGGCCTGGAGGACTACACACGGGTCAAGCACGTCATGCACAACATCGGAGAATGACCTTGAGCGCCTCTTCGGACATCCACGCCCGCCGCGTCGCCGCCGTCGCCAAGGGCGTCGGCTCGACCATCACGTCCTACGTCGAGCGGGCCTCCGGTGGCACGCTGCGCGACGTCGACGGGCGGGAGTGGATCGACTTCGCGGCCGGGATCGCCGTCACCAACGTGGGCAACAGCGCCCCGGCGGTGGTCGAGGCGGTCAAGCGGCAGGTCGAGCTGTTCACGCACACCTGCTTCATGGTGGCGCCGTACGAGTCGTACGTATCGGTGTGCGAGCAGCTCAACGAGCTGACCCCGGGCGGCCACGAGAAGCGGTCGGCGCTGTTCAACTCCGGTGCCGAGGCGGTCGAGAACGCCGTCAAGATCGCCCGGTACGCCACCGGGCGGCAGGCGGTGGTGGTGTTCGACCACGGCTACCACGGGCGCACCAACCTGACCATGGCGCTGACCGCGAAGAACATGCCGTACAAGCACGGGTTCGGGCCGTTCGCCCCGGAGGTCTACCGGGCGCCGATGTCGTACCCGCTGCGCGACGGCCTGACCGGCGAGCAGGCCGCCGCCCGCGCCATCGACGAGATCACCACGCAGGTCGGCGCCGCGAACGTGGCCGCGATCGTGATCGAGCCGGTGCAGGGCGAGGGCGGCTTCGTCGTTCCCGCACCCGGCTTCCTGCCCACCCTCGCGGCGTGGGCCAGGGCCAACGGGGCGCTGTTCGTCGCCGACGAGATCCAGACCGGGTTCTGCCGCACCGGGGACTGGTTCGCCAGCGAGCACGAGGGCGTGGTGCCTGACCTGATCACGGTCGCGAAGGGCATCGCGGGCGGGCTGCCGCTGGCCGGGGTCACCGGTCGCGCCGAGCTCATGGACGCGGTGCACGTCGGCGGGCTCGGCGGCACCTACGGCGGCAACCCGATCGCCTGCGCCGCCGCGCTCGCCTCGATCCAGACCATGCGCGAGCTGGACCTCAACGCCGCCGCGCGGCGTATCGGTGGGGTGCTCACCGAGCGGCTGACGAAGCTGGCCGCCGCTCACCCCCAGATCGCCGAGGTACGCGGCCGCGGCGCCATGGTCGCCATCGAACTGGTCAAGCCCGGCACCCTCGACCCCGACCCGGTCCTGACCGGCGCGGTCAACAAGGCGTGCCACGCGGCCGGCCTGCTCACGCTCACCTGCGGCACCTGGGGCAACGTGTTCCGCTTCCTGCCGCCGCTGGTGATCTCCGACGCCGACCTCGACCGCGGCCTGTCCATCCTCGAAGAAGCCTTCATCACCACCGCCTGAGGTAAGGAAGGGCCCCTTCTGCTGCGTAAAGCGATAAGAAGGGGCCCTTCCTTACGCGCTCAGAAGGGGAACGTGGTGCGCTCGGCGGACTCCAGGAGGGCGATCATCGAGAAGGCGGCGTCGGTGAGGCCGCCGAAGGTGTAGCGGCGGCCCACGGGGGCGGTGTGGCCGAGCTTGTAACCGGCCAGGTTCCACGTGTAGACGGGAATGTGCGCGGGCACCGCGGCCGCCACGTCGTGGCTGCCGTGGAAGCTCGCCTGCTCATCGGTGAGGATCACCACCCGGTCGTGCTTGTCGTAGTGAGCCCGGACCGCCTTCTCGGTCTCAGTGCCCATGCCGAAGAACCAGCCGCCGTCCTTGAAGCGGCGCACCGCCGACAGCACCGACTCGCCCGGCCGCAGGTCGAAGACCTTGGTCCGGTCCGAGAACGACACCACCGTCGCCGCCTGCGCCCGCACCGCCACAGCCAGGCCGAACAGCGTCGCCGCGTCCCAGCAGCGCAGCGAGCCGTCGCGGCTGAACTGGCTGTTCATCGAGCCGGACGTGTCGATCAGCACCAGGGTGCGGCCGTCCAGCTTCGGCACGTTGCCGAGCGCGAACTGCAGCGCCTTCTCCAGCGGGTACGCCCAGCGCAGGCTCGGTGCCGCGTTGTACGCCGACAGGAACCGCATCGGCAGCACGCGGGAACGGTCCACCTCGTCCGGGTCGGACAGCTTCGCCGCCACGGCAGCAGCGACCTCGTCGGACACACCCGCCGCGTCGAAGTTGCGCAGGTTGCGCAGTAGCGCCAGGTAGCCCATGGACGGGATCATCGCCGACCATGCCGCCGCGTCCAGCGGACCCTGCCGCCAGCCCGCCAGCGCCTCCCAGGTCATCCCCGCCGCGGCGAGGCGCCCCGGGTCGAGCACGGCCGCGCGCTCGGGCACCGGCAGCGACATCAGCTCCGCGCGGGCGCGCAGCACCGACAGCACCTCGGGCAGCGGGTTGTCCCGCTGGTGGCGGCGGTCCAGCGCGTGCCGGAACAGCTCCGCCTGAGTCGCGTCGCGCGCGGCCGGGTGGGTCAGGTCGAGGACGTCACCGAAGCGCACCGCGGCGCTGTCGGAGTCGTACTTGAGCAGGCTGCGCTCGTGGTATAGACGCACCGCCGCGTCGGCGACCCCGCGCTTGACCGGCTTGGGCAGCGCCCGGCCGTAGCGGGACAGCCAGTACGCCAGCGCCTCGCCCGGCTCGTCGGCCCGCTGCAGTGCCGCGTCGACAACCTTGCGCGAACCGGGGATACCGGCCGCGACCTGTGCCTTCGCGCCCTCCAGTGCGGCGACCACGGAGGCGGTGCGCAGGTTGGCGCCGAGGCGCAGCCACGGCACGAACCGCGCGAACCAGTCCGGGTCGGCGACAGCCACCTGTGCGACCAGCGCCAGGAAGCGCGCGTCGCGGTCCTTGGCGTTCTCGTAGAACGTCTGCTCACCGACCATGTTCGCCACGGCGAGCAGGAACAGCTCCTGCTTCGGCTCGCGAGCGAACCCGGGCGCGCCCTGGGCCGTGGTCCCGGCCGGACGCTGCTTGAAAGCGGTGGCGACGTTGAACTTCGCCATGACAGATCCCTCCCCCGAGGGTGGTCGGCGGGCGCGCAGCATCCACCCACCGGACGATGAGGAATGGTGCGCCTCCCGAGATCAAGACGGCGGCGGCGTATGGATTCTTATGCGAGAAGAAGTAGCCGCAACCTGCGCACCGGGAGGTGCTGAATCAAACTAGACCAGAGATTTCGGTGGCACCAATGCTTTATCCATGCGGCCCGTCCGAGATCGGGTCGGCGACGGCAGATGGCGCTCTGGGCCACTGAGCTACGCGCATCCGGTATGGATACGGGCGGGATTCGAACCCGCGACCTCCCCATTACAAGTGGAGTAGCCGTAACCTGCGCACCGGACCGACCGCATGGGCGTCTCCCGAGGTCAATGTCGGCGGCGGCACAGTCGACTGCTCTGCCGATTGAGCTACCGGACCCTGCGGCCCGAGCGGGACTCGAACCCGCAACCCGTTGATCCAAGAAGTATCCGCTGCCTGCGCACCGGGAGACGAGAGACAATCTATGGCGGATACGGCTGTGCCACAACGTGATTACGAATGCCGCGCGCCAGAGATCGAGGAGGCGGCGGCGTCCCGTCACCGGGCGAGTCATTTCACAGGCGTCGGCGGCACCCTCGTGGGCGTACGCCAGCGGCCTCCATGGAGTAGCCGTCGCCGACGCACCTGGCGCGCGGCCCGTCGAGTGTATGCGATCAGCCCCGCTGAGAGTCGCCGTGCCCGCTGCCCCTCGGGACGATCCACTCATGGGGCTGGCCAGTGACCTCGGCGATGCGCTCGAAGTCGCTGTCGTAGTGCAAGATCGTGGCGCCGTGCGCCTCTGCCGTGGCGGCCACCAGCAGGTCAGGTATGCCGACGCTGCGATGGTGGCCACGCAGTGCCAGCAGTTGCATGACGTCGAGCATGCGCCGCTGAGCGGCATCGTTCGTGTCCAGCCAAAGCACCGTCTCGTATTCGGCCCGCATCGAGGTCAGCTCGGCGTGGTTACGGGCGGAGAAGCACAACTCGGCCGCGATGACCGGACACGTCGCGATCGATCCGTCGAGGAAGCGCGTGCTCATCGACTGCCGTGCCGCGTCGCTGTAGCGCAACTGCTCCCACGCCGACTTGTCGACGAGGTAGATCACTGCCACGCTTCCCGGTCGACGTCCGTCTCCGCGAGCCGGTCGGCCGTCAGCAGCGCTATCCGCATGAACTGGTCCACCCGTTCGCGGCGGCGCTGGGCGATCTCGCGCAGTGCCCGGTTCACCGTCTCGACCTTGGTCGAGGTGCCGAACTCGGCCATCGCCAGGGCGAGCGCGTCCTCGTCGATGTCGATGAGAGTCTTCGCCACGACCGTCCCCTGTCTGTCCGCCGAGCGCCCCTCGGGGTATATCCCACCCAGTCATGAAGATATCCCCGAGGGGGCGTGGCTCACAAGGCCGCAGGTCAGGCGGCTACCTGCTGGCGAACCTGGTTGCTGGTGGGACGGAACGGCTGCTGCTCGCGTACGCCCCAGGGGGAGCCGTACTCGGTCAGTTTGTTCAGGAACGGCACCGGGTCCAGCGCCTCGGGGCCGAGCACCCCGATGCCCTGCCACACGCGCTCGCTGAGCAGTTCCAGCGCGACGACCGGGTTGACGGCCGTCTGCCACACCACGGCCTGGTGGCCGTACTCGCGCATGGACCACTCGTTGTCGACCACGTGGTAGAGGTAGACCTCCTTGACCTTGCCGTCCAGGGCGCGCCCGCGCACCCAGGTGCCCGCGCAGGTCTTGCCGCGCATGCGCGAGCCCAGCGTGGCCGGGTCGGGCAGCTGCGCGGCGAGCACGTCGCGCGGCGACACCATGACCGGGGACTTGCCGCCGCCGATCGCGATCGGCCGGGTGGAGTCCAGACCCAGCTTGTGCACCGTCTTGAGGATCTCGATGAACTCGCTGCCCAGGCCGTACTTGAAGGTGACCCGCTTGGCGTCGACCCAGCGCGGGATGAGCAGCACCTCCTCGTGCTCCACGTTGACGCACTCGACCGGCCCGATGCCCTCGGGGAAGTCGAACACCTCGGGCTCGCTGAACGGCGCGGTGGTGAACCAGCCGCGCTCGCGCTCCCAGATGATCGGCGGGTTGAGGCACTCCTCGATGGTGGTCCAGATCGAGAACGACGGGGCGAAGTCGAACCCGTCCACGGTGATGTTGGACCCGTCCCGCACCCCGATCTCGTCGATCTCGGCGAACAGGTGGTCGGCGGCGTACCGGGCGAAGATGTCCGACAGGCCGGGTTCCACCCCGATGCCGACCAGGGCCAGTCGCTCCTTGGCCGCCCAGTCGACAGCCTTGGCGAACTGCTCCTCGCCGAGCATCACGCCGGTCTGGGAGTAGGGGTCGGTCGGGTGCGGACGCGACAGCGACATGGCCATGTCGAGGTAGTCGGCGCCCGCGGCGTACGCCCCGTCGAAGATCGGCATGACGAAGCGGGGGTCGACCGCGTTCAGCACGTGGGTGATGCGGTGCTCGCGGCACAGAGCTGCGACGTCCTCGGCGTTCGAGGCGTCCAGACGGGCCGCCAGGAAGCGGTCGTCGTACCCGGATACGGCCTTCTGGGCCCGCTCCAGGGAGTAGTCCGCCACCACCATGAGCTGGAAGAAATCACGGCGTGCGGCGATGGAGGCTGCTGCACTGCCGACGCCGCCAGCGCCGACCAGCAGGATACGCATAACAGTCCCTTCAACAACGCGGCTTTCGACCGCGTATGGGTGGCTTTTCAAGTGTGTTGTCCCAGCCCGCCGCGTGGTCACGCGAGGGGCTGCAGGTGCCCGTGGAGATGCCGGGTCAGGAGTCGAAGCCGAGGCCCGCGTGGTCGAGGGTGCGCAGCCACAGGTTGCGGCGGCCCTGATGCTCGTCGGCGCGCGCCAGCGACCAGCGGGTGAGCTGGATGCCCAGCGAGCGCAGCGGCTCCGGCGGCAGCGGCCAAGGCTTGCTGCGGACGAAGTCGAGCCTCGTGCGTTCGGTGTCGAGTCCGTAGAGCTGGTCGAGCATCACCTGGGCCCCGAAGCGGGTCGCGCCCACGCCGAGTCCGGTGTACCCAGCCGCGTACGCCAGCCGGCCGCCGAAGGCGGTGCCGAAGAACGCGCAGAACCGGGTGCAGGTGTCGATCACCCCGCCCCAGCTGTGGGAGAAGCGCAAGCCCTCCAACTGCGGGAACGTGGTGAAGAAGTGCTCTGCCAGCCGTGCGAAGGTGGCCTCCCGCTGCTCCAGCGTCGGCGCGATCCGGTTGCCGAAGTGGTAGATCGCGTCGTACCCGCCGAACAGGATCCGGTTGTCGGCGGTGAGCCGGTAGTAGTGGAACTGGTTGGCCGAGTCGCCCAGGCCCTGCCGGTTGCCCCAGCCGACCGCGGCCAGCTGGGCGTCGCTCAGCGGCTCGGTCATCAGGGCGTAGTCGTACACCGGGATCAGGTAGCGCTTGAGCTTGCGCACCAGCGGGCCGAAGGCGTTGGTCGCCAGCGCCACCCGGCTCGCCCGCACCTCACCGTGCGGGGTACGCAGCACCAGGCCGTCGCGCTGGGTGACCACGCCGAGCACGGGAGTGCCCTCGTAGATGCGCACGCCGAGCGACAGGCACGCCTGCCGCAGGCCCCAGGCCAGCTTCGCCGGGTCGAGCATGGCGACCCGGTCGCGGTCCCACCAGCCACCCAGGTAGGTGGGCGAGTCGACCTGCGCCCGCACCTGGTCGGCGTCGAACACCTCGGCCTGGTAACCCATGGACCGGGTCAGCTCCGCCGACTCGTGCAGCCAGTCCAACTGGTACGCGGAGGTGGCCACCTCCAGCTCACCGGTGCGCTCGAAGTCGCAGTCGATGCCGTACCGCACCAGCGTGTCCTCGATCTGGTCGAGGTTCTCCCGGCCGAGCCGTTCC
Organism: Catellatospora tritici; assembly: GCF_019083965.1. GTDB lineage: Bacteria > Actinomycetota > Actinomycetes > Mycobacteriales > Micromonosporaceae > Catellatospora > Catellatospora tritici. Next base: position 272,747 of record NZ_JAHRCY010000002.1, read on the forward strand.
AGCTCGGTTATCTCGCCCGGGAATCGGTCCACCCCGTTGGCCAGCCCGTGGGTCAGGCTCGCGGAGCAGAATCCACCGTTTCGTCCGGAGGCGGCGTGGCCGCACACCCCCGATTCCAGGAGCACCACGTCGGTCGACGGGTCGCGTTCCTTGGCCACCAGCGCCGTCCACAGGCCGCTGTAGCCACCCCCGATCACGGCCAGCTGCGCGGTGGTCGCGCTGGTCAGCGGGGGTACGGGTGCCGGCCGCTCCGGCCGGTCCGTCCAGTACGGCGTCGGCGACGCATCCGCTAGCGCCGACGCCCACAGTTTTGATCCTTTGGCCCGCATGAGCCGATCTCCTCCTTCTACCAATCGCGAGGCCGTACATCTGTAGATGTTTGTGGCCTCTTATCCTGAATTTTCCCCGGATAAACGTTTTGTCCGGGAATACCAAACGGCCGCCGAGCCGGACCACGCTTGACGCGTGCCGGGTCGGCGGCCGTTCAGAAGATCAGCTGGTCGCGGCGCGACGGGCGGAGCGGCGACGGGTGCGCAGCTGGCCCGCGATGACGAACGCGAACGAGATCAGGAACATGGCACTGGCCACGGCGTTGACCTGCGGCGGGATGCCGCGCAGGTTCGAGCCCCAGATGAACATGGGGAAGGTGTCGTAGCCGCTGGTGCCGGTCACGAAGTTCGTGATGATGAAGTCGTCGAAGCTGAGCGAGAACGCCAGCAGCGCCGCCGCCACGATCCCGGGCATGACCAAGGGCAGGATGACCAGACGGAACGCCTGCCACGGCGTCGCGTACAGGTCCATCGCCGCCTCCTGCAGCCTCGGGTCAAGCCCGGCCAGTCGTGCCTTCACGGTGACCACCACGAACGATATGCAGAACATGACATGCGCGATCAGGATCGTCAAGAAGCCCAGCGGCAACTTTGTCCCGATGAACAGTGTCAACAACGAAGTTCCCATGACGATTTCCGGCGTGGCCATCGGCAGGAAGATCAACGTGTTGGTGGCGCCCCGGCCCATGAACCGGTACCGAACCAGGGCGAACGAGATCAGAGTGCCCAGAATGGTGGAAAGCACCGTCGCGCAGAACCCGATGACGATGCTGCGCTGCAGCGAGTCGCACAGCCCGGCCGCGCCGCACATGTCGGTCCAGTTGTGCAGCGTGAAGTGCAGGTCGCCGAAGTCCAGCACGTACGTGGTGTTGCGGCTGCCGGGCTGGTTGAACGACAGCAGCAGCACCACCGCGATCGGGACGAACAGGTACCCGAGCAACAGCAGCCCCAGCAGGAACACCCATTTCTCGGCGAACCAGCGCCACAGGGAGCGGGCCATCAGACGACCTCCTCCGTGCCGGCGGTGCTGACGTAGATCGTGACCAGCACCAGGATCGTGATCATGAGCATCACCGAGAGCGCCGAGGCGATCGGGTAGTCGTTCACCACCAGGAACCGCGACTGGATCACGCTACCGATCATCTGGGTGTTCGGGCCGCCCAGCAGCTGCGCGTTGACGTAGTCGCCGGTGGCCGGGATGAAGCAGAGCAGCGTGCCCGCCACCACGCCCGGCATGGACAGCGGCAGCGTGACGCGGAAGAAGCTGCGCACCGGGCCGTGGTAGAGGTCGCGGGCGGCCTCCAGCAGGCGTACGTCGAGCTTCTCCAGGCTGGCGTAGAGCGGCAGCACCATGAACGGCAGGAAGTTGTAGACCAGGCCCGCAATCACGGCGAACTCGGTGGCCAGCAGGCGGCCGTCGGGCGGCAGCACGTGGATCCACTTCAGGAACTCGACCACCGGGCCGGTGTCGGCCAGGATCGCCTTCCACGAGTAGGTGCGCACCAGGTAGCTGGTGAAGAACGGCGCGATCACGCCGACCAGCATCAGGTTCTTCCAGCGCCCGCCCTTGATCGCGATCGCGTAGGCCAGCGGGTAGGCCAGCAGCACGCAGATCACCGTGGTGATCAGCGCGTACCAGAGCGAGCGGAGGAACTGGACGTGGAACATGTCCCAGGCGGTGGCGTAGTTGCTCCACGACCAGGTCATCGCGTAGCCGGTCTCGACCGAGCCGTTGGGGTCCCACAGGCTCGCCGCGAACAGCTGCCACACCGGCACGATGAAGAAGACGATCAGCCAGAGCAGGCCGGGGGCGAGCAGCGCGTACGGCACCCAGCGGTGTGCGCGCATGCCCGCCGGAGGCGCCGCGGGCGCGGCGTCGACCGCCGCACCCGTGCCTCCGGCGGAGGGGATCAGAGCCGCCACATCAGCTCCCCACGAGGAACGAGTGCGCTGGTGCCCAGTGCACGTGCACCTCGGCCCCGGGCGCCTGGGGCGCGGTGACACCCGAGTTGGGCACGAACACGGTCAGCTCGGTGCCCCAGGGGGCACGCACCAGGTACTGCGTGGAGACGCCGGTGAACGACGCGTCGGTGACGACGCCGCCGACGGCGGCGTGCCCCTGCGGCACCGAGGTCAGGTCCGCGGCCAGGTGCAGCTTCTCCGGGCGTACCCCCAGCAGGGCGCTGCCGGAGGTGACCCGGCACCGGCCCGCGGGCACCGCCAGCCGGTTGCCGTGCGCGTCGACCGTCACGTGCCCGTCGGTCTGGCCGGTGACCTGCGCCTGGATCAGATTGGACTGGCCCAGGAAGTTGGCCACGAAGGCCGAGGCGGGGAACTCGTACATCTCCGCCGGGGCGCCGAGCTGCTCGACGCGCCCCTCGTTCATCACCGCGACCGTGTCGGCCATGGTCATGGCCTCCTCCTGGTCGTGCGTGACGTGCACGAAGGTGATGCCGACCTCGGTCTGGATGCGCTTGAGCTCGATCTGCATCTGACGCCGCAGCTTGAGGTCGAGCGCGCCCAGCGGCTCGTCCAGCAGCAGCACCTCCGGGTTGTTGACCAGCGCGCGGGCCAGCGCCACCCGCTGCTGCTGCCCGCCGGACAGCTGTGCCGGGCGGCGCGACCCGTACTGGCCGAGCTGGACCAGGTCGAGCATCTCGGCGACCCGGCCCCGGGCGTCGGCCTTGCTCACGCCCTTGCGCCGCAGGCCGAACGCCACGTTGTCGGCGACGCTCATGTGCGGGAACAGCGCGTAGCTCTGGAACACCGTGTTCACGGGCCGCTTGTACGGCCGCATCCGGGTGATGTCGAGGCCGCCGAGCGTGATCCGCCCGCTGGTCGGCTCCTCCAGCCCGGCCACCATGCGCAGCGTGGTGGTCTTGCCGCAGCCCGACGCCCCGAGCAGCGCGAAGAACGAGCCGTCGGGGATGGTCAGGGTGAGGTCGTCGACGGCCGTGAAGCTGCCGAAGGTCTTGGTGACGCCCTCGATGCACAGATCCTGGTCGGTCACGTTCGTTACGCCCCGATCGCTGACTGGAACTTGCCCTCGTACTCCTTCTCCTGCGCCTCGGTGAGCGGCATGAAGATGTGGAGCTTGGACTGCATCTCGGCGTTGGGGAAGATGAGCGGGTTGGCGGCCAGGTCGGGATCGATCTTCTGCATCTCCTCCTGGGCCCCGGCGACCGGGCACACGTAGTTGACCCACGCGGCGAGCTCGGCGGCGACCTTCGGGTCGTAGTAGTAGTCGATCAGCGCCTGGGCGTTGGCCGCGTGCGCGGCGGTGGTCGGGATCAGCATGTTGTCCGACCAGATCATCATGCCCTCGTCCGGCGTGATCAGCTTGATCTTGTCGTTGTCGAACCCGAGCTGGATCACGTCACCGGACCACGCGATGCAGGCGGCGATGTCGCCCTTGGCCAGGTCCTGCACGTAGTCGTTGCCGGTGAACTTGCGGATCTGGCCCGAGGCCACCGCGCCCTTGAGCTTGTCCAGCGCCGCGTCGTAGTCGGCCGAGGTGAAGTTGGCCGGGTCCTTGCCCATCGACAGCAGCATGAAGCCCATCGTGTCGCGCATCTCGGTCAGCGCGGTGACCTTGCCCTTGAGGTCGGCACGGGTCAGCAGCTCGTCGACCGTGTGCACCTCCTTGGTCACCCCGGTGTTGACCGCGATGCCGGTCAGGCCGGACTGCCACGGGGCCGCGTACTCCATGTTCGGGTCGAACTGGCGGCCCTTCAGCGACGGCGACAGGTTCTTGAGGAACGTGGCCACCTTGTCCGGGTTGAACTTCTGGGCGAAGCCGTTGCGGATGAATTTGGCCGCCATCCAGTCGGTGAAGACCACGATGTCGCGCTCGATGCTCTGGCAGGCCGCGAGCTGCGTACGGATCTTGCCGTAGAACTCGTTGTTGTCGTTGATGTCCGCGGTGTACTTGACGTCGATGCCCGTCTTGGCCTTGAACGTCGTGAGCGTCGGGTGGACGTCGGCGTTCTTCTCGTCCTCGTCGATGTAGGCAGGCCAGTTGGAGAAGAGCACGGTGCGCTCGGTGGCCGAGACGTCCGGCACGGTGCAGGCCGGCTTGGCCGACGGGCCGCTGCTCCCGTTGCCGGTGGTGCCGCAGGCGGCCAGCGCGCCGCCGCCCACCGCCAGCGCGCCGCCGGCCAGGGCGCCGCGCAGCACGTTGCGCCGCGTCGGCATGGCCGCGAGCACCGCTTGAGCCTGCGGGGAAAGAGGAATACGACGAGGCATCGAACGTTCCTTAACGTAAGAGGGGACTACCGAATGCTGCTGTTATCAACTACTTGAAGACGGTGCGGTGCCAGGGCTTGGCGGCCACCGCGGTGCGGTCGTACATGACGTGTTTGATCTGTGTGTACTCGTCGAACGAGTAGGTGGACATGTCTTTTCCGAATCCCGAGCGCCGGTAACCCCCGTGCGGCATCTCGCTGATGATCGGGATGTGGTCGTTGACCCACACGCAGCCCGCCCGCAGCTCACGTGTGCCGCGCAGGGATCGGTACACGTCCCGGGTCCACACACTCGCGGCCAGGCCGTACGGTGTGTCGTTGGCCAGCGCCATACCCTCATCATCGGCGTCGAAGGGCAGCACCACCAGCACCGGGCCGAACACCTCCTGCTGGACGATCTCGCTGTCCTGCGCCGCGTCGACCACCAGGGTCGGGGCGTAGTAAGCGCCGTGGGTCAGGTCGGCCGGGACCCGGCCGCCGACGACGATCTTGGCACCCGCCGCGCGGGCCCGGTCCACGAACCCCGCCACCCGGTCCCGCTGGGCCAGCGAGATCAGCGGGCCGATGTCGGTCGCGGGGTCGAGCGGGTCTCCGGCCCGTACCCCCTCGAACAGCTCGGCCACCCGGGCCACGAAGCGGTCGTAGAGCGGCCGCTGCACGTACGCCCGCGTCGCCGCGGTGCAGTCCTGACCGCTGTTGATCAGCGACCCGGCGACCGCGCCCTGGGCGGCGGCCTCCACGTCGGCGTCGTCGAAGACCAGGAACGGAGCCTTGCCGCCCAGCTCCAGGTGCACCCGCTTCACCGCGCCCGCGGCGGTGGCGCCGACCTGGCGCCCGACCCCGGTCGACCCGGTGAAGCTGACCATGTCCACGTCGGGGTGCGCGACCAGCGCCGCCCCGGCCACCGTGCCCCGGCCGGTCACCACATTGACCACGCCCGCCGGGATGCCCGCGTCCAGGCAGGCCTGGGCGAACATGACGCTGGTCAGCGGGGTCAGCTCGGCGGGCTTGAGCACGATGGTGTTGCCCGCCGCGATCGCGGGCAGGATCTTCCAGGCCGCCATCTGCAGCGGGTAGTTCCATGGCGAGATCGAGCCGACCACACCGATCGCCTCGCGACGCACCATGCTGGTGTGGTCGCCGGAGTACTCCCCCGCCGCCTTGCCCTCCAGGTTGCGTGCCGCCCCGGCGAAGAAGGCGGTGTTGTCGATCGTGCCGGGCACGTCGAACTCGGTCGCCAGGCGCACCGGCTTGCCGGTCTGCGCCACCTCGGCGGCCACGAAGTCCGCGGCCCGTTCGGCCAGGACGCCCGCGAGCCGGGTCAGCGCGCCGGAGCGCTCGCCGGGCGTCGCGCCCGACCAGCCCGGATACGCCGCCCGCGCCGCCGCCACAGCCGCCTCCACATCCTCGGTGCCCGCCAGCTCGAACTCGGCCACCGAGGTGCCGTCCGCCGGGTTGATCACGGAGAACCGCTCACCCGAGGTACCGTCGGCGCTCGCACCGCCGATCAGATTGGGCGAAAAAACGGTCATCCCGGCCCCCACTGTCAGATGGTTAACAAGCTGTGGCGCGACGATAGTTACATGACGTGGACCACATGACAAGGGATTCCGTGGCGTTCTTGAGCTGACTCCACGGATTCCGGGGCTCAAAGTCGCCAACAGATGACGTTTTCGTTACAAGCGCTGGCGGGCGGTACCGGAATCGTGGCGCTGACGGCGTTACGATTCGACCACCGGAGCCCCGGGCCCCGGGCCCACCCCACCCTGCGACCCTCATCGCTCACGTCCCTCAGGAGGCCGGCATTGCCGACGCCCGCTGACTCAACGGTGCCCCGCGGAACCGTCCGCCGCCACCCGCAGCTCAACCACGCCAACCACGCACTGCTCGACGAGACCGCGAAACAGATCATCGAGCAGTTGCAGGAGGACGGCCGACGCCCGTACGCGACCATCGGCCGAGCGGTCGGCCTGAGCGAGGCGGCGGTCAGACAGCGCGTCCAGCGGCTCATCGACGCGGGCGTCATGCAGATCGTCGCCGTCACCGACCCGCTCCAGCTCGGCCTCGGCCGGCAGGCCATGATCGGGGTCAAGACGACCGGCGACCTCGACGGCATCTCGGACCGGATCGCGGAGATCGAGGAGGTCGACTACGTCGTGATCACGGCCGGGTCCTACGACCTGCTGCTGGAGGCGGTCTGCCGCAACGACGACCACCTGCTGCAGATCCTGCAGGAGGTGCGGGCCGTGGACGGAGTCGTCGGGGCCGAGGTCTTCGTGTACCTCAAGCTGCGCAAGCAGACGTACTCCTGGGGCACCGGCACCAGCACCACCTGACCGCGCCGGCGCCCGACCACACCCCCGGTTTTTTATCGACGCTGGCCTATCCAGAGGACGGCTTTCGCTGATCCGTCCTCTGGATAGGCCAGCGTCGATGCTAAGCGCCAAGTGCGACGGCACGGCGCGGGCGACGGCGACCGGCGACCGGCGACGGGCGACGGGTCAGATGCCCATGACCGCCGTGAAGCTCGCCTGGTACGCCCGCTCCTCGGCGGCGCTCAGCGACTTGAACGCGCGCACCCGCGCCAGCGTCGCCACGCTCGGGAAGATCAGCTCGTGCTCGGCCAGCTCCGGGTCGATCTTCGCCATCTCCTCCTGCGCCCCGGCCACCGGGCACACGTAGTTGACCCAGGCCGCCAGCTCCGCGGCCACGCTCGGGTCGTAGTAGTAGTCGAGCAGCTTGGCGGCGTTGGCCCCGTGTCGGGCGGTGGACGGGATCAGCGCGCAGTCCGACCAGATCATCAGGCCCTCGTCCGGGGCGATGAACTTGATCTTCTCGTCGTTCGCGTTGAGCTGCAGCGCGTCCCCGGACCAGGCGATCGCGGCGGCGACGTCACCCTTGGCCAGGTCCTGGACGTACTCGTTGCCGCTGAACCGGCGGATGTGGCCGCTGCGCACCGCCCGGCTGAGCTTGTCCAGCGCGGCGTCGAAGTCCTCGGGCGTGAAGTTCGCCGGATCCTTGCCCAGCGAGGCGATGAGCAGGCCCATCGTGTCGGGCATCTCCATCGACACGGTCACCCGGCCCTTGAGGTCGGGGCGGGTGAGCAGCTCGTCGACGGTGTGCACCTCGGTCGCGACCCGGGTGTTGACGGCGAAGCCGGTCAGGCCGGACTGCCACGGGATCGAGTACGCGAACTCGCGGTCGTACGAGCGCTGCCGCAGCGACGGCAGCACGTTGCGGTGCACGGTGGCGACCCGGGCGGGGTCGATGGACTGGGCGAAGCCCAGCCGGATGACCTTGGCCGCCATCCAGTCGGTGAAGACCACTAGGTCGCGCTCGATGTCCTGGCAGGCGGCGAGCTGCGTACGGACGCGGCCGAAGAACTCGTTGTTGTCATTGATGTCCTCGGTGTAGCCGACCTTGATCCCGGTCTGGGCGGTGAACGCGGCGAGCGTCGGACGCCGGTTGGGGTCGCGCTCGTCGACGTCGACGTACTGCACCCAGTTGGAGAAGGCGACGCGGCGCTCGGTCGCGGAGTGGTCGACCGCGGTGCAGTTCGCGGCCGCCGCCGCGGTGCCCTCCAGCCCACGCCCGCCCAGCGTGGCGGCCCCCACGGCGACCGCGCCCCCGGCGAGGGCACCGGTCAGCACCCGGCGCCGGGTGGCTGGGCGGCCGAAGGCCTGGAGCAGGGCGCGGGCGGGCGAGGAAAGGGTGCGAGGAGCGCGCAATCGAGGTACCTCTACAGCTGAGGGGACGGACGTTCCCCAGGTCGAACAACGGGCAGCCGACAATTCTGCCCAAACCAGGTCCGGCTACGCGGGGCCAGGTGCCTCAGCTCACAAAACGCCCTTGTCCGGCGCAACGGTACGGCAGGGCGGACGGTGGCCAGCGGTCCGCTACGAAATCCGTGGCGTACGAGCGATAATGGCACTGGAAGGGTTGTCATCTCGCGAATCTGTGTGCGATAACCGTAGGCAACACGGCGACGTACCTCTGAGTGGAGCCTCACGATGGGCAAGGAAACCGACCACCTCTGGATGCACTTCACCCGGATGGGTGCCTACCGCGACGGCAACGTGCCGACGATCGTGCGAGGTGAGGGCGCCTACGTGTGGGACAGCAACGGCAAGCGCTACCTCGACGGGCTCGCCGGGCTGTTCACCGTCAACGCCGGCCACGGCCGGGCGGAACTGGCCGACGCGGGCGCCAAGCAGGCCCACGAGCTGGCGTTCTTCCCGCTGTGGTCGTACGCCCACCCGAAGGCCATCGAGCTGGCCGACCGGATCGCCTCGCTGACCCCGGGCGACCTCAACCGGGTCTTCTTCACCACCGGCGGCTCCGAGGCGGTGGAGAGCGCGTGGAAGCTCGCCCGCTCGTACTTCAAGAAGGTCGGCCAGCCGCTGCGGCACAAGGTGGTCAGCCGCTACCTGGCCTACCACGGCACCTCGCTGGGCGCGCTGTCGATCACCGGTGTGCCCGCGTTCCGGGCCGAGTTCGAGCCGCTGGTGCCCGGCGGCATCAAGGTGCCCAACACCAACTTCTACCGCGCGCCCGAGCACGGCGACGACTACGAGGCCTTCGGGGTATGGGCCGCCGACGAGATCGCCCGCGCCATCGAGCGCGAGGGGCCGGAGACCGTCGCCGCGGTGTTCCTGGAGCCGGTGCAGAACGCGGGCGGCTGCTTCCCCGCCCCGCCCGGCTACTTCCAGCGGGTACGCGAGATCTGCGACCGGTACGGCGTACTCATGGTCTCCGACGAGGTCATCTGCTCCTGGGGTCGCCTCGGCGAGTACTTCGGTGCCCAGTACTACGGCTACCAGCCCGACATCATCACCACCGCCAAGGCGCTGACCTCGGGCTACTCCCCGCTCGGCGCGATGATCGCCAGCGACCGGCTGATGGAGCCGTTCCTGGCCGACGGGCAGATGTTCGCCCACGGCATCACCTTCGGCGGGCACCCGGTCGGCTGCGCGGTGGCCATGGCCAACCTCGACATCTTCGAACGGGAGAACCTGGTCGGGCACGTACGCGAGAACGCGCCCGCCTTCCGGGCCACCCTGGAGAAGCTGTACGACCTGCCGATCGTCGGCGACGTGCGCGGCGAGGGCTACTTCTACGGCATCGAACTGGTCAAGGACAAGACGACCCGGGAGACGTTCAACGCCGAGGAGTCGGAGAAGCTGATCCGCGGCTTCCTGTCCACGGCGCTGTTCGACGCCGGGCTGTACTGCCGCGCCGACGACCGGGGCGACCCGGTGATCCAGCTGTCCCCCGCGCTGATCTGCACCCAGACCGAGTTCGACGAGATGGAGCAGATCCTGCGCGACGTGCTGACCCGGGCCTCGAATCTGCTGTGACTGTCTCACTGTGGCGGGACACCGCGGGCGGCGCCGTCGCGCCCCGCCCGCGGCTGTCCGGCGACCTCGACGTCGACGTGGCGATCGTCGGCGCGGGCTACACCGGCCTGTGGACGGCGTACTACCTGCGCCGCGCCGACCCGAACCTGCGCGTCGCGATCGTCGAGGCGGAGCAGGCCGGGTTCGGCGCCTCCGGCCGCAACGGCGGCTGGTGCTCCGGCCTGCTGCCGGTCTCGCTGCCCAAACTGGAGCGGCGGCACGGCCGGGACGCGGCGGTCGCGTTCCAGGCCGCCATGAACACCACCGTCGACGAGGTCGGCAAGGTCGCCGCCGCCGAGGGCATCGACTGCGACTTCGCCAAGGGCGGCTCGCTGGGGCTGGCCCGCTCGGCCCGGCAGTGGCACGAGGCACGGGCCGAGGCGGCGCAGGCGGCCGCGTACGGGTTCGAGCTGGAACTGCTCGGCCCGGCCGAGGCACGGGCCCGCTGCGGCGCCACCGACGTGCACGGCGGGACCTGGAACCCGCACTGCGCCGCGCTGCACCCGCTCAAGCTGGCGCGCGGGCTGGCTCGCACCATCGAGCGGCAGGGCGTGCCGATCTACGAGAAGACCCCGGCGCTGGAACTGGCGCCGGGTGCCGTACGCACCGCGTACGGCACGGTCCGGGCGCGGTTCGTGGTCCGGGCGACCGAGGGGTACACCCCCGGACTGCCCGGCTCCCGGCGCGCGGTGGTGCCGATCTACTCGTTGATGGTGGCGACCGCGCCACTGCCCGATTCGTTCTGGGCCCGGACCGGGCTGGCCGCGCGGGAGACGTTCACCGACCTGCGCCGACTGGTCATCTACGGGCAGCGCACCGCCGACGGGCGGCTGGCGTTCGGCGGGCGCGGGGCGCCGTACCACTTCGGGTCGGCGGTGCGGCCGTCGTACGACACCGCGCCGCGCGTGCACGACGCGCTACGGCACACCCTGCGCGAGCTGTTCCCGGCGCTGGACGGCACCGAGTTCACCCACGCCTGGGGCGGACCGCTGGGCATCGCCCGGGACTGGCACCCGTCCGTGGGCCTCGACCGCGCCACCGGCCTGGCCTGGGCCGGGGGCTACGTCGGTGACGGGGTGGCCGCCACCAACCTGGCCGGACAGACCCTGGCCGACCTGATCACCGGCCATGAGACCGAACGCACCGCCCTGCCCTGGGTGAACCACCGCTCCCCGAACTGGGAGCCGGAGCCGCTGCGCTGGCTGGGCATCAACGCGGGCCTGCGCGGCGTCGTGGCATTGGACGCCCTCTCCCGCCTGCGCTCTTGACCACCCGCAGGCTGCGCCCACCGCTGCGCGAGGTCGCCCCGCCGCTCCGCGAGGTTTGAAAGGGCCCCTTCTTCGTCGTAAAGCGATAAGAAGGGGCCCTTCCTTACGTCTCAGGCGGGTGGGATGACGCGGAGGTGGCCGCGGCGGCCCGGGGTGGGGGTCGGCGCGGGGTCCGGCGGCTCGGGGGCGCGCGGGTGCGGGCGGGCCGCCTCGCGCACCGCCTCGGCCAGGGCGACCAGGTCGTCGGTGGTGGGCGGCGGCGGCTCGAACTCGCCGTCGTAGCGGACCAGCTCCCAGCCCCGGGGGGCGGTCAGGCTCAGCGCGTGCGGCTCGCACAGGTCGTACGTGTGCGGCTCCTGGTGCGCGGCGAGCGGCCCGACCACCGCGGTCGACTCGGCATAGACATAGGTCAGCGTTGCGACCGCCTGCCGGGGGCAGCCGTTACGAGAGCAACGCCGTGGAGACCTCACGGCGTGTGACGTTAGCGCCCCGCCGGGCGAGTACGCCGTGGATGCGCCGCGACACGCCGAGGGAAGGATCACTCAGGCGTGCCCCGACGGGAAACTGACCGGCGGGGATACATTGGCGAAGTGACCAGTCCCGCCCGCCGCCGCCCCACCGCCGTACGACGCCGCCGCGACCGCCACGGGCGGGGTATGCGCGGCCGCCTGGTCCCCGCGAGCGTGCCGTTGGCCCGGACCAAGGCGGAGGTCTTCGACGAGCTGGTGCTGGACACGGTCGAGTCGCTGGAGGCGAAGTTCGCCACCGAGCTGGCCGGGGTCGAGTTCGCGGTGGAGGACGTCCCGCCGGACCTGAACGTGTACGACTCCGACGTGCTGGAGGACGGCCGGGTGCCGCTGGCGCGGCTGCTGCCGGGACGCCCGGGACGGCACGGCGTGCCGCCCCGGATCGTGGTCTACCGGCGCCCGCTGGAGTTCCGCGCCTCGGACCGCGACGACCTCGGCGAGCTGGTCCGGGACGTGATCGTGGAGCAGGTGGCGAACCTGCTCGGGCTGAGCCCCGAAGACCTCAGCTGACATGCCCTCCTGCCCCGGGCCCCCCGACCCGGGCAGGAGACAGGCTTCAGACCGCCCGGCGCTTGAGCTTGCGGCGCTCGCGCTCGGACAGTCCACCCCAGATGCCGAACCGCTCGTCGTGCGAGAGGGCGTACTCCAGGCACTCGGACTTGACCTCGCAGCGCGAGCAGATGCGCTTGGCTTCGCGGGTCGATCCACCCTTCTCGGGGAAGAACGCCTCAGGGTCGGTCTGCGAGCACAGCGCGTGCTCCTGCCACTCGGGCGCGTTGCCCAGCAGATCCGCCACGACGGGGCGACCGTCCATCTCCGCTGCCTCCTTTATGCGCGCCGGGATCACCGGCGCAACCCCCCACCCTGGAGAGGGCATCTGTCCACATAGGCGGTTTCGTGGCTGCCGCATCCTCCAGGCCCCACCGGAATTACACGCGTGTCGCACGTGCACCGTCAAGCTGACTCTGGTACACGCCCGGCAGGGCCGTTCGGTGCGGCGGCATTGTCCCGCCACTGCCCTATCGATCCAGACCCGAGAGCGGTAACGGCATCCCGGGCGTGTCGTGGCGAAATTCTGCTGGCGTGTCGGGCTTGACGTCATCCGGCTGACGGCGATCCGACAGATAGCCGATGATGTCCGTCACCCTGGGCACAACGACGCGACGGCCGGGGACGTCACGCCCCCGGCCGTCGGTATCTACGCAGGTCAGTGCCGGTGTGGCGCGGTCGCGTAACCGGTCGTGCGCTGCCGGGCCGGACGTCCGGCGGCGGCCGCCACCGCCTCCAGCTGCGCGACGGTACGGGCCGAGCCGTGCGCCGAGCCCGCCATCCGGGAGATCGTCTCCTCCATCAGCGTGCCGCCCAGGTCGTTGCAGCCGCCGTTCAGCATCGCCACGGTGCCCTCGTCGCCGAGCTTCACCCAGGAGCACTGAATGTTGTCGATCCGGCCATGCAGCAGCAACCTGGCCATCGCGTGCACGGCCCGGTTCTCGCGCCAGGTCGCCCCGGCGCGGGACACCCCGGCGAGGTAGATCGGGGCGTTGGTGTGCACGAACGGCAGCGCCACGAACTCGGTGAAGCCGCCGGTGCGGTCCTGGATCCCGGCGAGCACCCGGAAGTGGCCCAGCCAGTGCCGGGGGTGGTCGACGTGGCCGTACATCATCGTGGAGCTGGACCGGATGCCCAGCCGGTGCGCCGTCTCGACCGTCTCCACCCAGGCGGAGGTCGGCAGTTTGCCCTTGGTCAGCACCCAGCGCACCTCGTCGTCGAGGATCTCGGCCGCCGTGCCGGGAATGGTGTCCAGCCCCGCCTCGCGCAGCCGCGTCAGCCAGTCGGCCACGGACACCCCGGCCTTGGCCGCCGCGGTGACGATCTCCATCGGACTGAACGCGTGCACGTGCATGCCGGGCACCCGCTCCTTCACCGCCCGGACCAGGTCCGGGTAAACCGAGACGGGCAGCTGCGGGTCGATGCCGCCCTGCACGCAGATCTCGGTAGCGCCGTCGCGCCACGCTTCCTCGGCCCGGTCGGCGACCTGCGCCACGCTCAGCCGGTAGGCGTCGGCGTCGCGCTCGCGCTGGGCGAACGCGCAGAACCGGCAGCCGACGTAGCAGACGTTGGAGAAGTTGATGTTGCGGTTGACCACGTACGTCACGTCGTCGCCGACGGTGGCGGCACGCACGTCGTCGGCGATGCGGCACAGCTCGTCCAGGGCCGGGCCGTCGGCGTGCAGCAGCGCCAGCGCGGCGTCCTCGTGCCGGGATTCGAGCAGGTCCGCCGGGTTCTCCCGGGCCACCCGCAGGCCCTCGGCCAGCGCACCGAGGTGTACCGCGGGGGCGGTGCCGCGCCCGGCCGCCTCGGAGACGGCCGACCAGTCGCCGTACACGGTGTCGAAGTCGGCGCGACGGTCGGCGGCGCGGCCGGTGGTGTCGATGGTGGCGTGCAGGTCGGTGCGGCCCGTGCCGCCCTCGACCTCGGGCTCCTGCCAGGGGCGGCCGGTCACCGGCGCGTCGGCCACGGCCATCCCGTCGGCGGCGGCCAGCGCCGTGACGTGCGGGTGCAGGCGCGGGTCGAGCCAGCGCTCGGCGCCTCGGACGTACCCCGGGTAGATCGTGAGCCGCTCCCGCAGCTCGAAGCCGGTGGCCGCGGTCAGCGCCGCCAGCTCGTCCAGGTGTGGCCAGGGGCGCTCGGGGTTGACGTGGTCCGGCGTCAGCGGCGACACCCCGCCCCAGTCGTCGATCCCGGCCCTGACCAGCAGTTCGAACGAGGCGTCGATGAGGTTCGGCGGGGCCTGCAGGCGCATGCCCGGCCCGAGCAGCAGCCGCGCGACGGCCACCGTGGCGGCGAGGTCGCGGACCGAGGCATCCGGCACCGAACGCATCGCGGTGTCGGGCTTGGCGCGGAAGTTCTGCACGATCACCTCCTGGAGGTGGCCGTACTCCCGGGCGCTGCGGCGGATCTCGAACAGCGCGTCGACCCGCTCGGCGTGCGTCTCACCGATGCCGATCAGGATGCCCGTGGTGAACGGCACCCCGATCCGACCCGCGTCGGCCAGCACCCGCAGCCGCACCGCCGGTTCCTTGTCGGGCGAGCCGAAGTGCGGGCCGCCGGGCTCCGACCACAGCCGGGTGGCGGTGGTCTCCAGCATCATGCCCATGCTCGGCGCCACCGGGCGCAGCCGCTGCAGCTCGGCCCAGCTCAGCACACCCGGGTTGAGGTGCGGCAGCAGGCCCGTCTCCTCCAGTACGGCGATCGCCACCGAGCGCAGATAGTCCAGCGTGGAGGCGTACCCCCGCTCGTCGAGCCACTGCTGCGCGGCCGGCCACCGGTCCTCGGGCCGATCCCCGAGTGTGAACAATGCCTCTTTGCAGCCGAGCGCGGCGCCCTGCCGGGCGATCGCCAACACCTCGTCGCGGTCCAGGAACGCGGCGGGCAGCTTGTGCGGCACGGTGGCGAAGGTGCAGTAGTGGCAGCGGTCCCGGCACAGGCGGCTCAGCGGGATGAAGACCTTCTTGGAGAAGGTGATGACGCCGGGGCGTCCGGCGTCGCGCAGGCCCGCGTCGCGTACGGCGCCGGCCAGGGCCAGCAGTTCGTCGAAGGCCGCGCCCTCGGCACTGAGCAGGGCGGTCGCCTCGGCGGCGTCGAGCGCCTTGCCGGTGCTCGCCCGTCTCAGCGCGCGCGTCACCTCCGCAGCCGTGACCTGGTGCTGCGCATCCGCTTCGCCGGCCATGCTGACTCCCCTCCGCGCGCTACCCCGTAGTAGGTACCAACGCCCGCAGGCCAGCGTACGACCCTGCCCCGGCGCGACCGCCGCGGTGCGGGAGGATGTGAGGATGCGGATCGTGGTGCTGGCAGGCGGCATCGGCGGCGCGCGGTTCCTCACCGGAGTGCGGGCATATGCCCGCGATACCGGCGCCGAGGTGACCGCGGTCGTCAACGTGGGTGACGACGTGTGGATGCACGGGCTGCGCATCACCCCCGACCTGGACTCGGTGATGTACACCCTGGGCGGCGGGATCGACCCCGAGCGCGGCTGGGGTCGCGCGGGCGAGACCTGGACCGTCAAGGAGGAGCTGGCCAAATACGGCGCCGAGCCCTCCTGGTTCGGCCTCGGCGACCGGGACATCGCCACCCACCTGGTCCGCACCCGGATGCTGAACGCGGGCTACCCGCTGTCGGCCGTGGTCGCCGCGCTGTGCGACCGCTGGCAGCCGGGCCTGGACCTGCTGCCCGCCACCGACGACCGGCTGGAGACCCACGTGGTCACCGAGCTCGACGGAGCGGAGCAGGCCATCCACTTCCAGGAGTGGTGGGTGCGCCACCGCGCGCAGGTGCCCGCGAAGCGGTTCGTCTTCGTCGGGGCCGAGGCCGCCAAACCCGCGCCGGGCGTGCTCGACGCACTGGGCTCGGCCGACGTGGTGCTGGTCGCGCCGAGCAACCCGGTGGTGTCGATCGCGCCGGTGCTGGCCGTGGCCCCGCTGCGCGACGCGCTGGTCACCGGGCGGGCTCCGGTCGTCGGCGTCTCGCCGATCATCGGTGGCAGCCCGGTGCGCGGCATGGCCGACAAGTGCCTGGCCGCGCTGGACGTGCCGTGCACGGCCGAGGGCGTGGGCCGACTGTACGGTGCCCGTACCGCCGGTGGGGTGCTCGACGCGTGGCTGGTCGACACCGCCGACGCGGCGACCGAAGTCCCCGGCGTACGCGTGGGCGCGGCACCGCTGTGGATGACCGACGAGGACGCGACCGCGGCGATGGTCCGCGCGGCGCTGGAGCTGGGAGGACTGTCGTGATCGGCGGCTACAGCGTGCACCCGGTGCGCGGCATCGGCGACGTTCGCCCCGGCGACGACCTCGCCAAGCTCATCACCGAGGCCGCCCCCTGGCTGGTCGACGGGGACATCCTCGTGGTGACCAGCAAGATCGTGTCCAAGGCCGAGGGCAACCTGGTCGACGTGCCCCAGGCCGGGCCGGAACGGGAGGCCGCCCGGGAGCGGGTGCTGCGCGAACAGACCGCCCGGCCGGTGGCCACCCGGGGCCACACCCGCATCGTGCAGACCCACCACGGGTTCGTGCTCGCCTCGGCCGGGATCGACGCCTCCAACGTCGACCGCTCCCAGCTGGTACTGCTGCCGATCGACCCGGACCGGTCGGCCCGCGAGCTGCGCACGGTCATGCGTGAGCGGTACGGGCTGGACGTCGCGGTGATCATCAGCGACACGATGGGGCGCCCGTGGCGCAACGGGCTCACCGACGTGGCCCTGGGCTGCGCGGGCATTCCGCCGCTGCGCGACCACCGGGGCGAGACCGACCCGTACGGCAACGAGCTGCACATCACGCAGATGGCGATCGTGGATGAGCTGGCCGCCGCGGCGGAGCTGGTCAAGGGCAAGGTCGACCGGGTGCCGGTGGCGGTGGTCCGAGGTTTGATCACCGCGAGCGCCGACGGGCCCGGCGCGGTCGAGACGCTGGTCCGCGACGCCGCCCACGACCTGTTCTCGATGGGCACCGCCGAGGCGATCGCCCTGGGCCGCGAACAGGCCGCCGAGAACCACGCCGCGAGTTGAGCTGGAGCCCTTCCGCTCCGCGAACCGAACCCAACCGAACAATGCTCGTCTCGCTGACGCGAGCCGACGAAGGTGCCCTGCCCTACCTGGGGCTGCCCGCGAGCAGGGCGTGGCCGAGCGGAGTCAGGGTGTGGTGGACCGTGTTGCGGATGCGGGTGCTCAGCAGCAGCCCCGCGTCGCGCATCACCGTCACGTGCTGGCTCACCGCCGCCGGCGACACCCCGAGCCGCCGGGACAGTTCCGTGGTGGTGCTGCCCGCCGCCGCCAGCTCCAGCACCGCCGCCCGGGTGCGTCCCAGCAGCCCCGTCAGCGCCTCCCCCGGCGCCGTGACCGCGAGCCGGGCCGCCGGGTGCACCGAGTACACCAGCACCGGCGGCAGTTCCGGGTCGACCAGCGTGACCGGCTTGGTGTACGTCTTGAAGTACGACGGCACCAGCAGCAGCCCGCGCCCGTCCAGGTGCACGTCACGGTGCGACGGATAGTCGGCGATGGACAGCGTGCCGCCGTCGAACCTGATCGACGGGTGCAGGTCGTTGAGCAGCCCCTCCACACCCTGGTCGAGCATGGTGCGGGCGCGCATGCCCCGGTCGGCCTCGACGGCGGCGCGCACCCGGGGCCACATCGGCTCGATCGCGGTCTGGTGATACCGGGTGATCGCCGTGCCAAGCTCGGCAATGGCGGACCGGTTCCCCCGGCCCAGCTCGTCGACGCTCGCGGGCAGTGATCCCCGCGCGCCGCCCAGGACGTCGATCTCGCGGCGCAGCCGGGGCTGTGCGGTGGACAGCACCGCGTCGAGCCCGGCGTCGATGCCGTCGGCCGCCTCGGGCGGGGTGAGGAAGTCGGGGAAGTAGCCCACCGGCGGGTTGAGCGCCAGCAGCATGGCCACCTCGGCGCGCAGCGGTCCGGCCGGGCGCAGCCGGGCCACGGTGTCGCTCTTCCAGCCCGACAGCAGCGGGTCGGTGCCGCGCATGCGCAGCAGATGGATGCTGAGCGCGAGCTCCCACATCGGATCGGGTCGGGGGGCCACACGGGTGCGGACGAGGTCGGTGCCGGTGAAGTGGATCCGCAGCATGTGGACTCCGGGGTGGGGGGCGACCTCGATGAGGATACCGAGGGAACTGACCTGGGTCTTTAAGTCACAGCCGAAAGTCATGGACCCGACGCCGCCCGGTGCGCGATCCTGTGGTCCGGCCTGGGGAGCCGAGCGACGCACAGCGTCGCCAACCGTACGGGGGCGTACGGGGCACGGTAGCGGCCGGCCGGGTGCCGGGGGGCAGACCGGTCGGCCGCTCCGTTCGCTTCGAGCCTGCTCAGAGCCACGGTCTCGCGCTCAGAGCCACGGGTTCCTCAGAGCCACAGCCCGATGCGATGGTCCTCATCGGTGACGTAAATCGGCCTGCCGTCGCGTTCGGACACCCCCTCCACATGGTGCAGGGGCGCCAGGTCCGCCACCGGCTCGGCCTTGAGCAGGGCCGGGCCGGGCCGTCCGGGCAACTCGAAGCGCACATGACGGCAGGTGGCGTGGCGGGCGTGCGGGTGCCGTTCGAGCAGCACCGAGCCCTTGTCCAGCGCGTCGATGGAGCCGATGACCGCGTCGTACCCGCCGTCGGGGCGGGCGGCCAGCGCGCGTATGCCCAGCGGGCCGGAGCCGGTCCCGGTCAGCGCGTACACCCCGGCGACCCGCACCGCGCCGCCCGTGAACAGCTCGGGCACCCCGGCCAGCTCGACCAGCACCGGCTCGCCCGCGGCCGTGACCGGCCAGCGCAGCCCGACCAGGAGCGTGCCGCGCCCGGTGAAGGCGGCACCCTCGATGTTGACCGGATGGTCGCCCGGCGCGAGCTGCGCGACCCAGGCTTTGCCCTTGGCGGTGCCGCGGCGCAGCGTCTGCTCGATGAATCCGTCGTGTACGGCCGGATCGACCGGCCCCGGCGCCACCGGATGCCCCGTGGTCACCAGCTCGGCCAGCGCGTCGTTGACCACCCGGTGCAGCGCGAACCGGTGCCGGACGATCTCCAGCTCGGGCCGGGCCGACTCGCGAAACCGGGCCACGAACGCGCGCTTGGGCCGCAGCGGTCCGGCCTTGGAGCCGAAGTGGGAGCCGAGCACGTACACCCAGCCGTCGTGGTGGGCCAGCGCCTCGGCGTCCTCGGTCCGTCCCGCGTGCACGCCCGCCTCGGCGGCGACGTGCTCGGCGTGCCAGGACCCGTCCGCCCGCTCGATGATCAGGGCGAGGCACCGCTCCACCGGCCCCTCGTCCAGCACCGTCCAGTACGCGCGGCGCGCACCCAACTCGCGCAGCAGCGCTCCGTCGGCGACCCGGAGCAGGTCACTCGCCTCGTTGCCCGCCGCCGCCAACTCCACCAACTTCATGATCCCCACCGTACGCACCGCCCGCCACGTGCCCGCGCAGAGCGCAAATTGCCGGGCAATCGGGGGAAAGAAGGTGCGAGATTCCCCCGGTTGCCCGGCAACTTGACCGGGTGCGCGACGGCGCGTCAGATGCGGGTGTCGCCGCGCTCCTTGAGCTCGTCGACCAGCTTCTTCACGTCCTGGGCGCGGTCGCGGTCGCAGACCAGCACCGCGTCGGGGGTGTCGACCACGATCATGTTCTCGATGCCGAGCGCCGCGACCAGGCGGCCCGACTGCGGTACCACCACCACGTTGCGGACGTCGTGCAGCAGCACCTCGGGCTTGCCGCCGTCGAGGGTCGCGTCGTCGCCGACCACCACGTTGCCGTTCTCGTCGGCGGGCAGCACCTCGCCGAGGGTGTGGAAATCGCCGATGTCGTTCCAGCCGAAGTCGCCGGGGACGGTGGCGACCAGCCCGGCCGCGGCGGCGCCCTCCATCACGGCGTAGTCGACCGAGATCTTGGTCAGGGTGGGCCAGATCTCACCCAGCACCCGGTCCCGGTCGTCGGTGTCCCAGGCCGCGGCGATGCGGACCAGCCCGTCGTGCAGGCTCGGCTGCTGGCGGGCCAGCTCGCGCAGGAACACGTCGACCCGCCACACGAACATGCCCGCGTTCCACAGGTACCGGCCCGAGGCCAGGTACTGCGCGGCGACCTCGCGCGACGGCTTCTCCTTGAACTCGTCCACGACCCGGACCGGCCCGTCGACGACGGCGCCGCACTGCAGGTAGCCGTAGCCGGTCTCGGGGTGGGTCGGGGTGATGCCGATGGTCATGAGCAGGCCGCGCTGGGCGCCCGCCTCGGCGTCGCGCAGCACCTCGGTGAAGCGGGCGGTGTCGCGCACCAGGTGGTCAGCGGCGAACGAGCCCATCACGGCGTCGGGGTCGCGCCGCGCGATCACCGCGGCGGCCAGGCCGATGGCGGCGCAGGAGTCGCGCGGGCTCGGCTCGATAAGGATGTTCGACTCGGGCAGATCGGGCAACTGCCGCGCGATCGCCGCCGCGTGGGCGGTGCCGGTCACGACGTAGGTGTCCCCGATCGCGGCGACCGGCGCCAGCCGGGCGACGGTGGCCTGGATGAGCGTGTCGGGGGTCCCGGTCAGCGGGTGCAGGAACTTCGGGTGCGTGGCGCGCGACAGCGGCCAGAGGCGTGTCCCACTCCCACCAGCGGGGATTACGGCGTGCAGCATCCGACCATTCTGCCTGACCGGGCGGAGCGGGCAACTCGCCTCGCCCGGGAGCAGGGGCGACCGCCCGTCAGGCGTACTGCCGGATGGAGCGCTGCCAGGCGTTGATGTGGGCGTCGGCGCTGGAGTTCCAACTGAACTCCTTGGCGCGGGCCAGCCCGGCCGCGGCCAGCGCCGAACGACGTGTGTCGTCGACGAGCAGGGCCGACAGGTCACGGGCGATCTCACCGGCCTCCGAGCCGGTGTAGGCGACCGCGTCCCCGCCCACCTCCGGCAGCGACAGCCGGGGCGTGGTCAGCACCGGCGCCCCGCACGCCATCGCCTCCAGGATCGGCAGGCCGAAACCCTCACCATGACTCGGGTACGCGCACAGCACCGCCCCGCCCAGGAAGCCCGGCAGGTCGGCGTAGCGCAGGTAGCCCGGTCGCAGCAGGCGCAGGTGCGCGGGCACCTCGGCCGCCATCCGGTCGATCTCGTCATCGTGACCTTGACCACCCGCCAGCACCAGCGCGGGCGGATCCACCCGGTCGCGCACCGCCGTGATCCAGCCTCGGATCAGATTCGGCACGTTCTTGCGGGGCTCCTTGGCGCCCAGGAACGCGACGTACGACGCCTCGCCCAGACCCAGCCGCGCCCGCACCCGGGCCTTCTCCTCCTCGCCGGGCACGTGGAACGCGGTGTGATCCACACCGTGGTACGCCACGTCGATGCGGGTCGGGTCGGCGTCGAGCAGGCGGATCAGCTCGTCCCGGGTCGCCTTGCTGGGCACGATCACCCGCTCGGCGCGGCGCATCGACGTCTTGATCGCCGACCGGAAGAACGTGCCGCGCGACTTGTCGTAGTGCTCGGGCTCGGTGAAGAACGTCGCGTCGTGCACGGTCACCGTCACCGGGCAGCCCGAACGCAGCGGACAGGTGTAGAACGGCGAATGCAGCACCTGCGCGCCGACCTGCTGGGCCAGCAGCGGCAGGCCGGTCTGTTCCCAGGCCAGCCGGGCCGGGCGGTGCGCCACGGCGGCCGGAGCGGCCACGACCTGCGCATGCGGCAGCGTACGCGCGTAGCGTTCCTGGTCGGTGCGCTGGCAGACCACGACCAGGTCGATGTCGGACCGGTCGGCCAGGGCGCCCAGCAGGCCATCCAGGTAGCGGCCCACCCCGCCTCGGTCGGCGGGGACACTGGTCGCATCGACCAGCACCCGGGGAGAGCGAGCGATCGTCACGGTGAACACTCCTTGTGGGGGTGTGCAGCGCAGCCCAGTCGACCGCCGCTCTGCGGTTGTGAGACTGTGCGCTGTTTCACAGCAGTCACGTCTCAGACTACGCCCGACATACCCCATGGCAAGGTCCACGACGCGGCGTTGTCGGTAGCCTGACCTCGTGTCGACTATCAGTCAGCTCTTCGCCGCCACGGTGTCGGCCGATCCGGCCCGCCCCCTGCTCACCTGGTACGACGACGCGACCGGCGAACGTACCGAACTGTCCGGCGCGACCCTGGCCAACTGGGTGTCCAAGACGGCCAATCTCCTCGTCGACGGTCTCGGCCTCGGGCCCGGCAGCGTCGCCTCGATCGCGCTGCCGCCGCACTGGCAGACCGCCGCGATCATGCTCGCCTCGTGGACCGCCGGGCTGGCGGTGTCCCACTCCGACGAACTACCCGCCGACGTCGCCTTCGTCGCCGCGGACACGGCCCCGACCGCCCCCGACACGTACGCCGTGGGCCTGCACCCGTTCGCGCTGCCGCTGCGCGGGCTGCCCGCCGGGGTGTCGGACTGGGTCAGCTCGGCCCGCGCCCACGGCGACTTCTATGGCGGTCCGCCCGCCGACCCGAACGCGGCCGCCCTGGTCGGCCTGCCCGGTGGCGGCGGCTCGATCACCCACGCCGAACTGGCCGAGCGGGCGGTGGCCCGAGCCAAGGAGCTGGGCATCGAGCGCGGCGAGCGGGTGCTGCTCGACCTCGGCGCGCATCCGCGCCCGCTGGACTGGCTGGTCGCGCCACTCGCGGCGGGGGCCAGCCTGGTGCTGTCCCATCACACCGCCCCTGGCATCCTCGACTCCCGCGCGGCAACGGAACGCGCCGAGATCATCTCCTGACGGAGGGTGCCCGCGGCCCCCGGGGTGAGGGGCCTAGCATTGACAGTGGCCTATCTAGAAGACGGATTCCGAACATTCGTGCCCTGGATAGGCCAGCGTCAATGCTAGGTGCTGCGGCAGCACGGGCTCAGGCGGCGCGGGTGCGGGCCAGCGCCTCGAACGCGTTCAGCGACTCCGGGTTCGCCAGCGCCCCCTTCGCCGCCGCCGACTCCACCGGCGTGCCGGTCAGGATCCGCTTCACCGGCACCTCCAGCTTCTTACCCGACAGAGTGCGCGGCACCGCCGCCACCTGGTAGATCACGTCGGGGATGTGGCGCGGCGACAGCGCCGTACGCAGCTCCCGCGCGATCTTGCTCCGCATCGCGTCGTCCAGCTCACGCCCCGGCACCAGCACCACGAACAGCAGCAGCTCACCGGCGCCGCCCTCGTCGTCCTCCAGGTGCACCACCACCGAGTCGGCGACCTCGTCCATGCCCTCGACCACCGAGTAGAACTCGGCCGTGCCCAGGCGCACCCCGCCCCGGTTCAGGGTCGCGTCGGAGCGGCCGGTGATCACGCAGGTGCCCCGGTCGGTGATGGTGATCCAGTCACCGTGGCGCCACACCCCCGGGAACACGTCGAAGTACGCCTCGCGGTACTTCTCCCCCGTGGCGTCGCCCCAGAACCCGACCGGCATGCTCGGCATCGGTGCGCTGATGACCAGTTCGCCGAGGGCACCGAGGACGGGGTGACCGGCGCCGTCGTACGCCTCGACCTTGGCGCCGAGGCAGCGGGCCGCGATCTCGCCCGCGTAGACCGGGTTGAGCGGGGTGCCGCCGACGAAGCCGGTGCACACGTCGGTGCCGCCGGACAGGGACAGCAGCATCAGGTCGGGGTTGACGTTGTCGTACACCCACTCGAAGCCCTCGGCGGGCAGCGGCGCCCCGGTGGAGCCGAGCCCGCGCAGCTTCGACAGGTCGGCGACCTCACGCGGCACCAGCCCCTCCTTGCGGCAGGCCAGCAGGTACGGCGCCGAGGTGCCGAAGTACGTCATCCCGGCCTCTTCGGCCAGGCGCCACAGCATGCCCAGGTCGGGGGCGCCGGGGTTGCCGTCGAACAGCACGATCGCCGCGCCGACGGCCGGGCCGGAGACCAGGTAGTTCCACATCATCCAGCCGGTGGTGGAGAACCAGAAGTAGCGGTCGCCGGGGCCGAGGTCGTGGTGCAGGGCGAGCATCTTCAGGTGCTCGAGCAGGATGCCGCCGTGGCCGTGCACGATGGGCTTGGGCAGACCGGTGGTGCCGGAGGAGTAGAGCACGTACAGCGGGTGGGCGAACGGGACCGGGGCGAAGGTCAGCGGTTCGTCGGTGTCGGCGGCCAGCTCGCCCAGGCCGACCTGCCCTTCGGTGTACGGCAGCACGACGGCGTGCGTCAGCGACGGCAGCGCCGCCCGGATCGCCGCGACCTCACCGGCCCGGTCGATGAGCTTGTCGCCGTACCGGTAGCCGTCGACGGCGACGAGCACCTTGGGCGAGATCTGCTGCCAGCGGTCGGTGACGCTGCGGGTGCCGAACTCGGGGGCGCAGGACGAGAAGATCGCGCCCAGGCTGGCCGTGGCCAGCATCAGCACCACCGTCTCGGGGATGTTCGGCAGGTACGCCGCCACCCGGTCGCCCTCGCCGACACCCAGGCGGCGCAATCCGGCCCGCGCCCGGCGGACCTGCTCGCGCAGCTGCGCGGCGGTGAGCACCACCGGCTCGCGGGTCTGCGAGTAGCCGAGGACCACCGGCTCGTCGTCGCCGATGCCCGGCATGCGCAGCACGTTCTCGGCGTAGTTCAGGGTGGTGCCGGGGAACCACTTCGCGCCCGGCATGGTGGGGTCGGGCAACACAGCCGTCGCCGGTTCGTGGGCGACGACCTCGAAGTACTCCCAGATCGACGACCAGAACCCGGGCAGGTCCTCGGTGCTCCAGTGCCACAGCTCGTCGTAGTCGGCGAAGGTCAGCCCACGGTGCTTGTCCAGCCAGCTCAGGTAGTCGCCGATGCGGGAGTTCTGCCTGACATCCGCCGGTGGGGTCCACAGCACCCTGGTCATCGTGATCTCCTCCCGCGTACGCCGTCGTACACCGCACTCGCATCCTGCCGCATGGCCTGCGCGATCATTCTCCGGGCCGGGCGGCCCGGGTGCGGTGTTCCCGGCGCACACCGGTCACCGGGTGCGTATGGCTGTCGCCGACAGTCAGCGCAGGTCGGCGCGGTGGCTCTCGATGGCGCGGCGGCGGGCCAGCCGGTGCTCCCGGCGGATCTCCGCCTCGCGGAAGCGCCGCTCGTCCTCCTCGGTCTCCGGCAGCACCGGCGGCACCTGCGTCGGCTCGCCGTCCGGGCCGACGCCCACGAACACCAGGTACGCCGTGGCGACGTTGACCGGCTCGCGGTCGGCCTCGTTCCAGCGCTCGGCCCACACCGAGACGCCCAGCTCCAGCGAGGTGCGCCCGGTCCAGTTGACCTGCGCCTTGGCGTGCACCAGGTCACCGACGCGCACGGGCACCATCAGCGCGATCTCGTCGATGGAGACGGTGACGGC
Organism: Catellatospora tritici; assembly: GCF_019083965.1. Classification (GTDB taxonomy): domain Bacteria; phylum Actinomycetota; class Actinomycetes; order Mycobacteriales; family Micromonosporaceae; genus Catellatospora; species Catellatospora tritici. The sequence goes on from NZ_JAHRCY010000002.1 coordinate 298,320, forward strand.
GTTGAAGCCGCAGTGCCGGGCGGCGGCCGCCCCGGCGGCGTCGTCGACGAACTTCATGATCACGCCGCCGTGCACGGTGCCGTACAGGTTGACGTCGTGGTTGGTCATGATGCGGCTCAGCGTGACCCGCGAGAACGCGGTCGGGCGGCCCTGCTCCTGGGAGATCACGCCTTCACCGTACGGCCTGCCTCCAGCGGTGATGCCAGCGCAACGGGAAAACAGTAAGGTGCCGCACATGCGTCACGTATGGAGCCTCCTCGCCGCAATCGTGATCACACCGCTCGCCTGGGCCGCCGCGGCACAGGGCCAGGCAATGCTGGCGGTGAGCGTGTCGCCCGACGTGCCCACCGGCATGTGGGTCGGCCTCGCCGTCGTCGCCGGCGCGGGCCTGGTGCTCGGTCTCATCGGCGCGCTGCGCCAGTCGCCGGTCGGCCCGCTGTTCACCGCCCTGGTCTACCTCGGGTTCACGGTCTGGTTCCTGATCCAGCCGGTGGCCGTACTGAGGGCGCTGGACTGGGGCTGGAAGCTCGGCGGCTACCGTGCCGACCTCACCCTGCCGCTGCAGAGCGGCCTGCTCGCCGCCGTCGGCGCCCTGCTGCTGGTCGCGGTGTTCAGCCCCAGCCGCTGGCGGGCCTGGCCCAAGCCGGTGCACACCATCGAGCCCGCCTGGCCGCAGCCGGTGGCGCCGCAGTATCCGGCCCAGCAGACGCTGGAGCCGACAGCCACATTGGAGCTTCCGGTGACCCCCGCGCACAGGACTGGCGCTGATACGCCATCCTGGAGCGCGCCGCAGGCCAACCTGTAGAACCCGGAGGCATGGTGCGCCACCTAGGATCGTTGCTGCTCACGCTGATCTTCGCTCCCGCGATCTTCCTACTGACCGGTACGGGTCTCAGCGCGTTCAACACCACGATGGCCGCGGGCGGCGCCGCCGACGCGTTCCTCGACGCGGCCGCGGCGCTGGGCGCGCTGCTGCTCGCGGGCATCCTGTACGCGGTCCTGCTCATGGCGCGGCTGTCACCGACCGGCCCGTCGCTGGCCGGGATCGCGTTCCTCGGCACCAGCGCGTGGGCCCTGGTCGACGGGAAGTCCTACCAGGACACGTTCGCGCTGATCGACATCCACCTGGCCGGCGCCGTGGGGCAGACCGGCCTCGGCGTGCTGCTGGGCGTGCCGCTGCTGGCCACCATCGCCAGCCCGCGCCGGTGGCGGCGGATCGCCGACCCGGCCCAGGCCTACCAGCAGTACCCGCCGCAGCAGTACCGGCAGCCGGGCGCCGCGCCCGACCCGACCCGGCAGCTGACCTCGATGCCCGCCGACCCGTACGCGCTGCCCGACATCCCGGCCCCGTCGCTGCACTACCCGCGCCCCACCCCGGTCGCCGCCCCCGCCGCGCCGACGATGCCGGTGCCACCGGGGCCCACCATGCCGGTGCCGCCGCAGGCCGGGCCGACCATGCCGGTGCCGCCCAAGCCGACCGCGCCGGTCGCGGACGCGCCACCGCTGCCCCGCCGCAACCCGAACCCGCCCCCGGCAGCGATGACGCCCTCAGCCCCACCTGCTGCCGGACCAGCGTCTGCCGCACCACCCGCTCCCGCGCCCACGGCGCCCGCGCCGTCGGCCCCAGCCGCGCCGTCGGCCCCAGCCGCGCCGTCGGCCCCAGCCGCGCCGTCGGCCCCAGCCGCGCCGTCGGCCCCAGCCGCGCCGTCGGCCCCAGCCGCGCCGTCGGCACCCGCGCCCAGGCCGGACGCAGGCGTCACCGTCCCGGTCGTCCCGGCTGCACCGACCCCGCCCGCCGCGAGCCCCGCCGCGCCTCCCCCGCTACCGGACGAGTCGACCGTGATGCTGGTCCAACCCTCCGACCAGCAGACGATGAAGCGCGACTGACGTCCCTTTCGGGGAAAGTGCACGAATAACGTGCAAGATTCGCGCGCTTTCCCCGAAACTGCGAGATCACGTCGCCGGACCTGCGAGATCGCGCCGCCGGGCAGTCGTGCCCGGCGGCGCGACTGTTCCGCGTTCCAGGCGTGTCAGGACCCGTCGGCGGCCAGTAGCGCGCGGTAGTGGGTGATCTTGTCGCGCAGGTGGCCGTGCTGGCCCAGCAGCAGTTCCAGTTGGGCCTCGACCGCCACGCTGTGCTGCTCCAGCAGCTCCACCCGGTCGGCGACGGTCTCGTCGCCCTGCCGGGCGAGTTCGGCGAACCGGCACATCGCGCTGATCGGCATCCCGGTGTCGCGCAGGCAGCGCAGCAGGCCGAGCCAGCCCAGGTCGTCATCGGAGAAGACGCGGCGGCCGCCGGCCGTCCGGTCGACGCCTTCCAGCAGGCCGATGCGCTCGTAGTAGCGCAGCGTGTCGAGGCTGAAGCCGCTGCGGCGTACGGTTTCGGCGGGGGTGTATCGGGTCACCGCACCACCGTAGCTTGACCTGGAGCGCGCTCCAGGTGTCAGGCTGGCCGTCATGACGACACGGAAACTGGGTCGCAGCGGCATCGAGGTCAGCGCCCTGGGCCTGGGCTGCTGGGCCATCGGGGGCCCACTGTGGGGCGAGGACGGGCAGCCGTACGGGTGGGGCGAGGTCGACGACGCCGAGTCGGTTCGCGCCGTACACCGAGCCCTCGACCTCGGAGTCACCTTCTTCGACACGGCGAGCAACTACGGGGCCGGGCACAGCGAGCGGGTGCTCGGCCGGGCCCTGGCTGGGCGGCGCGGCAGCGTGGTCGTCGCCAGCAAGTTCGGCTTCACCTTCGCGGCGTCCAAGCGGCTGGCCACCGGCGAGAACGGCACCCCGGCATACATGCTGAGCTGCCTGGACGGCATCCTCGACCGGCTCGGCACCGACTACCTGGACCTGTACCAGCTGCACCTGGGCCACCTGCCGCTAGAAGAGGCGCTGGACCTGGTCGGTCCACTGGAGAAGCTGGTCGCGCAGGGCCGCATCCGGGCGTACGGCTGGAGCACCGACGATCCGGCGCGCGCCGCCGCCTTCGCCGAGGCGGGGCCGAACTGCGCCGCGATCCAGTACGACCACTCGGTGCTGAACGACAACGCGGCCATGGTGGACGTGCTGGCCCGCTACGAGCTGGCCGGGATCAACCGGGGGCCGCTGGCGATGGGCCTGCTCACCGGCAAGTACCACGGCCTGGCGGGCCGCATCGGCGGCGACGACGTGCGCGGCAAGTCGCCGGAGTGGCTGAAGTACTTCACCGACGGGGTGCCGACGCCGCAGTGGGCCGAGCTGGTGGACCGGGTCCGGCAGGCGCTGACCGCCGACGGCCGGACCCTGAGCCAGGGCGCGCTGGGCTGGCTGCTGGCCCGCAGCCCGTGGACGCTGCCGATCCCGGGCGTGCGCACGGTCGCCCAGGCGGAGGAGAACTTCGCCACCCTGGCCCTGGGTCCACTGCCCGAGGCGGCGTTCGCCGAGGTCGAGTCGCTGCTGGCCGAGCTGCGCTGAACAGTCCGGGTGCGGGCGCCGCGTGGCGCCCGCACCCGGTCAGCTCGCGGGAACTGTCGCCAGCGCCCGGTAGATCCGCTTGTCGGAGACCGGGTACGGCGTGCCCAGCGTCTGCGCGAAGTAGCTCACCCGCAGCTCCTCGATCATCCAGCGCACCTCGACGACCGTGTCCCAGCCCGGGGCGCCGGGCCGCGTGGACGCCTTGGCCTGGTCGTACTCGTGCAGGACGTCTTCGAGCAGCAGCAGCTTCTCGCGGTCGCGCTGCGGCTGCTCGGCCAGCTTGGCCAGCCGCTGCTCGATCGCGCGCAGGTAGCGGGTCAGGTCGGACAGGCGGCGCAGCCCGGTCCCGGCCACGAAGCCGGGGAAGACCAGCCCGGTCAGCTGCGCCCGGATGTCGGAGACCGAACGCACCAGCAGCACATTCGTGATCGACTTGAGTTTGCGGTCGATCTCGTACCAGCTGGCCAGGATCGGTTCGAGCTGCTGCAGGATCTCGAGGATGGTCATCGGCAGTTCCGCGCGGGCCTTGGCCGCCAGCTTCGCGAACGCGTCGGCGTCCCAGGCCGGGCCGCCCGCCTCGATGATCACCTTGTCGACCGCGGCGGTGACCACGTCCTCCAGCAGTGGCGTGACGCCGCCGTGCGGGTTGCGCGACAGTGCCAGTTTGGCCTGGTTGGACAGCCGACCCTGGATCGACTTCAGCGGCGGCGGGGCCGCCAGCAGCACCAGCCGCCGGGTGCCGCGCCACATGGCGTTCCACTGCTCGCCGGTCGAGTCGAAGACCTTCACGCCGACCGTCGCACCCTCGTCGACCAGCGCCGGGTAACCCTTGACGTCGTACCCGCCGCGTTTGCGCTCGACCGTGCGGGACAGCGGGCCGATGCTCCAGTTGGTCAGGCCGTGCATCTCCAGGTCGTCGGCGGCCGCCGCCACCGCCTGCTGTGCCTTGTCGCGCAGGCGCCGCTTGAGGTCGGGCAGGTCCTTGCCCTCGGCGAGGGTCTTGCCCTGCTCGTCCTCCACCCGGAAGGTGATCTTCAGGTGCTCGGGCACCTTGTCCGGCTCCCAGCTGTCGCGCGGGATCACCACGCCGGTCATCGCGCGCAGCTGCCGCTCCAGCACCGCCACCAGCGGCTCGTCGGCCTGCTTCACCCCGGCCAGCGCCTCGCGTACATAGTCGGGCACGGGCACGAAGTTGCGGCGATCGGCCTTGGGCAGCGAGCGCACCAGCGCGATCGCCAACTCCTCCCGCAGGCCGGGGATCTGCCAGTCGAACCCGGCCGGGCTGATCTGGTTGAGCAGCGGCAGCGGGATGTGCACGGTCACGCCGTCGGCGTCGGCACCCGGCTCGAACTGGTACGTCAGCGGCAGCTCGAACTGCCCCTGCCGCCACACGTCCGGGTAGTCCTCCTCCTCGACCCCGCCCGCGGCCGCGTTGACCAGCATCGACTTCTCGAAGCTGAGCAGTTCGGGGGTCTTGTGGCGGGCCTTCTTCCACCAGGTGTCGAAGTGCTGGCCGGAGACGACGTCGGCGGGCAGCCGGTTGTCGTAGAAGGAGAACAGGGTCTCGTCGTCGACCAGGATGTCGCGGCGGCGGACCCGGTGCTCCAGCTCCTCGACCTCGGCGAGCAACTCGCGGTTGGCGTGGAAGAAGTCGTGGTGGGTCTCCCAGTCGCCCTCGACCAGCGCGTGCCGGATGAACAGCTCCCGGGACAGCGCCGGGTCGATCCGGCCGAAGTTCACCTTGCGCTTGGCGACGATGGGCAGGCCGTAGAGCAGCACCTTCTCGTACGCGACGACGGCGGCCTGCTTCTTCTCCCAGTGTGGTTCGCTGTACTGGCGCTTGACCAGGTGCGGGGCCAGGCTCTCGGCCCACTCCGGCTCGATTTTCGCGGCGACGCGCCCCCACAGGCGGGAGGTCTCGACCAGCTCGGCCGCCATCACCCAGCGCGGCGACTTCTTGAACAGCGCCGAGCCCGGGAACAGCGAGAACCGGGCACCTCGGGCGCCGAGGAAGTCCCGCTTCTCCGCGTCGTAGAAGCCGAGATGGGACAGCAGGCCGGAAAGCAGCGCCTGGTGCACGGTGGCGGGCTCCGCCGGGACCGTGTTGAGCGTGGCGCCGAGCTGCTTGGCCACCTGGCGCAGCTGCGACTCCAGGTCCTGCCATTCGCGGATGCGCAGGTAGTGCAGGAACTCGGTCTTGCACAGGCGGCGGAACTGGTTGGACGACAGCTCGCGCTGCTGCTCGCGTACGTAGTTCCACAGGTTGAGGAACGCCATGAAGTCCGAGGAGCCCTCGTCGGCGAAGCGGGCATGCTTCTCGGCGGCGGCCTGCTGCCGGTCAGCGGGCCGCTCGCGCGGGTCCTGGATGGACAGCGCCGCCGTGATGATCAGCACCTCGCGCAGGCAGCCGCTCTTCTCCGCCTCCAGCACCATCCGGCCCAGCCGTGGGTCGACCGGCAGCTGCGCCAGGCGGCGGCCGAGCGGGGTGAGCCGCCCCGGTTCGCCACGCATCGGCGCCTCCAGGGCGCCCAGCTCGTGCAGCAGGTCCATGCCGTCGGCGATGTGACGGCGGTCCGGCGGGTCGATGAACGGGAACGCGGCGATGTCGCCCAGCCCCAGCGAGATCATCTGGAGGATGACCGAGGCCAGGTTGGTACGCAGGATCTCCGGCTCGGTGAACTCGGGCCGGTTGACGAAGTCGAGCTCGTCGTAGAGCCGGACGCAGATGCCGTCCGAGGTTCGTCCGCAGCGGCCCTTGCGCTGGTTGGCCGAGGCCTGCGAGACCGCCTCGATCGGCAGCCGCTGCACCTTCAACCGGTTGCTGTACCGGGAGATGCGGGCCGTGCCGGGGTCGATGACGTACTTGATGCCGGGGACGGTCAGCGAGGTCTCGGCGACGTTGGTGGCCAGCACGATGCGCCGACCGGTGTGCGGTTGGAAGACCCGGTGCTGCTCGGCGGTGGACAGCCGGGCGTACAGCGGCAGGATCTCGGTGTGGCGCAGGTTGCGCTTGCGCAGCGCCTCGGCGGTGTCGCGGATCTCGCGCTCACCGCTGAGGAAGACCAGCACGTCGCCGGGCTTCTCGGTGGCCAGTTCGTCGACGGCGTCGGAGATCGCCTGGATCTGGTCGCGCTCCTCGTCGCCGTCCTCCTCGTCGCCCTCGACCACCAGCGGCCGGTAGCGGACCTCGACCGGGTAGGTGCGGCCGGAGACCTCGATGATCGGCGCGGGGCCGTTCGGCCCGGCGAAGTGCGCGGCGAAGCGCTCCGGGTCGATGGTCGCCGAAGTGATGATCACCTTGAGGTCGGGCCGCTTGGGCAGCAGCTGCTTGAGGTAGCCGAGGATGAAGTCGATGTTGAGGCTGCGTTCGTGCGCCTCGTCGATGATCAGCGTGTCGTACTGCGACAGAGTGCGGTCGTGTTGGATCTCGGCGAGCAGGATGCCGTCGGTCATCAGCTTGACCATGGTCTGGTCGCCGACCTGGTCGGTGAAGCGCACCTTCCAGCCGACCGTGCCGCCCAGCGGCACCCCGACCTCCTCGGCGATGCGCTCGGCGACCGTGCGGGCGGCCAGCCGTCGGGGCTGGGTGTGCCCGATCAGGCCGCGCACGCCCCGGCCCAGTTCCAGGCAGATCTTCGGCAGCTGGGTGGTCTTGCCGGAGCCGGTCTCACCGGCCACGATCACGACCTGGTGGTCGCGGATCGCCGCGGCGATGTCCTCGCGCTTCTGGCTGACCGGCAACTCGTCCGGGTACGTGATCGGCGGCACCGCCCCGGCGCGCGCCGCGAGCCGCTGCTCCGCCTGCGCCACCGCCTCGGTGATCTGCGTCACGGCGGCGTCCAGCGCCTCGCCGGGACGGACCTTGCGTACGCCGTCGAGGCGCCGGGCGAGCCGGCGCCGGTCCTGCGGCATCAGCTGGTCGACGCGTCGCCGCAGCTCGACGAGCGGGCTGGCGGGCTGGGGAGGGCGGGACTGAGGTGTCATGACGCCCGCAAGGATATGCCGTCACCCGGGCAGACCGACCAGCGGTTTTCCGCCCCCCGTCGGCGGCGCCGCTACGTTGAGTGTCCTCCCATGAACGTTCGGTTGGTTTCCGGCCGCGAACTCTTGCCACCGGCCGACACCATGGAGTGCAATCAATCGATTGAGATGAACCCGCGTGCGGTGTGCCGACGACCGCGACCGGCGCCGTGGGCGGTCGTGGGGATGTTCGCCGGACACGTGGGACAGGGACGGCCCGAGCGGTGACCGGGCCCGGCCCCAGTGGCAGGGAGAAGCATGGCGCATCCGCGAGAGACCGTCGTCCGCATGCCGATCAAGATCGTCATCAGCCTCGCGCTCTTCTCGATCACGTTTCTGGCCACGCTGGCGTTCGAGGCCCTGAAGGCGAACGAGCCGCTGGTGCTCAGCTTCGGCGTCTCCCTCTTCGTCGCCGGGCTGGCCTTCGTCGTCCAGTTCCTCTACGACGTGGAGCGGCGTCTCGGCCGGGTGGAGGACGAGGTGGAGGCAGACCTCGCGCTGGTCGCCGCCGAGGTGGACGGGCGGCTGACCCGGATGGCGGACGACCTGCGCCGACACACCGCCGACAGCGAGGCGAGCATCCGCCGCAACTTCGAACGGATCAGCGAGGCCACCCGCCTGTACGGTTCGGTCGAGGCCTCGGCGCTGAACACCGACGCGATCACGACGCTGGTCGTCAACGCCCGCCGGATCAGGCCCAACCCGCCGCTGGTGTTCGATCTCGCGCAGGCCGAGATCGAGCGCCTCTCGGAGATGCTGAAGACGCTGGCCGACGCCGGCGACCTCACCTACGACGGCGAGGACCGGGACTGGCTGCTCGGCCTGACCAAGCACGCCAGCACGAGCCTCGACGCGATCAGCACGACGCTCGACGTCGGCGGCCAGGACTACTTCGACGGCAGCCTCTGGCAGAGCGACCTCGGCCAGCGCTACCTGGAGGCGCAGCGGGAGGCGATCGCGCGCAACGTGCGGGTGCGCCGGTTGTTCGTGCTCGACCGGCCGGACCTCTGGAACGACGAGAAGTTCCACCAGGTGCTGGGGATGCACACCGACCTGAGCATCGAGGTGCGCGCGCTGGATCCGACCCGCTCGGCCAGCGGGTTCATTCCGCCGATCTTCGACTTCATCATCTTCGACGACGTGATCACCTACCAGTCGTCACCGTCGACCCAGGTCAACGAGGTCAACCGCATCAACATCGCCAGCACTCAACTGGTCACCAACCAGGCCAAGGTGCGGCGCAACATCGCGCGGTTCCGGGAGCTGTGGCGGGTCGCCACCCCGATCGCCCCCAGGGACGGGGCGCCACCGCCCGCGAAATGAGAGATCCCGGTCGGTGGGCAGGTCTGGCCTGCACACCGACCGGGATCGGGTGTCTCGGTTCAGTTCAGGACCGGTCCGAGCGCGCTGATCAGCGCGTGGTCGCTGGAGTCCTGGCTGAGTTCCCACGCCATGGCGCCGCGCAGGCCGAGCAGCTTGATCAGTGCGGTGCGCTCCGCGATCGACTTCGGGTCCGAGTAGACGATCGTGGTGGGCGCGGTGACGGACTGACCGGCCAGCGTGTGCGCGGCGGCCGGGTTGATCAGGTACGGCTCACCCGCGAACAGGTTCCACTTGCGGGTGTACCCGCCCTGCCCGACGCCGTCGGCGGTGACGACACCCGCCACGTCGACCAGGTCGTGGTAGGACGGCTGCGGCTTGGCGTCCCAGTTCGCCGCCTCCGGGTCGAGCCCGGTGTTGTCGAACGGGCCGTACAGGCCGCCGGGGTTGCGGACGTACTGGATGCCGTAGAACGGCACCCCGACCACGATCTTGCTCGCGGGCACGCCGTTGAGCAGGTACCACGCGACCGTGCCGCTGGTGTTCCAGGTCAGGTCGTCGGCCTCGGGGTCGCGCGGGTCCCGGCCGAACAGCGTGCTCGGACCGGCCACCGAACCGCCGGGCACGTTGAAGTCGTACGTCATGATGTTCACCCAGTCCATGGACTTGGCGAACTCACGCAGCTCGTAGTACTTCGTGGAGCTCTTGGCCGCCGGGAGCGCGGCGGTGAGCAGGTAGTGCTTGCCGTCGGCGGCGCCCTGCGCGTCGAGCTGGCGGCGGAACTCCTGGGCCAGCAGCGTCGCGTTGTGGCGGTCGGCCGGGCCGTAGTCCACGTTGCTGTCGGCCTTCTGGGTCGGGTACTCCCAGTCGAGGTCGATGCCGTCGAACAGGCCCGCGGCGGCGCCGATACCACCGGCGTTCTCCGGCCAGCCGCCGGTCGGCAGGTTGCCCTTGATGAAGGTGTCGATGCACGCCGCGACGAACGCCTGGCGGCGCTCGGCGGTGGCCGCGACCGAGGCGAACCAGGTCGACTTGGTCCAGCCGCCCAGCGAGATCTCGATCTTCAGGTGCGGGTTGGCCGCCTTGAGCTTGCGCAGCTGGTTGAAGTTGCCGTAGAGCCGCTGGTCGGGGTAGCTGTCGGCGACCCCGTCCACGGTGTTCTCCGGGCCCCAGTAGACCTGCTGGAAGTCGGCCCACGGGTCGAGCACGCCGCAGCCGACCGCGCCGGTGGCGGGGTCGAACGTCGGCAGGCCGAACGCGTACTGGATGACGTTGAGCTTGTCGGCGGGGATGTCCTTGACGAAGTAGCCCCGGCCGTAGACGTCCCAGTCGGCGAAGTACGCGGAGATGACCTTCTTCGGCGCCTTGTCGGCCGAGGTGTTGCCGGCCGCCTGCGCGGGCACGGCCGCCATCAGGCCAGCCCCCAGGGTCAGGGCGAGTGCCCCGACGAGCCCCGGACGGTGCAGAGTACGGAACATATGAACTCCCATCGTTGCCTCCCGGTGACCTTCTCCCGGCGACAACGATCAGTCAAGAGTCCTAACAGTTAGTCTTCCTTCCGGATTCGACCATCCACATGTATCCCAGGCAGGCAAATCTGTCCCATCACGACTGATTCGCTCAACGCCAGCCGTAGCGCGGTTCGTAGCCCAACAGCCGACGAGCCTTGTCGATCGACAGCAGCGTCTGCGTACTCTCGACCGGCCGCTTCCACGGCACCTGCGGGAACAGTTCTCCGGCCAGCTCCGCCGACGGCCGGTGCATCACCGAGTCCGCGTTGGCGATGATGAACACCTCCAGCCCCGGCACCTGGTACTCCAGGGCCAGGCGCGCCGCCTGCGCCCCGTCCCGGCAGTCGATGTAGGACCACAGGTTCCAGCTGCGCAGCGTCGGATCGTCCTGGTACGACGGGAAGGCGGCGTAGTCGCCGGGTTCCATCACGTTGGAGAAACGCAGCCCGATCATCTTCAGCTCGGGCTCCCAGCGGCAGAACTGGGCGGCCATCTCCTCGTCGAGCCGCTTGGCCAGCGCGTACGCCGTCTCGGGGCGGGTCTCGTACTCCTCGTCGACCGGCAGGTAGGGCGGCGGGGTGTCGAACGGCAGCCCGAGCAGCGTCTCGCTGGAGGCCCAGACCACGTTGCGGATGCCCGCGGCGCGCGCGGCGGCGAACACGTTGTAGCTGACGGTCACGTTGTTGGCGAAGGTCGCCGCGTTGCCGGTGACGCCCGGCCCGGGGATCGCGGCCAGGTGCACCACCGCGTCGACCTTGCGGTAGCGGCTGTCGATCGCGGTGAACGCCTCGACCGCCTGCCCGTAGTCGGTGAAGTCGATCCGGGTGTACGGGCACAGCTGCTCGCGCGGGGCGGCCAGGTCCAGGTTGACCACGTCATACCCGTGCGCCAACAGCTCGCGCACCACCGCCCGGCCCAGCTTGCCGCTGCCTCCGGTCACCGCCACCAACGTCATCGCGCCCGCACCTCGTTCGACCCGACGGTCGGACCCGGGGCGGCCGACCGGGATCAACGTACCGAGCGCGGCTCAGATGCTGAAGTCCGGGTTGTTGCGGATGATCGAGAACCCGGCGCCCTGCGGGTCGCTGAGGATCGCGAACCGGCCCGCGGGCGAGTTCTCCGGCGGCATGACCTTGTTCGCGCCCAACTCCAGGGCCTGCGCGAACGACGAGTCACAATCGTCCACGGCGAAGTAGACCGACCAGTGCGAGGACATCGGCCGCCAGGCCGGATCGATCGGCATCGCCCCCGCGACGGCCCGGCCGTCCACCTCCAGCAGCGTGTACGTCATACCCTCGGCCATCGCCACGTCGCGCTCGTCGAGGCCGAACACCTCCTGGTAGAACACCTTGCTCGCGTCGAGGTCGGAGGTCATCAGCTCGTTCCAGGTGACGCTGCCGGGCTCGTTGGCCAGCTCGAAACCCTCGTGCCGGTTCGGCTGCCAACCGGAGAAGAACGCGCCGGTCGGATCGAGGAAGACCGCCATCCGGCCCTGGTCCATCACGTCCATGGCCGGGGCGACCACCTGGCCGCCGTGCTCCTCGACCTTGCGGGCGATGTCGTCGACGTCGCCGGCGGCGAAGTAGGTCGACCAGGAGGAGCCGCGCTCGGGATCGGTGGCCGGACCGAGCCCGGCGACCTGCCTGCCGTCCTTGCGGAAGATCCGGTAGCCCCCCGCCTCCGGGCCCAGGTCGTCGGCGGTCCAGCCGAACAGGCGACTGTAGAAGGCGACCGAACCGTCGACGTCGGTGCTGCCCAGATCGACCCAGTTGGGTGTGCCCTGTGCGTACCTCATGCCGCCATCGTCGCCCGCGGCCCGAGCGGGTGCGCCGCCATCCGCGAAAATCGGCAGGTCGAATCGGCGCATCGGGGCAAACCGGGTTTCCCGGTCGTTGATCTCGGATAGGCCACCGGTATGACAGCGAACCTGGTGCGGCACCCGTCGGCGCGACAGTGGTGGGTCCTGGCGGGATTCGTCGCCGCGGTGACGGTGGTCGCGGTGGTCGGCGCGCTGGCCGTGGCCCAGCCCGCCGACGACTACGCGGCGCTGGCCCGGCCCGGCTGGGCACCGCCGTCGTGGCTGTTCGGCCCGGTCTGGACCCTGCTCTACGCGATGATCGCGCTGGCCGGGTGGCTGGTGTGGCGGGCGGTGGGCTGGGGACCCCAGCTGGTGCCGTACGCGGTCCAGCTGGTGCTCAACGCGGCCTGGACCCCGCTGTTCTTCGGCGCGGGCCAGCGCGGGGTGGCGCTGGTCGACATCGTGGCGCTGTGGGTGGCCGTCGGCGTGACCGTGCTGGCGTTCCGGAAAGTGTCCACGGCCGCCGCCTGGCTGCTGGTGCCGTACTGGCTGTGGGTGACTTTCGCGACCGCGCTCAACTTCAGCATCTGGCAGCTCAACCAGGGCTGACTCTGCCAGACTCGGACACGGCACGCCGTTCCTGCCCCCGATGAGGCACGTCTGCGCTGCTCAAGCGCAGTGCGCAGGCAGCGACTCCGGCTTGTACGAGAAGGAGACGATCGATGGCTTCGAAGACTCCGGCCAAGAGCGCCGCCCGTGGCGGCAGCCAGCCGAACCTGCACCAGAAGGGGGTGCAGATCCAGGAGTTCGGGACGGTGCGCCAACTGCCGGTCGGACTGTCCCACGACGCCCGGATGTACTCGTGCGAGCGGCTCAACCAGACGCTGGCCGACAGCCAGATCCTCTACAGCCTCTACAAGAAGCACCACTGGCTCATGCGCGGTCCGACCTTTTACCAACTGCACCTGCTGCTGGACAAGCACGCGGGCGAGCAGCTGGAGCTGATCGACACGATCGCCGAACGCATCCAGAGCCTGGGCGGCGTGGCCATCGGCGACCCGCGCCACGTCGCGGAGATCACCGTGATCAAGCGGCCGCCGGACGGCGTCGAGGAGGTCCCGGCGATGATCTCCCGGCTGCTGGAGGCGCACGAGTCGATCCTGATCGCCGCGCACGACGCCGCGTCGCGCGCCGCCGAGATGGGCGACGACGGCACCAACGACCTGCTGGTGTCGGACGTGATCCGCACCGGCGAGATGCAGGCCTGGTTCCTGGCCGAACACCTCGTCGAAACGCCCCTCACCGAAGCCTGACCACCACCGCCCCACCCCGCCCGCGGGGCGCCAAGATCGGCGCAAGTTGCCGGGCAATCGTGGGTATGGGACCTCAAGATACGCACGATTGCCAGGCAACTCAGCCGATCTTGGGCGGCCCGGAGCACCGCCGTGAGCGGGTCTCCGTCAGCCCGCCCGGCCCGCCAGCGGGCGTACCTCGATCGGCAGCGTGGTGACCTGGGCGATGCGGTCGGCCCAGCCCAGAGCCGCGTCCAGGTCCGGCGACTCGACCAGCCAGAAGCCGCCGACGTGCTCCTTGCCCTCCGCGTACGGGCCGTCGGTGAGCAGCGTCTCGCCATCGCGGTGGCGCACCACGGTGGCGGCACTGGCCGGGGTCAGCGGGCTGGTGAACACCCAGGCTCCGGCCGCCCTGATCTCCTCGTTGACCGCTTCCAGCTCGATCATCACCCGGTCCAGCATCTCCGGCGGCGGGATCACCCCGTCCGGCTGGTAGATGCTCAGCAGGTACTGCGTCATGGTCTTCCTCCTCGTCTCGGTGACGGCCCCCGTGACCGCCGCACCCTCTATACGAACGGGCGAACGCGGAATCGACACGCCACGCGCCACCAATTCGGCCGCGATTCCGGTCGAGGTGCCCGGACCTGGCGCCAGATAGGTGCAGTTTCAGGGAAAGTGCACGAATCTTGGGCTCGATAGCCGCAATTTCCCCGAAACTGCAGCCTCCGCATCGATCACGCCTGGTAGCCGGCGGCCTGGAGGGTGAAGAGTTCGGCGTAGCGGGCGGGGTTGGCCATGAGTTCGGTGTGGGTGCCGGACTCGATGAGGACGCCCTCGTGCATGACGAAGATTCGGTCGGCGTGGCGGACGTTGGCCAGGCGGTGCGTGATGAGGATGGTGGTGCGGTGGCCCTGGCGGTCGCGCAGCGCCTGGAACAGGGCGTCCTCGGCGCGGGGGTCGAGGGCCGAGGACGGCTCGTCCATGATCAGCAGCTCGGCGTCGCGGAGGAACCCCCGGGCGGCGGTGATGCGCTGCCACTGGCCGCCGGACAGGTCCTGGCCCTGGGCGAAGGTGCGGTCCAGCAGCGTCTCGTACCCGTTCGGCAGCGCCACGATCATCTCGTGGGCCGCGGCGCGCTCGGCCGCGGTCTCGATCCGCGCCCGTCGCGGCAGCCCGGCGATGTCGCCCAGCGCGATGTTGGTGGCCGCGGTGAACGGCCACTTGTGGTAGTCCTGGGTCACCACCGCGATCCGCCCGCGCAGCGCGGCCGCGTCCAGTTCGGCCAGCGGGACGCCGTTCCAGGTGAGCACGCCGCCGCTCGGCACCCGCAGTCCGGCGATCATGGCGGCCAGGGTCGACTTGCCCGATCCGTTCTCGCCCACGAACGCCACCGTCTGGCCAGCCTTGATCTCCAGTGACACCGCGTCGACGGCGCGGGTGTCGCGGTCGGGGTAGACCAGGCTGACCGCCTCCACGCGCAGCTCGCGCAGCGGGGGCGGCTCGACCGCGCCGGAGGTGTCGGGCAGGTGGTCGGCGGCGCGGCGCAGCAGCGCGGTGTAGTCGCCGAAGTGCCGCCCGTCGGTGTAGAGGCGGTCCACGTGGATGGTGACCGTCGACAGCGCCCGTGACGCCGCCTGCAGCGCCACGACGCAGGTCGCCGCGGCGGCCAGCGGGATCGACCCGGTGAGCAGCAGCCAGCCGAGCAGCGCGTACACGGCGCCGCTGGCGACGCCGCCGATCAGCGAACCGACGGTCGTGGTGGTGGTGACCTTGCGGGCCAGGTCGAGTTGGATTCTCGTCTCCACCTCCATGACCTGGTCGTACTGGCCGAGCAGGAACTGGCGCAGGTCGTAGCTGCGCAGCTCGGCGGCGGTCTGCCGGTCGGCCATCAGCCGGTGCAGGATCCACAGCCGACGGCGGCGCACCGAGCCCGCCACGTACGTCTGGTAGCGCTGGTGCCCGGCCTTGAGCGCCGCCCACGCGTTGGGCACGGTGGCCACCAGCAGGGCCAGCAGCAGCAGCGGGTGGATCAGGATCACCGCCACGGTGACCGCGAGCAGCGACACCACGCCCGCGAGCAGGTTCATCGTGCCCTGCACCAGGCCCATCGCCGCGTCGGTGCCCCGGCTGGCCCGTTCGACGTCGTCGGCGAAGGCGTCCTGGTCGAACGCGTCGAGGCGGACGGCGGTGGTGGTCTCGAACAGCTTGCGCTCCACCACCCGGTCGACTCGGGGCGTGAGCCCGTTCTGGGCGTACCCGCTGGCGATGCCGAGCCCGGCGCGCGTCGCGGTCGCCAGCGCCAGCGCGATCAGCGCGGGCAGCGCGGCGGTGACCCGGTCGGGGGTCGGCCCGGCGGAGAACAGTCCGACCAGTACGCGCTGGGTGGCCAGCAGCCCGAACGTGGCCATCGCGCCGGCGGCGACGGTGGTCGCGGCGACGACCAGAGTGCGGGTGCGGTCGGCGTTCCAACTGATGCCGACGGCGGTGGAGACCAGCTTGGGCAGTTCGGTGAAGACGGCGAACAGGCCCGCGTCGGCGCGGGCGCGCATGCCGGTCTCCCACCACATGGCACGGAGTTCGGGCAGCGCGGGCTCGTACGCGGGCGGGGCTGAATCGGGGTCTTCGGTCGAGGTGGTGGCGCCGGTGGCGGTCGCGGTCACGTGGTGTCCTCCCTCGTCGGTGGGCCACCAGTCTTTCGCGCGGGACCGACAGTCAACGAGCGATTTCGATTGCTGTCAGCCAGTAGAGTGGTGAATGATCATCCACGATCGGATCACGGGGAGCGTTCGACATGTCCAGCCGGGCCCAGCCCATCGTGTTCGCCACGCAGCCGCCGGTCGCCCGGCCACTGGACGTGTCCTGGATCCACGGCTCGCCGTCGGCCAAGTACAACACCGACCCCGATCTCCAGGTGTACGCCCACGACGAGCACACCTACATCCTGCGGCAGAACAAGGCGGTGCACTACGAGGCGCCGTTCCTGTTCCTGCTGTTCGGCAACGACCGGGCGGTGCTGATCGACACCGGCGCCACCGCGAACCCCGAGCACATGCCCCTGCGTACGGTCGTCGACGAGCTGATCGCCGACTGGCTGGCCCGGCACCCGCGCCCCGGCTACCGGCTGCTGGTCCTGCACACGCACTCGCACGGCGACCACACCGCCGGTGACGGCCAGTTCGCCGACCGGCCCGACACCGAGCTGGTCGGGGCCAAACGCGAACCGGCGCACGCCTTCTTCGGCTTCGACACCGACCCAGACCGCACCGCCCTGCTCGACCTGGGCGGCCGGGTGCTGGAGTGCCTGGCCATCCCCGGCCATCACGACGCGTCGGTCAGCTTCTACGACCCGCACACCGGCTTCCTGCTCACCGGCGACACCGTCTATCCGGGGCGGCTGTATGTGCAGGACTGGGCCGCGTTCGGGCGCAGCATCGACCGGCTGGTGGAGTTCGCCGAGCGCCGGCCGGTGACGCACGTGCTGGGCTGCCACATCGAGATGAGCACCACCCCGGGTCAGGACTATCCGGTGGGCTGGAACTACCAGCCGGACGAGCCGCCGCTGGAGATGACGGTCGAGCACCTGCGGCAGGTGCAGCGGGCGGTCGCGGAAGTGGGCGATCGGCGCGGGCGGCACCCGTACCAGGACTTTGTCATCGACCGCACCAACGGCTGACCCGCGCTAATCACTCAGCGTCAGTCCTTTGTGGAACCAACAGCAGCTCAGGCAGGGGGTCGACGCCAAATTCGAGCCGTAGGGATGATACGACTCACCCGATCAAGCGACATACCTTCTACCCGCGCGGGCACGCGGACGTGCCCGCCGGAGCAGGAGGTTACCCCTCGTGAGAATCCAGCGACTGACCCGCAACCGCGCGGTCACGCTCGCGCTCGCCACTGTGACCGTTGCCTTCGTGGCCGGTGCCGGTGTGCAGGGTGCGCAGGCCGCGCCGTCCGGCGCCGGCCCCACGAAGCTGTACATCGTCCAGACCGACAGCGCTCCCACCGGCGTGTACGAGGGCGGCATCGCCGGCTACCAGGCGACCAAGCCCGCTGAGGGCGAGCGCTTCGACTCCTCGACGGCCGCCGCGAAGGCGTACACGAAGCTGCTGACCTCGCGCCACGACAACGTGCTGCGCAAGGTCGGTGCCACCGGCAAGAAGCGGTCGGACCTGTCCACCGTGTTCGACGGCTTCATCGCCGACCTGACCGAGGCCCAGGCCGCGCAGCTGTCCAAGACCGCGGGTGTGGTGCGGGTCTGGGAGAACAAGGTCTACACCGTCGACACGACGACCACCCCGAAGTTCCTGGGTCTGTCGGGCGACACCGGCGTGTGGCAGCAGCGGTTCGGCGGCGCCGAGAAGGCCGGCCAGGGCATCATCATCGGCGACATCGACTCCGGCATCTGGCCGGAGAACCCGGCGTTCGCCGCGCTGCCGACCCCGCGCCCGGACCAGTGGATCATCAACCACAAGTGGCGCGGTGTCTGCGACGCGGGCACCGAAGAGCCGATCACCTGCAACAACAAGCTCATCGGTGCGCGCTACTACCCCGGGTTCGGCAACACGGTCACCGAGGACGAGTTCGTCGGCCCGCGTGACCTGAGCAGCCACGGCACGCACACCGCGTCGACGGCGGCGGGCAACTACAACGTGCCCGCGACCATCAACGGCGGCTCGGTCGGCTCGATCAGCGGCATGGCCCCGGCCGCCCGCATCGCCGTCTACAAGGCGCTGTGGGAGAAGGAGGACCGGTCCGGCGCCAGCGGCACCACGGCCGGTCTGGTCCAGGCCATCAACGACGCCGTCGCCGACGGCGTGGACATCATCAACTACTCGATCTCCGGCTCGACCGACTCCGTGGTGGGCCCGGACGAGGTGGCGTTCCGCAACGCCGCCGCGGCGGGCGTGTTCATCTCCACCTCGGCGGGCAACAGCGGCGACTCGGGCCCGTCGACGGTGGCGCACAACTCGCCGTGGACCACCACCGTCGCGGCGAGCAGCCACGACCGGGGCAACCAGAAGAGCATCGTGCTGGGCAACGGCGCGACCTACACCGGCGTCGGCGTCGTCCCGGCCGCGGTGGCCTCCACCGGCCTGGTGAACGCCAAGGACATCGTGGCCGCCGGACAGGACCCGGCCATGGCCGAGCTCTGCATGCCGGGCACCCTCGACCCGGCGCTGGCCGCCGGCAAGATCGTGATCTGCACCCGGGGCATCAACGCCCGCGTCGAGAAGAGCGCGGTCGTCGCGGCCGCCGGTGGCGTGGGCGCGGTGCTGGCGAACTCGTCCGCGTCGCAGACCGGCGTCGGCGACTTCCACGCCGTGCCGACCGTGCACGTGAGCTTCGCCGACGGCGTCGCCATCAAGGCGTACGTCGCGAGCGCGGGCGCCGGTGCCACCGCCAGCCTGACCGAGACCGACCCGACCCCGGTCGTGGCTCCGGTCATGGCGGGCTTCTCCTCGTACGGCCCGGCCCTGGCCGGTGGCGGTGACCTGCTCAAGCCCGACATCACCGCGCCGGGCGTGGACGTCATCGCGGCGACCTCCCCGGCCAGCGACGGCAACAACTTCAACGCGCTGTCGGGCACCTCGATGTCGGCGCCGCACATCTCCGGCCTGGCCGCCCTGATCATGGCCAAGCACCCGCTGTGGCCGCCGATGTGGGTCAAGTCGGCGATCATGACGACCGCCTACCAGACCGACAACGCGGGCAACCCGATCCAGACCGCGTCCGGTGACGCGACCCCGCTGAACTACGGCGCGGGCCACGTCGACCCGACCAAGATGTTCGACCCGGGCCTGGTGTACTCGTCGCGTCCGCGCGACTGGGACGCGTACGCCTGCGCGATCGGGCAGACCCCGGAGAAGGGCTGCGCGTCGGCCGCCAAGATCGACCCGAGTGACCTGAACTACCCGTCGATCGCCATCGGCGACATCACGGGCGAGCAGGTCGTCAAGCGGACGGTCACCAACACGACCACCTCGGCAGCCACCTACAAGGCGACCGTCACGGCTCCGGCCGGGTTCACGGTGACCGTCAGCCCGAGCAGCCTCACGCTCGGGTCGCTGCAGTCCAAGAGCTTCACCGTCAAGATCACGCGTACCACCGCGCCGCAGGGTGCCTGGGCGTTCGGTTCGCTGACCTGGACGCAGACGGTCAAGGGCAAGACGCTGCACGCGGTGCGCAGCCCGATCGCGGTCCGGCCGGTGCCGGTCGCGGCCCCGCTGAACATCAGCGCGACCGGCTCGGGCACCACGGTCAAGGTCAAGGGCGGCTACGCCGGTACCCTGACCAGCACCGTGTCCGGCCTGGTTCCGGCCGCCGTCACCGGCGAGGCACTCGACCCGGACGGCCCGGAGTTCAGCTCCAGCAGCCCGGCCGCGTCCACCCGGACCACCAAGATCACGGTAACCGTGCCGGACGGCGGATTCGGCCGGGTGCAGACCTTCGACGCCGACTACGCCATGGGCACCGACATCGACGTGTTCGCGTACGTGGCGGGCACGGCCAACGAGGTCGCCGAGAGCGCCGGCGGTACCGCGGCTGAGGTCATCGACCTCGGCCCCGGCACCTACGACATCTACTACACCCTGTTCGACGCCGCCGGCATGACCACGGTGAAGGGCCACTCGTGGGCGGTCGCGCCGGTCGCGGCGGGCAACTTCACCGCCACCCCGGCCAGCCAGCCGATCACCGTCAACGGCACGGTCACCGTGACGCTGTCGTGGACCGGCCTGGTCGCGGGCACCCGCTACCTGGGCGTGGTGACGTACGGCGACGGCACGGCCGTGGTCGGCCAGACGGTCGTCACCGTCAGCTGATCCGAGCACACCAGAAAGGGCCCGGCGGATCTCCCGCCGGGCCCTTTCTCCGTCCTATGCCGCCTGAGTCGCGCCTCGTCTGCCCCGCCGCCGGGCGATATACGGCAGTGCGAACAGGTACAGGCCGGTGAGCAGCAGCACCGCGAGCGGAAGCAGCGGGATGTACGACACCCAGATGGCCGGATCCTTCTGGGCCAGGGCGATGAATGACGCGATGACGGTGACCGTGAAGGCGATCGCCGTCCAACGGTGGATCTGCCGAATCGTCTTGTTCACTGGGATCTCCTGTGCGGTGGGGTTCGAGCCGGAGCGGACGCGGACGGCGGTCAGCGGTCCTGGATGAGGCCGAGGACGTTGCCGTCCGGGTCGGTGATCGTGGCCACCAGACGGCCGCCGCCGACGTCACGCACGGACTCCTTCACGGTGGCGCCCGCCGCCGTCACCTCGGCCAACTTCGCCTCGATGTCGGGCACGTGCCAGTAGGCCACCGGTGCGGTCATCGCCTGCGGTCCGCCGCCGGGCACCAGCCCGATCTGCTGGCCCTCGACCTCGAAGCCGACGTAGTAGGACCCGTCGGTCTGCGGTGCCACGCCGAGCAGCGCGGCGTACACGGCCTTGGCCGCGGCCAGATCGGACACCGGGTGCAGCACGGTCTTGATGCCCTGGGTGGCAGAGCCGGTCATGGTCACTCCTTCGTGGGTCGCCTCGACCCGGTTTCTCGTGGAAGTGGCCGCCGACGACCACGGATACAGCCTCGTCCGGCGGCCGTCGGCCCACATCCGTGCCGACCACGGGGACCACCACTGAGTCGGGCGTACGTATCCGGCAGGATGGGACCGGTGACGGCTCAATCGGGGATCTCCGCTCGGGAAGCGGAGGTGCTGACTCTGCTCGGCGAGCACCTCAGCAACGCGGAGATCGGCGCACGGCTGTTCATCTCCGTCCGTACCGTCGAGACCCACGTCTCGTCGCTGCTGCGCAAGCTCGACGCACCGGACCGGCGCGCACTGGCGCAGCTCGCGGCCGAGTGGAGCCGGGCGGCGCGGGGCGGCAAGGCCGTCTCCGGGCTGCCCGCGGCGGTGACCTCGTTCGTCGGCCGGGCCGGTGAGCGGGCGGCACTGGCCGCCGCGGTCAAGGCGCATCGCCAGGTGAGCGCGGTCGGACCCGGCGGGGTCGGCAAGACCCGGCTGGCGCTGGCGGTCGCGGCGGACACGGCCGGTGACTTCCCCGACGGCGTATGGTTCGTCGACCTGGTCCCGATCACCGACCCGGCGATGGTCGGGGCGGCGGTGGCCGCGGCGGTCGGCGTCGGCGAGCAGCAGAGCCGCGGCATCGACGAGTCGGTGCTCGCCGCGCTGGCCGACCGGCACGCCCTGCTCGTGCTGGACAACTGCGAGCACGTACGCGACGGGGTGGCGCCTTTCCTGGAGCGGCTGCTCACCAAGTGCCCCCGACTGACCGTGCTGGCCACCAGCCGGGCCCGGTTGATGGTGCCGTTCGAACGGGTCCACCCCGTGCCACCGCTGTCACTGACCGGCGACGGCGACTCCGACGCGGTCGCGCTGCTGCTCGACCGGGCCGCCGCCGTGGGCTGGCCGCTGGCGCCGGAGCAGCTCCAGCAGTCCGCCGAGATCTGCCGAGGCCTGGACGGCGTGGCGCTGGCGATCGAACTGGCCGCCGCCCGACTGCCCACGCTCGGGCTGGACGGCCTCGCCGACCTGCTCTCCGACCAGCTGCGGCTGACCGGCGGCGCCCGCGCCGACGACCGGCACCGCTCGGTCCGGGCCATGCTCGACTGGAGCCACGAGCTGCTCGACCCGGCCGACCGGACGCTGCTGCGCCGCGTCTCGGTCTTCGTGGCCCCGTTCACCGCCGACGCCGCCGGGCAGGTCGCCGGGTTCGGGCCGCTCGCACCGGCGGTCGCGGACGGCCTCGCCCGCCTCACCGAGCAGAGCCTGCTCACGGTGCTCCCATCCGCCGGCGGCACCCGCTACCGCACCCTGGAGACCATCCGCCAGTACGGCGTGGAGCAGCTGACCGCCCACGGCGAACTCGACGAGCTCCGCACCCGGCACCTGCGCTGGTGCCTGAGGAGCGCGGGCAGCCTCGCCGAGGCGGCGGGCAACGCCGACGGGCCGTGGCGGGCGCGCTTCGACGCGGTCGCCGACGACCTGCGGGCCGCGCTGGGCTGGGCGACGACCGTGCCCGAGCACCGCGATGACGCGTACCGGCTGGCGGTGGCCCTGGCCGGGCTCGCCTTCGCCCGCAACCTGGTCGGCGAGTCGCAGCAACGGTACGAGCAGGCCGCCGCCCTCACCGCCGATCCGGCCGCCGCCGCTGCCGCGCTGCGGTCCGCTGCCTCGGTAGCAGGCTGCCGACTGCTCGGCGACGACATGTACCGCCTGCGCCAAGCCGCCGCCGAGGCCGCGCTTCAGGCGGGCGACCAGGCCACCGCCGCCCGCGACCTCGCCACCGCGGCCACCACCGCATACCGCTTCTCCGGCATGTTCACCCGGGTCCCGTCGGCGGCCGAGACCATGGCTCAGCTGACCGCCGCCCGGGAACTGGCCGCCGACGACGCGGCCGGGCGCGCCGCCGTCGCGCTGGCCGAGGCGGCGGTGCTCACCGACACGTTCGGGTCCGACCAGGGACCCCCCGAGAACACCGTCGCCGACACGCTCGCCGCCGCCACCCGGGCCGTCGAACTGGCCCGCCTCGCCGACGACCCGCTGACCGCCTCCGCCGCCCTCGACGGCCTCGCCGGTGCCCAGAGCTGGGCGGGTGACAGCTTCGGCGCCGCCGCCACGGCGCGCGGCCGGATCGAGATGCTGTCGGCGGTGCCGGTGACCCCGTCCAGCCTGCACGAGCTGACCGACGCGCTGGTGTCGGGCATCGACACCAGCCTGGGCGTCGGCGACCTGCCGATGGCGCGCCGCTGGGCACGGCAGCTGGCCGACCTGCCGCTGCTGGCCGAGGTCGGCCATTACGCCACGTGCTGGCTGCTGATGGTCGAGGCGATGGCCGTGGAAGTGGACACGGTGCTCGTGGCGGGCGAGCGGTTCCGGGAGGCGTGGGAGCGCACCGGGCGGCTGCGGGCGCCGCGCCTGGCCATCGCCGCGGCGGCGGTTGCGATGATCCACGGGCTGCGCGGCGACGACGCGGCTCGGGCGGACTGGCTGGGCATCGCGGAGCAGCTCGGGTCGACCCCGGAGCGCAGCGCGGGCTACGGCGCCGTATTCGACGCGATCGTGGATCTGCACCACGGTCGGGTCGGTGCTGCCCTGGACCGAGTGGCCGCAGAGCCCGAGGACGTGTGGAAGTGGGTCACCTGGATCTGGCTGCACTGGTACGTGGTCCTGCGCGCCGAGGCGGCCGCGCTCGCCGGGCACCCGGATGCGCGCAAGCGCATCGAGGCGGCGAGGGTCATCGTGTCCGGCAACCCGATCGCGAGCGCCCAGGTGGAACGAGCGGCGGCGCTTCTCACCGGCGATCGAGACGCGATCCTGGCCACCGGTGCGGCATTCGACGCCGCAGGGTGCCGCTATCAGTGGGCGCGGACGCTCGTGCTCGCCGGAGGTGAGCACACCGCAATCGGGGCGTCAGCTCTCGCCGCGACCGGTTGCGTCACACCGGCCGCAACACCGCAGTCCGGCCGGTAACGCCGCGCTTCTCGTGGCCGGGGTCAAGGCCGGTCTGCGGACTGGGCTGGATAACCCCCTTGCGCACCCGCCCTTGCCGCTAACTCGCGATGTTCCTGACCGCGCTCCGGATCGCGTCGGCGTAAAGGTAGATGTCGTCCAGCGAGTCGATCAGGTGCCGGGTCTCCACCTTGTTCTCGTCGAACGTGCCGAGGTACTTCCTTGCCTTGCCGTTGAAGTGCAGGCGGGCGATGGGTCTACGGTTGTTGTCGTCGAGAAGGATCGCGAAGTAGGACTTGGCGTCGCGACCCACGATCCGCTGCGGCTTGACCTCGCTGCAGGCGATCGCTTTGACGATCTGGTAGCCGGTGAGCTCCTCAAGTGTGGTCTCTACCTCGGTATCACGACCGGCATCGACTACTTCAGCCGTTTCATTGTCCGGCGCCTCCGCGGCGGTCGACACATCCGGCTGATTGTTGTTCGCGTAGAGCGCGCTCTTGAGCCGGTCGTTCACCTGGTCCCGGATGAACTGAGCGGCCGCCTTCGCGACGAGCGGCCGGAACTGCTGCCGTACCTTCTGGGTGAACGATCCCTCGTGGAGACGCGCCGCGAAGTACCTGACCCAATCGTCGTCGGGCTCCTTGAACTGCGCTGCCAGCGTGCGCTTGATCTGGCTGAGCTGCCTCAGTTCCTCAGCCGCGTAAATTACCGAGTCGAGATCGAAGTGCTCTTTCGACAGCTTGCGCAACTCCGGCAGGAGAGCCTCGTCGATGTCCTCCAGATCCAGTACGAGGAACGGCTTCTCGTCCATGAGGTTCGGAGCGTCGAGGTCCGAGTAGAAGTGGTAGACCTGACCGTTGGTGAGGATCGCGATCCGGGCCCGCGTGACGGAGAAGTACCGATACAGCTGCGACGCATGGACCACCTTCAGTGAGTCGCGTGGTTGCTTGCATTCGATGAGGATCTGGACCTCGCCGTTGCGCACGATCGCGTAGTCGATCTTCTCGCCCTTCTTCGTCCCGAAGTCGGCCGTGTACTCCGGGACGACCTCCTTCGGATCGAACACGTCGTAGCCGAGGATCTGTATGAACGGCATGATCAACGCGTTCTTGGCGGCTTCCTCCGTCTGGATCGCGCTCCGACGGTCGCGAACCTTCGTGGCCAGCTCGGCGATTCGATCCTCGAACTCCATATGGCACGCCCTTCTGTGAACCCTGCACCGGGGGATGACGGGATGTTACCGACCGATTGCGGAGCGCGTAGCCACGAAAATCGGCCGACTGATACCTCCGTTCGTCGGACAGATACAGCGAAAGGCATGGGGACCACGTCCCTATCGCACCTGGGCGATCGGGTGTGCGGTCCAGTCCAGGATGGATCCCATAGGTCCGAGCGGTGCCTGTGCTAGTCCGCAACCCGACGTCCCGTCAACCCCCCAGCGACATCGCCTCATCACCTGGACCCGCACCCTCTGATCGGAGCGTGGGGGGGGGGGGGGGGGGGGGGGGCGGGGGGGCGGCGGGCGGGGCCAGTGCCCCAACAACCACGACACGGGGTGGGGGCGTGGGGCGCCCCCCCCCCCCCCCCCCCCCCGCCCGCCCCCCCCCCCCCCCCCCCCCCACTTCCAGACCGTGCGCGCCGTCCGATGACGCCCTTGAGGAGCCGGCGGGCCATGACGATGCGCTGGAGCAGTGGCAATGCCGCCGATTCAGAGAATCCCAGGCAACGCCGCGACCATTACGACGCCGCGGACCCCTCCGAGCACGCCGAAGGCTCTTCGCGCAACCTTTCGGCGGGGCAATCCATGGTCGACGGACCGACGGCGCGCTCCGGCCGCCCGCCGCACATACGATCACGCCTCGAACATCCGACCGCGAGCATGTAACGACCACGCCGGAAGCGCCATTGCGCGCCCGAATCCGGCGTGGCTTCTGGTGTACGGCGACAGGGATACAACCCCGATCGCCGATCGAAGGTGTCCCGCCAGCGGGACAGCGCGCCCTCGGGTAAGGCGTCGCATCCCTACCCTTCCGCCGGGAAAAGTCAGAACATGGTCACGGTTGCCGAATGGAAAGGAGAACTTCATCGTGGGTCTCCGCGACAGGGCGCCGTACGACGGCGCACTCATTGCCATCTGTGGACTCGATGGCTCGGGAAAGACCACACAGGTGAAGCTCCTTGCGGAGAGTCTCAGCGCCGTGGCCAGTGTGTCCGTGTTCCGCCCGGTCACCGACGCGTTCCGCAATGACCCGACCGTGACCGCTTACCTGGACGGCACCATGCCCGCCGACCAGCGGCACGACATGGTCGCGGAACTCGCGCTGCTCGCCGCCGCGGACGGCTTCAGGCAGATGCGGACCGCGATTCTGCCCCGACTGCAGGCCGGCGACGTCGTGCTCTGCGACCGCTACATCTACAGCGCTTTTGCCCGGACCCTTGCTCGCGGTTTCGAGGACCAGGACTGGCTCAGCCGGTTGTACCGGTACATGCCGGTACCAGACTTGACCCTCTTCCTCGACATACCGCCGGAGAAGGCGTTGGAACGCATTCGCTCCCGCGGCTCGGCGCCTCGGTGGGAGGAGGCGGATCCGGCCAAGACCGCGGCCGCCCGAGCGGCGTTCCTCGAGCAGCCGTGGGGGCGGCAGGACACGTACCGGATCATCGACGCCGAGCGGTCGGTGGACGAGCTCGCCGCCGCCGTGCGACAGGTCGTCACCGAGACACTGCGGCTCCCGATCGACGCGGGGACAGCCGCCTCGCCGAGGTGAGCGCGAAGAGTCCGCAGGCGGCCGGGGATGGCATCCGGTGCGGCCGTGCCGGCGCGCTCGTGACCGCACCCGTATCCCAGAACCGCACGTCTCATACCAGGGAGTAAGCCCGACATGTCAGCCGCCCTTGTCTGGGACAGCGAGATCGCCTCGGTCGTGGAGAGGCTCACGAAGGCCTCGATCGACGACTACTACAACCCCTACCGCGCCTTCGACTGGCCGGAGTCCATTCCGTCCGGCTCGCTGTGGATGAGTTCCAGCCTGATGACCGTCCACGGCTCGAAGGCCGCCGCATCCCTGAGCGAGGAGCAGCTCAGGGAGCTGTCCCGCTGGGAGAGCATCCACTTCTACAGCCTCAACGTGCACGGGATCCGCGAACTCCTGATGGAGGTTGTCCGGCGGATCCACACCCCCGGCTTCGAGGTGCCCACACCGTTCTTCCACCACTTCCTCGGTGAGGAGAACGAGCACATGTGGTTCTTCGCCGAGTTCTGCCTGCGCTACGGCGGCAAGCTGTACGCGGATCGAGCCCTGCCCTTCTCCGAGCGTGAGCAATCGCCGCTGTTGGACAGCTTCCTGGTGTTCAGCCGGATTCTGATCTTCGAACAGATCGTCGACTACTACAACAGCACCATGGCCGCCGACGAGCAGCTGCCTGAGGTGATCCGGGCCATCAACCGGGTCCACCACCAGGACGAGTCCCGCCACATCGCGTTCGGCTGCCAGCTGGTGCGGGCGCTGTACGCGAACCTGAAGAAGCACGGCGACCAGGACGAGCTCGCGTTCGCCAAGGACTACCTGCAGCGCTACCTCAACACGTCCCTGGCCAAGCTCTACAGCGTCGACGTCTACCGTGACGCCGGCATACCCGATCCGTACGGGTTCCGGGCCGCGCTGCTCGCCGACCCCGCCCGCCTGCCCGAACACGATCGCATCACCGCTCGGACGCGCGCCTTCTACCGGCGCATCGGTGTGTTTTCCGACCAGCCCGCCTCGCGGGGCACCACCACGGCCTGAGCAGGCACCCGAGTAGGAAGGCTGGCTCCATGCATGCACTGCCCACAGGTCTCTCCCTGACCGACCCCGGCCCTGGCCTCGTGGTCCTCGGCCCCGCTGAAGCAGCGCTCCTGCGCGAGTTGGACGCCGTCTTCCTCCGGCTGGCGGACGAGACCGGCGCCGCCGAGGTCGTCCCGCCGACGCTGCTGCCGTCCGCCGGGCTCGCCGATCTGGACTACTTCAAGAACTTTCCCCATCTCTGCGTGACCGCGGACCGGTTCTCCCCGCAGGCGACCGAAGCCCTCGCGGGCGGAACGGCGGTCGACGCCCTCCCGGAGGGCAGCCGTGCGGGAACCGGGTACGTCCTCGCCTCCGCCACCTGCTACGGCCTGCTGCTCTCGCTACGCGGCGCGCAGTTGCCGGGCGAGGCGCGGTTGACCGCGGTGAGCCGCTGCCATCGCAACGAGGATCATTTCGACGGGCTGCGCCGCCTGTGGGGCTTCCACATGCGCGAGATCCTGTATCTGGGCACCCGCGACGGAGCCGAGGAGCACCTGCAGGTCTGCCGCTCGTTCATCGAACGGTTCGCCGATCGGGTCGGCCTCAAGCTGTCGATCGTCGCCGCCAACGACCCCTTCTACGACCGGACGAGTTCGCGGGCCGCGCTGACCGCGCTGGATCCGGTCAAGTACGAGTTCGTGTCCGAGGACGGGACGGCCATCGCGTCGATCAACCGGCACCGCAACTTCTTCGGGCAGCGGCTGGGCATCACTCACGCGGACCAGGCGGCCTTCAGTAGCTGCACCGCCTTCGGCCTCGAACGCTGGATCCATGCCCTCACTCAGGCTCACGGTTCGGTCGCACACGCCCTCGAGAAGGTGAAGGATGGCTGATCCCTGCGCCGCGGCCGCTCGGGCCCTCGGGGTCGACTTTCCCCTCGTGCAGGCGGGGATGGGCGGTATCGCGACACCCGCGCTGGCGGCCGCGGTGAGCGGTGCCGGGGCGCTCGGGACGGTCGCGCTGTACAAGATGGAGGCCGAGGGTGCCCGCGCGGTCGTGGCCGACACGGCAGCCCGCACCAGCTCCACGTTCGGCGTGAACGTGATTCCCGAGGTGGCGGGCGACGCGCTGCTGCGGCGGCAGGTCGACGCGGCCCTCGCCGCGCTGCCGGATCGCCGGTCGGCCGTGTTCAACACATACGGACTGCCCCCGCGCTGGTTGGCCGCCGCGTTACGCGGCAGCCCGTACCGGCTGCTGGTCCAGGTGGGATCCGCAGACGACGCCGCTCGCGCCGCCGAACTCGGCGCCCAGGTCATCGCCCTGCAGGGGGTGGAGGCGGGTGGTCATCTCCTCGGCCGGCGCGGGGTGCGCGACCTGGTCGCCGAGACGGCGCCGCAGGACCTCGGCGTCCCGCTGCTGGCCGCGGGCGGCCTGCACGACGGGCGGCAGCTGGCCGAGCTGATCCGGCTCGGTGCGGGCGGTTGGCTGATGGGCACCGCGTTCATCGCCACGCCCGAGTCGGGCGCACACCCCGACTACCGGACCGCGCTGATCAGCGCCGGCCCGGCCAGCACCGTGATCACCGACCGGTTCGACATCGGCTGGCCCGGACGTCGGCACCGCGTGCTGCGCAGCCCGGTCACCGAGAGCAGGACCCGGCTGCCCTCGTCGTTCATCGCCTGGACGGATGTGGCCGGCGGGCGGCAGCCGGTCTTCCGCGGCTCGGCCGCGGCGCCGACGGCCGAGGCGCAGGGTCGCGTGGACGAGATGGCCAGGTATGCCGGAACCGGCGCCGCCTGGGTGAACACCGTTGCTCCCGCCGCCGATCTCGTGGCCCGAATCCGTGCGGAGTACCTGGCCGCGTCCGGCGGCCGCACCATCCGGACCGATGTCGAACGCCCATCCGAAGGAGCCGTCAGCATATGAAAGTCGATCTGGGAATGGCGCAGCTCAACCAGCTCGCCTTCGGCTACTGGCAGTCCCAGGCGCTGTTCGCCGCCGTCACGGTCGGCGTCTTCGATGCCCTGGCCGACGGACCGCTGCCCGCCGCCGAAGTGGGCAGCCGCTGCGGTGTCCCCGCCGACCCCGCGTTGCGGCTGCTCGACGCGTGCGTCGCCATCCGGCTGCTCACCCGGTCACCGGACGGCGAGTACGCGAACACGCCGCACACGCAGCGTCTGCTGACCACCGCGTCGCCGGAGTCCGTCGTCCGCTGGACCCGGGTGATGGCTCGCTGGTATGAGCCGTGGGGAGACATCACGCAGGCGCTGCGGGACGGCAAACCGGTCGAGGACCGGGCCCTGCGGCTCGGCGAGGACCCGGTGTATCTCGCGGACTTCATCCTCGGGATGCACCAGTACAACGTGCGGTCGGCGGACCTGCTGGCCCACGCGGTCGACCAGCAGGGTGCACGCACGCTGGTCGATGTCGGCGGCGGGGCGGGCACCTACAGCATCGCCTTCTGCCGCGCCTGGCAGGACCTGCGGTGCGAGGTGGTGGACCTCGGCGCGGTCGTGCCCCTGGCCCGAGAGACGGTAGAGGCCGCAGGGCTCACCGACCGGATCCGTGTACGCACCGGCGACTACTACAGCGACGCGTTCGGTGCCGCGGACGTCGACGTCGTCCTACTGTCCAACGTGCTCCACCAGGAGTCCCCGCAGGTGTGCGTGGACATTCTGCGCCGTGCGCGGGCCGCGCTCGCCGAGGGCGGCCGTGTCCTGGTACACGGCCACTTCCTCGACGAGGCCCGCACCTCGCCCGCGTTCACCACGCTGCACAACCTGTCCGCGCTGGTGCTGTGGGACGGCGGACGCAGCTACACCGTCGCGGAGATGACCGCGCTGATGCAGGAGGCGGGGCTGGGCAGCATCCAGGAACTTCCCGCGCCGGAGGGTTCGGCCAAGCTGCTGGTCGGACAGGCGTCGGCGTAGGCGGCCCTGCGGCGATCCGGGCTCACCCCGAAGCGAACCAGTTCCCCACGACCCAAGGAGTCGGTACCACGATGATGGAAGAAGTCCTGGCCTGGATCCTGGAGAAGAACCCGGATCTGCCGGAGCCCCCGACCGAAGACGAAGACCTCATCGGGGGGCGGCTCATCGACTCCCTTGCCTTCCTCGAGTTCATCTACCTGCTGGAGCAGCTGACCGGGAGCCCGATCAGCCTGCAGGAGGTCACGGTGGAGGACTTCCGCACCCTCGCCCGGATCGAGAAGCGCTTCTTCGGCGCGGCCGCCGAGCCGCAGCGTTCCGCCTCCGCGTGATCGCGGCTGCTCCCACGACCGCCTCAGCGAACGCTCGGCGCCGCCCGCAGAAAGGGACCATGACCATGCCCATCCGCCCCCCGCTGACCCGCGCGGACCGCAACGGCCCGACACCTGCGTCGTTCACGCAGGAGGAGCGCATCCTCTGCAGCCGCGGCATCCAGGTGCCCAACACCACCGTCGCCATGGGGCTGCACCTCGTCGGCCAGTTGGACGTCGAGGCGCTGGAACGAAGCGTCCACCAGCTCGTCGAGCGTCAAGAGAGCCTGCGCCTGACGTTCCAGGAGCACCCGACCGGCTGCCTGCTCACCGTCACGGACGGGCAGGCGGTCACCCTGCGCCGGCACTCCGTCGAGAACGAGGCACCGGAGCACCGGATGACCCGTGCCCTCGGCGTGCTGGCGCAGGCCGCGGAGATCCCCTTCGATCTCGCCCGGGGCCCGCTCTTCCGGGCCGAGCTGGTCCGCCTGTCGGACACCGAGCACGTGCTCGGGCTCATGGTCGACAAGATCCTGGTGGACCGCAATTCCTGCGTCATCCTTCAGCGTGACCTCCTCGCCCTCTACGACGAGGCCGCCGGCGGGGCGGATGCCGGCCTGCCCGAGCTGTCGTTGCAGTTCGCCGACTATGCGGCGTGGGAGCGGGACTACCTGCGGGGCGCCACCCTGGACCGGCTCACCACCTACTGGCGCACCGCGCTGGCCGGGGTGGACGCGATCCCGGACGTCGGCCTGACCGATCCCGGTGCGCCATCGGGGCAGCCGCTGGGGCTGGCGATGTGCACACGGACCGTCCCGGTGGAGGTGTGCCGGGAGCTGGAGGCGCTGGCGCGGGCCGAGGGCACCTCCATGTTCGTGGTGCTCGCGAGCGCGCTGAAGGCCGTCATCCACGCCCGGCGCAGCGAGGCCATGGGCACCGAGGCAGCGGCTGACGTCCCCGTGTTCGGCTCGATCGCCAATCGCAGCCACCATACGATGAACGACGTGGTCGGCTATTTCGCCACCTACACGGTGTTCCGCACCGACCTCTCCGGCGATCCCACGCTGGCGGCGCTGATGGAGCGCGAGTCCCGCACAATCTTCGGGGCGCTGTGCCACCAGGAGATCCCGCATACGCTGATCGCCCGTGCGGTGAGCGCCGGGCAGTACGGCATCCTGCACCGCTTCGGGCAGGCGGACGTGCCCCACTTCCTCCATTTCGACATGGACGACGACTGGAGCAGCGGCTTCCGGCAGCCCGCGAAGCTGCGGGTGAAAGCCGTGCGCGTTCCCGTCGCCGAGGTCCCGCGGGGGTGGCTGCGGTTGATCGCCCGGAACAAGGCGGGCGCTCTGGTGCTGCAGTTCCGCTTCCGGACGGACCATTACAGCACCGGCTGGGCGGACGCCTTCCTCACCGACTACGCCGACCTGCTGCGGATCTGGCCGCAGCGGCTGGACTCCCGCCTGTCGTCCCTCCGGTAGCGCAGCCGGGGCGCCGCGGGCGGGGCTCAGGCGGCCAGGAGCGCGCCGAAAGCGTCGGCCGTGGCGGGATCGTCGAGCGCACCCACCTCGCGGAAGTAGCGGATGGTCGACTGCGCCGCCTCGGCCGAGCGAGCCAGCACCTGCTGCCGGGGGTATGACTCGACGAGCACCGCCTCGATCTGCTCGGTGGTCAGCCCGATGCCGTCGAGCGCCTGCCCGACCGCGCGGTAGTCCGGTTCCAGGAAGGCCAGGATGATCGACGGCAGCCACGGGCCGACCGACCGCCGCTCCGCCGGGGTCAGGGCGTGCCAGACCACGCCCAGCACGTCCCGGAAGTAGGCATGGTGCCGCCCCTCGTCCATGGCGTGGTCGGCCACCGTGTCGCGGACGGCCGCGGGCAGCCGCTGATCGTGGGGGATGCGTGCCAGCAGTGACGACACGAGCGTCTCGCTGACCACGGCGAACAGCAGCCGCCCGAGCGCCGGCACGTTGGTGTGCAACCGATCGGCGATGCCCGTGAGCCGGTCCACGAACTGCGGTGCCGGCAGGAGCGGCAGGGTCTCGCCAGTCTGCGCCTCCACCTGGCGACTCAGGTCGTCGGAGAACTGGGCGTGCCACGCCTCGTCGGTCACGATGCGGTAGGCGTCCTGGCGCGCGGCGGCCGAGAGGAAGAAACCGGCCCGGCCGCGGGCGAGCTCCGTGGCCACCGGGATCACGGCGAGACTCTCGAGCTCGGCGGTGAAGTGAAGGTAGTTGTAGAGCGACCGGATCAGCAGGCGTCGCCGCGCATCCGTCCCCGCTGCCCGGACCAGGGGATGATCGAAGCAGGGCACCAGCTCCGGCGGGAAGTACAGCTGGTCGTCAGCGGCGCCGTCCGCGACTACCCGCCGGGGACGGCTGCGCACGGACGCCGAGGTGTCCCAGTTCGTGAAGCGGCTGCGGTAACCGGCGGCCATCCGCTCGTCGAGCGCCCCGGCCAGCCCCGAAGCGGTCTGCGCCAGCCGCGCCGACTCCTGGACGCCCTGGCTGAGGAAACTGGCTGTCATGTGCCCGGCTCCGCATCGGTGATCACAACGAGCAGCCCTGACTCCAGCGACTCCCCGACCTCGTCGGCGATCTGCGCGTACTCGGCCTGCGCACTGTCCAGCAGGGCACGCAGCGTACGGGTTCCGTCGATCAGCGCCACGACCCGGCGCCAGGCAGCCGCGTCACCGTCCACAACGAACTCGATCGAGCCGTCGCGCAGCAGGTAGCAGATGTCGGGATCGTGCGGGTCGTTGAGCACCATGACCCCGTCGGCCCAGCCGAGCACGGCCGTGTCGGAGGGCTGCACCCAGCCGAGGACCCGCCGTGCCAGGTCCCGGCCTTCCTCGCCGTCATGGACGGGCGCGGGCCAGGCACTGAGGGGAGCCGGCGCGGGAATGTCGATGATCGGGGGCGGCAGTTGGGCCAGCATCTCTTCGAGCAGGCCCAGATTCACCAGGCGGACGACCAGGTCGACCGCCTCGAGCCGCTCGCCGCGGCCGAAGCCGTCGATCAGGGCGTGCACGGCCTTGTCGTCGAGGTGCTCCTTGGCCCCCGGCATGCTGAGGGCGGACCGGACCAGGGTCCGCTGCTCCTGCTCGAGCAGGCCCACGAGCATCCGGCGGGTATGGCGGACCCCGTTGCCGTGCAGGAAGGGCACCTTCTCCCGCCAGGCCACGTGCTGCGGCAGCACGTCGCGCAGGCCGTCGCGCAGGATCCGCTTGTCCCACAGCAGGCTCGCCCGCCGGTGTGCGGGGACGGCTGCCACGTACTCGACCAGCCGGTGATCGAGGAACGGCACCCGCGCCTCCACGCCGCTGCCCGCGGCGGAACGGTCCTCGTGCCAGACGTTGTACTGGTAGATCTTGCGGTACTGGCCGCGGATGTACCGCAGGTAGACGTCGGTGTCGGTGGTGTCGGCGGCCGCACCGCGCAGCACGGGCGCGCCCACCGCCGCGGTCCACTCGGATCCGGTCACATCGCTTCGCGCCATACCCCGGCGCAGCATGGTGTCCAGGTGGCCCGCGAAGGACGACCAGTCGCCACCACCGGCGATGTCGGTGGAGTATCCGCCATTGAACTCGTCACTGGCCGCGCCGAGCAGCATCCCCTTGAGCTGGGGCCGAGTCTGCCGCGCGTACCGGTAGAGCTCGTGCTTGAAGTAGGCCTCGGCCCCCGTCATCGGGTTCTCCATGAGCCACAGGAGCCGGCGCCACTCGTCCGGCGACGGGACATGGTCACGGGGCACGTACATCTGGTGGTGCGCGAGTCCGAGCCGCCGGGCGATCTGATCGGCGTGGTAGGCGTCGCCGCTCTCGATCGTGGCCGGGCTCAGGATCGTGAAGGTGTGCAGGTCGGTGGTGCGCACGGCCAGCGCCGCGACGGCGGCCGAGTCCACACCGCCACTGAGGAAGAGCCCGAGTTCCGCGTCGGCGTGGGCGCAGTCGGCCACCGATGCGGCGAGCAGCCGCGCGTACTCGGCGATGATCTCTTCGTCCGAGGCCTCCCCGATCTGCGCGTCGCCGGGAAAGTCCCAGTACCGGTGGACGGATCTGGCACCGGAGTGCAGGTCGATCTCGACGACGGTGCCGGGTTCGACGTACTCGATGCCGGAGAACCAGCTGGTGGGCGCCGTATCGGTGATCAGCGGGGCGCCCTGCAGTGCCGTGCTGGTCAGCGCGGCCTGCCAGTCCACCATGCGGGGGGTCGCCGGGTCCTGGAACAGCGCCTTGATCTCCGAGCCGAAGACGACGCGGTCGGCGTTCTGGTGGAAGTACAACGGCTTGATGCCGAAGCGGTCACGGGCCAGGATGAGGCGGTTCGCGGCGACGTCGTACAGCACGATCGCGAACATGCCGTTGACGGCTCGCAGGAAGTCCCGGCCGTGCTCCTGGTACAGGTAGCCGAGGACCTCGCAGTCGGACCCGTTCGGCCGGGCGGGGAATTTCGGCAGCCCGCGGGCGAGCTCTGCGTGGTTGTAGACCTCGCCGTTGGCGATCACGACAACCTGCCGGTCCTCGGTCCAGATGGGCTGGTCCCCGGCGTCCGGGGCGATCAGCGCCAGCCGGCTGAAGCAGAAACCCACCTGGGGACCCACCCGCAGGGCGACTCGCTCGTCGGGGCCGCGATGGGCGACCGCGACGGCCAGGGCCTGGAGCCGGAGTGCGTCGCGGTCGGTCAGACCACGTCCGAGTGCTGCGATACCAGCTATGCCACACATGGGCTTCCTCATCTCTGCCGTCGGGAGAGCCGGTGCGTCCGGCCAGGGCCGGGCGCACCGGCTCGTCGATCACGCCTCGGAGCGGAGCACCGTCGAGGTGCTGACCGGGCGAACCTTCGGAGAGCTGTACTTCTTCATTCCATTCACCTCCCCCGTGTGGGTGGTCCGGCGTCATCCCTTGCGACCCATCCCGATACGGGGCGCAGCATGCTGCATCGGGATCGGAACTCGCGGCCGGATGTGGGGAGCTAAACAAAGACCGAACCAGCCGCGCCACACATTCGGGAATAGCCGAACGCGGCGGTCAGCTCTCGCTCGGTTCCTGCGCGGATCGAAGCAGCAGCCTGCCCCCGTCGGACAGGCTGTAGAGCACCTTGTTGGTGCGGCGGGTGCGCACGGCCATGCCGCAACCGACCAGGCGGCCGAGGTGCTCCGAGACGGTGCTCGGT
This sequence comes from Catellatospora tritici, assembly GCF_019083965.1. GTDB lineage: Bacteria > Actinomycetota > Actinomycetes > Mycobacteriales > Micromonosporaceae > Catellatospora > Catellatospora tritici. Next base: position 334,346 of record NZ_JAHRCY010000002.1, read on the forward strand.
GCGAGCGCGAGCTCCCGGGCGATCGCGGCCGTCGTACGTGGTGACACGAGCAGCCGCAGAATGTCGGCACGGGCCCTGCCCAGCAGCAGCTCGAGCCGATCCGGCGTGCCGCTGCGCCGACGGTCCATCCGGATCGCCAGGTCACCGGCCCCCCGCGCCTGATAGCCGATCGCCAGCCCGCCGGCCCCGTCGCAGGACGTGATCACCCGGTCGCGCAGGAACACCACCGGCACCAACGTGACCGACGCCGGTTCCCGTTCGCAGACCGGTGCGCCGGTCACCAGCGACAGCGACGGCCGGTTCCACCGAACCCGGGTATGGAGGTTGCCGAGGACGTCGTCCACACCGGCGACGGCCAGCCGCTCCGCCCGCGCCGCCAGGTCCTCTTTGAGGATCTCCCACACCGCGCCCCAGTCGGGACGCAGGATCGCCTCGATGTACTCGTCCAGCAGATCGGCGAGTTCGGCCAGGGCGCGCGCCGGTGCGGATTCGAACGACCGGAACGCCGGGGGCACTTCCAGGGAATGGTGGTGGCGCAGCCGCGCGCTGATCTCCTCAGGCGGCTGGGCCCGGAACTCGGCGCAGGCGTCGCGCAGGCTGGTCACGCGGGTCGGCGGAGACGGCAGCAGGAAGGCGGGCGGCAGACCGTCCGGCCACCCGGCCGCCCATCGGACCAGCCGGGCGCCTCGGCCGGAGGCCACCGCCACCGACGCCTCGCGAGCCCAGAGGCGATAGGGGAACTGGGGCGTGCCGTGATGGGCGAGCAGTGCCGCGCTGGCCAGGACCTCCCAGAGTGCGTGCGGCACGATCCGCAGCCTGGACAGCGCTTTCGCGGTCAGCGGGATGGGATCCACGGCCGAGCCCTCCTCGCGAGAGAAGCGGCGTTTCATCATGCGGTGGAGGACGACCAGCCGCCCGGTCGACGGGCATGGCGGCCCATCAGGGCCGATGCACGGGGCAGCCTACCAAGTGAACCGCCCCTGTTGGGGGTGCCCGTCGGCCGACTTGTCAGCGCCATCTCCCGCGCTCGCGCGATCGTCATCGAATGGCTGCGGCAGGAGCGGAAAGGCCTGGCCGTCCTTGATCGACGAGGGCGGCGACCATTGCCAATGGATACCGCCTCCACTACCGTCCAGCGGCAGGCCGCCCCAGCGGCCGATGGCCTTGCGCCGACGGGGGTTCATCTCATGCATCGCGACGGGCGCAAGCACGGTCGGCGCGGCTCACGTGGTTGTCACCGCCGACCCGCGACGGGCTGATCGACACGAGCGACAGTAGGGATTTCGAGCATGAGCGTCGCAGCGACCACCGCCCCGGCGTCGGACGTCCGGCCCGCATCCGCATTCTGGCAGTACTGGACGGCCTCGGTGATCAGCCAGATGGGCTCGGCTGTCACCAAGATCGCACTGCCCGTGCTCGCCCTCGTCGCGCTGAACGCCTCCAATTTCGAGGTCAGCCTCATCACAGTCGCCTCGTACGCCGCCATCATCCTGATCGGCCTGCCCGCCGGTGTGATCGCCGATCGCCTGCCGCTGCGCGCCCTGCAGGTGACGATGGACCTGTCCCGGGCGGCACTCGTGGCGAGCATCGCGGTGGCGTGGTGGCTCGGCGCGCTCACGCTCGCACACGTCATCGCGGTCGCCTTCATCGTCGGGCTCGCCTCGAACATCGCCTTCGTCGCCAACGCCTCCTTCCTGCCCGCGGTCGTGCCCAAGGACCAGCTGACCCTGCGAAACGGCCAGCTGTCGGCGACGTTGTCGATCACCCAGCTCATCGGCCCCGCTTTCGGCGGCCTGCTCGTCCAGGCGGCCGGTGCCGCGGTCAGCACGATCGTCGACGCCGTCAGCTACGTGACCTCCGCGGTCCTGCTCGGCCGGCTTCGCGGCACCGACCAGCGACGACCGGCCCGGCCGCAGGGCTCCTTCGTCTCCCAGATCGCCGTGGGGCTGCGGTTCGTGATGCGGCACCCGATCATCAGGCCGTCCATCCTCGCCGCGAGCGCCGTGAACTTCTCCAACGGCGCCATCCTGGCGGCGACGCCGCCCTTCGTCCTGCGGACCCTGCACCTGCCGGCCTCGATGGTGGGTGTGGTCATGTCGCTCGAGGCGGTGGGCGTCTTCGTGGCCGCCCTCTTCACCGCCCGCCTGTCGGCACGGTTCGGCGACGCCCGAGTCATCCTGTGGGCCACGGCAGCAGGTGGTGCCATCTCCGTACTGATGCCGCTGGCGTTCGGCGGCGTGGTCTCCGTCATCGTGCTCTACGGAGTGGGCAGCGCCGGGCTGGCGGCCGGGGTGACCCTCCTGAGCGTCATCACCCGCACCCACCGCCAGGTCGTTTCGCCGCCGGAGGTCCTGAGCCGGGTGATGGCGTCGGTGCGCTTCATCACCTGGGGCGCGACCCCGCTCGGCGCCCTGGCGGCCGGCGTCGCCGCCACCGTGTGGGGACCGCGCGAAGGCCTGGTGTGCGGTGTCGTCGGCGCACTTCTCGCGCCGGTCGCGCTGCTCTTCAGCCAGGTGTCCAAGGTGCGGACGCTGCTGGATGCGGAGCCCGCCGCGCACTGACCGGACGGTGCAAGCGCCCGGGACGGCCGGTGGGCCGCCGGTCCATGATCTTGACATGCATCAGGGCGGATGCCGACGATCGAGCGTCGGCATTCGCCCTGTGCAGTGCTCGTGGATCGCGCGGGATCATCCCGGGAGGACGCATGGAATACACCAGTCTGGGTCGTACGGGTCTGCAGGTGAGCCGCCTGTGCCTCGGCACGATGAACTTCGGTGCGACGACCCCGGAGGACGAGTGCGTCGCCATCATGGACCGCGCGTCGCACGGCGGGATCAACTTCTTCGACACCGCGAACATCTACGGCCGGAAGCTGCACGTCGGTGCCAGCGAGGAGATCATCGGACGGTGGTTCGCGGCCGAGCCCGGCCGCCGCGACCGGACCGTCCTGGCCACCAAGGTGTACGGCTCGATGAGCGACGTTCCCAACGACGGAGGGCTGTCCGCGCGCCACATCATCGCCGCGTGCGAGGGATCGCTGCGGCGGCTCCAGACGGACTGGATCGACCTCTACCAGATGCACCACATCCCGCGCGCCACGCCGTGGGAGGAGATCTGGCAGGCGATGGACGTGCTCGTCGCGCAGGGCAAGATCCGGTACGTCGGCTCGTCCAACTTCGCCGGGTGGCACCTGGGCGCGGCCCAGGAGGCCGCGAACCGGCGGCACTCGCTGGGGCTGGTCAGCGAGCAGTGCATCTACAACCTGCTCGTCCGGCATGTCGAACTGGAAGTGGTGCCGGCGGCGATGGCGTACGGCATCGGGATCCTGCCCTGGGCGCCGCTGCACGGCGGTCTGCTGGGCGGCGCGATCCGGAAACTGCGCGAGGGTAGCGCGGTGCGCACCAAGGAAGGCCGGGCGGCCAAGGGCATGCCGGCCAACGCCGACACCATCGAGGCGTACGAGAATCTGTGCGCGGAACTGGGCCACAGCCCGGCCGATGTGGCGCTCGCCTGGCTCCTGTCGCGCCCCGGCGTCACCGCCCCGGTCCTCGGTCCCCGCAGCTTCGAGCAGCTGGACGCCTCCTTCGCCAGCCTGCACATCACGCTCGACCCCGGCGTCCTCGCCCGGCTCGACGAGCTGTTCCCGCCGATCGGCGGGGGCGGCCCCGCGCCTGACGCCTGGACCTGGTGACTGCGGCCGGATTCACCACCCACTCCGGTGTCCCGCCGGCGGGACGCCGGTGCTGCTCGGCAAACGTTCGCCTCGTCGATGCGTTCGCGTAGGTTTCGAGCATGAACCCTCCGCTTCCCTTCGACACCATCGCGCCGGTCTACGACCAGACCCGCAATAGTCTCGAAGGCCGCAGGCACCTTTCTGTCGATGTCGAATCCTGGCTCGTTGCCGGGATGACGCTCGATGTCGGTGTCGGCACGGGCCTCATCGGCGGCGCACTTCGCGAGCGAGGCCACCCCGTCTGCGGAGTGGACATCTCACTGCCGATGCTGCGGCGTGCCCGAGAACGCCTCGGCGACAGCCTCGTCTGCGGCGACGCTTGCGCCCTGCCGTTCGCCAGCGGAGTGATGGGCAACGCCGTCTTCGTGGCGTCACTGCACACCATCGTCGACGTGCCTGGCGCGATCCATGAGGCAGCACGGGTGTTGCGGCCCGGTGGCCGGCTGATCGCGACGTACGGCGATCCGAGCATCGAGCCCGTGGCCGGTCCCACCGACGACATCATGGAGACCTTCGCCCCGCTCGAGGAACTCGAGGCCTTCCAGCGGCCCGATGCCAGGGCCGTCCTCGACAGCGCGGCGCACGAGGCCGGACTCACCGCGATCCACCACGGCACGACCGAGAAGACGCTGCGGCACACGGCACCGGCGTGGTTGGCCCAGCAACTGGAGGATCGGACGTTCTCCGTCCTCTGGCACGTCGACGAGGACTCGTGGAACCGGGTCGTGCGACCGGTGATCCGGAATCTGCGCGCGCTGCCCGACCCGGATCGGCCCCGGCTGCGCCACCACGGTCACTACATCGTCGTCTACGAGCGCTGATCGGACTGTAGAAGCTGATCGGCAGAAGACAGCCCGGAGCCAGCGCATCCGCGGGCGGCGAACAGGGCGGCGGCCCGGTTCGCGGCCCGCGACGCGCACACCGCGGCGTGGCGGCGGTGGCGGCGGTGGCGGCGGTGGCGGCGGTGGCGGCGGTGGCGGTGGCGGTGGCGGCGGTGGCGGTGGCGGTGGCGGTGGCGGTGGCGGCGACGCTATCCGATCATGCCGCTGCGGGTGAGAGCATGGGCGGCATCGTGATGCCATGTGCCCGCTCCCAGGCGGCGATGCCGTCGGGAGTCGGACGCTCGCTGCCTGCCTCGGCATGCACCAGGTGGACGCGGACGAGCGGCGGCCCCGCCGCGACCGCGGCACTGAGACCGGAGTGGTCGTGCACGGCGAAGAAGTTCGGCGACGAGTACGCGACCTCGATCGGTGCATCCACTTCGGAAGACCGCCGCGCGGACGGCGGCAGCGCCGTCGGATAGATCCGGCGCGGATCGAGGAAGCATGCCGGTCCCGAAGCGTCGGACCGGTCCTCGTCCAGCGCTGCCATGATCAGGTCGGCGATCTGCTCGGGCGTGGCCCGCGTGCTGTCACACACGAGGTCGTAGTTGCGCAGCCGGGTCTTGTCCACGTTGTACCGGTCGAGGAACCGCACCCGCTCGATCTCGCTTCGCATCGCCAGGTGGTTGCGCGCCTCGTCCAGGGAGGTGTAGCTCTCGACCGTGTCCGCGGGCCGCCCGAGCACGCGGCGGGCGGCGACCGTGGGTTCGGTGAGCAGGTGAACCTTCAGCGCGTCCGCGAAGAAGTGCCAGGCCAGGCGGCTGTCCACGACGAGCTGCTCGCCTGACGCGGCGATGTCGCGTTGGAGCTGGTCCACGTAGTGATCGGTCTTGTCGTCAAGCTGCGCGTGCAGGTTGATCTGCATCGCGTTCATGCCGAGATCGGCGGCCAGTTTCCGATACAGGTCACCCACACTGACTCGCCGGATCCCCAGGCGCTCCGCCAGGATGATCGATACAGTGCTCTTGCCGCTTCCCAGATCCCCATTGAGGACTACGGTCCTTTTACGTGCCATGTCTCACCATAGCGTCCGGTTGCGGCGACTCCCCCGCCGGGAACGGCGGTGCGCCCGGTCGGTGGGCCGGCGCCTGCTCCCAGCGCCGCGAGCAGCCGTTCCATCGCCTCGGTGACCGATCCGTCGTTCGGCACGAGCGCGAGCGGCGGCCTGGCGAACCGCCGATCCTCCTGCCGCTGGCGCTGGTCCTGCGCATCCGCCGGACGTCCGTCCGCGGCCAGCCGCTCATCCAGCACCTCATCGGCGGCGTCGACGAATGCCCCCGCCCATCCCGCTCCCGACGGACCGGCCAGCAGGCCGTATGCCTGCCGGGGCGCGACCGTCAGCAGGGGACGCCAACCCGCGCGCAGGACCGACTCGATGTCCGACACGGCGATCCCGTACTGGAAGGCCCCATAGCTGCCCACCAGGACCAACTGCCCGTCGGCCTGCAGCCGTGCGAAGTCGCCCGCCGAACCGAACCGGTAGGTCCCCGGCAGGTCGTCTGCCCGCGGAGGCCGGGTGGTGAAGGAGGGGACGCGCCTCATCGCGGTGCCTGACTCGCGTAGCAGCAGCTCGGCCAGCGTGGTCTTGCCGGCGCCACGGGTACCGGTGATGACAAGGCCAAGGGTCATGGATCCGAGTACACGCGGCGGACGCGATCCGGAGCAAGCGATCACGAGCGGATCGACGGCCGTGGCCCCGGAAGGCGGACGCAGCCCGCGGCACCTTCGTATGATCTTCGCATGCCGACTGGCACGACACGGTTGACGTGCGTAAATATCCGGTCCAGCGAGGACTACGCCGCGTATCGCGATGACCCGACGGCCTGCCTGCACATCCTCGACGGCGACCACCCCGTCGTGGACGGCCGCGCGTTCGTCGACTCCATCCTCTGGACCGCACGGGTCGGCGCCGTTCTCGGCTCCACCCGGGTGCAGTCGATACGCGGGTCGGCGACGGTGGATGTGGTGGGGGAACACGCCCGGATCGGGATCGTGCACGACTCGGCCAGGATCGGCTACGTACGCGATCATGCCGTGATCGATGCCGTCCGCGACTGCGCCCGCGTGGGATCCGTCCTGGGCGCCGCCCGCGTGCTCGAGCTGGCGGACTGGGCGAGCCTCGGACGGCTGGGCGGGACGGCGCGGGTGGAACTCGTGCGAGGATTCGCCCGGCTCGGTGAGGTCGGCGAGCAGGCCGGGATCGGCCGGGTGGAAGGCATGGCCGCCCTCGCGCGGGTCACCGGCTCGGCCGTGGTCGACCGGCTGGCCGAGCGCGCCGTCGCGCACCACGTCGAGGGCTCGGCCCGAGTGGCCGCCTGCGGCATGGCGGTGGTCCACGCCCACGGCGGCACGGTCACCGCGGCCGAGTCGGCCACGGTGCTGCGCTATGGCGAAGCGGCCGAGGCCGGCCGGGTCACCGACACGACAGCGCCCGCAACCGGCGGCGAGGGCGCGGAGCCGGGGTCCGCGACCACGGCTCCTGCGCTGTCGGAGCTGCGGCAGCAGCGTGTCCACCAGTCCTGGCACGCCCCGCTGGCACCCTGCCTGGACCAGCTCGCCGCCATGATGGCGTTCCTGCGCGACGAGGTCGGCAGCGGCCATGCCTGCCAGCCCGCGCAGGACGCGGTGCTGCGCGCCTTTCGGCAGCCGTTCGAAGACGTGCGGGTGGTGATCGTCGGACAGGACCCCTATCCGGCACCCGGCCACGCGGTCGGGCTGAGCTTCTCGGTCGCCCCGGAGGTCACCCGGCTGCCGGGCAGCCTGCGCAACATCTTCCACGAGTATTCCGACGATCTCGGGCTGCCCGTACCCGGGTCCGGTGACCTGACCGCGTGGACCCGACGCGGCGTGCTGCTGCTCAATCGCGTGCTGACGGTCCGCGAGGGCATGCCCGCGTCGCATCGCGGGAAGGGCTGGGAGGCCGTGACCGACGCGGTGATCCGCGCCCTCGCGGCCCGGCCCGCGCCGCTGGTGGCGATCCTGTGGGGTACGGATGCTCGAGCACTCACCGAACTGCTCGGCGATACGCCAGTGGTGGCGTCGCCGCACCCCAGTGCGATGTCCGCGGCGAGCGGCTTCTTCGGCTCGCGCCCGTTCAGTACGGCGAACCGCCTGCTCGCCGAGCAGGGCGGGCAACCGGTCGACTGGCGATTGCCATGACGTCTCCTGGCTGCCCGCCCTGCTCGGCGACGGCGGTGCGGGATCAGTCGCTGAGCCCCAGTTCCCGCAGACCCTTGTTGACGAACGCCCCCCACGGCTCACCGAGCATGCGGACCTGCTCTTCCTCGGTGATGGTCCACTGTTCTCCGCTGTGGTCCGGGTGCACGAACACCACCGACGACCAGCGTCGTTCGCTCATCGCCATCGGCGAGCGGTGCACCCGGTGCGTCGACGGGCGCACCCGGCGCCCCGAGGCCTCCGACAGCATGCGCCCGATGTTGCAGAGCAGAACGTCGGTGCCCCAGATGATCGGCTCCACCCACGTGCCGTCATTGAGGATGTACTGCAGCCCGCCCTCGGAGGCCGGGAACTGCACGCCGAGCATCTGGATCCCGGAGTGCTCGTGGGCCAGGATCTCTCGGCGCTGCGAATCCTGGTAGTGGATGACCCGCAGGATGCTGGAGTGCCGCGACAGCCCCAGTTCCGGTGCCTGTCCGGGCAGGATCTCGCGGACCACGTCACCGAGCGACGCCGCGACCCGAATGCCTAGTTCGAAGATGAACCGGGATTGCTCGGCCAGCGCCGGAAACGCCTCGAGCAGCGCCGCCGATCCTGCCGGATGGTTGTCGAGCATGGCGCCGCTCACGTGCAGGAATTCCTTGGGGTCGGCGACCCCGTTGGCCAGGCGCGGCACCTCAGAACCAGGGCGGAAGAAACCGTGGTTGCCGCCCGCCGAAGCCTGCGGAACCCGGTCGACGGCGAATTCGTACAGGCTCGGCGAAGTCGACGCCAGCGCAGCATCGAAAGCGCCATACAGCTCGGTTACCCGATCGCCGATCCCGGGCACCTCAAGCGCCATGAATCCCCAGGTGGCCAGCTGTTCGCGAAACTCCTCGATGTTGCGAATAGCGTCATCTTCGACAGATTCGACGTGCAATTGCGGCACCTTCCCGGCAAGGGGAAGGAGTTCAACTTCGGACAACCCGGAACACCACCAATCATCGACGTTTAGCACTGCCGAAAAACGGGTCAGCGCCGCTTCGGAATATGATCCATCCAATCTGGGCCAGGCGCCATGAAAGCATTGATGAAGGCGCCGGCAAAGGCACTGAATGGGAGACGGCCGAATCGGGGCTACTGACGCTCGGCCGCGGTCAGCAGGACGAAGGTGGCCCACCGGTCCACGGTCAGGCCCCGCTTCATGGCCGCTTCCTCACAACGCCGCAACTCCGAAGAGGTCAGCTGCAGTGACAGTTTGTCAGCGATCAGATCCCGTCCCCGGGTGCCGACGGAGGTGTCCCCCGGCCGCGAGACCTCGTAACGGGCCTCGGTCGCGCCGTCGGCGAGCCGCTCGCGACGGCTGGCCCGCACCTCGTTGCGCAACTGGTTGCGCGACCAGCCGTGTTCCTCGGCCTTGCGCAGCCAGTAGGTCTGCTCCGGCGGCTCGAGCGCCGCGACCTCGGCATGGTGGCCGAAGCTGAGGCTGTCCCGCCGGCGGGACATGTCCAGGCGCCTGGCCACCCAGGTGTAGTTGCGCAGCGTCTGGTAGCTCAGCGAGGTTCTTTTGACGGCTTCCTCGTACCGGTCCTGGAACCGGGCCTCCCCGTAGGCGAGCCAGTCGGCGATCCACCAACTGGCCGAATCCGCATAGGCCAGCAGTCGCTTTCCGATTCCCTCCCAGGCCATGAGACTGAGGTCGTCGTGGAAGACGATGCCGCATCTCTCCACACGCATGGCCCGACCGGCCTGCCCTGTCAGCCCGACATCGGTGAGGATGTGTGTGCTTCGCGTCAAAGCTTGTGTCATTTCCCGTGGTCCTCTCGTTAATCGCGAAGACCGGCGCCACATGATCCACCAAAATGCCAAAATAGAAAGTGATCACATGTGCCCCCGTGGGCGCCAATGCTAGTGGCAGCTCTGTACCCGCGCACTCCCTTCACCGCCCGGGGCGCCGATGAGCGCGGAAAACGCTGCGACGGAACCACAGCGGACTGACCGTTTACAAAGCTTTTGTCTATTAGGTACTTGTACTCCGTAACAGAGGGTAAACGCGGGCAATTAGGATAGTGACCGCGCGCGGGCGCGGTTGGCCGTCTCGTCGGCTCGCGCCGCGGCGGACGGCGGGCGGATCGCCGGCCGGGACGAGCGCTCGCCCGCCGCCCGGCGGGGTCTGCCGATGGGCGTCGCGCACCACCTGACAGGCTCGCCGGGCCCTTTGTAGGCGGTCGGTGGATGTGTTTGGCTTCGGTACTGGCATGCGGCGGGACGCCCGGCAATGAGGTGAATCCCCAGAAATCACGGACCGGATCCTGTCGGAAGGAGGAAGCAGCAGATGGCCGATACGACCGGCGGACAGAGATTTCCGTCCCTGCACGAAGGCTGGGACGCGGCGGCGGTGGGAAACAAATTCGCCTCACTCGCGCATGCCAGTCGCCTCTTTTCGGTGCCCGCCGCGATCGTCGTGCCCGTCGGCGAGTTCCGGCAGGCCGTGCCGCAGGCCGTCCGCGCCGGGATTCAGTCGGTCATGAACGATCTCGAGGCGACGGTCGGCGCCTACTTCCACGAATCCGTCCAGCGCATAGCGGAAATCGCCGCGGACATCCGGCTGCCGGACGCGGCCCGGCGCCAGCTCGCCGAGCGCGTCGATGCGGTGATCGGCCGATCGTCGGTCGTGGCCGTGCGGTCTTCCGGCCTGGCCGAGGACGGACCCGCGAACAGCCTCGCGGGCGCCTATCAGAGCTTCCTCGACGTCCATGGCGCCGAAGCGGTCGCCGACGCGGTAGAGCGCTGCTGGCGATCGTTCTACGGACCCACCGCGGTCGCGGCGCGGATCCGGGCCGGCGACTTCACCGCCGAACCGGCCCTGGCCGTCATCATCCAGCAGTTCGTCGCGGCCACGATGTCCGGCGTGGCGTTCAGCGGTCTCGACGCCGACGCGGGCGCAGCTGACATCACGGTCGAGTTCGTGGAGGGAACGGCCGAGGACCTCGTTGGCGGAGCCCGCAGCGCGCAGACCGTGAGCGATGTGTCACAGGAAGTGGTGCTCGGTCAGGTCAGGCGGATCGCCGCAGCATTGCGCGTCGAGCGCGGTCATGAGATCGACCTGGAATGGGCCGCGGACCGACACGGCACGATCCACGTTCTTCAGGTGCGCCCGCTGACAGCGCGTCGCTTCGACTCCCCCGACGAGATCTGGCTGCGGCGGCTGTACTTCGCACACCCGCCGGCCAACGCCCAGCTGGGCGACGTCGCCGCCGTCTACGCCGGGTTCGAGGCCAAGCGAGGGCCGGCCAACCGGCTGGCCGCAGCGCACGGGGTCGACGTCACCACCGGGTGGCTCATGGGCTTCACCACCCGGGCCCTACATCGCGATCACGACGCCGAAGCGGCCGAGCGGTGCCTGGACACTGGGCGCAGCCAGGAGTGCCTGCTCGACCTCGGCCCCGCGCTACGCCAGCTGGTGATTCCGAAGACGCAGCTCATCCCGCGCCTGCGGGACATCCATCGGGCCGACCGCCACGGCGACCAGGCCGGCGCCGCCGTCGTCCGGGACTACCTGCGGGGCGAGCTCGGCTTCATCTCTCACATCAGTGGTGACCGCGTCGTGGTGGAGTACGCGCCCGAGGGCCTGCTGGCGCTCAACCGCGGCACCGCCGGAGCCGAGCGGCTCAGTACCGATCTCAGCGGATCCCTGATCAACGCACCCGATTCGGCACAGCCCCTGCTCGCGCATCTCGGCCGCATCGCCACCTTCACACAGGCGATGAGTGACGAGTTCGGCCCGGCCGCGGTGGAGTGGGTCCTCGACGGCGGAGTGCCGGTCTTCCTCGACTATTCGCTCGGCCTGGGCACCCGGCACACCGCGTACAGCGGCACGGTGATCTCCGCGGGCACAGCCCGGGGTCCGGTGCTCACCGTCCCGGACGAGGAACTGATAACCCGCGTGTCCGTGGCCGCGGCGATCAGCATCGGGGGCGAGGCACACGCCGCGACCGCGGGGTATCTGGCCGACCTGCTCGACCGGGTGCGCCAGTGCGCACAGCCGCCGATCATCCTGGCGAGCAGGCCGTACGCCGCGCTGTCGATGCTGATCGGCTCCGTGGCGGGCTTCGCGTTCGAACGGGGCTCGGTCCTGTCGCACCTGGCCATTCTGCTGCGGGAGTCGGGAACCCCGGCGGTGTATGGCATCGCGGCCGGCGCCGTGCCCGACGGCACGCACGCGGTGATCAGCGCGGGCGCGTTCAGCGCCAGCCCGGCGCCGCCGATGCACAGCGACCGCTAGCCCCGCCCGATGCCGCCCGCAGGCGTCGGTGCGGTGGCACCGGCACCGCCCGAATCCACACGACCGCACCACCGGCCGGGACCTCGCCCGGACAAGCGAGCCGCCCAGAGAGGTAGGAAGTTGAACATCGAGCCAGCTGGTGAGCCGACTCGCATCTGCCTGTACGGCCCGACGGGATCCGGGAAGACGACGATCGCACGTCATCTCGTCCGGCGGTACGACGGCGAGCTCATCAAGATCGCCGAGCCGTTGCACCGGTTCCAGCAGATGTTCTATGACATGCTGCAGAAGCCGGTGACCGGCCAGGACGGCGAGTTGCTGCAGTTCCTCGCGGACAAGATCGAACGCGAGCAGCCGGGCTGGCTCGGGCGCAGCGCGACCGCGCGGGTCCACGCGTCCGGTCGCACGGTCGTCGTCAACGACGACTGCCGCCGCAACAGCTATGCGGCGCTGGACCAGGCCGGGTTCGTCTTCGTCCGCGTGCTGACGTCGCCGGAGCGCATCGCGCAGCGCGCCCGGCCGGACCATACGCCCGTAAACACCGCCCACGCTGTCGAGGCGGGGTTCGACACGTTCCGGGCGGACCACACGATCACCAACGACGGCACGCTCGCGCAGGCCCTGGTGCAGGCCGAGGAAATTGTGGAACGTCTGCTCGAGAGGCAGAGGGTGGGACGCTGATGGACGCGATGTACAGCCTGGCGGACGGCGCGCAGGCAATGGACTCGATCACCGCGCCGATCAGCGCCCACGGCTGGCTCACCGGCCACAAGATCAGCGAAGAGGTCGCCGCCAAGCGCATCGTCATCGAGCCCTTCCTGCCGGATCACCTCAATCCGAATTCCTACAACTACCGGCTCTCGCCCTCGCTCAAGCGCATCACCTCGGAGGTGATCGACTGCAAGGCCGAGGACGAGTACGACGAGATCGAGATCCCGGAGGAGGGTTACATCCTCGAACCCGGCGAGTGCTATCTCGGCGCGACCATGGAGGTCTTCGGTTCGCTGCACTACGCGTCGCTCGTCACCGGACGCAGTTCCATCGGGCGCAAGTTCGTCACGAACCACATCACGGCAGGCCTCATCGATCAGGGGTTCTTCGGCAACATCACCCTGGAGATCGTGGCCCAAAAGCGGACCCGGGTCTATCCGGGCATGAGATTCGGCCAGATCTTCTGGTTCACCACCGCGGGTACGCCCCTGCTATACGAAGGGAAGTACCAGGGGCAACGCGGGCCGACCCCGTCGAGGCTGCGGGAGGACGCCTTCCCCTTCGGCGGACTCGCGCGCTGACCCGCGCACGGCCCTGCCGCCGGTCAGTGCAACCCGACGACGGTCCCTCCGTCGACACCCATGGCGACGCCGTTGACGAACCCCGCCTGCCGGGAACAGAGGAACGCCACGACCTGGCCGAAGTCGTCCGGATCGGCTATCCGGCCCGATGCGGCGCCGCCGCGCGCGATGAGGCGCTCGGTGGCATGTTTGCCCGGACAGGCGAGGTTGACCGTGATCCCGTCGTCAGCCAGGTCCTGCGCCGCCGTCTTGGTCCACGACCACAGGGCGGCGCGTGCGACGTTGGACAGCGCGAGGTCGCGGGCCGGCTGGCGCACCGTGGCCGAGGCGATGAAGCAGATCCGCCCCCATCGCTGCCGGCGCATGTGCGGCACGGCGGCGCGGGCCAGCCGGATCGAGGCGAGCATGTTCGCATTCATCGCCGCCATGATCTGATCGTCATCGACCTCGAGGGCCCCACCCAGCGGAGGCCCCGCGGCATTGCCGACCACGATGTCCAGGCGCCCCCACCTGGCCAGGGCGGTGTCCACCAGCCGCTGCGGCACCGCCGGATCCGTGATGTCCCCCGGCACCGCGCAGGCGTCCGCCATGCTCGCCGTCAGCGTGTCGAGCGCACCCTCGCTGCGCGCGTTGACCAGGACGCGGGCGCCCTCGGCCGCGAGAGCGAGCGCACACGCCCGGCCCAGGCCCTTCGACGCCGCGGTGACGATCGCCACGCGGTCGCGCAGTCCCAGATCCATCTACCGGTGCCCGTCCGGGTGCAACATCCGATCGAGGGGCATGCCCGCCCGCCTTTCCTGCGTTGGTGTGTCTGCGCGGGCGGATCCCCACGATGCGGCCTGGCCGGGCCTCAGCCCTCGACCTCCAGGATGATCTGGCGGCAGGTCTCCAGCACCGACTCGACCCACACCTGCGGCTTGTCCGGGTCGTACGTCCGGAAGGTGGCGATCTCCCAGTAGCGGTCGGCCGACAGCACCTCCAGATTCGCCTCCTCCAGGCGCCGCACCCGCCACTTCGCCACCGAGGTCATGTCGCCCCGGCTGCTGAGCAGCGCCTCGACAACCCGTTCCAACGCCGTCTGCGCGGCGATGGCGGCGGCCCGGTGGTCCCCGGACTCGAGCAGCCCCAGTGCGTCTTCGACGTGGCCGTCAACGATGTCCAGCAGTTGCGCCACGACCATGGACCGGTACGCCGACCCGGCGAGCTGCTCGCGCCGGCCGACCAGCCAGTCCTCACCGTCGATCGGCACCGCGTACTTGACCCGGGACAGAAGAGCCGCCTCGAACGCGCTCAGGTCGGCCAGGCGCCGTTCGCGCTCGAACTCCGACCAGGTCAGTTTCGCGAACAGCTGGTCGACCTGGCTGTCCAACCAGAAGCGCACCTCGCAGCGACGGCCCCCGACGTCGAAGATCCGCAGCGGAATGACCGGTGGATCGAGCTTGACCCTGTTGTGCCCGTCGGCTGGGCCGCTCCACGGGATGGTGCTGACGATGTAGGCGTCGACATCGCTGCGCGCATGGCCCCAGCCGCGCGACAGGGAGCCGCCGATGAAGATCGCGCTGCATGTCTCCGGGCGAAGCCCGAGACGGTCGATCTCGGCCGCGATCTCGGCGATCTGGGCGCTCATGCTCGGTAACCTCCGCACCTGGGACCTACGGCCGCGCACTGCGGCACGTGGGACGCATGACGATTCTGGATGTGCTCCATGCCGGGTTCTGCTCGGCGGCTGACGTCGTCAGAGTTTGACGAGATCGGACTCACCGAAATCACGCACCACTTCGATCGTGTCCTCGGTTGCCGTCTCCACATCGATCTCGAACTCCGCGGCGAGCATGGCGGCGATGTCGGCGATCGTATTTCTGCCGTCGATCTGCTTCCAGATCCACACGGCCGTCTCGGACAGTTCGTAGGTCATGTTCGCGAGCGAGACGGTGACTGTTCCGCGCACGTTGCGCACGCGCAGATCCAGACGCGGACGTGGGACCGTCTCCGTGGTCACGGGAAGGGACATGTCAGCCCACCTCCGACAGCACACTGGCAGCCGCGACGACGGGGTTGCGGAGTCGGCCGATTCCCTCGACGTGGGCCTCCACCACGTCCCCGTCGCGGATGACACCCGCGCCCGGAGTGCCCGTGGCGATCACCGTCCCGGCCTCCAGCGTCATACCCGCCGAGAAGTGGCTGACCAGCCAGAATGGATCACGCATCATCGCGGCGACCACGTTGTCGGCGATGGTCTCTCCGTTCACGATGGTCGCCACGCGGGTGGCCGTCAGGTCCTCGACCTCGTCCGGGGTGACCAGCCAGGGTCCGATGGAGCAGAAGGTGTCGAACGCCTTCGCCCACGGGATGAAGCGCGGATTGATCCGGATCGCGTCCTCGGCCGTCATGTCCAGCACCGTCGTGTAGCCGGCGATGACGCTGCGGGCGTCCTCGGGGCGCACGTCTCGGCAGGTCACGCCGATGACCACACCCAGCTCGGCCTCGGCGGTGACGCGCTGGGACTGCCGCGGGATGATGATCGCGTCGCCATCGCCGATGACCGTGCTCGACGGCCGCAGGTAGGAACCGGGCATCCCCTCGGGCTGCTCGACCTCGAGGTCCGCCGCGTGGCGCGCGTAGTTCAGACCGGCACCCCAGAGCTTCGGCGGTTCGCGCAGGAGCGGTGCGAACACCACGGGGCCCTGGTATCCGAGGTCGTCGCCCAGCTCCGTCAGGGCGGCCACCGCGCGGGCGATCTCGGGCAACTGGCGGTGGCGGATGATGTCGAGCAGGCTCGGCCCCAGCCGCGCACCGGTCAACCGATTGACGGTGCTCAGCAGCACGATGCCCGTGCCGGTGGCTATGCCGACGTCCTCACCGCCGTCGTGTCGGACGCTACTCAGTCGCATGTGGTCCCCGCCTTCCCGTCTGGAGCGCCATCGCGCCGGATCACGGCCTTCACTGTGTTGAGGCATTCGAAAAGGGCGAGGTCGCCGTCACTGCGGCGGCGCAGCAGCCCCAGCATGTACAGGGCGAAGATGTCATCGGCGCACCGGCGGGCGTCGGTGCCCGTCGTGGCCGAGGCCTCGGGAACGCTCCAGGCCAGTCCTCGATCAGCCATCAGCGACAGCAGCTCGCGCCGGTGGCCGGGCAACTGGGCGACCGCCTCGTGCACCGACTCCAGCAGCGGTCGCGCGCCGTCGGTGCGACTCAGCAGCACCAGCGGGTCGACGGAGACGAGGTCCGCGACGTGCTGCGGCAGGTACAGCAGACTCGACCGGGCGGCCGACGCCAGCAGGGCGGGGATGCCGTCGACGGCGTGGCAGATCTGCGCGACCACGGCCGCGTTCGAGGTGTCGAGCCGAAACGCCGGGTCGAGCGGCTTGAGGTGAGCCAGGAACAGCTGCACGGACGCGACCTGCTCGAGCACGGCCGGGTCGTGGTCCCGGTCGACGGCGGGAACCGGCAGCGCGGCCAGGGGCAGCAGCGACTCCGCGGCGAACCCGATCGGCCGGCGGGCGGTGATGAGGATCCGCACCTGGGGAATGACGGCGAGCAGCGAGTCGATCGTCGGCATGAGCTGTTCCTGCGGCCATTCGCCGTCGAACACGATCAGCGCCCGGCGTCCGGCGATCGCGTCGCGCAGCTGCATGACGCCCGACTCACCGGCGGAGACGAGATCGCGCGCGATCGCGGCGAGCGGTCGTGCGTCCAGCGCCGCAGACCCGCCCTGCATCCAGACCACCAGCAGCTCTTCCCGCTGCTGCATCCTGCGGACGAACTCCACGCAGAGGCGCGTCTTGCCGACCCCCTCGATGCCGGTGACGGTGACGACGAGCTGGTGCTCCGAGTCGAAGAGGTCCGCCAGCGCTTCGAGTTCGTCGTGACGGCCCACGAACGGGCCGTCGGCCCAGTGCCCGCGGACCGGTATCCGCACCGGTGTCTCCTGGGCGGCGCAGCCGTCCGGCCGACCGATGTCGAGCACCCTCAGGAGCAGCTCGCATGTGTCCTGCCTGGGGCGCCGGACCCGGCCGTTCTCGATGTCGCGAATGGCACGCACGCTCAGCGTGCTCAGGTCGGCCAGCTGCTGCTGCGACAACCCGGCCCGAAGCCGGGAATGCCGCAGACGCGAGGCAAAAGTGGTCGAACGGTGATGGAGTTCAGCGGTGTCACTCGGCATGCGTTCCCCCCGTGTCCATGTGACCTCGTTCGCACGGCCCAGTACTCGTGGAAGAGTCTGGGACGTGCGACAACCGCGCGCCAGGTTCGGATGACCGTGTCTCGCCGGCGGGACACGCGGCCACGTACGATCAGCGATCGTCCTCGGCCGCGACGATGCTCATCACCTCCTCGTACCAGTCGGTCTGCTGTTCGCGGCCGACCCGTTGCAGGAGATACCAGCCGTCGGATTCACCGATGCCGAGCCCCTTGCTGGCAGCCCGCAGCCGCCGGAGCCCGTTGGCCCAGGAACGGATCGCCTCGACTTTGGACACCCCCTCCGGCACGCCGAGTCGCTCGCCGAGGAACCTCCTGGTGTCGGCGATCTCCGAGGCGAGTTCGGTCTCGGTCTCGGGTGCGCCGCGCAGCAGCAGGTCCCACGTGTCACGGGCGAGGTCGGGGTCGAGCACCTCGAGGTGCCGAAGCACCGACGGCGCGGTCGCGGTGTGGTCGCCGGAACTCGGCGGGTACACGCCCCAGCGGCGCAGCCGGAGCTCCGCCGCGAAAACGATGATCGCCGCGCGGGCGCGCCAGGCCAGCTCAGGCTGACCGGCGACGACCGCACCGTCGACGTCGAAGTGCTGGATCCACAGGATCTCCTGGATCACGTTGGTTCGGCGCTCTCGCTGCAGCCAGGGCAGAAGCGGCTCGACTTGAGTGTTCACGACGCACCCCGGTATATCGTCATCAACTTCTGCTGCCAGCTCTCGGGCAAGTACTCGATCACGTTCGTTCGCTGCAGCACCGCGATGCCCGCACCCGGGTTGTCCGAGGTCAAGATCTTGGTCAGCGAGACGATCACGCCCCAGTTGACCTCGTCCTTGATCGTGTCGGCGAGCTCGGTCATCGCGGCGAGCACCTCGGGGGCCACCTCGAAGCCGAGTTCGGCGGCGAAGCGCGCGTACCGGATCATGGTGTGCGGGTTGCAGGAGATCGTCACGTACGGGTCGATCGGCGGCCGCAGGAGTTTCGCCTGGATGTCGGCCGCCGCCCCGAACGGGTCGATCCACTGCCCGCCCGGAAACGTGATGGTCCCGCTGTTGATGGTCACGTCGGCGCAAAGCAGCTGGTTCAGCAAGGGATCGTCGTGCAGCAGCGCCGGGTCCAGCGCCGGATACCAGTCCCGAGGGGTGTGGAACGTCAGCACCTGGACCTTCAGCCGCTCCACGGTCGCCGTCACGACGCCGAACTTGTTGAGGCTCTTGGTCGCGTTGCCCGCCCATTCCGTGAGGATCTGCGCGGTGGCGTCGGGATCGGCATCACTGGTCAGGTCGAAGTCGCGTGGCTTCTTACCGAGGAGGAAGTCCCGGGTCGCACCCCCGGTGAGCGCCAGTCGGTAGCCTCTGGCCCGATACACCTGGGACAGGTCCTCGAAGACCGCCAAGGCCGGATGGTCGAAGGTGCGCACGGTCACTCGCTGTCGAGGCAGTAGCGGAAGAACTTCTCCACGCTCTCCGCCTGGACCAGGTCGAACGTGTTGATGTCGAGGCCGGCCCGGTCCTTGACGTGCACCGTCAGCTGGATCGCGTGCAGCGAGTTGCCGCCGAGGTCGAAGAACGGCTGGTCGGCGTTGACGGTGCCCCCGAAGACCTCGTCCACGGCGGCAAGGCATATCGCCAGTCGGTCCGTTGCCATGCTGTCGTACCCACTTCCTGAATCAGTTCGATGATGATCGAAGTCGAGATGAGCCCCACGGTTGCTCACACGAGCAGTCCCTGCGCGCGGGCGGGCTGGAGTTCGGCCCAGAGCGCCGTCCTGAGCTGCGTCCCGGACAGCTCGAGCGTGGCCGCGACGGTGTCGGTGGCAGCGCGCCACGTGCCGCCCGCCTCGACCGCGCGCAGGACCGCGGCCGTCGCGTTGTCGATCTGCGCGATCGAGCGGCCCGCGTTGAGGAGGAAGGAGTCGTCCCCGGCGTGCAGCACGTGGACCCCTGCGGCCAGCCCGCATGATCTGCTCTCGATCAAGGTCGCCAGCTCCGGCGGAGCCGTGGCCGTCGTGCCGAGCAGCGCCACGCGCGCGCCGAGATCGCCGCTCGGACGCACCGACGGGCTGATGAGCTGGTCGAACCGGGCCGAGTCCCGCCCGTAACGGCGGGCGGCCTTCTCGCCGACCCACTTGAGTGAGGCGTAGCCCTCGCCGTCCTCGGCCAGGCGGGCGGTGGCGTACCACGCGCTGCCCTCCCGTGCCAGCAGGTCGGCCTCGCACCGACGGCCGACCGCGTGAAGGTAGGCGGCGCGAGCTGCGTGTTCGAACGCCCGAAACGTGCCGAGCATGGACAGGGCGCGGGCGGCCGCCTGCTTCGTGAAGGCGTGGAGCGTCTGCTCGGTGGCCGCGGTCACCACGATGCGGTGGCTGATCGCGATGCGGTAGTAGCGGTCGACGTCCTTGAGGCTGACGCGCTCGGTCTCGATATCGGCCCAGGTGCAGCCGTTGACTCGCTCGCCGAGATGCTGAATGGCCGCCTGCTTGAAGTATTCGCAGTCGACGTAGCCCGACTGCCTCAGCCCGAACGAAGAGCTCTGGCCCGGCGCTTGATCATCGCTGATCATGTAGAGATCGACGTCGGAGTCCGCGTTGCCGAGCCCCTCCACCAGCGATCCGGTGGCCACGCAGGACACCGTCGGCGGCAGCGGCTCGACCAGCTTCGCGATATCTGTCGCGAAGTGGGCCAGGGCGGCGGGAAGCTCGGTCATTTCGATATACCCCCGTAGATGGTTTCGCCGGCGCCGACGGTCACGGGCGAGGCGGCCGAGAGCACCTCGGCCACCAATGCGTCCGGGTCGGCGGCCACCGCCGCCGGATCCGCCAGTCGTGCGGCGGCCGCTTCGATCGCGCAGAGCATGGCGGCCGCCGTGAGGTCGGGAAAGACCGCCGGGTCCACACTGAGCGACAGCTCGGGAGCCGCGGCGGTGCCGCCGACGGAGAGCTGAATGGTCCGGGTGATGCCACGCGGCACCAGCCGGATCGGCTCCAGCTCCGTCAACGTCCTGACCCCGGCGGCGCCGGTCCGCACCGGTCCGCCGGCGGGGACCTGATTGCAGTTCAGCACGCAGTCGACGTGGTCGAGCGCGGTCAGCCCGCCGGCGGCGGCGAGCTCCTCCACGTCGTAGGCGGCGTTGGCCATGCTTTCGAGGCTCGCCACCTGCGCCCGTCTGAGCAGGTCGGCCAGGCCGATGCCGGCCACCGGCAGACCGATGAGGCCGTACTGGTTGAGAGTGCCCGCGTAGGAACGCCCGCCGTGCACCCAGCGGTTGGACGCCACCATGCTGAACAGCGACTGCCGGCGGTTCGCGAGCACGGCGGTGAACAGCCCCATGAGCGTGACGTACACCGACGTGTCGGTCACCCGGTGCCGCTCCGCCAGCGCGATCACCGCTTCGCCGAGGGGCGGCGACGTGAGCTTCACCTTCGGCCGCGGGGCCGGGCTGTACGCGCCGGGGGTGAACATCGGCGAGGGGAAGGCATCCAGCAGCCCGGCGAGATAGGCGACCGCCCGGCGCCCCGTCGCCACCGCCTCCGGCGTGGCTTCGTCGGCCGCGCGGTCGAGCGGTTGGTAGCGCCGGGCCACCGGCCGCTCCGCCCCGGTCAGCTTCCCGTGCAGCGCGGCCCGCACCACCCGGCAGCCCGCCGAGTCCACGGACAGGTGGGAGATCTCCAGGAGCACCTGTTTCGGCCGGTGCGCCTCCGTCACCACCACGACCCGCACGGGCAGCTCGCGGGCGTAGTCGAACTCGTGCCCGAAGCCGGGAAGCCCGGTGGCCACCGGCGCCCCGGGCGCGAGCTCGACCACCCGAACGGTGATCTCACCCTGCCGGTGCAGGAGCTGGCACGGCCGACCGGTCTCATCGACGGGATAGGTCGTCCGCAGTGCCTCGTGCTCCTCGACCAGGCAGCGCAGCGCGTCGGTGAGGTCCGCCATGGTGGCGCCAGCGGGCACATCCACCACGGCACGGAGGTTGGCGAAGGCACCGTGCGGTGAATACCGCAGCAGTCCGCGATGGATGTCGCGCTGCCCCCACGTCAGCGCCGCCGTGCCGTCCCTGGCCCCGCAGAACCCCACCACCACCTCGTCGTACGGTGTCACTGGGCTGCCTGCGCCGATCCGTCGGTGGCCGGGACCTCATGGGAGAAGTAGCCGGTCGTCGACTTGCGGCCCGACGCCGTCAAGTGCGACCCCTCCTGGATCTGGTACAGCGAGTTGAACTCCGCCGCGGCGATGGGCAGCCGCCAGTGCGCCGACTCGCAACGCACCGTCGTGGCGCTGCGGCCGCGCAGCAGCCGCGCGTTCGGCTCGTTGTGCGCCGCGTGCGGCCCGTAGTAGATCGGCAGCGCGTCGGCGCTGCGGTAGGCGGGAATGAAGGCGCGTCGGTACCGGTCGGAGGTGTTCTTCTCCGACGCGTGCACGACCAGCGGGTGCAGGAAGATGGCGGCGCCCGCGGGCGCCTCGCAGTCGACCACGCTCGCGGGATCGACACCCACCTGCTCCAGCGAGCTGATCTTCCCGCCGAAGGCGCCGTCCACGTCGTGGTCGAGCAGGCCAAGGCGATGCGAGCCCGACGCCACCTTGAGACAGGCGTTCTCCCGGGTGGCGTCGTCGAGGTAGATGAGGACCGCCACGAGATCGGTGTTGGTGTGCGGGTAGTACGCGAAGTCCTGGTGCCAGGCGACCATGCTGCCGACCTGCGGCGCTTTGACGTTGAGCTTGGAGTACTGGTAGACCACGTTGGCGCCGACGAGCTCGCAGACCCCGTCGAGCAGGGGTCCGCTCTCCACGATCTGTGTGAACACCTCGTCGCGGCTGGTGGGCGCCCAGATCCGCCGGACCATCGAGGGATCGGCCGGTTCGCGCTCACCCACGTCCTTGGTGTCGGAGGCGAGCAGCCGGTCGACGACGTCGCGGGCGCGCCGGATCAGACTGTCGTCGACGAGTCCCTCCACGACGCAGAAACCGTTGTCCGTATAGGACTTCAGATGCTCACTGGTAAAAGCGCCGGCCATGGCACACGCCCCCGTCTTGTCGGCTGTAACCGTCGCCAGCAAGTGTCGAAGTGAGTGATCGCGCGGACAAGTGCCTGGTCAGCTCATGCCGGAGGCAGTTTGCGGAGCTCATTCCGCCGCCCATCTGCCGGTCCAAGTGCCGCTCTGCCAGGGGATGGGGTCCATAGAATCGTCCGACTGAGCATTACGTCCGCTTACCGCCACTGTGCGATCAGGACATGTCGCCTGCAATCAAACACGGGATGTGCGATGACAGATTCATTCGTCACGAACACCGAGGACACCTATCCGGCGCCTATCCGCCTGCTCGACTGCACGCTCCGCGACGGGAGCTACGCGGTGGGCTTCCAGTTCACGGAGCAGGCGATCGGTGACATCCTGACCGGGCTCGAAGCAGCGGGTGTCATGTATGTCGAACTCGGTCACGGACTCGGGCTGGGCGCGGGCGATGTCAAAGACCCGATGCGCGTCCCCGAGGAGCAGTGCTTCAAAATCGCCGGCTCCTGCCTGCGCGACAGCGCCTGGGGCATGTTCTGCATCCCCGGGATCGCCAGCCTCGACCGCCTGCGTGAGGCCGCCGCGGCCGGCATGCGGTTCGTACGGGTGGGTGTCGACATCACCGAGGTCAGCCCGGCGGCGGAGTTCCTCGCGGCGGCCAGGGACCTGGGGCTCGAGACGTTCGCCAACCTGATGAAGACGAACGTCCTGGACACCGCCGGTGTCGTGGCCGCGGTGCGGCAGTGCGAGGACTACGGCGCCGACGCCGTCTACCTGGTGGATTCCGTCGGCGGATTCCTGCCCCACGAGGTCGCCGAGCTGTTCACCGCGGTCGGCGCGGCGTCGGATCTCCCGCTGGGCTTCCACGGGCACGACAACCTGGGGCTGGCGAACGCGAACGCGCTGGCGGCCGTCCAGAGCGGTGCCGTGTTCGTCGACGCCACGCTGGACGGGCTGGGGCGGGCGGCCGGCAACACCGCGACCGAGCGCTTCGCCGCGATCCTGCGCCGCCTGGGCCGCGGCGACGGATACGACTGCCTGGCTCTGTCGCAGCTCAGCGAACGGGTGGTGCGTCCCCTGACCCGGCTGCCCGACGACCGCGCCTTCCAGGTGATGGGGGGCCTCACCCAGACCCACTCCAGCCACTTTCCGCTCATCATCCGCTGTGCCCGGACGCACGGCGTCGATGTCTTCGACCTCATGGCCGCGGTCTCCCGGATCGATCCGGTGAGCCCGAGCGAGAGTCTCGTGCTGGGAACGGCGGCCCGCCTGGCCGAGGCGCGATGATCATCACGAGCGCCGCGATCGACGGCGACATCGCGCTGTGCGGTGCCAATGTCTGGCTCCCCGAGACGGTGGAGCGCACCGCGGACGCGATCGCCCGGGGCCGGATCGATGCCGGCTCGGCCGCGGAGATCGGCGTCGACGCGGTGCACGTGGCCGACGGCGACCTGACGCCGCCGGATATGGCCGCCGCCGCAGCGCTGGCGGCCCTGGCCGCGGCCGGCCGCCCAGCCTCCACCGTCGGCCTGCTGTTGCACTGCCACGTGTGGCACCAGGGATACGACATCTGGTGCGCGCCGCACTACGTCGCCGAGCGCATCGGCGCGGACGGATGCCTGCCGATCACCCTCTCGCAGGGCTGCAACGCCGCCATGGCAGCGTTCGAGCTGGCCATTCCGTGGCTCACGGCGCACGACGACGGCCGCACCGTGCTGGTCAGCGCGGCTGACCGCTTCCCGCAGCCGGGGTTCGACCGCTGGCGGGGGGCGTACGGCTGCGTCTACGGTGACGGAGCCGCGGCAGCCGTGCTGGCCCGTGGACCCGTCCCCGGCGCTCTCGCGATCCGTGCGCTCGCCAGCACCGCCCGGCCCGAACTCGAAGAGGTCAACCGGGCGGGGCTGGCCGCCACGACGGCGCCACGGATGCACGGCGCGGACATCGACCTCCGCAGGCCGAAGAAGGAATACTTCCAGCGCCACGGCATGGCCCGCTTCCTCGAGGTCACCCAGGCGGCGCTGCGATCGGTGGTCGAGCAGAGCCTCGCCCAGGCGGGAGTCGCGGCCGACGATCCGCGCATCCGGGGCATCGCCGTGCCGCGAATCAGCACCGCCGCCATCGGGACGAGCTACGCCCCGCTTCTCGGATCGATCACCGCGGCACCGGTGCTCAGCATGCACCGAGACACCGGGCACCTGTCGTGCGCCGACGTCGTGGCCAACGTCGCGGACCTGCGCTCCCAGGTGCTGCACCAGCCGGGCGACCTGGGCATCGTCGTCAATGTCGGCGGCGGCTACACGTGGTCGTCGCTGATCGTGGAGGCAACGGACTGGTGATGATCGATCGAACCGTCGCGGTCCTGCGCGGCGCGGCCGCCCGCCTCGCCGCCAACATGGACGCCTCGCTGTCCGTGCCCGTGGCCACCAGCTCGCGGGTCGTCTCCGCCACCCGTCTCGTGCACCACCGGCGCGCGTTCAACGAGGCTCTCGCCGACAGCGGCCGGGTGTCGGTCAGCCAGCTCGTGGCGTACGCCCTGCTGCGCGCGATCGCCGCGGCGCCGCACCTCAACGGGCACTTCACGCAGACCGCGGGCAAGCCGTCCATGGTGACGCCCACGCACGTCAACCTCGGTGTCGCCGTCACCGTCGACCGGCCCGGCCGGCCGCGCTCGCTGCTGGTCCCCACCATCAAGGCCGCGGACCTGATGAGCTTCGCCGACTTCGGCAAGGCTTACGACGACGTCGTCGGCCGCGCCCGGCGCCTCGAGGCCGGCCCCGAGGACCTGTCGGGTGCGACGGTGTCGCTCACGAACACCGGCGTCTTCGGGACGTCGCACTCGGTGCCCAGACTGCTGCCGGGACAGGGGCTGATCCTGGCGGTCGGTTCGGTCGGCCATCCGCCGGAGTTCCGCGACACGCCGGCGGCGACGCTGGCCGGACTGGGCATCGGCCCCACCGCCACGCTCAGCGTCACCTTCGACCACCGCATCGTGCAGGGCGCCGACGCGGCGCTGCTGCTGCGCGCGATCGATGAACTCCTGCAGGGCGGGGACTCCTTCTACGAGGACATCGCAGCCTCGCTCGGCGTCTGCTTGCCGCCCGCGTCGGCCGCGTCGGCCGCGTCGGTGCCGCCCGCCGCCGAGGCGGACGCGGTAGGCGTGGCCGCGCTGATCCACGCCTACCGCGCCTACGGGCACCTCGCCGCCGCGACGGATCCGCTGTCGAAACCGGGGATCGGCCATCCCGAACTCGACCCCGCCGCCCACGGCCTGCGCGAAACCGACACGGTCCGGACCGGCACGGCGGGGACGGGCGGCGCCGCCGGAGTCGGCGACCTCGTCGCCCGCCTCACCGAGTACTACTGCGGCACGATCGGCTGGGAGTACATGCACCTGCCCGATCCGCAGCGGCGCCGCTGGTTCCAGGAGCGCGTCGAGCGCCCCCGCACGGCCCTGCCGGACGCACAGCGGGCGAGGATCCTCCAGCGGCTGATCGAGGCCACGGGCCTGGAGTCCTACCTGAACACGAAATACGTCCGGCAGAAGCGCTTCTCCCTCGAGGGAGGGGAGGCTCTGGTGATCCTGCTGGACCGGATCTGTGAGCGGGCCGCCGGAGCCGACCTGGCGGAGACCGTCATCGCCATGTCGCACCGAGGCAGGCTCAACGTCCTGGTCAACGTCATGGACAAGCCGCCGGCCGAGCTCTTCGCCGAGTTCGAGGGCGCCGTCAATCCGCTCGCCGGTGACGGTTCCGGGGATGTGAAGTACAACTTCGGCGCCGGCACGACCCGCACCACGACGTCCGGCGCACCGATGCGGATGCGCCTGCTGCCGAACGCCTCGCACCTGGAGGCGGTGGGACCGGTCCTGCAGGGCTTCGCCCGCGCGCGGCAGGACCTGGCGGACAGGGCGGCGGCGGTGCTGGCCGTACAGGTCCACGGTGATGCGGCTGTCACCGGCCAGGGCGTGGCGGCGGAGACGCTCAACATGTCCCGGCTGCGCGGTTTCAGCACCGCCGGGACCATCCACATCGTGATCGACAATCAGGTCGGGTTCACCACCACGGCCACCGACGGCAGGTCGGGGCACTATCCGACCAACCTTGCCCGCGTCATCGACGCGCCCGTCCTGCACGTGAACGGCGACGATCCCGACGCGTGCGCGCACGCCGTGGACGTGGCGTTCGCATACCGGCAGGAGTTCGGGCAGGACGTCTTCATCCACCTGCTGTGCTACCGCCGCCACGGCCACAACGAGCTGGAGGATCCGTCGACGACGCTGCCGGGCCTCTACCGCGCGATCGCCGCGAAGCCCGCCGCGCTCGACGGGTACACCCGGCTGCTCGTCGAGGCGGGAGTCACCACGCCGGAGCAGTCGCAGGAGCTGCGCCTGCGCCACAACCGACTGCTGGCGGGCACCCGGGCGGCGGCCCGAACCGCCGCGGCGCCCGCACCGGCGACGCCGGTGGCGCCGACCTCGGCCCCCGCCCCCGCCACCGCCGTCGCCCGGACGGAGCTGGCCCGGGTGCTCACCGCGCAGGGCGACCTGCCGACCGGGTTCCAGGCCCACCCCAAGATCCTCGGACAGCTCCAGCGACGCGCCGCCGCGCTGGCCGAGGACACCATCGACTGGGCCGCCGCCGAGACGCTCGCGATCGGATCGCTGTTGGCGCAGGGCGTTGCGGTGCGCCTGTCCGGCCAGGACTGCCGGCGGGGCACCTTCTCCCAGCGCCATCACGTCGTCGTCGACCAGACCACCGGCGCCGAGCACACACCGCTGGCGCACCTGGCCTCCGGCCAGGCTCGCTACGCCGTGTACGACTCGATGCTCTCCGAGTTCGCCGCGCTCGGCTTCGAGTACGGCTACTCCGCCGCCCGGCCGCAGGCCCTCGTGATCTGGGAGGCGCAGTTCGGCGACTTCGCCAACGGCGCCCAGGTGATCATCGACGAGTATCTCGCCGCCGGGCAGCGCAAGTGGGGCCAGCGGTCGGCGCTGACGCTGCTGCTTCCGCACGGGCAGGAGGGCCAGGGGCCCAACCACTCGTCGGCCCGGGTGGAACGGTTCCTGCAGCTGTGCGCCGAGCAGAACCTGACGGTCGCCATGCCCTCGCTCCCCTCGTCCTACTTCCACCTGCTGCGCCGCCAGGGGCTCGCCGGTACGCGTCCGCTGGTGGTGTTCACCCCCAAGTCCATGCTGCGGCTGCGGGCGGCGGCGTCGACCGCGGCGGAGTTCACCCAGGGCGGGTGGTCGCCGGTGCTTGCCGACACCACCGTCGACGCCCGCACCGTCAGCCGGGTGCTGCTGTGCAGCGGCAAGCTGTACTGGGACCTCGCCGGCGAGCGCGCGGCCGCGCGACGGGACGACATCGCGATCGTGCGGCTCGAGCAGCTGTACCCGTTCCCCGGTGACGAGCTCCGAGCGGCGCTCGACGCCTACCCGGCGGAGGCCGAGGTGTGCTGGGTCCAGGAGGAGCCGGAGAACCAGGGCGCCGCCCGATTCGTACGGTCGAATCTTCCGGCCGTCGATCCGGCCCGGCCCCTCGCCTACGTCTCGCCGCCGGAACTGGCGTCCACCGCCCTCGCCTCACCCGAGCGGTACCAGGCCGAGCGGCGCGACGTCCTGGCACGCGCGTTCCGGCGCGACACCGCCGCCGGATCCGAACCCCCACGACCGAGCTGACCTGCCGTGGCGTGGCGTCTCTGACGGTCGACCGCGCCGGCGACTCCTGGAGGAACCGTGCTGAAAGCTGATGCGCTTACGTCGTTACTGCTGGCCGTACCGATGGTGATGCTGGCCTGCCAGGCGGGCGGCTGGGCCGTCCGCCGGATAGGGCAGCCGCCCGTCGTCGGTGAGATGCTCGCCGGGGTGATGCTCGGTCCGTCGGTGCTGGGATGGCTCGCCCCCGGACTCCGAGAGCAGCTCCTGCCCGACAGCGTCCTTCCCTTCATCTCCGCGCTCGGCAACCTCGCGCTGCTGGCGTTCCTCTTCCTGATGGGACTCGAACTCGACGTCCGCTCCCTGCGGGCGGCCAAGAACGCGGTCGTCGCCGTCAGCCTCGCCAGCATCCTGCTGCCCGCGGCGGTCGGCGCCGCGCTCGGCCTGGCGATGTATCCGCGGCTGGCCCCTCCGGGCGTCGGGCGACTGGCGTTCGTCCTGTTCATCGCCGTATCGCTGAGCATCACCGCGTTCCCGGTCCTCGCCCGCATCCTCACCGACCGGGGGCTGGACGGCAGCTACCTCGGCACGTTCGTCATGGCCTGCGCCGCTGTCGACGACGCCATCGCCTGGTGCGCGCTCATCGCCGTCGTCGCGCTCTGCACCGCGGGCAGCCCGCTGTCCGCCCTCGGCGCCGTCGCGCTCGTCGTCGTCCTGGTCGCCATGTTGCTGCTGCTGCGTCCGGCGTTGCGAGCGCTGCTGACCCGCGCCGGGCGTAGCTCCGACGACCTGGTCCTCGTGATCCTCTGCGCGGGTCTGTTCCTGAGCGCGTACACCACCGATCGAATCGGCGTGCATCCCGCGTTCGGCGCCTTCCTGTTCGGCGCGGCCATCCCGCGGGGAGTCGCGGCGGTGGAGCGCAGCGCCGCCCGCATGCGCGCGGTGTTCGTCCCCGCGCTGCTGCCCCTGTTCTTCGTGAGCACGGGACTGAAGACCGACCTCGGGCACCTGTCGTTCGAGTTGTGGGGCTGGGGCCTGCTGATCCTGGCCGGGGCCGTCTGCGGAAAGTGGATCGGCGCCGCGGGAGCGACCAGGCTGACCGGGTCCGACTGGCGCTGGGCGTCGGCGGTGGGCACGCTCATGAACTGCCGGGGGCTGACCGAGCTGGTGGTGCTGGGAATCGGCCTGCAGATCGGCGTCATCACCCCGCAGCTGTACGCCGTCCTCGTGCTCATGGCGATCATCACGACGGCGGTCACCGTGCCGGTACTCCGCCGCCTGACCCGCAACGACCCCCGGCTGGAAGCCCGACAGGCATCCCCGGAGCCCGCCCCGGCCGCTCTCGCCGCGACGACGGCACCGGAGACAGCGCGCTCATGAGCAGTGCCGGTCCGGGAGCGGGCAGGCGTGCCCCTCCCGGACCGGCTGCCAGCGTGTACGGGGTCTGTCGGAGTGGATAGGGTGATGGCCGCAAGCGTCGTCGCCGGCCGTGGAGCAAATCGATGCCATTGGATAGGGACAGGTGCCTGCGGGAGTTGCAGCATCGTGAGCTGCTGCCCTCGGATGTGCGGTGCGTATACCTGTCGGGTTCGCTCGTGCGCGGGTGGGGCAATCCGCAGAGCGATCTGGATGTCTATGTGGTGAGCGACAGCCCCTGGTCTGGCGACTCGGCCGCGGTCGTGCCGCTGCGAGGTCTGTCCGGCAGCATCCCGGTGAACGCCTTCTACGTCGACGGATGCCGGTGGGATGTCGAGCACTGGCAGGTCGTGCAGATCGATGCGCTGCTCGCCGAGGTCTCGTGGGATAGGTACGACAGCGGCGAGCTGAGCCATCTCGGCTTGAGCCGGCACGAGATCGACGTCCTGGAGCGGCTTGCCTATGCGCAGCCGCTGCTGCAGCCCGACTGGCTCGCCTCCAGGCAGGAGGCGCTCAAGCAGTCCGCGCTGAGAACGGCGCTGGTGGCCGAGCGGCTGAACCTGACCGACCTGTTCATCGAAGACGCCGTCGGCCAGCTCCGCGCCGGCGATGAGGAGTGCGCCGTGCTGTCGGCGCGGCTGGCGTTCGAGCATGTCGTCGACGCGCTTCTGGCCAGCCGGGGAGAGTTCGGGCACAGCTCGAAATGGCGGCCGCGCCGCTTCCGGGCCGTGCAGCAGGACCTGCTCAGCTTCGAGGACTACTGGCGTTTGGAGACGATGGCGTCATACGACCACCGCCGACCGGCGAGCTGGGTGGAGGAGACCGTCGAGACCTGCCGACGCATCGCCCAGCAGGTCGTCTCCTGACCCCGGCCCCGAGTGCGAAGCCGCCGGGCAGCGGGCACGGACACCCGGACCGCCCGGCGGCTCGCACGCGCTCATGCCCAGTTGGCGGATCGTGCTCCCACCTGCAAGAACGACTAGATGACGCCCTTCAGCAGCTGCCTCGCCATGACGATGCGCTGGACCTGGTTGGTGCCCTCGTAGATCTGGGTGATCTTGGCGTCGCGCATCATGCGCTCCAGCGGGAAGTCCTTGGTGTACCCGTACCCGCCGAGCAGCTGCACCGCGTCGGTGGTGATCGCCATGGCCACGTCGGAGGCGAAGCACTTGGCCGCCGCCCCGAAGTAGGTCAGGTCGGCGTCGCCGCGCTCGGACCGGGCCGCCGCCGCGTAGGTCAGCTCGCGGGCGGCGGTCAGCCGCATGCCCATGTCGGCGAGCATGAACTGCACGCCCTGGAAGTCGGCGATCGGCTTGCCGAACTGCTTGCGCTCCTTGACGTACGCCAGCGCCGCGTCCAGGGCGCCCTGGGCGATGCCGACGGCCTGGGCGGCGATGGTGACCCGGGTGTGGTCCAGGGTGCGCATGGCGCTGGCGAAGCCGGTGCCCGGTTCGCCGATCATGCGGTCGGCGGGGATGCGTACCTGGTCGAGGTAGACCTCGCGGGTCGGCGAGCCCTTGATGCCGAGCTTCTTCTCGGGGGCGCCGAAGCTGACGCCGGGGTCGCTCTTCTCCACGACGAACGCGGAGATGCCCTTGGCGCCGATGCCCGGCTCGGTGACGGCGAACACGGTGTAGAAGTCGCTCACACCCGCGTTGGTGATCCACCGCTTGACGCCGTTGAGCACATAGTGACCATTGTCATAGATCGCCCGAGTGGTCATGGCGGCGGCGTCGCTGCCGGCCTCGGGCTCGCTCAGGCAGTACGAGAACATGCCCTCACCGGAGGCGACCCGGGGCAGGTAGCGGCGCTTGAGGTCGGCGGAGCCCGACAGCAGTAGGGGCATGGTGCCGAGCTTGTTCACGGCGGGGATGAGCGAGCTCGACGCGCAGGCGCGGGCGACCTCCTCGATCACGATCGCGGTCGCGAGCGCGTCGGCACCGGCGCCGCCGTACTCCTCGGGGATGTGCGGGGCGTGGAAGTCCGAGGCGCGCAGCGCGTCAAAGCTGGCCTGCGGGAACTCGCTGTTCTCGTCCGCTTCGGCGGCGTTCGGGGCGACCTTGGCGTCGCACACCTCACGAACCGCCTCGCGGATCGCAAGGTGCTCGTCCGAGAGCTGGTAGAGGTCGAACATCTCCGCTTCCTCCCACGCATGAAAAGCCGTACCGGCGGGTAGCTTAACGCTCGATAAGAATGTGCTGTCCAGCGGCTCCGGTAAACTTTCCTTGGCGTCAGTACAGGGCGTAGGCTCTGCACCTGCTCAACCAAAGGCCCCTTACGGCGCTCCTCAGCTGAATGCGGCGCCACTGCAGAATCTAGGAGAAAACGCGTGACTCTCCCGTACGCGAGCCCGGCCCCCGTCACCCCACCGTCCGGTGCCCCCCGGCCGCGCCTGACGTTCCTCGGCACCGGCTACCTGGGCGCCACCTACGCCATCTGCTACGCGGAGCTCGGTTACGAGGTCATCGGCTTCGACGTCGACGTGGACAAGATCGAGAAGCTGAGCCGGGGCGAGGTGCCGTTCCACGAGCCCGGACTCGACGAGATGCTGCGCCGCAACCTGGCCGCCGGTCGGCTGCGCTTCTCCACGTCGTACCAGGAGACCGCCGACTTCGGCGACGTCCACTTCATCTGCGTGGGCACCCCGCAGCGGGCCAACGGCCTCGGCGCCGACCTGCAGTATGTCGAGGCGTCGGTGAGCAACCTCGCCCAGCACCTCACCCGCAAGGCCCTCATCGTGGGCAAGTCCACCGTGCCCGTCGGCACCGCCGAGTGGGTGGAGACCCTGGTCGCCAAGCACGCCCAGCCGGAGCTGGGCGTCGAGGTCGCGTGGAGCCCCGAGTTCCTGCAGGAGGGCTTCGCCGTCGACGACGTCATGCGCCCGAACCGCATCGTGGTGGCCACCAAGACCGACTGGGCCAACTCGCTGCTGCACGCCGCGCACAAGGGCGTCTTCGACCTGGCCTCGGTCGAGGACCGCGAGGTGCCGGTGGTCGCCACCGACTTCGCCACCGCCGAGCTGGTCAAGGTCGCCGCGAACTCGTTCCTGGCCACCAAGATCTCCTTCATCAACGCCATGGCCGAGGTCTGCGAGGTCGCGGGCGGCGACATCACCCAGCTCGCCCGCGCGCTGGGCTACGACCCGCGGATCGGCAACCGCTTCCTGCAGTCGGGCGTCGGCTTCGGCGGCGGCTGCCTGCCCAAGGACATCCGCGCGTTCCAGGCCCGCGCCCAGGAGCTGGGCGCCGGTGAGGCGCTGCGCTTCCTGCACGAGGTCGACCTGATCAACCTGCGCCGCCGCCAGCGCGTGCTGAACCTGGCCGCGGGCCTGCTCAACCGTCGCTTCGGCCCGGCCGGTCCGGACCTGTCCGGGGCCCGGATCGCCGTGCTCGGCGCCACCTTCAAGCCCAACTCCGACGACGTACGGGACGCGCCCGCGCTCGCCGTCGCCGGCATGCTGGCCCGCGCGGGCGCCGACGTCCGCGTCTACGACCCGCAGGGTATGGAGAACGCCAAGCGCGCCCTGCCCGACGTGGCGTACCAGAAGTCGCTGGTCGACGCCGTCACCGAGGCCGACCTGGTCTGCGTGCTGACCGAGTGGGCCGAGTTCCGCAACGCCGACCCGGTGGTGCTGGGCGAGGTGGCCGCGCACAAGCTCATCATCGACGGCCGCAACTGCCTCGACGCCAACGCGTGGAAGTCGGCGGGCTGGACCCTGCGCGCCCTGGGCCGTCCCACGGTCTGACCCGCACCTGCTTCACCAGCCGAGGCCCGTCCCGCAACCACGCGGGGCGGGCCTCGGCGCATCCCCGCCCAGCCGGTCCCCACCCCGCTCCCGACGCCTCCGTTTGTCGATCACGGTCCCAGGGTGGTGACACACCGTCGAACACACCCATAAGTTCATGATCAACCGAATCGTCACCGG
The DNA here is from genome assembly GCF_019083965.1 of Catellatospora tritici. Classification (GTDB taxonomy): domain Bacteria; phylum Actinomycetota; class Actinomycetes; order Mycobacteriales; family Micromonosporaceae; genus Catellatospora; species Catellatospora tritici. Next base: position 367,882 of record NZ_JAHRCY010000002.1, read on the forward strand.
TGGGGTGCGGAGGTGGCGGTGGGGGGAATGGGGGTTTTCAAGGGGTGGGGGGATTCGGCATGCTGCGGGGGTAGCGATCCATACTCGTCGTCGCTGGATGGTGACGGGGGGCTAGTCGGAGGTTGCCATGGCTGCGGACAGCGAATGCTCGATGTGCGGCCGCCTGCGCGATCCCGCGCAGCGCTGCCCGCACTGCGGCAACACCCCCGCAGTGCTGGGCGACGAGGTGGCGCGGCTGACCAAGGCCATCGCCGACATGAACGCCGAGGACGTCCGGTTGTCCGGCGAACGCAAGAAGCTCTCCGGCAAGCTGCAGGCGGCCATCTACCAGCGCGACATCCTCATGCACGAGGAGGCGGAGCGGCAGAAGAAGGGCGCGCCGAAGCAGCGTCGTTGGATTCCCCGGCCGCCCGGGGTCAAGGCGCCCACCGCCGCGACCGAGCCCGGCCCCGCCGCCGCCGAACCGGCGACCGTCCCGTTCGGCGCGGGCCAGGCTGCCCAGGCCGGTGACCCGGGCGCGCCGACGGTGCCCAGGCAGCCCGTGGGCGCGGCCGGGCAGGGACCCGGTGGACCGCCGACCCGGCCCCGGGTCGCGCCGCTGAGCCAGCCGTCGGGGCCGCCGCCGGAGGCCTCGCCACGCGAGGTCCAGAACGTGATGCTGGTGCTCGGCTCGCTGCTGCTGGCCATCGCCGCCGTGGTGTTCGCGGTGGTCGCGCTGAGCAACGTGGCCCCGCAACTGCGCCTCGGGGTGCTCGCCCTGGCCACGCTGGCGCTGCTGGGCGTCGCTCCGCAGCTGGTACGGGCCCGGTTGACCTCCACCGCCGAGTCGCTGGCCGCGGTCGGCCTGGCGCTGCTGCCGATCGACGGTTACCTGCTGGTGCAGGTCGTCAATCGGGGCGAGGCCGGGCCGCTGGTGGCCGGGCTGGTGTTCGCGGTGACCGCCGCGGTCGCCCTCGGATACCACCGCCTGACCCGGCTCACCACGCCCCGGTACGTGGTGGTGCTGGCCGCGCAGCCGGTGCTGCCGCTGCTGGCGTACGGCATGGTCAAGGGTCCGGCGGGGTGGGCCGTGGTGCTCACGGGTGTCGCCGCGCAGAACGCCGTGCTGGCCCGCGCGGTGGAGCTGTCCAAGGTGCCCGAGCGCAACCCGATCGGCTGGTCGGCGTACTGGCTGCGCGAGCTGATCTGGGTGCTGCACGGGCTGGCCGTCGGCGGGGCGCTGGTCTACGGCGTCGCCGCCCTGCTCACCGCCAACACCGTGCCGTCGGTGCTGCTGGCCGGGCTGGCACTGCTGGCGGCCGCCGCGACCGGGCTGCTCGGCGCGCTGATGCTGCGGCGGCAGCCGCTGAGCGAGGTGGCCGCGGCCGCGATGGTGCTGGCCGTGATCGGCTCGGCGGCCCGGGTCGCCGTGGTGACGCTGCCCGGCCGGGCCCTGGTGGTGATCGCGGCCGTGGTCGCGCTGACCGGTCTGGCCGTACGCGCGGTGCCCGCCGCGATCCGGCGCGGGCCGCAGCTGGCCGCCACCGTGGCGCTGGGCGTGCTCGCCCTGTTCACCGTGGGTGCGGCGCTGCGCGCCGCGCTGGCCCTGCCCGTCGCGGCGCGCCCGGTCTGGCACGCCGACACCGCGGCGTTCACCGCCGAGGTGGTCCGCCGCGCCGGATCGCCGGGCTGGTCGCTGGCCGCCACGGCGGCCCTGCTGGCGATCGCCGCGGCGCTGGCCCTGCCCCCGGCGTACCGACGGGAGGCGGCGGTGGCCGCGGCGGCGCTGGCGGCGCTGTCCGCCCCCGCCTCGTTCGGGCTGAGCTGGGCCGCCGGCCAGTGGTTGCTGGTCGCGGCGGCCGTCGCGGTGCTCGCGGTCGGCATCGGCGCCGGAGCGGTGGTGCTGATCCGCACCACGACCGGCCCGGACACCCCCGACGCCGAGCCCTGGGGGGCGAGCACCCAACGCTCGGCGCGGGCCTACGTGCTGGCGACGGTGACCCTGGCCGCGGCCGCGCTCAGCGTGGCCCTGGCCGAGCAGGCCGCGACCGCGGCGGTGCTGGCCGCGCTCACCGTGGCGGGCGTGCTGCTGGCGATGGGGCCGCGCGTGGTGGTGGCACCGCCGGAGGCGGCCGTGCTCGGCGACACCGCCGCCGGTATCGCCGCGTTCAGCGCCCCCGGCGCGATCGGGGTCGGGGTGCTCACCCTGTTCCCCCTGGCCGGTCAGGCCGCCGCGCTGGCCTGTGCCCAGCTCGCCTGCGCCGCCACGCTGGGCCTGGTCGCGGCGCGGCTGGTGTCCCAGCGCCGGATCGGGCCGCCGCTGGCCGTCGGAGCCGGACTCGGCACGCTGCTGGTCGCGGGCGCGGCCTTCGTCGCCACCGGCGCCAGCACGCTCGACGCGGCCGTGGGGGCGCTGCTGCTCTTCGCCGCGATCCTGCTCGCGCTGGCGCCCTCGATCGACTCGGGCCGCCGGGTCGACCGGCTGCTCGACGGCGCCGACATCGCCTCGGGCGCGGTCACCATCGCACTGATCGCCGCACTGGGCCGCATCGCGTACCAGGTGGTGCCACAGGCGTGGCTGGTGGTCGCGGCGGCGATCGTGCTGGTGGTGGCGATGGCCGTCCGTTCGCTGCCGGAGGAGCTGCGCCGCGGCCCGGCCGCGGGCACCGGCGTGGCCGGGGCGGTGCTCATCGTCGTGGCCGGATATCCGGCGCTGGCCGGGGGTGTCCGGGCGCTGGCCCGGCCGGGTGAGCTGTGGTCGGCCCAACTCGCCCCGGCCGACACCACCGTCGGTTTCGGCTGGCAGGGGCCGGTGGCGCTGCTCGTGCTCGCCGCCGCGGCGGCGGTGGTGCTGCCCGCGCCCCGCAACTACCACGTCGCCGCGGTCGCGGTGGTGCTGGCGACGGTCGGCACGCCCGCCGCGCTGGGCTGGCCGTGGTGGGCGCCGATCGTGCTCGGCCTGACCATCGCCACCGGGTACGCCATCGCCGCGGTGATCGCACAGGACGCACGGGCCGGATACACCCGGCTCGCTGTCGCGGTGGCCGTGTCGCTGCACGCGCTCGGGGCGAGCCTGGTCCGGCCGTGGACCACCACCGCCGCCCTGGCCATGGTCGCGCTCGTCTCGGCCGCCCTGGTGCTGATGTCGGTGCTGGTCACCCGGCAGGCCACCGCCGACGGCACGCAGCCGCCCGGCCACGTCGAGGTCATGGGCGGCACCGGCACGGCCGGGGTGCTGTTGGCGGCCCCGGCGGCCCTGGCCGCGCTCGCGGCGACCGCGGGCAACGCGTCCGACATCATCCTGACCGCCGCGCTCGGCGGGGTCAGCATCGCGCTGGCGGCGTTCGCGGCCGCCCGCAGGCACGTCGCGCCGTACCTCGGGTGGTGCACCGTGGGCGTGGCCGTGTCGAGCACGATGGTGGCGCTGCTCGCGCTGCCCACCGGCCACCCCGCCGGGGTGTACGCGGCGGCCGCGGTGCTGCTGGTGGTGCTCGCCGAACTGCTGCGCACCACCACCCGCGCCCAGCTCGGGCTGGCGCCCGCGCCCCCGCGTCAGTGGCGGCGGCGCGGGGAGTTCACCGGACCGCAGCGCTGGCGGATCAGCTTCGACGGCAGTGCACAGCTGATCGAGCGAACCCGCAACTGGCCGTCGTACCCGGGCGCCATGGCCGTCGCCGCGTCGGTCGCGCCCGCCGTGATCGCGCTGGTGTCGCTGGCCCCGGCGCTGCAGGCGGCACTGATCCGGCCATACGAGAGCCTCGGTGCCATCTGGCAGGGCCCGCCTCCGCCCGCACCCAGCTCCGTCGACGTCGCCGCCGCCCTGACCGCGCTGCTGCTCACCGTCGCCGCCGCGATCGCCGCGGTCGGGTTCGGCGGCGGTCCGACCCGGGCCGTCTCCGTGGTCGTGCCCGGCGCCGCGATCACGCTGCTCATCACCCCGGTCAGCCTCGACCTGGCCTGGCCCGCCGGGGTGCTCGCGGCCCTGGCGGTGTTCACGGTGTGCATGCTCAGCGTCGCGCTGACCGACCCGCCGTCGAGCGACGACAGCGACCGGGCCGTCCGCGCGGCCCGGGTCGCGGTGCTGCTCATCGGCCTCGTCGCGGGCGGTGCCGGGCTCGCGGGCGCCCTGGCCACCGCTGGGTTGACCATCTTCACCTTCGGCGGCGCGATCGCGGTCGGGGCGGCCGCCGCCCTGGGCGGGCAGTCGCAGCCCGCGCGCATCCTCGGCTGGCTGGGCGGTGCCGTGGCCGCCGAACTGTTCGTGCTCACGGTCAGCCTGGAGATCGGGGCGCGGCCCGAGTGGTCGGCGTTCGGCGTGCTGGCGGTCGGCGCCGTGCTGATCGTCGGCACCGCGCTGCACCCCCGCTTCCAGCGCCCGGAGGCGCTGCGCGAGGCCAGCGCGGTCGAGTGGGCCGGGTACGCCGCCGGAGCGATCGGTTTGGCGCTGGCCTCGCGGTCCACCACCCACGCGGCGGCGCTGCTGGTCGGCTGGGGTGCGGTGCTCGGCATCGCGGCGACCCGGGCGCAGCGGCCGCAGCTGGAGCGGCGCATCCTGTTCTGGGCGGCGGCGGCCAGCGAGATCGCCGCCTGGTGGCTGATCATGCGGACCGCGGCGGTGGCGCTGCCGGAGGCGTACACGCTGCCGTTCGCGCTGCTCGCACTCGTCGTCGGCCTGCTGGAACTGCGTCAGCGTCCGCGACTGGGCAGCTGGGCCGCATACGGGCCCGCGCTGATCGCGGCGTTCGGACCCACGGTGATCGTGGTGCTGGTGACCGACACCAACCCGATCCGCGAGGTCGGGCTGCTGGTGGCGGGCATTCTGACGCTGATCCTCGGCTCCCAGCGGCGGCAGCAGGCGCCGGTGGCGATCGGCGCGGCGGTCACGGTGATCACCGCGCTGCACGCGCTGACGCTGGTGGGCTACACCTGGCTGGGTGTCCTGATCGGCGGCATTGTGCTGATCATCCTGGGCGCCAACAACGAACGCCGCCGCCAGGCCACCGACCGCTACAACCAGATGCGCTGACCGCACCGCCCGAGGCCGCCTCATCGGGGTGCGCGGGGCCGCGCCCGAGCCGGCGGCCGTCCGACATCAGAGGGTGGCGCGCAGGGCCTTGTCCTTCTCGGCGACCAGTTCCGTGAGCGAGTGGGCGTAGTCGGTGAGCTTGGCCCGCAGCGTGGCGTCGTGGATGCCGAGCATCCGCACCGCCAGCAGCCCGGCGTTGCGCGCCCCGGCTATCGACACCGTCGCGACCGGGATCCCGGCGGGCATCTGCACGATGGACAGCAGCGAGTCCATGCCGTCGAGGTACTTCAACGGCACCGGCACCCCGATCACCGGCAGCGGCGTGGCCGAGGCGACCATGCCGGGCAGGTGGGCCGCCCCACCCGCCCCCGCGATGATCACCTTGAGGCCGCGGTCGGCGGCGGCACCGGCGTACTCGAGCATGAAGTGGGGCGTACGGTGCGCCGACACGACCCGCACCTCGAACTCGACGCCGAACTCGGTCAGCGCCTCGGCCGCGCCGCGCATCACCGGCCAGTCCGAGTCCGAGCCCATGATCACCGCGACCTGCGGAGCCGCCTCGGTCATCCCATCGCCTTTCCGTAGGTGAGCCAGTGCGCCGCGCGGGCCGCGCGGGCCCGGCAGTCGGCGAGGTCGGCGCCCAGCGCCGTGACGTGCCCGATCTTGCGGCCGGGCCGGGTCTGCTTGCCGTACAGGTGCACCTTGACGCCGGGTTCGGCAGCCATCAGGTGGTGCACCCGCTCGTCGACGCCGATGCCGCCCTCGGGGCCGCCGAGCACGTTGACCATGGCCACGGCCGGGGCGGCCAGCGACGTCTCGCCCATCGGATAGTCGAGCACGGCCCGCAGGTGCTGCTCGAACTGCGAGGTGCGGGCGCCTTCGATGGTCCAGTGGCCGGAGTTGTGCGGCCGCATCGCCAGCTCGTTGATCACGAGCCCGTCCGGCGTCTCGAACAGCTCCACGGCGAGCATGCCGACCACGCCCAGCTCGTGGGCGATGCGGATGGCCAGCTGCTGCGCCTCCAGCGCCGCGTCGTCGGACAGGTCCGGCGCGGGCGCGAGCACCTCGACGCAGATGCCGTCGCGCTGCACCGTCTCGACGACCGGGTAGACCGCGACCTGGCCGTACGGCGAGCGGGCCACCTGGACGGCGAGTTCGCGACGCAGGGTCACCTTCTCCTCGACGATCAGGTCGGCACCGCTGGCGAGCAGGTCGCTGATCTCGGCCGGGTCGTCGACGACGAAGACGCCGCGCCCGTCGTAGCCGCCGCGGGCGGTCTTGACCACCGCGGGCAGCCCGAACTCGACCAGTTCGGCGGCGGTGCGCAGCGGCGCCCAGCGCGGCACGGGCGCGCCGAGCTCGCTCAACTTCTGCCGCATCGCGTGCTTGTCCTGGGCGTAGTGCAGCGCGTCGGCGCCGGGGAAGACCTTGTGGCCCTCGGCGGCCAGGGCGCGGATGTGCTCGCCGGGCACGTGTTCATGGTCGAACGTGACGACGTCGCACGCCTTGGCGAAGTCGCGTAGCGCCGCCAGGTCGGTGTGCCGCCCGAGCTGCACCTCGGCCGCGACGAGGGCGGCGGATTCGTCCGGGTCGGTGGCGAGCACCCGTAGGGATTGACCGAGGGCGATCGCCGCCTGGTGGGTCATACGGGCGAGCTGGCCGCCGCCGATCATGCCGACGACAGGGAGTCCGGTGCGCGTGTCCATCGCCGCGAAGTCTAGTCAGCGCCGCTTCGCCGCAGGCCGACCGCCCTTGCGGCCAGTGGACTGGGCCACCTGCCGCGGTTTGGCCAGCGCCAGCACCAGCGGGGTGCGGCGGTCGTCCTGACCGAACGGGTTGTCGGCGCACAGCGCGGACAGCAGGGCGGCGGGCGGTTCGCCGGGCCGCGACCAGCCGAGCAGCCGCATCCCGCCCGTGCCCACCCCGACTACGGCACAACCGGACAGGGCGGCGTACACGTCGGCGGGCAGCGCCTTGCGCAGGGCGGCGGCGATCTCCTCGGCGACCCGCTGCGGTTCGCGCGGCGGCGGCACCACGGCCAGGTGCGCCGGGGCGCAGGCGTGCTCGCGCGGCGGGCAGACCGAGCGGACCAGCGGCCCGACGATCTGGTCGGCCCAGGCGCGGTTGCCCAGCCGGGCGCAGAGCGCGGCGGCGCCGAGCCGGGCGGCGCCGCTGTGCTCCAGCGCCACCTGCACGGTCCACGGATCGACCCGGCCGGCGCCGGGTCCGGCCAGTCGGACCAGGGTGCGGGCGACCGGTCCGGGCCGGATGTCCCAGACCGGTCGGGCCAGTCCCTGCGCCACGGCGATCGGCTTGGCGGCGACGAGCAGGTGCCAGGGCTGGCGCAGGGCCTGGCGGGAGGGCTTGTCGGCGCCGTGGGCGAACTCGGCGACGTACCAGGCGATCTTTTCGGCGAGGCGGTCGCCCGCGACCATCGGCTCGGTGGTCAGCGCGTGACGCAGCCAGTCCTGCCCGTCGGCGGTCACGGCCGGGGCGGCGGCCGGTCGGTTCGGCGCGGGTCGGGCGGCGGGCACGGTGCCGACCGGGCGGCGGTACGGCCCGACGACGGTGTGCAGCCAGCGCTCCAGCACGTACCGCCGCCACAGCCGGTCGACCTCGGCGCGGTCGGCCGCGGCCAGGTCCTGCATCGCGGTCAGGCCCGCCTGGTCGGTACTGCCGTGGTGCGGGTAGAGCAGCGCACTGATCAGCTCGGCCCGCAGCCGCAGCAGCACCTCGGGCAGCGGCGGCTCCAGGGGGCCGCTACCGGCGGCCAGCGCCGTGCGGGCCGAGGTGGACGGCAGGGTCCGTTCGGCCAGCGAGCGCAGTTCGGCGCGCAGCGCCTCGTCGGTGGTCTCCAGCTCGCGGTACGGGAAGCGCAGGGTCACGCCGTACCGGGCGGCGACGCGGTCGGACAGTCGGGGCAGGTGGTTGGCGGGCCCGCTCCAGCCGGTGCTGCACAGCAGCGCGTCGACCTCGCCGCCGGTGGCTCGCGCGACCGCCCAGCACAGGTATCCGGCCAGGTCCGGCGCGGGTTCGCCGACGTCGGCGAGGAAGGCGTCGATGTCGATCTCGTCGGCGAAGAACGGCAGCGCCCGGTGGCGCACGCTGCTGTCGACCAGCGGCCCGAGCAGCGCCGCTGCGTACGCGGAGGAGTCGCTGGGCAGGCCCGGGAAGTTGACCGAGTAGACGGGCAGGCCACGGGCTTCGACGCGTTCGGCCAGCGCGGTGCCGAGCACGGCGGCGCCGGGCAGGCCGGGGCCGAGCAGCACCCCGACCCGATCCTCGCCGAGGGCTTCGAGCAGGGCGAGTCGGCCGGACGGGGCGGCGCCGCGGCCGCGTACCGGCGGATGGGCCCGCACCGACCAGCCGTCGGCCTGCCCGCGCCCGATCTCGACCACCTGGCCGGGCAGCACCCGGCGGACGCCGTCGAAGAAGGTGGCCGCGCCCTCGTCGCACGAGCCGACGGCCAGGAACCGCTGCACGGTCTCCGGGTCCGGTTCGGCGGGCACCCCGGCGGCCAGCAGCGCGGTCGGCTCGCTGGCGACGAGCACCGCGCTGCGGGTGCGGGCGTAGTAGAGCGGCGGCCCGTCGCCGTTGCGAACCAGCACCAGGCCGTCCGGGTCGGCCAGGACCAGCGTGTACGGCTGCCCGCCGGTGATCAGCCCGCTCGGCCCCCGCTCGGCGTACCGGGTGGTCAGGGTGCTCAGCTCGGCGATGCCGTCGACGACGAGCACGGCGCCGCCGTCGAGGCGGTGCACGATCGGCAGCGCGGCCCGCACCAGCAGTCGCGCCGGCCCGGCCGTCCCTCGTGCCTCCTCTGAGCCGCGTGGGGCCAGCGCGCGCGACAGCGCGGTCAGCGTTTCGGTGGAGTTGCGATCGGAGCCGAAGCTCAGCAGGGCGGCGAGGCCGGCCATGCGGTCATCTCCTCAGCGGGGGCTTTGGGGGGAGCCTCAGCCTAGCCAGGAATGTCCGTTTGACAGCTCATATAGTGCTATTGGTTGAGAATTGTCGTCAGTTCGACAGTCGTCGTCACCGGACGGTCACAGACGAACCCGCGGCACACGTACGCGGTCGACCTGCCATCGAGCATGGTGCGGCCCGACAGCAGCGGCACCCCGGGCGCGTCGGGCGCCCCGGCCACCACGACCGCGCCGGGTGGCGCCTGCTCCAGCGCCGTGAGCAGCAGCGGGTCGCCGTCGGGATCGGTGGTGACGATCGCGATCTCGTACGGCCCCGACAGCAGCACCTCCGCCGACGCGGCCGCGTACCCGGCGAAGCGGGCGTGCTGCGCCAGCACTGGCACCACCGTGCCCAGCGCCCGCTCGGCCATCTCCCGCCAACGCGGTTCCCCACTCAGCCCCGTGTACGCCAGCAGCGCCGCCACCAGCGACGACAGCCCCGACGGGGTGGCGTTGTCGGTCGGGTCGGCCGGGCGGACCACCAGCTTCTCCGCGTCGTCGGCGGTGTCGTGGAACCCGCCCTCCCCGTCGCGGAACCGCTGCGCCGCCGAATCCAGCAGCCCGCCCGCCAGCTCCAGCCAGCGCCCGTCACCGGTCACCTGGTGCAGCGCGCAGAACGCCTCGGCCACGCAGCCGTAGTCCTCCAGCACCCCGGCCGGTTCGCCCACGACCCCGTCGCGCGACACCCGCCGCAACTTGCCGTCGACCAGGTGCAGGCGGGCCAGCAGCTCCCCCGCCTCGACCGCGACCGCGCGAAAGTCCGTCTCCACCCGCTCGGCGTCGTCGCCGGTGTCCACGCAGCGGCGCCACAGCTCACACAGCGCGGTGATGGCCAGCCCGTTCCAGGCGGCGACCACCTTGTCGTCGCGGGACGGCTGCGGCCGGGTCCGGCGAGCGGCCATCAGGCGCTCGCGCACCCGCTCCCAGCGTTCGCGGATCTCCGGGGCCACGTCGTCGATGTCGCGCTTGAGCTCCAGCACCGAGCTGCCGTGCTCGAACGTGCCCGCCTCGGTCACCCCGAACAGGTCCGCCGCGAACGCCGCATCCGGCGCCCCCAGCACCGCCTCCAGCTGCGCGGGCGTCCACGAGTAGGTGGTGCCCTCGACGCCCTCGGTGTCGGCGTCCAGCGCCGAGGCGAACGCCCCCTGCGTCGTCTGCAGCTCGTCGAGCATGAACGCGGCGGTGTCGAGGGCGACCCGGCGCGCCATCTCGTCGCCGGTCAGCCGCCAGATCTCGGTGTACGCCCGCAGCAGCAGCGCGTTGTCGTACAGCATCTTCTCGAAGTGCGGCACGGTCCACGTCGCGTCCACCGCGTACCGGTGGAATCCGCCGCCGAGCTGGTCGTGGATGCCGCCGCGCGCCATCGCCTCGCCGGTGTGCCGCGCCAGCTCCAGCGACTCCTCGTCGCCGGTGCGCCGGTGGTGCCGCAGCAGGAACAGCATGATCATGTGAGGTGGGAACTTCGGCGCCCCGCCGAACCCGCCGTGGGCGATGTCGTAGTCGCCGCGCAACTGCTCCACCGCGTGCGCCAGCAGCTCGTCGGTGATCTCGCCGGTGCCCGTGCCGGGCCGCTGGCTGATCGCCTCCACCACCAGGTCGCTCTGCTCCACGACCGCCTCGCGCTGGTCCCGCCACGCCTCGGCCACCCGGGTCAGCAGCAGCCCGAACTGCGCCTTCGGGTAGTAGGTGCCGCAGACGAACGGCTTGCCGTCCGGCGTCGCGAAGACCGTCATCGGCCAGCCCCCCTGGCGGGTCATCGCCTGCGTCGCCGCCATGTACACCGCGTCGACGTCGGGCCGCTCCTCGCGGTCCACCTTGATCGCGACGAAGTTCGCGTTTACCAGGTCGCCGATCGCCTCGTCCTCGAACGACTCGTGCGCCATCACGTGACACCAGTGGCAGGCGGCGTAGCCGACCGAGATCAGCACCGGCACGTCGCGGCGCTTGGCCTCCTCGAACGCCTCGTCACACCACGGCCACCAGTGCACCGGGTTGTCGGCGTGCTGGAGCAGGTACGGCGAGGTCGCGCTCGCGAGCCGATTCACCCGACCACTCTCTCACACAGTGATCTCGTTGGAGCTCGGTCAGCACACGCTCGCCACGACAGCGCCGGTCGGACGGTCGCCGCGTCCGCGGGCGGCCGACGACAGACGACCGGCGTGCCCGCCACCCGTGTGGGGTTGTGGCCACAACCCCACACGGGTACTCGCGCACGTGAATACCCCGCCCGAGCCCCGGCCGCTGACCGCCGCGAGCCCGCAGGCGGCTCAGGCGAGGCGGGCGGCGCGGTGGACGCGGGTCAGGTGCGGCATCGGGAAGCGGCTGTGACCGCCGAGTTCGGACTCGACCAGCAGTTCGCGGACCGCGCCGACCAGCTCCGCCCGCTCGTGTTCGGTGCCCACCAGATACGGCGAGCGGGTGGTGGCCATGGCCACCAGATCGTCCGGCGTCATCCACATGTCGTGCGGGAACTCCCCCGCCTCGACCGGCCCGAACAGCGGACCGAAGTCCGACAGCGGCCGTTCGCGCGCCGCCTCGCCGCCGCCGTCGATGATCTCCACGTACCGCACCGTCCACGGGGTGCCCAGGTCCGCGTCGTTCCAGAACGCGGCGAGCACCCCGCCCGGCCGCAGCACCCGGGCGATCTCCGGGTGGGCGCGGTCCGGATCGAACCAGTGGTACGCCTGCCCGGCCACCACCGCGTCCACCGACCCGTCCGGCAGCGGGATCCGCTCCGCCGACCCGGCGTACGCCATCACCCCGGGGCTGGCCTGGAGCAGGTGTTCGCGCATCAGGTCGTCGGGCTCGACCGCGATCACCTCGTGCCCGAGCCGGTGCAGCAGCCGGCTGAGGATGCCCGTACCCGCGCCCAGGTCCACCACGCGGACCGGGCGCTCACCGAGCGCCCAGGTCACCGCCTCGGGCGCGTAGGACGGGCGGTAGCGGTCGTAGCGCTCGGCCGCGCTGCCGAAGGAACGGGCGTGCGAGATCGGGTCGGTCACGGGGTCACACCCTAACGACTCGGCTCAGCGCGAACCCGAGCCCGACTTCATCGCGGCCAGGCGCTGCTCCACCTCGGTGTCACGGGCACCGGCCGCCAGCTGCTCGAACTGTTTGTCGATGCTGGAGGCGGCCAACTCCTCGTGCCCCTTGAGCCGGGCCTCCTCGCGCCGCACCATCTCCTCGAACCGGCTGATCTCGCTGGTCGGGTCCAGCATGTCGATGTTGCCGACGGCGTCCTGCACCTTGCCCCGCGCCTCGGAGACCTTCGCCCGGCTGACCAGCTCGTCGCGCTTGCGGCGCAGCTCATCCAGCTTGACGCGCATCTGCGCCACGCCCTCTTTGAGCTGCTGGGTGACCTGCGTCTGCTCGGCGATGAGCGGCTGGTAGTTCTTCGCCTCGGCCTCGTACGCGATCTGCTTGCCGATGGCGATCCGCGCGAGGTCGTCGAACTTGTCCGCCTCGGCCGGGCTGCCCGCCGAGCGCATCTGGTCGGCCTTGGCGCTGGCCGCCTGGGCCTTCACCTGCCAGTCGGCGGCGGTCTTGGTCGCCTCCTGCGCGTCGGCCTCCATCAGCCGCAGGTTGCCGATGGTCGTGGCCACCGCGTTCTCGGCTTCGCCGATGTTGGCGGTGTAGTCGCGCACCATCTGGTCGAGCATCTGCCGCGGATCCTCGACCTGGTCGAGCATCGCGTGGATGTTGGCGCGGGCCATCGCGGTGATCCGTCCCAGGATCGATTGTGCCGCCATCAGAGTTCCCTTCTCCCTGCGTTGGTACTTGCTCAGCCGTGCCGGGCCCAGGTGCTGGGACCGCCGAACCTCGCCTGCACCGGCGCGGGGGGCACCGGGTTCTCGCCGGAGGGCATCAGCCCGATCCGGACGCCGCCGAAGCCGCCACCGGCGCCGGACAGCACGTTCTCCAGCAGGATGCCGCCCAGCACCGCGCCGCCGAGGCCGCCCATCCCGAAGCCGCCCATGCCGCCGCCGCTGACGATCACCGGTCCGCCGCCGCCCATCCGGCCGTACCCGGACGGGAACGACCAGCGCTCCACGTCGTCGCGGGCGGCGTCCATGGCCTGCGCGGCGAGGTCGTGCGCGCGCTGCGCGGCGGACAGGGCCGCGACCGGCTCTCCACCGGCCGACGCGGCGGCGAGCTGCTGCTGCGCCTCGGCCAGCCGAGCCCGCGCGGTGGAGCCCACGGCGCCGCGCCGGGTGCTGATGAACCCGGCCGCCGAGTCGACCGACGAACGCGCCGCGAACAGGGCCTGCTCCAGCTGCGCCCGAGCCTGGCCCGCCCGCTCGGCGGCGTCGCGCACCGCGCCCAACGCCCGGCCGAGCGACGCGTTGGCGCCCTCCAGGCGGCGCATCATGCCGAGCGGGTCGGTGCGCGGGGCGGCGAGCTGGCCGCGTACATCCGTGGCGACCTGCTCGGCCCGCGCCACCGCGGCGGCCAGGTTCATCTGGTCGGCCGCTCCGGTGCCGCCGCTCGCCTGCAGCGCCGCCTTGCCCGCGGCGACCTCGCCGTGCAGCTCGTCGGCCAGCCGAGTGGCGGCCTGACCGGCCGCGGCGAGGTCGGTGGCGACCCGGTCCACCGCGCCGAGCAGCTGCCCGGACTGGTCGAGGGCCTGCTGGGCGCCGCGCAGCGCGACGGCGGCCTGGCCCCGGTCGGCGGCGGTCAGGCTCGACGCGGCGTGCTGAAGCTGCTCGTCGGCGAAGTCGAGCCGGGCAGTGGCCTCGGTGACGTTGCCGGAGACGGCGGCCAGCGCGCCCTCGGTGTAGCGGGAGCCGAGCTCGGCCAGGGTGGCCTGCGCGGCGGGCAGCCCGGCGCGCAGCTGGGTCGCGCGAGCGGTCAGGTCCTTGCTGAGCTGCTCGGCGTTGGCCTGCATGGCTCGCAGCTGCTCAAACGCGTCGGCCTGGGCGTCCAGGCGCTGGTCGACGGCGGCGCAGCGCTGCAGGATGTCGGCGAGCAGTCGCCGCTGGGTGGGCTCGTCCTCCACGATCTCGTCGTCGAGCTGCTGGCGAATCCGGAACGCCGCGGCGACCTCGTCCTTGGCCGCGGCGACCGCCTGCGCGTACGGCGCGACCGCCTCGGTGCCGTACTGGGCGGTGGCGAAGCCGAGTTCCTGCTCACTGGTGCGCACCGCGTTGTCGACCGCGACGAGCTGCCCGTTGGCGCGGGTGGACAGGTCGTTGGTGGACATTCCCGCGTACGGGTCGGGCGGGCCGGACGGGGTCGTCGGGCCGCCGCCCCCGCCGCCCGGCCCACCCGGACCTGGTGGGCGCCTGCGGCGCAGCACGAACAGCACGATCGCCAGCGCGACGAAGAACGTCAGCAGGCAGCACAGCACCGAGTAGAGATCGGCTCCCCCGCTGTCGACCGGCACCTGCTCACCATAACGCGATCAAGCAGGACAAACGGTCGAATCATCGGCCTATCCGGAGGCCAGGCCACCCGGCTCGGCGCGCAGCTTGCGCGCCGGGCGCGCGGCCGACGCGAGCGTCCGCAACGCCTCGATGATCTGGTCGCCCGGCAACGGTCGGGAGAAGTGGAAGCCCTGCGCCGCGTCACAGCCGAGCCTGCTCAGCGCGGCCCGCTGGGTACCGGTCTCCACGCCCTCGGCCACGACCCGGATGCCGAGCTGGCGACCCAGGTCCACCACCGCCCGCACGATCGCGGCGGCCTGCTTGGACTCCCCCATCCGCGCCACGAAGGTACGGTCGATCTTGAGTTCGTCGACGGCGATGCGGGTGAGGAAGGTCAGCGACGAGAAGCCGGTGCCGAAGTCGTCGACCGCGAACCGGACCCCGAGTTTGCGCAGCTCCTGCAGCACCTGGTCGGTGACGGGCAGCGGGCTGAGCACCACCGTCTCGGTGATCTCCAGAACCAGTCGGGACGCGGGCAGCCGGTGCTTCTTGAGCAGTTCGGCGACGTCGGCGGGCAGGCGCGGATCGAGCAGGCTGCGCGGCGACAGGTTGACCGCGACCGGCAGCTCCATGCCCAGCGCGCCCCACTGCGCGGCGAAGCCGAGCGCCTGGTCGAGCACGTGCCGGGTGAACCGTCCAAGCAGGTCGCTGGCCTCGACCGCGCGGACGAAGTGCACCGGGGTGAGCAGACCCCGGCGCGGGTGGTGCCACCGGATCAGCGCCTCCACCCCGGTCGGCTTGCCGGTGTGCAGGTCGACCGCGGGCTGCAGCACCAGGTGCAGCTGGTCGTCGGCGGCCAGCGCGGTGCGCAGCTCGGCGACCAGCGCCAACCGGTCGGTGCTGGTCCGGTCGCGGGCCGGGTCGTAGGCCGTGACCCGCGCTCCCGACTCCTTCGCCTGGTACAGCGCGATGTCGGCGCGACGCAGCAGCTCCGTCGGGTCGAACTCGCCCGCCGCGGCGACGACCACGCCGACCGACACCTCCGACGACAGCGTCACCCCGGCCACCTCGGTGGGGCTGGCCAGCGCCGCGGCCAGGGCCCGCGCCCGGCGCTCGGCGACGGTCTTCGCCGCGCCCAGCAGGTCGGGCTCGGCCGCGTCACGGTCCCACGACATCGCGGGCAGGTCGGTGATGAGCAGCGCGAACTCGTCCCCGCCCAGGCGGGCGACCAGTTCCGACTCGTCCGCGTCGGCGACCAGCCGGGTCGCGGCGGTCTGCAGCAGCTCGTCCCCGGCCAGGTGCCCGAGGGTGTCGTTGACCTCCTTGAAGTGGTCCATGTCCAGCAGCAGCAGCGCCACCGGAGCCCGCGCGTCCAGGCCGCGCAGGACCGCGTCGCCGCGCTCCAGCAGCGCGTCCCGGTTGAGCAGGCGGGTCAGCGGGTCGTGGTGCGAGTCGTAGGTGTTGCGTTCGCGCAGCTCGCGCAGTGCGCTGTGGGTGGCGGCGTCGTGCAGCGCCGCCGCGAGCGCGTCACCGAACGCGGCCAGCCGGTGCTGGTCGTTCAGGCCCCACGCGCTCTGCCGCGACAGGCGCAGGGTGAGCAGCCCGACCGGGCCACCGGCCACCTCCAGCAGCCGCGTCACCACCGGCAGCCGGTCGCTCTCGGCCGGCGGGATGTCGGCCCGTTCGGCGCCCGCCAGCTCGAACACCCCGCCCCGAGTGGCGCCGTGGTAGCGGGTGTGCGAGGCGAGCACGGTCAGCTCGACGGCACGCACCGGGAACAGCGACTGCGCCGCCCGCAGCCCCTCCTGCGCCACCGCGACCTCGTCCAGCTTGTGCAGTGAGCGGCTGGCCGCCGCGAAGGCACCCCAGGTGCGCCGCTCCTCGTCCTCGCGCAGCCGGTGCACGTAGAGCTGGTGCACCAGCCACAGCAGCGGCGGCAGCACCCACAGCCAGCTGCTGCGCCACAGCCCGACCGCGAGCAGGCCCAGCGCCACATTGCCGACGATCATGACGGGCGTGCCGCGCAGCGCCTGCCACACCACGCCGACCATCGACTGACCGTCGCGTACGCCCAGGTGCAGCGCGAGCAGCAGCGCGCTGCACAGCAGGTAGAGGACCGCGGCCAGCACCACCACCGCGACCGACGACGGCGTCATCGGGCGGGTCTGCACCCCGCTGACCGACACGACCAGCACCGCGAGCCCCGCCGACAGGGTCAGCGAGGCCGAGGCGCGCAGCACCTCGAACGCCGTGGTCCGGTTGCCCGTGAACAGGGCCAGCACCGGCTTTGCGACCAGCACCGCCAGGCCCGTCGCGGCGGGCAGCCAGCCGCCGGGCACCAGCGTGAAGCCGACGATCAACGCGGCCTCGCCCCAGTCGACGTCGATGTACGTCGAGCCGACCCGCATCCGCATGCCGAACAGGTGCGCCAGCACGACGAGGCCGACCAGCAGCCCGAAGTCGGCCAGGCGACCGCCACCGTCCAGGAGCAGCCCGGCGACGGCCACGGCCGCGGCGCACACCGCGAGCGCGGCGGTCAGCAGCCGCACCGGGCGTGCCGCAGTCGCCACTCCGGACCAGCGCTGCCACCGGTCCCACGTACGCGAGAGCGAAGTGCTCATCGCAGCCCCCTGTCCGAGCGCACGCGTGGCGGAGGCTGCCGCCGACGTGCGGCGACGCGCGTTCCGCCTGACGTGACAGCGCCCGCCGGTGGTAGTCCCGATCCGCCTATCGGGCGTCCGGCGAGGTGGGCGTGTCAGGCCGCACACCGCCACCCATGCTGGCGGAATCGAACGTCTCGGGCAACCGCTTGATTCGCTTGTTCATGTTGCGAATCAGGAAAACCGTCGCCGCGCCCAGTAGGAGGATCAACAGCAGGGCCATCGGCCCGGCCAGACCGTCGCCCGAGCGCGTGTCGCCGAAGTTGTTGTCGGCCAGGAACTGCAGCATGCTTCTCACCTGTCGGTCTCGGCCGGCTCGCGCAGGCCGGCGAAGAGGTCGTCCTCGGGGATGGCGGTCTGCACAACCGAGCGGACCAGCTGGTAGTCCTCGGTCGGCCAGGCGGCGCGCTGCACCGTCAGCGGGGCGCGGAACCAAGGGCCGTCGGGGTCGATCTGGGTCGCGTGGGCGCGCAGCGCGTCGTCACGCAGCTCGAAGTATTCGCCGCAGGGGATGCGGGTGGTGATGCGCGGCGACTTGTCGCCGATCCAGTCGTCGTTGAGGCGCTCACCGTACGGCGACTCCATGCCCGCGGCGACCATGGCCTCGTGCAGCGCCGTGAACTTCAGCTTGGTGAAGCTGATGTGGTAGTAGACCTTCTGCACCTGCCACGCCTCGCCCAGGTCCGGTCGGTACGCCGGGTCGGCGGCGACGTCGAGCGCGGCCATGCTGATCACGTGCGTCTGGATGTGGTCGGGGTGTGGGTAGCCGCCCTCCTCGTCGTAGGTCAGCAGCACCTGCGGCTTGAACTCGCGGATCAGCTTGACCAGCGGCTCGGCCGCCTCGGCCGCGGGCACCCGGGCGAAGCAGCCCTCGGGCAGCCCCGACGGGTCGGCCGGGTCGAAGCCCTCGATCCAGCCCGAGTCGACGAAGCCCAGCCAGGCCTGGTCGACACCGAGGATGTCGCGGGCGGCCGCCATCTCCGCCTTGCGGATCTCGGCGATGTTCTCCCAGATCTCCGGGCGGTCCAACTTCGGATTGAGCACATCCCCGCGTTCGCCGCCGGTGCAGGTGACGACCAGCACCTCCGCGCCCTCGCGGACATACCGAGCCATCGTCGCCGCACCCTTGGACGACTCGTCATCCGGATGGGCGTGCACCGCCATCAAGCGCAGCCGCTGCGTCACCGTGTACTCCCCACGTGCGAGAATCGACCCCACCAGTCTTCCTCACGACTCTGACACGGCTAGCGAAGGACCCCCCACGGTGACCGAGACCTCGACGAACACGCCCGCCGGCGCCACCGGTGAGCGTGCGCCGTGGCCCGCGGGGCGGTACGGCAAGCGCCGGGAGCGCCGCGCCATGCCGCGTGCGGCGGTGCTCGCGCTCGCGGCGGTGACCGCGGTGGCGATGTCGGCGGTCGGCTGGCAGCTCTTCCGGGCGTACGGCGACGGCGACTACAGCGCCTCGGTGACCCGCTTCACCGACCTGTCCGACGACCAGGTCGTGATCACGATCCTGGTGCGGATGCCCGCCGACGGCACCGCCACCTGTTCGCTGCGGGCAAGAGACGCCGCGGGCGTCGAGGTGGGCTTCGAGGAGATCACGGTGAGTCCGGGTCCCGACCCGGCCCGCACCCAGGTGACTCATCGCCTGGTCACCAGCGGGCGGCCGGTAACCGGCGAGGTTAAGGGATGCCGTCCGGCCTGAAGCGCTGGTAAGTTTGTAACTTCGCCCATCGCGCTCAACGAGGCAGTTACCACGTGCCCTTGACGCGCCCATGGACGATCGCACCAACAATCCGACCGTAAGACCCTGAGGAGAACGCCCGTGTCCACGACTGATGCCACCTGGCTGTCCCAGGACGCGTACGACAAGCTCCAGGCTGAGCTCGCCGAGCTGATCGCCGCCCGCCCCGCCATGGCCGCGGAGATCAACGCCCGCCGCGAAGAGGGCGACCTGAAGGAGAACGGCGGCTACCACGCCGCCCGCGAGGAGCAGGGCAAGGCCGAGGCCCGCATCCGCCAGCTGCAGGAACTGCTGCGCGTGGCCAAGGTCGGCGAGGCGAAGACCACCGACAGGATCACCGTCGGCACCGTCGTGACGATCTACTTCGACGACGACAGCGAGGACACCGAGACCTTCCTGCTCGGCTCCCGCGAGATCGCCGCCACCACGGACCTGACGGTGTACTCCCCCGAGTCCGCCCTGGGCCAGGCCATCCTCGGCGCCCGCAACGGCCAGACGGTCACCTACACGGCCCCCAGCGGCGCCGACATCAAGGTCACCATCGTGTCGTTCCAGCCCTTCGGGGGCTGACCCACGCCACGCCTGACCTGGCCCCTGCCCCGCCCGGGCGGGGGCCGGGTCAGTTGTTTACCTCGACCTGGTAGCCGGCGGCCGTGAGGGCGTTGACCAGGCGGTCGGAGTGTTCGGCGCCGCGGGTCTCCACCGACAGGTCGACCTCCACCTCACCGAGGTGCAGGCCGGGATCGTGCCGCTGGTGGGCCACGTCCAGCACGTTCGCGCGCTGCTCGGCGATCAGCGACAGCAGCGCGGCCAGCTGACCGGGCCGGTCGGCGCAGCGTACGCCCAGGTGCAGGTACCGCCCGGCGGCGCTGAGCCCGTGCTCGATCAAGCGGACCATGAGCAGCGGGTCGATGTTGCCGCCGGAGACCACCGAGACGACCGGCGTACGCACCTCCACCTTGCCCGCCAGCAGCGCGGCCACCCCAACCGCCCCGGCCGGTTCGGCGACGAGCTTGCCGCGCTCCAGCAGCATCAGCAGCGCCCGGGAGATCTCCTCGTCGGTGACCGTGACGACCTCGTCCACGAGCTTGCTGATGTGCGCGAAGGTCAGGTCGCCGCAGCGGCCGACCGCGATGCCGTCGGCGATGGTGGCGATGCTGGGCAGCCGCACCGGGCGGCCCGCGCGCAGCGCCGGGGGCACCGCCGCCGCCCCGGCCGCCTGCACGCCGATGATCTGGATATCGGGGCGCAGCGCCTTGGCCGCGACCGCCATGCCGGAGATGAGGCCGCCGCCGCCGATGCCCGTGATGATCGTCTGCACCTCGGGGACCTGCTCCAGGATCTCCAGCGCCACCGTGCCCTGCCCGGCGATCACGTCCGGGTGGTCGAACGGATGGATGAAGACCGCGCCGGTACGGTCGGCGAACTCCTGCGCGGCGACCAGTGCCTCGTCCACGGTCGCCCCGACCAGCTGCACGCTCGCGCCGTACCCCCGGGTGGCCGCGACCTTGGGCAGCGGCGCGCCCACCGGCATGAACACGGTGGCGCGGGTGCGGCACAGGCCCGCCGCCAGGGCCACGCCCTGGGCGTGGTTGCCCGCGCTGGCGGCGACGACCCCCCGCGCGCGCTCCTGCTCGCTCAGGCCCGAGATCCGCATGTACGCCCCGCGCACCTTGTACGACCCGGCCCGCTGCAGGTTTTCGCACTTGAGCCAGGCCGGTCCACCGAGCTTGGCCGACAGCGGCCGACTCGGTTCGATCGGGGTGATGCGCACGACGGAGCGCAGCCGCTCCCGGGCCTGTTCGATGTCGGCGAGGCTGACCAGCTCAGGTGTCACACCTGGATCGTGCCACCTGCCGGGGACTGCTCGCCTGCCGGGACGTCCGCCGGGACACTCGTCACTGCCCGCGCGGCGAGGGTCGCGTACGCGGCCTGCGCGTGTGCCGCCTCGCCCCGGGCGATACGCGCCTCCTGGGCCGGGCCGACCTTGAGCACGAGGTACGCCAGGCAGCTCGCCGACACCGTGGTGACCAGCCACGACACCGGTCCGGCGAGCAGCTGCGCGTCGAAGTACTCGGCCATGGCGGCGAAATCGTCGCCCCTGATCGCCGACCGGTCGCCGCCGAAGAAGAGGAGGCCGAAGCTCTGGGCCAGATACGTGGTCCACCAGACGGCGACCACCGGCTTGACCCAGCGGCGGTGCACCGTCTCCCGCGCCACCTGGAACACGAGCCGACAGGGGATGATCAGGTTCGCGACCGGGACCAGCCAGCCCGCGATCGCCCAGCCCGCACCGTCGGAGACCTGCGTCTCCGGGAAGGCGTCGACGTTCTTGCGGGCCCGCCACAACCACATGATCACCAGTACCGCGGGCAGCGCCAGCAGCCACTCGGCGACCAGGTTGCCGACCAGCTCGAGCCGGTGCAGCGCGTCGCGCGCCGTGGCGCCGCCCGCGGCGGCCTGCTCGACCAGCGACCGGCCGACCAGCGGCAGCGCCACCGCCAGCAGCAGCCTCCCGGCGACGTAGACCGCCAGCGCCGCGACCACGGCGTAGCCGAGCCCGCGCAGGTGGTAGGTCCGCACGCCGAGCAGGGTGATCGGCTGGTCGCGGTTGCTCAGGCAGGCGCGGCAGCGCAGGTACGAGGGCTCGTTGTCGGCGCCGCAGTGGGGGCAGGGCATGGATCACTCCCGGGTCGAAGGCCCCGGGAGCGTAACGGATCTTCGTGGCGCGCGTGGTCCCCTGCTCACGCCGGGCGCGGGTACCCCGGGGCGTGGCGGCGCCAGGGCGAGGCCAACTCGATCTGCCCGGCGACGGCCAGCAGCAGCAGCTCGGTGCCGGGCGGGCCGATGAGCTGCACCGCCGCGGGCAGGCCGTCGGGGCGTACGCCCAGGGGCAGGGTCATCGCCGGGAACCCGGCGATGTTCCACGGCGCCGCGTACGGGGCATAGCGGGTGTTGGCCACCACGTTGCTCAGCCAGCCGCGCTTGTGCCAGGTGGCCGCCTTCAGCGGCGCCCCGGCCAACACCGGCGTGAGCAGCAGGTCGACCCCGTGCTCGGCGAAGAATTCCAGCGACTGGTCGCGCAGCTGCCTGCGGTCGGCTTCCTGGACGTAGCCGCGCTTCCAGGCCCAGGCGCCCATGGCGATGTGGCGGCGACTGCGCTTCTGCAGCCGCCAGCGGTCCAGCCCGGCCGCCTCGGCGTCGCGGTAGGCGGCGGCGAACCAGGTCGCCATGCCGCGCAGGCCGAGCTTGGTGTCGTACGCCGGATCGGCGGCGATCAGGTCGTGGCCGCACTCCACCAGCAGCTTCTCGGCAGAACTCACCGCCGCCCGGTTGGCCGCGTCGGCGCCCGCCCCGGCGACCGGCGAGCGCAGCGACACCGCGATGCGCAGCCGCCCCGGCTGGTTCAGCGGCTGCGGCGTACGCCCCGCGAGCACGGCGAAGCCGAGCGCCGCGTCGGCGACGGTGGTGGCCAGCATGCCGTGCTCGACCAGCCCGAACCAGTCGTCGGCACCCAGGTCCACCGGCAGCAGGCCCCGGCCGGGCTTGAGCCCGATCAGGCCGCAGCAGGCGGCCGGGATACGGATCGAGCCGAGCCCGTCGTTGGCGTGGGCCATCGGCACCAGCCCGGCGGCGACAGCCGCGGCCGAGCCGCCGGACGAACCGCCCGGGGTGCGGTCCAGCGACCACGGATTACGGGTGATGGCGGTCTCGTCGTCGGTGGTCCCCCACAGGCCCAGCTCGGGCATGCGGGTCGTGCCGAGCACCACGGCGCCCGCGCCACGCAGGCGGCGGACCAGCTCGTGGTCCCGCTCGGCCACGGCCGAGCGGGCACCGGCCGAGCCGTGCCAGGTCGGCAGGCCCGCGACGGGGGTGTTCTCCTTGACCGCGATCGGCACCCCGGCCAGCGGGAGGTTGCCCAGCTCGCCCTGCTCGTCGACCTTCTCCGCCTCGGCGGCGGCCTCGGCGTCACGGATGACCCGGAAGGCGGCCACGATCGGGTCGGTACGGCTGACGTACTCGAGGTGGTCGGCGATCACGGCGGTGGCCGAGGTGTCGCCGCGGCGCACCGCCCGCGCGATCTGCTTCGCGGTGGACCCGACCCAGGTGTCCGCCATCAGTTCCTCCGCAACGTCACTGTCGCCGTCCGTCCCAGGCAACCGGGGTTCCAGTATGGAGGTGATCGCCGCCACCTCAACACCGGAGTCTTGCCGCGGCGGGATTCGTTGGCAATGCTGGATCGATGCAGCCGAACCAGCCCCGTCGTGATTGGACCGTACCCATCGTCGTCGGCGTGATCGCGCTGGTGTGCGTGCTGGTGCTGTGCCTGGCCGGCGGTGCGGCCGGCTACTACTTCCTGTCCCGGGACGGATCGGACCCGTCGCCGTCGCCGTCGCCGGTCGCGGCAGCGGCCAGCCCGCAGCCTTCGGTCGCGCCGCCCGCGCCGAGCAAGGCGCCGCAGGACTGCCTCATCGGCGACTGGCTTGAGACGTCGTACACGACCAACGCGGAGTTCCTCGCGGGAACCGTGCAGCTGACCGGCAAAGGGGTGCGGTTCAGCTACGGCGCCGACGGCGTGCTGCGGATGGTGTACAACACGACGCGCACCGGTACCCGCGACGGCGACAAGTACCAGGTCATCCACAAGGGCAACGT
Organism: Catellatospora tritici; assembly: GCF_019083965.1. GTDB lineage: Bacteria > Actinomycetota > Actinomycetes > Mycobacteriales > Micromonosporaceae > Catellatospora > Catellatospora tritici. The sequence goes on from NZ_JAHRCY010000002.1 coordinate 391,272, forward strand.
CACCATGAACTACGTGGCCGACGACAAGACCATCAACTACAGCAGCCCCAAAACGACCGGGACATCGACCCTGAAGATCAACGGCAGTACCGAGGGCTCCCAGAAGCTGACCATGTCCGTGAACCCGGACAGCTACAGCTGCAAGGGCGACGAGCTGCGCCTGTTCGGCGAGGACTACGCCATGGAAGCCAAGCGCGTCCTACCCCCCGGCCAGGGCGTCTGACCTTGGGGTAAGGAAGGGCCCCTTCTTATCGGTTTGCGATGCACAAGGGGCCCTTCCTAACCCTCGGCAGCTCAGGAGAGCGCGGCGGACAGGTCTGCGAGCAGGTCGTCGATCGTCTCGATGCCGACCGACAGGCGGACCAGGTCGGCGGGGACCTCCAGCGCCGAGCCCGCGACGCTGGCGTGGGTCATCTTGCCCGGGTGCTCGATCAGCGACTCGATGCCGCCCAGCGACTCGGCCAGGGTGAACACCTTCGTGGTGTTGCAGACCCGCTCGGCGGAAGCCGGGTCACCCGTCCGGAAGCTGATCATGCCACCGAACCGGCGCATCTGCTTGGCGGCCAGCTCATGGCCCGGGTGCTCGGGCAGACCCGGGTAGTAGAGCTGCGTCACCTTCGGGTGCCCGGCCAGGAACTCGGCCACCTTCTCCGCGTTGTCGCAGTGCCGCTCCATGCGTACCGCCAGCGTCTTCACGCCGCGCAGGGTCAGCCACGCGTCGAACGGGCCGTTGACCGCGCCCATCGCGTTCTGGTGGTACTTCAGCGAGTCCGCCAGCTCCAGGTCGTTGAGGATCAGCGCGCCGCCCACCACGTCGGAGTGGCCGCCGACGTACTTGGTGGTCGAGTGCACCACCACGTCGGCGCCCAGCGCCAGCGGCTGCTGCAGGTACGGGCTGGCGAACGTGTTGTCGACGACCAGCAGCGCGTGCGCGTCACGCGACAGCGCCGCCAGGCCCGCGATGTCGGCGATGTTGAGCAGCGGGTTCGTCGGCGTCTCGACCCAGATCAGCTTCGTGTTCGGGGTCAGCTTGGCACGCACGTCGTCGACGTCGGAGATCCGGGCCGCCGACCAGCTCAGGCCCCAGCGCTCGGCGACCCGGGCGAAGAGGCGGAACGTGCCGCCGTACGCGTCGTCCGGGATGATCACGTGGTCACCCGGGGCGCACACCGTGCGGATCAGGGTGTCCTCGGCGGCCAGGCCGCTGGCGAAGGTCAGCCCGCGGGCGCCGCCCTCCAGCGCCGCCAGGCACTCCTGGAGCGAATCGCGGGTGGGGTTGCCCGAACGCGCGTACTCGTAGCCCAGCCGCGGCGAGCCGACCGCGTCCTGCTTGAAGGTAGATGTCTGAAATATCGGCGGGATCACCGCACCGGTGCGTTCATCCGGTTCCTGACCCGCGTGGATAGCGAGCGTTTCAAACCCGTAAGACATATGGACAGCCTAGGCGAGCACACTTGACACATGTTCCTTCGCCACAAGAAGCTCGACCTGGTCACCCCCGCCGAGGCCCTGCCCGGCCGGGACGTCCCCATGCACGTGCCCGCCCGCCACTTCGTGCTCGGCACCCCACTCGTCGGCCCCTGGCCCGAGGGGCTGCAGACGGCAGTGGTCGGTATGGGCTGCTTCTGGGGAGCCGAGCGGCTGTACTGGAAGACCGACGGCGTGTACTCGACCGCGGTCGGGTACGCCGGTGGAATCACCCCCAATCCGACGTATGAGGAGACGTGCTCGGGGATGACCGGGCACACCGAGGCGGTGCTGGTCGTGTTCGACCCGAAGGTCGTCTCGTACGAGGAGATCCTCAAGATCTTCTGGGAGAACCACGACCCGACCCAGGGCATGCGGCAGGGCAACGACATCGGCACCCAGTACCGGTCGGCCATCTACACCACCAGCGCGGAGCAGGCCGGCGAGGCGCAGGCCTCGCGGGACGCGTTCCAGCCGGTGGTGAACTCATCCGGGTACGGCGAGATCACGACGGAGATCGCCACGTTGACCCACTTCTACTACGCCGAGGACTACCACCAGCAGTACCTGGCCAAGAACCCCAACGGGTACTGCGGCATCGGGCCCAACGGCATGAGCTGCCCGATCGGCGTTGCCAAGACGGCCGACGCTGGCTGATGCCCGTCTCCGCAACCTCGCGGAGCTAGCCGATCGCCTCCCAAGCCCGCCCGGGAGGCGATCGGTCAATGTGATGGGCATGAACAGCGGTGCCGGCACAGCGCCGAGCCAGCCGCTGAAGCGTCCAACTCCGCATAGGAGCGCCTGTAGCGGGCTGCCCAGTCTCCAGCCAATCGCAACGCCCGATGTCACAGTGCTGGCGTACCGTCAACGACTATGCCGAAAGTGACTGCCCGCCGGCTTCGCGAGGCCATCGCTGAAACACTGCGGGACTCGCCGACGAGGGTGAAGATCGATTCCTAGCGCCGACCGAGTATCGAGCGCAGCGGTTGCCCAGTAGCGCTTACGGTCCAGAAAAGGCGGCCGTTGGTGTTGGCTGCTTCACGGGCCGGATTGACCGACTCGACGACAGCAATCGCGGCCCTGCTCGCGGAGGTGAAACTCTTGCCGGTCAAAGGGCCGCTAGTGATCCGTAGGTGGCCGGTTGACGGTTCGTATACGGCTTCCACTCGCGCGCCGAGATACTTCGCGTACAGCTGGACGTCCTCCGCAGGCTCGGAACTATCCGCACCGGTAGACGAGTTCTCGGCTACCGGTGCGGAAGACGTCAGGCGGGTGGCGAGTTCCTGCGGTGACATGCCCAGGAGCTCTGCGGCCCGCAAGAACCGCTCGTAAGTGGGCATGGGATCGGTTGCCGACATGCTTCTATCCTACTCACCCATTGACTCTAGAGAAACTATAGATACTCTGGCACTATGTGCATAGTTCTGTACAGTTTCTGGTATGACGATCCTCGTCCACCCGCAGGAGATGTCTGTCACCGAAGCTGCGCAGCGCGGAGTGGCGGGCCTGGTGACAGAAGCAGAGCAGGGAGTAGACGTGGTGGTGACGCGCCATCGTCGGCCGGTCGCTGCCGTAATCGCCTATCACCGGCTCGAGGAGCTGTCCAAGGCCGCCGAGGATCTCCGCGATCTTGCACTGGTACTGGCCCGGAAGGTCACAGATACCGGAGAGCGGACCGCTCTCGACGACGTGCTGCGAGCCTACGGGCACACCCGGGAGTCGTTGGCGGCGCTGCCGGACGAGTGATGCCGTGACGGACATTCGGTTCACCAATGACGCCATCGACGACCTGCGCAGACTGGGACCCGAGATCGTGCCGAAGATCTTGAAGAAGATCCTCGTTCTTGAGACCAACACGCAGGCAGGGCAACCACTGGGTGGTGACCTCACCGGCTTCCGCAAACTCGTCGTTGGAAACAACACTTGGCGGATCGTCTACCGGGTGGAGGCCGGGGTGGTGGAGATCTGCGAAATATGGGCCGTCGGCGCACGGGCTGACGCGGAGGTGTACGCCGAGGCGACTGCGCGCGTGCGCGCTGCCGCTGCGACGAGGCCCGGCCTGACCGCGCTCGCCCAGGTGATCGAACGACTTGGAAGGCTTGCTGAGGGCGTCCACGTTGCGACTCCTTCCCCTGCAGAACCGGTCCCCGACTGGCTTGCCGACCGCTTGATCTACACCGTTCGACTTCCTCGCGAGGAAGTCGCCGCGATGGACCTGCAGCAGGCAGTGGACAGTTGGGCGAAGTTCATGGCTGAGCCCCACGCTCCAGGCTCAGCTCAAGGTTGAGCTGAGCCACAAGGCGACTGAAACGCGGCCACACCGCCAGCGTCAGCCACGGCATGAGCGGCGGCTGAGGCAAACGTGCTCCGCCGCCTCAGCCGTCTGCGTGTGGCCGGTTCAGCGGTTGCGGCGGTACACCAGCTCGACGATCCCGTTCTGGGACGGGACGCTGGACACCAGGTCGAGCGCGTACGACCTGGGGACGCCGTCGAACAGGCGGGTGCCCTCGTTCGCGATGTAGGGGAACATGCTGATCTGGAGTTCGTCGAGCAGATCGAGCTGCATCAGCGACCGCCACAGGCGGACGCCGCCCCAGACCACGATGTGGCCGTCACCGCCCTGCCTGAGCTTGTCGACCTCTTCGGTCAGGTCGCCGGAGGCGACGGTGGTGTTGGCCCAGTCGGCCGTCCGCAGGGTCCGGGAGAAGACGACCTTGCGCCCGGCGTTCAGGATCGGGGAGAAGGGGTGGTCGGTGGACCTCTGCATGCTCACCGAGATGCCCTCGTAGGCGGTGCGGCCGAAGACGTGCGCGTACGCGCTCCGGAGGAAGTCGATCTGGGCCGGGTCGTCGGGATCGCGGTTCTCGGGCAGGCCGAAGCAGAACTTCCAGAAGTCGGTGTCCGGGTCGGCGAGCAGCCCGTCGACCGAGTAGTTGAACACCGTCGCCACCAGCTTGCGCATCTCATGACTCCTTCGTCTCGGCTCGTGCGGGTGCCTTCCCCAGGGGTGCCACTGGCCATACGCGGCCAAGGATCGCAGTGGGTTACGACATCCACCTCAACAGCGTTCGATGCCCTGGCGGTGCGAGCCAAGCCGCCGACCTGCCCGCACTAGCATTCGTCGGATGCGAGCATGGTTCGCCCCGGACATCGACGTGGCAGGCGACGGCGCCCTCGGTCAGGCGGAGGCCGCCTTCGCCGATGCGCTGCGTCGCCGCACTACGTCGTGGAACGGTGACGGCGTACACAGCAACCTGACGCGGATGGAATCCGAGGAAGAGCCGTTGCTCGCCTACGTCGGCCTCTCCGGGCTCGTTGATCCGGTCCGCGGCCACGGGCATGAGATCTTCGTGGCGGGACTTCACTACGACGGCGCGGGAATCCGCTGCGACACGCTGCACAACCAGCTCTACCACCTGCCGGAGCGGCCGACCGAGTTCGCGTTCGAGGCGTTCGGCGGCCCGACCGAGCTCGGGGTCGCCGCCGCGGCATGGTTCGAGGGCATTCTGCGGCGTCCCGTCGTACGCCACGAATGGCTGTTCCTGGGCCGGATCTACGCGTACCGGTACCTGATGGCCGACAGCGGCTACGGCCTGTCCCAGATGTACAACCGGGATCTGGCCCCGAAACGCGACTCGCCTCCCCCGGCCACCCCGATGGGCTGGGTGCGCGTCGCGGAGCTGGGGGTCCCGGACCGGGTCGTACCGGTGCGGACCGACGGTCGCCGCCTGCCGACCTGAACTACCGCGCCAGTGGAGTCACGAAGTCCCGGCAGTCGCCTCGATGACTGGCACACCATCGATGAAACGCGCACCGGCGTACGTCGACAGGCCCAGTTTCACCTGCTCAAGCGACTCCAGGATGGAGTCCAGCGACAGCAGGATGATGGACGGGCGGCCGTCGATCTTGTTCTGGTACTCCGCCGCGACCCCCAGGTCGGCGCCCGGAGCCGGCACGAGCACCAATCGCGGTGCCCCGTTGCCGGCCAGGGTTCCGGTATAGGGCTCGATGATGAGCGCCTCGATCGCGGCCCACGGCACGGACCGGTTGATCCCGGCCACTTTGAGCCGAAGTCCGGCTTCGTCGATGCGCACCGGGGCGCCCCGGAACGAGCGGACCAGCGCGTACAGGGCTCCGGCCGCCATGACCAGGCCGAACCCGAGGAGCGGCAGCGATCCCACCGGGAAGACGAGGATTCTCAGCTCCGATCCGTTGAGCGAGGACCAGACGAGCACCAGGCCACCCAGGAGGAAGAAGAAGGGCCACTTCGAGCGGGGACGGTGCAGCTCCATTGACATCTCCGGCGTAGGAACGGCTGCGCGAGGTCGGCACGAGCACCACGGCAGGCAAGATCGGCCAGGAACCTAGCACCCAACCCGCCGACGGAGAACCCGCAGGTACGCATCGGTGCCGGTCGGCACGTCCGCGCGAAGCCCCATCACGATCGTTGTCAGCCCATGCAGGCGTGGTCCAGGCCAGGGCGGGTTACCCTCCGTACCCCTCAAAACGGCGCGGTCCGGGTCGCCGTACACGACCCGAACCGCATCCACCCCGAACGCCCCTGCCAGGACGTTCAGCCACCCGCTCCGCCCCCCAGCGGCGCGGGAGTCTTCCCGTACGCGTGCCAGCTGTTCCCGCCCGCCCCCACGAAGAAGAAGACCAGGTACGTCTTCCCGTCCTGCACCAGCGCGTCCACGCTCTGCCCGAGCCGCGCGTCCGCCTGCCCCGCCAGCGGCCCGAAGTCCAGCCCGACGACACTGTCCGGCCCTCCGCTGCGCGCCGAGCGCAGCTCCCACGTCCCGCCGCCGTCGACCTGCCCGGTGAACCCGTCGGGCAGGAAGTTTTTGAACGCCTCGTACGGCAGCTTGGTCGCGGTGAACTTCCCGTCCGCGGTGAAGACCAGATCGCCTCCGTCCGCGTTGCTCCAGGTGCCGACCAGGTCTGCCGGGCGCAGATCGGCGGGCTCACCGTAGTCGGCGGTGAGCTCCCCCAACGTGCACCCGCCCCCGATGACCAGTGCCGCCACCAGCGCGAGTATTCGTCGCATGGCCCAGATTCTGCCGTCGCGAACCCGGAAATCCGGCTGCCCTCACGACGCCTTCACACCTTCTCCACAGCCGAGAACAGCGCGTTAGGACGCTCTCGTTAAGAGGGGCCCCTTCTACCTCGGAAAGCGATAAGAAGGGGCCCTTCCTTACTTACTTCAGGGTGGTGTGGGCGAGGGTGGCCAGGTGGGTGGCGCCGTCCAGGCCGGGGTCGCCGTCGGCGATGGCGACCGCGTAGCGCAGGCGGAGGGTGCTGTCGGGGGCCATCGTCACCTCCTCGGAGAAGAAGGGGGCGGGGCAGACGCAGGCGAAGGGTTCGGCGCGGACGAACCATTGGACGGGGTGGTCGGCGTTGTCGGGGGCGTCGACGAAGACGAGGGTGGAGGAGCGGCCGTGGCCGTCGTGGCGGCCGGTGAAGCCGAGCCAGGGGGCGCGTACGCCCATCAGCTCGTCGCCGCCGGTTTTGCCCTCGGTGTAGACGGTGCCGCCGGTGAACGAGCGCGGCCCGCGCCAGAACAGGCCGCCGTAGCCCGCGTTGTCGCGGCCTTCGGTGGTGGGGCTGCCCATGACGATGTCGCGGCCGCTGACGTTGGTGAGCGCGGTGGTGAAGGTGAGCACCCAGGCGTGGGAGTCGGGGGCGGTGGTGACGGTGAAGCCGCGCTGTTCGCGTAGCCAGGTCTCGCCGCCCTCGGTGATCCAGGAGAGCCGGTGGTCGACGCGGGCCGCGTCGGGTTCGGCGTCGAGCCGGTCGAACTTCTGGTGCCGCATGCTGCCGTTGTTGGGCAGCTGGCGGTAGCCATGGCCACGGGTGTAGGTGACGCCGCCCCAGAAGTTCTCGGTGCCGACGTTGGGCAGCGACAGCGCGATGCCCCGGTGCCACACGTGGTCGTGTGGGCGGAACAGGCTGACCAGGTCGCCGCCGAGGGTGTGCAGCGGGTGGAAGTACGGCCGCGGCGACTCCAGCTGGGCGTCCATGGGCTGGTAGACGTAGCGCAGGAGAAGCTGGTCGCCGTACTCGACGGCCAGCGTGCCGGTGGGCTGGGTGACCAGGCGCAGAGCCGGTTCGGTCATCGGGCACCTCCGGTGGCGCGTACGGCGGGCCACGGGGCGCCGGTGCCCTGCATCCGGTCGTAGAACGGCGAACCGGGCCCGATCTCGCCCCGGGCGACGGGTCGGCCGCTGAACGCGGACTGGTACACCGCGGCGACCAGTTCCATGGTGGCGCGGGCGTCGGCGGTACCGACCGGGGGCGCCTGGCCCGCGTCGAGCGCGTCCAGCACGGCGGTGAGCTGGGCGCCGTGACCGCTGGCGCGGCCCTTGGGTCCGGCCGCCCAGGCGGCGGCGACGGCGTCGGCGTGGTCGGGGGTGGCGGTGACGGTCCAGTCGGCGTCGCCGTAGCCGTACAGGTGGGTGAGTTCGACGGTGGCGTGGGCGAAGTCGAACCGCAGGTGGCTGGTCTCACGGGTGGAAAGCAGGCTGTTGACGACACTGGCCACGGCACCGGACTCGAAGGTGACGATGGCGCAGGACAGGTCCTCGGTGTCGGTGGGCCGGGCCCGGCGGGCAGCCACGGCGACCACTTCCCGCCACGGGCCGAGCACCGACAGCAGCAGGTCCATCTGGTGGATGCCGTGGCCCATGGTCGGGCCGCCGCCCTCGACGTCCCAGCGGCCGCGCCACGGCACGTCGAAGTAGGCGTCGGGCCGGTGCCACAGGGTGTGGCAGACGGCGGTCATCGGCACCCCGAGGCTCCCGTCGGCGGCCAGTTCCCGCAGGGTGCGGGCGCCGCTGCCGAAGCGGTGCTGGAACACGGTGGCGAACCGGCCGCCACCGGTCTGCTCGGCGGCGGTGATCCGGTCGAACTCGGCCAGGCTCAGCGCGGGCGGCTTCTCGCACAGCACGGTCAGGCCCCGGCTCAGGCACATGACCGCCTGCGGGGCGTGCAGACCGGGCGGGGTGCACAGGTCGACCAGGTCGGGGCGCTCGACGTTGAGCAGCTCCGCGAGGCTGGTGTAGCCGCGCGGTTCGGGCAGGCCGAGTTCGGCCAGGTGGGCGGTGAAGTCGCGGAGCCGCTGCGGGTCGACGTCGACGACGGCGCTGACGCGGGCCCGGCCGCCGGAGTCCGCGATGCCGCGGGCGTGCACGGCGGCGATGCCGCCGGTGCCCACCACGGCGAGGTCATAGGTCTTCAAGCACAACCTCCGAGGTCATGACTCGGCCGTGGCCCACGGTCCGCTGCGGACCCTGGAAGCGGACTGCCACGGTATGGCGGAAGTCTGCACTGGACGCGCCGAACCGCAACTCGGTGTCCCCCGGTTCGACGATGCGCTGCCCGGACCGGCCGGTGAACGCGGACAGGTCGGCGTGCACAGTGAACGCGACCCGGCGCGCCTGGCCTGGCTCCAGCGGCACGCGGGCGTACCCGACGAGGCGGACCACGGGCCGGGTCACCTGCGCGACCGGGTCGTGCAGGTAGAGCTGCACGATCTCGGTGCCCGCCCGGTCTCCGGTGTTGCGGACCCGGATCGCGACCTCGACCGCGCCGTCGGTGCCGCAGTCCAGCGGGCCCTCGGTGTCGGGTTCCCAGGCGAACGAGGTGTACGACAGCCCGTGCCCGAACGGGTACAGCGGTGTCGGGTCGACCGTGCTCACGTCGCTGCGGTGCGCCAGCTTCGGGGCGAGGTACGTGGTGGGCTGCCCGCCGGGGTGGCGCGGGACGCTGACCGGCAGCCGCCCGGACGGCTCGACCCGCCCGGTGAGCATGCCCGCGAGCGCGGGCCCGCCCTCCTCGCCGGGGAAGAACGCCTGCACCACGGCGGCGAGGCGGTCGGCGTACGCGCCGAGGGCGTAGGGCCGCCCTGACAGCAGCACCAGCACCACCGGCACGCCCGTGTCCAGCACGGCTTCCAGCAGCCGCTCCTGCACGCCGGGCAGCCGCAGTTCGGTCACGTCGCAGCCCTCGCCGGAGGTGCCGTTGCCGAACAGTCCGGCCTGGTCGCCGAGCACCAGCAGGCACGCCTCGGCCCGCGCGGCGGCCTGCGCGGCCGCGCCGATCCCGGCGGTGTCGTCGCCGCGCACGTCGCAGCCGGGGGCGTACGCGATCGCGGTGTCGGGCAGTTCGGCCCGCAGGCTGGCGAGCAGGGTCGGCACCTCGACGCCGAGCGGCAGGCCGGGGTGGTGCAGGCCGACATGGCGCGGGAACGTGTAGCAGCCGAGCATCCCGTCGGGGTGGTCGGCCAGCGGCCCGACCAGGGCGAGGGTGCCGGGGGCCCGCAGCGGCAGGGTGCCGTCGTTGGCCAGCAGCACCACGGATTCCTCGGCCAGCCGCCGAGCCAGGTCGCGGGCGGGGGCCGGGTCGAGCTCGACGGTCTCGGGAACGGTCGGGGTCCAGTCCGGGTCGAGCAGGCCGAGCTCGCACTTCTGCCGCAGCACCCGGCGCAGCGCCCGGTCGACCAGCTCCTCGGCGACCTGGCCGGACTCGATCGCCTCCAGCAGCGGGCGGCCGTAGCAGCGGACCATGGGCAGCTCGACGTCGACCCCGGCGGCCAGGGCCAGCCCGGCGGCGGCGCCGTGGTCGGCGGCGACGTGGTGCAGCGTCTGCAGGAAGGTGACGCCGAAGTAGTCGGCGACCACGGTGCCGGTGAAGCCCCAGGCGTCGCGCAGCAGGGTGGTGAGCAGCCACGGGTCGGACGCGGCGGGGATGCCGTCGATCTCGGCGTACGAGTGCATCACCGAGCGGGCACCGCCGTCGCGTACGGCCAGTTCGAACGGCGGCAGCAGCACGTCGGCCAGTTCGCGCGGCCCGAGCCCGACCGGCCCGAAGTTGCGCCCGGCCTTGGACGCCGAGTAGCCCGCGAAGTGCTTGAGCGTGGCCACGATCCCGGCCGACTGCAGTCCGCGCACGTAGCCGGTGCCGACCGTGGCGACCAGGTACGGATCCTCGCCGATGGTCTCCTCGGTGCGCCCCCAGCGGGCATCGCGGCTCACGTCGAGCACCGGGGCCAGCCCCTGGTGCACGCCGAGCGCCCGCATGCTCGCCCCGATCGCGGCGCCGACCTGCTCGACCAGTGCGGCGTCGAAGCTGGCGCCCCAGGCCAGCGGGGTCGGGTAGATGGTCGCGCCGTAGGCGGTGAAGCCGGTCAGGCACTCCTCGTGCACCAGCGCCGGAATGCCGAACCGGCCCGCCGCGACGATCGCCTCCTGAAGTTCGGCGAGCTGGCGGGCACCGTCGGCGCCAGAGACGGGCGCGGTGCCGTACGGCCGGGTGAGCTGGCCGAGGCCGTCCTTGATCAGGCGCCGCCAGTCGAAGCCGTCGTCGACCATGTCCGACTGGAACGGTGCCACGTCCTGGCCGGTGGCGCCGCCGGCGGGCCACACCGCGTAGAGCTGGCCGAGCTTCTCGGCCAGGGTCATCCGGCGCATCAGGTCGGCGACTCGCTCGGCAGCGGGCAGCGCGACGTCGCGCCACGGTTCGAGCTGGGTGGGCTGGCTGGACATCCGGCGGGTCCTCCGAGGCACGATGAGGCTGCTTTCCGGGAAAGTTCCGGTATGGAGATCTCGCCCGGGGGCAGGGGCATCCGCACCCTAGCACCGCACTCGGCGGTGTCCATAGGCCCTGCACAGACTTTCGCGCCCCACAGGTCCAAATGCGCCGATCAGCGGACGCCGAAAGTTCCGAAAATCAAAGGGACACCTGCTGGTGGCTGGCGGCGGGGTTGACCGCCGCGCAGTGGACGGCTCTGCCGCCACCATCGCACTGCGGCGCTAGTCACGGTCCGTGGTCGAGACCGGGTCCCGAAAGCACGAGCCGGGAGCTTGCGGCGGTTACGGCGGCGCGGGCGCCGCTCCGGTGCGTGACCGAAAGTTTTCAATAGCCCCAATTCGGCCATAGGGGGTTGACTATCCCGTTCGGTCGTCCCTACCGTTCCGGGGCAGTTACGGAACTGTTCCGGAATTCTTTCGACTGTACGGCTTTGCCCATCGAGAGGACCGCGAGGCGATGACCGTGCCGACGCAGACTCGGGCGCAGACTCCCGTGGGGCGGACCAGCCCGCCGCCCCACGGGTCGCCCGATCGGCCACCGAGACGCCGTACGCCGTGGTGGCGGCGGCTGGCCGCCGACAGGGTGCTGGTGCTGGCGGTGTTGCCGGGTGTGTCAGCGCTCCTGGTCTTCCACTACCTGCCCTGGCTGGGCAACGTCATCGCGTTCAAGGACTACCAGCCCTACCTGGGCATCCTGGACAGCCCCTGGGTGGGCCTGGCCAACTTCCGGGTGATCGTCGACGGCGACCCGCAGTTCCTCAACGCGCTGACCAACACCCTGATCGTCACGGCGTTGCAGGTGCTGATCGTGTTCCCCGCGCCGATCGCGCTGGCGCTGCTGCTGGACAGCCTGATCTCCGAGCGGCTCAAGCGGCTCGCCCAGAGCATTCTCTACCTGCCGCACTTCCTGTCCTGGGTGATCGTCGTGGCGATCTTCCAGCAGATGTTCGGCAACGCGGGCCTGCTCAACAGTGCGCTGCGCGAGCACGGCATGGCCACGATCGACATCATCAGCAACCCCGACCTGTTCAAGGTGCTGGTCACCAGTCAGGTGCTGTGGAAGGACGCGGGCTGGGCCACCATCCTGTTCCTGGCCGCGCTGGCCCGCATCGACCTGGAGCTGTACGAGGCCGCCGCCGTCGACGGCGCCGGACGCTGGCGCCAGCTGTGGCACGTCACCCTGCCCGGCCTGCGCAGCCTCATCGTGCTGCTGCTGATCCTGCGCCTGGGCGACACGCTCAGCGTCGGCTTCGAACAGATCATCCTGCAGGAACCCTCGGTCGGCCGACATGCCAGCGAGGTGCTGGACACGTATGTCTTCAACCACGCGGTGCTGGCCGCCGACTGGGGCCAGGGTGCCGCGGTCGGGCTGGTCAAAGGGCTGCTCGGGGTGCTGCTGGTGCTGGGCGCCAACAAGCTGGCCCACCGCTTCGGGGAACGGGGGATCTACCAGCGATGAGCAGACGTTCGCTGATCGCCGCGCTCGGGCCGCCCTCGCCGCTCGCGCGGGCCGCGAAAGGGCTGGTGCTGACGCTGTGCTGCGCCGCGGTGGTGGTGCCGTTCATCGGCATCGTGGCCACCAGCCTGTCCCCGCGCGCGGAGGTCACCCGGGCGGGCGGGTTCGTGCTGATCCCGAAGCGGATCAGCTTCGCGGCGTACGAGGCGATCCTGAGCGGGGGCGTGGTCACCCGGGCCACGCTGATCAGCCTGTTCGTGACCGCCGCGGGCACGCTGCTGAGCCTGTTCGCGACCACGCTGCTGGCGTACGGCCTGAGCCGTCCCGGCTCGTTCGCGCACCGCCCGCTGCTGATGGTGGTGCTGTTCGCGGTGCTGTTCGGCCCCGGCCTGATCCCGAGCTATCTCGTGGTCAAGAGCCTGGGCCTGCTCGACACGTACTGGGCGCTGCTGCTGCCCCCGATGATCAATGCTTTCAACGTGATCATCCTGCGGTCGTTCTTCCTGGAGCTGCCGCAGGAGGTCATCGAGAGCGCGCGCATCGACGGCGCCGGCGACCTGGCCATCCTGACCCGGATCGTGCTGCCGCTGAGCAAGGCCGCCCTGGCGGTGATCGGGCTGTTCTACGGCGTCGGCTACTGGAACGCCTTCTTCTCCGCGCTGCTCTACCTCAACGACTCCGGCATGTGGCCGCTGCAACTGGTGCTGCGCACGTACGTGGTCAACCAGACGCAGCTCGGCGTCGACCAGCTCGGCGGCGGCGCCGGACTGCCCCCGCAGGAGGCGGTCCAGATGGCGATCCTCGTGCTCTCGATCGTGCCGGTCCTGCTGGTCTACCCGTTCGTCCAGCGGCATTTCAGCAAGGGCGTGCTCATCGGCGCGGTCAAGGGATGACCGCCGAATCCTGGGGAGTCACCATGCTCGAACAACGTCCCGTGCCACGCCGGACAGTGCTGTCCGGCGTGCTCACCACCACCGCCGCCGCGATCGCCGGGCCAACGCTGCTGGCCGGGTGCACCGACGGCGGCACCACCCCGAACACCGCCACCAACAACGCCGACGTCAAGCTGCCCACGTACACGCCGTACGCGGGGGCCAAGCCGGACTTCCCCGGCAACGCCGACGGGCTGCTCGACGCGTTCAGCGGCTACCCGAACCCGGCACCGCAGGTGTTCACCGCCCCGCCCGGCAAGGGCGGCCAGGTGTCGGCGTTCGTGCTCACCGGCTCGCCGGTGCCGCCCGCGGTCGACCAGAACCCGTTCTGGCAGGAGCTGAACAAGCGGCTCAACGTCGACCTCAAACTCACCATCACGCCCAGCGGCGACATGCCCGTCAAGTTCGCGGCGCTGGTCGCCGGGGACGACCTGCCCGACTTCATCGTCCCGGCCCTGTTCACCCCGTCCGGCCTCGGCGCGGGCATCGCGAACCTGCCCGCGTGGCTGTCGGCCAAGTGCCAGGACCTGAGCCCGTACCTGTCCGGGGACGCGGCCAAGGAGTACCCGTTCCTGGCCAACATCCCCAGCGCCGCCTGGAAGCAGTGCGTCTACAACGGCGGCATCTACGGGCTGCCGGTGCCGCGCGGGGTCGGCGGGACCCTGATGTTCCGCCGCGACGACCTGTTCGCGCAGCTCAAGGCCAACCCCGATCCGGCGTCGTACGCCGAGTTCCGCGACGTGTGCAAGGCGGTGACCGACCCGAAGGCCAGCCGCTGGGCGGCCACGACCGGCGCGCTCATGTACTTCGTGCAGCAGATGGTCGGTGTGCCCAACCGGTGGCGCCTGGACGGCGGCAAGCTCACCCACGCCGCCGAGACCGAGCAGTTCCGCAAGGCCCTGTCCGACGTGGTGCAGCTGGTCAAGGACGGGTATGCCCACCCCGACAGCAACATCGCCAACGCCCCGGTCAAGAAGTGGTTCAACGCGGGCAACACCGTGCTCAACCCCGACCGGTACACCGCCTGGCCGCAGTACTACGCCGAGAACGTGGCCGGGCCGACCTTCGACATCGGCGGCATGCGCCCGCCCAGGTACGACGGCGGCGGCTTCGCAAGCACCTGGCAGTCCGAGCCGACCAACAACTTCACCGCGCTGAAGAAGGCCGACGCCGGGAAGATCAAGGACCTGCTCGCGATCGCGAACTGGCTGGCCGCGCCGTTCGGCACGCAGGAGTGGCTGTTCCGGCGCTTCGGCGTCGAGGGCACGCACTACACGATGAGCAACGGCGGCCCGGCGCAGACGCAGGCCGGGGTCACCCAGACCGTGCTCGGCATCCGGTACATCGTGGACGCACCCGACGCGATCTTCATCCCGGGCAACGCCGCGGCCACGCGGAAGTCCTACGAGTACCAGAAGTCGATCATCCCGAGCTCGGTGAAGGACCCGACCGTCGGCTACTTCTCCGACGCCTGGTCGCGCAAGCGCGGGGCGCTCGACACCATCCTCAACACGTATCAGACTGACATCCTGTCCGGACGCAAGCCGCTGTCGGCCTGGGACGACGCCGTCAAGGAATGGCGCCAGTCCGGTGGCGACGAGGTCCGCGGGCAGTTCCAGGACCAGCTGGCATGATCCGCACCGGGTGCGGGCCGTGCTCCCTACCGGCCCGCACCCGGCCCGTCCGAAAGGCCATTCCCGTGTACGGCTTCCCCGGCGCCACCGCCGTCTCGGCGCTGCGCGTGTACGACTGGCCCACCGCCGACGGAAAACGCGGCGGCTCCCCACACCTGCACACCGCCTCGTCCGAGGGCTACGTCGTCACCTCCGGCACCGGCACCCTGGAGACCCTCAGTCGCGACGGGTACACCGAGCACCCGCTGGCACCCGGCACCGTGCTGTGGTTCACCCCCGGCACCGTGCACCGGCTGGTCACCGACGGCGACCTGGAACTGCTGGTGGTGATGCAGAACGCGGGCCTGCCCGAGGCGGGCGACGCGGTGCTCACCTTCCCGCCCGAGGTGCTGGCCGACCCGGCCGCCTACGCGCGGGCGGCGGCGCTGGCCGTACCCACGGAGATCGAGGCCGGACCGCAGACCGACCTCGCGCTCGCCGACGCCGCCCGGCGCCGCCGCGACCTCGCGTTGGAGGGCTACCTGCGGCTGCGCGAGGGCGGGTCGGACGCGCTGGCCGAGCTGCACCGGGCCGCCGCCGCGCTGGTGCGCGACCGGGCCGAGAACTGGGCGGCACTGTGGCGCGAGCGCGCCCTGGCGCAGGCCGAACGCACCGGTGCCCAACTGCGCGAACTGGCCGAAGGGCGCCCCGGACTGATGTCCGACGCCGAGGTCGCCCACGCGAACCCGAACCCGCCCGGCCGCCACGGCATGTGCGGCCACCTGCAGACCTGGGCGTTCTGAGGCAGCCAAGGCAGGCGGGCGCGGTGCGTCAGCCGATGGGGCGCGCGTAGCGGATCTGGGCGACCAGTGCCTGCTGCAGCGGGGCCCGCCGGGTCACGCCGTCGGGCGCCCAGCCGCCCCGCTCGTAGAAGCGGCGGGCACGGTCGTTGTCCTCGACCACCCACAGCAGCGCCGAGGTGTCACCCCGGTCGGCGAACGCGTCCAGGCAGGTCCGCATCAGCAGCCTGCCCACGCCGGTGCCGATCTCGCCGGGGCGGACGTGGATCGCGTTGAGCATCCCCGTACGCGGCGCGGCGCGCTCGTCGGCCGGGGCGGGTCCGAGGTAGCCGAAGCCGAGCGCCTGCTCGTCGCGTTCGGCCAGGTAGAGGCGGTGTGTCTCGGCCTGGGTGGTCAGCAGCAGCGACCACTTCGCCGTCTGCTGCGCATCGGTGATGGTGGCCAGCTCGGCCTCGCTCAGCACGCCCCGGTACGTCGCCCGGCGGCTCGCCGCGTGCAGCCGCCCCACCAGCCCCGCGTCGCCCGGTCCCCCGGCCCGCACCACCACCGTCACCCCGCCGACCCTACCCACACCGCCATTCCCTCGCCGTCCCGCTGCCCACGCTCCGCCGCGTGGGCGGCGGAGCGTGCAGTTTCGGGGAAAGTGCTGGAATCATGACCCGGATTCGTGCAGTTTCCCCGAAACTGCAGCCTCGACCCGGCCCGCGAGCGCGCGGGCGGCGCGGGACGTAGGGGCGTTTACTTGCCGTCGTGGTCGGAGTCGGCGGCGAGGACGATCACGCCCAGGTAGCCGTCGCCGTCTTCGGTGATCTTCAGGAGCATCGAGTCCCGGTAGATGGAGTCGCCGTCGTTGAAGGTGTCCCGACCGGTCTTGGCCGAGTACGGCGCGGCGGCGAACACCTTCGTGTTCAGGGCCTCGTCGAACATCAGCTGGGTGGTGAGCACGCGGGAGTTGTCGACGTGCACCATCACGTGCACGTGCACGGTGCGGCCGCGATACCAGCCGG
This sequence comes from Catellatospora tritici, assembly GCF_019083965.1. GTDB lineage: Bacteria > Actinomycetota > Actinomycetes > Mycobacteriales > Micromonosporaceae > Catellatospora > Catellatospora tritici. The sequence continues at coordinate 408,134 of NZ_JAHRCY010000002.1, forward strand.
GCCAGATGGTGGTGAACTGGACGATGCCATCGCTGTTGGTGACCTGGGCGCCGCGCAGGTAGCGCTTGTCGTCCTGCGGCTGGAGGTCGGCCGCGTCGCCCTCGCCGCCGTTCTGGCCACCGGGCTGACCCGCCCCGGGCTGCGGCGCCCCGCTGGGCGGGGTGCCGCCGGGCTGGCCGCTGGGCGGGGTGCCGCCCGGCTGGCCGCTGCCGCCGGAGGACATCGCCTCGGCGCCGGAGTAGAGCCCGGCCGCGTCGCAGTGCCAGATCTCCACCACGGCGTTGCCCAGCGGCTTGCACTCCTCGCTGTCCTGCACCTTGATCGCCAGCCGCAGCCGGGTGCCCGGCCGGTCCTCACGGATGTCGCTACGGATTTTGTCGGCGTCGAAGTAGTACGGCCCCTGGGTGGTCGTCGCGGTCAGCGCGCAGGTGTTGGCGCCGGTGAACAGCCCGGTCAGGTCGGCCGTGGTGACCGCCTCGGGTGCCACCGTCTCCCCCGTGGAGGTCGTGGCCGAGCCGCCGTCGCCGCAGGCGGCGAGCAGGCTGCCCAGCCCGAGCGAGCTGATCCCCGCGAAGATCGCGCGGCGGCTCACCCGCTGGCCCTCATGGTCGTGGTGCATCGCAGTCCCCATCCCTTCGTCGGTACGGGCCGACGCTAGGCACCGCGGGTCGGGGAACCGTCGACGCGGACTGCACGGACCCTGCACGACGGCTGGGAAATCCCTCCGAGCCGATTCCGGCGGCGGTCGTAGGCTACGGCGGTGACCCGAGAGTTGATCGTGCTCGGTACCTCCAGCCAGGTGCCCACCCGCCACCGTGCGCACAACGGCTACCTGCTGCGCTGGGACGACGAGGGCATCCTGTTCGACCCGGGCGAGGGCGCCCAGCGCCAGCTGCTGCTGGCCGGGGCGGCGGCGAGCGACATCACCCGCATCTGCGTCACCCACTTCCACGGTGACCACTGCCTGGGCCTGCCCGGCATCGTGCAGCGGCTGTCACTGGATCGGGTGCCGCACGAGGTGCCGGTGCACTTCCCCGCCTCGGGCACGCTGTTCTGGCGGCGGCTGCGGCACGCGAGCTGGTTCCACGACCAGGCGAAACTGGTGGAGCAGCCGGTCATCGGCGACGGCGGCGTGGTCGCCACCGGCCGCTTCGGCACCCTGTCGGCGCGGCGCCTGAACCACTCCGTCGAGTCGTACGGCTACCGGCTGGTCGAGCCGGACGGGCGCCGGATGCTGCCCGAGCGGCTGGCGGCGCTGGGCGTACGCGGGCCGGACGTGGGCGTGCTGCTGCGCGAGGGCGCGGTCGAGGTCGACGGTCGCCGGGTCACCCTGGACCAGGCCAGCGAGCCGAAGCCGGGGCAGGTGATGGCGTTCGTGATGGACACCGGCCGGTGCCAGGCCGCGCTCGACCTGGCCGCCGGGGCCGACCTGCTGGTGATCGAGTCGACGTTCCTGGAGTCGGAGGCGGAGCTGGCCGCCGAGGCGGGGCACCTCACCGCCGCCCAGGCGGCCCGGATCGCGGCCGAGGCGGGCGTACGCACGCTGGTGCTGACCCACTTCTCGCAGCGGCACCCGGACGCCGACGTGTTCGGGCAGGAGGCGGCCGAGCACTTCGACGGCGAGATCGTGGTGGCGCGGGAATTGAGCAGGATCACCCTGCCCGCGCGCCGCTGAGCATCCGGCCTAAGATTCGCACCGGCCAGCCGCACCGTCGATCGGAGCCGACCTGTGTCTTCCCTCAGCCAGCCGGGCGCCGCGCCCGCCGGTGCCGTCCCCGCCGCGGGCGGCGCGCCGCTGTCTCGGCTGAAGCAGTCGTTCCTGGCGGCGTGGCCCGCGCTGGTGGCGTACGTGGTGGCCCGCGCGGTCGGCGTGGGCGTCTTCCTGACCGTCGCGCGGTTGTCGGGGCGCGACGGCTGGCAGATCCTCGGGCACCGTACCGACGCCGGGTTCTACCTGCGGATCATCACCGAGGGCTACGCCGGGGCCGAGCCGCTGGCCAAGAACGACATGGCCTTCTTCCCGCTGTACCCGATGCTGGTGCGCGGGGTGCACGCGGTGCTGCCGCTACCGGTCGACACGGTGGCCGTCCTGGTGAGCTGGCTGGCGGCGCTGGCGGCGGCCTGGGGCGTGTTCGCGGTCGGCGCCCACCTGCACGACCGCCGCACCGGCGTGCTGCTGGCGCTGGTGTGGGGGCTGCTGCCGCACGCGATCGTCGAGTCGATGGCGTACACCGAGGCGATCTTCACCGCGTTCGTGGCCTGGGCCCTGTACGCGGTGCTGCGCGAGCGCTGGGTGGCCGCGGGTGTGCTGACACTGCTGGCCGGACTCACCCGACCGACCGCGCTGGCGCTGATCCCGGTGGTGGGCCTGGCCGCGCTGCTCGCGGTGATCCGGACCAGGGGCCGGTCGTGGCGGCCGTGGGTCGCCCTGGCGCTGGCGCCGCTGGGCTGGCTCGGGTACGTGCTGTGGGTCGCCCAGCGCACGGGGCGCCTGGACGGCTGGTTCCGCATCCAGGACGAAGGCTGGGGCTCGCGCTGGGACGGCGGCGTCTACACCGCCAAGACCGTGGCCAAGCTCCTCAAGGAGAACAGCTCGCTGGACACGTACCTGGTGTCGCTGGTGCTGGTGGTGGCCGTCGCGCTGTTCGCGATCTCGATCATCGACCGGCAGCCGTGGCAGCTGCTGCTGTTCAGCGGGCTGATCCTGCTGATCACGCTGGGCGGCGCGGGCTACTTCAACGCCAAGGCCCGGTTCCTGCTGCCCGCGTTCGCGCTGCTGCTGCCGGTGGCCACGGCGCTGGCCCGGACCAGGCCCGCCAGGATGGCGGTGGTGGTGCTGACCCTGGCGGCCGCGTCCACCTACTGCGGCGTCTACCTGCTGCTGATCTGGAAATACTCGCCGTAGCGCGGTCCTCCCCCAAAGACAGGGGCGAGGGTACGTGACCGGACTGCGGGGACCGGACTGTCACGTACCCTCGCCCACTCGACACCGGTACGGCCCGAACGGACGCCTGGCCGGAGGCGCCGGGTCGACGGAGGCTTGTCGACCCGCTGTCGGCCGTACAGGTGCGACGCGGCACGCCGGCGCTGGCGGAGCGCGGTGGCGGCGCCGCGGGGTTGGGTGTCCGCGCGGCCCGCGCCGGGGGACGGCCGGCCGGGCGGAACACCCTGTGTTGGCTGGTCGAAGTGACCTCGGCTAGTCGAAGTAGCCGCCGCGCGTGCCACCGGTGCCGGTGGTGGCGTCGCGCCGGTCGGAGCCACTTCGTTCGCCCAGGTCGGCACGCCAGCCGGGCAGCGAACGCAGCCCGTTCAGGTCGTGCCGTACGGTCCAGGCCTCCCGCCAGTGCCGGCTGGCCGCGGCTTGCGCGCGCTCTGCCAACCGTCGCGGCGGGCACGGCCACTGCTGACCGCACCAGTTGCAGTGATCGTCTTCGTCGGGTCGGTCGTGTCTGCCGAGGATCTGCTGCGCGTCGCGCCACAGCAGCCGGTCGGCTATCTCGGTCGGTTCGGTGTCGGCGGACGGTGCATGGTCGACGGTGACCACGTTCCCACTTCCTTCGGTAGCGGTGCCGCTTCCGTACGCTTAGTAAAACTGCGGGGCAAGCAGACGCGTCGCACAGACTGTGCGATTGCCCGCGGACGCGGTCATCCGAATCAGCGACGTACCGCTCTAGCAGCGACGACACCGATCAGCAGGGCCAGCCCGACCAGCAGCAGGGCTATTCCGAACCAGGTCACTGGCTGTGATGCCAGCGCCAGCATCCGGGCCTCGCCCGAGGCGGGCGACACGGTCGCGGCGGCACCCTCGCCGGGCTCCGGCGCGGTCGCGGCGGCGCCCGGCGGCGTGGGCCGCGGGCTGCGGTCGCAGATCAGATCGAGGGGGTACGGATACCGCTGGGTCGCCGGGATCGCACTCGGCGACGGGCTGGGACTGCGGGACGGACTCGGGCTGGGGCTCGGCGACGCCGACGGGGCGGCGCTCGGGCTTGGTGAGGCACCCGCCGTCGAGCTCGGGGTCGGACTCGCCACGACGCGGACGTTGACCGCCCGTTCCGCGGTCGGACTCGCCACGACGCGGGCGTTGACCGCCCGTTCCATCGACGGGCTCGGCACGACGTGGGCGTTGGGCTGGCTGCCGGGCGCGGGCACCACCTGTGCGGCCGGTGGCGGGACCGGCGACGGGGAGGCGGAGGTGTCGATCACCTCGGCGCGGGGCGCGAAGAGCAGCCCGTTCGGGACCGGGGCGCTGAGGGTGATCCGGATCGCGTCGGGGAAGTGCCACAGCAGGTCGCGGTTGGGCGCCGGCAGCGACGGCAGCCGGGGCACGGTCCAGGCGAAGTCGAAGCCCACCCCGCGGGTGTCCACGTTGACCAGCAGCGGCGCCCCGAACGAGGGGTTGGGCTCGAAGGTCAGTTCCTCGATCTGGTTCAGGTCGGCGGCGGTCAGCCACAGCACATTGGTCTCGCCGCCGACCAGCCGGACCACCGCGCGCGTGCCCGGCTGGTACGGCGCGGACAGCGGCTCTCCGGCGGGACCGGTCGGCTGCACGGTCGCCACGCACCCGGTCAGCTTGGTCGAGTGCGCGAAGTCCCCGCCGGACGGCCTCGGGGAGGGCGCCAGTCCGATCACCACGCTCAGAACCGCTGCGACGGCGGCACGCACCCCCGCACAGTAACCCTTCTGCGCCACCGGTTCGGTCCCGCCACACCCGGCGGGACCGAACCGACGGACTCAGCCGAGCTGGGTGAGCAGGTCCTGGCGGGTCAGCACGCCGCGCGGCTTGCCGTCGACCAGCACCATCGCGGCGTCGGACTTCTCCAGCATCGCGACGATCTCGGACACCGGCTGGCCGCCACCGATCATGGGCAGGGCGGGCCCGATGTGCCGGTCGAGCGGGTCGTGCAGCGCGGCGGCCCCGGTGAACAGGGCGTCCATCAGGTCCTTCTCCGCGATCGAGCCCGCCACCTCGCCGGTGACCACCGGCGGTTCGGCCTTGAGCACGGGCAGCTGCGAGACGCCGTACTCGCGCATGATGTCGATGGCGTCGCGGACCGTCTCGGTCGGGTGCACGTGGATCAGCTCGGGCATGCCCGCCTTGGCCGACATCTTCGCCGCCAGCACGTCGCCGACGGTGACCCCGGACTCGCCAGTGCGCAGGAACCCGTAGCGGGCCATCCAGCCGTCGTTGAAGATCTTCGACAGGTAGCCACGGCCGCCGTCGGGCAGCAGCACCACCACGACGTCGTCGGGCCCGGCCGCCGCGGCGACCTTCATCGCCGCCACCGCGGCCATCCCGCACGAGCCGCCGACCAGCAGACCCTCCTCGCGGGCCAGCCGCCGGGTCATCGCGAACGACTCCTTGTCGGTCACCTCAATGATCTCGTCGCAGACGTCGCGGTCGTAGGTCTGCGGCCAGAAGTCCTCGCCGACGCCCTCGACCAGGTACGGCCGCCCGGTGCCGCCGGAGTAGACCGAGCCCTCCGGGTCCGCGCCGATGATCTTCACGCGGCCCTGGGAGACCTCCTTGAGGTAGCGGCCGATGCCGCTGACCGTGCCGCCGGTGCCGACCCCGGCCACGAAGTGTGTGATCCGGCCCTCGGTCTGGTCCCAGAGCTCCGGCCCGGTGTCCTCGTAGTGCGAGCGCGGGTTGTTCGGGTTGCTGTACTGGTCGGGCTTCCAGGCGCCCGGGATCTCCCGGGCGAGGCGGTCGGAGACGTTGTAGTAGGAGCGCGGGTCCTCCGGCGCGACCGCGGTCGGGCAGACCACGACCTCCGCACCGTACGCCCGCATGACGTTCTGCTTGTCCTCGCTGACCTTGTCGGGGCAGACGAAGACGCACTTGTAGCCCTTGAGCTGGGCCACCAGGGCCAGGCCGACACCGGTGTTGCCGCTGGTCGGCTCGACGATGGTGCCGCCCGGTCGGAGTAGGCCCTCGCGCTCGGCCGCCTCGACCATCCGTACGGCGATGCGGTCCTTGACCGAGCCGCCCGGGTTCAGATATTCGACCTTCGCCAGCACGGTCGGACTGGCGCCATCGGTGACGTTCCGCAGCCTGACCAGGGGGGTGTTGCCGATCAGGTCGACCACGTTCTCGTAGTAACGCATTGGTCAAGCCTAAAGCCGGCAGCACCCCTCGGGGTTCAGGCGACCTCCCCCTCGATGACCGTGGCCGGTGACGTCTGCTGCGGCCGCGCCGTGGAAGCCTGGCCGGACTTCGGCGGAATCGAACCCTCCCAGGCCAGGAAGCGGTCGGTCTCGCTCAGCAGCGCTCCGGCGATCCAGCCGACTACGATCATGTCGTCGACCAGACCGAAAACCAGCAGAAACGCCTCGGGAACGATGTCCACGGGCGAAACCACGTACGCCGTGGCGGCCGTGATCAGCATCAGCCGACCGAAGCCGTCATACCGGCCGCGCAGCGTGGCCGCCAGCATCCGGGGCATCGCACCCATCCGCTGCCCCAGGCTCGCGTTGCTGCCCGATCCGGTGACCAGCGCTTTCCACAGCGCTGTGAACGCCGCGGTACGACGCAATGTGCGTCCCATCTCGCCTCCATCCGCGCGCTACCGAAGAGCGCTACCTTCTTGCCTATGAAGCGTTGCGAGCGAGCCTGCCGCCCGGTGCGGCACCGCCAGACGCCGATGCCCTCATCGGCACCGCGCGAAGCGGGTTGGCTATGAGCGAGATTACTTCGCCGACGCCCCTCGCGGCACGTCGTCGCCGTCGAGAGACACCGATGGAGCGCCGCAGGCGGGCCGCTCGGATCGCGATGTGGGGCGGCGGCGCGTTGACCGCGCTGGGCCTGGCCACGGTCGGGGTGATGCTCGGGCAGGCCGAAGCCGCCCGACGCACGATTCCGCTGGCCATCGCTCCCCCGCCCCGCTCGGACGGCCTGTACGGCGGCCGCCAGGGCGGCGAACCGGTGCGGATGGTCATGCTCGGCGACTCCTCGGCGGCCGGGCTGGGCGCGCTGCGGGCCCGGCAGACCCCGGCGGCGCTGATCGCCACCGGGCTGTCGCGTCGGCTGGGGCGGCCGGTCCTGCTGCACAGCCTGGCCGTGGTCGGCTCGACCTCGATGAGCATGCTGCCGCAGGTGGAGGAGGCGCTGGAGCTGCGCCCCGACCTGGCCGTGATCCTGATCGGCGCCAACGACATCACCCACCGGGCGGGCACGACCCTGGCCGTGAAGCACCTGGCCGACTCGGTCCGGCGCCTGCGCGAACTCGGCGCCGAGGTCGTCGTGGGCACCTGTCCCGACCTGGGCGCGGTGCAGCCGATTCGGGCGCCGCTGCGCTGGGTGGCGCGCTCGTGGAGCCGTCAGCTGGCGGCGGCGCAGACGGTGGCCGTGGTCGAGGCGGGCGGGCGTACCGTCTCGCTGGGCGACCTGCTCGGGCCGACCTTCTCGGCGCAGCCGCACCGGATGTTCGCCCGCGACCGGTTCCACCCGTCCGCCGAGGGCTACGCGCTGGCCGCGTCGGTGCTGCTGCCGACGGTGGTCGCGGCGCTGCGCACGCCATCGGGCCCGCAGGCGTCCCAAGAGCGCGCGAAGATTGCCGCGGACGGGGTACGGTCGCTGCCACAGGCCGCGGTCGAGGCGGCACGCCACGCCGGCACCGAGGTGTCCGGCGTACGCGTGGAGGGTCGCGACCGGGGCCCGGCCGGCCGGTGGGCGCAGCTGCGCCGCCGGGTGTGGGAAGTGGTCCGCCCCGCGGAGGCGACCTGGACCGCGGGCACGGAGCGGACGGATGTCAGCGAGGCACAGGCATGAGCGAGGTTTCGGCATGAGCACGCGGAGCGGAGTTCCGGCATGAGTTCGATGGCGCGCAAGCTCGGCAAGGCCGCCGCGATCACGTTGATTGCGGGGACGGTCGGGGGCGCGGCGTTGCTGGCCGCCGAGGCGGTCATCGCCCGCACCCGCCGCTATGCCAAGCCCGAGCTCGGCCTGGCGCTGCGCACGACCGTGGGCGGGGAGACCCTGCCGCCGCTGCGGCTGGTGATGCTGGGCGACTCCGCCGCGCTCGGCGTGGGCGTCGACCGGGTGGTGGACACCGTCGGCGGCCAGCTCGCGACGCTGCTCGCGGCGGGTGAGAGCGGCGAGCCGGGGCACGGTCCCCGGCGGGGCGCGGCCCGTCAGGTGGGCCTGTCCAGCGTCGGCGTGGCCGGTTCCCGCTCGTCCGACCTGGCCACCCAGGTGGCCCGGTGCCTGCTCGGCGACCGCCCGGACGTCGCGGTGATCCTGGTCGGCGGCAACGACGCGATCACGCTGCGGCGGCCGTCGGACGCGGCGGCGTACCTGGGGGCGGCGGTGCGGCGACTGCGCGAGTCGGGCGTCGAGGTGGTCGTGGGCACCTGCCCGGACCTGGGCGCGGCGCGGGCCATCGCCCCGCCGCTGCGGCAGGTGGTGGGCTGGCTGGGCCGCCGGGTGTCGCGGGCGCAGGTGCGCGCGGTGCACGCGGCCGGAGGCGCTGTGGTGGACCTCGCCCTGGAGACGGGGCCGGTGTTCCGGGCCGATCCGAACACGCTGTCGGCCGACCGCTACCACCCCTCCGCGGACGGGTACCGGGTCTGGGCGTACGCGCTGCTGCCCGCGGTGGCGCACGCCGCCGGGGTGACCCCGCGGCTGCCCTGAGCATTCCTGCGCATACCGCACGAGCACCCTGCGCGGCCGTGCTGAGCGCGGCCGTGCTGAGCATCCCGCTGCCGCGCTGAGGATCTGGTCACTCCGCCCTGGCGGGCTAAGTTACTCGTGAGTTAACGTTCGTTCATGTCAGATGCTGTCATCGTCGCCACCGCCCGGTCTCCGATCGGCCGGGCCGGCAAGGGTTCGCTGCGCGACCTGCGCGCCGACGACCTCGCCGCCACCATCATCCAGGCCGCCCTCGACAAGGTCCCCGGGCTCGACCCGACCCTGATCGACGACCTCTACCTGGGCTGCGGCCTGCCCGGTGGCGAGCAGGGCTTCAACATGGGCAAGGTGGTCGCCACCCTGCTCGGACTGGACTCGCTGCCCGCCGCCACCGTCACCCGGTACTGCGCGTCGTCGCTGCAGACCACCCGGATGGCGTTCCACGCGATCAAGGCGGGCGAGGGCGACGTGTTCATCTCGGCCGGTGTCGAGATGGTGTCGCGGTACGCCCGCGGGAACTCCGACTGGCTGCCCCCGGACGCCGCGGCCGCCGTGGGCGGAGCGTGGAACAACCCGCGTTTCGAGGCGGCCCAGGCCCGCTCCGCCCGCCGCGCCGAGGCGGGCGCGCCGACCTGGCACGACCCGCGCTCCGACGGCGAACTGCCCGACATCTACCTGACCATGGGGCAAACCGCGGAGAACCTGGCCCAACTGCACGGGGTCAGCCGCGAGGAGATGGACGCGTTCGGCGTCCGGTCGCAGAACCTCGCCGAGCAGGCGATCAAGGACGGCTTCTGGGCCCGGGAGATCACCCCGGTGACCACTCCGGACGGCACCGTGGTCAGCACCGACGACGGCCCGCGCCCCGGCATCACGCTGGAGGGCACCGCCTCGCTCAAGCCGGTGTTCCGCCCCGACGGCCGAATCACCGCGGGCAACTGCTGCCCGCTCAACGACGGCGCCGCCGCGGTTGTGATCATGAGCGGCGCCAAGGCGCGCGAACTGGGGCTGACCCCGCTGGCGCGGATCCTGTCCACCGGCGTCACCGCGATGAGCCCCGAGATCATGGGCATCGGCCCGGTCGAGGCCAGTCGGCAGGCGCTGCGCCGGGCGGGCATGACCATCGACGACGTGGACCTGTGCGAGATCAACGAGGCGTTCGCGGCGCAGGTCATCCCGTCGTACCAGCAGCTGGGGCTGCCGCTGGAGAAGCTGAACACGATGGGCGGCGCGATCGCGGTCGGCCACCCGTTCGGCATGACCGGCGCCCGCATCACCGGCACCCTGATCAACGCGCTGCAGTGGCACGACAAGTCGATCGGCCTGGAGACCATGTGCGTCGGCGGCGGCCAGGGCATGGCCATGGTCATCGAACGCCTCAGCTGACACCCCAACCCCCCACCCGCACGCTGCCCCGCCCCCAGACGGGCCGGGTCCGGGCCGTGGGACGGGCCGGGTCCGGGCCGTGGGACGGGCCGGGTCCGGGCCGTGGGACGGGCCGGGTCCGGGCCGTGGGACGGGCCCAAGATCGCGCAAGTTGCCTGGCAATGGGGCGAAAGAGGGGTCCTCATACCCCCGATTGCCAGGCAACTTGCGCGATCTTGATCGGTCCCGGGGGACGGTCACGATCCTGATCGGCCCCCGGGGACGGGTCAGGCGTCCAGGTCGCGGCGGAGGGCGGCGATCTCGGCAGTGGTCTGGGCCAGGATCTCGGGCGCTGGGGTCAGCGAGATCAGCTCGCCGACGACGACCCGCAACTGGTCGGCCAGCGCCGGATCGGGCAGACGCGGCACCGTCCGGCGCGGCGTACCGCTCGCGTCGGCGGCCTGATCGGCGACCCGCTGCACCAGCAGGTGCATCGACTCACCCCGGCCCGCCCAGCGGGCGGGCGTCCAGTGGCCGACCTGGTTGGCGAGGAGATCGGCCGCTCGCCTCAGCTGCTCGGTGCTCACGCAGTGGATTGTGCCGCCCCGGAACACACGACGCCGCCGCGGGCTGGTGCCCGCGGCGGCGTGTCGGTCCATGACCTATCGGTCGGACTAGTCTTCCTGCAGGTACGACAGCAGGCGGAGGATCTCGACGTACATCCAGATCAGTTCGACGAGCAGGCCGAACGCACCGAGCCAGCCGTACTTGCGGGGCAGCCCGGCGGCGATGCCGTCCTCGATCTGCTTGAAGTTGACCACGAACATCAGCGCGGCCAGCAGGATGCAGACCAGGCTGAAGCCGATGGCGATGGGGCTGCCGTCACGCAGCGGCGTGGCCGAGCCCGTGACCAGGGTGATCACGAGGTTGACCACCATGACCGCGACCACGCCCATCACCGCGCCGATGACGACGCGCATGAACTTCGGCGTGGCCCGGATGACCTTGGTGCGGTAGAGCACCGCCATGAGCAGGAAGACGCCAAGCGTGGCGATGACCGCCTGCAGCACGATGCCGTCGAAGAAGTAGTTGTATGCCCTGCTCAGCGCACCCAGGACCACGCCCTGGACGACCGCGTAGCCGCACACCACCAGGGGATTGGTCACCTGCGCGAACGAGATGATCAGACCCATGATGAAGCCCACGATCGCCGCCCCGGCCCAGACCGGCAGCAGCGCCTCGAATGGCACGAGGATCCAGGCGGCCGCGGCGGACACGGCGGTAAGACTCACCAGCGTGATGGTCTTGACCACCACGTCGTCGAGGGTCATCACGTCGGCGTGGCCGGTCTGCACCACCTCGGGGTAGCCGCCCGGGGTATAGCTGGTCGGCACGCCCTGGCCCGGCACCGTGTACCGGGGCTGCTGCGCCGCGGCACCGATCCGGCTGAGGACCGGATTGGAACTCTTCACTGCGCTTCCTCGCCTCCTCCGTGGATGGTGGCGTCAGCGTAGCGGATCAGCGCATCCGGGAAAGTCCGACTTTCAGGCTGAAGATCGGCTTCGGCGTTCCCGCGTCACAACCGGCAAAAGGCACAGCGACGAGCTGGTCGTCGACCTGGTGCCCGGGGCGGGACTCGAACCCGCACGCCTTTCGGCAGTCGCTTTTAAGGCAACCGTGTCTGCCGTTCCACCACCCGGGCCGGCACCGCGTGTGCTGTGCCCTGTCACGTTAGCTGTTCGACCCGTCGTGGGGCACCTGCGATCCGGCAATGCGGCACATCACCCCGTGCCCCACGGATCAGCGGAGGTGTTCGGACCGGTGAAGCGCTAGGGTCAAGCGCGTGACGAGCACCGCGCCCGCCCTGGGATCGACAAAGAGCTCCGCCCCGCCCGAACTGCGGGGCGCCGAGTCGCCGTCGGCCACCCCCGGAACCGGCCGGCGGCGGCGCGTGCTGCTGGACGTCGCGATCGGTGTGGCGTACGTCGCCCTCGCGGCTTGGCTCACCTTCGGCCTGTGGCCCGACCCGGACACCCGCACGCTGGCCCTCAACCCGCCCGACCAGATCCTCTACGAGTGGTTCCTGGCCCACGACACCACCCTGTGGAGCGGCGACTTCTCCCTGGTCAGCGACCGCCTCAACGCCCCGTACGGGGTGAACCTGCTGGCCAACACCACCGTCATCGCGCTGGGCGGCCTGTTCGCCCCGATCACCGCCCACTACGGCGCCGCCACCACGTTCTCGCTGCTGATCGCGTTCAACCTGGCCCTGACCGCCATCTCCTGGTACGTCTTCCTGCGCCGCACCCTGCGCGCCGGGCCGCTGGCCGCGGGCGTCGGCGCCGCCTTCTGCGGGTTCGCCCCCGGCATGGTCTCGCAGTCCAACAGCCACCTGCACATGACGGCGCAGTTCCTCATCCCGCTGATGCTGTGGTGCGTGGTCGAACTGGCCCGGTCGGCCCGGCAGCCGGTGCCGTCCGGGCGGCGCATGGTCGGCTTCGGGGTGCTGTTCGGCGTGCTGGTGGCCCTGCAGTTGTTCATCGGCGAGGAGACCCTGTTCCTCACCGCGATCACCCTGACGGTCTTCACCGCGGCGTATGCGGTGCGCACCCGCCCGCCGCTGCGGGACCTGGGCCGGTTCGCGGCCGGGCTGGCGGTGGCCGTCGGCACGGCGGTGGTGCTGCTGGCATACCCCCTGTGGATGCAGTTCAAGGGCCCGCAGTCGGTCTCCGACGGCGTCTTCAGCCCGCACTACTTCTCGGCCGACCTGGCCGGGTTCGCCGCGTTCTCACCGCTGTCGCTGGCGGGCGACGATTCGGCGGCGGCGCTGACCACCGGCCCGGCCGAGTACAACACCTTCCTCGGCTGGCCGCTGCTGATCCTGGTGGTGGCGCTGGTGTGGTGGCTGCGCCGCGACGCCATCGCGCTGGCCTGCGGCATCGCCGCGCTGGTGATGAGTCTGCTGTCGCTCGGCCCCGAACTGGTCGTCGCCGGTCACCGTACCGGCGTGCCCGGCCCGTTCTGGCTGCTGCTGAAGCTGCCGGTGGTCGACGGCGCGCTGCCGATGCGCTTCGCGCTGGCCGCCATCCCGCTGGTGGCGATCCTGCTGGTGCGCGCGCTGGAGCAGGCGCGGGAGTCGACGGGGCGGCCGGTGCGGATCGCGGTGCCGGTGCTGGTCGGCGCGGCACTGCTGCCGCTGGTGCCGACGCCGCTGCCGACCACCGATCGCGCGCCGGTGTCGCCGTTCTTCGCCCAGGGCCTGTGGCGCCAGTGCGCGGCCGAGGGCCAGACCATCGTGACCGTGCCGCTGCCGACGCCGGAGAAGCCCGAGCCGATGCGCAACGCCACCGCGGCGCAGACCGCGTTCGCGCTGCCGGAGGGGTTCTTCATCGGGCCGCACGGCAAGAACGGGCACGCGACCATGGGCATCGGCAAGCTGCCCACCTCGTGGGTGCTGTCGGAGGTCATCCGTACCGGCATCGTCCCGAAGATCAACGACGACCACCGGCTCGACGCCCGCAAGGACCTGACCCGCTGGGACGCCGCCTGCGTGGTGCTCACGCCGCACCCGCGCTACGCCGAGCTGAAACTGACGCTGGAGCAGCTGCTGGGCCCTGGCACCCCCGTCGCCGACGTCATCGTCTGGCCCCGCAAGTGGTGAGCAGCCCCCGGCTTCCGTCCGCCGATGGTTGCCGCAATCGTCTGGCCCCGCAAGTAGTGAGCAGCCCCCGGCTTCCGTCCGCCGATGGTTGCCGCAAAGGAGCGTGACATCGCGCAGCGATGCAGCGACGCGCGGCTGCCATCGGCTTCCGGGACGGAAGCCCGCGGCCGCGGAGGCGGCCGCCAGCAGCTCAGCTGCCATCGGCTTCCGGGACGGAAGCCCGCGGCCGCGGAGGCGGCCGCCAGCAGCTCGGTCAGTCCTGCTTGGTGGGGGCGGTGACCTGGGCGAAGGGGTCCATGGGCTGGTGTAGGGCGCCCAGCGAGACCACCTCGCGCTTGAGGAACAGGGCCAGGGTCCAGTCCACCACCACGCGCACCTTGCGGTTGAACGACGGGATTCGGCTCATGTGGTACGTGCGGTGCATGAACCACGCGGGCAGGCCCTTGGCCTTGATGCCGTACACGTGCGCCACGCCCTTGTGCAGGCCGAGGCTGGCCACCGAGCCGACGTGCTTGTGGCGGTACTCCTTGACCGGCTTGCCGCGCAGCGTCGCGACCAGGTTGTCGGCCAGCCGCGTGGCCTGCCGCACCGCGTGCTGGGCGCTGGGCGAGCACAGCTCCCCCGCCGCCGCGGTCAGGTCCGGCACGGCCGCGCAGTCGCCCGCGCTCCACGCACCCTCGACGACCTGCCCGTCCTCGACCACCCGCAGCGTCGCGTCACAGACGATCTTGCCCTGGGCGTTGCGCGGGAAGTCCGTCGCCGCCACCATCGGGTGCGCCTTCACGCCCGCGGTCCAGACGATGGTGTCCGCCCCGAACGAGTCCCCGTCGGACAGCTTCACCACGCCGTCGACGCACGACTCCAGCCGCGTACCGAGGCGCAGGTCCATGTTGCGCTTGAGCAGCGCCTCGACCGTGTACGCCCCCATCTGCGGCCCGACCTCGGGCAGCACCCGCTGCGTCGCCTCGACCAGCACCCAGTGCATCTCGTCGGCCTTGAGCTCCGGGTAGTAGCGCAGCGCGTCGCGGGCCATGTCCTCCATCTCGCCCAGCGCCTCGACCCCGGCGAAGCCCGCACCGATCACCACGAACGTCAGCGCCCGTTTGCGCGTCTCCGGGTCGGTCGTCGCCGCCGCGATGTCCAGGCACTCCAGCACGTGGTTGCGCAGCCAGATCGCCTCGCCGATGGTCTTGAAGCCGACCGCGTGCTCGCGCAGACCCGGGATGGGCAGGGTCCGCGAGACGCTGCCGGGCGCGACCAGGATGTGGTCGTACGGGATCTCGCGGGACGGCCCCACCACCGGCTGCACCGTCACGACCTTGCGGGCGTGCTCGACCTTCGTCACCGCCCCCTGGACCACGGTGCAGTGGCGCAGTTCCCGGCGTAGCGGCACCACCGTGTGCCGCGGGGAGATGTTGCCGGCCGCCGCCTCGGGCAGGAACGGCTGGTAGGTCATGTGCGGCTGCGGGTCGACGACGACCACCTCAGCCTCGGTCGCGCGCAGTTTCCTGGACAGGCGGAGGGCGGCGTATAGGCCTACGTGGCCCGCGCCCACCACCAGAATCCGCAGTGGCTTCACGTATTTCACGCTACCGCCGGGCGAGCCTGACAATCAGCTGAGAAACCTGTGATCCCCAACAGCGACCTGCGTCACTGGCGCCCGCCGCCGCGGGCTTCCGTCCCGACCGCAATCCTGGCCCGCCTCCGGCGGGCGCCGATGGCAGCCGGTCGGTGGTCGCCCTGAAGTGAGCTCGCGCTCTGCTCAGCCTGGAGTCAGGGGCGGCGGGCGAGTTGGGTGAGCAGGCCGATGATGAGGGCAGTGGCGGCCAGGCCGAGCACGAGGGCCACGTTCGGGGCGGCGATGTGGTGGCCGGGGAGCAGTTCGGCCAGCGCGACGGTGAGACCGCCGGAGACCGTGACGAGCAGTACCGCCCGCGCGGCCCACCGGATGATCACCTGGCTGTCCACGATCGCGTCGTACGGCAGGACCGCCGCCAGCGCCGCCGCGGTGTGCGTCAGATACAGCGCCACGGCCAGCGCGAGCAGCCGGGTCAGCGTCACCGGCGCCCCGAACGCCATGGTGTCGACCAGCCACAGCCCGATCATCGCCACCATCACCCCGATGACCGCGATCGAGCGCGGGGCGAGCGCGGGCAGCACCGCCGCCACCAGCAGCCCGGCGAGCAGCCGGGACTGCAGCGTTCCCGCGGGAGCCGCGACGACCAGCCCGACGAACGCCGCGACGAACACGGCCGTACGCACCAGCAGCGGCCCGCCGGTGATCCGGCCGATCGCCCGTAACCGCTCCGTGAGCTGCTTCATCGTGTCCTCACGTACCTCGTCATCGCGGCTGTCGTCATCGCAGGGCCGCCTTCGGTGCCGCGGCCAGCCGGGACACGTCGCGCAGCACCACGTCGAGGCTGCCTGCGCCGGCCCAGGCGACCACGGGCACGCCGTGCTCGCGCAGCTGCCCGATGGTGTTCTCCCGCTCGGCCCGCCACAGCCGGTACGCGACCTCGCCCCAGTTGTTGGTGGCGGGCACGGCCAGGTCGCCGGGCAGCGTGTCCACCGCGACGACGAAACGGCCCGACCGGGCCAGGCCGGCCAGCATGGCCGCCGAGCGCGCGTCCAGCAGCGGCGTGAGCACCACGACCAGCGCGGCCGCGGAGATGCCCGCGGCGAGCTGGGCGCCGCCGCGCTCCTGCGCGGTGGGGCTGGGGTGGGCGTCGAGCAGCCACTCCAGCACGGTCAGGTACTGGCGGCGGCCGCTGGCCGCACGTAGGCGACGCGCGGCGGCGCCGTACTCCAGGACGGAGACGCGGTCGCCGCGGTGCAGGTAATGCTCGGCGATGGCCGCGGCGGCGCGGACGGTGCGGTCCAGCACCGAGGCGGTGCCGTCGACGCCGCCGGAGCGGCCCGCGTCTGCGAGCAGGTCGAGCAGCACCACGACCTCGGCGTCACGGTCGGACAGCGTCGCCGCCACGTGCAGCCGCTCGGTACGCAGCGACACCCGCCAGTCGATCCGGCGCAGCCGGTCGCCGGGGCCGAACTGACGCACCCCGGCCAGCTCGCCGCCCTCGCCGGGCCGCCGCGAGCGGTGCTGGCCGACCAGCCCGGCCGCGCGCGGCATGGCCTCGGCGGCCTTGAACGGGTCGGTCAACGGGTACACCTTCACACCCAGTGCCCCGGTCACCACGGCCCGGCTGACCAGCAGCCCGTCGGCGGCGACGGCGTACGCCGAGGCGGGGCCGAGGGAGTGCCGCCCCCAGCGGATGGCGGGCCCGGCGAGCTCGATCGCGGCGGCCACTCCGCGCGGCACCAGCGTCACGTAGGGGCGGCTGCCGCCCGCGTGGCGTCCCTGCGCGCCGGTGTCGTCCAGGCGCAGCCAGGGCGAGTGCTGCACGCGTACCACGGTCAGGTCGTAGCCGGTGACGTCGCGGTTGTCCACCTCGGCGGTGGCGCCCAGCTCGCCGCCCTCGACCGGGAACGACTCCACCGTCGACAGACGCAGGCCGGGCAGGTCACGCGGGCGCTTGGCCAGCGCGAACGCGACGCTGAGCGCCAGCGGCAGGGCCAGCACGATCAGGTCGGTCCGGCCCAGCAGCACCGCCGCGACCAGCAGCGCCCCGGTGACCAGCACGGCGCGGCCGAGCGCCCGGGTGGGCACCCAGTCGTCGTGGCGCGGCACGCTGTCACCCGGGTCGCCGGTTTCGGGGGCTCCCGGCCGCATGTCAGCCCCGCTGCCCGGTCGGCCGGAACGGTTCCAGGTCGTCGTCGTCGAGGCTGCTCAGCAGGCGGCTGGCACGGGCGGGCGTGGGCCGCTGCTGGCCCAGGTTCCCGGCGTGGCTGGGCAGCGCGCCGCTGACCGGCGCGGGCGTCGCGGACAGCACCTCGGCCACCACCGCGACCGGGTCGATGCGCTTGAGCCACATCTCCGGCCGCAGCGTGATCCGGTGCGCCAGCGCGGGCAGCGCCACCGCCTTGACGTCCTCGGGGATCACATAGTCGCGTCCGGCCAGCGCCGCCTTGGCCCGGGACAGCAGCAGCAGCGCCAGCGAGCCGCGCGGTGACGAGCCGACCAGCACCGCCGGGTGTTCGCGGGTGGCGGCGGTCAGCGCGATCAGGTATCGGCAGATCGAGTCCTCGACCTCGATCTCCTCGACCCCGGCCTGCATACGCAGCAGCGTCTTGGCGTCGACCACCGGCTCGACCACGGCCTCCTCGCGGCGGCGCGACATGCGTCGACGCAGCACGTTCAGCTCCTCGTCGGCCTCCGGGTAGCCGAAGGAGACGCGCAGCATGAAGCGGTCGAGCTGGGCCTCGGGCAGCGGGTAGGTGCCCTCGTACTCGATCGGGTTGGCGGTGGCGAGCACGTGGAACGGCGCCTCCAGCCGGTAGGTCACGCCCTCGACCGAGACCTGCTTCTCCTGCATCGCCTCCAGCAGCGCCGCCTGGGTCTTGGGCGGGGTGCGGTTGATCTCGTCGGCAAGCAGCAGGTTGGTGAAGACCGGTCCGGCGCGGAAGGTGAAGTCGTGGCTGCGCTGGTCATACAGGAATGAGCCGGTGACGTCGGCGGGCAGCAGGTCCGGGGTGAACTGCAGGCGGCGGAAGTCCAGGCCGAGGGCCTGGGCGAAGGTGCGCGCGGTCAGGGTCTTACCCAGACCCGGCAGGTCCTCCAGCAGCACGTGGCCACCGGCCAGGATGCCGGCCAGCACCAGCTCCAGCGAGTCGCGCTTGCCCACCATCACGGTGCCGACGCGGTCGAGCACCTGCTGGGCGAGGCGACCCACCTCGCCGGCGGGAATCGGTTGCATGCTCACAGTCTCTCCAACGCAGTGACGATCACATCGAGTTCGCGGGGGCTGGGCAGCCGCTTGGACGGCACCGTCAGGAACGTCCAGAGCTGGTCGCCGAGCAGCCTACGCGCGCGGTCGGGTTCGGTGACGCGGCTGACCCCGTGCCGCTGGCGCAGCCGCTCGTCCACGAGCTCGGCCAGGCGGGCGTGCACCCGGCGCTGGTAGCGGGCGCCGTCGGCGTGGCCCCATTCCAGGATCGTCGCCCAGCGCATCACCGCCAGCCGGATCCCGTCGTCAACGGCGGGCGCGTCCTCGTCGTAGCTGTGGCGCCCGGCCTGGCGCGACGGCAGCGGCGCCTTCAGGGTGCGGGCCATCCGCCACACCGCCACGATGGTCACCGCGACGGCGAACAGCAGCGGCAGCGGCATGGCCAGGCTGAGCGCCTGCAGCGCGAGCCAGCCGGCCGCAGTCCAGGCCAGCGCGAACCCGATCAGGGTCAGCCAGCGTACGGACCGGGGCCGGGCGGGGCGCTCCGGCCGCTCCGGTGCGGGCTCGCGCCCGAGGCCGAGCAGATCCTCGATGGAGGAGCCGTCGTCGGTCATGCCACCACCCCCTGCCCGGATTCGGCGAGTTCGGCGCGCAGGCGGCGCAGGGACGAGCGGGCCTGCTCCCGCATGCCCGCGTCGACGCGGTGGGTCGCGAAGCGGGCCCGCCGATACACGTCGGCGAAGCCGTTGAGCACGTCGGAGCTGAGGCGGCGGCCGGTAAGCATCCGCACCACCAGGTCGGTGGCGGTGTCGCCGGGCAGCCGGGCCACGCCCGCGGCCGCGGCCGCCTGCTCCAGCCGGACCCAGCAGGCGATCACGGCGGTACGGGGGTCGGCGGCGTCGTCGTCGAGGTCGAGCAGACCGGCGTCGAGCGCGGCCATCACCTCGGCCTCCGCGGTGGCCTGCGCCAGCTTGACGGCGGGACGTTCCCGGATGGCGCGACGCCGGAACCTGGTGGTCGACCGGGCCGCCGCGCCGAGCAGCACGACCAGCACCACGACGCCGATGGCCAGCAGCACCCCGACCGCGGCCAGGCCCAGCCAGCCGGAGCCACTCTCGGCCACGGCCTGTTGCGACGCCGACGGCGACGGGGCAGGCGGGCTCGGGCTGGGTGAAGCCGTGGCGGAGACGACCGGCTGTGCCTGCGGCCCGTCGGTCGCCGGACCGATCGGCAGCACGGAGACGGAGGCGGCCGCCGCCGCCACCGTGAGCAGCGCGGCCACGGCCAGTAGTGGCCACCAGCGACGCAGTGCTTCCATGGTTCCCCGCTCGTGCGAACGTCTTCGGTGTCGGCCGGCGCTCGGTCAGTCGAGCCCGGCCAGCTCCCGGGCCTGCCGCAACACGTCGTCCAGCATGGCGGGTGTGAGCCGCCCGGTAAAGGTGTTCTGCTGGCTGACGTGGTACGACCCGAGCAGCGCCGGGACTGCCCCGGCGGTGTCACCCGGCCGGAACAGCGCGCCATGCCCGAAGGCCGGGCGCGGCACCGGCGGGCGCACGCCGTACACCGTGGACAGCGTAGGCCACCACGCGCTCCACGCGAACGCGCCGAGCGCGATCACCACCCGTAGTGTCGGCCGCAGCAGCGTGACCTCGCGATGTAGCCAGGGCGCGCAGGTGTCCCGCTCGACCGGGGTGGGCTTGTTGTCCGGCGGTGCGCAGCGGACGGCGGCGGCGATGCGCACGTGGCGCAGGGTGAGGCCGTCGTCCCGGGAGACGCTGGTGGGCTGGTTGGCCAGGCCGGTGCGGTGCATCGCGGCGAACAGCACGTCGCCGCTGCGGTCGCCGGTGAAGATGCGGCCGGTGCGGTTGCCACCGTGCGCGGCCGGGGCCAGCCCGAGCACCAGGATGCGGGCGTCGGCGGGGCCGAAGCCGGGCACCGGGCGGCCCCAGTATTCCTGGTCGCGGAAGGCCGCCCGTTTGACCGCGGCGACCTCCTCCCGCCAGGCCACGAGCCGGGGGCAGGCCCGGCAGGCGGAGATCTGTGCGTCGAGCGCGGCCAGCTCGGCCGCGGTCACCGCGGGTTGCGCAGCAGTTCGACGGTACGGGCCCAGGCGCTCGACGTGGCGTGGGCGTTGAACACCTCGGGCCGGTCGTCGTTGACGAAGGCGTGTCGGGTGCCGGGGTAGTCGTACACGATGCAGGTGCCGCCCGCGGCCTCGATCGCCGCCTGGGCGGTCTTGATGCCCGGCGCGGCGGACGTGCCGTCCTCCTCGCTGCAGTGGATCATCGCGGTCTTGCCCGCGTAGTTGCCCCACTGCGGCGCCATGCGCTCCCACGGCAGGGCCGGGTAGAAGCCGACCGCCGTAGTGATCTTGTCGCTGACCGTGCCGGACCACAGGGCCAGGCTGCCGCCCATGCAGAAGCCCACGACGCCGATGCCCCCGGTCGTATCCGGGCGCTGGGACAGGTAGTCGGCCGCGCCCGCGATGTCCCGGGCGGCCTGATCCATGGCCAGGCCCATCATCAACCGCAGCGCCTCGTCGGGCTCGGTGGTCTGTACGCCGTGGTAGAGGTCGGGCGCGAGCGCCACGAACCCGGCCGCGGCGAAGCGGTCGGCCAGCGAGACGATGTGCGGGACCAGGCCCCACCACTCCTGGATCACGATGACCGCAGGCCCGCTGCCCTCCTTGGGCAACGCGAGGTACCCCTCGCTCGTACCCCCGTTGCTGGGGAAGTTCACCATTTCACCCATCGGTCGTCCTCCTGTCGGTCAGTCGTCATTGGCTGGTCGCACAGTCGTGGCGTTCGGGGTAGCCAACCACACCGGACGGTACCGGGGAAGACAACGGCGGCGTGGCGAAAGTTACGACTTATCGCCGTAACTCGCCACACCGCCGTGTAACAAACCTCAGGTGAGCAGCGTCACTTGATGGGCGTGAGGCACCAGACGTCGCCCGTGCCGGTGTCGCCGACCCAGATCGCGTTCCGGGCGTCGGGGAAGTCGGTGCAGGGGTTGTCGATCGCGTTGAACGCGCTGCTGGTGTACTTGTCCTCCACGATGCCGACGACCTTGTTGGCCGCCTCCGGGTCGGCGCAGTCCACGACCTTGGCGTCGTCGACGTCGCTGCCGTACTCGTTGATGCAGTCGCCGACGTCGGCGGTCTGCACGGCACCGGTGATGTTGTCCCACAGGCTGCTGAGGCCCCAGCCCGCGCCGAACTTGCAGACGATCACGATGGCGATGACCACGATGGCACCCAGGATGCCGGCGATCTTGCCGCCCTTCTTGGGCTCCTCCGCGACCGGGGGGACGGCCGGGACCGGGGCGGCCGGGTCGAAGCCCTCGCCGGCGGCGGGCACCGGCGCCTGGTAGGCCGGGGGCTCGGCAGCCGGGGGCTGCTGGGCGGGGTTGTCCTGCTCGCTCATGTGGTTTCCTCCGAGGGGTGCGCCCGCTGGCGCACGTGGGCCCCCGCAGGCGAAGAGTTCTCACGCAGGCGCGGAGACCGGCACACCTTAGCGTTTGCTGTACGGCATAGGAAAACCGGAATTCCCGGTCGCCCGTTCGCCCAGCACATGGGACGCGAGCAGGGCGTATTGCCACGCCCCGCTCGCGTCCGGTCGCTCAGCGTGTCACCGAGGGTCCGGGTGTCGGCGTGCCGAGAGGGCTGGCCGAGGCCGACGGCGCGGGCGGGGTGGGCTGCGGCGTCACGGACGGCTTCGCCCACGGCAGCGGCTGCGGCTGCCCCGGCAGCCAGGCCACCGCCGGCACCGAGCCGCCGTCGCAGACCGGGTAGTTGACCCGCCAGGCGAGCCGGGTGTAGTCGTCGGCGTACGCGTCCACCGGCTGGTTGGTGTAGACGTCGAACTCGCCGGTGGAGTACCGGTAGACGTTGTCCGGATTCGCCCTCATCTGCGCGCAGGATCCGAGCAGCACCGGGTCGCCGTTCTGGTCGATCAGGCGCACCCCGGGGATGACCTGACCGTCCGGGCCGACCGCCCAGACGTCACGGATGTGGGAGTACGGGTTGTACAGGTCGGCCATGGGCGCGTAGTCGCGGTCGCTGAGCTCGTCGTCGGCGACGCCGTAGTAGACGACCCCGAACATGGCCAGGCCCAGCGACGCGGCCAGCAACGCCAGGCGTAGCGGACGCCGCTGCGGGCGGCCGTTGCGGCCGACCCAGATCGAGGCGATCACGCACCCCGCCAGCAGGAGCACGCCGACGACGAGGTTGCCGCCCACGCGTGGCACGAGGCCGAACCGGAACCCGTCCGACAGCTGCGCGATGAAGACGGCGAGCAGCCAGCCGCGCAGCGCCCACCAGGCCGGGCGCAGCGAGCGCAGGAACTCGCCCGCGCGCTCGTACCCGATCAGCGGTCCGACCCTGCGGTCGAGCGCGTCGACGCGGCGCCGCCAGCGCGCGGTCCACTGGGCCGTACGCAGCCCCACCCGGCCGGGACCCCCCGTGTGGCCCAGCGAGGCGCGCAGCTCCGCGGCGTACGCCCCCGGGGTGCCCAGCCGGTCGGCCAGGGTGCCGCCACTGCCCTCCGCCTCGATCTCGGCGGCCACCTCGGCCAGGTGCGCGGGCAGGTCCTCCAGCAGTTCCTCGCGCGCCTGCTCGGGCAGGTCGGCCAGGGCCGCACCGACCGCGGTGACGTATCTGTCGAGGTCAGCCTGTTCGATGGTCATGCCGGCTCCCGTAGCAGCGACTCCATGGTGGACGCGAACTCGCGCCAGACCTCGCCGCCCTGCTTGAGCTGGGCCCGGCCGGCCGGATTGAGCGCGTAGTACTTGCGGTGCGGTCCCTCTTCGGACGGCACCACGTAGGTGGTGAGGTAGCCCGCGGCGAACAGGCGGCGCAGGGTGCCGTAGACGGACGCGTCGCCGATCTCGGACAGCCCGGCGGTGCGCAGGCGGCGGAGGATGTCGTACCCGTAGGCGTCGTCCTCGCGCAGGACCGCGAGCACGGCGAGGTCGAGCACTCCCTTCAGGAGTTGCGTGGTATCCACGCGATAGACAGTACTGTCCTATGCACAGTAGTGCAACGAGGTCTCGCCGCCACGCCCGCGACGACGTCTTGAGCTGTGCTTACTTCGGTTCGATCAGCGACGTGGCGATGCCGTCGAGGATGTCGTGCTCCGACACCACCAGCTCGGCGCTGCCGGTACGCCGCATGATCTGCCGCAGGATCAGCGTCCCGGCCGTGATCACGTCGACCCGGCCCGGGTGGATCGCCCTGATCGCGGCTCGCCCGGCATGGTCCAGCCCGGCCAGCCGCTCGGCGATCTCCTCGACGGCGGCCAGCGGCACGACCGTGTGGTGGGTGAGCTCCGGCCGGTACGAGTCCAGCTCCAGCGCGATCCCCGCCACCGTGGTCACCGTGCCCGCGACCCCGACCAGCGTGGCCGGTTCGGCACCGACGACCGCCAGCGCGCGGGTCACCGCCGCGTCGATGTCGGCGGTCGCCGCGGCCAACTCGGCGGCGGTCGGCGGATCGGAGTGCAGGTGACGCTCGGTCATCCGGACCGAACCGATGTCCATGCTGATCGCGGCGCCCACCTCACGGCCGCCCCGGACGAACTCGGTCGACCCGCCGCCGATGTCGATGACCAGGCGCTCGCCGCCGTCGGGCAGCCCGTCGACCGCGCCCCGGAACGACAGCGCGGCCTCCTCGTCACCGCTGATCACCTCGGCCGGGTGGCCCAGCGTGGTCCGCACCATCTCGTGGAAGTCGGCGGCGTTGGCCGAGTCGCGGGTGGCGCTGGTGGCCACCATGCGCACCCGGTCCACACCGTGGCGCGCGATCAGCTCGACATACTCGGCCAGCGCGACCCGGGTACGTTCGATCGCGGCCGGGTCGAGGCGGCCGGTACGGTCGACGCCCGCGCCGAGCCGGACGACGTGCATCTCGCGTTCGAGGTCGCGGCCGTTCTCGGTGATCAGCAGACGGATCGAATTGGTGCCGCAATCGATGGCGGCGACAGCGTTCCCCACGCCGCCCACCCTACCGCCCGCGAGGAAGGGTCCTTTCTCAACGCCAAGGTCGCTCACAGGTGGACGAGCATGCGGGTGTTACCCAGGGTGTTCGGCTTGACCCGCTCCAGGCCCAGGAACTCCGCGACACCCTCGTCGTACGAGCGCAGCAGCTGCTCGTACACCGGGGGCGGCACCGGGGCGCCGTCGATCTCGGCGAAGCCGAACGAGCCGAAGAACCCGGTCTCGAACGTCAGCACGAAGATGCGGCGTACGCCCAGCTCGCGGGCATCGTCCAGCAGCGCCCCCACGATGCGGTGGCCGATGCGCTGCCCCCGGCACGACGAGTCCACGGCCACCGTGCGGATCTCGGCCAGGTCCTCCCAGAGCACGTGCAGCGCGCCGCAGCCGACCACGGTGCCGTCGTCGCGCACCGCCACCCGGAACTCCTGCACGTCCTCGTAGATCGCGACGGTCGCCTTGCTCAGCAGCCGCCGCTCCCCGCTGTACGTGTCGATCAGCCGTCGGACGCCGCGCACGTCGGCGGTACGCGCCTTGCGGACCTCGATCTCACCCAACGCGGCCTGCCCCCTCACTCTGTCTCGACGCAGGAACCGGCCGTCCACCACGGCTCGACCAGCGCGATCACCTCGTCGCCGAACGGGTTCACCCCCGGGCCGACTGCCAACGCGTGCCCCAGGTGCACGTGCAGGCACTTGACCCGGTCGGGCATGCCCCCGGCCGACACGCCCTCGATCTCGGCCACGTGGCCGACCGCCTCGCGCCGGGCCAGGTAGTCCTCGTGCGCGCGCAGGTAGTCGGCGCGCAGCTGCGGGTCGTTGCGCAGCTGGTCGTTCATCTCGCGCATCAGGCCCGACGACTCCAGCCTGCTGCACTCCGCGGTCGCGCGTGGGCAGGTCAGGTAGAACAGCGTCGGGAACGGGGTGCCGTCGGGCAGCCGGGGCACCGTCTCCACCACGTCGGGCTTGCCGCACGGGCACCGGTGCGCCACCATCGCCGTGCCCCGCGTGGGCCGACCCAGCTGTGCGCGTACCGCGTCGAGGTCGGCCTGTTCCGCCGGTTCCCGCACCGGCGGCGGCACCATCTCGCGTTCCATGTCGGCCTCCTCTGGCGCTGGCGTTCGTCTCGGTGATTCAAGCGTGGGCGACCGCGGGCACGCGGATGCGACTCGCGGACTCTCTCGATCACCGATGACGACAAGAGCGCGCGGCGCGAACCGCTAGGGAGCGGCCGGGTCCAGGCGCGACCACACGGTGCCGTACCAGGTGGTCGGCTGGGGCGGCGGCGTGGGCTGCCGACCGGCGTCGTGGTCGGCGGCGTGCTCGTCCCAGACCGGCACCAGCGGCGTCTGCCCCGGGTGGACCCAGAAGAACCGGCGTCGCACCTGCGCCTTGATGTACTCGTCGTCTTTCCACTTCTCGGCCTGGCGCTCCAGCCCGGTGATGCGGTCGGCCTGCTCCAGCTGCGACTGCTGCAACGCGTCGATCTCGGCGAGCTGGGTCAGGTAGACGCGCACCGGGTAGGCGTAACCCAGGGCGAGCACGGCCAGGACGATCAGCAGCACGGTGGCGCGTCCGGTCAGGCCGTTCGGGTTCGGGGCGGTGGTGCGCTTGGCGGCGCCCGCCGCGGCGGCCCGCCGGGCGGCCGCGGGGCGGCTCAGGGAGCGGTCGCCTTCGCGGACCGCGCGCACACCCGCGCTGCCACGAGCACCGCGGGCACCGTCACGGGGCCGCCGCACCGGTCCGTGCCCACCAGGCTGTCGCCGCTGCACCACCCCTCCCCTCCCGCGAAGGTCGCAGCCTCCCGCGATGGTCGAAGCCCCCTCCAAACCGTTGACACGGCTGAAAGGAGCTTCGACCACATGCTAGGCGCTACCGCGCCCCCGCGTCATATTCCGACGTCAACCCGCAGATGAGTCCTTTTCCACGGCCCGTCGGAACGTTCCTTACTTACCGGCCGTGTACCGCGGGAAGGCGCCCGCACCGGCGTAGCGGGCCGCGTCGGCCAGCTCCTCCTCGATGCGCAGCAGCTGGTTGTACTTGGCGACCCGGTCCGAACGGGCCGGGGCACCGGTCTTGATCTGGCCGCAGCCCATCGCCACCGCGAGGTCGGCGATGGTGGTGTCCTCGGTCTCGCCCGAGCGGTGGCTCATCATGGTGCGGAAACCCGCCCGGTGGGCCAGCTCGACCGCGTCGCAGGTCTCGGTCAGCGAACCGATCTGGTTCACCTTCACCAGCACCGCGTTGGCGGCGCCCTCGGCGATGCCGCGGGCGATGCGGGTCGGGTTGGTGACGAACAGGTCGTCGCCGACGATCTGGATCTTGTTGCCGAGCTGCGCGGTCATCGCGGACCAGCCCGCCCAGTCGTCCTCGGCCAGCGGGTCCTCGATCGACACGATCGGGTACGACTCCACCAGCTTCGCGTAGTACGCGATCATCTCGTCGCGCGACTTCGGCGCACCCTCGAAGGTGTACGACCCGTCGGCGTAGAACTCGGTCGCCGCCACGTCCATCGCCAGCACGATGTCGGTGCCCAGGTTGTACCCCGCCGCCTGCACCGCCTCGGCGATCAGGTCGAGCGCCGCCGCGTTGGTCGGCAGGCTCGGCGCGAAGCCGCCCTCGTCGCCCAGGCCCGTGGACAGGCCCTTCTTCTTCAGCACGCTCTTGAGCGCGTGGTACACCTCGGCACCGGAGCGCAGGGCCTCGCGGAAGCTCGGCGCGCCGATCGGGGCGATCATGAACTCCTGCACGTCGACGTTGGAGTCGGCGTGCGCGCCACCGTTGAGGATGTTCATCATCGGCACCGGCAGCAGGTGCGCGTTCGGGCCGCCGACGTAGCGGAACAGGCTCAGCTCCGCGCTCTTGGCGGCGGCCTTCGCCACGGCCAGCGACACGCCCAGGATGGCGTTGGCGCCCAGCACGGACTTGTCCGGGGTGCCGTCCAGCTCCAGCATCTTCTGGTCGATGAGGCGCTGCTCGCTGGCCTCGTACCCGATGAGCTGGTCGACGATCTGGTCCTCGATGTTGGCGACCGCCTTCTCGACGCCCTTGCCGAGGTAGCGCTGCTTGTCGCCGTCCCGCAGCTCCAGCGCCTCGTAGGCGCCGGTCGAGGCCCCGGAGGGCACCGCGGCGCGCGCGATCGTGCCGTCGTCGAGACCCACCTCCACCTCGACGGTCGGATTACCGCGGGAGTCGAGGATCTCCCGGGCGACGAAGCCTTCAATGGTGGCCACGTGTGCTCCCTCATTCGTGTGCGCGTCGGGGCCGAACGTGCCCTCACTGGCACCTCCGCCGGACGCGTCCGGCTCTACGGAGGAAGCCTATCGGCATCATCCGCACCGGCTACCGCGTCCCTGCCGAGTGAACGCGCCTTAAGTCCGGGTCACGGCTTCGGCGTGGCACTCGGCCGGTGGTCCACCACGCGCGCGCCGTTGGGCACCGTGAACGCGTCGGCGGGCGGATCCGCCGACAGCCGCAGCAGCGCCTGGTCGATCTCGATCCCGTCGAGCACGCCGGTGAAGCTGGCCAGCACCCCATCGGAGGTCACACAGACGGTGAACCCGGCCGCGGTGGTCTCGATCAGCCCGGACACCTCCAGGCAGGTCGCCTGCCGCCCGGCGACGGTCGTGTCGTGCGCCTCGACCGTCGCCTGGGTCTGCACCTCGACCACGCCCAGCAGGTCGTCCAGCACCGGGGCGGTGACCAGACCGTGCCTGACCAGCTCGGTGTACGGCGCCAACCCCAGCGGCCCCGGCTTGGGCACCGGCCGGATCTGGCAGCGTGCCGGGCGAACCGCGGTCACGCAGGACGTGAGCCCGTCGGCGGCGGCCATCAGCCGACCGCCCGGGTAGCCGTACGCCGCCTGGCTCGGCCGGACATGCTGCGCGATCTCGCCCCGCACCCCGTTGTCGAGCAGATACTCGGCGTGGTACGTCCGTTCGCCCGCACGGTGCACCTGGGCGATCATGTCGCTGATCAGACGGCTGCGGTCCATCGGCGCACCGCCATCAGGCATCACCTGGCAACCCGTCGTGAGCAGCACTGACGCGCACATGAGGGAGGCAAGGGCGGCACGCATGCCGGACAGCCTCCCCCATCGGCCCGACCTCGCGCAAACCCCTACAACCCGAGCAGGGTGCGCAGGTGGCGCGGGGGCGGGCAGCCGAACGACAGCATCCGGTCGTGCCAGTCCCGTACGCCGACGCCGAACGGGCGCGCCCGTCCGATCTCCGACACCTCCGCCCAGCCGACGAAGTACGTCGACAGCTGCGCCGAGCTGAGCAGTGACCGGCGCCACTTGCCCGCCGCCTCGCCGTCCTCCTG
This sequence comes from Catellatospora tritici, assembly GCF_019083965.1. GTDB lineage: Bacteria > Actinomycetota > Actinomycetes > Mycobacteriales > Micromonosporaceae > Catellatospora > Catellatospora tritici. The sequence continues at coordinate 436,883 of NZ_JAHRCY010000002.1, forward strand.
GAAACCCTGCTCGAGCATCAGCGCCATCCCGTCGGCCTCCGACAGGTCCTCGCAGTGCACGAGCTGGTCGAGGATCGCGTTGATGCTCATCCGCAGCTGCATCTTGAGCTGCTGGGCGCGCACCGCCAGCCCGCCGTAGCCGTTGGCCACCATCAGCTCCTCGGCGTACACGGCCCAGCCCTCGGTGAACGTGCCCGAGTGGCCCAGGGCCCGGACCCGGGTGCTGCCCCGGTAGCGGCGGGCGTGCGCGAGCTGCAGGAAGTGCCCCGGCATCGCCTCGTGCACGGTCAGGTTCTTGATCGAGTGGTGGTTGTACTCGCGGTAGAACGAGCGCACCCGCTCCGGCGACCAGCCGGCCGGGGTCGGCGAGATGCAGTAGAACGTCGGCAGCTCGGCGGTCTCCAGCTTGCCGGGCGGGTCGCAGTACGCCACCGCCACCCCACGGGCGAACTCCGGCATCTCCTCGATCACCAACGGGTCGTCGATGAGGGTGACCAGGTCGTGCTCGCGTACGAACGCGGTGGTGTCGGTGACCGCGGCACGGGCCGCGGCCAGGACCGTCGTGTCGTCGGGGTGGCTGTCGGCCAGCCGGTCCAGGGCCCGGCGCACCGTCGCGTCGTCGGCCGCGCCGCCCTCCAGCGCGACCGCCACCTCGCGCAGCTCCTCGGTGACCCGGCGCAGGTTCTCCTGTGCCCGCTTGAGCACCTCGGCCGCGCTCAGCTCGGTGTCGAGGGTGTACCAGAGCTTGGCTTCCCACAGCCGGCGGCCCAGCCGTGGATCACGGCCGCCACCCTTCTCGGCCTGCTGCGCACACCACGCCGAGAAGTCGTCCAGCGCCAGCACCGCGGCCGCCGCCAGCGGCTGCACCTGGTCGGCCAGCCCCGGCTCCTCGGCCAGCAGGCGTGGCAGCTCGGCGCGCACCAGCGCGGCCGTGCCCGCGAACTGGCCGACCGCGGTCTCCAGGTGGATCTGCGGGCAGTCGCGCAGCACGCCACGCGCGGTCGCCAGCGTGTCCGGCACCTGCGCCAGCCGACCGGCCAGCGCGTGCAGCCGCTGCTCGGCGGGCGCGAACGGCCGCGCGAGCAGCCCGTGCAGCAGCACGCCCGGGTTGTGCCGCAGCGGATTCCACTGGTACGACTTCAGCTCGCTCAGCTCGAACAACTGCCGGTCGACGAGCGCGCTGAGGATGGCGTGGTCGACCCGTTCCGGCTCGTCCAGGTCGTCGGCGTCCACCTGCGACAGGGCTCCGGCCGCGTCGCGCAGCATGTTCAGGTCGGCGGTGACGCCGTCAGGTGACAGGTCCGGCAACCGGTCGTCGAACCGGTGGTCCCCCGCGTCGGCGGCCAGTTCCGGGGATGCCTCCAGCAGCGCATCGGCGATGTGTTCGGCCAGCGGCACGAAGTCCAACGTCATGCGGCCCAAGGTACCCTGCCCCGCGCCCCGCCGACGGCACCATGCCCCGCCTCCGATAGGCGCTGGCCTATTGGATTGGCGGGCGTGGGCTCAGCTGTCGGGGTGCAGGGCCTCGGCGTAGCGATGCAGTTCGGCGCGCAGGGCGGCCTCCGGGTCGGCGTCGGGCCCCGCCCCGGCGACCAGCGCGAACAGCTTCCCGCCCAGGGTGTCCGTGGGCTGCGGCTCGGGCAGGCCGTGGCGGCGCGCCTTGACCAGTAGCTTCGCCGCGAGTGCGAGCGCGGGCAGCGACCAGCTGACGCCCTCGATCGGGGATCGCCGCACCCGCTCCTCGCTCTTGACCCGCTCCCAGTTGGCGATGATCTCGTCGACGTCGGCGACGGGCGTGTCGGCGAAGACGTGCGGGTTACGTCGGATCATCTTCGCCACGAAGTCGCCCGCCACGTCGTCGACGTCCCAACGCGCGTCCTCGGGCAGCTCCTGGGCCAGTTGGGCGTGGAACAGCACCTGCAGCAGCACGTCGCCCATCTCGTCGCGCAGGGCGGCGTGATCGCCCGCGACGATCGCGTCGTACGCCTCGTATGCCTCTTCCAGCAGGTACTTGGCCAGCGTGCGGTGGGTCTGCTCGCGGCGCCACGGGTCCTGCGCCTGGAGCCGGTCGGTGACGGCGACCGCGTCGAGCAGACGGGCGCCGCGTGGATCCCAGGAGCCGTACATGAGCTCCAACTCGGCCAGACCGGGTTCCCGGGCCAGCCGCAGCCCCAGCTCGCGGGCCAGGTGCTCGTCGCCGCCGGGGCCGGACAGCCACACCACGGTGCCGTCCGGGGCCGCCAGCGCGGCGTCGAGCAGGTCCTGCGCGACGGGCCGGTCGAGCACGCGCACCTGCGCGCCGTTGGCGCGCAGCGCGGTGACCGCCTCGCCGTCGGCGGGGGCGAGCACCGGGTGCGCGCGCACGAGGTCCCAGGCGGGCGCGGTGAGCAGGCCCGCCGGGATGCGAGGTGAGGTGACGAGCAGGACGATCCGTCGTACGGGTCCAGCCGCGGTCACTGCGGCTGTGCCTCCGGCTCCGGGCTCGCCTCGACGACCTTGTCCACGACCGCGTTCGAGGCGGGCTGACCGAGGATCGCGCTGATCGCCGGGCCCTGCTGGAACGACAGCAGCGGGAACCGCAGCGAGCGGTAGCGCGGGTTCACCGACACGTCGGCGGCCTTCGCCGCGTCGGCCAGCACCTTGCGCTTGCCCAGCGCCGCGGCGACCTCGCCACCCGCGCCGAGCCGGTCCTTGAGCTTGTCGAACGACTGCTCCGGGTCGGCGGGCACGATCGCGCCGACAGCCACGCCGTTGTCGTACACCTCGCGCAGGTCGGCCTCGGTGGGCTGGACCGGGTCGGCCTGGAGGGACTCGTTGCAGGTCTGCACCCGCTGACTGATCGTCAGCAGCTCCGGCGTGTTCGGCTGGGCGGGCGCCTGGGTCGGGGCCGCCGCCTTGTTGACGCGCTGGCAGAGCTGGTCGAGCACGAGCAGCTGCACCACCTGGGTGCGGTTGGGCAGGCTCGACGGGTCCGCGCCCGGCTGCTGGGCCTTCATCTGGTCGAGCAGCTGCGTGACCCGCTCCTCGGTGAACTGCTGGTCACCGACGTACGCGGCGACGTCCGGGTTCGAACGGCAGGCGGCCAGGGCCAGCAAAGCGGTCGCGATTCCGGCGGCGGCGGTCAGACGGCGCACGAGGTCCTCCTGTGACGGGCGTACGGCCCCAACTCTCTCACGGGTTGATGATCCGGGAGATCTCAGGGTGGATTCAGGTGTTCGGGGGGTCCGAAAGTAACCTTGACACGGCAGAATTCCGGCCGTGACGACGCAGACGCTTCCTCGATCCCCCGAGGCCTGGGTGGGGATCGTACGCTCCGGACCCGCCCCGGATCAGGCCCCGGCCGTGGTCACGGCCGTCTATCGGCTGTGGCTCGTCGCATTCACGCTGAAGATGCTGGGCTCCACCTGGGACATGTCCTGGCACTTCAAGTGGCTGCGCGACGACTTCGCCCCGCCGCACCTGCTCAACACCGCCGGCACGGTGCTGGTGGTGGCGCTGGTGCTGTTCCAGGCGTACCACAGCGTCGGGGTGGACGCCCTGGCCAAGCGCCTGATGATCGGCGGCACCGCCACCTTCCTGGTGGCCATCCCCATCGACGTGCTCAACCACCGCATCAACGGGCTGGACATCACCGCGTGGAGCGCCAGCCACGCGCTGCTGTACACCGGCACCGCGTTCATGCTGCTCGGCGCCGCCCGCGGCTACTGGATCTCGACTCCCCCGGGTCGTACGCGCACCGTCGTCAGTGCCGTGCTCTGGGGCTTCTTCCTGGAGAACGTGCTCTTCCCGAACCAGCACCAGGAGTACGGCGTGCTGTCGCTGCAGGCCTGGGACGCGGGCACGCCGACCGCCGAGCCGAGCCTGCTCGAGTTCGCGGCCGGTCAGATCGGCCGCGCCGTCGACCGCGTCGCCGTGCAGGGCTTCGCGCTGCCGGTCGACTCCTGGGTGTACCCGTCCTGGCTGGCCGGAGCGGCGCTGCTGACCCTGGTCGCGGCCCGGCTGTTCGTCGGCGCGCGCTGGACCGCGACCTGCATCGCCGCCTGCTACCTGGGCTACCGCCTGTTCGCCTGGATGCTGCTGGCCGGCACCGGCTTCCCGAAGTCGATCCCGCCGCTGCTGCTGCTCGCGGGCGCGATCGCGGTCGACGTCGTGTTCCTGGCGCTGCCCACGGCTCCGGCCCCGGCGGCCACCCCGCTGGACGGCGTGGTCGCCGCCCGTCCGGCCGCCGGTTCGGGCATCGGCCGTGTGCTGCTGGTCTCGGTGTTCGGCGCGGCCTTGGCGACCGCGTGCCTGGCGGGCGCGGCCTGGCTGCAGGACTTCGTCATCGGGGCCCCGCCGATCAGCTACCCGGCGTTCATCTGGGGCGGCCTCGTCCTGGCCGCGGGCTGGGCACTCCTGGCCCTGGCCACCCGCTCCCGCCGCACCGCCTGACCGCACCGCGGATGTGGCGAAGGCCACCGTCCCACGTGGGACGGTGGCCTTCGCCGTTCCCGGAGACCACTCCGCCGAGACCATGTCTCCCGAGACCCCGTGCAACCGTGCGACCCCGTGTAGCCGAGCCCCGTGCAACCGAGCGGCGGGTGCGCCAAGGCCGATTTAGCATCGACGCTGGCCTATCTAGAGCACGATTTCGCGAGTTTCATCCTCTAGATAGGCCAGCGTCGATTCAAAAAACAGGGGTCAGGCTAGCCAGTCGTGTTCCATGCGGACTCGGGCTTCGAGTTCGAGGAGTTGGCGCTTGCGGGGCAGGCCGCCGCCGAAGCCGACCAGTTTGCCGCCCGCGCCGACCACCCGGTGGCACGGCACCACCACCGCGACCGGGTTGCGGTTGCAGGCCACGCCGACGGCCCGCGCCGCGTCCGGCTCGCCGACCGCGCGAGCCACCTCGCCGTAGGTCAGCGTCTCGCCGTACGGGATGCGCGACAACTGCGCCCACACCGCCCGCTCGAAGTCGCTGCCGCGCCGGACCGAGACCGGCAGCGTGAACTCGACCAGCTCGCCCGCGAAGTAGGCGCGCAGCTGCTCGGCGACCACGTCCAGCCGCCGGTCCACGTCCATGGACACGTCGAGCTTGCCGAACTGCAGCGCGCACAGCCCGAGGTCGTCGACCGCGCAGCTCAGCGGGCCGATGGGGGTGTCCACCACGGTCCAGCGCATGGTCATGACCCCAGCACGTCCTTGAGCAGCTGCACGCACCAGTCCAGCAGCTGCTGGTCGCGCAGCGGCTCGCCGCCGACCCGGCGGTTGGTCGGCACGGGCACGCTGACCTGCGACGTCACCTGCTTGTACACGGCGTCGGGGTGGTAGCGCTTGAGCCGCAGCTGCCGCGAGTCGGGCAGCTCCAACGGGCTGAACCGGATGTGCTTGCCCTGCATCGAGATCTCGGTGAGGCCGTACTGCCGCACCGCCAGGCGCAGCTTGGCGACCGCGACCAGGTTCGCCACCGGGGCGGGCGGCTCGCCGTAGCGGTCGGTCAGCTCGGCCACCACCTCCTGCAGCGCCACCTCGTCGCGGGCGGAGGCGAGCTTGCGGTAGATCTCCAGGCGCAGCCGCTCGGAGTCGATGTAGTCGTGCGGCAGGTGCGCGTCCACCGGCAGGTCGATCTTGACTTCGGCCGCCTCCTCCTCGCCCTTGCCGCCGCCCTTGAACTGCTGCACCGCCTCGCCGACCATGCGGACGTACAGGTCGAAGCCGACGCCCTCGATGTGGCCGGACTGCTCGCCGCCGAGCAGGTTGCCCGCGCCCCGGATCTCCAGGTCCTTCATCGCCACGTACATGCCCGCGCCGAGCTCGGTGTGCTGGGCGATGGTGGCCAGGCGCTCGTGCGCCTGCTCGGTGAGCGGCTTCTCCGGCGGGTAGAGGAAGTACGCGTAGGCGCGCTCGCGGCCCCGGCCGACCCGGCCCCGGATCTGGTGCAGCTGGGCCAGGCCGAGCAGGTCGGCCCGCTCCAGGATCAGGGTGTTGGCGTTGGGGATGTCGATGCCGGACTCGATGATCGTGGTGGCGACCAGGACGTCGAACTCCTTCTCCCAGAAGCCGACCATCACCTTCTCCAGCGCGTCCTCGCCCATCTGCCCGTGCGCCGCGACCACGCGCGCCTCGGGCACCAGTTCGCGGATGCGCCGCACTGCCTTGTCGATCGTCTCGACCCGGTTGTGCAGGTAGAACACCTGGCCGTCGCGCAGCAACTCGCGGTGGATCGCGGCGGCGACCTGCTTGTCGTCGTACGCCCCGACGTAGGTGAGCACCGGGTGGCGCTCCTCCGGCGGCGTGGTGATCTGGGACATCTCGCGGATGCCGGTGATCGACATCTCCAGGGTGCGCGGGATCGGCGTCGCCGACATGCTCAGCATGTCGACGTTGGTGCGCATCTCCTTGAGCCGCTCCTTGTGCTCGACCCCGAACCGCTGCTCCTCGTCGACGATGACCAGCCCGAGTTTGTTGAACCGGGTGCTCTTCTGGATGAGGCGGTGCGTGCCGATGACGATGTCGGCCCGGCCGTCGGCCGTCATCGACAGCGTCTCCTCGGCCTCCTTCGGCGTGGCGAAGCGCGACAGCTGCCGCAGCACCACCGGGAACTGCGCCATCCGGTCGGAGAACGTGTTGTAGTGCTGCTGCGCCAGCAGCGTCGTCGGGACGAGCACGGCGACCTGCTTGCCGTCCTGCACCGCCTTGAACGCCGCCCGCACCGCGATCTCGGTCTTGCCGTAGCCGACGTCGCCGCAGATCAGCCGGTCCATCGGGGCCGTCTTCTCCATGTCGGCCTTGACCTCCTCGATCGCCGACAGCTGATCGGGAGTCTCCTGGTACGGGAACGCGTCCTCCAGCTCGCGCTGCCAGGGCGTGTCGGGGCCGAAGGCGTGGCCGGGCGCGGCCTGGCGCGCGGCGTACAGCTGGATCAGCTGCGCGGCGATCTCCTTGACCGCCTTGCGGGCGCGGGCCTTGGCCTTCTGCCAGTCGGCGCCACCCATCTTGTGCAGCGTCGGCTGCTCCCCGCCGACGTAGCGGGACAGCTGGTCCAGGGCGTCGGTCGGCACGAACAGGCGGTCGCCGGGCTGGCCGCGCTTGCTGGAGGCGTACTCGATGACCAGGTACTCCCGGTCGGCGCCGTTGACCTTGCGCTGCACCAGCTCGACGTACTTGCCGATGCCGTGCTGCTCGTGCACCACGAAGTCGCCCGCGCGCAGCTCCAGCGGGTCGATGGTGTTGCGGCGGCGCGAGGGCATCCGGCCCAGCTCACGGGTGCCGGTGCCGCGCCCGCCGGAGATCTCCGAGTTGGTGATCACGGCCAGCCTGGCCCCGGGCGCGACCAGGCCCTGCCGCAGCGGGCCGCAGGAGACGACGACCTGGTTCGGCGCCGGGGTCGTGGCGATCTCGTCGACGAGCGTCGCGCCCAGGCCCGCGTCGCGCAGCACCTCCACCGAGCGCTGCGCCGGGCCGTGGCCCTCGAATACCAGCGCCACCCGCCACCCGTCGGCCAGCCAGCCGCGCAGGTCGGTGATCACCTTCGCGGTGTCGCCGTGGTACACCGGCGGCTGGGTGACGGCCCAGGTCAGCACGGTCGCGGTGTCCGGGGCGACGTGCACCTCGGGCACGTCCAACCACGGCTCGGCGGCAGCGCCGCCGGGGCGCTCGGTCTCGACCAGGCCGAACGGGGACACCGTCCACCAGGGCAGGCCCAGTTCGGCGGCGTGCTGCCGTACCTCGGCGAGGGTCTTGAAGGCCGCGGCGCCGAGGTCGATCGGGGCCTTGCCCCCGACGGCGGCCGCGGCCCAGCTCGCCTCCAGGAACTCGTCCGACGTGCGGACCAGGTCGTGGGCGCGGGTGCGGATGCGCTCGGGGTCGGCCAGCAGCACCAGCGTGTCGGCCGGTACGCAGTCCAGCAGCAGCTGCATGCTGTCGCGGCCCGCGTGCAGCGCCGGGGACAGCGACTCCATGCCCTCGACCGGGATGCCCTCGGCGAGTTTGGTGAGCATCTCCGCCAGCGCCGGATGGTCGGCGGCCAATTGCGCCGCGCGGGCCCGCACGTCCGGGGTGAGCAGCAGCTCGCGGCACGGCGGCGCCCACAGCCGGTCGACCTTGTCGATGGTTCGCTGGTCGGCGACGGCGAAGGTGCGGATCTCCTCCACCTCGTCGCCCCAGAACTCGACCCGGGACGGGTGCTCGTCGGTGGGCGGGAAGACGTCGAGGATGCCACCGCGCACCGCGAACTCGCCACGCTTGGTCACCAGGTCGACCCGGGCGTACGCGAGGTCGTGCAGGGTGTGCGTCAGCTCGTCCAGCGGCGCCGAGGAACCGGGGCGCAGGTCGATCGGGTTCAGGTCGCCCAGTCCCTTGAGCTGCGGCTGCAGGGCGCTACGGACCGGCGCCACGACGATGCGCAACCGTCCGGCCTCACCCGGGTGGGCCAGTCTGCGCAGCACGGCCAGGCGGCGGCCGACGGTGTCCGAGCGTGGCGACAGCCGCTCGTGCGGCAGCGTCTCCCAGGCCGGGTAGACCGCGACCGTGTCCCGGTCGACGAACCCGCCCAGGGCGTCGGCCAGGTCCTCGGCCTCGCGGCTGGTCGCGGTCACCACCAGCACCGGGCGCGCGGTCGCGGCCGCGGCGACCAGGAACGGCCGGGCCGAGGCGGGCGCGGTCAGGTCCAGCTCCGGCTCGGTCCGGGCCAGTTGCGCGGTACGGGCCAGCGCCGGGTCGGTGAGAGCGGCTTCGAGGAGTCCGGTGAGGTTCATCTGCGCCTTCCACGTTCGGCCACGCCGAATTGCCCCGCAGCCAGAACGGTGCGGGGTACTGGGGCCAGCGTACTCCTCGCGTAGGAAGGCATTGCGGTATTTCCACCGCAGCGGATGGACCGCGTCTATATGGAGGACTACACTTGCCCCATATGTAGATCTGAGGTGATCAAATATGGCGATGACGTCGGTTGATGTCGACCAGGAAATCCTGTCCAAGGTCGGCAAGGTGCTCGGCACCACCACCAAGAAGGACACCATCAACGAGGCCCTGAATGAGGTCTTGCGGGTCCACGCCGCCAACCGGCTGATGGAACTCCTGCAAGGGGACGCTATCGAGATCGAGGACCCTGACCAGGTGCGCCGCGAGGCCTGGGGATACTCAGCCGACCAGGCTGAGACCCGGTGAAACCTCGCTACCTCGTCGACACCAGCGCACTGCTGCGGGTCAAGCGCAACCCCGAGGTGGCACGGGTGATCGGCCCGCTGCTCATCCAGGGGTCGGTGGCCATTTGCGCGCCGGCGTTGCTGGAGGTCATGTACTCGACCCGCGCCACCGAATATGACACCACGCTGCTCACCTTCCAGCAGAGTATGCATGTGCTCGCCCTCGACCAGGCCTCCTGCGCCCGCGCTGTCGAGGTGCAGCAGCTGCTGGCGCAGACCTCCCAGCACCGCACCGCCAAGGCCATCGATCTGCTGATCGCGGCCTGCGCCGAGATGAACAGCCTCACCGTCCTGCATTACGACCGGGACTACGACGCGATCGCCGCGGTGACCCATCAGCCCACGATGTGGGTCGTACCTGCCGGTTCAGTCCCGTAGCGAGATGATCGCGAAATGTGGGATGGCCCGCGTCACACCGCCGACCGGCGCGTCTGCGGGCTAGAGTTCAGGTCGGACAGCGTCGTCCTTCACTACACGAAGAGGGACACGCGGAAGGACCAGCGGTGACTGAGCTGACCTACGATCCGGAACTCGACGCCGCCGGTGAGGCCGCCGACGTCGCGGACGCCGCGCTCCGCGCCGACATCCGCCGCCTGGGCACGCTGCTGGGTCAGACGCTGGCCCGCCAGGAGGGCCGCGGCCTGCTCGACCTGGTCGAAGAGGTGCGCGCGCTGGTGCGCAGCGACGCCGAATCCGCCGCGATCAAGCTGGGCGCGCTCGACGTCTCCACCGCCACCCTGCTGGCCCGCGCCTTCTCCACCTACTTCCACCTGGCCAACATCACCGAGCAGGTGCACCGGGCCCGCGAGCTGCGCCGCCGCCGCGCCGTGCACGGCGGCTGGCTGGACGGCGCCGCGAAGCTGATCGCCGAGCGCAACGTGCCCGCCAGCGAGATCGCCGCCGCCGCGCGCCGCCTGGCCATCCGGCCGGTGTTCACCGCGCACCCCACCGAGGCCGCCCGCCGGTCCATCCTGACCAAGCTGCGCGCCGTCGCCGACGAGCTGGACGCCGAATACGCGGCCAACGCCCTCTACGGCGAGACCACGCTGCGCGACAACCGTCTGGCCGAGGTGCTGGACCTGCTGTGGCAGACCGACGAGCTGCGGCTGGACCGGCCCGACCCGACCGACGAGGCCCGCAACGCCGTCTACTACCTGCGCGACCTCTACGACGACGCCGCGCCACGGGTGCTCGACGACCTGGCCGAGACGCTGAAGCGGCTCGGCGTGGAGACCGCGCCGACCTCGCGCCCACTGACGTTCGGCACCTGGATCGGCGGCGACCGCGACGGCAACCCGTACGTCACCCCGGCGGTCACGCGCGACGTGCTGCTGCTCCAGCACGAGCACGGCATCCGCGCGGTCGAGGCGGCACTGGAGGAGCTGATCAACGAGGTGTCGGTGTCGCGCCGCATGCGCGGGGTGTCGCTGGACCTGTCGGCGAGCCTGGCCAAGGACCTGGACGCGCTGCCCGAGGTCACCGACCGCTTCCGCCGTGTCAACGCCGAGGAGCCGTACCGGCTGAAGGCGCGCTGCATCCGCGCCAAGCTGGCCAACACCCGCGCCCGGCTGGCGGCGGGCACCGCGCACGTGCCCGGTCGCGACTACCGGGGCACCCGGGAACTCATCGCCGACCTGGAGCTGATGCGCGCCTCGCTGGCCCGCAACGCCGGGCAGCTGACCGCGGTGGGCAGGCTCGCCTCGGCGATCCGGACCGTGAGCGCGTTCGGCCTGCACCTGGCCGTGATGGACGTGCGCGAGCACGCCGACGCGCACCACGCGGTGCTGGCGCAGCTCTACGCGCAGGTCGGCGAGGTAAACAACTACGCCATGCTCGGGCGGCAGGAGCGCATCGCGCTGCTGGCCAAGGAGCTGACCGGGCGGCGGCCGCTGTCCAGCGCGGACAGCCCGCTGACCGACGCGGCCCGCAAGACGTTCGACGTGTTCGGCACGATCCGCTCCGCGCAGGAGCTGTTCGGCGAGGACGTCGTGGAGTCGTACATCATCTCGATGACGCGGGGCGTGGACGACGTGCTCGCGGCGGCGGTGCTGGGGCGGGAGGCCGGGCTGATCGACCCGCACGCGCCGCGCGCGTCGATCGGGTTCGTGCCGCTGCTGGAGACCGTCGCCGAGCTGCAGGCCGGTGGCCAGATCCTGGACGAGCTGCTCAGCCTCGCGCCGTACCGGGCGATCGTGCGGGCGCGCGGGGACGTGCAGGAGGTGATGCTGGGCTACTCCGACTCGAACAAGGAGGCCGGCATCACCACCAGCCAGTGGGCCATCCACAAGGCGCAGCGCTCGCTGCGTGACGTCGCCGCCAAGCACGGCGTGCGGTTGCGGCTGTTCCACGGTCGCGGCGGCACCGTCGGCCGGGGCGGCGGCCCCACCCACGAGGCGATCCTGGCCCAGCCGTACGGCACGCTCGACGGCGCGATCAAGGTCACCGAGCAGGGCGAGGTCATCTCCGACAAGTACACGCTGCCCGCGCTGGCCCGGGAGAACCTGGAATTGACCGTCGCGGCCGTGCTCCAGGCGACGCTGCTGCACACCGCGCCCCGCCAGCCAGCGCAAGCGCTGGAGGAGTGGGACGCGGCGATGAGCACCGTCTCCGACGCCGCCTTCGGCAAGTACCGCGAGCTGGTCGAGAACGAGCAGCTGCCGGAGTACTTCTGGGCGGCGACGCCGACGGAGCTGCTGGGCGCCCTCAACATCGGCTCCCGCCCGGCCAAGCGGCCGGACTCCGGCGCGGGCCTGGGCGGCCTGCGGGCCATTCCGTGGGTGTTCGGCTGGACCCAGACGCGACAGATCGTGCCCGGCTGGTTCGGCGTCGGCACCGGCCTGGCCGCCGCGCGTGAGGCGGGGCTGGCGGATCGGCTGCGCGAGATGCACGGCCGCTGGGACTTCTTCCGCACCTTCCTGTCCAACGTCGAGATGATGCTGGCCAAGACCGACCTGACCATCGCCCGCGGCTACGTGCAGACACTGGTGCCCGAGCCGCTGCGGCACATCTTCGGCACGATCGAGGAAGAGTACGAGCGCAGCGTCGCCGAGGTGCTCGCCATCACCGGCGAGTCCGCCCTGCTCGACGCCCAGCCGGTGCTGCGGCGCACCCTGGCCGTGCGCGACACCTACCTGGAGCCGCTGCACCACCTGCAGGTGGCGATGCTGCGCCAGTACCGGGACGCCGGAATGGCCGGGCGGGCGATCGCGACCGCCCCGGGCAGCCGCCGTGCCCCCACCACCGACCCCACTCTCGAGCGCGCGCTGCTGACGACGGTCAACGGCATCGCCGCCGGTATGCGCAACACCGGCTGACCTGCGGTCAACGTTCACTCAGACGACTCACACGGTTCTCCCAGCGGGTGCACTCGACCGGGGTGCGTCCTGCTGCCACACTTGTCACCTGTCGGTCACGGAGGGGCGCTAGTCTCGCGACGACGCGAGTGGCGCGAAGGAGTGGACCGGCTGGAAGTCGGGGAGGCGGGAGCGGTCGTGAGCGAGCGGAGCGAGCGAGTGGTGAGCGACGAGGCGTTGCGGGGCGCACCGTCGTGGACCCCGAACCCGACGGAGCTGTCCGACCTGGAGCTGCTGCTCAGCGGGGCATACGCGCCGCTGGGCGGGTTCCTGGGCCGCGACGACCTGCGGGCGGTGGCCACCACGGCGCGGCTGGGCGACGGACGGCACTGGCCGCTGCCGGTCAAGCTCGAGGTCCCGGCGGGCATGCTCGACGGCATCGACGTTGCGGACCGGCCCCCGCTGCTGCTCACCGACCCTGAGGGCGCCCCGGTGGCGCGCCTGGACGTGACCGAGGTGTGGCCCAGCCGCGAGGGCTGGGTCGGGGTGGCCGGGCCGGTCACCCGTACCGGTGACGGCGGCCGTGCCCCGTTCGCGCGCCTGCGGGTGCCCACCGAGCGGGTGCGCGGGCTGATCACCGCCCCGCGCGTGCTCGGCTTCTTCGCCGACCGGCCGCTGCACCGCCCGCAGCTGGCCCAGCTCAACCACGCCGCGCGGCAGCTCAACGCGCAGCTGGTGATCCTGGTGCCGGTCGGCGCGCCCGGCCCGGACGGGCTGACCGCCGAGGCGCTGGTGCGCTGCGTGCTGGCCGCCCGCGACCGGATGTCCGACCCGATCATCGTGGCGGTGCCGCTGGTCGACCGCGGCAACGAGATCACCGACGCGCTGGTCCGGGCCAAGGTCGCCGCCGCGTACGGGGTGACCCACCTGCTCGGCACCCCCGGTGCCATGACCGGCGCCGGCCCGCGCGTGCTCATCCCGCGCGAGCTGGTGTACGACAGCCGCGACGGCCAGTGGCGCGACCGTGACGAGGTGCCCGAGCGGTTCGAGCGGATCGCGCTCACCGACGAGGAGATCGCGGGCCTGCTCGACGACGGCCTGCCGCTGCCCGAGTGGCACACCCCGCCCGCCGTCGCCCGCGAGCTGTCCCGGTCCCGGCCGCCGCGCCGCCAGCGTGGGCTGGTCCTGTTCTTCACCGGCTTCAGCGGCTCCGGCAAGTCCACGGTGGCCCGCGGCGTCGCCGACGCGCTGCTGGAGACCGGCGAGCGTAGCCTGACCATGCTCGACGGCGACGTGGTGCGCCGCGAACTGTCGGCGGGGCTGGGTTTCAGCAAAGCCGACCGTGACCTGAACATCCGCCGCATCGGCTGGGTCGCCGCCGAGGTGGCCCGACACGGCGGTCTGGCCGTGGCCTGCCCGATCGCGCCGTACGCCAGCGCCCGCGCCACGGTGCGGCGGATGGCGGTGGCCGCCGGGGCCGACTTCGTGCTCGTGTACGTGGCCACGCCGCTGGAGGTGTGCGAGCAGCGCGACCGCAAGGGCCTGTACGCCCGCGCCCGCGCCGGGCAGCTCACCGGGATGACCGGCATCGACGACCCGTACGAGGTGCCCGCCGACGCCGAGCTGACCCTCGACACGTCGGACGGGACCATCGAAGACGCCGTCGGCGAGGTACTCGCGTACCTCGCCGACGAAGGCTGGATCAACCCGCGCTAGCCCCTGCGGCCGAGCGGGTCGGTGTTGACGTCGAAGGCCGGGTGCTGGCTGAACAGCTGGAACGAGGCCAGCCCGGCCGGAGTGTCGTCGATCATCGAGCTGCGCCCCTCGGCGCTGGGCGACTCGAAGTAGACCATGGCCTTCAGCCGCGGGAAGGACTCCAGCTGCAGCCGGGCCGAGTCGAAGAACTTCGCCTGGTGCTGCGGGTTGCGGCTGGAGTGCCACACGCCCCACTCACCCAGCATCAGCGGCTTGTCGGGGAAGGACGTGGCGGCCCAGTTGTAGAAGCCGGGCCAGTCCTTGCGGCTGCCGGAGACCCGGTTCATCATCTCGGCGAAGTCGCCGTAGCCGTAGCCGGGCTCGCTGTAGGCGTAGGTGTCCCAGGCCACCCAGTCGACCACGTCGGCGCCCGGGTACAGCTGCTCGAACCAGCCCTTCACGTTCCACGGCACGAAGGCCATGTAGCACATCACCGAGACCAGGTTGGTCACCCCGCGCTGGCGCAGGCCGAGCACCACGTGCCGGAACGCGCCCGCGTAGTCGGTGGCGGTCATGCCCGAACCGGGCCGGTTGACGACGTCGTTCTCCGGCTCGTGGTTCATGGTGAAGAAGAACGGCTCGGTCAGCGAACCCTTGATGTGCGTGGCCAGCCGGTCGAGGTAGGCCTCGGTGCCCCGGTCGCCCGCGGCGATCTGACCCCAACTCTCGCGCGGCTTCCAGTTGAGGAACAGGATCCGCCGCTGCTGCGGGTCCTTGGTGATGGACAGCTCCTCGGCCGTCGGGAACAGCTCGGTGCCCCGGTGGTAGGCGTGGTAGATGACCTGGCGGCGGGCGGTGCGGCGCTCGAACTCGTACAGCGCCTCGATGCGGTTCTGCCGGGTGTGGGCACCCGCGGCGACGCCCCACAGCGCGCCGCAGGTGGGCACCAGGTTCGCCCCGATCACACAGTCCGCGGGCAGGTTCGGGTCGGTCGACGGGCTGGGCTCGGCCGTCGGGCCGGTGCTCGGGCCGGTACTCGGCTCGACGCTCGGCTCGACGCTCGGCTCGACGCTCGGCTCGACGCTCGGCTCCGGCTGCGCGCTCGGCTCCGGCTGCCCGCTGGGCTGCGGCTCGACGCTGGGCTGCGGCTCGACGCTGGGCTCCGGCTCGACGCTGGGCTCCGGCTCCACGCTGGGCTCCGGCTCCACGCTGGGCTCCGGACCCGGCTCGGTGCCGGGGTCGGTGCTCGGCTCGACGCTGGGCTGCGGCTCGGCCGTCGGATCGGGACCCGGCTCGGTGCTGGGCTGCGGCTCGACACTGGGCTCCGTGGTCGGTTCGGTCCCCGGCTCGGTTCCCGTGCTGGGCTCCGGGTCCGCGCTGGGCAGCGGCTCGACGCTCGGTTCAGGCTCGGTGCCGGGAGCCGGATCCGTGCCGGGCTCAGGGTCCGTGCTCGGCACGGGGTCTGCCGTGGGGTCCGTAACCGGGTCATCGCTGGGCAGTGGGTCGGCGGACGGCTCGGTGCTGGGGTCGGCGCCGGGTGCGGGCGGCGACGGTAGGTCGACCGGGCCCGGGTCGGCCGACGGCGGCTGCTCCCCGGTCGGCGGCTCGTCCCCCGGCCACGGGTCGACCACCGGCGACGCGGACGGCCACGGGTCCGGGCTCGTCGGCCAGGACGGATCACCCATCGCGGACGGCGACGGCCAGGGCTGCTCGCTGGGCGAGTAGGACGAGTCCGGCCACGGGGTGACGCTGGGCATGGTCGAGGGCTCCGGCAGGTCCACCGGGTCGGCCGAGGTGGCCGGGTCGGGTTCAGGGCTGGGCTCGGCCGGATCGCTTGGGGCCGGCCAGGGACTGGGGCCGGGCTCAAGCGAGGCATCCGGGCTGGGCTCCGGCTCGTCCGAGGACCCCTCCGGGGACCGGCTCGGCTCAGCGCTCGCCGACGGGCTGCCGGAGATCGGTCCGCTGCCGCTGGTCGGATCGTCGCTCGGGACCGGGTCGATCGGGTCCGGCGAGAACGTGGGCGTTCCGGTCGGGTCGGCGGTCGCGCTGGGCACCTGCGTCGGGTCAGCTGCCGGGGTCGCCGTGGCGGTGCGGCTCGCCTGCGCGGTGGCGGTCGCGGTGGCGGTGGCGGACGGTGCCGTCGGCGTGGTGGCGGCCACGCTGGGCGCGGTGCTCCACTCGAACGTGATCGTCGGCGGTCCGGTGCTGGTGGCACCCGCCTCCGCGGCGACGAAGTAGGCGAGCTGGTTGCCGGTCGGGGCGGTCACCGCGAAGGCGTACCAGCCGGAGCCGTTGACCACCCGGGTGATGTCGAAGGCGACGGCGCGGTCGTACCGGCCGGGCGCGACCGAGGAGACGACGTTGCCGAGGCGCGGCGCGGTGGAGGCGGTGAGCGTGCTCTGCCGCCACCGGGTGTCGGGCACCTGGGTCAGCTCGACCAGGCGCGGCAGGGTGCCGCTGTGGCGGCCGAGCCACAGCCAGATCCGGTCGGGGCGGCGCCCCTCGGGCAGCTGCACGTGGAACTTGAGGTAGCTGACCGCGGCACCGCCCTTGTAGCCGCCCGCGGTCAGGTAGACCTGACGGCCGGAGCCGGTGGTCGGCGCGGTGCTCAGCGTGTACGCGTCCTCGGTGACCGAGACGCGCGCCGGTGGTGGTGCCAGCGCCCCGCCAAGCAGCCCGAGCAGCACCGCCGAAGCCAGTACGGACATGCTGACGGTGATCGCGATGCCGATGCGGGTCCTGCTCATCGCTCGCCCCTTCCCCCCGAAGCCCGGTACGTGAGCTGGATTTATGTCCAGTTGTGCGTATCCTTGAGGGCATCATAACCGTTTAGGAAGGTTTGGGAGCTTTTCAGCACGAAAGCAAGCCTGAGACTTTTGCGCCCTAGATAGCGTTCTAGCTGCGATAACGCATCTTTGTCGACTTATTGGGCATTATGCGCAGTTACGTCGCCTCACCTGGCACCGTTGACCTCACCGGACGTCATACCGCCGCCAGAAGGGCCCACGCCGTGGAAGCGACTTACGCCGGGTCACCCCCCTCGTCGTACGACATGAGCGACTACCTCGGCATGCTGCGCCGCCACTGGTGGATCGCGGTGGTGCTCACCGCGCTCGGTGTCGCCGCGGGCGCCGCCTACAACCAGTCCCTGCCGCGCGAGTACGTCTCCGCCGCCTCGGTGCTCGTCCGGCCCGCCGGGCTCGACGCCAACGTCTCCGGCGGCCGCACCCGCGACGAGATCAACCTGGACACCGAGGCGCAGCTGCTGCACTCGACGCCGGTGGTGGCCGGGGCCGCCAAGCTGCTGCACCGCCAGGACGTCGACGTGCTCGCCGCCTCGGTCACGGTCGAGGTGCCGCCGAACACCTCGGTGCTGCAGGTCGAGTACACCGCGGGCGACCCGCTGGAGGCGCAGGCTGGCGCGCACGCGTTCGCGCAGTCCTATCTGGCCAACCGGGAGGGCAATGCCAAGGCCGAGCTCACCCGGCAGGCCGACGCGCTGCGGGCCAAGCTCAAGGAGCTGAGCGACGACCTCACCGAGATCAACGGCAGGCTGGGCGGGCTGCACTCCAACAGCAGCGCGTACGCCTCGCTGGACAGCCAGCGCGACACCACCGTGAACCAGATCAACCAGCTCAACAACAGGGTGAACGCGCTGGCCACCGAGACGGTCAACGCGGGCGTGATCATCCAGGAGGCGCGCGTGCCGACCCGCCCGGTCAAGCCGAACCCGGCCGTCAACTACGCCGCGGGCGCCCTGCTCGGCCTGCTCGCCGGGCTGGGCCTGGCCGCGCTGCGCCAGCGGCTGGACCGGCGCGTGCACAGCGGCCGCGACCTGGTCCGCGCCGGGATCGACGTGCTCGGCACCGTGCCGGGCAAGGGCAAGCACTGCACCGAGGTGTTCACCCCGTTCAGCCCCGGCGGGCGGGCGTTCAACCGGCTGCGCAACGAGGTGGTCGCCGCGCTCAAGCCGGGCGAGCAGGTCGTGGTGGTGACCGGGGCCAGCCGCGGCCCGGCCGCGACGTTGGTGGCGGCGAACCTGGCTGCGGCGCTGTCGCGTACGGGCGCCGAGGTGGTGCTGATCGGGGCGCAGGTGCCCGACACGCTGACCGAGAGCGCGCCGCTGGCACAGCTGCTCGGCGTCGCCCCGACCCCGGGCCTGTCCGACCTGCTCGCGGGCCGGGTCAACCTGGCCGAGGCGACCCAGCGCGCCGCCCGTACCCCCTCGTTGCACGTCATCACCACCGGTGGCACCGCCACCGCCGCGGGCATGCTGCAGTCGCACGCCCTGCGCGACATCGTCGCGACGCTGCGCGCGCACGCCGACTACCTGGTGATCGAGGCGCCGTCCACCGCCGCCAGCGCCGACGCGCAGAGCCTGGCCAGCCTCGCCGACGCGGCGATCGTCGCCGTCGAACTGCGCCGCACCCGCCGCCCGCAGCTCACCGACGCGGCCGAGCAGCTGCGCCGGGTCGGCACTGTGCTGCTCGGCGGCGTGGTCATGCCGAGACTGGCGCACCGCGCCCGCCGCAAGTCCGCGCCCGAGCCCGAGCCCGCGCTGGTCGAGACGGCCACGCCCGAGCCCGACCCGCACACCAATGGCCACAAGCCGCGGGGCGAGGACCAGACCATCATGCTGGCGCCGGTCGACGCCTCGGCCCTGGCCGAGCTGGACGAGGCGCACCCGCGGTGACCGCCGTCGGGGAGTCCGCGACGGACCGCCGTCCCGGCGGATCGTCCAGACGAGCCACTGGCGGACTGGCCTCGGCGCCGGTGACGGCGCTACCGGCCGGTCCCCCGCCCGCCCGCACCGGGTTCAGGTCGCTGCTCGGACCCGGCTGGCCGCTGACCCTACTGCTGGCGCTGTATCCGCTGTGGTGGGCACTGGGCCTGGGTGTGCTGGTCTTCCCGATCGCCGCCGTGCCGATGGCGGTGCAGCTGTGGCGCCGCCACGCCTCGGGTCGGCCGGTGCGGCTGCCCCCTGGCTTCTGGCTGTGGCTGGCGTTCTGCGCGACGGTGGTCGCCGGGCTGGCCGTGCTGGACGTCGACCCGGAGGGGACCGTGGTCGCCGGGTTCGGCGACCGGATCACCGCGGTGGCGTTCCGGGTGATCCAGTACGCGGCACTGACGATCCTGCTGGTCTACGCCGGAAACCTGTCCACCAGGGCGCTCACCCAGCGGCGGCTGGTCAACCTGCTGGGTTGGCTGTTCGGGGTGACCGTCGCGGGCGGGCTGCTGGGCACGTTCGCGGGGTCGTTCGAGTTCACCTCGCCGTTCGAGCTGCTGCTGCCCGACGGGGTACGCGGCAAGAGCTTCGTGAAGTCGCTGGTCCACCCGTACGCGGCGCAGATCATGGACCTGGTCGGCGACCCGGCGCCCCGCCCGGCCGCGCCGTGGGGCTACACCAACACCTGGGGCAACAACTTCTGCCTGCTGGTGGTGTGGTTCGCGGTGGCCGCGTTCGCGTACCGGACCTCGGTGCGCACCCGGGTACTGGCCGTGGCCACGCTGGTGGTGTCGGTGATCCCGGTGGTCCACTCACTCAACCGGGGGCTGTGGATCGGGCTGGGCGTCACGGCCGTGTTCGTCGCCATCCGTCAGGCGCTGGCCGGACGGGTCCGTGCCCTGATCGCGCTGGGGGTGGTCGGCGCCGGGCTGGTCGTGGCGCTGGCCGCCACCCCGCTGGGCGACGTGGTCGAGCGGCGCATGGACAACGGCAAGTCCAACGGCGTACGCATGTTCCTCACCGAGCGAGCGCTGGCCGGGTTCGCCGAGTCGCCGGTGCTGGGCTTCGGGTCGACCCGAAACACCGTGGGCGGCCGGAACTCGATCACCGTGGGCGAGTCGGCGGCGTGCGAGCGCTGCGGCAACTTCACCGTGGGCGGCAACGGGCAGCTGTGGCAGCTGTTGTTCGCGCACGGGCTGGTCGGCACGGTGACCTACTTCGGGTTCTTCGGGTACGCGCTGTGGCGGTTCCGGCGCGACCGGTCGGCGATCGGGTTGGCGGCCACGGCCGCGATCGCGGGCTCTTTCGTGGCCGCGCTCTGGTACAACTCCCTGGTCACGCCGCTGGCGTTCACCTTCCTCGGGTACGTGCTGCTCTGGCGCAACGAGCAGACCCGTACGGCCGCCTGACGCCGCCGTCCTTTTCGCGCCCCGATCCCCCGCACCGATCCCCGGACTCTTCCGTTGAGCCCGGAGGACATAACGGACAAAACCGGGAGGATCGGCGTGGGCGAGCAGAACCTGAGGACGGCCGCATGAGCCCGATCAGCACCGCCCCGGCGCAGCTCACCCGGTCCGATGCGCAGCTGCGCGGCCAGTTCCTGCGCGAGGTGCTGCAACTGCTCTACCCCCAGTGCTCCAGCACCGGTGCCCCCGGCACCCGCGTCGCCGAGTACGTGGTGATCCCCGACGCGCGCCGCCCCAAACTGCTGGTGCCGCTCGGCTCGCGCCGCGTCGCGGCCGCCGCGGTGCGCCGCTTCGCCGAGCCGCAGAGCCGCCTGGCCAAGTTCAAGCGCGACGCCGTCGCGGTGGCGCTGCAGTCCGGTGCCTGGCCCGCGGTGCTGCGCGACCGGGTGCGCCTGACCAGCCCGGCCGGGGGCGGCGACACCATCGACGCGTTCCTGCGCCAGGCGCTGGGCACCGACGTGCGCGTCAGCATCCACATCGGACCGGCGCGGGCCAACCGCAAGCCGGTGCTGCAGCTGATCAGCCCGGACGGGCAGACCATCGGCTTCGCCAAGCTCGGCGTCGGCCCGCTCACGCGGCGCCTGGTACGCGCCGAGACCGCGGCGCTGTCCGCGCTGTCGCACGTGCAGCTGTCCGAGGTGACCGTGCCGAGCATCCTGCACGCCGGTCAGTGGCGCGGCACCCAGGTGCTGGTGCAGTCGGCGCTGCCGGTGTGGCAGCCGCGCGCCGCGCTCACCCCGGCCCGGCTACAGCGGGCGATGGCCGAGGTCGCCGCCGCCTGCGGGCTGACCCAGGGTTGGCTGGCGACCAGCCCGTACTGGGCGGACCTGCGCAACCGGCTGTGCCAGTTGGAGGCCGACACCGCCGCCGCCGACCGGGCCGCCCCGGAGGTGGCCCAGCTGTCACAGGCCGCCCGCTTCCTGGTCGAGCGCTGCTCCGAACTGAGCCTGCGCTACGGCGCCTGGCACGGCGACTGGGCGCCCTGGAACATGGCCAACCTCAATGGATCGCTGCTGGTCTGGGACTGGGAGCGGTTCACCCCCGGGGTGCCGCTGGGCTTCGACGCCGTCCACTACGACCTGCAGCGGCAGCTCCAGGACGGGGTCGACCCGCAGACCGCGGTCGAGGGCACGGTGCGCCGCGCCCCGGCGCTGCTGGAGCCGTTCGAGGTGGTGCCGGGCAGCGCCGAGGTGGTGGCCCTGCTGTACCTGGCCGACCTGGCCACCCGCTACCTCACCGACCGGCAGGCCGAGGCGGGCGCCCGGCTCGGGGTGCTGGGGACGTGGCTGCTGCCCGTGCTCATCCGCAAGGTCGCCCACCTGTGACGTCGAGCGTTCCCCCAGCCCGCCCGAGGAGGCAGCGGTGAAGTCTGCGCACGTGCCGGAGTCGGTGAAGAAGGTGGTCCACCTCGGCTCGCGGTCGGTCGGTTGGCTGACCTCGGGCGCGCGGATGCTGCCGTCGTTCCTGATCTGCGGCGGCCAACGCTGCGGGACCACCTCGCTGTACCGTGCCATGGCCGCCCATCCGGCCGTGCTCAAGGCGGTGCTGCACAAGGGCGTGCACTACTTCGACACCAGCTACCACCGGGGCCTGGCCTGGTATCAGGGCCACTTCCCGCTGCGGCGCACCGCCGCCCGCCTGGAGCGTGAGCTGGGCGTGCCGGTGCAGACGTTCGAGTCCAGTCCGTACTACCTCTACCACCCGCACGCGGCCGCGCGGATCGCCCGCGACCTGCCCGACGTGAAGCTGATCGTGCTGGTCCGCGACCCGGTCGAGCGCGCCTACTCCCAGCACGCGCACGAGCTGGCCCGCGGCTTCGAGACCACGGCCGACTTCGCCGCCGCGCTGGACCTGGAACCGGTCCGGCTGCGCGGGCAGCGCGAGCGGATGCTGGCCGACCAGCACGCGTACTCGTTCTCGCACCAGCACCACGGCTATCGCGCCCGCGGCGAGTACGCCGTCTACCTGCGCCGACTGGCCCAGGAGGTCCCGCCGGAGCGGATTTTGGTGCTGGAGAGCGAGCAGTTCTTCACCGACCCCAAGCCCGCCTACGACCGGGTGCTGGACTTCCTCGGCCTGCCGCTGCTGGGCTACCCCGACTTCGAGCAGCACAACGCCCGGCCGCGCTCGGCGCCGATGCCCGCTCGACTGCGCACCGAGCTGCGCGCACACTATGCCCCGCACGACGCCGAGCTGGCGCACTGGCTGGGCCGCACCCCGAGCTGGCGCGGGTGACCGGCCAGCTGCTGGCCCCGGCGTCCACCCCGACGCCGCCGCCCGGGGTGGCGGGCGTGGCCCGGGGCGGCCTGGCCAACCTGGCCGGGGCGGCGCTGGCGGGCGTGGCCGGGGTCGGCGTCACCTGGCTGGTCGCGCGCGGGCTCGGCCCGGACGCGGCGGGCTCGTTCTTCGCCGCCACGTCGGCGTTCGTACTGGTCGGCGGGGTGGCCCGGCTGGGCACCTCGACCGCGCTGGTCTACTGGCCCGCCCGGCTGCGGGCCCAGGGGCGGCCCGAGCTGATCGGTTCGTGCCTGCGCGCCGGGCTGGTGCCGGTCGCCGTGCTGGGCACGCTGCTGGGCGCGGGGGTATGGCTCACCGCCGCGCACTTCGTGCCCGACTACGCCGCCCCGCTGTCGGCCCTGGCCGTGTTCATGCCGCTCGCGGCGCTGACCGACGCGCTGCTCGCGGCGACCCGCGGTTACCGGGAGATGCGGCCGACCGTGCTGCTCGACAAGATCCTGCGCCCGTCGATGCAACTGGTCGGCATCGGGGCGCTGGCCGTGCTCGCCGTCTTCAGCGAGGCGGCGCTGCCGACGGCCACCTGGGCCCTGGCCTGGGTGCTGCCGTACGCGCCGGTGGTGGTACTCGCGGCGTACCTGGTGTGGCGGCGCTGGCAGCGCGAACCGCTGCTGGACCGGCGCGAGCGGCTGGCCGCCCGGATCGAGGGGCGCACCGTCGCCACGGCGTTCTGGCGCTACACGGCCCCGCGCGCGCTGGCCAACTCCGCGCAGACCGCGCTGCAGCGGGTGGACGTGCTGATGGTCGCCGGGCTGGCCGGTCTCGCCCCCGCTGCGGCGTACGCGGTGGCGGGACGGTTCATCGTGCTCGGTCAGCTGGCCAACGGCTCGATCGCACAGGCGGTGCAGCCGAGGCTGGCCGAGACCCTGTCCGTCGGCGACCGGGCCGGGGCGGCACGGCTGTACCAGACCGCGACCGCGTGGCTGGTGCTCATCTGCTGGCCGCTGCACCTGCTGGTGTGGGACTACGCCGACGTCTACCTGGGCGTCTTCGGCGCCTCGTACGTCTCGGCCGCCCCGGCGGTGCGGGTGCTCGCGGTGGCGATGCTGATCGGCACCGGCTGCGGCATGGTCGACATGGTGCTGTCGATGGCCGGGCGCACCACCTGGAACCTCGCCAACGTGCTGCTCGCCCTCGCCGTCATGGTCGCCATCGACCTGTACGCGGTGCCGCGCCTCGGTGTGCTCGGCGCCGCCTACGGCCTGGCCGCCGCGGTGGCGGTCAACAACCTGGTGCCGCTGGCGCAGCTCGCGGGCTCGCTGGGCCTGCACCCGTTCGGCGCCGCCACCCGCACCGCGATGGGGCTGGCCCTGGCCAGCTTCGGGCTGCTGCCCTGGCTGACGCGGCTGGTGCTGCCGACCTCACCGCTGGGCACCGGCGCCGCGCTCGCCCTGGCCACCGGCGTGTACGTGGGCGGCCTGCGCACCTTCCGGGACCGGCTCGGGCTGCCCGCCCTGCTCCAGGCCGCCCGGCCCTCGACCTCCTCCGGCGCCAAGCGCCGGGGTTAGCCAACCCACCGCCGTACAGAAAAGGACCTGCACCGCATGCGCGCCGACTACACCGAGATCTTCCAGGACGAGGCGACGGTCGAGAAGTACGAGCACGTCGTATACGCCCCGGACAGTTACGCCTCGGCGATCAATCGACGCCAACGCGCCTACCTGCGCAGGCTGGCCAAACGCGCGTTCCCCTACCGCCGCCCGGTCCAGCACGACTTCGCCTGCGGCACCGGCCGGGCCATCCGCATCCTGCACGGCCTGGTCCGCGGCGCCCACGGGTACGACACCTCGGCCGCGATGCTGGCCAAGGCCGAGGAGGTCGGCTCGTACGCGGAGCTGCACCTGGTCGAGGCCGCGGGCGAGGTGCCCGACCCGGAGCCCACCGAGGCACCGGCCCTGGTGACCATCTTCCGGCTGCTGCTCAATGTGGAGCCCGAGGTGCGCGAACGGGCCATCGCGTTCTCGGCGAAGGTGCTGCCCAACTACGACGCGGGCCTGCTGGTGGTGGAGAACCACGGCAACCGGCACTCGCTGCGGCACCTGCGCCACCACCGGCACGCGGGCGACCCCTGGTTCGCCGAACTCGACCACACCGAGGTCGCCGAGCTGCTGGACCGGCACGGCTTCACCGTGGTCGAGCAGCGCGGCTTCGCCCTGTTCACCCAGGGCTGGTACGGCCGCCCGTGGCTGCGCGGCCTGGCCCGCGTCCTCGACGACGTGTGCGCCCGCACCGGCTGGGGCGGTCGCTGGGCGGTGAACGTGCTCTACGTCGCCCGCCGCACCCGGACCCACGGCTGATGCTCCGCCTGCTGCGCGCCGCCGCCGCGATAGCGGCCGCGTTGACCCTCGCCACCTGCGGCACCACCACACCGGTCCCGCAGCGCATCGCGACGGACGCCGACCTCGCCGCCGGACCCGTGCCGGTGCCGCGCGGCGGCGCGCTGGTGGGCGCCTGGGTGCGCCCTGAGAGTCTTACCCAGGCCGGCCGCTTCGCGGCCGTTCGCGACTTCGAGCAGCGGCTCAACCGGCGGCTGGACATCGTCAACACGTACCGGCGGCTGCACGAGGAGATCGGCACCGTCTCGGACCGGCAGTTCCGCGACGCCGGGGCCACCCTGATGCTGAGCTGGACCGGCGCCGAAAGCGCGCAGGTGCTGACCGGGCAGCACGACGAGGTCATCCGCGAACGCGCCCGCCAGGTGCGCGACCTCGGCGCCCCTGTGCTCCTGCGCCTGCGCTGGGAGATGGACCGCCCCAACCTCGTGGTCGAGGTCGGCTCGCCGCAGGAGTTCATCGCCGCCTGGCGCCGCACCCGCGAGCTGTTCGCCGCCGAGGGCGCCACCAACGCCGCCTGGGTCTGGTGCCCGACGGTCGAGGGCTTCGCCTCCGGCCGCGCCCCCGCCTACTACCCCGGTGACGACCAGGTCGACTGGACCTGCGTGGACGCCTACGCCGGCACCACCCTCACCCCCATGGCCGACCTGCTGAAACCGTTCCTCCGCTGGGCCGCCCCCCACCCCAAACCCATCATGATCGGCGAGTACGGCGTCTCCCGCGCCTGGACCCCCACCCAACGCGCCACCTGGCTGACCGAGGCAGCAGCCGTCTTCGCGGCAAACCCCCAGATCCGCGCCACCCTCTACTTCGAGTCCGACCCCGACGACCGCCAACCCACCGGCCAGTTCTCCCTCCGCCACGACCCCCTCCCCCTAACCGCCCTCCGCCAGTCCCTCTCCCGTTGATCATGAACCTATGGCACGGTTCGACGGCGTGTCGACGGCACAGCTTCCTGATCGACTGCACGCGGAAGGCCCGCGCGACGATGGCGCGGGTTGGCAGGATCGAGTGAGCGGGTGCGGTCAGCGCAACGCGGAGGCGGGGCGACTGCCGGTCATGGCCACGGGATGATCCAGGTCGCCCAGTTTGATCGCGTCGAGAAAGGACTGCCAGGAACCGCGGGAGAAGGCCAGCATCGGGCCGTCCGGGTCACCGGAATCGCGTATGGCAACAGTATCGGCCCCGAACAGGACCTCGACACACTGCCCGCCACCTGCATCGCTGCGACCAGACTCGGCCCAGCTGGCATCGACGTTGTTCACCATCGCAGGATAGGTCGCGCAAGGGACGAAGGCACGCTATGACCCGCAAATCAGCCGATCGGGTCAGCCGCGATGACCGAAGTCTCCCGCAACAGGTTCAGCACATACTGTGCCGCGGAGATCGCCTGGGCGTCAGCCGCCGACCGTCACGCTCGGGGCACCAGCAGCACCGCCGGGTCGAACGAGGCGGCGAACGGTTCGCGGATCTCGAACGTCTGCCCTGAGACGGCACGCGTGACCAGCTGATACCTGCCGTCCACCAGGCGGCGCAGCTCGACGACCGCCGGCCATGGTGAGGTTCACCGAACCATAGACGGGCTACCGGCGGCGCAGGGCCGCTCCGGCGAGCAGGCGCATGGCGTACGGCATGTCGCGGACCAGATACCGCCCCGCCAGCCGCCCCGGCTCCTGGGCCAGCCGATGCGCCCACTCCAGCCCACTGCGCTGCATCCACCCCGGCGCCCGGTGCAGCTCCCCCGCCACGAACCCGACCGCCGCCCCACACCCCAGGAACCAGGTGAACGGCAGCTCCGCCCGCAGATCCGAGATGACCCGCTCCTGCTTCGGAAACCCGAGCCCCACGAACACCAGGTCCGGCTTGGCCTCGATGACGTCGGTATACACCCGCGCGCACGTGTCCGGATCGAGGTCGAATCCGAACGGCGGCGCCACCTGTCCCGCGATCCGCAGCCCCGGGCAGGCCGACGCCAGCACCGAGGCGGCCTTGACCGCCCCGTCCATCCCGCCGTCGGACCGGGGCGGCGACCCGCCCAGCAGGTAGATGGAGCGGTTGGCCCGGCCGAGGGCGGCCGACAGGCTCCAGATCAGACCGGAGCCGGTCACCCGTTCGGGTAGCGGGCTGCGGCCGAGTCTGCTGGCCCAGACCAGCGGCATGCCGTCGGCGACGATGATGTTGGCGTCGTCGAGGAAGCCGCGCACCTCGGCGGCGCGCAGGCCACGACCGGTGGCCAGGCGCATGATGTCGACGTTCGGTGTGATGATGCGGCCGCCTTCACCGCGCTCGAGAGCAGCCAGTACGCGGTCGGCGACGGCTTCCTCGGTCACGGCGTCGAACCAGGTCCCGGCGAGGTGCACCCGGCGGCCATAGACAGTCCCCGTAAATGCCACGAAATGGACAATACAGACCTACTCCGTAGTTGCCTCGTTATACGCCGTGAGCGCGTCGCGACCCAGCGACGCGGCCAGTGGGGGACGTATGACGACGACCAGGGTGCTGTTCCTAGGTGGACTCGGCCGCAGTGGCACGACGCTGATCGAGCGGGTGCTCGGCGAACTGCCCGGGGTCTGCGCGCTGGGCGAGGTGGTCCACCTGTGGCAGCGCGACCTGCGTGACGACGAGCGCTGCGGCTGCGGGCAGCACTTCTCGGCCTGCGACTTCTGGCAGCGCGTCGGCATCTCGGCCTTCGGCGGCTGGCACCGCGTCGACGTACACCGCATCCTGGCCCTGCGCGACCTGGTCGAACGCACCCGGCACATCCCGCGCCTGGCCGGGTCGAGCCGGTTCGCCAAGGAGTTCACCACGCTGGTCGCCGAGTACGCGGGCTACTACGCGAAGATCTACGCCGCCGCGGCTCGGGTCTCCGGCGCGAACGTCGTGATCGACTCGTCCAAGCACAGCGCGCTCGCCCACTGCCTGCGCCACTGCGAAGAGGTCGACCTGCGGGTGCTGCACGTGGTCCGGGACGCGCGCGGGGTGGCGTACTCGTGGACCAAGAAGGTGGCGCGACCCGAGGCTGACGGCGGCGACGAGATGACCCGCTACGCCCCGGCGCGCAGCGCGATGCTGTGGAACGCGCACAACGCCGCGTTCGGCCTGCTGCGCCGACGCGGGGTCGCGGTGCGGCGGCTGCGGTACGAGGACTTCCTGGCCGACCCGGTCGGCAGCGTACGGCGGGTGGCCGCGTTCGCGGGGCTCGATCCGTCGGTGATGGACCTGAGCTTCCTCGACCCCCACTCGGTCGAGCTCACCAGCGCGCACAGCGCGGCGGGCAACCCGATGCGGTTCACCACCGGCCGGGTCGAGCTGCGCCGCGACGACGCCTGGCGGGACAGCCTGCTCCCCCGGCAGCGGGCCCTGGTCGGCGCGGTCTGCGCCCCGCTGCTCAAGGCGTACGGCTACCCCCTGGGCAGCACGCAGCCGATCCCCCCGGCCCGACGCGGCATCTCCGATTACACCAGCACAGGAGCGGGACGATGAAGATGAAGGTCAACGCGGGACGGTACCGCGACACCCGGCCGACCGCCCCGGGCGCCGCCCCCGGCTGGGCGCCGGTGCCGCAGCAGGCCGCCATGCCGGCCGACATGCCGCGTGACTGGCCCGCGGTCGGCGTGGTCGTCCCGACCCGCGACCGCCCCGAGCTGCTGCGCCGCACCCTGGCCGCGGTGCGGGCACAGGACTACCCCGGCCCGCTGCGCGTCATCGTGGTGTTCGACCAGGCCGAGCCCGACTGGCGGTTGGCCGACGCCGACGACCGGCCGGTGATGGTGCTGGCCAACTGGCGCCAGCCCGGCCTGGCCGGGGCGCGCAACACCGGCATCATGGCGCTGGACACCGAGCTGGTCGCGTTCTGCGACGACGACGACGTATGGCACCCGTCGAAGCTGCGCCGCCAGGTCGACGCGCTGGTGCGTACGCCGGGCGCGGAGTTCGCGACGTGCGCCGTCGAGGTCGAGTTCGAGCAGCAGGTGCACCCGCGGCTGGCTGGGACGGCCGCGGTCACCGTCGAGCAGCTGTCGCGCTCGCGGATGTCGATGCTGCACTCCTCGGGCTTCCTGGCGCTGCGCGAGGCGCTGCTGGAGGACGGGGTGATCGGCCCGGTGGCCGAGGACGCCCCGGGCAGCCAGAACGAGGACTGGGACCTACTGCTGCGGGCCGCCCGGCGGCACCCGATCGTGCACGTGGACGAGCCGCTGGTGCGGGTGCTGTGGGGACGCAGCAGCTTCTACGCGTACGAGTACACGACCAAGATCTCGTCGCTGCGCTGGATGATGGCCCGCCACCCGGAGATCTCCGGCTGCCGCCCGGGGGCCGCCCGGGTCTACGGGCAGCTGGCCTGCTGGTCGGCGGCGGCGGGCGACCGCAAGCAGGCCTGGCGCTGGACCCGCGAGACGGTACGCAACAACTGGCGCGAGCCGCGCGCCGCGATCGCTCTGGCCGCCATCACCGGTGCCGTGAAGGTGGAGACCGTGCTGTCCGCGCTGCACCGCCGGGGGCACGGCATCTGAGCGCTACTCACCATTGCCCGTGTGCACTGACGTACGATACGGTGTTGA
The DNA here is from genome assembly GCF_019083965.1 of Catellatospora tritici. Classification (GTDB taxonomy): domain Bacteria; phylum Actinomycetota; class Actinomycetes; order Mycobacteriales; family Micromonosporaceae; genus Catellatospora; species Catellatospora tritici. The sequence continues at coordinate 466,429 of NZ_JAHRCY010000002.1, forward strand.
ACCTTGTTGGAAGTTGGTGAATTCGGGAGGCCCGGTGCTCGCGCCGCAGCGTCAGCAGGCGATCCTCGCGCAGGTCCGCCGGGCCGGTGGCGTGCGCGTGGCCGATCTCGTCGCCGAGCTCGGCGTCTCCGACATGACCATCCGCCGTGACCTCGAAGTCCTGGCCGAACGCGGCCTGGTGATCAAGGTGCACGGCGGGGCGACCGCGCCCCCGTCGGGCGTCGCCGACGAGCCCGGCTTCGCCGCCAAGGCCGAACGCCAGCGCGCGGAGAAGGCCGCGCTGGCCGAGGCCGCCGCCGCGCATGTGCAGCCGGGCAGTGCCATCGCGCTGTCGGCGGGCACCACCACGGTGCGCATCGCCCAGCGGCTGGTCGACGTGCCGGGGCTGACCGTGGTCACCAACTCGATCCCGGTCGCCGACGTGTTCTACCGCTCCGGCCGTCCGGACCAGACGGTGGTGCTCACCGGCGGCACCCGTACCCCCTCCGATGCCCTGGTGGGTCCGATCGCCATCGCCGCCCTGCACGACCTGCACGTCGACCAGCTGTTCCTCGGTGTGCACGGGATGAGCGTCGAGGCCGGGCTGACCACGCCGAACCTGCTCGAGGCCGAGACCAACCGGGCGCTGGTCCGCGCCACCCGCCGCCTGATCGTGGTGGCCGACCACACCAAGTGGGACACCCTCGGCATCGCCTCGATCGTGTCACTGCCCGCGGTGCACCTGCTCATCACCGACACCGAACCCCCCGAGGGGGTACGGGAGCTGTGCGCCGTCGAACTGACCAACCAGTGAGAGACCATGAAGCGAACCTCCGTAACCATGGCCGACGGCCGTGAACTCATCTACTTCGACGAGCGTGACGACGCGGTCCGCGCCACCGTCGACCAGCGCGAACTGCCCCCGCCACCGCCCCCGGCCCAGCTACGCTTCGACGCGCTGACCGACGAGTGGGTCGCGGTCGCCGCGCACCGGCAGGGGCGGCCGCTGCTGCCGTCGACCGCCGAGTGCCCGCTGTGCCCGTCGACCGCCGAGTTCCAGACCGAGGTGCCCGCCGACGACTACGACGTGGTGGTGTTCGAGAACCGGTTCCCGTCGTTCTCGGGCGAGTCGGGCCGCTGCGAGGTCGTCTGCTTCTCCCCCGACCACGACGCGTCCTTCCGGGACCTGCCCGTGTCCCGGGTACGCACGGTGCTGAGCGTGCTGGCCGACCGCACCGCCGAGCTGTCCGCCCTGGGCGGGGTCGAGCAGGTGTTCTGCTTCGAGAACCGGGGCGTCGAGATCGGCGTGACGCTGCACCACCCGCACGGCCAGATCTACGGCTACCCGTACGTCACCCCGGTGACCCGGCGTTACCTCGACGCCGCCCGCCGCCACCGGGACCTGGGCACCGGCACCAACCTCTACGCCGACCTGCTCGCCGCCGAGCGGGCGTCCGGCGAGCGGGTGGTGGCCGCCAACGAGTTCTGGACCGCCTTCGTCCCGTACGCGGCACGCTGGCCGTACGAGATCCACCTCGCCCCGCACCGGCACGTGCCCGACCTCGCCGCGCTCACCGAGACCGAACTGGACGCGTGCGCGCCCCTGTGGTCGGAGGTGGCCCGCCGCCTGGACGGCCTGTTCGACCTGCCCATGCCCTACGTCGCGGGCTGGCACCAGGCGCCCGTCAGCACCGACCGCGAGCTGGGCTACCTGCACCTGCGCATCTTCAGCAGCCGCCGCGCGCCGGGGAAGCTGAAGTACCTGGCCGGGTCGGAGTCGTCGATGGGCGCCTGGGTGAATGACATCGCGCCCGAGCAGGCGGCTGCTGCGCTGAGGGCCGTCACCCTCTAGATTCGTACATGTGAACGACGTCGAGGTCGAACCTGGCATACGGCTGCGGCTGCGCCACCGCGACGGCTCGCGAGAGCCGTTTCTGCTGGTCCACGGGCTGTCCTCCAACGCCCACCTGTGGGACGAGGTGGCCGACCACCTCGCCGCGGCCGGGCATCCGAGCTGGTCGGTGGACCTGCGCGGGCACGGCGAGTCAGACGCCCCCGAACACGGCTACGACACCGGCACCGCCGCCGACGACCTGGCCGCGATCATCGCGGCGCTCGGGCTGTCCCGGCCGATCGTGGCCGGGCAGTCCTGGGGCGGCAACGTGGTGGTGCGCCTGGCCGCCAAGCACCCGGAGCTGCCGGGCGCGATCGGCCTGGTCGACGGCGGCTGGATCGACCTGCGCGCCAACTTCCCCGACTGGACCGCCTGCGAGGCCGCGCTACGCCCCGGCGACATCGACGGCCGACCCGCCACCGACATGCGCGGCTGGCTGGAGTCCAGTCACCCGGACTGGTCGGCCACCGCCAAGGCGGCCACGCTGGCCAACATGCGCGTCGAGCCCGACGGCACCATGTGGCGGCGCCTGACCATCCCGCGCCACCTGCTGATTCTGCGCTCGCTGTGGGACGAACCCGCCGGCGCCGACCTGCCGCTGGTCACCGTCCCCGCCCTGCTGCTGCCCGCGCGCGGGCCCGACGACGAGCGGTCCGAACAGGTCCGCGCGGCAGCCGCGGCCATGCCGCAAGCGCGCATCAGCTGGTATCCCGGCGCCGACCACGACCTGCACGCCCAGCACCCGGACCGGGTCGCCGCCGACCTGCTCACCCTGGTCCCCGGCGCAGAGGCGGTGGCATGACCCGCCTGCTGGTGGTGATGGGTTCCGGCGAGACCACCCCCACGATGATCAAGCCACACCGCAGCCTGTTCGCGGCCATGCCGACCGGCGGGCGAGCGGTGCTGCTGGACACGCCGTACGGGTTCCAGCTCAACGCCGACGAGATCAGCGCCCGCGCGGTCGGCTACTTCGCGCAGAGCGTGGGGCAGGCCGTCGAGGTCGTGAGCTGGCGCCGCGCGCCGGGGCCGGGGCTGGACCGGGAACGCGCCCTGACCGCCCTGCGCGGCGCGAGCTGGATCTTCGCCGGGCCGGGCTCGCCCTCGTACGCCCTACGCCAGTGGCGCGACACCGACCTGCCCACCGTGCTGCCCCGCGCCGACGTCCTCGTCTTCGCCAGCGCCGCCGCACTGACCCTCGGCTCGCACACCATCCCCGTGTACGAGATCTACAAAGCCGGCGCCGACCCGCACTGGCTGCCCGGACTGAACCTGTTTGAGCAGCTCACGGGGGTGCCCGCGGTTGTCATCCCGCACTACGACAACGCCGAGGGCGGCCACCACGACACCCGCTACTGCTACCTCGGCGAGCCCCGCCTACGCCTGCTGGAACGCGAGCTGCCCGACGACCACCTCATCGTCGGCGTCGACGAGCACACCGCCCTGATCTGCGACCTCGACCAGCGCACCGCGACCGTCACCGGCAACGGCCGCCTCACCCTGCGCCGCCACGGCCAAAGCACCACCTACCCGCCCAACACCACCCTCCCCCTCCCCTTCCCCGACGAAAGGAAGGGCCCCTTCTTATCGGTTTCCGTAGTAGAAGGGCCCCTTCTTGACGCCGCAGTCCACGCGACGGCCGGAGGGCCGGACGGGCATCGCGGCGACGGCGCCGGGACCTCGGCGGACAGCGTGACGGTGGGCGACAGCCACGTGCTGCCCGCAGACGGCCGCTGGGGCGCAGGTGACCGCACCGCGATGGCCGGTGAGGACGCAAAGACGGCAGGTCAGAGCCTTGCGCGCGGCAATGGCGACGGCCGTGGCCACGGCGACGCACTCGGCGGCAGCGGCGGCGACGGCGTGGTCGGCGGCGGGACCAGGGTGGCGACCAGCCTGCGTGAGGCGGCCGACGAGGTCGAGCAGCGGTTCACCACGGCGCTGAACGCCCGCGACATCGACGGCTGCGTGGCGGCCGCGCTCGACCTGGAGCAGGTGATCACCGACTGGACGGCCGACACCAACGTCTCCAACGACGGTGATCATGCGCGTGGGCTGTTGCGGGGCATGGTGGTGCGGCTGGGCGAGCTGGCGGGCACGGCTGATCCGACACCGCTGCTCACTCCGCTGGTCGAGGCCCTGCTGGTGGTACGGCAGTCCGCCCGCGAGCGTCGCGACTGGCCCGCCGCCGACCAGGTCCGCGACGCGCTGGCCGCAGCCCGCATCGAGGTCCGCGACACCCCCGACGGCCCGGTCTGGCTCCCACCCTCCTGACCCCCACCCCACGCCACCCCCACGCCACGCCCCGCCGCTCGGTGCGGGCGGCGGTGCGAGCGCGGGTGCGTGTGCGGTGCGGGTGCGAGCGTGGGTGCGTGTGCGAGCGTGGGTGCGAGCGCGGGTGCGTGTGCGGTGCGGGTGCGAGCGTGGGTGCGTGTGCGAGCGCGGGTGCGGGTGCGGGTGTGAGCGCGGGTGGCGTGGCTGCAGTTTCCGGGAAACTGCACGAAAGGCGGCCAAGATTCCTGCACTTTCCCCGAAACTGCACGATCACCGAGGCGGCGCGCGCCCGAGGACGCGGGGGCGCGGGCGCGGGGGCGAGCGGGCGACCGGGCACAGAAAAAGACCAGACCCGCACGGGCGCGGGTCTGGTCTCTGGGAAGGGACTTTCAGGCGGGATTATTCCGTTTTATGCCCTGTCCAACGATGTCGGATCGGGCAGGAAACGGGTGATCAGGCGCCGAGCTTGCGGGCCAGCGCCGTGTCCAGGGTGTTCATGAACTCCTCGGTGGTCTGCCACGGCGCGTCCCGCGAGATCAGCAGCGAGAGGTCCTTGGTCATCGCGCCGCCCTCGACGGTCTCGATGATGACCTGCTCCAGCGTGTCGGCGAAGCGGGTCACCTCCGGAGTGCCGTCCAGCTTGCCGCGGTGGGCCAGGCCACGGGTCCAGGCGAAGATCGACGCGATCGGGTTGGTCGACGTCTTCTCGCCCTTCTGCCACTGGCGGTAGTGCCGGGTGACCGTGCCGTGCGCGGCCTCGGCCTCGACGGTGCGGCCGTCGGGCGTCATCAGCACCGACGTCATCAGGCCCAGCGAGCCGAAGCCCTGCGCCACGATGTCGGACTGCACGTCACCGTCGTAGTTCTTGCACGCCCAGACGTAGCCGCCCTCCCACTTCAGCGCGGCGGCGACCATGTCGTCGATCAGCCGGTGCTCGTAGGTCAGGCCCTTGGCCTCGAACTCCGCCTTGAACTCGGTCTCGAAGATCTCGGCGAAGATGTCCTTGAACCGGCCGTCGTACGCCTTGAGGATCGTGTTCTTGGTCGACAGGTAGACCGGGTAGTTGCGCAGCAGGCCGTAGCTGAACGACGCGCGCGCGAAGTCGCGGATCGAGTCGTCGTAGTTGTACATGCCCATCGCGACGCCGCCGCCGGGGAAGTCGGCGATGGTGAACTCCATCGGCTCGGTGCCGTCGGCCGGGGTGTAGGTGACGGTCACCTTGCCGGGGCCGGGCACCACGAAGTCGGTGGCCTTGTACTGGTCACCGTGGGCGTGACGGCCGACGACGATCGGCTTGGTCCAGCCCGGCACGAGCCGCGGCACGTTGCTCATGATGATCGGCTCGCGGAAGATGACGCCGCCGAGGATGTTGCGGATGGTGCCGTTGGGCGACTTCCACATCTTCTTCAGGCCGAACTCGGCGACCCGGGCCTCGTCCGGGGTGATGGTGGCGCACTTGACGCCCACGCCGTGCCGCTTGATCGCGTTCGCCGCGTCGATCGTCACCTGGTCGTCGGTGGCGTCGCGGTGCTCCATGCCGAGGTCGTAGTACTCCAGCTCCACGTCGAGGTAGGGCAGGATCAGCTGCTCGCGGATCTGCTTCCAGATGATCCGGGTCATCTCGTCGCCGTCAAGCTCGACGACGGGGTTGTTTACCTTGATCTTCGCCATCTCGCAGGCGCTCCTCTTACCTTCGGGCGTCCGGCGGAAGCGCCGGGCGGCGGTCGCACGATTTAGCAGTACGAGCGTACTGCCGTACCCACCTGCCGCAACCCCCAGGGTGCCCCAGCTCTCACCGATGCCGCCCCGACGGCACGGCGTGCCCTATCCGGCGTCTTGCCGACCGGGTCTACGCTCGGCGACCGACACGAGCCCAACTCTCATCCGAGGAGATGAGGACATGGACAGCGACCCGCTGCCATTCCTGCCGGCGCTCACCGTTCTGGTCATCGCCGGCCTGCTACTGCTCGTCATCGTCCTGATGAAGTCCACCCACAAGATCGGTCCGACCGAGGTCGGTCTGGTCACCAAGCGCGTCGGCCGCAAGCTGTCCGACGACAACCCCGTCGCGTTCGCCGGAGAGGCCGGCTACCAGGCCGACCTGCTCATGCCCGGCCAGCGCTTCAAGCTGTGGCCGATCTACACGGTCACCAAGTTCCCCTGGGTGCAGGTGCCCGCCGGAGAGATCGGCGTGGTGATCGCCCAGGTCGGCGCCCCGCTGCCGATCGGCGCCAAGAGCGCCCGCTTCAAGCCGGAGTTCGGCAACTTCTCCGACCTGCGCGGATTCGTCGCCAACGACGGCGAGAAGGGCGTGCAGCGGCCGGTGCTGCCGCCCGGCACGCTGGTGCCGATCCACCCGGTCGCGTTCCTGATCATCACCGCCCGCTCGGTCTTCGGCGTACCGGTGTCGCCGGAGTTCCAGGCCCTGGCCGCGAGCCGCAAGCTGACCCCGGCCGCGTTCGGCCTCACCGCCGAGCGGCTGAAGGTCGTGGTGATCTCGCCGCACGGCGACAAGGACATGATCGGCCTGGTCACCGTGCTCGAAGGCGAGCCGCTGCCCTCGGGTGACCTGGCCAGCCGCCTGGGTGGGTTCCACGACATCGCCACGATGGAGGAGAACCCCGACACCAGCGACGCCGAGATCATGGACGTGCTGCTGGGCTCGAAGAACGAGGTGCACAACAACTACCAGGACTTCCAGGCGTTCCTGGACGCGGGCGGACGGATCGGCCTGCAGCACGACCCGCTGCTGTACGGCGCGTACCTGCTCAACCCGTTCCTGGTGCTGGTCGAGATGGTGCCGATGCTGGTGGTCAACCAGGGCCAGGTCGCGGTCATCAAGGGCTTCGTCGGCCTGCCGACCCTGGACACCTCCGGCACCGACTTCAAGTTCGGCAGCATCGTGCGCCCCGGCCACCGCGGCATCTGGCAGGAGCCGCTGCGCACCGGCAAGTACGCGATCAACCCGCGCATCTACGCCGCCGAGCTGGTGCCGACGTTCATCCTGACCCTGAACTGGGCGCACCACATGTCGACCGCGCACGACCTGGACGCACGGCTGGAGCCGATCATCGGCAAGAGCCGTGAGGGCTTCGTGTTCCGCATCGACCTGCAGGTGCAGATCCACGTCTCCGACGGCCGCGCGCCCCGGGTCATCTCGATGGTCGGCACGATGCTGAACCTGGTGAACGAGGTGCTGCAGTCGGCGGTGGGCAACCACTTCCGCAACACGCTGCAGGCCCTGGAGGCGATCAAGTTCATCGAGACCCGGCACGAGGTGCAGCAGGCCGCCTACGCGGCGATCACGCAGTACCTGGCCGGGTACGACGTGGAGACCCGGGGCGTCTACATCCAGGACGTGGTGTTCCCGCCGGAGCTGGTCGAGGTGCTGACGCACCGCGAGATCGCCAACCAGCAGCGGGCGACGTACGAGGAGCAGCAGCGGGCCGAGACGGTGCGGGTGCAGATGGAGAAGGCGCGCGGCACCGCCGACATGCAGGCCGAACTCGCCGCGGCGGCGGTCTCGGTCGAGATCAGCGGCAACAAGGCGAAGGCCCGCGAGGCCGAGGCGGGTGGTCAGGCGGCGTACGTGCGGCTCACCGGCCAGGCCGAGGCCGATCGCGCCCAGGCCGTCGGTCTGGCCGAGGCGAAGGCGACAGAGGCGCTCGGGCTGGCCCGCGCGGCCGGTTTCCAGGCGCAGCGCGAGGCCATCGGCGAGCTGCCGACCGCTCTGGTCGCGCTGGCCAACGCCATCGCCGAAGGAAAGATCAACATCATGCCGGAGGTACTGGTCACCGGCGGCTCCAGCCTCGACGGCCTGGCCGCCACGCTGATGCGCGCCCTGCACGACGGCAAGATCCCACTCCAGCGGTCCGAGCCGGAGTGAACGCGGGGCGGGGCGGCCACCAGGCCGCCCCGCCTCGTCAGGCCCAGGTGATCTCGCCCCGCCCGGCCTCGGCCAGGGCGGTCTTGATCTGCGAAAACGGCTTGCTGCCCAGGAAACCCTTCTGGTTCATCGGGCTCGGGTGACCGGCCTCCAGCACCACGTGCTGCGGGTTGCGCACCAGCGACGCCTTCTTGCGCGCGTACGACCCCCAGAGCACGAACACCACCCGGTACGGCGAGTCGTTGACGGCCTTGATCGCGGCGTCGGTGAACTGCTCCCAGCCCTGGTTGGCGTGGCTGTTCGGGGTGCCCGAGCGCACCGTCATGACCGCGTTCAGCATCAGCACGCCCTGCGCGGCCCAGCCGGTCAGGTCGCCGTTGGCCGGCGGGTTCACGCCCAGGTCGTCCTTGAGCTCCTTGTATACGTTGCGCAGGCTCGGCGGCACCGGCACGCCGGGGCGAACGCTGAAGCTCAACCCGTGCGCCTGGCCGGGCTTGAAATAGGGGTCCTGCCCCAGGATCAGCACCCGGGTGTGCGCCGGGGAGGTCAGCCGGAACGCGGTGAACAGGTCCTCGGCGGGCGGGAAGACGGGGCCGGCCGCGTACTCGGCCTCGACGAAGGCGGAGAGCTTCGCGGTGGCGTCGAGGTCCAGATGCGGCTTCATCACGTCGCGCCACTCGGCCGGCAGCATGTCAAGCAGGTCCAATGCCATGCGCCACACCATAGTGCCCACTACCGACAGACGCCTCTCCGGCGGGCCGCCGCGGCTGGCCGACGCGCGCCCCGGTTTGCCCGGCGACGGGTACGGGTACGGAGATACGCCGTGAAGTGCGGATCACTCGCGGGGAGGCACGTCGTGAGAGCAATCGTCAGAAGTCTGCTGGGAGCCGTCTGGCTCGCCCTGGCCGTCGGACTACTCGGAACAGCCGGTGCGGCAGCGAGGAGTCCCTCGGGCGACCAGGCCAAAGCCGACCTGTGGACGGCCCTGGGCACGCAGTGGTCCGACAGCGCCCGGTCCACGAGGGAGTACTACGTCGCCGCGATCCTGGGCAGCGCGCATCCCGGGGCCGCGGCGGCCGCGGCCGCCAGCCTGCTGAAGAACCAGAAGGACATCGGCGACGTCTTCGCCAAGTACTACGGCACGGACACCGGCGACAAGATCACCAGCATCCTGTCGAACCAGGTCGCCATCGCCGCCGACCTGGTGCCCGCCGCCGGCGCCGGCGACCGGGCCAAGCTCGCCGACGCCACCGGCCGATGGCAGCAGAGCCATGCCGAGCTGGCGAAGGTCCTCAGCGCGGCAAATCCCGAACACTTCCCGTACGAGCAGACACGCCAGCTGCTCGACCGGAACCTGACGCTGCTCACCGCCGCCGTCACCAGCTTCGCCGGCGGCGACTACGCACAGAGCTTCGCCGGCAACGAAGCCTATTACCAGGACGTGCAGAACATGGTCGGCTACTTCGGGAACGGCATCGTCGCGCAGTTCCCCGACCAGTTCAAGTAACCGGGAAGGGCACCTTCCGCCGTCCGACTCGACCGGCGAAGGTGCCCTTCGTCACGACGCGTGAGCGTCAGAGACCGGCTACGTCGGCCTGCTTGGCGCGGACGGCCTCGGCAGCCTCCTTCAGCCCGGCGAGCTCCGACTCGCTGAGGTCGGTCAGCACGATGTTCTTGGCGCCGGTGGCGCCGATCGCGGCCTCGACGCCGAGGTACACGCCGGAGATGCCGTACTCACCGTCGACCCAGGCGCAGACCGGCATGACCTCGCCGGAGTCCTCGGCCACGGCCTTGGCCATGCGGGCGGCGGCCGCCGACGGCGCGTAGTACGCCGAACCGGTCTTGAGCAGCGCCACGACCTCGGCACCACCGTTGCGGGTACGGGTGACCAGCTCCTCGATCTTCTCGGCGGGCAGCAGGTCGGACAGCGGCTTGCCGTCGACGGTGCAGCGCGACGGGACCGGCACCATGGTGTCGCCGTGCGAACCCAGGGTCAGCGTCTTGACCGAGCCCACCGGGACGCCCAGCTCCTCGGCGACGAAGTGGGTGAAGCGCGCGGTGTCGAGCATGCCGGCCTGGCCGATGACCCGGTTCTTGGGGAACTGGGTGGCGAGCTGGGCCAGCGCGGTCATCTCGTCCAGCGGGTTGGACACCACGATGACGACGGCGTTCGGCGCGTGCTTGGCGACCTGCTCGGCCACGCCGCGCACGATCTTCGCGTTGACCTCGAGCAGGTCCATGCGGCTCATGCCCGGCTTGCGCGGCAGGCCCGCGGTGATCACGACGATGTCCGACCCGGCGATCGCCTCGTAGCCCGAGCCGTCGACGCCGGTGGTGGCACCGATCACCTTGGTCTCGAAGCCCTCGATGGACCGCGACTGGTTGAGGTCCAGGGCCAGGCCCTCCGGCTTGCCCTCGATGATGTCGGTCAGCACGACCGTCTCGAAGACGTCGTACTCGGCGAGCCGCTGCGCGGTGGTCGAGCCGTAGAAACCGGCGCCGACGACGGTGACCTTCTTGCCCATTGGCACATACTCCCTGCTGGCGGACGTCTGGTGGTGACCAGCGCGGTCCTGTGACGAAGGTGTAACGATTCCGCACCATAGCCCGAGCCGTCTATGCGAGGCCCGCTGGGTGCGGCGGGTGTGGGCTAGCGCGCCGCCTCGGCCCGCTCGACCACGTTGGTGAGCAGCATCGCCCTGGTCATCGGGCCGACGCCGCCGGGGTTGGGCGACATGAACCCGGCCACCCCGGCCACGTCCGGGTGGACGTCACCGACGATGTGCTTCTTGCCGTCGGCGCCCTCCACCCGCGACACGCCGACGTCGAGCACGGCCGCCCCGGGTTTGACCATGTCCGCGGTGACGATGCCGGGCACCCCGGCCGCCGCGATGACGACGTCGGCCCGGCGTACGTGCCCGGCCAGGTCCTTGGTGCCGGTGTGGCACAGCGTCGCGGTGGCGTTCTCGGTGCGCCGGGTCAGCAGCAGGCCCATCGGGCGGCCCACGGTCACGCCGCGACCGATCACGACGACCTCGGCCCCGGCGATCGGCACGTGGTATCGGCGCAGCAGCTCGATGATGCCGCGCGGCGTGCACGGCAGCGGTGCGGGCACGCCGAGGACCAGGCGGCCAAGGTTGATCGGGTGCAGCCCGTCGGCGTCCTTGTCCGGATCGATCAGCTCCAGCACCCGCTGCTCGTCCAGGCCCTTCGGCAGCGGCAACTGGACGATGTAGCCGGTGCACGCCGGGTCGGCGTTGAGTTCGGCGACGGCGCGCTCGACATCGGACTGGGTGGCGTCGGCGGGCAGGTCACGACGCAGCGAGGCGATGCCGACCTCGGCGCAGTCGCGGTGCTTGCCGTTGACGTACCAGTGCGAGCCCGGATCGTCGCCGACCAGCACGGTGCCCAGGCCGGGCACCACGCCGCGGGCCGCCAGCTGCGCGACCCGCTCGCGCAGGTCGGCTTTGATCGCCGCCGCGGTCTCGGTGCCGTTGAGGATCGTCGCCGTCATACCGCCGATCCTGCCACCTCGCCACATTCCTCCGAACCGGGACATGCCCACCCGCCGTCGGCACCACCCCGCCACGCCCTTCCATACACGTTGGCCTATCTCATCGAGTCCTTCCTCCGGGACGTCGACTCGATAGGCCGACGTCGAAAGACAGCGGGACGAAGGCTCACGGCAACGTGGGCAAAGGTGAGGATCGGGCAGGGGTACGCCGAAAACCGGCGCTCAAGTTGATCTATTAAATGCCTGTTGACCTGGTCATATAACCGTAGGTAACAGTGTGATAGATCACCCTGTGGCCTTGGTGGCAGGATCTTCCATCATCTGGGACGACTTTTGGGGGCAAATCGGGCGGTGATCGTGTCCACGATGTGACCACCGACAGTCGCGCCCGTCACGCCGAGGATCAGGCATAATCCCCATAACGGTACATATGGCGGGCTGTCTCCTAATACCAAATCAGCTGGCAGATCCGCAAGTGGTCCACTCGTAGACTGTTGCGAATCTGCAACCCGCGAGTTTGGTGGCGGGCCAGCCTTCGTCCTACCTTTGCCGGACGTTGCACTGCGTGACAACGGCAGGTCAGCCTGCCGTCGATGCACGTGGGACGTAGGAGATGAGGAGGCTCAATGCAGGTCCGTAGGCTCGCGGCCTGGGCCGCTCTCCCGCTCGCTGTCACTCTGGGCCTGTCGGCCTGTGGCAAGAGCGGTGGCAGCGACACGGGTAGCACCAACCCCAACGGTGTCGTGTCGGTCGGAATCGCCGAACCGAAGCACCTGATCCCGACCAACACCTCGGAGACCAGTGGCTCCCAGGTGCTGGCGGCGCTGTTCGCCCCCCTGGTGGACTTCGACGAGGCCAACAAGCCGTACGAGGTCGCCGCGCAGGAGATCAGCACGACCGACAACAAGACCTGGACGATCAAGCTGAAGGACGGCTGGACGTTCCACAACGGCGAGCCGGTCACCGCCGACAGCTACATCAACGCCTGGAACTACGGCGCCTACGCCCCGAACGCCCAGGACAACAACTACTTCTTCGACAAGGTCGAGGGCTACGCGGCGCTCAACCCGGCCGACGCGAAGACCACCCCCACCGCGACCACCCTGTCGGGCCTGAAGAAGGTCGACGACAAGACCTTCACGGTGACCCTGAACGCGCCGTTCAGCGAGTTCAAGTCGCTGCTGGGCTACACCGCGTTCTACCCGCTGCCGAAGGCCGCGTGGGAGAGCGACACCGCCAGCCCGCTGGTGCTGAAGAAGGACTTCGAGCAGGCTCCGGTCGGCAACGGTCCCTTCAAGATCAAGGGTAACTGGAACCACGACTCGGGCATCGAGGTCGAGAAGTACGACGCCTTCGCCGGCACCAAGCCGACCATCGGTGGCGCGAACTTCAAGATCTACCAGAACGACGCCGCCGAGTACGCGGACCTGCAGGCCAACAACCTGGACGTGATCAAGCAGATCCCGACCGACAGCCTGCCGACCGTCCAGGGCGACCTGGGCGACCGCTACCAGACCAGCCCGGCCTCGACCCTGCAGGTGCTGGCGTTCCCGACCTTCGACCCGCGCTTCAGCAAGGCCGAGGTCCGCAAGGCCATCTCGATGGCGATCGACCGCGAGGAGATCGTCAACAAGGTGTTCCAGGGCTCGCAGCGGGCTGCCTACTCGTTCGTCTCCCCGGTCGTCGCGGGCTACCGCGACAAGACCTGCGGTGCGGCGTGTGAGTTCAACCCGACCGAGGCCAAGCAGATGTACACGGCTGCCGGCGGCCCCAAGTCGCTGAACATCACGTACAACGCTGACGGTGGTCACCAGGCGTGGGTCGACGCGACCTGCAACCAGCTGAAGACCAACCTGGGCGTCGACTGCGTCGGCACCCCGGAGCCGAAGTTCGCCGACCTGCTCACCAAGGCCAAGGCGAAGAAGGACATCGGCATGTTCCGCATGGGCTGGTCCATGGACTACCCGTCCATGGAGAACTACCTCGGCCCGCTGTACTCGACCAACGGTTCGTCGAACTACTACGGCTACAGCAACCCCACCTTCGACAACCTGCTGAAGGAGGGCTCGGCCGCGGCGACCCAGGACGAGGCGATCAAGAAGTACCAGGCCGCTGAGGACCTGCTCGCGCAGGACCTGCCGGTGCTGCCGCTGCGCTTCGGCCAGAACAGCTTCGGTCACTCGACCAAGGTCAAGGATGTTTCGCTCGACCTGTTCAGCCGGGTCGACCTGAACAAGATCCAGTACGTCGGCTGACGTAGGCGATCGACCTTGGAGGGTGGTGCCGGTCCGGCGGATCGGCACCACCCTCCGCGCCTGACTGAACCCCGCCCAGTCGCCCGCGGTTACCCGCGAGACCGGGTTTGTGCACTACCACCACGTCGACCGCAGCCCCGTGGTACGAACAATGCGACTATTCGTACCGAATTGTGCTGCCCGGTGAGAGAAGAACGACGATGTTCCGCTACATAGTGCGGCGCCTGCTACAGATGATCCTGGTCTTCATCGGGACCACCTTCATCGTCTTCACCCTGATGTTCGCGGGCGGCGAAGGCGACCCGATCCAGAACCTCGCCGGTGAGCGCCCCGTCTCCGCGATCCAGCGCGCCCAGCTGGAGAAGCAGTACCACTTCAACGACCCGTTTCTCCAGCGCTACTGGCACTACCTCTCCGACCTGCTCCACGGCGACCTCGGCACCTCGCTGACCGGCCGCCCTGTCAGCGAGATGATCCTGGAGCGCCTGCCCACCACGGCCATGCTCGCCACGATCGCCCTGCTGTTCGCCATGATCTTCGGCGTGCTGGCAGGTGTGCTCGCCGGCATCCGGCGCGGCGGCGTCTTCGACAACAGCACCCTCGTCCTCACGCTGGTCATCATCGGCATCCCGACCGTGGTGCTCGCCCCGATCGGCCAGCTGCTGTTCGGCATCAAGTGGCCGATCTTCCCGGCCACCGCCAACAACCCGGCCACGTGGTACGAGCTGCTCCTGCCCGGCATCATCCTGGGTGCACTGTCGCTGGCCACGGCGATGCGGCTGACGCGCGCCTCGGTCAGCGAGAATCTGCGCGCCGACTTCGTGCGCACCGCGCGGTCGAAGGGCATCCCCGCTCGCCGCGTCATCGGCGTACACGTGCTGCGCAACTCACTGATCCCGATCGTGACCTTCCTCGGTGTCGAACTGGGCTCGCTGATGGGCGGCGCGATCATCACCGAGAGCGTCTTCAACATCACCGGCATCGGCAACCTGCTGTACAAGAACCTCACCCTGGGCGATGCCCCCGTGGTCATCGGCACCGTGAGCGTGCTCGTCGTGGTGTTCCTTGTCGCCAACCTGATCGTGGACCTGCTGTACGCGGTGCTCGATCCGCGGATCCGGTACGAGTAGGCGGAAGACAATGAGTGAATTCGAGAACGTGACAGCCTCCGAGTTGCACACAGCCACCCCCGGCCCGGCCGGCGAGCCCAACGCCCCCGGGCAGCCGCACACCCTCGAGGTCAAGCGCGCCCGCAGCGCGACGGCCGACGCGTGGCACGACCTGAGCCGCCGCCCGCTGTTCTGGCTGGCCATGCTCATCACGCTGGTGGCGCTGGTGATGGCGGTGTTCCCGCAGCTGTTCACCAGCGGCGACCCGGGTACGGCCTGCCAGCTGTCCAACCAGAACGCCGGCCCCAGCGGCCCGGCCATCTTCGGCTACGACTACCAGGGTTGCGACGTCTACACCCGGGCGATCTACGGCGCGCGCAACTCGCTGCTGATCGGCTTCTGCGCCGCGCTGTTCGCAGGCGTGCTGGCCGTGCTGGCCGGTCTCACGTCCGGCTTCTTCGGCGGCTGGATCGACGCTGTCCTGTCCCGCCTCACCGACATCGTGCTGGGCCTGCCGCTGATCCTGGCCGGCCTGGTGATCATGAAGCGCGTGGACAACGCCGGCGGCGGCAACACCGCCCGCATCATCGCGTTCGTCCTGGTGCTCGGCGGCCTGGGCTGGACCACGGCCTCTCGGGTGGTGCGCTCCTCGGTCATCTCGGCCAAGCAGCAGGACTACGTCCAGGCGGCCCGGATGCTGGGGGCAGGCAACGGCCGCATCATGTGGCGGCACATCCTGCCGAACGCGCTGGCGCCCTTCCTCGTGGTGGTCACGATCGCGCTGGGCTCGTTCATCGCGGCCGAGGCGTCGCTGTCGTTCCTCGGCGTCGGCCTCGAACCGCCAGCCCAGTCCTGGGGCCTGCAGATCTCTCAGGCGTCGGGTATCGGCAAGGTCCGCACCAACCCGATCCCGCTGATCGTCCCGTCCACCTTCCTCGCGCTGACGGTTCTCGCCTTCATCATCCTGGGCGACAAGATCCGCGAAGCGTTCGACCCGAAGCTGCGGTGATCCACATGACTGACATTCAGGTGCAGCCGAGCGGCGCCCCCACCGGCCACGCTCTGCTGGAGGTGAAGAACCTCTTCGTCGAGTTCCACACCCGCGACGGCGTCGCCCGGGTCATCAACGGGGTGTCGTACCACCTCAACCCCGGTGAGACGCTGGCGGTGCTGGGCGAGTCGGGCTCGGGCAAGTCGGTGACCGCGCAGGCGATCATGGGCATCCTGGACATGCCGCCCGCGAAGATCCCCAGCGGCGAGATCCTCTACAGGGGGCAGAACCTGCTCACCATGTCGGAGGAGAAGCGTCGTCAGGTGCGCGGCAAGGAGATCTCGATGATCTTCCAGGACGCGCTCTCGGCCCTGAACCCGGTGTTCCCGGTCGGCTGGCAGATCTCGGAGACCCTGCGCACCCGCGCGGGCATGTCGAAGCGTGACGCCCTGGCCCGCGCGGTCGAGCTGATGGACCTGGTGAAGATCCCGGCCGCCAAGGCCCGGATCAAGGACTACCCGCACCAGTTCTCCGGCGGTATGCGGCAGCGCGTCATGATCGCTATGTCGCTGGCGATGGACCCGAAGGTGCTCATCGCCGACGAGCCCACCACGGCGCTGGACGTCACCGTGCAGGCCCAGATCATGGACCTGCTCGCCGACCTGCGTCGCGACCTCAACATGGGCATGATCCTGATCACGCACGACCTGGGCGTGGTCGCCGACGTCGCCGACCGGATCGCGGTCATGTACGCCGGCCGGATCGTCGAGCACGCCAACGTGCACGAGCTCTACAAGAACCCGGCGCACCCGTACACCGAGGGCCTGCTCGACTCCATCCCGCGGCTGGACTCCAAGGGCACCGAGCTCGCCACGATCAAGGGCCTGCCGCCGAACCTGCTGCGCCCGCCGACCGGCTGCGCGTTCCACCCCCGGTGCAAGTACGCCAAGGACCTGTGCCGGACCGACGTGCCCGCCTCGCTGAACCTCGGCAACGGCCGTACCAGCGCCTGCCACTTCGCTAAGGAGATGCTCGATGGCACACTCCGCTGAGAACATCACCCGGGCGGCGCGCCCGGTCGGTGAGCCGATCCTGCGGGTCGAGAACCTGGTCAAGCACTTCCCGATCACGCGCGGCATCCTCTTCAAGAAGAAGATCGGCGCGGTCAAGGCGGTCGACGGGGTCAGCTTCGAGCTGCACCGCGGCGAGACGCTCGGCATCGTCGGCGAGTCCGGCTGCGGCAAGTCGACGCTGGCCAAGCTGCTGATGCGGCTGGAGACGCCAACGGGCGGCCGGGCGCTGCTCAACGGCAGGGACATCTTCAAGATGGGCGGCGGCGAGCTGCGCCGACTGCGCCGCAACGTGCAGATGGTGATGCAGGACCCGTACACCTCGCTGAACCCGCGGATGACCGTGGGCGACATCATCGGCGAGCCGTACGAGATCCACAGCGACGTCGCCCCCAAGGGCGACCGCCAGCGCCGCGTGCAGGAGCTGCTGGAGCTCGTGGGCCTCAACCCCGAGCACGTCAACCGGTACCCGCACCAGTTCTCCGGCGGTCAGCGCCAGCGCATCGGCATCGCCCGCGCGCTCGCGCTCAAGCCGGAGATCATCGTCTGCGACGAGCCGGTGTCGGCGCTGGACGTGTCGATCCAGGCGCAGGTCATCAACCTGCTGGAGGGTCTGCAGCGCGAGCTGAACCTGTCCTACATCTTCATCGCGCACGACCTGTCCGTGGTGCGGCACATCTCCGACCGGGTCGGCGTGATGTACCTGGGCAAGATGGTGGAGATCGGCACGGACGCGGAGATCTACGAGCGGCCGACGCACCCGTACACCCAGGCGCTGCTGTCGGCGGTGCCGGTGCCGGACCCGGATGCCCGCGCCCACCGCGACGTCATCCGGCTCACCGGTGACGTGCCGTCGCCGGCCAACCCGCCGTCGGGCTGCCGCTTCCGCACCCGGTGCTGGAAGGCGCAGGAGCGCTGCACGGTGGAGGAGCCGCTGCTCATCCGCCGCGCGGTCGACCCGCACCCCAGCGCCTGCCACTTCGCGGAGCTGCGCAACCCGGTCGCCTGACGGCTGCCGAAAGCGGATCGGCGCCCTCGCTCGGAACCTCTGTGAGGTGGGGTCCTGAGCGGGGGCGCCGATCTTTTCGCATCCCACCCGCCTGCCGTTGCGCCCGTGGGTGCAGAGCAAGCGGGTGGGTGCAGAGCAAGCCCGTGGGTGCAGAGCAAGCCCGTGGGTGCAGAGCAAGCCCGTGGGTGCAGAGCAAGCCCGTGGGTGCAGAGCAAGCCCGTGGGTGCAGAGCAAAGTGCCGCCGGGCGACAGTGTCAGTGAGCGAAGTGGCGGGAGCCGGTGAAGTAGAGGGTGATCCCGGCGGCCTTGGCCGCCTCGATGACCTCCTGGTCGCGGACGGAGCCGCCCGGCTCGACGACCGCGGTGACACCCGCGTCCAGCAGCACCTGCAACCCGTCGGCGAAGGGGAAGAACGCGTCCGACGCGGCCACCGAGCCCTTGGCGCGGTCACCCGCCCGGGACACCGCGAGCTTGCACGAGTCCACCCGGTTGACCTGGCCCATGCCCACGCCGACGCTGGCACCGTCCTTGGCCAGCAGGATCGCGTTGGACTTGACCGCGCGCACCGCGCCCCAGGCGAACTCGAGGTCGTTGAGCACCTCCTCAGCCGCGGGCTCGCCCGCGACCAGGGTCCAGTTCTCCACGCTGTCGCCGTCGGAGTTGAAGCTGTCGCGGGTCTGCACCAGGATGCCGCCGGAGATCTGCCGCATCTCGGTGGGGCCCGGCCGGTACGCCGGGGCGACCAGGATGCGCAGGTTCTTGCGCGCGGCCAGGACCTCCACCGCGCCCTCGGCGTACGAGGGGGCCACCACGACCTCGGTGAAGATCTCCGCGATCTGCCGGGCCAGCTCGACGGTGACGTCGCTGTTGACGGCGATGACGCCGCCGAAGGCCGAGACCGGGTCGCAGGCGTGCGCCTTGGCGTGCGCGTCGGCGGCCGACACGGTGCTGACCGCGATGCCGCACGGGTTGGCGTGCTTGATCACCGCGACCGCGTGCACGCCGTCGAAGTCGTGCACCGCGCGCCACGCGGCGTCGGTGTCGACGTAGTTGTTGTACGACATCTCCTTGCCGCCGAGCTGCTCCGCGCGCGCCAGACCGGCCGCCGAGGCCGGGTCGATGTAGAGCGCCGCCGCCTGGTGCGGGTTCTCGCCGTAGCGCAGCACCTCCTTGCGCCACACGCCCAGGCCCGCGTACTCGGGCCAGCACTGCGCGCCGGGGGCCAGCGAGTCCAGCTCGACCAACTCCTGAGCGCACCAGTTGGCCACGGCCACGTCGTAGTCGGCGATGTCGGCGAAGGCCCGCGCGGCCAGCGCGCGGCGCTCGCCGAGGGTGAAGCCGCCCTTCTCCAGCGCGGCCGCGATCAGGCCGTACTCGTTCGGGGAGGTGACCACCGCGACGTTGGCGTGGTTCTTGGCCGCCGCGCGGACCATCGCCGGGCCGCCGATGTCGATCTGCTCGACGCACTCCTCCAGCGAGGCGCCCGAGGAGACCGTCTGCGAGAACGGGTACAGGTTGGAGATGAGCAGGTCGAAGGGCTCGACCCCGAGCTCGGCGAGCTGGTCGCGGTGGCTGTCCAGGCGCAGGTCGGCCAGCAGCCCGGCGTGCACCTTCGGGTGCAGGGTCTTGACCCGCCCGTCCAGGCACTCGGGGAAGCCGGTCAGCTCCTCGACCCGGGTCACCGGCGCGCCCATCGTCTCGATGCGCTGCGCGGTCGAGCCGGTCGACACGATCTCGACGCCGTGCCGGCGCAGCACCGCTGCCAGCGACTCGAGGCCGGTCTTGTCGTACACGCTGATCAGCGCCCTGCGAATGGGCTTGCGCTCGCCGCCAGTGGGCTGCTCGCTCATCCGACGATCACCTTTCTGCCGTTGATGGTCCAACCGTCACGGGCCATCCGGCCGACGTAGTCGACCAGCTGCGCGCGCTCGGCGTCTTTGATGCGCTCGGAGAGGGTGTCCTCGGTGTCGTCGTCGAGCACCGGCACCGCGACCTGGGCGATGATCGCCCCGGTGTCCATTCCGCCGTCCACGAAGTGGAGGGTCGCCCCGGCGACCTTCACGCCGTACGCCAGGGCGTCACGGGGGCCGTGGATGCCGGGGAACGACGGGAGCAGCGCGTTGTGGGTGTTGATGTAGCGCCCCTCGAACCGCTCCAGGAACGCCTTGCCCACCAGTTTGAGGAACCCCGCCCCGATCACGAGGTCGGGCCGGTGCTCGGCGGTGAGCGCGGTGAAGGTTTCGTCCCAATCGTCGCGGGTAGCGAAGTCGGGGACGCGGACGACGTAGGAGGGCACTCCCGCGGCCTGGGCGCGGGTCAGGCCGGCGATGCCGTGCCGGTCGGCGCCGACGGCCACGACGGTCGCGCCGTACGTGGGGTCGGCGCAGGCGTCGAGCAGGGCTTGCAGATTCGTACCGGAGCCGGAGACCAGGACGACGAGGCGAGCGGTCACAGCAGCACCCTATCGGGCTGGCGACGGTCCGCTCACGGCGGGTATGGCGATGATTTACGGCGTTTTGCCCGACTAACCGACTGATAAAGCGGATATTGAGGACAGAACTGCATTCCAGGACGCGTCTGTCCCGGCACCGAGCCACTGCGACACCACCGCGGTGCCGAACCGGCGCGTGCTGCCGAACGCGAGGAGCCGACCTTGACGCAACCGCCGACGCCGCCGGAGACGCCGGACGAGCCGCACCGCCCGTACGAGCCGCCGGCCCGGAGCGACCAGCCCGGCTCACCGGACGTGCCGCCCCCGCCGGGCGAGCCGGTGCCACCGCCTCCCGAGGGAACCGAGACGCCGGAGGGCACGCCCGAGCCGCCGAGCTGGCCACCGCTGCACGACGCCACCGAGAGCCCGTACAGCCCGCCGCCGCCGGAGCCGTACCAGCCGCCGCCGACGCTGAACGACCCCACGGCACCGCCGCCGCCCGGACCGCCGACCCCGCCACCGCCGCCGGTCCCGCCGGTGCCCGAGCCGCCGATCCCGCCCGTGCCGTCCCCGCCGACAATCTCGGACCCCGCCGAGCCCGGTGCCACCGGTTCGGGCTGGCCGGAGCCGACCGGCTCGAATCCGTACGCGAGCGAGCCGCCTGCCTACGAGCCGCCGGGGCCACCGGCCGTGCCGCCGCCACCCCCGGGCACCGAGCCCTACCGCAGCCCCGGCACCACCTACGGCGAGCCAACCACGCCGCCACCACCACCGCCGATCGGCTACGGACCGCCGCCGCCGCCGCTGGGTCCGGGCCAGGGCACCGTCTACCAGCGCGCGGGCGGCGCCCAGAACAACCTGCTCGGCTGGATCGGCCTGGTCTGCGGCGTCCTCAGCACCGGTTGCTGCTGCTGTCCCTGGCTGAACGGACTGCCGTTCATCGGCGGCATCCCGGCCGTCATCCTCGGCTACCTGCACCTGTCCCGGGTGAAGAAGGGCCAGGCGTCGATGAGCTGGCTGGGCTGGGTTGCGATAGCGCTGGGTGTGATCGCCATCATCGGCGCCATCTGCGGACTGACCACCCATTGGAACAACAGGATCCTCAACCAGTACCGCTGAACGAGGTGACCGGTGGGACGGCCCGGACCGGGCCGTCCCACCGGTCACGTCCGGCACCCGCGCCAACTAGACTCCGCTCGGTCGGCATCGGCTCCCGCGCCAGCCGCCGCGACGACACCCCCGGAGTCCGCGTTGAGTCACGGCTCGCAGCCACAGGTCGACAACAACAGAGCGATGTCGATCATCGCCGTCCTGCTCTGCCCACCGCTCGGCATCATGGCGCTCATCAGCGCCAACAGGGTCAACCCGCTGCTGCGTGAGGGTGACTACGCCGGGGCGCAGGCCGCCCTGGCGACATCCCGGAAGTGGTCACGACCGGGTGTGATCGTCGGATTGGCGCTGTGGACGATCGGCTGCGTCTGCTGCGCCGTGCTCGTCACCGTGTTGGGCGTCCACGTCCTGAAGTGAGCCAACCCGACGGACGCGCGCCGTCTGTCCGGAAGCGACCGACACGGTCAGACGACGGATTCGGTCCGCTTCGCGCCCGGTCTGGCCGCGAACGCCCAGACCCCCGCCACCGCCAGCAGGCCCCCGAGGGTGACCACCAGCGCCGCCATCCCCGCCATCGGCCAGATCGCGGGACCGAAGCGCAGTGACCCGGTCGTGGTGCGCAGCACTCCGCCCGAGGCGTAGCCGACCGCCGCGCAAAGCAGCCCGGCCACCACGCCACCGACCGCCGCCGACCCGGCCATGCGCGGCCAGTTCGGCCGCGGCTTCACCACATCGCCCTGACGGGTACGCCGGGGACGCAGCCTTCGGTGCGCCAGCAGCACCACCGCCAGCGCGCCGCCGAGCAGCGGCAGGACCGTCAGCAGCCAGCCGACCCCGCGCAGCGGCGCCTGCGGGACTCCGGCGAACACCGGCAGCCCGGTCCGGGGCAGCGTGCCCGCCTCGAAGCCGGGGCCCAGCAGGTACGACGCCGCCCAGACGGACAGGTTCGGCCCGTAGGCCAGGCACAGCAGAACCGCCCCGACCTGCCCGAGCACGCCGCCCGGGAACTCGGCGAGCCGATGCGAGGCCTCGGCCCCGTTCACGGCCACGGCCAGACCGACCGCACCGGCGCCGACGCCCATGATGAGCAGCGTCGCCACCACCCCGACCCGGATCCCGTCGCGCAGCAGCAGCGGGGTCAGCCGGGCCAGCCGCCGCACCACTCCGCCGCTGCGGGCCGCGCCCAGTCCGGCCGCGGCCAGGCCCAGCACGGCGAAGCTGATCGCCGCGCGCCAGGGCGTCACCAGGATGCCCGGCCCGTCCACGAGCGCCGCGGCACCCACCCCGAGCCCGCAGTACACGACGCCGACGGCGCCCGCGGCCAGGGCGGCGTGCCGGATCGACCCGCTGCCCTGCGCGCCCAGCGCGCGTACGGTGTGCACACCGGCGCGGCTGAGCCGCCACAGCGCCACCGCGGTCAGCAGCAGCGGTGGCAGGTCCAGGGTGGCCAGATGCTCGTTGAGCGGGCCCGTCAGCGGCACCCCGTGCCCCAGCAGCCAGCCGGACAGCGCCACCCGGGCGGACAGGCCCAGCTCGACCGGCCCCTCCACGGACCGGGCGCCCACGGTCAGCAGGAGCAGCGGCAGGAGTGTCTGCAGCGCGGCCCAGACCGTGTTGACCAGCGCGGCGATCGGCAGCGGGGCACCTCGGGGCCGCAGCGAACCCGTCGGCCGCCCGCGCGAGAGCAGCACGGTCTCCCGGTAGGCCAGGTCGTCGCGCGGCGGCAGCAGCACCGTCTCGCGGGTGGCCAGGTGCCCCGGCGTGAGCAGCACCGTGTCGTGGGTGGTGACGTCGTGCTCGGGATCCCGCGCGGGTAGTGGGTCGTCGGGGCGGGCGGACTCCAGCAGCACCGCCGCCTCCTCGGCGGCGGCCGCCTCGGCTTCGGGCTCGCCGTCGCGCGGTGCCGCACCGGTCCCCGGCGTGTCTTGGCCGGTCGCGGCTTCGGGCGTGGCGGCTCGCGGTGCCGCACCGGTCACCGGCCCGTCGTGCTCGGTCGCGGGGGCGTCGGCTCGCGGAGCGTCGACTCCGCGGGGGGAGCTCCCGTTCACCGCGCCGGACGCGCTGTCGCCGTCCGGAACGCGGCCGCCCGGCACCGCGGGACGCAGCTGTGTCGGCACGCGCCCAGGCTCGTCCGGCCGCCCGGACGGCGACTCGTCGAGGGGCCCATCATGTTCCGCCATCAGGCGATACCTAACCACAAACGAGGCGTGATGACCACGATCCCTACCCCGTGGCCATTTCGACCCGATATGCGAGTTAGGAGGGTTACGCTGCGATCAGGTCCCTACCGAGGGAGGCACCGTGACCTACACACCGCCGCCGCCGAGCGTGCCGCCGCCACCACCGCCACCGCCGGTGCCGCCACCACCGCCGCCGCCGAACCTGCCGCCGGGCCCGGTGACCCCCGGTGGCGGCCAGGACAAGGCGAAGATATTCGGCATCATCGGCATCGTCACGGCCATCTGCTGCACCGGCGTGCTCGGCATCATCTTCGGCTGGCTGTCGCTGCGCGAGGCCAAGCGGACCGGCACCTCGACCGCGCTGGGCTGGATCGCGATCGTGCTGGGTGTGCTCGCCCTCTGCAAGGACGTCTGGGTGTTCCGCTACGGCGTGTTCAACAACGGGCAGAACAAGTAGTCCGGATCGGGGGAAGCGATGACGAACGAACCGTTGCCACCGCACGAGCCGGTGCCACAGTTGCCACCACCACCACCGCCACCGGTGCCGTCGCCGTACGGAGTGGCGCCGCCGCCGGCGGGCAAGGACAACACGCAACTGTTCGGCATCATCGGCATCGTGACGGCCGTCGCCTGCTGCGCGCCGGTGGGCATCCTGTTCGGCTGGCTGTCCATGAAGGAGGCCCGGGAACACGGTCAGGACCAGACCCTCGGCAAGGTCGCCTTCTGGCTGGGCATCGCGTTCACCATCCTGACCCTGCTGGGAGTGCTGGCGTGGTGCGCCGCGCTCGCCTTCGGCGGCGCGATGGGCGGGCACCGCTTCGACGGCGGCTACTGACCGGCGTACGCGAAAAGGGCGCCACCCCCGCGGGGTGGCGCCCTTCGGCGTCTGCTCGGGCTCAGCGGCCCTGCATGACCTCACGCATCAGGCGCGCGGTCTCCGACGGCGTCTTGCCGACCTTGACCCCGGCCGCCTCCAGCGCCGCCTTCTTCGCGTCGGCGGTGCCGGACGAGCCGGAGATGATCGCACCGGCGTGACCCATGGTCTTGCCGGGCGGGGCGGTGAAGCCCGCGATGTAGCCGACCACCGGCTTGGTCACGTTGGCCTTGATGAACTCGGCCGCGCGCTCCTCGGCGTCGCCGCCGATCTCACCGATCATGACGATGGCCTCGGTCTCCGGGTCGTCCTGGAAGGCCGCGAGCGCGTCGATGTGGGTGGTGCCGATGATCGGGTCGCCGCCGATGCCCACGGCGGTGGAGAAGCCGATGTCACGCAGCTCGTACATGAGCTGGTAGGTCAGCGTGCCCGACTTCGAGACCAGGCCGATGCGGCCCGAGCCGCTGATGTCGGCCGGGATGATGCCCGCGTTGCTGGCGCCCGGCGAAGCGATGCCGGGGCAGTTCGGCCCGATGATCCGGGTCTTGTTGCCGGTCGCCACGGCGTGCGCCCAGAACGCGGCGGTGTCGTGCACCGGCACGCCCTCGGTGATCACGACGGCCAGGCCGATGCCCGCGTCGATCGCCTCGACGACCGCCTGCTTGGTGAAAGCCGGGGGTACGAAGATGACGGTGACGTCGGCACCGGTCTTGTCCATCGCCTCGGCGACGGTCCCGAACACCGGCACCTCGTGGCCGTCGAACTCGACGGTGGTGCCCGCCTTGCGCGGGTTCACGCCGCCGACGATGTTCGTGCCGGCCGCCAGCATGCGACGGGTGTGCTTGGAGCCCTCAGAGCCGGTCACGCCCTGGACGATGACCTTGGAGTCCTTGGTGAGCCAGATAGCCATTGTCTAAATCACTTCCCAGCCGCAGCGAGCTCGGCGGCGCGCTTGGCGGCGCCGTCCATGGTGTCCACCCGCTCGACGAGCGGGTTGCCGGCGCCGTCGAGGATGGCGCGACCGGCCTCGGCGTTGTTGCCGTCCAGCCGCACGACCAGCGGCTTGGTGACCTGCTCGCCGCGGCCCTCGAGCATGGCCAGCGCCTGGATGATGCCGTTGGCGACCGCGTCACAGGCGGTGATGCCACCGAAGACGTTGACGAACACGCTCTTCACGGCCGGGTCGGACAGCACGATCTCCAGACCGTTCGCCATCACCTCGGCCGACGCGCCGCCGCCGATGTCGAGGAAGTTCGCGGGCTTGACCCCACCGAACTCCTCACCGGCGTACGCGACCACGTCCAGGGTGGACATGACCAGGCCCGCGCCGTTGCCGATGATGCCGACCTCGCCGTCGAGCTTGACGTAGTTGAGGTCCTTGGCCTTGGCGGCCTGCTCCAGCGGGTCGACCGCGGCCTTGTCCTCCAGCGCCTCGTGGTCGGCGTGGCGGAACCCGGCGTTCTCGTCCAGGGTCACCTTGGCGTCCAGGCACAGCACCCGGCCGTCGCCCACCTTCGCCAGCGGGTTGACCTCGACCAGCGTCGCGTCCTCGGCGATGAACGTCTGCCACAGCTTGATCGCGATCGCGACGACCTGGTCGGCGACCTCGGCCGGGAAGTGGCCGGCCGTGACGATCTCGCGGGCCAGGGCCTCGTCGACGCCGCGGTTGGCGTCGATGGCGATCTTCGCGACCTTCTCCGGCTGCTCCTCGGCGACGGTCTCGATCTCCATACCGCCGGCCACGCTGGCGATGCACAGGAAGGTGCGGTTCGCCCGGTCCAGCAGGTAGGAGAAGTAGTACTCCTCGACGATGTCGGCGGTCTCGGCCAGCATCACCTTGTGGACCGTGTGGCCCTTGATGTCCATGCCGAGGATGTCGTTCGCGCGGTCGTACGCCTCGTCGGCGCCGTCGGCCAGCTTCACGCCACCGGCCTTGCCGCGGCCGCCGACCTTCACCTGCGCCTTGACCACCACACGGCCGCCGAGCCGCTCGGCGATGGCGCGGGCCTCCTCAGGGGTCTCGGCGACGCCACCGGCGAGCACGGGCAGGCCGTGCTTTTCGAAGACATCGCGCCCCTGGTACTCGTACAGGTCCACCGATACCTCTTCGCTGTCCAGCCCACCGCGTCGGCGGCGGGACACCCGGCACGACGCGTAGGGACCATTGCCCATCCTCCGCTGGATGGGCCTTCCGCGCAGCCTAACGGTCCCTCAGCGCAGGGTATCGGCACGACGGCCCGGTGTGCCCAACTGCACACCGGGCGACGACCGTCGGCTATGCCAGCTCGATCGGGCAGCGGCCCGCGGCCTGGTACTGAAGCGCCATCAGCAGCTCCTGCGGGCTGCTCGCCACACCGCCCACCGGCACGTGGATGTTGGTGCCGAGCTTGCGCAGGCGCAGCTTCTGCGCGATCGCCACGCCCGCCCGCTGATCCATGCCGCGCGCCTGCTGCTTGAGCTTGAACTGGTCCTCGATGCGAGGGTCACGCGGCTTGACGATCAGCTGCGGCCCGCGCCAGCGCCGTACCGCCACGGTCTCGATGGTGGCCCAGGGCAGGTGCAGCGCCCGCTCCTTGTCGCCGTTCGGGCGGACGAACACGCCGTGGGCGTCGGCGGCCAGCAGCACCGGCTTGCGCATCAGCCACCAGGTGCTGACCGGCGTCGAGAGCAGGAAGAACCCAGCCATGATCAGGGTGAGCCAGCCGATCAGGTGCGAGTTCATGTCGCCCCGGTTGCTGTGCACGGTCTCGTCCGGGCCGGTGATGAAGATGATGGCGCCGACCAGGCAGAGCAGGCCGAATACGTACAACATGATGATTTCGGCACGGCGGTGGCGCAGTGCGTGGCCCCAGCCCGAGGTCAGCCGGACCTCGAACGGGAGCCCGGCGGGGATCGCCTTGTGCAGCGTGGGGAAGTCGGCCGTGCCCGGGTGGGCGGCCGCGTAGGGGGAGGTCATGAAGGGGGAACGTAGCAGCCTGTCACCCGTTTCGGTGACCCCGGGAATGCCCGTAACCCCCGGTGAAAACCCTCGTTGAGTCTGATGTCAGAGCGCTGAAACCGAAAGGCCAGGCGGGATGACACAAACGGCCGATGCCCTGTCGGTCGAGGGGTGGCGGCGGGGCGTCGTGCATAGAGGAGCCGGGCGTGTGAGGGGTGCGTCCGGCTCCTCCCCTATTTGCTGACCTTATATAAGGCGCCCGCGGTGCGGGCGCCTTACGCGTGTCCGGTGCGGTCGGGTCGCCGGTCAGGCGGGCTGCGACGTCGCGACGTTCGACCGCACCCATTCGACGATCGCCTGGGTGGTCGCGCCGGGGGTGAACACCTTGGCCACGCCCAGCCGCTCCAGCTCGGGGATGTCCGCCTCGGGGATGATGCCGCCGCCGAACACCACCATGTCGCCGGCGCCGCGCTCGCGCAGCAGCTCGACCACCCGGGGGAACAGCGTCATGTGCGCGCCGGACAGCACGGACAGGCCGACCGCGTCCGCGTCCTCCTGGATCGCGGTCTCCACGATCTGCTCGGCCGTCTGGTGCAGACCGGTGTAGATGACCTCCATACCCGCGTCGCGCAGGGCCCTGGCCACCACCTTCGCGCCGCGGTCATGCCCGTCGAGGCCGGGCTTGGCCACGACCACGCGAATACGAGTGCCCATCAGTGCTCACCTCTCGCCGTACTGACTTAACGAACGGTAACCCACCCGCCCGTGGTCACCACCAGCGGTCGCCTCACATCGCAGCGCGACGCCTGTATATACCCGCTGCCCGGCGAGTGATCACACTCTGTGATCATCGGAAACTTGGATAAATAAGGACATAAACGGGATATTCGGGCCGGACAGTCGCACTGATAGCTAAGGGATGACGGACGGGAGCTTGTGCCTACCCCTACGGGTTGGTTAAGTTGTCCCGCAGTGCCATCCAAAAGTGGGTGACAGAGCGTCGCGTTCCGGCGGCGCCACCGATGACGGAGGCTACAGGTGCAATACCGGCCAGAGCTGATACGCGAGAGCGACCGTTACCGCGGCCGTCGCAGGGTGGCCACGCCGCCCCGCAGCAGGTACGCAGCCGTCATCACCACCGCGTTCGTCGGCGCGGGAATCGTGGCCTTCGGTGCCGGAGCCGGCATCCACGACGCGAAGACCGACGCCCTGAGCGGTGACACCACCGCCGTCTCCGAGTCGAGCGTCGCCCGCGCGGAGGCCGCCGATCGCGCCAGCCGCGGCGACGACCGCACGCTCAGCACCTCGATCACCGCGGCCCCGAACGCCTGGTTGCTGCCCTTCCACAACTACCGCATCACCTCCGGCTTCGCGATGCGCTGGGGCAAGATGCACAAGGGCGTCGACCTGGCCCTCACCGAGGGCACGCCGTACGCGGCGGTGCACGACGGGACCGTCATCCTGGCCGGCTGGAACGGCGGCTACGGCTACTGCATCATCATCGACCACGGCAACGGCTTCAAGACGGTGTACGGCCACTCCAGCAAGCTGCTGGTCAAGGTCGGCCAGAAGGTCAAGGCGGGCGAGGTCATCGGCCTCGGCGGCAACACCGGCCACTCCTTCGGCTCCCACCTGCACCTGGAGATCCACGTCAACGACGTCGCGGTGAACCCCATTCCGTGGTTCAAACAGCACGGTGTTGATCTCGAACTCGAAATTGAACAGGCCTTCGACGGCTCGGTCGGCTGACTTCGTACTCGCGAAACGCCCGCATCAATCCTGATGCGGGCGTTTTTGTCTGATTCGCGATTACGCAGTGCTACCGAGCCCCCGCCCGCAGTCACGAATTCGGGCCGTTCGGGTGACCGAGGTCACCCCTCCCTTAAGGGACTCAGGGTCGGTTCAGGCCCGATAACCGGACATACCTCTAGCCCGATATCGCCTCCGGAATCCGAATCAAGCTCGGAGCGCGCTTGGATTGCCCGCTGTGACCAGGCAACATGGCTCTTCGTCAACGGAGACACACCGGAGGTTCCACTCGTGCAGAGCAGCACTGAGATCTTCAAGACCGGCCGCGAGAAGCTGGTCGCCGTACGCGACCGAGTCCGCGCCGGGCTGAAGGGACGCACCCGTGAGGTCACCGCTATCGCGGTTCTCGCCGGCGTCGCGTCGGTCGGCTTCGTCGCCGCCAACATCGACAACGCCCCGAGCAAGTCGCTGACCACCGTCGCGGCCGAGGCCACTGCCAAGCGGGAGGCCGTCGCCGAGCGGACCGACCGGTCCACCCGCAGCACCAAGAGCAACACCCCCGCCAAGAGCAAGGCGAAGCAGGCCGCCCCGGCCAAGGCCAAGCAGGCCGCCGCCCCGGCGAAGGCCAAGGCCGCCGCGCCCAAGGCCGCGCCCAAGGCCGCGCCCAAGGCCAAGGCCATGTGGAGCAGCCCGATGCAGGGCTCCCCGGTCAGCTCGTGCTTCGGCCCCCGCTGGGGCACCATGCACAAGGGCGTCGACTTCGCCATGCCGGAGAACACCGCCATCCACGCCGTCGGCCCCGGCACCGTCTTCGCGGCGGGCTGGGTCTACACCGGCTACGGCATCTCGGTCGTGGTCGACCACGGCAACGGCTACTACACCCACTACGCCCACATGAACCGCGAAGCGGTGCAGGTCGGCCAGCAGGTCAAGGCCGGCGACATCCTCGGCTACGAGGGCTCCACCGGCGACTCGACCGGTCCCCACCTGCACTTCGAGGTGCACCAGGGCAGCATGTGGAACCAGGTCGACCCCGCCCCGTGGCTGAAGGCTCGCGGTATCAACACCGGTTGCTGACGCCCCACCGACCGCCCATCCCCAGCTTCACCCAATCCCCCCAAAAGCGTGTGGCCCGGATCGCTGATCCGGGCCACACGTCGTTTCGGGGTCAGATCTTCTCGATCGGGGCGTGCCGGACCACGAGCCACAGCACCTGGTCGCCGAAGTCGACCTGCGCCTGCGCCCGAGCGCCGACGCCCTGCACCGCGAGCACCCGGCCCAGGCCGTAGCGCTGGTGGTTGACCCGGTCGCCCGCCGACAGCGCCGGGGCCGACGCCAGATCACTGGCGGTGGCGAGCTTGCTCGGGTCCACGCCGATCCGGCTGGCCAGCGCCGCCGCGCGGCTGGTGCCGCCGACGAAGGTGCTGGCCGCCCGCTCCTGGCTGCGCTCGCGGCCGCCGATGCCGCCCCGGTCACCGCCCCACGAGCTGACCGCGTCCGCGGTGCGCTTCCAGTCCAGCAACTCCGGCGGCAGCTCCTCCAGGAACCGCGACGGCGGGTTGTACTGCGGCTGCCCCCACGCCGAGCGGGTCACCGCCCGCGACAGGTACAGCCGGTGGCGGGCCCGGGTGATGCCGACATACGCCAGGCGCCGCTCTTCTTCCAGCTCCTTGACCTCGCCGAGCGAGCGCAGGTGCGGGAAGACGCCGTCCTCCAGGCCGGTCAGGAACACCACCGGGAACTCCAGCCCCTTGGCGGTGTGCAGGGTCATCAGCGTGACCACGCCCTGGTGATCCGGGTCGTCGGCGGGCACCTGGTCGGCGTCGGCGACCAGGGCCACCTGCTCCAGGAAACCGGCCAGCGTCGGGGTCTCGTCGGCGGCGGCGGTGCGCTCGGCGTACTCCCGGGCGACGCTGACGAGTTCCTGGAGGTTCTCCACCCGGCCCTCGTCCTGCGGGTCCAGGCTCGCCTCCAGCTCGGCCAGCAGGCCCGACCGGGACAGGATCAGCTCCAGCACCGCCTCCGGCGGCGCCTCGCGGGCCAGGTCCCGGGCCTCGTCCAGCATCGCCAGGAAGTCGTTGATCGAGTTCACCGCGCGGGTGGCGATGCCCGGCGCGTCCGCGGCCCGGCGCAGCGCCGCCCCAAACGAGACCCGCTCGCGCGCCGCCAGCGCCTCCACCACGGCCTCGGCCCGGTCGCCCAGGCCGCGCTTGGGGGTGTTGATGATCCGCCGCATGCTGACGGTGTCGTCCTCGTTGGCGATCGCGCGCAGGTAGGCCAGCGCGTCGCGGACCTCCTTGCGCTCGTAGAAGCGCACCCCGCCGACGACCTTGTACGGCAGCCCGAGCCGGATGAAGATGTCCTCGAACACCCGGGACTGGGCGTTGGTGCGGTAGAAGACCGCGACGTCGCCGGGACGGGCCGCGTCGGCGTCACACAGCCGGTCGATCTCGCGGGCCACCCAGTCGGCCTCGGCGTGCTCGTTGTCGGCCACATACCCGGTGATCTGCTCGCCGGCGCCCTGGTCGCTCCACAGCCGCTTGGGCTTGCGGTCGGCGTTGCGGTCGATCACCGCGTTGGCCGCGCTCAGGATGGTCTGCGTGGACCGGTAGTTCTGCTCCAGCAGGATCGTGGTGGCCTGCGGGTAGTCGCGCTCGAACTCCAGGATGTTGCGGATGGTCGCGCCCCGGAAGGCGTAGATCGACTGGTCGGCGTCACCGACCACGCACAGCTCTCCGGTCTCCCCCACCAGCTCCTTGACCAGCATGTATTGCGCGTGGTTGGTGTCCTGGTACTCGTCGACCAGCACGTGCCGGAAGCGGCGCCGGTATTTCTCGGTCACCTCGGGCTTGGCCTGCAGCAGGTGCACCGTGCGCATGATGATGTCGTCGAAGTCGAGCGCGTGCGCCTGCTGGAGCCGCTGCTGATACAGCGTGTACGCCTCGGCGAGCACCCGCTGCGCCGGGCCGCTGGCCACGAACGCCTCCGGGTCGATCAGCTCGTTCTTCAGGTTCGACACCTGTGCGGCCAGGCTGCGCGGCGGGTAGCGCTTCGGGTCGAGGTCGAGCTCGCGGGAGACCAGCTGCATCAACCGCCGCGAGTCGTCCGCGTCGTAGATCGAGAAGGACGACTTCAGTCCGGCGTGCTCGTGCTCGGCGCGCAGGATGCGCAGGCAGGCCGAGTGGAACGTGGAGACCCACATCATCCGGGCGCGGTTGCCGACCTGGTGCGCGACGCGCTCGCGCAGTTCACCCGCCGCCTTGTTGGTGAAGGTGATGGCCAGGATCTCGCCCGGGTGCACGTCCCGGGCGGCCAGCAGATACGCGATGCGCTGGGTCAGCACCCGGGTCTTGCCCGAGCCCGCCCCGGCGACGATCAGCAGCGGGCTGCCTGAGTGCACCACCGCGGCGCGCTGGGGTTCGTTGAGCCCGTCCAGCAGCTTCGCGATCCGGGTGGGGTCGCCACCGCGGGCGCCCTGCTCGGACACGGGCGGGCCGCTGCGCGGCCCGGGTGTGGACGGCGTGGCATCGGGGAGGTCGAAGAGAGCATGCATCGTCTCGTGAGTCTATGCGTCCCGGCTGACAACGCCCCGCGCCGACCGCCCGGTCACCCGAACGTCACCGTTCACTGGTGGCGCGAGCGGCCTTACTACCCGAGGATGTGCGTACCCCGTCGCGCATTGGAGCGCGACGCCGACAACGGAGGCCCCTCTATGAGTCACCCCCGCCATCGAGGCTGGACGAGCGCGCTGCGGGTGCTGGCCGCCCCGGCGCTCGCGGTGGCCGTCGTCGCGGCGATCTCGCCGACCGGCGGATCCAGCGCTGCCACCACGCCTGCCGCGTGGACCCCCCTCACCCCGGTCTCGCTCACGCTGACCGAGCCGCCGGCGGCCACCCGTACCGCCAACGGCGCCCTGCTCGCCTTCAACGACTTCCACGGCGCCATCGACCCGCCCACCGGCAGCGGCGGCCTGGTCGTCGGCAACCCGGCCGGCGGCGTCGAATACCTCGCCACCTGGGTCAAGAAGCTGCGGGCCGAGAACGTCGCCGCCGGTCGCGACGTGGTCACCGTCGGCGCGGGCGACATGGTGGGCGCCAGCCCGCTGGTCAGCGCCGCGTTCCACGACGAGCCCACGATCGAGCTGCTGAGCGAGCTCGGTCTGGAGATCACCTCGGTCGGAAACCACGAGTTCGACGAGGGCGTGACCGAGCTCAAGCGCCTCCAGCGCGGCGGCTGCCACCCCACCGACGGCTGCGCCGACGGCGACGGCTTCGACGGGGCCGCCTTCACCTACCTGGCCGCCAACGTGGTGGACAAGCACACGCACCTGCCGATCCTGCCCCCGGTCAGCGTGAAGATCATCGACGGGGTGCCGGTCGGTTTCGTCGGCATGACCCTGGAGGCGACGCCGACCATCGTCAACCCGGCGGGCATCACCTCGGTCGAGTTCAAGGACGAGATCGAGACCGCCAACCTGTGGGGCGGCATCCTGCGCCTGCTCGGTGTCAAGGCCCAGGTGCTGCTGATCCACGAGGGCGGCCAGCAGGGCCCGACCGGCGACATCTCCACCTGCGCGGCGTTCGCGGGCGCGATCACCCCGATCGTGGCCGGGCTGCGCGACGAGTTCGGCGTCGTCGTCTCCGGGCACACGCACCGCTTCTACTCCTGCTCGCTGCCGAACGCGACCGGCAAGCCGGTCGTGGTCACCAGCGCGGGCAGCAACGGCACCCTGGTCACCGACATCACCATGACCATGGACCGGCACAGCCGCACGTTCAGCTCCATCGCGGCGCGCAACGTGATCGTCGAGAACGGCGTACGCAACGCCGACGGCACCTGGCAGACCTCGGCCCCGGGCGTGTTCGTGCGCAACCCGGCCCTGGTCGACCCGGCCGCCAAGGTGATCGCGGACAAGTACCGCGTCGCGGTGGCGCCGCTGGCCAACCGGGTCGTCGGCAGCATCTCCGCCGACATCCCCCGCGACGCCAAGCCCAGCGGGGAGAGCCCGCTCGGCGACGTCATCGCCGACGCCCAGCTCGCCTGGACCTCGTCGGCCGGGGCGCAGCTCGCGCTCATGAACCCGGGCGGCATCCGGGCCGCGCTGAGCTACAGCAACTCCCCCGGCGGCGAGGCGCCCGGCCAGGTGACCTACGGCGAGGCGTTCACGGTGCAGCCGTTCAACAACCTGGTGGTGACCCAGTCGCTGACCGGCGCGCAGCTCAAGGAGGTGCTGGAGCAGCAGTTCACGGGCTACCTCGGGCAGACCACGACGAAGTTCCTGCAGGTGTCTGCGGGCTTCACGTACTCGTACGACACCACGCTGCCGCTCGGCTCGCGGGTGTCGAACCTGGCGCTCAACGGCACCCCGATCGACCCGGCGGCCACCTACCTGGTGACGACCAACGACTTCCTGGCCAACGGTGGCGACGGGTTCACCGCGCTGACCGCGGGCACCGGTCGGGTCACCGCACCCGGGTTCGACGTCGACGCGCTGGTCGCGCACCTGGGGACCGGCCCCATCGCGCCGGGACCGGCCAACCGCATCACCAAGCTCGGCTGAGCAGGACGGCTCTCACATGATGGTCGGCTCGATCGCGTCGGCGCACATCCGTGGCATACTTGGCGACGTGATCAAGCAGGCGTTCTACTTTACCTATGGCTCCGGAGCCCCGGCAGTCGTAGGTCGCGCCTGACTGAGCAGCAGACCTGACGAAAAGCCCCGGGCTCGACGAGCCCGGGGCTTTTCTTCTGCCCAGGGCACCGACGAGCGACGATCCCACCGAGGAGTACTCATGAGTGCCATCGCCCACGACACCGGCACCAGCGCGCCGGAGGCGGCCTCCGAGATCGCGTCGCTGCGGGAGCGCATCGACGCCATCGACGACACGATCATCGCGCTGTGGAAGGAACGGGCCGCGATCTCGCAGCAGGTCGGCCGGACCCGCGTCGCCTCGGGCGGCACGCGGCTGGTGCTCAGCCGCGAACGCGAGATCATGGACCGCTTCCGCGCCGAACTCGGCGCGGACGGCGCCCAGCTCGCCCTGCTCCTGCTGCGCGCGGGCCGCGGCCCGCTCTGACGGACGGCCGTCAGGCACCGCACGACCACGGCCGGCCCACTCGTCCGGCCCCGTTCTGGGCCCCACGTGGCAACCGGCCCCGGCTTAGCATCGACGGTGGCCTACCCGGAAGACCGATTCGAACGATCCGTCTTCTGGATAGGCCAGTGTCGATCAAAGGGCGACCGTGCGGACACTCGCCCCGGAACAGGGCAGGTCAAGCCTCGGCGAAAGCAAGCACAGGGCACCGCTCGCGTGGCGTGCGGTGCCCTGCTCTATGTTGACCCGGTGGCGGGCGGTCTGGCCGGAGGCTCAACCAACCCGACCGTTCGCCACCGGGAGTCACTCCACCCGGATCACTGGGTGGCGTGGACCACGTCCCGCACCTCCGCGAAGTGGCAGGCGCTCGGGTGCGCCGACTTCGCCGTGATCTGCAGCAGCGGCTCCTGGGTGGCGCAGATGTCCTGCACCTTCCAGCACCGGGTGCGGAAGCGGCAGCCCGAGGGCGGGTTGGCCGGTGACGGCACGTCGCCCTCCAGCACGATCTGGTCCCGGTGCCCGCGCAGCGTCGGATCCGGCACCGGCACCGCCGACAGCAGTGCCTGCGTGTACGGGTGGGTCGGCTGGTCGTAGATCTGCACGTCCGAGCCGGTCTCAACCACCTTGCCGAGGTACATCACGGCCACGCGGTCGGCGATGTGGCGCACCACCGACAGGTCATGGGCGATGAAGATGTACGACAGCCCCATCTCCTTCTGCAGTTCGTCCAGCAGGTTCATGACCTGGGCCTGGATCGAGATGTCGAGCGCGGAGACCGGCTCGTCGCAGAGGATGATCTCCGGCTTGAGCGCGAGCGCGCGGGCGATGCCGATGCGCTGGCGCTGACCGCCGGAGAACTGGTGCGGGTAGCGGTTGATGTGCTCGGGGTTCAGACCCACCAGCTCGAGCAGTTCCTGGACCCGGCGCCGACGGTCGCCCTTGGGCGCGACGTCGGTGTGGATCTCGAACGGCTCGCCCACGATGTCGCCGACCGTCATACGCGGGTTCAGCGACGTGTACGGGTCCTGCATGACGAGCTGGATGTTGCGCCGCGCCCGCCGCATCGCCTCGCCGCCGAGCTTCGAGGTGTCCTGGCCACGCACCACAATGGATCCGCTGGTGGGCTTCTCCAGGCCGACCAGCAGCTTGGCCAGGGTGGACTTGCCACAGCCCGACTCGCCCACCACGCCGAGGGTCTCGCCACGGTGCAGCTGCAGGTTGATCCCATCGACCGCGCGGACCGCGCCGATCTTGGTCTTGAAGACGATCCCCCTGGTCAACGGGAAGTGCTTGACCAGGTCGCGGGTTTCGAGCACTACGTCACTCACCGCGGACCTCCTTCCAGAAGTGGCAGGCGCTGGCGACGCCAGGCTGGATCTGGTGCAGCGGCGGCACCGGGTCGGCCTTGCAGACGTCCTGGGCGTACCGGCACCGGGGGTTGAACGCGCAACCGGCCGGGATCCGGGTCAGGTTCGGCGGCAGGCCCTTGATCACGTTCAGCTGCTGCCCCTTGAGGTCGACCCGGGGGATCGACTCGAGCAGCGCCTTGGTGTACGGGTGGGACGGCTTGGCGTAGATGTCGAACACCGGCGCCTTCTCCACGATCCGGCCCGCGTACATGACGTTGATGCGGTCCGCCACGTCGGCGACCACACCCATGTCGTGGGTGATCAGGATCAGACCCATGTTGCGCTCACGCTGCAGCTCGGCCAGCAGGCCCATGATCTGCGCCTGGACGGTCACGTCCAGTGCGGTCGTGGGCTCGTCGGCGATGAGCAGCTCCGGGTCGAGCGCCAGCGCCATCGCGATCATCACGCGCTGCCGCATACCGCCCGAGAACTGGTGCGGGAAGTCGTTCACCCGCTGCCGAGCCGCCGGAATCTTGACCAGGTCGAGCAGCTCGATGGAGCGCTTCTTGGCGTCCGCCCGCGACATGCCGCGGTGCTTGCGGAACAGCTCCGCCATCTGGAACCCGACCGTGAAGACCGGGTTCAGTGCCGACAGCGCGTCCTGGAAGATCATCGCGATCTTGTTGGCCCGGACCAGCCGGCGCTCCTCGGCGGTGCGCTTGAGCAGGTCCACCCCGCGGTACCGGATCTCGCCGCCGGTGATGAAGCCGGGCGGAGTGTCCAGGATGCCCATGATCGCCTGCGCGGTCACGGACTTGCCGCAACCCGACTCGCCCAGGATCGCCAGCGTCTCGCCCGAGTTGACCTCGAACGACACGCCGTTGATGGCCTTGGCGACGCCGGCCCGGGTGCGGAACTCCACCCGGAGGCCCTCCACCTGCAGCAGCGGCGCGCTCTGGTCGGTGCCGCGCAGGGCGGGGCTGAAGTCGACCGAAACCTCAGTCATGTTCTCACCTCAGCTTCGGGTCGAGAGCGTCGCGCAGGGCGTCGCCCATCAGGATGAACGAGAGCACCGTGCCCACCAGGAACGCACACGGCACGAGCACGAGGTACGGGTACTCGAAGAAGTACTGGATGTGCCCCGCGATCATGACGCCCCAGGAGACGGCCGGCGCCTGCAGACCGGCGCCGAGGAAGGTCAGCGTCGCCTCCGCCGCGATGAACGAGCCCAGCGCGATGGTGGCCACCACGATCACCGGAGCGATCGCGTTCGGCAGGATGTGCCGGAACATGATCCGCGAGTTCGTCGCACCAAGCGCCTTGGCCGCGTGGACGAAGTCGAGGTTCTTGGCCGCCAGCACACTGCCACGCATGATTCGCGTGACGCCGACCCAGCCGAGGATGACCAGCACGACCGCGATGACGATCACCTGGCTGTTCTGGCTGCGGGTCATCAGCTCGCTCTTGCGCATGACCGTGAGGAACACCAGCGCACCCAGCAGGTACGGCAGCGAGTAGATCATGTCCGCGATACGGGAGACGATCGCGTCGACCCAGCCGCCGAAGAAACCCGA
Organism: Catellatospora tritici; assembly: GCF_019083965.1. Classification (GTDB taxonomy): domain Bacteria; phylum Actinomycetota; class Actinomycetes; order Mycobacteriales; family Micromonosporaceae; genus Catellatospora; species Catellatospora tritici. The sequence goes on from NZ_JAHRCY010000002.1 coordinate 504,704, forward strand.
CAGCACGCCCAGGGTCACGCCCAGGAAGGTGATGCCGAAGGTCGCCAGCAGCGCGATGAGCAGCGACGGCCGCACCCCGTAGACGATGTGCGACCAGTAGTCGCAGCCGTTCACGCTGGTGCCGAGCAGGTGGTCGCCGGTGAAGGGCGAGACCTTCGACTGCTTGATGTCGCAGATCGTGGGGTCCTTGCTGGTCCACAACTTGGGCACGATCGCCATCGACACCATCAGCAGGATGTATGCCAGGGAGATCATGAATGCCGGGTTGCGGACGAGCTCGCGCACGGCGTCCGACCAGAGACTGGCGTTGCGCTCCTTCGCGGGCTCGTTGCGCAGGTCCTTGGCCGGGACCGGGTCGGACGGCGTGGCCTGGGCCACCACCGGCGCGGACGTGGTCGCGATGAAGGAGCTGTTGTCCATGTCACTCATAGCGGATCCTCGGATCGAGCACGGCGTAGAGCAGGTCCACCAGCAGCGTGATGGTGAGGTATGCCAACACCAGCATGGTCGTGATGCCGATCAGCACCATCGATTCGCCCTGGAAGATGGCGCGACCGATCTGGTTGCCGACGCCGGGCACGTTGAAGATGCCCTCGGTGATGATCGCGCCGGTCAGGTAGACCGCGACCGACAGGCCGAGGTTCGTGACGACCGGGATCAGCGAGTTGCGCAGCGTGTGCACACCGATGACCCGCTTGTTGGTCAGACCCTTGGCCCGCGCGGTGCGCACGAAGTCGGCCCGCAGGTTCTCCTGCACGCTCGTACGCGTCAGACGCGCGGTGGCGGCCAGGCCCAGCAGACCGAGCACCACACCTGGGATCAGCAAGCTGGCGAAGGGATACTCGATCTTGTACGCGGCGCCGAACACGCCCCGGGATATGACTTCCGGGACCCACTCCTGCGTTCGTAGCCAGTTGCCGAACTTGACGCTGACGAACAGCTGCACCAGCAGGCCGAGCACGAAGACGGGGACCGAGATCACCAGAACCGTGCCGATCTTCACGACGTAGTCCATGAAGCCGCCGCTGCGCATGCCGGCCAGCACGCCGGCGAGGATGCCGATGATGGCCTCGACCAGGAACGCGATCAGGGTGATCTTGAGGGTGTACGGGAGCGCGGAGGAGACGATGTCGGTCACCTCACGGAACCGCAGGTTGGTACCGAAGTCCCCCTGCAGGTAGCCGCTGAAGTGTCCGTTCGACGGCAGTACGCCGATCCGCTGGAAGAAGAGTTCGAAACAGGGATCTCCGGGCCGCTTCAGGCAGGGGTCGTCCAGCCTGAGCTTGCGGGTGATGGCCTCGACCGTCGCGGGCGATGGGGTGCGATCACCGAAGAGCGCGCGAACCGGGTTACCGGTGAGCTGCATGCCCACCGAGGTCAGGTAGTGAAGGAGGAACAACGTTCCTAGGACCGTGGGAATGAACTGCAGCAACCGTCGAATGACGTAGCGTCCCACCTCTGGTCCTCCTCTCGGAGCCATCGGGGCGGTGGGGAACCGGTCCGGTTCCCCACCGCCCCGCGTGAGTGTGGATCAGATCAAGCGATCAGGAGATCACTTGGCGGGGTTGAGGACGACCTTGTCGTACTCGACGCCCGAGATGGGGTTGAAGACGAAGGTCTTGACGTTCTCGCTGTACACGTCCGTCGTCATGCCGAACCACATCGGGATGACCGGCAGGTCGTCGACGATGATGTCCTCGGCCTGCTGGTAGAACTTGACGCCCTCGTCCTGCGTCTTGGCACCGTTACCCTGCTCGACGAGCGCGTCGAAGGCCGGGTTGGTGTAGCCGCTGGCGTTCGAGGAACCACCGGTGCCGTACAGCGGCGCCAGGTAGGTCTCGAACCACGGGTAGTCCGGGCCCCAGCCGAGACGGAACGGGCCGTCGAACTTGTGCGCGTCGCCCTTGGCCAGGTACTCCGGGAACTGGAGGGTGGTGTTGAGCTCGTAGTCGATGCCCAGGTCCTTCTTCCAGCCGTCGCCGACCGCCTGCATCCACTTCTCGTGGCCCGCACCGGCGTTCGCCCACAGGGTGATCTTGCCACCCTTCCAGCCGCCCGCCGCGTCCAGGATCTGCTTGGCCTTGACCGGGTCGTACTTGCAGTTCGGGCAGGCGCCGTCACGGTAGCCGAGGAAGTTCGGGCTCACGACACCCTGAGCGGCCGAGAAGCGGCCGTCGAACACCGCGTCGATGATCGCCTGACGGTCGATCGCCAGCGACAGCGCCTGACGGATCTGCTTGTTCTGGAACCGCGGGTCGTTCAGCGGGATGCCGACGTAGGTGAAGTTGTTGCTCGGCTTCTGGAAGAAGCGGTCACCGTAGGCAGCCTTGGCGGCCTTGACCTCAGCCGAGGGAACAGCCTCGAAGATGTCCAGCTCGCCGGCCTTGAAGTCGGCGTAGCCCGTGTCCTGCTTGTCGTAGATCTTGAAGGTCAGGGTGTCAGCCTTGCCCTTCGAGGCGGTCCAGCCGTCGTTGCGCGACAGCTTCACCTGGACGTTGTGCTCCCAGGAGCCCTCGATCTTGTAGGGGCCGTTGCTGATCGGCTTCTCGGTGCAGCCCTTGACGTCCGCGAGGCACGCCTTGGCGACCGGGAAGTAACCCGAGTAGCCGACCTGGGCCGGGAAGCCCGAGAAGGCCTTCTTCAGGGTGACCTCGAAGCTCAGGTCGTCGATCTTCTTCAGACCCGAGAGGGTCTTGGCGGCCGGCTCCGGCGCCGTCTTCGGGCCGTCACCGTCCGGGTCGGTCGACTGCAGCTCGTCGTAGCCGGCGATGCCGGACAGGAAGTACGAGTTGGTCGCGGCGTTCGGACCGTACGCGGTGAAGTTCCACGAGTCGATGAAGCTGTCAGCGGTCACAGCCTCGTCGTTGGTGAACTTGAAGCCGGACTTGAGCTTGATCGTCCAGACCTTGTTGTCCGTCGAGGTGATCGAGTCCGCGATCACGTTGACCGGCGCGCCCTTGGCGTCGTACTCCACCAGGCCCTTGTACAGCTGGCGGATGATGACGATCGACGGGTTGTCGTCGGCCATCGGCGGGAACAGGCTCGCCGGCTCGGACGCGAAGATCCGGAGTTCGCCGCCGGTGTCGCTCGGCGTCTCGGCATCGGGGGTGCTGGTACAACCAGCGGCAATCAGCGCGACAGCGGCGGTAGCCACCACTGCCTTAAGGGAATTCCCGCGCATTCGTGTGCCTCCTCAGGCGCTCACGAGGGGGTGTGAGGTGGCCACACTTTCGCACCCCTCGACGCACGCCGGGAAGGCCCTGATACCAACCCGTTACCGAGACGGGACGACGCCGATACCGCGTCAAGCAACTTTCTTGATCGACGGAAAACGCTCTGAACAGCGGAGATTGGGCAGGTCGGCGCGGGTGTTGATCGAGAATCGAAACATGGAGGTAACTGGCATCTCACAGATTGGGCGATACAGAGCGTTACACAAGGCGTCGATCTGCTGCCCAACGCGACAATTCGTACCGGTTGGACATCTGCAACTTCCGGAGCACGTTCGACACGTGGGTCTCCACCGTCTTGATCGAGATGAACAGCTCCTTCGCGATCTCCTTGTAGGCGTAGCCCCGCGCCAGCAGCCGCAGCACCTCCCGCTCCCGGTTGGTCAGCTGGTCCAGTTCGGGATCGGCCACCGGCGCGTCCGGCCGCGCCGCGAAGGCGTCCAGCACGAACCCGGCCAGCCGCGGCGAGAAGACCGCGTCCCCGTCGGCCACCCGCCGGATCGCGTCCACCAGGTCGTCCGGCGAGATCGTCTTGGTGACGTAACCCCTTGCCCCGGCCCGGATCAGGCCGATCACATCCTCGGCCGCGTCCGACACCGACAGGGCCAGGAAACGGACCTGCGGCTGGGTCTTACGCACCGCCTCCAGCACCGCGCGGCCGCCGCCGTCGGGCATGTGGACGTCCAGCAGCACCACGTCCGGCACCGTCGAGCCGATCATCGAAACCGCCTGGGCCACGGTCGCCGCCTCGCCGACCACGTCGACGTGCGCGCCCAGCTCGGCCCGCACCCCCGCCCGGAACATGCCGTGGTCGTCGACCAGGAACACCCGCAAGCGCTGCTCGCTCATATATATCCCTACTCCTCTTTCAAGGACGTGACGGCCACACTCAACCTGACCTCGGTGCCCTCGCCGACCGAGCTGCGGATCTCGGCCTGGCCGCCGTGCCGGGCCATCCGTCCGATGATCGATCCTCGTACGCCGTGGCGCCGTTCCTCCACCGCGGTCGGGTCGAAGCCCTTGCCCCGGTCGCGCACGTACACGCTCAGCATCGTGGGCTCCACCTCGGCGTACAGCGAGACGGTCTTGACCTGGGCGTGGCGCGCCGCGTTCACCAGGGCCTCGCGCGCGGCCGCGACCAGCGCCGCGGCCCGCTCGTCGACCTTGCGGTCGCCCACCACGACCGCCTCCACGACGATCCCGTAGGTATCCTCCACCTCCGCCGCGGCCTGCTGCAACGCCGCCGCGAAGTGCTCGGTCGGCGAGCCGGTGGGCTGGTAGAGCCAGTTGCGCAGGCTGCGTTCCTGACCGCGGGCCAGCCGGGTGACGGCGGCTTGGTCGGCGGCGTTTCGCTGGATCAGCGCGAGCGTGTGCAGCACCTGGTCGTGGACCATCGCGGCCAGTTCGGCCCGCTCCTGCTCGCGGATGCGGCCCTCCCGCTCCGAGCGCAGCGCGGTCAGCATCCGCCACAGCAGCGGCGCCGCGACCAGACCCACGCCCGCCAGCGCCACCAGCGCGAATGCCACCGCGATCCACAGATCGCCCCAGCTGATCGCACCGAGCGTCTTCGGGGAGTAGATGACGATAACGCCGATCATGCCGACGGCGACGAGGACCCCGCCACCGAGGAAGCGCAGCAGGTACATGCGCCGGTCGCCGTCGGACAGGGCGGCCAGCCAGGGCGCGTTCGGGGAGGCGTCGCTCCAGCGCTGCCGCCGGTCCGGGTCGGCCTGGTGCCAGATGATGCCCGCGCCCACCGCGACCAGCGCCACCAGCCAGCCGACGGACATGCCGATGCCGCCGTCCCGGTTGATCAGCACACTGACCGTCATCAGCGCGAACCCGGCCAGCAGGTACGGCACCAGGTGGATCGACGGGCGCCGGGGGCCGGTGTCCTCGCCCGCTGCCATGACCGCCCAGAAGACGGCGTACAGCAGCGCGCCCAGGCCGTTGACGGGCAGCAGGAGCAGGAAGATGATGCGGACCAGCGTCGGCGACAGGCGGACGTGCGCGGCGATGCCACCGGCGACCCCCGCGACCAGACGGTCGGAGCGGGAACGGGTCAGCCGGGGGGTCTCGGGCACGGAGGTCGACACGTGATCGATCGTGTCACGGCGGGCGCGCGAGCGCCCACGGGTGAGACCCCCAGATACTGTGACGTCCTTTCTCAGGGTGCGCTCAGGGTCCGGTCCTGAGGCGGGTCGGGCCAGCTCAGCCTCACTATCGACGTATGAACGATGAGACCGCGACTCCCCCTCGTGGTGACGGCCCCGGTGACGACGGCGCGACGCAGCCGCCCCCCGCGGGTGCCGCCACCGCACCGCCGACCGACCAGGCCCCGCCTGGCCCCGGCGCGGCCCCGTACGTCTCCTGGGCGGCCGGGTACGACCTGATCCGACCCCGGCACGGCCGCTACCTCGCGGGTGTGTGCGGGGCGCTGGGACGGGCCACCAAGACCGACCCGCTGCTGTGGCGGGTGCTGATCGGCGTGTTGTCGATCTTCGGCATCGGCATCATCGTGTACCTCGCGGTGTGGCTGCTCACCCCGGCCGAGGGCGACACCGCCTCCCCCCTGGAGGCGCTGTTCGGCCGGGGCTACTCGACCACCTCGTCGACGGTGACCCTGGTGCTCGGCGTAGTGGCGGTGTTCGTGCTCGGCGGGGTCACCAACAGCTTCGAGATGGCCGTGATCGCGGCGATCGGGCTGGTGGTGGCCGCCCTGGTGGTCAGCCGCAGCAACGGCGGCCGCCCGTCCCGCCCGGGGGTGAGCTACCTGCCCCCGCAGTACGCCGCCCCGCACCAGCCCGCCCCGGAGTACGCCGCGGCGGCGACCGCACCGGCGACGGTGACGGCGGTGCTGCCCGGCGAGCCGACGGGTTACCGCCCGCCGTTCGCCCCGCACGGGCCGTACGCTCCGACGCCGCCGCCTCCGCCGCCCCCGCTGCCGGTCAAGCCCCGGCCGGAGCCCTCGCGGCTGGGTCGGCTGATCTTCGGAGTGGTCCTGATCGCCCTCGGCCTGCTGGCCATGGTCGACATGACCGGGATCTCCATCCCGGGCACCGTGTACGTGGCCACCGCGCTGGCCGTGGTGGGCGTGGGCCTGGTCGTCGGGGCATGGCTCGGCCGCGCCCGCGGCTGGATCTTCCTGGGCATCCTGCTCAGCCTGGCCCTGCCGATGGCCAACGCCGGCGACGACTGGGACCGGGTCCGCAGCCAGGCGGGCAACGTCACCTGGGCGCCGACCAGCCTGGACGACCTGGCCGACCGGTACGAGCACCGCTTCGGCCAGGCGACGCTCGACCTCACCCAGCTGGACCTGGTCGGCCGCGACACCCGGGTCCGGGCCCAGATCACCGCGGGTGATCTGCGCATCATCGTCCCGGCCGGGCTCGACGTCACCGTCAACACCGACGTCAACCTGGGCAACGCCGACGTCTTCGGCCGGGAGATCAACGGCGCGGGCGTCAAGGACACCCAGACCGACTTCGGGGCCGACGGCCCCGGCGGCGGCACCCTGCGCATCGACCTCGACGTCAACGCCGGCAACGCGGAGGTGACCCGGTGAAAACGCACCGTACCGACTCGGTATCGCTCTTCTTCGGCCTGCTGTTCCTGTTCGTCGCGGGGGCGTTCCTGGCTCGCCGCCTGATCCACGTGGACCTGCCCCCGCTGGGCTGGTTCGTGGCGGCCGGTCTGATCATCCTCGGGGTGATGGGCGTCCTGGGCGCCCTCACCCCGCGCAGGCAGGACGCGTCGACGGTTGCCGGCCGCTCGGTGCCCTCCGAAGCGAAGGCGGAGGACGGCACCGACTAAGGCCGCAGCGCCGGCGCGTCGAAAATGCGGCTCCCCTCACCGGTCGAAACCGGCCGGTGAGGGGAGCTTGTCTATGCTGACCGGTGAACCACCCGGTCAAGACGAGGAGCAGCCGTCCCATGAGCCAGTACCAGCCTGATCGACCCGCCCTCGGACCGCTCGGCCAGATCCGCATCGGCGACCGGGCCGCCCGCACCCTGACCGCCGAGCTGGCCCGCCACGGCGGCCCCAAGACCGCCCTGCTGGTGGGTGCGAGCGCCGACTCGCTGGTGCTCGCCGAGGCGCTGGACGCGCTGCTGCCCGGCGACCGGCTGACCGTGGTCGCCGCCGACGACACCGTGGCCGGACACCTGTCCACCCTGGGCAGCTTCCTGGCCGAGCGGGTGCAGGTCGTGGCCGACCTCAGCGCCGCCGAGCCCGCCGACCTGGTCATCGTCGCCGAGCCGGTGGTCGGCTCCGGCGAGGAGGCCCGCACCACCGTCGACCGCCTGAGCAAGTTCGTCGCCGAGGGCGGCCTGCTGATCATCGCCGCGGTGGCCCTGCCCGGCCTGTCCGGCGGCGCCAACGACGAGCTCGACCGCATCGCCGCCCGCCAGGGCGTCGGCTCCGATCTCGTGCTGCGCAACACGCCGCCGGTGCGGGTGCACCGCCTGCGCTTCACCGACGTCGACGCGAGCGTCGCGGCCAAGCTCAGCCCGGCCTTCCGCCCCTCCAGCGTCCCCCTGTACGGCGGTATGAACATCGACTCCAACGGCGTCGCCGCGGCCGGTATCGCGCTCGGCGCCGCCGCCCTGCTCAAGGCCGTCCGGCCGAAGTCGAAGGCGTGGCTGGTGCCCGCCCTGGCCGCCGTTCCGGTGGCCGCGTTCTTCCGCGACCCCGAGCGCGACATCCCGGCCGACCCGACCGCGGTCGTGGCCGCCAGCGACGGCAAGGTCCTCAGCGTGGAGCACATCTACGACGAGCGCTTCGCCGACGAGGAGTTCCTGCGCATCGCGGTGTTCCTGTCCGTGTTCGACGTGCACGTCAACCGGGCACCGGTGGCCGGCAAGGTCGTCGACTACTTCGTCGAGGACGGCGGGTACGCGGCGGCGATGAAGCCGGAGGCGGAGCACAACGTGGCGGCGTACACGGTGCTGGAGACGCCCGACCGCAGCCGCGTCGTGGTGGCCCAGCGCACCGGCCTGATCGCGCGTCGGATCGTGCAGCGGGCCCCGATCGGCGCGCTGCTGGCCAAGGGCGAGCGGTTCGGCCTGATCCGCTTCGGCTCCCGCACCGACGTGTACCTGCCCGCCGACCGCGCCGAGGCTTTGGTCGCCCCGGGTGACCGGGTGACCGGCGCCGCCACGGTCATCGCCCGTCTGCGCTGACCCGAACGAAAGCGCCGCCCCGAACGAAAAGCGCCGCCCCGAACGAAAAGCGCCGCCCCGGTCCACTGGACCGGGGCGGCGCGTCTTGCTATCGGCGGATTCAGGCCGCGGGGGCGGTACGGCGCTGGCGGGCCCACAGCCGCCGGCCCCTGGCGCGGTACACCAGGACCAGCAGGCCGAAGGTGACCAGCGGGTTCCACACGAGGCCGACCAGCGGCAGGATGAACAGCGTCGGCGGCAGCTTGACCACCTTCGCGAGCTTGGCGTAGGGGAAGCTGGAGACCATCGCCAGCGCCAGCAGCACCACTCCGAACACCATCGCGCCGGCGGGCAGCGAGCTGCCCACACCCGTCGACTTCAGCAGCACGGTGATCGCCAGCACGGTCGCCGCCATCGTGGTCGGCACGCCGCAGAAGAACCGGCCGTCCTTCGGCGAGACGTTGAAGCGGGCCAGGCGAATCGCCGCGCAGCAGGCGACGAGCGCGCAGGCGGCGATGAGCACCGGCGTGGCCACCGCGCCCTTGAGCGCGGAGTAGATGACCACCGGAGCGGCGATGCCGAACGAGGTCATGTCGCCCAGTGAGTCCATCTGGACGCCGAACGGGCTGGCCACGCCGAACTTGCGGGCCAGGGCCCCGTCGAGGCCGTCGAAGGTGATGCAGGCGAGCAGGCAGAGCGCGCCGTACATCGGCTTGGCTCCCATGATCGCGAGGAAGATCGCGGTCATGCCGAGCATCAGGCTGCTCAGCGTGCATGCTTGCACCAGGGCGAACTTGATGCGCCGGTCGAGCGTGCGCTCGCCGGGCAGCAGTGGGATCGTCGTCGGGGTCGGCGGCTCGGCGGTCTCGGTGACGGCTGCGGCCTCGATGGCGCGCAGTTCGACCGGGTCCAGTCCGGGCAGGTTGGGGCTCGTCGCAACGGAGTGTTCAGTCCTGCGCAGCCTACCCACCGGCACCAGCAGCATCTGCCGGGCGAAGGAGCTGCCTGCGCGCAAGCGACCGGTCCATTGCCGGCCCGCTGGTCGCGGACTGTCCGTCAAGCGACGCCGACGCCATAAGGCTCTCGGCACGTGTCGTCCCTCCATGGCCGGTACGGTTCCTTTCCGCCGCCTCAGCGGACCGTCCGGCTTTTGCGGCCTACACCATCGCACACACGTGTGCGCCTTGGCGATACCCGCCGGGTCGAAATCTCCACCCATTGGGTCACTGAAGGGGCAAATCGGCCCCTAGGCCACGAAGTATCCCGGGGGCGCTCTGTCTCGGTCCGCTGGCCAGTCTACCCGACCGGCAAATTCACCTCATATGACGCAATTCTCTCGTCGCCATGTCCGTGAGCGGGATACCGCCCAGCTCGGCGGGGTGGAACCAACCGGCGTCGCACGTCGAGCCGCTCACCTCGGTGACCACCGGCACAGTCGGGTCCGCGACGGTGACCCGGAAGATCGCGCGGACCACGTACCAGTCCAACGGGACGCCCTCGGGGCCGATCGCGTTCGGGTTGTGGTGCGAGCTCACCTCGATCAGCTCGGTCACCGCACCGGTCTGACCGGTCTCCTCGTAGATCTCGCGCAGCAGACCGACGTGCGGCTGCTCACCGAAGTCGGTGCCGCCGCCGGGCAGGTGCCAGCGGCCCGCGCCGGGGTAGCCGGGCGAGATCAGCGACAGCAGCACCCGACCGGCCGGGTCGGTGACGATGCCGTACGCCCCGAAGCGCATCACCCGGTTCGTCTGCCGCACCATCCGCCCGTCCGCGGACAACTCGCCCGCCTCGTCGACGGCCGGGGGCGGCGGGGTGTCGGCGACGGGTTCGGCCAGCCCGAGCGTGCGGGCCACGAACGGGATCACCGGCAGTTCGGCCAGGCGCGCCGGCTCCACCCAGGCGGGCAGGTCGCTGGTGCCGTCGGTCTCGACGGTCAGCTCGCCGCCGGTCACCGCCACGTCGTAGACGACCCGGTCGTGGTGCAGCAGCACGCCGCGCCACGGCATGTCGACCAGGTCGGTCGAGACGCCGTGCAGGCCGGTGATCCGTACGGTCAGGCCGGTCTCCTCGAGGAACTCCCGCGCCAGCCCGGCGGCCGGGTCCTCGCCGTGGTTCAGGCCGCCCCCGGGCAGGAACCACCGCCCGGGGTGGTTCGACTTGGCCGACGAGCGGACCAGCAGCAGCCGGCCCTGCTCGTCGCGGGCGATGCCGTACGCCCCGATCCTGCGCCGTTTCTCCATGGCCGCCAGGCTAGGCGACGGCTCAAACCTGCCGGGGCATGCGGGGCAGCGCGGCAGCCCGCAGTGCCTCCGCGGTGACCTCGGTGACGTCGTCGGGGCCCAGTTCACCCAGCTCGTTGGGGGTGACCCAGCGCGCTTCGGCGGTGGAGCCGCCCTGGTCGTACACCTTCGGCCGGGTGGCCCGGTCGACGCGCACCCGATAGAAGGCGCGCACGCCGTGCCAGTCGATCGGGTAGCCCTCCGGGCCCAGCGACGCCGCGTCGCGGTGGCTGGCCACGCCCAGCAGCTCGCCGAGGCGCCCGCGCTGGCCGGTCTCCTCGACCAGCTCGCGGATGAGCGCCGTGCCGGGCTGCTCGCCGAAGTCGGTGCCGCCGCCGGGCAGGTGCCACAGGCCCGCGCCGGGGTAGTTGGGGGCGATGCGGGTCAGCAGCACGCGCTGCTGACGGTCGGTGACCACCGCGTACGCCGCGAAGCGCTGCGCGCGGTGCAGCCCGTCGGCGCCGGGCACGGCGTGGAACGACGGGAAGTCGGGCACCTCGTCGGGAATCTGGTCGGCGGCGAGCGCGGACAGCCCCAGCGCCGCCGCCGTGAACGGCCGCAGCGGCAGCTTCGCGCACTCGTCCAGGTCGAGCCAGGACACCAGGTCGGTGGGCTGGTCGATCCGCTCGCGCAGCGCTCCGCCGCGCACCCGCGCGGCGTAGATGACGCGGTCGGTGTGGATGGTCACGCCTCGGTGCGGCAGTGCCCGCATGTCGGCGAGCACATCACGCAGTCCGGTTACGGCGACGCTCAGACCGGTCTCGGCGGCTGTCTCCCTGACAACAGTGTCGTTGGGGTGCTCGCCGTGGTCCACCGCCCCTCCGGGGAGGGACCAGATGCCCGGGGTGCCGGACTGCTCGGATGCCCGAACCAGAAGCACCTGGTCGGACTCATTGGTGATGACGGCATATGCGGCGATCCGCCGCAATGCCTCGAGCGCGGTGGTCACGAGAAATCATTCTCCCCCGCCGCGAAGATCACGACAAGATGTCCGATTTATAAGTACCTTCGCGTTCCATTAATGCCATTGATCGTTTTTGTGGTTCGACGTCCCAGCTCAGGGCGGCAAAACGGCCGCCAGCAGCGATCTTGAGACACCGCACACCAAGAGTTGAGCCCCGGCCGGGGGCCGGGGCTCAATCAGCGCGTGAGCCGAACGACGTCGGCGTCACGGCTTTCACTCATTCCCACTCGATGGTGCCCGGGGGCTTGCTCGTCACGTCGAGCACGACGCGGTTGACCTCGGGAACCTCGTTGGTGATGCGGGTGGAGATGCGGGCGATCAGGTCGTACGGCAGGCGGGACCAGTCGGCGGTCATGGCGTCCTCGCTGGAGACCGGGCGCAGCACGACCGGGTGGCCGTAGGTGCGGCCGTCGCCCTGCACGCCGACCGAGCGCACGTCGGCCAGCAGCACCACCGGGAACTGCCACACGTCGCGATCCAGGCCTGACGCGGTCAGCTCCTGGCGGGCGACCAGGTCGGCGGCGCGCAGGATGTCGAGGTTGTGCTGGTTGACCTCACCGATGATGCGGATGGCCAGGCCCGGACCCGGGAACGGGTGCCGCCAGACCATCTCCTCGGGCAGGCCGAGGCTGGCGCCCAGCGCCCGCACCTCGTCCTTGAACAGCGTGCGCAGCGGCTCGACCAGGTCGAACTTGAGGTCGTCGGGCAGGCCGCCGACGTTGTGGTGGCTCTTGATGTTGGCCGTGCCGGTGCCGCCGCCGGACTCGACCACGTCCGGGTAGAGCGTGCCCTGCACCAGGAAGCGCACGTCGCCGCCGGCCGCGACCTCGCGCGCGGCCGCCTCGAACACCCGGATGAACTCCCGGCCAATGATCTTGCGCTTGGTCTCCGGGTCGGTGACCCCGGCCAGCGCGCCCAGGAATCGGTCAGCCGCGTCGACGACCTTGAGCTTGATGCCGGTGGCGGCCACGTAGTCCCGCTCGACCTGCTCGGCCTCGCCCGCGCGCAGCAGCCCGTGGTCGACGAAGACACAGGTCAGCTGGTCGCCGACCGCCTTGTGCACCAGCGCGGCGGCCACCGCCGAGTCGACCCCGCCGGACAGGCCGCAGATCACCTCGGCGTCGCCGACCTGGGCGCGGATCGCGGCCACCTGGTCGTCGATGATGTTGCCCATGGTCCAGGTCGGCTCGATCCCGGCCACGTCGTGCAGGAACCGCTCCAGCAGACGCTGACCGTACGGCGTGTGCGCGACCTCGGGGTGGAACTGCACCCCGGCGAAGCCGCGCGAGGTGTCCTCGAACGCGGCGACCGGCGCGCCCGCCGACCCGGCGGTGACGGTGAATCCGGCCGGGGCGACGCTCACGCAGTCGCCGTGGCTCATCCACACGTCCTGGCGCGCGGGCAGGCCCGCGAACAGCACGCCCGCGTCCGGCTGGGCGTCGACCACGGTGCCGCCGAACTCGCGCAGGCCGGTGTGGCTGACCGTGCCGCCCAGCGCCGCGGCCATCGCCTGGAAGCCGTAGCAGATGCCGAAGACCGGCACGCCCGCCTCGAACAGGGTCGCGTCGACCTGCGGGGCGCCGGGCACGTACACGCTCGCCGGGCCGCCGGACAGGATGATCGCGGCCGGGTTCCGGCGCATCATCTCATCGACGGACATCGAATGCGGAACGATCTCCGAATAGACGTGCGCCTCGCGTACCCGGCGGGCTATGAGCTGGGCGTACTGGGCTCCGAAGTCAACCACCAGAACGGGGCGCGGCGTAGTCATGACCTCAACCTTAACGTGGCGCCCAGGTCAACCCACGTAGTGGACCCCGTCCGGGTACGGGTAGGGATTGGCCTTGCAGCCCTGCAACGACTTGGTCTGCTGCTGCATCACGGGTGCGGGCCTGCCCGCGCCGGGGCAGAACACGTGATCATGGCCGAGATAGTGACCGGTCTCATGGTTGACCACCATGTTGCGGTACACGTTCAGGTCGGTGAACCCGGTCGCGCCGTTGGTCCAGCGGTACAGGTTGATCATGACGTTGTTGCCGAAGCGGCAGGAGAAGATGCCCGCCGTGTCCAGCCCGGCGCTGCCGCACATGCGGTCGATCGTGTCGGGCGTGGCCAGCCGGATGTAGAAGTTCGGCGTCACCCCCGTGCTGACCCGCTTGAACCGCCACTTCTTCGACGCGATCCAGCTGTGCGGGTCGGCCAGGATCTGGTCCACCGCGGCGGCGAAGCCGTCCGGGTCGAACGTGGTGATCCCGCTCTCCACCTGCACGTAGTACGTCCGCAGCGCGCCCGCGGTGCCGATCACGTCGGTGCCGCCGGCGGCGGTGCGGAACGTGCCCGCGCCGTGCTTGAGCACGTTGCCGTTCTTGACCGGCTTCGGCGAGGCCGACGGCTTGACCGACGGCGATGCCTGCGGCGACGGCACGGCCGAGGGCGAGGCGACCGCCGACTCCAGCACCGGCGACGCCGACGGCGCCGCCTCGAACTTCGGCTGCCGCCCGTCGCCGCAGCCGGTGGCCAGCAACGACATCACCAGCACGACTGTCGCGACACGAGCCCGCGAGAACGTCCTCCCCATGCCGAACACCTTAAGCGGTCGGCAGTCCGTGCGTGCGGTGGTAGTCGCGAGCCCACTTCGCGTCCACGCCCTCGGCGAAGGCGCCGCCGGGCGGGTCCACCACCCAGACGTGCATCATCTCCGGCGTCGTCAGCGCCACCGACAACGTCGGGCACCCGCCGTACGGCGTGACCACGCCGATGCCGGGCGGGGCCAGCGAGATGCACAGGTTGTGCGCGTGCCACCGGGTGACCGGGCCGCCCGGCTCCGGACCGGCGACCCCGGCCCGCTCGATCACGTAGACCACGCCCAGCAGCGTGGCCTTCCCGTCCTCGATCGTGAACACCAGCGTCTCCGGACGCCGCGGGTCCAGCACCGCGCCGTCCGACTTGAACGCCGGGTTGTCCATATGCACGTCGGGGCCGGTCTTCCCGGTGATGGGCAGCTGGTACCCGGCCGCGAGCGCGTCGGACAGCTTCGCGAACCGACGTACCGACTGCCGGGTGTCGGCGGCCAGGTGCGCGGCGGCGTCAGCCTGCGCGGCGGACGGATGGTGGTCGCCGATCAGTTGCCGCATGATCACCCCGGCCTGGGCCCGGAGCAGGTGCTCGTGCCCGTGCGCGTGGCTGTGCCCGACCGCGGGCGCCTGGGTCGCCCCCGCCGACGCGCCCGCCGCCTGGTGCGCCACGAGCGTGGAGATCCACACCACCGCGCCGGTGGCGAACACCGCGAACACCGTCGAGGTCGAGCCCAGCGCGCGCAGGAACCGGCGCGGGCGCCCCGGCCGCCGCTGCGGCACCACCGCCAGCCCGAACGCGACCAACTCGACCAGCGCCGCCGCGATGCCGACCTGGTCGGCCTCCTCACCGCCGCGTCCGATGACGATCAGGTACGCCAGCAGGTTCAGCGGCACCAGCACCGCCGTGCCGAACCGCCAGCCGCGCCGGTCACCGCGCGCCCGCCAGGCCAACACCCCGTACGCCACGCCGCTGAGCAGGAAGCCGGCGGTCAGCCAGGCGCTGTCCCGGTGGCCCAGCGGCAGCGCCAGGTGCACCACGGCGGCGGCGCCGAGCAGCACGTACGCCCAGCGGGCGACCTGGTTCACCGCCGGACCCGCCAGCCACGGCAGGAAGCAGCAGGCCAGGATGCCCGCGGTCAGGGCGGCGGTGTGCTCGGGCGCGATCCCGGTCAGCAGCGTCTCGACCGGATTCACCGGACACCGGCCCCGGGCTCGGGGGTGGCCAGCAGCCGTACACACTGCACCGTGACCAGCACCGGCAGCAGCAGCCCGGTGAGCAACCCGGTCAGCGTCGGGGTGAAGTCGACGCCCGGCAACGCCCCCAGCACCAGGCTCAGCACCAGCCCGACCAGCGACAGCGCCTGGAGCACCAGCACCCCGATCAGGGCGCCGCGCCGACCCCGCACCACCATCGCCGCGAACATGAAGGTGACGATCACCCGGCTCAGCGGCGCGATCGCGTAGAACGGCAATCCGCCCATGAACAGCAGCTCACCGAGCATTCCCAGCAGGCCTGCCCCGGCCTGCACCAGCAGCAGCACATAGACCACGTCGGCCCGGCCGCCGCGCGGCGGGACCGCGGCGGGGTCGGGCGTGGTCGCGGCGACGGTCACCCCGACAGGGTCGGGCGTACGCGTCGCCTTCGGGTCACGCGGCGGTAATTTTTCGGTACGGTTCGCCCGGCGCGGGCCGCCGGTCGGCCTCGCCCTTCGCGGGCCACGCCGCCATCGCCCGCTCCGCCTGCGCGGTGATCGTCAGCGACGGGTTCACCCCGAGGTTCGCGCAGACCGCGGCGCCGTCGACGACGTGCAGGCCCGGATGCCCGAAGACGCGGTGGTACGGGTCCACGACGCCGCTGTCCGCGTCCGCGCCGATGACCGCCCCGCCCAGGATGTGCGCGGTCAGCGGGATGTCCAGCACCTCCGGCAGCGCCCCACCCGGCAACCCGCCGATCTCCTCGGCCAGCAGCCGCACCGCCTCGTTGCCCGCCGGGATCCAGGTCGGGTTCGCCGCCCCGTGGCCCAGCGTCGAGCGCAGCCCGCCCCGGCGCCAGCGCACCGTGAGCGAGTTGTCCAGCGACTGCATCACCAGCGCGATGATGGTCCGGTCCGACCAGCCGCGCACCGACATCGCCCGCAGGTACGGCAGCGGCCAGCGGAACATCTCCCGCAGCCAGCGCCGCCCCCGCCCCGGGCCGCCGTCGGTCAGCGCCGACTGCAGCAGCCCCATCGCGTTCGAGCCCCGGCCGTAGCGCACCGGCTCGATGTGGGTCCGCCCGTCCGGGTGGAACGAGCTGGTGATCGCGACACCCTCGGTGAAGCGCGGCTTTCGCTTGCGCGCGTCGCCGGGCAGCATCGTCGCGCCCACCAGCGACTCCGAGTTGGTGCGGGTCAGCGCACCCAGCCGCCCCGACAGCCGGGGCAGGATGCCCCGCTCCTTCATCGCGTGCAGCAGCCGCTGGGTACCGAGCGCACCCGCCGCGAACACCACCTGGTCCGCCTCGATCACCGCGTCCGCGGGCGAGCGCCGCCGCTTGGCCAGCAGCGCGCCGGTCCGCGCCGTCTCGACCGTGTAGCCCCCGCCCTCGCGCGGCCGCACCGCGGTGACGGTGGTCAGCGGGAACACCACCGCCCCGGCCTTCTCGGCCAGCCACAGATAGTTCTTGACCAGTGTGTTCTTGGCGTTGTGGCGGCAGCCGGTCATGCACTCGCCGCAGTGCAGGCAGCCCGCCCGCGCCGGGCCCTCGCCACCGAAGTACGGGTCCGGCACGGTCGCGCCGGGCATGCCCAGGAACACCCCGACCGGGGTGGCGTGGAACGTGTCACCGACGCCCATCCGCTCGGCCACCTTGCGGAACGCCTCGTCGGCGGGGGTGGTGCGGTCGTACGTGGTCACCCCGAGCATCCGCTCGGCGGTGTCGTAGTACGGGGCCAGCTCGGTCTTCCAGTCGGTGATGTCGCGCCACTGCGGGTCGGCGTAGAAGTCCGGCAGCGGGCGGTAGAGCGTGTTGGCGTACACCAGCGAACCGCCACCGACCCCGGCGCCCGACAGCACCAGCACGCCCGCGCCGCGCTCGCCCTTGTCCGGCCGCAGCAGGGTGATCCGCTGGATGCCGTAGCAGCCCAGCGCGGGCGCCCACAGGAACTTGCGCACGCGCCAGCTGGTCTTGGGAAAGTCCCGGTCGGCGAAGCGGCGACCCGCCTCCAGCACCGCGACCGAGTACCCCTTCTCGGCGAGCCGAAGCGCGGCCACACTCCCGCCGAACCCCGACCCGATCACCACCACGTCGTAGCGAGCCATGCGCAGGATTATTACCCGCCAGTAAGTCACGCGCCAGGGGTCCGTCGCGCCGCGGGCCGGGCAGTTTCGGGGAAAGTGCAGGAATCATGGCCCGCTTTCGTGCGCTTTCCCCGAAACTGCAGCCTCGTTTGGGCCCCAGGTCAGTGTTCGAGGCGGTCGACGAGAGCTTCGGCGAGGTCGAGGGTGCCGGTGGCGATGAACTTCCTGCGCTGCGTCATGGCGGCGGCAATGCCGTCAAGCGAGTCGAATCCGAAGTCCAGCGGCAATTCGCGCCCGTCCAAGCCGACGACCACACCACCCGCCGCTGCGAGCACGTACTGCCCAGGCGCGAGATCCCACACGGCGAAGCCTTTGGCGAACTCGATCATCGCATCGGTGAACCCTGCCGCGACGTGGCAGAGGCCGATCGAGCCGAAGTCGACTCCCAGGCGACCCCGCGCTTGACCGGCATCATCAGCCGCCCCGAGCGCCTCTATCAACCGGGTCTGCTTCGCCAGCGGCACGAACCGTTCCGTGGGCCGCATCAGAAAGTTCGTGATAAGTGCGTCTGACAGTCGGCGGGGCTGCGGGGAGCGCAGCGGATGGACCTGTCCATCCGCTGTCGTCAGGACAGCGCGGTCGCTTCCCGTGCCGTCACGTGCGGCCACATAGAGCTGGACATGGTGGAAGATGTCGCCCACCACAGCGACGACCGGCCGAGCCAGTGACCGCGAGTAGATCATCAGATGCGTGTAGCCGTTCAGTCCCCGAACCGCCAGCTCGCTGGTGTCCAGCGGGTCGACGAGGACACACAGGTCAGGATCGGGATCATCGCCGATGACCTGCGGTTCGGCCTCCTCGGAGGCGTACACGAATCGCCTGAGCAGCGGCGTCAGCAACTCCCGGTAACGGCTGTGCATCCACAGGTCGTGCCGAGAGAGGAAGTTGCCCGCGTGACGGGCGTTGCGCCGTTCGCCGCGGTCACCGGAGACGGCGGCCTCGATCAGTTTCGGCCGGATCTCCGCCATGATCGTGCGGACCAGGTCCGCCGCGCCATTTGCCATGTCGGTCAGCTGAAGGTCATGCACGGTGGTCGCCTCCGGGTGTGGGTCAGCGCAGCTCCATTGGCGGTTCGATACCCGGTGGGCTCATCGTCGCCGCGATGAAGACGGCGGCGAAGCCTGCGGCCCTCATGATGCTCGCGCCCGTGAGGTCATCGAAGTCGGCGACCGCCAGGTCGTTGTCCTTGGTCATGGCCCCGAACACCGCGAAGTACAGTCGTGCCTCCGGGTACCGCGATCTCAGCTCCTGCGCGAGATATCCGACGACGTCGGCATGCTTGACCTCGAAGTCGCAGATGACGATCGTGGGCGCCGCGCCCGCCTCGGGAAAGAAGGACTGACCGTCCAGCGCGATGTCGTCGCGCACCTTGTTGCACTTCAGATAGCCGATCGGACAACGGGAGAACTGTCCCGAGGCCAGGAAGGTCGCCATGACCAACCCCGCCTCGTTCACTCCGAAACAGATGTCCACGTCAAGACGGTGACCGTGGTTCTTGATCTGCCGCGCCAACCGCTCGATCCCGTAGCCGAACGTCTCCCAATCCAGGTCAAGCAACTGACCGGGCTGTGGGTTGGGCAGTGAGAACGGCCGGATGACGGGGTTGCCGTCGCCGAGGACCGGCACGGTGAGCGCGAAGTCCGGCCCGGCCATCTCTGTTCCGCCGACGACATACGCGCCTCGCGGCGGCGAGGCTGGCCAAGTAGCCTGTCGGCCTCATGTCTGCGCTGAGCGGGCACGCGCCTGAGCCCCAGCTGATCTTCTGGCGCAAGCCGCTCATAGGCCTCCGCAACGAGATCTCCCGGAGAGAGATCCTCCTCGGCAACCCCCAACGGGCCACGGCCGTACGCCATGGCCAGGATCAGCAGGCTCGCCAGCGGTGGAGCCGACCCGGCACCTCGACCGCGCGCCCACGTCTCCCAAGCTTTGATCGTGGTCCCACCGAGGCTGGTCTGATGGTCGGTGACCTCGTTGTACCTCGCCGCCGCCTGATCCTGGGAGAGTCCTGCCGCGTACCGATAGGCCTGGAGACTGGGAACGTCGCGGTGACGATTCATCAGCTCGGTCGCGGCCAGCTTCACCGATCCCAGGTCCTGCCACAGTCGGCGCCCTTCCTGCGCGAGTTGCCGACCTCGTGTCTGTGGACTCTCCGCTCGCCTCGTGGCGACCGCCATCGTCCTCCCCCCGTCCGCATGATCCGTGTGCACCGATATCGATGCCACCCGACATTACCCATTCGAATGGGCAAAGAGTGGGACGCGACCGTCACGCTCGGAAAACGCCGCCCTTGGATCCGTGTGTCCTCGCTCCGACCAGCAGGTGTGCGCCACGCCGGGTGGCTGGCATGGTCATACCGAGCCGAAGGGGGAACAGGTGCGGACGGACACGCCCATCGCCGAACGGGAGTTTCGCGAATATGCCGAGGCGCAGGCCGCCTACGGGCGGCGCCTGCTCCAGGCCCATCGGCGCGACGGTGTCGGGTGCTGCCGACACTGCGGCCGACCTCACCCCTGCGACGAGCGGGTACGAGGAGGACGGTTGATCGTGCAATTCGAGGACTGGTTCGGTCACGAACCTGCACTCGTACGCCCATATCTGGGCCGCTGAACGCGGGCGCGTGCGTGCCCATGGCTCGCAACCGAGCACGCACGCGCCCGTCTTTCGCTCACTGCTCCGGGCGCTTGGCCTGGAAGAGCCAGGCGTCGAAGAAGGCGTCGAGATCCTGGCCGCTGATGCGTTCGGCCATCGCGATGAACTGCTCGGTGGTGACGTTGCGGTCCTTGTTCTCCGAGGTCCAGGTCTTGAGGATGGTGAAGAACTTCTCGTCGCCGACCTTCTTGCGCAGCGCGTGCAGGGTCATGCCGCCGCGCTGGTAGACGCTGCCGGAGAAGAGATTCTCCTTGCCGGGCTCGCCGGGGGCGACGCGCCAGATCTGGTTGCCGGTGTCCTCGTACCGCCGGTCGAACTCGTCCTGGATCGTCGTCTCGCCGATGTGCTCGCCCCACATCCACTGGGCGTACGTCGCGAAGCCCTCGTTGAGCCAGATGTTGCGCCAGGTGTCGACCGACACGCTGTCGCCGAACCACTGGTGCGCCAGTTCGTGCGCGACGACCACGGTGTTCTGTCCGCGACTCCAGAACGCGTCGGAGTAGACCGGCCGGGTCTGGGTCTCCAGCGCGTAGCCGACCCGGTCGTCGTGGATGACGATGCCGCCGTAGGCGTCGAACGGATACGGCCCGAAGCTCTGCTCCAGAAAGTCGATGATCTCCGGGGTACGCGCCACCGCGGTGTCGACGTTCCCCCGCGGAATGCTCTGGGACACGGCCGTCAGCACCGGCTTGCCCTTGTGCTCGCTCTGCGCCACCCGGTACTTGCCGATCACGAACATGGACAGGTACGACGCCATCGGCGAGGTGACCTGCCAGTTCCAGGTGGTCCAGCCCGCGTCGTCCTGCTTGCCGCGCAGGATGCCGTTGCTCAGCGCCGACAGCCCCTTCGGCACCGTCAGCGCGATCGTGTACGTGGCCTTGTCACGCGGGTGGTCGTTGACGGGGTACCAGGTCGTGGCCGACTCCGGCTCGCCGATGACGAAGGCGCCGTCGCTGGTGGAGAGCACGCCGGTGGCGCCCAGTTCGGGGCCGGTGATCGGGGTGGGGACGCCGCCGTAGGTGACCACGGTGACGAACTTCTGCCCGGTCGGGATCGCCGCGGGCACCGAGATGATCAGCTCGTCCTGTTTGCGGGCCGTGGTGGCGGCCTTGCCGTCCACGGTGACCTGCTCGACAGAGAGCCCGTGCAGGTCGAGGTGGTAGCGGGTGAGCACCTCGGTGGCGGTCGCGGTCACGGTGGCGACGCCGGTGAGGCGGTCGCTGGCCGGGTCGTACTTGACCTTGAGGTCGTACGAGTCGACGTCGTAGCCGCTGTTGCCGTAGCCCGGGTAGTAGGGGTCACCGGCGCTGCCCAGGTCGGCCGCTGCCGCCGGGGCGGCCGAAGGCTCGGGGAAGCCGCCGGTCGGGCCGGTGAACAGCGGTTCCTTGGTCGCCGTGCAACCCGCGGCGAGCAGTACGGCCGCTCCCGTGGCGACGGCGATCCCGGCGCGCTTGGTCATGAGCCCCTCCCAGTGTCACGACTTACCCAGACTCTATGACCTCCTGGCCACGACCTGCGTTGCCACCGCAAAGGTCACGACTCGGCACCGCCCCGACCCCCTTGGCGCGCGCCCGGACGGGCGGACGACGAAGATCGCCGCCGGCGGCCGGAACCCGCTCCTGGGCAGCACATTCCGACCGCGAGCTGCGATCTTCCTCCTGGGCTCACGCGAAAGATCGCCGTCTCCGGTCCGATGCGCGCTGTGGGCGCAGACCTTGGCCGGAGACAGCGATCTTGGAGCCGAGCTGCGGCGCCCAGCCGACCGTCAGGGCCGGTCGAGCATCAGGCCGACCTTCTGGAACTCCTTGAGGTCGCGGTAGCCGCACTTGGCCATGGCCCGCTTGAGACCGCCGAACAGGTTGAGCAGGCCGTCGGGGTCGGTCGCGGGCCCGAACAGCACCTCCTCCAGGGTGCCCATCGGCTCGGCGGTGAAGCCGATCGAGCCGCGCGGCAGCTTCGGGTGGCTGGCCGACGGGTGCCACCACAGGCCGCCACCGGGCGCGCCCTCGGCCAGCGACAGCGGCGCGCCGAGCATGACCGCGTCGGCGCCGCAGCCCAGGGCCTTGGCGATGTCGCCGGAGGTGTGCAGGTCACCGTCGGCGATGAGGTGGACGTACCGGCCGCCGGTCTCGTCGAGGTAGTCGCGGCGGGCCGCGGCGGCGTCGGCGATCGCGGTGGCCATCGGCACCCGGATGCCGAGCACGGTGTCGGTGGTGGACAGGTGGTCGGCACCGATGCCGACGATGACCCCGGCCGCGCCGGTACGCATCAGGTGCAGCGCGGTCTGGTAGTTGGTGCAGCCGCCGACGATGACCGGCAGGTCCAGGTCGGCGATGAACTCCTTCAGGTTCAGCGGCTCGTCCACGGTCGACACGTGCTCGGCCGAGACGATGGTGCCCTGGATGACCAGCAGGTCCACGCCGGAGTCCAGGATGACCGGAGCGAGCGCGAGGGTGTGCTGCGGCGACACCCGTACCGCGACGGTGACGCCGCCGCCGGACTTGGCGGCCAGGTCACGCATCTCGCGGACCCGCTCGGCGATCAGCTCCGGCTTGATCGGCTCGGCGGCGTACAGCTGCTGCAGCCGACCGGTCATGTTGTCGTCGTCGCCCTCACGCGCGGCGTGCGCGAGCTCGGCCAGCAGCTTGCTCGGGTCCTCGTAGCGGGTCCACAGACCCTCGACGTTGAGGATGCCCAGGCCGCCGAGCCTACCCAGCGCGACCGCGTTGGCCGGGCTCATGGTGGCGTCGGACGGGTGCGCCACGCACGGGATGCCGAAGCGGTATGCGTCGAGCTGCCAGTTCGTCGAGACGTCGTCCACGTCCCGGGTGCGGCGTGTCGGCACGATGGCGATGTCATCGAGGTGGTAGCCGCGCTGCGCGGTCTTGCCCAGGCCGATCTCGACGATGTCTCGCACGGGTATCTCCTCCGCGGTCCAGTTGAACAAACGCTACCGCGAGGCCGGTTCGCCGGGCACGAGCAGGACGGTCGTCGCCGGTGCGGCCTGGTGGAGTCTCGCGGGCACATCCCCGTTCCCCGGCGGCTCGCCCTGAAACGGGCAATCGCGGGGCAACGGGACGTGATGCATGCTACCGGTGAGCTGACCTGCGCCGGACCAGCCGGTACGGGCTGTCGGGAAGCGGGCCTGTGTCTGCGCCCCCACTGCCGCGTGCGGGAGACTAACGTGAAGGGGTGCACGACGAGCCCATTGATCCGTTCCACGGCGACCCGGCCGACCCCACCGCGGGTCTGGACGACCCCGAGGGTGACGCGTACGGCGAACTCTCGACGCAGGAACGCGCCGACCTCCTGGCCGACCTGGCCGAACTGGAGGTCTACCAGGTGCTGCTGTCCCCGAAGGGCATTCGGGGGCTCGTCGTCGACTGTGAGGACTGCCGCGAACCGCACTACTTCGACTGGGACCTGCTGCGGGGCAACCTGCGGCACCTGCTCGACTCGGGCCGACCGCGAGTGCACGAGCCCGCCTACGATCCCGACCCCGACCACTATGTGACCTGGGAGTACGCGCGCGGCTACGCCGACGCGGTGGACGACATGGTCGAAGACTGAGCCGAAAGTCGAGATTTTCCACCCGCCGGCCGGGTTTAGACGGGGAGGCGGCGGGTAGCGCACCGGGGTGGAGTCCCTAGAACACCAGTCCGGCCCGGAAGCCAGCGGCGACCGCGTGGGCGCGGTCGCGCGCGCCCAGCTTGCGGAACAGCCGGCGGGCGTGGGTCTTCACGGTGTCCTCGGAGACGAACAGGTCGCGGCCGATCTCGGCGTTGCTCTGACCGTCTGCCATACCCCGCAGGACCTGCAGTTCGCGCTCGGTCAGCGTGACCGAGCGGGCCGGGCGCATCGGCTGGCCGACCTGCTCGCCGGGCAGATCGCCACGCTGGGCGGGCACGACCGCGGCCGCGGATGTGCCGCCCTGGCGGCCGGGATAGGGGTTCGCCACCCCCGGACCGGCGGGCAGCGGTCGACCCGCCTGTCTGGCGGCACCCGCCATCACCCCGGCGACGGCGGGACGCACCGCCTCGGTACGCGCGGCCGGTCTGCTGACCAGCAGCAACGCCTTGGCGGCGGTGCTGACCGGATCCGGATCGGTGCCGCCGATCAGCCCCCGGGCCCCGGCCCGGATGGCTGCCTGCGCGGCGGCCGGCTCCTCCGGGCCGAACAGCACCAGCTGCGCGTGCGGCACGGCGGCGAGCACCTTGCGGGTGAAGCCGACGGTGTCCGGGCGAGTGAGCGCGGTGTCGGCCAGCACGATCCCGGCCGGGAACGTGGCCAACTGCGCTATCGCCTCGACGGCGTTGGTCGCGGTACGCACCCCTGCGGCAATCCCCAGCCGCTCGGCACAGGTCGCGATCGTGGCCGCAGCCGTGGTGGTGCGGACGCAAACGAGGACGGTCTGCACGGTGATCCCCCTCTCTCCTGCGAAGAAGACCACGAGACACCCAGATCATTACGCACTTTCCGGGGATTCCGTCGAAAACTCAGTCCAGCTCTACCTGATCATCCACTCGATGGCGACAAGCGGACGTACGAGGAGTAACGTGCTGACGTTGTCCCAAATCTCTTCGCTTGTCCTCAAGCCTCCCATCCCCTAGGAGGTCAGATGGCCCACTTCCGCAGACTCCCCGGTCCGATAGCCGACGTTTGGGACTGGCAGCATCACGGAGCGTGTAGAGGACGTGACAGCCTGCAGTTCTTCCACCCCGATGGTGAGCGGGGCTCATCTAGGGGCCGCCGGGAGACCGCCGCGAAGAAGGTGTGCGGCTCCTGCCCTGTACGCGCCGAGTGCGCCGCCCACGCCTTGACCACCCGCGAGCCGTACGGCGTGTGGGGTGGTTTCACCGAGCACGAGCGGCACCGCCTGCTGCAGATCGGCTGGCGCGACGTCGTCGACCGCTGCGGTGCCCGCGTCGACGTCAAGCGGCTGGAGGCTCGACTGGAGCCCGAGCCCGAATTCAGCGCACCTGCACGCTGATCGTGTGCCAGCCCTGCGCACCGTCGGGGAACGGGTCGGCCCGGTCCTCGGGCTGCAGCGCCCCGGTCGAATCGGCGGCACGCACCGAGATGGTGTGACTGCCGGGCGTCGCCTTCCACGGCAGACTCCACTGGCGCCAGGTGTCGGGACCGACCGTTCCGGCCAGCGTGGCCGGTTCCCACGGACCCTCGTCCACCCGCACCTCGACCACCGACACCCCGCGGTGCTGCGCCCAGGCCACCCCGGCGATCATCGTGTCGCCGGGTGAGACCGTGCCGAACGCCTTGGGCGCGTCGATACGCGACTCGGTCTTGATCGGCCCCTGCGCGGCCCAGCCCTTGCGCACCCAGTACGCGTCGAAGTCGGCGAAGGAGCTCAGCTCCATCTCGGTGATCCATTTGCAGGCGCTGACGTAGCCGTACAGGCCGGGCACCACCATGCGGACCGGGAAGCCGTGGTCGACCGGCAGCGGCTCGCCGTTCATGGCGAAGGCGAGGATCGCGTCGCGACCGTCGCGCAGCACCGAGGTCGGGGTGCCGCAGGTCCAGCCGTCGACCGACCGGCTGACCACCTGGTCGGCCCCGTCGAGCGGGCCCGCCTCGTCCAGCAGGTCCTTGACCGGCACGCCGAGCCAGCGGGCGTTGCCGACCAGGTCGCCGCCGACCTCGTTGGAGACGCAGGTCAGCGTGACGTACCGCTCCACGGTCGGCCGGGCCAGCAACTCCCGCAGGGTCAGCTCCATCGGCCGGGCCACCCGCCCATGAATGCGCAGTCGCCACGAGTCCGGGTCGACTTGCGGCACGACCAGCGCGGTGTCGATGCGGTAGAAGACGTCGTTGCCGGTGACGTACGAGGACAGGCCCGAGACGGGCGGATCGACCGTCGCGGGCAGCGCCGGAGCCGGGCTGCCCGGTGTCGGCAGGGCGAGCTGCTCCCGGGCCGCCTGCACGTCGCGGCGCGACGACAAGGACCGGCCCAGGAACCCGGCGACCGCGGCACCACCCGCGCCGAGCAGCGCGAACCGCAGGAACCGGCGGCGGGCGGCGGGGGCGGCGGCGTCCGCCTCGGCGGTCTGCGCCGCGCCCAGCAGCCAGTGCAGCACCGCGATCGCGGCGGCGGAGCCGATCACGGTCGGCAGCAGCGCCAGCGGGCCCGCGTTGGGGCGGGTCACCGCCGCGGCCACGCCGACCAGGGCGAACAGGCCGATGCCCGCGACGCCCCAGCGGAAGTCGCGCCGCGCGAGCAGGCCCACCACGGCCGCGAAGGCGGCCAGTAGGAGCACGGTGCCGGTGAGCAGGGCGACTTTGTCGTACACCCCGAAGAGCTGGATCGCGACGTGCTTGACCGCCTCCGGGGTGGCGTCGATGACCGCCCCGCCCACCGCGATCAGCGGCGAGGTACGCGGCCCGGTGAACACCGCGACCAACTCCGCCACGCCCAGCGCCACCGCCGCCGAGACCAACCCCGCGGTCATCGCCCGCACCCGAGTCATCACGCCCCCAGTCTGCGCGCCGCGGCTCCCGATGAACATGACCGCAGGCATTACCGATCACTTACCGCTGATTCGTCGCCGCGGCCGGACCGGCTTGGTACATCAAGCCCCGGCTTGGCCGGAGAGTTAAGAAGGGCACCTTCTACATCGCAATGCGATAAGAAGGTGCCCTTCCTTACTCGTGGCCCGACGGAGTCGGGCCACGATCAGTGCGAGTGGCCGCCGTGGCCGTGCGAGTGACCGTGGCCGCCGTTGCCGGCGGGCTCGGCCTTGGCCGGCTTCTCGACCACCAGCGACTCGGTGGTCAGCAGCAGGCTGGCGATCGACGCCGCGTTGATCGCGGCGTTGCGGGTCACCTTCACCGGGTCGACGATGCCGGACTTGGCCAGGTCGACGTACTCGCCCTTGGCCGCGTCGAGGCCGTGGCCCCAGTCGCTGGACTGCACCTTCTGCACCACGACGTAGCCGTCGTGGCCGGCGTTCTGGGCGATCCAGCGCAGCGGCTCGACCAGCGCCTTGCGCACGATCGAGACACCGGTCTTCTCGTCACCGGTCAGGCCGAGGTCACCGTCGAGCACCGAGGTGATCTGAGCCAGCGCGGCACCGCCACCGGGGACGATGCCCTCCTCGACGGCGGCGCGGGTGGCGGAGATCGCGTCCTCGATGCGGTGCTTGCGCTCCTTCATCTCGACCTCGGTCGCGGCGCCGACCTTGACCACGGCGATGCCGCCGGAGAGCTTGGCCAGACGCTCGCCCAGCTTCTCCTTGTCCCAGTCGGAGTCCGAGGCCTCGATCTCCTTGCGGATCTGCCCGACGCGGGCGTCGACCTCGCTCTGCTTGCCGACACCGTCGATGACGGTGGTGGTGTCCTTGGTGATCACCACGCGGCGGGCCTGGCCCAGCACCTCGATGCCGACGGCGTCGAGCTTGTAGCCCAGCTCCGGCGCGACCAGCTCGCCACCGGTCAGGATGGCCAGGTCCTGCAGCATCGCCTTGCGGCGGTCGCCGAACCCGGGCGCCTTGACCGCGGCGACCTTGATGGTCTTGCGGATCGAGTTGACCACCAGGGTGCTCAGCGCCTGGCCGTCGACGTCCTCGGCCACGAGCAGCAGCGGCTTGCCGGTCTGCAGGACCTTCTCCAGCAGCGGCAGCAGCTCCTCGATCGAGGAGATCTTGCTGGTGGTGATCAGGATGTACGGGTCGTCCAGCACCGCCTCGCCCGACTCGGGGTCGGTGACGAAGTGGGGCGAGATGAAGCCCTTGTCGAACTGCATGCCCTCGGTGACGTCGAGCTCGGTGGTCATGGTCGAGCCCTCTTCGACGGTGATGACACCGTCGCGGCCGACCTTGTCCATCGCCTCGGCGATGAGCTCACCGATGGTGCGGTCCTGGGCGGAGATCGTGGCGACGTGCGCGATGTCGGACTTGTCCGCGATCGCGACAGCCTTGCCGAGCAGGGCGTCACTGATCTTGGTGACAGCCTGGTCGATGCCGCGCTTGAGACCGGCCGGGTTGGCACCGGCGGTCACGTTGCGCAGGCCCTCGCGCACCATCGCCTGGGCGAGCACGGTCGCGGTGGTGGTGCCGTCGCCGGCGACGTCGTTGGTCTTCGTCGCCACCTCCTTGACCAGCTGCGCGCCCAGGTTCTCGTACGGGTTGGACAGCTCGATCTCCTTGGCGATGGTCACACCATCGTTGGTGATCGTGGGCGCGCCGAACTTCTTGTCCAGCACCACGTTGCGGCCCTTGGGGCCCAGCGTGACCTTGACCGCGTCGGCGAGCGTGTTGACCCCGTGCTCCAGCAGGTGGCGGGCGTCGTCAGAGAAGCTGAGGATCTTAGGCATCTATCGTCTCCTTAACGTGACGATGCCCCGGCCACCCTCGCGGGCGAGCCGGGGCATCGCTGAGATCACTTCTCGACGACCGCGAGGACGTCGCGGGCGGAGAGCAGCAGGTACTCCTCGCCGGCGTACTTGACCTCGGTGCCGCCGTACTTCGAGTAGATGACCTTGTCACCCACCTTGACGTCGACCGGGATGCGGTTGCCCTTGTCGTCGACCCGGCCGGGGCCGACAGCGAGGACGGTGCCCTCCTGCGGCTTCTCCTTGGCCGTGTCGGGGATCACGAGGCCCGACGCGGTGGTGGTCTCAGCCTCGTTCGCCTGGACCAGGATCCGGTCCTCGAGCGGCTTGATCGCAACCTTCGTCGCGGTAGTCACGAGCATACCCTCCTGGGGTATAGCCCAGGTCTCGCACCACGAGACCCAGGTGTGTTTGTCTGCTGGGTTGTCACCGCCCCGTGGGTGGCGTCGTCGCGGGTGTCGCCACCGGCCGGGCGGTAGTGCATTAGCACTCTGGCAGCCAGGGTGCTAACTCGAACATTATGTCGCCGCTAGCACTCAGTCAAGGAGAGTGCTAGTCGCCACGTCGGCCAACTTACTCCGTCCCGCACGTGAACACCGGGATTCCCCGAATCCCGCGCGCCCCGGACCAGGGCGCGAGTTGCCCGGCAATCGTGGGAGTGACCGGCCAAGATACGCACGCTTGCCCGGCAACTTGGATGATCACCGACCGGGCGCGCGGGGCGGGTCGCGTAGGGTGCGGCCATGCACGCCGCTTACACCCTTCCCGGCGACGCGGTCTTCCCCGAGGGCATCACGACCGCACCCGACGGCACCTTCTACGTCGGCAGCAGCCGCGACGGCACGATCTACCGCGGCCGCCTGGACCACCCCGACACCGAGGTGTGGCTGCCCGCCGGGACCGACGGTCGCACCCGCGTGCTCGGGCTGACCGTGCACGCCCAGGCGCGACTGGTCGCCTGCGGCGGCGCCACCGGTCACCTGTACGTGTACGACCTGCAGACCGCGGCGCTGGTCGCCCAGCGGTCCGTGCCGTCGGAGAATCCGCTGCTCAACGACGTGTGGATCGTCGGCGACACCGCGTACGTCACCGACTCGCACACGCCGGTGGTGTGGCGGCTCGCACTGGGTGACAGCGACGCGACGACCGGCGAGTTCGAGGTGTTCGCCCGGGTCGAGGGCGCGGGCGAGCTGCCGTACCTCAACGGGGTCACCGCCACGCCGGACGGGAGTGCGCTGCTGGTCGGAGCGCAGGGCGACGACAGCCTGTGGCGCATCGACCTGGCCACGGCCGAGGCGACGCGGATCGAGGTGGGTGCGCCGTTCGGGCCCGACGGCATGCTGCTGCTCGGCGACGCCCTGTACGGGCTGGTCAACGAGGGGACCAGCCACGCCGACGTGGTGTTCTACCTGTCCGAGGTGTGCGTCGCCGCCGACGGTCGGTCGGGGGTGGAGGTGCGGCGCTGGCGCGCGGACGCCTTCGACGTGCCCACCACGCTGGCGTACGCGCGCGATCGGCTGCTGCTGGTCAACTCGCAACTGAACCGCGCCGAGGCCGGGGCACCGTTCCAGGTGATCTCGGTGCCGCTGCCAGAATAAGACGTGGATCTCGACCAGCTGGCGGCGCTGCGTACCCCCGAGGGTGAAGCGGCCCTGGCCGCCGCCGCGGCGCTGGCCGACACCGACTCGCTGGCCGCCGCGACCGCCCTGCGCTCGCGCGGCTTCGCCCCCGAACTGGCCAATGCGGCGCTGACCCAGGTCGCGCTGCGCCGCAAGGCGGCACCGAAGTTCGGCGCCGACGCCGACCGCGTCTTCCTCACCCGGGCCGGGCTGGAGCAGGCCACCCGCGAGATCGTCGCGGTGCGCCGGGCCGCGCGGCTGGCCGCGGCCGGGGTGTCGGCCCTGGCCGACCTGGGCTGCGGGCTCGGCGCCGACCTGCGCGCGGTGACGGCCGCGGGCATCCGGGGGTACGGCGTCGACGCCGACCCGGTGACCGCCGCCTGCGCCGCCCTCAACGCTCCCAACGCGACTGTGACCTGCGGCGATGCTCGCGACTTCGACCTGAGCGCGGTCGACGCCGCGTTCTGCGACCCGGCCCGGCGCAGCGGCGGGCGGCGCGTGTTCCGGCCCGAGGACTACTCGCCGCCCTGGGACTGGGTGGCGGCGCTGCCGCAGCGGGTGCCGCACACCGTGCTCAAGCTCGCGCCCGGCATCGACCAGGAACTGCTGCCGCCCGGCGCCGAACTGGAGCTGGTCTCCGTCGACGGCGACGTGGTCGAGGCCGCCGCCTGGTGCGGGCCGCTGGCCCGGGTGCCGCGCCGGGCCACGGTCCTGCGCGACGGCACCGCCCACGAGCTCACCGGCACCGGCGACGCCACCGCCCCGGTCGGCGAGATCGGCGCGTACGTCACCGACCCAGACGGCGCCGTCGTCCGCTCCCACCTGGTCGCCGAGTTCGCCGCCGCCCACGACGGCCGCCTGGCCGACCCGTCCATCGCGTACGTCTACACCGACACCCCTGTGACCTCACCCTTCGGCCGCTGCTTCGCCATCGACGAGGCCCTCCCGTTCTCGCTCAAACGCCTGCGCGCCACCCTCCGCGACCGCCAGGTGGGCCGCCTGGAGATCCTCAAACGCGGCTCCGCCCTCGACGTCGAACAGCTCCGCCGCGACCTGCGCCTCTCCGGCCCCAACCCCGCCTCCCTCCTTCTCACCCGCACCCCTACCGGCCCCCTGGCCCTCCTCACCCACCCGGTCCCAACGGACGGGCACGCGGGCGGGCGCGGACGGGGTTGGGCGGGGGCCGCGTAGCATCGGCGATCGTGGGAAGTCAGGGGACTCCGGCGACGGCGCTGCTCGCCAAGCAGAAGGTGGCACACACACTGCACACGTACGACGTGTCGGCCGATTCCCCCAACTACGGCGCCCTGGTCGCCGACGCGCTCGGCGCCGACCCGGCCCGCGTGTTCAAGACGCTGGTCACCGAAGTCGACGGAGCCCTGACCGTGGCCGTGGTGCCGGTCACAGGTGAGATCGACCTCAAGGCGCTCGCCGCGGCGGCGGGCGGCAAGCGGGCCGCGATGGCCGACCGCGATCTGGCCGAGAAGACCACCGGCTACGTGCGTGGCGGCATCAGTCCGCTGGGGCAGCGCAAGCGCCTGCCGACGGTGATCGACGAGTCGGCACTGGACGGCGAGGCGATGTATGTTTCCGCAGGTAAGAGGGGTCTCCAGCTCCGTCTGGCCCCCGCCGACCTGATCCGGCTGACCGCCGCGGTCCTCGCCCCCATCGCCCGTTCCTGACCCAAACCACCCCCGTTCTCCCCGTCGTCCCGACATCCGGACGCTCCCGTCCTGACGCTGGGTGATTTGTCCTGCCCGGACGCTTTTCACAACCTCCGGCGGCGCAGTGGTTACGAGCACGTTGCTGAATTGTTATTGCCAACAACAAACCCGAGGCTTGCGCGAACGCATTTGTTCGCCATACGTTGTCGCACACAACAAAAACCGTGTGACCGGCCTCACGCACTGTAGATACGGGCGAACCGCACCCCGGATTCGCCGCCGCGGCTCCCCCCCGGACCCCGGATCCGGAGAGTCGCACGCTCCGCCACCACCCCGAGTAACAACCCCTGAATCCGAGAGGATTTGAGCAACGATGCGCAAAGGGTTCCTGGCTCTGGCCACGTCCGGCCTGCTGGCTGTGACCGGCCTCGCCGCCTGTGCCGAGGACAAGGGCGCCGACACCGGCGCCCCCAAGACGCCGAAGATCGGCGTGATCCTGCCGGACAGCAAGTCCTCGGCCCGCTGGGAGACCGCGGACCGCAAGTACCTCCAGGCCGCGTTCGATGCCGCCGGTATCAAGGCCGACATCCAGAACGCGCAGGGTGACAAGACCCAGTTCCAGACGATCGCCGACCAGATGATCACCAACGGCGCGACCGTGCTGCTGATCGTCAACCTGGACTCCGGCACCGGCAAGGCCGTGCTGGACAAGGCCAAGGCGCAGAACATCCCGACCATCGACTACGACCGCCTGACCCTGGGTGGCTCCGCGTCGTACTACGTCAGCTTCGACAACAAGGCTGTCGGCAAGCTGCAGGGTGACGGCCTGGTCAAGTGCCTGACCGACAAGAACGTCGCGAACCCGGCGATCGCGCAGCTGAACGGCTCGCCGACCGACAACAACGCGACCCTGTTCAAGGCCGGCGCGGTCGGTGTGCTCCAGCCGAAGTACGACGCCAAGGAGTACAGCCTCGTCGCCGACCAGCCCGTGCCGGACTGGGACAACGCGCAGGCTGGCGTGATCTTCGAGCAGATGTTCACGCAGGCCAGTGGCAAGATCAACGGCGTGCTCGCCGCGAACGACGGCCTCGGCAACGCGGCCATCACCGTGCTGAAGAAGAACAAGGTCAACGGCAAGGTCCCGGTCACCGGCCAGGACGCCACCGTGCAGGGTCTGCAGAACATCCTCGCGGGCGACCAGTGCATGACCGTGTACAAGGCCGTCAAGCAGGAGGCCGACGCGGCCGCCGCGCTGGCGATCTCGCTGGCCAAGGGCGAGCAGAAGACCACCGACCAGACCACCAAGGACACCGAGTCCGGCCGTGACGTCCCCTCGGTGCTGCTGGTTCCGCAGGCGATCTTCTTCAACAACGTCAAGGACGTCGTCACCGACGGCTACGTGACCAAGGACGAGCTGTGCACCGCCGACTTCGCGGCCAAGTGCACCGAGGCCGGCATCAGCTGACCTCCCGGCTGCCGACGTGGTCCCCGGACGCCACCTCCACGGTGTCCGGGGACCACGTCCCTGTAGTGGCGCAGCCTGTAAGCAATCGCAGTGACCCCCTCGAACGGAGCGCCCGCATGGGAACCCCTCTACTCGAACTGCGTGGAATCAACAAGAGCTTCGGCCCGGTGCAGGTGCTCCGGAACGTCGACTTCTCGGTCCACCCAGGCGAGGTAACCGCACTCGTCGGCGACAACGGCGCCGGCAAGTCGACGCTGGTGAAGTGCATCGGCGGCATCTACTCGACCGACTCCGGCGAGTACCTGATGGACGGCAAGCCGGTCCATGTGCACAGCCCCCGCGACGCCGCCCACCTGGGCGTCGAGATCGTCTATCAGGACCTGGCGCTCTGCGACAACCTCGACATCGTGCAGAACATGTTCCTGGGGCGCGAGCGCCGCAGCGGCATCATCCTGGACGAGCCCAGCATGGAGCAGCTGGCCGCACAGACGCTGGCCGGACTGTCGGTGCGGACCGTCAAGTCGGTGCGGCAGCTGGTGTCGAGCCTGTCCGGTGGCCAGCGGCAGACCGTCGCCATCGCCAAGGCCGTGCTGTGGAACAGCAAGCTGGTGATCCTCGACGAGCCCACCGCCGCGCTCGGCGTCGCACAGACCGCCCAGGTGCTGGAGCTGGTCCGGCGGCTGGCCGACAACGGCCTGGCCGTCGTCCTGATCTCGCACAACATGAACGACGTCTTCGCCGTCTCCGACCGCATCGCCGCGCTCTACCTGGGGCAGATGGCGGCGCAGGTCAAGACGACCGACGTCACCCACGCGCAGGTGGTCGAGCTGATCACCTCCGGCCGCAGCGGCTCGCTCGGCCTCGTCGAGGAAGGGGCGGTGGCATGAGCGCCGTAACTGCCACCAGCAACGCCCCAGCCGAGCAGGCGCCGGTGGTCGAGGAGAAGGCCGGCGTGTGGTCGTACGCCAAGGACTACGGCCGTCGCCTGCGCGGCGGTGAGCTGGGCTCCCTGCCCGCCGTCGCCGGGCTGGTGGTCCTGTGCCTGGTCTTCTCGATCGCCCGGCCCCGCTTCTTCACCCCGCTCAACTTCGCCAACCTGCTGACCCAGGCCGCGCCGCTCATGATGATCGCGATGGGCCTGGTCTTCGTGCTGCTGCTGGGCGAGATCGACCTGAGCGCCGGGTTCGCCTCCGGCGTCTGCGCCGCGGTGCTGGCCAAGTCGCTGGCCGAGTGGGGCATGCCCTGGTACGTCGCGTCCCTGATGGCGATCGCCACCGGCATCGTGATCGGCGCGATCATCGGCTTCCTGGTCGCCAAGATCGGCATTCCGTCGTTCGTGGTGACCCTGGCGGGCTTCCTGGTGTTCCAGGGTGTGGTGCTGACCCTGCTCAAGGAGGGCACCAACATCTCGATCCGGGACACGGTGATCCTGGGCATCCAGAAGGCGAACATGAGCGAGGCCATGGGTTGGGCCTTCGCCGCGATCGTCATCCTCGGCTACGCCGCGGTGCAGCTGTACTCGCTGGTCAACCGGCGCAAGCGCGGGCTGGTCACGGTGCCGTGGCCGATCGTGGCGCTGCGCGTCGGCGGCCTGGCCGCACTGACCATCTACGCGGTCGACACCCTGAACGTCAACCGCGCGGTGGCGCTCGGCGACCTGCGCGGCGTGCCCAACGTGGTGCCCGTGATCGCCTCGCTGCTGGTGATCTGGACGTTCGTGCTGCGTCGTACCAAGTTCGGCCGCCACATCTACGCCGTCGGCGGCAACCGTGAGGCGGCCCGGCGCGCCGGTATCAACGTGGACCTGATCCGCATCTCCGCGTTCGTCATCTGCTCGGCGATGGCGGCCGTCGGCGGCATCGTCGCGGCGAGCGAGGCGGCCTCGGTCGACCCGAACACCGGTGGCTCCACCGTGCTGCTGTACGCGGTCGGCGCGGCCGTCATCGGCGGCACCAGCCTCTTCGGTGGCAAGGGCCGCGTCATCGACGCCGTGCTCGGCGCCCTCGTGATCGCGGTGATCATCAATGGCATGGGTCTGGTCGACTGGAAGGCCGGCGTGAAGTTCATAATCACCGGCGGGGTGCTGCTGCTCGCCGCGAGCGTGGACGCCCTCACCCGCCGCCGCGCGGCGGCCAGCCGCTGACCTGAACTGCATGGCCAACGGGAGAAACATGCGAGCGGGACCGAGCCAGGAGGAGATCCGGCGGCAGAACCTGGGCGCGTTGCTCCGTTTCGTGCACGTACGTGGGCAGATCTCCCGAGCCGAGCTCACCTCCGAACTCGGTCTCAACCGCTCCACCATCGGCGCCCTCACCGCTGACCTGGCCGGCGTCGGCCTGGTCAGCGAGGAGGCGCCGCGGGAGACGGGGCGCGCCGGCCGGCCGTCGCTGGTGGTGCGCCCCTCCTCGGAGCTGGTCTACGTCTACGCCGCGAGCGTGGAGGTGGACCGGATCCGGGTCGCCCGGGTGGGGCTGGGCGGCGTCATCCTCGACCAGCGGGAGGCGGCGCGTCCGCGCGGCGAGGCGATCGAGGCGGTGCGTCCCATCGCGGACTTCATCGCCGCGATGGCCGCGACGGTCGACCCCGAAGCCCGGTGCATCGGCGCGGGCATCGCCGTCTGCGGGCTGGTCCGCCGCGACGACGGCCTGGTCCGGCTCGGCCCGCACCTGGGCTGGCTCGACGAGCCGCTCGGGCACGCCCTGCAGGACCGGGTGCCCGAACTACTGCCGCAGGTCACCGTCGGCAACGTGGCGGACCTGTGCGCCCTGGCCGAACACACCCGCGGCGTCGCCGTGGGCTGCGACAACATCATCTACGTGTACGGCGACGTCGGCGTGGGCGCGGGCATCATCGCCGGCGGCCGCCGGGTCACCGGCCACGGCGGCTACGGCGGCGAGGTCGGCCACATGGTCGTCAACCCGCACGGCCGCTCCTGCGGCTGCGGCTCACGCGGCTGCTGGGAGACCGAGATCGGCGAGTACGCCCTGCTGCGTGCCGCCGGACGGGACGGCGAAGGCCGGATCCAGGGTGCCGAGGCGATCCTGGCGGTGGTCGACGCGGCCGCCCGTGGCGACGCGACCGCGCAGGCGGCGGTACGGCAGGTCGGCGACTGGCTGGGCTTCGGCGTGGCCAACCTGGTCAACATCTTCAACCCGGAGCTGGTGATCTTCGGCGGCACGCTGCGGGACGTGTACCTGGCCGCCGCGGCGCAGGTCCGCAGCCGCCTGAACAGCATCAGCCTGCCCGCCACCCGCGAGCACGTCCGGCTGCGTACCCCCAAGCTGGGTCGCGACGCGGCCCTGATCGGCGCGGCGGAACTCGCTTTCGAGAACCTCCTCGCCGACCCTCTGGGGTGACTCGCCCGCGACCGGACGGACCGCCCCGCCCCGCCCCGCTTTTAATCGACGCTGGCCTATCTAGAAGACGATTTCATGAGAATCGTCCTCTAGATAGGCCAGCGTCAATGCTAGGCGGGGCAGGACTGGCTCAGCGGGGCGAGAGCGGCTGAGCGGGGTCAGGATTGCCAGGAGCGCCAAAGCGCCGCGTACGAGCCGCCCGCCGCGACCAGCTCGTCGTGCGAACCCAGCTCGGCGATGCGGCCGTCCTCCACCACCGCGACGCGGTCGGCGTCGTGGGCCGAGAACAGCCGGTGCGCGATCGCGACGACCGTCCGCCCGTCCAGCACCGCCGCGAGCGAGCGCTCCAGGTGCCGGGCGGCGCGTGGGTCGATCAGCGAGGTGGCCTCGTCGAGCACCAGCGTGTGCGGGTCGGCCAGCACCAGTCGGGCCAGCGCGAGCTGCTGCGCCTGCGCCGGGGACACCTCGTGCCGACCGCTGCCGACCTCGGTGTCCAGGCCCCGGGGCAGCTCGTCCACCCAGCCCAGCGCGTCGACGGCGGCCAGCGCGGCGCGGATGTCGTCGTCGGACGCCTGCGGCCGGGCCAGGGCGAGGTTGTCGCGCAGCGTACCGGTGAAGACGTGGTGTTCCTGGGTGACCAGGGCGACGTGGCCGCGCAGCTGCTCCAGCGGCAGTTCGACCAGCGGCGCCCCGCCGACCGCGACGGTGCCGGTGCGCGGCGCGTCGATGCCCGCGAGCAGCCGTCCCAGCGTCGACTTGCCCGCCCCGGACGGCCCCACCACGGCCAGCCGCTCCCCCGGCGCGAGGGTCAGGTCGACCCCGTGCAGCACGTCGCGGCCCTCGGTGTACGCGTACCGCACGTCGACCGCGGTGAGCCGCTCGGAGTCGGGCCGCACCTGCGTGACGGTGCGGTCGTCGCCGATCTCGGCCACGCCCAGCAGCCGGGCCAGCGAGGCGGCGCCGACCTGGAGCTCGTCGGCCCAGCCGAGCAGCCGGTCGATCGGCTCGATGAGCTGCTGCACCAGGAACACCGCGGTGACGACCTGGCCCAGCTCGACCCAGCCCTGCGCGTACGCCCAGCCGCCGAAGAACAGCGTGGACACCACGGGCATGTTGAAGCCCAGATCGACGATGGGCCAGAACACGGTGCGCAGGTTGAGCGTGGCGGTCTCGGCCTGGAACTGCTCGTGCAGGTCGCGATCGGTGCGGCGACGGCGGCGCGCGACCGTGCCCAGCGCCTCGGTGGTGCGGGCCCCGTCCAGCGTCTCGGTCAGCCCGTCGATCACCTCGGCCGAGGCGGCGTTCTCGCGCAGGTACGCCTTGGTGGCGCGGCGGAAGTACCAGCGGGAGGCGCCCACGAGGAAGGGCACGCCGACCAGGCACGGCAGCGCCAGCACCGGGGACAGCCAGATCAGCGCGCCCGCGGTCAGCACCAGGGTGACCAGCGCGATCAGGGTCTCCGGCACGCCCCGGCGCACGCTGTGCGACAGCTGTGCCACGTCCCGGCTGGTCCGGGTGACCAGGTCACCGGTGCCCGCCCGCTCCACGGTGGACAGCGGGATCGCCAGCACCCGGTCGACGAACTCCTCGCGCAGCTCGGCGAGCACCCGCTCGCCCAGGTTGGCCGAGGAGAACGCGGCGAAGCGCACCAGCACCGCCTGCACGATCACGAAGGTGACCAGGCCGAGCGCGATCCGGTCGACGGCGCCGACGCCGGTGCCCTGCTGGATCCCGTCCACCAACCGGCCCAGCAGGTACGGCGTGCCCAGGCCGGCCAGGGCGGCCAGGCCGTGCAGGCCGATGACGGCGGACAGCTGCCCGGGGTGGCGCGACATCAGCCTGCGGGCGTACCGGCGGACCGAGGCGGTGTCCGCCACGGGCAGCACGACGCGTGCCATCAGTCCACACTCCTCGTCACGACGGCCCGGTAGCGGGGCTCGTTGGCCAGCAGTTCACGGTGGGTGCCCTCGGCGGTGACCTTGCCATCCTCGACGAAGACGACGTGGTCGGCGCGATCCAGCAGCAGCGGGCTGGTGCTGGCGAGCAGGGTGGTACGCCCGGCCCGGTGGGCGCCGAGGCGCTGGGCGATCCGGGCCTCGGTGTGCGCGTCGACGGCGCTGGTCGGCTCCACCATGATCAGGATCGGCGGGTCGGACAGCAGCGCACGGGCCAGCCGCAGCCGCTGCTGCTGGCCGCCGGAGAACTCGCGGCCCCGCTCGGCGACGAACGAGTCCAGGCCGTCGGGCAGCGCCTCGATGATGTCCTCGGCGCTGGCCGTGTGCAGCGCGGCGATGATCCGGCCGTCGTCAGCCGCTGCGCCGGTGGCTCGTCTCGACCGTTCGCCGTTCGGGCGAGCTGCCGTCGGCTCCCCACCGGCGCCGGACTCGGCGCTGTGGTCGAGTTCGGCGCTGTGGTCGAGTTCGTCGCGCAGCGGGCCGCTGAACAGGCGCGCGTTGTTGTCGGCGACCATGAT
This sequence comes from Catellatospora tritici, assembly GCF_019083965.1. Lineage (GTDB taxonomy): Bacteria > Actinomycetota > Actinomycetes > Mycobacteriales > Micromonosporaceae > Catellatospora > Catellatospora tritici. Next base: position 543,821 of record NZ_JAHRCY010000002.1, read on the forward strand.
GCGGGCGCGCACGTCGGCGCGGGTCGCCGCGGCCAGCGGCACGCCGCCCAGCGTCACCTCGCCCTCGGCGTACCGGCCGAGGCGGTCGGCGATGTCGATGGCGTCCTCGGGGCGGTCGGCGGCGAGCACGGTCAGCGCGCCGGGACGCAGCGACAGTCCGGAGCGGACGTCGGTGAGCACCCCGGCCTCGGGCAGCGCCACCGGCTGGACGGGGTCGGCGATCTCCGGTTCCAGGCGCAGCACCTTGAGCACCCGACCGGCCGAGACGTGACCTCGGGTCATCTTGTCCAGCACTTCGGCCAGGGTGCGCATCGGCACGACCAGGAACGCGGCGTACCCGTAGAAACCGGCCAGCTGACCGGGGGTGATCTCCCCGGCGACGGCGTAGCGGGCACCGAGCCAGGTGACCAGGGCCAGGAACAGTCCCGGCATCAGCACCTGGATCGCCTCCAGCAGCGAGTCGACCCGTCCGGCGCGTACGCCCGCGGCCCGCAGTTGCTGCGACTGCTCCCGGTAGCGGGCCGAGAAGACCTGCTCGCCGCCGATGCCGCGCAGCACCCGCAGCCCGGCCACGATGTCGGTGGCCCGCCCGGTCAGTGCGCCCTGCTGGTCGCGGTAGGCCTGCTGGCGCCGGTGCAGCGGCTTGATGAGCAGGCTGACCACGGCCATCTGCACCGGCACGCCGATCAGCACCACCAGACCGAGCTTGACCGAGGAGGTCAGCAGGATGGTGGTGACCACGACGAGCGTGACCACCGCCGCCGAGCCGCGCGCGGTGATGTCCAGCGCGTGGCCGATGTGGCTGGTGTCGGCGGCGCCGATGGCGACGACCTCGCCGGTGGCCAGCCGCTTGGGCAGCGTGGCCCCCAGCTTGTTGGCGTGCGCGATCGTGACCTGCACGGTGCGGAAGCTCGACGCCATCCAGTTGTAGACAGCGTTGCGGTGGCGCATGATGCCCGCCGCCACCTGCACCAGCGCCAGCAGCACGAAAGCCCCGGCCCAACGGGCCAGGGCCGAGGTGTCGCGGCTGGTGATGCCGGCGTCGATGGCTTTGCCGATGACCATCGGGATCAGCGCCCCGGTAACCATCCAGACGATGCCGAACATCATGCCGAAGACGACGGTGCGCCATTGCTGCTTGGCCAGCCACCACAGATAGTGGGCGGCTGACCTGCTGTCGGGTGTGCCGGGATCACCGACTGGTAAGGAACGCATAGCGGCGATGAACTTACTCGACCGGCCCTCTTCGCGCTACCGATTTTTTACCGCCTTTTATGGACAAGCAAGGCGATTAACGCCGGCGGTGACGTGTCACTCGAAGCGCCAGCCGAGCAGCTCGGCGAGGTCGCCGATGGTCGGCCCGGCCCAGGCCGGATCGGTGTCGGCGAACCGGGTCGTCCGCACCACGCGCATGCCCAGCGCCGCCGCGGCGGCCAGCTCACCGCTGTCGCCGTCGCCGACGTACAGGCAGTCCTGCGGGGCGACGCCCAGATCACCGCAGACCTTGAGGAAGATGGTCGGGTCGGGCTTGACCACGCCCAGCTCGCACGAGAACCCGGTCACCGCGAAGCGCGGCGCCAGCGGCTGGCTCGGCCACAGCGTCACCGTCTCCGCCGAGCAGTTGCTGACCAGGCCCAGACGGTGCCCGCGCTCCCGGAGCGCATCCAACACCGACAGGGTCGCGGCCGACGGCCACAGCAGCTCGCGCTGGAACCGCATCCGGGTCACCTCCGCGAAGCGCACCTGCGCCGAGGTCGGCACGCCGCCCAGCCGGTGCGCCAGCGTACGCAGGGTCTCCCCGAGATCGCCCAGGTCACCGCGCATTCGCTCGCGGGTGGTGCCGCGAAACAGCACCGCGAACGCTTCGGCGTCCACACCCAGCGCCCGGCCCATCTGGCGGCTCACCTCGTCGCGCGAGTCCTGCCCCCGGTCGGGAATCAGCGTCTGGAAGAGATCGAACAGCACCGCGCCGCGCCGCGCGTTCCGGTAGTCCAGCACGGCGCGAGGGTACCCTTTCCGCCGCCCTGGCGGACTCCCCCGCATCGGCACAACCAGCGCCGACCACCTCGCCCCGCCGCCACGGCGATCGCGACGGCCGAAGGTCAGGCCAGCGGCGAGGTCGGCTCGGTGGGCAGCGGACGCAGGTAGCCCAGCCGGGGGCCGGGCACCCGGTCGGCGATGGTGAACCTGGCCTTGAGCAGGGCTTCGGCATCGGGCTGGGAAACCCGGTTCAGGGTGAGGAAGTCGGCGGTCAGCTCGGCGGAGGTCAGCCTGGCGCGGACGAAGCCACGCTGGTTGTTGTGGAAGCGCAGGTGCGGGTTGTTCGCGAAGAACGGATGCGCGTCCGGCTCGGAGTCGACTCCGTCCCCGCTGGTGGTCAGCGACGTGGTCACCAACTCCGAGCCGACCACGGGGGCGTGCGGGTCGTCGAAGTCCCGTTTGACGTCGGCCACCCAGTGCGAGTGCACGTCGCCGGTGAGCACGACGGCGTTGCGCACCCGGGCCCAGCCGTCGACGATCCGGTTGCGGCAGGCGACGTACCCGTCCCAGGCGTCCATGCTGGTGCTCTTGCTCGGGCCCGGGTTCTTGTCCCGCTGTGAGAAGAACACCTGCTGGCCGAGGAGGTCCCAGCCCGCGGAGCTCGCGGCCAGGCCGTCGAGCAGCCAGCGTTCCTGGTCGGCGCCGAGGATGGTGCGCGCCGGGTCCGACGCCTGCGGGCAGATCCGGTAGCTGTCGTCGCAGGCCTGGTCGTCGCGGAACTGCCGGGTGTCGAGCAGGTGGAAGGTCGCCAGCCTGCCCCAGCCGATCCGGCGGTACAGCCGCAGCGTGCTCGCCGGAACCCCGGCCACGGGTGCGGCCGCCGCCCGCAGCGGCATGTTCTCCCAGTACGCCCGCAGCGCCGCGTCCCGCCTGGTCGGGAAGGCCGGATCGGGCCTCATCGGCACCAGCCCGGCCCAGTTGTTGGCCACGTCGTGATCGTCGGGGACTGCCAGCCACGGTGCGATCGCGTGCGCCGCCTGCAGATCCGGGTCCAGCTTGTACTGCGCGTGACGGCGCCGGTAGTCGGCCAGCGTCCGGGTCTCGGGCGAGGTGTGGTCGCGGACGTTGCCGCTGGTCGCGTTGTAGTAGTGCGGGGCGTACTCGTAGATGTAGTCGCCCAGGTGCAGGACCAGCTCCGGTTCGGACTCGGCGACGCGGCGGTAGCCGGTGAACCAGCCATGCTCGTACTCCGCGCAGGACATGAAGGCGAAGGCGAGCGCGGCGGGCAGCTCGGTGGCGCGCGGCGCGGTGCGGGTGCGCCCCATCGGCGAATACCACCCGCCGATGCGGAACCGGTAGAAGTACTCCCGGCCCGGCTCCAGGCCCATCAGCTCGACGTGCACGCTGTGCGCCCAGGCCGGATCGGCCCAGGCGGTGCCGGTCGCGGCGACGTCAGCGAAGCGGTCGTCCTTGGCGACCTGCCACTCCACCTCGTACGGCACGCCCGCCATGCCGCCCCGGCCGTCCTCATCCAGCGGCGAGCAGGCCAGCCGGGTCCAGATGACGAACCCGTCCGGGGCCGGATCACCCGAGGCCACGCCCAGGGTGAACGGGTCGGTGCGCGGCGCCAGCGTGCTGCCGCTCGGGCCGCGTGCGAACGCGCGCGAGCCCAGCACGCCCAGTGCCGCGGTGGAGCCCAGCAGCAGAACGGTGCGGCGGGAGGTTCGGCCCGATCGTGTCGACACGAGCACAGGATGGCCGGAGCATGGCCCATATCCCAAACAACACGCCGGTGAGCTGCGGCTACCGGTCGACCGGGGAGAAGTCCCACACGTGCGCCGAGCGGGCGGCCAGACCCTCCGGCGGGGCGGGCAGCTCCATCGGCTCGCCGCGCCAGCGGGAGATCACCACCACCCGCAGGTCGGTGGAGGAGAAGACCTCGCTGGCGACGTGCCGGGGCTCCACCTCCAGCCGTGGCACGGCCACGTCGCATACCCAGTTCAGCAGGTCGGTGAAGGTGCGCGGGTAGGCGCGCACCTCCCACATCCGCACGATCACTTCGTCGTCCCCGGCATCGGGCAAAGCTACACTCCTACCACCGTCAGGGGCATCGCGGAGTCGGCCGGGAAGTCCAGCTTGGACGGAACAGCTCCGGCAGCGACCAGATGTGAGCCCAGCGCGGCCACCATGGCGCCGTTGTCGGTGCACAGCTTCGGGCGCGGCACCCGCACGGTGATGCCGTACTTCGCGGCGCGCTCGGCCGCCATCACCTTCAGCCGCGAGTTGGCCGCCACACCACCGCCCAGCACCAGGGTGTCGATGCCCTCGGCCCGGCAGGCGTCGATCGCCTTCATCGTGAGCACGTCGCAGACCGCGTCCTGGAAGGCGGCGGCCACGTCGTTGACCGGCACCGGCTCGCCCGCGCGCTCGCGCGCCTCGACCCAGCGCGCCACCGCGGTCTTCAGCCCGGAGAACGAGAAGTCGAACCGGTGCTCGACCAGGTCGCGCGGCCCGGTCAGGCCGCGCGGGAAGCTGATCGACAGCGGATCGCCGTCACGCGCGGCCCGGTCGATCGGCGGGCCACCCGGGAACGGCATGCCCAGCAGCCGGGCCACCTTGTCGAACGCCTCCCCGGCCGCGTCGTCGATGGTCGCGCCCAGCGGGGTCACGCCCTTGGCCAGGTCGTCGACGCGCAGCAGCGAGGAGTGGCCGCCGGAGACCAGCAGCGCGATCGCGGGCTCGGGCAGCGGCCCGTGCTCCAGCGTGTCCACCGCGACGTGCGCGGCCAGATGGTTGACCCCGTAGATCGGCTTGTCCGCGGCCAGTGCCAGGCCCTTGGCCCCGGCCACCCCGACCAGCAGCGCTCCGGCCAGACCCGGACCGGCGGTCACCGCGATGGCGTCGATGTCGGCCAGGGTCACCCCGGCCTCGTCCAGGGCCCGGTGCAGCGTCGGCACCAGCGCCTCCAGGTGCGCCCGGCTGGCCACCTCGGGCACCACACCGCCGAAGCGGGCGTGCTCGTCCACGCTGGAGGCGAGCGCGTCGGCGAGCAGGGTGTGCCCGCGCACGATGCCCACGCCGGTCTCGTCGCAGCTGCTCTCAATCCCGAGCACCAGCGGTTCGTCAATGCTCACTCTTCGTCCCGTCTCATCACCAGGGCGTCGGTGTTGCTGGGCTGGTAGTAGCCGCGGCGCACCCCGATCACCTCGAAGCCGTGTCCGGCGTAGAGCCGCTGTGCAGCCGCGTTGTCGGCGGCGACCTCCAGCAGCACCTGCTTGACGTGGTGGCGGCGGCCCTCGGCCAGCAGCGCCTCCAGCAGGGCCCGGCCGATGCCGCGCCGCTGCGCGTCGCGGCGCACCGCGATGTTGTTGATCCAGCCCTCACCCTGCCCGACCGCGAGCCCGCCGTAGCCGAGCACGCTGCCGTCGTCGTCGACGGCGATCAGGTAGTGGTGGCCGTTGGCCAGCTCGTTCCAGAACATCGGCGCGGTCCACTGCTCGGCGCCGAACAGGTCGCTCTCGATCGGCAGCAGCTCTTGAATCTGCCACCAGCGCAGCCGGTCGATCTTCATCGGTGACCCGCGGACAGCTTGGCACCGGCCTCCGACTGTTCGGCGGGCGACAGCGCGGCCTTGCGGGCGGCCGGCTCGACCGCGTCGGGTCGGCGCAGGTAGAGCGGGGTGAGCGGCTCGGTCGGCGCCTTGACGCGGATACGCTGCGCGGCCAGCTCGGCCAGGGCCAGCGGGTCCGGGTAGAGAGCGTCGCCAGGTGTGATCCCGAGCACGTCGGCGTAGCGCTGGGCGCCCTCGCCGACGGCAGCGGTCACGCCGTAGGTCGTCAGTCGGTTGGCGATGTCGGCGGGCTTGTCCACCGCCGGACCGGTCAGCGGGCTGCCGTCGGCATAGACGGCCCAGTAGACCTCGCGGCGCCGGGCGTCCGTGGCAACCAGAGCCTTCCCGGTAGTCCGGGCGCCGAGCGCGTCCAGCGTGCACACGCCGTACGCCGGAATCCCGAGCCCGGCCTGAAACACCGCCGCCGTCATCAGCCCCACCCGCAGCCCGGTGAACGGCCCGGGGCCGACCCCGGCCACCACCGCGCCGAGGTCACGAGGCTTGGCGCCGGCCTCCGCGAGCACCGCGTCGAGCTGCGGCGCGAGCAGTTCCCCGTGGGCCCGCCCGTCCACCGTGGCCCGCGCGCTCACCTGACGGACCGTGTCCGCACCGACCTCCACCAGCGCGGCCGTCACCGCGGGCGTCGCCGTATCCATCACCAGCACCAACACCCCTCCACCCTACTGTCCCCGCCTTCTCGTCCCATTGAGCGCGGGGGTCGCTGTGCCGCCGGGGCGGGCGGGGTACTGCTGGGTAGGCTGGTACGCATGTGGCAGGCCGACGCTCAGTCCCAGGTCCTGGTGGACCTCGACGCGATCAGCGCGAATGTGCGCACGCTCCGGTCGCGTACGACGGCCCAGGTCATGGCGGTGGTCAAGGGCGACGGGTACGGCCACGGAATGGTCGCCTCCGCCCGCGCGGCGCTGGCGGGGGGCGCTACCTGGCTCGGCGTGTGCACCCTCGAAGAGGCGTTCAACCTGCGCGACTCGATGATCACCGCGCCGGTGCTGTCCTGGCTGTGGCTGCCCGGTCAGCCGCTGGCCCGCGCGATCGAGCGCGACGTCGACCTCAGTGTCGCCGGGCAGACCCACCTCGCCGCGGTGCTCGGCGCCGCCCGGGAGTCCGGCCGCACCGCCCGGATTCACCTCAAGATCGATACCGGGCTGTCCCGGGGCGGGGCCACCGCGCCGGAGTGGCCGCAGCTGGTCGAGTCCGCCGCCAAGGCGCAGGCCGACGGCCTGGTCGAGATCGTCGGGATCTGGAGCCACTTCGTCTACGCCGACGCGCCGGGCCACGCCACCACCGACGCGCAGCTCGCCGCGTTCACCGAGGCGCTCGACACGGCCCAGCGGCTCGGCGTCACCCCGCAACTGCGCCACATCGCCAACTCGGCGGCGGTGCTGACCCGCCCCGACACCCACTTCGACCTGGTCCGGCCCGGCATCGCCGTGTACGGCCTGTCCCCCGTCGACGACCCCGCCATCCGCGCCGCGCTACGCCCGGCGATGACCGCCCACGCCCGGGTGCTGCTGGCCAAGCGCCTTTCCGCCGGGCAGGGCATCTCGTACGGCCACACCTACACCACCAGTCGCGACACCAACGTGGCGCTGGTGCCGCTCGGCTACGCCGACGGAGTGCCCCGGCACGCCTCCAACAGCGGCCCGGTGCTGATCAACGGGCGCCGGTTCACCGTCTCCGGCCGGGTCTGCATGGACCAGTTCGTGGTCGACGTCGGCGACACCGAGGTGGCCATCGGCGACGAGGTGCTGCTGTTCGGGTCGGGTGACCGGGGCGAACCGACCGCCGACGACTGGGCCGACGCCGTGGGCACCATCAACTACGAGATCGTCACCCGGTTCGGCAGCGTCCGGGTGCCCCGGGTCTACCGAGGTGGTTCCTCGTCATGACCACGTCTACCCCCTCGGACGTCAAGCCCGCCGCCAAGACCGACAAGGCCCCGGCCTCCGGGCGCCGCCGCGCCGGAGTGATCGGCGCGGTCATCGGTGTCGCCGCCGCCGGAGTCGCCGCCGGTATCGCCGTCGAGCGGCTGGTGGTGCGGCGCACCAAGCGCAGCGACGTCGACCCGTACGCCGACGAGCCCTTCGGGCGGCTGCCGTACGACGAGTTCACGACCGTCACCACCGACGACGGCATCGAACTGCACGTCGAGATCGTCGAACCGGTCGACGGCGTCGCCGTCGAACTCGGACCGACCGAACCGACCACGCCGACCCTCGTCTTCGTGCACGGCTTCTGCCTCGACCAGGGCACCTTCCACTTCCAGCGGCAGGCCCTGGACCGGCTCGGCGAACACCGGATGGTCTTCTACGACCAGCCCGGCCACGGCCTGTCCGGCACCCTGCCCGACGGCGAGTACGAGCTGCCCGCCCTCGGCGAGGCGCTCTACGACGTGATCAAGTCGACCGTGCCCACCGGCCCCGTCGTCCTCGTCGGCCACTCCATGGGCGGCATGGCCATCATGGCCTTCGCCGAGCAGCACCCCGAGATGTTCGTCGACCGCGTCGTCGGCACGGTGCTCATCGCCACCTCCGGCGGCCAGATCGACGGCCAGGGCGGCTTCTACGGCCTGCCCGCGATCATCAACCGGACCAGCGGGCCACTGCTCGGGCTGCTCACCGGGGCCGCCCGGATCACCGGTCCGATGATCGACAAGGCACGGCAGGCCAGCACCGACCTCGCCTGGCTGCTCACCCGCCGGTACGGCTTCGGCGGCGACAAACCCAGCGCGGCCCTGGTCTCGTACGTGGAGCAGATGAACTCGCGCACCACCACCGAGACCGTCGCCCGCTACCTGCGCACCATCAACAGCCACGCCCGCTACCCGGCACTGCGGGCCCTCAACCGGGTGCCGGTGCTGGTCATCTGCGGCGACTGCGACATGATCACCCCGCAGGCGCACTCGGAGGAGATCTGCCGCCTGCTGCCGCACGCCAAGCTCGTGATCATCCCCGACAGCGGGCACGTGACCATGCTGGAGCACGCGCCCGAGGTCAACGCCGCGCTCATCGACTTCCTGGACGCGCTGGAGCAGAAATGATCCTTCCCACCGCCGATGACACCCGCGCCTTCGGCGCGCGCCTGGCCGAAGTGCTGCGGCCCGGCGACCTGGTCGTGCTCAGCGGACCGCTCGGCGCGGGCAAGACCGCACTCGCCCAGGGCGTCGGCCAGGGCTTACGCGTACAGGGCACGGTCACCTCGCCGACCTTCGTCATCGCCCGGGTGCACCGGCCGGACCGGGCCGCGGGCGGCAGCCTGCCGATGGTGCACGTCGACGCGTACCGGCTCGGCACGATGACCGACCCCCGCGCCCAGGTCGACGACCTCGACCTCGACGCGTCGATCGACGACTCGGTCACGCTGGTGGAATGGGGTGAGGGCATGGTCGAGCAGCTCGCCGACTCCCACCTCGAGGTACGCATCACCCGCCACCCCGACGACACCCGCGAGGTCGCCCTCATCCCCCACGGCGGCACCTGGCCCACCCGCCTGTCCACCCTCCCCGCCTGACCCGTCCGGGCACCGCCGTGCCCCGCACTGGCGCGCCACGTCGGACTCGCGCGGGCTGCCCGCCCAAAATCCATGCACTTTCAGGGAAAGTGCAGGAATCTTGGGCCGCATTCGTGCACTTTCCCGGAAACTGCAGCCGCCTCGGACGCGATCCGCCGCGCTGCAACGTGGAGTGGCGTGACCGTTATTGAGCCCGCCCGGCCCTCTCGACCCAGGGTGCCTCGGATCGGCGTAGCGACGCTTGAGACGGCCCGGTCCCACCCATCTCTCGCCGCCGGGAGTCATCGGTGCCAGCCGCGGGTGGTGAGGGCGTGGGTGACCTCGGCGACGAAGCCGGCGAAGTCGGTGTGCAGGCGTCGGGCGGTGAGGTGCAGGACGATCCAGTCCTGGCCCACGAGTTCGTTGAGGCGCCTACGGTCGCGATGGAACTGATCGGACTGCGCGTGCCAGACGCCGTCGTACTCGACCGCGACCCGGTACCTCGGCCAGGCGAGATCCACCCGGGCCACGAAGCGGCCCGCCGCGTCGATGATGTGCTGCGTGACTGGCCGGGGTAGGCCTGCCAGCACCAGGCCGACGCGGGTGCGTGACTCCGGCGGGGAGGCCGCCCCGCCGTCGGCGAGCCCGGCCACCGCCGCGAAACGGCGGCCGCCCCGTGCCTCGACGCGAAGATCCGCCTGTTCGGACAACGCGTCGGCTTTGACCGCGCCCAGGCCGAGCAGCGCGTCGACCTGGACCACGGCCTCGACCAAGTCGTACCACTGGGCCAGATCCCAGCAGCTGCGCAATGGGGAGGTGACGGTGAGCCGCGGGAGCTCGATCACCTCGCCGCCGGCGATCTCCGAGGCGTGTACGCGGATGCCGTGCACCGGGCCGAAGCGGTGGCCGGGCGGGATGAGCACGTCGATCGGGTCACCGTCGCCGGGTGCCGGTCCGCCGTGGATCGCGACGGCGGAGCGTCCCGCGATCACCGCCTGTGGCGGGAGCAGCCATTTCGCCGCCGCTTCGCAGCGGGCCTCATGCGAGAGGGTGGCTCGGGCGTCGGCGTAGACCCCCCGGAACAGGGGGCGCCACGCCTTGCTGCGCAGTTCGCCCTTGGTGAGGATGCCGGAGGAGATCACTTCGGCGGCGGAGAAGATGTGCCCGACCAGTTCCTGCGGGCGCCTCGGAGTACGCGACACACCCCGTACCCTCCCGCCTCCACCGTCCCGCCATCCACCCCTGTGGATAACTCCGCTGCAGTTTCGGGGAAAGTGCAGGAATCTTGGGCAGAATTCGTGCACTTTCCCCGAAACTGTAGTGATCTCCGCGGCGCGGCGCGGCGCGGCGCGGGGCGCGCGGGCGGGGCGCGCGGGCGGCGGGCGCGGGTTACGGAAGGAGGGCGGCGAGGGTGGGGCGGAGGGCGGCGGCCACGTCGGAGGAGGTGACGGGGCCGGAGCGGGCCGCTTCGCGACCGGCCAGGCCGTGGACGTACGCGGCCGCGACCGCCGCCCGGATCGGCGGCAGCCCGGCGGCCAGCAGCGAGCCGAGCAGCCCCGCCAGCACGTCCCCGGTGCCGCCGGTGGCCAGCGCGGGGCTGCCGGTCGGGTTCACCCACGCCTCCCCGGACGGCCCGGCGACCACGGTGCGGTCGCCCTTGAGCAGCACCACCGCCCGGGTCCAGGTGGCGAGCTTCTGCGCGGCCGCGACGCGGTCGGGGCCGGGGTCCTCCCCGGCCAGCCGGGCGTACTCCCGGTCGTGCGGGGTGAGCACGGTCGGCGCGTCGCGTCGCCGCAGCTCACCGGACATGGTGCCGTCGACCAGCAGGGTGATCGCATCGGCGTCGAGCACGGCGGGCACGGGCGCGGCGAGCACGGAGCGCAGCTCACCGGCGGCTCGTTCGTCGGTGCCGAGACCGCAGCCGCAGGCCCAGGCCTGGACCCGGCCCGCGTCGGCGACGCGGGGCGCGCCGATCACGCTCGGATGCGCCGGTACGACGATCCCCTGCGCGGCTCCGGCGTACCGGACCAGGCCGGTCGGCCCGGCGAGCGCGCCGGAGACGGACAGCAGCGCGGCGCCGGGGTAGCCGGGTGAGCCGGTCGCGACGCCGACGACCCCCCGGGTGTACTTGTCGGACCCGGCCTCGGCGCGCGGCCACCAGGCGGCGATGTCGGCGGCTTCGGCCACCCGCAGCGCCGGGTCGCCGTGCAGCCACGGCCGCAGCCCGATGTCGACCACCTCGACCTGCCCGGTGTAGCCGACGGCGGGTCCGACCACATGGGCGGGCTTCAGGCAGCCGAACGCGACGGTCACGTCGGCGCGTACGGCGGTGCCGGGCACGTCGCCGGTGTTCACGTCGACGCCGGACGGGATGTCGACGGCGATGACGGGCGGTCGGGGGTCGAGCACGGCCAGGCGCTCGGCCAGCGTCAGCGCGCTGCCGCGCAGGGCACCGGTGGCGCCGATGCCGAGCAGCCCGTCGACGATCAGGTCGGTTCGGGCGGGCCAGTCGGTGACGGTGCGTCCGCCCGCGGCACGCAGCGCGGCCAGCCCGCCCGCGTGCGCTCGGGCCGGATCGGCCAGCAGGGCACTGACGGACACGCCGAGGCGGGCCAGCATCGCGCCCGCGTGCAGGGCGTCGCCGCCGTTGTCGCCGGGGCCGACCAACAGCAGCACGCGGGAGCCGTACACCCCGCGCTGATCGCGCAGGGTGACCTGGCAGCGGCGCGCGAGCCCGGCCGCGGCCCGCAGCATCAGCGTGTCCGGTGGCAGCGTCGGGATCAGCGCCTGCTCGGCCGCCCTGACCTGGGCGACCCGGTACGCCGCCCTCACAGCCCCGCCTCCGCGATGACGAACGCCGAGGCGATGCCGCCGTCGTGCGACAGCGACAGGTGCCAGCGTTCGACGCCGCGCTCGGCGGCGACGGCGGCGACCGTGCCGGTGACGGTCAGCCAGGGCCGCCCGTCGGGGTCGACGACCACCTCGCAGTCGTGCCACTGCATGCCCGCGGGCGCGCCGAGCGCCTTGGCCACGGCCTCCTTGGCCGCGAACCGGGCCGCCAGCGACTCCGGCGAGCGCGGGTTCCCCGAGCGCGTGGTCCGCTCGGCTTCCGTGAACAGGCGCTCCGTCAGCATCGGGGTGCGCCTCAGCGCCTGCGCGAAGCGTTCGACCAGGACCACGTCGTTGCCCACCGAGACAATCACGAACTGACCTTAAGGTCTGAGGTGTGGATCTGGTACTGCGTGGCGGCATCGTGTACGGCAACGGCGAGGCGACGGCCGTGGCCGTGGCGGACGGCAGGATCGCCGCGATCGGCTCCGACGAGCAGGTCGGGGCGCTGGCCGGGCGCGGCACCGAGGTGGTGGATCTGGGTGGCGGGCTGCTGCTGCCCGGCCTGCAGGACGCGCACGCGCATCCGGTGTTCGCCGGGCTGAATCTGCTGCGCTGCGAGCTGACCGAACTGCACGACCGGGCCGGTTACCTGGCGGCGGTGGCAGCGTACGCGGCGCGCACCGACGGGCCATGGATCATGGGTGCGGGCTGGTCGTACGACGTGTTCGGCGGGCACCAGCCGTGCCGCCAGGACCTCGACGCCATCGTCGCGGACCGCCCCGTCTTCCTGGCCGTACGCGACGCGCACAGCGCCTGGTGCAACTCGCGGGCGCTGGAACTGGCCGGCATCGACCGGCACACCCCCGACCCCGAGGGCGGCCGGATCGAGCGCGACGCCGACGGCGAACCCACCGGGGTACTGCACGAGAGCGCGATGGAGCTGGTCAGTTCGGTCGCCCCGCGCCCCGACGCGGCCGAGATCCGCCGGGCGCTGCTGCTGGCCCAGTCCCGGCTGCACTCCCTCGGCGTGACGGCGTGGCAGGACGCGATCGTCGGCGACTACGGCGGCTGGCCGGACTGCTTCGAGGCGTACCTGGCCGCCGACCGCGAGGGCCTGCTCACCGCGCGGGTGCGCGGCGCGCTGTGGTGGGAGCCGTCGCGCGGCCTGGAACAGCTCGACGACCTGCGAGAACGTCGCGAGCTGGCGCGCGGCGGCGGGGCGCGGTTCCGCACCGAGACCGTGAAGATCATGCAGGACGGCGTGGCGGAGAACTTCACCGCCGCCATGCTCGACCCGTACCTGGACGGCTGCGGCTGCGCCACCGACCGCCGCGGCATCTCCCGGGTCGACCCCGACCACCTGCGCGAGATCGTCACCCTGCTCGACCGCGACGGCTTCCAGGTGCACTTCCACGCCATCGGCGACCGGGCCGCCCGCGAGATCCTGGACGCGGTCGAGCCGGTGGCCGGGTCGCGACTGCGCCATCACGTGGCGCACGTGCAGGTGGTGCACCCCGACGACGTGCCCCGGTTCGGGCGGCTCGGGGTCACGGTCACGATGCAGGCGCTGTGGGCCGCGCACGAGCCCGCGATGGATGAGCTGACCATCCCGTTCCTGGGCCAGCCGCGCGCGACCTGGCAGTACCCGTTCGGCGACGTGTGGCGTACCGGGGGGCGACTGGCGGCGGGCAGCGACTGGCCGGTGTCGGACCCGGACCCGTTCCAGGCCATCCACGTCGCGGTGAACCGGGTCCCGTACCGGGTCGACGCGCCGCCGTTGGGGCCGGAGCAGGGGATCGACCTGGAGACGGCGGTGCGGGCGTACACGGCGGGGTCGGCGTACGTGAACCATCTGGACGAGACGGGGGTGATCGCGGTCGGGCGGCTGGCCGACCTGGCCCTGCTGGACCGAGACCCGTTCGCCGGGCCGGTGACGGAGATCGGCGCGACCCGGGCGCTGCGCACCTGGGTGGCGGGTCGGCTGGTCCACGCCGGGTGACCGGATTTCGACTGACGCGGGTGGTGGTGCGGCGCGTTTAACAGGCACCCGACCTCGCGGCAAGGGTTGTGGATAAGTCTGTGGGTAACTGGGGGTCCGGTTATCCACAGGTCTATCCGCAGGTCAGGTGAGGGCGGCAGCATCGCCGCCATGGATGTCGAGTTCGATGACGGGTACGCGCCGCAACCGGTCCGCGTCGACCCCCACGAGTTGGTCCGCATCGCCGGTCACCTGGCCGAGCTGGCGGGCGCCCTGTCCGGCGACGTGTCCCGCACCGCCGACCTCGCCGCCTCTCCCGACGGCTGGGCGGTCAGGTCTGCCCAGGTCAGGCTGATGCACGAGGTCCACACCCATCTCTGCGGGCTGAGCACCGCCCTCGACGGCTACGCGCGGCGGCTGCGCACCGCCGGCGCCGAATACACCGGCCAGGACGAGCGGGCGGCCCGGAACGTGGCGGCGGCGGGCGGGGCGCGGATCGGGGCGGCGCGATGAACGTGACCTACGCGCAGCTGCTCGCGGCTGACCTGGACCTGTGGACACGCAGTGCCGCCTCGTGGCGGCGGCTGAGCCATCGCATCGACGATCACGCCGACGAGCTGTCCGCGCAGGTGGCCCGGTTGGGCCAGGCGTGGACGGGCGGGATCGCGGCGCCGGCGGCCGAGGCCGCCTGCCGCACCATCGGCGCCGGGCTGGTGACGGTGCCTGGGGTGCTGCTGGAGGTGGACCAGCTGCTGTGCCGGCACGCGGAGCTGGTGCGCGCCCTCCAGCAGCGGGTACGGGTGCTGCTGGCCTCCCTGCGCGGCACCCCGGTGCGGGTCTCCCTCGAGGGTGAGGTGAGCCTGGACGTGGTGAGCGTCAAACCCGACCCGGGCGAGGTCGCGTTCGCGAAGTGGGTGGCGGTTCAGCTCGCGGAGATCCTGCGCCGGGTGCGGGCCAGTGACGAGGACACGGCGCAGCGGCTGACCGCGCTGGCGGTCGGTGCTCGCGACGGCTGGGCGACCAGCCCGGCCCCGCCGCCGCCGAGCGGGATCCTGCCGGTGGCGACCTGGTGGGCCGGGCTGACCCCGGCGCAGCGCGGCTGGCTGCTGGTGACCCAGCCCGACCTGATCGGCGGCCTCGACGGGGTGCCGGTGGCGGCCCGGGACCGGGCCAACCGACTGCGGCTGGACGCCGAGCTGGACCGGCTGCGGGCGGTGCTGGACGCGCCGCATCCGCCGGACGGCACCGACACCCGGGTGCGGACGTTGGCGGGCCTGGCCGCGCGGCTGGACCAGCAGGAGCCGCGTGCCTACCTGCTCAACCTCGACGCGAGCGGGGACGGCCGGGCGGTGGTGGCCTTTGGCGACCCCGACGTCGCCGACCATGTGGCGACGTACGTGCCGGGCAGCGGGGCGACGATCGACTCGGTCGAGAGTGAGCTGAACCGGGCCGCTGCGCTACGACTGCGCGCCGTGGTCACCGCCCCGGAGCAGAGCACCTCGGTGATCATGTGGCTGGGTTACGACCCGCCGGACGGGGTGGACGCGCTGCTGGAGACGTCGGCTCGGGCGGCCGCCCCCGACCTGGCCTCGTTCCAGGACGGGCTGGTCGGCACGCACGAGGGCGAGCCGGCGCACCAGACGGTGATCGGGCACTCGTACGGCACGCTCGCGCTGGGCCTGGCCGACCGCGACGGCGCTCTCGCCGCCGACGAGATCGTGGCCCTGGGCAGCCCGGGGATGGGCGTGGACAGCGCGGCCGAGCTGCGCGATCCGACACACGTGTGGGCGGCCACCGCCCGCAACGACGTGATCCTGGCGGCGAGTTCCAAGGGCGAGGTGGCCCTGGACGCGGTCGGCGGTCCGGCGTTGATCGCCGTGGGGGCGGCCACCGACGCGGTGTTCCGCGGCAATGCCGACCTGTGGCACGGGGTGGACCCGTCGTCGGCACAGTTCGGCGGTCAGGTGTTCGACGCCGGAGTGGGCCGCGATCCGCTCGCGGCCCACTCCGGCTACTTCGACTCGGCCAGCCCGGCGCTGGAGACGATGGCGCACATCGTGACCGGGACGGGCACTACTCCACCGTGACGGACTTGGCCAGGTTGCGCGGCTGGTCGACGTCGTGGCCGCGCGAGGCGGCGATCTCGGCGGCGAGCACCTGCAGCGGCACCGTGGTCACGAACGGGGCCAGCAGCGTGGGCGTGCGCGGCACCCGCACCAGCAGATCGGCGTACGGGACGACGGCCTCGTCGCCCTCCTCGGCGATCACGATGGTGCGGGCGCCGCGGGCGCGCACCTCCTGGATGTTGCTGACGATCTTGTCGTGCAGCACCCCGCGACCGGCGGGCGAGGGAACCACGCACACGACCGGGGTGCCGTGGTCGATCAGCGCGATCGGACCGTGCTTGAGCTCGCCCGCCGCGAAGCCCTCGGCGTGCATGTACGCCAGCTCCTTGAGCTTGAGCGCGCCCTCCAGCGCCACCGGGTAGCCGACGTGGCGGCCGATGAACAGCACCGTCGAGGCGGTGGCCAGCTCGCGGGCCAGCTCGCGGACGGGGTCCATGGTGCCGAGCACCTTCTCGATCTTGTCGGGCATCTCCTGCAGCTGCGCCACCACCGCGGCGACCTCGTCGGCGTACTTGACGCCGCGCACCTGGGCCAGGTGCAGGCCGACCAGGAAGCAGGCGGCGAGCTGGGTGAGGAACGCCTTGGTCGAGGCCACCGCGATCTCGGGGCCGCCGTGGGTGTAGAGCACCGCGTCGGACTCGCGCGGGATGGTCGAGCCGTTGGTGTTGCAGATGGCCAGCACGCGCGCCTTCTGCTCCTTGGCGTGGCGCAGCGCCATCAGCGTGTCCATGGTCTCGCCGGACTGCGAGATCGCCACGACCAGGGTGGACCGGTCGAGCACCGGGTCGCGGTAGCGGAACTCACTGGCCAGCTCGACCTCGCACGGGATGCGCGTCCAGTGCTCGATGGCGTACTTGGCGACCAGCCCCGCGTGGTACGCGGTGCCGCAGGCGACGATGAAGATCTTGTCGACGTCGCGCAGGTCCTGGTCGGTCAGGCGCACCTCGTCGAGCATGATCTCGCCGGTCTCGCCGATGCGCCCGCGCAGCGTGTCGGCGACCACCTGCGGCTGCTCGGCGATCTCCTTGAGCATGAACCAGTCGTAGCCGCCCTTCTCCGCCGCCCGCGCGTCCCAGTCCACGTGGTAGTCGCGGCCCTGGGCCGGGTTGCCGTCGAAGTCGGTGATCTCGATGGCGTCGGCGGTGATCAGGACGACCTGGTCCTGGCCCAGCTCGACCGCCTCGCGGGTGTGCTCGATGAACGCGCTCACGTCGCTGGCCAGGAAGTTCTCGCCGACGCCGCGGCCGACCACGAGCGGGGAGTTGCGGCGCGCGCCGACCACGGCGCCGGGCGCCTGCGCGTCGACGGCGAGCAGCGTGAACGCGCCCTCCAGCTTCCCGCACACCTTGCGCATCGCCTCGGCCAGCGCGGCCGGACTGCCCGGCACCCCGGCCAGCTCGGCGGCGAGCAGGTGGGACACGCACTCGGTGTCGGTGTCGCTGGCGAACTCGACGCCCTCGGCCTGCAGCTGCGCGCGTAGGCGGGCGAAGTTCTCGATGATGCCGTTGTGGATCACGGCGATGCGGCCGTCTGCCGACAGGTGCGGGTGCGCGTTACGGTCGGTCGGGCCGCCGTGGGTGGCCCAGCGGGTGTGCCCGATGCCGGCCAGCCCGGACCGCAGCTCCGCCTCGGCCGACTCGGCCAGCGCCTTCTCCAGATTCGACAGCTTGCCGGCCTTCTTGGCCAGCAACAGCCGACCGTCGGCGAGCACGGCCACCCCGGCCGAGTCATAGCCCCGGTATTCCAGGCGCCGCAGGCCGTCGACGACGACGCCCAGGGCCGACTGAGTTCCTACGTATCCCACGATCCCGCACATGACCGCCACCCTAGCGGAGTTTCGCTCATATTGCATGCTCGAAGTCGAGTCATTCACGCACACGTGATGATTGATCACGGATAGCAACCGCTGGTCCCGGGCCGGTATCCTCTCCGCGTGACCGACCCCTCCACCCCGTCCGATCCCACCTCCCCGCCCCCGGTGAATCCACCGGCGAACCCGTGGCAGCCGCCACAGGCGCCGCCCGCGTGGCAGCCCCCGTCGACCCCGGCCACGGGCGGCTGGGCCCCGCCCGGCGGTCCCGCCGCCACACCGGGCGCCTGGGCCCCACCCGGAGCCCCCATGCCCTCGCCGTACCAGGCCCAGCCCGCGCCGGGGCCGTACGCCCCTGTTCCGACCTTCGCACCAGCGGCCCCACCCGCGCCGAAGAAGCGCAATACCGGCCTGGTCGTCGGCATCATCGTGGGTGTGGTGCTGCTCGTGGTGTGCCTGTGCGCCATCGGCGGCGTGTATGTGGCCAACAAGCTGTCCGAAGCGGCCGACCGCGCCAACTCCTCGACGTACGATCCCGACGGCAGCTACTGGGACGACGACGAGTACTGGGACGAGCCCACGCCCGAACCGTCGCCGTCCTCCGGCCGGGCGCACGTGGTCGAGTACCGCATCACCGGCAAGGGGAACGCGAAGATCAATTTCCAGACCGTGGCGGGCTACAACACCACGGTCTCGGCGCTGCCCTGGACCAACCGCTGGACCAGCTACGGCCTGTACCTGCGCACCTCGGTCTCCGCCACGGTGACCGGCCAGCAGCTCACCTGCGTGATCCTGGTCGACGACAAGGAGGTCGCGCGGGAGACCGCCAAGGGCACGGTCACCTGCATCCGCGATCTCGAAGTGTGACGGGTAGTAGGCACGAGGTCCGCACCCTCGCGGGCCTCGGTCTACCATCCGCCCATGAGTTACCCCCCTCCGTACGACCCCAACCAGGCGCAGCCCCAGCAGCCCCCGCAGTACGGGCAGTACGGCGCGCCCATCTCGCCGATCCAGCAGCCGGCGAAGAAGAGCAACGCGGGCATGATCATCGGCATCATCGTCGGTGTCGTACTGCTGCTCTGCGCGGCCTGCGGCATCGGTGGCTGGATCCTCTACAACAAGGCCAGCGACAAGGCGCAGGAGATCGTCGACAGCCTGCCCAGCCTCGGCGTCGAGACCGGCACGCCGGGCGACTCGCACTCGATCCACTACACGGTCGAGGGCAGCGGCGAGGCCCTGATCACCTGGAACGCCGGCACCGGCAGCCCGGAGAGCGAGACGGTGACCCTGCCCTGGTCCAAGACGGTCGTGGTCGACCAGGACACCTTCGCCGTGTCGGTGATGGCGTTCGGCCGCGGTGCCGACACCAAGCTCGACACCTGCACGATCTCGATCGACGGCACCGAGAAGAAGCGGAACACCGGCTCCGACGTCACGGTCGTCTGCACCGCGATCTTCATGAGCTGAGACCGCACATACGACGAAGCGGCGTGCCCCGGGCTTCGGGGCACGCCGCTCTCACGTCACGCGGGTGGTCCGCCAGCAGGCTGGCGGCGTGCATGGGGGGTCAGTCCGCCAGCGGGCTGGCGGCGTACATGGGGGGTCAGTCCGCCAGCGGGCTGGCGGCGCGCACGTCGGCGGCGATCCCCTCGGCGATCTTCTGCGCGGTGTCCTCGCTGGCCGCCTCGACCATGACCCGGACCAGCGGCTCCGTGCCCGAGGGCCGCAGCAGCACCCGGCCCGCCCCGGCCAGCTGCGCCTCGGCCGCCGCCACCGCGGCCAGGATCTCCGGCGCCTTCGCGACCGCCTTGTCGGCGACCCGCACATTGATCAGCACCTGCGGCAGCTTGGTCACCACCGCGGCCAGCCCGGCCAGCGAGGTGCCGCTCTGCGCCATCCGCGCCATCAGCCGCAGGCCGGTCAGCACCCCGTCGCCGGTGGTGGCGTGGTCGGTGAAGACCACGTGGCCGCTCTGCTCGCCGCCGAGGTTGAAGCCGCCGCTGCGCAGTTCCTCCAGCACGTACCGGTCGCCGACCTTGGCCTCGACCAGGGTGATGCCCTGCTCGCGCATGGCGATGCGCAGACCGAGGTTGCTCATGACCGTCGCGACCAGCGTGTCGTCGACCAGGGTGCCCGCGTCGCGCATCGCCAGGGCCAGGATCGCCATGATCTGGTCGCCGTCGACCTCGGCGCCGTTCGCGTCCACGGCCAGGCACCGGTCGGCGTCGCCGTCGAGGGCGACACCCAGGTCGGCGCCGTGCTCGACCACGGCCGCCCGCAGCGGGGCGAGGTGGGTGGCGCCGCACTCCTCGTTGATGTTGAGCCCGTCCGGCTCCGCGTTGATGGCGATCACGTCGGCACCGGCCTGCCGGAACGCCTCGGGCGCGACGTCGCTGGCCGCGCCCTGCGCGCAGTCCACCACGACGGTCAGGCCCGACAGTGAGTGCTCGGTCGCGGCGACCAGGTGCGCCGTGTAGTGGTCGGCACCGTCGAGCAGGTCGTGCACCCGGCCGACGGCCGCGCCGGTGGGGCGCGTCCAGCGCTCGCCCAGCGCCGCCTCGATCGCGTCCTCCTGCTCGTCGGTGAGCTTGTGCCCGCCCGCGGCGAAGAACTTGATGCCGTTGTCGGGCATCGGGTTGTGGCTGGCGGAGATCATCACGCCGAAGTCCGCCCGCACCTCGGCGGTCAGGTAGGCCACCCCGGGCGTGGGCAGCACACCCACCCGGACCACGTTGGCACCGGCGCTGGCCAGGCCCGCGACCACCGCCGCCTCCAGCATCTCGCCACTGGCCCGCGGGTCCCGGCCGACCACCACCAGCGGCGGCTGCGTCCGGTCCGGATCGGCCAGGTCGGCCAGGGTGTGCGCCGCGGCGACCGCGAGCGACAGGGCGAGTTCGGGGCTGAGGTCAGCGTTGGCGAGACCGCGTACGCCGTCGGTGCCGAAGAGGCGTGCCATCGGGGTGCCCTTTCTGACGGGGTGCGAAAGGCGAAAGGTGAGCGAAAGGTGAGGTGGACCGGCTCGTGGCCCTGGACCGGCGGCTGGCCGGGTCAAAAGGGGCACCGCTGGGGAAAGCGAACGGCCGGGCACGCCAGCTGTGTGCAGCAGCGTGCCCGGCCGTTCAGCGAAGAGAGATCAACGCTTGGAGTACTGCGGGGCCTTACGGGCCTTCTTGAGACCGTACTTCTTGCTCTCCTTGACCCGAGCGTCACGGGTCAGGAAGCCGGCCTTCTTCAGCGCCGGGCGGTCGTCGAGGTCGAGCTCGCACAGCGCCCGAGCGATGGCCAGGCGAAGCGCGCCGGCCTGGCCGGTGATGCCGCCACCACGCAGGTTGGCGACCACGTCGAGGTTCTCGTTCTTCTCGGCGGTCACCAGCGGCTCGCGCACCGACTGCTGCGCCACCTTGCTGGGGAAGTACTTGTCCAGCTCACGGCCGTTGCAAGTGATCTTGCCGGTGCCGGGGATCAGACGCACCCGGACGATGGCCTCCTTGCGGCGGCCCACGGTCTGGATCGGCCGGTCACCCTTGAACTTCGGGGTGGCCTGGACCTTCGCGGCGACGACGACCGAGGCCTCGGCCTCGACATCGGCCTGGGTCGGCACAGAAGTGTCGGTCATGGTGATTCCTTCGTCCGCGCTCACTGCGCGATCTGCTTGATCTCGAACGGCACGGGCTGCTGCGCCGCGTGCGGGTGCTCCGCGCCAGCGTAGACCTTCAGCTTCGACAGAATCTGACGGCCCAGCTTGTTGTGGGGGATCATGCCCTTCACGGCCAGCTCGATCGCCTTCTCGGGGCGCTTGGTCAGCAGCTCCTCGTAGCCGATCTGCTTCAGACCACCCGGGTAACCGGAGTGCCGGTAAGCAATCTTGGTCGCGCGCTTGTTACCGGTCAGCGCCACCTTGCCGGCGTTGATGATGATCACAAAGTCGCCGGTGTCGACGTGCGGCGCGAAAGTCGGCTTGTGCTTACCGCGCAGGAGGTTGGCGGTGTGGGTGGCGAGCCGGCCCAGCACGACGTCAGAAGCGTCGATAACGTGCCACTGACGCTCGATCTCACCCGGCTTCGGGCTGTACGTACGCACAGGTCTACCTTGTCTCGTCGTAGGTCTGTGTGATCGCGGGCGAAACTGCCCACGACCAACGGATTCTGCGATTCCGGCCGACCACGAACGGGTCGGCGCGCGAACGACAAGCCTACCTGAGCATCAGGGATACCGGCTCGGCGCCACCTCTCGCACAACAGCCGCTAACGATACCCGCTGCCCCTGGGGCCGGTCAAAACGGGCCGACCCTGCTGTGTTACCGGTCCTGATGTCCGGTTTCGCGGCCCTTCTTCACAGCAGCCGACCCGCCAAGGTGCGGCAGGGTTCACATCCGGGGTATGAACACCGGAACAACATGGCAATCACACGTACGTAACTTCGTCGCCATGACCGCCCTTGCCCCGGCGCCCGCTCCGGCCCGCGCCGCCGCACTCAGTCACTGGGACCCCGAGAACCCCGAGTTCTGGGCGTCCACCGGCCGCAGGGTCGCGCGCCGCAACCTGGTCTTCTCGATCTTCGCCGAGCACCTCGGTTTCTCCGTGTGGACCCTCTGGAGCGTCGTGGTGGTGGCACTGCCCGCCGCCCAGTTCCCCTACACGGTGGACCAGAAGTTCTGGCTGGTGGCATTACCGAACCTGATCGGCGCGCTGATGCGGCTGCCGTACACCTTCGCGGTGACCCGGTTCGGCGGCCGCACCTGGACCTCGATCAGCGCGGTGCTGCTGCTGATCCCGCTGGCCGGGATGATCTTCGCGGTGGCCGCCAAGCCCGCGTACTGGGTGGTGCTGCTGCTGGCGGCGACCGCCGGTCTGGGCGGCGGCAACTTCGCCTCCTCCATGACGAACATCTCCTTCTTCTTCCCCGAGAAGGAGAAGGGCGTGGCGCTGGGCCTCAACGCCGCGGGCGGCAACATCGGCATCAGCACCATGCAGTTGCTCGTCCCGATCGTGCTGTCGGCCGGGCTGGTGTACGGCGGCCTGATGTGGGTCCCGCTGGTGCTGGCCGCCGCGATCTGCGCCCGGCTGTTCATGAACAACCTCGACGTGGCCCGCTCGCCGCTGAAGGCCCAGTTCGCCACGGTCAAGCGGGCGCACACCTGGATCATGTCGTTCCTGTACATCGGCACCTTCGGCTCGTTCCTCGGCTACTCGGCGGCCTTCCCGCTGGTGCTCAAGCTGCAGTTCCCGGAGGCGCCGGTGGCGCACGTGGGTGCGGCCACCGTCACGCTCGCCTTCGCCGGACCGCTGGTGGGTTCGCTGACCCGGCCGCTGGGCGGCTGGCTGTCCGACCGCGTCGGCGGGGCCCGGGTCACCGCCACCTGCTACATCCTGATGGGCCTCGGCTCGTACGGCGTGGTCGCCTCGGTCTCGGCGCACAACATGGCGCTGTTCCTGACCTCGTTCCTGTTCCTGTTCGCCGCGGCCGGCGCGGGCAACGGGTCGACCTACCGGATGATTCCGGCGATCTTCGCGGCGACCTCGCCCGACCTGACCACCGCGAAGCGGGAGTCGGCGGCGACCCTGGGCATCGCGGGGGCGATCGGCGCGCTGGGCGGTTTCTACCTGCCCCGGGCCATCAGTGACTCGATCAAGTCGACCGGCGGCATCAGCACCGCCTTCACCTGGTTCGCCGTGATGTACGGCGTCTGCCTGGCCGTCACCTGGTGGTGCTACCTGCGCAAGCGGGTGCTGGCCACACAGGCCCCGAGCCTGGCCCACGCCGGCATCTGACGAACCCGCCGCACCCGCGTCACCGACCGCCCCTCCTCCCGGCGGTCGGTGACGCTGCGGTATACCAACAGTGGCGATGGCCACACCGCTGGAGCTTGCGGAATAGTTGAATCTTCACCAAAGTTGGCAACAGTGGCTGCACATGGCCCACAGACCGACTTCGGAGGAAATACAGATGTCGCTCGTTCTCGACCAGCAGGCCCAGGATCTGCTGTTCCGCAGCGCCCGCACCGCCAACTCGTTCACCGACGAGCCGGTGACCGACGAGCAGGTGCGCGCCATCTATGACCTGGTCAAGTACGCCCCCACCTCGCTGAACATGCAGCCGCTGCGGGTCGTGCTGGTCCGCTCGGCGGAGGGCCGCGCCCGCCTGGTGGAGCGGATGGGTGACGGCAACAAGGCCAAGACCTCGACCGCCCCGCTGACGGCGATCCTCGCCGCCGACACCGACTTCCACGACGAGTTCCACCGCACCTTCCCGCACGTGCCGAACGTGCGCGACTGGTTCACCGGTGACGACGCCGTCCGCGCCGAGGTCGCCCGCTTCAACGGGGCGCTGCAGGTCGGCTACTTCATCCTGGGCGTACGCGCGGCCGGCCTGGCCGCGGGCCCGATGACCGGCTACGACGCCGAGGGCATCAACAAGGACTTCTTCCCCGACGGCGCGCACAAGGTGCTGGCCGTGGTCAACATCGGCAAGCCGGGCGAGAACGCGTGGTTCGACCGCAACCCGCGGCTGGACTACGACGATGTCGTAACGACGGCCTGATCCGAACGGACGAGGGGTGAGGGTAAGGCCCTCACCCCTCTAGGGTGGAATACATGGCGACGACCGCTACCCCGACGACGAACGCCAACTGGCTGACCGAGCCCGAACAAGCCGCCTGGCGCAGCTTCATCTTCACCTCGAAGCTGGTGACGGCGGAGCTGGAGCGCGGGATGGCGCAGCACGGCCTCTCCGGCACCGACTACGGCGTGCTGGTGAGCCTGTCCGAGGCGCCGGAGCGGCGGATGCGCATGTCCGAGCTGTCCCAGGCGATGCTGCTGGAGAAGAGCCGGCTGTCGCACCAGATCACCCGCATGGAGCGGGCGGGGCTGGTCCGCCGGGAGAGCTGCGCCGACGACCGGCGCGGCCAGTTCGCCGTGCTCACCGAGCAGGGCTGGGAGACCATCCAGAGGGTGGCCCCGCATCATGTGGCGCTGGTCCGGGCGATCTTCATCGACCGGCTCTCGCCGGCACAGCTCGCCACGTTGACCGAGCTGTTCACGCCGCTGCACACGATGATGCGGGAGGCCTGCCCAAAGGAAGCGGAGGCTTGCGGCGACACCGAGGAGTGCTAGAGGTCCTGGATGATGCGCAGTGCTCGACCGACCCTGCGCATGGTGTCGGTGTCGGCGACATCGACCATGTCCGTGAACCACTTCTTCATCGGTGACGAAACCCGGTCGGGCATGATGACCAGTTCGCCCATCGGCACGGCCAGCGGGGAGTCGCGGAGTTCCTCTTCCTCGACCACCTCGGCCACGATCACGATGGGCACGTCGGTGCTGTTGTACACATCCGAGCTGATCACCAGCCCGAGCCGCTCCCGGGCTCCGTCGATGCGCCAGATCTCGCCTCTACGCAGCACGCCGCCCCCGTCCTGACAATTCCAGGCGTACCAGCTCCACTTCGCGCTCGTCGTCCAGCGCGTTCTTCTCCAAGCGGTCTGTCCCGGCCCGGCGGACCACGTCCGCGTGGGCGGTGAACAGCTCCCGGAGGGCTTTCTCCCGGGCGGCCTGATCCATCCAGGCCGACAGTGACAATCCGTCGCGCTCTGCGTATCGGCGCGCTTCCTCAATCGTCTCGTCCGCGAAGGACAGGGTTACTTTGGCAGTCATGCCGCTTAGATTACGCCCGGTGTGACCATCAGTCATCCCGTTCTTCGTGCCACGAAGGTGAGTGAGAATGCCTACTTCTGAGCACTTTTACGCAGTGTGACTTCATCGTAACCGTTAGCACCTCCATGGGGTAATCCACCGACCGGCCATCCGCGCCTGCTCACCCGGCCGGACCTGCCCGTCCATCGATCGAGGGTCGCCCGTCCGGATCACCCGCAAAGAGCAAGATTCGAGTCGGATGCCGGGTACGAGAAGCCCAGCGGCCACCAACAGGGTCGACCGGTACGTCGTGCGTTGGTCTTAGCAGGTTCGAAACATAAGGGACCCGGGAGTGAAACTCCCAGACCTCAGTATTTCGCACATGGCCGCACCCGCCCCGTCCGCATCGACCGCCACAGCAGTGGCGGCGGCCGGGCCGTGCGCCACGCCGGGGACCGACCCGGACCGAGCCACCGACGGGCCTTCCGCGTCAGGATTCCGACACGGTGAGACGCTCGCCATAGTGGATGTGGCCCGACCTGTGGCCCAATGGGTTGCAGCAGATGGCACAATGACCACATTGGAGGGTGGAGCGCGCGAGCGCCGCACCCACCACAAGCCACCGCCGGGGGTAGGGACGGATCCGGCGGTGTCGGCCGAGCTGGCCTCCCGGCTCGGCCACACCGATGACGGCACCGCCGACATCGGAGGCGTGCGGTTCCGCGGGTTTCCCGCGGCACCGCGCGCCGTCTTCGAGGAGCTGCGGCGCGCCACCGCTGGTGGGGCGGCGGACTTCGTCGGCGTCACGTGGGAGCGGGTGGACGCCAGCAAAGACGGGTCCATGTCCTGCCCCCCGGCGGACCGGGCAGGCGCGCCGCGGCTCCTCGTCGCATCCATCCCCTCGTCGGCCGGTCGCACCCGCCTGATGGCGGTCGAGCACCGGACCACCCCTGTTTGCACCGCCTCCCGGCATCCGAGCCGGTGACACCATGCGCTGCCGCTTCCCGGCCCGATCGAGGGCCCGCGCCGTCGGCGCTGCCCGTGCCACCACCAGCTGCCCCGGACGCAAGGATGCGGTCGGCGGCTGGATGACGTGGCTGTCCACCTCAGACAGTGTGGGGGTGTCTGCATGAGCAGAAATCTCGTCGTCGCGGGCCACGGCATGGTGGCGCAGCGATTCCTGGAAGCCTTCGCCGACCGCGGCACCGACGGCTGGACCGTGACGGTCCTGGCCGAGGAGGACCGCCCCGCCTACGACCGGGTGCGCCTGTCGGCCTGGTTCGACACATACGACGCCGCCGACCTGGACCTGGGCGGCGCCCCCGGCGGGGTCGAGCTGCGCCTGGGCCAGCCCGTCACCGCGATCGACCGCGACCGCCGCGTCGTGTCGACCCCGGCCGGCGAGACGCCATACGACGTGCTCGTGCTGGCCACCGGGTCGCGCGCCTTCGTCCCCCCGATCGCCGGGGCGGACCTGCCCGGCGTCTTCGTCTACCGCACCATCGAGGACCTGGAGCGGCTCAAGGAATGGGCCACCGCGAACGGCCGCCGGGTCGGCGCCGTGCTCGGTGGCGGTCTGCTCGGGCTGGAGGCCGCCAACGCGCTCCGCCTGCTCGGCATGACCACCCACGTGGTCGAGTTCGCCCCCCGGCTGATGCCGCTGCAGGTCGACGAGGGCGGCGGCGCCGTGCTGCGGCGCCACATCGAGGCACTCGGCGTCACCGTGCACACCGCCCGCGGCTGCGCGGGGCTGGAGGGCGGCCCCGACGGGGTCACCACCATGCGCTTCAACGACGGCGGCGAGCTGGCCGTGGACGTGGTCGTCATCGCCGCGGGCATCCGGCCGCGCGATGAGCTGGCCGAGGCGGCCGGGCTGGCCAAGGGCCCGCGCGGCGGCTTCCTGGTCGACGACGCCTGCACCACCGCCGACCCGGCGATCTGGGCCATCGGCGAGTGCGCGTCGCTGAGCGTCGCAGGCGGCGAAGGCGTCTGCTACGGCCTGGTCGCTCCCGGGTACGCGATGGCCGAGGTGGTCGCCGACCGGCTCACCGGCGGCGAGTCGAAGATGGCGCTGCCGGACACCTCCACCAAGCTCAAGCTGCTCGGGGTCGACGTGGCCAGCTTCGGCGCCCCGTTCGCGCCCGGCCTGGACGTGGTGGTGACCGACCAGGTCACCGGGGTCTACGCGAAGCTGCTGCTCACCGACGACGCCAAGACCCTGCTCGGTGGCATCCTCGTCGGCGACGCCAGTGCGTACCCGACGCTGCGGGCCAGCCTCGGCGGGCCACTACCCGCCGCGCCGCTGGCGATGCTCGCCCCGGCGGGCGACGGTGCCGCCAAGATGGACCTGCCCGGCACCGCTCAGGTCTGCTCCTGCCACGCGGTGACCAAGGACCACATCACCGACGCGATCGCGACCGGCTGCACCGACGTGCCCGGCCTGAAGACGTGCACCAAGGCGGGCACCGGCTGCGGCTCCTGCATCCCGCTGCTCAAGCAGCTGCTGGCCGCGGGCGGGGTGGCGCAGAGCAAGGCGCTGTGCGAGCACTTCACCTACTCGCGGCAGGAGCTGTTCGACATCATCCGGGTGCGCCGGATCACGTCCTTCTCCGAGCTGGTCGGCGAGTACGGCACCGGGCGCGGCTGCGACATCTGCAAGCCCGCGATCGCCTCGATCCTGGCCACCACCAACCCCGGCTACATCCTCGACGGCGAGCAGGCGGCGCTGCAGGACACCAACGACCACTTCCTGGCCAACATCCAGCGCGACGGGACGTACTCGGTGGTGCCGCGCATCCCCGGGGGCGAGATCACGCCGGACAAACTGATCGTGATCGGCGAGGTGGCGCGGGACTTCGGCCTCTACACGAAGATCACCGGTGGGCAGCGGATCGACCTGTTCGGCGCCCGCGTGGAGCAGCTGCCGGTGATCTGGCAGCGGCTGGTCGACGCGGGATTCGAGTCCGGCCACGCGTACGGCAAGGCGCTGCGCACCGTGAAGAGCTGCGTCGGCGAGACCTGGTGCCGCTACGGCGTGCAGGACTCCGTCGGCCTGGCCATCGACCTGGAGCTGCGCTACCGGGGCCTGCGCGCCCCGCACAAGCTCAAGTCCGCGGTCAGCGGCTGCGCCCGCGAGTGCGCCGAGGCCCGCAGCAAGGACTTCGGCATCATCGCCACCGAGAACGGCTGGAACCTGTACGTCGCCGGCAACGGCGGCTTCCGCCCGCGCCACGCCGACCTGTTCCTCACCGACCTGTCGACCGAGGACCTGGTCCGCTACATCGACCGGTTCCTCATGTACTACATCCGCACCGCCGACCGGCTCCAGCGCACCGCCGCGTGGCTGGAAGCGATGGACGGTGGACTCGAACACCTGCGCGACGTCATCGTGGACGACTCGCTCGGGCTGTGCGCCGAACTCGACGCGCAGATGGCCCAGCACGTCACGGCATACGCCGACGAGTGGCGGGCCACCCTGGACGACCCGGACCGGCTGGCCCGTTTCGTCTCGTTCGTCAACGCACCGGAGACCCCTGACCCCGACATCAAGTTCGAGGTCGAGCGCGGGCAGAAGGTCCCGACGCGCCAGGGCCCGGTGCCCGTCACCATCGGAGGTGCCCGGTGACCATCACAGCTGCGACCGCGTACTGGACCGCGGTGTGCTCATACGACCGGCTGCTGCCCGAGCGCGGTGTGGCCGCGCTCGTCGACGGGGTGCAGGTCGCGATCTTCCGTACCTACGACGGCGAACTGTTCGCCCTCGGCAACCGCGACCCGATCGCGGGCGCCCAGGTGATGTCGCGCGGCATCGTCGGTGACCGCAGCGGAGTCCCGACGGTCGCCTCACCACTGCACAAGCAGGTCTACGACCTGCGCACCGGCGAGTGCCTGGACCTGCCGGGCGTGCTCGTGCCGACGTACCCGGTGCGGTGCGAGGGCGGCACGGTCGAGGTCCTGGTGGACCGACCGTGAGTACCTCACATACCGGGGCCACCACGGGGGACGAGGACGGGTCATGACCGAGCTGGCCGGGTTCACCGTCGGCGTCACCGCCGACCGGCGCCGCGACGAGTTGGCCGCGCTGCTGGAACGCCGCGGCGCCCGGGTGGTCATCGCCCCGGCGCTGCGGATCGTCCCGCTGCACGACGACTCGCAGCTGCGCGAGGCGACCCGGCGCTGCCTGGACACACCGCCCGACATGGTGGTGGCCAACACCGGCATCGGCATGCGGGGCTGGTTGGAGGCCGCCGAAGGCTGGGGGCTGGCCGACCCGCTGCGCGGGG
Organism: Catellatospora tritici; assembly: GCF_019083965.1. Taxonomy (GTDB): domain Bacteria; phylum Actinomycetota; class Actinomycetes; order Mycobacteriales; family Micromonosporaceae; genus Catellatospora; species Catellatospora tritici. The sequence continues at coordinate 573,578 of NZ_JAHRCY010000002.1, forward strand.
TGCTGGCCGGGGCGTACATCGTCGCCCGCGGGCCCAAGGCTCGCGGCGCGGTGCGCGCCGCGGGCCTGCACGACCAGTGGTCACCGGACTCCGAGAGCTGCGACGAGTGCCTGGCCCACCTGCTCAAGCGCGGGGTGGCCGGGCAGATCGTCGCGGTCCAGCTGCACGGCGACCAGCAGCCGGAGTTCTGCGCCGCGCTGCGCGCCGCCGGGGCCGAGGTCATCGAGGTGCCCGTGTACCGCTGGGCGCCCCCGCTGGACTCGGCACCGCTGCACCGGCTGGTCGACCTGGTCTCCAACCGGCTCGTGGACGCCATCACGTTCACCTCGGCCCCGGCCGCGGGCGCGCTCATCGCCGCGGCCGGCGCCGGGGCGGACGCCCTGCTGGAGGCGCTGCGCCACGACGTCGTGGCCGCCTGCGTCGGCCCGGTGACCGCGGCGCCGCTGATCCGACACAACATCCCGGTCATCGCCCCGGCCCGCGCCCGGCTCGGCGCGATGGTCCGCGCCATCGCCGACGAGCTGCCCCGGCGTGCGGTCACCTTGCAGGTGGCCGACCACGAGCTCACCCTGCGCGGGCACGCGGCGATGGTCGACGGCGAGCTGAAACCGCTGGCCCCGGCGCCGATGGCGGTGCTGCGGGCGCTCGCGTCGATGCCGGGCAAGGTGCGTTCGCGCGCCTCGCTGCTGCCCGCGCTGCCACGCGGCGCCGACGAGCACGCGGTGGAGATGGCGGTGGCGCGGCTGCGGGCGGGCCTGGGCGACCCCGGGTTCGTACAGACGGTGGTCAAAAGAGGCTACCGGCTCCCGGTGGACTGACCGGCCGACCCGACGTATGGTCCCCGCGTGATGCGTTTCTGGGTACGGCAGTTGGCGGCCGGATTCGGCCTGGCCGCCCTCGTCGCGGCGGCACAGTTCGGTGTCGTGTACGGCCTCAACGCGCTGCGCCTGGACCGCGAGTTCCTGGCCGGCACCGACAACGACTGGAACCTGCAGCTGAGCTGGATCGCCTGGTTCGCGCTGTGCGCGACCGTCGGCGGGGCCACCTTCGCCGCCGGGATGGCGCAGCGGGAGACCGGACGCGTCAGTGCGGGCGTCCGGGCGCTCGCGGCGTGCACCGCCGCCCTGGGCGCCGCCACGGTCTCACTGCCGCTGACGCTGCAGCCCGCGCGGTACGCCGTGCTGCACGCGTCGTTCGACCCGCAGCTCACCGCCGCGCTCGCGGTCGGCGCGGGCGTGCTCGCGGGGCTGCTGCTGTCGCTGTTCGTGGTCGCCCGCAGCCCGCTGAGCACCAACCTGTGGGCGTTCACCGCCGGGATGTGGCTGCTGGCGGTGGTGTCGTTCCTGGACACGGCCCAGTTCGGGCGCAACCGCGACGCGCTGGGCGACTACTACGACCCGATCCGGCTGGGCGTGCTCGACATCAGCTCGCTGCAGCCGATCCCGCGCGCCTCGTTCACCGCTCCGGTGCTGGCAGTGCTCGTGGCGCTGATCTGCGGGCTGGCGGCCCGGCGCGCCGGGCGCTCGCGCACGCTGATCGCGCTGTCGGGCGCGGCGGGTCCGCTGCTGATCGCCATCGCGTACGGCATCGGCGGGCCGGGCCTGTCCCGCTCGCTGAGCTACCAGGCCGACGCGTACCTCGGCGCGATGATCGCGGTGGTGGTGGGCCTGCTGGTCACGACCGTCATCGCCCTGGCCCCACGCCGTGCCCCCGCCCGCCCGGCCTTCTGACCCGCTCCCGCCCGACCCCGGGCGGCCGCCGGAGGGCTACAACGCCGAACTCCACTACCTCGTCGTCTACGCGACCGAGGCCGACCGCCGCCGCGATGCCCCGCCGATGACCGTCCTGATCAGCGGCCGGAGCGTCGCCGACGCGCGCTACCCCGGCTACGAGCACTGCCTGCTCTGGCTGCACCGCCAGGGCAGCTGGGTGTACGACCCGGGCTGGGGCCGCGTCCTGCGCCCCGAATTCGACGACACCTGGGACTGGGTCCGCCCCGACGAGGCAGCCGAGCTGGTCGGGCGGATCGAGGGCGCGACGCCCCTGCCGGACCCCGACACCGTGCGGGAGATCTTCTGGCGTACCGAGTGGGAGAAGCGGCAGCGGGTGCACCGCCGGGCGCCGTCACTGCGGGTCGGCGGTCGACAGGTGTGGGTCGAGCGGGTGCGGTGGATGACGAAGTACCGCCTGGAACCACTGTGCCGGGAGCTGGGCCTGCCCGCCGCCGCGCCCGTCGAGCCGGTGCCCGTCGACACCGAGTTGAGTGGCCGCGACGTGGTCGTCGCCGGGCGGCCCGGCCGCCTGTCGGTGCAGTTGGACGCGGTCGGGGTCTGCACGGTGCGGCTCGCGGTCGCCACCGCCGAGGACCTGTCCGCACCGGCCGGTGACCTGATCGCGCTGATGAAAGACGCCGTGGACGCGGTCGCGAAGGTCGAGACGGTCTCCACTCGCGAGGCGGTCCGAGGCGAGGACCGCATTCGCCTGGACCGTCCCGACGTGCTCGGACGGTCCTCGGAGCATGCCTCGCTCGACGACTGCGACCTGCGGTTCGGGGCATGGTTCGCGGTGTCGGCCGACGGCCCGGTGGAGACGTGGCTGTGCGCGTGCGCCTGCGACGAGGAGGCGACCCTGGGTCGACGGCGCCGGGACGGTAACGGCTGGCGGCCCGAGGACCGGTTCTGGCACCTCGACGACTCCGCGATCGCACCGCTGCGCCTGGCCCGCGCGGCCTGCCCGGCGCCGCTGGACCCCACCTGCGACTGCCCGATCCACCGCAACCTGCGGATGAGCCACCTGCCCACCGGCAACGCCAAACTGATCGTGCAGCTCCTGGACGGCCTGCCGCTGCTGCGCCCGATCGACGACCCGAGCTGGTGAAGGCGGAGCCCTCCACCACGCCAGGGCAGCGTGCCACGATCGCAGCGCGGCGCGCCCGCCCCGCGCGCCCGGGGCGGGGCGGCGAGGCGGGCGACGGGGGGTCAGGCGAGTGGCAGGTACACCTTGCCGCCGGACTCGACGAACTCGGCGGACTTGTCGGCCATGCCCTTGGCGGCGTACTCCTTCAGCTCGTGGCTGATGCGCATGGAGCAGAACTTCGGCCCGCACATGGAGCAGAAGTGTGCCGTCTTCGCGGCCGGGGCGGGCAGCGTCGCGTCGTGGTAGGCGCGCGCGGTGTCCGGGTCCAGCGCCAGGTTGAACTGGTCCTCCCAGCGGAACTCGAAGCGCGCCTTGGACAGCGCGTCGTCCCACGCCTGGGCGCCCGGGTGCCCCTTGGCCAGGTCCGCGGCGTGCGCCGCGATCTTGTACGCGATCACGCCCGCCTTCACGTCGTCGCGGTCCGGCAGCCCCAAGTGCTCCTTCGGCGTGACGTAGCACAGCATCGCGGTGCCCCACATCGCGATCATGGCGGCGCCGATGGCGCTGGTGATGTGGTCGTACGCCGGTGCGATGTCGGTGGTCAGCGGCCCGAGCGTGTAGAACGGCGCCTCGTGGCACCACTCCTGCTGCAGGTCCACGTTCTCCTTGATCTTGTGCATCGGCACGTGGCCGGGGCCCTCGACCATCACCTGCACGTCGTACCGCCACGCGATCTCGGTCAGCTCCCCGAGGGTACGCAGCTCGCCCAGCTGCGCCTCGTCGTTGGCGTCCGCGATCGACCCCGGCCGCAGCCCGTCACCCAGCGAGAACGTGATGTCGTACTTGGCGAAGATCTCGCAGAGCTCCTCGAAGTGGGTATACAGGAAGTTCTCCCGGTGCCCGGCCAGGCACCACGCCGCCATGATCGAGCCGCCGCGCGAGACGATGCCGGTGACCCGGTCGGCGGCCAGCGGCACATAGCGCAGCAGCACGCCCGCGTGCACGGTCATGTAGTCCACGCCCTGCTCGGCCTGCTCGATGATGGTCTCGCGGTAGATCTCCCAGGTCAGCTTCAGCGGGTCGCCCTTGACCTTCTCCAGCGCCTGGTAGATCGGCACGGTGCCGATCGGCACGGCCGAGTTGCGCACGATCGCCTCGCGGGTCTCGTGGATGCGCGGGCCGGTGGACAGGTCCATCACCGTGTCCGCGCCCCACTTGGTGGCCCAGGTGAGCTTGTCGACCTCCTCGGCGACGTCGGAGGTGACGGCCGAGGTGCCGATGTTGGCGTTGACCTTCACCAGGAACGCCTTGCCGATGATCATCGGCTCGATCTCGGGGTGGTTGACGTTGGCGGGCAGCACCGCCCGGCCGGCGGCGATCTCGTCACGGACGAACTCCGGGGTCACGCCCTCGCGGACGGCCACGAACTCCATCTCCGGGGTGACGATTCCGGCCCGCGCGCAGCCGAGCTGGGTGACGGGGGCGCCGTGCAGGCGACGATCCTCGACCCAGTCGGTGCGGGGCAGGTCGGCGAAGACACCGGGGCCGGAGGTGTCGTACAGCCGCACCGGGGTGCTGCCGTCGGTCAGCTCGACCTCCGCGAACGGCACCCGGATGTCGGGACGCGAGCCCTCGACATAGACCTTGCGCCGCATCCGGCCTGAATCCTCGGCGGCCACCTTGCTCGTCATGTTGCCTCCTTGAGTCGGGGGAAGTGGTTCAGCGGGCCCGCCCCGCTGCCGATCCGCCAGTCCTGCGCGCCCAGCAGCGCCGCGCGCACATACCGGTTCGCGTAGGCGATCGAGTCCTCGACCGGGTAGCCCTGCGCCAGCCGCGCCGCGATCGCGGCCGAGAACGTGCAGCCGGTGCCGTGGGTGTTGCCGGTCGGGATGCGCGGGGCGCGCATGAACCGCGTGCCGTTGGCGGTCCAGACCGCGTCGACCGACTCCGCGCCGCCGAGGTCGCCGCCGGTCACCACGACGCACTGCGGCCCCTGCGAGGCCAGCTGCGCGGCCGCCCCGGCCATGTCGGCGGGGGTGGCGACCTGCCAGCCGACCAGCGCCGACGCCTCGTCCACATTGGGTGTGGCCACGGTCGCGTACGGCAGCAGCCGCTCGATCGCGCTGACGATGCCGAGCCGCCGCCCGGTCGAGGCGGTGAGCACCGGGTCGAGCACCATGCGCGGCAGCTCGCCGTTGCGGGCGCGGGCGCGGATGTTGCCCGCGATCTCGCCGCTGGCCACCATGCCGATCTTCACCGCCGAGATGGGCAGGTCCTCCAGCACGGCGCCGAGCTGCGCAGCCACCACCGAGGGCGGCAGCGCGTGCACGTCGCTGATGTTCTTGGTGTTCTGCGAGGTCACCGCCGTGATCACGCTGGCGCCGTAGCAGTCGAGCGCCGCGAACGTCTTCAGGTCGGCCTGAATGCCCGCCCCGCCGCTGCTGTCCGACCCGGCGATGGTCAGCACAATGTGAGGGGTCTGGTGAGGGGTCATGCGATCACTGTCGCCCCGCGACGGCCGGAGCCGTCGCACACGCCGTCCCACGCCGCGCACAGCCGCGCGGTCACCTCGGCCGGGTCCTCGGCGCGCATGACCGCACCCAGCACCGCGACGCCGGCGGCGCCCGCCTCCCGGCACCCGGCCACCTGCTCGGGGCTGGTCACCCCGCCCAGCGCCAGCACCGGCCGGTCCGCCACCCGGCACAGTCTGCGCAGCTCGGGAAGGCCCAGCGCCGGGCCGTAGCCGGGTTTGGTGACGGTGGGCCAGATCGGGGAGACGGTGGCGTAGTCCTCGGCGGTCAGGCGGGCCAGTTCGGCCTCGCCGTGGCAGGAGCGGCCGAGCACGTGCGGACGGCCCAGCGGGGCGACCGCCCCTGCGGCCAGGTGCAGCGCCTCGCCTTCGAGCACGTCCTGGCCGCCCGCGATGAGCAGACCGCCGACCGGTTCGAGCAGCGCCCGCAGCGCGTACGCCAGTTCCAGTCGCGCCGGTCGGGGCAGGTCCTTCTCCCGCAGCAGCACGTGCCGCGCCCCGCCCGCGACCGCCGCGGCGACCACTTCGGTCAGCGGCCGGGCCGCCTGGCCGCGGTCGGTCACCACGACCACCCCGCGCACCGGGCTCACCATGACGGCAGGCCCTCGGCCGAGGTCGACGCCAGCGCGTACCGGCGCACCGGGATGCGCCCGGCCTTCGCGGCGAGCCGTCCGGCCAGCACGGCGTGGCGCATCGCGGCGGCCATCGCGGCCGGGTCCTCGGCCCGGGTGACCGCGCTGGCCAGCAGCACCGCGTCGCAGCCCAGCTCCATCGCGCGGGCGGCGTCGCTGGCGGTGCCGATCCCGGCGTCGAGGATGACCGGGCAGGTCACCGCCTCGCGGATCAGTTCGATGTGGTGCGGGTTGCTGATGCCCAGGCCTGACCCGATCGGGGCACCGGCGGGCATCACCGCGGCGCAGCCGAGATCGGCCAGGCGCCGGGCCAGCACCGGATCGTCGGTGGTGTACGGCAGCACGGTGAACCCGTCCTCGACCAGCCGCTCGGCCGCCCGCAGCAGCTCGACCGCGTCGGGCAGCAGCGTCCGCTCGTCCCCGATCACCTCGAGCTTTACCCAGTCGGTGCCGAACGCCTCGCGGGCCAGGTGCGCGGTGCGTACGGCGTCGGCCGCGGTGAAGCAGCCGGCGGTGTTCGGCAGCACCCGGACCCCGCAGCGCTCCAGCACGTCCATCAGCCCGGCCGGGGTGCTCGGGTCGATCCGGCGCAGCGCCACGGTGACCAGCTCGGTGCCGCTGGCCACCAGCGCCTGCTCCAGCGAGTGCAGGCTGGACGCGCCGCCCGTGCCCAGGATCAGGCGCGAGCTGAACTCGACCCCGCCGAGGGAGAACCTGTCGTCCACCTCAGCCGCCCTGCACCGCGGTGAGCACCTCGACCCGGTCGCCGTCGACCAGGCGGTGCCGCGGCCAGTCGGCCCGGCGCACCACCTCGCCGTTGACCGCCACCGCCACCCCGCGCGGCGGCACCGGCAGGTTGTTCAGCAGCTCGGCGACGGTATCGGTGTCATCGGTCCGGCGGGGAACGTCGTTCACGACGACTGTGATCATCTGGCACCTCCGGCGGAAAGGCGTTGCGGCGTGAAGGGCGCCCACAGCAGGGGCAGCGCCCGCCCGTCCACCAGGTCGGCGACGGCGTGCGCGGTGTACGGGGCGGCCAGCACCCCGTGGCGGTAGTGCCCGGTCGCGACGAGCAGTCGGGGCGCCCTCGCCCCGGCGGTCTCCAGCTCGCCGACGATCGGACCGTTGTCCTCGGTGCCGGGGCGGTGGCCCGTCGACACCTCGACCAGCGCGTGCTCGCCGAGCTCCGGCACCAGGTCGGTGGCGGCGCGCAGCAGATCCCTGACCCCGGCGGCGGTGGCGTGCCCGTCGGCGCGTTCCTCGACCGTCGCCCCGACCAGCACCTCACCGTCGGCACGGGGGACGAGGTAGACGGCCCTGCCGTCGGCGTACCCCCGGATGACGTGGCGCAGCACCACCGGCCCGCGCAGGCGGACGATGGTGCCCTGCACCGGCCGCACCGGCAGCCCGGCCAGCGCGGCGCTGGCGCAGCCCGCGGCCAGCACCACCGTGTCGGCGTCGGCGTCCAGCTCGGTCAGTGAACCGATCGCGGTCGGTCGCACCGGAACCAGCGTGCGCAGCGCGGCGACGACCCTGCGCGGGTCGACCTGGTGGTCGGACTCGACCAGCACGCCGCGCGCCCGAGGGTGCAGCAGCGGCTCCCGCTCGCGCAGTTGCTCGCTGTCCAGCGAGACGACCGGGGTGCCCAGTTCCCGCTGGTGGGTCCACAGCCGTCGCAGCTGCGCCAGGTCGTCGGCGGTCAGCCCGACCTGCAGCGTCCCCTCGGTACGGTGCCCCAGCTCGCGTCCCGACGCCGCGGCCAGCTCCCGTGCGTACGCGGGCCAGCGGCGGGCGGACTCCAGCAGCAGCTCGGTCAGCTCCCGCTCGCCGAAGTAGGACTCCCCGACCGGCGCGAGCATCCCGGCGGCCACATGGGACGCGCCGTTACCGGGATCGGGGTCGTGGACGGTGACTTCGTGGCCGCGGCGCCGACACTCCCAGGCGATGGAGAGTCCGATGATGCCGCCGCCGACGACGGATACCCTGCGCGGAGTCATCCGCTTCTCCTCCCTGCGCCGGCATTACCCGGATCAGGTTCAACGGTCGGGAGCGAGTCAGCTCCCCTCTCAGCCCAGTTCACTGGGCTCCCGTGGGGTTCTCATGCGTTGTGTTGCCTGTGTGTTACGTAGGCTACCCGTCAGTTTCAGGCCAGCCGAGCGCAGCGTAACCCCGCCCGCACCGAGTGGCAACCACGTGTTCGTACGGCATCCAGACTCGCCGATCATCCGATCCCGTTGTCACGGCAACGGTTCGACAGTCGGCGTCGCCCGCGGCGCCGCGCGCCGAATCCGCGCCACGACCAGGTCCAGCTCAACCCGCAATCCGGTGACCGGCCGCCGTGGACACTCCCGGAACATCGCCACCACCTGCGCGAACGTCAGGTCGAGCGCATGCCGCACCGCGCTGCGCACGCGCGGGTCGGCGCTGTCGGCGGGCGTCAGCAGCAGCGCGAACCAGCCTTCCTGCGCGGCGACGGCCGCGCGCTCCGCGGCGCTCAACACGTCGTCCATCGCGTACGTCGTGAAACCGCAAGCCGCGCAGTGAGTCTCGGCACACCAACGCAGCGCGCCGGACCAGTCCACCTGACCGGACACGTCCCGGTCCGCCGTGCCACCGCAGTCCGGACAGGGCACCCGAAGGGTCGGCTCGGTCACGGTCGCGCCGCGACGGCGGCGAGCAGCTCCGCGACCGCGCGAGCCGGGTCGGGGGCGTCGGAGACGGCGCCGATCACGGCGACGCCGTGGGCACCGACCGCGAGCAGGTCCGGCACCCGGGCGGCGGTCACCCCGCCGATGGCGATGATGGGGGTATCGGCGCACTGCCGCGCCACGGCCCGCAGCCCCTCGGGCCCGATCGACACCGGCAGGTCGTCTTTGGTGTACGTGGCGTAGCAGGGGCCGACGCCGAGGTAGTCGGCGCCGTCGCCGACCGCGCGCAGCGCCGTCGCGGGCAGCCGGGCGGTGGCGCCGAGGATCGCGCCCGGCCCGAGCAGCCGCCGCGCCGCCGCCACGGGCAGATCGTCGGCGCCGACGTGGCCGCCCGCGGCGCCCGCCGCGACACCGACGTGCAGGCGGTCGTTGACCAGCACCGGCACCCCGTGCGTACGGCACAGGGCGACGATCTGGCCCGCCAGGTCGTAGCAGTATCGGTCGGTCCAGTCGTCGGCCGGGCGGAACTGGATCACGAGGTCCGGCGTGGCGACGCTCAGCGCCGCCCGCACGATCGCGACCGGGTCACGCCCCGGCCTGCTGTCGGTCACCAGATGCAGCCGCCCCAACCCCATGCCGCACACGCTACCGCGCGACCAAGTCGCTTCGGGATGGTGCGGTTTCAGGGAAAGTGCGGCTTTGGCGGCCAAGCTTCCCGCACTTTCCCCGAAGCTGCCTGACCTCAGCGGACGTCCCAGACGGGTTCGGGGGTTTCGACGACCTCGCCATCGTTCTGGAAGACGAGGAAGCGGTCGAAGGAGCGGGTGAACCAGCGGTCGTGGGTCACCGCGACAACCGTGCCCTCGAACCCCTCCAGGCCCTGCTCCAGTGCTTCCGCGCTGGCCAGGTCGAGGTTGTCGGTGGGCTCGTCCAGCAGCAGCAGCGTCACGCCGGACAGCTCCAGCAGCAGCACCAGGAACCGCGCCTGCTGCCCGCCCGACAGCGTGCCGAACCGCTGCTCGCCCTGCTTGGCCAGCTCGTACCGGTCGAGCACCTTGTACGCGGCCTCGCGGGCCAGCGACGGCCGGTGCGAGTCGCCGCGCCACAGGATGTCGATCAGCTCCCGCCCGGCCAGATCCGGCCGGTCGTGGGTCTGCGAGAAGTGCCCCGGCACGACCCGCGCCCCCAGCCGCGCCCTGCCGTGGTGGGCCACCTTGGCGTGGTCGGCGCCGTCGGCCGACCGCCCCGACGGGTCCCCATGGCTCTGGGCGAGCAGCCGCAGGAAGTGCGACTTGCCGGTGCCGTTGGCGCCGAGCACGGCCAGGCGGTCGCCGTACCAGAGTTCCAGGTCGAACGGGAAGGTGAGGTTGTCCAGTTCGAGCTGCTCACACATGACGGCGCGCTTGCCGGTGCGGGCACCGCGCAGCCGCATCTGGATCTGCTGGTCCTTGGGCGGCAGCGGCGGCGGGCCGTCCTCCTCGAACTTGCGCAGCCGCGTCTGCGCGGCCTGATACCGCGAAGCCAACCCGTCGTTGTACGCCGCCTTCTGCTTGTACATCAGCATCAGCGCGCGCAGCTTCTCGTGCTCCTCGTCCCAGCGACGGCGGCGCTCCTCCATGCTGTCGTGCCGGGCCACGCGGGCCTCGTGCCAGGAGGCGAAGTTGCCGGGGTGGGTCCACGCGCCGCCGCCCTCGACCGCGACCACTCGGTCGGCGGTCTGGTTGAGCAGCTCGCGGTCGTGCGAGACGTAGAGGACGGACTTCTTCGACTCGCGCAGCCGCTGTTCCAGCCAGCGTTTGGCGGGCACGTCCAGGAAGTTGTCGGGCTCGTCGAGCAGCAGCACCTCGTCACTGCCGCGCAGCAGCAGCTCCAGCGCGAACCGCTTCTGCTGGCCGCCGGAGAGCGTGCGGACGGGCCGGTCCCGGGTCTCGTCCCATGGCTTCTCCAGGATGAGCGTGGAGACGGTGTCGAACAGCACCTCGGCGTCGTAACCGCCCGCCTCGCCGAACGCCGACAGCGCCTCGGCGTAGCGCAGCTGCGCCTGCTGGGCGGAGCTGCTGAGCCGCCCGCGCGCCTCGGCCTCACGCATCGCCGCCTCGGCCCGCACCAGCTTCGCCCCGGCCGCCTGCAGCCGCGGCTCGACCAGGGAGAACGCCAGCTCGGCCAGGGTCGCGTCACCGCCGCCCGCCGCGCCGGTGGCCGCGGACGAGCCGTACATGCCGATGAACTGGCGCATCACGCCCAGGCCGCCGGCGCGCGCGATCCCACCGACCGGCGTCGGCAGGTCGCCCGCGACCATCTTCAGCAGCGTCGTCTTGCCCGCCCCGTTCGGGCCGACCAGCGCGACCTTGGCGCCCTCACCGACCCGGAACGACACGTCGGAGAACAGCACCCGTCCGTCAGGCAGCGTCCACGACACGCCCGAGACATCCACGTAACCCACGCGGGAATCCTGCCTGATCAGGCGGCCTGCGGGCGAGTTACTTTCAGCACCCGGAAACCGGACCCGCTGGCATGCCGGTCGGCCTGCCAGCCCTGCTCGTTCAGCCACGCCTGCAGCGAGTCCGCGCCCTTGTGGCGGCCCACCACCAGCCAGGCCACCCCGTCCGGGGCCAGCCGGGGCAGCCAGCGCAGCAGCAGCTCGTGCAGCTCGGGCTTGCCGATGCGGATCGGTGGGTTGGACCAGATCTGCGCGAACTCGACAGTTTCCGGCACCGCGTCCGGCTCGGCCACGCGCACCCGCTCGGACACGCCCAGCCGCTGCGCGTTGGCCTCGGTGAACTCGCGCGCACGGGCGTTGACGTCGACCGCCCACACCTGCGCCCCCGGCGCCCGGCGGGCCAGCACCATCGTGATCGGCCCGTAGCCGCAACCCAGGTCGAGCAGGGCGCCGGTGCTCGCGGCGGTGGGCAGGTCACCCTTCTTCAGCAGTACGGTCGTGCCGGTGTCCAGCCGGTCGGCGGAGAACACGCCGCCCGCCGAGGTCAGCGTGTATTCGTCGCCGCCGATGCTGAACTCGACCTGTCGGGGTCGGACCGGCGCGCCCGGCTCCGCGGTGAAATAGTGCTCGCCCACCGGGCCATTCTCCCCCGAACGGACGGACCACCGCGCCGCAGGGTTAAGTCCGACTGTGTCGTCCATTACGCTGTGCGACATGGCTCACGGCTACGGGACTGGCGCAGGGGACTGGACTCCGTCCTCCCGGCGCGACCCGCGCGACCGCGACCCCCTGGATCCGCGCGCACCAGGCGAGACCGGGACGGGTCGACACGGCACGCAGCGGGGAGGTACCCATGACGCAGAGTCACCAGACCGCGACCGAGGTGTAGGACGCCGCCGCGCGGCCGACGCGCCCACCTCCGGTGCCGGGGCACCGGACCGGTTCAACGGCTTCGTCGAACGCAAGCCCCCACCGCCCCGCGGTGGCACCCAGGACCGTCTCGGCACCCCCGACCGCACCGGCCGGGGGTTCGGCCGCGACGGGGGCAGCCAGGACCGCTCCGGCACGCCCGGTCGCGGCACCCAGGACCGTGCGGGTGCGCCCGGCAGCGGCATTCCGGACCGTGCGGGTGCGCCCGGCCGGGGTGCCCAGGACCGGTCCGGCGCGCCGGGACGCGGCACCCAGGACCGTGGCGGGCTCGGCCGCGGTGGCACGTTCGACCAGGGCACACCGCCGGCACGTCCCGGCGCGCCGGTCACCGGGCCCAGCGGGTTCGAGCCAGGCCGCCGTGGTGCCGAGCCGGGCCGCGGCCAGACCCCGCCGCCGGGCACCGGCCGCCGCCCGGTCCCGGGCGGACCGGTCCCGGGTGAGCCGCCCGGCGCCCGCAACGGCGCGTTGGCCCGTCCCCGGGGCGTGGGCGACCCGCCCCCGCCGCCCGTACCGGTGGCACGCGGCGCCACCACGGCTGCGCCCCGACGCGGCGTGGAGCCGCCCACCCAGCGCCCCGGCGGGCCGGGCACGCTGCCCGCCCCCGTCTCACCGGGTCTGCCCGCGCGCCCCGGCGCCATGCCGCCCGGCCGGACGACCGCGCCCGCCAACCCGGCCAACCCGGTCCGGGTGACCCCGCCGCCGACCCGACCGGCCGTCGCGCCCCCGCCGCCGCCACCACCGCCGCAGCGCACCGGCGGGATCCGCCCGGCCGACGCCGCGAGCAGGTTCCAGCGCCTGCCGATCAACCCGAACCTGTCCAACCGGTGGAAGAAGACGCTGAGCGTGCTCGGCGTGATCGCGGTGCTCGCGGCCTGCGGGGTCGGCTCGGTCCTGATGGTGCTCGACGAGAAGAACAGCAGCGGCGCGCAGGCCAACAGCTCTCCCCCGCCCACGGCCATGCCCGTCGACATCTCCTCCCGTGAGGTCGACGGCAAGCCGTTGACCATCCAGGAGGTCTTCCCCGCGTCGAAGATCGTCATCGACGTGAACAAGCCGACCGAGGCGTACACGCTGGTCAAGTCGCAGGTGCTCAAGGACTGCCGGGCGACCACCAACGGCGACATCACCAAGCTGATCGCCAAGCTGGGCTGCAGCCAGGTCGTGCGGGGCACGCTGCGCTCGCCGAACGGGCAGTACCTGGTCACCGGCGGCATCGTGAACCTGGACACCGTGGCCAGCGCCGAGCAGGCGTACGAGGCGATCAAGCCGATCGTCGACGCGGGCAAGGGCCGCTTCCTCGGGTACGCCCCCGACAGCAAGACCCGTCCGCTGGCGCTGTCGTCCACCCACGCCGGGTGGAACATCAAGGGCCACTACCTGGTCTACTGCGTGATCGCCCGCTCCGACGGCGACGAGATCGCAGTCGGCGACCCGTTCGCCAAGCAGATCCTGTACGACGTCATCGAGTTCTACCTGCGCGGCAAGGTCCTCGAAGACCGCGCCTACGACCCGATCACGCCCTCCGGCGCGACCGACGCCAGCGCCGCCCCCGCGTCAGCCCCGTCCGCCGGCTGACCGGGCCGGGCCGCCGGTCAGTCCTCGGCGTCCGCGCCGGTGGTGCGGGCTCCCGCCGGGGTGCCGCGCAGGGCGCGGGTCTGCTCCGCGCGGGCGGCGAACTCGGCCGCGTCCGGGTAGCCGACCGCGACCAGGTTCAGCCCGTGCGGCGGCGCCACCACGACGTCGCTGGAGCGCTCGGTCCGGGTCAGCAACGACGCGGGCCAGTCCGGCTCCCGTCGCCCGTCCCCCACGGTCAGCATCGCGCCCACCAGGCTGCGCACCATGGCCTGGCAGAACGCGTCCGCCTGCACCGTGGCCACCAGCACCCCGTCCGGCTCGCGCCGCCAGGACAGCGCGGTGATCCAACGGATGGTGGTGGCGTGCTCCTTGCGCTTGCAGAACGCGGCGAAGTCGTGCTCGCCGCACAGTCCGGCCGCGGCCGCGTTGAGGCGGTCCAGGTCGAGCCGGCGCTGCCAGAACAGGGTGTCCAGGCGCCGCAGCGGGCTGGGACCGGCCTCGGCGTCGCTGGCGCGGTACTCGTAGCGGCGCCACAGGGCCGAGAAGCGGGCGTCGAACTCCGGCGGCACGGCGGTGGCGCGCAGCACCCGTACGTCGGCGGGCAGCAGCCCGGCCAGGCGGCGTACCAGGGTGGGCGCCAGCGCCTCCCAGCGGTCGTCGGGCAGGTCGACGTGGCAGACCTGGCCGGTGGCGTGCACCCCGGCGTCGGTGCGCCCGGCGACGGTCAGGCCGGTCGGGTTGCCGGGCCCGGCGATCCGCTCCAGCTCCGCCAGCAGCACCCCGGCCACCGTGCGCCGTCCCGGCTGGGCGGCCCAGCCGGAGAAGTCGGTGCCGTCGTACGCGACGTCCAGCCGTACCCGCATCGCCTTCTGCCCTTCCCGCAAATGGACCGAAGCTCCTCCCCCGGCCGCGTGACGCGGCGGGAGAGGAGCTTCGGGTCGGACGTGCCTTACTTGTCGGCGTCCGCGTCGGCAGCCGGCTCGTCGGCGGCCTCGCCGGACAGGACGGCGACCTTGTCCTCCTGAGCAGCCTTCTTGGCCTGGGCCTTGGCGGCCTTGGCCGGCGCGGCGGGCGCCGCCACCTCGAGCTCCTCGACCAGCTCGATGATCGCCATCGGAGCGGCGTCACCCTTGCGCGGGCCGGTCTTCACGATCCGGGTGTAACCGCCGTTGCGGTTGGCGTACCGCGGGGCGATCGTCTCGAACAGGGCCACGAAGGTGTCCCGCTCGCCGATCGTCTTGCGGACGTCACGCCGGGCCGCGAGGTCGTCCCGCTTGGCCTTGGTGATCAGACGCTCGGCCAGCGGGCGCAGCCGCTTGGCCTTGGTCTCGGTGGTGGTGATGCGCCCGTGCTTGAACAGCGACGTGGCCAGGTTGGCCAGGATCAGCTGCTCGTGCGCGGGGCTGCCCCCGAGGCGGGGACCCTTG
Organism: Catellatospora tritici; assembly: GCF_019083965.1. Classification (GTDB taxonomy): domain Bacteria; phylum Actinomycetota; class Actinomycetes; order Mycobacteriales; family Micromonosporaceae; genus Catellatospora; species Catellatospora tritici. Next base: position 588,616 of record NZ_JAHRCY010000002.1, read on the forward strand.
GTGGGCGTGGGCATTGGTGCTCCTTGATGTCTTACCGAGCTGCCGAGGCAGGCTTACAGCTGCTCGGTCTCGCGGTAGTCGTCAGTGTCGTAGTCAGCCTCGCCGTAGGTGTCCACGACGTGCGCCGGGTCGAAGTTCGGAGCCGAGTCCTTCAGCCCCAGACCCATCCCGGCCAGCTTCATCTTGACCTCGTCGATCGACTTCTGCCCGAAGTTGCGGATGTCGAGCAGGTCCGCCTCGGTACGCCCGATGAGCTCACCAACGCTGTTGATGCCCTCGCGCTTGAGGCAGTTGTACGACCGGACGGTCAGGTCCAGCTCCTCGATCGGCAGTGCCAGGTCGGCAGCGAGCTGCGCGTCCTGCGGCGACGGGCCGATGTCGATGCCCTCGGCGGTCTCGTCCAGCTCGCGGCACAGGCCGAACAGCTCGACGAGGGTCGAGCCGGCCGAAGCCAGCGCGGTCCGCGGGGGGATGGAGGCCTTCGACTCGACGTCGATGATCAGACGGTCGAAGTCGGTGCGCTGCTCGACACGGGTCGCCTCGACCCGGTAGGTCACCTTGAGCACCGGCGAGTAGATCGAGTCGACCGGGATCCGGCCGATCTCGGCACCGGCGTTCTTGTTCTGCGCCGCCGTGACGTAGCCACGACCCCGCTCGACGGTCAGCTCCATGTCGAGCCGGCCCTTGCCGTTCAGGGTCGCGAGCTTGAGGTCCGGGTTGTGCACGCTGACGCCAGCCGGGGGCTGGATGTCACCGGCGGTCACGTCGCCAGGGCCCTGCTTGCGCAGGTACATGCTGACCGGCTCGTCGTGCTCCGACGAGACGCACAGGTCCTTGACGTTCATGACCAGCTCGACCACGTCCTCCTTGACACCGGGGATCGTGGTGAACTCGTGCAGCACACCGTCGATCTTGATGCTCGTGACTGCCGCGCCCGGGATCGAGCTGAGCAGCGTACGACGCAGCGAGTTGCCGAGGGTGTAGCCGAACCCGGGCTCGAGCGGCTCGATGGTGAACCGGGAGCGGGTCTCGTTGATCGTCTCTTCGGTGAGAGTCGGTCGCTGAGAGATAAGCACTGGTGATCTCCTATACGTTGGGCATCCGCTATTTGATGCCACACGTGACGGGCCAGGCCGGTGCGGCAGAATGCCGCACCGGCCTTGAGCACTACCTACTTGGAGTAGAGCTCGACGATCAGCTGCTCCTGGACCTGGGTGTCGATCACCTGACGGGCCGGAAGCGAGTGGACCAGGACCTTGAACTGGCTGGGGATGACCTCCAGCCACGCCGGCACGCCGCGCGAGCCGGCCTCGGCCTGCGCCACGACGAACGGGGTGAGCTGACGGGACTTGTCCCGGACCTCGACGATGTCGTGCTCGGTCACCCGGTACGACGGGATGTCGACCTTCTTGCCGTTGACCAGGAAGTGACCGTGCTTCACGACCTGACGGGCGTGGTCACGGGACTTGGCCAGGCCGGCCCGGTAGACGACGTTGTCCAGGCGCGACTCGAGGATCTGGAGCAGAACCTCACCGGTCTTGCCGGACTTGCGGTTGGCCTCTTCGTAGTAGCCGCGGAACTGCTTCTCCAGCACGCCGTAGATGCGGCGGGCCTTCTGCTTCTCACGAAGCTGCAGCAGGTACTCGGACTCCTTGGTACGACCGCGGCCGTGCTGGCCGGGCGGGAAGGGGCGCGACTCGAACGGGCACTTCGGCCCATCGCACTTGCTGCCCTTGAGGAACAGCTTGACCTTCTCGCGACGGCAACGGCGGCAGTCTGCGCCGGTGTAACGAGCCATTGTTTATCTATCTCCCTTAGACCCGGCGGCGCTTCGGCGGACGGCACCCGTTGTGCGGCTGCGGCGTGACGTCGGAGATCTGCCCGACCTCGAGACCGGCAGCGGTCAGCGAACGGATGGCGGTCTCACGACCGGAGCCCGGACCCTTGACGAACACGTCGACCTTGCGCATGCCGTGCTCCATCGCGCGACGAGCGGCGGCCTCGGCGGCCAGCTGCGCGGCGAACGGAGTCGACTTGCGCGAGCCCTTGAAACCGACCTGGCCGGCGGAGGCCCACGAGATCACAGCACCGGTCGGGTCCGTGATGGACACGATGGTGTTGTTGAACGTGCTCTTGATGTGCGCCTGCCCGTGGGAGACGTTCTTGCGTTCCTTGCGCCGGACCTTCTTTACAGCAGCCCCGGTGCGTGCCTTGGGTGGCATATCTTTATGCGCTCCTTCTCGATGCGGTTGCTACGGCGCCGAATTACTTCTTGCCGGGCTTCTTCTTGCCGGCCACGGTGCGCTTCGGGCCCTTGCGGGTACGAGCGTTCGTGCGGGTGCGCTGTCCACGGACAGGCAGGCCCTTGCGGTGCCGGATGCCCTCGTAGCAACCGATCTCCACCTTGCGGCGGATGTCAGCGGCGACCTCGCGGCGCAGGTCGCCTTCAACCTTGAAGTTCGCTTCGATGTAGTCACGAAGCTGGACGACCTCTTCGTCGGTGAGGTCCTTCGCCCGCTTGTTCGGGTCGATGCCCGTGGCGGAGCACAGCTCCACCGAGCGGGTGCGGCCGATGCCGAAAATGTAGGTGAGCGCGATCTCGACCCGCTTCTCGCGGGGGAGATCGACGCCGACGAGACGTGCCATCTCTGGGCTGCTCCTCGTATATCGCGGAGGTCTGCGCCCGATCCAACCCCCTCCTGCCCAGGAGAGGCCCCGGCCTCCGACCGGGGGTTGTTCCGCGCAGCTGTCCGACGAGTCGGAGCGTTCCCGCGGCTGGAACGAGCTATTGCTGGTGGTGCTGCAACTGCCTCAGCAGGCAGGGACTGAACTCAGCCCTGGCGCTGCTTGTGGCGCGGGTCGTCACAAATGATCATGACGCGGCCGTGCCGACGGATGACGCGGCACTTGTTGCAGATCTTCTTGACACTCGGCTTGACCTTCACGGCTCGCCTTTGCTGCTATTCCCACCCCGGGCGACCCGGGGCAGGGAAAGACGGACACGGACTCACCCTGTGAGCCAGTGGTTACTTGTAGCGGTAGACGATCCGCCCGCGGGTGAGGTCGTACGGCGAGAGTTCGACGACGACTCGGTCCTCGGGCAGGATGCGAATGTAGTGCTGACGCATCTTGCCGCTGATGTGGGCCAAGACCTTGTGGCCATTAGCGAGCTCGACCCGGAACATTGCGTTCGGGAGTGGCTCGATAACTCGGCCCTCGATCTCGATGGCCCCGTCCTTCTTCGGCATGTCCTCCGCTACCTGACATAGGGTGAATGGGTCGGCCCACCTGGTCCATCACGACCGGGAATCCGGCCGCGCCAGCCGCGGTTCCAACGGCTCCCGAAGCGCGGGAAGCACGAAGGAGTGGACGCGGTGCGCCGATTGGTCAGTCTACGCCCTGGTGGGCATCGATACCAAACCGCGGTACACCAACCCGCGGTCGGGTGTGTCGGATCTCATCCCGTACGCACCCACGGGCGGGCGGGTGCCGGGTCAGGCGGCGTGGGAAGTGAGGAGGTCGCCGAGGCGGTCTCGGCCGCCGTCCTCGGCGGTGAGCACCCACACGCCGTCCTCGAACAGGCCGATCGAGTGCTCGACGTGGGCGGCGGCGGAGCCGTCGGTGGTGACCACGGTCCAGCCGTCGGACAGCTCGACCGTACGCGCCGAACCCATCGTGATCATCGGCTCGATGGCCAGGGCCATGCCGGGGATCAGCTTCGGGCCCCGGCCAGGACGGCCGTGGTTGTGGATGTGCGGCTCCTGGTGCATCTGGGTGCCGATGCCGTGGCCGCCGTAGCCCTTGACGATGCCGTACTTGCGGTGCGTTCCGGTCGCGCGGGCATACGGTCCGCCACCGTTGCGGATCGACGACTCGATCGCGTACGACACGTCGGTCAGCCGCCCGGTCCCGGCGCGCACCCCGCGCGCCGCCGCGGCGATGCCGGCCCACATGGAGTCCTCCGCGACCGCGGCCATGCGCAGCAGTTCGGGCCGGGTCTCCCCCACGCCCACCGTGATGGCCGCGTCGCCGTGCCAGCCGTTCAGGATCGCGCCGCAGTCGATGGAGATCAGGTCGCCCTCGGCCAGCACGTGCCTGGCGTTCGGGATGGTGTGCACGACCTGCTCGTTCACCGACGAGCAGATGCTCGCCGGGAAGCCGTGGTAGCCCTTGAAAGACGGCACCGCGCCGTGTGACCGGATCACGTCCTCGGCGACGGCGTCCAGGTCGGCCGTGCTCACGCCCGGCTTGACCGCGTCCCGGGTCGCCGCGAGCGCGGCGGCCACGACCAGGCCCGCGGCCCGCATCAGCCGCAACTGCTCGGGAGTCTTGATCTCGATGTCCATGTGCTGCGGCCTACGCCTTCCTGGTTGCCGTGCCTGCCGTACGTCGCGCCGCCCGCCGCCGCGCGCCGGGCGCCTGCCCGCCGCGGTCGACCGCCGACCCGCTGGGGCCCGCACGCGACAACGCCCGCGGGCACCGGCCCGCGGGCGTTGATCAAGCTGTGTTTCGGCGGGCGGGGAGCCCACCGTCCGGGGGATCACCCCCGCCAATGTTACGCGCTGAACGACCGCAGCTCGTTGATGGCCCGCTCGGTGACGTCCTCCACCGGCCCGGTGGCGTCGATCCCGACGAGCTTGCTCTGCGCGCCGTAGTGGTCGACCAGCGGCGCGGTGTCGCGGGCGTAGACCTTGAGCCGCTCGGCGATGGTCTCGGCCTTGTCGTCGTCGCGCTGGTAGAGCTCGCCGCCGCAGCGGTCGCAGACGCCCTCGTGCGAGGACGGGTCGAACTCCACGTGCCAGATCTTCTTGCAGCCGTGGCAGGTCCGCCGACCGGACAGGCGCCGGATCACCTCGTCGTTGTCGACGATCAGTTCGAGCACCAGGTCCAGCATCGCGCCGGTGTCAGCGAGGATCTTGTCCAGGGCCACGGCCTGCGGCACGGTGCGGGGGAAGCCGTCGAGCAGGAAGCCGTCGGCGGCGTCCGCCTCGGCCAGCCGGCTGCGCACCATGTTGATGGTGACCTCGTCCGGGACCAGGCCGCCCGCGTCCATGTACCGCTTGGCCTCCAGGCCGAGCGGCGTGCCCTGGGAGACGTTGGCCCGGAAGATGTCGCCCGTCGAGATCTTCGGGACGGACAGGTGCGAGGCGATGAACTCCGCCTGCGTTCCCTTGCCCGCTCCCGGCGGACCCACCAGCACAAGCCTCATTACCGCACCTCACACAAAAGGGCGAGCCGGTGACGCGCGAACGCGCCACCGACCCGATGCGCCCGGATGATCATCGAAGGAATCCCTCGTAGCTTCGCTGCATCAGCTGGCTCTCGATCTGCTTGACCGTCTCCAGACCCACACCGACCATGATCAGCACCGCGGTGCCGCCGAACGGGAAGTTCTGGTAGCTCGTCGCGTCCAGCCAGCGGAAGAACAGGTTCGGCAGGACGGCGATGATGCCGAGGTACAGCGCGCCGGGGAGGGTGATCCGGCTGAGGATGAAGTCGAGGTAGTCGGCGGTGGGCTTGCCCGGACGGATACCCGGCACGAAGCCGCCGTACTTCTTCATGTTGTCCGCGATCTCGGTCGGGTTGAACGTGATCGAGACGTAGAAGTAGGTGAAGAAGATGATCAGGACGAAGTACAGCGCGATGTAGCTCCACGACGCCGGGCTGGCCAGGTAGCGGCTCACCCAGGTGTAGAACGGGCCGGGGTTGTTCTTGTCCATGAACTGCAGCACCAGCGTCGGCAGGTAGAGCAGCGACGACGCGAAGATGACCGGGATGACACCCGCCTGGTTGACCTTCAGCGGGATGTAGGTCGAGGTGCCGCCGTACATGCGCCGGCCGACCATGCGCTTGGCGTACTGCACCGGGATGCGGCGCTGCGCCTGCTCGATGTAGACCACGAGCGCGATGACCACGACGACCAGACCGAGCACGCCGAAGAAGGCGGGCCAGCCCTTCGACTTGACCAGGGTCCAACCCTCGCTGGGGAGGCGGGCCGCGATCGAGGTGAAGATCAGGACGGACATGCCGTTGCCGACGCCGCGGTCGGTGATGAGCTCACCGAGCCACATGACCACACCGGTGCCGGCGGTCATGGTGACCACCAGGGCGGTCAGGGTGGCCCACCCGGGCAGCGAGGTCTGCGGCACGATCGGCCACTGGTCGCAGGCGCCCTGGAACAGCTGACCCGACTTGGCGAGCGCCACGAAGGCCGAGGACTGCAGCACCGCCAGACCCAGGGTCAGGTAACGGGTGTACTGCGTGATCTTCGCCTGGCCCGCCTGGCCCTCCTTGCGCAGCGCCTCGAGTCGCGGGATCACGACCGTGAGCAGCTGCAGGATGATCGACGCGGTGATGTACGGCATGATGCCGAGCGCGAAGACCGACAGGGACAGCAGCGCGCCGCCGGAGAAGAGGTTGAGCAGCGTGAAGACCCCGTTGTCGGCACCGGCCTGCATCGCCTCGATGCACTTCTGCACGTTCCCGTACGAAACGCCGGGGCTGGGCAGCGTGGCACCGAGTCGGTAGATCGCGATGATCCCGAGTGTGAACAAGATCTTCTTGCGCAGGTCAGGCGTCTTGAACGCACTGACAAAAGCGGAGAGCAACTTCTTCCTCCTGCGCGCGGCACCGGGGGCCGGTGGGCTGATTAAGGGGCGGAACGGGTTTTTCAAGTTGTGGTATGGGCCGTCCGTCTGAAAGGCGGCCGCAACCGTGCCACGCGCAGTCTACGCGTAGCTGGGATCGGACTCTAACAGTCCCGACCCTCAATGGTCAGGTCTGCGCCGCACATATCTGTGCCAGCCTAGGCCCGCCCGTGCCAGCGTAGGCCCTGCCGGTCGGAATGCCCACCGGAAGAGCCCATAGGCGGCAGTGGCGCCCGACCAACAATGCGGTCGGGCGCCACTTCTTGCCTGTCGTCCTACAGCTCCGTCGCAGAGCCGCCGGCGGCAGCGATCTTCTCCTTGGCGGAGGCGCTGAATGCGTGCGCCTTCACCTCGAGCTTCACGCCGCCCAGCTCACCGGTGCCGAGCACCTTGATCGGCTGGCCCTTGCGGACCGCGCCGACCTCGACCATCTCCAGCGGGCCAACCTGGCCGCCGTTGGGGAACAGCTCGGCGAGCCGGTCCAGGTTGACCACCTGGAACACGACCTTGAACTTGTTGCGGAAGCCCTTCAGCTTCGGCAGTCGCATGTGAATGGGCATCTGCCCACCCTCGAACGACGGCTTCACCTGGTAGCGGGCCTTCGTACCCTTGGTACCGCGACCGGCGGTCTTGCCCTTGGAGCCCTCACCACGACCCAGACGGGTCTTGGCAGTCTTGGACCCGGGCGCCGGGCGGAGGTGGTGGATCTTGATCGTCATTACTCAACCTCCTCGACCTTCACGAGGTGGTTGACCGCGAAGATCATGCCCCGAATCTCGGGACGGTCCTCTTTCACCACCACGTCGTTGATCCGCTTGAGCCCGAGCGAACGCAGCGACTCGCGCTGGTTGCGCTTGCACCCGATCTCAGACCGCAGCTGGGTGACCTTCAAACGTGCCATCGTTACGCACCCGCTCCCGCACGCGCGGCCAGCAGCGCGGCCGGCGCGACGTCCTCGACCGGCAGCCCGCGGCGTGCCGCGATGGCCTCCGGGGACTCCAGCATCTTGAGCGCGGCCACGGTCGCGTGCACGATGTTGATCGGGTTCGAGGAGCCGAGGCTCTTCGACAGCACGTCGTGGATGCCCGCGCACTCCAGCACGGCACGCACCGGACCACCGGCGATGACACCGGTACCGGCGCTGGCCGGCTTCAGCAGCACCACACCGGCAGCCGCCTCACCCTGCACCGGGTGCGGGATGGTGCTGCCGATCCGGGGAACCCGGAAGAAGTGCTTCTTGGCCTCCTCGACGCCCTTGGCGATCGCCGCGGGCACCTCCTTGGCCTTGCCGTAGCCGACGCCGACGTTGCCCTCGCCGTCACCGACGATGACCAGCGCGGTGAAGCTGAACCGACGACCGCCCTTGACGACCTTGGCCACGCGGTTGATCGTGACGACCCGCTCGAGGTGAGGAGTCTTCTCGACCGGCGCGTTGCCGCGGCCTTCGCCGCGACCGCGACGCTCGCCGCGACCGCGACCCTCGCCGCCGCCCTCAGTGTTACCGGAACCCGTGCCCCGGCGCTGTGGTCCTGGCATTATCCCAGCCACCTTTCCTAGAACTCGAGTCCGGCACCGCGAGCGGCGTCCGCCAGAGCCGCGATGCGGCCCGCGTAGCGGTTGCCACCGCGGTCGAAGACGACCTTGGTGATGCCGGCGGCCTTGGCCCGGTCGGCGATGAGCGCACCAACCTTGCCGGCGATGGCGCTCTTGTCGCCCTCGCCGCCCCGGATGGACGCGTCCATGCTCGAAGCCGACGCCACGGTGTGACCCTTGGTGTCGTCCACGATCTGGACCCAGATGTGGCGCAGCGAACGGGTGACGACCAGGCGGGGACGCTCGGCCGTGCCGTTGAGGTTCCGGCGGATGCGGAAGTGGCGACGCGCCTTCCCGACAGCGCGCTTGGCGCCGACACCGTTACGGCGCTTGAGCAGCGTGGCGCTCACTTCTTACCTGCCTTTCCAGCCTTACCGGCCTTACGACGGATGACCTCGCCCTGGTACTTGACGCCCTTGCCCTTGTACGGCTCCGGCGGACGGATCTTCCGGATGTTGGCCGCGACCTCACCGACAAGCTGCTTGTCGATGCCGGAGATGTGGAACAGCGTCGGCCGCTCCACCGCGAAGGTGATGCCTTCCGGCGGGTTGACGATCACGGGGTGCGAGAACCCGAGCGCGAACTCGAGGTCGGCGCCCTTGGCCGTGACGCGGTAACCCGTGCCGTTGATCTCCAGGCTCTTCTTGTAGCCCTCGGTGACGCCGACGATCATGTTGGCGACGAGGGTACGGGAGAGGCCGTGCAGTTCCTTGGCGCGGCGCTCGTCGTTCGGGCGGGTGACGAGCAGCTCGCCGCTCTCACCGCGCTCGGCGACGATCGGCTCGCTCAGCGTGTGCTGGAGCTCGCCCTTGGGGCCCTTGACCTTGACGGTCTGGCCGTTGATGGTGATCTCGACGCCGGAAGGCACCGGGATCGGCTTACGTCCGATTCGCGACATTGCAGACCTTCCTCACCAGACGTAGGCGAGGACTTCCCCGCCCACCCCGCGCTTACGGGCCTGCCGGTCGGTGAGCAGCCCCTGAGACGTCGAAATGATCGCCACACCCAGGCCACCCAGCACTCGGGGCAGCTCCGGAGACTTGGCGTAAACCCGCAGGCCGGGCTTGGAGACTCGCCGGATGCCGGCCAGGCTCCGCTCCCGGTTCGGGCCGAACTTCAGGTCGACGGTCAGGCTCTTGCCGACGGCGCCCTCGGTGGGCTCTTCCACGATCCAGTTGGCGATGTAACCCTCGGCCTTGAGGACCTCGGCGATGCTCGCCTTGATCTTCGAGTAGGGCATCGTCACCTTGTCGTGGTACGCCTGGTTGGCGTTGCGCAGACGCGTGAGCATGTCTGCAATCGGGTCGGTCATCGTCATTGTTTATCAGCCTTTCTCGCCGCGGTTCCCAGGTCAGTGCCGGGCCTACGGCGAAGGGGAAGCCTTGGATTTACCAGGAAGCCTTGGACACGCCGGGAAGCTCACCGCGGTGGGCCATCTCCCGAACACAGACACGGCAGAGCCCGAACTTGCGGTAGACGGCCTTCGGCCGGCCGCACTTCTGGCACCGGGTGTATGCGCGCACCGCGAACTTCGGCTTGGCCGCAGCCTTGATGATCAGCGCCTTCTTGGCCATGCTCAGTTCTCCTTGAACGGGAAGCCCAGGAGCTTCAGCAGCGCCCGGCCCTCATCGTCGGTCTTGGCGGTGGTCACCAGCGTGATGTCCATACCGCGGACCGCGTCGATCCGGTCCTGGTCGATCTCGTGGAAAACCGACTGCTCGGTCAGACCGAAGGTGTAGTTGCCGTGCCCGTCGAGCTTGCGCCCGTCGAGACCGCGGAAGTCGCGGATACGGGGCAGCGCGATCGACAGCAGTCGGTCGAGGAACTCCCACATCCGGTCACCGCGCAGCGTCACCTTGACACCGATCGGCATGCCCTCACGCAGCTTGAACTGCGCGATGGACTTGGTCGCCCGGCGGATCTGCGGCTTCTGGCCGGTGATCGCGGTGATGTCCTTGACCGCACCGTCGATCTTCTTCGAGTCACGGGCCGCCTCGCCGACGCCCATGTTGACCACGATCTTGACAAGGCCCGGCACCTGCATCGGGTTCGCGAAGCCGAACTGCTCGCGCAGCTGGCCGGCGATCTCGGCGCGGTAACGCTCCTTGAGACGCGGCATGCTCTTGGTCTCGGTCGCCGTCGACATCACAGCTCCTTGCCAGTACGACGCGAGATCCGGACCTTCACGCCGCTCTCGTCAATCTTGTAACCGACGCGGACGGGCTTGCCGTCCTCGAGCAGCATGACGTTGGAGACGTGGATAGCCGCCTCCTGGGTCACGATGCCGCCGGTCTTGGCACCACGCTGGGTGGTCCGGATCTTCTCGTGCTTGGTGATCCGGTTAACGCCTTCGACCAGGATCTTCTCGGTCCGGGGGTAGGCCGCGAGGACCGTACCCTCCTTGCCCTTGTCCTTGCCGGCGATGACCTTGACCTTGTCGCCCTTCTTGACCTTCATGGTCACAACACCTCCGGGGCAAGGCTGATGATCTTCATGAAGCGCTTGTCACGCAGCTCGCGGCCCACCGGGCCGAAGATGCGGGTACCGCGCGGGTCCCCACCGTCCTTGATGATGACGGCGGCGTTCTCGTCGAACCGGATGTACGAGCCGTCCGGACGGCGCCGCTCCTTGACGGTGCGGACGACGACCGCCTTGACGACGTCGCCCTTCTTCACACCGGCACCGGGGATGGCGTCCTTGACGGTGGCCACGATGACGTCGCCGATGCTCGCGTAGCGCCGACCCGAACCACCGAGAACGCGGATGCAGAGAATCTCCCGGGCACCCGTGTTGTCGGCGACTCGCAGTCGCGACTCCTGCTGGATCACGTCAACTCCTGTATGTCTGCCGGTTCTCCGCCCGTTCGGGGTCGAACGGGCGGAGCCTGGCGGAACTCGAACCTTCCGGGGCGCCCCACAGGACGCCCCGTCCAGCTATCTGATCTTCGGCCGCTAGGCGGCCGGCGAACCTGCCGGTGGCAGGGTCACTTGGCCTTCTCGAGGATCTCCACCACGCGCCACCGCTTGGTGGCGGACAGCGGACGGGTCTCCATGAGCAGCACCCGGTCGCCGATGCCGCACGCGTTCTGCTCGTCGTGCGCCTTCAGCTTCGCGGTACGGCGGAGAACCTTGCCGTACAGCGAGTGCTTGACCCGGTCCTCGACCGCCACGACGACGGTCTTGTCCATCTTGTCGCTGACGACCAGGCCCTCACGAACCTTACGCCGGTTGCGCTCGACAGCGTTCTCGTTGGTCTCGCTCATGTTCGTTACGCCACCTCAGTAGGCGCGGCCGAGAGCCCCAGCTCACGCTCGCGCATGATCGTGTAGATCCGGGCGATCTCCCGACGCACCACGTCCAGCCGACGGTTGTTGTCGAGCTGTCCGGTCGCGCCCTGCACGCGGAGGTTGAACAGCTCCGCCTTGGCCTCGCGCAGCTTCGTGACCAGCTCCTCGCCGGAGAACTCACGCAGCTCGACGGCCTTGGTGCCCGCCATCACGCCTCACCCACTTCGCGCTTCACGATTCGGCACTTCATCGGGAGCTTGTGGATCGCGCGGCGCATGGCCTCACGAGCAGTCTCCTCGTTCGGGAACGCCATCTCGAAGAGAATGCGTCCCGGCTTGACGTTCGCCACCCACCACTCGGGCGAGCCCTTACCGGAACCCATGCGGGTTTCGGCGGGCTTCTTGGTCAGGGCCTGGTCCGGGAAGACCGTGATCCAGACCTTGCCACCACGACGGATGTGACGGGTCATGGCGATACGTGCCGACTCGATCTGCCGGTTGGTGACGTACGCCGGCTCGAGCGCCTGAATGCCGAACTCGCCGAACACCACCCGGTTGCCGCCCTTGCTCCGACCGGAACGGTCGGGGTGATGCGGCTTGCGGAAGCCATTCGGAGGCTTACGCGGCATCAGCATTGTTCAGCCCTCCTGCTCAACCGCCACGGCCGGAGCCGCGTCGGCGTTGTCCTTGGTGAGCTCCGCGGCGGCCGCGCGGCCGGCCTCGGTGCCCGCACCGGTCGTGCCAGTCGCACCCGAACGGCCACGGCGCGGACGCTCGGACCGCTCACCGCCCCGCTCCTGGCGACGCGGACGACCCGCGGACTCGGCCGGAGTCTCGCGACCCGGCACAGCGTCACCCTTGTAGATCCACACCTTCACGCCGATGCGGCCGAAGGTGGTACGCGCCTCGAAGAAGCCGTACTCGATGTTGGCGCGCAGCGTGTGCAGCGGCACCCGACCCTCACGGTAGAACTCCGTGCGGCTCATCTCCGCGCCGCCGAGGCGGCCCGAGACCTGCACCCGGATGCCCTTGACCATCGGGTTCTTCATCGCCGACTGGATCGCCTTACGCATCGCGCGGCGGAACGCCACGCGGCCCGTGAGCTGCTCGGCGATGCCCTGCGACACCAGCTGCGCGTCCGACTCGGGGTTCTTGACCTCGAGGATGTTCAGCTGAACCTGCTTCTGGGTGAGCTTCTCCAGCTCGCCACGCAGGCGGTCGGCCTCCGCACCCTTACGGCCGATGACAATGCCCGGCCGGGCGGTGTGGATGTCGATGCGCACCTTGTCACGGGTCCGCTCGATCTCGACCTTGCTGATACCGGCGCGCTCCAGGCCCTTGGCCATCATGCGACGGATCTTGACGTCCTCGCCGATGTAGTCCTTGTACAGCTTGTCGGCGTACCAGCGGGACTTCCAGTCGGTCGAGATGCCGAGCCGGAACCCAATCGGGTGAACCTTCTGACCCATTAGTTGGTCTCCTCCTGCTCGGCAACCGGGGCGTCGGCGGCCTTCTTGGCCTTGGTGGCCTTGGCAGCCTTGGCCGGCGCGGCCGGAGCCGCCTCAGCCTTGGCCGGCGTCGCCTTCGCGGCGGCGGTGGCCTTGCGGACCGGAGCCTTCGGCGCGACGGCCTCCACCTCGACGGTGATGTGGCACGTGCGCTTGCGGATCCGGTACGCCCGGCCCTGCGCCCGCGGCCGGAACCGCTTCAGCGTCGGGCCCTCGTCGACGTACGCCGCGCTGACCAGCAACGCGTCCGGGTCGAGGCGCTCGTTGTTCTCGGCGTTCGCGATGGCGCTCGCCAGCACCTTGTACACCGGCTCGCTCGCGGCCTGCGGCGCGAACTGCAGCACCGTCAGTGCCTCCTTCGCGGGCAGACCGCGAACGAGGTTGACCACACGGCGCGCCTTGCTGGCGGACAGGCGCACGTGGCGGGCGACCGCACGGGCGCCCGGCGCGGCCTGCGCGTCATTCGTTGGCATCGTGTTTCCCCTTGTTCCTTATGCGGTCCGCCGTCAGCGACGGCGGCTCTTCCGGTCGTCCTTCTCGTGACCCTTGAACGTGCGGGTCAGCGCGAACTCGCCGAGCTTGTGCCCGACCATCGCCTCCGACACGAAGACCGGGATGTGCTTGCGGCCGTCGTGCACGGCGATGGTGTGACCCAGCATCTCCGGCACGATGGTCGAGCGGCGCGACCAGGTCTTGATGACGTTCTTGGTGCCCTTCTCGTTCTGCACTTCCACCTTCTTGAGCAGGTGGTCGTCGATGAAGGGGCCCTTCTTAAGGCTGCGAGGCATGTGTCAGTCTCCCTTACCCGCGCTTGCGGTTCGCGTAGCGGCGGCGGACGATCAGCTTGTCGCTGGCCTGGCCCTTCTTACGGGTACGGCCCTCGGGCTTACCCTGCGGGTTGACCGGGTGGCGACCGCCGGAGGTCTTGCCCTCACCACCACCGTGCGGGTGGTCGACCGGGTTCATGGCGACACCACGGACGGTCGGGCGCTTGCCCTTCCACCGCATACGGCCGGCCTTGCCCCAGTTGATGTTCGACTGCTCGGCGTTGCCGATCTCGCCGACGGTGGCGCGACAGCGCACGTCGACCTTCCGGATCTCGCCCGACGGCATACGCAGGGTGGCGTAGTCGTCCTCGCGGCCCAGCAGCTGGATGCCGACACCGGCCGAGCGGGCCATCTTGGCCCCGCCACCCGGACGCAGCTCCACGCAGTGGATGGTCGTACCCACCGGGATGTTGCGCAGCGGCAGGTTGTTGCCCGGCTTGATGTCCGCGCCCGGACCCGACTCGATCGGGTCGCCCTGCTTCATGTCCTTCGGCGCGATGATGTAGCGCTTCTCGCCGTCGACGTAGTGCAGCAGCGCGATGCGCGCGGTGCGGTTGGGGTCGTACTCGATGTGCGCGACCTTCGCCGGCACGCCGTCCTTGTCCACCCGCTTGAAGTCGATCAGACGGTACTGACGCTTGTGACCGCCACCCTGGTGCCGCGTGGTGATCCGGCCGTGCGCGTTGCGCCCGCCCTTCTTCGGCAGCGGAACGAGCAGCGACTTCTCCGGCGTCGACCGGGTGATCTCGGTGAAGTCGGCGACGCTGGAGCCACGGCGACCGGGCGTCGTCGGCTTGTACTTACGGATACCCATTGTCTTCTATAACCCTTCAGCTCACCGGTCCGCCGAAGGCTTCGATGCGGTCGCCATCGGCGAGCTTCACCATCGCGCGCTTCGTCGCCTTGCGCTGACCCCAGCCGGTGCGGGTGCGCTTGCGCTTGCCCTCACGGTTGAGCGTGTTCACGGTCAGCACCCGAACATTGAAGATCTGCTGAATAGCGATCTTGATTTCGGTCTTGTTCGCGTCCGGGTGCACCAGGAAGGTGTACCAGTTGCGGTTGAGCTCGCCGTAGCTCTTCTCGGAGACCACCGGAGCGACGATGATGTCGCGCGGGTCGGCAATCGTCGTCACTTGGAACCCTCCTCAGCGGGCACGCCCAGGAACTCCTCGAGCGCGTCGGTGGTGAAGACCACCGCGTCGCTGACGAGAACGTCGTACGTGTTCAGCTGCCCGGCCTCGAGCAGGTGCACCTGCGGCAGGTTGCGCAGGCTCACCCAGTTGACCTCGTCCTCGGCGCCCAGCACGACCAGCACCCGGCGGACCTCGCCCGCGGTCGCCTTGATCGTGGCCAGGGCGGCCTTGGTCGACGGGGTCTCGCCGTCGACGAACGCCGACACCACGTGCACCAGACCGTTGCGGGCCCGGTCCGACAGGGCACCCCGCAGGGCGGCGGCCTTCATCTTCTTCGGGGTCCGCTGGCTGTAGTCACGCGGCACCGGGCCGTGGACGACGCCACCACCGGTGAACTGCGGCGCGCGGATCGAGCCCTGACGGGCGCGACCGGTGCCCTTCTGCTTGTACGGCTTCTTACCGCCACCGGCGACCTCGCCGCGGCTCTTCGCCTTGTGCGTGCCCTGGCGCGCGGCGGCCAGCTGGGCCACGACGACCTGGTGCATCAGGGCGATGTTCGCCTGCACGTCGAAGACGTCCGCGGGCAGCTCGACCGAGCCGTTCTTGGCGCCCGCAGCGCTGATCACGTCAACCGTGGTCACTTCGCCGCACCACCCTTCTTCAGCTTCGCGGCGCTGCGCACGAGCACCAGCGCACCCTTGGGGCCGGGAATGGCGCCCCGCACGAGCAGCAGGTTGTTCTCGGTGTCCACCGCGTGCACGGTGAGACCCTGCGCGGTGTAGCGCACGGCACCCATCCGGCCCGCCATGCGGACGCCCTTGAACACGCGACCCGGCGTGGCGCAAGCGCCGATCGAGCCGGGCGAGCGGTGCTTGCGCTCGACACCGTGGCTCGCCTTGAGGCCGTGGAAGCCGTGCCGCTTCATGACACCGGCGAAGCCCTTGCCCTTGGTCTTACCGGTCACGTCGATGGCCTGACCGGCCGCGAACGTGTTCACGGTGACCTCCTGGCCGAGCTCGTACTCACCGGCGTCGGTGGTGCGCAGCTCGACGATGTGACGGCGCGGCGCGACGTTCGCCTTGGCGAAGTGACCGGCCTTCGGCTGGCTCACCTTGCGCGGGTTGATCGCGCCATAGGCCAGCTGGACGGCCGAGTAGCCGTCCTTGTCCGCGGTGCGGACCTGCGTGACGACGCACGGGCCGGCCTGAACCACAGTGACCGGGACTACCTTGTTGTTGTCCCAGACCTGGGTCATGCCGAGCTTGGCGCCCAGGATGCCCTTAACTTGCCTGTCCATCAGTGTCCGGTCCCTACAGCTTGATCTCGATGTCGACGCCAGCCGGCAGGTCGAGTCGCATGAGCGAGTCGACCGTCTTGGGGGTCGGGTCGATGATGTCGATCAGACGCTTGTGCGTGCGCATCTCGAAGTGCTCGCGCGAGTCCTTGTACTTGTGCGGCGAACGGATCACGCAGAAACGGTTGATCTCCGTGGGCAGTGGCACCGGGCCAGCAACCTGCGCCCCGGTACGGGTCACCGTCTCGACGATCTTCCGCGCCGAGGAATCGACGACCTCGTGGTCGTAGGCCTTGAGCCGGATGCGGATCTTCTGTCCCGCCATGGTGGCTTCTGTTTCCTTCTCTGATTGCGATCCCCGCCGGCGCAGTCTGCCGACGCACCGACCTTCTCCGACCCCCGCGGTCGGGCGTGTCGCGCGCTGACCCAGACTTTCGCCCTGGTGGGGGCTCTTCGCTTGGCTCAACGGGCATCACGCCCGATCACAGGAGCTTCCCGCCAGAGTCCCGAGCTTTCGAGCCGAGGTCGTGATCCCGGATCGATGTCTTCGTTCCTCTGACGCCGCGCGACGCGGACCACCCACACGAGGTGACCGCTCGCAACGCAACCTGTTCATTATGCCGTACCAGGTACGGCATTGTGAAATCAGGGTGCCAGGCCTCACTAAAACGGGCCCGACCTGCGTGTACAGAGAACGTGGCTGTCCCTCGATGCGCCGTTTGGGCGCACCGGGCGGGCCATGTTCTTGGTGCGGGCGCCCCGCCGAGGCGGGGCGCCCGCTCAGATCACTTGAGGATCTTGGTGACTCGGCCGGCGCCGACCGTGCGGCCACCCTCGCGGATCGCGAAGCGGAGGGTCTCCTCCATCGCGATCGGCTGGATGAGCTTCACGTTCATCTCCACGTTGTCGCCGGGCATGACCATCTCGGTGCCCTCGGGCAGCGTGACGACGCCGGTGACGTCCGTGGTCCGGAAGTAGAACTGCGGACGGTAGTTCTGGAAGAACGGGGTGTGACGGCCACCCTCCTCCTTGGAGAGGATGTAGACCGACGCCTCGAACTCGGTGTGCGGCGTGGTCGAGCCAGGCTTGACCACGACCATGCCGCGCTCGACGTCCTCGCGCTTGATACCGCGCAGCAGCAGACCGACGTTCTCGCCCGCGCGAGCCTCGTCGAGCAGCTTGCGGAACATCTCGATGCCGGTGCAGGTGGTCTTCATCGACTTCTCGCGGATGCCGACGATCTCGACCTCCTCGTTCGGCTTGAGGATGCCACGCTCGGCACGACCGGTGACGACGGTGCCACGACCGGTGATCGTGAACACGTCCTCGATCGGCATGAGGAACGGCTTGTCGACCTCACGCTCGGGCTGCGGGATCGCGGAGTCGACCGCGTCCATCAGACCCATGAGCGCCTCGGACCACTTCGCGTCGCCCTCGAGCGCCTTGAGCGCGGAGACCCGGACGACCGGCAGGTCGTCACCCGGGTACTCCTGGCTCGACAGCAGCTCGCGAACCTCGAGCTCGACCAGGTCCAGCAGCTCCTCGTCATCCACCATGTCGCTCTTGTTGAGCGCCACGACGATGTAGGGAACGCCGACCTGACGGGCCAGCAGCACGTGCTCGCGGGTCTGCGGCATCGGGCCGTCGGTCGCGGCGACCACCAGGATGGCGCCGTCCATCTGGGCGGCACCGGTGATCATGTTCTTGATGTAGTCAGCGTGACCCGGGCAGTCAACGTGCGCGTAGTGCCGCTGCTCGGTCTGGTACTCGACGTGCGCGATGGAGATCGTGATACCACGAGCCTTCTCCTCCGGCGCCTTGTCGATCTCATCGAACGGCGTGTACGGGTTGAGAGCCGGGAACTTGTCGTGCAGGACCTTAGTGATGGCCGCCGTCAGCGTCGTCTTACCGTGGTCGATGTGACCAATGGTGCCGATGTTGACGTGCGGCTTAGTCCGCTCGAACTTCGCCTTCGCCACTGGTGTCCTCCTGTGGACTGTTGGTTCGTTCGCCCGACGGCGCCAACTGGCGCTTAGGACCTTTGCCCGCCGGGGTCGCCGGCGCTTTACCTTCGCTGGAGCTGGTGGAGCTCGCAGCAGTGGCGCCGGCCGGGGCCGGCGCCACTGTCACATCACTCGCCCGTGGCCTTAGCGATGATCTCCTTCGCGACGTTCGCGGGAACCTCGGCGTAGGAGTCGAATACCATGCTGTAGCTCGCCCGGCCCTGGGTCTTCGACCGCAGGTCGCCGACGTAGCCGAACATCTCCGACAGCGGCACCAGGGCACGGACGACGCGGGCACCGCCGCGCTCCTCCATCGCCTGGATGATGCCGCGGCGGGAGTTCAGGTCGCCGATGACGTCACCCATGTTGTCCTCGGGGGTGACGACCTCGACTGCCATCATCGGCTCGAGGATGGCGGGGTCGGCCTTGCGGGCCGCCTCCTTCAGCGCCATCGAACCGGCGATCTTGAACGCCATTTCCGACGAGTCGACCTCGTGGTACTTACCGTCGATCAGCGTCATCTTGACGCCGACCAGCGGGTAGCCCGCGAGCACGCCGTACTGCATGGCGTCCTGCGCACCGGCGTCCACCGAGGGGATGAACTCCTTCGGGATGCGGCCACCGGTCACGGCGTTGACGAACTCGTAGTTCGTGGGTGCGTCCAGCGGCAGCGGCGCGAGCCCGATGATGACGCTCGCGTACTGGCCGGAACCACCGGTCTGCTTCTTGTGGGTGTACTCGAGCTTGTCCACCGTGCGGCGGATGGTCTCGCGGTACGCCACCTGCGGCTTGCCGACGTTGGCCTCGACGCTGAACTCGCGCTTCATCCGGTCGACCAGGATCTCCAGGTGCAGCTCGCCCATGCCGGAGATGACGGTCTGGCCGGTCTCCTCGTCGAGCTTCACGCGGAAGGTCGGGTCCTCCTCGGCGAGCTTCTGGATCGCGGTGCCCAGCTTCTCCTGGTCGGCCTTCGTCTTCGGCTCGATGGCCACCGAGATGACCGGGTCCGGGAAGGTCATCGACTCCAGGATCACCGGGTTGGCCGGGTCCGACAGCGTGTCGCCGGTGGTGGTCTGCTTGAGACCCTGCACGGCGATGATGTCACCGGCGCCCGCCGACGCGCGCTCCTCGCGCTTGTTGGCGTGCATCTGGTAGATCTTGCCGACCCGCTCCTTGCGGTCCTTGGTCGAGTTGATCACGGGCGAGCCCGACTCGAGCGTGCCCGAGTAGACGCGCACGTAGGTCAGCTTGCCCAGGTGCTTGTCGGTCTGGATCTTGAAGGCCAGGCCGGAGAAGGGCTCCTTCGGGTCCGCGTGGCGGACCGCCGGGGTCTCCCCGTCCATCAGCGTGCCGTCGATCGCCGGGATGTCCAGCGGCGAGGGCAGGAAGTCGATCACGGCGTCCAGCATCGGCTGCACGCCCTTGTTCTTGAAGGCGGAGCCGCAGACGACCGGGTTCAGCTTGTCGGCGATGGTGGCGCGACGGATCGCGGCCTTGAGCTCCTCGACGGTGAACTCGCCGCCCTCGAGGTAACGCTCCATGATCTCGTCGTCGGCCTCGGACAGCGTCTCGAGCAGCTTGACGCGCCACTCGTCGGCCTGCGCCTGCAGGTCGGCCGGGATCGCCTCGACGGCGTAGTCCTCGCCCTTCTGGGTCTCGCCACGCCAGGTCAGCGCGCGCATGCCCAGCAGGTCCACGACGCCGATGTGGTCGCCCTCGAGACCGATCGGGATCTGCAGCACCAGCGGGGTCGCGTTGAGACGCGTGATCATCATGTCGACGCAGCGGAAGAAGTCCGCACCGGTGCGGTCCAGCTTGTTGACGAAGCACATACGCGGAACGTTGTACTTGTCAGCCTGGCGCCACACGTTCTCGGTCTGCGGCTCCACACCCGCCACGCCGTCGTAGACCGCGACGGCGCCGTCGAGCACGCGCAGCGAACGCTCCACCTCGACGGTGAAGTCGACGTGGCCGGGCGTGTCGATGATCTGGATCGTGTGGCCCTTCCACTCACACTTGGTAGCAGCGGAGGTGATGGTGATACCACGCTCCTGCTCCTGCTCCATCCAGTCCATGACGGCCGCGCCCTCGTGGACCTCACCGATCTTGTGCGTGATGCCGGTGTAGAACAGGATCCGCTCGGTAGTGGTGGTCTTACCGGCGTCGATGTGCGCCATGATGCCGATGTTGCGAGTCTTGGCGAGGGCGCTGTCTGCGGCGGCCACTTCACGATCCTTTCAAGAACGGGAACGGTGTCCCGAAAGTCAAGGTGTGGAGCCGGCCCGGGTTCCGGGACCGGCTCCACGGCGTTTCACCAGCGGTAGTGAGCGAAGGCCTTGTTCGACTCGGCCATCTTGTGGGTGTCCTCGCGCCGCTTGACGGCGGCACCGAGGCCGTTGCTGGCGTCCAGCAGCTCGTTCATGAGCCGCTCGACCATGGTCTTCTCGCGACGGGCGCGGGAGTAGGTGACCAGCCAACGCAGACCCAGCGTGGTGGCGCGAGCCGGACGCACCTCGACCGGCACCTGGTAGGTCGCGCCACCGACACGGCGGCTGCGGACCTCGAGGGTCGGCTTGACGTTGTCCATGGCGCGCTTGAGCGTGACGACCGGGTCGGTGCCGGTCTTCTCGCGGCAGCCCTCCAGGGCGTCGTACACCACTCGCTCAGCGAGCTGACGCTTGCCGTTGAGCAGGATCTTGTTCACCAGCTGGGTGACCAGCGGCGAGCTGTACACCGGGTCAGCGGCCAGCGGCCGGCGCGGCGCGGGGCCCTTACGCGGCATTACTTCTTCCCTTCCTTGACAAGCTTCGCACCGTAGCGGCTACGTGCCTGCTTGCGGTTGCGGACGCCCTGGGTGTCCAGCGAACCACGAATGATCTTGTAGCGCACGCCGGGCAGGTCCTTAACACGGCCGCCGCGGACGAGCACGATGGAGTGCTCCTGCAGGTTGTGGCCGACGCCGGGAATGTACGCGGTCACCTCGATCTGGCTGCTCAGCTTGACGCGAGCGACCTTCCGAAGCGCCGAGTTCGGCTTCTTGGGGGTCGTGGTGTACACACGCGTGCACACCCCGCGCCGCTGAGGACTCCCCTTCAGCGCCGGCGTCTTGGTCTTGCTCGTCTTCGCCTGGCGGCCCTTGCGGACCAGCTGCTGGATGGTGGGCACCGGGCTTCTCCGCTCCCTTTTTGCGTTCTCTCCACGACCTTCGCCGTGGAAACTTATGTGGCCTAGGCCGCGTACACGGCCCGAACTGCTGCGCGATCGGTGCTGTCACGGTGTTACCCGGGACGCCACTCGACCCCCGCGGTCGGGCGTGTCGTCCGGCGCACGGGCCCGGCGGCTCGATTGCTCGAGCTGTCGGAGTCTGTCGTTGTCGTGGTGCCGCGGTCTGCGAGGCCCTGAAGGACTCGCTCCCCGCGTTCGGTGCACGCACGAGGGGCCCGGGGCATGCCCGGGCACGAGGGGAAAGAGTACCGAACCAAGGGCCGACTGGTCAAAACGGGGTGAGCCCACGCCCGTCGATGAACTCTTCACTGAATCATCGATGGCCGGGAAAGCGCCCCAGCCCAACCAGTTCCGCCTTCGACACGAACTCCGCAATCAGTCTACCTCGTCGCCCCGGCGGGCTCGCACGAGACGGCCCTCGGTGAGTGGGGTCACCGTGATGGTGAGGCGCTGACCACAGGTCGCGGAGTCGTAGGAGCGCCGTCGCCGAGCCCCAGCACCGTCGCCACCAGCACTCCGGTGAGCGCCAGCGTGATGCCCGCGGCACCGCAGATCAGGCCGGACAGCGCCAGGGCGCCCCCGGTGAGTCTGGCCTGGCCGGTCGCGGCCGTGGCCCGGATCTGCCGCCGGGCCACCAGACCCAGCACCACCGCGGCCGCGCCGAGCAGCACCGACAGGACGGTGAAGGCGCCCGCCACCAACGCGCCCCAGCCCGCCTGGCCGCCGACCACCCCCAGGCACCACACCACGGACGAGACCAGCACCGAGGCGATCCCGGCGACCAGCGCGCCGATGGCCACGCCGGACGAGCTCGACGGCGCGGGCAGCACGGCCACCGCGTACGGCGTGCCGGGGACCAGCTCGACGCGCGTCGGCGCGGGGTAGGCCACCGGCACCGGACCCGCCACCGGCGGCGGCATCCACTGCGGCTGCGGCACGGGCGGCTGCGCGGGCCACTGCGGGATGGGGGGCGGTTGCTGGCTCACACCGCGATCCTGCCATGGCGCGGTGAGTCTCAGTCGACCGTGGGCGGGAAGTCCTGCCGTCCGAAGCGCACCCCGCGCAGCACCAGCATCACCGCCAGGGCCAGCGCGCTGATCGCGGCCAGGGCGAGGCCGAGCCAGGCCAGCCGCTCGGCCCAGCGGACCCGGCCCGCGCCGGTGCGCCAGCCCGCGCCGTCCCGCAGCTCCGCCCGCGCCTGGCGGGCCAGCGCCAGCGCGATGGTCCCCGGCACCACTCCACCCAGCGCCAGGCCGGTCACGGCGGACAGCAGGCCGAGGCCGAACGCCGCGGTGGCCTTGCTGTCGGCGACCGGGTCGGGGTCGGCCGGGTCGCGGCCGGTGAAAACGATCGTGGCGTCACCCATGCCGTACTAACGACACGGGTGACGCCACGATCACCTGTTCAGTTCAGGATCCCGACGGGATCCGACGCCCTCGCTACCGGTACGAGCCGAAGTCGAAGTCGTCCAGAGGCACCGCGACACCGCTGGCCGGCCCGAAGCCGTAGTCGGTCTCGCCGTACGAGGTCATCGAGTAGACCTTCGCCTTGGCCTCCTCGGTCGGCTCCACCCGGACGTTGCGGTACTTGCTGATGCCAGTACCAGCCGGGATGAGCTTACCGATGATCACGTTCTCCTTCAGGCCGATGAGCGAGTCACTGCGCGCGTTGATCGCCGCGTCGGTGAGCACCCGGGTCGTCTCCTGGAAGGAGGCGGCCGAGAGCCACGACTCGGTGGCCAGCGACGCCTTGGTGATACCCATCAGCACCGGACGGCCGGCGGCGGGTTCGCCGCCCTCGGACACCAGACGACGGTTCTCACCCTCGAACTGCGCCCGGTCGACCAGCACACCGGGCAGGAACTCCGTCGCGCCCGAGTCGATGATCGTCACGCGCTTGAGCATCTGGCGGATGATGATCTCGATGTGCTTGTCGTGGATCATCACACCCTGCGAGCGGTAGACCTCCTGGACCTCGTTGGTCAGGTGGACCTGGACCGCGCGCGGGCCCATGATGCGCAGCAGCTCGTGCGGGTCGATGGTGCCCTCGGTGAGCTTCTCGCCGACCTCCACGTGGGCGCCGTCGT
The DNA here is from genome assembly GCF_019083965.1 of Catellatospora tritici. Classification (GTDB taxonomy): domain Bacteria; phylum Actinomycetota; class Actinomycetes; order Mycobacteriales; family Micromonosporaceae; genus Catellatospora; species Catellatospora tritici. Next base: position 612,217 of record NZ_JAHRCY010000002.1, read on the forward strand.
GCACCTTCAGCTTCACGCGGTTGGAGATCTTGTCGTGGACGATCTCGTCGCTGCCGTCGTCCGGCACGATGATGATCTTCTTCGACCGGTCTCCGGCCTCGATCCGGATGCGTCCCGGAGTGTCCGCGATCGGCGCCTTGCCCTTGGGCACACGCGCCTCGAAGATCTCCTGCACACGCGGCAGACCCTGGGTGATGTCCTCACCCGAGGCCGCACCACCGGTGTGGAAGGTACGCATCGTCAGCTGGGTACCGGGCTCACCGATGGACTGGGCCGCGATGATGCCGACCGCCTCGCCGACGTCGACCAGCTTGCCCGCCGGCAGCGACCGGCCGTAGCAGGCCGCGCAGACGCCGAGCTTGCTCTCGCAGGTGAGCACGCTGCGCACGCGCACCGTCTCGATCCCGGCCTTGACCAGCGCGTCGACCACGATCGAGTTGAGGTCGACACCCCGCGCCGCGACGAGCTTGCCGGACGGGTCCGACATGTCCTCGGCCAGCGTACGGGCGTGCGCCCCGGTCTCGGCGTGCTCGTGCACGTGCAGCGGCGAGTTCGGGTCACCCGGGGTCCGGGCGCCGATCACCATCGGGATGGCGCGGTCGGTGCCGCAGTCGTCCTCACGGATGATCACGTCCTGCGACACGTCCACCAGACGACGGGTCAGGTAACCCGAGTCGGCGGTACGCAGCGCGGTGTCGGCCAGACCCTTGCGGGCACCGTGCGTGGAGATGAAGTACTCCAGCACGCTCAGGCCCTCGCGGTACGAGGACTTGATCGGCCGCGGGATGATCTCACCCTTGGGGTTGGCCACCAGACCACGGATCGCCGCGATCTGACGCAGCTGCAGCATGTTGCCTCGCGCGCCGGAGTGGATCATGCGCCACAGCGGGTTCTCCTGCGGCAGCGCCGTGTCCAGCTCCTTGGCCAGCTCGGTGGTCGCCTTGGTCCACAGCTCGATCAGCTCGCTGCGGCGCTCCTCGGCGGTCATGAGACCACGCTGGTAGGACTTGTCGATCCGCTCGGCGTCCTTCTCGTACCGCTCCAGGATCTGGCCCTTGCGCGGCGGCGAGATGACGTCCTCCATGCCGATGGTCACGCCCGACCAGGTGGCCCAGTGGAAACCGGCCTCCTTGAGCGCGTCCAGCGTCGCGGCGAGAGCCACCTTCGGGTAGCGCTCGGCCAGGTCGTTGACGATGCCCGACAGCTGGCTCTTGCGCACCTCGTGGTTGACGAAGCGGTAGCCCACCGGCAGGGTCTCGTTGAACAGGACCCGGCCCAGCGTGGTGTCCAGCAGCAGCGCCTCGCCCTGCTCCCAGCCCTCCGGCGCGGTCCACGCCGCGGTCGACGGGCCGTTGTCGACCGACGTGATGTCGCGCAGGCGGATCCGCACCGGCGCCTGCAGGTGCAGCTCGCCGTTGTCGAACGCCATCATCGCCTCGGCCTCGGAGCTGAACACCCGGCCCTCGCCCAGCATGCCCGTGCGCTGGTGGGTCAGGTGGTACAGCCCGATGATCATGTCCTGGGTGGGCATGGTCACCGGCTTGCCGTCGGCCGGCTTGAGGATGTTGTTGCTCGACAGCATCAGGATGCGCGCCTCGGCCTGGGCCTCGGCGGACAGCGGCACGTGCACGGCCATCTGGTCACCGTCGAAGTCCGCGTTGAAGGCGGTGCAGACGAGCGGGTGGATCTGGATGGCCTTGCCCTCGACCAACTGCGGCTCGAACGCCTGGATGCCCAGACGGTGCAGCGTGGGCGCGCGGTTGAGCAGCACCGGGTGCTCGGTGATGACCTCTTCCAGCACGTCCCACACGACCGGGCGCTGACGCTCGACCATGCGCTTGGCCGACTTGATGTTCTGGGCGTGGTTCAGGTCGACCAGCCGCTTCATCACGAACGGCTTGAACAGCTCCAGCGCCATCTGCTTGGGCAGACCACACTGGTGCAGCTTCAGCCGCGGGCCGACGACGATGACGGAACGGCCCGAGTAGTCCACGCGCTTGCCGAGCAGGTTCTGACGGAACCGGCCCTGCTTGCCCTTGAGCATGTCGGACAGCGACTTGAGCGGGCGGTTGCCCGGACCCGTCACCGGACGGCCACGGCGACCGTTGTCGAACAGAGCGTCGACAGCCTCCTGCAGCATCCGCTTCTCGTTGTTCACGATGATCTCGGGCGCGCCGAGGTCGATCAGACGCTTGAGGCGGTTGTTGCGGTTGATGACGCGGCGGTACAGGTCGTTGAGGTCGGAGGTCGCGAAGCGGCCACCGTCGAGCTGCACCATCGGACGCAGGTCCGGCGGGATGACCGGCACGCAGTCGAGCACCATGCCCAGCGGCGAGTTGCCGGTGGACAGGAACGCGGCCACGACCTTGAGCCGCTTGAGCGCGCGCAGCTTGCGCTGCCCCTTGCCCGAGCGGATGGTCTCGCGCAGGAACTCGGCCTCGGCCTCCAGGTCCATGTTCTGGACCAGGGCCTTGATCGCCTCGGCGCCCATGCCACCGGTGAAGTACTCGCCGAACCGGTCGCGCAGCTCGCGGTAGAGCAGCTCGTCGGTGACCAGCTGCTTGGAGTCGAGCTTGCGGAACGTGTCCAGCACCTCGTCCAGGCGGTCGATCTCGCGCTGCGCCTTGTCGCGGATCTGGCGCATCTCGCGTTCGCCGGCCTCCTTGACCTTGCGGCGCACGTCGGCCTTGGCGCCCTCGGCCTCCAGCTCGGCCAGGTCGGCCTCGAGCTTGACCGCACGCTTCTCGACCTCGGCGTCGCGAGCGTTCTCAGCCTGACGCTTCTCGGCGAAGATCTCGTTCTCGACGGTGCTCATGTCGCGGTGACGCGCCTCGGCGTCCACGCTCGTGATCACGTACGAGGCGAAGTAAATGATCTTCTCGAGGTCCTTCGGGGCCAGGTCCAGCAGGTAACCCAGCCGGCTCGGCACGCCCTTGAAGTACCAGATGTGGGTGACCGCGGCGGCCAGCTCGATGTGACCCATGCGCTCACGGCGCACCTTGGACCGGGTCACCTCGACGCCACAGCGCTCACAGACGATGCCCTTGAAGCGCACCCGCTTGTACTTGCCGCAGTAGCACTCCCAGTCCCGCTGCGGACCGAAGATCTTCTCGCAGAAGAGTCCGTCCTTCTCGGGCTTCAGGGTGCGGTAGTTGATGGTCTCGGGCTTCTTCACCTCGCCGTGCGACCAGCGCCGGATGTCCTCAGCGCCCGCCAGGCCGATTCGAAGCTCATCGAAGAAGTTAACGTCGAGCACGTTGTAAGTCCCTCTTTGCTCGTGTCTTCGTCAGGATCAGTTGATGGGGAAAGCGATCCCCGGGGCGGAGTGACCAGCCCCGGGGATCGCCTTCATCAGACTTCCTCGACGCTGCTCGGCTCACGCCGGGACAGATCGATGCCGAGCTCCTCCGCGGCCCGGAACACCTCGTCGTCGGTCTCGCGCATCTCCAGGGCCACACCGTCGCTGCTCAGCACCTCGACGTTCAGGCACAGCGACTGCAGTTCCTTGAGAAGCACCTTGAACGACTCCGGGATGCCCGGCTCGGGGATGTTCTCGCCCTTGACGATGGCCTCGTACACCTTCACGCGGCCCAGGACGTCGTCGGACTTGATGGTCAGCAGCTCCTGCAGCGCGTATGCCGCGCCATAGGCCTGCATGGCCCAGCACTCCATCTCGCCGAACCGCTGGCCACCGAACTGCGCCTTACCACCCAGCGGCTGCTGCGTGATCATCGAGTACGGGCCGGTCGACCGAGCGTGGATCTTGTCGTCGACCAGGTGGTTCAGCTTGAGGATGTACATGTAGCCGACCGAGATCGGGTCCGGCAGCGGCTCGCCCGACCGGCCGTCGAACAGCTTCGCCTTGCCCGACTCGCCGATCAGCTGCAGCCCGTCCCGGTTGGGCAGGGTGCTGCTGAGCAGGCCGGCGATCTCGTCGTCGTGCGCGCCGTCGAAGACCGGGGTCGCCACGTTGGTGTTGGCCTCAGCCTCGTGCGCCCCGATGGAGCGCAGAGCCTTCTTCCACTCCGCGTCGTCGCCCTCGACCTTCCAACCGGTCTTGGCGACCCACCCGAGGTGGACCTCCAGCACCTGGCCGATGTTCATACGACCCGGCACACCCAGCGGGTTGAGCACGATGTCGACCGGGCTGCCGTCCTCCAGGAACGGCATGTCCTCGACCGGCAGGATCTTGGAGATGACGCCCTTGTTGCCGTGGCGGCCGGCGAGCTTGTCACCATCCTGGATCTTGCGCTTCTGGGCCACGTACACCCGGACCAGCTCGTTGACGCCCGGAGGCAGCTCGTCGCCGTCCTCGCGGGAGAAGGTGCGGACGCCGATGACCGTGCCGGTCTCGCCGTGCGGCACCTTCAGCGAGGTGTCACGCACCTCGCGCGCCTTCTCGCCGAAGATCGCGCGCAGCAGGCGCTCCTCCGGGGTCAGCTCGGTCTCACCCTTGGGCGTGACCTTGCCGACCAGGATGTCGCCCGGCACGACCTCGGCACCGATGCGGATGATGCCGCGCTCGTCGAGGTCGGCGAGCATCTCCTCGGAGACGTTCGGGATGTCCCGGGTGATCTCCTCCGGGCCCAGCTTGGTGTCGCGGGCGTCGACCTCGTGCTCCTCGATGTGGATCGAGGTGAGCACGTCCTCCTGCACCAGACGCTGGGACAGGATGATCGCGTCCTCGTAGTTGTGGCCCTCCCACGGCATGAAGGCGACCAGCAGGTTGCGGCCGAGCGCCATCTCGCCGTTGTCGGTGCAGGGGCCGTCCGCGATGACCTGACCGGCCTCGACGCGGGCACCCTCCAGCACCACCGGCTTCTGGTTCACACAGGAGCCGGAGTTGGAGCGGCGGAACTTGTGCAGCAGGTACGTCCGGCGGAAGCCGTCGTCCTGGTGCACCGTGATGTAGTCGGCGCACAGGTCCTCGACCACGCCGCCCACCTCGGCCACGACCACGTCACCGGCGTCGGTGGCGGCACGGTACTCCATACCCGTACCCACCAGCGGAGCCTCGGCCTTGACCAGCGGCACCGCCTGACGCTGCATGTTCGCGCCCATGAGCGCGCGGTTGGCGTCGTCGTGCTCGAGGAACGGGATCATCGCGGTCGCGACGGACACCATCTGCCGCGGCGACACGTCCATGTAGTCGACCTGCGCCGGCGGCACGTAGTCGACCTCACCGCCCTTACGGCGGACCAGGACGCGGTCCTCGGCGAACGAGCCGTCGCCCATCAGCACGGCGTTGGCCTGCGCCTTGACGAACCGGTCCTCCTCGTCCGCGGTCAGGTAGTCGATCTGGTCGGTGACCCGGCCCTCGACGACCTTGCGGTACGGCGTCTCGACGAAGCCGAACGGGTTGACCCGCGCGAACGTCGAGAGCGCGCCGATCAGACCGATGTTCGGGCCTTCCGGCGTCTCGATCGGGCACATCCGGCCGTAGTGCGACGGGTGCACGTCACGGACCTCGAAGCCGGCACGGTCACGCGACAGACCACCCGGGCCGAGCGCCGACAGACGGCGACGGTGGGTCAGACCCGCGAGCGGGTTGGTCTGGTCCATGAACTGCGACAGCTGCGACGTACCGAAGAACTCCTTGATCGCAGCCACCACCGGGCGGATGTTGATCAGGGTCTGCGGCGTGATCGCCTCGACGTCCTGCGTGGTCATGCGCTCGCGCACGACGCGCTCCATGCGGGAGAGACCGACCCGAACCTGGTTCTGGATCAGCTCGCCGACGGTGCGCAGCCGACGGTTGCCGAAGTGGTCGATGTCGTCGGCCTCGTAGCCCTCCTCGCCCGCGTGCAGGCGAGCCAGGTACTCCACGGTGGCGACGATGTCGTCCTCGGTCAGCGTGCCCGTGGTGATCGGCACCTCGAGCTGGAGCTTCTTGTTGAACTTGTAGCGACCGACCTTGGCTACGTCATACCGCTTCGGGTTGAAGAAGAGGTTGTCGAGCAGGGTCTGGGCGTTCTCGCGCGTCGGCGGCTCGCCAGGGCGCAGCTTGCGGTAGATGTCGAGCAGCGCCTCGTCCTGGCCGGCGATGTGGTCCTTCTCCAGCGTGGTCATGAGCAGCTCGGACCAGCCGAACCGCTCACGGATCTGGTCGTTGGTCCAGCCGATGGCCTTGAGCAGGACGGTGACCGCCTGGCGGCGCTTGCGGTCGATACGCACACCGACGGTGTCGCGCTTGTCGATGTCGAACTCCAGCCAGGCACCCCGACTCGGGATCACCTTGACGCTGGAGAGGTCGCGGTCGGAGGTCTTGTCCGGCTCCTTGGCGAAGTACACGCCGGGAGAGCGGACAAGCTGGCTGACCACGATGCGCTCGGTGCCGTTGATGATGAAAGTGCCCTTGGGCGTCATCATCGGGAAGTCACCCATGAACACGGTCTGGCTCTTGATCTCGCCAGTCGAGTTGTTGGTGAACTCCGCCGTCACGAACAGCGGCGCGCAGTAGGTGAGGTCCTTCTCCTTGCACTCCTCGATGGAGGCCTTGACCTCGTCGAAGCGCGGGTCGGAGAAGCTGAGCGACATTGTGCCGGAGAAGTCCTCGATCGGGCTGATCTCCTCGAGGATCTCCGCGAGGCCCGAGCGGGCGTCGGCGAGATCCACCGAACGGGTCTGCCAGGACTCATTGCCGACAAGCCAGTCGAAAGACTCGGTTTGAATAGCGAGCAGGTTTGGTACTTCGAGGTGTTCGGTGATTCTGCCGAACGAGATCCGGCGAGGAGCGAACGCGCTCGACGATCGACTGGTCTTCGCAGGGCGGGAGGCTGCCAAGATACGTCCTTCCGAGGACCGGTGGTGCAACGGCCGTTACGCGAGCATCCCGACGACCCCTGACCAGCATCCGGCATCGGACATTCTGGGCACGGGAAAAGTCGAAGGGCAGCGCAAACTAGCAGTGTAGCCGAAGCACAGACCGCTGTCGAGTCTCAAAGGCAGGCTTCCGCAGAACGTGGTCCAGCCCACCTTCAGATCGGTGTCGCCACGCTCCGCACTCCCGCCGCTACTAACTCGGAAGGTCGTACTGAAGAAAGACTGCCTGGCGTCGCGGTCACAGTCAAGACCCGACGGCTGGTTCCAGTGTCACGTACGGCGTCAACTATGCAACGGACCGACCATATGCGCAGCCAGAAGCGCGAAAGACGGGCACCCTGTCGGGTGCCCGCCTCTCGACGAGCGCATCAGCGCGGTAGGCCGCGTCCCGTCAGACGGAACGCGGCACCGGATCACTTGAGGGTGATCTTGGCGCCCTCGGCCTCGAGCTTGGCCTTGGCCTTCTCGGCGGCCTCCTTGTTGACCTTCTCGAGGATCGCCTTGGGGGCGGCCTCGACGACGTCCTTGGCCTCCTTCAGGCCCAGGCCGGTCAGCTCACGCACGACCTTGATGACCTGGATCTTCTTGCCACCGTCGGACTCCAGGACGACGTCGAACTCGTCCTTCTCCTCCGGCGCCTCGACGACGGCGGTCGGGCCGACCGGGCCGGCCACGACCTGGGCGGCGGCCTTGACGTCGAAGGTCTCCTCGAACTGCTTCACGAACTCGGAGAGCTCGATCAGGGTCATCTCCTTGAACGCGGCAAGGAGGTCGTCGGTGCTCAGCTTCGCCATGTCAGGCGTCCTTTCGTACTGGGTTCAATCGCTGCGGCAGGACGCCGCGAGCAGGGTTGGGACAGAAGGCGGCGACGCTCACGCGTCGGCGCCCTCCTTCTCGAGCTTGTCCTGCAGAGCGGCAGCCGTACGGACGGCCTTCACCAGCGGCGCCTGGAACAGGGCAGCGGCGTTGCTCATGCTTGCCTTCATCGCGCCGGCCAGCTTGGACAGCAGCACCTCGCGGGACTCCAGGTCGGCCAGCTTGCCGACCTCGGCGGCCGAGATGGCCTTGCCCTCGAAGACGCCGCCCTTGATGACGAGCAGCGGGTTGGCCTTGGCGAAGTCGCGCAGGCCCTTGGCCGCCTCGACGACATCGCCGGAGACGAAGGCGAGCGCGGTAGGACCGGTGAACAGAGCGTCGAGACCGGTCAGACCGGCGTTGGTCGCGGCGATCTTCGCGAGCGTGTTCTTGGCGACGGTGTACTCGGCACCGCCCATGGAACGACGCAGATCGGTCAGCTGCTTCACGGTCAGGCCGCGGTACTCGGTGAGCACCGTGGCGTTCGACTCCTGGAAGCGCTTGGTGAGCTCCGCGACGTTGCCGGCCTTGTCGGCACGGATCTTGTCCGCCATGTCCCCTCCTCTCTCGTACTCCAGGCTGGTTTCGCGGGGAACCCCGTCCCGGCAGCGAATGGGAGAACGAAAAACGCCCCGGCGCAGGGCGCACGGGGCTTCACACGGCTTCACGCCGTTCAAAGGCTCACCGTTCTTCCCTGCGCGGGCCGCCCGTTCACCCGCTCGTTGCCGAGCGGCGGGACCTTCGATCGCCCGGATTCCCGGACGATGACCAGCGGTCTTTGGGTGGAACTGTTACGACGACTGTACGTGACCGGCTGTCGGCCCACCAAATCGGGTCGGTGTGACGTACCCCGGAACGGCAGCGGCGCCGCCCGCGGAGTGCGGGCGGCGCCGGAGTGGAGCGAGGCGGATCAGGCCTCGGTCTCCAGGAAGTTGCGCGTCACGTTCGGGTCGACCGGGATGCCCGGGCCCATCGTGGTGGTGACGAACACCTTCTTGAGGTACTTGCCCTTGGCCGCGGACGGCTTGGACCGCAGGACCTCGTCCAGCACGGCGGCGTAGTTCTCGACCAGCTGCTCGGGCGAGAACGAGGCCTTGCCGATGATCAGGTGCAGGTTCGAGTGCTTGTCCACCCGGAAGGTGATCTTGCCACCCTTGATGTCGGCCACCGCCTTGGCGATGTCCATCGTCACCGTGCCGGTCTTCGGGTTCGGCATGAGGCCGCGCGGGCCCAGGATCCGCGCGATCCGACCGATCTTGGCCATCTGGTCCGGCGTCGCGATCGCGGCGTCGAAGTCCAGCCAGCCTTCCTGAATCCGGGCCACCAGCTCGTCGGTGCCCACGGCGTCGGCGCCGGCGGCGGTCGCCTCGGCGGCCTTCTCGCCGGAGGCGAAGACGATGACGCGGGCGGTCTTACCGGTGCCGTGCGGCAGGTTCACCACGCCGCGAACCATCTGGTCCGCCTTGCGGGGGTCGACGCCGAGGCGCATCGCGACCTCGACCGTGGCGTCGAACTTCACCTTGGTGGTGTCCTTGGCGAGCTTGATCGCCTCGAGCGGGCCGTACAGCTTGTTACGGTCCACCTGCTCGAAGGACTTGTTGTAAGTCTTGCCGTGCTTCATTTCTCAGTTCTCCTGTGGTTGTGTCGAGCCCGTACGGGCCCTCCCACGAAATGGGGTCACCGTCGGCGCGAACGCCGTGACGACGGCGTCAGTCCTTGACGGTGATGCCCATCGACCGGGCGGTGCCGGCGATGATCCGCTCGGCCATGTCCAGGTCGTTGGCGTTCAGGTCGGACATCTTCTTCTCGGCGATCTCGCGCAGCTGGGCACGGGTCACCGAACCGACCTTGGTGGTGTGCGGCACGCCGGAGCCCTTGGGCACACCGGCGGCCTTGATCAGGAGACGGGCGGCGGGCGGCGTCTTCAGGATGAACGTGAACGTACGGTCCTCGTACACGCTGATCTGCGCCGGGACGATGTCACCGCGCTGCGACTCGGTCTGGGCGTTGTACGCCTTGCAGAACTCCATGATGTTCACACCGTGCTGACCCAGCGCCGGACCCACCGGCGGAGCCGGAGTGGCCTGGCCGGCCTTCAGCTGCAGCGTGAACGTCTTGACGAGTTTCTTCTTCGGAGGCATGTCTACTTCCTGGGACTTGTCGACCCGGCACCGAACGCCGGATCAGGGTGGTTTACACCGGACCGGCCGGTGCGGAACGCGCACGGTCAGCGCGCGGCACAGGCCGGACGTTCAAGGTTACCGCATACTGGTACGCGCCTATCCACCGAGGTGGGTGCGACGGTAGGACGCGGCTCTGCCGCGGGCGGGCAGACAGAGAACGCGGCGGGGGCCAGAGGCCACCCGCCGCGTCCGGAGAGCTTCGTCAGATCTTGGCGACCTGGTTGAAGTTCAGCTCGACCGGGGTCTCCCGGCCGAAGATCGAGACCAGCACCTTGAGCTTCTGCTGGTCGGCGTTGATCTCGCTGATCGTCGCCGGCAGCGAGGCGAACGCGCCGTCGGTGACCGTGACCGAGTCGCCGACCTCGAAGTCGAGCACCTTGATCTCGGCCTTGGCCTTCTTCTGCGCGCCCGGCTGCTCCACCGAGGGCAGCAGCCACTTCAGCACCTCGTCGAGGCTCAGCGGCGCGGGTCGGTCGGCGCGGTCGGTGGCACCCACGAACCCGGTCACCCCGGGCGTGTTGCGCACACACGAGTACGACTCGGGCGTCAGATCCATCCGGACCAGCAGGTAGCCGGGGAAGACCTTGCTCTGCACCTGGGTGCGCTTGCCGTTCTTGACCTCGACCTCTTCGCGGGTCGGCACCTCGACCTGGAAGATGAACTCCTCCATGTCGAGGCTCGTGATCCGGGTCTCGAGGTTGGTCTTGACCTTGTTCTCGTAACCGGCGTACGAGTGCACGACATACCAGTCGCCCGGCGCGAACCGCAGCTTCTGCCGCAGCTCAGCGGCCGGGTCGAACTCGTCCTCAGCGTGCTCCGCCGCCCCGCTCGGCACCGGCTCGTCGGACACCGCGACCGCGGAGGTCAGCTCGGTGTCTTCGGACTGGGCCGTCTCGTCGTACTCAGGCACGTAGCTCGCTCACTTCCGTATTTGTTACTTGGCGTTGTGGTCGCCGAACACGAACAGCACACCCTTGGCGTACAGGTAGTCGAGGCCGGTCACGATCGCCATGATGGCGGTCACGAACAGAAGCACGACGGCCGTGTAGGTGAGCAGCTCGTTGCGGGTCGGCCAGATGACCTTACGCAGCTCGGCGACGACCTCACGGACAAAACGTCCGATTCGACCGAAGAAACCGACCTTCTCGGTCGCATCCGCCTTCTTCACCGCGCGAGCGCCCTTGCCGTCCGTGACCGGGCGGGCCTTGGTAGCCGTGCCGCGTCCGCCGCCGACGGCAGCGTCCTCGTCGTCGGTCAGAGCGTCATCGTCGACAGCGTCGTCGAACACGTCCTCGACGTGCTCGGCCGCGGCGTCCTCGCCACGTCGGTTGCTCTCGGCCACTGCGCCCTACTTCCATCTCGCGGGGTGGTGTCGGATCCGTGCAGGGACACGGGCCCGTGTGCCCTCGCTGTCGAGAGGCACCTGTCACGCTGGCCCTTGCCCCAGGTGGGGCCGAGAGGGCCATACGACCCATGGTGCGCCGTCGGACGTGCCGACGGCCAGTAACCCACGGATCGCCCACCGAGGGCCGGTAGGCCGAAGCCGCAGGGGCGACAGGACTCGAACCTGCAACCTGCGGTTTTGGAGACCGCTGCGCTGCCAATTGCGCCACACCCCTGTGCGGGAAAGTTCATCTGACCGGCGGCTGTAGCTCACCGTCAGAGGTCACTAACCCCACGGCGGACCAGTGTACGGGTATCCGGGCGAGTGAGCCAACTGGGCTCAGCCCTTTTTTGTCCGGCCTGTTTCGCGACCCGTCCACCGGCCGGTCAATTCTGCCGAATAACGACCCTGGCCTGCGCCAATACCTTCTCGCCGCCGCACGTGGCGGTCAGGTCGAACGTGACGAGACCCTCCTCGGAGACCGACTTGATCACGGCGGTGAAGTCCACCGCGGTTCCCTCGTCCGTGTCCGGCACCGGCACCGGCCGGGTGAACCGGACCCCGATGTCGAGCACCGCGTCGGCCCGGCCCACCCAGTTGGTGACCGCCCGGCCCGCCAGCGCCATCGTGTACATGCCGTGCGCGATCACGCCCGGCAGGCCCACTCCGACCGCGGTGCGCTGGCTCCAGTGGATCGGGTTGAAGTCGCCCGACGCCCCGGCGTAGCGGATCAGGTCCGCCCGGGTGACCTGGAAGGTCTGTAGGGGCAGCTGTTGCCCCGTCTCGTACGCCATCTCACTCACCATGCCCTCGGACGACCAGCTTGCACACGACCGTGACCACCGGCTCGCCGGCCGGCGTGGACAGCTCCGCCCGGGTGGTGAGGAAGTCGTGTCCGCCCCGGTTCGTGATGTCGTCGATGCTGCTCACCACGACCAGCTCGTCCCCGGCCACGATCGGGCGGCGGTAGGAGAAACGCTGGTCGCCGTGGACCACCCGGGTGTAGTCCATCCCCAGTTCGGGGTCGGTGACGATCTGCTCCATCGCGGCGAAGCTCAGGATGATCGGGAAGGTGGGCGGCGCGACCACGTCGCGGTAGCCGGCCGCGTGCGCGGCCGCCACGTCGTGGTACAGAGCGTCCGGGGCGCCGATCGCGTCGGCGAACTCCCGGATCTTCTCGCGCCCCACCTGGTAGGGCTCGGTCGGCGGGTACGTCCGACCGATGAATGACTGATCCATCGGCATGTCAGTGAACCTATGCCAGCAGGGGGTGGCCCTGACGGGCCACCCCCTGCTCGAAGATCTGTTGAGACCGCTGTCAGCGGGTCTCGCGCTGAGACGCGGGACCGCTCAACGAGTTTCGCGGTGCGCGGTGTGCTTGCCGCAGCGCGGGCAGAACTTCTTCAGCTCAATCCGATCCGGGTCGTTACGCCGGTTCTTCTTGGTGATGTAGTTCCGCTCCTTGCAGTCCACGCACGCCATGGTGATCTTTGGACGTACGTCAGTCGCCTTGGCCACGGGAGTGCCTTTCTGAAACAGCTGCTTTGATTACCGGCATATCAGGATAGACGGCGCCCGTCCTGATCTGCAAAAGGGTCACCAGTGGCGATCCTTACACCGCTGACCATGGGGTATGTCACCCGGCCTGGTCGCGAAACCCTCCGGCGACTGGCGCCCTGGGTGTCCACTGCGTAGCGATGGCCGGACTTGAACCGGCGACACAGCGATTATGAGTCGCTTGCTCTGCCAACTGAGCTACACCGCTGAGGCGAGCCCTGCCGGAAGATGATCCGGCAGGCCGGTCGAGCCCCCTTACGGAATCGAACCGTAGACCTTCTCCTTACCATGGAGACGCTCTGCCGACTGAGCTAAGGGGGCGTGCTCACTGCCTGGTGGTTTCCCACCTCGCCGCGCGCCTTGGTAAGAGTACACAACAACGGGCGCTGGCGGAAATCGGGTTCGGTGTGGCGCGCGACAACCTGTCGGCAGACTCAGCCCACCGCGCGCAGGCGGCGCACCTCGCCCAGCGGAGTCGGCTCGGCGTCGGTCTGCGCGCCCAGCCACGCCTCCAGGCGCTCGTACGGCAGCGGACGGCTGAACAGGAAGCCCTGGCCGATGTCGCAGCCGATCTCCTCCAGCAGCTCCAGCGTCAGCTCGCTCTCCACGCCCTCGGCGACCACGTTCAGCCCGAAGTGCCGGGAGATGTCCACCACGGCCCGCACGATCGCCAGGTCCCCCGGGTCCGTCGCCATGCCCTGCACGAACGACCGGTCCACCTTCACCTCGTGCACCGGCAGCCGCCGCAGGTACGACAGCGACGAGTAGCCGGTGCCGAAGTCGTCGACGGACAGGTGCACGCCCAGGTCATACAGCCGGCGCAGGGTGGGTAGCAGCCGGTCGACGCCGTCCACCACCCCGTCCTCGGTGATCTCCAACGTCAACCGGTCGGGTGACACCCCGAACTCCTGCAGCAGGTCGTCGACGCGCTGCGGGAACGACGGGTCGACCAGCGTCCGCGGGGACAGGTTCACCGCCACCGACAGCGGCCGACCGGCGTCGACCCACTGGCGCGCCCGGCGCAGACCCTCCCGCAGCACCACGTCGGTCAGGCGACTCAGCTGGCCGGTGTGCTCGGCCACGGCGACGAAGTCCTCCGGCGCCACCGCGCCGTGCGTCGGGTGCTCCCAGCGGGCCAGGCACTCGACGCCGACCAGGCGGCGGTCGCGCAGCGAGACCTTCGGCTGGAAGAACACCTCGAGCTCGTCGTTGTCCAGAGCGCGGCGCAGGTCGCCGGCCAGGCCCAGGCGCCGCATCGACCGCGACTCCAGGCCCGGGTCGAACAATTGCACGCCGCCGGCGAGCCCCTTGGCCGCATGGGTCGCCACGTCCGCCCGCTGCAGCAGGGTCGCGGGGTCTGAGCCGTGCTCCGGGTGCAGCGAGATACCCACGGCCGTGTCGACGTCAAGGGTCAGCGAACCGAAGGTCATCGGGTCCTGCAGCTGGACGCGCAGCTCGGCCGCGAGGTCCACGGCGGCGTCGGCGTTGGGCAGGCGCAGCGTCACCACGAACTCGTCACCGCCGGTCCGACCCACCAGCGCCGCGGGCGGCGCCAGCGTACGGATGCGGGTGGCCACCTCGGCCAGCAACTGGTCACCCGCCGCGTGCCCGAGCGAGTCGTTCACGTCGCGCAGGCCGTCGACGTCGAACATCAGCAGGGCCACGACCTCTCCGGGGGCGCGGACCCGGACCGCCTCCTCCAGCGCCTGGCTCACCCGGCGCCGGTTGGGCAGGGCGGTCAGCGCGTCGTGGTACGCGTCGAAGCGCAGCCGGTCGACCAGGCGGTTGTTCTCCACCGCCACCGCGGCGTGCGCGGCGATCGTCTCCAGCAGCCGGACGTCCGCCTCGCCGAAGTGCGCCACGTCGCCCAGGCGCCCGGCGACCTCCAGGGTGCCGATGACAGCGGATCCGGCCCGCAGCGGCACGACGATCGCGTCCTTGACGGCCGCCTCACGCAGCTCCGAGCGCAGCTGGTCGTCGCCGATCCGGGCTCCCGCCGCCACCGTGGCACCCGCCTCCACCGCCCGCTTGCGCATCGAGGCGGGGGCGCCGGCCACGTCGAGCAGTCCCTTGTCGTCGGCGCGTGCGCTGAGCAGGACCTCTGGATGACGGCCCTGGGCCGGCAGCCACAGCGTCGCGTACTCGGCTTGCAGCAGGCGCTGCACCCGACCGAGCAGCGCGTCGGGCAGGGTGCCGTCGTGCGGGGTGTCGGACATGGCCCGGGTCAGGTCGTAGATCTCGGTCAGCGTCTGGTGCTGCCGCTGCGAGCG
Organism: Catellatospora tritici; assembly: GCF_019083965.1. Classification (GTDB taxonomy): domain Bacteria; phylum Actinomycetota; class Actinomycetes; order Mycobacteriales; family Micromonosporaceae; genus Catellatospora; species Catellatospora tritici. The sequence continues at coordinate 627,288 of NZ_JAHRCY010000002.1, forward strand.
CGCGTAGGACCGATAGGCGACGATGAAGCAGCTCAGCAACCCGAAGAGCAGTAGCATCGCCCACAGGCTCTGCTGGAGCACCAGCAGCACCACGAGGCCGATCATCGTGTTCACCAGCGCCACGGCGATGCCTGGCAGCGGGACGGACATGTCCTTGCCGGGCAGGCGCCCCTGCACCAGCGTGATGACGCCAAGCACCCCGACCAGCGAGACGAAGACCGTGGTCATGACCGCCGCGACGAGCGCGAGCCAGGTCGAGGCCTCGGTGGCCTCCAGCGGCCCGAGGGCCACCACCACGGTGCAGCCCACCGCGCTGGAGAGACAGACCAGGGCGATGTTGAAGGCCGCCTTCACCAGGACGACCGGGCGCCTGGACATGACGATCGGCGCTGCCACCCGGGTCAGAACCACCGCTACCAGCCGCGTCAGCACCACCGTCACCGGCGGCAGGAAGTACAGCGCGAGCAGGAACGGGATCTCCATCGGCGTCAGCAGGAACGCGTGCCGACGGACCTCGAACGACAGCTGGGAGACGTCGGCGACCACGAAAAGCACCACGAAAAGCAGTGCCAACGGCAGGACGAGACCCGCGGGGACGGTCAGCGGTCGGTCGGCGCTGCTCAACTGCAGGAGTGCGACGAGCCCGAGCGTCAGCAGGATCATCGGGCCGGTGATCAGCCAGGCGAACTCTGGTGACCGCCGGATAGACCTGTCAGTTCTCGCCACCCAAGCCTCGCCCTCGCCGGCCTCTCACCCGGGGATCAGCCCCAGGTGAAGTCTTTCTCGGTATTCATTCCAGCCGGGATCACGAGGTCGGTGGCGGCCGGATCGACTACGACAGCGTCCGGCGAGGTGGTGGCGTCGCTGTCCGCGATCATCCGCCCCCACGTGAAGTCCTGGGCTCCCCAGGTGAAGTCCTGATCGGACTCGGTAGCGCTGTCTCCCAAGGAAAGCACGGCGCACACGAGCATGCCGCTGAGGACCCATCGCCCTAGCTTGTTCACTCGCATCTCCGACTCCTGCACACGAGGCCCTCACAACTCAACAGGATCGTGCCACAGTCGCCCAGCATGGCGGAAGTCCGGGCGGCGTGCCACGCCGCGGACACGCGGAACTATAGCCGTTCGGTGGGGATTCACAACGCAGGTCAGCCGAGAACATCCCACCGGGGGAGCATCGCCCCCAACACTTTACGGCCCGCCCCTGTCACCGGAAAGCTCCCACGTTCGTTCGAACGTGTGTACGATACGCGCCATGATGCGTCTGGTCGAACACCGCTGGAACGGCACCACCACTAGTTACGCACGTCAGGACGTGTTCCTCCGGGTCAACCCCGCCGGGCCCTGGGAGGTGGAGCACCGCCAGCACGGACGGTCCATCATGCGGGAGTACGCCACCGAGAACGAGGCCCGCCGGGTCGCCGACGGCCTGTGCGCGATCGGCCAGTGGCGCAACCTGGAGCACCTGCACCGCTGAGCCGCGCGCTCGGCACGCTGTCCCGGCTCGGCTGAGTTTGACCGGCCCGCTCCCTGGGTAGCTCGGTTGCACCCTTGATACCGGGTTACCGTGTTGCCCACAAAGTGGGTAGAGGAGGGCCGGTGAGCGGTACGTCCGTGGAGGACCTGCGGCCAGGCGATCACGCCTGTCTGACGTTCTCCGACACCGACGAGCGGCTGGACATCGTCGCCGCCTTCGTCCGCGACGGGCTGCGCGCTGGGGAGAAGGTCGTCTGCCTCACCGAGTCGCTCAGCCCGACCGCGCTCACCGAGGAGCTCGCCCGCCGCGGCTTCGCGCCGCAACGGGCCGACGGGCAACTGCACATCGCCGCCGCCGGCGAGTTCTTCGTCCCCGACGGCGTGTTCGACTCGGGCCGCGTCCTCGGCGCGCTGCGGGCGCAGATCGAGCTGGCCGGCCGCGACGGCTACCACGGACTGCGGGTCACCAGCGACATGTGCTGGGCGCTGCGCCCGGTCAGCGGCGCCGCCGGGTTGATGGACTACGAGTCGCAGCTGACCAGGATCCTGGCCCAGGAGAACGCGACGGCGGTCTGCCAGTACGACCGCCAGTGCTTCGACACCGTCACCCTGGCCACCGCGGCCGAGGCGCACGGCGCCACCGTCGCCGCGATCACGTACCACGACGACGCCATGCTGCGAATCTGCCGACAGCACGTGCCCACGGGGGTACGGGTCGCCGGAGAGATCGACTACCGGGCCGCCGAGCCGCTCACCCGCGCCATGGCCGAGGCGCTGGCCCTCGACGACCACATCGACGTCAACCTCACCCGGCTCGTCTTCCTCGACACCGTCGCCGCCGGTGTGATCGTGCAGTCGGCCGTCGGTCTCACCGCCGCGCAGCGGATGACGGTGCGCTGCCAGGGCATGCCATACAAGATCCTCACCGCGCTGGGCCTGCGGGACATCCCCGGCGTCACTCTGATGGCCGTAGCGCATGGTGACTGACCAACCCGCGCGCGACCGGCCGGGCAACTCGCCACGGCCCGACCACCGACGGCTGCTGCTCGACCTGCGGTTCGCCGAGTCCGAGCTGGTGGGCCTGCGCGCCGCCGTCGCCGCCCACGCCAGCGAGGCGGGCATGCCGGACGCACGGATCGACGTCCTGGTCTTCATCGCGTACGAGCTGGCCACGAACGCGGTCCGGCACGGCGGCGGGCACGGGCGGCTGCGGTTGTGGGGGGACGGCGACGCCATCGCCTGCCAGGTCATCGACGCGGGCAGCGGACCGTCCCTCGAAGCGCTGCACGCGCAGCGGCCGGGACCGGGCGCGACCGGCGGGCGCGGGCTGTGGCTGGTGCGCACCTTCTCCGACAGCGTCGAGGTGGAGGTCCGCGACAGCCCGGACGGCGGCGCGGAGATCACCGCGCTGGTCCCATACGCGGCCGAACCGGAGTGACGCACGTCCCCGCCACCCGCAACCCGCCACCCGCCACCCGCCACCCACGACCGCGCGCGCTGCCAAGATCGCTGCAGTTTCGGGGAAAGTGCGGGAATCTTGGCCTGAATTCGTGCAGTTTCCCCGAAACTGCGGCCTGCTCAGCCGTGGTCGATGCGGATGAACTCCGCACCGTAGTTGACCGCCTGGATCTCCTCGACGCGCGGGTCGGGGTCGATGGTCTCCACCAGCTGTGACGGGTGGATGCGGTCAGGCAGGGCACGCCACTTCTCGGTGGCCGCACGCTCTTCGGGTACGCGGTCCTCGTCATGCTCGGTCATGGCGCAACGGTAACGCTCGCGCGCGACCGTCACCTGCCCGTGCGTGCGTCGAGCACCGGCGAGGTCAGACGCGCTCGCCGGACTCCGAGTCCCACAACTGCACCGCGTCGCCGAGGAACTCATGCACGTAGCCGCAGTTCGTGCAGATCACGCCGAGCGACGACTTGTTGGCCCAGGCCAGATCCAGGAACTCCAGCGCGCCGGTGTTGAGCTTGATGGAACGGCTGGTGAACAGGCCACCCTGGCACACGACGCAACGGAAGACGTCGCCGTTGATCGTCGCGACGTACGGGGGACGACTGAACAGGCTCATACGCGGCAGGCTAGGCGCCCACGGCAACCGGGCCCGAACCACCGTGCGGCCGGGCACGTGAGCAGGAGGCCGCGTGAGCAGAGGTCTGAGCCTCGTGCAGCTTCGGGGAAACTGCACGAATTCCGGGCAGGATTCCCGCACTTTCCCGGAAACTGCAGTGATCTCCGCGCGGGTGCGGGCGGCGGGCGGATCCTGCGGGGGACGCGGGTTGCGACCGTACCCACGAAAGAGGCCCCGACCGGCGTCTCCGCAGGCCAGGGCCTCTTCTGCTGTTTGTGGCGGGTAGAGGATTCGAACCTCTGTAGCTTTCGCGACGGATTTACAGACGGCACGCTGTACCCCACCTGAGCAGGAAGTATGGTCGCGCCAGCGCAAACTTTGGCGCAATATCGCCGATCTTGAACCCGATCAGCGCTCGCCATTGACTGCATATGTAACTAACTTGATGAAGCTTCTTCAAAGTAGTCACCCTGAGCCCGGAGAGACAGACGGCTGAACCAAAGGGGGGCGCCCCTATTTGGTTCAGCCGGTCTTGCGGCCCTAGGTGGCTGGCGCCGACCGCGCAGCGTCCTCAGTAGTGAGGCCCGCGAAGCGGGTCGTCTCTGGGTGAAGCCGCCGCAGAGGCGGTGACACGGTGACAACCGGTCTACCTGTCACCTGTTGTCGCAGCTCAAGTGTCATAAGTAGCTGTCACAGCCTGCCGGTGACAGCCGGTGACAGCGGTGACAGATGTCAGCTCGGCCCTGCCAACCGGTCCCATACGATTCCGACAATGGCACCGGCCACGAGGGGGTCAGCGTTGGTCGCCGTGCATCGTCAGCTCCCTTGCGAAGGAAATCCAGGCCTGCGCTGCCGCCGCGCCAGGTGAAACCATGTTCGAAGCCCAGGTTGGGGTCATTTTGTTGTTCTTGTCGAAAGCCAGCGGGAGGCTACCCAGAATGTAAGCCGCGTGCTGCATCGCCATTTGCCAGGTGATCCCTCCGGCCGACAGTTCGGGCTCGCTGTCTGCGGCGGCAAGACATGCTGCTGCTTTGCGCGCTGCCTCGGCGGCCTCCTGGCTCGTCGCGCCGCGCGATGCGGCTTCCATTGCTGCGCTTGCGGCGGCAAGGTTCTGGACTCTGCTGCCTAAATGGTGATTCTGCGCCCACACCAGCCATTCCTGCCGCAGATCCTCAGTCGTCATAGTCACAGTCACGACACGACTTCCTTTCCGAAGCGGACTAGTACTCGTGGTTAAAGCTTCCGAAATCAGAACCATCGGAGTGGTCCGGCGGCAGGGAGTAGTCCGACCCGCCGGGGCCGGAGTGGTCCGGCGGCAGGGAGTAGTCCGACCCGCCGGGGCCGGAGTGGTCCGGCGGCAGGGAGTAGTCCGACCCGCCGGGGCCGGAGTGGTCCGGCGGCAGGGAGTAGTCCGACCCGCCGGGGCCGGAGTGGTCCGGCGGCAGGGAGTAGTCCGACCCGCCGGGGCCGGAGTGGTCCGGCGGCTCAGCGTGGCCTTGGCCAGGACCGTCGGACGTGCTAGGGCATGATGTGGATTGAGTCGACGGTGCCGGGGGATTTGGCGCTGGAGTCGGCGGGACGCCGCCCGCCGAGCCTGCGGAGCTGTCCGGAGGAGCTCCTGGTGCTGGTGCCGGTGTGCCGCCACCCGACCCCCCGCCAGGACTGGGCGCCGGTGCCGGTGCCGGTGTGCCGCCACCCGACCCCCCGCCAGGACTGGGCGCCGGTGCCGGTGCCGGTGTGCCGCCAGGACTGGGTGCTGGAGGGGGTGTCATAGCGCTTAACGCACCCGCGCCAGCAAGTACACCGTCAGCTGCGGCCGCAGCGACCCCTGCCGCGAAAAGGGCGGCGGCTGGTAGCACCTCGTCGGTCTTGCCCGCCCCGGTGTTCGGTTCGCTGCCCCCCGCACCGCCCGGAAGGGAAGTGGACCCGGGAGGGAGGCCTCCTTGCGCGTTCGGGTCGCTCGGGCCACGGTACGGACCCTGGTTAGGTGGCGGTTGCCTGTCTGGAGCGTTATGAGGATCGCCGGGGGCTGGGTTTACTGATTGTCCGCTCTGCGTTTCGCCCCCCGCCGTCTCAGGTGGCTTCGGTGGGGGATTCACCACGTCTTTTACCGCCTGAACGACATCGTCCCACCAGGAAGGCATAGCAACCTCCTCGGCCGCTGTAGGGCACACGCGAACGTGTCCAGGGCCTATCCCTCACGATACTGCGAGATCAGGTAACTAGCCGGACACGGCGCGGCGGTCACGAAGACCGCTAGGCCGCGTTCGCTCACCTGCGCCGATGCGGGCTTGCCCGGGCCACCGCCCGTGCATTGCCCGCGCCGTGGACGAAGGCCCGAGCGGGGCGATGACACGGTGACAACCGACCTACCTGGCGTGTGTCCTCGCAGCTCAGCTGCCTTCAAACGTTGTCACCGCCTGCCGGTGACAGGCGGTGACAACGGTGACAGCTACGGCATGACGCCTCGATCAGAGACCTTGATCGAGTCGGGTACGGCGGGACCTACCAGCGTGAGTCGGCAATTCGCTGGCTGGAGAGCAACACCGTGCGGCTGACCGCGATGGCCGATCCGGCGCTGATGCGTAAGGTCCTCGACGCGCTGACGCTGAAGCTGGACGGCACTGCGGCGGCAGCCAGCACCGTCGCCCGCAAGCGAGTGATCTTCTATGGGGCGCTCGCCTACGCCGTCGAGCTGGGACGACTCGCCGCTCATCCCCTGCACGGGGTGAAGTGGACCGCCCCGCAGAACGACGACGAAGTTGACCGGCGGGTGGTGGCCAATCCGGGCCAGATTGCTCGACTGCTGGCCGGGGTGCGCGAGGACACCCCCGAACTGGAAGGCTTCTTCGCTGGCATGGCCTACTCGGCTCTACGGCCAGAAGAGTTGCTGCACGTCAAGGACACCGAGTGCGAGCTTCCGCGCGCTGACGACTCGGACGCCTGGGGCTGGTGGCACCTGTCGGGCGCCAGCGTGGCGGTAGGCGAAGGCTGGTCGGACGGGGAGGGCGCGCACGAGTCGCGCTCACTCAAGCACCGCAGCAAGAAGACCACCCGCAGCGTGCCGATCCCGCCCGAGGGAGTCGTCATCCTGCGGGCGCACCGCGAGCGTTTCCGGCCGGGCCGCGACGGCTGCATGTTCGTGACTCGACGCGGGCCGGGCGGGCGCTACTTCGACACCTGGCCGGGCACGACCATCCCCAACAACAGCTACACCACCGTATGGGCAAGGGTGCGCGAGCGAGTGCTCACACCCGTTGAGGCCGCCTCGCCACTGGCGGGCAGGCCGTACGACCTACGGCACGCCTGCCTCAGCTTGTGGCTGAATGCGGGCGTGGCGCCTACCCAGGTGGCCGACTGGGCGGGGAACTCGGTGCGGGTGCTGCTCAAGGTGTACGCGAAGTTCAAGGTGTACGCGAAGTGCATCTACGGGCAGGTAGACCTGGCGCTGCGGCGCATCCGGGCCGCGTTGAAGGAGTCGCCCGACGCGCTGTGATCATGCGTCAAAACTTTGGCGCGTATTTGGCGCAGCCACCGGGATTCAGCCATACCCGGCTGGACACAGCTGGACTGACACGAAAGAGCCCCTGACCGGGTTTTGCCTGGTCAGGGGCTCTTTTTGCTGCGTGTGGCGGGTAGAGGATTCGAACCTCTGTAGCTTTCGCGACGGATTTACAGTCCGCTCCCATTGGCCGCTCGGGCAACCCGCCTGGTACAGCGTTACCACCACCGCCCTGGGGCGGCGTGGCTCGATAAGGATAGCGGTACCGAGCCCCGGATGTGCAACCGGGTCGGACCATGAGCACGGCGCGCCGCCGGATCTGCTAAAACGGAACGCATGGCAGCTAACCCGTCCTTCGACATCGTCAGCAAGGTAGATCGGCAGGAGGTGGACAACGCGCTGAACCAGACCGAGAAGGAGCTGGCGCAGCGGTTCGACTTCCGCGACACGGGGGCCTCCATTGCCTGGTCCGGCGAGAACGTCGCCCTGGAGGCCAACTCCGAGGAGCGGGTGAAGGCCGCACTGGATGTCTTCAAGGAGAAGCTGATCAAGCGGAACATCTCTCTGAAGTCACTGGACGCGGGCGACCCGAAGGCCTCCGGCAAGACCTACAAGATCGACTGCAAGATCGTCCAGGGCATCGACTCGGAGAAGGCGAAGGCCATCTCCAAGAAGATCCGCGACGAGGGCCCCAAGGGCGTCCAGGCTCAGATCCAGGGCGACCAGTTGCGGGTTACCGGGAAGAAGAAGGACGACCTCCAAGAGGTCATCACCCTGCTGAAGGGCGGAGACTTCGGCGTCGCCCTGCAGTTCACGAACTACCGGTAGGCCCACGACTGCCTGGGCCGGGGTGCGTCGCGCACCCCGGCCCAGGCGTTTCTCTGCCCATCCGGGTTCCCTCGCGGCGCGCCGCGAGCGCCCACCCCCATCCGCGCGCTGGTACATCTACGCTGTCCATGACCAGGGGTTTCGCTCCATGGGAACCGCTGGCAAAGCGATCAGTTGTCCGGGCCATCGCGGCGGGAACGGACTTCAGCCTCGCGTTGCTGGCCGACGGACGGGTGATGTCCTGGGGCAACAACAACCTGGGCCAGCTCGGCATCGGGGTCACCGGCGGCAGCCGGAACACACCGGTTGAGGTCGTGGGCCTGCGCGGGGTTCCGCCATCGCCACCTACGCCCGGCACGCGCTGGCCCTGCTCGACAATGACGACCAGACGGTCAAGTCACCACCCTGCCTCGGGTCAACGTGATCTCAGCGGGCAACGCCCACAACGTCGCCGCGGGCTGACATCTCACCTCATGCTGATCGGCCCGGACGCCGTGGCGTCCGGGCCGATCAGTGCGTTCAGCGCGGGTAGGTGCGGTCAGCGCATGTACTGGATGGGGCCGGAGTTGGCGGCCATGGCCTCCAGCCGGCGGACGCGCTCCTCCATCGGCGGGTGGGTCGAGAAGAGGGAGGCGATGCCGCCGCCCCGGAGCGGGTTGTCGATCATCAGGTGGGCGGAGCTGGCGAGCTGGCCCTCGGCGGGCAGCGGCATCTGCTGCACCCCCATGTGGATCTTCTTGAGCGCGCTGGCGAGCGCCAGCGGATCGTTGGTGAGCTGCGCGCCGGAGGCGTCGGCCTGGAACTCGCGGCTGCGGCTGATGGCGAGCTGGATGACCGTCGCGGCGAGCGGGCCCAGGATCAGCATCATCATCAGGGCGAGCGGGTTCGGACCGTCCTCGTCGTCGCCCCCGCCGATGGGCAGGAACCAGGCCAGGTTGGCCAGCATGGTGATGATGCCCGCCAGCGCCCCTGCCACGCTGGAGATGAGGATGTCGCGGTTGTAGACGTGCGACAGCTCGTGGCCGATGACGGCCCGCAGCTCGCGGTAGTCGAGAATGCGGGTGATGCCCTCGGTCACGGCGACCGCCGCGTGCTGCGGGTTGCGTCCGGTGGCGAAGGCGTTCGGCTGCATGGTGGGGCTGACGTACAGGCGGGGCATGGGCTGGCCGGCCTGCTGGGACAGCTCCCGCACCATCTGGTAGAGCTGCGGGAAGTCCGCCTCGCTGACGGGCTGCGCGTGCATCGAGCGCAGCGCCAGCTTGTCGGAGAAGAAGTAGCTGACGCCGTTCATGACCAGCGAGATGAGCACCGCGATGACCAGGCCGCCGCTTCCACCCAACCAGTAGCCGACCGCCAGGATCATCGCGGTCAGTACGCCGAGCAGGGCCGCCGTCTTGAGGCCGTTGTGGCTGTGCATCCATTCCCTCCACGTCTGGCGCGGTGGGTTACCCGCGCACCCGGTCCAACCCGGTTGATACCCGGTGGCCTTCCCGTTACGCGCTGTGAGTCGGCTGAAAGAAATTCTAGCCAACACCCAGGTAGACCCGTTTGCCCGATTACGGAGCGTATGCGCCAATCGTGAAGGGGTGGCGGCGTCAGCGCCAGGCGTTGACCGCCGTGTACAGCAGCTGCGGTGCCACCGTGAGCACCACCCCGGCGGCCATTGCCACGGTCAGCGCCGCCGTCGGCGCCCAGCCTGGCCGGGTCACCGCCGCGCCGTCCTCGACCCGGTACAGGGCGGCCACCGGACGCCAGTACACGGCCAGGCCCGCGACGGAGACCACGGCGACCAGCATCGCCAGGCGGTAGGAGTCGACCCCGACCAGCGCCTGCAGCACGGTGATCTTCGCGAACAGCCCGGCCAGCACCGGCGGCAGACCGGCCAGCCCGATCAGCGCGAACGCCAACCCGGCCGACCGCCACGGCGCGCGACGACCCAGCCCGCGCAGGTCGTCGAGGCTGCCGCCGTCGGCCTCACCCGGCCGCAGCGCCACCACCGCGGCAAACGCCGCCACCTCGAGGACCACGAAGAAGATCGCGTACACGAGGGCGGCGTCGAGCAAGGCGACCGCCGGTCCCAGCGCCACCAGACCGGACAGCCCGCCCAGCGGGGCCAGCACGAACCCCGCCTGGGCCACCGACGACCACGCCAGCAGGCGGACCGTACGTCGCTGGCGCAGCGCCCCGAGCGTGCCGAGCACCATCGACAGGGCCGCCAGCATCGCCAGCGCCACCCCGGCGACGATGAACATGCCCCGGTCCGGACCCGCGGGCCCGTTCTGCAGCACACCCTGCACCACGATCAGGATCGCGGCGACGCCGCCGAGCTTGGAGGCGGTGGACAGGAACGCGGCGACCGGCACCGGCGCGCCGTCGTACGTGGTGGGCGCCCAGGCGTGCAGGGGTGCGGCGGCGACCTTGAAGCCGAGGCCGACCAGCACCAGTACCAGCCCGGCCAGCGCCACCGGGTGCCACTCGCCGGGGATCGACTCGGGCACCGAGGTCAGGCCGCGCAGCTGCACCGTGCCGGTGGACAGGTAGAGCAGGGCCGCGCCCAGCAGGCTGACCGCGGTGGCCACGACGCTGTTGGCGAAGAAGGTGACCGACGCGGCCGAGGCGTCGGGCTGGCGCCGCCGGTGCAGCGCGACCAGGACGTACAGCGGGACGGTCAGCGTCTCCAGGGCCACGATCAGGGTGACCAGGTCACCGGCGCCGGCCAGCGCGACACCGCCGGTCATGGCGCTGGCCAGCAGGAACACCGCCTCCCCGACGGGGGCTTCGCCGTCGCGCAGGGCCGGAGCCCACAGCAGCAGCGCGGCGGCGGTCAGCGCGACGAGCACGACGGCCACGAGCTTGGCCCGGCCGTCGTAGACGTACGCGCAGTCGACCGGGAAGATCGCGTCGCCGCCGGTCGAGGTGCCCGCGCAGAACACGCTGCCCGCCCGGCGCACCGGGGTGGCCAGCGTCGCTGCGAGCGTCACCAGCGTGCCGAGCAGCGCCACCACGTACGGCACCCGCCAGCGCCCCGGCGCGAACAGGTCCGACAGCAGAGCCAGCACCGCGGTGGCCGCGGCGGCCAGCAGGGGTGTCAGCGGGGTCCAGGTCACGGCGTCACCCCCATGGTCAGGGCGTCGACCGCACCGGCCGACGCGGTCAGCACCAGCCCCGGCAGCACGCCGATCAGCAACGCCAGCAGCACCAGCGGCGCCCACGCCACCAGCTCGGGTACGTGCGCCTCGGCCGCGCCCGCCAACGCCGGGGCGGCCGGACCGTGGCTGACCCGGCGCAGCAGCCGCAGCAGGTACGCCGCGGTCAGCGCCCCACCGATCGCGGCCAGCACGGCCAGCACCAGCCAGCCGGTGCCGCCCAGCTGCACCGCCGCGACCACCGCGAACGCCTCGCCCCAGAACCCGGCCAGGCCCGGCAGCCCGAGGCTGCCCAGAGCGGCCAGGCCGAGGATGCCCGCGAGCCACGGCTGGCGCTCGCGCAGCCCGCCCAGGTCGCCGAGCAGGCCGGTGTGCGCGCGGTCCTTGATCGCTCCGGCGAGGAAGAACAGCAGGCCGGTGAGCACGCCGTGCGCGATGTTGCCGATCAGGGCCGCCTGCACGCCGATGGCGCTGCCCGCCGCCCCGGCGGCGATACCGAGCAGCACGAAGCCCATGTGCCCGACCGACGAGTACGCGATGAGCCGCTTCAGCTCCGTCTGCCGCAGGCAGACCAGCGACCCGATCAGGATGGCCGTGACGGCCAGCGCCCCGAGCAGCGTCGCGAACTGCGCCGCGCCCTGCGGGGTGACGCCGAGCCCGACCCGGATCAGCCCGTACGTGCCCATCTTCAGCAGCACCCCGGCCAGGATCACGCTGCCCACGGTCGGGGCCTCGGTGTGCGCGTCGGGCAGCCAGGTGTGCAGCGGCCACAGCGGGCTCTTCACCGCGAACGCCAGCGCGAACAGGCCGAAGATCCACAGCTGGGCGGTGCGGCCGAGGGTGGGCTGGGCGGTCAGCGATACCAGGTCGGCGGTCTTGGCCTGGACGACCACCGCGACCACGCCGACCAGCAGCAGCACCGATCCGGCCAGAGTGTAGAGCGCGAACTTGAGCGCGGCCGCGCGTCGGGCCGGGCCGCCCCAGCCCGCGATGACCGCCGCCATCGGCAGCAGCACGACCTCGAAGGCGAGGAAGAACAGCACCAGGTTCAGCGCCAGGAACGTGCCGAGGATGCCGACCTCGATCACCAGCAGCAGCGCGGCCAGCAGGTGCGCCCGATCGCGGCGCTGCCACAGCAGGAAGCCGCAGCACAGCAGCGTCAGCAGAGCGGTGAGCAGCACCAGCGGGTACGAGATGCCGTCGACGCCCAGCTGCAGCCGCAGCTGCAGCGCGGGCACCCAGGACAGGTCCACCGCGTGCCATGGATGCACGCCGCGCCCGGTCGGGGCGGGTGCGCGGTCGAAGCCCAGCGGCACCGCCAGCAGCAGCGTCAGCGCGGAGACGGCCGTCGCCGCGACCACCCCGGCCCGGCCGCGCAGCGCGGCGGCCAGCACGGCCCCGGCCAGCGGCACCGCCAGCAGCCCGATCAGGATCACGCTGTCGTTCATGGCACCCGCCACATGGTCGGCTCGCTCCGCTCGCTCATGCCGGTTCCCCGCTACGCGAGCAACCGGCATGAGGCACAAGCCGCACTGAGCCCATCGTTCGCTCGCTCCGCTCGCTCATGCCGGTTCCCCGCTACGCGAGCAACCGGCATGAGGCACAAGCCGCACTGAGCCCATCGTTCGCTCGCTCCGCTCGCTCATCCGAACATCACCGCCGTCACCGTCACGACCACCGCGCCGAGCAGCACGGCCACCAGCGCGCGCGGCAGCGGGGCGCGGTGCCAGGCGACCACCTCGCCACCGGCGGCGACCGTGGCCCGGCCCAGGCCGTTGACCGCGCCGTCGACCCCGCCCGTGTCGAGCGCGGTGACCGCGCGGGCCAGCGCCCGCACCGGGCGCACCACCAGCGCGTCCTGCACCGCGTCCAGCCCGAGGCCGCCCGCGAGGAAAGGACCCGCGGTGCCCAGCACCTGCGCCGGGTCGCCCTGGTCGGCGCGGCGCCAGCCCCACCAGGCGGCCCAGCCGCCGAGCGCGGCCAGCGCCAGCGGCAGCAGCACCTCGACGTCGAGGTGGATCAGGCCGGAGGTGGTGAGCAGCACGCCTACGCCGAGGCCCGCCGACGGGATCGCCAGCAGCACCAGCGGGCCGCGCAGCCACCAGTTCGATTCGTGCGCGTGGGCGGTGTGCTCGCTGCCCCGGCCGAAGAAGACGCGCAGCCAGGCCCGGGTGGCGTACCAGGCGGTCAGCGCGACGCCGACCAGCGCGACCGCCCACAGCACCGGCTGCTCGTGCAGCGAGCCGACGACCGCCTCCTTGCTGAAGAAGCCGACCAGCGGCGGCAGGCCCGCCAGCGAGCCCAGGCCGATCGTCATGGTCCAGAACGTCCACGGCATCGGCTTGCGCAGGGCACCCATCCGCGACATCAGGTTGCTGCCCACCGCGTGGATCACCGACCCGGCGCCCAGGAACAGCAGCGCCTTGAACGCGGCGTGCGCGAGCAGGTGGAACAGGGCCGCGTTGATCGCGCCCACCGACAGCGCCGCCATCATGTAGCCCAGCTGCGACACCGTCGACCAGGCCAGGACCCGCTTCAGGTCGTCGGCGGCGGTGGCGGCCAGCGCCCCGAGCAGCAGCGTGATCGCCGCGCTGACGCCGAGCACGATCCGCGCGGTCGGCGCGGCGGCGAACACCGGGTAGAGGCGGGCCACCACGTAGACACCGGCGGCGACCATCGTCGCGGCGTGGATCAGGGCCGAGATCGGGGTCGGACCGGCCATCGCGTCGGGCAGCCAGGTGTGCAGCGGGAACTGGGCGCTCTTGCCGAACACGCCCGCCAGCAGCAGCAACGCCGCCGCCGTGACCGTGCCGGTGCCCATCGTCGGCACCGCGACCAGCACCGTGGTGATCTGGAAGCTGCCCGCGTTCACCCCGAGCAGGGCGATACCGAGCAGGAAGCCCACGTCGCCGACCCGGGTCACCAGGAACGCCTTCACGGCGGCGCGCGGCGCCTCGGGCAGCGCGCGGTCGTGCGCGATCAGCAGGTACGAGCAGGCGCCCATGATCTCCCAGCCGATCAGCAGCAGGATCAGGTCGCCGGAGCACACGACGGTCAGCATCGCCGCCGTGAAGATCGAGATCTGGGCCGCGTACGGCCCGTAGCGCTCGTCGCCGTGCAGGTAGCCGTTGGAGTAGACCTGCACGCACAGCGCCACCACGGCCACGGCCAGCGCCACCAGCAGCGCCCGCGTGTCCAGCAGCGACGTCAGCGTCACGGACAGGTCGCCGAAGCCGACCCAGGTGCGGGTCTGCGCGCCGGTCGTCCCGCGCGCCAGCAGCGCCACCACCGCGATCAGGCTCGCGGCCGCCCCGGCGATGCCCAACGCCGCCGCCACCGGACGGTTCCGCATGGGCACCAGCAAGCCCACCAGACCGCACAGCAGCGGGGCCAGCACCAGCAGCTCGGTCATCGCGTCGGCTCCTCGTCGAGCACGGGCGCGGGCGCCGGTTCGGGCTCATCCAGCGGCACCTGGTCGATGTTGATGTCCTGGCGCAGCCGGAACAGGCGCAGCACCAGCGCCAGGCCGACACCCACCTCGGCGGCCGCGAGCACGATCACGAACAGGGTGAACACCTGGCCGGTCACCTTCGGGCGCAGCACGTCACCGGTGACCAGGATCAGGTTGACGGCGTTGAGCATCAACTCGACCGACATCAGCACCAGCACCGCGTTGCGCCGCCGCAGCACGCCGTACGTACCGAGGCCGAACAGCAGGGCCGCGGTCACCAGCGGGATCACCGGGCGGATCATCGGGCGGTCTCCCGCCGCGACAGCACGATCGCGCCCACCAGCGCCGCGAGCAGCAGCACCGACAGCACCTCGAACGGCAGCACCCAGTCGTCGAAGATCGCGGTGCCCAGCGCCTGCGCGGTGCCCGGCGCCGGAGGCTTGACGGTCAGCTTCCCGAACGCGGCCACGAACAGTCCCGCCAGGCCCAGCCCGGCGGCGGCGCCGACCAGCAGCGCGGGCAGCAGCGGGCGGTCCAGGTCGGGGCTGCGCCCGATCGGGGCGCGGGTCAGCATCACCGCGAACAGCAGCAGCACCACCACGGCACCGACGTAGATGAGCACCTGCACCCAGGCCGCGAACTCGGCGCCCAGCAGCAGGAACTCGATCGCGACCGCGCCGAGGGCGACGACCAGCCACAGCCCGGCGCGGACCAGCTGCTTCGTGCTCACCACCGCGACCCCGCCCGCCACCGCCAGCAGCCCCGCCACGGTGAGCGCGACGTCCAGCAGCGTCACGAGGTGCCTGCCCGCTTGGCCACGGCGGTCTCCTCCTTCGACGGCTCACCGTTGGGGTCGTGCGGCGGCGGGGGCGGCACGGTCGCCATCCACTCGCCGAGGCGGTCCTTGTCGTGCAGCAGGTCCTTGATGTCGTACTCGGCGTACTCGAACTCCGGCGACCAGTACAGGGCGTCGAACGGGCACACCTCGATGCAGATCCCGCAGTACATGCACAGGGAGAAGTCGATGTCGAAGCGGTCGAGCACGTTGCGCTGGCGCGGGCGGGCCGCGCCCGGCACCACGACCTCTTCCTTGTGCGAGTCGATGTATATGCACCAGTCGGGGCACTCGCGCGAGCAGAGCATGCAGACCGTGCAGTTCTCCTCCCGCAGCGCGATCACGCCGCGCGAGCGGGGTGGCAGCTCAGGGGCCACGTCCGGGTACTGCTGCGTGATGCTCGGCGCGACGAGCGTCTTGAGCGTGACGGCCAGCCCCTTGCCCAATCCCGCGCCAGGAATGCTCATGCGCACCATCCTGCCGTGTCACCGTCCCCCGCGCGAGTAGGAGGTCCCCGAAGCGCTGATCCACTCCGCCCGTCGCGGCCGAGCTGCCCGCCGCAGCCGAGGCCGCGCCGTTGGGAAGGGGCCCTTCTACCTCAGATAACGATAAGAAGGGGCCCTTCCTTACTGCAGGGCGACGCGGACGGCGGCGGTGAGGACGAGCTGCGCCAGCGCCACCGGAACGAGCACCAGCCAGCACAGCCGCTGCAGCTGGTCCTCCCGCAGCCGCGGCCAGGCCACCCGCAGCCAGATGACGACGAACGCCACCAAGCCGGTCTTCAGCAGCATCCACAGCCAGCCCACCGACTCGGCCCACGGGCCGTGCCAGCCGCCGAGGAACAGGGCGGCGGTCAGCGCCGAGATGACGACGATGCCGACGTACTCGGCGAGCAGGAAGAAGGCGAAGCGCAGGCCGGTGTATTCGGTGAGGTAGCCGAAGACCAGCTCGGAGTCGGCGATCGGCATGTCGAACGGGGGGCGCCGGATCTCGGCCAGGCCCGCCACGAAGAAGACGAGCATCGCCGGGAGCTGCCACAGCAGCCACCAGGGCCGCCACGACGCCACGATCTGCGGCAGGCTGAGCGAGCCGGCGGCCATCGCGACGCTGGCGGCGGCGAGCACGAACGGCAGCTCGTACCCGAGCAGCTGGGCGGCGGCGCGCAGGCCCCCGAGCAGCGCGTACTTGTTTGCCGAGGCCCACGCGGCCATCAGCACCGCGACCACGCCGACACCGACGATCGCGAGGACGAAGAACAGGCCCACGTCGAGCGGCTGGCCGACCAGGTCACCGGGCCCGAGCGGGATCACCAGCAGCACCAGCAGGTACGGCAGCAGCGCCACCGCCGGGGCCAGCCGGAACACCGGCCCGTCGGCCTCGCGGGGGGTCAGATCCTCCTTCTGCGCGAACTTGACCCCGTCGGCGATCAGCTGCGCCCAGCCGTGGAACGCGCCCGCGTACATCGGACCGACCCGGGCCTGCATGTGCGCCATCACCTTGTGCTCGGTCTGCCCGACCAGCAGCGGCAGCGTCAGGAACGCCACCGCCACCAGGGCCACCCGCAGCACGATCTCCCAGGTCATGATGCCGCTCCGCTTCGCGCGACGGCACCACGACGGCGGCCGCACATGATTCGCTCACTCCGGTCGCTCATGACGCCGGACCCCACTCCCCCGGCGCGGGCACGCCCGGCGGACGGACCGCCTGACGCTTGGTGCCGGTCTCGGACTCGCCGGGTTCCTTGGCCCCGGGCCACGGCTTGGCGACCCGGCTGGCCAGCACGAAGCTCTTGCGCAGCGGGTGGCCCTCGAACTCCGGCGGCAGCAGCAGCGGCTCCAGCTCACCGGGGAAGCCGATGCCGAACATCTCGAACGTCTCGCGCTCGTGCCAGGCCGCCCCCGGGTACACCGGCACCGCCGACGCCAGGCTCGGCGCGTCGACGGGCACCCGGGTGCGCAGCAGCACTCCGTGCCGACCGGCGGTCGACCACAGGTGCGCCACCACGTCGAACCCGGCGTCGAGTTCGTCCACCGCGGACAGCCAGTCGAAGAAGTCGCAGCCCAGCCCGTCGCGGGCGGCCGCCAACGCGACTGGCCACGCCTGCGGCGGCACGTCGACGACGGCCCGCGCGTACGGCCCGCCGCCGGACACGCCCGCCTGGGCTCCCTCGACGAGGCGCGTCAGGTGTGCCCCGATCTCCTCCGGCGTCATGCCCGGCATCCTATGCCCGCGAACGCCCGGCGCTCGACCACTCGCGGCCGCGGCCGGGCCGTGACGTCAGCGGCCGGGGTTGACCGGCGGGGCGGTCAGCGCGGCGACATCGGGGCGGTGCACCCCGCCCAGACCCGACTCCTCGGCCGCGATCTTCTCCTGCAGCCGCAGGATGCCGTGCAGCAGCGCCTCGGGGCGGGGCGGGCAGCCGGGGACGTACACGTCGACCGGGATGATCTGGTCGACGCCCTTGGTCACCGAGTACGAGTCCCAGTACGGCCCGCCGCAGTTGCTGCACGCCCCGAACGAGATGACGTACTTCGGCTCGGGCATCTGGTCGTACAGCCGCTTGATGGCCGGGGCCATCTTGTCGGTGACCGTGCCCGACACCACCATCAGGTCGGCCTGGCGCGGCCCGTGCGCGAACGGGATGACGCCCAGGCGCATGAAGTCGTGGCGGCTCATGCTGCTGGCGATGAACTCGATGGCGCAGCAGGCCAGGCCGAAGTTGAACACCCAGAGCGAGTAACGCCGACCCCAGTTCAGCACGAACTTGATCGGGTCTCCGAGCACCGAGGGCAGGGCCATGCGCTCAGCCTAGACCTCCGCCGGGCGCGGACCACAGACCCGGCGGCAGACCTGAGGCGGCTCAGTGCGCGGGCGCCACGTAACCCAACCAGGCGTCGACCTCCTGCTGGGTGAGGATGCGGTCCACCCTGGCCTGCGCGGGGATCGGGAAGCGGCGGCCCGGCCGCCAGTGGCGGCTGTAGCGCGGCGCGTCCAGCACCACGATCCGGGTGCCGCTGATGGCCGGGATGTCGGCCGGGCCGGTCTCGTTGCGCAGCACCGCCCCTGTGGCGTCGGCCAGGTGGAAGAAGTCGTCCACGTGCTCCAGCTCGGTGCTGTCCGGGCCGAAGCGCATCGCGTTGACCCAGCGCTGCTCCGGCCGCCGCCCCTCGACCAGCCCCGCGCCGATCATGGCGTCGGCCAGCAGCACCTGTAGCTGGAAGTTGTCGGCCACGCCGCCGACCCACACCATCGCACCGTGGCGGCTGGGCCGGTGCACGACCAGGATGTGCTCGTCGATGATGCGCAGCGCCAGGATGAGCCGCATGAACGCGGGCGCCGTCGAATGCAGCGGGTCCACCTGTGCCGTCCAGGCGGCCCGGTCGCCCAGCTGCGCGCGGGCCGACTCGTGCTGCAGGCAGGCCACCGCGGCCAGCGCCCAGTGCGGCCCGTCGCGCCACGCCGCCAGCAGCGGCATCGCGGGCACCGGGCCGATGGCCGCGCCGAGCATCCCGGTCGCCACCGTCATCCCGGCCTGGTCGCGTTCGGGCAGCGGGCGCCCGGCGAAGCGGACCAACCAGGTGTCGAGGAAGGCATGGGTGCCAGTCAGCGCGCCGTTCAACCGCTCCAGCACGATCCGGGTCAGCGGCCCCGGGTCGGCACCCAGCTCGACCATCGCCCCGGCGACGGTGGCGGCGTTGGCGGCGACGAACGGCAGCGGCGCCGCCCCGATCGCCGGGGCCAGATACGCCACCGCGGGGGTCAGCTCCGCAGGCGGCACCTGCTGCGCGGCGCGCACCAGCGGCGCGACCGCCGACAGCGCCGCCGTCGGGTCATGCCCCAGGACGAGCTGGTGGAATCCCTGCACCTGCTGTGCGAACACCCGCGCTCCCTCTCATGCGGTGCGGGCGCTGCGGCCTCAATCGACGTCACCCTGCGCATTCGCTCCGGATGACGTCGAGCGGCCGGCAACCGCCCGCACCTTGCCATGTGGTGCGGGCTCTGCGGCCTTAACCGACGTCACCCTGCGCATTCGCTCCGGATGACGTCGAGCGGCCGGCAACCGCCCGCACCTGGTTTCGTGCTGGTTGGGGCTGCGTCGCGGTGGGCATGTCGCCCAGGTCGTATCCGCGCAGCAGCACCAGCGCGATGCCCACGATAAGACCCGGCACAACAGTGAATCCGAGCAGGACTCCGGTACGCGCGGAGTCGGACTGCGCCACCACGGTGCCCGCGGTGGTGGAGATGTAGCCGAACACCTGCAGCACGATCCCGAAGATGAACGGGCCGAGCGCCAGGCCCAGGGTCTCGCCGGCGGTCCAAACGCCGGTGAACACGCCCGCCTGGCGCTTGCCGGTGCGGGCGGTGTCGTACGCGATGCAGTCGGGCAGCATGGCCAGGCCGAACAGCTGCTGTCCGGCGTAACCGAAGCCGATCACGGCGATGATGGCGTAGACCGCCCAGTGCGGCAGCACCGGTGCCGCGACCAGCACCAGCGTCGACACGGTCAGCGTGATCGAGGCGACCACGTACCCCTTGAGCTTGCCCAGCCGCTCGCCGACCCGGCGCCAGAACGGCATGACCACCAGCGCGGGGCTGACCACCACGACGAACAGCGTGGTGGTGGTGCCGGGGTCGCCGAGCACGTGCCGGGCGAAGTACTCGACCCCGCCGAGCATGCAGGCCACGCCGGTGGCCTGGACCACGAAGCAGGCGACCAGCACCCGGAACGGCCGGTTCGCGGCGACCACCTTGAGCTGCACCCGCAGCGACGGCTCGCTGGCGGTGACGACGCCGGTCGGCGCCTTGGCGGTACTGAAGAACGCGAAGCAGGTGCCGCAGACCATGATCGCGGCGACGAACAGGCCCATCCAGCGGTATCCCGGGACGCCGCCGCCGGTGGAGTCACGGATGATCGGCGCCAGCGCGCCGGAGACCAGGATCGAGGTGGCCAGCAGCGCGACCCGCCAGGTCATCAGTCGGGTGCGTTCGTCCGGCGAGGAGGTCATCTCGGCGGGCATCGCCACGTACGGCACCTGGAAGAAGCCGAACGCGGTCGCGGTGAGCAGGAACATCACCACCACGTAGAGCCCGGACAGGTCGGAGATGCCGAGTGGGGCGGCGAAGATGCCCGCGAACAGTGCCGCCATGCCGAGGCCCGCGAACAGCAGGTACGGCCGACGGGCGCCCCAGCGGGTCTGGGTGCGGTCGGAGATCCGGCCCACCAGCGGGTTGAGCACCACGTCCCAGGCCTTGGGCAGCAGCACCAGCAGGCCCGCCAGGCCCGCGGCCACCCCCAGGGTGTCGGTCAGGTACGGCAGCAGCAACAGGCCGGGCACCGTGCCGAACGCCCCCGTGGTCAGCGACCCGAGGGAATATCCGACCCGAACATGCGTGGGAAGCGCTTCGCCCGGAGCCTCCATCACCTCCACACTGGATGTCATGAGGGCGGATGGTACGGGAGGCAGTTGAATGCGGGTACCTGCCGGTGTGGCAGCGGGCCATCCGGCCACCGCTGAAGTAGGCCTTCGGATACTCCGAATGGGCGGATCGGCCGCCGACGCGGCGGTCGCGGCGGTGCTCGCCGCGTGCGTCGGGGAAACCGTGTTCACCGGGCTGAGCGGTGGCGGATTCGCCACTTACTTCGAAGCTTCGACAGGGCGAGTGTCCTGCCTTGATTTCTTCGTCGCGATGCCTGGCCTGGATGGGGATCGTAAGGCCGGCGCGATGCGGCCGATCGAGGTCGCCTTCGGAGAGGTGCCGCTGCCGTACGAGATCGGCGGAGCCTCCGTGGCGGTGCCCGGGGTGCCCGCCGGGTGTGGCGAGATTCACGCCCGCTGGGGCGTGCTGCCCTGGGCCGAGGTCGTCGCGCCCGCGGTGGAACTGGCCCACACCGGGGTGCCCATCCCCGAGGCGCACGCGCTGACCCTGCCGTCGCTGGTGCAGGCGATGCTGATCGACCAGGGCACCGCCGCGTACGCCCCCGGCGGGCGGCTGCTGCGCGGCGGAGAGCTGCTGTTCCACGCCGGGCTGGCCGACGCGCTGAGCATGATCGCCTCGGAGGGCCCGTCGGCCTGCTACACCGGCAAGATCGGCCAGAGCACGGTCGAGGCCGTACGCGCCGACGGCGGATCACTCGGGCCGCTGGACCTGGCGTCGTACCGGGTGATCGACCGCGAGGTGACCGCAGCGCAGCTCGGCGGCTGCACAGTGCTCGGCCGCACCGACCTCAACCGCGTCATCGACACCATCCGGTCGCTGCCCACCGACCTGGCCGATCTCGACCGCGGCGCCCGCGCCGTGGCCCTGGCCAACGCGCTCGACCTGCCCCGCCGCCTGGACAAACTCGGCGACACCACCAACGTCACCGCCGTCGACGAGGCCGGCAACGCCTGCGTCGTCACCACCACGCTCGGCCTCGGCTCCGGCATCTGGCTGCCCGGCCTCGGCGTCCACCTCAACTCGATGCTCGGCGAGGGCGAACTGATCAACGGCGAACTGGCGCCCGGCGAGCGGATGGGCTCGATGATGTGCCCGCTGATCGTGCTCGACCACGGCAACCTGCGGCTGGCGCTCGGCTCGGCGGGCGGCTCACGGATCCGGTCGGCCCTGCTGAACACGCTGGTCGAGGTCCTGATCGAGCAGCTGGACACGGTGGCGGCGGTCGACGCCGCCCGGCTGCACCCGCTCGACGACATCGTCCACGTCGAACCGTCGTACCCCCTTGACGAGGCCGCCGCCCTCACCGCCGCCGGCTACACCGTCAACCGCTGGCCCGCCCTCAACCACTACTTCGGCGGCGTCTCCGCCATCGGCCCATCGGGCCCCGCCGCCGACCCCCGCCGAGGCGGCTCCGCCCTCCCCCTCTAACCCCCGCCCTTTCGCGTCGATCATGAGCCTATGGCACGGCTCGACGGCGTGTCGCGTGCACAGGTTCCTGATCGACTCGGCTCCGGGCGGGTGCGGGCCACGGGCGGCGCGTCAGTTGATGTGGGTCGGGGCGACGTGGTCGCCCCGGAAGGTGACGCCCTCTTCCTGGAGGCGGCGGCGGGCCTCGTTCTCGTGGCCGGGAGGCAGGCGACCACCCGCGCCGACCACCCGATGCCAGGGCACTCCGCCGCCGTGGCGCGCCATGATCGTGCCGACCCGCCGGGCCGAATTTCGACCCGACTCGTCCGCCAGGGCATCCGCGACCGCGCCGTAGGTCATCACTCGACCCGGGGGAATCTGCTCAACGAACCGCAGCACCGCTTCGGTGTACTCCTCGGGCGTCATGGCGCTCAGGCTAGTTCGCATATGTCTCCGGCTCTCGCCCCTCCCGGCTCTCGCCCCTCCCGGCTCTCGCCCCTCCCGGCTCTCGGCTCTCGGCTCTCGGCTCTCGGCTCTCGGCCACGAATCCAGGTCGATCAGGAAGCTGTGCACGCGACACGCCGTCGAGCCGTGCCATAGGTTCATGATCAACGCGTAGGGGAGGGTGGCGCGCCAGTGGGTGGGATGGGAGCGGGGTGGGCGGGGTGTGGGTGGGCAGAATGGGGGAATGCGGCAACTGGTCACGCGGGCTAAGCGCGTGGTGGTGAAGGTGGGGTCGTCGTCGTTGACGACGGCTGCCGGGGGGTTGGATCCGGGGCGGTTGGCCGGGCTGGTGGCGGCGATCGCCGCGGCCGAGCGGCCGGAGGGTGGGGCGCGGCGGGAGGTCGTGCTGGTGTCCTCCGGGGCGATCGCGGCGGGGTTGGCACCGCTGGGGCTGTCCAAGCGGCCGCGGGATCTGGCTACGCAGCAGGCGGCGGCGAGCGTGGGCCAGGGGCGGCTGATGCACGCGTACACGGAGGAGTTCGGGCGGCACGGGCGGACCGTGGGGCAGGTGCTGCTGACCGTGGACGACGTGACGCGGCGGGCGCACTACCGCAACGCGTACCGGACGCTGCGCAAGCTGCTGGACATGAACGCCGTGCCGATCATCAACGAGAACGACACCGTGGCCACGGAGGAGATCCGGTTCGGCGACAACGACCGGCTGGCCGCGCTGGTGGCCGCCCTGGTGCAGGCCGACCTGCTGGTGCTGCTGTCGGACGTGGACGCGCTCTACACCGGTCACCCGTCGCACCCGGACTCGCGACGCGTCGACGAGGTGGCCGACTTCGCGCAGCTGCGTACGTTCGACGTGACGGGCGCGGGCAGTGCCGGTGTCGGCACCGGCGGCATGGTCACCAAGGTCGAGGCGGCCCGGATCGCCAGCGACGCGGGCATCCCGGTGGTGCTGACGGCCGCGCCCATGGCCGCCGCGGCCCTGTCCGGCGAGTCGGTGGGCACCCTCTTCCACGCCGCGGGGGTACGGGCCACCGCCCGCCTGCACTGGCTCGCCCATGCCACCACCGCTCGCGGCCGCCTGCACCTGGACCCGGGCGCGGTCTCCGCCGTGGTCGAACGCCGCGCTTCGCTGCTCCCGGCCGGAATCACCGCCGTGGACGGCGCGTTCACCGCGGGCGACCCGGTCGACCTGGTGGACTCCGGCGGCCGTGCGGTCGCCCGGGGTCTGGTCAACTACGACGCCCTGGAACTGCCCGGCCTGCTCGGCCGCTCCACCGGCGAACTGGCCGCCACACTCGGCCCCGCCTACGAGCGCGAGGTCATCCACCGCGACGACCTCGTCCTCCTCCCGGGGTAAGGAAGGGCACCTTGTTATCGCAACACGTTGTGGAAGGGCCCCTTCCCAACGCTTTGGGCGCGAGGACGCGCGGGGCGGACGGCGGGGCGGGGCGAGTGACGGAGAGGCTGAACGCATGAGCGTGATCGAGCAGGCGGGGCGGGCCCGGGAGGCGGCCACGGTGCTGGCGACGGCGTCGCGGGCGGTGAAGGACGCGGCGCTGCTGGCGATGGCCGACGCGCTGTCGTCGCGTACCCCCGAGATTCTCGAGGCCAACAAGCTGGACGTGGCGGCGGCGCGCGAGCAGGGCACGCCGGAGTCGACCGTGGACCGGCTGGCGCTGAACGAGTCCCGGCTGGCCGGGATGGCCGAGGGCCTGCGCCAGATCGCGGGCCTGCCCGACCCGGTCGGCGAGGTGGTCCGGGGCGGCACGCTGCCCAACGGTCTGCAGGTGCGGCAGCTGCGGGTGCCGTTCGGGGTGGTCGGCATCATCTACGAGGCCCGCCCGAACGTCACCGCCGACGCGGCCGGGCTGACCCTGAAGTCCGGCAACGCGGTGCTGCTGCGCGGCTCGGGTTCGGCGGCCCGCTCCAACGCCGCGATCGTGGCGGTGCTGCGCGACGCGCTGACCGCCGCCGACCTGCCCGCCGACGCGGTGCAGCTGGTCGACTCGGCGACCCGGGACACGGTCAAGGAGCTGATGCGGGCTCGTGGGCTGGTCGACGTGCTGATCCCGCGCGGCGGGGCGTCGCTGATCCGGACCGTGGTCGAGGAGTCGTCGGTGCCGGTGATCGAGACCGGGGTCGGCAACTGCCACATCTACGTCGACCAGAGCGCCGACCTGGACATGGCGCTGAAGATCCTGCTCAACGCGAAGGTGCAGCGGCCGTCGGTGTGCAACGCGGCCGAGTCGCTGCTGGTGCACGCCGCGGTGGCCGACGAGTTTCTGCCCCTGGCGCTGGCGGCGCTGCGCGAGCAGGGGGTGACGGTGCACGGTTCGCCGGAGGTCGCCGCGTACGACGACGCCGTCGTCCCCGCCACCGAGGCGGACTGGGGCACCGAGTACCTGGCCCTGGAGCTGTCGGCGCGGGTGGTGCCGTCGCTGGACGAGGCGGTCGCCCACATCCGCCGCTACGGCTCGGGCCACTCCGAGGCGATCATCACGACCTCGCTGCCCGCCGCGAACCGGTTCGCCGCGCACGTGGACGCGGCCGCGGTGCTGGTCAACGCCTCGACCCGATTCGTCGACGGCGGCGAGCTCGGCTTCGGCGCGGAGATCGGCATCTCCACCCAGAAGCTGCACGCGCGCGGCCCGATGGGCCTACCCGAGCTGACCAGCACCAAGTTCGTGATCACCGGTGAGGGCCAGGTGCGGGGCTAGCGGATCGCACGGATGACGTTCAGGGTGAGGTGTACGTCGAACGCTTCACCCTGTTCGGAGTCCCAGCCGCCGTCGGTGCGCTGGGTCTCCGCCAGCCGCTTCTTGGCCGCGATCATGGTCCAGTCGTCGGCGGAGACGCCGACCCGGCGCATCGAGGCGGCCATCGCCGCGGCGTCGACCGGTGCCATCCGGGGCAGCCGCTCGCCGAGCACCGACTGCATCCGGGCGGCCTCGTAGAACATGTCCTGCCGGTACATCACGGCCGCGCCCAGCCAGCCGGTCATCAGATACGACGGCCAGGTGCCGTCGCTGTTGAGGCTGTTCTTGATGAACTCGGCGCCGCGCGCGGTGGTGTCCGCGTACGGGATGGGCGTGTCGTCGCCGTAGGGCAGCGTGGCCCGGAAGTCGAGCCCGAACACGGTCAGCCAGAACGTGGCGTTCGCGGTCAGGTACAGGGTGGCCTCGGGGTCGCCGGGCTGGGCCCACTCGGGCGCCTCGGCGGCCAGCTCCTTGGCCTCCTGCCAGCTGCCGTCCGGGGCCTGGCGGCCACCCAGCCAGTCCAGCGCCCGCTGGGCCGCCGGGCGGCCGAGGGCGCCGAGGTCGTCGAGCTGGTCGAGCCGGAAGCAGGTGACGTCGATCGAGGCGACCTTGCCACGCTGGGAGGTGGGCCAGCCGCCACTTGGAAGTTGACCGGCTTCCATGGCCGAGATGACGTCATCGGCCGGCACTACCCCGGTACGCAGGTACGACAGGCGGGCCCGGTCCACCGGGTCGCCTTTCTTCACCACGAAACCGATTGCCGCGTCGAGATCCACCACGGTCATCGAGGGTACGTGTCCCATCTGGTCGCCGACCTCAGGAGGTCGGTCAAGGTCAACAGCACTGGCGGTCGGAATACCTCTCCGACCAGCGCCAAAGGCGGCGAAAGGCCGACGGCGACATCGCGCCGTCGGCCTTCGTCAGATTACCGACAGTTCTTCGAAGATCGCTATCAGTAGCTGGGCAGGCTCGGGTCGATGGTCTTCACCCAGGCCAGCACGCCGCCCTGGACGTGCACCGCGTCCTTGAACCCGGCCGCCTTCAGCGCGGCGAGCGCCTCGGCCGACCGCACGCCCGACTTGCAGTGCAGCACGATCTGCTTGTCCTGCGGCAGCGTGGCCAGGGCCTCGCCGGACAGGATCTCGCCCTTGGGGATGAGCACACTGCCCGGGATGCGCACGATCTCGAACTCGGCCGGCTCGCGGACGTCGACCAGCAGGAAGTCCTTCTCGGCGTCCTGCCACTCCTTGAGCTCGCGGGCGGTGATGGTCGAGTCGACCACCGCCTCCTGCGCCTCGACGGAGACCGCGCCGCAGAAGTCCTCGTAGTCCTCCAGCAGCTGGGTGACGGTCGGGTTCTCGCCGCACAGCGCGCAGGCCGGGTCCTTGCGGACCTTGATCTTGCGGTACGTCATCTCCAGCGCGTCGTACACCATCAGCGAGCCCACCAGCGGCTCGCCCACACCGGTGAGCAGCTTGATCGCCTCGGTGACCTGGATCGCGCCGATGCTGGCGCACAGCACGCCCAGCACGCCGCCCTCGGCGCACGACGGCACCATGCCGGGCGGCGGCGGCTCCGGGTAGAGGCAGCGGTAGCAGGGGCCGTGCTCGGCCCAGAACACGCTGGCCTGCCCGTCGAACCGGTAGATCGAGCCCCACACGTAAGGCTTGCCCAGCAGCACCGCGGCGTCGTTGACCAGGTAGCGCGTGGCGAAGTTGTCCGTGCCGTCGACGATCAGGTCGTACTGACCGAAGATGTCGAAGACGTTGTCCCGGTCGATCGCGGTGTTGTGGATCACCACGTTGACGTACGGGTTGATCTCGCGGATGCTGGCCGCGGCCGACTCGGCCTTCGGGCGGCCGATGTCCGACTGGCCGTGGATGATCTGGCGCTGCAGGTTGGACTCGTCGACGGTGTCGAACTCGACGATGCCCAGCGTCCCCACACCCGCGGCGGCCAGGTACATCAGCGCGGGCGAGCCGAGACCCCCGGCGCCGACGCAGAGCACCTTGGCGTTCTTGAGCCGCTTCTGCCCGGCAACCCCGACGTCCGGGATGATCAGGTGACGGCTGTAGCGGCGGATCTCGTCCACCGAGAGCGACTCGGCGGGTTCCACCAGCGGCGGCAATGACATGACCACATTCTCGCTCGCCCACCCGCTGATCGCCATGATCGACCATCTCCCGGACTGCGAGGTGTGTCACGCGCCCGGTTCGGCGCGTCAGGGAATAGCGGGACCTCGATACAGCAACCCGCCGCGGTACGGCCACGCGTACGCCTTGCAGCCCTGCAGCCCGGTCGACTGCTGCAGCATCACCGGCGCGTCCAGGCCCGGCCCGGGGCAGGCCTCGTGGCCGAAGCCGAGCTGGTGGCCGACCTCGTGGTTCAGCGCGAACGCCCGGTAGTCGGCCAGCGGGGCGCCGTAGTCGGGCACCCCGGTCAGCCAGCGGCTCAGGTTGATGATCACCTGGCCGGGTAGGCGGCACGAGACGAACGCGTCCGTGTACAGACCACCGGCCGCGCACATCTTCTTCGAGGTCTCCGCGCTGGCCAGGAACACCGTGAACTCGGCGGTGGCCTGCTCGGCCACCCGCTGGAACCGGTAGGTCCCGGCGCCGGCCCATCCGCGCGGGTCGCCCAGGATCGCCTCGACCTCGCCGCCGAACGGCGCCGCCTGCTGCGCGGTCCCCTGCTCGACGGCGACCCGGAACTTGCGCACGTTGCCCTTGGCGCCGATCACCTTGCCCGTGCCGCCGACGTACGCGAACTTGCCCGTCCCGGCGGTGGGCACCCCGGCCGGATCGACGGGCTGCGGCGCGGGAGTGTTCTCCTCGCGCCCCGTCGCCTGCGGCGCCGCGGCGGAACCGGGCGTGCCGGAGGCGGCGGCCTCGCTGGGCGCGGTGGCCTGCGTGGCGGCCGGGTCGTCGAGCAGCAGCCCGTCCGAGCCGCGAGCCAGGTCGATGCCGACCAGGCCGACCACGACGCCGAGCAGCGACGACATGATGATCAGATTGCGGCGGCGGCGGGCCCGGATCTGGGCCCGGCGCCGGGCCCGGAACCCGGCGCCGTCATCGGGATCCTGCCGCCGGGTCGGGTACGTCTCCTGGCCGGTGTACATCACGCCACCGACGGCCCGGCGTAGCGCTTGCCGTTGACGTACGGCCAGGGGTTGGCGATGCACCCCTTGAGCCCCAGCGTCTGCTGCTGCATCGTCGGGGCGAGCTTGCCCGGCCCAGGACAGGCCTCGTGATAGTGGCCGAGTTCGTGACCGACCTCGTGGTTGATCACGTAGTTGCGGTAGGTGTGCAGCTCGATGTGCTTGTCGATGTAGTCGGGCACCGAGCCACGCCAGCGGTTCAGGTTGATCACGACCCGGCCCGGCAGGCGGCACGAGGTGTAGGAGACGCCGTTCATCCGGGTGTCCATGCCGCCCTGCGCGCACAGCTTGCGGGTGGTCTCACCGGTCGCCAGATAGACCGTGAACTGGTACGACGACCCCGCCGCGACCCGCTGCAACCGGAACTGCTTACCCGCGATCCAGCTGCGCGGGTCGCCCAGCGTCTCGTCGATCATGCGGGTGAACTCGGGCAGTTCGTCCTTGGCGACGTTGGACTCGGCCGCCACCCGGAACCGCTTGATGTTGCCCGCGGTCCCCATCACCTTCCCGGTGGTGCTCGCGTACGTCCAGGTGCCCGGCCCGGAGGCGGGCGTCGGACCGTCCATCCGGTAAACCGGCTCCGGCGAGGGCGACGGGCTCGGCGCGGCCGACGGGGACGCCGCCGCGCTCGGCGACGCCGGGGTGGCCGCGACCGGACGGGTCGGCGGCGGCTCCGGAGCACCGCGCAGCAGGTCGATGCCGACCAGGACGGCCGCGCCGATCAGCAGGCACAGCACCGCGGTACGGCGTCGCCGCTGCCGCATCCGGGCTCGGGCGAGCCGACCGGCTTCGGACCGTGACGCCCGTACGGCCGTCGTGTCGGTGTCCCAGTTGCGGGCGGCACGGGGCGAGGGGGCGGTGCGCATCGTGACAGCCTGCCATATCCCCTACGGCAGTAGTGCCGCGAGCCTGCGGTTCACCGCACTGAGGGTCGCCCGGACGACCGCGCGCCGGGGATCGCCCGACACCAGTGCCGACCCCGCCAGCTGCTCCACCCAGCCACCGCAGACCAGCAGCACCACCACGACCGCCACCTCGCAACTGCCCATCGGCACGATGGTCGCCTGCTCGACGAAGCACCGTCCGGACTCGCCGGTGGTGGTGCCCTCGCGCAGCAGGTCGTCGATGGCCACGGCGGTCGCCGCGGCGCACAGACGCAGCACGTACGCGTCGACGGCGGGGCCGCTGGCGACTCCGGTCGCCTGGCGGGTGCCGGTGTTGAGCCGCACCTCGACCGTGGCGTCCAGACCGAACGTGCTGGTCTGGACGTGTTCGATGATGGCGCGCGGACCCTGGTCGCGTTCGGTGTGCAGCGGCGGCGGGGACGCGGTCTGGGGCAGCTCCGGTTCACTGCTCACGGCGCGCAGCGCGGGTGCGCGTTCGCTGCTGCGCAGCTCGCCCGGGGCGCGGCGGGGCACGGTCACCGGGTGACGGCGGCGCGGTTCGCGGGCCGGCGGATCGGCCAGCGGGTCGTGCAGGCCGGTCAGACCGGGCGGCGGCGCGGCCCCCGCACCCGAGCGCGGCGCGGGCAGGGTGGCCGTCGGCGCGGGCGCCTCGGCGGGCTGCGCGGCCGGTCGGGGCAGCAGTCCGCCCGCCGGGGCGGCGTCGATGCCCATCTGCTCCTGCAGCATCCGGGCCACCATCCGGCTGATCGCGGCCGGGTCGGCCCCCTCGGCCAGATCGAGGCGCAGGTGGTGGGCGCCGGTGGCGGTGGTGCGCAGCGCCGCGTCGCGTACGCCGGCGACCCCGCGCACCGCCTTCAGCACCGCGTCCACGTCGAAACCGTCCGGGCGCTGCTCGGTCGGGAGATCGTCGCGACGCAGGTGCGAGGCGATCCGGTCCAGCTGGGGGGTGGCCGCGGTCGGGTCGCCCTCGGGCAGCGGGTGCGTGGTCGGCGGCACGTCCGGCACGCCGGGCACACGCTGCGGCAGGTGCTCGTCGTCCTCGTCTTCCGGGTCGGCGTCCAGGGCACCGGCGGGCACGCCGTTGCCGTTGCCGTTGCCGTTGCCGTTGCGGCCGAACGGATCCTGCGCCGGGATGGCGAATCCGGGTCGACCCTCGGCGCGGGGCTGTCCCGGCCGTTGCGGCTCCGGCGGCGGCTGCTGCGCGGCGGCGGGCAGCGGCGGCGCGGGCGTGGCCGGCTCGGGCACGATCGGAGGACGGGTGGGCAGCGGCGCGTCGGCGAACGCCCGACCGAACCGGGCCCCCAGCGACAGTCCGTCCTCGGACTCCGTCCCTCGTGACTGCGCCCCTCGGGGCTCTGTCCCGCGGCTTTCGGCCGCGCGGGACTGCTCGGCCGGGCGGCCCGGGGTCTCGGCCGGGGGCGTGTGCTTCGGGGTCTGCTGCGGATCGGGCTGCATCATCGACGGCTCCGGCTGCGGCGGCTCTGCCGTGGGAACGGCGCGGGTGGCGGCCTCCGCCATGGCCGCCAGCGGCGGTTCGGCCGCATGGGCTGCCGTCGGGGCGCTTGGCACCGGCCCGGACAGCTCGGCGGGCAGCGACGGACGCAGACCGGGTGGTGGGGCCGGGTAGGCACCGGTGGGCATGGTCAGCGCCGACGGGGCGGTGGACAGCGGCGGCAGCACCGGGATCGGCGTGACCTCGGTCGGCGGCGTCACGGGCGTGGGCTGGTACGGCGTGAAGACCGGCGGGGCGCCCAGGTGGGGCAGCCCGTGCGCCGGGGTGGGCTCGTCGAACGCGGCGTACCGAGCGAGCTCGGCCGAGGCCTGGGCCATCTCGTCGGCGTACGGATCCTCGCTGAGTGGGCCGTCGTCGAGCGCGCGGTGGCCGTGCGGCGCGGGCCGGTGGTGCCCGTTCGGGGCGGCGGGAATCGGCGACACCGGGCGGGTGATCGTGGCGGCGAAGGGGTCGGCCCCGGTCAGCGCGTCGATGCCGCGACGGTCAGCCACCGTGGTGTGCCACGGCGTCAGCGGCTCGAACCCGGGTTCGAGCGCCGCACCCGCGCTCGACCAGACCTCGTCCGCGTCGGCCCGGGTAGGCTGCCCCTGCCCGGCGGTTCTGGCTGCCGCGACAGCGTCCGTCACGGATTCGTCTGCTCCGCCGTCGGGGGGCAGACTTGCTCGCCCCGCGTTCTCGGTCTGCCCAGTTACATCCACCGTGCGCTCCTCCGTCGCCCACGCTGAGGCTACCGTGAACGGCGAATGACGATAAGTTGCAACGACGGGCCAGTTTGCAAGATCCGTCAAAGTCCCGTCCGCAGGGTGAGGAGATGCCATGACCGCGGCCACCAGTGGGGGCAACCCGAACGGCTCGACAGCCTCGGGCAGGCCGACCCGGCTGCCTCGGTCGGCGCGCCGCAAGCAGCTCCTCGCCGCTGCTCAGGACGTGTTCGTGGCCCAGGGCTACCACTCGGCGGCGATGGACGACATCGCCGAACGAGCGGGCGTGTCCAAGCCCGTCCTCTATCAACACTTCCCCGGCAAGCTCGAGTTGTACCTCGCCCTGCTCGACACGCACTGCGACGCGTTCGCCGAGCGCATCCGGTCGGCCATGGCGGCCACCACGGACAACAAGGAGCGCGTCCGGGGCGCGATGCGGGCCTACTTCGACTTCGTCTCGCACGAGAGTGAGGCGTACCGGCTGGTGTTCGAGTCGGATCTGCGCAACGACCCGGCGGTGGCCGAGCGGGTCGACCGGATGGAACGGGTCAGCGTCGAGGCGATAACCGCGACGATCATGTCCGACACCGGTGTCAGCCGGGCCCGCGCGGAGGTGCTCGCGGCCGGCCTGAGCGGCGCTGCCCAGGTGGCGGCCCGGTGGTGGCTGGCGGCGGGCCGGGTCATCGACCAGGACGAAGCCGAGGGCCTGGTCGCCGCCCTGTCCTGGCGCGGCATCAGCAGCTTCCCACTCACTGGCGAACACTGACCGGCGAGCACTGACCGGCGCGGCACGCCCTGCCGCCTGCTTCGAACCGTCCTGCCGCGACAGCGCGGTAGTCTCGCTCACGAGCCGAGGAGGTTGTGTGGAGGTCAAGGTAGGTGTGCAGTTCGCCCCCCGGGAGCTGGTGGTGGACAGCGCGCAGACGCCCGCCGAGGTCGAGAAGCTGGTCGCCGACGCGCTCGCGTCGGACAGCCGGGTGCTGACCCTGGTGGACGAGAAGGGCCGTCGGATCATCGTCCCGACGGACAAGCTGGCATACGTCGAGATCGCCGAATCGTCGACGCGCAGCGTGGGCTTCACCCGCTGAGCGACGGCTCGTACGGAAGGCACGGCACCGTTCGGTGCCGTGCCTTCCGCGTTCCCGGGCGGTAATCTGCCCCTGTGGCGGCTGATGCTGGTGTCATCGATCTCCTGGGCATGCTCGCGTACGGCGAGCTGCTGGCCTTCGACCGGATGGCCGCCGACGCCCGGCTCGCGCCCGACCTGCGCCGCCAGGCGCTGCTCGCGCAGATGGCGGCCGCCGAGATCGGCAACTACCGGCGCCTGGCCGACCGGCTGACCGCGTTGGGCGTGGACCCGCAGGACGCGATGGCCCCGTTCACGGCGGCGCTGCGCACGTACCACGACAACACCGAGCCGGCCGACTGGCCCGAGGCGCTGACCAAGGCGTACGTCGGCGACGGCATCAGCGACGACTTCTTCCGCGAGGTGGCCCGACTGGTGCCCACCATCGCGCTCGGCGACGCCGATCGTGCCCTGGTGCTCGACGTGCTGCACCACGACGACTACGCCGCCTTCGCCGCGCGGGAGATCCGCGCTTGCATCGCCGTCGAGCCGGGACTGGCCGACCGGCTGTCCATGTGGGCGCGGCGGCTGGTCGGCGAGGCGCTCTCGCAGGCCCAGCAGGTGGCCCAGGAGCGCGCCACGCTGACCGCGCTGCTGCTCGACGGGGCCGCGGGCGAGGCCGCCGAGGGGCTGTTCCGGCGGCTGACGAGCGCCCATACGGCCCGGATGACAGCGGTCGGCCTCAACAATTGACCGATTTGCGTGTGATATCCCACTAATCTGCGGTCAATCGGCCCGCACCAGGTGACCAGACGCGAACCTGGTCGTACGATAGGTGAGCTGGCATGGGCAGGCGCCCATGTCATCGCGTGTGCGGCGCCGCGATCGACCCGATCGTGTCCCGTGGACCGGATTCATCTCCGTCTCCGCCAGCGCCCCGCGTTCGAGACTGAATATGCGCCCTTCGATGACAACTGGGCGTACCGACATTCGCGGGCCGACCAGCCATCCGGCAACCGGCCGCGGATCACTGAGAGGGCACCCCAGCACCTGATGACCGACATCACGAACAACGAAACATCGACCCTCGCGCCCACCTTCGCCGAGCTCGGCGTGCGCCCGGAGACCGTGGCCAGCCTCGCCGCGATGGGCATCGAGCGCGCATTCGCCATCCAGGAGTACGCGCTGCCGATCGCGCTGCGCGGCGGCGACATGATCGGCCAGGCGCCCACCGGCACCGGCAAGACCTTCGGCTTCGGCATCCCGCTGATCGACCGCGTGATCGCGCCGGGCGAGGGTGACAACAGCGGCGCACCGCAGGCACTCGTCGTCGTGCCCACCCGTGAGCTCGGCCTCCAGGTCGCCAAGGACCTGGCCGGAGCGGGCAAGTCCCGCGGCGTCCGCGTGCTCGCGCTCTACGGCGGCGTCGCGTACGAGCCGCAGGTCGAGTCGCTCAAGTCCGGCGTCGAGATCCTGGTCAGCACCCCCGGCCGCCTGCTGGACCTGTGCAAGCAGAAGCACCTGAAGCTCGACAAGGTCAAGGCGCTCGTGCTCGACGAGGCCGACCGCATGCTCGACCTGGGCTTCCTCGACGACGTCGAGAAGATCCTGTCCATGCTGACGGTCGAGCGGCAGACGATGCTGTTCTCGGCGACCATGCCCGACCCGATCGTGACGCTGTCGCGCCGCTTCCTGCGTACGCCGGTGACGGTGCACGCCGGGCACAGCACCGAGCCGGGCGTGAGCCCGCAGACCAAGCAGGTCGTCTACCGCACCCACCAGCTCAACCGGCTGGAGCTGCTGGCCCGGGTGCTGCAGGCCAACGGCCGCGGCCTCACCATGATCTTCACGCGGACCAAGCGCAACGCCGACCGCGTCAGCGAGGACCTGGACTTCCGCGGCTTCGCCGCCGCGGCCGTGCACGGCGACCTGGGCCAGGGCGCGCGTGAGCGGGCGCTGCGGGCGTTCCGCGCCGGGAAGATCGACGTACTGGTCGCCACCGACGTCGCCGCCCGCGGCCTGGACGTCTCCGGCGTCACCCACGTCATCAACTACGACTGCCCGGACGACCCGGAGACCTATGTGCACCGCATCGGCCGCACCGGCCGCGCCGGGGCCACCGGTGTCGCGGTGACCTTCGTCGACTGGGAGGACATGCCGCGCTGGCGGATCGTCGAGAAGACGCTCAGCCTGGAGCTGACCGGCCCGGACGGCCCGGTCGAGACGTACCACACCTCGCCGTGGGTCTACACCGACCTGGACATCCCCACCGACATCAGCGGCACCCTGCCCAGCGCGCAGCGCTCCCGGGCCGGGCTGTCTGCCGAGGTCGAGGAGGACTTGGGCGGTGGCAGCCGCCGCGGCGCGCGCGGCAAGCGCGGGCCGGTGGCCGAGGCCCCGCCGCGCGAGCGCACCCCGCGCCGCCGCCGTCGCCTCGCCGGTGAAGAGGCCGCCGAATCCGACGCCGCTCCCGTGGCCGACACGGGCGACAGTACGGTCGAGGCGGACTCCGGTGACGGCGCCGGTCGCAGCCGTCGACGTCGCCGCCGTCGTGGCAGCGGCTCGGCAGCAGCCGCTTCGGTGACCCACGAGGGCAGCGGCGCGGCAGCAGCCGCTTCGGTGACCCACGAGGGCAGCGGCGCGGCAGCAGCCGCTTCGGTGACCCACGAGGGCAGCGGCGCGGCAGCAGCCGCTTCGGTGACGCACGAAGGCGACGGCGAGCCCAAGCCGCCGCGCGAGGCGTCCCTGGTGCTGGAGTTCTCCGACCCCTCCGACCCCTTCGGGCCGGACGACACGACAACCATCGCGGCACCTGCCCGCCGCCGTCGGCGCCGCCCTTCCACGCCGTCCGCCGAGAGCTGACCAGCGCTTTTCGGTACGACTGACGCCTCCCGACCGGTAAAACCGGTGGGGAGGCGTTTTTCCGTTCGTACCCGAGGCGGCCGTGGACAGATCGAAGGTCAACCTAAAGTTTGAGGTTAGGCTTACCTTATTAACGTACGGTGCTCCGCATGAGTGAGCCCTTCTCCGCCCGCCTGCGCGCCGCCACCTGGACCGATCACAAGGCCGCCGAGCAGACGTCCTTCCTCGACGACCTGACCCGGGGCCGCCTGACCGTGGCCGCCCACGCCGCCCTCACCGCGCAGCACCACCTCATCTACGAGGTGCTGGAGGAGGCGGCCCGCGCCTGGCACGGGCACCCGGTCGCCGGAGCGTTCCACCACGACGGGCTCACCCGCCTGCCCGCGCTCGCCGCCGACCTGGAGTTCCTGCTCGGCCCCGACTGGCGCGACGCGCTCACGCCCGTGCCCGCCACCGCCGAGTACACGCGACGCCTGCGCGAGACCGCGTTCGACTCGCCCGGCCGCTACGTGGCGCACCACTACAACCGCTACCTGGGCGACCTGTCCGGCGGCCAGTACGTCGCCCGTGCCCTGGCCCGCGCCTACGCCCTCACCCTCGGCGGCGACGGCCTCCGCTTCTACGCCTTCGACCTCGGCGACCTCGACGCGTTCAAGAACGGCTACCGCACCGCCCTCGACACCGCCCCCTGGGACGAGGCGGCGCGGGCAGAGGTCATCGACGAGGTCAGGTTGGCGTACCGGCTCAACACCGACGTGCTCGCCGACCTCGGCCGGGTATACCCCAACCCGTTCCCGCCCGAGGTCATCGCCCAGATCATGCGGCACATGAACGACGACCACGCCGACGACTCGCTGCTCATCTGTCGCGCCGCCCTGCCCGAGCCGACCCGGCCGCAGACCTCGTCGGCCGTAATGTCCGATATGGACGCCGCCGGCATCGAGTTCCGCGCCGTCGTGGCCGGGGTCGACACGCCGATCCGGGTCCCGTTCGCCGCGAGACTCACCGAGCGCGCGCAGGTGCGAATCGAGGTCACGCGGCTCTACCGCGAGGCGTGCGAGATCCTTGGTGTGCCGTCTCGCTAGCGGGCCGTCGTCGCTGACCGGTCCGGCGTGCCTGGTCGTGGAAGACTGGCCAGGTGAAGACCGCTCACGAGGTACTCGTCGCGCTCGCCGGGCGGTACGCGTTCGCTGAGGTCGCCGCCCTGGCCTCGACCGGTGCGGTGCTGACCACCCACGACGTGGCCCGGGTGCAGCAGCTCTGCGCGTTCGGGCAGCGGCTGCTCGACCTTGACGCCGAGGACTTCGGCGAGAGCAACCCGGCCGCCGACGCCAACACCGAGCACGCCGTCGCCGACACCGTCGACGGCGACCACGTGCCGGAGCCGCTGCGCGAACGCGCCCTGGCCTGCCGCATGCCGCAGGCGCCACGCGAGCAGCACCGGGGCGCCCTGGGCAGCATGCGTCCGGCGTACCGGCTGCTGCTGGAGGTCATCGCGGCGCGCTTCCGGCGCGGCGAGACCAACGCCGTGGTCGCCGGAGTGCACATCGCCAGCGAGTACGCGGCGCTGCTGGCCTGGGAACGGGTGCTCGGCCACGCAGCCGACCCGGTGCGCATGCCCGGCTCCGTCGGCGGCGACGGCAGCGCCTGGGGCGACTTCGACGACCGCGAGTGCCCGCACACCAAGCCGGAGAAGTCCGCCGCCCGGCGGTCCCTGGCCGTGGCGCACGAGAACGCGGCCGGCTGGCGGGCATACCTGGACCGCCAGCACTCCAACACCGCGCACGCGCTGTCGGTCTGCGCCGTCGGCTGCCATCGCCGCTGCACCGTGTACAGCCGCCTCAGCCCGCACCAGGCCGAGCTCGTCACGTACGGCTGCCGCCTGGCCGAGGCGTTGAACGGGTCCGCGGTGGTGCGACTGCGGCACAGCGCGCCGGTCGGGCACGGGTTCGGGGTGCCGTCGCGGCGGGAGTTGCTGGAGGCGTGGGGACGTACCCGGGCGTCGCTGGCGAAGATCGCCCCGGCGATCGGCGAGGAGGACGGGTTCGCGCTGCCCGGTTTCGCGGTGCTGATCTCGGAACTGGCCGGGGAGCCGATGCGGCCGGACACGCTGCTGGCCGACACGGCCGCCGCGCTGGCGGCCGCGCTGTCGCCGACGCGCGCACCGCAGCAGGCCGAGGCGGGCACACCGGCGGCACCCGTCGCGAGCTAGCCCTGTCAGCGGGGCGGGTCGGCGAGCAGGGTGGCCAGGTGGGGGTGGATGTGCCACTGGTCGAGCAGGGCGTCCAGCTCCGGATCGGCGGTGGGCGCGGCGTTGGTGCGGTGGGCGCGGATCATCGCGTTGCGGGGCGTGTGCGCCGAGTCGATGAACTCGACCACCTCCACCGCGTACCCCTGCCGCCGCAGCAGCGCCGCCCGCACCGTGTCCGTCAGCACGTCGGCGAACCGCTCCCGCAGGATGCCGTGCTCGGTCAGCATCGCGTACGCCCCCTCCGGCGGCCGCTTGCGCAGCTGCCGGGAGATGTCCTTGTGGCAGCACGGCGCGGCCAGGATCCAGCGGGCGTCCCAGGAGATGGCCCGCGCCAGCGCGTCGTCGGTGGCCGTGTCGCAGGCGTGCAGCGCCAGCACCACGTCGGCGGCGTCGACCGGCGCGTCGGCGATGCTGCCCGCCACGAACGTGACGTGGTCTTCCCAGCCGAGCCGCCGGGCCAGGGCCGTGTTGCGCTCACGCTGGTCGGGCCGGATGTCCACGCCGATCAGGCGCACGTCGACGCCCTGGCCGGACAGGTAGCGGTACGCCGCGAAGGTCAGGTACGCGTTGCCGCAGCCGAGGTCGACCACGCGCAGCGGGCGGGGCAGCTGCGCGGGGGCGGGCAGGGTGGCGGCCAGCGCCCGCAGGAACGCGTCGACCTGGCGGCGCTTGGCGGCGTCGCCGCCGATCACGTCGTACAGCGGGTCGCCGGGGTCGAGCAGGTGCTCCTTGGCCCGGTCGTGCTCGGTGCTCGCCGGAGGCGCGACGGCGGCGCCCCGGTGCAGCACGGCGCCCTTCTTGGTGGCCTGCAGGCGCAGCGAGCCGTGGGCCGTCTCCACCACCCAGCCGCCGAACGGCTCGGCCAGCAGCTCGTCCACGCGCGCGGCCGCCTCGGCGCCCGGGGCCAGGTTCACGGTGGTGGGGCGCTGGCCGTCCTCGGTGACCAACTGCAGCCGGTCGCCTGACTTCAGGGTCACCGGGCGCAGCGTCGCCCGCAGCACCGCCGGGGTCTGCCCCCGGCGCGCGCCGGCGGCCGTGGCCCGGACCAGGTCCGGCCCGAGCAGCAGCGCGCGTACTTCGGCCAGTCCCTGGGCCAGGGCGTCGGACGGTGGAGTCGCCATACGGTCAAGCATGGCTGATGGGCGGGGCACGGTGCGGGCGGGCGTGGTGTCGGCCACGTCGCCCACGCCGCTCAGATCGTGGCGAAGGTGCCGGGGTCTGAGTTGTAGGTCGGCTGCTGCGCGAGCCAGACGAAGAAGATCACGATCCCGATGAGCAGCAGCAGCGAGAGACCGGTGACGATCCAGCCGATGATGACGCCCGCCAGGGCCATGCCGTCGCCCTCCTCGCCGGACGCGCGGATGCGCCGGCGGGCGACGTGGCCGAGGATCGCGCCGACCGGGCCGAGGACCAGCCCGGGGATGCCGTAGAGAAAGCAGAAGGTGATCGCGCCCACGATCGAGGTGACCATGGCGCCGATGGCCAGGCCGTTGGTCCGCCGCGCCGGGACGTACGCGTAGCCGTAGGGGTAGGCCTGGTAACCGGGATGGGCCGGGTAACCGGGGTAGGCGTAGCCCTGCGGGTACTGGGCGGCCGGATACTGACCGGGCACGGTCGCCGGATCGGGCTGCGCCGCACCCGGCGTGACACCGGCCCAGGCACCGTACGGGTTGGTGGGCGCGGCCTGGGCGGGGGTGTCGGCGGGCACGGGCTCGGCCGGGCTGCTCGACTCGACGGGCGCGGTGGTGAACGACGCTGCCGCCTCGCCGAAGGTGAGCGGCGCGGGCTCGGGGAACGCCGGCGCGGCGCCGGGCTGGGGGTTGGGCGGCGGGGGCGCGGTCGGGTCGCTCATCGCGGAAACTCCAGGTCGAGAGGGGTCCCGTCAGAGTAAG
The DNA here is from genome assembly GCF_019083965.1 of Catellatospora tritici. Classification (GTDB taxonomy): domain Bacteria; phylum Actinomycetota; class Actinomycetes; order Mycobacteriales; family Micromonosporaceae; genus Catellatospora; species Catellatospora tritici. The sequence goes on from NZ_JAHRCY010000002.1 coordinate 667,004, forward strand.
GGGTCTTGCCTACTAGCGTCAGCTCGGACAAACCGGCAGGATCGAACCATGAACGAGCGGATGGATCCCTTCCGGCTGGACGGCCGGATTGCCCTGGTAACCGGCGCGGGCAGCCCGCACGGCATCGGCTTCGCCACCGCTCGCCAGCTCGCCGCGCTCGGTGCGAAGGTCGCGGTGGTCTCCACCACCCGGCGCATCCACGAGCGCGCGGGCGAGCTGGGCGTGCTGGGCTTCGTCGCCGACCTCACCCTGGAGGAGGAGGTGGGCGCGCTGGCCGACGCCGTCACCGAGCAGCTCGGCGACGTCGACATCCTGGTCAACAACGCCGGTCTGACCAGCCGGGCCATGCCCGAGGTGATCCGGCCGGTGGCGCAGCTGACCTTCGAGGAGTGGCGGGCCGAGATCGACCGCAACCTCACCACGGCCTTCCTGAGCAGCCGGGCCTTCCTGGGCGGCATGTCGGAGCGCGGCTGGGGCCGCATCGTGAACCTGTCCGCGACCGCCGGGCCGGTCAACGCGCTGCCCGCCGAGGCGGGCTACGCGGCGGCCAAGGCGGGCGTGCTGGGCCTGACCCGCGCGCTGGCGATGGAGCTGGTCGCGGACGGCATCACCGTGAACGCGGTGGCCCCCGGCACCATCCACACCTCGGCATCGACCCTGGTGGAGCTCAAGCAGGGGTACGAGACACCGATGGGTCGTCCCGGCACCCCCGACGAGGTGGCCTCGACGATCGCGTTCCTGTGCTCGCCCGCCGCCAGCTACATCACCGGGCAGATGCTGGTCGTCGACGGCGGCCAGAGCGTCCGCCAGGGCTGAGCTGTGCTGCTGGCGCCCGCCTCCGCGGGCGCGGCGATCGGCCTTTGAGGCCGACCGCATCGGCGCGTCGCTACATCGCCTGCGGCGATGTCACGCTCCTTTACCGATGCGGTCGGCGGCCGATCGCGGGGGTGGGTCGGGCTTCAGGCGTGGGCTGGTCGGTGTCGAGGTCGAGGGGGTCCGGTGTGGGCGGGGTGGGGGTGCGGCGGGCGCCTAGCACCACCACGGCCACGCCTGCGACCAGGAGGGTGATGCCCGGCCAGGCGGCGGGGCGGGGGGTCTGGCCGAGCCAGGCCCAGCCGAGTAGAGCCGCGCCGGGCACCTCCAGCAGCACCAGGACACTGATGGTCGTCGCCGAGATCTTGTGCAGGGCGTAGTTGAGCAGCGAGTGGCCCAGCAGCTGCGCCCCGGCGGTGAGCGCCAGCAGCGCCACCCAGGTCGAGCCCGGGTACCCGGACAGCTGCACCCCGAACGCCAGACAGACCGCGAGCAGCAGGACCGCGCAGACCGAGTAGCAGACGGTGGTGTACGTCGTGGTGCTGGTCTGCGCCCGCGCCTTCTCCCCCAGTGACGTGTAGACGGCGGCCATCATGCCGCCGAGCACCGCCAGCACGTCGCCGAGCAGCGCGGTGTGCCCGCCGCTGGTGAAGTCGACGCCCGCGGTGACGGCCGCGCCGACGACGGCCGTCGCGATGCCGAACCACGTCCAGCGGCCCAGGCGGCGGCCCTGCCCGACCGCGATGAGACCGGCCCACACGGGCTGCGTCGCGACCAGGGCGGTCGCCGTGGCGACGGTGGTGAGCTTCGGCGCCGGCACCCAGGTGCCGAAGTGGGCGGCGAGCGCGATCCCGGCCAGCAGGCACCAGCGCAGCGCGCCCTTGGCCCGCAGGCCACGCAGCTCGTCCCGGCGGCGCATCACCGCCACGGGGGCGAGCACACCGACGGCCATCGCGTTGCGCCAGAAGGCGATCGCCAGGGCGGGCGCGGCCGCGTACGCGATGAGCGCGCCCGAGGAGGAGACGGCGATGATCGCGACCGTCACGGCGGCGATGGTGAGTGGATCGAGCCTAGGGCGCACGTCGCCCGATCTTTCCATACCACTCTGTGCGATCTTGCGAGCACTGTGGGCGATCATCCTATGTCATTCACGTGACCGTATGATTACTCTCATCCGAATGGATTCATACCAATCGGTTTATCCTGTTTCCCCACGCGCGCTGCTGCTCGACTTCTACGGCACGCTGACCAGCGCCTGCACCCGCGGCCCGGCCCACGAGTTGGTGCCCCGCCTGCTGGGTTGCGATCCGGCCGAGTACCGGGCGGTGCTCGACACCTCCTTCTACGCCCGCTGCCGGGGCGCCTACGGCGACGCCCTGGAGACCATGCGCTGGATCGCGGGCGAACTCGGCGTGGCCCCCAGCGCCTCCCGACTGCGGGCCGCCCAGGCCGCCCGCCTGATCGCGGTACGCGCCGACACCCGGCTGCGCCCGGAGGCCTTCCCCACGCTCTGGCAGCTGCGGCGGCGGGGCATCCGGCTCGCGGTGGTGAGCGACTGCGCCTGGGAGCTGCCCGAGATCATGCGGGGCATGCCGATCACGCACCTGATCGACGCGAAGGTCTTCTCCGTACACGTCGGACACTGCAAGCCGCGACCGGAGATGTACCTGACCGCCTGCGACCGGCTCGGCGTCGCCCCGCAGGACTGTGCCTTCGTCGGCGACGGGGGGTCGCGGGAGCTCAGCGGCGCGGAGGCGCTGGGCATCCGCGCGGTGCGCCTGGCCGCCCCCGACCTGGTCGACCACCTGGTCTTCGCCACCGACGACACCTTCACCGGCCCGTCCGCCCCCACCCTCCCCGAAGCCACCACCCTCGCCCTGACCGCCCTCTCCCCCGCCCATTGACCAAGACCCGCGCCAAGTTGCCGGGCAATCGGGCGTGAGCGGGCGCAAGATACGCACGAGTGCCCGGCAACTTGGGTGATCAAGGACGGGTGGGGTGGTACCCCGGAGGGCGGGGGCGGGTGAGAATGGGCGCATGACCCATCCGTTGGTGGAAGAGGCCGGGAAGAAGGCGGCGATCGCCTGGGTGGCGGTGGGCGACGGTCCCGCGTACGCCCTGTGGTGCCTGCCCCAGGACGGCCGCCTGCACGTGATCGTCGGTCCGGGTGAGCAGTCTGCTCCCGGACTGGCCGAGGCGGCCTCGGCCCACGTCACGCTGCGCGGGGACCACGGCGGCGCGGTGGTCACCTACCCGGCGTCGGTCGAGCGCATCCTGCCCGAGGACGAGCGCTGGGGGTCGGTCGCGATCGCGCTGGCGGGCAAGCGCCTCAACGCCCCCGGCACCGCCGAGGCGCTGGCGGCGCGGTGGGCCCAGGAGTGTGTGCTGCTGAGCCTCAGTCCGACGGGCGAGCCCGCACCGCGGGGCGACGACTCGGAGCGGGCGGAGCCGCGGCCCACCCCGGCCGCCAACGCGACCCGCAAGCCGTTCCGGCTGCACCGGGTACGCCGCCGCTGAGGCCGTCGCCCGGCTGCCGCAAACACCGTAAACCGTGTGAGAAATACGCATAACATGCCAATATGGCCACGGTGACCAGGGTCTTCGTCGCCCGGCTCGCCGGCCTCGCCGTCTTCGACCCGAACGGCGACCAGGTGGGCCGGGTCCGCGACGTGGTCGTTCGGGTACGCAGCACCAACCCGCCGCAGGTGGTCGGCATCGTCGCCGAGATGCCGCTGCGGCGCCAGGTCTTCCTGCCCATCGGCCGCGTCATCAGCCTGGACGCCGACAGCGTCGTGCTCAGCTCCGGCCAGATCAACCTGCGCCGGTTCGCCAAGAGCAGCACCGAACTGCTCGTCCTGGCCGATCTGCTGGACCGCCGGGTCACCACGCCCAACGGCACCCTGGCCATGGTGGTCGACATCGCGATGGAGTCCTACCGGGTCGGCGAGTGGGAGTTGGGCCGAGTCGCGGTGCGCGACGTGAGCAGCCGCCTGGGGCGGCGTGGGCAGCTGCACCAGTTCGAGTGGGAGGAGCTGACCGGCCTGATCGAGCCGTCGGCGATCCAGGGCACGGCCTCGCTGCTGACCGTACTGGAGAAGCTGCGCCCGGCCGACCTCGCCAGCGCCCTGCAGGACCTGCCCGACCAGCGCCGCCACGCGGTCGCCGCCGCCCTGGACGACGAGCGCCTGGCCGACGTGCTGGAGGAGCTGCCCGAGCACGACCAGGTCGACATCCTGGCCCGGCTGGACCGCGAGCGCGCCGCCGACGTGCTGGAGGAGATGGACGCCGACGACGCCGCCGACCTGCTCGCCGAGCTGCCCCCGGTCGAGCGGCAGCTGCTGCTGGACCTGATGGAGCCGGCGGAGTCCGCCCCGGTGCGGGCCCTGATGCACTACCGGCCCAATACGGCCGGGGCACTGATGACCAGCGAGCCGGTGATCCTGACCCCGGACGCGACCGTCGCCGATGGGCTGGCCCGGATCCGGGAGAAGCACCTGTCCCCGGCGCTGGCCTCGCAGGTGTTCGTGTGCCGGGCGCCGATCGACACGCCGACCGGCCGCTACCTGGGCACGGTGCACTTCCAGCGGCTGCTGCGCGAGCCGCCCGGCGACCTGCTCGGCGGGGTGCTGGAGCGCGACATCGCACCACTGCCGCCGGACCTGCCGCTGGCGGAGATCACCCGGCGGATGGCGACGTACAACCTGGTGGCGATCGCGGTGGTGGACTCGGCCGACCGGCTGGTCGGCGCGGTGACCGTGGACGACGTGCTGGACCACCTGCTGCCGCGCGACTGGCGGGAACGGCACGAGACCAAGCGAGCCACCTCATGAGCGGCGCGCGGTGAGCGACCGGGGGCGGCTCGACCAGCCGCGTGACGCCAGCGGGGTAAGGCTGCCCCGGCTCGACCCGGAGGCGTTCGGCGACTTCGCGGAGAAGTTCGCCCGCTTCATGGGTACGGCCAAGTTCATCGTCTACATGACGATCTTCGTGATCGTGTGGATCCTGCTGAACCTGATCGGCGTGTTCGGGATGCGGTGGGACCCGTACCCGTTCATCCTGCTCAACCTGTTCTTCAGCACGCAGGCGTCGTACGCGGCGCCACTGATCCTGCTCGCGCAGAACCGCCAGGCCGACCGCGACCGGTTGACCCTGGACGAGGACCGCCGCCGCGCCACCGCGCAGAAAGCCGACACCGAATTCCTGGCCCGGGAGATCGCCTCGCTGCGGATGGCCCTGAACGAGGTCGCCACCCGCGACTACATCCGCTCGGAACTGGCCAAGCTGGCCGAGGAGCTCGACGACGCCGCGCAACGCCGCTACCAGCTCGAACAGCGCGGCAACCGACCCGCCTGAGCCGAGGAAGGAAGAGGCCGCGCGCCGCAAGGGGCATGGCGCGCGGCCGACTCCACCGATCCTGCCACGGCACGCGGTTTCGCTCATCCGATAGCCGAGAAACGCTCATGCCACACCCGAGAATCCGGTCATGTCACAGCCGAGAATCCGGTCATGTCACAGCCGAGAATGTTGCGCGTGCCACCGCACCCACCGGAAAGCCAGTGATGATCAATCCCGCGGGTAGCATGGGCGCATGTCCGCCGCTGCTGTGAACACCGACGAGCAGGCCGTCCTCACGGCGCTCGCCTCCGTGAACGACCCGGAGATCCGCCGTCCCATCACCGAACTGGGGATGGTGGAGTCGGTCAAGGTCGACTCCGGTACGGCGCACATCCGCATCCTGCTCACCGTCGCGGGCTGCCCGCTCAAGGACACCCTGCGCACCGACATCACCGCCGCCGCGACCACGGTCCCCGGCGTCACCGCCGTCGAGATCGACTTCGGCGTGATGAGCCCCGACCAGCGCCAGGACCTGCAGAAGCGGCTGCGCGGCGGTGCCGCCGCCGAGCCGGTCATCCCGTTCTCCCAGCCCGGCAGCCGCACCCGCGTGTACGCGGTCGCCTCCGGCAAGGGCGGCGTCGGCAAGTCCAGCGTCACCGTCAACCTCGCCGCCGCTCTGGCCGCGCGCGGCCTTTCGGTCGGCGTGGTCGACGCCGACATCTACGGCCACTCGGTGCCGCGCATGCTCGGTGTCGAAGGCCGCCCCACCCAGGTCGAAGACATGATCATGCCGCCGCAGGCGCACGGCGTGAAGGTCATCTCCATCGGTATGTTCACCAGCGGCAACGCCGCCGTCGTCTGGCGCGGGCCGATGCTGCACCGCGCCCTGCAGCAGTTCCTCGCCGACGTGTACTGGGGCGACCTGGACGTGCTGCTGCTCGACCTGCCGCCCGGCACCGGCGACATCGCCATCTCGCTGGCCCAACTGCTGCCCACTGCCGAGATCCTGGTCGTCACCACGCCCCAGGCCGCCGCGGCCGAGGTCGCCGAGCGGGCGGGCGCGATCTCGCTGCAGACCCACCAGCGCCTGGTCGGCGTCATCGAGAACATGTCCGGGCTGACCCTGCCCGACGGCACCGTGCTCGAGGTGTTCGGCTCCGGCGGCGGTCAGACCGTCGCCGACTCGCTGACCCGCCTCACCGGCGCCTCGGTGCCGCTGCTGGGCCAGATCCCGCTGGACACCGGCGTACGCGAGGCAGGCGACGACGGCACGCCGGTCGTGCTCAGCGCCCCCGACTCCCCCGCGGGCAAGGCCCTCAACGCCGTCGCCGACCGCCTCGCCGTCCGCCGCGACTCCCTGCTCGGCAAATCCCTGGGCCTGTCCCCCGCCCGCAAGTAACCACCCACCCTCCCCGCCACGCGCCGCCGCCCGCCAAGATCTGCGGGCGGCGTCCGGCTGCCGTGCCCCCTCGCGGCCGCCGTGCCCCTCGCGGCCCGCAGCGGCTGTGGACGGCCCGCAGCGGCTGCACCGGGAGCGGCCCTCACACCGCCGGGAGCGGCCGCACAGGGCCCGGAGCGGCCCTCACACGGCCGGGAGCGGCCGCACAGGGCCGGGAGCGGCCGCACGGCCCGCAGTGGCTGCACCGGGCCGGAAGCGGCTGTAACGGCCGGAGCGGATCACGGCCGGGAGCGGCTGAAATGGCCGAGCGGCACGCGCCCCGCGTCGAGCCCACGTGTCGAGCCGTGCCCGCGTCGGACCCGCCCTGGCGGGCCGCGGCCACGCCCGCATACCCACTTCGCGCCCGCAGGTCGCGATCTTCGCCCCGTTGGAAGCGCAGTTTCGGGGAAACTGCGCGAATGGCGCCCAAGATTCGGGCAGTTTCCCCGAACTGCAGCAACGTTGACGGCCGGGAGCAGCTCTGACGGCACCCGTCGGCCGCCGCGCTCGCTTCGGTCCACTAGATCGCTGTCAGTGGTCAAAACAGCCGGATCCAGCCCATGTTCTGACCGACGACACCGATCATCGCGGCGCAGACACTCGAAGATCGCGTTCTCCGGTCATTTTCCGGGCGTCTTCAGAGGCCGAATCCGAGATTCCGACCGCCAGCCGCGATCATGGCAAAGATGACAGCATGCAAGATCGCTGCCAACGGTCATTCTCCGGGCGAGCCGAAGCACCGAATCCGCCGCTCGCACCCGCAAGCGACGCCCGCCAACCAAATCCGGCCCCGCTCCACGCGATCCAACCGGAATCGGCGATCGCACAGAGCCCCGAAGCCAGATGATCTACAGGTCCGGAAGGCAGCCGACCCCAGAGCCCCGAAGCCACGTGAACCCGGACCCGAAGGAAACGAGATCCCGCTGCCCGAAGGCAGGTGATCATCCGGCGGGGGTAGCCATGCGCGGCGAAAGCTGCACGCTCGCCGGCGGCGTCTGGACTGAGGAGCGTGACCGAGCCGCAGGCTCGGCAGCGACGAGGGAAGACGCCGCCTGAAAGGCGAGCGTGCCGCGCCCGCGGAGGCGGGCGCCAGCAGCACAGCGCCGCGCCCGCGGAGGCGGGCGCCAGCAGCACAGCGCCGCGCCCGCGGAGGCGGGCGCCAGCTATGTAGCGTCGTCGAAGTTGTGGGTGCGCGGGGTCGGGGCGGGTGCGGCTGCGACCTGGGTCGACGGGGTGGTGGAGGTCATCGCGCTGATGGAGCTGCGGGTCTCCTGCGCCGAGCGGGCCACGCCGTCGACCTCCTTGCGCAGGTCGTCGTAGAGGCCGGTGAGCGGGTTGCGCAGGGCGGCCTCGTCCTCCTCGCTGAGCAGGTGCTTGCGTACGAACGCCTTGGGGTTGAGGTCCTCGATGCGGATGTCGGTGCCCAGCTCGCGGCTTAGGTCGCCGGTGGCGTTGGTCGCCATGGAGCGCAGGTTGCGCAGCATCCGCATACCGTCTTGGATGACCTTGGGCAGCTTCTCGCCGAAGATCAGCAGGGCGAGCAGAAGCAGCCCGATGAACTCCCAGCTGTTCAGGTTGTCTAGCACCGCTGCCTCCCGACTGTGTCCCGCATCGGCAAGGGTACGTGCGCCCCGGCCCGACAGGCCACCCCTCAGTCGGCGTCAGCGACGAGGGTCACCGACGTATCGTGCCTGGTAGACCCCCGTTTGTAGGTCACTTTGACCATGTCACCCGGTGCAGTTTTCCGCACAAGTGCGACCAGGTCCGTGGGTTCGCCGATCATGTGGCCGCCATAGGTGACCACCACGTCGCCGGTACGCATCCCAGCCTCGGCGGCCGGTCCCAGGGCCACCACCTGCCCCAACTTCACCCCGCCGCCCGGACCGCGGAACGAGTCCTCGATTTCGGCACCGATCACGGTCCGGTGCGCCCGGCCCTCGGCGATGATCTCGTCGGCCACCCGCCGCGCGTGGTTGATCGGGATGGCGAAGGCAAGGCCGATGTTGCCCGCCGACTCCTCGCTGCCTGCCATCGACTTGATCACGGCGTTGATCCCGACGACCTGACCGGCCGCGTCGACCAGTGGACCGCCGGAGTTGCCGTGGTTGACCGCGGCGTCGGTCTGGATCGCCGCGTAGTAGCGGGTGGTGCCGTCCTCGGCGGCGGTGGCGATGGGCCGGTCCAGCGCGCTGACGATACCGGCGGTGACGGTGCCGCGCAGCGCCAGTGGCGAGCCGACCGCGACCACCGCGTCGCCGACCGCGACCGAGTCGGAGTCGCCCAGCACGGCCGGGGTCACCTCGTGCTTGCCCTGGATCTGCAGCACCGCGACGTCGGACTCGGGGTCGGTGCCGATCAGTTTGGCGGGCGAGCTGCTGCCGTCGTCGAAGATCACGGTGGCCACGCCGGAGCCGCCGGAGACCACGTGGTCGTTCGTGACGACGTAGCCGGAGGAGGTGACGACGAAGCCGGAGCCCAGCGAGACGCTGCCGTCGACCGGCACCCGGACCGTGACCACGCTGGGCAGCACCATCCGGGCCACCGCGGCCAGCGAGTCGGGGGCCCGCTGCATCGGTGAGGAGCCAGGGGCGCCGAGCACCGAACGCACCGTGACCGGATCGTCGCTGAACCGTACGCCCAGCGCGCCGCCCAGCACTCCGGCGAGCACCCCTGCGAGCACCGCCGCTCCGGCGACTGTCCACAACGTACGACGTCGGGTATGGTCGGGCTCGGCCAGCGGCTCGGGCGCGGGCTGGTGCGGCTGCTGCGCAGCCGATGTCAGCGTCGCCGGAGAATGCGGATCACGCCACGGATCGTTCAGCGCGTCGGACCACCAGTGCGGTGCCGGTGCGGCCGGCGGCGGCGTGCTGTGAGCTGCCGCGCGCTCCTCGTCATCCGGTCGGCGATATACCCAGCCGTCGGTCACTGGCAGACCCCCCGTCCCGTTCCCGGCTCCAGAATGGCACGGTTCCAACGTGAAAAATCACTGTTCGCGGAAGGTGCGTACATGACGACGTCGCTGCGCCAGCCTGGACCGTCGGCGGACTTTCCGGCCTCGTTCGTCCCCGAAGACCTGATCACGCAGGCGGCCCGGGGGTTGGCCGTCGAAGTGGGGTTGCAGCCCGTTTCGCCCGCGGTCGGCGCGGCGCTGCGGATGCTCGCGGGGGCGTGCGGCGCGCGGGCCGTGGTGGAGATCGGCACCGGCACCGGGGTCAGCGGGCTGTGGCTGCTGCGCGGCATGCGCCCCGACGGCGTGCTCACCACCATCGAACTGGAGCCCGACCACCAGCGCATGGCCCGGCGGCTGTTCGTGGAGGCGGGCTTCCCCGCGTCGCGCACCCGGGTGATCACCGGACGGGCGCTGGAGGTGCTGCCGCGGCTGGCTGACGGCGCTTACGACCTGGTCTTCGTCGACGCCGAGCCGACCGAGTACGCCGCGTGCGTGCACGAGGCGCTGCGCCTGCTGCGGCCCGGCGGCCTGGTGGTGCTGCACGGCGTGCTGACCACCGGCCGCGATGTCTTCACCGTGCGGGAGGTGGCGCTGGCCATTCGCGACGACGAGCGTTGGCAGCCCGCCGTCCTACCCGTCGGCGAGGGTCTGCTCGCGGCGGTACGGGTCTAGTTCGCCAGCCCCGTCAGCCAGCGGACGAGCGTGCGCACGCCCCAGCCGGTGGCGCCCTTGGCCAGCTCGGCGTCGTTGCCACCGCTCCAGGACGGGGCGGACATGTCCACGTGCAGCCAGCGGTCACGCAGCGGGCCGGCGAACTCGCGCAGGTAGAGGGCGGCCGTGATGGCGCCGGGGTTGCCGGCCGCGTTGTTGAGGTCGGCGATCTCGGCGGCGACGTCCTTGACGTACTCGTCGGCCAGCGGCATGCGCCAGACCAGCTCGCCCGCCTGCGCGGCGGCCGCGCCGATCCCGGCCAGCAGCTCCTCGTTGTCGCTGAACACCGCGGCGGTCTTCTTGCCCAGGGCGACGCGGGACGCCCCGGTCAGGGTCGCCAGGTCGAGCAGCAGGTCGGGCTGCAGGTGCGCGACCGCGTACGCCATCGCGTCGGCGAGCACGACCCGCCCCTCGGCGTCGGTGCTGTGCACCTCGGAGGTGAGACCGCCGTAGTGGGTGACCACGTCACCGGAGCGCCAGGAGCTGCCGGAGACCATGTTCTCCGCCAGCGGGGCCAGTGCGGTGATCCGCACCGGGAGGTCGAGCTCGGCGGCGGCCAGGACGGTGGCGCACACGGTCGCGGCGGCGGCCATGTCCTTGCGCATCAGCTGCATGGCGTCGGTCGGCTTGATGTCGATGCCGCCGGTGTCGAAGGTGATGCCCTTGCCGACCAGCACCACGTGCCGGGTGGCGCCCTCGGGCGCCCAGCTCAGCTCGAGCAGGCGCGGGGGCTGGGCGGAGCCGCCGCCCACGGCGACGATGCCGCCGAACCCCTCGGCGGCGAGCTGGTCCTGCTCGCGTACCCGCGCGGTGACGGCGGTGCCGGTGCGGGCCAGCACCTGCTCGACGAACCAGCTGGGGGTCTTCAGTTGCGACGGGGTGTTGGTCAGGTCCCGGGCGAACCGGGTCAGCTCAGCGACCGTACGGGCGGCGGCCAGCACCATCTCCCGCTCCTGGGAGTCCGCCACCGCCACCACGACCTCGGCCAGCTTCGGCACGGCGTCGGCCTTGGGTTCGGTCATCCCGAATCGGTATGACGCCAGCCACAGCCCCTCGGTCAGCCCGCGCAGAGCGGCGTCGTCGAGGTCAGCCGGGGCGAGGACGGTGAGCCGCTCCTCGCGGGCCGCGGCCCGCGCCAGCGCCGCGCCGGCGGTCCGCCAACCGGCCTCGTCACCGGCCCCGACACCGACCAGCAGCAGCTTCGCCGGCTGCCGCAGCGGCCGGGGCAGGGCCTGCACCGCACCGGCCGACCCCTTGTGCTCGGTCTCGGTCAGGTACGCCGCCGCCTCGGCGGTGACGTCGTCTGGGAGCAGGCCAGCCGCGATCGCGACCGGTGCGTCGCTCTCCGCCGTCGACACCGGGACCGCCACACAGCCCTGTGCCGACTCCGGTCGCGTACCACCGAGTCGAATCGTGATCATGCTCTGCCCCTCCGCCGCCAGGTACCAGCCGCCTGACCCTACCGCGTTCCACCCGGCCACCGGCCGCGGCCGAGGTGGAACGCGACCGCCGCATGCCGAACCGCGGTGTCGCCGCCACCACGGCTCGGGGTCGGGTGGCGTGAAAAAGGGCGAGGTGCCGCGCGGTGAGCGCGGCACCCGAAGCACAGTGCCATGGAGGGATGGGCCGACCGGGAGGGCGCCGTCCGCGTGGCGGCGGACCCGGGCGGGGGTGTGCCTTGCTTGTGCTGAGCTCGTCAGCCGACGGCGAGCTTGAGCGCCTCGCCCAGGGCAGTGGCCTCGTCTGGTGTCATCTCCACCACAAGCCGCCCGCCGCCCTCCAGCGGCACGCGCATGACGATTCCCCGGCCCTCTTTGGTGACCTCCAGCGGACCGTCGCCCGTCCGCGGCTTCATCGCCGCCATGTGTGTCTCCCCTCAGACTTGCCAGACCTGCACCCGGGTTGGAATGCAAGACTTCGGCGGGCCTCCCCGCCTTGCCACGTCGGCGGTTTCGCCTGGCGGGCCTGCCCGAAAGCTGCCCGTCACGGCTCCGCGCCGTCGTACGCTGTCCGGCACCCGACACGGTTGGGTGAGCCGTGCGTGGGTGCCGACCAATGATTTTCCCTGATGGACCACGCGAAGCCCAAACCGGGCCGGTCACGTTGTGACATCATCTCGCCACCACAGTTCACATCTGTCACAATCACCCCTCATGCAGGCCCGTTCGGCACTCTTCGACCTCTACGGTGATCACCTGCGACAACGTGGCAGCAGGGCGCCGATCGCGGCCCTGATCCGGCTGCTCGCGCCGCTCGGAATCGCGGCGCCCGCCGTCCGAACCGCGGTGTCCCGGATGGTGCGACAGGGCTGGCTCGCGCCGGTACGCCTCACGTCGGGGCCGGGCTACCAACTGACGCCCCGCGCCGTGCGCCGTCTCGACGAGGCCGCCGCGCGCATCTACCGCACCGGCCGGGGCGGCTGGGACGGCCGCTTCGACCTGATCGTCGTGGCGCAGCCCGACCCGGCGACGCTGGGGCGCGCCGAGCGCGACCGTCTCGCCGCCGACCTCGCCTTCCTCGGGTACGGCCGCCTGGAGTCCGCGGTGTGGATCGCCGCCCGCCCCGCGGGTGAGGTCGACCAGCTGCTGCTCGACGCGGGAGTGCGCTTCGACCGGTTCTCCGCCGCGCACACCGGCGGCGACGCCGCCGCGATGATCGCCCGCGCCTGGAACATCTCCGCCGTGGGCGCCGCCTACGCTGGGTTCGTAGCACAACTGACCCCCGTCGTCGGTTCGGTGACCAGGCTCACCGACGACCGCAGCGCGTACGCGGCCCGCTGCGCCCTGGTCCACGCCTGGCGCGCGTTCCTGTTCCGCGACCCCCAGCTGCCCGCCTCCGTGCTTCCGCCGGACTGGCCCGGCACGGCGGCGGCCGCCTTCTTCGACCGACACGCAGCCCGGCTGCGGCCCGCCGCCGACCGTTTCGTCGATCACTGCCTGAGGGAGAACTGATGTCCGGACCGTTGCTCGTCGACCGCACCGACGGTGTCGTCACGGTGACCATGAACCGCCCCGACTCGCTGAACTCGCTGGACGTGGCGCTGAAGGTGGCCCTGCGGGACACCTTCCTCGAGCTCGCCACCGACCCCGGCTGCCGCGCGGTGGTACTGGCGGGCGCCGGACGGGCCTTCTGCGTCGGTCAGGACCTGCGCGAGCACCTGGCCGCGCTGGCGACCAAGGCGCCGCTGGACACCGTCTCCGAGCACTACAACCCGATGGTCGCCGCGCTGGCCGCGCTGCCGGTGCCGGTGGTGGCGGCGGTGCGCGGCGCGGCCGCGGGCGCCGGCGCGGGCCTGGCCTTCCTCGCCGACTTCCGCATCGGCGGACCGTCCACCTCGTACCTGATGGCGTTCGCGCGGGTGGGGCTGGCCGCCGACTCGGCCGTGTCGTGGACGCTGCCGCGCCTGATCGGCCACGCCAAGGCCACCGAGCTGCTGCTGCTGGCCGAGCCGGTCAAGAGCGAGCAGGCGCACCACCTCGGCCTGCTGACCCGCCTACTGGACTCCGACGACGAGGTGCTGCCCGCCGCCCAGAAGCTGGCCGCCCGCCTCGCCGCGGGCCCGACCGTGGCGTACGCCCAGATCAAGCGCGAACTGTTTGAAGGCGCCACCGGCACCCTCGCCGACGCCCTGGCCGTCGAACTCGCCGCCCAGACCGTCGCGGGCGGCACCACCGACCACCGCGAGGCCACCAACGCCTTCGTCGAAAAGCGCACCCCGAGGTTCGAAGGCCGCTAGGGGCGCCAGCGATCGGCCGCCGACCGCATCGGTAAAGGAGCGTGACATCGCCGCAGGCGATGTAGCGACGCGCCGATGCGGTCGGCCTCAAAGGCCGATCGCCGCGCCCGCGGAGGCGGGCGCCAGCAGTAGAGCCGATCGCCGCGCCCGCGGAGGCGGGCGCCAGCAGTAGAGCCGATCGCCGCGCCCGCGGAGGCGGGCGCCAGCAGTAGAGCCGATCGCCGCGCCCGCGGAGGCGGGCGCCAGCAGTAGGGTCAGTCGTCCTCGGGGTCGAGGGGGGCGGGGCCGTCGGCGACATAGGCGGTCATGGCGAGTTCGTCGTGGGCCGGGGACACGAAGGCCGGTAGTTCGGCGGGGCCCAGCTCCACGACGTACCGCCAGAACTCCGCCACCGCCTCGGCGGGCGTGGCCGCCTCGATCGGCAGGGACACGCTCACCAGCCATTCGTTCTGCACAGGTTCATCCCATCACAGGGCGGCGCGATGGCAGCCCGCGACGTGGTCGTCGACCATGCCGGTGGCCTGCATCAGCGCGTACGCGGTGGTCGGGCCGACGAAGCGCAGCCCCCGCTTCTTCAGCGCCTTGGCCATCGCCACCGACTCCGGCGAGGTCGCGGGCACCTCGGACAGCGCGGCCGGGCGCGGCCGGGCGGCCGGATCCGGGGCGTACGACCACAGCAGCGCGCTCAGCCCACCCTCCAGCTCCAGCGCCACCCGCGCGTTGTGCAGCGTCGCCTCGATCTTCATCCGGTTGCGCACGATGCCCGGATCGGCCAGCAGCCGCTGCTCGTCGGCGGGCCCGAACGCGGCCACCGACGCGATGTGGAACCCGGCGAAGGCCTCCCGGAACGCCGGACGCTTGCGCAGGATGGTGATCCAGGACAGCCCGGACTGGAACGCCTCCAGGCTCAGTCGCTCGAACAGGGCGTCGTCACCGCGCAGCGGACGGCCCCACTCGTCGTCGTGGTACGCGTTGTACTCCGGCGCGCTGCCTGACCAGGCGCACCGTGCCAGCCCGTCCGTACCGATGACCACGCTCACCCTATTGCCCCCTCCGTCGTACGCGAATACTCTTCGGAACCCATGGAGCTGCCCAGCTTTCCCCCGGTGGTGCTGTACTCGGTCCCGCTGTTCATTCTGCTCATGGTCCTCGAACGCGTGTCCTACTGGTTCCATCCGGACGAGGACGAGGTCGGTTACGGCGGCAAGGACACGGCGACCAACCTGAGCATGGGCCTGGGCAGCCTGGGCTGGGATCTGCTGTGGGGACTCGGCACCGGACTGGCCACCACTGCCGTCTACCTGCTCACCCCGCTGCGGATCGAGTTCCACTGGTGGGCGCTGCCGCTGTTCCTGATCGGGCAGGATCTCTGCTACTACTGGTCGCACCGCGGCCACCACATGATCCGAATGCTGTGGGCCTCGCACGTGGTGCACCACTCGTCGCAGACGTTCAACCTGTCCACCGCGCTGCGGCAGAGCTGGACCGGCTTCACCGGCTTCCTGTTCTACCTGCCGCTGGCTGCCGTGGGCGTGGATCCGCGGGTCACCGCGTTCTGCGGCGGCATCAACCTGGTGTACCAGTTCTGGATCCACACCGAGCGCATCGACAAGATGTGGCGGCCGTTCGAGTTCATCTTCAACACGCCGTCGCACCACCGGGTGCACCACGCCTCGCAGGGCGGCTACCTGGACCGCAACTTCGCGGGCATGCTGATCATCTGGGACCGGATGTTCGGCACCTTCGCCCCGGAGACCGAGCGCCCGGTGTACGGCCTGACCACGAACATCCAGACCCACAACCCGCTGCGCGTGGCCTACCACGAGTACGCGTCCATCTTCCGCGACCTGCGCGCCCGCCGCCTACGCCACTGGCCCGCCACCCTCGTACGCGGCCCCGGCTGGTCGCCTGCCGAACCGGCCGCCGCACCGACGGCGCAGCGCGGCTGACGCCAAGGCCCTACGCGGAATCGCGCCGTCCCGAACGGGATTCACTCACGGAAGGCGGCCGTTCTCGACCAGGCGGGCGAAGCGCTTGAGGGAATGCTTCAGGCTGACCTTCGAGCCGGGCCACAGCAGCGGCCACGCGACCCGCCCGGCGACCCCGCCCGGCAGGTGGAACCACTCGTGCCAGACCACCTGGGTGCGGTCACCGGCCATCGGGGTGCAGCGCATGACCCCGGGGCCGCGCAGCACCTTGCCACAGTGGACGACGCGCACCTCGTATGGCGGGTCGAGCTTCACCACGCGCATCTCGTCGCGCAGGGTGGCCGGACCGGCGGCGGTAACCGCCTCGATCAGGCTGCCCTCGCCGCCGTCCCCCTCGATCACACGGACCTTGGTGAGCGGGATCCAGTCGCCCTGCCGCTCCCAGGCCGTGAACGCGGCATACACCCGCTCGGCCGGGGCGGCGACGATGATCGTCGCCGTCACCTCGCCTGAGCCGGGTGCGGCCGGGTCGGTTCCGGTCACCGCCGGACCGGCTCGACGGCGGGCGCCGGATCGGTGGTCTCGGCGGCGGCGTCGCCGTCGACATCGGTGTCGTGCTCGGCCTCGACCGGCTGCGCGGCGTCCGCCTCAGCGGCCTCGGTGTCCGTTTCGGCGACGGTCGCGACGGGTTCGGTCGACGGCGCGGCCTGGCCCAGCGCGCTGGCGCGGGCGCGGGCGAGCGTGTCGGCGTCCTCGACGCGGCCCTCGCGCAGCGCGGCGACCTCGGCCTCGAGCACCTGGATCAGCTCGCTCTTGTAGCCGAGGTCGTACGCCAGGCGGCGCAGCGTCTGGTCGACCTGGGCCATCCGGTATCCGCGCCAGCCGACGTCGAACGTCGTCGAGGAGACATCGCTCTCCACGAGCGGGCGGTCGGCGGGCAACGGCGTGGCGCGCTCGTCGGGTTCGGCCGGCGTCAGCCCCGGGTCACCCCCGGTGACCAGCGTCATCACCCCGAACACCACGGCGCCCACGGTGAGCGCGACGACGATCAGAAGCAGCAGGTTGCCCATGCCCACGATCGTGGCACGTGTGACGCTTCAGCGCGACCCTGCCATGCGACCTGTCCGGGCCGATCCGCCCACCCAGTGGGACGAGGCCGAACCGACCCCGGGCGGCGACCCCGGGGCGACGGCTCAGAGCCAGCGCAGGGCCTGCTTACGCCAGGCGTAGAGCAGCCCGAGCGCGAGCACGGCCACGAACACCGCCATCTCGGCGATGACCTTGGCCCCGCCCGCCAGGTAGACCACGGCCCAGGGGAACAGGAAGACCGCCTCGACCGCGAACAGGACATACAGGTACGCGTAGATGTAGTACCGGATGTGCACCTGGGCCCAGCCGCCGCCCACGGGGTCCAGACCACACTCGTACGTATCGAACTTGCCGTCCGCGTCGTTGGGTCGCGACGGCCGCAGCAACCGGTTGGCGGTGAACGCCCCGCCGATGATGAGCACGCCGACCAGCAGCAGCAGCCCCACTGTGGCGTACGGGCCGAGGTAACCGTCCACGAGGGCAGCCTAGCGCCTCTCGTAACGGTTGGGACTCGTGCAACCGGATGCGGGGGCAAGGTGTGTGACCCTGCATGACCATGTCCGTCACCCCGCCGGACGGCCTGCCCGCCGGTGACCTCGCGACCGCGCCGAAGCGGCGCGCCGAGGCGTCCGCCGCCGACTTCGACTCGTTCTACCAGGCGCACTACACCGGCACCGTGGCCGCGGCGTACGCGCTGACCGCCGACCGGGCCGAGGCGCACGACCTGGCCCAGGAGGCGTACTGCCGGGCCTGGCAGCGCTGGGCCGAGCTGTCGCGCTACGACAACCCGGCCGCCTGGGTGTACCGGGTGGCGGCGAATCTGGCCCACTCCCGCTGGCGGCACCTGAAGGTGGCCGCGGCGCACCTGGTGCGCCAGCGCTCCGACACGGTCGCCCCACCCGACCCGGAGCACGTCGCGCTGGTGGCCGCGCTGCGCGGGCTGCCCGCCGACCAGCGGCAGGCGATCGTGCTGCACCACCTGGTGGACCTGCCGGTGAACGACGTGGCCCGGGAGATGGGCGTGCCGGTCGGCACGGTCAAGTCCTGGCTGGCGCGAGGGCGGGCGGAGCTGGCGGTGCGGCTGGCCGACCACACACGCGGCGACACGGTGGCGCCGGAGGCGGTGCGCAGGCGCGGCGACACCCGCCGCCGGGTGCGCCGGACCGCGCTGGCCGGGGCCGCGGCGGCGGTGCTGGCCGCGCTGGTCCTGGTCGGTTTCCAGTGGGTACGCCCGCTCGATGCCCCTCCGCTCCCCCCGGCCGAGAGCCCCAGCCCGACCCCGATCCCGGCCACGCCCGGCCCCACATCCAGCGGCCCGGTGGTGCCCGGACCCGACCCGGCCCCCGTGCCGAGCGTCGCGCCAGGCGACCCGATCACGAAGATCGACTTCGCGACGGCGACCATCACCCTCCCCGCTTGGGAGGGCTGCCCTTCGGGCACGCTGACGTTCCACCCCTCCGACAGCGGCATGGCCGTCACCGGCGGCGACGGGTACCCCGTGGTAATGCTCGACAGCACCCGGGAGGCGTTCGGGGATCTGACCGGCGACGGGCGGGCCGAGGCCGTGCTCTACGCGAAGTGCCTGCTCGAAGCCGACGACAGCGGCGACGGCCAGGGTCAGCTGCTGGCGGTGACCCGCACCTCGGGCGGTGCCCTGCGCGCACTGGGCTGGGTCGGGGAGCGTGGCGCGCTCTACCCCGGCTTCTGGGTCGCCGGCGGCGTGCTCTACGCCGAGATGCACCCCTGGCACGCCGGCCTGCGCGGCTACCGCCCCGGTATGGCGTTCGGGTACCGCTGGGCCGCCAACGGGTTCGCCCCCGGCTTAGCTCCCGGCTTCGCCCCCGTCGATGTGTCGGCGGCGTACCCGCCGGTGGTGCCGAGCGGTCCGGGGCGGTGGCTGGACCTGACCCCGGTCGCCGACCGGCTGTACTGCAACAGCCTGCCCCCGAAGACCGGGACGCTACGGCCCAGGTTCAACGACGAGGGCCTCGCCGACGAGGGCGACCGCGAGTGGGTGGTGCAGACCGGAGCCCCCTCGAACGGCCCCATGCTGGCCCGGCTCGACCCCGCCGGGCACACGTACCTGCTGCTGCTGATCTCGTGCGCGATCGACGACACGCCCTCGGCCACCTACGACGTGCAGCCCTCGCACAACCTGGTCGTGTTCGACCTGGCCGCGGACGGCTGGCGGGCGCTGGCGACCGTGCCCACCGGGCCGCAGGATGTCGTCGCGGGCTGGACGGTGGCGCCCGACGGGCGGTTGACCGTGGCCGCCGCGCCGCTCGGGGTCGAGATCGTTCCGGTCACGTACACGTGGACCGGATTGGCGTTCGCGCGCTGAGACTCCGACCGGATCCCGACACCGAAGTTCTTCGTTCGTGTCAGCTTTTGGGACGGGTGAGTGATCTGGGCGACTCGGCACCTGGTGTCGTGTCGCCTTTATCACGGTCATAGCCGGTTTAGCCTGGGCACCCTTGTCGCCGCGATTCCCTACCGCCGACGTAGGCTGACCTTAATCGAGACGTAACAGCACACCACCCCAGCAGGAGGTCGCGTCCAGTGGCCGAACAACGTGAGGGCGCCGGGCAGCTCAGCGAGCACCCGGGTCCCAACGAGCACGGGCACCCCGCCAAGGAGGTTCACCAGCTCGACCGGGTGGTGATCCGGTTCGCGGGTGACTCCGGCGACGGCATGCAGCTCACCGGTGACCGGTTCACCTCGGAGACGGCGCAGCTCGGCAACGACATCTCGACGCTGCCGAACTTCCCCGCCGAGATCCGGGCACCAGCGGGCACCCTGCCGGGCGTGTCCAGCTTCCAGGTGGCGTTCGCCGACTACGACATCCTGACCCCGGGTGACGCGCCGAACGTGCTGGTCGCGATGAACCCGGCGGCGCTGAAGGCGAACATCGCCGACCTGCCCAAGGGCGGCACGGTCATCGCCAACACCGACGAGTTCACCAAGCGCAACCTGCAGAAGGTCGGCTACGACAGCAACCCGCTGGAGGACGACTCGCTCGCGGGCTGGCAGGTGCACAAGGTCGGGCTGACCAGCATGACCGTCGGTGCGCTGGCCGATCACCCGGTGAGCAAGAAGGACGCCGAGCGCGCCAAGAACATGTTCGCCCTGGGCCTGCTGAGCTGGCTCTACTCGCGCCCGCACGAGTCGACGATGGCGTTCCTGGAGAAGAAGTTCGCCGCGCGACCCGAGCTGGTCGCCGCGAACAAGGCCGCGTTCGCCGCGGGCTGGAACTTCGGCGAGACCACCGAGGGCTTCGCGGTGCGCTACGAGGTGCCGCCGGCGCAGATGGCCCCGGGCAACTACCGCAACATCACCGGCAACACCGCGCTCGCCCTGGGCCTGGTCGCCGCGGGTGTGCGGGCGCAGCTGCCCATCGTGCTGGGCGCGTACCCGATCACCCCGGCCAGCGACATCCTGCACGAGCTGAGCAAGCACAAGAAGTTCGGCGTCACCACGGTCCAGGCCGAGGACGAGATCGCGGCGGTCGGCGTGGCGCTGGGCGCCTCGTACGGCGGCTCGCTCGGCATCACCTCGACCAGCGGTCCCGGCGTGGCGCTCAAGAGCGAGACGATCTCGCTCGCGGTGGCGCTGGAGCTGCCACTGGTGATCGTGGACGTGCAGCGGGCCGGACCGTCGACGGGCCTGCCGACCAAGACCGAGCAGGCCGACCTCAACATGGCCCTGTTCGGGCGGCACGGCGAGGCGCCGGTGGCCGTGGTCGCGGCGCAGTCCCCGGTGGACTGCTTCCACGCCGCGATCGAGGCGTGCCGGATCGCGCTGACCTACCGCACCCCGGTCATCCTGCTGTCGGACGGCTACGTGGCCAACGGCTCCGAGCCGTGGCTGCTGCCGGAGATCAGCGAGCTGCCCGATCTGCGGGTCGAGTTCGCCACCGGGCCCAACGGCGAGGACGGCAAGTTCTACCCGTACCTGCGTGATCCGCAGACCATGGCGCGGCCGTGGGCGGTGCCGGGCACGCCGGGGCTGGAGCACCGGATCGGCGGGCTGGAGAAGGCCGACAAGACCGGCGACATCTCGTACGACCCGGGCAACCACGACTTCATGGTCCGCACCCGGGCCGCGCGCATCGAGGCGATCGACGTCCCCGACGCGGTGGTCGAGGACCCCTCGGGCGAGGCGAAGGTGCTGGTCCTGGGCTGGGGTTCGACGTACGGGCCGATCGGCGCGGCGGCGCGGGCCCTGCGCCAGCGCGGGATCCAGGTGGCGCAGGCGCACCTGCGGCACCTCAACCCGCTGCCGAAGAACCTGGGCGAGGTGCTCGCCGCGTACGACAAGGTGGTCATCCCGGAGATGAACCTGGGCCAGCTGGCGCAGGTGATCCGGGCACGCTTCCTGATCGACGTGGTCGGCTACAACCAGGTCCGCGGGCTTCCCTTCACCTCCACCCAGCTGGAGACCATGCTCGAGGAAGTGATCAAGAATGTCTAACGCGGTGCCGGTCCAGCTGACCATGAAGGACTTCAAGTCCGACCAGGAGGTGCGCTGGTGCCCCGGCTGCGGTGACTACGCGATCCTCGCCGCGATGCAGAGCTTCCTGCCGGAGCTGGGCATCCCGCGCGAGCGGACCGTGTTCGTCTCGGGCATCGGCTGCTCCTCGCGCTTCCCGTACTACCTGAACACCTACGGCATGCACTCGATCCACGGGCGCGCCCCGGCGATCGCGACCGGCCTGTCGGTGTCGCGGCCGGACCTGACGGTGTGGGTGGTGACCGGCGACGGCGACGCGCTCTCCATCGGCGGCAACCACCTGATCCACGCGCTGCGCCGCAACGTCAACCTGAAGATCCTGCTGTTCAACAACAAGATCTACGGCCTGACCAAGGGGCAGTACTCGCCGACCAGCGAGCTCGGCAAGATCACCAAGTCGACGCCGGGCGGTTCCTCGGACGCGCCGTTCAACCCGATCTCGCTGGCGCTGGGCGCCGAGGCCTCGTTCGTGGCCCGCACCATCGACTCCGACCGCAAGCACCTGCAGTCGGTGCTGCGCCAGGCCGCCGACCACCAGGGCTCGGCGTTCGTGGAGATCTACCAGAACTGCAACATCTTCAACGACGGCGCGTTCGACGTGCTCAAGGAGCCGGAGACCCGCGACGACTACCTGATCCGGCTGGAGCACGGTCAGCCGATCACGTTCGGGGCCGACGGCACACACGTGGTGACCCACCCGGCGGGCAGCTTCGGGCTGGCCGTGGGCGAGGCCGCCGACACCGACCCGGCTGACGTGCTGGTGCACGACGCCCACGCCGAGGACCCCGCGTACGCGTTCGCGCTGTCCCGGCTGGCCGGGCCGGACCTGCGGCACACCCCGGTGGGCGTGTTCCGCTCGGTGCGCCGCCCCTCCTACGACGAGCTGGTGCGCAACCAGCTCGACGCGGCGAAGGCCAAGGCGGGCGAGCCCGAGCAGGACCTGGCCGCGCTGCTCAACTCCGGCGACACCTGGACCATCCTGTAGGTGTGAGGCATGGCCGCCGCCCCCGCCCGGACCTCCGGGCGGGGGCGGCGCCGTTCCCGGGCGCGAGATCGCGCAAGTTGCCGGGCAATCGGGGGTATGACGGTGCAAGATACGCCCGATTGCCCGGCAACTTGGATGACCTTGAACGGACCCGGGCGCGCTCGGTCAGTGTCGGCCGACTCGGCGGTCGCATACACATGACGAACCGCCGCCCCCGCCGGCTTCGACGGGGGCGGCGGTGTCTTCACAGCACCAGTGCCGGATTCAGCCCGATCGCGGTCAACTCCGCGACGGAGAACGGGCCGACGTTGTTGGGTATGGCGTCCGGATCGTCGGCCCGGCAGTGGATGTCGATGCCGGTGCCGTCGGGCTTCTCCACGCGCAGGACGTCGGGAAACACCTGGACGGACTCACCGTTCGGCCCGAGCCGGGGAGCGGTGCCGTTGGCGACGTCGGCCTGGGCGTCGGTGTCGTCGATCGACGGAGGCGACGGGGCGCGGTACACCACCGGGCCGATCGAGACCGCCACCCGGTAGGTCTTTCCGTCGCGGGTCAGCCGCCCCTCCCAGTGGTACTGCTCCGGGTACTGCATGTCCCGGGGGCACGCCTGCGCCCGGGTCTGCTCGTCGTACGGCACCATGCGACCGGGGTGCACGTCGCACTTGCGCATCTGGCGCTGGAACGTGTCGAGGCCGCCCACCTCCGGCGCCGCCTCGGTGACCGCTTCCCGTACGGCCGCCAGCAGGCGGTCTGCGGTCGGCAGCGGCGCCGCCGAGGAGACGACCGGCGCCGGGGTCGAGGCGGCCGGGTCCGGCCGTAGCGCCACCGGGCGCATCGCGGCCGTGATCGCCACCACCGCGCACACCGCCGCCGCGGCACCGAGCACTCCGGCGACCCGCATCCGGCGGGCACGACGGCCCCGGTTGACGATTCGGTCCAGGTCGATCGTGGTCGCCGGAGACGCGCCCAGGTAGTCGTCGAGGCGGTCATGCAGGTCGTTCATCGGGTCACCTCCGTGGCGAGCAGCCGCTGCGGGCGCGACGCGCCGCCCGCCGTGCGGTCGGGCGCGGCGCCGGTCATCAGCGCACGCAGGGTGTCCAGCGCCCGAGCGGCCTGGCTCTTGACCGTGCCCTCGGAGATCCCGAGCAGGTGGGCGGTCTGCTCGACCGACTGGTCGCAGTAGAAGCGCAGCACGACCACCGCGCGCTGGCGTGGGCCGAGCCGCAGCAGCAGTCGACCCAGGTGCCGGTCCGGGTCGGCCCCGTCTGCCGCGGCCGCGTGTTCGGGCAGCCGCTCCGTGGCCCGCTCACGTCGCCAGGGGCGCCGCAGCTCGTCCAGCCAGGCGTTGGCGAGCATGCCACGCACGTAGGCGTCGAGGTTGTCCACGTGCGCGAGCCGCCGCCAGCGCTGGTACAGCTTCAGCAGCACCGTCTGCACCAGGTCGTCGGCGGCGTGCCAGTCGTGGCACAGCAGATAGGCGACGCGGCGCAGGCTTTCCAGTCTGGCCGCGGCGAAGTCGCGGAACTCCCGCTCCTCGCTCTCCTTCACCCCCGTGTCTCCTTCCGTCGTTCCTGTGCGGGTGACGGAGGAGTCAGGCAGCGAGGTTGCATCGGATCAGCCGGCCGCCTTCTTCTCGATCTCGCCGCGCTCCGCGGCGAACTTGGTCTTGAGAGCGGCGAAGTTCTGCTGGAAGTACATGAGCATGCCCAGGCTGCCGTTGTCGGCCCACAGGCAGATCGTGGTCGGCACGCCGCTGATGTTGGCCTGCCCGCACTGGGCCAGCCCACCCAGCGGGCCCGGCTCGACCTTCTCAAAGGTGATCTTGCCGAGCTCCGAGGTGGCCGCCGAGGTGAAGGCGTCCAGCGCCGTCTGCGGCGCGGGGTTCAGCACCGACACCGCGAACGCCATGGTCAGGTTCTTCTTCTCCGCCGAGCCGTAGTAGGCCGCGACAGACGAGGTCGCGCCGGGCAGCTCGGAGGCCATCCCCGACTTCAGCTCGTTGACCGTCTTGGCCAGGCCCGGGTCGGTGCTCCTGGCTCGCCCGCCCAGCGTCTTCGGCTCGACCACCGAGATCCGGTCGGCGTCGTTCACCTTGTCGGCGACGTCCTCGACCGTGTCCTTGGCCTTGTTGAACACCCAGTACCCACCGGCGGCGCCGCCACCGCACAGCACGAGGAAGACCACCAGGGTTATCCACAGGCCCTTGCGGGACTTCTTACGGCGCTTCTCGATGATCGGATGGCGGCGGCCGCGCTCCGGCTGCGGGTCGACCTCGCCCCAGCCGGGGAAGTCGTCGTCCTGCCGCCCGGCGGGCGCGTAGCCGGGCTGCGGGTGACCCTGCTGCCCGTACCCGCCCTGCTGGCCGTAGCCCTGCTGCGGGTAGCCACCCTGCTGGCCGTAGCCCTGCTGGTCCTGCTGCGGGTAGCCGTCGTGCTGCGGATAGCCGTCGTGCTGACCGTAGCCGGGTTGGCCGTAACCGGGCTGGCCGTAACCGGGCTGCTGACCGTAGGTCTGCTGACCGCCGTAGGCGCCCTGGCCGTAGCCGGGCTGACCGGTCGGCTGGCCGTAGCCTGGCTGCTGCCCATAACCGGGCTGTGCATAACCGGGCTGTCCCGGGCCGGGCTGTGCATAACCGGGCTGCTGGCCATACTGCGGCTGCTGGCCGTAGCCCTGCGGGCCGGGGGCGCCCTGGGGATATCCACCGCGTTGCTGTGGGTAATCGCCTGGTTGCTGTGGATAACCCGCTTGGGAGTGGCCGCCCTGCTGTGGATAACCGCCCTGCTGTGGATAGCCGCCTGGCTGTGGATAGCCGCCCTGCGGCGGCACGGACGGCTGCCGCTCCTGCTGGGAGCGGTCACGGTCGGACCGGTCGCCCCAGGGATCGAAGTCGCGGTCGGAGTGGGACATCGGCTCGCTCCCGGGCAACGTGAGCGCGGCACGGGTTCGCACCGGCCAGGGGATCCTAGCCGCACCACGCCCACGGCGGGGGTGCGGCAGGGAAGCGGGTCCGAATCGCGGCTGTCCAGTACCGACAAATCAACACTTCCGAAACATCGGCGCAACAGCTAGATTCACCCCAACCGATGCACGCCCCCCGCATCGCCCGAGTTGCTCGTTGTACCCGTGCCGACTCGAAACCGAGGTGACCCCCGTGAAGCGCCTCCGCCTCCTGCTCGTCCCGCTCACCACGCTCACCGCCGTGCTGGCGCTGGCCGCCCCCGCCGCCGCCGTCACCGCCGAGGAGAAGCTGTCCGTGCTGTCCGGCTGGACGCAGACCAGCGTCACCAGCTACAACGCCTGGAACTCGGCCCGGCAGAACCAGGGCTCGTGGTCGGCGTACGCGTTCAACTGGAGCACCGACTACTGCTCCTCCAGCCCGGACAACCCGATCGGGTTCGACTTCAAGCTCTCCTGCCACCGGCACGACTTCGGCTACCGCAACTACAAGGCGATGGGGCAGTTCGACGCGAACAAGTCCCGCCTGGACAGCGCCTTCTACGAAGATCTGAAGCGTAAGTGCGCGACGTACAACGTGGTCGTGCGACCGGCCTGCACGAGCCTGGCCTGGACCTACTACCAGGCGGTGAAGGCTTTCGGCAGTGTCGTGGTCAGCGACGCCGAGCTGGCCCGCGCGCAGCGGATGAAGCGCGACGCGATCCGCGCCAACGGCGGCCTGGACTGACCCGGCCGCACCCGTGACAGCCTGCGCGTGCTTCCCGATCCGTCTCCGGGAAGCCCGCGCAGGAACGGCCGCCCGGCGCCGCTACGCCGGGATGGTCCGTTTCCGGCGGCGGGCAGCGTTTCAGGCGGCGGGCAGCTCGGCGAAGCGGCCGGAGTCGACAGACAGATCCGGGTGCTCCACCGCCAACGCCAGCGTCGCGGTCTCCCCGAGCGACAGCGCGGCCCCTTCCGCGTACGCCTCGTCGAAGGCGGCATCGCCCAACGCCGCCCGCGCCGACTCCTGCTGCGCGGTCCAGTACGCCGCGAAGATGCCGGGGCCGCAGTGCAGTTTCACCGTCGTGGACTCGGCCGCCCCGAACAGCACCGCCGCGATCCGCGCATCGCCGCCCTGCACACAGCGGGCCGCCATCGCCTTGATCGCCACACAGGCGCGCCCGTGGAAGCCGTACGCCATCCGCGAGCGCAGCGCCACGGTCAGGTGCTCGTGCGCGGCCACCAGGTCGCCCCGGCGCAGCGCCACCATGCCCAGCAGCAGATCGAGCGTGCGACGGCCGCGCTCGGCCGGGCGCAGCTGCTCCAGTTGCCGCGACGCGGCCAGCAGGTCGGCCGCCTCGTCCAGCGCGCCGCGCAGCCACAGCAGCTCGGCCAGGTTGCACACCGCGAACAGGGCGTCGGAGGCGACGTCGTGCCGCTCGGCCCACTCGATCACCTCACGACAGGCCTTCTCGGCGTCGGCGGGCTGGCCCGCGTCGCGCAGCGCCCCCGACCGCCCGGCCAGCACCCGGGCCAGCAGTCGCGGGTCGCCCGCACGCCGGGCCGAGGCCTCGGCGCGACGGCTGAACCGCAGCTCCTCGGCGAACTCGCCGTCGACCGCGGCGTGCCCGGAGTGGGCGTGATAGACCCGGGCCAGCTCCGCGTCGGGCACCGGCTCGCCGGTCTCGGACAGTCGGGCGTACAGGCGGAACAGCCACAGCCGCCCCTCACGGGCCAGGCCGCGCTCGCGCCACCACTGGTCCAGCCCACACGACAGGCGCAGGCCGTCACGGGCGCTGCCGCCGGTGCCGCACCAGCGCAGCGCGGCGCGCAGTTCGGCCGCGAGCGGGTCGATCGAGTACAGCGACAGCGTCACCGGCTGCGCGTCCGGGCCGTGGTGCACCTCGCGCAGCTCGGCCAGCGCCCAGGCCACGTGCCGGTCGCGGGCGGCCGCCTCCTCGCCGTGCTCGGTCAACCGCCGCGCCGCGTACCCGCGGATCGGGTCGAGCATCCGGTACGTGGTGCCGTGCGGGCCCGGCTCGGCCTGCACCAGCGACTTGTCCACCAGCACCGTTAGCGGTCCGAGCGGGTCGGCGTCGAGCAGCGCCTCCACCCCGGACAGCCCCACCGGCCCGGCGAACACCGACAGCCAGCGCAGCAGGCGGGCCGCGTCCTCGGGCAGCGTCCGGTACGACCAGGTCACCGTCGCCTGCATGGTGGCGTGCCGGGGGTGCGCGGCGGCCGTGTTGCCACCGGCGTCCAGAGCCAGCAGCGGATCGGCCTCGTCGGCGGTCAGCTCGGCGTGCAGTCGCCCGGCCAGCTCGCCCGCGGACAGCACCCGCAGCCGCGCGGCGGCCAGCTCGATGGCCAGCGGCAGCCCGTCCAGCCGGGCGGCGACCCGGGCCAGCCCGGCCAGCTCGGCCGGTTCGATCGGCCGTCCACCGCGCGCGGCGACCGTACGCTGCGCCAACAGCGCCACCGCGTCGCTGGTGCCGTCCTCGCCGTCGGCGGTCAGCGACAGCGGTGGGATGCGCCACACCAGTTCACCGGGCAGGCCCAGCGGCTCCCGACTGGTGGCCAGTACGGTGACCTCGGCCGCCCCGGCCAGCAGCCGCGCCAGCAGCGGCACCACCGCCGACAGGTGCGCCTCGCAGGTGTCCAGCAGCAGCAGCATCCGGCGGGTGCTCAGGAAGTCGGCCAGCGTCTCGGTGACCGGGCGCCCCGGCTCGGGGCGCAGGCCCAGCACGGTGGCGACGGTGAACGCGACCAGGCCCGGATCGGTGACGGTGGCCAGGTCGATCGACCAGACACCGTCCGGATGGGACTCGACCAGGTCACCGGCGACCGCGACGGCCAACCGGGTCTTGCCCGCCCCGCCCGCGCCGACGACCGTGACCAGGCGATGCTCGGCGAGCAGCGAGCCGAGTTCGGCGCGCTCCCCACGGCGGCCCACGAACGAGGTCAGGTGATTGGGCAGATTGTGCGGGGCGGCGTGCTCGGTGCGCGGTCGCGGGAAGTGCTGCTCCAGGCCGGGCGCGACCAGTTGGTACAGCCGCTCGCGGCCGTCGAAGCCGCGCAGCCGGTGCAGGCCGAGGTCGAGCAGCCAGCCCTGGTCGGGCAGCGTGCAGGCGGCCTCGGCGGTCGACGCGGAGAGCAGGATCTGGCCACCGTGGGCGGCCGCGGCCACCCGCGCGGCGCGGTGCACCTCGGGGCTGGCGTACTCGCCGCCGTGCGGGTGCGCGACGCCGGTGTGCAGGCCCATCCGTACCCGGGGCTGGGCCTTCGGGTCGTCCCACGGGTGCTGCGCCAGCGCGCGCTGCGCCGCGGCACAGGCCTGCAGCGCGTGCGCGGCCTCGGCGAAGACGAAGAAGTACGAGTCACCCTCGGTGAACAGCTCTACCCCGCCCGCGGTGGCGAGCGCAGCACGCAGCACCCGCCGGTGCTCGTGCAGCACCGGCCGGTAGCCCTCGCCGAGCATCTGGGCCAGTCGTGTCGAGCCCTCGATGTCGGTGAACAGAAACGTCACCTGCCCACGCGGCAGGTCTGAACGCTGCGGCACGCGTGGAGAACCTCCGCCCCCCTGGAAGTCGCGGTTCATGCTGCCGTACCCCCACCTGCACCGGACATCGTGAGAACGGGTTGATCGAGCCGCCCGAACTGCGGGCGGGCCTCGTTGCATCGCTCCGGGCCGATGCGGTCCCCGGCGATCAGCGCTGCCAACCGTCGTAACGACGACACCGCTGGGCGGATGTGGGCCGTCAGGGCACAGCTGGATCATCCGACGCGGGGATAGGGCTTGACCTGCGCGGTGCGACAGTTGCCGGGATGTGAGACATACTCGACGGCGTGCGCGACGGGGAGGAAGCCAAGCAGGCGGCGGTCGAGGCGGAGCCGACGGTGACGTCCGGCGATCCGTCGACCCCCGACAGCGATGCCACGGCCGCGGCGACGGCGGACGCGACCGCCGAGCCCGGCGGCACGCCCACCGTCTCGACCGGCGGCACGCCCACCGTCTCGACCGGCACCGACGAGCGCGTGGGCGCCCATCGGGTCACCACCGAGGTGGCGCCCGCCGGGCGCGCGGCGTGGGCCGTGTCGGCGGTGCGGGCCGGGCTGCCCAAGCTGCGTGACGGCGCGATGCGCGGCAGCCGGGTCGCCTGGGACGGCCTGCAGCGCGGCGCCCGCAAGCCGTACGGGCGGCTGACCACCGCCGGGCTGACCATCATCGCCGTCGTCGCGGCGACCGCCACCGCCGGCGCGCTGCTGATTCCGGCGCTGGTCTCGGCCAAGGCCGCACCCGCGCCGACCGTGTCGGCCGAGGCCGCCCCGACCGGGGCACCGACCCCGAGCGAGATCCCGCTGCCGTCGCTGTCACCGCCGCCGACCGGCGTGCCGCGGCCGGCCGCGGCCTTCCACCGCTGGGCCGAGCAGCAGTCGGTCAAGGTACAGGTGCCGATACCGGCGCTGGAGGCGTACGCGTACGCCGAGTGGGTGCTGGGGACGACCCGGCCCGCCTGCCACCTCAACTGGACCACGCTGGCCGCGATCGGGCAGATCGAGTCCGACCACGGCCGCGCCAAGGGTGCCAAGCTCGACGAGCAGGGCCGGGCGCTGCCGCCGATCATCGGCCCAGCGCTGAACGGCTCCGGCAGCCTCGGCCGCGTCAAGGACACCGACGCCGGTGCGCTCGACAACGACAAGACCTGGGACCACGCGGTCGGCCCGATGCAGTTCATCCCGGCGACCTGGCGGTCGTACGCGGTGGACGCCGACTCGGACCAGCTCGCCGACCCGCACGACCTCGACGACGCCGCCCTGGCCGCCGCCTATTATCTGTGCGCACCCGGCAAGGATCTGACAGTCGTGGCGAACTGGAAGGCCGTCGTGCTCTCATACAACAACATCGGCGTATACCTGCAGAAGGTCTACGACACCGCCCAGGCGTACGGAGCGAAGAGCCGGGCGTGACCGCCGCCGCGCCAGGGGCGGGCCGCCGAAGGTGACGATCCACGCTACCGACAGCGACCCGGCCGCGCGACGACCAACACTCAGAGTAATGGTTTGCATACGATGACAGGTAGGACCCTTCCTTTTACCGGCCGCAGTGTGCAAGCTGGACGGGTGAAGGTGCGCGAATGGGATCCCCGTACCGCGTCCGCCACTGAGATCACCTCTCTGGTCGCCCTCCTCAACGAGGTCAGTGCGGTCGACCTACCAGATGATCCGCTGTGGCACGACGGTCGGATGCGCGATTACCTGTCGGTCACCATGCCCGGCGAACGCAAGACCATGTGGCTGGTCGAGGAGACTCCCGGTGACGCCGCCCGCGGCGTCGCCCCGCTCGGCGCGGGCAGCATCCTCCTACTGGGTGACATCGGCGTGGTGGAGATCCTGGTGCATCCGAAGGCGCGGCGGCAGCAGATCGGCCGGGCGCTGCTCACCGAACAGGTGCGGCTGGCCCACTCCGAGGGCTTCGACCTGCTCGGGGTCGAGGTCGCCGGCGGCACCTGCGCGGTCGACTTCTTCGAGGCGTACGGCTTCACGCTGGCGTTCACCGAGATCCGCAGCCTGCTCAGCCTGAACACGGTCGACTGGTTCACCCTCGGCGACCTCGCCGCCGGCGTGGGCGCCGGCTACCAGATCGAGTTCTACCCGGGCGGGCCGCCGGACCACCTGATCGCGGCGTACGCGGCCGCCAAGGCGGAGGTGCGCGACGACTACGAACTCGGCGACCTGGAGCTGCGGCCGAGCTCGTACGAGCCGCAGCGCCTGCAGGCCAGTCTGAACACCCTGGACGCGCGCGGGCTGAAGCTCTACGTCGTGGTGGCCGTGGTCGAGAAGACCGGCGAGATCGCCGGGCTTACCGAGGTCGTGGTGCCCGCCCAGCGCCCCGGCCGCGCCGACCAGTACGACACGGTCGTCGTCCCCCGGCACCGCGGCTACGGCGTGGGCCGGGCGATCAAGGCCCGGATGCTCTTCGAGCTGCGCTCGGCCGAGCCGAAGCTGACCGAGGTGCAGACCTGGAACGCCGCCGTGAACGAGCCGCTCATCAAGGTCAACCAGGAACTCGGCTTCCTGGCCGACCGCTCCTGGCTGGAGTACGAGGGCGACGTCGCAGCCTTGGCACAGCGGCTCGGCATCACCGGCACCTCGGCCTAGACTGACCCGCATGCCCCGTTACGACTTCCGCTGCCGCGCCTGCGGCGACA
This sequence comes from Catellatospora tritici, assembly GCF_019083965.1. GTDB lineage: Bacteria > Actinomycetota > Actinomycetes > Mycobacteriales > Micromonosporaceae > Catellatospora > Catellatospora tritici. Next base: position 698,641 of record NZ_JAHRCY010000002.1, read on the forward strand.
CGTTCGAGGTGGACCGGCCGATGGCCGCCGCGAGCGACCCCGCCGCCTGCCCCGCCGGGCACGAGGACACGGTCAAGCTGCTCACCACCGTGGGCCTGGGCGCCCGCGGCGCCGCCGCGCCCGCGCCCTCCGGCGGTGGGGGCGGCTGCTGCGGTGGCGGCTGCTGCGGCTGACCGTGGACCATCCCACCTCGGTGCTGGTCACCGTCCGCAAATACGACGGCAGCCCGCACTGGCAGCACCGCATGCACCGCCTCGGCGAGGACGAGCACGGCGTCTGGCTGGGCGCACCCGTCGGCACGGTCTATCACCGTGACGGCTCACCCATCTACGCCACCAAAGAGCCGCGGGTCATGCTCTTCCCGCACCAAGCCTGGTGGACCGCCCTGTTCCAGGCCGCCCCGGCCCGGCTGGACGCCTACTGCGACATCGCCACCCCCTCGCGCTGGCCGCATCCCGGCGAAGTCACCATGATCGACCTGGACCTGGACGTCTGCCGCATCCGCGCCGACCGCACCGTGTACATCGACGACGAGGACGAGTTCGCCGACCACCGCGTCCGCTACGCCTATCCGCCCGAGGTGATCGGCGCTGCCGAGGCCGCGGCCTCGGAACTTGCCGAGGCCCTGCGCACCGACGCGGCCCCGTTCGACGGCCGCCACCTCAACTGGCTCGACCGCCTCGCCGCCCTCCCCGTCACCGGCTGATCGAGCCTCGCCACCTGATCAGCCCGTCCTGGCCCGGACCAGTCCGAGCTCCGCGAGCAGACCGGAGCACACCATTGGCGCGACTGCATTTGCTCTGCACCCACCGCCTTGCTCTGCACCCGTGGACGCAACAAGATCGCCGGCTGAACAGAATTTTCGGACCGCTGAGGCCGATCTTCACGCCAAGATCGCTGATCGCGGTCAAAAGAGCCGGTCCAACCACTGATTTCGACCAACAACCGTGATCTTGACGAAGGTACGACGCTGGAGTTCGGGCAGCCTCACGATGCCACCACCACATGCGTATTCGGGTGCAGAGCAAGGCCGTGGGTGCAGAGCAAGGCCGTGGGTGCAGAGCAAGGCCGTGGGTGCAGAGCAAATGTGCCGGAACGATTGGTGTACACCTCCGGAGATGGTCGGTCGCCGGTCGCCGGTCGCCGGTCATCGGCTGGCGGTGACGCGGTCGCATCGCCAGATGGGTAGTCGCGGGTTATCCACAAGCGGGCCGTTGTCCACAGGGGAGGGCGAGCCGAGGTTGCCGGGGTCTGGCACCTCCGTAAGGCTTCGGGCATGGGACGTCACCGCGAAGACCCGCGTTCGGGACGCTCGCCGTTCCCGGCGATCGGGCTGATCCGCGCGGCCCGGCGACGGGCCGACCTCAGTCAACGTGAGCTGGCCAGGGGCGCTGGTCTGCACCCGTCGACGGTCGGTCGGATCGAGGCCGGCGAGCTTGTGCCGAGCCTGGCCACGTTCAACCTGCTCATGATCGCGACAGGCTTCTACCTGGCCGTCGTGGACGAAGAGGGCGCAGTGCTCATACCGATGGACGATCGTGAGGATCTGCGCGACGGCGCCGGGCGTCGCTACCCGTCGCATCTCGACGTGATCCCGGATCCGGAACCGGGTGAATGGTGGGCCGACATCTATGGCCTGGCCCGGCCGCCGGAAACGTTCCACCGGGACCGGGCTCGCCGCGACGCCCAACGCCGCCGCAGCCAGTGGGAGGTCCGGGTGCAGAAGTACCGCCACGACCCGGAACCACCTGAGGTGTCCTACTAGTGGCGTACCAAGCAGAAGGGGTGGCCTGCGGGGTCGGCGTAGATGCGCCAGCTGCGACCCGACCCGCCGTCGAGCAGGCGGGCGCCGAGTGCGAGCACCTCATTCTCGGCGCGGTCCAGGTCGGGGACGCCGAAGTCGAGGTGGAACTGCTGCGGGCGGGTGGGGTCGGGCCACTGCGGCGGCTGGTACGCGACGACCCGCTGGAAGCACAGGACGAGCCCGGAGGGCAGGTGCAGCGTCGACCAGTCGGCGTCGCGCGACCAGCGCCGGTCCGGTCGGTCCACCTCGCCGCCGAGCACGGCCTGGTAAAAGACCGCGAGGCGGGCGGGTTCCGGGCAGTCGAGCACGATGCACTGCAGCTCGGCGATCATGAGCTGATCCTAGAAGTTGAACTCAGTACTCCGCGCGCAGGCGGCGGGCGGCCTCGGCGGCCCAGTACGTCAGGATGATCTGCGCGCCGGCACGGCGGATCGAGTGCAGCGTCTCCATCATGATCCGCTCGCGGTCGATCCAGCCGTTGGCGGCGGCGGCCTCGACCATGGCGTACTCGCCGCTGACCTGGTAGGCCGCGACCGGCACGTCGAACGAGGCGCGCACGGCGCTGATCACGTCGAGGTAGGCCAGGGCGGGCTTGACCATGACGATGTCGGCGCCCTCGGCGACGTCCAGCGCCACCTCGCGCAGCGACTCGCGCAGGTTCGCCGGGTCCTGCTGGTAGGTGCGCCGGTCGCCGTCCAGGGACGACTCGACCGCCTCCCGGAACGGGCCGTAGAACGCGGATGCGTACTTCGCGGCGTACGCAAGGATGGTGACGTCGGCGTAGCCCGCCTCGTCCAGGGCCTTGCGGACGACGCCGACCTGGCCGTCCATCATCCCGGACGGCCCGACCACGTGCACCCCGGCGGCGGCCTGGGCCACCGCCATCCGGGCGTACGCGGCGAGCGTCTCGTCGTTGTCGACCGCCCCGTCCTCACGTAGCAGCCCGCAGTGCCCGTGCGAGGTGAACTCGTCCAGGCACAGGTCGCTCATCACCACGAGCGAGTCGCCGACCTCGCGGATCACATCGCGGATGGCGACGTTCAGGATGCCGCCCGGGTCGATGCCGCCGGAGCCGGTCGCGTCCTTGTGCTCGGGGATGCCGAACAGCATGACGCCGCCGACCCCGGCCTGGGCCGCCTCGGCCACCGCCTTGCGCAGCGACTCACGGGAGTGCTGCATCACGCCGGGAAGGGAGCTGACCGGCCGAGGCTCGGTCAGCCCTTCCCTGACGAACAGCGGCAGCACCAGCTCGGCCGGGTGCAGCCGGGTCTCGCTGACCATGCGCCGCATGGCCGCGCTGGTGCGCAGCCGCCGCGGGCGGATGTTCGGGAACGACATGGCTACCCCCTACACCGATACCGGCAGGTCAGACGATCAGCGGAACCTCAGTGCGGTCGGGCCCTGCACCTTCGAGCCGCGGCGCTGCTTGGCGGGCATCGCCGCCAGGCGCTCGCGCAGCTCGACGGCGTACATGGCCAACGCCTCGACCAGGTCCGGCACGGAGGCGTGCTCGGGCTGGACGTCGACGCGCAGGCCGAACTCGACCGCGGTCTCGGCCGTCTTCGGGCCGATCACCGACACGACGGTGCGGGTGTGCGGCTTGCCCGCGATGCCGACCAGGTTGCGTACGGTCGAGGACGACGTGAACAGCACCGCGTCGAACCCGCCCGACTTGATGGCGTTGCGGATCTCCTCCGGCGGCGGCGCCGCCCGCACGGTCCGGTACGCGGTGACGTCGTCGACCTCCCAGCCACGCTCGGTCAGGCCCGCGGCCAGCGTCTCGGTCGCGATGTCGGCGCGGGGCAGCAGCACCCGGCCCACCGGGTCGAAGATCTCGTCGTACGGCGCGAACTCGGCCAGCAGACCCTCGCTGGACTGGTCGCCGCCGGGCACCAGCTCGGGCTGGATGCCGAACGAGCGCACCGCCTCCGCGGTCGCCTCGCCGATGCACGCGATCTTGACGCCGCCGAAGTGGCGGGCGTCGAGCCCGTGCTCGCCGAACTTCTCCCACACCGCGCGCACGGCGTTGGCGCTGGTGAAGATGACCCATGCGTACCGGCCGTCGACCAGGCCCTTGATCGCCCGCTCCATCTGGGCCGGGGTCCGGGGCGGCTCGACCGCGATGGTCGGCACCTCGCACGGGATCGCCCCGTACGCCCGCAGCCGCGCGCTCATCACGCCCGCCTGCTCCTTGGTGCGCGGCACCAGCACGCGCCAGCCGTACAGCGGACGCGCCTCCCACCAGCCGAGCCGGTCCAGGTGCGCCACGCCGGAGCCGACGGTCACCACGACGCGGCCGGAGAAGCCCAGCGCGGCGGCGACGAAGCTGTCGACGGTGGAGATGGTGGTGTACTGCGTCTCGCCGGTGCCGTCCCCGGTGATCGCCACCTGGGCGGTGCCCTCGACGCCGGCCGCGAGCAGCCCGTCGCGCACCGAGGCCAGGTCGCCCGCGTCGACCGCGAGCGCCACCGAGCCGTGCTTGAGCGCCGAGGCGAGCCCGTCGAAGTCGACGGCGGTGATGTCGTCGACGTCGGTCGCGGTGCGCACGCCGGTCAGCGGCACCCCCGCGTACGTCGCGACACCGGCGGCCTGCCCGATGCCGGGCACGACGGCGAACCGCACGTTGGTGCGGGCCACCGCCTGGACCTCCTTGACCACGGCGTCGTGGCCGAACGGGTCGCCGGCGACCAGGTGCACCGCGTTGCGGCCTGAGCGAGCCTCCGACAGCAGCACCTTCGCCACGTCGCCGGGCACGCCCTCGGCAGGGCTGTATTCGGTCTGCTCGCCGAACTCGGTGCGCAGCGACTCCAGCATCGCGTCAGGGACGCTGCGGTCGTACACGATGTGGTCGGCCTCGCGCAGCGTCTCGTAGGCGCGGCGGGTGAGCAGGCCCGGGTCGCCGGGTCCAGCCCCGACGAACGCGACATGCCCAGCGGGCTTACGGGTGCGGGTCATTCAGCACTCCCAAGTACATTCTCGGCACCGTCTTCGAGCAGGTCAGCGGCGAGCAGCCGCCCGACCTGCTCAGCGTCGGCGAGCGTTCCGGTGCGTGACAGTCGCAGGGCGAACCGCCCATCCGGACTGATCACGGCACCGCGCAGGTAGATCTCGTCGTCTTCGGTGACTTCGGCCAGCGCCGCGACGGGCGCGCTGCACCCGGCCTCGAGCGTGGCCAGCAGGGCCCGTTCGGCGGTGACCGCCGCGCGGGTGGCCCGGTGGTCGAGCGCGGAGAGCGCCTCGACCAGAGCGGTATCGGCGGACCGGCACTCCACCGCCAGCGCGCCCTGGGCGGGCGCGGGCAGCATGAGCATCGGGTCCAAAATCTCGGTGACCTCACCGGCGCGGCCGAGCCGGGCCAGCCCGGCGCGGGCCAGCACCACCGCGTCCAGCTCGCCGTCGGCGACCTTGCGCAGGCGGGTGTCCACGTTGCCGCGGATCGGCACGGTGGTCACGGGCAGCCCCAGCGCGGCGATCTGCGCGATACGGCGCAGCGCCCCGGTGCCGATGACGGCCCCTGCGGGCAGCTCGGCGAGGGTGAGCCCGTCGCGGGCGATCAGCGCGTCGCGGGGGTCGGCCCGTTCGGGCACGGCCGCGATGGCCAGCCCGTCCGCGGGCGCGGTGGGCAGGTCCTTGTACGAATGCACCGCGAAGTCGATCTCCTTGGCGCCGAGCGCGTCGCGCAGCGCGGAGACGAACACACCCACGCCGAGCTGCTGCACCGGCGCGGAGGAGCGGTCACCGGGGGTCACGATCTCGACCAGTTCGACGGCCATACCCGTCTTCTTGGTGAGCGCGTCGGCGACCATCTGCGACTGCGCGAGGGCGAGGGCACTGCCCCGGGTGCCCAGGCGCAGCACACCAGTGGGAGAACTCATCGGGCACCCTCTTCCGTCACCGGCCGCCCGGAAACGTCCGGCACGTCGGCCACCGTGGTCGTCTGGTCCGGCGATCCGGGGATCACCGACAGGTCGAACAGATCTCGCAGCAGCTGCGCGTACGCCGCGCCGCCGGGTTCGGCGGCGAGCTGGCGCACCCGCACCGTCGGCTGGTGCAGCAGTCGCTGCACGATGCGGTGCACCGTGTGGGCGACCTCGGCGCGCTGCTCGTCGGTCAGGTCCGCGCGGCGCTGGGTCAGCCGCCGCAGCTCGGCGGTGACCACGTCGTCGGCGCGGGCTCGCAGGGCGGCCACGGTCGGGGCCACCTCGGCCCCACGCAGCCATCCGGCGTATGCCTCGACCTCGGCGTCGACGATCTGCTCGACCGCCATGACCTCGAGGTCGGCGGGCTGCGCGACGACGGCACCGAGACGCGCGACGTCGACCAGCCGTACGCCGTCGAGCCCGCCCACCTCCGGCTCCACGTCGCGCGGCAGCGCCAGATCGATGATAGTGAGGATCTTGGTGGCGCCGGTGCGCGCCGCGCGCACGTTCTCGACCGTGAGCACATGGTCCACCGAAGCGGTGGCCGTGATGACGACGTCGGCGGCGGCCAGCAGCTCGGGCAGTCGCTCGATCGGGGCGGCGTGCGCGCCGTACGCCTGGGCCAGCCGCAGCGCCCGGTCGGGGCCGCGGTTGACGACGGTGACGGTGCCCGCCTCGCGCCGGGACAGCTCGGCGACCGACAGCGCGCCCATCGCGCCCGCGCCCACGACCAGCCAGTTGCGCGGCTGCTCGACGGCGTGGTCGGGGGCGGCTACGGCGTGGTCGAGGGCGGCGCTGACCATGCTGCGGGGCGCGTGGTCGATGCCGGTCTCGGCGTGCGCGCGCTTGCCCACCCGCAGCGCCTGCTGCAGCAGTTCGTGCAGCATCCGGCCGGTGGCGTCGGCGTCGGTGGCCGACTGGTACGCCTCGCGGAGCTGACCGAGGATCTGCGCCTCGCCCGCCACCATCGAGTCCAACCCGGCCGCGACCCGGAACACGTGCCGCACCGCGTCCTCGCCGTGGTGCACGTACAGCGAGGAGGCGAGCTGGTCGGCGGGCAGGCCGGTCAGCTCGGCGAGCACGTCGCCGAGGTGGCTCAGGCCGGGGTGGAACGCGGGCGCGGCGGCGTAGACCTCGACCCGGTTGCAGGTGGACAGGACGACGGCTTCGCCGACCCGTCCGTCGGACAGCAGCCGGGGCAGCGCGCGGGCACCGTCGACCAGCGACAGCGTCTCCAGCAGCTCGACCGGCGCGGTGCGATATGACGCACCGACCACGATCAGGTTCATGCGGCGACCTCCCCAAGCGCGGTCCGGCCGGTGCCGGTCTCCGGGGCCAGGAAGCGCGCCACCGCCGGGGCGCCCCGGCGGGCGGCGCCGTTGCGCAGGCGCGGGCCGCCGGGCTCGCCGCCGCCGTCACGGGCGCCGGTGTCGCCGCCGTCACGGGGCTCGGCTCCACCGTTGCGCGCCGACTTGCGGTGCTCGTGGAACGACAGGATCTGCAGCTCGACCGCGAGGTCGACCTTGCGCACGTCCACCTGGTCGGGCAGGTTCAGCACGACCGGGGCGAAGTTGAGGATGCTGGTCACGCCGGCGGCCACGAGCTGGTCGGCGACCATCTGGGCGGCACCGGCGGGGGTGGCGAGCACGGCGATGGAGATGCCCTCGGTCGCGACGACCTCGGGGATGTCGTTCACGTGCCGGACCGCGATGCCGTTGATCAGCTCGCCGACCCGGGTGACGTCGGCGTCGAACAGCGCCGCGATGCGGAACCCGCGGCTGGCGAAGCCCGCGTAACCGGCCAGCGCGTGGCCGAGGTTGCCGACGCCGACCAGGGCGACGGCGCGCCGCTTGTTCAGGCCGAGGATGTATTCGATCTGGCTGACCAGCGGCTCGATGTCGTAGCCGACGCCGCGGGTGCCGTAGGAGCCCAGGTGCGACAGGTCCTTGCGGAGCTTGGCCGAGTTGACCCCGGCGGCGCCCGCCAGACCCTCACTGGAGACCGTGTCGTGTCCGGTCTCGGCGAGGTGGTGCAGGGCGCGCAGGTACTCCGGCAGCCGGGCCACCGTCGCTTCGGGCAGATCCGGAAAATCCGGGCCTGACCCTCCGGCGACCGCGCCGACACGGCCGGTGATCCCGGCTTCGTGACCGGTGCGCTGCTGACTCATGAGACTCCGTGCCGAACAAGGCTTAGACCCCCGATCACATGGCCGAACGGCTCTGTGCTAGCGGGGAACGTCGAGGTAACAGAGTAGGCGCTTGTGAACGGGTGCACAAATCGCGATCTTGAAAGCGCGCCCATCCGGGTCTCGCGCAACAGCCAGAATGCCCCCGCGGCATGGTGCCCCCACTCTGGCTCGTCACGCGCCACCGGGCTCGGCGGACGCGCTCACGCGCGGCTCGTCGCGGCAGTCCGGATGGGCGCTGCTCCGCGATTATGTCGCAACCATGACAAACATCCGCAGAACACGCCCATTCCCACCGGCCACCCTGAGCGTCTCCTGTCCCGAACAGCGCACGGAAACAGAAACCGGGCAGTGATCGATCTCACTGCCCGAGACGTCGGGATGCGACGAGGGTCACCGATGCCCAGGGACGAGAGTCACCGATCCCCCGGGCCGAGGGTCACCGATACTCGGCGACGAGGTTCACGGATGCTCAGGCCAGCGCGGTCGCGACGGCCACCGCGTCCAGCAGGCTGTCGGCCACGGGCACGCCGTAGGCGCGCAGCCGGTCCGGATCGGTGAGGCCGCCGGTGTAGAGGACGCACTTCGCGCCGACCGAGGCCGCCGCGTCGGCGTCGTCGATCGAGTCGCCGATCATGACCACGTTCGCGCCGTCGATGCGCAGCTCACCCAGGTGCCGCTTGAGGTGGATCGACTTGAAGCCGCCGTCGGTGTTGTCGCGCAGCCCGTCCACCCGCAGGAAGTGCGGCGTGAGCGAGTACCCCTCGACCATCGGCACCAGTTCCCGGTGGAACCACATGGACAGCAGCGACTGGGTGCCCTGCCACGCCGCGAGCGCGGCCAGCGCGTCGGCGGCCAGCGCCACCGTGGTCAGCCGGGTGCGGTAGCTGTCGTGGAACACCCGGTCGAGCAACGCGAACTCGGCCAGCCCCACCTCACGGCCGAGCACCTGCCCGTAGTACTCGTGGATGGGACGGCGGAAGTCGCGCCGGTGCTCGTGGACCGTGACCGAGACCGGGCCCGCCGGTCCCGGGACCGTCGCGAACGCCGCGTTGGTCGAGGCGACGACCAGATGGAGGTCGTCGAGCAGGGTGCCGTTCCAGTCCCAGACGAGATGCCTTGCCATCGGGACAGGGTACCGGGTGATCAGCCCTTGGCCAGGTCGCGGCGCAGCCGCTCCTCCTCCACCCGCCAGTAGCCGTGTTCCCGACCGTCCAGCATGATCACCGGGATGCGGTCGCCGTACTCGGCTTCCAGCTCGCGATCGCCGGAGATGTCGATCTCCTCGTACGGCTCGCCGATGCGGTCGAGCGTCTCGGCGGCCACCTCGCACAGGTGGCAGCCGGACCGGGTGTACAGCGTCAGTCGGGTCACCGGGTCATTCTCGCAGCAGCGACTTGCGCACCTTGCCGATGACCGACAGCGGCAGCTCCCGCGCGAACTCGATGCGCGCCGGGCACTTGAACCGGGCCAGGTTGCGCGCGCAGTGCGCGGCCAGCTCCGCCTCGGTCAGCTCGGCGACCTCGCCGCCGCGCTGACGGGGCACCACGATCGCCCGCACCTGCTGGCCGGTGAGCGGGTGCGGGGCGGCCAGCACCGCCGCCTGCGCCACGCCCGGGTGCGCCAGCAGCACCTGCTCGACCTCGGCCGGGTACACGTTGAAGCCGCTGACCAGGATCAGTTCGCCGAGCCGGTCGACCAGGAACAGGTCGCCGTCGCCGTCGGCGTACGCCACGTCGCGGGTGGGCCACCAGCCGTCGGCGTCCGGGCCGCCCCGCCCGTCGGGCCAGTAACCCAGGAACAGGTTGTCGCCGCGCACCACGATCTCGCCCGGGTCGGTGCCCGGCGAGTCCGGCACGGCCAGGTCCGGAGCCTCGTCATCAGGGTCGTCATCGTCCTCCAGGAGCGCCGACCCGCCCCGCCACACGTCCTCGCCCGCGGCGTTGACCAGCCGCAGCTCCACTCCGGGCAGCGGGCGCCCGATCGAGCCGGGCTTCGCCGCCGGCGCGGCCACGGTCGCGGCGAGCACCGGCGCGGTCTCGGTCAGGCCGTACCCGACCTGGACGGCGATCCCCGTGAGCTGGGTGAACCGGGTCGCGGCGGCGGGCTCCAGCGCGGCCGCGCCGCACACCGCCAGCCGCACCGTGGCCAGGCGCGCGCGGGCGTCTGGCAGGGCGCTCCAGGCCAGGAACATCTGCGGCACGCCGACGACCACGGTCACCGCGTGCGCCTCGATCGCGGCGGCGGTGCCGGCCGGGTCGAAGTCGGGCACCAGCACGCCGGTGGCCCCGTGCCAGAGCACCGAGCCCAGCCCGGTGTTGAGGCCGTACGCGTGGAACAGCGGCAGCGCCAGCAGCACCGTGTCGTCGGCGCCCAGCAGCGGCGGCTCCAGCGCGGCGAGCTGCCGGTGGTTGGCCAACAGGGCCCGGTGCGGCAGCATCGCGCCCTTGGGCGCGCCCTCGGTGCCGGAGGTGTAGAGCAGCAGCGCGATCTCGTCGTCGCCGGTCTCGGGCAGGCCGCCGGTCGCGGCGGCGGTCGGCAGTTCCGTCAGCGCGTGCGGCACCGCCCCGGCGACCCCTGCCAGCAGCTCCGACTGGGCGAGCAGCACCTCGGCGCCGCTGTCGGACAGGACGTGGCGCAGCTCGCGCGGGGTGAGGCCGGGGTTGCCCGGCACGGCGATCAGCCCCGCGCGCAGCACCGCCGTGAGCGCCACCGCGAACTCGACGGTGTTCGGCAGCGCTATCGCCACCCGGGCGGCGTGGCCGCCGGCGGTCGGCAGGCGCAGTGCCAGTAGCCCGTACGCCGCCGCGTCGGTGCGCGCGTCCCACTCGGCCCAGGTCAGCGTCTGCCCGCCCGCGCGCAGTGCGATGCGGTCCGGCTGGGCGGCGGCCTGTTGGCGCAGCAGTGTGGCGAGGTTCACGGGGGCTGAGTTTTCCACAGCGGAGGGTGCCCCGCCCAGCCCTCCCGCAGCCCCTTGCCCGCCCGCCCACCCCTCCAAGATCGCTCATGTTGCCAGGCAACTGGGCGTATGGCGCCCCAAGATACGCACGACTGCCCGGCAACTCGCGTGGTCTTGGGGCTTTCCCGGCCCGTGGTGAAGGGGCGGCGGGCGGGGGGCAAGGGGTGATCTTCACCCGGGCGGGTGAGACCGACACACATTGGCACACCGAGGGCGCCAAGCCGCACACGTTGTGCGACGAGGTCGCCCAGTACGCGGCAACATTTCGCTCCAGCGTTGGCTCCACACCGCTGAGTGACGTCGGCCCTTATCATCACCAGGGTCGACTCGCCCGTTTTGCCATGAGTCGACACCCCTCAGCCAGAGGAGGCCTTTGTGCCGGTTATCGCACTGAACGCGTGCCCCATGGGTGTTCAGCGGCTTATGGTGGAGATTGCCCGGTATGCCGGTAGCCGTTCGCGGCCGCCCGCAGCCCGGGGCGTATCGGACTGGGGGCACGCGGAGGTGGCGGGATGAGTTCTCTGTTCTACGGCGACGAGCTGATCACCAGTGAGGTGGCGTCGGCCCGCCGAGCCCTGGTCGACGGTCTGTCCGCCCTCCGTATCTCGCTCAACGAGATGCTCGCCACGGCGGTACGTGGCGACGGCGGCACCCAGCGCATCCGTACCCGGCAGACCAATGACGCCGCGACCCGGCACCAGCCGCCCGGCACCAAGCCGGTCGGCGGCCGTGTCACCGGCCGCACGGGCATGCCGACCCAGAGCGGCCCGCACGGCGCCGGCGCGTCCGACGGCGACACCGCGGTGCTGCCCTCGGTCGAGGAGCAGGGCACCGGCGGTGGCGGTGCCGGGCCGGTCTACCCCGACCGACCCGACCCCAGCGACGCCGCGCACGAGGTGTGGACGCTGGTCGAGCGGGCCCAGCAGGGCGACGCCGAGGCGTTCGGCCTGATCTACGACCGGTACGTCGACACCGTCTTCCGGTTCATCTACTTCCGGGTCGGCAACCGTCCGCTGGCCGAGGACCTGACCTCGGACACCTTCCTGCGCGCGCTCAAGCGCATCGGCAGCTTCACCTGGCAGGGCCGCGACCTGGGCGCCTGGCTGGTGACCATCGCGCGCAACCTGGTCGCCGACCACTTCAAGTCCGGCCGGTACCGGCTGGAGGTCACGACCGGCGACGTGCTCGACGCGGATCGGGAGGACCGGGGGCCCGAGGGGAGCCCGGAGACCGCGGTGGTGGACCACATCACCAACGTCGCGCTGCTGACGGCGGTCAAGCAGCTCAACCCCGAGCAGCAGGAGTGCATCGTGCTGCGGTTCCTGCAGGGCTTCTCGGTCGCCGAGACGGCCCAGGCGATGGGCAAGAACGAGGGCGCGATCAAGGCGCTGCAGTACCGCGCGGTCCGCGCCCTGGCCCGACTGCTTCCGGAGGGTTTCCAGCCGTGAACGTGATTCACATCACTCTCTGCGGTGGCCTGGCCGCGGCGGGCGTAACTGATCGTGCCCTGATCGCGTTTGACCGGGTGCGAGCGGCATTCTCCACCGCCCTCGCAGTTTCAGTCACCGCGATCAGCGAAGGGGGGTGCCCGCGGTGAACACCTCCTTGTTCGATCGCCGGCGCGCCGAGCGCTTCGCCCAGCTACTCGACGAGGCCAACGGCGGCCGCCGTCACCACACCCGTTCCCGCGTCGACGACCAGCTCACCGAGCTGGTGGCGGTCGGACAGCAGCTGCAGACCGTCACGCTGCCCGGCACGCCCGACGCCTCGTTCAAGCGCGACCTTCGCGCCCAGCTGATCGCCACCGCGCAGCGGGACGGCATCGGCGTCACCGCCCGACCCGAGACGGAGGACCGGCGCTCCACGGCCGGTTGGCCGGCGCGCACCGGGCGGGCCCGCGCCCGGGGCGCGATCGTGGTCGGTATCGCCGCCGGCACGCTGGCGCTGTCCGGCGTGTCGGTGGCGAGCGGTGACGCGATCCCCGGCGACACGCTGTACGGCGTGAAGCGCTCGACGGAGAAGGCACAGCTGGCCCTGGCCGGTTCCGACCTCAGCCGCGGCCGCCTCTACCTCGAGTTCGCCCGCACCCGCCTGCAGGAGGCCCACGCCGTACGCGGGGCCGAGGGCTTCGGCGACGCGCTGCGCGACATGGACGGCGACACCCGACAGGGCGTCAAGATGCTGCTCACCTCCGCGATCGAACGCCGCGACACCGGGTCCCTGGACGCGGTGGACCGGTTCGTCACCGATCAGCGGATGCTCGTGGCGCAGCTGCTCGACGACGCCACGGGTACCGCCCGCGACAAGGTGACCGACTCGCTGCGCCTGCTCGACCAGATCGAGAAGCGCTCGGCCGACGCCCGTACGGCGATGGCCTGCGGCGCGGCCTCGGTCGGCAGCGACAAGCTGGGTGCCGTCCCCGGCGCCTGCGTCAACGTCAGCACCCAGCCGCAGCAGCCGACCCAGCAGCACACGCCGGAGCCGGTCAAGGAGAACAACGGCAAGCCCAGCGGTAACGGGCCCAACCCGTCGACCTCCCCGGCCCCGTCGGCCAGCGCGACCCCGGCCCCGGCCGGGGAGCAGACGCCGGCGCCGCAGGAGGAGGGCCTGCTCGACGAGCTGGGCCGCATCCTCGGGGGCCTGCTCGGCTGATCGGGCGACCGCACGGAACTGGGGCGCGATGCCGAACGGGCATCGCGCCCCTAGGCTGTGAGAGAGCTCGCAGGAAGTTGCGGGCAGGGGTAGAGGAGATCCGATGGCGCGCAGGCAGAGGTCAGCTCCGCTCGACGAGGCGGTGCTGGTGGCGCAGCCGCCACTGGCCGCCGCGGAGCTGGCGCCGACCGCGCAGCCCGCCCAGGACCGCACCGGGGCCGCGTTCTTCGACGTCGACAACACGATGATGCAGGGCGCCTCGCTGTACTACTTCGCCCGCGGCCTGGCCGCGCGGCGCTACTTCACCACCATCGACCTGGCCCGGTTCGCCATCAGCCAGGCTCGGTTCCGGCTGCTGGCCGCCGAGCACGCCGGCGACATGGACCGCGCCCGTGAGGCGGCGCTGTCCTTCGTCAAGGGCTGGCAGGTCGAGGAGATGCAGCGGCTCAGCGAGGAGATCTTCGACGAGCTGATGGCCGACCGGATCTGGTCGGGCACCCGGGCACTGGCCGACGCGCACCTGGCCTCGGGCCAGCGGGTGTGGCTGGTCACCGCGGCCCCGGTCGAGCTGGGCCGGGTCATCGCGACCCGGCTGGGCCTGACCGGTGCGCTGGGCACGGTCGCCGAGATCCGCGACGGCGCGTACACCGGGCGGCTGGTGGGCGAGATGATGCACGGGCCGAACAAGGCCAACGCCGTCGAGGCGCTGGCCGCGGCCGAAGGACTGGACCTTTCCCGCTGTACCGCGTACAGCGACTCGATCAACGACGTGCCGATGCTGACCACCGTCGGCCGGGCGGTCGCGGTCAACCCGGACAGCGCGCTGCGCCGGATGGCCCGCAGCCAGGGCTGGGAGGTGCGCGACTTCCGCAGCGGCCGCAACGCCGCCAAGGTGGCCGTGCCGGTGGTGCTGGGCGCGGGCATGGTGGCCGGCGCCGTGGTCGGCGGAATGGCTCTGAGCAGGCGGAGGAAGAAGGCTCTGTGACCGACACCGGGGGGCTGCGGCAGGCGGACATGGGTGCCGCCGACGGGGAGTCGACGAAGGGCCGTTCCGGGCCGTCCAGACGGGCGATCGGCGGGGCGGTCGCCCTGGTGGCGGCGCTGGGCGCCGCCGGCGCGCTGCTGGTCCTCGATCCCGGGTCCGATGATCCCGGCCGGTCGAAGGACGGCACGCCCGAGCTGGCGGCGGGCGGGGCGGTGACCGAGCTGCCGGGCACGCTGCCCGACGGCGCGCCGTACACCCCGGTGTATTTCCTGGACGCGCAGCGGTCGGTGGGCACGGCGCCCACGGCCGACGAGGCCTCCATCCGGCTGCTGCTGCTCGGCGGCGGCCAGCAGCGGGTGCTGGACACGGTGCCGCGCGAGCGGGCACCCGAGTTCGCCGGTTTCACCACCGACGGCACCACCCTGGCCTGGCTGGAGCTGACCTCCGACAAGGAGGGTGCCGCGCACACCCGGGTGATGGCCGCGACCCTGGCCGCCGGGGCGCCGCGCGAACTCACCGCCGACACCGGCAACGTGCTTCTGTTCGACAAGCAGGGCGACCTGAGCCTGCACGACGGGCAGCTGAGCTGGATCTCCGACATCGGCAAGGCCGACGTGTCGGCGGTGTACACCCTGCCGCTGACCGGCGGCAAGCCGCAGCGGCTCGAGGTGCCCGGGGCCTGGTCGATCAGCGCGTGGCCGTGGCTGGTCAGCGAGGACACCGCCGACGGCACCCCGGTGCGGCTGCGCGACCTGGTCGGCGGAGCCGAGACCACCGTCGCCGCGCACAGCGGCGAGATGCTGTCCTGCTCCCCCACCTGGTGCCGGTCGAGCACCATCGGCAGCGACGACGCGACCACCACCATCGAGCTACGACGGCCGGACGGCAGCGGCGCGGTCCGCACCGCCACCGGCAGCGTCGCCGCCGCGGTCACCGACATCGCCATGCTGGACCGGTACGAGGTCTACTCCCGCGCCGCCTCCGACTACTCCGCCACCGAGCTGCTGCTGTTCGACCTGAAGACCGGCAGGCTGTCCCGGGTCGCCCCGGTCGCCAACCAGGTCGTGGCGCGCGACGGGGTGCTGTGGTGGTCCACCGGCGACAACGAGACCCTCAAGTGGCACGTGCTGAACCTGCACGCGCTGGCGCTGTAGCCGCCCGGCCTACGGGCCGAAGGCGTCCGGCCGCAGCTCCAGCAGCTCGTTCAGCATGCCCTGGATCGTCTCGCGCACGTGGTCGGCCAGATTGAACACGACCGCGGGGTCGTCGGCGCGGTCGGCGTACGGTTCGGTGTCGATGGGCTCGCCGAACCGGATCAGCCACTTGCTCGGCAGCGGCACCAGCCCCAGCGGCCCCAGCCACGGAAACGTCGGCGTGACCGGGAAGTACGGCGCGCCGATCAGCCGGGCCAGCGGCTTGATGTCACCCAGCAGCGGGTAGATCTCCTCGGCGCCGACGATCGCGACCGGCACGATCGGCCTGCGGGTGCGCAGCGCCGCCGACACGAACCCGCCCCGGCCGAACCGCTGCAGCTTGTACCGGTCGGTGAACTTCTTGCCGACGCCCTTGAACCCCTCCGGGAAGACGCCGACCAGCTCGTCGGCCTCCAGCAGCCGCTCGACGTCGGGGTTGCAGGCCAGCGTGGCGCCGGACTTGCGGGCCAGCTCCGACACGAACGGCAGCTTGAACACGAAGTCGGCGCCGAGCAGCCGCAGGTGCCGGTGCGCCGGGTGCTCGTCGTGGCAGGCCACGGTCAGCATCAGCGCGTCCAGGGCGATGGTGCCGGAGTGGTTGCCGACGACCAGCGCGCCGCCCTCGGCGGGCAGGTTCTTGACGTCGAGCACCTCGGTGCGGAACCAGTCGCGGTAGAGCAGCCGCAGCACGGGCTGGAACACCTGCTCGGTGAGCTCGGGATCGAACCCGAACTCGTCCACCCGGTACTGGCCGGACAGGCGGCGGCGGAGGAAGGCCAGGCCGGAGGCGACCCGGTTGTCGAACTCGTCGGCGAGCTCGGGGACGGTCACGGCGTCCTCCCTGCGCGTACCGAGCGGATCATTTCGAGCAGCCGCCGCTCTGTCTCGGCCAACCGGCCCGGGGTGAGCACGGCGTCGCCGCGCTGGGCCCGGACGAAGTCGTCGAAGGCCTCGGCGGTGGAGCGGGGCGTGAACCCATACTGCTCGGTCAGGCGGGCGGTGTCGACCACCCGGCCGTGCACGAACAGGTCGACCTGGTCCAGGCTGCGCAGCCCGTTGACGCCCCGACCGTAGACCGCGGCGGCCTGCAGGATGCCCTCGGGCACCGGCAGCGCGATGCGCCCGAGGCGGCGGATGGCCTGGGAGAGCGTGATGGTGCCCGGCCCGGCCACGTTGAACACGCCCTGGTGGTCCTCGACCACCGACCGGTACAGCAGCTCCAGCGCGTCGTCGACGTGGATGAACTGCAGTCGCGGGTCGCGGCCCAGCACCGTCGGCACGACCGGCTGCGCCAGCAGCTGCAGCAGCCCGGTGTCCGGCCGCGGGCCGACGAACGGGGTGAAGCGCAGCACCGTGGTGGTGACCCGGGGATTGCGGCGCCGGAAGCCCCGCACGTAGCCCTCGATGTCGAGGATGTCGCGGGCGTATCCGCCGCGCGGCACGGCCCGGGGTTCGGTGTCCTCGGTGAACACCGCCGGGTCGCGGAACGACGCGCCGTAGGCGGCGGTCGACGAGCGCAGCACCAGCCGCCGCAGCGACGGCATCTGCTGGCACGCGGCGAGTAGCTGCATGGTGCCGATGACGTTCTGGTCCTTCATCGCCGCCCGGCCACCCTTGCCGTCGGGCGAGGAGACCACGGCCAGGTGCACCAGTGCCTCGGCGCCCAGGTCGATCAGCTCCGCCGCGCCTTCGGTGAGGTCGATGCGGTGCACCCGTACGCCGCGCAGCAACGGGCGCAGCTCGCTGGGCGGGTCGGCGCGGTCCACGCCGATCACGCGCACCACCCCGGGGGTGGCCGCGATGCGCGCGGCGATGGTCGCCCCGAGAAACCGGCTGATGCCGGTGACGATGACGACCCGGGGAGCGCGCACGCGGTCTCCGGCCGGGCCGGTCTCTACCGCGGTCATGACGCGCCTCCCCGGGGCGGCGAAGTTCGATGCCCAGCCGGAACAGTCACAGCCCGGGCAGACGCACTACTTGCCGAGACGACGACGCTGAACGCGGGTCTTGCGCAGCAGCTTGCGGTGCTTCTTCTTCGCCATGCGCTTGCGGCGCTTCTTGACCACGGAGCCCATACGGCATCCCTCTCGACGTTGACGGTGGTGGAACCCGTTCAGGGTAGCCGAGCAGCCGCAGTTGCACGTCCAGGGGGTTGTGCCTGAGCGCTCGGTCTCACAGCGCCGCGCGCAGATACTCCTGAACCGCCTGCTCGGGGACCCGGAACGACCTGCCCACCCGCACCGCCGACAGCTCGCCGGAGTGCACCAGCCGGTAGACGGTCATCTTCGACACCCGCATGAGCGTGGCCACCTCGGCGACGGTGAGGAACCTGACTTCCGCCAGTCGAGCGTCCTGTCGCGCTGATCCGATCATGACCAGCCCCACCTCCTCTGGCACAGGGCGGCCGGTGGTGGATGTGTCGCGGCCGTGGCTTCCTGTGTATTGAGTACGGTACCGGGACCATTGTTACCGATGCGAGGCTTTCGTCAAGATCAGCGCGCATTGCGCTTGATGTACTCGGCGCACTCCTTCTCCAACGCCGACCAGGACGTGCCCAGCACCTTCTTGGCGGCGTTCTCGAACGTCTCGTGGTCGTGCACCACCGCGTGGAAGAACTCGACCAGCTTCTTCTCGCCGTACTTCTCGCTGACGTGACGCAGCGCCAGGAAGCCGACGCCGTAGCGGGCGCCCACGATCCACTCGGCGGTCTTGTCGCCCGGCGGATCCACCTCGACGTTGCCGTCCCAGGTCTTCAGGTACTTCTTCACGTCGGGCAGGCCCTCGTACTGCTTGACCGGCAGACCGGACATCTCGGCGACCTCGGCGATGCCCTCCACCAGCCACCACAGGTCGTCGCGGTCGGTGTAGCGGCCCGGCAGCGAGGAGGCGTGGGTCAGCTCGTGGCGCAGGATGTTGTCCAGGAAGCTCGGCTGCAGCACGTCGGCGTTGAGCACCAGCTCGTACCGGTCGTCGCTCACGTCGATCGCCACGCCGCCGGCCCAGTCCGGCGGGCCCCAGTCGAACCAGCTCTTCCACTCCCGCTTACCGGCGTAGTAGACGATGTACTGGCTCGGCTTGTGGTCGGCCCGGACGAACCGGTCGGCGACCAGCGCCGCCTTCTCCGCCTCGCGCAGCAGCGTGGGCAGCTTCGCCGCGTACGTCTTGGTGGTGGCCACCACCGTACGGTTGCCGGTCCGCGCGACCAGCTCGCTGACCTGCCACGGGTGCGGCGACGGGTTGCCGGTACGCGGCGTCCACTCCACGACCACGGCCTGGTCGTTCTCGATCCGCCAGCGGGTGCCCGACTTCGCCTCGGCGTCCTCGCACGGGGTGACCACGAAGCAGGTCTGGGTGGTGACCTCGGCCCGCCACTCGCCGTCGGTGGTGACCACCGGCGCCGCCCGGTCGGCCTTGTCGACCATGCTGGAGACCTTCATCGCGCGCAGCGAGCGGAACTGCCGCTGCAGCGTCTCGTACGCGGCCGTCGCGGCCGGGTCGACCATGCTCAGGTACTCCGCCTCGTCGCCCTTGAGCAGCGCGGCGTCCTGCTTGGCCAGGGTCTTGCGGATCTTGTCGTCGGCCCAGGCCTGGGCCACGCTGACCGGGTCGCCCGGCTTGGGGCTGCGCACCCCGCTCGGGCTCGCGCTCGGGTCGCCGTCCGCCTGCTTGACCAGCCACGGCACGCCGATCACGACCGCCGTGCCCGCGCCGAGGCAGACCAGCACCAGCACCACCGCGAGGATCGCGATCAGCTTGCCGCGCTTCTTGCGCGGCGGCGGGGGCACCGGCGCGCCGGGCCACTGACCGGGGATCGCGCCCGGATAGGGCTGCGGCGGCCAGGCCGTGGGCTGCGGCGCCTGCTGGGGGTACGGCCAGGGCTGCGTCACCGGCTGACCGGGCGCCCCCGCGGCGCCCGGCCCCGGCATCTGCTGCCCCGGCACCTGCTGGCCCGGGTATGGCAGCGCCGTCGGCGGCACGGTCGGCGGCGCCGTCGGCTGTCCATACGTCGGCTGCCCATAGGGCTGCTGCGGGTACGCGGGCTGCTGCGGGTACGTCGGCTGCTGCGGGTACCCGGGCTGCCCGTACGTCGGCTGCGGGTGGGGCTGCTGGGGGTACTGCTGCCCGTAGGGCTGCTGGGGGTACGTCGGCTGACCGTACTGCGCGGGCGCCACGGGCGTGGGGACCGCCTGGGACGGCCGCGCGGGCACGGGCTGCTGCACCGGCACCGCCTGCGTCGGACCGCCGAACGCCACCGGCTCGTCCCGCGGCGCCACCGGCATGGCCGGTTCCCGCGGGACGTACTGGGAGGGCACGATCGGCGTCTGGGCGGCGGCGATCACGGCATTGGGAGTGGGCTCCTCCCCGTCGAGGGGGAGGTGCCGCGTTTCCGTTTGGTCGGGGACGGGCGGTTGATACGGAGAAGTCGCGTCCTCGGGCTGCACGGACGTGGACGCTACCGTGCCCGGTCAAGCACCGATGATCAGCCGATCAGTTACTTCTTCGACACCAGGGCTCGGGCGAAGAAGCCCAGGTTGGCGGGCCGCTCGGCGAGCCGTCGCATGAGGTAGCCGTACCACTGCGTGCCGTAGGGGACATAGACGCGGACGGTGTGGCCAAGGCGGGCCAGGCGCTGCTGCTCGTCCGGGCGGATGCCGTACAGCATCTGGAACTCGAACTGGCTCGGGGCGCGGTCGAACCAGCGGGCCCGGTCCTGCCCGATCGCGATCAGGCGCGGGTCGTGCGTGGCCAGCATCGGGTAGCCCTCGCCCGCCATCAGGATGTTCATGCACCGCACGTACGACTTGTCGACCTCCAGCGTCGCCTGGTAGGCCACGTGCTCGGGCTCCTTGTACGCCCCCTTGCACAGCCGCACCCGCGACCCGGCGGTGGCCAGCTCCCGGCAGTCGCTCTCGGTGCGCCGCAGGTACGCCTGGAGCACCGCCCCGGTGGCCGGGAAGTCGCGGCGCAGTCGGGACAGGATGTCCAGAGTCGAGTCGGTGGTGGTGTGGTCCTCCATGTCGAGGGTGACCGTCGTGCCGACCGCCGCCGCGGCCTCGCAGATCTCGCGCGCGTTGCGCTCGGCCAGCTGCTCGTCGAAGGCCTGCCCGAGCGCGGACAGCTTCAGGCTCACCTCGGCCGTGGCGATGGTCTGCGCCCCGGCGGGCGCCCGGTCGGTGGTCAGCCCAGCCCCGCCCAGCGCCTTGAGCAGCTCCAGGTACGCCTGCTTGGTGACCTCCGCCTGCTCCGGGGTCAGCGTGTCCTCGCCGAGGTTGTCGAGCGTGACGCACAGCCCCTGGTCGGCGAGTTCCGCCGTGGTGTCGAGGGCCTCTGGGGTACCGGTACCGGCGACGAAGCGCTTGACCACATCACGGCTGACCGGTGCGGTCTCCACGAGCCGCTCCACCTTGTGGGAGCGAGCGGCGGCAAGGATCACGGAGCGAAGCATGAGGGCAGCGTAACTCCCCTACGGCCGCCGCTTCGCGGGACCACCTGACTCTGTATACAAGAACACTCTTCTATGTCTTGAGGACCCGCGCGGTCGCTGTGCCGATCGTCACTGCGCCCGGCCGCGGCGTCACCGACCGTGGCCGTGGCGAAAGGACGCTCCCGACCGGGAGTGCGTGCCTCGCCGCCGGTTCGCCGCGACCGGATCACGCCCGGTCCGACCACCGTCCGTGGCGCCGATATCGCCGCAGCGCATCAACATGATCACGCACGGTCACCCGCACCGCCCCCGTGCCGACCCCGGCTTATGTTGACACTGCACAATCGGCGCGGGTGCTCTACCTTTGTCGGGTGAACTTCGATGCGTACGCCCGAACGGCTGTTGAGCTCATCAACGCGCCGCTGGACGACCTCATCCAGCTCCGCGCCATGCTGCCCGGCCCGGACTGGATGTGCGAAGACGCCACCGACCGCGACCTGCAGGTCTTCCGCAAGGCCCAGCGGCGGCTGCGCGAGGTGTTCGAGCACGGCGCCGCGGGCCGCGAACGTGAGGCCGTCAACGAGCTGAACTCGATGCTCGAAGCGCACCCCGTGCACCCGCGCATCTCCGGCCACGAGTCCGGCAACTGGCACATCCACGTCACCAGCCGCGGTTCGGCGGTCAGCGCCGAGTACCTGGCCGGGGCCGTCTGGGGGCTGTCGGTGTGGCTGTGCGAGTACGGCAGCGCCCGCTTCGGCGTCTGCGCCGACGACCGCTGCGGCAACGTCTACCTGGACACCTCGTCCAACAACTGCCGCCGCTTCTGCTCCGAGCGCTGCGCGACCCGCTCGCACGTGGCCGCGCACCGCGCCCGCAAGAAGGCCGCCAACGCCGCCGCCCCGGCCGCTCCGGTCGCCCGCCTCCCCCAGCCCGCCGAGCGCGCCAAGGAACTGGCCCCCGCTCTCAGCTGAAGGTCACGCTGGGGTGGTCACGGCCGGGCTGAGGTGCTTGCGGGCGAACTCCAGTGACTCCGCCAGGTCGGCTTCGCGCTCGGCGCGACTGCCGGCCTTGCGAGTCGCCACCTCCAGCGCCACCGAGCCGGTGAAGCCGCGTCCGGCCAGCGAGCGCAGCAGCGCCCCGCACGGCTGGCCGCCCCGGCCCGGCACCAGGTGCTCGTCGCGGCCCTCGCCGGTGCCGTCGCCGAGGTGGATGTGGGCCAGTCCCGCCCCCATCGCGTCCGCCATGATCATCGCGTTGGAGCGCGAGGCCGCGCAGTGCGACAGATCCAGCGTGTACGAGTCATAGCCGGTCTCGGTCGGATCCCAGCCCGGGGCGTACGGCACGAACTGGCGGCGGCCCATCCGCACCGGGTACATGTTCTCCACCGCGATCCGGATGCCGGTGTGCCGGTGCGCCAGGTCGGCGACCGTGTCGGTGAACTGGCGGGCGTAGTCGCGCTGCCAGGTGAACGGCGGATGCACCACCACCGTCGGGGCGCTCAGCGTGTCGGCCAGCACCACCGCGCGCCGCAGCCGCTCCCGCGGGTCGGAGCTCCACACCCGCTGGGTGACCAGCAGACACGGCGCGTGCACCGACAGCACGGGCACGCCATAGTGGCGGGACAGGCCGCGCAGCGCCCCCGCGTCCTGGCTGACCGCGTCGGTCCACACCATCACCTCGACACCGTCGTAGCCCAGTGACGCGGCCAGCTCGAAGGCGGCCGCGGTCGGCTCCGGGAAAACGGACGAGCTGGACAGCAGTACGGGAATGGACACGTTGTCCAGGGTATCCCCGTTCACCTGCCGGTGAGCTGATCCAGGCGGGCGAGGATGACCCCCTCCCGTAGCGCCCAGGGACAGATCCGCAGCTCGTCGATGCCCAAACGGCGCATGGTGGCCTCCGCCACCACGGCACCGGCGAGCAGTTGGTGCGCCCGGCTGGCGCTGACTCCATCCAGTTCGGCCAGTGCCGACGACGCCATCCGCTGGATGAAGCCGCGCACCTGGTGCAGGCCCTGACGGGTCATCGCGCGGGGCGACCACAGCCCGTCGCCGCTGGGCGCCGCGCCGGACAGCCGGGCCAGCGAACGGAACGTCTTCGAGGTGGCGGCCGCCATCTTCCAGCCGCGCAACGCGTCCAGCTCCCGGTGCTGCAGCTGCTCGTCCACGTACGACTCCAGCTCCGCCAACTCCGCCGCCGACGGTGGGTCACTTTGGAAGAAACGCCTGGTCAGACGTCCCGCGCCGAGGGGCAGCGACACGGCCAGGGCGGGCTCCTCATCGATCCCGGCCGCGATCTCCAGTGACCCGCCGCCGATGTCGAGCACCAGCATCCGCCCCGCCGACCAGCCGAACCAGCGGCGCACCGCGAAGAAGGTCATCCGGGCCTCGTCCTCGCCGGAGAGCACCCGCAGCTCGACCCCGGCCTCCTCGCGCACCCGGCGCAGCACCTCGGCCGAGTTCGTGGCGTCACGCACGGCCGAGGTCGCGAACGCCATCAGCTCGTCGACCTCCAGCTCCTTCGCCGCCCGGCGGGCCTGCGCACACGCCTTGACCAGCGCATCCGCCCCGGCCCGGGTCAGCTCCCCGGCCTCACCCAGCTGCTCGGCCAGCCGCAGCCGCTCCTTCTGTGAATGCGCGGGCCACGGATGGGCACCCCGATGCGCGTCCAGCACCAGCAGATGGACCGTGTTACTCCCGACGTCCAGCACCCCGAGCCGCATGCGCATAACTGTGTCATGGCGCCCGCCTGCGCGGGCGCGGGCTTCCGTCTGAGCTGCCGGCGCCCCCCTGCGCGGGCGCGGGCTTCCGTCTGAGCTGCCGGCGCCCCCCCCCGCGGGGGCGGGGGGACGGGGGGGCGGGCCGGGCCCCCCCCCGCGCGCGCGGGCTTCCGTCCCTGAAGCCGATGGCTGCCGCGCGTCGCTACATCGCTGCGCGATGTCACGCTCCTTTACGGCAACCATCGGCGGACGGAAGCCGGGCGGTGGGCGCGGCAGGAACCGGCGCTCCGGCGGCCGCCGTACCCTGGACGGATGGAGCACGAGGGCGAGACCCCGCTGGACTTCCCGCGCGAATGGCTCGAGTTCGCCGATCCGGCCGACCCCAAGCACGTGATCCGGGCCGACCTGACCTGGCTGCTCTCGCGATGGACGTGCGTGTTCGGCAGCAAGTGCCGGGGCATCATCGCGGGCCGCGAGCGCGAGGGCTGCTGCTCGCACGGCGCCTTCTTCACCGACAACGACGACATCAAGCGGGTCAAGGCGGCGGTCAAACGGCTGGACCGCTCCACCTGGCAGCACCACGTACGCGGGTTCGAGAAGTGGACCGAGCTGGACGAACTGCACGACGAGAAGCCCGCCCGGCGCACCGCCACCCAGGGCGAGCACGGCCCGTGCGTGTTCCTCAACGACGACGACTTCCCGGGCGGCGGCGGCTGCGCCCTGCACGCCCAGGCGCTGCGCGACGGGGTGCACCCGCTGCGCTACAAGCCCGACGTGTGCTGGCAGCTGCCGATCCGGCGCGACCAGCAGTGGACCAAGCGCCCCGACGACACCAAGATCCTGGTCTCCTCGATCAGCGAGTTCGACCGGCGCGGCTGGGGCGCGGGCGGCCACGACCTGCACTGGTGGTGCACCTCGTCGCCGGACGCACACACCGGCACCGAGCCGATGTACCTCAGCTACGGCCCCGAACTGACCGAACTCATCGGCGAGCCCGCGTACGCCCGCCTGGCCGAGCTGTGCGCCCAACGCGAGAAGCACGGCCTGGTCGCCGAGCACCCGGCCACCGTCGCCGCCCGCGAGCGCGCCAACCCGGTTGCCGACGGGACTAACCTCGAGCCATGACCGACGAGACCCGTCCCCGCACCACGACCGGCGAACCCGCCTCGCCCGTCGACGAGGAGCGCCTGGCCGCGCTCGACGACGTGACCGAAACCGTCGACGCCTCACCCGAGGCGTTCGCGGCGGCGGTCGGCGACATCCTCGCGTTGCACGAGGACCTGCTCGAGCGGCTCGCCCAGTGAGCGAGGTCTACGTCCCGTCGTACGCGGACGTCATGGCGATCGCGGCCCGGCTCGGCGTCGCCGTGCGCGACCCCGGCCTGGTCGAATCGGCGGTCGCCCGGCCGCGCAGCACCGTGTTCGGCGCCGACGCCTACCCCGACCTGTGGACCAAGGCGGCGGCGCTGCTGCAGTCGCTGGTGCGCAACCACCCGTTCGTGGACGGCAACAAGCGGATCGGCTGGATCGCCGCCACGGCGTTCCTGACCGTCAACGGTGCGGTGACCCGGCGACGCCTGGCCGCGCTGAACCAGGACGCGGCGTACGACCTGGTCATCGCGGTCTCGACCAGCGAACTGCGCGAAGTCGAGCAGATCGCCGAGGCACTGCGCGACCTGTACTGACCCCGCTTGGCGGGTCGTGGGCCCGTCCGCACCGGCTCACGGCTCGAACTTGTAGCCCAGTCCGCGGACCGTCACCAGGTAGCGCGGGGTGGACGGCTCCGGCTCGATCTTCGAGCGCAGCCGCTTGACGTGCACATCCAGCGTCTTGGTGTCGCCGACGTAGTCCGCGCCCCACACCCGGTCGATGAGCTGCCCGCGGGTCAGCACCCGGCCCGCGTTGCGCAGCAGCAGCTCCAGCAGCTCGAACTCCTTGAGCGGCAGCTGCACCGGGGTGCCCTCGACGGTCACCACGTGCCGCTCCACGTCCATCCGCACCGGGCCGGCGGCCAGCGTCCCACCCGCGACCTCGACCACGTCCCCGGCCTGGCGACGCAGCACGGCGCGGATGCGGGCGACCAGTTCGCGCGGCGAGTACGGCTTGGTCACGTAGTCGTCGGCCCCGATCTCCAGGCCGACCACCTTGTCGATCTCGCTGTCGCGCGCGGTGACCATGATGATCGGCACGTGCGAGCGCTGGCGCAGCTGGCGGCACACCTCGGTGCCGGACATCTCCGGCAGCATCAGGTCCAGCAGCACGATGTCGGCGCCGGTCCGGTCGAACTCGGTGAGCGCGGCGGTGCCGGTGGCGGCGACGGAGACCTCGAATCCCTCCTTGCGCAGCATGTACGAGAGCGCGTCGGAGAAGGACTCCTCGTCCTCCACGACCAGTACGCGGGACATCTGGCCCACCTTTCCGAAGGTTGGTCAGCCGGCCGGGGCCGGATGCACAGGGTTTGCGGGGGGTATGGCGGCAGTCAGGTCGATGTCGGCGGGCTGCGGGAGCATCGCCTCCGGCGGGCGGGCGGGCAGGCGCAGCGTGAACGTGGAGCCGCCGCCGAGGCGGCTGCGCACGTCGACGCGCCCGCCGTGGTTGGTCGCGATGTGCTTGACGATGGCCAGGCCCAGGCCGGTGCCGCCGGTGGCGCGCGAGCGGGCCTGGTCGGCGCGGTAGAAGCGCTCGAAGACGCGGTCCAGATCCTCGGGCCCGATACCGATGCCCTGGTCGGAGACGCTGATGTCGACCCGGTCGCCCTCGGCCAGGGCGCTGACGATCACCGCCGCCCCCTCGTGCGAGTAGGCGACAGCGTTCTCCACCAGGTTGCCCAGCGCGGTGGCGAACTGCGTGTCGCTGCCGAAGATGGTCAGCCCCCGGGTGCCGACCACGACCAGCTCGATCTTCTTGGCCACGGCGGTGGTACGGGCGCGGTCCAGCGCCTCGGCGATCACCGCGTCGACGGCGACCGGTTCCGGGTCGGGCAGCCGCTCGGCGCCCTGCAGCCGGGACAGTTCCAGCAGCTCCGACACCAGTCGGCCCAGCCGGGTGCTCTCCCGCTTGATCCGCTCGGCGAACCGGCGGCTGGCCGCCACATCCTCGGCGGCCTGCGCGGCGGTGGCCACCGGGTCGGCGTCCTCGTCGTCGGTACGCGGCTCGGTCGCGTCCAGCAGCGCCTCGGCGAGCAGTTGCAGCGCCCCGATCGGGGTCTTCAGTTCGTGGCTGACGTTGGCGACGAAGTCGCGGCGCACCCGTTCGACCCGGTGCGCGTCGGTGACGTCGGCCGCCTCCACACAGACCAGCCCACCGCCGACCGCCACGGCACGCAGGTGCACGCCCAGCGGCTGGGACTCGGCCAGCTCGCGCCCGCGCGGCAGGTCCAGTTCGACCTCACGCGGCACGCCGGTGTGCCGCACCTGCGCGGCGAGCGTACGCAGGATGGGGTGGGCGGTGATGGCGCCCGGGATGGCGCTGGCGCGCAGCAGCCCCATGGCGCGGGCGCCCCGGTTGGCCAGCACGACCTGGTCTCCGGCGTCGAGCAGCACCACCCCGACGCGCAGCGAGTCCAGGCTCTTGCGGCCCAGTCCGGCCAGCGGGTCGTTCGGGGGCGGCGCGCCCAGGCCGCTCGGGCCGAGGGTGTTGACCGCCGACGCCGCCCGCTTGTTCGCGCGGTAGCGGGCCAGGGCGAGCCCGGCCAGCAGGCCCAGCACGACACCGACAGCGATCGCGATGCCGATCGTGCCGTCGCTCGAAGCCGCTGCCAGTGCCGTCACGATGCCGATCGTAGGTCAGATCTTGCGACTCACGTTCTGGTACAAAAAGGCGCGAACTGGTTTATAACTGGCATTGGTTGCACAGTGTTCACCGGTGCGCCCGTCTTCGTTCACCATTGTTCACCTTCAAGACGCGTACGCGACCTACCTTGGGCGCACCACACCGGGACACCGGTCCCGCCCCCACCTCAGGAAGTGACGAATGCGCGAGGAGTTCCGGGCAGACCTGCTCGAGGTCGGCCGCCTGCTGGTGTCGATGGCCGAGGCGGTCCGCACCGCCATGAGCGCCGCCACCACCGCCCTGCTCAGCGCCGACAAGGAAGGTGCGGAGCGGGTCGTCCGCCGCGACGAGGAGATCAACGCCCTGTTCAAGCAGGTCGAGGAGAAGGTGCTGCGCCTGCTCGCCCAGCAGGCCCCGGTCGCCTCCGACCTGCGCATGGTCATCACCTCCCTGCACATCGGCACCGACCTCGAGCGCATGGGCGACCTCGCCGAGCACGTCGCCAAGGCAGCCCTGCGGCGCTACCCGGCGGTCTGCGTACCGTCCGAGCTCGCCCCCACCTTCGGCCAGATGGCCAACATCGCGGACCGCATCGCCGGCAAGATCACGCTGGTGCTCGCCTCCCGCGACATCGAGCGCGCCGCCGAACTGGAGCGCGACGACGACGTCATGGACGAGCTGGAGAAGGCGCTGTTCAACACGCTGCTGGGGCCGGACTGGGCGCACGGCGTCGAGGCGGCGGTCGACGCGGCACTGCTGGCCCGCTTCTACGAGCGGTACGCCGACCACGCCGTGAACGCCGGCCGCCACGTCATCTACCTGGTCACCGGCGAGTCCTGAGCCGCCTGGCACCACCGCGGGCCCCAGCCCGTTTTCAATTGACGCTGGCCTATCCAGAAGACGATTCCATGAAATCCGTCTACTGGATAGGCCAGCGTCAATGCTAGGTGGCGCCGCCGAGGCCCCCTCCCCGAGCATCACCTCGACCGGGTGACCCGTCGACCGATCGACTACCCGCACTGACTCATCGCCCGCGTCGGTGCGCTTCGATGATCGACAACGCCTCCGCACGCACCTTCGCCGGCTCTCGCCGCAGACGAGCCGACGTGAAGCGCACCACGGTGAAGCCGAGAGCTGTCAGCGCGGCATCCCGACGCAGATCCCGCTCCCGGTCCGACGCACCCGCGTGCGTCGCGGCCCCGTCCAGTTCGAGGTTCACTCCGGACGGTTCGTCCAGCGCATCCAGGTACACCCAACGCTCCCCGATCCGGACCGGGACCTGCCACCGCAGCCCGACGAACTGAGGGCCGGAGAAGACGTGATCATGCCCCCACAACTCCAGCATGCTGCGGCATCCCGCATCCAGCAGCGCGAGCAGCCGAGCGAGGTGGCGTCGCCCCGCGATCCTGGGAAAGCGGTCGAACACCTCGCGGATTCGCTCGACGGTCGTGAGCCGGGAAGCCACGGCCGCGATCGCCGGCGCGCGCTTGGCATCCCCATCGAGCAACGGCCAGCTGTCGACGACCGCCGACTCGACCCTGGTCACCGGGATATCGCGCCGCATCAGCACTTCCGGCGGCTCGATGACGAAATCCTCGCGGCGGTGAACCCGGACGCCGGGCACGCCGCGAAGGTGCCGTCGGTCGTCGGTCAGTAGGTGCACCCACATCAGAGGCGGTACAGGCAGACCCCAGACCCGCAGCGCCGACAGGTGACTCGCGGCGGCCGGGCCGCGAGAATAGGCGAGCGCTGCTCGTAGGACGGCATCATGGTCACCGAGCAGCCCCGGATCGATCAGCGTACGCGGCAGGGGCCGGACCACCTGCCCAGTCGCGACGGCGTACTCGATCACGTGGGGCGGCACCACCTGCGTGGCGTCGAGGCGGTGGCAGACCCCTTCGCCATACTCCATGAGCTTCAGCAGTCGTGGGTTCACCTCGGCAAGCGTGGAGCTGATTCACCTCCGCCACCACCGGGTGAGCCCGACCTGTGGACGACACGCGCACCTGTCCACAGGACCCCCTTCACATAGCATTGACGCTGGCCTATCCAGTGGACGGATTTCGGAAAATCGTCCTCTGGATAGGCCAGCGTCAATGACAAACCCGGGCCTGACCCCGGAGTCCCGTCAAGCGGCGGGCTGGCGCTACTTGACCGTGGCACCCGTCAGGCCGGCCTGGATCTGCCGGTTGAAGGCCAGGTATACGGCCAGGATGGGCAGCATCGCCAGCGTCATGCCGGCGAACAGCCGAGCCCAGTCCGTCTCGTACTTGGAGTTGTTCGCCAGCTCCAGCAGGCCCTGCGTGATGACGAAGTGGCCCTTCTCGAAGCCCGACTGCGGGAACATCAGCAGCTTCGGCAGGAGGAACTGGTTCCACTGGCCGATGATGTTGAACAGGCCGACGCTGATGAGGCCGGGCTTGGCCATCGGCAGCATGATGCGGAAGAACAGGCGGGAGTGCCCGGCGCCGTCCATCATGCCGGCCTCGGCGATCGTGGTCGGCAGCGTGCGGAAGAACGCGTGCAGGAAGAACACGGTGAACGGCAGCGAGTAGGCGACGTACACCAGGATCAGGCCGCCGTAGGTGTTCAGCCCGATCACGCTCTCCAGGCCGAGCGAGGCCGCGAAGTTCTTCACCGTGAGGTAGAGCGGCACCAGGCCGAGGAAGATCGGCATGGTCAGGCCGACCACGAACAGGTAGTAGATGAACCGGTTGCCCGGGAAGGGGTAGCGGGCCAGCACGTACGCCACCATGGCGCCCAGCAGCATGGTCAGGCTGACACTGAACACCATGACCACAACGGTGTTGAGGAAGTACTCGCCGATGTGACCCTTGCTCCAGGCCCGGCCGAACGCGTCGAAGTTCAGGCTCGACGGCAGGCTGAGCGGGTTGGTGAGGATCTCGCGATCGGTCTTGAACGACTGGATCACGGCCCACACCAGCGGGATGGTGACCAGCAGCGCCCAGATGATCAGAAAGCCGTGCGAGAAGATGTTGAGGACGCGGCCGTCCTCCTTCGACGGGCCGATGCCGTCCGGCGCGGTCGGCGCCGGCGCCGGATTCGAGTGCGCGGAGCGGGTGGTAGTCGTAGTCATCGCAGCCACCTCAGAATTCGATCTTGTCGCGCCGGCGGGTGATCCGCAGCTGGACCACCGTGAAGAGCAGGGTGAACACGGCCATGGTGATGCCCATGGCGCAGGCGTAGCCGAACTTGTCGATCCGGCTGGCGTTGAACGCGGTGAAGTACATCCACGAGCTCATCACCTCGCTGGCGTGGTCCGGACCGCCGGAACCCGGGGTCATCGTCCAGACCAGCAGGAAGAAGTCGAGTGCGGCGATGCCGAGGTAGACCCAGGCGACCGAGATCTGCTCCCACAGCAGCGGCAGGGTGACCCGGAAGAAGGACTGCGCCCGCGAGGAGCCGTCCAGCAGCGCCGCCTCGTAGATGTCCTTGGGGATCGACTGCATGCCGGCCGAGAAGAGCACCAGGTAGAAACCGACGCCGCCCCAGACCGCCACCGCGATGAGGCACCAGAGCACGACGGAGGCGTCGAGCGTCACGTCGCCCAGGTGCAGCGCGGGGAAGGGCCACGAGTCGGACTCGCCGAGGAACAGCTTCGGCTTGTCGTGGTCGATCAGGCCGAGCTTCAGCAGCAGCGAGTTGAGCAGGCCCGAGTCGGCGCTGCTCTCGTAGACCCGCCCCCAGATGATCGCGACGACGGCGATCGAGAGGACCTGCGGGAAGAAGAACACGATCTTGTAGAACGACGATCCGCGCACACCCCGGATACCGGCCTTGTCGCCGCGGCCACCCACGTTCAGCATGAACGCGAAGAACAGGCCGATCGTGATCGTGACCAGCGGATACACGGTCAGGATCAGGACGTTGTGAAAGAGCGCGCGCAGGAAGACATCGTCCTTGAACAGGTCGACGTAGTTGCCGGTGCCGACGAACGGCACGTCGGGCGAGAAGCCGTTCCAGTCGGTGAGCGAGTAGAACGCCGTCTGCAGGTATGGGTTGATCACGTAGATCAGGTAGAGCACGACCGGGAAGACCAGGAAGCCCGTGATGAACAGGAACCTGTCGGGCCGGAACCGACGCCGGGCTCGCAACATGACCGCAATCCTTCGGATGAGTGAAGACCAGGGGGTACGAGGAGCGGAAGCCCCGGAACCCGGCCGGTCCCGGAACCCCGCGAAGGAGTTCCGGACCCGGCCGGGTCAGACGGCGAACGTCAGTTGGTCCGCTTCTGCTTCTTGACGTTCGGGTCGGCCGCGATCTTGTCGGCCGCCTTCTGCATCGCGTCGGTGAACTCGGCGGAGCCGCCCTTGCCGGCCATCAGGTTGCTGATCGCGCCCTCGAAGGCCTTGTACAGGTCGGGGTACCAGCCGCCGAACTTCGTGCTGACGATGTTGGTGCCGGCCTCGGCCAGCGCCTTGTTCGCCGAGGTGAACTGCGAGGAGCCGGTCAGACCCTCCGCGGCGCCCTTGACGACCGGCAGCGACTTGGTCAGCTCGGCGAACTTGCGCGCGTTGTCCTTCGACAGCATCAGGCGCAGGAACTCCAGGCCACCCTGCTTGTTCTTGCCGCCGGACGGCACGATCCAGCCCTCACCCGCGGCGGCACGGATGGTGCCGTACGGGCTCGCGTCGGACGCGGTCAGGCTCCACTGCGCGGTCACCTCGAGCTTGGTGTCCGGCTTGAGGGTCTTGGCCATCTCACCCTCGAGCCAGGTGCCACACGGGATGAACAGCGCCTTGCCGTCGATGACGGCCTGCTGGGTGGTGGTGTGGTCCAGACCCGCCGCACCCGGCTGCACGTAGCCCTTGTCCAGCATCTCCTTGATCTTGTCGATCACGGTGACGACGGCGGGGGCCTTCCACGCGTTGGCGTCCAGGTTGTCGATGGCGACGACGGCCGACTTGCCGCCCACCTTCCACACCCAGTCGATGATCACGTTGTTCATGTACCAGGGGTACTTGCCCTGGTGCGTGAACGCGGCGATGCCCTCCTTCTTCGCGTTCTCGGCGAGGGTGAGGAACTCCTCCCAGGTCTTCGGGACGGTCCAGCCCTTGGCCGCGAACAGCGTCGCGTCGTGGAAGAAGCCGTACACGGTGAACGCGGCGTTCAGGGTGTAGGGCTTGTCGTTGTACAGACCCTCGTCGATGACACCGGCGAGCAGGGTCTCCTTGACCTTGACCTTCGGGTCGTCGACGCTGCCCGCGTCGAACAGCTGGGTCAGGTCCTCGACCTGGCTGTTGGCGACCAGCACGTCGATGCCGAGGGTCTTCGGCGACGAGTTGTTGATGACGTCCGGCGGGTTGTTGCCGGCGAAGCGCGGCTGGAGGTCCGTCTGGATCTCCTTCGACCACACGATGCCGACCTTGGAGCCGGAGTACTTCTTCTCGTAGGACGCCGCGTAGTACTTGGCGTAGTCCTGGCCGAAGCCGCCGTCGAAGACGACCGCCTCAACCGGCTTGGTCCCGTCGACGCCGAACGGGTTCGACTCGCTGGTCGCGCCCTTGTCACCGGTGTCGCCGCCGTTGTCGGTGCTGGCGCAAGCGGCCAGGATGCCGGCGGCGGGGGTGGCGAGCAGACCGGCGGCGGCAGCCCGGCGCAACACGGTGCGGCGGTTCAGCTCCGACGGGCTGTCGGGGGTTACGGTCATGAGAATCTCCTCGTACGAGATATGGCGGCGCGTCGGGCCCATCCGGCGCGTCGCTGCACTTCGCTCTGGTGTTGCGCTTCCCCGGGGATGCCGGGAAACGTCACGCCCGAGGGCGTGACCAGATGCCGCAGCGGCACGTCCGAGCAGGACGTCGCCGCGTCTACCGACGCTGCCGCGCCGGAGTCTGTGAGTTGGGCCGGGGCCGGACGCGCGGCGCGCGGCGCGAGTGCGGTGAGCACGTCACACCACCTCCCGCAGGCGGTGGCCGGCAACGGCCTGGGCGGTGCGCTGGAAGGCCGCGTGCGCGCGCTCGTGGGTGCGCTGCGCGACCGCGATGTAGAGCAGGTCCAGCACCACCAGCTGGGGGTGGCGGGCCGACAGCGAGTCGGGCCGGAACGTGGTCGCCTGGGTGGCCGTGGTCAGCACGATGTCGGCGACGTCGGCCAGCGGCGAACGGGGGAAGCTGGTCAGCGCGACGGTGGTGGCGCCCCGGCTGCCCGCCTCGGCGATCATCTCGATCGTCTCCCGGGTCTGCCCCGAGTGCGAGATGCCCAGCGCCACGTCGCCGTTGCGCAGCAGGGCGGCGCTGGCCAGTCCGTTGTGCACGTCCGGCCAGGACCAGGCGGCGATCCCGATGCGGTGCAACGAGAACTGCATCTCCGCGCCGACCAGGGCCGAACCGGACGCGCCGTAGATGTCGACCCGCTCGGCGGCGGCGATCGCGTCGGCGGCCCGCTCCACCTCGGCCAGGTCGGTCATGGCGGCGGTGTCCTGCATCGCCTGGGTGTCGGCGGCCATGATCTGGCCGAGCACGCGCTCCAGCGGGTCGCCCGGCTGGATGGCGCGGCCGATGTCCACGGCCCAGCCGGCGGAGCGGGCGGCGCGGCCGGTCTCGCCCGCGATGGCCAGGCGCAGGTCGGCGTATCCCTCGAAGCCGACCGCCCGGCAGAACCGGGTAATCGTCGCGGGCGATGTATGCGAACGCTCCGCGAGCTCGACGATGGTCGCGCGGGACGCCCCGGCGGGATCGGTGAGCACCTGTTCGGCCACGCGGCGCAGCGCCCCGGTGAACTCGGGAAGCTTGGCGCGCAGCCGGGCGAGCACGCTGTCGGTGCCTGCCGCCGAGTGCCCGCCTCGTTCCACGATCGTCAACCTCTTTTAGGAAGGAGTGTTAACTGTATGTGGAAAGAATTCTTACTTAATTTGCGGCCGTGTCAACAGTCACGTTGGACGTTTTCAAACCGTTACTTTGCGAGCTCATCCGTATAGACGAACATGCCCTCCACCGTTCGGTGGAGGGCATGTTGCGGGGTTATTAGGGCCCGATCACGATCAGGCAGCGGCGGGCTCCAGCGCGGCCGAAGCAGCGGCCGATTCGATCACTCTGATGTGGTCGGCGCGACGTTCCCGCGTGCGTGCCGCGAGCAGATGTCCGCCCGCCGCCAGCAGTCCCAGCAGTCCGCACCCGACCCAGTGCCACGCCCCCAACTGCTGCAGGCTCCAGCCGCCCACGGTCGGCGCGACGAAACCCGCCGCCGGGAAGACCAGGAAGAACACGCCCTGGTACCGGCCCCGCAGTCGCACCGGGGCCAGCTCGGCGATGATCGAGGCGTTGGGCGGGGCGGCCAGCATCTGCCCGACCGTCCACACCGACGCCGCTGCCAGGTACGTCCACAGCGGCCCGGCCAGGGCCACCGCCGTGTAGCCGACCGCCAGCAGGGCGAATGCCCCGGCCAGCACGGTCGCGTGCCGCCTACCCCGGATCAGTCGGGGCACGAACAGCTGCCCGACCACGATCATGGCCCCGCCCAGCGACACCACCGCCCCGTACGCCGCCGGCCGCAGCCCGTCGCCCTCCATCGCCAACTGCAGAATCGACTGCCCCTGCACCGTCAACAGCGCCAGCACGAACGTCAGCCCGACGAAGGTCAGGAACACCCGGTCTCGCAGCACCGTTCCCAGCCCGGCCCGCCTGGTCTCGGCCGCGGCGCTCGCCGTCGTCCCGGCAGGATCGCCGTTGGCGGTCACCAGCTCGGCTTCCGCCGCACCCGCTGACCGAAGATGACGATCATGGGGCGGCGGCGGAGCGGGGCGGCGCAGGGTCTCCGGAATGAGGCGCCACACCACCAGGGCGGTGGCGGCGGTCATCGCGCCGTCGATGAAGAACAGGGCCACGAAGCTGGCCTCGGCGATCAGCCCGGCCAGCGACGCCGCGACCGCACCGCCCATGTTGAACGCCCAGAACTGCAGGTTGAACGCGCGCGAGCGGTCCGCCTCGGGCAGCACGTCCACGATCGCGGCGACCGTGGCCGGGCCGGGCAGCGAGTGGGCCAGGCCGATGCCGCCCGCGAGCAGCGCGATGAGCCAGATCGGCCGGGCCAGGCCCATGGCCAGCATCAGCACCGAGGCGGTGGTGAGCCCGGCCAGGTACGTGGGCTTGCGGCCCCATCGGTCGGCCAGCACTCCGCCGAGCAGGGTGCCGACCGCGCCGCCCGCGCCGTACACGCCGGTGACCAGGCCCGCGACGGCCAGGGTGGTGCCCCGGGCGCTGGTCAGGTAGGTCGGCAACAGCAGCAGGCCGAACGCGCCGAGCCGGTTGACCAGCATCACCGTGAACAGCATCCAGAAGATGCGCGGCAGCCCGCCCACGGTCTGGCGCAGGAAAGTCATGGAGTCCTCACATCGCCCGCAGCGCGGCGGCCCGCCGTTCCCGGGCCGGTCCGGCCCACAGTTGCGCCCCGGCCGCGACCGCGGCGATCAGCGCGCAGCCCAGCCACAGCACCTCGTCGCCGAGATGCTGCTGGACCCAGCCGCCGAGCACCGGGGCGGCGAACCCCGCCACCGACCAGGACAGCGACATCATGCCCTGGTATCGGCCCCGCATCGCCGCCGGGGACAGCGCCGCGATCAGGGTCGAGTTGGACGGGGAGTTCAGCATCTCGCCGACGGTCCAGATCAGCACCGTGACGGCGTAGAACGCGGCCGAGTCGGCGAACGCGGTCAGGCCGAAGCCGAGCCCGATGATGAGGGCGGCGGCGGCGAGCACCCGCGAGCGGTCGTACTGCTTGATCAGTCTCGGGATGAACAGCTGCCCGGCCACGATCAGGACGCCGTTGAGCGCGATGACCAGGCCATACTGCTGCGGCGGGATGCCGTCGCGGGTCATCGCGATCGGCAGCGTGGACAGGTGCTGCATGAACACGAACGAGATCAGCACGTTGAGCAGGACGAACCCGATGAAGATCCGGTCCCGCAGCACCGTGCCCAGGCCGGGCTTCGGCCCTACCGGCGTGTCGGCCGCCACGACCGGGCGGACCCGCTGCGGCTCGCGCACCTTGAGCAGGATCAGCAGGAACGGGGCCAGCGTCGTCGCCGCGTCCACCATGAAGATCAGCTTGGGGTCGGCCTTGGCGACCAGCCCGGCGACCGTCGCGGCGACCGCGAACCCGACGTTGACCGCCCAGTACGTCAGCGTGAACGCCCGCAGCCGGTCCCGCTCGGGCACCACGTCGATCATGAGTGCCTGGAACGCGGGCCGGGCCGACTCGGCGACCAGGCCGAACAGGAACGTCAGCGCGGCGATCGCGGCGAGCCCCTGGGCGAACGCCAGCGAAACCAGCAGCGCGCACGCGCCCAGGTGCGCCGCGAGCAGGCTCGGGCGGCGCCCGATCCGGTCCGCCGCGACGCCGCCGATCATCGTGCCGACCGCGCCGCCCGCCGCCCACAGGCCGAGCACCAGGCCCGCCTCGGTCGAGCTGAAGTGCTGCACCGTGGTCAGGTAGATGGTCAGGTAGACCACCACGAACCCGCCCGCCCGGTTGATCAGCGTGCCGGTCCACAGGTACCAGTAGGTGGCAGGCAACCCACCCGCGGTTTCACTGAGCCAACCGCGGATCCCCGCTCGCTCACGCAGCCAGGGCCGCATCCGCGCGCACCCCCTCGGCGGGGCGGGCCTGCGCGGCCTGGAGTGCCTGCACCCGGCGTTCGCGCGACGGGCCGCTGAGCGCCTGCCCGACCGCGACCACCACGCCGAGCGCCGCGAGCACCAACCACAGGGTCGCGCGCGGGGCGTGGTCGAGCAGCGCGCCGCCGATGATCGGCGCGACGAAGTTGGCGGCGGTGAAGCCCATCGAGGCCACACCCTGGTATCGCCCGCGCATGGTCGGCCGGGACAGGTCGGCGATGTAGGTCCCGTTCACCGGCGCGTTGATCATCTCGCCCGCGGTCCACACGACCACGGTCAGCATCAGCAGCGGCACCGTCCCGGCGACGGCCACCGCGCCCATACCCAGGCCGACCAGCAGCGCGGCGGCGCTGAGCACCCGGCTGCGGCTGCGCCCGGCCAGCAGGCGCGGCACGAACAGCTGGCCGACCACGATCATGATGCCGTTGACGGCGATGACGGTGCCGTAGTCGGTGGCGTCCAGGCCGCGCTGGTGCATCGCGATCGGGATGAGCTTGCAGGCCTCGATGATGATCCAGAGACCAAGGTTGAGCAGCACGAACGTCATGAAGACCCGGTCGCGCAGCACCAGCCCGATGCTGCCCTCGGACTTCGGACGGCCGGTAACGGCGGTGACCGGGGTGGTCTCCGGCACGCGCAGGAAGACGATGGTGGCCATGACCAGCTGGCTGGCGGCGTTCAGCACGAACACGGTCAGGTGCGGGGCGTGCGCGAGCACCCCGGCGAGCATCGCGGCCGCCGAGAAGCCCAGGTTGATGGCCCAGTAGTTGAGGTTCATACCGCGCATGCGCAGGCTCGGGCCGAGCACGTCGACCATCGTCGCGGAGAAGGCGGGGCGGCCCAGGCCGTTCCAGAAGCCGTACACGGTGGCGAGCGCGGCGACGACGACGGGCTGGAAGGACAGGCCGAGGCCGATCGCGGTGACGGCCAGGGCGATGTTGGACAGCAGCAGCGTCGAGCGACGGCCCCAGCGGTCGGCGAGCACGCCTCCGGCCAGCGAGCCGAGCGCCATGCCGCCACCGAACAGACCGAGCACGAGACCGGCGAACGAGGCGGTGAAGCCGTAGTCGTACACCATGTGGATCTCGAGGTAGAGCATGACGAAGGCACCCGTTCGGTTGATCAGGGTGCCGCTCCACAGGTACCAGAAAGTCTTGGGTAGTCCGCCCGCCGTCTGTTGTAGCCAGCCCCGCACGCCGCGCTCCTGTAATGCTCGCTATGGCCCTCAGTGCCTTACAACCTAGGGGCCCGGCCTGACAGAAGTCACTCGCCTTTCCGCGTGACGGTCACCACGCGGCGCCGCTGGGGCCTGGTCACAGCCCTTTGACGACCATCAGGGAGGATGCAGGACATGGTTGGAACACTGGTGCTGCTGCGGCACGGCTACAGCGAATGGAACGCCAAGAACCTCTTCACCGGTTGGGTCGACGTCGACCTCAACGCCCAGGGTGAGGCGGAGGCGCGCCGCGGCGGAGAGCTGCTCAAGGAGCACGGCCTGCTGCCCGACGTGGTGCACACCAGCGTGCTGCGCCGCGCGATCCGTACCGCCGAGATCGCCCTGCACACGGCGGACCGGCACTGGATCCCGGTGTCGCGCAGCTGGCGGCTCAACGAGCGCCACTACGGCGCGCTGCAGGGCAAGGACAAGAAGCAGACCCTCGAGGCGTACGGCGAGGAGCAGTTCATGCTCTGGCGCCGCTCGTACGACACCCCCCCGCCGCCGATCGCCGACGACGACGAGTTCTCGCAGTTCGCCGACGCGCGCTATGCCGGGCTGCCGGACGAGCTGAAGCCGCGCACCGAGTGCCTCAAGGACGTGGTCGCGCGGATGCTGCCGTACTGGTACGACGCGATCATCCCGGACCTGCTCGACGGCAAGAACGTGCTGGTCGTGGCGCACGGCAACTCGCTGCGCGCGCTGGTCAAGCACCTGGACGGGATCTCCGACGAGGCCATCGCCGCCCTCAACATCCCGACCGGCATCCCGCTGCGCTACGACCTGGACGCCAAGCTGCGCCCGGTCACCCCCGGCGGCACCTACCTCGACCCGGCCGCCGCCGCCGAGGCCGCCGCCGCGGTCGCCAACCAGGGCCGGTAACGGACAGCGCCTGTCTCAAGCGCGCCCACCGAGGACAGCGCCCACAGACCGGCTTCCGTCCGCCGATGGTTGCCGTAAAGGAGCGTGACATCGCGCAGCGATGTAGCGACGCGCGGCAGCCATCGGCTTCAGGGACGGAAGCCCGCGCCCGCGAAGGCGGGCGCCAGCAACAATGCCGGCGGCCGGCCCGTGCGACGCTCACCCCCGTTAGCGTCGCCGGCCGGCCGACCGGTCTCAGGTGGCGGCCGTCCCCCAACGGCGTGGTGCCACCCATCCCCCGGCGCTTCGCTCGGCGCCACAGCCGAAAATCGATCAGCTGGGCCATCCCCCGGGTGTTCATCGAGCGATGCGCTTGCCAGAGACGCTACGCGCCTGTTCAGAGCAGCGTCCACCCATTTGCGAATCTCATTCGTAACATTTTGTAACTGTCACCTCTACGCTTAGCTACCGCCACCCAGCTTCTTGATCAGCTCGATGCGGGTCCGTACGCCGAGCTTGCGGTAGATGCTCGCCAGGTGCGTCTCCACCGTCCGTTCGCCCAGGAACAGCCCCTCGGCGATCTCCTTGGCGGGCGTCCCGCGCAGCGCCCAGGCCAGCACCTCACGCTCACGCGCGGTCAGCCCGTCGGGCCCGCCCCGGCGCCCGCCGAACTCGCGCAGCGCCGCGTCGGCGGCCTCGGCGGCGGCCGGGTCGACCACCTCGCCCGCGGCCAGGGCCTGGGCCGCGGCCGCCGGGTCGGGGGCGCCGCGCAGCACCGCGAGCTCGGCCGCGGCACGCAGGGCGTACCAGCGGACGAAGGCGGGCGGGCGAACTTCCCGCGAGGACGCGCTGCCCAGGGCGGCGAGCGCCGCCAGCAGCCGGGTGGCACGGGTGCGGTCCCCGGCGGCGACGGCGGCCGCGGCGGCCCGGTCGTACGCCCGGGACAGCAGCTCCGGGTCGTGCAGCGCGGCCGCCTCGCGGACCACCTGATCAAGATCTTGGTCGGCGGTCAGCAGCGCCTCGGCGACCGCGCGCGGGTCGCCGCTCGCGCGGGCCAGGGCCAGCGCGTCCGGGGCTGCCGCGCCCACGTCTGGAAGGGGCCCTTCCACCTCGCAAAGCGATAAGAAGGGGCCCTTCCTTTCCTCCAGGGCCAGCCGGGCGGCGACCCGCGCGGCGGCCGAGCGCAGCTCGGACGGCACGGTCCCGTCCAGCGGGAGCAGGGCCGCGGCCTGGCGCAGCGCGTCGAGGCGGACCGGGTCCGCCGGTGCGGGGCGGTCGCCTGCCAGCGCGCCCGTGCTCGCGCGGGGACCCAGGCCGAGCGCCGCCGCGGCGACCAGGCCCGGGTCACCGGCGCGCAGGCCCAGCCGCAGCGCGCCGAGCAGCGACGCCCGGCCCGCCTCGCGGGCGCTCGGGGCGGTCGCCGCGCGCAGCCGGGCCGTGCCCCCGGCGGCGAGCAGCCGCCCGGACTGCCCCGGGGCCCAGCCCGCCCGCCCGGCGAACAGGGCGGCCTGGGCCAGGTAGCCCGCGGCCAGGTCGTGTGCGCCCTCGTCGGCGGCGGCCGCGCCCGCGGCGGCCGAGGCGGCGACCGCGGCGTCGAGGCGTTCGGCGCCGCCCAGCGCGGCGGCCTCGGCGGTGTGCAGAGCCAGCTCCGGTACGGTAGCCGCCCGCGCCCCACCCAGCGCCCCCAGCCGGATCAGTGCCGCGGCGACCCGCCCGTGCAGCTCGGCTCGCTGCCGGGTGCCCAGCGCCTCGTAGCAGACCTCGCGGTCCAGGGCCCGGACGAACCCGAAGACCTGCCCGGCCAGCGGTCGCACCAGCCCCGCCTCCTCGGCCTCCTCCAGCCCGGCCAGCACCTCGACGTCGGGGCAGGCGCCCTCCAGGATGGCCAGGTCGAACTCGCGCCCGATGACCGCGCCCGCGCCCGCCACGGCCCGGCCGTGCGGACCCAGCCCCGTCAGCGCCTCCCGCACCGCCGCGACCTGCTCCGGCGGCCAGCGCAGCGGGATACGGTGCAGCACGTCGCCGTCCGGGTCGACCTGGTCGGCCACGGCCGACAGCAGCGCCCGATCGGCGTCGGTACGCCGGAGCAGCTGCTCGACCAGGCGCGGCGGCACGGGCCGCCCGATACGCTCGGCCAGCAGCTCCGCGGCCTGCTGGTGGTCCACGACCGCCTCCCCTCTCCGGGCCGGTACGCAGCACCCTCCCGGCAAAGTTACGTACTCGCCGCGATGTGCGCAGTCCCCTACCGGACCTAGCGTGAAATGCACAACCCCCCGCTCGGGACACGACCGCCGCCCACGCGACGCGCCGGGTTCCGGAACCCGCCGAGGAGTCAGCAATGTCCCAGTTCCGTGACCTGATCGCACGGATGGCGGTGGACCCCGAGTTCGCTCGGCACGCCCGCGCCAACCCGGAGGCCGTCGCCGCCCAGTACGGCCTCACGCCCGACGAGACCGAGCAGTTGCGCGGCCTGGCCGACGCGTCCGCCGGGGCCGGACCCACCGCGCTCGGCGCCCGCCTGTCCAAGTCGGGCATCGGCACCGGCGGCCTGGCCGGGCTGCTCGAGACGCCGCACTTCCAGCTGCCGGACCCGGAGCCGGACCCGATCTCGCCGCCGTTCGACATCCACCTACCGCAGGGCGTCATCGTCGACCCCGTGCACCCGGATCCCCCGATCGGCCCGCTGTTCCCGATCGGCCCGATCGACATCCATCCGCTCGACCCCGGCGTGATCCACCCGGTCGACCCGCCGACGGACGGCGGCGACCCGCTGCCGCCGC
Source organism: Catellatospora tritici (assembly GCF_019083965.1). Lineage (GTDB taxonomy): Bacteria > Actinomycetota > Actinomycetes > Mycobacteriales > Micromonosporaceae > Catellatospora > Catellatospora tritici. The sequence continues at coordinate 740,745 of NZ_JAHRCY010000002.1, forward strand.
CGCTGGTGCACGACGACGGCGACTCCGGCGACCACGGGTCCAGCCACGGCTCGGACCATGGCTCCGACCACGGTTCGTCGCACGGCTCGTCGCACGACGCCGGGGCGGCGCCCACACCGCCGCCGCTGCCCGAGCCGGAGCCGGAGCCGGCCGTCGAGGTCGGGCCGCTGCAGACCGGCGACGCGACCGGCGCGGCGGACCCGGCCGCGGTGCAGCCGGTCGCGGCCGAGCAGGCCGACGGCGGCATCGGCACCACCGGCCTGATCCTGGGCGGCGCGGGGCTGGCCGCGGGCGCGCTCGCCGGCGGCATCGCCGGTGCGGTCGCGGGCAAGTCGCTGAACAAGTCCGAAGACGAGGGTACGGCCGCGGCCTGACCCGAAGACCCTGCCGGGCGGCGGGGAATGTGTCCCCCGTCGCCTCCCCGCTGCCCGGCAGCAGATCACCAGCCCGGACCGGCTGATCGGTGAAGGGTCGTAAAGCAGTCAGCCGACCCCGTACACCCGTTCGGCCGCTTATGATCTGGCTCGCCCCCACGAGGGTGGCCCGTCCGGCGCACCACCCGCACACGGCTCGCCGGGCACAGGCCGACCTTCGTCGCCCCCGAGAGGCCGAAAGATGTTGTGCCACGCCTGCCACGTGCACCTGCGCCGGGACTACCCCTACTGCCTGCACTGCGGCACGCTGCGCAAGGGCGCCAAAGTGGAGGCCTACGCCGCGCCTGAGCTGCGCTGGGACACCCCGGCCGGATCGCGGACGCTGGAGCTGGTCAAACCGGTCACCACCATCGGCCGCAGCGCCGACAACGACGTGGTGCTCGACGACGGCAGCGTCTCGCGCGCCCACGCCCGGGTGACCCGCACCGCCAACGGCTTCGAGATCGAAGACCTGAACTCCTTCAACGGCACCACCGTCGCCGGATACACAATGCACGGCAACGCCATGCTGCTCACCGACGAGATCGAGCTGCACGTCGGCGACGTGCCGGTGCGGTTCGCGCAGCCGCGCAGCGCCGCGATCGGCTCCAAGACCATGGTGGCCGGGGTCGAGCACAGCATGCTGCTGCAGCCGCAGCCCGCGCAGCCCGGCCTGCCCGAGCCCGCGCCCACCGCGGGCGGCCCGCTGTCGGCGCGGCCGAAGCGGCGCAGCGGTTGGGCGCTCAAGCAGGTGCCCGACGTGCGCGGCGACCAGCAGTGGGTGCTGCGCAACACCCGCTCCGGGCAGTATCTGCAGCTCGACGAGCGCGACGTGTTCCTGTGGCACCAGCTCGACGGCGAGAACACCGTACGAGACCTGCTGTTCGCGTACGCGCAGAAGTTCGGCGAGCTCGCCCTGCCCCGCATCGAGCGCACCCTGGATACCTTCGCCGCGCTGGAACTCGTGCGCGGCGTGCACGGCCAGCGCGAACCGGAGAAGCCGCCGCTGCTCAAGCGGATCGGCCGCGCGGTGCTGCACGCGCTGCTGCGCATGGAGCTGTCCATCAAGGGACTGGACGGCTTCTTCGGGGGGCTGTACCGGGCGTTCGGCTGGCGCTTCTTCACGCGTACCGGCGTGGCCCTGCTCTGGATCGTGATCGCGGTGGGGCTGTATGCCGCCGTGGTGGCCGGCGCCGAGCAGAACCTGTTCGACATCCGGGGCGCCGGGGTGGGCGGCGTCGTCGCGGTCGGCCTCGGGTACCTGCTCGCGCTGATGGTGCACGAGTCGGCGCACGCGCTGGCGGTGAAGTCGTACGGCCGCACCGTGACCCGGGGCGGGTTCATGCTGATGATGGGCATGCCGTTCGCCTTTGTGGACACTTCGGACATGTGGTTCGGCAGCCGCTGGTCCCGCATCGTGGTGACCCTGTCCGGGCCGCTGTCGACCGCGGCGATCGCGGGCATGTGCGCGATGACCGCCGCCTGGGTGCCCGAGCCGCGCGTGGCCGGGGTCGCCTACCAGCTGGCCTTCGGGCTCTACCTGAACACGCTGTACAACCTCAATCCGCTGATGCCGCTGGACGGCTACCAGGCGCTCGCGGACGGGCTGCGGCTGCCGCGCCTGCGCGAGGAGGCGGCGGCGTACTTCACCAGGGGCATCTGGGCCGATCTGAAGGCCGGGCGCAGGCCGGGCCTGCGCCAGGTGGGCATGGCCGCCTACGGCATGGCCGCCGTCGGCGGGACCGGCCTGTTCGTGCTGCTGGGCTTCCTGGCCTGGCGTGACCGCCTCGGCGGCCTGGTCGACCGCTATCTGCCGCCCGGCATCGACATCGTGGTGATCGTGCTGCTCATCGGCCTGATCATGTTCCCGGTCTGGTACCGGCTGTTCCGCAAGCTGGTCGGCTTCGTCAAGTCCCGCCGCAGCACGGCGCCAGCGGAGGCGTCGGCATGAGCGGGCAAGGCTTTCTGAAGGGTATGAGGGGGACGGCATGAACATGCCGATGTGGACCGTGCCCGGGTACACCGAGATCCGCGAGCTGGGCCGGGGGGCCTCGGGGCTGGTGGTGCTCGCGCAGCACGACGCCACCCAGGTGAAGGTCGCCATCAAGTACCTGGCCGAGCACCTGCGCGGCGATGAGGAGTTCATCCGCGCGTTCCGGGCCGAGGCCCGGATCATGTCCGAGGTGGACTCGCCCGAGGTCGCCCGCCTGTACGAGTACGTCGAGTCGCCCGACGGCGCGGCGATCGTGATGGAGCTGGTCGAGGGTGTGGCGCTGCGCGCCATCCTGCGCGAGCAGGGGCCCACCGAGCCGCAGGCGGCGCTGGTGGTGCTCAAGGGCTCGCTGCTGGGCCTGGCCGCCGCGCACACCCGGGGCGTGGTGCACCGCGACTACAAGCCGGAGAACGTGCTGGTCAACGGGGAAGGCCAGAGCAAGCTGGCCGACTTCGGCATCGCGGCGCGCAGCGGGCGGCAGGGGCCGCTGGCCGGTACGCCGTCATACATGGCGCCGGAGCAGTGGGCCGGGGCGGCCGCCAGCCCGTCCACCGACATCTACGCCGCCACCGCCACCTTCTTCGAGTGCCTCGTCGGCAGGCCGCCGTATCGGGCACCGGGCGACCTGGCCGGGCTGCGCCGCCAGCACGAGCAGGCACCGGTGCCGGTCGACGACGTGCCCGAGGCGGTACGGGGCCTGGTGCGCCGAGGTCTGGCCAAGGACCCGCGGCAGCGTCCCCGGGACGCGGAGACATTCCTGCACGAGCTGGAGGCGGTCGCCGGGGCCGGATACGGCCCGGAGTGGGAGGAGGACGGCCGGGGCAAGCTGGCCCGGCGCGCGCTGCTGCTGGCGTTGCTGTTCCCGCTGGCGGGCATGCAGGCCGACGCCAGCGCGGTCGCCACCACCATCCTGGGCATGTCCAAGCGCGCCTTCTGGGTGCTCACCGCCTGCGTGACCGCCCTGGTGCTGGGCGCCGCCGGAGTCGGCTTCGCCAACCTGAGCAACAACCCGCCACCCGCGCCACCGATCTCCTCCCCCAGCCCGTCGGCTCTCCCGTCACCGGCGCCCTCGGTCGAGCCGTCGCCGTCCCCGTCGGTGGAGCCGTCGCCGAGCGCATCGCCCTCAGCGTCGCCGTCGCCCGGCCCGAAGCCGAGCCCCAGCAAGAAGCCCAGCCCGAAGCCATCCCCCAAACCGTCACCAACCCCGAACTCCGTGATTCGACTCAGCCTCGGTGGTTTCTGCTGGTACAGCAAGCCCGACTGCAGCTCGGAAAGCATTTCCTACAACACCGGTGGAGTGACCCGTGAGGTGCTCACGGTCGCCACGGATCGTCCAGACCCATTCGTCCTTACCTTCACATATGTCCAGGTAAGCGCGAGGGGCGGCGCAATCGGAACACCGCATGTGGAGACACTGCAGGTGCCCGGAGGAAAGACCGTCAACGAGATCACGCACTACGGGAACGCGTCCTCGCTCTATATGGACTGCTCGGGAACGTACCGCATTCGACTTATCGTTACGGCTAACATTCCTGGACCCACCAGTGGGGCCCTCACCATCATCGACGACCCTTGCCTAAGGTGAAAGGACGGCTCCGCCGTGGCGGACATGATCGGCGGTAAGTACACCGTGCGGGGGCAGGGGCGGGCCGGACGGCTCGGCACCTGGCACCTGCTGTCCACCGCGGACGGCAAGGTGCGCGGCGGGGTGCGGCTGGAGGAGCGCGCCCTGGCCGATCAGGCGACCGCGCAGCGGGTGGGCCAGGTGGTGCAGACCGTGGCGGCGCTGCGCCTGCCCGGCCTGCTCAACGTGACCGAGCAGCTCGTCGACGGCCGGTACACCTGGCTGATCACGTCGGCGTCCCCGACGCCGACGCTGGCGCAGGTGTTCGGCGCCAACGTGTCGATGCCGCCCGCCACGGCGCTGCTGATCGCCACGGACACCGCGCAGACGCTACTCAAGCTGCATCAGGCGGGGCTCGCCCACGGCGACCTCCAGCCGAACACCGTCGTGCTCAGCGGCGCCGGTGCGGCTCTGCTCGCCGAGACCGGATACGCCCCCGCGCTGGCGGGCGACACCCCGGGCCCGGGTCACGACGCGACCGCCTGGGCGCGCATGCTGAATGACCTGGCCACCCGCAACACCGATCCGGCCGTGGCGCAGCTGCTGCGGCAGGCGGCGCAGCAGGCCGAGGCGACCGGCGGCAGCGCCGGGTTGACCGCAGCACTGTCGGTGCTGACCGCGGGCGGCGCGAAGGTGGCCGGCTTCGGCGACCGCGAGCCGATCAAGTCGCTGGCCGCGAACGCGTTCGCGGCGGCGGCAGGCGCGGTGGTGACGAAAGCCCCGCCGGTGGCGCTGCCGCCGGTGGAGCCCGGCAGTGAGGCGACGGTACAGCTGATCGGCGGTTCGCACTCGGCCCCGGTGCCGCCCCGGCAGGCATCCGCCGGGGTCCCGGCGCAGGCAGCACCGCAGGCGGCGGCTGCTCCGGGCGTACCCCCGCAGCAGCCCGCGCCGCCGGTGCCCGCACCCGCCGTGGCGCCGGACGGAGCCACCCGCCTGGGCAACCGGGCCGCCGAGGAGCAGCGTCGGGTCGCCAGCCAGGAGCCGGGCCGGGGCGCACCGGCATCGGCGCAGCCCGATGTCAACCTGCGCTTCGGCCAGGGCGTGCCGCCCGCGCCGCCCGCCTGGCAGCTCGCGGCGGCCAGCGCCCCACCCCGACCCAAGCGGTCGATGTGGAAGCGGATCACCGCGTTCGTGAGCGCGCTGAGCACGGTCGCGCTGCTGGTGGTGGCCGGGATCCTGGTCTGGCAGTGGTGGCAGTCGCGGCACGCCGCGCCGGTGGCGGTGACCACTGTCACGGTCAAGCTGGCGCAGCCGATCGACGACAAGTGCGATGTGAAGGTGGACCTGGTCGGCACCATCGAGACCGACGGGACCGCGGGCAAGGTCACCTACGAGTGGGTGCGGATGGACGGCCAGAGCTCCGGCGCGCTGGAGCAGGCGTTCCGCTCCGGCCAGAAGCGTGTCGACGTCCACCTGTACTGGGACTTCAAGGGCGTGGGCACCAAGGAGGCGAGCGCCACCCTGCGCGTGCTCGGCACGCACGTGGTCGAGGGCAAGACCGAGTTCACCTACCACTGCAGCCGTTAAGCGGCTGCGGCCGATCGGCTCTCCGGGTCACGATGTGCGGGGTAGACCCGCTTCCTGACCCGGAAAGCCGATCATGATCATCACTCTGGTCCAGGGCGACATCACCGCCCAGCAGGTGGACGCCATCGTCAACGCCGCCAACTCGTCGCTGCTCGGCGGGGGCGGGGTCGACGGCGCCATCCACCGCAAGGGCGGCCCCGAGATCCTGGCCGAGTGCCGCGCCCTGCGCGCCTCGAAATACGGCCGAGGCCTGGGCACCGGTCAGGCGGTCGCCACCACCGCGGGCAGGCTGCCCGCCCGGTGGGTGGTGCACACGGTCGGGCCGGTCTACAGCGCTACCGAGGACCGCGCCGAGCTGCTGCGCGACTGCTACCGCAACTCGCTGCGGGTCGCCGCCGAGCTGGGCGCGGCCACGGTCGCGTTTCCGCTGATCTCGTCGGGCATCTTCGGCTGGCCGGTCGAGGACGCGGTCCGGCAGGCGCTGTCGGTGCTGCGTACCGCCGAGACGAGCGTCGCGCAGGCGCACCTGGTGCTGTACGACGCCGCGACGTACCAGACCGCCCAGCGCGTCGCGGCTGAGTGACTTCGCGCCGCCGCTGCCTCCGCGCCACCGCAGACCCGTTAAGAAGGGGCCCTTCCGCTACGCAAAGCGATAAGAAGGGGCCCTTCCTTACTGTTCGAAGAGGTGTTGGAAGGCGCGGAGGTTGTCGGTTGGCTCGCCGCGGCTGGTGCGCCACTGCCACTCGCGCTTGATCGCGGTGGCGAAGCCCAGCTCCAGCAGGGTGTCGAAGGAGTCGTCGGCGGCCGCGAGCACCGCGCCGAGCAGCCGGTCGAGTTCGGCCTCGGTCAGCGCGGCCAGCGGCAGGCGGCCGGTCAGGTACACGTCGCCGACCGCGTCGATGGTGAACGCGACCCCGTAGAGCTTGGCGTTGCGCCGCAGCAGCCACGCCCAGACCGCCTCGCGGTTCTCGTCGGGCTGGCGCACCACGAACGCCTCGATCCGCAGCGCCTGCTCACCGACGATCAGGTTCACGTTCGTCTTGAGCTTGTGCGTGCCGGGCAGGGTCACCACGTACGACGTGGCGCCGGTGCGGTCCAGGGGCAGCTCGGCGCAGGCCCGCTCGATCAGCGCGCAGGCTTCGGCGACGGTCGTCACGGGACTACCAGCGCGCACAGCCGGCGAGCTCCAGCTCGCGGCGGGCCCGGTGCTCTGTCATCGCCTCACCATAGACGTCGAGCAACCGCTCGGCCGTGCGGTCCCAGGAGAAGTCGTGCGCGTGCCGCAGCGCCCCGGCCGACAGCTCGGCCAGCCGCTTGGGCTCGGCGAGCAGCTTGTCGAGCACGCGCCCCCAGATCGCCGGGTCGTGCCCGTCGATGAGCACGCCGCTGATGCCGTCGCGTACGGCGGTGACCAGGCCGCCGACAGCCGCCGCCACCACGGGCGTGCCGCAGGCCTGCGCCTCCAGCGCCACCAGCCCGAACGACTCGTTGTGCGAGGGCACCGCGACCACGTCGGCGGCCCGGTAGACGTCGGCGAGCCGGTCTCCGGCCTGCGGCGGCAGGAACCGGACCCGGTCGCGTACGCCCAGCGTGTCGGCCAGTTCGATCAGCGCGGTGGGCCGGTCCAGGCCGGAGCCGCTGGGTCCGCCGACGATCAGCGCGGTGACGTCGGCGGAGTCGGACTCGGCCAGCGCGCGGATCAGCACGTCGGGGGCCTTCAGCGGCTGGATGCGGCCGACGAACGCGACGATCCGGCCGCGTTCGGGCAGGCCGAGGCGGGCCCGCGCGGCGGCCCGAGAACCGGGGCGGAAGCGCTGCAGGTCGACGCCCGGGGCGACGATGGCGACGCGCTCCAGCGGGGCGCCGTATAGGTCGATGAGTTCGCGGGCCTCGGTCGGGGTGTTGGCGACCAGCCGGTCGGCCTGCTCGACGACCTGCTCCTCGCCGACGACCCGGCCCATCGGCTCGGCCCGGTCCCCGGCCGCCAGCTGCAGGTTCTTGACCTTGGCGAGGGTGTGCGCGGTGTGCACCAGCGGCACGCCCCAGCGGTCCTTGGCCAGCCAGCCGACCTGGCCCGACAGCCAGTAGTGCGAGGCGAGCAGGTCGTACCAGCCCGGCGGGCGGGCGGCTTCGACGCCCAGCACCCCGTGCGTGAACGCGCACAGCTGGGCGGGCAGGTCCTCCTTGGCCAGGCCCTCGAACGGGCCCGCGCTGATGTGGCGCACGGTCACGCCGGGCGCGAGTTCGGCGCACTGGGGCAGGTCCCGCCCGGTGGTCCGGGTGAAGACCTCGATCTCGACACCGGCCTGCGCCAGGCGCTTGGACACCTCGACGATGTACACGTTCATGCCGCCCGCGTCACCGGTGCCCGGTTGGTGCAGGGGCGAGGTGTGCACCGAGAGCATCGCCATACGCCGAGGGAGGGATCGAGAGCTCACGAGGCGATCAACAGCCGGGAGCGTCCGACTCTTCCCGTTCGCGGCGTGACGTGGATCGCACGGCTTCGCGCGGCAGGCGGGCAGCGTCGCGGCAACCGGGCAGCGGCTTAGGATCTGCTCATGTCGTACCAGAAGATCGCGGTCGTGTCCGGCGCCTCCAGCGGCATCGGGGCCGCCACCGCCCGCAGCCTGGCCCAGGCCGGTTTCCACGTGTACGCGCTGGCCCGCCGCACCGACCGGGTCGAGGCGCTCGCCAAGGAGATCAACGGTACGCCGGTGACCTGCGACGTGACCGACGACGACGCGGTGGCGGCCTTCGCGGCCACGCTCGACCGGGTGGACCTGCTGGTCAACAACGCGGGCGGGGCGATCGGCGCCGACCCGGTCGCGACCGCCGGGGTCGCCGACTGGCAGGCGATGTACGACGTCAACGTGCTCGGCACGCTGCGCCTGACCAAGGCCCTGCTGCCCGCCCTGACCGCCTCCGGCGCGGGCACCATCGTCACGGTCAGCTCCACGGCGGGCCTCATCGTGTACGAGGGCGGCGGCGGCTACGCCGCGGCCAAGCACGCCCAGACCGCCCTGGTCGAGACCCTCCGCCTGGAGCTCTGCGGCCAGCCCGTCCGCGTCGTCGAGATCGACCCGGGCATGGTCAAGACCGACGAGTTCGCCGTCAACCGCTTCGCCGGTGACACGGCCCGCGCCGCCGCCGTCTACCAGGGCGTGGACAAGCCGTTGACCGCCGACGACATCGCCACCTGCATCACCTGGACCGCCACCCTCCCCCACCACGTCAACATCGACCGCCTGGTGGTCCGCCCCCTGGCCCAAGCCGCCCAACACAAGGTCCACCGCACCGCGTAACCCCCCCGGTGCGTCGATCATGAACTTATGGCACGGGTCGATGGCGTGTCGCGTGCACAGCTTCCTGATCGACAGGCTGGGGTGGGGCAGGTGAAGGCGCAGGGCGAGATCACCCGGGGCACCACCAATCCGAACCGGCTCCGGCGGGTGGACCGGTGGATCGCCTGGTGGTGCGGGCGGGCGCTGGCCGACGCGGCCGACCCGCTGGTGGTGGACCTCGGCTACGGGGCCACCCCGATCACGGCGGTGGAGCTGCGGGCACGGCTGCTGCGCGTACGCCCGGACGTCCGGGTCGTCGGCCTGGAGATCGACCCCGCCCGGGTCGCCGCGGCGCAGCCCGCGGCCGACCCGCCCGGCCTGACCTTCGCCCGTGGCGGCTTCGAGCTGGCCGGCTTACGGCCCGTCGTGGTCCGGGCCTTCAACGTCCTGCGCCAGTACGACGAGAGCGCCGTCCCCGCCGCCTGGTCCACCATCACCACCGCGCTGGCCCCCGGCGGCTGGCTCATCGAGGGCACCTGCGACGAGCTCGGCCGCCTCGGCGCCTGGGTGGCCCTGCGGGCCGGGTCGACCGTCCCGACCACCCTCACGCTCGCCGCGAAGCTGTCCACCCTGGAGTCCCCGGCCACGTTCGCCGAGCGCCTACCCAAGGCCCTCATCCACCGCAACATCCCCGGCGAACCCGTGTACGACCTGCTCCGCGCCCTCGACGACGGCTGGCGCCATGCCGCCCCGCTGGCCGTCTTCGGCCCCCGTCAACGCTGGCTCGACACGGTGTCCCGCCTGCGTGACGCAGGCTGGCCCGTCCTGGACACCCACCACCGCTGGCGCCTCGGCGAACTGACCGTCCCCTGGCCCGGCACCCGCCCCTGACCCGTCCCGTCCCGCCGGGCCGCGCCGCGCCGCGCCGGGCCGCGCCGCGCCGGGCCGGGCCGGGCCGGGC
>NZ_JAHRCY010000020.1:0-64166 GCF_019083965.1 Catellatospora tritici
CCGGCCACGCCCGCACCCGCCCCGGCCGCCCCGGCCCCGGTCGCCGCTTCGGCCCCGGCCCCGGCCGCTCCGGTGCCCACCCCGGCGCCGGCGGCGCCCGCGCCGACTCCGGCGCCGACGGCCACCCCGGTGACCCCGGCCCCGACCGCCGCCGCTGTCGCGGCCAACGGCGACGGGTACGTCACCCCGCTGGTGCGCAAGCTCGCCACCGAGCACGGCGTCGACCTGAACACCCTCACCGGCACCGGTGTCGGCGGGCGCATCCGTAAGCAGGACGTACTCGACGCCGCCGCCAAGGCCAAGGCGCCGGCTCCGGCCGCTGCCGCCGCCCCGGCGCAGGCCGCCGCGGCCGCCGCGCCCAAGTCGGCGCCGAGCCCGCTGCGGGGTCGCACCGAGAAGCTGTCGCGGCTGCGTGCCACCATCGCCAAGCGCATGGTGGAGTCGCTGCAGGTCTCGGCGCAGCTCACCACCGTGGTCGAGGTCGACGTCACCAAGATCGCGCGGCTGCGCGAGCAGGCCAAGGCCGACTTCCTGGCCAAGCACGGCGCGAAGCTGTCCTTCCTGCCGTTCTTCGCGCTGGCGGCGGTCGAGGCGCTGCGGCAGTTCCCGAACGTGAACGCGTCGATCGACATGGAGGCCGGCACGGTCACCTATCACGACGCCGAGCACCTGGGCATGGCCGTGGACACCGACAAGGGCCTCATCGTCCCGGTGATCCGCAACGCGGGCGACCTGAACCTGGCCGGCCTGGCCCGACGGATCGCCGACGTGGCCGAGCGCACCCGCACCAACAAGATCCTGCCGGACGAGCTGTCGGGCGGCACCTTCACGCTGACCAACACCGGCAGCCGCGGCGCCCTGTTCGACACGCCGATCATCAACCAGCCGCAGGTGGCCATCCTGGGCACCGGCGCGGTCGTCAAGCGCGCCGTGGTCGTGGACGACCCGGACCTGGGCGAGCTGATCCTGCCCCGGCAGATGGTGTACCTGGCGCTGTCGTACGACCACCGGCTGGTGGACGGCGCCGACGCGGCCCGGTTCCTCACCGCGGTCAAGGAGCGCCTGGAGGCGGGCAGCTTCGAGGCCGAGCTCGGTCTCTGACCCAGCGTCAAGCGAGGGGCGTCCCGGCTGTGGCCGGGGCGCCCCTCGCCCGTTCGGCGGGGGCAGCGGGCGCGTCCGGCTTCGGGCACAATGCCGCCGTGATCAGACGCGCCAAGACGATCGCGGCCGGTACGCCCTGCCGCTCCTGCGGCGAACCGGTGGTGTCCGAGCGAGACGCCGCCCCGTGGTGCCCTGGCTGCGAGTGGAATCTGGAGGCCTTCGACCGCCGCCGGGCCGAGCTGGGCTGGCGCTGGGTCGACCGGCTGACGTTCCGCTGGGCACTGCGGCAGACCCGCCGCGACTACGCACAGTGGACCGTCGACGGCCTGGGTCGCCCCGATCGGGTCACCTGGGTGGCGCTGCAGGCGGTGTCGCTGGCTCTGGCCGGGTGCTGGCTGCTGCTGGTCGGCGCCGGGTTGTGGCTGTCGGTCGCCGGATGGCCCAAGGGCCTGGTGTTCGGGGTGCCGTGCCTGCTGCTCGCGTACGCGCTGCGCCCGCGCCTGGGCCGCCTGCCCGAAGACAGTCCGCTGCTCACCCGGCAGGCCGCCCCGACCCTGTACGCGCTGGTGGACCGGGTCGCGGCCGCGGTCGGCACCCGGGCCCCGGCGGTCATCGCGGTGTCGTACGACCTCAACGCCGGCACCGCCGAGGTCGGCCTGCGCCGCGACCGCGTCCTGGAACTTGGCCTGCCGCTGTGGGCACTGCTCCCGGCGCAGCAGCGGGTCGCCCTGCTCGGCCACGAGCTGGGCCACTTCGTCAACGGCGACCTGCGCCGGGCGCTGGTGACGCAGCCCGCTCTGACCATGCTGGGCCGGGTGGTGCGACTGATGCGCTACGACTACACGGCCGCCGCGATGGGCGGCCCGGCCGGGCTGGCCCTGCGGCTCTTCTTCAGCCTGACCAGCTGGATTCCCTGGCTGCTGCACCTGGCCGTGCACAGCATCGCCGCGCGCGGCGGGCAGCAGGCGGAGTACCGGGCGGACCTGATCGCGGCGCGGGTGGCGGGCACCGCCGCCGCCCGCGACCTGGCCGACAGCATGGTGACCCTGCCGGAGGTGCTGGAGCCGGTGAACCGCTCGGCCCGGATGGGCGTGGCCCCGGCGCTGTGGCTGTCCACCGCCGAGCACGTGCGGGCGGGGCTGGTCGATCGGCTGCCCGGACTGCGGCAGCTGTCGGTGCGCGAGGAGACGTCGCTGTTCGCGTCGCACCCGCCCAGCGGACTGCGGGCCCGGATGCTGGAGGCGCACCGGTCCGATGCGGAGCCCGCGCCGCTGGTCGTACTGTCGCCGGAGGACAACTTCCGCATCGACGCCGAGCTGGCCCGGTGGCTGGAGCAACTGCGCCAGGCGGTGTCGGCCCGCTGAGGCGGTCCCGCTCGGGCATGATTGGCGTATGCGGATCGTGGTGGCGGGAGCCTCGGGCTTCCTCGGGCAGCCCTTGCTGGCGACGTTGCAGGCGCACGGCCACGAGGTGATCCAGCTGGTCCGCCGCCCCGCCGAGCACCCGTCCGAGCGGCAGTGGGACCCGGCCGCCCCGATCCGCCTGCCCGACGGCACCGACGCCGTGGTCAACCTGTGCGGGGTGGGCGTCGCCGACCGCCGCTGGACCGACGAGTACCAGGCGCTGATCCTGTCCAGCCGGATCGTGCCGACCGCGACCCTGGCCCAGGCGGTGGCCGAGCAGCGCATCCCGCTGCTGGTCAACGCCTCCGGCGTCGGCTACTACGGCGACACCGGCGACCGTGAGGTGACCGAGCTGTCACCGGTCGGCGACGACTTCCTGGCCGGGGTGTCCCGGCACTGGGAGCAGGCGACCGTGCTCGCCTCCGACGCCGGGGCGCGGGTGGCGCTGCTGCGCACCGGATATCCGCTGCACCGCGACGGCGGTTTCCTCAAGGCGCAGCTGGTGCCGTTCAAGATGGGCGTGGGCGGGCGGCTGGGCAGCGGGCGGCAGTGGGTGCCGTGGATGTCGCTGGCCGACTGGCTGGGCGCGGTGCTGCACGTGCTCGGCGACGACCGCATCGACGGTCCGGTCAACATGGTCGGCCCCGAGCCGGTCACCAACACCCAGTTCACCAAGGCGTTCGGTGCCGAACTGCACCGACCGACCCTGTTCCCGATCCCCAAGGCCGCCCTGAAGATGCTGTACGGCGAGTTCGGCAACGAGGCCTTCCGCAGCCTGCGCGTGCTGCCCGCCGTCCTCAAGGAGACCGCCTTCCCCTACCAGCACCGCACCATCTCCCAGGCGCTGCGCGCCGCCATGACCGACCCCCTCCCCACCCCCACCCCTCATTGATCATGAACTCGCGGGGTGCCGCCCCGCGCTCAGCGGCGGCGGCTGACCGCCGCCGTGGCCAGAGCGCGGAGTGCGTCGCGGGCGTTGGGGTCGATCGGCAGGTCGTCCAGGACGGCCAGGGCCCGGGCGCAGCGCTGCTCGATCAGTGCCTCGACCGCCTCGGGCGCGCCGGTGGCGGCGATCGCGGCCCGTAGCCGCTGCGCACCGCGTTCGCCCAGGTCGGCGCGGCCGTAGAGGGTGGTGATGGTCCGGGTCTGCGCCGTGTCGGCGCGGGCCAGCGCCAGTCCGATCAGCACGGTCGGTTTGCCCTCGCGCAGGTCGTCCACGATCGACTTTCCGGTCTGCTCCGGCTGCCCGAACACGCCGAGCAGGTCGTCACGCAGCTGGAACGCCGCGCCCAGCGGGTCGCCGAACCGCTCGAACCCGTCGAGCAGGTCGGCGGCCGCGCCCGCGAGCGCGGCCCCGATCTGCAGCGGCCGGGTGACCGTGTACCGCGCCGTCTTGTACCGGATGACCTGCTCGGCCAGCGGCAGCGAACCGCTCGCGACGGTCAGGTCCAGGTACTGCCCGACCATCACCTCACTGCGCATCAGCGCGAGCCAGCGTCGGGCGGCGGCGACGCGCCCGGGGTCGGCGCCCGCCTCCTCGAACATCTGGTCCGACCACATCGCGCACAAGTCTCCGGCGAGGATGGCCAGACTCGCGGCGAGTCGCTCCCGGTCGGCCGCCGCCCCCCGCAGCGGCGGCACCCCGGTGAAGGCACGGTGCAGCGTCGGTTCGCCCCGGCGCAGGTCGCTGGCGTCCATCAGGTCGTCGTGGATGAGCGCGAAGCTGTGGAACAGTTCCAGCGCGGCCGCGGCCGAGATCACCGCTTCCTCGGCGGCCGGGTCGAGTTCCCGCTCCGGCGCGGCCGCGCGCCAGCCCCAGTAGCAGAACAGCGGCCGCAGGCGTTTGCCGTCGGCCAGCACGAACCGGCGGATGAGGGTCATCGCCTCGGTCAGCCCGGACGCGGGCGTGTCGGGCGTCTGATTCTCGATCGTGCCGAGTTCGTCGGCGCGGTGGTTCAGGAAGCGCGCGAGCGCGGTGTCGAAGCGCTGCCGCAGCGGCGGCGGCTCGGGGAGAGTGGTGCTGGTGGCGCGGCGTGGTGCGATGGTGGGTACGGCACGGACGGTCGACATGGCCGGCTCCTCTCCGGCTGGGCGCCCCGGTGCAGCGCTACCAACTTGACTAAGTCAATCATACAAGCAATTGCATCAATGCATACATGACACTGAACCTCAACCTGTCCACTTCACGCGAGTGGGCTTCTCATTCATCGCCAAATCGGATCCGAACGTTACGTGGCCGGGGGATCGACGATCCCCCGGCCACGTAACGTTCGGTTCAGCAGTCGCGCAGCTCCGGCGACTGGTTGCGCAGCTGCGCCAGCGGCGAGATGAACTCGGAGTACGTCTGACCGCCGACCGCCGACAGCGCGAACGCCGCCACCCGGTGACAGTTCTGGAACGCGAACTTCACGCCGAAGTGCCGCTCCGCCGCGCCCCGAATCGAGTCGCTGGCCAGCGCGCGCAGCAGCTGCCCGCGCTCGGCCTCGCTCGGCGGCGGCACGGCGTGCTCGCCGAAGGGCGCGGTCGGGTCATCGGCCAGCTCCTGCGCGGCGGCGGTGAGCACCGCCCACGCGTACGGCAGCGACTGACGGACGCAGTCGACGAACTCGGCGTCGTCGACCTGCCCGGCCTCGGCGCGCTCCAGCAGCGCCACGGGAACCTCCAGGGACATGTGCCTTCCTCTCCTCATCGGTGGTGCTCGGCGAGCTCGAGCCACTGCGGCCCGAGCACGAAGTCGGGGTCGACCTGGGCGGCAAGGTCCTCACCGCTGCGGGCGTTGCCCCACGCCTGCGCGTTGCGCAGGTGGAACTCGACGGCCTGGGCGGTGTAGCGGTCCCAGTCCTTGGCGCAGCCGTCCACGGCGGCGCGGATCACGTTGAGCGCGGCCCGGTTCACCGGCTCCAGCTCGGCGATGGGCCGCGGGGCGCCCCGCTCGGCGGCACGCACGAACGACGACCGCCCCACCCAGGTGAGCAGGTCGCCCCCCACGTGTTCGCGCAGGAAGTCCACGTCCGAGGCGTCGTCGATCTTGTTGCCGACCACGTGCACCCGCACCCCGAACTCACGGGCGTAGCCGATGTACTGCCGGTACACCCCCACGCTGCGCAGGGTCGGCTCGCACACCAGGAACGTGGCGTCGAACCGGGTGAACAGCCCCGAGGCGAAGCTGTCCGCACCGGCGGTCATGTCGACCACGACGTACTCCCCCGGCCCGTCGACCAGGTGGTTGAGCAGCAGCTCGACCGCGCCGACCTTGGAGTGGTAGCAGGCCACGCCCAGGTCCTCGGTGGCGAACGGGCCGGTCACCGCCAGCCGCACCCCGCCGACGCGGCGGACCAGTCCGTCGTAGATCGGGTTGGGTTCGGCCACCCGCAGCAGGCGCGAGCCGCGCCCCGGCGGGGTGGTCTTGACCATCGCGGCGGCCGAGGAGATACGCGGGTTGTCGCCGCGCAGATACTCCTTGATCTGGCCGAGGTGGTCGCCGAGCGAGGGCAGCAGGACAGCCTCGTCCTCGCTGATGCCCAGCGCGGTGGCCAGGTGCTGGTTGATATCGGCGTCGACGGCCAGCAGCGCCGCGGAGTCCTCCGCGGCCAGGTGCCGGGCCACCAGCGCCGCAAGGGTGGTCTTGCCACTACCGCCCTTGCCGACGAATGCCATCTTCATACTGCTATTGATACCCATTTTCAATAAGGACTCAACCACCCCGGGCCTGGCGTGTCGTCGCTGATAAACTGCGCCGAGTGTCGATCGCCTCGCAGCGCACTCCGCTCACCCCGCCCGCGTCCGAGCCGAACGCTCCCGACGCGGCCCCGGCCTCCGGCAACCCCCGCACCTGGCGAGCAGACCTGCTGGTCGCGGCCGTGTCGCTACTCACCGCGGGGTGGGTCACCGGCGCACTCTGGGCCGACCCGGCGCACCGCGCAAGCGGCGTCAACTCCGGTGACCAGGCCTTCTTCGAATGGCTGCTCTCCTACGGGGCGTACGCGATCACGCACGGAGTCGACCCGCTCTTCACCCACCTGCTGAACGTGCCCGACGGCGTGAACCTCGCCGTCAACACCTCGATCACGGTGTACGCGGTCGTCTTCGCCCCGCTGACCATCCTGGCCGGGCCCACCGCCACCTTCCTGGCGATCCTCACCCTGAACCTGGCCCTGAGCGCCTTCGCCTGGTATCGCCTGTTCTCCCGGCACCTCGGGGCAGCGCCGTGGGCCGCCGCGGTGGGCGGCCTGTTCTGCGGCTTCGCCCCGGCGATGATCTCCCACGCCAACGCCCACCTCAACTGGACCGCGCAGTGGGTCATCCCGCTGATCATCGGCCGCTGCCTGCTGCTGATCCGGCGCGGTCGACCCGTCCGCGACGGCGCCATCCTGGGCCTGCTCATCGCGGTCTGCTTCTCCATCGCCGCCGAGGCGCTCTTCTTCACCGCGCTCGCCCTGGGCGTGTTCACGCTGGCTTGGGCGCTGTCGCGGCGCACCGAGACCCGGGCGCTGCTGCGCCCGGCGCTGACCGGCCTGGGCACCGCCGCACTGATCGCGGGCGCGCTGCTGGCGTACCCGCTGTGGCTGCACTTCCTCGGCCCGCAGGGCTACCACGGCACCGGCTTCGACCCGAAGGTCCACAACGAGGACCTCGCCGCGTACGCCGCCTGGCCGGAGCGCTCGCTCGCGGGGGCGCTGGGCCTCAACGCCAAACTGGCCGCCAACCCGACCGAGGAGAACTCGTTCTTCGGCGCCCCGCTGCTGCTGCTGATCATCGTCGGCCTGGTGCTGCTGTGGCGCCGCGCGGACCGGGCGCACCGGGCCACCCTGCGCGCGCTGGCCATCGTTGCGGGCGTGTTCATCGTGCTGTCACTCGGCCCGGAACTGCGCTGGCTGGGCCGCCTCACCGGCACACCCATGCCCGAGGCCCTGGTCGGCGGGCTGCCCATCTTCAACGCCGCCCTGCCCTCGCGCCTGGCCCTGATCGTCGCCCCGGTCTTCGGCCTGCTCCTGGCCTGGCTCGGCACCGCGCTGACCCGCCCCGAAACGGCGACCGGCAACCCCCGGCCGCTGCCAGGCCCGCGCTGGGTCTGGGTCGCCGCGTTCGCGGTCGCGCTGGTGCCGTTGGTGCCGACCCAACTGCTCGCCCGCGACCGGGTGCCCGTCCCGCACTTCTTCGCCGAGGGCACCTGGCGCCAGTACGTCGCCGACGGCGGCACCGTGGTGCCCGTACCGATCACCAACGACCTGGTCCCCGACGGTCAGCGCTGGCAGGCCGCCGCCCTGGCCGACGCGGCCGGGGGCGGCAAGGGCGTGTTCCGGCTGCCCGCCGGGTTCTTCCTCGGCCCCGGCGGCCCCAACGGCACCGGCCGCATCGGCCCGATCCCGCGGCCGACCCAGACGCTGCTGGAGGAGGTCGCCAAGACCGGCACCGTCCCGCCGATCGGCGACACCGAGCGCGCCGCGCTGCGCGAGGACCTGCGCTACTGGCAGGGCTCGATCGTGGTGCTCGCCGACGACGTACACGGCGCCCATTGGCCGACCTACCAGCCCGCCCTGCTGCAGACCATGACCGCGCTGCTCGGCGCCCCGGAGCGCGTCGACGACGTCTGGCTCTGGCGCGTACCCAACTGAACCGGCGACGTCGCCACCCAGCCCGCCCGTTCCCCCGCCCCACCACCGGACACCCGATGGGCGGCGGGGCGGCTGGCGGCTGACGGGAGCGGCTAAGCGGTGTGCGGCTGGCGGCTGGCGGCTGGCGGCTGGCGGCTGGCGGCTGGCGATGATCGCGGTCCGCGGTCACTATGTCGGCTACTAGCCGAGATTCCGACCGCGGACCGCAATCATCAGCCGAAACGGCCCCGAAGATCGCGACCTCCGGTCATTTCACTGCACGCGCCATGGGCCGAAACCCACTTTTCGGCCGCAAACGCCGATCATCCGCGGCGGCAGGCGCCGAAGATCGCTACCTCTGGTCACAACGCTGCACGCACCTCGATCAGACTTCCGCCCCGACCGGAACAGACGATCACCAGCACCTCACAGGCACGAAGATCATGCCTATGGGGTCGCGTTGTCGACGCTCGGACGACCTCCAACCCATAACGTGGTCATCGACTAATGCGGCATAGTGGTCGCGAGTTCCGATCGCGACCACGGCGCGACCACTCCAGGACCCAGCACCCGCGGCCACGATCCGGTCGACGGACAGGCAAAAGACCAGGGACGACGGATGGCGAACGGCAGAACCCATGGATGACGGCACTCCCGGCGAAGCGGTCACCCGACCGTCGGTCGCCTCACGCCCGGCGAGGATGCCGCGACGCACGACGGTCGCAGATGCAGAGGCGGTCGATGCCGAGACGGTCGTGGATGCCGAGGCGCTCGCGGACGCAGAGGCAGTCGGCGGGGCCGAGGCGGTCGTGGATGGCCTGACCAGAAACTGGTCGGGCAGGCTCGACGAGATTCCGCTGGCGCCCGCTGTGGGCGAGGTGATCGAGGTGGTTCCGGTCGTATCGCGTCGGGGGCACGGCTGGTTGCTGCTGAGCGCCGAGGGCACGATCGCCTGGTGCGACCGCGATTTCGGCGCCTACCGGCCGCTGGCGAAGTCGCGGGTGCCGGACCTCGACGACCCCGAACCCCGGTTCGGCTTCCGGCCCGGCAGGCGGCTACATGTCGACCCGACGGGCCGGTTCGCCGCGGTCGTACTTGATGGCGGCAGTCGCGGGCAGGTGCTGGATCTGGCCGGCGGCCGGGTCACCATGGAGCTCTCCGCCGATGACGACAACCCGGAAACCGTGCCGTTCTCGCTGGCGCTCGCCGAGCATCGCGGGCGGCCCGTGGTCATTCACCGCACCGCCTGGAACCGGCTGGACGTCAGCGATCCAGCCACCGGCGCGCTGCTCACCGCTCGGGAGTCGCCGCGCGACGGCGACAGCGAGCACCACCTGGACTACTTCCACGGCGCGCTGCTGGTCAGCCCTGACGGCGAGCGGGTGCTCGACAGCGGCTGGGTGTGGCACCCGGTGGGTGTGCCTGCCGTCTGGGAACTGGCCCGGTGGCTGGCGGAGGACCCGTACGAGTCCGAGGACGGCCCGAGTCGGGTCGACGTGTGCAACCGCGAATACGCCTGGAACGCGCCGATGACCTGGATCGACGCGCACACCGTCGCCCTGTCCGGAGGTGGCGAGCCGAAACTGCCCGACGTCGCGGTCTACGACGTGACCCGCACCGGTCGGCACCACGGCGTCGACTGGTGCGCCGAGGTGACCCGGTTCGACGGGCCACGTGGCGCGCTGTTCAGCGACGGCTGGCACCTGTTCAGCGCCGACGGCTCCGGCCTGGACGTCTGGAACCCGGGCACGGGTGAACAGCTGGGCCGGATCGACGGCATCAGCCCGACCGCGTACGACCCGGCCACCGGCGATTTCGTGCAGTTGCTCACCGGTGGCGTACGCCGTTGGCGGTGCCGCTGAGCCGGGTCACCACCGCCACTCGGCGCGGACCAGGCGCGGGGCGACGCGCTCGCGCCACGCCTCGCGGGTGCTCGCGCCGATTCTGCGTACCAGCGGTACCCCGAACCACAGCAACACGACGCCGCTGTACGCCGCGCTCACCCACTGCCCTGCCGTCAGGTAGCGGAACTGCCAGGACACCAGCGGATACCACAGTGAGCTGTACTCGGGGGTGTGCCAGCAGAGCGCCTCGACCGCCTGGTTGCTGGGGAAGCAGGCGGTCGGCCACAGCTCGTGCCAGAACAGGCTGTTCACGCCGATCCACACCGACACGATCAGCACGGCGAGGGTGAGCAGGTCGGCGCCCAGGCGCGCCTGCCGGTGCCCGAGCCGCAGCGCCAGGGCCAGGGAGGCGGGCAGGATTCCGGCGAGGAAGAAGCGCGGGCCCCAGCTCATGCCGCCGTACCAGGCCCACCAGGGGGCGTAGACCAGCAGCAGTCCGCCCAGGAAGGTGAGCCAGAGGCGGTGTACGCGGGCCAGGTCGATGCCGGTCGGGCCCAGGTCGGCCAGCGGCTCGCGGATCGGCAGGAACAGCCCGGGTAGGTACCAGACCAGGCCGCGGCCGAACGAGAACAGCAGCGCCAACAGGCCGAAGAAGATCGGGTACGAGAATCCGGGGCGCCCCGAGAACGGCATGATGTCCCTGGACCCGCGGTCGCCGACGTAGCCGCCGTGGCGTACCAGGATCTCCAGCAGCACCAGCGCGACCGCCGCGACCACCGGCAGCGCCAGTCGCAGCCGCCGGTCGCGCCACAGCTGGGACAGGCTGACCAGGCCCAGGCCGACCAGGGTGGCCGGGGTGTTCACCGCGCCGACCACCAGCGACGCCCAGCCCCAGCCGCGACGGCGGCCGCGCACCACGACCACGATGCCGACCATCACGAAGATCATCGTGAACGGCTCGCTGCCGTAGTGGCCGACGTCCGGTGCGATCATGCTGGCGGCCACGGTGAGCAGCAGGAACCGGCGGATCAGCGCGCCGGGCACCAGTCCGCGCAGCAGCAGCGCCAGCGCGGCCAGTCCGGCCGTGAAGACGACCAGGTTGAAGTACCTGATGCCCGCCTCGGGCGTGGCCACCAACTTGCCCAGCAGCCACAGCGGCGTGGAGAACAGCGGACCCATCAGCGAGTACTCGCTGTGGTCCACGCGGCCCTCGGCGAGCAGCGCGGTGATGCTGCGCAGCCGGTCGACGCCGTCGGCGACCGGCCCCAGCTGCTGTCCGAACACCAGCCTGGCCAGCCCGGCGGCGATCAGAAGAACCTCCACGGCGGCGGTCCAGCCCGGACGCCCGCGCTCCTCCGGCTGCGCCGCGGTGACGTGCGGCCCGGCTTCTATGGTGGTCGTTGACACGCCGGATACCTTACGGCCCGGCCGACCCCCGGCCGCCGTCCCCGCCGCCTCCGGCCAGCCCAGCCGCCTCCGGCACCGTCCGGCGCCTCGCCCCGCCCCGCACCGCCGCACCCCGCGGCGGCGCCATGCGGGAACAGGCGTCATGCGTGAACAGGCGCCGCGAGTTAAGAAGGGCACCTTCTACATCGCAAAGCGATAAGAAGGTGCCCTTCCTCACCTCAGGTCAGGGGGAGCGGCGCCAGAGTTTGCCGGGCCACCAGACGAAGCGGCCGATGTCCACGGTCAGCGCCGGGACCAGCAGCGAGCGGACCAGCAGTGTGTCCAGTAGCACGCCGAACGCCACCGCGAACGCGATCTCGACCACGAACACCAGCGGGAGCACGGCCAGCGCCGCGAACGTGGCCGCCAGCACGACGCCCGCCGAGGTGATGACGCCGCCGGTCACGGCCAGGCCCTTGAGTGTGCCCTGCTTGTGGCCGATCCGGCCCGCCTCCTCGCGGACCCGGGTCATCAGGAAGATGTTGTAGTCGACGCCGAGCGCCACCAGGAACACGAACGCGAACAGGGGGTATGACGAGTCGGCGCCCGGGAAGTCCAGCAGGTCGGTGAACACGTACCCGGAGATCCCCAGCGTCGCCAGGTACGACAGCACCACCGTGGCGATGAGCAGCAGCGGCGCGATCAGCGAGCGCAGCAGCACCATCAGGATCAGGAAGATCACGCCGAGCACCAGCGGGATGATCACGTTGCGGTCGCGCTGCGAGGTCTGCTGCACGTCGATGTTGATCGCGGTGAAGCCGCCGACCTTGGCCTCGGCACCCTCGATCGCGTGCACCCCGGTGCGCAGCCGCTGGACGGTCTCGGTGGCGGCGGTGGAGTCGGCCGCGTCGGCGAGCGTGGCGTCGATGCGGACCAGCCCGCCGACCACCTTCGGCTGGCCGTTCGGGATCGGGAACGGGCCGGTGTAGGGGTGCGCCTCGGCTACGCCGTCGGTGGCCCGTACCACGGAGAGGACCTGGTCGAGCTTGTCGGCTCGGACCACGATCTCGGCCGGGCTGCCGGTGCCGCCCGGGAAGTGCGCGGTGGTCAGCTCCTGCGCGGCGACCGAGTCCGGACGGCCGGTGAAGCCCTCGGTCTGCGGGATGCCCTCGGCCTTGAGCTGGGTCAGCCCGGCCACCCCCGCCAGCAGCAGGAACGCGGTGGCGATCCAGACCAGTCGGGCGCGGCGGCCGACCAGCGCGGAGACCTTCGCCCAGATGCCGCGCTCCTCGGCGGGCGCGGAGCCGAACTTCGGCCGCACCGGCCAGAACGCGGCCCGGCCGAGCAGGGTCAGGATGGCGGGCAGCAGCGTCAGCGAGACGAGCAGGCTGCTGGCGATGCCGATGGCGCCGACCGGGCCCAGGCCCTTGTTGGAGGCGAGGTCGGACACGAGCAGGCAGAGCAGGCCGAGGATGACGGTGGCGCCACTGGCCATGATCGGCTCGAACGAGGCGCGCAGCGCGACCCGCATCGCGTCGTACCGGTTCTCGGTGCGGCGCAGCTCCTCGCGGAAGCGGGACACCAGCAGCATCGCGTAGTCGGTGGCGGCGCCGAGCACCAGCACGTCCAGGATGGCCTGGCTCTGGCCGGAGACCGTGATGACGTCGTTCTTGGCCAGCAGGTAGACCACGCCGTTGGCCAGCGCGAACGCCAACCCGGCACCGAACAGCACCACCACCGGCAGGATCGGGCTGCGGTAGACGATCAGCAGGATCAGCGCGATGATGCCGACGGTGACGCCCAGCAGCAGGCCGTCGATGTCGCCGAAGACGGCCATCATGTCGGTGAGGATGCCGCCCAGGCCGCCGACGTGGGCCTGCAGGCCGTCATCGGTGCCGGTGTGGTCGCGGATCCACTCCACGTAGTCCACGTTCTTCTGCGCGTCGGTCTCCGAGAACAGCACGGTGACCTGCATCGACTTGCCGTCGTCGGAGAGCTTGGGCACCAGCGGCACGTCGACGAGGTGGGCGCCGAGCTCGGACTTGATCGCGGCGAGCTGGCTCGCGATGGTCGTCTGGTCGGCCGCCGTCAGGCCGCCGTCCCGGGCGTAGATCAGCTGCGCGGGCACGGCCTCGATACCGGCGAAGCCCTTGGCCAGGTCGAGCACCGCGGTGGCCTCGGCGCTCTCCGGCAGGAACGACGCGTTGTCGTTCTTCTGCACCTGGCTGACCTTGCCGGCCAGGTTGCCCATGCCGCCGCCGACCAGCAGCCACAGCACCAAGGCCACGGCGGGCAGCACCCAGCGCCGGCGCCGGACCGGCGCCTGTCCGCCGCCTGCGCCCGGGTCGTCCACCCGGGACTCGTTCTTCTCCCGCGTCGCCGTCATAGCGAGGCGTCCTTTCCCGCGTCTCCAACAGCAAGTGTCAGCACGTGCCACTATTTGTGAAAACTTTCACGAGCACGGCTTGTGGCTCACATTACTGGTCATGAGTCGGCCACGCATTCACGGGTGCGGGTGACCCCGACCACGTCCGGCCGCCGCGGCCCGCCGCGCGAGTAGCCTGAGCGACGTGACCAGCACTGCGATTCCCACGCTCGCGGTACGCCGCGCGGGCACCGTCGACTACCGGACCGCCTGGGACGACCAGCGCCGCCTGCACGAGGGCGTCGTGGCGGGCACCGAGCCCGACACCGTGCTGCTACTGGAGCATCCGAGCGTCTACACCGCCGGCAAGCTCACCGAACCGTGGGAGCGTCCCTTCGACGGCACGCCCGTCGTCGACGTCGACCGCGGCGGAAAGATCACCTGGCACGGGCCGGGGCAGATCGTCGGGTACCCCATCGTCAAGCTGCCCGTCATCCGCGGCGGCCTGGCCGACGTCGTGGCGCACGTACGCCGGACCGAGCAGATGCTCATCGACGTCTGCGCCGAACTGGGTCTGGCCACCGAGCGGGTCAAGGGCCGCTCCGGGGTGTGGGTGCGCGCCGACGAGCGCGGTCCGGACCGCAAGGTCGCCGCGATCGGCATCCGGGTCGCCCGCGGCGTGAGCCTGCACGGCTTCGCCCTCAACTGCGACCCCGACCTGACCTGGTACGACCGCATCGTCCCCTGTGGCATCAAGGACGCCTCGGTGACGTCCCTGTCCGCCGAACTCGACCGCGACGTGACCGTCCCCGAAGTCCTCCCCCTGGTCGAACGCCACCTCCCCACCATCCTGGCCACCTGACCCCTCAAGGTCATCGGAGTTCAAGGTCATCGGAGTTGCCGGGCAATCGGGCGTATGAGTTCGCGAGATACGCCCGATTGCCCGGCAACTTGAACGATCACCGGGGCGCCGACGGCGCCCGGGACGTCACGGGGTGACGCGGTTGAGGTCGCGCGGGAAGGCGCTGACCTCGCGGATGTTGGGCGCGCCGGTCAGCCGGGCCGTGAAGCGCTCCAGGCCGATGGCGAAGCCGCCGTGCGGGGGCATGCCGTGCCGGAACGCCTGCAGGTACGACTCGTACGCCGCGGGTCCTTCGCCGTGCGCCGCCAGCGCCGCCACGTAGTCGCTGTAGCGGTGCAGCCGCTGGCCTCCCGTAACCATCTCCAACCCCCGGAACAGCAGGTCGAAGCTGTTGGACCAGCGCGGGTCGCCCGGCTCCGGGTGGGTGTAGAACGGTCGCTTGACCATCGGGTACCCGGTGACGAAGACGAAGTCGCTGCCGTGCTCGCGCACCGCCCACTCCCCGATCGCCCGCTCGTGCGCGGGCGCCAGGTCCGGCTCGTCCGCGGGCGCGCCCGCGATCTTCAGCGCCTCACTGAAGTGCAGCGCCGGGATCTCGGCCGGGACCTCGGGCAGGGCCAGGTCGTAGCCAAGCTCGCCGACCCGGGCGACCATCCCGGCCACCACCTCGCGCAGCACCGCCATCACGTCCCGGTGGTCGCCGATGAACCCCAGTTCGGCGTCGAGCGACGTGTACTGGGCCAGGTGACGGGTGGTGTCGCTGGGCTCGGCCCGGAACACCGGCCCGACCTCGTACACGCGCTCGAAGACGCCGACCATCATCTGCTTGTAGAACTGCGGCGACTGGGCCAGGTAGGCCGGGCGGCCGAAGTAGTCGATCGCGAAGACGTTGGCGCCGGACTCGGTCGCGGTCGCGGTGATCTTCGGCGTGTGGATCTCGGTGAAGCCGAGGGCGTCCAGCGTCTGCCGGAACCCGCCCGCGGCGGCGGCGGCCACGCGCAGCCCGCGGGAGCGGGACGGGTGGCGCAGCGACAGCGGCGCGGCGTCGAGTTGCGTCGGCAGGCCCGCGCTCAGCACCGGCCGGTACAGGTCGAACGGCGGCGCCTCGGCGGGCTCGCCGAGCAGCCGTACCCCCACCTCGGTGAGCTCGACCCCGCCCGGCGCCGCCGGGTTCGCGGTCACGGTGCCCTCGACGGCGACGACGGTCTCCTCGGGGAGCGTCTCGACCAGCTCGCGCAGCTCGGGTTCGGTGATGACGGCCTGGCTCAGTCCCGCGGCGTCGCGCACGATCAGGAAGGCGACCGATTTGAGCAGTCGGCGGCGATGAATCCAGCCGGCGATGGTGATCCGTGCGCCCACATGCGCGGGCAGCTGTGCGGAAAGGATGCGTTGCATGGGTGTTTACCTCCGGGTTCTTCCGCAACGCCATCCCCAAAGGGGTGTGGGCGGTTTGGGAACCCGCGGTGCCACCACACCTTCACCCCGTGTCGCCGTGCGACTGCCGGGGCCTCTTGCAGCGCGGTTCGGGGCCTACGAGCGCGGTCTGACCGGCTCGACCCGGGCGTCACTCCGGTGATCGCCCCGTTCCTGCTGTTGGGCCGAGGCTAACGGCTGCTCCGACGGCAGGGCAACCCTATTCGTTGTATGGCAGCAGTCTCCGGCATATGCTGACCGCGTCGACATATGAGGGTGGTGTTCCGATGGCCAACACGCTGATCGATCTTGATGACGAGGCGCTGGAGCAGGCACGCGCCTACTACGGCACGACCACGAAGAAGGACACCGTGAACCGCGCGCTGCAGGACGCCGCCGCGCGACAGCGCGACCGCCGGCACGCCTTCGGCGAGCATCTGGAGCAGGCGTTCGCCGAATACGCCGCCATGGCTCCCGAGGAGCGGGAGGACTATGAGCGACACCTGGGCGCGGCCAGCCGGATGCTGGAACAGGTGGGCACGCTCGACGAGGCCTGGGTCCGGCGCCGCCGCGAGTGGGACGCCGTTCGCCCCGCTCGCGCCGCATGATCACCCACCTGCTCGACACCAGCGCGTACTTCCAGGGGCGGCTCAACCTCGGCGCGATGCGACGGCTCAAGGAACTGTCGGCGGACGGGTCGCTGGCCGTGTGCGCCGTGGCGATGCTGGAGATCCTGGTCGCGGCCCGCAACACCCAGGAGTGGCGCCAGATGCGCGCCGCGCTCGGGCTGCTCCCCCGGGTCGAGTTGTCGGATCCGCTGGCCGCGATCGATCTGCACGGTGCGCTGGCCCAGCGCGGCCAGCATCGCACCCCACCGGTGGATGTGGTGGTGGCCGCGACCGCCGCCGAGCACGGCCTCACGGTGCTGCACTACGACCGCGACTTCGAGCGGCTGACGCAGGTCAGCGGGGGCGCCGAGGAGTGGGTGGTGCCGGCGGGCACCGGGCACGCCCTGGGACGTTGACCGCGCGCTGAGACGTCCGTTACCCACGCTGAGATCAAGGGGTTGTCGGCGCGTACGCTGGCCGCATGACCATCGTCGCTCCCGAGGGCCGCCGCCTGCTGCGTGTCGAGGCCCGCAATGCCGAGACGCCGATCGAGCGCAAGCCCGAGTGGATCAAGGTCAAAGCGAAGATGGGCCCGGAGTTCACCCAGCTGCACTCGCTGGTGAAGCGGGAGGGCCTGCACACGGTCTGCCAGGAGGCGGGCTGCCCCAACATCTACGAGTGCTGGGAAGACCGCGAGGCGACCTTCCTCATCGGCGGTGACCAGTGCACCCGCCGCTGCGACTTCTGCCAGATCGACACCGGCAAGCCCGCCGAGTTCGACGCCGACGAGCCGCGCCGGGTCGGCGAGTCCGTGGCGACCATGGGCCTGAAGTACGCCACCGTGACCGGCGTCGCCCGCGACGACCTGCCCGACGGCGGCGCCTGGCTGTACGCCGAGACGGTCCGGCAGATCCACAACCTGGTCCCGGGCTGCGGCGTCGAGCTGCTGATCCCCGACTTCAACGCCGTCCCCGAGCAGCTGGCCGAGGTGTTCGCGGCCGCGCCCGAGGTGCTGGCGCACAACGTCGAGACCGTGCCGCGCATCTTCAAGCGCATCCGGCCCGCGTTCCGCTACGAGCGCTCGCTCGAAGTGATCACCAAGGCCCGCGAGGCCGGCCTGGTCACCAAGTCGAACCTGATCCTGGGCCTGGGCGAGGAGCGCGCGGAGGTGTCGCAGGCGCTGCGCGACCTGCACGCGGCGGGCTGCGAGCTGATCACCATCACGCAGTACCTGCGCCCCACCCCGCGCCACCACCCCGTCGAGCGCTGGGTGAAGCCGGAGGAGTTCGTCGAGCTGAGCGCCGAGGCGACCGAGATCGGTTTCGCCGGCGTGATGAGTGGTCCGCTCGTTCGCTCGTCGTACCGGGCCGGACGCCTGTACCGTCAGGCCCTGGCAGCCCGTACCGCCGCCTGAACCGTCGACACTGACCCTTAGGATCCACACCCATGGCAAAGGCCGAAGAAAAGGTCTCCTTCTTCCAGCGGTTGAAGCAGATCGGCATGGTGTTCTCGTTCACCGCCAAGCAGGACCGCTGGTTCGTGCCGCTGGTCGCGGCCGCCGCGCTGATCCCGCTGGCCGTGACGATCACCGCCGTGCTGCTCGGCGCGGGCTGGCTGTGGCTCCCGATCGGCATCCTTTTCGCGCTGCTCGCGGTGCTCATCGTGCTCAACCTGCGGTCCAACACCGCGATGATGAACATGATGGAGGGCCAGCCGGGCGCGGCGGGCCAGCTGGTCGAGCAGATGCGCGGCGACTGGCGGGTCAAGCAGGCCGTCAGCGCGACCGCGCAGATGGACGTGGTGCACCTGGTGATCGGCAAGCCGGGCGTCATCCTGCTGGCCGAGGGCAGCTCGCAGCGGGTCAAGCCGCTGCTGGGTGAGCAGAAGCGCCGCCTGGCCAAGGTCATCGGCGACACCCCGCTGTACGACTACATCATCGGCACCGAAGAGGGCCAGCTGTCGATCCGCAAGCTGCGGAGCACGCTGCTGCGGCTTCCTCCTCGCCTCAAGGGCAAGGACATCAACGCCCTCGACCGGGCGCTGACCGCACTGACGGCCCGCCCGCAGATGCCCAAGGGCGGCCTGCCCAAGGAGTTCCGCCCCAAGATGCCACGCGGCCGCATGCGCTGACCTGACGTAAGGAAGGGCACCTTCTTATCGCTTCACGCGGTGGAAGGTGCCCTTTTCAACGCGCACTTTCATCGTCATTCATAAGATCCAGTAGGAACCTTCCGGAAGATGTCTACTAGATCTAACGTCTAGGACATGCGACGCATCACCGATCCGCAGGTGCTCAAAGGCCTCGCCCAGCCCATCAGGCAGAAGCTCTACCGGCTGCTGGTGCAGCTCGGGCCCGCAACCGGCGCGACGCTGTCCAAGCGCCTGGGCACCGATCCCGGGCAGACCAGCTACCACCTGCGCGAACTGGCCCGGCACGGCTTCGTCGAGGACGTGCCGGAGCTGGCCCGCGACCGCCGCGAGCGCTGGTGGCGCGCCGTACCCGGCTCCACCGGCTGGGCGCACGTCGACTTCCCCACCCCGGAGGGTCAGGCCGTCGCCGCCGCGGCCAAGGCCCAGGTCGTCATCGACGAGTTCGAGCGGGTACGCGCCTACGAGCGCAGCCGCGACACCTGGAGCCCGGCGTGGCAGGCCGCCGCGACCAGCAGCGATTCGTTCCTCCGGCTCACCTCCGACGAGCTGGCCGGACTCACCGCCGAACTGCACGAGGTGCTGGTGCGCTATGCCCGCCTCGGCCGCGAACGCGCCGCCGCGCCGGAGCCCGATCCCGACCGCGAGCACGTCTTCCTGTTCTTCCACGCCTTCCCCGAGCGTCCCTGACCTCCGTCCCCCAGGAGCACCCCCGATGACCACCGCCACCCTCACCCCGCCCCCGGCGGCCACCCCGGCCCGCCCCGCCCACCGCGAACCCGGCTACCTGCGCTACGTGGCCGGGCAGGCCGTGTCCGTCCTCGGCGACCAGGTCTGGTACGTCGCGCTGTCGTACACGGCAGTCCAGCTCGCCGACCCGGCCACCGCGGGCGCCGTGCTGGCCGTCTCCTCGGTGCCGCGGCTGTTGCTGCTGCTGTTCGGCGGGGCGATCGTCGACCGGTACTGCCCGCGCCGCCTCATGATCGGCAGTGACCTCGCCCGCGGCGCGATCGCGCTGGTCACCGCCGCGATCGCGGTGGCCCAGCCGAGCATCACGCTGCTGGTCGTGGTCGCGCTCGCATTCGGCGTCGCCGACGCGCTGTTCCTGCCCGCCGCGGGCACGATGCCGCCGCGCCTGCTCGCACCGGCGCAGCTCACCAGCGGTCTGGCCCTGTCCGGGCTGGCCGCGCGCCTGGCCCTGACCCTGGGCGCCCCGCTGGGCGGCCTGCTGCTGCCGCTGGGCGGGCTCCCGCTGGCCTGCCTGGTCAACGCCGTCACCTTCGCCGTCTCGGTGCTGGCGCTGTGGTCGGTCCGTCCCACGCCCGCCCCGGCCGGCACCGCCCGCGCCCCGCTGGGCGCCTCGATCCGCGAGGGCCTGCGCCACCTGGCCCGCCATCGCGTACTGCGCGGCACGCTGGGCGTGTCACTGCTGGTCAACGTCGGTTTCGTCGGCCCGATGAACGTCGGCCTCGCGCTGGTCGCGGCCGACCGGGGCTGGGGCGCGGGCGGCATCGGGGCCATGCTCGCCGGGTTCGGCGCCGGCGCCGCGCTGGGCAGCCTGGCCATGCTGCGGGTACGGCCCCAGCGCGGCATCGGCCCGGTGCTGGCTCTCGGCGCGACGGTCCAGGGGGTCGCCGTGTTCGCGGTCGTGCTCGCCCCCGCTCAGGCGTGGGCGGTGGCCGCCACGGCGGTCGTCGGGCTGACCAGCGGGCCGCTCGGGGTGCTGCTGTCGGCGCTGGTGCAGGGCCACACCGCCGACACCCACCGGGGCCGGGTCGCCAGCGTCAACACGCTGGCCAGCCTCGGCGTCACGCCGTTGGCGATCGCGGCGGTCGGCGCCGCGGCGGGGGCGTTCGGGACGGTGCCGACATTCGCGGGCAGCGCGTCCCTGGAGCTGGTCGCGGCGGTGCTGTGCGTGGCGGTCCCCGCCCTGCGCGACGCCCGCCTCGCCCCGCCCAGCAGCCGCCCTTAGCCGCGAACGGCGAGCGCCCTGCGGCGCGCGCCCTGCGGCGAGCGCCCTGCGGTGTGCGACGTCGAGCCGCGGCGCTCGGAGGTCGGGAGGCTCAGACGGCAGGGCGGATGATCGTTCCGGCGGCGCGGTCGTGCAGGCCGCGGCGCTCGGGATCCATCACCAGAGCCGGGATGACCAGGGCGAGCAGGATGCCGCGCAGGGCGCCACGAAGTAGGCCGACCGGCTGACCCGTCTGGTCGCCGAGACAGGTAATCTTCGCCAGACGCATGCCGGGGGTCTGACCGAACAGGCCCACGAAAAAGGTGTATTCGGCGATGAGCACGACAACCGGGGCCCAACCGTCCACCATCGGGCGGGCGAAGATCCCGGCGACGAGGACGCACAGCATCCAGTCGAGCAGCAGGGCGCCGAAGCGCCTGGCCAACGACGGAACAGCAGGTAGCGAGGCGTCTGTCACCCGGTGAGCGTACCGCCCGGGTCGGTGAGGCCTCATCGGGCCGGTTTACAGGTGACGTAACACGGCCGAAACAAAACTGACACGGCAGGGCAACGCCGCGGTTCTAGCGTCGCGACCAGCCAATGGCCACCCGACGCAACGCAGCGCCGTCGGCCGCGTTTCCCAGGGAAGAGCCCCCGAGAGATGTGCTGAGTGGGGGCCGTGAGCTCCCAGAGACCATCCGTGCCAGGAGGACGTGTGTTCGCCAACTCCGAAGAACTGCTTCGGTACATCAAGGACGAAGACGTCAAGTTCGTCGACGTCCGCTTCTGTGACCTGCCCGGCGTGATGCAGTTCTTCACGGTGCCGGTGCAGTCGTTCGACGCGAGCGTCTTCTCCGACGGCCTCGCCTTCGACGGCTCGTCCATCCGCGGCTTCCAGCAGATCCACGAGTCGGACATGCTGCTGCTGCCGGACGTGACCACGGCGTTCATCGACCCGTTCCGGATCCAGAAGACGCTGGCGCTGAACTTCTTCATCCACGACCCGTTCACGCGTGAGGCCTACTCGCGTGACCCGCGCAACGTGGCGAAGAAGGCCGAGGCGTACCTGGCCGCCAGCGGCATCGCCGACACCGCGTACTTCGGCGCCGAGGCGGAGTTCTACATCTTCGACTCGATCCGCTACTCCACCCAGGCGAACCAGGCGTTCTACCACATCGACTCGATCGAGGGTGCCTGGAACACCGGTGCGGCCACCAACGCCGACGGCTCGGCCAACCGCGGCTACAAGCCCGGCTACAAGGGCGGCTACTTCCCGGTCGCGCCGACCGACCACTACGCGGACCTGCGCGACCAGATGGTCACCAACCTGGTGAACCTCGGCTACACGGTCGAGCGCGGTCACCACGAGGTCGGCACCGCCGGTCAGGCTGAGATCAACTACAAGTTCTCGACGCTGCTCGCCTCCGGCGACCAGATGCAGCTGTTCAAGTACGTCATCAAGAACACCGCCTGGCAGGCCGGCAAGACCGCGACCTTCATGCCGAAGCCGCTGTTCGGTGACAACGGTTCGGGCATGCACACCCACCAGAGCCTCTGGCTGGGTGGCGAGCCGCTGTTCTACGACGAGACCGGCTACGCCGGCCTGTCGGACACCGCCCGCTGGTACATCGGCGGTCTGCTGCACCACGCGCCGTCGCTGCTGGCCTTCACCAACCCGTCGGTCAACTCGTACCGTCGTCTGGTGCCGGGCTTCGAGGCGCCGGTCAACCTGGTGTACTCGCAGCGCAACCGCTCCGCCTGCACCCGTATCCCGGTGACCGGCACGAACGCGAAGGCCAAGCGCATCGAGTTCCGCTGCCCGGACCCGTCGTCGAACCCGTACCTGGCGTTCTCGGCGATGCTGATGGCCGGTCTCGACGGTATCCGCAACAAGATCGAGCCCCCGGCTCCGATCGACAAGGACCTCTACGACCTGCCGCCGGAGGAGGTCGCGAACGTGACCCAGGTGCCGGGCTCGCTGTCGGACGTCCTCACCTCGCTGGAGAAGGACAACGACTACCTGCAGGCCGGTGGCGTGTTCACCAGCGACCTGATCGAGACCTGGATCGACTACAAGCGGTCCAACGAGATCGACCCGGTTCGCCTGCGGCCGACGCCGCACGAGTTCCAGATGTACTTTGACTGCTGACGAAGTCAGCAATCAAACAGCAGCTCAGTGACTGCTGTGAAGGAGGGGCCGGGCTCAATGCCCGGCCCCTCCTTCGTCGCGACAAACCATCGGCCCGTACCCAAACCCCGCCCTTACGCAGGCGTCTTAACCCCCGACGCCGCCTGTTCCGGAGCCACCGGAGCGGGTTCGGCGGCGGTCGCGGTGGCCACGGCGACGGCGGCCGGGGCGGCGCCCAGGACCGGGGCGGCCGCCGCGACCAGGCTCGGGCTGTTCGGGGCGCCGATCGGGCCCGACCCGATCGACATCAGCACCGACAGCAGGGCCGCGCTGACCGCCAGCGACAGCGCCCCACGCCACTCGATCGCGGTGACGTCGGCGCCGACAGCGCCGCTGACCGAGCCCACGCCGAACGCCGCGATCAGGGCCTGGACGAAGGTCTTGATCGCACGCTCCATGGTGCCGATCCAGAACTGCTTGTTGAGCAGGTACATGCGGTTGCTCCCTAAGGGGTGAAGCCCGAAGACGGGCATGAGCCTAGATGCCCGGGATCGCCGGATGGCGTCGCGTGTGCGACACCTGCCCTCACCTGGCACAAACCGGTTCGGACGACCGCGGCTGACCAGACGGAGGATTTCCGTTACCTGGCGGTAACGGCGATCACACCTGGTGCGTAGACTCCGCCAACGTGAAACCCCCACGTACTTTCCTGCGCCGCCTGCGCAAGGTCGCACTCTGGACCCTCGGTGTGGTGGTGGTGCTCGCCATCGTCGCCACCGGGCTCGGCGTGTGGTCGGTGCGCCGTGCCTTCCCCACCGAGGAAGGCACCCTCGCCCTGCCGGGCCTGTCCGCGCCGGTCACCGTCAAGCGTGACCAGTACGGCATTCCGCAGGTGTTCGCGAAGACCTCCGACGACCTGTACCGGGCGCAGGGCTACCTGCACGCCCAGGACCGGTTCTGGGAGATGGACTTCCGCCGCCACGTGACCGCGGGCCGGATCTCGGAGCTGTTCGGACAGAGCCAGCTCGAGACGGACAAGTACCTGCGCACCATGGGCTGGCGCCGGGTGGCCGAGCAGGAGGTGGGGCTGCTGTCGCCGCAGGCACAGCAGGGCCTGAAGGCGTACGCCGACGGCGTGAACGCGTGGCTGGCCGCCAACACCGACCGGCAGGGCGACGGGTTCGCCGCCTCGGGCGCGCTGAGCCTGGAGTACAGCATCCTCGGCCTGCAGAACTCCGACTACGTGGTGGAGCCGTGGCAGCCCGCCGACAGCCTCGCCTGGCTCAAGGCGATGGCGTGGGACCTGCGCGGCAACATGGAGACCGAGATCCGCCGTGAGGCGCTGAAGGCCGAGGGCCTGTCGACCGCGCAGGTGGAGCAGCTCTACCCGACGTACCCGATCGACCGCAACGTGCCGATCGTGCCCGGCGGCGCCGTGGTGAACGGGGCCTTCGACCAGAACGCGAAGGGTGCGCCGACCCCGACGACCCCGAAGGCCGACGCGGTGTCGCTGCCCGCGGGCGGGCTGCTCGACCTGGCCGACGGCCTGGCCAAGCTGCCGGGCCTGATGGGCAACGCCGACGGCGACGGCATCGGCTCGAACTCGTGGGTGATCTCCGGCAAGCGGACCGCCACCGGCAAGCCGATCCTGGCCAACGACCCGCACCTGAGCCCGAGCCAGCCTGGCATCTGGTACCAGATGGGCCTGTTCTGCGAGTGCGGCCTGAAGGTCGCCGGTTTCACCTTCTCCGGTGTGCCCGGCGTGGTCATCGGCCACAACGACCGGATCGCGTGGGGTTTCACCAACCTCGACCCCGACGTGATCGACATGTACCTGGAGAAGCTCGACGGTGACAAGGTCAACGTCGACGGCCAGTGGGAGCCGCTGACCACCCGCCAGGAGGTCATCAAGGTCGCGGGCGGCCAGGACGTGACCATCACGGTGCGTACGAGCAAACACGGCCCGCTGCTGTCGGATGCCAGCGACGACCTGAAGAAGCTCGGCGGGGACTACGCGCTGGCGATCCGCTGGACGGCGCTGGACCCGGGCCGCACCGCCGACGCGCTGTTCTCGCTGAACAAGGCGAAGGACTGGACCGAGTTCCGGGCCGCCGCGGCGCTGTTCGAGGTGCCCGCGCAGAACATCGTGTACGCCGACGTCGACGGCAACATCGGCTACCAGTCCCCCGGCCGCATCCCGGTGCGCGGCGCCGCCGGCGACGGCAAGTGGTTCGCGCAGGGCTGGGACAGCAAGTACGACTGGACCGGCTTCATCCCGTTCGCGGAGCTGCCCAGCGTGTTCAACCCGGAGCAGGGGTACATCGCCACCGCCAACCAGAAGGTCATCGGTGACCAGTACCAGCACCACCTGACCGACGACTGGAGCTTCGGCTACCGCAGCCAGCGCATCAACGACATGATCCAGGCGAAGTCCGGCATCACGCTGGACGACGTGCAGCAGATGCAGTTCGACAACCGCAACGGCTTCGCGCCGACGCTGATCCCGGTGCTGCAGGCCGACCAGCGGGGCGGCCGGTCCAAGGTCGAGCAGGACGCGGACAAACTGCTGCAGGGCTGGGACTTCCAGCAGGGCGAGGACTCGGCGGCCGCGGCGTACTACAACGCGATCTGGCGCAACCTGCTGCTGCTGACGTTCGACGAGATCCCGAGCGACTACACGCCCGACGGCGGCGACCGGTGGTTCGAGGTGGTGCGGGCGCTGCTGGACAAGCCGGACGACCCGTACTGGGACGTGAAGTCCACCCCGACGGTGGAGAAGCGCGACGACATCCTGGTCCGGGCCATGTCCGACGCGGTGAAGGAGCTGTCGGAGGCGCAGGGCGAGGACGTGTCGAAGTGGCGCTGGGGTGCCATGCACACGCTCACCCCGACCCACGCCACGTTCGGCGAGTCGGGCATCGGGCCGATCGAGTGGCTGTTCAACGAGCCCGCGGCCGGGGTGTCCGGCGGTGACTCGATCGTCAACGCGACCGGCTGGAGCGCGGGCGACGGGTACGAGGTCGACGCGGTGCCGTCGATGCGCATGATCGTGGATCTGGCGAATCTCAACGACTCGCGCTGGGTGCAGCTGACCGGCAACTCCGGCCACGCTTTCCACGACAACTACGCCGACCAGTTCGAGCTGTGGCGCACCGGCCGAATGCTGCCGTTCCGCTTCGACAACGACGACCAACCCCTGGACTCCACCCAGGTCCTGACCCTCACGCCATAAGGCTCTCGGGTTAAGAAGGGCCCCTTCTACATCGCAAAGCGATAAGAAGGGGCCCTTCCTTACGTCTGGAGTGGGAGGGGGATGACGAGGCAGGCGGCGCCCAGTGAGATCCCCGTATCCACCGCGACGACCAGCCCATCGGCGTACACCACCGGCGCGCAGACGATCTCCGGAGGCACCCCGAAGGTCTCCGGAATGGTGGAGTGGCCGTGCACGATGCGGCTGCCGCCGAGCTTGGCCAGCAGCTCGCGGGCGTTGTCGGGACCACCACCGGCCAGGAACTCGAAGCGGCGGAACAGCAGCCGGGTGTTGCGTCCGAACGTCTGCGGGTCGCGGTCGCACATCACCTGCCGCACCGCGGCGTTGATCTCGTTGATGGTGCCGCCGAACTCCAGGTAGGCCATGGTGTCGGCGTGGATGAGCAGGTGGTCGTCGACCAGCGCGACCGCGGGCAGGCCGGCCAGCCAGTCCGAGCGCGGGTCGTCGAGCCCGGCCAGGTCGGTCTCGTGGCCGCCGTTGAGGGCCCAGACGGAGACGATGTCGCGCAGCTCGGTGACGGCGGAGTGGGGCGTGTGCCTGCTGCCGTACAGCAGCATGTCGTGGTTGCCGATGACGCAGCCGACCTCGCCGCCCGCCGCCTCGGCCTCGCCCTGCAGCCGCCGGATCAGGTCGATCACGCCGAGCCCGTCCGGGCCCCGGTCGGTCAGGTCGCCGAGGAACCACAGCCGCGCGTCACCGCCGGACCACGTCCCCTGCTCGTCGATCAGGCCGGTGCTCCGCAGCGCCCGGGTCAGCGGCACGAGGTGTCCATGCACGTCACCGACCACATACAGCGCCACGGGCACACAGTACGCCAGGCGCGTTTCGAAAACGATCACGGCTGGAACACGGTCAGGGTGGACCTTGTGCCGCCGCGCGCACACGTGTGGGGTTGTGCGCACAACCCCACACATGTGCGCTCACGCGTGGAACAGCCGCTCGACGGCGGCGCGGGCACGCCGGGTGGTCTTGAGGTATTCGTCCAGGAACTCGCCCGGGTCGCCGGCCGCGAGGATGCGGGCCACGCCCGCCAGCTCCTCGCCATGCCGGGGCAGCTGGTCGACAGCGCGGCCCCGGATCAGCGTGAGCGCGTTGCGCACCCGCGAACACAGCGTCCAGGCCGCGTCCAGCACCTCGGCGTCCTCGACCGAGACCAGGTCGGCCTCGTGCGCGGCGCGCAGCGCGACCAGCGTACGAGTGCTGCGCAGGCCCTCGACCTCATGGCCGTGGCGCAGCTGCCACAGCTGCACCGTCCACTCGACGTCGGCGATGCCACCCCGGCCCAGCTTGGTGTGGGTGAGCGGGTCGGCACCCCGGGGCAGCCGCTCGCTCTCCACCCGCGCCTTGATCCGGCGGATCTCGGTGATCTGCTCGCGCCGCAGCCCGTCGACCGGATACCGGATCGGGTCGACCAGTGCCGTGAACCGGTGCGCCAGGTCGGCGTCGCCTGCCACCGGCCGGGCCCGCAGCAGCGCCTGCGCCTCCCAGATCTGCGACCAGGTCGCGTAGTAGCGCTGGTACGCGGCCAGGCTGCGCACCAGCGGCCCCTGGCGCCCCTCGGGGCGCAGGTCCGCGTCGACGCCCAGCGGCGGGTCGGGCGCGGGCGCCGACAGCAGCGTGCGCAGCTGCTCGGCGATGGCCAGGGCCACACCGTTGGCCTCGTCATCGCGCATACCGGGGGCGGGCTCGTACACGAACAGGACGTCGGCGTCGCTGGGGTAGCTCAGTTCGGCGCCGCCGAGACGGCCCATGCCGACGATGGTGAACCGGAACTCGGGTGGGGCCCCGGCGGCCTGGCGGGCCACGGCCAGCGCGGCACCGAGGGTGGCGTCGGTGAGGTCGGCCAGGCCCTGACCGACGTCGAGGACGTCGACCGGGCGGGCCGGGGCCAGCTCCCCGGCGCCGCTGAGCAGGTCGGCGCAGCCGATCCGGAACAGCTCGCGGCGGCGCATCGCGCGGACCGCGGCCACGGCCGAGCGCGGGTCGGCGTGGCGGGCCGCGGCGGCGGCCAGGCCGTCGCAGAGCGATTCGCGCACGCGCAGGGCCAGCTCGGTGTCGTCGGCGAGCAGCCGCAGCGCCTCAGGGTCCCGGGTGAGCAGGTCGGTCAGGTATCGAGAGCTGTCCAGCACCCGGGCCAGCCGCAGCGCCACCGGCCCCTCGTCGCGCAGCAGCCGCAGGTACCAGGGGGTGCTGCCGAGGGTGTCGGAGACCTGCCGGTAGGCCAGCAGCCCGGCGTCGGGGTTGGGCGCGTCGGCGAACTCGGCCAGCAGCACCGGCAGCAGGGTGCGCTGGATCGCGGCGGTGCGCGACACCCCGGCGGTCAGCGCCTCGAGGTGCCGCAGCGCCCCGGCCGGATCGGCGTAGCCGAGCAGCTCCAGGCGGCGCCGGGCGCCCTCGGCGCGCAGCGACAGGCCATCGGCGGGCACCCGGGCCACGGCCGCCAGCAGCGGCCGGTAGAGGAGTTTGGCGTGCAGGCGGCGTACCTCGGCGGCGTGGGTGACCCAGTCGGCACGGAACGCCGCCACCGGGTCGAGCCCGGCGCCCTCGCGGGTGCGGCCGACGCCCAGCGCGGGCTCCTCGCGCTTGTAGTTCATGGCGCGGGCCAGCCAGCGCAGCGCGGCGGTGCCCGCGCCGCCGTCGTCGGCGGGCACCGTGTGGGTGCGCCGCAGCCGCTGCAACTGCAGCCGGTGCTCGACGTTGCGCAGGAAGCGGTACGCCTTGCTCAGCGCCTCGCCGTCGCCGCGGCCGACGTACCCGCCCGCGACCAGGGCCCGCAGCGCGCGCAGCGAGTTCCCCGAGCGCAGCGACTCGTCGCCGCGGCCGTGCACGAGCTGCAGCAACTGCACCGCGAACTCGATGTCACGCAGCCCGCCGGGCCCCCGCTTGATCTCGCGCTCGATCTCGTTGCGCGGCACCTGGTCGATGATGCGTCGCCGCATGGCCCGCACGTCCTCGACCGCCTCGGGCCGCTCCGCGGCGTGCCAGACCAGCGGCTGCAACGCGGCCAGCCACGCCTTGCCCAGGCCCGAGTCCCCGGCCACCGGACGCGCCTTGAGCAGCGCCTGGAACTCCCAGGTCCGCGCCCAGCGCTTGTAGTACACGAGATGGCTGGCCAGCGTACGCACCAGCGGCCCGCGCCCGCCCTCGGGCCGCAGCGCCGCGTCGACCGGCCAGGCCACGTGCCCGCAGATCTCCATCAGCGCCGCCGCGACGGTCGTGGCCGCGCTCAGGTCCTCGTCCTCGGCGGCGACGAAGATGACGTCCACGTCGGACACGTAGTTCAGCTCGTCCCCGCCGCACTTGCCC
This sequence comes from Catellatospora tritici, assembly GCF_019083965.1. GTDB lineage: Bacteria > Actinomycetota > Actinomycetes > Mycobacteriales > Micromonosporaceae > Catellatospora > Catellatospora tritici. Next base: position 29,381 of record NZ_JAHRCY010000020.1, read on the forward strand.
ATCGCGATCACGGCCAGCCTGGGCCGCGTGCTCACCCGCCCCAGCGCGATCCGGTACGCCGCCCGTAGCGTCGCGTCGGCCAGCGCGGTGATCTCGGCCATCGTCGTCTCGACGTCGACCCCGTCGGCGAGGTCGGCCGCCGCGATGCGCAGCAGTCCCCGCTGGTAGCCCTGCCGCAGCGCGGGCACATCGGCCAGCCCGCTGTGCACCTCGTAGCGCGGCGGCACGGTGTGCGTGAGCACCTGCCACTGGCCCGCCTGGGCCGCGACCTGGTCACCCAGCGCCGACGACGCGCCCAGCACGGTGAGCAGCCGGATGCGCAGGTCCTCGTCGGCGCCCAGCCGCTCCAGCACCCCGGCATCGCGTTCGCAGATGCGGTGCAGTTGGCGCAGGGCCAGGTCGGGGTCGGCGGCGCGGCCGAGCTGCTCCAGGATGAGCGCGCTCTCCTCGTCGACGGGCCGCTGCGCGTCGGGATCCCAGAGTCGCAGCCCGCGCAGCAGCACCACCGGGTCCGGCCCGGTCGCCGCGAGAGTGAAGCCGAACCGTGCCAGCCTGCCGATGCCCGCCACGCGCTCAGGCTATCGGTCGGTGCGGTGGTCAGCCCAGCAGCGGCAGGTCCCGCCGCACGTCGACCTCCGGCGTACGCCCCAGGGCCAGGTCGGCGAAGCGCCGCGCGAACGGCTGCCACACCTCGGCCATGTCGTCCTGCGTGGCCTCGACGCCCGCGACCAGGCCGTCGGGCTGCCAGCCCTGCTCGGTCATCCAGTCGCGGCTGTCCTCCACCCACGCGGCGAACATGTCCAGGTCGCACTCGATGTGGAACTGGGTGCCCCAGGCCCGGTCGCCGAGGCGGAACGCCTGGTGCGGGTAGCGTGGCGAGGCCGCGAGCAGAGTCGCCCCGATCGGCAGTTCGGTGATCTCGCCGAAGTGGTACTGGATCACGTCGGGCGCGAACGGGACCGCCCACCACAGCGGGTCGGACTCGGCCACGTCGCGGCGCGCCACCAGGCGGGCGCCGATCTCGGGGCCCATGGTGGACCGCTCGACCGTGCCGCCGTGCGCCTGAGCGAGCAGCTGCCCGCCGAGGCAGATCCCCAGCGTCGGCACCCGGTGCTTGACGGCCTTGCGCAGTAGCCCCTCCAGCTTCGGCAACCACGGCGCGCCGGGCACCCCGCCGGTCGGGAACGTGTCCCGGTCGCGGCCGAGCACCACAAACGCGGCGTACCCGGCGAGGTCGTCGGGCAATTCGTCGCCCTTGTGCGGCTGGAGCACGGCCAGCTCCAGGCCTGCCTCGGTCAGCCAGTCGCCGAGTCGGCGCAGGTCGTCGGTCGGGTCGTTCTCGATCACCAGTGCGGTCGCCACGCCGACGAGGTTAGCCCGCGCGACCCGGTGACCGCCGCTCAGGATGCCGAGGCGGTCGGGTTGAACGGGTCGCCGACGCAGCCGATGGCGGCAGGCTCGGTTGTCCCCGCGGCCGCACGGATCAGGGTCGGCGGGCGGCCTTCTTGCTGATGCGGGCGCGCACGGCGCGGCGGGCCACCGGGCCGAGGTCGTCGACCAACTCGACCAGCACCGCGAGCTGCTCCAGCGCGGCCATCGCGCGCTGGGCGCCGTCGTGGTCGACCCCTTCGTACAGCTCCAGGCCGATGAACGCGGCGGCGACCGCCTTGGCCAGCCCCGGCACGTCGGCGATCTCGGAGATGGGTGAGCCGGCCAGCACCCGCCGCAGCACGTGCTCGATCTCGTCCGTCCACAGGCCGAGCGCCTGCGCGGTGGTCTCGGTGAGCTTGCCGCCGTGCTGCGCTCCGGCCAGCAGCTGCGCCAGCACCGCCACGTTGCCGAGCTCGCGCTCCTCGGCGTGCAGCGCCCGGCCGACGTCGAGCAGCCCGCTCAGCGAGGTGACCGACTCCAGCCGCTGCCGGTAGGCGGCAACGCGGGCCTCGGTGGCGGTACGGCAGGCGGCGACGAGCAGCTCCTCGACGCTGCCGAAGTGGTAGAAGACCAGCGCCTGGTTGACCCCGGCCGCGGTGGCGATGGTGCGCGCCGACGCGCCCGCGATGCCATGGTCGCGCAAGGTGGCCAGGGCCCCGTCGAGCAGCCGCTGTTTGGTGTCGGACATTGATTCCCCTCCCCTGGCGAGCCTAGGCAGAGGTCCCGAACGGCGCCGGCCACCCCCCGTTGCATTTGTGGCCGGCGCCGTTCGAAGTCTGGAATCCGACTTGGATGCGAGCACTTTCGCGCACAGGTCTGACAGAAACGGGCTCCGGCGGCTCCGGTGTCGACATCGGAGCCGTGGACCCGCCCCAGTAGCCGAACGTCGACCGGTCAGACTCGACCCTAGCCTGATTTGAGCGATCGCTCAAGTCGTGCCTGAGCGAGTTCGCGCATTCCCCCGATACCGCGGGCGTCCGCCTGCCCAACGCGGGCGAGGGCCGGCTAGGGAAGCACCAGTTCCACGAGGACCGGGCGGTGGTCACTGCCCCGCAGCGACAGCACGCGGTAGTCGCGCACGCCCACCCGCCGGTCGGCCAGCACCCGGTCCAGCACCACCGGCGGGATCCGATCCCCGTCGTACGGCCCCCACGTGCCGATCAGCCCGTGCCCGGTCACATCCGCCGCGTCGCGGTAACCGGAGTCGATCAGGTCCCGGATGAAGTGGTGGTCCAGTGTGGCGTTGAAGTCGCCCAGCAGCACCCGCAGCGGACCGTCCGGGGTGGCCGGTTGCTGGTCGGCGTAGCTGTCCCGCCACGGCGGCACCGCCACCTCGGTGGACGGCGCGGTCGGGTGCATCGACTCCAGCGCCACCTGCTGCCCGTCCGGCATGGTCAGCACCGCCTTGGCCTGCCCGAAGTGCCACGGGTTCAGCCGCATCCCGGCATCACGCAGCGGATACCGTGCGAACAGCCCGGAGCCGCCCACATTCGGGTCCGGATAGGTCACCCAGTACGGCAGCGTCTCGCGCAGCCCGGCCGCCTCCAGCTCCGCCACGAACGTCGGCGTCATCTCCTGGATCGCGAGCACATCCACCCGCTGCTCGCGCACCAGCGCCGCCAGCCCGGCCGAGCTGGCCGAACCGGCGAGCACGTTGGCGGTCAGCACGCGCAACTCCGGGCCCTTCGCCCCGGCCAGCGGGTCGCCGTCGGCGGTCATCCGCGGCAGCACCACCGCCGCCAGCAGCACCGCCACCAGCCCGGCCGCGGCCGCGGCCGCCCAGCGCCGCCACACCAGCAGCCCGACCAGGGGCACCAGCGCCCCGAGCGCGACGTACGGGGTGAACGCGATCAGCTGCGTCATCGGGTACCACTCATCCGAGCCGGTCAGACGCAGCAGCGCCCATACCGCGCCGGGCAGCACCAGCAGCCACGGCAGCACGGACCGTACGGTGAACCGTAGAAAGCTCCGCATGCGCTCGGACTCTAATGATCGTCGGCCCGGCGCGGGGGCGGGCTTTGTGAAGGTTCTGTGCGCGGCGCTAGGCTCTGCGGCCATGACCGAAGCGGCCGCCCCAGCCCCCACCACCCCTACGCTGCACCCGGACCGGCTGCGGCCCGGCGACACCGTCGCGCTGGTGTCCCCGTCGGGGCCGGTGCCCGCCGAGCGGGTGGAGGCGGCCGTGTCCGTGCTGACCGGCTGGGGGCTGCGCCCACATGTGTACCCGCACGTGCTGGCCCGGCACGGCTTCTTCGGCGGCACCGACGAGCAGCGCCTCGACGACCTCAACGCGGCCCTGTCCGACCACCGGATGCGGGCGGTGCTGTGCACGCGCGGCGGCTACGGCGCCCAACGCATCATCGACGGCCTCGACCTCGACGCGGTCCACCGCGACCCGAAGCTGGTGATGGGCTTCTCCGACATCACCGCGCTGCACCTGGCGCTGTGGCAGGGCGCCCGGCTGGCCACGGTGCACGGGCCGGTCGCGGCCCAGTTCGACAAGGGTGCCGACTCGCTGACGGCACTGGGTGCCCGGCACGCGCTGATGACCGGCGAACCGGTGGTGATCGAGGCCGACCCGGCCGAGGACACCCACCCGGTGCGCACCTCCGGGCGGGCCGAGGGCGTGCTGCTCGGCGGCAACCTGTCGCTGCTGGCCAGCACCCTGGGCACGCCGCACCTGCCGGACCTGACCGGGGCGATCCTGCTGGTGGAGGACGTGAGCGAGTTCCCGTACCGGGTCGACCGGATGTTGACCCAGCTGCGCCGCAGCGGCGTGCTCGCCGGGGTCGCCGGGATCGCGGTTGGGCAGTTCACCGACTGCGCCGACGGCTGGCCGGTCACCGTCGCCGACGTGCTCGCCGAACGCCTGACCGACCTGGGCCTGCCCCTGCTCGGCGGCCTGCCGATCGGCCACGGCGCCCAACACACCGCCGTGCCGCTGGGCACCCGGGCCGTGCTCGACGTCGACGCGGGCACCTTGACGGTCGCTCCGGCGGCGGCCTGACCTCGGCCACCCCGGCGGCTCAGGCGGCCGCCGGGACCGGGTCGGCGGTGCCGACCGGCACCGCGGTACGGCAGCGCAGCAGGCGCTGCCAGATCATGCGGACGCCGGTCCAGGCCCCGTGGCGGCGCACCGCCTCCAGCCCGTAGCTGCTGCAACTCGGGCTGAACCGGCAACGCGCAGCGGTGCGCGCGGAGATCCGCCGCTGGTATTCGCGGATCAGGTTCTCGGCCAGCCGCGTGGCGAGGCCGGACCGGCCACCGCCCGGCACCGGTGTCGAGGTGAACAGCCCGGCCACGGCACGGAACACCACCTCCGGCAGGTGCAGCCAGGCCTCGATGTCCTCGCCGCCACCGCCGCAGCACAGCCCGCCGGGGCAGCAGGCGAAACACCCTGGGCAGGGCGGTTCCTGAGCGGCCATCGCCACACCTCCTGATCACGCTCTGGGCGAGGAGGCTAACAGGCCGGGGCCGGGACGGTGGGGCGGGTTCGGCGAGGTTCGCGGCGGATCCGGCGGCGTTACCGGGTCAGCGCGATGAGCACCACGAATGCCGGGATGGGCGTGACCATCAGGCCGACGCCCCAGCCGACGAGCACGCCGACGCCGAGGCCGCTGTCCCGCCGGACGATGCGCACGATGCCGTAGGTCAGTGCCGCCACGGCCAGCAGTCCCTGACTGAGCAGGCCCCCGGCGGCGTACATGGACTCCAGGTCGGTGTCGTAGTCGCCCGGGGCGGGTCGGCCGAAGGCCAGCGCGGCCACCACCGCCGCCAGGATGGTGGCCAGGTGGCCCAGCGCGGCGAGTCCGGCACCGCGCCACATCCGCCGCGCCCGCGCCTGGAACGGATTGATCGGCGGCGCGGGTGGCGCGTCGGGCAGGACCGCCACGGCCGAGGTCGACGGGTCGTCCGGTGCCCGGTATGGGTTGTCTCGCATGGGATGCGCCTCCGTCCCGGGCCGAGGAGAGGAGCCCGTGGCACGCAGCGTAGCGCCGCGCCCCACGGGTTCGACTTCGGCCGATCCGGCGGATCCGGCCGGGCGGTGTCACCTGGCCGGGCGGTGTCGTCCGGGCGGAGGTGGCGGTCGTCCGGCAGCGGATCTGCTGCCGGACGACCGGGGTCACGCGGTGCCGGTCAGGCGGGGGCGCAGGTCAGAAGCACTGCGAGGCCGACCAGAAGCGGCTGGCGCGGATGTCGACGTGGACGTGGTCGCTGTGGTCCGGGTAGCCGGGGCCGAGGATGCCGTTGAAGCCGTGGTAGCGGGCCTGCTTGGCCATGGTGCACAGCGAGTGCGCCCCCGCGCCGAGGTCGGCGCTGTTGCCGTACAGGTGCTGGCTGTCGGAGGCGCCACCGACCGCGGCGTTGCAGGCCTGGCTGCGGAAGCCGGATGTGACCCGGATCGGCTGGTCGCCGAGGGCATGCCGCAGCGCCTCCAGGCGCCACATCACCTTGAGCGCGTTGGACTTGGCGGTGGCTGCCGAGACGTTGCCGCCGGCCCAGGTGGTGTTGCAGGTGTTGAGCTCGGAGTAGGCGAAGTGGATCGGGGTGCAGTCGTCGTCCTGCAGCGAGTAGATCTTGTTGTACGTCTGCGGTCCGGCGATGCCGTCGGCGCCCAGGCCGTACGCGGACTGGAACCGGACCACCGCGTCGTGGGTCTGCTGGCCGAACACTCCGTCGATGGTCATGAAGCCGCCGTAGCCGGGGTAGCCCGCGACACGGATCTGCAGCTGGCGCACGTCCTCGCCGGAGGTGCCGGTGGACAGGTTGCGGGTCCAGGTGTAGCAGCCGTCGGCGAAGGCGGGGGTGCCGCCGACGATGACGGCGGCCGTCGAGCCGACGGCCGCCATCACGATCACGGTCAGTGCCCGGATAAGGGCTTTTCTGAGGGTACGAGGGGGCATGGCGAAACCATGCCAACCACGTACGTCGATGTCAATACTTTACATGAACTGATGTGTTCATGAAGTAAACCTGCACGCTCAGTGCCCGGAGCGCACCCGGCGGTCACCGCCCGCGGCGGTCACGCCGTAGGCCAGCGCGTCGACCAGCGCCCGCCAGCTCGCCTCGACCACGTTCTCGTGCACGCCGACCGTGGTCCAGTCCCGACCGTCGGCGTCGACCGTCTCGACCAGCACCCGGGTCACCGCGTCCGTGCCGTGCGACCCGGCCAGGATGCGCACCTTGTAGTCGGCCAGTTCCAACCCGGCCAGCTGCGGGTAGTGCCGCGACAGCGACTGGCGCAGCGCCTGGTCCAGCGCGTTGACCGGGCCGTTGCCCTCGGCGGTGGCGATCACCCGCTCGCCGCGCACGCGCAGCTTCACGGTCGCCTCGCTGACCACCGCCCCGTCCTCGCGATGCTCCACGATCACGCGGTACGACTCCAGCGTGAACGGGGTCGTCTGCTCCCCCAGCGACTCGCGCACCAGCAGCTCGAACGACGCGTCGGCCGCCTCGAACGACCAGCCCGCCGCCTCCAGCTCCTTCACCCGGTTGGTGACCTTGGACAGGGTGTCCGGATGGGCGGCCAGGTCCAGCCCGAGCTCGCGGCTCTTGAGCTCGATGCTGGCCCGGCCGGCCATCTCGGTGACGAGGATCGCCATGTTGTTGCCGACGACCGCGGGATCCACATGGTTGTAGAGCGCGGGGTCGACTTTGATCGCACTCGCGTGCAGCCCTGCCTTGTGGGCGAAGGCGGCGGACCCGACGTAGGCCTGGTGGGTGTCGGGTGCGATGTTGGCGATCTCGGCGATGGCGTGCGAAACGTGCGCCATCTGTTCCAGGCAGCCCTCCGGTAGGACGGTCATGCCAAGCTTCAGTTGCAGGTTCGCCACGATCGCGAACAGGTCGGCGTTGCCGGGGCGCTCGCCGTAGCCGTTCGCGGTGCCCTGCACGTGCCGTACGCCCGCCTCCACCGCGGCGATGGTGTTGGCGACGGCGCAGGCGGTGTCGTTCTGGGCGTGCATGCCGAGCACCTCGGGCTCGATGCCCAGGCGCCCGCACAGCGCCTCGATGGCCCGGCTGACCTGCGAGGGCAGCATGCCGCCGTTGGTGTCGCACAGCACCACCCGCTCGGCCCCGGCGTCCAGGGCGGCGCGCACGACCGAGGCGGTGTAGTCGGGGTCGAACCGGAAGCCGTCGAAGAAGTGCTCGCAGTCGACGAAGACGCGGCGACCCTGCTCGCGCAGGTGGGTCACGCTGTCGCGGACCATGGCCAGGTTCTCCTCCGGCGTGGTGCGTAGCGCCCGTTCCACGTGCCGCCGGTCGGACTTGGCGACCAGGCACACCGCCGGGGTGCCCGCCGCGAGCAGGCCCGCGATCTGCTGGTCCGCGGCGACCGGGACACCGGCCTTGCGGGTCGAGCCGAACGCGACCAGCACGGCGTGTTTGAGCTGCAACTCGGTCTGGGCACGGGCGAAGAACTCGGTGTCCTTGGGCACGGCACCGGGCCAGCCGCCCTCGATGAAGCCGACGCCGAACTGATCGAGCAGCCGCGCCACCGCGAGCTTGTCGGCTACCGAGTACGTGATCCCCTCGCGCTGTGCCCCGTCGCGCAGCGTGGTGTCGAAGATCTGCATGATGTCGCTCCTCCTGAGCCGCATGCTGCTGTGGATGGACCTTGATGCCGGGCGCCGTTCCGGTACGCCAGAAAGACGCGCAAAACAAAGACGCCGCAAAACAAGACCTGCAAAACAAAAGACCCCCCGCGGTCGCGGGAGGTCTGCGCGTCGGCGAGGGGCCTGAGAGTTCAGGCGGTGCCGGCGCGCTGGCTGCGAATAATCAGTGCGAGGTGGATCACGCTCGGTAGCGTCCCACTTTTACGACGCTCAGGCCAGCAAGCTCCCGTATTCCGGGACAACGTGGCGCGATTCGGCGGGATACGGCAGGCCACAGGCCCTGTGGCAGGTGCCACAATGTCACGATCACGCAATCCGCAGGTCATGACCCCGTGTCTAATCTTGAACTGCTCAAGAAAGCACCATGTACGGAGGATTCTGCGTGCTCACCGTCGGCGACCACTTCCCGGCCTACGAACTCACCGCCTGCGTCTCGCTGGACGCGGACAAGGCGTTTGAGACGATCACCCACAAGACCTACGAGGGCAAGTGGCGGGTCCTGTTCAGCTGGCCCAAGGACTTCACCTTCGTCTGTCCGACCGAGATCGCCGAGTTCGGCCGCCTGAACGGCGAGTTCGCCGACCGCGACGCCCAGGTGCTGGGCTGGTCGGTCGACAACGAGTTCGTGCACCACGCCTGGCGCAAGAACCACCCCGACCTGCGCGAGCTGCCGTTCCCGATGCTGGCCGACGTCAAGCGCGAGCTGTCGGCCGCCGCGGGCGTGCTGGGCGAGGACGGCGTGGCACAGCGCGCGACCTTCATCGTCGACCCGAACAACGAGATCCAGTTCGTGATGGTGACCGCGGGCTCGGTCGGCCGCAACGTGGCCGAGGTGCTGCGGGTGCTCGACGCCCTGCAGACCGACGAGCTGTGCCCGTGCAACTGGAACAAGGGCGGCCAGACCCTGGACGCCGCCGCGCTGCTGGCCGCCTGATGGGCCTCGAGGCGATCAAGGCGGCGCTGCCCGCGTACGCCCGCGACACCAAGCTCAACCTCGGCAGCGTGCTGGGCACCTCGCCGCTGACCGAGCAGCAGCTGTGGGGCACCGCGCTGGCCTGCGCGGTGGCCGCGCGCAACGCGACCGTGCTGCGCGAGATCGCGGCCGAGGCCGCCGACCACCTCAAGCCCGAGGCGGTCGAGGCGGCCAAGGGCGCGGCGTCGATCATGGCGATGAACAACGTCTACTACCGGTCCAAGCACCTGATCGGCGACGAGGCGTACCAGACGCTCCCGGCCCGCCTGCGCATGCAGATCATCGGCAACCCGGGCGTCGACAAGGCCGACTTCGAGCTGTGGAGCCTGGCCGTCTCGGCCATCACCGGCTGCGGCGTCTGCCTGGAGTCGCACGAGAAGACCCTGATCGGCACCGGTGTCGGCCGCGAGGCCGTGCACGAGGCCCTGCGCATCGCGTCCGTCATCCACGCCGCCGCAGTAACCCTCGACGCCGAGTCCGCCCTCGCCTGAGGCAAGGGAGGGCCCCTTCTTATCGCTTTGCGATGTAGAAGGGGCCCTTCTTGACATCCGCCGCCACCGGCCCTTCCCACGCCACCGCTCGCCGGCGGAAGGGGTGTTAAGAAGGGGCCCTTCCCCTACGGAAAGCGATAAGAAGGTGCCCTTCCTTACTCTCGGGCCACAGTGGGGGCAAATAGTTGAACGCTCAAGTACTCTGGTTGGCGTGACGACCCGCATGCCCGCTCTCTACCTCAGCCACGGCGCCCCGCCGCTGGCCGACGACCTGCTGTGGACCCGCCAGCTGGCGGACTGGTCCGCCGACCTGCCCCGCCCCACCGCGATCCTCATGGTCTCCGCGCACTGGGAGAACGCCCCGCTGGCGCTGGGCGCGACCGAGACCGTCCCGCTGGTGTACGACTTCGGCGGCTTCGAGCGCCGGTACTACGAGGTCACCTACCCGGCCCCGGGCGCACCCGAGCTGGCCGAGAAGGTCCGCGGGCTGCTGCGCGGCCCCGGCCGCCCCGTCGTCGACGTGCCCGACCGCGGCCTCGACCACGGCGCGTACGTGCCGCTCAAGGAGATGTACCCCGACGCCGGCATCCCGGTGCTGCAGATCTCCATGCCGACGCTGGACCCGCGCGCGCTGTTGGAGATCGGGCGACGGCTGGCGCCGCTGCGCGACGAGGGTGTGCTCATCGTGGGCTCCGGCTTCTTCACGCACAACCTGCGCGCCGCGATGCCGTACGCGTTCCTCGGCGCCGACGCCCCCGTGCAGGGCTGGTCGGCGGAGTTCGACGACTGGGGCGCCCAGGCACTGGCCGCCCGTGACGTCGACGGCCTGCTCGACTTCCTGCACGCCGCGCCGTCGGGCCGGATGGCGCACCCGCGCACTGAGCACTTCGCGCCACTGTTCGTCACCCTGGGCGCGGGCGAGTCCGACCTGGACCGACAGCGCAGCGTCATCGACGGGTTCTGGATGGGGCTGGCCAAGCGGTCCGTCCAGCTCGGCTGACGGGACGACGCGTCGAGGCGGGCGGCGGTGGAGCGGGACCCGCTCGGACACTACGGTAGGGGCGTGACGATCACGCCCGACCGCAGCATCACGTTCACCGCCGTCTTCAACTTCCGTGACCTGGGCGGGCTTCCCGCCGCCGGCGGGGCCGTGGTCCGGCCGGGCACCGTGTTCCGGTCGGACAACCTGAGCCGCCTGGTGGAGGCCGACCGCGATTCGTTCGGGGCGCTGCGTATCCGCACCGTGATCGACCTGCGCCGCCCCACCGAGGTCGCCTCGTACGGGCGGGTGCCGGAGTGGACCGGGGTGGTGTGGCGGCACAACCACCTCGAGCACCCGCTCTGGGACCACAGCACCTACACCGCCGAGACCGGGGTGGCCCGCTGGCTGGCCGAACGCTACCTCGAGCTGGCCCACCACGGCCGGGCCGACATCGCCCGGGTGATCGGGATGCTCACCGACCCGGACAACGGCCCCACCGTGGTGCACTGTCTGGCGGGCAAGGACCGCACCGGCCTGATCGTCGCGCTGACGCTGGACCTGCTCGGCGTCCCCGACGAGGAGATCGCCCTGGACTACGCGCTCACCGGGCGTAGCGAGGCGGCGTTCACCCGCTGGTTCATCCAGGCCCATCCGGACCAGGCGAATGTGCCGACCCCGGTGGTCTACCAGCAGACACCGGCCGAGGCGATGCTGCTCACGCTGCGCGAGCTGCGGCAGCGGTACGGATCGGTGCAGGAGTATCTGGTCGGCTCCGGGCTGCAGCCGGAGCGGATCGGCATGCTGCGCGAACGGCTACTGCTGCGGTGAGCGCCGAGATGCTGGACTTCGCGGGCACGGTCTTCAACTTCCGCGACGCGGGCGGGGTCGCCACCAGCGACGGCGCGATGGTGCCGGCGGGGTTGCTGTACCGCTCCGACGCGCTGTGCGACCTGGCCGAGTCCGACCGGGAGGCGTACGCGGCGCTGGGTGTCCGTACCGTCATCGACCTGCGCAAGCAGGTGGAGCTGGACCGCTACGGCCGGGCGCCGCAGTGGGCCTGCGAGCGCTGGCACAACGTGCCGCTGAACAATCCGATGTGGCGGCACGAGGACTTCTCCTCGGCCGACGGGGTGGCCGCGTTCCTGACCGAGCGCTATCACGAGGCGGCGGTGCACGCCGCCGAAGACATCGTGGCGGCGGTGCGGATCCTCGCCGACCCCGACTGCGGCCCGGCGGTGGTGCACTGCTGGGGCGGGCGCGACCGCACCGGCGTGGTGGTGGCGCTGGTGTTGGCGCTGTGCGGGGTGGCCGACGCGGACATCGCCGCCGACTACCACCGCACCGAACACGGCACGGCCCGGTTCCTGGCCTGGCGCGAGCGGCACCGGCCGGGCAAACCGCCGCTGGAGCCGTACCTGGCCAGCACCCCGGCCGAGGCGATGCTGCTGTTCCTGACCGAGCTGCGGCAGTGCCACGGCTCGATCGAGGGCTACCTGACCGGCGCCGGCCTGACCGAGGCGGAGATCGCCGCCCTGCGCACCCGCCTGCGCACCGACGCCTGAGACGCCGCGTCAAGAAGGGGCCCTTCCGCCACGCGAGGCGACTATCGTTTCTGCTCGTCTCGCTGACGCGAGCCGATGAAGGGCCCTTCCTCAGCTCTGGGACAGGAGGGTGAGGGCGGCGGTGCGGGTGGGGTCGGTGGCGAAGGCGGGGTCGCAGCCGGGTAGCAGGTCCAGGGCCGTGCGGGCCGGTGCGGCCGCGTCGGCTGGGCGTCCGGCCTGGGCGTACGACAGAGCCAGCTCCTCGAACAGCCAGCCGTCCGGGGACGCCGCCTCGGTGACGGCCAGTTCCAGTTCCGGCAGCGCCTCGGCGGGGCGGCCGAGCAGCCGCAGCGCCTTGGCCACGGCGTAGCGGGCGATCGGGACCAGGGCGGGCTGGTCCGGGTAGGCCTGGCGCACCGCCAGCGCCTGCCGGAACGCGTCCAGCGCCGGTTCGAGCTCGTCCGCCTCCAGCAGGTCCCAGCCCAGGTTGTTGAGCAGCGAACCCTGCCAGCGGCGCACCTCGGGGTCGGCCGACGCGCGGGCCTGGGCCAGCGCCGTCTCGGTCCACGCCCGCCGGTCGGCGGCGGCGGGCTGCACCAGCGCCACCATGTGCGCGGCGTCGACCGCCACGAACTCGGCCGAGGAGTCGGTGTCGGCGCGGGCCAGCTCGTACGCCTCGGTGAACAGCGGCAGCGCCGCGGCGGCGTCACCGCCGCTGCGCCGCAGCCGTCCGCGCTCCAGTCGTGCCCTGGCCCGCACCACCGGCACCGACCCGGCCAGCTCCTCGGCCCGGTCGACCAGCTCGTCCCCGGCGGCGAAGTCGCCACGCAGCCCGTGCACCCGCGCGAGCTGCGTCAGCACCTCGGCCCGGCCGGTGTCGCCCGGCTCGGCTTCGAGCCGGGCCGACAACCGCTGCCACGTCGTGTCGAGATCGGCGAAGTCCCACAGCCCCCGCAGCCGGTCGCCCATCACCGGCCCAGCGTCTCCAGGACGAGCTCGGACAGCTCGATGATCGCGAACATGGCACCGTGCGGGTCGCTGAGCATCGCGTAGTTGCCCACCGGCATCTCCAGCGGACCGGTCAGCACCCGACCGCCCAGCTCCTGGCAGCGGGCCACGGCCCGAGCACAGTCGCTGACCTCGAAGGTGACCCGCCAGTGCGCGGGCGCGTCCATCGGGTAGCGGGAGTCCATGACCGACAGGCCGCCGACGGTCCGGCTCTCCACCAGCCACTCGATGTACGGAACCCCCTCGACGATCTCGCCCTTGCGCTCGTACCAGCCGAAAGCCTTGCCGTAGAACGACACCGCGGCGGCCTCGTCGCGCGCGACCACCTCGGTCCAGCACTGGGTGTCCGGCTCGTTGTTCAGCTCGGCACCGGCGAAGGTGCCCTTCTGCCAGAGCCCGAACACGGCGCCCTCGGCGTCGGCGCACAGCGCTGTCCGGCCGCGCGCGCCCCGGTCGGTGGGCGGCATCAGCACGGTGCCACCGGCCTCCGCCACCGTCTCCACCGCGTCGTCCACGCTCTGCACGCAGATGTACTCGAGCCAGGCGGAGGGCCGTCCGGGCGCGCCCGGTCTGATCCCCGCCACGGCCCGACCGTCCAGCGAGAACACCTCCCCCGGCTCCCACCCGAACATGGCCGCGTAGAACGCCGTCGCCCCGGCGACGTCGGCTGCGGCGTACTCCGCCCAGCACGGCGTGGCAGGCGCGTATCCCCTAACTCGCATGTCGACACCTTAGGGCTAGATCGGCGCTGCGGCGAGAGGCCCGCTCGCCCCACCGTTACCCGCCGTTCGGCCAGGTGTACTGTCGATCGGGTCGATCGGTCCATGCGCGAACGTCACTGTCGCGCGATGATGTGGCCATGCTCCAGGATCGATCCGTCGTGGCGGGCCTCAACACCGCGCTGAACGAGGCCGACGTGGTCGGGCTGCGCGTCTACTGGCCCGGCCGCACGGTGCGGTTGCTGCTGCACGTGCTGGCGCTGCCCGAGGAGGGCCCGGCCGACCCCGACACCCGGCGGGCCCTGATCTTCACCGGCGTCTCGCAGCTGCGCGTGCTGCTGCGCACCGACCGCAGCAACAGCCGCGACTACGGCCGCGCGATCACGCTGGCCGACGCCGACGACGCGGACCGGTTCCTGGCCTCGGTCGGCTGGTCGAACCCGATGTACGGCTGGACCTTCGTCGACGACCCGCAGCTGACCCAGGACTGGCCCGAAGAGGTCAGCTTCTCGCTCACCTCGCCCAACGGCCCCGCCGAGGGTCCCGACACACACACCCTGTACTGGTTCTGCGAGTGCGGCCGGGCCGAGCCGGGCGGCGACATCGGCTACTGCATCGAGGGCGACATCCGGTTCGAACGCCTGGAGGTCGAACGCGCCGACGGCTCAGCCGTCCCGCTGACCGCCTTCATCGCCGCCGGAGTGCGCTGGTGGGAGGCGTTCAACGCGACCGACCCCCGCGTCTCCCCCGAAGCCCAACAGTCCCAATCCCCCTCCCCCGCCTGGACCTGAGGTAAGGAAGGGCCCCTTCTCCAACGCCACCGCAGGCGGTTGCGGGCGGCTGGTGCGGACGGGGGCGGGTCAGGTGGCCGACGTCGCCGCCACAGCGGCCCGCCGCAGCGCGTCACGGTAGATCGGGCCGCGCAGTAGCCGCTCCGGCAGGGCCTTCGCCGCAAGGCGCAGCGCGCGGACCGAGATCGAGGCGGAGACGTCCGTGGTGGGCAGGGCGATGCTGCCGTAGATGCGGCGAGCCCAGGGCGGCTGCAGGGCGAACGCGGTGGCGGCCACGCCCGTGTACAGCAGGCGGGCCGGGGTCAGGCCCAGGTGCCAGGGCAGCGGCGGGGCCATCAGGAAGCGCAGCGTGTCGGCGCATTCCCTGGTCATCTTCAGGGCCGGGCGCATGGACCGGTAGTAGGCGGCCACCTCGGCGGCGGTGCCGGGCACGGTCTCGGGGTCGAGCCCGATCAGCGCGGCCGCCGCCCGCTGCTCGGTGAAGTAACGGTCCACCTCGGCGTCGGTCAGCTCCAGCCCGGCCCGGCGGGCGGTACCGACGAACGACTCCACCTCGGTCACGTGCACCCAGCGCAGCAGCTCCGGCTCGTCGATGCGGAACTGCTCGCCGGTCCGCCGATCGACCGCCCGCATCCGCGCGTGCAGCCCGCGCACCCGCCGCCCGGCCGCCTTGGCCTGCGCTGTGGTCCCGAAGATCACGGTGCCGACGTACTCGGCGGTGCGGATCAGGCGGCCCCACGGGTCTGTCTTGTAGTTCGAGTTCTGCACCACCCCGGCGATGGCGCGCGGGTGCAGCGCCTGCAGGAACAGGGAGCGGACGCCCGCGACGTACAGGATCGGCTCGGCGTGCACGCGCCAGGTGACCGAGTCCGGCCCGAACAGGCCCACGTCGCAGGTCTCGTCCACGGCGCAGGTCTCGGCGGCGGCGCGGGTCTCGGCGGTGGCCGGGTCCGTGCTGACGGCACTCATCACCCCAGGGTGCCACGCGCCCCGGCCGGGGAGAGCCGGGGCGCGTGGTTCATACCGGTAGCGGGCGTACTATCCGATCTTCGCGCCGACGTGGATCGCGATCGCGTCGTGCGCCGCGACGTTGGCGACGAACCAGCCGTTGGCGTCGACCGTGATCACCGGGCCGGTGCAGGAGCTGCCGGTGTAGTCGCCGTGGATGACGTCGCAGTAGCGCCCGGCGGGCACGTTCGTGTGGTACGACCGCCCGTTGACCGCGCTGTCCTCGTCGTTGATGGTCAGGTAGCCCTTGCCGTTACGGCCGAACGCGATGTGGTTGTTGCCGTTGTCGTACCAGTTGACGACGGTGGTGCCCTTGACCGTGTTGTGGAAGGCGACCATGTTGGCGATGACCTGCCAGCGGTGCTCACAACGCCAGCCGCCGGTGTAGCAGGTGGAGTTGTTGGTCTTGCCCGCCGAGTTCGACGGCGGACCCTGGTCACGGTTGCTGAACTCGTAGCTGCTCATCACCGCGGGCGAGCCGTACGGCCAGGCCAGCATGAACGCGTTGGCCAGCGCGTAGATTCCGTTGTCCTTGTAGGTGAGGATGTCGCCGCCGTCGCGCTGGGTGTCGTGGTTGTCGGTGAACACGACCGCCTTGCTCGTGGTCAGGTAGCCCCACGGCTCGCCGAAGTTGTTCAGGTACGCCAGCTTCTCGTACCGGAACACCCGACCCAGGTCCTTGCCGTACCGGAACTCGTGCACGTCGCCGTTGCCGGTGTACTCCGTCGGCAGGATCGGCTCACCGGCCCCGAAGATGACCTCCTGCACGATGTACGCGCTGCGCGACAGCTTGGCCTTGATGGCGGCGATGTCGGCGGCGGGCATGTGCTTGCTGGCGTCCAGCCGGAACCCGTCCACGCCCAGGGTGAGCAGGTCGTTGAGGTATCCGGCGATCTTCGTGCGGACGTAGTCACTCTCGGTCTTGAGGTCGGCCAGGTTGGCCAGCTCGCAGTTCTGCACCTCGTACCGGTCGTTGTAGTTGACGATGTCGTCGTTGCCGTTGCGCCCGCAGTGGTGGAAGTCCTGCGTCTGGTAGATCCCGGGATACGTGTACGAGGTGTAGGTCGAGCCTGCCCAGCCGGTGCCCGAGCCGACGCCGGTCATGTGGTTGATCACGGCGTCGACGATCACCTTGACGCCCGCGTTGTGGCAGGTGGTGACCATCGACTGGAACTGGGCCCGGGTGCCCTTGCGTGACTCGATCTTGTAGCTGACCGGCTGGTACGCCACCCACCACTGCTGGCCGGTCGCGTGCTCCTGGGGCGGTGAGACCTGCACGTAGCCGTAGCCGCGCGGGCCGAGGAAGTTGGTGCACTCGGCCGCGACCGAGGGCCAGTTCCATTCGAAGAGCTGGACGATCACGTCCTTGGTGCCGGACGGGGCGGCCGCGGCGGGGGCGGTGGTGACGCCGGTGACGGCTCCGGCGGCCAGGACCGCCGACAGCGCCAGAGGGAGGAGCCTGCGTCGTCTCATGGGGACACTCCATACACGATGGAAACCTCGCTGAAATCTTTCAGCAAAGTTACAATCGGCTTGCCGTCCGGTCAACGTCTAGGCAAAGGGCTGGCACGCCAGACCGGATGAAAGATGTTTCAGTGACGGTCCAGCCAGCGCGCCGAAGCCGGGACCACCAGCAGCACCACCACCACTATGGCCAGGCTGAGGACCACCGCGTGTTCAAGCAGCAGGAGTACCGGAAGGACGATCGCGAAACCCCGGGCGTCGGCCAGGGCCGTCAGCGGGGTCAGAAACGGGCACAGCGCCCAGGCCAGGCACAGGCCGGACAGGGTCAGCAGCCCGGTCCGCCCGGCCGACTCACCACGCCGCAGCGCGCGGGCGTAGGCCAGCGCCGCGACCAGGCCCACCACCGTGACCGCGATCTCGCCCAGGGTCCACAGGCGGACGAACTCCACCCCGCCCAGCAGGGATTGTCCGACCGGCTCGCCGGTGTGCCGCGCCTCCTCGGCGTCCTGCGCCGACTGGATCGCGGTCAGCGTGTCCGCGTTCACGACGGTGAGGACCATCTCGGCGGCGGTGGACAGCACGCCGAAGACCGCCCCGGCCACGGCCAGCCACGAGGCCCAGGTGATGGTCGCGGGGCGCGGCCACGGCGGCGGCACGGGCTGGGCAGCCCCCAGGTCGGCCAGCAGCCGATCGTGCTCGGCCGCCGTGCCGATCGCCGCGCGGTGCTCCGGGTGCTCGGCGTACCAGCGGATCGCGTCGGCCAACAGCACCGGATGGACGTCGTAGGCCAGACCGATCCGGGGTCGCGTCGCGGTGCCGACACCCGGCAGCCAACCGGTGGTCTCGACCAGCTCGGGCCGCGCCACCGCCAGCGTCAGCACGGACATCGGCGACACCGCCCGCGGCGGACCGCCCGGGGCCAGCGCCGCCCAGGGCACCGTACGCCGCCACCAGCCCGCCCTGATGGTGAGCCCCACCGGCTCCAGCGCAAGCCACGTCCCCTGCCAGGCCCCCGCGACGGCGATCGAGCCCACCAGCGTCAGCATGACCAGCAGCATCCCCGCGCCGAGCAGCAGGCCGGGCGCCGACGACAGCGCCCGGTCGGCCGTCATGACGAGCCAGGCCAGGCCGCCCGCGATCACGGCCCAACCCAGCAGGACGCTCACGGCCGAGAACGCCGGGGACACGTGCGGTCGGGCGAGGAAGGCCCCGTCCGCGACCGTGAACCGGGCCGGCCGATGAGCCAGGCCCGCCATGCCGACGGCGCTCAGGTTGACGGCGTTGCCGACCACGATCAGTCCGAGGAACGCCGCGAACATGACCGCGAGCGAACCGCCGCTCCACCAGCCCGGCGCGCCCACCAGCGCGAGTCCGGGCGGTACCGCGCCCAGCACCAGCGCCGCACCAGCCGCGACCAGCACGATACGGCGCATTCGGCGCCGCCCTTCCCCGTCGACCATGGCGCACTTTCTAGCAGCACCCGACAACCTCCCCGTCGGTCAGGGGCGCGCTCCCCGTCGGTCAGGGGCGCGCATGGCCGACCTCGGACCGCTGGTAGCCGCTAAGCGGGACCGCGCAGGAAGGGCGGCAGCCCGAGGGCACCGCCTCCGACGGGGCGGGGCGGGGCGAACGGAGCAGTGCGGGACTGCTCGACGGCGGCGAAGCCGTAGTCCAGCATCTGCGCCTCGTACTCCTGCTTGGCCCGCAGCAGCGGCATCGCGCCGCGCGCCGCGTCGGACAGCAGCGCGCCCAGCAGACTCGCGTCGCGCAGCGCGATGTTCGCGCCGTCGCCGCGCCCCGGCGACATGGTGTGGACCGCGTCGCCGAGCAGCGTCACCGCGGGCTCGCGCCAGAAACCCACCGGCCGCGCGGAGCTGAGCACGACCGGGAAGGTCGCGGCCGCGTCGGCCTCGGCCACGATCCGGCGTACGGCCGGATGGAAGCCCGCCACGGTCCGTGTCGCCAACGCGTGCAGCCCGGCCGCGTCCACGCCCCTGGGTAGCGGCCCGTGCACGGTCATCGTCCACGAGAAGCAGTCCTGGATGGGAGTGAGCCGCACCTGCGGCGCGAACCGCGCCACCGCCTCGGCGTACGGCGTGACCGGGCGGCAGGTGGCGACCGCGAACGCGCTGCCGTCGGCGGCCACGACCCGGTTGAAGCTGTCGACCAGCACGTCAGGGGTCGCGGCGAGCAGTTCGGGGGTGAGCGGGGTGCGGCCATACAGCGCCCAGCCCAGGTCGTCGTGCCCGGCGTCGGGCAGCAGCTGGGCGCGCACCGCCGAGCCGGTCCCGTCGGCGCCGACCAGCAGGTCGCCGGTCTCGGTCGAGCCGTCGTCGAACCGGGCCTCGACCCGGCCGTCGGCGGTGGCGGCATAGCCGCGGCAGGCCCGGCCGAAGCGCACCCCCGGCAGCTCGGCCAGCAGAATCTCCCGGAGCGTACGCCGGTTGACGCCGAAGCCGCCGTCGGTGGCGGGCGGGATGTCCTTGGCGAACCTCGGCACCAGCTGGTCGTCCATGAAAGACATCAGGCGGGCCTGGCGAATGGCGGTGGCCTGGGCGAGTTGGTACAGGTGCGGCGGCAGGCACGCGCGCAGCGCCTGGGCACCGGTGCCCTTGAGGCTGATCCGGTAGCCCTGGTCGCGGCTGTGGGCGGAGTCGTCGCGCTCGTGGACGGCGGCGCTCACGCCGCTACGGTGCAGGCTCTGGGCCAGGCAGAGACCGCCGAGGCCGCCACCGGCGATGATCACGTGCAGCGGGCTTCCTCCTCGGGCGGGGGTCATGATGTCGCTCATTCGGGTGACGATAGGCCATTAGCTGTCATGACAGCAACAGGCATGACAGCAACAGTCGCGACAGCTAAAGTCGACGGTATGGACAAACCCGCGCCCGACTTCGCCGCCCTCGGCGGCGGGTCCATGCTCCACCAGGTCTCCCGGGAACTGACCAACCTGCTGGACCGCCAGTTCGCCCAGCACGACCTGACCACCCAGCAGGCGGCCCTGCTCCTGCACGCCGCGGGCGGCCCGGTCACGCCGAGCAGCCTGCGCGGGGACCTCGGCACCGACACCGCGGGCATGACCCGGCTGGTCGACCGCCTGGCGGGCAAGGGCCTGCTGCGGCGCGCCCCACACGCCGAGGATCGACGGGCGGTCGTCATCGAGCTGACCCCGACCGGGCGGGCGCTGCTGCCGCACCTGCCGCCGATCTTCGGACGTACCGTCGGGCGGATGTTCGCCGACTTCTCCCCCGCCGAGATGACCCAGTTCAACGCGCTGCTCCGCCGCGCCCACACCAACCTCACCACCCCCTGACCCCGCGCCCCGCCCTCACGGACGGTCCGGATGCGCCGCTCACGGGCGGCCCGGATGCTGCAGTTTCGGGGAAAGTGCCGGAATCGGGGCCAAGATTCGCGCACCTTCCCCGAAACTGCAGCGCCCCCGCCGGGAGGGGCGGGGGCGCGGGCGACGAGTGTGGGGCGGGTGTGGGTCAGTTCGGCTTCTTGCCGAAGCGGAGCTTCCACGGGACCATCGCGGACTCCACCTGGACGCCCAGGCTCATCTTGGAGACGCCCTCGGCGCGCTCCTCGAATTTGATCGGCACCTCGGCGATGCGCATCCCCTGCCGCACGACGCGGTAGTTCATCTCCACCTGGAACGCATACCCGTTGCTCTGGACCGACGCGACATCGATCGCGCGCAGGGTGTCGGCGTGCCACGCCTTGAAACCGGCGGTGGCGTCCTTGACCTTGAGCTGCAGGATCGCGTTGACGTAGAAGTTCGCCCAGGCCGACAGGGCCTTGCGGTGCCAGGGCCAGTCGCTGGCCAGCGCGCCGCCGGGGACGTAGCGCGAGCCGAGCACGACGGCCGCGTCGGTGTGGGCGAGCTTGTCCAGCATGCCGGGGATGGCCGAGGTCGGGTGGGACAGGTCGGCATCCATCTGGATCACGATGTCGGCGCCCTCGTCCAGCGCCCGCGTCATGCCCGCCACGTACGCCCGGCCGAGGCCGTTCTTCTCGGTGCGGTGCAGCACGCTGACCGGGATCGGTCCGTCGACGGCCAGCTTGTCCGCGACCTCGCCGGTGCCGTCCGGCGAATTGTCGTCGACGACCAGCACGCCAAGGTTGGGGATCTTCAGCGCCGCGAGCAGGTCGACCAGCTTGGGCAGGTTATCCCGCTCGTTGAACGTCGGCACGACGACGGTGGTCTTCGGAGCGCTGGACATGATCACCTTTTGGTCTGGCCGGACTCGGCACGTGAAGTGGGCGCGGCAGGGTTCGAACCTGCGACCCTCCGCTTGTAAGGCGGATGCTCTCCCGCTGAGCTACGCGCCCGGTGGGCAGGCGCCCGCACGGAACCCGGACATCCTACCTGACGGTGCGCCGAGATCTCGAAACCCCGGCGCACCGGAAGAGATCACAGCGCGGCGAGGGCCTTGCGCCAGCCGTCCTGATCGCGAGCCTCACCGGGCAGGTTCATCTCGGCGTACCGGACGACGCCATCGCGGTCGACCACGAAGGTGCCCCGGTTGGCGAACCCGCGCTCGTCGTTGAAGACGCCGTACGCCTGGGCCACCGCGCCGTGCGGCCAGAAGTCGGCCAGCAGCGGGAAGTCGTAACCCTGCTGGTCGGCCCACACCTTGTGGGCGAAGACGGAGTCGACGCTGACCGACAGGACCTGGGTCGTGTCGTTGGCGAAGTCGCCGATGTTGTCGCGGACCGAGCACAGTTCGCCCTGGCAGATGCCGGTGAAGGCGAGCGGGTAGAACACCAGCAGCACGTTCTTGGCGCCGCGGAAGTCCGACAGCCGCACTTCCTGGTTGTTCTGGTCCTTGAGCACGAAGTCCGGTGCCTGCGTCCCGACCTCGATCATGGTGATTCCCCCAAAAACCTTCGGCGGCTGCTGCCTCCGGCGCGGGCAGAGCCGCCCGCCGACCGCGCCGCAGATCATGGTCGCAGGCGTGATTGGCGGCCTGCCGGGTGGGGCAGGCCGCTACGACGGCGGCCGACGTCAACGCTTGGGTGCGCGCGCCGCCTTCGGTGCCACCAACCGCGCCGCGCTCCAGTCCTTGCCGGCGCTGAGGGTGGAAGTCTGGGTAAGTCCGGCGGTGGGTGCCGCCTCGGCGATCTCGCTCGGCTCGACGTGTCCGGGCCGGCCCGACTTGGGCGTCAGCAGCCACACCACGCCGCTCTCGGCGAGCGGGGCGATCGAGTCGACGAGCAGGTCGACCAGATCCCCGTCGTCCTCGCGGTACCACACCAGCACCGCGTCGACGACCTCGTCGGTGTCCTCGTCAACCAGGTCTGATCCGCATGCGTCGGCCAGGGCGTCACGGAGCTCGAAGTCGACGTCGTCGTCGTACCCCATCTCCATGACCACCATGTCCGGCTCGATACCGAACCGGTCCGCCAGGCTGCGTACGCCCTCGGCGGCCTGACCAGCGGTCGCGCTCACTGTCGCGTGCCTCCTCTTCCGTTCGTGCACGCCCGCCCAGTCGGCGGGTTCACGTGCCCTTTGCGTTCTGTTGCCATTGTCGTCGGCGTCACAGCCGACTGCCGGTAGTCCACACAGTTCTAGCCCCCAGCGCAAGTGGCGCACCGCGCGGGTTCGTAAAAAGGGCCCGCTACGCCGCCAGGAGGGCCCGCGCGGCGCGCTCGATCGCGTCCTCGCCGACCAGGACATGGTCGGCGGCGGGGCCAAGCGGCAGGAAGGTGTCGACGGCCGCGATACGGCGCGCCAGGCCCACGTACCCGGCGTCGACCAGGGTCGCGAGCACCCCCTCGGCGACGCCTCCGGTACGGCGGGTCTCGTCGACGACCAGCACCCGGCCGGTGGCGGCGGCCTCGCGGACGATGTCGGCGACCGGCAGCGGAGCCAGCCAGCGCAGGTCCACCACGCGGCAGCCGTGACCCGCCTCGGCCAGCCGGGCGGCGACCCGCAGCGACATGCGTACGCCGTTGCCGAAGGTGATGATGGTCAGCTCGTCGGTGGGCCCGAAGCTGTAGCCGCGGGCGCGGCCGACGGGCACGTGCGTGTCGCCCCAGCGCGCGGGCGGGACGTACGGCGCGGCCCAGCCGCCGTCGCCGTCGTGGTGCAGGTCACGGGTGTGATAGAGCGCGATCGGCTCCAGGAACACGCTGACGGTCCCGTCGACCTCGGCCGCGGCGACGCAGGTGCGCAGCATCGCGGCGGCGTCGTCGGGCCGGGCGGGGGCGGCGACGACCAGGCCCGGGATGTCGCGCAGCACCGCCACCGAGTGGTCGTTGTGGAAGTGCCCGCCGAAGCCCTTCTGGTACGCCAGCCCGGCGATGCGGACCACCATCGGGTTGCGATACGCCCCCTGTGAGAAGAACCGCATGCTGGCGGCCTCGCCACGCAGCTGGTCCTCGGCATTGTGCAGGTACGCCAGGTACTGGATCTCCGGGATCGGCAGCATTCCGCCCAGCCCGGCGCCCAGCCCGAGGCCGAGGATGGACGTCTCGTCCAGCAGCGTGTCGAACACCCGGGCCGGGCCGAACCGGTCGCGCAGCCCCTTGGTCACCCCGTAGACGCCGCCCTTGCGGGCCACGTCCTCGCCGAACACCAGCGCCTGCGGGTGCGTCACCAGCAGGTCGGTGAGGGTGGCGTTGATGCTCTGGGCCAGGGTCTGCCCGCCGCCGCGCTCGGGTGGGGTGCCGCCGAACGCGTCGGCACGAGCGGCCAGCAGTGCGCCCGCGGCACGTTCCCCCGCCCGGGTGACACTGCGGGCCACCCGCAGCGGGCGGCGCGGCGCCAGCGGGGCGACCACCTCGGCGGCCGAGGCCAGCTTGGGTTCCTCGCGCACCTGGGCGGCGGCGTGCTGGACCCGCCAGCCGATCTCGTCGTACCGGCTGAGCAGCTCCAGCGCGGTGGCCTGGCCGGAGTCGATGAGCAGCCGGGCGGTGCGCAGCAGCGGGTCCAGTGCCAGGTCGTGCTCGATCTCGGCCGGGGCGCGGTAGGCCAGCTCGGCGTCGGCTCCCGCGTGGCCCATCAGCCGGACCGTACGCAGGTGCAGCACGGCCGGGCGGCGATGACGGCGCACCCAGGCGACCGCGGAGCGGGCCACCGCGTACGTCTGCGCCAGGTCGCACCCGTCGGCGTGGTGATAGCGCAGGCCGGGGCGGGCCTTGAGGGCGGCGCCGACCCATCCGGCGGGTGAGCGGACGCTGATGCCCAGCCCGTTGTCCTCGCACACGAACAGCAGCGGCAGCCGCAGCCCGGTGAAGTCCGACCAGCCCGCCGTGTTGAACGCGGCGGTGGCGGAGGCGTGGTTGACCGAGGCGTCACCGAACGAGCAGACCGCGATCGCGTCGCGCGGCCACGGCGGCAGCGGTGTGTCGAGCTCGGGGGCGGCGTGCCGCCCGGCCCGCAGCGCGTCCCCGCCCTGCCTGGCCCGCTCGATCGCGAAGGCCAGCCCGACCGCGCGCGGCAGGTGCGAGGCGATGGTCGAGGTGGTCGGGATGATGTTCAGCTCGGTGCTGCCGAAGACCTTGTGCCGCCCGCCCGCGATCGGCTCGGCGGCGCTGGCCACGATGCCGCGCAGCACGTCGCGGATCGGGTCGACCTTGCCCTCGGGCAGCTGCCCGGCGCGGGCGCAGTAGAACGCGCCGGAGCGGTAGTGCAGCAGCGCCGGGTCGGTGGGGCGCAGTGCGGCGGCGACGGCCGCGTTGCCCTCGTGCCCGGCCGAGCCGATGGTGTAGAAGCCCGCCCCGTCGGCGCGCAGGCGGCGCGCGGCGAGGTCGAGGTGGCGGCTGGTGACCTGGGCGTCGAACAGCTCACGGGCCTGGGCGGCGGTCAGCCCGCTGTCGCCGCGCACCGTCGCATGGGGATCGGCGGCCGGGGTCGTGGTGGGCTGGGTGGACCAGGCTGTCAGCGCGCCACGGAACCGTTCGTCGAGATCATGAGAGGTGCTCACGCTGCACAGCATGACCCAGGAGGGTGACAGGCAACCAGTCGGATCGCGGATCGGACACGCGTGGCGGCCTGGCGAAATACCCTTATTGTCGGGTTCCTGACGATAATCGGGCCATGGCGAAACCTTGTCCCCCGATGATGTTCACCCTGCTCGGCGCCGGACTGCTGGCGCTCACCGCCGTACCGGCGGCAGCGGGACCAGACCACGCGAAGAACGCCGACGTACCGGCGGTGCTCGTCGGCGCCGGCGACATCGGCAGCTGCGCCAGCGACGGCGACGAGATCACGGCCAAGCTGCTCGACAGGATTCCGGGCACCGTGTTCACCCTCGGCGACAACGCGTACGTCGCGGGCACCGCGGCCCAGTTCCAGAAGTGCTACGAGCCGTACTGGGGGCGGCACCGCGACCGCACCCGGCCCACGATCGGCAACCACGACTCCCGTACCGACGAGGGCGACCCGTACTACGACTACTTCGGCAAGGCGGCCGGGCCGAAGGGCAAGGGCTGGTACTCGTACGAGCTGAACGGCTGGCAGGTGCTGGTGCTCAACTCCACCTGCGACCTCGTCGACTGCGACGCCGACTCCGAGCAGCTGGAGTGGCTGGCCGACGAGCTGTCCGACAGCGACGCCAAGTGCCAGGTCGCGATGTTCCACCACCCGTACTTCACCTCGGGCAGCAAGCACCACTCGGAGCCGCGGGTCAAGCCGTTCTGGGACGTGCTCTACAAGCACGGCGTCGACGTGGTCCTCAACGGCCACAACCACAACTACGAGCGGTTCGCGCCGCAGAACCCCGACGGCAAGGCCGACGCCGACGGCATCGCCGAGTTCATCGTGGGTACGGGCGGCGGCGGCCTCAACGGCTTCGGCCACCACGCGGCCGCCAATTCGCAGGCCCGCGACGCCAAGGACTTCGGCGTACTGAAGCTGAGCCTGCACGAGGACGGCTACGACTGGAAGTTCGTCGCCCAGCCCGGCTCCACGTTCACCGACACCGGCAGCGCCGACTGCCACTGAGCCGCCGCCGGTCGCGGACCGCTCGGTGCCATCCACCGAGCCGTCGGCGGTTGCAGACCGCTCGGTGCCATCCGTAGCGAAGGCGAAGGATGGCACCGATTAAGGTCGCAGAGCCGACGGCTCGGACAAGTCAGTTCAGTCGCGCCAGCCAGCGATCTCGACGCCCTTGGCGGACTCCACCCGCAGGCCGAACTGGATCTCGGCGGTGGTGCCGGGCTGCAGGGCCAGCTTCCAGGTGAGCACGCCCAGGTCGGAGCGCTCGGCGGGCTCGGGCTTGGCGTGCAGCTCACGTACCGCGATCTGCGCGTCGCGGGAGACCGGCAGCTGGTCGAGCACGGTCATCGCGACCGGGCGCGGGCTGTGGTTGGTGATAGTGATCTTGTATTCGGCGTCGGTGCGCCGGGTCGAACCGAGCGTGGCCTTGCTCGCGGCCCGGCGCACCAGCTCCCGCTCCACCCGAACCCGGTCGTCGACGCCCAGCGCCAGCTCGCGCTCCTCCAGCGGCGCCCACGGCTCCAGCCGGGTCGAGCCGACGAAGTCGCCCTCGTGGAACAGTGCGGCCTGGCCGGGCGGCAGTGTGTGCCCGGAGGTGTTGCGCACCGTGGCCCGCAGGGTCGCCTCCTGGGCGCGTACCGGGGCGGTGATGTGGTCGAGCTTGGCCTCCAGATCGAAGTTCGCGATCAGGGTGCGGTGCGCGGTGCCGTCGGCGGGCACGGCCACCGGCTTGAGCGGGGTGTACGTCGCCGCGACCGGCCCCTCCTCCACCGCCGCGCTGGTCTCCCGCACCGCGGCCCGCGCCTTCGGCATGACGGCCTGCATCGGGGCCGCACCCGGGGCCGGGGCGGGCATCGCCGCGGCGGCCATCGGCGCCCCGCCCACCGGCATGCCGAACAGCTGCGGCGGGGCCGGGTGGAACACGTCGACGAACCATGGGTCGAGCTCGGGCACGGTCAGCGCGCCCGCCGGGCGGGCCGTGGACAGGCGCAGCTGGCACTCGGGCCAGTCCTCGCCGGTGCGCTGGGTGATCATGCCGTGCCAGGTCAGGGCGAGCCGGTCGTCGGCCAGGCGCAGGTCGTACCCACTGGTCCAGCTCGCGCCCGGGACCAGGTAGGTCAGCTCCAGCTCGACCTCGCCGCCGCCCTCGTCGACCTCCAGCAGGATCTCGGCCAGCAGGCGGTCGGGGCGGGCGCTGCCGCGCAGGTCCATCAGCCGCCGCTCGACGGCCTCGCGCCGCTTGTGCAGTTCCGTGCGCTCCTGCTCGCGCAGGCGGCGGTCGCGGTGCAGCGCGGTCAGCTGCTCGTCCAGGCCGTCGGCGAACCGGGCCGCCGCGGCGACCTCGCCCGCGGCCAGGTTGCCCGCGCCGCGCATCGCCAGCCGGGCCAGGAACCGCTCGCGGGACACGGCCACGGTGTCGGCGTCGAGCAACTCCCCGACCCGGGCCTCGATCTCGCGCAGCTGCGCCTCCAGCGCCGCCACGGAGGCGTCGTCGCTGACGGCTTCGCGTCGGGTGATCACGTTGACCCCGGCAACCGCGGCCGGGCCGTGCCCGGAGACCCGCACGGAGTCGCGCAGCAGGCCCAGCGGCAACGGTCCACAGGGGACCCGGTGCTCACCGGCGGGCAGGGTCACGGTGCCACGGCGGGTGACCCGGGCGCGGTCGGGGAAGACCGTGACGGCCACGATCGGTGCGTCGAGGGATTCGAGGCTCATAAGCTGAGGCTACCGAAACGTAACCAGCGCTCGCGGCGCAACAGGGTCGCGGGCGTGCTCGCCGGGCGGACGAGTCGATCAGGAAGCCGTGCTCTCGACACGCCGTCGAGCCGTGCCACAAGTTCATGATCGGCGGGGAAAGGGGCGGGGGGGGGGGGGGGGGGGGGGGGGGCGCCCCCCCCCCGCCCCGGTTTTCCAGGGGAGGAGCGATGGTTCAGGAGCAGGCGGCGCCGTTCAGGGTGAACAGGGCCGGGTCCGGGTTGGCGCCGGTGGCCGGGTCGCCGATGAACCCGAAGGTCACCGACTGGCCGGGGGCGATGACCTTGTTGTACGCCAGGTTGCTCGCGCTGACCTGCGCACCGGACTGGGCGAACCCGGCGCTCCAGCTGCTGTCGATCGACTGGCCGCCCAGGAACGACCAGCGCAGCGTCCACCCGTTGATCGAGGTGGTGCCGGTGTTCTTGAGGGTGATCTGGGTGTTGAAGCCGTCGGCCCACTGCGCGTGCTTGGTGTAGGTCACCTTGCACTTGGCCGCGGCCGGGGCGGCACCGTCACCCTGACCGGCCAGGAACGAGGCGATCCAGGCCAGCGGGGCGTTCCAGTTGATCGTCAGCTCGTTGGTCGACCACGAGTCGATCGAGTCGATGTAGCAGAACTGGCCCGTGCAGCCGGTCAGTTTCTGCTGCGCGACCGGGTCCTGGATGGACGAGTTCGGACCGCCCGACAGGGTGCCCTTGGGCGGGTTGGGCAGGTCGGGGTTGAGCGAGTGGGAGTACCACCGGCTGTGCTGGTTGTGCGAGTTCACCTCGCCGTAGCCGGTGACATAGGACATGTTCAGGGCGTTGCGGCCCAGCACGTAGTCCATGCCGCGGGCGACGGCCTCGGCGTACTGGCGCTGGCCGGTGATGTCGTAGGCGGCCGCCAGCACGATCATGTTGTTGATGATCCCGCTGTTGGAGCCCCAGTCGTAGGAGTTGTTCGCCGGGGCGTACGGCACGCCGTACGGGTGAGCGGTCCCGTCGGTGAGGTACCTGTCGGCACCGGCCACAACCGAGGCGCGCACGGCGGCCCGGTTCGGCAGGGCGCTGGGCAGGGTGGCCAGGTCGATGCGGCCCAACGCCGCCACGCCCTGCCAGCCGAAGCCGCCGCCGCTCCAGATGTCGGACGTGTGCAGCGGCGAGGCGGTGACCGCGTCGCGGAACTGGTTCTCGCCCGTGGTCAGGTACAGCTCCGCCGCCGCCCAGTAGAACTCGTCGGTGACGTTGACGTCGTCGTACGTGCCGCCGCCGGTGCCGTCGGCGGTGCTCGCGTAGATCGCCGGATGGGCCAACGCCGCCGCGTAGGCGGTGCGGGCCGCGGCCAGGCTGCGCGCGGCGAAGGCGGGGTCGTACGAGGCGTACACGCGCGCGGCCTGCGCGGCCGTGGCGGCCAGGTTCAGCGTCGCCGCCGTCGACGGCGGGTGCAGCTCGCGCAGCTTGTCGTCGCGGTCGGGCAGCAGCGGCAGGCCGGTCCACTCGCTGTCGTGGATCTTGTGGTGGGCCATGCCCGCCAGCGGCTTGCCCGCGGGCACCTGCATCTTGAGCAGGAACTCCATCTCCCAGCGAGCCTCGTCCAGGATGTCCGGCACGCCGTTGCCACTCTCGGGCGTGTTGAGCTGCCCGTCGGTGAACGGCGCCTGGCCGCTGGCGGCGTACTTGCCCCGCTCGAACTCGTTGAGCAGCTGGAACACCGAGATGCCACCGTTCACGACGTACTTGCCGTGGTCGCCCGCGTCGTACCAGCCGCCGGAGACGTCCAGGCGGTAGTCGCAGACGCCCGGCTGGCAAGGTACCGAGACGTCACCGGTGTTCGGGGCCACGCCGACGTGACCGGCCGGGCGGCCGTAGCCGGGGCGCAGCTCGTTCGAGATGGCGATGCCGGAGCGCTGCGGGTAGAAGAACTTCAGCGCGTCGTCGCGCAGCCCGGCGTAGAGGTCGCCGCCGAGGTCGAACGGGCGGCTGGTCTCACCGTCGGCGACCAGGGTGTATCCGGTCCCGGCCACCGCGTACGAGCTGAAGTCGATCGACTGCACGTTCTGCCCGGAGCTGGCGTCCACGCCGCGCGGGGTGGTGCTGCCACTGGCCACGACCGTGCCGCCGCTGTTCTTCAGCTGCCACGGCAGGGCGGCGGTGGCGTCGGTGACCAGGGTGGCGCCCTTCGGGCCCTTGGTCAGGTAGCCGACCTGGTTGACCCGCACCCGCGGGCCGGTGTCCGGCTGGTATACCTCGGGCGCGGCGCCGCCCTTGAGGGAGATGTCGTCCAGGCAGAGCCGCCAGGGGGAGGCACTGCCACCGATCTGAAACGCCACCTGCGCGTTCGGTAGGGAGACGGGCGCGGTGAAGGTGTACGAGTAGCCGGTGGCAGTGCCCGTCATCAGCGGATTCGCGGCCAGGAACTGGGTCCACGGATCCACCGGCAGCTGGATGAGCGCCTTGCCGACCTTGTCCGGCGTGGCGCTCGCCTTGAAGCTGTACTGGTAGGTCTCACCCGCGACCAGCGGGATGTTGTCCTGCCCGATGATGACGTCCCACGGGTTGACGGTGTTCCCGGGGATGTCGGCGCACAGCTGGCCGCCGCTGGAGTCGAGCACGATGTTGCTGGTCCCCCACCACGGGGCGTGCCCGGAGTCGAAGGTGCCGTTGACGATCTGCTCGGGCGGGTCGGCTGACGCGCCGGCCGCGGTGAGGCTCGTGGCGACGAGCCCGGCCACCGCCGCGATGGCGATCAGAACGGGTTTGCGCACTGAAGTTCCTTTCGATGAAGCGATCGGGTGGTGCATCGAAAGAGGCACGGAAGGCGGTCTCACCTGCGTTTTCACGCCGAGCAAGATGGGAGCGCTCCCATTCGTGCGGATGAATTATTGCCGTAGCGTTTCCGGAGTGTCAATCGGCCGCCCGGCCGGGCGCCACCCGGGCCAGGGTCAGCCCGCGACAAACGAGAAACGGACCTGCCGGGTCGGGTTGTCGCCGTTGGTGTCCACCAGGCAGATCGACTGCCAGGTGCCCAGCATGATGCGGCCGCCGAGCACCGGCAGGGTGGCGTACGGCGCCACGAAGGCGGGCAGCACGTGGTCGCGCCCATGCCCGGCGGACCCGTGCCGGTGCCGCCAGCGGTCGTCGGCGGGCAGTACGTGCTCCAGCGCCGTGAGCAGGTCGTCGTCACTGCCCGCACCGGTCTCGATGATCGCCACCCCGGCGGTCGCGTGCGGCACGAAGACATGCAGAAGTCCGTCACCCCGGTCGGCGGTGAAAGTTTCCGCCTGGGCGGTCAGATCCACCACGCTCGGGCGGGATCCGGTGCGCACGGTGATCACGATGCTGTCCATGCCGACCACCGTACGCACCCCCTTCCCGCATCCGCCGGAGCCGCCGACCCACCCCATGACCACCTGAGTTGCCGGGCAATCGGGCACTCGGACCGCCCCGATACGCACGATTGCCAGGCAACTCCAACGATCTCGGCCCACGAGGCGGGACCGGTCGCCCGATTGCCTGGCAACTCGCGCGGAAAGGGGGGCGGGTCAGTCGCCGCCACCGCCATCGCCGCCACCGTCGCCGCCGCCGTCTCCTCCGTCTGAGTCGCCGCCGTCCGAGTCGTCGCCGGAGTCGTCGTCATGGTGGTGGTCGTGGTCGTGGTGGCCGCCACCCCGCCTGTGGCGACGGCGGCGGGCGAACAGCAGGCTCAGCCCGACCAGCGCGATGATCGGGGCGGCGATGCCCGCGACCTTGGCCGCGCCGCTCGGGGGCAGGAAGGCGTAGTCCTCGATGCCGGGGATGACGTACGCGCCGGCGCCGGTCTTCGCGGACAGCCGCTGCTCGACGTCGGTACCGACCAGGCGGCCCTGCCGACGCTGGTTGTCGTGGCTCCAGGTGGCTTCGCAGTGGCGGTGGATGCCCGCGAAGGGTGGCGCGCCGAACGGCGCCGAGCAGCCGCGGCCGACGATGGACAGCGCGGTGACGGGGTCACCGCCCACCTCGGCTACCAGCGGGAAGGTCGTGTTGACCACGAGCAGGCCGCCCCAGAGGAACAGGAGCAGGCCGAGGAGTCTTCGCATGCGCGGCACGCTAATCGATCAGATCCGCTGTATCCGTGCCGCCGTCGCCCATCCGACCCAAAAGTTACTGTTCAGTAGGCGTGTCGGGGATCGCACCGAGCAGCGGTACGCGTGACGAATGCCCCGCCGAAGGGGCAGGATGGGGCGAACAGACAACTTCTGTTGGCAAGACCGACCATCACTACAACTACGAGGGAACGCCTGTGGCCACCGAACGCAAGCGCCCGGTGATCAGCGACGGCCTGCCGAGCCAGCTCCCGGATATCGACCCCGAGGAGACGGCGGAGTGGGTTGAGTCGCTCGACGGAGTGATCGACGAACGCGGCGCCAAACGCGCCCGCTACGTCATGTTGCGGCTGTTGGAGCGTGCCCGTGAACGCCAGGTCGGCGTTCCGCCACTGACCACCACTGACTACATCAACACCATTCCCAGTGAGCGCGAGCCCTGGTTCCCGGGCGACGAGAACGTCGAACGCCGGCTGCGCGCGTACATCCGCTGGAACGCCGCGATGACCGTGCACCGGGCTCAGCGCCCCGGCATCGGCGTCGGCGGCCACATCTCGACCTTCGCCTCGTCGGCGTCGCTGTACGAGGTCGGCTTCAACCACTTCTTCCGCGGCAAGAACCACCCCGGCGGCGGCGACCACATCTTCTACCAGGGGCACGCGTCCCCCGGCATGTACGGGCGCGCCTACCTCGAGGGGCGGCTGACCGAGCACCAGCTCGACGGGTTCCGCCAGGAGCTGTCGCACCCGGGTGGCGGCCTGCCGTCGTACCCGCACCCGCGCCTGATGCCGGACTTCTGGGAGTTCCCGACGGTGTCCATGGGCCTGGGCGGCCTGAACGCGATCTACCAGGCGCGGTTCAACCGCTACCTGCACCACCGCAACATCAAGGACACCTCCGACCAGCGAGTATGGTCGTTCCTCGGCGACGGCGAGATGGACGAGCCGGAGACCCTGGGCGCGATCGGCCTGGCCGCGCGCGAGGAGCTGGACAACCTCACCTTCGTGATCAACTGCAACCTGCAGCGGCTCGACGGCCCGGTGCGCGGCAACGGCAAGGTCATGCAGGAGCTGGAGGCGTTCTTCCGGGGCGCCGGCTGGAATGTCATCAAGGTCGTCTGGGGCCGTGAGTGGGACCCGCTGCTGGCCGCCGACACCGACGGTGCGCTGGTCAACCTGATGAACACCACGCCCGACGGTGACTACCAGACCTACAAGGCGGAGTCCGGGGCGTACGTGCGCGAGCACTTCTTCGGACGCGACCCGCGCACGCGCAAGATGGTCGAGCACATGTCCGACGACGAGATCTGGGGTCTCAAGCGCGGCGGGCACGACTACCGCAAGCTCTACGCGGCGTACAAGGCGGCGACCGAGCACACCGGCCAGCCGACCGTGATCCTCGCCAAGACGATCAAGGGCTGGACGCTGGGCTCGCACTTCGAGGGCCGCAACGCCACGCACCAGATGAAGAAGCTGACGCTGGACGACCTGAAGACGTTCCGCGACCGCCTCTACCTGGACATCCCGGACTCGGTCCTGGAGGCCAACCCGTACGAGCCGCCGTACTACAAGCCGGACGCCAAGAGCGACGAGATGGCGTACCTGCTGGAGCGCCGGGCGGCGCTGGGCGGTTCGCTGCCGTCGCGCAACACCAAGTACACGGCGCTGCAGCTGCCCGAGCACAAGGTGTACGCGGACCTGAAGAAGGGCTCCGGCAAGCAGAAGATCGCCACCACGATGGCGTTCGTCCGCCTGTTCAAGGACCTGATGAAGGACAAGCAGATCGGCCACCGCTGGGTGCCGATCATCCCGGACGAGGCGCGCACCTTCGGCATGGACTCGCTGTTCCCGACGGCGAAGATCTACTCGCCGCACGGCCAGCAGTACACCGCAGTGGACCGCGAGCTGTTCCTGTCGTACAAGGAGTCGACGGCCGGGCAGATCCTGCACGAGGGCATCAACGAGGCGGGCTCGATCGCCTCGTTCACCGCGGTGGGCAGCTCGTACAGCACCCACGGCGAGCCGATGATCCCGGTCTACATCTTCTACTCGATGTTCGGCTGGCAGCGCACCGCCGACGGCCTGTGGGCCGCGGCCGACCAGATGACGCGCGGCTTCCTGCTGGGCGCCACCGCCGGTCGCACCACCCTGAACGGTGAGGGCCTGCAGCACGAGGACGGCCACTCGCACCTGATCGCGGCGACGAACCCGGCCGCGGTCGCGTACGACCCGGCGTTCGGCTTCGAGATCTCGCACATCGTCGAGGACGGCCTGCGCCGCATGTACGGCGAGTCGCCGGAGGACGTCTTCTACTACCTCACGGTGTACAACGAGCCGTACGTGCACCCGGCCCAGCCGGAGGGCATCGACGTGCAGGGCCTGCTCAAGGGCCTGTACCGGTACTCGTCCGGCCCGGCGCAGGGCCCGAAGGCGCAGATCATGGCCTCCGGCGTGGGCATGCAGTGGGCGATCAAGGCCCAGCAGCTGCTCGCCGAGGACTGGGGCGTGTCGGCCGACGTCTGGTCGGCGACCAGCTGGACCGAGCTGCGCCGCGACGCGGTCGAGGCGGAGCGGTTCAACCTGCTGCACCCGGACCAGCCCGCGAAGGTGCCGTACGTGACCCGGGTGCTGGAAGGCGCCCCGGGCCCGAAGGTGGCCGTCTCCGACTGGATGCGGGCCGTCCCGGACCTGATCTCGCGCTGGGTGCCCGGCGACTACACCTCGCTCGGCACGGACGGCTTCGGCATGTCCGACACCCGCTCGGCGCTGCGCCGCCACTTCAACGTGGACGCGGAGTCGATCGTGGTGGCGGTGCTGTCGCAGCTGGCCCGCGCCGGTGAGGTGCCCGCCACGGCGCCCGCCGAGGCGTTCCGCAAGTACGCCATCGACGACGTGACCGCGGCCCCGGCCGGCGAGACCGGCGGCGACTCCTAAGCAGTACCTGTCGCGGGGGGGGGGCCCGGGAGGGGGGGGGGGACCACAACACCGCGGGGGACCCGCGGGGGA
>NZ_JAHRCY010000020.1:64176-165956 GCF_019083965.1 Catellatospora tritici
CCGCCGTCCCTGTGGGGGGGTCACCCGTTTGGGTTTGTACACACCCCACATCGGTTGTCCCCCCGCGGTGTATCTACCGCTCGTACCCGTAGCGGCACAGCATCGGCAAGGCCAGGGCGGTCGTCGCCGGGCGGGTCCCCCGCCCGGAATACCGTCTTGACCTGGTCATCGCGCGTTGGCAGGATGCGCCGGTGCTCACCCAGGAGATCATCGGCGTCCCGCCGCAGACCTGCCCCTGCTGCCACCACGCGCTGGAGCCGGACCCCCTGGTCGGCCGCCTCACGAACTGGCAGCGCAGGTGGACCCACCGCCTCGGCCACCGCCTGGACCAGGAGCATTTCGCACAGATCGCCGCGGCGGGCCCCGGCTGCCCCGGCCGCACCCTGAGCGGTACGGTCCTGGCCGCGGTCTCCCTGCTGGTGATGCTCGGACTGCTCGTCCTGGCCGGGACCGGCGCACTGTTCCTGGTGCAGGGCGCGCTGCCGTTGAAAATGGTCGGGCTGATCCTGCTCGCGCTCGCGGTGCAGCTGCGGCCCCGGCTGGGTCGGGTCAGCAGGGTCCGCGAGTCCTACGACGAGATCCGGCGCGACCGCGCCCCAGCTCTGTTCGCGCTGATCGACCGGACGGCCGACAGGGTCGGCGCACCCCGGCCGCATCATGTGCTGCTCGAATCCGAGTGAAACGCCGGCGCGTGGGTCGTCGGCCTGTCCCGACGCCGGGTGCTGACCCTGGGCATGCCGCTGTGGCTGGTGCTGCGACCGCAGGAGCGGGTGGCCCTGCTCGGCCACGAGTTGGGCCACTTCGTCAACAACGACAATCGCCGCAGCCTGCTCACCCAACCCGCGCTCACCGTCTTCGGCCGACTGGCGTACCTACTCGACCCGGACCACCTGTTCGACGGGTTCCGCGGCCGTGGCGGCCTCGTGCTGATCGTCGCCTGGCTGGCGCAACTGTGCACCTGGCCGCTGCTGTGGCTCTGCTCTCGGGCCTGCTGGCTGCTGGACCTGGGCTGGTACGTGCTCGGCGCCCACCAGTCGCAACGCGCCGAATACCACGCCGACTCGCTGTCCGCCCGAGTCGGCGGCAGCGAGGCGGCGCTGTCGCTGCTGGACGTGCTCACCGGCGACAGCGTGTTCCCCGCGATCCTGGGCAGCCGCGCACGCGGTGGCGGTGGCGCCGCGCAATGGCGCGAGTCGGTCGAGCTGACGCGCGCCGAGCGGACGTCACGCCTGGGCCGCCTGCGCCAACTGACGCTGCGCGAGCAGGCGTCGCCGTTCGCGTCGCACCCGCCGACCGGGCTGCGCCATCGGATGCTCGCGGCGCAGCCACCGACCGACCCGGCGGTGGTGCTCGCCGCAGAGCAGGCGGCGCAGATCGACGCCGAATTGGCCGAGCTGGTGGAGCGGCACCGGCGGATCATCGCCGAGAGGTGGTGCGTCAGTCGGCCTCGACCAGGGGTTCGACCAGGAACTGGTGGGCGGCGAGCTCGCGGTAGAGCGGGCTGGTCTCCAGCAGTTCGTCGTGGCGGCCGGTGGCCACCACCCGGCCGTGTTCGAGCACCACGATCTGGTCGGCGTCGACCACCGTGGACAGGCGGTGGGCCACGATCAGCAGCGTGCGACCGCTGGCGACGGTGTCGATCGCGGCGCGCAGCGCGGCCTCGTTGCGCGCGTCCAGGTTGCTGGTCGGCTCGTCGAGCAGCAGGATCGGCGGCCTGGCCAGCAGCGTACGGGCGATGGCCAGGCGCTGGCGCTCGCCGCCGGACAGCAGCACCCCACCCTCGCCGACCTGTGCGTCCAGGCCCAGCGGGGTGCGCTCGACCAGCTCGCCGAGGTTGACCGCGTCGAGCACCTGGCGCATCTGCTCCTCGGTGGCGTCCGGTGTGGCCAGCCGCAGGTTGTCGCGCAGGGTCCCGGCGAGCACGGGCGACTCCTGCTCGACGTACCCGAGTCTGGCCCGCAGGGTGTCGTGGTCCAGGTCGCGGATGTCGGTGCCGCCGACCCGGATGCTGCCGGAGCTGACCTCGTAGAAGCGCTCGACCAGCGACAGCAGGGTGGACTTGCCCGCACCGGACGGCCCGACCAGCGCGGTGCGGGTCCCGGCCGGGGCACGGAAGCTCACTTCGTGCAGCACCGGTGCGGGTTCGGTGCCCTCCTGGGCCGCGTACGCGAAGCCGACCTGGTCGAACTCGATCGCGGGGGCATCGGCCGCGACGGCGCGACGCGGCTCCGGCACGACCGGTGCCTGCTCACTCTCCAGCGGGATGACCAGGACCTCCTCCATCCGCTGCAGCGCCCCGAGCCCGGCCTGCAGCTGCGTGTACGCGTTGAGCGCCTGCCCCAGCGGCATGACCAGGAAGAACACGAACAGCACGAAGGCCACCAGGTCGCCGACGGTGATGGTCCCGTTGGCCACGCGGGCCCCGCCGACGCCCAGGACCAGCAGGAACGAGCCCTGGATCGTGGTCACCATGGCGGGCTCGACGATGGCCTGCAGTCGCGCGATGCGTACGCCCGCGCGGTAGGCCTGCTCGGCGCTGTCGGTGACGGTGGCGGTCTCGCGGGCCTCGGCCCGGCTGGCCCGGATGGTGCGCGCGGCGGTGATCGAGCGCTCGACGGCGGCGGTCATGTCGCCGATGCGCTCCTGGGCCTGCCGGGACATGCCCCGCACCTTGCGGGCGAAGTAGATGCCGCCGGACAGGCCGATGACCAGGCCGACCAGGGTCACCCCGAACAGGACCGGGTCCAGCACCACCATCGCGGTGGCGGCGCCGACCACCATGATCGCGCCGGTGACCGTCTCGAACAGGCCGGAGGTGACCACGGCGCGCAGCAGGGTGGTGTCGGCGCCGACGCGGGAGAGCAGGTCACCGGTGCGGCGGCTGTCGTACTCGGCGATGGGCAGGCGCAGCAGGTGTGCGGCCAGGCGGCGGCGTGCGGTGAGCACCAGGCCCTCGGCGGTGCGCTGGAGCAGGTAGTGGCGCAGCCCGTTGATCGAGGCGGCGCCCACCAGCAGCGCGACCAGCCCGAGGACGCTGGCGGTGACCGGGGTGCCGTGCTGCAGCCCGTCGATCACGTTGCGGGTGAGCACCGGCTGGGCCAGCGTGCCCAGGGTCGTGATCAGGGACAGGCCTGCCACCAGCAGCAGCGAGGAGCGATGGGTGCGCAGGTAGGGCCAGAGGGTGCGTAGGCCGACCTTGGGCGCGGTGGGGGGTTCCGCCGACATGCCCCGACTCTACCTGCCGACCGGTAAGCAACGTCGGAACCGCACTTTCCCTCGCGCCAGGTAAGCGCTTACCCTGTCCGGCATGCGCAGCGCGTTGATCGTCCGGGGCGGGGCCGAGTTCCACGACCCTGTCGGCACCACCGACAGCTTCCTGCCGTTCCTCAAGGAGCAGGGCTTCGCCGTCACCATCGCCGAGGACCTGGCCGTCTACGACGACCGCGACCTGCTGCACGCCACCGACCTGGTGGTCAACTGCTGGACCGCCGGCGGCGACGCACTCACCCCGCAGCGGGCCGGCAACCTCGACGACGCCGTACGGGCGGGCACCGGGCTGGCCGGGTGGCACGGTGGCATCGTCGCCGCGTTCACCGAGCGCCGCTACCAGTGGCTGACCGGCGCCTGGTTCGTCTGCCACCCGTCGAACTTCGTCAAACACACGCTGACCGTGCGGCCCGAGCGCGCCGACCACCCGATCGTGGCCGGGATCGACCGGGTAGAGCTGGACACCGAGCGCTACTGGCTGCTCGCCGACCCGCTCAACGACGTGCTGGCCACCATCACCTTCCCGGTCGAGGACGGCGAGCCCTGGCACGAGCCGGTGACCCACCCGGCAGTGTGGACGCGACAGTGGGGCGCCGGGCGGATCTTCGTGTCCACCGTCGGGCACCACCTGCCCGATCTGGACGTGCCGGCGATCCGTACCCTCACCGAGCGCGGCATGCTCT
Organism: Catellatospora tritici; assembly: GCF_019083965.1. Classification (GTDB taxonomy): domain Bacteria; phylum Actinomycetota; class Actinomycetes; order Mycobacteriales; family Micromonosporaceae; genus Catellatospora; species Catellatospora tritici. The sequence goes on from NZ_JAHRCY010000020.1 coordinate 68,127, forward strand.
GGGCCGCCCGGCATTGACAGCGCGGCACGCGGTGATCAAACTGCCTCGTGCCCTTCGCCAAGACCGACACCGCGACACCCGTCCTGTGCCCCGCGTGCCAGTCCCCCCTGGTCAGCGAGAACGACGCGGCGCCCTGGTGCGAGCGGTGCGAGTGGAACCTCGCCCACTTCCCGGCGCCGCTGGGCGTGATCTGGCTGTTCCGGTGGCTGCACCGGCGGGAGCGCCACCTCGGCTTCGCCTCCCACGCCCGGCTGGTCCGGGAACTGGCCACGGTCCAGGCGCGACAGTCGCTGCGCCCGCAGACCGTGGTGCTGGTCGGCGTCTCGGCACTGCTGCTGCTCATCCCGCTGGCCGCGGTCGCCGCGGGGGCCTGGCTGATCGCGGTCAGCGGTGGGTTCTTTCCGCCGATCCTGCTCGGGCTGCTGCTGATCGCGGCGGCCTACGCGCTGCGGCCCCGGGTCACCCGGTTGACGGATGTCACGCACGACACGTACCCGCTGTCGGCGGACAAGCAACCGGAACTGTTCGCGCTGATCACGCGTACGGCCGCGGCCGTCGGCGCGCCCATGCCCGACCATGTGGCGCTGACCGAGCGGGCCGAGGCCTGGACCGCCGTCGCCGGTCTGCGCGGGCGCCGGGTGCTGGGGCTGGGCATCCCGTTGCTGGTGGCGCTGGATCCGCAGCAGACGGTGGCGTTGCTGGCCCACGAGCTGAGCCATTTCACCCACCGCGACAGTCGGCGGGCCCTGCTGACCATGCCCGCGCGGACGATGTTCGGGCGGCTCGCCCGCGCCCTGCGGCCGCCCCGGCGCGACGCCCTGGAGCTGCACCTGCGCGGCGCCTACGCCCTGGTCATCGGCGTGTGGCAGCTGGTCGGCGGGTTGCTGTGCTGGCTGCTGTACAGCGCGCACTTCGCCATGAACCTGCTGGCCGAGCGGGTCAGCCGTCGCGACGAGGCACTGGCCGACCTGGGTGGCGCCCGAGCCGCGGGAAGCCTTGCGGCGCAGCGGCTGACCGAGCAGTTGGTGCTGCTGCCGGTGATCCTGCCGGTGGTCGACGGCCGGGTCGAACCGGGCGAGGCGCTGGCCCGCTGGCGGGCCGGGCTGGCCGCGGCGCGCGAACGGCACGCCGGGCGTACCGGGCGGCTGCTGCAGCTGTCCAACCGCACCTACGCCTCCCTGTTCAGCAGCCACCCGGCGCCGGGGCGGCGCCACGACCTGCTCAAGGCGGCCCCGTTCCAGCAGGCCACGGTGGTGGTGACGCCCGAGCAGGCGCTGCGGCTGGACGCGGAGCTGCACCCGTACGCCGAGGCGCTGCGCGGCGAACTGGCCAAGCGGCAGCAGGCATTCGAGCTACTGTGAGCCGCATGCGTCTGATCAAGTACACCCACGCCTGCGTCCGGATCGAGCACGACGGCCAGGTGCTGGTGATCGACCCGGGCACGTGGAGCGAGGACGAAGCGCTGACCGGGGCGAACGCGGTGCTCGTCACGCACGAGCACGCCGACCACATCGACGTCGACCGCGTCGCCGCCGCGGCGGCGGCCGATCCGGACCTGCGCGTCTACGCCCCCGACCCGATCGCGTCCCAGCTCGGCGAGCGCGGTGCGACGGTGGTCAAGGTCGCCGTGGGCGACACGGTCACCGCGGCGGGGCTGCCGGTGGAGGTCGTCGGCGGCCTGCACGCCGAGATCTACGAGGGCCTGCCGGGCTGCGCCAATGTCGGGTTCGTCGTGGCGGGCGACGTCTACCACCCAGGCGACTCGTTCTTCGTGCCGCAGCAGCAGGTCCGCACGCTGTTGGTGCCGACGTCGGGCCCGTGGTTCACCATGGCCGGGATGCTGGACTTCGTCCGGGCGGTCAAGCCGCAGCGGGCCCACTCCATCCACGACGCCATGCTCAGCGAGCGCGGCCTGAACGGCGTCGACCGCTGGATCGACTGGAAGGGCGACACCGAGTACACCCGGATCGACCTCGGCCAGTCGGTAACCCTCTCCTGACCGACCCTCCCCGCGAACGCCAGGTGCCCGGCAACCCGAAGATCATCGGAGGTGCCGGGCACTCGTGCGTATCAAGGACCCTCTTTCCCCCGATTGCCCGGCAAGTCGAGCGATCTTGGGCCCGGACCCGGGGCCTGGACCCCGGGACCGGAGTGGACGGTCAGGCGGTGACCTTGGGCTGGGCGGTGTCGGGCTCGCGGCGCTGCTGGGTGAGCTCCATCCGGCCCACGTTGCCGGTCAGCTCCCAGGGCGCCTTGAACGGGAAGTACGCCTCCATGAACTCCCGCACCATCTGCGCCTGCTCGTCGAGGTCGGCGACCGACGAGTTGGTGTCGTTGAGGCAGAACACGTCGGTGTTGCGCTGGCGCACCAGCCGGGCCAGCATCACCGGCGCGACCAGGCGGCCCAGGTCGATGTAGACGTGGGCGATGCCGGCGGGCACCGAACGTCCGGTGCTGTGCGCCCAGTAGTGCGCCAGCGACGAGGGAATGGACAGATCGCCGCGGTCGCGGAACTGGTGCGAGGCGGTCGCGTGCGACTCGTCGCGCATCTCGGTCTCGATCTCCTCCAGCACACTGCGCAGCAGCGGGTACGGCACGTGCCGCATCTTCTGGTAGACCTGCGTGCCGAACCGGGACTGGATCAGCCGCCGGTTGTTCTTGGCCGCCACGTCCACCGGGTGGTCGGCCGGGGCGGGCGGGTTGAGGTCGACCAGCGAGCTGGACGGGAAGAACTTGGCCACCCCGTTGGCGAAGAAGAACTGGCTGGGCAGCACGGGGCGGCCCAGGATCATGTCGTCGTTGAAGTAGAGGAAGTGCTCGGACAGGCCGGGCACCCGGTGCAGCCGCGACTCGATGGCGTGCGAGTTGAACGTGGGCAGCACGCCCACATCGCCGAAGATCTCCCGGTGGGTGACCAGGGTGACCCGCGATGAGGACAGGTCCAGCCAGGACGGCACCTGGTCGTCGGTGACCAGGTAGATGTGGTTCACCCAGGGCGCGAAGGCGTGCAGCGAGCGCATCGAGTAGAGCAGCTCGTCGCGCGAGGTGAAGCGGGAGGCGTTGGTGGCCAGTCCGTTGAACGAGTCGTCGGCGCCCATCGCGTTGGACTTGCGCGCCAGCCAGGCCGGGTCGTCGCCGTCGACCCAGGTGTAGACGACGTCGATCGGGAACCGCACGTCGTTGGGGCCGGGCTCGGCGTAGACGGCGCGGCTGCGGAAACGCGGTTCGGCCGTGGCGGGCATGAACTGCGACAGGCGCTGCGCGGGGACGTACTCGACCGGCGTGTCGACGCTGACGACGGTGCCGACGCGGTGCGGTCGCGGTCCGACCAGGCGCGGGCCGTCCCAGCCCGGCCCCTGCACGGTCTCCCAGAACTCGATCTCGCAGGCGTACGCCCCGTCGAGCAGCGCGTTGCCCTCGGGGCTGGTCACGGCCTGGTAGACCTGCACCACCCGGCACCGCTGCGGGCTGGTGCGGCGGCCGTTGCCGTCCATGGGACGCACCACCATGCCGGGCGCGGCGGGCTGACCGCGCAGCAGCCGCAGCACGGCGGCCCGGTGCTCCACGCCGACCGCGACGACGCTGCACCGCGGGTCGATGTGCGGCACGCAGAAGTAGTCCAGCCCCTCGTCTTCCAGCAGACCGAGCACGATCTGCAGGTTGCCGTGCCACGCCGTGGCCGGGGAGGCGCCGGGGATGGCCACGGCGGGCACCCCGTGGCTGCGCACTCGACCCTTACCTGAGCCGCCGACCAGCAGCTTCGCGATGCGGACCCGCTGGCGCAGCGGAAGACGGCACGCCGCGGCACGCAGCGCGGGTCGGGGCAGGAGGCGTTTGACAATCTGCTTCACAACGACCCAACATAAGCGATAAGGGCCCAAAGCCCGTGTATTGCCGCAATAAGGACTTTTCATGTTCACGCGCCCCACGGCGCATTCGCCCTGCACAGGAGACAACGCGTGACCCGCCTATCCGTGCACGCCGACAATCGGCTGACGCGCAGCCTGCCCGTCACGGGCCCCGCGCTCGTCACCCTGCTCGCCGTCCTACTGGGGCACGACCGGCGGGCGCTGTGGCGCGACGAGTACGCCACCTGGTACGCGGCGACGCTGTCCCCCGCCGACCTGAAGCACCTGCTCTCCAACGTAGACGCCGTCTTCGCGCCGTTCTACCTGTTCACCCGCGCGTGGATCACCCTCTTCGGGGACAGCCTCACCAGCCTGCGACTGCCCTCGGCCCTGGCGATGGCGGTCACCGCGGGCCTGCTCGGGGCGCTCGGGCGGCGGCTGTTCTCGCCCGGCACCGGCCTGGTCGCGGGCATGCTCTTCGCGGTGCTGCCGTCGGTGTCGCGCTACGGCGAGGAGGCCCGGCCGTACGCGTTCGCGCTGGCCACCACCGCCGGGGCGACCCTGCTGCTGCTGCGCGCCCTGGAGCGGCCCGACCTGGTGCGCCGCTGGGTGCCGTACGCCCTGATGGTGACCTTGATCGGCTGGTCGCACCTGGTCGCGCTGACGGTGCTCGGCGTGCACGCGCTCGCGGTCCTGGCCACCGCCGCGCCGCGCCTGGTCGCCCTGCGCAACTGGACCGTGGCCGCCTTCTGCGGCGGCCTGCCGGTGGTGCCACTGCTGCTGCTGGGCAGGGGGCAGAGCCGCCAGATCGGCTGGATCGAGACCCGGGAGGAGTCGATCCGCTCGTTCGTCACCGCGGTCTTCGGCTCACTCACCGTCGGCCTGCTGGTGCTGGCGCTGGGTGTGCTGGCGATCCGGCTGGGCGACCCGCGCCGGCGGCTGCTGCTGGCCTGGGCGCTGCTGCCCCCCGCCCTGGTGCTGGCGGCCACACCCGTGGTGAACCTGATGCTGTCGCGGTATCTGCTGTTCACGCTGCCCGCGTGGGTGCTGCTGGCCGCCGTCACGCTGCGGCGGGGCGCGGCGCTGGGCGTGACCGCGTTCGTCGCCGCCGCCAAGGGCCGGTTCGCGCCGGTCACCCCGCGCAGCGGGCGGGCCTGGGCCGTGGTGGCGGCGAGTCTGGCCGCGCTGGGCGCGTTGGCGCTGCCCGGTCAGCTCGACGCGCGTACGCTGCCCGCGGGCAACCAGGCCGACCTGCGCACCGCCGCGCAGATCATCAAGGCACGGCTGGAGCCCGGCGACGCCATCGCCTATGGCGGCACCTCGCACGGCGGACCTCGGGTGTTCCGCCGCGGCATGGCCTTCGAGCTGCGCGACGTGACCGCGCCGAAGGACGTGTTCGTCAGCGTCCCGGCCCAGGCCGCCGGCACCTTCAACGCGGTGGAGTGCACCGACCCGGTGGCCTGCGCGCGGGGCGTACGGCGGCTGTGGCTGGTCACCTCGGCCCCGGACACGAACCTGTACGGCTGGCTGCCCGCCACTCGCGCCGAGCTGATGCGCACCGAGTTCACCGCGCAGTTCGAGCAGCGCACCCAGGGCGTGGCCGTGGTGCTGCTGGTCCGCTCGCCGCAGCCGAAGCCACAGGTCCCGGCCGGAGCCGAGCCCGCGGCGGCCAAGGTCCAGCCCTAGGGCTTGGGCGTGACGTACAGCTTCTCGGCGTACGAGGGGCCGTAGTACTCCCGCAGCTCCTCCAGCGTCTCGACGGTGTACTGGACGCTCTTGATGATCTCCGGGTGCGGGGGCACCGCGTCGGGGTTCCAGTCCTCGTGCTGCCACAGGCGCGAGCGCAGGAACGCCTTCGGGCAGTGGTGGAAGACCTGCTCGATCTCCACCAGCAGGGCCAGCTGCGGCCGGTGCCCCTTCACGATCATCTGATCGAAGAACGGGGCGTCGCGCAGCAGTCTGGCCCGCCCGTTGATGCGCAGCGTGTCGGTGCGCCCCGGGATCACGAACAGCAGCCCGACGTGCGGGTTGGCCAGCACGTTGCGGAAGCCGTCCGCGCGGCGGTTGCCCGGCCGCTCCGGCAGCGCGATGGTGGTGTCGTCGACGACGTGGGCGAACCCGGCCGGGTCGCCCTTGGGTGACACGTCGCAGGTGCCGTCCGCGTTCGCGGTCGCCACCAGGCAGAACGGCGCCGCGGCCAGCCATCGCCGGTCCATCTCGTGCAACCGGGTCCGCTCCTTGGCCACCGACCGGGGCTGCGGCTCGCCCAGCAGCTCGCGCAGCTCGTCCTCGGATGTGATCTCCACGTACTCCGCGCGCATCTGCCACGCTCCTTCCGGTGGAAAACTATTACATTGCGCCCGCCTTCGCGGGGGCGGCGATCGGCTCTACTGCTGGCGCCCGCCTTCGCGGGCGCGGCGATCGGCTCTACTGCTGGCGCCCGCCTTCGCGGGCGCGGCGATCGGCCTTTGAAGCCGACCGCACCGGCGCGTCGCTACATCGCTGCGCGATGCCACGCTCCTTTACCGGTGCGGTCGGCGGCCGATCGCGGGTCGGCGGGGCGGGCCGATAACCTCGTGGCGGGGGGACGGGGGTGGCGCCGTACCCTGGAGACCGTGACGGTACGTGTGCGATTCGCCCCATCTCCCACCGGCATGTTCCATGTCGGTGGCGCCCGGTCAGCCCTGCAGAACGCGGTCTACGCCAAGCAGCACGGCGGCGTGTTCGTGCTGCGCATCGAGGACACCGATGCCGCGCGCAACCGCCCCGAGTGGACCGAGGGCATCCTCTCGGCGCTGGAGTGGATCGGCATCGCCCGCGACACCTACGAGGGGCCGCTGTTCCAGTCGTCGTACCTCGCCGAGCAGACCAAGGCCGCCCAGCAGCTGTTCGACGCGGGCCGGGCGTACTACTGCGACTGCACTCGCGACGACGTGCAGGCCCGCACCGAGAACAAGTTCTCCGGGTACGACGGCTTCTGCCGCGACCGCGGCCTGACCCCGGGCGAGGGGCGCGCGCTGCGCTTCCGTACCCCCGACGAGGGCGTGACCAAGGTCGTCGACCTGATCCGGGGCGAGCCCACCTTCGAGAACAAGCTGATCGAGGACTTCGTCATCGCTCGTGGCGACGGCTCGCCGGTGTTCCTGCTGGCCAACGTGGTCGATGACGTGACCATGGGGATCACCCACGTGATCCGGGCCGAGGAGCACCTGCCCAACACGCCCAAGCAGCAGCTGCTGTGGCAGGCGCTCGGGCACGAGCCGCCGGTCTGGGCGCACGTGCCGGTCGTGGTCAACGAGAAGCGGCAGAAGCTGTCCAAGCGCCGCGACAAGGTGGCCCTGGAGATGTACCGCGACGAGGGCTACCTCGCCGCCGCCATGCGCAACTACCTGATGCTGCTGGGCTGGGCGCCCTCGGGCGACCGCGAGATCGTGCCCTGGTCGGTGATCGAGGACGAGTTCCGCCTGGAGCAGGTCAACCCGTCCTCGGCGTTCTTCGACGAGAAGAAGCTGCGCGCGTTCAACGGCGAGTACATCCGGGCGATGAGCGTGGCCGAGTTCACCGACGCGTGCGCGCCGTGGCTGACCGGGCCGTTCCCGACCGAGCAGGAGCGGGCCGACCGGGGGTACGGCATCGTCGCGCCGCCGTGGGACCCGGCGAAGTACGACCCGGCGGTGTTCGCGCAGGTGGCCGAGCTGGTGCAGACCCGCATCGCGCTGCTGTCCGAGGTGGTCTCCTACGTGGACTTCCTGTTCCTGGACGAGCCGCTGCTGGACGAGGCGGCCTGGGCCAAGGCGGCCAAGGACGCGGGCATCCTGCCCGACGTGACCGCGGCGCTGCGGGACCTGCCGTCCTGGGACGCCGAGTCGATCAAGAACACGCTGGTCACGGTCGGTGAGGCGCATGGGCTCAAGCTGGGCAAGGCGCAGGCGCCCGTGCGGGTCGCGGTGACCGGCCGGTCGGTCGGCCTGCCGCTGTTCGAGTCGCTGGAGGTGCTGGGCCGCGAGCGTACGCTCGCCCGCCTGGCGAAGCTGACCCCCGCGTCCTGATCACGGACGAGAAAGGGCCCGCCGGTGTCACCGGCGGGCCCTTCTTCGCTCGGTACGGCCGTCAGGCCTGACCCCGTCGCCGCTTGACCAAGTTGAGCAGTCCACCGACGAGCAGACCAGCCACCACCGCCCCGCCGATCCAGGGCCACCACGGCTTGTCGTCGCCGCTGTTCGGCTGCGCCTGCGCGGGGCTGGGCGAACCGGGTGCGGCGGTGCTGGGCGAGGCACTGGGTACGGTCGCCGACTCCGTGACCGGCGCCGGGCTGGGCTGCCCCGCCAGCGTGAACGTGTAGCTGCCCTGCACCACGTGGCCGTCCTCCGAAGACACTTCGTAGGCCACCTGGTACGCGCCCCCGGTCGTCCCGGAGAACTTCGCCGAGATGGTCTTGCCGCTGATCGCCGGAGCGTCCGCCGCGCTCGCGCCGTCCGGGCCGGTCACGGTGAGCTTCGCGCCGTCCTTCTTGAGCGTGGCCAGGAACTTCAGCGTCACCTGGGCGGGCGGGGCGGTCAGCGCCGCGTTCTTGGCCGGGGACGCCGACACCAGCGAATTGTGCGCCCAGGCAGGCTGCGCCACCAGCGCCAGCAGGGCGGCCGCCACGGCTGCCACGAGGGCGTATGCCCAGGTGCGGGTGCGCTGGACGGGGTTGGTCACGTCGTTCTCCACTCGATCGGGCAGGTCTGTCCGCGGTTGGTCGACGGTACCCGGCGATTGGTTCCCGGACGGACGTCCTTTCCCTCCCGCGTTCGATCGTCACCCGTGGCACATGTCACGATCACGCGCCGTCCAGAACGGAGCCCCATCCGGATTTCGTGTCCTAAACGTGACTATCCATTCGGCAACCTGACGCCCTCCGCGCGGGTCTTTGACTGGTATCACCAGTCACACTGTTCTCAGGTGACGCCACCCACCCCCGGGTGGGTTCAGGTGACACGCGACCCGTCCCGCCGGGCGGGTCTCAGGTGAAACCGCCCACCCCTCGGGCGGGCCGAGGTCGTACAGCGAACGGGGCAAGTATGGGCCGGAGCATCCGCCGGAAGATCATCGCAGGGATGTTCACCGCATTCCTGCTGCTGGCGAGCGCCCCGGCGGCGCACGCGTCGGCGCCGAGCCCGGCCCCGAAGCCGCCACCCCGGCCGTCGGCCAAGCCCAGCCCCTCGCCCGACCTGAAGACCATCACCATCACCGGCGACGGCATCACCGCCCCGCTGACCATCAGCTCGGCCGCCAACCAGCGCGTGTTCGCGCTGGTGATCAGCGAGGTCGACTGGCTGGCCAGCCGTACCTCCGCGCTCAAGGCGCCCGCCGCCGACAAGCTCGGCCCCAAGTTCACCGTGGTCACCACGGTCAACGGCGCGGTCAAGCAGAGCTACGACCTCTACCCGATGGCCGCGGGCGGCCCCCGCGTCTTCCGGCCCCAGGCCCAGCCCGACAAGCGCAAGGTCACCGCGGCGTGGTTCTACGGCCGCCTCAGCATGCCGTCGAGCCTGCGCGCCGCCGGTGTGGCGCTGGGCACCCCCGGCCTGAACGAGGGCGGTGGCGGCGGCGGCATCGTCGAGACCCCGCAGGCCGAGCCCGACATCGAGGCGATGGTCGGCGACTGGCAGAAGTTCGTGGGGCTCAACGGCGCGGTCGTGGTGGTCATCGCGATCGGCGTCTTCGCCATCGCGTACCTCATCCGCCGCCGCGTCTAGCCGCCGCTTCCGGTCCCGGTCGGGTCGGCGGATACTGACGCGATGCCACAGCTCCGCCGACCAATCCGCGCCCTGGCCGCCCTCGCGCTCGTCGCGTTCGGCCTGTCCGGCTGCATGAAGCTCGACATGGACCTCACCGTCAACAGCAACGACACCCTGGACGGGACGGCCATCGTCGCGCTGGACCGCTCACTGTTGTCGATGAGCGGCAAGAGCCCCCAGGAGGCGTTCGACAGCGCCGGGGACAGCGTCAAGGACCTGCCCAAGGGCTCCCGGACCGAGGTGTACGACGACGGGAAGTTCTACGGCAAGAAGATCATCTACGACGACCTGTCCTTCGCGGCGTTCAACTCCGGCGCGGCGGGCGCCCCGCGGATCGAGCACGCGAACGGGAAGTACACCTTCACCGCCGACCTCAAGACCGGCGCCAGCGACCTCGGCCCGCAGGCCGAACTGGCGCGGCCGTTCCTGAGCGGCATCCAGATCACCATCGCGCTCACCTTCCCGGGCGACATCGTCGAGCACGACTCGCGCGCCCAGGTGGACGGACGCAAGGTCACCTGGCGCCTCAGCCTCGGCGAGGACAACCGGCTGCGCGCGGTCGCCGAGGACGGACCGGCGTTCCCGTGGGTGGTCGTCGCGGCCGTCGGCGGCGTCGCGGGCCTGGCCGTGATCGTCGGCATCGTCGTACTCGCCGTCTGGCTCACCCGCCGCCACGCCACCCCGGCACCGGCCGATCCCGCCTCACCCGCGTACCCCGCCGACGAGTCCCACCCCATGAGCGCGCTCACCGCCCCGACTCTGCACACCCCCACCCTCGGCGATCCCGCCTCACCCGCTCCCCCACACCACGACCAGCCCTGACGCCCCCAGCCGCCGACCCGACCCGGCTGGCGGCTGGCGGCTGGCGGCTGGCGGCTGGCGGCTGGCGGCCAACGATGATCGCCGTCTTCGGTCACTATCTCGGCTGTAGGACGCCCTTTTGACCGACGACGGCGATCATCGACCGGAACAGCCCCGAAGATCGCGGTCTCCGGTCACTTCGCTGCACAGGCCATGGCCGAAAACCCGGATTCTGACCGGAAACGACGATCACCCACGACGGCACCCGGCACAGCACCCACGAAGATCACGGTCTCCAGTCAAAACGCTGCACGGGCCATGAGCTGCCTCCGCGCCCGAAGATCGTCGGCCGCCATCGTCACCTGCCGTCAGCGCGTCGCGCCGGACCGCAGCCAGCGCGTCGCGCCGGACCGCAGTCAGCGTCGCTCCGGACCGCAGCCAGCGTCGCGCCGAACCGCGGTCAGCGATATGGGTGGACCGGACCGCGGTCAGCGATTGGGGTGGACCGGGTGGGTGGCGGCGTGATCGGGGTTGGGGCACGGGCGGCTACCTATCATTGGCGCATGACCCTCGCGCGGCCGGAGCCGCTCGCCGCGACGCTGCGCCAGATCGAGCGCGCCGCCGGAGCGCTGGCCACCGCGAGCGTGTCGCGCATGGACGAGACGCTGCCCTGGTTCCGCGAGCTGCCCGCCGACCAGCGTTCCTGGGTCATGCTGGTGGCTCAGGCGGGCGTGCAGTCGCTGGTGAACTGGCTGCGCCAGGGCGGCAGCAGCGGCGGCCCGCAGGCGGTCTCCGACGAGGTGTTCGACGTCGCGCCGCGGGCGCTGGCACGCAGCATCAACCTGCAGCAGACGGTCGCGCTGATCAAGGTGACCATCGACGTGGTCGAGGAGCAGGTGCCGTTCCTGGCGGTCAAGGGCGAGGAGCAGCAGCTGCGCGAGGCGGTGCTGCGGTACTCGCGGGAGGTCGCGTTCGCGGCCGCGCGGGTGTACGCGCGGGCCGCCGAGTCGCGCGGCGCCTGGGACGCGCGGCTGCAGGCACTGCTGGTCGACGCGCTGCTACGCGGCGACTCCGCCGACGTGCTGGCCAGCCGGGCGGCGGCGCTGGGCTGGACCGACGCGCCACCGGTGGTGGTCGTCGTGGGCCGCTCCCCGGGCGGGGAGGCGGCGGTGGTGCTGCACGGGGTGCACCGGGCGGCGCGGCGCGCCGATGTCGAGGTGCTCGGCGGCGTACACGGGGATCGGCTGGTGGTGGTGGTCGGCGGGGCGGTGGATCCGCTGGCGGCGGCGGGCAAGCTGCTGCCCGCGTTCGGGCCGGGCCCGGTGGTGGTGGGCCCGGCGGTGCCCGCGCTGGAGGCGGCCACCGAGTCGGCGCGGGCGGCGATGGCGGGCTACCGGGCGGCCCCGGCCTGGCCCGCGGCGCCCCGGCCGGTCAACGCCGACGACCTGCTGGCCGAGCGGGCCCTGGCGGGGGACGGGGAGGCCCGGCGCATCCTGCGCCACTCGGCGTACGGGGCGCTGGCGCGCACCAGTGGTGAGCTGTTGGAGACGCTGGACTCGTTCCTGATCCACGGTGGGGCTCTGGAGGCGACGGCACGCGCCCTGTTCGTACACCCGAACACTGTGCGTTACCGCCTGCGTCGAGTGGCTGAGGTCACAGGGTTCGCACCGCTGACTCCCCGTGACGCTTTCACGCTCAAAATCGCCCTCGCGTTGGGCCGCCTGGAGCCTGGTACGCAGGGAGAACAGCACTCCAAGAGCCCCTAAACCAGGACAGAATTCCGCGCCTACTCGCCGATCTTTGTCGACTACCGACAACAACGGTAGGAGGATTTAGTCATCCCCGGCAACGGCGCGCCCGGCCGAGATCCCTCAGGGTGGAATACGTGCTCGCCGTACTCTCCCCGGGCCAGGGTGCCCAGAAACCAGGTTTCCTCAAGCCGTGGCTCGCCCTCGAGGGAGCCGAGGCGCGCCTGCGCTCGTGGTCCGACCTCGCCGGGGTGGATTTGGTGCATCTGGGCACCGAGGCGGATGCTGAAGAGATCAAGGACACTGCGAAGACCCAGCCGCTGCTGGTGGCCGCGGCGCTGCTCGCCGCAGACCACCTGCCGATGGCGGACGTGTCGGTCGTCGCCGGCCACAGCGTCGGCGAGCTCGGCGCCGCCACGCTGGCGGGCGTGCTCACCCCGGAGTCGGCGATCACGCTGGCCGGAGTGCGCGGCCGGGAGATGGCCGCGGCTTGCGCCGTGGAGCCCACCGGCATGGCCGCCATCCTCGGCGGCGACGAGGCCGAGATCCTCGCCGCACTGGACGAGCACGGCCTCTACCCGGCCAACCGCAACGGCGCCGGGCAGATCGTCGCCGCGGGTGCGCTGAGCGCGCTGGACGCGTTCGCCGCCGCGCCGCCCGCCCGGACCCGCGTGATCAAGCTGCAGGTCGCGGGCGCGTTCCACACTCCGTTCATGGCCCCGGCCCAGGCCGGGCTCACCGCTGCCGCTGCCGCGGTCACCCCCGCGCAGCCGCAGCGCCAGCTGCTGTCCAACGCTGACGGTGCGGCCGTCACCGAGGGTGCCGAGGTGCTCAGCCGATTGGTCCGCCAGGTCACCTCGCCGGTGCGCTGGGACCTGTGCATGCGCGCCCTGGCCGACCTCGGCGTGACCGCCGTGATCGAGCTGGCGCCCGCGGGCACGCTTACGGGTCTGGTCAAGCGCGAGCTGAAGACCGGTACCCCCGAGATCGTCAACCTGAACACCCCGGACGACCTGGCCGCTGCCCGCGACCTGATCGCCCGGCACGGTTCGAGCCCGTCGGGAGAGCACGCATGAGCACCACCGCCACTGGCAGCAAGGTCCTGGCCTTCGGGCACTACCAGCCCGCACGGGTCGTCACCAACGACGATCTGGCGCAGATGGTCGACACCAACGACGAGTGGATCCAGTCACGGGTCGGCATCAAGGAGCGGCGCATCGCCGACTCCGAGACCGTCGCCGACATGGCCGGGTTCGCCGCCGAGAAGGCACTGGCCGCCTCGGGCCTGACCGCCGCCGACATCGACCTGGTGATCGTGGCGACCTGCTCCTCGATCGACCGCAGCCCGAACGTGGCCTGCCGGGTCGCCGACAAGCTCGGCATCAACGGCGCCGCCGCGTTCGACCTGAACACGGCCTGCTCGGGCTTCTCGTACGCGCTGGCCAACGCCGACCACGCGATCCGCGCGGGCGCGGCCCGGCACGCGATCGTCATCGGCGCGGAGAAGCTGTCGCAGATCACCGACTGGTCCGACCGGTCCACCTGCGTGATCTTCGCCGACGGCGCGGGTGCCGCAGTGGTGACGGCCACCGCCGAGGGCGAGGAGCCCGGCGTCGGCCCCGTGGTGTGGGGTTCGGAGCCCAGCGACGCGATCGCGATCGAGGGCTGGCAGCCGTACATCGTGCAGGAGGGCCAGAAGGTCTTCCGCTGGGCCACCGGCACCGCGCCGTCCATCGCGCTGCAGGCCTGTGAGAAGGCCGGGGTCTCCCCCGCCGACCTGGGCGGCTTCGTCCCGCACCAGGCCAACCTGCGCATCATCGAGCCGCTCGCCCGCAAGATCGGCGCCGACCCGTCGGTGCTGTCGCGCGACATCATCGAGTCGGGCAACACCTCGGCGGCGAGCATCCCGCTGGCACTGTCGAAGATGATCGAGCGCGGCGAGGTGAAGTCCGGCTCGCCGGTGCTGCTCGTCGGCTTCGGCGGCGGCCTGACCTATGCCGGTCAGGTCATCCGCTGCCCCTAGTACGACCGACCCGCGCTCGCGGGAACGGATCGAAACCACCAACCCGAAGGGAAACACAGATCCATGGCTACTCGTGAAGAGGTCGTCAGCGGCCTGGCCGAGATCCTCGAAGAGGTCGCCGGCGTGAACCCCGACGACGTCTCCGAGGAGAAGTCGTTCACCGAGGACCTCGATGTCGACTCGCTCTCCATGGTCGAGGTCGTCGTGGCCGCCGAGGAGAAGTTCGGCGCGAAGATCCCGGACGACGAGGTCCAGAACCTGAAGACCGTCGGTGACGCTGTCTCCTTCATCGTCGCCAACTCCTGAAGTTTGCGAGAACTGACGTGACCAAGCCTGACGTTGTCGTCACTGGTCTGGGCGCGACGTCCCCGCTCGGCGGGGATGTCGCGTCCACCTGGGACGCGATGCTGGCCGGCCGCTCCGGGGTCAGCAAGATGACCCAGGAGTGGGCCGAGCTGCTGCCCGTGAAGATCGCCGCGCAACTGGCGGTGGAGCCGATCGAGGTCATCGACCGCGTGAAGCTGCGCAGGCTGGACCGGTCCGAGGCGACGGCGCTGATCGCCGCCGCCGAGGCGTGGGCCGACTCCGGCCTGGCCGCCGCGGGCATCGACCCGGAGCGGCTCGGCGTCGTGGTCGGTTCGGGCATCGGCGGGGCACAGACCCTGCTGGCCCAGGACGACATCCTGGAGGCGTCCGGCGCGCGGCGGGTCAGCCCGCACACCGTGCCGATGCTCATGCCCAACGGTCCCGCCGCCTACGTCGGGCTGGAGTACGGCGCCCAGGCCGGGGTGCACGCCCCGACCAGCGCCTGCGCCACCGGCGCTGAGGCGATCGCGTGGGGTCTCGACATGATCCGTTCGGGTCGTGCCGACGTCGTGATCGCCGGCGGCACCGAGGCGGTCATCCACCCGCTGCCCATCGCCGGTTTCGCCTCGATGCGCGCCATGTCGACGCGCAACGACGAGCCGGAGAAGGCCTCGCGGCCGTGGGACAAGGGCCGGGACGGTTTCGTGCTCGGTGAGGGCGCGGCCGTGCTCATCCTGGAGCGGGCCGACCATGCCGCGGCCCGGGGGGCGCGGGTCTACGCGCGCCTGGCGGGCGCGGGCATGACCTCCGACGGGTACGACATCGTCCAGCCGCACCCCGAGGGCACCGGCGCCGCCCGGGCCATCGCCAAGGCGCTGCGCGACGCCGACGTGGCCAAGTCGGACGTGGTGCACGTGAACGCGCATGCCACCTCCACCCCGGTGGGTGACATCGCCGAGATCGCGGCGCTGCGGGCCGCGCTGGGTGAGCACCCGGTGCTGACCGCGACGAAGTCGATGACCGGGCACCTGCTCGGCGCGGCGGGGGCGCTGGAGTCGATCGCCACGATCCTGGCGATCCGCGACAGCGTCGTGCCGCCGACGATCAACCTCGACGACCCGGACGACGCCCTGACGATGGACGTGGCCGCGCACAAGGCCCGTCCGCTGCAGATCCCGGCGGCGCTGAACAACTCGTTCGGCTTCGGCGGGCACAACGTCGCCCTGCTCTTCACCCGACCCTGATCGGACGAGGAGACCCCGCAGGAGACCCGGGATGACCACCACCTCGGCGGCCGTCGACTCGTCGGCGGCCGACCACCGGGACCCGCAGGCACGGCTGCGCGCGCTGTTCGACGCGGGCACCGTGCGCACACTGGTCGGCACCGACGAGTCGGGCGTGCTGAGCGCCCGCGGTGAGATCGACGGCACTGCCGCGATCGCCTTCGCCACCGACGCCACCCGCATGGGCGGCGCGCTCGGAACCGAGGGCTGCACGCGCATCGTGGACGCGGTCGACGCGGCGGTGCGCGAGCGGCTGCCGGTGGTCGGCCTGTGGCACTCCGGTGGTGCCCGGCTGGCCGAGGGTGTGGTCGCCCTGGACGGGGTGGGTCAGGTCTTCGCGGCGATGGTCCGCGCCTCCGGCCGGGTGCCGCAGATCTCTGTGGTGCTCGGCCCGGCGGCGGGCGGAGCCGCGTACGGTCCCGCGCTGACCGACATCGTGATCATGAGTAACGCGGGCCGGATCTTCGTGACCGGCCCGGAAGTGGTCCGCAGCGTCACCGGCGAGCAGGTCGACATGGAACGGCTCGGCGGCCCCGAGCCGCACGGCCGCCGCTCCGGGGTGGTGCACGTGACCACCAAGGACGACGCCTCGGCGCTGGCCGAGGCGCGCCGGGTCGTCAAGCTGCTCGGGGCGCAGGGCCGCCTGTCCCCGGCCGACGTCGCCGACGCCCGGGACCTGTCGGCATCCATGCCCCCGCAGACCAACCGGGCGTACGACGTCAAGCCCGTGGTCAAGGCGCTGCTCGACGAGCCCGGGGTGGAACTGCACGCCAAGTGGGCGCCTAACGTGGTCACCGTGCTGGGCCGCTTCGCCCGGCGCACCGTCGGCGTCGTCGCCAACAACCCGATGCGGCTGGGTGGCTGCCTGGATGCGTCCGGTGCGGAGAAGGCGGCCCGGTTCGTGCGCATGTGCGACTCGCTGGGCGTGCCGCTGATCGTCCTGGTGGACGTGCCCGGCTACCTGCCCGGCCTGGGCCAGGAGTGGGACGGCGTGGTGCGGCGCGGTGCGAAGCTGCTGCACGCGTTCGCCGAGGCGGTCGTGCCCCGGGTGACCCTGGTGACCCGCAAGGCGTACGGCGGCGCGTACATCGCCATGAACAGCCGCGCGCTGGGCGCCACCGCGGTCTTCGCGTGGCCCGGCGCCGAGGTCGCCGTCATGGGCGCGAGCGCGGCCGTGAACATCCTGCACCGCCGCAAGCTGGCCGCCGCCCCGGCCGAGCAGCGTGAGGCGCTGCGCGTACAGCTGGTCGAGGAGCAGGCCAGAGTGGCCGGCGGGGTGCAGCGCGCCCTGGAGATCGGCGTGGTCGACGACATGATCGAGCCGACCGAGTCGCGCAAGCGGCTCGCCGAGGCGCTGGCCAACGCGCCCGCCGCCCGCGGCGCCCACGGCAACATCCCCCTCTGACGGAGTGCCCACGGCAACATCCCCCTCTGACGGAGTAAGGAAGGGCCCCTTCTTATCGCTTTCCGTAGCAGAAGGGCCCTTCTTAACCCCGGCCACGGGCGGGGCGCCGGCCCGCTCGGGCGGGACGAAGGCGAATCGGGGCGCCGGGCGGCATAGGGTGGCGGGGTGGGACACACGCACACCGATCCGGCCTGCGCGGCGGCGCACGGCGAGATGATCGCACCGGCGGGCAGCCGTACCCTCGTCGCGGTCTTCAGCTCTCCCGTCGCCGCGCATCTGCTGCACATCGGCCGGGATCTCGGCTATCGGACCGTCCTGGTCGAACCGGACCTGGGCCGGGTCGCCGACGGCGGCCACGGCGGACCGTCGCAGCTGGCCAGTAGTGTGGACCCGTCCTTCGCCGACGGCGACGCCGACGTGGTGGTGACCGATCACGACCGGCCGGAACTGGGCACGCTGCTCTACGCCGCGCTGCAGACTCCGGCCCGCTGGATCGGCGTCATGGGCAGCCCCCGGCACACCGCCCCGCACGTGGCGGCACTGCGCGGGCTGGGCGTGGACGAGGCGGGCGTGGCCCGGGTGCACCGTCCGATCGGGCTGAACATCGGCAGCCGTACCCCTGCCGAGATCGCCGTCGCGACCCTGGCCGGACTCATCGCCGACCGCAACTCCCGCCCCGGCGGCTTCACCTTCTGACCGACCGGACCGCCCTCGATCATTCAAGTTGCCGGGCAACCGGGCGTATGACCCCGCAAGATATCCCCGATTGCCCGGCAATTTGAATGATCGACAAAGCGTCAGGCGCAGGTGGTGCGGGAGAGGCCCGCCACCTCGACAGGGGCGCGGCCGGACGGTTTGGCCTTGCCCGCCAGCACCTGCGCCAGCGCGTCCATGGACAGGTCGCTGGAGGAGTACGTCGCCAGCAGCACCTTCGCGTTCGACTGCCCGAGCAGGTACGGCGTGTCCATCGCGACCGTGACCGCGGCCCCGGTGTTGAGGTCGGCCTTGGCGTCGCCGTAGCCGACCAGGTGCACCACGCTGCCGCCGGTGTCCACCACGGTCACCCCGGCCTGCTTGAGGGCGGCGGTCAGCCGCGCCTTGGCCTTGTCCCGCCCCTTCGCCGTGGTGACCCGCAGCGGCCCGCTGACCAGGGGCAGCTTGCACTCGCCGCGCAGCAGGGTGATCGCGGCCGCGGCGGCCGGAGCGACCTGCGGCGAGTGCGTGCCCACGATGGACAGCGCCGGGGCCTCGCGGTCCAGGCTGAACCTGAGCTTGAGGATCCGGCTGACGGCCTCGACGATCCGCGAGCGCGGCAGCGTGCCCGCGCGCAGCGCGTCGACGATGCCCTTGTGCGCGGCGGAGACGTTCGGCGTCATCAGGATCAGGTCGTTGCCCGCCAGCAGCGCCTTCACGGCGGCGTCGCCGGGCGAGAACTTCATCGCCGGGGCCATGTTCATGCCGTCGGTGACCACGACGCCGTCATACTTCAGCTCGCCGCGCAGCAGGTCGGTGAGCACCTTGTGCGAGAAGGTGGCCGCGACGCCCGGGTCGATCGCCTGCACGTCCAGGTGGCCCGACATGATCAGCGGCACGCCCGCGCGGATGCCCGCCTTGAACGAGGCCAGGTCGTCGCTGTCGAGCAGCTGCCGGGTCTGCTTGAGCACGGGCAGGTCGGTGTGGCTGTCGGCGGTGGTGTGCCCGTGTCCGGGGAAGTGCTTGAGGGTGGCGGCCACGCCCCCGGCGCGCAGGCCGCGTACGGCGGCGGCGACCTGCTCGCCCGCGGCGCGCGGGTCGGAGCCGAACGAGCGGGAGCCGATCACGGCGCTGCCCGCCGGGCCGAGCACGTCGGCGACGGGCGCGAAGTCGACGTTGACGCCGACGGCCGACAGCTCGGCACCGGCGGCGCGCCAGGCGCTCTCGGTCAGCCCGGGGTTGTCCGCGGCGCCGAACGCCATCGCGCTGGGCAGCATGGTCACCCCGTCGGTGAGCCGGGTGACCACCCCGAACTCCTGGTCGGTTCCGATGAGCAGCGGCAGGTCGGCGGTGCCACCGGTGGCGGCGTTCTGCAGGCCGGTGGTGAGCGCCCGCACCTGGGCCGGGTTCTCCACGTTGTTGACCGGCTGGTTGGCCGCGGTGGGGTCGTTGCCGCCGAAGCCGACGAGGATGAGCCCGCCGAGGTGGTACTTCTGCACCATCTGCGCGGGGGTGTCGACTCCGGCCAGGGCCTGGTTGCTCTTCGCGGTGCCCGGGGAGACGTCGGTCGCGGAGCGGCCGTAGGCGTACGGCATCAGCACCTGACCGGCCAGCTCCTCGTCGGACAGGTGCTTGACGATGCCCGCGACCTTGGCCGACAGGTCGGACGGGTCCTGCATGGGCAGCGCACCCCCGTTGGTCGGCGCGGTCCCGCAGCCGCCCGCCGCGACCGCCACGGCGCTGAGCGCACAGACAGCGGCACCGATTCCTCTGAGTTTCCGCGTCGACGAGGTCACGCGCACATCCCACCAGCCGGGCAGTGCGGGGTCAACCGTTACACGCGATCCGTATCGTCCTTACGGACGATCCCGGCCTGGCTACGATGGGCTAACCCGCCCTGGTCAACAGGGTTACCGGGGCTCCTTCGGCGGCGTAGCGGTACGGCTCGAGCTCCGCGTCCCAGGAGGTCCCCATCGCCTGGTCCAGCGCGTGGGCCAGCGACTCCGGGCTGCGGGCGGACGCGATGATGCTGCGCAGCCGGTCCTCGCCGAGTTGGATGTCGCCCGCCGCGCCCATCGCCGCGCGGAACAGGCCGCGGCCGGGCACGTGCATGAAGCGCTCGCCGTCCACGCCCGGACTCGGCTCCTCGGTGATCTCGAAGCGGAGCATCGGCCACTGGCGCAGCTCATGCGCGATCTCCGCCCCACTGCCGGGGCGGCCGGACCAGCCGCACTCGGCCCGCCGGGCACTGGGCTCGACGGGCTGCACGGTCCAGTGCAGGTTAACCGCGCCACTTTTCAGGGCGCGCGAAATCGCCCACTCGACGTGAGGACACACGGCGAGCGGGCTCGAGTGGACGTGTACGACGCCACGCGTAGGCACGTTGACCTCCCGAGACTGAACAGGCTCGTCTTCCCCTACGGCCTGGTGCCACGGACGATCTCCACCATGATGACGGCTGGGGCTGATGTGGCGCCAGCGAATCGCGAAACTCGCCGGATGAATTGTCCGTGCGGGCCATCTCGCGCGCGGCGGACGGTGTCACGGTGGTGACGCACCGACGTCGGTCACCGGACGACCCGCCGCCCGTCGAGGTCACCACGGGTGTCGTGTAGAGTTGGCGGGTCAACCAGACTTTCCAAGGAGTACGTCGTGGCGAGCAACACCTCCAAGACCGCGCGCGCCTCAGTCCGGGCCGGTGAGGCCAAGGGTGGCGCGCTGAGCGTGCTCGGTGAGTTCAAGTACATCATCCCGCTGAACAACGGCAAGCACGCCTACGTTCGCAACCTCACCAACGGCAAGACCGTGCACCTCAGCACGTCGTCGGACGCCTTCGTCGAGGAGATCCGCGTGCTGGCCGGTGCCGGCCACGCCGCCAAGATCCGGGTTGAGCTCGCCGCGCTGAACACCGCCCACCCGGGCCACGGCTGGGACGCCACCGAGAAGCGACTGGCCGAGGCCGGCGTCTTCGGCGAGTGAGTCGTGCCAGGACCGCCCGCGGCTGAGCTCGCAGGCTGGAACTGAAAGCCCCGGTCACCGAATGGTGACCGGGGCTTCTTTCATGCCCGTGGCAGGGCAGCTCAGGTGGGTCGGACGGGTCAGATCAGGCTGACGACGCCGGTGTCGAGGTCGTACACGGCGCCGACGACCTGGACCTTGCCCTCGGCGACGGGAGCGGCCAGGCGCCCGACGGAGCGCAGCTGCGCGGCGGTGCGTTCGACGTGGCGGCGCAGCGCCTTGGGCACCGCCTGCGGGTCGTCCGCGCCGACCTCGGTGACGGCCGGGGCGATCTCCTCGACCAGGTAGCCCAGGAAGCCGTCGGGCCGCGATCCCGTGCGCACGGCCTCGACGGTGGCGGCCACGGCGCCGCACCGCTCGTGCCCGAGCACAAGAATCAGCGAGGCGTGCAGCTCGGTGACGGCGAACTCGACCGAACCGATCACGGACCGGTCCAGTACGTGTCCGCCGGAGCGCACCACGCAGATCGAGCCGAAGTTCTGGTCGAACACCGCCTCCAGCGGCACCCGCGAGTCGATACAGCCCACGACCACCGCGTACGGCTCCTGGGTGCTGGAACGGGCGGCCGCCTCGCCGATGTGGTGGCCGTAGCGGGGACGTCCCGCCGCGAACCGGCGGTTACCCGCCAGCAGGTCTGCCAGCGCCTCAGCCGGCCCCGGGTTTTCCCCCGGGCCGTCGTCGGGCACGGTCTCTTGCATCGTCGGCGCAGTCTCGGACAGCGTCATGCCCTTACTCTGGCTGGTCTGCGGTACGCGCGGGAAGGTTACGCGAGGGTAGTGCGACGATTCTCACCGGCGCGGCCCCTGCGCGCGGCGGCTCTACGGTCGCGGATCCGACTTACGGGAAACCCGGAGATTCGGATGATTCGCTGCTCCGGCGATGTTCTCGCGTTCCCCGGTCGGGTATCTTTTCGGCGGCGCCGAGCCGTCGCGACCGCGACGATCGCCGCACTCGCGCGAGTTCTGCGCGGCCGTCGGAGGGGGTGCTCGTGGATTCCGTCACCGCGTGGTTGGAGACCCTGCCGCCGCTCGTGATCTACATCATCGTCGGGCTGGTCATCGGCACCGAGAGCATGGGCATTCCGCTGCCCGGCGAGATCGTGCTGGTCAGCGCGTCGCTGCTGGCCGCGACCACCGACTACGCCTCGCCGTGGGGGGTGGCGATCGGCGCCGCGATCGGCGCCATCGTGGGCGACTCCATCGGGTACGCCGTGGGCATGCGCGGCGGCCGCCCGCTGCTGGAGCGGCTGGGCCGCAAGTTCCCCAAGCATCTCGGCCCGGCGCAGATCGCCCGCGCGGAGACGATGTTCGGGCGCTGGGGCACCTGGGCGGTGTTCTTCGGCCGCTTCGTCGCGCTGCTGCGCATCCTGGCCGGGCCGATGGCCGGGGCGCTGCGGGTGCCGTATCGCAAGTTCCTGGTCGCCAACGCCGCGGGCGGCATCGTGTGGGCCTTCGGCACCACCTTCGCCATCTATGCGCTGGGCGCGGTGGCCGAGCACTGGCTCAAGCGCTTCTCCTGGGCCGCGCTGATCGTGGCGCTGGTCTTCGGCCTGGGCTCCACCTGGTATCTCAAGCGCCGCGCCCACCGGCACGGCGCCGAGGACAATCTGACTGAGACGGTCGAACCGGACATCGCGCTCGCTGAAGTCGCCCCGAACGCCAAGAAGTCCGCCAAGGAGCGGGTCGGCTGACGTCCAGCCTATCGGGTGCCACCACCGGCCGCATCGCCCCGGTGATCGATCTTCGGTACGGGGCGAGCCCGTACCCTATCGGGGCACCTTTTGCCCGCGGCCCGGGAGACTCATGTCAGACAACACCCTGCACGAAGAGATCGCCTCAGAGCAGCAGCACGTGGACCGGGTCTACGCCCGGCTCGCCGGGCTGCGCGCCGAGGCGGCGCAGGCGGAGGCCGACGGCTACCAGCTCGCCCGCGTCGGCAACTACGGCGCCCTGGTCGAGCGCGACGCGATGGTCTTCCACGCGGCCCGGCGCCGCCACAGCTTCGACACCGAGCACGAGGGCCTGGTCTTCGGACGGCTCGATCTGCACCCGGACCGGGTGGAGACGGAGCCGACCGATGCGGTGGCCGACCCGGAGGCGGCGGGCTGGGACGAGCGGCCCCGCTACATCGGCCGCCTCGGCGTGCGTACCGAGCAGGCCGAGCCGCTCCTGATCGACTGGCGTGCCCCGGCCGCCGCCGCCTTCTACCGGGCCACCGCCGCGCAGCCGCTCGGGGTGATCCGTCGCCGCATGATCTCGTCGTTCGGCGAGAAGGTCACCGGCATCGAGGACGACCTGCTCGACCCGGCCAACGCGCCCGAGAGCATGACCGTGATCGGCGACGGGGCACTGCTCGCGGCGCTGAGCCGGGCCAAGGGCACCGGCATGCGCGACATCGTCGCGACCATCCAGCACGAGCAGGACCTGGCGATCCGCTCCCCCGCGTCCGGGGTGACCCTGGTCGAGGGCGGGCCGGGCACCGGCAAGACCGCGGTGGCGCTGCACCGCGCCGCGTACCTGCTCTACGCCGACCGGGCCCGGTTCGCCGGGGGCGGCGTGCTGATCGTGGGCCCGTCACCGGTGTTCGTGGAGTACATCGAGACGGTGCTGCCCGCCCTCGGCGAGGACTCCGCCACGCTCAAATCGACCGGCCAGCTCGTGGTGGGCGTCAACGCCGTACGGGAGGAGACCGCCGCCGTACGCGCGGTGAAGGGCTCGCTGCGGATGCGCCGGGTGCTGCGCCGCGCGGCCGAGGACGCTCCGCCGAGCAACCCCGACGGCCTGCGCATCCGCTACCGGGGCGAGTGGCTGGTGCTGACCCGGCAGCAGGGCGAGGAGATCCGGCGGCGGGTGGGGCGCGGCAACCGCCGCAACGAGATCCGGGCCAAGGCGTTCGGTGCGGTGCTCGACCAGCTGTGGGCCCAGGCCAAGCCGAAGCTGGCCCGGCTGGAGCAGTCGCGGTTCGACGAGGAGCTGACCGAACACGAGGGCTTCCGGAGCTTCCTCAAGGCGTGGTGGCCGATCGTGCGCCCGATCGACGTGCTGGGCTGGCTGGGCGACCCGCGCCGGCTGCGCCGCTACGCCGAGGGCACGTTGTCGGGCGAGGAGCAGCGGCTGCTGAGCCGTGCCCTGGCGCCGCTGCGCGAGTCAGGGCCGAGCATCGACGACGTGCCGCTGCTGGACGAGCTGAGGGAGCTGGTCGGCCTGCAGCCGGTGCCCAAGCGGCGGCGCCGGGAGGCGTACACGGTGGGCGGGGTGCGCGAGGTCGCCACGGCGTACGAGCGGGCCCGCGCGAGCCTGGCCGCCGACCCGCGCGAGCGTGACTACCGCGACTACGCGCACGTGGTGGTCGACGAGGCGCAGGACGTGACCCCGATGCAGTGGCGCATGATCGGCCGCCGGGGGCACGCGGCGAGCTGGACCATCGTCGGCGACCCGGCCCAGTCGGCCTGGATCGGCGACCCGCGTGAGCCCGTCCGGGCGCGGGACGAGGCACTGGGCGGCCGCAAGCGGCACCCGCACCGGCTGACCACCAACTACCGCAACTCCACCGAGATCTTCGAGGTCGCCGCCGAGGTGATTCGACAGGTCTCGCCGGACCTGCCGCTGCCGAAGGCGGTGCGCAGCACCGGCGTGGCCCCGGTGCACCGCCTGGTCGAGCCGGCCGGGCTGGAGCAGGCGGTCCGGGAGGCGGTGGCGGCGCAGCTCGGCGAGGTCGAGGGCACCGTCGGCGTGATCACCGCGGACGCGAGCGTACGCGAGCGGGTGCGCGAGTGGCTGGCCGAGCACGCGCAGGAGCGGCTGCGGGTGGTCACCGCGCTGGAGGCCAAGGGGATGGAGTACGACGGTGTCGTGCTCGTCGAGCCCGCCGCGATCACCGCCGGCACCGACGCGGGCCGCCGCACGCTGTATGTGGCCCTGTCCCGCGCCACCCAGCGCCTGGTGACCATCGCCACCCAGCCGTGGCGCTGAGACTGTGGGTTAAGAAGGGCCCCTTCTTCTACGCAATGCGATAAGAAGGGGCCCTTCGTTGCCTCACCAGTCGGAGTTGGCGGCGCCGAGGCCCAGGCGGACCTGGTCGAACAGGTTCCCGTCGTTGTCGTCGGTGAACGACAGCGCGATCTCGCCCCAGGCGGAGACGGCGACGGCGCCCTGCTCCTGGCGGCCGGTGGTCGTGTCGGTGTAGGACTGCGCGGCCAGGCGACCGGCGGTGGTGCCGTCGGGGTTGTAGCCGCGCGCCCACACGTCCAGGCCGTTGGCCGGGGTGGTCCAGGCGACCACGGTGGCGGCCTGGTCGTCGATGCCGACGCTGGGCGAGATGGCGCCCGCCTCGCTGGACACCTCCAGGTCGCCGTGGCGGGCGGTGCCGTCGGCCTTGAACGAGCGGGCCCACACCCCGGCGGTGCCGGTGTGGTCGGACTCCCAGGCCACGGTGAAGTCGCCGGTGAAGTTCGCCGCGATCGAGGCGTGCCACTGCTGGTTGCCGCCGTTGACGTTGGCGGTGCGGCGGGTCAGGTTCACCGCGCCGTTGGCCCTGGCCAGGCGGACCAGGCCGATGTTGTAGAACGCGTTGGCGTCGGAGTCCTCGTCCCAGACCACGAGCGCGTCACCGGCGGCGGAGACGGCGACGTCCGGGCGGTGGTGGGTGCCGGTGGTCTGGCTGGCGGTCACCTCGTACGCCTTGGTGGTGACGTTGGTGTAGCCCGCCGCCTTGACCAGGGAAACGGTGGCGCCCTCGGCGATGTCCTCCCAGACCACGGTGAAGGCGACCGCGGTGGTGCTGTTCGGGGTGCCGTCCGGGTCGACCGCCACCTTCGGCACGATCTGCTGCCCGGCGGTGTCGGCGTTGGCGCGGCCGGAGCCCAGCACCGTGCCGGTCGGACCGACGACCTGGTAGGGGATGTTGAAGAACCCGTTGCCGTCCGGGTCGTCGGCCCAGACCACCACCGCGTTGCCCTTGTCGTCCAGGCCGACGTCGGGGGTGATGTGCTTCCAGTTCGTCCCGGCGGTGCCGCCGGTGGACAGCTTCTTCTCGTAGACGGCGACGCCGTCCTTGAACAGCCGGAGGTAGACCTCCGAGTGGTTGTTGTCCTCGGGGGCGGCGGTGTCGCGGTCGTCCTCCCAGACGACGGCGACGTAGCCGTTGCGGTTGGTGGCGATCGCGGCGCCGTCCTGGTCGCCGGTGGCGACGCTGTTGGCGGTCGACCAGGTGACCGTGGCGGGCGCGGCGTACGCCGGAACAGCGGTCAGGGTGAGCGCGGCAGTGGCCAGCGTGGTCAGCGAGACCGCGGCCAGGGGTGCGAGGCGGGTCATGGGAACGGGTTCTCCTAGATCTGCTGCAGGCCGGGCTGGCCGTCGGCGATGGCGTACGAGCGCAGCGTGGTCACCGGCGCGCCGTGCTCGGTGACGGTGGCCACCGAGCGGAAGTCGGCCCGGACCTGGCTCTGGCTGATCGTGGTGAGCACGTAGCCGCGCCGGTCGGAGTAGAACTTCAGGTGCGGGTTGGTCGCCACATCGGGGATGGTGGTGGTCGCGGTGCCGTTGCCGCCCGAGGTGATCGAGGTGCAGACCAGTTCGGTGCCGATGGTCGCCGAGTTGGCGTTGGCGTAGTCGGCCTTGAGGTTGTTGGCCCAGGCGGCGTGCACGTCGCCGGTGAGCACCAGCGGGTTGCGCACCTGCCGGTCGAGCCAGCCCTGTTGGATGCGGGCGCGCGAGGCGCGGTAGCCGTCCCAGGCGTCCATGCTGGACGCGCCGGCGGCGTCGAACCGGCGGGCGAAGAAGACCTGCTGGCCGAGGATGTCCCAGGTGCCGTAGTGCTGGGCCAGGCCGTCGAGCAGCCACGCCTCCTGGGCGGTGCCGGGCAGGCTGCGGCTGGCCAGGTCGGCGTCGGCGCAGACCTTCCAGCCGTCGCCGCAGGCCTGGTCGTTGCGGAACTGGCGGGTGTCGAGCATGTGGAAGGTGGCCAGGTTGCCCCAGCGAACGCGGCGGTAGAGGGGAATGCTGTTGCCGACCGGCGCCTGGGCGGGCCGCAGCGGCATGTTCTCGTAGTACGCCCGGTAGGCGTCGGTGCGGCGCTGGGTCCACTGCGCGGTGGTCAGCGCCGGGCTGCTGTCGTTGCGCACCATGTTGGCGTAGTTGTTCTCGACCTCGTGGTCGTCGGGCACCACCAGCCAGGGTGCGACGGCGTGCGCGGCCTGCAGGTCCGGGTCGGACTTGTAGAGCGCGTACCGGCGGCGGTAGTCGGCCAGCGACACGATCTCGCTGCCCACGTGCTCGCGTACCGAGCCGGCGGTGGCGGCGTCCTCGTAGATGTAGTCGCCGAGGTGCAGGATCAGGCCGGGGTTGTCCTCGGCCATGCGCCGGTAGGCGGTGTAGTAGCCCGACTCGTAGTGGGCGCAGGAGGCGAAGGCCATCACCAGGTCACGGCCGAAGGTGCCCGTGGCGGGGGCGGTGCGGGTGCGCCCGACCGGGGAGATGTGGCCCTGGGCGCGGAAGCGGTAGTAGTAGTCGCTGTCCGGGCTCAGACCGCCCGCGACCACGTGCACCGAGTGCGCGTCGGCGTAGCGTGCGGTCACCGTGCCCGAGGCGACCAGCGTGCCGAAGGTCGAGCTGGTGGAGACCTGCCAGTCGACGGCGACGTCGGCGTTGGCCATGCCGCCCTGGCCGTCGGCGTTGAGCGGGGTCGGCGCCAGGCGGGTCCACAGGACCACGCTGCTCGCGTCGGGCTCACCGGAGGCGACACCGAGTTTGAAGGGGAAGGGCGCCGCCGCGTACGCGAGGCTGCCGGCGGTGAGCGCGGACCCGATTGTGGCGAGTCCACCCAGGACGAAAGTGCGACGACCGAGGGGGTTCATGGGCCGTAGATTCATTGATACATATGAACATAATCTTGAACGTAGGTGAACCCAGAATGTCCACAGACCCTCCAGATCGGCCACAGAACCACTACACGAAGGAAGGGCCCCTTCTTATCGCTTTTCGACGTAGAAGGGGCCCTTCTTAACCAAGTCGGACTGGCTCGACCGTCCTCACCGGATCGCGCGGACGCCACCGGGTGGGATGGTCACCGCCCCGGGCCACACACTGCCGTCCAGCAGATCCGTGCCAGATGGCTCCGACACCACCACTTCGGTGTCGCCGTGGTTGATGAGGAACACCACATCGCCGCGGCGGACGTACTCCAGGTCGTCGGGCAGGCCGTGCGGGCGGCGTACGCCCGCGGTGTCCAGGGCTCGGGCCAGCAGCGGCCGCAGCCGGTCGACGGCGGTCGCGACATACCAGGCGGTGCCCCGGCCCAGGTCGTGCCGGGTGACCGCGGGGTGGCCCGCGTCGGGTCCGGCGGCGAAGTCGACCACCGGAACCGCCCCGGCCGGGCGCACCCGCTCCGACCACACCGCCCCGCGCGACCCGTCACCGAGCTCGACCGTCTCGCCCTCGCGCAGCGGATGGAACTCCTCGATGGACAGCCCCAGCACCTCCCGCAGCGCCCCCGGATACGCCCCCGGGTGCACCGTCTCGTGCTCGTCGACGATCCCGGAGAAGTACGACACCAGCAGGTGCCCGCCCGACTCCACGTAGCGGCACAGGTTCTTGGCCGCCACCTCCCCCAGCAGATACGCGCTGGGCGCCACCACCAGCCGGTACGCCGACAGATCCGCCGCCGGATGTACGAAGTCGACGGTCGCGTGCTCACGCCACAGCGCCTCGTAGTACGCGTCGACCCGCTCCCGGAACCGCAGGTCGACACTGGGCCGCCACTCCAGCTCCAGGGCCCAGAACGATTCCCAGTCCCACACCACCGCCACCTCGGCGGCGACCCGGCTGCCGCGTACCGGCGCCAGCTCGCGCAGCTGCGCACCCAGCTCCACCACGTCGCGCCACAGCTGCGAGTCGGTGCCCGCCTGCGGCAGCATCGCCGAGTGGAACTTCTCCGCGCCGTAGCGGGAAGCCCGCCACTGGAAGAACAGCACCGAATCCGAGCCGCGCGCCACATGGGCCAGGCTGTTGCGGCGCAGCTCGCCCGGCCGCTTGGCCAGGTTGCGCGGCTGCCAGTTCACCGCCCCGGTGGAGTGCTCCATCAGCAGCCACGGGGCGCCGCCCGCCAGCGACCGACTCAGGTCGGCCGACAGGGCCAGCTCGATGTGGTTGTCGGGGCGCTCGGCGGTCAGGTAGTGGTCGTTGCTGACCACGTCCACCTCGGGCGCCCACCGCCACAGGTCCATGGACTTGCAGTTGGCGGTCATGAAGTTGGTGGTGACCGGGGTGTGCGGGGTGCTCGCGCGCAGGATGTCGCGCTGCAGCGTGAAGCAGGCCAGGTGCTCGTCGGAGGTGAACCGCGCGAAGTCCAGCCGCTGGGCGGGGTTGACCGCGGTGTGGTTGGCGCGCGGGACGTCGATCTCGTCCCAGTCGCCGTATCGCTGGCTCCAGAAGTCGGCGCCCCAGGCCTCGTTGAGCGCGTCGAGGTCGCCGTAAATGGCGCGCAGCCAGGCCCGGAACGCGGCGACGCTGGCTTCGCAGTAGCACTCGCCGAGCGGAGCGCCGTACTCGTTGTGCACGTGCCAGAGGACGACAGCCGGGTGGTCGCGGTAGTGCTCGGCCAGGGCGCGGGCGATCCCGGCGGTGGCGGCGCGATACTCCGGCGAGCTGGGGCAGGCGTTCTGGCGGCCGCCGACGCCGATGCGTACGCCCTCGCGGTTCACCGGCAGGGTGTGCGGATACGCCCGGGAGAACCAGGGCGGCGGGGCGGCGGTCGGGGTGCCCAGATCGACGGCGATCCCGGCGGCGTGCAGCCGGTCGATGATCTCGTCGAGCCAGCCGAACTCGTACCGGCCCGGGGCCGGCTCCAGCCGGGCCCAGGCGAAGACGCCGAGGCTGACCAGGTTGACCCCGGCCGCGCGCATCAGCGCGACGTCCTCCTCCTGCACCTGGCGGGGCCACTGCTCGGGGTTGTAGTCCCCGCCGTAGGCCAGACCCCCGAGCCGGGTGCTGATGCTGTCGACCACCGGTCCCCCTTTGTTCTGTGAACGTGCACAGTAGCGGAAGCACTCCGAGCGCGGAAGCCACCATGCGGCAAATCCCGACCGTGTAACGAGTTTGCGAACGTGCCTTGACGGCCGCGTTACGGCCCCTCCACACTGTTGCGCACTGTGAACGTTCACAGAAACTCGCCATTTTGACGGAGGACCCATGCGTACGAAACGGCTCAGGACGGTACTCACC
This sequence comes from Catellatospora tritici, assembly GCF_019083965.1. Classification (GTDB taxonomy): domain Bacteria; phylum Actinomycetota; class Actinomycetes; order Mycobacteriales; family Micromonosporaceae; genus Catellatospora; species Catellatospora tritici. The sequence continues at coordinate 98,253 of NZ_JAHRCY010000020.1, forward strand.
GCCCTGCTGGTCGGGGCCCTGGCGGCCGGCTGCTCCAGCACCCCGGACGAGGCGGCGCCGCAGGAGACCGGGCCGGTCGACCTGACCTTCTGGACCTGGGCACCGAACATGGACAAGCTCGCCGCGGCGTGGAACGCCGACCACCCCGACATCCACGTCACGGTCAGCAAGCAGGCCGGCGGCGACGAGGCGGCGGCCAAGTTCCTCACCGCGGCCAAGGCGGGCAACGCGCCCGACCTGGTGCAGGCCGAGTACCAGATGCTGCCGTCGTTCGTGGCCGCCGAGGCCGTCGCCGACATCAAGGCCGAGGTCGCGGCCGCCAAGTCGCAGTTCAGCGACGGCATCTGGGGCCTGGTCACGCTGGGCACCGACGGCGTCTACGGCCTGCCGCAGGACAGCGGCCCGATGATGCTCTACTACCGCACCGACCTGTTCACCAAGTACGGCATCGCCGTCCCCAAGACCTGGGACGAGTACGCCGCCGCGGCCCGGACCGTGCACGCCAAGGACAAGAGCGTCTACCTGGGCGGCTTCTCCAGCAAGGACCCGGGCTGGTTCGCGGGGCTGGCCCAGCAGGCGGGCGGCCAGTGGTGGTCGATCCAGGGCGAGTCCTGGAAGGTCGGCATCGACGAGGGCCCGACCCGCAAGGTGGCCGACTTCTGGGGCGGCCTGGCCGCCGAGGGCGTCGTGGACACCCAGGCCCCGTGGACCCCGGAGTGGAACGCCGCGCTCAACAATGGCAAGGTGCTGTCCTGGGCCTCGGCCGTGTGGGCGCCGGGCGTGCTGAGCAGCAACGCCCCCGACGGCAAGGGCAAGTGGGCCATCGCGCCGCTGCCGCAGTGGAGCGCCGGGGAGTCGTACAGCGGCTTCTGGGGCGGTTCGTCCATCGCGGTCGCCGCGGGCTCCAAGCACCGCGCCGCCGCCGCCCAGTTCGCCACCTGGCTCAACACCGACGCCAAGGCGCTGGACCTGCTGATCAAGGAGGCGGCGATCTACCCGGCGGCCAAGGGCGGCCAGGCGCTGCTCACCACCGCCCCGGAGTACTTCGCCAACCAGCCCGACTTCTGGGCCCAGGCCACCACGATCTCCTCCTCGGCGCGCGGCTTCACCTTCGGTCCGAACGTCAACGTCGCCTACAGCGCGTACAAGGACGCCTTCGACAAGGCGGTGCAGCAGAAGTCCTCGTTCGGGGCCGCGCTGACCACCGTGCAGGAGGCCACCGTGGCCGACATGAAGAAGTCCGGCTTCACGCTGGTGTCCTGAGCGATGACCAAGGCAAACCGGGGCGCCCGCGCATCGCGCGTGGGCGCCACCCCATACCTGTACCTGGCCCCGGCGGTGGTGCTGTTCACCCTGTTCGTGGCCGCGCCGATCGGCTACACCGCGTACCTGAGCCTGCGCCGGGTCAAGTTCTCCGGCCTGGGCCTGGGCAAGAAGTCGCGCACCGAGATCTTCGTCGGACTGGACAACTACCGCGCCGCGCTCGGCGACGGCGAGTTCTGGGCCGGCTGGTTGCGGGTGCTCGGCTACGCCGCGATGGTGCTCACGCTCATGCTCGGCCTGGCGCTGCTGTTCGCGCTGCTGCTGGACTCGGCGCGGGTACGCCTGCCCCGCTTCTCCCGCATCGCCATCTTCCTGCCGTACGCCGTCCCCGGCGTGGTCGCGACCCTGCTCTGGGGCTTCCTCTACCTGCCCAGCCTGAGCCCGATCCACGCCGCCCTGCACGCGGTCGGCGTCGACGGCGTCAACCTGCTCAGCCCGTCCACGGTGGTCTTCTCCATGGTCAACGTGGCGGTCTGGGGCGGCACCGGCTTCAACATGCTGGTGCTCTACACCCAGCTGCGGGCCGTGCCCCGCGACTACTACGAGGCCGCGCGCATCGACGGGGCGGGTGAACTGGCCATCGCGCTGCGGATCAAGGTACCGATGCTGGCACCCGCGCTGGTGCTGACCACCGTGTTCTCGATCATCGCGACGATGCAGGTGTTCACCGAGCCGACGACGTTGCGCTCGATCTCCAACTCGGTCAGCTCCACCTGGAGCCCGCTGATGAACGTGTACGGCGACGCCTTCGTCACCGGCGACCTCTACTCCGCCTCGGCGACGTCGCTGGTCATCGCGCTGATCGCGCTCGTGCCCTCGCTGGGCTTCCTGCGGCTGGTGCGCCGCCGCGCGTTCGGGGAGGAACGATGAGCATCACCGCTTCCGCCAACGGGGCGGGCAAGGTCCGCCGCCCGCTCGGCCTCATGCCCACCGCCGTGCTGCTGCTCGGGGCGCTGTACTGCCTGCTCCCGGTCGGCTGGGTGCTCGTGGCCGCCAGCAAGACCCGGGGCGAGCTGTTCTCCACCAACGCGTTCACCCCCGGCACCGGCCTGCTGGAGAACCTGTCCGACCTGTCGGCCTACCGCGACGGCATCTTCTGGCAGTGGATGGCCAACACGGCCCTGTACGCCGGGGTCGGCGCGGTGCTGTCGACCGCGGTGTCGGTGCTGGCCGGGTATGCCCTGGCCAAGTTCCGGTTCGTCGGCCAGGGCCTGATCTTCAACGTGCTGATCGGGGGCATCCTGGTGCCGTCGGTGGTGCTCGCGGTGCCGCAGTACCTGCTGCTGGCCAAGGCGGGGCTGGCCGACACGTACTGGGCGGTGCTGCTGCCCAGCATCCTGCACCCGTACAGCATCTATCTGGCCCGCATCTACGCCGCCGCGGCCATCCCGGACGCCCTGCTGGAGGCCGGGCGCATCGACGGAGCCGGCGAGGGGCGGCTGCTGCGGGTGGTGGCCGTGCCGCTGATGGGGCCGGGCATGGTGACGATCTTCCTGTTCCAGTTCGTCGCCATCTGGAACAACTTCCTGCTGCCATTCATCATGCTCGCCGACGACCACCGGTTCCCGCTCACCGTGGGGCTCTACACCCTGTTGGTGACCGGTGCCAACCAGCCCGCCCTGTACAACCTCGTCATCACCGGCGCGCTGCTGTCGATCATTCCGCTGATCGCGCTCTTCCTCACCATGCAGCGGTACTGGCGCACTGACCTGTCCGGCGGGTCTGTGAAAAGCTGATGCCTGTGACCAACAGCAGGCGGCGGCCGACGATCCACGACGTGGCCCGTGCCTCGGGAGTCTCCCGGGGCACGGTGTCCCGCGCCCTCAACGGCGACCCGTACGTCAGCACCGCCGCCGCGGCCGCGGTGAAACGGGCCGTCGCCGAGACCGGATACGTGGTCAACCGCAACGCGCGCAGCCTCGTCACCCAGCGCACCGGCACCGTGGTCATGGTGCTGTCCGAACCGCAGGAGAAGCTGTTCGAGGACCCGAACTTCAGCGTCCTGCTGCGGGTCGCCACCCGACGGCTGGCCCAGCGCGACGTGGCGCTGGTGATGATGGTCGCCGGCGACGACGGCGACCGCGAGCGGGTGGTGCGCTACCTGCGCGGCGGGCACGCCGACGGGGTGCTGCTGCTGTCGGCCCACGCCGGTGACCCGCTGCTGGAGGAGTTGGAGAGCCTGGCGCTGCCCGCGGTGGCGTGCGGGGCGGTGCTCGGGCGCGAAGGGCTGCCGTACGCGGCCGCCGACGACCGCGAGGGCGCCCGGCAGATGACCCGCTACCTGGTCGACCTCGGCCGCAAGAAGATCGCCACGATCACCGGGCCGCTGGACACGCCGGGCGGGTTGAACCGACTCGAAGGCTACTGCGACGTGCTCGGGCGCAAGGCGACCAAGAAGCTGATCGCGCACGGGGACTACACCCGGCACGGCGGCGAGGCGGCCATGCGCGAACTGCTCGACCGCGTGCCGGGGCTGGACGCGGTGTTCGTGGGCTCCGACCTGATGGCGGCCGGGGCGCTGGCGGCGCTGCGCGAGCGGGGCCTGCGGGTGCCGGAGGACGTGGCGGTGGGCGGGTTCGACGACTCGGCGGTCGCGGGGTCGACCCATCCGCGGCTGACGACGGTGCGCCAGCCGCTGGAGCAGGTGGCGACGGAGACGGTACGGATGCTGCTGGAGCTCATCGACGGCGCGGAACGGGTGGAGCCCGTCGTCCTGCCGACCGAACTGGTCCCCCGCGAATCCGCCTGATCCGGCCGCGCCGACCCGGCGCCGCCCCCTCCTCGCGGGGGGGGTGTTATCGACGGTGGCCTATCCACTGGAAAGCCGGTGCACGCGCGCTGGGCCGGGTGTCGACCCGTTCCACTCAGCATCGACGCTGGCCTATCCAGAAGACGGATTTCACGAAATCGTCTTCTGGATAGGCCAGCGTCAATTTAAAACGGGGTGGGGCTCAGCCGAGCCGGTGTCAGCGCCAGGTGTCGGACCGGGTCAGGGTGCACGGGGCGGTGGTCGGGGTGGTGGCGGACCGGTTCGGGTCGCTCTCCCAGGTCACGTTCCCAGAGCCGTCCTTCTTGATGTACTTGTACGTGAACGCGGTCCCCACCGGCAGCGACACCGACCCGGTCCACACCGGGTACGAGGCGCTCGACAGCGCCACCGCGCTGGCGGCGTTCCACGAGCCCAGCGCCGGGATCGACCCGACCACGTAAACGTTCTGCCCCCACGTCGTGGTCGCGTTGACCGCGAACGACCCGGTGACCGTCGAGCAGTTCGACCCGGTCGGCGATGGCGACGGTGACGGGCTGGTCGTGCCCGCCACGTTCCACGTCTCGCTGTAGGTCACCGCGCACACCCCGGTCGGCACGGTGCGGCTCCGGTTGGCGATGCTCTCCCAGGTCACGTTCCCGGACCCGTCCTTCTTGATGTACTTGTACTCGAAGGACGTGCCCGCCGGCAGACTCACGGTCACCCGCCACACGGGGTAGGACGCGCTCGACATCGCGACCGCGCTGCCGGTGTTCCACGAGCCCAGGGCCGCGACGCTGCCCGCGACGTACACGTTCTGCCCGGTGGTCGTGGTGGCGTTCGACTCGAACGTGACGGCGACGCTGGTGCACGCGGTCGAGGTGGGGCTGGGGCTGGCCGAGGTGGTCGGTGACGGCGAGCCGGTCACCATCGCGCCGGTGTGGATCGCCAGCGCCGTGTTGCCCGCCACGCTCACGGTGGCCTGGCCGGAGGCGTTGACCGACACGGTCGCCCCGGAGCAGGTGCCCCCGGAGAAGTTCGCCACGGCGACGTTGCAGTACGTCCCGGCGGGCAGCCCGGTGCCGAAGGTGGTGCTCCAGGCGGCGCTGTCGCGGTTGAACGCGGCGAAGCCGGTGGCCCCGCGGCCGAACGCGATGCGGTTGGCGGCCGGGGAGGTCCAGTTGGTCACGGCCGTACCGCTGACGGCGTTGTGGAAGGCGACCAGGTTGGCCACCACGGTCTTGCGGTGCTCGCACTCCCAGCCCGAGCCGCAGACGACCTGGCTGGTGACGCCGTTGGCGGCGGGCGGCCCGGCGTCGTTGTTGCTGAAGGTGAAGCTGCTCATCAGCGCCGGGGTGCCGTACGGGTAGGCCAGGCTGAACGCCGCTGCCAGCGCGTGCGTCTGCCCGTCCTTGTACGTCAGCTTCGCCCGCCCGTTGCGCTGGGTGTCGTGGTTGTCCACGAAGTTGACCGCGTCACCACTGCCCAGGGCCATCTGACCGGCGAGGTTGTTCAGGTTGGACAGATTCGCGTCGCGAAACGCGTTGCCGACCACGTCGCCGTAGCGGAACTCGGTGACGTCGCCGAGTCCGGCGTACTCGGTGGGCGGGAACGCGGAGTCCTCGATGACCTCCTGGTAGATGTACGGGCTGCCGGACAGGCCGCCGTAGATCGCCTGCAGGTCGGCGACGGGGATGTGCTTGGCCGCGTCGACCCGGAACCCGTCCACGCCGATCGAGATCAGGTCGTTGAGGTACGCGGTCAGCTTGCCGCGCACGTACGAGCTCTCGGTGGCCAGGTCGGACAGGTCGACCAGCTCGCAGTTCTGCACCTCCCACCGGTCGCCCCAGGACACGATGTCGTCGTTGCCGTTGCGGCCGCAGTGGTGGAAGTCGGCGTTGGAGTACAGGTTCGGGTAGCTGTAGTGCGAGTAGGTCGAACCGGCCGAGCCGGTGCCGGTGGAGGCGCCGCCCGCCATGTGGTTGATGACGGCGTCGACGTAGATCTTCACGCCCGCCGCGTGGCAGGTGTTGACCATGTTGGTGAACGCGGCTCGGTCGCCGCGGCGGCTGATCAGCTGGTAGCTGACCGGCTGGTAGTCCTGCCACCACGGGTAGCCCGAGCCACTGAGCACCACGTGCTCCTGCGGCGGGCTCACCTGCACCGCGCCGAAGCCCTTGGGGCCGAGCACGGTGCTGCACTCGGTGGCGATCGAGGCCCACGGCCACTGGAACAGGTGCACGATGACGTCGCGGGCGCCCGGGTTGGCGTCCGCCTTGGCGGGAGTCAGGCGGGGCGCCGGCTGCCAACCGGCGAACGCGGCCAACAGAGCCGCGAGCAGCAGCGACAACGCCGCTGCGGCGAGGGGACGGGTGCGGGTGGTCACGAGTTTCCTCCTGGGTCAGGGAGGGGACGGGCTGGAAACTCTTGCGCAAGTTTCATGGATGTTAGCCCCGCATTGCCCAGCCGTGAAGAGACAACCAGCGCCCGATGTATCCGTTCTATACACACATATAGGGGCCAGACTTACAGGTGATCGACCACTCTTGGCCCCGCGCGGCCCATCACCCCAGATCGCCGCCCCCAGCTCGCGTCGAGATACTGCAAAATCTTTCAAAGATTCTTTCCGGGGTATAGCCGGAGCCGTGCGCGCACTTTCGGGGAAGGTGTCGGAATCCCGGCTCCGATTCGCGCAGTTTCCCCGATAGTGCCGCACTGATGTCGCGGAATGCGCTCAGCGCAACGGATTTCGTGGCGCAGGGTGCCGGTGAGCGCGCACACAGTGTCGTTTTCCAGACGCGATATTCGTTTTCATGATTGCGTCACCCCTCCTTACCGTGAGTACACACCCCTCACCGATACGGAGAGTCGCCTTGTCTGCCAAGGAGAAGTCCGGGCACGCGATCGTGCTCGGCGCCAGCATCGGCGGTCTACTGGCCGCCCGAGCGCTCAGCGAGTCGTACGCGAAGATCACCGTCTTCGACCGCGACGAGCTACCCACCACCAACATCGACCGGCGCGGCGTGCCGCAGGGCGAGCACTCGCACGGCCTGCTCGCCCGGGGCCGTCAGGTGCTCGAGGAACTGTTCCCCGGCTTCGCGGCCGACCTCGCCGCCGCTGGCGCGGTGCCGCTGGACATCCAGGGCGACGTCGTGTGGCTCAACGACGGCCACCGCATGGTGCGCGAGGCGACCGGCCTGCAGGGGCTGGCCGTCAGCCGCCCGGCGCTGGAGTCTTATGTGCGTACCCGCGTCCTGGCCCTGCCCAACGTGGAGCTGCGCCCCCGGCATGAGGCGCTGGGCCTGCTCGCCACCGAGGACCGCGGCCGGATCACCGGCGTGCGGGTGCTGCCGGTCGGCGGCGACGAGGAGCAGCGGCACGAGGCGGACCTGGTCGTCGACGCGACCGGGCGCGGCAACCGCGGCCCGACCTGGCTGGCCGAGCTCGGCTACGACAAGCCGGTAGAGGACCTGGTCGACCCGAAGACCGTCTACATGTCGCGCAACTACAAGCGGGTGCCGGGGCAGGGCGACTTCACCGCGTTCCTGTGCAGCCCGTCGCCGGAGCAGCCGTACGGCGGCGTGGCGATCGCGGCCGAGGGCGACCGCTGGATGGTCACCATGATCGCGGCGGGCGGCTCGCCCGCGCCGTCCGGCGACCCGGAGACCTTCCACGAGTTCGCCAAGCAGTTCCCCGGCCAGGAGCTGTACGAGCTGCTCAGCGTGGCCGAGCCGCTCGGCCCGCCGCACCGGATGCGGCTGCCGGTCAGCGTGCGCCGCCGCTACGAGCACATGAAGCGGCTGCCGCTGGGCTTCCTCGCCGTCGCCGACGCGGTGTGCAGCTTCAACCCGGCGTACGGCCAGGGCATGACCGTCGCCGCGGCCGAGGCCGCGGTGCTGCGCGACTGCCTCGCCGAGGGTCGCGAGAACCTGCAGCAGCGCTTCTTCAAGGCGGCCGCGAAGGTCATCGACGTGCCGTGGGACATCGCGGTCGGCGCCGACCTGCGCTACGACGCGGTGGTGGGCAAGCGCACCGCCAAGGGCAACTTCCTCAACGCGTACGTCGGCAAGATCCATGTCGCCGCCGCCCGCCACGCCCGCGTCGGCCACGCCTTCCTCAGCGTCGCCAACCTGATGACCGCCCCGCAGAGCCTGTTCGCCCCCGCCGTCCTGCGCCGGGTCCTGCGCCCCGGCACCCCCACCACCCCCACCCACCCGGCGCCCACCCCCGCCGCCGCCACCCCAGCCCCCGCCGCCTGACCCCCTCACCCCACCCCACCCCACCCCCGCCCCCCGACCTCTCGGTCGATCATGAACTTATGGCACGGTTCAACGGCGTGTCATGTGCACAGCTTCCTGATCAACAACCGCCACCAGCGCAGTCGATCAGGAAGCTGTGCCGCCGACACACCGTCCAGCCGTGCCATAAGTTCATGATCAACGGGTCAGAGGGTGGGGGTGTAGCCGCCGTCGATGGTCAGGTCGGTGCCGGTCAGGTTGGCGGCGCGGGGGCCGGCCAGGAAGGCGACCACGTCGGCGACCTCGTCCGGAGTGGTGAAGCGGCCGGTGGCGGCGGAGGCGGCCACCTGCTGTTTGACCTGGTCGGCGGAGACACCGGCGGCCTTGGCGAACTGGTCGGCGACGCCGCCGGAGTCCAGCCACAGCGGGGTCGCGACCGGGCCGGGGCTGACCGTGTTGACCCGGATGTTCTTCGGGCCGAGCTCCTTGGACAGGGCCTTGGAAAAGTTGGTCAGGGCCGCCTTCGACGCGGTGTAGTCGATGATCGTCGGATCCGGGTAGAACGCGTTGATCGAGCTCACCGTCACGATCGCGCCACCGCCCCGGGCAAGCAGATGCGGTACGGCGGCACGCGTCGCCCGTACCGCCGACATCAGGTTGATGTTGAATCCGGCGAGCCAGTCCTCGTCGGTGACGCTGGTGAACCCGCCCAGCCGCGGGAACACCGCGCCGACGTTGTTGACCAACACGTCCAGCCCGCCGTACGCCGACACCGCCGCCTCGACCAGCTCCCCCGGCCCGTCCGGCGTGCCCAGATCCACCGGCAGCGCGGTCACCGCCCCGTCGGCGGTGAGCTCGGCCAGTTCGGCCGAGACGGTACGCGCCCCGGCGGCCACCCGCGCCCCCTGCGCCGTCAGCGCCCGGACCACGGCCAGCCCAATGCCCTTGCTCGCCCCGGTGACCACGGCGACCTTGCCCGCCAGCTCCTGCTCCATGGCGCTCAACGCTACGCGCGGACCGGCGGCCGGGCCGGGGAAACACACAGGTCAGACGCCGGTGGTGCCGTCGACGAGTTCGCGCACCACGTCGAGGTGGCCGTTGTGCCGGGCGATCTCCTCGACCAGGTGGAACAGGATCCAGCGCAGGGTGACCGGGGCGCCGTTGCTGCGCATGCTGCGCTGCGACAGCGTGTCGAGGTCGGTGGCGGCGACCAGGGCGCGGTAGCGCTCGGACTGGGCGTCGTACTCGTCGAGCAGTTGGCCGATCGGGTGTTCGAGGGCGACGGTGAACTCGCGGTCGGGCTCCTCCTCGGTCCACGGTCCGGCGTCCTCCTCACCCAGGAACACGACCTGGAACCAGGAGTACTCCACCCAGCGGACGTGGTTGACCAGCCCGGCGACCGTCATCAGCGGTGAGCCGGGCAGCGGCGCGGTGCGGGCCGCCTCTTCGGTGATGCCCTCGCACTTGGCCCGTACGGTGGCGCGGGCGTAGTCGAGGAACGTGGTCAGGGTGCTGCGCTCGTCCCAGCTGGACGGCAGATCGGTTCGCGTCATGGCGCCGATCATGCTGGGCCGGTCCGGCTCCTGTCGAACTCGTTACGCCGGGCCGCCGCTGGTGGCACGGCCGGGCGACGCGGTCGGAGTCAGCTGACGCGATCAGGCGACGCGGTCACGTGACGCGGTCACGTGACGCGGCCAGGCGACGCGGCCAGGCGACGCGGTCAGGCGACGCGGTCAGGCGACGCCGATCGCGCGCAGCAGCGCGGCGGTGTCGGCCAGCGACTCGAGCACCGTGTGCGCGCCCGCGGCGTGCAGCTCGTCCGCGGTGGCGCCGCCGGTGGCCACGCCGATCGCGGTCACACCGTTGCGCAGGGCGCCCTCGATGTCGTGCGGGGTGTCGCCGATGACCACGATCCGGTCGCCGGACAGGGCCACCCCGTGCTTGCGCTCGGCGCGTTCGCGGGCCAGCCGCACCAGCACCGCCCGGACCGGGTCCTCGTCGCCGTACCCGCCGATGTCCAGGTCCATCGGGTCGAGCAGGTCGAACACGGCCAGCTTGATCCGCGCGGCGTCGCGGATGTTGCCGGTGACCACGGTCTGCACCACCCCCGGGACCTCCGCCAGCGCGGCGACCGCCGCCGCGGCCCCGGCCAGCACCACCCCGTGTTCGCGGATCCGCTCGCGCGCGGCCTCGGTGTGCGCGGCGAGCGTGTCCAGGAACAGGGCCACCAGCTGATCGTCGACCGGGTGGCCGTGCCCGGCCAGGGCGGCGGTGAAGAGGTAGTGGTCGGTGCGGCCGCCGAAGTCGGGCAGGCCGGGCGGTTCGGCGCCGACCACCTCCCGGTACGCCGCCAGGAAGATCGCCTTTCCGCCACCGCCCGCGTTGATCAGCGTCCGGTCGATGTCCCACAGCACCAGGCATTTCACGGTGTGAAGGCATCACACCGGCGCTCGCGCTGTCAAGCCGCGCGAACTCTGTGGCGCCGCTCGCGCACGCGACATAGGGTCGCGGGCATGGTGAGCGTACGGGTGGCGACCGAGGCCGAGCAGCAGTCGTGGCGCGAGGACTGGCGCGAGCGGCTGCACCGCCATTTCGCCGGGTACGCCGATCCGGGCGCACGGCACCAGATGGTGGAGCGGCGACTCGGGGCCCAGCAGCGCGCCGAGCCCGGCACGGTGCTCGTGGCCGAATCGGACGGACGCACCGTCGGGCACCTCGCCCTCGGCCGCTCGCCCAATGCCGACCCGTCCGAGGTGTTCGTCTTCGACCTACACGCCCCCGGCGGCGAACAGGTGGCCCGGTCGCTGTTCGACCACGCCCGGCGGTACGCCGCGGAGCAGGGGGTGCAGCGCCTCGGTGCGATCACCCCGACCGGCGACCCGGCCGTGGACGCGCTGCTGACGCACTACCCGCTGCGGGCGCAGCAGATGGTCAAGGACGTGTCCCTGCCGGTCGTGCTGCCCGACGGGCTCACCGGCCGCCCGATGGCCGCCGCGGAGTACGGCCCCTGGCTGGCAGGTGAGATCCGCGGCTACGCCGATGACATCACCGAGTCCGGTTCGGCCACCGCCGAGGCGGCCCTGGCGCGGTCGCAGCGCGAGTTCGCCGAGCTGCTGCCCGACGGGCTGGGCACGGCCGAGCACAGCCTGTGGACGCTGTGCGACGGCGAGCGGGCGGTGGCCCACATCTGGCTGCGGCACGGATACATGGCCGGGATGGGCTACGTCTTCGGCGTCAACGTCCACGAGGGTGAGCGCGGCAAGGGGTACGGCCGCGCGGTGATGCTGCTCGGCGAGCGGGAGACCGCGGCCGCCGGAGACGCCCAGCTGGGGCTGAACGTCTTCGGCGCCAACACGGTCGCCCGCAACCTGTACGACAAGCTCGGCTACCAGGTCGTCGACCAGTTCCGCTCCGACGACCTGTGACCCGCCCTCACCGGCACCGCCACCGCACCGCGACCACGAGCACCCCGTCGCCCGGCATCGCCTGGTAACCGCCGACAGTTCGCCCGTCCGCGCTGATGCTCCGGAAGTCAGGCCGGTCGTACGGGTCGTCCCGCGCGCCGGGCAGGTCCGGCAGCGGCACCGTGCCCGACGGCGACACCAGCACGTTGTTGCCGAAGCCATCGGAGCCCACCGCCCAGCCGTCGGCGCCGAGCAGGCCGCCGCCATGGGGCATGCGCTGCAGCTGGAGCTGCGATGTGCGCCGCTCCCACCGGGCCAGCCGGATCACCCCGTCCGCGCCCGCACCGGCGTAGACCAGCGCCGTGACGAAGTCGTCCCCGAGCTGTGGATCGCCGATCCTGGCCACCGGCCTGTCGGCGATCTCGTCCGGCAACTCCAGCACCCGCTCCGTGCCGTCGGGCAGCAGCAAGACCGGTTGGTCAGGCAGGGTGGACACCTCCCCGTTCCGCTCCGTCACCGGTCCGGCGATGGAGTTGCGCAGCACCCCCACGATCGTTCCGTCCTCAGCGAGCCCGGTGACGTCCAGGGGCACCCCGCTGATCGAGGTCAGCCGCTGCGGGGCGGCGTAGGGCGGTCGCCAGACGACGGCGTGGCCGCCGGAGGCGCCCACGATGACTCCCGCGGTGTTGACCGCGGTGATGACCGGGTCCTGCCCCACCAGCCGGGTCATCCGGCCGTCCCGGTACAGCCAGGCCGCCTTGGTGTCGCCCTGGAAGGCGGTGATCACGCCGGTGCCGTCGGTGGCGATCGCGTCGAACCTCGCGTCCGCGCCCGGCTCGCGGATCGCGCGCACCCTGCCGTCGTCCCAGATCAGCAGACGCGGGCGGCCGTCACCCGGATACGCCCGCCCGGCGAGCAACCGGCCGGTCGGATCGCCCGCCGTGAGCACGCTCTTGGCTGGATAGCCCTCGGGCATGGGCAGTTGCTCCGGCTCGCACGTGTTCAGCACCGGCTTCGGTGCGGGCGAGGAGGTGGCCGAGGCCGACGGTGTCGGCGTGGCCGGGTCGGGCTTCGGGTTCACCCCCAGGTGCACCGTCAGCAGTACCGCGACGGCGGCGACGGCCGCCGCGCCGGCGCTCGACCCGGCGACGCGACGCCGCAGCGTACGCTGCCGCCGTCGGGCCCGGATCCCGTCCAACACCTCGTAGCGGGGCGCCTCGGCCGCGATGCCGCCGAGCAGTTCCCTCAGCTCGCTCATGCCCACGCCTCCCGTGCCCGGCCGACCAGCACACGCAGCTCCGGCGCCACCTCGCGCAGGCGGGCCAGCGCCGCCGAAGACTGACTCTTGACCGTGCCGATCGAGACCCCGAGCGCCTCGGCGGCGTCGGCTTCGGACAGGTCCTCGAAGTAGCGCAGCACGATGACAGCGCGCTGCTTGCGGGTCAACTTCGCCAGCGCCTGGCGCAGCAGCAGCCTGCGGACGGTGTCGGCGGCGTGGTCTCGCACCGCTCCGGGCTCGGGCAGGGTGTCGGTGCTGCGCTCGCGGCGCAGGTGGTGGCTGCGCCGCCAGATCGAGACGTGCTCGTGGTACATGATCTTCCGCAGGTACGCGTCGGGGGTCTCCACCCTCACCCTGCGCCACTGCAGAGACAGTTTGAACAGGGCGTTCTGCAGCAGGTCCTCGGCCGCGTGATGGTCGCCCGTCAGCAGGAACGCCACCCGTGACCACCGGGCGAGCCCCGCGTGAACGAACTCCTCGAACTCCTCGTCCACTCCCGCCTCCCTTCGCCGATCGTCCGGTTGCCGCTCCCTAGACGACAGCCCCCGCCCCGATGGTTGGGGCGGGGGCCGAGTCTTCCGTATGACGGGGTCAGGCGGTGCCGGTCTCCGCGGCGACGATGCGGCGCAGCTCGCGCTTGAGCACCTTGAGGCTGGGCCCCATGGGCAGTTCGGCGACGAACCGGAACCGGCGCGGGTACTTGTGTCGCCCCAGCCGCTCGCGGGACCACTCGGTCAGCTCGGCCTCGGTCGGCGCGGTCTGCGCCGGGTCGAGCACGAGCACCGCGCAGATCTCCTCGCCGTGCAGCTCGTCGGGCACGCCGATCACCGACACCTGCGCGATGGCCGGGTGCCGGGCCAGCACCTCCTCGACCTCGCGCGGGTACACGTTGAAGCCGCCCCGGATGATCAGGTCCTTCTTGCGGTCGACGATGGTGATGAACCCCTCGGCGTCCTTGGTGCCCAGGTCACCGGTGCGGAACCAGCCATCGACGACGGCCTGCGCGGTGGCCTCGGGCCGGTTGAGGTAGCCCGCGAACACGTTGTGCCCCCGGATCACGATCTCGCCGAGCTCGCAGTCGGGCAGCAGTTCGACGCGGTCGTCCACGTCGGCGCGGGCGATCTCGGTCTCGACGCCCCAGACGGTGTGGCCGACGGTGCCGGGGCGCACGCCGAAGTGCGGCTGGTTGGTGGTGGCGGTGGGCGAGGTCTCCGACAGGCCGTAGCCCTCGTACACGGTGGTGTCGAAGGCGGCGCTGAACCGTTCGAGCGCCGCGACCGGCAGCGACGCGCCGCCGGAGATGCACAGGCGCAGCTTGGGCAGGTCGTCGCGGCCGGCGGCGGCTTCGAGCAGCCCCAGATACATCGTCGGTACGCCGTGGAAGACGTCCACCTTCTCCCGCAGCATCAGGTCGATCGCCGCCGCGCCGGTGAACCGGGCCAGCAGCACCAGCGTGGCCCCGAGCCGGAACGCGCCGTTCATGCCGACGGTCTGCCCGAACGTGTGGAACAGCGGCAGGCAGCCGAGCACCACGTCGGTGGGGCGGGCGTCATTGCAGTCGAACACGTTGACCACGGTGTTCATCACCAGGTTGAGGTGCGTCAGCACCGCGCCCTTGGGCTCGCCCGTGGTCCCGCTGGTGTAGAGGATCACCGCCGGGTCGGTCGGCCCGGTCGACTCGTATGACCGCAGCGGCGGCACGCCCGCGCTGAGGTCCTCCAGCCGGGGCGGCACCGCGCCCCCGTCGGGCCGGGGTCCGACGCTGACCAGCGGGACGCCCGCCTCGGCGGCGGCCGGGGCACCGAGCGGCAGCAGCGCGCTGTGGCATACCAGCACCTTCGCCCCGCTGTCGCGCAGCACGTACGCCGCCTCCGGCGCGGTGAGCAGCAGGTGTACCGGCACCACCACGGCACCGGCGGCCAGCGCCCCGTAGTAGGCGCGCGGGAACTCGATCGTGTTCGGCGCGATCAGGGCCACCACGTCGCCCTTGCGTACGCCCAGTTCGCGCAGGGCCGCCGCGTACGACAGGGCCTGCTGCCACAGGTCGGTGTAGCTGACCCGCAGGTCGCCGTCGACGACGGCGGTCTTGTCGCGGTGTCGCCGCGCGCCCTCGGCCAGGACGGCGGCCAAAGACAGGCTGCTCACGGCTGCTCCTCGGGGTAGTACACGCGGCTGACGGTCTCGGCGACGCAGGCGGGCTTGTCGCTGTCGTCGGTGCGTACGGTGGCCTGGGCGACCAGCTGCACCCCGCCGGGCACCGGCTCGACCGACACGATCTGCACGGTGAGCCGCACCTTCGCGCCGACCCGCACCGGCGCGGCGAACCGCACCCGGTTGAGCCCGTAGTTGACGCCCATGCTGGCGCCGTCGAACCGGTACAGGTCCCGCACCAGCAGCGGCAGCAGCGACAGGGTCAGGTACCCGTGCGCGACCGTGCCGCCGAACGGGCCCGCCGCCGCCCGCTCCGGGTCGGTGTGGATCCACTGGTCGTCGCCGGTGGCGTCGGCGAACGCGTCGACGCGGCCCTGCTCGATCTGGTGCCACGGGCCGGGGCCGATGACCTGGCCGACGGCGGCGGCCAGTTCCTGCGGGGAGTGGAAGACTCTCATGCCAGGTGACCTCCGATCTTGGTGTACCCGCGCAGCAGGTCGCGGGCGATGATGAGCCGCTGCATCTCGTCGGTGCCCTCGTAGATGCGCAGCAGGCGCACCTGGCGGTACCAGCGCTCGACGGGCAGCTCGCGGGTGTAGCCCATCCCCCCGTGGATCTGCATGACGCTGTCGACCAGCTTGTTGATCATCGCGGCGCCGTAGAGCTTCGCCATCGACGACGCGTGCCGGGGGTCCAGGCCCTGGTCGACGGTCCAGGCCGCCCGCAGGATCAGCCAGCGCGCCGCCTCCAGCTCGGTCTCGGCGTCGGCGAGCATCCACTGGATCGCCTGGTTCTCGCCGATCTTCTTCCCGAACGTCTCGCGGGTGTTGGCGTAGTCGACCGCCATCCGCAGCGCGCGCTCGCCGATGCCGACCGCGTGCGAGGGGATGATGTAGCGGCCCTTGCCGATCCACTTCATGCCCAGCTCGAAGCCCTGGCCGACCTCGCCGAGGATGTTGCGGTGCGGCACCCGCACGTCCGCGAAGACCAGCGAGGCCGGGCCGCCCTCACCCATGGTGGCGATGAACTCCGAGCGCCAGCCCATGGCCCGGTCCACCAGGAACGCCGTGGTGCCGCCGCCGCGTACCCCCTTGTCCCGGTCCGTCACCGCGACCACGATGGCGAAGTCGGCGTCGTTGCCGTTGGTGATGAACGTCTTCTCGCCGTTGAGCACCCAGTCCTCGCCGTCGCGACGCGCGCTCAGCTTGATGTTCGCCGCGTCCGACCCGGCACCGGGTTCGGTGATCGCGAAACAGGAGATCCGTTGCCCCTCGATCGTCGGGACGAGGAACTCCTCCCGCTGTGCCGCGTCGGCGTGAAACAGGATGTTGTCGGCCTCGCCGCCGAACCGGAACGGCACCAGGGTGTGCCCGATCTCGGTCCAGACCAGTGACTGGAGCACGGCGGGCAGGTCCATCCCGCCGTACTCGGCGGGGGTGGCCAGGCCCCAGAAGCCGAACGCGCGCGCCTTGGCCTGCAACTCGCGCAGCTCGTCGCGGCGCAGGCCGGGCTCATGCGCCCGTTCGCGGCGCAGCAGCTCCGCCTCCAGCGGCACGACCTCCTTGCGGATGAACGCGCGCGCCGTGTCACGGATGGCGCGCTCCTCGTCGGTGAGGGAGAAGTCCACGGTGGTCCTTTCGGGGGTTAGCGGGCGCCGCCGTTGACGTACAGGGTCTGGCCGGTGACGAAGGACGAGTCGTCGCTGCTCAGGAACGCGACCACGGAGGCGATCTCCTCGGGCTGGGCGACCCGGCGCAGCGGGGTGTGCTCCGAGGCCCACGCCTGGTGCGCCTCCGGCGTCGAGCCGACGCGCTGGGCGGTGGCGGCGGTCATCGCGGTGGCGACGTACCCGGGGGCGACGGCGTTGACGGTGACGTTGTACGGGCCCAGCTCGATGGCGAGCGTGGCGGTGAGGCCCTGCACCCCGGCCTTGGCGGCGGCATAGTTGACCTGGCCCCGGTTGCCCAGCGCGGACCGGCTGCTCAGGTTGACGATCTTGCCGTACTTCGCCGCCACCATGTGCTGCTGCGCCGCCTGGCAGCACAGGAACATGCTGGTCAGGTTGGTCTGCAGCACCGCGTTCCAGTCCGTGTAGCTCATCTTGAACAGCAGGTCGTCCCGCGTGATCCCGGCATTGTTCACCAGGATGTCCAGGCGCCCGAAGGTCTCCACGACCCGCTCGGTCATCGCCCGCACCGCCGCCTCGTCGGTGACGTCACACGCGACCCCGATCGCCCCCGCCCCGATCTCGGCCGCCGTCGCCTCGGCCCGCTCCCCGCTCAGATCCACCACGGCGACCTTGGCCCCCTCGGCGGCCAGCCGCCGGGCCGTGGCCGCCCCGATGCCCTGCGCGGCGCCGGTTACCACGGCCACCCGTCCACTGAAGCGTGCGTTCATTGCTCTCGTTCCTCCCAGCTAGGGGTTGGCTCCGCCGGTAAGGAAGGGCACCTTCTTATCGGAATACGTGGTAGAAGGGGCCCTTCTTAACCTCGGGTCAGGTGAAGGCGTTCACGCCCGTGAGGGCGCGGCCGATGAGGAGTTGCTGGATCTGGCTGGTGCCCTCGTAGAGGGTGGTGACGCGGGCGTCGCGCAGGTACTTGCCTACCGGGTACTCGTCGATGTAGCCGTACCCGCCGAACACCTGCAGGGCGTCGTTGGCGCAGCGCACTGCGGCCTCGCTGGCGTACAGCTTGGCCATCGACGCCTGGGTGGCGAACGGTTCGTGTCGGTCGACCAGGTCGGCGACCTGCCAGACCAGCAGCCGGGCGGCGGCGGTGTCGACCGCGATCCGGGCGAGCAGCTGCTGCACCAGCTGGAAGCCCGCGATGGGGCGGCCGAACTGGGTCCGCTGCTTCGCGTAGCCCACCGCCGCGTCCAGGCAGCCCTGGGCGATGCCGACGCAGCCCGCGGCCACCGACATCCGGCCCTTGTCCAGGGTCGACATGGCGATGCGGAAGCCCTGGCCGACCTCGCCCAAGCGGGCGCTGTCGGGGATCCGTACCCCGTCGAAGACCAGCTCGGCCGTGGGCTGCCCGCGCAGGCCGAGTTTGCCGTGGATCTCGCGCCGGGTCAGGCCCGGCGCGTCGGTCGGCACCAGGAACGCGGTCACGCCGCGCGGTCCCGGCTCCCCGGTACGCGCGCACAACAGCACCACGTCGGCCCAGGTCCCGTTGGTGATGAACAGCTTCGAACCGTGCACGGTCCAGCCGTCACCGTCGCGGACCGCCCGGGTGGCCAGCGACCCGGCGTCCGAGCCGGTGCCGGGCTCGGTCAACCCGAAGCAGCCGAGCAGGTCACCCGCGCACAGGCCGGGCAGCCAGCGTTCCTGCTGCTCGGGGGTGCCGTACGCGGCGATCGGCTTGGCGACCAGGCCGAGGGATACCGAGACCAGCCCGCGCACTGACGAGTCGCCCCGGCCCAACTCCTCCAACACCAGGCAGTACGCCAGGTGGTCCCCCCCGCTGCCGCCCAGCTCCTCCGGGATGGTCAGCCCGAGGAAACCCAGCTCACCGAGGCGCTTGACCACGCCCCGGTCGACGCTCTCGGCCCGGTCCCAGGCCGCGGCGTGCGGGACGACCTCGCGGTCGACCCAGTCGGCGGCCAGGCGGCGCAGTGCGGCGTGTTCGGCCGCCAGTGTCAGGTCCACGGGAATAAAACTAACGCTGGAAGTTTTAATTCGTCCAGACCCCGATATGGGAGAGTTGTTCTCCCGCCCGGACCACCACCCCGGACCACCGCTTCCGACCAGGAGGACAGCCATGCCCCGCCCGAGTCAGGCGCTGCTGAGCCGCCAGCGCATCGTCGAGACGGCCGCCCGGCTGATCGACGCCGACGGGCTGGAGACGTTCTCCACCCGGCGCCTGGCCGCCGAGCTGGGCGTACGCGGGCCGTCGCTGTACAACCACTTCGCCAACAAGGACGAGATCCTGGACGCGGTCGCCGACGCGGTGATCGCCGAGGTGGACGTCTCCGTCTTCGGCACCCACGGCTGGCGCGAGGCGCTGCTGGGCTGGGGCACGTCCTACCGCGACGCGCTCGCGGCGCACCCGAACATCGTCCCGTACCTGGCCCAGGGCCCGGGACGGCGCCCGGCCGCGCTGGCCATGGCCGACGCGGTCTACGGCGGCCTGGTCAAGGCGGGCTGGCCGCCCGCGCGGGCCACCCACATCGGCGCCGTGATGCGCTACCTGGTCGCGGGCTCGGCGCTGGGCTCGTTCGCGCGCGGCTTCGTCGAGGATCCCGAACTGTACGCGGCCCACTACCCGCACCTCAGCCAGGCCCACCGCCTGGCCGGGCACCAGCGCAGCGTGGACGAGGGCGCGTTCCGGCTGGGCCTGCGGGCGCTCATCACCGGCCTGGCCGCCGAGTACGAGGCCACCATCGGCCCCCTCCCGCCTCTGGAGCCGGGCGCCGACTCGTATTACAGTCGAAACTTGCAGCGCTAGTTTTCGCGGCCCGCCCCCTCCCCCGCACGTGTGCGGCAGGCCGCTCGACGGGAGGAACAGCATGGATCTCGACACCGCGGTCGCGCATCCCGGACGGGCCACCCCGATCGCCGACCGCACTGAGCTCTACCTCGACGGGCAGTGGGTCGCCCCGCACGGCACCGGCCGCATCGCCGTCGTCGACCCCACCACCGAGCAGGTCATCGCACACGTCCCCGCGGGCGACGCGGTCGACGTGGACCGGGCCGTGGCCGCCGCGAAGACGGCGTTCCCGGCCTGGTCCGGGCTGGCGCCCGCCGACCGGGCCGCGCACCTCGACCGGCTGCACGCCGCGCTCAGCACCCGCGCCGCCGACATCGCCACCACCGTGGCCCGCGAGCTCGGCACCCCGCTGCGGGTCGCCACCCGGGTCCAGGCCGGACTGCCGCTGACCGTGCTGCGCAGCTATGTGGAACTGGCCGCCGCGCCGCCCGCCCCGCACACCGTCGGCAACTCGCTGATCGTGTCCGAACCGGTCGGCGTGGTCGGGGCGATCACGCCGTGGAACTACCCGCTGCACCAGATCATGGCCAAGGTGGCCGGGGCGCTCGCGGCGGGCTGCACGGTGGTGCTCAAACCCGCCGACCTGACCCCGCTGGTGGCGTACCTGCTGTTCGACGCGGTACACGAGGCGCAGCTGCCGCCCGGGGTGGTGAACCTGGTCAGCGGCCCCGGGTCGACCGTGGGCAGTGCCATCGCCGCCCACCCGGACGTGGACCTGGTGTCGTTCACCGGCTCCACCGCCACCGGCGCCCGGATCAGCCACCTGGCCGCCGACCGGATCGCCCGGGTCGCCCTGGAGCTGGGCGGCAAGTCCGCCAACGTGATCCTGGAGGACGCCGACCTGCCCCGCGCGGTCAAGACCGGCGTGGCCAACGCGTTCCTCAACTCCGGCCAGACCTGCACCGCCTGGACCCGCATGCTGGTCCACCGCTCCCGCTACGAGGAGGCACTGTCCCTGGCCGCCGCGGCCGCGAACGGGCAGACCCTCGGCGACCCGCTCGACGAGGGCACCCGGCTCGGTCCGCTGTCCAGCGCCGCGCAGCGCGAGACCGTACGCGACTACATCAGAAAGGGGCTGGCCGACGGGGCGCGGCTGGTCGCGGGCGGGCTGGACGCGCCAGTGCCGTCGACCGGCTACTTCGTCGCGCCGACCGTGCTGGCCGAGGTGGACCCCGACAGCACCGTCGCCCAGGAGGAGATCTTCGGGCCGGTGCTGGTGGTGCTGCCGTTCGACGACGACGAGCAGGCCGTGGCCATCGCCAACAACTCCCGCTACGGCCTGGCCGGAGCGGTCTGGTCAGGCGACGAGGACCGCGCGCTGGCCGTCGCCCGGCGGATGCGCACCGGCGCCGTGGACGTCAACGGGGCCGCGTTCAACCCGCTCGCGCCGTTCGGCGGGTACAAGCAGTCCGGCATCGGCCGCGAGCTGGGCGCCCACGGGCTGGCCGAGTTCCTCGAGACGAAGGCGATTCAGCGATGAGCCGCGTACGTGCCCTGCTGTGCCGCGAACCGAACGCGGCCCTGGAGATCGCCGAGATTGAGCTGCCCGCGCCGGGACCGGGCGAGGTGCGGGTGCGCATCGCCGCCGCCGGGGTGTGCCACTCCGACCTGTCCATGGTCAACGGAACGCTGGCCGCGCCGTACCCCCTGGTCCTGGGTCATGAAGCGGCCGGCGTCGTGCTCGAGGCCGGACCCGGCGCGCGGGTCGGGGTCGGCGCGCACGTCGTGCTCGACTGGGCGCCGCCGTGCCGGACCTGCTGGTTCTGCACCCACGAGCAGCCGTGGTTGTGCGAGACGGGCGGCGTTCCGGCCGCCCAGCGCGGCACCGTCGACGGGCAGCCGCTGCACGTCACGCTCGGGCTGGGCGCGCTGGCCGAAGAGGTCGTCGCGCCGGACTCCGCCGTGATCGAGGTGCCCGCCGCGCTGCCGTTCGCCGACGCGGCGCTGCTCGGCTGCGCGGTGCTGACCGGGACCGGGGCGGTGCACCGCACCGCCGGCGTGCGTCCAGGCGAGTCGGTGCTGGTCATCGGGCTCGGCGGGGTCGGGCTGGCGGCGGTCATGGCGGCGCGCGCCGCCGGGGCCGATCCGGTCATCGCCGCCGACCTGTCCGAGGCCAAGCGGGAGCTGGCGCTGGCGGCGGGCGCGACCCACTTCCTGGTCTCGGGGGACGAACTGTCCTCGGGGGTACGGTCGTTGACCGGGCGGCGGGGCGCCGACCACGCGTTGGAGTGCGTGGGGCGGGCGGCCGCCATCCGGGCGGCGTGGCGGGCCACCCGGCGCGGCGGTCAGGTGACCGTGGTCGGCATGGGGGCCAAGGACGACCTGCTCACGCTCGGGGCGCTGGAGATCTTCCACAACGCGCGTACGCTGCGCGCCTCGGTGTACGGCTCGTCCGACCCCGACCGGGACGTACCGGCCCTGGCCGCGTCCGTCCTGGACGGCACCCTCGACCTGGCCCCGCTGGTGACCGACCGCATCACGCTGGAGCAGGCGCCCGCCGCCTTCACCCGCATGTCCCGCGGTGAGGGCGCCCGCTCCATCATCCAGTTCCCCTGATCCGCACGGCGGCGTGTTCCCCTGATCCGCACGGCGGCGTGTTCCCCTGATCCGCACGGCGGCGTGAGCAGGGCTCACCCGCCGGGCTGGTCGTCGTATCGGGCGGCGGCGGCGTACACCATTCCTGGTTCCACCGGAACCGGCTGGTCTGGTCGCGCTGCCGCATCGAGTGAACGGAGTCGGGGCACCTTCGAGAAAAGGATCCACAACGGTGCCGACAGGAACGCCCCGGCGATCACCACCAGCGCGACCCGCAGGCCGGCGGCGTCGGCGAGGAACCCGCCCGCCAGCGCCCCCACCGGCATCACCCCCCAGGCCACGAACCGGTAGCTGGCGTTCACCCGCCCGAGGGTCTCCTGCGGCGTCACGGCTTGGCGCAGGCTGACCATGTGCACATTGGCGATGCTGAGACCCGCTCCGCCGAGGAAGAACGAGACGATCATCAACCCGAGGCCGACCGGCCGCTGGTCGTGCACGACCGGTAGCAGTACGGGGGCCGCACCGCTCAGCAGGGTCGCCGCCAGGATCGCCGGGCCGTGTCCCCACCGGTGCGCGAGTCGGCCCGCCACGACGGCCCCACCGACCGAGCCCACCGCCCCACTGCCCATGACCAAACCCAGCAGGCTCGGCGTCATACCGAGTCGCTCGGTCGCGTAGGGCAGGAACACCGTCTGCTGGGCCAGCCAGCACATGTTGTACGTGGCCGCCTGGCCCAGGCAGGCGCGGAGCAGGTTGTTGGTGAAGGTCAGCCGCAGGCCGTCGCCTATGTCGCGCCAGAGGTTGCCGCGGTGCTCCCGCGCGACAGGCGGGGCCTCCGGGCGGCGGATGAGCAGCAGCGACCACAACGAGACCAGGTAGGACAGACCGTTGGCGACCAGCGCGATCGGCGCGGTCAGCAGGTCGACCAGGATTCCGGCCGCCCCCGGACCGGCGACCTGGGCCAGCGCCGCGCTGCCCTCCATCCGGCTGTTGGCGCGAACCAGTTCCGCCGGACCGACCAGCGAGGGCAGGTACGACTGGTAGGCGACGTCGAAGATCACCGAGCAGGCGCCGAGGACGAGCGCCGCCCCGTAGACGAGCTCCAGCCGGAGCTGGCCCGACCAGGCGAGCAGCGGCAGCGTGAGCAGCACACCGGCACGGATGACGTTGCTGCCGATCATCGCGTGTCTGCGGCGCACCCGATCGATCCACACCCCGACCAGCAGCGCCCCGGTGAACGGGATGAAGGTCATCGCGTTGAGCAACCCGACTTCGCGGACCGACGCGTGCAGGATCTCCAGCACGGTGAGCGGCAGGGCCAGCAGGGCAACCTGGGCCCCGATGAGAGAGACGCTCTCGCCGAACCAGAGCCTGCCGAAGTCGGCGCCTGCTCCGATCCGGGCCTGTGCGAGCCTCATGGCTGCCCGGCGTGGAAGACGCAGCCGAAGCGGGCTCCGCGGTCGACGCTGACGACGCCCGCGTCGTGGTCGGTGGTGCCCTTCACGTAGGCGCCCGCGTCTCCGGACGAGACTCCGACGAAGATCCCCCAGTTGAGGATGGCGTGGGTATAGCCGCCCGGTGCGGTCGGATCCACCACGCGTTCCCGCACGGGCACCACCCGTCGCTGAACGATGTACGACCCGTCGAGGGCCGCCTTGACCAGGTCGGCCCACTCCTGGTCGTCGACGGTCCAACCGGCGGTCACGCCGTGGCCGTCGTACGCGCAGTTCGGCTTGAGGATGAGTTCACGCCGGTTGGCCAGGACGTAGTCCACCAGGTCGACCTCTTCGCCACCGGCGCGAACCCGTTCCCGGCGGACCTGCCGGGTCCACGGCAGCATCCGCTCGACGAGCTCGAGTTCGTCGGGCTCGAACGCGCCGCGGTGCCGCTCATCGCTCAGCAGCGCCATGCACGCCTTGTTTCCGTAGAGCTCGATGTCGAACGGGGCGCACAGCCCCACCGCGCCGGTCTCGACCGCGGCGAGCAGCGGACGCAGGAGTTCCGTCGGCTGCGGACCCTCCAGCAGGTGGTCCAGCAGGTACATCCGGTAGATGACGTCCACGCGGCGCCCGGCGAGGTAGACGCCGCCCTGGCGGTATTCCAACTGTCCCATGTGGCACGCCTGCGCATCCACGCCCATCGCACCCATCAGCGAGGCCATCGTGTGCATCCGCTGCTCTTCGATGGGGAAGCTGGTCGGCCAGTCGGTCACCGCCACGAACGGGCGGGACGGGGCATCCTTCGGCAGGCTGGTGGCC
The DNA here is from genome assembly GCF_019083965.1 of Catellatospora tritici. GTDB lineage: Bacteria > Actinomycetota > Actinomycetes > Mycobacteriales > Micromonosporaceae > Catellatospora > Catellatospora tritici. The sequence continues at coordinate 122,674 of NZ_JAHRCY010000020.1, forward strand.
AGCATCGTGTCGACCAGGCCGCGCAGGCTGTCGCCGTATCCGAGGAACTCCTCCGCCACGAACTCACGCAAGCGATCGTCGTGCAGCATCACCCGGTTGAGCAAGGTGCCGTGCCAGCCGCCGAGCCCGCTGGTGAGGTTGTACTCGAGCATCCGGAAGCCGGACTGCTCCTGGTAGAGGTCAGCTCGGCCGATGCGCACCGGATCGGCGGTCGCGGTCCGCAGGATCGCCTCGGCCTGCAGCGCCGGGGTGTCCGTCGCGTCGGCGAGCGCGCGTATGTTCCCGCCGAACAGGCGGTCCGGCAGCGAGCACATGAGCGTGAACATGGCGGCGAGATCGGCCCGGATCTGGGCGTGCTGCGCGGCGTCCAGGAAGAACGGCCGGTTGAAGTTGCGATCACTGCCGTAGGTCATGAAGTCGGGGAAGTCGGCGAACCTGACGGACGCGACCCGTCCGGCTCCCCGCGATTCATGGAGGAAGCGCTGCGTGATCCCGTTCTCCGCGATGGTGGCCATTGTCATCCTCTCCGGCGCCCCCGGGGGGACGTCATTCGATGTCGGCGACCTTGCCGCCGGTGATCCGTTCCAGTTCCCTGAGTGAGGTGCAGAACATCGTCATCTCGTCACCGGCGCCGGCCCACACCTGCTCGTAGCGGCCCAGCCAGGTGTCGACGACGGTGCGAATCGCCGCCGGGTGTCCGACCGGCGCGACGCCGCCGACCTCCTGACCCGTGGCCGCCAGCACGAACGCGGGGGTGGCCCGACGGATCCGCTGGGCGCCCAGCAGCGTGGCCACTTTGACGGTGTTCACGCGGTGTGCCCCGCTGGCCAGGATCAGCAGTGGTTCCCCGTCGGCATCGAAGACGAGGCTGTTGGCGATCGCGCCGACCGCACAGCCGAGCTGGGCGGCGGCCGCCGCGGCGGTGGGGACAGGCTCGGTGAAGGTGCGGATCTCTCCGGCCACGTTGAGTTCGCGCAGGGCGGCGGTGGTGCGGGCGACAGCGTCGGACATGTCAAAACCTCACTCTGGTGACGACCGATACGGTTCCTGACATGGTAAGGGTGACTTTTCATGCCAAACGAGTTGATTTTCTGGCACGTCCTAGGTAGGCCTTGACGACCGCTTCGTCGGACAGGAGGTCACGGGCCGATCCGGACGTCGTCGCCACACCGTTCTCGATGACCACACCCCAGTCGGCGATACGCAGGGCCGCTCGGGCGTTCTGCTCCACGAGCAGCACGGAGACACCCTCGGCACGGAGCCGGCCGATGATGCCCATGACCAGCTCGACCATGATGGGCGCCAGCCCCATCGACGGCTCGTCCAACAGCAGCAGCTTCGGACCGGCGACCATCGCCCGCCCGATGGCCAGCAGCTGCTGCTCGCCGCCGGAGAGGGTGCCGGCCGGCTGCGCGCGTCGTTCCCGCAGCCGCGGCAGCAGCTCGTAGACGTGCGCGATCCGCTCGGCCACCGTGTTTCGGGCGACCAGGTGCCCGCCGAGCTGGAGGTTCTCGTGGACGGTCATCGTGCTGAAGACCCGGCGTCCCTCCGGCACGTGCACGATGCCGGCCGCGACGATGTCCTTGGGGCGCGCCCGGGTGATGTCGAGTCCGTGCCAGCGGACGGTGCCGGCTGACGGCCGGACCAGCCCCGACACGGCGAGGAGGGTCGTGGTCTTACCGGCCCCGTTGCCGCCCAGCAGGGTGACGATCTCCCCTTCGCGGACGACCAGAGACAGGCCGGCGACCGCCCGTACTCCGTCGTAGCCGACTTCCAGGTCCGTGATCTCAAGCATCCGCCGCCCCGTCCGTCTCGTCCTCGTGCTCGCGGCCCAGGTAGGCCTCCACCACGACCGGATCCCGGCTGACGTCCTCGGGTTTGCCCTGCGCGATCACCTGGCCGAAGTTCAGCACCACGACCTGGTCGGAGATGTCCATCACCAGGGACATGTCGTGTTCGATGAGGAGCACGGCGATGCCCAGGTCGCGGATGCGCGAGATCAGATCGGCGAGGGTGCCCTTCTCGCTGTGGTTGAGCCCGGCGGCGGGCTCGTCCAGCAGCAGCAGGCGGGGTCGGCAGGCCAGCGCCCGAGCGATCTCGACCAGACGCCGGTTGCCATAGGACAGCGTGCCGGCCGCCCTGCTCCGATCCGCGTGCAGCCCGACGAAGTCCAGCCACCGCTCGGCCTCGGCGGTGCTCTCCCGTTCGGTACGCCCGAACCGGGGGGTGTGCAGCAGCGCGTCGAGCACACGCTGGCCGGTGCCGCGGTGGGTGCCGGCACGTACGTTCTCCAGCACGGACAGCTCGCCGAACAGGCGCAGGTGCTGGAACGTGCGGGCCACTCCCCGGGTCACGATCGCCGAGGGGCGCAGTCCGACCAGGTCGCGCCCGTCGAACCGGACGGCGCCCTGCTGCGGCCGCGCGAATCCCGTCACGCAGTTGAACAGTGCGGTCTTGCCGGCGCCGTTCGGGCCGACCATCGACCACACCTCGGCCGCGCCGATGGTGAGGGATACCCCGTCGAGGGCGTGCACCCCACCGAACGACAGGCGCACCCGGTCGATCTCAAGCATCGCGCCTCCCGAGGCCGACCCTGCCGGGCCAGACACCCTGCGGTCGGATGATCATGATCACGATCAGGAGCACCCCGAAGGCCGCGTACTGATAGTCGGCCACGTCCCGCAGCAGCTCCGGGCCGAGCGCGATGAACACCGCGCCGACCACCACCCCGCGCGACGCGCCCTGTCCGCCCAGCACCACCGCCACCAGCACGAGCACCGACTGCAGGAAGGTGAAGCTGGCCGGGGAGATCGCCGACAGCTGGGCCGCGAAGAGCACGCCCGCCAGGCCGCCCCAGACGGCCCCCGCCACGTACGCCGCCAGCTTGGTCCGGTACGTGTCGATGCCGCACGCCTCGGCCGCGTCCTCGTCCTCGCGGATGAACCGCCAGGCCCGACCGAGACGCGACGAGGCCAGGCGGGCGGCGCCGACGACGGCCACACAGACCAGGACGACGACCGCGTAGTAGAAGACCACCGGATCGCTCAGGTCCAGACCCCCCACCGCCAGCCCGGGGATGCCATAGATGCCCGACGGACCGCCGGTGATGTCGAGGTTTCCCGCGGTGACTCGGATGATCTCGCCGAACCCGAGGGTGACGATGGCCAGGTAGTCACTGCGCAGCCGCAGCGTCGGCAGGCCGATCAGGACCCCGGCGGCCGCGGTCACCAGCACCACGGCCGGCACCGTGGCCAGCAGCGGCAGGTGCAGCCGCGTGGACATGATGCCGGCCGTGTAGGCGCCCACGGCGAAGAACGCGGCGTAGCCCAGATCGAGCAGACCGCAGTATCCGACGACGATGTTCAGCCCGGTCGCGAGCATCACGAACACGGCGGCGCTGGTCATGATGGACATCGCGTACGGCGTGGCGATGACGAAGGGTGCCAGCAGCGCGGCGGCGAAAGCGAGCCAGCCCACCCAGCGGGCGTTGAGCATCGCGGGCAACGACATCAGGCACGCTCCGCGACCGGGGTTCCCCACAACCCGGTCGGCCGGATCGAGAGGAACAGGATCAGCACACCGAAGGTGAGGACGTCACGCCATTGTCCGCCCAGCACCGAGGTGCCCACCGACTCGACCAGGCCGAGCAGGATCCCGCCGGCCATGGTCCCGTAGATGTTGCCGATGCCGCCGATGACGGCGGCGGTGAACGCCTTGAGTCCGATGACGAACCCCATCAGGAAGTCGATCTTGCCGTAGTACGCTCCGGCCATGAACCCGGCCGCACCGGCCAGCGCCGACCCGATGAAGAACGTCTGTGACACCACGGCGTTCACGTCGATGCCCATGAGCGCGCTCGCCCGCGGATCGAGCGCGATGGCCCGCATCGCCCGCCCCCGCCTGGTCCGCGAGACCAGCACGTGCAGTGCACCCATCAGCGCCAGCGCAAACCCGATGAGCGCCAACTGCTCACCGGACAGGCGCACCTCAAGCACCTGGATCGCCGCCCGGTCGAAGCGCACCGGGTAGACCTGCGGATCAGCACCGGCCACGAGCCGGACGCCGTACTCCAGGGCGAATGAGGCTCCCACCGCCGTGATCAGCAGAGACAGCCGGGACGACCCGCGCAGCGGGCGATAGGCCAGTCGCTCCAGCGCCACGCCGAGCAGACCGGTGGCGAGCATCGTGGCCAGCAACGCGAGGATCAGCAGCGGAATGCCGACGCCACCGGCGCCCGCGCCCAGCGCGCTCAGCACGACGAAGCCCACGAACGCCCCGACCATGTAGAGATCGCCGTGGGCGAAGTTGAGCAGCCTGATGACGCCGTAGACCATCCCGTAGCCGAGCGCGACAAGCGCGTAGAAGGAGCCGACGAAGATCCCGTTCCAGAGCACCTGCAGCATCGGACCCGCCTACGTCAGGGGGTCGGCCAGCGTGAACCCGCCGTCCTTGACGACGAGGATCTGGAAGCCGCCGCTGCTGAGGGTGTGCTCCGGCGTGAACCGCAGCGGGCCGGAGAACATCGGGAATCCGTCGACCTTGGTCAGCGCTGTGATGATCTTCTTGCCGTCGGTGCCGCCTGCCGCTCGTACGGCCTCGGCCGCGAGCCGCACCGCGTCGTAGCTCTGGTTGGAGTAGGGGCCCGGGTCCTGGCCGAACTTGGCCTTGTAGGCCGACACCCAGCCCTGTGCCGCGGGCAGCGTGTCCGGGGTCTGAGTCATGGTGGCGAAGACCCCAGCGGCCTCACTCGCGCCCGCGATCTCGACGAGCTTGGCGGACACCGCACCATCCCCCACCATGATCGCGCCGTGGTAACCGGCGTGACGCAGCTGACGGATGATGAGCCCGCCCTCCTGGAAGTAGCCGGTCCAGTAGATGAAGTCCGGTTTGGCGCGCAGCGCGCCGGCCACGTTCGCGGAGTAGTCGCTCTCCTTCGGGTTCACCGTCTCCATCGTGACCTTCACGCCCGACGAGGCGAGCCGGCTCTGCGTACGCACCGCCATGTCCCGGGGGGCGCTGGTGTTGTCGTGCATCACCACGACCGAGGTCGCGTGCTGCTTGCCGATCCACGTCGCCGCCGCCGCGGCCTGCTGGTCGCCGGTGCCATTGATCATGAAGACGTTATCGAGCTTCTGCTCGACCAGTTCGTACGAGTTGGCCGCCGGAATGATCATCGGGATGCCCGCGCGGTGGAACACCGGCAGGGTCGGCAGCGTCGCCCCAGAGCAGTAGCCACCCACCGAGAGATGAACGCCCGCGGCGATGAGCTTGTTCGCGCCCGCGACCGCCGTCTTCGGGTCGCAGGCGTCGTCCTCGACGACGAGCTCGAGCTTGCGGCCGGACACGCCACCCTTGGCATTGATCTCGTCGATCGCCAGCTGCGCCCCGTTCTGCATGTACGGACCGATCGCGGCCTCACTGCCGGTCCGCGGCGCGAGCATGCCCAGCCGGATCGGGCCGTCGTCGGACGCCGCGCCGCCGCGGTCCCCGAGCAGCCCGTTGCCGCATCCGGACAGGATCAGCCCGGCCGCGACCAGCACGACGGTCCACCGCAATGACCTGCGCCTCATCAAATCGAATCTCCTCATCTCGTGAACGGTGTGCAGACGGCGTGCCTGCCGAGGTGGACCTTGCGGCTGGTGTTGACGAACGTCGCGTGGCCGCCGAGCATGCTGCTGCCGGCGCCGACACGGGTGAAGATGGGCGTCAGCCGCAGCCGGGCCCGGGGCATCAGGCACAGCTCGCCGGAGTTCGGATGCAGGAACTCCACGTCGAAACGGTCGCTGTCGGCCAGGTCACTGATCAGGAACCTGGTGCCCGTGTGCTCCGGATGGCCCGGGACGTGCCCGGCCGCCGCGGCGTCCACGGCGGCATGCCACCGGCTCGCCGACTGGTCGCCGAAGTAGACGCCTCGACTGCCCCAGGTGAACTCGACGCCGTCGGAGTCAACCACCTTGAGCACCTTGCGGCGGCCGTGCGCCTTCAGGTCGTCCAGGAACTCCGGCGTCGGATCCTCCGGCATGAACGCGGAGCGCGGGACACCCGCACGCAGCACCGCCAGCTGCGAGGCGCCCATCCGCGCCGCGAGTTCGTCCTCGAGCCGCTCGTCCCACGCCAGCGAGAGCAAACCCTTCGTGCCGTATCCGTGGAAAAGCGGGTTGACCAGCCGCTCGGCGCTGTCGAGGATCTCCGCCCGGAGCTTGGCGTCGTACTGGCGGAACTCCTTGACGTAGCAGAACCGCCAGCCCATCCGGCCGTCGTCACGGAACCGGGAGAACGGCTCGACGTCGACGTCCATGCCGAAGTCCTCGCCCATCCGCTGTGCGACGAGCTCGTTCTCCGAGCGGTACATCGGGTAGCCGTCGTCCAACCAGATGTGGGCGATGCCCAACCGACGGAACGTCTCGAACAGCGGTGCCGCCGACACGCCGTACGCCCGCTCGAACGCGTGTGCCTTGCCTGCGTTGCCGAAGATCTCCTCGACCTCGGTGAGCAGCGGCCTGCCCTCGCTCACCACGACGTCCAGCCGGAACATCTCGATGTAACGTGCCAGGTCGAAGCCCCGCAGGTCCTCCGGCACACCGGTGTCCAGGTGTCCGCGCACCGCCGGGTCGCCCTCCCGGTAGAGGTCCTGCGCGACGTCGAGCAGCGCGAAGACCGCGCCGCCGAGCCGCTCCAGCCGCTCCCACAGGTCGTCGCCCAGCACGAAGGGCCGTGCCGCCACGAGCCAAGGCGCCTTGTCCCGGTCGGAGCCGGTGAAACTGACCCCAAGCTTGACCAGGTTGTCGGTGGCGTACCTGGCCGCCTCGCGTAGCTCGCCATCCGGCTCGGCCGGCGTGTAGCGGACGTCGGCGAGGTCGTCACGCATGTCCCGCTTCGCCGCCTTCACACGCCACCTCCGATGACGATCTCGTACTTGTTCGCCAGCGCCGAGATCTGGTCGACGTGCTCGTCGACGGCGTCAGCGGAGATGTCCGGACAGCAGCCCAGGATGAAGTCCTTGATCAGCTCGTCCATGTCGAACATGTCGCCCGTGCGGTACTTCTCCTTGACCGACTCCAGGTAGTCGCGGTCCACCCGCAGCCCGAACTCCTTCGCCCTGCTCTCGGCATGCTCGGGGTGGGTGAGGTAACGGAAGGACTGCGATCCCGGGATCGGGCAGAGCGGGCCGAAGTCCAGGGCGGCGAACGTCTTCGGGTGGCTTTCCACGATCCGGGTCAGCACCGACAGGTTCTCCGCCATCAGGCTCGGCGTGATGCCGAGATGGGTCAGCACGAGGCCTGCCGTGACCATGCCGCCCTGGCTGACCACGCTGTCCAGCGCGCGCAGGTTGTGGTCCATCGGCGCGTCCTTGCGGCCTCGGCCGCCCGCCGACTGCTTGTTCATGACCCGCAGGGAGATGTCGGAGAGCCCGTCGAACCCGATGAAGAAGTGGTCGAAGCCGAGCACGTTGATCAGCGTCGCCACCCGCTGCGGGACGGTGGCGAAGGCCTCCGCGCGGGTGTATCCGAACATCCGCGGCCGCTCGTCCGGCGGCAACTCGGCGAACCACGGCGGCACGTGCTCGGCCATGCCGCGCAGCATGCGCCAGAGCGTGAGCGGCAGCTCGTCCGCCGTGATGTAGAAGTAGTTGAAGCCCTGCCGGTAGACGTTCTCCAGGATCCGCCAGGCCCGGTCGGCCTCCGGCGCGATGATCTCCCGGCTACCGGGGATGATCCCGCAGAAGTCGCAGGCGTTCAGCGGGATGCCGTCGAGCCGCTCGCCGGCGAACTTGATGCAGCCGCGGCCGATGTCGACCACCTGGCTGCGCAGCTCCCGGTCGCGCATGAAGAAGTAGACGTCCTGCTGACCGCTCAGGTAGTGCTCCTGGTGCGGGAAGAGGGTGTCCGCCAGGGAGTAGTCGACCAGCGGGAGGAAGCCGTACTCCGCGGGGCGCTCGGGGTTTCGGAGCACGGTGCCGTCCGGGGCGCGATACACGAGGCCGGCGTATCCGGACAGGGGGCCGCGCGAACCCGTGGCGCCGTCCCGCATGAAATCGGCGAATCCGGTGACGACGTCGTTGCCGTAGAAGCCGAAGTCGATCGCGGGCTGGCTGAGCATCGCGTTCTCGTAGACCGCGGAGAAGTGGTCGTTGCCGAACACCGTGGTGACCGCGGGATTCAGTTTCTTGGCCCTCGCGGCCAGCTCGACCGATGCGCCGTAGTTGGCGGTGAGCACGCTGAAGCACATCGCGTGAATACGGTGGGCGTTGCCGTCGATGAAGTCGGAGAGCTTCTGGTTTCCGTACACCGTGCCGTCGAAATAGGCCACCCGCACCGGCCCGTCGCCAAGCTTCTCGCGCAGGGCGCTCATCAACGTCAGTAGGCCGAGATTGGGGTAGATGGAGGCGTTGGCACTTGAGGTGTGCCTCGAGGTGTCGGCGGCATTGATGAACACGATTAATCGGGTCGAGTCAACGGACATGACAGCGAGATCCCCGTTTCAGCTCTTGCTCTCCTGGAGCGGACTCGGTCCTTGTTGACCGGTCAACAACTGGCTGGGGGAATACCTCGGGCGGCCGCAGCGCCACACCATGGCCAAGAACCGGCAAAGCCGATCGCCACCGAAACCTCCCCCGTTCGGTTGCCAGGAGGCACCGTACCAAACATCGATCCGCGCCCGCAACGTTCGTCGATGTCCACTCCGGACACACTTGCGCAAGCACATAAATTGATGTCTATCGCCAGCCCGGCATCACCCGCTCCAAATGTGTCTCCACCTGGACTTTCGCGGGCATCGGGCGATGTCGGTCAGCACCTGCCGTGGCGGTCAATCCACTTTGCTCACTTGACGGCTCGACAACTTCGGCTACTCTCTACCGTCGAGCACGTATGACACGAGACAGCCTGCGGGGAGGCACTCATGCGCACGTTCTATCCGGAGATAAGTCCGTACATGGAGGGTTTCCTCGATGTCGGCGACGGCAATTCACTGCACTGGGAAATCTCTGGAAATCCTTCCGGAAAACCCGTGGTATTTCTTCACGGCGGGCCCGGGGCGGGCTCCAAGCCGGAGTACCGGCGCCTGTTCGACCCGCGCCACTACTCGGTGATCCTGTTCGATCAGAGGAATTGCGGAAAGAGCCTGCCACACGCCAGTGAGCCGGGCGTTGACCTCAACGCCAACACGACCTGGCACCTGATCGCCGACATCGAGAAACTGCGCGAGAGTCTGGGCATCGAACGGTGGATGGTCGCCGGCGGATCATGGGGGGTGACCCTGGCACTCGCCTATGCCCAGAAGCATCCCGACCGCGTCACGGAGATGATCCTCCGGGGCATATTCACCGCCCGCCGCGCCGAGCTCCTATGGGCCTACCAGGAAGGCGCGAGCTGGCTCTTCCCGGACCACTTCGAGGACTTCGTCGCACCGATTCCGGAAGACGAGCGGCACGATCTGCTCGAGGCATATCACCGTCGGCTGTCGCATGAGGACCGCGAGACGCGGCTGACGGCGGCGGTGGCCTGGGGGCGGTGGGAAGGGACGATTCTCACGCTGCTGCCCGACGCCGAGCTGGTGCAGACCTTCTCGCAGGACGACTACGCCGCCGCCATCGCCCGCATCGAGAACCACTACTTCGTGCAGGGCGCCTTCCTGGAGGAGGGTCAGCTGATCAACGAGGCGGCCAAGCTCGCCGGCATCCCGGTGGTGCTGGTCCAGGGGCGGTATGACGCGGTCTGCCCGGCTCGCACGGCCTGGGACCTGCATCGCGCACTACCCGACAGCGAGCTGTTCCTCGTCGACGACGCGGGACACGCCTATGACCAGCCCGGCATCCTCCACCAACTGATAGAGGCGAGCGACCGCTTCGCCAGACGCAATGTGGACCACACCTGGCGCACCCCCACGGTTGCGCCCATCTAGTCCCGGTGGGAGAGGCCCTGGCTCACGTCAGGGCCTTGTGGAGTTCGATGCGGGAACGGATGCCCAGGCGGCTGAAGATGTTGCGCATGTGGTGGTCGACGGTGCGGGTGCTCAGGAACAGCTGCGCCGCCACCTCGCGGTTGGTCGCCCCGTCCACCACCAGCCGGGCGATCTGCAGCTGCTGCGCGGTCAGCACCTCGACCGCGGTCACCTCCGGCGCCTGCACCGCCTCCCCGGCCGCGCGCAGTTCGGCGCGAGCCTGTTCGATCCAGGTCGGCATGTCCAGCCTGGTGAACGTCTCCAGGCACCGGTGCAGGTGCTCGCGGGCGTCCCGGGGACGGCGGCTGCGCCGCAGCTCCTGGCCGTACAGCAGCTCGGTGCGGGCGCGCTCGTAGTCGGACTCGGCGGACCGGTGCAGCAGCAGCGCCCGCTGGAACCACTCGTCGGCCTCGACACTGGCGCGCGGGGCGAGCAACGCGCGGCAGCGCGCGGCCAGCGCCCGCCGGGCCGGGTCGCCCGTGGCGGTGGCCCAGCTCTCGAAGCTGTCCAGCACGGGCAGCGCGCGTTCGCGCTCGTCGGCGCGTACGGCCGCCTCGACCAGCCACGGCGTGGCCAGTGCCTGCACCACCACGTGCCCGCGCCCGGTGACCGGGTCGGCGATGGCGGCGATCCGGGTGACCGCGTCGGCGGGTCGGCCGCCGAGCAGGTCGAGCACCGCCTGTGCCCACTGGGTGAGCGCCTTCGGGCGGTTGGCGCGGCCCGCGCCGGGGGCGAGTTCGATCTCGCGGACGCGGCGCAGGCAGGCGTCGCGGTCGCCGCGTACGGCGGCGAGCACCGCGAGCATGCCAAGGTGGTCGGCGGCGTAGTTGTCCTGGCCACCGGCGCGGGCGGCGCGCAGTCCGTGCAGGCTGGTGGCGGTGGCGGCCTCGTGGCGGCCGAGCCAGTACTCGGCGTACGCGGTCATCTCCAGGGCCAGCGGCAGCTCGCACACCTCGCCGGTCTCGCGGACCACCTCGGCGGCGCGGGCGGCGAGCCGGTGCGCGCCGATGTCGTCGGCCAGCAGCAACGCGCTGGCGGCGGCGCAGGTGAGCGTGGTGGCCCGGTCGAGCTGCCCGGCCAGGTCGATGACCCGCCGCAGCGGCGCCACCGCCTTGTCGTGCCGCCCCAGGAATGTCGCGGCGAACCCGGCGAAGTGCTCGAAGATCACGTTCAGGTACGGCGGGTCGTCGACTCGCCGTAGCCGCGCCGCGCGCAGCGCCACCTCGCCGAAGCGGGTGTAGTCGCCGGAGAAGCACAGCGCCTCCCCGGCCCGCAGCAGCGCATGCACCGCCAGGTCGCGGTCGGTCGCGGCGAGCCGGTCGGCGGTGGCCAGCAGCGCGTCGGCGGCGGTGGCGGTGGCCCCGGCCCGCAGCTCGATCTCCCCGGCCAGCACCTCGCTCTCGCCCACCACGGTCCGGTCCCGGGTGGCGGGGCGGGCCTGGCGCAGCAGCCGCCGGGCACGCTGCGGGCTGCCCGACTGCCAGGCGTACCGCGCGGCGGTGACCAGCCGGATCGCCGCCCCGACCGGCTCGTCGCTCAGCTGCGCGGCGTGCTCCAGCGCGGTGGCGGCCCGGGAGTAGCCGCCACCGGCCGAGCCGCCCGCCGCGGCGGCGTGCTCCAGCTCCTCGGCCAGCGCCGGGTCGGGTCCGTGCGCGGCGGCGGCCAGGTGCACCGCGCGGCGCAACCGGTCGCGGTCGGGGTCGAGGACGTCGGCCAGGTGCAGGTGGGCGGCGCGGCGGCGGGCCAACGGCGCCTCCTCGTACGCCAGGGTGCGCACCATCGGCTGGGCGAAGACCACGGCGCCGCGGTTGACCCGGACCAGGCCCTGGCGTTCGGCCGGGGCCAGCGCGCCGATGTCGACGCCGTCGGCGCGGGCGGCGCGCAGCAGCCCGGCGGCGTCCATCTCGTCGTCGGCGGCGGCCAGCAGCAGCAGCCAGCGGGTGTCGGCGGGCAGCCGGTCCAGTCGGTCGCGGTAGGCCCGGCGCAGCACGCTGGCCTCTGGCAGCCGGGTCGGCAGCGGCGCGTCGCCCGCACGCTGGGCCGGGGTGAGGCAACGGGCCAGTTCGGTCAGCGCCTGCGGGTTGCCCGCCGCGACCGCGGCCAGCGCGGCGGCGGCGTCCTCGTCCAGCGGGGCGCCGCCGTCGGCGAGCAGGTCGGCCAGCAGCTGCCGGGACGCGTCCGGGTCCAGCGCCTCCAGCGAGTGGTACGGCACGCCCGCCAGGGCAGTGCCGGGGCTGGCCGTGAGCAGCATGGCCAGCCGCTGGCCGCGCAGCCGCCGGGCGGCGAAGCCGAGCACCGCCATGGACGGCCGGTCGACCGCGTCGGCGTCGTCGACGCAGCACAGCACGGGCCGCTCGCGGCCGAGCGCGCCGAGCAGCGTGAGCACGGCCATGGACAGGGCGAGCCGGTCGGGTCCGGCGCAGCCGCCGCCGGTCAGCACCCGGTGCAGCACCTTCGCCTGGTGCGGCGGCAGCAGGCCGGGGCGGTCGGCGACGGACTGCAGCAGGCCGTGCAGGGCGGCGTACGGCAGGTCGGCCTCGTCGTGCAGGCCGCCGACGTGCAGGACCGTCCACTCGGGAGCGTGCTCGGCGGTGTGGCGCAGCAGCGCGGTGCGGCCCGAGCCCGGGTCGCCGTGCAGCAGCAGCGCGCCCCCGGCGCCCGCCTCGGCGCGTACCAGCAGGTCGGCTATGACGTCCTGGACCCGGTCGCGCCCTCGCAGCGTAGGTATGTGCACTGAAGATGCATTTACCATGCCCGCCAGTGTTACCTATAAGTAACGCGATGGAAAGAGTGTGAACGTGCCGTGTCAGGCGAGCCCGGTCGCCATGGCGTTGAGCAGCAGCGCCGTGACGGTACGGAGCATGACCGCGGCCGCCTGCTCCTCGTCGAGCCCCAACCCTTCGCGCAGCATGGACCACGCGGGCCACATGGTCGAGGCGATCAGCGCGTGCAGCAGCTGGTCGCGGCCCGCGCCCGCCATCTCCAGCTCCGGCGCGAACAGCGCCTCGACCTCGTCACGCACCCGCGCGATGTGCTTGAGCCGGTTGCGGTGCAGCTGCGCCGAGTACGGCTCGCGCAGCTGCGCCGCCCGCGCCATCGGGGCGATGAGCTGCAGCAGCCGCACCCGCTGGGCGCAGAACTCGGCCACCCGCTGCCGCAGCGGCAGCGTCGGCGGCACCGGCTGGAACGCCGCGTCCTGCTGCGCCAGCACCTGGCGACCGCTCGCCTCGAACAGCGTCTCCATGTCGGCGAAGTTGGTCCACAGCGCGCGCAGCGACACCCCGGCCCGCTCGGCGATCCGCTCCCCGGTCGGCCGCAGGTCACCCTCCGCGATCAGCGCCAGATGCGCGTCGACGATGGCAGCGCGGGTCCGCTCCGCCCGAGCCGTCCGCCCGTCGACCCGCCCCTCAGTCCTGGCCATGCCGCCCCGCCTTCGTACGTTGATCATGAACTTATGGATGCCGGTGGGGAGTTCGTCGGCGGTCCGCCGTTCAGGCGGGCCGCCGGGACGAGCCACTGGCAGAGTGTTCGACGGCGTGCCCCCACCCCGGCACCGTGATCGTCGCCGGGGTGACCGGTGGTCGGGCGCTCGGTCCAGCGTCGGCGTTGGTCGGTGCGCTCGCAGAGTGTAGTCGCGCGCACAGCAGCCGAGCGACAATATACATGCACCGTCAGTGCTTACTCCATCGCGCGTCGCGCCAGAGAGCCGATCGGGCCATTCCAGGCCACCGGCATGGTGACCTGATCCACGGGTGGCAGGCGTTGACATCGTACGGAAACAAGTCGCAGTTTTAGTGCAGATAGTTTGCCCGTACCCGCGAAAGGAAAACCCTGTGCCTGAAGCTGTCGTGGTGGCCGCCGCCCGCACGCCCATCGGCCGCGCCAACAAGGGGTCGCTGATCGACCTGCGCCCCGACGACCTCGCGGTCACCGCGGTGCGCGCCGCCCTGGCCGCCGTGCCGCAGCTCGACCCGCGCGAACTCGACGACCTCGTGCTCGGCTGCGGCCAGCCCGCAGGCGAGCAGGGCCACAACCTGGGCCGCGTCGTCGCGGTGATGCTGGGGCTGGACCGGCTGCCCGGCACCACGATCAACCGGTACTGCGCCTCGTCGCTGCAGTCCACCCGCATGGCCCTGCACGCCATCCGCGCCGGGGAGGGCGACGCGTTCCTGTCGGTCGGCGTCGAACTGGTCTCGCACTACGGCAACGGCCGCAGTGACGGCATGCCCGGCACCCGCAACCCGCTCTTCGAGGCCGCCGTCGCCCGCAGCGAACAGCGGGCCGCCGGCAGTGCCGAGCCGTGGCACGACCCGCGCGAGGACGGCGAGCTGCCCGACGTGTACATCGCGATGGGCCAGACCGCCGAGAACGTCGCCGAGCGGTACGGCGTCTCCCGGCAGGAGCAGGACGAGTTCGCCTGCCGCTCGCAGAACCTGGCCGAGCAGGCGATCGCGGCCGGGTTCTGGACGCGCGAGATCACCCCGGTGACCAGGCCGGACGGCACCGTGGTCAGCACCGACGACGGCCCGCGCCCTGGCGTCACCATGGCCGCGCTGGCCGGACTGGCACCGACGTTCCGCCCCGACGGCACGGTGACGGCGGGCAACTGCTGCCCGCTCAACGACGGCGCCGCGGCCGTAGTGATCATGTCGGACAAGCGGGCTCGGGAGCTGGGCATCACCCCGCTGGCCCGGATCGTGTCCACCGGCCTGTCCGCGCTGTCGCCCGAGGTCATGGGCATGGGCCCGGTCGAGGCGTCGCGGATGGCGCTGGCCCGTGCGGGCATGTCCATCAACGACGTCGATCTGGTCGAGATCAATGAGGCCTTCGCGGCGCAGGTGGTGCCCAGCGCCCGCGAACTGGGCCTGGACTGGGACCGGCTGAACGTCAACGGCGGCGCGATCGCGGTCGGTCACCCGTTCGGCATGACCGGCGCCCGCATCACCACCACCCTGCTCAACTCGCTGAGCTGGCACGACAAGCAGATCGGCCTGGAGACGATGTGCGCGGCGGGCGGCCAGGGCATGGCGATGGTGCTGGAGCGCCTGTCCTGACGGCGGCAGGCCGACCGCCCCGGCACCCATCGAGGGTGCCGGGGCGGTCGCCTAGTTGATCAGGAAGTCGTGCACATGACACGCCGTCGAGCCGTGCCATAAGTTCATGATCAACGCGTCAGGCGGGTCTGGTGGGTCGGGCGGGTCGGGTGGGGTCAGGGGAGGGTGATGGTGGGGGGTTGGGGGCGGGTGGTGGTGTATTCGGTGACGGGGCTGGTGGGGGTGTCGTCGGTGGTGTAGACGGGGCCGAAGAAGACCTGGGTGTCTTTCTCGATGCGGGTCAGGCGGTAGCCGCCGTAGCCGGAGTGGTCGGTCTTGGAGTAGCGGAAGGGGGCGTAGCCGGGGCCGGTGATGCCGTTCTTCTCGATGGCGGCGAGCAGGCCCTCGCGGGTGAGGTCCTTGCCTGCCGACTGGAGGGCCTGGACGAAGGTGTACGCCACCGACATGCCGTAGACGGTGTTGCCGTTGAACGGGGCGCTGCCGTTGTACTTGTCGTGGATCTTCTTGAACATCGCGGTCCACGGGTCGTTCAGGTCCACCGGCGAGGGCAGGTTGGACGCGCCGACGGCACCCTCCAGCAGCACCTTGCCCGCACCGAGCAGCTTGGCCAGGGTCTGGTAGTCCGAGCCGACGTTGGAGACGACCCACTGCGGCTTGAAGCCCAGGCGGGCGGCGGTGCCGACCGACAGCGCGGTGAAGCCCGGCACGGTGGCCAGCACGACGACCTCACACCCGGCCGCCTTCAGCGCGCCGATCTGCGGGGCCACGTTCTGGTTGGTGACGACGTACTTCTCCTTGGCGACAACCGCGCCCGCGCCGAGCACGGCCTCGACGCCGACCAGGCTGTCGCGCCCGAAGTCGTCGTCCTGGCCGAAGAAGCAGGTCTTCTTGCCGGCGAAGTTGGCCTTCACATGCGTGGCCAGGATCTTGCCCTCGACCGTGTAGTCGGTGTTGAAGCCGAACGTGCCCGGGTACTTGTCGGGCTGGTTCCAGTTGCGGCTGCCCGAGGCGACGAACAGGTCCGGCACCCGGTTGGTCTTGAGGAAGTCGAGCACCCCGCTGTGGGTGGGGGTGCCCAGGCCGTTCAGGATCGCGAACACCTTGTCCTGCAGCACGAGCTGCCGCACGACCGTCTGGGTGTTGGCCGGGTTGTACCCGTCGTCCATGATCTTGTAGGTGATCTTGCGGCCGTTCACGCCGCCGTTGGCGTTGACGTAGTCGAAGTACGCCTTGCTGGCCGGGGCGATCTCGGAGTATCCGGCCGCCGCGGGACCGGTCAGCGGCATGTGCGTGCCGACGACGATCTCGGTGGCGGTGACGCCGGGGACCTGCGCGCCCGCGGGCGGGGTCTGGCCGTCGTCGCTGCACGCCGCGACGGCGGTGAGGAGCGCGGCCGTGGTGGCGATTGCCAGCGTACGGCGCATCAGGCGGTTCATGACGACACCCTTCTGTCGCAATAAATTGATACTTATCGATATTGTTCCGTGGAGCCGTGCCATGAGCGAGGAAAGTCGAGGTCAGCGGCTCGGCAGCCGCCGTCGGGCCCAGCCGGTCAGGCGGCGCAGCAGGCTCTGCACCCCGCCCGGCATGGCGATCATGACGACGATCAGGGTGAGCCCGAAGACGAGCAGCGGCAGGTTGCCCTCCAGCCGCTGCGCCGCGCCGGGCGAGGAGGCGACCAGCCCGCTGCTCACCTCGTGGGCCAGGTCCGGCAGCGCCACCAGCAGCAGCGCGCCCCAGACCGCCCCGGACAGGCTGCCCAGCCCGCCGATGACCACCGCCATCAGCAGGAACAGCGACAGGGTGAGCGAGAACGCGCCCGGCGACACGCTCTGCGCCAGCACGGCGAGCAGTCCCCCGCCCAGCCCGGCCCCGGCCGCGCTGACCACGAACGCCAGCACCTGGGCGCGGGCGACGTTGATGCCGGACAGGCGCGCGGCCACCTCGTCGTCGCGCACCGCGCGCAGGGTCCGGCCGAACCGGCCCCGGGTCAGGTTGGCCAGCAGCAGCATCGTCAGCAGGGCGCCGAGCAGCGCGATCCAGGCCTGCCAGCGCTCGTTCGGGAAGTACGGCCCGAGCGACAGCGGCGGCGGTTCGACGTACACGCCGAGGCCCTGCTCGCTGTTGAACAGCTCGTCGAAGGTGACCGTCGCGGCGGGCACCGCCACGGCGACGGCGAGGGTGACGCCCGCCAGATACGGTCCGCGCAGCCGCGCCGCGGCCAGCCCGATCACGGCCCCGGCGGCCATGGTGACCAGTACTCCGGCCAGCAGCGACAGCGGCAGCACGCCGTTGCCGGTGACGTCATGCTCGGCCAGCGCGTTCTGACACAGCGCGACGGTGTACGCGCCGACCGCCATCAGCGCCCCGTGCCCGAGCGACAGCTGCCCGCTCAGCCCGGTCAGCACGGTCAGTCCCGCCGTCGCGCACAGGTACGCCGCGACCGTGGCCAGTTGGAAGTTGCGGAACGGGTCGAGTTCGAGCGACAGCAGGTACAGCGCGAACCCGGCAAGCAGGGCCAGCAGCAGATGGCGCAGCAGGGTGGAGGCGCCCAGCAGGGCGCGCACGCGGTTCACGCCTGCCTCGCCACGGTTGCCGCGAACAGGCCGCCCGGCCGGACCAGCAGCACCACCAGCAGCAGCACCAGCACCGCCATCGGCGTGACGTCGCTGCCGAGGTAGCCGCTGACATAGGACAGGATCAGCCCGACCGACAGGCCGCCGACGACCGCGCCGGGCGGACTGTCCAGCCCGCCGACCACCGCCGCCGTGAACGCCGACACGAAGACCAGGTCCATCGCGTGCGGGTGCAGGCCCAGTTCGGTGGGCAGCACCAGCATCGCGGCCAGCGCGCCGACCGCCGAGGCCAGCGCCCAGCCGAGCGTCAGCATGCCGCCGACGTTCACCCCGAGCAGCCGCGACACCTCGGGCGCGAAGGCTGCGGCGCGCATGCGCAGACCGATCGCGGTACGGGTGAACAGCAGCGCCAGCCCCAGCAGCACCAGCAGCACGGCTCCGAACACGAACAGGTCGTAGCGCGACAGCAGCGGGATGCCGCCGAGCTCCAGCGCGGTGCGGCTGAACGGGGCGGCGGCGGCGCGGAACTCGTTGCCGTACAGCATGCCCAGCCCGGCCTGCACCACCAGCACCAGTCCGAGCGCGACGATCACCTCGGCCAGCGGCGAGCGGTGGTCCACGAAGCGCATCACCGCCCGCTCCACCAGCGCCCCGAGCAGCAGCCCGCCGACCAGCGCCGCGAGCAGCCCCAGCCAGTACGACCCGGTCGCGGTGGTGACGCTGTACGCCACGTACGCGGCGGCCACCGCCATCGCGCCCTGGGCGAAGTTGACGATGCGCGCGGCGCGCCAGATCAGCACCAGTGCCAGCGCGAACGCCGCCAGCACCGCCCCCTTGGACAGGCCGTCGAAGGTCAGGAACACGAACCGGTCCACCAGGCACCTCCCCTCGCAGTCATACGGTCAGAAACCCAGGTACGCATGGCGCAGCTCCTCGTCGTCGCGCAGCCGATCGGCGCTCGTCGCGACGACGACCTTGCCCAGCGCCAGGACCACGCCGGTGTCGGCCACCGACAGCGCGCTGCGCACGTTCTGCTCGACCAGCAGCACGGTCAGCCCGGTGCGGTCGCGCAGCTGCCGCAGCAGCGCCATGATCTGCGCGGTCACCTTCGGGGCCAGGCCCAGCGACGGCTCGTCGAGCAGCAGCAGCCGGGGCCGGGCCACCAGGGCGCGGCCCAGCGCCAGCATCTGCCGTTCGCCGCCGGACAGCTGGTGCCCGGCGCTGCGGCGGCGCTTGGCCAGGGGCTCGAACAGCTCGTACACCTCGGCCAGGGCCTTGTTGGCGTCGGCGCGGTCGCGGCGCCACAGGCCGCCCAGCCGCAGGTTCTCCTCCACGGTCAGCTCGGCGACCACGCCCCGGCCCTCGGGCACGTGCGCCATGCCCAGGTGCACCAGCTTCTCCACCGCGACGCCGGTCAGCGGCCGCCCGTCCAGCAGCACCCGCCCGGCCGACGGCCGGACCAGGCCCGACAGCGTACGCAGCAGCGTCGTCTTGCCCGCGCCGTTGGCGCCGAGCACCGCCGCGATCGTCCCGGCGGGCACGGTCAGGTCCACTTCGCGCAGCACCGGCGCGGCGCCGTACCCGGCGGTCAGGCCCTCGACCCGCAGCAGCTCACTCACGCCTGCGCCCCTTCCTCGACCGCCGCGCCGAGGTACGCCTCGGCCACGGCGGGGTCGTCGCGGATCCGGTCCGGGGTGCCCTCGGCCAGCAGGCGACCGAAGTCCAGCACCGCGATCCGGTCGCAGACCCGCATCACCAGGTCCATGTGGTGCTCGACCAGCATCACCGCGCAGCCGCTCGCGGCGGGCAGACCGGTGATCACCTCGGCCAGCTCCTCGATGTCCTGCGCGCCCAGGCCACCGGCGGGCTCGTCGAGCAGCAGCAGGCGCGGCCGGGCGGCCAGGGCGCGGGCCAGCGCGACCCGCTTGCCCACCGCGTACGGCAGCGTGCCCGGCAGCGCGTTCGCGTGCCCGGCCACCCCGAAGCGGTCCAGCAGGGCGAGGGCCTCCGCGCGCAGCCGCCGCTCGTCACGGTCGCCGCGCGGCAGTCCGAACAGGCCCGACCAGAAACCGGCCCGCGCGGTGTGCCCGGCGCCGGTCATCACGTTCTCCAGCACGGTCATGCCCTTGAACAGGCCGACGCCCTGCAGGGTGCGGGCGAGGCCGAGGCGGGCCAGCCGGTGCGGGCGCGGGGTCAGCGGGGCGCCGTCCAGCGTGATCGTGCCGCCGGTGGGGCGGACCAGGCCGCAGACCACGTTGAACAGGGTGGTCTTGCCCGCGCCGTTGGGCCCGATCACGCCGACCACCTGGCCGGGCGGCACGCGCAGGGACACGTCCTCCAGCGCGGTCAGGCCACCGAACCGCACCGTGATGCCGTGCAGGGCCAGACCGGCGGATTCGTCGGGCGGTGTCATCGTCACCTCGATGTGGACGCGAGCCGGAAGGGATCAAGTAATTACACTTGGAGTGTATGTTTGAGCAACGTCTCGTCAATAGCTTCGTTACAGGGCCGTGATTTCCCCTGGTTGCGCGGCAGACCAGCGATCATCGAACCTGATCTCGTTGCACCAGCGGTGTATGAAGATCAGCCCGGCGGCAGGTCGACCAGCTCGGCCAGGCGGGCCCGGTGCCGCCCCGCGCCGCCCAGCGCCAGCGCCGCGCTGCGGGCCCGCTTCAGGTAGACGTGCGCCGGATGCTCCCAGGTGAAGCCGATCCCGCCGTGCAGCTGCACGCACTCCTCGGCGGCGCGTACCGCCAGCGGCGAGCAGTGCGCCTGCGCCAGTGCCGCCGCCACGGGCGCGTCCGGGTCTCCGGCCGCCAGGCACGCCGCGGCGTAGCGCGCCACGGCCCGCCCCTGGGCCAGCTCTACCCACAGATCCGCCAGCCGGTGCTTGATCGCCTGGTACGAGCCGACCACCCGGCCGAACTGCCGCCGGGTGCGCAGGTGCTCGACCGTCGCGTCCAGACACCACTGCGCCGTGCCGAGCTGCTCCGAGGCGAGCAGCGCCGCCCCGGTGACCAGCGCCGACTCGACCGCGTGCGCGGCGGTCGCGCCCAGCGCCAGCGGCCGGGCGGGCACCGCCGACAGGGTCAGGTCGCACAGCGGCCGGGTCTGGTCCAGCGACACCACGGCGGTGCGGCGCACCCCGGCCGCGGTGGCGTCCACCGCGTACAGGCCGGTCTGCAGACCCGAGGCGGCGGGCACCAGCAGCACGTCGGCGGCGAGCGCGTCGGCGACGCTGGTGACCGTCCCGGCCAGCACGTCCCCGGTCGCGGCGACCGTCGTGACCGGACCATCGCCAGCACCGCCGCCGGGCGCGGTGCTGAACGGCACCGCCAGCGCGACCACGGACCCGGCCGCGATCGCGGTCAGCAGCTCGGCCGCGTCGGGCACCTCGGCGCAGGTGGCCAGGGCCGCCACCGCCATCCCGGCCATGCCCAGGTACGGCACCGGCGCGGCGGCCCGACCCAGCTCCTCCAGCACCACGGCGACCTCGCCCCAGCCGGCCCCGGCGCCGCCCAGCGACTCGGGCACCGCCAGGCCGGACAGGCCCAGGTCGACCAAGCGGCGCCACAGGCGCGGGTCGGGCGCGCCGGACTGCTCCAGCCCGGCCAGCACGGCGGCGGGCCCGCAGTGGTCGGACAGCACCGCGCGCACCGAGGCGCGCAGCTGCTCCGCCACCTCGCCGTAGCGCAGGTCCAGGCTCATCTAGGCAGGTCCTTCCAGGCGAGGTCGAGGTCGACCCGGGGTTCGGCGGGCAGGCCGAGCACCCGCTCGGCGATGATGTTGCGCAGGATCTCCGAGGTGCCGCCCTCGATCGAGTTGCCCCGGGCGCGCAGGTACCGGTAGGTGGCGCCCCGGCCGGTGAAGTCGACGACATCGGGGCGGCTGAACTCCCAGCTGTCGTGGCGCAGCCCGGCCTCGCCCAGCAACTCCACCTCCAGGCTGCTCAGCTGCTGGGCCAGGGTGGCGAAGGACAGCTTCACCGCCGAGCCCTCCGGGCCGGGCTGGCCTGCGGCGAGTTGCTGGCGCAGCCGTACGCCGGTCAGCCGAGCCGCCTCGGCCCGCACCCACAGCCGCAGCAGCTCGTCGTGCAGGGCCGGGGTGCGCAGCTCCGGGTGCTCGCGCCAGGCGTCGGCCAGGATGCCGACCAGGCCGCCCTCGCGCGGCACGGGCGCGCCGCCGATGGCGACCCGCTCGTTCATCAGCGTCGTCTGCGCCACCGCCCAGCCCTGACCGACCTCGCCCAGCCGCAGCTCATCGCCCAGCCGCACCTCGGTGAGGAACACCTCGTTGAACTCGGCCTCGCCGGTGAGCTGCCGCAGCGGCCGCACCTCGACGCCGGGGGCGTGCATGTCGCAGACGAAGTACGTCATGCCCCGGTGCTTGGGCACGTCCGGATCGGTGCGCGCCAGCAGGATGCCCCAGCGGGCCCGGTGCGCCATCGAGGTCCACACCTTCTGCCCGCCGACCAGCCAGCCGTCGCCGTCGCGCACCGCCCGGGTGGCCACCGCGGCCAGGTCGGACCCGGCCCCAGGCTCGCTGAACAGCTGGCACCAGATCTGCTCGCCGGTCCACAGCGGACGCAGGAAGCGTTCGCGCTGCGCGGCGGTGCCGTGGCGCAGGATGGTCGGGGCGGCCATGCCCAGGCCGATGCCGATGCGCCGGGGCGTGTTGTCGGGCGCGCCCGCGGCCGCGAACAACGCGTCCACCAGCGGTTGCAGCTCACGCGGACCGGCCAGGCCGCCGAGGCCCACCGGGTGGTGCACCCAGGCGAGTCCGGCGTCGAAGCGGGCGCGCAGGAACGTCAGGCGGCCGTCCTCGTCGCCCGGCGCCGGGATCGGCCGCCCACCGAGGAAGTTCTCGACCCGGCGACGCACCTCGCCGTCGGTGACCGTGTCGTCCACGCGTACCCCTGCCCTCTGCCACCGGAACGGAAAGCCGCCGCAACGGAAAAGAAATCTGCACTGCGAGTGCAATATAGGCGAGGCGTGGTCACCGGGGAAGGCCTGAACCCCTCCGGCATACCGGCTTTCACCAGGCAGTACGGCAGACCGGTGATTTCGCCGATGGCGTCGGCCGATTACCGGCCGACACTGCGCTGATCACCCTGCGTCCTGAGAGGAGCCACCGTGGTCGACCGTCCCTCCCCCGCCCGCCGGGGGCGCGCCTGGCAGTTGCTGCTGCTGGTCCCGGTGCTCGCACCGCTGCCGGTCGGGTTGTACAACCGGCTGGAACCGCGGCTGTGGGGCATGCCCTTCTTCTACTGGTACCAACTCGCGAACGCGCTGCTGGCCATGCTCGTGATCACCCTCGTGTACCAGGCGACCAAGGCGCGGCGGCGATGACCGACCGACAACTGGAGATCGGCGTCTTCGCCGCGCTGCTCGCCCTGATGCTGCTGCTCGGGTTCTACGCCGCCCGCTGGCGCCGCCCGCACACCCCGCAGTCGCTGGAGGAATGGGGGGTGGGTGGCCGCGCGTTCGGCAACTGGGTCACCTGGTTCCTGCTCGGCGGCAGCATGTACACCGCGTACACCTACATCGCCGTGCCCGCCCTGGTGTACGGCGTCGGCGCGGTCGGCTTCTTCGCGGTGCCCTTCGCCATCGTCACCGCCCCCATGGCGTACGTCATCAGCACCCGGACCTGGTCGGTGTCGCACGCGCACGGCTTCGTCACCTCGGCCGAGTTCGCCCGCGCCCGGTTCGGCTCCCGCAGCCTCGCCGCGCTGGTGGCGGTCACCGGCATCGTGGCCACCCTGCCCTACATCGCGGTGCAGCTCATCGCGCTGCAGGCGCTGCTCAAGACGCTCGGCGTCGACGGCGAGTGGCCGCTGCTGGTGGCCGTCGGGGTCGCCTCGCTGTGCACCTTCCGGGCCGGGCTGCGAGCCCCGGCGCTGCTGTCCATCGCCAAGGACGCGCTGCTGCTGTGGCTGCTGCTGTCGGTCGCACTGCTGGTGGCCATGTCCGGCGGCTGGACAGCCGCCTTCCGCGGCGCCGGGACACGACTGGACGGCGACACCTCCCCCGCCACCGGGCTGCTGCTGCCCCAGGGCGGGACGTTGGGCTACCTCACCCTGGTGTTCGGGTCGGCGCTGGCGATCTTCGCGTACCCCCACGCGCTCACCGGCATCCTCGCCGCCCGCGACCGGGCCACGGTGCAACGCAACACCGCCGCGCTGCCCGTCTACTGCCTGGCCCTCGGGCTGCTGGCGCTGCTCGGCTTCTTCGCCATCGGCCAGGGCGTCCGCCCCGTCGGCGGCGACCTCAACACCGTGATGCCGCAGCTGTTCCACGACGCGTTCCCGGCCTGGTGCGCCGGAATCGCGTACGCCGCCGTCGCGGTCGCCGCGCTCATCCCGGCCGCGGTCATGTCCATCGCCGCGGCGAACCTGTTCACCCGCGGCATCTACCGCGAGTACCTGCGCCCACACGCCACCGTCGCCGAGGAGGCCGCGGTCAGCCGCTGGGTGTCGCTGCTGGCCAAGGTCGGGGCGCTGGCGTTCATCGTGCTGCTCGACCCGCGCTTCTCGGTGGAACTGCAACTCGTCGGCGGCGTGATCGTGCTGCAGACGGTGCCCGCGGTGGTGCTGGGGCTGTGGACCGGCTGGTTCCACCGCTTCGCCCTGGTCGGCGGCCTGCTCGCCGGGCTGGGCAGCGGGGTGCTCCTGCTGTGGCGGGTGCCGCAGCGGGCCGCCGACGGGAGCGTGGTCAAGGCCCACTTCGGCGGCTCGAACCTGCCGCTGTCGGAGCTGGGGCTGGGCGGCGGCGCGGTGTACGTGGGGCTGCTCGCATTGGCGGTGAACCTGCTGGTGGTGGTCGCGGCGACGGTGCTGCTGCGCGGGCTGCGGGTGCCGGGCGGGGTGGACCTGACCCGGCCCGAGGACTATTACGCCGACGCGGGCGACGGGGCGGCCGGACGGGCCGAGGAGCTGATCGACGGCCGCAGCGCCCGCGCGCCAGCCCACGCCCGCTGATCCCGGGTCCTCCGTCCTCCAGCTCGCTGGCCTGGCGCCGCCGCGCGGCGCGTTTTTAATAGACGCTGGCCTATCCAGAGGGCTATTGGAGATCATTTGTCCTCTAGATAGGCCAGCGTCGATGCTAAGTGGGGCACGTCGCGCCCCGACGGGTCTGGACCCCTCAGCTCACCAGGGGGCAGGTGATGCGGAACTCCTCGATCGACGAGCTGCTCGGGGCCGGGCAGAGGAACTGCTCGTACCGGGTGTCGTTGTCCACGAACCGCTTGTACCAGGAGATCATGTTTCGCGCGACAGTCGTGTTCGCCGTCTGCGGGAAGAAGTGGCTGGCGTTGTTGAGCTCCAGGTACGCCTTCTCCGTCGCGGCCGGGATGCTGTTGTAGAACGGCTCGGAGTGCGAAGCCACCGGTGCGACGGTGTCACTCTCGCCACCGATGATCATCGTGGGTACGCTCAGCGTCGACCACGACTTGGTCAGGTTCCACGGCGCCAGGGGCACCGCGGCCTGCAGCGACGGCCGGGACCGGGCCGCCTCCAGGGTGCCGCCGCCGCCCATCGAGTGACCGCCGACCGCCAGCCGGGACGCGTCCACCCGCGAGCGGACCGAGCTGGAGTTGACCAGGTAGTCCAGCGCCGCCAGCAGCTGCCTGCCGCGGCTGTCGGGCTGGTCGTACACGGAGTTGGTCTCGATGCCGATCACCACGAAGCCCTGCGAGGCCAGGCGCGGACCGAGCCAGCTGATGCTGGACCAGCTCGCGGTGTAGCCGGGGCACAGCGCGATCGCGCCGAACGTGCCCGCGCTGGTGGTGGTCGGGTAGTAGATGACGCCCCCGCCGAAGCCGCTGACCTGCAGTCGGGAGACGCTGACCGAGGACGTGGCGAACGGGCCCTGGGCGGCCTCGACGCTGGCGGTGGTCGGGGCGGGGCCACGCTCGTACGGGTTGTCGGCGGCGTGCGCCGGTGCCGTGGCGACGGCACTGGCCGCCAGCGCGAGGGTGAGCGCGAGCAGAGTCCGTACGCCGAGGGAGCGGCGCGTACCTGGTTGCGATGTCTGCACGGGAGTGCCTCCATCCACATGGAGCCGGGCGGCTCCGGTCGACATTGACGGTCGCCAGTCTTTGCGGTCGGGCACTCCCGGCGCATCGGTGTAATCGCCCGTATCGGATGGGCACGCCCCGCCGTAGACGTGAAGAAGGGCCCCTTCCTATACGCGAAGCGATAAGAAGGGGCCCTTCCTTACTTCAGGAGCAGCGCCAGACTTCAGGAGCAGCGCCAGACTTCAGGAGCAGCGCCAGCGTAGGGGGATGCCGGGTTCGTTGACGCGTAGTTGCACGCCGCCGGCCAGCACCCGGCCGTCGTCGCTGATCGACGACACGACCGGGTCGAACTCCGCGCTCACCCCGGACAGGGTCGGCAGCGGCAGCAGGTCGGTGCCGGACGTGACCGCCGTGCCGCCGGTCCACCTGGCCACCCAGCCCTGCGCGTTGATCTGCCCGCCCCAGAGCCCGGCGGGCAGGCGGCTCACCGCACCGGTGCGCAGGTTCCACACGACTGCCGTCATCCTCGGGCCACCCGCCAGTGGGCCGTCGAAGTACATCATGCCGAGGACCCAGCCGTTGCGGATGCTGCCACCGTGCGCGGCGACGCCGTGCCGACCGTCGACGGTCAGCGACAGCGACAGTTCCTGCCATGAGCCGTCCGGCCGCAGCGCGAACGACCTCCCGTCCTCCGTGAGGGTGCCCACGTTCATGAGGATGGTGCCGTCGTCGTCGAGCCCTGACACACCCGCCCCCGCAGGCCAATGGCCCGGCGGAAGCGGCAGCGGTTCAGGGTCGGCGTCCGGCGTCGCCCACCGGACCGGATGCAGGGTCGGGTTGCCGAACCGCACCTTGCGGGTCGTCATGATGCCCACCACCACACCGCTGGAGTTGATGGCCACGGCCTGCGCGTCCGCGCCCTTCAACCTGGTCAGTCGGCCGTTCCGGTAGATCCAGGCCGAGTCCTCCTCCTCGTGCAGCAACGTCCCGGCGATCGCCACGCCACTGGAGTTCACGTCGGTGAACCCCTGGGCCTGGCCCGGCAGCGACAGCCGCCGGACGCTGTCGCCCTCCCAGTAGAGCAGCGCGTTCTTCGTGACGCCGGTGCTCGCCGACCCGACCAGGTAGCGCCCGGTCGGGTCGGCGGCGCTGACCGAGCCGTTGTGCAGGCCGGACGGCAGCGGCAGCCGGGCCACGGTGCAGGATGCGGGCAACCCGGGCGGTGCGGACGGCGGCGGCGACGCGGACGGCGCCAGCGGCTCGACGGCCTGGTGCGCGTCGCGCGGCCACAGGCTGACGCCCGCGACGAGCGCGATCGCGAGCGCGGCGGCCGCGATTGCGCCGGCACGTAGGTGTCGGCGGCGGCGCTTGCCCAGGTGCAGTGCCCGTTCGGCCAGGTCCAGGGCCGGGGCGCGCTCGGCGATGTCGTCGAGCAGTTCCTTCAGGTCGCTCATGCCCGCACCTCCTGCGGCTCGCGGACCAGCACGTGCAGTTCGGGGGCGAGTTCGCGCAGCTTGCCCAGGGCGTACGAGGTCTGGCTCTTGACCGTGCCGACCGACACGCCCATCGCGACGGCTACGTCGGCCTCGGACAGGTCCTCGAAGAAGCGCAGCACGATCACCGCACGCTGCTTGCGGGACAGTTTCGCCAGCGCCTGCTCCAGCAGCACCCGGCGCACCGTGCTGGCGGCGATGTCGGTTCCGGCCGCCCGCTCGGGCAGGTGTTCGGCGGAGAACTCGTTGCGCAGGTGACGACTGCGCCGCCAGATCGACACGTGCTCGTTGTAAAGAATCTTGCGCAGGTACGCGTCGGGGTTGCCGCCCTTCGCCACCGAGGGCCACTTCGCGGCCAGCTTGACCAGCGCGGTCTGCAGCAGGTCCTCCGCGCCGTGGTAGTCACCGGTCAGCAGGTACGCCACCCGGGACAGCCGTTTCATCCTCGCGTGTACGAAGTCGCGGAATCCGTCGTCGTCCACTATCGCCGCCCTTTCGTCGGCCGAAGGCTACTCACGTCCCTCCTTCACGAAGGCAGCCCCGTGCGAGGTTGGAAAGAGCCAGGCCCGGCAAGGGCGGAGTACGCGCGGCGGCGACTCCACGACCACCCGGTCGAATGTGCCCGTCGGCGCAGGGACGTGGCCCTGGCACAGGGCCAGGGCCACGTCCTCATCCCGTGGTCGGGAAGCCGGTCAGAACGTACCGGCGGTGTTGCACTTGGCCTTCTGGACGATGCAGTCCTTCACCCGGTGGCCCATGGCCGCGTTGTCCCAGGCGAGGAACACGTCGCCGTGGATCGAGGACGCCATGCCCGAGGACAGGGTGTAGCCGTCGGCGCTGCCGTGGGTGGGGTAGTCGATGACGAACGAGACGTTCGGGATGGCGATCGGGAACGGCGCGACACACTGGCCGTTGACGGTGTTGTAGGACACGTGCGACTTGTGGTCGGGGCTGTCCAGGTGGACGCCGTCCCAGCAGTCCTGGAACACCAGCTGGTAGGTGAGGTTGGCGGTCGGGGCGCAGATGGGCCAGTTGCCGTCGGCGCTGCGGCCGATCTCGCCGCCGGGCCCGGCGCACCAGAACTGGTTGGGGACGCCGGCCGGGGTCGGCGACTGCTTCTTGGCGTCACCGGCGATCATCCGGAAGCCCTGCGGGAAGGGCAGCGTCTTGGTCGGGTCGGGCAGGCGCGAGCTGTAGTACACGGTGACGCCGCGCGGCTCGATCGCCACGCCCCGCTCGTACAGGGTGGGGATCCAGTACGCGGAGGGGTCGCCCACCGGCCCGCAGCTCGACGCGGTGTTGCCGAGCAATGACGCGGTGGTGGTGTTCGCGTTCACGCCACGGTTGCCGAAGAAGCTGTGCATGTGCGACGCGCCGGGCAGCCCCGGGAAGACGATCGGGTCGTCCTTGAGGGAGTGGCTGTAGACGCACGCGGCGTTGAACTCGGAGACTCGCACGGCGTTGGGGGGCGCCGGGTTCATTACCATCGCGTTGAACGCGGCGAGCTGGGCGTTCCACGCGGCCTGGTCGATGTTCACCCAGCCGCTGCCGGACGACGTGCTGGGGCTGGGCTGGACCCCACCCGTGCCGAAGACCTGGAATTCCCACACCGACGCGCCGTACTGCGTGGCGCGGCGGGTGGTGTTCAGCCGCACGTACCGGCCGGAGCCGCTGACGTTGAGCGTCTGGACGCCGCCGGTGCCGTTGACCGTGGTGTTGATCGTGGTCCAGGTCGAGCCGTTGGCGGACGTCTGGATGGTGAAATCGGGCGCGTAGGCGGTCTCCCAGTTGATGACCACGCGGTTGATGGTGGCCGTGGCACCGAGGTCGACCTGGAGCCACTGCGGGTCGCTGAACGCGCTCGACCACCGAGTGCCCAGGTTGCCGTCGACCGCGGCGGATGCGGGTGTGCCGCCGTTCTCCGTCGACGACGCGGTCGCCGGGCGTCCCTGCGAAAGCGGGGTCTCGGCAGCGGTGGCGCGCACCGCCTGGTTGAGCAACGCGCCGATCAGCGCGGTGATGGCGACACCGAGCACGAGGGTGCGCGGCCGAATTCTGCCCGTGTGGGCACTACTTGACATGACGGATCCTCCGGTTCTGCGGGGACGGTCGCGGCGGGGTTCCACTGGTGCATGAGGTCCTCCTCGTGGGGCGCGAGGAGGGGATCTTGCCAGAGAGCGCTCTCTATAACTGCATGGTGAGCGCATCGCCGATCGGTGTCAATAGGTCAAAATCGATTGAAGTCCGCTTGCCAAGATTCGTTTTCTTCGCAAATCGGGCCCAAGATGCAGGGCCGACCTGGTCGCGGGCGCTTTGGCCGACACGCCTTCAGGGAGCGCTCTCCAGATGACTGCCGGCACCACGTGGGGCAGTCCCCACGCGCCGGGGCGGCCGCAACCACCGGCCGCCCCAGCTGTATCTCGTCAGCCGCACCGCCACCGGACAGGGATCTTTCCACCGCCGACGACTTGCTGATCACCGGCGAGGAGGCGGCCGTCGTCGCTGATCGCCACCACTTCGGGCAGGGCTGTCGCGACGGCGTCCGGTCCCTGCGGCAGCAGCACCTGCTGCCGCGACGAGGCCAACCTCGCCTCGAGACCCTGGTCGACGACCAGCCAGCCCTGGGCGTTCAGGTCAGCGCCGTCCAGCCGACCGGACACGGAGACGGTCGGCTGGCCGTCCGGGGTCCAGAGCAGCCGGTCGCGCCAGTCCTGGCCTTTGGCATCCACGAGCCCCGTACCCGTGATCCAACCGTTGCGGATCTTGTAAGGCCATGCGGAGGTCGCGCGGAACCCCCTGATGTCGACGTCGAACCTCAGCTCCTGCGGCGAGCCGTCCGGGCCCCACCTCATCGGAAGCCGCGTCGGGATTTCGAAGTCCCGGCTCTGCCGCCAGCCCACGATCGTCCCGTCCTCGTCGATGTCGCTCGCCATCCCGTCCCAATCCCGCGGCACGCCGGGCAGCGGTTGGGGCGCCTGCCCTGGCGATCGCCACACGACCGCCTGCTCTGTCAACTGATCCGAGCGGTCGTCGTGGGTCGTGCCGACGATCACGCCCTGTTCGTTGACCGCCAAGGGCCGGACCCGGTCACCAGGCAGTCGGGACACGGTCCCGTCGTGGTATGTCCAGGGGACGAACTCCCCGTCGAGTTTGCTGAAGCCGACCGCGAACCCGGTGGCGGTGACGTCGGTGAGGCGGTCGTACTCGCCAGGCAGGTCCACCACGGTCGGGGCGCCATCGTCCCAGAACAGCGCGGAGCGGTCGGGAAACGGGCCATCGAGCCCGGACAGACCGACCACGAACCGGCCGCTCGAGTCGCCGTTGACGATCCGCCCGTGGTCCTGCCCGAGGGGCAGCGGCAGCCGCTCGACTGTGCAGTGGGTGGGAAAGGCGACCGCGCCAGGCGAGGTGGACGGAGACGGGGTGACCGGCTGCGGACGCGGACCGATGCCAGGCCGCAGCATCAGGACCGCGATCAGGCCTGCCACGAGCACAAGGGCCCCGGAGCCGCCGGCCACGCGGCGGCGGTGCCGGATGGTGCGGCTGCGCGCCAGGGCGCGTTCGGTGACCTCGTACCGCCGGGCCTGGGCTGCCATACCCTCGAGAAGCTCTTTCAAGTCGCTCACGCCAGCACCCCCCGCGCGCTCGTGCGGATGAGTTCGTGCAGCTCGGGCGCTTGGGTACGCAGCCTCGTCAGGGCGTGGGAGGTCTGGCTCTTGACCGTGCCGACGGAGACGCCGAGCGCGTCGGCGGTCTCGATCTCGGACAGGTCTTCGTAGAAGCGAAGCACCAGGACCGCGCGCTGCTTACGGGTGAGCCGCCCCAACGCCTGATCCAGCACCAGGCGGCGGACTGTGGCCCCGGCCTCGTCAGCCCCGGCGGGCTCGGGAAGCTCGGCGGTCGTGTACTCGTTGCGCAGGTGGCGGCTGCGCCGCCAGCTCGACACGTGCTCGTGATACATGATCTTGCGTACGTACGGGTCGGGGGCGCCGGACTCGGCCACCCGCTTCCACTTCAGCGCGAGTTTCACCAGCACGTTCTGCAGCAGGTCCTCCGCCGCGTGATGGTTGCCCGTCAACAGGTACGCCACGCGCGACAGCTGTCCCAACCTCGCGTGCACGAAGTCTCGGAACCCGTCGTCATCCACTCTCGCCCACCCTCCCCGTTCCGCCGCGGTGTGCCGTCGAGGGATCTACACGAGCGCGGGACCGCTGGACGTTGCGTCGCGACACGGGGAAGTTTGCGCCAACGCGAGAGCCCCCGGTTTCCCGGGGGCTCTCGCGAGGGGTGTATCAGGGGTGCTGGGATGGGGTCAGCCGGCCAGCGGGCCCTTGCCGTACTTGGCCAGCACCAGGTTGGCGGCCAGCTTCTCCCACTTGGCGTAGTGGTACGGGAACGCCGAGACCTGGACGGCCTGCGCGGCGTCGGTCAGCGCCATGTCCTGCCAACCGGGCACGTTGACCAGGCCCTCGTAGAAGGCGCGGGCGGCGTACTCCGGGTCGGTCAGCTGGTCCGGGCTGCCCCAGCCGGCCGACGGACGCTGCTGGAACAGGCCCAGCGAGTCATGGTCGTTCTGGTCACCCAGGTGACCCAGGTTGTTCAGGGTCGACTCCTGCGCGGCGGTCGCCACGGCGATCACCCACGCGCGGGGCGGGAGCTTCATCTCCTGGCCGACCTTGATGATCGCCTCCGCGTTCGCCTTCTGCTCGGCGGTGGGGACGAACGACGCCTGCTCGGCGTTGACGCCCATCGGCATCAGCTGCGTGGCGGTCGGCGTCTTGACGGACTTGGCCTTCTTGTGCGTCTGGGCCTGCTCGGACTTCACGACGGGCTTTGCGTCGGTGGCCTGCGGCGTCGCGGCAGTCGCCGGGGCGGCGAAGCCGGTCAGCACGGCCATGCCGGTGGCGGCAAGGACGGCGCGGACGCTGGCGCGCTTGACGGCGGGCATGTGCTTGCGGATCAGGTCGACGTTGACCACGGGTGGAGATCCCTTCGTTGGGTTCACGTACGAAGTGCGTTCACGTACGAAGTGCTGCAACCAAGAGTGCAGGTCCGACATGTCGGATGGGTACCCCTTGTGAAGCAGGTCTCAGGCATGATCACTTCGTGCCGAAACCGCGATTACACAGGGTGATTTCGGGGTCGGACGACCGGGCGCAAGCGGACATATCGAGTCGACAAGGCCGCATAACTCCGGCTAGCCCCTCCGTACCGCGATAACGTATATGAAAACGTGTCATACTCGGTTAATTCGGACCAGCGCGCTGCCCGGCCTGGCCGCGCCGGAAGGAGGAGCGTGTCCGCCCGCAAGGTGATGGCCTGGTACGCCGCCTGGATGGCGCTCCTGGCCGCTGCCTTCTACCGCTTCCCCGACCAGCACATCCTCATCTGGAGCCTGATCGGCTTCAGCGGGGTGGGCGCGATCATCTACGGCCTGGTGCACTACCGCCCCCGGCGGTGGCTGCCCTGGATATGGCTGATGCTCGGGATGGCGCTGCTCTGCGTGGGCGACACCCTCTATAACGTGCTGACCGACCTCTACGGCGAGGTCAACCCGTTCCCCTCCCTCTCCGACATGCTCTATCTGGCCATGTACCCGCTGGTCACCCTGGGCATGCTGGGCCTGTCGAAGGCGGGAGCGGCCAGCCGCGACCGGACCGTGCCGCTCGACGCCATGATCGTCACCGCCGGGCTGGGCCTACTCTCCTGGGTCTTCCTGATCAGCCCGCAGATCCTCAACGAGCAGCTGACCATGAGCCAGCGTCTGGTCTCGGTGGCCTACCCGCTGGGCGACATCCTGCTGCTGGCCACGGTGGGCCGCCTCATCGCGGTGGTGCCGTTCAGCCCGACCGTGGCGCTGCTGACCGCGGGCTCCGTCGGGCTGCTGGCCGCCGACGTCCTCTACGGCCTGGTCCAACTGCACGGCTTCTGGCGCGTGGGCGGCCCCGTCGACCTGGGCTGGATCATCTTCTACGCCTGCTGGGGCGCGGCCGGCCTGCACCCGTCGATGGCCGATCTGACCACGCCACGGGTGGTCCGGCCACGCGAGATGACCACCTTCCACCAGGTGCTGCTGACGCTTTTCGTCCTCATCCCGCTGATCGTCCTGATCTATGGGGTGGGCCAGGGGCGGTTGCAGTACCCGATGGTGATCGTGGCGTTCGTGGTGGCCACCTTCCTGCTGGCGCTGATCCGGCTGTTCGGGGTGATCAACAGCTACCGGGGCAACACCATCCGCACCGCGGGCATCCGGTCCAGCAACGCCGCGCTCATGTCGGCGACCACGGTCGACGGGGTGACCTGGGTGCTCAAGCGCACCGCCGAGCGGCTGCTGCCGGCGGGCACGCCGTACCGCGCGGCCATGGTCATGAACGACGGCAGCCAGCCCGACCTCTTCCCCCCGGCCCCGACCACCGGCTCGCGGATGCGCTTCACCCGCTCGCTGCCCCCGGAGATCGCCGGCCAGCTCGGCGACTTCGAGATCACCCTGCTGTGCCCGCTGGCGCTGGACGACCGACCCATCGGCGACCCGAACATCGGCGTTCTGCTGATCTCCGCCGACGAGATGTCGCTGAGCTACCTCCAGCTGCCGATGGAGGTCGTCGCCTCACAGGCCGCGCTGGCCATCGAACGCATCATGCTGAACAACGAGATCACCCGCCACAACAGCGAGCAGTACTTCCGCACCCTGGTCCACAACACCGCGGACGTGATCCTGATCGTGGAACCGGACGGCGGGCGCGTCCGGTACGCCAGCCCCTCGGCGCCGACCGTCTTCGGCACCGCCGACCTCGACGGCAAGAACCTCTCCGACCTGGTCGACAGCCCGCACCACACCCTCGTGGCCGACCTGCTGACGCTCGCGGCCGCCGAGGACGAGGCGGTCGACACCGCCGACTGGACCGTACGCCGCCCCGACGGCAGCTCGGTGCGCACCGAGGTCTCCTGCCGCGACCTGCGCGACGAGCCGACCGTCGGCGCCCTGGTGGTGACCCTGCGCGACGTCACCGACCAGCGCCGGATGGAGGCGGAGTTGACCCACCTCGCCTACCACGACTCGCTCACCGGGCTGGCCAATCGGGTCCGCTTCTCCGAGCGCATCGCCCAGGCCATCACCCGCGCCGAGCACGACGGCACCGTCGTCGGCGTCCTCTTCATCGACCTGGACGACTTCAAGGTGGTCAACGACACCCTCGGCCACGAGCACGGCGACGAGCTGCTGCGCGCGGTCGGTGAGCGGCTGGCCGAAGTGCTGCGCTCCGACGACATCGCCGCCCGGCTGGGCGGCGACGAGTTCGCGGCCCTGATCGAGGGCGCGCACGACGCCGCGACCATCGACGAGGTGGCCGGGCGGATCGTGGCCTCGCTGAGCGAGCCGTTCACCATCGACAACCGGTTGGTCTCCGGCATGGCCAGCATCGGCATCTCCACCAGCGCCGACGCGGGCAACGCGCAGGACCTGCTGCGCCAGGCCGACATGGCGCTCTACGTCGCCAAGGGCGAGGGCAAGGGCCAGTGGCGCCGCTATCTACCGGAGCTGCACACCGCGATCGTGGAGCGGCTGGAGCTGCGTACCGAGCTGGACCAGGCCATCGCCGACCAGTCGTTCACGCTGGAGTTCCAGCCGATCGTCGAGCTGCGCACCGGCATCACCGCCGGGTACGAGGCGCTGGTGCGCTGGCACCACCCGACCCGGGGGCGACTGCTGCCCGGCGAGTTCATCGAGGTCGCCGAGGAGTCGGGGCAGATCGTGTCCATCGGCGACCAGGTGCTGCGCAAGGCGATCCAGGAGGCGGCCCGGTGGCGGCGCGAGGCCGCCGCCGACGCGCCGTACGTCAGCATCAACGTCTCGGCCCGGCAGTTCCGCGCCCCCGGCTTCGTCCGCAGTGTGCACGACGCCCTCACCGACGCCGGGCTGCCGCCGCACCAGCTCATGCTGGAGATCACCGAGAGCCTGCTGCTGCGCGACGACGACCAGATCTGGGAGGACCTGACCGAGCTGCGCGCCACCGGGGTGCGCGTGGCGATCGACGACTTCGGCACCGGCTACTCGTCGCTGAGCTACCTGCGTCACGTACCGCTGGACGTGGTCAAGATCGACCGGCTGTTCACCAGCACCATCGCGTCGTCGGCACAGCAGGCGGCGCTGGTCGACGGCATCGTCCGGCTGGCGCACACGCTCGGGCTGCAGGTCATCGCGGAGGGCATCGAGCGCACCGTCGAGCGCGACCTGCTGTCGCGCATCGGTTGCCGGTACGGCCAGGGCTTCCTCTTCGCCCGACCGCTGACCAGCGAGGACGCCATGAAGTTCATGACCGCCCAGCACGTGCCGGCCTGACGATGAGCAGTAGGGAGACCGCGTGAGCCCCGCCGCATCCGGAGTGCACACCCCCGACGCCCACCGGGTGCCCTCCACCGACCAGCTCGACCGGCTGCGCGCGGGCACCCGCATGTACGACGCCGTCATCGAGGAGATCGACGGTCGCCGCATCCGCATCGGCGACCACTGGCTGGTCGACTACGCCTCCTGCAACTACCTCGGCTTCGACCTCGACGAGCAGATCATCGAGGCGTCGGCCGCCGCCATGCGCCGCTGGGGCACCCACCCGAGCTGGTCCCGGCTGCTGGGCAACCCCCGCCTGTACCCGCTGATCGAGGAACGGCTGACCGAGCTGCTCGGCGCACCCGACACCCTCGTGCTGCCAACGATCACGCACATCCACATGTCGGTGCTGCCCGCGCTGGTCGACGGCGGCACCGTGTTCGTCGAGGCCACCGCGCACAAGACCATCTACGACGGCGGCGCCTACTCCCGTGGCCTGGGCGCCCGGCTCTACCGCTGGCACATGAGCGACCTCGACGAGCTGACGCGGCTGCTGCGCTCGGCCGACCCGGACCGCCCGCGCGTGGTCTGCCTCGACGGGGTCAACAGCATGACCGGCAACGTGCCCGATCTGCCCGCCCTGGCCGCCATCTGCCGCGAACACGACGCCCTGATGTACGTCGACGACGCCCACGGCTTCGGCGTCATCGGCGAACACACCGACGACGAGCGCTGCCCGTACGGCTCGCGCGGCAACGCGGTGGTGCGCCACTGCGGGGAGAGCTACGACAACCTGGTGCTGGTCGGCGGGTTCTCCAAGGCGTACTCGGCGCTGCTGGCGTTCGTGGTGGCGCCGACCAAGGTCAAGGAGCACCTGAAACTGGCCGCGCCGCCGTACCTCTACTCCGGGCCGTCGCCCACCGCGTCGCTGGCGGGCGTGCTGGCCGGGTTCGACGTCAACGCCGACCGCGGCGACGCGCTGCGCGCGCACCTGTACCAGCTCACCAAGCGGGTGCTGGACCACCTGCGCGGGCTCGGCGCGCACACGCCCAACCGGCACGGCACACCCGTGCTGGAACTGCCGCTGGCCGCCGGGCGGGACCTGGCCGAGGTCGCCGACCTGCTCTGGCGGCGTGGCATCTACGTCACGCTCGCCGCGTACCCCCTGGTCCCGCGCGGTCAGGTCGGCTTCCGCCTCCAGTTGACCTCCGCCCACACCCACGAGCAGGTCGACGCCCTCAACGCCGTCCTGACCGAACTCGCCGACCGCGGCGCCCTCCGCCCCGCCACGCCCTGACCCCCACCCAAGATCGACGACCAAGTTGCCGGGCAATCGGGCGAAAGAGCGGTCAAGATACGCACGGTTGCCGGGCAACTCGAGCGATCTTGGGGGCGGGCCCCATGATGGGGGTATGGCCGAACGACGCGACCGGGACCAGGCTGGGCGCCCACGCAACGCCCGACCCCGCGACGAGCTGGGACGACCGCTGCCGCGCGGGGCGCAGGGCATGGCGACCACGCCCGACGACCTGCACCTGTCCCCCACCGAGTCGCTGGCCGAGGCGCAGCGGCTGCTCGCCGCGGGGCACGCGTTCCACGCGCACGAGGTGCTCGAGGCGGCCTGGAAGGACGCGCCCGATGAGCAGCGGGAGCTGTGGCGGGGGCTGGCACAGCTGGCGGTCGGATTGACCCACGCCCGGCGCGGCAACGCCACGGGCGCGGCGCGGCTGCTGGGCCGGGCCGCCGACCGGATCGCCGAGTACGCCGGCGAGCCGCCGTACGGCATCGCGGTCGCGGAGCTGGCCGCCTGGGCCCGCGCGCTGTCGGCCCGGATCACCCCCGCGACGCTGCCCGACCTCGCCGACTCCGACCTCACTCCCCGCCTGCTCCGCGCCGGCTGACCCGTCCCGGGGTGCGGCTGCGGCGGCAGGTCAGGCGATCTTGATGCTGCCGATCGGGGTGCCCGGCGGCAGCGCCCGGATCTGGTCGTGGATCTGGCCCGCGATGTCCACGGCCATGACGAAGTCGTACACCTCGATGCTGTCCAGTCCGACCTTGCCGCCGAGGACCGGCGGGGGCATGAACGTGTAGACCTGGTCCGGGCCGAGCAGCAGGCCCCGGGCCTGGGCGCCGAAGGCGAGGCCGCCGAGCAGGTAGCGGTCCTGGCCCTCCTCGGTGTTCAGCGCGGCCTCCAGGGCGGCGCCGTCCGGCCACAGTCCGGTCGTCAGGCGGCCCTCGATCACGTCGAGGTAGCTGACGCCGTCCGGGCCGACCAGGAAGACGTCGCCGAACAGCGAGGTGAAGACCGGCTTGCGGTCACCCAGGTCGAGCCACGCCCACGACTCCAGAGCCTGGGCGTACTGCGCGTCGGTGAACGTCTTGGTGAGCTGCATCCAGGCATTATGCCCGCGTTCGGCGTACGCCGCCTCCGGCTGACGGTTAAGAAGGGCCCCTTCTTCTACGTAAAGCGATAAAGAAGGGGCCCTTCCTTATCTCAGGGTGTGGGGAGGTGGGGGGCATCTCAGAGTGTGGGGAGGTGGGGGGCGAGGACGGGGGTGAGGAGTTTGGCGTAGGTGGCGGTGAGGTGGCTGTTGTCCTTGTAGACGAGGGTGTTGCCGACGATCACCGGGCAGCGGGCCTGGGTGCACAGCCACGGCAGGGGGTCGATCACGGTCACGCCGTCGAGGACGGCGGCCTCGGCGACCAGGGCGCGGCGGCGCCCGTCGCCGATCGCGGCCTGGGTCGGGCGGTGGCAGGCGTCGACGTTGCTCAGGTGGGCCGAGACGCATTCGGGGGCGTCCCCGGCGGGCCAGGCCGTATCGCTGATCAGCACCTGTCTGGTGCCGGGCTGGGCCAGTCGGGAGAAGGTCTTGCGCCAGGCGTTGGCCCAGCCGACGGCCTGGTCGGCGCCTATGTCGACCGCGTCGCCGTTGCCGTTGGACGACATCACCACCAGCGCCGGACGCAGCGAGCGGATGTACTCCACCGCCGCGTCGCGCCACTGCACGCACTCGGTGTAGTTCCGCTTCATGTTCGGCATGTAGATCAGCGTGGACGCGGCCGAGCAGGCCGACTTGGTGACCACGGCCAGCCGCCAGCCCCGGTCCTTGGCGATCTGCTCCAGCGGCGGGAACCAGTGCCCGGCGTGCGAGTCGCCGAACAGCACCATGGTCACGGCCGCGTCGGTGTCGCCGTACATACAGGGTTTGCGCACGTCGGACTCGGTGAAGGCGGGATCGCAGCCGTCGCGATAGAGCTGCGGCACATCGACCTCGGCCTTGTCCACCGTCGGGGTCAGGTTGGCGGGCACGTTGCGCGAGTCCGCACCCGCCGCGACCGCGTTGATCAGCTGGCGTTCGGCGCCGGTGGCGTCGCGCAGCGCCGCGGACATGTCCAGGCCCTGGCCGACGCCGGTGCTACGCGGTGGGACCAGCACCGGCGCGGCCACGGCGGCCGCCGCCAGCACCGAGGACAGCCCGACGCCCAGGACGATGCCGTGCCAGGGGCGGCGGCGCAGCCGCGGCGCCGAACGCAGCGGATCCTCGATCCGGCGCAGCGTCGCGGCGGCCAGCAGGTACGACAGCCCGGCCAGCACGATCAGCTTCCCGGTGGGCAGGTCGCCGAAGACGTACGGCGCGACGACCAGCACCGGCCAGTGCCACAGGTACCAGCCGTACGACAGCCGCCCGGTGAGCTGCACGGGAGCCAGGCTCAGCACGGTCGACCACGGATGCGCGCACCCCGCGCCGAGCACCAGCACGGTCGCCAGCACCGGCAGCGCCGCCGCGTACCCGGGGAAGGCCGTGGCCTCGGTGAACGTCAGCGCGGCGAACAGGATCCCGGCGATGCCGAGCCAGCGCAGCGCCACGGCCGGCCGCACCGGCAGCCGCTCCCACCGGTGCACCGTCGCCGCGACCAGCCCGCCCGCCGCCAGTTCCCAGGCCCGGGTCTGCATCCCGAAGTAGGCCCACGGCGCCGACACGCTCGTCTGCCACACCGACAGCCCGAACGACACCGCCGCGATCAGCGCGAACACGGCGAGCACGACCCGGGGGCGCAGGTGCGGGCGCCGCCGGGTGAGCAGCACCGCGGCGACCAGCAGCAGCGGCCATACGACGTAGAACTGCTCCTCGACGGCGAGGCTCCAGAAGTGCTGCAACGGCGACGGGGTCTGCGCCGAGCCCAGGTAGTCGGTGCCCTGCACCGCGAGCCGGTAGTTCATGCCGTAGAAGGTGGTGGCCAGCGCGTCGCCCGCGATCTGGGCGAAGCGCACCGGCGGCAGCCACAGCCAGGACACGAGCACCGTGACGGCCGTGACGAAGGTGGCCGCGGGCAGCAGGCGCAACGCCCGGCGGGCGTAGAAGCCGGAGATGGAGATGGTGCCGGTCTGGCGCACCTCCTTGAGCAGGTGGCCGGTGATGAGGAAGCCGGAGATCACGAAGAACACGTCGACGCCGACGTAGCCGCCGGACAGCACGCCCAACCCCGCGTGGAACAGCACCACCACGGTCACGGCCAGCGCGCGCAGCCCCTCGACGTCCGGGCGGAACGCGGGCTGCCGGTCCGGTCGGTGGCGGCGGGTCGGCGCGGGTGCCGGGTCGGCTGCGGGCGGAGCCTCGTACACGGTGGCGGTCATGGTGTTCCTGTCGGTGCGGCGGGGTGGAAGACCTCACGATTGCTATCAGCGGACCGCGCCGACAGGACGCGCGAAAAGCCGCCCGAAATCGCATTCGCGAAAGTTCCGCCCGATGGGATTAGTCCGGTTGGACAACGAATTGCGGCCGCACCGCGACCACCGTCCAAAAGGCACTGCCGACTATCTGACAGTCGACGTCAACCGAGGTCAATGGCCAGTTCACCGCAAGTTTGACACTCCGCCGTTCGGCCAACCCGGCACCGGTACCTCACGTTGTTCACGCAGCTATAGGTGACCTAATCCCGACGCATGGATCGTCGCGCCACCATCTGCCATCGGGCTGTTCGCCTCGTTGCTGTGGATAGATTCCGCGGGTCCACTCCGGACCTACATCGACGCGCCGCTTCCCCCGGCGCGTCCACACAGGGGAGCCTCTCGATGGCGTTCGGCTCGAGCCAACACATCCTGCCGGTGACGGGCGTGAGCATGCTGCTCGCACCCGGTGTCGTACTCAAAGTCATCTCGGCCGCGCTGAGCGCCGTGCTGCTCGCCATAGTGCTGCTGCGGGCGTTCAGCCAGCGCGAACGGGCCGTGATCGCGGCCCGGCCGCGGGCGCGCCACCGGGCCGTCGGCCGCGCGGCGGTCCGACCGGACGGGCGGGGTGCCGGTGCGCGCTGGTAGCCAGTGGGCGCGGTTCGCGGCGGCGGGAGTCTGCGCCGCCGTGACCGTCGCCTACGTGAAACTGGTCGGCGTCGACTCCGCCGAGCGGATCCTGTCCCTGGTCGTGCTGCTGTACTCGTTGGGCATCCTGGTCGCGGGCCTGCTGCGGCGCCACCGCAACCTGCCGCTGCCGCAAGGCCGGATCATCGCGGTGGTGCCCGCGTACAACGAGGACCCGGAGATGCTGCACGACACGGTCCGCAGCCTGCTCAACGGGACCGTGGTGCCCGACGTCATCCACGTCGTCGACGACGGGTCGGCCGCCGAACTGCCGCCGTTCCAGCACGCGCGGGTCATCTGGCACAAGCGCGAGAACGGCGGCAAGCACCACGCCCAGGCCACCGCGCTGGTCGCCGAGCTGGAGAACTTCGACTTCGTCGTCACCGTCGACAGCGACTCCGTGGTGGACCGGCACGCGGTGGAGCGCTGCCTGCGCCGCTTCGCCGACCCGAAGATCCAGGGCGTGACCGGCGTCGTGTACGCCATGAACCGGGCCGAGAACCTGATCACCAAGGTCACCGACCTGCACTACCTGCACAGCTGCCTGGTCATCCGGGACGGCCTGTCGGCCACCGGCGACATCTTCACCGCCTCCGGCGCGCTGGCGGTGTGGCGCGCCGAGGTCGTCATGGACAACCTCACCGAGTACCTGCGCCGCGGCGTCGCCGACGACCGGCACCTGACCCACTTCGCGCAGCGGCGCGGCACCACCGCCGCCGTCGCCGACGCGATCGTGCACACCGCAGTGCCCGACAACGCCCCCGACCTGTTCCGGCAGCGCATCCGCTGGGCCCGCGACTACTACCGGGTCACCGCGCTGGACATCCGCTACCTGAGCGGCTGGTCGTTCTGGCTGCGTACCTTCGACTTCGCGCTGATGTGCCTGGCCCCGATCTTCATCCTCGGCGCGCTGATGGTGTTCCCGTTCGCGCAGTGGCGCGTGCCGTGGGTCGGCGTCGGGCTGTGGGTCGCGTTCCTGTACGCGCAGACCACCATCTACCTGTTCGACCGCAAGGGCGTCCCGCTCGGGGAACGGTTCACCACCTGGCTGTTCCTCACCCCCGCGCTGTACGTGTTCCAGCTGGTCGTGGTCGGTCCGGCGGTGCTGGCCGGGCTGATGAACCTGCGCCACAAGTCGTGGCAGACCCGCAACGAGGCCAAGCAGGCGGCACGGCCCGAAACGCTCGAACCGGTCGTGGTCACCACCGGGCGGCTGTTCTACCTCGACCTGCTGCGGGCACTGGCCATGGTGCGGGTGGTGGCCTTCCACGCCACCGGGTTCGCCTGGCTCGGGTTCGCACTGCCGTCGATGGGCGTGATGTTCGCGCTGGCCGGGTCGCTGATGGCCCGGTCGATGATCAAGGTGAAGGACCGGCCGGAGATCGCCATCTGGAGCCGGTGGCGGCGGGTCATGCCCGCGGTATGGGCGGCCGGGCTGGTGCTCGTACCCCTCATGTGGGTCATGGGCTGGGACGGCCGCGACGCGCGCCCCTTCAACGAGACCGCCGTGCTCGCGTGGATCTTCCCGCTGTCCGACCCGCCCGGCAACGACTGGGCCGTACCCATCACCGGCGTGCTCTGGTACATCCGCACCTACCTGTCGCTCACCCTGCTCGCCCCGCTGCTGTGGTACTGCTACCGCCGCCGCCCCCTGCTCACCACCCTGGCCCCGGCCGCGCTGCTGCTGGTCTCCCCGCACATCGGATTCAGCTCCTGGCTGGCCGACGTCACCCAGACGCTCGGCATCTACGCCCCCTGCTGGGTGCTCGGCTACTGGCACGCCACCGGACGACTGCAACGCGCCCGGCGCGGCCTCGTGCTCGCGTTCGCCGGACTGCTGATCGGTGCCGCCCTGGCCTGGCTGCAGGCGTTCCCGCCCGAACGGGGGCTGCTGCAGGCCAGCCCGGTCGGGCAACTGCTGTGGTGCGCGGCGTTCATCGTGCCGATGCTGCACTGGGACCCGAAGCTGACCTGGCTGTCCGCCCGGACCCGGTTCCGGCGGCTGATCGAGTGGATCAGCGGGCGGTCACTGA
Source organism: Catellatospora tritici (assembly GCF_019083965.1). Taxonomy (GTDB): domain Bacteria; phylum Actinomycetota; class Actinomycetes; order Mycobacteriales; family Micromonosporaceae; genus Catellatospora; species Catellatospora tritici. The sequence goes on from NZ_JAHRCY010000020.1 coordinate 165,464, forward strand.
CCATGTTCCTGTGGCACCAACTCGCGGTCATGACCGCGATCCTGCTGCTGGAGAAGTCCCGGGTGTGGAGCCTCAACAACGAGGCGCTGGCGATCGCGTTGAAGCTGGCCCTGTCGTGCCTGCTCATCGGGGCCGTGTGCTGGCTGGTCGGATGGGTGGAGGACCTGCCCCGGCAGCACCTGAAGTCACGGCCGCGGGTGGGGCGGCACCACCGGGAGGTGGTCGCGGTCATCGCGCCCGCGCCGGAACCGGACCAGACCATGGTCCTGTCCGTGCTCGGTGCCCCGACGGTACGCGGCCGCGCCCCGGTCCCCGGCGCCCTCGACCCCGACCAGTTGGTCACCTCCGCCCCGAACCCAACCTGACCTGGCGGCTGGCGGCTGGCGGCTGGCGGCTGGCGGCTGGCGGCTGGCGGCTGGCGGCTGGCGGCTGGCGGCTGGCGGCTGGCGGCTGGCGGCTGGCGGCTGGCGGCTGGCGGCTGGCGGCTGGCGGC
>NZ_JAHRCY010000021.1 GCF_019083965.1 Catellatospora tritici
ACGAGCTTCCAGCAGCTGACCCGGATCACGGTCCCGGCGATCCGACCGACCATCATCTTCACCGTCATCATCTCCACGATCGGCGGCATGCAGGTGCTCGCCGAACCGCTGCTGTTCGGCGGGGCGTCGGTGACCGGCGGATCGGACCGGCAGTTCCAGACGCTGTCGCTGTACCTGTACGAGGTCGGCTTCTCCCGCTTCGACTTCGGCTACGCCTCCACGGCGGCCTGGGTGATGTTCTTCATCATCGTCATCGTCGCCGCGGTGAACTACTTCCTGACCAGCCGTGTGCGGAGTTCGCGATGACCACCACCCTGAGCCGCCACTCGACCGAACCGACCGCGGTGCCGCCGCCGGAGGCGCCGCGCCGCCGCCGGGTGTCTTTCGCCGAGCGCCGCCCCGGCAAGCTCACCTACCTGTCGTTGCTGGCCCTGGCGTTCTTCTCGGCGTTCCCGATGTACTGGATGCTGGTGGTCGGTTCGCACGACAACGGCGTCCTGGGTCAGGTGCCACCGCCGCTCGGTCTCGGCGGCAACCTGATGGCCAACATCGAGCGCGCGTTCGGCACCGTGCCTTTCTTCAAGGCGCTGGCCAACTCGTTCATGGTCTCCGGCGCGATCACGCTCAGCGTGGTGCTGTTCTCGACCCTGGCCGGGTTCGCGTTCGCCAAGCTGACCTTCAAGGGCCGCAACGCCCTGCTGTTGATGATCATCGCCACCATGATGATCCCGAACCAGCTGGGCGTCATCCCGCTGTACATGCTGATGGCGAAGATCGAATGGACCGGCCAGATCTACGCGGTCATCGTGCCCGCGATGGTCAACGCGTTCGGCGTGTTCTTCATGACGCAGTACCTGTCCGAGGCGGTGCCGACCGAGCTGCTGGAGGCGGCGCGCGCCGACGGCTGCACCACGCTGCGCATCTTCTGGCACGTGGTGCTCCCGGCGGCCAAGCCCGCCGCGGCGGTGCTGGGCATGCTCACCTTCATGACGGCCTGGAACGACTTCTTCTGGCCCCTGGTCGTGCTCACCCCCGAGGACCCGACCGTGCAAACTGCCCTGTCGACCCTCGCCAGCGGGTACGTGGCGGACTTCTCGCTGACGCTGACGGGCGCGTTCATCGCGACGATCCCGCTGCTGGTGGTGTTCATCGCGCTGGGTCGCCAGATCATCGGCGGCATCATGCAGGGCGCCGTCAAGGGCTGAAACGCAGCTTGTATCGAGGGGTTGACACAAGTTCTAGGCTTTGTGTCAACCCCTCGATACAAGGAGTTCGTCATGCCGCTTCGCCTGGTGGGTATCGCCCTCGGCGCGGTCGTGGCCTGGCAGGTCGCCGACCGGCTGCCGCTCGGCCGCGGTTACGCCCTGGCCGGGCCCGCCTTCGCGGCGGTGCTGCTGCTGACCGCACTGGTCGCGGAACGCCTCGCACCCCGGCCCGCCCCGACCGGAGCCCGATCGGCGTCGCTGACCGTCCGCCGCATCCGCGACTACCTGCCGATCTACCCCAGCTGGGTGGCGGGCGTCGGCACCGTACTGCTGATCGCGCTGCTCTCGGTGACCGCAGCGGTCGGCGTCGCCGACGACCAGGGGCGAGCCGGGCGCGCCATCACCCGCCGCTGCGGCGACATGATCATGACCGGCACCCCCTGGCCAGGCAGCTACTACGCCACGCCGATCCTCGTGGCCACCGGCATCTGCCTGGCGCTGGCCCTGGTCGCGCTCCGAGCGGTCACCAGGCGGCCCCGCTTCGCCGGAGACGACACCGCCCGCCGCCGCGCCGCCGAAGTCGCCATCAGCGGGTACGGCATAGCCGTGCTCACGCCGCTGGCCGGATGTGCCATGGCCGCCGTGAGCGGCGTCTTCATCGTCCGATGCGGAGTGCACCGGATGAATCTGCCCGAGACTGTGGCAGCCGTCGCGGCGGTCACCGTGGTCGTCTTCTGGGTGTACCTCGTCTCGGTACTGCTGTTCGGCCGTAAGGTGCGGGGATGACCGAGCTGCCCGAGATCGCGGTCGACCCGGGGCTGCACGTGCCGCCGTACGAGCAGATCCGCCAGCAGCTCGCCGACCTGATCACCGGCGGTGTGCTGGCCACCGGGCATCGCCTGCCGCCCATCCGGCAACTCGCCGCCGACCTAGGCCTGGCGGCCGGTACCGTCGCGCGTGCCTACCAGGAGCTGGAGGCGGCCAGCCTGGTCCACACCCGTCGTGCGGCCGGCACCGTCGTCGCCGCGCTGAGCCCGCAGCCGACAGAGGAACGCTCGGACGTGCTGGCACGCCAGTACGTCCAGGCGGCCAGGCGACTGGGCCTCACCGTCGACGAAGCGCTCGCTGCCGTGTCACGCCACTGGACCGCGGCAGACCCGCACGCCTGACCTTCACCCCCCGCCCACTTCCACTCCACCGACCCCACCCCAAACCCCCCACCCGCGCCCGCCACCGTCCGCGCCGCGCCGCGCCCGCCCACTTCCGCCCGCGCTGGTCGCCGACGGCAGTGCAGTTTCGGGGAAACTGCAGGAATCTTGGCTGGCTTTCGTGCACTTTCCCCGAAACTGCACGCCCGGCGCCCGGCGCCCGGCGCCCGGCGCCCGGCGCTCGGAGCGCGGGGGCCGAGGGCCGAGGGCCGAATATGCGAGGTGCCCTGGTCCACGTCGCAGGACGTGGACCAGGGCACCGGCGTTCGAAATCTTCGGTCACGCCACTGCGGGTGGGGTCTTCCACATCGCGGCGAAACCGGCCGCCTCGCCGAACAGCCAGCGCGAGATCTCACCGACCCGACCCGGTTCGACCCGGTGGCTCACCCCGCGCCGCACGTCGACCAGGACCGGCTCGGCGTGCGGAAGGATCTGCCCCATGTTGGCTCGCATCAGGTGCAGCGTGGCCGTCACCAGCTCGGTCGTCGGTGGCTCCTCGTCGAAGTGCAGCCGCACCGCCTCGACCCGGCCGTCGTCATAGCGCAGTCCGAAGTGGGCGCTCACCCGCACCGGCAGATCCGCGATGATCGCCAGCGCGTCGTTGACCGGGGCCAGGTGGGCGGTGTGCGGTTCGCCCAGCGAACGCAGGTAGCGCGTCCCGCCCGCCGTGAGCGCGTCGTAGAGCTTGCTCCAGCGGGGGTTGACCGTCTTGCGTACCGCCGCGAGGTTGGTGCCGTCCGTGCCGAACTCGATGTCGTTCTTCAGAGCCTTGACCATCTGGCCGTGCGGGTTGAACCCCCCGCCGGTCTCGCGCTGGCGGCGCAGTTTGCCGACGAACGCGGCCTTGGCCGGGCCGGTCCGGTCGACGTAGCGGGTGAACGCGAGCAGGGTCGCGTAGGGCAGCGCGGTGCGGGTGTCGGTCGATGTGTCGGGGGTGGCGACACGGATGGTCATGGCGGCTCCATTCGCAGGTCAGCGGCCTTGATTCGAACACACATTCTAATACGCCGGGGCGACATTTCCCATCCCCCGCGAGCTCCCGCCGGGCCGCCACCGCCCCGCTTTCTATCGATGCCGGACTATCCAGAGGATGGATCGGGACAATCTGCCACCTAGATAGGCCAACGCCTGTGCAAGACAGCCTCGGGAACCACCCCACGCCCCTCGATGAGGCCCGATGTGGCTGCAGTTTCGGGGAAAGTGCGCGAAAGGCGGCCAAGATTCGTGCAGTTTCCCCGAAACTGCACGTCACCTCGCGGCCAGCGCATCGCGCGACGAGCGCGCCGGGCGAAGCGCGGTGGCGGTGGCGTGGGCGTGGTCGGGTGTTCGGGCGGGGGCGGGTCGGCGGGGTTGTGACGGGTGTCTGTCCGGATGGGCGGGTATGCGCGGCCGGGCGCGGTTGCCAGAATCAGCGACGTGTATCTGCTGCGACGGCTGACCAACTCGCCCCGGGCGCTGCTGTTCAGCTACCTGCTTCTGATCGTGGTCTCCGGCGGCCTGTACCGCCTGTTCGAGCACGACAAGACCCTCGGCGACGCCCTGTGGTGGGCGGTGGTCACCGCCTCGACCGTCGGGTACGGCGACACCTACCCCACAACCGTGCCGGGCCGGATCCTGGCCGGTCTGCTGATCTCGGTGATGGTCCTGTTCGTGATCCCGCTGATCACCGCGCACTTCGCCAGCAAGTTGATCGTCAACAACGACGCGTTCGTGCACGAGGAGCAGGAGGAGATCAAGGCCCAGCTCCGGGAGATCCGCGCGATGCTGCAGGCGCGTCACGAGCAGCCCTCGGCCGACGAACCGGAGCTCGCCACCCCGCTGCTGAGCATCGCCCGACAGACTGATCAGGATTCGAGAAGCGCAGGTCACGAGGCCGTGGTTAGGGTCGTTCCGTAGACATCATCACCACGTCAGGAGTGACCATGACCGGGTCGACCACCCAGGGAATCAAGACCGTGCTGCACCCCGTGACCGACCTCGCGGCGGCCAAGGCCGTGTTCACCGCGCTGCTCGGTGTCGAGCCGCAGCACGACGCGCCGTACTACGTCGGATACGAGGTCGAGGGGCAGCACATCGGGCTGGTGCCGGGCGGCGCCGCGCAGGGCATGACCGGGCCGGTGGCGTACTGGCACGTGTCGGACATCGAGGCGAAGCTGGCCGAGCTGACCGCCGCCGGAGCGAGCGTCAAGGACGCCGTGAAGGAGGTCGGCCCGGGTCGCCGGGTGGCCACCGTCACCGACGCCGACGGCAACGTGCTGGGGCTGCTCCAGGACCAGTGAGCGCCGCCCGCTCCGGGCCGCCTGGGTGAAGAAGGGCACCTTCCTATACGCGAAGCGATAAGAAGGTGCCCTTCCTTACCCCGGAGGGTGGGGTGAGGCGCGTCGTTAGCTGAGAGCGGGGGAGCGGGCTACCGTAGCCCGGTTCACGACAGATGGGGAGACGATGAGCAAGGCCACGAGGGCGGGCACGCAGGCGCCCGTGCCGCACGATGCCGACAGCCACGACATGATCCGCGTGCACGGGGCGCGCGAGAACAACCTCAAGGACGTCAACGTCGAGATCCCGAAGCGCCGTCTGACGGTGTTCACGGGCGTCTCCGGTTCGGGCAAGAGCTCGCTGGTGTTCGACACCATCGCCGCGGAGTCACAGCGGTTGATCAACGAGACGTACAGCGCATTCGTGCAGGGGTTCATGCCGACGCTGGCGCGGCCGGAGGTCGACGTCCTCGACGGCCTGACCACCGCGATCATCGTGGACCAGGAGCGGATGGGCGCCAACCCGCGCTCCACGGTCGGCACCGCCACCGACGCCAACGCGATGCTGCGCATCCTGTTCAGCCGCCTCGGGCAGCCGCACATCGGCTCGCCGCAGGCGTTCTCGTTCAACGTCGCCTCCATCAGCGGCGCGGGCGCGGTGACCATCGAGAAGGGTGGCACCACCACCAAGGAGCGGCGCAGCTTCAGCATCACCGGCGGCATGTGTCCGCGCTGCGAGGGCATGGGCCGGGTCAACGACTTCGACCTGACCGCGCTGTACGACGCGAGCAAGTCCCTCAACGAGGGCGCGCTGACCATCCCGGGCTACACCATGGACGGCTGGTACGGCCGGATCTACCGCGGTTGCGGCTTCTTCGACCCGGACAAGCCGATCGCGAAGTACACGAAGAAGGAACTGCACGACCTGCTCTACAAGGAGCCGACGAAGATCAAGATCGAGGGGATCAACCTCACCTACGAGGGCGTGATCACCAAGATCCAGAAGTCGATGCTGGCCAAAGACGTCGACGCGATGCAGCCGCACGTCCGGGCGTTCGTGGAGCGGGCGATCACGTTCACCGTCTGCGCCGACTGCGGTGGCACCCGGCTGAGCGAGGCGGCCCGGTCCTCGAAGATCAAGGGCATCAACATCGCCGACGCCTGCTCGATGCAGATCAGCGACCTGGCCGAGTGGGTGCGCGGGCTCGACGAGCCGTCGGTCGGACCGCTGCTCACCGCGCTCGGCGACACCCTCGACTCGTTCGTGGAGATCGGCCTGGGCTACCTCAGCCTCGACCGGCCCTCGGGCACCCTGTCCGGCGGCGAGGCCCAGCGTACGAAGATGATCCGCCACCTGGGCTCGTCGCTGACCGACGTGACGTACGTCTTCGACGAGCCGACCATCGGTCTGCACCCGCACGACATCCAGCGGATGAACGAGCTGCTGCTGCAGCTGCGCGACAAGGGCAACACGGTGCTCGTGGTCGAGCACAAGCCGGAGGCGATCGTCATCGCCGACCACGTCGTCGACCTCGGGCCGGGCGCGGGCACCGCCGGTGGCCAGGTCGTCTTCGAGGGTACGGTCGACGGCCTGCGGGCCAGCGGCACCCTGACCGGGCGGCACCTGGACGACCGCGCGTCGCTGAAGAAGACGGTCCGCAAGCCGAAGGGCAAACTGGAGGTGCGCGGCGCCGCCACGCACAACCTGCGCGGCGTCGACGTCGACATCCCGCTGGGCGTGCTGGCAGTCGTGACCGGTGTGGCCGGGTCGGGCAAGAGCTCGCTGATCCACGGCTCGGTGTCGCCCCGCGACGGGGTGGTCACCGTGGACCAGGGCGCGATCAAGGGGTCGCGGCGCAGCAACCCGGCGACGTACACGGGGCTGCTGGAGCCGATCCGCAAGGCGTTCGCGAAGGCCAATGGGGTCAAGCCCGCGCTGTTCAGCGCCAACTCCGAGGGCGCCTGCCCGACCTGCAACGGCGCCGGGGTGATCTACACCGACCTGGCGATGATGGCGGGCGTGGCCACCACCTGCGAGCAGTGCGAGGGCAAGCGGTTCGACGCCTCGGTGCTGGATTACCACCTCGGCGGCAAGGACATCAGCGAGGTGCTCGCGATGCCGGTGACCGAGGCGGTGGAGTTCTTCGCCAAGGGCGAGGCCAAGACCCCGGCCGCGCACAAGATCCTGGAGCGCCTCTCCGACGTCGGCCTGGGCTACCTGACCCTGGGCCAGCCGCTGACCACCCTGTCCGGCGGCGAGCGGCAGCGCATCAAGCTGGCCACCAACATGGCCGACAGCGGCGGCGTGTACGTCCTCGACGAGCCGACCACCGGTCTGCACCTGGCCGACGTCGAGCACCTGCTCGGTCTGCTGGACCGCCTGGTCGACTCGGGCAAGTCGGTGATCGTGATCGAGCACCACCAGGCCGTCATGGCGCACGCCGACTGGATCATCGACCTGGGCCCCGGCGCTGGTCACGACGGCGGCACGATCGTATTCGAGGGCACCCCTGCCGACCTGGTCAAGGCCCGCTCCACCCTCACCGGCCAGCACCTGTCCGAGTACGTCGCCAGGTAGCTGTCCGAGTACGTCGCCAGGTAGAACGAGCACGTCGGCGGGTGGCCGGAGTCAAGAAGGGCCCCTGCCGCGACGCGAACAGTGTCGATGGGCATCCGTGCGTTCGTGCGGATGCCCATCGGCCGCCGGTCGGCGTTGGCGGTCATCGGCCGGTGGGTCCCTTCGGCCGGAGTTCCACCTCGTCCGGCCCTGACGGCTCGATGGGCGGGCGAGCTGCCCGCCGGTTGCCTGGCGGAAAGCGGCACGTCTCGCGCTGATACGCCCGTACACTCCAAAAGGCCCAGAATATGCCAAGGCGGACAGGACGCCTCTGGCGCTGTTGGGCAGCATCGAAGATGAGCGTCTCGGCCTTCTTCTACCTCGTTCTTGTCGGCTACCGCTGGAGTTGTTCGAAGCGGAACTCGCGGATGAAGCAGTCGCGGGGCTGGCCTACGGCGAACAGCACGCAGTCGATCACCGACTGGGCGGTCAGGTCATGTTCGGCGGTACGCGGGCCGTCCTGCACGAAGTCCGGCGGGAACAGCGAGATGACCCGGATGCCCTCGGGGCGCAGCCGGTGCGACAGGATCTCGGCCAGCCCGGCCTGGGCGTGCTTGGCGGCGTAGAACGCGGGATGGGCCAGCGAGCGATGGTTGCCGACCTCGCCGCAACCGGAGACGAGCGTGACGACGTCGGCCCGGTCCGAGGCGCGCAGCAGCGGCAGCAGGTGCTTGGTGAGCAGCACCGTGCCGGTGCCCGCCCCGGCGATGGTGGCCTCGATCGCGTCGTCGGTCGCGTCGAGCAGGTCGGGGCCGCTGAGGTAGGCCGCGCCGTTGTGGATCAGCACGTCGAGTCGGTCGGTGCGCTCGGCGAGCGCCGCGGCGAAGGCACGCACCGTATCGGGCCGGGCCAGGTCGCAGGCGAACGCTTCGACGCTGCCACGACGTGACTCGGTGCCATCGCCCTCGGCGGCGGCCAGGTCGGCGGCGGCGGTGGCGGTTGCGGCGGCCAGGTCACGGGCGGCGGCATAGACGTGGGCGCCGCGCTCGGCGAAGGCCAGGGCCAGGCGGCGTCCGGTGTCGCGTCCGGCGCCGGTGACGGCGACGCGCATTCCCTCGAAGGTGATCACAAGGTCAGATCAAACCATCAGGGTTAAGAAGGGCCCCTTGTACCTCGCAAAGCGATAAGAAGGTGCCCTTCCTTACCGCCGGGGCGGTGGGGGTGCTGGCGGTCATGCGGGGAGGTGGCGTACCCAGGTGGTCTTGTCGGCGGGGCCGCCGCGGTCGTTGACGGCGTTGGCGATGGTGCCCACCCCGCCCAGCGACACGATCACCAGGTTGCGCAGCTGGACGCCGGGCGCCTCCGGAACCTGGAACGACCGCTCGTTGACCACCGACGGGTCAGCCTGGAAAAAGCAGTAGCTGCCCAGCCCCCACGCCTCATGCTCGGTCACGTCGTCGGCCACCCGGTACGCCGGGAACCCGCGCACGTCACCGTCCAGCCACGACTCCTGGTTCGGCGGATCGTACGGCTTCTCGTTCTGGAAGAAGTAGGTGCGGCCGCGCTCACCGCGCCACAGCACCTCGGTGCGCTGGAAGTGCTCGACGAACAGGCCGTAGCAGGTCACGTCGGCGCCGTCGACGACCAGCCCGGTGGCGGCGGTGTTCACGTCCCAGCCGCAGCCCTCGCCGTGGTCGGCGCGCCAGATCCAGGTGTGGTCGCAGATCACGTCGCTGCTGTTGATCGCGAGGCAGGTCTCGGCGCGGCCGGGTCCGGTGCCGCCGACGCGGAAGAACACGTCGTGCAGCGAGATCGGGTCGGCGGCGTGGCCGCGGCCGGAGCCGGGCGGACCGACCTCCATGAGCAGCGGCGACTGCTCCGGGGCGGCGTCGAACATCAGCCCGGCGACGATGATCCCGTCGGCGTCGGCCAGCCGCAGCGCGACGATGCCGCCGACGGGCACGAGCGTGGGCAGACCGATCCCGAGCACCACCGTGCCGGGGCGGGTGACCTCGATGGTGGTGTCGACGTCGTACACGCCGGGGGTGAAGAGCAGGTCACGGCCCTGCGCCAGCGCCACGCCGATGGTGGCGGCGGTGGTGCCCGGGGTGATCACGAAGAACTGCGTCAGGGGCAGTGACCGGCCGGGGGTCGGGCCGTCGGTCCAGCTCGCGCCGGTGCTGTCGGTGCGTACGTCCGGCACGAACACGGCGAAGGCGCCGTCGGCATCGACGTGCAGGAACGGCTTCTCCCGGACCAGCGGGGTGCGTTCGACGACGGTGTGCGGCGGGTCGGGGAAGCTCGGCGCCGGGGCACCGGCCACGCCGACGAAGACCATGTTCCAGTTCGCGCCGGTCCACTGCCCGAACTCGCAGTTGCGCGACAGCCACTGCTGCTGTGTGCCGGACAGCACCGGCCCGTCCACGACGGTGTCGGCGAAGAAGCCGCCGCTGGCCCAGCCGTCCTTGCCGTCCCACAGCCGTACGCCGCCGCGCAGGTGCATCCGCCGGTACGGCGCGGCCTGCGACACCGCCCAGCGGTCCCAGCCGCCCGACGGGTCGACGGCCAGGTTCTCGGCGCCACGCCAGAAGTTGTGGGTGGCGTTGCCGTCGAACCAGTCCGCCTCGACCCGCACGTGCCCCTCGATGAGGGTGTCGTCGGGGGACAGGCCGAGTCCGGCGATCGAGGTGAAGAAGCCGATGTTGGCGTCGACGGCGTACCGGCCCGGCTTGAACAGCAACGCGGCCCGGCCGGGGCCGAACTGGGCGGTCTCCTGCCGGGCGAACACCTCGTCGAGCACCGCCTGGATCCGCTCGGCGGGCATCGTCGGGTCGAACACGTACGTGTTCGGGCCGAGGTCCGGGTGGACCGGGTCGGTGACGGCGAGCGGGCCTTGGTCCACGGTAACTCCAGACCGGGGGTGGGGTGCCGGTGCCCGGGGTGGGCGCCGTGGTGCGCAGTCGACGATCGTACGCGGGGTCGCGCCGGAGCCGGGCGGAACCGGCGCGACTTGACCGCGGCTCGGGAAGCGGGTGCACCGGCACCGCCCGCCCCGGAGGAGTAGGGCGGCGCCGGCGGTGGAGAGCGCTCTCCACGCCGAGGAGTGTTACGCGGTTGTTGCCAGCCGTCAATACCCGACGATAATGGTGTCCATATTGCTCGCCAAGATGACGGTTCGTGGACCCGTTGATTGACACCGGATGGGACCGAACGCAGACTCGGCGGGCGGATAACGCTCTCCCACGATCATGACGTGCTGCGCCCCGCCCAGGAGGTCGGCCATGTACCCACCCCGCGCCACCATCCTTTCCGGACCGGGTTCCGGCCCTGGTCAACCCAACCGCCCAAGGCGAACCGAGCCGTCGCCGACCACCCGCCCGTGGCATGCCGCGTTAGGAAGGGGCCCTTCTACCACGCAAAGCGATAAGAAGGGGCCCTTCCTTTTCGTGGGGCTGGTGGCGGTGCTGTCTGCGGTGCTGCTCGCCGGGGCGGCCTGCGGGCAGTCCGCGTCGCCGAGCGCGCCCGCGCGCCCGGTCGCCTCGCCGCTGCTGCTGCAGGGCGCCGACGTCGCCTGGCTGCAGCTCATGATCTCGATGGACGGGCAGATGATCGCGCTGCTGGAGCGGGGGGAGCGGCGCGGCGGCGACGCGGCCGTGCGCGAGCTGGCGGCGCGGCTGCGCGGTGAGCACGCGCCCGAGCTGGCACGGCTGGTCGAGCTGCGTACCAGGGCCGGGTTGCCGACCGACGACCCCCACAAGGGTCACGACATGCCGGGCATGGTGACCGACGCCGACCTGGCCGAAGTGGACGCTGCCGCCGCGTCCGGATTCGACGCGCTGTTCCTGACCCGGGTGCGTGAGCACCTGGACCAGTGCGTGTCACTGGCCAAGTCGGAGCAGCAGGCCGGCACGGATCCGGCGATCCGGGACGCGGCCGCGGCCGTCGAGCGGGAACGCGCAGCTCAACGTGCCGAGTTGGATCGGGTCGCGAAGCAACGTATTGACGTATCGGCAACCGGCGCGTAAAACTCTTGGAGAGCGCTCTCCATCGTACTGCGGTGTGAAGCGGCCATGCCCGCCAGCGGTTCGCGGTACGGCCCGTCCCAGTTCGGCCGCCCCCGCCTGCCCAGGGCGTGGACGTGCCCCCACCTCCCGGGAGATCGCATGACAACCTTCGGCCAACGCCGGCCGAGTCGCGCCAACGTACGGCGGGGACTGCTCGCAGCCGCCGCCCTGGCCGCCTCGCTGCTGGTGGCTCCGTCACCGGCCGCGCAGGCCGCCACCACGCTGCTGTCGCAGGGCAAGCCCGCGACGGCGTCGTCCACCGAGAACGGCGGCACCGTCGCGACCGCCGCCGTCGACGGCAACCCCACGACCCGCTGGTCCAGTCAGTGGAGCGACCCGCAGTGGCTGCGGGTGGACCTCGGCACCTCCGCCACCATCAGCCAGGTGGTGCTGCAGTGGGAGTCGGCGTACGCGAAGTCGTTCCAGATCCAGGTGTCCGCTGACGGCAACGCCTGGACCTCGATCTACTCGACCACGACCGGCCCCGGCGGCACCCAGACGCTCAACGTCTCGGGCACCGGCCGCTACGTGCGCATGTACGGCACGCAGCGCGCCAACGGCTACGGCTACTCGCTGTTCGAGTTCCAGGTGTACGGCGACAACGGCAGCACGCCCCCCACCTCCGGGTACGTGCTGGCCAACCCGCAGGTCACGGGCGTGACCCCGTCGACCTACAACCCGCCGCACGCCTACTTCCACGAGTTCCAGGCCAACTGCGCGTTCAGCCACGACAAGCCGGACGACCCGATCGTCTTCCCGGGTCTGGCGGGCGCGTCGCACATGCACACGTTCATGGGCAACCGCACCACGAACGCCGCCAGCACCATCTCCTCGCTGCAGGCCGGCACCTCGACCTGCACCGCGCCGGATGACAAGTCGGGCTACTGGATGCCGACGATGTACAACGGCAACACGGTGGTGACCCCGGTCGGTCCGCAGGTCATCTACTACAAGACCGGTGTCAACGACTACACCAGCGTCCGGCCGTTCCCGGTCGGCCTGCGATTCGTCGTGGGCAGCCCGACGGCCACCGCCGACCAGTTCATGTACGGCTCGGTCGAGGGCTGGGAGTGCGGCGAGAGCTACCACAACGCCGACTTCCCGTCGTACTGCCCGACCAACTCCCAGGTCAACGTCCGCTACCAGGCCCCGAGCTGCTGGAACGGTCTGTACCTGGACACGCCTGACCACAAGAGCCACATGGCGTACCCGGTGAACCTGGTCTGCCCGGCCAGCCACCCGATCGCCCTGCCGATGCTCGAGTTCAAGATGGCGTTCCCGGTCAACGGGGACATGTCGCAGGTGCGGCTGTCGAGTGGACGGGGCTACTCGTTCCACTACGACTTCTTCAACGCCTGGGACCCGGCCACGCAGGCCGCGCTGGTCAACCATTGCATCGTGGGTGGCCTGCAGTGCAACGCGCGGGGTTACGACGAGACCCAGCCCGGTCGGGGTGCGGCGCTCGGCACGAACTACCGCCTGCCCGCGTAGTGCGAACACGGCGGTCGGCCCCGGCATGGCGGGGCCGACCGCCTCTTCGTGCGCGGGACGGCACGCGGCAGGGCTTGACTAATCACCGTGCTTCGATGAAAGTACGTCATTGGAGAGCGCTCTCTGACATGATTCTCCATCGCCGTGGCACGTCCCGCTCCCCACGAGACGCGCCCGGCCTGTCCTGTCAGGAGCAGCCATGTTCCGCAGAACCGCCACCGCCAGGCTGCGTCGCAGCCGGGCGGTGCTGATGACGGCAGCCGCCGCCATCGCAGTCCTCGTCGCGCAGTCACTGGTCTCCTCCGGCCCCGCCCAGGCCGCCGGACCACTGATCTCGCAGGGCAAGCCCGTGCTCGCCTCCTCGGCCGAGAACGCGGCGTTCCCGGCCACGGCCGCGGTCGACGGCGACCTCGGCACCCGCTGGTCCTCGGCGTTCAGCGACCCCCAGTGGATCCGCGTCGACCTCGGCGCCACCGCCGCGATCGACCAGGTGATCGTGCGCTGGGAGGCGGCGTACGCCACCGCGTACCAGATCCAGACCTCGCCCGACGGCAACACCTGGACCACGATCTACTCCACCACCGCGAGCACCGGCGGCACGCAGACCCTGCCCATCACCGGCAGCGGCCGCTACGTGCGCCTGTACGGCACCGCCCGCGCCACCGGCTACGGCTACTCCCTGTGGGAGTTCCAGGTCTACGGCACCATCGGCGGCGGCGGGGGTGGCGGAGGTGGCGGCGGTGCCACCATCTCCGACTTCAAGAAGGTCGACGCCTCCTCGTACGAGGGCGGCAACGCCCCCGGCGCCGCCGTCGACGGCCGCACCACCACCCGTTGGTCGTCGGCGTTCAGCGACCCGCAGTGGATGAGCATCGACCTCGGTGGCGCCGCCACCATCGCCAAGGTGGTGCTGAACTGGGAGGCCGCGTTCGCGCGCGGCTACCGGATCGAGACGTCCAACGACAAGGTCAACTGGACCAGCATCTACTCCACCACCACCGGCGCCGGGGGCATCGAGACGCTGAACATCAGCGGCTCCGGCCGCTACCTCCGGCTTTACGGCACCGCCCGCGCCACCGGCTACGGCTACTCGCTGTGGGAGTTCCAGGTGTTCGGCAGCGTCGACACCGCCTCGACCACCGCGCCGCTGCTGTCCGGCCCGACCAAGCCCCCGGCGGTCACCGGCCAGTTCGCGCTGACCGCCCCCGCCGACGCGGCCATGGTCACCACCACCCGCCGCCCCACCCTGACCTGGAACGCCGTCTCGGGTGCGGTCCGCTACCAGGTGTGGCTCAACGTCAGCCGCACCGACTACGACTTCACCCAGCCCGGCAACCTGATCGACCTCTACACCAAGGTCGCCGAGCCCACCGGCACCAGCTACACGCCCACCTGGGACCTGCCCGACCGGTGGACCTACAAGTGGTACATCACCTCGGTCAACGGCTCCGGGGCGACCACCACGTCCAACATCCGCAAGTTCAGCGTCTACGTCCCCGTCCTCGAAACCGTCGCCGACGGCGTCAACATCGTCAACGGCAGCCGAGACCTGAACAAGAACGGCACCATCGAGCCGTACGAGGACTGGCGTCAGCCCGTCGACACCCGCGTGAACGACCTCCTGAGCCGCATGACGACCCAGGAGAAGGCGTACCAGATGTTCTACAACGCCCAGACGTTCAACCAGTCGGGCTGGCACTTCGGCCCCGCCGAGGGCCCGGACCTGCACACCTACCTGCTGTCGTCGGCGGCGACCCGGCTGGGCATCCCGTTCGTCTCGGCGGGCGACACCATCCACGGGTACAAGACCACCTATCCCACCCAGAGCGCGCTGGCCGCGGCGCGCGACTACCCCCTCGACTACAAGCTCGGCGACATGCAGCGTCGCGAGCAGCTGGAAGTCGGCACCCGGGGCGTGCTCGGCCCGCTGGCCGAGGTCGGCACCAAGGTGCTCTACCCGCGCATCCAGGAGGGCAACGGCGAGAACGCCGACGTCGCCGCCGCCCAGGTCCGGGCGCTGGTGGCGGGCCTGCAGGGCGGCCCGGAGCTCAACCCGCAATCCGTCCTGGCCACGGTGAAGCACTGGCCGGGCGAGGGCGCGGGCGGCGAGGCCCTGATCGTGTACGACGCCGTCACGATCAAGTACCACATGATCCCGTTCCGGGCCGCGATGGAGGCCGGCGCGGTCAACATCATGCCCGGGTACGCGGGCAGCTCCCTGCTCGACCCCGGTGGCCCCGGCGCCGGTGACAGCGCCAAGATCCTCGCCTACCTGCGCAACAACATGGGCTACACCGGTCTCATCACCACCGACTGGCTGCCCTCGGGCTCCTGGGTCGGCGCCGCCAACGCGGGCTCCGACGTGATGGGCGGAGCGGACCCGGGCGCCCCCGGCTACTCCATCGCCACCTTCACCGCCGGAGTGCCCGTCGCCCGCATCGACGACGCCGTCCGCCGCATCCTGAGGCTCAAGTTCCAGCTCGGCGTCTTCGAGAACCCGTACGGCGACCCGGTCAACGGCCCGTACCGGTTCCACCAGCCCGCGTACACGGCCCTGGCCAACCAGGCCTCCCGCGAGGCGATGACCCTGCTCAAGAACAACGGCATCCTGCCGCTGCGCCTGGCCGCCGGGGACAACATCGTCGTCGCCGGTCCCCGCGCCGCGGACTCGCTGGCCTGCTGCATCTGGACCAGCTACTTCCACCAGGAGTACGGCTCGAAGAACATCATCGACGCCGTCCGCGCCCGCGCCGCCACCGCCGGAGTCAACGTCTACCAGGACACCGGTCCGACCCCGAAGCTCGCCATCGTCGCGGTCGGCGAAGGCTCGTACACCCACGCCACCAGCTGGGTGAAGGAGCAGCCCTACCTGCCCGCCGACCAGCTCGCCGTCATCCAGAACTTCCGCAACCAGAACATCCCGGTCGTGGTCGTGCTGGTGCTGCCCCGGCCCTACGTCATCACCGAGTGGGATGCCCTGCCCGCCGCCACCGTGGTCACCTACCGCGGCGGCGAGGAGATGGGTCCCGCCCTGGCGAGCCTGCTCTTCGGCGACTACACCCCCAGCGGCCGCCTGCCCTGGCAACTGCCACGCAACCTGACCGACGTCCTGCGCGCCGGTGGCACCGACATCCCCGCCGACGCCACCGAATCCTGGGACCTCCCGTACGACCTCGGCGCCACCGCCGCCCAGCGCACCGACATCCGCGCCAAGATCGACGCAGGCCAACCCGTCCCCGCCACCTACGGCAACCCCCTCTACCAATACGGCGCCGGCCGCACCGGCTGGTGAGAGGTAAGGAAGGGCCCCTTCTTATCGCTTTACGTAGCGGAAGGGCCCCTTCTTGACCCGCATCCCTGACCGCGCCCGGGTGCGGTCGGCGCGCACCTGCGTCGACCGCACCCGGGCGCGGAACGTGGGAAGGCCGACGGCCAAGATCGCTCATCTTGCCTGGCAACTGGGCGTATCTTGGGGCACCTTTCGCCCGTTTGCCAGGCAACATAAGTGATCTTGGTGGGCCGCCGGCGCGGGCGGGTGATCTTGGAAGTTGGGTCGGGGGCGGGACGTGGCCGCGACCTGGGAGACTGGTCGCCATGCGGGTGGGGATCCTGGGGCCGCTGGAGGTGAGCTCCGGCGGGCGACACATCGAGATCACGGGGGCGCGGCTGCGCGCCCTGCTGATCCGGCTGGCACTGGACGCGGGCCGGACCGTCAGCGTGCCCGCGCTCGCCGACGCCCTCTGGGGCGAGGCCGTGCCCGCCGACCCCGCCAACGCGGTCCAGTCGCTGGTGTCGCGGCTGCGCCGCGCCCTGCCCGACGACACGGTCAGCTACGGCCCTGGCGGCTACCGACTGGACCTGACCACCGAGGACGTCGACGCGCTGCGGTTCGAGCAACTGGCCCGGCAGGGGCAGCGGGAGCTGCGCGCCGGTGACCCGGCCGCCGCCGCGCGATCGCTGGCCGCCGCGCTGCGGCTGTGGCGCGGCGAGCCACTGGCCGAGGTCGCCGACGCGCCGTACGCAGTCGCGCCCGCCGCCCGCTGGGCCGAACTGCGCCTGTCCGCGACCGAGGACCGGATCGAGGCCGAGCTGGCCGGTGGGGGCGGCGAACACCTGGTCGCCGAGCTGGAGGAGCTGACCCGCGCCAACCCGCTGCGCGAGCGCCCGCACGCGCTGCTGGTGCAGGCGCTCTACCAGGCCGGACGGCAGGCCGAGGCGCTCGCCGCGTACGACGCGCTGCGCGACCGCCTCGCCGACGAGCTGGGCCTCGACCTGTCCCCGCAGTTGCAGGAGTTGCGCGTGGCCGTGCTGCGCGCCGACCCGGCCCTGGCCGGGCGCAAACCCGCCCGGCGCGGCAACCTGCGCGCCGCGCTGACCAGCTTCGTCGGCCGCGAGCCCGAACGCGCCCGCATCGAGCAGCAGCTGGCCGCCGGACGCCTGGTCACCCTCGTCGGCCCCGGCGGCGCGGGCAAGACCCGGCTGGCCACCACCGTGGCCGCCGAGCACGCCGGGCGCGGCGACGGCGCGGTATGGCTGGTCGAGCTGGCCGCCGTCGTCGACCCGATCGACCTGACCCAGACCGTGCTGGCCGCCCTGGAGCTGCGCGAGCTGCCGCACCTGGAGAACGCGGGCGCATCGACCGCCCCGCGCGACGCGACCAGTCGCCTGGTCGAGGCGCTGTCGGCCCCGGGGACGCTGGTGGTGCTCGACAACTGCGAGCACCTGGTCGCCGCGGTCGCGCAGCTCGCCGACGACCTGCTCAGCCGCTGCCCCCGGCTGCGGATCGTGGCGACCAGCCGTGAACCGCTGGCCATCCTCGGCGAGGCACTGTGCCCGGTCACGCCGCTGAGCCTGCCCGAACCCGACGCCGACGTGGCGCGGGCGCTGACGTTCCCGGTGGTGGAGCTGCTGCGCGACCGGGCGGTGGCGGTGTGCCCCGACTTCGTCGTCGACGAGGGCAACGTCGCCGCCGTGGTCGAGATCTGCCGCCGCCTGGACGGACTGCCACTGGCGATCGAACTGGCCGCCGCCCGGCTGCGTACGCTGTCGCCGCAGCATGTGGCGGCCCGGCTCGACGACCGGTTCCGGCTGCTCACCGGCGGCAGTCGGACCGCGCTGGCCCGGCACCGGACGCTGCGCGCCGTCGTCGACTGGAGCTGGGACCTGCTCGGCGAGCAGGAGCGGCTGCTGGCCGCCCGGCTGGCCGTGTTCCCGGCCGGGATCGCCCACGACAGCGCCGCGGGGGTGTGCGCGGGCCCCGACCTGCCTGCCGCCGAGGTGCCCGACCTGCTCGACGCCCTGGTCGACCGGTCGCTGCTGCAGGTCGTCCCCGCCGACGAGCCGCGCTACCGCATGCTCGACACCATTCGGGAGTACGGATTGGAGCAGCTCGCCGCCGCGGGCACGCTGGCCGCCACCCGCGACGCGCACCTGGCCTGGTTCCTGGAGCTGGCCGAGACCGCCGAACCGAAGCTGCGCGGTCCCGAACAGATCGAGTGGATCGGCAGGCTCGTCACCGAACGGGACAACGTGCTCGCGGCGCTGCATCACGCCTGCGATACCGGCGACGCCGACGCGGCGGTGCGGATGGGCGCCTCACTGGGGCTGTTCTGGACGGTGCTCGGCGACAACGCCGAGGCGGCCACGTGGCTCGGGCAGGCGCTGGCGGTGCCGGGGCCGACGTCGGCGCAGACCCGTACCCTCGCCCGGGTCTTCCACCTGGTGAACAAGGCGGCGGTCGAGCCGTCGCAGGAGGGCGTCTCCGGCGTCATGGAGGCGTTCGTCAAGCTGGCGGCCGAGGTGGACCCGGAGTGGGATCATCCGCTGTTCGCGCTGGTGGAACCCGCGATGGCGATGGTCGCCGACAACACCGAGGCCGGGCTGGCCGCGATCGAGCGGCGGCTGGGCAACGCCGACCCGTGGGCGCAGGCGATGCTGCTGGCGGCGCGGGCGTTCATCCGCGACAACGACGGCGACGCCGAAGGCATGTACGCCGACATGCAGGACGCGGTGGCCCGGCTGCGCGCCATCGGGGACCGGGCCGGTCTGTCGGTCACGCTGACCGCGCTGGCGGAGGCCGAGCTGGTACGCGGGCGCGGCGAAGTCGCCGTCGGCCTGTTGCACGAGTCGATCTCGCTGGTACGGCAGCTAAGCTCCGACGAGGACAGCGGCTACGCCCGGATGCGGCTGGCCGCCATGCGCGTGCACCTGGGCGAGTACGACGCCGCGCGGGCCGACCTGCGCGAGCTGGCCCGGGGCGGCAACGGTCGGGACGTGTGCGGAGCCCTGCTGACCCTGGGCGACCTCGCCCGCTACCAGGACCGGCTGGACGAGGCATGGGAGCACTACGCGGCGGCCAAGGCACAGGTCGCGGAGACGTTCATGGTGTCGCCGCAGTTCCTGGCACTGATCGGGACGTCGGTGGCGCACCTGATGGTGGCGCGGCGGGAGCTGGCGACCGCGCGCGTGGAGCTGGTGTCGGCGCTGGCGGCCGGGCTGCAGGTCAAGGACATGCCGGTGGTGGCGAAGGCCGGGGTCGCGTTGGCGGACTACTGGCTGGCGGCGGGGGAGCCGGAGCGGGCCGGGTACGTGCTCGGGGCGGCCGAGCGCATCCGTGGCGTCGCCGACCGGGGAAGCCCTGATGCCATCCGGGTCGCCGACCTGGTCGCCGCTGACGCCGCTGCGACGGTGGAATTGGCGCGCGGGCGTGCGCTGGGGCGGGCGGAGGCGCTGGCGGCGCTGAAGGTGGACCCTGGCGGTTCCCCCGAAAACGCCTAGCTCGGCTGCCGTCAGCGAGCAGCATGGGAGAGCACCGGGCACGGCCAGTCTCGTGGAGGCCAATCCGGTACGCCGTCGACGCACGGCAATGAATTGCCCGATCGGTGGACGTCTACGCCAGCTTCGGGACGTGTCCTATGTGTCCCTGCTGGTGGATGATGCAGCGGTGACGTCTGAACGCCACCGACCCAGATTCTCCCCGCTGGTCCTGCTCGTCATGCTGGCGATTGTCGTGACCGGAGTATTCTTGCTTCGGGCCGGGACCCGCGGTGCGCAGATCGCCGGCGTCCTCTCGCTCCTGGTCGGGGTGTTGATCCCGTTGATCACTTCCCGAAGCGCACGTTCGGACATCGGGCCGGACGTTCTGCGGCAGGCTGCCAGCAAGTTGGCCCGCGCCACCGCGATGGAAGCCAACTCCGCGCTGCGCCGCGCACTGGCTGACGATGCGGATGCTCGACCGGCCGACATGACCTTTCGCGGCCCGCATCACGAGGCCGAGGCTGTGCTCGTGCAATGGCGAGCCGATGGCGGTGACACACGGGGTTCGCTGGCCGACATGGATGCCTACTTTGGCACGCTTGAACGCGGACGCCTGGTCATCTTGGGTGAGCCGGGCAGTGGCAAGACCGTTCTGGCCTACCATCTGGCTCGGGCTTTGGCGCTGGCCGCCGAACGTCATGACGGCGGGGAGCTTCGGGTGCCGGTCTGGGCGAGCCTTCCGTCGTGGGACCTTGACGAGAAAGCCGCCCAACTAGGCGATCCGGACCTGGTCGAGCGTTTCGACCAGTGGATCATCGGGCGCATCGTCAGTCATGGTGTCGATGAGCAGATCGCGAAGCAGCTGGTCGGCGCTGGAATGGTGCTGCCCGTCCTGGACGGGCTCGACGAGATGGACCAGGACGGGCCGACCGGGCTGAAACGAGCGCCACTGCTTGTTCGGGTGCTGAACGTGTATGGTCGGCGCTCTTTCGTGGTTACCTGTCGACGCGGCCACTACCAGGGGTTGGCGACGGTCCCGACCGGGTCCGGGCCGGTGCCGGTGCTTCAAGACACTCAGCTAGTGATCATCAAGCCGCTGGATCCCGAACAGGTGATCAGCTACTTGGAGCGGCGACTGCCGCCGAGCGCAATATCCGGGAGTTGGGCGGTGGTGATCGATCTGCTGCGCACCGAGCCGGACTCGTCATTGAGCCGTGCCCTCCGTACGCCGTGGCGCCTGTTCCTGGCGCTGACCGTCTATCGTGACGGACGCGGTGAGCCAGCCGACATGGTCGGTCTGTCGGAGCCGGAGCTGCTGGATTCGCTGACGGCACGGCTCATTTCCACCGTCGTCCGGCAGCGCCCACCGGTTGACGACACCTACTCCGCCGAGAACGTCACCCAGTGGATGACCCATATGGCACGTGGAGTTAGCGATCATCGTGGGACTTCGGGTCGGAGCACGGCAGATCTCAGGCCCGACCGCATCTGGCAGCTCGGCGGACCGGTGGCGGACTGGACGACCAGGATCCTGAATGGGCTGGTCGCTGCCGCCGGTTATGGAGCGGCGTACCTACTCCTCGGCTCGCCGCATCGGACCTGGCAGATCATCGTATTCGCGCTGTCGTCTGGAGTGGTCGTAGTAGGTGCCATCGGCACGTCGCATCGATGGAGTGACTTTGAGCGGTTCGACTTCGCTCTGCTTCGGCAGAGCAGGGTGCGGCGCCTCTTCGTCTGGGGCCTGGTTCTGGCACCGGTTGGCGGAATTCTGTTGTCGGCACTTGGCCTATTGGTGAGAGGTCTGTTTCCGGATCTCCTCGTTGCGGGCAGCACCTCAGCCATCATCGATGACGTGACACTGATGATCGTCATATATATTGGCGGAGGCATTGCATTCGGATTTCATGCGGCTTTCGAGACGATTGAGTCGCCGGCGGTGGCACTGGAACGTCCCAGTGATGTGATCAGGCAAGCGCGTGTGCACGATTTGCTACGGTCCATGTGCTGCGGGCTGGTGGTGTTTTCGCCATTCCTGCTAGCCGTGTCACTGTGGCCGTCCTATCTGATCGGCACGTGGTTGGCCGCCCGGAAGGGCCGACTGCCGCGTCGGCCCGCCCGTTTCCTGGACTGGGCCTACGAGGCAGGCCTGCTACGGCTTTCCGGTGGTTCGATCCAGTTCCGTCACCGAGAACTACAGGACTGGCTCGCGAAACGCTCCTGAGGGTCCCGCCGTTCTGCGCGATCGGCCAGCGCCGGCAGATCGGCCGTGCCGCCGAGGTCCGTCGCGCGTAGGCATTCCGGGTCTGCGGATCATTCGGCCTGACCTCCTTGCGCTCGGGCGGCGGGAAGCCATCGGCGAGCGCCTTTGCTCTGCACCCATGCCTTTGCTCTGCACCCGTGGACGCAGAAGGTGTTGCGCGGATGGGTGCAGAGCAAGCACATGGGTGCAGAGCAAGCACATGGGTGCAGAGCAAAGGCACTCGCCGGGTTAGGTGCGGCGGCGGTAGGCGCGGACCGCGAGCGGGGCGAACACCACCAGCATGCCCAGCGACCAGACGAGTGTGTGCAGGACGGGTCCGGCGGTCGGGCCGCCGAGCATCAGCGCCCGCGACGCCGACATCACGTCCGTCACCGGGTTGATCTTCACCCATGCCTGCAGCCAGCCGGGCAGCGTGCTGGTCTGCACCATCATGTTGGTGCCGAAGGTCAGCGGGAACATCACGATGAACGAGATGCCCTGCACGGCGCCGGGTTCGCGCACCAGCATGCCGATGAGCACCGACATCCAGCTCAGGCAGAAGCTGAACCCCAGTACCAGCAGGCAGGCCGACAGGCCGAGCAACGGCGAGGTCCCGAACCGGAACCCGAGCGCGAACCCGAGCCCGAGCAGCACCACGATCGACACCACGAACCGGATCACGTCCCCGACGACCGCCCCGATCAGCGGTGCCGAGCGGGCGATCGGCAGGCTGCGGAAGCGGTCGAAGACGCCCTTCTTGATGTCGGTGTTGAGGTTGACGCCGATGGCGGTGGAGGCGAACATCGCGGTCTGCACCATGATCGCCGGGAGCAGGAACTGCAGGTACTCGTGCTGGCTACCGGCGATGGCGCCGCCGAGCAGGTACACGAAGATGACCACGAAGATCACCGGCTGGAGCGTGACGTCGAGCAGCTGCTCGGGCGTACGCATGGTCTTGGTCAGGCTGCGTCCGGCCAGGGCGAGGCTGTGCCGCAGCAGCGCGAACGGCCGCCGGGCCGGGGCGGCGGCGCTGCCGCCGGGGCGCTGGGCGGGGGCGAGGGTGGTGGTGGTCATGCGCGTGCCTCCTCGGGCGACTTGTCGGTGCCGTGACCGGTGAGGGTGAAGAAGACCTCGTCAAGGCTGGGCAGGCGCAGCGACAGTTCGACGACGGAGACGCCCGCGGCGTCGAGGCGCCGGACGACCTCGGTGAAGGCCTTGTCGCCGGGGACCGGGACGGTGAGCACGCCACGGCTGGGCGACTCGACCTGGTGGCCGCTGACCTCGGTCAGGATCGCACCGGTCTGGGTGAGGTGGGCCGGGTCGGCGGGGCGGACCACGATGGTCTGGCCGCCGACGATCCGCTTGAGGTCGGCGGGGGTGCCGTGGGCGATGACCTTGCCGTGGTCGATGACGCTGATCTCGTCGGCGAGCGCGTCGGCCTCCTCCAGGTACTGCGTGGTCAGCAGCACGGTGGAGCCGTCGTCGACGAGGCCGCGGACCATGTTCCACACGTCGTCGCGCTTGGCCGGGTCCAGGCCGGTGGTCGGTTCGTCGAGGTAGATGACGTCAGGGCGGCCGACCAGGCTCGCGGCCAGGTCGAGGCGGCGACGCATGCCGCCGGAGTAGGTGCGGGCCGGGCGTCCGGCGGCCTCGGTCAGGTCGAAACGGGCCAGCAGCTCGGCGGCGCGGGCGCGGGCGTCGGGCGTACGCAGGTCCATCAGGCGCCCGATCAGCACCAGGTTCTCGGTGCCGGTCAGGTCCTCGTCGATGGAGGCGTATTGGCCGGTCAGGCCGATGCGGCGGCGTACGGCGTCGGCGTCGCGGACCACGTCGAGCCCGCCGACGGTGGCCCGTCCGGCGTCGGGGCGCAGCAGGGTGGCCAGGATGCGTACCGCGGTGGTCTTGCCGGCGCCGTTGGGGCCGAGCACGCCCAGCACGGTGCCGGGGCGGGCGGCCAGGTCCACCCCCGCCAGCGCGGTCGTGGCCCCGAACCGCTTGACCAGGCCCTCGGCCTGGAAAGCGAAGGTCATGATTCCTCGTTCCGTCAGTCAGTGTGCGACGGGACCCACTGTCCGGCGGGCCGCTGCCAGCACGCGCACACGCCGCTGTCACGCCCGTGTCAGCGGAGATCTAGCAGCTCAGGCCCTCTATCGGGTACGTTGCAAGGCCCCCCGCCTCTCGCGAGGTCCCCCCGATTTCGGCGAGGTCAGCATGCAGCACCGGTGCGGCAAGCACGTCGTCCTGTCCGCGCCCGCGTCCCCGGGCTCCCAGTGGGTGAGCTGCGCTGTTCACTACCTGGGCAGCGGCCACCTGCGCGAGCGCTTCACCCGCATCATCGCCCTGGAGTACGGCGGTGAGGAGATCCTGCGGCTCGGCTGGATCATCGACCACGCCATGCTCGATCCCGCCTGAGGTGTCTGCACCGAAACCGGCGATCTTCCTAAATATGAGGACGATCGCCTCTAATATCGGGATCTGTGACATATCGGATAATCAGACCAATTCAGGCCGCGTCGGCGGTGGCGGTCACCGTGCTCGCCGCGCTGCTCCCGGCCACCGGCGCCGCGGCGCGCCCGTCGGTGCTGCAGGTGCCGTCCCAGTACCCGACCATCCAGGCCGCGGTGAACGCCGCGTACGCCGGAGACACGGTCCGGGTGGCGCCGGGCCGCTACCACGAACAGGTGACCATCTCCAAGAACCTGCGACTGTTCGGCGCGGGTAGGAAGGCGACCACGGTCGTCGCGCCGGATCCGCTGAAGCCGAACGTGGGCGATGCCGCCGCGCTCATCGGGGTCACTGGCGGAGCCAAGGTGGAGATCGCGAACCTGGGCGTGTCCGGACCGGTCGCGCATCCGTGCGCCGAGCAGCCGCTGCACGCGGGGATCTTCGTTGCGGGCGGCGCGACGTTGAAGCTGTCGCGGGCGAGGGTCAGCGACATCGTCAACACCCCGGTCGAGAGCTGCGACCACGACGGCAACGGCATCCTGGTCGGCAGCTTCCTCACCGGCGACGTCGGCCACGCGGTGATCGACCATGTCGAGGTCACGCACTACACCGGCGTCGCCCTGACGGCGTTCAGCGCGGGCACGACGGTGACCCTGACCGACAGTCTCCTCGACGCGAAGATCGATCCGGCGACCAGTGTCTTCACCGGCGGCGTGGAGATCGGTGACGCGGCGTCGGCGCACGTCACCCGCAACGTCGTCATCGGCAACCGCTGCAACGACTTCGAGGATGCCTGCGGACCCGACCCGAGTGTCCAGTTCCAGGCCGCCGCGTTCGAGGACGGCCCAGGTGCGCTGCCCGCCGCCGACACGGAGATCGCCCACAACCGGTTCATCGGCAACGATGCCGGGCTCTACCTGTTCGCGTTCGCCGACTGCTGCCGGGTGCACGACAACGTCACCAGGGACAGCATCTTCTACGGCGCGATCGTCCAGGACGGCGACACCACCCTCGACCACGAGAAGATCGTCGGCGGTCCGGTCGGCGTGATCGCCGTGGCGGACCTCGCCGACACCACGGCGACGCTGAAGGGGGTCGTCATCAAGGGCGCGGCGACCCCGACGAAGACGCAGGACTGCTGCGGGTTCACGGCGTCGATCGTGCGGGTGCCCGGCTCGGCGCCGGTCTCGGCCGGCGCACACCGCGCGCGGCCGCCGGGTCAGGCAGGTGCCCACGCCGTCGCGGTGACGCGTCGCGCCGGCTGACGCGGAAGGCGGAGTCGGCGGCGCGTGCCGTCGGCTCCGCGGTTTGCTCGGCGTTTCCGATCAGAGAAACCACTCCGGCCCGACTCGTGCCTGAAACCGGCGATTGCCGGCCGCACCAAGGTCGCAGTGGGACGGTGAGCTGGCGCAAAATCAGGCGATAACGGGGTTGAACGGATATCGTTCGGCGCATGGGAGGCAATGCGTTTCGCGGGTTCGTGCCGTGGATCATCTTCTGGGTGGTCGCGGGGCCGAGCACCTGGGTCTACGCGGCGGGCGGTGCGTTCGTGGCCACGCTGATCCTGCTGCTCCCGCTACGGCACCACAAGCCGATCAAACTGGTCGAGATCATCTCGGCGGCCTTCTTCGGCGCGCTGACGATCGCGGGCCTGCTGCTCGACCCCGGCCAGCTGGAATGGCTGGAGCGCTACTCGCAGGCGATCTCCAGCGGCATCCTCGCCCTGGTGGTGCTCGGTTCGCTGGCCTTCACCCCGTTCACCGAGCAGTACGCTCGCGAGCAGACCCCGCCGGAGGTCCGGCAGCGCCCGATCTACAAGCAGGTCAACCGCAAGCTCACCCTCGTCTGGGGCCTGGTCTTCGCCGCCTGCGCGGTGCTGGGCGTGCTGTCCCAGCAGATGAGCAGCGGCAGGGCCTGGGTCAACTGGATCCTGCCCATCGCGCTGATCGCCGGGGCGTACAAGTTCACCATGTGGTATCCGCAGCAGGTCCGCGCCCGCGAGCACCCGGCCCCGGCGGCCTGAGCGTCAGCCGCCCAGCGTCGTGTCCTCGCGGGCGTCCATGTACATGTCGGACGCGATCTTCCAGCCGTCGGGCTCGCGGGTGAACACCTTGAGCGAGAAGTTGCGGCGTACCGGCATGGTCGCGCCGTCGGCGGTCTGCTGCCCGGCGCGTTCCAGGTAGGTCCTGGCCACGGCGACGTCGGCGGTGAGCAGGCGGATGTCGGCTTGCGGCGGTCCGAGCGGCTTGCCCGCGGCGAAGTGCCGGTCGGCGAACAGGTTCGCCAGGTACGCCTCGATCGCGGCGCCGCCCTTGCGCGAGGTGCCGAACGCGTTGGTCCAGTCGGCGTCGGCGGTATAGAGCCCGGCCACCCCGTCGGCGGACAGGGTCGCGAACGCCTTGCCGAGGGCCTGCATCACGTCGCCGATCGCCGCGAGATCATCGTCAGCCATGCCGTCAGGGTACGACCGATCCGTTCCGGTACGGCCGACCTGGACAAACATCCGCGACCGCGGCGCCGCGGTCATACGCTGGCGGTGTGACGACCACAGGCACCGCGTCGCTACGGCGGCGTGAGGACGACAATTGGGAGATCATCGAGAACACGCCCGACCAGACCGCTTCCCGGGTGCTCATGCTGCCGGGGCTGTTCTGCACGGCCGAGTTCTACACCGACGTCCTGTCGGATCCGGCGCTGGCGGAGGCGGGCGTGTTGGCGCGGGCCGCCGACCCGCCCGGCTTCGCGGGCCGCCCGGTGCCCAAGGGCTTCGACTACCGGGTCGAGACCTACGCCGACCTCGTCGAGCAGTACGCCGAACGCGAGTCGATCGACCTGATCGTCGGGCACTCGTACTTCGCCAACGTCGGCGTCGAGATCGCGGCCCGTGGGCGATACCGAGGAAAGCTGCTGCTGCTGTCGCCGTCGTTCTCGCGTGCGGATGAGGAGGCCGACCTGCTGTCGCTCGATGGGGCCAGTCGTATCCCGGTCGTCGGCACGCTGGTGTGGCTGGGCATCAATCCGTCGCTGAAGAAGGGCATGCGCGACCGGCTGCCCTCGGCACGCTTCAACGAGCTGTTCGCGCAGATGAAGCTCAACTCCCACGCCGCCAACCGGCATCTGGTCACCGGCTTCTTCGACCACATCAAGCGGTACGGCGACCTGACCGGTCGGCTGGCCGCCGCCACGACGCCGGTGTGGGTGGCCAGGGGTGACCGCGACGAGGTCGGCTTCACCGAGCAGGAGCAGGCGGGGATCGCGCGGGCGCCGCACGTGGAGCTGAAGACCATCCCCGGTGCGGCGCACTTCTCCATCACCGACACGCCACACGCCGTCGTACAGCTCGTACTCGACCTGCTCGCCCTCGACCCCGCGCAGGCATAGGCCAACGCCGCCGGCCGGCGGGGCGGGATGGGGTTGGTCAGGCCCAGGGGAGGGTGGCTCGGTGCTGCCAGTAGTCGGCGGGGGGTTCGCCCAGCTCGGCCGGCGGGGCGAGCTGGGCGGGGGTCAGGGCCAGGTGACGCGCGGCGAGGTTGCTGTGTAGTTGCGCGACGGTGGCCGCGCCGGAGAGGACCACGTCGACCCATGGCTGAGCCAGCACGGCGGCCAGCGCGATCACGTCGGGTGTGGTGTCCTGCTCGCGTGCCAGCGCGGCGACGGGTTCGGGCGCCGCGCCGCAGGCCAGGCGTCCATTGGCCATCGCCTCCTTGACGATCACGCGGCAGCCGCGGGCACGGGCGCGGGCCAGCGCCGGACCCGCCGAGGATTCGAGCACGTTCCAGGTGGACTGGACGCTGCCGAACAGCGACTGCCCGGCCACCTCGATGTCCAGGGCCGCGTCGATGGTGTCGGCCTGGTGCGGCCCGCTGGTGGAGAATCCGACGGTGACACCGCTGTCGCGCAGGTCCGCCAGGGCGCGGTGCAGGGCGGTGTCGGCGAGGGCCGGGCTGTCCGGGGTCAGCGAGTGGATCTGGTACAGGTCGAGCCGCCCGTCCAGCAGTTCCCGGGTCTCGGCCAGTTGCCGGATGAACGTGGCGAGGCTGTGCTCCTTGGTCTCGTGGACGGTCGCGTCGACGCGCCATCCGGCGGTGTAGGTGTAGCCCCATTTGCTGCCGACCACCACATCGGATGGTTCACGCGTGCGCAGCCAGTCGGCGAGGAACTGTTCGGCGCGGCCGTACGAGCGGGCGGTGTCGACATAGCGCACCCCGGCGGCGTACGCGGCGTCGAGCAGTTCGTGTGTGCGCTGCGCCAGCGCGGGCACCGACCGGTCTTCGGGTAGGTCACCGGCGCGGCCGAGGTTGATGTAGCCGGGGCGGCCGACGGCGGCCAGGCCGAGGCCGATCATCGGCGCGCCGTTCGGCAGTCGGTCCAGTGCCATGGTTGCGTCCAATCCGGGCGATGCGGGTAGGCATCGGTTCTCCTACATCATCTCCCGTCGCAGGTCACGCCGTCAGCCGAAGCTGTACGCGCTTTCTACCAGCGATTACACAGATCCGGTTTAGTTTTTGCATTGATCTGTGGACTTCTAGCCGCGCCTGGCTTAACGTTTTGCTACCACAGCCAGAAACACCGATGACAAGAGCCGGTAACACGGCTCTGTCGCGGAGCCTTTTCGACCGCCCGCGTTGCACAGGCGCGAAAGCGCAGGTCACGCATCCCGCTCCGGTCGAGGCGCCACCCGGCGGTTCCGGTGTGCACTGTCGCGTCCCGACGGTGTGCGCCGCCGCGCCGGTGGCGCGCCCATGGGAACGGAACATGCAGGGAGGAGTGCAATGCAAACCACGAAAAACCGCAGACTGCGGCTGCTCGTCGGCCTGGTGGCGACCAGCCTCATGGTCTTCGGCGCGCCGGCGCTGACAGCGCAGGCGGCAGGCGGTCCCAACCTTTCGCTCGGCAAGACGGCGAGCGCCAGCAGCACCAACAACGGCTTCGTCACCGGCAACCTCAACGACGGCAACCAGGGCAGCTACTGGGAGGGCACGAACAACACGTTCCCCCAGTGGGCGCAGATCGACCTGGGTGCGGCCACCAGCATCGACCAGGTGGTGCTGAAGCTGCCGGCGAGCTGGGAGCAGCGCACCCAGACGCTGTCGGTGCAGGGCTCGACCAACGGCTCGACCTGGTCGACGCTGGTCAACTCGGCCGGGTACACGTTCAGCCCCGGCAGCGCCAACACGGTGACGCTCAACTTCACCGCCTCCAGCCAGCGGTACGTGCGGGTCAACATCTCCGCCAACACCACCTGGCCGGCGGCGCAGCTGTCCGAGCTGGAGATCTACGGCGCCGGCACCGGCGGCGGCTCATCCAACCTGGCCCAGGGCAAGGCGACGGCCGAGAGCGGCCACGCCGACGTCTACGGCTCGGGCAACACCGTCGACGGCAACCAGGGCACCTACTGGGAGAGCACGAACAACGCCTTCCCGCAGTGGGTGCGGGTGGACCTCGGCTCGACCGTCAGCGTGAACAAGGTGGTGCTGAAGCTGCCGACCGGCTGGGGCGCGCGTACCCAGACCATCACGGTGCAGGGCTCCACGGACGGGTCGAACTTCACCAACTTGGTCGCCGCCACGGCGTACGCCTTCGCCCCGTCGGCCAACACGGTGACGATCAACTTCTCGGCGGCGAACACCCGCTACGTGCGGCTGTGGGTCACCGCGAACACGGGCTGGCCCGCCGCGCAGCTGTCCGAGTTCGAGGTCTACGGCCCGTCGACCGGTGACACCGTGGCTCCGTCCACCCCGGGCAGCCTGGCCTACACCGAGCCCGCCTCGGGTCAGATCAAGCTGACGTGGAACGCCTCCACCGACAACGTGGGCGTCACCGCGTACGACGTCTACGCCAACGGCGCGCTGCTGACCAGTGTCAGCGGCTCGACGCTGACCTACACCGACGGTCGTCCCGACAGCGAGACGGTCAGCTACTACGTGCGGGCCCGCGACGCCGCCGGCAACCAGTCGGGCAACAGCAACACGGTCACCCGCACCGGCCAGTCCGGTGACACCCAGGCGCCGACCGCGCCGGGCAGCCTCGCCTACACCCTGCCGGCGTCCGGCCAGATCAAGCTGACCTGGACCGCGTCGACCGACAACGTGGGCGTGACCGGCTACGACATCTACGCCAACAGCTCGCTGCGGGCCAGTGTCGCCGGAAACGTGCTGACGTACACCGACAGCCAGCCCGACACCGCCACGGTCAGCTACTTCGTGCGGGCCAAGGACGCGGCGGGCAACATCTCGCCGATGAGCAACACGGTGACCCGCAACGGCTCCGGCGGTGGCGGCACCAACCAGGCGCTGGGCAAGCCGGTCACCGACAACGGCCACACCTGGGTGTACGCCCCGGAGTTGGCCGTCGACGGCGACCTGACCACGTACTGGGAGGGCAGCACGTCGCCCAACCAGCTCACCGTGCAGCTGGGCTCGAACGTGTCGCTCAGCTCGATCGTGGTCAAGCTCAACCCGGACCCGGCGTGGGGCGCGCGGACCCAGACCATCCAGGTCCTGGGCCGTGACCAGAACTCCAGCTCGTTCGTCAACGTCGTGTCGGCGCAGACGTACAGCTTCAACCCGTCGTCGGGCAACACCGTCACGATCCCGGCCTCGGGCAACTACGCCGACGTGCGGCTGCAGTTCACCGGCAACTCCGGTGCCCCCGGCGGCCAGGTGGCCGAGTTCCAGGTCATCGGCACCCCGGCGCCGAACCCGGACCTCACCGTCACCGCGGCGACCTGGAGCCCGGCCTCGCCGATCGAGACCGACACCATCACCACCACCGCGACGGTGAAGAACAACGGCACCGCCACGGCGGGCGCGACCAACGTCAACTTCTACCTCGGCACCACCAAGGTGGGTACGGCGAACGTCGCGTCGCTGGCCGCGGGCGCGCAGTCCAACGTCTCGGTGAGCATCGGCACGCAGAACGCGGGCACGTACGCGCTGACCGCCAAGGTCGACGAGTCGAACGCGGTCATCGAGCAGAGCGAGACCAACAACAGCTACACCAACCCCACCAACCTGGTGGTGGCGCCGGTGCAGACCTCGGACCTGGTCGCCGCCGCGGTGGCGTTCAGCCCGAGCAACCCGTCGGCGGGCAACACCGTCACCTTCTCGGTGTCGATCAAGAACCAGGGCGTCATGGCCTCGGCCTCCGGCGCGCACGGCATCACCCTGGTGCTGAAGGACGCCGCGACCGGCGCCACCATCACCACCAAGACCGGGTCGTACACCGGTGTCATCAACGCCGGGGCGACCACGTCCCCGGTGAACCTCGGCACCTGGACCGCGGTCAACGGCAAGTACAACGTCACCACGACCATCGCGGTCGACGGTAACGAGCTGCCGGTCAAGCAGGGCAACAACACCAGCACGCAGGGCTTCTTCGTCGGCCGCGGCGCCAACCTGGGCTACGACATGTACGAGGCCGAGGACGGCACCACCGGCGGCGGCGCGGGCGTGGTAGGCCCCAACCGCACCATCGGCGACCTCGGCGGTGAGGCGTCCGGCCGCAAGGCCGTCACGCTGAACACCAACGGCTCGTACGTGCAGTGGACCACCAAGGCCGACGCCAACGCGCTGGTCACCCGGTTCTCCATCCCGGACAACGCGGGTGGCACCGGCACCACGTCGACGCTGAACATCTACGTCAACGGCACCTTCCACAAGGCGATCACGCTGACCTCCAAGCACTCGTGGCTGTACGGCGCGGAAGCGGGGCCAAGCAACTCGCCCGGCGCCGGCCCGGCCCGCCACCTGTACGACGAGGCCAACATCCTGCTGGACAGCACCGTCCCGGCCGGTAGCACGATCAAGCTGCAGAAGGACGCCGCCAACTCCGGCACGTTCGCGATCGACTTCATCAACCTGGAGAAGGTGTCGCCGCGGGCGAACCCGGACCCGGCTCACCTGAAGGTGCCGGCCGGTTTCAGCCACCAGAACGTGCAGGACGCCCTCGACGCGGTCCGCATGGACACCACCGGCACCTGGACGGGTGTGTACCTGCCGGCCGGCACGTACACCACCGCCCAGAAGCTCCAGATCTACGGCAAGCCGATCAAGGTGACCGGCGCGGGCATGTGGTACACCCGCTTCGAGACCCCGACCACGCAGGAGAACACCGACGCGGGCTTCCGGGTCGAGAGCAGCGCGAACGGCTCCACGTTCGAGCACCTCGCGTTCTTCGGCAACTACACCATCCGCCAGGACGGTCCGGGCAAGGTCTGGGGCGAGCTGAGCCAGGTCAACAACCTGACCTTCGACAGCGTCTGGGTCGAGCACACGGTCTGCGGTTTCTGGGGCGTCAAGGTCAGTGGCTGGACGGTCAAGAACAGCCGCATCCGCGACACCTTCGCCGACGGCATCAACCTGACCAACGACTCCACCAACAACCTCGTCACCAACGTCGAGGGTCGGGGCAACGGCGACGACGCGTTCGCGCTGTTCTCCGCCACCGACAGCGGTGGCTCGGTCGGTGACCACGGCAACGTCTTCGAGAACCTCTCGGCGACGCTGACCTGGCGCGCGGCCGGCCTGGCGGTGTACGGCGGTTACGACAACACGTTCCGCAACCTGTACATCGCGGACATGCTGACGTACTCGGGTATCACGATCTCGTCGCTGAACTTCGGCTACCCGTTCGTCGGGTTCGGCAACCCGCCGACGAAGTTCGAGAACATCTCGCTGGTCCGGGCAGGTGGCCACTTCTGGGGCAACCAGACCTTCGGCGCCATCTGGGTGTTCGCGGCCACCCACACCTTCCAGGGCATTCGACTGACCGATGTGGACATCATCGATCCGACGTACTCGGGCATCATGTTCCAGACCAAGTACCCGGAGCAGCAGCCGGTGACCGACACCATCTTCACCAACGTCCGCATCAGCGGCGCCCAGAAGAGCGGTGACGCGTACGACGCGAAGTCCGGTATCGGCATCTGGGTCAACGAGATGCCGGAAGCGGGTCAGGGGCCGGCCATCGGCTCGGCGACGTTCAACAACCTGACCTTCAGCAACAACTTCCAGAACATCAAGAACACCACCACCACGTTCACGCTCACCATCAACTAGTCCCACCGCACCACCGACGCCCCCGGCAGGCACCGCCTGCCGGGGGCGTCGCGATGGCGGGCACTTCTTTGAGTTCCCGGCGACGACCGACTAACGTCCAATCTCGACCGCTCGAGGAAGTCGAGGACCCGTGCCCGAAGCAGAGGAAGCGGCCGTCAAGCACCTGTCCGAGCCGCACCGCCGACTCCCGCTGGGCTTCGTGCGCACCGACATGCTCGGCAGCGGGCCGTGGATGCCGTCCAGCGCGGGTGAAATCGTCGGTCCCGGTGCGGAGGTCTCCGGTCGATGAGGGCGCGGAGCGAGGACTACTACGCTGCCGAGGACAGGATCATGCATGTCCGGCATCACGGTGGCACCGAGCTGGATCTGGGCGACCTCGGCCTGACCCGGCTGCCCGCCAGTCTCTTCGAGCTCAAGGCTCTCACAAAGCTGATCATCAGCGGAAACCAGTTGACGGAACTGCCCGACAGGCTGGGCGAACTCACCGCCCTCACCACGCTGTACCTGTACGACAACCAGCTGACGCAGCTGCCCGACAGTCTCGGCAAGCTCGCGTCGCTCACCGAGTTGTACCTCTACCGCAACCGGCTGACCACGCTGCCTGACTGTCTTGGGGAACTGGTCCGTCTCACTACGCTTCACCTGGGCGCCAACCGGCTGACCCGGCTGTCCGACAGCCTCGGCAGTCTGACAGCGCTCACTTCGCTGAACCTCAACGGCAACGAACTGGTCGCCGTACCCGACAGCCTGGGCAGCCTCAAGGCGCTCCGTACGCTCAACCTCGACGGCAACAGACTGGTCGAGCTACCCGACAGCCTGGGCGGTCTGTCCGCACTCACCAAGCTCCACCTTGGCCGCAACCGGCTGGTGCGGCTCCCGGACAGCCTCGGCAACCTCGCCGCCCTCAAGGTCCTGAACCTCAACGGCAATCAGCTGACGCAGCTTCCCTACACGCTGGGCACCCTTACCGCGCTCACGTCGCTGAATCTCGAAGACAACCGGTTGGAGCAGTTGCCGGACAGCGTCGGCAATCTCGTCGGCCTCAACTCGTTGAACCTCGGTGGCAACCCGCTGACGAGTCCACCGGCCGAGGTCGTGTCCCAGGGCGTGGAATCCGTGCTCGCCTACCTGCGGGCCAGCCACGCGTCCGTAGCGCAGTGGGCGTCGAAGCTGCTGATCGTGGGGGAGGGCAGGGTCGGCAAGACCTCGCTGGTCAAAGCGCTGTTCGGCGACGAGCACAACCCCGGCGAGCCCACCACCCACGGACTGCTGCTCAGTCGGTTGCCACTGACCCATCCCAGCGAGTCCGACGCCGAGATGCACCTGTCGGTATGGGACTTCGGCGGCCAGGACATCTATCACGCCACACACCAGTTCTTTCTCACCGGCCGCTCGCTGTTCCTGCTCGTGTGGAACGCCAGTGAGGGAACCGATCGCGGCCGACTGCACTACTGGCTGGACATCATCACCGCCCGAGCGCCACACGCCCCGGTCCTGATCGTCGCCACCCACACCGCCGACCGACCCGCCGACATCGACCTCACCGGGCTGCGCGGGCAGTACGCGGCGATCATCGGACACCTCAGCGTGGACTGCGCGGCCCGTACCGGCATCGACGATCTGCGTACCGCGATCACCGCCGCCGCCGCGCGCCTGCCGCTGATGGGCGCGGCATGGCCGCAGCGCTGGGTCGACGCGACCGCGGAGCTGACAGCTGACAGCATGCCCCCGCATCTGCCGACCGCGGCGGTGTGGCAGGCGATGAGGCAGGTAGGCGTCGTCGCGGGCAGCGAGCAGAAGACCCTGGCGGTGGCGCTGCACCATCGCGGCGAGATCCTTTACTTCCCCGACGACGAGGAGCTCGCCGACACGGTGGTCCTCGACCCCCAGTGGCTCAACGTCCGTATCGCGCGCATCCTCGACAACCCTGGGGTGGCCGCCCGAAACGGACTGCTCACCACCGCGGACATGGTCAGTGCGTGGCCGAACCTGCCACACGCCGAACGCGAGCACCTACTCAACCTGATGGACCGCTTCGACGTGTCCTACCGGATACGCGACAGCCGCGACGGCGCCAAAGGGATCGTGGTCAGCTGGCTGCCTCAGGCTCCGCCCGACATCAGCCACGTCTGGCCGTCCGACGGCAACGAGATCCGGCTCGCCTACCAGCTGCCCGTCCTGCCGCCGGGCATACCGGGCTGGTTCCTGGCCCGCTCGCACCGGTTCGCCACCGAGCACCGCTGGCGGACCGGTGCGGTGCTGCGCCACCCCGACGGTGAGCATGTCGGCCTGCTGCGCACCGACTCCCTGCGTCGGCGCATCGAACTGACGGTGCGTGGACCGATGCCCGCACCGTTCTTCGCGGTCCTCGACGACGGCCTCAATCTCACGATCGACCGCTACCCAGGTCTGAAGGTCACCCGGTGGGTGCCCTGCCGCGGTCATGGGCCATGCGAGAAGGAATTCAGCTACGCCAAGGTCGTAGATCGTGTCAGACGTGGGCACTGGGACATCTACTGCGACGAACTTGAGGACATGGTCGACATCGGCGGCTTGCTCACCGGTATCGCCCCGCCCGTGCGGGACCTCGCCACCGCCGACGACCTGCGGGAACTGGCCGCGACCATCGACCGGATGCGCGTCGACATGGCACAGCAGAGCGCGGTCGCCCAGCACAATCACCTGCGCGTCGGCACGCTGATTCAGCAGACGCAGAGCGCCCACTGTCCCAGCGTCTTCACCATCACCCCCGCCGCCAGGCAGAAGGCTGGAAGCGCGGTCCACCTGGTGCGGCTCTACTGCGAGGAACCCGGCACGTGGCACCCCCTGCCCGGCGACGCCGGGTGCTACGAGATCACCGAACTGTCCCGCTGGTTGCGTATCGCCGGTCCGTACCTGGTCAAGACGCTGCGCTTTCTGCGCGCCACCCTGCCGTACGTCGGGCCGATTCTCGGCATGACCGCCGAGGAACTGCAGGAACAGCTCGCCGACGAACTCGATCTTTTCAAGCTCGTCCTCGACAACGTGCCCGCGAGCCGGCTGGACGACACCTTCCCGGCCCCGTACCGGCCCGACGGCGCACCTGCCCGCTACGCCGAGACCGACGCCGACTACCGGGTACTGCGTGCCATGATGCTCAAGCTCGACCCGGACCAGGGGTGGGGTGGCCTCTCGCACCTGCTCACACCGGAGGGGCTGAGTCTCTACCTGTGCTCGGAGCACCTCAGCACCTACCGGCGCCTGCCCGAACGCTGACCCGGCACAACCTGGACCAAGCAGGCGGCTGCGGAGCCCCGCCCGCGCCCCCGCGAGGCGAGGGCGCGGTCAGGGGGTGGTGAGGGCGGTGACCACAGCCGCGAGGGCGGCGGGGGCGTCGTCGCCGGTGGCGCGGACGGTGACCGTCTGCCCGGCGGTGGCGCCGAGTCCGAGCAGGCCGAGGATGCCGCGGGCGGAGGCCGTACGCCCGTTGAAAACGATCTCCACGTCGCTGCCGAAACGGGCCGCCACCGTGACCACCTGACCGGCCGGTCGGGCGTGCAGGTGGGCGGGCAGCACCACCTCGGCCTCACAGCTTTCGGGCATGCCAGGCCTCCCGCGCCGCCGCGACCACGGTGTCCAGGTCGGCGCCGGTCCCGGCGATGACCGCGGCGGCCAGCGCGCCCTCCACGAAGGGCACGTCTAGCAGCACCACCTTGTCGCGCGGCTCGTCGTCCAGGACCGCCTTGGCGGTCAGCACCGAGCTGCCCAGGTCGGGGATGACCACCACGCCGAGCGCGTCGTCGGCGTCGTCGATGGCGGTGCGGACGAGGTCGTAGCCGGTGCCCAGACCGCCGTCCTCGGTGCCCGCGGCGGTGTTGATGCCGACGTGCTCCCCGGCGACCTGGCGCAGCAGTTCCCGTACGCCCGCCACCAGCAGTGCGCTGTGCGAGACGAGCACGATGCTCACAGTGCTGGTCATGATGCGCATGCTACGCCGCGCGGACCGGCCGGAACCGGGGCAAGATTGACATGGTGCCCCGTGGTGCGTACGGGCCGACCGGGAAGGGAGTTCCGTCGTGAAGAAGTTCATCAACCATCCCGACGCGGTCGTCCGGGAGGCCCTGGTCGGCCTGGCCGCCGCCCACCCCGACCTGCGTGTCGACCTCGACGCGCCGTACGTGACCCGCGCCGAGGCTCCGCGGGCGGGCAAGGTCGGGCTGGTCTCGGGAGGCGGTTCGGGGCACGAGCCGATGCACGCCGGTTTCGTCGGCCTGGGCATGCTGGACGCGGCCTGTCCGGGCGAGGTGTTCACGTCGCCGGTGCCCGACCAGATCCTGGCCGCGAGCAAGGCCGTCGACGGCGGCGCGGGCGTGGTCCACATCGTGAAGAACTACACCGGCGACGTGATGAACTTCCAGCTCGCCGCCGACCTGCTCGGCGACGACGGGATCGACGTGCAGACGGTGCTGGTCAACGACGACGTGGCGGTGGAGGACTCGACCTGGACCGCCGGGCGGCGCGGCACGGGCGCCACGATGCTGGTGGAGAAGATCGCCGGAGCGCTGGCAGAGACCGGGGCGGACGCGGCGGCGGTGGCGGCGATGGGCACGCGGGTGAACGAGGCAAGCGGTTCGTTCGCGGTGGCGCTGACGGCGTGTACGACCCCGGCGGCGGGGCGGCCGGGGTTCGAGCTGCCCGAGGACGAGATGGAGGTCGGGGTCGGCATCCACGGCGAGCCGGGGCGGCGGCGGGAGAAGCTGCTCCCGGCCCGGGACATCGCGGCCATGTCGCTGGAGGCGATCATGGCGGCCAAGCCGGTGGCCTCCGACGAGGACGTGATCGTGCTGATGAACGGCCTGGGCGGCACCCCGCTGATCGAGCTGTACCTGCTCTACGGCGAGGTCGCGGGGATGCTGGAGGCGGCCGGGGTGCGCATCGCGCGCAACCTGGTCGGCAACTACGTGACCAGCCTGGACATGGCGGGCATGTCGCTGACGGTGTGTCGGGCCGATGCCGAGATGCTGCGGCTGTGGGACGCGCCGGTGCGCACCCCGGCGCTGCGGTGGGGGGCCTGATGGACGCCTCCCAGGCCAGAGCCTGGATGTACGCGGTCGCCGACTCGATCGCCGCCCAAGCCGACCACCTGACCCAGCTAGACGCGGCGATCGGCGACTCCGACCACGGAGTGAACATGAACCGGGGCTTCACCGCGGTGCGGGCCGCGCTGGACGGGGCGCCCGCCGATGGGGTGCGCGGGGTGTTCACGCTGGCCGGATCGACGCTGGTGTCGCGGGTCGGCGGGGCGTCCGGGCCGCTGTTCGGCAGCGCGCTGCGAGCGCTGGGCAAGGCGCTGCCGGAGGAGGGCGACGCCGACACCGCCGCGCTCGCGGCGGGGCTGCGGGCCGGGCTCGAGGCGGTGTGCAAGCTGGGTGGGGCGGTGCTGGGCGACAAGACCATCGTGGACGCGTACACCCCGGCGGTGGACGCGTTCGAACAGGCCGCCCAGGCGCACTCCGGTGACCGCGACGGCGGCCTGGCGGCGGCCGCACGGGCCGCCGCCGACGCGGCCCACCAGGGCATGCGTGACACCACCCCGTTGCAGGCGCGCCGCGGCCGCGCCTCCTACCTCGGCGAGCGCAGCGTGGGGCACCAGGACCCGGGGGCCACCTCCACCTGGTTGATCTTCCAGGCGCTGGCCGAGACCGTCACCGCGCGACGTTCATGACCGGCCCCGACACCGTCTACCACGGCACGCCCGGCGCGGCGGGGGTGGCGATGGGTCGGCTGCACCTGCTCGCGCCGGAGTCTCCCGGCATCGGCGTGCTGGCCGCGGCCGGGCCGGAGCGCCTGCGGGCGGCGTTCGACGCGGTCGCGGCGGGACTGCGCGCCCGGTCGGCGGCCATCCGGGCGGATGCGGTCTCGGACGTGGACGCCGACCGGGTCGACCAGGCGGCGGAGATCCTGGAGGCGACGGCGCTGATCGCCGAGGACCCCGACCTGCGGGCGGCCGCGATGGCCGAGTGCGCGGCGGGGGAGCGGGCCGACCGGGCCGTGGTCGAGGCGGCGGCGCGCTACGCCGAGCTGCTGGCGGGGTTGGACGACCCGACGCTGGCGGCCCGCGCGGCCGACGTGCGGCTGGTCGGGCAGCGAGTGGTTGAGGAACTGCGCGGCGGGGTACGTCCCGTCCCGGTCGGCCCGGTGCTGCTGGCCGCCACCGAACTGGGCGCCGACGACCTGCTGGACCCGCAGGCGACCGTGCTGGGCGGGGTGTCGGCGCGTGGCGGACCGAACGCCCACGTCGCGATCGTGGCGCGGGCGCTGGGCGTGCCGTTGGTCTTCGGCGTCGACCTGCCCGCCGCCGAGGACGGCGCCGAGGCGGTGCTGGACGGCGCCGCCGGTGTCCTGACCGTACGCCCCGACGCGGCCACCCGCGCCGCCGCCGACACGGCCGTGGCCACGGCCCAGCAGCGCCGCCAGTGGCTGGCCGAGCACCGGGACCGGCCCGCCGTCACCACCGACGGGCAGCCGGTCACGCTGCTGGTCAACGTCTCCACTGCCGCCGACGTCGAGGCGGGGCTGGCGGCGGGCGCGGCCGGGGCGGGGCTGATCCGCACCGAGCTGCCGTTCCTGCAGGCGGCCCGCTGGCCGACCCGGGCCGAGCACGTGGCGACGCTGCGGCCGGTGCTGGCGGCGTTGGCGGGGCGGACCGCGACGGTGCGGGTGCTGGACTTCGCGCCGGACAAGCTGCCGCCGTTCCTGGCCGCCGCGGCCACGGCACACCGGGGGCTGCAGCTGCTGCTGGCCCACCCGACCGCGTTCGCCGACCAGTTGGCGGCGATCCTGGACACCGGTGCCGACACCCGACTGCGGATCATGGTGCCGATGGTGGCGTCGGCCGATGAGCTGAACCGGTGCCGCGAGCTGCTGCACGAGGTGTCGCGCGAGCACGGCACGGGCGTGCCGCCGCTGGGCGCGATGATCGAGCTGCCCGAGGCGGTGGCCGAGGTCGACGCGATCGCGGCGGCCGCGGACTTCCTGTCCATCGGCAGCAACGACCTGACCGCCGCGCTGCTGGGCCTGGACCGGCGCGACCCGGCGCTGACCCCGGCCCGCGCCGCCGACCCGCCGGTGCTGGCCGCGATCGCGCGGGTGGCGGCGGCCGGGGCGCGGCTGGGCCGGGACGTGTCGGTGTGCGGGGACGCGGCAGGCGACCCGGCGGTGATTCCGGCGCTGCTCGCGGCCGGGTGCCGGATCCTGTCGGTGGCACCGACGGCGCTGGACGAGGTGCGGGCGGTGGTTCGGGACACGACGCTGGTGCCGTCCGATCACGGCTGAGCGGATATTCGCCCCATTTGGGGCTGATCAGCTTGCCGCGCGCCATACCCGGCAGCGACCGAATCAGACCGATCTAGTGTTGATTCTGGTCACGCCGATCGCGTGAATCCGGAAGAGATCACCATGGACGCGGTGGTCAGCGGCGAAACCGACGCCGCGACGGCAGTATCTGCGCCGCCCGGCTCGTCGCCTCGCTCGCCAACACCCGCGAAGGGGGCGGGAACAGCCATGGCGGAAACGAAGACGAGTTGCATCTGGCGCGAGATGAGCGCGGAGTTCGCCGGGACCCTGGTCCTGATTCTGTTCGGCGTCGGGGTCGTGGCTCAGGTCGTCGTCGGCGGGCTCGGTGACCACGACAGCATCACCTGGGCGTGGGGACTGGGCGTGACGTTGGGCGTGTACACCGCCGCCCGCATCAGCGGCGCGCACCTCAACCCGGCGGTGACCCTGGCGCTGGCGACGTTCAAAGGGTTCCCCTGGCGCAAGGTCGTGCCGTACTGGGTCGCGCAGTTCCTGGGAGCCTTCGTCGCGGCGCTGATCGTACGGTGGAACTACAGCGAGGTGCTCAACAAGGCCGATCCTGATCACACCATCAAGACGCAGGGCGTCTTCTCCACCCTGCCCGGCAACGGCGCGCTGCCCATCGGCACCTGGGGCGCCTTCCGCGACCAGATCATCGGCACGGCGATCCTGCTGTTCCTGATCCTGGCGCTGACCGACGTGCTCAACCTGCCGCCGCTGTCGAACCTGGCTCCGCTGATCATCGGCCTGCTCGTGGTCGCGATCGGCATGGCCTGGGGCACCGCGGCCGGATACGCCATCAACCCGGCCCGTGACCTGGGCCCGAGGTTCGCCTCCTGGCTGACGGGTTACGACACCGCCTGGAAGGACCAGTATGGGAATCTTTATTTCTGGGTGCCGATCCTGGGTCCGTTCATCGGCGGACTGCTGGGTGCCTGGCTGTACAAGCTCCTGATCGGGCGGCATCTGACGCCCGAGACGGTGGCGGAGGCGACTCCTACTGGAACGATCGCGGTGGACGCCGAAGGCGACCCCGAGAAGTGAACGACCGGCCCGGACCGTTGTGGAGAGGACTCGCGAGATGGCTGACTTCGTCGGTGCGATCGACCAGGGCACGACCAGCACCCGATTCATGATCTTTGACCACGGGGGCAACGAGGTCGGCAAGCACCAGCTCGAACACAAGCAGTACCTGCCGCAGGCGGGCTGGGTCGAGCACAACCCGGTCGAGATCTGGGAGCGCACCAGCGCGGTGGTCAAGACGGCCATGGCGCAGCAGAAGCTGCAGGCCTCCGACCTGGCCGCGCTGGGCATCACCAACCAGCGGGAGACCACCGTGGTGTGGAACCGCAAGACCGGGCGGCCGTTCTACAACGCGATCGTCTGGCAGGACACCCGCACCGACCGCATCGCCGCCGCGCTGGACCGCGACGGCCGCGGCGACGTGATCAGACGCAAGGCCGGGCTGCCGCCGGCGACGTACTTCTCCGGCGGCAAGATCCAATGGATCCTCGAGAACGTCGGCGGCGTACGCGAAGCAGCCGAGAGCGGCGACGCCCTGTTCGGCAACACCGACACCTGGGTGCTCTGGAACCTCACCGGCGGCGTCGAGGGCGGCGTGCACATCACCGACGTCACCAACGCCAGCCGCACCATGCTGATGAACCTGGAGACCCTGGACTGGGACGACGAACTGCTCGGCTTCTTCGGCATACCCAGGCAGATGCTGCCGCAGATCCGCCCGTCGTCGGACCCCACGCTCTACGGCAAGACCAGGACCAACGGGCCCATCGGCGGCGAGGTGGCGCTGCCCGCCTCGCTCGGCGACCAGCAGGCCGCCACCGTCGGGCAGGTGTGCTTCAGCCCCGGCGAAGCCAAGAACACCTACGGTACGGGCAACTTCATGCTGCTCAACACCGGCACCGAGCTGGTCCGCTCCAAGAGCGGCCTGCTCACCACGGTCTGTTACCAGTTCGGCGACCAGCCCGCCGTGTACGCGCTGGAAGGGTCCATCGCCGTCACCGGCTCGGCCATCCAGTGGCTGCGCGACCAGCTCGGCATCATCAGCGGCGCCGCGCAGAGCGAGGCCCTGGCCCGACAGGTCGACGACAACGGCGGCATCTACTTCGTGCCCGCCTTCTCCGGCCTGTTCGCGCCCTACTGGCGCTCCGACGCCCGCGGCGCGATCGTGGGGCTGTCCCGGTTCAACACCAACGCCCACCTGGCCCGCGCCGCGCTGGAGGCGATCTGCTACCAGTCGCGCGACGTCGTCGAGGCGATGGAGAAGGACTCCGGGGTCAAGCTCGACTTCCTCAAGGTCGACGGCGGGATCACCGCGAACAAGCTGTGCATGCAGCTGCAGGCTGACATTCTGGGGGTGCCGGTCAGCAAGCCGGTGGTCGCCGAGACGACCGCGCTCGGCGCCGCGTACGCGGCCGGGCTCGCCGTCGGGTTCTGGGAGTCCACCGACCAGCTGCGCCAGCACTGGCACGAGGACCAGCGCTGGGACCCGACGTGGACCGAGCAGCAGCGCGCCGACGGCTACAAGGGCTGGAAGAAGGCGGTGGAGCGGACGCTGAACTGGGTCGAGGTCGAGTGACAGCCCGGTAGGGGACACACAGCACAGCGGGGAGGGCCTGCCGTGGAGGCTGTAGCCATGTCCGCCCAGGCGCGCCGCCAGGCGCTGGCCGACATGTCGGCCCGGGA
Organism: Catellatospora tritici; assembly: GCF_019083965.1. Classification (GTDB taxonomy): domain Bacteria; phylum Actinomycetota; class Actinomycetes; order Mycobacteriales; family Micromonosporaceae; genus Catellatospora; species Catellatospora tritici. The sequence goes on from NZ_JAHRCY010000021.1 coordinate 43,321, forward strand.
ACTGGACATCCTGGTCATCGGCGGGGGAGTTGTGGGCGCGGGGGCCGCGCTGGACGCGGTCACCCGGGGCCTGGCGACGGGGCTCGTCGAGGCGCGGGATTGGGCGTCGGGGACGTCGAGCCGGTCCAGCAAACTCATCCACGGCGGCCTGCGATATCTGGAGATGCTCGACTTCAGGCTGGTCGCGGAAGCGCTGAAGGAACGGGCGCTGCTGCTGACGCGGATCTGCCCGCACCTGGTGAAGCCGGTCAAGTTCCTGTATCCGCTGACGCACCGGGTGTGGGAGCGGCCGTATGTCGGGGCGGGCGTCACGCTGTACGACACCATGGGTTTGACCACCGGCAGCGGGCGCGGGGTGCCGCATCACAAGCACCTGTCGCATCGGCGGGCGCTGCGGGAGGCGCCCTGCCTGAAGAAGGCTTCGCTGGTCGGGGCGGTGCAGTACTGGGACGGGCAGGTCGACGACGCTCGGCACACGATGACCGTGGTGCGGACGGCCGCCTCCTACGGGGCGCACGTGGCCAATCGAGCGAAGGTGATCGAGTTCCTGCGGGAGGGGGAGCGGGTCGTGGGCGCGCGGGTGCGCGACCAGCTCACCGATGAGGTGTACGACATCCGGGCGCAGCAGATCATCAACGCGACCGGGGTGTGGACCGACGAGACGCAGCGGATGGCCGACACCCGGGGGCAGTTCCACGTGCGGGCGTCGAAGGGAATTCATCTGCTGGTGCCTCGGGACCGAATCCAGTCGCGGACCGGGCTGATCCTGCGGACGGAGAAGAGCGTTCTGTTCGTCATACCGTGGGGAAGGCACTGGATCATCGGGACGACGGACACGGACTGGCATCTCGACCTCGCCCACCCGGCGGCTACCGCCGGTGATATCCGGTACCTGCTCGCGCACGTCAACTCCGTGCTGGTCACCAAGCTGACGCAGGAGGACGTGGAAGGGGTGTACGCCGGGCTGCGGCCGCTGCTCGCGGGGGAGTCGGAGGAGACGAGCAAGCTGTCCCGGGAGCATCTGGTGGGGCACCCCGTGCCGGGTCTGGTCGTCGTGGCTGGTGGGAAGTACACGACGTATCGGATCATGGGGAAGGACGCCGTCGACGAGGCGGTGCGCGGGCTGGACCTGAAGGTGCCGGAGTCGATCACCCATGAGGTGCCGCTGGTGGGGGCGGACGGGTATCGCGGGTTGTGGAACCGGCGGCATCTGCTGGCGCAGGAGTCCGGGCTGCATGTGGTGCGGATCCAGCACCTGCTGAACCGGTACGGGTCGATGGTTCATGAGTTGCTGGCATTGATCGCGGAGAATCCGGAGCTGGCGGAGCCGTTGCCGGGGGCCGATGACTATCTGGCGGTTGAGGCGGTCTACGCGGCGTCGCATGAGGGCGCGTTGCATGTGGACGATGTGCTGGCTCGGCGTACGCGGGCGTCCATTGAGACGTGGTCGCGGGGAGTGCAGGCGTCGGAGGTGGTGGCGCGGCTGATGGGCGGCGTGCTCGGGTGGTCGCCGGACGAGATCGCCGAGGAGATCGAGGTGTACGAGCGGCGGGTCGAGGCAGAGCGGCAGTCGCAGCAGGAGCCGGACGACGAGTCGGCGGACAAGGTACGGCTCGCCGCCCCCGACCTGGGCTGAACCTGACGACAGTTTCAGCCTGGTCGTCGCCACACCTTGAACGCGTTGTCAGACCGCTCGAACTTCGGCGAGCCGCCTGACCGCGTACGCGTCGTCCCAGCAGACGGCGGCCTCCCACGCGGCCGACGCTTGCGCGGCGATGTCGTACGCGCCGTCGTCGAGGCCGGCGGCGTTGTCGGGCAGCACGAGGTCGAGGTCGGGGACGTCGACGTGCGCCTCGTCCCAGTCGATCAGCGCGACCTGATTCGCGGTCATGCGGACGTTGCCAGGGTTGTTGGGGTTGCCGTGGACGACGCATGTCAGACGGCCGGTGAGCCGCGTCCACGCTGCCCGGCATCTGGCAACGCTCTCCGGGGGCATCGCACCGAGGTCGATCTTCGTGCCGGTCTCGGCGTGCAGGAGGTCGGTCGACGATCGCCAGCCTGGACGCTGCGGCCAGCCCCGCGTCAACCGATGCAGCTCGCGCAGCGTGTCGGCCACGCGACGCCAGTCGGCCTGCGTCTCGGGTGGTCCGCCCTCCATGTAGGTCATTACCACCAGACCGTCGGCGAACAGCCGTCCGTCCGTGGTCGGGATCGGCACCGGCACGGTCATACCTTCACCGTCGAGATATCGGAGAAGCTCGGTCTCCCACGCGAGATCAGCATCGCTCCTGGTGCCGAGACGACCGACCGCGAGGTGCCCGTTGACCCGCACGCTCCACACGTCGTTGGCGACGCCGCCAGTGAGCCGTTCGATGCGAGCGGTGTCTTCACCCCACTGCGCAAGTGCCTCCCACCCCATTCGCCACATCCTACGCGGTTCCGAACACCACTGTTCTCGGCGGATGCGGACACCCGCCAGGCGAAACCAGGCAACCATCGACGGACCGGGATGCGTCCTGATGGGCATGTCGGTATCGCCCGCGCCCGCGCCATCCGCCGAGTTCGACGCGTTCGTGCGGGCCAGGACGGCCCCGTTGCTGCGAGCCGCCTACTTCCTCACCGGTGACCAGCACCTGGCCGAAGACCTGGTCCAGTCCGCCCTGGCCCGCACCCACCGCGCCTGGGAAAACCTGCACGCCGCGGCTGATGAGCGGGGTGCTCGGGTGGTCGGCGGACAGGGTACGGCTCGCAGCCCCAGGCCTTGAATACTGAAAATGCGCCGATGACCGCCGATTGAGGGTTGACGGTCATCAGCTCACTTTATGGATCTTGACTCTCGACGTGAACCATCGGCTGTCCGACCCGGGTTGATGCGTGACGTGACGGTCTCCGCGCCACGCCGGTCGGGACAGCTATCAGCCGGCGAGGCTGTGGAACTGGCCCGCGGCGATGGTGTCGATGTCGGTCAGACCGGGCACCACGGTGACCGCGATGGTGCGTCTGGTGGTAGTGCCGTCACCGATCGCGCCAAGGTCGTTGCGCCCCCAGGCTTTGAGGGTGCCGTCCTCCAGCAGGGCCAGGTTGTGCCAGCCACCTGCGACGATGCGCTCAACGTCGGAAAGGCCGACGACATTGACCGGGGTGCGCCGTTCGGTGAGGGTGCCGTCTCCGAGCTGGGCGAAGGTGTTGTATCCCCACGCCTTGACGGTGCCGTTCCGGAGCCGGGCGAGGCTGTGGAACTCACCTGCGGAAATGCCGGCCACGCCGGTCAGACCGGAGACCGCGACCGGTGTGTCGCGACTGGGGATGGCGGTGCCGTCACCGAGCTCCCCGAACCCGTTGCGTCCCCAGGCCTTGACGGTGCGGTCTGACATCAGGGCCAGGTTGTGGTCGCCGCCGACCGCAATCTTCCGCACGCCCGAGAGGCTGATGGTGCTGACGGGGGTGTGGCGCTCGATTCTGGTGCCGTCACCGAGCTGCCCGGAAGCGTTGTCTCCCCACGCCTTGACCGTGCCGTCGGACAACAGCGCGAGGCTGTGGTTCAGCCCCGCACCAACGGCGACGACCCCGGCCAGGCCGGTGATGGTCACCGGGAGCTGGCGATCGGTGGTGGTGCCGTCACCAAGCTGCCCGGAGTCGTTGTCTCCCCACGCCTTGACCGTGCCGTCGGACAGCAGGGCGAGGCTGTGGCTGTCTCCCGCGGCGATGGCGACCACCCCGGTCAGGCCGGCGACCGTACCCGGTGTCCGGTGGGGAAGGCCACTACCGTCGCCGAGCTGGCCATCGCTGTTCAATCCCCAGGCCTTGACGGAGCCGTCCGGCAGCAACGCGAGGCTGAACGAGGTGCCCCCCGCGAGTTGCTCGGCGTCGCTCAGGCTCAGGGCGCGAACTGCGGTGTGCCGCTGCTCTGTTGTCGCGTCGCCCAACTGCCCCTCGCTGTTGTCTCCCCACGTGGCGACCCAGTCGACGTCGTTCGCTGCCGCCGAGTCTGCCATCGCGCCCTGGCCGATGGATGCGGCGAGCATCATCCCGGCAGTGAGCATCATTCGCCTGCGCGCCCTGATTGATGATTGGACCACTGTTCCCCCGTTTGCGGATCTCTCTGGCCGGCAGCGCGAGAAATCGGATGATTTCGCAGCTCCGGCCCTTCGCTGTATATAGCCCACGGGCGAGGGCGGCCTCGCGATGACACGCAGGCCCGGCAACGTGTGCTCTGCCCGATCGGCGATGATCGCCCGCATGAGCTTTCTGTGGAGTCTTACCTAGGGCGACAAAGCAATGCCTGATGAGGATGGCCTGACGGCGCTTCTCGTGGCCTGGAGACGGCCTGGATCAGTCGGTGTCCGTCGACTCGCTACCGCCAGGTCGCCGCAACGGCGAACCCTGGAGCTCCCGATTGGCCGCAGGACGGTCGATCACGGTCGGGCACGAGGTCGGACGGGCTATCCGGTGCGCTGCCGGTCGGTTCCGTGCGGCGCCGTTGCTGTACTTCGCTGGTGTACATCGGCAGTACCCACAGCGGGTGTTGCGTACTTGCGTCGGCCGAGTAGCCTGCTCGATCATGGAAGCTCTGCTGCTATGGATCGGCGTTCCCGTCCTGGTTGTCATCGTCTTGGGTGTCATCGCGGCTCGCCGTGGGGCTCGGCATGGGTACCGCAATCCGCCGGGCGACTACTACGACGGCAACCCCTGGATCCAATCCGCGCGCGCGTCCGGAATGGCGGACCGCTTCAACAATGTCACTGGTTGACCGATTCCAGAACGCGGCAGCGCGACATGTGCGCCCTCCTGGCTGTCCGGGCCGATGGAGGGCGAGGACTCCCCCCCGGAGCCCGAGGTCTGAGGGGTTGGATTTTGACCTTGGAGAGCCCTGGTGTTCGGGCGTGACGGCGTTGCGGGAGGAACGGTCCGGACCTCGACGGGCATCCGAGAAATGACCCTAAGGTCTTCGGTTTTGATCTTCCATCACGCGGACGGTCACCCCTTGATCAACCGGGCTGGCCTGATCAACCCTCCGAGCACGTCCGCGCTGGTCAGCGCCGCGCGGCGATCGCAGCCGATCTCCGAAGCGTTTCGATCATGGCCTTCACCTGCGGTGATTGACTGCTCGACTAGTGTCGATTGCATTCCTGCCGGTGAGGCGTGTGCTGCTGGCCGCCGGGGCGGGCGCCGGGCGCCGCACTGCCGGAGGCGTGGCGCGGGCGCCCGAGCGTCCCGGCCCCGGCGCGGGCTGCTTGCGGCCCGCCTTGACCTCGTAAGGAAGCCTCGGCAAGGGTCAATGGCTGCAGGTACCGGGTGATGTGCGACAGAGCGATACCAGTAGACACGCGACAGGCGTCGGTGTCGGCCGTTGATCCAGGCGCTAATGGCCAACGCAGGTCAAAGCTGCCAACCGTCGCAAGATCAGCCGTAGAGCCTTTGCGCCCAGTAGATCTGGTCGTCGGCGCTGGCATCGCCGTGATCGCCCCCCGTAGCCAAGGACATGCTGACTGTGCATCCCGCGTTCAACCGCAGCCTGGAGCTGCTGCGCGGCGCTGGCGTGCGCTTCACCGCGGTTGACGCCTTGCGTCCTGCCAGCCCAGACAACCCCTACCGATGGACCACTGTTCTCGATCTTCTCCGTGGCGGGCTCGGCGAGGCTGAGTGGTGCTCCAGCTCCAGCGCCAAGCTGTGTCACGGCCCTCTCCATAGTGGCTGAGGGTTTGCCCATGACTGTCCCTTTCGCGCCGTCGTCCTGACATTTCCGCAGGTGAAGACTGCCCCCCGAGAATCGCGGACCGCTGGAACACTGTCCGAGGCTGTTCGGCCAGATCCTCAGCCCCCTCTCGAACGGGACGTTCATGCGAAATCCGCATCATCATTTCCGCCACGTACGAGCCATGAGCCTGCTCGCCGCAGTCGCGCTCGGCGTCGCCATGCTCCCCATCCCCACCAAGCCCGCCGCCGCCGCGGCGGCCCCGACCAAGCCCGCCGCCGCCTCTCACCCGATCACCGGTGAGGAGGCGTCGCGCCAGGCCAAAGCCACCGGCAAGCGGGTGGAGGTGCCGGGGGCGACCACGGCCACCGACACCGTTACCGCCAACCCCGACGGCAGCTTCACTCTGAAGCGCACCGTCGAACCTGTGCGTAGGCAGGTCGACGGCGTCTGGCGTGACCTGGACCCCACGCTGCGGGTCAATGCCGACGGCGCCATCGTGCCGACGAACGTGACGGGTGACATCGTGCTGTCGGGCGGAGGCGGCAGCCCGCTGGCCACCATGGGCGACCGAGGACGTTCGGTGGCGTTCACGCTGCCGATGGGCCTGCCGAAGCCCACGCTCCAAGGCGACACCGCCACCTACACGAACGTGCTCCCAGACGTCGACCTTGAGGTGAAGGTCGACGAGCAGGGCGGCTTCTCCGAGGTGCTGGTCGTCCACACGCCCGCCGCGGCCGCCCGGCCCGAGGTGCAGCAGCTGCAACTCCAGCTGCGTACGGACGGCGTCACCGTCGCCACCGACGCCCACGGCAACCTCACGGGCAAGGACCGTAACGGTGAGGTCGTGCTCAGCGCCCCGGCGCCGCAGATGTGGGACTCGGCGGCGACCGGCGGCCGGTCCGGCACGCGTGACGCCCGCGGCGTCCTGCGTGACACGGTCACCGGAGCCGCCCTGGCCTCCGGCGTACACGGGCCGGGGCTGGGGGCGCACCGCGCCAAGCTGGGTGCGAAGGTCAGCGGCGGAAAGCTCACGCTGACGGCCGACCGCGCGTTGCTGACCGGCAAGGACACGGTCTACCCGGTCTACATCGACCCCGACGTCACCAACGCGTGGCACAAGAGCGGCTGGGCGACGGTGTCGCGCGGCTACAACGGAAACGACTACTCCAACAGCAACTACTGGAAGAACTCGCCGGACCCCGACGACAACCTCCAGGTGGGCAACTCCAACTGGACCAACCTCGGCATCTGGTCGCGTACGCTGCTGAACTTCAACATCGACCCGGCGCTGTGGAACGCGACGATCTCCAACGCGACGCTGCACACCAGCCTCATCCATTCCGCTTCGTGCACCGCCAAGTGGGTCAACGTCTACGCCCCGGCCGACACGCTGGCCCAGGCCAACGCCACCTGGAACTGGTGGAACGGGCGAAGCTGGGGCAGCTACGTGGACCACCAGCTGAAGGCGGCGGGCTACACCGGCTGCACCAGCGCCCAGGGCGTCGAGTTCAACGTCACCACCGCGGTCCGCAGCGCCGCCTCGGCGCACAAGCCCATCCAGACCTTCCTGCTGGCTGCCGCCGACGAGAACGACTACCTGGCGTACAAGGAGTTCAACGAGGTCGACACCAGCCCGCTGTCGCTGGAGGTCACCTACAACAACCCGCCGACCACCCCGGCGGCGAACGCGCTGACCACCAGCCCGCTCACGACGTGCCAGGCCAGCCCGTCGAGCGTGATCGGCGACGCCGACGTCTCGCTCTACGCCCAGATCACCGACCCGGACCGCCAGGTCGTCAGCGCGCAGTTCCAGCTGTGGCAGACCAGCGTGCCCGGCACGATCCTCGACGACGCGACCACGTCTCAGGTGTCGTCCGGCAGCACCGCGGTACGCGTCATCAACCGGACCCTGTTCCAGGGCAAGGCGGCGGGTGCCACGGCGAACTTCTCCTGGCATGTACGCGCCTGGGACGGATCGGCGTACAGCGGGTGGTCCCCGACCTGTACGTTCACGTTCGATCAGACCCGGCTGGGTGCACCCGGGGTGCCCCAGTTCGCCGACGGCTCGACCACCATCGGGCAGCCGTTCACCTTCACGGTGACCAGGCCGTCGGCCACGGCCACGCCGAGCTCGTACCTGGTGCAGCTCAACGGCGGCACGCCGAGCAGCGTCACCGCCGACGCGGCGAACAACTACCAGGCCAGCGTCACCATCACGCCGACCCGGCACACCAACGTGCTCAGCGTCATCAGCGTCTCGGCGGGCGGCAACATCGGCGACTCGGCCCAGCGCGTCTTCGTGTCCAACCCCGGACCGGGCATGCCTGACGCCGACCTGACCGGTGACGGCATCGCCGACCTGCTCAGCGTCGGCGGGGTCAACAACCTCACCTCCGGGCTGTGGCTGGCCTCGGGCAAGAGCAACGGCACCGTGGCACCGGCGATGACCAACATCGGGGTACGCGGCATCGGCATCGGTCTGCACGACGACTCGACCGACTTCGACGACGCCATCGCCGTCACCGGCCGCTTCTACGGCGCTGGCCCGCAGGACGTCCTCGTCTACTACCCGACCGGCTACCGCACCGGCGTGAACGGCTACAGCGCGGGCGAGAACGCCGGCGGTGGCTTCATCCTGGAGGGGCGCGGTGACGGCTCGCCGCTCAGCCCGATCGGCGAGGCGAACATCTCGGCCGGTACCTTCAACAACGGATACGGCCAGCCGGTGCAGCTGGTCAACGCCGGTGACACGCGCCACCGCGGCAGCGTGTACCCGGACCTGATCGGCATCACCAGTGACGGGACGACGTCCTTCCTGGACTACTTCCCCAACAACGACATGGTCGGCGGCTTCCCGATGAGCGAAAAGCTCGACGGGGTCCTCACGCCGACCGGCGACGCGAACTGGCAGGACTGGACCATCGCCGCCGCCGAGGCCGCCGGCGGCACCTCGCTGTTCCTGTGGAAGAAGAGCACCGGTGCGCTCTACCTGTGGACCGGTCTGAGCCACACCGCCGGCACGAACACGCTGACGAAGACCTCGTACCTGCTGAGCTCGTCGTGGTCCACGACCTCGCGCACCCTGCGCGCCGCCGACATCGACGGCGACGGGGACGCGGACCTGTGGAGCGTCGACCCGAACGGCATCGTGCAGGCCTACCTCGTCACGCTGACGCCGACCGTCAGCATCGTCGGGCAGGCGACGCAGCCGCTGAGCTCGGCCAAGCACATCTGGGCGCTGTCGGACGCGCTCTCGGGCGCGGTCACCACGGCACGCGACCCGGTGGGCGGTAAGGATCTGACGGGCAACGGCGGAGTCACCTTCACCACCGGTGACCTGTTCAGCCCCGACGTCACCTTCGACGGCACCTCCGGATACCTGTCCAGCAGCACCGCCGGAGTCGACACCAACAACGACTTCACGGTGTCGCTGTGGGCCAAGCCCACCGCGGCGGGCGGCGTGGTCTACTCGCAGCACGGCACGAATCAGCAGTCGCTGACGATCTCCATGAACGCGACCGTCAACTCGTGGAACGTCGACATGGGCCGCAACGACAGCCCGGGTCTTCAGCTCTACGACGGGGGCAGCGCCGGTGCCAACAGCGCGCAGCTCAACGTGTGGAGCCAGCTGACCGTCACGTTCAAGAAGTCCACCGGTGAGCTGAAGCTCTACGTCAACGGCGTCCTGTCGATGTCGATCACCCACACGTCGACCTGGACGGGCGTCAACCTGCGGATCGGCAGCCTGGGCGTCTCCACCCAGTCGCTGTTCTTCAAGGGGCAGCTGGCCATCGTGCAGAGCTGGGACAGCGTAGTCGACCCGGCCAGCCCGGCCGGGTACTTCAAGCCGACGGGATACCAGCGGCTGCTGGACACCCGCGACGGCACCGGCGGCATCACCGGTCCGATCCCCGTGAACTGGCCCCACTCGCTCAAGGTGACCGGGGTCGGCGGCATTCCGGCCACCGGCGTCACCGCGGTCGCGCTCACGGTCGCCACGCTCAGCCAGACCGCAGGCGGCGTCCTGACGATCTACCCCAGCGGTACACCGCGGCCGAGCACGTCCAGCCTCAACTGGGCGACCGGTGTGACGGTCTCCAACTCGGTGATCGTGCCGGTGGGAGCCAGTGGATACATCAACTTCTACATCACCAGCTCGTCCGGGGCGACCGCCCAGGTCATCATCGACTCGGTCGGATACTTCACCACCGATTCGGCGGCCACCGGCATCACCAGCTACACGCCGATGACGCCGATCCGGTTCATGGACACCCGCAACGGCACCGGCGGCAGTACCGGCAAGATCACCGGCGGTAATGCCAAGGTGCTCACGATCGGCGGGGTCAACGGGGTTCCGGCCGGGGTAAAGGCGGTGGCGATCAACCTCGCCGCGGTCGGGGCGAACGCCAACGGATTCCTCCAGACGTACCCCGATGGGACTGCCCGGCCCACGCTGGGTTCGGGCATCCAGTACAACGCGAGCATCGGAGCGTTCTCACAGCTGGCGCTCGTGCCGGTGGGTACCAACGGGAAGATCGACATCTACGTGTCGAGCGGCTCGGTGGACCTTATCGGTGACGTCGTGGGCTACTTCATGAGCGGTACAACCGGTCAGAAGTACCACCCGATGGCCGCCACCCGGCTGCTGGACACGCGCAACGACGGCGGTCCGGTGACCGGCGGCAGCGTCCGGCAGGTGTCGCAGAGCAACGCGGTGGTGGCACACAATCCCGTCGAGGTGCTCAACGTGACCGTCACCGGTCCGACCGGTGGTGCGTACATCGCCATCTACCCCGATGGCACGAGCCGACCCAGCCCGTATTCGAGTATCAACTTCGATACCGGCCTGACGATTCCCAACATGGCCCTGGCTTCCACGATCAACGGAACCGTGGACATCTGGGTCTCCGGTGCCTCGACGCACCTGGTCGTCGACTGCACCGGCTACTTCGCCGCCTACTGACGGCTCGTCCCGGGGCGCCCACCACGGCGCCCCGGGACCCTATACGGGGTCCGGTACGCGCAGCGTCAGTGACTGGAACCGGTTGCCGCGCCCAGCGTCGACGGAGTGGAAGTCCACGACCTCGAAGCACGCGGTGGCGAAGCCGAGCAGCTGCTCGTCGGTGCGCCACGAGAAGAAGCGCGGCGGCACGTACTTGTCATCCTCCATGGGGCCTTCGCGGCTCTCGTCGGCGCCGTACACCCCGAGGAAGAAGAGCCCGCCGGGGCGCAGCACCGCCCAGATGGCCGCCAAGGCCGCGGGCAGGTCGCGGTTGGGCACGTGCAGCAGGCAGTTCATCGAGAACACCGCGTCGAACGAGGCGGGCGGGAAGCCCAGCCGCAGGAAGTCCATGACGTGGGCCTCGATGCCCTTGGCCCGGCAGTGTTCCACCATCACCGGCGAGAGGTCGGCCGCGACCACGGAGAAGCCCTCCTCCTGGAAGTAGGCGCTGTCGTGCCCGGCGCCCGCGCCGACCTCCAGGACCCGGGCGTACGGCGCCAGCCGGTCGCGGAAGGCCTGCCGCTCCGCGAGCTTCCACGGGTCCTTGGCGAGCCTGTCCCGCTCGCCGGCCCGCGCGTCGTACGCCTCCCGCAGCGGGTCGAGCACTTCGTCGTATCGCACCGTCATGCCGCTCATTATCGGCGTCCCTCGGGTTGTCGGCCGTCCCGTCGACATCGGCGACGGCCGTTCGTGCAGTTTCGGGAAAATGCACGATAATGGCCCAAGATTCCAGCACTTTCCCCGAAACTGCACCGTGCCGAGCCGAGGTGCACCGCGCCGGGCCGAGGTGGGACGGGGGTCGGAGGTCCGCCGAGCGGGGTCGGCATTGACACATGTTAATCAGGACGGTTATCTATGGGACAGCAAAATAACGTTATAGAGCGGTGCCGCCTTCTCCCGCGTGCGGCACCGCGCCGACCGCGCTGACGCGCTCCGTCCCAAGGAGAACCCATGCAGCGAGCACGCCCCCCGGCACGCCTGCGACGCGCCGTACTGTCCGCCCTCACCGGCCTGGCCGTGATCGCGGCCGGGCTGACCACCACCGCGACACCGGCCGCCGCCGCGCCCGCGCAGCCGTCCCCGCTCACCACCCCCTGGACCGCCCAGGCCCTCAACGGCACGCCGCTGCCGGAGTATCCCCGGCCGCAGATGACCCGGCCGGACTGGATGAACCTCAACGGCGAGTGGCAGCTGCGCCAGTCGACCACCAACGACGCCCCGGTGTTCGGCCAGACGCTGCCCGAGCGAGTGAACGTGCCGTTCCCGGTCGAGTCGGCGCTGTCGGGCATCAAGCGCGCCGCCAACGACAACCGCTACTGGCTGTTCTACCGACGTACCTTCACCGTCCCGGCGGCCTGGTCCGGCAGGCGGGTGCAGCTGCACTTCGGCGCGGTCGACTGGCAGACCACGGTATGGGTCAACGGCGTACAGGTCGGCGGCCACACCGGCGGCTACGACCGGTTCGAGTTCGACATCACCCCGCAGCTCAACGGCGGCACCAACGAGCTGATCGTGAAGGTGTTCGACCCGACCGACTCCGGGGTCAACGGCACCAACCCGGCCCGGGGCAAGCAGGTCCGCAACCCGGGCGGCATCATGTACATCCCGTCGTCGGGCATCTGGCAGACGGTGTGGCTGGAGCCGACGCCCACGTCGTCGGTCTACAGCGTCGACTTCTATCCCAACCTCAGCAACAACACGCTGCGGGTGCGGGTCTTCACCCGCGGGGACGTGACCGGGCACTCGGTGTTCGCCGAGGCCCTCAACGGCAGCACCGTCGTCGGCAGCGCCACCGGCGCGTTCACCGACTTCAGCGTTCCGGTGCCCAACGCCCGCCGCTGGTCACCCGACGACCCGTTCCTCTACAACCTGCGCATCTCGCTGCGCAACGCGGCCGGGACCACCGTCGACCAGACCATGCACTACTTCGGTATGCGTGAGGTCGGCAAGGCCGTCATCAACGGGCGGCTCATGCCGACCCTCAACGGCCAGTTCGTGCTGCAGAACGGCACCCTCGACCAGGGGTTCTGGCCCGACGGCCTGTACACCGCCCCGACCGACGCCGCGCTGGCCGCCGACGTGCAGAAGATCAAGGACCTCGGCCTGAACATGGTGCGCAAGCACATCAAGGTCGAGCCGCAGCGCTGGTTCTATCACGCCGACCGCATCGGCCTGCTCGTCTGGCAGGACATGCCGAGCATGCACGGCGTGCCCGGCACCGCCGAGCAGCACGCCCAGTTCGAGACCGAGCTCGGCCAGATCGTCGACGAGCACCGCTCGGCACCGTCGGTGATCGCCTACGTCCCGTTCAACGAGGGCTGGGGCGAGTGGAACCTCGCCGACACGACCCGCATCGTGCAGAACGTCAAGAACCAGGACCCGACCCGGTTCGTCAACGCGCACAGCGGCTTCAACTGCTGCGCCTCCAAGGGCGACCCCGCCAACGGCGACTTCATCGACTGGCACATGTACGTCGGGCCCGACGCCCCGATCCCGTCGGGCACCCGCGTCTCGGTGCTGGGGGAGTACGGCGGCCTCGGCGTGCGCACCCCCGGCCACGAGTACAGCCCCAACGGCCAGTTCGGCGCGTACGAGATGCACCCCAACGCCACGTCGATCACCGACCGGTACGTCGGCCTGATCAACTCCGCCACCACCCTGATGTACAGCCGTGGCGTCAGCGCCCTGGTCTACACCCAGCCGTTCGACGTCGAGGGCGAGGTCAACGGCTTCTGGACCTACGACCGGCAGGTGATGAAGTTCGACGCCGCCCGCGTCCGCGCCGCCAACCTCGGCATCATCGCGGCGTCCAAGCAGCTCAACACGAGCCCGCCGCCCGGCGGACAGAACCTCTACGGCCCCGGCGGCAAATGCGTCGACGTGGCCGCCGACGACACCGGCGGCAACGGCGCGGCCGTGCAGCTATGGGACTGCCAGGGCTACGCCGCCGACCAGCGCTGGGCCTGGAACGGCAGCACCCTGCGCACCCTCGGCCGGTGCCTGGACGTCACCAACAACGGCACTGGCAACGGCGCGCTGCTGCAACTGTGGGACTGCAACGGCGGCGGCGCCCAGAACTGGGTCCCGCAGGCCAACGGCACGCTGCTCAACCCGCAGTCCGGGCGCTGCATCGACTCCCCGAGCGGAGCCACCGCCAACGGGACCCGGCTGCAGATCTACGACTGCAACGGCTCCGGGGCGCAACTGGTCCGCGTCGGCGGCGGCTCCGGCAGCGCCACCAACATCCTCGGTCCCGGCGGCAAGTGCGTCGACGTGGCCGCCGACGACACCGGCGGCAATGGTGCGGCTGTACAGCTGTGGGACTGCCAGTACACCTCGCAGGACCAGCGCTGGGCCTGGAACGGCCTGACGCTGCGCTCGCTGGGCCGGTGCCTGGACGTCACCGGCAACGGCACCGCCAACGGGGTGCAGCTGCAACTGTGGGACTGCAACGGTGGCGGCGCCCAGGTCTGGGTGCCGCAGGCCAACGGCGGACTGCGCAACCCGCAGTCGGGGCGCTGCGTCGACTCCCCGAGCGGGTCGACTGCCAACGGCGCCAGGCTGCAGATCTACGACTGCAACGGCTCGACCGCGCAGGTCTTCAGCAAGCAGTGACCGCGTGCGCCGGGCGGGCGGGTCACCCGCCCGCCCGGCCTCGTCTATGCGAGCGCTCCGATGTCGCCGACCGACTGTGAGTCGGCGAGCGCGGACACGAGGCGGTCGTGCTCAGCCTGGGTGCCGATGGCGTCTCGGTGCTCAGGATGGTCGAGGTACCACCTGATGGCGGCCGCCACGAACCGTGGGTCGGCGTCCCAGCCTTCAGCTGGGTCGCGGTCGCGGGCGCGGTCGCGGTCGCGGCGCGACCGCTCGGGTTGTCGCGCCGCGGCTGAGGAGGAGGCCTCGGAGGTCGGCGGGAACTGCCGGCGCAACTGAGGCCAGGGTATTTCCCTGCTGCGCAGCAGGCTCAGTCGGACGCCGTTCGGGCGCAGCTCCAGCCTCGGCACGTCGCACCACATCATCGCGCCGAACATGCCGACGCCCGCGAGGATCAGCAGGCCGACGACCAAGCCGTAACGTGGTCCGCGGTCGAGCTGGTTGGCGATGGCGTGGACCTGAACGAGCACGAGGACGAAAGCCCACCTGCGCCAGGACCGGGACGAGGTGGTGAAGCCGTGACCTGTCACGGCGAACCTGGCGTCGCTTCCCGAGGGCCGCAGGTTCACGTACACCAACACCGCCAGGCCCACCACCGACGGTCCGAACCTCAGCGAATCCTCCAGGACCAACTGGCTCTCCGGCACGTTGACCGCGGCGACCTGGGATGCCGCCGCCGCCAGGGCGATCAGGACGAACAGCAGGGCGCGTCTGCGTGGCCGGGTGAGAAGCACGGGCCGGACCGTAGCAGCGTTGCGCCAATTTCGTGTGTTCGTCGGGGGCCGATCTCGGTGTGGCCGGAGCGGCTAACGTCTCGGGGCGCGCCGCGGTGGTGCGGTGCCCGCGATCGCGGCCAGGCGTCTGCGGTAATGGGTCGCGGTGCTCGCCAGCGTCTGGGCCAGCGGGCAGGGCAGTGCCCGGCCGCAGGTGCACACGCCGTTGACACGGGCGTGTTCGTGCAACAGGGCCGTGGCCGCGTCGATCCTGCCCCGAGCGTATGCGACGAACTGCTCGCGGTTGAGAACCCGGCCGGTTCCGGCCATCGATGTCGAGTCGTCATACATGACTGCCTCCCGACATCTGTATGCCTCAGGAGTGGGCCGAACTAACCAGGACGGCCGAGATGGGTGCCACCGGTTCGAGCCTGGAGGTGGAATGCCTTTGTCCTCGACCTGGCGTGCTGGTTAGCATCCACAAATGAGTGCAATCCGGAACAACGGCGTGCGCCTGCGGTTCTTCACCGAGCCCGGGGAGTTCCTCGCCTCCGTCGGAGACCATCTGGCCGCCGACCCGGTCGTCAGCACGGTCGTCACGACGGCTGCCCACCGAAGGCTGTCGCAGCTCGCCGCGGGGATGCCGACCCCCGACCGTGACTGGTGGCTGGCGGTGTACGACGACTCGGGCGCCGTGGTCGGGGCCGGTATGCGGGCGGCGCCCTCCGCGCCGTACCCGCTGTTCCTGCTGCCGATGCCGGACGAGGCGGCCGTGGCGCTGGCCCGGACGCTGCACGAGCGGGGCGAGGAGGTGCTTGCGGTCAACGGGGCACTGCCCGGCGTCGAGCTGTGCGCCGCCGAACTGGTGCGGCTCGGCGGTGGCCGGGTCGAGGTCGGTCGCCACACCCGCCTGCACGAACTCGGCGAGCTGGTGGGGCCAAGGCCCGTGCCCGGCCTGCTCGTCGCCGCCACCGGCGATGACCTGGATCTGGTGGCACGATGGTTCGACGCGTTCGTGGGTGACGCCGACGAGCAGGCGGGCCGCACGCGCGGCGACGGCGCGCACGAGATCCATGACCGCGCCGAGCTGCTGCGCCGGATCGAATCCGGCCGCCTGTGGTTCTGGGTCGACGATACCGGTGCGCCGGTGCACCTGACCGGCGCCAATCCGCCCTCGTTCGGGGTGGCCCGGATCGGTCCGGTGTACACGCCACCGGGGCAGCGGGGCCGGGGCTGGGCCGGCAACGCGGTCGCCGAGGTGTCCCGGCGGATCCAGGCGGAGGGCGCGCGGGCCTGCCTGTTCACCGACCAGGCCAACCCGACGTCGAACAAGATCTACGCCGCCCTCGGCTACCGGCCGGTGGTCGACATGGCCAACCTCGTGATCTCCCGCTGACCACCCGCACGGCCCCGCAGCTACCGGATGCCGGTCCGTGGGACGGACCCAGCCGCGCAGCCGGACCTGTCGGCCTTGGGCAGCCGGACCTGTCGGCCTTGGGCAGCCGGACCTGTCAGCCTTGGATAGCCGGACCTGTCAGCCTTGGATCGGGGCGGAGAAGATCAGACGGACCTCCGTCGTCCGGTATCCGGCCAGCTCGAACGCCTTCGCCATCGGACGGTTGCCCAGGTCGGTGGTGGCAGTGATCACCTCGGCTCCGGCCGCGGCGTGAAAACGTGTGATGGCGGCCAGGAGCTCCGTCACGTACCCGTGTCCACGCAGCTCCGGCACCACGCCGAGGTAGCCGACGTTGCGGTGGTAGGGCGTGGCGGACGGGATCGCGAGTCCGGCCAGGGCGCCGTCGCGGGTGTGTGCCAGCCGCCACCACTCCCGCTTGCCGGGCCGGTCGAGGTAGAACGCCAGCGCCTCGCGGGCAGTGGCCTCCGCCCCCTGCGCGGCCTCGCCCTCCCGGGTGTGCGCGTCGAGCGAGCCTTCGGCGACGCGCAGCATCGCCGCCAGGAACACCTCGTCGTCGGGTTCGGCTGTGAAGACCAGCCGCTCGGGCTGCTCGGGAACACCGGCTTGCGGCGTCCACTCGTACTGCAGCCGCTCCACCTCGACGGTCAACCCGGCCCGGCGGGCGGCCTCCTGCCGCCAGGTGACCGCGGTGACGTACGCCGAATCGTCGCGCCAACCGCCCGGCAGCCGCATCAGGTTGTACAGCGGCGGCTGCGGCGCGCCCGCCTCGCCGAACGCGTAGTGCGCAGCGTCGAGCAGCCCGGCCGCCAGCGCGGCCCGGTCGGCGGCGGGGACCTCGTCGGCTGTGGTCAGACAGTCCAGCGCCAGCGGGTGGGTGCTGTCGTGCTGCCCCCACCACAGGGCGCGGGCCAGAATCCGACCGTCGCGGTCCTGGGCGACCCAGGTCCACTCGGGACGGTACTGGCGCTGTGCGGCCTCGGCGCGGTAGCGGTCGGCGGGCAGCCGCCAGACCGGCTCGGCCGAGGTCAGTGCCAGGGCTTGGTCCAGGTCTGGTCCGGTGGTCGCGGTCCGGAACCGCACGGTCTGGGCTGCGTCGGGGCTCACGCGGGGTCCTCTCGGGGTACGTGTGACAGCCGGAGCCGTCATACGTTCGTCACCGACCTTCGGACCATCCAAGATCAGTTAGGCCCTCCAGTATCCGTGCCGTATCTCGCATGGGCAAACGGGTTCTACCGGTGTGCTCCGTAAGAAGGGCACCTTCTACTACGGGAAGCGATAAGAAGGTGCCCTTCCTTGCGGCGGAGCCGTGCGGCTGGGGGCTACGTTGTCGGGCGCGGCTGGCTTGTGCCGGGGGTGGGCCTGCGGCGTCGCGAGAGGATCAGCCCGGCCGCGCCGAGCAGTGGCAGCGCGATCAGCCACCACCAGGCGAACGCGTCGGGCGCGGACCGGGTGTCCGCGACCGGGGCGATGGGAGCCGGGGACGGCGAATCCTCGGTCGGCGCGGGGGTGGGCATGGGCGACGCGGAGGGCGACGACGTGGCTGCCGCAGGGGTCGTCGGCGGGGCGGCCTTCGGGCTTGCCGCCGAGCGGGGACGGCTGCTCGCGACAGGGGCCTTGGTGGTCGAACCGGTGCCGATCCGGAACTGCCGGTCGCTGCCCACGTGCGACCTGACGTCGTACTGCACCTGGTTGCCGTTGGCGTCCAAGGCGTTGCCGACCCCGGCTCCGGTGGGGGAGAGCTTGTAGGTGCCGGACCGGAACCCTTTCAGGCTGACCCGTACCGGCACCTGGAGTTGCTGGCCGGGAGACAGGAGCGGCTGATCCGGGTAGAACTCGACCGGGTACGTGTTGGCCTCGGCGGGCAGGGTCGTGTGCCAGGTGTGCGTCGTCGGGTCGAGGAAGCTGGCGGTGGTGCCGGTGGCGTCGTCCGGCGCGCACATGCAGGTGTTCCAGATCTGGAACGGCAGCTGGATCAGGTGGAGCCGGTATTTTGACTGCTGGCTGACGGTGAGCGTGAACGACAGCGTCGCGCCGGGAGTCACGCTGCTGGGCGCGCCGGTGATCGCCGCGTAGGTGTCGATCGGCGCAGGTGCCGCCGTCGCCGATGTGGCGGCCGTCAACGCCGCGACGCACGCGGTTACCGCGATACCGAGTCTGCGTGTCAGCCGCAGCACCATGTCGAGACCTCCCCAGGATCTGGTCCGGGCAGGGTAGCAAGGACCGACCCGGCAGGTGCCCCGGCCGCTGAGCCCGACTCCGTGGCGCTCTCCGTGGTGGGCACGGATGTGTCAGGTCGGCCGCTGCGTGAGGCTTGTCCTGTGGCCGGGAAAGGCCTCGGCAAGGACGAGAAAGGGTCGACGCGGCCCATGACCTCAGGAGTGACCATGAGCGGCACCACCACTGCGAAGAGCAAGAAGCACGACGGTTTCAGCGACGACGAGCGCGCCGCGATGAAGGAGCACGCCCGCGAGCTGAAGGCTGCCGCGCGGCGCGACCCGAGCACGGCCCGTGCCGAAGCCGAGGGCGAGGTGCTCGCGAAGATCGCCGAGATGCCGGAGCCGGATCGGGCCATGGCGCGGCAACTGCACGAGATCGTCACCTCCAGCGCCCCGGAGCTGGCCCCGAAGCTGTGGTACGGCATGCCCGCGTACGCGAAGAATGGCAAGATCGTGTGCTTCTTCCAGAACTCGCAGAAGTTCAAGACGCGGTACGCGACCCTCGGCTTCAACGACGCGGCGAACCTCGACGAGGACACCATGTGGCCGACCGCCTTCGCGCTGACCGAGCTGACCCCGGCCACCGAGGCCAGGATCGCCGAGCTCGTGACCCGCGCGGCCGACTGACCGGTCGCACCCGAACCTCATCGCGAACAGGAGCCCCGACCGCCATGACGACCTCGCCCCGTACCGCCGAGCAGCGCAAGCAGGACACCCTGCACCGGCTCGAACACGACGTCGACGCCTGGGTGGCCACTGCGGACCCCACGGGCACCCCGTACCTGGTGCCGCTGTCCTACCTGTGGGACGGCGAGACGCTGCTGATCTCGACGGCCGCCGCCAACCCGACCGCCCGCAACCTGCGCGCCAACGGGCGGGTCCGGCTGACGGTCGGGCCGACCCGCGACGTGGTGCTCATCGAGGGAGCCGCCGAGATCGTGGCGGAACTTCCGGCCGGGGTCGGGGACGAGTTCGCGGCCAAGACCGGGTTCGACCCCCGCAGGTCACGGAACTATCCGTACTTCCGCATCCGGCCGGAGCTGGTCCAGGCCTGGCGCGAGGCCGACGAACTGGCGGGCCGGGACCTGATGGTCGACGGTCGGTGGCGGGTGTGACGGCTGCCGACCGGCCCGCGCGGCCGGAGTATGGTGTGGCAGCATTCGCGCTCGCCGTTCGACTGGATTAGAGGTCGGTGTATGACCACCGTCAACCAGATCATGGTGTCCTTCCACGGTGAGGGGTCGGGCACCGGTGAGCTGTCCTGGGGGCAGCGGGAGATCTGGTCGGCGATGCGGCGGCAGCAGTCGGCCATTCCGGTCGGCGGCTGCCTGCCGCTGCCCCCGGGCACCACCTTGGACGACATGGTGGCCGAGCTTCGCTTCAACATGAGCCGCCACCAGTCGATGCGTACCCGGCTGCGGTTCGACGCCGACGGTCGGCCGCGGCAGGTGGTGTCGGCATCGGGCGAGATCGCCTTGGAGATCGTGGACTCCGATGGCGAGGACCCCGCCGAGGTCGGCGAGCGGGTGCGACAGCGCTACTGGACCACCGAGTACGACTACACCGCCGAGTGGCCGCTGCGGATGGGCGTGGTCATGCGCGGTGGCGTGGCGACGCATGTCGTGGTCGTCTTCCACCACCTGGTCAGCGACGGGTTCGGCAGCCTGGTGATCACGTCCGATCTGGCCGAACGCGATCCGGTCACCGGACAGGCCGGGTCACCGGCGGCGTTGATGCAGCCGCTGGAGCAGGCCAGATGGCAGGCGACTCCGGCGGGCGTGCGGCAGCACGAGATGGCGATGCGGCACTGGGAGGGGCTGCTTCGGGCCATCCCGGCGCGACGGTTCTCGGGGTCGGACGACCCCCGCGAGCCGCGCTACTGGGAGGGCGAGCTGACCTCGCCCGCGATGCACGCCGCGGTGCGGATGATCGCGGCGCGGACCGCGACCGACGCCGGCACCGTGCTGCTGGCCGCGTTCGCGGTGGTGCTGGCCCGGCTGACCGCGGTCAACCCGGCGGTGGTCCGGACCGTGGTGAGCAACCGGTTCCGGCCCGGCCTGGCCGATGTCGTCAGCCCGGTGAACCAGACCAGCCTGTGCGCGCTCGACGTCGCCGACGCCACGTTCGACGAGGTGGTCCGGCGCACCCGCCAGCGCTCGATGGCCGCCTACAAGTACGCCTACTACGACCCGGAGCAGTTGGCCGAACTGGTGGCGCGGGTGGAGTCGGAGCGGGGCGAACCGCTGGACATCTCGTGCTTCTTCAACGACCGGCGGGTCCGCCACCGGGACGCCCCCGGGCCGGAGCCGACGGCCGAACAGGTCCAGGCGGCCGCCGACCGCACCGCGTTCCGCTGGCTGCGCCGCCAGGACCGGCCGTTCGAGCGGCTGTTCGTGCACGTCGAGGACGAGCCGGACACGCTCGTGCTCACGGTCTGCGGCGATACGCACCACGTGTCGCCCGCGGACCTGCGGGCGTGTCTGACCGGCATGGCGGCGCTGACGACCGAGGCGGCGCTGGACCCGGCGACCCGGACCGGCGTCTGACCGGCCTCGTTCCGCTCAGCGCGACACCGGCGTCCCGGCTTCGAGAAAGGCGCCGACCGGCGCGACGATGCGCGGGTCGCCCAGGATCCGGCGGTGGCCGAGCCCGCGCGTGACCAGCAACCGCGACCCCGGGTACGCCGCGTGCAGGCGGCGGCCGTGGCCCACCTCGACGACGTCGTCGTCCTCGTCGTGCACGACCAGCAGCGGCACCGTCACGGCCGCGGGCTCGTAGGTGCTGGAGAACCGCGTCCACAGGTCGGGCACGCCGATGTCACGCACCGACTGGACGCGCAGGTGCTCCGACAGTGACGGCCGCAGGCGCAGCTGCCGGGTGAACTCGGTGACCAGGTGGTCGAACTCGGCGGGGCCGCTGACGGCGACCAGCCGGTCGGCGCGCAGCCCGTTGCGCAGGGCATGGAAGGCGCACGGGACCCCGAACGAGTGCGCGATGACCGCGGCGAAGTCGCCGTGCCGGTCCTGCAGCATCCGCATGATCCGCTCGTACTGCAGCAGGTTCGTCGAGGTGCCGCCGGAGGCGCCGTGGCCGGGGGCGTCGAAGGCGACCGGGCTGAAGCCACGATGGAGCAGGTCGGCGATCATCCCGGCGTACCGGGAGGCGCGCGAGCTCCAGCCGTGCACCAGCAGCACCGGCCGCTGCCCGTCGCCCCAGACGTAGGTGGCGACCGGCACCCCGTCCAGCTCGAGTTCGCCGACCGTGGCGGCCGCGTGGACGTCCTGCTCGCGGGGGTGAACCTTGGCGCGTCCGGTCGGGCGGAAGAACAGCTTGTACGCGACGGCCCGGCCGATGGGCGGGGCGACGGCGGCCGTGGCGTTCAGCAGCCGTCCGGTGAGGAGGATCGCAGCGTTCATGTCGGCAGGCTAGCAATAAATAAGAACGACCGGTCGGTTAGTTATCTCACAGCGTGCCGCGACGTCGGCGACCTCCATCGCGGACAGTCCGCCCGGGGCCGCGAACAGCCGCCGAGCTGCGCCGACAGCTCCGTGTCGTCGACGCGGCGCTATCCTCCCCCGATGACGCACGAACCCGAGCTGACCTCGCCGGTTGACCTGTGCCTGCCTGACGGTCGGCTCAACCCGGCGGCGGTCGGCTGGACCCGCCGCCCGCTGCACACCGCCAACCTGCGCGGCTGGGGCCGGGCCAAACGCTGGGAGTACTGGGGCGTCGTGACCCCCTCGCACATCATCGGACTGGTCGCATCCTCGCTGGACTACGCCGGTGTGCACAGCGTCTACGTGCTGGACCGGGCCACCGGCGAGGAGACCGCGACCGACGCGGTGGTGCCGCTGGCCCGCGCGGTGGTGCTGCCGCCGCGCGGTGGTGCGGGCGACGTGTCGGTACGCGGCGGAGGGCTGGAGATCAGGATCGGGCAGCGCCCCGACGGCACCACCATCCACGCGACCGGGCGCGGAGTGCGGCTGAACCTGGAGGTGCCGCTGCCGGAAGGGCACGAGTCGTTGGGCGTGGTCGTGCCGTGGAGCAGCAGGCGGTTCCAGTACACGGTCAAGGACGTCGGCCGTCCGGTCCACGGCACATTGGAGCTGCACGGGCGCAGTCATGAGATCGGCGGCCCGGACGCGTTCGCGGTGCTGGACCACGGCCGGGGCAAGTGGCCGTACGCCATGACCTGGAACTGGGCCGCCGCAGCGGCCCCCGGCCGGGCGATCCAGCTCGGCGGCAAGTGGACCGACGGCACCGGGAGCACCGAGAACGCCCTGTTCGTCGACGGCCGCCTACACAAGATCGGTGCCGAACTGCGGTGGAGCTACGACCGGTCCGACTGGCTGCGTCCCTGGCGGATCAGCGGCGACCGGGTCGAGGTCGAATTCCATCCGTTCCACGAGAAGGTCGCCCGGACGAACCTCGGCGTCGTCGCGAACGAGACCCACCAGTGCTTCGGCCACTTCACCGGCTGGGCCGCGACCGACGACGGAACCCGCACCAGCCTCGACGGGCTGGTCGGCTGGGCCGAGGAAGCCCGCAACCGCTGGTAGCGGTCACAAGCAAGGAAGGGCCCCTTGTTATCGCTTCGGGTAGAAGAAGGGGCCCTTGTTCACGTCTGGTGTCAGTGGGGTGGACGTTGGCCCAGGCCACCGGCGGCCTCGGCGGCCGTGCAGCTCATCTCGCCAGGTTGGAGGTACACCGAGTCAGGCCGCCAGACCTCGGGCTTGCCGCCCTGGCCGGTGTCGGTGCGGGCGAGGCGGCAGTCGAACGTGGCTCGTTCGGTGTCGACGGCCCGCAACGCCAGACCCACCGTGGTGCCCCGCGCGACCACGTCCACCGTGATGCGTGGCTCGAGGGCGAGCTTCGCCACCGCCGCCCGCGCGGTCGCCTCGTCGGTCACCCCGGCGAACACCTTGGCCACGGCGTCGACATCCGGCAGCACCGGCGCTGGAGGCAGCGGCGGGTAGGTGACCGCCGGACCGGCCGGGCAGTCCACGGGGTCGGGGTAGGCGGCGTCGTACAGCATGACCTTGATGGTGTAGCAGAAGTCGTAGGTCGCCGAGTCGCTGGTGCCGCCGAACATGTTCTGCTTCGCGCCGGTGCCGCTCACCTTGACGGTGAGCGTCACCCCGCCCGAGACGTCCTTGCCCGCCACCCCGAGCAGCGTCATGTCCTCGCGTCCGGCCGCTCGGCGCCCGATCTGCTCGGCCGTCCAGTTGGCGTTGCGCGTGCCGTGGATGTCGCGACCGATCCTGGCCGCCTTCTGGATCGCGTCCTCGGCCGCCAGGTCTGCCAGCGACGACGCGCAGCCGCCGAGCAGCAGTGCGGTCGCCACGCCCAGCGTGATCACTCCCCGTTTCATGCCGAGCAGCCTCTCAGACCTGCTCGGCAGGCGCATGCGGCGTGCTACTCAACTACGGCTGAGTAGGCCGACGGGCCCGAATGGGTGGGCACCGTCGCGACCGGAGGCGATGTGGGTCAGTCGCGCTGGATTGCCTCGCCCCAGACATTGATCGTCGTGGTGAAGGAGCCGGGTGTGTGCGCGGTGATGACCACCGCGACCGGGATGAAACTGTCCCCGGCGTACTCGGGCGTCGCCGTGTACTGGGTGACGGTGCCGTCGGCCACCAGTTGCCGGACGATGCCGAGGTCGATCTGCTGCTTGATCTGTCCGACGCCGACCGGGACGAACACGTAGTTCTGCGGGATGTCGTGGCCGCCGAACTCCAGCGGCAGCAGGAACAGCTTCTCCAGCATGCCCTGGGCGGCCAGCCGGGCCGCCTCCGCCTCGGAGGTGACGTGCGAGAAGTCAGGACCGAGTGGCTTCTTGCGGCGCAGACCGAACATGACGTCCCCTTCGTCGGGCGGGCATGATCGCGACAGCGTAACCGAGGCCGTCCATGCCGGGGGACCGGGTTAGTTTGGCGAGGCGCAAAAATTCGCGCACGCAGTGACCTATGGGCCATAGCTGTCGTGAATGGACGGGCGCTCCCGTGGGACCGTCACACGCCGAGGTGCGCCGGTGGCTGCGGGTGGCGGCCGGGGCCGGGCTGACCAACGCCCAGTGGGACCTGGCCCGCCTGATCGACTAGGTGGACGGTGTGGCGGCGACCAAGCCGTGGTTCGTCGCGGCGGCCGAGGGCGGGCACGCGGGTGCCAAGTACCTGCTGCGGCCCGGAGGGGCGTACGACACCCCGAGCTGACGCCCATCGCGTTCCGGCCGCCTGGCTGCTGGTTGGTGAAAGTGACCTCCGCCATGACCGGCTTCGGTATCCTTGACTCGGACAGAAAAGGTCCGAGTAATATCTCGGATATTGCAAGTCCGAGTTTGCGGAGGGTTCGACCATGAAGATCGTCATCATCGGCGGCACCGGCCTGATCGGCACCAAGCTCGCCGGGCTGCTGCGGGCCGACGGCCACGACGTCGTCGCCGCCTCGCCCAGCACCGGCGTCGACACCATCACCGGAGCCGGTCTGGCCGAGGCGGTGCGGGGGGCCGACGTCGTCGTCGACGTGGCCAACTCGCCGAACTTCGAGGACCAGGCGGTGCTGGAGTTCTTCCAGACCTCCGGCCACAACCTGCTCGCCGCCGAAGCCGCCGCGGGCGTACGCCACCACGTGGTGCTGTCGATCGTCAACGCCGAACGCAATCCCGGCAGCGGCTACATGCGCGCCAAGGTGGTACAGGAAGACCTGGTCAAGGCGGCTCCGATGCCGTACACGATCGTCCGGGCCACTCAGTTCCTGGAGTTCGCCGGTGCCATCGCCGCCACGGCCGCCCAGGGCGACACCATCGCACTGCCGCCCGCGGCGATGCAGCCCATCGCCGCCGACGACGTCGCCGCCGCGCTGGCCCGCGCGGTCCAGGAGCCGCCCGTCAACGGCAGCGTCGACATCGCGGGACCGGAGAAGCTGGGCCAGGACGAATTCGTACGGCGCTACCTGGCCGCCGTGCACGACAGCCGCCACGTGGTCACCGACCCGAACGCGCGCTACTTCGGCGCGGAGCTGGACGACGAGTCGCTGGTGCCGCTCGGCCAGGCGCGCCTGGGCAAGATCAGCCTCGCGGACTGGCTTGCCGCCCGTGACACCACCGCCTGACCGGGATTTGTCCAACGGGCCGGGAACGGCAGGGGCACGGGCCTACGCTCGGGGCTGTGAGCAGCGCCCCGGCGTACACCCATGGTGCCCGCGTGGCCGCCCGCGACCACTGCCTCAGCCTGGTGCGGGCGGTCGACCGGCCCACCGGAGCCGCCCGCTACGGACGCATGTTCGCGGACCTGGCGCCCCTGGGGACCTCCCCGCAGCTGCTGACCAAGGCCGGGGAGAGCGGCGGAATCTGCGACGCGGCCGCGTTCCTGGACCGCGTCGGCCCCGGCGGTGACGACGCCGCCGAGGCCGCGGGCTGGCCGTTCTTCGGACAGCTGATCGCGCACGACATCACCGCCGACCGCTCGCCGATCGGCGGTGAAGTCGATCCCGAGGCGCTACGCAACGCCCGCGCCCCCAAGCTGAACCTGGAGATGGTCTACTCCGACGGCCCGATCGGCTCGCCGTACCTGTTCGACCTGCGTGATCCGGCGAAGTTCCTGCTCGGCCCGGACGGCGCCGACGTGCCGCGCAACACCCAGGGCGTCGCCCTGATCGGCGACCCGCGCAACGACTCGCACCTGTTCGCCCTCACCCTGCACGTGGCCCTGCTGCACGCGCACAACCGCATCGTCGACCGGCTGCGCGCCGAGGGGGCGCGCGAAGCCGACGTGTACGACAAGGCGCGCATCACCCTCACCTGGCACTACCAGTGGATCGCGGTCCACGACTTCCTGCCCCGCCTGGTCGGGCCGGACCTGGTCGAGCAGGTGCTCGCCGAGGGCGGACGGTGGTTCGCGCCGACGGCGCCGCAGGCGTACATCCCGCTGGAGTTCGCCGACGCGGCCTTCCGCTACGGCCACGGCCAGATCCGCCACACCTACCGGCTGGTCGACGGCGGCCCGGCGGTGCCGCTCTTTCCCGACCTGGTCGGGTTCGGGCCGGTGCCGCCCGACCGTCGCCTGGACCTGACCCAGGTCTTCGACGTCCCCGGGCACCCGAGGGCCCAGCGCGCCAAACGCCTCGACGGGCGGCTCGCCGCCAGCCTCATCGGCCTGCCCGAGCAGGTCACCGGTGCGGTCGACACGCCCGCCTACCGGTCCCTGGCCGTACGCGACCTGCTACGCGGCGGCACCACCGGACTACCCAGCGGCGAAGCCGTCGCGCGGCTGCTCGGCGAGGTGCCGCTGACCGCCGACGAGCTGGACCAGCCCTGGCCGCACGGCACCCCGCTGTGGTTCTACGTCCTCAAAGAGGCCGAGCACCGCGGCGGCGGCGACCGGCTCGGCCCGGTCGGCGGCCGCATCGTCACGGAGGTGCTGATCGGCCTGCTGCGCGCCGACCCGGCGAGCTATCTCAGCCTCGAACCGGACTGGGAGGCGACCCTGCCCGCGGCCGACCAGGTCTTCGGTCTGGCGGACCTGCTCACCCTCGGGATCTGCGGCCGCCGGCCGACGGCCGCCTGATATCCGTGTTCGGCGACGAGGAGGTACCTTCCATGGCCGCGACTGACCGGCAGAGGCCGAGTTCGAACGCGTGGCAGACCGCGCTCACCACCCTGCAGGAGGCGATGCCGCCGTTCATCCCGGCGGGAGCACACGCGATGACCGTGATCGTGGAGTTCCCGCCGGGGGACCCCGGCACGCCCCCGCACCGGCACTCCGGTCCGGCCTTCGGCTACGTACTGGAAGGCGAGATGCTGTTCGAGCTCGAGGGCGAGCCAGAGCGGGTCATCCGTACCGGGGAGGCGTTCTGGGAACCCGGCGGCGACGTCATCCACTACCAGGACGGCAACAACCGTGACGACACGCGGCTGCGCTTCCTCGTCACCATGCTGTGCGAACCGGGCAAGCCGATGCTCGTCCTGGTGGACGAGGAAGAACTGGCCCAGCGCCGGGACAGGCGCGCCGGGAGCGACTCATGAGCGGCACAGCCGGTTCGCCGGGTCCATCCGGGCCGCGGTTGCCGGGGCAGACGGTGGTCGTGCTCGGCGGCAGCGCCGGGATCGGGTACGAGACCGCGCGGCTGGCCCGCGCCGAGGGCGCCGACGTCGTGCTGGTCGGCCGCGACCCCGAGCACCTGCGGCAGGCCGCCGTCGAGATCGGCGCGGTCAGCACCGCCGCGTTCGACGCGACCGATCCCGAACGCCTGCGCGAGTTCTTCGCCGAGCTGCCCGGCCCGGTCGACCACGTCCTGGTGACCGCCGGCGGCAACTACTACGCGCGCCTGGCCGACCTGGACTTCACCCGGGTGCAGGGTCTGGTGGACGAGCATCTGCTACTGCCGTTGCACCTCGCCCGTGCCGTCGTCGGCAGGATGCGGCCGTCGGGGGCGCTGCTGTTCATGGGCGGGACCGGCGGCCGCAGACCCGGCCTCGGCCAGGTCGTGTCCGGGGCGATGACCGCCGCGTTGCCCCCGCTCGTGGCGAATCTCGCGCTCGAACTCGCGCCGATCCGGGTCAACCTCATCGCCGCCGGGTTCGTCGACACACCGCTGTCGGCGCGACTGCTCGGCGACGAGCTTGAGAAACGTCGCGAACAGCTGCGCACCACACTGCCGATCGGCCGAGTCGTCGGCCCGGCCGACGTCGCCGCGCTGGCGGTCCACCTCATGGTGAACACGGCGCTGACCGGCGCCACCTACGACATAGACGGCGGCCAACAACTCACCTAACCCACGCCACAGGTAAGGAAGGGCACCTTCTTATCGCTTTGCGAGGTAGAAGGTGCCCTTCTTCACCCTGCCTGCGTCGAGCGGTGAATGCGCCGAAAAATTAGTCCGGAGATTTCCGATTTATCCTGTTTAGGGGGCATATAGGGCGGGTAGTGCCGCGTTGCGTCGAACTCGATGGAGGTACGCATGCAACGTCTCACGAAGAGACTCGCCCGGTCGCAGTCGCGACCGTTCACCGCCTACGGAGTGGCGGTGCTGACCTTCGGGGCGGCCCTGGTGGCGGGCACGGCCTTCGGCCAACAGGCTGCGCAGGCGGAGGCGAAGGCGAAGGTCAGCGTCGACCCGGCGAGCCTTGGCTTCACCGCCGCGGCCTTCCCGCGCCACGCCTGCCAGCTGGACTTCGGCGGCGGGCCCTACGTCGACCAGGATGTCTGGGTGTTCAAGCTGCCCGGTGAACACGCCGAGACCGGGGAGTTCATCAACGTCACGGCGGAGTTCGGCACCCCCGAGGGCGACACGACCATCGTGACGATCCCCGCTGATGGCGGCGGCACGCTGCTGCGCGCGAACACGGACAAGGCATGGGCCGCGCTGCCGCAGGGGCTGACCCTGGTCGGCGCCACCGCCGAGATCACCGGTACGGCCGACAGCTTCATCGTGGGCCGCACCTGCCCCGCTTCGGCCGAAGCGCCTTCGCCTTCGCCCTCGGCGTCGTCTGCCCCGTCGCCCACGGCCTCGCCCGCCCTGTTGCCCTCGGCCTCGCCGGCCCCGTCGCCCTCGGCGTCGACAGCGCCGCCGGTGGCGGCCGGTCCGCTGCCGTTGCCCAGTGGCTCGGCATCGCCGTCGGCGTCGACGTCGGCCGCACCCGGCCGACCGGGCGGCCCGTCGCCGCGGCCCAGCAGCTCGGTCTCGCCGTCGCCGCGGCCGAGTAGGTCGGTCTCGCCGTCGCCGCGGCCGGTTGGCCCGGTCTCGCCGTCGCCGCGGCCCAGCGGTTCGCCTTCGGCGGCGCCGATCGTGCTGCCGCCGTTCCAGCCCGCGCCGTCCGCGACCACGCAACCGGCTCCGCCCGCCCCGCCGCACGCTCGCGGATTCGCCGTCCACGCCGATGACAACGGGTCGCAGTGGGCGTCCGGGTTCACCGAGCTCTGGGCGCAGATCGCCAAGATCTTTGGCTGACGTGTGAAACGGCCGTGACGGCGTACGCCCCAGGCGTATGCCGTCACGGCCGCGCAGCCGAAGTCGAAGACCGAGTTCGTGCGGGTACCGGCCCAGGACGGGGCACCATCGCTACTGCGGGCGTGGGCTCAGCCAACGTTGCGCGCGGCGGAGTCGGTCTTCGTCGCCGGACTTCCTCGCCGCCGCGAGGAGACGCTCCCGCAGTCGGGGCGGGACCGTGGCGACGTCCTCGGCCTGATGATCGCGGGACGCCGAGCCGTACAGGTGCCGCACGCCACCGGCCACGACACGCTCGTCCATGCCGCAGGTCTCCAGCGCTGCGATGATGTGGGCGATCGGTGTCTGCGCGAGTGCCGGCGCCGGCAGGGATTCGTGCACCGGGTAGCCGCTGCAACGCCCTGATCCGGAGCCGTACCAGGCCAATGTCGCGGCCGTCCGTTCGACCGGATCGGGCAGTGCCTCGCCGAGACGCTGGATCGCCAGCCGCGTCAACTCCGCGGGAATCGCTCCGGTGGTGCCGCTGGCGGTCAAGGCGGCATCCAGGAGGTCGCGTACCGCGACGGGTGCGTCATCGCGCCAGCGCTGCTCCTCGAGCTGCTGCTCGCGGTATCTGCGCCGGCGCCGTTCGTGCTCCGCCAACGGACCGTCGACCCCCTGCTCGGCGAGCCATCGCAGCGCCGCGACGCCGTCGCGCAGCACGGCGAGGCCTTTCCACCCGGACCAGTGCAGGAAGCTCGCATGGTGGAAGCCGGCCGTGGCGACGAGGTCATTCTCCTGATCGAAGAACTTGAAGGAGAGGTCGCCGAAGCACATGCAGGT
Organism: Catellatospora tritici; assembly: GCF_019083965.1. Taxonomy (GTDB): domain Bacteria; phylum Actinomycetota; class Actinomycetes; order Mycobacteriales; family Micromonosporaceae; genus Catellatospora; species Catellatospora tritici. The sequence goes on from NZ_JAHRCY010000021.1 coordinate 73,787, forward strand.
CCCGTCGGTCGTCTGCTCGACGGCCAGGGCCTGGATCAGGCGACGAACAGCAGCCTGCTCGGTCACCGCCAACACCAGGCCGCCCTTCGGCACATCGCCGCCGGGTGCTCTGGGCGCGGTCACCCGAACCTGGGCGGCAGCGCGAAGCACCGCATCGAGGGCGGTCGGTTCCGAGGTCATCTCGCCACTCTAGGGATGGCGAGCTGGACCCGCCCGCTATTCGTCCCTTGGCGAACGAATCAGCGCGCTCCGGAGCCGGGCAGGTCGGTCTCGTCGAGATCGGCGGTCAGTTCATCGGGAGCCCGCATGCGCCACGCGTCGAGGACAAGTTCGCTCAGCCGGTCGACGTCGACCTTCGCCAGCCGAAGCATGACCAGGGGCAGGCCGTCGTAGCCGGGCGTGGTGAAGAAGCGTTCGGGCTCGCCGAGCAGCAGCGCCTGCTTCTCCGCCTCGTCGCCGACGTAGAGGACGGCGATGTCGGTCCGGATGACGCGCGGACTGCCCGGAGTCCGCTCCGGGTAGGACCAGACGAAGCCCTTGTTCGCGACCCGGAAGTCGAAGCCCTCGCTGTCGATCTCGACCACGTGCGGCAGAGCCAGCGCCAGTCGGCGTACGTCGTCGGCGTCAGCCATCAGGATCCCCCGCACCTCGGCTCCGGCATCGCCACAGCCTAGCGCCGGCGGGCCGGGCAGTCTCGGCGCCTCGGGACGGGAAGAACTCGGCGAACCTGGCGTCACCCGCTTCGGCAGGATCCACCGCGCCCTCGAACGCGTCTTCCGAGTGGCTCGGGTCAGAGCGCGATGGCGGCGCGCAGGCCCAGGCGCGGCGAGGATACGACCGGGATCGAGACCGCCGCCTGCTTGGCGGCGGGCGCCATCGAGGCCTGGGCCAGGACGATCACGTCGGCGTCGGTGACCTCGGTCAGCGCCTCGACCACCAGGTCCAGATAGCCGGTGACGGCACCGGCTTCGAAGAGGTCCCAGGCTCCGGGGATCGCCCGCGCGGACACGGACACGCTCCGGCCCGCCCGCGCGGCCTCCTCCTCGATCAGCTGCGTGGTCGGCACGAGTGTGCTGGTCAGCGCCGCCAGCACGGTGATCCGGGCGCCCGTCGCGACGGCCGCGGCGGCCATCGGCCGGTCGACCCGCAGCACCGGGATGCCCGCCTGATCGGCGGCCTGCTCGGCGAGCCCGCCGATGGTGGAGCAGGTGCACAGCAGCGCTCGCGCGCCGATCTCGGCGGCCCGCTCGACCTCCCGGGTGACCTGCGCGGCGACGGACGCGGTGCCGTTGCGCCGAGCCTCGTCGAGCAGGTGCTCGGCCACGATGTGGTACAGCGTGCGCGACGGCGCCACCTCGTCACGGAGGCGGTCGAAGGTCGGCACGTGGACCTGGGAGGTGTGCAGCAGAGCCAGCATCGTCGATCGTTCCCGGTACGGGCGGATTTTCGGGCGGGTCAAATTAACACCACCGCACCCGCCGCCGCTGTCCCGTGGGATCGCCGTCACAGACCTCATCCCGGTATGCGGTAACCCCGCAGGTCAGGCTGTCTGTCGCAGCGGTACGGTCGGGTTGCGTATATGGTCTCGACCCGTGTACTTCGTACCCGGACAGACCGTGCTGCGCCGCTGCTGGCGTGGCGGGCAGATTACGTTCCTGCAGGCGACCCGCGTGATCGAGGACGGTGCGCGGGGCCTGCTGCTGTGGCTGCCCGCCGGCGCGACGTACTGGCGGATCATGACCGAGGACGGTCGTACCCATCACGACGGCACGGTCGAGGAGCTCGGCCCGGACGCCGTGCTGCGTCCGCTCACCTGGACCGGCACTGACCTGCTGATGTGGCAGCGCCCCGGCGAGCCCTGGTCGGTGTGGTGGTTCTTCCGCGACGGACGGTTCGTCAACTGGTACGGCAACCTGGAGGACCCGTTCGTCCGCTGGCGCGACGGCGACGTCAGCGGCGTCGACTTCGCCGACAACGCGCTGGACGTGCTGGTGGATCCCGATCGGAGCTGGCGCTGGAAGGACGAGGCGGAGCTGGCGGCCAGGACGGGACACCGGCACTACTGGGACGCGGCCGGGGCGGCGGCGATCCGGGCCGACGGGCAGCGCCTGATCGAGGTCGCGCAGGCGGGTGCGTTCCCGTTCGACGGCACCTGGTGCGACTTCCGTCCCGACGCGACGTGGCCGCTGCCGCAACGCCCGGAAGGCTGGGATCGCCCGCGCGCGGTTGCACCATTTGTACCGTAGGCGCCGGTATGCTGGCGGCTCGTGACCGCTGCCCCATCCGAGCATCCGTCCGCCGCAGGGGACCGTGGTCGCCGCCGGCGATGGGATGCCGCCGCTGCCGTGGTGATGGCGCTCGGCGCGTTGACCGTGGTCTGGAACCTGTGCCGCGACGTCGCCGGCACGATGAACGTCAACTTCGGCGACCAGCACCAGTTCGAGTTCTTCCTCGCCCACGGCGCCGCCGTCGTGCGCGAGGGGCGCAACCCGTTCCACACCACGGCGATGAACTTTCCCGACGGTGTGAACACGATGGCCAACACCTCGGTGCTCGGCCTGTCGCTGCCACTGTCCCCGCTGACCATGACCATCGGTCCGCACGCCACGTTCCTGGTGCTGCTCGGCCTCATGTTCGCGCTCACCGGCGCCGCCTGGTACGCGCTGCTGTCCCGGGTCGTGGTCACCACCCCCGCCGCGGCACTGGTCGGGGCGGCCTGGTGCGCGTTCGCCCCGGGCATGGTGTCGCACGGCAACGCCCATCCGAACATCGTCGGGCAGTTCCTCGTACCCCTCATCGTCTGGCAGGTGATCCGGGCCGCGAGCCGCCGACGGCCCTGGCGCGACGGCGCGGCCCTGGCGTTGCTCGTGGTCTGGCAGGCGTTCATCAACGAGGAACTCCTGCTGTTCACCGCGGTCGCGCTCGCGTTGTTCACCGGTCTGGCCGCCGCCATGCGGCCCGAGCTGCGCCGCCAGGCCCGGCCACTGGTCGCCGCGCTGGCCGTGACCGCGCTGCTCGCCGGTGTCGCGCTGGCCTACCCGCTGTGGTGGCAGTTCGCCGGGCCGCAGGCCTACCACGGCCTGGGCACCCACATCCCGACCTACGGCAACGACCTCGGGTCGCTGCTCACCTACTCGACCCAGTCGCTGGCCAGCGCGGTGCTGCCCGATCACCTGGCCACCCCGGCGCCCGCGCCGAACCAGACCGAGGAGACCACCTACTTCGGGCTGCCGCTGGTGCTTTTGCTGGCCGGGCTGGTGTGGTGGTCGCGCCGCGACCGGATCGTGCTCGCGCTGGCCGCCGTGGCGGTCGTGTTCGGGGTGCTGTCCTGCGGCACCTCGATCAGCTGGTGGGATCGACCGCTGCTGGCCGGGCCCTGGCAGGCCGCGGCACGGCTGCCGATCCTGGACTCGGTCGTGCCCGCGCGGCTGGCACTGGTGACCATCGCGGTGCTCGGGGTGCTGCTGGCGCTCGGCGCGGACCGGGCCCTGCGGACGGCGCCGCGTCCGGCGGCCGTCGCGCTGCTGACCGCGTACGCGGTGGCGCTGCTGCCGACGGTGCCGACCCCGCTGGAGGCGCTGCCCCGCCACCGCACGCCCGCGGTGCTGGTCAACGGCGTCCTGGACGCGCATGTCGAACCCGGACACGCCATCATGTTCATCCCGCCGACGCGGGTGACCGTGCCCGAGCCCATGGGCTGGCTGGCCGAGGGTGGACTCAAGTACCGCATGACCAGCGGATACTTCCTCGGGCCGGGAGGCGAGCAGGGGCGGGGCGTGTCCAGCCCACCGTCCAGGTTCTTCGACGCCTGGCTGTACGGGATCCGCCGCACCGGCCACGTGCCGCCCATCACCGCGCAGCAACGGGCGCTGGCCGTGGCCGACCTGCGCCACTGGCAGGTCGACGCCCTGGTGATGGGGCCGACCCAGCGGTCCGGTCGGCTGCGCGGCGCGGTCACCAGGCTGCTGGGCGTCACGCCCCAGTACTGCGGCGGCGAGGACTGGGTCTGGGACGTCCGCCTGCTCGTGTGGGGCCGGACCGGCGCGGCAGGGCCGCGACCGTAACGATTGGTCGATCGATGAGTACCGGACAGTTCCCCCGCGACGGCGACGCCGCGCGGATGGCGCGGTGCCGCGGTGCGGACGCCACAACCGGCTCAGTCGCCGGACGATGCGGAAGATGTGGTTAGCACCCGATACCTCATCGACCGCCCCCGTCTGGCTGTCTCCGCACGCGCAGCCGAGTCTGCCAGCCGATCCTTGCCACAACCTTGCCCCCGGTCCGCCACCGTCGGTAGGATCACGAATTGCTACAAATCGCGGCGGAGGTCGGCGTGCTGGATATCCGGCTCCTCGGAACCGTCGCGGTGAGCCACGACGGTGTGGACGTCGCGCTCGGCAAACGACACGAGCGCTGCCTGGTCGGCATCCTGGCGATCGAGGCCGGACGGTCCATCAGCACCGAACGACTCCTGCGCCTGCTGTGGCCGGAGGAGCCGCCCGCCTCGGCCCGGCCCACGCTGCACACGTACGTCGCCCGGCTGCGCGGCCGACTCGCCCGATGCGGCGTGTCCATCGTGACCAGGGACTCCGGCTATCTCATGCAGGTGTGCCCGTCCGATGTCGACGTCCACCGGTTCACGGGACTGCTCAGCCAGGCGATCGACGAACCCGCGGCGGCACCGCGGTTCACGCTGCTCACACAGGCACTGGAGCTGTGGGGCGGCGAGCTGATGGCGGGCACCGCCGACGACCGGCTGCGCGAGGTGCTCGACGCGAGCCTACGGCAGCGGTTCCTGCTGGCGCACGAACTGCTGGCCGAGACCGGGCTGGAACTCGGCCACGTCGAGCACACCCTGTCCTACCTGCCGGAACTCGTGCGCCGACATCCGGCCCGGGAGCGGCTCGCCGCCGCGCTGATCCGCGCGTACCACCAGTGCGGCGACGCCGCGAGCGCGCTGTCCGTCTACGAGACCGTCCGCCGACACCTGGCCGACGAGCTGGGACTGGACCCCGGCAGCAACCTGTCCAGCCTGTACGTGTCGCTGCTGCATCGCCGCGACGACGATCCGCCGATCAGCTCAGCCCCGCCGGTGGTTCCGGCCCAGCTGCCGCCCGCCACCCGCGTGTTCGCCGCCCGCGCCGCCGAACTGGCCGAGCTCGACGCCCTGCTGGCCGAGGACACCAGCGCCGTGGTGATCTCGGCGATCGCGGGCAGTCCCGGGGTCGGCAAGACGACGCTGGCCGTGCACTGGGCCCACTCGCTGGCCGACCGCTACCCCGACGGTGCCCTCTACACGAACCTGCGTGGCTTCGACCCCAACGGGCAGGCCGCCAGCCCCGACGAGGTGATCTGCGGATTCCTCGAGGCGTTGCACGTGGCGCCCGGCCAGATGCCGACGACGCTTGCGGCCAAGACCGGGCTCTACCGCAGCCTGCTGGCCACCCGGCGCATGCTGATCGTGCTGGACAACGCCCGCGACGCCGCCCAGGTGCGGCCGCTGCTGCCCGGCACCCGTGGCTGCCTGGTCGTCGTCACCAGCCGTACGCAGCTGGGCGGGCTGGTGACCGTCGAAGGCGCCGTACCGATGACGCTGGGGCTGATGGCGCCACCGGACGCCCTCGAACTGCTCAGCCGTCGCATCGGCCCGGGGCGGGTGGCCGCCGAACCCGACGCCGCCGTCGACATCGTGCACCGGTGCGCCGGGCTTCCGCTGGCCCTGGCCCTGGTCGCCGCGCGGGCGGTGGCGCGGCCCAACGTCACACTGACCAGGCTCGCCGAGGAGCTGGCGGCCTCCCCGAGCCCGCTCGACGCGCTGTCCAGCGAGGACCGGGCGACCGACATGCGGGCCGTGTTCTCGTGGTCGTATCAGGCCCTGTCGGCTCCGGCCGCCGAACTGTTCCGGCTGCTCGGCCTGCACCCGGGCCCGGTCGTCACCACGCTGTCGGCCGCGGCCCTGTCCGGCACCGACCCGGCCCGGGCCCGCGCTCTGCTCGGCGAACTCGAACGCGCCCACCTCGTCGCCGAGGACGCCGAGGACCGCTACTCGATCCACGACCTGCTCCACGCGTACGCCGCCGACCTGGCCCGCGGGTCCGCCGAGACCGAGCCCGGCGCCGCTGCCCAGGCGCGGGCCGTCGAACGGCTGCTCGACCACTTCCTCGGCTCGGCGTACCGGTGCGACTCGCTGCTCGACCCGCACCGGGACCGGGCCGCGCCCGAGCACTGCTCGCCGGACGCGCACCCGTTCCAGGCGCGCGACCATGACGAGGCGCTGGCGTGGTTCACCGCCAACCATGCCGCCGCGCTGGCCGTGACCAGGCTCTGCGAGTCCGCCGGCCAGGACCGGCACCTGTGGCAGCTGGCCTGGTGCCTGGGCAACTTCTTCGAGCGACAGGGCCACTGGCACCACTGGATGGAGAGCCAGACCCTCGCCCTGGACGCCGCGGTCCGGCTCGGCGACGAACCGGCCCAGGCGCGCTGCCACCGGGGCCTGTCGCGGGTGCGGGCCCGCCTGGGCGACCGGGCGGCCTCGTTCCGGCACCTCACCACGGCGCTGGGCATCTACGAGGCGCACCGGGACCCGGTCGGGCGAGCCTGGACCCACCTGAACATCAACGTCTGCCATGAGAACGCGGGCGCCTACGAGCTGGCCCTCACGCACGCGCACCAGGCGTTCTCGCTGTTCGAACAGACCGAGCACGTCGCCGGGAAGGCGCTGTCGCTCAACGCCATCGGCTGGAGCCACGCCAACTTGGGCGACCACCACAAGGCGCTGCGGTACTGCGAGCAGGCGCTGAGCCAGCACCGCCAGATCAACCACCGGTCCGGGGAAGCCGACACGCTCGACAGCATCGGGCTGGCCTACCTCGGGTTGCAGGACCCGGTGCGGGCGGCGGGCGCCTACGAGGCCGCGCTGCGGCTGTTCGAGCAGCTGGGGGACCGGTACAACCAGGCGTTGTCGCACCTGCGGATCGGGGACGTGCACGACCGGCTCGCCCAGCCCGAGCGGGCGCGCGAGAGCTGGACCGCCGCTTGGCGGATCCTGCGGGAACTGGGCCACCCGGACGCGGCCGCGGTGGGCCGCCGTCTGGGCGTCACCGACGACAGGCCGGTCGAAACCGCCTCCTGACACGGCGCGCCCGGTGGGGGCGTGCGTACGCCCTGATTGCGGCTGCAAGTTCAGGAAAGCGGCTGCAGTTTCAGGGAAAGTGCTGGAATTCGGCCCAAGATTCGTGCAGTTTCCCCGAAACCGCAGCCCGATCATGCCCGGGGTCGCGCGCGGCGCGCGCGGCGTGGGGGTGTGTGGCGTGGGTGGCGTGGGTGGCGTGGGTGGCCCCTCGGGGCACCCTTGCGTCCCCCGTGTGGCACCATCCGTTGTACAACGAACGTAGTGGAACGGGGTTGTCATGAAGGTGCTGATCGTCGGGGGTGGGGTGGGCGGGTTGGCCCTGGCTCGGGGGCTCGCCGGGTCCAGGCACGAGGTCCGGGTCTTCGAGCAGGCCTCGCGGCTGCGGACCGGCGGTGCCGCCGTGACGATCTTCAGCAACGGAGCGGCCGCGCTGGCCGGACTCGGCGCGCCGCTCGCCGGCTTCGGCGGACGGTTGGACGCGCTGCGGTTCGACACCGCCGACGGCCGGACGATGGTCACCGCCGACCTGACCGTGCTCGCCGGGAAGACCGGATTCCCGGTGACGTCGGTGCCGCGTGACCGACTCGTCGAACATCTGGCCCGGGGCGTGCCGGTGGAGTTCTCGCGGGAGATCGTCGACGTCGAGGTCCACCCCGATGGTGTGGTCGCGGTCGAGGCGACCGGCGCTCGATACGAGGCCGATGTCGTGGTGGGCGCGGACGGCCACCGGTCCGCCGTACGCCGGGCGGTCCTGGACCCGGCACCCGCCGCCGAGAACGAGTGGACCACCTGGCAGGGGCTGACGCCGGTGTTGCCGGAGCTGGTCGGCGGCACCACGGGTGTCTGCGTCGTCGGCGACGCCGGGTTGGTCGGGCTGCTGCCGTCGGGTGACGGGCTGCTCATGTGGTGGTTCGACGTGCGACGGCCGCTGGAAGGCACGCCCGCCGCCGCGCTCGCCGCGCGGTTCGCCGGATACGGCCCGCTGGTCGACCGTCTGCTGGCGCAGCTGCGAGACGAGGACGTGGAACCGTTCCGGCACGTCACACACCGCATCCCGGATCGGTGGGGCAGCGGCGGCGCGACGCTGCTCGGCGACGCCGCGCACGCCTTCCCGCCCACCCAGGCGCAGGGCGCCAACCAGGCACTCGAAGACGCGTGGCTGCTCAGCCGCGCGCTACGCGCCGATCCCGCCGACGTGGCGGGTGCGCTGCGGCGATACGAGGCGCTGCGCACGCGCCGGGTGCGCAAGGTGTCGCGGCGCGCCGTCAGCGAGCGGACCAACAAACCCATTCCCGCACCGGTACGGATACTGCTGGGCATGATGCCGTCGGCCCTCATCGGCAGGGCATATGTAGCGCAACTTCGCGGCGTCAGCAGTGTCCTGCACGAGGAGGCGGTCTGAGGTGCATCGAACCTTGCTGGTGCGTACCACGTGGCATCGATGACGGTAACCGCATCTCTCGCTGCTGTGTCGCCTGGCCGACCGGCGGCGGAGACTCTGCGGCCGACCAGACGTGTGGCCATGTCGGGTGGCACCGGACGAATGCCTTGTCGGCCCTTCTCTTCCGTACGCGAAATGAGCTCCTGACGTACAAAGTGTCCTGCACATGTATTGCGGTGACGCGCCTGGACGAGCCGAAAGGTTGACCTCGCGCCAGTCGCGCACGTGTCGGTATTCTGCCGTGGAATGAACTCGCGTGCTGGTGGCTGCGCGACAACGAGGGCGTGATCCGGGGAGGTGGTCAATGTTCAACGCGGATGACAACGGCGGCTGGCTCGGACAACGGTCGGTCGCGTTCTGGACTGTCGTGGCCGGGATTGCCGCCCTCGTTACGTTATGCATATCCCCCTTTCGGTTCGGGGATGGCGACAACGCTCCTTCCGGCGTGAGCGAAACGGCAGGCGTGAGTCCGAATCAGTCTGTTCCGGCCGGGCGTCCCTCCGACACCGAGCCCAGCCCTCCTGCTTCCGCCACCGGTGGCGCCTACCTGGCGGACCTGCCAATCGTCGGTGGCTGCTGTGGAGGTCGGGCGGCCGTTACCTTGTCCGGAGTCGAATATCCAACCAGCTTTGTCATCAATACCGGATATTCGCGGCTGGATGGCTCTGACGCGGAGTTCAATCTCGGCGGCAAAGGTAGCAGGCTGATCGCCATGGTGGGGGTGGATGACTCTGAGAATGCTCGCGGAATCAAGGTGGACCTGACATTTTACGGCGACGACCGAACCCTGAAGGCGGTGACCGTATCGCTGACCCACCCCGTCAAGGTGAACATCAATGTCAGTGGAGTCATCCGCCTGAGGGTCTTCCTGAAGCCGCGACAGACCGTATTCGACGGACGAGACTTCTTTGTGAGTTTGGGTGATGCGAGAGTCGAGGGTGCCTGATCGAAGCATCGTGGCTGTGGCCGCGCTGCTGCTGTTGGGGCGGTCCGCGCCGCGCTACCTCGACGGGCGCGACCGGTTCGGCCATTGGGAGCGGGTGCGACTTATCTGATTTCGTCGTGTCGTCCAGCGCTGCTGTCTACGATCGGAGCGTGTCCGGCTCGGCGGACCGGACGGTCGTGCGGCTGCGCGCCGGGATTGGACTGGTGATCCTCTCCTGGCTGCCGATCGCGCAGGTCGTCATCTGGACGACTGGGTTGAGCGGGGGCACCGCCGAGGAGTTCCGGCTGTCGGTCTGGGTCGTCCAGGTGCTCATCGGTTTCGTCGGACTTGCCCTGGCCGGGGTCGCCGCGAAGGCGGCCGTCAAGGCCGCCGGCTGGCGCCGGCTGCCCCGTACGCTCTGGCGGATGTTCTGGACCGGCCGCCTGGCGTGAGCTGTGGCCGGGCAGCTCCCGCCGCGTCGCTGGGACGGCCCGCCGGCGCCTGGCGGGACGTCTCACAGCCGTACGGCTGCTACTGGGCGGCCAGCTCAGGCTGCTCCGCCGGGGCCGGGCCGACCGGCGCCACCGGCGGGGAACCGGCCGCCCGCCACGCCGCGCACACCGCGTCGGCTGCCGTCCTGCCCTGAGCGGCGTTCAGGCCCGGTGCGCTGACCGAGCAGGTGCCGTCGGCGACGGTCAGGGTGAGCTCGCCGCCGGCGGCCAGCGGGAGGGTCAGCGATCCGTCGGCCTGCCAGCCCAGGTCCATCGGCAGCTCCGCCAGCGACACTCCGGCGGGCAGCGCCTCGGACACCGCGTCGACGGCGCTGCCCAGCGGGAAGCCGGTCGCCAGCTGCGATCCGGCGTTCGGGTCCGCCAACTGCGGAGACGCCGAAGGCTGGGCCAGCGGCCGCGGCGCCGGGGTCGAGGTCGGCCAAGCCGCCACGGCCACCGCACCGGCCAGCAGCGGCACCGCCACCAGTGCGCCGATCGTGGCGAAGCGGCGGTTGCGGCGGCGGATGCCGCGCTGCTCGATGTCGGCGGTGCCGCCGGGCAGGTCGGGTTCGTCGGCGACGAGCGCGGCCAACGCGGCACGCACCTCGTCCTCGTGGTCTGTCATGCGCGATCTCCTTCCAGGGCGCCGGAGCGTGCCAGCGCCGCGCGTAGGTGCACCAGGCCACGGGCGGCCTGGCTCTTGACGTTGCCTTCGCTGCACCCCAGGGCCGCCGCGGTCTGCTCGACCGACAGGTCCTCCCAGTAGCGCAGGACCACTACCGCGCGCTGCGACGGGTGCAGTTGCGCCAGCGCACGCAGCAGCACGTCGCGGGTGCCGTCGTCAGCGGGCCCGGCCACAGCGGTCTCCGGCAGGTCGGCGACGGCGACCTCGCGCCGCCAGCCGCGCCGGTGCGTGGCCAGGTATCCGTTGACGAGCATGCGGCGCACGTACGGGTCGACGTCGCCACCGGCGCGCACTCGCCGCCAGCGCACGAACAGTCCGGCCAGCGCGTCCTGCACCAGGTCGTCGGCGAGATGCCAGTCCCCGCACAGCAGGTACGCGGTGCGGCGCAGGGCGGCCCGCCGGTCGGCGGCGTACTCGCGGAATCCCGTGTCGGTCATGCGTTCTCCCGCCCGACCCGTTCATGGCACATGCTCATGCCTCCTCCATGCAGCCGACCCCCGCGCGGGTTGCATGGACCGCGCGGAACATCCAAGATCGCGCAAGTTGCCAGGCGACCGGGCGTATCTTGATCACTGTTGTGCCCGATTGCCCGGCAAATTGAGCGGGGCCGCGTCGTGGCCCAGTGCGTCCACATCCGCAGGAACAGCCAGTAGGAGGCGTCGGGCGCGGCGCCGGGCTGTTCCGGCTCCTGTTCGGCGGACTGATCCGCCGCTCGATCACCCTGGAGAACGAGGGCTTCCGGGCGGCCGCGCGGAAAGTCGAGAAAGGACGACTCTGACGCGCTGTCGGCCGCGCCCGCGCTGTGCCGCCGGAGCTCGCCGCACTAAAATAGCGGTCTATCTGTCGACCGAACGCACAGTCAGGCCGCGAGCATGGACGTCAGCGCACTACCGCCGAACATCGCCGCCGCCTGGGGTCTGCGGGAGCGGCCGGGCAAGGGACCGAAACCGGCGCTCAGCCTCGATCTGGTCGTGGCGGCGGGCATCCGGGTGGCCAAGGCCGACGGCATCGGCGCGGTGTCGATGAACCGGGTCGCCACCGAGGCGGGCGTGTCGACCATGGCTCTCTACCGGTACGTACGCGCCAAGGACGAACTGCTGGAACTCATGGTCGACGCGGCCATCGGCGCCCCGCCGCAGCACGATCCCGAGTTGGACTGGCGCGCCGGACTGGCCCGCTGGTCCTGGGGGGTGCGGGCGAGCTACCAGCGCAATCCGTGGGTGCTGCGGGTGCCGATCAGCGGACCGCCGGCCACGCCGAACCAGCTCGGCTGGCTGGACGCCGGGCTGCGCTACCTGACCGACACCGGGCTCACCCCGGCGCAGCAGATGTCGGTGATCCTGCTGCTGAGCGGGTACGTCCGCAACGAGGCGTCGCTGGGGGTGGACCTGCAGGCCGGGGTCCTCGGCGAGGCCGAGACCACGGCGGAGGACCCGATGGCCGGGTACGGCCGGATGCTGCGGCTGCTGGTCGACCCGGTCCGTTTCCCCTCGCTGAGCCAGGTCGTCGCGACCGGGGTGCTGGACCAGTCCGACGGCCTCGACGACGAGTTCGTCTTCGGGCTCGATCGGATCCTCGACGGCATCGCCGTGCTCACGTTCGCCTGGCGGTGACCGGCCGGGACGCCGGACGCCGGTCCCGCCGCACCGCCTCGGCCGCGGCCAGGTAGGCCCGGCCCAGCGCGGGGTGCCCGAACCGCAGCAGGTAGAGGCCGGAGGCGACCCGTTCGGTGCGCGCCCACGCCCAGACCGCCTCCGGGTCGACCCCGCAGCTCGCGGCCAGCCGGGCGCAGTCGGCGCGGACCAGGTCGGCCGGGGCGGGCGCGGCCAGGACCCGGTGCGGGTCCGTTCGGGCGACGGCGACACCGAGGTCGTACGCGGGTTCGGCGACGACACCGGCGGGATCGACCAGTACGTACCCGGTGTGCGCCCCGGGGCGGGGCGACGCGACGGCCAGCGCATTGCCGGGGTGCGGGTCGCCGTGGCACACCACGCTGCCCTCCGGCCGGTGCGCGGCCGCCCGGTCGGCCGCGGCGGACAGCGCTTCGGCGATCAGCTCGGGCGAGCACGGCTCACCCAGCCGCGCCCACAGGCTCTGGAGCAGGTGCGACAGCTGTTCGGCCTTGCCCGGTCCAGGCTCGGCCCGGACCGGGACCTGCCACGCCTCGTGCAGGGTCTCGGCCAGCACGTCGAGCCGGCGCGGCACCGGCAGCCGTGTCGCCGCGAGCGCGGATCCGAGCGGTTCCAGCAGGGCCGCGTGTTCGGACAGGTCGTAGGCGTGCAGGCGGACGTAGCCGCGACCCCGGGCGGCGGCGAGGGTGCGCAGTTGGCGGCCGAAGCCGGTGCCCGGCGCGGCGAGTTTCAGGACCGCCGGGCGGTCGGCGGTACGGACCCGCAGCACCAGGGCGGCGGTGCCGTTGCCGTACACCTCGTCGAAGGACAGCGCCCACCGGTCCCGCAGCCGGTCGAGCCGTTCGGGTAGGCCCGCCAGCCAGGCCCGCCCGGCCTCGCCGCGCTCCAACGCGGTCCGGCGTACGCCGTCCGGGATCACCACCGCCACCGCGCGGTCAGTCCGTCGACGCGCCGAGCCGCCGGGTGAAGCCGGGCGGGATGACGAGATCCTCCGGAACCAGCTCGGCGACGCTCGCACGGCCCAGCCCGAGCAGGGCCGAGTCGATGCCCGCCCGCATCAGGTCCAGCACGTTCTCCACCCCGCGCTGCCCGTTGGCGGCCAGCCCCCACAGGTACGCCCGACCGATCATGACGGCGCGGGCGCCGAGCGCCAGCGCCTTCACCACGTCGCCACCGCGCCGCACCCCGCCGTCGAGCAGCACCTCGATCTGGCCGCCGACCGTCTCGGCGATCGCGGGCAGGCAGCGGATCGCGGCCGGGGTGCCGTCCAGGTTGTTGCCGCCGTGATTGGAGACCGAGATCGCCGACACGCCCGCGTCCACCGCCCGCCGGGCGTCGTCGACCCGGGTGACCCCCTTGAGCAGGAACGGACCACCCCACTCGCGCCGCAGCCAGGCGATGTCGTCCCAGCTGGGCGGGGACGTGCCCAGCCAGGCGCCGTACGCGCCGAAGAAGGTAGGCGCGGGCTGGCCCTCGTCGGCCATGTTCGGCACGGTCAGGTCGGGCAGCCGCCCCGGTCGCAGGAAACCGCGCAGCCAGCGCGGATGCGTCAGCGCCTGGGGGGCGAACCGCACCATCTCACGTGCCGTGACGCGCTGCGGGATGCGTGGGCTGCCCCAGTCGCGGCTGTGCGAGAACGACCAGTCGGTGGTGACGATGAGCCCCACCGCCCCGGCCGCGCGGGCCCGTTCCATCCGGGCCGCCATGTGTTTGCGGCTGCCGATCCAGTACAGCTGGAAGAACGTCTTCGGGTTGGCGGCCACCACCGCCTCGACCGGCTTGCTCGCGAACGAACTGAGGCCGATCGCGGTGCCGCGCGCGGCGGCCGCGCGGGCCACCGCCACCTCCCCGTCGGGGTGCACCGCCTGCACCCCGGTGGGGGAGATGAGCACCGGCAGCGCCAGCGGCACCCCGAGCACCGTCGTGGCCAGGTCGCGCTTGGGCGAGTGCCCCACCACGTGCGGGGCGAAGCCCAGTTCGTCGAAGGCGGCGAGGTTGTCCTGTACGGTCAGCCCCTTCTCGGCCCCGGCCAGCAGTGCGCCGTACACCGAGGGGGGCAGGCGGCGGCGGGCCCGCCGCTGGGCCTCCGCGACCGTCTCGAACCATCCACTGCCCATGGCGTGCCTCCTAGCGTCGCGTCGTTCGGGCCCGCGCCGACCGGCGCAGCGCGGGGATCAGGGCGGCGGGGGTGCGTCGGCGCACGCTGGCGTGCCACACCCCGGCGCCGTAGGCGGCGCTGTCGGCCAGTGCCGCCAGCGTGTGGCGTGCCGGGTCCAGGGACGAGGAACGGGTCGCCCAGGCGTGCAGGCCCGGCGCGACGAGCAGGGCCGCGGCGGTGGTGCGAGCCAACTGGCGGCCGCGCCCGCGTCCCCCCGCGAGCAGGGCCGCGACCAGCGCGGGCACGGCGAACTGGGCGCCGTAGCGGCCCAGCCCGAGCCAGGTCTGGCCCAGGCCGCGGCTGACCGCGCCGACCACACCACCGGGCGCGACCTGGCCGCGTCGCCGGGCCCGGTCGGCGCGGACCACGGCGGCGGCCACGGCGGCCACGGCCAGCGCCGGTCGGCGCAGCAGCAGGGCCGCCACGGCGGCCACCGGCAGCGGGTCCACGACCAGCGGCGGAACGGCGCCGGGGTGGCGTACCGCCAGGTCCGGTGCGGAGGTGCCGTAGCGGAAGCGGCGGGACAGCAGCTCGGCCCAGCTGCGCGGCTGCCGGTGCGGCACGCGCACCGACGGGTCGTAGCGGATGCGCCACCCGGCCGCGTGCAGCCGCCACACCAGGTCGACGTCCTCGCCGTAGCGCAGCGCGGGGTCGAACACCGCGCCGTCGCGGGCGACCTCGGCCAGCGCGGCGCGGCGCAGCACCAGCGCGGCCGTCGGCACGTACGCGACGGGGGTGCGCGGGACCACCTGGGCCTCGTACCAGCCGAGGTCGAGGCTGCCCGCGGCGGCGTGGTATCGCTGCAGTGCCGTCAGGCGGCTGCCCGGTGGCAGGGGGCGAGGCTGTGCCACCACCCGTGGCGCGGCCACCGCCACCAGCGGGTCGGCCAGGTGGGCGGCCAGCCGCCGGATCCAGCCGGGCGGTGGCGCGCAGTCGCTGTCGACCAGCACCACGAGCTCGCTGTCCACGCGGGACAGACCCGTGTCGCGGGCCGCTCCGGGACCGCCGCAGCGGTCGCGCCGGAGCAGCGTCGCGCCGTGCGCCGCGGCCACCATGGCGATCGGCTGGGGTGCCCGGGAACCGTCGTCGACGACGAGCACCGGATAGTCCCGGCCGAGCGCGCCCAGGCACCGGTCGAGCGAGGCGGCGTCGTCCTTGACCGGGACGATCACGGTGGCGTCGAGGCGGCCGGTGACCTGCGGCGGCCGCGGATGTGCCAACCCCGCGTCGCACAGCAGCCGGGCGAGCACGCCGCCGGCGCGACTGCGCACCCGCCCGGTCCGCAGCTCCGCCAGGGCGCGGCACCCGGCGGGCGACAGCCGCAGCAGCCGGGCGGGGGCACCGCCGGTGAGGGCGGCCGGGCCGACCTGCCGGGTGTGCCGGTCGAAGACGAGGCCGAACCCGGTCGGCAGCGGCGGCGGCCTCACAGCGCCAGCCCGCCGTCGACCGGCACCACGGCGCCGGTCAGCCCGGAGGCGCGCGCCGAGACCAGGAACACGATCGCCGCGGCGACCTCGGCCGGGTCGAGCAGTCGGCCGACCGGTTGCTGCCGGGCGAACGCGCCCGCGTCGGGCAGCCCGTACAGGCGGGCGCTCTCGGCCAGGATCGGGGTGTCGGTGGAGCCGGGGCTGACCGCGTTGGCGGTGACGCCGGTGCGGCCCAGCTCGACGGCCAAGGCCCGGACCAGCCCGGCCACGCCCGCCTTGGCGGCGCAGTACGCCGCCAGCATCGGCAGCCCCCGGGTGGCGGCGGCCGAGGCGACCGCCACGAAGCGGCCCTGGCGTGGCTCGGGGCGGGCCAGCAGCGCGGGCACGGCGGCGCGGGCCAGGTTGAGCACGCCGCCGAGGTTGACGTCGAGCACCGCCTGCTGCGCCGCCACGGGCACCTGCCACAGCGGCGCCCCGCCCGCGATCACCCCGGCGCAGGCCACCGCGGCGTCCAGGCCACCCCAGTGTCGCCGGGCGTGGGCCACCGCCGCGTCCAGGGCGGCGGGGTCGCGTACGTCGGCGACGAAACCGTGCACCCGCTCGTCCAATGTGGCGACCAGCGTGTCCAGCTCGTCGCGGGAGCCGAGCCGGTACGGCAGCGCCGGATCGTCGGCGGCGGCGTCCACGGCCAGCACCGACCAGCCGTCGGCGTGCAGCGCCCGCACCGTCGCCGCGCCGATGCCCCGGGCCGCGCCGGTGACCAGCGCCACCGGACTCATCGGTGCGCGCCGGCGGGCTGCGGCCACCAGCGGGCGACGTCGGCCAGCAGTGCGGCGGTCAGCACCCGCCACAACTCGCGTCCGGCCGCGACGGTCGCGGTGGTGGGGTCGCCGAGCACGCCCGATGGGCTCACGGCACGGACCCCGCTGGCGCGCAGCAGCGGCATCAGCTCGACCAGCGGGCGCGGGTCACCGGGGGCGGCTAGGTCCATCCGTACCCGCTCGGGTTCCAGCGCCAGCTGCAGCGATGTCTCGACGTGCCCGGCGTGCGGGTCCTCGTGCCAGCGTGGCTCGTGCACGCGCACCTCGCGTCCCTCGGCCCGCAGCCGGGCCACCGCCTGCCCGACCGACTCGGCGTTGCCGCCGTGCGCCGAGACCAGCAGCACCCGCCCGAACGTGGCGCAGGCCGACCGCGCCAGCTTGACCACCACCAGCTCCATCGCCTCGCGGCCGATGGACAGCGTGCCGGCGAAACCGGCGTGCTCGTCGCTGGCGCCGTACGGCAGCGCCGGGGCGACCAGCACGTCCGGGCGGGCGCCGGCCAGCGCCCGGCACAGGCCGACCGCCACGTCGGTGTCGGTGGACAGCGGCAGGTGCGGGCCGTGCTGCTCGGTGGAGCCCAGCGGGATCGCCAGGATCGCGTCCGGGGCGCACCGCCCGGCCTCGGGCCAGGTCATCGCGGCCACGAGTCGGCTCGTGGACGTCATCGGACTTCCTTCGTGGATACCCCCGCCTTCAGGCGGGGAGGAAACGATCAACGGGACCCCTCCCGTACGGGGCGATCGGCAGTGAAACAGGAAAACCCGAGGGTGACCAAGGGAATCTCCCGCCTTTAGGCGGGAGAGGAAGTCAACGCTCTTCCGTGGTGAACATCAGACCCGCCTCGCAGAAGACGCTCACCCAGCGGTCGAGTTCCACCGTCGCCTCGGCCGTGCCGGTGCCCCAGGACTCGGCGAGCACGTCGGCGGCGTTACGGCAGCGGCCGTCGCCCTGGCGCAGCGCGATCCAGACGGCGGCACCCGAGGGATCGAACCGCAGGCTCTCCCCGTGAGCCTGGGAGTAGAGCTCCAGGCCGCCGTCCTTATGGATGTACGCCACCACGCCAGGGGCTGGGGTTACTCGCAAGGGTGCCCTCCTGCGGGGTCGAGGCGGTCCGGGGACGGCCGGGAAGCGGTAGGGGAGGGACCCCTAGCGCGGGTTGCCTACTCGTGGCAGGTGAGCAGTTGTCGGTCCACGTGCGCGGCGACCAGGTCCAGGACCGCGGGGACGTGGTCGGCGAGGAAGAAGTGCGCCCCGGGATAGACGCGCAGGTCGAATGGGCCGGTGGTGTGCCGTTCCCAGGCCTGGGCCTCGGTCAGGTCGACGTACGGGTCGCGGTCGCCGGTCAGGGCCACCACGGGGCACGTCAGCGATTCGCCCGGCCGGTAGCGGTAGGTCTCGGCGGCCCGGTAGTCGTTGCGGACCGCGGGCAGGATCATCCGGAGCACCTCCTCGTCGTGCAGCATGTCGCCGTACGTGCCGCCGACGCGGGACAACTCCGCCACCACCGCCGCGTCGTCGGCCTGGTGCACCCGCTCGTCGCGGTGACACGACGGCGCCCGGCGGCCCGAGGCGAACAGGCCCAGCAGCGGCACCCCGCGCCGCTGCAGCAGCAGCGCGACCTCGAACGCGATCGTCGCGCCCATGCTGTGGCCCAGCAACGTCACCGGCTTGTCCAGCGCACCGTCCAGTTCGGCCACGACCAGTTCGGCAAGCTGGTGGATGTCGTCGACGAACGGCTCGTGCCGTCGGTCCTGCCGCCCCGGGTACTGGATCGCCAGCACCTCGATGCGCGGCGTCAGCGTCCGCGACACCGGGAAGAAGAAGGTCGCCGACCCGCCGGCGTGCGGGAAGCAGAGCAGGCGGGTGGGAGCGTCCGGTGCGGGATGGAACCGCCGGACCCAACCTGCGGGGCGGGGGGATGCGTCAACCATGAACTGGTCCCTCGGGTCGCGGAGCGGCGCCGCGCGGGCGGCGGGCACGTGCGCCTATTCAAGCCCGTCCGCGTACGGCCCACCCACCCCCGAAAGTCGCCTGGACCCCCCTAGAGTCCCGGCGTCAGGTCCGGCGTCAGGTCACTGCGCCCGGCCACGTTGAGTTTGCGGTACACCCGGGTCAGGTGCTGCTCGACGGTGCTGACGGTGAGGAACAGCTTCCCGGCGATCT
The DNA here is from genome assembly GCF_019083965.1 of Catellatospora tritici. Lineage (GTDB taxonomy): Bacteria > Actinomycetota > Actinomycetes > Mycobacteriales > Micromonosporaceae > Catellatospora > Catellatospora tritici. The sequence goes on from NZ_JAHRCY010000021.1 coordinate 92,661, forward strand.
CCCGGTTGGTGTGGCCCTGGGCCGCCAGCGCGGCCACCCGCCGCTCGGCGCTGCTCAACTCGCCGGAGTTGAGCTTGAGCTGAGGGTCGGGCTCGGCCGCGGGCCGGGGCCGCTCCGGCATGGTCGGCCGCACCGCCGTGGTCTCGGTCTGCGGGGTGAGGGTGGGCAGCAGGCTGAGCGCGTTGCACTGTCGGGCGATGTACTGCGCGCTGCGCAGCCGTCCCCGCGCCTCGTGTGGCTCACCGAGGGCGTAGAGCGCCTTGCCGAGATCGGCGTAGGCGTGGGCCAGCTCCAGTTGGTCCCCGCACTGCTCCAGCGCCTGGATGGCCTCCTTGAGCAGGGCCGGACGCTTCTTGACGTCGCTGGCGGCGGCGATGGTGCGCAGGGTGCCGCCGCGCACCCGCTGGTGCTGCGGACGCGACTCCTGCAACCGCTGCAGCTGCTCGTGCAGCAGGTGCAGGGCCCGGCGCTGGTCGCCCAGGCGCAGGTAGGCGCGGGCGCTGTCGGTGCGCCAGGGCACCAGCGCGGGGGTGTCCAGCTCCCAGCTCGTCGCCTGCTGCTGGCAGGTGCGGAAGTCGTTGAGCGCGCTGCGGTAGCGGCGGGTGGACAGGTAGTGGTAGCCGCGGGCGCGTACGTACAGCAGGCCGGGCAGGCTGTCGAACATGGCCGGCGGCACCGGTGTGCTCAGGTGCGTGGCCGCCACGTCGTGTTTTCCGGCGGCGGTGGTGCTGAACAGCAAGGTGGACAGCGGGATGCCGATCATGATGCCCCAGCCGTTGACCGACAGCATCCGCAGCGCGGCCTCGGCCTCCGCCTCGGCGGCCAGCAGGTTGCCCTGGCGGAAGGCGATCTCGGCCCCCAACGCGGTGACCAGCGCCAGCCACGTCCGGGCCTCGCACTTGGCCGCCGACGCGGCCAGTCGTCGCACCCAGGACAACGCCAGCTCCAGCTGGTTGGCGATGGTGAGGGTGGCCAGCGCCGCCGCCGTGGTGTCGATCGGGTCACCCGGCTGGTGCTGCTGCAGCGTCTGCTCGGCCCCGGCGATGGTGTCGGCGGTGATCTCGCCCTTGCGGATGGCGCGCAGCAGCACGGACACGTCCGTCCGGTGGCCGAAGACGCGGCCGTGTGCGGTCTCGTCATCCGGCGCGATCAGGTGGTTCAGACGGTGGGCCTGCCCGGGGCAGACGAAGGCGAGCCACAGGCACGTGCTGCGGAACTCGCCGGCGGTCTGCGGATCGGTGCTCAGCGAGGTCTTGGCCGCCAACCGCTCGGCGAGGTCGAACGCCTGCTCGGTGCGGCCGTGCCAGAGCAGGTACTGCATCTGCGCCAGCGAGCCGGCCGGATCCAGCAGCCCGTCGCAGGCCGCTTCGGTCAGCGTGTCCAGGTGCCTGATCGCCGCGGCCGGGTCGCGCCGCCATTCGATGCGGACCAGGTCGGCCTGGACCCGCGCCTCGGTCGAGTCCGGGTCGGCGGTCTGCGCGGCGCGCAGGAAGGACACCGCGACGTCCGTGTCGCCCCGCGACAGGGCCTGCTGACCCGCCTCGCGCAGCAGCTGCACCGCCCACGGCGGGCGCACCGCGCCGTCGACGAGCTGCCGGGCCACGTCGACCGCGGGCGCGCCCTCCTGGTAGAGCAGGTGCGCCGCGCGGTCGTGCAGTTCCCGCAGCAGGCACAGGCCCATGCTGTCCAGGATCGCCCGGGTGGCCTGCGGGTGCGGCTTGCCCTGGCCGTCGGCGAGGCCGGTGCGGTGCAGGCTGAGCGCGGCCCGTTCGGCCGCGTCGGTCGGCAGCCGCGACAGCTGCGCCCGCACCGACGAGGAACCGGCGCCGTCGAGCACGGCCAGCGCCTGGGCGTACTGCAGGTTCGCGGGTTCGCCGCGGTAGAGGCAGGCCATGACCGCGCGGCCGAACGCCTCACCCGGGGTGACCTCGGTGGCGGCCGTGTCGCGCAGGTCGTCCAGCAGCGCCTTCACCAGCAGCGGGTTGCCCGCACCGGCCGCGTGGACACTGTCGGCCAGGGCGGCCGACTCGATCCCGGGCAGGTGGCGTTCCAGCACGGTGTGCACCCCGGCCAGGGAGAGCGGATGCAGCTGCACGCGGCGGCTGTGCGGCTGGTGCACCAGCTCCAGGTACTGCTCGGGGTGTGCGTAGCGGACCGAGGTGCACTCGGTCAGCACGATCAGGATGGGCGTGGCGGTGATCCGGCGTACCACGTAGGCCAGGCACTGCAGCGAGGCGGCGTCGGCGTAGTGCACGTCGTCGACCATGATCACCAGTGGGCCGGACGCGGCCAGGTCGGTCATGACCTTGGACAGCTGGTAGAGCACCGCCGGGGGCACCCGGGGGTCGGCGCCGTCGGTGGTGGTCGCGAGCTCGGGCAACTGGGTCGGGGTCTCGCCGGCGCTGTACAGCAGCTGGCCGACGACGCCAAACGGAAGGTCCTGCTCGGCGCGGGAGGCCATCGCCGCGACGACGCGCGCACCGGTCTCGGCGGCGCGGCGGGCGAACTCGGCCAGCAGCGCGGTCTTCCCGATGGCGATGGCGCTGCGGATGACCGCCACCCGCCCGAGACCCTGGCCGCAGTCGGCCAGCAGGCTCTCCAGGACGCGCAGTTCGTCGTCGCGCTCGGCAAGAAACATCGTGTCGATACCCCGCAGGACTGAGAACGAGACGGCCCCGACGAGGCGTCTGTGTTTCGTCCACGTTATGGCCGTGAATTGCGATGTCCATAAGAGCATCACATTCGCGTGTCCACAGTGGAGATACGTCTCTCAGCCCCGAGCCGGGTTCATTCTTCGTACGGCGGTCTCGGGTTGTCAAGGGTCGATGAGATGACCTTCGTGAATGTGTCAGCCTGCCGTCACTACGACAATAATGAGATGCCAATCTATTTATTGGCGACTGCGGCGCGATGCTGGGCGCCCCGGTCCCCGCGCGGGTCGCGCCATCCGGTCCGTGCCTGCGTGACGGGCGCCACCGGGGGTCGCCGGGCGTCATATCGGTGCTCACATGCGCGATTGTCCGGACGCCGGGTGGGATCACTTGACCGAAGGGGCCATCAGGCCTCGGTCGTTCGTCGCCGTGCACCCGCGAATGAAGGAGGATTGGGGCTCGAACGGCTCATCCGAACGGCCCCCGGAGTCTGTCGCGGATCGCGCCGTGGACGGCGATGATCGTGAATGTATCGGCGTGCCGCCGGGCGATGCCGATACACCATCGGCGGTCTCCGTGGTCGTTGACAACCACTATTCGGGATATTGCTCACGGGTAATTGAATTATGAACGATAAAAGCCGACAGATGAAAGTGGACACACCCGGCGCGGCCGACGTCGGCCGGAGAGTAGGGGCGGCTAAGGGGTGCCCGCGCCACCCCGCGGTCGTAGCGTGACCCGGACGACCGCCGGGGTCGACAAGCCACTGAAGGGAGCACCGCCGTGTGGGATGAGCAGTTCGAGGGTCTGCTGCGGCCGCACCTGCCATATCTGCCCGCGCAGGCCCCGCTCGACGGCGACGCCGACCTGCGGCACCTGGGGCTGGACTCGATGAGCATGGTGGAACTGCTGGCCACGATGGAGCGGCACTACCAGGTGCGCTTCGTCGACGACGCGCTGACCATGGACACCTTCGCCACGCCCGCGTCGCTGTGGCAGCGGCTGAGCACGGTGGTCGCCGGCCGCTGACAGCCCGACACCAGCGGCGACGCGCCCGTACCCGGAGATCGGGCACGGGCGCGCCGCGTTCGTGGCTCAGCGGCCCGCGTTCACCACGGCACCCGCGTCGACCTTGAGCTGCAGACCGGTCACGAAACGCGACTCGTCCGAGACGAGGTACGTCACCGCGTGCGAGATCTCGATCGGGTCCAGGTAGGGGATCGGCATCGCGTGGAAGTCCTGGAAGGACGGCGCGACCTCCTCGCGGGTGGCGTTGGTGAGGTCGGGCCGGAAGATCCGGTACATCGCCGGGTTGTGGATCATCGGGGTGTCCACGTTCGCGGGGTGAATGACGTTCACCCGGATGCCCTTGGGCGCCAGCTGCGGGGCCAGCCAGTTGGCGTACAGGGCGATGGCCTGCTTGGCGAAGACGTAGCCGGCGCCACCGGGGCCCATCGGCCCCGCGCCGTAGCTGGACAGCAGGCCCGCCGCCGAGCCGATCAGCACGATCGAACCACCCTCGCCCAGGTACGGCAGCGCGGCGTGCGCGGTGTGCAGCGCGCCGTTGAGGTTGGTGTCGACGGTGTCGCCGAACGCGGTGGCCGGGCGGTTCGCGCCGACCGGGCTGATGCCCGCGTTGGCCACGACCGCGTCGAGCCGACCGAGCTCGGCCACGCCGGCGTCGATCGCCTGCTGCATCGCGTTGCGGTCGCGCACGTCGGTCTGCGACACGAACACCCGGCGGCCGGTCTTCTCGACCAGTCGGGCGGTCTCGGCCAGGTCCTCCGGGGTCGCCATCGGGTAATCCACCACCGGGATGTCCTGGCAGATGTCGATCGCGATGATGTCGGCGCCCTCCTCGGCGAGCCGGACGGCGTGGCTTCGGCCCTGCCCGCGCCCGGCCCCGGTGACGACGACGACCTTGTTCTCCACACGGCCCACGGGGGGACCTCCTCAGTCAGGGGATTTCCGCCGGAACGGTGCGATCGGCGGCAACAGTCTTTGTACCGCCGACCCGGCAGTGGTTCGACCGAGCCGGACCCCTAACGGCGGCCGCCGCCTCGACTTAGGGGAAACCCTTAACGAGGAGGACCGCGACCGGCCCCCGCCGCGTCGACAGACCCCTGTCTTTGCCCGCACAGGTCCCCACAACCGCCCCGACCTGCTTGCCCGGCCACGTCGACGGCCCGAATACTCCAAACCCGACCCGGCCGGTCGCGCAGCCGTCCCGCACCCGGGCCACCCTTCGACGATGAGGTGAAGCGATGCGATTCGGTCTGCTGTACCACCACCAAGTGCCCCGGCCCTGGTCGGCCGAGAGCGAAGAACGAACGCTGATGGAGTCGCTGGAGCAGATCGAACTGGCCGACAAGCTCGGCTTCGACTGCGCCTGGGCCACCGAGCACCACTTCCTCGACGAGTACTCGCACAGCTCCGCCCCCGAGGTGTTCCTCGGCGCCGCGGCCGCCCGCACCAGCCGGATCCGCCTGGGCCACGGCATCGTGTCGCTGCCGCCCGCGATGAACCACCCGGCGCGGGTGGCCGAGCGGATCGCCACGCTCGACCTGATCTCGGGTGGCCGGGTCGAGTTCGGCACCGGCCAGGGCAGCTCGCAGATGGAGGTGGAGGCCTTCGGCGTGGCCAAGGCCACCAAGCGCGACCAGTGGACCGAGGCGATCAAGGTGATCACCCGGATGATGACCGAGGTGCCGTTCACCGGGCACCAGGGCACCTGGGTCGACATGCCGCCGCGCAACGTGCTGCCCAAGCCGAAGCAGAAGCCGCACCCCCCGCTGTGGGTGGCCTGCAGCAACCCGACCACGGTCGAGTTCGCGGCCCGCAACGGCCTGGGCGCGCTGGCCCTGGCGTTCGTGTCGATCGAGGAGGCGCGCGAGTACGCCGACGCCTACTACCGCGCGATCGCCTCGTCCGACTGCGTGCCGATCGGCTTCGACGTCAACCCGAACCTGGCCGTGGTGATGCCGTTCATGTGCGCCCCCGACGACGAGACCGCGCTGGACCGGGGCCTGGACGGCGCGCACTTCTTCGCCTACGCCTTCATGCACTACTACTTCATCGGCGAGCACGCCCCCGGCACCACCAACATCTCCGACCTGTTCGAGCAGGGCCGCGAGATGTTCGCCATGGTGCGCGAGCCGAACCCCGAGGTGCTGGCAGCGATGGCGGCGATGGACCCGACGCTGGAGAAGCGGCTGGACGCGCTGCGCCGGGGCATGGGCTCGCCGGAGAAGCTGCGGCCGATGATCCGGGCGTACGAGGACGCCGGCATCGACCAGATCATCTTCCAGGTGCAGCTCGGCCACGTGCGGCACGAGCACATCATGGAGTCGCTGGAGCTGTTCGCCCGCGAGGTGATGCCGGAGTTCGCGCAGCGGCGCGAGGCCCGCGACGCCGCGAAGAACGCCCGGCTCAAGGACGCGATCGAGGCGGCGCTGGCGCGCATCGAGCGCAAGGAGGTCGACGTCTCCGACTACACCGTGGACGCCGACATGGGCGTCATCCAGTACACCGCTCCCGGCTCCACCGCCGCCTGAGCACCACCACGTGACCACCGCGTACCGGGCCGAGCGCGGCCCGGTACGCGGTGCGTGACTGGGGCACCGCGCCGCCAACTAGGGGTACTGATGCCTGCGGGACCTGGCTAGTCTTTCGCCGATTGATCGGCCTCCCTGTATTCGCAGGAAAGAGGCGGTCCACGAGACCAGAGGTAAGCATGACTCTCCTGGCTCCCACTCTTTCCGCGACGGAGCGGTTCCGTGCTCTCGGGTCGCACCATCTGCGCGAGATCGCCGACAAGTACGGCCTGTCCGCGCAGCTGCGCGAGGCGGTCGAGGTCGTCTCCCTGGTGCTGCCGTTCCGGGTGAACGACTATGTCCTGTCCCACCTCGTCGACTGGGCGTCGGTCCCCGACGACCCGATCTTCCAGCTGGTCTTCCCGCAGCGCGGCATGCTGCCCGCGCACGAGGAGCAGCGCCTGGCCGACCTGCTCCGCCAGGATGCGCCCGCCGCGCAGGTCAAGGCCGAGGTCAACCGCATCCGCCGGGCGCTCAACCCGCACCCGTCGGGCCAGATGCAGCACAACGTGCCCCAGCACAACGGCACGGAACTGCCCGGCCTGCAGCACAAGTACCGCGAGACGGTGCTCTACTTCCCGGGCCACGGGCAGACCTGCCACGCCTACTGCACGTACTGCTTCCGGTGGGCGCAGTTCGTCGGCGACGCGGATCTGCGCTTCGCCGCGAGCCGCCCGGACCAGCTGGTGGCCTACCTCGGGGACCATCCCGAGGTGCACGACGTGCTGTTCACCGGCGGCGACCCGATGATCATGTCGACCGAGCGGCTGCGCGGGCACCTGGAGCCGCTGCTGGAGATCGAGAGCGTGCGCACCGTCCGCATCGGCACCAAGGCCGTGGCGTACTGGCCGTACCGCTTCCTCACCGACCCCGACGCCGACAGCCTGCTGCGGCTGTTCGAGCAGGTCGTCGCGGGCGGCCGCAACCTGGCCGTGATGGCCCACTTCAGCCACCCGCGAGAGCTGGAGAGCGAGGTCACCCGCCGGGCGCTGGCCCGCATCCGGTCGACCGGCGCGCTCGTCTACGGCCAGGCCCCGCTGATCGCGAAGGTCAACGACGACCCGGCCACCTGGGCGCGGATGTGGCGCGCCGAACTGGCCGCGGGCGTGGTGCCCTACTACCTGTTCGTCGAGCGTGACACCGGCCCGTACGAATACTTCAAGGTGCCGCTGGCCCGCGCGGTGGAGATCTTCCACGCCGCCTACCGAGCCCTGCCGGGCCTGGCCCGCACCGTACGCGGCCCGATCATGTCCGCGACCCCGGGAAAGATCGCCGTGGACGGGGTGGAGCACACCCCGCAGGGCGACTTCTTCCAGCTGCGGATGCTGCAGGCACGCGACTCGGAGCTGGTCGGACGCCCGTTCCGGGCCGAGTTCTCGCCGACCGCGGCCTGGATCGACGGCCTGCGCCTGGACGCGTCGGCACCGGCCGACATCGCCGCCGCGCTGCGCCCCTACACCGCCTGAGCGCACCACTCCGACCCGTGAAGGAGCCGACGATGGCCGCCCGCACCATGTCCCCGAATCTGGCGCTGAACCAGCTGGTCGCCGAGCGCCAGGCGGCGGGCGAGCAGATCGTCCACCTGGCCTTCGGCGAGGCCCGGCTGCCGGTCCTGCCGGAGATGGCGCAGCAGCTCGCGCTCGGCGCGAGCGAGAACGCGTACGGCCCGGTCGCGGGCGGGCCCGCCGTGCGCGAAGCCGCCGCGGGCTACTTCACCCGGCGGGGCCTGCCCACCGACCCGGACCAGGTCGTGCTCGCCCCGGGCTCCAAGGCGCTGCTGCTGGCGCTGCAGCTGGTCTACCCCGGCGACGTGCTGCTGCCGCGCCCGGCCTGGAACTCGTACGCGCCGCAGGCCCGGTACGCGGGCAAGCAGGTGTTCGGGGTGCCCATCCCGGCCGAGTGCGGCGGGGTGCCCGATCCCGCGGCGCTGCGCGAGACCGTCGCGCGGGCGCGGGCGGCCGGGCACGACCCCCGCATCCTGATCCTGACCCTGCCCGACAACCCGACGGGCACCCTGGCCACGCCGGAGCTGGTGCGCCAGCTGGCCGCGTACGCCCAGGAAGAAGATCTGCTCATCGTCTCCGACGAGATCTACCGCGACCTGCTGCACGACCCGGCCACGCCGTACCTCAGCCCGGCGGAGGTGGCGCCGGAGCGGACCGTGGTCACCAACGGGTTGAGCAAGAGCTTCGGGCTCGGCGGCTGGCGCAGCGGCGTGGCCCGGTTCCCCGCCAACGAACTGGGTGAGCGGCTGCGCACCGACGTGGTCACCTTCGCCAGCGAGTCGTGGTCGGCGCTGGCGGCGCCGATGCAGGTCGCGACCGCGTTCGCGCTGTCGGAGCCGCCGGTGATCCGGCAGCGGCTGGCGGCCAGCGCCCGGCTGCACGGGGCCGTGGCCCGCGCGGTGTACGAGGTCTTCGTCGACGCCGGCGCCGACTGCCGCCCGCCGACCGGCGGCTTCTACGTGTACCCCGACTTCGAACCGATGCGCGACGTGCTGGCCCAGCACGGCATCACCGACTCCGACACGCTGCAGCGGCACCTGTTCGCCGAGTTCGGGGTGGCGGTGCTGGCCGGACACCTGCTCGGCGACGACCCGGGCGCGCTGCGCTTCAAGGCCGCCACCAGCCTGCTCTACGGCCACAGCCGGGCCGAGCAGCAGGCGGCGCTGGACTCCGCCGACCCGGTGCGGCTGCCGCACCTCGCCCAGGTGCTGGGCGTGCTGGCGGAGTCGTTCGGCAAGCTCTGCGGCTCGCGCCGCTGACCGGACAGGGGACCGCTGTGAGCAGTGCGCTGGAGACCGCCTTCGTCTTCCCCGGCATGGGCCCGTCCCAGTTCCGCGACGTCGCCAGGTTCATGCTCGTCAACCCGTACGCGCGTGAGCTGCTGGCCGAGGCCGACGAGGTGCTGGGCTACCCGCTGTTCGACCGCTACCGTGACGCCGCGTCCGACTACTCCGAATACTCCCAGGTGGCGTTCTTCGTCAACTGCGTGGCGTCGGCGCGCTGGGCCCAGGACCGGTACGGTCGACCCGCGGTGGTGGCCGGGCCGAGCTTCGGCAGCAAGGCGGCCGCCGTGTTCGCGGGCAGCCTGGGCTTCGCCGACACGGTACGGCTGACCGCCGAGCTGGCCCGGCTCGAGGACGCCTACTTCGACCGCCCCGAGCACCGCGAGCTGGTGACCCACTCGTTCGCGCGCACCCCCGCCGACGTGCTCGCCGAGATCCGCGCCGAACTGGACGCCGCCGGCGTCTGGCAGGAGATGTCCTGCTACATCGACGAGGACCTGCACATGCTGTCGTTGGACGGCGCCCGGGTGCCGTGGCTGGAGCAGCGGCTGCGCTCGGCGGGCGCGATGCCGCTCTACACCATGCGCCCCCCGATGCACTGCGCCGCTTTCCTGGAGCTGCGGGACATCGTGGAGCGGGAGGCGTTCGCCCGGCTGCGCTTCGCCGACCCCGACCTGCCGGTGGTGGCCGATCAGGACGGTGCCGTGCTGACCACCGGGGCGGGGGTGCGCACCATGATGCTGGACGGCTACGTCAAGCCGGTGCGCTGGCCCGCCGTCGTGGCGAGCCTGCGCGCGGCCGGGATCGGCCGCGTGGTCGTCGCCGGGCCGGACACCCTCTTCGGTCGGGTGCCGGTCACCACCGCCAACTTCGAGGTCGTCGCGGCCAATCCGCGCACCGCGATGCTGCCCGTGCCGCAGGGAGACCTGGTGTGAGCGCGCTGTACGAACGGTTCCTGCGCGGACTGGCCCGCGCGCCCCGGCGGCCCGCGATCCGCATCGGCGGGCAGTCGCTGAGCTTCGAACAGGTGCACGAGCGGGCGCTGCGCCACGCCGGAGCGGTGTGCGCGGACCCGGCGCCCCGGGTGGTCGCCGCGCTGGTCGGCAAGGGCTTCGAGGCGTACGTCGCGGTGCTGGCGGGCCTCTACACCGGCGCGACCGTGGTGCCGCTGAGCCCGGCTTTCCCGGCCGCGCGTACCCGCCGGATGCTGCAGCTGTCGGGTGCGCGGGCGATCCTGGCCGACGTCGACGGGCTGGCCGCCTTGCGCGACCTGCCCGACCTGGACCTGCCGGTGCACCCGGTGCTGCCCGGCGACGAGGGCTTCGACGGCATCGCCCTGGACCAGCCGCGCGCGGTACGGGCGCAGGACGCCGCGTACATCCTGTTCACCTCGGGATCCACCGGCACCCCCAAGGGTGTGCCGATCACCCACGCCAGCACCCGGCACTTCTTCGAGCTGGCCGACAAGCGCTACGACTTCCACGAGGAGGACGTCTTCTCGCAGACGTTCGACCTCAACTTCGACTGCGCCATGTTCGACATGTTCTGCGCCTGGGGCGCCGGGGCGTCCATCAGCCCGCTGCCGCCGCACGCGTTCCGGGACCTGCCCGCCGCCCTGGCCGAGCAGCGGCTGACCGTCTGGTTCTCCGTGCCGAGCACGATCGGGCTGGTCGAGCGGATGGGCGGGCTGACCCCCGGCGCGCTGCCGACGCTGCGCTGGAGCCTGTTCGCCGGGGAGGCGCTGCGTGGCGCCGACGCGGCGGCCTGGCAGGCCGCGGCACCCCGGTCGACGGTGGAGAACCTGTACGGCCCCACCGAGCTGACCATCACCGTCACCGCGTACCGCTGGCTGCCCGAGGTGTCGGCGGACCGGTGCGTCAACGGCCTCACTCCGATCGGGACCGTGCACGAGGGCCACGACCACCTGCTGCTCGACACCGACGGCGCGCCCGGCGCGGACGAGGGCGAGCTGTGCGTCACCGGCCCGCAGCTGACCGCCGGATACCTCGACCCGGCCGACGACGAGGGCCGTTTCCTGGACCACGACGGCCGTCGCTGGTACCGCACCGGCGACCGGGTCCGGCGATTGAGTGGCGACGAGCTGGTCTACCTCGGTCGCCGCGATGGGCAGGTGCAGGTGCAGGGGTGGCGGGTCGAGCTGGCCGAGGTGGACCACGCGGTCGCCTCGTGCGCCGGGGTGACCGCCGCGGTGACCGTGACCCGGCCCGGCCCCAAGGGCCTGGAGCTGGTCGTCTACTACACCGGGACGCCCGTCGCCCCCGGTGACCTGGCCCGGGAGCTGCGCGAGCTGCTGCCCGCCGGGATGATGCCGCGCTGGTTCCACCACGTCGAGGAGTTCCCGCTCAACGCCAACCGCAAAGTGGACCGGGGCGTGCTGGCCGCCCGCGCGGCGGTGGCTTAGGGCGACGCCGCCCGGATGGGCCCCTTCCCCAGGGCCCATCCGGGCGGGTGCGGATCAGGCGGCCGCGCGCGCTGCCAGGGCGGCGCGGTCGGTCTTGCCGTTGTGGTTGACCGGCAGTTCGGGCAGCACGTGCACCTCGCCGGGCACCATGTAGTCCGGCAGCGACTCGCGGCAGAAGACGCTCACCGTACGCTCGTCGAAGTCCGCCGCCGTCGGTGACATCACCACGAACGCGCCCAGGCTGTCTTCCCGACCCGGCCGCTTGAGCAGCAGCACGGCCGCCTCCACCACGCCGGGGCACTCGCGCAGGGTGCGCTCGATCTCGCCCAGCTCGACCCGGTTGCCGCGGATCTTCACCTGTGAGTCGGAGCGCCCGACGAAGTACAGCTCGCCGTCGGGTCCCCGGTAGGCCAGGTCGTGCGACCGGTACACCAGTTGGCCGGTGCGGGGGTCGAGGGGGTCGGGCACCAGGGCACCCCTGGTCGCCTCGGGGTCACCCCAGTACCCGGAGAACAGCGAGGGGGCCCGTACGAATATCTCGCCGACGACGCCCACCTCGTCGACCGGCCGCCCGTCGTCGTCGATCAGCAACAGCTCGGCGCCCCGGTAGCCGTTGCCGATGGACAGCCGCTCCAGGTCGTCCGGGATCGGGTCGGGCACGTCCGCCAGCGACATCGCCATCGTCTCGGTCGGACCGAAGCAGTTCACCACCCGTAGGCCGGGCAGCAGCTTGCGCAGCTGTCGCAGCTCGGTCAGGGGGAAGGCCTCGCCGGAGAAGAGGATGCCGCGCACCCCGGTCAGTTCGGCGACCAGATCGGGCTCGTGCCGCAGCGCGTGTCGCCAGATCGACGGCACGCCGTTGACGTGGGTGGTCCCGGTGTCGGTCAGGCAGCGCAGGAACCGTCGGGGAAAGCGCAGCGCGCCGCGCGGCACCGGCACCAGCGCGGCGCCGTTGCTCAGCGCCAGCCCGATGTCCAGCAGCGAGAAGTCGAACTGCAGCGGCGAGGTGGACGCGACCCGGTCGGCGGAGGTGACGATCCCGTGCGCGAGCATGCCCCGGTAGAAGGCGAGCACGCCGCGATGCGACATGACCACGCCCTTCGGTCGTCCGGTGGTGCCGGACGTGAAGATCATGTATGCGGTGTCGGTGGTCACCGCCGTCAACCGGTGCCGCACCCTGGGCACGGGCGCCCGCTCGACCGTCAGCCCGGTCGCGTCGAACCGGGCGGTCGGCAGCGAGCCGGGCAGGCAACCGCGCCGCTGCTCGGCCAAGCGCGTGTGCAGCGCGGGCTCGGCCGCGTCCAGCACCGACAGCAGCCGCTGGTCCGGGGTGTCCGGGCTGACCGGCACGAAGGTGAACCCGCCCATCGAGCAGGCCAGCATCATCGCGACCGCCGGGCCGCAGTTGTCGGACTCGACCACCACCCGGTCGCCCAGCTCCAGCCCGAGCCCGCGCAGTTCGGCGGCGTAACCCGTGGCCAGCGCCTCCAACTGTCCGTACGAGAGCACGCGCAGCTCGCCGGTGTCGGTGTAGTCGATGACGGCGGGCCGCAGCGGGGTCACCCGGGCGGCCGCCAGCAGCAGCTCGTGCAGCCGTTCCGCCGGGTGCGGCGCGGGCGTGAAGACGCTTGGTAACTGACTCACGGGGGCACTCCAGGCACTTGAGGCGCGGCGCGGGCCCGTCGGATCGGGCCAGGCATGCTCGTCGGCGCCAGACGGCGCGCGGGCCGAGTGTGGCCACCGTATGCGGGCCGTGACAGCGGCGGCAACGCGTGCCGACCCCACATCGGACGATGACCCCGCCGCGTCGCCCCGACTAGGGGTGCGTAGGGGTTAGCCAGCGCATTTGCCTGTCGTACGGTGCCGTTCTATGGCCGGCGCGCCGGCTTCCGCGCGCGGTTGGAATCCGACGATGTGGAGTGTGCGTCGATGCCCGAGCCCAGCCTCGCCGGGGCCCCGCTGCCCGGAGACAGCACCGGACCGGCCCGCCGCCTCGCCGAGCTCACCGAGCCCCAGCGGGAGCGCTTCCTGCTGGACCTCGTCAGCGGCGAGATCCGGTCGGTGCTGCGGCGGGTGCGTCCCGACCTCGACGGTGACGTCGCCGCCGACCGGCCGTTCCGTGACCTCGGCCTGGACTCCCTCGGCCTGGTCGAGCTGCACGCGGCGCTGACCGCCGCCACCGGGCTGGCGCTGCCGATCCCGGTGCTGTTCGACCACCCCACGCCCGCGTCGCTGGCCCGGCGGCTGGGTGCCGAACTGCTCGGCGATCGGGACACCGCCGCCGCGCCGCCGCCGCTCGCGCTCGCCGCCGACGACCCGATCGTCATCGTCGGCGCGGGCTGCCGCTTCCCCGGCGGTGTCGCCTCCCCGGACGACCTGTGGCGCGTGGTCGCCGAGGGCAGGTCGGTGGTCGGCGGCTTCCCGACCGACCGGGGCTGGGACCTCGACGCGCTCTTCGACGACGACCCGGACGCCCTGGGCCGCACCTACGCCCGCACCGGCGGCTTCCTGTACGACGCCGCCGAGTTCGACGCCGAGTTCTTCGGCATCGCCCCCCGCGAGGCGCTGGCGATGGACCCGCAGCAGCGGCTGGTGCTGGAGACGGCGTGGGAGGCGCTGGAGCGGGCCGGGATCGACCCGACCTCGCTGCGCGACTCGCGCACCGGCGTCTTCCTCGGCGCGGGCCTGCACGAGTACGGCGTACGCATGGCCGACGCGCCTGCGGGCGTGGACGGCTACGTGCTGACCGGCACGGCGCTCAGCATCGTGTCCGGCCGCACCGCGTACACCCTCGGGCTGCGTGGACCGGCGCTGACCGTGGACACCGCCTGCTCCGGCTCGCTGGTATCGCTGCACCTGGCCGCCCAGTCGCTGCGGCGCGGCGAGTCCACCCTGGCGCTGGCCGGTGGCGTCAGCGTGATGGCCAGCCCCGGCCTGTTCACCGAGTTCAGCCGTCAGCGCGGGCTCGCCCCGGACGGTTTGATCAAGGCGTTCGCGGCTGCCGCCGACGGCACCGGCTTCGCCGAGGGCGCCGGGGTGCTGGTGCTGGAGCGGCTGTCCGACGCGCGCCGCCACGGCCACCCGGTGCTGGCGGTAGTACGCGCCTCGGCGATCAACCAGGACGGTGCCAGCAACGGCCTCACCGCCCCCAGCGGCGCCGCGCAGCGGCAGCTGATCCGCGATACCCTGGCCCTGGCCGGGCTGCGCGCCGACGAGGTCGACGCCGCCGACGCGCACGGCACCGGCACCATCCTGGGTGACCCGATCGAGGCGCAGGCGATCCTGGCCACGTACGGGCAGGGGCGGGCGGACGGTCGGCCGATGCGGATCGGCTCGGTGAAGTCGAACATCGGGCACACCCAGGCCGCCGCCGGAGTCGCCGGGATCATAAAGATGATCATGGGCATGCGACACGAAGAACTGCCCCGTACGCTGCACGTGGACGCGCCCAGCCCCAATGTGGACTGGAGTGCCGGGCAGGTCGAGCTGCTGACCGAGCCGGTGCCGTGGCCCCGGGGCGAGCGCCCGCGCCGGGCGGCGGTCTCCGCGTTCGGCATCAGCGGCACCAACGCGCACGTCATCCTGGAGGAACCCGAGGCCGAGCCGGTGGCGGGCAGCGGGATGGGGGAGCGGGGCGATTCGCCGTACCCGCCGGTGCTGCTGTCGGCGCGCGGCGCCGACGCCCTGCGCGCCCAGGCCGGGCGCCTGGCCGACCTGGCCGAACGGCGGCCCGACCTCACCCCGGCCGACCTCGGCCACTCGCTGGCCACCACCCGCGCGACGCTGCCCGACCGCGTCGCACTGGTCGCCACCGACCGCGACGAACTGCTGCGCGGCCTGCGCGCGATCAGCCAGGGCGAGGCGCACCCGACCGCCGTGCCCGGCACGCCCGCCGGAGCGCTCGCGGTCCTGTTCACCGGCCAGGGTAGCCAGCGCGCCGAGATGGGACGGCAGCTGTACCGCCGCTACCCGGCTTTCGCTACCGCCTTCGACGCGGCCGCGGGCTACCTGGACCTGCAGCTGGACCGGCCGCTGCGGGAGGTGCTGTTCGCCGCCGACGAGCCGCTGCTGCACCAGACCGCCTACGCCCAGTCCGCGCTGTTCGCGGTCGAGACGGCGCTCTACCGGCTGCTGGAGTCGTGGGGGCTGCGCCCGGACCACCTGGCCGGGCACTCCCTCGGCGAGCTGGTCGCCGCACACGTCGCCGGGGTGCTGTCGCTGGAGGACGCGGCGCTGCTGGTCGGCGCGCGCGGACGGCTCATGCAGCAGCTGCCGACCGGCGGCGCCATGCTGGCGGTCGCCGCAGCCGAGGCCGACGTGGCGCCGCTGCTGGCCGAGTGGGCCGGACGGCTGTCGCTCGCGGCGGTCAACGGACCCGCTGCCGTGGTCGTCTCCGGCACCGCCGAAGCAGTGTCCGAGCTGGACGAACGGCTGCGCGCGGCGGGGCGGCGCACCAAGGCCCTGCGGGTCAGCCACGCGTTCCACTCACTGCTGATGGAACCGATGCTCGCCGAGTTCGAACGCGTCGCGAGCATCCTCGACTACCGCGCCCCGAAGATCCCGATCGTCTCCAACGTCACCGGGCAGACCCTCACCGCCGAGCAGGCCTGCTCCCCGGCGTACTGGGTGCGGCACGTGCGGGAGGCGGTCCGGTTCCACGACGGGCTGAACCACCTGGCCGAGCAGGGCGTCACCACATTCGTCGAGATCGGACCCGACCCGGTGCTGTCGGCGATGGGCCGCGACTGCCGCACCGATCCGGGTACGGCGTTCGTCAGCGTGCTGCGCCGCGACACCGACGAGGCGCGCCAGGTGCACACCGCCCTGGCCACGGCCTGGGTGCGGGGGGCGGCGCCGGACCCGGCGCGGCTGTACCCCGGGGCCCGGCGGGTCGAACTGCCCACATACGCGTTCCAGCGGCGGCGGTTCTGGCTCGCCCCGGCGCCCGCCGACGGCGACCCGGCGCGGCTGGGGCAGGCCAGGGGCGGGCACGCCATGCTCGGTGCCCTGGTCGGCGTGGCCGACGGCGGTGCCGTGCTGACCGGGCGGATCAGCCTGCGTACGCATCCGTGGCTGGCCGACCACACCGTGGCCGGGGTGACCCTGCTGCCCGGCACGGCCCTGCTCGACCTGGCCCTGCACGCCGGAGCCCAGACCGACTGCCCCCGCGTCGAGGAGCTGGCGGTCGAGGCGGCGCTGCCGCTGTCCGACCACGACGTCGACCTGCAGGTCGTCGTCACCGCGCCGGACTCCGGTGGGCGCCGGGGTGTCGAGGTGCACTCGCGCCGCGCGGGCGCGACCGAGCAGCCGTGGCGGCGCCACGCGGGCGGCACCCTGGCCCCGGCCGCCATCGAACCGGGGGTCGACCTCACCGCCTGGCCGCCGCCGCAGGCCGAGCCCGTCGACGTGACCGACTTCTACCCCGACCTCACCGCCCAGGGCTACGGCTACGGACCCGCCTTCCACGGGCTGCGGTCGGCGTGGCGGCACGGCGCCGAGGTGCTCGCCGAGGTCGTGCTGCCGCTGCCGTCCACCGAGGCCACCGGGTACGGCGTGCACCCGGCGCTGCTCGACGCGGCCCTGCACGCGGCCGACTTCGCCCCCGGCCTGGACGCCACCGGGGTCCGGGTGCCGTTCGTGTGGCGCGGCGTGACCCTGCACGCCGTCGGCGCGACCGCCGTCCGCGCCCGGATCACCGCGACCACCACCGGTGACGTGCGCCTGACCGTCACCGACGCGGCCGGGGCACCGGTCGCCACGGTCGAGGCGGTCGTGCTCCGCCCGGCCACCACCGAGCAGCTGCGCACCCCCGGTGACGACGCGCGCGGCTCGCTGCTGCGCCAGACCTGGCAGCCGTTGGAACTGGTGCCGGTCCCGCTGGTCCCCGAGGTCGTGTGGGCGCCGTTGCCGCAGGTGCTCGCCGCCGGCGGCGACCTGCCCACCATCGTGCGTACGCTGCTGGAACGTACCCGGCAGCAGCTGCTGTCCGCGCTCGCGGGCACCGACTCCACGGCGGTGCCCGTGGTGGTCCGCACCAGCGGCGCCGTCGCGGTCGGCGGTCTCGTCGACCCGGCCCAGGCCGCCGTCTGGGGCCTGGGCCGCTCGGCCCAGGCCGAGCACCCGGGCCGCGTCCTGCTGCTCGACGCCGCCCCCGACCTCGACGGGGACCTCGTCGACGCGGCCGTCGCGACCGCGCTGGCGGCCGGGGAGACCGAGGTCGTGCTGCACGGCGGCGTCGCGTACGTGCCGCGCCTGGCGGGGCCGAGCGCCCCGGCCGAGGACGTCCGTCCGGCGTGGCCGGTCGACGGGACCGTCCTGGTCACCGGCGGCGCCGGCGGTGTGGGCGCGGCGGTGGTGCGGCACCTCATCGGCGTACACGGGCAGCGCGGCGTGCTGGTCGCCAGCCGTCGCGGCAGTGCGGCCCCCGAGGCGGCGCAACTGCTGGCGTACGCCGCCGAGCACGGTGCCGACCTGCGCATCGAAGCCTGTGACCTGGCCGACCGGGCGGCCGTCGCCGCCCTGCTCGCCACCGTCCCGGCCGACCGGCCGCTGTCGGCCGTACTGCACGCCGCGGGCGTGATCGCCGACGGGCTGATCGGCTCGCTCACTCCCGAGCGGTTCGAGGTGGTGCTGCGGCCCAAGGTCGACGCCGCGTGGCACCTGCACGAGCTGACCCGCGACCTCGACCTGTCCGCGTTCGTGCTGTTCTCGTCGGCCGCGGCCGCCCTCGACGCGCCCGGCCAGGGCAACTACGCGGCCGCCAACGCCTTCCTCGACGCCCTGGCGCAGCGGCGCCGAGCCGAAGGACTGAACGCTGTCTCGGTCCGCTGGGGCCTGTGGACCGGCGTCGGCGGCATGGGCGACCGTCTCGACGCCACCGCGCTGCGGCGTATCGAACGCTCCGGCTTCACCACCCTGTCCGCCGCCGACAATCTGGCCCTGCTCGACCAGGCCGCCACCGGCGCCGAGCCGGTCGTGCTGCCCGCCCTGCTGGACGCCCGCGCGGTCCGGGCCCGGCCCGACGGCGTCCCGCCGCTGCTGCGCGGACTCGTCCGCCCCGGCGTACGCCGCGCCGCCGACGGACCGGCCGCCGCGGCCGTGCCCGACAGCGAGGAGACGCTGCTCGAACTGGTCCGCACCCACGTCGCCGAGGTGCTCGGGCACGACGGGTCGGCGGCGGTCAGCCCCACCCGGGCGTTCAGCGAGATCGGCTTCGACTCGCTGGCCGCCGTCGAGCTGCGCAACCGCCTCGGCAAGGCCACCGGGCTGCGCCTGAGCGCCACGCTGACCTTCGACTACCCGACCCCCGGCGAACTGGCCCGGCACCTGCGGGCCACCGCCGCCGGACAGGCGGCACCGGCCCGGCCCGCCCCGCCGGTGCGCGCCGTCGCCGCCGACGAGCCGATCGCGATCGTCGGCATGGCCTGCCGCTACCCCGGCGGCGTCGGCTCGCCCGAGGACCTGTGGCGGCTGGTCGCCGCGGGCGGTGACGCCATCGGCGGCTTCCCCGACGACCGCGGCTGGGACCCCGCGATCTTCGACCCCGAACCCGGCCGACCGGGTAAGACATACTCCCGCGAGGGCGGGTTCCTCTACGACGCCGCCGACTTCGACGCCGACTTCTTCGGCATCAGTCCGCGCGAGGCGCAGGCCATGGACCCGCAGCAGCGGCTGCTGCTGGAGACGGCGTGGGAGGCGTTCGAGCGGGCGGGCATCGACGCCCAGTCGGTGCGTGGCTCGGACACCGGCGTCTTCGCGGGCGTGATGTACCACGACTGGGCCACCCGGATGGGTCGCGTGCCCGAGGAGGTCGCCGGATACCTCGGCAACGGCAGCCTCGCCAGCGTCGTCTCCGGCCGGGTCGCGTACGCGCTGGGCCTGGTCGGACCGGCCGTCACCGTCGACACCGCGTGCTCGTCGTCGCTGGTCGCGATGCACTGGGCCATGCGCGCGCTGCGCCAGGGCGAGTGCTCGCTCGCGCTGGCGGGCGGCGTCACCGTGATGTCCACTCCGGACACGTTCATCGACATGAGCCGCCAGCGCGGCTTGGCCCCCGACGGCCGCTGCAAGTCGTTCGGCGCCGGCGCCGACGGCACCGGCTGGGGCGAGGGCGTGGGCGTACTGCTGCTGGAGCGGCTGTCCGACGCCCGCCGCAACGGCCACCGGGTGCTGGCGCTGCTGCGCGGCTCCGCTGTCAACTCCGACGGCGCCTCCAACGGCCTCACCGCCCCGAACGGCCCGTCCCAGCAGCGCGTCATCGCGCAGGCACTGGCGGGCAGCGGCCTGCGCGCCGCCGACGTCGACGCGGTCGAGGGCCACGGCACCGGCACCACGCTGGGTGACCCGATCGAGGCGCAGGCGCTGCTGGCGACGTACGGGCAGGACCGGCACGGGGATGAGCCGCTGTGGTTGGGTTCGGTGAAGTCGAACCTGGGCCACACGCAGGCGGCCGCCGGGGTCGCCGGTGTGATCAAGATGGTGCAGGCGATGCACCACGAGGTGCTGCCCCGCACGCTGTACGCCGACGAGCCGTCGCCGCAGGTCGACTGGGACGCGGGCGCGGTCCGGCTGCTGTCGGAGCCGGTGGCGTGGCCCCGACGGGACCGCCCCCGGCGCGCCGGGGTGTCGTCGTTCGGCATCAGCGGCACGAACGCCCACGTCATCGTCGAGGAGCCGCCGGTGACAGCGCCCGCTCCGGCCGTCGCAACCGCTCTCGGGGCTCCGCGTCCCGGCGCGGCCGCCTCGGTGACGGCCGCCACTGCCGCGGCTCGTGCGGTGCCGCCTGTGCCCGCACGGCCTCGGCCGGTGCCGCTGGTGGTCAGCGGCCGCAGCGTCGCCGCGCTGCGCGGCCAGGCCGCTCGACTGCGAGATCATCTGTCCGCCGTGTCACCGGCCGGTCTCACCGCCGGTGGGCTCGTCTCGGCCGACCTGACGGCGACCGCGCTGGCTCTCGCCGTCACCCGCGCCCCGCTGGAGCACCGTGCGGTGGTCGTTGGCGCGGACACCCCCGAACTGGTCACCGCACTGGACGCCCTGGTGCGGGACTCCGGCACCACCGACAGCGTCCGCGAGGGCCGCTTCGCGGCGGTCTTCACCGGTCAGGGCGCCCAACGCCTGGGCATGGCCCGCGAGCTGTACGACGCCTATCCGGTGTTCGCGGCGCGTTTCGATGAGGTCTGTGCCGAGCTGGACCGTTGGTTGGATCGTCCGATCCGGGATGTGATCTGGGGTGGGGACGAAGACCTGGTCAATCAGACCGTCTCCGCGCAGGCTGGTCTGTTCGCGGTTGAGGTGGCGCTGTTCGAGTTGTTGGCGTTCTGGGGTGTGCGGCCGCAGTACTTGGCCGGGCATTCGATCGGTGAGCTGTCGGCCGCGTGTGTGGCCGGGGTGTGGTCGTTGGCTGATGCGGCGAGGCTGGTGGCGGCGCGTGGCCGGTTGATGCAGGCCCTGCCCACGGGTGGGGTGATGGTCGCGGTCGAAGCCACTGAGGCTGAGGTGTTGCCGCTGCTGGTGGACGGGGTCGACATCGCGGCGGTCAACGGTCCGCGCGCGGTGGTGGTGTCCGGGGTGGAGTCTGCGGTCGAGCAGGTCGTGGCGCAGCTGTCGGCCGAGGGTCGGCGGACGTCACGGCTTCGGGTGTCGCACGCGTTCCACTCGGTGCTGATGGAACCGATGCTGGCCGAGTACGGCCGGGTCGCGGCGGAACTCGTCTACAACGAGCCGAGCATCCCGCTGGTCTCCACGGTCACCGGTCGGCTGGTCACCGCCGGTCAGCTGACCGATCCACGGTACTGGGTGGGTCAGGTCCGGGGCGCGGTGCGGTTCGCCGACGCGGTGGGCACGCTGCTGGCCGAGGGTGTGGTCACGGTGCTGGAGATCGGCCCGGACGCGCCGCTGTCGGCGGCCGGACCGGCCAACCTGGACGCCGATTCGACCGTGGTGTTCGTGGCCGCGCAGCGGCGCAACCGCGCCGAGGCGGCGGAACTGGTCACGGCCGTCGGGCGCATGCACGCCCGGGGCGTCGCGGTGGACTGGCCCGCTCTGCTCGGCGCCACCGCCGACGTGCGCGACCTGCCGGAGCTGCCGACGTACGCGTTCCAGCGGCAGCGGTACTGGCTGGACGCGGAGTCCGGCGACGTCGCCGCCGCGATGGGGCTGGCCGGAATCGAGGCCATTGAGCACCCGCTGCTGCGGGCGGCGGTGGCCGCGCCGCAGGACGGCGGGCTGGTGCTCACCGGTCGGCTCGCGGTCTCGGCCCAGCCCTGGCTGGCCGACCACGACGTGCTGGGGCGGCTCATCCTGCCCGGGACCGCGTTCGTGGAGCTGGCGATCTCGGCAGGCGACCGGGTCGGCTGCGGCCGGGTCGAGGAGCTGGCCCTGGCGGTGCCGCTGATCCTGCCCGACCGGGGCGGGGTCGCGGTGCAGGTCGTGGTCGGCGCGGCCGACGCGGCGGGCACCCGGCAGGTCACCGTCCACTCCCGCCGCCAGGACGGCGACGCCGTCTGGACCAGGCACGCCACCGGGGTGCTGGCTCCGACCGTGGCGACCGCGCCGTTCGACCTCACCGCGTGGCCGCCCGCCGGCGCGGCGCCGATCCCGGTGACCAACGCGTACGAGCACATCGCCGACCGTGGCTACGGCTACGGTCCCACCTTCCAGGGCCTGCGCGCCGCGTGGCGCCGGGGCGACGACGTCTTCGCCGAGGTGGCGCTGCCCGAGCAGGCGCACGCCGACGCGGCCCGGTTCGGGCTGCACCCGGCCCTGCTCGACGCGGCCATGCACGCCGACCTGCTCGACGAGCGCGGCGGTGCCTCCGGTGACACCCTGCTGCCGTTCGTATGGAACGGGGTCACCCTGCACTCGGCCGGGGCCACCTCGGTACGGGTGCACCTGCGCCGCCTGCGCGGCGAGGAGGAGTCGGCGATGTGGATCGCCGACGCGACGGGCCGTCCGGTCGCGACGGTCGAGGCGTTGGTGACCCGCGCGGTCACCGACCGCCAACTCGCCACCGCACCCGGCGGCGGCGCCGGTTCGCTGCTGCGGGTGAGCTGGGCCGAAGCACCACTGCCCGCCGAGGCCGCCGCGCTGGCGGCGCCGGGCGAGGGCCCGGCGCGGTTCGTGCGGCATGACGTCGTACCCGCTGAAGGTCTGATCCCCGCCGCGACCAGCGCGACCGCCCACGCGGTGCTCGGCACCGTGCGGCAGTGGCTGACCGACCCCGCACGCGCCGCATCGACCCTGGTCGTGGTGACGTGTCGGGCCGTGTCCGTCGCGGACGCCGACGGGATCGACCCGGTCGCGGCACCGGTATGGGGCCTCGTGCGCGCCGCCCAGGCCGAGCATCCGGGCCGGTTCCTGCTGGTCGACGTCGACGGCACCGAGCAGTCGGACGCCGCCGTGGCCCGCGCCGTGCTCGTCGGAGAGCCGGAGTCCGCGCTGCGCGACGGCACACTGCTCGTCCCGCGCCTGACCGAAGCCGCCCCGGTGGCCGCGGCGCCGTCGTGGCACCCGGACGGCACCGTGCTCATCACCGGTGGCACCGGCGGCCTCGGTGGGCTGCTCGCCCGCCACCTGGTCACCGAATACGGCGTCCGGCACCTGCTGCTCACCAGCCGCCGCGGGACGGCCGGCCCGGACGCGGCCCGGCTGCACGCCGAACTCACCGCGCTGGGCGCCCGCGTGACCGTGGCGGCCTGCGACGCCGCCGACGTCGACGCGCTGGCGGAGGTGCTGGAGGAGATCCCGGCCGAACACCCGCTGACCGCCGTGGTGCACGCGGCCGGGACCGTCGCGGGCGGTCTGGTCGACTCGCTGACCGACCTTGACCCGGTGCTGCGCCCGAAGGTCGACGGCGCCTGGCACCTGCACGAGCTGACCCGTGGCCTGGACCTGGCGGCGTTCGTGCTGCTGTCGTCGGCGGGCGGCACCGTGCTGGCGGCCGGGCAGGCCGACTACGCGGCCGCCAACGTGTTCCTCGACGGGCTCGCCGCGCACCGACGGGCCGCCGGGCTGCCCGCGACGTCGCTCGGGTTCGGACTGTGGGCCGTCGACACGGGCATGGGCCCGGTCACCGACGCCGACACCGCCCGGCTGGCCCGGCTGGGCCTGCCCGCGCTGACCCCGGCCGAGGGCCTGGCCCTGTTCGACCGAGGGCTGGCCGCGACCGAGCCGGTCGTGCTCGGGCTGCGGGTCGACCCGGTCGCACTGCGGGCGCGCGGCGACGAGGTGCCCGCGCTGCTGCGCTCGTATGCCGGACCGGCCCGGCGCCCGGTTGCCGCCGCCGAACCGACCGGCGCGCGGTCCGGCCTGGCCGGGCTGGACCCGGCCGAGCGGTCCCGTGCCCTGGTGGAGCTGGTGCGCCAGAGCGTCGCGTCGGTGCTCGGACATCAGCATGGCGACGCGGTCGACCCGGACCGCGCGTTCCGTGACCTCGGGTTCGACTCGCTGGCCGCCGTCGAGCTGCGCAACCTGCTCAACACCGCCACGGGGCTGCGGCTGCCCGCGACCCTGGTGTTCGACTACCCGACCGCGCGCGCCGCGGCCGGGTTCATCGAGACCAGGTTCGCCGACGCCGCGCCCGCACCGGCCGCCCCGGTCCGGGTCGGCTCGGCCGCGCCCGCCGAGGAGCCGATCGCGATCATCGGGATGAGCTGCCGCTTCCCCGGCGGCGTGCGTTCGCCCGAGGACCTGTGGCAGCTCGTGCTGGCCGGACGCGACGCGATCTCCGCCTTCCCCGAGGACCGGGGCTGGGCGCTGGAGTCCATCTTCGACCCCGAGCCGGGCGTGATCGGCAAGACGTACGTGCGGCACGGCGGTTTCCTGCATGACGCCACCGAGTTCGACGCGGAGTTCTTCGGCATCATGCCGCGCGAGGCGCTGGCCATGGACCCGCAGCAGCGGCTGCTGCTGCAGGCCTCGTGGGAGGCGTTCGAGCGGGCCGGGATCGACCCGGCCTCGCTGCGCGGCAGCCAGACCGGCGTCTACGCGGGCATCATGTACCACGAGTACGGCAGCCGCCTGTCCCAGGTGCCGCCGGACCTGACCGGCTACCTCGGCAACGGCAGCGCGGCGAGCATCGCCTCCGGCCGCGTCGCCTACACCCTCGGCCTGGAGGGCCCGGCCGTCACCGTCGACACGGCCTGCTCGTCGTCGCTGGTGGCGCTGCACCTGGCCTGCCAGGCACTGCGGCAGGGCGAGGTCGATCTGGCCCTGGCCGGTGGGGTGACGGTGATGCCGACGCCGGAGATCTTCGTCGACTTCAGTCAGCAGCGCGGCCTGGCCACCGACGGCCGGTGCAAGGCGTTCGCGGGCGCCGCCGACGGCACGGCCTGGTCGGAAGGCATCGGCATCCTGCTGGTGGAGCGGCTGTCCGACGCCCGACGCAACGGCCACCCGGTGCTGGCCGTGGTACGCGGCTCGGCGATCAATCAGGATGGTGCCTCCAACGGTCTCACCGCGCCGAACGGCCCGGCCCAGCAGCGGGTGATCCAGCGCGCGCTGGCCGCCTCGGGGCTCGGCGCGGCCGAGGTGGACCTGGTCGAGGGGCACGGCACCGGCACCCGGCTGGGTGACCCGATCGAGGCGCAGGCGCTGCTGGCGACGTACGGGCAGGAGCGGGACGCGGCCCGGCCGCTGTGGCTCGGCTCGATCAAGTCGAACATCGGCCACGCGCAGGCCGCCGCCGGGGTCAGCGGTGTCATCAAGACGGTGCTGGCGATCCGGCACGGGCTGATGCCCCGTACGTTGCACGTGGACGAGCCGTCGCCGCAGGTGGACTGGTCGGCCGGGCACATCCGGCTGCTGACCGAGCCGATGCCGTGGCCGTCGACCGGTCAGCCCCGCCGGGCCGCGATCTCGTCGTTCGGCCTCAGCGGCACCAACGCCCACATGATCATTGAGGAGGCGCCGGAACCGGCGACCGAGCCGACTGCGGCCGAGCGGAAGTACGCCGGGCCGGTGCCGCTGCTGCTGTCGGCCCGTACCGCCCGCGCCCTGCCCGACCAGGCGGCGAACCTGCTGGCGCACCTGCGCGACGACGCCGACCTGCTCGACACGGCCGCCTCGCTGGTCACCACCCGTGGCACGCTGGACCACCGCGCGGTGGTCGTGGCCGCCGACGCCGAGGCCGCCCGCCGCGCCCTGCGGGCTCTGGCCGACGGCGGCACCGCCCCCGACCTGGTCACCGGCGTACGCGCCGGGGACGGCCGGACCGCGTTCCTGTTCTCCGGGCAGGGCTCCCAGCGCCCCGGCATGGGCCGGGACCTGTACACCGCCCATCCGGTGTTCCGCGACGCGTTCGACGGGATCTGCGCGCTGCTCGACCCGCTGCTGGACCGCCCGCTGCGCGAGGTCATGTGGGAGGAGGACGGCACGGACCTGGCGCAGACCGGATACACCCAGTGCGCGCTGTTCGCGTACGAGGTGGCGCTGTTCCGGCTGGTCGAGTCCCTGGGCCTGCGGCCGGACCTGTTGCTGGGCCACTCCATCGGCGAGATCGCGGCGGCGCACGTCGCCGGGGTGCTGTCGTCGGCCGACGCCTGCACCCTGGTCGCCGCGCGCGGTCGGCTCATGCAGGCGCTGCCGCCGGGCGGGGCGATGGTCGCGCTGCAGGCCACCGAGGACGAGGTGGCACCGCTGCTCGCCGACGCCGTCGGCTGCTCGCTGGCCGCGGTCAACGGGCCGCGTTCGGTCGTGCTGTCCGGCGCCGCCGACGCCGTGGACGCGATCGCGGCCGTGCTGCGGACCGAGGGACGCAAGACCAGCCGCCTGCGGGTGTCGCACGCGTTCCACTCGCCGCTGATGGAGCCGATGCTGGCGGAGTTCGGCCGGATCGCCGCGACGCTGACCTACCACGCGCCCACCATCCCCATCGTGTCCAACGTGACCGGTGCCCTGGCCGCCGCCGAGCAGCTGTGCTCGCCGGACTACTGGGTCGGGCACGTCCGCGCGGCGGTCCGGTTCGCCGACGGCATGGCGAGCCTGGCCTCGGCCGGGATCACCCGCACCCTGGAGCTGGGCCCGGACACCGTGCTCAGTGCCCTGGCCGAGGCCTGCCTCGACGGCGCCGGAGTGCTGATCGTGCCGACCGCCGACCGCCGCGCCGACGAGCCCACCGCGCTGCTGCGCGGCCTGGCCCGACTGCACGTCGCCGGGGCCGGGCCGGACTGGCGCGCGCTGTTCGCGGGCACCGGCGCCCGGCGGGTCGAGCTGCCCACCTACGCCTTCGACCGGCGGCGGTACTGGCTCAACATGCCGCCAGCCGCGCCCGACCCGACCGGGTCCGGGCAGGCCCCGGCCGGGCACCCGCTGCTCAGCGCGGTCGTGGTCGCGCCGGAGTCGGGCGGGCTGGTCCTCACCGGACGACTGGCCGCGCAGACGCAGACCTGGCTGACCGACCACGCCGTGCTCGGCACCGTGGTGCTGCCCGGCACCGCCTACGTGGAGCTGGCCCTGCGCGCGGGCGAGGAGGTCGGCTGCGGGACCGTCGAGGAGCTGACCATCGAGGCGCTGCTGCCGCTGAGCACCGCCGCGGGTACGGCGATCCAGGTGGTGCTCGGCGCGGCCGACCCGAGCGGGCGGCGCACCGTGACGATGTACTCGCGGCAGGAGGACGCACCGGCGCAGGTCGGCTGGACCAGGCACGCGTCCGGGTTCCTCGCGCCGACGCCCGCCGGGCAGACCCCCGCCGCGCACAGCGGCTCGTGGCCGCCCGCCGCCGCCGAGGCCGTCGACATCAGCGACGTGTACGACTACCTCACCAGCCAGGGCTACCACTACGGGCCGATGTTCCGGGGCCTGCGCGCGGTGTGGCGCACCGCCGACGAGGTCTTCGCCGAGGTGGCGCTGCCGCAGGAGGCGACCGAGGAGGCGAGCGGCTACCGGATCCACCCGTCGCTGCTGGACGCCGCGCTCAGCGGTGCCGACTTCCTCGGCGGCCACCGGCCGCAGGACGTCGGCGCCTCGATGCTGCCGTTCGCCTGGGCCGGCGTACGGATGCACGGCGGTGGCGCGGCCCGGTTGCGGGTGCGGATCCGCTCGCTGGGCAAGGACGCGATCCGGCTGGAACTCAGCGATGTCACCGGCCTGCCTGTGGCGACGGTGGAATCGCTGGTGATCCGCGCGGTCACCCCGGACCGGATCGCCGCCGCCGCCGACGCGTCGACCGGCATCCGTTCCCTGGACTCGCTGTACCGCGTGGTCTGGCGGTACCTGCCGCTGGGCGCGGCGGGCGAGCGCGGCCCCGGCGACTGGGCGGTGCTCGGCGACGAGCAGCTGTCGTTCGGCGCGTCCGTGGCGTCCTTCGCCGACTTCACCGCCCTGGTCAAGGAGATCGACAATGGGCGGGCGGTGCCGGAGCTGACCGTGTACGCCTGCCCGACCCGTACCGGACGGGTGCCCACCGACGTGCGCGACGTGCTCGACCCGGTGCTCGCGCTGCTGCGGTCCTGGCTGGCAGACGACCGGTTCGCCGACTCCCGCCTCATGATCGTCACGCGGGGCGGCGTGGCCATGGAAGGTGAGCCGATCGACCTGAGCCAGGCCCCCGTCTGGGGCCTGGTCCGGGCCGCCGCGCAGGAGAACCCGGGCCGGATCATGCTGGCCGACCTGGACGGCACCCGACTGCCCGTCGCCCTGGCCGAACTGGGCGAACCCGAACTCGTGGTGCGCGGCGGCGACGTCCGCGTGCCCCGGTTGGCGGGTGTGCCCGCCTCGGACGCGGGCGACCGTACGCCGTGGGACCCGGCGGGCACCGTGCTCGTCACCGGCGGCACCGGTGGCCTCGGCGCGCTGGTCGCCCGCCACCTGGCCACCCGGCACGGGGTGCGGCACCTGCTGCTGGCCAGCCGCAGCGGCGACACCGCGCAGGCGCGGGAGCTGGTGGCCGAACTGGCCGGGCTCGGCGCGCGGGCGACCGTCGCCGCCTGCGACGCCGCCGACCGGGACGCTCTCGCGTCGCTGCTGGCCGCGATCCCGGCCGACCGGCCGCTGCGCGCCGTCGTGCACGCCGCGGCCGTCAGCGACAACGCGTTGATCGGCGGGCTGACCCAGCAACAGCTGGAGACGGTGCTGCGACCCAAGGTCGACGGCGCCTGGCACCTGCACGAACTCACCCGGGAACTGGACCTGACCGCGTTCGTCCTGTTCTCCTCCTGCGCCGGGCTGCTCGTCGGCGCGGGCCAGGGCAACTACGGCGCCGCCAACCGGTTCGTCGACGCGCTCGCCCTGCACCGCCGCTCGCTCGGGCTGCCCGCCAGCTCGCTCGCGTTCGGACTGTGGTCGGCCAAGACCGGTCTCGGCGGCGGCGTCACCGAGGCCGACCTGGCCCGGATGGGTCGCCTGGGCATGCCCGCCCTGTCCACCGCCGAAGGGCTGGTGCTGTTCGACGACGCGCTGTCGGTGGACGAGGCCGTCGTCGTGCCGATCCGGCTCGACCCGGCGTCCCTGGCCGCGGCCGCGGACGAGGTGTCGGCGCTGTTCCGCGAGGTGGCCCGCAAGAGTCCCGCACCGTCGGCCCGTCCGGCGGCACCCGCGCCGCAGGCGGCCGCCGCCACCTCGGGCGGGGCATCGGGCGGGGCCACGCTGGAGGAGCGGCTGGCCGGGCTCAGTGCCGACCAGCAGAGCCGGATGCTGCTGGACCTGGTCCGTACCCATGTCGCGGCGGTCCGCCACGACGAGCCGTCGGCCATCGACCTGAGCAAGGGCTTCACCGAGCTGGGCCTGGACTCACTGGCCGCGATCGAGCTGCGCAACCGGCTCGGCACGGCGACCGGGCTGCGCCTGCCCGCGACGCTGATGTTCGACTACCCGAACCCGCAGGCGCTGGCCGCGTTCCTGCACGAGGAGCTGCTGCCGGGGCTGCCGGTCCCGGTCGCCGCGCCGGTCGGCCAACCCGACGACGACGAGGTGCGCCGTCGGCTGGCGACCATCGACGTGTCGGCACTGCGTGCCGCCGGGCTGCTGGAGCAGCTGCTGAAGCTGGCCGCCGCCCCGGCCGAGCCGGTCGCGGCCGTACCGGCGCAGCCCAGCGCCGACCAGCGCGAATCCATCATGTCCATGACGATCGACGACCTGGTGCGCACCGCCCTCGGGCGGAGCGACGACAACTGAGCTGGAGTGCACGTGGACGCGAACGTCGATCAGATCGTCGAGGCGCTGCGCCGGTCGCTGCTGGACAACGAGCGCCTGCGCCAAGAGAACGGCAAACTGTCCGAACTGGTCACCGAGCCGATCGCGATCGTCGGCATGGCCTGCCGCTTCCCCGGCGGCGTCGGCTCGGCGGCGGACCTGTGGCGCCTGGTCGACGGCGGGGTTGACGCAGTCGCCGGGTTCCCCACCGACCGGGGCTGGGACCTGGACGGCCTGTACGACCCCGAGCCCGGCAAGGCGGGGCGCTCCATCGCGCGCGAGGGCGGCTTCCTCTACGACGCCGCCGACTTCGACGCCGACTTCTTCGGTATCAGCCCACGCGAGGCGATCGGACTCGACCCGCAGCAGCGGCTGCTGCTGGAGACGTCGTGGGAGGCGATCGAGCGGGCCGGGATCGACCCGGTGTCGCTGCGCGGCAGCCGTACCGGCGTCTTCGCGGGGGTGATGTATCACGACTACGGATTCGGCACCAGCGACGGCAGCCTGGTCACCGGGCGGGTGGCGTTCAGCCTCGGACTGGAGGGCCCGGCCGTCACGGTGGACACCGCGTGCTCGTCGTCGCTGGTCGCGATGCACTGGGCGGCGCAGGCGCTGCGCCGGGGCGACTGCACCCTGGCCCTGGCGGGCGGCGTCACGGTGATGGCGGACCCGGACATGTTCGTGTACTTCAACACCCAGCGCGGCCTGGCCCGGGACGGGCGCTGCAAGGCGTTCTCGGACGCCGCCGACGGCACCGGCTGTGCCGAGGGCGTGGGCGTGCTGGTGCTGGAGCGGCTCTGCGACGCGCGCGCCAACAGCCACCCGGTGCTGGCCGTCATCGCGGGTAGCGCCGTCAACTCAGACGGGGCGTCCAGTGGCATGACCACGCCGAACGGCCCCTCGCAGCAGCGGGTGATCCGGCGGGCGCTGGCCGACGCGGGGCTGCGTCCGGCCGATGTGGACGTGGTGGAGGCGCACGGCACCGGCACCCGGCTGGGTGACCCGATCGAGGCGCAGGCGCTGCTGGCGACGTACGGGCAGGACCGGCACGGGGATGAGCCGCTGTGGTTGGGTTCGGTGAAGTCGAACCTGGGCCACACGCAGGCGGCCGCCGGGGTCGCTGGTGTGATCAAGATGGTGGAGGCGATCCGGCGCGGATCGCTGCCGCGCACCCTGCACGCCGAGCGGCGCACCGAGCAGGTCGATTGGGCGGCCGGGCGGGTCGAACTGCTGACCGAGGCCCGGCCCTGGCCGCGGACCGGGCGGCCGCGCCGCGCCGCGGTGTCGTCGTTCGGCCTCAGCGGCACCAACGCGCACGTGATCCTGGCCGAGGCGGAGGAGGTCGCGGCCCCGTTTTCGGAGGCGCGGACCCGGCGCGGCGCGGTGCCGTGGGTGCTGTCGGCCAGGTCGCCCGAGGCCCTGGCCAAGCAGGCGGCCCGGCTGCGCGACCAGCTGACCGGCGGGAATGCGACCGATCCGGTGGACGTCGCCTGGTCGCTGGCGACCACCCGGTCCCGGTTCGACCACCGGGCGGTGGTCGTGGGTACGGACGCCGACGACCTGTCGGCCGCGCTGGTGGCCCTGGCCGCCGGTGACACGTCGACCGTCACCCGGCCCGCGCCGGGCCTGCCCACGACCGCGTTCCTGTTCACCGGTCAGGGCGCCCAACGCCTGGGCATGGCCCGGGAGTTGTATGACGCCTACCCGGTGTTCGCGTCCCGTTTCGACGAGGTGTGCACCGAACTGGACCGTTGGCTGGACCGGCCGATTCGCGAGGTCGTCTGGGGCGGCGACGAAGACCTGCTCAACCAGACCGTCTATGCGCAGGCTGGCCTGTTCGCGGTCGAGGTGGCGCTGTTCGAGTTGCTGGCGTTCTGGGGTGTCAGGCCGCAGTACCTGGCCGGGCATTCGATCGGTGAGCTGTCGGCCGCGTGCGTGGCCGGGGTGTGGTCGTTGGCTGACGCGGCGAGGCTGGTGGCGGCGCGTGGCCGGTTGATGCAGGCCCTGCCCACGGGTGGGGTGATGGTCGCGGTCGAGGCGACCGAGGCTGAGGTGTTGCCGCTGCTGGTGGACGGGGTCGATATCGCGGCGGTCAACGGTCCGCGTGCCGTGGTCGTGTCGGGGGTGGAGTCTGCGGTCGAGCAGGTCGTGGCGCAGCTGTCGGCCGAGGGTCGTCGGTCGTCACGGCTTCGGGTGTCGCACGCGTTCCACTCGGTGCTGATGGAACCGATGCTCGCCGAGTACGCCGCGATCGCGCGCGAACTGTCCTACCGCGAACCGGGCATCCCCATCGTCTCCACCGTCAACGGCCGACTGGTGATCGCGGGTCAGCTCACCGATCCGCAGTACTGGGTCGGACAGATCCGGTCCGCGGTCCGGTTCGCCGACGCGGTGACCACCCTGGCCGAGTTGGGCACGACCTCGCTGCTGGAGCTCGGCCCCGACGCGGTGCTGACCGCCGCGGCGCGGCAGATCGCGCCGGACCTGCCCGCCGCCGCGACCCAGCGGCGCGGGCGGGAGGAGACGGCCGCACTGCTGGCCGGGGTCGGCCACGCATTCGGGGCGGGCACCCCCGTCGACTGGTCGGCGGTGTTGGCCGGGCGGGGCGGCCGCCGGGTGGACCTGCCGACGTACGCCTTCCAGCGGGTGCGCTACTGGGAGCACGTGGTGGGCGCGGGCGGGGCGGCGACCGGCCTGCCGACCGTCGACCACCCGCTGCTGGCCGCGCTGCTTGATCCGCCCGCCGCCGACGCCGTGCTGCTCAGCGGACGCCTGTCCGCCGACACCCAGCCTTGGCTGGCCGACCACCGCATCGGCGACACCATCCTGTTCCCCGGCACCGGCTTCGTCGAACTGGCGCTGCGCGCCGGACAGCAGGTCGGTTGCGACGCGCTGGCCGAGCTGAGCCTGCACGAGCCGCTGGTGCTGCCCGCGCACGGCGGCGTACAGGTGCTGGTCGCCGTCGACGCCGAGCGTGGCGTGACCGTCCACTCGCGCGCCGAGGGCGAGCAGGCCGCCTGGGCGCTGCACGCGCAGGGCACCCTGGCCGGGCGCGGTACGGCACCCGCCGTGCTGGGCCAGTGGCCGCCGTCCGGGGCCGACCCGATCGACGTCAGCACCGCGTACCCCGACCTGGCCGAGCAGGGCTACGGCTACGGCCCGGCCTTCCAGGGGCTGCGTGCCGCGTGGCGTCGCGGCGACGAGATCTTCGCCGAGGTGGCGCTGCCGGAGCAGGCGTACGCCGACGCGGCCCGGTTCGGGCTGCACCCGGCCCTGCTCGACGCCGCCCTGCACGCCGCGCTGCTCACCGACGGTGGCCCGACCGCGCTCCCGTTCGCCTGGTCCGACGTCACGCTGCACGCGGTCGGCGCGACCGCCGCCCGGGTGCGCGTCACGGCGGACGGCTCCGGCGGCGTACGCGTGGATCTCGCCGATCCCACCGGCGAGCCGCTGCTGACCGTCGGCGCCCTCGCCTCCCGACCGGTCGACCCGACCCGGCTCGGCGGCCCCGCCGCGGGCCCGCTGTACAAACTGGACTCCGTGCCGGTCCCCGACGGGCCGGCCGAGCGGCGGTCGGCGATCGCCGCGCCCGAGGTGGCCGTGGCCCCACTGGCCGGGTCGGATGTCGTGGCCGACCTGCACGGCGCGGCCCGCTGGGCGCTGTCGCTGCTGCGCGACCGGCTCGTCGACGACGGCGGAACGCTGATCGTGGTCACCCGCGACGGCGATCTGGCGGCGGCCGCGGTGCGCGGTCTGGTCCGCGCCGCGCAGGCCGAGCACCCGGGCCGGATCGTGCTGCTCGACCACGACGACTCGACACCGTACGAGCCGCTGCTGGACCGGATCCTCGCCCTCGGCGAGCCCGAAGTGTGGCTGCGCGCGGGGCAGCCGTGCCTGCCCCGCCTGGTCCGCGACGTCCCCGCCCCGGCCGCGGCCGACCCCGGCTGGGGCGACCTGGTCCTGATCACCGGCGGCACCGGCGCCCTGGGCGCGGCTGTCGCCCGTCACCTGGCCACCTCGCACGGCGTCACCGGCCTGGTGCTCACCAGCCGCCGGGGCCCGAGCGCACCCGGTGCCGACGCGCTGCTGACGGAACTGTCGCTGCTCGGCGCGCAGGTCGAGATCGTGGCCTGCGACGCCGCTGACTCCGGCGCGCTGGCCGAACTGCTGGCCACTCGGCCGGTGACCTCGGTCGTGCACGCGGCCGGAGTGCTCGCCGACGCGGTGATCGAGTCGCTGACGCCGGAGCTGCTGGAGGCGGTGCTGCGGGCCAAGGCCGACGCGGCCTGGCACCTGCACGAGCTGACGGCGAGGCTGCCGCTGCGCCGGTTCGTGCTGTTCTCCTCGATCGCGGGCACCCTCGGCGGCCCGGGGCAGGCCAACTACTGCGCGGCCAACGCCTTCCTGGACGCCCTGGCCGGGCACCGGGTCGCGCGGGGCCTCGCCGCGCAGTCGCTGGCCTGGGGCCCATGGTCGGGCGCCGGTATGGGCGGCGAGCTGGCCGACCTCGATGTGGAGCGGATGCGGCGGCAGGGCTTCCCGCCGGTCGCGCCGGACCGGGGGCTGGCGCTGCTCGACGCGGCCGGCCGGTCGGCTACGCCCGCGCTGGTGACCGCGCCCGTCGACCTCGGCGCGCTGCGCGCCCTGGGCGGGGCGGGCACCCTCGCGCCGATGCTGCGCGCGCTGGTGCCCAACGCGACCCGTGCCGCTGCCCGGACCACGGCGGCCGGACAGCCGGGCTGGGCCGCGATGCCCGCACCGGAACTCGACCGGGTGCTGCTGGAACTGGTCCGTACGCAGGTGGCCGCGGTGCTGGGCTACGGCTCCACGGCCGCGGTCGAACCCGGCCGCTCGTTCCAGTCGCTGGGCTTCGACTCGCTGACCGCGCTGGAGCTGCGCAACGCGCTCACCACCGCGACCGGACTGCGCCTGCCCGCCACGCTCGTGTTCGACTACCCCGACGCGCAGCGGGTCGTGACGTACCTGCGTGACCAGATCACCGGCGCGGCGCGGACCGTACCCGGCACGGCGGTCGCCGCCGACAGCGGCGACCCGATCGCGATCGTGGGCATGGCCTGTCACTACCCGGGCGGGATCACCTCGCCCGAGCAGCTGTGGCGCCTGGTCGCCGACGGCGTCGACGCGGTGGGGGAGTTCCCCGCCGACCGGGGCTGGGACACCGACCGGCTGTTCGATCCGCGTCCGGGCACGCCCGGCCGGACCTACACCCGGCGCGGCGGCTTCCTCTACGACGCGGCCGATTTCGATCCCGCCTTCTTCGGCATCGGCCCGAACGAGGCCCTGGAGATGGATCCGCAGCAGCGGCTGCTGCTGGAGGCGTCGTGGGAGGCGCTGGAGCGGGCCGGGATCGACCCGGGCACGCTGCGGGGCACCGCGACCGGCGTCTACGCGGGCGTGATGTACCACGACTACGCCGCCAACAGCAGCACCGGTGCGATCGCCTCCGGCCGGATCTCCTACACCCTCGGGCTGGAGGGCCCGTCGGTCACGGTCGACACGGCATGTTCGTCGTCGCTGGTGGCGATGCATCTGGCCGGTCAGGCGCTGCGGTCGGGTGAGTGCTCGCTGGCGCTGGCGGGTGGCGTCGCGGTGATGGCGACGCCGGAGGTGTTCGTGGAGTTCAGCCGCCAGCGCGGGCTGGCGCCCGACGGCCGCTGCAAGTCGTTCTCGGACTCCGCCGACGGGGCGGGCTGGGCCGAGGGCGCCGGTGTCCTCGTGCTGGAGCGGTTGTCGGACGCGCGCGCCAACGGGCATCCGGTGCTGGCGATCGTGCGAGGTTCGGCGGTCAACCAGGACGGTGCGAGCAACGGCCTGACCGCGCCGAACGGGCCGTCGCAGCAGCGGGTGATCCGGCAGGCGCTGGCCAACGCGCGGCTCGAGGCCGCCGAGGTCGACCTGGTGGAGGCGCACGGCACGGGGACCGTGTTGGGCGACCCGATCGAGGCGCAGGCGCTGCTGGCCACCTACGGGCAGGGCCGGGACGAGCCGTTGTGGCTCGGCTCGATCAAGTCGAACCTGGGCCACACCCAGGCGGCGGCCGGTGTCGCCGGTGTGATCAAGATGGTGGAGGCGATGCGGCACGGCGTGATGCCGCGCACGCTGCACGCCGAGCAGCCGTCGTCGCAGGTGGACTGGGCGGCGGGCAATGTCCGCCTGCTCACCGAGGCGCGCGAGTGGGCGGTGGACGGGCGGCCGCGCCGCGCGGCCGTCTCCTCGTTCGGCATCAGCGGCACCAACGCACACGTGATCATTGAGGAGGTCGCGGCGGCGCAGGCACCCGTGGCGCCGCCGGAGCCTGGCACCGTGCTGCCGTTCGTGGTGACCGCCCGCAGTTCGGCCGCGCTGCGCGCCCAGGCCCGCAGCCTCCACGCGCACCTGCTGGCCGCGCCGGAGCACTCACCGCGCGACGTAGCCTGGTCGCTGCTCACCACGCGTGCCGCGCTGGAGCACCGGGTGGTGCTGCCCGCCGCGGACCGCGCCGAGCTGCTGTCGGCCCTGGCCCGGGTGGGCGACGGCGACCTGTCCGCGGCGGGCGCGGTGCGCTCCGCCCGGAACGTCGCCTTCCTGTTCACCGGTCAGGGTGCGCAGCGCCTGGGCATGGCCCGGGAGCTGTATGACTCCTATCCGGTGTTCGCGTCCCGGTTCGATGAGGTCTGTGCCGAGCTGGACCGCTGGTTGGATCGTCCGATCCGGGATGTGATCTGGGGTGGGGACGAGGACCTGGTCCACCAGACCGTCTATGCCCAGGCTGGGTTGTTCGTGGTTGAGGTGGCGCTGTTCGAGTTGTTGGCGTTGTGGGGTGTGCGGCCGCAGTTCCTGGCTGGGCATTCGATCGGTGAGCTGTCGGCCGCCTGTGTGGCCGGGGTGTGGTCGTTGGCTGACGCGGCGAGGCTGGTGGCGGCGCGTGGCCGGTTGATGCAGGCCCTGCCCACGGGTGGGGTGATGGTGGCCGTGGAGGCGACCGAGGCCGAGGTCAGTGCGCTGCTGGTGGACGGGGTCGATATCGCGGCGGTCAACGGCCCGCGTGCCGTGGTCGTGTCCGGGGTGGAGTCCGCGGTCGAGCAGGTCGTGGCGCAGCTGGGCGCGGACGGGCGCCGGACGTCGCGGTTGCGGGTGTCGCACGCGTTCCACTCGCTGCTGATGGAACCGATGCTGGCCGAGTACGCAGCCGTGGCTCGGGAACTGTCCTACCGCGAACCGAACATCCCGGTCGTCTCGACTGTCACGGGGCAGCAGGCAGTTCCCACGCAACTGACAGACCCAAGCTACTGGGTGGGCCAGGTCCGGGCCGCGGTGCGGTTCGCCGACGCGGTCACGACGTTGGCGGGGCTCGGCGCGTCGGTGCTGCTGGAGGTGGGCCCGGACGCGGTGCTGGCCGCGTTGGCGGACCAGTGCGTCGAGCCGGAGCTCACGGTCGCGGCGACGCTGCGGCGGGGCCGGGCCGAGGCCGCCACGCTGCTGGCCGGGCTCGGACGGTTGTACTCGGTCGGCGTGCCCGTCGACTGGTCCGCGCCGGTCGGCACCGGGCGGCCGGTGCCCCTGCCGACCTATGCCTTCCAGCGGGATCGCTACTGGTGGGACACGCGGGACTACCTCGCCACGTCGTGGCTGGGCGAACCCGACGCCGGGATCGCCACCGCCGGTCTGGACGCCGCGGGCCATCCGCTGCTGGGCGCGGTGGTGTCGTTGCCGGACTCCGGGGTGCTGCTGACCGGCCGCCTGTCCGTCGAGAGCCAGCCGTGGCTGGCCGACCACCGCATCGGCGACACGATCCTGTTCCCCGGCACCGGCTTCGTCGAGCTGGCAGGACGCGCCGGGCAGGAGGTCGGCTGCCCGGAGGTGGCGGAGCTGGCGATGCAGGCGGCTCTGGCGCTGCCCGCGCGGGGTGGGGTGGCGGTGCAGGTCGCGGTCGCGGCCGCCGATCCGCGGGGCGAGCGGGCGGTGACCATCCACTCGCGCGCCGACGACGGTACGGCCTGGACGCTGCACGCCGAAGGGGTGCTGTGCGCCGTACGCGAGGCCGTACCGGCACTGTCGCCGCAGCCGTGGCCGCCGGTCGGCGCCGAGCCGGTGGACCTGTCCGGCGCGTACGACGCGCTGCTGGAGCAGGGCTACGCGTACGGTCCCGTCTTCCGGGGGCTGCGGGCGGTGTGGCGGCGCGGCGACGAGACGTTCGCCGAGGTGGCGCTGCCAGAGCACGCGTACGCCGAGGCGGCCGGGTTCGGGCTGCACCCGGCGCTGTTCGACGCCGCGATGCACGCGGTGATCCTGGTCGACGACGACGATCGCAGCACGCTGCTGCCCTTCGCCTGGTCGGGCGTGCGGGTGCACCAGCCGGGCAACACCGCGCTGCGGGTGCGCATCAGCCGCCCGTCCCTGGCCGTCGAGCTGGCCGACCTGGCCGGGAACCCGGTCGCCTCCGTACGCGAGTTGGCGCTGCGCCCGGTCGACCCGGCGGCCGCCGGGGGCGGCTCGGGGGCGCTCTACCGGATCGACTGGCAGCCCCGACCGCGATCCGGTGCCACCGCCCCGGCCTGGGCTTCCTGGACCGACGCGCGAGCCACGGCGGCGACCCCGCAGGTCGTGGTGCTCGACTGCCCCGCCGCCGACGGAGATCCGGCCACGGGGGCGCGCGGGGCCACCGGCGCGGTGCTGACGGCGCTGCAGGACTGGCTGGCCGAGCCCAGGTTCGCCGCCGGTCGGCTCGTGGTGACCACGTACGGCGCGGTCGCCGTGCCCGAGGTGACCGACCTGGCCACCGCCCCCGTGTGGGGTCTGGTCCGGGCGGCGCAGGCCGAACACCCGGACCGCGTCGTCCTGCTCGATCTGGACGACGCACGGGCGCTGCCGGACGTGCTCGGCGACGTGCTGGGCAGCGGCGAGCCCGAACTGGCGCTGCGCGGCGGCGAACTGCTGGTGCCGCGCCTGGTGCCCACGGGACGTGGCCAGGCGCCGGTGCCGGGGACCCGCCCGCAGGCCCCCGCCGCCGCCGACCCCGCTCGACCGGTGCTGATCACCGGCGGCACCGGCGGCCTGGGCGCGATCCTGGCCCGGCACCTGGTGACCCGGCACGGGGTGCGGCGGCTGGTGCTGACCAGCCGCCGGGGCCCCGACGCACCGGACGCCGACGCGCTGGCGGGGCGGCTGCGTGAACTGGGCGCCGAGGTGACCGTGCTCGCCTGCGACGTGGCCGACCGCGACTCGGTGGCAAGCCTGCTCAAGCAGGTGCGCCCTGGCGGTGTGGTGCACGCGGCCGGGGTCGCCGACCACGGCGTGATCGGTTCGCTGACCGCGCACCGGCTGGACGCGGTGTTCGGGCCCAAGGCGGACGCCGCCTGGCACCTGCATGAGCTGACCACCGACCTGGACCTGAGCATGTTCGTGCTGCTGTCCTCGGCGGGCGGTCTGGTGCTACCCGCCGGGCAGGGCGGCTACGCCGCGGCCAACGTGTTCCTGGACGCCCTCGCCGCCTACCGTCGGGCGGGTGGCCTGACCGCCACCTCGGTCGCGTACGGACTCTGGGACGTCGGGGCCGGGTTGGGACAGCGGCTGGAACAGGCCGACCTGGACCGCTTCGCGCGGCAGGGCGTGCCCGCGCTGCCGGAGGCGGAGGCGTTGGCGCTGTTCGATGCCGCCCTGGCCTCAGGGCTGGCCGCCCCGGCGGCGCTGCGGGTGGACCGGGCCGCGCTGCGGGTCCGCGGCGGCGAGCCGCCCGCGCTGCTGCGGCAGCTGGCCGGGGTGCCCGCCGCGACCGCCGCGCCCGACGATCCGGCCGCGCTGCGGCGACGGCTGGCCGGGCTGCCCGCGCCGGAGCGGGAGCGGGCGCTGCTCGACCTGGTGCGCACCCACGCGGCGGCGCTGCTCGGCTACCCGGGCCCCGCGCACATCGAGGTGGAGCGCGGTTTCCTGGATCTCGGCTTCGACTCGCTGACCGCCGTGGAGCTGCGCAACCGGCTCGGGGCGGCGGTCGGGCACCGGTTGCCGTCGACGCTGCTGTTCGACTACCCGACGGCGCGCGCGATGGCGGCCCACCTGGCTACGGTCGTCGGGGGCGCGAACGGCGCCGGGCCGGTGTCGCCGGACGGCGATCTGAGCGGGGTCTCGGCGGCCGAGCTGTTCGCCATCCTGGATCAGGAACTGGGCCCGCGGTAGCGCGAAGCCGCCACCGCTTCAGGAGCTGGAGCCGTGGCGGCGGCGCGAACGCGTCGCGGCCGACCGGAGTCCCCGGTCGGCCGCGATAGGCCGCGCTCAGGCGCCGACGGTCTTGAGGTACGCCGACATCACGTCGAGGAAGCGCTCCGGCTCCTCCAGGTGCGGCATGTGGCTGGACTCCTCGAAGACCTCCCACCGCACGTCCGGGATCAGGTCGCGGAACGGCTGCAGCGTCACCGGGGTGGCCTCGTCGTGGCGGCCCGACAGCACCAGCACGGGCACCTCGATGTGCGGGCAGGCGTCCTCCACCGACCAGTCCCGCAGCGTCCCGATGACGTGGAACTCGCTGGGGCCGTTCATGGTCCGGTAGACGGTGGGGTCGTTGTAGACCTCGTAGAACGAGGCGAGGTAGTCGCGCGGCCAGGGCTGGAGACGGCACACGTGCCGCTCGTAG
Source organism: Catellatospora tritici (assembly GCF_019083965.1). Lineage (GTDB taxonomy): Bacteria > Actinomycetota > Actinomycetes > Mycobacteriales > Micromonosporaceae > Catellatospora > Catellatospora tritici. Next base: position 132,868 of record NZ_JAHRCY010000021.1, read on the forward strand.
AAGACCCGCATCGCCTCGTGGTACTCGTTGTCGTCGGTGGTGCCCGCGGCCTCGTGGCGACGCAGCGTCTCGTCGACGCCCGGCGGCAGCGCCGCGCGCAGCACCGCCATCTCGCTCAGCCACAGCGGGTACGACGCGGGCGAGTTGGCGATGACCAGCCCGCGCAGGCCCGCGGGCTTGCGTCCGGCGTGGGCCGCGGCCAGCATGCCACCCCACGAGTGTCCGAACAGGACGTAATTCTCGACCACGCCCGCCTGCCGGAGCAGGTTGTCGAGCTCGGCCAGGAACAGCTCCGGGGTCCAGAAGTCGGCCCCCTGCTCGGGCAGGTGCGTGGAGCCGCCGTTGCCGAGCTGGTCGTAGTGCACCACCGGCCGCCCCGGTGCGGCCAGCGCGGCCAGGTTCAGCAGGTAGTCGTGGGTGCTGCCGGGTCCGCCGTGCACCACCACCAGGGCGGTGGCGCCGGGGGTGACCTCGCCGGTCACCCGATACCAGGTGCGGTGGGCGCCGAAGGGCGCGCTGGCCTTGCGGCTGGGGGCGACGGTCACCGCGGACCACCTCATCCTTCCTCGGGGGTACGCGGGACGGCCCGCCCCGCCACGCGAAGGCTACGAGCCGATCCCTGGCCGGCCCACCCTTAGCCGCTGCTTAGGGGGGTTGCGCCGGACCCGGGCGCAGTACTGTCGGCGCAGCCGGTGGCGACTGCTGCGGAGGCGGAGGACAACGTGATCCAGGGCATGGTGGCGGGGTCCGCCGCCGCGAGCGCCGACCCGTCGGTGCCGCCGGTGGCGCAGCGCCAGGAGCGGTTCCGCGCCGCGATGGCGGCCTATCCCAGCGGCGTGGTCATCGTGACGACCGCCGACCGCGAGGGGCAGCCCTGGGGTTTCACCGCGACCTCCTTCTGCGCCGTGTCGATGGCGCCGCCGCTGGTGCTGTTCTGCCTGGACAAGGCGGCCCGGTGCCATCCGGCCTTCCTCGCCGCCGACTCGTGGGCGGTGAACGTGCTGGGGCAGGAGCAGGCCGAGCTGGCCGTGCGCTTCGCGACCCGGGGCGCGGACAAGTTCGGCGGCGGCGAGTTCCGGCCCGGCCGTCACGGCAATCCGGTGCTCACCCGGGCCTGCCTGGTGCTGGACTGCGTCCGCCACGACCTCGTCGACGGCGGCGACCACACCATCGTGCTGGGCGAGGTGCTGGACGCGCGCGTCCTCGGCGAGCCGCCCGCGGTCTACGCCGAGCGGCGCTTCCACCGGCTCGCCGAGCAGCCGCCCCGGCACCCCTAGACCAGCCGGGCGCGGCGGGGTAGGGGGTCGCGAACCCTTCCCGGCACCGGAGCTGCTCGATAGCGTACGCACCGCCATATCGATAGCCCGAGGAGTCCGTGATGCCCGAGTCGCAGCTGGAGATGGTCGACGTCGAGGAGTTGGAGTCCGAACTCGACGGCCTGGTCGAGGAGGACCTCCTGGTGGAGGAGATCTCCATCGACGGCATGTGCGGCGTGTACTGATCCCGTGTTCGACCCGAGCCTGCCCTACCGCCGCGCGCCGCGCGTGGCGCTGCGCCCCGAACCCTTCGGCGCACTGGCGTACGACTTCGGCACCCGCCGCCTGTCGTTCCTGAAGACGAAACTGCTCGTCGACGTGGTGCAGCGGCTGGAGCGGTGCCCGGACGTGCCCTCGGCGCTGACCGAGGCGGGCGTGCCGGGGCAGCAGTGGCGCTCGTACCTGTCCGCGCTGGCCGGGTTGGCCGACACCGGTCTCATCGAACCGCGTGAGTCGTCGGCCGGGGTCACGGAGGAGGACGTCCTGTGAAACTCGTCGACCAGTTCGCCTCGGGGCTGGACAGCCCGATCTGCCTCACCTGGGAACTGACCTTCGCCTGCAACCTGTCCTGCGTGCACTGCCTGTCGGCCTCCGGCCGGCGCGACCCGCGCGAGCTGACCACCGAGCAGTGCCGCGCCGTCGTCGACGAGCTGCAGCGCATGCAGGTGTTCTACGTCAACCTGGGCGGCGGCGAGCCGACGGTGCGCCCCGACTTCTGGGAGCTCGTCGCCTACGCCGTGGACCACCAGGTGGGGGTGAAGTTCTCCACCAACGGCATCCGGATCACGCCGGAGCGGGCCCGCTGGCTGGCCGCCACCGACTACGTCGACGTGCAGCTGTCCCTGGACGGGGCGAGTGCCGAGGTCAACGACGCGGTGCGCGGGCCCGGCTCGTACGACGCCGCGATCCGCGCCATGGACCACCTGGCCGACGCGGGGCTGCGCGGTTTCAAGATCAGTGTGGTGATGACCCGCGAGAACGTCGACCAGCTCGACGACTTCGCCGCCCTCGCCGCGCGGTACGAGGCGCAGCTGCGCATCACCCGGCTGCGGCCGTCCGGGCGGGCGGTCGACGTCTGGGACCGGCTGCACCCCACCGCCGAGCAACAGTGGCAGCTCTACCAGTGGCTGCTGGCGCACGGCGAGCAGGTGCTCACCGGTGACTCGTTCTTCCACCTCAACGCCTACGGCGACGGCCCGCTGCCGGGGTTGAACATGTGCGGCGCCGGGCGGGTCGTCGCGCTGATCGACCCGGTCGGCGACGTGTACGCCTGCCCGTTCGTCATCCACGACCGCTTCCGCGCCGGCAACGTGCTCGACCCGGGCGGCTTCGCCGCGGTGTGGCGCGAGTCGGAGCTGTTCCGGCAGCTGCGTGGCCCCCAGTCGGGCGGTGCGTGTCAGAGCTGCTCGGCGTTCGACGCCTGCCGGGGCGGCTGCATGGCCGCGAAGTTCTTCACCGGCCTGCCGCTGGACGGCCCCGATCCGGAGTGCGTGCGCGGCCACGGCGAACCGGCGCTGGTCGGCGCGGGCGCCGTGCCGCGCCCGTCGGTCGACCACTCCCGCAAGCCGGTGCCGGTGCGCCTCGGCCGCCGCGGCGACGCCGCGACCGCGCCCGACCGCGCCTGCGACACCAGCCCGCTGGCCGGGCTGACGCTGCCGACCGGTCTCGGCTGACACCTGACAAGGCCCGGCAAGTGCTGTCGGTTCCTGAATCCACCTATGACATCTGGAGGCACTGTGGACGTCGCCGGCAAGTGGAACATCTCCGTGAACACCCCCATCGGCCGCCAGGAGGCGGTGCTGCTGCTGGTCGCCGACGGCGCCGACCTGACCGGCACCTGCACCGCCGGTGGCACCACGCTGCCGCTGCAGGACGGCCGGTTCGAGAACGACGTGATCGGCTTCAAGGTGCGCCTGGTCAAGCCGATGCCGATGGACTGCACGTACGCCCTGGCGGTCACCGGGGACAACCTGGTCGGCGACGTCAAGCTGGGCGCGTTCGGCAAGGCGAAGGTCACCGGCGCCCGCGCCTGAATCCACCGCTCGGCCGCCCCGGACCGGATGGGTCCGGGGCGGCCCTTTGTCGTGTCCGGGCTGCTAGGGGTGGGTCGCGGCGAGCCGCGTAGGGGGTGCGCGCGGGCGCCTGGCGGTGGCGTGCATAAGGGTTCCCGGTCGATGCGCTCGCCCGTACCGTTCGGGTCGATCGACAGCCGGCGTCATCGTCACCAGTCAGGGCGTCGCGCGTGAACGGGATGGGTGATCACATTGGACGCTCTCGCGGAAGCCGCTCTCGGCGGCGCCGATCCGCAGACCCTGGCGCGGCTGCCCCTGCCGGAGGCGTTCGACGCCGCCTGCATCCGGGCGCAGGACGCCACCATGTTCGACGGCGCCTCCCACCGCGACGTGCGCAAGTCGCTGTCGGTGAACGCGGTGCCGATGCCCGAACTCGCCCCCGACGAGGTCCTCGTCGCGGTGATGGCGAGTTCCATCAACTACAACACTGTCTGGTCGGCGATGTTCGAGCCGGTGTCGACGTTCGGTTCGCTGCGCGCCTTCGCCCGGCAGGGCGGCTACCCGGCCCGCCACGACCTGCCGTACCAGGTGGTCGGCTCGGACGCGGCTGGGGTGATCGTGCGGGTCGGCGCCGGGGTGCGCCGGTGGCAGGTCGGCGACCACGTGGTGGTCAGCCCCGCCTACGTCGACGACCAGGAGGCCTCGGCGCACGCCGACGCCATGATGGGCGTCCACGGCCGGGCCTGGGGTTACGAGACGAACTTCGGTGGGCTGGCCCACTACACGGTTGTGCGGGCCACCCAGCTGGTGCCCAAGCCCGCCCATCTGACCTGGGAGGAGGCGGCCAGCGTCACCCTGTGCGCGGGCACCGCCTACCGGATGCTGGTCAGCGACCGGGGTGCCCGCATCAAGCAGGGCGACGTGGTGCTGATCTGGGGCGCCACGGGCGGTCTCGGCGCCTTCGCGGTGCAGCTGGTCAAGAACGGCGGCGGCATCCCGATCGGCGTGGTCAGCTCGGCCCGCAAGGCGGAGATCCTGCGCGAGCAGGGCTGCGATGTGGTGATCGACCGCAATGAGGTCGGTCTCGGCGACGGCGCCGACCTCGACCCGATCGAGACGGGCAAGCGGCTGGGGCGCGTGATCCGGCGTGAGGTCGGCGAAGACCCGCACGTGGTCTTCGACTACGTCGGCCAGGCCACCTTCGGGACCTCGGTCTTCGTGGTGCGCCGGGGCGGGGTCGTGGTGACCTGCGGGTCGAGCACCGGCTACCAGCACCAGTACGACAACCGCTACCTCTGGATGAACCTCAAGCGGATCATCGGCAGCCACATCGCGAACCTGCAGGAAGCGCACGAGACCAACCGGCTGCTCGGTCTCGGCCAGGTAATCCCGGTGCTGACCAGCCTCTACCGCCTCGACGACGTAGGCGAGGCGGCTCGGCTGGTGCAGACCAACGGGCACATCGGCAAGGTCGGCGTGCTGTGTGCGGCGCCCCGGCCGGGCCTCGGCGTCACCGACCCGCAGACCCGCGCCCGGATCGGACAGGACCGCCTCACCAGCTGGCGGCGCTACGGCGTGACCGGCGGCGCGGCCGTTCCCGACAGCAGAGAGGGGTGAGGCGATGCCGACCGGAATCCTTTCCACCGGCTCGTACCTGCCGAAGTACGAGGTCACCAACGAGGAGATCGCCGAGCGCGCCGGGGTCACCCCGGAGTGGATCGAGCGCAAGACCCAGATCGTGCAACGGCGATACGCCGCGCCCGCCGAGGCCACCTCGGACCTGGCCGCGTACGCCGCCCAGGCCGCCCTCGACCAGGCCGGGCTGGGCGCCGAGGACATCGACTACCTCATCGTCTCCACCTCGACCCCCGACTCGCCCCAGCCGCCCACCGCGAACCTGGTGCAGGACCTGATCGGCGCCCCGAACGCGGCCTGCTTCGACATCAACGTCGTGTGCAGCGGGTTCGTCTACGGCGTCGACATCGCCCGCGCCCTGGTGGAGCGTCGGCCCGGCAGTCGGGCGCTGGTGGTGGCGTCCGACGTGTACTCGCGCATCCTCGACTTCGGCGACCACCGCACCTCGGTGCTGCTCGGCGACGGCGCCGGGGCGGCCGTGATCGGTGCGGTGAGCGCGCCGTACGGCCTGCTGGAGACGCACCTGGCCAGCCGTGGCGACGCGCACCGGCTGATCCGGGTGGAGGCGGGCGGCAGCCGCCTGCCCACCTCCCCGGACACGATCGCCGAGGGCGGCCACTTCTTCCGCATGGACGGTCGCGGCGTACGCGACTTCGTGATGGAGCACGTTCCCCCCGCCGTGGCCGACCTGGCCCAGCGGGCGGAAGTCGCGCTGGACCGGATCGACCACGTGGTGCCGCACCAGCCCAACGGGGTGCTGCTGACCGAGCTGGTCGCCCGGTGCGGCCTGGCCGGGGCGACCACCCACCGCACCCTGGAGCGCTACGGCAACATCGGCAGCGCCTCGGTGCCGGTCGCACTCGACCACGCCAACCGCGCCGGGCTGCTGGCACCCGGCGACCTGGTGCTGCTGGCCGCGTTCGGCGGCGGCATGAGCATCGGCGCCAGTCTGCTGCGCTGGGGGGTCTGACATGACCGGCACCCCCGTGATCGAACGGGTCGGCGTGGTCGGCTGCGGCGTGATGGGCAGCGGCATCGCCGAGGTCAGCGCCCGGTCCGGCCTGGACACCGTGGTCGTGGTCTCCGCACCCGGCGCGGTCGCCACCGGGCAGGCCCGGGTGGCCCGCTCGCTGGACCAGGCCGTGGCCAAGGGTCGGCTCGGCGAACCCGAGCGCGACGCCGCGTGGGCCCGGCTGACGTTCACCGCCGAACTCGGCGACCTGGCCGACCGCCAGCTCGTCGTGGAGGCGGTCCGGGAGGTCCCGGAGACCAAGTGCGAGGTGTTCGCGCAGCTCGACAAGATCGTGTCCGATCCGGCCGCGATCCTGGCTTCGACCACCTCGTCGATCCCGGTGACCAGGCTGGCACGGGCCACCACCCGGCCGGGCCGGGTCATCGGCGCCCACTTCTTCAGCCCGGTGCCGATGCTGCCGCTGGTCGAGGTGATCGCCTCGGTGCTCACCGACGCCGGCACGGTCGAGCGCACCACCGGCTTCGTCACCGCGACCCTGGGCAAGAAGGTCATCCAGGCGCCCGACCGGGCCGGTTTCGTGGTCAACGTGCTGCTGGTGCCGTACCTGCTGGCGGCGGTCCGGATGGTGGAGTCCGGGCACGCCACGGCCGAGACGATCGACGCCGGGATGACGCTGGGCTGCGCCCACCCCGTCGGCCCGCTGCGCCTGGCCGACCTGATCGGACTCGACGTCATCCACGCCGTCGCCGAGGCGCTGTACGACGAGTACAAGGAGCCGCTCTACGCGCCGCCGCCGCTGCTGCGGCGCATGGTCGAGGGCGGGCTGCTGGGCAAGAAGTCCGGCCGCGGCTTCCACCGCCACAGCTGACGGATAGGGGTGCGCCGGGTCCGGGTTAGGGGGCCGATCCTCTGGCCCGACCTGCGCACACCTGGTTTGAATAAGGCGCTCATCGCCCCTGTGCCGTCGGGGCCGGTGATCGCCATCCCCCCGGTCCTGCGACGCGTCTGAGGTACCCCATGGCTCTGAAGTTCAGCGAGTCGGCCGTCATCACCGGCGACATCTCGTTCATCTGGCAGACGATCACCGATGTCGCCTCCTGGCCGGAGTGGGACGAGCACTTCGTGAAGACGGGCTTCGAGGGCCCGTTCGTGGTCGGCGCCACCGGCTGGAACAAGCCGCGCGGCACGCCCGGCGACGGTGGGGCGCCGTTCACGGTGACCGCGGTCGAGCACGAGCGTTCCTTCTCGACCGACACGAAGATGCCGATGGGCAAGATGCTCATCGACAACACGTTCGAGCCGCTGCCCGACGGCCGGATCGCGATCTCGCGCGACGTCGAGGTGCACGGCGGCTTCGCGCCGATGTTCAAGCTGTTCTTCCTCGACGGCATGCGCAAGGACATGCAGCACAGCTTCCTGCTGCTGGAGGCCGAGGCCAAGCGCCGGGCCGCCGCGGCGGCGGAGGGCGCCAAGTGACCACCGCGCTCGTGCTCGGCGGCGGCCTGGCGGGTATGGCCGCGGCCGCCGCCCTGGCCCCCCATGTGGACACCGTCATCGTCGTGGAGAGCGACCGGCTGCCCGCCGGGCCGGAGCCCCGCCGCGGACTGCCGCAGGCCCACCACAACCACGTGCTGATGGCGGGCGGCGCCAAGGCGTTGGACGCGCTACTGCCCGGCACCACCGCCCGGCTGTACGAGGCCGGCGCGCACCACCGCAAGATCGGGCGGTTCCTGCTGCTCGGCCCCGACGTGTGGAGCCGCTGCTCCGACGGCGACGCCTTCGCCATCACCTGCAGCCGCCACCTGGTCGACCACACCGTACGCAGCCAGGCGCTGGCGGGCGGCAAGGTCGAACTGATCGACGGCACGAAGGTGATCGGGCTGGTCGGCGACCAGAGCCGGGTCACCGGCGCGCGCGTGGAGGCCGAGGACGGCGCGGTCCGCGTCATCCGCGCCGACCTGGTCGTCGACGCCACCGGCAGCCGGTCCAAGGCGACCCAGTGGCTCACCGACCTGCGCGTCGGCCCGGTCAAGGAGGACCTGCTCGACACCGGCCTGGCCTATGTCGGCCGCACCTACGAGCAGCCTGCGGGCTTCGGCGCGGACTTCCCGGGCGTCCTGATCCAGGCGCGGCCCGGCTCCGGCCCCGAGGCGGCCGGCGGTGCGCTGATGCCGCAGGAGGACGGCCGGTGGATCGTCGCGCTGATGGGTCCCCGGGGCAACCACCCGCCGACCGACGAGGCCGAGTTCCTGGCCTTCGCCCGCGCCATGCGGCACTCGGTCATCGGTGACCTGCTCGCCGAGGCGCGCCCGGTCACGCCGATGCGCTCGGCCCGCGGCCTGGCCAACCGCCGCCGCCACTTCGACCGGGCCCGGATGCCCGAAGGCTTCCTGGCCCTCGGCGACGCGGTCATGATCCTCAGTCCGAACTTCGGCACCGGGATGGCCGTCGCCGCGATGGGCGCGCTCGCGCTGCGTACGCAGCTGGAGCGGTCCGGCTTCGGGCCGGGTCTGGCCCGGCGGGTGCAGAAGGCGGTCGCGGGCATCGGCGCCGGCCCGTGGCAGATGGCGATCACCAACGACCGCTGGTTCCCGGGCGTGGAGACCAACCTGAAGCTCAGCGGCGGCGACGGCCAGCGCAAGTTCGGCGTCCGCTTCGCGAAGGTCATCGCCGACAACCCGGCGGTCGCCCGGCGGATGCAGGACATCTCCGCGCTGGTCGCCCCGCTGAGCACCATGATGTCGCCGTCGATGATGTTCGCCGTCATGCGCGGCCCGCAGCGCCCGCCGCTGACGGCCGCCGAGGCGATCGGCCAGTTCCCGCAGCTGGCGTCCGTGCGGCCGGGTGCGGCCCCCGGGCGGCTGCCCGAACCCGCCGACGCCGCCCAGTAGCACACCGTCGTTCGTGGACAGTCGCGCGCTCGTGCGAGAAGGGAATCTTCGATGAGTGACGAGGAGCAGCTTCTCGCCTACCTCAAGCGGGCGACGACCGACCTGCGCGAGACGCGCCAGCGGCTCGCGCAGGTCGAGGCCGAGCGGGCCGCGGCCGCCGAGCCGGTCGCCGTGGTGGCGATGAGCTGCCGCTACCCGGGCGGGGTCAGCTCGCCCGAGCAGCTGTGGCAGCTCGTCGCCGACGGCCGTGACGCGGTCACCGACTTCCCGGCCGACCGCGGCTGGGACCTCGACGGCCTGTACGACCCCGAACCCGGCCGCCCCGGCCGCTCCTACACCCGCCACGGCGGCTTCCTACACGACGCGGGCCTGTTCGACCCCGCGTTCTTCGGCATCAGCCCCGCCGAGGCGCGGCTGATGGACCCGCAGCAGCGGCTGCTGCTGGAGATCTCGTGGGAGGCGTTCGAGCGCGCGGGCATCGACCCGACCTCGCTGCGCGGCAGCCGCACCGGCGTCTTCGCCGGGGTGATGTACCACGACTACGGCCTGGGCGCCGACGCCGGCAGCACCAGCGGCGGCAGCCTGGTCACCGGTCGCGTCGCCTACACCCTGGGCCTGGAGGGCCCGGCCGTCACCGTCGACACCGCCTGCTCGTCGTCGCTGGTGGCGCTGCACTGGGCGGCCCGCTCGCTGCGCGCCGGGGAGTGCGACCTGGCCCTGGCGGGCGGGGTGGCGGTGATGGGCGGGCCGGACATGTTCGTGTACTTCAGCGGCCAGCGCGGCCTGGCCCCGGACGGGCGCTGCAAGTCGTACGCGGCCGCCACCGACGGCACCGGGGTCGCCGAGGGAGCCGGGGTGCTGCTGCTGGAGCGGCTGTCCGACGCCCGGCGCCACGGTCATCCCGTGCTCGCGGTGATCGCGGGCAGCGCGGTCAACTCCGACGGCGGCTCCAGCGGCTTCACCGCCCCCAACGGCCCGGCCCAGCAGCGGGTGATCCGCCAGGCGCTGGCCGACGCGCGGCTCACCACCGCCGACGTCGACGCGGTGGAGGGCCACGGCACCGGGACCACGCTCGGCGACCCGATCGAGATCCAGGCGCTGCTCGCGACGTACGGGCAGGACCGGGACGAGCCGCTGTGGCTCGGCTCGGTCAAGTCGAACCTCAGCCACACCCAGGCCGCCGCCGGTGCGGCCGGGATCATCAAGATGGTGCAGGCCATGCGGCACGCGACGCTGCCGCCGACGCTGCACGTCGACGCGCCGAGCCCGCACGTGGACTGGAGCCACGGCCGGGTCGAGTTGCTGACCCGGGCCCGGCCATGGCCGAACACTGGCCGACCGCGCCGCTGCGGAGTGTCGTCGTTCGGGCTTTCCGGCACGAACGCGCACGTCATCCTGGCGGAACCGCCGGTCGAGGAGGTCGCCGCGCGGCCCACGCCGCGACCGGGCACGGTGGTGCCGCTGCCGGTGTCGGCGCGGACCCGTACCGCCCTGCCCGAGCAGGCCGCCGCGCTCGCCACCCACCTGGACACCCATCCGGACCTCGACCCCGACGACGTCGGGCAGACGCTGGCCCGGGGCCGGGCGCAGCTGGAGCACCGCGCGGTCGTGCTCGGACACGGCCTGGCCGAGCTGGCGGCCGGGCTGCGGTCGCTGGCCGCGCCGACCGTCGGCGAGCCCGCCACCACGGCCACGATCGTCGGTCCGGGCGTCGGCCGGGCCGCCGGTGCGACCGCGTTCCTCTTCCCCGGCCAGGGCACCCAGCGGCTGGGCATGGGCCGCGAGCTGCACGCGGCCTTCCCGGTCTTCGCCGCCGCCTTCGACGAGACCGTGTCCGAACTGGACCGTCACCTCGACCGGCCGCTACGCGACGTGCTGTGGGGGCAGGACGCGCAACTGCTCGACCAGACCGGGTACGCCCAGGCGGGGCTGTTCGCGGTCGGGGTCGGGCTGGTACGGCTGCTGGAGTCGTGGGGCGTGCGGGCCGACCGGCTGACCGGCCACTCGATCGGCGAGCTGACCGCCGCGTACGCCGCCGGGATCTGGTCGCTGCCCGACGCCGCCCGCCTGGTCGCCGCGCGCGGCCGCCTGATGCAGGCCCTGCCGCCCGGCGGTGCGATGGTCGCCGTCGAGGCGGCCGAGGCCGAGGTCGCCGCGCTGCTCGACGCACAGGTCGAGCTGGCCGCCGTGAACGGCCCCCGCAGTGTGGTGCTGTCCGGCCCGGCCGAGGCGGTCGAGCGGGCGGCGGCCGCGCTGGCCGCCGAGGGCCGCCGCACCACCAGGCTGCGGGTCTCGCACGCGTTCCACTCCGCGCTGATGGAGCCGATGCTGGCCGAGTTCCGGGCGGTCGCGGCGAGCCTGGAGTTCCGCGCCCCGACGGTGCCGCTGGTGTCCAACCTGACCGGACGCCTGGCCGACCCCGACGCGCTGCGCACCCCGGACTACTGGGTTCGGCAGGTGCGCTCGGCGGTGCGGTTCGCCGACTGCGTACGCGCGCTGGAGGCCGACGGGGTCACCCGCCTGCTCGAACTCGGGCCCGGCGACACCCTGACGGCGCTGGCCCACGCCACCTTCACCAGCGGCTTGGCCACCGGCGGCGCGGCGACGTTCGTCCCGCTGCTGCGGCGCGGGCTCGCCGAGGAACCCGCGCTGGTCGGCGGCCTGGCGGCGGCGTGGGTGGCGGGCGCGGCCGTCAGCTGGCCGTCGTTCTTCGCCGGGCGTGGCGCCCACACCGACCTGCCGACCTACCGCTTCGAGCGGCGCCGGTTCTGGCAGGAGCACCGCAGCGCCGGAGCCGATCCGGCCGCCGCCGGGGTGAACGGCAACCCGCACCCCATCCTCGCCACCGCGATCCGCGTCCCCGACCCCGACCTGCTGGTGTTGACCGGGCGCCTGGCCTCCTCGGCGCACCCGTGGCTGACCGAGCATCGCCTGCTCGGCACGGCGGTGCTCCCGTCCGCCGCCCTGGTCGACTTCGCGCTGGCCGCCGGGGCCCAGGTCGGCTGCCCGACGCTGGCCGAGCTGACCACCGAGCCGCTGGTGCTGACCGACCGCCCGGCCGTGCTGCGCGTGGTGGTGGACGAGCAGCACCGGGTGCGCGTCCACGTTCGCGACGAGGGCGCCGACGGGCCGTGGACTCGACTGGCCGAGGGCCTGCTCACCGCGGAGACGACCGCCCCGACACCGGAGCCGGCCAGCTGGCCGCCCGCCGGGGCCGTCCAGATCGATGTGGACGATGCGTACCCGGAGCTGGCCGAGGCGGGCTACGGGCTCGGCCCGTCGTTTCAGGCGCTGCAGAGCGGCTGGAGCCGCGGCGACGAGCTCTACGCCGAGGTGGCGCTGCCCGCCGACGTGGCGACGGCGGGCCACCCGGTGCCGCCCGCGCTGCTCGACGCGGTACTGCACCTGCACCGGCTGCGGGAGTCAGCCGCAACGCCGCTGACGGTCGTCGCCTGGCGCGGCCTGACCCTGCACCGCCCGGTGACCGGCCCGGTCCGGGTGCGGCTGCGGGCCACCGGTGCCGACCGGCTGAGCCTGACCGTCGCGGACGGCACGGGCGCGCCGCTGCTCACCGTCGCGGAGCTGGTCTCCGCCCCGATCGATCCGGCGCTATTGACTGCCGCCGCGCCCGCCGCTGTCCAGGCGGACCGGGGCACCCCGGTGCCGGTCGCGGAAGGTGCGCGCCTGGTACGCCGCCTGACCCGGCTGCCCGCGTCCGAGCGCGAGCAGGTGCTGCTGGAGCTGGTGCGGCGGCACGTCGCCGGGGTGCTCGGACACGCCGACCTCGACACGGTCGAGCCCGACCGCGCGTTCCAGGAGCTGGGTTTCGACTCCATGGCCGCGGTCGAGCTGCACCGGCGCCTGGAGGCGGCCACCACGGTACGGCTGCCGCACACGCTCGTGTTCGACCACCCGAACGCGCTGGCCGTGGTCGCCCTGCTCACCGCCGAACTGACCCCGGCCGAGCCGGACCCGGCCGCCGACGTGCTCGCCGAGATCGACCGCCTGGAGGCGGCGCTGCGCGCGGTGCCGGCGGGCGACGACGACCGGAAGCGGATCTCGGCCCGGCTGGACGCGTTGGCGCGGCGCTGGCACGGCGACGAGGCCGAGGAGTCCGAACGCGACCTCGCGACGGTCACCGACGACGAACTATTCGACATTCTCGACAGCGAGCTGGGGGCCGCGTGATGGCGCCGCGCCACACGCACCCGGCCGTCGCAGATGGGCCGGCGTGTGATGAGTGACGACAGACTGCGCGAGTACCTCAAGCGGGCGACCGCCGAGCTGCAGCAGGCCAACCGGCGCGTGCGCGAACTGGAGTCCCGCGCCCGGGAGCCGATCGCGATCGTGGCGATGAGCTGCCGCTTCCCGGGCGGGGTCGCCTCCGCCGAGGACCTGTGGGACCTTGTCGCGCAGGGCCGCGACGGCATCACGTTCTTCCCGGACAACCGGGGCTGGGACACCCCGTCGATCTACGACCCGCGTCCGGGCACTCCGGACCGGACGTACGTGCGTGAGGGCGGTTTCCTGCACGACGCGGGCGACTTCGACGCCGACTTCTTCAAAATCAGTCCTCGGGAGGCGCGGGAGACCGACCCGCAGCAGCGGCTGCTGCTCGAGATCTCCTGGGAGGTGCTGGAGCGCGCCGGGATCGACCCGACCTCGCTGCGCGGCAGCCGCACCGGCGTCTACGCCGGGGTGGTCTACCACGACTACGCCGAGGGCTCGGGCACCGGCGGGCTGGCCAGCGTCGCGAGTGGACGCATCGCGTACACGCTGGGGCTGGAGGGTCCGGCCGTCTCCGTCGACACCGCGTGCTCGTCGTCGCTGGTCGCGGTGCACACCGCCGCGCAGGCGCTGCGCGCCGACGATTGCGACCTGGCCCTGGCCGGTGGCGTCACCGTCATGGCGACGCCGAGCTCATACGTCGGGTTCAGCCAGGACCGGGGGTTGGCGCCGGACGGGCGCTGCCGGTCCTTCGCGGCCGGTGCCAACGGCACCTCGTGGTCGGAGGGCGTCGGGATGCTGCTGCTGGAGCGGCTGTCCGACGCCCGCCGCAACGGTCACCCGGTGCTGGCGCTCGTGTCCGGCTCGGCGGTCAACCAGGACGGTGCCAGCAACGGGCTCACCGCGCCGAACGGGCCGTCGCAGCAGCGGGTGATCCGGCACGCGCTGGCCAACGCACAGCTCACCGCCGACCAGGTGGACGTCGTCGAGGCGCACGGCACCGGCACGGTCCTGGGCGACCCGATCGAGGCGCAGGCGCTGCTGGCGACGTACGGGCAGCACCGGCCGTCGGGGCGACCGCTGTGGCTGGGGTCGATCAAGTCGAACATCGGGCACGCGCAGGCCGCGGCCGGGGTCGGCGGGATCATCAAGATGGTCATGGCGCTGCGGCACGGGCTGATGCCCCGCACCCTGCACATCGACGCGCCCAGCCCCAAGGTCGACTGGAGCGCGGGCGAGGTACGGCTGCTCACCGAGGCCGTGGCGTGGCCTGCCGAGGCCGACCGGCCGCGCCGGGCCGCCGTCTCGTCGTTCGGGCTCAGCGGCACCAACTCCCACGTCATCATCGAGGAGGCGCCCGCCGAGGAGGTCCCGGCGTCCGGGGCGGACGCTCCGGCGCGCACGCTGCTGCCGTACCCCCTGGCGGCCGGGACCCCCGCAGCCCTGCGCGACCAGGCGGCCCGGCTGCGCGACCTGCTCACGGCGCGGCCCGACCTGCGGCCGCTGGACGTCGCCTGGTCACTGGCCAGCACCCGGGCCGCGCTGGAGCACCGCGCGGTGCCGACGGCCACCGACCGCGACGGGCTGTTGGCCGCGCTGACCAGGATCGCCGAGGGCGACCTCGCCGACACGGCGGCGGGCACCGCCCGCGGCGGATACGCGTTCGCCTTCACCGGCCAGGGTGCGCAACGCCTGGGCATGGGCCGCGAACTGTACGAACGCTTCCCGACCTTCGCGCACCACCTCGACCTCGTCTGCGCCGAACTGGACCGCTGGCTCGACCGACCGCTCCGCGACGTGATCTGGGGCGAGGACCCCGACCTGCTCCGCCAGACCGGCTACGCCCAGGCGGGCCTGTTCGCGGTCGAGGTCGCGCTCTACGAGCTGCTCACGTCGTGGGGCCTGCGCCCCCGCTACCTGCTCGGCCACTCCATCGGCGAACTGGCCGCCGCGTACGCCGCCGGGGTCTGGTCGCTGGCCGACGCGGCTCGGCTGGTCGCCGCGCGCGGCCGCCTCATGCAGGCCCTCCCGCCCGGCGGCGCCATGATCGCGGTACGGGCCGCCGAAGCCGAGGTCGCCGAGCTGCTGCTGCCCGGCGCGGACATCGCCGCGGTCAACGGACCCCGCTCGGTGGTGCTCTCCGGCGAGCAGGCGGCCGTCGAGGCCGTCGCGGCCAAGCTCGCCGAAGCGGGCCGCACCGGCAGCCCGCTGCGGGTGTCGCACGCGTTCCACTCGGCGCTGATGGAGCCGATGCTGGCCGAGTTCGCGGCCGTGGCCCGGCAGCTCACCTACCACGAACCCGCTGCCGCCGTGGTGTCGCTGCTGACCGGCGAACTGGCCACCGAACTGACCTCGCCCGACTACTGGGTCCGCCACGTACGCCGGCCGGTGCGGTTCGCCGACGGTGTGGCCTGGCTGGCGGCCAAGGGCGTCACCACCTTCGTCGAGATCGGACCGGACGCGGCACTTACCCCGATGGGCGGCGACTGCGCGCCCGCCGACCTGGACTGCGCCTTCGTGCCGACATCTCGGCGCGACCGGGGCGAGGAGGCCGCGCTGGCCCGCGCCGTGGCCACGGCGTACGCCCGGGGCGTGGCCGTGGACTGGTCGACGTACTTCGCCGGGCTCGGCGCCCAGCGGGTCGACCTGCCCACGTACCCGTTCCAACGCCGCACCTACTGGGCTGTTCCGTCGACGCTGACCCCGGCCGCCCCGACCGGGTCCGACGACGCCTGGTGGGACGGCCTGCAGGCGGGCGACCCGGACCGGCTGGCGCGGCGGCTGGGCGTCCAGGCCGACGTGCTGGCGCGAGTGCTGCCCGCGATGACGGCCTGGCGGCAGGAGTACCGCGACGAGAGCCTGATCGAGAACTGGCGCTACCGGGTCACCTGGCGACCCGTACCGTCCGCACCGGGCGCCGTGACCGGGGATTGGCTGGTTTTCGTACCGCCGACGCCCGACCCGGCCGTCGACACCGTGCTGGCGGCGCTGACCGCTGGTGGAGCCCGTCCGACGGCAGTCGTCGTCGACGGCGCCGACCGCGCCGCCCTGGCCGCGCGGCTGCGCGACCACGCCGCCACCCCTGCCGCCGTGCTGTCGCTGCTGGCCCTCGATGAACGCGACGACCCCGCGCACGCCCCGCTGACACGCGGCTGCGCCGACACGATCACCCTGGTCCAGGCGCTGCATGACGCCGAGCTCACCGCCGCGCTGTGGTGCGTCACGCGCGGCGGCATCGCCGTGGCCGACACCGAACAGGTCACCGCCGGGCAGGCCGCCGTCTGGGGGCTGGGCATCGGCCAGTCGCTGGACCGCCCCGACACCTGGGGCGGCCTGCTCGACCTGCCCGCAGACCCGACCGAGGCGGACGCGGCCGCGTTGGTGGCGGCGCTGGGCCGTGCCGACGGCGAGGACCAGCTGGCCGTCCGGACCGACGGCGTGTACGCGCGCCGCCTGGTCCGCGACCGGAAGACCACCCCGTCCGGGCAATCGCGACCGTACCCCCGGGGACCGGTCCTGATCACCGGCGGCACCGGCGGCCTCGGCGCGCACGTGGCCCGCTGGCTAGCCGCCACGGGCAGCACCGACCTGGTGCTGACCAGCCGCCGTGGCGTCGCCGCCGCCGGCGCCCCCGAACTGGTCGCCGAACTCGAAGCACTCGGCGCGCGGGTGACCGTCGTCGCCTGCGACGTCGCCGACCGCGACGCGCTGCGGGCCGTCCTCGACGCGATCCCGGCGGCCGCGCCGCTGACCGTCGTGCACGCCGCGGGCGAGGCACAGCGCGTCGCACCGTTGGCCGAACTGACCGTGGCCGAGTTCGCGCAGGTCGCACAGGCCAAGGTGCTGGGCGCGCGGCACCTGGGCGAGCTGCTCGCCGACCGTCCCGTCGCCGCCCTGGTCCACTTCTCCTCCGGCTCGGCCGTATGGGGCAGCGCCGGCCAGGCCGCATACGCCAGCGCCAACGCGACCCTCGACGCGCTGGCCCACCAGCACCGGGCCGCCGGGGTCCCGGCCACCGCCGTGGCCTGGGGCTCCTGGGACGCGGGCATGGTCGACGCGGAGCTGAGCGCCCTGCTGCGCCGCATCGGCGCGCCCGCGATGGCTCCCACGCGGGCGCTGCGCGCCCTGGGCCGGGTGCTCGACCAGGCCGAAGGCCACGTCGTGGTCGCCGACTTCGACTGGGCGAGGTTCACGCCGACCTACACCCTGGCCCGGCCCCGGCCGCTGCTGGCCGAACTGGCCGAGGCGCAGGCCGTGCTCACCGCCGCCGAGACGCCCGGCACGCAGGCTCCCGCGTTCGCGGCCCGGCTGGCCGAACTGTCCGAACCCGACCGGGCCCGTGCCGTGCTCGACCTGGTCCGCGAGCACGTCGGCGCGGTCCTCGGCTACGGCGACCCGGCCGAGGTCGATGCCGCGCGCGCCTTCACCGACCTGGGCTTCGACTCCGTCGCCGCGGTCGACCTGCGCACCCGGCTCAGCGACGCCACCGGCCGCCGCCTGCCCAGCACCATGATTTTCGACTACGCCACCCCGCAGGCGCTGGCCGCCTACCTGCGCGACGAACTCGCGCCGCAGGACGGCACGGGCAGCCGTTCGGTGCTCGCCGAACTCGACCGGTTCGAGGCCGCGATCGCGGCGCTCACCCCGGCCGAGATCGAACGCGACCGCGTCGCCGCCCGGGTGCAGGCCCTGGCCAACCGCCTCAACCAGGCGCTCGGCACCGGCGGCGGCACCGGCCTCGACAACCTCGAATCGGCGTCGGCCGACGACGTCTTCGCCTTCATCGACCAGGAACTCGGCCTCGCCTGACCGCGAGCCGACCCGCGACGTCCAGACCCGGTGGGATTGACATGGCTAACGACGAGAAGCTGCTCGAATACCTGAAGCGCGTCACCGCGGACCTCGCCCAGACCCGGCAACGGCTGCAGGAGACCGAGAGCCGGGAGTCCGAGCCGATCGCGATCGTGGGTATGGCCTGCCGCTACCCCGGCGGCGTCAGCTCGCCCGAGGACCTGTGGCGGCTGGTCGCCGCGGGCGGCGACGCGATCACCGAGTTCCCCGCCGACCGCGGCTGGAACCTCGACCAGCTGCTCGGCGACGGCGAGGGCGGCACCAGCTACGTGCGCGAGGGCGGCTTCGTGCACGACGCCGCCGACTTCGACGCCGGGTTCTTCGGCATCAGCCCCCGCGAGGCGCTGGCCACCGACCCGCAGCAGCGCCTCATGCTCGAGGTGTCCTGGGAGGCGTTCGAACGGGCCGGGATCGACCCGGAGACGGTGCGCGGCGGGCAGGTCGGCGTGTTCGCGGGCTCCGGCCTGCAGGACTACGGGTACCTGCTCGACGCCGTGCCGGAGCTCGCCGAGTCGTTCCTCACCACCGCCAGCGCCGCCGCGGTGATCTCGGGCCGGGTCTCCTACACCCTCGGTCTGGAGGGCCCCGCCGTCACCGTCGACACCGCGTGCTCGTCGTCGCTGGTCGCGCTGCACCTGGCGGTGCAGTCGCTGCGCCGCCGCGAGTGCACCCTGGCGCTGGCGGGCGGGGTGATGGTGATGGCCACCCCCGCGCCGTTCATCGCGTTCAGCCGCCAGCAGGGCTTGGCCCCCGACGGCCGGTGCAAGGCATTCTCCGACGACGCCGACGGCACCGGCTGGTCCGAAGGGGCCGGTGTGCTGCTGCTGGAGCGGCTGTCCGACGCGCGCCGCAACGGGCATCCGGTGCTGGCGATCGTGAAGGGTTCGGCGGTGAACCAGGACGGGGCCAGCAACGGGCTCACCGCGCCGAACGGGCCGTCGCAGCAGCGGGTGATCCGGCAGGCACTGGAGAACGCGCAGGTCGGGGCGGACCAGATCGACGTGGTGGAGGCGCACGGCACCGGCACCACACTGGGCGACCCGATCGAGGCGCAGGCGCTGCTGGCGACGTACGGGCAGCACCGGCCGACCGGGCGACCGCTGTGGCTGGGGTCGATCAAGTCGAACATCGGGCACGCGCAGGCCGCGGCCGGGGTCGGCGGAATCATCAAGATGGTCGAGGCGATGCGGCACGGCATGCTGCCGCGTACGCTGCACGCCGAGCGGCCGTCATCGCATGTGGACTGGGCGGCGGGCGACGTACGCCTGCTCACCGAGGCCATGGCGTGGCCCGTCGACGCCGACCGGCCGCGCCGGGCCGGTGTCTCGTCGTTCGGCGTCAGCGGCACCAACGCCCACGTCATCCTCGAGGAGGCGCCCGCCGACGTACCCGCCGAGGCGGCCACCGAGGCGGCTACCGCCCCCGCGCGGCCCCGGGTCCTGCCGTGGGTGCTGTCGGCCAAGTCCGTGCCCGCCCTCGCCGCCCAGGCGTCCCGGCTGCGGGACCACCTCGACGCCCAACCCGCCGCAGACCCGCGCGACGTCGCGTGGTCGCTGGTCACCGGCCGGACCGTCTTCGACCACCGCGCGGTGCTGACCGGCGGCTCAACCGCCGACCTGCGCGCCGCGCTCGACACCCTGGCCGCCGGCGGACCCGGTGTGCTGACCGGCCGGGCCCCATCCGCCGAGGTCGTCTCGGCGTTCCTGTTCACGGGTCAGGGTGCGCAGCGCTTGGGCATGGCCCGGGAGCTGTATGACGCCTACCCCGTGTTTGCGGCGCGTTTCGATGAGGTCTGCGCCGAACTGGACCGCTGGTTGGACCGCCCGATCCGGGACGTGATCTGGGGCGGGGACGAAGACCTCGTGAACCAGACGGTGTTCGCGCAGGCTGGTCTGTTCGTGGTTGAGGTGGCGCTGTTCGAGTTGTTGGCGTTGTGGGGTGTGCGGCCGCAGTTCCTGGCTGGGCATTCGATCGGTGAGCTGTCGGCGGCGTGTGTGGCCGGGGTGTGGTCGTTGGCTGATGCGGCGAGGCTGGTGGCGGCGCGTGGCCGGTTGATGCAGGCCCTGCCCACGGGTGGGGTGATGGTCGCCGTGGAGGCGACCGAGGCTGAGGTGTTGCCGCTGCTGGTGGACGGGGTCGATATCGCGGCGGTCAACGGCCCGCGCGCC
>NZ_JAHRCY010000022.1:0-77499 GCF_019083965.1 Catellatospora tritici
TCGGTCTGGCGGAAGACGACGTCGGTGAGCGCGGCGTCTTCGAACCGGACCCCGTGCAGTCCGGACATGCTGAAGTCGGTACGCACCAACCGTGCCCGGCGGAAGGTGGAGTTCCTCAGTTCGGCGGCGGTCAGGACCGCGTCGGCCAGGTTGGCGCCGTCGAAGTTGGTGTCCGTCAGGTCGCTGGCCGACGCGGGCAGCACCGACGCCCTCGACCAGCTGGTCGAGTCGGCAACAGAGCAGGAGGATTCGACGAACTTCGGCGCCTGGCCCGGCCGCCGGCAACCAGGATGCCGCGGACATCCTGGCCGAACGCGGAGGCGAGAGCGACGCATGGGAAGGGAACCGACGGCATCCGCCGATCGGGAAGACACCCATCAGGGCGCCTGCTGAGGCCTGGACAAGGTGAGCGTCGTGGCGCCTTGTCACCGCACGGCGATCAGCCTGGCGGCTGTCCGCCCGCGTACCGAGCGGGAAAGGGGCAGCGAGCCGGGACGCTACTCGCAGAAGACCTGCACCTTGGCGTCAGCCGAGTCTATGTCGACGGTGAGCTCGTCGAGATGCTCGACGAGTGCTTCGAGCTGGTCAGGCTTGAGCTGGGTCAGGTCGATGGGCATGCCCGACCTGCTCAGTTCGGCGTTGGCGCGGTCCAGCGCGTGCGGCGGCAGCAGGGCCGCCAGCCGCACCCCTGCCCGCAGCAGTTGCAACGGCACCCGGATGTTGAGCCGCGTCGCGTCGCCCTCCTCGTTGGCGTCCATCACGACCCGCAGGTACTTCGCCTTACGTTTGGCTCGGGGGTCGTCGCTCGACGCCGCCGGTGGCCGGTCGCGTTCCACCGCGGCGAGCAACTGCTCCGCCTCGGTCGCGGTGATCTTGCCCTCGGCCAGCATGGCGAGGATGTCCTTGCGATGTTCGCTCATCGGAGCCTCTTTCATCGGATGGTGACGAGCACAGCCATGGGGCCCTGCTCGATGTCGAACCGGATGCCGCGCAACGCGCAGACGAAACGCCAACCGGCGCCGAAAGCCCGCGCCACGCCGACGCGATACAGGCGGCAGGCCACGGCCGCCCCGAGCACGGCCGGCACCAGGATCGGTGACAGCACCAGCAACACGGGCAGCACCGGAAGCCAGATCCGGATCGGTCGACCGGTCGGGCGGGTGATGCGCACGGTCAGCAGTTGCGGGATCACGGCTGACCGTCCAAGGCGGCCAGGGCCTCCTGCGCGGTGATCTCACCGCGGCGCAGTCGGTCGATGACGTCGGCCCGTGACGGCGCAGGATCGGTATCGACGAAGTCGAGCTGCTGCATGATCCGGTTGAGCCGGGACTTGATCGTCGGATAGCTGACCCCGAAGATCCGCTCCATCTCCTTGATGGAGCCGTGGCAGCGCACGAACGCCGTGACGAAGATCTGGTCCTCGACGCTGAGCTGGGCCAGTTGGGGCAGCTCGAACTCGCCTTCGATCGCCACGCCGCTGCCGGCGAGGCGTACTCGCTCGACGACGAACGGCCGGCCCCGGGTCAGGTTCGTGAGTTCCTGCCAGTCCATCGTCTGATCCGTCATATCTCAGTTATACGCGGCCGATACTTCAACTTTCAAGATGTTGATCTTAATTTTCTTAATCGCGCTCTCGCTCGGCCACGAAGCGGCCAGCGGGTGGCGTTAGCCGCTCCCGCCGATTCGCGCTTCTTCGAGAGTCCGGGCCGGGCGCAGCCGGTGGGTCAGCTGCGGCTTGCGGGCGCTCAGTTCGATACGTCGGGAGTCCTCCGCGCTTCGCCCGCCCTGGTTGTCGTTACGGCTGCGGCCCACTCCACCCATCGCCTGCCGCACGCGGTCGCCGTCTCACCAGACCGGGTGCGGCAGGCCGACCGCCCGGTCGCCGAACACGACGTGCCCGGGTCAGGGGCCGTCGACCGGCAGCGGGTCGGCGCCGACACCGTCGCGGATCAGCAGATCCAGGTCGACGTAGAAGCGACCCGACTCACGCAACTCGCCCAGCAGCACCCGTCGGGCGACGTCGGCGACCAGAGCCCCACCCAGGCTGACCCCGGAGGCCAGCTGCGGCCAACTGCTCAGCTCGACGCCGATGCGCGGAATCGAGCCGGCCAGCTTCGGGCTGATCTCGCCGATCATCTTGAGCACGCTTTCGATCACCTCGGTCCGGCTGAGGTCGGCCAGATCCGCCGACCCGATCGGGCCGAGGATGCCGTGCAGCAGCGGCCGGTCGGGCTCCAGGTCGTAGCGTTCGATGTCGAGCATGCCCCGGTCGTTGGTGTCCATCAGCACCGGGATGCGGCAGGTGCGCGCCCATTCGCGGGCGGCCAGCTTGATGCGCGGCTCGTCGCACTCCTCGACCAGCAGGTCGATCGGGCCGCTGCCGCCGAGGAAGAACCGCTTGATGTTGTTGTCGTGCAGGCCGTCGGGATAGACGTCCACGTCGAGGTAGGGGTCGAGCTCGAACAGCTGCCGGGCCGCGATGACGGTCTTGTTGACGCCGAGCTCGTGCACCCCGGCACGCAACCGGTTGAGGTTGGACAGGGCCAGGGTGTCGAAGTCCGCCAGCGTGAACGCGGTCGCGATCCCCTCGGTGGCCAGGGTCAGCGCCGCGCTGTTGCCGACCGACAGCCCGATGACGCCGATGCGGCGGCCCGCGAGGCTGTGCTGCTGTTCTCGACTGATCTTGCCCCGGTTGCGGTCGGTGCGCAGCAGCCGGAAGTCGTCGCGGTCCAGCAGGTGCACCAGCCGCCCCGACCACGGGTAGAACACCCAGGTGCCGACCTGCCATGGCTCGGCACCGCCCAGGTACTCGGCCGCGAGGCGGGCCAGCCGGTCGCGATCGCCCTTCAGTGGCGGGTGCAGCGTGGCGACCAGATCGGCCACCTGCTCGGCGAAGGTGTCGCAGACCTCGCGCACCCGCCGCGAGACCAGCAGCTCCTCGAACCGCTGCCGGTCGCCGTCGCCGCCCAGCCGGAACAACTCGGGGCGCCAGGCGAGCACATCGCCTTCGCGTTCCCGCGCGGCCAGCAGTTCCGGGATCGTCACCTGTCCTCCTTCTACGCGAGCCCGGCCGGGCCGGAGGCCGACAGGGCCGCCGGGACGATGGACTCCATGATGGACACCTCGGGCCCGTCCGGCTTCCACTCGTGGGCGAGGACGGAGTAGCTGACCACGTCGTGCCAGACGCCGTGGGTGTAGAACAGTTCCCGCATGAACCCTTCCTGGACCAGGCCCAGGCGGGTCATCCGCTCGTGCATGCGCAGGTAGTCGGTGCGCCTGCCGCCCCAGATGCGGTGCAGGGCGAGCGGGCCGAACCCGTATGCCATGAGCAGCCGGGAGGCCGTCACGCCCCGGCCCACGCCCGGGGATTCGGGGATCATGATGAGGCCGCCGAGCATCGCGTTGCGGCCGTACTCCTCCACCAGCAGCCGGACGACCCCGACCAGGTCGGGTGAACCGTCGACGGTGATGGCCAGGGTGTACTGGGTGCGGGGCGTGCGGCGGGCCGCCGCCAGGTGCGCCCGCAGCGCCTCGGGCACCTGGTCGGTCGTCAGCTTGTCGAATCCCATGAACTGGGTCAGGTCGGGATCGGTGTAGAGCCGTGTCAGCGCGGGCAGGTCCTGCTCGCAGAGCTCTCGAAGGACGATGTCGCCACCGTCGATGGTCACCGGAAAGGGCACTCGGCACCCCTTTTGGTCTGCTGAACCCCATGGCCACGACTTCGATCTCCGCTGATCTCTTGCAGCGTATGGGATGCGGCAGGTGGCCGCCTCAGCCAGCCGGTTAGGGCCATCGAGCCGCGTCGACACCCCCGATCCGCCACGCAGTCGACACGGCAGCGCGACGGCCCGCTCGCCGCACGCAACCGTCAACTTCCCGAAGGTGACGGTGTCGCAACTTCAAGCTGACGCGCGACCGAGGGACCGACTACTCCTGCCTCACAACGTCGACCGAGATCTCGACCGCCGTGACCGTCCCCCTGTTCTCGAGCCAGTGGAACGTGTTCCGATCCTCAGGCCAGCCCACGCCCGGCCCGTACTCCGTGGCGACCCCATCGCGATGGTCGGTGATCGTTCCCTGCAGCACGTAGACGGTCCCCGGCCTGCCCTTGTGATCGTGAACCGGGCCGAAGACCCCTCCCGGCTCGATGGTCACCATTCGCATCCGCAGCCGGAGCCCATCCATGCCCTCGATCTCGGCACCGAGATCAACCGTGGCCAGCAGTTCAACCTCGACACCTCTCGTCTGCGGCGTCGGGTGTTCATCGCCCATGTCCTGTCCTCTCCGTCAGTCCGACCTGCGGCCGATCGCGGACCTTCGCGGCTTTGCCCGAAGGTCCACCTGGCAGGGGTGTGGACCGATTATGGGTCACGTACCGGCAGTCGGACCGCAGCCACGATCAGCGCATGCGGTACGACGCCGCTGCGACGGGCTTCCCGTGAGAGCGCTCTCTCCCGTATCTTCGGGAGACCGCTATCCCGACGCGGCGGAGGGTTCAGGTGGCCACATGAGCAGGTCCAAGCCGACGATCGAGGACGTCGCGCGAGTAGCTGGCGTGTCCCGGGCCACGGCGTCGCGTGTGATCAACAATGCGCCCGGCGCGTCCGGGCCGTTGCGGGTGCGGGTGCACGAGGCGGTGGCCAAGCTCGGCTACCTGCCCAATGAGGCGGCTCGTGCCCTGGCCTCCGGTCGGCCACGGGCAGTCGACGTGATCGCCGTGACCTGCAACCCGCCCGGCGGGTGGTTGGGCTCGAACCCGTACTACAGCCGGGTCCTGGCCGGGATGATGCCCATGTTGGAGAGCGTGGGCGCGCAACTGCGGGTGCACGCCCTGAGCCACGAGTCGGCAGCCGAGGCGTTGGACGAGATCGCTGCCGGTGTCACGCTCGGCGCGGTGCTGTCCGACGTGCCCCCGGCATTGGCCGCGCGGTTCCACCGCCAGTGCCGCCGCGTGGTCTCGCTGGTGCCGACCGCGGCCACCGTCCCGGCGATGGTCGCGGACAACATCGGTGGGGCGTACGCGGCAATCATGCAGCTGCACCGCCTCGGCTGCCGCCGGATCGCCGCGATCCACGGCCCGGTTGTCAGCACCTGCGCCGCCGATCGGCGCATCGGCCACCTGCGCGCCGTCCAGCAGTTGGGGCTGCCCGAGATCAGCGCCAGCGCTGCCTTCACCCGGGAAGGCGGCTACGATGCCGCGCAGCGATTGCTGGAAGACCACCCGGACATCGACGCCGTCTTCGTGGCCTGCGATCTGATGGCGGCAGGCGCGGTGCAAGCGCTCACGGTCAACGGCCGGCGCGTACCCGAGGACGTCAGCGTCATCGGGTTCGACGACAGTGTGGCCGCGATCTGCACGAACCCGCCGCTGACCACGATGCGCCTGCCGGTGGAGGAGATGGCCGCCGCCGCGGTGCGGCTGCTGCTGCTCGGCGACGTCGTGTCCGGTCACCGCAAGCTGTTCCCGGCCGAACTCGTCCTACGCGACAGCACCGTCCGCCTACCGAAACCAGCGCTGACATCGCAGCCACCGACTGGTTCGCCGTGCCCGTGGTGACCACGGGCACGGCGAACCAGTCGGGACACGCGCTGGGGTAGGCAACGCGGTGGCAGCCGCCGGTCAGCTGTGGGTCACCGTCAGCCCGTAGATGAGGACCTGGCCGTAGTTGCTGGAACTGCACGGGGACGAGTTCGAGCAGTTGGCCTGGGTGTAGCTGCCCGCCTTGAAGTACGCGCCGGAGAAGTTCTTGGAGATCGTGGTCTGCAGCACGCCGTTGTAGTAGGCCTTGACCTGGCCCCCGCTGACGACGAACTTCGCCTCGAACCGGGTACCCAGGACGTAGTTGCTGGTCACGAGTTTGTGATGGGGGGTGTCACCGTTGGTGATGTAGAGGGATGAGCCCTCGAGCCGGAACACGGTCACGTCGTCGGCGGAGTCGTGGATCTGTGCGCCCACCAGGTGCGGCTTGGTCGCGGGCAGCGTGGTGAACGCCTCGTTGACGATGAGCGTGTGGGTACCCGAGGTCGACGACCAGCTGGCGTTGGTCGCACCGTTGCCGGTCATCTCCCGAAGCTCCGACCGTGGGTAGCCCGAGCCGCTGGTGGTGACCCCGTTGACCGCGGCGCGGAACTGCACGGCGTCGCACCCGGAGGTCGCCTTGAACCACGGATCGACGCTGTAGCCGTCCAGGGCGGGCTGCTTGATCTCCGTCGGACTCTCCGACGCACCGGTAGGCAGGGTCACCTTCCAGTTGGTCAGGTTCAGCACGTCGGCCGGAACGCAGTCGCCCCCACCACCGGCGCTGTCGGCACCCCAGACCTCGATCTCGGTGACGCTGTTCCAGGTGCCGGAATCACCGCTGTTGGTGATGTAGCCGTGGCCGAGGTATCGGACCCGCGAGGTCTGCACGTCGGTGAAGTCGAACGTCTGCAGGCCGGTGCTGGTGCCGCTGCTGCGGCCGTCGAAGACGGTGGTCCAGGTGGTGCCGTTCCAGTACTGCAGCGCGAAGATGTTCTTACGCTGGTCGCCTTTGTACACGGCGACCTTGATGTGGGAGACGAGCTTGCTGGCTTTCAGATCAAGTTGGAGCCAGGCGCCGTCGCCGTCACCGGACCATCGGCTGTCGTAGTCGTTGTCGACGACGTTGGTCGCGACATTGGCGTCGGAGGTGCTCGCCGTGACCGACCCGGCGGATGGTGTGATCTCGACATTGGCGGCGTGGGCGGGCGCGGGCAGGCTCAGCAGCCCGCCGGTGGCGAGGGCGATGAACACCAGACGTGGTTTCACGGATTCTCCAGGTACGGGGCATGGGCTGTGACAAGAGGGGCCGTCGCGGCGCCCCGGATAGGGCCACCCGGTGCTGTCGCGCCGAGTGGCCCGGGACGTCGGGTCAGCACAGCACGGAGGGCTTTGTGTCGCATGGATTCTCCTCGGGGGTGGTGGAGTTTTCCGTCATCCGCTGCGCAACGACGGAAGAATTCCTACCACGCGATCGAGGATCGTCGCTATGTTCGATATCGCCACCGGCCACTGCCCCACGCGATGGCGCGCGCCCATACCGCCCAGGCTGAGGCGCCCGGCCCAGGCATCATCAGGACCTGTTTGACAGCCTCGCCACCCAGGAGGCCGCACGCCGAACGCGCGCGATGGGGCCGATGCCGCTGCGGCCTCCGCCGTGCGCTGAACGCCAGTCCCCTTCGAGGCAGAGTGCCCAGGCGACCCACGGCTTACTGCCTGCCCGTTCGGCGTGACGACAGGCCTGGCGCAATGCCTCGCCCAGGCTCGCACCGGCCAGGTACCGCGCGAGCACGTCCTCGATGATGGGAATGGCCTCGATGGGAAGGTCCCACTGGGGCGCGACGACGGCCTGCGTACCAGCATGCCGCAGGGCGGCGTAGATACTCAGCGGCTGATCGAAACGTGCGACGTAGGTATGCGCTGTGGAACAGGCCGACAGCAGAAGCACCCTGGGGGCCGCCGACCAGCTTTGCATCCTCTGCCAGCTCACCACATGCTTGGCGACGTCCGGACTCGTGCTGGGTCCCCGTAGCGGCAGCTGACCGTCGGCGGCCAGGACCAGCCCAACCGTCCGCGAGCCGGCCTCGACATAACCGTGGCACTGGACGACGGCCAGCTCTGAGCGCTGCAGCAGATCCTGGACCTCAGCCAGTTCGGCGGCTACGCCGCTGAGCG
Source organism: Catellatospora tritici (assembly GCF_019083965.1). GTDB lineage: Bacteria > Actinomycetota > Actinomycetes > Mycobacteriales > Micromonosporaceae > Catellatospora > Catellatospora tritici. Next base: position 7,694 of record NZ_JAHRCY010000022.1, read on the forward strand.
CCGCAACGGTGATGCCCGCCGAGTCCAGCATCCTGGTGACCCGGCTGGTCGACCTGGCCATTGCGCCCGCGGTCTCGTCGGAATCGCCGAAACGGGAGACCTCGACTGCGGCTGCGCGGCTGAGCCGCGGCGGCTCGGGCCGCTCGAGCAGTTCGAGTATCGTGCTCCAACTCGCAGCGTAGGAACAGGAGTACCGTTCTCCGATCGCGGCATGCCAGCACACAGGCTTGCCGAGATTCAGCTGCATGATGACGACGTGCTCGCCCCCGGACAGGACGCCGTCCAGGCCGCTGAGGATCTGGCGCCGCAGCTCCTGCCATGCCGGAAGGTCGAACGGATCTCCCGGGCTCTCCCTTGTCCAGTCCATCAGGCGCCTAAGCAGGCGTCGCTGGACCCGATCGACCACCTCCGGATCAAGCGACAGTGGCGATGTGGCCACCTTTGTACTGGTCACCCGGGTCAGATAGGGAACCGCGGCGACCGTCGCCCCGCCGGAGGTCTCATCACCGTCGTGGGCAAGGAGAAACCAGTCGAACACCGCAAAGTCATGTCCGACCCGGGCGGCACAGGCCATGAGCTCCTGGTCAGACAGCCTGCTCGCCAGCCACGGCGATCCCCCGGCCGCGATCCGGCGCGCTCGCCCGAGTGAGTCACGCTGGAGATCGGCTATCAAGCGGACATCATGCCAGTCGACGGCGCCGAGATCCGCCAGGTCGCCTGTGGCGGCACGGGCTGCCGCAGCCAGTGGAAGCAGCAGATTGCCTGCCGCCTCGGTGATCTCGGAAAGGTCAACGATCATTCCGAACCGGCGAGCGAGCGTCGGCGGCACCACCTCCAGATACCCGCGTGCGGCAACCGCGTTGTCGGCGGAGTATGCGTACGCGGCCGCTTTGACGAGGGTCGAGGCGTGTGGCGGCAGTCCGTGCCGGGCCAGTCGGTCGAGTTCCTCGGTGGTCGCCGCCGCACCGTCGTAGGCAGGCGATGCCCGCTTGAGGTGCCCAGCGATGCTGACGGCCCCGGCGTAGTTGGCCATATCGCCCGAACTTTCCGCGGTGGCCATCACCCTTTCCAGATCGTCTATCGTCTGGCCGATCCGCTCGCGCGCGGATTCCGGCACGGTCGTGTCACGAGCGTTGAGCAGGTTCGACCATGCGGAGCCTTCCGCGAACAGCGCGGCGTACGAACCCGGGCACTGCGAGCGATCGAGCGACAGCAACGCCTCCAGCGCCTCCTGTCGACGGTTCACGCACGACAGCTGGTGGGCGCGAGTGAACTCGAACTCGGCGCGCCGCCGAGGAGCGGTGACCAGGGCGATCGCCCGTTCGATGCACTGAATGGCGTCGTCCGAGCGGCCAAGCTCGGCGAAGGCGATCGTGAGTTCCAGCAGCAGGTCCGGATCGAGCGCACCGCTCGCCATCAGGTCGCCAAGCAGCAGCAGCGACTCATCACCCCGCCCGCCGAGAGCCTGGAGCCGGGCCAGCCGGACCTTCGCCACGAGAGTCTCGGCTGGAGTTCCGTCCGCCGCCAAGATCACCAGCGCGGACTTGAGGACGGCGATCGCATCGGCGACTCTCGCCAGGTCCTCGAGGACGGCGGCGCGGCCGAGGTCCAGCCGGGCACGCCGCAGAGCCGAAATGTCACTCTCCCAGGTTCGCGGTTCGGCTCCGATGCGCCGGATCAGCAGGTCCGATCGCTTCGCGCGCGGCAGCCATACGCCGAGGAAGCCATCGGCGGCGGCGCGCACGTCCGACGACGTTCCGAAGCAGCGCACGACCTCGTCCGCGGCCGCACACAGCGCTTCGCCGTCACCCGCTGAGGCAAGCACGTCCGCCGCGTTGCGCAGCTGCGCCGAGTCGAGCAGTGCGTCGACCTCTCCGCTGATCGCGTGTCGGGCGATGAAGTCGAAGAGGGCGTCCTGGCGCACCTGGCGGTCGGCATTGTGCAGATGGTCGTACAACACGTTCTGGACAAGACCCGGAAATCCGGCAGCCGTCGCGACCTCATCCAGCAAGATCAGCTCACGGCGTGTCGGCCCTCCCGTGATCGCATGCGCATCGAGGAACCGCGGTGCGAGCTCCGATAGGGCGGACCATGCCGCGTCCCTGGTGATGGACCTCGCCGCCCGAGCTGGATCGATCCGCAACACTTGCAGGGGTGAATCGCCGTCGCCATCGATCCGGAGTTGCAGCTCGAACTTGAAGTACGCCAGAGCCCAGTCCACCGGGAATGCCGCCGGCAGCTGCACGGCTCCGGCCAGCGACTCCTCCATACAGAGCATCAGATAGACGAGGATCGAAGGTGACCCGCTCATCCTGGCGCGCGCCAGCTCCGCGACTGTTTCGTGCAGCATGGCCGCCAACTGCCCACTCACTCCGTCAACATGCCGGCGGAGTGCGGCTTCAAGCGGCTTCTGCGCCTGCCCGGTCGCATAGGTGTCCAGCAGTTTGGCCAGAATGCGCATGTGCAGATCGAGCAGCCATGGAAGTGTCTGTGCCAGATCCCACAGAGTTGCCGGGTCGCCGCGTCTCGACGTCCCCGTGAACACCGCCGCGATCTGCGGTGCTCCGTGGAGGACCGCGAGCACCACTTCGGAATCGTTGAGCAGCCTGGCGGAGATGTCGCCCCACCGCCTGTCCAGAAGCATGTTGTAGCGGGCAGGATCGGCAAGGTAGAGAAGAAGGACAGGTTGCGCGACGTCGGTGAGCAGGACCTCCAACATGTGCTGGCGTAGTGCGTTCACGGTTGGGTGCCGCTGGAAGACCGGGATCCGGCCCGGCTCCAGCTCCTTGAAATGACGTAGCCACGCGTCCGCGAGGCCCTGCGGTGCCGACGTCGCCAGGTCCCCGGCAACGTACGACGCGGAGAGTTCGCGGTCATCGATCAAAAGCACCGTGGGCGCGACGGCAAGCGCGCTGCGACACACCGCGCAGTGCACGGCTTCGAGCCCTCCGAGCATGAACTCCGCAAGCATCACAGCGTCGTGGCGACGTACTACGACAGCGGCGGCCGGATCATTGAGAAACGGCTCTGGCGAACCGCACTGCCGACAACGTCTCATTCGCTCGCTCCAACCTGTATCACGCGCGCCATGCCATACTGTCCGACGGCGAGCGCGCGGACCAGGGGTGGTTGAGCATGGATGAGTCATTCGACGCGTATATGCGCCGAGTCGGCGCCGACCGTGAGGCGGTCCAGGTCGCAGCGCGCTATTACTTGGCCGAGAAATCGGACTATCTCGACACAGATGAGATCGAGGCGGAGGTCCGCTCCGGGATGGTCGATCCTGCCCGTCTGCCCGAGGCTCTACTGGCGATCGAGAGTGACCCCAATCTGATGTACCTGGCGGCCGCTGCGGTGCTGTCTGCCGCCTGGACGGACGCGGCCGAACGACCGGCGATCAAGCGCGCCGTCGATGGAGCCAGATCGAAGCTTCCCGTACTGGAGGTGGCGATGCTCGCCTTGACCTCCATCTATGGCATGTATCTTCTGGCCACAGGCGGCGTCAAGAGGACGCGAACCACGCAGGAGACCCGGCCCGATGGAAGCACGAGTTCCTCCACCGAGACCGAGTACTACAGTGTCGAGGGGCCGCTGGCGTCGCTGGTCCGGCTCTTCCGAAGCGGCCCCAACTGAACACCGCGTGCGGCCACCGCACGGTGGTGTATTGCCCGCCTCCACATTGATCTCCGGGTGATGATTCGGTATCCAGTGGGGTATCTCATTGCCACTGCAAGCTCGTGGGGATGAGCGGCAAACAGCGGCTCGGACGAACCATGAAGGCGAGCGCGTAGCTGAGCGAATGTGGATTGCCATCTCCCCCTCGCATCTTCGAATGCTCTCGCACGAGCCTTGTTCCATCCGAGCTTCGACGGGGTTGCACTCTCGGATCCGGAAAGGCGTGTCTCCTGTAGGCATGGATGGACCACGTCGAGCCAGTCGCCCGCCAGGCGTACCCACCACGGCGACGACGCAGGTGGACCGGATCCCGCCAATGCCTGGCTACATCGGAGCCGAACCCGATAAGGCTTGCATCCGGTACTCGGGAACCCGTACCCGGTGGGCGGGGTCGGGTCGGGTGGTTAAGGTGCCGACGGCAGGTCGCGGGGCCGGCCGAGCAGGCGTTCGATGAGGCGCGGCTCACCAGGCCAGGCCGCGAGCAGCACATCACGGGGAACTTGGCGTCCGGCATAGCGCAGCGCGAGGGCCACCACGATGATGTCGTCGAGCGGACCGATGACCGGGATGAACTCGGGAATGAGATCGATGGGGCTGGCGACCCAGATCCCGGCCAGGATAATGGCGATCTTGGCCTTGCGTGGTACGCGGGGGTCTTTGCGAAGCCGACGCACAGTCGTCACGCAGTCCGGGATGAACGCGGCCAGGTCCCGCAGAATGCCGGGCGGCAGCCGCCGGGCCGCCATGATCAGCACTCCCCAGGAAGCCAGCAGCAGGGCGATGGCGGCGCCTATGCCGATCAGCCAGTCACGCATCGGCGTCGTTTCTTGCCAGCGGGGCGTGCACTGCTCGGTAGACCTCGTCGGCGTAGGCATCGAGGGTGTCGATACAGCGCTTGAGCCGCTCTTCGGCATCGACGCCTTCGGTGACGGCGAAGATGTCGCGGGCTTTGAGGTCTCGCCACCAGCGGCGCAGCCGGTCGAGGCTGTGCTCTTCCTCGTCGAGCTCGGCGACGGTGAGCTTGCCGATACGCCGTTCCTTGGCGATCTCGATGTCGAACTTGTCGCACTCGGAAACGAACTCGGTCCACTCCGCGGCGCGGGCGGCGTTGAACTCCGCCATCAGGATCTGCGCGTCAGCGGCGGAGTGCGGGCGGGCGTCGAGGGTCAGCACGTGGCCGTCAGCGCGGCGAACCATGTCGGCGACCTTGGCCAGACCGTCGGCGAATACCGGCGCCGCCGGCGCCGCCCACGTTCCACCACCGAGCGGGACCGCGCCGACGCGCCGCAGCTCCCGCCACACCGCCACACGGTGGCGCGAGGGGTTCGCCGGCACCCGAACCACCATGGTGAGCCACGCCAACTCCTGCTCACCCACTGTCACAACAGCGAGTGTAACAACTGCTACACCCGACCGACCACTGCGGCGACCAGCACCTCATGCATCGTCAGTGAAGGTGCGACAGCGGAGTGCTGCAGATGCTGTAGCGACTCAGCACCGGCCGGCCTTGCCGCAAACCGGGCACGGCCTCGAAGGTGAACGCCGCCAACACACCCAGCGGGCCGTTGACCGTGATCTATCGCAGGTCGCGCACGAGCATGGCTGCGCGATCCCCAAGGACCAGGCACGGGCGAGGGCACCGCCATGCCGATGCGGGAGGCGGGCACCTGCCCGTGAAATGATCCACCCATGCTGACCCGCCGCGATCTCAACCGTGCGCTGCTCGCGCGGCAGCTGCTGCTGGAGCGCTCGCCACTGGGGCCGCTGGAGGCGATCGAGCGCCTGGTCGGCCTGCCCGCCCAGGCGCCGAACCCGCCGTACGTCGGACTGTGGACGCGGCTGCGGGAATTCCAGGTCGAGGACCTGTCAGGGCTGCTCACCTCGCGGGCGGCCGTACGCACCCCGCTGATGCGGGCAACGCCGCACCTGGTCAGCGCCCGAGATGCCATGGACATCCGGCCGTTCCTACAGGTCGTGCAGGAGCGGAGCCTATCCGACCCGCTACGCGAGCGGCTGCGCGGCGCCGACCCGGGCCAGGTCGTCGAGGCCGGGCGGGCACTGGTCGAGCAGCGGCCGTACACCGTCAAGGAGCTGGGCGCGGCGCTGGCGGCACAGTGGCCGGAGGCCGACCCGGCCGCGCTCGGGGCGGCGGCGCGGGCCGGGGTGGCGCTGGTGCAGGTGCCGCCACACGGGCTGTGGGGCGCGGTCGGGCAGCCCGCGTACACCAGCGCCGAGCACTGGCTCGGCGCCGGCGACGGGCCGCGAATGTCGCTCGACGACCTGGTCGTGCGGTATTTCGCCGCGTTCGGGCCGGCGACGGTTCGCGACGTGCAGGCCTGGTCGGGGCTGGGCGGGCTGCGGGAGGTCGTCGAGCGGCTCGGCGACCGGCTCGTGGACTACCGGAGCGAGGACGGCAGCGAGCTGCTCGACGTGCCCGACGCCCCGCTGCCGCACCCGGACACCCCGGCGCCCGGGCGCTACCTCGCCGACTTCGACGCCACGCTGTCCGCGTACGACGACAGCACCCGGATCATGGACGACCGGGATCGGCGCGACGTGTTCGCCGTACCCGGGGTCGTTCCCGGCACAGTGCTGGTCGACGGTTTCGTCCGGGCGATCTGGACGATCGATCGCAAGAAGGGCGCCGCGACGCTGGTGGTGCGGCCGCTGTTCCAGATCCCGACCCGCGACGTGCAGGAGCTGACCGAGGAGGGCGAGCGGCTGCTCGCCTTCGCCGCCCCCGACGCCACTCGCCGCGACGTTCGCTTCAACTCCCGCTGGTAACGCCGAGCCGCCGCCGCTCCACCCCGCCACGCGGCGCAGCTCTGACGGTTGACGGAGGCGATCAGGCGGCCATGAGGCTGTTGAGGGCAGCGCCGGTGGAAACGACATCGGGATGCGACTCGCCCAGGCAGGCACCGTGAATGGCGCATGCCCGCTCAAACATCTGCGTGCGCCGCTCGACCGGTCTCGCTCCTCCACCACGTTGTCATGTGATGTCGCGGCGGCGGTTGAGCATGATGCCGACGGCGCCGGCGATGAGCGACCAGGCCGTCATGACCAGCACGCCGACCCACCACTGCGCGGCCTGCGGATACAGCTTCTCCGGCGAGACCATGACCTGCGACGCGATGGGCGGCATGATGACGGCTGACGTCAGCACCCAGTCACCGTGGATGAGATAGGTGCGGATGAGGTTGAACACGCCGATCCCGCCCACGAAACCTCCGAGGTAGATGAGCATCGCGGTGACGACGGCACCGATCTGACTGTGGATCAGCGTGCCGAGCCCGAAGCCGAGGAGCGCCCACAGCAGGTACGCGACCAGGTTGAAGATGATCGCGCGCTGGACCGGCCACTCGGTCAGGGAGTTCGTCAGGCCGATGTTGTGGAAGAACAGCAGCCCGGCCGCGAACGACACGGCCCGCGACACGAGCCAGAAGAGGACCCCGAGGCCGAGTACGGCCAAGAGCTTGCCGAACACCACACGGGTTCGCTGCGGTGTGGTCAGGAACGTGGCAGTCGCCGTCTGGTACTGGAATTCGTTGGTGATGACGAGGGTGCCCAGCAGCATCACCAGTAGCAGGCCGAAGAACTGGCCGCTGGTGAAGATGTTGCCGGCCGCGTTGACCGCCTGGAGATGCAGATCGTGCAGCTGCGCGAACTCTGCCTTGGCCACGGCGATCTCTGCCGCGCTCATGCCGCGCCCCGGCCGGAACACCTGCGTGGTGTCCCGCGCACGGGCGATGTGCTCGGCCGCCTCGGCGATGTTGACCCACAGCGCGAGCCCGGTGAAGGCCAACGACGCGATGCCGAACAGCCACCACGCGTTGGTGGTGGTTATCTTCCGGATCTCGCTGCGGACGAGCCGGAGTCCGGGGATGCCGACGTGGGCGATCACCGGGCGGGGCGCGGCCGGGGGCGCCTGGAGTGTCGCGGTCATCGGATGTCTGCCTTTCCGGCCGTCAACTGGAGGAACACGTTCTCGAGGTCGGGACGTTCAACGGTCAGCTCATGGATCTCGGCGCCCGCCCGCATCGCCGCCGCACCGATCGTCGGCCCGTCCGCGCCCACGATCCGCAGCGCCCCGCCCTCGATGCGCGTGGCCGTGATCGCCGCGCCCAGCTCGGCGATGAGCGCCTCCGGACGGGGCGTGCGCACGAGCATCTGCGCCCCACCGGCCGAGTCGATGACCTCGGCCATCGGACCCTGCCGGACCAGCTTTCCCGCCGCAATGATCACGACGTCGTCGGCGAGGAGCTCCATCTCGGACATGAGGTGGCTCGACACGAGGACCGTGCGGCCCTCATCGGCGAGCGACTTGAGCAGGTCCCGCATCCACCGGATGCCTTCGGGGTCCAGACCGTTGGCGGGCTCGTCCAGGATGAGCACGTCCGGGTCGCCCAGCAGCGCCGCGGCGATGCCCAGGCGCTGGCGCATGCCCAGCGAGTACCCCTTGAACTTGCGGTCCGCCGCAGGCGTCAGCCCGACCGTGGCCAGCACGTCGTCTGCCCGGCTGACGGGGATCCCCGCCGCGTCGCACAGCATGCGCAGGTGGTTGCGGCCGGTGCGGCCGCGGTGCGCGCCCGATGCCTCCAGGAGCGCGCCGACCTTGCGGATGGGATCCGTGAGATCGGCGTAGCGCCGTCCCCCGATGGTCGTGGTTCCCGCCGTGGGGCGGACCAGGTTCAACACCATGCGCAGCGTGGTCGTCTTCCCGGCGCCGTTCGGCCCCAGGAAACCGGTGACCCGGCCGGGACTGACGGTGAACGACAGGTCGTCGACCGCGCGCACGTTCTTGTAAAGCTTGGTCAGCCCGCTGACAGCGATACCGTCGTCGGCCATCGGCCAGCTCCCCTTTCCGCCTGATACGTAGAAGCGTGATGCATAGTAGTTCTAGGTATCGGCCCCACGCAAGTACAGGTGGCCCGGCCTGGCGGCGACCGGCCTGGCCACGGCGCCCAAGCCCCAGCGCGACACCAGCGGGTTGGCGCGTCGACGACAACGGCCGCAGGTTCGACCCCGACGGGGTCGGCCGACACCATCGACTGCGCGCACAGGGCTGCGCGCGGCTCGTCGACGGCGGTGAGGTCGAAGTCTGCGCGGTCGTGGCGACGGCGCCGGAGCTGGTCGAGGCGGTCGACCGGCAGCGCCCCGGCCCGGTCATCACCGACATCCGGAGGCCGCACGCCACCGAGGACATCGAGGTCGCGCACGCGTTCCGCGCCCGCGTCCGCAATCGAGCAACCCATCAGCTCCATCTTCGCCAGGCTCGGCCAGCCCAACACCACCGCCGGGTCGCCGCAGTGCTGGCCTACCTCAGCTCATGAGGTTTCGGTGGACACCGACTTCAGGCGCTTGCGCTCGACAACGCTTGTCGCCGTGACCACGCTCAGCGGCGGAATGTCCTTCGCGACAACGGCGCCCGCGCCGACCACCGAACCCCGGCCGATTGTCACACCAGGGGCGACCGTGACCGCAGCACCGATCCAGACGTCATTTTCGATGACGATGGGCGCGTGTGTGATGAAGTCATAGCGTTCGTCGAGCTCGACTGGGTGCCCGGGCGTGCTCAGAGTCACTCTCGGACCGATCAGGACGCGGTCGCCGATGGTGATTCCCCCGTAGTCGAGGAAGAAGCACCCCTGATTGATGAACACGCGCTCTCCGAACGACGCGCCAAGCCCGTAGTCGCAATAGAACGGAGGCAGGATGGACAGAGAGTCCGCAACGGGTTTGCCGAAGATCTCGGTGAGCACCGCCCTGCGCGCGTCCAGGTCGTCAAACGGCAGTGCGTTGAGGCGCGAGGTGAGGCCCATGACGAGCTGTACGCGCTCCGCAAACGCTCGTGACTCGGGCGTGCCTGTTCGTAGGCGTTGCTCGTTGCGCACTGGCTATTCTGGCACGGCTTGCGTCACCGGTCTCCGAGTCAGCCGAGGGAAGCCATGCCGAAACCGATCAGGCAGGCCGCCGGCACGCGCGTGTCGGCGCAGGACGACGTGCCGCCGGCGCTCCTTCTCACCGGCCTGACCAAGACATTCGGCGACAAGATCGCGGTCGAGCAGGTCGACCTCACCGTCCCGGCGGGATCGTTCTTCGGCGTGGTCGGGCCCAACGGTGCCGGCAAGACGACGGCGTTGTCGATGGCGGTCGGGCTGCTGCGCCCCGACGCCGGCACCTCGGCGGTGTTCGGCGTCGACATGTGGTCCGACCCGGTACGGGCCAAGGCACTGATCGGCGTGCTGCCGGACAACCTCGCGCTGCCCGAGCGGCTGACCGGGCGGGAGCTGCTCACGTTTCTCGGCCAGCTCCGCGGTCTGGACCCGACCGTGATCACCGAGCGGACCCGCGAACTGCTCGCCATCATGGACCTGGAGCATGCCGAACGAACGCTGGTCGTCGACTACTCGACCGGCATGCGCAAGAAGATCGGCCTGGCGACCGCGCTGCTACACGCGCCCCGGCTACTGGTGCTCGACGAACCGTTCGAGGCGGTCGACCCGGTGTCGGCGGTGGCGTTGAAGGCGATCCTGGCGCGGTTCGTTGCCGACGGCGGCTCGGTGGTGCTGTCCAGCCATGTCATGGCGCTGGTCGAGCAGCTCTGCGACACGGTGGCCATCATGGTCAAGGGCAAGGTGGTGGCGACCGGTCCGCTCGACGAGGTCCGTGGCGGGGGCTCCCTCGAGGAGACCTTCGTCCGGCTGGCCGGCGGCGACGCCCGAGCCTCGGAAGGGCTGTCGTGGTTGGCGTCCTGATCCGGATGAAGCTGGCGATCATCCGCAACTCGATGACGGGCGGCCGGGCCGCCTTGATGATCACCGGCGGTGTGCTCGGCCTGTTGGCCGCCGCCACCACCGTCTGGCTCAGCCTGGTGGACCCGTCGGGGCCTGGCGTGGTCCCCGATCTGCTCGCCACGGCGTACCTGGTCTGGTTGCTCGGGTGGGTGGCCGGCCCGGTGTGGGGCGCCTCGTCGGTCCTGCGCGTCGAGCACTTCGCGCTGCTGCCGGCGCCGCGCCGGCAGTTGGCGGTCGGCCTGCTCGGCGCGGCGTTCGTCGGCGTCACCGCCGCGGTCACCGCCCTGGCGTTTCTCAGCCTTGTCGTGTACGGCATCCGCCAGGGCGTGCTGCCCGCGCTCGTCGCGGTGCCGGCGGCCGCGCTGCAACTGGTGGTGGTGGTCCTGCTGTCCCGCACATCGTTCAGCGTGTTCGGTCTGATCGCCCGGGGGCGCGTCGGTTCGGCGTTCACCGGGCTCCTGCTCGCGGCGTTCCTGGTACTCACCCAGTCCGGCTGGATCGTCGTCGTCGCGATCGCCTACTCGCAGGTGCTCGCCACCGGTTTCCCGTCGGGATACTCGACCGTTGTGCGGGCGATTCCGTCCGGATGGGGCGTGGCCGCCGTCGAGTTCGCCCGCGATGGACAGTGGTGGCGCGTGGTCGGTCTGCTGGTTGCCATGGTCGCGCTGATCGGCCTGCTGCTGCTCGGCTGGAGTCGCACGCTGGGGTCGTTCCGCCACGGCCGGGCAACGATCCGCGGCGGCAGCCACGCGCCGGTCGCCACTCGGCCCCTGCTCGCGGGGCGCACCACGGCCGTCGTCCGCAAGGAACTGCGCACCTGGTGGCGCGACCCGGCGCGGACCCAGATGCTGGCGATCGTGCTCGGATGGGCGTTGGGGACCGCGTCGCTGCCGCTGACCCTGGGCTGGACGGCGGCGCTTCCGTGGGCCGGTCCGGCCATCGCATTGATGGCGGCCACGGTGGCCTGCAACCTCTACGCCGAAGACGGAACCGCGCTGTGGTTGACCCTGCAGACCAGCACCGAACGGGAGGACCTGCGCGGCCGACAGTGGGCGTACCTGCTGGTGTTCGGGTCACTCACCGTCGCCGTCACGATCGGGTTCACGCTCTGGAGCGGGTACACCTGGGCCTGGCCGTGGGTGCTCGCACTGGTGCCCGCTCTGCTCGGTGGCGGCGTGGGCCTGGCCGTGTTCACCTCGGTCGTGGCGCTGACGCCCGGCCCGGACGCGCACAAACGGCCGGACAACCCGCTGGAGCAGGCCGAGACCCTGTGGCAGCCGCAGGTGTTGTTCTGGGTCGGCCTGCTGCCGCCCGTGCCGGCCGTCGTGATGGTCATCCTCGGCACCGTGTTCGACAACACCGCGCTGCGGTGGGCCGGTGGTCCGGTCGGGCTGGTCACGGGCGTCTTCCTGGGGTGGTGGTTGGGGCGGGTCGCGATCATCCGGTTGCGGGCCAAGGGCCCGGAGATGCTGTTCCTGATGCGCACCGGGCGTGCCGCGAAGACCGTCGCCGCGGCGGCGCCCACGGGCGACGTACCCAAGGTCAAGCTGTCCGGACGGGAGAGCCTTGTCGCGGTGCTTTCCTGGGTCCTCGGCCCACTCTGCCTCTTCCCGCAGGGCTTGGTGCCTGTGGTGATCCTGCTCGCCGGTGCCGATTTGAAGCTGTGGTTCCTGGCGCTGTACTTCCCGGATCCGCTGCGCTGGCCGGTGGCCGTTCTCATGGTGCTGCTCGGGATCCACCTGCTCCGTCGAGCGATCCGGCTCACCGGCAAGAGCATCCGGCGGGCTCCCGGCCGCTCGAGCGAACTGCCGTCGATCCGCGCCGACCAGGAGTTCGAGTAGGTCTGTCCCGTCGGCCCCGGACACGGCGACCTCGCCAACTGTGGCCCACCGAACGCCCTTCCCGCCGTCGGCGGTTGTGGCTGGGTTAATGGTGCCGGTCGTGGGCGAGCGTGTCGCGGCGAAGATTTCTCCGGGGCCGTGTCGATCCGCGCGCCACTCGTTCGACCTTAGGGTGCGAGAGCCGAGAGGCGGCCCCGCCGAGCGAGGAGAACGCGATGCCGAAGTACCTGCTGATCATGCGAGGCACCGACGAGTCGAATGCGGCCATGATGGCCGACATCGACGAGATGATGATTACGACCCGCCAGTTCATCGAGGAGACGGTCAAGGCCGGCGTGCTGCTCGCGGCGGAAGGTTTGGACGATCCGGGCCAGGGCGTGGTGGTCGACTTCAGCGGCGAGGTCCCGGTGGTCACGGACGGGCCCTACGGCGAGACCAAGGAACTGTTCGGGGGCTTCTTCATGCTCGAGGTCGCCTCGAAACAGGAGGCCGTCGAGTGGGCCAAGCGGGTCCCGACGGCCCCCGGGGCCAAGATCGAGATCCGGCGGGTGCCCGAGAGTGACGAGGTCCCGCAGGTCGGGTGATCGTCAAGGAGGGGGCCGGAGGCCTCCGGACTGTCCGACACCACGGCGTGCGCCCCGGTGAAGTCCGCGACCGGTGCCTACCTCGTGCACCAGAAGACGCTGGCCGCCGGCGCGGTGGTGGACGACGGCGAGCTGCTCCAGGTCGACGTGTCCAAGCCTCCGGCGGTGCTGGGCCCGGCGGTGGTCACCATCCGGTACTGACGAGCACGTCAATCTTTCCTACGCCACCTGGTACGCGGACCTACTCAACGCCTCCGCGGCGGTTCAGTAGCACGAGCAGGACCGCTCGGAGCCGCGTCCCCAAGGCTCATCGGCCGCTTGGCCCACGCCGGAGGCGACCCGCACACCCGGCCGGGATGAGGCGGTGCCGGGACCTGGGCGGCATCGGTCGTGCCGCATCGAGCCGTCGGGCAGCCTGCGGGTGGGGGCTCCTTCGCACCGCCGTACGCGGACGATGGAGCCCCTACCCGGCATGCCTATCCGTCCGTGCGCTGGAGGCTGCGCAGGCAGCCGGGCACCCGGTAGAGCAACGTGTCGAAGACCTTTGGCATGACCACGACGTTCGACGCCGCGCCGGCCGACCTCAGCCGCAGCGACGTCCCGTCACTCCAGATGAGGTCGCCGCCGCGGTAACACAGCGCCTGCGGCAACTTCGCGCCCGCGCCGACGAGATCGACCCGGCGTAGCAGCCGGCCGTCGGCCAGCGAGAACTCGATCACCCCGGTCTTCGTCGGCGGGCTGCCGTCCGGACCGTGCCGGAAGAACTGGACGCTGCCGACGCCATCGGCAGCCGCGTCCAGCGCCACCACGAACCCGCTGCCCGGACCGGCCGGATTCCGCATGAACACCAGATCCTCGCCCTCTCCGAGGTATGGCGCCGCGTCGACCGACAGCAACCGCGCCGCTCCCGTCGCCGGATCCACTACCTGCAGTGGAACACGGGTGGTAGTCCTGCTGTCGAGGATGCGCAGCAGTTCGCCGGTGTCCAGCACGGCGGTGGCGGTGACGGTCGTGGCCGCGTCGACCTCCCGAACCGACCACGCGCTCAGCGAAACGAGGCGACCCGGACCCGTTGGGGTCTGGACGAACAGCCAGCCGCCCGAGGGCGCCCATCCGACCCATGTCGCCTGCGGGAGGAGGTGCTCCTGCGTACCGGTCAGATCCCGCACCACGACCTCTTGCTGCGTCATCGTGGCCAGCCAGCGGCCGTCCGGGGACAGGCTGGCCTGTCCATCCGGTGGGGAGTCCTGACGCCACCAGGCACCGTCGGCCGTGACCAGGTAGACAGGCCCCGGATCCGACCCTCTCGTCAGCGCCACACCGCGGCCGACGCCACGATCGCGCGGCAGCGGCTGGGCACTCGCCCGACGATCGGGCAGTTGCCCCGGCAGCGGCAGCAGCGACGGCGACGGCGACGCTGACGGCGAACTCGGTGGCAGCAGAGGACGGGAGTCGGGCCTGCCCGGTCCGAGCAAAACCAGCCCCACCAGCACCGGGACCAGGACCAAACCGGCCACGCCCGCGACGCGGGCCGTCCGATGGCGCTTGGCCGCCGTCACTGCCCGGGTCGGGTTCGCGTACTGGCCGGCCTGTTCGGCGTACAGGGGCAGTGCCTCCCGCAGCCGTACGAGGGCGTCGTGGGTGTTCCGCTTGACCGAGCCGACCGAGCAGCCCAGAGCCGACGCGGTGGCGGCTTCGGACAGGTCCTCGTAGAAACGCAGCACCACCGTCGCCCGCTGACGGGGCGTCAGGCGGTCGAGCGCACGGCCGAGCGCGATCCGGTCGACTGCCCGCTGCTCCTGGTCGCCGCCGGGCCGGTCGGGCACCTCCGCGACCGGGCGGGCCGGACGGCGACGCCACCACGAGATCTGCTCATTGATCATGATGCGCCGCACGTACGCCTCCGGCTGGCCGCCGTCGCGGATCTGCCGCCACCGCGCGGCTGCCTTCGCCAGCGCCGTCTGCACCAGATCCTCCGCCGCGTGGTGCTCACCGGTCAGCAGGAACGCGGTTCGCGACAGCGCACCGCCGCGCGCGACCACGAACTCGTGAAACCCGTCGTACCTGTTCACCCTTCACCTCCACCACCAATACGCGACAGTCTCGCGGAAGGTTGGGGTGCGGCACCTCGGCGGCATCACCGTGCACTGCGGGTCGGCGTGTTCGGCCACCTGCTCGTCGGCCCGCTGGGCAAGGTCGTGAACCTCGAGCCGCGTTGCGGTGTGCGGCCGCGATTCTCCGTCAGGCTGCCGCGAACCGGCCCAGCACGACGCGGTGGCACGGCCGGGCAGCCGGTCCGAGCGAGCCGAAATACTCACCTCCTGATCCCCAACCCGGGCAGGCCCTACCGCGTGTGGGGGGCGGAGGTAATCGATGGACAGGTACGACGGGTTTCACGAGTTCGTGGTCGCACGCGGCGGTGCGCTGTCGCGCACCGCGTTTCTGCTGGCAGGCGAGCACCACACGGCGGAGGATCTGGTGCAGACGGCACTGGCCAAGGCAGCCGCGCGGTGGCGACACATCGTGGCCCACGGCGAGCCCGAGGCATACATACGCCGGATCATGGTCAATGAGCGGATCACCTGGTGGCGCCGCCGCCCGGCCCGGCCCGTCGCCCACGTGCCCGAACGGGCGGGCCCGGACGAACCGCACCACATCGTGGAGCGGATCGCCCTGGGGCAGGCGCTGGACACGCTGACCCCGCGCCAACGAGCGGTCGTGGTGCTGCGCTTCTACGAGGACTTGTCCGAGGCCGAGACCGCGGCGGCCCTGGGCTGCTCGATCGGCACCGTCAAGAGCCAGACCCACGTGGCGCTGAACCACCTGCGGCGCGCTCTGCCGCTGTATGCCGAGCAGGCGGGCCAGTACGCCGACGCCGACGCGGCGATGGCCGCGGCCCGCAAGCGCCGGGTGCGCTGGGTGGCGGCCACCGCGACGCTGGTCGTGCTACCGGTGGTGATCGCCGTGACGGTGTTCACGACCCGGCAGCCGTCGCCGCCGCCGACCACACCGGCCCCACCCTCACCGACGGCGAGCCTACTGCGCACCGCACCAGGGGCGCCCCCGCTGCCCGAAGCACTCCCCTCGGCCGGACAGACACTGCCCAGCCTGCCCGCCGACCGCGGGGTCGGGCGGGTTTCGCTGCTGCGGGCGCAGCGTTTCGCCGACGGCGGCACGAATCTGCAGCTCGCCACCGCGGCAGGCTGGTACGGCATGCGGATCGCGGCGGAGTCCCCGGACCTGCTCCTGTCACCCGACGGCCGCTGGCTGGCGTGGACCGGCGCCGATCATCGCACGGTGCTGCGGGACCTGACGGGCACGACACAGCGGTCGCTGCCCGCCTTTCCCATCGCGTTCGCGCCGGCCGGCGAGTGGGCCGTGATCAGCGGTTCCCCAGGGTCTCACCAGGTGCTGTCGCTGTCGGACTTCACCTCATCGCAGTTCGACACCCCTGGCAGGTGGACCGACGTCCACGGCGTGCTCGACACCGGTGAGGTTGTGCTCGGCGACGGTTGGGAGCCCGGTCCGCAGCAGTTCGGCCTGACCGTGCTGGACCCGCGTACCGGCCGGTCGCACAAGGTACGGGTCGACCTCACCTCGGCGCTGCGCGCAAAACAGGACGTACGCGACTTCAACGCGCGTCCCAAGGTCGTGCCGATCAGCGACCACACTGCGGCGGTGCTGGCCTACGGGCAGGAGGAAGGCGTCGCTCTGGTCGAATTCTCCCTGCTCGACGGGACAGTCCTGCGGCACGTCGAGCTGGCCGCGCAGGCCCCGTCCACGACCGCCGTCCCGGTCGCCTGCCTGCGGGGCCGCGACCAGATCTGGTACGACCGAGGCGTACTGCGCCGCACGGGTCCCGGCGGCGACGCCGGAGCGCTCACCCTGCGACACGACGGGTTCGGCACGTTCCTCGGCGGTTGCCGACGTGAGGTGCCGTACCCGGAGTGAGGCCGACCGCCGGGCGGTGGCGCCGTCCGGGTGGCCGGCCGCTGGTCCCGCGACCTGCGGCCGGCCACCCATGACCAGCCACCGCGCGCACGACGGCACGCGGGTATGTCGCGGTTGTCACGCCTCGCTTGCCTCAGCCTCCGCCAGGCGCCTGATGTGGGCTGCGCGCTGCTTCAGCAGCCGTCGCAGGTATGGCACGAGCAGAAGCCGGGTCACAACCACGCCAAGCGGGCCCAGGGGCACCTTGATGGTCATGCGGTCGATCATCCGGGTACCCGAGCCATGAAGATCCTGAAAGTGGTGTTCGTGACGGAGAGCACGGAAGGGACCATCGATCTGCTCGTCGACAAACCGGTGGGGACGTTCGTAGACCGTGATCCGGCTGGTCATTTGCCAGCGCAGACCGAAATGGCGGGCACGAAAGGTAACCTCGTCTCCGAGCGCGAGTCGGCGTCGGCCGGTGCTGGTCGTGGCCGTCTCTTGGCTACCGCGTATGGACGCGGCATGCACGTCCACATCGAGTTCCAGGTCGAACACCACGCGCGGAGCTGCGTCGATATCGGACACGATTTCGATCACCTCAGGCATGGCAGCAGCGTAGATGAGCCCGATCCGCTGGCCGACTCGCGCAGTGAACGCGCGGACGCAGTATGCCATCTGGACGACGGACGATAGGGTCCGTCGCCCCATGTCAGCGGCCTGATCGGCACGCCGCGTCGCCGCCTCACCCTTTCGCGCCGATCGCGCCGACGGCGGACATCTCAGCGGGCGGACCCAGTCGGCCGAGCCGGGCAGGGAATGGTTCAACGGCAAAGTCGATGACGTGCGGATACCAGGGCGTGCTGAGCCAGACGGCGATCCTCGCGCTCCACCGGCAGCAGTAGGGTCCGCAGGAACAGGCACAGGCCCGCCCGACGATGCGGGCGGGCCTGATGACCATCATCCGTTCCGGGAGGCGATCAGCCGATCCGGGCGGCGACGGTGGTGCTGAAACCGGAGCCGACCTGCACAGCCGTTCCGATGGTGCCGGCACCGGTGCCGGGGAACATGTACAGGTTGCCGGCGGAGTTGACGCCGACCACGTCGGGCTTGCCGTCCTCGTTGAGGTCGAAGACGGTGAGCCTGCTGTAGCCCGCGAACGAGCCGACAGCGGTGGGGGTGCCGAGCATCGACAGGCCGGTGCCGCCGGTGTGACGCATCAACGTCATGTTCCCGGACGGGTCGACTGCGAGGATGTCGCCCTTGCCGTCGCTGTCGAAGTCCGCGCCGAAGATCCGCCAGTTGGTATAACCGCTGGTCTTGATGGTTTTGGCGCAGCACCCGTTGGGGTAGTAGATCATTTCACCAGTACTGGCGCGGATGCTGTAGTGGTCCAGCTGCGGGTTGCTGTCACCGTTGCCGGTGGTGTGGTAGAAGGTCCCCCAGCCGACTCCGATCGTGGATCGGGTGCTGGTGCTCAGCGAACTGTTGGTGTTCGGGTAGAGGTAGAGGTTGCCCGAGGTCGGGTCGACGGTGATGAGGTCGGTCCAGCCGTCGCGGTTCCAGTCGCCGACGTCCCAGCGGAGGCTGGCCCAACCGGCCCCGATCTTCACCCGCGTGCCGAACAGCGACGTGCCGATGTTGCCCGTCGACGGGTACATCCACAGGTCGCCGGCGGAGTCACTGGTGATCAGGTCGGGATGGCCGTCGTTGTTGAAATCGTGCGGGCGCGGGTTCGGGTTCGCCAGCGACTTGATCTGCGCCGAGGTGAGGACACCCTGGTAGATCTGGACATCGTCGACGCCGCCGTTGAAGTAGGAGATCTCGCCGTTGGCGAAGCGCTCCCGGCCGAGCAGCACGGTGCCGCCCGCGTTCCAGCCGACGGTGACGCTGCCGGTCTGCGCGACCTGGTTGCCGTTGACAAACAGCGTCAGGGTGTGCGCGTCGGCGTCGTACTGCCCGACCACGTGCTGCCAGTTGACGGTGCTGACATACCCCATGCCCGAGACCGCCCGTTGCGCGGCGGGGGTGCCGACCGCGTCGACGATCTGGTTGGTGATCGCCCAGCCCGAGCCGGGCACGAACTGCAGCAGCGCGCCGCAGTTGGTCACCCCGGCCTGGCAGACGATCGACTGGTAGCCCGTGGTGGTGCTGGGCTTCACCCAGGCCGCGACGGTGTACGACTGGTCCGTGCGCAGCGCCGACGAACTGGTCGTGGCCTTGCTGGTGGTGCCGTTGAAGCTCAGCGAACCCCCGTCCTCGGCGTTGTGGCCGACGGCGGTGAACGTCGCGCCTCCGGAGAGGGTGGCGAAGTTCTGGTTGGCGGTGGAGTCGTTGGCGACGGTGCCGGTTCGCTCACCGAGCTCCCAGTCGGCGACCAGCACGGCGCCGCGGCTGATCCCCGGGTTGACGATGGTCGCCTTGAAGTTGGTGTCGTTGAGGTAGAAGTGCGCCTCCACGTTGGAACCCCAGGTGTTCCACAGGTCGGCATTGCCGTCCACGTCGATGTCCGCACCCATGATCACCGGCGCGTTGCTGGCCGGGAATCCGCTCGCCGAGATCGGGAATTGGGTGCTGGCGGCCGCGCCCGCCACGATGCCCGGCGCGTCGGTGACCGGTTCCAGCGCCGTGCCCTGCCAGCGGTCGAGCGCGCCGCTGCTGTCGGTGCGGGCGAAGAACGCCGGGCACCCGGTCGGACACGTCGTGGCCGACAGGGTCTTGCCCGACCAGCCGGAGCTGATCAGGGTGGGCGTGTCGACATTGCCGACCGAGAGGCCGCTCGGCGGATAGAGGTACAGGTTGTCGCCGGCGACGACGTAGAAGTCGGTCAGGTACGGCGCTCCCAGCTCGACGCCGTCGTACTGGTTGTCCGGTGCCGCGATCACCTGGCCGACGGTCTGGTAGTTCGAACTCTGGTCGTCGGTGTTGGGCAGGTTGAGCGGAACGACCCGGTTGGCGTCGGTGACGTCGAACGGGGTGCCGTCACCGGTACCCAGGACGATCTGCGTATTGCTGCCGGACAGGTTGGCGTTGGGGAACCGGACCAGGATGTCCTGCGCGCCGTCGCCGTTGAAGTCGCCCGGGGACACGGTCGTTCCGGTCCAGGAGGCCGGACCGCCGGTCGTGCCGGCGAACCCGGTGCCGTAGCCGCCGACCTGGATACCCACCGAGGACACATGCCCGGCGTTGTCCGTGCCCGGGTAGAGCCACAGGCCGGTGTGCGTACTGTCGCCGACCAGCAGCACGTCGGGCTGTCCGTCGCCGGTGAAGTCACCGTACGGGTTCGGCGTGGCGCGCGGATCGGCGGTGAAGGAGTACGGGAAGACGGCACTGGTGTTGTTCGCCGCGTCGATGGCGTACACGTAGAGGATGTTGGGTCCGACCCGGTTGACGTTCAGCTGGATCGACGCCGTCCCGCCGCTCGCGGAAACCTTGCCCCAGCCGCTCTGCGGCACCAGTGGACCGGTGGCGGTCACCGGCGGGCTGACGTTCACGCCCCACACGTACGCAACCGGGGTCGACCCGCCGCTGGAGGTGAAATTGAACGTCCCGGTCTCCCCCGCGCGCCCGCTGGTGCCCGACGGCGGGAAGTCCGCCGAGGTCACGGAGGGTGCGCCGGGCGCGGCCTTGAGCACGCCGAACTGGCAGGTGGGAGTCGATGGGCTCGTATCCAGCCCATCGGTCGTCGCGACGCTCCAGGTGTAGGTGTGTCCGTCAACGAAGAACGATGCGGGCTCGGACACCGTGGCGGTCGAGCCGCTGCTGACCGTCTGCGTCACGGTGGTCACCACATCCGGCTCAGCGGTGGTGTCGGTGATCGTGAACGTCGTGGACAGCGGGTTGTTGGTCCCGTCGGGGTCGGTCACCTTCGCGTTGAAGGTCACCGCGGTGTTGCCGACGAAGCTGTTGGCCGATGCCGAGCACTGGGTGGCCGGCTGGGTCAGGTAGCTGGTCGGCGTCGCCGGGACGGAGTTGTACGTGATGGCCAGGGTCGGGTTGTTCTCGAACTTGCGCCAGGCGTCACGGTTCGACTCGGTCTCGTTGTACATACCCAGCACGACGTAGGACCAGCGCCCTGCCGCCGCCGAAACGATCTCGCCCTTCACGTCGAACTCCACCGGCACCGGCAGCTCCGAGCCGTCGGACCGCCAGTTGCCCGGCGTCTCCTTCGAGACGATGAGGGCACCCTTCGCCGGCTGGTTGTCCCAGTCCGTCCCGGAGTTGATCGCCGTGGAGGAGTTGCTGATGTGATGGATCTTGACGTCGAACGCGGCGTTGGTCGCCGACCAGACCATCTTGGTCTGCAGGATGGCGCTGTTGACCCGCTGGTTCCAGATCTGGCTCGGCACGGCGAACTTGAAGAACGAGCGGCCGATGAAGTTCGGTGACTCCCAGGCCTGGTAGCCCACGCGCGCCCAGTCGGTGCTGTTGTAGTAGGACGAGCCGTGGTAGTAGCTGTTCACGTAGGTCCAGGCGCTCTTGCCCTTGGCCACCGACGCCCAGGTCGGGTCGAGGTAGAGCGGGTAGCGGACCTTGCCGCCGGTCAGCGCCGCGGCCGGCGGCGTCAATGTGATCGCCTGCTGGTCCGCGGTGACCGCCATCCGGTCCACCTTCGCCGCCACACCGGGGCCGCGGACGCTGGAGGCCGCCGGTGCGACGCCGCGGGCCACGGCGTGGTTCGCTTCGGCGAGCGCGGTGGTCGTCAGGTCCGAGGTCGCGGTCGAGTCCCACATCACCGGCGTCGGGGCCACGAACCGGACGGCTCCTGATGCGTCGGTGGCGGTGAGGTTGCCCGAGCCGTCGGCGGTCAGCCGCACGCCCTTGGCGCTGACCGGCAACCGCAGGCGGGACACCCGCGCCGCGGCGGCGGCATCGTGGATCACCAGCACGTGGGAGAAACCGCCGCTGGTGTTGGCGGTCACGGCGAGGTCGACACCCGGGCTCACGTCGTGGTAGGTCGCGGTGGCTCCGGATACCGTCGGTGCCGGAAGGGGACCGGGCCAGCACAGAGCCAGGCTGGTGCCCTCGCTCGTCATCGTCGCCAGGGCAGCGTCTCCACCCCCGGAGAGGGTGAGCTCGCCGGAGGTCGCCGTCGGACTCCACGTGCCGTCGGCGTTGTGGCGCAGTGCGGCGTCCAGGCCGGTCCAGACACCGTTGCGCTGCACCCGCACCGGGCGGGTGTTGAGTTCGAGGGTCGCCGTTCCGTTGGGGTTGACGAGAGTGCGGCTGGTCTCGGTGGTCAGTCCGACGACCTCTGCCGGTCGGCCCGTGGTACGCGCCCGCGCCGCCGCGGTCGACACGGCCGTCGGCCGGACGGCCGGGCCTGCCTCACGCACCGGCACCGCCGGCGGTGGTGCGGCCTGCGCCGGTGCGGCGCTGATTACGCCGATCGCCGGTACCAGGAATGACATGACGGCTGAGAGCCTTCGAACGGCGCGTCTGCCGGTATGTGTTGGTCGTCTCATGACAGCTCCTCCATTTCGGAACCTTTCGGTCACCGAGCACTTTCGAGCGTCACGAGGTTGCGCAGCAACGATGTCACCAACACACTGTGTGATATCGATCGATTTCACACAGTGGTTCGATCAAACTGTGCCTTGCCCCCGTGTCTCTGCGAGGCGAGACGATATGGCAACCGTCGCCGCCGCGCCATCCCTGGTGGACAAACAACGCCAATCAGTCACCACCACGGCGACAGGAAAACCCGCCCCGGTCGGATGGTGCGCACCGGAGACGCGCTCGACCAGATTGTCGGCGTCGCCATCACCCTGACCACCGTGGTGATCGCCCCTGGAGTCGCGATCGTGGCTTTCGGGCTAGCCTGATATCTCGGGCACGCCATCGCATGCTGAGGGGACCCTCTTGTCAACGGCGTCGGAGCCACCGGATTCGCGACTGGACGCAGGTTACTGGCGCACTTCGCCGGACGTGGCAAAACACTGTCGCGACCTTCTCGCAGGCCGCCGCGTGGGCAAGCTGTTGGACGCCGGAGGCGGCTCCGGAGCCCTCGCCGCATATGTGCGGCGCCACCTGGATCCGGAAAGTATCACGGTGGTGGACGTCGATGCGGCAGCACTGGCCGAGACCCCTGCCGGTATGCATACCAGGCTGAGTCGCATCGAGGATCTGTCCGACGCGGACGGCCGGTTCGACACCATCCTGGCCCGGCAGGTCCTGCACTATGTGGCCTCTGCCGTCGACGCGCTCACGCTGTTGCGAAAGCTGCTCCTACCAGGGGGTGTCATCTACGTCGGACAGATCGTCGCACCTGACCAGAGCGCCGCACGTTGGCTGGCGGAAAGGGCCTCCTGGGCTTCGCCCACCCGGCACAGCGTGTTCACGACCGACGCCCTGCTTTCGCTATTCGCCCACGCCGGACTGGGCCTTGAGCGAGCCGTGATCGCACCGCACTGGCAGAGGCTCAAACCCACCGCACAAGCCATTGGTGCGACGACGCACGCAGGCGACAATGGGGCCATGGCGATGCATGCCGAAGACGATGTGATCCACGTCAGGGTCCTGTGGCTCCATTGCCTTCTGGTCGCCGACGAAACGGCGCGACCGGGCGGCATGCCGCGGCAAGCGGCGGTGTGACATGAGACGCGGCGTGTTCGTCAACTACCGAGTCGGAGATCGACACAACGAGGCCGCGTTCATAGCGGACGGACTCGCCAGACAGTTCGGGCCGAGTGCGGTCTTCTTCGCCAGCAGATCGCTGCAACCGGGCGGACCATTCGCACCGG
Organism: Catellatospora tritici; assembly: GCF_019083965.1. GTDB lineage: Bacteria > Actinomycetota > Actinomycetes > Mycobacteriales > Micromonosporaceae > Catellatospora > Catellatospora tritici. Next base: position 31,261 of record NZ_JAHRCY010000022.1, read on the forward strand.
GGCTGCTCGAGGGCGTTCATCAGGCCTCCGTGCTGCTGGCCGTGATCGGTCCGCAGTGGCTGACGGTCACGTCCGCCGACGGCCGAAGGCGCATCGACGACCCCGACGACTGGGTTCGCCGCGAGATCGCCGAGGCGCTCGCCCAAGGCATACCGGTGATTCCGGTCCTGATCGGCGACCGCACGCTGCTCACCATGCCGCCGGCCGAGAGCCTGCCCGACGACATCGCCGGCCTGTCCGCCCGCCAGTACATTCGGTTGCACTACCAGGATCTGCAGCTCGACCGCGTGGTCGAGAAGTTGATCGAGGTATGCCCGGACCTGGCCACCGACGAACTGTTCGTGCCGCCGCAGCAGCTGCCGTCCAGGTACAGTCCGAGCACCTTGCTCCGCGCCGAACACTCCGTCGTGCCCTTCCATGGGCGGGAGAAGGAACTGCTCGAGGTGACCGAGTGGTGTGCGGGTCCGGCCACGGTCGCGGCCCGTCTGATCACCGGCCCCGGCGGGCAGGGCAAGACCCGCATGGCGCAGCAGGCCTGCGCACTCATGAGGGAGCAGCGGTGGCCGGCCGGGTTCCTGGCCGAGCAGGCAGACCCCGCCGCGCTGCGCCGCTTGCGCAGCGGGGCCGGCCCGCTCCTGCTCGTGGTCGACTACGCCGAAGCGCGGCTCGAGCAGCTCATCACCGTCGCGCAGGCCGTCCGCGGGCGGCCGTCGGTCAGGATGCTCCTGCTCGCCCGAGCACCCGGGGACTGGCAGCGGCGGCTCACGGAACACTCCGACGACCAGGTCTCCGAGCTGTTCCGGGCGATGACTCATCATCGGCTGGCCCCGCTCGCGCAGACCGCGGCGCAGCGCGATGCCGAGTACCGTCGGGCGATCATCGCTTTCGGGCTTCAGCTGGGCCGGCCGACCGACGAGTTGATCACGGTCCCGCTGCGGGAGACAGTGCCCGAGCATGTGCTCGACGTACACGCCGAGGCCCTCTCCGCCGTCCTTGACGCGGCGGAGTCCGCGTCGCCGTCGGATCGCTCCGCCGATCCGCTGACGCGCGTGCTGGATCACGAACGCCGCTACTGGAGGCGGACCCTGCCCGGATTCGGCGTCTCGCTGGACGATGACGAGGATCTCGTCGACGCGGTCGTCGGCGTCGGCACCCTGTTCGCTCCCGCCACGGAGGACGAGGCGGCAGGCATGATCAGGGCGACCGGTGTGTTCGCGGCGGCCGACCGCAGGTCGGTCCGGCGCCTGGCGCGGTGGGCGGCGAGCCTCTATCCCGGCGGCGGGTGGCTCAACCCGCTGCGCCCGGACCGGCTGGGCGAGGATCATGTCGCCATGCTCGCCCGGACGCAGGCGGCCGCGATTCAGGATCCCTTCGGCCTGGCCAGCGACGAGCAGATGATCCACGCCCTCACCGTCCTGGGCCGAGCCGCTTCCAGGCACCTGGACCTGGCCTCGACCATCACGGAGATCTTCCGCCGTGATTCGGAACGCAGGCTGGGCTGCGGGCTGCGGGTCGCCCCCATCGTCGACGATCCGCGGGTGCTGACCGCAGCGATGGTCGACGTCCTGGGCGCCGTGGGCGATCAGCAGGTGGTGGATCGGATCCTCGGCGACATCCCGGGCAGGAGCCTGGCCCTGACCGATCTCGCGGTGCTCACCACGTCACTGACCTTGGACAACGCCGACCAGCACGCGGTGATCAACCCGGTTCGGGCCGCTCACCTGCTGCTGCTGCACTCTGTTCGCCTCGCGGCGGCCGGCCGGTTGCGGGAGTCCCTCGACGCGACAAAGCGCGCTGTCGAGCTGTTCCGACCGCTGGCCGCCGCGAACCCCGGCGACCGGCCGAACCTGGCGCGGGCGCTGCGCGCGCTCGCCAGACGCCTGTCCGCGAACGGGCAGCACTCCCAGGCCCTGCTGGCGGTCGATGAGGCGGCCTACATCACCCGCGAACTGGCGCAGCACGATCCCGAGAGCTACCTGCCCGACCTCGGCGACACCCTGTACGTATCCTCGGAGATGCTGAGCTGGTCGGGTCAGCCGAGCAGGGCACTCGACGCCGCGCGCGAGTCGCTGGAGATCTTCCGCCGGTTGGCGGACAGGCACACGGGTGTATACAGCAACGACGTCGCGATGTCGTTGCTGCTCACCGGCAACCGATACAGCGAACTCGGCCGCCACCAGGACCATCTGCTGGCCGCCCGGCAGGCACACGAGATCCTTCAAGCGCTCAGTGACCGGTCGCCGGACATGCACCTTCCGGACTACGCCTCCGCGCTGCTGAGCCTCGCCCGGGCGTTGCGGGACACCGGACTGCGGGTCGAGGCACTGGAACAGGCCGAGGAGTCGGCGAGCATCCTCCGGACAATGACCGGCCGCTACCCGCAGAGCTACAGTTCCGACCTCGTCTCGGCGCTGTCGACCCAGTCGGCTCTGCTGACCTCGGTGGGCGAGCACCAACAGGCCGCCGCTGTGCTGACCGAAGCCGTCACGATCAGCCGGAAGCTCGCCGCGAACTCCCCGGAGAGCCAGCTGGCGCCGCTCGCCACGATCTTGACGAGCCGTTCGCATGCCCACGGCCGGATCGGGCGCCCCGCCGACGGCCTGGCCGACAGTGACGAGGCCACCACGATCGCGCGAGACCTCGTCGCCGCGCAGCCGTCGGCACACCGCCGACTCCTGGCCGACGCGCTGCTCAGCCGTGGGAATCGGCTGGGAGAGCTGTCCGAGGAGGACGCCGCGCTTTCGGCCACCGAGGAGGTGGTGGAGATCTACCGCGCGCTGGCTGCACAGGAGAGCGACGCGTACGCGGCCGACCTGGGACGAGCCTTGAACAATCTCGCCGTACGGCTGGGTGCGGTCGGCCGCGACCCGGAAGCCCTCCAGGTGCTCGCGGAGGTCGTCACGATCCGCCGGGCGCTGGTGGACCGCAGCCGCGACGCCAACCTCGGCGAACTCGCCTCGGCCCTCAACAACCTGGCCATACAGCTGGACAAGAATGGCAGTGCCGCCGAGAGCCTGCGGGCGATCAAGGAGGCGGTCGAGCTGCTGAGCGAGCTGGCCGCACGGTTTCCCAGCGCCTATGAGCTCGATCTGGCCACGACGTCCAGCCTGTTGGGCACCCGGTTGACGGAGCTCGGGCACGCCGAGGCCGGTGTCGTGGCGACCGGGGTGGGGGTCAACATCCTGCGCCGCCTGTCGGCTCAGGAGCCCGACCTCCATCGCGCGGACCTGGCGCTGGCGCTGAACAACCTGGCCCATGCCCTCAACGGCGTGGACCGGTTCGACGAGGCCGCGGTGATCGGCGGCGAGGCGGTCGCGTTGCGCCGGCAGCTGTGCGCCGAAGACCGGCAGGGCAACCTCATCGGGCTGACCACGTCGCTGCACAACCTGGCGATCGCGCTCGGCGGCGCCGGGCGGGCGGTCGAGGCGGTCGAGGCGAGTCGTGAGGCGCTGGCCATACGGCGGGAGCTCGCCGCGAGCAGGCCACAGCGGCACCTGTCGGCCTTGGCCCTGTCCCTGGTGAACCACGTTCTGCAATGGAAATCCGGGCGAGGTCGGCTCGACGAGCCGGAGGCGGCTGCCGCGGCCGAGGAGGCGGTCGGTGTGCTCCAGCCGCTGTTCGAGCAGCAGCCCGCCGGGTACCGCCTGCTCTACGCCTACGCATTGGCGCTGCACGGGCAGGCGCTGGCCTGCGCCGGGAACCTCGAGCGGGCGGCGTGGGCGATAGCCGAGATGCACGGACTCGACCTCGACGGCGACGGTGCCCAGGCCATGGCCTGGGCCGACGAGGCGCTCGACCTGATGAATGACCTCGACCCGCAACGTGCGGCGGCGGCGTGGCTCGCCGAGACCGGGCAGGAGTGGCCGCGCCGCTGACGGGGTTGCCGACGGTCCTTGTCGCGTATGGCGGCAACGGTGACCAGCGGCAGGCCATCCCCAAGTCTTGATGCCGCAGTATGGACCAGACGCCGCCATCGCCGGAGGGCCTGGGCATCGGCACCCCGTCATGCCACGACGATGGAACGTGACCGACGGCGGGTGCGTCGAGCGGCCACTCCAGCACTGCGTGGAGGTCATCCCCGGTGGAGCGAAGATGCGCTGCGAGATGTCCCACTTGGTTTTGTCCGAAATTCCGCTGGTATGGTGGATCAGGTGGCTCACTGTGACGGATGCGGTCCAGGCGGGTAGCTCAGGTATCCACTCCCGTGCGGGCGCATCAGGATCGAGCAGGCCCTGCAGCACAAGCATCCCGATGCAGGCGGCTGCCATCTGCTTCCCGACAGAGCAGACGCATACGACGCTGTCGACCGTCAGCTCACGCTCACGATGACCTTGCCGAGGGCGTGTCCCTCGCCCACCCAGGCCAATGCCTGGGGCACCTCGTCGAGGGTGAAGGTGCGGTCGATGCGGATGCTGAGATCCCCCGCTACGCAGAGCCCGGCGACCGGTTCGAAGTGCGTCGGCCCTTCCTTGACGGCGAGCACGCCCAGTCGGCGGTGCGTGAGCCGGCCGAGCAGCGAGCCGATCGTCAGCACACGCAGCAGCGCTCGTACCGATCCGCCGACGCATCGGTAACGGCCGCCGGGGGCCAGTGCCCGGCGGTAGGCGAACACCGACCGATGCGCGACCAGATCGAGGATGAGATCGTACGGGCCACTGCGGGTGAAGTCCTCGCTGCGGTAGTCGATCACCTTGTCCGCGCCGACCGACCGCATGAAGCCCAGCTTGTCCGCGTTGTCGACGCCGGTCACCTCAGCGCCGAGTCGCTTGGCCAGCTGAATCGCGAACGAACCCGAACCTCCGCCGGCACCGTTGATCAGGACCCGTTGCCCGGCCGTGGCGCCGTCGGTGCCCTGCCGCGCGATGACGCCCGCCTGCGGAATCGCCGACGCCTCGGCGAAGGTCAACGCCGAGGGCTTGTGGGCCAGCGCCGATTCGGGGGCGATCGCGTACTCGGCGAAGCCGCCCTTGAACATGAGGTTGTCGCCGTACACCTCGTCACCGGGCCGGAACCGGGTGACGGCCGGGCCGACCGCATCGACCCAACCCGCGATGTCCGAGCCGAGTATCCGGCGCGCCGGGAAGCGCAGTCCACCGATCCGCGAATACAGCGGCGAGCCGCGTAGGGTCTCCCAATCGCTGAGGTTGACCGAGGTCGCCGCGACTTTGACGAGCACCTGCCCGGCGCCCGGAGATGGCTTGGGAACATTCTCGATCCGCAGCACGTCCGGCGGCCCATAACGGTCGTACACGACCGCTCTCATCGGCATACCCCACCCTCCAGGACCCCAGCGGCCTCCCGTCATCATTAGCACGCCGGTACAAGCGGTCGACCGACGAGTGGAGACGATCGCCACAACTCCGCGTCGCAGTGAACCCGGCCGGACTCTGGCAAGGCCTTCGACCGTCGTGACAGGAACGCCATGAGTTGACGGCTGCCGAGTCGCGGCGGATCATCATCGCGCACGAGAGTGGGGAGCCGATGTGGACCGCTTGGAGCGCCTGCTGACGCCCGTGTTCGACGGGTACGACCGGTGGCGCGACCGGACCCAGCACTGGATCGACGAGACGGCGGGCAAGCCGATCAGGGCGTGGATCGCCCCGATACTGCTGGCGTTCGCCGCCACCGGCGCCCTCGTCGGCCTGCTCCGGCTGCTGCTGGCCGCGACGGACGGGTTCGGCCCGTTCGGCCGGTGGGCGGTCGCCGGGTTCATCGGCACGGTCGCCGTGGTCATGCTGCTCGTCGTCACCCGCAACGTGGTCGTCTCGCTGGCGGACCCGAGTCAGCGGCGCCTGCTGCTGATCGCGCTCATCACCTCGGGCGCGGGCATCCTGGCCAGCGTTCAGGCTGTGGTCGCGCTCACGATCGCCCTGTCAGACAGCCCGCCGCCGCTGTGGACCATCGAGCGGTTCTACCTGTGGCGGCTGGTCGGCTCGGTGCCGCTGCTCGACATCCCGGCCCGGCTGGAGTGGACCGAGCCCCCGGTCCTGCCCGGACTCGCGGGCCACGTGCTCGAACTCGCGTTCACCCTCGTCGTCATTCCGCCTTTGGTGCGCGTCGGCATCGCCCTGTACGGCCATGCCGAGGACCGCGCCCGGGAGCGCAACTACTCCGAGGCGCTGGCCCACCGGTTCCGGGCCCGCAAGTTCTGGACCAGCCTGTCGGACCCGCGCCTCACCACGATCGCGGCCGGTGCCGGGGCCGGATGGAGCCTGGTGGAGCTCTACCTCCACACGTCCACCCGGGTCCTGTCCCTGACGACGCTGGCGGGTGTCGCGGCGGCGGCGGCCCTTGCCGTCGCGGCCGCGCTCGCGGTGCGCTGGATGTACGACGTCCTGAGCGAGCAGGCCGCCCTTATCACCCTGGCCTGCGCCGCCTTGCTGGTCTGGTTCGACAGCCCGGCACGGCGGTTCATGCTGCCGTCGGTCGGCCCGCTCGGGGCATGGGCGAAAATCGGCGTCACCCTGGCCGCGTGGCTGGTGCTGCTGCTGGTCGTGCTGGTCCTCCTGTGGTCGGATCCGGAGTTCCTCGAGGCCCTGGTCGCGCTCACACTGGTGATCGGCTTCCTGGGCGCCGACGCCCCGGCCACCCTGTGGCTGCACCACCACCTCACGTGGCGACCGTGGGGGCTGCCCTTCGACCAGCTGCTCGCCACCGCGGGCGGCTGGTTCACCGTCGCCTTCCTGGTGCACCTGCTCTGGGCGGTGATCAGGCGGCAGCCCATCCTGGGCCGCGCCGACTACGGCGACACGGCCAGTGGGCTGCGCCGGGATTTGCGGGCGTACGTCCTACGCGCGGTGCACCTCGTGATCGCGGCGGGTGCGGCACTGACGCTGCTGCGGTCGGCCCACGCGGCCGCCGTGTCCGCCCCGGCGGCGGGCCCGTGGACGGAGGCCTCGCAGTCGCTGACCGCCGCGGCGTGGCACGTCGTGGACTCGCTGCCCGGCCCCGACGTCACGGTCATCCTCGACTGGCGACTGACCGCCGACGTCACCGGCCGCTGGGCGGGGCTGGTGGTCATCCTGGCCGTCGGCGCGACCGTGCTGCTGGTGGCGCTGCCGCTGGTGCGTACCGTCGCGTTGTGGGCCCGCCTGACCGCGGGCCGCCCGCGCAGCAGCGACGCGCTGGCCTCGGTTCCCGGCGCCATCGCCGACGACCTCGCCGCCGTGGTCGACTTTTTGGAAGGCGCCGCCGCGAGCGGCGAGCCGGGGTTCGCGCTGGTCCCCCGCGCCCGGCCGGTGCCGTTCGGCAGCCGGGTCGAGCTGGTCAGCCCGACCAGCGCGCCGGGGCGGCGGCTGGTGCAGGCCGAGCTGAACATGGCCGCGCTGGTGCGGCTGTTCGGCCACGAGTCCGCGTGGTACCAGGCAGCGGACCAGGCATTCGCGGCGACCGCCCGCGCGTTCGGTGCCCACGGCCAACCGGCGGTGCCGCACTCCGACGCGGGTCACCGGCAGGACACCGTCGCCACCGCCCGCGCCCGGGTCGACGAGTACACCGCGCTGATCGCGGGCTGGCGGGCCGCCGGACAGGCGGGCACGTCCGGCGGCGACCCAGCGGTCGTTCCGGCAGTCGCCGAAGGCCGGTAAGGATGCCTGGGTTGGCACTCCGGGCCCGCCGACCAGACGTTGCGTTGCTCCGGCCATTCCCGCCGCCTGCCCGAGAGCGGGGCGAGAATGGCCGCGACGTGACCGCGCCGGCCGGATGTCCCGAGGACGTCGGCTCGGTCCAGCCACCAGCTGGTTCCTATGGCTGCATCTCGTATGCGCCGCAGAGTGCCTCGACCTGCGCCCACACGGCGGCGGTGCGCGACTCGTCCCGGGCCGGACGGCGCAGCTGCGCCAGCGCCCAGGCGGCCTGTGCGTCGGTGGCCGCCGCCTTGCCATGCAGTTCCGTGGCGTAGGCGGAGAAGTCCCCGACGAGCACCGCGAAGATCTCGTCGAGCAGGTCGTGGTCCAGCCCGGTCAGCTCGGCCTGTTCCAGGATCAGCTGGCCGTAGACGACCAGCGCGAACAGCTGGCCGATGGTGAGCAGGAAGTCCAGGTCGCGCTGCTGCTCCTCGGTGGGGGCGTGCGCCTGCAGCAGTGCGCACAGGCCGTCGGCCTGCTGGCGGAACACCGCGACGTTGGAGATGTGGGCGTGCGTGTCGTACGCGGCGCGCCAGTCGTGGAACCGGATCGCCCCCAGCCCGCGGGCGGGTCCCTGCTGGAACAGGAACTCATCGTCGGCGGCGTCGTGACGCGTGGGCACGGGCGCGAACTCGGCCGGGTTGAACAGGTAGTTCGGCATGAACTTCAGGATCAGGGCGAGGTTGACGTGGACGGTGCCTTCGAGCTTCGGAAGACCGCGGATGTCCTTGGCGGCCTTGTCGAAGTAGGTGTCGGCCTCGAAGCCCTTCGCGGCGATCACGTCCCACAGCAGGTCGACGACCCGCTCGCCCTCGGTGGTGACCTTCATCTTGGTCATCGGGTTGAACAGCAGATAGCGCCGGTCGTCGGGGCCCGCCGACCGGAAGTAGTCGACGGCACGGTCGCTGAACAGTTTCATCGCGACCAGCCGGGCGTACGCGTCGGTGAGTTCGCGGCGCACGTGCGGGAAGTCGGTGACCTTCTTGCCGTAGAGGACCCGCTGGTGGGCGTGGGTGACCGCTTCGTACATCGCGTGTTCGCAGATGCCGATGGAGGCCGTGCACAGGTTGAACTTGCCGACGTTGACGGTGTTGAGCGCGGCGTCGAACGCGGCCTTGCCGGTGTGCAGCACGTCCTGCGCGCGGACCGGGTAGTCCTCGAGCCGGAACTCGCTGACGTACATCTGCCCGTTCACGACGTTCTTGACCAGGTGGTAGGCGGGGTGGCGGCTGTCGGCGGCGAAGAAGACGTAGCCGTCGGGCCCCTCGACGTCGGCGCGGCGACCGAAGACGGAGACCAGGCCGGCGACGTTGCCGTTGCCGATGTAGTACTTGCCGCCACTGGCCCGGAAGCCGTCCGCGCCGTCGGGGGTGAGGACCATGTCGGTGGAGTAGATGTCGGCGCCGTGGGTGCGCTCGGACAGGCCGAATGCCATGACGTGGCCGTCGGCGAGCAGCTGGGCGGCGCGGGTGCGGGCGGCCGGGTTGGCGCTCTGCCATACCGGTCCGAGGCCCAGGACGGTGACCTGCCAGGTGTACCAGTAGCCGAGGCCGTAGAAGGCGAGGATCTCGCTGAGGGCGGCGTTGCGGGCGGTGTCCCAGCGGGTGGCTCCGGCGCCGTCTGCGGCCGGGGTCAGGAACGTCGCGAACAGGTCCTCTTTGGCGACGAAGTCCAGGAAGTCGGCGTACCAGGTCCGGTCGTTGTAGCTGTCGACGAGCGCCTTCTTGCCGCGGTTCTCGAAGAAGTCGACGGTGGCGCGCAGCAGCCTGCGGGTGTCGTCGTCGAGGTGTGCGGGGTCGTAGGTGCGCGGGTTCAGCAGCAACGGGTTCGTCATGGGGGGTCTTCCTTGTCCGGTGAGTCAGTGGCCGAGGTCGTGGAGGGTTTCGAGGACGTCGTCGAGCCAGGCCAGCACCATCTGCTCGTAGAGGATGCCGCCGCGCAGCACGACGTGCTGTAGGCGCCGACCCGTGTCGAGTTCGCCGTCGTCGGGGAAGTCGCGCTGCTCGCCGGTCAGGTAGCGGTGGAGAGTTGTCTCGTGGTCGGCGCGGTACCGCTCGACCTCGGTGATCAGCGCTGCCCGGCCGGCGTCGTCGTCGAACGCCGCCCCACGGATCTTGACGGCCAGTTCGTGGCGGACCGTCTCCGGCTGGACCGGTTCCCGCAGCCAGGCCGTCAGGGCCGCCCGCCCGGCCGTGGTCGCGGAGTAGCACCTCTTGTCGGGTCGGCCGTCCTGGTCGATCTCCTCGGCGGTGACCCAGCCGTCGGACTCCATCCGCCGCAGGACGCGATAGATCTGCTGGTGGGTGGCGGTCCAGAACCGGCCGATGGAGCGGTCGAACCGCCTGGCCAGCTCGTAGCCCGAGCCGGGCTGCTCCAGCAGCGAGACGAGGATCGCGTGTTCCAGGGCCACGTCGACCATGATGCTATGAAACTAGTTGCATAGCAACCCCGCCCGGTGCGGCCGACCGATGCCGCCCAGCCGGTCCTACGTCCGTCCGCCAAGAAGTCAGCCGAAGGCGTGTCGGCCAAGGCGTGTCGGCGCAGGCATGGTGACGCGGCATCCGCATATGGCTTGTGCGGTCCCGGCGCCGCCTCGTACGGCGCCGGGACCCGCCCTCACCCGCGCAGTGCGGAGGCGAAGATGGCAGGCAGCGCGCTCCAGCGAGGCCGGGCTGCGAAGGCGACGATGCGGCGGCCGGTCGTGGCGGCGGTGCGGTTGCCGACGAACCACGGTGGTTTCGGGGTGAGGCTGAACTCGCCGGTCATCACCGAGCGTGGCAGCGGCCGGAACGGGCCGTACACCACGGTCCGCTCCGGCCGGTGCAGCAGCAGCGCGTTGTGCACCACCCCACGGCCGCTCTGGACGTCGTCGAGGGTGTGCCCGGGGAAGGCGCCCCAGGTGGCGCGTGGGGTCAGATATCCCACACCGGTCCAGGCGTTGACGCCGACGGTTCCGTAGCGCAGCCGGGCGATGCCTTCCCGCAGCCGCACGCCGAGCTGCCGCCGGGTGCGGGGGTCGATGACGAGGTTGGCGCCCAGCGTGCCGTGCAGGCGCTCGTTGGCGGCCTCGACCGCGGCGTCGAGGAACGCGGCACCCGTGCCGGGCAGTTCGGCGATACCGAGGACCGGCCCGAAGTACTCGGTGCCGAACGCCGATTCGGCGTTGTCGGTGAGGTCGAGATTCCACAGCAGGGTTCGTTCGGCGGTGCCGCCGACGGCCTCGAAGTGTGGGTGCGCCTTCCGGGCGCCGTGCACCCGCAGGTCGCAGCCCGGATACCAGGCGGGCCGGGCGGGCGCGGCGGCGAACGCGGCGCGCAGCGCGGCGTAGAACTCCTGCTTCTGTGGCCAGTCCCTGCTGACGATGACGACCTGGGCGGCGATGCAGTTGAAGCCGCTGTTGTGCAGGCGCTGGGTGGCGATGTGCTCGGCCTGGAACCGCAGGTCGGCTGCTGACCAACGGCCGGGCACCACGATCGTCGGCGACACCCCGCCGAGCTCGCTGGTGATCGGCTTGTCCAGCCGCAGGGTGCCCGCCGCTTTCGCCGCGGTGCCCGCCGCGCCCGCGCCCCAGACGATCGCGTCATGGGTGGCCTCGCTGCCGGTGATGTGCACGGCGTCGACGCCTTCGTGGGTCACCAGGTGGTCGCCGACCGAGGCGTCGCCGGTGACGATGTGCAGGTAGCCGCGCTCGATGAACGGCGCGAACACCGCCTGGAACACCGGCAGCAGCGGATCGGTGACCGGGTTGAGCTTGAGCAGGACCACCCGGTTGTACGCGTACAGCTGGTACAGCACGTCCAGCGGCGCGATCGAGAAGATGTTGCCGGCGCCCATGACCACGGCCACGCCCGCGGTCTGCTCCGGAGCGAGCTGTCCCAGGCCGGCGTGTTGGCGCGTCTGGAGTTCGGTGACGCCGGGTTCCATCCACACCTCGGCCCGGAAGCCGCTGAGCAGCAGCCGGTCGAAGACGTCGTGGGGCAGCACGTCGACGGCGACCCGGCCGCCCGGCGCGGTGCCGACCCGACGTCCTGCCAGCAGGTCACGGCCCTGCTCCAGCCGGGCCATGGTGTCGGCCAGCGCGTGGGCGTAGCCGAGCACGGCCCAGGGCCCGCTGATCCACTCCTCGCCGAGCAGCGGCGACCCCGCGGGCAGCTGCTTGATGTGCTCGGCGACCCGGACCCACTGCTCGGCGTACGCGGCGGTGTTGGCGTGCACCTGCATCAGCAGGTCACGGCGCGAGGCGAGGGACTCGCCGGCCCAGCCGCGCTCGCCGTCGCGCAGGGCGGCGATCATCTGGTCCAGCTGCGCGGTGGTGCCGGTACTGATACTCATGGGACGTCCTTGTCTGCGGTGCGGTCGGCACAGAGCTGGGGTGGGGATCGGACCGCCGCCTGCCGCTCCTCCCAGACGGCGGGCGGCGGTGTCGAGGAGCCGGACGAGTCCGGCCGGTGGTCACGCGACGAGGTCGGCGGGTGCCGCCACCTCACGCTTGAGGATCTTGCCGGTGGGTGACTTCGGCAGCTCGTCGACGATCCACACGTGCCGCGGGTACTTGTACGCCGCAGCCTGCGTCTTGACGTGCTCGCGCAGCTCCTCGGCGGTGGCCGTGGCACCGTCCTTCAGCGCGACGGCGGCGCAGATCTCCTCGCCGTGCTCCGGGTGCGGGATGCCGATGACGGCGACCTCGCGTACCGCCGGGTGCTCGTACAGCAGCTCCTCGACCTCACGCGGGTAGACGTTGTAGCCACCGCGGATGATCATGTCCTTCTTGCGGTCGACGATGAAGAAGTAGCCGTCCTCGTCAACCCGCGCCAGGTCGCCGGAGCGGAACCAGCCGTCGGCGTCGATCGCCTCCGCGGTCGCGTCCGGGCGGCCCCAGTATCCCTTCATGATGTTGTGGCCGCGGATGACGATCTCGCCGACGCCGCCCTCGACGTCGCGCAGCGCCATCTGCACCCCGGCGACGGGGGTGCCGATCGATCCGGCCTTGCGCTCGCGGTCGGCGTGGTTGAACGACGCGATCGGCGAGGTCTCCGAGAGTCCGTAGCCCTCGAGGATGACGCAGCCGAACGCGGCCTCGAACGCGCGCATGACCTCCACCGGCAGCGCCGCGCCGCCGGACACGCACAGGCGCAGGCTGTCCATGTCGAATGTGGCCCGCTGCGGGTGGGCCAGCAGTGCGACGTACATGGTCGGCACGCCTTCGAAGATCGTGACACGGTGCTGGTGGATGGTGGCGAGCGCGGCCTGCGGGTCGAAGCGCGGCACGAGCGCCAGGCACGCCCCGGCGGCGACCGCGGCATTGAGGCCGCAGGTCTGCCCGAACGAGTGGAACAGCGGCAGCGCCCCCAGCACGACGTCGGCGGGGGTCAGGGTGAGCAGGTCGATCGCGACCTCGGCGTTGCGGGTCAGGTTGGCGTGGCTCAGCTCGGCGCCCTTGGGCGTGCCGGTGGTGCCGGAGGTGTAGAGGATGACGGCGGTGTCGCCCGCGTCGCGCTCGACGACGCCGTCGACCGGCTGCGTCGCGCCCAGCAGGGCCTCGAACTCCCCCGGCGTCACGACCAGGCACTCGGTGCCGGCGGCGGCCGCGCCGGCCGTAGCGTCCTCGGCGAACCCGTGCCAGGCCAGCATCACCTTCGCCTGCGAGTCGCTCAGGTAGAACGCCACTTCGCGGGACTTGAGCAGCACGTTCATCGGCACCACGACGGCACCGGCGCGCAGGATGCCGTAGTAGGCGGCGGCGAACTGCGGCACGTTGGGCAGCATGAGCCCGACCCGGTCGCCGGGCTGCACACCGCGCTCGCGCAGCAGCCCCGCCACCCGGGTGCTGGCGGCGTCGAGCTGCGAGTACGACAGCACCACGTCACCGAGACGGATCGCGGGTGCGCCGCCGTCACGGGCCGCGGTGGCTGCCAGGTTCTGGGCAAGGTTGGTCATGACCGGGTCTCTCCATCGGATGTGGGGTGGGGGATCGATGCCGCCCGTCGGGGCGGGCCGCCGCTGAAAGCGGCCTCGGTTACCGGCTGTGGCCCAGCGGGCGGCCATGTTGACCACCCGGCCGCCGCTTCCCGCGGAGCAGATGCGTACGGCCGGGTGGGCGTTGCGGTCACTGCGCCAGGCGCTGCCTGTCACGGGCCGGGTTGACGAGCGTGACCACGGCGGTGCCGCCCAGCAGGAGTACGACCGCGGAGACAAGGACCGCGTTGCCGTACCCGGCCGCACCCTGGGCGTCGACCAGGCGGCCGACCAGGATCGGGGCGATCAGCCCCGCGGTGGTCACGACCCCGTTCATGATGCCCAGGGCCCCGCCGCGGCGCGCGGCCGGAGCGATCTCGGCCACGGTGGTGACCGCGATGGTCACCATCACTCCGCAGATCCCGAACCCGGCGATCAGCAGCAGCACCGTTAGCGGGCCGCCCTGGCCCAGGCCCAGGGCCAGGCAGCCGGCGGCGCTGGCGAGCAGGGTGATGCCGCCGACCCGGGCTCGGGCCCAGCGGCTGGCGACGCCGCGGCGCAGCAGCCATCCGGTCAGCCCGGCCTGGCCGAGCAGCGTGACGGCGTTGACGGCCCACAGCAGCGCCACCAGGTTGGCCGAGGCGGCTTTGGCGTAGCCCAGCCCGTCGTGCAGGTACGACGGCAGCCAGGCGACGGTCAACGCGACCATCCAGTAGGTGCTGAAGTAGCCGGCGGTGACGCCGATCCAGGTGCGGGTGCCCAGGATGCGGCGGTAGCCGACGTTGCTCGAGGGCGGCTCGGAGCCGATCGTGGTCGCGGTCGCCGCGGTGTCGGCGGTGTCAGGGTTGGTGGCCACCGCGTGGCGGCCCTCGCCGCCGATGAAGGCCCACACCAGCGCCCACAGCACGCCGGCGACGGCCACCACCCCGAACGCGGACCGCCAGCCGTGCTCGGTGATCACCCAGGTCAGGCCGGGTGCCGCGAGCACCACGCCGAACGTGGTGCCGGCCGTGACCAGCGCACTGGGCAGGTTGCGACGGCTGTTCGGGAACCAGGACAGCGCGGTCTGCTGGGCGATCGGGAAGGCGGGGCCTTCGGCCGCGCCCAGCACGATCCGGGAGGTGAACAGCATCGCCACGCCCGCACCGAGCGCCAGCGGTGTCTGCGACACCGACCAGAGCACGACCATGCCCAGCAGCAGCCACCGCGGGCGCACCCGGTCGGCCAGCAGCCCGCCGACGGCGCCGAAGATGGAGAACAGCAGGAAGAACGCGCTGTTCGCCGTGCCGAACTGGGTCGCCGAGAGGCCCAGGTCTTCCCGGATCGAGTCGGCTGCCAGACCAAGGATCGACTTGTCCGCAAAGTTGATCATCATGAAGACGACGAGCATCCCGGTGATGATCCAGGCGCGGCGTCGGCCGTCTCGGCTCTTCTCGGTGGGTCTTGCGGGCGTTGCGGGTGCGACTTCGGTGTCGGTCACGATGGCTCCGCGGTGGCTGCAGGGATGAGGAGGGCTGTGGGCGCAACAGAACATCAGGGCCCCGGCCGATCGGATCCGCCTCATCCCGGCGCGCCGGGATGGTCGCTGATCACGTCCTGCCGTTGTGCCGGTGGCTCCAGCGGCCGACGACGGCACCGGAGCGCGGCTGTGACCTGTGACACGCCACTTTCGTTACCGGCAGTATTGTTATTGTCCGGCGCGGAAGCAAGGGCCGGCAGCGGAAAATGTCAAAAAGCTCGGCCGCCCCGACCCCGGCTGGGCGGCCAGCCGCAGAGTGCCGGATCAGGCAGCAGAGCCCACTGCGCGGGCGATCATGTCGGCGAGGTCTGCGGCGAACCGTTCGTCGGGCAGCTGCTGCTCGATCACCAGGCGAAACAGCAACGGCGAGGCCACCAATGTGGTCGCGGCCCGCACGTCGACGTCGGCGCGTACATCGCCGCGCGCGATGCCTCGCTCCAGGATGTTCCGCGTCTCGGTCATGATCCGGGTGGCATAGACCTGGTAGGCGTCGCGGACCTCCCCGCCTTCCTCCGCCGCGATGACCAGCCCTGCCAGCAGCCGGGCCGTTCCGGGCATCCGGTAGACCTCCAGCCGCGCGTCGAGCACCGCGCGCAGCTCGGCACGGAAATCGCCGAGATCGGGCACGGACAGCATCCCGATGCGGGTCTCGGCCGCCGCGATGAACAGCTCGTGCTTACCCGGCCAGCGCCGGTAGATGGCCGGTTTGCTCACCCCGGCCCGAGTCGCCACCGCGTCCATGGTGACCGCGCCGATCCCCTGCTCGGTCACCAGGTCCAGCACCGCCGACAGGACCGCGCCGGTGACGCGCTCCTCCCGAGGGCGCCCCGGTCCCCGCTCCGCTCGATTCACCATGCCGGAAGCCTACGGACGCGACCGGCCCGTGCGCTCGGCGAGCCCGGCCGCGCAGGCTTCAGGAACTCCTGGCTGGGCGTGGCGACCCCCGCCCGACCGTGCCTGACTGCCGCCGGTCGCCGTCGGCGTGTCCGGTCAGCCTGACCGGACACGCGACGGGCGGCATGCAGCCGACCGGTCATGCCGCCGTCACGGCGTCACGATCGCAAAACTCGGATCAGGCGCGTCGAGGTAACCGACCAGGCGCCGCAGGACGCCGACGTCCCCGTCGTGGGCCGCCCCGCCCAGGCCCTTACCGGCCAGCATGCCCAGCAGATCCCGCTTGGTCAGGGTCAGCCGCAGATCGGACTGTCCGGGCGGCGGGTTCTCCTGCTGCAGGAGCACCCCGTTGCGCAGCGTCGTGCGGTACGACTGACCCAGATCGGTGAACGTCCAGTCGACGGTGATCGTGTCGTGCCAGGCCTTCGGTGCGTCGAGGCGGATCGCGAGGGTGTCGAAGATCTGCTCGATGGACAGCACCGCGGCCATCCCGGCGCCGAGATCGATCGGGGTGATCTTCGGACCGTGGCGCAGTTCCTGCGCACCGGTGAGGTAGAAGTTGCGCCAGATGCCGTTCTCGGCCCCGTGGCCGAGCGTCTCGTACACCTGGGCAAGCATTTCCTTCGCGGCGCCGTGAGCCGGGTCGGCGAACACGGCGTGCTGCAGCAGCTGCGCGGCGAACCGCGGGTCCCCGGCGGCCACGAAATCACGCGCCTTCGCCAGCAGGGCCTCGATACCGCCGAAGCAGTCGACGTAACGCTTGGCGGTCTCGACCGGCGGGTGCTGCCACAGGTTGGCCGGGTTGCCGTCGAACCAGCCGAGGTAGCGCTGATAGACGGCCTTGACGTTGTGCGACACCGACCCGTAGTAGCCGCGCCCGTGCCATGCCGCGGCCAGCGCCGGCGGCAGCTGGATCATCTCAGCGATCTCGGCGCCGGTGTGGCCCTGGTTGGCCAACCGCAGCGTCTGGTCGTGCAGGTAGGCGTACAGGTCACGCTGCTCGGACAGGAACCGCGTCATGTTCTCCCGGCCCCAGGTCGGCCAGTGGTGCGAGGCGAACAGGACATCGGCCTGGCCGTCGAACATGGTGATCGCCTCGGTCAGATACCGCGACCAGATTCGTGCGTCGCGCACCAGCGCACCGCGCAGGGTCAGCACGTTGTGCATGGTGTGCGTGGCGTTCTCGGCCATGCACAGCGCGCGGCGGTCGGGGAACAGGAAGTTCATCTCCGAAGGCGCCTCGGTGCCCGGCGTCAATTGGAACACGATCCGTACGCCGTCGACGGTCTCCTCCTGCCCGGTGTGCGTGATGTCGAGCGTGGGCGGGAACAGCGACACGGTTCCCGTGGAGGAGGCCAGCCCCAGCCCGAACCCGATCTGCCCGGCCGGGCCGGTCGGCAGCGTCGCGCCGTACATGAACGTCGCCCGGCGGGTCATCGCCGTGCCGGCGTACACGTTCTCGGCCACAGCGTGCTCCATGAAGCCCACCGGCGCGAGGATCGGGACGCTGCCGTCGGTGACGCCCGCGACCCCGCCGAAGTGATCGGCGTGGGAGTGGCTGTAGATCACCGCGGTCACGGGACGGTCGCCGCGGTGGGCGCGGTACAGGCCGAGCGCGGCCGCGGCGGTCTCCACGCTGAGCAGCGGGTCGACGACGATGACTCCGGTGTCGCCCTCGACCACCGTCATGTTGGAGATGTCCAGGCCGCGGACCTGGTAGATGCCCTCGGCGACCTCGTACAGACCCTGGCGGGCGCACAGCTGACTCTGGCGCCACAGGCTCGGGTTCGCCGTGTCCGGGCAGTCACCGGCCAGCAACGCCGCCCATGCGTCGGCGTCCCACACGACCCGGCCGTCGGCGGCCGTGACGATGCCCGGCGTCAGCGCCGCGACCAAGCCCCTGTCGGCGTTGTCGAAATCAACCCGATCGTCGAAGTCGAGTGCGTCATTCATCGAAAATCTCCCGCATGTGTGCGCCTGAGGACCTCAGACCCGTGAATCCGACCGGCATGGCGGATGCCTGCCCGCTGTCGGCTGTCGCCTTCCCGCACGTGGGCACGGTGCGCCCGCGCCCCGTACGGACGTCCATCGCGATCGAGCTCGTAAGGGTTTAAGCGGGGCCGTCCGAAGGCGCCGCGGCGTTGCCGGCCGTTCGCAGGGCGCCCGGGGCGGCGGCGGCCACGGCGGGCCGGACCGGCGCGATCGCCGCCAGGCGCTGATAGGCCGAGCCCAGCACGGGCCGGGGGTCGGGCTCGCCGCGGTTGGGCCAGAAGGACATGGCGCGCTCGGCCTGCGCGGTGATGGTCAGCGACGGGTTGACGCCCAGGTTGGCCGACACCGTAGAGCCGTCGGCGACATGCACGCCCGGGTGGCCGTACAGGCGCTGGTAGGGGTCGACGACGCCGGTCTCGGGCGAGTCGCCGATCGGGCAGCCGCCGATGAAGTGGGCCGTCATCGGGATGTTGGCGATCTCCCCGATGGTGCCACCGGCAATACCGTCGATCTTGTCCGCGACCCGGCGGGCGGCGTCGTTGGCCGCGGGGATCCAGGTCGGGTTCGGCTCGCCGTGGCCAGGCCCGGAGGTGAGCTTGTATCGGCCCAGCAGGTTCTTGCGCCCCCGGACGGTGATCGAGTTGTCCAGCGCCTGCATCACCAGCAGGATGATCGTCTTCTCGGACCAGTTCTTCGGCGGGAACCAGCCCCAGTGCCGCGGCTGGGTGACCATCGTCTTGAGCCAGGTGACCCAGCGGGGGCGGCCCTGGTCGCCGTCGGTGAGGGCCGTCTGCAGCAGGCCCATCAGGTTGCTGCCCTTGCCGTAGCGCACCGGCTCGATATGGGTGTGCTCGTCGATGTGGATCGATGAGGTGATCGCGACGCCCTGGGTGTACGCGATCTTCTTGGTCCGCGCCTTGACGCCGAGGATGGACTCGGAGTTGGTGCGGCTCAGCTGGCCGAGCCGGGCCGAGACGTTCGGCAGCGACCCGCTGTCGCGCAACCGGTGCAGCAGCTTCTGGGTGTTGTAGGTGCCCGCCGAGAACACGACCTGCGTCGCGGTGAAGGTACGCCGGTGGCGCCGCGCCGACTTGCCCGTCGTCACGGTGTGCACGGCGTACCCGCCCGCCGGCAGCGGTTTGACATCGACGACGGTGGTCATCGGGTGGATCTCGCAGCCGTTGCGCTCGGCCAGGTACAGGTAGTTCTTGTCGAGGGTGTTCTTGGCGTTGTACCGGCAGCCCGTCATGCAGGAGCCGCACTCGATGCAGGTGTTGCGCCTGGGTCCGGCCCCGCCGAAGTACGGGTCCTCCACCTCGGTGCCGCGTTTCTGGCCGTCGCCGCCGAAAAGCACGCCCACCGGCGTCGCGGTGAACGTGTCCCCCACCCCCATGTCCTCGGCCACCGAGCGCAGCACCCGGTCGGCTTCGGTGACGGTGGGGTTCATGGTGACGCCGAGCATGCGCCGGGCCTGGTCGTAGTGCGGTTCGAGTTCGGCACGCCAGTCGGTGATGTGTGACCACTGCGGGTCGTTGAAGAACGGCGCGGGGGGCTGGTAGAGCGTGTTGGCATAGTTGAGCGACCCGCCGCCGACACCGGCGCCGCCGAGGATCACGACGTCTTTCAGCAGATGGATCCGCTGGATGCCGTACAGGCCAAGCGCAGGCGCCCACACGAACTTGCGCACGTCCCAGGAGGTCCTGGGCAGCTCCTCGCTGGCATAGCGCCGGCCGGCTTCGAGCACACCGACCCGGTAGTTCTTCTCCGTCAGTCGCAGCGCGGACACGGCGCCGCCGAAGCCGGAGCCGATGACGAGAACGTCGTAATCGAGGGTGGTCATGAGAGGCGAACCTTTCGCAAAAGGGTCAAAGCCGTGGCCCTGCGCCGGTGAGATGGCGCGGGTGCCGTGGGTGTGCGTGTCATTGCCGTGGCAGCGGCCTGCGAAGGAGCGTTCCGGGCGTACTGGATTTTGTGGGCGCGAGCCCCGTCGGCCAATACGTTACGCGTAGTATCGTTATTGACTTCGAAGAGGGCAAGACCCGGCGCGCGAAAAGTTGTCCGGGCACACCACGTCGAGCGAGCGGCGCACCGATGGCGCAGGCTGCCGCGCATGGTTGGGCCGACAGGCCGTCACCCACGCCGACATCGTGACGAGTGCCGTTACTGCGTGGTTGCGCGGTGCTAGGTCGTGGTGGTTGTGGATGCGGCCGCCGCCTTGGCTGTCCACATCTGCTGGATCTGTTCGAGGGTCCTGCCCTTGGTCTCCGGTTGCAGCTTCCAAACGAAGATGTAGGTGACCAGGCACATGACCGTGAACAGGAAGAAGACGTCCGATTCGCCGATCCGGTCCACCAGGCTCAGGAAACGCCACCATGGCCACCAGCATGATGACCCCGGCGTCGCTGGGGGTGTTCGCGGTCGCGCCGGTGGTCGTCGCGCTGAGGTGACTGATGTAGCGGAAGCAGAAGCTCATCACCAGCAGGGACAGGCCCATGCCGATGAGGCCCGCGAACATCAGCGGCCGTCGGCCCAGCCGGTCGACGTAGGCGACCGCGATGAGCGTGGCCAGGACGTTGACCACGCCGAGGGACCAGGTCGTGGCGGCGGTCTGCTGGTGCGGTGTGCTGAAGCGGCCGCCGCGAAGATCCTGTCGGAGTAGTAGATCACCGCGTTGATGCCGGTGAACTGCTGGAAGATCGCCAGGCCGACGCCGAGAATCAGCGGCGCGCGCCATTCGCCGACGAGCATTCGCGACCAGCCGCAAAGTCGGCCAGTCGGCCGATCAGGGCCCCGACCTCGCGCAGTGCCGAACGCTACATCTCACATGAGACGTCCCCGGGCAGGCCACCAACGCCCGAAGAGTCCATTGACGTCCTTGCCGGGAGCATTGCCCGGCTCCCGCCGGCTCGGATAGGCGCGGTCGGCCGTGGAGAAGTACGCCTTGTCCGCCGCGACCGCATCGGGTCGGCACGGATCTCGTCTATGGTCTTCGACATGTTCGTGAAGGTGTGCGGGGTCCGGACCGAGGCCGATGTCGCGGCGGTGGTCGCCGCCGGGGCCGACGCGGTCGGATTCGTGCTGACCGAGAGTGTTCGCCGGATCGAGCCGGGCGCGGCCAGGCTCCTCGGGGCCGGAATCCCGCCAAAAGTGCTCACGGTGGGCGTGGTCCACGGAGTTCCTGCCGCCGAGGCGGCCCGGCTGGGCCTGGCGGCTGGGGTCCGGGCCGTGCAGTTGCACGGCGGCTACCCGCGCTCGGCGTTCGAGGAGCTGGCCGGGCTGCCCTTCCAGCTGATCCGGGCGACGACCCTCGGCGCCGATACAGATGTGCGGGTCGGCGCCTACGGTGAGGGGCTGCTCCTGCTCGACTCGCCGACCGCGGGCTCCGGCGAGCGCTGGGATCTGTCTCTGCTCGGCGCGGCCCGGCCGCAGGGGAAATGGCTGCTCGCCGGCGGTTTGGGGCCGGACAACGTCGCCGAGGCGATCATCGCGGCGCGGCCGTGGGGGGTGGACGTCTCCAGCGGCGTCGAGTCGTCGCGGGGTGTGAAGGATCATGACCTGATCCGCCGGTTCGTCGCGACCGCTCGCTCAGCCGCCGAGTAGGTTCGGGGTCGGCATCGCCTGCGGCCGGGCGGGATCACGGCTGTCGGCGGCGAGGAGCAGCTCGACCTCGGCGGCGTCGGCCATGCCTAGCCGGCGATGGATCGCGAGCGCCTCCCGCAGCGCCTGGCCGCTGCGCGCGGCCTCGCCGAGGCTGCGGCAGGCGAGGCCGAGGTGGTGCAGGTCAAGGGCTTCCATCGAGTAGGCGCGCAGCTCCCGGTGGATGACGAGCGCCTCGGTGAGGGACCGGGCGGCCTCGGCGTGGTCGCCGTCGGCCTGGCAGGCCTGGCCGAGGTAGCTCAGCGCGGATCACCGGCGGGCCGGAGAACTTCCGCTTCCGTGATACGGCGCGGGCCATCTACAAGGCTCAGACCAGCACCGACGCACTCGGTCCGGCCCTGCCGTCGGTCGAGTTGGCCACGACCGGGCAGCGGAGCAGCGGCAGGTTCTTCTTCGACATCCCGGCGACGTCGGCGCGGGGCGGATACCTCCAACTCATGACCGGCAACCTCGTCCACGCGATCTGGAAGAGCTGACCGGCCGCCGGTACGGCTGCCATCACGCGGCGGCGGGTCTCCTCGCGCCGTTCCGCTCCGGCGAGGCAGGGCGACGAGCCCGACATCGGCGGAGACCTGGTGCAGCGGCTGCTGGTCGCCTGGCGCCCCGCTGCCGCACCCGGACACCCGCTCCGGCCGCGACACCGCCGAGACCAGGAAAGCGCACATGGCGGAAGGCGCCAGAGGCAACACCGGTGATCATGTCCGATCGTTGGCAGGACATGCGCAGAAACATCCCAGCCCAGCTCACCGTCCTTGCCGCCATCGGCGCGCTGCTGGCGGCGCCGACGGGACCGGCGTACGCCGAACCGGTACCGACGGGCCCGGTCAACGCCGACCCGGTCAGCGCCGACCCGGTCGACTGGACTCCGCACATCACCGACGGTGAGGTCTGGGCCCTGGCCCAGGTCGGCGACACCGTCGTGGTCGGCGGACACTTCACCACCGTCACCAGTGCCGACGGCAAGACCACCTACAAGCGCAAGAACCTCATGGCCTTCCGGTTGGCCGATGGCGCCGTGGTCGACTTCGCCCCCAAGGTCGACGGCACCGTCCACGCCCTCGCCACCGGCCCCGCCGACACCGTGATCGTCGGCGGCGACTTCGGCAAGGTCAACGACATCATTCAGCGTACGGTCACCCGGCTCGACCTGACCACGGGCGATGTGGTCCCCGGATTCACCGCACCGGTCAAGGGCGAGGTCTTCACGCTGGCGCGCAGCGGCAGCCGGCTGTACATCGGCGGTCGAGTCTACGTCGACGGTCGGTCCGGCAGTCGCGGCCTGGTCCGGCTGGACGTCGGCACCGGCGCGGTCGACAAGACCTTCGACGTCGAGCTCACCGCATCAGACGACCGGCCCGTGAAGGTCCAGGACCTCACCATCTCAGCGGACGGCGCCCACATGATGGCCCTGGGCACCTTCACCGAAGTGAACGGCCACGCCCGTTCGCAGGTGGCCATGTTCGACATCGTCGGCCCCGCCCCCGTCCTGACCGGCTGGCGGACCGACTTCTACGGCGCCGACGCGTGCAGCGACGAATTCAACACCTACCTGCGGGCTGCTGACTTCGACCCCACCGGCACCTACGTCGTCGTCGTCACCAGCGGCCACACGTCAAGAATCGGGCTGCCCTGCGACACCGCTACCCGGTTCGAGACCGACCCCGCGACCCGCCGGCCGACCTGGATCAACTACACCGGCGGCAACTCCCTGTATGCCGTAGAGGTCACCGATGCCGCGGTCTACGTCGGCGGGCACCTGCAGTGGCTGGACAACCCGTATGGCAACAAGACCAAAGGCGCCGGAGCCGTCAACCGCAAGGGCATCGGCGCGATCGACCCGACCACGGGACAGGCTCTGCCCTGGAACCCCGGCCGTACCCGCGGCGAAGGGCTGCGGGCGTTCCTGGTCAGCGGCCACAGCCTGGTCGTCGGATCAGACACCGACCAACTGGGCCATGAGTACCACGGCCGGATCGGGCTGTTCCCCGAGCGGTGAAGCGTCGGATGTGCTCTGGCAGCGGTGAGCCACCGCCGGCTTCACCAGGGACCTCGGGATGCAGCACGTCGTCGCCGCGTCATGCGGATCCGACGAACTGGCTGACGTGGTAGGCGGTGCTCCGGCCGTCAGGTGTCCTGGTCCACTTGGAGACCATCAGGTGCAGGTCGTTCGTGGCACGGCTGGACCAGGGGTGGATGAAGCCGCCGTACAGTGCGGGCTCCTGCCAGGGGGTGACCTGGACCTTCTCGGCCGTCCATACCCGGTCCGGGCCGGCGGCGGTGCGTGTGACGATGCAGCCGGTGACGCAGTTGAGGTAGGCCATCACCCAGCTGCCGTCGCTGAGTCGGCGCACCGACGGCTCGCCGAACCGACCGTTCAGGATCGGCGTGCACGGGCGGCCCCAGCCCCAGTTGCTGCCGTTCCAGCCCCAACCCTCGTAGGACTCAGGGTAGAAGAGCTGCTCCCAGCGGACCCGCCGAAGCATCATCGGGCCGTCCTGCCTGCCCGAGCGCACCGAGAAGACGTAGACCCAGTCCCCGTCGCGCTGCATCGTCCACATCTGGAAGGGATCGGTGTTGTTCCCGTTGTTCCACCACTTCAACGGGGTGCGAATGAAGTCGTTTCCGTTGTCGGAGTAGGCCAGCCCGGCATAGCGTGACTTCCACTGCGGTCCGGCCGGGCCACCGGAGTTCCAGTTCTCGATGCTCATGTACGAGATCAGCTGGCGCCCGGTCTCCGGGAAGCTGATCCCGTCGTTGGGAATGACGGTGACCTCCCAGAGACCGTCGATGCCGATCCCGTTGTGGCCGTTGTGCATCAGCTCCGGGGCGCGGCCGTTCCCGCCGACCCGGGCTGCGCTGTCGAAGACGATCCCGCCGGGCGCGCCGGGGTGGATGCTGGAGCGCAGCATCACCGGCGAGCGCCAGTCGTTCGGCAGCGGCGGGCCCTCTGGCCACGGGGTGTCGAAGGTGTCACCGAAGAGGTAGCCGATGGAGCCGTTCTCCAGCACGTAGGGGATGCCCAGGTCGGTGCCGGCCACGTGCCAGCGGCTGTTGGTGTCCAGGTCGGCGCCGGTGAGGCGTTTCCGCCACGTGGCTGCCTGGGCTGGGCGGGGCAGGGTCAGCGCGGGCACGACTGCCGCGGCGATCCCGGTGGCCGCGACCCTGCCGAGGAAGGATCGACGACTGAGTGTCATGGTCAGCCTTTCTTGGCTCGCCGCCGTTCGGGAGGGCCCGGTTTCGCGGCGGTCGCGGCAGGACGCGCCTGGCCAGCAGTGAACCCGATCATTCGATACTTGTCAATTGATACCCGGCGCGTCGGGCCCACCTGAGGTGCGGACCGCTGCCCGACCGGCGCGGTCGGGCAAGGCGGACGCGCAACGATTGCGTCCTGCCGTCGCGCGATATAACGTCAGCGACAAAGTGACATGAGTGAATTAATCTTCGCCGCTCGGCGAGCACAGTCCCGTGTTCGGCGCCGCGGTGTGCGCCATCCGCCAGGAGCTCGGCGTGATGGTCACCATGACGGGCGGCACGGCACCTGCCACGACTGAATCGAGGCGGACATGCGAATCCTGCACCGAAGCAGGGCAGCTTTGCTCCTGCTCACGCTGACCATGGTCCCCGTCGCGGCAACGGCCGGTTCGGCGTCGGCGGCCGTCCCGACCGGCCGCGTGATGATCCCGACGTTGCGCGAATGGGCTGTCGGCACCGGTGTGTTCGCCTTCGGCGCCACCAGCAGGATCATCGTCGACACGGCCACCCAGGCGACCGGTGCGACGTTCGCCGCCGACCTGCTCGCGCTGACGGGTCGGACCATCCCGGTCGTCACCGGCGCCACCGCCCAGGCCGGTGACATCAAGCTGGCGCTCGGCTCGGCCGACACGCAGCTCGGCGCGGAGGGCTACCGGCTCACCGTGGCCTCGTCGGTCACGGTCGACGCGCGAACCGATGCCGGCGCCTTCTACGGCACCCGGTCACTGCTGCAACTGATCAAGCAGTCGAACTCGATCCCGGCCGGCACCGGGCGCGACTGGCCGACCAAACCCGAGCGTGGCCTGATGGTCGACAACGGCCGGAAGTTCTTCACCGCACAGTGGCTGCGCAACCACGTGAAGGATCTGGCGTACCTGAAGCTGAACCACTTCCATCTGCACTTCTCCGACAACCTCGGCTTCCGGGTCGAATCCAGCAGCCATCCGGAGATCGTCTCGGCGCAGCGGCTCACCAAGCAGGAACTCGCCGACCTGATCGCACTCGCGGCGCAGTATCACGTCACGATCGTCCCCGAGATCGACTTCCCGGGGCACATGGACACCATCCTCGCCGCCCACCCCGAGCTGAAGCTGGTCAGCAGCAGCGGTGTGGTCGACAACGGCTTCATCGACCTGGCCAAGGACGCGTCCTACACGCTGATGCGCGACCTCATCACCGAGTACCTGCCGCTGTTCCCCGGGCCGTTCTGGCACCTGGGCGCCGACGAGTACGTGGGCAACTACGCCGCCTACCCACAACTGCTCACCTACGCCCGCGCCCACTACGGCGCGTCGGCCACCGCGAAGGACACCTACTACGGGTTCATCAACTGGGCCAACGACATCGTCCGGGCCGCCGGCAAGACGACGCGGATGTGGAACGACGGCCTCAAGTCCGGTGACGGCACGGTGAACCCGGCCGCCAACATCGTCGTGGACTACTGGTACGACTACGGCCTCACCCCGCAGCAGCTGGTCAACCAGGGCCATCAGGTGATGAACAGCTCCTGGACACCCACCTACTACGTCCTCGGCGGCGCCAAACCCGACGTGACCTACCTCTACGAGAGCTGGACCCCGGACACGTTCCAGGGCGGGACGACGATCACCGACCCGACCCGCAACTCCGGTGCGGCCATGCACGTCTGGTGCGACAACCCGAACGCCGAGACCGAGGACCAGGTCGCCGGTGGCATCCGGGACGCGCTGCGCGGCCTTGCCCAGCAGACGTGGGGATCGCCGAAGGCGGTGTCCACGTACGCGGCATTCCAGCCCATCATCGCCACCATCGGGCGGGCACCCGGCTACTCCACCGGCGGGCTGCCCGGCAACCTCGCCCTCGGCCGGCCGACGACCGCGTCCAGCACCGAGACCGCGGCCTTCCCGGCCGGGTACGCGACCGACGGGGACACCGGCACCCGGTGGTCCAGTCTGTACACCAACACCGAATGGCTCCAGGTAGACCTCGGTTCGGCCCAGAACATCGGCCGGGTGATCCTGCGCTGGGAGGCCGCCTACGGCCGTGCCTACCAGATCCAGACCTCGCCCGACGGTACGACGTGGACGACGATCTACTCCACCACGACCGGTGACGGCGGCACCGACGACCTCACCGGGCTCACCGGCACCGGCCGCTACGTCCGGATGCAGGGCGTCGCCAGGGCTACCAGCTGGGGCTACTCGCTCTACGAACTGGAGGCATACGCCGGTGCCACGGGACCGGCCGACCTTGCCCGCGGCAAGCCGGCGACCGCGTCCAGCACCGAGACCGTCAACTTCCCGGCGCCCTACGCGGTCGACGGCGACGCTGCGACCCGGTGGTCAAGCCTCTACAGCGACCCGCAGTGGTTGCGCATCGACCTCGGGGCCGGCTACACGATCAGCCGGGTCAAGTTGGTCTGGGAGAACGCCTACGGGCGGGCCTACCAGGTCCAGACCTCACCCGACGGTACGACGTGGACGACGATCTACTCCACCACGACCGGAGACGGCGGCACCGACGACCTCACCGGGCTCACCGGCACCGGCCGCTACCTGCGCGTATACGGCACGGTCCGCGGTACGGGCTACGGCTACTCGCTCTGGTCCGTCGAAGCGTACGCCTGACTCCACACCATCCCGGCCGACGGCGCGACCGTGCTGCTGGTCGCGCCGCAACTGGTCCGTACCGTCGCGTTGTGGGCCCGCCGGACCGCGGAGCGCCCGCGCAGCAGCGACACGCTGGCCTCGGTTCCCGGCGCCAGCGCCGACGACCTCGCCGCCGGGGTCGACTTTTTGGAAGGCGCCGCCGCGAGCGGCGAGCCGGGGTTCGCGTTGGTCCCCCGTGCCCAGGCCAGTGCCGAGCGTCTACGGCGGTACGGCCGGTTGTCAGCGTCGGCTGGTACGGTCACGCCCTTGCTTGACATCAGGAACAGGAGCAGAGTTCATGCCATCCGACGGCGAGGTGCAGACCCTCGTGCCGCTGACGAGCGAGCTGATCGCGGCTGTGCTGACCGCCCGCGGATACAGTTTCGGCACTGACGACGACGGCGACATCGGCGGGATGTGGAATGACAACGTCGTCTACTTCCTGCGACAGGGTCCCAACGGCGAGTCGCTCCAGGTGCGGACGCTCGCCGCGACCGGGTTCACGGTCGACGACGTGCCCCAGCTGTACGCGTTCTGCAACGAGTGGAACCACGACCGACTGTGGCCCAAGGCATACGTGCACGTCAACGACGATGGCACGGCCCGAGTCGTCGGCGAGGTCACCGCCGATCTGCATCGCGGCGTGTCGCACAAGCAGCTCGACCAGCTCATCGGCTGCGGCATCTCCAGCGGCAGTCGGCTCGCCCAGGCCGCCGCGGAGTTGAAGGCGTGACCGAGCACCGCTTCCAGGTCGACCTGCGTGGCGTCGTCGACCTGCTCAGCCACCATCTGTACGCGAGCCCGCGCGTCTACGTACGCGAGCTGCTGCAGAACGCCACGGACGCGATCACCGCGCGGCGCGCCGGTGATCCCGACGCCCCCGCAGGCCGCGTGGTCATCGAGCCGCTGGCGGATGGCGCGCTGCGCGTCACCGACAACGGCATCGGCCTGACCGTGGACGAGGTGCACACGTTCCTCGCCAGCGTCGGGCGCACGTCCAAGCGCGACGACCTGGGCTTCGCCCGGCAGGACTTCCTCGGCCAGTTCGGCATCGGGCTGCTGTCCTGCTTCATGGTGGCCGACGCCATCGAGGTGGTGTCCCGCTCGGCCACGGGCGGGCCGGCGGTGCGATGGACCGGCTTCGCCGACGGACGGTACATCGTGGCTGCCGAGGATGGCGCCGAGATTGGCACCACCGTCACGCTGCGCCCGCGCCCAGGTGCCGAGCACTGGCTCACCCCGGCTGCCGTGCGTGAGCTCGCGTCGTCGTACGCCCACCTGCTGGACGTCGACGTGACCGTGGGTGATGTGCGGATAACGGAGCCGCAGGCTCCGTGGGAGGCAGCCCACAACGACCCGGAGGTACGCCGGGCGGCGCTGCTCGATTACGGCGCGCGTGTGCTCGGCACCCGCCCGATGGAGGTCATCGACCTGAGCGTGCCCGAGGCGGGACTGCGCGGCGTCGGTTTCGTGCTGGCGTCGCCGGCGGCGGTGGGCCAGGGCGGGCATCGCGTCTACCTGAAGCGGATGCTGCTCAACGAGGACACGACCAAGCTGGTGCCCGAGTGGGCGTTCTTCGTCCGGTGTGTGGTCGACACGAGCATGCTGCGGCCGACCGCCAGCCGCGAGGCCCTATACGAGGACGACCTGCTCTCCTCGGTCCGCGAGGCGCTCGGCGAGCAGATCCGCGGCTGGCTGCTGGACCTGTCGGTCAACGACCCGGATCGGCTGTCGAGGTTTCTGCGCGTGCACCATCTCGGCGTCAAGGCACTCGCCGTCCGCGACGACGAGATGCTGCGCCTGGTGGACGCGTGGCTGCCGTTCGAGACGAGCCACGGCACGATGGCGCTGCGCGCGTTCCGTCAGGGCCGGTCGATGATCCGGTACGTCGAGACCGTCGACGAGTTCCGCTCGCTGGCCGCGATCGCGAGCGCGGCCGGGACGCCGATCGTCAACGCCGGTTACGCCTACGACACCGAGATCCTCGAGCGCCTGTCCAGGGTGGACTCGCAGGCGCGGGTGCGCAGGCTGGACCCGGGCGAGCTGGCCGCCAAGCTCGAGCCGCTCCCGCCGGGCCAGCAGGAGGCGGTCGCGCCGTTCCTGGAGACCGCCCGCGCCGTGCTGCGCGAGCTCGGCTGCGTGCCGCTGATCCGCCAGTTCGACCCGGTGACCATGCCCGCCCTGTACGTGGTCAGCCAGCAGGCCCGCACCCAGGACACGGTGCGGCGCAGCATCGATTCCGTCGACGAGCTGTGGTCCGATGTGCTGTCGGCGTTCGACGACGTGACCGTGGAGCACCGCCCGGAGCTGGTGCTCAACTGGCGGCATCCGCTGATCCGCAAGCTCGCGTCGTATCCGCCCGGCGCGGCGCTGCGGCACGCGGTGGAGGCGCTGTACGGCCAGGCGCTGCTCGCCGGGCACCACCCGTTGCGCGCGGTGGACACCGCCGCGCTGAACCGCTCGTTCCTCACGCTGCTTGATCGCGCCTTTCCCACGGAGAACGTATGACCAGCCTGCCCGACCTGCGCGACGCCCTCGACGAGGCCGAAGCCATGCCGTACGGCGATGGCAAGCTCGCCGAGCTGGAGCGCATCACCGCACACGCCGACGCCGCGGGCGACGTCCGGCTGGGCTACGACGCCCGCATCCAATTGATCGAGACGTACGCCCACCACACTGAACGGTGGCGTATGCTGCCGGCGTTCGGTTGGTGCCTGGCCGCGTTCGACCGCGATCCGTCCATGTTCGACGAAGAAGACGCCGAGCTACTGCGCTGGTTCCACAAGTGGGCGGTGGCGACGCTGCGCAACACGCCCCGGGTCGGCCTGGCGCAGACCGTCGCCGCCCTCGACGACATGGAACGGCGCTTCCGCGCTGGCGGCCACAGCATGCAGGCCATCTACAACCTCCGTTGCCGGATCGCCGACCACCTCGGCGACCAGGCCGAGGCCCGCCGCTGGTTCGACCTTTGGCGTACCGCCGAGCGCGACGAGAACAGCGACTGCGCCGGCTGCGACCCGTCGAGGCAGGCCGATCTGCTCGCCGGGTGGGGCGAGATGGAGCAGGCACTGCACATCGTCGAGCCGGTGCTGAGCGGCATCGTCGGTTGTGCCGAGCAGCCCGAGAAGGCGCTGGTCGTGGCGCAGATGGCGTACCTGAAGCTGGGCAGGTACGACGAGGCCGCCCGGGCGCACGTGCGCTCGTACCGGCGGCACCGGCACGAGCGCGACGCGTTCCCGTTCTTGGCCGAGCACATCCGGTTCTGCGCGCTGACCGGCCATGTGGATCGCGGGCTCGACATCCTCACCGAGCATCTGAGCTGGCTGGACCGGCCGTACGACGAGTCTTCCGCGATGGAGTTCGCGGCGGCGGGCGCGCTGGTCTGCCGGCTGGCCGGCGACACCGACCGCGTCATCCACCGGCCGTCGTTCGAAAACCGTGCCGAAGCCGACCTGACCGTGGCGCAACTCGGCGCCGACCTCGCGGCGCAGGCGCGCGACATCGCGGACCGGTTCGACGCCCGCAACGGCACGGATCATCAGTCCCGCCGGGTGGCGCTGCAGCTGGCGGCGACGCCGATCGTCGACGGGATCGAGCTGCCGCCGGACCGGCCCTCCTCGGCGTGGGACCCGGCGGTCGGGCTGCCGCCGGAGGGCCGGGACGAGCTGGTCGAGCCGCTGACCGTGCAGGCCATCACCGCGATCCTGAACGACCGTGGGGACCGCTACGTCGTCAACGGGGACGGCTCGATCGGCGGCCAGTGGGGCGAGGGCGTGTTCACGTTCGACCGGATGGGCGAGCGCGGCGAGGTGCTGCTCGTACGGGTGGTCGTCCAGCGTACGTTGCCCGCCGACCGGCTCATGGAGGCGTACGCGTTCTGCAATGCCTGGAATCACGACAGGGTGCTGCCGAAGGCGTACGTGCACGACACCGGCGAGGGTGAGCTGATCCTGGCCGGCGACATCACCACCGACTTGGAGCACGGCGTGGCCGCGCCCCAGCTGGCGGTGCTGCTGCACGCGGCGATCATGAGCGGGGCACAGTTCGCGGAGGAGGCGATGGAGCTTCCCAGGTGAGCTTGCCGCGCCGCCGAACCCGGCAGCGGTGACTGTGGTTCGGTGACGACCACGTCGAGCTGCCAGGGCCGCCCGGCCCGGGTCGGCGGCTGCTGCTTGAGACATGGGTTTGTCCCGCCAACCGATTCGGTTGGCGGGACAAACCCATGTCTGCCCTAGCGGCGTGCCGACCTCAGCCGATGCGGCCCGCCACCGTGGTCGTGAACCCGGAACCGATCTGGACGGCTGTCCCGATCGTGCCGGTTCCCGTGCCCGGGAACAGGTACATGACGCCGGAGGCGTTGACACCGACCACGTCAGGCTTGCCGTCCTCGTTGAGGTCGAACACGGTGAGCCTGCTGTATCCGGCGAAGTTGCCGACGGCGGTCGGCGTGCCGAGCATCGACAGTCCGGTGCCGCCGGTGTGCCGCATCAGCGTCATGTCGCTGTTGGACGGGTTGACGGCGAGGATGTCACCCCTGCCGTCGCTGTCGAAGTCGGCCCCGAAGATGCGCCAGTTGGTGTATCCGCTGCTCTTGATGCTCACCCTGCAGCATCCGTTGGGGTAGTGGAACATCTGGCCGTCGCTGGCGCGGATGCCGTAGTGGTCGGGTTGGGGGTTGCTGTCTCCGTTGCCGGTGGTGTGGTAGACGGTCGACCAGTCGACGCCGATCCGCGACCGTGTGCTGGTGCTCAGCGTGCCGTTGGTGTTCGGGTAGAGGTAGAGCTCACCGAGGGTAGGTTCGACGGTGATGATGTCGGTCCAGCCGTCGCGGTTCCAGTCCGAGACATCCCAGCGGTGCCCGCCCCAGCCCGATCCGATCTTCAGCCGCGTTCCGAACAGCGACGTGCCGATGCTGCCCGTGGACGGGTACAGCCACAGGTCGCCTGCGGAGTCGCTGGTGATGAGGTCCGGGTGGCCGTCGTTGTTGAAGTCGTGCGGTCTCGGGTTCGGGTTGGCCATCATCTTGATCTGTGCTGCGGTGACGACACCCTGGAAGATCTGGACGTCGTCGATGCCGCCGTTGAAGTAGGAGATCTCGGCGCTGGAGTGCCACTCGTTGCCGATCATCAACTTGCCGGTGGCGTTCCAGCTGACATTCACGCCGGTGAGCTGGCCGACCTGGGTGCCGTTGACGTAGAGCGTCTGGGTGTGCGCGATCGCGTCGTACACACCGACCACGTGCTGCCAGTTCGCGGTGCTCACCCAGGCCATGCCCGATGTGGTCCGTTGGACCGTGGGCGCCGTGCTGTCGGTCATCTGGTTGGTGATCGCCCAGCCGAGGTTCGGCACGTACTGCAGCAGCGCGCCGCATTCGACGACGCCGGCCTGGCAGACGATCGTCTGGTAGCCGGTGGTCGTGGCGGGCTTCACCCAGGCCGCCACGGTGAACGACTGGTCGGTGCGCAACACGGGCCCGGCGGTCTTGAGTCTTCCGGTGGTTCCGTTGACGCTCAGCGCACCGCCGTCGGTCGCGTTGTGACCGATGGCGGTGAAAGCGGCTCCGCCGGTCAGTGTCGCGGTGTGCTGGTTGGAGGTGGCGTCGTTGGCCAGGGCGCCGGCTCGCTCCCCGAACTCGTAGTCGGCGACCAGCATCGCGCCCCGGGTGATCCCGGCGTTGACGATCGTGGGCTTGAAGTTCGTGTTGTCGAGGTAGAAGTGGGCCTCGAGCGAGCTGCCCCACGTGTTCCACAGGTCGGCGTTGCCGTCCACGTCGATGTCGGCGCCGATGATGACCGGCGCGTTGCTCGCGAGGAACCCGCCGGCCGAGATCGGGAACCGCGTGCTGGCGGCCTCACCGGCGACGATGCCGGGTACGCCGGTGGTGGTGTTGAACGCGGTACCCTGCCACCGGTCGAGTGCGCCCGTCGTGTCCGTGCGGGCGAAGAAGGCCGGGCATTCGTCGGCGCAGGTCGTGGCAGAGAGGGTCTTACCCGTCCAGCCGGAGCTGACCAGGGTGGGAAGGTCGACCATGCCGGCCGAGAAGCCGCTCGGGGGGTAGACGTACAGGTCGTCGCCGACGACAGCGAGCAGGTCGGTCAGGTATGGGGCCGCGAGTGCGTCCCGGTCGTACAGGTTGTCCGGCACGGCGACCATCTGTCCGACGGTCTGGTAGTTCGCGTTCTGGTCGTCGGTGTTGGGCAGGTTCAGCGGTATCACCCGGGTGGCGTCGGTGACGTCGAACGGTGTGCCGTCGCCGGTGCCGAGGATGATCTGCGTGTTGCTGCCCGACAGGTTGGCTGTCGGGAACCGCACGAGGATGTCCTGTGCGCCGTCGCCGTTGAAGTCACCCGGTGAGACGCTCGTGCCGATCCAGTCCCCCGGCCCGCCGATGCCGCCGGCGAAGCCGGTGCCGCGCCCCCCGACCTGGACCCCGATCGCCGACACGTGCCCGGCGTTGTCCGAACCCGCGTAGAGCCACAGGCCCGGGTTGGTCGCATCGCCGACGAGCAGCACGTCGGGCTGGCCGTCACCGGTGAAGTCGCCGTAGGGGTTCGGCGTGGCACGGGGGTCGGCCGTGAACGCGTACGGGAAGACGGCGCTGGCGTTGTTCGCGGCGTCGATCGCGTACACGTACAAGATGTTGGGCCCGACCCGGTTGATGTTCAGCTGAATCGAGGCCGTGCCGCCGGAGGCTGTGGTCTTGCCCCAGCCGCTCTGCGGCACGATCGGACCGGTGGCGGTGACCGGAGGCGCGACGTTGACACCCCACACGTACGCGACCGGGGTCGACCCACCCGCAGACGTGAACGTGAACGCGCCCGTCTCGCCGGCGCGGCCGTTCACGCCACTCGGGGGGAAGTCCGTGGAGGTCACCGTGGGTGCGCCCGGCGCGGTCTTCAGCACGCCGAACTGGCACGTCGGTGTCGACGGGCTGGTATCGAACCCGTCCGAGGTCTTCACGCTCCAGGTGTAGGTGTGCGCATCGATGAAGAACGACGCAGGTTGGGTCAACGTCGCGGTGGAACCGCTGCTGACGGACTGGGTCAGGGTGGTCACCACGTCAGGCTCGGCGGTGATGTCCGTGATGGTGAAGGTGGTGGCCAGCGGGTTGTTCGTCCCGTCGGGATCGGTGACCTTGGCGTTGAAGGTGACTGCCGTGTTGCCCACCATGCTGCCTGCCGCGGCCGGACACTGCGTCGCCGGCTGCGTCATGTAGCTGGTCGGAGTGGCCGGCGCCGAGTTGTACTTGATGGCCAGCGTCGGATTGTTCTCGAACTTGCGCCAACCGTCCCGGTCGGTCTCGGTCTCGTTGTACAGGCCGATGGTGGCGTAGGACCAACGCCCCGCGGCAGCCGAGACGATCTCACTCTTGACGTCGAACTCGACCGGGACCGGCAGTTCCGAACCGTCGGCCCGCCAGTTGCCGGGGGTCTGCTTGGTGACGATCAGGCCGCCCTTGGCCGGCTGGTTGTCCCAGGTGGTGCCGGAACCGATCGCCGAGGACGCGTTGCTGATGTGGTGAACGCTGACGTCGAAGGCGGCGTTGGTGGCGGACCACACCATCTTGGTCTGCAGGATGGCGCTGTCAATGCGCTGGTTCCAGATCGCGCTCGGGATCGCGAACTTGAAGAACGACCGGCCCTTGTAGTAGGGAGAGTCCCAGCCCTGATAGCCGACCCTGGCCCAGTCCGTGCTGTTGTAGTAGGAGGAGCCGTGGTAGTAGCTGTTGACGAACGTCCACGCGCTCTTGGTCTTGGCCACCGAATTCCAGGTGGGATCGAGGTATAGCGGATAGCGCACCGCGGCTCCGGTCAGTGAGCCGACCGGAGGGGTCAGCGTGATCGCATGCTGGTCAGCGGTCACGGCAAGCCGATCCACCTTCGCCGCGACGCCTGGACCGCGCGCGCTGGACGCGGCTGGGGCGACACCGGTGACAACGGCCCTTGCCGCGTCGGCCTTGGCCGCGGCGGGCAGCTCGGATGCGGTGCCCGAGTCCCACATCGTCGGTGTCGGCGCGGCGAAGCGGACCTCGCCCAGGGCGTCGGTGGCCGTGAGGTTGCCGGACTCGTCGGCGGCCAGCCGCAGCCCCTTGGCGGAGATCGGCAGGCGCACCTGGGTGACCATCGCGGCGGCCGCGGCATTGTGGACCACCAGGACGTGGGAGAACCCGCCACCGGTGTTGGCGGTGACGGTCAGGTCGACGCCGGGACGGATGTTCCGGTAGGTCGCCGTGGCACCTGACACCAGGGGTGCGGGAAGCCTGCCTGGCCAGGACAGCGCCAGGCTGGTGCCCTCGTTGGTCATGGACGCCAGTGGCGCCTCGCCGCCACCGGAGAGGGTTAGACCACCGGGCGTGGCCTTCGGGCTCCAGGTGCCGTCGGCGTTGCGGGCCAGCGTGGCATCCAGCGCTGTCCACGCCCCGTTGTGCTGGACCCGGACGGGCTGGGAATTGAGCTCAAGTGTCACAGTGCCATCAGGATTGGCGAGAGTACGCGTGGTCGGCGTGGTGAGCCCGGCGACATCCACCGACCGACCAGTGCTGCGAGCCTGCGCAGCGGCCTTTGCCATGGCCGTGGGCTGGACGTGAACTGCCGCTGAGAGTGTCGGCGCGGCCTGCGCGGCCTGCGTGGCCTGCGTGGGCAGCACCACAGTGGTGCCGACCGAAGCCAGCAGGGTCGGCAAAAGGGCCGACAGCCACCTGACGTGCCGCTTACTCAGATGGGTCGATCGTGTCATGACGACTCCTCCGTTGTCGGTTCCTTCACGGACACCGAACGTCATGGAGTGCCACGAGGTCGAACGGCGCGACGTAGCAGCACCTTGACGGTGCCGCTGTCGCAATCGATCAAGTTGTACTTGCCCCCGTGTCTCCGCGAGCGGAGACGATAGGCCAATCGCCGCCTACGCGCTACCCTGGGCAACAATACATAGCACATGCTGCAAATAGGACTGATCATGCCAACCATCAGGTCTCCGTTGGCATAGAACCTGTTGAATTGCCAGGTCAGCCGGTGTTGAGTGCGGCTCGGGTCTGCGGGCGGCTGATGGGCAGGTGCTCGGGCACTGGCGACAGGGCGCGGCAGCCGAGGCAAATTCAGATTCCCTCATGGTGCGTCTTTCTTGTCGGTTGTCGCAGACGGACGCGGTGCGCTGGACCGGGTCACGGTGGCGTGGCGGCGGTGCGTGTGCTGTCGGCGAGGTCTGCGGCCATGCCCAGCGCGCCGAGCACCCCGGACATGTCGTCCAGCCCGGGGGCGGTCAGGTACCGGTCGACGTCGTCGGTGAAAGCCGCGGCGTCGAGGGCGTTGCCGAGCCTGGTGACGGTTTCGGCGCGTACGGCGTCGAGCAGTCCGGGCAACTGCGCGACTCCGCCGCCGAGCACGATGCGCTGCGGTGAGAGCAGGTAGGTGATGGCGGTGATCAGCTGAGCCAGGTAGAAAGCCTGCATCGCGACCACGGCCGAGGTATCGGGTCCGGCGTCCTGGGCCGGGCGGCCCAGGCGCGCGGCCAGTGCGGGTCCGCTGGCCAGGCCTTCTACGCAGTCGCCGTGGAACGGGCACCCGCCGCGGTAGGAGTCGTCGGGGTGGCGTTGCACATGCAGGTGACCCATCTCGGTGTGGATGAGGCCGCGTAGCGGTCTGCCGGCCACGACCGCTCCCCCGCCGATGCCGGTGCCGACGGTCAGGTAGACCGCGTTGTGCAGGCCCCTGGCCGCGCCCCAGCGGGCTTCGCCGTAGGCGGCGCCGTTGACGTCGGTGTCCAGGGCCACCGGAACCGCCAGCCGACGGCCGAGGAGCCCGGCGATGTCGGTGCCGGCCCAGCCGGGCTTGGTGGTGCTGGTGATGTGGCCGTACTGCGGCGAGGCCGGGTCCAGGTCGAGCGGTCCGAATGAGGCTACGCCCAGCGCGGTGACGGCTTGGCCGCGCCGGGCGTGCTCGCTGAAGAACTCGATGACCTCGGCGAGGGTCCGCACCGGGGTGGTGGTGGGGATCGTGGCACGATGCCTGATGTCATCGGGGCCGGTGCCGATCGCGCAGACGACCTTCGTGCCCCCGGCCTCGACGCCGCCCAGCAGCGGAGTGCTCATTTGACGGCTCCGGAGGTTAGGCCGCAGGCGGCGGGCGGGGGTGGGAACTGCGGTCATGACTTCACCACTTTCTCGGCGGACAGGATCCGCCGCTGCACGAACGTGACCAGCAGGGCGATGAGCGGCAGGACCACGGCCATCGCCGAGGCCAGGCCGACCTTGCGGTACTCGAACGCCGGCGACACCGTCTGGATCACGAACGTCTCGCTGCTGTTGGCGCCTGTGGTCATGATCCAGCGGAGCTCAACCGCCGACAGCGAGCCGGAGATCACCAGCCGCCGTTCGGGGCGGTCGGGAATATGTCGGGGACACCGACGAACGGTGTGGGTGGCATGGCCGTGGAGAGGATGCGGCGGGTGGTTTCGAGGCCCCAGGCGTCGAGGGAGGCGATGCGGTCCGAGGAGGTCCGCAGCCCGCTGTACTGCTCGACGATCGAGGCCCATTCGTGGCGGCGCTGCATGTCGGGGCGGGCGATGAGGCAGTCTGAGTCGTTGACCCAGAACCGGCCATGTTGGAAGGCCCGGCCGACGGTCGACAGGGTCGCGCCCTGCTGCGACGGCATCGCGACGTCGTCGCCGTTGGTGGGCAGGTAGTGCAGTGCGGTGTCGGGGGAGACGCGCATGGCGTCCACGAGCCCGACGGAGGGCAGGATCGGCGCGCCGCAGCCGAGCAGGTATGCCTGCGGCCCGATGGCGGCACGGATCAGCGAGATACCCGAGCGGTACGCGGCCAACGGTGATGAGCCGTCGTGGCGTACGCCTTCGAGCGCTCCCGCGTACACGAAATCGACCTTGTAGAAGTCGATGTCGAGTTCGCGGAGCCGTTCGAAGCTGTCGGTGAGGTAGGCGCGTGCGCCCGGGTGGGTCGTGTCCAGTGCGTAGAGCTGGGTGTTCCAGTTGTGCCCGGCGTCGACCAGCGTGCCGTCCGGCTGCCGGAGCAGCCAGTCGGGGTGCTCTTCGAACGTCTGGCTACGCGAGGTGACGAGGAAGGGCGCGAGCCAGATGCCGGCGCGGCGGCCCGCGTCGCGGATCTGGCGGATCAGTTCGGGAAACGACGGGAACCTGTCGGAGTAGGTGAGCCAGTCGCCGATCTCACTCTGCCATCCGTCGTCGATCTGCACGACGTCCACGGGCAGGTCGTGCCGTCCGATCGCCGCGAGGTTCTCGGTGATGTCGGCGGCGGTGACCTGGGTGAAGTAGTGATACCAGGAGCACCACATCGTCGGGGCGGGACGGATGTCCACGACGCCGGCACGGGCGGCGAACCGGTCAGCCCAGTCGGCCAGTGCCCCGCGCACCGTTCGGCCGTAACAGGTTTCGATCGGGCCGTCGGCGCGGATGCGCATCCGCCCGGCGGTCAGTGACGCCCTGATCGACGGCACCGTCTCCATTCCGTCGGCAGCGGCGTACAGCCGTACCGGGCTGCCGTCGGCGGGGTCGACGACCAGCAGTCCTTCCCCTTGGAACCCGGTGCGGGGTGCGGGTGTCTCCGGCCGGTAGTTCATGATCTGGGCCGGCTGCCGTACCGGCCGCCAGGAGGTGGCGGCGGCCGGGTAGACGGTGGCCGGGCTCCAGCTCTGCCAGCCGTGTTCGTACACCGTCGCGAACGGTGACACGGTGAAGTCGTCGTAGTCGGTGAACATGCCCGTCCCTGGAGTGGCTGAGGTGTCCGAGGGCCGCCGAGGGTTCGTCCGCGGTCGCCGGTGGTCCGGTTGAAGATCTTGTTGACGTCGCCAGGTGGGACACCGATCAGCGACAGACCTCGGGTTCCGACCCGAGACGGCGATCTCGGGAAGGCGCCGGCCCGCCGAGAGCGGGCCGGCGCGCAGCGGTCAGATGCGGTAGATGGCCAGGCCCATGATGGCGGGCTTGCCGTAGGCGCCGGTCACGTTGATGTTGAGGACGCCGTCGGACACCGTGACGGTGTACGCGCCGTTCTCGCGCCAGTGGCCCAGGGCCAGGTCACCGAGGTTGCTGGCCTTGAGGACGCCCTCCAGGGTGACGTTGAACCGGCGGGTGTTGCCCTGCACCGACTCCATCTCCCAGACGTACACCTGGTAGGTGCCGTTGGCCACGGTCTGGCTCATGGTGATGGTGCCCAGGTCCGTGCCGATCAGCCCGGTGTGGAGCATGTCCACGGTGGCCGTGTCGGGCAGCGGGCTGGGCGTGACGGTGTTGGTCTGGGCGGTGCCGCCGCTGACCGTGAAGCCCGAGGACTGGGCCTGGGTCTGGCTGACCCACTGGTTGCCCTCGATGACGACCGCGGGTCCGTTGAGGTTGATGCCCTTGACGAAACCGACGGCCGGCGGGCTGGTCGACGGCTGCGGCGACGGCGAGGCCGGCGGCGCGGACGGCGACGGCGAGGTGGTGGACCCGCCGGTTACCACGGCCCGGTCGAGGGTGACGACCGTGCCCGTGGCGCCGGCGTTCTTCGTGCCGGTGTTGCGGATCCGCAGCGTGTGGTTGCCCGCGGCCAGCACGGGGCTGGTCCAGACCGCCACGTCGCCGGTCTTGGCGGCGGCGTAGAGGTCGACGTTCACCTCGGTGCCGCCGTCGACGGAGACCGCGGCGATGCCGTGATGCGAGCCCGTCACGGCCCGGTAGACGACCCGGGTGCCGTTGAAGGCCAGCGTGGCGGTCTCACCGCTGTTGAGGCTCCAGCTCTGGCTGGCGTTGTAGTACACCGCCGGAGCGGCCTCGTCGCAGGCGGTGCAGTGGTTCCAGCCGCTGTAGTTCCACTGGTTCTGCCCGGTGCCCTGGAGCGAGTCGTCGACGTTGACGGTGCCCGGCGGCTGCGGCGACGGGCTGGCCGACGGCGACGGCGAGGCCGGCGGAGAGGGCGGCGGCGACGACGGCAGGACGCCGCCGTTCTTGGTCAGCAGACGCGCGGCCTGGGTCGCGAACATCTGGTACGCCGGGTCGTACTGCGACTTGGTGGTGTCGGGTTCGCCGTAGATGGAGAAACCCTCGCCGTTGTCGGGCGGCCAGATGAAGGTGGCCGGGTTGACGTTGTCGTCCTGCGGGTGCGGTTTCGTGGCCGGGGGCACGACCTTGCCCTCGACCCGCCAGGACAGCCAGCCGGCGCAGTCGTTGTTGTTGTAGATCGCGTCGAGCCAGCCGCTGTAGATGCCCGAGCGGGTCACCTTCTCCGCCGCGCTGCGTGCCGGGTAGGCGAACTCCTGCAGGATGACCGGCTTGCCGCCGGCCACCGCCGAGGCGCAGTGCTGGTTGATCAGGTTCACGACCTGCTGCGTGGAGATGTTGTGGTACGTCGGGTAGGTGTGCCAGGTCTGGAAGTCGATCGCGGGCACGTTGGCGGCCTCGGTGTTCGGGTCGGAGCCCGCCTGCCCGCCATAGAAGCCCTCGCTGCCGGTGGTGACCAGCTGCTGGGCGCCCTGCGCCTTGATGTGGCTCGCCATCTCCTGGTACCAGCCCTGCGCCAGGGACACCGAGCTGATCTCGGGCTCGTTCATCAGGTCCCAGGCGAAGATGGTCGGGTCGTCCTTGTACTTCACGCCGGTGATGCTGTTCGTGCGGTTGAGCACGTGGCTCGTCCAGTCCTTGTACAGCTGCTTGGTACGCGGGTCGCTGTAGAAGAACGTGTACCGCTGCGGGTCGCTGGAGGCGTTGTAGTTCGGGATGTACCACGAGTTGATCTGCTGCGTGCCGCCCGCCCACTGCCAGAAGTCCATCATCGCGATGTTCAGCTTCAGGCCGCGCTGTGCGGCCTGCGCGATGACGTAGTCCCAGCGGCCCAGGCCGTTGGTGGCGCTGTCGTTGAAGGCGTACGTGTTGGTGGCGGTGTCCCAGTAGATCAGGTATGTCCCGTGCATACCCATGTTGGACGCGTCACCGGTGCTGTTCGGGTTCCAGATGTGCGGCTTGGTCGTGCCGTCCAGGGACCCGATCACCGAGTGCATGATCGTGCGTACGACGTTGTAGTTGCTCGCGTCGGCGTAGCCGAGCATCGAGTCGACCTCGGCGCGGGTGCCCCAGCCGAGGTAGTGGCTGTTGGTGCCGGCCACGTAGAAGGGCTTGCCGTCGAGCATGAACTTCGTGCCCGAGGTGGTGACGAAGCCGGGGGCGGCGTTGGCCTGGTTGGCGACGATCAGTGGTGACACCACGGCGAGGACCACCGCAATCATGAGCGGGATGGTGAGCCGGTTGAGCCGAAGAGCTTTCATGCAGGTCTCCTACCTGTGTCTCTCCTGGTGCTCCGGGGGGACCGTCGCGTCCGGGGCCGGGCGCCCCGAACGCGACATGCTTCGATTAATGCGCATTGTTGAAGCAATACGGACGCAGGCGTCCCCGGGTCCGTTCCTTGCGACGCCCGTCAGCCGGCTGCGGGCGGGTCCAGGGGTGGGATGGCGTTCGCGGCGATGACCTGCCGGAACCAGTGGCCGCTGTTCTTGATCGTGCGGTGCTGGGTGTCCCGGTCGACGTGGATGAGGCCGAAGCGCTGGCTGTAGCCGTACACCCACTCGAAGTTGTCGATCAGGGACCACATCACGTAGCCGCGCACGTCGACGCCGTCGGCGATGGCGTCGTGCAGCGCGGCCAGGTGCGCATGCAGGTAGGCGACCCGGCCCGCGTCGTCGACGCGCCCGTCCGGGCCGACCGAGTCGGGCGAGGCCACCCCGTTCTCGGCGATGACGATCGGGACCGGGCCGTAGTCGTCGCGGATCCGGTTGAGCAGCTCACGCAGGGCGCCCGCGTCGACCACGCCGTGGATGGTGGACGGGCCGTCGGCGGGCGCGATGTGCACGAGGCCGTCGCTGCCGACCCAGCGGTTGTACGGGTCGGCGGGGCCGGGACCGGCGGCGACGTACAGCGGCGTGTAGTAGTTCACGCCCAGCAGGTCTATCGGCGCGGTGACCGTGGCCAGATCCCCGCCGCGCACGAAACCCCAGTCGGTGACGTGCGCGGTGTCGGCGATCAGATCGGCCGGATACTCCCCGCGCAGCAGCGGGTCCAGGAAGATCCGGTTGCGCAGCGCGTCGGCCCGGCGCACCGCGTCGCGGTTGGCAGGGGTGTCCACGGGGGTGCGGACGGGGGCGGGGTTGAGCGCGATGGACACTTGGGCGCTGGCGGGCAGGGCCGCCCGCAGTGCCTGTACGCCGAGGCCGTGGGCCAGATTGAGGTGGTGCGCCACGGTCAGCGCGGTGGCGTCGTCGGCGACGCCGGGGGCGTGGATGCCCGAGGCGTGGCCCAGGAACGCGGTGCACCACGGCTCGTTCAGCGTGATCCACAGTGGCACCCGGTCGCCCAGTCTGGCCGCGACCAGCGCGGTGTAGTCGGCGAAGCGCTCGGTCATGTCCCGGTTCGCCCAGCCGCCCGCGTCCTGCAGCACCTGCGGGTGGTCCCAGTGGTAGAGCGTCAGCATCGGCTCGACACCATTGGCGAGCAGCTCGTCGACCAGCCGGGAGTAGAAGTCCAGCCCTTTGCTGTTGGCCGCGCCGCGCCCGTCGGGCTGCACCCGCGGCCACGACACCGAGAAGCGGTACGTGCCCAGGCCCAGCTGTGCCATCAGCGCCACGTCGGCGCGGTAGCGGTGGTAGTGGTCGACGGCGAGGTCGGCCCGGTCGCCGTTGTCCACCCGCCCGGGGACGGCGGTGAAGGTGTCCCAGACCGACGGTGTGCGTCCGTCGGCGTCCAGGGCGCCCTCGACCTGGAACGCCGCGGTGGCCGCGCCCCAGCGGAATCCCGCGGGGAACTCCGGCGGTGCGAAACGGCGGTCGGGCGCGGTCTCCGTGGGGGCGGTCATCGGCGGCTCTCCTTGCGGGTGAGGGCCCTGTCGGGCGGTTCAGCGTGTGCGGTACACCCCGGTACTGCCACGCGGCAGCAGCCGGTAGGGCTCGGCGGGCTGGGATTGCGCCCCCGGCCCGCCGTCGATGGCGGCGAAGAGCATGCGCGCCGCCTGCGCGCCCCGGCCCGGGATGTCGTGGGCCAGCGCGGTGAGCTTCGGGTTGACCAGGCGGCACAGCCGGGAGTCGTTGAAGGCGACCAGGGACAGCTCGTCCGGCACGGACAGACCCATCTCCAGCGCCACTTCGAGTCCGGCCACCGCGGTCAGGTCGGTGTGGTAGATGATCGCGGTCGGCCGGTCCGGCGAGGCCAGCAGCCGTCTGGTGGCCTGCGCGCTGTCCTCGTCGGAGTAGTCGGCGCGCACCGTCAGCGGCTCTGGCAGGCCGCGCAGGCGGCACACCTGCCGCAGCGCGTCGGCGCGGTCGACGATGTGGCGCATGTTCGGATCGCCCGACACGTGGGCCAGCCGCCGGTGTCCCAGCGCGGCCAGGTATTCCACCACATCGGTCATGCCGGCCGCGTCCTGCGACCAGATGCTCGGCAGCGTTCCGGTTCCGGCGGGCCCGCCGATGACGACCGCGGGCAGGTGCAGGTCCTCCAGGACGCCGACGCGCGGGTCGTCGTCGCGCAGGTTGAGCACGATGACGCCGTCGACCCGGTGCTCGGCCCACCACCGGCGGTAGGTGGCGATCTCGGCCTCGGTGTCCTCGACGACCTGCAGGTTGAGCCCGCAGGAGCGGGCCGACAGCTCCGACTCCAGGCCG
Source organism: Catellatospora tritici (assembly GCF_019083965.1). Classification (GTDB taxonomy): domain Bacteria; phylum Actinomycetota; class Actinomycetes; order Mycobacteriales; family Micromonosporaceae; genus Catellatospora; species Catellatospora tritici. Next base: position 75,437 of record NZ_JAHRCY010000022.1, read on the forward strand.
CTGATCAGCTCCATGGTGAACGGCTCGGCGCCGAGCAGCCGCGCGGGCCGTTGCAGGGCAAGGCCGATCGCGCCGGCCCGCCCGCCCCGCAGGGCTCGGGCCGCGCTGTGCGGCCGCCAGCCCAGTTCGGACGCCACGGCCAGCACCCGCTGGCGGGTCTCCTCCGAGACACCGGGCTGGTCGTTGAGCGCGAACGAGACCGCCGACCGCGAGACGCCCGCGCGGTCGGCGATGTCGGCGATGGTCGGGCGCTTCACGGCCGTCCTCCGTTCCGCATGGGCAGCTCCCTGGTCGTTGCTACTAAACCGATTTCGTTACGGACCGGGACAGTAGCAGCGCGCTCCGTCGTACGGAAGACCCCGGTCGATCCGAGGCGGGGCGGGGCTGATCGCAGAAATAGGAAAGGAAACAGGCTCATCTGCGGTAATGCTCCTCTGGGGACATGGCGCAAAAGTTTCCGGCGTAACACGGTGTTGACGTACCTAAGGGCGCGGGCTATGGTCCCGGTCACTGTTTCGATTTAGTTCGCCATCGCGTCTTGATGACTCGCGACAGGACCGCCGGGGTTGCGACTCCGGGGTTCGCACGATGCCAGCCGGACGCACTGCTTCCGCACCTCTCCACGCGCATCGCACCTCACAGGAGTTCACTATGGAGCATGCTCGACCCAGGAAGTCCCGCCGGAGGGCCGGCGTCGTCCTGAGCGCGCTGCTGCTGGCCGCGTCGCTCGTCACGGCGGCCTGCAGCAGCGGCGGCGACGACACCGAGGCCGAGGGCGGCCCGGTCACCATCAGCTGGGGCTGGTGGAGCAACACTCCCGAGAAGGACGCGCTCTACCGCAAGTGGCTCGACGGCTTCGAGACGGCCAACCCCAACATCAAGATCAAGTCCGAGTTCCTGCCCTGGGACGCGTACTGGGACAAGGTGAAGACCACCACCGCCGGCGGCAACGCCTACGACGTGGTCGGCCTGTGCTCCTGCTTCGCGGCGTCGTACTTCGACAACGAGGTCTTCGCCGACCTCAAGAAGTTCGAGGACTACTCCGGCGCCATCACCGGCGCGCAGCCCGGCCCGGTCGGCGTCTTCGGCTGGAAGGACAAGCAGTACGCGATGCCCGTCGGCATCTCCGTGCCGCTGGTCGGCTACAACAAGGACCTGTTCAAGGCAGCGGGCGTGGCCACGCCCGACCCGGCCGTGCCGATGACCCTCGACGCCTTCAAGGAGATGGCGAAGAAGCTCACCAAGGTCAACGGTTCCGGCAAGGTCACCCAGTACGCCCTGCACCCGGGCAGCCTCAACTTCTGGGAGTCGCTCATCGCGATGCGCGGCGGCTCGATGTACGACAGCTTCGTCAGCCCGACCAAGGTCACCGTGAACAGCCCGCAGGGCATCGCCGGCCTGGCCGACTACGCCAGCCTGTTCACCGACAAGATCGTGCCGCCGATCGACGAGCAGCGCGAGAACCAGTGGCTCAACGGTGACCTGGACAGCCTGCGTACCGGCAAGGTCGCCATGGCCCGCGTCGGTCCCTGGAACTTCGCCGACATCGCCGCCAAGTCCCCGAACATCGGCGTCTTCCCCCTGCCGAAGGTCGGCGACAGCCTGGTCCTCTACTCCGGCGCCAACGGGTACGCGATCTCCGCCGAGAGCAAGCACCAGAAGGAGGCCTGGGCGTTCCTCAAGTGGATGCTCAAGACCGAGAACCAGGTCGAGTTCGCGAAGTTCAGCGACGTGCCGGTCGACGTCGAGGCGCTCAAGAAGCTGCCGGACTTCATCACCCCCAAGGAGTTCGGCCCGACCCTGCTGGCCTCCGTGCCGGCCTTCCGCCCCGGTCTGCTGACCGTCAAGGAGGAGCTGGGCAAGGACGTCGGCCTGATCATCGACGACCTGGGCCGCGGCAAGCTCACCCCCGAGCAGGCCGCCGCCGAGATCGAGAAGAAGGGCAACGCGCTGCTGTCGCAGTAGCGTGACCCGCCGGTGCGGCCCCGCGTGAACCTGCGGGGCCGCACCGGCCCGACCGGCCGCCACGGGGGCTGCCGGTCACGCACCGCCCGCCCACTGCC
>NZ_JAHRCY010000022.1:77509-127813 GCF_019083965.1 Catellatospora tritici
GGTGCGTGCGCTTGCGGTTGCCCCGGGGGGGGCCCCCGGGGTTCACCGGGGGGGCCCCCCCCGGCCCGACCGGCCGCCACGGGGGCTGCCGGTCACGCACCGCCCGCCCACTGCCGTCCCACAGGTTCCACCGGAGGCGTACACATGAGCAGCATGGTTTCGGCCGGGCAACGGCCGCGCCCGAAGCGGCGGTGGTGGCGGCGCGAGGGCGTGCAGGGCTACCTCTACATCAGCCCATGGCTGCTGGGCTTCCTGATGTTCGGTGTCGCGCCGCTCATCGCCGCGTTCATGACCAGCCTGTCCAAGGCCAACGTGTTCCGCACGATCCGGTTCGTGGGCACCGACAACTACGAGAAGATCCTCACCGACGATCCGGTGTTCGCCACCATCGCCGGCAACATGCTGATCTACGTGATCGGCTCGACGGTCATCTCGATCGGCCTCGGCCTGGCCCTGGCGCTGCTGCTGTACAAGGACTTCCGCGGCAATCACGTCTTCCGCACCCTGATCTACGTCCCCAGCCTGCTCGTCGGCATCGCCACCGCGTACCTGTTCAAGCAGGTGTTCCGGGGCGGCGAGGTGGGCCTGGCGAACATGTTCCTGAGCCTGTTCGGCACCGAGCCGGTGAACTGGCTCGGTGACTCCGAGAAGCCCTGGCTGGCGCTCGTCGCGCTGATCCTGGTCAACGTGTGGTTCACCGGCGGCACCATGCTGATCTTCCTGGCCGGGCTCAAGGGCATCCCGGCCAGCTACTTCGAGGCCGCCCGCGTCGACGGGGCCGGTCCCTGGCAGATGTTTCGCAAGGTCACCCTGCCGCTGCTGTCGCCGGTCGTCGTCTTCAACACCGTCATGGCGCTGATCGGGCACATCCAGGTCTTCGAGACCCCGCTCGCGTTCGCCAACAACGGCGGCGTCGCCACCGGCAACCCGCTGGGCTACGAGAACAGCCTCGGCACCTTCGTGACCTACCTGTACGTCAAGGGCTTCGTCTACCAGGACATGGGCTACGCGTCCGCACTGGCGTTCATCATGTTCGCCGCGACCCTGGTGCTGACCGGCCTGGTGCTCTGGCTGGCCCGGCGCTTCACCGCGTACGGCGACGCCGACCAGAACTGACCGCGGCCCACCCACCGGAGGATTCCATGCAAGACGTGTTGGACAAGCCGCGACGCGGTGACGTGCCGCCCGCTGCCCCGGCGGCACCGACCGCCACGGCGCCACGACGGCGCAACACCAGGGCGCGCTGGGAGCTGACCGCGCGCATCATCGCCCTGAGCCTGTTCTGCCTGCTGCTGTTGTTCCCGTTCGTGTGGTTGGTGTCGCAGTCGCTCAAGGACACCAACCAGTACTTCGCGGTGCCGTTCGAGTGGATCCCGAGCCCGTTCCGCTGGGAGAACTTCACCGACGTCATCTTCAAGTACGAGTTCCTGCACTACATCGGCAACAGCCTGTGGCTCGCCGGGTACGCCGTGGTGGTCAACATCCTGGCGTCGTCGTTCGTGGCGTACGGCTTCTCCCGCTTCCGCTTCCCCGGCCGCAACGCGCTGTTCATGGTCGTGCTCGCCACGATGATGCTGCCCGGCCAGGTCATGACCATCTCGCTGTACCGCTTCTACCGCGAGATCGGCTGGATCGACACGTTCTACCCGCTGCTGATCCCGAAGCTGTTCGGCGCCGCGTTCGAGATCTTCCTGTTCCGGCAGTTCTTCATGAGCCTGCCCCGCGAGATCGACGAGGCGGCCCGCATCGACGGCTGCGGCACCCTGCGCACCTGGTGGCACATCATCCTGCCGCAGTCCAAGCCGGTCATCATCGTGGTCGCGGTGTTCACGTTCCTGGGCAGCTGGCGCGAGTTGTTCGGCCCGCTGATCTACCTGACCGGCGAGGAGAACCGCACCCTGCCGCTCGGCCTGCTCTACTTCACCTCGCCGTTCGGCTCGTCGCTGCCCATGCTGATGGCGGCCATCGTCATCTCGCTCATCCCACCCGTCGTCCTCTACGCCCTGGGCCAGAAGTACATCGACAAGGGCGTCGCCATCGCGGAGATCAAATGAACCTGCCCCACACCCAGACCCCGCCGGTCACCACCCGCCGGCCGCTGGATCGGGCCGCGCTGCCCGCCCCCGTCCTCGACGCCGAGCCCGAGCTCATCGACCTGTACTGGGCGGCCTGGGAGCTGGCCTACGACCACGTAGTCACCCGGGAGGGCGCGCCGCGCTCGCCGTACATGGACGAGGGCTTCGATCCGGACACCATCTGGATCTGGGACACCTGCTTCATGGCGCACTTCTGCAAGTACGCCCCCGACCTGTTCCCGGGGGTGGAGAGCTTCGACAACTTCTACCGCCCGATGTACGACGCCGAGCCCACCACCCTGAGGATCCACCACCCGGACAATCCGCCGCTGTTCGCCTGGTCCGAGGAGGAGTACGTCCGCCACACCGGCGACCTGGACCGGGTCCGGTGGCTGCTGCGCGACAAGGCATACCTGCAGCAGCACTTCGCGTTCATGGAGGCCACCCCGGCGGGCAGCCGCTTCCCGCACAGCAACATCGCCACCACCGTGCAGCGGGTGCCGCGCGGCTACCTCTGGGAGGGCGTGACCAGCGGCATGGACAACACGCCCCGCGCGCCGATCCAGGGTGAGCACGGCACGTCCGGCGACATCCTGTGGTTCGACGTCGCCGCCCAGCAGGCCCTGTCCGCCCGGTCCATCGCCAGGCTGGCCCGGCTCATCGGCGCCGACGAGTTGGCAGCGGAGTACGACGGCCACCATGCGCGGCTAGTCGCGCTCGTGAACGACTTCTGGTCGGCCGAGCACGGCAGCTACTTCGACCGGTTCGCCGAGGAGCCGTACGACTTCCACCGGGTGCGCACGCCCGCTGTCTACTGGCCGCTGCTGGCCGGCGCCTGCGACGCGGCCCAGGCCGATGCGCTGGCCGCGGCGCTGGCCGACCCGAAGTGCTTCGGCGGACCGGTGCCCTGGCCGTCGGTGGCCCGCGACGACCCCGAGTTCCGCCCCGACGGCATGTACTGGCGCGGTGGCGTGTGGATCCCCGTCGCGTACGCCAGCGCCCGCGCCCTGGCCGACTCCGGCCACCAGGACCTGGCGCACCGCGCCAGCCTCGACCTGATCCGCCACATGGCCCGCACCTGGTCTTCGTACTCGCCCGCGACGATCTGGGAGGCGTACTCCCCCACCCTCCCCGCACCGTCCACGGCCAAGGACGACCGCACCCCGGTACGCCCCGACTTCTGCGGCTGGTCCGCCCTCGCCCCGATCTCCATGCTCATCGAGCACATCCTCGGCTTCCGCGTGGACGCCCTCACCCGCACCGTCCACTATCGCCGTTACCTGCCCGGCCGCACCGGCATCCGCAACCTGCGCTGCGGCGACACCCGCGTCACCATGGTCGCCGACGACACCACCCTCACCGTCGAGACCGACGGCCCGATCACCCTGTCCCTCCCCGACCGCGACATTCCCCTCACCCCTGGCCACCACACCCTCTACGGCCTGTTTCATGACTCGTTGGAGTCGTGAAACAGCGCCCTTCTCGGGCGTCGGCGCCGGGACTGACGGTCGGGTTGCTCGCGCCGACGACCTTCACCCTTGCTCGACGAGGAGGTGGAGGGGGCCGCGCAGGATCGGGCTTCGCCGGTAAGGCGGCGGGTCGGCGACCAGCCGGGGATTGTCCACGCGGCGCACGAATTCGGTGAGCGCGATCTGCGCCTCCAACCGGGCCAGCGGGCCACCGAAGCAGACGTGGATACCGCTGCCGAAGCCGAGGTGCTGATTGTCCTGGCGATCGGGGTCGAAGCGGTCGGGGTCGTGGAATCGTTCGGGATCGCGGCTGCCCGAGGCGAGCATGAGCATTATCTGCGAGCCCTTCGGGATGGTGGTGTCGGCGATGGTGATGTCGCTGTACGCGGCCCGCCACGGGATGATGTGCACGGGTGGCTCGTAGCGCAGCAGCTCCTCTACCAGTCGGATGATCAGGTCTGGCTCGTTTTTCAGCCGCTGCAGCATCTGCGGGTGCCGCAGCAGTGTCAGCACGCCGTTGGCGATGAGGTTGACGGTGGTCTCATGGCCGGCGATGAGCAGCAGGTTGGCCGTACTGATGATCTGCTCGTCGGTCATGCGGCCGTCGGGACCGTCGTCGTTGGCCAGCTTCGACAGGATGTCGTCGCCCGGCCGGCCGTGGCGTTCTTCCACCAGTCCGCCGAGATATTGGCGCAGGTCGATCCTGGCCTGCAACCCCTTCTGCAACCGCTCCGGAGGGTCCGTGGCCGGGTTGTAGTCGATGGCATCGACGAGCGCTTCCACCCACTGATGGAAGCGTGGTTCGTCCTCGCGGGGCACGCCGAGCAGATGGCAGATCACGGTGACCGGGAACGGGTAGGCGAAGTCATCCACGACGTCGATCTGCTTCTTGCCCTGCAGACCGTCGATCAGGCCGTTGACGACGGCTGTCATGTCGGGCCGCATCCCGTCCACGAGCCCCGGGGTGTGCGGCGGGCCGAAGTGGCGCATCGCCATGCGCCGCATGCGGTCGTGCTCGGGCGGATCGAGATTGAGGAACGCCGGATTGTCTTCCCGGCCCTGCCCCCCCGGCATCGGGCGGGCCAGATGGCGGATGTCGGAGCTCAGGTGCGGGTCGTGCAGCAACGCGGTGATCTCCCGGTAGGTGCTGATCACGTAGCTGCCGTCCTCCTGCAGCGCTACCGGGGTTCTGCGCAGCTCGGCGTAGAGCGGGTACGGGTCGGCCCGGGCCGAGTAGTCGAGGATCCGGGGCAGGATGCCGGGCGTCTCGGTCATGGTCATGTCGGTCTACCTCCTACGGCCGCGCGGCCGTGACGCGCCGTTCACTCGGATCGTGGCCGGTCACCACGACCGTGGCGCCCTGGGCGAGCAACATCGGACCCGGGAAGTCGACGGGCACCGGTTTCGCGTCGGCGGGCTGGTCGGGTGTCGGGCAGGGCGGCGGGAAGGGCGCCGCCGTCTCGATCAACCTGCGGTAATGGTCCAGCCACTTCGCGTTGTTGAAGGTGACCGCCGCAGTGACACGGCCCCTGTAGCCGTACGTGGCGACGAAGCGGCGCTCGGCCACCGAACCCTGGGTGATGACGACCTCGTCGGCAAAGGTCGGCACACCAACAGACTTGATGTTGACGCCGAACTGGATCGACCAGAACGACGGTACGGTCAGGTGCGCCCAGCGGTCGGCCTGCAAGTGGACCATGTTGTGTGCGGCGATCTCGGCCTGCTCCACGGCGTTGACCCAGTGCTCCAGCGAGATGAACCGATACTCGTAGATCGGGTGCGGGCATCGCGCCACGTCCCCGGCGACGAAGATGTCATCGGTGATCAGACCGTTGAGGTCCATGGCGCGGCAGCCCGCGTCGGCGGCGATCCCCCAAGGCCCGATAGCCAGCCCGGAGCCCTGCAGCCATTCAGTGTTGCGGATGCCGCCGAGCGCGACCACCGCCACGTCGGCGTCGACCGTGCTGCCGTCGGAGAGGTGGGCACGGCGCAGCCGCCCCTGCCCGTCGCCCTCAAGAGACGTGACCTTCACCCCGGTGCGCAGATCGACACCGTGGGCACGCTGCATCTCCGACGCGACCTCACCGATCATGGCCCCGAGCGCCCCGACCAACGGGCCCGGCCCGAGCTCGACGACGGTCACCGGTATGTCGCGCTCACGGCAGATGGAGGCGATCTCGGAGCCGGTGAAGCCGGCCCCGATGATCAGAACGCGGCCGGGACCGTCGGCAAGGCGCTGCCGCAGGCCGGCGGCATCCTCGCGCGTGCGCACCACGAATACCCCGTCCAGCGCGGCCTCGGCCTCGTCGGGCCAGGGCCGGGCACGTACACCGGTGGCGATCAGCACCCGGTCGTAGGGCACCTCCCGGCCGTCGGCGAGCCGTACCAGGCCATGGGCCACGTCCAGCCCCGACGCGGGCACGCCCAGCAGCCACTGCGCGTCCACCTCACGACGACGGGGCAGGGTCGTGGCCTCGGCAGGCACCCATCCGGTCAGGACCTGCTTGGACAGCGGCGGACGATCGTAGGGCTCGCCCTTCTCATCGCCGATCACGGTCAACGACCCGGTGAAGCCCTCATCGCGCAGCGACTCGGCGGCCCGCAGCCCGGCGAGGGAGGCACCGACGATGACGATGCGGCCTTCGCGCTTTAACGTCTGCAAAGCCTCGATCCTGCTGGTCATGACCGCATCGCCCCCGCCGCCGTGTCCCTGCCCTCCAGCTGGTCGACGAGGATGGCCTGGACCGGACAGGCAGCGGCAGCGCGCAACACCTGTTCCCGCTGCGCGTCGTCGGGGCTCGGGTCGTACATCAGCGCTTCCTCACCGTGCATCCGGAATGCGTCCGGGGCCAGGAACGCGCACTGCGCATACCCCTGGCATCGGGAAAGATCTACGACAACCCTCATCCCGACCCTCCGTTTCAGGGACCGCAGAGCCGCGCCGCTCAGGCAGCACCACTCGGGCAGACCGCCGGTCGGGACCCGTTCGGCCAGGCACCACCGCTTCGAACGCGCAGGTGGCAGCCTGCGATCGCACGCCTCCGCAGGAGAGCTGACGGTCGCGAATGATGCAGAGCGGCACTTGCCCTGTCGAGAGCAGCCTATCCAGCGCCCGACATCGCCCGCCCTGGAAACGGATATCCCAGCCAGCCAATCTCGCAGGTCATCGGCTGTGACCCCGAGCGGAATCGGGAGCGCGCCTCACGTCGCGTACCAAGCGCAGGCGCGGGTCACTGTGACCCGAGCAGCGCCTCGAGCTCCGGAAGTCGGCCGAACAGGTCGGGGAGGCCGCGCACGCCGTTGCGCGCGGACTCGTGCGACAGCGCGAGGTCAGGGCCGGTGCTCGCCTCGACACCGGCGAGGCACCGGAGGATGTTCCACCTCGTGTGCCCCAGCCAGCCGCCGATCATGTACACGAACCAGCTCGGACCTGACGGCGGCAGCGCTGCGCCCCCCGCGACGTAGCCGTCGAGGACCGAGCGGAAGATGGCGGGCCTGATGCCGTCGAAGCCAGGTCCCTTCGCCAGGCTCAGCGCGGTCGAGCCGAGCTCACCGGACAGGTCGAGCATCCCCGAGAGCTCCCAGTCGAGCACCACCGGCCGACCCGCTCGAGCGAGCAGGTTCCACGGGTGGATGTCCTTGTGGGTCAGCACGACGGGGCCGGGCCGTTCGCAGGTGTCGACGAAGTGGGCAATCGCGAGGAACGTCTCGACGTGAGAGGCGAGTTCGTCGGCCCACGGCTGTCCGGTCGCCGCCGCCCGCGCGGCGAGCTCGGGCCAGTCCCGTGGCGTCGGGTCCTCGATCGACGCATGGGGCCACGCGACGTCGAGCGCGTGGATGCGCGCGAGGATCTCACCGATCTCAAACGCGTACGCCGCCGACACCGGTGCCTCGGGGACCTTCTCTCCCTCGACCCATCGGTGAACGAGCGTGTTGTGGCCGGCCGAGATCGGCTCTGGCATCGGGATGCCGGCGGCGAAGGCCGCCCGCTCAAACCTGAACACGTCCTCGACGCGATAGGTCCAGCGGCGGTCGACGAGGTTCACCTCCTTCACCGCGAACGACCCTTGGTCGGTGTCGAGCCGGTACATCCGGTTGGCGAACCCGCCATGGACGCGGATCATCGGCCCGATCGGCGCGCCGAGATGCGAAAGGTCCACCCACGCATCCTAGGGACTGGCAGTTCATCGACGCACCGGACTTTCCCGCACTCGTCGGCGAAGCAGATCCATCGCTACCCGTGACGTCTCGCGAGGTAGACCGTGTTGGTCGAGTCGCGGTCCTGCAACGGGTTGGCGAAGGTGACCACGTCGGCGCGGACCTCGGTGAAGACCTCGGCGAGCCGGGCGGTGAAGTCGTCCTCCGGCGGGTCGTTGGACCACAGGGTGAACACGCCGCCGGGGTGCAGCCTCTCGGCGAGCCGGCGCAGACCGGCCAGCTGGTAGAAGCTCGCGTGGCTGGGGTGCAGCAGGTGGCTGGGCGAATGGTCGATGTCGACGACAATCGCGTGAAAGAGCCGGCCAGGTGACTGCGGATCGAGGCCGTCCGGGCCGGCGGTCAAGGCAAAGAAATCACCGTGTACGAGCCGGCAGCGCGGATCGGCGGTGAGCGTCGTGCCGGCCGGGATCAGGCCCTGCTCGTGCCATTCGATCACGTCGGCGAGCGCGTCGATGACCAGCAGCGAGCCGACCCGGTCGTCCTCGAGCACGGTCAGTGCGGTGAAGCCCAGGCCGAGCCCGCCGACGGCCACGTCGAGGGTGTCGGCGTCGAACTCGGCCGGGCTCAGCTCGGCCAGCGCCAGCCGGGCCACCTCGACCTCGGCGACGGTGAACAGGCTGGACATCAGGAAGTCGTCGTCGAGCTTGACCTCGTACACGTCGGTCTCGAACTGTCGATCCCACCGGCGGCGCAGGCTGATCACGCCCATCGGCGTCTGCCGCCAGCCCAGCTCCTGAAACCGCACGCCCATCCGAACATCCTCAATCCGCCGGGCTGCCCGCGACGGGGGTCGGCTGCCATTGAGCCTACCCGGCCGCAGGACGCGCTCAGCCGACCGGCACGGCGGGTCGTTCCGGATCTGGCCTGACGTCGTGGGCCACCAGTCTCGTCGGTGACAGTGCCGTGCCGCGGCGATACGCAGGCGCGTCAGAACGTCACACAGCAGTAGAGCCGTTCAGCACGGCCGCCGGCTCGCCGTGCCAGGTCTGTCAGTGCGATGAGGAACAGCGCCAGACTCTCCTCGGCATCATTCGCGGACTCCGCAATCGCCCACTGCCGCGCCACCCGAGGCAGCGCCGACACCTCCGCGGACGCCAGGGCATCGCGCAGCGTGTCCGTGACCGACAGCACGACCCGGCCGTCGATGTCCTCCGGCCGGGCCGGGGCGATCTGCGCAGCCTGCCTCGGATCTGCGCATACCTCATCGTGCGTTCGGCCGGTGAGGATCGCCTCAAGTCGCGCCAGGGCAAGGCCCGGGTCGACACCCTTGCTCTGCAGGACCAGCGTCCCTGAGTGGGCCGTCTCGACCCGTGGACGTGAGGCCTGCTCCGGTGACACCCGGTGGAGATGCTTGTTGGCAGCTGCCTTCTCCGGCGCGAGGTCGAGCAGACTCAACTGCCCGTGAACGTACTCGGCAGCCGTCGCCGCCAGGCGGTCAGACCCGGCTGCGAAATAGTCGGTCAGGATGGACACCCCGACATCCTGACATCGGCCCCTGATCACCCTGATGGGCCTCCAGTCCGGGCCACGGTCCTGGAGCATGAAGTCAGCGCCGTCGGGCGCAGGCCAGGCACGTCCGTACGGAAGGCAGCACCGCGAGCCGTTCGGCGGAGATGGGCAGGCCGCATGACTCGCAGACACCGTAGGTGTCCACGTCGAATCGCAGTAGCGCGTCGTCAAACTCGGCCAGCCGCCGCTGCGCACCGGCCAGTAGCGCGGCCACCTGCGCCCGTTCGAACCCGATGGTGGCGCCTTCCGGGTCGTGCTCGTCGTCGGCGTTGGCCGAGCGAGCGGCTGCCATGACGTCGGCGAGCTCTGCTGCGAGTGCGGCGATCTGCCGCTCGACCTCGGCCCGTGCTCGTTCCAACCGCTGTCGGCCCGTTTCCATCCCCCCGCTCATGACCTGGGTAACGGTACTCCTGATCCGATCCCGGTCAGGCCCGCAGGGCGACGGTGACCGGCTGCCCGTTCGCCGGCCCGTCACCGTGGCCGTGGCGCCGTCCGGGCGACCAGTGGCCGCTGCTCGCCCGGACGGCGAGGTCGGGCCGCACTCTCAGGTGTCCGGCAGGCAGCGACGGGTCGTCGAACATGTCGAGCAGCGCCCGCAGGCACAGGCGGCCGACCTCGTCGAAGTCCTGGCGGACGGTGGTCAACGGCGGACTCAGGTAGCGCGCCTCAGGGATGTCGTCGAACCCGACGACGCTGACGTCTTCGGGCACGCGCAGGCCGCGTTCGCGCAGTGCCCGCAGTAGGCCCAGGGCCTGCTGGTCGTTGGCGCAGAAGACCGCGGTGGCATCGGGGCGCTCCGCGATGAGCTGCCCGGCCCGGTATCCCGAGCGCGGGCTCCAGTCGCCGGTGATGACCGGCGGGATCGGCCGGCCCGCCGCGCGCAGGGCGTCGCGCCAGCCTTCAGCGCGGTCACGTGCTTCGGCCCAGTCGGGTGGCCCGCTGGCGGCGGGTCTCCTCGCGCACTGTCGGATGGCTGTTGAGCACCCGGGAGACGGTCTGCTGGGAGACGCCGGCCAGCCGCGCGACATCGCCCATGACCGGCGTCCGCGGGGTGGGTCGTCGGGGCACGGTCACGGCCGTCGTACCTACTTGACCGCGCCGCTGGTGATACCGGAGATGATCTTTCGTTGGGCGACGGCGAGCACGACGACCAGCGGAAGGCTCATGAGGATCACGTAGGCGAAGATGAGGTGCCAGTTGTTGAGGTAGAGGCCCGCGCTGGCGACCCGGAACAGGTTGAGCGGCAGGGTGTCCAGGCGGCCGCCGATGACGAAGAAGGCGTAGAAGACGTCGTTCCACACGTACAGGCAGACCAGGATGGTGGCGGTGGCCAGGACCGGCCGCAGGGTGGGCAGCACGATCCGGACGAACACCCTGGTCGGGGAGGCGCCGTCGATCTGGGCGGCCTCCTCCAGGGAGGCGGGGACGGTGCGGACGAAGCCGGTGACGAAGAAGATGACGGTGGACAGGTAGATGCCCATGTAGACGCCGATCATGCCGATGGCGCTGCCGGCCAGGCCGAGCTGGCGCAGCAGCAGCACGACCGTGACCACGGCGGGAGGCAGCACGATGCCGCTGATGGCCAGGGCGTAGAGCACGGCTGTCAGGCGGCTGGCGCGGCGGGCCAGCACCCAGGCGGCCATCGAGCCGATGACGAGCACCCCGGCGACGGCCGGCACGACGACCAGCAGGCTGCCGAGGAAGGCCGCGGGGACGTGGCCGTCGGTCCATACCTGGCGGAGGTTGTCGAGCAGCTGCCAGTCCGTGGGTGGCGCCAGGTTGGGGGTGAGCGCCTCGCCGCGGGATTTGCCGGCGGTGGCCACGACCAGCCAGAGCGGGATGCCGATGACGGTGAGCCCGAGCAGCACCGCCAGGACAGGCTGCAGGCGGGTCCAGGCGGGTCGGTCGCTGAAGCCCGGGCCGTTGCGGCGGGCGGAGGGCGCGGTCACAGGATCTCCTCGCGCTTTCGCAGGGTACGGATGACGGGGAAGGCCAGCAGCGCCACGATGAGAAACAGCACCAGGCTCATCGTGGTCGCCTGGGCGAACAGGCCCTGGCCGAAGGTCCGGTAGATGAAGATGTTGAGGATCTCGGTGGTGCGGGCGGGTCCGCCGCCGGTGGTGGCCTGGACGATGTCGAAGCCGTTCATGGAGCCCAGCAGCGCGGTGGCGACGTTGAAGGTGACCGCCGGGGCCAGCAGCGGGAACCGGATCCTCCAGAACATGGTCCAGCGGGAGGCGCCGTCGATGCTGCCGGCCTCGACGAGGTCCTCGGGGATGGTCTTGAGCCCGGCGAGGTAGATGAGCATGGACAGGCCGGTCCACTTCCAGGCGTGGATCAGTGCCACCACGACGATGGTCCAGGTGGGATCGCCCAGCCAGGCGATGTCGACGTCGTGCGCCAGCAGGCCGGAGAGCAGGCCGTTGACGCTGCCGTCGGGTTTGAGCAGGGCCTGGAAGATGTAGCCGACCGCCAGCGCCGACATCAGCACCGGGACCAGGAACAGGATCCGGACCACCTTGTTGATCCTCGTGTCGCGCTCCAGCAGCACGGCGAGCAGGAAGCCGAACAGGTTCTGGAACACGGCGACCAGGGCGGCATAGACGACGGTGATGCGCAGGGCTCGGAACAGGGTGCCGTTGCCGGCGAGGTCGGCGAAGTTGTCGAAGCCCACCGGATTGATCTGGCTCTTGAAGCTCGACCAGTCGGTGAAGGCGTAGACGAAGTTGAACACGGTCGGCAGGAAGAAGAACACCAGCAGGATCGCGAAGGCCGGGGCGAGGAACCACATCGGGTGGGTGCGCCGGGCGATGCCACCGCGCGCCCTGGCAGGCGGCGGCAGTGCGGCTGACCGGGGTCGTTCGACCTGGGCGGGGGTGTCGATGAGGATGGACACGTGGCGGCTCCTAGGCGGGGGCGACGGTCGGTGGCCGTCGCCCCCGGGGGTGGCGGTTCAGCGGGTTGTTGCTAGAAGCCGGCGATCCCGGCGGCCTTGGCGAGCTGGGCGAACTGGTCCTGGGTGGCCGAGGCGACCTGCTCGGGCGTCATGGTGCCGGCGATCATGTCGGCGAGGTTGATGTACAGGTCGGGGTTGGCCACGGCCAGAGCCTGCATGGATCCGATCGACCCGCCAAGGGACTGGTGGACGGCGAGCAGTGCCTGGGGCACGCCGACCGGGTTGGGCACCGACGGCTGCAGGGACAGCGTCTTGCGGTCGGCGATGAAGTCGGCGTAGCCGGGCCCCATCCAGTACGACAGCAGCTGGCGGGCGGCCGCCTCGCGCTTGGCGTCGCCGGTCTTGAAGGCGACCAGGGCGTTGCTCTGGTCGGGGATGAAGGTGCCGACGTTGCCCGACGGCGAGATCGGGAAGAATCCGATCTTCTTGTCGAGCGTGGCGGTGTCGGTGCTGGCCTGCAGCTGGCCGAAGTAGGAGTTGACCTGTACGACCATCGCGGTCTTGCCGTCGAGCAGCGCCTTGCCCTGGTCCTCGAACTTGGCGGTCTTGATGTCGCTGTTGAACAGGCCCTCGTCGATCAGCGACTTGTACTTCTTGATCGCGTCGAGCACGTCGGCGTCGGTGAACTTGGCCTGGCCCTTGTTGATCCGGTCCCAGAGACCGCCCTTGGCGGCGTCGGCGAGCTGCACCTGGACCCACCACTGGGTGGCCCACCGGTCGGCGGCCATCTCGAAGAACGGGGTGACGCCCTTGCCCTTGAGCGTGCGTGCGATGTCGACCATCTCGTCGAAGTTCTTCGGGGTGGCGGTGATGCCGTTGGCCGCGAAGACCTCCTTGTTGTAGTAGACGCCCTCGACGGCGGGGCTGGTGACGAGGGCGGCGTAGCGGGTGCCGTCGAGGATGCCGGTGATGTCTCTCAGCGCCGGGTCGAGTTTGCCCAGCCAGGGGGCGTCGTTGAGCGACTGGAGGTTGTTCTTGGCGTTGAGGGCGGTCAACATGGACGCGGTCGGCTGCCAGAACGCGAGGTCGGGCTTGTCGCCGGTGGCGACCTTGGTCTGCACGCCCTGCTCGTACGGGTCGGGCACGGTGACGACGTTGACCTTGGCGCCGGTCGCGGCCTGGAATCCTTCGATGACCTTGCTGGGTACGGTGTTGCTGTTCTGCGCGGCCCAGATGGTCAGGTTGACGCCATCGATCTTGGCGGTCGGGTCGGCCCAGGTGACGGTGGAGCTGCCGGTGTCCGCACCGGTGCCGGGATCGCTGCAGGCGGCCATACCCAGGGTGAGCGACGCCGCGAGGGCGAGAACGTGCCATTTCCTCATGATGTGATCCTTTTTGGGTGGGGGTGAACCCGCTCTGCAGCGCAGGGCGGACAATTTAGCCGGTCAGCGAGCGTCGTGCGGTGCCGCCCGCAGGCGCAGCAGCCGGGCGGCCGCCGGTGCGCCGCCGCGGTCGGTCACCGTCAGCTGCCCGACGGCCGGGTCGAAGACGGCGCCGAAGGCGGGCAGGTGCCGCGGGTACAACGTGTCGACCTGCGCCTGACGTCCGGCCAGGTGCGGCAGGGACAGCACCGCGTCGGCGGCCTCGCCGCGGCGCCACAGCGTCAGGTAGGTGGTGTCCCCGGCGACCAGGGCCAGGCTGGTCCACGCGTCGGCCCAGCCGGGCAGGCCCAGCGGCCACACCGGGACGGCATGGGCGAGCTCGGCGCGGATGTCGCGGTGCACCGCGACCGCGTCGCGGACGCTGCCCGCCTCGTCCGGGCTCATCTTGTCGAGGTGGCCGGACAGGTAGAGCCGGCCCAGCAGGCCGGTGCACATCGTGAAGGCGATCTGCTCGTCGGTCATGCCCGGCTGCGGGTAGGCCCAGTTGGCGGCCTGCTCGGGCAGGATCGACATGGGCGCGGCGGCGGCGATCGGCGGGTAGCGCAACGGGTTCTGCTGGTCGCTGGTGGACTGCAGCTGCAGCCGCGACAGCAGCGCGTAGTCCATCCGCATCGCCCCGGAGCCGCAGTTCTCCAGGATCAGCCCGGGGTGGCGGTCCAGGACCGCGTCCAGCCACGCCAGGTGGGCCCGGTTGTGTCCGAGCAGGCCCGCGCCGGGGCTGGCGGCGGCATGGTCGGTGCCAGCCCCGGGGTCGATGTTGTAGTCGAGCTTGAAGTAGCCGACGCCCAGCTGCTCGACCAGCCGGTCGACGGTCTCGTCCAGGTGCGCCACGGCGGCCGGATGGCGCAGGTCGAGGTGGTAGCGGCCGTGCTCGACCACCCGTACGCCGTCGCGTTGGAAGAACGCCTCGGCGGGCAGCTTGTCGGCCAGCGGGCTGCGTACGCCGATCACCTCGGGTTCCAGCCACAGGCCCGGGGTCATGCCGCGGCCGCGGATGTGGGCCAGGACCTCCTCGATGCCGCGCGGGAAGCGGTTCTGCGACGGCTCCCACGCCCCGACGCTGTCCCACCACGCGCCGTCCTCGTCGTACCAGCCCGCGTCGATGCAGAACACGTCGGCACCCGCGGCCGCCGCGGCGTCGACCAATGGCAGCAGCTTGGCCGTGGTCGGGTCGCCCATCAGCGTGTTCATGTAGTCGTTGAACACCACCGGCAGGCCGGCCCGGTCCGGGTGCGGGCGCAGCAGCGCCCGCCGGTGCGCGGTCAGCGCCGCCGCGGCGCCGTGCAGGCCGCCGTCGCTGACCGCGACCGACACCGGCACGGTGGTGAAGCAGCCGCCCGGCTCCAGACGGTGCTGCCACTGGTGGTCGACGTCGGTCGGGCCGGTGAGCGCGACGTACGCGCCGTCGAGCCGCTCGCCGACCTCCCAGCGCCAGGCGCCGTTGTGCTCGACCTGCCACAGCCACGCCTGGCCCGACGGCTCGTGGACCAGCCCGCCGGTGGGCAGCCGCTGGCCGGTGGACCAGGTGCCGTTGCTGATCGCAGCGTGCCGACCCCGCCCATCCTGGCCGTGCAGGCGCAGGTCCAGGTCGACCGCCGCGCCGTCGCGCAGCGGCCGCCGCGACCAGCGCCCCTCCCCCAGCCACTCGCTGTCGCCCTGCACGACGTCCAGCTCGTCGACCGCGACCGCGCCGAAGCCCAGCGACAGCGACGTCACGCCCAGCAGCACGACCGGCTCGTCGCCCTCGTTGACGATCCGGGTATGGGCCTGCACGGCGCTGACCCCCTCCCGCGAGCGCAGCAGGACCTGCACGGCCAGGCCGCCGGCCGCGTCGCGCAGGTCGATGCGCAGCCGGTGCCAGTCCCCCTCGCGCGAGGTCTCGCTGCCGGTACACGCCAGTCGCCGGCCGAGGGAGGTCTCGGAGAACCGGTGCGAGGCGCGGGCCCGGCCGGTCGCCGCGGTGAGGATCTCGACCAGCGGCTGGGCGGTGTGCCCGGCCGCGCCGTCGGCAGGGACGCCGGCCAGCGTGCGCACGCTCACCGGGCGGCCGGGCGAGGTGTCCACGACGACGGTCAGCGCCGAATGTCCCCACGTCAGACTCGTCGTGGCGGCCGATAGGTTCACTGTCAGGCTCCTTGCAGGTGATGGAGGTTGCTCATCGCGGGGCCCGGCCGGTCCCGCACCGCACGGGACCGGCCGGGGGGCGTTCAGCCGACCGGGGCCGCGATCTGGATCAGGTCCAGGTCCGGGGCGTACGCGGCGGCGTTGGCGAAGGTGATGGTGTTGGCGCCGGCCGCCAGGTCGACGTCGACGACCGTGGTGCGGAAGTTCGACCAGCCCAGCGTGTTGCGGAAGTACGAGCGCTTGGCCGCGGCACCGTTGACGCTGATGTCGGCGTACCGGTCGACGATGTTGCTGTTGTAGTTGGTGGCGCCCGCGCCCAACTCGCCGTTGGCGTAGGTGACGACCATCCGGTAGCGGCCCGCGGCCGACACGGTGACGTTGTTGAACCGCAGCGTGTTGCCCGCGCCGTTGCCCACGAACCCGACGTACTGCCCGCCGGAGGCCGCGGTGTTCGACCCGACGGCCGCCGTGCCCGAGCGGGTGTTGGCCGAGGACTCGGCCTGGTAGGCCGTGATCGTGCCGGTGGTCGCCACGACGTCGAGGTAGTCGACGTTGATGGCGTCGGCGTCGTCGCCGGTGTAGGCGTTGACCTCGATCTGGTTGATGCCCGCGGTCAGGAACACCTTGGTGGTGACCGTGTTCCAGGTGTTCCAGTTCGCGGTGCCCGGCAGCGCCGGGGTGGCCAGGTCGACGCCGTTGAGCCGCAGCCGGATCGACCGGTTGGCCGGAGCCCCGGTCAGCGGCCCGGCCGAGTACCGCAGCCCGACGTTGTAGTAGCCGTCGGTGGCGGCGGTCACCACGAACTTCGTGCTCGCGTTGCTGCTGGCGCCGTAGCCCTCGGTGAAGTAGGTGCCCGAGTAGCCGGTGTTGGTGCCGTAGGCGACCTGCGCCGATCCGGACAGCGCGGCGTACTCGGCCTCGTAGCGGGTGGTCGAGCCGGCCGTGGTGGTGTCCTTGTTCGGCGTGATGACCACCTGGTAGGCGCTGGTGCCCTTCAGGCCGGTCAGCGGGACGGTGATCTGGCCGCCGGACACCGTGAAGTCGCCCTCGGTGACCAGGTACTGCCCCGACGAGGCGTTCAGGCCGGTGGTGTCGACGCCGAAGACCATCGCGTGCACACTGGTGCCCAGATAGGACGCCGCGCCGAAGCCCTTGACGACCACGTTCGTGTCGTAGGTGCCGCTGGCCGGGTTGTTGCCGCCGAGGATCACCCGGGCCTGCTTCTTGGCCGCGTCCAGCGCCGCCAGGCCCTGCAGCGAGCTGCTGGGCGACGGCGGGGTGACCCCGACGGTGTTGCCGGTCAGCTCGCCGTACCACTTGTACAGCCACCAGCCGCCGGTCGCCTGACTGTTGCGGGTGACCAGGTCGTTGAGCCCGCCGGCCGTGGTCCAGTACGCCAGGCAGCCGTCGACCTTGCTGTTCTCGAAGCGGGCCACGTACTGGACCAGATTGCCGGGCACGCCCAGGTCGCCGGAGGAGCGGGCGTACTCGTTGATGCTGACCGGGCGCTGGCTGATGGCCAGGTCCGACTCGATGTCGCGGTAGTCGGCCAGGTGGGCGTCCCAGCTGGTGAAGAAGTCGTTGCCCAACTCGTGCCAGGTGGTGACGTGCGGCAGCGCGTTGTTGTTCTTGGCCAGCGTCATGAAGGTGCGCATGTCGGCGGCCCGGTAGGAGGCGAAGTTCGGGCCGGCGATGCGGGCTGTCGCGTCGATCGAGCGGATCTTGTCGTAGACCAGCTTCCAGTCGGCGGCCAGGCCGTTGACGTTGTTCTGGTACCAGATGCCGTCGGGCTCGTTGAACGGCACGTACACGTAGGAGCTGCGGTTGGGGTCGGCGACAACCTTGCGCACCATGGTGTCGACCTTGGCCAGGTAGTCGTTGATGCCCAGGTTCTCGTACGGCCACTGCTGGTAGATGTCCTGCATGTAGATCTGGATGTCGCCGCCGCCGACGCGCTTCCACATCGGAGCGATCTTCAGCGCGTCGCCGTTGGGGTGCTGCAGCCCGTCGGGGGCCTTCTGCGCGGTGACCCTCGGCTTCAGGGTCGACAGCATCACCTGGTTCGGGATGCCCTCGTCGCCCAGGCCGTAGAGGAAGCCGGTCGCGCCGTAGCGCAGCGCCCCGGTGTTGACCGACAGGTCGACGGTGAACTGCGATGCGGCGTGCGCGCTGGGGGCGGCGGCGAACACGCCTGCGGCGACGGCCAGCGCGACCAGCGCCGACTGTGCACGCCGTCTGGTCCGGATGGAGCGGGTGGAACTCATGGGGCGGAACCTCCTCGAGAGAACCCAACCGTGTGACCGGTCACATGGCGCTGCCAGTGTGACCGGTCACACGTGGGGGTGGGAAGTCCCTGTTACCCAGTTGTTACCGGCAGATGTCCTAGGTACGCGGCGGCGCGGTCGACTCCCGCACCACCAGATGCGGCGCCGCCAGCGGCAACGACGACACCGGCTCCCCCGCCAGCTCCGCCGTCAGCGCGGCCAGGCACACCCGGCCCAGCCCCGCGAAGTCCATCCGCACCGTCGTCAGCGCCGGCGTCCAGTACGCCGATCCCGGCACGTCGTCGAAACCGACCAGGCTCACGTCACCAGGCACATCCCGGCCCTCGTCGTAGAGCGCGCGGCGCACCGCGAGCGCCGTGTCGTCGTTGCCGCACAGGATCGCGGTCACCGCCGGATCGGCGGCCAGTGCCCGGCCCGCCACGTACGCCGACGGCGCATCCCACCCCGCCGGCACCACCTCCGGCACCTCCGCACCCGCATCAGCCAGCGCCTGCCGCCAGCCCGCCTCACGCCCCCGGGTGCCCGACTCCGACGGGATCGCCACGTGGTGCACCGTACGATGCCCCAACCCCAGCAGGTGACGCGTCGCGTCCGCCGCGGCCAGCCGCTCGTCGAGGCAGATCATCGTCCGGGTCGAGTCGGGTAGCACCCCCGGCTCGATCGCCGCCACGGCCGGCACCTCCTCGGGCAGCCGCCGCAGCACCTCCACGCCCTCGGCGTCGAAGGCCACCACCACCACCCCACCGGCACTGGGGTCGCTGACGTACTCCACGGCCTGGCGGACGTGCGCGTCGGCCGCCGACTCGATCACCCGGACGGACACGGTCAGGCCCTGCTCGCGGGCCGCCTCCTCGATGCCCTGCAGCGTCGTCGCGTACCCGAACAGGGTCGTGTTGGACGTCACCACCGTCACCGCCCGGGCCCGGCCCAGCCCCAGCGCCCGCGCGGCCCGGTTGGGCCGGAACCCCAGCTGCTCCATGGCCTCCAAAACCTGGCGGCGGGTTTCTTCCCGGACCTTCGGCGAATCGTTGAGCACCCGCGACACCGTCTGGTAGGACACCCCGGCCGCAGCCGCCACATCCCTGATACTCGCCGCCACGTCATCCCCCCGCCGCCGCCCAGCGGCAGCATCCGCCCGAAATTCGGCTCCCCGCCATCCTGATCCCGACCATACGGGAGGTCAACGAGACATGATCGGCAGCACCGACCGAGTCCAACCCTCCGCCGGTGAACCCCACTCCGGGCAGAGTAAAACCCACCGCCGTATCGGCACTCGCCTGTGCGGCTGCAGCGCCCATCGCACAACCCGCAACCGAGTCACCGATCCGGAACCCAGCGAACGTATGCGGTCACGCGCCGGGTGTCTTACCGCGCCTGCCGCTCGGGGAGGACCATGTCGCGCTCCGAAATCGGCTCGCCCCAGGCGTCAAGCAGGTCAAACAGGCGCCGCAGGTGACGCATCCGGTGTGCCCACTCCTTCGGGCTGGTCTCGGCAAGCTTCGGTCCGCTCGCCAGCCGGAGCGCGGTCGTCCGGGCGGCGGCGGCAAGCTGCTCATCGCGCGGTTGGGCGGCCAGTGCCGATGCCAGCGACGGCGTGTGCCAGTTCTGCTGGAGCGCGGGCAGCGAGTAGGAGCGCCACCGAGGATCGCCGATCTTGATCAGCGTCTCCAGCAGCGAGTCCCGCGCGGGGTGGCCCGCGGCCAGGTCTGCGGCGAGCCGGTCGGCGTGCCGCCGGGCCAGGACCGGGTCTGTCGCAACTGCCTGGTACGCGACCTGCTTGATCCATTTGTCGGGGTCGTCCAGGTAGCGCAGTAGCAGTGCCACCAAGGCATCAGGCAGTCCCTCGCGCACCCGCTCGGCGAGGATGCGGGCAACATCCAACCGGTCGATGTCGGATGCGCTGCCGGCATGGGCCAGCAGCACGTCGTCGACCGACACGGCCCGGCTGAGGTAGCGGACGAGCGCACGCAATCCGCATACCTCCACCTGGCTGTCGCGCAGCTCGGGGTGCCATGCCTCGGCCAGTGCACCGGCCATGGCCGGTGTCGGGTTCAATCCGATCTCGCACGCGGCGGCAACGGCTGCGACACGAGCCACGGCGGGCGCGCCGGGATCAAGCAACCGCGCGATCCACACCGGCGCGGCGGTCGGGTCCATCCGGGCCCCGCTGACGTAGAGCGCGACACTCAGCGCAGGGACCTGCTCGTGGTCCGCCCTGGCCAGGAGCGTCGAAGCCGCCTGCGGGTTCGGTCCGCCGCTCCCGAGGAGCACGATCGCCATGCCGGCCACGTAGGGGTCGTGATGGTGGCTGAGCGATTCCAGCTTGGCTCGCGACGGCACCGCGACGGAACCATCCATCACATCGCCGAGCCACACCGCGAGATCATCATCCGACATGGCGGCAGCGTACGTCCTCCGCTGTCCGGTCATCGACCTTGGCCCCGAGCGGAATCGGAGCGCGCCCAATGCCGTGCACCAAGCACAGACGCGGGTCACTGTCACAGGAGCCGCGCCTCGAGCTCCGGACCGAGTGCTGGGTGCGGCGGCTTCCCCGGATCGTCCCGCTCAGGGGATCGAAGTATTCCCAATTCGCCGAGAACCTGGTCGCAGGACACGTCCCGGGCGACCGCCGGAATTCGCACAGCGACCCCGAGAACCCTTCGGAGCAGAACACGGCTTCCTCGGGTGGTGGTGCCGGCTCGCTCCACTCCCCCGCCTGTGGTTACGGCCCCAGCAATTCGGGGGCGAGCAGCGCGTAGCGGAACCATGGGGATCGTGTCCGATCCGATCACACGTCGCTCGGAATGCCGGCTACAGGGCGATCTTTCGACCACACCGGCAGAACGGGCACCGACAGCGCCGGTGGAACGTGGTCGCGGAAGACGGTCGGCCGAACACACCGGCAGGGATTGACAGGCGAAGCTTTCTTTCACAACATCGACCCTCATGAAGATTTTCTCGCCTCTGGGTCGAGTCCGCCGGTCAGTGGCCGTGGTGGCGACGGTCGCCGTGGCCACCACCCTGCTCGTCGCGACACCGGCCGCGGCCGCAGTGCACAGCGCGTCCGCCACCATCGGGGGCTACCCGGTGTGGGCTCACTTCGCCAACCCGACCGCGGGGCGCGACTACACGATCATCAACGAGTTGCAGCGGCTCGTCGACGGCGCCCCGGCCGGGTCCACCATCAAGGGCACGATCCACTCCCTGAGCATCGACTCGGTCGCCGACGCGCTACTTCGGGCGCAGACCCGCGGAGTGACGGTGATGGTCGTCATCGACGGCAAGAACGCGCCCTCGACCGATCCTGCCGTCACCACGATCAAGAAGCTCACCAACCACAAGTTCTGCACGAACACCAACGGCGGCACCGGATGCATCAGCACCAGCGCCGACGGCGACATGCACACCAAGATGTTCACCTTCACCGCCACCACGGACCCGGCCGGTGTCGCGCGCAGCAGCGTCTCGTGGTTCGGTTCGGCGAACCTCACCTACGCCACCGGCACCGACGCCTTCAACAACACCATCACCGTGTACGGTGACGCCGCGCTGATGAACGGGCTGAACGCCAACTTCTCCGACCTGTGGAACCGCCGCCACTACTCCGGCGACGACTACTACGATTCCGCCTCCGGCCGCGGCTACTACCAGGCCACCGCCGCGGACGTGTATGCCTCGCCCGAAGGGGAGGGCCAGACCGACACGATCGCGACCCGGCTCAACGACCTGACCCCGAACAGCAACTGCCGGTTGCGCGTCGGCATGGCCTCGGTCACCAGCGGCCGGCCCAAGGTCGTCGACGTCGTGAAGGCGTACCGGGCCGGGGGCTGCGCCGTCTGGATGGCTATCGGAACCGACTCCGCCGGCGGCGTCGCCATGACCCAGTCGGTCTACAACGACCTGCTCACCGCCGGGGTCTCCATCCGGCGCAAGGACAACATCCACAACAAGTTCTTCCTCGCGTACGGCAGCTACGGAGGCACGTACCAGTACCGCGTCTACACCGGCTCGCAGAACTGGACCCAGGACGCGCTCAGCGAGAACGACGAGATCTTCGTCAAGATGGGCCCGGAGAGCGGTAGTGCCCACCCGCTCTACGACGCGTACTACACGCACTTCAACGAGGCCTACAACACTGGCGTCACCTGCACGAAGAGCAACTACCCCTGCCGTTGAGGCACTCCGCCGTCGGGCGACCCGTCCGGGCCGCCCAACGTCATTTCGCCGGCCCAGCGCCGGCTGACGCTGCTTGATGGGCGCGCCTATGTCATCGGGTAGGTCGCTGCGGTCAACTACTTCATCCATGCGTCTCATACCGTGATCCACAAGCTGATCACCGCCCGCACCGTCGCGGCACGTGCCGCCCGGTTCGGCGCACCCTGGTGACGCGTGCCGGGTAGGGACCGGGCGCCGCTTCGTCGACCAGCCGCCACCCGGCGGGCTCGTACCGTCTTGGGTGAGCCTGGTCGGCCGGTCGTCGTATAAGATGGGTGCTACATGGCTACTTATCGAAGTCCCGCAGTGCTGCTGTCCGCAGACGGCACGAGAACGTCCGGCACCGCCGCCCTTTTCAGTGAGCCTGGGCGCAAAGGTGGCATTCCGCCGTGGGCGGGAGATTTCCGGCTCGCTACCACTGCGACCGGCATCAAGAACCCGGTCGGCAAGACTCTGACGCTCGAAATGCCGGACGGCCGTTCCGGCAAGGTGGTCGTCCAGGGTGTCAAAGGCGGCTCGAAAAGCACCATTCTTGCCCTGATGGGCGAAGACCAGCCCCCGTTCTGACCTCGCCGACCCCCAGGTCGATGAGCATCTCCTGCTCGCATTCTCGGTGGGACAGCTGCGCGTCCCGTTGCGCGCAGCGTCTCCCGCCGGATCCGTGGCCGGTCAGGCCCTCGCAGGCGCTTCGTGCCGTCGACGTTTGCGGCGGACCGTTCTGTGGGGCTGGCCGGTGACGGCGAGGGCGAGGACGGCTATCCGGCCGAATCGTGGGCCGCGTATTCGTCGAGCAGGCGGCGCTCTTCGGCGGCCTTCGGGAAGAAGATGAACACGAGGGCGGCGCCGATCAGGACCGCGATGATGCCGGCCAGGTAGGCCCACTGGTCGCCCTGCAGGAACGCCGCCTTGGCGCCGGCGATGATCTGCTGGGAGTACTGCGGGTACTGCTCGGCGGTGGTGGCGGCGCTGGAGAACGACTTCGTGAGCTGTGTCTGCACGTTGCTGGTGATCGCGGAGCTGGGCGGGGCAGCGCCGATCGCGGCGGCCGCGGCTGTGGCGTATCCGGCGGTCAGCAGCGCCCCGAAGATCGACTGCATCACCGCGCCGCCGAGGTCGCGCTGCAGGTCGGCCGTGCCGGAGGCCATGCCGGCGCGGGTCACCGGGACCGAGCCGGTCAGCGAGTGGGAGGCGGGCGTGCCCGCGAACCCGACGCCGGCGCCGATGAAGGCGTAGCCGAGGCCGACCTTCCAGTAGCCGACGCCCTCCTGCCACAGCAGCAGCATCGTCAGGAAGCCCAGCATGACGAAGACATACCCGGTCAGCAGGGTGAACCGGGCCCCGTGCGACTCCACCAGCTTCGCCGAGCGGGGTGCGGCGAGCACCATGAGCATGGCCGCGGGCAGGATCGCCAGACCGGCCTCGACGGTGGAGTAGCCGAGCACGTTCTGCAGGAACTGCTGGCCGATGAACATCGCGCCCATCAGCGACCCGAAGACGATGATGCCGGCGCAGGCCGCGACCCAGAACACGCGGCGCGAGGCGATGCGCAGGTCGTAGAGCGGGTTCACGGCGCGACGCTCGCGCAGCACGAACGCGACGACTGCGGCCACGGCGAGCACCGACAGGCTCACGACGAGAGTGCCGGCGTCGGGCACCGGTGCGAAGTTGATCGCGAGGATCGCCGAGCCGACGAGCACGATGGACAGGACGCCGCCGAGGTTGTCGACCGGTTCGGTCGTCTCGTTCACGTGCGCCGGAATCAGCATGACGGCCATGATCAGGGCGACCGCGGCCAGCGGCAGCGTGATCAGGAAGACCGAACCCCACCAGAAGCGCTCCAGCATGATGCCCGCGGCCAGCGGGCCCAGCGAGGCGATCGCGCCACCGGTCGCCGACCACAGCGCGATCGAGCGGGTACGGGCCGGACCGGACCACAGCGCCGCGATCAGCGCGAGCGTCGTAGGGTAGGCCATACCCGCCGACAGGCCGCCGACGAACCGGGCCACGACCAGGACCGTGTCCGACGGCGCGTACGCGGCGAGCAGGCACGCCGGCACGGACAGCAGGATGCCCAGGACCAGCATCATCTTGCGGCCGTAGCGGTCGCCGAGTGCGCCCAGGTAGATCACCGAGCAGGCCAGGCCCAGCGAGTACGCGACCGCGACGAGGTTGAGGGCAGTCTGCGAGGAGTCGAACGCCCGGCCGATGTCGGGCAGCGCGACGTTGGCGACCGACAGGTTGAGGTTGGCCACCGCCGCGACCAGGATCAGCGCCGCCAGCACCAGCCCTTGGCGAGCCGGTGCCGACACTTGCTTTTGCGGTGATATGGCCAATTCGACGCTCCTCCGTCCTAATCTGCGCCGGATGCCGGATATGGTGCAATCTTTACACACCCTGGACTGCGCGACCCAGCGATGCCGTGGGAACGGCACGAGAACGCACGCCGGGCCAGCAGCTAGGCGCCGCAGCCTCAATCGGTGCCGCCTGCGGGTGGCTGCTTGATGCTCCCGGCGACCCGCACCCGCTGCTCGGCCTGGGCGGCGACGTTGGCGTGCACCTGGAGCAGCAGGTCGTGGCGGGAGGCGAGCGACTCGCGGTGTCACGGTCTGTGCGGAATGCAGGAGGTAACACCGCCGCGCCAGCCGTTCCGCAACGGCAGGCGGCGGTGTCCGGGGCTCCGGTCGCCATCGGCGGGCTATCAGGCGGCCAGGTCGGCGGGCGCCGTCGACTCACATTTGCGGGGTCGACCATCACGAATTCGAGTCTGCGTGGGTACCCGCGGCGCCACGGCTTGATCGACAGGCAACCTGAGCGCCACACCGGCCTAGGTCATGTTTTATACCGATTCGGTAGGTAGAAATCTAGACTGAGAGTTATGCGTGTGGTGGTGGACCTGACCAAGTATGAGGGGTACGTGCAGTGCGCTCTCCCCGCCCCGGAGGCGTTCCGGATGGTCGGCAGCGAGGCGCTGATGTTCGACCCGTCGCCACCTGACGAACTGCGGGAGAGGGTCCTACCGGCGGCCGCGGCATGGCCGGTGCAGGCCCCGCAGGTGGACGTGGCCGATCTGCCGACACCGCCACCGGCAGCGACGATCGTGGCGACCGAGGGCGACCGATTCCGCCAAGACGGCATCGTGATCGTCGGCGGGTCACTCGCCGGATCGAAGGCGGCCGGGCGGCCGCGGCAGCCGGATTGGCCGAAGTCCGCTTTGGCGCCGGCCGAGAAGCGGCGGGCGTGATCGTTGCCATCACCTTGGGCACGGGAATCGGCAGCAGCGCGACTGGGCCCGCGTCAATCGTCGCCACCTGGAACGAGCTCATGGACCGCATCAAATCCCAGACGGCTGCAGTGGCCTGACCGGGAAAAAGGAGACGATCATGCCGACACTGCCGTTGCGAGACCGCCCGGCGTTCGCCGCACTGGCCGAGCACCACTCGAAGATCGGGGGGGTCCATCTTCGGGACCTCTTCGCCCAGGACCCCACCCGCGGCGAACGACTGTCCGCGGAGGCGGTCGGCCTGTATCTCGACTACTCGAAGAACCGCATCACCGACGAAACCTTGAGTCTGCTGCTCCAGCTGGGCGAACAGTCCGATCTGGAGCAGCGCCGGGACAAGATGTTCGCGGGTGAGCGCATCAACGTGTCCGAGAACCGGTCGGTGCTGCACGTGGCGTTGCGCATGCCCAAAGGGACCTCGCTGGCCGTGGACGGCGTGGACGTGGTGGCACAGGTACACGAGGTCCTGGACCGCATGGCCGCCTTCGCGTCGGCGGTTCGGTCCGGCGATTGGAAGGGCCACACAGGCAAGCGAATCCGCAATGTCGTCAACATCGGCATCGGCGGATCGGACCTGGGTCCGGTGATGGCCTACGAGGCGTTGCGTCACTACACCGATCGCGATCTCACCTTTCGCTTCGTGTCGAACGTGGACTCGACCGACTTCGTGGAGGCAACCCGGGACCTGTCCGCGGAGGAGACCCTGTTCATCGTCTCGTCCAAGACGTTCGGCACGCTCGAGACCCTGACCAACGCCACCTCGGCGCGCAACTGGGTGCTCGACCAGCTCGGTGGCGACGAGTCGGCCATCGCCAAGCATTTCGTCGCCGTGTCGACCAACGCCGAGCGGGTGTCCGCATTCGGAATCGACACCGACAACATGTTCGGGTTCTGGGACTGGGTGGGCGGACGCTACTCCATGGACTCGGCGATCGGGCTGTCCACCATGGTGGCGCTGGGACCCGAACAGTTCGCGCAGATGCTGGCCGGCTTCCACGCCATGGACGAACATTTCCGCACCACACCGCTGGCCCAGAACATGCCGGTGTTGATGGGCCTGCTCACCGTGTGGTACGTGGACTTCTTCGGCGCCCAGAGCATCGGGGTCATGCCCTACGAGCAGTACCTCAAACGCTTCCCGGCCTATCTCCAGCAGCTGACCATGGAATCCAACGGCAAGCACGTGACACTGGACGGCACGGTGGTGGACTACGAGACGGGTCCGGTGTATTGGGGAGAACCGGGCACCAACGGTCAGCACAGCTTCTATCAGCTCATCCACCAGGGCACCAGGCTGATCCCGGTTGACCTCATCGGCTTCGGGAAGAGCCTCAATCCGCTGCGCGACCATCACGACATCCTGTCGTCGAACGTGTTCGCCCAGGCCCAGGCTCTGGCCTTCGGTAAGACCGAGGAAGAGGTGCGGGCGGAGGGTACGCCCGACGCGGTGGTCCCCCACCGGGTCATGCAGGGCAATCGACCCACCAACGTCCTCCTGGCCGAGAAGCTCACCCCGTACGTCCTGGGCGCCCTGGTGGCCCTCTACGAGCACAGCGTGTTCACCCAGGGCACCGTCTGGGGCATCGACAGCTTCGACCAGTGGGGTGTCGAACTCGGCAAAGTCCTGGCGGTGGCCATCATTCCCGAACTCGAGGCCGACAGTGAGCCGCAGCTCGCCCACGACTCGTCCACCAACGCGCTCATCCGCCGCTACCGGGCGCTCAAGGGTTAGGAGACAGCAATGGCAACCGACAAGCCGATGCAGCTGGGCATGATCGGCCTCGGCCGGATGGGCGCCAACCTGGTCCGACGCCTGGTGCGCGACGGACACCGTTGCGTCGTGTTCGACGTCGATGCCGACGTGGTCAAACAGCTCGAGGCCGAGGGCGCCACCGGTGCCACGTCGCTGGAGGATTTCGCCGCCAAACTCGAACAGCCCAGGGCCGTCTGGCTGATGCTGCCGGCCGCGATCGTCGACACGATCCTGACGCAACTGGTGCCTCTGCTCGCGCCCGGCGATGCGGTCATCGACGGCGGCAACTCCTATTACCGCGACGACATCATCCGGGCCAAGCAACTTCAGGCCAAGCAGATCCACTACCTGGACTGCGGGACCAGCGGCGGGGTGTGGGGCCTGGAACGGGGCTACTGCCTGATGATCGGCGGCGAGATCGAGGTGGTGGAGCGCCTCGACCCCATCTTCAAGACCATCGCCCCGGGGGCCGGTTGCGCTGAGCCCACCCCAGGCCGGACCAAGACCGGTGGCACCGCCCCCGACGGGTACCTGCACTGCGGCCCCAACGGCGCCGGGCACTTCGTGAAGATGGTCCACAACGGCGTCGAGTACGGGATGATGGCCTCCATCGCCGAGGGCCTCAGCATCATCAAGCACGCCAACGCCGGCAAGGGGACGCAGGTGGTCGACGCCGAAACCACGCCGCTGCGCGACCCCGAGGCCTACCAGTACGACATCGACGTCGGCGAGGTCG
Organism: Catellatospora tritici; assembly: GCF_019083965.1. Classification (GTDB taxonomy): domain Bacteria; phylum Actinomycetota; class Actinomycetes; order Mycobacteriales; family Micromonosporaceae; genus Catellatospora; species Catellatospora tritici. Next base: position 105,512 of record NZ_JAHRCY010000022.1, read on the forward strand.
CCGAGGTGTGGCGACGCGGCTCGGTGGTCGGGTCCTGGCTCGTCGACCTCATCGCCGACGGCTTCGCTCGATCCCCCGACCTGGAGGGCTTCGCCGGCCGGGTCTCCGACTCCGGGGAAGGTCGCTGGACGGTCCTGGCCGCCATCGACGAGGGCGTCCCCGCGACCGTCATCGCCACCTCGCTGTTCGAGCGCTTCGAGTCGCGGAGCCTCGGCGAATACACAGACAAGATCCTCTCGGCCATGCGTAGCGAGTTCGGTGGACACGCCGAGAAACGGTCCTAAGAGGAGGCGATGCGTCGCCAGCTCAAGAAGTGGCCGACCCCGACGCGGCGGTCGCGCACCGGTGCCGCCTTCGTCGGCGCGCAGGCCTGCCAAGCCGTAGCAGCCCGCGGGAGCTTCCACTTCACGGTCAGCGATGGCCCACACCCTGTGGGCCATGTTCGCCGTGCTGGCCGTCGAGGACATGCCGTGGGCGACCAGGCATCCGGCTCGGCCCCGGCATCGACGTAAGGCAGACGGCGGCGGGGTCGTCGCACCGCCTTCACGCCACCCGGACACCGGCCGCCCCTACCGCTGGGCCGACTTCGGGGCGCGCGTGGAGGAGGTGCCCCCCCGCACTGGTGAGCGCGTGTGTCGCCGACGCCCGGCGGCGCGCACCCGCCCATCCCGCCGGCCGACCCCATCCCGCGCAGCGGGGGCCGCTTCCCGTCCCGACCGGCTCATGGACACCCTGACCGCCCGTATCCACGCGGCCCCGAACGGTCCCCGACACGTGACGTTGTTCGGCTGCGCCCGCGGTGCCGCCCGTATGGTCGGTCGCAGGCCAGATGACCAGCACCGACGCCTACGACCGCCTCGTAGCCGCCTGCGACGCCGCAGGCCGGCCCTGGGTCCCCCCTCGCCGTCATCGTTCAGTCCGGCGAGGCGTCACTACACTGGCGGACCCACGACGCTCCTGCGCTGTGGATGAGTCACCGCCACGGAGGTCATGCCGTGCAGCGACGGGCTCTCGGCCGATTTCCTGCCGTCCGGGGCTTGCCCTGGCTGCCATGGATAACGGTACGCTCGGTAACGTATTGGTGGTCTCGGAGGTCATGCCTGAGTATTTCTGTCGGTCACCGCACCCGGATCACCCGCGCCAGACACCGCAGACCACCGCGATAACCGCCCGTCATGGGGAACCTCGTCCCGAGCCAGGAGCCGTAAACAATGCCAGCACAGACACCCCCGGAGACCACCCCGACCGGGTGGGTGCCAGGGCTGACCGGACGCGACGTCACCGTCGCGAGCCAGGCGCCACACGCTCAGATCCTCGGCCTCGGGGTGTACCGACCGCGCCGCGTCATCACGAACGAGGAACTCTGCACCTGGCTCGACTCGTCCGACGAGTGGATCAGGACACGGTCCGGGATCACGGAACGTCGCTGGGCCGAACCTGACGAGACACTGGCGGCCATGTCCGTCCAGGCTGCGTCCGCGGCACTGGCCGACGCCGGGATCGCCGCATCTGACGTCGGTTGCGTGATCATGGCGACTGTGTCACATCTCGAACAGACACCAGCGCTCGCCCCACGGATCGGCCATCAGCTCGGAGCTGTCAACGCCGCGGCTTTCGACATCTCGGCCGGGTGCGCCGGGTTCTGCCACGGGGTGGCGCTCGGCCGGGACATGGTCCTTGGTGGCAGCGCCGGTTACGTCGTGGTCATCGGCGCGGAACGGCTGACCGATCTCATCGACAAGAACGACAGGGCGACAGCGTTCATCCCCGGAGACGGGGCGGGCGCCGTCGTGATCGGCCCGGCACCCCGACCGGGCATCGGCCCCGTCGTGTGGGGCGCCGACGGTGGCCTATCCGGCGTGATCAGCCAAACCCGCGACTGGAAGGCGTTCGCGGACGACCCCACCGGGCCACGCCCCTTCTGGCAGATGTCCGGGCAGCAAGTATTCCGTTGGGCCTCCTACGAAATGGCGCCGGTGGCACACAGGGCGTTGCAGGCCGCAGGCATTACCGCTGACGATCTCGACGCCTTCATCCCGCACCAGGCCAACATGCGGATCATCGACACCATGGTCAAGGCGCTCAAGCTCCCCGCAGATCTGCCGGTGGCGCGCGACATCGCTGAGGCGGGCAACACATCGGCCGCGTCGATTCCACTGGCGATGGAGCGCATGCGACGCACCGGCGAAGCCCGCCGAGGCGGGACAGCGTTGCTCATAGGCTTCGGCGCGGGTCTTTCATACGCCGCACAAGTCGTGACGCTGCCCTAGCCTCCGTCTTTCACCAGCGGGTCGATTCTCAAGCACTGATCTTCATGACTGATGTTCATCGTCTGAGCTGCGCGACGGCAGTCTCTGACGACGCCCTGGACCACCCCCAGGCCGCGCAACGAACCGCACGTCGCGGTCCTGCTCGACCACCTGCTGGCCGGCTGCGCGAAGGGCTGTTCGGGCCGGTCGTGGCTCGTGCTTGACCTTGGGCGCTACGGCGGCCGATTCCTCCGGAACCGCGACAGTGGGCTGCAACAGCCGCCCATGGTCGAAACCGCCGAGCAAGTGGTGGAGGCGGATCTGGCGGTGCCGAGCGGCGTGGCGCACATCTTCGGCTGTATGGAAGTCCCAGACCGGAGCACCGGGTCGAAGTCCCTGCTGGGCCGTACCGGATCCGCATCCGCCAACTCCTCCCCGCAGCACCACCTCACGGGAAACACCCGCTGACGATCACCATTTCGTTGCCTTCGGGGTCGGCGACCCGCCAGCGATCCTCCGACTCGTCAAGGAGCCGGCCACCGGCTGCGAGGGTCGCCGCGAGGCGCGTCTGTGCGAGGTCCGACGGCACAGCGAGCTGGAAGTGGATACGGTTGCGCTGCCGGCGCCGCTCCGTCTCCGAAGCGTCGAGCTCTTGGAACACCAGCACCGGGTTCAGCCGCCGCGGATCGTGGATGTCGCTGACCCCGGCTCGCCGATCGTGGGTGTATCCGAGTGCGGCGACCCAGAACGCGCGGACCGCGGCGACGTCGGCGGCGTCGAGGAAGAGCTGAGCGAAGCGCGGCAGCCCCGGATCCGCGGTGGCCCCGAGTTCGCGGGCAGCGGTCTGGAGGTTTGCGGCGAGGTCGGTGAAGTCGAGCTCGAGGCCGTGGGCGTCGTCCTCCCACTGGTCCTTGCCGCTGTCGATGATCACGAGCCCGGGGCGCAGGTCGACCAGCAGCGGGAAGCCCGCGTCGTCGGCCAGCGTCGCCGCTGCGGTGGCCAGGTCACGCTGCTGGGTCGGCGAGGTGACGCGGTAGCACGCCATCGCGCTGAACACCGCCTGCCAGTCGGCCGTCCCGATCCTCTCGCCGAGCGCCGCGCCCGGCACCAGGTCGACCTCGTTGCCGTCGGGGTCGGTGTGACAGACCCCGAACCGTCCCGATGCCTCACCAAGACTCGCCTGCTCGACCGCCGCGGCCGGCCGCACCACGTCGAGGTGGATGCGGTTTCGCAACGGCCGTGGCTCGGTCGACTGCCGGATCCGTATCGCGGGGTCGCGCCGCAACGGATCCGCCAAACCGCCGCCCTCCCCAGGTGCGTAGTCGAGCGCGCGCTGCCAGAACCGCCTCACCACAGACGGGTTCGGGGATTCGAACACGACGCTCAGGTGCTGCAGCACGGCGGGGTTCGCGGCCAGCCCGAGATCCCGCGCGGCCGCCGACACCGCCTCGGCGTGCTCGTCTGAGTCGAGGCGCACCCGCATGCCTGTCGCGCGCAGGTCGACCACGATCTCGGCCGACAGCTCCACGATGCGCTCGGCCAGCGCAGCCCCCTCGATCAGCGAAGGCGCGTCGAACCATGCCGTAGCAACGCCATCGATCACCCGCCAATCCGTTCCGATCTCTGTCATGCCCGGCACTGTAGCGCCCATTCCGGACGATCTCCTTCCGAATAGTGATCATGTCCCCACGGGGGCATTGATGGACACTGTTGGCAGTACCGTTGCAACTGAGTGAACTCCGGTATCGAGTTGTCGTGTTGCTGTCGGCTGCGGCCACCACGGCGCCACCTGCGGCTTGGCCGCGTCCCAGGCCCGGCGCAACGCCGGCAGGTTCCAGGCCAGCACCGGTGTGAGCTGGGCGTCGGTCAGGCTGTAGGAGCGTTCTGCGGCGTGCTGGTCGAGGTTGGCGCGCACGGCGGCCAGGGCCCAGTTGAACGCGAACCGGCCGCACCGGCATGCCGGTACAGATCACGGCCCTGGCCCGGAGCCGGGTCCAGAGCGAACCGGTACGCCTGCACCACCAGACCAGCGCCACCCCGCACATCGGACACGACCGCGACGCTAGAGACCGGGTACGACACAACTCCACTCCGCCGACCGCAACCACACCCGCCCCACGCACCTGGCAATAGATGCGTACCCCGGAACGAGCTCATTGCTCGCGGTGGTTCAATGGCCGCGACCACGGCATGTTCACCGACAGGCCCACCTGCGGAAACCGGTGTAGACCGACCCCCGCTCGGCTGCGCGTATCGGACCGACGCCACTGGGCCGGGCGCGACGGCGCTCCTCGACCCGGGGCCCCGCCGCGTCGGCGCAGCCGGGTTAGGGTGGCGGGCATGATCGAGCCCGTACAACTGTCCGCGGTGCTCCTGGTCGACCGGGCCGGGGCGCTGCTACTGCAACTGCGCGACGAGCACGCGCCGAACTACCCCGACATCTGGGGACTGCCCGGCGGACACGTCGAGCCGGGCGAGACCCCCGAGCAGGCGGCACCCCGGGAGCTATGGGAGGAGACGTCGCTGCGTCCGGACGGGCCGCTGCGGCTGTTCGAGACCCAGCACCTGCCCGAACACAACCGGGTCAAGCACTACTTCTACGGTGCCACCTCGGCGGTACAGGACGACGTCGTGGTCGGCGAGGGCGCGGCGATCGTGTTCGTCCCCGCCGCGCAGGTGTTCGACGGGCGCCCGTTCACCCCCGGCACCCGGCAGACCCTGGAACGGTTCCTGACCTCCCCCGAATACGCGGCTCTGGCCGGGCGCGCCTGATGGCCACGCGCACGCTGTACCTGGTCCGCCACGGCGAGGCCGGCGCGGATGGACACCTCACCGACAACGGGCGACGCCAGGCGGAACTGACCGGGCAGCGGCTGTCCGCGACGCCGATCGCCGCCGTGCACCACGGGCCACTGCCGCGCGCCACGCAGACCGCGCAGCTGATCGCCACGCACCTGCCCGGCGTGCCGGTGGCAACGAGCGAACTGGCCGACGACTACGTGCCGTACGTACCCGAACAGGAGCTGCTGCCACCGGTGTGGCAGGGGTTCCTCGACGGCTACACCGAGCAGGAGATCACCGACGGCGCACGTCGGGCCCGCGACCTGGTCGACCGGTTCGTCACACCACCCGATCAGGATGTCCACGAACTGGTGATCACACACGCGTTCGCGGTGGCGTGGCTGGTGCGGCACGCCCTCGACGCGCCCGAGCGGCGATGGCTCGGCCTGAACCAGGCCAACTGCGCCGTGACCGTCATCCGGTACAGCGAGCAGCGGCCGCCCACGCTGGTCGTCTTCAACGACCTGTCCCACCTGCCCGAACAGCTGCGGTGGACCGGCTTCCCGCCACCGCTGCGACCATGACGACACCGACGGGCCGAGACCGAATCCGGTTGACGGTTGCCCGTCCGGTCTCGTAGGAAACACCGGTCATGACCGACCTGACCGAGGCCGCCGCCGCGCTCGCCGCACGGTGCCGCACCGAACCGGAGCTGGCGCACACCAGCAGCCTGCTGGTCGCCCGGCACGGCGTCGAGATCGCCGCGTACGACCTGCCCGCCGACGGCCTCGACACAGCCGTGCCGACCATCGCCAGCGTGACCAAGTCGCTGCTGTCGACGGTCGCCGGCTGGGCCTGGCACGACGGCCTCGTCCGCCTCGACGACACCCTAGGGGACCTGCTCGGCGACCGGGTGCCACCGGCACGGCGCGACGCCACCATGCACCACCTGCTGTCGATGACCTCCGGGGCGGCGGGCGGGATGACCGGAATCGACCAGATCAGAGAGCTGCCCAGCGGCTGGGTGGACGAACTGCTGCGCGAGCCGCAGACCGCCCCGCAGGGCGCGGTGTGCTGCTACGACAACGGCGCCGCGCACCTGCTCGCCGCCGTGCTGCACGAGGTCACCGGTGGGCTGCTCGGGTATGCCGCCGATCGGGTCCTGGCGCGGGTGGGCTGTGCCGAGATGATCTGGCCGACAGACCCGGAGGGTGTGCCGTACGGGTTCGGCGACGCACGGTTGCCGCCCCGGGCTCTGCTGCGTTTCGGCGAGGCGTGGCGCACCGGTACGGCGGTGCCCGCGGCCTACCGGGAGCTGGCCTGGACCGCCCACTCCCCCAGCGGCGCCCCGCCGGACCGCGCCTACGGCTACCTCTGGTGGATCGCCGACGACGGCGGCGTGCGTACCTGTGTCGCCGCCGGTTGGGCCGGACAGTGTGTGCTCGTGACGCCGGATCTCGCGCTGACCATCGTCACCACCGGCAGCCCGGACCGCCGGCGGGAAGGGTTCTCCCGGTCGGCCCTGGAGGAGATGGCACTCCTGGTCGCCGCGGCGGCCGCCGCATGACATCCCGGCCCGTGCCCACAACCGGTTTGCTAGGTTGAGCAACTTGTGAAGTCATCCAGACCCGGCCGACGTCGCCCGCACGCCACGGGCGGGCGCCGATGACGGGCGCGACAGCCGGGGACTGCGCCTCGGTCGAGTACGGGCTGACCGTGACGCGGCCGCGAGCCGGGGACGGTGCCGGGCGGCCAGGGCCCGACGATGACCTCGCCACAGCGTACGACCTCGTCTTCGGCAACTCGATCGGCAAGAGCTACGCCACCGAGGCGTACGACATCGCCGAGCTGATCCACCAGCGCAACCCCGCCGCCGACAGCCTGCTCGACGTCGCCTGCGGCAGCGGGCTGCACCTGGCGCACCTGCGCGGCGTGTTCGACCACGTCGAGGGACTGGAGATCTCCGACGCGATGCGCCGCAAGGCCCTGCGACGGTTGCCCGGAATCTCCGTTCACCCGGGCGACATGCGCGACTTCCGGCTCGACCGCACTTTCAGCGCCGTCACCTGCCTGTTCTCGGCCATCGGGTACACCCGGTCGGTCGCCGAACTGCGGCAGACCCTCGACTGCCTGGCGGCGCACCTGGAGCCGGGGGGCGTGCTGGTGTTGGAGCCGTGGTACACGCCGGACCAGTGGACCCCCGAGACGGTGCACACGTCCGTGGCCCGCGACGGCGACCGGCAGCTCACCGGCATGTGCTACTCGCGGCAGGACGGCCACACCTCGATCATGACCATGCACTACCTGCTCGGCGAGCCCGGCGCCGACGTGCGCTACTGGATTGAGGAACACGTCATGACCCTGTTCACCGAGGACGAGTACCACGACGCGGTCCAGCGGGCCGGGTTCGGCCGCGTCGAATGGCTGCCCGGCTGGTACGACGTACGCCCCCGCATCGTCGCGACCAAGGACTGAGCGAGTTCCTCATTGGCCACCCGGCCTCGTGCGCCTTCGCGTACCCCGAGACGGCCGCCGCCACCGGTCTGATGACCGACCGATCAGGCATTGTGAAGGATCTCTCCGTTGCGAGACCCTGTGTCGAAGTTTCCCATCACAGGTGGAGGGGTTCATGGAACGCAGAGCAGTTCTTCGGTCGGCTTTGGTGGGGGGTGCCTCGATCGGTTTGGCCGGGGTCGTCGGCCCGGCATGGGCCGCGAAGCCCCCGCCGCCGCCCGGGCCGCGCAACATCGCGTACAAGGGCTGGAGCTCGGACGCCGACTTCGGCACCGGTACCCACCTCGGCACCGCGACATCGGGTGGCGCTTTGCGCATCACGTCCGCGGCCGGTCAGTTCACGTATCTTGGATCCAGCTACGACTACGCGAGCTGGACGTCGCCGATGGTGATCACCGGATTCCCGGCGACCGAGGCGATCGCGTCCTGGACGGCCGATACGTCAGGCGCCACGTGGGTGCAGGTGGAGCTGCGGGGCGTGACCGCCGCGGGCAACACTTCGGCCTGGAAGATCATGGGCCGGTGGGCTGCCGACGATACGAGTGTGCAGCGTACGTCCGTGCCGGGGCAGACCGACACCGACGGCGGTATCGCGATCGACACCTGGACCGCGGCGGCGGGTCGGGAGCTGACCAGCTGGCAGGTCCGGGTGACCCTGTACCGGCCGGCCGGTGGCTCGCTCACGCCGGTGGTGCACAGCGTCGGCGTGGTCGCCTCCGCCGTGTCCGGGGCCGGTACGGCCACGACGCCGTCGGCCGCGCAGGGCATCACGCTCAACGTGCCGCAGTACTCACAGGAAATCCACGCGGGACAGTACCCGCAGTACAACGGCGGCGGTGAGGCGTGGTGCAGCCCGACTTCGACGTCGATGGTCGTCGCATTCTGGGGCACCGGCCCCACTCCCGCAGACTACGCGTGGGTGAACCCGGGCTACGCCGACCCGTGGGTCGATCATGCCGCCCGCAACACCTACGACCTGAACTACAACGGCACCGGCAACTGGCCGTTCAACACCGCGTACGCGGGTCGATTCGGCCTGGACGGTTTCGTCACGCGGCTGCGCTCGCTGAACGAGGCGGAGAAGTTCATCGCCGCCGGCATTCCGCTGGTCTTCTCGCTGTCGTTCGGCAAGAACGAGATTCCAGGCCTTTCCTACTCGACCAACGGGCACCTGCTGGTGCTGGTCGGCTTCTCCGCGACCGGCCAGCCGATTTTGAACGATCCCGCCTCCGCCACCGACGCGGCCGTCCGTAAGACCGTCGGGCGCACCCAGTTCGAGGCGGCATGGCTGAAGACCAGCGGTGGCGTCGTGTATGTGATCAAGCAGCCCGGCGTAGCCCTCCCGCCCGCCCCGGCCCAGGCCAACTGGTAATCGGCCTGGGCACCCGCGTCGACCTCAGCCGCAACACCGGTCGAGGTCGACCCGCCAGGCTGCCGCCACCCAAAGTGACTTCGAAAACCATGCATGCCATAAGTCCATAGTGGACGGCCGATTGTTGTACAGCTGTTATCTCACGGCCTCCAATCGGGTCAGCAGCACGGTAACGGTCAATGTAATTGTGTGATCGTTTCCGCACTGGCGCGGCGACCGGCTCATCCGACTGAGCCGAGGATGCGACCTGAGGAGTGCCATGCTCGTCGTCCGATCAAGACGCCGACAACGGAGGCTGGCCGTGATCGCGGCAATGACCGCCGCGTTCACCTGGATCTCCGGACCCAGCGTTGTGGTTGCCGCCCCACCCGGGTCACCGAAGATGACCGCTCCGCCCGCGCCGGACGCAGGTCCGCGCGTCGCCCAGGTCACCGAGGTGGCCCCCCGATTCCCCGGCCCGAAGCCCGACCGGGCGGCCGGCAACTACCAGCCGGCGAAGCCGCGGTTCCCCGAGGCCTCATCTGAATCTGTCACGCTCGCGCCCAGCACGGGCGGACAGCAGCTCGGCACGAAGACCCGTGGCGCCCATACCCCCGTCTGGCTGCAGTCGCATGCCGTACGCGACTGGGGCGCCACCTCGCCCACCGAGGTCGCCATCGCCATCGCCGACCAGGTCAAGACCCGTGCCGCGGGTGTGAGCGGGGTGGTGTTCTCGGTGTCCACCAAGGCCGCGGGCGGCGCCGCGATGCGGGTGGGCTTGGACTACAGCGCCTTCGCCGAGGCCTACGGCGGCAACTACGCGTCCCGGTTGCGCCTGGTGCGGCTGCCGGCCTGCGCGCTGACCACGCCGCAGGTCGCCGCCTGCCGCACCGGCCAGCCGCTGCGCTCGTCCCGCAACGACCTGGTCGGCCGCAGCGTGTCGGCCGACGTCGACCTGGTCGGCAGCGAGCGGACGATGGTGCTGGCAGTGACGTCGTCCGACCCGGGCACGGACGGCGGCTCCGGCGGCACCTACGCGGCCACCGAGCTCAAGCCGTCCGGCACTTGGAACGCCGGTGGCAGCAACGGCTCGTTCACCTACTCCTACCCGCTGACCGTGCCGCCCGCACAGTCAGCGCTGATGGCCGAGATGGCGCTGAACTACGACTCGGGCGGCATCGACGGGCAGACCGCGTCCACCCAGGCGCAGGCCTCGTGGGTCGGCGAGGGCTGGTCGACGCCGACGTCCTATATCGAGCAGTCGTTCACGCCCTGTTCGGACAAGCCGGAGGGCGTCGACTCGCCGGTCAAGACCTCGGACATGTGCTACAACGGCAAGATCATGTCCCTGTCGCTGAACGGATCGTCGGCGGCGCTGGTCTGGGACGCCACCGCGTCGGTGTGGAAGCCGGAGAAGGACGACGGGTCCGTCATCGCGCACGTGACGAACTCCAACAACGGTTCGGGCACCTACAACACCGACTACTGGACCGTGACCTCGCGCAACGGCACCGTCTACTACTTCGGCCGCAACAAGCTGCCTGGCTGGACCTCGGGCAAGGCCCTCACCAACTCGACGGACTCCGAGCCGGTCTACTCGCCGCACTCGGGCGGCCCCTGCTACAACTCCTCGGGCTTCAGCTCGTCGTGGTGCACGATGGCCTACAAGTGGAACCTCGACTACGTGGTCGACGTCCACGGCAACGCGATGTCGTACTACTACCAGCAGTACACGAACTTCTACGGCCGCAACAAGGGCGCCACGATGACGTCCTACGTGCGCAACAGCCACCTGGACCACATCGACTACGGCTTCACCGACGGCAACGCCTACGGCACCGTGCCCAACCGGGTGAAGTTCAACACCGCCGAGCGCTGCCTGGTCGGCACCTGCTCGCCGCTGAGCAGCTCCAACAAGGCCAACTGGCCGGACGTGCCGTTCGACCTGGTCTGCGCTTCCGGCGCCACCTGCAACTCGCAGGGCCCGGCGTTCTTCTCCACGGTCCGGCTCACGTCGGTCGTCACCCAGCAGTACTCGACCACCACCTCCGACTACCAGCCGGTCGACACGTACGCGCTGGCGCAGACCATCCCGCCGACAGGCGACGGCACCTCGCCCACGCTGTGGCTGGCCTCGATCACCCGGACCGGCCACGACACGTCGGCCGGTGCGACCGGCGCGGTGACCGCGCCGCCGATCCAGTTCGGCAGCATCCAGCTGCAGAACCGGGTGGACACCGTCACCGACGGCCTGCCCGCGTTCTACAAGTACCGCATCCAGAGCGTCACCTCGGAGACCGGGTCGGTGACCACGGTCTCGTACGGGCTGCCGAATCCGTGCACCGCGCCGGTGACGATCAACGCGGCCACCAACACCTCGTCCTGCTACCCGGTCTCGTGGACCCCGGCTGGCTACACGGATCCGATCAAGGACTGGTTCCACAAGTACGCCGTGACGAAGGTGACGGCGACCGATCCGACCGGCGGGGCACCGTCGCTGTCGACCTCGTACAGCTATCTCGGTGGCGCCGCCTGGCACTTCGACGACAACGAGCTGGTCAAGGCCAAGGACCGTACGTACGGCCAGTTCCGCGGTTACGGCAGGGTGCAGACGCGCAACGGTGACGGGGTCAACGACCGGCAGACGCTGTCGGAGACCACCTACTACCGGGGCATGTCCAAGAACAACAACACCACCGTCGTCAACGTGACCGACTCGCAGGGCGGCGTGCACGAGGACCACGACGAGCTGGCCGGCAAGACCCTGGAGACCACCTCCTACCTCGGTGACGGCGGTGCGGTCGACAGTTCCAGCATCTCGTCGTACTGGGTGTCGGGTGCCTCGGCGACGCGCAGCCGGACCGGCCTGCCCGCGCTGACCGCCAAGCGGGTCGCGACGGTGCTGGAGTACACCCGGCAGGCGGTCACCGGCCCGGGGGCCACCACCTGGCGGACCAGTGCGACGACCACGTCGTACGACGACAGCACGGCCTCGGCCACCTTCGGCGTGACGAAGGCGGTGTACAGCTACTCGATCCCGGTCAACGCCGCGTTCGACAAGTGCACCGTCCACACCTACGCCCCGGTCAACACGGCCAAGAATTTGGTCGGGCTCAGCGCGGAGAGCGAGACCACCGGGGCGGCGTGCGGCGGTTTCGCGCTCGGGGCGAATCCGACCGTGCCCGGCAGCCTCAACACGCTGACCGCGCCCACCTCGGTCAGCCGGCCCAGCCAGGTCATCTCCTCGACCCGTACCTACTACGACGATCCGGCCTGGTCGCTCACCTTCCCGCAGACCTCGGTCAGCAAGGGTGACGTCACGATGGAGCGCAAGGCGGTCACCTACACCGCCGGCGCCTACGAGTGGCAGACCACCAAGCGCTCCGCGTACGACACCGTCGGCCGGATGACCGACGAGTACGACGGCAACGGCAACCGCACCACGTACGGCTTCACCGTCAACTCGGTGGGCCTGGTCACCGCCAAGTCGGTCGGCAAGCCGCTGTCGCACACCGCCACCAGCACCCTCAGCCCGCTGCGCGGTCTGACGCTGACGGCGACCGACATCAACAACGTCGTCACCACCCAGCGCTACGACGCGCTCGGGCGGCTGACCGGCGTCTGGCTCAACAACCGGACCACCACGACGCCGGCCAACTTCAAGTTCACCTACCAGGTGCTGAACAACGGCCTCAGCGCGACGACGTCACAGCAGCTCAACGACTCATCCGGGTACATCACCTCCACGCTGATCTACGACGCGCTGCTGCGCACCCGGCAGACACAGAAGATGACTCCGCAGGGTGGGCGGCTGGTCGAGGACACGTACTACGACAGCCGCGGCTGGGTCCGGCGCAAGGACAACGGCTGGTGGGATCCGAACACCACACCCGCCATGTCGCTGATCGCACCCACCGCGGTGACCCCACCCCCGCAGCTGCCCAACCAGACCGCCTTCACCTACGACGGCCTGGGACGCGTGGTCTACGAGGACGTGGAGAAGAACAACACGTTCGTCTCCCGGACCGTCACCGTGTACAACGGCGACCGGACCACCATCATCCCGCCGGTCGGCGGGACGGTGCAGCAGTCTGTCACCGACGCGCTCGGCCGGCAGATCGCGATGAGCCGCTACAGCGTGCGGCCGACCCTGAACATCCCGTTCGACGTCTTCACCGACAAGTTCTCGGTCAACGGCGGCACGGCCTACACCGTCGACTACGGGTTCGACGCGCAGGGCAACCAGTCGAGCATCACGGCGCCCGGCCCCCGCACCTGGACCTTCAACTACAACCTGTTGGGCCAGGTCACCAGCAAGACCGACCCGGACGGCGGCGCGACGACCGGCATCCTGTACGACGGCAACGGCAACATCAAGCAGAGCACCAACTCGCTGACCAAGACCGTCTCGACGGTCTACGACGCGTTGAACCGCAAGATCGCGGCGCACACGTCGACCGTCGCCCAGCAGAGCAGTTCCAACAAGATCGCAAGCTGGGTGTACGACAACTCAGACGGCGCGATCGCGAACATGTCCTACGCCAAGGGCAAGCAGACCTCGTCCACGGCGTACTGGGGCGGCAACGCCTACACCGTCCAGCAGAACAACTTCAACATCTTCGGCCAGTCGACCGGTGCCACCACCACCATTCCCTCGGTCGAGGGCGGGCTGGCCGGCACCTACACCTTCAGCCAGGTCTTCACCACGACGACCGGGCTGCCGTTCAAGGACATCTACCCCGCACAGGGCGGACTGCCGGCGGAGACCGTGCTGCACGGCTACTCCGGCGTGCTCGACAAGCCGAACACGCTCGGCGGGCTGGTCGGCTACGGCCAGGGCGTCACCTACGACGCATGGGGCCGGGTCAGCCAGTCGCTCATCGGGACAGGGACCAACCAGGCCGCGATCACCAGCACCTGGGACCCGACCACCGGCTGGCTGAAACAGCAGCTGGTGACCCGTACCGCCACCACACCCAGCACCGTCGACCAGCAGGACTACTACTACGACCTCGGCGGCAACGTCCAGCGCCAGAAGTCGACCCGCCTGGGGTCGACCACCCTGATCGAAGACCAGTGCAGCCGGTACGACGAGCTGAAGCAGCTGGTCGCGGCCTGGACGGCGACCGACGACTGCGCCGTCCAGCCGACCGAGGGCAGCTCGGCCATGGTCGGCGACGGGCTCGGCGCGTCCAGCGCCTACTGGACGACCTGGACCGCCGACCCGCTCGGCTGGCAGCAGCAGGTGAAACACTCGACCACCGGCGGCACCGCCACCACGGTCGACTTCACCTACAACGGCAACGGAGCCGGCCAGCCGCACACGCTGACCGGCACCACCAAGTCCGGCGCGAGCACCGGATCGACCACCTACACCTACGACGCCGCCGGCAACATGCTCACCCGCAACGCCGGTCAGGGCAGCCAGTCGTTCACGTGGGACGACGCCGGCCGGCTCACCGCCGTCACCGGTGGCACGGGCGGCCCGTCCACGTTCCTCTACGACGCGGACGGCAGCCTGCTGCTGCAGAAGGACCCGGGGAAGACCACCCTCTACTTCGGCACCCAGCAGATCACCCTCAACACCGGCACCAACACCCAGAGCGGGGTGCGCTACTACCCGCTGCCGGGCGGCGGCAAGGCGGTGCGGACGGGAACGGCCACCACGGCGTACTCGTACGTGATCAGTGACCGGCACGGCACCCCGGCGCTGTACCTGGACAACACCGCGCAGGTCCCGACCTGGCGGCAGACGACTCCCTACGGAGCGGACCGCGGCCCGGCGAGCACGGCGCCGGACAACCGGGCGTTCCTGGACAAGCCCAAGAACCTCAACACCGGGCTGACCCAGGTCGGCGCCAGACAGTACGACCCGGAAGTCGGCCGGTTCATCAGCGTCGACCCGAAGCTGACCACCGACGATCCGCAGCAGCTCAACGCCTACGGCTACGGCGCGAACAACCCGAACAGCAACGCCGACCCGACCGGCGAGCGCGTCGACGACGACGGCGGTTCGATCCCCAACTGGATCCCGGACAGAAACGGTCGGCTGTACCCGAACCCGGCCGCGCCCAGGCCCGCGCCCAGTGGGCACGGCAACGCCCACAGCAACCCCAGACGGCACGTCCTCTACCAGATCATGGACGGCGACGACGTTCCGGGGAACCTCGTCAAGACCGGCATCACCGGCAATCTCGCCAACATGCCCCCGCCGGGCTATACCGGCCCCTGGGACCCGACGGGCCGGTACACACCCGCGGACATGGCCGCGTACGGCGACAACGCACAGATGATTATCCGCGCAGAGGGCAGTCCCCGGGGATCCGTCCAGGCCTGGGAGACGGCGATCCACGAGATCGATCCCGGGCCTGAGGATCACACCGCCGCCGCCAACCGCGGTCGCAACGGCCTGGCGCAGGCGAACGCGGATGCGCTCGCTGCCGCGAGGGCGGCGCCAGGTGGCCTCATCGACGAGGCGGCCGACGTCAGCAGGCTGGTCGGCGGCTCGGGGGCGAGCAGGATGCTCGCCACCGGCGGTGCGGTGGCGGCACTCGGCACCGTGGCCAAGTACGCCGGTCCGGTGGGTGATGTCATCGACATCGGTATCGGCGTGTACGACGTGATCAACGCGCCTCCTGGCGAGAAGGTCCGCACGGCAGTCCGTGAAGGCACCTCGATCGCCTGCGGCATCGCCTTCGGCGCGGTCGGAGCGGCGGTCGCCGGCCCCGTCGGCGCGGTCGTGCTCGGCTATGTCGGCAGCGTGGTCGGGGCGAAACTCGGTGACGCCATGTCCGACCTGTTCCACTGGTAACGAGCAGTAGCACGACGGCCGGGGCCGCCCACCAGCCAGGTGGGCGGCCCCGGCCGTCCGCCGTACGGGCAGTGGCGCGCCTGAGGTGCTGATATCGTGCCCGCCATGACCCTTCCGACGGTGATCCCCGTTGGCTACGAGCCGGACTATCGGACGGCGGACATCGGCCGGCACGACGGCGGTCAGTTCTTCGGCTGCACCGCCGCCGAGCGGGTCGGCGGCGACTGGCGGATCACCGTCGCCCTGCACCTGTTCGACCAGGACGGCAACCACCTGCGCACCGAGTTCCGCCCGGACACCGCGCCGGGCGACGCGCCGACCGTGTTGGCGACGCTGATCGGGCAGCTCTCCGGGGTGAGCTACGGCGACATCGGCATCCGGCTGTTCGAGATCACGGCGCACGGCCGGAAGTGGGGCCTGCTCGACAAGTCCGACGACGTGGGCGAACGGGCTGAGCTGGTTCCCCAAGGGCTCGCCTTCTACCCGCCGTGGAACGGCGAATACGACACCTGATCGGATCGTCGCGACCGAGGACTGAACCGGCCGACCCTGGTCACACCCACGAAAGTCGGTTGCCTAACCTTCAGCGCGTGACTGAACGACGTGCGATCCTCAGCGGCTCGACCTTCGAGGAGCAGATCGGCTATGCCCGTGCCGTGGTCGATGGCGACCGCGTGTACGTGTCCGGGACGACCGGTTTCGACTACGCCACCATGACGATCTCCGACGACGTGGTCGAGCAGGCCGAGCAGTGCCTGCGCAACATCGGTGCCGCGCTGGCCGAGGCGGGCTGCGCCTTCGCCGACGTGGTGCGGGTGCGCTACCTGCTGCCCGACGCGGCGGACTTCGAGCCCTGCTGGCCGGTGCTGCGACGGTACTTCGGCGACGTGCGGCCGGCCGCCACGATGCTGGTGTGCGGGCTCTCCTCTCCGGCGATGAAGATCGAGATCGAAGTGGACGCGCACCTTCCGAAGTAGTGCCCGCCGACAGGTCCCGGCGGCGGCAGCGCCGCCGGGGACGCCTGATTCCGCACCACCGGGTTCGCCGATCCGGCCGAACTGTGGCGGTGTCCCGTCCTCGCCGTCGAGTGGCGGAGGAACGGCCCGCGGTCTAGGGTCCAACGATGTCGGTCATGCCGGAGGTCCGGGGCACGCTGCTGGCCATGAAGGATGATGCGGTGCTCGCCGACGTCGTCGCCGCGGGCCACACGTCCCGCACCCGCTTCCAGATCGCATCAGTGAGCAAGCAGTTCACCGCCGTGGCAGTGCTCCTGCTGGCGCAGCGCGGCCTGCTGCGCCTGGACAACCGGGTCGACCGCTGGATCGACGACTGCCCGCCGTCCTGGGACGGCATCACGCTGCACCACCTGCTCGCGCACACATCTGGGCTCGGGCACTGGGACGAGTACCCGATGATCGATCTGTTCCGGCCGGTGCCACCGGCCGAGCTGCTGGCGGCGTTCCGCCAGGTGGAGCCGATGTTCGCCGCCGGCGACGGCTGGCACTACAGCAGTCCGGGGTACGTCCTGCTGGCGCACGTGGTGGCGCGAGCCGCCGACCGGCCGTACCGCGACGTGCTCGCCCAGGAGATCTTCGGGCCGCTGGGGTTGGCCGACACTTTCGCCGGATCGCCCGGCGACCGGCCCGCCGTCGCGCGCGGCCACGGCGCCGACGGCGAACCGCTGCCCTCCTACGAGCTGGACGTCGTCGGGATGGGCGCGGGCGACATCTGGTCCACCACCGGCGACCTGCTCCGTTGGCTCGACGGCCTGCGGACCGGGCGGCTGCTGGACGCCCGGCACCGCGACCTGATGCTGACCGAGCACGCCGCGACCGGCCAGGAACCGGACTCACGCGGATACGGATACGGCTGCTTCCTCGGCTCGTTCGGGGACGAGGCCTGGTTCCATCACACCGGCGGGAACTCCGGCTTCCGCTCGTTCGCGGCCTGCCTGCCCGCCTCGAACCGCCGGATCGTGGTGCTCAGCGACTCCGAGGCCACGAACATGGCGGTGCTCAACGAACTGCTCACCGTCGCGCTGAACTGACCACCGGAGTCGGGCGGGCAGCACCTGCCGCCGCATTGACGTGTCGTCATGGTGAGGTAATTCAATTGCCAATCGGTCACGCCCGCCGGACTATGCGGCATGACCATCACACAGCTCGATCCGGCCGACTCCGTGGCGATGGGCCAGTGGTACGACCTGATGGTCGCGGTCACCCGCCACGACCTGCCCGACTTTCCCACCCCCAGCCGACAGGAGCACACCACCCGGTTCGAGCACCCTTGGTTCGCCTCGACCGAAGAGGCGATGCTGGCCTGGGATGGCGGCCGGGTGGTCGGTGCCGCGTCGTACCTGCTGCCCCAGGCGGAGAACCTGAGCCTGGTCCACCTGGACCTGATCGTGCACCCGCAGCACCGGCGCCGCGGCATCGGCACCAGGCTGCTGGAGGACGTCTACGCGGCCGCCCGACGGCACCACCGGAGCCTGATCGAGATCCAGACGGTTCGCGCACTGCCCGGCGGCGCTGCCCGCGACGAGGCCGGCTACCGCTGCCTCACCCACCGCGGTCACCAGCCCGGCGTGACCAGCATCAGGTCCCGGTGCCGAATCCCCGACCGATCGGTGAACGAGGCGGCGGTCGCCGAGGCGTGGACCCATGCGGCCGGGTACTCGCTGGTGCAGTGGCGCGACGCGGTACCCGAAGAGATCATCGACGACGTCGCCGCGCTGCAGAGCCGGCTCATGCTCGACGCCCCCACCGGTGACCTGGCGGTCGAGCAGGCGTCGTACGACGCCGACCGGCTACGCGGCCAGGAGGCGGCCCAGCTGGGTCGCGGCCACCGCTGGTACTCGACGGCGGCCCGGCACGACGCGACCGGTCAGATCGTCGCCCGCACCAAGCTGTCGTTCGAAGCCGACGACGACACTCACGCGCGGCAGCGGGTCACGATCGTCGAGCCGGCCCACCGGGGACGGCGTCTCGGGCTGATCGTGAAGTCGGCCAACCATTCCTACACACGGGCACATGAGCCGGCGCTGCACGTCATAGACGCGTGGAACGCCGAGGAGAACACGCACATGCGGGCGGTCAACACAAGGCTCGGCTTCCAGCCGGTGGACGGCTGGTCGGTCTTCCAACTGTCGGTGCCGGCGACGTGACCGCCAGCCGGCAGAAGATCAATGGCCGCTCTTTGGCCTGCCAGGGCGCTTCGCTCTCGTCGGAACGCCCTGGCAGGCTCTCCCGTCAGTCGATCACTGGAAGGTGATGTGGTCGATGGTGATGGTGGAGTTGCCGCCGTACCAGAAGCCCATGGCCAGCTGGGACGGCGAGTTACGGTTGATCCCGTTGGCGACCATCGGGATCCTGATGTCCTGATACGACGTCGTGATCACCGGATGCGCGCCACCATCCAGGGTGAAGTCCCCGAACACCTTCGTCGCACCACCCAGACCCAGGTTGAAATGAGTCTGCTCGCCGCCCGCGGCACCCTTCACCCGCACCACCAGATAGGTGTACGAGCTCAGATCCACCCCGACATCCGACCCGAACCAGCCACAGTTGTTGTAGCGCAGACTCAACGCCCCACCCGTGACGACACCCGAACCGCCGCCGTCGAGGAAACAGTTGGCCCCGGTCCACTTACCCAGGTCGTTCTGCGTGGATGACGGATACGCGGGCGTGCCGTCGAAGTTGTCCAGCACCAGACCCGTCGGCGGCTGCGGCGCCGCGTCCGTGGTCACCGACACCGCATTGCTCGCCACCGACCGGTTGCCCGCCGCGTCACGAGCCTTCACCGTGTACGAGTACGCCGTCGACGCCGCCAGCCCCGTGTCCGTGAACGAAGTGCCCGTGGGGCTGCCGACCAGGGTCGAACCCCGGAACACCTCATACCCGGTCACCCCGACGTTGTCCGTCGACGCCGTCCAGGAGAGGCTGACCGTGGTGTCGGACTTGCCGGTCGAGGACAGCACCGGGGCGCTCGGCGCGGTGCAGTCGCCCGAGCAGCCGGTCGTGGTCGCCGAGACGGTCGCCGACGACGCCGACACGTTGCCCGCCGCGTCCACGGCCCGGACCGCGTACTGGTAGGTGTTGCCCGGACTGCGGCCGGTGTCGGTGAACGAGGTACCGGTCGCTGTCGCGACCTGCGCTCCGTCGCGCAGCACCTGGTAGCCGGTGACGCCCACGTTGTCGGTCGAGGGTGACCAGGACAGCGACACACTCGTGTTCGTCACCCCGGTCACGGTCAGACCCGACGGCACCGACGGTGCCGTGCAGTCGCCCGTGCAGGTGCCCACGGTGACGGCGGTGGATAGGACGTTGTAGCCGTTGGTGGCGTCCCAGGTGCCGGTGTTGGCCAGGCGCACCGAGTACTCGGGGCGCGACTGCAGCGCGGTGGTCGGGTCGGGCAGCCACAGTGCCAGCTTGTAGGTCCCCGACGCGGCGTTGCCGGGCACCGCGACGCTGGCGGTGACCGTGCTCGCCCCGGCCGGCCAGGTCCTGGGATCGACCGACGCCAGCGGCAGGTTGTACCGGTTGGTCGCGTTCTGCAGCACGAGGTAGACGGGCCGGTTCTTGATCAGGCCGGACCAGCCGTCGTTGTTGAGGTGCGCGGTGAAGCTCAGGTTGGTCCCCGGGGTGACGCTGGTCGGGAACGTGGCGTCGAGCAGCCGCAGCCGGTAGCCGAGCTTGCGCTTGATGCGTACGAAGCAGGTCTCGGCCGGGTCGTTGCCGGAGGCGGCCAGGTTCGACGCCTTCCACTTGTCGGTGTTGACCGCCGCGTAGTCCTCGTTGATCTCGGTGAAGTTGAGCTTGCTCATCTCCGCCTGGGCGTTGACGCAGGCGGCGTCGTTGAAGCCGTCGGCGCCGCAGGTCTCACCGCCGACCATCTTGTTGGTGCCGGTCGAGGTGGCCAGGTCATACATCCACTGCTTCTTCTGCTCGATGTAGTACCACCCCATCCAGGACGGATTGTCGTAGGTGCCCATGTCGTTGGCGTCGGCCAGGAAGCAGTCGTTGTGGAAGCCGATGCGGTCCTTCTGCGCCTGCGTCAGCGTGCAGCCCTCCGGCACCACGCACGAGGTCGGATCGGTGACCTCCTTGATGTAGATCGGGTAGCGCATGACGATCGGGATCGACGCCGGGGTGGTGTCGGCGATCTTCTTGACGATCCGGTACCGGGCCGGGGCCTCCTCGACCGAGGACGAGTTCGTGAGGGTGCCGGTGTGCCACTCGCCCCACGCGCCGAGGTAGCCGGTCTCCAGGTGCAGGACGACATCGGCGTTGGCGGAGACGACCGCGTTGATCTGGGCGATGTGGGCCAGGATCTGCGACTCGGCGACGCTGGCGTACCCGTCCCAGGTGTAGGCCGGGCGCAGCACGATCTTCATACCGGCAGCGCGGACGGCGGCGAGGCCGGAGGTGAGGTTGTTCAGCAGCGCCTGCGGCAGGGCCTCGGTCTTGTACTTGTCCAGGTGCACGTAGCTGTGCACGATGGTGTCGCCGTCGGCCTTGGCACGGGCGAAGGTGCGGTCGAGCAGGTCGGGGTTGAACCCGGGGATGGTGGCGGCGTTGACGTAGTCGTTGACCGCCGGGTCGTTGATGATCTCGTACCGGTTGTGGAAGCCGCGTTCGGGGTTGGCGAACGCGGTGGCGAGATCGGCCTGGTAGGTGACGGTGGCGGCCTGGGCGGGCGCGGCGTCGATCGCCACGGCGCCCAGTGCGGCCAGCAGTGCTGTCGCGGTCAACAGCCGCAGGGAGCGGATGGTCATGGTGCCTTCCTGTCGGGGAGGGAGGCCGCCTGACCGGGTAGCACCCGGCCAGGCGGCCGGACTGCTACTGGAAGGTGATGTGATCGATGATGATGGTGGAGTTGCCGCCGTACCAGAAGCCCATGGCCAGCTGGGACGGCGAGTTACGGTTGATCCCGTTGGCGACCATCGGGATCCTGATGTCCTGATACGACGTCGTGATCACCGGATGCGCGCCACCATCCAGGGTGAAGTCCCCGAACACCTTCGTCGCACCACCCAGACCCAGGTTGAAATGAGTCTGCTCGCCGCCCGCGGCACCCTTCACCCGCACCACCAGATAGGTGTACGAGCTCAGATCCACCCCGACATCCGACCCGAACCAGCCACAGTTGTTGTAGCGCAGACTCAACGCCCCACCCGTGACGACACCCGAACCGCCGCCGTCGAGGAAACAGTTGGCCCCGGTCCACTTACCCAGGTCGTTCTGCGTGGATGACGGATACGCGGGCGTGCCGTCGAAGTTGTCCAGCACCAGACCCGTCGGCGGCTGCGGCGCCGCGTCCGTGGTCACCGACACCGCATTGCTCGCCACCGACCGGTTGCCCGCCGCGTCACGAGCCTTCACCGTGTACGAGTACGCCGTCGACGCCGCCAGCCCCGTGTCCGTGAACGAAGTGCCCGTGGGGCTGCCGACCAGGGTCGAACCCCGGAACACCTCATACCCGGTCACCCCGACGTTGTCCGTCGACGCCGTCCAGGAGAGGCTGACCGTGGTGTCGGACTTGCCGGTCGAGGACAGCACCGGGGCGCTCGGCGCGGTGCAGTCGCCCGAGCAGCCGGT
>NZ_JAHRCY010000023.1 GCF_019083965.1 Catellatospora tritici
CTTCTCGCAGTCGGTGAACACGATGGTGCCGCAGTACATGGGTCCGAAGTCCGGTGACATCAACACCGCGATCCAGAACGGTCTGACCCGTGTCGAGCAGGGCAAGCAGAAGCCGGACGAGGCCTGGACCCAGTCCCTCAAGGACGTCAAGGCGCTGCTGTGAGACCGGGGCCGGGTCCGGTCGCGTCGCTCGGCCGGACCCGGCCTCACTTCCCTGAGAGAGGACCGGGCCGATGAAGAACCTGTTCTACCGCCTCGACACCAAGGGTTCGCCGTACCTGTACGTCGCCCCGTTCTTCCTGCTGTTCGCCGCGTTCGGGGTGTTCCCGCTCATCTACACGGCGTGGGTGTCGCTGCACGAGTGGAGCCTGCTGTCGGAGACCCACACGTTCGTGGGGATCCAGAACTACAAGGACCTGTTCGCCGACGAGTACTTCTGGAACGCGCTGCGCAACACCGCCCAGATCTGGGTGATGTCCACCGTTCCCCAGCTGCTCATGGCGCTCGTCCTGGCGCACGTGCTCAACCAGCGCCTGCGCGCCCCCACGTTCTGGCGGATGACCGCCCTGCTGCCGAACATCACCTCGGTGGCGGCCGTCGCGATCATCTTCGGCCAGATCTTCGGCAAGGACTACGGCCTGGTCAACTGGCTGCTGGACGTGTTCGGGCTCGGTCGCATCGACTGGCAGGCCGGAACCGCCAGCTCCCAGATCGCCGTCTCCGTGATGATCATCTGGCGCTGGACCGGCTACAACGCGCTGATCTACCTCGCCGCGATGCAGGCCGTCTCCAAGGACCTCTACGACGCCGCCTCACTCGACGGCGCCTCCAGCTTCCAACAGCTGACGCGGATCACCGTTCCGGCCATCCGGCCGACCATCATCTTCACCGTCATCATCTCGACGATCGGCGGCATGCAGGTCCTCGCGGAACCGCTGCTGTTCGGCGGGGCGAGCGTCACCGGCGGTTCCGACCGGCAGTTCCAGACCCTGTCGCTGTACCTCTACGAGGTCGGGTTCTCGCGGTTCGACTTCGGCTACGCCTCGACCGCGGCCTGGGTCATGTTCTTCATCATCGTGATCGTCGCCGCGATCAACTACTTCCTGACCAGCCGAGTGCGGAGCTCGCGATGACATCCACCACCCTGACCCGCCCCGGCTCGGCTGAGCAGGCCGAACCGCAGGTCCGCACGCGTCGGCGCCGAATCTTCACGGCCGACCGGCGCCCGGGGAAGCTGACCTATCTCGCGCTCGCCGGGCTGGCCCTGTTCTCGGCGTTCCCGCTCTACTGGTCGCTGGTCGTCGCCTCGCACGACAACGGCATCCTCGGCCAGGTGCCGCCGCCGCTCGGCATCGGCGGCAACCTGATGGCCAACCTCGAACGGGCCTTCGGCACCGTCCCGTTCTTCAAGGCCCTGGCCAACTCGGCGATCATCTCCGGTTCCATCACCTTCAGTGTGGTGCTGTTCTCGACGCTGGCCGGGTTCGCCTTCGCGAAGCTGCGGTTCAAGGGACGCAACGCCCTGCTCGTGATGATCATCGCGACGATGATGATCCCGAACCAGCTCGGCATCATCCCGCTCTACATGCTCATGGCCAAGATCGAGTGGACCGGCACCATGTACGCCGTCGTCGCCCCCGGCCTGGTCAGCGCGTTCGGCGTGTTCTTCATGACCCAGTTCCTCCGCGAAGCCGTCCCCGACGAACTGCTGGAAGCGGCCCGGGTCGACGGCTGCAGCACGATCCGGATCTTCTGGCACGTCATCCTGCCCGCCAGCAAGCCCGCCGCCGCGGTGCTCGGGATGCTGACGTTCATGACGGCCTGGAACGACTTCTTCTGGCCGCTGGTCGTGCTCACCCCCGAGGACCCGACCGTGCAGACCGCGCTGTCGACCCTGGCTTCCGGCTACATCCAGGACTACTCGCTGTCGCTGACCGGAACGGCGATCGCGACCGTGCCGCTGCTGGTCGTCTTCGGCCTGCTCGGCAAGTACATCATCGGAGGCATCATGCAGGGAGCGGTGAAGTCGTGACCACCGTGGCTCCAGACCAGGTCGGCACCGCGCTGCGGTTCCCGCAGGGCTTCCGGTGGGGTGCGGCCACGGCCTCGTACCAGATCGAGGGGGCGACGCAGGAGGACGGGCGCACGCCGTCCATCTGGGACACGTTCGCGCGTACCCCCGGGAAGGTGTTCGAGGGGCACACGGGTGACGTGGCCTGCGATCACTACCACCGCTACCGCGACGACGTGGCGATGATGGCGGAGCTGGGCATCGGCACGTACCGGTTCTCGATCGCCTGGCCCCGGATCAAGCCGGACGGCTCCGGCCCGGTCAACGGGCGCGGCCTGGACTTCTACGACCGCCTCGTCGACGAGCTGCTGGCCAAGGGCATCGCCCCGATGGCCACGCTCTACCACTGGGACCTGCCGCAGGTCCTGGAGGACCGGGGCGGCTGGACCAACCGGGACACCGCCTACTACCTGGCCGACCTTGCCGCCGCGACGGTCGCCCGGCTCGGCGACCGGGTCGCGACCTGGACCACGCTGAACGAGCCGTGGTGCTCGGCGTTCCTCGGCTACGCCGCCGGGGTGCACGCCCCGGGGCGGGAGGACCCGACAGCCGCGTTCGAGGCGGTGCACCACCTGCTGCTCGGGCACGGGTTGTCGGTGCAGGCGCTGCGGGCCGGGGGAGCGCGTGAGGTGTCGCTGACGTTGAACCTCGCCCGCGTACGCCCCGACGACCCGGCCGACCCGCACGACCTCGCGGCGGTGCACCTCATCGAAGGCCTGCACAACCGGCTGTGGCTCGACCCGGTGCTGCGCGGGGCGTACCCGGCCGACATGCTCGCCCTGTTCCGTCGCTTCGGCGCCGACCATGCCATCCGCCCTGGCGACGACGCGATCATCGCCGCCCCGATCGACTTCCTCGGGGTGAACTACTACCAGCCCGCGCGGGTGCGCGCCGCGCTCGGCGTCGACGGTGGCCCGGCCAACCCCGGCACCGAGGGGGCCGAGTACGTCGCCCAGGACCTGCCCGTCACCGCGATGGACTGGCCGGTCGACCCGTCGTCCTTCTACGAGCTGCTCATCCGGCTGTCGACCGACTACCCCGGCACCCCGATGATGATCACCGAGAACGGGGCGGCCTACGACGACGTCCTGGTCGAGGACCGGGTCGCCGACACCGACCGGGTCGGGTTCCTGGCCGGGCACCTGCGCGCGGTGCACCAGGCCATGGCCGAGGGCGCCGACGTGCGCGGATATCTGGCCTGGTCGCTGCTGGACAACTACGAGTGGGGCTACGGGTACGGCAAGCGCTTCGGCATCGTGCACGTGGACTACGACACCCAGCGCCGCACGCTGAAGGACAG
Source organism: Catellatospora tritici (assembly GCF_019083965.1). Taxonomy (GTDB): domain Bacteria; phylum Actinomycetota; class Actinomycetes; order Mycobacteriales; family Micromonosporaceae; genus Catellatospora; species Catellatospora tritici. The sequence continues at coordinate 3,372 of NZ_JAHRCY010000023.1, forward strand.
CGCCCGCTGGTACGCCGCCGTCATCGGCCGCAACGGCCTGGACTGACGGGGTATGTGACTCACGTGGGGGAGGGGAGCGGCCCTCCCCCACGTGCCCATCACAGCATCGACGACCTTGATCGCGCATCGACCGGAAGTGCTAGGGCAACCGCCGCCAGAGCTTGGCCACGGCCGAGATCACGAGCACCGCCGCGGCGGTCAAGGCCAGGTTGCCGAGCCCGTGGAGGGGTCTGGCCGGGCGGTCGAAACCGAGGAACACCGGCCACGAGACCAGTAGGGCACCGGCGGCGATCCCCGCGACCCACAGCACCCGGCTCCGCCGGGTCGAGGTCGGCTCCAGCATCGGCAGCGGTTCTCGCACGCCGTTGCTGTACAGCACCAGCGCACCCAGCAGGACGACCCCTTCCGGAATCAAGGACCGAGCCGGGGGGTTGTGCACGGATCCGCCCGCGTACAGCAAGGCGAGTATGCATCCGAAGAAGGTCGCCATGGTCACGGCGGCGAGAGCGTGCAGCGCGCGTCGAGGCAGCCACGGGCGTCGCGGCCGTTCAGGCTCGTCCGGTTCAGGCTCGTCCGGCTCCGGCTCGATCGGCGCCGCCCCGTCCCCCAGCATCATGGCCGCAGGGTAACGACATTCGGCAATCCTCCAGACCCGGCCCGGAGTACAAGCTGCGGGATCGGGACGTGTATGCGGCCCTGTACGAGCTGGCCGGCGTCACTGTGCCCGCGGGTGAGCGCACGAAGCCGCCGTGTTGTGGCGCGGACGGCACGCCGCCCATGGACGACCTCGCGGTGGACGAGCTCGTGGACCGGGCGCTGCGGGTCCGGCGGACCAGGGGCCGTCAGACCGGGCCGACGTAGAGCCAGTGGCCGTGCTCGCGGACGAAGGTGCTGTGCTCGCGCAGGACGCCGGGGCGGTCGCCGTCGAGGTAGTGGGCGGCGAAGCGGACCCGGCCCTCGGTCTCGAACATGCTGCCGCCGGTGGTTTCGAGCACTTCGAGGCGGGTGTATCGCGGGCTGTCGGACAGGTCCAGGGTGCGCGGGCGGGTGCGGGGGTGCCAGGTGCGCAGCAGGTACGCGGCGTCGCCCACCGCGAAAGCGGTGTAGCGCGAGCGCATCAGTAGTTCGGCGGTGGGGGCAGGATCGGTGGATTGGTGCCAGCGGCCACAGCACTCCGGGTACGGCGGGCCGTATCCGCACGGACAGGGCTTGGCGGACTGTGGGCGGTTGCTGGCCATGGAGCCATCGTGCCGTACCGGCCCGCACCTGCGGCAATCGGCTGGCGTACGGCGGTCGCACCGTGCGAGCCTGACCCTCGTGATCGACCTTCCGGAACGGGTGCAGCGCACCGCGCGCAGCAAGGGCGCCGAGGGCCGTCGCTGGCTGGACCGGCTACCCGACGACGTGCTGCACCTGTGCGGCACGTGGTCCTTGACGCTGGGCGGGGCGCTGGACGGCGGCTCGCTCGCCTACGTGGCCCGGGTGCGCACCGGTGATGGCGGCGACGCGGTGCTGAAGGTCTCCCCACCCGGACCCGACGTGGACGCGCAGGTCAAGACGCTGCTCGCGGCCGACGGCCACGGCTATGCCCGCCTGTACGCGCACGACCTGGCTCGTGGCGCGCTGCTGCTGGAGCCGCTGGGCGCGCCCCTGTCCGCGGCGGGGCTGCCGGTGGCGCAGGTGCTCGACCTGTCCGCGACGGTCCTGTCGCAGGCGTGGCGCACGCCCCTTCCGGAAAGTGCGGTGGTGGCGCCCGGGGAGGACAAGGCGAGCGGGCTGATCGAGCTGATCACCGTGCTGTGGTCGGAACTCGGGCGGCCATGCTCGCAAGAGCTGGTCGAGCGGGCGCTGAGGTATGCCCGACGCCGGGCGGAGGCGTTCGACCCGGACCGGTCGGTGGTCTGTCACGGTGATCCGCATCCGGGCAACGTGCTGGCGGTGCCGTCGCCACGGGCGGGGGCGGAGTGCGGTTACGTCCTGGTGGATCCGGACGGGTTCGTCGACGACCCGGCGTACGACCTGGGGGTGGTCATCCGCGAGTGGACCGCAGAGGTGCTGACCGCCGCCGACCCGGTCGGGCTGCTGCGCGGCTACTGCGCGCGGCTCGCGGCGGCGACCGGTGTCGACGCGCAGCGGATCTGGGAGTGGGGCTTCGTCGAGCGGGTGTCATCCGGGCTGTACCTGATGCGCCACGGGCACGAGGAGTACGGCCGGGAGTTCCTCGCCTCCGGCGAACGCCTGCTGCTCTAGGCTGCCGGGATGGCGTCCGAGGAGGTGTACGTGCCGCCCGAGGAGGTGCTGGCCGCGACGTGTGCGGTCTGCCCGGCGCAGTCGCTGCGCTATGGCGCCTTCGATGTGGCGCCGCGTCCCGGTCCGGAGAGCAGCTATCAGCCTCGGCTGGGCTGGCGCGCCGACGTGTCGACCGGGGTGCCGACCTGTGTGCACCCGTACCGGGTCGGGCTGCCGCCCGGCCGCTACGCCTCGGCCGGGGATCCGCTGCCCGCGCAGCCTAGCGTTCAGCTGCCGGACCCGGCCGCGCTAGTGCTGCCCGACGATCCGACCCTGCTGGAGGCATGGCTGATCGCGGTGCTGCGCAGCGCCCCGCCGGAGCGTATGGCCTACGCGCTGTTCCAGGCGGAGGCCACGGCCGCCGCGAGGTTCGAGCCGCAGGTCGTGGTCGCGGCCATGCGCCGAGTCATGTCACACGAGCTGGCGGGCGGCGGACGCTAGAGGCAGTTTCGGGGAAAGTGCAGGAATGGCGGCCAAGATTCGTGCAGTTTCCCCGAAACTGCACGGCGATCTGGCGGGAAGATCAGGCCGCGACCCGCTGTAGGAAGGCGGCGAGGTTGCTCGTGGTGCGGTCGACCTTCTCGGGGAGGGTGAGGGTCTCCTCGATGCGCCGTCCGGCGTCCTTCTTGCCGCGAATATAGAGCGAGCAGGCCAGGTCGGCGCACAGGTAGAGCCCCACCGAGTTGCCCTGCCGCCCGCTGGGTCCGGCCAGGCGTGCGGTCATCAGTGAGACGCCGTCCGCGTCGTGCGCGGTCAGGCACACCGAGCACACGCTGCGCCGCCCGAGCCCGGCCTGCTGGGAGACGCGCAGTGCCACCCCGACCAGGCCCGTGCCGGACGGGAAGACCAGGTACGCGCGATCCTCCGCGGCCGGGTCGCGCCAGCCCAGGTAGTCGAGGTCGTCCCAGGGCCGGGTGGCCAGATCCTTCGGCACGGCCATGCGCTGGGCTTCGCCTTTGGTGCAGTTGACGAAGGACGCGCGGATGGCGGGAACGGTGATCGGCTCCATGAGGCCTACCCTAGATTCGCGGGCAAACGATTATCTGCGCACGTCAACCACGTGAAGAGGTCGGAGCATGGACGCGCTCGGCTTGATGGACGCCTTCAACGCGGCGTGGAACGGTCACGACATCGAGGCGGCACTGGACCTGTGTACGCACGACGTCGTGTTCGAGAGCACGGACCCGGCGCCGGACGGTCGTAGGTTCGAGGGCCGCGACGAGGTGCGCGAGGCTTGGCTGCCGGTGTTCCTGCAGCTGGAGGGCCGCTTCGACATCGAGGAGTCCACCGTCTCGGGCGACCTGGTGGTGCAGCGCTGGCGTTACGACTGGGGCACCGGCCACGTGCGCGGCGTGGACGTCATCCGCGTACGCGACGGCCGCGTCGCCGAGAAACGGTCGTACGTGAAGGGGTGAACCCCGGTTCGAGTTGCCGGGCAATCGGGGGAAAGCGAACCCAAGATACGCCCGATTGCCCGGCAACTCGCGCAGAAACCCGCCCACCCAGCCGGGTGGGCGGGTGGGTCAGGCCGCCTGGCGGGGCGCCAGGGCCGGGGCCTGCTCCAGGACCGAGGCGGGCAGCGCCGGGCCGGCGGGCAGCTCCAGCGGCTTGCCGGCCCGGGTCACCAGGTCGACGACGTTGCGGCTGAGCTGCTGCGAGCTGGCCGACATCGACTCCTGCGCGGTGACGATCGCCGACACGACCTCGGCGCGGGCCTGCTGGCCGAAGCGCACCGCCTCCTCGATGCCCTTGGCCTGGGCGTCGATCGAGGCGGCCACCTCCAGGATGGTGTCGGGGCGGATCGTCGGGGTCTGGATGAGCTTGGCGATCTGCGGCACGGCGGTGCCGGAGGCGTGGGCGTACGCGGACAGCACCTCGTTGGCGCCGTCGGCCACCGCCTGCTGCATCGCGGCGGCCTGGTTGGCCTGCAGCAGCAGCCCCCACTGCGCGATCGTCAACTTCATCGTCGGGATGGTCAGGTTCACCAGCAGGGCGAGGCGCTGACCGAGCCCGTAGTGCAGCGAGCGGATGTTGCGCACCTGCGGCGAGGTCGACCAGGCGACGAACAGCCGCTGCTGGTACTCGTTGATGCGCACCTCGATGGCCTGGATGAACTCGGTCACCCGAGCCAGGCGCTCCTCCTTGTCGCGCTTGTCGAGGTCGTTCGGGTCGATGTGGATCGACTTCGCCTCGGCCAGGGCCAGGTCGCGGACCTGCTCCATCACCGCGATGACGCCGACGAGCTGCCCGATCGCGGCCTCGTTGGCCTTGTACAGCTCGTCGCAGAGCACCACGTTGCGCTTGAGCTGCTGCTGCTTCTCGACCAGCGTGCCGGCGATTCGGTCGAGCTGCTGCTCGACCGAGCGGGCCTCCTCGAACAGCATCTCGACCAGGTCACGTCCCTTGCGGAAGATGCCCTTGATCGAGTCCATGAACTTGTCGAACGTCTCGCGGACCTTGGGGTCGGCCGGGTCGTACTTGCGGCGGAAGTCGCGCATCCGGTCGTTGATGTCGTGCATGATCTGGGTCAGCTCCGGGATCTTGACCGGGCCGACCTCGCGGAAGATGCGCTGCACCTGGGTGTTGACCTGGTCGATCGCGCCGTTGCCGAAGTTGGCGAGCTTGTCGGTGTCGGCCAGCATCTGCGGGTAGGTCTGCTTGGCCAGCGACAGCGCCTGCTCGCGCTGGGCCGGGGTGAGCAGGTCCGCGCAGACGAGCTGCCGGGGGTCGCCCGCGTGGGCGACGGCGGCCAGGGCCTTGTCGGCGCTGCCTGTCGGCTCCGGCGAGGTGCCGGTGATGTTGCCGAAGTCGATCTGCAACTCGGTCATCGTCATCCTTCTTTCAGCACTTGCTCGCGTCGCGTACGCAGGCGAGCAGTGCCAGCGTGACCTCGGCGTTGGGCGGGGTGGTGGTGCGGATCTGCTCGGCCAGCGGCAGCGTCGGGAAGTCCGAGGCCTTGCTCAGGCCGACCTGGACGCCTGAGCGCAGGCCGTACTTGCGCCAGGCGATGCCCTGGATCTGCGGGTCCTTCATGGCGTCCAGGAAGCGGATCGCGTTGTCGTTCAGCGCCAGGATCGGGTGGTCGCTGTAGATGGTCGGGTCGGGGTAGAGCACGCGTACGTCCTTGAGCAGGCCGGCACTGTCGGGGCCCAGTTGGACCACGAGCTGGATCAGCTGGTTCTCGTAGCCGGCGTACAGCGGGGCGTGGAACTCCGCGCCCTGCGTCAGCCACTGCCGGAACCCGGCGTCGGAGCCCGCCGCCTGTAGGCCCTGCGCGTCGTAGACGGCTCGTACCGTGGTCAGTGCCTTCTTGGCCTGGGCCAGGCTCGGGGCGGAGAACACGTCGTCGGTGGCGATGATGTTGAGCTGAAGCTGGGCCAGGGTGAAGCCGCTGTTGGACTTGGCCGCGTCGGTGCTGTTCACCGCGATCGGGCCGCGCAGGTCGGCCGCGCCCAGCGACTCCCAGGTCCTGTGCTTGAGCACGTGCTCCAGCAGCAGCTTCTTCATGTCGACGATGAAGTAGCGGTCGCCGCGCTTGCTGACGATGCCCGCCTTGACCAGCGCGTCGGTGCCCTGCGGCCCGGCGTAGATCACCTCGGGGGACTGCAGCACAGTCTCGGCCCGGTACTGCGGATATGCCCCGGCGTGCAGGCTCTCGAAGACGCTCTGCGCGCTGGCGCTGGAGGGCCACAGGCAGTCGGCCTTGCGCTTGGCCAGCTCGTCGGCGGACAGCTGGACCTGGTCGTAGGACCCGAGCGGGTTGTAGACGACGGTCAGGCCGTATCTGTCCTTGAGCAGCTGGCGGATCTCGGGGTCGGCCATCAGCTCGGTCTTCTCCGAGCCGCCCAGACAGGTGACGGTGACGGGTTGGGCGGTGGTGGATCCGCCCGGCTCGTCCTCGCCGCGCTGGGTCAGCACGTACGCGGTGGCCACGCAGACCACCAGGACCAGAACGAGCCCGATGAGGAATCGGGGGCTCGGCATTCTCACTTCGGTGCTCTCCTATCCCAGCTGGGGAAGCTTCGGCGGGGCCACGGTCTCCAGGTTCGCCTGGTACTGCGCGAGGTCGCCCTGGTTGACCAGCCGCAGGCTGTCGATGGTGAAGTCGGTGAACCGCTGCACCGCGGCCTCGCCGCCGGACAGCAGCGCCGCCGGGTCGTGGTAGAAGGTCGGGTTGCGCTGGATGTCCAGGTACTGGGAGACCACGCCGAGCAGGCTCTGCAGGTGCGCGCCGAGCGCGCTGGCGCTGGAGTAGAGCGTGTTCGGCGCGGCCGCCTTCACCCGGGTCAACAGTTCGGGCACGTAGTCGGCGGACTGCTGGAGCAGATGGCGCACCGTGGGCGAGTGCACGTCCTTGCTCAGCTTGCGGATCTTGCGGGCGGTCTCCACGGCCGCTTCGACCTTGGCGTCGGCGTCGTCGGCGTACTCGTCGTCGCGGATCTGCGCCGCCGTGCGGCCGTCGAGCATCAGGTAGAGCCCGACCGCGGCCGCCGCCGCGAGCAGCGGCGACCACAGCAGGCTGCCCGTGGCGGCGAACAGGCCGCCGAACACCGCGATCGCGGCGACCAGGGCGACAGGGGTGGCGAGTTTGCGCATCAGTGCCGTCCCGTCACTTGTATCCGGCCGCGGTGCGCAGCGCGGTGACGAGGTCGTTCTGCTGCACGAACGCGCCGCCGGTGGCCGTGGCGACCTCCTTGAGCTGGCCGGGGTCGGCGTCGTCGCCGAACGCGATCGCGATGACGGGCACCTTCGCGGCGGTCAGCGCGGCGACGGCGGTGTCGTGGTTGTCGGTGTTGGACTTGCCGTCCGACATCACCACCACCAGCCGCTTGCGGTCGGTCGCGGTGCCGGTCAGCGCCTGGGCGGCGCGGATGAGGCAGCCGTACATGTCGGTGCCGCCGCCCGCCTCGTGCCGCACGATCGACTCGGTGAGGCCGTGCAGCTTGGCCGGGTCGTCGCCGGCGACGGTCCACGGGCCGGCGGCGATGCCGCTGTTGAAGATGGTGACCGTGGTGGCGTCGTCGGGGTGGGTCTGCAGCAGGTTGAGGGCGGCCTGGTCGGCGTCGAAGATCTGGTGCGCGGCGTCGCGTACGCCTGCCCAGCCCGCGTTGTCGTTCATCGAGCCGCTGCCGTCGAGGCAGTAGTAGATGTCGGCGGGCTTGCGGTAGTGGGTCTGGTAGCGGTTCAGCGCCGACTGGATCACCGCGACCGACGGGTACGCGATGCCCTGCTCCTTGAGGTTGGCCTGGATGCCCCAGTCGGGGTTGAACACCGACAGGTCGGGGTTCGCCAGGGTCAGGCCGATGCTGGTGGCCGGGCGGCGGCCCAGGGCCAGCAGTTTCGCCTTGGCGTCGGCGTCGGTGAGCAGGTAGTTCTGCAGCTCGCCGAAGGCGGTCCGCTTGGCGGCGTCGGCGTCGTTGTGGTGCGGCAGGAAGCCCAGCGGGGCGTCGCTGATGGCCAGGGCGCCGCGCGGGTAGACCGCGTACAGCGGCTCGCGGCCGGCCTTGACCAGCTCCTGGTTCTTCTCGATGACCAGGTCCTCGTAGGTGAAGACGGTGCGGCAGTCGTCGGGCCGGGATACGCAGTCGTTCATCAGGGTGCCCGAGGAGGGCGGCGTGGCGTCCATGGCCCGGATGAACCGGGTGATGCCCGCGTCGACCTTGTCGGAGTCGAGCTGCTGCTGGGTGAGCGGCTGACCAGGGCCGTTGCCCGCGAAGTGGTTCAGGAAGCCGAACAGCACCGTCGCGCCGGAGTTGGACTGGGTGGGATTGGTCACCCACACCTTGGTGCGGCCCGATTCGACGGCCGACAGGATGTCGCCGACGGCCACGTCGGACCTGTCGACGAAGCCGAGCTGCCGCATCTGGCTCTGCCAGCCCGCGTAGACGATCGGGGTGAGGAACATCGGCTTGACGTCCTGCAGCACCGCCGCCTGGTCGCCGATCTGGGAGAAGACGGAGCTGGCGAACCAGTACGCGTCGTAGGCGGTGTCTCCGCCGGCCAGCAGCCGGGCCTGGTCCACCGAGCCCTTGAGCGTGAACCGGCAGTCGTAGCCCTTGCTCTTGCACCAGGGCGCGACGACCGTGTCGAGGACCTTCTGCTGCTCGGAACCGGCCACGATGGACAGCGACTTCGGGTCGCCGTTGTAGGTCGCCGATCCCTTCGGTGGATCGGTCGAGTCGTCGCATCCCGCCGACACCAGCAGGGCAACGGCCATCACCACCGCCGAGAGCACCCTGACACGCACGCCGTCTCCTTCAGTTGATCGTCAGTTTTGCCGAACGATCCCTTGGTAGCAGGCCCCTACCAGGGCAAACAGGGAAAGGAGAGGTAAACGGAGCATGAACTGTGCCGGGAGAATCCGATGTAGGGTGAGACGGACGGCGACGCGGGCCACCCGATCGGCTATCGTCGGCTGGCGGACATACGATCCCGCGACCGATCCGTGACACGGCTCGTCCCGTGCTGTATGGGCTGGCGGCAATAGCCGCTATTGCCGATCAGGCGCGGTTGTGGACGTTGATGGCCGTCGTCACCGGGATTCGGTGCCACTGTGTGACATGCCCGTTACCGAGACATGTTACGTGCGCGCTTCGCCTCCAGTTCACACAACCCGGGCCACGCGGCAAGGTGAGGTGGATTCCCTCTATCCGGACTTGATTTCTCTGGTTCGGAGGTGGCGGGGTGACCGCGAGCGTGCAGGTGCAGCCGACTGCGCCCGACGTCGCCGAGCAGCGGCGCGAACTCGCGCCGCCCGGTGGCGCCGACCGCGTGTTCCGGCTGGTCCTGCGCTCGATGGGCTCCGTCGTGCTGGGCATCATGGCCGTGGTGGGTCTGTTCCTGGCCATCCGTGCCGGACTGGCGCTGCGCCGGGCCGGTGGTGATTTCCTCACCACCGAGGCGTGGGAACCCGACGACGCGAACTTCGGTGTCGCGGCGGTCCTGGTCGGCACGATCCTGATCGCGCTGGTGGCGATCAGTCTGGCCGTGCCGCTGGCCACCGGCATGGCGCTGTACATCTCGGAGTACGCCACCGGCTGGCGCAAGCGCCTGCTCGTGACGCTGGTGGATCTGATGGCAGCGGTGCCGAGTGTCGTGTATGGACTGTGGGGCGTGAACTTCCTCCAGCCTCGGGTCGTCGGTCTGTCCCGGTGGCTGGCCACCTACGGCTCCTGGATCCCGCTGCTGGAGGTGGACGGGTACAACCCGGGGGATCCGCTGTCGCCGCAGACGGTGTTCACCTCGTCCACGTTCATCGCGGGCATCGTGGTGGCCCTGATGGTGACCCCGATCATCTCCTCCATCATGCGCGAGGTGTTCTCGCAGGCGCCGGTGGGTGAGCGCGAGGGGGCCTACGCGCTCGGCGGCACCCGCTGGGGCATGATCCGCACGGTGGTGCTGCCGTTCGGCCGGGGCGGCATGATCGGCGGCACCATGCTCGGCCTGGGCCGGGCCATGGGCGAGACCATCGCGATCTACATGATCATTTCGCCGGTCTTCGTGATCCAGCCGCACATCCTGGAGAACGGCGCGAGTTCGATCTCCTCGCTGATCGCGCTGAAGTACGGCGCCGCCGGCGACGTGGGCATCTCCGCGCTGATGGCCGCCGGCCTGACCCTGTTCGTGGTGACCCTCGCGGTCAACTTCGGCGCGTCGATGATCATCGCCCGCAGCCGCTCCGGCGCCCAGAGCGAGGTGTGAGATGAGCCTTCCGGCGACCGCCGAAGTCCGCCGCGACACGCAGGCGGGTCGGGTGCGCGACCGCATCGCCGAGCTCGGCAGCCTGGCGGCCGCGGGCGGCCTCACCTGGATCGTGTACGACTGGATCGCCCCGTTCGACGGCCTGATCGGCTTCGTCGTGCTGTGCTACGTGCTGTTCCTGATCCTGTACGCGACCCTGGTCTCCCTCGACGAGCGCGGTCCGACCGTACGCGACCGGGTCGCCGCCGTCGCCATCAGAGGCCTGGCCTACCTGGTGGTGGGCACGCTCATCGGCATCGTCGGCTACACCATCGGCTCCGGGCTCAAGGCCCTGCTGCACCCGAACTTCTTCACCCAGGACCTGGCCCTGACGCAGCAGCTCGACCCGCTGAGCGTCGGCGGCATCGTGCACGCCGTCGTCGGTACGCTCGAACAGATCGCCATCGCCCTGGCGGTGGTGCTTCCCCTCGGCCTGACCTGTGCGGTGTTCCTGACCGAGACGCGCGGGGCGTTCACCCGCTTCGTGCGTACGGTGGTTGAGGCGATGACCGCGCTGCCGTCGATCGTCGCGGGCCTGTTCGTGTACGCCTCGCTGATCCTCACCCTCGGCGTGCCCAGCTCCGGGTTCGCGGCCTCGATGGCGATCAGCGTGATGATGCTGCCGATCATCATCCGGGCCGCCGACGTGGTGCTGCGGGTCGTGCCCGGCTCGCTGCGCGAGGCGTCGCTGGCGCTGGGCGCGTCGTCGTGGCGCACCACATGGCACGTCGTGCTGCCCACCGCCCGGTCGGGCCTGGCCACCGCGGTGATCCTCGGCACCGCGCGCGGTCTGGGCGAGACCTCGCCCGTGCTCATCACCGCGGGGTTCACCACCAACCTGGCCCTCAACCCCTTCGACGGGCCGCAGGTGTCGTTGCCGCTGGTGACGTTCAACCTGATCCGCTCCCCGTACGAGGGCATGGTCACCCGGGGGTACGGGGCGGCGGCGGTGCTGATGGTGGTCGTCGTGGTGCTGTTCGTCATCGGACGGCTCGTGGGCCGTACGCGGAAGGGGAAGTGATGGCACGCATCCGACACGGGCTCGCGGCGGGGCTGGTGCTGCTGCTCGGCGTGCTGCTGCCCGCGGCACCCGCGCACGCGGTGGTGTACGTCCCGATCAGCGGGGCGGGCTCGTCGTGGAGTGGTCCGGCCGTCTACCAGTGGGCCAGCAACGTCAAGCAGTACGGCATGACGGTCAGCTACGCCGACACCGGCTCCTCCGACGGCCGCAACCGGTTCAAGAGCGGCGTGGTCGACTTCGCGGTCTCCGAGATCCCGTACGGACTGACCGACGGCGGCGTCGTCGACTACCCGCCGACCACGAAGTTCTCGTACATGCCGATCGTCGCGGGCGGCACCTCGCTGATGTACAACCTGAAGATCGGCAACAGCCGGGTGACGAACCTGCGCCTGTCCGGCGAGGTCGTCGCCAAGATCTTCACTGGGGTCATCACCAACTGGTCCGACCCGGCCATCAAGGCGGACAACCCGCGGCTCAACCTGCCCGCCCGCAAGATCGTGCCGGTGGTGCGCTCGGACGGCTCCGGCACCTCGGCCCAGTTCACGATGTGGCTGTCGACCAAGTACCCGAACCTGTGGAACGACTACTGCCGCAAGGCCGGGCGGTCCACCCCGTGCGGATTCACCTCCAACTACCCGGTGGTGCCGGGGCTGGGGTTCACGGCGCAGTCCGGCTCCAACGGCGTCTCGGGCTACGTCAAGCAGGACGGCAACATCGGCACCATCACCTACGTCGAGTACTCGTACGCGGTGAACCTGAACTTCCCGGTCGCCAAGGTGCTCAACAAGGCGGGCTACTTCATCGAGCCGACCGCCAGCAGCGTGGCGGTGGCCCTGGTGCAGGCGCAGATCAAGAGCGACCTCACCCAGAAGCTCGAAGGGGTGTACGACGCCACCGACAAGCGGGCCTACCCGCTGTCCAGCTACAGCTACATGATCATTCCGGTGGACCAGGTGTCCGGCTCATTCAGCCTGGACAAGGGCCGGACGCTGGCCGCGTTCGCCTACTACTTCCTGTGCGAGGGCCAGCAGCAGGCCGAGTCGCTCGGCTACTCGCCGCTGCCGGTCAACCTGGTCGCCGCGGGCAAGGCCCAGGTGGACCGCATCCCCGGCGCGGTGCCCAAGCCGATCGACGGCCGCAGCTGCAACAACCCCACCCTGCGGCCCGACGGCAAGAACGCGTTGGCGGAAAAGGCACCACAGCCCAAGGAGTGCGACCGCGGCGGCACCGACATGTGCGCCTCCGGCACCGGCGGGGCGCGGTACAACACTCCGCTGCTCGCCGCGCCGACCGGCGGCGCCAGCCCCGGCGCCTCGGCGAGCCCCGGCGCGGGCACCGGCACCGGCGGCACGGGCACCGGCGGCACCGGCACCGGCAGCGGCACCGTGATCGACCCCGACACCGGGCAGCCGATCGGAACCGGTGGCGGCACCGGCACCGGCGGGGACGTCACCGCCACCACCGTCGACCTGGCCGCCCAGGACCGTTCCACCCGCCGCGGCATGCTGCTGCTGGCCGCCGCGACCCTGGTCGCCGTGGTGCTGCTGCCGCCGCTGCTGGCCCGGACCCTGCGCAACCGGAGGCGGCCGTGAAGCTCCGACTGACCCTGGCCGTGCTGGCCATGCTCGCGGGCATGGTGCTGGCCGTCGCCCCGTCGCCGGGCAACGCACCGGCGGCCGCCGACGAGGCGGGCTCGGCGGTGACCGTCACCGGCACCGGCCCGTGGGCGAACCTGTCGGTCACCGTCGACACCACCGAGGCGCTGGTCAACCAGACCGTGCACCTGACCTGGACCGGCGGCGCCCCGACCACACCCGACTACGGCCGCTTCGACACCAGCTTCCTGCAGATCATGCAGTGCTGGGGCGACGAGGCCACCCCGCAGCGGGAGAAGTGCCAGTTCGGCGGCTTGTACACCGACACCCGCGGTGGCAGCTTCGCCAACTCGCGGCAGGTCGACTACGGCAGCACCCTGGTCGACCCCAACGAGGTGTACGCGATCCCGAGCAAGCGCTTCGTGCCGTTCCGGGCGGCCACCGGCGCCCCCGAGGTGATCGGGTCGCGCAACGAGTTCTTCGACGCCAACACCACCAACGAGATCCCGTACGCCCGGATCCGGCCCGACGGCACCGGCGAGGCGTTCTTCGAGGTGCAGACGGTCACCGAGGCGCCCGGCCTGGGCTGCGGCGAGGTTCTCGACGGCGGCGGTGCGCCGCGCGCCTGCCGGCTGGTGATCGTGCCGCGCGCCGACACCGAGGTCGACGGCACCCCCGCCGCGACCCAGCCGGACCACCGGCTCGTCTCCTCCCCGCTCAGCGCGTCCAACTTCGCCCACGCCCTGTCGGTGCGGCTGACATTCCAGCCGGTCGGCACCGCCTGCACCATCGGCGTCAACGAGCGGCGCATGGTCGGCCACGAGCCGCTGCGCGAGGCGGTCAACCGCTGGCAGCGCTCGCTGTGCACACCCACCACCGTGTTCGGCTACTCGCAGGTCTCCGACGACACGGCCCGCCGCCAGGTGGTCTCGGCCGACCCGGGCATGGTCTTCGCGGGCCGCGCCGCCGACCCCGACACCGTCGACCCGACCCGGCCGCTGGTGTACGCGCCGGTCGCGGTCTCCGGCGTCGTCATCGCGTTCAACGTGGAGCGGTCGGCCAATCCGGTCGGCGACCCGCAGCAGCGGCTGCGCGACGGCGAGCGCATCACCGACGTCAAACTCACCCCGCGGCTGGTGGCGAAGCTGCTCACGCAGTCGTACCGGTTCGGGGCGTTCTTCGCCGAGCAGGAGCTGGCGGGCAACCCGTCGGACATGACCGAAGACGAGGAGTTCCTGCTGCTCAACCCGGAGTTCCGGCAGGACTCGTTCCTGACCGCGCTGCCCGACGCGCTGATGCCGCTCATCCCCACCGACGCGGCCGGGGTGCTGTGGGCGTGGATCAACGGCGACGCGCAGGCGCGCGCGTTCCTCGACGGCACCCCCGACGAGCAGGGGATGGTCGTCAACCCGCACTACCAGGAACTGGTGCTGCCGCGCTACGACTTCCCGAAGCAGGACCCGTTCTGCGACGCCGGGCAGCCGGGCACCCCGTGCACCCAGGACGCCCACCCGTACTCGACCGACTTCCACGACGGGGCGCGGGCCGCCAGTCGCGGCGACACGCTGGCCCGCTACTACGACACCACCAGCGACCCGGTGGCGTGGAAGAAGATCCCGCCGCAGCTCGGCGGCCTGCGCGCGGTGCTGACGGTGACCGACAGCGCCAGCGCCGCCCGGTACGGGCTGCCGGTGGCCAAGCTGCGCAACGCGGCCGGGCAGTTCGTCGCGCCGACCACGCAGTCGCTGCTGGCCGGGGTCGCCTCGATGATCCCGACCGCGGTGCCGAACGTCGTGTCGCCCAACCCGAACAGCACCGACGCCGCGGCGTACCCGCTGACGACCGTGTCCTTCGCCGCGACCGCGCCCAAGGCGCTGACCAAGGCGGCGGGCCGCGACTACGCGACATTCCTGCGCTACGCCGTCGACGCCGGGCAGCTCCCGGGCGTCGGCGCCGGTCAGCTGCCCGAGGGCTACGCGCCGCTGCCCGACGCGATGCGCGCGGCGACCCGCGCGGTGGCGACCAAGGTCGAGAAGGACGCGGGCACCGGCGTGGTCGCCTCGCCGTCGCCCACCCGGCGCAGCCCGGCACCGGCGCACACCTCGTCGGGCGCCGGCAGCGGCTCCGGCACCGGGTCCGGCCAGCCGGTCGTCCCGCTGCCGTCACCGAGCCGCACCGATGTGGGCCTGGCGCCGGTGAGCGCCACGCCCGCGCAGCCCACCGGGCCCGCCGGCCGCTACGCGCTGGCGGCCCTCCTGATCCTCGGCGGACTGGCCGGGGCCGTCGGCCCTGTCCTGTCCCGTCGGCCGAAGACCCGGCCCATCGAAGGAGGTGGCAGCTGAGGTCTTAGGCGCTGCGACCAGGAGCGGCAACTCCCGGTCGCAGCTGGGGAAAGAACGAACCGGACAAAAGTCCGGTGCGATCCGTCGTCGCAAAGGATACCCGCAGTGCAGAAGAAGGCGCTTCTCGCGCTCACTGGAGCGGGGGTGGCCGTCGTACTCATGCTGGCGTCCGCACCGGCTCAGGCGGACCCGACGGGTACGCCCACCTACCGAGCCCTGGTCGGTGTCGGCTCCGACACCACCCAGGGCGTCATGAACGGCCTCTCCGAGGTCGTCGTCGACGGCTCCGGAACCAAGCTGATCGGCTCGTACGACGCTGTTCCGCAGGGTTCCAGCATCACCACCAAGGACCCGTCCACCAACCCCGCCTGCACCCTCACCCGCCCCAGCGGGTCGGGGGCCGGGGTCACCGCGCTCGTGAACTCGCTCGCGGCCGGTAACGGGTGCATCCAGTTCGCGCGCTCGTCGAGCAACAACTCGGCCAGTTACGCGGGCAAGAACCTGACCTACGTCCCGTTCGCCACGGACGTGGTCGCCTACGCGGTGCGCTCGGACAGCACCATCTCCAAGAAGCTGACCAAGGCTCAGCTCACCGCGATCTACAACTGTGCGGGTGGCGTCAACTACAAGCCGCTGTTGCCGAAGTTCGGCTCGGGCACCCGCTCGTACTTCCTCGGCCAGCTCGGGTTCACCGACGCTGCCAACTTCACGTCGACCCCGAACCACACGTGCATCGTGGAGACGGACGCCACCTCCACGCCGATCGAGGAGAACGTCGGCACCCTGCTGACGGACCCCAAGCACATCATCCCCTACTCGGTCGGTCCGTACCTGTCGCAGATCAACGCGGTGGTGCCGGACGTGCACGGCAAGGCGATCCTCGGCCAGATCGACGGCATCGCCCCGCTGGTGAGCAACGTGGGTTCGACGCTGGTCCGCACTGTCTACAACGTGGTGCCGACCGGTCAGCTCAGCGACCCGACCTACGCGAGCGTCTTCGTGGGGCCGACGTCGCAGATCTGCGCCAACACCGCGGTCATCGTCAAGTACGGCTTCGGCCTGAACGCGAACTGCGGCAACACCTCCCTGACCACTCCGTGACCCGCACGACTACCGAAGGAGACAAGCAAGTGATCACCAGCAAGCTCCTGCGGCCGGTGGGCGTCGGCGTGGTCGCCGTCACCGCCTTCGCGGGCATCCTGATCGGAACGCCGGCGTTCGCGGCCGTACCGGTCGGCACGCTCGGCACCCTCGCCGTCATTCCGGCGAGCGGCTCCGACGTGATCGCCCCGAAGGTGCACACCTCGGCCGGTTGCCCCGCCTCGGCGGACGGCTACTACGCCACGGTCTACGGTCCCGGCGCGTTCGCGGCCGGTGCCATCGTGACCAGCACCACCGACGTCGGCTTCTCGACCTCGAGCGGCTTCGACGTGCAGATCGGCAACAGCGCGAAGGACGTCGCCACCGACCTCGGCACCACCGTGGTCGCGGGCGAGTACGCCTACGAGGTGTCCTGCATCGACCAGTTCAGCGGGGACATCAAGGGCACCTTCGCGGGCTCGTTCTGGTTCACCAGCGCCACGGCGTACCAGAGCACGGACCCCAACGCCCCGGTGTCGACGACCACGTCGCTCGGCATCGCCCCGGCCGCGCCGGTCGTCCAGGGCACCACGGTGACCCTGACCGCGACCGTCACCCCGGCCGCGGCGACGGGCACGGTCCAGTTCTTCGACGGTGCCACCCCGGTGGGCGGCGCCGTCACCGTGAGCGGCGGCGTCGCGTCGCTGTCCACGGCCGCGCTGACGACGGGTACGCACTCGCTGAAGGCGGCGTTCACGCCGTCGGGGGCGCCGTACACCGCGTCGGCGTCCGGTGTGTCGTCGTACCAGGTCACCGCTCCGGTGGCGACCGTGACGACGACCGCGCTGGCGGTGACCCCGAGCGGGACCGTCACGCAGTACAGCCCCGTGTCGCTGAGCGCGACCGTCACCCCCGCCGGTGCGGTGGGTGCGGTCCAGTTCCTCGACGGCGGGGTCGCCCTCGGTGCCCCGGTGGCGGTCAGCGGCGCAACCGCGTCGCTGAGCACCAGCACCCTGGCGGTGGGCGCCCACTCGCTGAGCGCCCGCTTCGTGCCCACCAACCCGGTGAACTACGCCGGGTCGGAGTCGGACGCGATCGCCCTCGCGGTGACCGCGTTCGCCGGTGTCTCCACCAGCCAGAACATCTCGACCACGGTGGAAGCCGGTGCGCTGGTCATCAGCGTCGCGAACAGCAACGTCACGCTGCCCACTCCGCAACTGACGCCGGACGCGACCAAGCTGACCACCGCGGGCAGCCTCAACCCCATCACCGTCACGGACACCCGGGCCGGCAACGTGGGTTGGAACGTCGCGGGCCAGGTCTCGGACTTCAGTGACGGGACCACGCACTCGATCAACGGGGCCAACCTCGGTTGGGACCCGAAGGTCATCGACAAGTTCGCCGTCCAGACGATCACGGCTGGTCCGTCGATCGCCCCGGCGAACGCCATCGCTCCGGGAGCCTCGGCTCCGGCGGGCGTCGGCCTGGCGACGAGCCGGACGCTGGCGACCGCGGCGGCGCTGGGCGGCGTCGGCACCGCGCACCTGGGTGCTGATGTGTCGCTGTACGTACCCACCTCGACCGTGGCGGGTACCTACTCCGCCACGCTCACCCTCACCGCCATCTGATGGCAGGGCGGGCGGGGCCAGCGGCCCCGCCCGCTCCATCGCAGAACGGACCCCGCGATGAGACCCCTCGCCCGCTTGCTCGCCGTGGCGCTGCTGGCCGTGGCGCCCAGCCTGGGCACGCCCGCCGCGGCGGCACCGCGTACCGCGGCCGCGGCCCCCGCCGCCGGCCCGGCCACGTTCGGCATCCAGCCCGGCAGCCCCACCGGCCCCGACACCCGGGCCCAGTTCCAGTTCGGCGCCACCAAGGGCGCCGTGGTCAAGGACCAGATCGTGGTCAGCAACTACGGCACCACGCCGCTGACCCTCAACGTGTACGCCAGCGACGCGTTCAACACCGCCGAGGGCGGGTTCGACCTGCTCGCCGCGGCCAGGCAGCCCGTCGACGTGGGTGCCTGGGTGAAGCTGAGTGCCAACGCGGTGACCATCCCCGCGCGTGGGCGCACCGTCCTGCCGTTCACGCTGACCCTGCCATCCAATGTGACCCCCGGCGACCATGTCGGCGGCATCGTCGCCTCGCTGACCACCACACAGACCGACGCGAGCGGCAACAAGGTCGCCGTCGAACAGCGCGTGGGCGTACGCATCTATCTGCGGGTGGCGGGTCTGCTGCGGGCCACCCTGTCGGTGGACTACCTGCACGGGGAGTTCCAGCCCGCCGGTGCCACCCGGGGCGGCGTCGCCGTCCTCACGTACACGGTGCGCAACACTGGCAACGTGCGCCTGACCGGGCACCAGCAGCTGAGCGTCGGCTCGCCGCTGTGGACCGACATCACCGTACCCAGCCTGCCCGACCTGCCCGAGCTGCTGCCCGGCGCGACGTTGCAGCGCACCGTCGCCGTCGCCGACGCGCCGCCGGTCGGCTGGCTGGACGCGACGCTGCGGGTCGACCCGCAGGCCGTCGGCACCGACCTGAACCCGCCGACCGTCTCGGTGGTGCGACACACCACGTTCTGGGCGTTCACCTGGCTGACCTGGGTGGCGCTGGGCGTCGTGCTGCTGCTGCTCGGGTGCGGCGGGCTGGCGATCTTCTTCGCGGTGCGGCGCCGCCGCCGCGAATCCGAGCAGAAGACGGGAGGCAAGGCCCGTGCGACCGTCGCCGCGTAACCTGCTCGCACCGCTGGTGCTGGCGCTGGCCCTGCTGTGGCCGGGCACCCCTGCGTACGCCGAGAAGCTGGGCGGGCTGGTCGTCTACCCCGGCACCAGCCTCGACACGGCCTCGATCAAGGTGGTCACCGCACAGGGCTGCCCGAGCACCGCCGACGGGTACTACGTGAAGGTGCGCGGACATGGCTTCCCGGCGTCCGGCCTGGTGGCGGTGTCCACCACCGAGGCGGGCCTGTCACACACCGAGGGCTTCACCGCGTACTTCGCGCTGACCATGATGGACTTCGCGGCCGACCATCACACCACGCTGTCGGGCACCTACGACATCACGCTGTCCTGCGTCGACCAGTTCACGCAGGAGAGCAAGGGCGAGTTCACCGGTTCGATCCGCTTCAGCAGCCCCACCAGCTACCAGGCCCTCGGCGCGGCCATGCCGCCGCCGAGCCCGTCGGCGGCCCCGGCCGCGTCGGCGTCGCCCAGCGCGGGCCTGTTCGCGCCCGGCTCCGGCGCCTCCGGCGACCCGGCTGTGGCGCAGGGCCCGCTGTCCCCGGTCGCGGCCGAGGCCGCGCGGGGCAAGCCGAAGACGTCCGGCAGCACCTGGGTGATCTGGCTGGTGTGCACCGTCGGCGCGGTCGGCCTGGTCTGGGCCTGGCAGCGCCGCCGCGCCTGGCTCGACGCCGGACCGAGGCGGACCGGATGACCACGGGACGGGCACCGCTGCGGGTGCTGTTCGGACAGATCCTGACCCTGGTCGCGGCGGTGCTGCTCGGCACCGCCGTGGCCCTGGTGCTGATCGGGGCGGTGCGCCACGAGCGCACGCAGACCGTCGCCGAGGGACAGCTGCGCCTGTCGCTGGCCGAGGGCACGGCGCCGGTGAGCCAGCTCGACCCCGACGGTGCGGTGCTGGAGCCGGGCACCCCGGTCGCGCTGCTGGCCATCCCCAGCATCGACCTGCGCGAGGTCGTCTTCGAAGGGACCGCGGGCCAGGTGCTGGCCGAAGGCCCCGGGCACCGGCGCGACACCGTGCTGCCCGGCCAGGCCGGGGTCAGCGTCGTGATGGGACGGCGCGCCGGGTACGGCGGCCCGTTCGGGCGGGTGCCGGACCTGCGCGTCGCCGACGAGATCACCGTGACGACCGGGCAGGGCGTGCACCGGTACGCCGTCACCGGCGTACGCCATGCCGGGGATCCGCAGCCCGAGGCGCCCGAACCCGGCACCGGCACGCTCATCCTGACCACCGCCGATGGCCTGCCGTTCTTCCCCGACGACGTGGTGCGGGTCGACGCGAAACTGACCACGCCGGTCATGCCGACCCCGGCCCGCGCGTTCGGCGTGTCCCAGCTGCCCGCGAGCGAACTGGCGATGGGCGTCGGCGAGAACGTGGTGCCGCTCATCTTCTGGATGCAGCTGCTCATCGCCCTGGGCTGCGGCGTGGTGTACGTGCGCCTGCGCCTGGGGGCCTGGCACGCCTGGATCGTCGGCGTGCCGACGCTGGCGATGGCCGGACTGGGCGCGGCGGACGCCGCCCTGGGCCTGCTGCCCAACCTGCTCTGACGACGACCACCCCAAGGAAGGCCCCGCGATGACCCTCACCGAGACCGCTGTGGACACCTACGCCCCGACCGGGGACGCCGCGCCGATGGACGCCCGGTCGATCTCGGCCTGGTTCGGCGAGCGCAAGGTGCTCGACCGGGTGTCGCTGCGGATGCCCGCCGGTACGGTGACCGCGCTGATCGGCCCGTCGGGCTGCGGCAAGTCCACGTTCCTGCGCATCCTCAACCGCATGCACGAGCTGGTGCCCGGTGCTGCCCTGGCCGGGGAGGTGCTGCTGGCCGGTGCCGACATCTACGACTCCGAGCGGCGACTGACCGAGGTGCGCCGGCAGATCGGCATGGTGTTCCAGAAGCCCAACCCGTTCCCGGCGATGTCCATCTACGAGAACGTCACCGCCGGGCTGAAGCTCACCGCCACCAGGATCGGCCGCTCGGACCGCGACGACCTGGTCGAGCAGTGCCTGCGCCGGGCCGGGCTCTGGAACGAGGTGGCCGACCGGCTGCGCCAGCCGGGCGCGGCGCTGTCCGGCGGCCAGCAGCAGCGCCTGTGCATCGCCCGTGCGCTGGCGGTGCGGCCCCGGGTGCTGCTGATGGACGAGCCGTGCTCTGCGCTCGACCCGACCTCCACCCGCCGGGTCGAGGAGACCATCGCCGAGCTCGCCGCCGAGATCACGATCGTGATCGTCACACACAACATGCAGCAGGCGCAGCGGGTGTCGCAGCAGTGCGCGTTCTTCCTGGCCGAGCAGAACACCCCCGGCCGCATCGTCGAGCACGGCTCGACCGAGCAGATGTTCAACCGCCCGGTCGATCCGCGCACCGAGGACTACGTCAACGGCCGCTTCGGCTGAGTCGTGCCAGGACGCCGCAGGGGTCCGCTGGCGGGACGGACCACCTGCGTGCGGGGTCACACCTCATGCGGTGTAGCTACATCGCATGAGGTGTGACCCGGCTACCGCAGCTGTTCGCGGCCCGGCGGTCCGTTCAGCCCAGTGGCGAGATCTCGACGCCGTTGATCAGGGTGTCGACCAGCGACGCGGCGCCGCTGGTCAGGGTGCGGCCGTCGGGGACGGCCAGGCTGCCGGTGGATTCGATCCGGCCGAGGATCGCGCCCGGCAGCAGCGACACACCGGTGCCGGGCAGCCCGGAGACCTCGATCAGCGGGTCGAAGCCGGTGACTGTGGGCAGCGCGCGGACCACACCGGCCGGGCCCTGCCAGCGGATCAGCAGGTGGCTGCCGGAGCCGACGGGGTCGGGGTGGCGCTCGGGACCGTCCAGCGGGTCGCCGAGCAGGGCCAGCAGGTGCTGCTCCAGGCAGGGGGTGCCGCCCTGGCGCTGCTGCAGGCGGCCGAGCAGCCAGGACGAGCCCTGAATGCGTGGGTTGACCTCCAGGAACGCCAGCTCGTCACCCGATACCGCGATGTCCACGCCGAACAGGCCGCGGTGACCCTGCTCGCGCAGCCAGTGCCCGATGGCGGCGGTGTGGTCGTACGCGCGGGCGAGCACGTCGGGGTTCAGGGACGGGGTGGTGAAGTCGCTGCCGCAGTAGCCGCCGAACGCCAGGCCCAGCTGGTCGATGCCGCTGATCTGGGTGGAGGCGGGCAGCAGCCGTACGCCGTCGTGGTGCACGATGCCCGCGCAGTTGATCGTGGTGTGCCCGGCGAAGCGGGAGACGAGCCAGCGCTCGGTGTGCGGGTGCGCGACCAGCGCGGCGGCGAACTCTGCGGCCTCGTGCACCAGGTAGGTGCCCTGACCGCCCGCGCCGTTGGGTGTCTGCGCCACGAACGGGGTGCCCAGCCGCCGCGCCAGCGGTGCGAACGACAGCTCGGTCGCGTCGCCGACGACCGCCTCGGGCACCGGCACGCCCAGCGCGGCCAGCACCGTACGGATGTAGACCTTGTCCCCGGCCAGCCGCTCCACCACCGACTGCGGGCTCGCGCCGAGCCGCACCCGGCCCGGCCACGCCGCCGCGGCGGCCTCCCAGGCGGTGCTCGCGCGCGGCGGCACCAGCAGGATCGGCCGGTCGTCGGCGGGCGCCTCGGCCAGCACCTTCGGCACGAAGTCGGCCAGCCGCGCCACGTCGCCGAAGCGCCACCGGCGACGCACCCCGTCCAGGCCTTCCAGGGACAGCACCGGGGTGGCGGAGCCCGGGTCGCCGGGCAGCGCGGCGGCGTCACCGGACAGGACGCACACGCACGACGGATGCTCGGTCAGCGGGGCCATCATGCCGGGGTACGCGCTGGCGGTCACCAGGCGAAAGTCGTGCAGGTCGGTCATGGCCGCAACTGTGACCGACAGGGGTCGGCGCAGCAGGGCGGCGTAGTGGTACGGACGGCGAACGGTGCGCGAACTCTTGCCTATGCCGCGGCGAGCCGCCGCTCCACCCGTGCCGCCACCGCCAGCAGGTACGGCTCGCGCTGGTGGTGGATGCGCGCCTGCACCGAGTCGGCCCCGTGGCGCGACAGCACCTCGGCGATGCGCTCGGCGACCGCCATGCTCCGCCCGTACGGCCCGACGGTCTGGTCGGCGTAGGTGAGCGCGTCGGTCAGCGGCGACGCCTCGAACGGATAGCGGGCCAGCTCCCGGGTCAGGCCGCGCGCGGCGGCGGCGAACCGGGCCCCGGAGTGGTGGGCCACCAGCGCGCACAGCCGCTCGGGCCAGCCCTGCCGGTGCAGCCACAGCGCGCCGTCGAGCGGGTGGAAACCGGTCTTGGTCAGGTCCGCGTGGTAGCCGATGTCGTGCAGCCAGGCCGCGGCGACCAGCAGTTCGCGTTCGGCGGGGGCCACGGTGGCCGCCACCTCGCGGGCACGCCGCGCCACCCCGGCCGAATGCGCCCAGCGCTCCGGCAGATCCCGCAGGAGCCGCTCGGCGGTGTGCGCGGCGTGTGACAGATCGGGGCGGGACGGTGCGGACAGGGGCACATCGGCCACGCTAGATCCGTTTCCGGACCGCGCCAACCACGGGACCGGCGCCGAGCACTTTGTTCATCTGCTGTTCGCGTTCTGTTCCATCGGTGTTGGCAGGTCGGCGGCGGGTGCCAAGGTCGGGGAGAACGCCAGCGTGGCCACCCCGACCGCGATCGCCACCCCCGAGGCGGTCAGCGCGGACAGCGCGGTGAGGCTGGTCGGCGGGGCGGCGTCGAACAGGACGGCTCCCCGCACCCAGCTGCACACCGGATCGGCGACGGTCATCGCGGTGAGCGCGGTCGGCAGCGAGCCACTGCGGAACGCCTCCTGCACCAGCAGGGCGGCGACCAGGCCGGACAGGGCCAGGGCGTACAGCGGCCAGTGGCGGGGCACCGCCGTCGGACCACTCCGGGCCAGTTCGTCGGTGACCACCACGGTCAGCACCGCGGTGGTGCTGAAGCCGATCCCGGCGGCCACGCCGATCGCGGCGGTACGCGCGATGCGCCCGAGCCGCCCGCGCACCGCGACCACCAGCGCCGCGACCAGTAGCAAGGCGGTGAGCAGCACCAGCGGCACCCGGCCGTGGCGCACCGTCTGCGGCACCGACCCGCGCGCCAGCACCAGCGTCACCAGCCCGGCGACCACGGCCAGCGTGCCCCACCAGTCCCGTGGCGCGGGCAGCCGCCCGGTGCGGGCGGTGGCCAGCGGCAGCGCCAGCAGCAACTGCACCGACAGCAGCGCCTGCACGATGCTGATCGACCCGGTGTGCAGCGCGGCCGCGTGCACCACGAACCCGAGCACGTTGCAGCAGAACCCGGCCAGCCAGACCCGGTGGCGCAGCAGCCCCGGCACCACCGCGAGCACCGGCAGCCAGCCGTCGGCGGGCTGGTGGCGCTGGGTGCTGGTGACCCGGTGCTGCAGCGCCGCGGCCGCCGCGAACAGCGCCGCGGCGAGCACGCCGAGCGCGATACTGGCGAGGTTCATCGATTGTTTCCCACCCCTGTGCGCCACCCTGGGCCGGGCGGCGTGCGCATCATGGCCGGGCCGCGAGTACGGAGATCGACTCCCGATTCGCCGTCGAGTGAACGGCGGGGGACAGGACCCGCTCGTCGGCCTCGGCCGCACTGGTGACCAGCACCGAGACGGCCGCTGTCGGTACCACGGGCAGCCCGGCGCCGACGGCGACCGGCACCGGCACGGTTACCGCGGTCTTGGCGGGGCGCAACGGCATGCCTACCAGCAGGGCGAGGGTGACCCAGACGTACGCGCTGCCGCCGAGCAGGCCGCCCAGCCCCGAGTGGTGGTACCACCACAGCCACACCACGCTGCTGCACAGGATCACGTACGCCGTGCCGGTGCCCCAGAGCAGGCGGCGGCGACGGGCTGCGGCCTCCGCCAGCGCCACCCGGACCGTGATCGCCAGCGCCGGGATCGCCCACACCAGGTGGTGCACCCAGGTGATCGGGCTGACCAGGCAGGCGACGAGTCCGGTCAGCGCGAACCCGCCCGCCAGGTCGCCTGCGCGCACCGCCCGGCGCACCCGCCAGGCCCACAACGCCAGCACCGCCACCACGGCGATCAGCCATAGGGCCCGGTTCGGCGTGGCGCTCCAGCGGGCCAGCGCGCCCAGCAGCGACTGGTTCGAGATGTACGCCGTGTCCCCGACCCGACTGGTGTGCCACAGCGCGCCGGTCCAGAACGTCAGCGACGGCGCGGGCGCCACCAGCGCCGACACGGCGGTCGCGGTGGCAGCGGTGGCGGCGGCGGTGGCCGCGGCGCGGCGCCGCCCTGCCAGCAGCAGGAACACGATGAAGACGGCCGGAGTGATCTTGATGGCGGCGGCGAGTCCGATGCCGATCCCCGCCCAGCGGCCGAGGCGGCGGCCGCCCCCGCGCGCCAGCAGCTGCGCGTCGGCCCAGACCAGCGCCACCAACAGCAGGTTCACCTGGCCGAAGCTGACCGTGTCCCGCGCCGGTTGCAGCATCGCCAGCGCGCACGCGCCCAGCCCGGATACGAACAGCCGGTGCCAGCCATGGTCGCGGGCGATCGGGTCGACCAGCCAGTACAGCAGCGCGGCGCAGGCCACGGCGGTCAGCGCGGTGTGCGCCACGACGACGGTGTGCCAGCCGAGCAGGCTCATCGGCAGCATCGCCACCGCCGCGAACGGCGGATACGTGAACCCGTAGTGCGTGCCCGGCTTCAGGTAGTCGTAGATGCCGCCGCCGGCGTGCACCCAGTCGTTGACGGTGCCGTAGTACACGCCCACGTCGAACCAGCCCCGGTGCCCCGGCACCAGCGCGATGAACAGGGACACGGCGGTGGCCAGCCCGGCCACCCACAGCAGCCGGGCACGACCGGTCGTCAGCACGAGACGGGTTCCCTTCGTCGGGCGGCGGCCAGGCCGGCGCTGAGGCCGACCAGGACCGGGACGGCCAGCAGGGCCCCGGCCAGCGCGGCCGCCAGGTCGGTCAGGCGCGGGGTGAACCCGCTGGGGAAGACGAGCACCGCGAACAGCAGGCACGCCACGGCGGCCCAGCGGCGTACGCGCCCGTCCGGCGCGGCGGCGGCGATGGGGATCAGGCCCCACAGCAGGTACCACGGACGCAGGGCGGGGCCGAGCAGCGCCAGCGCGGTCAGACTCAATCCGAGCGCGTAAACCGGCCCGAACCGCCGCCGCAAGGTCACCCGAGTTGCCGGGCAACCGGGCGTATCTTGGGCGGCCGAGTGCCCGATTGCCGAGCGACTTGCGCGATCTTTGGCGCGCCAGGCGTACCCGGTGACGGCCACGGCGGCGGCCAGGCCGAGCCACCGCCACGCGGGAATGGCCAGCGGGGCCAGGTCGCTGCCGAACAGGTGCAGCACGTTGCGTGTGATCCGGCCGAAGGTGCTGCTCAGCGACCAGTTCTGGGACGAGACCGGGGTGTTGAGGGAACGCAGCCAGCCGTACCCGGTGCCGGTCACCGCCGTCACCGCGACCGTGGTCGCCGCGGCGAACAGCAGGATCAGCCCGAGCGCCGCGAGGGTGTCCGCGACACCGCGCCGACCCGCGGGCGGACCCCCGACGGGCAGCGCCCGCTGCTCGCCCGACCAGCCGCCGCGAATCCGGTGCGGTGTCGGCAGGCGGTCGAGGCGGGGCAGCCGGTCGCGCCACAGCCACCCGACCACGACCAGTCCCAGCGCGGCGGGCGCCTTCACCAGCGAGGCCAGGGTGATCAGCACCGTGGCCGTACCGAAGCGGGCCGCCGCGGCGGCGGTCAGCCCGGCGACGAGCAGGCCCAGCATCACGGCGTCGTTGTGCGCGCCGCCGACCAGGTGCAGCAGCACCAGCGGGTTGAGGCCGCCCAGCCAGAGCGCCGCGGCCGGGTCGACGTGGCAGGCGCGGGCCAGCCGGGGCAGGCACACCAGCAGCAGCACCACCCCGGCCAGGGCCACGGCGCGCATGCCGAACACACCCAGCGGCACGTCGGTGTCGACGGCTCGCGCCACCGCCGAGGCCAAGGCCAGGAACGCGGGGCCGTACGGGGTGGGCGTGTGCTGCCACACCGGCGGCACCTCGGCCGACAAGGGGCCACCGAGGCGCGACGGGCCGAACTCGTACACGTCGATGCCCGCGCCGACCATCGCGCCCTGCGCCAGGTAGCTGTACACGTCGCGGCTGAACAGCGGCGGCACCACCAGCAGCGGCGCCGCCCAGACGGCGAGCGTCACCAGCAGCGACCGCGGGTCGGGCGGTCGTGGCCCGCGCACCGCCCGGCCCAGCCGCCACCAGGCCGCCGACAGCAGCGCCAATCCGAAGTACGCGCAGACCAGCCCGGCCTGCTCGTGCTGGCGTAGCCCCGACAGGCCCAGCACCGGCGCGAGCGTGTCGCGCACGGGTAACGCACCTGCCGCCAGGCCGCCGAGCGCCAACGCGGCCGACCCGGCGAAGCCGAGCAGGCGGCAGCCGCGCGCGTCGGCGGTGGCTGGGGCATCGGGCACCCAGGCAGGCTGCCAGCGCATGGTGTACGAAACGCGACGGCCCGTTGAAGCAGCCGTGTCTGCCGTATGGCCGCCGTCAGGAGACCGAGATCGACGCCCGCCTGAAGGCCAGGCGTCGACCGGGGTTATGGGCAGGTGGCCAGGTCGGTCACCGGGGATCTGGGCGGTCCAGATTCCAGTGGCGGTTGGCGGTCAGCGCCCAATCGTGCTCGGCGGCATCCTGCACGGGGCTTCGCGAGACGACGAAACGGGTGATCACGCGCTGAGTGCGCTCGGCGTCGCCGTAGAGAATGTCCAGCCACAGTTCGCCGCCCGCGGCGACGACAGCACAGATGGCTCCGAACTCCGGGCTTGTCGGATCGCGCACCGTTACCTGACTGAAACCCAGGTCGCCCGCGGACACGTAGACGTCGCGGTTCAGGCGGCGGAAGTCAGCCGGGTCGCGGTGCGGGCTGTGCTCCTCGGCGGGCATGTCCCAGCCGTGCAGAACAGCGAGTCCCCGTCCGGCGTTGCGCACAGACATGACCAGATATACGACGGTGTCGGTGATTTCCAGGGCGGCGCGCCCGCCGTGCACCGGGAACCAGCGCCCGTCCAGGAAGCGGATCTCCTGCGTGGGGTCCTCCCACCGGGAAGGCAGGAGGATCGGGCGCAGGCTTTCCAACAGCGCCCGCTCGGCATTCGCCGTGGCCCGGCTCGCCGAACGCGTCGAAGCGAAGCTCGCGACCGCCAGCAGCGCGGTGCCGGCGGCCGTGCCGAGATCGGCGACCGTCACCCAGTCGACCATCAACCCTCCCGGCTCATCACACCAGGTGGCGCCCGGTTTATCTCGTCAACGCGCCTGACACCGTGCCGTCGACCACTTCGGCCGTCTGACACCGTGCCGTCGACCACTTCGGCGTGCTCGTCCGCCCGCATCCGCACAGCTCAACGATGGAACACACCCGCCGCGGTAGCGCCCAGGTCACTTCGACCAGGTGTACGAGTAAAGGGCGCACAGCGCATCCAGCGCTGGCGCATCCATGCCCGGGAACCGCGCCTGGACGTGCACACGCACCTTGGCTGCCGCGCTGAAAGCGTCGTTGACCTGCCAGTCGGGCACCACCTCGTCGGCCACCGCAAGCACGGCCGCGATGCGATCGAGCAGATCATCGGCGGCAGAACCGAACTCGGCCCGCACAGCCGAACTGTCCGGCGAAGGCCACGAACGTCTCGGCGAACCCCACATGAAGACCTCTACGGCGCGGTTCAACGGTTCATCGGACATCACGGCATCATGGCATTTCTCCTGGCGCCGTGAGGGCTACGGTCCGGGCCACCTGGTCAACCGGCCCTACCATCACACGTTCCGGCAGCTCACCGTGGAAGTGCACCTGCCCTGGGCCGAGGAACGCCGGATCAAACGAGCGTCCGGTGTACGGCGAGGAACCCGCGCACCGCGACGTCCCAGCCGAACCGCTCCGCCCGTTCCCGGGCCGCGCCCCGCCGCTGCGCCTGGGGCCGGGCCAGCAGCTCCAGCACCCCAGCGCTCAGGTCCTCGCCCGCCACCGCGACCCCGGCGGCGCCGACCACAGCGGGCAGCGCGCTGGACGCGCTGACCACTGCGGGCGACCCGCACGCCAGCGCCTCCAGCGCCGCCAGCCCGAACGTCTCCATCGGACCGGGCGCCACCCCCACATCGGCGGCGGCGAGCAGTTCGGCCAGCCGCTGCCGGTCGCCGACCCAGCCGGTGAAAGCGACCGGCAGCCCGGCCGCCTCGGCCTCGAGCCGGGCGCGCAACGGCCCGTCGCCGATCATCAGCAGCCGCGCGGGCACGCCCCGTTCGCGCAGCGTACGCAGGGTGAGCAGGGCGCGCTGGGGGCGCTTCTCCGGCGACAGCCGGGTGCAGCAGACCAGCAGCACCTCGTCCGGTCGGGCGAACTCGGCCCGTGCCCCGGCGTCGCGGCGCGACGGGTGGAACAGGTCCAGGTCGACCCCGAGCGGCACCTGCGTGACGTTGGCGGCGCCGAGGCTGGTGAACTCGCCGGTGGCCCAGTCGGTCGTGCACACGATCCGGTCGTAGTGGGCGGCGCTGGCGCGGTTGAGTCTGGTGGCGGCCAGCTCGCGTACCCGCGTGGGCAGCTTCACCACGCCGAGCAGGCCGTCGACGCTCTCGTGCGACACCATCACGCTGGGCACGCCGTGGCGCCGCGCCCAGGCACCGGTCCAGCGCAGCGTGGTGCGGTCGGACACCTCCAGCCGGTCCGGCCGCAGCCGCGCCAGCACGTTCAGCAGCGGGCGGCGGCGCAGCAGCAGCCGGTAGCCGCCCAGCGCGGGCACCTTCGGACCGGGCAGCATGATGACCCGGCCCTGCTCGGTCAGCTCGTCGCGGTGCTCCGGACCGGGGATGACCAACACCGGCTCGTGCCCGGCGCGCAGGTACCCCTTGCCCAGCTCCCGCAGCGCGGTGCGCAGCCCGCCGGAGCTAGGCGTGACGAAGTTGGCCAGCCGCACAATCCGCAGCGGCGGCCCCTCGGCAGCATCGACCGGCCCGGTCTCGGACGGGCCGCTGGTGACGGGCGCGGTCTCGGGCGGGCCGCTGGTGACGGGCGGGCCGCTGGTGACGGGCGCGGTCACGGGCGCGGTCACGGGACCGGCACCGGTACGGCGAGGCTGGTCGCGGGTAGCGACGGCGCGGGCGCCGTGACCGTGGGAGGTTCTGGTACCGCATCGGGGACGGTGCCGGTCGCGGCGTGGTAGTGGTCGATGAGCTGGTCACCGAGGGCGGCCCAGCCGCGGCCCGCGACGGCGGCGCGGGCGGCCAGGCCGTACGCGCGGCGCAGGGCCGGATCGGCGTGCAGCAGCCCCACGGCCTCGGCGATCGCGGCGGCGTCCACCGGCGGCACCAGCAGCCCGTCCACGCCGTGGCTGACCAGGTCGAGCGGGCCGCCGGTCGCGGGTGCCACCACCGGCACGCCGCTGGCCTGCGCCTCCTGCACCGTCTGGCAGAACGTCTCGAACGGTCCGGTGTGGACGAAGACGTCCAGGCTGGCGTACAGCCGGGCCAGCTCGACCCCGCGCCGTCCACCCAGCAGCACCGCACCGGGCACCGCCTGCCGGACCGCGTCACGGGTCGGGCCGTCGCCGACCACCACCACCCGTACGCCCGGAATGCGGGCCGCCCGCGCCAGCAGCTCGACCTTCTTCTCCTTGGCCAGCCGCCCCACATAGCCGACCAGCAGCTCCCCGTTGGGGGCCAGTTCGGCGCGCAGGCTCTCGTCGCGACGCTCGGGGTGGAACAGCTCGGTGTCCACACCCCGGCCCCAGCGTCCGACCCGGGGCACCCCATTGGCGACCAGCTGCGCCGCGGTCATCGAGGACGGGGCGAGGGTGGCCGCGGCGGCCGAGTGGATGCGGCGGATCCAGCGCCAGGCGACCGCCTCGCCGAGGCCGACGCCGTACGCGCGGGCGTAGCCGGGCACGTCGGTCTGGTAGATCGCGACCACGGGCAGACCCAGGTCGGCGGCGACGCGGGCACCCCAGGCACCGAGGATGAACGGGCTGGCCAGGTGCACCACATCGGGGCGGTGCGCGCGTAGGGCGGCGCGCAGGCGCCGAGTCGGCCAGGCCAGCCGGACGTTGCCGTACCCGGGCATCGGCAGCGACCCCAGCCGCACCACCGGGTACGGCTTGGGTGTGATCAACTGCCGGGTCCGGCGTCCCGGCCGGGGCGCGATGACCAGTGGTTCGTGGCCTCTGGTCAGCAGGTGGTCGGCGACGCGCGAGACGGAGTTCGCCACGCCGTTGACGTCCGGGGAGAACGACTCGGTGATGATCGCCACGCGCATGGCCGCCAGGCTAGGAACGCCAGCCAGCCCCCCGACGTCCCCCAAACGAAGAACACGCAAACGATGCGAGAAAGGAAGGGCCCCTTCTTATCGCTTTCCGTGGAAGAAGGGGCCCTTCCAAACCGCGTCGAGGGTGATCACTTGTCCAGGTACGTCACGTCCAGGTCGCGCAGCCGCTCCGGGTCGGCGACGATGTCCAGCTCGACGATGCGCCCGCCGCGGACCAGGAAGCCCAGCACCGACAGCAGCTTGCCGTCGACGACGGTGACCACGCCCGCCGCCCCGTTGACCAGTGCAGGACGCGCCAGTGGCGCGAGCTTGGAGTAGGTGACGGCGCCGGAGGCCACCGCGTGCGCGCCGCGTACCAACCGGGTCCCGCCGGAGGGGCCGTAGTCGGCGCGCAGCACCACATCCGGGTCGAGCACGGCCAGCAGCCCGTCGAAGTCGCCGCCGCGCGCGGCGGCCAGGAACGCGTCGACGGCCTCGCGCTGGCGCCCGAGATCGGGGTCGGGGGTGGCGGCGGCGCCCTGGACCCGGCGCCGGGCCCGGCTGGCCAGCTGCCGCGCGGCGGCGGGGTTGCGGCCCACGATCGGGGCGATGTCGTCGAACGGCACCGCGAACATGTCGTGCAGCACGAACGCCAGCCGCTCGGCCGGGTCGAGCGTGTCGAGCACCACCAACAGCGCCAGCCCGACCGCGTCGGCCAGCAGCGCCTCCTGCTCCGGGTCGGTGCCGGTGGGCGGGCTGAGGACCGGGTCGGGCACGTGCGCCTCCAGCGGCTCCTCCGCGTGGGTACGCCGCGAGCGCAGCATGTTCAGCGACACCCGGCCCACGACCGTGGTCAGCCACGCGGCCAGGTTGTCGATCTCCGCCGCGTCGGAGCGGCTCAGCCGCAGCCACGCCTCCTGCACCGCGTCCTCGGCCTCGCTGAGCGAGCCGAGCATGCGGTACGCCACCGCCCGCAACTGCGGCCGGTGCTGCTCGAACCGCCGCGCCAGAAATTCTTCGTCGTCCACGGTCACATTCCTCCGTCGTGCTGTGTCGAAGAACTGACCCGACCGGAGCGGCCGATGTGACCGGCCGCTCCAAGATCCTAAAGGAGATCCGACATGCAGGCACGAATGGCCCACCCCGCGATGACCGTCGAGGGCGCGTTCAAGGCGCTGGTGGGGCTGTCCGACGCGGCCGCGTCGACCGGTCTGAGCAAGACGCTGATGGAGCTGGTGAACCTACGCGCCAGCCAGCTCAACGGCTGCAGCGTGTGCGTGCAGATGCACGCCGCGGCCCTGCGCAAGGAGGGCGAGAGTGACGAGCGGGTGGACACGGTGGCGGCCTGGCGCGACGCGCCGTACTTCACCGAGGCCGAGCGGGTGGCGCTGGAGCTGGCCGAGGCGGTCACACTTCTCGCGGGCCCCGGCGAGCCGGTCGGCGACGAGCTGTGGGCCGAGGTCAACCGCCACTACACCGAGCAGCAGGTGTCCGGGCTGCTGCTGTCCATCTCGGCGATCAACGTGTGGAACCGCCTCAACGCCGCCACCCGCCAGGTAGCCGGCGCCTACGCCTGACGCCCCTCTCAGTTGATCATGAACTTATGGCACGGTTCAGCGGTGTGTCATGGCCACAACCTCCTGATCGACAACTGTCGCAGCGCAGTCGATCAGGAGGTTGTGCCGTCGACACGCCGTCGAGCCGTGCCATAGGTTCATGATCAACCCGAAAGGGGGTCGGTGGCGCGTAGGCGGGTGACGAGGTGTTCCAGGGCGGTGAGTTCGCGGCGTAGGGCGGTGCGGCCGTCGCGGGTGAGGGTCAGCCAGGTGCAGGGCTTGCGGCCCTCGTACGCCTTGCGGATGCCGACCAGCCCGGCCTCCTCCAGCACCCGCAGGTGGCGGCTGAGGTTGCCGTCGCTGAGCTGCAACTGATCGCGTACGGCGGTGAAGGTGCACTCCGGCGTCTCGGCCAGTACGGTCAGGATGCCCAGCCGGATGCGCTGGTGCACCGTCTCGTCCAGCTCCAGCACCGGGTTCGCCTCGTCCGGCGTCACCGGCTGCCGCCTCGGGTCCGCACGGCCCGCACCACCGCGAACACCACCAACGGCAGCGCCATCAGGATCAGTGTCGGGCCGGGCCGGTTGAGCCCGAACAGGGTGAACTCTCCGCCCAGCGCCGGGCCCTCGAACCCGCCGAGCACCCAGGTCATGGGCCCGGTGAGGTGCCCCATGCCCATCGCGCACTGCCACCAGGCGACCAGGCCGACCCAGGCGCCGGACAGCGCGACCGCTCGGCTGCGCTCGGTCCAGCCGAGCACCACCAACGCGAGCGAGACCGGCAGCAACGGGGTGGAGAACCCGGCCGGAAGCAGGTCGGCGGTGGTCGGCGGGGTGTCGGACAGGATCTGCGGGTCGACCGGCAGCGGGGCGGGCACGGCGGCGAGCACGGCCAGCGCGGCCAGCGCGCCCAGCGCGGTGATCACGAACCAGCGCAGCCGCAGCCGTACGCCGACCCGCCGGGCCCGGTAGTGGTACCACCCGGCGATCAGCGCGATGACCAGCGGTGTGCCGAGGAACCAGAACGCGTAGGACGCCGTGGCGCTGCGCTGCACGTCGGGCAACCCGGCCCAGAAGGTCGACGTGCCGACGGCGTTGATCTGGACGAACGGGAACCGGTAGAGCGCGATGCTGGCCAGCAGCAGCGCCGCGAGCAGGGCGACGGGCAGCCAGGCCCCGCCGTGGGCGCGGCGGCGCGCCTGTTCGCGCAGCTGTTTCAGATCGTCGAGCAGTTTCGTTGATGGGTCCATTGTGGTCATGGCCTGCTCCTTGTCATCGTGGCAAGTACTTTGTATCGCAAAGTCCTCGCTCCTGACAAGCGAAATGGGGCGCGTCCGTCCGGACCGGACGGACGTGCCCCTGACGCGGTGCGCGGGATCAGCCGCTGACGCTGGACGCGCCGGTCTCCAGGTGGCC
This sequence comes from Catellatospora tritici, assembly GCF_019083965.1. Classification (GTDB taxonomy): domain Bacteria; phylum Actinomycetota; class Actinomycetes; order Mycobacteriales; family Micromonosporaceae; genus Catellatospora; species Catellatospora tritici. The sequence continues at coordinate 37,394 of NZ_JAHRCY010000023.1, forward strand.
GGTGAAGCGCTGCGACCAGGAGGTGTCGCCGCTGACGGTGATGGTGAAGTCGTACCAGCCGTGCTGGTACGCCACCGCGTTGAAGTAGTCGTCGACGCTGCCCCCGGCGGCCACGGGGTACGTCCACGGGCCGTCGGTGCGGTACTGGTTCGACCGGATGGTGAAGGTCATCGCGGCGGTGGCGGTGTTCTTCAGCCGGAACCAGATCGCCTGCTGCCCGGTGTTGGGGGCGGTCGCGAACCAGCTGCTCACGAAGGCGTTCTTCCCGGCCGTGGTGGCGTTGCCGGTGAACCGGCGCAGGAACCGGTTCGGGCCGTACACGCTGATGTCGTACTTGCCGTCGCCGTAGCCGGTGCCGATGTTGAAGTAGTCGGTGGCGGTGCCGCCCGGGTCGACCGTGTACTGCCACGGGTCGCGGGTGCGGTAGGCGTTGGGGTGGATCGAGAAGTGTGCCGCCCGGGTGGCGGGGGAGCCCTGGTTGACCATTTGGAACCAGGCCAGGATCTTGCCGCCGGTGCCGAACTCCAACCGGTCCAGATACCCGTTCACCTGGTACGGCAGTGCGCGGGCGGGCCGGGTGCCGGGCTCCTGGGCGGGCAGCGCGTTGGTGGTCGGGGTCGGGTTGGGCAGCGTCTTGCAGTAGTTGTGCGTGATGACGCTGGTGGCGGGCAGGGTCGGCAGGCCGTACACGGGATGGGCGAAGTCGAACACGCCGGTGAGGTCGCCGGTCACCTTGCGCCGCCACGCGCTGATGTTCGGGCAGGTGGCCGGGGTGCCGCGCGCCGCCGTCCACGTCTCCAGGAACCGGATCACCGAGGTGTGGTCGAACACCTCCGAGCTGACCCAACCGCCCCGGGTCCACGGTGAGATCACGATCATCGGAACCCGGAAGCCCAGGCCGATCGGGGTGCCGCTGAGGAACTCGCCGGTGGTGTCCGCCGGGGGCGAGGGCGGCGGCACATGGTCGAAGCAGCCGTCGTTCTCGTCGTAGTTGAGGAACAGCACGGTCGAGTCGAAGACGTTCGCGTCGGCGGCCAGCGCCTGCAGCACGAGGTTGATGAAATGGGCGCCGTCGCCAGGCGGGGCCGACGGGTGCTCGGAGAACGCCTCGTTGGCCACGATCCAGCTGACCTGCGGCAGCGTGCCCGCCACCACGTCGGCGCGGATCGCCGCGGCGATCGCCTCATGCGTGGGCAGGCTGCCCGGCACCGAGGCCATACCCCGGTCGTAGAGCGGGTTGCCGGGCGAGGCGCTGGTGAACCTCGAGAAGTAGGCCAGACCGTTGTCGCCGTAGTTGTCGCTGGCCCGCTGGTAGACCTTCCAGCTCACCCCGGCGTTCTGCAGCGCCTCGGCGTACGTCTGCCAGGTCAGGCCGGACTCGTCCCCGCCGTCCTTGCTGCTCGCGTCGATGCGGCCGCTCCACAGGAAGGTGCGGTTGGGGCCGGTGGCGCTCAGTGCCGAGCAGAAGTAGGCGTCGCAGACGGTCCAGTTGTCGGCCAGCGCGAAGTGGAACGGGATGTCGGCCCGATCCAGGTAGCCCATGGTGCGCACGTTGCCGACGCCGGAGACCCAGTTGTCGAGCTTGCCCTTGGCCCAGGCCGAGTGCTGCGAACTCCAGCTGTGGGCCAGGGCGCCGTTGCACTGCGCCATGTCGTCGGGGTCGGCGCCGCCGGAGGAGGTGGTGCTGCTCATCCTCCACGGGTACTGCCGTCCGGCCCCGTTGGGCTGCTGGAACACCGAATACCCGCCGTTGAGTAGGACTCCGGCCTTGTCGCCGAACCCGCGTACGCCCTTGAGCGTGCCGAAGTAGTGGTCGAAGCTGCGGTTCTCCTGCATCAGCACGACCACGTGCTTGACGTCGGTGATGGTGCCGGTGGCGGCGGCGCTCGCCTCGGCCGCGCTGCCCAGTTCGAGGCCGGTCGCGACGACGGCGCCCGCCGCCGCTCCGGCAGACATCGTCACGAACTTCCGGCGACTCAGCTCTTCCATCGGGGGTTCCTTTCGCCTGCTCTCTGCCATGGACGGTGGCGAGAGCGTGCAGGCTGCGGGTTACGCCGGGTTTGCTCGGTGGCGAAGGGTTGCCCAGCACCCTGGCAACAGCGTGCGAACAGGGTGTTTGACCGATGATCCGATGTGTACGCGGTACGTTCGGCCGAACGCCGACGGGTCAGCGCGCGACGCCCGCCTCGGCCGGATTTCGCACTCGCCCCATTTCATATATCATATAGGATACTGCTCGCCATCCTTTGGCCGACGGAGGTATCACCATGTCCCACCAGCTCGGACGCTCCCGCGTCACCGTCTCGCCGCTCGGCCTCGGCGCCGCCTCCATCGGCAACCTCTACCGCGCCGTCCCCGACGACCGCGCCGCGGCCACCGTCGAGGCGGCCTGGCAGGCGGGCATCCGCTACTTCGACACCGCGCCCCACTACGGCCTCGGCCTGTCCGAACGCCGCCTGGGCCAAGCCCTTTCCACCCACCCGCGCGCCGAGTACGTCCTGTCCACCAAGGTCGGCCGCATCCTCGTCGACAACCCCCTCGGCGCGGGCGCCAACGACCTCGCCAACGGCTTCGACGTGCCCGCCGACCTGCGCCGCGAGTGGGACTTCAGCGCCGCCGGGATCCACCGCAGCATCGAGGACAGCCTGCGCCGCCTCGGCACCGACCGCATCGACCTGGTGCTCATCCACGACCCGGAAGAGAGCCCCGACGCCGACCGCGCGGTGAAAGAGGCCTACCCGGCCCTGCACGAACTGCGCGCCCAGGGCGTCATCGGCGCGGTCGGCGTCGGCTCCAAGGACACCGCGGTGCTCACCCGGTTCGCCACCGAGACCGAAGTGGACGCCCTGATGGTGGCGGGCCGGTACACGCTGCTCGAACAGCCCGCCCTCGACGACCTGCTGCCCGTGTGCGCCGCCCGGGGCATCTCGATGATCAACGTGGGGGTGTTCAACAGCGGTCTGCTCGCCGTCGACTGGCCCGACGAGACCCGCCCGTACGAGTACGGCACCGTCCCCGCCGACATCCTGGCCCGCGCCCAGGCCATCGCCCTGACCTGCCGCCGCCACGGCGTGTCGCTGCCGCAGGCCGCGCTCGCCTTCGCCGCCGCCCACCCGTGCGTCGCCTCGGTCGTCGTCGGCGCGGGCCGCCCCGAGAACATCGCGCGCAGCGCCGACCTGTTCGACCAGCCGGTCCCCGGCGAACTGTGGGCCGACCTGATCGCCGCCGACCTCCTCCGCCCCGACGCCCCCACCCCGCGGTAAGGAAGGGCCCCTTCTTATCGCAATACGTCGAGGAAGGGCCCCTTGTTAACCCACGCGCCCTGGCGCCCCGGCGATGGTCACGCCATGGCCGCCAGGAGTGCGTCCACCTCCGCCCGCCGCCGCGCCAGGCGCACCGGCGCCTGCACGGCCAGGCTCTCGAAGCGGGCCGACGCCCTGCGAGCGGACTCCTCGGCGGCAGCCGGGTCGAACGGCCGCAGCGCGTACGCCAGCGCGAAGTCGGCGTACCCCGCGCCCTCGGACTCGTGCTCGGCGAAGACTCCGTTCGCGAGCAGGCCCCGCCAGATCTCGACCGCCTCGCGGGCAGCCGCGCGCCCGTCCTGACCGGCGTCCGTCCCAGCGATCGCCAGGGCCGAGTGCAGCCAGCCCGCGCTGGCTCGGGTGAACGGGGGAAGGACGCCAGGGGCGATGCCCTGGTCGATCCCGATGCCCCAGCGCGCCACGGCGACCGCCTCCTCGGCGGCGCCGACCCGGCGCAGGACCATGCTGTAGTTCGCGGCGACCAGCACCCGCTGGGCGTCCGATTCGGGGTTACCGGCGGTGTCGGCGCGCACGTCGTCGTACGCCTCGCGCAGCCACCGCAGCGCGCTGTCGTCGTCGCGTTGGTCGGCCAGCACCTGTGCCAGGGTCACCAGTGGTCCGGCCACGTGGCCCGGGTGGCTGACGGCGACCACCCGGGCCACGGCGACAGCCTCCTCGGCCAGCGGCCGCGCCTCGTCGAGGCGACCGTCGTGGTGATACTCGTTGGCGCACCTTCGCAGCATGGACGCCAGACGCACCCGGTCCTCGTCGGTGGCCGCGACCCGGCGCAGCCGGTTGATCTCGTGCAGCATCACCGTGACCGCCTCGGCGACCTGTGCCCGGTCGAGCAGCCGCGTCAGGCGCAGATCGACGCGCCGGGCACGGCGAGCGGCGAACCGCCGCCCGATCCGGTACCGGTTGAGGACAAGGCCGACGCCGAGCAGGGCGAGGCCGAACAGGAGCGTGACGCCGTCGGAGGACACGAAGCGGAATCCTATGGGGACGGCGGTGCTCGCGGGGGCCGCGTCGACCGAGCCGGGAGCGGAACAGGCAGCCGGGTCAGTGCGCCCGGCCGACCGGGCGCCAGTCGCGCAGGTGGTGGTCGGTATGGGCGGCGACCTCGGCGTGGGCGTGGCGCCAGGCCTGCCAGACCGAGGTGCCCCAGCGGTGGATCGCGGCGGCGGTCTGGTCGGGGTCCTCGGCCATGGCCACGTCGAACACGGTCAGCGGGCCGGTGTCGGGCGGTGGGTGCGGTGTCGGCCAGCCGTCGGCGGTGTTGGCCAGGTACCCGTGCGCGTCGCGTACCTGGAAGCCGGTGAATCCGCGTTCCAGGACGAGGTAGAGGCCGTTGAGGGCGAACGCGAGGCCGATCGCCGGGGTGGTCGGGGCGACATGCTGTGCGGCGTACGCGTCGATGGTGGTCTGCTGCCAGGGCCCCAACAGCGCGGCGTGGGCCAGGACGTAGCCGCTGACCTCGGCGTACAGCTCGCGGCAGGCGCCGGAGGCGCGTAGCCGGGGGTCGTTGTCCCAAGCCCGTTCGGGCAGGTCGAGGCGGCAGCCGGGGCACTCGGACATCCGCCCAGTGAAGCAGAGGCGCCGGGGCGGCACCCGTGGGAGGTGGCGCCGCCCCGGCTCGACGATCAGTGGAAGATCGTCAGCTGTACCCGCGACACGATGCTGGGCAGCTTGGCCGTGCCGTTGAGGCAGGCGACCAGGTTGGCGGCGGGTGCGGTGAACACCTGCTTGGCCTGGCTGCCCGCGAACAGGCCCGCGGTGACCGTGCCGTTGAAGGTCACGATCAGCTGCCCACCCGAGATGGTGGCGCTGCGCACCGCGCTGATGGTCGACGTCTGCCCGGTGTTCCAGGTGATGGTGAAGTTGACGTTGAGCGTCAGCAGCACCATCGTGCAGTCGTCGTTCATCGTGATCGTTTTGGTCTCGTAGCCGGAGTTGAGCTGCGGCACCCGCTCCGCGCGGCACGGTTCGTACTTCGTCGTCCGCTGGACGACGGTCGGCTGGTTCACCAGCGTCAGCGGGGGGTTGAACGTGGTGACGTTGGTGCTGTTCGGCGAGAAGCAGGCCAGGTCGATCACTGCCGCGTCGGCGGGCGCCGCCGCGAACAGGCTGCCGCCGAGGGCGAGAGTGGCGATCATGGCGGCTCGTACGAGTCGGACCACGAGGGGCCTCCGATCTGAGGGGGACGGAAGTGACCATCGATGGAAGCGTTCGATGGTCACCGATATATTAAGGATCGTTGTCGGTCTATCGATTGTCGGATATCGATACGTAGCGACCGTTGAAACAATCTATTACCGTCTATAAACTCCTGTGGTTGCGCCGCCGTAGGTTGATTTTGCTTGCGTTAGGCGATGTTGTCCGAGCACCCAATGTGGACAGTGGGCCACAAATCTGAAGTTTTGCTGTGAAGCACCCGTCCGATAGGTGGATTCCACAAGCGACTCCTTACTTCAAGGATGGTCGAGTGACGTCGATCGGGGACGCGGTGCGCGCGCACCCCGCTCCGTCGCGATCGGATCGCGTCCGCGATGCCGGTGAGCACAGCCAACACCCTCGGAAAGGGGCTCAGATGAGACCTCACAAGTGGCTACGAGCTGCGTTTGTGGGGGTCCTCGTCGTTCCGTTAGCCGGTGCGACGTGGACCACGCCCAGTGCCGCCGCGCCGTCGCCATCGCGGTTCACCGCGACGAAGATCGAGGCGTCGTCATACGTCAAGGGCGAGAAGACCCCGAGCAGCCGCCTGGCGCAGACCGACCCGTCGCTGCTGGGCCGCAAGGACAGCGCGCTGGTGCCGGTGCTGGTGAAGCTCGACGTCGACGCGCTGGCGACTTACACCGGTGGCGTGCAGGGCTACGCCGCCACCAGCCCGACCGTGACCGGCCGCCAGCTGTCCGGCAGCGCCGCGGAGAAGCGGTACGAGGGCTACCTGGTCCAGCGTGAGGACGCCTTCGTCAAGGCGCTGGCCAAGGTGCCCGGCGCCAAGGCGGGCACCCGCCTGCGCACCGTGTACGGCGGCGTCGCGGCGGTCGTCCCGGCCAACCGCATCGCCGACCTGCTCAAGATCCCGGGCGTGGCCGCGGTGCAGAAGGACGAGCTGCGCAAGCCGCTCACCGACGCCAGCTCCGCGTTCATCGGCGCCACCTCGCTCTACCCGGGCCTGGGCGGCACCCGCAACGCGGGCAAGGGCGTCATCATCGGTGTCATCGACACCGGCGCCTGGCCCGAGCACCCGTCCTTCGCCGACCAGGGCAACCTGGGCACCCCGCCCGCCAAGGCCGACGGCACCGCGCGTGAGTGCGACTTCGGTGACAACCCGTTGACCCCGGCGTCCGACGTGTTCGCCTGCAACCACAAGCTCATCGGCGGCGGCCGGTTCCTGGACACCTACGACGTGCTGACCCACGACGACATGTACCCGGGGGCCCGGGACAGCGGCGGCCACGGCACCCACACCGCCTCCACCGCGGCGGGCGACAAGCTGGCCTCCGCGACGGTGTTCGGGGTGGAGCGCGGCCCGCTGAACGGTGTCGCCCCGGGTGCGTGGCTGTCGGTCTACAAGGCGCTGGGCCCGCAGGGCGGTTACAGCTCCGACCTGGCCGCCGCCGCGCAGCAGGCGATCCTGGACGGCGTCTCGGTCATCAACTACTCGATCTCCGGTGGCAGCAACCCGTACACCGATCCGGTCGAGCTGACCTTCCTCGACGCGTACGCCGCGGGCGTGTTCGTCGCGGCCTCGGCGGGCAACTCCGGTCCGGGCGAGGCCACGACCGACCACGTGGCGCCGTGGGTCACCACGGTGGCCGCGTCGACCCAGACCCGTGAGTTCGTGTCGACGCTGACCCTCAAGGGCGGCGCGGACACCCTGACGCTGACCGGCGCCTCGATCACCAGCGGTGTCGGCGAGTCCCCGGTGGTGCTGGCCTCTGAGGCGCCGTACAGCGACGCGCTGTGCACCACGACGCCGCCGGCGGGCCTGTTCACCGGCAAGATCCTGGCCTGCCAGCGCGGCGTCAACGCGCGCGTGGAGAAGGGCCTGCACGCCTCCGAGGGCGGCGCCGCGGGCATGATCCTGTTCAACGCGTCGCTGGCCGACGTGGAGACCGACAACCACTTCCTGCCCGCGGTGCACCTGGCCGACGGCGCCGACTTCCTGGCGTTCCTGGGCGGCCACACCGGCGTCACCGCCAGCTTCACCGGCGGGGCCAAGCACAACGGCCAGGGCGACGTGATGGCCGCGTTCTCCTCGCGCGGTCCGGGTGGTCTGGGCATCAAGCCCGACATCACCGCGCCGGGCGTGCAGATCCTGGCGGGCAACACGCCCACCCCGGACTCGCCCGAGGGCGGCCCGGCGGGTCAGTACTTCCAGGCGATCGCGGGCACCTCGATGTCGTCGCCGCACATCGCGGGCGCGGCCGTGCTGCTCAAGGCGGCGCACCCGACCTGGACCCCGGGTCAGATCAAGTCGGCCATGATGACCACGGCGAAGACGTCGGTCGTCAAGGAGGACACGGTCACCCCGGCCGACCCGTTCGACTACGGCTCGGGCCGCCTGGACCTGACCAAGGCGTCCAACCCGGGTCTGACCTTCGACGAGACCCCGGAGCGGATGAACACGCTGGGCCGGGACGAGCTGACGGCGGTGGACCTCAACCTGCCGTCGATCAACGTGCCGACCCTGCCGGGCCGGATCGTCACCCAGCGTGTGGCCAAGAACGTCTCGGGCAAGTCGCTGACCTACAAGGTGAGCACGACGTCGCCGACCAAGAGCAAGATCACGGTGTCGCCGAGCACGTTCACCCTCGCCCCCGGCAAGTCGGTGAAGCTGACCGTCACCATCAGCTCGTGGGCCGAGACCGGGCAGTACTTCGGCCAGATCAAGCTGACCCCGACCAAGGCGGGCCAGCCCGTCCTGCACCTGCCGGTGGCTTTCGTGCCGCAGCAGGGCAGCGTCAGCCTGAACAGCACCTGCGCCGACACGTCCATCGTGAAGTACGGCACCACCAGCTGCACCGTGACCGCGGTGAACAACTCGTTCGGCGACGCCACGGTCGACTTCAAGACCACCGTCGACTCCGACCTGAAGGTCACCGGAGCCACCGGCGCCACGGTCAAGAACGGCAGCACGGTGGAGCTGAACGACGTCACCCTCCCGGGTGCCGCCTCGGGTGTGCCCTCGATCGACCCGGGTGTGACTCCGGCGGGTTACCTGCCGCTGTCGCTGTTCGGCATCGCGCCGACCCCGGTCGGTGACGAGGACATGGTCAACTTCAACGTGCCGGAGTTCCTGTTCAACGGCGTGTCCTACAACCGCGTCGGCGTCGACTCCAACGGCTACCTGGTCGTGGGCGGCGGCACCAGCGAGGACAACAACTGCTGCAACCTGATGGAGATCCCGAACGCGGCCCGGCCGAACAACGTCCTCGCCCCGTTCTGGACCGACCTCGACGGCGGCATGGACGAGGGCATCCGGGTCGCCAGCCTGACCGACGGCGTCAGCAGCTGGCTCGTCTTCGAGTGGCAGGTCGACGTCTTCGGCACCAACTCCAACCGCCACTTCCAGGTCTGGATCGGCATCAACGGAACGCAGGACATCTCGTTCACGTACGACCCGGACGCGCTGCCCGCCAACCCGGGCCAGCCGTTCCTGGTCGGCGCGGAGAACGACAGCGGCCTGGGCGGCGAGGGCCTGCCGTTGGGCACCCTGCCGACCGAGGACCTGGTCGTCACCAGCACCGACCCGACCCCGGGCGGCACGGCGACGTACACGGTGAACCTGCGTGGGATCAGCACCGGCGTGGGCCTGGTGACCACCGAGATGGTCGCCTCGACCGTGCCGGGCACCACGGTGGTCAACTCGGCCATCCTGGTGACCCACTCGGGTTCGCACACCGGACACCAGCCCTGACCGGCTGACATCCGGCACTGAGTAACCTCGCGGCCCCGGCACCGACAAGGTGTCGGGGCCGCGCCATGTCCGGTGACAGATTCGCCACCCGCATCGCTGTATGGACAGCAATAAGATTCTTACCGACCGGTGAGGATCGGATGCGGGCCCGCACCCCGCGGTCCGCCGAATTCGCGGAGGCACCTCTCCATGCGTCGTACCCCCGTCATTCTGAGCGGCCTCGCGGTGGCCGCCCTCGTCGCCGCCGCGGGCGCCACCGCGTCGGCGGCACCGCCCGCCGACCCGTTCGCCCGCGCGGTGGGCCACCTCAAGACCCACTCCGGCACCCAGTACGCCGACGGCCAGACCTTCACCCTGCGCGGTGTCGTCACCGACGCCGACGGCGCCCAGCACGTCCGGATGCACCGCTACTACCAGGGCCTGCCAGTGCTCGGCGGCGACCTGGTGGTGCACCTGGACCGCGGCGGTGCATACCGGGGCGCGAGCCAGACCCTGGCCGCGGCGCCGCGGCTGGACCGGGCGCCCCGCCTGAGCGCGCAGACGGCCGGGAACGCGGCGCTGGCCGCCTCGACCGCCGACTCCCGCGCGGTGGCCGGGACGCAGCTCGTCGTCGACGCCGACGGTGCGGTGGCCGCACTGGCCTACGAGGTCGTCGTCGCGGGCGTGTACGCCGACAGCACCCCCAGCGAGCTGCACGTGCTCGTCGACGCGACCAGCGGGCGGGTGCGCGACTCGTGGGAGGCGGTGCAGGGCGACGGCGTGGGGCACACGTTCCACTCCGGTGACGTCGCGGTCGGCACCACGCTGTCGGGTGGGACGTACCAGCTCAACGACGCGGCCCGGGGCGGGCACAAGACGTACGACCTCAACGGCGGCACCAACGGCACCGGCACCCTGTTCACCTCGGCCACCAACGCCTTCGGTGACGGCACCCTGGCCAACCGCGCCACGACCGGCGCCGACGCGCACTACGGCGCGGCGATGACCTGGGACTTCTACCTGAACACGTTCGGTCGCAACGGCATCCGCAACGACGGGGTCGCCGCCTTCAGCCGGGTGCACTACAGCGCCAACTACGTCAACGCGTTCTGGGACGACTCGTGCTTCTGCATGACCTACGGCGACGGCAACGCCGCCCAGGGCTGGACCCCGCTGACCTCGTTGGACGTGGCCGGGCACGAGATGAGCCACGGCGTCACCAGCAACACCGCCGGGCTGCGCTACAGCGGTGAGTCCGGTGGCCTCAACGAGGCGACCAGCGACATCTTCGGCACCATGGTCGAGTTCTACGCGGCCAACGCCAACGACCCGGGCGACTACCTGATCGGTGAGGAGCTGCGCACCAACGGGACGCCGCTGCGGTACATGGACAAGCCGTCCAAGGACGGCGCCTCGGCCGACTGCTGGTCCAGCAGCGTCAAGCGCCTGGACGTACACTACTCGTCCGGTGTGGCCAACCACTTCTTCTACCTGCTGTCGGTCGGCAGCGGCGCGTCGTCGTGGGGCAACAGCCCGACCTGCAACGGCTCGACCGTCACCGGCATCGGCCGGGACAAGGCCGCGGCGATCTGGTACCGGGCGCTGACCGTCTACATGACCTCGCGTACGGCCTACTCCGGTGCCCGCACCGCGACCCTGTCCGCCGCCGCGGACCTGTACGGGGCGGGCAGCCCCGAGTACAGCACCGTGGCCGCGGCCTGGTCGGCCGTCAGCGTGAGCTGACCCTGTTCGCGGCAGGACCCGGTCGACCTCCCCGCTGGGTCCTGCCGCCTGATGGCGCCCATCCGCCAGCCCCGACCCTGGTGCGCACCCGGTCCGGTCGGCGAGGATCGGGTCATGGCGGCCGAGGTCGAAGAGCAGGGCACCACGTATCACGCCGTGCCCGCGTGGCGGCGCGTCACCGAGGGGGAGCAGCGCTGGCGGGTCGGACTGGCGGTGCTGGTGCTGATCGGACTGCAGCTGTACGTGCCCCGCGAGTACGCGTTCCGGCCGGTCTGGGTCGTACCGGCGCTGGAGCTGGCGCTGCTCATCGTGCTCAGCATCGCCAACCCGCGCCGGATCAACCGCGAATCCCGTGTCCTGCGCCTGCTCGGTCTGCTGCTGGTGTTCCTGGCCGGGTGCGCCACCGCCTGGTCGGCGCTGGTGCTCGGCTACGCGCTGATCCACGGAACGGGCCTGCACAGCCCGCTGGAGCTGCTGCGCGAGGGCGGTGCCATCTGGGTCACCAACGTGATCGTCTTCGCGCTGTGGTACTGGGAGTTCGACCGGGGCGGTCCGGCCGCCCGCGCCAACAACAGCTGCCCGCCGCCGGACTTCCTGTTCCCGCAGATGACCAGCCCCGAGCTGGCGGCGCCGGACTGGGAGCCGGAGTTCACCGACTACCTGTACCTGTCGTTCACCAACGCCACCGCGTTCAGCCCGACCGATGTGCTGCCGATGTCGCGCTGGGCCAAGCTGACCATGATGACCCAGTCGGCCACTACCCTGCTGGTCATGGCCCTGGTCATCGCCCGAGCCGTGAACGTGCTCGGCGCCTGAGTCGCCGCGCCTGTCAAGAAGGGCCCCTTCTGCTACGTAAAGCGATAAGAAGGGGCCCTTCCTTACCTCACTCGGCGACGACGATCATGTGGCCTTGGCCGGGGATGCCGTCCATGTTGGTCATGCTGTACATCTCGCTCGACGTGGCCAGGAAGTGGTCGTCGCTGGACGGATCCCAGACGACGAACTTGTCGACGGTGTAGACGCCGCTGTCGTTCACGGTCGCGCCGTAGCCCTGCACCACCAGGTAGTGCATGGTGAACGTGTCGTCGTTGTCCCACCAGGGGATGTCCTTGGCCTGGACGACGATCGCGGCGGGCTGGCCCAGGTCGACCGAGCGGGCCAGCTTGTTCTTGACGAACTCCCACTTGTCGCTGGACGCGCCCTCGGCGGCGTAGTCGTGGTACACGTAGTCCACGAGGCCGGACTTGCCCGCCAGCTCGGCGTTGAGCACGTCACGCACGTCCCACGGGTTGGTGCCCAGCGAATCGGTGCCCAGCTTGTCGGCGTAGTAGTCCTGCGAGCCCAGCGGGGACTTGCCCAGCGACTTCAGGATGGCCTGGGTCGCGGTCGGGCCGCAGTAGGTGCCGTTCTTCTGCTCGTCGCCGTCGACGTTCATCGAGGCCACGCGTAGCTTGTGCTTCCAGCCGCCGTCGACCTCGATGTCGGTCTGCAGGACGGTGACGTTTCCGCTGGTGGGGTGGTTGCTCGGTCCGTCGCACGATCTGTCGTTGCTGAACCAGGAGGCCTGGCAGGTGCGCAGTTCCAGATCACCGGCCGAGTCGAGCAGGGTGAGCTTGCCGCGGACCGCCTTGAAGGTGCTGAGCGGTTGGGCGTACAGGTGCGAGCGGACCTGGCTGCCGGTGTACTCCAGGCAGGCGATGTAGTAGATGCCCGAGTAGGCGTTGTCGGTACACAGCTCCTCGTCGCCGTCGATGCCGTCGCGCTCGTCGTCCTGGTCGGAGACGGTCCCGGTGCTCCAGGTGACGTCGGTCGACGGGTCGGCGACCGGGGCCACCACGGCGTAGATGTTGCTGTACGTGTGGATCGGCGCCGGGTGGTACGGGTCGAACGGGCCGACCTGCGTCACCTTGTTGCCGTAGTTGCCCTCGATGGTGGTGATCCGCCCGTCGGGCAGCACGTCGACCACGACACCGATGTGGTGGCTGTCGTAGTAGCTGGTGCCGTACATCACCACGTCACCGGGGTGGATGTCGTTCTTCGCGCGCAGCAGCCCGTGGTTGCGGCCCCAGGTCTCGAACGTGCCCGAGTACGGGAAGTACACGTCGATCCCGGCCTGCTGCCACGTCCACGAGGCGAACATGGCGCACCACGGGTCGCCGCACTTGGTGGCGCCGTGGTAGCCGTACGGGTTGCAGTTGTCGCCCCACTCGTGCGTGCCGAGCTGGCTGCGGGCGGCGTTGACGATCGCGGAGCGGATGTTGCCCGACGCGACGCTGCCCGGCGACGGGGTCGACGGGACGGTCGGGTTGCCGGGGCCGCCGGACGGCTTCGGGTCGCTGTCGCAGCGCGACATGATGATGTCGTCGTTGCCGGTGGAGATGTAGTAGTCGGCGACCCACAGGCCGTCGGAGGTCTTGTCCCAGACCGCCGAGCCGCCGTAGTTGAACTCGCCGTAGGCCTGGCAGGTGATGGTGACGTAGCTGCCGCCCGGGTACTTGTCGACGACGCTGTTGGCGGTCAGGCTCTTGCCGTAGTACCCGTTGAGGGTGGTCTTGGCCAGGTATCGGTTGCCGCCACCGGACGGGCCGTCGCTGTCGCACTGACGCATGACCAGGCCGCTGGAGCCGGTGATGACGTAGAAGTCGGGCAGCCACAGGCCGTCGCTGGTCATGTCCCAGATCGTCGAGCCGCCGTAGTTGACCTCGCCGTACGCCTGGCACATGACCGTGACGTACTCGCCCTCGCTGTACTTGTCCCAGACGCTTCCGCCGCTCAGCGTCTTCTCGTAGTAGCCGTTGAGGGTGGTGCGGATCTTGAATTGGGTGCCGCCGTTGGGGTTGGTGGCCCCGCCGCCGCTGATGCCGATGGACGAGCAGAGCGGCACCCCCGAGATGCGCCCGCTCGTGCCGGTGGTGACGTACGCGTCGGGCACCCAGTACCCGTCGGTGGTGTAGATCCACAGGGTGGAGCCGTCGACGCTGACGCCGTAGTCCTGGCAGCGGACGTAGAGCGAGCTGCCCGCCGGGTAGGCGTCGACCCGGATGCGGTCGGCGGGATTGGCGCTGCCCCGGCCGTCGACGGCGAACTTCACCGGGTACGGCCCCGAGTTCGAGCCACCGCCCGCCGGCGTGCCGTTGATGCCGATCGCCAGGCAGCGCGGGATCTTCGCCACGAAACCGCTGGTGCCGGTGCGGATGTAGGCGTCCGGGATCCAGTAGCCCTCACGGGTGTAGTCCCAGATGGTGCTGCCGCCGGCGGACAGGCCGGAGTCCTGGCAGCGTACGTAGACATCCTCACCGGTGGTGTAGAGGTCGGTGGCGGTGCGGTCGTTCGGGTCCATGCTGCCGCGGCCGTCGATGGCCGTGGTCGCCGGGTACGGCCCGTACATCGGGAAGGTGGGATCGGCCTGAGCGGCGGTGCCGGTGACAGCCACCGCACCCGCGGCCAGCAGCGCGGCCAGCGTGCCACCGACGATGCGTTGCAAGGTACGCAACGGTTGAGCTCCTTACGAGGGGTTCTTTGCCGATCGCGGTGCGATGCACCATATGATCAACATGACCGGGGCAGGCTACCCTGCGCTGTGTCGGCAATGGAACCCTCTTGTGATGATTTATCGTGCCGATAGGTGAGTAGATGCCCACCCCCGACGAACTGCACGGATCCGTCACCCCGGACCGCGACGGCTGGGTGGCCGCGTTGCGGCAGCTCACCGGCCCTGCCACCACGCTGGCCGCACGCGGCCCGCACCGCCAACCCGCGGGCAGTTCCACCGCCGACGCCGGGGCCACCTGGTTCGAACTCGTCACCCGGCCGCTGTGGGGCCTGGCCGCGCTGGCCGCCGGAGGTGGATGTGCCGACGCCGAATGGGATTCGCTGCGCGACGCGCTGACCGCCGCCGTCGACCCCGACCACGACTGGTACATCGGGCCGCCGTTCGACCGCAACCAGCGCCTGGTCGAGTCCGCCGCCGTCGGCTATGCCCTGGCCGTCGCGCCGCACGAGAGCTGGGACCCGCTCACCGGCGCCCAGCGCGACCACCTCGCCGCCTGGCTGACCCGTGCCGCCGAGTGCACGCCGGTCGACAACAACTGGCACTTCTTCCCCGTACTCGCCGCCACCGGGCTGCGCGCCGTCGGCATCGACACCGACCCCGCCACCACCCGATCCCATCTGGACCGACTGGAGGAGTTCGCGCTGGCCGACGGCTGGTACGCCGACGGCTCCGGCAACCAGCGCGACTACTACATCCCCTTCGGCTTCCACTACTACGGCCTGCAACTGGCCGCGCTCGGCGTGCTGGAACCCGACCGGGCCGAACGGTTCCGCGACCGCGCGCACCGGTTCGCCCAGCAGTTCGCGGGCTGGTTCGCCGCCGACGGCGCGGCACTGCCGTTCGGCCGCAGCCTCGGCTACCGGTTCGCCCAGGGGGCGTTCTGGTCCACCCTGCCCGTCGCCGACCTGCCCGCACTGCCCTGGGCGCGGGTGCGCGGGCTGTGCCAGGCCCACCTGGACTGGTGGTGGCAGCGGCCGATCCTGGGCGAAGACGGGCTGCTCACGACCGGCTACGCCTACCCCAACTCGGGCGTGGTCGAGCAGTATCTCACCGTCGGGTCGGCGTACTGGTCGACGAAGTTCTTCGCGGCGCTCGCCGCACCCGCCGACCATCCGTTCTGGACGGATGAGCCCGAGTCACCGCGAGTGCGGCCGGGGATCGAGGTGCAGGCCGCCCCGGCGCTGGTGCTGGCGCAGGACCGCACCGGCGACGTGACGGCGCTGGCCGGTCAGCAGGGCTACGCCTGGGCGCGCGGCGGCACCGCCAAGGCCGCCAAGTTCGCCTACTCCACCCTGGCCGGGTTCAGCGTCGCGGCCGGGGACACCAGCCTGGAGCTGGGCGCCTACGACAGCACCCTGGCCCTGTCCGACGACGGCCGCCACTGGCGCGCCCGCGAGGACGGTACCTGCACCGTAGACGGCGACGAACTCGTGCTCGACTGGCGACCCTGGCCCGACGTCACCATCCGGACCCGGCTCGGCTTCACCAGGTACGGCACGCACCGCCGTACCCACGAGATCACGACCGCCCGCGCCCTGCACACCGCCGAGGGCGGCTTCTGCGTCCCGTGGACCGATCCCGGCCACCACCCGCGCGGATCCTTCGCCGGCACCGGCCACGCGGAGGTCACCTCCGACGGCGTCACCAGCGCCATCACCGATCGCTCCGACAGCGACGAACGCACCGGCACCGTGCTCGTTCCGATCGCGGGCACCAACGTCACCCACCCCCGCACCGCCCTGCCGATGCTGCGCGCCGACCTCCCACCCGGCACCCACACCCTCATCTGCCTGGTCACCCTCACCCGCCCCACCCCCGAGTAAGGAAGGGCCCCTTCTTATCGCTTTCCGAGGTAAAAGGGCCCCTTCCTAACCCAGGGGCCGGGGCACGGGCGAGCTCGGGCGGACGGGATCAGGGGCGGACGGTGATGACCGTCTTGCCGGGGGCGTGCTCGGTCGCGCCGCTCTCGTACGCCGCCCGGCCCTCGGCCAGCGGATACGTCCGTGCCACCACCGGACGCAGACTGCCCTCGTCGACCAGCTCGGCCAGTCGGGTCAGCTCCTCGCGGTCGGGGCTGACCACGAAGAACACGTCCTGCACGCCGTGCTCGGCGGCCGCCTGCGGCGGCGGGGGAGCGGTCAGCGAGACCAGGCGGCCGCCGGGGCGCAGCAGGCCGTAGGACGCCAGTAGCGTCGTGCCGCCGACGGTGTCGACCACCGCGTCGAACCCGGCCTCGGCGACGGCGTCGTCCTCGTCGTACGCGATCACCCGCGCGGCACCCAGTCCGGTCACGAACTCCCGGTCGGCACTTCGCACCGCGGCCGTCACCTCGGCACCCAACGCCGCCCCGAGCTGCACCACGTAGTTGCCGACCCCGCCCGCGCCACCCTGCACCAGCACCCGCTCGCCGGGCAGCACCTTCGCGTGGTCGACCAGCGCCTGCCAGGCCGTCAGCGCCGCCAGCGGCAGCGCCGCCGCCTCGGTGTGGCTCACGCCGCGCGGCCGCATCGCCAGCGCGGCGGCGGGTACGACGGTGAACTCCGCGGCAGCCCCGTCCCGATCGAAGTCGATCAGCCCGTACACCTCGTCCCCGACCGCGAGGTCGTCGTCGAGCCCCGGTCCGAGCCCCGCCACGACGCCGGACACCTCGTGCGCCGGTATCACCGGTGTCCGGTCCCGCCCGTCCGCCGTCTGCCAGGACAGATCCCACCCCAGCTCGGCGAACGTGATCCCGGCGGCGTGTACCTCCACCAGCACCTCACCGCGGTGCGGCACCGGCGTGGCCACCTCCTCGTACACCAGCCGCTCCGCCCCACCCCGCACGTGCCCCCGCACCGCCCGCATCCCGCTCACCCCTCCACCACCGACCGCCCCGCCGCCCACCGCCCGGCCCCCACCACCACGTTGATCATGAACTTATGGGCGTGTTCGACGGTGTGTCTCCACCCCAGCACCGTGATCACCTTCGAGCGTGCGCCGGCCCGGCGGCGCGTGGGGCGGGAACCGTCACGTAGGGCCGCCTCGACGGTGCAGTTTCGGGGAAAGTGCGGTAATCCGATGCGTCTTAGGGGCAGTTTCCCCGAAACTGCGGGCTCGATCCGGTGCGGGTCGCGCGCGGGTTGCGCGCGAGGTGCACCCCAGGCGCGCGAAATGCACCCCCCGGATGCGCGAGATGCACTCCCAAGCGCGCCGGGTGCGCCCGAGGCGCGTGAGACGCACCCCCAGGCGCGCGTGAGATGCACTCCCAGGCGTGCGAGATGCACTCCCAGGCGTGCGAGATGCACTCCCAGGCGTGCGGGTGTATCCGAGGTGAGGGGTGTGTCGGAGGTGCGCGGGTGCGTGCCGGGGCGGTGGGTCAGGCGAGGCAGGTGGGGACGCGGCCGCCGTTGAAGGCGACCATGTCGCCCAGCACGGGCAGCACGGCCAGTTCCGCGGCCTCGGGCTGACCGTCCAGCTCCGCGTACGCCCGGTGCAGGTTCGCCACCAGGCGTTCGGAGTCGAGCAGGCTCTTGAACTGCCCCAGGTCCGTCGCATGCGCCACCTCCAGCGGCGGACGTCCGGCGGCGTGCCCCTCGGCGGCCAGCTCCTGCACCCACCGCAGGTACGCCTCGTTTGCGTCGAACACCTCCGGCCCGGTCACCGGCCCGTGCCCGCTCACCACGATCTCCGGCTCCAGCGCCCGCAGCTGGTCCAGCGCCCGCAGCGAGCCGCTCAGCGAACCCATCAGGTACAGCGGGGTCACCCCGGCGAATGTGATGTCACCGGTGAACATGATCCGGTGCTCGGGCAGCCACACCACCGCGTCCCCGGCGGTGTGCGCCGGACCGGGGTGGATCAGTTCGACCCGCAGGTCGTCGACCCACAGCGTGAGCCGGTCGGCGAAGGTGACCGACGGCGGCCGCAGCGCCACGTCGCCCCAGGTCACATCGGGCCAGATCCCGGGCAGGTTGAGCCCGTCGGCCAGCAGCAGTTCACGGGTGCGCTCGTGGGCGACGACGGTGGCGTCCGGGGCGACCGCGCAGGCGCCGTAGTGGTGGTCGCCGTGCCGGTGGGTGACGATCAGGGTCCGGACCGGCGCTGGGGTGACCGACTCGATGTGCTCGCGCAGGTGCAGTGCGCGCGGCACGGTCGCGGTGGCGTCCACCAGGGCCACGTTGTCGCGGCCGACGAGCACGCCCGCGTTGCTGACACACCAGCCGCCGTCGGGCTGGACGTACGCGAAGACGCCGGGCGCGAGCGGGGTCAGCGTGGGCGGCGGGGTGATCGGCATCGGCTCTCCTGGCTGGTCGTACGACGTGACCGCCAGTCTTTCACGCTCGCCGTCACCGACCGTGGAGGACGTAGCCGAAGGGCAGCAGTAGCAGTCCGAACACGATCGCCGCCGCCGTGAAGCCGCGACGTTGGCGCGCCAGGTGCAACTGGACCAGCGTCACGGTGCTGAGCAGCAGGGCGGTCAGGAACGCCAGAAAGGCGAGGATGGCGCTGAAAGAGGCGGTCATGCCCTCCGGGCTGTCGTCCCGGGCGGCCGCCACCGCGACGATGAGCAGGGCGTAGGTCGCCAGCCAGACGACACCCGCCGCCCAGAACCGCTCCCGGCCGACCGGTTCCCGTGCGGGCCGGACCGGCGCGGGCCGCTCCGGCGCGGCGGGTGGCGGCGCGGGCGGCGTTGGCGGCGCGGAGCCCCCGGCCGCGGTGTATCCGGCTGGGCGTACGCGCGGGTCGGCTGGCTCGAACATGCGCGGCATCGTAGCCGCAGCCTGCGCGTCTGCCACCAGCCGCGGTGCCCCGACGGGGACACCGCGGCCCGGTCCGTCAGGCCCGTACGGTGATGGTGAGGTTCGCGGTGTACCCGCTGGTGACACTGCCGGTGACGGTGGCCATCTCGCGAGCGGCGAGGTCGTCGCGGAAGACGTTGTCGGTGGCCAGGCTGATCCGGCTGAGGTTGGTGACGCTCTGGCTGTAGCCGGTGGTGGCGTAGACCGCCTGCGAGACCTCCTTGGGCAGGGCGATCTGCGACGTCTTCACGATCGGGCCGTTGCTGGTGGTGGCGTTGGCCAGCGAGGAGAAGACCTCGAAGTGGATGTGCGGCCACCGACCCGCGTAGCAGCCGGGTAGACGCTGGTGAACGTGACGGTGCCGGACGCGTTGGTGACCTGGATGCCGCGCAGGTAGTTCTGGTTGGTGACGCCGCTGGAGTAGAGCGAGTAGCGGCCCTCGCGATCGCAGTGCCAGGCATACACGGCCGCGCCGACCAGCGGGACGCAAGCTGAGGTTGAGCACGGTCAGCGAGAACGTGAGCGGGATGCCCGCGGCGGTGCCGGAGGCGGTGCCGAACGACGACCGGATGTCGCCGCGGACCACACCGGAGGTGGTGCGCACGTTCGGGCCGTTGCTGCCGTCGGCCGGGTACGGTCCGGCGGTCTCCGACTCGACCTCGGCGGCACAGGCCGCCGTGGCGGCGGACTCGCCGAGGGTGAGCGCACCGCCGACGGCCGCGGCCAGTCCGGCCCCGCCGATGGCGGCGAGCATCCGGCGCCGCGACATGGTCTGCGGGTCGAACAGCAGACCCTTGTCGTGTACGGCGCGCACGTACGCGTCGTTGTCCTCGTGCATGAGGATCCCCTTCCATGGGAGCGGTTGTGCCGGTCTGGGCGACCGGCACCCATGAGCAGGAGAGCAATGCACCTGAAGCTCGAAATTCCATCGATACATCGTTGAAAATCGATGTAAGTGGACTGGTCGGCCGTAAAGCCGAGCGGACGGCGGATCAGTCGCGCAGGTTGGCGATGTGGCGCATCTTGTTGGTGGCGTCCAGCGCCGCGACCTTGTACGACTCCGCCAGCGTCGGGTAGTTGAACACCGCGTCGACCAGGTAGTCGACGGTGCCGCCGCAGCCCATCACCGACTGCCCGATGTGCAGCAGCTCGGTGGCGCCGGTGCCGAACACATGCACGCCCAGCAGCTTGCGGTCCTCCGGTGACACGAGGATCTTCAGCATGCCGTGCGAGTCGCCGATGATCTGTCCTCGGGCCAGCTCGCGGTAGCGGGAGACGCCGACCTCGAACGGGATCCGGTTGTCGGTCAGCTCGTCCTCGGTGCGTCCCACGTAGCTGATCTCCGGGATGGAGTAGATCCCGATGGGCTGCAGCGCGGCGATCGGCCCGACCGGCTCGCCGCACGCGTGGTGCGCGGCCAGGCGGCCCTGCTCCATCGAGGTCGCGGCCAGCGCCGGGAAGCCGATGATGTCGCCGACGGCGTAGATGTGCGCGACGGCGGTGCGGAAGTTCTCGTCGACCTTGATGCGGCCGCGCTCGTCGGCCGACAGCCCGGCGGCCTCCAGGTTCAGCGTGTCGCCCATACCCTGGCGGCCCGCCGAGTACATCACCGTGTCGGCGGCGATGGTCTTGCCGCTCTCCAGCACCGCGATCGCGCCCCGCGCGTGCCGTTCCACCGCCGCGACCGCCTCGCTGAACCGGAACGTCACGGCCAGGTCCCGCAGGTGGTACTTGAGCGCCTCCACGACCTCCAGGTCGCAGAACTCCAGCATCCGGGCGCGTTTCTCGACGACGGTCACCTTGGTGCCCAGCGCGGCGAACATCGAGGCGTACTCGATGCCGATGACGCCCGCGCCGACCACGACCATCGAGCGCGGCACCCGGTCGAGTTTCAGGATGCCGTCGGAGTCGATGACGGTCAGGTCGTCGAACTCGACGGTGGCGGGCCGGGCCGGGCGGCTGCCCGCGGCGATGACGATGTGCTCGGCGGAGATGCTGTAGTCGCGGTTGCGCTCCCCGGCCACCCGCACCGTGTGCGGGTCGGCGAACGTCGCCTTGCCCGCGTGCAGCCGGATGCCGTTGCGGGCGAGCTGGCTGCGCACCACGTCGACCTCGCGGCTGATCACGTGCTGGGTGCGGGCGGTGAGGTCGGCGACGGTGATGTCGTCCTTGAGGCGGTAGCTCTGGCCGTACAGCTCGCGCTGGCTCAGGCCGGTGAGGTACACGACGGCCTCACGCAGCGTCTTCGACGGGATGGTGCCGGTGTTGACGCTGACCCCGCCGACCATGTCGCCACGCTCCACGACCGCCACCCTGCGGCCGAGCTTGGCGGCGGCGACGGCGGCCTTCTGCCCGCCGGGGCCGGATCCGATCACGAGCATGTCGACGTCGCGCATGGGCGAAACTGTGGCACGCCAACGTTAACGCCAGGCACCTCCGCGGCGGTGGGATCGCTCGGCGATGGGTTGAGCCGCCCACCGCGCCGTTGCGGCGAGCGGTTCGAGACCCAGTCTGCCCGCCGCCGGGCCGTTTGAAACCCGGCACGAGTCAGGGGGTACGACCCGACGAAAGTCAGGCCGCACCCCCTGCGTGGAATCGGGTTACGCCGTGGGTGAGGCGGCCGGGGCCGGGCTGGCCGACGGCTCGGGCGACGGGCTCGCGCCACCGCCCGCCGTGGCGACGTCGGCGGGCACCGGTAGCGCGCTGCCCTTGACGTACTCGTCCCAGGTCAGGTCCCAGGCGGTGAAGCCGTTGCCCGACTTCAGCTGCCGCTCGGTGCCCTTGACGGTCACCGGGTCGCCGATGTGGGTCAGGTTGAACAGGTACTTGGCGTTGGCCATGGACACGTTCACGCAGCCGTGCGACACGTTGCGCTTGCCCTGGTTGGCCACCGACCACGGCGCGGCGTGGATGTACTCGCCGTTCCAGGTCAGGCGCTGGGCGTATTCGATGTCGACCCGGTAGTGGTCGACGCCGGGCTGGCCGGTGGTGTCGAACACCGTCTTGACCAGCTTGTCCATGATGACCATCGTGCCGGACGAGGACGGTGTGCTCGGCTTGCCCAGGCTCACCGGCAGCGTCTTGAGCAGGGTGCCGTTCTTCATCACCCGCATCTGCTTGTTGGCGTTGTCGACGAACAGCTCGACCTTGTCCTTGCTGATGTTGCCCTCGCCGAAGCGGTCCTGGTCGCCGTAGCGGCCGCCGCCCAGCGGCACGCCCTCGAACGCCACCCGCACCTTGATCTTCGTGCCGGGCTGCCAGTACTCCGGGGCGCGGTACATGACCTGCTGCGGGCCGGTCCAGTGCCAGACGCCGGGCTGCGGCGGGTCGGTGGTGACGAACAGCCGCTTCTCCACCGCCGCGCGCGCCGAGTCGGCGATCGGCTTGGTGAACTCGACCACCACCGGCATGGCCACGCCGTACTCGCGGTCGGCGAACAGGTACAGGCCGCTGCCGCCCCGCTTGCCGGGCTTGCCCATGGTGGTGAACGACGTCTGCTGGGTCACCGTCTGGCCGTCGGGCGCGGCGGCGACCACGGTCGCGGCGTACTTCTTGCCGTACTTGAGCGGCTTGTCCGGCACCCACGAGCTGCCGTCTGCGCGCATCTTCCCGGCGACCTTCGCGCCGCCGGACTCGGTCAGCGTCACCGACTGCACCTGACCACCGGTCAGCTTGGTGCCGATCTCGGTGCTCGCGGGCTGGTTCTTCGCGTCGACCGCCGGGCTCAACGCCAGCGACAGCGGCACCGGCGCGACCGACGGACTGGCCGAAGGCGCCGTCTGCACGAACGTCGGCGGTTTCTCGTCCTCCGCGCTGCAACCGGTCAGCAGCAGCGGCGCCGTCACCAGCAGCGCCAGGGCCGCCACCGCCCGGTGCGCCCACGGCCGGCGAGCCCGCCGTTTGAAACCACCCGTCATCACGTCAACCCCGTAACGCTCGTACCCCCACGACACAACCGCACATGGTGCCGTACGTGAGAGGCTCTCGGGAGGGCTGTTCGGGTCGTCTGCGCTGGCGGGCCGGTCGCCGCACCGTCGCCAGTGGAACTCCC
The DNA here is from genome assembly GCF_019083965.1 of Catellatospora tritici. Lineage (GTDB taxonomy): Bacteria > Actinomycetota > Actinomycetes > Mycobacteriales > Micromonosporaceae > Catellatospora > Catellatospora tritici. Next base: position 60,720 of record NZ_JAHRCY010000023.1, read on the forward strand.
GGCGTGTCGGCGCAGCTCACGGGGTCAGCTCGGCCGAGTAGGCGGCCAGGACGGTGCCGTCGACGGCGTACGCGGTGAGCTCGCCCGCGGCCAGGTTGGCGCTGCGGAACGAGAAGCCACGCTCGCCGAACATGTCCACGATCGGGATCGGGCGCGGGGCGCCGCCGGGAGCCGACCGGTACTCCAGCCGCGCCACGGACCCGTCGACCACCCCGTTGACCCGCACCTTCGTCTTCTCCCGGACGATGCCGAACCGCACCACCGCCCCGGTCGCCGCCGCCGTCTGGGCCGCGTCGGCGCAGGCCGCCTCGGTGCGGCAGAAGTAGAAGTAGCGCGGGTTGGCGGTGTCGCCCTGCGCGTACGCCTTGAAGGTCGGGTCGGCGCCCGCGGGCAGCGGCAGCACCGCGAAGCAGGCCAGCGCCGCCGCCGTCGCCGTCACCGCGCGCAGCCAAACCCGCCCGTGCCGCCGCGCGGTGCTCACCGCCAGCGCCGCCGCGCCGCCCAGCCCGGCCAGGCACGTCACCACCACGCCGAGCGTGCGGGCGTTCTCCAGCAGGAACTGCACCCCCGGGTACGTCGACACCTCACCCAACAGCACCCCCAGCGACAGCGTCATCACCACCGCCAACGCCACCCCGGCCGCCTTGCGCAGCGCGCCCTCGGCCGCCACCAGCAGCATCGCCGCCAGCACCGTCCACAGCTGGTGGTGCGTCCACGAGACCGGCGAGGCGGCCACCGTGGCGCAGCCGACCAGCACCGTCGCCCGCACCGGCTCGCCGTCGAGCTGCAACCGCCGCGCCCGCAGCAGCGCCGTGCCGCACACCAGCGTCACCAGGCCCGCCCACACCAGTGGCAACGTCTGCGGCGCCACCCCGATCCGCAGCAGCATCCCGTGCACCGACTGGTTGCCCAGCGACGCCAGATCCCCGATCCGCGACGTCTGCACCACCGTGCCCGACCAGTACGTCCAGCTGTCACCGGGCAGCAGCACCGCCGCGACCAGCGCACACGCCGCGAACGCCGCCCCGGCCCGCGCCGCGTCCCGCCACCGTCGGGCGAGCAGGAAGAACACCACGAACAGCAGCGGCGTCAGCTTGATCGCGGCGGCCACACCCACCAGCACGCCCCGCCACCGGGCCGGGGTGAGTCCGGCCGCGTCGACCAGCGCCAGCAGCACGATGAACACGCTGACCTGTCCGAAACGCAGATTGCTCTGCGCCGGGGCCGACAGCAGCACCGCGCAGGCCACCGCCGCCACGGCCAGGGCGCGCCGGTGCGCGGGCACCTGCAGCGCCCGACCCACCGACAGCGCCAGCGCGGCGACGGCGGCGCAGGTCAGCGCCAGCCACAGCAGTTGAAGGGCGGTCTCGGACAGGCCGGTCATCGGCCACATCGCCAGGGCGGCGAACGGCGGGTAGGTGAAGGGGCCGCCGTTCTCGGCGACGTAGGCGTACAGCGGGGCGCCGGACTGGGCGGACTTCACGGCGCCGTAGTAGATGTGCAGGTCGGACAGGCGGTCGGGGCGCAGCAGCACCAGGGCACAGGAGATTGCCGCGATCAGCCCGTACAGCACCCACGCCGCCCGCGCGGGCGTCCACCGGTCCGCCACCCACCGCTCCATGGCGCCAGGGTAGGGGACACCACGACCGCAGTCATTCCGTATGCGCCTACCTGGAGGATCGCATCGAGAACTGACGTGGATCCGCCGCCTACGGCCATACCCCGTGAGTTGGCACGGAAGCCTGGGCCGTAGGCGGCGGTCTTCGGTCAGGCGGCTTCGTGGCGGTCGCGGTCCACGGCGCGCAGGCGTATCCGCGTGATGGTGCGGCCCTCGACCTCGACGACCTCGGCGGTCAGGCCGGGCGCCTTGATGGTCTCGCCGGGGCCGGTCGGGATGTGGCCCAGCTTGTCCAGCACCAGCCCGGCGATGGTGGTGTAGTCGACCTCGCCGAGGCGTTCGTCGTCGATGCCGAGATCGGGCAGGTCGTGCAGCGGGAAGGAACCCGGCAGCAGGAACACCCCGTCGCCCTCGCGTACGACAGCCTCGACATCGCGGTCGGTCTCGTCGTAGATCTCGCCCACGACCTCCTCGACCAGGTCCTCCATCGTGATCATGCCGTCGATGGAGCCGTGCTCGTCCACCACCAGGGCGAACTGCTCGCGCTGGTGGCGCAGCTTGCGCATGGCGTCCGACACCGACTGGGTCTCGGGCAGGAACAGCGCCGGGCGGGCGGCCTCGGCGGCGGTGCCCTCGGCGTTGAGCAGGTCGCGCAGGTGCACCACGCCGACGATCGAGTCGAGACCGCCCTCGCCGACCACCGGTGCCCGGGTGTGGCCGGACTCGGCCAGCAGCCGCAGTGCCTCCTGCGTGCTGACGCGGCCCGGCAGGGTGAACACGTCCCGGCGCGGCACCATGATCTCGCGTACGTCCCGCTCGGTGATCTCGAACGCGCCGGAGATGATCTCGCGCTGCTGCGCGGTGAACCCGCGCTGCGCCACCACCAGGTCGCGGATCTCCTCGGCGGAGATCTCCTCTCGGCCCGCCTTGGGGTCACCGCCCGCGATCCGCACGATCAGGTCCGTCGACTTGCCCAGCAGCCACACGAACGGTCGGGACGCGGTCGCCATCCAGTCCAGCGGCCGGGCCGCCATCAGCGCCCAGCCCTCGGCCCGCTGCATGGCGATGCGCTTGGGCGCCAGCTCGCCGATGACCAGCGTAAGGAACGTCAGGATCAGCGTGACCACGATGATCGCGACCGGCTCGGCCGCCTCGCCGAGGAACGCCAACGGCTCGACCAGCGGCTTGGCCAGCGAGGTCGCCGCGAACGCCGAGGCGAGGAACCCCGCCAGGGTGATGCCGATCTGGATCGTCGCCAGGAACCGGTTCGGGTCCCGGGACAGGCGCGCCAGCACCCGACCGCCGCCGGAACTGCGCTCCAGGCGCTGGATCTGCGACTCGCGCAGCGAGATCAGCGCCATCTCGCTGCCCGACAACGCGCCGTTGATCAACATCAGGACAAGCACCAGCAGAATCTGGGTGCTGTAGCCGCCCACAGGCGTTCACTCCTCGGAACGTGAGTACGAAGCCTCAACCGTAGTCGGACCGCGCCACCAGGCCGCGTCGTGGGGTCACCAGGCGCACAGCCCGGCATTCATTGCCGCGACTATCTACCCTGCCGACATGTCCGCGGCAGGAAGTAGGGCCGAGTTCGCCGAGCTGCAGGAGCGGCTGCTGGGCGAACTCACCGGCACGGTGCTGGAGATCGGGGCGGGCCGGGGACGCAGCCTTCCGCTGTACCCGCGCGAAGTCCGCTGGCTCGGCCTGGAGCCGGACCCGCAACGGCGCGCACAGCTCACCCGGATCGCCGCCCGGCACGGGCGGCACGAGCCGGTGCTGGCCGGAGTCGCCGAGCGCATCCCGCTGCCCGATGCGAGCGTGGACGCCGTGGTCGGCCGGACCGTCCTGTGCTCGGTGGCCGACCAGGCGGCGGTGCTGGCCGAGGTGCGCCGGGTGCTGCGGCCCGGCGGCGTCTACGTCTTCTTCGAGCACGTCGCCGCCCCGCCCGGCAGTTGGCTACGCCGGTTACAGCAGCTGTTCGCGCCGCTGAGCCGACGGCTCTACCACGGCTGCGACCCCACCCGCGAGACCTGGCGCAGCCTGGAGACCGCCGACTTCAGCCACCTCGACCTGCGCTGGTACGCCGCCGTGCGCTGGGACCTCGACGCCCGCTACATCGGCGGCACCGCCCACCGCTGACCGGCAGCCCGAACCCGGCACCCCGTCATCTCAAAACAGGCGCTGCTCTGGCTGAGGATCCCGTGGAGTTGTAAGGCATCGATGGGGCCAGCCATGCGGACTCTACGGCCAGGGGGAGTGCGTCACTCCTGCGATGGAACGTTGGCAGCCTTCTACGCGAAGTACCTGCTGCCTGAGGGCTGCTGATCCCAGCGACCGCAAAAAGGGTGGACAGGACGCGAAACTAGGAGTGAGCTGAAGGTCCGGGCAGGACGGTTGAGCCGCCGTCCTGCCCTACTCGTGTCCGGTTCTGCCGGTGGACCGGATTCCTGCCTGTGGACAACATCGACGCTGCCGTCTGAGTTCGATACGCTCCGTGCTGATCCATGGAGGCGGGGAGGGTTTCATGGGCAGCGGGGGTAGTCCCAGGGTGTCCGTAGACCTCGGCGAACTACGGATGTTCGCCGAGTTGCTGAAGTCGGACGTCGAGCACGGGCTGCGGCCCGGAGTGGCGAAAGCCGAGAACGAAGTACACAACGGACTGCGGTTCGGTGCACATACGGTCGGCGGCGAGGTCGTGGCGAGCCGCCAGCAGATGGCGATGGCACTTGAACGTGCGAGAGTCAACAGCGCTCGCCAGGTCGAAGCGGCGCAGGTGTTGGCAGAGGCGATGCAGCAGGTGCTGCAGAACTACTCGACTGCCGACCTGCGCACTGCGGAGCAGATCGAGGCGATCGAGAAAACCCTGCTGGATGCGATCGTCACGGCGAAGCTGATCTTGCCCGCCGCCACGGAACCGCACCGGGGCGAATTCGCATGAGCGAGAAGAAACGACCAGTGATGGCACCGCTGAACCCCGCGGTGGTCAACGGTGAGTTCGTCGCTCCCGTGCGGACCGTCTTCACGACGCAGCCGGAGATCCAGGCAGTGTGCACATTCTGGGGTGCCTTCGATGTTCCGCGAATGTGGGATTCCGTGCGAACCGAGGACGATCCGCTCGCTTGGAAGCAAGCACAGGGCTGGGAGAGCCTCGGACAACTGCTCGCGGAGCATCACGATCGATTGGTGAGGATGCGCAACAGCCTCATCGACGTCTGGGATCCGGAACGTTCTCCAGCGGCAGACGAGTTCTTCAGTTTTCTGGATCGTCTGATTCTCGCGATGCGCGAGAACGCCTATGCCGCTGTGGGTACAGCGCGTGGTCTCGACGGGGTGCTTTCGGCGCTCAAGACGGCCAAGGAACAAGTCGCACCGCTCAAAGAACAATGGGACAGCGTAACGTCCGACTGGCTGCCGGAATGGTGGGATCACGCGGCGGAGAAACTGAATGACCAAGCCCGCCAGGCGATGACCGACGCCGAGGTCGCGGTCGCCGACCACCGCCGTCGGATCATCGTTCCCCAGATCTACGACTACCACGAAGCTCAGTCGGGACCCGAGAAAGAGGTCGACGAGGGCGACGGCGGTGACAAAGGACAGCGGACTGGCGGCCCAACACCGGTCCGGGTCAGCCGACCCAGCGGCCCGCCGCCGGTCCCTGGTTACGACCCCGTGACGCCTGGCGGTCCCGATCTGGAAGCACTTCCTCCACCTGTACCGGCAGTTCCGGGCTCACCGGTGTCGGTCCTCCCCGTTCCGCCTGGCAATCCGTACGCGCCGGGCGGCGGCGCCTATGTGCTGCCGGGGCCGGGAGTGGGCCAAGGGGGATGGATCGCCCCGATGCCGGTGCCCGGGGCAACGGGATTTGCCCAGTCCGCAGGCGGGTCGGGTAGGGGTGCCGCGAGTGCTGGAATGATGCCGTTCGCCAGTCCGGTTGGCGGCCCGAGCCCACAGGGCGGACGTGGTAGTGGCCGCGCTGGACGTCGGGACATGCTTTGGCACGTTGAGCAGGGAGTTCCTGCTGTCATCGAGGGCCTTCCGCCTGCCTCTGTTCCAGCGACTCGGGACGAGGTGGCTGCCCAGGACGAGGCATTTGTCGACTGGTTCGCCGACGTTGCGACACCCTGGAGCCAGGATCTCAAAGTAAAGATCACGAGAAGGACGGACTGAGATCGTGATGACACCGTTCCGTCGCCGGATGTGGGCAATGGCGACGACCTCGTTGATCGTGTGGGGATTCTCGACGATCACAGCGCCAGTGCAAGCGGCCGACGGTATCTCGGATGGCCAGTGGTACCTCAAGTATCTCAACATCGCCGCGGCGCAGAAGATCAGCCAGGGCGAAGGCGTCCGCGTTGCGCTCATCGATACTGGAGTGGACCCGAATCACCCGGACATCAAGGGCTCCGTGGAGCCCGGCATCGACGTGAGCTTTCTGCCGCTGTCTGATGATGGTCTGGTGGACGAGGACGGGCACGGAACCTCCATGGCCAGCCTGATCATCGGGCACGGTCGGATCCAGGGCATCGCCCCGAAGGCCAAGATCGTTTCACTGCGGTATGCGGATTCCGCATCGAGTTCGCCCACCGCCATGGGAACCGCCATCAAGTGGGCGATCGACCACGACATCAAGGTCATTTCTATTTCGGCGGCACACCAGGACCGTGACCTGGTTCTGGAGCAGGCGGTGGAGAAGGCGATTCTCCATGACATCGTCATCGTCGCGGCTGTGGGGAACAAGCCGAGGAAGTCCACGGTGGAGTATCCGGCAGCCTTCCCGGGCGTGGTCGCTGTGTCCGGGATCGGCGTGGACGGCAAGCTTTGGGCGGACTCGGTGACGGGTCCAGAGGTGCTCCTGTCGGCTCCGGCGGAGGCGATCAGCACCGCCTCCAGGAACAACAGGAGAGTCGTCACCGACGGCACGTCGAACTCGACAGCGATCGTCGCCGGGATGGTGGCACTGGTTCGGGCGAAGTACCCGACGATGCCTGCGGCGGAGGTTGTTCGGCGGCTGACCGGCACCGCGACCGACAAGGGCCCGGCCGGCCGCGATTCGATGTATGGATTCGGAGTGCCGAACCTGGTCGCCGCGCTCAGCGAGCCGTACGTCAACTCGCCGGGCACCACCAAGGCGGCCGCAACGCCGAGTGCGGCTGTGCCGACGTGGATCGCGGCGCCGGGTGCAGACTTCCCGGTGCGGACGGTGCTGATCGGCGGGGCGGGGTGCCTGGTGGTCATTCTGGCGGTCGGTCTCGCGATCATGGTGGTCCGGAGACGCAGGTTGGGCTGAACCCGCTGGCCTGAGCACTGACGAGCTCAGCATGACCCAATACCCGCCCCCTACCGCCCTGCGGGCGGCGCGGATGCGACTGGATCTCGCAGTTTCGGGGAAAGTGCACGAAAGAGGGCTTGGATTCGTGCACTTTCCCCGAAACTGCGGCTAGCGGGGCCGGGGTGGATCACGAGGCGGTCGGGGAACGGGGCGGCACGGGCCTTGCGGGCGTGTTATTCGGACAAGTCCGAATTGTGGCGTGTAGCCTGGCGCGGTTATCAGCACCCCCGCGCTGATGGAGATCACGCCGAACATGAATGCTCGAAAGGTCGCCCTCACTGGTGAGGGGGCCCTCCTCGCCCTGGTCATGGCTGTCACCGGGGTCGTGGCGCTGGTGCGCCCGGCCGCCCCGGCCGGGCCGGTGGATCTGTCGCCGCTCGCGCCGACCATCAGCGAGCCCAGCACCGACGGCCAGTTGGTCAGCGGCGCTGACCTGCACATGGAGGCGCAGCCGTTCGCCGATCCGGACGTACGTGACGAGCACCGGTGCACCGACTGGGAGGTGTGGACGGTGCCCCCGGCCCAGGTCGAGCGGGTCTGGGCGGCCGAGTGCATCACCGGCGCCCAGCGCCTGCACGCGCACCTGGGCGACGGCGTGTTCCAGGGCGCGCTGGCCGGGGCGGCGGAGCTGCCGCCGGAGACGGCGTTGCAGGTGCGCAGTCGGCACCGGGACAGCAGCGGTGACCCGCGCGCCGAGTGGGGCCCATGGTCGGTGCGTACGTTCCGCACGGACGCGCAGCTCAAGCCGCTGCCGGGGGCGCCGATCTGGCGTACGTTCCAGGACGGGTACGTGGTGGAGGAGGTGGCGTCGGGGTTCTCGCTGCCGGTGAACATCGCGATGGTGTCGGCGCACGCGAGCGCCCCGAGCAAACCGATGTTCTACGTGACCGAGCTGTACGGCCAGATCAAGGTGGTGCGCGGGGACTTCACCGTCGGGACGTACGCGAAGGATCTGTTGAACTTCGATCCGCGCGGCCGCAAGGTGCCCGGCGACGGCGAGATCGGCCTGACCGGCATCGTGGTGGAGCCGACCAGCGGTGACGTGTTCGCCTCGATGCTGTACCGGTCGGGTTCGGGCGCGCACTTCTACCCGAAGGTGGTGCGGTTCCACAGCGACGACGGCGGCTTCACGGCGGCGAAGGCGACGACGGTGCTCGACATGAAGGACGAGGCGCAGGAGGCCTCGCACCAGGTGTCGAACCTGACCATCGGCCCGGACGGCAAGCTGTACGTGCACATGGCCGACGGGTTCGAGCCGAAGACCGCGCGCAAGCTGGACTCGTTCCGGGGCAAGGTGCTGCGGTTGAACCTGGACGGCAGCGCCCCGGAGGACAACCCGTTCTACGACGCCAAGGACGGGATCAAGGCCAAGGACTACGTGTACGCGTCGGGCTTCCGCAACCCGTTCGGGGGCGCCTGGCGGGCCGCCGATGGGCAGCACTACTCGGTGGAGAACGGGCCGTCGGTGGACCGGTTCGCCCGGGTGACCCGGGGCGCGGACTACGGCTGGTATGCCGGTGACAGTGCGATGCGCAAGAAGGCGCTCTACAACTGGGGTGTCGCGCATGGGCCGGTGAACATCACGTTCGTACAGCAGGACGGTAACCAGACGGCCGGGTTCCCGAAGGACAAGTTCGACCACGCCTTCGTCTCCGAGAGCGGCCCGACGTACGCGACGGGGCCGCAGGTGCGCGGCAAGCGGATCGTCGAGTTCAGCTTCGACGCCGACGGCAAGGTGGGCGAGCCGAAGACGCTGGTGGAGTACAACGGCAACGGTAAGTCCAGTGTGGCGGGGTTGGCGGCGGGGGTGGACGGGCTGTACTTCACCGCGCTGTACCCCGACGACGCGGCCGCGGGGCCGTACGCGGCGAAGGCGAAGATCTACCGGGTGCGCTATGCCAGCGAGGCGGGGGCGGCGCCCAAGCCGGTCAAGCTCGACCCGAAGTTGTGCACCGACGGCGAGCTGACGGTGACCGCGGTGCCGGCACGGACCCGTCTCGATGCCGGGGCGCCGCTGACGATCGCGCTGAAGGTGAAGAACTCCTCGAAGCGGACCTGTTCGCGTGACGTGGGCGCGGATCTGCAGGAGCTGCGGCTGCTCCAGGATGAGCGCGGGGTCTGGTCCTCCGACGACTGCGGTGCGCTGCACGGCAGTCTGCTGGCCAAGTTCCCGCCCGGTTACGAGCGAGTCTTCCAGACGGTGTGGAACGGGAAGTCGAGCACCGATTGCGTGCGCAAAAACCACCACCGGATTCCCGATGGGCCGGTGCCCGACGAGGGGGATTACCAGCTCATCGGCCGGGTCGGCTCGGACCGTAGTAGGCCGGTGACCATCACCCTGAAGTAGTCGTCGCTATTGAAAAGGTGAGTGCTCAACTACATTGGAACGGTGCGGCCCTCGGACCCAGGATGTTCGAGGGCCGCACGCTTACTCACGGTCCGATCAGGCGGCGGCCAGTCGGCACGCGAGGTCGGCCGTCAGTGGGGGCACACCCAGCACGCCGAGGGGCGTGGCGCAGAGGGTGTACGAGATGTCGCCCAGGGTGCAGGCGAGCCCGTACTCGACGCCGCCGTAGCCCTGCGCGGCGAGGAGCGAGGTGCAGTCGGCCGGAGTGGCCTGGGCCGGGCTGGCGACGGCCAGCGAGGCTCCGGCCAGGGCCAGAGTGGCAGCGCCCGCGATTGCGAGACGACGTACGATGCTCTTACGACGCATCGTGACACCTCCATCACTAGTTGTAGCGGATGGATTGAATCTATCGACTGTTACCGAATTCGAACAAGAAGGTTGCGCGCTCGGCCGGGAGAATGAAACAGCGGTCCATTGTGGACCGAGACTGTCGCGTCGGATTCACCCCCGGTGGATTACCTGGTCATGGCAGGTGGCGGCCGAGGGCGGTGAATGGATAGCGCGAATCCGAGGAGGAACCCGGGTCACGGCCGGGCTACCTCGAACGGGGGACGCCGCAGGTGGTGGCCGGTCAGTGACAGCGGCCCGCGCCGGTGTCGGTGAAAGCCGCGCCGGGTTGGGCGACGAACTCCCAGTCGTACCCGTCCGGGTGCAGGGTCAGCTTCAGTACGCCGAACGTGCGGTCGTCGCGGACCTCGGAATTGGCGGCGGCGCGGTCGGGGAACCGGTACAGCGAGGCGCCGCCGGTGCCGACGACGAACTCGCGCACCCCGCCCGCGTCGTCGCGTACGCCGTCGGGGTTCTGCGGGGCAAACCGCTCGTAGTTGTGGTTGTGTGCGGTGAGCAGCAGGTCGACGCCGTGGTCGTACAGCTCGCGGAAGATCGGCAGCAGGCGCTGCTCCGGCTGGTGCATCCCGCCGGAGGTGAACACGGGGTGGTGCCACATCGCGACCGCGCAGCGCGCCTGCTCCCGCCGCAGGACCCGGTGCAGCCAGTGTGCCTGCGGCCCGTCGGCCGAGCAGTCGACGACGTCGCAACTGGAGTTGAGCACCAGCACCAGCCAGTCGGCGACCCGGTAGGAGTACCAGCCCTGACCGGCCGCCCCGGCCGCGGCGCCGAAGTAGTCGTAGTACGGCGCGCCCTGGTCGGTGAGCAGGTCGTGGTTGCCGACGGCGGGCCGGGTGCGATCGCGGTGGCGGCCCCAGTAGGGCGCGTAGCACTGCCGGAACTGACTGCGCGAGCCCGACATGTACGCGTTGTCGCCCAGGGTGAACACCGTGCCGGGGATGTCGTCCAGCAGCTTTGCGGTGATCTTGTCGCCTTCGCTGGTGCAACTGCCGATATCGCCCGCCCCGACCAGCATCGGCGGCTGCGGACCCCGGTCTGCTCCGGTCGTCACGACGAAGACCCCGGCGGCGAGCACGGCACACACGATCGGGGCGAGCCGCGCGACGAGCCGCGCATTCCAGGGCACCACCGCCCGATTATCCCGAAATGTCGGGCCGCACTTGTCGGACGACGCCCGATGGTGCGTGCAGTTTCGGGGAAACTGCACGAATCATGGCCGCCATTCGAGCACTTTCCCCGAAACTGCACGCAACCCGTGCGTCTCGCGCCCCGCCCCCCGTGCGTCCCGCGCTCCGCGCCCCGCGCGGGGGCGGGCCCGGGGCGCCGGGTGGCGGGGGTCAGGAGATCGATGCGCAGACGATCGCGGCTACCGCGACGTTCGTGGCGGCGCTGATCCACACCGCCGGGTGCGGTATGGCGTCGACCAGAATCTCGCCCAGCCTGCCGGGTGTGACGAGATCCACGATCAGGAACGCCACCGCCATCAGTACGAGCCCGAGCACGCCGAAGACGGCGGTCGAGAACAGGCCGACCATCAGGTCGTCGTACGTGGTGATGATCGAGGTGAAGCAGATCGCGCCGATGCCCAGCAGTGCGGAGCTCAGGAAGACCGCGGCGTTGGCGTTGCGCTCGGCCCAGATCTGGTGCCGTAGTCGACCCGGGGTCAGTAGATCGACCAGCAGGAATCCACCCAGCAGAAGCAGCACGCCCACGGCGGCGAAGGCGGTCGCGGCGACCAGTCCGTGCAGTACGTTCGTCACGGCCGCAGACCGTACATGATTACCGCCAGGTTGCGTCTACCTTGTAGCCTGCCCGCTCATGACATCGGGGAAGAAGAAGCGCAGGTCGAGGGCGGTGCGCCAGCGTCGCCAGATCGCGCTGCGCTCGACGTCCGCGTCGAGGCCGAAGCCGGGTCTCAAGCGTTCGCAGTACGTGGCGTTCGGGGTGGTCGGGGCGCTGGCGCTGGCCTGCTGCGGATTCGGGGCGTTCGGCCAGAACCGCCAGTGCGTGGACGCGACCAGGACGGTCGTGGACAACAGCCGGTGCGAGCGCGGGGGAACCGGCGCGCGCTGGTACTACGGCGGCTCCAGCAGTGGTAAGGGTACGAAGGCGACCGGCGGCTCGTACACGCGCGGCGGTTTCGGTGGTCGATTCTTCGGCGGCGGCTGATGCGTCGCGTCACCTGCGCGCCCCGCGAGGGCTGGCGCGAGATCGTCGAGTCGCAGGGGCTCGTTTACGCGATCCCGCGCGGACAGGACGACCTCTACTGGGATGAATCCGCCTATTACGAGTTCGGGCTCGCCGAGGTGGAGGCGCTGGAGGAGGCCGTCGCCGAGCTGCACGAGATGTGTGTCGAGGCGGCCGGGCACGTGGTCGAGTCCGGCCGGTACGCCGACCTCGGCATCACCGACCGGCGGGTGATCGAGCTGATCGAGCGGTCCTGGGCTCGGCGCGATACCGAGATCAGCCTCTACGGCCGGTTCGACCTGCGCTACGACGGCTCGGGTCCGGCGAAGATGCTGGAGTACAACGCCGACACCCCGACCTCGCTGCTGGAGGCGGCCGGGCCGCAGTGGTTCTGGCTGGAGCAGTTGCACCCAGGCTGCGACCAGTGGAACTCGCTGCACGAGCGGCTGGTCGAGGTGTGGCGGCGGCACGCGGGGTCGCTGCCGCGCGGGCCGGTGCATTTCGCGTACACGCTGGCCGACGAGATCGGCGAGGACCTGATGACCGCGGCGTACCTGCAGGAGTGCGCCGAGCAGGCGGGGCTGCACGGCACGCTGCTGCCGGTGGAGGAGATCGGCTGGGATCCGGTGCTGCGGCGCTTCGTCGACGAGCAGGACCGGACCATCAACACGATCTTCAAGCTGTACCCGTGGGAGTGGCTGGTCACCGACGACTTCGGCGGGCACGTGCTGGACCTGGCGCTGGCCGGGCAGGGGCCGAGATGGATCGAGCCCGCCTGGAAGCTGCTGCTGACCAACAAGGCGCTGCTGGCGATCCTGTGGGAGCGGCACCCGGGGCACCCGAACCTGCTCCCGGCGTACCTGGACGGGCCGCGGGAACTGGCGGTGTTCGGCTACGTGGAGAAGCCGCTGCTGGGGCGCGAGGGTGCGGGCGTGCGCATCGTGACCCCGGGCCACACGGTCGGCACGGCGGCGCAGCCGGGTGAGCGCCTGTGCTACCAGGCGTTCCACGCGCTGCCGGAGTTCGGCGGCAACCGTACGGTGCTCGGCGCGTGGGTCGTCGACGGCGAACCAGCCGGCCTCGGCATCCGCGAAACCGCGGGCCTGATCACCGACACCACCGCCCGCTTCCTGCCCCACCTGATCCGAGGTTAAGAAGGGGCCCTTTTACTACGGAAAGCGATAAGAAGGGGCCCTTCCTTGCGCCGGTCAGGGGAGGGTTTCGCTGCGGAGGAGGGTGGTGGCGTGGGCCATCGCCTCGGGTGAGGCGGTGGCGGGGGAGCCCGCCGGGAACGGCGGCTGGGGTCGTACTCGAGGGCGAGTTGGATGCTCTCGGCGACCTCCCGCCCGGCGACGAGGATGGCCAGTTCGAGGGCCATGTCGATGCCCGCGGAGACCCCGGCGGCGGTGATGATGCGCCCGGAGCGCACCACCCGGCGCGGCACGTAGGCGGCGCCGTAGACGGCCAGGGCGTCGTGGGCGGCCCAGTGGGTGGTGGCCTGCCTGCCGTCGAGCAGTCCGGCGGCCCCGAGCAGCAGCGCGCCGGTGCTTACCGAGGCGGTCCAGGTGCTGGTGGCGTGGGCGGTGCGCAGCCAGTCGAGCAGGACCGGGTCGTGGGCGGCGGGGAAGGTGCCGTGCAGGCCGCCGGGGACCACGACGATGTCGGGTTCGGGCAGGTCGGCCAGGGCGAGGTCGGCGGTCATCGTCAGCGAGCCGGTGTCGGCGACGACCGGCCCGGCCTGGTGGGCGAGGAAGACGACCCGGGAGTCGGGCAGGCGCGACAGCACCTCGTACGGACCGACCGCATCGAGGGCGGTGAATCCCGGGTAGAGCAGCACCCCGATCTTCGTCATGGCTCAACTATGGCCCCGTCTGGACAGGCTATGGCCCCGTCTGGACAGGCGCTGCCCGCGCTGTTAGCGTAACGTCTGTTACGTAACGGCTGTGATGTAACGGCCGTGAGGTGGTGTAACGGCTGTGATGTAACGGAGGTGCGCGGATGCCGCGGGTGGTCGACCACGAGCAGCGTCGGGCGGAGTTGTCGCTGGCGGTGTGGCAGGTGGTCGGCGAGCGCGGCCTCGACGGGCTGACCCTGCGGGCGGTCGCCGAGGCGGGCGGGTGCACCACCGGCCGGGTGGCGCACTACTTCGCCGACAAGGAGGCCCTGCTCGCGCATGCCCGCGACATCATGCACCGGCGGATGACCGAGCGCATCGAGGCGCTGCCGGTCGGCGTCGGGCCGCGCGAGCGGCTGCGGGCGGTGCTGCTGGAGGGACTGCCGCTCGACGCCGAGCGGCTGCTGCTGACGACGGTGTGGGCGTATTTCCTGATCGCCGCGCACAGCAGCGCGGTGCTGCGGGCCGAGCACGACCGGCGGCACGCCTCCTGGATCGAGCGGCTGACCGGGCTGCTGCGCGCGGCGTACCCGCGGCCCCCAGCCGATCTCGACCTGCGGGTGCGCGGCCTGGTCGCGCTGCTGGACGGCCTGGCCGTGTACGCGGTCACCACCCCGCACACCTACCCGCCCGAGCTGCTGGTGCGCACCCTGGACAATCACCTGGACCTGCTGGGAGTCATGCCATGACCGTGGACGAGTTGACCGTCGTCGAGACCGCGGGCACCGACCCGCGGGTGGCGCCGCTGGTGGCGGCGATGAAGGCCGAGATGGACCGGCGCTACCCCGAAGAGGTGGGGCTGGACCATCCGCAGGTGCTGACCGATGCGGTGTTCCTGCTGGTCCTGGCGGCCGACGAGCCGGTGGGCACCTGCGCGGTGCAGTTGCTGGGCGCCGAGGCCGAGCTGAAGCGGATGTACGTGCGGCCCGACCAGCGCGGGCGCGGCGTCGCCGGGCTGCTGATGGGCCAGGCCGAAGCGGTGGCGCGGCGGGCCGGGTGCACCCGGTTCAAGCTGGAGACGGGGGTACGCCAACCCGAGGCGATCGCCGTCTACCGGCGCGCCGGGTTCGTCGCCATCCCCAACTACCCGCCGTACGACACCTGGGAGCTCTCGGTCTGCTTCGCCAAGGACCTGTAGCGCTCAGACGGTCGCGGCCACGCGCACCTGGTCGGGCAGCCCGACGTGGGCGGCGATGATCTGCGAGGGCACACCGTCGTCGCGGCAGTCGCGCACCGCCTCGTCGCGCAGGGCGGTCAGCCGTCCGACGTTGTAATCCAGCGCCCACGCCAGCTGCGCCATCCGTTCCAGCAGGATGCTGTCGGCGTCCGACGGCGGGCTCTGCTCGGCCGCGGCCATCGCCGCGCGCACCTCGTCGACGGTGACCCCGGCCAGCTCGGCCACGGTCGTCTCGGGCCAGCCGTGGTGGCGGGCGAGCACCGCCGCGTACAGGATGCGCGAGGCGTCGTTGGTGGCCTGGTAGCCCTCCAGGAAACGCAGCCAGTGCGCGCAGTGGGCGACTCGGTCGGTGGGCGCTTCGGGCAGGAAGCGGTCCAGCCGGGCCGCGGGCAGCAGTCGGGCGGCCTGGTCGTAGGCGCGTTCCAGCAGGTCGTGCAGGTCGGTGACGATCTGCTGGCGTTCGTGGAGGTCCTGTTCGGTGCCGTCGGCGTCGGGCAGGCCCGGCCACTCGACGATGGTGGCGGCGCGGTGCGCGTGGGCGCGGTGGCCGCAGATCACCTCGGCGACGTCGGCCGGGGTCCAGTCATGGTGGTGGACGAGGGCCGCGGCGGCCTCGTCCCGGGCGAGTAGTGCGCGGCGGTACTGCTGGCGGAGGGTGAGGGTGAGGGTGCACACGTCGAGCGCGCTCTGGTCGATGTCCTGGTAGTCGAGCAGGTCGACCCGCCGCCCCAACTCCGGCACACAGATGTCGGCGATCGGGTTGGTCATGCCCCGACCGTAACCGAGGGTGGGTAGGCCGCCTACCCTCCGTGCATCCGGGGTGACATTTCGTACCCCGGAACCGGTCAAAGCGGCTTTACCAGCAGCTCGAACTCCAGATCGGGATGTTTGGGCAGGCCGAAGCGCGGATCGCCATACGGGAACGGGTAGCGCTGCCCGGTCCGGCGGTAGCCGCGCCGCTCGTACCAGGCCAGCAGCTCGTCCCGCTGCACCAGCACCGTCAT
Source organism: Catellatospora tritici (assembly GCF_019083965.1). Classification (GTDB taxonomy): domain Bacteria; phylum Actinomycetota; class Actinomycetes; order Mycobacteriales; family Micromonosporaceae; genus Catellatospora; species Catellatospora tritici. The sequence continues at coordinate 76,684 of NZ_JAHRCY010000023.1, forward strand.
GTGCATCTCGGTGGCGGCCCAGTCCTGCCGGGCTGTCAGCTCGGCCCGCGCCAGTACGGCGCGTCCTACGCCGCCGCCCTGCAGGTCGGGGCGGACCGAGAACATGCCGAAGTAGGCGTACCCCTCGCGGCGCTGCACGTGGCAGCAGGCGACCAGGGTGCCGTCGCGCTCGAACAGCAGCACCCGGCCGTCGTCGGCGCCGATCATCCCGGTCACCGCGTCGGCGTCGGTGCGCTGCCCGTCGAGCAGGTCGGCCTCGGTGGTCCACCCGGCCCGGCTCGCCTCGCCCCGGTACGCCGACTCGACCAGCGCCACCACCGCGGGCACGTCGGCGGCGGTGGCGTCGCGCATGTGCAACTGCTTGGTCGTCTCCACCCGGTCAACCTACCGAATCAGGCGCGCGGATCGACGTTGACCAGCTTCGGATGCGTCTTGACCCATCCGGCCAGCTGATCCTTGCGCAGCGCCGCGAAGTACGTCGATTGCACCGAGTCCAACGCCTCACCCTGGTACTTGCCGCCGCTGTACACCCCGTGGCCGGGCAGCCCGACCAGGGTGATGTTGGCGGGGGTGAGCTTGCGCAGCGCGTACGCCCAGGCCGACGGGGTGTGCCCGCGTCCGTCGAACACGATCGTCTTGCCCAGCGCCTGCAGGATGGCCTCCAACCGCCCCGGGCTGGTGAGCAGGTCGCCGCTGAACGCCTTGGCCGCCATCGCCTTGATGAGCTGCCGCTGGTGCCGCTGCCGGGTGTACTCGCTGCCGGTGGTGTAGCGCTGGCGTCCGTAGTCCAGCGCCTGCCAGCCCCGCATGTGCATGACGCCCACGTTGTAGGTGGCCCGCGGCCCGCTGTACCCGTGGTCGCACCCGCGGCACGGGGGCCGCAGCTTGCCGTCGGGCTGCCGGTGGATCGACACGACCTTCTGGTCGACGTAGATGTCGACGCCGCCCATCGCGTCGATGAGGTCGCGGTAGCCGGTGAACGTGATGACGGCCCCCGCGTCGAACCGCGCGATCCCGGTGTACCCGCTGACCGCCTTGGCCATCAGCTGGAACCCCTGGGCCATGTCGAACCGGCCGGTGCCGGGCACCCGCCCCCCGAACGTCATCGCGTGGGTCAGCTTGGTGTGCGCCGTGCCGCCGTAGTTCGACGGCTTGAACGCGGGCACCCGCACCACCAGGTCGCGCGGCAGCGAGGTCAGGTAGCCACTGCTCAGGTCGGCGTTCACGTGCAGGATCATGACGGCGTCGCCGTGGATCGGCCAGCTCTTCTGCGCCTCACGGGTGTCGACGCCGACGATCAGGATGTTCAGCGGGCCCTTGATGTCCGCGCCCGCGGGCGGGGTGGGACTCGGGCTGGGGCTGGGCGAACCAGGCGCCGACGGTGTCGGGGCGTCGCTCGGGCCGAACAGGTCGGCCTGCGGGATCGCGTCGTCGACATGTGCGCGCAGCAGGCTCACACCGGCGTAGGCGCCGCCGCCGAGCAGGACGAGCACCACCCCGATGATCAGCAGCAGACGGGTGGAGCGGGCCATCGGTTTCCTCCCGGGGGGTGCACCGCGGGCACGGTGCGGAGGTCAGGAGCCTCGACTCTAGTCACCCGCCCCGGGCCGGAACACCCCCCGCATGGCCTCGGCGACCTCGTGCGCGCCGAGGTCGTCCAAACCGGACGCGACGCCGCGCATGTCGGCGTCGGACCGGTTCTGGCTCAGCTTGAACTTGGCCTCGATCCGGGAGACGAGCAGCTCCACCCCGACGATCGCGCGCAGCTGGCCCTCGACGTAGGCGGCCGGGGCGTCGTCGACCGACCACGGGTGCGCGCGGTCGGACTCGTGCCGGTCGGTCAGCTCGCGCACCAGCGCGCCGACCCAGGCCGGGTCGTCGTGCACGACCAGCTCGCCGTAGAGGTGCGCGGTGACGTAGTTCCAGGTGGGCACCACCCGGCCGTGCTCGGCCTTGGCGGCGTACCAGGAGGGGCTGACGTAGGCGTCCGGGCCGCGCACGATGGCCAGGGCCTGGCCGAGCACCGGGCGGCGCCACTGGTCGTTGTTGCGGGCCAGGTGGCCGCGCAGACGGCCGTGCGGCAGGCCGTCGGGACGGTCGTACAGCATCGGCAGCAGTGTCGCGACCGGGCCCTGCTCGGTGGCGGTGACCAGGTCGACGGCGCCGATCCCGGCCAGCAGTTCGGCGACGGCGGTGTCGTCGGGGGCGAAGTGGGCGGGCACGTACATGACCGGCTCCTCTCAGATGGCCGACGCGGCGGCGGGTCGGACCGTGACGGCGGCGCGGGTGCGCTGGGTGAGCACCACGCAGACCAGCACGGCCAGGGCAGCCACGATAGCGGCCGGGCCGACCGGTTCGCCCAGCAGCAGCGCCGACCACAGCAGCGTCAGCACCGGCTGGGCCAGTTGGACCTGGCCGACCTGGGCGACGCCGCCCCGGGCCAGCCCCGTGTACCAGGCGAAGAAGCCCAGGAACATGGAGATCACGGTGACGTAGCCGAACCCCGCCCAGGCCGTGGCCGAGGCGTGCGGCGGGTGGACGACCGCCGCGAGCGCGGTCACCGGCACGGTGACGGGCAGGGCCACGATCAGAGCCCAGCAGATGGTACGGGCGCCGCCGAGCTCGCGGGCCAGCGCGCCGCCCTCGGCGTACCCGAGACCGCACAGCACCACCGCGACCAGCAGGTACAGGTCGGCAAGCTCGAGCGAACCGCGCACCGTCCCGCCGGCGGCGAGGAACCCGACCACCGCGACCAGCCCGGCCGACGCGGCCAGCCAGAACGCCCGGGGCGGCCGCTCGCCCGCGCGCAGCACCGCGAACACGGCGGTGATCGCGGGCAGCAGCGCGACGACGACCGCACCGTGCGCGGCGGTCTGCGCGGTCAGCGCCAGCGAGGTGAACAGCGGGAACCCGACCACGACCCCGAGGGCGACCACGGCCAGCCGCCGCCACTGGGCTCGGCTGGGCCGGGGCGCGCCGGTCGCCCGCAGGTATCCCCAGGCCAGCAGTCCGGCGCCGACCGCCCGGCCGAACGCGACGAACCACGAATCGAGCTCCTGCACGGCGGTGCGGGTGGCGGGCAGCGACATGCTGAACGCCAGCACGCCGAGCGCGCCCAGCGCCAGCCCGGCGGTGCGGTCCGTAGTGCCTTCCGCCGTGCCTTTCGACGTGCCCGCTGTTACCGGGGCCGCGACAGTAGCGCTACTCTTGTCTCCCATGGGTAACAGTAACGCAGTCGCTCGCGTTATCCAAGATCTGCGCGAGCACGCCACGGCGGCCACCCCCGGGGCGCAGCTGCCCTCGGTGCGCGAGCTCACCGCCCGGCACCAGGCCTCGCCGGTCACCGTCGCCCAGGCGATCCGGCAGCTCGTGGCCGAGGGGGTGGTGGAGGCGCGGCCCGGCAAGGGCACCTACGCCGCGGCCCGGCCCGGCCACGCGCAGGCCGCCGACCTGTCCTGGCAGACCGTGGCGCTGGGCCCCGCGCCGGCCGGGGAGCAGGAGATGCAGGCGTTACTGGCGATACTGCAGCCGGGCGCGATCGCGCTGTCGGGCGGATACCTGGAACCGGCGCTGCAGCCGGTCGCGGCGCTGGGCGCGGCCCTGGCCCGCGCCGCCCGGCAACCCGCCGCCTGGGCGCGGGGGCCGGTCGAGGGGCGCGAGGACCTGCGGGCCTGGTTCGCCCGCGAGGCCGGGGCGGGGCTGCGCGCCGAGGACATGGTGATCTGCCCCGGCGGCCAGGCCGCGCTGTCGAGTGCGTTGCGGGTGCTGAGCAGCCCGGGGGACGTGCTGCTGGTGGAGTCGCCGACATACCTGGGGGCGCTGGCGGCGGCGCGGGCGGCGGGACTGCGGGTGGTGCCGGTGCCCGCCGACGCCGACGGGGTACGCCCCGACCAGCTCGCCACCGCGTTCGCCCGGACCGGCGCCCGCCTGTTCTACTGCCAGCCGCTGTACGCCAACCCGCACGGCGCCACGCTGCGCCCCGACCGGCGCCGCGCCGTCATGGACGCCGTACGGGCCGCCGGGGCGTTCCTGATCGAGGACGACTACGCCCGCGACCTGGCCATCGAGAGCGATCCGCCGCCCCCGCTGGCCGCCGACGACCTCGACGGGCACGTCGTCTACCTGCGCTCACTCACCAAGGCGGCCGCGCCGGGCCTGCGGGTGGCCGCGATCGGCGCCCGTGGCCCGGCCGGGGCGCGACTGCGCGCGGGCCGCCTGCTCGACGACTTCTACGTCTCCGGGCCGCTGCAGCAGGCCGCGGTCGAGTTCGTCACCGCCCCCGCCTGGGGCCGCCACCTGCGCACCCTGCGCTCGGCCCTGCGCGCCCGGCGTGACGCCCTGCTCGACGCGATCCGCCGCCACCTGCCGACCGTCACCCCTGTCGGCGTCCCCCGCGGCGGCCTGCACCTCTGGGTACGCCTGCCCGACGGCACCGACGACGTCACCCTGGCCGCCAAAGCCGCCGCCGAACAGGTCATCGTCTTCCCCGGCCGCCCCTGGTACGCCGCCGAACCCCCCGCCCCCCACCTGCGCCTCACCTACGCCGCCGCCCCACCCGACGACCTCGAGGAAGGCACCCGCCGCCTCGCCCACGCCCTCCGATAACCCGTCGATCATGAACTTATGGGTGTTCGACGGCGTGTCCCCACCCCACGCCCGTGATCAACTCGGCCCGCCCGCGCGGGGCGCGCGGGAGGTGATCGTGCAGTTTCGGGGAAACTGCACGAAAGCAGCCCAAGATTCCTGCACTTTCCCCAAAACTGCACCCGCGGCGCGGCGCGGCGACGCGGTGGGGTGGGGTGGGGTGGGGTGGGGGAACGGGGTCAGGGGGTGGGTTCGGGGTCGGTGAGGTCGGCGAAGGTGCCGGAGAGGTTCGTGACGGCGATGTCGGCGTCGACGGCGACCGCCACGCCGTGCTCGCCCGCGCCGAGCGTGATCTCCCGGCCGCGCAGCCGCTCATCAGCCAGCACCGGCCACGGGCGGGCCGAGCCGTACGGCGTGATGGTGCCCCGCTCGTACCCGGTGGCGGTCTTCGCCTCGGCCGCGTCGGGCATGGACAGCCGGTTGACGCCCAGCAGCGCACGCAGCTTCGGCCACGAGATCACCCGGTCGCCGGGCACCAGCACGAACAGGTAGTCGTCCGCACCGCGTCGCACCACGATCGTCTTGACCACGTCGGGGACGGCCACTCCGCGCGCCGCCGCCGCTTCGGCGAGGCTGCGCACCGGGCCGTGCCGGATCACCCGGTGGTCGACCCCGGATGCGACGAGGGCCTGCAGCGCGGAACCGGTCATGCGAGCACCCTATCGCCCGTGACTCAACCGGCCGCCGGCCCGCGTGAGCGCAGGCGACGCAGCATGCGGGCGTCCTCGAAGCCGACCGTACGGGCGGCCGACTCGACCGTGGCCCCGTGTCCGATCAGGTGCTCGGCCCGTTCCACCCGGAGCAGGTGCTGGTAGCGCAGCGGGGTCAGCCCGGTCGCGGCGGCGAACAGGCGCGTCAGCGTACGGCTGCTGACTCCGCAGGAGGCGGCCAGTTCCGGCAGCGGCAGCCGTTCGGTGAACCGGGTGTCGATCAGGTCCTGCGCCCGGTGGACAGCGTCGCTGAGGTGGCCCCGGTGTCGCAGCATCGCGCTGGCCTGCGGTTCGTCGCCGTTGCGCCGGGCGAAGACGACCATCTCCCGCGCCACCCGGGCCGCGGCGGCCGGGCCGTGCCGGGTCGCCACCAGGTGCAGCGCCAGGTCGATGCCGCTGGCGATCCCGGCCGAGGTGACCACGCGATCGTCCACCGTGTACAGCACGTCGTGCACGACCCACGCCAACGGGTACCGCACGGCCAGTTCCTCCTGCAGGTCGTGGTGCGTGGTGCAGCGGCGCCCGTCGAGCAGCCCGGCCCGGCCCAGCGCGTCGGCGCCCGCGCAGACGCTGGCCACGGTGCCGCCCCGGGCGTGGTGTGCGCCCAGCCGAGCCAGGGTGGCCCCGGTCAGGGGCCCGGTGGTGCGCAGTTCCGGCGAGCGCCACCCGGGCACCACGATCAGGTCGTCGGGGCCGAGGTCGGGCCAGTCCAGGCCCGCGCGTAGCGGTACGCCCTGGTGGGTGGGGACGTCCTCCTGCTCGGCCACGTACGCCAGGCGGTAGCCGTAGCCGAGATCGGCGGCGGTCGAGAAGACCTGGGCCGGACCGGCCAGGTCGAGCAGGTGCAGCCGTGGTACGAGCAGGAAGACGACCTCGGTCATACGCGGGCGGGTTCCCGTTCGGTCAGCTCGGCGGTGGTCGCGATGGTGGCGAAGCGGCCGGACAGGGCGTACTCGGTGCGGGCGGCGATCTCGGCGGCGGGCAGCGTGCGCGGATCGGCCAGAATCTGCTCGTTGTCGGCGTCGGCGGGCAGGTCCCGGTGCGGGATGGGGAAGGTGGCGGTGGCGTCGGTGACGAAGGTGATCTCGTAGCCGAGGTCGGAGCCGACCCGGGTGGTGGTCTCCACGCACTGCTCGGTGCGCAGCCCGCACAGCACCAGGTGCCGCACCCCCGCCGTGGTGAGCAGGTGCGCGAGGTTGGTGGTGGTGAACGCGTTGTGCACGGTCTTGGTCAGTACGGGTTCGCCGGGCAGCGGGTCCAGGCCGTCCATGACTCGGACGTGACCGGAGGCGGGGTCGAACACGCCGCCGGTGCCCGGTTCGCTGTGCAGGACCCATACCACCAGGTCGCCGTTGGCGCGGGCGGCCCGCACCAGCCGGTCGACCCGGTCCACCACGGCCGGGTTGTCGACGAGCCGCCACAGCGGCCGCTGCCGGAAGGACTCCTGTACGTCCACGACGATGAGTGCTCTGGTCATGCCGTCGATCCTTCCCGGGCCCATGCCCTGGTGACAGGCACCATCATGCCCCGCACCGGACCGATCCGGTCACGCTAGCCTGGCCGGGTGCCCACCGTGCGCCCCGCCACCGCCGCCGACCTGCCCGGCGTACGCGCCGTCGCGGACCGCTTCGGCAACCTCGCGCACTGGCCGCGCCGCCCCGACTATCTCGACCGCGAGCAGGACAACGGGCGCCTCTGGGTGGGGGTCCGCGACGGCGCCGTGGTCGGATTCGGGGGTACGACGTCCAGGGGCGCGTTGACCCACCTGGCCGACCTGTTCGTGCTGCCCGAACACCAGTCCAGCGGCGTCGGCCAGGCGCTGCTCGCACGGCTGCTGCCCGCCGGCGCGCCCAGGGTCACGTTCGCCTCGTCGGATCCGCGCGCGATCGCGCTGTACACCCGGCAGGGCCTGCTCCCGCGCTGCCCGGTGCTGTACCTGAGCGGCCGCCTCGCCCCGCTGCCGCCGTCCCCGCCCGCGCTCCGCGTCACCGCCGCCGACCTGACCGACCTCGACGCCGTCGCGTCAGGCGGCGCCCGCCCGGCCGACCTGACCTGGTATGGCGAGCTGCCCGAGGTCTCGGCCTGGCGAACCGGCGACGGCTACGCCCTCGTCCGCACCGTCGGCGACGAACTCCTGCTCGGTCCGGCGGGCGGCGCCACGCCCGAGGACTGCGCCGCCGCCGTGCTCGCCGCGCTGGCCGCACACCGCGACCTGGCGGCGGCACGGCTCACCGTGTTCGGCCCGAACCCGGTGCTGCCGCTGCTGCTGGGGTACGGGTTCCTCGTCACCGACATGGACGTCTTCGCCGCCAGCGAGCCGGACACGCTGCCGCTCGACCGCTACCTGCCGCACCCGGATCTGGGTTAGACCAGCTTGACGGCGGTTCCGGTCATCACGCAGTGGCCGGAGTCGCCGCCCATGACCGTCCTGACGTCGACGATCCCGTCCGCGCCGAAACGTGCCGCCTGGTCGATGAGCTGCTGCACCATCTTCTGCGTGTTGCCGCCGCCGAGCGCGCCGAGGATGGCGTGCGCGACCACCAGGCCGCGTACCTCGAACGCGCGTCCGCCGAGGTCGGGCAGGGTCGAAATGATCACGTTGAACCTCCGGGGGACGGGGACGGGTGCCGGTTCGATTGTGGCTGACGCCCCGGTCCCAGTCGGCGGCCCCGGGAGCGGGCGGGTGGTGCGGGGCCGAGCGAACGGCGGCGCGACAGTGGCGTGCGTGGAAGGCTGGAGTCATGAACGAGAAGCAGATCCTCGAGCGCATCGATTCCCTCGTCGCCGAGGAGCACCAGCTGCGGACCCGGCGCGTGGAGGGGTCGATCGACCCGGAGACCGAGGCTGCGCGCCTGCGTGACCTCGAACAGACCCTGGACCAGTGCTGGGACCTGCTGCGGCGCCGTCGGGCCCGTAGCGACGCGGGCGAGAACCCCGACGACGCCAAACCCGCCGATATCGCCCAGGTCGAAAGCTACCTCCAGTAACCCACGCACCCACTTCGACCCCACCCACCGCCGCGCTCGCGGTTCGTTGCTGCAGTTTCGGGGAAACTGCACGAAAGCAGCGCAAGATTCCTGCACTTTCCCCGAAACTGCAGCATCCGGGGCGGGTCGGCCGGTCGGCCGGTCGGCCGGTCGGTGGGTCGGTGGGTCGGTGGGTCGGTGGGTGGAGTGGGAACACGAAACGGCGATCTCCGGGTGGAGATCGCCGTTTCGTGCCGGAAGTCCGCGCCGGGCCGCGCGGACGGGACCGGGGGTGAGGTCAGGCCACCGCGACCGGTTCGCCCTCGTCGGCGAGATCGCCGCGCTGGGCGTCCCCGCGCGGGGTGTCCTCGTCGACGAAGTAGTCGTCGGGCTTGGTGGCGTCGGTGCCGTCGGCGACCTTCGCCGCCCGCAGCACCAGCGTGAACAGGACCGCGACCAGCAGGTTGACCGCCACCGCGACCAGTCCCGCGTAGATCGTCATGGGGGTGTCGAAGCCCAGTTTGGACAGCGGGAACGCCGATCCGGCGAAGTGCGCGCGCCCGGTCGCCGGGTTGGCGATCTGGTACAGCATCCACATGCCGAATCCCATGCCCGCGACCCAGCCCGCGATCAGGGCGCCGCGGTGCAGCCAGCGGGTGAACAGGCCCAGCGCCACCGACGGCAGCGTCTGCAGGATGATCACACCGCCGATGAGCTGCAGGTCGATGGAGAACTGCGGGTCGAGCAGCACGATGCAGCCCAGCGCGCCGACCTTGACCACCAGCGACGTCACCTTGCTGACCTTGGCCTCCTGGGCCGGGGTCGCGTCGCGGTTGAGGTACTCGCGGTAGATGTTGCGGGTGAACAGGTTCGCCGCCGCGATCGACATGATCGCCGCGGGGACCAGGGCGCCGATGCCGATGGCGGCGAAGGCGATCCCGGCGAACCAGTCGGGGAACTGCTGGTCGAACAGCACCGGCACGATGGTGTTGGTGTCGACCGTGCCCGCCTTGGCTCCGGCCAGTGGCTTGACCTTGGCCGCGACCGCGGCGAAGCCGAGCATCGCGAGCAGCCCCAGCAGCAGCGAGTACGCGGGCAGCGCGGACATGTTCCGCTTGATCACGTTCCGATTGCGTGAGGCGAGCACCCCGGTGACCGAGTGCGGGTAGAGGAACAGTGCCAACGCCGAACCCAGTGCCAGGGTGACGTACTGGAGCTGGTTGTTGGCGTTGAGCAGCAGGCCGTCGCTCGGGGCGGGGCTGGCGTCGTACTTGGCCTTGGCGGCGCCGAAGATGGCGCCCCAGCCGCCGAGCTTGGCGGGCAGCCAGAACACCGCGACCAGGATGACGATGTAGATCAGCGCGTCCTTGACGAACGCGATCAGCGCGGGGGCGCGCAGGCCGGACTGGTACGTGTACGCGGCGAGGATGGCGAAGGCGATGATGATCGGCGCGTGCCGGGCCACGGTGGACTCGCCGGTCACGCCCATCGTCTTGAGCACCGCCTCGATGCCGACCAGCTGCAGCGCGATGTAGGGCATCGTCGCCACGATGCCGGTGATGGCCACCAGCAGCGCCAGCGTCGGCGAGCCGAACCGGGCCCGGACGAAGTCGGCCGGGGTGACCATGCCGTGCCGGTGCGAGACCGACCACAGACGTACCAGGACCAGGAAGAACATCGGGTAGATGATCACCGTGTACGGCACGGCGAAGAAGCCCATGGCGCCGGCGCCGAACACCAGCGCGGGCACGGCGACGAAGGTGTACGCGGTGTACAGGTCGCCGCCGACCAGGAACCAGGTGATCCAGGAGCCGAAGTTGCGGCCGCCCAGACCCCATTCGTCCAGGTGTTCCATGGTGTCGGGGCGCCGCCACCGGGCGGCGACGAAGCCCATCGCGCTCACGCCGACGAACAGCACCGCGAACAGGATGATCTCGGTGAGATGGTCACGCCACATGTCAGCGCCTCCGCGTCATCCGGTAGACCAGCGTGGTGGTGCAGACGCCGACGAGGATGTACGCCAGCTGCTGCCAGTAGAAGCGCGGGAAGCCCAGCAGGCTCGGGTCGGACGTGTTGAAGAACGCGGGGATCAACGGCAGCACGATGGGGACGAGCAGCAGCCAGTTCCACGGGCTGTGATCGCTGCGGGAGCGGTCTGCCAGCCGGTCGGGTGCGGGTTCACCCATGGGGGTCTCCTAGCCGGACGGGATCTACGGTGCCGGGAGGATACGCAGCCGGCGGGTCCGCTGTTCCCCTAACGGACGCCGACACGCGCCGAACGGTTCCTGCGGTGCGCCGAACGGCTGATGTCTGCCTGAGCAAGCTTCCGTGCGCGCGACAGCAGCCTGCTATCAGTTGGCTACGGACAGTAACTTTCGGACGTGGGTCTAGTTGAGCGCAGCAGGGGACGCGGGTCTAGGAGGGCACATGCGGCGGCTGGCCGGGCTGGGTCTGATCGTGTGCGCGGGGGCTCTGGTCGGCACGCCCGCATCCGCCGCGCCCGGTGAGGCCGACCTGGTGGTGGCCGTGGTGAGCCCGCCGGACCCGGTCGTGACGGGGGAGGCGCTCACCTACACGATCACGGTGCGCAACGACGGCCCCGAGGCGGCACACCAGGTACGGCTGAGTGACGCCATCCCGCTGCAGACGACCTTCCTGGGGTTCAGTGCCCCGCAGGGCTGGACCTTCACCGTGCCGCCGGTCGGCGCCGGGGGCATGGTCAGCGCGAACCGGGACACCGTCGTCAGCGGTGAGTCCGCGACCTTCACCCTCACGGTCGCGCTCGGGGAGGCGGCGCTGGGCACCATCGGCGACACCGCGCAGGTGTCGGCCGCGTCCGCCGACGCGGACACGGCCGACAACACCGCCACCGCCGCCACCGATATCGCGGTGACCGCCCCTGTCTGCACGATCACCGGCACCGACGGGTTCGACGTGCTGACGGGCACGGACGGCCCGGACGTGATCTGCGGGCTGGGCGGCAACGACCTGATCTCGGGCGAGGGCGGCGACGACATCGTGTACGGCGGCCCCGGCAGCGACTTCATCGAGGTGGGCAGCGGCGCCGACACGGTGTACGGCGAGGCGGGCAGTGACTTCGTCGACGCGGTGGACGAGGTCCTCGGCAACGACACCGTCGACGGCGGCGTGGGCCTGGACCTCTGTGGCACCGACAGCGGCGACGTCGTCTCCGCCTGCCCCTGAACCTGCCTCGGCAACCGCCCCCGGCGAGGTCGTTGACCAGGTCAGACTGGACGGTGTGAGCGGGACGGGCGACGCGATCGGACAGATGCTGCCGTACGCGGCGGGCGTGGCGGTGAGCCCGTTGCCGATCATCGCGGTGATCCTGGTGCTGTTCTCCAGCCGCGCCCGCACCGGCGGCCCGGCGTTCCTGGCCGGTTCGCTGCTCGGGGTCGCCGTCGCCACCACGGTGTCGTTCCTGCTGGCCGGTGGTGGCACGGCCGCGCCCGGCTGGGAGTCGGCGACCTGGACGCACTGGGTGCGCGTCGGGCTGGGCCTGTTACTGCTGTTCGCGGCGGTACGCCACTGGCAGCGGCACCGGCGCCACGCCCGGACCGGCGGTGAGCATCCGATGCCCCGCTGGATGTCGGGCGTGGACCGCTGGTCGCCACTCAAGACGGCCCTGCTCGCCCTGGTCATGTACGGCCTGGACCCCAAGAACCTGGCCCTGTGCGCCAAGGCGGGCCAGGAGCTGGCCGCACACGATCCGACCTGGCTGGGCGGGCTGCTGGCCCTGGCCGTGTTCACCGCGGCGGCGTGCCTGCCGGTGCTGGTGGTCGTGCTCGGCTACCTGGCCGGGGGCGCCCGCGCGGCCCGGGCCCTGGAGCACTGCCGCACCTGGCTGTCGCGGCACCACCTGCTGGTGATGGCCGCCCTCCTCCTCGCCTTCGGCGCCCTCCTGCTCAGCCACGGCCTCCGCGGCCTGCTGTAAGGAAGGGCCCCTTCTTGCGTTATCTGATGTGGAAGGGCCCCTTCCAAACCCCCGGAGGGGTGGCTAGAGGTACGCGGCGACGCGGGTGGTGAGGGTGTGGTGGCGGGCGTGGCGGAAGCCGGGGCGGAAGCCCTCGGTCCAGGGCTTGCGGGGCCCGGCGAAGTGCATCACGCGTACGTCCTGCGCCGCCCGCTGCCCAGGGGTCATCGGTTCGAGCAGGTAGCTGCACATGTGGTTCCAGCGGGGCGGCAGCCGCAGCCACTGCTCGAAGGCCACCAGGTTGAGCGCGTCCTGATCGGGGAAGCGCAGGCTGCCGCCGTACTCGGCTAGGTAGGCCAGGCAGCGCTCGGTGACCCGCAGCTCGCGCCACCGGTCCATGTTGATCAGGAGCACGCCCGAGTTGAAGTACGGCGCGTCGCCGGGGTGCTGCGGCCCGGCCCCGGGGATGCCGCCCCACATGTCGAACCGGTCGGTGAACGCGTCGCGCACCGCCGCCAGCGGTGCGTCGGCCAGCGGCAGTTGCCACAGCGGCCCGAGTTCGCCGCAGACCTGGACGTCGGAGTCGAGGTACAGCAGCCGCCCCGGACCGTCGACCAGGTCGGGCAGGAGCAGCCGCAGGTACATGCCGGGGCTGAGGTAGGTCAGCGACTCGTGCTCGGCCACCGGCAGCGCCCGGAACGCGTCGCCGGTGGTGAGCAGGTGCAGCCGCCCGCGCCCGGCCAGCTGGCGCCGCAGCGACTGCTCCTGCTCCTTGGCGACGGTGTCGGTGGTCAGCAGCCAGAACGTGATGTCGTCCCGGTCATGGCTGTCGAGCACCGACTCCAGCGCCACCCGGGCGTGCCCGGCGTACCCCTCGTCGAAGGCGAAGGCAATGTCCACCCTGGTGGTATAGCAAAACTTAACCGCATCACTGAATCGCAGTGTCAGTATCTGGCATAGATTCAATGAATATTTTGCACGACAGCGCAAGCAGCTTGCGCTACTTGACCGGCACCACCGTGGTCGGCGGGGCGCCGCAGGTGAAGGCGGCGGGCAGCGACCGGCCCTCCTTGGTCATCCGCTCGACCATGTCCAGGCAGTTCTGGTAGAGCACGCCGGTGGTGTTGTTCGCGGCGGCCAGCAGGTCGTTGGCGCGCTTCTGCGCCTCGGCCGTCTTCTGTCGCTGCTCGGCGATCTGGGTTTCGGCGACCGCGGCCAGGTACTGGTTGATCTTGGCCTGGATGTTGTCGTCGAAGCGGATGGTCGGGATGGTGACGCTGCGGATGATCACACCGGCGGGCATCACCTTGGCCAGCTCGCCCTTGGTGTCGTCGGCCAGCTTCGACAGCGGCGCCTGCTCCTCCCCGGCCTTGGTCAGCGCCCGCAGCGGGTCGTACTGCTCGAAGACGGAGTTGAGCGCGCTGGCCAGCTGCCGCTTGACCACGTTGTCCTGAATGTTGTCGAAGTTGCGGTAGTCGCTGTACAGGTCGACGATGTTGGCCGCCGGGTCGATCTGCCACTGCACGGTGACGTCCACCCGCGCGGTCGCCGCGTTGGCCAGCCGCACCAGCAGGCCCGGGTGGTCACCCTGCTCGCCGGAGAGCTTGAGGGTCTGCACCGTGGCGTCGAACTGCTCGATCTGCGCCCAGGGCGCGACCAGGTGGAAGCCGTTGCGCAGGGTGCCGACCGGCTTGCCGAAGCTGGTCTCGACCGCGACGGTCCGGGTGGGCACGACCTGGGCCATCGTGCCGAAGATGCCAAGCACGCCGATCACGATGGCGGCGATGCCGCCCAAGCGGATGTAGCGCGACCCGGCCTGCGCGGCCTTCGTGGTCTGCCCGCGCGTGCCCGCGGCGGAGACGACCAGCGCGACGACGCCGGCCAGCATGAGGAGGATGAGGAGTACGAAGGCTGACATCGTTCGCTTCCTGAGCATTTCGGGGTGGGGACGGGTGCAGAGTGCCACGTCAGGTCAACCGGATGGCGGTTGAGAGAGCGCGATCACAGTGTGCAGATGAAAGCCGACACCGGTCCCGACCTGCGTGGAAAGCCACATATGGAACCACGGGCCGGGAAACTGTTGAAGCGTTTTCGCAACTCCTTCAGGATCGGATCGACAACCCCACATCGATCCATGAACGGAGACCGGATGCTCGCCCGCGCACCCGGCCGCTTGAGTGTGCTCATCCCCACCTACGGCGACGCGTACGCGTTAGAGCTGGTGCTGCGGATGCTCGACCGGCAGACCCTGGCCCCGGACCGGTTCGAGGTGGTGGTGGTCAACGACGGCTCCGACCCGCTGCCGTACCAGCCGCTGCTGTCCGCCGTACACCCGTATGAGCTGCGCTTCGACACGCTGCCCGCGCACCAGGGTCGCGCCGCCGCCCGCAATCGGGCCGTCGCGCTGGCCACCGGCGACGTGATCTGCTTCCTCGACGGCGACGTGCTGGCCGAGCCCACCCTGCTCGCCCGCCACCTGGAGTTCCACTCCGGTCGCGACGAGCCCGCCGTGCTCATCGGCAAGCGGTACGAGGGCGACTGGGGCGTGCTGGCCGCCGCCGCGGCCGGGGAACCGGTCACCACCGGCCTGGTCAGCGACCGGCACGAGGACTTCCGGTTCCGGGTGCCCGGCCGCGACGAGCGCCCCCGGGCCTGGCTGGCCGGGGCGCCGTGGGCGTTCGCGCTGACCAACAACGTGTCCATGCCCCGCCGGGTGGTGCTGGACGTCGGCGGCTTCGACGAGGCGTACGGCACCCGCTGGGGCTTCGAGGACACCGACCTGGCCTACCGCATCCACCGCCACCTCGGCGGCGACGACGAGCGCTTCTGCTACGACGCGGCCGCGGTCGGCTTCCACCTGCCCGCCGTGCGCGACCTGACCCACCTGCAGGACGACTACCTGACCAACCTGAAGCTGTTCCGGGACCGGCACCGGGACCTGGCCGCGGAGCTGGTCGACCTGCCCGCGCCGACCGAGGTGTCCCGCAAGATCCGCTACTACCGCCGGATGCTCGCGCTCTGCGCTGAGCAGCGCGTGGGCTGGCTGCCCGACGCCTGGCCCCGGGTCGACCATCTGGCCGACCGGGCGGTGCTCTGCCAGGCATTCGGCACCGAACAGGTGGATCTGGGCGCGGGCTCGGCCACGCTCGACCACGGCCGGGACACCTCCGAGACCAACCTGCACCTGCTCGGTGTGTGGACCCCGTTCGCCGACGACGAGTTCGACGCGGTGGTCAGCGTGGACCTGTGGCGGTTCCTGGAGCAGCGGGAACTGTCCCGGTTCCTGCGACAGAGCCTGCGGATCGCCCGCGAGGTGGTGCTGATCTACACCGAGGGCGCCGCGGCCCGGATCGCCGGGCCCGACCTGCCGGTGCTGACCACGCCGGACCTGTTCCTGCCGATGCTGCGCCGCCGCTATCCGCAGGCGGTGCGTGAGCCGGACGGCTCCGGCAGCGTGCTGCGCATTCCACGGGCATGAGAAGCAGGCCAAGGGCATGAGAAGCAGGCCAAGGGCATGAGAAAGGGCCGGGTCAGCGACCCGGCCCTTTCTCCGTGACCGCCTCGAGGACTACGGCGAGTAAACCTCGAACTCGAAGAGGCTGTAGCCCCACGCGGTGGCCCGGGTGGTGGCGTAGACGCGCACGTAGCGGCCGCTGCCGGACAGTCCGGTGAGGTCGTCGGTGCCGCCGTCACCACCGGTCACGGTCCGGATGGTGGTCCAGGTGTTGCCGTCGGGCGAGGTCTGGATCTGGTACGCCGACCCGTAGGCCGCCTCCCAGAGCAGCTTCACCCGGCTGATCGCGTACGTGCCGCCCAGGTCGACGCGGACCCACTGCGGGTCGGCGAACGCGCTGGACCACCGGGTGGTGGCGTTGCCGTCCACCACGTTCGAGCCGGGGTAGTCGGCCGTCTCGGTGCTGGACACCAGCACCGGCTTGTTCAGCGCCACGTTGACCGACGGCTGGGTGGTGGTGCCGGTGTAGGGCAGGGTCACCTTCGACTGGCTGCCGACGCCCAGCGTGGTCGCCGTGTTGCCGATGGCGTTCCACACCTCGACCTTCACCGTGCCGTTGGCCAGGTTCGCGAACGTGCCGGTGGCGGTCTTGATCCCGGACGCCTGGGTGTAGTGCTCGTACCCGGCGACGGGGTCGGTGGCGAAGTAGTTGTACGTCTCCACCCGGTCGAAGCTGCCGTCACCGGTGAAGTCGTACGACACCCGGGCCTGCGAGCCGCTGCCCACCCCGGTGCCCGCGTCCAGGAACATGTCGTACGTGGTGGCCGCGCCCGAGTAGGTGGCGGTCAGCCCGGTCGCGGTGAACACCTGGGCGCTGTGCGGGGTGCCGTCCCAGTTGCCGTTGGCGGCCGCGATGCTGACCGTGGCCGCCGTGCTGGTGGTGCCGGGCAGGCCCCCGCCGACCTGCGGGTAGCGGGTCGCGGCGAAGGTGCCGGGCGGGTTCGGCGACGAGCTGGGGGACGGGCTCGGGCTGGGCGAGGGCGACGGGCTGGTCGACGGCGTCGGGCTCGGCGAGGTCGGCGGCTGCGACGGGTTGGTGCCGCCGCAGGCGTTGCCGCCGCTCCAGGTGAACGCGCCCGAGGTGACCGTCTTGCAGCCGGGCACGGTCAGCGTGGTGCCGTTGGAGAAGGTGACCGTGATCGCGCTGCTGCTGGTGTTCGACGCGACGTACGTGCGTACACCCGCCTTGTTGAACACCTTGGCCAGCGGGTGGCTTGCCGTGATCGTGTTGTCCACGTTGCCCAGCGCGGCCAGGTTGCGGATCCAGTGGTAGGTGTGCGCCTTGCTCTCACCCTCCTCGCTGGTGAACCCGCTGTTGGCGTTGAAGTTGTTCAGCGCGGTCTGGCCGTTGCCCAGGGCCAGGAACTCCCAGATCACGTCCTGCCAGACCGTCGGCGCGCCGCCGTTGTTGGTGACCAGCTCGTTGTAGTTGGTCTGCACGTACGACGGGTAGTCGCCCAGGTAGAAGTGGCCGCCGGTGACGGGCAGCATGTTGATGCCCTGGATCATCTCCGGCTCGGCGCTGAACCAGGTCGCGTAGGCGGCGCCGTCGCCCCAGACCATGCCGACCGCGTTGTGCCCGAAGGCGGCCGGGAAGTTCTGGTTGCGCACGTCGAACCAGTACTCGTTGATCGCCGCGGCCTGGGTGGTGTAGATGAACACGCCCGCGTCGCGCACCGCCGTGTTGCCGGTGGCCTGACCCCACTGGATCAGCGCGTTGGCGAAGTTCATACCCTCCGACGAGGACTCCTGGTTGTTGCCCGAGCCGAACGAGCCGTGCCCGGACGCCCAGTCGTGCCCGGCGAAGATGTCGAAGTCGCGCAGGAACGGGAACCGGTTGTCATTGCGGTCGTAGTTGTTGGCGTCGCGGATCAGCAGGTCCACCATGCCGCCGTACTGGGCGCCGGTGGCCCAGGTCGGGTCGAACTTGGCCAGTGTCGCCGCCGCCGCCACGAAGTAGCCGTAGTGGAAGTGGTGGTCGTTGAGCTCCTGGTCGGAGCCGTACGACGCCGGGTAGCCGAGCAGGGTGCCCCACGACGGGTTGTAGTAGAAGACCCGGGCGGTCTTGCCCGCCGAGGCGGTGAACCAGTCGTTGAGCCGCGTCCGGATCGTCGACAGCGCCGTGTCGCGGATCGAGGTCAGGTTGAGCTGGTCGGCGATCTCGGCGATGCGCGCCGCCCGGCCCAGGCCCTTGCCGGTCCAGTACGTGTCGTCGCCGCGGAAGTCGGCCGGGTTGCCCGCCACCGCGTTGAGGTAGTTGGTCAGCGTGGTCAGGTCCGCGCCGCTGCTGTCGGCGACCGCGGGGATCTCCGGCAGCACGCCGTTGTACTTCATCGAGGTGGTGAAGCTGCCCACGCCGGTGAGGATCTTCATCTGACCGCGCGCCGACGTGTACGTCTGCGCCAGCGGGCTCGCCCCGGTCAGGTAGTTCCACTGGTGCGGGTAGAGCGCGGTGACCGTGCCGGTGCCGCTGCCCTGCCGGGCGGTGGTGGTGAACGTGTACGTCGTGTTCAGCGTCGCCGTCGTCGGGTTGTAGCTGTACGAGACCCGGGTGCCGGTGACGTGGTTGTGGGCGTACTGGCCGTAGGTGGCGGCCAGCGTCGGCTTGTCGGCCCCGGCGGGCAGCACGGCGACGGAGAAGAAGCCCTGCCCGTTCAGGTTCGACGAGATCGAGGTGCCGCTGACCGACCAGGTCGCCCCGGTCGGCGCGTACGCCACGTAGTCGCGGCCGTTGACGGTGAACCCGATCGTGGCGCCGCTGTTGGACCACACCGTCGGCGTCGCCACCGTCGTGACCTGTGCGTTGCCGCCGGTCACCTGGAAGTACGCGAACGGCAGCCCGTGGCCGATGGTCGCCTTCATGGTCCGGGTGCCGTCACTCCAGTACGGCGTGACCGTCCAGTCCGTCCACCCGTCGACCTTCACGTTCGGCGAGGCCAGCCCCGCCACGCCGACGAGGATGTCCTGCGTGTACGGGTAGTGGTACTCGCCGACCCCGGTCGCGGTGCCGCTGATCGCGGGGGTCGTGTTGTAGGAGAACCCGAGGCCGCCCGCGAGCGTGTCATAGGACAGCGGGTGCGCGTGCAGCGGCTCGCTGTAGGAGCAGTCGGTGCGCTTGAAGATCAGCGAGGACCACCAGTCGTTGGTGGGGATCGGTCCGGCCGGGGCGTTGCCGGTGACCCACAGGCGCGGGTTGGTGGAGATGGCGCCGCAGCCGGTCGGCAGCGAGGCCCCGGCGGGCAGCGAGTCGGCATAGCTGCCCGCGCCGACCGTCCCCGCCTGCGCGGGCGTGCCCGCGGTGGCGATGGCGAAGCCGAGCAGTGCGGCGGTGAGGGTGGCGACCGTACCGGCGGCGAGGATGCGCCGGCGGGGGCGGTGGTGCGGGCCGGACCTGCGGCGGGGGGCGCCGCCGGAGGTCAGTGTCCGCGAGGACGGTTGCATGGCATGGCCTCCCGAGCTGAGGGGCGTTGCGTGACAGGGAGAGCGCCCGGAGGGGGCGGGGCAGCGGCCGTCGATCGACCGTGAGAGCGCTCTCTGCGTGCAAACTAGACCGTGCCTACGGGATACGTCAATGTTTCCCCCCGATGGCGCCGCGATTAAGCACGCCCACCCACCCGCCCCCCACCCCATCCGCCGAGATGAGAGCGCTCTCATCCAGCCCCGGTCCCCACCCATGTCGATCATGAACTTATGGCACGGCTCGACGGTGTGTCGGCGGCACAGCATCCTGATCAGCTTCGCGACCCGCGACCCGCGACCCGCGACCCGCGACCCGCGACCCGCGACCCGCGACCCGCGACCCGCGACCCGCGGCGCCTGGCGATCCCACGCCATCCCCCTGGGTCAGCGGGCGCGATCTTGCGCTGCTGATGGGTGCAGTTTCGGGGAAGGCGCTGGTAACGCGGTCAGGATTCGCGCAGGTTCCCCGAAACCGCACTCACGGGGACGCCGTCGGCGTCCGGGCTGGGAGTCGATCAGGAAGTTGTGCCCATGACACGCCGTCGAGCCGTGCCATAAGTTCATGATCAACGAGAAGGGTGGGTGGGGTGGGGCGGGCGGGTGGGTGGGGTTAGGGGGTGTGGGTGGTGGTGAAGGTGAGGATGCGGTGCCAGGCGTCGGTGCAGGCGTCGGCCCACTTGTCGTACGAGCGGTCGAAGAACGAGTGCGGGGCGCCGTCGTAGACGTGCATCTCGTAGTCCTTGCCCGCGGCGGTGAGCGCGTCGGCGAACTTCTCGAACTCGGCCGCCGGGGTGGCGGCGTCGTCACCGGCGATGAGCAGCAGCAGCGGTACGTGCATCTGGTCGACGACGTCGTAAACCCGCTCCGGGCGGCCGTAGAAGCCGATCACGCCGGACAGGCCGAGGTCGGACGCGGACAGGCGCCACGAGCTGCTGCCGCCGTAGCAGAAGCCGACCGTGAACACGGGGCCGTCCGGGTTCGCCGCGCGGACGGCGGCCACCGCGGCCGCGGCGTCGGCCTTGACCTGGTCGGGCGTGAGCGAGGGCAGGTGCTCGGCGTACGGGAAGGACTCGTCGCGCTGGGACACTCCGGCGGTACGGCCGAAGTAGTCCATGGCGACGGTCTCGTACCCGGCCTCGGCGAAGCGCTGGGCGAGCCGGATGTAGAACGGGTGCAGCCCGCGTACGTCGGGCAGGATGATCATGCTCGCGCCGTTGGGGGCGGCCGGGCTGGCCTGGTACGCGGCGAAGCGGTTGCCGTCGGCGGCGGTCAGTTCCAGCGGGCCGTGCCCGGCGACCGCGCCGGCGTCGGGTGCGCTGGGCGGCACGCTGTCGTCAGTGTGGCACATTGCGGGGAATCCTCTCAAAAGGCATGAAGCGGCTGATCAGCATCGGACCGCCGAGGCGGGAGCCTAGCGTGCGATACCGGCGTCGTCAGCAGAATCCGGCGATGGTGAAACAGTGTGATGTGCGGGTATAACGCGCTTTGGGGTGTTAGTACTTTTCCTGAGGATGATGCATTCCGCGAAGTGGCGGATGTTTCGCGGGGTGGCAACCCGGATCCTTGGTAGGGCGAGGGCGTCCGGTCTGACCGAGAAGGCCCTCTGGCGTGCCGCGTGGCGGTGCGCCCCGGAGGAGGAGACGCACTTTGTACGTCACATCTGATCTGGCGCTGTGCCTGGTCGACGAGGCGTCAACCGGTCGCGTGGACGACAGCGACAAGGTCTGGCGTTCCGCGATCCGGGAAGCCATCGCGTGCAACGCGCCGATCGAACATGTCGCGATGCGCGCGAGGACCACGGTCGAGGACGTCATCTCGATCGTGAGCGATGAGCGCGGAATGCTGCCGTGACAGCGTGGTCACGGCACCCGGCCCCGGCCGGTTGAGGCGATCGCACAGCGCCGTGCGACCCCATCCCCACCCCACCCCCCAAGCTTGAACGACAGGGTCCCGACACGCGTCGGGGCCCTGTCGGCGTCTGGATGCTCGTTACCATATCGGGCAAATGGCGCACCAAGGGGGAAACGTGAGCGAGACTCTGCTGGCGCGGCGAGCGGGCTCCGCGCGTACCCCCGAGCAGGTGACGCCGTCGCGACCGCCGCGCGCACTGGTCTGGTCGGTCGGCGTGGGTGGCGTCGCGACCCTGCTGGCCGTGCTGGCCCTGCTGCTGCGGGTGCTGCCCACCGGTTCGCGGCTGGGCGGCTGGACCTACCCGTACGTGCGCGACGCCGGTGCCTGGGCCGTGGTGTGGCCCGCGGCGGTGGTCATCCCGGCCGTGCTCGGCCTGCTGCTGCTCTCGCGGCGGCTGCCCGCCCGGTTCGACGCCGCGACGGTGGCGGGTTGGCTGGTCGCGGCGGTGCCGCTGCAGTCACTGCTGCGCTGGTACGCCCCGTCGCCGCTGGCCGGGATCGTGGTGAGCGACCGCGCCAACTCCTTCTACTCTCCGACGCGGCGCTGGAGCGCGGGGGAGTTCATCAGCGGCTACCACGAGATCGTCGAGCGGCTGCCGCCGCACGCGCGCACCAACATGCCGGGCAAGACGATGCTGTACTACCTGCTCGACGCGTTGGGCCTGAGCCCGCTGGGCATGGGCGTGGCGGTGCTGGTGCTGTCCAACCTGGCCGCGCTGCTGCTGTACCTCATCGTGCGGGACCTGACCGGCGACCGTCGGATGGCCCTGTACGCCCTGGCGCTGTGCCTGTTCATGCCGGGGCGCCTGCACTTCACGCCGATCCTCAACGCGGTCGCGCCGGTGCCGATCCTGTTCGCGCTGTGGCTGCACGTGCGCTTCCTGCGCACGCGCCACTGGGCGTACGCCCTGGGCCTGGGCGCCGCCATCTACCTGACCCTC
Source organism: Catellatospora tritici (assembly GCF_019083965.1). Lineage (GTDB taxonomy): Bacteria > Actinomycetota > Actinomycetes > Mycobacteriales > Micromonosporaceae > Catellatospora > Catellatospora tritici. The sequence continues at coordinate 98,759 of NZ_JAHRCY010000023.1, forward strand.
TTCTTCGAACCGTCGCCGCTGATCCTGGGCCTGGTCTTCGCCGCGCTGCTGGTGTTCGCGCTGCGCGGCGGGTCCGACCGGGTGCGCGCGAACTGGACCGACGCGGCCCGCCAGGTGGTGCTGGCCGTCGCCGGGTTCGCGGTCTGCCTGGTCGCGGTGCGGCTGCTGTTCGGCTACGACATCGTGTCCGGCTTCGAGTACGTGCTGGCCGACGCGAAGCGGTTCAACAACCGGTGGCGGCCGTACGACATCTGGGTCACCCGCAATCTGTGGTATTTCGTGCTCTGCGCCGGGTTCGCCAGCTGCGCGCTGCTGCCCGTGGCCGCGTGGGCCTCGGTGCGGCGGGCGCTGACGCACCCGATGGCGCTGCTGACACTGTCCGGCCTGACCGTGCTGGCGCTGCTGGACCTGCTGGGGATGAACCGGGGCGAGACCGTCCGGCTCTGGATCTTTATCGCGGTATTCCTGCTGTTGCCCGCGGCCTGGCTGTGTGCGCGTACGGCCCGGCTGTGGCCGGTCGCGGTCGTCCTGTCCGCCATGGTCCTACAGACCGCCGCCGGCACCGCCATGCTCGGCTTCGTACAGCTCTGACCTCCTGCCGGGCTGTCGGGCCCGCGTCGGGTGTCGGGCTGTCGTCGGGTGTCGGGCCCGCGTCGGGTGCAGTTTCGGGGAAACTGCCGGAATCTTGGGCCGGATTCGTGCAGTTTCCCCGAAACTGCGCGAACCCGCGGGCCCACGAACCCGCGGGCCCACGAACCCGCGGCCCACGAACCCACGAACCCACCGGCCCATTGGGGTGACCTGGGTTCGGTAATTTGTAACACCCGATCACGTTGCAGGGAAGCAAAATTTTTGTCGACTGATGTTGACACATCGGAGGGTGGGTCGTAATTTTCTTCACCAATGGCTAGCGGTGAAGGGAATTCTTGTGCAGGGTGTCATCGGACGAATGCGGATGGAGCTGCCCAACCTGCCCGACGCGTTGCAGCGGGTGGCCGAGCAGATCCTGGAAGACCCGGCGCTGGCCGCGCAGGCGTCCATCGTGGACCTCGCCGAGCGCTCCGGCACCTCCACCGCCACGGTGACCCGGTTCTGCCGGGTGCTGGGCTTCCGCGGGTACGCCGCGCTGCGGGTGGCGCTGGCCACCGAGAGCGGGCGCGCGGCCCAGGCCCGCTGGGAGACCGACATCGACCGCGACATCGAGCCGGGCGACTCGCTCGACCGGGTGCTCGGCGTCATCGCCAGCGCCGACGCCCGCGCCATCCAGGAGACCGCCGCCCGGCTGGACATGGCCGCGGTGGCCCGGGTCGCCGAGACGATCGCGCACGCCAACCGGGTCGAGCTGTTCGGCCTGGGCAGCAGCGGCACCGCCGCCCGCGAGATGGCGTTCCGGCTGGAGCGCATCCGGGTCCCCTGCTGGCACCGCGAGGACTCGCACAAGGCGCTGACCAACGCCGCGCTGCTCGGCCCCGGCGACGTCGCGATCGTGCTGTCGCACAGCGGCCGCACCCGCGAGGCGATCGAGGTGCTGGCCGAGGCGGGCGAGCAGGGCGCGCTGACCGTCGCGGTCACCTCGTTCGACAAGTCGCCGCTGGCCGAGGCGGCCGACGTGGTGCTGACCACGGCCGTACACGAGACGACGTTCCGGCTGGCGGCGCTGTCGGCGCTGCACGGGCAGCTGGTCGCCCTGGACCTGATCTATGTGGCGGTCGCGCAGCTCACCTACGAGCGCACCTCCGAGGCGTTCGAGGTCACCGCCCGCGCGGTGCAGGCGCACCGCCTGCACGACGAGCCGACCTCGCACCGGCGCAGCCGGCGCCAGCAATCATCCGAGCAGGGAGCAGCATGAACGCGCAGACGTACCTGGAGACCGTCACCGAGCTGGTGGCCAAGGTGGGCAACGGGCAGGCGGCCGCGGTGCAGCGGGCCGCCGACCTGATCACCGAGAGCCTGGCGGCGGGCGGGGTGGTGCAGGCCTTCGGCAGCGGCCACTCCGAGGCGGTGGCGATGGAGATCGCCGGGCGCGCGGGGGGCCTGGTGCCGACCAACCGCATCGCGCTGCGCGACATCGTGCTGTACGGCGGCGAGCCCCGTGAGGTGCTGGAGGACCAACTCCTCGAACGGCGCGTGGAGGTGGCGCATCGCCTCTACGAACTGGCCCCGATCGAGCCCGCCGACGTGTTCGTGCTGGCCTCGCAGTCGGGCATCAACGGCGTGATCGTCGAGCTGGCGCTACTGATCAAGGAGCGCGGGCACAAGCTGATCGCGGTCACCTCACTGGAGCACACGGCGGGCTCGGAGCCCCGGCACCCCTCGGGGCGGCGGCTGGCGGAGATCGCCGACGTGGTGCTCGACAACGGCGCGCCCTACGGCGACGTGGTGCTGGCCAACCAGACGGGCGCGGTCTCGTCCGTGACCGCGGCGGTGCTGGCGCAGATGGTCGTCGCCGAAGTGGTGGAGCGCCTGGAGCGGGCGGGGCAGACCCCGCCGATCTACCTGTCGGCCAACATCGCCGGCGGATATGAGCACAACCTGCAATTGGAGGCGCGATACGCCGGGCGCATCCGGCGTATCGCCTAAACCACCCCTGTGTACGAAGGGCGATACCGTGAACCCTACAAGACGAGGCCTGCTGGTCGGGACGGCTGCCGCAGCCGCGACGACGGCTTTGGGTGGCTGCGCCACCTCAGGCAGTGATGCCGACAGCGCCGGTAAGGGCGCCGTCAGCGCCGAGAACCCGCTGGGCGTGCCGGCGGACGCGAACCTGGAAGTCGTGATCTTCAAGGGCGGCTACGGTGACGCGTACGCCGTCGACGCGGGCAGCAAGTACAAGCAGAAGTTCCCCAAGGTGACCGTGGACCACAAGGGCATCCAGGGCGTGGGCGAGGTGCTGCAGCCGCGGTTCGTCGCCGACAACCCGCCGGACGTGGTCGACAACAGCGGTGCCGGTCGGTTGGACCTGGCCACCCTGGTCGCCGCGGGCAAGCTCAAGGACCTGACCGAGCTGCTGGACGCCCCGAGCCTGGACGACCCGAGCAAGAAGGTCCGCGAAACCCTCATGCCGGGCGTGATCGAGGACGGCAGCTTCGACGGCAAGCCGCTGGTGCTCAACTACTCCTCGGTCGTCTGGGGCATCTGGTACTCCAAGTCGCTGTTCGCCAAGCACGGCTGGACGTTCCCGAAGACCTGGGACGAGATGCTGACGCTCAACGACGAGATCAAGAAGGCCGGGCTGCACGCCTGGACCTGGCAGGGCAAGTATCCGGAGTACCTGAACGACCCGCTGGTGTCGCTGGCGGCCAAGGCGGGCGGGTTCGAGCTGGTCAAGGCGATCGACAACCTGGAGCCCGGCGCCTGGAAGAGCCCGGCGATGACCGCGGCCGCCGAGGCGATCTACCAGCTGGCGGTACGCGGGCACATCATGCCGGGCTCGGAGGGCCTGTCCCACACCGAGGCGCAGAACGCCTGGTGCAAGGGCCAGGTCGCGTTCATCCCGTGCGGGTCCTGGCTGGAGGGCGAGCAGCAGGCCGTCACCCCGGCCGGGTTCGACATGGTGATGGCCCCGGTGCCGTCGCTGACCAGCTCCGACAAGCTCGGCGACGGCGCGGTCATGGCGACCAGCTCCGAGTCGTTCCTGGTGCCCGCCAAGGCCAAGAACGCCCAGGGCGGCCTGGAGTTCCTGCGCATCCTGTTCTCCAAGCAGGTCGCGCGGGGCTTCGCCGAGAGCGCCAAGTCGCTGCCGGTGGTCGCCGGGGCGACCGACGGGCTGACCCTGTCCAGCGGTCTGGGCTCGGTCGCGCAGGCGGTCGCCGGTGCGGGTGCGAACGTGTTCAGCTACAAGTTCCGCACCTGGTACGCACCGCTGTCCAAGGCGGTCGACGACGCGACCGGCGAGCTGGCCACCAAGCGGATCAACCCCGCGCAGTGGGCCGAGCGGGTGCAGAAGGCCGCCGACGCGGTCGCCGCCGACAGCTCCATCGCCAAGCACAAGCGGTGAGCGGCATGCGGCACGGCAAGTACCGGTTCCTGCTCGGGGCGCTGACGCTGCCCCTGGCGCTGTACGGCCTGCTCGTGCTGTGGCCGTACCTGCAGGCCTTCTACCTCGCCTTCACCGACTGGACCGGTGTCACCAGCGAGGTGAACCTGAACGGGATCGACAACTTCACCCGCATGTGGAGCGACCCGCTGTTCCTGGCGGCGCTGCGGCACAACGGGTTGATGCTGCTTGTCGTGCCGCTCGCCGTCATCGTGGTGGCGCTGGGCCTGGCCGCCGGGACCCGGGGCACCCGGGTCTACCGGGTGGTCTACTTCTTCCCCCAGCTGCTGTCGGTGGCGATCATCGCGGTGCTGTGGCAGTTCGTGTACACCCCCAACAGTGGGCTGCTCAACGGCCTGCTGTCAGGGCTGGGCCTGGACTCCTGGCGCCGCTCCTGGCTGGCCGAACCGGACCTCGCGCTGTGGTGCGTGATCGCGGTGCTGGTCTGGTCGGCGATCGGCTTCTACGTGGTGCTGTTCGCCGCGGCGATGGAGTCGGTTCCGGCCGACATCATGGAGGCCGCCTCGATCGACGGGGCGGGGGAGTTCACCGCGTTCCGGTCGATCACGCTGCCGCTGATCTGGGACAGCGTCCAGGTCGCCTGGATCTACCTGGGCATCCTGGCGCTGGACGGGTTCGCGCTGGTGCAGATCATGACCGTCGGGCCGGGCGGGCCGGACAACAGCACCGAGGTGATGGGGCTGACCCTCTACCGGTCGGCGTTCACGTACGGCAAGTTCGGCTACGCCTCGGCGATGGGGGTGGCGATCTTCTTCCTGTCGCTGACCCTGGCCGTACTGATGCTGAAGTTCACCAGGCGGGAGCGGGTGGAGCTGGCATGAGGACCATCCGGCACACCGTACTGACGCTGTGGGCGCTGGTGTTCACGGTGCCGCTGCTGTGGGCGTTCATGTCGTCGGTGAAGACCGACGGCGAGATCTTCGACAGCCCGTGGCAGCCGCCGTCCACGCCGCACTTCGAGAACTGGTCGCGGGCCTGGGAGCAGGCCTCGATCGGGCGCTACCTGGGCAACACGGTCATCGTGGTCGGCGGCTCGCTGGCGCTGACCATGCTGCTGGGCGCGCTGGTGGCGTACTGCCTGGCCCGGTACGAGTTCCCGGGCAACCGCACCATCTACTACACGCTGGTCGCGGGGATGCTGTTCCCGGTGTTCCTCGCCCTGGTGCCGCTGTTCTTCGTGGTCAAGCAGTTGGGCATGCTCGGCACGTACCACGGGCTGATCCTGGTCTACACCGCGTACGCGCTGCCGTTCACCGTGTTCTTCCTGCACGGCTTCTTCCGCGCCCTGCCGGGCGCGGTCGCCGAGGCCGCGTTCATCGACGGCGCCTCGCACGCCGGGGTGTTCTTCCGGGTCATGCTCCCGATGGCCCGGCCCGGCATGGTCAGCGTCGGCATCTTCAACTTCCTCGGGCTGTGGAACCAGTACCTGCTGCCCAAGGTGCTCAACACCGATCCGGACGACTACGTCATCACCCAGGGCCTGGCCGCGCTCGCGCAGAGCCGCGGGTACGGCAGCGACTGGAGCGGCCTGTTCGCCGGGCTGGTCATCGCGATCCTGCCGGTGCTGATCGCGTACGTCTTCTTCCAACGGCAGATCCGGGCCGGCCTGACCGCGGGGGCGGTCAGGTAACCACCACCGGCCCGTTATGCGGGCACGGTTCGGCAGACGCCGCGGCGGGCGTGCCCCGCCGTTGTCGGACCGTGCCCTTTTGCTCCAACAGCTCAGGCAGCACGTCAGCGCAGTTCAGAAAGGAGAGCACCATGTCCATCAAGCGCCCCGTGGCCGCCGGTTTCGCGGCAGCCGTGGTCGCCCTGGCCGCCGGCACCGTCGCCGCCGTGGCCTCGGGCGGCACGGCAGTCGCGGCCCCCACCTCGTGCCAGGCCCTGTTCGACGACTTCTCCTACAGCGGCGCGTCGGACCCGCTGATCCAGTCTCACGGCTGGACCGTGCGGACCAGCTCGGGCGGCCCCGGCATCCCCGGCGCCTCCTGGCCCGCCTCGAACATCTCGTTCCCGACCGTGGACGGCGCGAAGGGTCTGCAGCTGCAGGCCTCGACCGACGGCACGGCCGGGGGCACCAGCCAGGCCGAGTTCCTGGCCGGGCAGCGGTTCTTCGAGGGTACGTACGCGGCGCGCGTCAAGTTCGCCGACGCGCCCGTGTCCGGCAACGACGGCGACCACCTGGTGGAGACGTTCTTCACCATCACGCCGCTCAACGCCCCGATGGACCCGAACTACGGCGAGATCGACTTCGAGTACCTGCCCAACGGCGGGTGGGGCGAGCCGTCGAACATCCTGTACGAGACCACGTGGGAGACGTACAACCCCGAACCGTGGCAGGCCGTCAACGTGCACGGCCAGCAGAGCATCTCGTACAACGGCTGGCACGACCTGGTGTTCACCGTCTCGGGTGGGCATGTCATCTACTACGTGGACGGCGTGCAGGTGGCCGACCACAGCGGCATCTACTACCCCGAGACCAACATGTCGGTGAACTTCAACCTGTGGTTCATCGACTCGGCCGCCCACACCGGCGGCTCGGCCACCTACCGGCAGCAGGTCGACTACTTCCTGCACACCGCCGGTGAGGTGCTCACCCCGGCCCAGGTCAACTCGCGCGTGGGGTCGTACCGCGCGTCGAACATCGCCTGGACCGACACCGTCGGCACCGGCGGCGGCACCTGCCCGACCGCCTCGCCGACCGCGGGGCCGAGCAACCCGCCGACCAGCCCGTCCCCGTCGCCGAGCAAGTCGGCCTCGCCGTCGCCGTCGGCGTCGCCGAGCCCCGGCGGCACCGGCTGCGCCAGCGCGCCGCTGTGGAACATCAACAGCGTCTACCTGGCCGGGGCGCAGGTGAAGTGGGAGAAGAGCGCCAACGGCAACCCCAGTGGCCCGAAGTCTGGCCAGGGCGTGCACCTGTGGAAGGCCCGCTGGTGGACCCAGGGCTCCGAGCCCGGCTGGACCCAGCAGTGGGAAGACCTCGGCCGCTGCTGATCCGGCCCGCACACTGCACTGACTGAAAGGAGCAGCGCCCGTGACGTACGTACTCGGCCTCGACGTGGGCGGGACCGCGTCCCGGGCGCTGCTCACCACCCTCGACGGCGCCCGCGTCGGCTTCGGCCGCGCGGGTGCCGGCAACCCCGTCGCCATCGCGCTGGACGAGGCGGTCACGCAGGTCGCCGCCGCCGCCCGAGACGCGCTGTCCGGCGCGGACGGGGCGCGGATCCAGGCTGCGGTGATGGGGATCGCCGGGGCGGGACGGTTCACCGACCCGGCCATCGCGACCGCATTCGCCACCGGGTTCGCGCAGGCCGGAGTGCCGGTAACGGTACGGCCGGTCGGTGACGTCGACGTCGCGTACGCGGCCGGGGCGACCGTCCCCGACGGAACCGTCCTGATCTGCGGCACCGGCGCGATCGCGGCCCGGATCGAGGGCTGGGAACTCGACTCCACCGTCGACGGGCTCGGCTGGCTGCTGGGCGACCTCGGTTCGGGCTTCTGGCTCGGCCGGGCCGCCGCCGCGACCACCGCCCGCGAGCTGTACGCGGGCCGCTCAGACTCGTGGTTGGTCCGCCAGGTCACCGCCGCGCTACGCGGATCCTGCCCGGACCCGGCCCCCCACCGTTCATCCCCGCCACCTTCCGCCGAGCCCGGCTCGGGGACGTCGCCTGAGGACCGCGCCGCCGAGGGAGCCGCCATGCGGCGTAGACCCTCCCGCCAAGACGCCGATGACCTGGTCAACGCGGTGCACGAGCGGCCGCCCCGGCAGCTGGCGCAGCTCGCGCCGCTGGTCACCGAGGCCGCTGGGGCCGGGGACCGGCTGGCGCTGGCCATCGTGGCCGAGGCCGCCGGGCACCTGGTCGACTCGGCCTGCGAAGTGCACGCCGGTGGGCCGGTGGTGCTCGCGGGCAGCGTTTTGCGGCATGCCGCACCGGTACGCGACGCGGTGCGCTCGCTGCTGGAACTCCGCCTGCCCGGCACCCCGGTCTCGGTCGCCGGACCAGGCGAGGTCGGCGCCGCCCGCCTGGCTGCCGCCTCGCTGACCTGACCCGCCGCGCCGCCCACTCGCCTCGGCGCCATCGCCCGCCCTGCCTGCAGCGCGATCGCTCGTCCTGCCTGCAGTTTCGGGGAAAGTGCTGGAATCTTGGCCAGTTTTCGTGCAGTTTCCCCGAAACTGCAGCGTCGTGGCGGGAGCGGAGCGGGTGATGGCCGTGGCGATCGCGATTTGCGGGCTGGACCCGTCGCCGGCGGCCGGGGGTCCGCCGTGCCATAGCGCTCTGGAGCGCATTTGCTCTGCACCCATCGGCTTGCTCTGCACCCATCGGCTTGCTCTGCACCCATCGGCTTGCTCTGCACCCCGAGATGCAATGGGGGTGCGTATGCGGGTGCAGAGCAAGGCTTTGTAAGCAGAGCAAAGGCGAGCCCAGGTGAGATGCCGGCCGACCCGTGGCGTGCGACCACTGCGGCGCTGGTGGCATATCGAGGATGTTGACAGCGTCAGATCGGACCGCTTTAGTAAGTAAAGTTACCTGTCAAATCTTGCTCGGCCGCTCCCGAGTCCTGTGTACCCGATGGGAGTCCGCTATGCCCCATGCCCTCACGCGCCGCATCCCGCTTCTGCTCGCGCTCATCGCGCTGCTCGCCGGTCTGGTTGCCGTGGTGTCGGCGCCGCGTCCGGCGCAGGCCGCGCCCGCCACGTTCGCCCACCCGGGCGTGCTGGTCAGCCGAGCGCAGCTCGACTTCGTACGCGGGAAGGTCAACGCCAACGCCCAGCCGTGGCGGGCCGCGTACGACCAGATGTTCGCCAGCCGTTACGCGTCGCTGACCCGGGCGGCGCATCCGCGCTCGGTGGTCGAGTGCGGGTCGTACTCCAACCCCAACTACGGGTGCACCGACGAGCGTGAGGACGCGATCGCGGCGTACACGATGGCTCTGATCTGGTACATCACCCGCGACAGCCGGTACGCGACCAAGGCGATCGAGATCATGGACGCCTGGTCGGCGGTGATCACCGACCACACCAACAGCAACGCGCCGCTGCAGACAGCCTGGGCCGGGTCGACCTGGCCGCGCGCCGCCGAGATCATCCGGTACACGTACACGAGCTGGCCGAACGTGAACCGGTTCGCCACCATGCTGCGCAACGTGTACCTGCCCGAGGTGGTCAACGGCAACACCACCAGCAACGGCAACTGGGACATGTCCATGATGGAGGCTACGCTCGGCATCGCGGTGTTCCTGGAGGACCGGACCAGCTACGACAAGGCGGTCACCCGGTTCCGCAACCGCATGCGCGCCTACTTCTACCTGGCCACGGACGGCTCGGTGCCGTACGGCCCCGGTGGTGGCATCGACACCCCGAGCGAGATCATCAGCTACTGGCAGGGGCAGAGCACCTTCGTGGACGGGCTGTCCCAGGAGACCTGCCGCGACTTCACCCACACCGGCTACGGCATCGCCTCGGCGAGCCACATCGCCGAGACCAGCCGCATCCAGGGCCAGGACCTGTGGCCGGAGTTCACCGACCGGCTGCGCCACACGCTCGGCTTCCACGCCAAGTACCAGCTCGGCACGGCGGTGCCGTCGTGGCTGTGCGGGGGCTCGCTGACGCTGGGCCTGGGGCCGGTGACCGAGGTCGGCTTCAACGCGCTCAACTTCCGCCTCGGCATCGGCATGACCAACACCCAGACGCTGACGCTGAACCAGCGTCCGGCCGGTACCAACAACCTGTTCGTGGCCTGGGAGACGCTGACCCACGCGGCCAACCCGGCCTGATCCAGGCGGCCGGGGTGCCCCCGCTCGATGTCGGGGCGGGGCCACCCCGGGCCGGCGCCGGCTTGTCACTGCCGTATCTGTAGCGCCCAGTCGCCGCCGAGGTGCTCCGGCGTGACGGTGACGGTGATCGCCGAGCCGGACGGGAACACGAGTCCGCTCTGCCGCCAGTGGTCGTCGGCGAGGTTCGTGATGAGGTACTGGTTCGACGCGGTCCCGTAGTCGTACCAGGACAGGGTCGTTACCGGCGCTCCGTTGACGCTGATGCGCAGCAACCCCGGGGTCTGCGACCAACCGGTCAGCGTGAGCTGCCCGCCGTGCCAGTTCGTGGTGAGGCCGGTCGGACCGCCCGCCCTTAGCGTGACCGTGTCCGGATCCTCGCTGAGCCGGGGAAGCGGCGCGAGCGCCGCCGGGCGCTCTGGCAGCGGGTACTGGTCGAAGGGCACCGCCTCGGCGACGAGGAAGGCCATCGTGCCGTGGGGCAGCTCGCCGACCTTCGCGATGTCGCGGTAGGGGTTCTGGGCGTCGAAGTCCTTCGCGGCGACGGCGGTCAGGCTGATGGTGGCGGGTTTGCCCACCCGTACGCCCCAGAGCGTCGTCATGTCCTCGGGCGGGATCGTGGTGCTGGAGCCGAAGTTCAGGCTGTTGTCCGGGTCGCAGTGCATCATGAGCGGCTGTCGGTCGTTCAGCGAGAGCACCAGCACCACGTCCGGCGCGTGGTCCGCTGTGCAGTCGGGGTAGAACCAGGCGTCCAGTGTCGACGGAGTCCAGGTGAAGGTGGCGGTGCCCCCGGTCAGCGGGGCGAGGCCACGAGCCGTGATGTGGCGGCCGCGGTAGTACTCGGGAATGGCCGACAGCGTTTCCTGCGGTGAGCGCGGCGGGCTCGGTGCCACGGCGTAGCCGGTGACGGCGGCGATGACGACCAGGCAGGCCGCGGCCAGCGTGGCGAGCCGGCCGCGGCGGCGTTGCGCGATCCGGCCGCGTACCGCGGCCAGGCGCTCGTTGCCCGCGGGGACGTCGTCGTCTGCGGGCAGTGGCAGCGACTGCAGTGATGGGTCCAGGCGCAGGCTGCTCAGTGCCCGCGAAGCGTGTGCCTTGACCGAGCCGGGGGAGATGCCCAGCGTGCGGGCGATCTCGGCCTCGCTGAGGTCCTCGAAGTAGCGCAGCACTACGACGAGTTTCTGCTGCCGGGGCAGTTTCGACAGGGCCCGCCATACCTGGTCCCGGTCGTCCACCGCGGCCTGCGGTGAGGGGCCGGACCGCTCGGGCAGGTGCTCCGTGGCGCGCTCACCGTGCCAGCGGCGGCGCCACCAGGAGTTGTAGGTGTTGGTGAGGATCCGGCGCACGTAGGGCTCGGGATCGCCGTGCACGCGCTTCCAGGCCGACCATGAGCGGGCCAGCGCGGTCTGCAGCAGGTCCTCGGCCAGCGCGTGGTCGCCGGTGAGCACGTACGCGATGCGCAGCAGGTGGCGTGATCGCGCCGTGACGAACTCGTCGAACTCCACCGTGCCGGTCATCCCCGTACGCCTCCCATTCCTGCGGTCAGCACTGTGTACGGGATGGACCGCGGCGCCGGTTGACAGCGGGCGAGGATTTCCGGTGTCAGCTCTGGTTGAGGTCGAAGTAGGCGAGCCCGTGGGCGGCGTCGAGGTAGAGGGCGCCGTACCACGGGCCCATGAGGTGGGCCCGCTCGTAGGCGGGGCTGCGGGACCAGGCGGTGCCGGTGGGGACGAACGGGGCCAGCTTCGGGTGGATCTGCGGGGCCTCGGTGACGGGTTCCCAGCCGTAGGCGCTCGCCAGCGTCCGGGCGACGTCCGGGTCGAGGCGTAGGACGACCTCGTGGTACCAGTCGGACAGGCCGGGCGCGCGGGAGCAGGCGTTCGCGGCCGGCCGGGCGATCCAGTGCGCCTCGGCGGGGGTGCCGATGCCGGACAGGGCCTGCAGCCATACGGCGGTGTCGGTTTTGACGGTGATCGCGTCAGGGGTGGCGCAGGCGGCGGGCAAACCCTGGTCAGCGGCCTGTTCCGCCGCGTCGAGGGCGGAGCATCCGGCCAGCGCGGCGGTCAGGACGAGCGCGGTCAACCGCAACCATGATCGAGTCACGCTACGCACCGTAGCGGGTACGCGCCCGCACCGCTGTCCCGCCGAGTGGCGGGTGGGCCGAAGATCGTCCGAGTTGCCGGGCAATCGGGGGTATGCGGGTCGCGATACCCCCGATTGCCCGGCAACTTGCGCCGCGGTTTTGGGGCCTGTCAGCGGAGCTTGTCGAGGCCCGCGCGGCGCAGGGCCTCGGCCATGGCGTTGTTGGCGATGGGCTCGTTGCGCTGCTGGCGGGGCTGCCCGCCGCCGCGCTGGCCGCCCCGGTCGCCGCCGCGCTGACCGCCGCCGCCACCGCCACCGCCACGGTTGTCGCCACCGCGGTTGTCGCCGCCGCGCTGGCCGCCGGGGCGGTTGCCGCCGCCGGTCGGGGTCGCCTCGTCGTCCAGGCGCAGGGTCAGCGAGATGCGCTTGCGCGGGATGTCCACGTCCAGCACCTTCACCTTGACCACGTCACCGGACTTCACCACGTCGCGCGGGTCCTTGACGAACGTGTGCGACAGCGCCGACACGTGCACCAGGCCGTCCTGATGCACGCCGATGTCGACGAACGCGCCGAACGCGGCGACGTTGGTGACGACGCCCTCCAGCAGCATGCCGGGCTGCAGGTCGCCGATCTTCTCGACACCGTCCTTGAACGAGGCGGTCTTGAAGGCCGGGCGCGGGTCGCGGCCGGGCTTCTCCAGCTCCTTGATGATGTCGGTGACGGTCGGCAGACCGAAGACGTCGTCTGCGTACTCGGCGGGCTTGAGGGTGCGCAGCAGCGAGCCGTTGCCGATCAGCTTGGCCATCTCGACGCTGTTCTGCTTCAGGATCCGTTGCACCACCGGGTACGCCTCGGGGTGCACGCTGGAGGCGTCGAGCGGGTTGTCGCCGTTGGGGATGCGCAGGAAGCCCGCGCACTGCTCGAAGGCCTTGGGGCCCAGCCGCGCCACGTTCTTGAGCGCGGTACGGGACCGGAACGGCCCGTTGGCGTCGCGGTGCAGCACGATGTTCTCGGCCAGGCCCGCGCTGATGCCGGAGACCCGGGCGAGCAGCGGCGCGGAGGCGGTGTTGACGTCGACGCCGACGCCGTTCACACAGTCCTCGACGACGGCGTCCAGCGAGCGCGACAGCTTCACCTCGGACAGGTCGTGCTGGTACTGCCCGACCCCGATCGACTTCGGGTCGATCTTCACGAGCTCGGCGAGCGGGTCCTGCAGGCGGCGGGCGATGGAGACCGCGCCGCGGATGGAGACGTCGAGGCTGGGCAGCTCCTGCGAGGCGTACGCGGAGGCGGAGTAGACCGACGCGCCCGCCTCCGATACGACGATCTTGGTGAGGTTGAGGTGCGGCGCCAGCTTGATCAGGTCGGTGGCGAGCTTGTCGGTCTCGCGGGAGGCGGTGCCGTTGCCGATCGCGATCAACTCGACCTTGTACTCGGCGCACAGCTTGGCCAGCGTCGCCAGCGACTCGTTCCAGCGGTTCGCGGGCACGTGCGGGTAGATGGTGTCGTACGCGACGACCTTGCCGGTGGCGTCGACGACGGCGACCTTCACGCCGGTGCGGAAGCCCGGGTCCAGGCCCATGGTGGCGCGGGTCCCGGCGGGGGCGGCCAGCAGCAGGTCGCGCAGGTTCATCGCGAAGACCCGCACCGCCTCCTCCTCGGCCGCCTGCCACAGTCGGGTGCGCAGGTCCAGGCCCAGGTGGACCAGGATGCGGGTGCGCCAGGCCCAGCGGACGGTGTCGTTGAGCCACTTGTCGGCCGGGCGGCCGCGGTCGCTGATGCCGAACTTGGCCGCGATGCGCTGCTCGAAGATGGTCGGCCCGGCCGGGGCGCCCTCGGGCGCGGGCTCGTCGGGCTCGGTGACGAGGTCGAGGACCTCCTCCTTCTCGCCCCGGAACATCGCCAGGATGCGGTGCGAGGGCAGCTTGCTGTACGGCTCGGAGAAGTCGAAGTAGTCGGAGAACTTCGCCCCCTCCTCGGTCTTGCCGTCGCGGACCTTGGAGACCAGGCGGCCCCGGATCCACATCTGCTCACGCAGTGCGCCGATCAGGTCGGCGTCCTCGCCGAAGCGCTCGACCAGGATCGACCGGGCGCCCTCCAGCGCGGCCGCGACGTCGGCCACGCCCTTGTCGGCGTCGACGTATCCGGCGGCGGTGGCCTGCGGGTCCTGCGACGGGTCACCGATCAGGGTGTCGGCCAGCGGCTCCAGTCCGGCCTCGCGGGCGATCATGGCCTTGGTGCGGCGCTTGGGCTTGAACGGCAGGTAGATGTCCTCCAGCCGCGCCTTGGAGTCCGCCGCCATGATCAGCGCTTCGAGGGCGTCGTCGAGCTTGCCCTGGGAGCGGATCGACTCCAGGATCGTGCCGCGCCGCTCCTCCAGCTCGCGCAGGTAGCGCAGCCGCTCCTCCAGCGTGCGCAGCTGTGCGTCGTCCAGTGCCCCGGTCACCTCCTTGCGGTAACGCGCGACGAACGGGACCGTCGCCCCGCCGTCGAGCAGCTCGACCGCCGCGATGACCTGGTTCTGCCGTACGCCGAGTTCCTCGGCGATGCGCTGTGCAATGGACGTCGTCACGCCGCCATTCTGCCCGCCCCTGACCTGGAAAGGGTCACAGGGGGACCGTGGCGGGGAAGCCGGTGCGTCGCCCGGCCGCCACACCGACCAGCCCGATGCCCACGAGCACCCCCGCGACCAGCGGCAACGCGCCCACCCCGAACGAGTCCAGCACCAGGCCGCCGAAGAGGGCGCCACCGCCGATGCCGAGGTTGAACGCCGACGCGTTCAGGGCCGAGGCGGTGTCGGTGGCGCCGGGCGGGGCGGCCCGCAGGGTGGCCGCCTGCACGCCCAGCGCCAGCGAGTTCAGGGCCATCCCGGCCAGGCAGCAGCCGACGACGGCCAGGGCGACCGAGCCGCGGCCGACGGCCAGCAGCACCAGTGCTCCGGTCAGGACGACGCTGCCGCCGAGCATGCCGACGCGGGGCCGCTTGTCGATGAGCAGCCCGGCCAGGAACAGCCCGATCGCCCCCGCGACGCCGTAGCCGAGCAGCACCGGGCTCAGCCCCTGCTCGTTCACGCCCGCGTGCAGCAGGAACGGGGAGATGTAGGTGAAGAAGCTGAAGAAGCCAAGCATGGTGACGGCGGTGGTGATGACGACCACGGTGACGGCCGGGGTGCGCAGCACCTGCAGCAGGCTCAGGTCGTCGGCGGCGTCGGCACCGGGCAGGTCGGGCAGGATGCGCCAGCCGAGCAGCACCAGCAGCAGCGACACCCCGGCGAGGGCGACGAACGCCGTCCGCCAGCCGAGCGCGATGCCCAGGGCGGTGCCCGCCGGGACGCCGAGCAGGATGGCCAGGGTGCCGCCGGTGAAGACCAGGGTCATCGCGCGGCCGAGGCGGGCCGGGTCGACCATGCGGGCGATGTATCCGGCGAGCATGGCCCAGAACAGGCCGTGGGTGAGGCCTCCGGCCAGGCGCGCCACGGCGGCGACCGGGTACACGGTGGCCACGGCCATGAGGATGTTGCTGGCGGCGTATCCGGCCAGCGCGCCGGTGAACAGGGTGCGGCGCCGGACGCGGGCGGTGGTGCGGCCGAGCGGGGCGGCGAACAGGGCGACCATCAGGGCGTACCCGGTGACGAGGATGCCGACGCGGGCCTCGGAGGAGTGCAGGTCGCGGCTCATCGAGCTGAGCAGGCCGGTGGGCAGCATCTCGGTGGTGACCGACAGGAAGGTGGCGGCGGTGAACAGCACCAGCGCTGCCACGGGCCAGGGGGTACGGGTGGTTCTGTCGGCGCTCACTCCACGACGGTAAGCGCTCTCCCGGCGAACCTCACCTTACTTATCCGGGTGAACTCCGACACAGGCGCTCGGGCCTGGTAGCGCCAGACCACGACGGTCGCGGCCTGGGTCAGTGCGATTGGCAGGGTGGCGTGCTGGCCGGTGGGTCAGACCAGGCGCACGTCGTGGACGGCGGCGGGGGCGGCGAAGGTGAGCAGGGCGGCCGCCTCGGCCACGATCTCGTCCTGGATCGCCGGTGACACGGGCTGGAACAGCTCGACCGTCACGGCGGCGGTGTCGCGGTCGCGGGCCAGCCGCCACATCCCGGCGACGTAGCCGTCGACCAGCACCGTGGCCCGGATGATGCCGTTGACGGTGAACACCCTGGCCCGGTGCGGCTCGGACAGGACGCGGGTGCGGTCGGCGTAGGACAGCAGCATGTTGTCGAACTCGCCGAGCAGGCGAACGGGCGCGGGCGTGTCGGCGGCGGGGCGGGGCGCGTCGGGCAGGTCGTACAGGGTGGTGCCGGACTCGTCGGTGCAGGTGACCAGGCGGGGCAGCAGCCGGTCGAAGACCTCGCGCAGCCGGGTCAGCCCCGACCAGGCCTGCGCGTCCCGGACGCTCGCCGGGCCGTACGCGGCCAGGTAGCGCAGCACCGCCTCGTCCACCGACGGCTGCGGCAGCGCCGCGCCCAGCCAGGTCTCGGCCGAGGTGTGCGCGGCCTGGCCGCTGGTGTTCCACAGCCCGCGCGGGGGCACCTGCACCAGCGGGACGCGGGTGCGCACCACCGGCGCGAGCGCGTCGGCGGCGTGGTCGGGCCAGCGCCCGGCCAGCTGCTCGCCCAGCTCGGCGAAGGTCAGCGGCCGCTGCTCGACCAGTTCCCGGCCGTACGCGGCGACCTCGTCCAGGTCGAGTCCGACCAGCTGTCTGCCGTAGGTGTTGCGCAGCCCCCGGTCGAGCACGGGCTGCACCACCGGCCGCAACAGCAGGCAGTCGGCGGCGGTGACCAGGTGGATGGTGCCGCGCATCAGCGCGATGCGCACCACCTTGCGTTCGGTGACCAACTGCGACAGCTGCTCGGGCGCGAACCCGGCCAGCCGCGCCCACAGCCCGACGTACGGCGGGTTCGGGGCTTGGGCCTGCATCCCGGCCAGCCGCTCGATCGCTCGCTCGGCGGGCAGGTCCGCGCGGGCCAGCAGCAGTTGGCGCGCGAGCACGGCGCGGTTGAGGGCGGCGCGGGGCAGGGTGTCGGTCATGGTCGCCACGCTACGTCGCGGGGCGCGCCGATCATCGAGGCCTCGACGCGAGCAAGGCGGCTTGTCGCCGATGCGTCTTCCTCCGGCCCGACGTTCGTGGTAGGAGTGTGGCGGTGACCGACGTGATTGCCGCGCCCTATGTGCCCTGGTTGCCGACCATGCCTTACCGGCCCGAGGCCGACGGGCCGCTGCGCGGGATCCGGCTGGCCGTCAAGGATCTGTTCGATGTGGATGGCCTGCCCACGGGGGCGGGCAACCCGACGTGGCTGGCCACGCACGCCCCGGCGACCCGGGACGCGGCCGCAGTGGCGGCGCTGCTGTCGGCCGGGGCCCGGCTGGCGGGCAAGACCCACACCGACGAGATGGCGTACAGCCTGTTCGGCACGAATGCGCACTACGGCACCCCGGAGAACCCGGCCGCGCCGGGCCACCTGACCGGCGGGTCGTCCAACGGCACCGCGGCGGCGGTCGCCTCCGGCGGTGCCGAGCTGGGGCTGGGCACCGACACCGGCGGCTCGGTGCGCATCCCGGCGGGGTGGTGCGGCCTCTACGGCCTGCGGCCCAGCCACGCCCGGGTCAGCCGGGACGGGGTGGTGGCGCTGTGCGGCTCGTTCGACGCGCCGGGGCTGCTCACGGCAGATCTGGCGCTGCTGCGTACCGCGGCGGGGGTGCTGCTGCGCGGCGGCGCCGACACCACGGCGCTGCGCGGGCTGCTCGCCCCGCCGGACGTGTGGGAGCTGGCCGGGCCCGAGGTCCGGGCGGCGTTGGCGCCGGCCGTGGACCGGCTGCGGGCGGTGCTGCCGGTGGACGAGAAGCCGCTGTTCGACTCGGCGGCGCCGGACTACCGGTTCGGCTACGCGGTGCGTACCGGCTGGGAGTTCTGGCAGGAGCACGGCGAGTGGGTACGGGCGGAGAACCCCGTTTTCGGCGCCGGGATCGCCGAGCGGGTCCGCGCGGCCGCGGCGCGTACCGCCGAGGAGCTGGCCGCGGCCGACCGGGAGATCGCGGCGGTACGTGACACGATGGCGCGGGTTTTGGACGGGACCGTTCTGGTCATACCGACGGCACCGCAGCCCGCGCCGCTGCGGGGCGCCGACACCGACCCGCTGCGCGCGCCCATCCTCGGGCTGACCGGCATCTCCAGCGTCGCCGGGCTGCCCGCGCTGAGCGTGCCCGGCGCCCGTGTCGACGGCCTGCCGGTCGGGCTGTGCCTGGTCGGTGCCCCCGGCACCGACGAGTCCCTGCTCGAACTCGCGGAGGTGCTGCGTTGACCACCCCCACCACCGACCTCATCCTGGACGAGTCGCCCCCGGCCGGGCTGTGGCAGACGATGCGGGCCGACCCCCAGTACGCCCCCGAGCACCTGGCGCTGGCCGCCGTCCGCAGGATCGGACCGCAGGCCGCGCAGTGGGCCGCCACCATGCGTCAGCGGCACCCGAACATGCACACCGACGGTCTGGCCCAGCTGGCGGTGCAGCGTTTCCGCTGGCACGGGCGGCTGTCCGGGGCGGCGACCGGCGCCATCGGCCTGCCCGGGGCGGTGTTCGACCTGGCCGGGCTGGCCTGGACGCAGAGCCGCCTGGTGCTGCACCTGGCCGCCGTGTACGGCGTGGACCCGACCCAGCCCGAGCGCGCCACCGACCTGCTCGTGCTGCAGCGGGTGCACAAGGCCGCCGAGGGCGCCCGGGTCGCGCTCGGCGTGGCCGCCGGGCGGGAGGGGGTCGGCTCGGCCATCGCCCGGGTCGCCGGGACCTCGACCGCGCGGGCGCTGGCCCGGCTGAGCTGGCGGCTGGCCCAGATGGCCGGGGTGCGGGCGGTGCGCAAGCTGGCCGCCAAGGCCATTCCGTTCGCCTCGATCGTGCTCGGGGCCTGGGCCAACTCGTCGGCCGTCAACGACGTGGCCCGGCGTGCGATCACCCAGTACCGGCCGCCCGAGCTGACCGCCGTGCCACTGCCGAGGTCACCCTCGGCCCAGCGCGCGGACGGCAGCTGATCCGGGTCGGCTAACATCGCGTCTCGGCGACGTGAATCCGGTTCAATACGGCCGGGAGGTTGCGCCGAGACGCGCGAAGGAGCAGGTGCATGGCTGTCGACGTGGTCATTCTCGGGCTGGGTTATGTGGGTCTGCCGCTGGCTCAGGAGGCCGTGAAGGCCGGGCTGAGCGTGCTCGGCTACGACGTGAACGCGAAGCTGGTGGCGTCGCTGAACGAGGGCCGCTCGCACGTGGACG
>NZ_JAHRCY010000024.1 GCF_019083965.1 Catellatospora tritici
TAGTGTTACGGCGGCCATGGCGGAGGGGAAACGCCCGGCAACATTCCGAACCCGGAAGCTAAGCCCTCCAGCGCCGATGGTACTGCAACGGGGACGTTGTGGGAGAGTAGGACGCCGCCGGACAAACATCGCTGTTCAAGGCCCACCCCTTTCCGGGGTGGGCCTTGACGCGTTTCCAGGGCACACACCACGACCACGACCTGACCCGCCGGGCGGTCATGGACTTGTGGGCGTGTTCGACGGCGTGTCCCCACCACCGTGATCACCCCCCGGTACCCCGTGTGTCGACAGCGGCCAGAACGATCGGCAGCGGTCACAGCCGCCGTCCCGTCCAGCAGTTCAGGGAAACCGCCGGAATCACACCATGAATTCGTGCAGTTTCCCCGAAACTGCACGAGTCGCGGACCCGAGGATCGCGTCCCCTGCGAATGATGATCGCCGTTTGTGGTCATCGGGCGCCGTTCGACGGCGGGTCGCGTCCGCTAACGGGGATCAAGGCCGTCCAAGGACCTCAGCCTCGACCAGCGCCGTCGTAAGAAACTGGCCCGGCCGATGGGTGTCTGCAGCTGTGAGCGCCTGTCGACACTCCTTGGCCAGCTGGCGATAGCGCGAGCTACGTCCGTCCCATGGCCGATGCGGAAACCGCGGGTCAGGAAGCGGCGAGCAGGACCGGGCGCGGGGAGGCGTAGTAGACGGTGTCGGGGGAGTCGGCGGCAGTGTCGGGGGTGAGGCGTTCCAGGACCAGGTAGTGGCCGGAGGCGTATACGTGGCCGAGGGTGTAGGGGAAAGGGTCCTCGTAGTAGAGGTCCAGCGAGGAGCGTGACAGCTCTTTCCCGGTTTCCGCGTTCACCGCGATCAGCGTGTGCTCCGGGGTGACCAGCAGGATGCGGTCGCGTGCTCCGGTTGGCAGCAGGGTGGGGGCGCGATCGCCGGGCTGCGGCCGCCAGGTCCAGCGAGCCTCTCCGGTGCTCGGATCGCGACTGACCAGTTCGGTCACCGCGGCCGGGTCCGGCGTGGTGACGACGGCCGCAGCGGCCTGGGGCGGCCCGGTGACGATGGCGCCCGGCGCGGCCAGCGGAGCGGATGGGGTCTCCGTGCCTGAGGACGCCGCGGGCGGCAGGAGCCAGGCGTGCGGCCCGTCGCTGGCGGTGGCACGTACCCCGAGGCAGTCGGAGTTGCCCACGGCACACGACACCGGTTCGACGGCAGTTACCCCGGTGCCCAGCGGCGTCTGGGGCGCGCCGGTGTCGACGGAGTACCGCAGGAGCGTGTCGGTGCAGGTGTCGTGGGTCAGGAACTGCGTCGGAGCGGTGAACGAGATGCCGCGACAGTGCTCGTCGGCGGGCAGGTCGTGGCGCCAACGCACCGCGCCGGTCGTCGCGTCGTACGCGGTGATGGTCTTGTCGCCTGTCGTCAGCACCGTCTGGCCGGCGGTGAACAGACCAGGCGGGTCGTAGACCGTGGCGGCGCCGGTGCGGCGGCCCTGGTAGGCCTCGCCGAGCACGTCTGCCCGCACCGACCAGGTCGTCCTGCCGGTGCGCGGGTCCGTGCCGACCAGCATGCCGTCGCCCCACGCGCTGACGACGACCTGGTCACCCGCGGCGACCACGCCAAGCAGGTCGGCCGGCCAGCGGCGCAGCGACCACAGCGCGCTGGTTTCGTACTTGGTGTCGGCGGGACCGTCCGCCCAGACCTGTCGCGGCGCGGCGTGGACCCGGATCTGGTCGCCGACGATCAGCGGCGCCGAGACCAGCGCACCGAGTGCGCCGGGGGCGGGGATGACGGGTGCGGGCATTGGGTGCGTCGCCGTGGTGACGACGTCGGTGGGACGGAACACGCGCCACAGCACGATTCCGCTCCCGACCACCAGTGCCGCGCAGAGCGCAGCGACGATCGCCGCGCGCGTCCTACGCGAAAGAGTCCGCCACGCCATCCCCGTCTGCTCCGATGCTCAGCCGAAGTACTTTTCCGCGGCGCGGAGCAGGGCGTCGTTCTCCTCGGCGGTGCCGATGGTGACGCGTACCCCGTCGCCGGCGAACGGCCGCACGATGACGCCCTCGGCCTCGCACACCTGGGAGAACGCCGCCGCCTGGTCGGCCAGCGGCAGCCAGACGAAGTTGGCCTGGCTGTCCGGGATGCTCGGCAGGTGCTCCTGCAGCGCCTTGGTGACCCGGGCCCGCTCGGCGATGACCAGGTCGCAGCGGCGGCGCATCTCGTCCTCGGCGTCGAGCGCGGCCAGCGCCGCGGCCTGCGCGGGCAGGCTGGTCGAGAACGGGGTGACCACCTTGCGCACCGCGTCGGCGACGTCGGGCTGGGCCACCAGGTAGCCGATGCGCAGCCCGGCCAGGCCCCAGGCCTTGCTCAGGGTGCGCAGCACCGCGACGTTGGGACGGTCGCCGTACACCTCGACGCCGTCGGGGACCTCGGGGTCGGTCACGAACTCCTTGTACGCCTCGTCGAGCACGACCAGGACGTCCTCGGGCACCTTGGCCAGGAACGCGTCGATCTCGGCGCGGCGCACGCTGGTGCCGGTCGGGTTGTTCGGGTTGCACACGAGGATCAGGCGGGTGCGGTCGGTGATCGCCGCCGCCATCGCGTCCAGGTCGTGGCCGTGCACCGCAGTGTTGGGCACCTTGACCGAGGTGGCGCCGGTGGTCGCGGCGATGATCGGGTACGCCTCGAACGAGCGCCACGAGTAGAGCAGCTCGTCGCCGGGCACGCAGGTGGCGCGGACCAGGTGCTCGGCGAGCGCCACCGAGCCGCAGCCGGTGACGACCCGCTCGACGGGCACGCCCAGGCGCTTGGCGAACTTGTCGCGCAGCGCGCCGACGCCCATGTCCGGGTAGCGGTGCACGTTGGCGATGGCCTCGGCGACGGCCTCGGCGACGCCGGGCAGCGGGCCGTACGGGACCTCGTTGCTGGCCAGCTTGATCGCGCCGGGGACAGACCGTCCGGGCACGTAGTTGGGCAGTGCGGCAAGGTCGGGGCGGGTGAGGCTCCGCTTGGTCATCAGGCACCTCTCTTCTGGGAACGGGCTGCGTCGGGCAGCTGGACCACGTATGTGCCGGCCGAGCGGTCGTGCCAGGCCATGCGCTGCCGCCGGTCCATCAGGATCAGGACGACGTCGAGGATCTGCGGGATCACGAAGAAGATCAGGCAGCAGGGGATGAGCAGCAGCGGCAGCGCCATCGGGGTCCAGCGGCGCCAGGCCCGGCCGGTGCGCAGCGGCTCCAGGCTCTCCACCGGCACGACCTTGATCCGCATGAGCCGTTTGCCGAAGGTCTGGCCTGAGTGCGCCGTGGCGGGCACCTCGTAGGCGAACCACAGGCCCAGCGCGATGAAGATGATCACTAGGAACAGGCCGTCGAGCTGCGCCGGTCGTGCCACGTCGGTAACCTGGCCGCCGTCCAGCGCCTTCTGGAACGCGGACTGCATGTACGGCACGAATTCGCGCAGCCACAGGTACACGAACCAGCCGTTGACCACGATGTTGAGGCCGAGCACGGCCAGGAAGTCGACGAACCGGGCGCCGAGGCGTACGCCGGGGGAGGCCAGGGGCATGCCGTGGGGGCGCACCGGAGTCGTGGGGACCGGATGCGGCCAGCCGGGCGGCAGCGGGCGTGCGCCGGGGCCGCCACCGGGCCCCGTGCCGGTTTTGGTGCCGAACTGGGGCGGCGGGAACACCGGCGGGATGACCCCGTCACGCGACGAGCTGACCCTGCCTGGGGACGGTATGGGCGATTCGGCGACCGGCGGGGGCGGCGGCGCTGCCGGTTCGGGCTGCGGCGGACCGTCCGGCGGGGTGGCGTCGGCGGGCAGGGCCGCGCCGACCCAGCCCTCACCGTCCCAGTAGCGCTGCGTACTGGGATCGGCAGGGTCCTTGTACCACCCGGGGCTGATCGTCATGACTGCTATTTAACCGACCTTCACCACGACCGTCTGCGCCGCCTTGTCATGCAGGCACTGCTGCAGCGGTTTGTCCCAGAGCTGCCAGAAGCCGTCGACGTAGTTGAACAGCGGCACCAGCCCCGCGGCCACGAACTGCACCGCCCATCGCTTGGCCAGGTCGGCCCTGGTCAGCACGCGGGTGGGGTCGACCGGAGCGACGACCAGCTTCAGCATCTTCTTACCCAGCGTGCGCCCACCGGTGCGCAGCTGGTACTCCACGTAGTAGAGGTACGTGAACAGCAGGGAGACGGCGAAGATCCCCATCATGAGCGCGAACATCATCCCCATCAGGGCGAAGAACTCACCCGGTGGGACCTCGCCCGGTGGCATCTCGCCATGCGGCTGTTGCTTCGACGCGAGGTCCGCGACCGACGCGAACCAGAAGATCATGACCGGCACCATGAGGATGCCATAGAGCGCCGCGTAGAGCGCCAGGTCGATCAGGTGGGCGCCCAGGCGCCGGCCGAAGCTCGCCAGCGGCGCGCCGTTGGGCGCGAGCGGGACCAGCATCGCGGTCCAGGCGCCGGGCGGCGCGGGCGGTGGGGTCCAGCTGCCGGGCGGCGGTCCCCACGGCGGCGGGGCCTGGTGCGGGATGCCGGGCGGCGGGGTGGGCAGCGGCGGTCGTACGACGCCCGGTTGGTCTGGGGTCGGACCGGGGGGTACGGGGGTGGTCATGCGGGACATCCTTCCACGTCAACACCACCGGGGCGGCCCGGTGGTGCACCGGCCGGCGGACAGAAGAGGAGCCGGCCCCCCAGCTCTGGCAAGGGGCCGGCTCGCCGACATGCCGCAGACCGCGCCCGCGTTGAGAAGGGGCCCTTCTACTACGGAAAGCGATAAGAAGGTGCCCTTCCTTACCGGGGTCAGAGGTTGCCGCGGGTCTCCTGTTCGCGCTCGATCGCCTCGAACAGCGCCTTGAAGTTCCCCTTCCCGAAGCCGAGCGAGCCGTGCCGCTCGATCAGCTCGAAGAAGACGGTCGGCCGGTCCTGCACCGGCTTGGTGAAGATCTGCAGCAGGTACCCGTCCTCATCCCGGTCGACCAGGATGCGGCGCGCCTTGAGCTCCTCGATCGGCACGCGTACGTGGCCGATGCGGGCGCGCAGCTCCGGGTCGTCGTAGTAGGAGTCGGGGGTGGCCAGGAACTCCACGCCCGCGGCGCGCATCGCGTCCACGGTGGCCAGGATGTCGTTGGTGGCCAGCGCGATGTGCTGGGCGCCGGGGCCGCCGTAGAACTCCAGGTACTCGTCGATCTGGGACTTCTTGCGGGCGATGGCCGGCTCGTTGAGCGGGAACTTCACCTTGCGGGTGCCGTTGGCCACGACCTTGCTCATCAGCGCCGAGTAGTCGGTGGCGATGTCGTCGCCGATGAACTCGGCCATGTTCGTGAAGCCCATGACGCGGTGATAGAACTCCACCCACTCGTCCATCTTGCCGAGCTCCACGTTGCCGACGACGTGGTCGACAGCCTGGAAGAAGCGCTTGGGCGAGCCGGCGGCGATCGCGGCGGAGCGGTCGACGATCGGGTGGGCGGCGACGAAGCCGGGCTCGAACGGGCCGTGGTAGGCCGACCGGTCGATCAGGGTGTGCCGGGTGTCGCCGTAGGCGGCGATGGCGGCGACGCGGATGGTGCCGTTCGTGTCGGTGTGGTCGACCGGGGCCTGTAGGCCGGTGGCGCCGTGCTCGACGGCGTACGCGTAGGCGGCGTCGACGTCGGGGACCTCGAGCGCGATGTCGGTGACGCCGTCGCCGTGCCGGGCGTGGTGGTCGGCGCCGGGCGCTGCCGCGTGTACCGCGCCGCGCAGCACGAACCGGGCGCTGCCCGAGGTCAGCACGTACTCGGCGTAGTCGCGGTAGCCCTGCTCGGGGCCGCGGTAGGCGACCAGGGTCATCCCGAACGCGGTCGAGTAGTAGTGGGCCGCCTGCCGGGCGTTGCCGACGAGGAAGGCGAGGTGGTCGACGCCCTTCACCGGGAACGGGTCGTGCGACGGAGCCGCGTGGGTGGCGGCCGGATGAGCGACAGCGGTCATGGCCGAAGAATGGCGCGCGGATGGTGAGCTGGGCAACTGTCAGTACGGGAGCTGATCAGATTGCGCAGATCGACCGGTGGTATCGGTTATTTGCTGGACAGGTTGCTCAGTTATGGATTCGTTATCGAACTGGGTAATGCTTCCTGGGCTCTCGGGAGTACTCCCAGGTGACGAGGGAGACAGGATGGACGACTTCGCGGAGTTCTACCTCAGCGGCAAGGATGCGGTGTTTCGCGCCGTGCTCGCCGCCGGTGGCAACCGCGCGGCGGCCGAGGACGCGGTCGCCGAGGCGTACGCGCGGGCGTGCGCCCGGTGGGCGGTGGTCCGCGAGCACCCCAACCCCACCGGCTGGGTGCTCGTCACGGCGCTGAACGTGCAGCGCTCGGTGTGGCGGCGCCTGCGCCGCGAGGTGCTGGGCGACGTGCCGGAGCGGAGCACGCATCGAGAACCGGACAGCGATCTGCGCAGGCTGCTCGCGACGCTGCCCCGGCGGCAGCGGGAGGTGGTGGCGCTGCGGCTGCTGGCCGACCTGAGCGTCGCAGAGACCGCCGAGCTGCTCGGCATCGCCGAGGGCACCGTGACCGCGCACCTGCACCGCGCCCTGAACTCGCTTCGTCACCAACTCGAGCCCGCCGCCGTCACGGCGCTGCGCTGCACCCCGGAGGTGGCGTGATGACCGTCGACGACCTGCGCACCAGGCTCACCGAGGAGTACGGGGAGGAGCGCTTCACCATGACGGTGATCGAGATCGAACAGCGCGCGGGCACCGGTGCCCGCCGCAGGATGGCGGCCTGGGCGATGGCGGGCGTGGCCGCGCTGGTCGCGGTCGCCTTCCTGGTATGGCCCACCGGCGGCTCCGGCGTCGTGGAGCCGCTGACCTCGCCCAGCGTCGAACCGACCGCGACCGGCACCCCCGCCTGGCACGCCGCGTTTCCGCAGGCGTGCGCGCAGCAGTGGGCGAAGCAGGACCGCGGCGGCTTGGCGCCCGGACTGCGCGACAACCTGCCTCCGCTGCGGTTCGACGTCGCGCAGGGGCGGCTCGGCATGCTCGTCTACGCCACCGCCGACACGAGCCTGATCGTGGAGTGCATACACGATGACGATGGGACGCATCTCGGCTTGACCACGCCCGCGCCGCCGGCCCGGCGATTGCTCACCGACGTCGGCGCCGGGATGCCGCGCTACGGAGTGAGCTCGCTGGCGGACGAGAACGGTGGCCGCCACGCTGCCGACTACTACCTCGGCCTGGCCCCCGCGGGGACCCGCGAAGTGGAGGCGCACACCGCCCGCGGCGAGGTGTTCCCTGGCCTCGTCGACGGTGACCTGTTCCTGGTCTGGGCGCCCGAGGGCGGGCTGCGCGACGCGGTCATGCGGGCGTTCACCGGCGACCGCATGATCATGGTGGGCGGGCTGGGCCATGTCGACGGCACGTACCAGGAGCAGGCGTTGGTCGAGGCGTGCCGCCGCACCGCCGCCCCGTTCGGGGACCTCGGTTTTCCGGACCTGCCGCCGGTGCGGTTCAAGCTCCGCTCTGGCGAGGACGCGGTCCACCTGTACGGCGACGAGCACCTGATGGTGGCCTGCGAGCGCAGCGGCGGCGAGAGCGGCGGCGGCGCCGGAATCGCCGTGACCGAGGTGGCGGCGCTGGAGGATCCGAGCAGCATCTGGCATCCCATGCAGTTCAACCACGCCGACGAGGGTGACCGTGGCTGGCTGCTGGGCCGGGCGCCGGACGGGGCGGTCAGCGGCACCGCCGTGATGAAGAGCGGCAAGACCGTCGCGCTGACCGTCTCCGGCGGCTGGTTCGGGGCCTGGTGGCGCTCGGCGGACGGCACCAGCGAACACCCGGCCTCGATCGAGATCGTCACCAGGACGGAGGTGTGGCAGTGGAAAGGCGGCACGGTCACGCATCGGCCGCGGTGAGGCCAGGGCGCGGTGACATGATGGGCCGGTGACCGGCACTGTGGACGAGCTGGACGTACAGCTGATCGACCTGCTGGCCTCGGAGCCGCGGATCGGCGTGCTGGAGGCCTCGCGCCGCCTGCGGGTGGCGCGGGGCACCGTCCAGGCGCGACTGGACCGGCTGGTGGCCCGCGGCGTCATCACCGGGTTCGGGCCGGAGCTGAACCCGGAGGCGATCGGCTACGGCGTGACCGCGTTCGTGACGCTGGAGATCCGGCAGAGCGGCGGCCACGACCCGGTCGCCGCGCACCTGTCGACGATTCCCGAGGTGCTGGAGGCGTACACCATCACCGGCGGCGGGGATCTACTCTGCCGGATCGTGGCCAGGTCCAATGCCGATCTGCAGCGGGTCATCGACGAGATCGTGGCGTACGACGCGATCCTGCGCGCCTCGACGCTGATCGCGCTGGCCGAGCAGCTGCCGTACCGGACGCTGCCGTTGGTGCGTAAAGCCGCCCGACACGGATAGATCGGACACTCACTCACGTTTGATCGTCGGCTGGCTATCCTGGGCGGATGGCCAAGGGGAGGGCCGGCACCGGTTGGCTCGTCGCGGTGGCCGTGGCGATGACTGTGCTGGTCAGCACCAACGTGTGGAACCCGTTCCCCGACCTGTGGAACTGGATCAGCACCAGCGGCCCCCTCGCCGACCCGCCCGCCCGCTGGCAGGAGCGCCTGGGCGGCAGCCCCCAGCACGTGACCCTGCTGGAGCAGCACGTCGTCGTCGAGCATCGCGACTCCGTCGAGGTGCGCAGCCGCACGACCGGCCGCCGGATCTGGCAGACCCCCGCCGACTGGGCCGCCGTGGCCGGGCCGTCCGGGCGGACGGTCGTGGTCGCGGGCAAGCTGCTGGTCAAGGGCTACCAGGTGATCGACCCGGCGACCGGGGCGGTACTGCGCCGCGACGATCGGGCCGCGGCGGTTTGGACGTTCTCCGACTACCTGCTGGACGTCGCGTGCCGTACCCCCAAGAACTGTGAGCTGACCGCCCGCGAGCCCGCCAGCGGCGACGAACGCTGGCATGTCGGCCTGCCCGGTATGGGGTTCGTACTGTTCGCCGACAACCCGGAGCTGACCGGCAGCGTGCCGCTCGGGGCCGACCGCATCGCCGAGCGGGTCGAGCCGCAGCCGATGCCGCAGCTGCTCGGCTTCCCGATCGACGGCCGGGTGTACGTCGTCGACACCGCGCAGGGCGTGGTGCTGCCCGAGGTCAGCCCGAGCCGCCGGGAGCGGATCATCGTGCTGGGCGGCCGGGTCATCCACAGCGAGGCGGTCCCGCGCGACGGCGGCTGCGGGGTGACCGTGATCGGCCGGGACGCGGTCACCGACGACGAGGTGTGGCGCTGGCGCGACAACCAGCTCGGCACCATCACCGGCGGCGGCTGCGACCAGCGTCACCAGCCCACCGGCTCGGGCGACCTGGTGCTGGCCACCGCCCCGGACGGGCGGCAGGCGCTGCTGGACACCGGCTTCGGGCGCCAGGTGCTGCTGTGCGCGGCCGGGGAGCGCGTGGTCGCGGTCGACGGCAACCGGGCGGTGGTCCGGTCGGCCGACGGCGCGAAGTTCACCGGGTACAGCCTGGACCTGGAGTCGGGCGGCAGGCCGAAGTCGCTGTGGACCCGCAAGGTCAATACTGAGGCGTCGGCGGCGATCCGGGGCAAGATCGTGATCGTGGTCGACCGCGGCCCGGACCGGGTGATCGTGCTCGACGCCACCAGCGGCAAGGTGCGCCGCCAGGTCGACACCGAGGCCGACGTGCTCGCGGCCGACGCGAACGGGCTGCTCCTGGGGCAGCGGCGTGATCTCGGTTACCTGGCGTTCGATTAGGCAGAGCGCGAATTCAGCCCTTGGGCAACCCGTGAGTACGCTTTTGCGCATGACCGACTTCGCCTACTCCTCCCTGCTGCCCCTGGGCGCGGACACCACCGACTACCGGCTCGTCACCGACGAGGGTGTGGACGTCGTCAGCGGGCCGGGTGGGCGCAAGTTCCTGACCGTCGAGCCGGAGATCCTCACCCAGCTCACCGCCGAGGCGATGCACGACATCGCCCACTACCTGCGCCCGGCGCATCTGACGCAGCTGCGCGCGATCCTCGACGACCCGCTGTCGTCGGCCAACGACCGCTTCGTCGCGCTGGACCTGCTGCGCAACGCCAACATCGCCGCGGGCGGCGTGCTGCCCATGTGCCAGGACACCGGCACCGCGATCGTGATGGGCAAGCGCGGCCGGCACGTGCTGACCGACGGCGCCGACGAGGCCGCCATCGCGCGCGGCGTGTACGAGGCGTACACCAAGCTCAACCTGCGCTACTCGCAGCTCGCCCCGCTGACCGTGTGGGACGAGCGCAACACCGGCACCAACCTGCCCGCGCAGATCGAGCTGTACGCCGAGGACCCGGACGGGCACGCCGACGCGTACAAGTTCCTGTTCATGGCCAAGGGCGGCGGCAGCGCCAACAAGTCGTACCTCTACCAGGAGACCAAGGCGCTGCTGAGCCCCGCCTCGTTCATCCGCTTCCTGGACGAGAAGCTGCGGCTCATCGGCACCAGCGCCTGCCCGCCGTACCACCTGGCGATCGTCATCGGCGGCACCTCGGCCGAGCACGCGCTCAAGACCGCGAAGCTGGCCTCGGCGAAGTACCTGGACAACCTGCCCGGTGAGGGCAGCATGCTGGCGCACGGGTTCCGCGACGTGGAGCTGGAGGCCGAGGTGCTGGAGCTGACCCGCAGCTTCGGCATCGGCGCCCAGTTCGGCGGCCGCTACTTCTGCCACGACGTGCGTGTCATCCGTCTGCCGCGCCACGGCGCGTCGTGCCCGGTCGCCATCGCGGTCTCCTGCTCCGCCGACCGCCAGGCCGTCGCCAAGATCACCCCGTCGGGCGTATGGCTGGAGCGCCTCGAAACCGACCCGGCCCGCTTCCTGCCCGACACCACCGCCGAGGAGCTGTCCGCGGCCGCCTCCGCCGACGGCGACGTGGTGAAGGTCGACCTCAACCAGCCCATGTCGGTGATCCGCGAGCAGCTGTCGCAGTACCCGGTGAAGACCCGGCTCTCGCTGACCGGCCCGCTGGTCGTCGCGCGCGACATCGCCCACGCGAAGATCGCCGAGCGGCTGGACGCGGGCGAGCCGATGCCGCAGTACCTGCGCGACCACGCCGTCTACTACGCGGGCCCGGCCAAGACGCCCGAGGGCTTCGCCTCCGGCTCGTTCGGGCCGACCACCGCGGGC
The DNA here is from genome assembly GCF_019083965.1 of Catellatospora tritici. Lineage (GTDB taxonomy): Bacteria > Actinomycetota > Actinomycetes > Mycobacteriales > Micromonosporaceae > Catellatospora > Catellatospora tritici. The sequence continues at coordinate 11,167 of NZ_JAHRCY010000024.1, forward strand.
CGCATGGACGCGTACGTGGAGAAGTTCCAGGCGGCCGGTGGCTCCTACGTCATGCTCGCCAAGGGCAACCGCAGCGGCCAGGTGACCAAGGCCTGCCAGGCCTACGGCGGCTTCTACCTCGGCTCGATCGGCGGCCCGGCGGCCCGGTTGGCGCAGGACTGCATCAAGCGCGTCGAGGTGCTGGAGTACGCCGAACTCGGCATGGAAGCCGTGTGGAAGATCGAGGTCGAGGACTTCCCAGCCTTCATCGTCGTCGACGACAAGGGCAACGACTTCTTCGCCGAAACCTCCAAGCCCAACCCACTCCTGGCCATCGGCCGCCGCTAACCCCACCCCACCCCACCCCACCCCACCCCGCCCCGGCCGGGCCGGGCCGGGGGCCAAGATCGGGCAAGTTGCCGGGCAATCGTGCGTATCTTGGGAGCTCCTTCGCCCGATTGCCTGGCAACATAGGTGACCTTGAGGGACGGCGGCATAAGCGGCTTCGAGGGACGGTGGCCGGACGGTCACGGGATCATGGGTGTCGGGCGGCCGGGGCCGGGATTCCAGCCCGCCGATCGCAGAGCGGCCGCCACCTCACGGACCACGGCCGCGAAGTCGGCGCGCATGCGGCGGCTCGTCACGTGAAGCACGGTCCAGCCAGCGCTGACCAGCAGATTGAGCCGCCGCCGATCGAGATGGAAGCTGTCAGGGCTGTCGTGCCACTCGCCGTCGTACTCCACCGCGACCCGGTACTGCGGCCAGCACAGGTCGGGGTGCAGCACCCGCCCGCCCACCGGCACCGGATGCTGCAGTTCGGGCCGAGGCAGCCCGGCTCGGATCAGCCCGAGCCGCAGTCGGGTCTCCTGCGGTGACTGCCCGCCCGCGTCGGCCAGCTTGAACGCGCGTGTGGCGCGCGCCGCGCCGTGCCGACCGGCACGGTCCGCCGCGAGCTCCATCAGCTGCGTCGCGGTCACCAGCTTGTCGCGTAGCAGCGCGTCCAACACCGCGACCGCCGGTACGAGATCCATCCATAACGTGACGTCCCAACTGGTACGCAGTGGGCTGGTCACCGGCAGCCCACGCTGGACGCCCACTTCGTCCGACGCCAGCACCATCCGGTGTACGGCCGCCTCCCTGCGCTGGTTCAGCCGGGTGCCCGCCGGGACGATGAGGTGGACGGGGTCGGTGAACGCCGCCGCGTGCTCGACGCCATGGAGATAGGCGGCGCTGGGACCGGCCAGGTGTGCGTGCTCGGGTAGGTCTGCCGCCAGCGCGCGGCACCGCAGCCCGTGGTCACGGTCGAGGCGGGAGTCGGCGTAGACGCCGTAGGCGAGCCGCTGCCAGTTGGCGCCGCGCAGCTGTTCGAGGGTGAGCAGACCTTCCCGGAGCGCATCGGCCCCGCGAAACACCTGCCAGGCAAGTTGCCGTGGTCGATCGGTTCGTCGCACGCGGGACAGCGTGCCCGAGATCCGGGCGCGATGTGGATCTCGCTGTGGATAACTCGCGCCAGGCTGTGGACGACATGTGGGAAACCTGTGGAAATCAAGTTATCCACATTGTGGATACGCAGTTCACGGGGTTATCCACAAGCCCGGTGGACAGACGGATTCGGGACCCGCACTGCCGCCCCGCCCCCGCCAAGACCACCAGGACCGCCAGGGCCGCCAGGGCCGTCAAGGGCCGTCAAGGGCCGTCAAGGTCACTCATGTTGCCGGGCAATTGGGCGAAAGGATGTCCAAGATACGCCCGATTGCCTGGCAACTTGAGCGATCTTGGCGCGCGGCGACATGCGCGAGCTTGGCGCGCGGCAGGTTTGCGCGAGGTTGGTGGGGTGTCAGGCGAGTGCTGTGGTGAGGGTGTGGGCGGCGGCGACCACCAGTGGTCCGACCGTCATGGGATCGAGCGGGGCCAATGCGACCACGCCCACGCTCGCCCGCAGGCCCTCGACGTCGCGTACGGGCGCGGCGATGCCATACGCCCCCTGCTGCAGTTCGCCCGACGACACCGTCCAGCCTTCATGCGCGTCGAGAATCGCCCGTCCGGCCGCGCCCGCCGCGAGCGGGTGCCGCGAACCGGTGCGGTAGGCGACGTGGAACACCGTCGCGCTCGGCTCCACCACCGCGACGGCGACCGCCTCATCGCCGTCGGCGACGGTCAGGTGCGCGGTGGCCTGCACCTGGTCGGCGAGCTTGCGCAGCGCGGGCAGGGCCGCGTCGGCCAGCAGCGGCTGCGCCCGGCGCGCCAGATGCAGCAGGCCCAGGCCCAGGCGCAACCGCCCGGCGGCGTCCCGGCGGATCAGCGCGTGTTCGGTCAGCGTCGTGGCCAGCCGGTAGATCACCGCACGGCCCACGCCAAGTCGGCTCGCCGCCTCCGTGACGGTCAGGCCGCCGGGGGTGTCGGCTACCAGGGTCAGCAGCCGCAGGCCTCGGTCGAGCGTCTGCGCGGTATCCACTCTCCCACCCTATCGAGGTAAGGAAGGGCACCTTCTTATCGCATTGCGTAGTAGCAGGGCCCCTTCCAAACACGCGCGCGGGACGTGGCGCGGTGCGACGGGCGCGTCATCGGGCTGACCAGGTGGTATCGGCTACCGTGTACCGATGATCACGACTGTTGCCTTCGATGCGGACGACACGCTGGTGGACATCGTGACCGGTGTGAACGCCGGGCTCGCGGCCGTGGTCGCGGCCGTCGGTGAGCCGAGCCTGAGCGTGGCCGGGTTCCGGGTCGATGCCGACGACTGCTGGCGGCGCATGGCGGACCAGCCCGCCCGGCTTATCCGGGAGACCGCGCTGCGGATCACCCTCGACCGGATCGGCCGCGCGGACGAGACCGCGCGCTTGCTCGACCTGTTCTTCGAGGTCCGGTTCGCCAACTCGCGGCCGTTCCCCGGCGTGCTCGACACGCTGGCCAAGCTGCGCAGCGAATACCAGCTCGGCTACGGCACCAATGCCAACAGCGAGGCGGCCCGCTGCGGGCTGGGCGGCCTGTTCGCGTTCGAGATCTACGCGCTGCGCGACGGGGTGCCCAAGAAGCCCGCCGCCGGGTTCTTCGAGGCGCTGCTGGCCGCCGCGCAGGCCGGGCCGGACGAGGTGGTGTACGTCGGCGACTCGTACGACCACGACGTCGTCGGCGCGGCGGGCGCCGGTCTGCGTACCGTGTGGCTCAACCGCGCGGACGCCCCCGTGCCCGGACCGGTCCGCCCCGACGCGATCGTCGCGGATCTGGCCCAGCTGCCCGCGGTGATCGCGCAACTTAAGGCCTGACCTGCGCGGACGTCTTCGGCACAGCGCACTGCCGCGGGTTGCGGCCGCATGCCAGGATGCCGGGCATGTCAGGCAGGGCGAGCGGTGCGGACGGCCGCGAATGGTGGGTCGGCCGACGCTGGCTGCCCTGGCAGCCGAAGGCGCGCGATCTCGGCCGGGGCGACAGCGGTTTCATGGAGTTCGGCAGTATCGACCTGGGTGACGAGCCGATCGGCTGTGCGATCGCGATCGTCGTCGGCGCGCTGATCCTGACCTTTCCGTTCCTGCTCGCGCTGGCGATCTTCGTCGCCGAGTGGCTGATCGTGCTCCTGCTGCTGCCGCTGTTCGTGCTCATCCGGACCCTGTTCGGGGTGCCGTGGCGGGTGGTGGGGCGCGGTAAGTCGCTGGACGGCCGGCGCTGGCGCTACTACACCCAGGTCCAGGGCTGGCGCGGCTCCGGCGAGCTGATCGACCGGGCGCTGGAGGAGATCCGGGTGTACGGCGAGCCGCGGTGCCTCGGTGCGTACCAGCTCGACGCCGCACCCACCGGCGGTACGAGCAAGGGTTCGCCGGAACGGCTGCTCGCCCACGTGCAGGCGGGCAACACGCTGCAGCTGGAGGCCTCGGTGTACGGCACCGGCTCCCGCTATGCCCGCGACGGCTGGCTCGACGGCACCGTGCGCGCCGGTGCGGACTCGCTGGAACTGTCCCAGGGCGGTGCGGGGGCGTCCCGCCGGGTCGTCCCGGTGCGGGGCGGCACGTCGGAGAGCGCGCCGACCGGCCCCGGTGACGCGCGGTCCGTGATCGGGTTCACCGCCGCGGACGGGCGGGTGTACCGCATCGCGGCAGATGAGAGATACCTGCCCGCGCTGCGGTGGCTGCAGTCGCAATGGAGTCGCGAAGGATGACTATCCTTATCCGGTGACGTTGAGACTCTTTGACACCGCGACCAGACAGGTGCGCGACTTCGTGCCGCGCGTTCCCGGTCAGGCCTCCGTGTACCTGTGTGGTCTCACCGTCCAGTCCGGGCCGCACATAGGTCACCTGCGCTCGGGCGTCAACTACGACGTGCTGCGCCGCTGGCTGCAGCATTCGGGGCTGTCGGTGACGTTCGTGCGCAACATCACCGACATCGACGACAAGGTGCTGCAGAAGTCGCTCGAACAGGGTCGCCCGTTCTGGTCGATCGCCTACGCCAACGAGGTGATCCTCGCCGCGGCGTACCGCAGCCTGAACGTGCTGGCGCCCACGTACGAGCCGCGGGCCACCGGGCACGTGCCGGAGATGCACGAGCTGATCGAGGAGCTGATCAAGCTCGGCCACGCGTACCCGAGCACCGACGGCAGCGGCGACGTGTACTTCTCCGTCGGCTCCTTCGCCGACTACGGCGCCCTGTCCGGCCAGCGCCCGGACGAGATGCTGGCCGCCCCGGACGGGCCGGAGCGGGCCAAGCGCGACCCGCGCGACTTCGCCCTGTGGAAGGGCGCCAAGCCGGAGGAGCCGGACGACGCCGAGTGGCCCTCGCCGTGGGGTCGCGGCCGCCCCGGCTGGCACATCGAGTGCTCCGCCATGGCCCGGCGCTACCTGGGCGCCGAGTTCGACATCCATGGCGGCGGCCTCGACCTGGTCTTCCCGCACCACGAGAACGAGCAGGCCCAGTCGCGTGCGGCCGGGCTGCCGTTCGCGCGGTTCTGGGTGCACCACGGCCTGCTCAACCTCGGCGAGGCCAAGATGAGCAAGTCGCTGGGCAACGTGATCGACCTGGAGGCGGTCGCCGAGCGCGGACTGCGCCCGGTCGACCTGCGCTACTACCTGCTCGCCCCGCACTACCGGGCGCGCATCGACTTCAGCTGGCACGCGCTGGAGGAGGCCGCGACCGCGTACCGGCGGATCGAGGGCTTCGTGCAGCGGGCCACCGAACTCGTCGGCGTGACCGCGCCGACCGTGCTGTGCGCCGAGTTCGCCGAGGCGATGGACGACGACCTCAACACCTCCGCCGCGTTCGCCGCGCTGCACGAGGTGGTGCGCGAGGGCAACACGGCGCTGGCCAACGGTGACACCAAGGCCGCCGCCGGCGCGCTGGGCAGCGTACGGGCCATGCTCGGCATCCTCGGGCTCGACCCGCAGGACCCCGCCTGGGCCGACACGAAGGCCGGCGACTCGCTGCGCGGCACCGTGGACGCGCTGGTGGCACTCGCGCTGGAGCAGCGGACCGCTGCCCGCGCGCGCAAGGACTGGGCCGCCGCGGATGCCGTGCGCGACCAACTGAAACAGGCCGGAGTGGTGGTCGAGGACACCCCACACGGTCCACGCTGGACGATCGGAAGTGAACTGTAATGCCGGGCAACTCGCAACGCCGCAACGTACGCCAGGTCAGCAAGAAGACCGCGAGCAAGGGAACGGGCGGCAAGGGCAAGGACACCCTGAAGGGCCGGGGCAAGACCCTGCCCGCCGACGAGCGACCCTGGCACAAGGGTTACTCCGGCACCGAGAAGGTGCCGTCGAAGACCGCGTGGAAGCAGGACAAGGAGCGCAAGGCGGCCGCGGCCGAGGGGCGCGCCCCCAAGATCGGCAAGCCGGGCAGCAAGGACACCACCTGGGGCCGGGGCGGGACGGGCAAGGGTGCGCCGACGCGGCGTACCGCGCCCGGACGCGCCACCGCCGCCCGTGCCAGCGGCCCCCGGGTCGCGCCCGGCCGCAAGTCGGCCACGCCCAAGGACGCGCCGGAGCTGCTCGTCGGCCGTAACCCGGTCGTCGAGGCGCTGCGCGCGCACGTGCCGGCGACGGCGCTCTACATCGCGCAGGGCATCGAGATCGACGACCGGATCACCGAGATCGTGCGCACGTGCGGCGACCGGGGCATCCCGATCCTGGAGATCAGCCGGGCCGAGCTCGACCGCCTCACCGGCGGGGTGCTGCACCAGGGCATCGGCGTGCAGGTGCCGCCGTTCGCGTACGAGAGCTTCGAGGACCTGCTCGCCGCCTCCGCCGAGCACCCGGAACCGCTGCTGGTGGCGCTCGACGGGGTGACCGACCCGCGCAACCTGGGTGCGGTCATCCGGTCGGCGGCCGCGTTCGGCGCGCAGGGCATCTTCGTGCCGGAGCGCCGCGCGGCCGGGATCACCGCCACCGCCTGGCGTACCAGCGCCGGGGCGGCGGCGCGGCTGCCGGTCGCGCAGGTGACGAACCTGACCCGGGCGCTCAAGCAGGCGCAGCAGGAGGGGTTCGTGGTCGTCGGGCTCGACGCCGACGGGGAGACGGATCTCTACCAGTTGGAGGCCGCGGTCGGGCCGCTGATCGTGGTGGTCGGGTCGGAGGGGCGCGGGCTCGGGCGACTGGTCGGGCAGACCTGTGACCTGCGGGTGAGCATTCCGATGGTGTCGGAGGTGGAGTCGCTGAACGCGTCGGTCGCCGCCGCTGTGGCACTGGCCGAGGTGGCCCGCCGCCGCGCTGCGTGACCGGTCGACGCCCCACTTTTTAATTGACGCTGGCCTATCCGGAAGACGGAATTCGATTATCCGTCCACTGGATAGGCCAGCGTTGATGTTAGGCGGGGGCGGGGCGCCGCGCGCCGGTTACTCCGGGGCGCGGGTCATGGCGAGGACGTCGAGGGCGGCGTCCAGGTCGGCCTCGGTCAGGCGGCCCGCCTCCAGGTGGCCCCGTTCCACGACCACCTGGCGGATGGTCTTGTGCTCCGCCAGCGCCTGCTTGGCGATCGCGGCCGCCTCCTCGTACCCGATGTGCCGGTTGAGCGGGGTCACGATCGACGGCGAGCCCTCGGCGTACAGGCGGCAGATCTCCTCGTTGGCGGTGAGCCCGAGGACACAGCGCTGCGCGAACACCCGGGACACGTTGGCCAGCAGCGTGATCGACTCGAGCAGGTTACGGGCGATCACGGGCAGCATCGTGTTCAGCTCGAAGTCGCCCTGCGACCCCGCGAACGCGATGGTCGCGTCCGCCCCGATCACCTGGGCGCAGACCTGGCGCACCGACTCGCACAGCACCGGGTTGACCTTGCCCGGCATGATCGACGAGCCGGGCTGCAGGTCGGGCAGGTGCACCTCGCTCAACCCGGCGCGCGGGCCGGACCCCATCCAGCGGATGTCGTTGGCGATCTTGTACAGGCTGACCGCGACCGTACGCAGCTGACCGGACAGCTCCACCAGCGCGTCCCGGGAGCCGTGCGCCTCGAAGTGGTTCTCGGCCTCGCGCACCGGCAGGCCGGTGTTGTGGGCCAGGTGCACGTACACCTCGTGCCGGAACGCGGCGCTGGCGTTGACGCCGGTGCCGACCGCGGTGCCGCCCAGCGGCAGCTCCGCCACGTGCGGCAGCGTCGAGGCCACCCGCTCGGCGCCCCGCTGCACCTGCTGGGCGTAGCCGGAGAACTCCTGGCCCAGGGTCACCGGGGTGGCGTCCATCAGATGCGTACGCCCCGACTTCACCACGTGCGCGAACTGGGCCGCCTTCAACTCCAGCGCCTCGTGCAGCTCCAGCAGGGCCGGGCGCAGGTCGTCGGCGATCAGGCGCAACGCGGCCAGGTGGATCGCCGACGGGAACACGTCGTTGCTCGACTGCGAGGCGTTGACCTGGTCGTTCGGGTGCACCGGTCGGCCCAGGGACTGTCCGGCCAGGCGGGCCAGCACCTCGTTCAGGTTCATGTTGGTGGAGGTGCCCGAACCGGTCTGGAACACGTCCAGCGGGAAGTGCCGGGCCAGGTCGCCGTCGATCACCTGCCGGGCCGCGGCCGCGATGGCCTCGGCGGTCTCGCGGTCCAGCGCGCCGGTGTCCGCGTTCGCCTGCGCGGCGGCTTCCTTGATCTGGGCAAGGGCGATGATCAGGGGGTACGGCAGGGGAGTGCCGGAGATCGGGAAGTTCTCCACCGCTCGCTGGGTCTGGGCGCCCCAGAGTGCGTCGGCGGGGACCCGCACCTCACCCATCGTGTCGTGCTCGACTCGATATTCGGTCATGCCTACATCCTTACCCGCCGCGCCCAGCGGATGAGGAAAGCGCATATGGAAAAAGGGCGGAGCCGACCGGCTCCGCCCTTTTACTGGCTACTGCGTCAGATGCGCACACCGGAGGCGGCGTGGAACGCGTGGTGGCTGCCCACGACCGGCTTCACGTAGACCGTGTCGCCCAGCGACGGCATCGCCTGACGGGTGGTGGAGACCACGAACCGCTCCTCGCCGCCGTTGAGCGCGGCGTGGCCGTACACGTTGGCGTTGGCGCCCAGGTCCTCGACCAGGTCCACGACGATCGGCATGCCGCCCTCGCTCGCGCCGACCAGGTCCGAGTCCTCGGGGCGGAAGCCCACGGTGACCTGGCCGTTGCCACCCTCGGCCTGAGCCGCGGCGACCTGCTCACGGGTGAGCGGGAGCACCATCTGGCCGAACACCGCGCCCGCGTCGGTCAGCTGCACGGTCTTGATGTTCATGGCCGGCGAGCCGATGAAGCCCGCGACGAAGACGTTCGACGGGGCGTCGTACAGCTTGCGCGGGGTGTCGCACTGCTGCAGCACACCGTCGAGCAGCACGGCCACGCGGTGACCCATGGTCATGGCCTCGACCTGGTCGTGCGTGACGTACACCGTGGTGATGCCCAGCTGCGACTGCAGCGTGGCGATCTGCGAGCGGGTCTGCACACGGAGCTTGGCGTCGAGGTTCGACAGCGGCTCGTCCATGAGGAAGACCTGCGGCTCACGCACGATGGCGCGACCCATGGCGACACGCTGGCGCTGACCGCCGGAGAGTGCCTTCGGCTTGCGGCCCAGGTACTCCTCGAGCTGCAGCATCTGGGCGGCCTTCTTGACCCGGGTGTCGATCTCCGACTTCGGGGTCTTGCGCAGCTTGAGCGCGAACGCCATGTTCTCGTACACCGTCATGTGCGGGTAGAGGGCGTAGTTCTGGAAGACCATCGCGATGTCCCGCGACTTCGGCGGGAGGTTCGTGACGTCCTTGTCGTTGATGTAGATCGCGCCCTGGTCGACGTCCTCAAGACCGGCGAGCATCCGCAGGCTGGTGGACTTGCCACAGCCGGAGGGGCCGACCAGGACGAGGAACTCGCCATCCTGGATCTGCAGGTCGAGCTGGTCGACGGCGGGGCGGTCGGTGCCCGGGTAGATCCGGGACGCCTTGGCGTACGTGACGGTAGCCATGGGGGTGCTTCCTTCCACCGGCAGGAACGTGCCGGACGATCCGAGTGAAAGTGAGTACCGTCCGTGTTCACACGGTCGGCGCTCGCCAAAGTAACCCGGTCACGGGCCGTTAACAAGCCCGTGGATCATCAGGTGGAACGCTCTCGCCAGGCAAAACGTACTTTAGCGGTATGCAGGGGACGAAACTTCTGGGAATCCGGTGGCGAGGGGGCGGACTTCGACGCGTACCATCGCTGTGAACCTCCCCACGGGGTTCATGCCGGCCTGGCGCAATTGGTAGCGCACCCGACTTGTAATCGGAAGGTTGCGGGTTCAAGTCCCGCGGTCGGCTCCATCAGCCCAGCTCAAAAGCACTGAACCGGGCTCGCCCAGCACGGCAGCGGCCCGGTACGGCAGCGAAGTACAGCAACGGTCAGCCGATGGTGGTGCTTGCGCCAACCGATCTGGCACGGGCGTCGCGAAGCGCGGCAGCCAGCACATCCACGTGCCGCTGTTCATGCTGTTGAGCCCGCCCCGCGAACAGCGTTGTTTCGTGATCAAGCGCAACCAGGCCGATCCGGCGACCAGAGATCAGGTTGACGGTGATCGGGTAGAACGGATTGTTCGCCGGATAGGTGAAGGAGTCGATCTCTTCCCAGGTCAGCTCATGGCTGCGGAGCGGGTTGCGGACAACAAGCCCACGATCCTGGATGGCGACGGACATGCGAGCCAAGCGCCAGCTGACGACGACCGAGAGCATGAAGAGCAGCAAGCCGACCACGGCCCCGATGGCGCCGCCTGCTGCTGCGGCCAAGACGCAGGCGAACGCGCCGATGAGCGTGAGGAACGGAACTGCCAGGTAGTTGCGCCTGTTCCGCAGGACGAGCCGTCCGGCCATCACACCACCCCCTCTCGGCGATCTTCAAACGGCGTATAGCGAGGTCAGCGGAAGGGTACAGCCGTTCGCCGTGGCCGCCGTTGGTTGACGGCGCTCACTCCAGCGCCTGGCGAGCCTCCGCAGGGCATCACGGGTCGCCTCGTCGGTGACCTCGGTGTAGATCTCCCTCGTGATCGACACCTGCGCGTGCCTCACGATCTGCTGAGCGACCCGCGGGTACACGTTCAGGTCACGAAGCAGGGTCGCGCAGGTGCGGCGAGCGTCGTGCACGGTGATCTGCTTGACCCCGGCCCGCTTGATCTGCCGGTCCCAGCACGGGTTGAAGTTGCGCGGCTCCACCGGCTGGCCGGTACGAGTCGTGAACAGCAGGCCGGTCGGCTCGGCGTCGCACTCGGCCCGGACCAGCTCTCGATGGCGGGTGAGTGCCGTCAGAGCAAGCGGTCGACCTCACCGACACCGCCGACGACACCACCGCGCGGTGGGCCAATCGCCGCCGACCTGGATGCGTTGACGGCTGGTGACTTCGACGACTGGTGGGATCGACGACAGCGGATGGTGGCGGCACCCCGCAGTCACTTGTGCGGCAGCGGCAGGTAGTGACTACCGACATGCTGCGTAGATGAGTCCCGACGTCCTGCTCGCCTCTGTCGCCTCGTTGGTCGGCGTGGCGCTCGGTGCAGTTGTCTCGTACTTCCACTGCCGCGATCAGGTTGCGTCTGTTGCGCAGCACCCGCCGTCGCACCACCGCCACGATCACCCCCGTCCAACCCTGGTCGGCGAGCATATGACCTGGTCACTGGGGGCTGTCGAGGGCTATGGGCGTGCCTGTGACCAGGTCACTTGTCGGCGCGGGCGAGGGAGCGCGTCAGGGCGGGCAGGACGGCGATGGACAGGGCGAAGCCGAACCCCTGCAGCACCATCGCGGCCACGTACGCCCCGTCGGTCAGGTCGGCGGCCTCGACCAGCCCGAAGGGCGACGTCGGCAGGATCGCGTCGATGGCGAGCAGCAGCGCGTTCGTGTCCAGGTTGTCGGTCGGATGCGTCGGACCGACGTCGGTGAACAGCCACGTGCCGCAGGCGATGGCGGTGAGCAGGCAGGCGAAGGCTCGCGCGGGCACGTAGCCGTACCCGGCCAGGCCGTCGATCAGCAGGCCGGGCAGGCGCCGGATCAGTCCTGGCAGCGTGCTGGCCCCGCTGGTGTTGCGCCGCTGGCTGCGCCGTTTGCCGAGCAGGACGATGCGGGCCTCGCGGTCGTGGCCGTTGGCGCGGTAGTACGCGGCGAGCTGCTCGTACATCTGCGGGTGGTAGCCGTCGGTGTCGCGGCGCAGCCAGGTCAGCCGCTGGCGCACCGGCGGATCGGGGTCCGGGTCGAGGTCGGTGTAGGTGAGGCCGCTCAGCCGCATGCTGCTGTGCAGGGCGCCGACGGGGACGCACAGCCGGCCGATGGTGGCCTGCCGCAGGTCGGTGACGCCGGGCATGCTGTCGGGCAGGATCAGGAAGCTCGCGGTGAGCGACTCGCAGTCGAGCGTGAGGTGGGTACGGACCGCGCCGGCCGGCACCGTGAACGTGGCGGCCTCGAACGTGGCCCCGCTGAGGGTGGCGTTGGCCAGGCACACCGTTCCCTCGGCGGTGAAGCCGTGGCCGCACTGCATGATCCGGCCGACGGTGAGGTCGCGTCCGTTGAGCGCCAGCCCGTCGGGGTGTCGCAGCGTCGCTCCGGACAGGGACAGCTGCCCGGCGACGGTGGCGCCGTAGAGGTTGACGCCGCCGTTGGCGGTGAAGCCGCCGTAGCAGACCATGTCCATGTCGACGTGCAGGTTCTCGGCCGACAGCGCCTCACCGCCGGGGTTGTCGAGCTTCGCGCCGACCAACGACAGGACCCCGCCGATCTTGGCGCCGCTCAGGTCGACCATGCCGGTGGCGGTGAAGCCGTCGTAGCAGTACATGGCCTGGCCGATGGTGATGCTCTGCGCGTGCAGGGCCCGGCCGCCCGGGTTGCTCAGAGTCGCCCCGACCAGCGAGAGCTGCCCGTCGATTCGGGCGCCGTACAGGTCGATCGCGCCGGTGGCGGTGAAGCCGCGGTAGGCGAGGATGCTCTCGCTGACGGTGAGGTTCTGCGCGTTGAGCGCCTGGCCGCCGGGGCGGCTGAGGGTGGCGTCGAGCATGGACAGCTGCCCGCCGATCCGGGCGCCGCTGAGGTCGATGGTGCCGCTCGCCGCGAACCCGTCGTTGAAGTAGACGTCCCGCTCAACCACGAGGTTCTGCGCGTTGAAGGCGTACCCGTCGGGGTTGGTGAGCTTGGCGCCGATCAACGACAGCCGTCCGCCGATCTTGGCGCCGCTCAGCTCGATCGCGCCGTCGACGGTGAAGCCGTCGTGGCAGATCACGTCGCGGTCGACGGTCAGGTTCTGCGCGTTGAACGCGTACTGCCCGGGATGGTGCAGCTTCGCGCCGATGAGCAGCAGCATGCCGCCGATGTGCGCGCCCGACAGCGCCATCGAGCCGTCGGTGGTGAACCCGTCGTTGCAGAGCAGGTCCTGGTCGACGACGAGATTCCAGGCGTTGAGGGCGTCGGCGCCGGGGTTGACCAGCCGGGTCCCGGTCATGGACAGCTGCCCGGCGATCCGGGCGCCGTTGAGGTCGAGCTCGCCCTCGACGCGGCTGCCGGACAGGTGGGTGGGGCCGGAGGTCTGCAGGCCGTGCGCGGTCAGGCCGGGCAGGCGGCAGCCGGTCAGTGCGATGCCCTTGGTGTACGCGTCGGCGAGGTCAGGCGCCTGATCGAGCCAGCACCGGTCCAGGTGCAGTTCGTACGACGTGTCGCCGCCGTTGAGGTCCAGGTCGCCGGTGACCAGCGCCCCGGCCAGCCGTACCTTGGCGATGTAGCCGCGGTCGACGTCGCGCACGCCCAGCAGCAGCCGTGCGATCAGCTCGGCGCGTACGGTCCGGTCGGCGCCCCAGGTCTGCGGGTCGAAGCCGTCGGCGGCGGGTTCGCCGGGACCGAGGTCCACCATGGTGCCCGACCCGAACGCGTCCCACAGCGCACGTTCGGCCTCGTTGACCAGCTCGTCCCTGTCCACGTGCGCTCCTCCCCGAAGCAAAAACGGGGAAAGCCTTTCATCCATGGCCGACCGAGCAAAGCCGACGATGGGGCGAGCGATGGGCCGGTTCGGTTGATGGCGGATGCGGTCAGGACTGCTGCGGGCTGTTGGCGCTCGCCGTGCGGCGGTGCGCGTCGATGGTGCCGACCAGGGCTACCAGCTGCTCGAACGTCACCCGGATGGCAGGGGAGAACAGGCTGCGGGTGACGCCGACGTGGGTTCGCAGCACGGTGCCGTCGGCCAGTTCCAGGTGCAGCAGGCGGCGTTCGGGCTTGGCGGGCAGCGGCCGGATGTACGCCTCGCGCAGGTTCGCCAGCGGGACGAGGGTGCGCGACAGCGGGCGGCGCAGCAGCAGCCGATCGCCGACGAGGTAGATGCCCTGCTGATACAGCGCCTGCGAGCCGACCAGCAGCACCAGCAGCGTGATGGTGGGCAGCGGGTCGGTCCGGCGGTCGATCAGGGTGGCGACCAGCAGCAGTGCGGACAGTACGGTGCCCACCAGGTAGAGCAGGCCCAGGGTGGGGCGCGGGGTCAACCGGGTGGTGCGGGTGAACTCGACGGAGGGCATGCGCCGCATTGTGCCGGGTGTACGGGCGCGGCGCTGCCCGGTACGACGCAGCGCGCCCGGTACGACGCAGCGCGCCCGGTACGACGCAGCGCGCCCGGTACGACGCAGCGCGCCCGGTACGACGCAGCGCGCCCGCGCACGGAGTCCGTGCGCGGGCGCGCCGAGGTCGGGCCGGATCAGCCCAGCGGGAGCAGGCCCGCGGCGGTGCCGACGACGGGCAGCCCGCGCAGCACCTCCATCGAGGTGGCCATGTTGCCCAGCAGCGGCAGGTCGTTGACCAGCGGCAGCTGGCTGAGCAGGCCACTGATCGGCAGTGCCGCGCCGGTCGAGCCGGCGCCGCCGGTGAGCGAGCCCAGCAGCGGCAGGCCGCTCAGCGGCAGCTGGCCGACCAGCGGCAGCTCCTCGGCGGTACGCGCCGACTCGGCGTACTCGGCGTCCTCGCCCGCGACGGGCCGCTCGGTGGCGCGGTGGCGGCCTTCGTGCTGGTGCACGGGCGCGGCCGCCAGCGGTGCCGCCTGCTGCACGGGCAGCAGCTGTGGCTGGGTGGCCGGCGCCAGGCCCGGCTGGGGCTGGGCGAGCTGCGGCTGCGGGGCGAGCATGTTCGCGCCACGGCCCGCGCCGAAGCCGTTCAGGCTGCTGGTGACCTTGCCGAGCGCGTCGCCGACGATCGGCAGCGAGCCCACGATCGGCAGCGAGGTGCCCGGCTTGCCGCCCTGGACCACGCCGTTGCGCAGCAGGCCGCCGACGAACGGCACCTGGTTGATGGTGTCCAGGCTGAACTTGCCGTTGACGACGTCGCGGACGACCGGCAGCTGCTTGGCGATGTCGCCCATGACCAGGATGCCGTCGAGCGGGCCGCCGTCGCCGAGCAGGTCACCCACGATCGGGATGCCGCCGACGAACGGGATGCCCTCGGTCGGGCCGCCCGCGAGCAGGTCCGGGTCGACGCCGGGTGCGACCAGGTTCGGTGCCCCGCCCAGCAGGTCGTCGGTGCTCTTGCGCCCCATCGCGTCGGCGATCAGGTCGGGCACGATCTGCGAGGTCGCGTTGGCGACCTGCTGCGACAGCACCGGGTCGAGCGTCAGGCCCTGCTGGTCGCTGGCGTCGAGCATGCCGCCGTCCAGCAGCATGTCGGCCTGGCGGGTCAGCCCGTCGGTGGGCGCCCCGTCGAGCCAGTCGGCGAACCGGTCCTGGCTGATGTCGTTGGCCGCGGGGACGTTGGACGACGGGAACGGCGCGCGGTCGGGCTTGGCGGTGTTCAGACCGCTGGTCAGACCGCCGAGGCCGCCGGTCAGGCCGCCGGTGAGGCCACCGAGCGGGCCGCCGCTGTCGGCGCCGCCGCCGAGCAGACCGCCGGTGAGGCCGTCCAGCGGGCCGCCGCTGTCGGCGCCGCCGCCCAGCAGACCGCCGGTCAGACCGCCCAGCGGACCGTCGGTGAGGCCGCCGATGGGGCTCGCGCCGCCGAGCAGGCCGCCGGTCAGCCCGCCGGCGAGGCCGCTGACCGGACTGGTGCCCCCGCCGCCGAGCAGGCCGCCGAGCGGTCCGAGCGGGAGGCCCTCGGTGCGCGCGGCCGGGGCGCCGGCGAGCAGACCGGTCTGGCCGAGCAGGCCGGTCGCGCTCGAGAGCAGGTTGGAGCTGGGCACCATGTCGGAGAGCCGGGGCAGCTTGCCGGCGAGCGTGATGTCCTGGACACCGGGGGCGTGCGCGGTGATGCCGAGGCTGCCGCTGCCGCGCGTGATCGACACGGGTCCGTCGGGCAGCAGTCCGGCGTCGACCCGGGCCTGGGGTGTGTCCAGGGACAGGCCGAGGTTGTTGAGGCCCCCGGTGGGGGAGAGGAGGTCGGCCACCAACCCGCGCATGGCCTGAAGATCGGCGGTCGGCTTGGCCTCGGTGGCCGTTTCAGCGTGTGCGACGCCACTGCCGAGAAGCATGACGCCGCTGGCCACGCCGACGGCGCCGACGGCCCTGTAGAACCACTTGTTCATGTCCATCCATTCGATTGCTGACCGGTGCACCCGAACTGCGGGGTGCGTAAAGGTGCATTCGTCTGATGAAGCAACGACCAAAAGGGGCATATCGTCGCGGGAAAGACATGTACGGCGATCCCTCGCGGGTGGTCTCCGTGGTGCGTGATCGATACCATCCGGGCGTGCTGAGCCCCTCCTCGGTCATCCCCGAGCCGCGCCGCGGTGGCGGGAACCACTTCGTCGTCAATGGTTCCGACGGCCTGGCCTACCGCCTCGCCGAGCAGCTCACCCAGCGGTACGGCGCCGACGTCGTGCTGCTGATGACACCCGAGCAGCTCAGCGGCGCGCGGGACTTCGGCGAGCTGCCCCGCGTACGGGTGCTACTGGTCGACCGGGTGGACGAACGCGCGCTGCGCGAGGCCGACCTGGAGCACGCACTGGGTCTGGCGCTTACCGTCCAGGACGACGTAGGCAACATCCACATCGCGTTGCGGGCCCGCGACATCGTGCCCGACCTGCGGCTGGTCGTCCGGATGTACAACTCGAACCTCGGCCGGGGCATCGAGGCGCTGCTCGGCAACGCCAAGGTTCTCTCCGACGCCGAGATCGCCGCTCCGGCGCTGGTGGCGATCGCGCTTGACGAGGTGAACGCGGCGCCGGTGCCGGTCGCGGGCCGTACCCTCGTCGTCGCCCGCCGCCACGCCGTGGTACCCGCCGACGTGGTCTGCGGTCTGGTCGACACCACCTCACCCGGCGCCGCCGTCGACCTGCTGCCCGCCGACCCGGCCCGCGCCGACCTGGTCCTGGCCGAGAACCGGGAGACGACCTCGGTCGCCGACACCGTCAACGCGGTCGCCCGGCGGGTGACCCGCCGCGCCCGGCGCTGGCGGCTGCGTGCCGTCGTCGACACGGTCAAGTCGCTGGTCTCGCGGCAGTTCCGGCTCGCCGTCAGCACGACCCTGGTGGTGCTCGCGGTGGCCGGATTCTTCTTCGCCCGCGGCGCGCACGTGCGCAGCGTCTGGGACGGGATCTACCTGACCGCCGTCAACGCGTTCGGCGGCCCGGAACTGAGCCCGGAGCTGCCCGGACGGCAGCAGGTGCTGCAACTGGTCATCGCGCTGGCCGGGCTGGCGCTGGTGCCGCTGGTCACCGCGATGGTGGTCGAGGGCACGGTCAACGCGCGGCTGGCGGTGGCCCAGGGGCGGCTGCGGCTGCCCACCGAGGGGCACATCGTGCTGGTCGGGCTGGGCAACGTCGGCACCCGGGCGATGCGGATGCTGTACGACCGGGGCGTGCCCGTGCTCGCCATCGACGTCAACGAGCAGGCCCGGGGCGTGGCGCTGGCCCGCGAGCTGGGCATCCCGCTGATCATCGGCGACGCCAGCCGGGAGAGCACGCTGCGCTCGGCCAACGTGCAGCAGTGCCGCGCGCTGATGACCCTGGCCAGCAACGACGTGATCAATCTCGAGGCGGCGCTGCACGGCCGGAATCTGCAGCCGCAGCTACGGGTGCTGGTCCGGCTGTTCGACGGCGACCTGGCCGCCCGGGTGCGCAAGACCTTCAGCATCCGCTTCACCCGAAGCGTCTCCTACCTGGCCGCCCCGGCATTCGCCGAGGCGATGATGGAACGCGAGGTCATCGGCACCATCTCGGTCGAGCGCCGGGTGCTGCTGGTCGCCGAGGTCGTCGTCGGTGCCGGATCGCCGCTGGACGGCGCGCGCCTCGGCGACGCGGACACCCCCGGTGCGGTACGCGTCATCGCGCTGGCCGAGTTCGGCGAACCCCGCCCGCTGTGGCAGCCCGCCGACAACCGGGTGCTGCACGCGCGTGACCGACTCACGGTCGTGGCCAGCCGGGACGGGCTCAGCGGTCTGATGACCCAGGTCGTCGCCGCGGGCGCCGCCACAGTCTGAGCCCGCCACCGCCACCGACCGCCGCGAACAGCACGAGCCCCGCGGTGCGGGTCAGCCCGGCCGTGTCGACCGGCGGCCCGGACAGCTGCCGCCACGAGTTGAAGCCGACCCCGGCCGCGAACAGGTCGACCGTGGCCGCGCAGCTGGTCGGGGTGCTGTCGGCGGTGCACTGCACCCGCAGGTCGTGGTCGAGCAGCAGGTCGATGCGGTCGCGGGCGTCGGGGGCGAGCGGGGCACCCTGGCGACGGGCGTACCGCAGCAGGTCATAGCCGAAGTCGTGGGCCATGCACGGCACCGCGAAGTCGAACGGGCGCCCCTCGCCGGGCACCGAGCACGAGCCACGCGGGTTGATCACGCGCGGCTCGCCGTCGGCCAGCCGCGCGGTGACCGGCTGATACCCCATGACCTTGGCGAAGTCGCGCGGCACGGTGCTGAGGTCGCCGCTGGGCAGCGCCTGGACGGTACGGGTGGCGGCGAGGTCGTGGCGCTCACGCGCCTCGCCCGGCGCGGCCAGGGTCAGTGCTGCCGCCACGCCGAAGCCGAGCACGACCAGGGAGCGCAGCACGCCGCGCACACCGGCGCCGGCGCGGCCGGGGGTACGGCGCAGCCGTGATCGCATCGTCGCGACCCTTCGGGTAGGAGCGGCCCGGTGGGGGTTCGCATTGACGGGGGAGTCGCCGCTGTCCGGGTCGGCGGGCCATGCTACCTGCCCAAACGCCCTCCGCCCAGCGCTCGCCCCGGGGCTTTGTCATCGACGTTGGCCTATCCAGAGGACGAATCTTGGAAATCCGTCTTGTAGATAGGCCAGCGTCAATGCAAAACGGGGTGAAGGCGAGGCGGGTCAGTCGACCAGGGACTCGTCCTCGGGGGCCTCGTCCTCGTCGTCGTCGGAGGACATCAGCATGTCGTCGTCGACCTCGTAGCCGAGCACGGCCTGCTCGTCCGGGCGGTGGATCAGCACGTTCGCCAGGAACGACTGGACCGCGGGGGCCAGGCCCAGATCGCGGCCCGCCTGCTCGCTCAGCGCCCAGCGGTGCTCGATGATCTGCACGAACAGCTCCGGCGGCTCCAGCTTGCCGCGCAGGTGCGGCGGCACGGCGCGGATCACCGGCTCGAACACCTCGGTCAGCCAGCGGTGTGCCGCCTGCGCCTCATCGGGCATGTCCGACTCGGCGCGGTACGCGTCGAGGTCGTTGAGCAGCGCGCGCGCCTGGTTCTCCTCGGCGTCCAGACCGGTCAGGCGCAGCAGGCGGCGGGTGTGGTGGCCCGCGTCGACGACCTTCGGCCGCAGCATGACGGTGCGGTGGCCGCCCTCCTCGACGACCGACATCGACACCTCTTCGACGTCGAAGCCGAGCTCGTTGAGGCGGCGGATGCGCTTGTCCATCTGGCGGCGGGTGTCGGCCTCGACGGCCTGCTCGAAGGTGAGCTCGTGCCACAGCGTCTCGTACCGGCGGACGACCTCGTCGGAGACGTGCTCCGGGTCGATGCCCTCGTGCAGCAGGCCCGCGGCCTGCAGGTCCAGCGCCTCGCCGAAGATGTTGGTGCGGGCGATCTCCAGGTCCTCGCCGCGCTGCCCCGGTGACAGCCGCAGGTGCAGCTGGCCGGTCTCGGCGTCGACTAGGTACGCCGCGAACGCGCCCGCGTCCCGCCGGAACAGGGTGTTCGACAGCGAGCAGTCGCCCCAGAAGAAGCCGAGCAGGTGCATCCGCACCAGCAGCGCGGCCAGCGCGTCCAGCAGGCGGTTCATCGTCTCGGGGCGCAGCGTGTGCGAGAACAGCGCCCGGTACGGCAGCGAGAACTGCAGGTGGCGGGTGACCAGCACCGGCTCCAGCACCTCGCCGTCCAGGGCGACCCGGTCGGCGACGATGGCGACCGCCTCGACGGCCGGGGCGCTGATGCGTTCGAGCGCGCGGAGCAGGTCGTACTCCCGCTCGGCGATCTTTTCGCGGGTCTCCTTGACGGCGTAGACCGTGCCCTGGAGCTTCACGAAGCGGACGACGTGACGGGAGATGCCCTGGGGCAGCGCGACCAGGTGGTCGGCCGGCCACTCCTCCAGTGGAGTGGACCAGGGCAGGTCGAGAAGGGCAGGGTCGACGAGGGCAGAGGTTATCCGCACGGGGGTAAGCGTACGGATGTGCGCCGAGCGTCGGCGGGCCCATGTGTCGCATCCCCTTTTCGGCCGAGGGTCCGGCCCGTGGCCTGCGTCGTTGTGCATCCGGAGAGATCGGTTCGGACGCTCGGGAGGCGGGTCGGATGCGGCGTACGGTCGCGATGGTGATGGGAATCTCTGCCGTACTGGCGGTGGCGACGGCCGCGGGGGCGTCGGTGCTGCACGGGCACGGCGAGCCCTCGGTGGCCGCAGGTGCCGAGCATGCGCTGGTCAGCGGCGTGCAGCACCCGGCCGAGCCCGTCGCGGCGGTGGTGCCGCAGCAGTCGGCGCAGCCCAACTCGGCCGCGGCGAAGGTTTACCGCACCGGGCGGGCCGAGGCGGGCAAGGTCGAGAAGGCCGACACCGTGCTCGGGTATCTCGACGGCAAGAAGAGCGCCACGCTGCGCTACCCCGGCGCCGAATTCGTCAAAGTCCACTTCTCGCAGCTGGTGCTGCTGCCCGGCGACTACCTGACCGTCAGCGACCCGGCCCGCACCGAGGTGCACCGCATCGACGGCGACCCGGTCGGCTCGGTGCTGGGCACGGCCGGACGCTGGGCGATGTCGGTCACCGGTGACACCGCCCTGGTCGAGCTGCACACCGGGGCGCTGGACCTGCTCGGGCTGGGCTCGGCCGTGGACCGGCTCGGCGTGGTCGTCGACCGGGTCACCCACGGGTACACCGAGGCCGAGCGGGACGCGGCGTCGGAGTCGTACCGGCTGGCGAAGAAGAAGCAGGCGACCACCGGGCGCGAGGAGACCGTCTGCGGCAACGACGAGAAGGCCGACGCGGTCTGCTACCGCAGCACCGATCCGGTGGTCTACCGGCGCTCCAAGGCGGTGGCCCGGATGCTGATCGACGGTGTGGAGCTGTGCACCGCGTGGCGGGTCGGCCCGACCAACCGGCTGCTCACCAACAACCACTGCGTGGCCGACGAGAAGGAGGCCACCGACGTCGAGGTGTGGTTCAACTACCAGTGCGCCGAGTGCGGTGGCTACGCCGTGTTCCGGCCGACGAAGGTGTGGCTGGACCAGCTCGTCGCCACCGACAAGGTGCTCGACTACAGCCTGTTCTCGGTGACCGACTTCGACCAGGTGCAGAAGTTCGGCTACCTGGACCTGGACCTGCGCCGCCCGGCCGAGGGCGAGGAGCTCTACATCCCGCAGCACCCGGCTGGCGCGCCCGCGATGGTCGCGCTGACCAGCGACCGCGACAAGGCGGGCAACTGCGCGATCCAGGACAACTCCTACGACGGGTACGACGACGACACCGACGTCTCCTACTACTGCGACACCGAGGGCGGCTCCTCCGGCTCCCCGGTGATCTCCCGCCAGACGAACAAGGTGATCGCCCTGCACCACTTCGGCGGCTGCCCCAACTCGGGCGTACGCATCGAACTCATCTACCAGCAGATCTCCTCGAAGCTCTGACATGGCGCCCGCCTCCGCGGGCGCGGCGTGCTCGCCTTTCAGGCGGCGTCTTCCCTCGTCGCTGCCGAGCCTGCGGCTCGGGCACGCTCCTCAGTCCAGACGCCGCCGGCGAGCACGCGGCTTGCGCGTGGTGTGGGCGGGGTGGAGATGTGGTGACGGATTCCGTGACGGCCGCCTGGGTGCTGCATAGTGGGCGGGTGGTGAGGTGGACGCGCAGGCTGGACCGGTTCGCGAGCTGGTGGTGGGATGCCGTATTACTCGCGGTGTTCGTGGTGGTCACCGTGCTGGTGGCACGCGGGAGCACGGCGGGGCTCGACCTGGGCGTACGCGACTGGGTGCGGGCTCATCAGCCGGGCTTCGCGCACCAGGCGGCCTGGGCGTTGAACTATCTCGGCCAGGGCTGGCTGGTGATGTGGATCATCACCGGGGGGTTGACCGTGTTGCTGCTGGTGCGCAGCCGGTCGTGGCGGGCGCTGCTGCCGGGGGCGGCGGGGTTCGTGCTGACGTACGTGACGCTCGGGCCGTTGAAGGTCTGGACGCATCGGGACGCGCCGAGCAGTGACCTGCCCAACGCGGTGGAGATGTTCAACCCGCTGGCGGTGGGCTACTCGGCCTCGTACCCGTCCGGGCACGTGGTCAACGCGATCGTGTGGTGGGGGATCATCGTCATCCTCGCCTCGCGGATGTGGACGCTGCCGCCGACGCTGGTGCGCTGGCTGCGGGTGGCGCCGCCGGTGATCGTGCTGCTGACGACGACGTATCTGTCGTACCACTGGATCACCGACGGCATCGCGGCACTGGCGCTGGGCCTGCTGCTCGACCGCCTGATCCACCGCGTCGACTGGGACGCCGTCCTGCCGGACCTCCGCCGGGCGCGCGTCGCCGCAGCCGCCCGCTGAGCAGCCAAAGGTTAAGAGGGTGCCCTTCCTATACGTATTGCGATAAGAAGGTGCCCTTCCTTCTGTTCACTCGGGGCGGTTAGCCTGCGCGGGTGATCGTTGCGTTGTCGCGTCGGCTCGGGCCGCTGGACGCCGTCGTCATCGGGCTCGGCTCGATGCTCGGGGCGGGCGTGTTCGTGGTGTGGGGACCCGCGGCGGCCGCCGCCGGGACGGCGCCCGCGCTGCTCGGCGCGCTCGCGCTCGCCGCGCTGGTGGCGGCGTGCAACGCGACCGGGTCGGCCCGGCTGGCCGCGCGGTATCCCGAGTCCGGCGGCACGTACGTCTACGGGCGCGAGCAGTTGGGCGCGTACACCGGGTTCCTGGCCGGGTGGGCGTTCGTCGTCGGCAAGACCGCCAGCTGCGCCGCGATGGCGCTGACCATCGGCTTCTACCTGTGGCCCGCGCACGCCCGGCCGGTGGCCGCGGCGGCGGTGGTGCTGCTGACCGCGGTCAACGTGCGCGGCGTCGCCAAGACCGCGCTGGCCACCCGCGTCCTGGTCGCGATCACCCTGGCGGTGCTGGTCGCGGCCGTGGTCGCAGGCCTGACCCACGGGGGTACGGCCGCAGCCGGGTCCACCGGCCCCGCCGACCCGCTGGCCGCCGCGGGCCTGCTGTTCTTCGCCTTCGCCGGGTACGCCCGGATCGCCACGCTGGGCGAGGAGGTGCGCGACCCGGCCCGCACCATCCCGCGCGCGGTGCGGATCGCGCTCGCGGTGGTGCTGGTGATCTACGCGGCCGTGGCGCTGACCTGCCTGACCGTGCTGGGCCTGCCGGACCTGGCCAAGTCGACCGCCCCGCTGGCCGAGGTGGTCGCCCGCTCCGCCCCCGCCCTGGTCCCGGCCGTACGCGCCGGGGCCGCGATCGCCGTGTGCGGCGTGCTGCTGAGCCTGCTCGCCGGGATCGGGCGCACGGTGCTGGCCATGGGCCGCCGCGCGGACCTGCCGCGACGCCTGGCTGCCGTGCACCCGAAGTTCGAGACGCCCTGGCTGGCCGAGCTGACCGTGGCCGCGATCGTGGTGGCCGTGGTGTCGCTGGCCGACGTCCGCGGTGCGATCGGCTTCTCCAGCGTGGCGGTGCTGACCTACTACGCGATCACCAACGCGGCCGCGTGGACGCTGGGCGGGCCGAAGTCACTGCGGGCGGTGGCGGCCCTGGGTCTGATCGGCTGCATCGTGCTCGCCACGACCCTGCCCGAGCCGACCGTCCTGGCGGGCGTCGGCATGCTCGTCATCGGCACCATCGCGTACGCCGCCAGCCGCCGCTGACGCCCCACCCCCCACGTCCGCCGCCCGCCGAAGTTCCAGGGATTGAGGCTGCACTTTCGGGGAAAGTGCTGGAATCTTGGGCCGCTTACCAGCACTTTCCCCGAAACTGCAGCCGATCATGCGGGTGCGGGTGCGGGTGCGGGTGCGGGTGCGGGTGCTGGTGCGGGTGTGGGAGGGGGCGCGGGCAGCGTGTGGGTGGGGGTGCGGTGGGGTTGATCGGCTGGTGGGTCAGGCGGTGGTGACCGCGGCGATCCGGGTACCGGCGGGGATGGTGCCGGAGGCGATGCGGGCGTAGAGGCCCGCGAGCATCTTGCCGGTGTAGATCGGGTCGGGGCGGTAGCCGTGTCGCTGCGTGAAGTCCTCGCAGAAGGCGAGCAGGTCGGGCGGGGTCTTGGCGTAGCCGCCGAAGTGGTGGTCCAGGTCGAGACGCCAGTTCGTGGTCGGGGCGCCCCAGGTGTCGGTCTGTAGGCGGGTCACCTCGTCGGCGAGGAAGGCCGCGCCCTTGAGGACGGCGAAGCCGAGGGCGGTGGCGCCGGGCGGCAGGCCACCGGCGAGTCCGGCCAGGGTGCCGCCGGTGCCGACGGGGCAGCAGAGCAGGTCGTACTCGAAGTCGAGTTCGGCGGGCAGTTCGGCGCAGCCGCGCACCGCCAGCGCGTTGCTGCCGCCCTCGGGCAGTACGTAGCAGTCGCCGAACTGTTCGCGCAGCGCTGTCAGGACCGGTTCGGTGTGCTTGCGGCGGTACGTGTCGCGGTCGAGGTAGGTCAGGCGCATGCCCTGCGCGGTGGCGTAGGCCAGGCTCGGGTTGAGCGGCTGGTACGGCTCGCCGCGGACCACCCCGACAGTGGCGAACCCATGCCGCCGCCCAGCCGCCGCGACCGCGCGCAGGTGGTTGGAGTACGCCCCGCCGAACGTGAGCAGCGTCCGATGCCCGTGCTCCCGGGCCGCCACCAGGTTGTACTTCAGCTTCCGCAGCTTGTTGCCGGGCAGTTCGGGGTCGGTGAGATCGTCCCGGCACAGCCACAGCGCGACGCCGTGGTCGGCCAGCCGCTCGTCCCGCACGACGTCCAACCGCACCGGCCCCTCCTCGCTCCGCGTCCGCACCCCGTTTGGAATGGGCCCTTCCACAACGTAATGCGAGTGGAAGGGCCCCTTCCTAACCGCCGGAGGCGCACCCCGCACCCCGCACCCCGCCCGCCGCCCGCCGCCCGCCGCCCGCCGCGCGGTGCGGGGTGCGCGTGTGCGGCTGCGCGTGGGTGGGTGCGTGTGGGTGGGGCGCGTTACAGGAGGGTGAGGAAGTGGCGGACCGTGGCGGCCATGGCGGTGCGGGCGGGAGCGAGGTACCTGCGGGGGTCGACCAGTTTCGGATCGGCGGACAGGACCTCGCGGATGGCGCCGGTGGCGGCGATGTTGAGCGCCGTACCGATGTTGACCTTCACGAGGCCGCCGGACACGGCGCGGCGCAGCTCGTCGTCGCCGACGCCGGACGAGCCGTGCAGCACCAGCGGCACCGCGACGGCGGCCCGCAGGGCGGCGATCAGATCGTGGTCGAGGGCCGCGTCGCGGCTGGTCATCGCGTGGGAAGAGCCGACCGCGACGGCGAGCGCGTCCACGCCGGTCGCCCCGACGTAGTCGACCGCCTCGGCCGGATCGGTCCGGGCGCCGGGCGCGTGCGCGCCCAGTGGCGACGCCCCGTCCTTGCCGCCGACTGTGCCCAGTTCGCTCTCCAGCCACAGCCCGTGCTCGTGCGCGAACTCGGCGGCCGCGCGCGTGGCGGCCACGTTGTCGGCGTACGGCAGCGTCGAGGCGTCGAACATCACCGACGAGAAGCCGTGCCGGGGCGCCTGGCGCAGCAGCTCGACCGACTCGACGTGGTCGAGGTGCAGCGCCACGTCCACCTCGGCCTCCTCGGCCACAGCGCGGGCGGCCGCGGCGATCGGGCCGAGCCGTCCGCCGTGGAACTTCACCGCGTTCTCGCTGATCTGCAGGATCACCGGGCGTCCGGCGGCGGTGGCTCCGGCGGTGATCGCCTCGGCGTGCTCCAGGGTGATCACGTTGAACGCGGCCACGCCGGTGCCGCGCGCGGCGGCGTCGGCGACCAGCTTTCCGGTGGGTACGAGTGCCATCAGACCCACGCCCCCGCGCGCAGCACCCGGGTGACGGTCAGGTCGCCGTCGAGCAGCACCGCGTCGGCGCGCAGGCCGGGGCGCAGCGCGCCGACCTCGGCGTCGAGGCCGACGGCGCGGGCCGGGGTGGTGGCCGCCATCCGGGCGGCTTCGACCAGCGGCAGCCCGGCGCCGACGGCGCGGCGTACCGCGGCGTCCATGGTCAGGGTGCTGCCCGCGATGCTGCCATCGCGGGCCAGCCGGGCGACGCGGTCGGCGACCACGACGGTCTGGCCGCCGAGGTCGTACTCGCCGTCGGCCATGCCGGTGGCCGACATCGCGTCGGTGATCAGGGCGGCGCGGTCCGCGCCGGTGGTGTGCGCGACCAGGCGCAGTGCCCCGTCGTGCAGGTGTACGCCGTCGGCGATCACCTCGCAGACCACGGTCGGGGAGTCGAGCAGGGCCGCGATCGGGCCGGGTTCGCGGTGGTGCAGTGGCCGCATGCCGTTGAACAGGTGCGTGGCGACCGTCGCGCCCGCCGCGACCGCGGCCATGACCTGCTCGTACGACGCGTCGGTGTGCCCGACCGCCGCGACGACCCCGTGCGCGGTCATCTTCTCGATCGCGTCGAGTGCTCCGTCGCGCTCGGGCGCGATGGTGACCATGCGCAGCACGCCCTGACCCAGCTTGAGCAGCTCGTCCAGCTCCTCGGGCGCCGGGTCGCGCAGGAACTCGGGGTTCTGCGCCCCGCACCGCGCGTGCGACAGCCACGGCCCCTCGAAGTGGACCCCGGCCAGCACGCCCTCGGCCACCAGCGGCGCGTACGCCGCCAGTGCGGCCCGCATCAGTACGACCGGTGAGGACACCAGGCTGGCCAGCAGCGTGGTGGTGCCGTGGCCGAGGTGGAACGCGGCCGCGGCGCGGGCCTGCTCGGCGTCACCGGTGGTGAAGGTGTGCCCGCCGCCGCCGTGGTTGTGGATGTCCACGAAGCCGGGCAGCACCCAGCGGTCCTCGGCCGGTCCCGGCTCGATCGCGGCGATCCGGTCGCCCGCGACGGCCAGGGTGCCTGCGACGACGCCGTCGGGGGTGACGATCCGTCCGGACAGGTTCACGCCTTCTCCTCGATTCGCTCGTCGACGGCGTCGGGATCCACGCTGTGCTTGCCGCTGCCGACCAGGTCCAGGGCCATCAGGGCGGCGCCGAGGCTGCCCGCCTCGTCGCCGAGCTGCGCGCGCACGATCTCGGGCAGCCGGTGGAAGGTGACCTTCGCGGCCAGCGCCGCGCGCAGCGGGGCGAGCAGGGTCTCGCCCGACTCGGCCAGGCCGCCGCCGATGATGACCAGCTCGGGGTCGTACAGGGCCTGGCCGGTGAGCAGGCCGTCGGCGAGGGCGTCGACGGTCTCGGCCCACACCTGGTCGGCGTGCGGGTCGGTGCCCAGGCGCGCGGCGACCTCGGCGGCGGTGGCGGCGGTGCCGGTCAGCTCGGTGTAGCGGTGCTGCACGGCGCGGGCCGAGGCGACGATCTCCAGGCAGCCGCGTAGGCCGCAGCCGCAGACCGGGCCCTGCGGGCGGACCACGATGTGGCCGATCTCCCCGGCGGCGCCGTGCGCGCCGGACAGGACCGCGCCGTCGATGACGTGGGCGGCGGCGATGCCGGTGCCGATGGGCAGCACGAGCACGTGGCGGCGGCCGCGTCCGGCACCGAGCCGGGCTTCGGCCATACCCCCGGCGCGCACGTCGTGGCCCACGGCCGTGGGCAGGCCGGTGTGCTCGACCAGCGCGTCGCGCAGCGGCACGTCGCGAAAGCCCACGTTGGCCGACCAGCGGGCCACGCCCGCCTGCTCGTCGACGATGCCGGGCACGACGACGCCCGCCGCGATCGGGCGCCAGCCCTGCGCGCGGGCGGTGGCCGCGAGCCCGGCGGCGATGTCGAGGATGGTCCGCAGTACGGCCTGCGGGCCGCGCTCGGCGCCGGTGGCGTGCCGTTCGGTGTGGCGCACCCGGTGCTCGGTGTCGACCAGGGCGCACTTGATGCCGGTGCCGCCGACGTCGATCGAGACGACGACGTCGGTGCCGCCGGTGGCGACCTTCTTCCTCGTGCGGCCCGGCGCGGTCACGGCAGGATCACCGAACGGGTCAGGTGCCGGGGCGCGTCGGGGTTCAGGCCCTTGTGCTCGGCCAGAGCGACGGCGAACCGCTGCGCGACGACCAGGTGCGCCATCGGGTCCAGCTCCGGCGCGTGTACGAACGCAGCCCCGGTCGCCGCCACGTCGTCGCGCAGCCCCGCCGGGACCTCGCCGAACGCCCACACGGCACGCCCGGTGGTGCTGATCGAGATGGGACCGTGCCGGAAGTCCATCGCCGGGTACGCCTCGGTCCAGAACGTGGCCGCCTCGCGGCACTTGAGCGCCGCCTCCTGCGCCAGACCGTTGGTCCAGCCCCGGCCGACGAAGGTGACCTGCTCGATCGCGGCCGGGTCCAGCGGCAGCGGCAGCGCCAGGGCGCGTCGCGCGTCGGCGGCGGCCGCGGTCAGGTCCTCGCCGAGCGAGGCGCGCAGCAGCGCGAGCGCGCTGGTGGCGAAGCGGGTCTGCACGACGGAGCGCTCGTCGGCCCACGGCAGCGCGATCACGTCGCGGGCCAGGGTGACGGCCGGGGTGTCCACGTCGCCGACCAGCACGGTGCTGCGGGCACCGGCGGTCTTGAGGATGTCGAGGACCTCGGTGGTGGTGCCGGAGCGGGTGATCGCGATGATGCGGTCGTATGGCCGCCCGATCGGGAACTCGGAACCGGCGAAGGCGTCGGTCTCGCCCTGCCCGGCGGCTTCGCGCAGGTTGGCGTACGCCATGGCCATGAACCAGGACGTGCCGCAGCCCACCACCGCGACGCGCTCGCCGGGTCGGGGCAGGGCCGCCGCCGCGTCGCCTGCCGCGTCTGCCGCGCGGAGCCACAGGTCGGGTTGGCTGACTATCTCCTCGGCGACGTACGACATCGGCACTCCCAACGCGCTCTGCTGCGCAGATCAGTTCGAAAGTCAGGGTTTTCGCGCGCTATTCTGCGCGACGGGTCCCCGGATGGCAACCTGAGCATCACATACGCGCAGCACACCGCGTTGCATGGGCCGGTTTCGCGCACTAGTGTGCACGCATCTGCTCACAAACGCGCATACGGAGGATCGGTGGACCGGTACGCCCGCTGGAACGCGCTGCTGGAACTGCTCACCGACTCCGGACGGATCAGCGTCGAGGACGCCGCTGAGCGGCTCGACGTCTCGCAGGCCACCATCCGCCGTGACTTCGACCAGCTCGCCCAGCAGCAGATGATCACGCGTACCCGGGGCGGCGCGGTGGCCAGCGGCGTCTCGTACGACCTGCCGCTGCGTTACAAGACGGCCAAGCACTCCGCCGAGAAGCAGCGCATCGGCGCGGCCGCGGCGGCGCTGGTCAACCCGGGCATGGTGGTGGGCCTCAACGGCGGCACCACCACCACCGAGGTCGCCCGCGCCCTGGCAGTACGCCCCGAGCTCAACTCGATCTCCGATGGCGCGCAGCTGACCGTGGTCACCAACGCGCTCAACATCGCCAACGAGCTGCTGGTCCGCTCCCGGATGAAGATCGTGGTGACCGGCGGCGTGGTCCGGCCCCAGTCGTTCGAGCTGGTCGGGCCGCTCGGTGGCGGCATTCTGCGCGAGGTGACCCTCGACCTGGTGCTCCTCGGCGTCGACGCGATCGACGTGACGCTGGGTGCGGCCGCCCACCACGAGGGCGAGGCCGCGATGAACTCGCTGATGGTCGCACGGGCCAAGCGCGTGGCGATCATCGCCGACTCGTCCAAGTTGGGCAGTCACGCCTTCGCCCGGATCTGCCCGGTGGAGCGCATCGAGACCCTGATCACGGACTCGAACGCGGACCCGGTCGTGGTGGACACGTTCCGGCAGGCCGGACTCCAGGTCGTCGTCGCGTGAAGATTTGGTGTTGGGGTGCGGCGAGGCGACTGCATACCCCGTAGGGTGCGGTGGTCACTGATGACATCTAGGAGGTCCCCGTGACCGCTGTCTTGGAGATCCAAGGCTTGCGCAAGACGTACCGAGCCCGGGGTGGCCCAAGACGGGCGCTGGACGGCTTCGAGATGTACGTGGAAGCCGGCCAGGTGCACGGCTTCCTCGGCCCGAACGGCTCCGGCAAGACGACCACGCTGCGCACCCTGCTCGGCCTGATCCGGCCCGACAGCGGCGACATGCGCCTGCTCGGCCACCAGGTCCCGCAGGCGCTGCCCCAGGTCATCGGTCAGGTCGGCGCGATCGTGGAGAGCCCCCAGTTCTTCCCGCACTTCAGCGCGAACGACACCCTGTCGCTGCTGGCCGACGCGGGCAACCTGCCGCAGGCCCGGGTCGACTGGGCGCTGGAGCTGGTCGGCCTGCGCGACCGCGCCAAGGAGCGGGTCAAGACCTACTCCCTGGGTATGAAGCAGCGCCTGGCCGTCGCCTCCGCCCTGCTCAAGCAGCCCAAGCTGCTGATCCTCGACGAGCCCGCCAACGGCCTGGACCCGGGCGGCATCCGGGAGATGCGCGACATGATGGCCGCGCTGTCGGCGGGCGGCATGACCGTCATGCTGTCCAGCCACATCCTGGGCGAGATCCAGCTGATCTGCGACAGCGTCACCATCATCTCGCTGGGCCGTCGAGTCGCCTACGGGCCGGTGGCCGAGGTGCTGCAGGCCCACTCGACCAACCAGGTGCGGGTGCGTCTGGAGGCCGTCTCGGATCTGGCCTCCGCCGCGGCGGTGCTGAGCGGCGCGGGTATGAGCGTGCAGACCAACCCCGACCACCTGCTGCTGTCGAACGTGGACAAGCCCGCGTTGGTGTCGCGGCTGCTGGCCGAGCGCCAGCTCTACGTCAGCGAGCTGGCGCCGCTCTCGGCCGACCTCGAGGACGTGTTCCTGGAGCTGACCGGCACCGCCCCGGTGCCCGGCCAGGCCCGGCAGGTCGACAACAGTGTGAAGCCCGAGCAGAACGGGGTCGCGGCATGAGTCTCGTCCGCGCGGAGCGGCGCCGCTTCCTCAAGCGCCGCCTGATCAAATGGCTGCTGGTCATCGCGGTCGCGCTGCTGGCGATCATCGCCACCGCCTTCTTCTTCAGCAACGAGAAGGTGTCGCCAGAGGTCGTCGCCGCCGCCGAGGCGCGCGCCGAGCAGAACTACCAGTCCGCGCTCGCGGAGTGGCAGACCCGGCACCAGCACTGCGACACGGTCACCGCGGGCACGCCCGAGGCGGACATGTGCGCCAACGAGACGGCACCGGAGCGCGGATGGTTCCCGGCCGACCTGCCGGCCACGTTCGTGTTCAAGAAGCAGTTCGAGGAACTGCTCACGGTGTGGGCGGCCATCATCGCGGTGATCGCGTTCGTGATCGGGGCCTCGTACGTCGGGGCGGAGTGGAGCAGCGGCTCGATGATGAGCCTGCTCACCTGGCGACCGCGCCGGATGCAGGTGCTCGGCACCAAGCTGGCCGTGCTCTCGGCCTGGCTGACCGCCATCGGCGTGGTCACCCTGGCGCTGTGGACGGGTGCCTTCTGGCTGATCGCCCAGCTGCGCGGCAGTACCGATGGGATGACCTCGGGCACCTGGCAATCGCTCGGGCTGACCGGCCTGCGCGGCCTCGGCCTGGTGCTGGCGGTCGGCATCTTCGGCTTCCTGCTGGCCTCGATCGGGCGGCACACCGGCGTGGCGCTGGGTGTGGCCCTGGCCGTGATCATCGTGGGCCAGGTGGGTCTCACCATCGTGCTGGGGCTGCTCAACGTGCCGTTCATGCAGATGTACCTGCTGCCGATGCACCTGCTGGCCTGGATGAACAAGGAATTCGTGGTCGAGAACTGGTCGAACGTCTGCAACGGGCCGGGTGCGTGCCTGCCGGAGACCAGGACGTTGACCTGGCAAGGCACCGGCTCGATCGTGCTGGGCCTGACCTTCGTGCTGGCCGTGCTCGCCTTCTGGCAGATCCGGCGGCGCGACGTCGCCTGACCGAGCGATATTGCTCACTTTCTCGGTACGCGTGAAGCCGGGCGGCCCGGGTATCCAGCACCTGTCTGGAGTCCCGGTGCCGCCCGGCGTCTTTGTGTGCGACAACGCCACGAACAGGTCTTTCGCTGATCTAGGCGGGGCACCTAGACTCGTTGGGCGCGGCTCGCGGGAGGGGACAAAATGGAGCAGATCAGGCAGCGCCTGCGTACCGACGGCGCGGCCCTGGAGGAGCTCCCGCTCGTCCCGACCCCCCGCCGCGAACCCGGCCCGCACGACGTCGCGCCCCCGACCGAACTCGACGACGAGGTCGACTCCGACCGGCCGACCGCGGTCGTCGAGGCCGTCGAGGTCGAGACGGGGCTGACCGAGCGGGAACGGCTGATCCTCGACTTCGAGAAGCAGTGGTGGCGCCACGCGGGCGCCAAGGAGCAGGCGATCCGGGACCGGTTCGAACTCTCCGCGACCCGCTACTACCAGGTCCTCAACGCGCTGCTGGACAACCCGGCGGCGCTGGAGCACGACCCGGTGCTGGTCGGCCGCCTGCGCCGCCTGCGCGGCTCCCGCGCCCGCACCCGCTCGCTGCGCTGACCGGCCGCTCGCCGGGGCACGTGTAAGAAACCCGGAAGGTCGCTGAAAGAACTCTCAGCTACCGTCCGGGTTCTCCCCGATGGGTCCGGGGATGCGTGGTCGTACTGTGGCGGTCATGCGCGCGCTCGCGGCCCGGTGGTGGGCTCGGACAGGTGCCGACCGGTGGAGTCGGCGACGATGGATCGGGCTCGGCGTCGCCGTGCTGCTGCTGGCGGCGGCGGTGGTCTGGGCGGTGCTGCCCACCCCGGTGGCGTACCGGACGGTGGACGAGCGGGTCTCGGTCCGGTCCGGGCCGGAGGGCACCGAGTCGGTCACCCTCGACACCCGCCTCTACCTGCCCAAGGACGCCTCGGCCCGGCACAAGGTGCCCGCGCTGCTGCTCGCGCACGGGTTCGGCGCCACCAAGGAGAGCGTCACGGCCGACGCCCAGGACCTGGCCGGGCTCGGCTACGCCGTGCTCACCTGGACCGCGCGCGGCTTCGGCGCCAGCTCCGGGCAGATCCACCTCGACGCCCCCGACTACGAGGTCCGCGACGCCAGCCGACTGCTCGACCACCTGGCCAAGCGCCCCGACATCGTGCTCGACGGCTCCGGCGACCCGCGTGTGGGCGTGCTCGGCGGCTCGTACGGCGGCGCCCTGTCGCTGCTGCTCGCCGCGTACGACCACCGCGTCGACGCGATCGTCCCCATGATCACCTGGAACGACCTGAGCCGGTCGCTGTTCGCCCAGTCGGCCGTCCCGGCCACCGGCGACGCCGCCGTGGACGAGGCGATCCGCTACGACGGCGTGTTCAAGCAGGCCTGGGCGGGCGTCTTCTTCGGCTCGGGCGCCGGTGGCGGCCGCGGCGGGATCAGCCTCGGGGGCGCCCAGGGCACCGACGGAGCGGCCGTTTCGGGCGGCACCGGCGTGACCGGCAACCCGCAGTGCGGCCGCTGGGCCGAGGACGTGTGCCAGACGTACCTGCGCATCGCCACCACCGGGCGACTGGACGCGCCCGCCCGGGAGCTGCTGGCCAGCCGCAGCCCGGCCGGGGTGCTCGACCGGATCAAGGCCCCGACGCTGCTGATCCAGGGCGCGGCCGACTCGCTGTTCCCGCTGGGTGAGGCCGACGCCAACGCGCGCGGCATCGCCGCGAAGGGCACGCCGGTGCGGGTGGCCTGGTTCACCGGCGGCCACGACGGCGGCGAGGGCCCGCAGTCCGACCAGGACCGACTCAAGTACCTGACCGCGCAGTGGTTCGACCACTACCTCAAGGGCAACGGCACGGCCCCCGCCGACACGTTCACCTACTCGCGCATCACCGGCCTGGACGCCGTCGACCGAGGCACCATGGCCACCGGCTACCAGGTCACCGACTACCCGGGCGTGGACGGCGCCGGTTCGGTGCGGGTGCGGCTGTCCGGCCCGCCGCGCGGCATCGCCAACCCGCCCAACGGCACCCCGGCCGCGCTCTCGTCGCTGCCCAGCGCCGGTGCGCTGGCGAGCTTCGTGAGTGGCGCCGTCACCGACCTGCCCGGCCAGCACGCGCGCTGGGAGTCGGCGCCGCTGGACGAGAACACGACCATCGTCGGCTCCCCGACGGTCAGCATCCGGGCCGCGTCGCCGACCGGCGAGGCGGTGCTGTTCGTCAAGCTGTACGACGTCGACCCCGGTGGCTCGGCCACCCTGAGCAACGGCCTGGTCGCCCCGGTCCGCCTCACCGGTCTGCCGACCACGATCGATCAGGCCCAGCCGGTGCGCGTGACGTTGCCCGCGATCGTGCGCGAGATCGAGGCGGGCCACCGGCTGCGCCTCACCGTCGCCACCGCCGACCAGTCGTACCTGGGCCCGGTCGCGCCGACGGTGTACACGGTGGGCATCGGGACGGGCAGCAGCGCCGACCTCACCTTGCCGACCGTGCGGGCGACGCCGATCGCCACCGCCGACGCGCTGTGGCTGTACCTGCTGATCGGGCTGGTGGCGCTGCTCGCGCTGGGGCTGGCCATCGCGATCATGGTGGCTCGTCGCCGCACCCGGCGGCTGGACCGCTCGGTCGTGGCCGAACACGCCGACACCCCACTGCGGGTGCGCGGCCTGCGCAAGACGTACGGCGACTTCGTGGCCGTCGACCACATCGACTTCACGGTCGAACGCGGTCAGGTCGTCGGCCTGCTCGGGCCCAACGGCGCGGGCAAGACCACCAGCCTGCGGGTGCTGATGGGCCTCACCCAGGCCACCAAGGGCGACGTGCTGATCTTCGGGCACCGGCTGGCGCCGGGCGCCCCGGTCCTGTCCCGCATCGGCGCGCTGGTCGAAGGGCCGGGCTTCCTGCCCCACCTCACCGGCGAGCAGAACCTGCACGCGTACTGGCGGGCCACCGGCCGCCCGTGGGAACAGGCCCGCTTCACCGACGCGCTGGAGATCGCCGGGCTCGGCGACGCGATCAACCGCAAGGTCAAGAACTACAGCCACGGTATGAAGCAGCGCCTCGCCGTCGCCCAGGCCATGCTCGGCCTGCCGGAGCTGCTGGTGCTCGACGAACCCACGGACGGGCTCGACCCGCCGCAGATCGCCGAGATGCGCCGGGTGCTGCAGCGCTACGCCCAGGACGGCCGGGCGGTGCTCGTCTCCAGCCACCTGCTGGCCGAGGTCGAGCAGACCTGCACCCACGCCGTCGTGGTGAACAAGGGCAAGGTCGTCGCGTCCGGGCGGGTCGAGGAGATCGTCGGGGACAGCCCGACCACGCTGCTCGACGTCACCGACATCGACCTGGCCAGCCGCACCCTGGACCGCCTCGACGGCGTCGCCGGGTACGCGGTGGACGGGGAGCGGACGCTGGTCGTCGACCTCGGCGACGTGAGCCGCACCGACGCGGTGACGGCGCTGGTCAAGGCCGGAGTCGGCGTCGACCGGGTGACGCCGCGGCGGCGCCTGGAGGACGCGTTCCTGGCGCTGGTGGGCGAGTCGACGGCAGGGAGTGGAGACCGATGAGCACGACCGCTGAGACGACCCGCACCGACGGCGCCGCCGTCGACTACCGGCCGAGCCGGACGCTGACCTACGCCACCGAGTTCCAGCGGCAGTGGCGCCGACGGCGTACGCAGCTCGCGCTCGGGTTCATGGTGCTACTGCCGGTGATCCTGCTGATCGCGTTCGAGCTGGGCAGCGGCGACGACGACGGGCGTAACGGCCGGGGCCAGTTCTCGCAGCTGGTGGACGTGGCCGTGTCGGGCGGGCTCAACTTCGCCCTGTTCACCGTGTTCGTGTCCGCGAGCTTCCTGCTGGTCGTGGTCGTGGCGCTGTTCCACGGCGACACGGTCGCGTCCGAGGCGAGCTGGGGCAGCCTGCGCTATCTGCTCGCCGTGCCGGTGCCGCGCGCCCGCCTGCTCGGCGTGAAGCTGGGCGTCGCGCTCAGCTACTCCGCCCTGGCGATCGCGCTGCTGGTGGGCACCGCCCTCGCGCTCGGCACGCTGCGCTACGGCTGGCACCCGCTGCAGTCGGGTATCGCCGCCGAGGTGCCCGCCGGGGAGGGCGTGCTGCGGCTGCTGTCCATCGCCGGGTACCTGGGGCTGACGCTGCTGGTCGTGGCCGGGCTGGCGTTCCTGCTGTCGGTGCTGACGGACGCGCCGCTGGGAGCGGTCGGCGGTGCGGTGCTGCTCTACATCGTGTCGAGCATCCTCGACCAGATCACCGCGCTGGGCACGCTGCGCAACTTCCTGCCCACCCACTTCTCCCAGGCGTACCTCGGGCTACTGACCACCCCGATGCAGTTCGACGACGTGATCAAGGGCGCGATCTCGGCCATCTCGTACGCGGCGGTCTTCTGGGGGCTGGCCTTCTGGCGCTTCTCCCGCAAGGACGTGGTGAGCTGACCGCTCGGGGCCGCCGGGGCACTCCGCACAACCCGGTTTACATTGACGCTGGCCTATCTGGAGGACGATTCTCCGAAATTCCTCCTCTGGATAGGCCAGCGTCGATGCTAGGTGGGCGCGGGGCGCGGGGCGCGGGGCGCGGGCGCGGTCGCCGAGGCGCCAGGGCGGGGCGGCCCTGACGTGACGCTTACATTGCGGGGGGTCCGGTCCTGACGAGCGGTTGTCAGGGTTCTCCTCATGAAACGTGTGCTCGCAATGACGGCGCTCGCCGTGATGGTCGGCGTGGCGCTGACCGGGTGCCGCGGCGGCGGTGGGCGGGACGGTGCCGGAGCCCCAGCCGACAAGGGCGGCACGACTGTCACCACCCCCGCCCCGGCGAAGAACGCCGCCGATCCCGCGGCGGCCGCCGCACCGACCGACACCGATCTCAGCGAGATCGACAAGATGCTCGCCGAGCTGGACGGGCAACTGACGAAGGCAGAGGAGAGCCCCAGCGATGCGGACTGACAAGCGCACCAGTACCGGCCGCCTGTTCCTGGTGGGCCGTCTCGCGGCCGCCGGACTGGTCGCGGCCACCTTCGGCCTGACCGCGGCCCTGCCCGCGCAGGCGGCGGCACCGACCAGCGTCGTGCGGTCGGACCGGGCGACCACCGTCGACGCGGCCAAGAAGCTGGTCACCGCGCGGATCGACGGCCGCTTGGCAGTACTGCGCGCCAACGGGGTGGCGATCAACAGCGCGGCGCGGCTGTCCGACGGGCACCAGGCCGCACTCAAGGCGATCATCGAGAAGGACATCGCCGGGCTGACCGAGCTGAAGACGAAGGTCGCGGGCGAGACCACGCTCGAGGCGATCAAGGCCGACTCGCGCAGCATGGTCGAGGACTACCGCGTGTACATGCTGGTGCAGAAGCAGGTGCACCTGGCGGTGGCGGCGGACGTGGAGACCGCGGCGGTGGCCCGGCTCCGTACCGCGTACGACAAGTTGGCCAAGGCGATCGAGGCGGCCAAGGCCGGCGGCAAGGACGTCGGCGACGCCGAGGCGAAGCTGGCCGACATGAAGTCGCAGCTCGACAAGGCTGAGGCGGCCGTGAGCGGGGTCGCCGACGCGCTGCTGGCGGTCCAGCCCGGCCCCGACGCCGATGCGATCAAGGCGAAGACGCAGGCGGCCCGGGGCAAGGTGCACGACGCGCGGACCGCGCTCAAGGCGGCGATCGCCGACGCCAAGGCGATCCGGGACGTGGTCAAGGACAAGGCCGCCAAGTCGAAGTGATCTGTACTCCCAGGGGGTGAGGCGTAGGTCTCATCCCCTGGGAACGCTGGCCCGGCCTGATCCGGTTCTGATTAACTACGAATCACAACTGAATACCTCATCCAGAGGAGCTGAGGGACACGGCCCGACGACGCTCCGGCAACCACCATCGATGGCAGGTGCCAACTCCGTCCGGCGCGCCACGGTGGCGACGTCGGGAAGATGAGAGGACATCCTCGTGACGACTTCCGTCATCTCGCCCCTTGGCGTCGACTCTCCCGCTCGCGGTCTCGAGTGTCGTGGTTGCGGTGCCCGCTTCCCCCTCGCCGCCCAGCACGCCTGTTACGAGTGTTTCGGCCCGCTGGAAGTCTGGTACGACGCCGACGCGCTGGCCAAGGTGACCCGGGCCCAGATCCAGGCCGGTCCGCAGAACATCTGGCGCTACGCCGGGCTGCTGCCGGTCGGACAGCACGAGGCCGACCGGGTGACCCTGGACCCGGGCCTGACCCCGCTGGTCCGCGCCGACGCCCTGGCCGCCGAGATCGGCCTGCGCGCGCCGCTGTGGGTGAAGGACGATTCGGCCAACCCGACCCACTCGTTCAAGGACCGCGTGGTGTCGGTGGCCCTGACCGCCGCCAAGGCGCTCGGCTTCACCCGCTACGCCTGCGCCTCCACCGGCAACCTGGCCAACTCCGTCGCCGCGCACGCGGCCCGCGCCGGCGTGCCCTCGATCGTCTTCATCCCATACGACCTGGAGCAGGGCAAGATCATTACCACTGCCGTGTACGGCGGTGACCTGGTCGCCATCGAGGGGTCGTACGACGACGTGAACCGCCTGTGCTCGGAGCTGGTCGAGACCGACGACTTCGAGGACACCGCGTTCGTCAACGTGAACGTGCGTCCGTTCTACGCCGAGGGTTCCAAGACGCTGGGCTACGAGGTGGCCGAGCAGCTCGGCTGGCGCATCCCGGCCCAGGTGGTCATCCCGATGGCCTCCGGCGAGCTGCTGACCAAGGTGGACAAGGCGTTCCAGGAGCTGGTCGAGGCCGGTCTGGCGGTGGCGCCGGAGGGTGGCTGGAAGGTGTTCGGCGCCCAGTCGGCAGGCTGCAACCCGATCGCGACCGCACTGCACGCGAACACCGACGTGATCACTCCCGTGAAGCCGACGGGCATCGCCAAGTCGCTCAACATCGGCGACCCGGCCGCGGGGCTATACGCCCTGGAGGCCGTGCGCCGCACCGGCGGCTGGATGGACTACGCCTCCGACGACGAGATCCGCGACGCGATCCGGCTGCTGGCCCGCACCACCGGCGTGTTCGCCGAGACCGCGGGTGGCGTCACCACCGCCGTCACCGCCAAGCTGGTCGCCTCGGGCAAGCTCGACCCGACGCTGGAGACGGTCGTCTACAACACCGGCGAGGGCCTCAAGACCCTGGACGCGGTCGCCGAGCTGGTCGGCCCGACCTATCGGGTGAAGCCTTCGCTGAAGGCGGCGCGCGAGGCGGGCCTGCTGGGCTGAGCCTCGGCCGGGCCGCCGGTCGAACGGGCGCGTGGCACTGCGAACGCCACGCGCCGGGCCGGGCGGCGGGGAAAACCGGATGCGGCGGCCGGGGCGGCCGGGCACCCTGGCGGGCATGACGCTCACCATCACCAGGCTCACCGCTGACGACTCGACCTCGATCGAGCAATGGTTCCACGTGACCGAACAGGTACGAAAACATGAGGTACCGCATTTCCCACCGATGACGCCCCGTTCGGTGCGACTGATGCTCGCGCACGAGTTCCCCGGCCGGCGCAACCTCTGGCACGTCGCGTTGCGTGACGGCGAGCCCGTCGGCCGGGTGGACATCAACCTGCCGACCGAGGACAACCTGAAGAACCTGTTCTTCAGCCTCGAGGTGGACCCGCGTTTTCGCAGGCAGGGCATCGGGCGGCAGCTGCTGGACTTCGTGCGGTCGGTGGCGGCGGACAACGCCCGTACCGTGCTGATGTCGCACAGCACGCTGTCCCTGCCGGGCCTGCCCGCGCGGGACGAGGCCGGGTCGGCGTTCGGCGCGGCGATGGGGTTCAGCAGCACGCTGCCGGAGGTGCAGCGGCGGTTGGAGCTGGCGTCGGTGGACGAGGCGGTGCTGGCGGACCTGCTGGTGTCGGCTCAGGCGAAGGCCGAGGGCTACCGCCTGGTGCAGTGGCGCGACGACACCCCCGACGACCTGATCGAGGGAATGGCGTATCTGGATTCGCGCCTGGTCACCGACGCGCCCATGGGCGATCTGCAGGTGGAACCGGAGCTGGCCGACACCGCGCGGATGCGCCGGATCGAGCAGGTGGAGCGCGACCGGGGCCGGATGACGTGGCGCACCGGCGCGGTGCACGAGCAGACGGGGCAGCTCGCCGCGTTCACGGCCATCACCGCGTACGACGAGCTCCCGTGGCACGCCTGGCAGCAGATCACCATCGTGGACCCCGACCACCGCGGCCACCGGCTGGGCACCCTGGTCAAGCTGGAGAACCTGCGTCTGTTCCGCGCCGAGGCGCCCCGGGTCGAGGTGATCGACACGTTCAACGCGGCGGAGAACTCGTACATGATCGCGATCAACGAACAGCTGGGCTTCCGCCCCATGTGCGCCGCCCAAAACTGGCAACGCGAACTCTGACCCCCCAAGATCGGGTCAAGTTGCCGGGCACTTGTGCGTATCTTGGGCGCCCTTTCGCCCGATTGCCCG
This sequence comes from Catellatospora tritici, assembly GCF_019083965.1. Taxonomy (GTDB): domain Bacteria; phylum Actinomycetota; class Actinomycetes; order Mycobacteriales; family Micromonosporaceae; genus Catellatospora; species Catellatospora tritici. The sequence goes on from NZ_JAHRCY010000024.1 coordinate 51,280, forward strand.
GCAACTTGGCTCGATCTTGAAGAGTGACCGGATGAATGGGGTAAAAGCGGCGAAAGGGATGATGTCCGGGTTGCGGCCATGATCGTTGCGCGGTTATGAGGCCGCGACTGCTCGTATCCCTGTTCACCGTGGTCACCGTGGTGCCGGCGTTGACGATCGCCGCCGTGACCACCGCCGTCGCCCACGCCCGCTCGCCGCAGGCGGGCGGCACCCTTACCGCCCGCGTCTTCGCCACCCGCGAGGGCCTGGTCGGCTGGCAGACCGCCAACGGTCACGCCATCACCAACCGCGACTGGTTCGCGGCGCTGCCCTCATGGCGCGGCCTGTCCGACAAGGGCGAGGGGGACCGCAGCGTCCGGGTCTGCCACGAGGGCAACAACCGCTGCGTGTTCCTGCCCGTGTGGGACGTCGGCCCGTGGAACACCATGGACGACTACTGGGCCGAGGAGCGGCACTCGTGGGACGACCTGCCCCGGGGCAAGCCCGAGGCGCAGGCGGCATACGAGGACGGGTATCACAAGGGCAAGGACGAGTCGGGGCGGAAGGTGAGCAACCCGGCTGGGATCGACATCGCCGACGGGGCGTTCTGGGACGGGCTGGGGCTGGATCGCAACGACTGGGTGGACGTCACCTTCCTGTGGACGGGGGAGGGGGACCGGGGCACGGTGGACACGCCGAAGGGCGAGCCGCTGCGGGTGCGGTCGGGTCCGCGGCTGGGCGCGGCGCTGCGGGGCGGGGCGGCCGAGCACGCGCAGGTGCCGATCCGGTGTCAGGTGCGCGGGGACAAGGTCGACGGGACGGTACGCAGCACCGACCTGTGGGACAGGGTGGGTGAGGGCATCTACGTCTCGCACGCGTACATCGAGGTCGACGACGACTTCAAGGCGCATAAATGCTGACGGGATGGTGGCCTGGCTCACCCCGTCGGGCATGATGGCAGGCATGACTGCTACCGCCACCGACCTCTTCGCCACCCATGAGGAGTTGCTGACCGGCGCGCTACGGGCGATCACCGAGCGCGGCTACTGGTCGGCCTACCCCGAGTCGCCCAGCCCGAAGGTGTACGGCGAGACCGCCGCCGCCGACGGCAAGGCCGCCTTCGAGGCGCTGCTGGGCAAGGACTTCCCGCTGGACCAGCCCGCTGAGGAGTGGATCGCGCCGGAGCAGTCGCCGTTCGGCGTCGCGCTGGACGTGCGCTATCCGCGTACGAGCGTGGACGCCCTGATCGCCGACGCCGCCGCGGCGCTGCCCTCGTGGCGCGACGCGGGCCCGCGCGTGCGCGCCGGTGTCTGCCTGGAGATCCTGGCCCGGCTGCACAAGCGGGTGTTCGAGCTGGCGAACGCGGTGCACGCGACCACCGGCCAGCCGTTCGTGATGGCCTTCCAGGCCGGTGGCCCGCACGCCCTCGACCGGGCGCTGGAGGCGATCGCGTACGGCTACGCCGAGCAGACCCGCCAGGTGTCGTCGGTGGTGTGGACGAAGAAGGCCGACACGCTGGCCAAGACGTATCACGTGGTGCCGCGCGGGATCGGGCTCGTGATCGGGTGCAACACGTTCCCGACCTGGAACTCGTGGCCGGGACTGTTCGCCTCGCTGATCACGGGCAACCCGGTGCTGGTCAAGCCGCATCCGGGCGCGGTGCTGCCGCTGGCGATCACGGTGCAGGTGGCGCGTGAGGTGCTGGCCGAGGCCGGGCTCGACCCGAACACGGTGCAGCTGGCGGTCGACACCCGGGACAATCCGGTCGCCGCAGAGCTGGCGCTGCGGCCGGAGGTCAGGATCATCGACTTCACGGGGTCGACGGGGTTCGGTGACTGGCTGGAGGCCAACGCCAGGCAGGCGCAGGTGTACACGGAGAAGGCGGGCGTGAACACGGTCGTCGTCGACTCGACCGACGACTTCGCGGGCATGTGCCGCAACCTGGCCTTCTCGCTGACGCTGTACAGCGGCCAGATGTGCACCACGCCGCAGAACCTGCTCATCCCGGCAGCCGGGATCGAGACCGAGGCCGGGCACAAGAGCTTCGACGAGGTCGTGGCCGGGGTGGCCGACGCGGTGCGCGCGATCACCGGCGACCCGGCCAAGGCGGTCGAGCTGACCGGCGCGATCGTCAACGACGCGGTGCTGGAGCGGATGGACGGCGCCCGCAAGCTCGGTGACGTGGTGCTCGACTCGGCCGAGCTGGCCCACCCGGCGTATCCGCGGGCGGTGTGCCGTACCCCCATGATCGTGACGGCGACCGACGGTTACGCCGCGGAGTGCTTCGGCCCGGTGACCTTCGCCGTGCCCACCGCCTCCACCGCGGCCAGCATCGACGTCTTCCGGGAGACGGTCGGCGCCAAGGGCGCCATCACCGCCGCCGTGTACAGCACCGACGAGTCGGTGCTCGACGCGGTCGAGCTGGCCGCGCTCGAGGTCGGCGTGCACCTGTCGGCGAACCTGACCGGCGGGATCTTCGTGAACCAGTCGGCCGCGTTCTCCGACTTCCACGCCTCGGGCGCGAACCCGGCCGCGAACGCGGCGCTGACCGACGGTGCCTTCGTCGCCTCGCGTTTCCGTACCGTCCAGTCCCGCCGCCCCGCCTAGCCGCGGGGTGAGGAAGGGCACCTTCGTCGACCCGCGAAGCGGGACGAGCAGCAGCTCGGCTCGCTTCGCGTTGCGGAAGGTGCCCTTCTTGAGGCCCGCCGCCGGTCAGCGGGAGACCAGGGCGGGCATGAGCTGTTCGGCGACGGACTGGCACAGCCGGGTGCCGTGCTCGAAGCCCAACCAGGACGGATATCGCAGCAGCACGCCGATGCTCCAGTCGTCCGTCACGGCCAGGCACGACATATGCCACAGCTTGTCCTCCGTACGCAGCAGCCAGCCGTTCTTGATGGCGATGTGCGCCGCGGTCCCCACCGGGAACGCCGACCGCGGCCCGAAGTCGCCCGTCCCCTGCACCGAGCGCATCACGTCGAGCAGCCACTCGGTCCAGATCGGGCCCGCGGCGCGCCCGTCGGCGACGCAGGCACCCAGCCGCGCCACGTCCCGGGCCGACACGATCGTGTTCGACCACCAGGGCTGCTCGAACGGCGCGGAGTCGGTCAGGCCGCAGACGTCGACCATGCGGGCGATCCCCTCCGGGCCGCCGTTGCGCGCGTAGAAGGCGTCGGCCGCCCGGTTGTCCGAGTCGCGGATCATCACCGTGATGCGATCGAGGCTGGCCTGGTCCGGGGTTTCGTTGCGGCGCAGGAAGTCGGCGGCCAGCCATACCTTGACCAGTGACATCGTGTCGCTGGGCGCGTCCAGGTTGGTCGAACCGGCCATGGCCCCGGTGCGGCGGTTGAGCATGGCCCAGCTGGCGAACCCCTCGGTGGCCAGTTCGACCCGGGGCAACTCGCGCGGCAGTGGCAGCGGCAGGTTCAGGTTCGGGGCGACCCGGTGGACCAGACCGTTGAAGAACTGCATGCCTCGCGCGGCACCGCCGGCGATGAACAGGCCCGCCGCACACATCACGGCGAGGGCCAGAGGCATCAACGTTCCTGGTTTGCCGCCGCGTCGGGCATGGCGACCATGGCGTTTCACAATTCACCCAACCGTAGGATGACTTCCCCGGTCACGCCGGAGAGCGTGCTCTTGGTCAGATTGCCGACTGTCGAACTGTAATGGGAGCGCTACAGGTCCGTTTTGGGGCTGTCCGAGGGTGCGGGTGCTCGTGTAGCGTGCGAGGACGGCTGACAACACCCAGCCGCGGGTCGGCCTGAACGGCGACCCAGCTTTACAGAAGTGAGGAAGTGCACCGTGGCACAGGGCACCGTCAAGTGGTTCAACAGCGAGAAGGGCTACGGCTTCATCGCGGTCGACGGAGGGCAGGACGTGTTCGTCCACTTCTCCGCGATCGAGATGGACGGCTACAAGGCGCTCGACGACGGTCAGCGCGTTGAGTTCGAGATCGCACAGGGCCAGAAGGGCCCCCAGGCGGAGAAGGTTCGGGTCATCGCCTGACCGCTCGGCCAACAAGGCTTGAGAGACGCTGGAAAAGCCCTGATCCCCCCGGATCAGGGCTTTTCGGTTTCCGGAAGAACACCAGGTCAGCGTGCCTCGACGGGATCTGGCACACTGCCAGTTCTCAACCCCTCGATGGAGCAGTGATGACCTACCAGGCCCCGGATCCGTACGACCCCAACCTGCCCGCCGCATACCTGCCGCAGGGCTTCCTGCCTCCGGTTCAGCCGATCACCGGGGCCGACTACGACCCTTACACCGACCCGCTGGTCCCGCCGCCCGGGATGGGCGTCAGCGGCTGGTTCGACCGCGTGGGCGGGGTGATCAAGCGCAGCTGGAAGTCGGTCGGCGGAATCTTCGCCGTGACGCACGTGCTGCCCGGCCTGCTCTTCACCCTCGCGCTCGGTGTGCTGGCGGCCGGCTTCGCGGCGAGCATGCTGTCGAAGCTGTCCACGTACAACACCTCGTCCCAGCGCGGTGAGCTGCCGTTCGACGGCGGCGTGTTCGCCGCGGTGATCCTCGGCGCCTTCGTGGTGGGCCTCCTCTCGTGGTGGATCCAGCTGGCGGGCTACGCCGCCGCCACCTACGCCGCCACTCGCGAGGCCGCGGGGATCCCGGTGCGGTTCGGCGAGGCGCTCGGTTACGGATTCCGGCGCAGTCCGGGCCTGTTCGGCTGGCAGCTGCTCGCCTGGATCCTCATCGGCGTGGCCGCGATGGCGTGCTTGCTGCCCGTGCTCTACGTCCTGCCCGCGCTGGCCCTGGTCGGTCCGATCTTCCTGTTCGAGCGGGCGCGGCCGATCGGGCGCTCGGCCGAGATCTTCAACCGCAACCTCGGCCGGGTGCTCGGCCGTCTCGCGCTGGTGCTGGTCGCGCTGATCGTCGGCTCGATCTTCACCAACATCGTCGAGTCGATCGTGCAGACGGTGTTCGGCGGCGGCGTCGGCGCCCTGACCGGCGACAACTCCGACATGGCCCAGGCGCTCAGCCTCGGTGTCGGCGCGATCATCGCGGCGTTGCTGACCACGATCCTGCAGCTTCCGATCACGATGGTGCAGTTCGCCGGGATCCTGGTGACCTACACCGAGCAGCGTGGGCACGAGGGCGCCAACACGGCCCGACTGGTCTCCGAACTCAACTGATCGGAGCAGGCGACGGGGCGGCGCCGGTCTCGCGTGCGTGCGAGACTGGCGCCGCCCCGAACCCCCTCGCCTGGAGCAGTCACATGGCACAGCCCTCGCTCGGCCCCTACGACCCTTCCGCGTACGCGCCGATCACCGCCGGGTTCCTGCCGCCCGACGACGCGTTCGCGCAGGCGGCGCCGCCGACCGGGCCCGATGACGATCCACTGGTGAACCCGGACGCGCAGGGCATCGCGGGCTGGATGCACCGCCTCGGCGGAGTGCTGCGTCGCGGCTGGCCGCTGCTGCTGGCGATCTTCGCGTTGACCCAGCTGCTGCCGACGCTGCTGTTCAAGCTCATGGTCGTGCTCGGCGTGGCGGGCCTGCAGGCGACCGACGTGACGATGCTGGTACGCGACAGCGCCTCGCTGCTGGCCGCGGCGCTCACGGCACTGCTCGTCTACTCGCTGGTGGTCGTGACGGTGCGCATGTTCGGATACGCCGCCGCCACGTACGTCGCGGTCCGGCAGGCCGACCACCAGACGGTCACCTTCGGGGCGGCGCTGCGGTTCGGCCTGCGCCGGTTCGTCGGGCTCACCGTCTGGCACCTGCTGGCCTATCTGGTGGTCGGCGGTGTCGGCGTGCTGGCCGTCTCTTGTTTCGCGCAGATCGGCAGCTACTTCGGCCTGCTGCCCGCGCTGCTGCTGTCGGCGTACCTGTTCTTCTCGGTGGCGTTGCTTGGCCCGGCGTACCTGTTCGAGCGCAGGCGGCCGATGAGCCGGTCGCGCACGCTGACCCACGAGCGGTTCGGGCGCACCCTCGGCCGGCTCTCGCTGATCGGGCTGCTGCTGCTCGCGGGCGCGGTGATCGAGCCGGTGCTGGCCGTGCTGGTGGTGACGGCGCACCTCGACGAGACGCTGCCCTACGGGGTGCCCGATCTGGGGATCACCCTGCTGGTCGGGCTGGTCTCCCTGCCCCTGACGCTGGTCGAGTTCAGCGGCATCCTGATCTCGTACGCCGAGGCTCGTGCGTTCGAGGACAACCGGGTGCGCACCGCACTGCTCGCCGCCGAACTCGGCTGACCGGTCCCGCCGCGCGGCGGGCGGTGAACGTGAACGGCTTTCGATGTGTCGGACGGGCGAACGCCTGTGATCATTCGACGGTTCGCTTGCACTCGGGGTGCGAGAGTGCTAAACAGGTGATTGGCACTCTCCTACGGTGAGTGCCAAAACGAAACCAAGAGTCGGACCGGCGGGGCTGCTGAATGGTGGCAGTCGGTCGTCGCGGGCCAGCCGTCCGACCTCGGATTTTGTCCAGGAGGACAACGCCGTTATGGCCAAGATTATCGCGTTCGACGAGGAGGCGCGCCGCGGCCTCGAGCGGGGCATGAACATCCTCGCTGACGCCGTGAAGGTGACGCTCGGCCCCAAGGGTCGCAATGTCGTGCTCGAGAAGAAGTGGGGCGCCCCCACCATCACCAACGATGGTGTGAGCATCGCCAAGGAGATCGAGCTCGAGGACCCGTACGAGAAGATCGGCGCTGAGCTGGTCAAGGAGGTCGCCAAGAAGACCGACGACGTGGCCGGTGACGGCACCACGACGGCGACCGTCCTGGCTCAGGCGCTGGTCCGCGAGGGTCTGCGCAACGTCGCCGCCGGTGCGAACCCGATGGCCCTGAAGCGGGGCATCGAGGCCGCCGTCGGCTCGGTGGCCGAGGAGCTGTCGAAGCTCGCCAAGGACGTCGAGACCAAGGAGCAGATCGCCTCCACCGCCTCGATCTCCGCCGCTGACACCACCGTCGGCGAGATCATCGCCGAGGCGATGGACAAGGTCGGCAAGGAAGGCGTCATCACCGTCGAGGAGAGCAACACCTTCGGCCTCGAGCTCGAGCTCACCGAGGGTATGCGCTTCGACAAGGGCTTCAACTCGGCGTACTTCATCACCGACCCCGAGCGCATGGAGGCGGTCCTGGAGGACCCCTACCTGCTGATCGTGAACGGCAAGATCTCCAACGTCAAGGACATGCTGCCGATCCTCGAGAAGGTCATGCAGAGCGGCAAGCCGCTGCTGATCATCGCCGAGGACGTCGAGGGTGAGGCGCTCGCCACCCTGATCGTCAACAAGATCCGTGGCACCTTCAAGTCCGTCGCCGTCAAGGCCCCGGGCTTCGGCGACCGCCGCAAGGCGATGCTGCAGGACATCGCGATCCTGGCCGGCGGCCAGGTCGTGTCCGAGGAGGTCGGCCTCAAGCTCGACAGCACCGGCCTCGACATGCTGGGCCGCGCCCGCAAGGTCGTGGTGACCAAGGACGAGACCACCATCGTCGACGGCGCCGGTGACGCCGAGCAGATCAACGGCCGGGTGAACCAGATCCGCGCCGAGATCGAGAAGTCGGACTCCGACTACGACCGCGAGAAGCTGCAGGAGCGCCTGGCCAAGCTGGCCGGCGGCGTCGCGGTGATCAAGGTCGGCGCGGCCACCGAGGTCGAGCTCAAGGAGCGCAAGCACCGCATCGAGGACGCCGTTCGCAACGCGAAGGCGGCCGTCGAGGAGGGCATCGTCGCCGGTGGCGGCGTGGCGCTCGTGCAGGCTGGCAAGACCGCGTTCGACAAGCTCGACCTGAGCGGCGACGAGGCCACCGGTGCCAACATCGTCCGGGTCGCGCTCGACGCCCCGCTGCGGCAGATCGCCGTCAACGCGGGCCTCGAGGGTGGCGTCGTGTCGGAGAAGGTGCGCAACATGGAGCCGGGCTGGGGCCTCAACGCCGCGACCGGTGAGTACGTCGACCTGCTCAAGGCCGGCATCATCGACCCCGCCAAGGTGACCCGCTCGGCGCTGCAGAACGCGGCCTCGATCGCGGCCCTGTTCCTCACCACCGAGGCTGTCGTGGCCGACAAGCCGGAGAAGGCCGCGGCCGCCCCGGCGGGCCCCGGCGGCGGCGAGATGGACTTCTGATCCCCTGAGGATCAGGTCCGTCACTGATGTGACGAGGGAGCCCCGGCCATCGGCCGGGGCTCCCTCCGTTTCGGCTCACATGGTCTCGAGCTCGCGGCCTCTGGTCTCGCGTACCGCTTTCCAGACGAAGATGAAGGCCAGCAGCGCGAACAGGCAGTAGAGGCCGTACGCGAAGCTCAGGCCGATGTTGGCCAGGGCCGGGAACGTGGTGCTGATGAGCCAGTTGGCGACCCACTGCGCGGCGGCGGCCACGGCCAGCGCGGTAGCGCGGATCGTGTTGTTGAACATCTCGCCGAGCAGCACCCAGACGACCGGGCCCCAGCTCATACCGAAGGCGACGACGTAGAGGTTGGCCGCCACCAGGGCGACCTTGCCGACGGCGGGGCTGAGCGTGGTCACCGACTCGCCCGCGGCGTTGAGCGTCTGCGTCGCGGTGGAGAAGCACCAGGCCATCGTGCCGAGCGTGACCACCATGCCCGCGGCGCCGACGAGCAGCAGCGGCTTGCGGCCGACCCGGTCGACCAGGGCGATCGCGATGAGGGTGGTCAGGATGTTGGTGATACTGGTGATCACTGTGATCAGCAGCGAGTTCGATTCGCTGAAGCCCACCGAGGCCCACAGCGCCGACGAGTAGTAGAAGATCACGTTGATGCCGACGAACTGCTGGAACACCGAGAGCAGGATGCCGACCCAGACGATCGGCAGCAGGCCCAGGCGCGGGCCCCTGAGATCGGACAGGTGCACCTTCTCCCCGGGCCGGCTCACGGTGCGCTGGATGTCGTCGATCCGCTGGTCGACGTCGCCGCCGATCAGCCGCTTGATGACCCTGCGTGCCTCCTCCAGGCGGCCGCGCCGTACCAGGTAGCGCGGGGACTCGGGGATCTGCAGCGCCAGCACGGCGTAGATCACCGCGGGGATGGCGGCGGAGGCGAACATCCACCGCCAGGCCGCGCCGCCCCACGGCACGGACTCCATCGCGCCGCCCGCGACGTCGGCGAGCAGGTAGTCGACGAGCAGGGCGACGAAGATGCCGCTGACGATGGCCAACTGCTGCAGCGAACCGAGCCGCCCGCGCATGTGCGCCGGGGACACCTCGGCGATGTACGCCGGTGCGATGACGCTGGCTGCGCCGACGCCGAGGCCGCCGATGATCCGCCAGAGGGTCAGGTCCCAGGCGGCGAAGGCGACCGCCGAGCCGATCGAGCTCACGATGAACAGCGCCGCGGCGATGAGCATGACCCGCACCCGGCCGAGCCGGTCGGCCAGCGGCCCGGCGAACCAGGCGCCGACCGCGCAGCCGAGCAGGGCCGCAGAGACGACCAGGCCCAGGACGACGGAGTTGAGCTGGAAGGTCTGGCGCAGCGCGTCCACGGTGCCATTGATGACCGCGGTGTCGTATCCGAAGAGGAAGCCGCCCACCGCTGCCGCTGTCGACACCAGGATCGCGGCGCCGTGCGACTGCTCGGCATTGCCTGGTACTGACGACGTGGCTGCCACGCCCTCATCGTCGCGCAGCGTTCCGCCGAACCATCACTGAACACGAAAAATAGTGCGAACCGCGCACCAGCTGGCCGTCGGGTTAAGAAGGTGCCCTTCTTCTACATAAAGCGAGCAGAGTATCCGCCCGGCTCGCCGACGCGAGCCGACGAAGGTGCCCTTCCTTTCCTCAGAGCGGCTTGGTGAGGAGGAAGAAGACTCGCTCGACCACGGCGTCTGCGGCGCTGGAGTAGAAGCTCACCGGCCCCACCCATCCGATCTGCACCCGCCGCAGCCCGCGGTCGGCCTGGTCGCGCAGGCAGCGCCGCAGCAGCATGCCGCCGATGCCCAGCCCGGCCGCGGCGGGCAGGGTGCCCATCGGGCCGAACCAGCTCGGACGGCAGCCGCCCCAGGCCGCGAAGCCGACCGGAGCTCCGTCGCGGATGGCCAGGTGGCAGCCGCCGTGCCCGGCCACCGCCCGTTCGACCTCGGCCACCCAGGCCGCGCCCCACTCGGCGGCGATCACCGGCAGCAGCTCGGGCAGGTCGGCGGGGGTCGCCTCGCGTACCACCACGTGCGACTCGGCCAGCCGCTCCTGCGCCGCCCGGGTCTCCCGCAGCGCGGGCGAGCCCTCGACCAGCTCGGCCGTCATGTTCCAGGCGGTGCGGTCGTGGACGTATCCGAGGGCGCCCAGCGCGCACAGGGCCGGGGTGTAGCGCACGTCGACACCGGGCCAGGCGTGCGTCGGGGCGTTGCCGCTGACCTGGACGGCGGTCAGTCCGCGCTCCCGCAGCAGCTCCTCCACCGCCGCGACCAGGGCGCGGGCGTGGCCGTGGCGGCGGTGGCCCGGGTCGACCGCGAGCAGGTCCAGGTGGCCGACCGTCGGATCGTGATGGCCGGGGCTGGCCAGCGCCACCCCGACGACCTCGCCGTCGGGGGCGTCGCCGTCGATCGCGACGAATCCGGTCGAGCCGGCCAGCAGGTCGACGATCTCGGCCGCCTCGGCCGCGTCCTCGGGCAGCAGCGACCGCTGCAGCAGGCCGGTGACGGCGGCGCGGTGATGCGGCTCGTACGGGCCGATCATGACGGTCAAGGCTACCCCGCTGCCGCGGTCACGGCGTCCGCCGCGTTGACGATGCCGGCACCGGCCCGGTCCGCCTCCGTTCCGCAGCCCGGCTGCGCGCCTGCCGCGGGCGGCTTGGCGGTGCTTCGCAGCAGCCGCTCCGTGGCGGCCAGGTCGCCGACCAGTTCGGGGTGCGCCGACCACAGCAGCGCGATCACGCCCGCGACGTGCGGGGTCGCCATCGACGTGCCGCTGAGCTTCGCGTACGTGTTGCCCGGCATCGCCGACAGCACCTCGTCGCCGGGTGCGGCCAGGTCGGGCTTGCCGTCGGCCGGGCCCCGGCTGGAGAACTCGGTGACCCGCCGCTGCTCGTCCGTCGCCGCGATGGTGATCGACTCCGGGTCGGTGGCGGGCGGGGTGTCCAGCGAGCCGCAGCGCGGGCCGGTGTTGCCCGCCGCGGCCACGAACGCGATCCCGGCCGCGGCCAGCGCGGACGTGGCCGGACGCAGCACCGTCTGGTCGCAGCCCTCGATCGGCGGGCAGCCCCAGGAGTTGGTCAGCACGTGCGGGGCGCGGGCCGGGCGGCCGTCCTTGAACGGGTCGCCGCCGTGCGGGAACGGCGCGAGCATGAACTGCATGCAGTCCAGGTAGAAGGACGGGCTGCTCATGTTGCGTTCCAGGTTCACGCAGCCGATCCACTGGGCGCCCGGCGCGACGCCGACGTTCTCCCGGCCGACGGCGGTCGCCATGGTGTGCGTGCCGTGGCCGTTGTGGTCGGTCGGGCTGGTGCTGCCCGACCACGGGTCGTACCAGGAGTCGTCGCCGCCGCGATACTGCGCGGCCAGCGCCGGGTGCGTGCCGTCCACCCCGGAGTCCGACCCGCCGACCACGATGCCCTCGCCGGTGACGCCGCGTTTCCACAGGTCGGGGGCGCCGATCTGGCGTAGGTTCCACTGGGCCTGGGCCGGGGGCTGGGACTGGGTGCCGTGGCTGACGCCGATCTGCTTGGGCAGCGGGCGCAGCCGCTGGTCGACCAGCACCCGGTCGACGTCGTCGCGCGTCTCCAGCCACGCCTTCAGCTCGGGTCCGCCGTTCACCCGGAGCGCGTTGACGAGGTAGTACGGCTGATAGTCGAGGTGCCAGCGGTCCAGCTCGGCCCGCAGCGGGGCCTGGGTGCGCTCGGCGTGCTCGACCAGCCGGTGGTAGACGGCGGCGACCCGGGCGTCGCGGCCCGGCCCGACGCCGGTGGTGGTGGGCAGACCCGTCAGCGGCGCCTGGTCCTTGAGCACCACGAACAGCTGGTCGCCGTAGAGACCGGGCTGCCCGCCGGCCAGGTAGAAGACGGCGGCGCCGAGGCCCAGGACGGTGGCCAGAGCGGCGGACAGCGCCCGGCCGCCGGTGCGCGGGAGCAGCGTGAGCCGGTCCACGAACGGGCGCGGCTGGGGATCCCACGGGGTGCCCGCGTCGGCACCCAGCGGGAGGCCGGCAGTCGGGTAGGCGGGCGGCGCGGTCGGCTGGTCCGGTACCCGGTCCGGCGGAGGCGGGGCGTACGGCGCCACGACGGTTCGGGTGCGGGTGGTGCGCAGCAGGCCCAGGCCGTACCCCAGGCCCAGGAGCAGGGCGATCACCCAGGCGATCGCGGCGGCGAGGAAGACGTAGTACGGGACGTCGTGGTCGTACAGGCTGAGGCTGAGCTCGTCGGGGTCGACGAAGGCGAGCGGGCTGAACGCGGCCAGCGCCACGGTGACCAGGGTGGCCCGACCGAACGGGCTGGCCGGGGCCAGCGCCGCCACCACGAAGCCCAGCGGCGGCAGCACCAGCAGGGTCAGCAATTGCACCCCGGTGGCGCCCACCCCGGCCGCGACCAGTGCCAGCACTACGCCCGCGACCAGCCCGCCGACCAGCGCCAGGGTCGGCTTGCCGCGGGTGGTGAAGTGCTGCCACAGGTCCCAGCCGAGCACCGTGGCGACGAACCAGCCCACGGCGGCCGCGGCCAGCACCGCGGCGACGGTCTCGGTGAAGCCGCCCAGCGCCCCCGCCCACAGGAACGGCACCAGCACCGCCAGGCCCGCGAACACGGCCCAGCCCAGCGCGCCCGGTGCCGCCGCGCCCGGGGCGGCCGCGCGGCGGCGGGACAGCAGCCAGGCCGCCACGGCCGCGACGACGGCCAGGGCCAGCAGGTACAGCTCGTTGGCCATGGCGGGGATCAGGCGCAGCAGGCAGCCGACGGCCAGCGCCGCGGCACCGGCGAGGAAGGCGCGGCCGGTGGCCCGTACGCCCTGGTGTCGGGGTAGGAACGCGAGCATGGCGGCGGGGGCGCCCACCAGGACCGCGGCGCAGACGGCCAGCACGAGCCAGGTCCAACCGGGGGTGTCCAGGCCGAGCTGTCCCAGCACCTGCTGGACGAAGACGACGCCGTACTGGCTGACGACGGCGAAGAAGGCCGCCCACAGACCGACCACGACCGCGCCGATCTTAGGGCCGGTGCCCGAGTCGGGGGCGGACGGTTGCGGCGGCTGCCACGTTCCCGCAGGCCAGCCGCCAGGCTGTCCCGCCTGGCCTGGTCCGGGTGCGGCCGAGTTGCGCGGAACACCCTCTCGATCACCGTATGAGGACACAGCCGCACGGTACCGTGATGGGATGCGTGACCGCAGCGTGTCCCGCTTTGCCGCCGGCGCCCTCTCGCCCGAGCGCCGCAGCGCTGATCTGCGCAGGCTTCGCGAGGAAGAATTCGATGTACTGATCGTCGGGGGTGGAGTGACCGGCGCCGGTGCGGCGCTGGACGCCGCCTCGCGTGGCCTGCGGGTCGCGCTCATCGAGGCGAGCGACCTCGCCGCCGGCACCTCGTCGCGCTCGTCCAAGCTGATCCACGGCGGGCTGCGCTACCTGGAGCAGCTGGAGTTTCCGCTGGTGCACGAGGCGCTGCGCGAGCGCGGCCTGCTGACCACCCGGCTGGCTCCGCATCTGGTGCGGCCGGTGCCGTTCCTGGTGCCGCTGCCTGCCGAGGAGCGCAGCGTGTCCGGAGTGGCCCGCCGGGCCTGGCACCGGCTCTACTACGGCGCCGGGGTGGCGCTCTACGACGCGTTCGCCGGGGTGGTCGGGCAGCGCGGCATGCCGCTGCACCGGCACCTGACCCAGGCCGGGGCGCGGCGGCTGTTCCCGTCGCTGCGCGAGCAGGGCCTGGCCGGGGCGATCCGCTACTACGACGGGCAGGTTGACGACGCCCGGTTCGTGGTGACGGTGGCCCGGACCGCGGCCAGCCTCGGCGCGGCCGTGGTGACCGGGGTGCGCGCGGTGGGCCTGCTGCGTCAGGCCCGCGAGGTCACGGGGGTACGGGTCAGTGACGGCACCGAGGAGTTCGACGTGCGCGCCCGCACCGTCGTCGCGGCGACCGGTGTCTGGAGCGGCGACGTGTCGTCGTGGCTGCCCGACGCGAAGATCGGGTTCCGGGTGCGGGCGTCCAAGGGCGTGCACCTGGTCGTGCCCCGCTCCGCGATCACGGGCGAGGTCGGGCTGATCCTGCGTACCGCGAGCAGCGTGCTGTTCGTGATCCCGTGGGGCGGGCACTGGATCATCGGCACCACCGACACCGACTGGGCCCTGGACCGGGCCCACCCGTCGGCCTCGGCCAAGGACATCGAGTACCTGCTCTCGCACGTCAACGCGGTGCTGGACCGCCCGATCGGGCAGTCCGACATCGAGGGCGTGTACGCCGGACTGCGGCCGCTGCTGTCCGGCGAGTCCGACTCCACCTCGTCGCTGTCGCGCGAGCACGCCGTGGTCGAGCCGCTGCTGGGGCTGCTGCTGGTGGCGGGCGGGAAGTTCACCACGTACCGGGTGATGGCTCAGGACGTGATCGACCGCGCGGCCCGGCGCCTGCGGCCGGTGCGCGGCAGCGGCACGGCCGACCTGCCGCTGCTCGGCGCCGACGGCTGGCAGGCGATGTGGCGGGACCGGGCCGACCTGGCCCGGCGGCACGGACTCAGCGCCGGGGCGATCGAGCACCTGCTGGAGCGCTACGGCACGCTGACCACCGAACTGCTCGCCCTGATCGACGCCGACCCGACGCTGCGGGCGCCGCTGCCCGGCGCGCCGGAGCACCTGGGCGCCGAGGTGGTGTACGCGGTCGGCCACGAGGGTGCCCGGCGCCTGGTCGACGTGCTGTCCCGGCGTACCCGGATCTCGTTCGAGACCGCCCACCGGGGCGTCGAGACCGCCCGCCGCGCCGCCGAGCTGATGGCCCCCGTCCTCGGCTGGGACGAAGCCGCCACCGAAGCCGAGATCGCGGCGTACCTGTCCCGCGTCGAAGCGGAGCGCGAGTCCCAGCGCATGCCGGACGACGCCGCCGCCGACGCCGCGCGGCTGTCCGCAAGCGTCTAGCCGAACGAAGGCGAGGGCACTCCGCCGACGCGCCAGCGCGCTCGACCGCCTAGCATCGACGCTGGCCTATCCGGGAGACGGCTCGACGGAATTCGTCCCCTGGATAGGCCAGCGTCAATGCTAAGTGGGGTGGGTCGGCCGCCGGATCAGTCGGCGAGGACCTTGCCGGGGTTGAGGAGGTTGGCGGGGTCCAGGGCGGCCTTGATGGCGCGGTGTACGTCCACGCCGACCTCGCCCAGTTCGGTCGCGAGCCAGTCGCGTTTGAGCAGGCCGACGCCGTGCTCGCCGGTGCAGGTGCCGCCCAGGGCCAGGCCGCGCTCCATGATCTCGTCGAAGACGCGGCGGCCCGCGGCGACGCTGGCCGGATCGGCCCGGTCGACCACGATGTTGGGGTGCATGTTGCCGTCCCCGGCATGCCCGACCACGCCGACCGGCACGCCGTGGCGGGCGGAGATCTCGGCGACGTCGTCGAGCAGCTCGGCCAGCCGGGTGCGCGGCACCGCCACGTCGTCGATGATCAGCCCGCCGTGCTCGTACAGCGACAGGGCCAGCCGCTCCATTGCCGGGTGCGCCAGCCGCCGCGCCAGCAGCAGCTGCGCCGCCTCCTCGGCGTCGGTGGCCTGCCACACCTCGATCGCCCCGGCCTCGTTCGCGGCGGCCGCGATCCGGTCCAGGTCGGCGGCGGCGCGTGCGCCGGTGTCCGCCGAGGCCAGCAGCAGGGCCGCCGCCTTTGTGTCCAGCCCCATCGGCCGGTACGCCTCGATCGCCGCCAGGTGCACCCGGTCCAGCAGCTCCAGCAGGCTCGGCGACAGTCCGGCCGAGAAGATCCGGTTCACCGCGTCCCCGGCGGCGGCCGTGGTCGGGAAGACGGCGACCAGGGTCAGCGACTCCTCGGCGGCCGGGCGCAGCGCGACGGTGATCTCGGTGATGATGCCGAGGGTGCCCTCGGAGCCGACGAACAGCCTGGTCAGGTCATACCCGGCGACGCCCTTGGGGGTGCGGCGGCCGGTGCGCAGGATCCGCCCGTCGGCGAGCACGACCTCCAGGCCGAGCACGTACTCGGTGGTGACGCCGTACTTCACGCAGCACATGCCGCCCGCGTTGGTGGCGACGTTGCCGCCGATGGTGCTGGACTCCCACGAGCCCGGGTCCGGCGGGTAGCGCAGGCCCTCGGCGGCGACCGCGCGGGCCAGGGCGGCGTTGACGACCCCGGGCTGGACGACGGCGATCCGGTTGGCCGGGTCGAGGTGCAGGATGCGGTCCATGCCCAGCATGGAGACCACCAGGCAGCCGTCGACGGCGTTGGCGCCGCCCGCCAGGCCGGTGCGGGCGCCCTGGACCACGACCGGCACGCCGTGGCGCGCGGCGGCGGTGACGGCGGCGGCGACCTCGGCGGTGGACTGCGGGCGTACGACCGCCAGCGGCACTCCCGCCTCGACCAGATCCGCCTCGTCCCGCCGGTACGACGTGAGCAGGTCGGGGTCGGTGATCACCCGGTCGGGCCCCAGCACGTCGCGCAGTTCATCGAGCAAGGTCACCTGAGCACGCTAGCGTGAACGGGTGATCTACGTCGACAGCCCGGTCTGGCCCGCCCACGGCCGCCTCTGGGCGCATCTGGTCAGCGACGTCTCCCGCACCGAACTGCATACCTTCGCCGAGCTGCTGGGCGCCCCCCGCCGCGGCTTCGACCGTGACCACTACGACATCCCGTCGGAACTCGTCCCGGTCGCCGTCTGGCTCGGCGCCACCAGGGTCACCGCCCGCGACATTGCCCGCCTCCTGCGCGCCGCCAACCTCCGCCTCCCCAAACACCTGGCCACCGCCAGGTCCACCCCCACCTCCAGTTGATCATGAACTTATGGTCGCCGGTGGGGAGTCGATGCTGCGCCGCCGTTCAGCGGATCAGCGACGAAACCACTGCCGCAAGGCTCGACGGGCGCGCACCTGCAGAGCCTGCTCGGCGTGGGTGTCCTGTGCACGGCTTCCTGATCAACCGGCTGGAAACGAGGGCTGGGTGAGAGCGGGTCAGTCGGGGGCGTGCAGGGCGGACAGCTCGCGGGTGAGGTTGGCGCGGGCGGGGGACTCCCAGTCCGGGTGGTGGTGGTACAGGCTGGGCAGGGCGAGCAGGTTGCGCAGGACGGTGGCGCGGCCGACCTGCCACAGCTCGTCGGGGACGTGGGCATATTCAGCCCGCACCCCGGCCACGTAGGTGCAGTAGTCGGGCCACGGGACGGCCAGGATCGCCAGGTCGGCGTCGGCAAGCCGGGTGCCGGTGTGGTCGTCGGGGGCGACGGAGTGGCCCGCGGTGAGCCGTACCAGCCGAACCGCCTCCTCGACCACCGGCGTCGGCAGGCCGCACTCGGACAGCAGGCCCGCGGTCAGCTCGGCGCTGCGCTCCTCGTTGTCGGCGGCCGTCGGGTCGTAGATCGCGTCGTGGCCCCACAGCGCCAGCTCGACCACCGGGTCGTCGACCAGGTCCAGGGTCGCGGCCAGGTGGGACAGGTCGTGGTAGTAGCGGTGCGGCTCCGACCAGCGGTTGACCAGCTCGGTGCCGACCGCGGTCAGGACGTCGTCGGGCGCGGTGGCCCCGGCGGCGCGGGCGGTGGCGACGAATCGGGCTACCTCGACCATGGCGCAATCTTGACGCATCGGCCCGGCCCGCGATGCGGTCTGCGCCACAGTTGTCTCATGGACGCCGCCGAGCTGCGCCGACGTACGCAGGTCACACTGCGCGACCGGGTGCACCGGGTGCGGACGGGCTGGCTGCTGGCGGCGCAGGCGGCGGTGGCCGCCGGTGGCGCGTGGTACGTGGCGCACGACCTGCTCGGCCACCGGCAGCCGTACTTCGCGCCCATCGCGGCCGTGGTCACCCTGGCCATCTCGATGGGGCAGCGGATGCGGCGCGCGTTCGAGATCGTCGCGGGCAACGCGGTCGGCATCCTGCTCGGCGAGCTGCTGGTCCTCTACATCGGCCGGGGCGTATGGCAACTGGCCCTGGTCGTGTTCCTGGCGATGTCGCTGGCCGTCTTCCTCGGCGGCTCGGCGGCCCTGGTCAGCCAGTCCGCGTCGTCCGGCATCCTGGTCGCCACCCTGCTCCCGACCAGCTCCGACTACTTCCTGAGCCGGTTCGTGGACGCGGTGGTGGGCGGCAGTGTGGCGCTGGTGGTGATGGGCCTGCTGCTGCCGCTCAACCCGCTGACCGTGGTGAGCCGGGCGGTGACGCCGCTGTTGGACAGCCTGTCGCGCGGGCTGCACGAGGGCGCCGACGCGCTGGAGCATCGCGACGCCGACGCGGCGCAGGCCGCGCTGGTGGACATGCGCGAGGCTGAGGGGCAGCTGCGCGCGTTCGGCGAGTCGCTGAGCGCGGGGCGGGAGCTGTCCACGATCGCGCCGGTGCACTGGCGCAAGCGGGCGGCGCTGACCGAGTACGTCGACGCCGCCGACCACCTGGCGCGGGCGCTGCGCAACAGCCGGGTGCTGGTCCGCCGGATCACGTCCATCCTGCACGACGGTGAGCGGGTGCCGCCGCCGTTGGTGGACGCGGTGCACCAGCTCGCCGACTCGGTCGACCTGCTGCGCCGGGACCTGGCCGCCGCGCGGGAGCCCGAGGACAGCCGCGACGCCGTGACGCGCGCGCTGCAGGCGTCCCGGCAGGCTCACGTTGAGGGCCTGGACTTCTCCGGACAAGTCGTGTTTGCCCAGGTCAGATCTACTGCGACCGACCTGTTGCGGGCCTGCGGCCTGCCCCGCGAGGACGCCGAACGCCTGGTCCGCCGGGCCGGAGGGCGAGCTGGAAGGTAGCTGGGAGTCAGCCGTTCGGCTGTTGATCGGCTGAGCGCGAACTCAGTAACGTCCGAACGTTTCACCTTTCACAACCCTCGGGGGAAGCACAAATGAAGATTCGCACCGCACTCGCGGCGGGCGCTTCGGCGCTGCTGTGCGCGGGTATCGCGGCGGCCGGGTCGCCGGCCTTCGCCGCGGACGGCTCCGATCTGTCTGTGAAGATCGCGTCGAGCAACATCACCGTCGACACTCCGGTCAAGTGGTTCCGGCTCGACCTGAGCAACATCGGCTCGGCCAGCGCCGACTCGGTTCAGCTCAAGCTCGACTTCTCCGGTCTGGACACCACCCGGGTCGCCGTCGACATGGACCAGTTCGTCCCCGGCTGCGACGTCACCGGCAAGGTGGCCTTCTGCGCCGACGGGCCGGAGTTCCTGCCCAACGAGTCGCTGACCCAGTTCGTGCTGCTGGAGAGCAAGGGCGCGACCGGCGCGGCGGGCTCGTTCACGGCCGAGTTCACCTCCGCCGCGGGCGGCGACGTCAACCCCGCCAACAACACCGCCACGGTCAACGTCTCGGTCACCGACCACGCCGTCGACCTGCAGTCGGTCGCGCTGGACCTCGTCGCCGACTACACCGACGCGGGCAAGGCCGTGGGCCTGACTCCCGGCGACACCGCGCCGCTGGCGTGGTGGATCAGCAACGAGGGCGACACCTTCGTGAAGGGCGTGAACTTCACCATCACGCTGCCGCCGTACGTGCGCTTCACCGACGTGTACGACATCTGCCAGGTCAACGACGACTGGATCCAGGTCCTCACCTGCTCCGACCCGGATGCGATCATCCCGCCCGGCGGCGGTGTCTACCTGCCCGGTGAGCCGCTGATCGTCGAGGCCGACCAGTACTTCTTCGACGGCCCGGCCATCCTGCCCGGTGGTCTGGTGAGCGCCCAGGCCATCCAGATGGTCGGCGACGTGCCGAACTGGGACGACATCCTGCCCGCCGACGGCTTCGAGACCGTGGACGAGCTGACCGACGAGCAGCTGCAGCAGCTCATCGAGGACATGCTGGACAAGGTGCTGGACAACGCCGACGAGGCCGTGGAGGCGATCGAGGCCGACAGCGGCGACAACGACGCCTCGTTCGCCGCGCACATCGCCGCGCCGCCGCCGGCCGACCAGGTCGTCACCGCGACGCCCGCGCAGGGCAAGGTCGGCGACGTGGTGTCGGTGACCATCAAGGTCAGCAACATCGGCAAGTCGAGCACCGGTCCGATGATCGACGTGCACGCCCCGGCGGGCACCTCGTTCGTGGTGCCGGACCCCGCGGACCGGCCCCAGGTCGGTAGCTGCATCGACCTGTCCGGTGGCGAGCCGTGGGCCTTCGACGGCTGGACCGACATCCGCTGTGGCTGGGAGAGCGAGCTGCAGGCCGGCCGGTCGCTCAGCATGAAGGTGCTGCTGCGTATCGAGGAGGACAAGGTCGGCAACGACGGCCTGGTCACCGCGTCGACCGTGGTCGGCAAGGACGTCAACCCGGCCAACGACAAGGCCAAGCTGGTCATCAAGGTGCTGGCCGGCGGCACCGGCGGTGGCCTGCCGGTCACCGGCACCAACGTCACGGTGATCGCGGCCTCCGGCCTCGCCGCCGTCGCGCTGGGCGTGGTCCTGTTCCTGGTGGCCCGTCGTCGCCGGGCGACGCTGGTCGAGGACACCCGCGCCTGATAACGGAGTGAAGCCGGTGTCCCGGAGGTGGAAGCCTCCGGGACACCGGCTTCTTCGTGTCAGGCGGCGGCCAGGGCGGCGACCAGCGCGTCCACGTCGGACTCGGTGGTGCCGAGACCGATGCTGGCGCGCAGCGCCGTGGTGGGGGTGGTGGTCCAGCAGTTGCGGTCGGCGGCCTCGCGGAGCAGGCGGCGGGCCAGCGGGTGGGCGCAGAACAGGCCATCGCGTACGCCGATGTTGTGTTCCCGGGCCAGGAGACCCGCCACCTCCGACGAGTCGCGGCCGTGCAGCGCGAACGACACCACGCCGATGCGCGGCGCGGTCGGCTCGAAGGTCCGCAACTCGGCGATGCCCGGGATGGTCGACAGCCCGGCCCGCAGCCGGGCCAGCAGCAGCTGCTCGCGCCGGTGCAGCGCGTCGCGGTCGGCCGCCTCCAGCGTGGCGCAGACGGCCGCCAGTGCCACCGCGCCGAGCAGGTTGGGCGTGCCCGCCTCGTGCCGGGCCGGGCCGGTGTTCCAGCGCACGTCGTGCGTGGCGTCGCCGACCCCGCTGGTCGCCCCGCCCCCGGCCAGGTACGGCTCGGCCGCGTCGAGCCAGTCGGCGCGGCCGACCAGCGCCCCGGCCCCGAACGGGGCGTAGAGCTTGTGCCCGGACAGGGCCAGATAGTCGACGTCCAGCGTGGCCAGATCGACCGGCACGTGCGGGGCGAGCTGCGCGGCGTCGACGGCGACGCGGGCGCCGAAGCGACGCGCGATCACGGCCAGCTCACGCACCGGCCACAGCTCGCCGGTGACGTTGCTGGCGCCGGTGACCGCCACCAGCACCGGGCCGTCCGGGTCGTCGCGGCGGACCTGGGCCAGGGCCGCGGCCAGGTAGCGCACGGCGGCACCGGCCGAGTCGGGCACGGGCAGGCGCACCGCGCGGTGCCAGGGCAGCAGGTTGGCGTGGTGTTCACCGGCGAAGGTGACCACGGTGGTGCCCTCCGGCAGCGCGGCGGCGAGCAGGTTGAGCGCGTCGGTGGTGTTGCGGGTGAAGATCACGTAATCGTCGGCGCGGGCGCCGACGAAGTCGCCGACGGTCTGCCGGGCGCGCTCGTAGGCCAGGGTGCAGCGCTGGGACAGGGCGCCCGCGCCGCGGTGCACCGAGGCGTACCAGGGCAGTAGCTCGGTGACAGCGTCGGCGGCGGCCTTGAGACAGGGCGCGGTGGCGGCGTAGTCGAGGTTGATCTGGCCCGGCACACCCAGCACGGTGAGGTCGGCTTCGGCGACACGTACGGGCTCGATCGGCCCGAGCGGCTCGGTGTCGGCGGGGGAACACGAACGGGTGGCGACAGCGGTCATGGGGGCACCTCCGAGGTCAGGGACCCCGGCTGCGATGACAGGCAGGAGGTCCGCGCTTGCCCAGCACGACCATCGGGCTGGACCTGGTCTTCACCCGGGGCACCCCACCGCGAACACAGAGGGTTGCCGGCCAGCGAGCCGGGGCTTTGCCCGCACCATGACGACGCGAGCGGCTGACACTCGTAACCTGAGCGTCAGTATAGCGATCAGAACACGCCCCGTTGCCAGCCCTTACTCCTCGATTGCGCAATCGGTGGGCGCACCGCCCCTTCACGTTCCTGGGTAGGCTGCGGGTCATGGCCGATCTCGCCCCGTCCGGCGCCAGCCCGTATGCCGCGCTGCCGTCCTACCTGGCCGACGGTGAGCCGACACCGCCGCCGCCCCGGCCCACCGGCGGCTGGCGCCGGTGGCTGCCGCTGGCCCTGGTCATCGTGGTGGTGGCCGGGTCGGCTATCGGCATGCTCGGCTACCTGGGGTGGGGGCTCGGTCCGAAGGCGTTCTTCATCGGCCTGGGCGCCGCGGTGCTGCCGGTGCCGGTGCTGGTCAGCATCTTCCTCTGGCTGGACCGGTACGAGCCGGAGCCGCCGTGGCTGCTCGCGGGCGCGTTCGCCTGGGGTGCGTTCCCGGCGACCCTGCTGGCGCTGGGAGTCAACAAGTTCTTCTTCGACGTCGTCGGCCTGCCCGAAACGGTGGTGGCCACCGTGGTCGCTCCGGTGATCGAGGAGAGCGGCAAGGCGCTCGGCCCGCTGCTGATCTTCTGGTTCATGCGCCGGGAGCTGTCCGGCGTCACCGACGGCCTGGTCTACTGCGGACTGTCCGGGGTCGGCTTCGCGATGGTGGAGAACATCCTCTACCTGGGCGGGCACGGCTTCGCCGACGCCAACGCGCAGTACGGGCCGTACTCGGGCGCGCAGTTGGTGTTCGCCATGTTCCTGATGCGCATCCTGCTGTCGGGCTTCGCGCACCCGCTGTTCACGTCGATGACCGGGGTGGGCATCGGCATCGCCGCCCGCACACCCCGGCGGGTGGTGCGCTGGTGCGCGCCGATCTGCGGGCTGCTGCTGGCGATGATCATGCACGGCTCGTGGAACCTGATGGCGATCCTCTCGGCCGAGTACAGCCCGCTGTTCTTCCTCTACGGCTACATCGCCGTGATGATGCCCGTGTTCCTGGCCATGGTCGGCGTCGCGCTCTGGGTCCGGGCCCGGGAGGGGCGGCTGGCACTGCAGGTGCTGCCCGCGTACGCGGCGGCGGGGTGGCTGACCCCGCCGGAGGTGGCGTCGCTGGGCACGCTGGGCCGCCGCCACGCGGCCCGGGTCTGGGCCAGGCGGGTCGCGGGTGACGCGGGGCGCAAGGCGATGCGCGACTTCCAGTTCGCGGCGACCCGGCTGGCGCTGGTGCGCGATGGCATGAACCGTGGCCTGGACACCACCCTCGCCCAGCGCGACCGCAGCGCGGCGGAGGAGTCGCAGCAGCTGTCACGGCTCTTCGCGGCGCGTCAGGTGTACACCGGCCGGGACCCGCAGATGCCCCCGGCGTACTGGGACGGCACCGCGTATCAGGTGGTCTTCCCGGACGGGGTGGCCCGCCCGGTGCCCGCGCCGCCGGAGCCGGTGGTGCCGCTGCCGATGCTGCTGCCGCCGCCCCCGCCGGTCTACCCGCACTACCCGCCGCAGCCCTACGTCGGTGGGTTCTCCGGCCCCGCCGCGGGTTGAACCGCGACCGCGGCGACCTCACCACTGGTCGGCACCCGGTCGCCGGCGAGCTGACGGATCGCGGTGTTGAACACCGCGATCAACGGCACCGCGATCAGCGCGCCGATGATCCCGGCCAGCGACACGCCCGCCGCGATGCCGATGATCACCGCGAGCGGGTGGATGGCCACCGCCCGGCCCATGATCAGCGGCTGGAGCAGGTGGCCCTCGATCTGCTGCACCGCGATCACCGCGGCCAGCACCAGCAGCGCCTTCACCCAGCCGTTGGCGACCAGCGCGACCAGGACGGCGACCGCGCCGGACAGCGTGGCACCGACGATCGGGATGAACGCGCCGAGGAACACCAGCGCGGCCAGCGGCAGCGCGAGCGGCACGCCGAGCACGAACAGGGCGATGCCGATGCCGACCGCGTCGATGAACGCGACGAGCACCGTCGCCCGCACATACGACCCGAGCGAGCTCCACCCGGCCACACCGGCGCGGTCCAGCGGCTCCCGGGCGTTCTTGGGCAGCAGCCGGAGCAGGAAGCGCCAGATCGAGCGGCCGTCGCGCAGGAAGAAGAAGAGCGAGAACATCACCAGGAACAGGCCGCTGAGCACCTCGATCAGCGTGGTCGCGGTGGTCAGCACCCCGGTGGTCAGCGCGTCCTTGTTCGCGTTGATCATGTCGGTGAACTGCTTGATCAGGTTGTCCAGCTGCTGGTCGGTCAGGTGCAGCGGGCCGGTCTTCAGCCAGGCCGGGATCTGCTTGACCCCGGCCGTGCCCTGGTCGATGAGCTTGGGCAGGCCGTCCAGGAACTGGCTGATCACCAGCCACAGCGTGCCGACAACGGCACCGAGACCGGTCACCACCACGATCGCGGTCGCCAGCGAGCTGTGCACGTTCCAGCGCTTGAGCAGGCGCACCGCCGGGCCCAGCAGGGCCGCCAGCAGCAGCGCGATCAGCAGCGGCACGATGACCAGGCTGACCCGGCCCAGCAGCTGCAGCAGGTAGTAGAGGGCGAAGCCGAGCACCAGGAAGCGCCAGCCCCACGCCGCGCCGATACGCAGGCCGTACGGCACGTCGGCGTCGTCGCGGCTGCTGGTCGAGTGGTGGACGTGCTCCGGCTCCGCGACGGGCAGGGGCTGCTCGGCCAGGCGGCGTTCGCGCTCCTCCTGCTCCCGGCGGGCGCGCACGCTCGCCCGGCTCGCCTCGTACGCGCGCCGGACGTTCGCCTTGAAGTTCTCCAACCGACCCACAGCGGCCCTCCTTAAGACGATTGGCTCAGGTTAGTCGCCTGGCGCCCACCGCACGTCGGGGAAGTACCCTGACCGGCGTGACTGTGAACTCGTCGACCACCGACACCGGACTGCCGATCCGATTGCTGCACGACCGGGTCCTGGTCAAGCAGGAGGCCAGCGAAGGGGAGCGGCGCTCCTCGGCCGGCCTGGTGATCCCCGCCACGGCCTCGGTGGGGACCCGACTGTCCTGGGCCACCGTGGTCGGCGTCGGCCCGCACGTGCGCGCGATCCAGGTCGGCGACCGGGTGCTGTTCGATCCGGACGAGCGCTCCGAGGTGGAGCTGCACGGCGAGTCGTACGTACTGCTGCGCGAGCGGGATGTGCACGCCGTGGCCGCCTCCCGGGTGGAACCCGACGCTACCGGCCTGTACCTGTAGCGCTAGCTCGCGCTCAGTCGCCGCAACGAGTTGAGCACGACCTCCTGCTTGGTGGTGTACCAGAACGGCGGCAGACTCGCCCGCAGGAAGGCGCCGTAGCCGCGCGCCGTCTCCAGCCGGGAGTCGAGCACCGCGACCACGCCCTTGTCGGAGCTGGTCCGGATGAGCCGCCCGACGCCCTGCGCCAGCCGGATCGCCGCGATCGGCACGCTGACCGCGGCGAAGCCGGAGCCGCCCGTGGCGTCCACGGCCGCCGAGCGGGCCGCGGCCAGCGGCTCGTCCGGGCGCGGGAACGGCAGCCGGTCGATGACGACCAGCTGGCACGCGTCGCCGGGCACGTCCACGCCCTGCCACAGGGACATGACGCCGAGCAGGCAGCTGTTGCGGTCCTCGCGGAACTTGCGCACCAGCAGCGGCAGTGTCTCGTCGCCCTGCAGCAGCACGGTCAGGTCGGTCTTGGCCCGCAGCAGCTCCGCGGCCTGGGTCGCGGCCTTGCGTGAGGAGAACAGCCCGAGCGTACGGCCGCCCAGCGCCTGCACCAGCGCCAGCAGCTCGGCCCCGGCCGCGTCCGGCAGCCCCGAGGCGGCCGGGCGGGGCAGGTGCGAGGCGACGTAGAGGATGCCCTGCTTCGGATAGTCGAACGGGGAGCCGACATCCAGTGAGGTCCAGCCGTCGGCGCCCTGGCCGGGCTTGTCGGAGACCGGCAGGCCCAGCGAGCGGGCCACCGTCTCGAACTTGCCGCCGAGGGTGAGCGTGGCCGAGGTGGCCACGACGGTGCGTTCGTCGTAGAGATTCTCGCTGAGCAGACCGGCGACCGACAGCGGCGCGACGACCAGCGCCCGGCGCGGCTCCTGCTCGATCCAGGCCACGTCGTGGTCGGCGTCCTCCAGCAGCCGCTGCGAGGTCTTGGAGATCTCGTCGAGCAGCGCCTTGGCCTGCTGCTTGCGCACCGGGTCGGGGTCGTCGGCCTTGATCTCGCCGATGCGGCTCAGCGCCCGCCGGGTGGCGCCGTCGAGCAGCGTGCACGCCTCGACGATGGCCTGCGGCAGCGGGCCGGTGATCCGCCCGGCCGGGGTCTCGGCCAGCCCGACCGTCAGCGCGTCGGCCCCTTCGACCAGGGCCTGGTACTCCTCACCCTCCAGGAAGGTGCGGGCGGCCCGCGCGGTGCGGTCGATGCCGTCGGGGGTCAGCTCGGCCTGGGCCGCGCTGGAGACCCGGTCGGCCAGCTCGTGCGCCTCGTCGATGATCAGCAGCTTGTGCTCGGGCACGATGTGCCGCCCGGCCATCATGTCGACCGACAGCAGCGAGTGGTTGGTGACCACGATGTCGGCCTCACGGGCGCGGGCGCGCGACAGTTCGGCGAAGCAGTCCGGTCCGTACGCGCAGCGCGCCGCGCCGACGCACTCGCGGGCCGGGGTGGAGACCATCCGCCAGGCGGTGTCGTCGACGCCCGGGTCCAGCTCGTCGCGGTCGCCGGTGTCGGTCTCCATCGCCCAGTCGCGGATGCGGGCGATCTGCTTGCCCAGCCGTCCGGCCTCGCCGAGCCACTTCGTGCCGCCGCCGCCCCCGCCGGTGTCGAACAGCGAGTCCTGCGGGTCGGCCTCGTCGGAGTGCTCCAGCTTGGCCAGGCAGACATAGTGGTGCCGCCCCTTGAGCAACGCGAACGTCGGCTCGCGGCCGAGCAGCGGGGCGACGGCCTTCCCGACGCGGGGCAGGTCCTTGTCGACCAGCTGCGCCTGTAGCGCGAGCGTGGCTGTCGAGATGACGACGGGGCCGTCCACGACCAGCGCGGGGGCGAGGTAGGCCAGGGACTTGCCGGTGCCGGTGCCCGCCTGCACGAGCAGGTGGTCACCGGACTCGACGGCGTCGGCGATGGCCTGCGCCATCGCCTGCTGGCCCGGCCTGGTGGCGCCGCCGGGGACGGAGCCCACCGCGGCGGCGAGCAGTTCCAGCGCGCTGTGGCTGGGGGTTCGGGTCTTCTTCGGCGGCACCGATTGACCGTACCGGCACGCACCGACGCTCTTCCAACGCGGCGCCGGATTTGGGAGTATGGCGCATTGTGGGCTCAGCCACGAGGTGAGGTTGTGATGGGCGTCGTACGGGTGGAGATCCGGAAATTCGACGGGAGCGCGCACCGGGCCTACCCGGCGGTCCTGCTCGGTCGCGACGAGTACGGCACCTGGCTGGGCATCCCGAGCGGCACGGTCAGCGACAGCGGCAAGGTGTACGAGATCCCCGGCGTGGTGCTCGTCCCGCACACCGGCTGGTGGACCGCGATGTTCAACGCCGCCCCCCGCAACACCTCGGTCTACTGCGACATCACCACCCCCGCGACCTGGCACGACAGCACCGTGGTGGTGACCGACCTCGACCTCGACGTACGCAAGATCCGCGAGACCGGCGAGGTGCAGCTGGTGGACGAGGACGAGTTCGCCGCCCACCGCGCCAAGTTCAACTACCCGGACGAGGTGGTGCACGAGGCCCGCGCCGCCGCCCAGTGGCTCCTGGACGCGGTGACCTCCGCCCGTGAACCCTTTGCCACCCACTACCACCCCTGGCTCGCCCACGTCTGCCCCACCGCACCCACCCCCACCTCCTCCTCGCGTTGATCATGAGCCTGTGGGCGCCGGTGGGGAGTCGGCGACGTCGCGCCGTTCGGGCGGAGCGCCGAGGCGAGCCATCGGCGAAGCGGTCGACGGCGTGTCGCGGGCACGACTTCTTGATCAACTAGAACCGGATTGGCCGTAGCGGAGGCGGGCACGGGCAAGCTGCGCAATGATCGGGATGTGGCGCAGCTGTCCGAATTGTTGCGGGCGGGGTCCGGGGTGGACCTCAGCTCGATCGATTCGGCGGGCACGCCGGGGCTGCCCGAAACCAAGCAGGTGCGCCGCGACCCGAAGGCCTGGGCCCGAACCGAGCTGGCCGCGCTCGGCACGCAGTTGGCCCACCGCCAGGAGATGCTCTACGCCTGCGCGAAGAAGGACCGGTCCGAGCGTCGCCGGGTGCTGCTGGTGCTCCAGGCGATGGACTGCGGGGGCAAGGACGGCACCGTACGCCGCGTCGCGGGCACCATGAACCCGCAGGGCCTGCACATCGTCGGCTTCGGCCCGCCCACGCCCAAGGAGCTGGAGCACGACTTCCTGTGGCGCATCCGCCGCGCCCTGCCCGAGCCCGGGTACGTCGGCATCTTCAACCGCTCCCACTACGAGGACGTGCTGGTGGCGCGGGTGCGCGACCTGGTGCCGCCGAAGACGTGGCAGGCGCGGTACGACAAGATCAATGCTTTCGAACGGGAACTGGCCGACTCCGGCTGCGCGCTGGTCAAGGTCATGCTGCACATCTCGTACGACGAGCAGCGCCGCCGCCTGCTCCAGCGCCTGCGCGACCCCACCAAGTACTGGAAGTACAACCCCGAGGACGTCGAGAACCGGGCCTACTGGGACGCCTACCAGCGCGCCTATGGTGACGCGATCGCCCGGTGTGGCACTGGTCACGCCCCCTGGCACGTCGTTCCGGCCGACCGCAAGTGGTACCGCGACTGGGCGGTGGCACACCTGCTGCTGGCTGCCCTGGACGGCCTCGAACTGACCTATCCGCCGCCTGATTTCGACCCGGAAACCGAGATAAAACGACTGGAGCGGGATGGATCGGGCTAGGTTTCGCCGGTCACTCCGAAGGTGAACAAGAGGTGAACAGGTCATGAATCCCGCATGGCAATGGGTGACCGGCGCGCCAACGGAATGTGAGGCTGCTTAGCATTCCCCCGACCGACCGTCCCTGAGAAACCACCGACCCAAAGGTGCAAGCGGTGAAGTTTTCGCTCCGCCCCCAAGAGGGCGCCTTCTACGAGATGTTCTCCCGTGCCGCGCAGAACCTGGTTCGCGGCACCGAGCTGCTGAGCGAGCTGGCGCTGCCCGGCGCCGACGTGCAGTCGGTGAGTGAGCGCCTGGCCGATGTCGAGCACGACAGCGACCAGATCACGCACGAGCTGTACAACAAGATCAACTCTACCTTCATCACCCCGTTCGACCGGGAGGACATCTACCGCCTCGGCTCCGGCCTGGACGACGTGATGGACCACCTGGAGGCGGTCGGCAACCTGGTCTACCTGTACGGCCTGACCAAGCTCCCGGCCCTGCCCCGCGAGATGGTCGAGCTGATCGACATCCTCGACCAGCAGGCCAAGGTCACCGCCCTGGCCATGCCGCGCCTGAAGCAGATGAAGGGCCTCAAGGACTACTGGGTCGAGTGCAACCGCCTGGAGAACGACGGCGACCGCACCTACCGCATGCTGCTGGTCCGTCTGTTCAGCGGCGAGTACGACGCGCTGACCGTGCTCAAGATGAAGGAGGTCGCCGACGAGCTCGAGGCGGCCTGCGACGCCTTCGAGCACGTGGCCAACACGGTCGAGACCATCGCGGTCAAGGAGTCCTAGTGGCCCCGGGCAACGCGCACCTGCGGGGGTCGGCATGAACGATCTGCTCATCCCCGTCATCGCGGTCATCGTGGCGGCCATGGTGTTCGACTACACCAACGGCTTCCACGACGCCGCCAACGCCATCGCGACCAGCGTCTCCACCCGGGCGCTGACCCCCCGCATCGCGCTGGGCATCGCCGCGCTGGGCAACTTCTTCGGCGCCCACTGGGGCGGCCAGGTGGCCGCGACCGTCGGCAGCGGCATCGTCACCCTGCCCCAGGGGGCGGCCAGCCTCGGCGTGGTGCTCGCCGGTGTCCTGGGTGCCATCACCTGGAACCTGCTCACCTGGTGGTTCGGCATCCCGTCGTCGTCCTCGCACGCCCTGATCGGCGGCCTGGTCGGCTCGACGCTGTGCTCGACGCTGTTCGGCATCGACGGCACGGTGCTGTGGGGCGGCATCGTGGACAAGGTCGTCATCCCGATGGTCCTCTCTCCGGTCACCGGCTTCGTCCTCGGCGCACTGCTGATGCTGGCGCTGCTGTGGGGCGTGTACGCGCTGTCCAAGGCCTGGGCCGGCACCAAGGCGGCCAGCCTCACCCACCCGTCGCCGCTCAACCGGTTCTTCCGGTTCATGCAGTCGCTGTCGGCCATCGCGATGTCGTTCGGCCACGGTATGCAGGACGCCGCCAAGACCATGGGTATCGTCGTGCTCGCCCTCTACGTCGGCGGCTTCCAGTCCAGCCCCACGCACATCCCGGGCTGGGTCTACTACACCTCGGCGACGGTGCTGGCGGCGGGTACCTACGCCGGTGGCTGGCGGATCATCCGCACCCTGGGCCGCCGGGTGATCCACCTGGACCCGATGGCCGGTTTCGCGGCCGAGACGGTGGCCAGCACCGTGCTGTTCACCGCGGCGGCGCACGGCTGGCCGATCTCGACCACGCACACCATCACCTCGTCGATCATGGGTGTTGGTGCGACGAAGAAGTTCTCGGCCGTCCGCTGGGGCGTGGCGGGCAACATCGTGATGGCCTGGATCCTGACGTTCCCGGGCGCGGCCCTGGCCGCCGTCATCGCATACGTCCTGGTCCGCCCCATCTTCTAGTGCAGTGAAGTAAGGAAGGGCAAGATCCACTAAGTTGCCGGGCAGTCGGGCGAATCATGGACCCGCTTTCGCCCGGTTGCCCGGCAACTTGAACGATCTTGGGCTTACTCTTGGTTCACGCGTAGACGACGCCGATTTGGGCGCGGACGGAGTCCAGGGTGCTCATGACGGCCAGCGTCGACGACAGTGGCACCAGGTCCGACTCCAGCTTGCCCGCGCGCAGGCAGCGGGTCGCCTCCTCGGCCTCGTAGTTCAGGCCGGTCGGGTCGAAGTCGAACTGCTGTGGCTCGGCGCCGTCGCGGTGCAGCACGAACTTGTCCGGCGCGTGGAAGCCCCACGGGAAGTCGATCTTCCCGGTCGAGCCGGTGATCGTCGCCATCCGGACGTCGCCGCCGATGCCGCAGTACAGCGTCGCCAGCGCGCCGGACGGGAAGCCCAGCACCATGCCGGTGCGCGCGTCGGTGCCCTCCGGGTGCAGCGTCGCCCACGCCCGCACCTGCGTCGGCTCGCCCAGCAGGAACTGCGCGAAACTCACCGGGTACACACCGAGGTCCAGCAGCGCGCCACCGCCGAGCTTCGGGTCGCGCAGCCGGTGCTCGGGGCCGGGGTCCAAGCCGATGCCGAACGAGGCCTGGACGCCGACGACCTCACCGATCGCCCCGTCGGCGATCAGCTCCTTGGCCTTGAGGATCGCGGGCAGCGTACGCGTCCACATCGCCTCCATCAGGAAGAGCTCGCGCTCGCGGGCCACCGACACCAGGTCCTGCGCGGTGGCCAGGTCGAGCGTGAACGCCTTCTCCACCAGCAGCGGCTTGCCCGCGCGCAGGCACAACAGCGCCGTCTCGTGGTGGTGTGAGTGCGGCGTGGCCACGTAGATGATGTCGATGTCGGGGTCGGCGGCCAGCGCCTCCCACGAGCCGTGGGCGCGCGCGACGCCGTACCGCTGCGCGAAGGTCTCGGCGGACGACGCCGTCCGCGAGCCGACGGCGGCGAGCACCGTGCCCGGCACCTTCGTCAGGTCCTGCGCGAAGCGCGCGGCGATCCCGCCGGTGGCGAGGATGCCCCAGCGGATCACGCGGTCGCTGTTCTGATCAGTCACGAGGCGAAGCTACACCGGTTAAGACGCGGCGCTGCACCGGTGGCGGGGTCAGCCGCCGACGCGGATCAGCTTGGCGCTCAGGTGCGGCGTCAGCCCCTGGCCCATCGCCGCCATGTCCTGCGCGTACAGCAGCGCCCGGTCGACGATGCCGTAGAGCCGCTGGCCCGCGGTGACCTCCTTGGCCGTGGCCGTGCGCGCGACGAAGTCGGTGGCCATCTCGATCTGCGGCGGGTTGGCCTTCACCTTGCCGACGTACAGCTCCATGATCCCGGTGGGGGTGGTCAGCAGCGCCTCGACCTCGTCGCCCTGCTCGCCCGAGGGACGCCACCAGCCGACCTCGCGGCCGCCCGGCCGCACCGGCTTGTCGTCGTCGCCCAGGATCCAGGCCCGCGCCTCGTAGAACAGGAACGGGCGGCCGTCGTGGCTGATCCGGATCTCCTGCGCGAAGTGGAAGTTCTCGATGGTCGGGTAGCTGCCCTCGCCACGGCCGCGCCACAGGCCGACGAACGGCAGCAGGTCCAGCAGTTTCGGGTGCAGGTCCGGGCCCTGCCGCAGGTCGTGCGTGTCCTCGAAGGGGGACGGGTCGACCGGCGGCGCGTTGAGCCAGGCGGGCGGCTGGATCGGGTTGTCCTCAGTGGTCACGGCACACACCTATCGTCGCGACGCCGGGAGTACGTCTCACCAGCGTCCTCGGGAGATTTTGACGGCGAGGTACGCCAGGCCACCGGCGAGCGCGCCGAAGCCGGCGACCAGCAGGCTGACGAACCCGATCTCGGTGACCACGCTTAGATCCTAGAAGCCCGCTCCGGCGGCGCGCATAAGCTGTCCGCGTGGCACGAAAACTCATCGTCAAGACCACCGCCGGAGCCGATGCCCCCGAGCGTTGCGCGCAGGCCTTCACCGTCGCCGCCACGGCCGTCGCGGCCGGGGCCGAGGTGTCGCTGTGGCTCACCGGCGAGTCGAGCTGGTTCGCCCTGCCCGGCCGCGCCGCCGAGTTCGAGCTGCCGCACTCGGCGCCGCTGCCCGACCTGCTGGCCGCGGTGCTGGCCGGGGGTTCGGTGACCCTGTGCACCCAGTGCGCGGCTCGCCGCGGGATCACCCCGGACGACGTGATCGAGGGCGTACGCATCGCGGGCGCCGCCGTCTTCGTCGAGGAGTGCCTCGCGGACGGCACCCAAGCGCTCGTCTACTGACGGGGCCTTCCTTACGAGCGGGTGCGGCAGCCGGTGCTGAGGTCGAGGGCGAGGGTGCCGTCGCCGGTGATCTTTCCGCGTACGGCGACGAAGTTGCCCGCGTCGAAGAAGAACGACTCGGCGGGGCCCTCACCGGGGCGCATGCTCACGTCGGGAGTGCCCGCCACCAGGGCGGTGAGGGTGCGCGACTCGTCGCCGACCGGGCCGGACAGGGTGATCGTGCGGACCGTGCTGGTGCCCGTGCGGGCGGCGGTCAGGTCGCAGGTGCTGTCGGCGTAGCCCTGGTCGTCGACGACCCAGCCGGGCGGCACCTGCCGCAGCAGCCGCTCGGCGGTCTGGTCGACGGTGGCGCGTGCCGAGGCGATTGTGGTCTGGTCCTGCACGGTCGGCCGGTCGTGGACGGCCGACCACACCGCCAGGGCCAGCAGCAGCACCGCCCAGGCGCCCACGAGCCAGCTCCACAGCCGCCGACGGGCGGGCCGGGCCGGGGGCGCGGGCGACTCGTACGGGGCCGGGGCTTCGATCGTCACGCCGTTCATATTGTCACGTCGTCGCAGCCCCCAGACGCGGCGAGGGCGCCGTCCCGGCAGAACCGGGCGGCGCCCACGCGCACGCGGTCGGTCAGGCGACCGTGAGGCTGAGCTGGTTGACGCCACGCTCGGCGGTGACAGTGGCGTCGCCGTTGCCGAAGCGGGACAGGGCGCGCAGCTGCCAGGTGCCCGGCGCGGCGAAGAAGCGGAACTGGCCCGCGGGCGAGGTCACGACCTCGGCGGTGAACTCACCGCTGCGGTCCAGCAGCCGCACGTACGCCCCGGCGACCGGGTCGCCGCCGGCGGCCTGCACGACGCCGGTGATGACGGTCTCCTTCTCCAGGTCGACGCTCAGCGGGAGCGGGGCGGCCTGGTCGGGAGCGGCGCAACCGGCCGCGGTGGTGGAAGCAGCAGTCTGAGTCGGGGTCGTCATCTCTGTTCACGCCTTCCCGGGCTCGTCGCCCAGCGCCACCGGCACGCCGACCAGCGAGCCGTACTCGGTCCAGGAACCGTCGTAGTTCTTCACGTTCTTCTTGCCGAGGATCTCCTGCAGCACGAACCAGGTGTGCGAGGAACGCTCGCCGATGCGGCAGTAGGCGATGGTGTCCAGGCTGTCGTCGATGCCGGCGGCCGCGTACAGCTCGGTCAGCTCGGCGTCGGACTTGAAGGTGCCGTCCTCGTTGGCGGCCTTCGACCACGGCACGCTGATCGCGGTGGGGATGTGACCCGCGCGCTGCGCCTGCTCCTGCGGCAGGTGGGCGGGGGCGAGCAGGCGCCCCGCGTACTCGTCGGGCGAGCGCACGTCGACCAGGTTCTGCACGCCGATGGCCTTCACCACGTCGTCGCGGAACGCGCGGATGGTGAGGTCCTGCTCCTGCGCCTGGTAGGAGGTCGCCGGGCGGGCCACCACGTCCTTGGTCAGCGGGCGGGCGTCGAGCTCCCACTTCTTGCGGCCGCCGTCGAGCAGCTTCACGTCGCCGTGGCCGTAGAGCTTGAAGTACCAGTACGCGTACGCCGCGAACCAGTTGTTGTTGCCGCCGTAGAGCACCACGGTGTCGTCGTTGCCGATGCCGCGCGAGGACAGCAGCGCCTCGAACTGCTCGCGGTTGACGAAGTCCCGCCGCACCGGGTCCTGCAGGTCCTGGCGCCAGTCGAGCCGGACGGCCCCGGCGATGTGTCCGCCTTCGTAAGCGGTGGTGTCCTCGTCGACCTCGACGAACACCACACCGGGCGTGTTCAGGTTCTTCTCGGCCCAGTCGGCCGAGACGAGGGCGGATTCGCGACTCATGGAGGATCTCCCTTGAGAGTTGACGGTTTGGTAGACGTCTATATCTTGGGTGACAGTCCACGTAACGCATGCGGGAGACCGGGGAGCGTCGCCGCGCACGGGTCCACGAGGGAATCACCGGGCACTTGGCGACGGCGGCAAGCTGACGGCGCGACTCGATCCGCTCAGCGATGAGCGTCGGTCACGGGGTCAGGAGGCAGAGCTGCTGATCGATCTAGATGATCGAGTGCGAAAACTGTGCCGCCGTCAGAGGACGGCGCAACACAGGCACGTGGCCACGCGGCACAGGTCGACCGCGCGCCGTTTGGTAAGCAGCGGGCTCATAATCCAGAACCCTACCAGCCGCGGCCGCTATCCGGGAATGTGCCGTCCATCATCCGGGATCGCGATACCAGCCCTTGATCAGGTCGAGTCGGTGGTCAGGCCAGTTCGACGTCCGCCGCGGTGAACGAGACCAGCAGGCCCGTCTCGGCGGTGCGCAGGTCGGTCAGCTCCAGATCGAACGGCAGCTTCGGCAGGCTCAGCGTCACCGCCAGCTTCTCCCGGTACGTGTCGAGCAGCGTCTGGCTGACCCCGCCCAGCGAGCTGCGCAGCTCCGTGGCGCGCAGCCGCACCTTTCCGTCGACCACGGTCACCTCCGCCGCGCCGGTCACCTCGCCCAGCAGCGGCAGTTTGCCGCTGACCTGCACCTCGCGCTCGCCCTTGGCGCGCAGCGTCAGGTTGGCCAGGCCGCTGGCCTTGACCAGGTCCGCGTAGGAGACGGTGGCGGTGCCGGTGACCCGCTGGGCGACCGGGTGGACGGTGCCGTCGAGCACCCCGGCGGTCGGCGCCACCACGTCGTGCGCCTGCACGGTGAGCAGCGGCAGCGGCAGGGTGCCGCCCTTCAGGTCGCGCAGGGTCAGGTCGATCTCGTCGTATCGCCCGGCGGCGACCTGGGTCAGGAACGGGACCCCGGTGATCGACACCTTCGGCGGTGAGGAGGTGATGCCGCGCTCCTCCAGCCGGGTGGCCACCCGCTCGGCGATCTGCCCCTCGGCCACGTGCGCGCCGACCCGGTCGGCGACGACGAGCAGCACGCCCAGCACCACCGCAATCACGGCGGTGACGCGCAGCGCCCGCCTCACGCGGGCACCAGGAAGACCACACTGATGACGTACGCGACCGGGGCCGCCAGCGCGAATCCGGCCAGCGGGCCCTGCATGTGCCGGGCCAGCCACATCGTCGGCGCGTCGCCGGCCAGCTCCCGGCCCGCCTCGGCGAAGCCGATGGTCAGGTCGGCCAGCACCGCGGCGCCCGCGGCGGCCATGCCGACCAGCGCCGCCTCGTGCGGCGTGAACGGCACCATGTACCGCCCGATGAGGGCGGCGGCGGCGGTACCCAGCATGGCGCCCAGCACGATGCCGGCCGAGCCGCGGGGCACCTGGTCGGCCAGGCGCGGCCACGGCGCGATCACGTCGGTCAACCGAGCGACGCCCAGTGCGATGCCGCTGGCAATGAGGCACACCACGATGGCCTGGGTACCCGCGGGCACCCGGGTCAAAACGATGAGTGTGGCGAAGGACACCACGCCCAGGACGATCACGACGGTCGAGGCCAGCGACTCCGACACGCGCATCCGGCCCTGGGGGCGGAACATCTGGCCCAGCACGCCCGCGACCAGGCCACCGGCGGCGACCAGGCCCAGCGGGGTGATGGAGGGGGCGTCCGGCAGGATCGCGCCGACGTCGGCGGCCAGCGCCGCCAGCACGCCGACCGTGGCGACCACCCGCAGCGCGGGCGGGCGCATCGCCATGGTGGTGGCGAACATGTAGAGCAGCTGCGCGCCGAAGATCACCACCGCGTACGGCACCCGGCCGAAGCCCACTCCGGCCGTCTGCGCGCCCATGACCAGGCCCACCGCCATCAGTAGCGCGAAACCGGCCACGGCCAGCGCCAGCATCCGGCGCACCGGCACGATCGGCAGCTCCGGTCCGTCGTCGGTGATGTCGAGGTCGTCGTCGGGCTCGGGGGCGCTCCCGCCGCGCAGCGCGCGCCGACCGCCGCGGGTCGGCTCCTCACGCCGCGAGCGGGTGGCGGTGTCCGTCCCGCCGCGCGGGTCCCGCGCGGCCGGCGCCGGGGCGGGTCCGGGCATGGGGCCTCGCCCGGCCGGGCCGGGGGCAGGACGGAACTGGCCACCATCGAACTGGGGGCCGGCCTGTGGGCCTGCCTGGGGGCTTGTCGACCTGCGGTTGCGGACGCTGTCGTCGGGAGGGGAACCGAGCACGCACCGATCGTGCCACCTTCACCCCCGCTCGCGCACCTCACCGGGGAGGTACTGCCCACAAAACACGCCGGAAACATGTTCGAAACGCGCGTGCGCGAACAACGACGGTGAGTGACAAATGCGTCAGGCGCTGGTATTTCTTGTGTTCTCAACTATGCTCATGCTTTACCCGCCCGTCAGCGACGCCGGGACCGACGTGAGGCCACGCCCCCTCAGTGCGACCGCCATCCCCCATGGCGATCAACTGTGGTGACAACCCGCGCGGCCTGCGCGCGAAGGACGGAGGCGATCCGTGGAAATTCTGCTCCTGGTCACCGCACGCGCTGGTGAGCCCTCTGCTGTGCTCCCGGCTCTCGATCTGCTCCCACACACCGTGCGCACCGCGCCCCGCGATGTGCGTACGCTCGTGTCCACCCCCAGCCCAGACGCGGTGCTGGTCGACGCGCGCAGCGAGCTGTCGGAGGCCCGCGCCACCTGCCGCATGCTGCACGCGACGGGCATCGGTGTGCCGCTGCTCGCCGTCGTCACCGAGGCCGGCCTGGTCGCCATCAACGCCGACTGGGGCGTCGACGACGTCATCCTCGCCGGGGCCGGTCCGGCCGAGGTCGAGGCGCGACTGCGGCTGGCCGTCGGGCGCCTCAACTCCGCCACCGCGGCGGCGGGCGGCCTGATCCGGGGCGGCGAGCTCACCATCGACCCCGACACGTACGCGGCGAAGCTCAAGGGACGGCCGCTCGACCTCACGTACAAGGAGTTCGAGCTGCTGAAGTTCCTGGCGCAGCACCCGGGCCGGGTCTTCACCCGCGACCAGTTGCTGCGCGAGGTGTGGGGCTACGACTACTTCGGCGGCACCCGCACCGTCGACGTGCACGTGCGGCGCCTGCGCGCCAAGCTCGGCTCCGAGTACGAGGCCATGATCGGCACCGTGCGCCAGGTCGGCTACAAGTTCGTCGTCCCGTCGTCGCGCCAGTCCCTGGCCGACCGCGAGCACGCCCTCGCCGACCAGCTCCTCGCCGACCTCCCCTCGTTCTGAGAGCCTGCGCCCCGGCGGCCGTTCGCGCTACGCGATCGGCCGCCGACCGCATCGGTAAAGGAGCGTGACATCGCGCAGCGATGTAGCGACGCGCCGATGCGGTCGGCCTCAAAGGCCGATCGCCGCGCCCGCGAAGGCGGGCGCCAACAGCACAGCCGATCGCCGCGCCCGCGGCGGCGGGCGCCAACAGCACAGCCGATCGCCGCGCCCGCGGCGGCGGGCGCAAACAGCACAGCCGATCGCCGCGCCCGCGGCGGCGGGCGCCAACAGCAAGCCGATCGCCGCGCTCGCGGCGGCGGGCGCCGACCGCAGAGCTAGGCTGACGGGCATGTCCAGCGAGTCCTGCCAGGTGGAGCGGCTTTCCAGGCTCAGCGCCGACGAGGTGGGGACCGTGTTGGCGCTGGCGAGCGCCGCCGGGGACACCGACGGCGCGTATCCGCTGTCCGAGCACACCGTGCTGCACCTGCGGCACGGCGGCGACATCCCCTCGGTGCACCTGATCGCCCGCGATCCGGCGGGGCGGCTCGCCGGGTACGCCCATGTCGACACCACCGACGTGGTGGACGGGCCGTCGGCGGAGCTGGTGGTGCATCCGATGGGCCGACGGCACGGGCTGGGGCGCGCCCTGGTGCTCGCGGCGCTGGAGGCCGCGGCCGAGGCCGACCCGGGCGGGCGGTTGCGACTGTGGGCGCACGGCGACCATCCGTCGGCCAGCGCGCTGGCGCTGTCGCTGAACTTCCGGCGGGCGCGGGTGCTCTGGCAGCTGCGCCGCTCGCTCTACGCCGAGATGCCGGCGCCGGAGCTGCCCGACGGGGTGGTGCTGCGGCCGTTCCGGCCGGGCGCCGACGACGAGCAGTGGCTCGCGCTCAACGCCCGTGCCTTCGCCGACCATCCCGAGCAGGGCCGGTGGACCCCGGCGGACCTGCGGGTGCGCATGGCCGAGCCGTGGTTCGACCCGGCCGGGTTCCTGCTGGCCGAACGCGCGGGCAGGCTGGTCGGCTTCCACTGGACCAAGGTGCACGGCCAACTGCGCGGCGAGGCGGGCGAGCACGCCCACCACCACGACCCCCTCGGCGAGGTGTACGTGCTGGGCGTGGATCCGGCCGAGCACGGCGGCGGGCTGGGGCGGGCGCTGACCTCGGCCGGGCTGCGGCACCTGCGGGCGCACGGATTGGACCAGGTCATGCTGTACGTGGACGAGTCCAATCACGCAGCGGTCGCGCTGTACACCCGGCTCGGCTTCGCCCGGTGGTCGACAGACGTTCTGTTCCAACGAATCTGAGGGTTCCGCACGGCTGTGACACGGGCCACTATCTAGGACGTGGCAGACACCGAAGTTCGGGACCCGTGGGCCGTGCCCGCCGACTTCACCGCCTGGGTGGAGCGCCGGTTGCGGCCGCTGGAGCGGGGCACGCGCCTGCTGGAGGGCGAGGACCAGGCCGCCCAGAGCATGGCGCGCGAACTGCTGACCGTGGTCGCCTCGCGCTGGTCGGGGCTGCGCCGGGCCGACACCCGGCACGGCGACCCGGCGGGCACCGCCGCGGACCGGTACCTGCAGCGGCTGTTCGGCCGGGAGGCCGCCGACGCGGGACTGCGCGACGCGATCCGGCTCGACCTCGACCGGCCGGTGCTCCAGGCGCGGCAACCGTCGTACGCCAAGACGCTGACCGTGGCCGACGAGGCCGCGCTGCTGTGGGAGCGGGCCAAGTCGACCTCGCGGCGGCGCGTGCTGATCGGCGCCGGGCTGGGCGGATTCGCGCTGGTCGCCGCCGCCTGCCGGATGATCTACGCCGATCCGCCGGCGGAGCTGCCCACGCCGGGGCGCACGGCGGCCGGGGCGTCGCGCGCGGCCGTGGACACCCTGCCCGCCGCCGCGGCGCAGGTACGGCTGACCACGTTGCGGGTGCCGGCCCTGCCCGCCGAGCCGGCGCCGGGCGAGGTGACCAAGCTGCCCAGGCTGACCGCCGAGCCGATCGGCCGGGCACTGGTGCTGCTCACGCCGTCTGAGACGAGCGGTACGCCGGTCGTGGTGCTGGGCGACGACGGGCGCTGGCGGCAGGTCGACCAGGCAGGTGACGAGGTTCAGCTGGCCATGCGGCTCGGACTGGACGCGGAGGAGACGGCGCTGTCACCCGACGGGCTGCGCGCGGCGTTCGCGCTGCCCAACGGCGTACGGGTGGTGGACCTGACGACGGGGGCGGGACGGACGTACGCGACCCCGCAGCAGCCGTATGCCGTGGTCTGGCTCGGTCCGGGCCACCTGCTGCTGGGTGTCGACGCGCTGCTCGACCTGCGCTCGGGGCAGCTGCTGGGGTGCCCGACGGGGCCGGTGGACGCGGTCACCTATCGCGGTGTTCCGCCGCTGGCGGGGCCGGGGCCGCTGACCGAGCTGCTGTCGGTGGGTGAGCCCGCGGCGGCCGGGCCCCGGGTGCGGCGCTGGGTGCTGGACGCGGCGAAGCCGAGCGAGACCACGGTGGCGCTGACCGGCGAGCGGGCCGACCTGATCGGGCCGTTCCAGGGTCCGGGGTTCGGCCATGGGGACGGACTGCTGGCCCGGGTGTGCAGCGCGCGGTCCGGGCAGCAGGGCCAGGCGGTCGGGGTGTTCACCACCTCGGGCCAGGTACGGCGGGTGCTGCTGGCCGACGAGTCGGTGACCGGCGCGGTACGGGTGACCGGCTGGCTGGACCCGAACCGGGTGCTGCTGCGCTGCGTGGGACCGGTGGGATCGGGGCGGCCGTGGCAGCGGCTGCTGGCCTGGGACCTGCGCGACGGCCACCTGGCGCTGATGGCGACCGTGGAGGTCGAGGGCGGTTTGTCGCTGCCCGACCTCACCGGGACGGTGTGAGCCCGTTCACTTCCCGGCTACACCGTGCTGAGTCGCGCGACACCGGTGTTGTTTTGCCTGTTCACCCTAAGTTCACCTGGGACCGACCACCCGTCCACCTCGGGCGTGCATCGTCGGGATCGGGCCGGCGACGGCCTGCATCCCGACTAGGAAGGCACCCCTGAAGTGAACCGTAACGTGCTCTCCCGGCGCGTCCTTGCTGGCGTCGCGGTCGCTGCGCTCGCTCTTGCCGGTTGCTCGTCGAAGGACGACCCCGCGACCGACCCGTCCGCCAGCGCCAACGCCGGTGGAATCGCATCCCTCACTGGTGAGCTGAAGGGTTCGGGCGCAAGCTTCCCGAACTCCTACTACCAGGAGGTCATCACGCAGCTCAAGGACGAGGCCAAGGGCCTGACGGTCACCTATAACTCGATTGGCTCGGGCGCCGGCAAGAAGGAGTTCGGGCAGGGCCTGACCGACTTCGCGGGCACGGACAGCTCGGTCAAGGACACCGACGGCGTGGCCGCCGGCTCGTTCCTGTACGTCCCGACCGTGGCGGCGCCGATCACGGTGTCGTTCAACCTGAAGGGCGTCGACAAGCTGCAGCTGTCGGCCGACACCCTGGCCAAGATCTTCCAGCGTCAGATCAAGGTGTGGAACGCGCCGGAGATCGCCACGGACAACCCGGGCGTGACCCTGCCGGCCACCGCGATCACCGTCGCGCACCGCGGCGACGCCTCGGGCAC
Organism: Catellatospora tritici; assembly: GCF_019083965.1. Classification (GTDB taxonomy): domain Bacteria; phylum Actinomycetota; class Actinomycetes; order Mycobacteriales; family Micromonosporaceae; genus Catellatospora; species Catellatospora tritici. The sequence goes on from NZ_JAHRCY010000024.1 coordinate 92,970, forward strand.
CACCAGCAACTTCACCAAGTACCTGGCCGCCGCGGCGCCGACCGTGTGGACCCTGGGCAGCGGTGACACCGTGGCGTGGGCCGCCGACACCCAGGCCGGTCAGAAGAACACCGGTGTGGCGCAGCTGATCAAGGCCGCCGACGGTGGCATCGGCTACGTCGACCTGGCCGACGCGGCCGACTCGGGCCTGAAGTTCGCCTCGATCAAGAACAAGGACGGCCAGTTCGTCGCCCCGACCCTGGAGGGCGCCACCGCCGCGCTCGCCGGTGCCGAGGTCAAGGACGACCTGTCCTACAACCCGCTGAACGCCGCCGGTGCGACCGCTTACCCGATCACCGCGCCGACCTACATCCTGGTCAAGCCGAAGTACGACGACCCGAAGAAGGCCGCGCTGGTCAAGGCGTTCGTCAAGTACATCCTGACCGACGGCAAGGACCTGGCCGCCGAGCTGCACTACTCGGTCCTCCCGGCTGAGCTGCAGGCCAAGGCGCTCGCCCAGCTGGACAAGATCAGCTGAAGCTGATCCGAGCGTCGATGGGAGCGGGTTCCCCCGCGGAGCCCGCTCCCATCGGCCACGGCCACCCCTCGGAGAAGAGATGACAGTCGTAGACAACCCCGCCAGCCTGACCCGGAAGGACCCCGGCCGCCACGCCGACCGGCTCTTCTGGGCTTTGTGCGTCTCCGCCGGACTCGCGGTCCTGCTGGTCCTCGGGCTGATCCTGGCGAGCATGCTGCAGCAGTCGCTGCCCGCGCTGACCAAGGAGTTCTTCACCAGCTCGGCCTGGGTCCCGAACGACCCGGACGAGGCCGGCCCGCTGCACCCGCAGTACGGCTCCCTGACTTTCCTCTACGGCACCGTCATCGTCTCGGTGATCGCGCTCGTGGTGGCCGTGCCGGTGTCGCTCGGCATCGCGCTGTTCCTGACCGAGCTGGCGCCCCGCCGGGTCCGCAGCTCCGTGGTCCTGCTGATCGACATGCTGGCGGCGGTGCCGTCGGTGGTCTTCGGTCTGTGGGGCATCATCGTGGTCGCCCCGGCCCTGGTGCCGGTGTACGAGTGGCTGCACGACACCCTCGGCGGGGTCCCGGTGATCGGCTCCCTGTTCGGCGAGACGGTCAGCAGCGGCCGAAACTTCATGACCGCCGGCCTGATCGTGGCCGTGATGATCATCCCGATCATCACCTCGATCAGTCGGGAGGTCTTCGCCACCGTCCCGAACTCGGACAAGCAGGCCGCGTACGCGCTCGGCGCCACCCGTTGGGAAATGATCAAGGGTGCCGTGCTGCCGCACAGTTTCGGCGGCGTGGTCGGCGCGGTCATCCTCGGCCTGGGCCGGGCCATGGGCGAGACCATCGCGGTCGCCCTGGTCATCGGCAGCGCCGTGCAGATCACCCCGAACCTGCTGGCCAGCGGGTACGCGCTGCCCGCCGTCATCGTCAACACCTTCGGCGAGGCCTCCGGCGACCTGCGCGCGGCCCTGATCGGCATGGGCGTGGTCCTGTTCATCCTCACCGTCGGGGTGAACCTGCTCGCCCGGTTCGTCGTCCGGCGCGCCGAGATCCGCATGAAGGGAGCTCCGGCATGAGCGTCTCGACCGCGAGCCGTCCCACGGCGGCGGCTCCCGCCCCGCTGGACCTGCGTCGCTCCTCGCTGCCGCTGCGCCGCCGGCTGGTCGACAACCTCAGCAAGGTGCTGATGTCGCTGACCCTGCTGGTGGCCCTGGTGCCGCTCGGCCTGGTCGTGTACTACGTCATCGCCAAGGGCGGCAGCATCATCAGCTGGGACTTCCTGGTCGACGACATCCCGCGCTCGGCCCGCCGGGCTGGCGGCGGCATGGGTCCGGCCGTGGTGGGCACGCTGGTCACCACCGGCACCGCGGCGCTGATGGCGGTCCCGCTGGGCGTGCTCGGCGCCATCTATCTGAACGAGTACGGCAAGCAGCGGCCGCTGGCGAAGTTCATCCGCACCATGGCCGACGTGATGACCGGGGTGCCCTCGATCGTGATGGGTCTGTTCATCCTGGTCGTGTGGGTGCTCACGGTGAAGGAGAAGTCCGCCTTCGCGGGTGCGCTCGCCCTGGCCTGCCTGATGCTCCCGGTGATCATTCGTAGCACCGAGGAGATGCTGCGCCTGGTCCCCGACGAGCTGCGCCAGGCCAGTGCGGCGCTGGGTGCCCGGCGTTGGAAGACCACCGTCTCGGTGGTGCTGCCCGCCGCGATCTCCGGCATCGTCAGCGGCGTGATGCTCGCCATCGCCCGCGCCGCCGGTGAGACCGCGCCGATCGTCGTGGTCGTGGGCATCACGTACGAGACGAACTGGAGCCTGTTCGGCCTGAACACCGCCCTGCCCGCGCAGATCTTCAACAACGCGACCGAGCCCTATCCGGCCGCGGAGTTGCGCGCGTGGGGCGCCGCGCTCACGCTGATGGTGATCGTCCTGCTGTTCACGGTGATCGCCCGTCTGATCTCCAGCCGCTTTGCGATCAAGGAACGTTGAGGTACCCCCCGATGACCAGCAGCACTGACTTCACCACTCTGTCCACCCTTCTCCCGGGAGCCGTGCCAGCCATGCCGACCGCATCCGCCAAGCCGGTGATGCAACTGGAGGACGTGAGCGTCTTCTACGGCAACTACGAGGCCGTCCGCAACACCACGATGGCCGTCCGCGAGCACCAGATCACCGCGCTCATCGGCCCCTCAGGCTGTGGCAAGAGCACGGTGCTGCGCTCGCTGAACCGGATGAACGACCTGGTGCCCGGTGCTCGGGTGGCGGGCAAGGTGACCTTCCACGGTCAGGACCTCTACGCCTCCGACGTCGACCCGATCCAGGTGCGCCGCCGGATCGGCATGGTGTTCCAGAAGCCCAACCCGTTCCCGAAGTCGATCTACGACAACGTCGCGTACGGGATGAAGATCAACGGGATCAAGGACAACCTCGACGACCGGGTCGAGCAGGCCCTGCGCGGTGCCGCCCTGTGGGACGAGGTCAAGGACAAGCTCAAGGCGAGCGGCCTGGCCCTGTCCGGCGGGCAGCAGCAGCGGCTGTGCATCGCCCGCGCCATCGCGGTGCGCCCCGAGGTGATCCTGATGGACGAGCCGTGCTCCGCGCTCGACCCGATCGCCACCGGCAAGATCGAGGACCTGATGCACGACCTCGCCGGGACGTACACGATCGTGATCGTCACGCACAACATGCAGCAGGCCGCCCGCGTCAGCCACCACACCGCGTTCTTCACCGCGGAACTGGACGAGGCGGGGGTGCGCCACGGTCGCCTGGTCGAGTTCAACGAGACCGGCCGGATCTTCACCAACCCGGCCGACAAGCGCACCGAGGACTACATCACGGGCCGCTTCGGCTGACCCTCGGCTGACCCGCAACATGGCTTCGCCCCGGCGGCGGTGGGAACTCCCCACCGCCGCTTTGCTCTGCACCCAAGTCCTTGCTCTGCACCCGTCGACGCGACATCTACGGGATCTGACCGCACCGCCGGGGCTCTCGCGCACCGATGGGTGCAGAGCTCGCGTCGGTGGGTGCAGAGCAAGTGGGTGGGTGCAGAGCAAGTGGGTGGGTGCAGAGCAAGCGGGTGGGTGCAGAGCTTGCGTCGGTGGGTGCAGAGCAAGCGGGTGGGTGCAGAGCAAAGGCGGCCGCAGGCACACTTGCCGCGGCCGGGACTGCCGGGGTCAGAGGGTCGGCATGTAAGCCAAGGAGACGTCGCGGGGGTTGGCGAGCATGTCGGCCACGGCTGCGTGCGCGGTCAGGCTGCGCAGGGTGACCAGGGTCGGTGGGATCATCGGCAGCTCACCGGCCGCGAACTCGGCCAGGGCCTGTTCGGGGGTGAGCCAGCGGACCCGGTCGGCCTCGAACTCCGGCAGCGCCGCCTCCTGGTCGTCAGGCATCGCGGCAAGGAAGAACCAGGTGTCGTAGCGGCGGGGCTCGAACAGGGGAGTGAGCCAGCGATCCCAGGCGACCAGAGCGGACGGCTCCAGCCGTACCCCCGTCTCTTCGAGGATCTCGCGGACCGCCGCCTCGGCCGGGGTCTCGCCCGGTTCCAGCGCGCCGCCGGGAAAGGTCCATAGGCCGCCGAAGGCCAGGTTGCGCATCCGGCGCATCAGGAACACCGTGCGGTCGGGGCGGATCAGGACCACGGTCGAGGCGTCACGGGGTGCGGCGGGTTCACGACCGGAGGCGGCGAACTCCTGCGACAGGGTCACGAAGCGTTCCCGGTGCTCGGGCGGGAGCAGCGAGAACGGGTCCTCCGGCCGGGCCGGGCCGGTCGGCGCGTCACTCGACATGGACCAGCACCGCCTGTCCCTGGCCGACGCCGATGCAGGCGGCGGCGATGCCGTAGCCGCCACCGCGCCGCCGCAGGCTGTGGCACAGGTCGATCAGCACGCGCGGGGCGGAGGCGCCGAGTGGGTGGCCGTACGCGATGGCGCCGCCGTCGATGTTGACCAGCTCCCGGTCCAGCTCGGGGAACTCGTGCAGGCAGCTCAGCACCATCGCGGCGAACGCCTCGTTGAGTTCCCACAGCGCGATGTCGCCGACGGACAGGCCGGTCTTGGCCAGCAGCGCGCGGATCGCGGGCACCGGGCCGACCGAGAAACGCTCGGGCGAGACGCCGACCACGGCGCTGGCGACGATGCGGCCGAGCGGCTGGACACCGAGGCGGCGCGCGGCGGCCTCGGAGCCGACCAGGGCGGCGCTCGCGCCGTCGTTGACGGGCGAGGAGTTGCCCGCCGTCACCGCGCCGTCGCGGCTGAACGCGGGCTTGAGCTTCGCCAGCGCCTCCAGCGAGGTGTCCGGGCGGACCGACTCGTCCCGGGTCACCCCGGCGACCTCGACGATCCGGCCGTCGAAGGTGCCCTTGTCCCAGGCGGCGGTGGCGCGCTGGTGCGAGCGCAGCGCCCAGGCGTCCTGCTGCTCACGGCCGATGCCCAGTGAGTTGGCGACCTGCTCGGCGGCGACGCCCAGGGGCACGGTCCAGGTGTCGGAGAACTTCGGGTTGACCATGCGCCAGCCGAGCTGGGTGTTCCACAGCTTCGCCTCGGCGGGCAGCGCCCCTGCCACCATTTCGGTGGGTGGCACGTCGGGCTTGGGCATGACGAACGGCGCCCGGCTCATGCTCTCCACGCCACCGGCCATGATCAGGTCGGCGTCGCCGGAGCGTACGGCTCGCGACGCCTGCACGATCGCCTCGGCCCCGGCCGCGCACAGCCGGTTGACGGTCACCCCCGGCACCGTGACCGGCAGGCCCGCCAGCAGCGCCGCCATCCGGGCCACGTTGCGGTTGTCCTCGCCCGCGCCGTTGGCGTCGCCGAGGATCACGTCCTCAACGAGCGCCGGATCCAGCTCCGGATGGCGTTTGAGCAGCGCGATCAGGGGCGCCGCGGCCAGGTCGTCGGCGCGTACGCCGGACAGCCCGCCCTTGTGGCGGCCGAACGGGGTCCGGACCGCGTCGAGGAGGTACGCGTGCGAGGTCATGCCCCGAACCCTACGTCACCTGATCGATCGTTCAGTAGTCCGGACCGCCGGTCGATTCAGACCACGAAACCCAGGTGCTCGCGCAGCTTGCCGGTCAGCGCCGACGGGGGCAGGGTGTCGTCGTCGATACTGCGGATCTCGGCGATGCCGCGCACGCTCGACAGCAGCCACACACCGTCGGTGCCGCGCAGCTCCGACGGGGTGACCATCCGCTCGGCGGAGGAGAACCCCAGCTCACCGGCGGTGGCCAGCAGGTGTGCGGCGGTGGTGCCGGGCAGGATGCCGGTGGCCGCGACGGGCACCGTGAACAGCGTGTCGCCCTCCAGCCAGACCAGCGTGGACGTCGGCGCCTCCAGGGCGAACCCGTCCTCCGACACCCACAGCACGTCGTCGACACCGTGCGCGGCGGCCCAGCGCAGTGAGGCCATGTTCACCGCGTACGACAGCGACTTGACCCCGCCGAGCAGCCAGGGCGCCGGAGTGCGCGCGGCGGCCGGGAAGCCCAGCGTCAGGGCCGCGATCGCGACCCCGTCGCGGCGCGCGGCCAGCGACGACGGTCCGAGTGGGTTGACCGTGGCGAAGCACGTCACCGGGCCGCCCGTGGCGGCGGCCGACTCGGCGCCGCGCGTGCAGACCAGCCGCACCGCACCCTCGGTTCCGGTGGGCCACTGCGCGCAGGCCTGCTCGGCCAGCTCCCGTAGGACCGCCGCCTCGGGCAGGGCCAGGTCCATCCGTGCGGCCGAACGAGCCATGCGGGCCAGGTGCTCGTCGAGCAGCCACGGGTGTGGCCGCCCGTCGGCGCCGTCGCGTACGTGCATCGTCTCGAAGATGCCGTCACCGCGCAGCACTCCGAGATCATCGGCGCGTAGGACGGGGGTGTCGGCCGGCACCACGCCCCGGCCCAGCACTACCAACACAGGCTCTGCCACAGGCCGGAATGCTACGCCCACCCGCGAACTATGATCGGACGATGCCGGACCGTGGCTCCGCCGAACTCGCGAACCTGTTGCGCGATCGCGGCCTGCGCCTCACCCCTCAGCGCCAGCTCGTCCTCGACGCGGTGCGCCAGCTCGAGCACGCCACCCCCGAGCAGGTGCACGCCGCCGTCAACGAGGTCAACGCGGGCGTCAACATCACCACCGTGTACCGCACGCTGGAGCTGCTGGAGGAGCTGGGCCTGGTCACGCACGTGCACCTGTCGCACGGCGCCCCGACGTACCACGACGCGGCGACCAGCAGGCACGTGCATCTGGTGTGCCGCAACTGCGAGACCGTGACCGAGCTGGAGCAGTCCGAGCTGGCCCCGCTGGCCGAGCGACTGCTGGCCCAGCGCGGCTTCCGGATGGACCTGGGACACGTGGCCCTGTTCGGGCTGTGCGGAGGATGTGCGTGATGGGCACCCCGACCACCGTCGGTCAGCTCGACCCGACCTCGCCCGACGCGCCCGTCGCGGCGCACCACGGCGACCCGCTGCGCGAGCAGCGCACCCTGCTCACCGGCGCGGCGATCGTGGACCGCTCGCACCGCGGCGTGCTGGCGCTGACCGGCCCGGAGCGGCTGACCTTCCTGCACAACCTGACCACGCAGCACCTGACCTCGCTGGCCGACGGGCAGGGCACCCGCACCCTGGTGCTGTCGCCGCACGGCCACATCGAGCACGAGCTGTGGCTGGCCGAGCTCGACGGCACGCTCTGGGTCGACGTGGAGCCGGGCACGGTCGACGATCTGGTCGCGTTCCTCACCAAGATGCGCTTCTTCACCCAGGTGGAGATCAAACCCGCCGACCTGGTGCTGTACAGCGTGGTCGGGCCCGGGGCCCTCGCGGCCGTGGGCAGGCTCGGCGTGGCGGTCCCGGCCGAGCCGGACGTGCTGCCGGTGCCCGAGGCCAAGTTCCACACCGGGTCCGTCCCACCCCGCCCCACCAGCGTGTACGGCCTGTGCCCGCTGCCAGGCGGCGGTTTTCTGCGGCGCCACGCCCTCGGCGACATCCCGGTTGTGGACCTGCTGCTGCCCGCCGCCACCGCCGAGCAGACCCTGGCGGAACTGGACCTGCCCCGGGCCGGGCTCTGGGCGTACGAGGCGGTGCGGGCGGCGGCGAAGCAGGCTCGGGTCGGCGTCGACACCGACCATCGGACGCTGCCGTCGGAGGTCGACCTGACCGCCGTCGCGGTGCACCTGGAGAAGGGCTGCTACCGGGGCCAGGAGACGGTGGCCCGGGTGCACCACCTGGGGCGGCCGCCCCGGGCGCTGCGGCTGCTGCACCTGGACGGCATCGGCACCGACGAACTGCCCGCGAAGGGGACCGAGGTGACCGCCGACGGGCGTACCGTCGGATTCGTCGGCACGGCCGCCCGCCACGGCGAACTCGGGCCGATCGCGCTGGCGGTCATGAAACGCAATATCTCCGGTGAGACCCCCCTGTCGGCCGGAGAATCTACGGCGGCTATTGACCCTGACTGAAGGTCTTGTGGAAAGATGCGCCCATGAGCAACGGCACCCTGATCACCGTGGCGCCCACGGGCGCCGAGTCCGCCAAGGCTGACGTCCCCGCGCTGCCGGTGACGCTGGACGAACTGGTCGCCACCGCCAAGGAGTGCGAGGCGGTCGGGGCGAGCGTGGTGCACGTGCACATCCGTGACGAGAACGCCCAGCCCAGCCTCGACCCCGCTCGCCTGCGGGACACCGTCGCCGCGCTGCGCGCGAGCACCGACCTGATCGTGCAGCTGTCCAGCGGCGGCTCGGTGCACGACCCCGAGTCCGCGCGCCTGGCCGTGCTCGACGCGGCCCCGGACATGGCCAGCTGCACCATGGGCACGGTCAACTTCGGCGAGGACGTGTTCCTCAACCGCTGGGAGTTCATCGTCGACCTGCACACCCGCATGCAGGAACGCGGCATCGTCCCCGAGTACGAGATCTTCGACCTGGGTCACCTGTGGTCGCTGTCCCGCCTGCTCGACAAGTACGGCCTGCCCGCCGGCGGCCACGTCCACGTCGACTTCGTCATGGGCGTCCCCGGTGGCATGCCCGGCACCGCCGCCGCCCTGGTCGCCTGCCAGCAGGCCCTGCGCGAGCTGCCCGAGGGCACCACCTTCTCGGCCACCGGCATCGGCCGGGCCACCCTGCCGGTGCTGCTCACCTCGCTCGGCGCGGGCGGCCACCTGCGCGTCGGCATGGAGGACACCGTCACGTACGCCAAGGGCCAGCCGGTGGAGTCCAACGCCCAGCTCGTCGCCCGTGCCGCGGCATTCGCCCGGCTTGCCCAGCGGCCGCCGCTGACCTCGGGTGAGGCACGCAACCTCCTGGGCATCCGCGTGAGCTGAAATGTGAAAGCCCGGTACCGTTCCTTACCATGGGCAAGCTTTATGAGGGCGGCGTGGCCCTCGTCGAGGTCGAACGCAGCGGATTCGTCGAGGGGAGCCACCGCGGCTCCGTGATCGTGCTGGACGCGTCCGGCACCCCGGTCGCCACGGCGGGTGATGTCACCGGGCCGATCTTCGCGCGCTCGTCCAACAAGCCCATGCAGGCCATCGGCATGCTGCGGGCCGGGCTGCGCCTGGCCGACCAGGCCGACCTGGCGCTGGTCTGCGCCAGCCACTACGGCGAGGACTTCCACATCGCCCGGGTACGGGCGCTGCTGCGCAGCGGCGGGCTCACCGAGGCGGCCCTGCGCTGCCCGCCCGACCTGCCCCTGGACGACGACGCCAAGCTCGCCGTCGCCGGCGTCAAGCAGCGGATCTTCATGAACTGCTCCGGCAAGCACTCCGGCATGCTGCTCACCTGCGTCGCCGCCGGCTGGAACACCGAGGACTACTACCAGGCCGACCACCCGCTGCAGCAGCGCCTGTCGGCCACCATCGAGGAGTTCGCCGGTGAGTCGGCCGCCGCGACCGGTGTCGACGGCTGCGGCGCGCCGGTGCTCGCCACCTCGCTGACCGGCCTGGCCACCGCGTTCCACCGCATCGCCGAGGGCGTGCCCGGCTCGCTGGAGCGGACCGTCGCCGACGCCATGCGCGCCTACCCGGAACTGGTCAGCGGCACCAACCGCGAGGACGCCCAGCTCATGCGCGCCGTCCCGGGCTTGCTCTGCAAGGTGGGCGCCGAGGGCGTCTGGGCGGCGGCGATCCCGGGCGTCGGTGCGGTCGCCCTGAAGATCGACGACGGCGCGGCCCGCGCCCGCGGCCCCGTCATGCTGTCGGCCCTGCGTCGCCTCGCCATCACGCCCGACCTGCCCACCCTCGCCGAGCCCACCCTCCTGGGCGGCGGCCGCCGCGTCGGCGCCCTCCACGCGACCTGGTAACCCAAACCCCTCACGGGTTGTCGCACTTTCGGGGAAACTGCACGAATTCGAGCCAAGATTCCGGCACTTTCCCCGAAAATGGACCCGGTGTGGCGTGAGTCGCTAACACTTGCAAGCATTATGCTTGCAAGTGTTAGCACCGCTGGGTAGGTTGGGGTGCGTGCAGAGTCCCGACATCGGCGCCTTCATCAAGGACTTGCGGGAGAACGCCCGCATCTCCCTGCGCCAGCTCGCCGAGCAGGCGAACATCAGCAACCCGTACCTGAGCCAGATCGAACGCGGCCTGCGCAAGCCGTCCGCCGAGGTCCTGGCCCAGCTCGCGGCGGCGCTGCGGGTCTCCACCCCGGTCATGTACCTCAAAGCCGGGCTGCTCGGCTCCGACCATGACGGGCACAGCGTGCCGACCGCGATCGCGGCCGACCCGCTGCTGACCGTCGCCCAGAAGCAGTCGCTGACGCAGATCTACGACACGTTCGTACGCGAGAACGCCCGCACCGACGACCCCGCGCCCGAGACCACGCCGCCCGCCGAGGCCACGGCGAAGCAGCCTGCATCGCAGCAGCCTGCACCGCCACAGGAACCGGCACCGCCGGCGGCGAAGAAGGCGGTCGGGAAGAAGTCCGGGCGCAAGAAGGCACAGGAGGAGCAGTGACCATGACCCAGACGACGAGCAAGAAGGACGAGCGCAGCTACCCGAGCGCGTTCTACGCCGCCGCCGGCGTCGGCGACATCGCCTACGAGCAGCTGCGCAAGCTGCCCGAGGTGGCCGACCGGCTGCGCGACAAGGCTGCCGAGCTCGCCGACCGCGCCGCCAACACCTCCGGCCCGCAGTGGAAGGCCAAGGCCAACGAGTACGGTGCGCTGGCCACCAGCAAGGCCGCCGAGCTGACCGGCAAGGTCGACCCGGTCGTGATCCGCGACAGCATCGTCTCGGGCACCCAGCAGGCCGCCGAGAAGGCCACCAAGTTCTACGACACCCTGGTCGCCCGGGGCGAGCAGGCGTTCACCCAGCAGCCGACCGCGCCGAAGGCCGCCGAGGCGGACGCGGGCGAGACCGTCGCCGAGGACGTGCCGCCGGCCGCCAAGCCCGCCGCCAAGCGCACCACGCCCAAGGCGAAGTGACGCGCGGACATGGCGCCCGCGGGTGCGGGCGCCATGTCTCAGGTGGGCTGCACGGCCCGCGCGTTCTAAGCTGTGACCCATGGTCGCTGCCATGCCCTTCGCCTTCGCGGCGGAATACGTGATCGACAAAGTCCTCGTCTACGCGGTCACACTGCTGCTGATCTGGGCGTTCGTGGACTGTGCGTTTCGCCGCGCCGACGCGTTCGTCGCCATCGGCACCCTGCAGAAGGCGATCTGGCTGCTGATCGTCGGCTTCGCTGCGCTGATCATGGTCTGGCAGTCGTTGCTGGCGAGGCCGCAGATGGGCTTTCTCTCCTGGATAGCCGCCTTCGTGGCCGCCTTCTATCTGCTCGAGATCCGGCGCGGACTGCGGGAAGCGATAGAAGGACCATGGTGACCATCGGTGATAAATGATCTGCGCTGGCCGCCTCCGCCGGACGGATTCCCCCGTCGTCTGGGCAAGCCGCGCAACTCTGCCCCGAACACCGGCCGTCCGGCTCCGCCCGCGTTGCCGACCGAGATCGTCGACACCCCGCACGGCGTGCAGCTGGAGCGGCTGATCACCGGCGTCGGCACGCCGGTGACGGTGTTCGCGCACGGCCTGGGCCACGGCATCGCCGAGACCCGCCCGCTGGGCAGCGCCGTCGGCGGCAAGCGCGTCTTCTTCCAGTTCCGCGGCCACGGCGAGTCCAGCTCCCCGCGCGGTGCCTGGGACTACGGCGACCTGGCCCGTGATCTGCGCGCGATCTCCGACATGACGGGCGCCACCCGGGCGCTGGGGGTCAGCCTCGGCGCCGGCGCGCTGTGCCGCCTGCTCGCCGAGACCCCCGACCGGTTCGAGAAGGTCGTCTTCTTCCTGCCCGCGGTGCTCGACCGGCCCCGGCCAGACGCGGCCCGCAAGCGGCTGATCAACCTGCTGGAAGCGATCAACAGCGGTGACCTGCCGACCGTCGCCAATGCCGTGGTCGAGGAGATCCCGCCGTCGGCCCGCAACGGCGCCTCCGGCTGGGCGTATGTGCGGCAGCGGCTCAGCACCCTGATGAACACCGGGCTGAGCAGTGGCCTGCTCACCCTGCCCGACCAGGTCGCGGTGCCCGACGTCAACCTGCTGCGTGACGTCAGCGCCCAGGCGCTGGTCATCGGCTGCATCGGCGACGACCTGCATCCGGCCTCGGTCGCCGAGGAACTGGCCGCCGTGCTGCCCGACGTTTCGCTGCACATCTACAATCGACCGGCCGTGCTCTGGCACGAACGTGCTGACCTGCGCGAACGAATCTCGTCCTTCCTCAACGGGTGACGCTGCCACTAGGCTCGCCAGGCGTGGCAGGTCAGAGCATCTCGAACTTCTTCACCGGCATCCGCCTCTACGGACGCGGCCTCGCCCGGTATGCCCGCAGCCCCCGGCTCATCCTGCTGGGACTCATTCCGGCGGTGCTGAGCCTGCTGCTGTTCACGGGTCTGTTCGCGCTGCTGTTCTACTTCATGGGCGAGATCACCGACACCGTCACCTGGTTCGCCCGTGACTGGTCCGAGGCCGGGCGCGAGACGGCACGGCTCTTCGCCGGTATCGCGGTCGTCGGGGCGTCCGGACTGGTCGCGGTGCTGTCGTACACGGCGGTGACGTTGCTGATCGGCGACCCGTTCTACGAGAAGATCGCCGCATCGATCGAGGACAGCCTCGGTGGCGTGCCCAACGCCGTCGACCTGCCCTGGTACCTGGAGCTGCGGCGCAGCCTGGTGGACGCGCTGCGGCTGCTGCTGGTGTCGGTGCTGATCGCCATCCCGCTGTTCGCGGGCGGGTTCATCCCGTTCGTGGGGCAGACCGTGGTGCCGGTGATCGGCGCGTTCGTGGGTGGCTGGTTCCTGGCGCTGGAACTGGTCGGGGTGGCGTACAACCGGCGTGGCCTGCGCCTGCCCGACCGGCGCCGCGCGCTGCGCCAGGACCGGGCCGCGGCGCTCGGGTTCGGGGTGGCGGTGTTCTGCACGTTCCTGATTCCGCTGGGCGCGGTGCTGCTGATGCCCGCCGCCGTGGCCGGCGGCACCCTGCTGGCCCGCCGCTCCCTCAACCTCCCCACCCAGTAGGTCAAGGAAGGGCCCCTTCTTATCGCATTCCGAGGTGGAAGGGGCCCCTCTTAACGCCTGGCGGCGGGGGTGTGGGGGTTGACTGGCCGGGTTCGGCGGAGGTTCGGCCGGGTGCCCGGTGTCGGGGCGGCGGGGGTAGGCGCTAGCCTCTGCGGCCATGCGCCGTACCACGATCGCTGTCGTCGCGCTGCTGTTCGCCGTGACAGTGCAGCTGCTACGGGCCAGCGGCCCCCTGCTCGACCAGGTCGCGGGCCCGGTCGGCATCGTGAACGCCGCCCTGATCGCCTTGGGCGTCTTCGCCGTGCCCGGGATCATCCTGCACGTATTGGGCCGCAGGTACCGGCGCGAACCAGCCCCCGCGTTGGTCCAGCGGGTGCTGGCCCGCCTGCGCCGCCGCTCCTCCGCCTCGGCCATCGCCGCCTCGGATGTGGCCGCCTCGGATGTGGCCGCCTCGGATGTGGCCGCCTCGGACGGCACCGCGCTGGACAGCGCGCAGTCGGACGCCGCCGGGCCGAAATCCGCCGCCAGTCGGGACGTCGACGGTCTCGCCGGTCAGGAAGTGGCGCTCCCACACCAGCGCCGCGCGCAGAACCCGGCGACCGCCGCCACCGAAACCGCCGACCAGGCAGCCGACCAGGCCGACAGTCGGGCGGCCGAACGGGCCGACGAGACGCCGCCGGAAGCCCAACCCTTCGAGACGCACACCGTCTTCGGGGCCGCCCGAAGCACCACGCCGCGTATCGACGCCCGCATCGCCGACGCCACAGCGCACGACGATCGGAACAAGTCCGCCGAGCCGGATTCCGCGCGGGATCGTGGACCCTCGGACGAACCGGCTGGAAGCACCGGTAGTGAGCAGCTGACGAACGAAGAGCCAGGCGCCGACCCCGCAGGCAGGCGGGACGAAGCACCGGGTGCCGACCGCACGGGCGGGCGTGACAAAGCACCGGGTGCCGACCCCGCAGGCAGGCGGGACGAAGCACCGGGCGCCGACCTCTCGGACGAGCGAGCATCGGGTGCCGACGCGGGGGACACGCCGGAGGAAGAGCGGTCCCGGGGTGGCGCCGCGGACGAACCGGTCGGGGACGGTGCCGGGCAGGGGCGACCTCAGCTCGCAGGCGGGTACGCGCTCGCCACGTCCACCTCGCTGTTCGCGCTGCTGTGGGCGCTGGCACTGTGGGCCGACCGGCCCGGCCTGCTGGTCGTCGCGGCGGCCGCCGTGTTCGGGCTGGCCTCGCTCGGGCTGGCGGCCCGCTGCTTCGGCGACCCCGTGGGCGTCACCATCGGACTACTCGCCGGTGGCGGCCTGGACCTGATGGTTCGCTCCGCCACGGTCACCCTCGACCCGATCTGGAGCCCCGAGGACGCGGGCTGGATCCCGACGACGGCGCTGGTGGTGCTGACCGTGGGGCTGGCCGTCGTGGTCCTGCTGTCGTTCGTGGTCCGGGACCGGCTCGCCCCCATGGACGGCACCGGCCGCACCTGGGTCCTGGGCGGCTACCTGGCGGTCTGGACGACTACCGTCGGCAACCCGGCGTTCGTGGCGTCGCAGTCGGGCGTGGCGCTGCAGCTGTGCGTCGCCATCTCGCTGTTTCTGCTGCTCAACGCGGTCGAGCTGGTACGCCGACTGACCCTGGCGGGCGGCACGGACGCCATCCCCGAACCCGATCACTGGATCGCCGGGTCGGCCGCGCTGGCCGGTCTGACCGGCGGTCTTGCGCTGGCGTGGTGGACCACCGGGTGGCTGGCGCTGGTCGGCGTGGTGCTGGCGCAGTTGTCGGCCACGGTCGCCGTCGCGCGCGGGCTGGCGTCGCCCTCGACCCGTTTCACCTGGGCGTACGGCCTGATCTGGGTGCTGCCCGTGCTGCTGTTCCAGGTGCACTACGACATGCCGCTGCCGTTCGACAACCGGTGGCTGCTGCTCGGGCTGGGCGTGCTGGTCGGCCTCGGCGGGATGGGGCGGCGACCGGGCCACCCCGGCGGCCCCTGGCGCGTCGACGTGCGCGGCATCGTCGCGCCGCCGTCCCTGATCGGGTTGTCGATGGCGCTGGCGATGGCCGTACCGGCGCTGATGCACATCACCCAGCCGCCGCCGCCCCAGCAGGCCCGGCCTGCGCTCGGCCTGCGTGTCATGAGCTGGAACATCAAGTACGGCCGGGACGACGCCAGCGGCGCGGCCGACCCCCGGCAGCTCGCCGCCGCGATCCGCGCCTCCTACCCGGACGTGGTGCTGCTGCAGGAGGTGAGCCGTGGCTGGGCCATCGGCGGCGGGGTGGACGTGGCCGAATACCTGTCCCGCGAGCTCAACATGCGCTACTACTGGTCCCCGGCGGCCGACGGCCAGTTCGGCAACCTGCTACTGACGCGGCTACCGGTGCGCGACGTCCGCTACGCGCGCCTGCCGTACGGCCAGGGGCCGATGTGGCGTTCCGTGCTCAAGGCGTCGGTGACCCTGGACAGCGGGCTCAGCCTGGACGTGTTCACCGCGCACCTGACGCACCGCAAGCCGAACACGCCGACCCGGCTGGCCCAGATCGACGCGATCCTGAGTCGCGTCGACCCGTCCCGACCCACGGTGATCGCGGGCGACTTCAACTTCTGGCCGAGCTGGTCCGAGCGGGACAGGTTCGTGGGGTCGGGTTGGGTGTCGGCGCAGGACGCCACCGGGCACAGCGACGAGTGGACCTCGCCGACCGACGTGCCGACCAACCGGGTCGACTGGCTCTTCGGCTCGCCGCAGGTCGCGTTCCTCGACTTCGCGGTACTGAACCAGGTGACGGCGTCGGACCACTTCCCGATCCTCGCCGTCATCCGTCTGCGTTAGGACCGCGCCCACAGACCGGCTTCAGGGACGGAAGCCCGCGCCCGTGGAGGCGGGCGCCGGCTACGCCGTGCCGCGGATGACCAGTTCGGTGGGGAGGATGACGCTGTCGGCGATGGTCTCGCCCGCCGCCAGGCGCAGCAGCTGGCGGGCCATCTCCCGGCCCTGGCCGACGATCGGCTGGCGGACCGTGGTCAGCGGCGGCTCGGTGTACCGGGCCAGCGCGATGTCGTCGAACCCGATCACCGCCACGTCTTCGGGCACCCGCCGCCCCGCCGCCTGCAGCGCCTGCAACGCCCCGTGCGCCATCAGGTCGGAGGCGACGAAGACCGCGTCCAGATCCGGGTCGTCCTCCAGCAGCTGCCGCATGGCGACGGTCCCCGAGTCGCGGGTGAAGTCGCCGACGGCCACGATCGAGCGCCGGTCGGAGCCGCGCAGCTCCTCGCGGTACCCGGTGAGCCGGTCGATGCCCGCGACCATGTCCTGCGGGCCGGCGATGGTGGCGATCCGGTTGCGACCGGTCTCCAGCAGGTGCCGCACCGCCAGCCGGGCCCCGTTGACGTTGTCGACCTCGACGTACGGCACCCGCACCTGACCCAGCGGTCGACCGCCGCACAGCACCGGGATGCCCATCCGGGCCAGCTGCCCCGGCAGCGGGTCGGCGCCGTGCATCGACGCGATCAGCACGCCGTCGATGTGGCGGGCCATGGCGTAGCGCTCGATCCGGTCGTGGCTGGCCGCCGACCCGGCCACCATCAGCACCAGCTGCTTGTCGGCGGCGTCGAGTTCCTGGCTGACGCCCCGGATGATGCCGGGGAAGAACTGGTCGTCGGAGAAGACGCGCGACGGGCTCTCCGGCAGCACCAGCGCGTACGAGTCGGTGCGCTGGGTGACCAGGCTGCGGGCGGCCTGGTTGGGCACGTAGCCGAGTTCGTCGACGGCGCGCTGGACGGCGGCGCGGATCGACTCGGCGACGGTCGGCGAACCGTTCACCACGCGCGACACCGTCGCGCGGGAAACCCCTGCCCGCTGGGCCACCTGTTCGAGGGTCGGTCTGGGCATATGACCGCCGCCGCTCAGCCGACTCGCAGCGCGGCCAGCAGCGACTCGTCGCCGCTGACGTCCAGGCTGTCGAAGCCGATCCGGCCCCACAGCGCCAGCTGCAGGTCGCTGGCCGGGCCGACGGCGACCACGCGGGTGTCGGGGCCGTCGGCGTCGAGCAGGGTGTCGGTGTCGAGCAGGGCGATGCCCTCGCCGCGCAGCCGGACGAACCACTCCTGGCGGTGCTCGTCGTCGGCGACGAGCTGGACCACGCCGTACCGGTCGGTGGGGCCGGTGCGGCGCCCCGCCGGGATGAGGCTGTCCAGCACCTCGGTGACGCCGTCGGCGGCCAGGCGGTCCTCGATCGGCTCGGCCAGGCCCTGCGACATCTGGATGTCCCAGCGGTGCACGGCGGTCTCCTGGGCCATCCGGCGGTGCCAGAAGCCCGCGACCTTCGGCTGCGGCGCCCAGTTGTACGCCGGCATCTGCGGGTCGATCGCCTCCAGCAGCTCCAGCAGCGCCTTGAACTCGTCGTCGAACCACGCCAGGGTGGCCTCGGCGCCCGGGTAGTCGTGGCGGCGCGACGCCTGGTCGGGGGCGGTGGTGACACCCCGCCCGGCGAAGCCGCGGACCCAGCGGTAGACGCCGCCGAGGTGGTGCACCAGGTCCAGTACGGTCCAGTCCGGACAGGTGGGCACGATCGCGGTCAGGTCGGCCTCGGCCGCCACCGTACGGAAAGCCGCCGCGTCCGCGCGCAGCGAGTCGAGCCAGAACTCCTTGGTGCCGTGCGCCCTCATGCCGCCGTCCTCATCCTGTCCGCTTCCGCCGGGTCCAGCGCACCGCACCAGGTCGCCGCACGACGTCGTAGGTGACGTTGGGCGCTCTCGCGACCTCGGCGTCCGTGGCCGCACTAATGTGGTGACGTGTCTGACAATAGTCTCGCCCGCCACGCCCTCGCCGACCTGACCACCCTGGGACTGGGCGGTCCGGCCGACAAGCTGGTCACGGCAGGTAGCTCGGACGACATCGTGGCGGCTGTACGCGACGCGGGCCGCGCCGGCGAGCCGGTGCTGCTGCTGGCCGGGGGCAGCAACGTGGTCGTCAGTGACGCCGGGTTCCCGGGCACCGTGGTGTTGATCCGCTCGTCCGGGGTGAGCGTGACCGGCCGCGACGGCGACAGCGTGTCGGTGCGGATGGCGGCCGGTCATCCGTGGGACGACGCGGTGGCGCAGACGGTCGCCGCGGGCTGGTCCGGCATCGAGGCGATGTCGGGCGTGCCCGGCGCCGCTGGCTCCACGCCGATCCAGAACGTCGGCGCGTACGGGCAGGACGTGTCGCAGACCGTCGAGTCGGTGACGGTCTACGACCGTACCGAGGGCGAGATCCGGCAGTTCACGCCCGAGGAGTGCCGGTTCGAGTTCCGCAACAGCGTGTTCAAGTACACCGACCGCTGGGTGGTGCTGGACGTGGTGTTCCGGCTGCGCCAGGACGGCCTGTCCGGGCCGGTGGCGTACGCGGAGCTGGCCCGGGTGCTCGGGGTGGAGCTGGGCGAGCGGGCGCCGCTGGACAAGGTGCGCGAGGCGGTGCTGGAGCTGCGTCGGAGCAAGGGCATGGTGCTCGACCCGACCGACCCGGACACCCGCTCGGTAGGGTCGTTCTTCGTCAACCCGATCCTCAGCGCGGAGGCGTACGAGCGGCTGCGCGAACGCGCCGGTGAGCTGGAGCCGCCGGCCTGGCCCGGGGCTGACGGGGTGGTGAAGCTCAGCGCCGCGTGGCTGATCGAGCAGGCCGGGTTCGGCAAGGGGTACCGGCGCGGGCCGGTGGCGATCTCGTCGAAGCACGCGCTCGCGCTGACCCACCCGGGCGGTGGTCTCACCGCGGACCTGCTCGCGCTGGCGGCGGAGATCCGGGACGGGGTGCACGACCGGTTCGGTGTGACGCTGCGGCCAGAACCGGTGCTGGTGGGCTGCGAGTTCTGATGATCCCTATCGGGCGTAACGGTCGTTACGTCCGATATGAGCCACATTGCGGAGCTGCCTGGACTGCTGGACTACTACCAGCAGCTCGATGTCCCAATGAGCGTGTCCATGTTCCTCGGCATGGGCCTGGTCCTGCTGGGCCTCGCCCTGCTCGTGGCCGCCATCGTGATGGGCTGGGGCGAACGCCGCCGCGAGCCCTCCAATGACTGACCCGCTGGCCATCGCCCCCGGCACGGACCTCGTCCCACCACCGAAGGCGATCCTCCTCTTCCTCGTCTGCGCCGCCCTCGGCTGGTACCTCGCCGGCCGCCACGGCGCCGATCGCTGATCGCGCATAGCGCATAGCGCATAGCGCATAGCGCATCGAGCATCGCGCTCGCTGATCGCGCAGTTTCAGGGAAAGTGCGCGAATCTTGGCGCGCTTTCGTGCAGTTTCCCCGAAACTGCACGTTCCCGCCCGCCCGCCCGCGCAGCGGGGCGCGGCCCGGCCCGGCCCGGCGCGGCCCGGCCCG
>NZ_JAHRCY010000025.1 GCF_019083965.1 Catellatospora tritici
TGGCGAGGTGAGCGGCGAGGTTCTTGTGGTGATCCTCGGCCTTGGTGATCCGCTCCGTGATCTCCACGTTCGGGTTGAGCTGCTGGTACTCCTTGTACAGGTCCTTGTAACCGAACTCGCCGAACGTCGCGATGGTGAGCTTGACCTTGCCGCCGGGCTTGGCCGGGTCGTCACTGCCACCACACGCGGCGGTCGTCAGGACCAGCGACGCGGCGAGCAGCGAGCCGGCGATCACGACAGCGCGGCGCCGCAGACCGTTGCCGGTGTGAGCTGAACGCATTGCCATCCTCCAAACAGGAAGGGAAGGGGTTTCAAAGCAGTTGCGCGAAGGGTGATGCGGAGGTGCGATTGGAGAGCGCTCTCCCACACAGGAGCATGTTCTCCCGCCCCGCGCATGTCAAGGGGCCATTACCGTTCCGTTACGCGCTCCGTCCGGGCACGCTGCGCAGGCCCGGGGTCACCAGGCCTCAGACGCTTTCGTCGACCCCTCAGGCCGACTGGCGGACCACGAGTTCCGGCTCGAAGATGACCGAGGTGGTCCGGTGACCGCGCTGGTCGATCCGGGCGAGCAGCAGGCGTGCCATCTCCGCGGCCATGTCCTCGACCGGCTGGCGCACGGTGGTCAGCGGCGGCCTGCCCGTGGTGGCGGCGCTGGAGTCATCGAAGCCGATGACGGCGACGTCACCGGGAACGCTTTTCCCATGATCACGAAGAACCATCAGTGCGCCCTGCGCCATCACGTCGCTGGCCACGAAGACGCCGTCGACCTCCGGATACTCCCGTAGCAGCTGCTCCATGGCGCGCTCGGCGCCGTCCTGGGTGAAGCCGCCGTCGTACGACGGCACGTAGGCGAAGCCGTGCTTGGCCATCGCCTCCCGGAAACCGTTGAGGCGGTCGGCGCCCGCGGGCATGTCCACCGAACCGGAGATGGTCGCCACGTGTTGGCAGCCGCGCGCGGCGAGATGGTCGGCGGCCAGTCGGGCCCCGTTGTACGTCGCCACGTCCACGTAGCTGATCGGCATGGGCGAGGCGGGGCGCCCGTACAGCACCGCGGGCACCGCCGCGTCGGCCAGCAGCCCCGGCAACTCGTCGTGCGGGTGCAGTGAGATGACCACGACCCCGTCGACCTGCCCCTGCCGCACGTCCGCGACGACCTTCTGGCACGCCTCCTCGTCACCGGCCAGCGTCAGCGCCAGGTGCACCCCGACCGGGCGCAGCACGCTGAGCACGCCGCCGACCACGCGACCGAAGAACGGGTCGGAGAAGAAGCGGCCCATGAACGGGTCGTCGGCGGTGCGGCTCTCCGCCTCGGACACGACCAGCGCGATGGCGCCGGTGCGGCCGGTGACCAGCGAGCGGGCCGCGCGGTTGGGCACGTAGCCGGTGGCGGTGACCGCGTCCCAGACCGTTTTGTGCAGCGCCGGATCCACGTTGCGGATGTTGTTGATCACGCGGGACACGGTCGCCCGGGAGACGCCCGCGACCTGCGCGACGTCCTCAAGGGTGGGCAGCCGCGGCGCTGGGGGTCGGTCACTGCTCATGAACGAATTTATAGCACAAACGGAGAGCGCTCTCCGCCCGCCACCTGCGCAGAATGGTGCGGCGGGCAGCCCTGGCCGGGCCGCCCGCCGCACTCTACAAGCGCCAGGTCATCACTGGTAGACCTGGAACTCCCACAGCGAGTAGCCGTAGGCGGTGTTGCGTACGGTGCCGTTCATCCGCACATAGCGGCCCGAGGCGTTGACCGGGATCTGGTCGAACCCGCCGTTGCCGGTGGTGGTCGAGTAGATCGTCGTCCACGTGGTGCCGTCGTTGGACGTCTGGATCGTGTACGACTTGGCCGAGGCCGTCTCCCACGCCAGCAGCACGTTGTTGAACGACTTCACCGAACCCAGGTCGCACTGCAGCCACGCCGTGTCGACCCACTCGCTGGCCCAGCGGGTGCCGTAGTCGCCGTCGGTGGCGTAGGACGGCAGCTGCGGACCGTTGGTGCCGGTCGGCTGGTAGGTCGAGGCGGTGCACGGCCTGTTCAGCGCGATGTTGGTACCCGG
This sequence comes from Catellatospora tritici, assembly GCF_019083965.1. GTDB lineage: Bacteria > Actinomycetota > Actinomycetes > Mycobacteriales > Micromonosporaceae > Catellatospora > Catellatospora tritici. Next base: position 2,052 of record NZ_JAHRCY010000025.1, read on the forward strand.
GATCGTCGGCGGCACGACCCGGAACGACTTCTGCTCGATGCCGACGTTGCCGTAGCCGTCGAAGGCGTACACGTACACCTTCCACACGCCCAGCTGCTCCGGCGCGGTCACCTGGAACTCGTTGCTGCCGAGCTGGGTGAACCGCACGTTGGAGAACCCGGTGCCGCCCGTGATGTGCTTGTTGCTGAACATCAGGTTGTACCGGATCGCGTCACCGTTGGGGTCCGACGCCCCGGCGTACACGGTGAACGTGCCGCCCGCGGGCACCGACGTCTCGTTCGACAGCGTCAGGCTGGAGAACTCCGGCGGGGTGTTGGCCGAGGCCGTGCCGGAGTACGCCTGCTTGAGCGCGTGGTAGCCGAGTCGGCGCCAGCCGCCGGTCAGCGTGTTGAGCCAGACGCCGCCGAAGTCGTTCTCCAGGCCGTAGTGGAACTCGGTGGCCCCGAGCGCCACGCCGGGGTGGCTGAGCACGGCGTTCCAGCTGGCCGTGTAACCGGCCTTCTTCTGCACGTCGGTGGGCTCCTTCGGCACCCCGTTGATGTCGTTGGGCACCTCCCACTCGCCGTCCGGGCCGCCCTCGGTGACGATGTACGGCTTGTTGTAGCCGCCGCTGATCCAGGCCTGCTTCACGCCGCCGATGGCGCCGTAGGAGTTGATCGCCCACAGGTCCAGGTTCGGGGCGTTGTTCTTGTAGTACGGCCACGCGCCCACCCACGCGTCGGTCGAGGTGACCGGGTGGTTGGGGTCGGCGGCGTGGATCGCGACCGCGACCTCGTTGACGAAGGCGGCGTACGCGTTGCGCCTCGCCTCGACCTCGGCGGCCGGCAGCCCGTGGTCCTGCATGGTCAGGATGACCTCGTTGCCGACGTCCCACATCAATACGCCCTGGCGGTTCTTGAGCGCGTTGACCCGGGCCACGATCTCGGCCTTGACCGAGGTCTTGTACGCGGTGTCGTTGACGTAGTCGGCGCCCTGGTTCAGCCAGTGCCCGACGACCACCTTGATGCCGAACCGGGCGGCGGTGTCCAGCAGCGCCGGGGTCTGCGCGTCGTCGACGCCCCAGGTGCGGATGGTGTTGACGCCCATGTTCTTCAGGTCGCGCATGTAGCCGTCGGCCGCGCCCTGCGGCGGGCCGTAGGTCAGACCCTTCACCGTGTACGCCGCACCGTTGACCTGCAGCTGCCAGTTGCCCTGGGTACCGGTGACCTTCACGACGCTCGGACCGGCCGGCACGGCCGGGTCGGTCATCGCCGCGGCGGTGGTGCCGACCTGCCGCGACACGGTCACCTTGTCCACGGCCAGGATGCCGCCGGAGGTGGTGGCCGGGGTCGGCACGGTCTCGCCCGCGATCGCGTTCGGGTAGAGGCCGCCGATGGCCAGGTCGAGCCGCAGGTAGAAGCCGTGGTGCACGGCCGCGTCCCAGGCGGCCACGCCGACCTGGCTCTCGCGCACGACGTAGGTCTGCACCCCGTCGAGGTAGAAGCGGATCTCCTCGTCGGTCTTGGTGCGGTCGATGACCTGAGCGTACTCGTGGAAGGCGGTCTGGCAGCCCTGGCAGCTGGCCAGGCCCGAGGTGCGACCGTTGTACTCGCCGCACGGCCCGTCCGGGGCGGTGCCGCAGTGCAGCGTGTTGGACAGCTGGCTGCGCCCGTTGACGCCGCTCATGATGTCGGTCTCGCCGACGCCGGGCCAGTTGTTGTAGTTGCCCCGGTACGCCGCGCCGGTGGCCCGGAACGCGGGCCAGTAGCCCAGGCCGTTGGCCGGGTTGGGCTGCTGGATCACCGCGGAGAAGCGGGTCAGCTCGCCCGCGGCCGGGGTGAAGTCGGTGCGCTGGGTCTCCAGGCGGCCCGAGGTCCAGTTGCCGGCCCCGTCGCGGATCGCCTTGATGTTGAGCTTGCCGTCACCGGTGAGGTAGACGTTGGCGGTCGACGCGCTGGCGGTCTCGATCTCGCTGGTGCCCCAGTTCGCCGCACCTCCCGGATACTGCGTGCCGGTGCGCAGCAGCCAGTTGGCCCCGCTCGGCGAGGTGTTGGCCGCGCCGTCGAAGTTGTCCTCCCACACCGTGGTCCAGTTGCCGGACGGCGACTGGCTCGGCGAGGGGTTCGGGCTGCTGCTCGGCGACGGGGACGTCGGCGGGGTGCCGCCGGCGAAGACGCGCATCTCCCACAGCGAGTAGCCGTAGCCGCCGACCCGGGCGGTGCCGTACATCCGCACGTAGCGGCCGGTGCCGGAGACGGTGAGGCTCTGCGTGCCGCCGGTGCCCGTGGTGGTGGAGTAGACCGAGGTCCAGGTGTTGCCGTCGGGCGAGGTCTGGATCTGGAACGCGGTCGCGTACGCCGCCTCCCACACCAGCTCCACCTTGCAGATGCTGTACGACTGCCCGAGGTCCACGCGCAGCCACTGCGGGTCGGCGAACAGGCTGCCCCAGCGGGTGCCGGTGTTGCCGTCGACCGCCTCGGCGGGCGTGCCGACCTCGACCGAGGACGCGGTCGCGGTCTTGCCCTGGGCCACGTTCGTGGTGCCGCAGGCACCGGCCGTCGGCGACGGGTTGGTCCCGCCGATGCTGCCGATGACCTTGAACTCGTACAGCGAGTAGCCGTAGCCGCTGTTACGGGCGGTGCCGTACATGCGGACGTAGCGGCCCGTGCCCGTGACGTTCAGGGTCTGGGTGCCGCCGGTGCCGGTGGTGGTGTTGTAGATCGAGGTCCAGTTGGTGGCGTCGTTGGACGTCTGGATCTGGAACGCGGTGCCGTAGGCGCCTTCCCACTGCAGCACGACCTGGCTGATGGTGGCGTTGCCCTGCAGGTCGACCTGCAGCCACTGCGGGTCGCTCCACTGGCTGCCCCAGCGGGTGCCGGCGTTGCCGTCGACCGCGTTGGCCGCGGCCAGGTCGGCGCCCTGGACGGACGAGGCGGTCGCGGGCTTGCCCTGTGAGATGAGGGTGTCGGCCGCATTCGCCGTGGTGAAGGGGACGATCAGGACCAGGGACGAGACGACGGTGGAGATCGCGACCGGTATCGCGATCCGCCACCGGCGGGCGAGTCGCCTCGCGCCCGGGCTGGTGAGGGCGGGTGTCATGGAGCTCCTACCTGTTCATCGGGGCGTTCGGAGGAGTCGGGTTCCGGGCCCGGTACGGGCCACGATGGAGAGCGCTCTCCGAGTGTTACGCCCAAATTTCCTCAGTGTCAAGACGGCGACGATCATCGGTGCCGACTCGCCCGGATCAATCCGTTATGACCGATCGATTTGGTAAGCCGGTTACAAGAACAGCGCTGGGGCTCTTGACATCCGGGCCGTCCAACCGGGAGCCTTGCCCAAGTGGGAGAGCGCTCTCCATCGCGTTTCCCGCTTCGCTCCCCGGCACCCCGAGAGGTAATCCATGCTCACGCAGACCGAGGAACCCGCCGCCGCCACGCGGCAGACGCTGCAGTTCCCCCAGGGCTTCTGGTGGGGTGCGGCGACGGCGGCGTACCAGATCGAAGGCGCCGTGGCGGAGGACGGCCGCACCGCGTCGATCTGGGACACCTTCTGCGCCACGCCCGGCCGCGTCGTCGACGGGCACACCGGCGCCGTCGCCGCCGACCACTACCACCGCTACCGCGACGACGTGGCGCTGATGCGCGAGATCGGACTGTCGGCGTACCGGTTCTCCATCTCCTGGCCCCGGATCAAGCCGGGCGGCGGCCCCGCCGTCAACCAGACCGGCCTGGCCTTCTACGACCGGCTCGTCGACGAGCTGCTCGACGCGGGCATCCGCCCCACCGCCACCCTCTATCACTGGGACCTGCCGCAGGAGCTGGAGGATCGCGGCGGCTGGCTCGACCGCGACACCGCCCACCGCTTCGCTGAGTACGCCGCGGTCATGGCCGAGAAGCTGGGCGACCGGGTCAAGCTGTGGTGCACCCTCAACGAGCCGTGGTGCTCGGCGTTCCTCGGCTACGGCTCGGGGCACCACGCTCCGGCCCGTACCAGTGCCGATGGCGGCTTGCAGGCCACTCATCACCTGCTGCTGGCCCATGGCCTCGCGACCCGCGCCGTGCGCGCGGCGGTGCCCGGCGCGCAGGTCTCCATCGCGCTCAACCAGGGCGCGGTCCGGCCGCTGACCGGCGCCGACGGCGACCGCGACGCCGCCCGCCGCATCGACGGGCTGCTCAACCGCATCTTCCTCGACCCGATCATGACCGGGCAGTACCCGGCCGACGTCGTGGCCGACACCGCCTCGGTCAGCGACTGGTCGTTCGTCCGCGACGGCGACCTCGCCGTGATCGCCGCGCCGATCGACGCGCTGGGCGTGAACTACTACGCCCCCGACCTGGTCAGCGCCGCCACCGAACTGTCGGAGGAGAACTCGCCCTACCCGGCCACCGCCGACGTCGCGTTCCACCAGACCCCCGGCCCGCGTACGGAGATGGGCTGGACCGTCGACCCGACCGGCCTGCGCGACGTGCTGCTGCGCCTGCACCGCGACCACCCCGGCCTGCCGCTGTACGTGACCGAGAACGGCGCCGCCTACGTCGACGAGGTCGACGCCGAGGGCCGGGTCCGCGACACCGACCGCATCGAGTACCTGCGGCTGCACCTGTCCGCCGCGCACGAGGCGCTGACGGCGGGCGCCGATCTGCGCGGGTACTTCGTCTGGTCGCTGCTGGACAACTTCGAGTGGGCCTTCGGCTACGGCAAGCGCTTCGGCATCGTCCGGGTCGACTACGACACGCAGCAGCGCATCCTCAAGGACAGCGCGCTGTGGTACCGCGAGGTCATTAGGGCTGGTGGCATCGCGGGCTGACTCCCCACCACCGCGGGGAGTCCCACGGGGCGGGTCCGGTGTCGACCTCTCAGGGCGCCGGGCCCGCCCCGTCTAGGCTTTGTCCGTGACCGTGACAAACTGGGCCCGCAACGTCGTCTTCCAGGCCGCCCACGTGCGGCGACCGTCCAGCGTGGACGAGCTGCGCGACATCGTGACGGGTGCGGCGCGGGTGCGGGCGCTGGGCACCGGGCACTCGTTCAACGAACTCGCCGACACCGAAGGCGAGCTGGTCAGCGTCGCCGCACTGCCGCCGGTCGCGCAGATCGACCGCGAAGCCGCCACGGTACGGGTCACCGCGGGCACCCGCTACGGCGAGCTGGCCACGGCCCTGCACGAGGCCGGATTCGCCCTGCCCAACCTGGGTTCACTCCCCCACATCTCGGTCGGCGGCGCCTGCGCGACCGCCACCCACGGCTCCGGCCGCCGCAACGGCAACCTGGCCACCGCCGTATCCGGCCTGGAACTGGTGACCGGCACCGGCGACCTGCTGACCCTGGACCGCACCGACGACCGGTTCCCCGGCGCGGTGGTGCACCTGGGCGCACTCGGCGTGGTCACCCACCTGACCCTGGACCTGCTGCCGACGTTCGAGATCAGCCAGTACGTGTACGACGACCTGCCTGCCGCCGCCGTCCCCGACTGCTTCGACGAGGTGCTCGACGCGGCGTACAGCGTGAGCCTGTTCACCTCGTGGTCGGGGCGCGGCGTCGACCAGGTGTGGGTCAAGAGCAGCCGGGACGGGTTCGCCGCCCCGGCGCGCTGGCACGGGGCGAGCGTCGCCGACGGGCCACGCCACCCGATCGCGAGCATGTCGCCGGTGCACTGCACCGCCCAGCAGGGGTTGGCCGGGCCGTGGCACGAGCGGCTGCCGCACTTCCGGCTCGACTTCACCCCGAGCAGCGGCGACGAGCTGCAGTCGGAGTTCTTCGTGCCGCGCGAGGCGGCCCTGGACGCGTACGCGGCACTCGACGCGATTGCGCCGCTCATCGCGCCCGTCCTGCAGATCGGCGAGATCCGTACCGTGGCGGCCGACGACCTGTGGCTGAGCCCGGCCTACGGCCGCGACAGCGTCGCCTTCCACTTCACCTGGATCGCCGACGCGACCGCGGTCGCCCCCGTCCTGACCGCCGTCGAGCACGCCCTGTCCCCGTTCACGCCTCGCCCCCACTGGGGCAAGGTGTTCTCCCTCGACCCGGCCCAGGTCCGCGCCGCCTACGACCGCCTCCCCGACTTCCTGCGCCTGCGCGCCGACCTCGACCGCGACGGCCGCTTCCGCAACCCTTTCACCGACCGCTATCTCCACTGACCGCCGTTCGGCCCGTTGACCCACACCAAGATCGTTCAAGTTGCCGGGCAATCGGGCGTTTGAAGGCCCACTTTCGCCCGACTGCCCGGCAACTTGAACGATCTTGGACGCCCCGCCGCACGGCGAGGTGGCACGCCGCCGCACGGCGAGGTAAGGAAGGGCACCTTCTTATCGCTTTGCGTAGAAGGTGCCCTTGTTAACGCCCGGCTCAGGCGGCGGCGGTGGAGCGCTGCGGTAGGCGGTGCAGCAGGGCGGGTAGGACGGTGCCCAGTGGGGCGTCCAGTAGCAGGGTGGCGTCGGGGTCGGAGCGGGTGGCGCCGCGGTTGACGATGGCGACCGGAATGCCGTGCTTGACCGCGCGGATGACGAACCGGCGCCCCGACATGACCGTCAGAGAACTGCCCAGCACCAGCAGCGCCCGGGAGCGTTCAACCAGGCCGAAGCAGTGTTGCACGCGCGGGGCGGGCACGGTCTCGCCGAAGAAGACCACGTCGGGCTTGAGCATGCCGCCGCAGCCCTCGCAGTCGACGGTGGCGAACCCCGCGACCTCGTCATCGGTGAGTTCGACGTCGCCGTCGGGGTGCACCGCCGTGATCTGCGCGGTGTAGCCGGGGTTGGCCGCCTCCAGGCGGCGGTGCAGCCGCTGGCGGGTGCTCAGGTCGCCGCAGTCCAGGCAGATCACCCGGTCCAGGCTGCCGTGCAGTTCGACCACCTCGTCGGCGCCCGCGGCCTGGTGCAGGCCGTCGACGTTCTGGGTGACGATGCCGGTGAGCAAGCCCCGCTCCTGCAGCGCGGCCACCGCGCGGTGGCCGTCGTTGGGACTGGCCCGAGCGATGCCGCGCCAGCCCAGGTGGCTGCGCGCCCAGTAGCGGCGACGGGCGAACGCCTCCCGGGTGAACGTCTGATACGTCATCGGGGCGCCGCGCCGCTGCACCCCATCAGGGCCGCGGTAGTCGGGGATGCCCGATTCGGTGGACAGTCCGGCGCCGCTGAGCACCGTCACGTCGCCGCCGCCGACGAGTTCGGCCAGCCGGTCCATCGTCACTTCCAGCACCTCACCATGCTGCCACCGCGCCCACCGAGCCCCACGGCGGCGGGGTTAGAACGTTAAGGATCATTGAAAGGAGTCTTTACTATTAGGTTTGTTTAATTTACGTTGACGAGTACATGACAGCCTGCAAATCCAAGGTAGGTGGAAACTCATGAAACGCCCAGCTCAGAGCACTCGCATGCGGGTGCTGGCGGCCACGGCCGCCACGCTGGTGGCGATGGGTGCCTCGCTCGCGATCTCCACCGCGGCGTCGGCGGCCAATCTCGTCAGCAACCCCGGCCTGGAGACAGGCGCCCTCTCCCCCTGGACCTGCGCCGCCGGTCTCGGCAGCGTCGTGACCACGCCCGTGCACGGCGGCACCAAGGCGCTGGCGGGCGCGGCCAACGCGTCCAACCACGCCCAGTGCAGCCAGACCGTCACCGTCCTGCCGAACACGGCGTACGTGCTCAGCGCCTGGGTGCGCGGTAGCGGCGGCTACGTGTACCTCGGCTACACCGGCGGCACCGAGACCTGGAACCCGGCCTCGGCCAACGCGTGGACCCAGCTCTCGCTCAACCTCACCACGGCTGCCGGGCAGACGTCGCTGACCATCAACGTGCACGGCTGGTACGGCACCGGCACGTACTACGCCGACGACTTCTCGCTGGACGGCCCCGGCACTCCGCCGTCGTCGCCGCCCGCCTCGCCTCCGGCCTCGCCGTCCCCGTCGAAGTCGGCCTCCCCGAGCCCGTCGGTGTCCCCGCCGTCCTCGCCGTCGCCGTCCGTGCCGCCACAGTCCCCGCCGCCGCCCGGTGGCAAGAAGATCCTCGGCTACTTCGTCGAGTGGGGCGTCTACCAGCGCAACTACCACGTCAAGAACATCGCGACGAGCGGTTCGGCCAGCAAGCTGAACTACATCAACTACGCGTTCGGCAACGTGACCAACGGCCAGTGCGCCATCGGTGACGCCTACGCCGACTACGACAAGGCGTACGACGCGGCCGGCAGCGTCGACGGGGTCGCCGACACCTGGGACGCGGGCGCCCTGCGCGGCAGCTTCAACCAGCTGCGCAAACTCAAGCGGCAGTACCCGAACCTCAAGGTGCTGTGGTCGTTCGGCGGCTGGACCTGGTCCGGCGGCTTCGGCCAGGCCGCGGCCAACCCGACCGCGTTCGCCAACTCCTGCTACAACCTGGTCGAGGACCCGCGCTGGGCGGACGTCTTCGACGGCATCGACATCGACTGGGAGTACCCCAACGCCTGCGGTCTGTCCTGTGACGCCAGCGGTGCGGCGGCCTTCAAGAACCTGATGTCGGCGCTGCGCACCCGCTTCGGCTCCAGCTACCTGGTGACGGCCGCCATCACGGCCGACGGCACCGCCGGCGGCAAGATCGACGCCGCCGACTACGGCGGCGCGGCGCAGTACGTCAACTGGTACAACGTGATGTCGTACGACTTCTTCGGCGCCTTCGCCGCGCAGGGCCCCACCGCGCCGCACTCGCCGCTGACGTCGTACACCGGCATCCCGACCCCCGGGTTCTACACCGACGCGGCCATCCAGAAGCTGAAGAGCAAGGGCGTGCCCTCCTCGAAGCTGCTGGTCGGCATCGGCTTCTACGGCCGTGGCTGGACCGGCGTCACTCAGGCCACCCCGGGCGGCACCGCCACCGGCGCGGCACCGGGCACCTACGAGGCCGGTATCGAGGACTACAAGGTCCTCAAGACCAGCTGCCCCACCACCGGCACCATCGCGGGCACCGCGTACGCCAAGTGCGGCAGCAACTGGTGGAGCTACGACACGCCGAGCACCATCGGCGGCAAGATGTCCTACGCCAACTCGCAGGGTCTCGGCGGCAGCTTCTTCTGGGAGTTGTCCGGCGACACCACCGGCGGTGAGCTGATCACCGCCATGCGCAACGGCCTGGGCTGATCCACCCGGGCAGTTGCCCACGAACGGCGGGCGTCCACGGAGGACGCCCGCCGTTCCCTTTCTCGGCCGCCATCAGCGGGCCACCGCCCTCTCACGGTCGGCGACCGCGGGCTGACTACGATTCCGGCAACCGCCCCCGGCCGTAGGAGCACCCATGTCCACCGAGGAATCGTCCGGCCTGAGCCGGACCGCGACCATCGTCACCATCGTGGGGACGCTGCTCGGCACGGTGTTGGCCTACCTGTCGCTCGCCGCGGCCGTGAAGTGGCCGCCGTTCACCGAGCCATCGGTCGAGGTGTTCCAGGGTGCCAACCCGCAGAAGGACAACTGTTTCCGCAGCGCCTGCCACTTCATCGGCCTCACGCTGTCCGATTTCGACCCCGACAGTGCGGTAAGGTGCACGTTCGACAGCGCTGAGGGGGCGAACCTGTTCGGGGCCGAGGTCATCACCACCGACGCCGACGGCAACGCGCGGGTCGAGAGCACGAACAACTACGGCACGCCGGGTGGCTGGGTCAGCGCCACCTGCGACGGGCACACCGCCAAGCTCGAAGGCTGGTGACGCAATCTCCGGGTCGACAAACCCGAGGTAGGCGAGCCTTCGTGCGTGCGATCATGCGCCGGTGAAAAGCTATCTGCGCACCGCCCGGCTGGAGCTGCGGCCGTTCACCGGGTCGGCCGCCGACGTCGAGGACCTGTACGGACTCGACGACGACCCGGCGGTGATGAAGTACCTGACCGGCGGCAGGAACACGCCGCGCGAGCAGATCCGCGACGAGGTGCTGCCCCGACTGCTCGCCACGTACCGGCGGTTTCCTGGGTTCGGGTGCTGGGCCGCGTTCGCTCGCGACGGCGGGGCGTTCCTCGGCTGGTTCGCGTTGAGCCGCGACGAGCAGATGCCGGACGGCGAGGCGGAGCTGGGGTACCGGCTGCGGCGCGAGGCGTGGGGGCAGGGGTACGCGACCGAGGGGTCGCTCGCGCTGATCGACCGAGGGTTCGCCGAGCTGGGGCTGGCCCGCGTCACCGCGAACACGATGACGGTGAACCTCGGGTCGCGGCGGGTGATGGAGAAGTGCGGGCTGCGGTATGTGCGGACGTACTTCCTGGACTGGCCGGACGTGATCGAGGGCGGCGAGCAGGGCGACGTGGAGTACGAGCTGCTCCGCGCCGACTGGGAGCAGAACCGCGCCGCATGACCCGCGCCACGCCACCGCCCCACCAGCCGGGGTGGGGTGGGGCGGGCGGCGCTGGAGTGGGGTCAGCTGGTGACGGTGGTGGGGTCGGCGAGGAAGGACAGGAGCAGCGCGTCGAGGTCGCCGCCGAGCAGGGCGACTCCGTGGTCGGCGCCGGGGCGCAGGACCAGCTTCTTGTGCTTGGACACCGACAGGCCGTACAGCTCCTTGGCCTGGTCGGTGAAGCCGCCCTCGAGTTCGCCCGCCGCGAAGATCGTCGGCGCGGCCAGGGACTTCACGGCGGTACGCGCGTCGGCGTCGTACACGGTCGGCGCGGACAGGCTGACCACCCCGTCGACCGGTGGCGTGGTCCGCGCCGACGCGGTCAGCGCGATGGTGCCGCCGCGCGAGGCGCCGAACACGAAGACCCGCTTGACGCCCGCCTCGCGCAGGTGGGCGATCCCGGCCTGGGCCACCTCGATCGCGTCGCGGGAGCTGATGTCCAGCGACAGTGCCCGGTAGCCCTGCTGCTGCAGCGTGAGCGCGAACGGGTACCACTGGCAGACGTTGCTCTCGGCCTGATGCAGCAGGACGACGCCGGTGTCGCCGGTGCCCACCTCGATCGCGGCGGTCATGTTGTCCGTGGCGTCGGTGATGACGACCAGCGGGCTGCGGTCGGCCAGGCAGGCCACGTTGGCGTCCTCGAGCACCCGCTGGCGGGCGGCGTCGGTCGGGTCGAGCGGGGACGGCGAGGGCCTGCCCGTACCGTCCCCGCCACCACACCCGGCGGCGAACGCGACGGCGAGCAGGGCGGTCGCGGCGAGCAGACGACGCGACAGGGTCGTGGTGATTGTCCTCATGCGAGCCTGAACGCCCGAGATCGCCGGACCGGTTGTCGGACTCTAAAGGTTGTTTACTTATCGAGTCGCGGCGACCCCGCGCCGGAACACTTGGCGGTACGTCTGCGGTGGCACCGAGGTGAACCGGCGGAAGTGCGTGCGCATGTTGACGGCGGTGCCGAAGCCGACCCGCGCGGCGATCCGCTCGACCGGATCGTCGGTGGTCTCCAGCAGCTCCTGCGCCCGCCGGATGCGCTGCTCCAGCAGCCACTGCAGCGGGCTGACCCCGAGGCTGTCGCGGAAGCGCCGGGCGAACGTGCGCGGGCTCAGGTGCGCCTGGCGGGCCAGCTGTGCCACGGTCAGCGGCTGGTCCAGGCGGTCGCGCGCCCAGCCCAGCACCGGCGCGATCTCCGAGCGGGCCTCGCCGCGCGCCAGCGGCTGGGCGAACTGCGCCTGACCGCCCTCGCGGTGCGGCGGCACGACCATCCGGCGGGCCACCTCGTTGGCGACGGCGGCGCCGAAGTCCTGGCGGACCAGGTGCAGGCACAAGTCGATGGCCGAACCGGTGCCCGCCGAGGTGAGCACGTCGCCCTCGTCCACGTAGAGCACCTCGGGATCGACCTTGACCCGCGGGTAGCGGTGGGCGAAGTCGAGCGCGTTCATCCAGTGGGTGGTGGCCCGGCGGCCGTCGAGCAGCCCGGCCTCGGCCAGCACGTACGCCCCGCTGCAGATGGAGGCGATGCGGGCGCCCCGGGCGTGCGCGGCGAGCACCGCCTCGACCAGGGCCGGGGGTGGGCCGCACTGCACGGTTCGGTTGCACGCCGGGAGGAGCACGGTGTCGGCCGCGACCAGATCGTCCAACGTGTACCCGGTCTGCACGAGCAGGCCGGAGCGCACCCGCAGCGGGCCGGGTTCGGCGGCGCACAGGCGCAGCTCGTACCACGGGTCGACCAGGTCGGCGCGGTCGACGCCGAACACCTCGCACGGCACGGCGAGCTCGAACACCGGCAGGTCGTCGGTGATCGCCACCGCGACGACGTGCCGCTTGGCGGCGGCGGGGCTCATGGCAGGATCCTATCGCACGACGGCATTCCTGCCACTGGTGCGCCGACCAGCCATACCCGAGGGTGTAGTAATGACCGAAACCCTGCAGCGACCTGACAACACCGCTGCCGACCACTCCCCCGCGCCGCGCGGACGCCTCACCCTCCCTCAGGGCGCCGCGCTGTACGTCGGCGCCGTCCTGGGCACCGGTGTGATCGCGCTGCCCGCGCTCGCGGTGCAGGCCGCCGGACCCGCCTCGCTGCTGGCCTGGCTCGGCCTGGTGGTGCTGTCCGTGCCGCTGGCGCTCACCTTCGCCGCGCTGGGCGCCCGCTTCCCCGACGCGGGCGGCGTGTCGACGTACACCCGAAACGCCTTTGGTCCGCGCGCAGCCGCCGCCGTGGGCTGGTGCTTCTACTTCGCGGTGCCCGCCGGAGCCCCGGCCGCCGCGGTCTTCGCGGGCGCGTACGTCGAGGCGGCCGTCGGGGGCGGCCAGCGCACCGTGCTGCTCACCGCCGCCGCGCTGATGCTGGCCGTCACGGTCACGAACCTGTTCGGGGTCACCGTCTCGGGGCGGGTACAGCTCGTGCTTGCAGTGCTGCTGGTGACGCTGCTGCTCACCGCCGTGGCCACCGCCGCGCCGCACGGCGACCCGGCCAACCTGCACCCGTTCGCCCCGCACGGCTGGTTCGCGATCGCCCCGGCCGCCGCGCTGCTGGTGTGGAGCTTCGCGGGCTGGGAGGCGATCACGCACCTGGCCGCCGATTTCCGGCACCCGCAGCGGGATCTGCCGCGCGCCGCCGGGATCGCGGTGGTCGTGGTCGGCGTGCTGTACCTGGCGGTGGCGGGCGTCGGCATCCTGGTGCTCGGCCCACAGGCGGGCACCGGCGCCCCGCTGGCGCGGCTGCTGGAGATCGGGCTGGGCGGCCCGGCCGGGTCGCTGGCCGCGGCGGCGGCGCTGCTGCTCACCTTCGGCACCATGAACGCGTACTACGCCAGCGCCGCCAAGCTGGGCGCGGCCCTGGGCCGCGACGGCGCGCTGCCGCAGTGGCTGGCCCGGGGTGCCCGCGCCGGGGACGTGCCGCGGCGCAGCCTGGCCGTCACCGCGAGCCTGTCCGCGCTGGCCATGATCGTCGTCGCGGTGACCGGCACCGGGGCCCGGCCCCTGGTGCTGCTGGCCACCGGGGCGTTCGTCGCCGTGTACGCCCTGGGCACCGCCTCGGCGCTCAAGCTGCTGCCGCGCGGCACCGCCGCGCACCGCAGCGCGATGGTGGCGCTGGTCGCCGTGGTGGCGCTGGCGCTGACCACCGGCTGGTACCTGCTGTGGCCACTGGCCATGGGCCTCGGAGCACTGCTCTACCAGCGCCGCGCCGCGCGGAGCTGAACCGGCACGGCTGAACCGGGCACGCCCGGCCCGCGCGCTCCCGTTGGCAGAGGGATGGGAGGCGCGGGTCGGGCGTGAGACTCACCCGGTGGTCACCAGGCCAGCGCGGCGCAGTCGGCCTCGTCCGGCAGCAGCGGCCGGATGGCCACCGAGTACGTCTTGCCGCCGGAGGTCCACGGCGTCAGCTGGTTGGCCTTGGCGGCGGCCGCGAGCACTGCCGTCGCCTGGTCGCCGGTGGCAGCGACGCAGCCCAGGTCCATGCCCTCGGAGAACGGCTTGCCGGGCAGCGCCGGGCCGGGCCAGGCGATCTCGGCCTGCGCGCCCGCGTCGGCGTTGGGCTGGTAGCTGCTGGCCAGGCCGGTGACGGTCTTGGCCTGGTACGGCTCGGAAGCGCTGACGGCGCCCTTGCCGAGGGTGCTCTCCAGGTCGGTCAGCGCCTTGATCAGGTCGAGCAGCTTGCGCCGTGCCGCGATCTGGTCGGCCGACAGGCCGTTGGTGGTGATCTCCTCGGTCAGCGCGTACGCCGAGGTCTTCTTGTCACCCTCGGCGGTGTGCACGGTGATCACGGTGTCCGGCATATCGGTGACGCCCGGCTGGCCCAGGTTGGTGGTGTTACCCACCCCGGCCTTTACCGCGCGGTCGACCAGCTTCTGCACGTCGCCGCTGGAGATGCGGCGCAGCTGGAGGTTCGGCAGCGCCGGACCGGGATAGATCATCACCACGGGTCCCTCGGTGATGACCCGGCCGTCGGCGTAGACGCTGAGCATGGGGATGCGGCTGGCCAGGTAGGACGGGGGAACGAAACCGCCGACCTGCTCGACGCGCAGGGCTACGGAGTCTCCGCCGGGGAACGTGAACTGGTCGCCGTCGCCCTTGCCCGCGCCGTCGGCGGCCTGGGCGCAGCCGGCGGCACCGAGCACGAGCAGCGAGGCGAGCACCGCTCGGACTGCAAGAGTTGCCTTCATGCCTGCTGTGACCGTACGCGGACCGCCTCGGTTCCCAGGTTTCGGGAAAAGTTGCCGACGCTGCTCAGCCGAGTGAAGCGAACCCGTCCCCGGACAGCTCGACCAGCTCCTCCAGCGCCTGCCGGGCGCGAGCGGCGGCGGTCGGGTCACGCTGCTCGATGCCGCTGGCGACGAACTCGTCCTCATCCAGCCGCAGCACCAGGGCGCGATCGGCGGACACCCACAGGTCCAGGTCCAGGTCCTCGACGACCAGGCGGTCGGCGTCCCACTCGGCCGGTCGGGTGACGTCGCAGTACCAGCCCTTGCGTCCGTCAGGCCCGCTGACCTCCTTGACCGAGTACCACCGGTCGCGCCAGTAGTGCTCGGTGAAGATGTCGCCCGGGTCGAAGCTGACGAAGCCGAAGTCGCGCGGCCCGTCCCCGGCGAACGGGGCTTGCACCACCAGGTGCACGCCGTCGTCAGAGAGCACCCGCGCCGGATAGCTGATCTTCTCGCGACCCTGTTTCACGAGCCTTACCAGCACCTCGTCGCCGACCGCCAGCACCTCCATGAGCCCTCCGTCCACACACCCAATTTCATGATCGCATCTGCGATCCGGCCCCGGGAAACCCGGCGGCTCCCGTTGAGAAGGGCACCTTCTACCTCGCAAAACGATAAGAAGGTGCCCTTCCTTTCACTAACCTCAGGGCATGAGCCCGTTGCCGCGCGCCCTGCTGTGGGACCGGATGGTCGAGGTCGGAGCCGACATCGCCCTGGTCGACCTGCGTCCCGATCGACTGTTCGCGCACGGGCAGGCGGTGGCGGCCGAACCGGTCGCCCACTCCTGCCGCTACCAACTGACCACCGGCGAGGGATTCGTCACCGACACCCTGACGGTCGAGTCCGAAGGCGCGGGCTGGCAGCGCGAGGTCAAGCTGGAACGCTCCGATCGCGGCTGGCGGGTCGTCACCAGCGAGCAGGGGCGCTTCGGCTCGGCGTCGCTGCCGGGCATCGTCGACTCCGACCGGCTCGCCGACGCGTACGACGTGGACCTGGAGGCCACGGCGCTGACCAACACGCTGCCGATCCGGCGGCTGAACCTGCTGGGCGCGACGCCGGGCACCACGCACACCGTGGTGGTGGCCTGGGTACGGGTGCCGTCGTTGCAGGTCATCCCGGTGGAGCACACGTACAGTGTGATCTCGCCGGAGAAGATCCAGTTCACCTCGGGCACGTTCAGCGCCGAGCTGACCGTCGACAGCGACGGCTTCGTGGTCACCTACCCCGGGTACGCCACCCGCGTCGACTAGCGGTTAACCAGCGAAAATAGCCGCATTTCGATGAGGTCGGCCAGTACCAGCGTGCGCTCCGCCATGGCTGCGCCAGGGGCTTTCAGATGGTTACGCGTCGTAGTACTTGAGATATTCACGGCTGACTTCGGTGCTGGGATGGGCGGCACCCTGGACGCGGATGCGGTCGGCGACGAGGGCGCGGAACAGACGTGCCGCCTCGGCCCGGTCCCCGCCCTTCCCGATGTTGTGCGCGAGGTTGTGGCGGGAGGTCAGGGTGTCCGGATGGTCGGCGCCCAGGACCCGAGTGCGGTCGGCGACGACCGCGCGGAACAGACGTGCCGCCTCGGCCCGGTCCCCGCCCTCGCCGATGTTGTGCGCGAGGTTGTGGCGGGAGTTGAGAGTGTTGGAGTGGTCGGCGCCCAGAACCCGAGTGCGGTCGGCGACGACCGCGCGGAACAGACGCACCGCCTCAGCCCGGTCCCCGCCCCACCCGATGTTGTGCGCGAGGTTGTGGCGGGAGGTCAGGGTGTCGAAGTGGTCGGCGCCCAGGACCCGAGTGCGGTCGGCGACGAGGGCGCGGTAGAGGCGCGTCGCCTCAGCCCGGTCGCCGCCCTCCGAGACGTTGTACGCGAGGTAGTGCCGGGAGTCGAGGGTGTCGGAGTGGTCGGCGCCCAGAACCCGAGTGCGGTCGGCGACGACCGCGCGGAACAGACGCACCGCCTCAGCCCGGTCCCCGCTCTGCCCGATGCTGTATGCGAGGTTGTGGCGGGAGTTGAGAGTTTTGGGGTGGTCGGCGCCCAGGACCCGAGCGCGGTCGGCGACGACATGGTGAAGCAGGTCTGCGGCCTCGGCGTAGTCGCCTCGCTCGAACATCCTGACGGCGTCGTTGTGCTGGCGGGTGAGGGTCTTGGCGTCGACAGGCGCGGCTGCCGGTGCGGGCGGCGCGGTGTTCTGACCGCCGCGTAGACGGGTGGTGAACCCAGCCGTCGGCATCCGGCCGTCGGTGACGTCCTCGAACTGCAGGTTCGCCAGCCGGAAGAACCGTCTACCACCCAGCAGTAGGGGGAAGATCTGCTTGCCGTTCAGCTCGGCTTGATCGATCTCCCGGTCCACCCACACCGACGAGTTCGAAGCCGGACTCATCACCACGACGAACGCCGCGCACGTGTCGATCTGCTGCTCGATCACCATGGCCCACCGGTCGCCTGTGATGACCTGCCGATCGAACCAAACCTCGACACCGGCAGCGGTCAGATGCTCGGCCAGCTGGCCACGTAAGCGCTGTCACTGGCGTGGCTGTAGCTGATGAACACATGTCCCGACACCCCTAGCAAACTACCGACCGCTGTCGATCTCGGAACATTGGCTACGAGTGCAGGGATCTACACGTGTCCGGCCATCCATACCGGGCGCACCAGCGCGGCTCCGGAGCGGCACGGGATCTCCAGCCGCAGCCTTCACGATCTTGAGTGCGACTAGCGGCCGCGGGCCTCGGCCATACCCCGGTTGGCCAGGGCGTCGGCGCGCTCGTTGCCCGGATCGCCCGCGTGCCCCTTCACCCAGCGCCACTCGATGGTGTGCCGGGCGGCCGCCTCGGACAGCCGCTGCCACAGGTCGGCGTTCTTGACCGGCTTGCGGTCGCTGGTCAGCCAGCCGTTGCGCCGCCACCCAGCCAGCCACGAGGTGATCCCGTTGCGCAGGTAACTGCTGTCGGTGTGCAGGCGCACCGTCACCGGCCGCTTCAGCGCCTCCAACGCCTGGATGGCGGCCATCAGCTCCATCCGGTTGTTGGTGGTCTGCCCGGCCTCGCCGCCGCACAGCTCGCGCTCGTGGCCGCGGTAGCGCAGGATGGCACCCCAGCCGCCGGGGCCGGGGTTGCCGCTGCACGCGCCATCGGTGTAGATCTCCACCAGGTTGTCGGCCGGGTCTGCCATACCGGGCAACCTACCGGTTGCGGCCGGATCAGTAACGCTGCACCGGCCCATCGCCGTCGCGGGCCAGGCGGCCGGAGCTGCGGGCCCGGCGGGACAGGACGTGGTCGAGGCTGTAGCGGCCCGCGCCGACGGCGGCCAGCAGCAGCGCGCCCACCCCCAGGGCGATGACCAGCTCGGCGCCGCCCTTGTCGATGAACAGGCCGTGGCCGATGTGCACGGTCAGGTAGGCCCCGAGCATGTCGATGGCCAGCAGCAGGCCGACGATCGGCGTGAACAGGCCGAGGATCAGCAACGCGCCGCCGACGAGTTCGACGAAGGTGGCGAACCAGGCGGACAGGCCGGGCAGCGGAACGCCCATGGCCCGGAATCCGGCGGTCACCTTCGGGATGCCCAGGTCGAACAGTTTCTGCCAGCCGTGGGCGAAGAAGATGACGCCCAGCCCCAGCCGTGCGATGAGTTTTGCGAGGTCACGTACTGTTTCAGGCACAGCGAACATCGAAACCACCCCACCGGATCGCCTGTTGTCAACCAGCCTTTCACAGTAAGCACCTATTAGCCCGTTATCACCCGAGAAACCCGACAGGGCGGGACACACCGACACGCGAGCCGAACTCGGATGAGGCGCCCCGTCGTGCAGAAACCGCGCGGACATGGTGGGATGCATCCGCGAGGACAGCATCGCGCCCGGCGGGCGGACCTCGTACGCACCGAGCGCACCCGGAAGAACGGAGGATCAGATGCCCTCAGACGGCCTGATTAACCGGCGATTCGTATACAACGGCCACGCCAGCACCGTCGCCGACTACGACGGCAACAAGCGGCTGGCGATCGTCATGGACGACCAGCCGCACCAGTGCTTCTCGGTCAGCATCGACCTGCCCGACGACCCCTCCGTCGGCCTGCAACTCGACCTGTACCTCGCCGACGGGCAGTTCTACGCCTGGCCGGCCGCCGGCCGGGGCGAGCCGCCCGCGCTGCGTCAGGGCAGCGTCGTGGAGCCGTCCGCCGACGCCTGAACGCAACCGAACCGCGCTCCAAACGGGACAGAAGCGATCATCGATCGCTGCTAGCCTGCCCGCATGCATGCCGACACCACCGCCATGCGGCAGGTCGCGGACGGATTCCGCGACGTGGCCACCGCGCTGCGCGACGAAGCCTTCCACCTCGGCCGCGAGGAGCTGCCGGTGGTGCTCGACGACTACGTCTACGCCGTGGCCAAGGTGCCCGAGGCACTCAGCGAGTTTCTGCGGGTCTGGTCGACCGAGCTGACCTGCACCGC
Organism: Catellatospora tritici; assembly: GCF_019083965.1. Taxonomy (GTDB): domain Bacteria; phylum Actinomycetota; class Actinomycetes; order Mycobacteriales; family Micromonosporaceae; genus Catellatospora; species Catellatospora tritici. Next base: position 21,010 of record NZ_JAHRCY010000025.1, read on the forward strand.
CGACGCCTGCGGCGACATCGTGTTCGGCCTGGTCACCGCCGCGCAGGCGTATGACGACGCCGACAAGAACTCCGTCGTGGGAACCCGCTGATGGGCGCCTACCACCTGCGCAAGCTGATCGAGGCCAAGCAGCACATCGACGGCTCCTACGGCTACTGGGGCACCGGCGGCCTGCTCGATGGCATCGACGACGGCCTGTCCGCGCCGCACCTCACCGAGTTCTACGGCATCGCCGCCAACCTCGCCGACCGGCTGCGCGAATACGCCAAGCGCGTCGATGCCCAGGCCGTGCAGACGCACACCCTGGCCTCGCGCAAGCTCGACGCGGCCGTGGTCGGGCAGATGTCGGTGCCCGCCGCCGACGGCATGAAAGCGCTGGAGGGCGAACTCAAGCACATCGTCGACGTGCTCGGCGACGCCGCCGACGTGCTCACCGCACACGCGGCCGTCATGGTCGACGCGGCCCGGGAGGACGGTCGCGGCGTCGAGCAGCTGCGCGACGCCCGCGCCCGGGTCGCCGACATCGACGGCTTCTTCGACTACGACGGCGACGTCATGCGCGCCGCCCACCGCACCGCCATGGACGGCGTCAACGCCCGCGTGCACGCCCACACCGCCGCCCGCGACAGCGCCGACCGGGTCACCCGGACGCTCAACGACCTCACCAGCTCCGCGCGCCTGGCCAAGCTGGGCAGCTCGCCGCTGCGCGCCCTGGACGAGCTGATGATCGCCAACGCGGGCGCCGACGAGTTCCACGGCGTCATCCTCACCGCGGCCGCGGCCGACCGGGCTCAGCAGCGGCTCAACGGGCTCAGCGAAGCCGACCGGGCCGCGCTGCTGGCGCTGCTGGCCGCAGCCAAGTCGCCGTACGAGCGGGCGTACCTGCTCAAGGCCCTGGCCGCCGGGTACGGCGTCGGCGAGCTCACCAAGTTCGACCAGCAGATCCACGACCACGGCGACGACCCGGCCTGGCTCGACCGGCACCTGGCCCCGCTGGACACCAGCGCCAACCCGGTCCAGGGCGCCCACACCTCCACCATGTACGACGGCAAGGAGTGGACCCAGGGCCAGTACCCCACCTGCGTCGCCTCGTCCACGGTCACCGCCCGCGCCCAGGTCGATCCGCTGTACGCGCTGCAACTGACCACCGGTGGCCACCCCGGCGACCCCGCGTTCGACAACCCCGACGCGTTCGCCGCCCGGCTTCGTGACGAGCAGGAACGCGTCTACGACGGCGGGCGCAACATCTTCCAGAAGGGGTTCGGTGTCGACGGCATGGCCGACTGGCAGTCCACCTCGGTCGCCGACGAGGAGATCGGCGCCCACACCGGCATCGACTACCACGACGTCAAGCTCGGCGACGGCGACGCCCGCCGCGACGTGCTCACCGAGGTCGAGAAGGCCGTCGACAACGGCCTGCCGGTGCCGGTGTCGGTCAGCGACGACTGGACGCCCGACCACCAGATGATGATCGTCGGCCACGACGGCGGCATGCTGCAGATCTACAACCCGTGGGGCTACACCGTCTGGGTCAGCGAGGAGGACTTCATCAACGGGCACCTGGACAACGCCGTGGACAAGGACGTCCCGCCCACCCCGATCAGCATCCGGGTGCCCCGATGACCACGCCCCGACCGGCGGCCGGGCACCGCGTCACCGAGGCCGAACTGGCGGCACTGGACCCGGCGCCGCTGCTGGCCCGGTGGCCGTACGGGCCGCGCCTGTTCGCCGAGGGTGCCATCGCCGCCGCGATCTCGCTGCATCACCTGCGCACCCGGCCCCGCTCGCTGACGTTCCTGGCCGAGATCGTGCGCCGGGGCGGGCTGACGTTCGCGCTCGACCTGCCCGAGCCGATGCCGACGCCCGCGCAGGGCGCCCTGGTGCGTGAGTGGATCGCCGCCGCGGCCACCGTCGAGGACGTACCGTGGTTCGAGGTGGACGCGGCCCTGGCCCGCTGGCTCGACGCGGTCGCCACGATCCTGGCCATGCGCATGTCCCTGGCACGGCCGCCCGCACCGGGTGGCGAATGAGCGCCACGGCGCGGATCCGCCAGGCCCGCCACTTGTCCGGTTCCGCCACCGCGAGCAACGCTGCCTGATGAGGTCCGCGGCGTCGACACGCCTCGGACCGCGGTGACCGCCGCGCGATCGGAGCGGCGGTCACCCGCGCGGACCAGCGGTCGCGCCACCCCAGCCCTGGTGCGGTGGCGCGACCGCGTCGGCTCAGTGCCCGGCGGCTTCCAGCAGCTCGGCGACCGCGCGGGGCAGCGCCTCGCTGATCTTCTCCAGGTCGGGCAGGGCCACCCCGTCGGCGTACAGGCCGATGTGGACCTTGTCGCGGTAGCGCGACATGCCCACCGCGAGCGTGTGCCCGCTGGCCAACGGCGCGATCGGGTACAGCTCCTCCAGCTCGGCCCCGCCCAGCCGCAGCGGCAGCGGCGGCAGCGGCACACTGGTCACCACCAGGTCGAACAGCAGCGGCGCCGCGTGCGCGGCCAGTGGCGCGGCCAGCCGGTGCAGCGCGGGCGGAACCACCCCGGCCAGCACCGGGATCGCCCCGGCGCCCCGCAACGGCCCGCGCGCCTTGTTCGTCTCCATCTCGGCCCGGACCCGCCGCGCCCGCTCCACCGGGTCGTCCTCGCCCACCGGCAGCTCACACAGGTACGCCGACAGCTGGTTGCCGTCCTCACTGCCGCCCGAACGGGCCCGCTGGCTGGCCGGGATCAGCGCCCGCAGCCCCGGCAGCGGCCGCCCGTGCGTGGCCAGCCAGTGCCGCAACGCCCCGGTCACCACCGCCAGCAGCACATCGTTGACGGTGCCGCCCATGGCGCGCCGGATCCGCTGCAGCTCGCGCACCTCCAGCCCGACGAACGCCGCCCGGCGGGTGCCCGAGGGCGGTGCCAGCAGCGGCGACGGGGCCGGCGCCCGCATGGTGGCCAGCACCGCCGAGGCGATGTCGAACGCGCGGGTGGCCTGACCCAGCAGGCCGCTGGCGGTGCCGTACGCCCCCGCGGCCGCGCCGATCGCGCCGCCGAGCAGCTGACCGGACCGGCCCACCAGCCCCGACGGCTGCGGTGCCGTGGTCCGCCGCGCGGCCGCCGCCCGAGCCGACGGGAGCGACAGCCCGCCGTCCAGCAACGACAGCCCGATCCCGATCGCACCCTGGCCGTCGCACATGGCGTGGTGCATCTTGGCGAGCAGGCCGAACCGGCCGCCGTCCAGGCCGCTGACCACGTGCAGCTCCCACAGTGGCCGGTCACGGTCCAGCGGTGCCGCCATCACCTCGGCGACCAGCGCCGCCAGGTCCTCCCGGCCGCCACCGGGCAGCTCGTGATGGTGCACGTGCGCCCGCGGGTCGAAGTCAGGATCCTCGGCCCAGGCGGCACCGCCCGGCGGAAACGCCGTGGGCACGACGCGGCGGCGCATCCGGGGCACCTGCCGGGCCCGTTCGGTGAGCAGGCCCACCACTTCGGCCGCGGACGCCTGGGCGTCCGGGCGGAAAACGGCGACCGCGCCCAGATGCATGGGCGAGGCACTGTTCTCCAGGCACAGAAAAGACAGGTCCAGTGCGCTGAGCCGCGCGTCTTCCATCGGCATCCCTCAAGTCTCATGACGGCAAGGACCACGGGCCCCCGAGCCGGCTCCGCTGGCGTCAAGGGGGCTGACCTTGCGTACAACGTCTTAGACCACGTTAAGGGCGCGCGATGACACTGGCGTTACAGGCCCCGTCGAGCGTGTCGCCCGACACCCTCACGGCCACCGATCCAACGCATCGACCGCTGTGCCCGGTCATACCGGCGTGCTGGGTGGATTCTCCTCGCGCTCCAGGCGCAGCCGCTCGTCGTGGCTGATCAGACCCATCGCCTCCTGCGCCTTGGCGACGTCCTTGGCCTTCTGCCGGATCTCGTCCTCACGCGCGTGCTCGCGGCGGGACCGGCCGTCGGCCTGCCAGTGATCGTTGTGGGTGATCCGGCCGGCCACCTCCTCGGCCCGGCCCACCAGCCGCTGCGACACGTTGCTGAGCTTCGCCTCGATACCCATCGCCGCACACTCCCCCACGTGTCCGGGCCCCCTCCCGGATACCTCGATTGTGCGCCAGAAGCCGGGTCGCCGTCAGCGTTCGGCCGAGCGCCGGGTGCCGGTGTAGTACTCGAACAGCAGCGCGGCGGCGGTCACGATCACCCCGATTATCCCGAGCGCGATCAGCCACCACATCCAGAACACCAGCCCCAGCGACGCCACCAGCGCGGCCAGCGCCACCCCGAACGGCCAGTAGCTGCCAGGGCTGAAGAAGCCGACCTCCCCGGCTCCTTCGGCGATGTCGGCGTCGCGACGGTCCTCCGGCCGCAGGTCGATCCGGCGGGACACGAACCAGAAGTAGCCGCCGCACATCAGGCACAGCAGGCCGCTGAGGGTCAGCGTGGTGGTGCCGATCCAGTCGTATCCCTGCGCAGTGGTGCCGGTCCACAGCCAGTAGACGATGGCGGCCACGAACAGGAACCCGCTCACCCCGAGGAACAACCGGTACTCGGTCTTCACCCCTCACCCCTCTCACCGCAGGCGGCCCGTGACGGACCCGATCCCGTTTTAGCAGGATCAGGCGTCACGGGCCGGGGACTGGCGCGGGAATCAGCTCTGCATACTGCTGTTGACCGACTCACGCACCCGCTCGCCCGCGTGACCCAGCTGCCTGCGCAGCGAGACCACCGCCTCGTCGACCGGATGCCCGCGCAGTGCCTCGGCGACGGCGAAGCCGACGAAGGCTCCGACCGCGCCGGCGGCCAGCACCCACCCCCACCGCACCGGTGCGGGACGACCCGCCAGTACGTCGAAGGCGGCCGACGCCCGACGGCGCGCCTCGGTGCCGGTGCCGGTCAGGGTGTCCCTGACGGCCTCGGCCCGCTCGACGGCCTTCTCGGAGGCGACGTCGCGCGTCGAGCTGAGCCCCTTGAGGAACTCGTGCCAGGTGGCAGCCGCGACGCCCTCATGGTTCCGGGTTCCGAACATCGTTGTCTCCTGCCTCTCGCGAACGGCGACAAGGCTGGTATGCCCTACGCCGTGGCCTGCGAAACCGCGACCCGCGCCTCGTCCGAGTGCAGTTGGTAGACGCTGTAGGCCTGCCGGATCACCGGATGGGCGACGTTGCGCACCGGCACCCCGCCGGAGGTCATGCCGCGCTCGGTGCCCGCGTGTGCGTGCCCGTGCAGCGCCAGCGCCGTCGGCGCCGCGTCGATCGCCTGCGCCAGCAGGTACGACCCCAGGAACGGGTAGATCTCCAGCGGCTCCCCGTGCAGGGTCTCCGGCACCGGCGCGTAGTGCGTCAGCGCCACCAGCACATCGCAGTCCAGCCCCAGCAGGGCCGCCTCGAGGGCCTGCGCGCTGCGTTCGCTCGTACCCACGAACTCCTTCATCTCGCGCTCGCCGAACATGCTGGCGCACCGGCCCGCGAACCCGCCGCCGAAGCCCTTCACCCCGGCCACGCCCAGCCGCCCGGACGGGCAGTCCAGCACCACGCCGTCGCCCTCCAGCACGGTGATCCCGGACTGGCGCAGCACATCGGCCACCTCGACCTGCTGGTCGCTGTGGTGATCGTGGTTGCCCAGCACCGCCACCACCGGCACACCCAGGTCCCCGAACTCCTGCGCCACGCACTTGGCCTCGGCGGGCGTACCGTGCCGGGTCAGGTCCCCGGCCAGCAGCAGCGCGTCGGCCTGCTCGGGCAGCATCAGCAGCCGGGGCCGGTACCGGCCCAGCACGTCGATGTCCATGTGTACGTCGCCGACCGCGGCCACCCGCATCATGAAAGCACCTCCGGCTCGGCGGGTTCACGTACCGCCGTCACCGAGATGTCGTTGCACACCCTGCGATCCGGAAACCGCGCCAGCACACGCGCCTCGATCGCCTCACGCCGCGAGGCGCACTCGACCTGCCCGCGCAGCACCACCGTGCCGCCGTGCCAGACGACCTCGATGCCCTGCTCGGAGATCTCGTCGTCCTCGGTCAGCATCCGCTGCACCGCGGCGTCGATGTACTCGTCGCTGATGTCATGCTCGTTCACGCCCACTCCCTCCCGCGTCCCGCCTCACTGCGGCGAGATGACCTCCAACAGGCTGAGCAGGTACAGGCAGGCCTGCGCGTACGGCGATTCCTTGGTGTTGGCGCGCACCCGGTCCCAGTCGATCTGTTCGCGCAGCGAGCGGGCCAGCGGCAGCGCGCGCGCGAAGTCGCAGTGGTGCTGCGAGAAGGTCAGCAGCTTGTGCTCCATCAACGCGGTCGCCGACAGCACCGGGATGTGCAGCGCGCTGATCGGCATGATCTCGCTGTCGGCCAGCACCTCGTCGGTGACCGGACGCTGCACGGGACGGAAGATCAGATCGACCAGGCGGTCCTCGTCGAAAACCTTGACCAGCCAGTCCTCGGGCGGGCGCACCACTCGGAACCCTGCCTGTGCCAGCGCCGCCAGCGCGGGCTCCACATCCTGCTCGCGGAGCAGATAGTCCACGTCGTGGTCGCTGGAGGTGCCACCGCGCGCGTACGCGGCAAAACCTCCGGCCAGCACGAACGGAATCTCCGCGCGCTTGAGCACACTGGCCGACTTCTTCATCGTCTCCAGCAGCTCGGCACTGATCTCGCTCAGCATGCGGTGCCCATACCCCCGATGTGCAGGTTCCACACCTTCCCCACCCGCCTCCATCCTGCCCCAATCGGAGGTCGGATACCCTCACCTCGGCCGATGTCGTAGGGAGCGTCGTATGCGGGTTGTGCTCTTCGGGGCGACCGGGATGGTCGGGCAGGGTGTGCTGCGCGAATGCCTGCGCGACGAGGGGATCTCGGCGGTGCTGGTGGTCGGCCGCACCCCGACCGGGCAGAGCCACCCCAAGCTCACCGAGATCGTGCACTCCGACCTGTACGACCTGTCCCCCGTCGCCGATCGGCTCGCCGGTTACGACGCGTGCTTCTTCTGCCTGGGCGTGTCCTCGGCCGGGATGGGCGAGGCCGCCTACACCAGGGTCACCTACGAGCTGACGATGGCGGTGGCCCGCGTGCTGGCCCAGGCGGACCCGGGCATGCGGTTCGTCTACGTCTCCGGCGCCGGGACCGACAGCACCGAACGCGGCCGCAGCATGTGGGCGCGGGTCAAGGGCCGCACCGAGAACGCGCTGCTCGCGATGCCGTTCGACACGTACGTGTTCCGACCCGGGTTCATCCAGCCGATGCACGGGATCGTCTCCAAGACCGGCCTGTACCGGGTGGGATACGCGGTCACCGGCCCGCTCTATCCTCTGCTGCGCCGCCTGTTCCCGAGCGTGATCACCACCACCGAGAAGGTCGGCCTGGCCATGGTCCGGGTCGGCCACGACGGCGCTCGCGAGCGGATCCTGGGCAACCGCGAAATCAACGCCGTCGCAGCGTGAACGGGGTCGCCGCGACCTCGGCTGGAGCGCGGGCGGCCTTGGTCGGCAGCGCGACGGCGCCCGTCCCGCGCGGCGTGACGCCACCCGTCCTCGGGGGGCGCGACGGCGCCCATCCTCACGGCGCGACGGCGCCCGTCCTCACGGCGCGACGGCGCCCGCCCTCGGGGCGGGGGCCCCGTGGAATGATCAGCGACGTGACCACCCCTCACCTTCCGGTCATCCGCCCCCGCGACCTCGCCGACCTGCCCGGCTGCGTCACCGCGCTGGCCGCCGTGCACGCCTCCGGCACCGGGTACCCGACCCGCTGGCCCGCCGATCCCATCGCCTGGCTGACCCCCGGCGACGTCGAGCAGGGCTGGGTCGCCCTGCTCGACGACATGGTCGTCGGCCATGTGCTGCTACGTGACACCCCGGGCCACGGCCACAACATCAGCCGCCTGTTCGTCTCACCCGCCGCGCAGGGCGCCGGGGTGGCCTCGGCGCTGCTCGGCGCCGCCGTGGACTGGGCCCGCGCCCGCGAGCTCCCGCTGATGCTGGAGGTGACCGCCCACGCCGCGGCCGCGATCGCGCTGTACGAGCGCACCGGCTGGCGCCGCACCGGCACGAGCGCGGCGGCCTGGACCGCCCCGGACGGCAGCCCCGTCACCGTGCACCGATACGTGCTCGAAGCCTGACCCGCCTGACCCGCCTGGCCAGCACACCCGCCACCTGGCTCCGCCGTACGCGACCGCGACCGCGACCGCGGTGGCGACCGCGGCTGCGGCTGTCGCTGCGGCGGCGCGAGGCTATGGCGGTGTCGGTTTGTCGGTGGTCGGTGCTTGACTGCTCGGATGGCTGATGACGCGGAGATCATTGAGTTCGCCTCGGCGGAGGCGTTCGAGCAGTGGCTGGCGGCACACCCGGACGCCGACGCGCCGGGGCTCTGGTTGAAGCTGGCCAAGGGGGTGCCCGGGGCGCTGAACTACGCGCAGGCGCTGGACGTGGCGTTGTGCCACGGGTGGATCGACGGGCAGAAGAAGGCGCTCGACGAGTCGTACTGGCTGCAGAAGTTCACGCCGCGTCGGGCCCGCAGCCGCTGGTCGAAGGTCAACCGGGACAAGGTCGAGGCCCTGATCGCGGCGGGGCGGATGCGCCCGGCCGGGCTCGCCGAGATCGAGCGGGCCAAGGTCGACGGGCGCTGGCAGGCGGCGTACGACAGCCCGCGCACCGCCGAGGTGCCCGCGGACCTGGCCGAGGCCCTGGCCGCCGACGAGCCCGCGGCGGCGTTCTTCGCCACCCTGAACAGCGCCAACCGGTTTGCGATCCTGCACCGGATCCAGGAGGCCAAGAAGCCGGAGACCCGCGCCCGGCGGATCGCGCAGTACGTCGCCATGTGCGCCGAGGGTCGCAAGATCTACCCGTGACCTGCCCACTCGCGGGCATGACCCGCCGCGCGTGACTACCATGGCGATCATGGCTGAGGTGAGGGTCGAGCGGACCGACGACGGCGGATTCTTCGCCACCAATGCGCGCGGCGCGCGCGTGGAGATCGGCGGGTCCGATCAGGATGGCGTGTTCACGCCGGTCGAGCTGCTGCTCGTGGCGCTGGGCGGCTGCGAGATCGTGACGGTCGAGCCGCTGACGGCCAAGCGCGGCCACCGGCTGGTCAAGCTCGCCGTGCGCGTCGACGCGGAGAAGGTTGAGACCAGCAAGCTCGGGCCGGTGACGGCGACGTACGAGATCGAGCTGCCGCCGGGCGACGACAAGGCCGCCGAGGTGTTCGAGGCGGTGGCGCACCGGGTGCACGAGGGCTACTGCACCGTCGGCCGCGCCCTGCGCGAACCCACCGACACCATCCAGGTCCTGCCGCCCCGCCCCTGAGGTCTTGCGGGTAAGGAAGGGCACCTTCTCAAGGACGTCCGTCAAGAAGGTGCCCTTCCTTACTCCGAAGCCCGCGGGGCGAGGACTAGCCCAGGGTGCAGGCGGAGCCGTTGAGCGTGAACGCCGTCGGGTTGGGGTTCGAGCCGCTGTAGGTGCCCTGAACGCCGAACTGGGCGTTGCCGCCCGGCGCGATGGTGCCGTTCCAGCCCACGTCGCGGGCGGTCACCGAGGTGCCGGTCTGGGTCAGCGTGGCGTTCCAGCCGCCGGTCAGCGCCTGGTTGCCCGAGAACGTCCAGGCCAGGGTCCAGCCGCCGATCGTGGTCGTACCGGTGTTGGTGATGGTCACGTTGGCGGTGAACCCGGTGCCCCAGTTGTTCGGCACCCAACCGACCTTGCAGCTCGCGCCACCGCCGCCGGGCAGCGTGGTCACCGTGACCGTGTTCGAGTTGCCAGACACGTTGCCCGGCAGGTCCACGGCGCGGACGTAGTACCGGTACGTGCTCGCCGCCGCCAGCCCGGTCACCGCGAACGTGGTCGTGCTCGCGCCGGTGGTGCCGAGCTGGGTGAACGTGCCGCCGGAGGCGCCCGGGGCCTGGAACACCTGGTATCCGGCCACCGCGACGTCGTCGGTGGACGCCGTCCAGCTGAGCGTCACGCCGCTGCTGCTCACGTTCGAGGCGGTCAGGCTGCCCGGGGCGGTCGGCGGGGCGCCGTCGACGATGGTGGTGCTGAACGTCCCGGTCGCCGAGCGGGTCGACCGGTTGCCCGCGGCGTCGCGGGCGTACACCGCGACCGTATAGCTGGTGGAGGCGGACAACCCGGTCAGCGCGACCGTGTTCGTGGTCGCCGTGGCCAGGGTGGTCTCGGTCGAGCCCTGGACGCGTACCACGTCGTAGCCGGTGACCCCGACGTTGTCGGTCGAGGCGGCCCAGCTCAGCGTGGCGCTGTTGGTGCCGATCTGGCTCGCCGACGGGGTGCCCGGCGTGCTCGGCGGGGTGGTGTCGACCGGCGGCTGGGTCGAGTACGTCAGGCCGTAGCCGTACGCGAACAGCGGGGTCTTGCCGTCGCCGTCGTTGATCGGCTGCTGGCTCGCACTGCTCATCCAGGTCATCGGCAGCTTGCCGGTCGGCGCGACGACGTTGAAGAGCACATCGGCCACGCCCTGTCCCTCGGTGCCGGGCAGCCAAGCCGCGACCAGCGCGTTCCAGTTCGGCAGCTGCGACGCGATGTCCAGCGGCCGCCCCGACACCAGCACCACGACCACCGGCACGCCGGAGTTGCGCAGCGTGGTCAGCGTGGCCAGGTCGGTGCTGTCCAGCCCCAGGTCACCGGTCCGGTCGCCCTGGCCCTCGGCGTACGGCTGCTCGCCGACGACGGCGATCGCCACCTTGTACGAGCTGTCGATGCCGCCGCCGTTGGCGCTGTAGGTGACCGTCGCCCCCGACCCGACCGTGTTCCGGATGCCCTGCAGGATCGTGGTGCCCGGGGTGGTGTTGCCCGAGGCGCCCTGCCAGGAGACGGTCCAGCCGCCGCTCTGCAGGCCGATGTTGTCGGCGTGCCGCCCGGCCACGAAGATCTTGCCGCCGCCCGTCGCGATCGGCAGCACGTTGTTGCTGTTCTTCAGCAGCACCAGCGACTGCGCGACGGCGCTGCGGGCGAGGGTCCGGTGCGCGGCACTGCCCACACTGGACGTGAAGGTTCGGTCGGCCAGCGGCTTCTCGAACATGCCGAGTTCGAACTTCTTGGTCAGGATGCGCCGCACCGCGTCGTCGATGCGCGCGGTGGTGACCCGGCCTGCGTTGACCTCGGTGCGCAGCAGGTCGATGAACGTCTTCCAGGCCGTGGGCACCATCACCATGTCGATGCCCGCGTTGACCGCGCTGCGTACGTCGGTGGCGCTCATGCCGGTGGCGCCGTCGATCTGGTCGATGCCGTTCCAGTCCGACACCACGAAGCCGGTGAAGCCCAGCTCTCCCTTGAGGACGGTGGTGATCAGGTACTGGTTGCCGTGCAGCTTGGCACCGTTCCAGCTGCTGTAGGAGATCATGACCGAGCCGACGCCCTTGGCGATGGCGGCCTGGAACGGCGGCAGGTGGGTCGCGCGCAGCTCCGCCTCGGAGATCTGGGTGTTGCCCTGGTCGGTGCCGTTGGTGGTGCCACCGTCGCCGACGTAGTGCTTGGCCGTGGCCAGCACCGAGGCGGTGCCGCCCAGGCTGCTGCCCTGCAGGCCGGTCACGATGGTGGCCATCGAGCTGACCAGCTCGGGCTTCTCGCCGAACGACTCGTAGGTGCGGCCCCAGCGGTCGTTGCGGGCCACGCACAGGCAGGGCGCGAAGTCCCAGTCGACGCCGGTGCCGGTGACCTCCTCGGCCACGGCCCGGCCGATGTCCTGCACCAGGGTCGGGTTGCGGGTCGCGCCCAGGCCGATGTTGTGCGGGAAGATCGTGGCGCCGACGACGTTGTTGTGGCCGTGCACGGCGTCCGCGCCGTACAGGATCGGGATGCCCAGCGGGGTGGCCAGGGCGGCGCGCTGGAAGTTGTCGGTCATGTCGGCCCAGCCGGTGGCGTTGTTCGACGAGGGCGCCGAGCCACCGCCGGACAGCACGGAGCCGAGCCGGTACGAGGTGATCTCGCCGGTGCTGACCGAGGCCCGTTCGGCTTGGGTCATCTGGCCGAGCTTGTCGTCCAGGTTCATCCGTGAAAGCAGGTCGCTGACGCGGGTGGCGACGGGCAGGGACGGGTCCTGGTAGGGCAGGCCGGCGGCGCCGACCGAGGTCGGTACGGCGAGCACGCTCGCACCGACCAGCGCGACCAGCAGGACGCGGGTACGCAGCAGTCTCATGGGGTTTCCCGGGTACACGGGCGGGACGGGTCCCGCGATGCGGAGTCCCTCAGCCCGGCGGTGCCGACTGCCGACCGAGGGTGTTCTGGCCCACCTGCCCGGATGGGTGGGAGCGCTCCCGCACCCACCTTACGTGACATTCACACCCGTGAAAACCCCCGGAAACCGCCGGGTTCGGGTGGGACGATGCCGGTGGGGACTGCCCGGCTGAGCTGGGCGGACGCGGCGCGCTACGCGTGGGGGGATGCAGATGATGCTGTCCGGCAAGCGGGTGCTGGTGTTCGCCGCCGACGAGCGGCTGGGCGGGGCCGCAGCCCGCCACCTGGCCCGGCACGGCGCGACGGTATGGGTCAGCGGCCGCGACGAGGACGCCGTCAACACCCTCGCCGAGAAGATCCGCGCCGACGGCGGCGAGGCGACCGCGGCGTCGGTCGACCCGGGCGACCGCGACGAGGTCCGCGGCCATCTCACCGAGGTCGCCGCCGGCGGCCCGGTCGACACGGTGGTGAACGTGCTGGCGCTGACGGGGGTCGCGGCCGGGGACGGCGTGCCGTACCACGACCTCGATCCGGCGGCCCTGACCGGCGCGCTCGGGCACGTGGTCGGGGCGCAGTTCCTCACCGGCGCCGAGGCGGCCCGGGTGATGCTGCCCGTACGGCGCGGCTCGATCATCACGGTCGCCTCGACCGACGGCCGCAGCGGCCGCCCGCACACCGGCGCACTGGGCGCGATCGCGGGTGCGCTGGAGGCACTGACCCGCAGCATGGCCACCGAGTACGGCCGTAACGGCATCCGGGTCAACCACGTACGCACCGGCCACAGCAGCGCCCCGCGCATGTTCGCCGAGAACGCCCTGGGCCGCCCGGTCACCGCCGACGAGGTCGCCGCGGCGATCGCCTGGCTGGCCAGCGACGAGGCGGCCGGGGTCACCGGGCAGGTGCTGGAGGTCAGCGGCGGCGAGCACGGCACCACCGACGCCGTCGCCCGAGAGGGGGAACGTCATGTCGAACTCGATCTACCATGACGAATACGGTTCCATCAGTCATGACGACGCCAGGCACGTACTTGAGCTGACCTGGTCGCCCGCGACCGACCACATCAGCGACGCCGACTTCCGGGCCCTGCTGAGCCGGTTCGCCCAGACCGCCGAGCAGCTGCCCACCGAGTACCTGGTGGTCGACGAGCGGCAGCTGCATCACCGTCCCGACGCCGATTTCGACGCCTGGTGCGACCAGAACCTCGTCCCGCACTGGAACCGGGCCGGAGTGACCAAAATGGCCTATCTGTCGCCGCCCGCCTACGCGGCCGAGGCCGAACCGGCGCCGGAGGGTCCAGCCGAGTTCCCGACCTGCCACTTCGACTCGATGCAGTCGGTCCGCGACTGGTTCGCCACCGCCTGACCGCCGCGCCCACCGTCCAACCCGGTCACGTGCGACACGCCGGGCCGATCGCCCGTGGATGATCGCCGGCGTCGGTCCGAAGGCGGGCTGGAGCTGCGGCAACCGACCGCAAACGACGATCATCGGGCCGGACCGCACCTTAACAGAGGCCGTACCATATTAAAAGCGGATATTTTCCTGCGATCAGGACTTCCGCTCACCCCTCCCGACCACTAAGAATTGGTACGAACCGGACGCAAGGAACACACCGCGCGTTCCGGTACACACCGGCGGCTTCCCCCCGCCGGTTCCTCCTATCCAGGGGTGGTGATCGTGGTGTCCGTAGACGCCCGCACAGAGGTCGACAATGGACAGCGGCAGCAGTCTCTCGCGACTGCCGCGGCCCGCAACCTCGCGACGACGACCAAGTCCGCGCCGCAGATGCAGGAGATCTCCTCCCGGTGGCTGCTGCGCGTACTGCCGTGGACGCAGGTCAAGGGCGGTACCTACCGGGTCAACCGGCGGCTGAGCTACGCCGTCGGCGACGGCCGGGTCAGCTTCACCACCGCCGGCGGCCAGGTCCGCGTGGTGCCGCCGGAGCTGTGCGAACTGCCGCTGCTGCGCGGCTTCGACGACCCCATGGCCCTGGAGGCCCTGGCCGACCGGTTCCGGCAGCACGAGTACGCCCCCGGCGACGTCATCGTCACCAGCGGCGAGCCCGCCGACCAGGTTTTCCTGCTCGCCCACGGCAAGGTCAACCGCATCGGCACCGGCAAGTACGGCGACAGGATCGTGCTCGGGGTGCTCGCCGACGGCGAGTACTTCGGCGAGCAGGCGCTGACCCAGGCGGGGACGACCTGGGACACCACCGTCAAGGCGGTCACCTCCTGCATCGTGCTGTCGCTGCCGCGCACCGCGTTCGAGGAGGTCGCCGCGCTGTCGGAGAGCCTGCGCGAGCACGTACGGCGCCGCCGCGACAGCCCCATCCCGGCGCAGAACAAGCACGGCGAGGCCGCGATCGACATCTCGGCGGGCCACGTCGGCGAGGCGCAACTGCCCGGCACGTTCGTCGACTACGAACTGACCCCGCGCGAGTACGAGCTCAGCGTCGCCCAGACCGTGCTGCAGGTGCACACCCGCGTCGCCGACCTCTACAACGAGCCGATGAACCAGATCGAGCAGCAGTTGCGGCTGACCATCGAGGCGCTCAAGGAGCGTCAGGAGTACGAACTGATCAACAACCGCGAGTTCGGGCTGCTCAGCAACGCCGACCTCAAGCAGCGCATCCACACCCGGACCGGTCCGCCCACGCCCGACGACCTCGACGAGCTGCTCAGCCGGCGGCGCAGCTCGCACGCGTTCCTCGCCCACCCGAAGGCCATCGCCGCGTTCGGCCGCGAGTGCACCCGCCGCGGCATCTACCCCGGCGGCACCGAGCTGGACGGCTCGGGCGTGCCCGCCTGGCGCGGGGTGCCGCTGCTGCCCTGCAACAAGATCCCGATCAGCGAGAACGGCACCACCTCGATCCTGGTGATGCGCCTGGGCGAGGCCGAGCAGGGCGTCATCGGCCTGCACCAGCCCGGCATCCCGGACGAGTACCAGCCGAGCCTGTCGGTGCGGTTCATGGGCATCAACGACAAGGCGATCATGTCGTACCTGGTGAGCGCCTACTACTCGGCGGCGATCCTGGTGCCCGACGCCCTCGGCGTGCTCGAGAACGTCGAGCTCGGCCACTGACCACCGCACCAGACGAGGAGGTGATCCCTGTGAGTACGGTCGACCTGCTGGCCCGGGGCCAGTCCGCCCGGGAGGTGCTCGCCTGGAGCCGTGAGATCGTCGACCCCGCGCTGCGCGAGGCGGTGGACCGCCTGCCGCCGTCCATGCGGCGCATCGCGGGATACCACTTCGGCTGGTACGACGCCGACGGCGTGCCCGCCGGCGCGGACGCGGGCAAGGCCATGCGGCCCGCGTTCACGCTGGCGGCCGCCGAGGCGGTCGGGGGCGCCGCCGCCGACGCGGTGCCCGCCGCGGTGGCGGTGGAGCTGGTGCACAACTTCTCCTTGCTGCACGACGACGTGATGGACGGCGACGTGACCCGCCGCCACCGCCCGACCGCCTGGAGCGTGTTCGGGCAGGCGTCGGCGATCCTGGCCGGGGATGCGCTGCTGTCACTGGCCTACGACGTGCTGGCCGGGTGCGGCCATCCGGCCGCGGCGCAGGCCGGGCGGATGCTGCACGCGGCGGTGCTGGAACTGATCGACGGGCAGGCCGCCGACCTCGCGTTCGAGGAGCGCGACGACGTGACCGTGCCCGAGTGCCGGGCCATGGCCGAGGCGAAGACCGCGGCTCTGCTCGGCGGGGCGTGCGCGTTGGGCGGCCTGTTCGGCGGGGCCGACCCGGACCGGGTCGCCGGGCTGCGCACCTTCGGCACCCGACTCGGCCTGGCCTTCCAGTACGTCGACGACCTGCTCGGCATCTGGGGCGACCCGGCCGTCACCGGCAAACCGGTCCACTCCGACCTGCACAGCCGCAAGAAGTCGCTGGTCGTGGTGGTGGCGCTGACGTCGGGCACCCCGGCCGGGCGGGAGCTGGAGCTGCTGTACCGGCTGGACCGGGCGCTGACCGAGGCGGAGGTGGTCCGGGCCGCGGAGCTGATCGAGGCGGCCGGGGCGCGTACCACCGGCCGCGGCGCCGCCAACGAGCTGCTGGCCGACGCCATCAGCGCCCTGCACACCACACACCCACGCCCGCACGGGGCGGCGGCGCTGCACGCACTGGCCCGGATGGCCACGCACCGGCAGCGCTGAGCACCGGACAGAGGGGTCCGGCGGCCTACTTGCCGCCGGGCCCCTCCAGCAGTTGGACCAGTTTCGTCACGGTGTTCCAGTTGCGGGCGGTGGCGATCTCCACCGACAGCCGCTTCTGGAAGAAGGCCTGGGTGAGCTTGCTGTCGGCGATGCCGTCGGGCAGCCACACGTACACCTCGCGGCGACCGGCGACCATCACCTCGGTGCCGTACGCGGCGCGGTCGATCGCGTCGAGGGTCTGCTGGGTGACCCGGGCGGACAGGAACACCACCAGGTAGCGGGACGGGTCGGTGACCCGGTCGGCCAGCGGATCGGCGGCCACGACCGAGGACAGTTCGTCCTGGCCGCGCACCAGCACGCCGACCTCGGCGCCGAACCGCTGCCCGATCGCCGCCGAGATCTGGTCGGCCAGCGCGGCCTCGTCGGTCTCGCCGCTGCCGAACAGGGCGTTGCCGCTGCGCAGGTGGGTCGCCACGTCAGTGTGGCCGAGCCCGGTCAGCAGCTCCTTCAGCTCCGCCATCGGGATCTGCTTGTTGCGGCCCACGTTGATGCCGCGCAGCAGCGCCACGTACCGGCTCATCGCTCGTTCCTCTCCGCTCAGGCCTGGCAGACCGAGCACCAGTACGAGTTGCGCCCGGCCAGTTCACCCCGGCTGACCGCGGTGCCGCAGACCAGGCACGGCTGGCCGGGGCGGCGGTAGACGTACACCTCGCCGCCGTGGCGGTCGACGCGCGGTGGCCGCCCCATCGCCTCGGGGGTGTGCTCGAGCCGTACCGTGTCGATCCGCCCGGTGACCACCGCCTGGGCCATCAGCTGCCGCAGGTCGTCCCAGATCGCCTGCCACGCCGCCTCGGTCAGTTCCCGGCCTGGCATGGTCGGGGCGATCCGCGCCCGGTACAGCGCCTCCAGCACGAAGATCAGGCCGGTCCCGGCCACGATCGACTGGTCCAGCAGCAGCGCGGCCAGGGCGTTGCCGCTGCGGCGGATGCGCGCGTACGCCTGCTCGGGCTTGGCGTCGGGACGCAGCGGGTCGGCGCCCAGCCGGGCCCGCAGCTCATCCACCTGCGGCGGGTCGAGCAGCTCGCAGGCGGTCGGGCCGCGCAGGTCGAGCCAGTGGCGCGCGTTGGTCAGCCGCAGCCGCACCTGGCCGATCGGATCCGGGGCGGGCAGGTCGCCGTCGGCGAACTTGCCGTACAGCCCCAGGTGCACGTGCAGGGTCAGGCCGCTGTCGTAGTGGTGCAGCAGGTGCTTGCCGTAGGCCTCGGTGTCGACCAGGACCGCCCCGGACAGCCGCGCCGCGCCCACGGCGAACCGCCCCTGCGGGCTGGCCGCGGCCACCGGGCCGCCGGCGAACAGCTCGCGGTGGCGGTCGGCGAGTCGCCGTACGGTATGTCCTTCGGGCACCGGCCCACCCTAGCCGCCGCCATCGGGCCGGTGGCACCGCGGCGGGGCGTACCGCCAAGATCGCCCTGATTGCGGCGTGGCGGACCGGACGGATATCTTCTGTGGCCGAATGACTGCCCGGAAGGAACCCCTCGATGACCCTGTCGCAGTCGCCCCCGGTCGCCGCCGCGCCCGAGTACGCCGAGTCCGCGGACGACACCGCGGTACTGGCCCCGGTACCGGCGGAACCGGCGCGGCGACACGGCGGCGACTTCCGGGGCGACATCGCCGGGCTGCGTGCGGTGGCCGTCGGCCTCGTCCTGCTCTACCACGCCGGGCTGCCGTTCCTGCCGGGCGGCTTCGTCGGCGTCGATGTCTTCTTCGTCATCTCCGGGTTCCTGATCACCGGTCAGCTGCTCGGCGAGATCGACCGCACCGGCCGGGTCTCGCTGGCCGGTTTCTACGCCCGCCGCGCCAAGCGGATCCTGCCCGCCGCCGCGGTGGTGCTGGTGGCGGTGGCCGCCGTAGGCCGGTTCCTGCTGCCCCGCACGGTGTGGGAGACCACCGGCGGCGACATCGTCAGCGCGGCGACCTACGTCGTGAACTGGCGGCTGGCCGACCGGGCGGTCGACTACCTGGCCCGCGACACCGCCCCCTCCGCGGTGCAGCACTTCTGGTCGCTGGCGGTCGAGGAGCAGTTCTACATCGTCTGGCCGCTGCTGATCATCCTGGCGATCCTCGCCGCCCGGGTGCTGCGCCGGGTCCCGGCCCGGGTGCTGATCAGCCTCGGGCTCGCGGTCGGGACCGCGCTGTCGCTGGCCTGGTCGATCCACTACACGGCCGTCTCGCCGCAGCGCGCGTTCTTCGTCTCCACCACCCGCATGTGGGAGCTGGCGCTGGGCGCGGGCCTGGCCCTGGCGGCCGCGCGGACCGCCCGGCTGCCCCGCAAGGTCGCGATCGTGCTCGGCTGGGCCGGTCTGGTGGCCGTCACCGCCGCGGCGGTGCTGATCACCGAGAACACGGCCTGGCCCGGGTACGCCGCCGCGCTGCCCACCCTTGGCGCGGGGGCGGTGATCGCCGCCGGTGTCGCCGCGGGCCGGGGCGGCCCCGTGGCGCTGCTGGGCACCCGGCCCTTCCGCTGGGTCGGCGAACTGTCCTACTCGCTGTACCTGTGGCACTGGCCGATGCTGGTCCTGGCGGCGGCGTACTGGGACGGGCTGTCGGTCCAGCGCGGCCTGCTGGTCGCCGCGGCCTCGGTCGTCCCGGCCTGGCTCACCTACCGGCTGGTCGAGAACCCGATGCGCTACGCGCGGTCGGTGTCGCGTTCGCCCCGCCTGGCGCTCAGCCTCGGCGGCAACATGACGCTGGCCGGGATCTGCGCCGGTCTGGTGCTGACCATGTCGGGCGTGTTCGCGGCCGGTTCGGTCGACACTCCGCGTACGCCGATCGGCGCCGGGTTGCTGCCGCGAACCGGCATCAGCGAGCGCGCCGCGCAGATGCAGGACAGCTTCGAGTACATCTACCCCGACCCGCTGAAAGCGGCCAACGACGCGCCCGACAGCGCGAGCGTCTGCTTCCAGAGCGCCGATCCGGCCGACGTCATCTGGTGCACCTACGGCAACCCGCAGGGCAAGACCAAGGTGGCGCTGGTCGGCGACTCGAAGATGGACCAGTGGCTGCCCGCGTTCCAGGCCGTCGCGGCCCAGAACGACTGGCAGCTCGACATCGCGTTCAAGGCGGCCTGCCCGTTCACCACCGCCACCACGCTGAGCGGCGGCGACGCGGCCAAGCCGTACACGTCGTGCACGCAGTGGAACGCGACCCTGCTGCAGACCCTGGTCGAGCGGCGCTACACGTACGTGTTCACCTCGCACGGCTCCGGCAAGGCGGCCGGACCCGACGGCGCCGCCTCGGCGCAGGCACTGGCCGACGGAATGCGCCAGGCGTGGGCGCGACTGGACGCGGTCGGCACCAAGGTCGTCGCGGTCGCCAACAACCCGTCACCCACCGTGAAGATGACCGACTGCGTCGACAAGCACCGGACGAAGCTGACGGCCTGCGGTTTCGACTGGCAGCGCCACGACCGGGACGAGGCGTTCCAGACCCAGCAGCTCGCCCTGTCGGGCGCGCCGAAGGTGAAGCTGGTCGACCTGTTCGACTTCATCTGCCCGACGCTGAAGTGCCCGGCGGTGGTCGGCAACGCGATGATCTACCGCAACGGCTCGCACATCACCGCGACGTACGTCCGGACGCTCACCCCGTTCCTGGCCGACGCGCTGCGCAAGGCCGGGGTCGAGGTGACCTACACGGCGGCCACCAACGGCGGCTGACCCCACCAGCCCACGGCTGGTGGCTGGTGGCTGGTGGCTGGTGGCTAGCGATGATCGCTGTCTCCGGTCACTATCTCGGCTGTAGGACGCCCTTTTGACCGACGACGGCGATCATCGACCGGAACAGGCCCGAAGATCGCGACTACCGGTCAGCACACTGCACGGCCCGAGGGCCGAAACCCACTTTCCGACCGACAACACCGATCACCGGCGCGACCGGTCGGACTACTCTCCCGGCTCGGCCGGACGGCCGGGGCCAGGGCCGGGGCCAGGGCGCAGGCCGTCGCGCATACGACCGAGCGACGAGCGGATCGCCGCGCGCTCCTCGGCGGACAGCTGATCGATCATGTGCTGGCGCACCGCGGCGACGTGGCCCGGGGCGGTGTCGGCGAGCTTGCGGGCGCCCGCGGCGGTCAGTTCGGCGTGCATCCCGCGCCGGTCGTCGTCGCACTCGACCCGGCGCACCCACCCGGCGGCTTCCAGTCGGGTGACGGCTCGGGTGACACCGCTACGGGAGGAGAAGGTAGCGTCGGCCAGGTCACGCATGCGCATGCGCCGCCCTGGCGCCTCCGACAGGTGGACCAGCAGTTCGTAATCGGTGAACGAGACCCCGGAGTCGGTCTCCAGCTGGCGGTCCAGTGCCTGTATGAGCAGCCGGGTGCCCTCGAGGTAGGCCCGCCAGGTGTCCTGCTCGTCGCTGTCGAGCCAGCGCACTTCTGCCATGCGCACAGTCTAGCGGGAATAGTTGACGACGCAATTATGTCGTGTATCTTGCATTGGTTGACACCGCAACGACACGGAGGTCGCGATCATGAGGCTGTCCACCGCCACACCCCGCCGGGAGCTCATCGACGTGCGCTCGGCCGGCGAGCGCGCCAAGACCCGGATCTCCTGGCTGAACTCCAAGCACTCGTTCTCGTTCGGGCAGCACTGGGACCCGCGCAACACCCACCACGGCCTGCTGCTGGTCAACAACGACGACATCGTCACGCCCGGCTTCGGCTTCGAGACGCATCCGCACCGCGACATGGAGATCGTCACCTGGGTGCTGCGCGGCTCGCTGGTGCACCAGGACTCCACCGGACACTCCGGCGTGATCTACCCAGGCCTGGCCCAGCGGATGAGCGCCGGCACCGGCATCCTGCACTCCGAGAAGAACGACTCCTGGCGGCTGCAGGGCGCCCGGCACGCCGACCCGGTGCACTTCATCCAGATGTGGGTGGTCCCGGACACCGACGGCATCACCCCGGGCTACGAGCAGCTGGAGATCGAGGACGAGCTGCTTCGCGGCGGCCTGGTCACCGTCGCCTCCGGCATGAAGGAGCACCGCGACGCCGCGGCGATCCGCATCCGCAACCGGCATGCCGCGCTGCAGGTGGCGCGGCTGCGGTCCGGTGACAGCGCGGAGCTGCCGCACGCGCCGTACCTGCACGTGTTCGTCGCCCGCGGCGAGGTCGCGCTGGAGCAGGCCGGGCCGCTGGCGCAGGGCGACGCGGTACGGCTGACCGCCAGCGGCGGCCAGCGCCTGACCGCCACCACCGACGCCGAGGTGCTGGTCTGGCAGATGCACGCCACCATCGCATCGTGACCTGCGCCGCACCCCGCCCCTCCGCCCGCGCGACCGTCATGATCGCCCGGCAGGAGGGGCGGACGCCGTACGCGAAGATGTTTAGGATCGTGCGGTGACCGCCCCCCACGTAACGACCGCCGCCACCGCCGCCGACCCCACGGCCGCGGCGCCCACCACTGCCGCCACCGGCAAACGCAGAGTCCCGTGGCGGACGGACGCGCTGGCCCTGGCGGCCTATGTGGGTCTGGTGCTGCTGGTGACCTGGCGGGTCTGGCCGCACCCGCGCGGCCTCTACCTGGGGGTGCAACCGCCCGACCAGCTCTTCAACGAGTGGATGCTCGCCAACGACGCGCACACCCTCACCGACCCCACCAACCCGTTCTTCACCAGCCTGCAGAACGCCCCGCTCGGGGTGAACCTGGTGACCAACGTCGGGCTGCAGCTGCTCGGCTTCCTGACCGCCCCGATCACCCTGCTCCTGGGCGCGACGGCGTCGTACCTGCTGATCATGACGATGAACCTGGTCGCCACCGCGTACGCCTGGTACTGGGTGCTGTCCCGGCACGTGGTCCGCTCGCCGTGGGCGGCCGCGCTCGGCGGAGCCTTCCTCGGCTTCTGCCCCGCCATCATCTCCCAGTCCAGCGGACACCCGCACATCACCGCCCAGTGGCTGCTGCCGTTCATCCTGTGGCAGGTCGTGCGGTTGACGACCCCGGGGCCGGTGCTGCGGCGCGGCCTGGTCCTCGGCGCCCTGATCACCGTCCAGTTCTTCCTCGGCCTGGAGGTCCTGTTCCTCACCGCGCTCGGCTGCGGCATGGCCGCCCTGGCCTACGCCGTCCTGCGCCGACGCGAAGCGGTCAAGGCCGCCCCCCGCGCCCTGGGCAGCCTCGCGATCGCCGGGGTGATCGTGCTGGCCTTCGCCGCGTACCCGATGTGGATGCAGTTCGCCGGACCCCAGCACCGCACCGGACACCCGCTCGCGGGCGAGCACGCACTGGGACTCGGCGCCTTCTTCAAGTTCGCCAGCCAGTCCCTGGCGGGCGGGCCGGGCAGCGGCAAGGGCTTCACGCCCAACGCCACCGAGGAGACCAGCTTCCTTGGCTGGCCCCTGCTGCTGCTGGTCGCCGTCCTGGTGGTGTGGCTGCGCCGCGACCTGGCTGTCCGCGTCCTGGCCGTCGCCGGCGCGATCGCCGGTCTGCTGTCGCTGGGCCCCGAGATCGGGTGGCATCGGGGCGGGTCCTGGTTCACCGGGCCATACGCGCTGATCGAGCACCTGCCGGTGATGGACTCCGTGGTCCCGGCCCGGTTCGCCCTGATCACCACGGTGACGGTCGGGCTGCTGCTGGCCCTGGCCACCGACCGGATCATCACCGACCCGCCCCGGCTGGGCGCCCTGCCGCCACGCCCGCTGTACGTGCTCGCACTGGCCGCCGCGCTACTGCCGATCGCACCCACCCCGCTACCGGTCAAGGCGCGCCCGCACGTCCCGGCGTTCATCACCGCCGGCACCTGGAAGCAGTACGTCGCCCCCGGCCACACCCTGGTCCCGGTGCCGATCGACAACTACGTCTCACTCAACTGGAGCGCGCGGGCGCTGACCGGGTTCGCGGTCCCGCAGGGCTACTTCCTCGGCCCGACCTCGGCCACCGACAGCACCGGGCGCTGGGGCGCCATCCCGCAGCCCACCTCGGTGCTGCTGACCGACGTGGCGGCCGGTAAGCGCGGCACGGACGTCACCGACGCCGACCGCGCCCAGGCCCTGGCCGACGCCAGGTACTGGAAGGCCGACGCGTTGGTGCTCCCGGTGGCCCACCGCGCCGCCGCCCAGCTGCACACGGTCATGGACGCCCTCTACGGCCCCGGCACCGCCGTCGGCGACGTGTGGGTCTGGGACGTGCGCGGACGCTGACCGGCATCCGGCGCCGCGGCGGTCAGCCGCGGCGCTGGGCCGCCGGTTCCGCCGGGCGACCGACCAGGGCCGCGAAGTCGGCCTCGTTGCGCTCGGCCAGCCGGGTGTACACCCACCCCGCCGCCGCCAGGAACGGGAACGCCACCACGCCCAGCAGCAGCCACGGCAGGCCCATCCCGGCCACGTTGACCCGCGTCGCGGCGGGCCACAGCGTGAACACCAGCGGCAGCCCGCCCAGGGTCACCGCCACCACCCCGGCCAGTCGCAACGCCAGCCCCAACTGCACCCGCATCAGCTCGCGCACCAGCACGTCACCGACCGGGGTCTGCTCCACCAGCTCGACGTGCGCGCCCGGCGCGGTCCGGGTCCGGCGGTGGGCGGCCAGGTCGACGCGCACCCGTTCGCTCATGTCCGCCAACCTACAGCCGCAATGTTTCGGGGGCATGCAGCCGCAGCAGCATCGCACCCACCCCGGCCGGGACGCGGCGCCGGGTCGCCGCCGACACCGCCGTCATCACCACGAACGACAACGGCACCGTCCACGCCGCGGGCTGGGCCAGCAGGTCCGCGGCCAGGCCCGGCGCGGGCGGGACGAACACCGTCCACAGCACCGCCACCACCGCGCTGCCGCCCCCGGCCAGGATCCCCGCCGCCGCCCCCGCCGCGGTCAGCCCGCGCCACCAGATGCCCAGCACCAGCAGCGGACAGAAGCTCGACGCGGCCACCGCGAACGCCAACCCCACCACCTGCGACACGTTCAGCCCGTGTACGGCCAGCGCCAGCAGCGTCGGCACCGCCCCGGCCACCAGCGCCGCCAACCGGAACGCCGTCAGTGGCCCGGCCGCCCGCCGCGTCAGCCACCCCGGCAGCCGTACGTCGTTGGCCAGCACCCCGGCGACGGAGGTCAGCAGCCCGTTGGACGTCGACAGGAACGCGGCGAAAGCCCCGGCCGCCACCAGCGCACCCAGGCAGTCGGCGGCCAGGCCCGGCCCCAGCGCCGCCCCGGGCAGCAGCAGCACCACGGTGTCATTGCGCCCGCCCACCAGCTGCGGGGTGTAGATCCGGCCCAGCACCCCGTACACGGCGGGGAAGAGGTAGAACACGCCGACCAGGCCCAGCACGATCGCGGTGGTGCGCCGCGCCGACGCCCCGTCGGGGTTGGTGTAGAACCTGGCCAGCACGTGCGGCAGCCCCATCGTGCCCAGGAACGTCGCCAGGATCAGCGAGTACGTCCCGACCAGCCCGCCCGTCGGCGCCGCCCACGCGGCATCGGCCGGGATCGACGGGCTGCCGTCGGAGCGCCACCGGGCCAGCAGGAAGAACGCGGGCACCGCGATCGCGGTCAGCTTCAGCCAGTACTGGAACGCCTGCACGTACGTGGCCGAGCGCATCCCGCCGAACGCCACGTTGCCGGTCACCACCGCCCCGACCAGCACCACCCCGAGCCAGTGCGGACCGCCGGTGACGATCCCGAACGTCAGCCCCGCCCCCTGCAACTGCGGCAGCAGGTAGAACCAGCCGATGAACAGCACGAACGCCGTCGCCAGCGCCCGCAGCCGGGGCGAGCCCAGCCGCGCCTCGCAGAAGTCCGGCAGCGTGAACGCGCCCGACCGGCGCAGCGGCGCCGCCACGAACAGCAGCAACGCCAGGTAGCCTGCGGCGAACCCGACCGGATACCAGAGCATGCGCGCGCCGTACGCCAAAATCAGCCCGGCCACGCCCAGGAAGCTCGCCGCCGACAGATACTCCCCGCCGATCGCGGCCGCGTTCTGCGTCGGGCTCACCATCCGCGACGCCACCAGCAGATCCGACGTGCCGCGCACCAGGCGCACACCCCATGCTCCGATCACGACGGTCACCACGGTGACGGTCGTGACGGCGAACAGGGCGTAGGGGTTCACAGCCGTCGGATCGTAACCGCCGCACCGCCCCCGCACCACCCACCGCCCACACCGCCCATCCGCCGCCCATCCCGGCCCCACCGGGACGCCCAGGCGCCCGCCGAGCGCCTCCGGCGGTCGGGAAGGGGCCCTTCCACAACGTATTCCGATAAGAAGGTGCCCTTCCCTCTCCGGCGGCGGCAGGGCAACATCGGGGGATGCTTCCGGCGTTGGGGGTGGCCGCGGTGGTCGCCGTGGTGGCGGCCACCGCCGCAGTGATGCTGCGCGGCCGTCGCCGGGTGATCACGCCGACCGAGCGGGCCACCTACCAGGTGCTGCACTCGGCCGCGCTGGCCAGCGGGCCGCTGCGGCAGGGCCTGCGTGACGACACCGCGGCGCAGGCGCTCAAGCATCTGCGTACCCTCGTCGGCACCGCCGGGCTGGCCCTGGCCGACCGTAACGGCGTCATCGCCCACGACGGTGCCGGCACCGACCATCGCGACGCGGTGCTCGCCGCCGCCCGCCGCGCCCTGGCCACCGAACGGCCCGTGCTGCTGCACGCCGACGAACTGTCCTGTGTACGCCTGGACTGTCCCGTCCGCGGCGTCGTCGCCGCCACCGTCACCCCGCCCTCACGCACCGGCGCGCCCACCGCCGCGCTGGTCGCCGTCACCGACGCCCGACCCTCCCCCGGCCTGCTGCGGGTGGTGCTGGAGACCGCCCACTGGATGGCGCTGCAGCTGGAACTGGCCGAACTCCAGGAGGAACGCGCCCGCTCCGCCCGCGCCGAGGTACGCGCCCTGCGCGCCCAGATCAGCCCGCACTTCGTCTACAACGCCCTCACCGCGATCGCCTCGTTCGTGCGCACCGACCCCGAACGCGCCCGCGAGCTGATCCTCGAGTTCGCCGAGTTCACCCGCTACTCCTTCCGCGCCCACGGCGACTTCACCACCCTGGCCGAGGAGCTGCGCTCCATCGACCGCTACCTCACCATCGAACGGGCCCGCTTCGGCGAGAAACTGCAGGTGCGGCTTCGGGTCGCGCCCGAGGTGCTGCCGGTGGAGGTGCCGTTCCTGTGCCTGCAGCCGCTGGTCGAGAACGCCGTCCGGCACGGCCTGCACCCCAAGCCCGGCATGGGCACCATCCGCATCAGCGCCGCCGACGCCGGTGCCGACTGCGAGATCATCGTCGAGGACGACGGCGTCGGCATGGACCCCGCCATCCTGCTCAACCCGGCGCCCGTCGGCGACGGCGAACCCGGCCGCCACGTCGGGCTGGGCAACGTCGACGACCGGCTGCGGGCGGTCTTCGGCGACTCGTACGGCCTGGTCGTCGAGACCGCCCCGGACGCGGGCACCCGCGTCAGCCTGCGCATCCCCAAATTCCACCGGAGCAGCCGCGCATGACCTCGATGGAACCCTCGCTGCGGGTCCTGGCCGTCGACGACGAGCCCCCGGCCCTCGACGAACTGGCCTACCTGCTGCGCAACGACCCCCGGGTCGGGCACGTGCACACCGCCCCCGACGCCACCGAGGCGCTGCGCGTCCTGCGCGACACCGAGGTCGACGCGGTCTTCCTCGACCTGCGCATGCCCGGCCTGGACGGCATGGACCTGGCCCGGCTGCTGCAGCGCTTCGCCCGCTCCCCCGCCGTCGTCTTCGTCACCGCCTACGACGACCGGGCCGCCGACGCGTTCGACCTCGGCGTCGTCGACTACGTACGCAAGCCGGTACGGCCCGAACGGATCGCCGAGTCGTTGCGACGGGTGCTGGCAGAACGCGGCCATGGCGGCGAACGGCCCGCCCCTGACCCGGCCGGGGCGGACGTGACCATCCCGGTCGAGCTCGGCGGCGTGGTCAAGCTGCTGCCCCGCTCGGCGGTGTGCTGGGTGGAGGCGCAGGGCGACTACGCCCGGCTGCACACCGCCGACGGCTCACACCTGGTCCGGGTGTCGCTGACCCAGTTGGAGGAGCGCTGGACCGAGGCCGGTTTCCTGCGCATCCACCGGTCGTACCTGGTCCGGCTGGACCTGGTCACCGAGTTGCGGCTGACCGGCTCCGGGTACGTCGTCACCGTGGAAGGCCACCAGCTCCCGGTCGCGCGGCGGCACACCCGCGCGCTCAAGGACCGGCTCATCCGCCCGGCCAAGCAGCACTGGACCGCCTGACGGCGCGGGCCACGCCACCCCGCCGCCGCACGCCGCCACCCGTCGCCGCACGCCGCCGCACGCCGCCACCCGCCGTCGCTTATGCGCAGCGGCGTTAAGAAGGGGCCCTTCTACATCGGAAAGCGATAACAAGGTGCCCTTCCTTACCCCCTCGGGGGTGCCGTTCGGCGAGGGGGGTGAGCCGCTGGGCGCGTGGGCGCTACCGTTCGGCGCGTGCGGCCGCCGCGCCCGATTTGCCCGTACCGGCGGGCGATCACCAGTCCTAGCCTGCGCTGAACCGTTCCCCTCCCCACAGGCTGGTGACACATGAGCACCGACGCTCCTGAGACGAGCGCAGCCGCGCCCGACCGCTACGAGCAGGTGGCCGCGAGCCCCGAATTCGACGGGCTGCGCCGCGCGCTGCGACGCTTCGTCTTCCCGATGACCATCGCCTTCTTCACCTGGTACGCGCTCTACGTGATCCTCTCGGCGTACGCGCGCGGCTTTATGGGCAAGGTCGTCCTCGGCGATCACATCAACGTCGCCCTGATCTTCGGGCTGCTGCAGTTCGTCTCCACGTTCCTCATCGCGTGGCTGTACGCCCGCTACGCCGACCGCAAGCTCGACCCCGTCGCCGAGCAGATCAAGGCCGAGCTGGAAGGAGGCGACCAGTGAGCGCCCGTACCCTCACCATCGTCCTGTTCGTCGTCTTCGTGCTGATCACGCTGGCCATCACCATCTGGGCCAGCCGCCAGACCCGCACCGCCACCGACTTCTACGCCGGCGGCCGCTCGTTCTCCGGCTTCGCCAACGGCATGGCCATCGGCGGCGACTACATGTCGGCCGCCAGCTTCCTGGGCATCGCGGGCATCATCGCGCTCTCGGGCTACGACGGCTTCCTCTACTCCATCGGCTTCCTGGTCGCCTGGCTGGTCGCGCTGCTGCTGGTGGCCGAACTGCTGCGCAACTCCGGCAAGTACACGATGGCCGACGTGCTGGCGTTCCGGATGCGGCAGACCCCGGTCCGGGTCGCCGCCTCCATCTCCACCATCACCGTGTCGATCTTCTACCTGCTGGCGCAGATGGTCGGCGCGGGCGCCCTGGTCGCGCTGCTGCTGGGCATCAAACCCGGACAGACCTTCCTGGGTATGGACGCCGCCACCGCGAAGATCGCCACCATCGTCTTCATCGGCATCCTCATGATCGTCTACGTCACCGTCGGCGGCATGAAGGGCACCACCTACGTCCAGATCGTCAAGGCGTTCCTGCTCATGGTCGGCGCCGCGCTGATGACCGTGCTGGTGCTCGCGGCGTTCAAGTTCAACCTGTCCGACCTGCTCGGCAGCGCGGCCGAGAAGTCCGGCAAGGGCGCGGCGTTCCTCGAACCCGGGCTGCGGTACGGCAAGGAGGTCGCCGGCGACGCCACGCAGACCTTCTACAACAAGATGGACCTGCTGTCGCTCGGCATCGCGCTGGTCCTCGGCACCGCGGGCCTGCCGCACATCCTGATCCGCTTCTACACCGTGCCCAACTCCAAGGCGGCCCGCAAGAGCGTCCTGTGGGCCATCGGCATCATCGGCGTCTTCTACCTGATGACCCTGGCCCTGGGCTTCGGCGCCGCGGCCATGGTCGGCGGCGCGGCCATCACCGGCCAGGACAAGAGCGGCAACACCGCCGCACCGCAGCTGGCCCAGGCGCTGGGCGAGAAGTTCTTCGGCGGCACCAACGGCGGCGCGGCCCTGCTGGCCGTCATCGCCGCGGTCGCCTTCGCCACCATCCTGGCCGTGGTCGCCGGGCTCACCCTGGCCTCGTCCAGCTCGCTGGCGCACGACCTCTACGCCAACGTGTGGCGCAAGGGTCAGGTCACCGAGGGCGGCGAGGTGAAGGTCGCCCGCATCTCCGCGTTCGCCATCGGCGCGGTCGCGATCGTGCTGGCCATCTTCGCGCAGAGCCTCAACGTGGCGTTCCTGGTGGCGCTGGCGTTCGCGGTGGCGGCCTCGGGCAACCTGCCCGCCATCCTGTACTCGCTGTTCTGGAAGAAGTTCACCACCGCCGGGGCCACCGCGGCCATCTACGGTGGCCTGATCACCGCCGTGGTGCTGGTGTTCTTCTCGCCGGTCGTGTCCGGCACCCCGACGGCGATGTTCCCGGACTCCGACTGGCACTGGTTCCCGCTGTCCAACCCGGGCATCATCTCGATTCCGGTCGGCTTCCTGTGCGGCTGGATCGGCACCATGCTGTCGCGCGAGTCCGCCGACGCGGCCAAGTTCGCCGAGCTGGAGGTCCGGTCGCTGACCGGCCACGGCGCGCACTGAGCACCGCACGAGGAAAGGTGGCGCGGGTCTGGCAGGACCCGCGCCACCTTTGTCACGCGTACGGCGTCACGCCCGGCTCGGCGGCGCCTTGCAGATCGTCTCCACGAAGTGGGCCAGCTTGTCGTGGTCCAGGTGCTGGGCCAGGTCCGCCTCACTGATCATGCCGACGAGCTGGTGGTCCTCGATCACCGGAATTCGGCGGATCTTGTGCTGCTCCATCAGCTTGAGCACCTCGTTCTCGTCGGCCTTGGCGTCCACCCAGATCGGGGTGCCCTGCGCCAACTGGGCCGCGGTCATCTTGGCCGGATCCTTGCCCGCCGCGATGCACTTGATCACAATGTCGCGGTCGGTGATGATCCCGCGTAGCTTGTCGTCCTCACCGCAGATCGGCAGCGAGCCCACCTGCAGGTCCCGCATCATCTGCGCGGCCCGGTCGAGCGTCTCGCTCTCGGGCACGCACTGCACCCCGAAATGCATCATCTGCTTCGCCGTCGTCATGGCAACCCCCCTCGAACGGTCCCCTGGGGCTCATCCTGCGCTGGCGCCCGACCCGCGCGCACGTTAATCGACAGACATCGTCGCAGGTCAGGCCACTATCGCGGGGTGACGTGGATCGTTGAGCGACACGACGACGTCGGCGAAGGTGTCCGGGGCGACCTCCTCGTCGTAGCGGGCGTACGCGGGCAGCGTCCAGCCCTGCTCCGGCGGCGTACGGCGGGCCAGCGCCGCCGCCGACGCGCGCAGGTGCACGGTCAGCTCGAACGGCAGCCCGGAACCGAGCAGGAACGCCCCACTGACCAGCACCACCGACCCGGGCGGCAGCGTCTGGTACGGCGCCCGCGTCGCCCGGTCGATCGCGGCGTCCCACAGGCTCGGCAGCACCCGGCCGGTGCCTCCGGACCCCGTCGGGTCGAGCACCTCGCGACGCAGTCCCGCCTCGTCGACCCAGCCCTCGTAGAACGAGTCAGGGTTGGTCCGGCCGAACTCCAGGCGCAGCGAGGCCGGGCGCAGGAAGTCGGCCGTACGCACATGCAGGACCGCGTGCCCGCGTGCCCGCAGCGGCGCGACCAGGTCGGCGGCCAACTCGTCCGGCGCCGTCGCGGCCGCCCCGTCGACGGCCACCCGGGTCCAGTCCCGCTGCTCGGCCAGCCCGGCGACGCGTTCGGTCAGCCCGTCCCGCAGCCGCTGCGGAGAGATCGCTCGCACTCGGTCACCGTACCGCCCGGCACACCCCCTACTCCGTCCTAGGAATCTGGGCAGCATTCCTCGGTAACGCGAAACGGCTAGGCTCCGCCCTCATGTCCACCCCGTACGAACCCGCCGAGGTCGTCGTCGTCCACGCCGGGCAGGAGCCGCCCGGCTGGTGGGACGCCGCGCTGTTCCTGGCCGGGCCGACGCCCCGCTCCCCCGACGTCGCCTCCTGGCGCCCACGAGCCCTCGAACTGCTGCGCGAGCTGTGGCAGGGCCCGGGACGGCTGGTCGTGTTCGTGCCGGAGACCGAGACCGGCGGCATGCCGCACGGCTGGGACGCCCAGGTGGCCTGGGAGGACGCCGGGCTGCACCTCAGCGACGCGATCGTGTTCTGGGTGCCGCGCGACCTGGCCACCCTGCCCGGCTTCACCACCAACGTCGAGTGGGGCCGATGGGAGGGCAGCGGTCGGGCCGTGCTCGGCGCCCCATCCGATGCCCCGGGCCTGCGCTACCTGCGGCACTACGCCCGGGTGCACGGCGTGCCGTTCGCCGACACGCTGGCCCGGACCCTGCTGTTCGCGCTGGCGACGGTGACCCCCGGGCAGCGGCGCGCGGGCGCGCACCGATGGCTGCCGCTGCCGCTGTGGCGCGACTCCGCGCTGCGCACCTGGCTGGCCGCCCAGGAGGGCGCGGGCAACCGGCTGCGCTCGGCCCGGGTCGCCTGGACCTGGCCCGGACCCGACGGGCGCCCGTTCTTCTGGGCGGCACACGTGGCCGTCGAGGTCACCGCCGAAGGGCGGGTCAAGGACAACGAGGTGGTGCTGGGCCGCCCGGACATCAGCGTGGTGGTCGCGTACCTGCCCGCGCCACGGCCCGCCGACACCAGGGTCGTGCTGGTCCGGGAGTTCCGCAGCGGCGCGGTGACCACCGATGGGTACGTGCACGAGCTGCCCGGCGGCTCCACCCGCCCCGGCACCGGACCGGTCGACCCGCTGGCCACCGCGGTGGCCGAACTGGCCGAGGAGACCGGCCTGCGCGTCGCCCCGGCGCGGCTGCGCGCCCACGGCGCCCGCCAGGTCGCCGCGACCCTGTCCGCGCACCGGGTCCACCTGTTCGGCCTCGAACTCACCGAGGCCGAACTCGACGCCCTGACCACCGGACCCCGCGAACACGGCGTGACCGCCGACGGCGAACACACCACCGTCGAGATCACCACCTATGGCGCCCTGCTCACCGACCCCGACGTCGACTGGGGCACCGTAGGCCTCGTCAGCACCGTCCTTAGGTAAGGAAGGGCAGCTTCAGGTAAGGAAGGGCAGCTTCGTCGGCTCGCGTCAGCGAGACGGGCGGCGGCTCGGCTCGGAATACGTTGTGGAAGGGCCCCTTCCTGACCGCCGGAGGCGGGCGGCGGGGCGACGCGGGCGGGCGGGTCAGCGGATCGCGGGAGTGCGGGGTTCCGGGGCAGGGGGCGGTAGTTCGACAGTGAGCGGCTGCTCGGCGGCCGCTTCCCCGGCGAAGGCGGCCAGGACGGCGGCGGTGCACTCGGCGTCGGCAGAGGCGACCAGCGGCAGCGGGTTGCCGCCCGCCAGGCGGAACGGGACCCCGGCGGCGGTACGCGCCACCCCGCCCGCCTCGGCGACCAGCAACAGCCCGGCCGCGTGGTCCCACGGGTTGTCCCAGGTCACCACAATCGCACCCCGGCCACCCCGGGCCAGTGCGAGGTAGTCCAGCCCAGTGGTGTCGTAGAACGCCATCGACACGCCGCGGCGGGCCAGCGCGTGGAAGCCACGCCGGTCCCGCTCGGTCCACCAGCGCGGACTGGCCACCGTCACGTCGAGGTGGCGCAGCTGCGGGCCGGTCGGGCGGACCCGGACCCGCTCGCCATCGATCCAGGCACCGCCACCGACCCGGGCGGTCGCGACCAGGTCCAGCGCCGGCGCGTACGTCCAGGAGGCGAGCAGCTCACCCTGGTGCGCCAGCGCGACCAGTACGGTGAACCGCGGGCTGCCGTCGACGAAGTTCGCCGTACCGTCGATGGGGTCGATGATCCACGCGGGCGCGTCGCCGTTCAGCAGCTCCAGCACGCTCGGGTCGGCCGCGACGGCCTCCTCGCCGACCACCACCGAGCCCGGCAGCAGCGCCGTGAGTTCACGGGTCAGTTCCCGCTCGGCGGCATGGTCGGCGATCGTGACCAGATCGCCCGGTTTCTTCTCGCTCACCTCGGCGTCGGCCAGCCGCCCGAACCGCGGCATGATCTGCTCCGCGGCCACCCGACGCACCACCTGCTCGACCCGAGCCACATCCCTGTCGTCAAACACCCGCCCAGCCTGCCACGACGCGAGTGAAGTAACCGCAACCGGCACGTAGCCGCGTCGTTTACCGGCCGTGATCTTTCGGGTACCCACCGCGCGATCTGCGAGTGGGCAACACCTCCCGGAACAAGCACTACGGCCGCGGCGAGCCGCGGGCAGACGGCACTCCTGGAACAAGGACTACGGCCGCGGCGAGCCGCGGGCAGGCGGCACCCTCCCCGTACAAGCACTACGGCCGCGGCGAGCCGCGGGCAGGCGGCGCGTCCCGTAACAAGCGCCACGGCCGGAGCCAGACCTACGGCCACCCCGGCACCACGTCCTGGCTGGCTGCCCAGGGGCACCGGCGCGCTGGCCGCGGTCGCCGCGTTCGGCAGGCGGGCTCTGCCGTGGACAGACGATCCCTGACGCCTGGCACGCCCCGGCCGATCTGGGGCGGCGAAGCCTGGTCCCGGACCTGGCCGGGATGTCCGGACGGGACGACCGGCCGCACCAGTTCGGACTGTTGCAGGCCAATTCGTTGCGCACCTTGCGGGTGGGTGGCGGCACCGGCCCGATGGACGAGGCGGTCCGCGACGGCGTGACGCACCTGCTGTGCCGCAACGACTCCGGCGGCGTCGATCGGAGCTCCCGCCCTACGGCGGGTGGCGCGCGGTGGTGGCCCACGAACGGCGCGTGCACCAGCGCTCCCCCGTGGCAACGCTGGACGAATCGGGGCAGCCGGTGGCAGCGGCGGTCGGCGGTCGGCGGTGGACCTGCTGCCTCGGCGGTTAACTCCTAGGCGATACGTTGGCAGCCCGCCAACGAGTTGGCAGCGGCCGCGACCTCGGCGTTCCGACCTGTCGAGTATGTCCATTCAGCCCCGAAAGATGCCAGTTCTCCCCTAGCGTGAGCCTGGGCCGATTCAGCATGGTGCTGCGGCCGTCAGCCGAGGAGGCATGGCAACAATGGCGAAGAACAACCGACCCGACCGCGCTACCCGCCGTACCGACGCACCGCGCGCGGCCCAGCCGCACGCGAACCACGCCAGTGGCGGAATGGCCGCGCATCCGGCCGACCAGCACCAGGAGTCCCCGCAGGGCATCCAGCACCAGGGTACGCAGCACCAGGGTACGCAGCAGCAGGGCGCGGCCGCGGCGACCGCCGTCGCCACCGGCACGGCCCAGCGCGAGCACACCGCTCCGGCGCCGACGTCGATGAAGTCCAAGAAGGGCAACCAGCCCAAGCACAGCCCGAAGCGCTGAAGGTCCACGGCGGAGGGTCCGGGCCATGTCCCGGACCCTCCGCTCGCTCGCGAGTTGCCGGGCAATCGGGGGTATCCGAACCGCGATACCCCCGATTGCCCGGCAACTCGGAACCACGGCCCGCGCGCTGGTCAGGCCAGTTCGGCGGCGAAGGGCTCCACCGCGGCCCGCCACCCGGCCGGATCGCTGAAGTGCACCACGTGCCCGGCTCGCGGCAGCTCGACGTAGCGCCCGCGCAGCAGCCGGGCCGACTCGCGCTGGCCCTCGACCGGGCGCCCGCGCGCGGCACCGGCCACCACCAGCGCCGGGCAGGTCACCTCGGCCAGCTCCGGCCGGTGGTCGCGGCCCATCCAGTGCTCCAGCGTCGCCAGCACGTGCTCGGTACGCACCAGCGGCCGCCAGCCGTCCGGCCCGCCCGTCATCACCTCGGGAAACGCGCCGCCCTCGCCGGGGTCGGTGCCCTCGAAGTACTCGCGCACCCGGGCCAGGGTCGGGAACGGCACCGGCCAGTCGTCGAGCCAGGCCTGCCACTTGGCGATGCCGTCGGCCGGGGTCACCGGGTTCATGTCGCCGACGACGATGCCGCGCACCAGGTCGGGGCGGCGCCCGGCGAGCTGCCAGGCGGTCAGGCCGCCCATCGAATGCCCGACGACCAGGGCCGGGCCCAGCTCCAGCGCCTCGATCACCGCGGCGGCGTCGCCGACGTAGGCGTCGCGGTCGTACGGGCCGTCGGGCTTGTCGCTGTAGCCGTGGCCGCGGGCGTCGTAGGCGTAGACGTGACCGTGGGCGGTTAGCCATTGGGCGGTGTCAGTCCAGGTGGAGGCCCGGTCGGTGAGGCCGTGCAGCAGCAGGATGCCGCGGCCGGAGCCGCCGAGGTCGAGCACATTGAGCCGTACGCCGCCGTAGCCGAGCACGTCCATGGAAAACTCCCGTTCGTCGGTGCCTCGATTCGAGGTATAGGCTAGCGGCATACCTCGAATCGAGGCAAGAAGACCGCGAGAAGGAGAATGCGGATGTGATCGAGCTCGCCATCCTCGGCTTCCTGGCCGAGCAGCCACTGCACGGCTACGAGCTGCGCACCCGCATCGCGCACCTGGTCGGCCACGCCCGCCCGATCAGCGACGGCACGCTGTACCCGGCGATCAACCGACTGGAGCAGGCCGGGCTGCTCACCCGCCGCCGCGAGGCCGGACCCGCCGCCGCGCAGCGCCATACCCTCGAACTCACCGACGCGGGCCGCGCCGAGCTGACCCGGCGGCTCACCCACCCCGCCGACCTCGACCTCAGCGACAGCACCCGCTTCTTCGCCCTGCTGGCGTTCCTCGGTCGCCTGCCCGACCGCCACGCCCAGGCCGCCGTGCTGCGCCGCCGACTGGACTTCCTGGAGCAGCCCGCGAGCTTCTTCCACACCGACGCGCGACCGCAACGGGCCGCCGACCAGACCGACCTGTTCCGGCGGGGCATGCTTGAGGTGGCGCGCGCCACCAGCCGCGCCGAGAAGGCGTGGCTACGCGACGCGCTGGCCCAACTCGAAACGTGAGACAATTTGCGGACCATGTCGCTCACTGATCAGATCCCCGCGGACACCGACCCCGACACCCTCTACGACGCCTTCGCCGGTTGGGCCGAGAGCCAGGGCTTCTCGCTGTACCCAGCCCAGCAGGACGCGCTCATCGAGATCGTCTCCGGGGCGAACCTGATCCTGAGCACCCCCACCGGCTCCGGCAAGAGCATGGTCGCGCTGGGTGCCCACTTCGCCGCCATGGCCCAGCGCAAGCGGACCTTCTACACCGCGCCGATCAAGGCGCTGGTCTCGGAGAAGTTCTTCGCGCTGTGCGCCGCCTTCGGGCCGGAGAACGTCGGCATGATGACCGGCGACGCGGCCGTGAACCCCGACGCGCCGATCATCTGCTGCACCGCGGAGATCCTGGCCAACCTCGCCCTGCGCGACGGCGCCGACGCCGACGTGGGCCAGGTCGTCATGGACGAGTTCCACTTCTACAGCGAGCCCGACCGGGGCTGGGCCTGGCAGGTGCCGCTGATCGAGCTGCCCGACGTGCAGTTCATCCTCATGTCGGCCACCCTGGGCGACGTCACCCGGTTCGTGGACGACCTGACCCGGCGCACCGGGCGGGCCACCGCCGTGGTCAGCTCCGGCGAGCGGCCGGTCCCGCTGATCCACTCGTACGTCACCACGCCGCTGCACGAGACCATCGAGGAGCTGCTGAGCACCAAGCAGGCCCCGATCTACATCGTGCACTTCACCCAGGCCGCCGCCCTGGAGCAGGCCAGCGCCCTGATGAGCATCAACATGTGCACCCGGGCCGAGAAGGACGCCATCGCCGAACTGATCGGCAACTTCCGGTTCACCGCGGGCTTCGGCAAGACCCTGTCCCGGCTGGTCCGCCACGGCATCGGCGTGCACCACGCGGGCATGCTGCCCAAGTACCGCCGCCTGGTCGAACTGCTGGCCCAGGCGGGCCTGCTCAAGGTCGTCTGCGGCACCGACACCCTCGGCGTCGGCATCAACCTGCCCATCCGCACCGTGCTGTTCACCGGCCTGAACAAGTTCGACGGCCAGAAGATGCGGCTGCTCAAGGCGCGCGAGTTCCACCAGATCGCGGGCCGGGCCGGGCGGGCCGGCTACGACACCCTGGGCACCGTCATCGTGCAGGCGCCCGAGCACGTGGTCGAGAACGAGAAGGCCGCCGCCAAGGCCGCGGGCGACCCGAAGAAGCTCAAGAAGCTGGTCCGCAAGAAGCCGCCGGAGGGCTTCGTCGGCTGGGCCCAGCCCACCTTCGAGCGCCTGGTCTCCGCCGAGCCCGAGCCGCTGACCTCCAGCTTCCACGTCAGCCACGCCATGGTCCTCAACGTGATCGAGCGCGGCGGCGACGCCTTCGCCAACATGCGCCACCTGCTCACCGACAACCACGAGCCGCGCGCGGCCCAGCGCAAGCACATCCGCCGCGCCATCTCGATCTACAAGGCGCTGCGCACCGCGGGCATCGTCGAGCAGAGCGAGGACGGCCGCATCCGGGTCACCAACGTGCTGCAGCTCGGCTTCGCGCTCAACCAGCCGCTGTCGCCGTTCGCCGTCGCCGCGATCGAACTGCTCGACCCCACCTCGCCCGGCTACGCGCTGGACGTCGTCTCGATCATCGAGGCGGTGCTCGAGGACCCGCGCCAGATCCTCTACGCCCAGCAGGACAAGGCCAAGGGCGAGGCCGTCGCGCAGATGAAGGCCGACGGCATCGAGTACGAGGAGCGCATGGCGCTGCTCGAGGGTGTCACCTGGCCCAAGCCGATGGAGGAGCTGCTCGAGGTCGCGTTCGAGTCGTACCGCAAGGGGCACCCGTGGGTCGACGACCACCGGCTGTCCCCGAAGGCGGTGGTCCGCGACCTGTTCGAGCAGGGCATGACCTTCACCGAGTACGTCAGCTTCTACAACCTCGCCCGCTCCGAGGGCCTGGTGCTGCGCTACCTCGCCGACGCGTACCGGGCGCTGCGCCAGACCGTCCCCGAGGACGCCAAGACCGACGAACTGCTCGACCTGATCGAGTGGCTGGGCGAGCTGGTGCGCCAGGTCGACTCCAGCCTGCTCGACGAGTGGGAGCAGCTGCAGTCCGGCACCTCGACCGCCGACAAGCTCGCCGCCGCGGCCGCGGCGGCCCCGCCCGCGGTCACCCGCAACGTGCGCGCGTTCCGGGTGCAGGTGCGCAACGCCCTGTTCCGCCGGGTCGAGCTCGCCGCGCGGCGGCGCTGGGACCTGCTCGGCGAGCTCGACGCGGAGTCCGGTTGGGACGCCGACGCGTGGCACGAGGCGCTGGCGCCGTACTTCGAGCTGTACGACGAGATCGGCATCGGCCCCGACGCGCGCGGTCCCGCCCGGCTCATCCTGGAGCAGCGCGCCGAGATCTGGCTCGCCCGCCAGATCCTCGACGACCCGGACGGCCACCACGACTGGGGCATCAGCGCCGAGATCGACCTCGCCGCCTCGGACGAGGCCGGGCACGCCGTCGTCCGCATCACCGACGTCGGCCAGCTCTGACAGCGAAGCAAGGAAGGGCCCCTCTTATCGCTTTACGTAGCGGAAGGGGCCCTTCTTAACATCCCCTGGCGGACGGCGTGTGCGCATCAGACGGCGCGGGCGGTCGCGAGGCGCGAACTTTCCTTGACGTTGGCCATGAGGCTGGAGCCGACCAGGACGCCGAGCGAGACCGCGACCACGGTCAGCAGCGCGGTGGCCAGGTTGGACTTGCCGCCGGGCGCCAGCGCGAGCAGCCCGGTCGCGCCGGTCGTGCCGATCAGGCCGAGCGCACCGGGCACCAGCAGCCAGAACGCGGGCAGGAACACCACCTGCGCGGGTGGCCCGCCCAGCCGCTGCACCACGATCGCCATCGGCACGATGACCAGCCCGCCGACGAAGGCGGCGAACAGGCTGTCGGCCAGCAACCCGGCGCCGTACTGCGCGCCGTACGCGATCAGCAGGGTGAGCAGCAGCCACGGCAGCGAACGGGCCGGGGCGGAGCTGTTGATGTAGATGCCCAGCCCGAACACCACCACGCCCACCCAGGCGGCCCACAGGCCCAGCCGTTCCACCGGGGGCGCCGCCGGGACCGGACCGGCCAGCTGCATCCCAGCGTAGATGCCGAAGGTGAGCAGGAGCAGCACGTACGTCCCGGCGACCAGTCGGCTCGCACCGCTGATGATCGACCGGGTCACCATCTCCTGGGCGCCCAACGTCAGCGCCGCTCCCGGCAGGAACGTGGCCAGCGGCGGAATCAGCAGGCTCGCCGGTTCGGTGCCCAGCTGCGGGCTGAACCGGTACGCCACCACGGTCACCGCCATCGCCGCGGCCACCGGCAGCGCCAGCGACAGCACATGCACCCGGTCGGCCAGCAGCCGCAGGATGCCGACCAGCAGGCCCAGCGCGGCCAGGATGAGCAGCGCCCGCGCCTCACGGACGAACATCAGGCCGATCCCGACGGTCAGCACCCCGTGCCCGAGCACGGAAACGACCGCGCCGAACCGTGGCGGCGCCGCCATGATCTGCTCAAGCTTCGCGATCGCCTCGGCGGGCGGCACCGGCACCGCCTTGACCTGCTCCATCAGCTTGTATAGCGCGTCAACCTGGTCCAGCCGCAGCGGAGCCTTGTCGGCGTTGGCGAAGTCGACGGTGACCCCACCCTCTCCGGCCACCCGTACGAACACGCCGGTGGGCACCACCAGGAACTCCACGTCGCGCAGCCCGTACGCGTCGGCCAGCGCCGACAGCTCCTCCGGGATGCGGCTGGCCGTCTCCCCGGCCAGGCACAGGGCGGCACCGCATTTGCGGAAGAACTCCAGCATGTCCTCGGGGGGCAGCGTCACCGCCGCAGTATCGCGCAAGATCCTCCCCCACAGAACCCCCCGTCCACAGGTAGGGAAGGGGTCCTTCGCTACCTGACGCCCCAGGCGGGAGGGTGCGTCACCGCTTGCGGGCGAGTAGCTGCAGGGCTTGGCTGGAGTTGCCGTTCATGGTGGTGACCAGGACGGTTTCCTCGCGCAGCAGGTCGCATTCGGACAGCAGGGTGCGTAGGCGAGCCGGTTCGTGGTGGCGGCAGACCCCGCCGTCATCGGTGACGAAGGTGCCGTACGGCAGCGGTGATGTCGCGGCGTGGGCGGCGTAGCGGGCGCGGTTGCGGTCGTCGTCCTGCAGCGACACGTCGCTGACGTAGAGCAGGCCGCCCGGGGCGAGCACCCGGATCAGCTCTGCGACGAGGGCCTCCTGCGCGGCGTCGGACGGCACGCAGGTGAGTATCGCGAACAGCAGCACCATGTCGTAGGAACCGTCCGGGAAGGGCAGCGCCGCGCCCGGCGCGATCACACGCAGGTCCAGCCCGGCCGAGGCCGCGAGACCCCGACGCACCGCCGACTCCGACACGTCGACGCCGGTCAGGTCGGTGAAACCTTGCCCGGCCAGCTCGTTCATCACC
The DNA here is from genome assembly GCF_019083965.1 of Catellatospora tritici. Lineage (GTDB taxonomy): Bacteria > Actinomycetota > Actinomycetes > Mycobacteriales > Micromonosporaceae > Catellatospora > Catellatospora tritici. The sequence goes on from NZ_JAHRCY010000025.1 coordinate 61,564, forward strand.
CGGCCGTAGCCGCAACCGAAGTCCAGCACCCGCGCCTCGCGCGGCACACCGTCCAGCCAGGACTGTCGCAGCGGGTGGCTGTACGTCTTCGTGGCGCCCGCGGTCTCCCAGTAACCGATGCTGCTGTCCCCCATGCGGACGCAGCATAGCCAGGGCGGATCACGACACGTTGACCGGGCGGAACTGCACGCTCACGCGCGGGCCGACGTGCCGGGCCGTCTTCGGGATGCAGTGCTCCCAGGTGCGCTGGCAGGAGCCGCCCATCACGACCAGGTCGCCGTGGCCGAGCGGGAACCTGATGCTGTCGCCTCCGCCGCGTGGGCGCAGCAGCAGCGGCCGGGGTTCACCGAACGACACGATCGCGACCATGGTGTCGTGCCGGGCGCCCCGCCCGATGGTGTCACCGTGCCAGGCCACGCTGTCGCGGCCGTCGCGGTAGAGGCACATGCCCGCGGTGACGAACGGCTCGCCCAGCTCGGCGACGTAGTACGCGCTGAGCAGGTCGCGAGCCCGGGTCAGGATCGGGTGCGGCAGCGGCTCGTCGGCGCCGTACCAGCGCAGCAGGCGGGGTACGTCGACGTCGCGGTCGTACATCTCGCGGCGTTCGGCGCGCCAGTCGACCTCGTCGAGCAGCGTCTGCAGCACCGCCTCCGAGCCCGTGACCCAGCCGGTCAGGTGGTCGACCCACGCGCCCCGGGTCAGCTCGTGCCGGACCGGGGCGAGCGGGCCCAGACCCGCCTGCTCGGCGAGGTCGAACATCGACGGCTGATGGGCGACAGGGGCCATGGCTGCGATGATACACCCGGCCTAGAACAGGCGTTCTAACGACGGCCGCCTCGGCAGACGACCCTGCCTCGGCCCTCGCGTGTGACTCCCAGACCTAGTCGGCCATTCCCATGGGTAGTTGGCCAGTTCGGGTGGGTAGTTCGCCAGTTCGGGCGAGAAGCTGCGCCAGCACAGCCGCAGCCGTCGGGGCCAGGTCCAGCTTGGTGACCTCTGCGAGCCTTACGAACTCCGCAGCCTGCCCCTCACCGAGGACGATGGCGCCGGAGGGCACCAAGCCGCAGCGGGCCGTGTAGACGCGCACGTCCACCCCCGACGTGCCTTCGGCGAGGTCTGGACGCATGTCCTGCCAGAAGAGCTGAAACTCCGTATCGAGGACCAGCCCGGTCTCCTCAGCCAGTTCGCGTCGAGCCGCCTGTTCGTAACCCTCGCCTTCTTCGACATGTCCGCCGACCAGACCCCATTGCCCTGGCTCGGCCCGGGCATTGCGATCACGAAGCTGCAGCAAGACCGCCCCAGCGGAATCGACGAGCAGAACCACCGCGATCCGCACCGGCGGACCAGCCGGTGTCGATGAGTGCGCACCGTCGATGCGGTGCAGCCCCGCTTGCACCCGGTGCCGGAGAAGCTCGTACTGCCCACGACACCGGTTCGGCGAGCCAGACGGACGGGCCACGCCCACGCCGCCGGTGACGGTCTCGCCCGGCCGGAACTGATCCCGGGTGAGGTCGACCTCGGTGCCGTCGGGCAGACGATTCCAGTAGTGATACCCGCGCCGTACTCCGCTCTCGAACACCTCGCCGAGCACCAGATCGCCACCGAGCAGGTCGTGGACGACAAGGGCAGTGACCCCACATTGACCCCGACTCGGGTTCTCCGGCCGCCAATCCGCAAGATCGACGGGATCACAGGTATCCGGCCCCCACGAGTCCCGCACGACGGGTCTCAGCCGCGACAAAGTCAGCACCGCAGCATCATGCAACCCGCCACCGACAACGTCAGCGGAGTATGTCCGGCAGCGCCGGGTTGGGAGGTGGCTCACGCTCAGGTGCGGCTCGCCTCAACCGGGTTCGCTGCCAGCAGGTCGGCCAGCCCGACCGGGTACAGCGGGCGGGCGGGGCCGAACCCGCTCAGCGGTCGCCACATGACCGTCGCGCCCGGGTCGTCGAGGACGCCGCCGAGGACATCCCGCTCGTACCACGACGGGTCGGCGAAGCGGCAGTCGAAGACGAACGCGATCTCGTGCCCGTCGCGGCCGAACCCATGGAAGATGCTCTCCAGCACCCCGACCCGGCGCACGTCCAGCAGCTCGGCGTCCAACTCCTCCCGCAGCTCCCGGCACACCGCGTCCTCGGCGGTCTCGCCGAACTCGATGCCGCCGCCCAGCGGACGGTAGAAAACCTGATCCTTCGTCGGATCGTGGTATTCGAACACCAGCAGGTCATCGCCCCGGCGCGGCACGGCCAGGGCGATCGGGCGGATCAGTGACATCCGCTGAAGATACCGGTTCCGGCCATCCGGTCGGGCCGTCGCGACACGCCCGGGACCGCATCGGTCCGGCCGGTGGACTACCGAGCGGTTCACTGATGGCATCGCCGGTGCCGACACCGCAATCCGTCCGATCCGGAATTCGAGCCGTGTCGCAGCTCGCGAATCGAAGGATCGACGGGGATAGTATGCCGCCGGGCATTTGGTTGAATCGTGTATGAGGGTGAGCTATGCGTCCGCTGGAAACCTCCGACCCGATCTCCGTCGGGTCGTACCGGCTGGCCGGGGTCCTCGGTGGCGGCGGCATGGGCCGCGTCTACCTGGGACACTCCCCCAGCGGCCGCCGCGTCGCCGTCAAGGTGATCCGGCCGGAGCTGGCCGCCGACCCGGTGTTCCGACGCCGGTTCAGCCGCGAGGTCGCCGCCGCGCGCTCGGTCAGCCCGCTGTTCACCGCGGCCGTGGTCGACGCCGACACCCAGGCCCAGGCGCCCTGGCTGGCGACGGCGTTCATCGACGGGCCGAGCCTGGAGCGCCAGGTCGCCGAGCATGGGCCACTGTCGGAGCCGGCGGTGCTGACCCTGGCCACCGGCCTGGCCGAGGCGCTCGCCTCGATCCACCGGGTCGGCCTCACCCATCGCGATCTCAAACCGGCCAACGTGCTGCTCGACGACGACGGCCCGCACATCATCGACTTCGGCATCGCCCTGGACGCCGCCGACGACCGGATGACCACCAGCGTCAACGTGGGAACGCCTTCGTACATGGCACCGGAGCGGATCCAGGGTGAGGAGAGCGGGCCGCCCGGTGACGTGTTCTCGCTGGGGGCGCTGCTGTACTTCGCCGCCACCGGCCGCACGCTGATCTCCGGCGGCAGCATGTTCGAGCAGATCAACCAGGTCACCCAGGGCCGCTTCGACCTGGCAAAACTGTCGCCGACGCTGCGGCCCTTCATCGTACGGTGCGTCAGTCTGCGCCCGCAGGACCGGCCGACCGCGGTCGAGCTGGCCCGCATCCTCATCGGCACCGGCGTGTCCGGCCCCACCCCGGGCTGGTACGAGCCCAGGGCGCCGCGGGCGCTGCCCGGCCCGGGTTCGCTCAACCCGCCCACTCCGCCGGAGGGGTGGCCCCACCCGGCGCCCTCCCGGCTGCCGCGACTGTCGCGACGCGCGCTGATCATCGCCGGCGCGGGCGGGGGTGCGGCGCTCATCGCCGGGGTGGCCTGGGCACTGGGTCGCGGTTCGGGCTCCCCGAACGCGCAGGCCAGCCCGCAGCCCAGCCTGCACATCGTCTCCGACGAGCCGGACCCGAGCCGCACCGGCGACACCGGCGGTCGCGGCGACGTGATCGCCCAGGCCGCCTCGCACGCCACAGCGGAGAAGCACCGACTGATCGTCGACGGCAAGGGCCGGATCATCGGCGCCAACGGCGGCCACGTCTTCGCCCGCGACGTCCGCGACGACACCGAGGTGTGGACCAAGCAGCTCAACGGCGCCCAACAGCTGTCGGTGTACGACTGGGGCCCGTCGGTGCTGGTGACCGGCGGCTCGAAGATCTGGCGGGTCAACGCCGCCTCCGGCGGCGTCGAGTTCGACGTCGACACCACCAGCACGGTCACCGGGGCGCTGACCAGCCCCGAACTCGCCTTCATCCAGCAGAACGCGAAGCTGCTCGCCTACACGCGGGCCGGGGTGCGCAGCTGGGAGCTGTCGTCGCCGGAGGAACCGCTGACCGCCGACTCGAACTGGCTGGTGACCCGGCGCCAGTTCGGCAGCACCGTCACCATCACGCTGCGCGCCGCCGGCTCGGGCGACCGCGCCTGGCAGCAGCAGTTCCCGGCCGGGCCGAACGAGGGCCCGCCCGGTGGCGGCGGCCCCGGCGGGCCGGGTGACGGACCCGGTGGACCGGGCGGCCCGGACGGACCGCCACCGGACTGGGTCGTCGGCGAGGCGCGCCTGGTCGGAGCGCACGTGCTGGTGCGCGACGGCGCCGACATCCGGCTGCTGCGGCTGTCGAACGGCAGCACGGTCTGGCAGCGTCAGTGGGAGAGGCCCGTTGCCACGATCACCCTCTTCGGTGACCTGGTGGTTCTGGGCGCCGACCGGATCGTGGCATTCCGGCTGGCCAGCGGGGACGACGCCTGGCTCGGACCGAACCTGCGCGGCTCCCGGCTGGCGGCCGCCCCCGACAGCAGCATGCTCTACGTCGTCGGCGATGAGCACATCGCGGCGATCACCCCGGACGGCAAGACCGCGTGGAACGCGCCGATGGCCGCCGCCGACGAGGGCGCGGTGGAGGCCCTGCTCATCCGGCCGCCGCTGGCATACCTGGTGCTGCGCCCACCGCCGTTCCCGGACTCCAACGAGCCCGACGTGCTGGCGGTGGCGCTGGAACCGCAGGCCTGAGCGGCGGCCTCAGCGTTCGGCGGGCTGCTCGGCGTCGGGCCGCGCCGCCTGCGCGGGCACCCGCGCCGCCACCAGCGCGTCGCGGATCTCCGTCAGCAGCCGGATGTCCTCCGTGATCGGCTTCGGCTCGGGCTCCTTGCCCTGGTCGCGCCGCTCCGCGAGCTTGTTCATCGGCATCACGACAAGGAAGTACAGCACCGCCGCCGTCAGCACGAACGTGATCACGGAGTTGAGGAACGCACCCAGATCGATGGCGTTGTTGACGCCGGGCAGGTTGTACTTGAGGCCCGACACCGCGCTACCCGCGCCGATCATCTTGATCAAGGGCTGCAGGAACGATGCGGTGAACTGGTTGACCAGTGTCGTGAAAGCAGCACCGATCACCACACCGACCGCCAGGTCGACCACGTTGCCGCGCATGACGAAGTTCTTGAAGCCGTTCAGCATGCACCTCACCGTACGTCAGCAGCGGCGATGCTCCCAGCCACGACACCGGTTCCACGGAGATGATCTCCGGTGAACCCGCTCACATCAGCCCGCGAGCACGTTCACGATTCGCCCGAACAGGGCCGGGGCGGCCGCGCACACCGGCACCACCACGCGCCGCAACGGACGCGGGACCGTGGCCAGCACCAGTCCCCGGGTCAACAGCCGGTACGTGCGGGTGCGGCGGCGCCACTGCGCCTCGTAGCCCTCCGGCTGTCCGGCCACGATCGCGGCCACCGCCGCCTCGGCCTGCCCGAGCGCGAGACTGATCCCCTCGCCCGTCAGCGCGTCCTCGTATCCGGCCGCGTCGCCGACCAGCAACACCCGCCCGCGCACGCGATCGCGCACCCGGCGCCGCAGTGGCCCGGCCCCGTGCACCGGCCCGGTCGGCGGCGCTCCGGCCAGCCGCGCCGCCAACCCCGGAAACCCCGCCAACAGGTCCGCGTACGACGCTGGGTGCCCGGTCTCGGCCCGCCGGTGCAGGATCGCCACCCCGACCTCGTCCGGGGCGACCGGGGTCACGTAGGCCTCGGCGTGCGGCGACCACCACACCTCGACCAGCTCCGACCAGGGCGCCACCCGCCAGTGGCGGCGCAGCCCGTAGCGGCGCGGCGAGCCGCCGGACGAGGCGATGCCCGCCTCGCGGGCCACCCGCGAGTGCAGACCGTCGGCGCCGACCAGCCAGTTCGCCCGTACCCCCGCCGCGACGACCGCGTCGGTCTCCTGCACCAGGCCGGTCACCCGGTGCCGCACCCAGCCGACCCCGGCCCGCGTCGCCGCCGCGTGCAGCGCCGCCTGCAGCACCGTGCGGCGCACGCCGCGACCCGGCCCGGCCGCGAACCGGGCGTCGACGATCCGGTCCGGGCCCCGGTAGGCGATGCCGTGGAACGGCACGCCCGGCGGGTCCACGCCCAGGTCCAGCAGCCGGGCCAGACCACCGGGCATCAGGCCCTCGCCGCACGCCTTGTCGATCGGCGCGTCCCGGGGCTCGGCCACCACCACCGACAGCCCGGCCCGCCGGGCCAGCAGCGCGGTGGCCAACCCGGCCGGACCGCCACCGACGACCAGCAGGTCGGCGTCGTGGCTCACGCGGCGGCCTGCGCCAGCGCGGCGTTCTCCACCCGGATCCGCACCGCCAGCACCGCTGCGTTGGCCAGTGTGAACAGCAACGCGGTCACCCACGCGGTGTGCACCAGCGGCAGCGCGATCCCCTCCACCACCACCGCGACGTAGTTCGGATGCCGCAGCCACCGGTACGGCCCCCGGTCCACCAGCGGCAGTCCCGGCACCACGATCACCAGCGTGTTCCAGCGCGGCCCGAGCGTGGTCACGCACCACCAGCGCAGCGCCTGGCTCGCCGCGACCAGCGCCAGCATGCTCCAGCCCAGCACCGGCAGGAACGGCCGGTCGGCCAGCCAGACCTCGGCCACGCAGCCGACCAGCAGTCCCGTGTGGATCGCCACCATCGCCGGATAGTGGCCACGACCGAACTCGCGACCGCCCCGGGCCAGCGCCCATGCGGCGTGCCTGCGCGAGACCACCAACTCGACCACGCGCTCGGCACCGACCGCCAGCACCAACAGGGTGTACGGCAGCACGCTCACCACCTCAGCAGTACGAGCTCGGAACAGAACCCCGGACCCATCGCGATCATCAGACCCGGCGTGCCCGGCGGCGGCGGATCGGCCGCCCCGGCGTGCAGCACGTCCAGCACCGACACCGATGACAGGTTCCCGCGCGCCGACAACGACCTGCGCGTCGGCTCCAGCGCGGTGGCGGGCAGCCCCAGCACCCGCTCCACCGTGTCGATCACCTTCGGACCGCCGGGATGGCACACCCAGGTGCCGATGTCCGCCGGGGCCAGCCCGAATTCGCCGAGGAAGCCGCGCACGTCATCACCCAGGTAGCGCTCGGCGATCGGGGCCACCTCGGTCGACAGCACGATCCGGAAGCCGGTCGACCCGATCCGCCAGCCCATCACCTGCTCGGTGTCCGGATACAGACGGCTGCGCGTGGCCAGCACCCGCGGCCGCCCCGGCCCAGGCACCGGCCGGTCGCCGCCGACCAGCACCACGGCCGCCGCCCCGTCGCCGAACAGGCTCGTCGCGACCAGGTTCGCCGCCGTGGTGTCCTCCTGCTGCAGCGTCAGCGAGCACAACTCCACCGCCAGCAGCACCGCCGTGTGCCCCGGCCAGGCGCGCAGGTAGTCGTGCAGCCGGGCCACCCCGGCGGCGCCCGCGACGCAGCCCAGGCCGAACAGCGGCAGCCGCTTCACGTCCGGCCGCAGGCCCACCCGCTGCGCCAGCCGCGCCTCCAGCGACGGCACGGCCAGGCCGGTCACGCTGGTCGTCGCGATCAGATCGACCTCGCCCGCGTCGACTCCGGCCTCGTCCAACGCGGCCCGCAGCGCCGCCTCACCGAGCTCCAGCGCGATCTCGATGAAGTGGTCGTTGGCCTGGGTGAACCCGGTCAGCCCGGCGTAGCTGTCCAGGGGCAGGGCCAGGTGCCGGGTGCGTACGCCGGTGTTGCGGCCGAAGCGGGCGAAGGCGTCGCGAGAGGGGTGCGGAGCGGGCAGGCAGAGCTGCGCGAACTCCGCGACGATGTCCTCCTGTTGGTAGCGGTGCGCGGGGAACCGTACTGCCACCGACGCCACCTGCGGGGCGCGGACATCGACGTCACTCATCACCCGACCCTACCGCGCCCGAGCACCAGACCATCCCATCTCGACGTCGCGTCGCGCCGCCCGGGGTTGGCTGCATTTTCGGGGAAACTGCGGGAATCTTGGCTCGCTTTCGAGCAGTTTCCCCGAAAATGTACTTTCACGCGGCGGCGCGAGCGGCGGGCGCTCGCCCGTCAGCGGTTCTTGTCCTTTTCGACCAGGTCGGCGAGGGTGGACATCGCGTGTTCGATGGCCGGGCGCAGGTCCTCGCGCAGATGCAGCTGGGTCGCGTCGACCTCGCCGAGGGTTCCGCGCAGGTGGCGGTCCAGGGTGACCAGGCGCGGGCCATACCCGCCGCCCATACAGTAGACGGCGTCGAACAGCCGGCCGCCGATGTTGTGCTCGTCCAGCGTCGTCGCGTGCTCGAACTCCAGGATCGTGGTGCCGTCCGGGCCCTCCGACAGGCGCAGCTCGATCTCGTCGGGCGCCGGGTCGCCGCCGCCCAGCGCCACGGTCAGCAGCCGCGGCGCCTCGCAGCGCAGCACCCGGCCGGGCCCGAAGTCGCCCTGGGTGAAGTCGCCGCCGGGCCGCAGCTCGCCCGCGACCGGGGCGTACCAGCGGGCGAGCCGGTCGGGGTTCGTGCAGGCGTCCCACACGTCCTCGATGCTCGCGTCGTATACGCGGCGGAACACCGCACAGCGCGCCTCGCCCGCGGCGATCTCGCGACGGTACAGCTCGATGTCGGTCTTGGCGGTTTCGGTAGTGCTCATGACTGGTCCGTGCCTTTCGTGGTCGGGTCGGCGGCGCTCTGCCGCTCTCGCTTGCCTCGGGCCAGTTCGGTGGCCAGGGCGTCCAGGCGCTGCGTCCAGAAGCGCCGGTAGGGATCGAGCCACTCGTCGACCTGCCGAAGCGGTTCGGCGTCGACGGCGTAGAGGCGGCGCGTGCCTTCGGCGCGTACCGTCGCGAAGCCGTTGTCCCGCAGCACCTTCAGGTGCTGGGAGACGGCGGGTTGCGTGATCCCGAACTCGGCCTGCACCACGGCGGCGAGGTCGCCCGCGGACCGCTCGCCCGGGGCGAGCAGCTCGAGGATCCGTCGCCGGACGGGGTCACCGAGGATGTCGAACGCGTGCACGTACCGACAATATACGTCCCGCCTTATATAAGCAATAACTAAAACAAGGAAGCCGGGATCACCCGCACCCCCGACCCGCCGTTATCCCCTCGAATCCCCCGCCATGAACCGAGGAGCCCCATGGGCAAGCACGCCTTCGCCGTCTCCGGCATCCACTGCGAGAACTGCGCCGACCTCATCGACCAGGCCGTATCCCGACTGCCGGGCGTCCTGGCCACCCACACCAGCCACACCGCCGCCCGCACCGAGGTGGATCTCTCCGCCGCCACCACCCCCGCCGAGGTGGCCACCACCATCACCCACCACGGCTACCCCGCCATCCCCCTGTAGCCACCCCTATTGGTTGATCATGAACTTATGGCACGGCTCGACGGTGTGTCGCGGCCACAGCTTCCTGATCGACTGCAAGAGGTCCGGCGCACAGGGTGCCGAAAGTGATCAGGAAGTCGTGCCGGGGACACGCCGTCGAACCGTGCCACAAGTTCATGATCGACGCAAAAAAGGGCCGGGCCTGCGCCGAGCGCGGGTCCGGCCCTTGGTGGGCGGGGCAGGTCAGCCGTGGGTTTTGCCTCGGCCGCCAGGGCCCTTTTCCTTGCGGGGCTTCACCGAGATGTCGATGGGGCTGCCGTCGAAGCCGAACTCCTCGCGGAGCTTGCGTTCCACGAAGCGGATGTAGCCCGGATCCAGCGGCGCCGTCGTGAACAGGACGAACTTCGGCGGGGCGACACCCGGCTGGGTGGCGAACAGGATGCGCGGGGCGCGGCCGCCGCGCACCGGGTGCGGGGTGGCCTGCACCAGCGCGGTCAGCCACTGGTTGAGCTGACCGGTCGGAATGCGCTTCTCCCAGCTAGTCAGCGCCGTATGCAGCGCCGGGGCGATCTTCTCCACCGCCCGGCCGGTCTTGGCGGAGATGTTGACGCGCAGCGCCCACGGGATGCGCTTGAGCTCCCGCTCGATCTCCTTGTCCAGGTAGTGCCGCCGGTCGGCGTCGACGAGGTCCCACTTGTTGAAGGCGAGCACCACGCCACGACCGGCCTCGGTCACCATCGACAGCAGACGCTGGTCCTGCTCGCTGATGACCTCGCTGGAGTCGAGCAGCACCACGGTGACCTCGGCCGCCTCGATCGCCGCCGCGGTACGCAGCGACGCGAAGTACTCCGTGCCGCTGGCCTTGCCCACGCGCTTGCGCAGCCCGGCGGTGTCGACGAACTGCCAGGTCTCGCCGCCGATGACCACCAGCGAGTCGACCGGGTCGACGGTGGTGCCGGCGACGGCGTCGACGACCGAGCGCTCCTCGTTGGCCAGCCGGTTGAGCAGGCTGGACTTGCCCACGTTCGGGCGGCCGACCAGCGCCACCCGGCGCGGACCGCGCGGCCCGGCCGCGAACGTCTCGCGCGGGGCCTCCTTCGGGAAGGCCTCCAGCACCGCGTCGAGCAGGTCGCCGGAGCCGCGACCGTGCAGCGCCGACACCGGCCAGGGCTGGCCCAGGCCAAGGCCCCACAGCGCGTGCGCCTCGTGCTCCATGGCGTTGTTGTCGGCCTTGTTGGCGACCAGCAGCACCGGCTTGGAGCTGCGGCGCAGCATGCGTACGGCCTTCTCGTCGACGTCGGTGGCGCCCACGGTCGAGTCGACCACGAACAGCACCACGTCGGCCAAGGCGACCGCCGCCTCGGCCTGCGCGGCGATGGCCGCGGCACGGTCTTTCGCGTCGGGTTCCCAGCCGCCGGTGTCCACCACGGTGAACCGGCGTCCCGCCCACTGCGCGTCGTACGCGACGCGGTCGCGGGTCACGCCGGGGATGTCCTCGACGACCGCCTGACGGCGGCCGATGATGCGGTTGACGAGGGTGGACTTGCCCACGTTGGGGCGGCCCACCACCGCCAGGACCGGCTGCGGAGCGACCGGAGCGGCCGATTCCTCCGGCTCCGCCGTCTCCACGACGGCCAGCTCGGTCCACTCTGAGTTGCTCATTCCGTTTCCCCGCTCCGCGCGGAAACGGAATGAGGCACAGGTTGCCCTGCGCCCATGATTCGCTCGCTGCGCTTGCTCATGCTGCCTTCCTTGTCGTCAGCAGCCGGTACAGCTCGCTGACGACCTCATCGATGCCCAGCTCGGTCGAGTCGAGCACGACCGCGTCGGCGGCCTGCTGCAACGGGTTGACCTTGCGGGTGGAGTCCAGGTGATCACGGCGGGCCAGGTCGGCCTCGGTCGCGGCGTGATCGGTGGCGTTCTCGGTGCTGCGGCGGCGGGCGCGCTCGGCCGACGAGGCGGTCAGGAAGACCTTCAGGTCGGCCTCGGGGGCGACGACGCTGCCGATGTCGCGGCCCTCGACGACGATCCGGGCCGATTCGTCGATGAGCGCGCGCTGGCGGGCGACCAGGACCTGCCGCACGAACGGCACCGCCGACACCGCCGACACGGCCGCGGTCACCTCGGGCCCGCGGATCGGCGCGTCGACGTTCTCACCGTTGGCGCTGATCGAGGGGTGTGCGGGGTCGGTGGTGATGAGCAGCTCCAGGTCGATCACGACCTTGGCGATGCCGTCGGCGTCGGCCAGGTCGACCCCGGCCTGCAGCACCGCCCAGGTGGCGGCGCGGTACATGGCGCCGGTGTCCAGGTAGCGGGCGTCCAGTCGCTGTGCCAGCCGACGCGACACCGTCGACTTGCCCGAGCCCGACGGACCGTCCACCGCCACCACACAGCGCAGCTCAGCCACGACCTATCCTCCGCCCCTAGGTTTGATGCTCCCATTCTGCCCGGTCCGTCCGGAGGGTAAGCAGGCAGCCGGGGGCGGACGCGGCGCAGAACACGTCCCACCGCCCCCTGCCTGCGCACATACCCCGCGTGCCACAACGTCACCAGCGGGCGCCGCGATCCCCGCCGGTGACCGGGTTCACAATCTGTCGGCCTGGTCCAGGCGCTGCGCGCCAGCCTCGTCGACCGCGACCGAGCGCCGCGCCGCCTCGACGATCTGCTCGCCCATCAGCGCGGCCCGCTGCGCGGCCTCGCGCCACAACTGCAGGACCGGTCCGGCGTACGGGTCGTAGTTGGCCGCGAACGACTTGCCCAGCGCGTCGCGCCCCCACGGTGCCGCGGTGCCGCCCGCCGCGAGCCGCTCCCCGGTGCCGTCCCGCAGCCGGGCCATCCGTTCGGCCGCGTCGTGCAGGTCACCGCCCGCCCGAACCGCCGCGTCGGGGTCGAGCCGCAGCTCACCGGAGTCCATCGTCGCCAGCCGGGCGCCAGCCGAGTGCCTCGTCGTGGCGGCGCAGCAGCCCACCCAGGTCACCGCCGCGCAGCAGCTCGGCCACGCCCGCCTCGGCGGGCACGACCTGCGCGGTCAGCCGCAGCACGGCCTCGCCCGCGGCGGTCTCGGCCTTGCGGGTCGTCTCGGTGATCAGGTCGGCGAGCCGGTCCGGGCGGTGCGCGTACGCCTTCTCGTGCAGGCGCAGCTTGGTGAGCTGCCCCCGGGCGCCGACGGCCACGGTGACGGTGCCGTCGGGTGACTTCGCGGTCACCTCCAGACCGTCCAGGCGGCGCTTGAGTTCGGCGACGTTGTCGCGCAGGTGTGTGTAGCGCGCGTGGACCTCGTCGAAACGGGCCCGCAGCGCGGCGTTGGCGTCACGGTCGGTCGGTGGCATACGCGCCTCCCAGTACGCGTCGGGACAGGTGGTCGGCCTGGCGGGTGGTCTCCGGCAGCCGGAAACCGCGGCACAGGGCCAGGGTGAGGTCGGTGGCGGCATCCAGGCCGATGCGGTGGCCGACGGAGACGAAGACCGGTTTGACCCCTTCCCGGGTACGCAGCGCCCGCCCGAGCACCTGCCCGTCCTCGACCAGCGGCGACCAGGCCCCGCGCGCCGGTCCGGGCGCGGCGAAGTTGCTCGCGGACTCGTCGGGGCGGGCCAGTGGCGGCGGGGTCTTGGCCACGCCGAAGGTGGGCAGGCCGGTCAGGACGCCGACGTGGCAGGCCAGGCCGAAGCGGCGCGGGTGGGCGATGCCGTACCCGTCGCAGACCAGCACGTCCGGGGTGATGGTGAGCCGCCGCAGCGCCTCGACCAGCGTCGGCAGTTCACGGAAGGCGAGCAGGCCGGTCACGTACGGGAAGGTCACCTCGCCGGGGACGGTGACCGCCTCCAGGACGGTCAGTTCGGGCAGGGCGAGCACGACCGCTGCCGCCACGACCCGGGCGGAGTCCGGGTCATAGGAGACGTCCAGTCCCGCGACGGTCCGTACGCCGGTGACCTCGCCGTCCGGGACGATCAGTTCGCGCAGCGTCAACTGGATCTGTTCGGCCCGCTCGGCGTCGCGTGGCCACGGGTCGTGCTCGATCCGCACGGCTCAGCCCAGCCGGCGCAGCGCGTTGGCGACGACGCGGCCGGTGTCGGTGCCCAGCGGCGCGGGCAGGGCGGCCGGGTCGAACCAGCCCAGCTCGTGTGACTCCTCGCTGACCTGGGCTTGCGCCTGCGGCGGCGCGTACACCAGGAAGACCACGTCGTGGTGGCGGTTGGGTCGGCCGCCGCAGGGCACCTCGTGCACGTCGACGTCCACCGGCACCGGGTCGACGGTCAGCCCGGCGATCCCGGACTCCTCGGTCGCCTCCCGCAGCGCGGCCTCAGACATGCTCTGGTCGTGCGGCTCGCAGTGGCCGCCGACCTGGCACCAGATGTCGTGCTTGCCGTGCAGGCACAGCAGCACCTGGCTGCGGTCGTGCGACACGATCACCGCGCTGGCGGTCAGGTGCCCGTCGGGGTGCGGCTTGGCCATCACCTGTGGTCCCTGTTCGAGCAGGTCGAGCGTACGGCGCCAGTCGGTGTGCGCGTCGGCGGGCGGCTGCCATCCGGTCAGCAGGGCGAGCGCGTCGGCGTGCAGGATCTCGTTCACTCGGCTGATGGTAGACAGCCACGGCCCCACGCGTTCGGAGCCTGTGGATAACCCAGCGACCAGTAGGAATGGCGACGGTCGTCAATCCTTGACGAGGATCGCGGCCCGGATCTCGCGCAGTGCCGCGGCGCTGGCGTCCTTCGTACGCCCGCCGTAGAAGAGCCCGACCCCGACGCTGCCGTGGTCGAACCAGGCGCACACCACCACCGCGGTGCCCTGGTCGTCGTGGGTGTCGCCGCAGCGCAGCTGCGCGTCGCGCACCCGCATCTGGTACGACCGCACGTCGGTGACCAGGCCGTCGCCCAGCCCGCCGATCGCCTTCTTCATCTCCGCCGCCGGGTCCCAGACCAGCCGGGTCGCCCCGAACACGACCACCGGCCGCTTGGCGTCGGCGGGGTCGTCCAGCTTCGCCGCGAACGCGCCGTCGGCCCCCTGGTCGGCCTTGATCCGCGACACGATCTTCACGGCCTCGGCCCGCACCTTGGGGTCGCCGTCGACGACGAACCCGGCCACCCGCCCGTGGATCTCGGCGTGCACCGGGTACTGCGCCCGGATCGGCTCGGTCACCGCCACGAGCACCCCGCAGCAGGCCAGGCTGAGCACCCCGAGCACGCCGAGCACCCACGGCCAGCGGCGCCGACGGGGCCGCTCGACGTACACGACCTGGGGTTCGGGCAGCACGCCGGTGGGCTCGGGGCGGGGTGGAATGCCCGCCATGCCGACGAAGTTGATGGCGGTGTCGTCCTGCCCGGCCCACGGGTCGACCGCGGGCGGCAGCGGCCGCGTGGGGCGCTCGGTCACGCGCGGCACTGTACCGAGCCCGCGCTCCCCGGCGGCAGGGGCGACCGGGAAGCCTTACCTGATCCCAACATTCGTCCAGGTGGGCAAAGTTTCTCAGCACAACTCACCGCAATTCGCCCTAAATCAGGGCGCAGTTGGAAGAAAACTGAGCACACCCCTTTTGACCTGCGGTTTTGCGTCTCTACTATTCCCGGCATGCCCCCGCGTGACCCCCGTGAGCTGCCATTTGGCGAACAGGCGTCGTTCCGGCGCGCCACCGCCCCGGCAGCGCTCCAGCCGACCGCCCTCGTCCGCCAACGCACTTCAGGCGCCGAAGCCCCCGCCCGGCGCAGTCGTCACGGCGGCTACGAACCCGCCCACCGGGCGACCCCCACCGCGCTGCGGCGCGCCGTCGCGCCGCTGCTCACCACCGCCGCCCTCGTCGGCGTCGGCACGTTCGCACTGCTCACCGGCGCCAACGGCGGCAGTCCCGACCCGAACGCGGCGGCGCTGCCCGCACCGACGCTGACCGTGCAACGGGTCGCGACCAGCGACGACAACTCCAGCCGCTCGCTGCTGAGCCGCTCGCCGAACCTGTCCGCGCCGACGCCCAGCAAGTCCCCATCGCCGAGCGCCTCCCCCAAGCCCAGCGCCTCGCCGACCCCCAGCGCCTCGCCGAAACCCAAGCCGACCAGGACGGCGACGCCGAAGCCGACGGTCACCCGCAAGCCCGCGCCCAAGCCGACCCCGAAGCCCAGGCCGACCAAGCACGTGGTCAAGCCGGTCGCGGGCCTGGACCAGCTGCAGATGGACAACGCCGCGGCGATCGTCAAGAAGGCGCAGGACATGGGCCTGCCCAAGCGGGCCATGGTGATCGCGGTGGCGACCTCCATGCAGGAGAGCGCGCTGTACAACCTGGCCAGCTACGCGGTGCCGGAGTCGCTGGACTACCCGCACCAGGGCACCGGCGCCGACCACGACTCGGTCGGCCTGTTCCAGCAGCGGGCCAGTGGCAGCTGGGGCACGGTCCAGCAGATCATGACGCCGTCGTACTCGGCGGGCGCGTTCTACGCCGTGCTGGTCACCATCGACGGCTGGCAGAACCTGCCGCTGACGGTGGCGGCCCAGTCGGTGCAGATCTCGGCCTTCCCCGACGCGTACGCCAAGCACGAGGACAACGCGACCGAGGTCGTCAACGCCCTGCTCGGCTAGCGTTCCAGTCCCTCCCCGGCACCCCGCCGCGAGTTATCCACAGGCGCGAATCAGTTCGTGACGCGCGGCACCGGCGTCGATTACGGTCACGCCAGGGGCTCCTGGGGAGGGACTTTCATCGATGCCCGCGTTAGCATCTCCGATTCCACATCCACTTACGTTCTTCGATGCGCCTGATTGGGCGTACACCGCCCTCGAGTGGGTCGTCGGGGTCGACTGGCCCGAGGGCGACGAGGCGGCCATGCGCGAGCTGGCCGACGACTGGCACGCCGCCGGGCAGGCGATGGGCCCGCTGCTCGACGATGCCGACGACGCCGTACTGGCCGCGATCGCCGCCAACGGCGGTGCCGACGGCGAGGTCGCCACCGCCATCCGCGGCCTGTGGGCGCAGCTCGGGCGCGGCGGCGACGACGCCGCGATCGGGGCGGTCACCGAACTGCTCGGCGAGTTCGGCAACCTGCTCGACGCGGGCGCCAACGACGTCGAGAGCGTGAAGATCGAGTTCTACGTCGAACTCGGCCTGCTGCTCATCGAACTGCTCACGCTGGCCGCGACCGCCACGGTGACCCTCGGCGCCTCGATGGCCGGCGCGGGCCCGGCCATGCTGGGCACCCGCTTCGCCATCCACCAGGCGCTGAAGGCCGCCGCCAAGCGCCTCATCGAGCGCGGCGCCCGCAAGGGCCTCACCAACCGGCTCAAGCACGCCGTCCGCGACCGCATCGCCCAGCGGGTCCGGTCCAAGGTCGTGCTGGAGATGGGCGAGGAGGCCGTCGAGGAAGCGGTCGAGGAGTCGGTCACCTCGCTGGGCACCCAGGTCTACCAGGTGAGCTCCGGCAACCGCAGCGGCCTGGACGGCCTCGACCTGCTGACCTCCGCCGGGTACGGCGCACTCGGCGGCAGTGTCGGCGGACTGGCCTCCCTGGGCCGCCGCCACGCCGGAAGCCTGCTCGGCAGCTACACCGAGCACTCGCTGCGCGGGGCGGGCGGCGAGATCCTCGCCGAGAGCGCCATCGGCCTGGTCAGCGGCCAAGGTGTCAGCCTGCAATCGCTCGGTATGGCCGCCACCTCGGCCACCACCGGCGCGATCACCGGCAACACCCACCACCTGGCCAACCATCACCTGGCCGCCACCCACCTGCCCGACCTCTACGGCTTCAAGCTCGCCGATCTCCACGCCGATGGCCTGCCCACCCCCGCGGTTGCCGCCACCGGCGCAGCCGCGGGACTCGCGACCTTCGACACCTCCGGCGCGACCTGCGTTCCGCACCCGGCCACCGACTCCGGCGCGACCGGCGTTCCGCACCCGGTCACCGACTCCGGCCCGCCCGTCACCGCCGAACCGCCGCGACCGCACGAAGCATCCGACCCAGCCGGATCCGCATCCTCCTTCGCGACCGCCGACCAGCACACGCCATCCGCCGCCGCCTGGCCGCATGAGCCCGGCACCGCTGGGGATCAAGCCCCGGCGCCCACTGGTGGCGATGCCAACCCGACGTCGGGCGAGTACGCCGACGGCAGCCTGCCCGATCCGCAGCGGACCACCGGTACCGTCACAGCCGACGCGGCGACCACGAATACCACCGCAGGGCAGCACTACGACGCGGTCGGCTGGCCGGACTCGCCATCACCGACCAGCGGACCCACGCAGGCACAACCGGTGCTCGCCGAGGTGATGTTCGGCGACCCGGACGGCGGCACGCGCGACTCGCTCGGACTCGGCAACGCCACCACGCGCGACCTGAACCTCGACGCCAAGAGCCTCGGCCAGGAGCGCGCACGCATCAACGCCGCGCTGCCGCAGACGGTGCTCCTGCCGCCGACCGAACTCAACTACACCCAGCGCGCCGCGGCCGTGAAGGTCGACGACCAGACCTCGGTCGCGCTGGAGACCCGGTACGCGCTCAACCGCTGGTCCGGGCTGCCGATCCACGCCGTACGCTGGGGCGACGGCAGTCTCGCCGCGCTGGACAACGAGCGGCTGCGCGCCGCCCGCCGGGCCGGGCTGGACCGGGTGCCGGTCGCCGTACACCGGCCGTCCGAGCGGCTGTCGGACTGGCCGCACGAGTTCACGGCCAAGCAACTCGCGGCGCTCGCCCCGACCGTCGACATCCGGCGGCGCCCCGACGGCAGCCTGGTCGTCGGCGGCAGCGTCGGCGAAGTGGTCCATCCACGCGGCGTACCGCCGCGTACCTGGGGTGAGCTCGCCCTGTTCCAGGCCGCCCAGCAGCGCAGCCTGCTGCCGACTCAGCTGTACGGCACCAGCCACGAACCGATGCTGCTGCCGCCGCCACCGTCGCAGCGACGGCCACTCGGGCGGCGCGTGCAGGCGGCACTGCGCAACCTGATCCGGGGCGCCGAAACCACGGCCCCGGTGGTCGAGGCCGACCTGCGCGGACTCGGGCTGACCACCTCCGGGCAACCGCACGTCATGTCGTACGAGACCCTGGCCGCGACGTTCCTCGACGAGAACGACCGCTTCCACCAGGACCTCGGCACCTTCGTCGCCAACCACGGCGACCGCGTACTGCGCCTCACCGTCGAGCTGCCCGACGGCGACGGCTACCCCGCCGGTGTCGAGTCGTCCCTGGCCGGGATGCTCGAACGCGGCTACGGGCAAGTCGGACCGATCCGCAACCTGTGGGCCGACGGCAACCAGCGGTACGGCGTCGAGGCGACCCTGCGCACCCCACAGGGCCAGCGCTTCCAGGTTCGGTTCACCACCGCCGCCGCGCTGGAGGCCGACCGTCGCACCGAGGGCCTGCACGAGGTGCTGTGGCGCGACGACGAGCGCCCGGCCCGGCGCGTACACGCGCTACTGCAGATCATGGCGGTCAACCGCGAACTCGGCCTCGACACCACCCTGCCGCAGGTGCCGACGGGCTGGCCGTCCCCGCAGGGCACAGGCCTGGGGAGCTGGATCGTGGACAACCGAGCAGACTGGGCCGACTACCAAGCGTGGTTGGATTACCACGGCCGGAGCTTCTCCGACGTCGTCGCGGAGTTCGGGCTCACCACCGCAGACCTGATGAAGGGGACCGATGGACACCCAGCGCGAGCTGTACTACTACGCGCTCTATCGCACGGCACAGGGCTGGCGGACGGGCGAGTCGCCGGTGGGGATCGTGGTGGAGACGACGGAACCGGGCCAGGAGTACCGCTACCACGCCATGATGTGGAGCCACCGGAACCGGGGCTGGGACTACGACCCGGCGGGGGCGCGGCGGATCATGCGGGACGAGACGTACCGGGAGCGACGACTGCCGATCGACCGGGCGCAGGCCGAGGCGGCGACGCCGGGCTTCACGGACGGGGAGCAGCTGCCGGACGAGGACACGATCCGGTGGTTCTTCCAGTGGCAGGGGAACCCGCCCCGCAACTGACCGCCACCTGGGACCAGGCCGGGCACCTGCTGCCCGGCGACGGCAGCGGCTATCGCGTACACCCGGATGAGGCCGACCACCTGCGCGTCGTCCCCGAAGCGGTGGTCCGCTGGGCCGCCCGCATCGCCCCACTGGGCATGACCGAGACCCAGTTCCGGCAGTTCACCGTCACCCTGGCCGAAGCCCTCGCCGCTCGCGGCATCACCGCCGACCATGTCGACGCCCGGCTCAAAGGCTCCTCGGCGGAGTTCTTCTCCGGCCCGCACAAGGCCATGCCGCACGAGAGCGACCTGGATTTGCGCAAACGAGGTCATCGTCGCGCGGCCGGGAGGCTGCGCTCCTGGTTCGCCGACCGCCAGCGGCCGCAGCGACGCCCGTTCGACTCCATGTACCGGCTTAGCCTCGACCAGGAACCCAGCGACTACGACCTCCAGCTGTCCAGCGACGCCATGGCGGTCCGCACCGATCAGATCCGGCGGCTGTTCTTCCCCGACTCGCCGCTCAGCAACGACAAGTACAACTTCCTGAACAAGTCGAGCATCGAGATGGCCTTCCCCGAGCTCTACCGCTGGGCGCGGACCTGGGAACTGGAACTCGGCCGCGAGGTCGCTCCGGCCGTCTTCGGTTCGGCCGGACCGCCCGACAAGTCACCGGGCCAGTCGTCGCACTTCCGCGACACGGACTGGGTCGTCGACCTCGACCCTGGACCCGATTGGTCCGAACGCGCCAGACGCCGGGCCGCCGCCCACACGCTGCCCGAAGTCGCGGCAGCGGTGCGTCGCCTGCAGGTGGCGGGACCCGATGTCGCGGTCGATCCCGACGAACTCATCCGCGCCGTACGCGAGAACGACGACGTGGTGGACCTCCTACTCGACTCGCCGATGCTCCGACGGGCGCTGACCGACCAGCCGGACGTGCTGCTGCGCCTGTCCCGGACACCGCAGGCCGCGGCCGCGCTGCACCACGCCGTGTTCACACGCGACACCCCGACCACCGACACCCTCACCACGATCGCCGACCACCTGCGCGCCGACCTCGACGGGAGCCACCAGTGACCATCCAGACCTCGTTCCCACCCTGCGGACCAGCCGAGATGCTGGCCCGGCTGCGGGCGGTGACCATCCACCTGCGAGGCACCCTCACCGCGCAGACGCTTGCCGAACTGTGCCGACCGCTGTCGTTGCGGCCCGTCGCCGACCCACAGGACGGCAGCGTCGAACTGCTCGCCTCGCGCGAGCTGCCCGTCGCGGACTGCCGGGGGCGGCTTGAGCTGCTACGCGGCACCGCCGACGGGCGGTGGGCGGTCGAGCTGCGCGTCGACCGGCTGCGGGTCAGCGCGGCCGAACCGCCGCTGGTCGACGACGAGACCGTACGGCAGCACATGCACGAGCTGACCCAGGCCGTGATCCTGGTGTGCGAGCACTTCGGACTGGCGCTGGCCGACATGGGAGTACGGCCCGACGCGCCGATCGCCGACAGCGCCACCGAGCCACAGCCCCGGCGGTGGTTGCTGCGGTTCCGGCATGTGATGACGCCGGCGGCGCTGGAGACGTTGCGAGGGCGCATGGGGATGCTGCCGTACGGGGAACTCGGGGCGCCGCAGGACGTGATGTTCGGGGATGTGTTGACGGCCGTGGGCGGGGAGGGGGTGGTGGTGGATCTGACGCGTACGCCGGGGACGGACTGGTGGTGTCTGGGGGTGGCGATGTTCTCGGCCCGGGACGTGGCGGAGCTGGGCAAGGCGGTGGCGCCGATGGTGGAGCAGGGGAAGCTGGCCATCATGGAGATCGGGTCCAGTGTGGACGCGTACGAGACCCGGTGAGCAGGAGAATGACTGTACTGAGAGTGGCCGATCAGTTACTCTGCCCGATGGCCGGGGACAGTTTGTCGTACAGAACATCCGCAGGGGGAGGCGTCGATGTCTGAGAAACCGTTGCGACAGCAGGTCAAAGTCGACCTGGTGGGCCTGAAAGAGGTCGCAACTGCTGTGCGCGACCAGACCGCGAAGGAACTATCGCCAGGTCTAGAGCGATGCAACAAGCTCATGCAGCATGGCGTGCGGTTCGGATTGCGGTCGCCCAGCGGTCCTGGATACGCCGCCCGCCACGCCTTCGCCGCCACGCTGACAACTCACTTTCACAACGGTGAGGCTCACCTGCAGACAGCCGCCGCGTTGTCATTGGCGATCGACAACATTCTCACTCACTACGCAGATGCCGACCACGTCGCCGCCGCGAAGCTTGAGACTGTCGACGCACTGCTAGCGCAAGCCGCAGCGCTGGTCAGGCCATCATCCCAGCCAAGCCAGAACCCCTACGGCAGGGGTGACCAGGAATGATCCAAGCCAAAAAGCTCATGCGCCCGTTGCCGCAAGGCCTGCCACCTCAACCCATTTGGCCGTACCGGGACGTTGAGTGGAACTCCTATGACGTGCCACGCATGTGGGACATGGTGCACGGTGAGGACGACCCACTGGGGTGGGAACAGATTCAGGGATTCCGCCAGCTGAGCGAATTGATTGACAGCCATGTTGCAGCGCTTGAGAGACAGCGGGAGCAACTTTGGAACGCCTGGCCGCCAGAAAGCACACCCGCGGCAGGCGTGCTTCTCCGAGCCGTTGAGAAGCACATCAATGCCCTGAAATCAGATTCCTTGGCCGCTGGAACGACCTCTCACGGCCTGAGCGGCATCATGACCAGCCTCGCTGGGGCCAAGAAGCAGATGAGGCCCTTGGCCGAGGAATGGTTCAGCCACACCAGCTACCGCACGCGGCCTGGACCGTGGTGGAACCACATCGCCGAGCGCCTCAACAACGAGGCGCGGGCGATCATGGCTCAGAGTGATGCCGATGTCAACGCTTACCGCTCAAGAATCATCCTGCCCGTAGCGGTCATTCCACCCGCGTATTCGAAAACTGAAGCCATCAAAGACGGTTCTACGGACGATGAACAGACACGCTCGGGAGTCGGCGGCCGGTTCACCCCAAACCGTCCGGTGCCTCCTGTACCAGGCTACCCACCGATTGTCGGATCCGGTCCAGACTTGGAAGGCTTGCCGACGGAGATCCCGCTGAGACCAGGGCAGCCTATCTCGATGCTGCCCATCATGCCCGGAAACCCATACGTACCGGGCGGTGGCGCCTACATCCTCCCCGGTCCGGGTGTTGGCGCTGGCGGATATATAGTCCCGATGCCCACTCAGGCTGGCAGTGCTACAGGTTACGGGGCCGCCGCATTGGGCGCCCGAAACGCGTCTGGGAACAGCATGATGCCGATGCCTATCCCCGGAGGGGCCGGTGCTGGCGCCCGTGGCGCAGGTGGCAACGGTCACTACCGGCGGCAAGCAGACACTATCTGGCCGGTGCGCCAAGGCGTCCCTCCGATCATCGCACCCGACGCAGCGTCACCTTCAGAAGCCATCGACAGAGAGACCACCGAAGCTTTCCAACAGTGGTATACCGAACTCGCTATGCCATGGCGGCTGGACGGCGAGGACGGCCCCGCACCGACCGTCACTATCAGACGAGGGGTAGATGTGAATTGACGAGACAACTCCAGCGGATATTTGTGTTGGCGCTCGCATTGGCAATTGTCGGCGGCAACGCAGCCAGCGGTCTAGCGGCACAGGCAGCCGATGAAGTCGCTGACGGTCAGTGGTTTCATAACTACCTGCACACGACTGAAGCACATCGGACGACCGACGGCACTGGTGTACTGGTCGCCGTACTTGACACTGGCGTTGCCCATCACCCTGATATAGACGCGTCCATGGTGCCGGGGTTCGATATCACCGGTGTCGGCAGTCCCGACGGCCGGACGGACACAGACGGACATGGCACATCAATGGCCGGCCTCATCGCAGCCAACGGGCGGGTGCATGGCATCGCACCAGGCGCAAAGGTCATGTCGGTCCGAGTTCAGGAAAGCGGAGAGGGTGGCCTTACAGGACGAGGGTCGTTAGAAGCTGGCATCCGGTGGGCGGTCGAGCACCATGCCAGTGTCATCTCGATCTCACTTGGAGGCGAGTTCACCATCACGGTCCGAAATGCACTCGTGATGGCGGCAGAAGCAGATGTCGTCGTCGTCGCTGCGGCTGGAAACACGCCCGAAGCCGGTCAGGTGGAGTATCCAGCCTCACAGCCTGGCGTTATCGCAGTGGGTGGAGTCGATCGTAACGGTAACCATTCCAAAATATCGGTGAACGGCAAGGAACTTGTCATCGCAGCACCCAGTGACGACATCTCATCCACGTATCTCGCCGGGAAATGGGGACATGGAAGCGGCACCTCCAACTCGACTGCAATTGTCGCAGGAGCTGCGGCCTTGATCCGGTCCAAGTATCCCGACATGTCCGCCACCGAGGTCATCCACCGGCTCACGGCCACCGCCACCGACAAGGGCCCCAAAGGGCGGGATGACCAGTACGGCTATGGCGTGATCAACCTCGTAGCCGCCCTCACCGCCAACGTCCCCCCGCTCACCCCATCAGCAGCCCCGAGCGCCGCCGCCCCTTCCACCCCGCCAACCACGAATGCCGAGGCCCCCGCGGACAAACCGCTGAACCTCGGCATCCTGCTCGCAGGTCTGGCAGGCCTACTAGTCCTCGTAGCCCTCATCGCCGGTGCCGTCGTCATCGCCGGCCGCCGCAGCTGAAGCCCCGCGCTTCCGATCGACGAGCTTGAACAGGGCCGCCGTCTCCCCGGCATTGAGCCGACGATGGCGGCCCGCCCGCAGGTCCCCCAGCTTGATCGGCCCGATCGCCGTACGCACCAGCCGCTGCACCGGGAATCCGACCGCGTCGAACATCCGCCGTACGATCCGGTTACGCCCCTCATGCAGCGTCACCTCGACCAGCGCCAGCTTGTCGATCGCCTGCACCAGCTTGAACGCGTCGAGCCGGGCGGGCCCGTCCGACAGCTGAACACCGGCGAGCAGGTCCCGTCCGACCGCCCTCGGCAGCGGTCCGACCAGCTCCACCAGGTAGGTCTTCGGCACCTCGTACGACGGGTGCATCAGCTTGTGCGCCAGCCCTCCGTCGTTGGTGAGCAGCAGCAGCCCTTCACTGTCGGCATCGAGCCGCCCCACGTGGTACACGCGGGTGGTCAGATTGCCGAGGTAGTCCGCGACCGCCTCGCGGCCCTTGTCGTCGGCCATCGTCGACACGACGCCGCGCGGCTTGTTCATCGCGAGGTACACCAGGCGGCTGTCGGTGACTATGCGCTGCCCGTCGACGTGGATGACATCGTTGACCGGGTCGGCCTTGTCGCCCAGCTTGGCGACCTTGCCGTTGACGGTGACGCGCCGTGCGGCGATCAGCTCCTCGCTGGCCCGCCGCGATCCGACACCGGCGGCGGCCATCACCTTCTGCAGGCGATCCAGGCCCTCGGTGTCAGCGCTGCTCATCGGCGATCTCCTCAACGTTGTCTGGCAGGAATGGTGCCAGTGGCGGAAGCTGGTCGACCGAGTCGAGGCCGAGCTTCTCCAGGAACAGGGTGGTGGTGCGGTAAAGGTAGGCGCCCGACTCGGGTTCGGTGCCGCACTCTTCGATCATCCCTCGGGTGACCAGGGTGCGGACGACACCGTCGCAGTTCACGCCACGGATCGCCGAGATCCGTGAGCGGGTGACCGGCTGCTTGTACGCGATCACCGCCAGCGTCTCCAGCGACGCCTGCGTGAGCCGCAGCTGCTGCCCGTCGAGCACGAACCGCTCGACATACGGCGCGTAGTCGGCGCGCGTGTAGAGCCGCCAGCCACCGGCCGCACGGCGAAGATCAAAACCCCGGTTCTGCCGGGTGTACGCGGCGGACAGCTCGATCAGCGTCGCCGCGATCTCCTCCGCGGGCATGTCGAGCACCTGCGCCAGCGTCAGCTCGCTCACCGGCTCGTCGACCACCAACATGATCGCCTCCAGGGCCGGTACCAGGTCCAGCGGCGACAGCCCAGGCGCCGCCACTCCCAGCTGCGCGGATGCGGCCGCCACCGGCGATGCGGCGACTGGCCCGGCACCACCGGTCGACGCCCCGCCGAAGATCTCGGCATCGAAGGTCGCGCTGTCGACGGTCTCGACCCCGACCGTCCCGGCCGGGGATTCCAGCGCACCGGACGGATCGGCATCGGGAACATCGGCGCTGGAGACGTCACGGACAGGAAGGTCGCCGCCCGAGACGGCATGTCCGGACGGCGCGGAGAGGTCATCACCGAAGAGGTCGCTGCCAGGGACGTCGCCGATCGGCGGATCGGCGGCTGCGACATCGGCCTCGACGGCCTGCGCCGCATCCGCCACGGGCTCGAAGTCCTGCTCTAAGACCCGCTCCTGCTCGGAGACCGTCGCCTCGGCCTCGTCGGCCCGCTGCCGGGGGACGAAGACATCCGTCTCGCCGGTGACCGCTTCGACGAGATCATCGTCTCCGGTCACCACCTCGCAGCCAGCCTCCGCCGCCGACACGAACTCGCGATCATCGTCCAGCTCAGCCGCCAGGCCCTCCGGCCGAACCGGATCGGCCGGATCCGGATGATCGGCGTCGGTGGTCACAACCTCGACCTCAGCCGAAGAAGCTGCCCCAAAAGCGCCATCAAGCAGCGGCGGGGCCATCGAGGCGTCCTCGGCGACAGCCGGAAGATCGGCTTCCGAGGCCACTTCCTCGGCCTGCGGCCCACTTTCTGACCTCAAGCCGTGATCATGGTCCGCCGCAGCCGGCTCACGCCCGTCAGCCGCCGCGTCGCCATCAACCGCGGCGTCGCCGCCAGCCACGTCGCGGTCGCCTGGCGCGGCGCGGTCGCCCGCCGCGTCGCCGTCAGCCGCCGCGTCGCCGGGGCGGTCGGAGGAGTCGTCGGGGGCACCCTCCGGCGTGGGCCGGGCCCACGGCGGCACCCACGCCGCTGCCTGCTGCTGCAGCGATTCCTGGTCACTCATCGTCGTCTCCCCCACCCTCGCCGGGCTCTTCCTCCGGCTCGGTCTCCTGCTCAACGGTCTCCGCGTCCGCGGCGGCCATGGCCTGGCGCGCGTCGCCGTCGCCGTCGTACTCCTCGACCGCCAGTTCCACGTCGACGGCCTCTCCCCCGATCCAGCTGACGGTCAGCTCGCCGAGCGCCGTCTCCTGGTCGAACGCGATCAGCCCTTCCCGGTACAGCTCCAGCAGGGCCAGGAACCGGGCGACGATCTCCAGCGTGTTCTCGCATTCGGCGGTGAGCTCGCGGAAGGTCGCCTTGCCGAGTTCGAAGATCCGGTTACGCAGGATCTCGGCGTGTTCGCGGACGCTGACCCGGATCTGGTGGATGTGCGCGACCGACACGGTCGGCACGACCTTGGGGGTGAACGCCCTGAGCGCGAGTTTGGCCAGCCGGTCGGGGCCGATGCCGAGCACCAGGTCGGGCAGGGCCTCGGCGTACTGGGGTTCGAGGGCGACGGCGCGGGGCCAGCGGCGTGCGCCGTTGACCTCGAGGTCAGCGATGAACGCGGCAGCCTGCTTGAACGCCCGGTACTGCAGGAGCCGGGCGAACAGCAGGTCGCGGGCTTCGAGCAGGGCGAGGTCTTCCTCGTTCTCGACCTGGGCGGCGGGCAGCAGCCGAGCGGCCTTCAGGTCGAGCAGGGTCGCGGCGATGACCAGGAATTCGCTGGCCTCGTCGAGGTCCCATTCCTTGCCCATGGCGCGGATGTGGGCGATGAAGTCGTCGGTGACCCGGTGCAGCGCGACCTCGGTGACGTCGAGCTTGTGCTTGCCGATGAGCTGCAGCAACAGGTCGAAGGGGCCTTCGAAGTTGGTGAGCCGTACGGTGAAGCGCCCGGAACCGGACGGTTCGGCGGACTGCTCGGCCGCCGGGGCGGCCGTCACCAAAGGATCACTCACGTCGGACAGTATCCCAGCAGCTCATGTCGACCGCGCAGGCCGGTCGGCCCGTTTGACGCGGCCGTTCAGCGCCGGGCGGCCTCGGCCGCGATGACCTCGCGGGCGAGCTGGCGGTAGTTGCGGGCGCCGGAGGAGGCCGGGTCCAGCGACGTGATCGGCGCACCGGCGACGGTCGACTCGGGGAACTTGACCGTCTTGGTGATCACGGTCTGGTACACCTTGTCGCCGAACGCCTCGACGACCCGCTGCAGCACCTGGCGGCAGTGGGTGGTGCGGCTGTCGTACATGGTGGCGAGGATGCCCTCGAGTTCGAGGTCGAAGTTGAGGCGCTCGCGCACCTTGTCGATGGTGTCCAGCAGCAGGGCCACACCGCGCAGGCTGAAGAACTCGCACTCCAGCGGGATGAGCACGCCGTGCGCGACCGTCAGCGCGTTGATGGCGAGCAGGCCGAGCGAGGGCTGGCAGTCGATCAGGATGTAGTCGTATTCCTTGCGCACCGACTTGAGTACCCGGGCCAGGGCCATCTCGCGGGCGACCTCATTGACGAGCTGGATCTCGGCCGCGGACAGGTCGATGTTGGCGGGCAGCAGGTGCAGCCCGGCGACGTCGGTCTTGATGATGACGTCCTCGGCGGTGACGTCGTCCTGCATGAGCAGGTTGTAGACCGACAGGTCGAGGTTGTGCGGGTTGACCCCGAGGCCGACCGACAGCGCGCCCTGGGGGTCGAAGTCGACCAGCAGCACCTTGCGGCCGTACTCGGCCAGGGCGGCGCCCAGGTTGATGGTGGTCGTGGTCTTGCCGACGCCACCCTTCTGGTTGGCCATCGCGATGATGCGGGACGGGCCGTGGCGGTCCGTCGGCATCGGTTCGGGGATCTCCTTGCGCGCCGTGTAGGCAGACGGATCCGCTGGACCCAGGTCAGCACCGAGGTCCAGAGCGGACTGTTCCGCTCGTAGCGTCGAGGTCCATGCCTCCGCGCGCCCGTTGCCTGCCATCTCCGTTACGCCCTTCCCGACGACTTCCGACCGTCCGGTTCAGGCGCCGTCGTGAGTCGGGCCATCAGCTTCCCAACCGGCCGTTTGTTGTCGTCGTCGTCCGACTGTACGTCACCGAAGAGCTTCGGCGTACCGCACGGCTCGGCGTGTCGGCCATACAGGATCTCGACATGGTGACGGCGGCGGCCCAGGCCGCCGCCGCCGTCAGAAATGTGCTGGTCAGAGCAGGTCGTCGAGGCTGACCGGGGTGAGGCCGTGCGCCTCGGCCACCGGGCCGTAGACGATCTCGCCCGCATGGGTGTTCAGGCCGAGCGCCAGCGCCGGGTCACGGCGCAGTGCCTCGCGCCAGCCGTGGTTGGCCAGCTCCACCGCGTACGGCAGGGTGACGTTGGTCAGCGCGTAGGTGCTGGTGTGCGGCACCGCGCCGGGCATGTTCGCCACGCAGTAGAAGATGGACTCGTGCACCTTGTACACCGGGTTGGCGTGCGTGGTGGCGTGGGAGTCCTCGAAGCAGCCGCCCTGGTCGATCGAGATGTCGACGAGCACGCTGCCGGGCTTCATCCGGGACACGAGGTGGTTGCTGACCAGGGTCGGGGCCTTGGCGCCCGGCACCAGGACCGCGCCGATGACCAGGTCAGCCTCCAGCACGGCCTGCTCCAGCTCGAACGAGTTGGACATGACGGTGCGGACCTGGCCGCCGAACTGCTGGTCGACCTCGCGCAGCTTCTTGATGTTCTTGTCGAGGACGGTGACCTCGAAGCCCAGGCCGTGGGCGATGGTGGCGGCGTTGAGGCCGGACACGCCCGCGCCGATGACGACCGCCTTGGCGGGACGCACGCCGGGCACGCCGCCGGGCAGCACGCCGCGGCCGCCCGCGAACTTCATCAGGTGGTACGCGCCGACCTGCGGGGCGAGCCGACCGGCGACCTCGCTCATCGGGGCCAGCAGCGGCAGGGCGCCCTCGGCGGTCTCGACGGTCTCGTACGCGATGCCGGTGACCTTCTGGGTGATCAGCGCGTCGGTGCACTCCTTGGACGCGGCCAGGTGCAGGTAGGTGAACAGCACCTGCCCCTCGCGCATGCGGTGGTACTCCTCGGCGATGGGCTCCTTGACCTTGAGCACCAGCTCGGCCTCGGCCCACACCTCGTCGGCGGTGTCGAGGATGCGGGCGCCCGCCGCGGTGTACTCGGCGTCAGTGATCGACGAGCCCAGCCCGGCACCCGTCTCGATGACGACGTCGTGCCCGTTGCGGACGAACTCGTGGACGCCCGCCGGGGTGATCGCCACCCGGTACTCGTGGTTCTTGACCTCGCGGGGGATACCGACCTTCACGATGCACCTTCCTCGATACCTGCTGCCGGAGTGCCGTCGGCGCCGTTGCCGGCGGTCCACCCCTGCGGCGGCAGTCTAGGCTCGGCGCGAGCGCCGGGAGCCTTGACAGAGTGCTAGGCGATGCGCCATCGGCCTGACACTGTGTTGCGCATCCTCGGTAGGATCGCCGCCCGCAGCTGTCCTCCAGGATAGTGCCGAAAAGGAAAAATGCCTTTTACGGGGTATGCCGGAAGTCACGCCCACGCTCTCGACGACCCGGATTCGTGCAGTTTCGGGGAACCTGCGCGAATACCAGCGGTTATTCGCGCAGGTTCCCCGAAACTGCAGCCGCCCCTACCCGCGTCGGCGCGAGGGCGGCCGCCCCGTCAGCGCGGGAGGGGTGCGTCGGCGGGGCGCAGCCCGGCGAAGCCGGTGTCGCGGGCGCGCGCGGCGGCGAGCAGGCCCGCCACGGCCGCCGCGTTGGTGATCCGGCCGTCTGCGACCATGCCCAGCGCCTCGTCCAGCGGCACCCGGGACACCTGCATGTCGGCCTCCTCGTCGCCGCGCACGTGCCGGTCGGCCTCCGGGATCTCGGCCAGTTCCCGGGCCAGGAACACCCGCACCAGCTCGTTGGAGAAGCCGGGCGAGGTGTGCAGGTCCACCAGCAGGTCGACGCGGGCGGCGGTCAGGTCGGCCTCCTCGGCCAGCTCCCGTAGGGCGGCGGTGGCCAGGTCCTCGCCGGAGACGTCCATCAGTCCCGCGGGCAGCTCCCACAGGTAGCGGCCGACCGGGTGGCGGTACTGGCGCACCAGCACCACCCGGCCCTGGTCGTCCAGGGCGGCGACCACGACCGCGCCGACGTGACTGACCACGTCGCGTGGCGCCACCGAGCCGTCCGGCATGGTCACGCGGTCGGTGCGCACCCGGAAGACCCGTCCGGTGAACCGGTCGGTGCTGTCGACGACGTCGTACACCCGTACCCCCTCGAAAGACGAGACGGCCGCGACCGGCCGAAAAGGCCTGGTCGCGACCGCCGCGTGGTGTGTGGTTGTGGTGCCTAGCGCGGTGCCGCCACCGGCTCGGCCGCCTCGGCCACGCCCGGCAGCTGGTCGGCCTGAGCATAGGTGATGGCCGCACCCACGAGTCCACTGAAGAGCGGGTGCGGGCGCGTCGGACGGCTCTTGAGCTCCGGGTGCGCCTGCGTGGCCACGAAGTACGGGTGCAGCTCCCGGTTCAGCTCCACGAACTCGACCAGGCGCCCGTCGGGCGAGGTGCCGGAGATCTGCAGGCCCGCCTTGGCCAGCGCGGGCCGGTAGGCGTTGTTGACCTCGTACCGGTGCCGGTGCCGCTCGCTGACCTCGGTGCCGCCGTAGACCTCGGCCACGATCGAGCCCGGCGTCAGCTTCGCCGGGTAGGCGCCCAGGCGCATGGTGCCGCCCAGGTCGCCCTTGCCCGCGACGATGTCCTCCTGGTCGGCCATGGTGGAGATCAGCGGGTCCGGGGTGCGCTCGTCGAACTCCAGCGAGCTGGCCTTGGCGATGTTGGCCACGTGCCGGGCGACCTCGATCGCCATGCACTGCAGGCCCAGGCACAGGCCCAGGGTCGGGATCTTGTTCTCGCGGGCGTAGCGCACCGCGCCGATCTTGCCCTCGATGCCGCGTACGCCGAAGCCGCCCGGGATCACCACGCCGTCGACGTGCGCCAGCGCCTTGGCCGCGCCCTCGGCCGTCTGGCAGTCGTCGCTGGGCACCCACTGCAGCTTCACCTTGGCCCGGTGGCCGAACCCGGCCGCCCGGATCGCCTCCGACACCGACAGGTACGCGTCCGGCAGGTCGATGTACTTGCCGACCAGCGCGATGGTGACCTCGTGGATCGGGTGGTGCACCCGCTCCAGCAGGTCGTCCCACGAGGTCCAGTCGACGTCGCGGAACGACAGGCCCAACCGGCGCACCACGTACGCGTCCAGGCCCTCGCGGTGCAGCACCTTCGGGATGTCGTAGATGCTCGGCGCGTCCGGGGCGGCCACGACCGCCTCGACGTCGACGTCGCAGTACAGCGCGAGCTTGCTCTTGACGCTGGCCGGGATGTCCCGGTCGGACCGACACACCAGCGCGTCGGGCTGGATGCCGATGTTGCGCAGCGCCGCCACCGAGTGCTGGGTCGGCTTGGTCTTCAGCTCACCCGACGGCGCCAGGTACGGCACCAGCGAGACGTGCAGGTAGAAGATGTTGTCCCGGCCGATGTCGTGCCGGATCTGCCGGATCGCCTCCAGGAACGGCAGCGACTCGATGTCGCCGACCGTGCCGCCCACCTCGGTGATCACCACGTCCGGGGTGCGGCCATGGCCGTCGGGCTCGGCCATGGCCCGGATCCGGGACTTGATCTCGTTGGTGATGTGCGGGATGACCTGCACCGTGTCGCCGAGATACTCACCGCGCCGCTCCTTGGCGATCACCGCCGAGTAGATCTGGCCGGTGGTGACGTTGGCCTTGGCCGACAGGTCCCGGTCCAGGAAGCGCTCGTAGTGCCCGACGTCGAGGTCGGTCTCGGCCCCGTCCTCGGTGACGAAGACCTCACCGTGCTGGAACGGGTTCATCGTCCCCGGGTCGACGTTCAGGTACGGGTCGAGCTTCTGCATGACCACGCGCAACCCGCGAGCGGTGAGAAGATTGCCGAGGCTGGAGGCCGTGAGGCCCTTGCCCAGCGAGGAGGCGACGCCTCCAGTGACGAAGATATGTTTGGTCGTCCGCGCTGCTACCACGGGGTTTCACCCTAACACGGCCACCGGGTTCATCCGGCGGCTACGTCCCGGAAACCCCCACCGGGGTGTCGGTGCTCACCGACTCCTCCACGATCCGGGTCCGGTCGGCGGCGTGCCCCAGCACCCGCATCGCCCCGAGCGTGAGCAGTGGCAGCGCGGTGGCCGCGGCGGTGCCCGCCACGTTCAGCGCCGCGCCGCCCAGCAGGCCGCCCAGCACCGAGGAGACGGCGATGCCGACCACGGCGGCCCGGATGGGCGGGTAGATGCCGTAGAGGCGCTTCAGGCCGCCCCACGGGCGCATCAGCACCGCCCACATGAACACCGCCGCCACCAGTGCCAGCACCGTCAGCGGGCTGGTCACCAGCGCGATGCGGTTGCCGCTGCCGAGCCGGTTCAGGGTCAGCCCGGACGTGCCCTCGGCCCACTGGGCCAGGAACCGGCCGAGGCTGCCCTGCTGCTCGACCGGACGGTGCAGGTCGACGTAGGCGAAGCCCACGGTGACCACCAGGCCGATGCCGAGCGCGACGGCCAGACGGCGGAAGCTCAGCCAGCCGCCGGGGCACAGCGCGGCGGTGAGGCAGACGCCCGCGGTGAGCGCGATCGCGCCGCCCGCGTCGGCACCCCAGGCGGGCGTGCCGACCAGCAGGATCGGCACCACGCCGACCCCGGCGACCACCAGCGGGCGGCGGCGCTGCGGCACGAGCTGCGCCAGGCACGCCGCGCTGAGCAGGACGGCGGCGAAGAACACGCCCATGCCGACCATGCCGATCCCGGAGTAGCGGCCGCCTTCCAACGCCGAGTAGCCCGCGACGCCGTTGAGCTGCAGCCGGGCCCCGGTGATCAGATCCAGGCCGACCACGGCGGTGGCGATGGCCGCGACCGCCCCGACCGGGCCGAGGGTGCGGGTGCGGGAGACGGGCAGCCGTACCGTGATCAGGGTGAGCACGGCCAGCACGGCGCCGGTGATCGCGAAGAAGATCAACCCGCGCTGCCCGAAGCGCCACCATGGCACGATGCCGGTGATCATCGCCGCGGGCACGGCCAGGGCGGCTCCCACCAGCAGCAGCTCCAGCAGGCGCACCAGGCGCTCGGGGGGCGGGGTCGGGCCGGTCGGCCCGGCGTGGCGGTAGCTGCGCCGCAGCAGCGGCACCACGGCCGCGAACAGGCCGATCTGGGCCGCCGCCAGCAGCAGGAAGAACCAGGCCGACACGGTACGCGCGGCGGCTGCCTGCCGGTCGGCGTCGGTGCCCGCCGCGGTGGCCTCGCCCAGGTCGTCCGGGCGGCCCAGCGCGTGCGCGGCCGGGTGCCCGGCCATCACCTTCTTGGGCACCTCCCGGCCGAGCAGACTCAGCGCCGTCGGGGCCAGGTCGACCAGTTCCAGGTAGCCCGGCCGCCCGGTGCTGGCCGAGGTCAGCCAGCCGCCGCTCCAACCCTTGCCGTCGGCGATGACCACGTGCAGGCGGGAGGTGCGGTCGGTGTCGGAGACCCCGGCCACCAGCAGGGTGGACCGCTCCGGCCGCGCCGCCAGGATCTTGGCCAACAGCGCGTCGGCCGCCTCGACCTGCTTGGCTCGACGCTGTGGCGTGAGCCCGTCCACCGCGCCCAGGTCGATGATGCTCAACACGCACTTCGACAGCGTCGACGTCGGGTCGGCAGGCAGCTCGGGGGCGTACCGGTCGACGCGGCCGAACGAGCGCGCCGCCGCCACCGCCGCGCCGGGGCCGATCGCGGTGGTGCAGCGCACCGACTCGGCCAGTGCCCCGGGCACGGTGCCGAACGACAGCTCCCGCTGCCGCTCCGCCACCGTGTGCTGGTCGGGCAGGGACGCCCCGATCGCGTCGGGCCGCTCGATCGCCACGTCCAGGCGCGGGCACACCTCGGCGACCTCGCTCCTGGTCCGCTCGGCGTAGTTACCCGCGCCCAGGGTCAGCCAGCCGTCGCCGGGGCAGGTCGGCACGTGCGCCGACCGGGTCGACAGGGACCCGATCGCGCCGCGCTCGGCCAGCGTCCACAGCGTCGGGGTGCGCTCGACGTCGATGTCGTCCCAGCGCAACCCGGCCGCACCGGCGATGATCACGTAGTCGGACTCGTCGTCGGCGAGCGGGACCGCGGTCGGGGCGGCCGTGGCGGGGATCGCGGACGCGCCGAGGCCGAGCAGTGCCAGGAGCGAGACGACGGCGGCCAGGAGGAGGGGTGGCGGCCTGAGCATCAGCCCTGACCCGCCCGGTCGGTCAGCTCGGCGTAGACCTCGCGCAGCTCGGACATGGTTGCCGCCTCATCTGGCCAGGTCGCGGCCTGCGCCCGGCCGCGTTCGGCCAGGCTCGCGCGGGCCTCGGGGTCGGCCAGCAGCTTGCGTACGGCCGTGTCCAGCGCGTCCGGGTCGTTCGGCTCGATCAGCATCGCGCCGTCGCCGACCAGCTCGGGGATGCCGCCGACGGCGGTGGCGACCAGCGGCAGGCCACCGGACAGGGCCTCCTGGGCGAACAGTTGCCGCGCCTCCCACACACTGGTGACCACGGCCAGGTCGGCGGCGGCGATCAGGTCGCCGACGTCGTTGCGGTGCCCGAGCAGGGTCACCGGCGCGCGCAGCTGCGAGATCTGCGCCGCCAGGTCGAGGTAGGTCGGGCCCTCTCCGGCGATGAGCACCCGGGGGGTCGGGGTGAGGTCGCGCCAGCGCGCGGCGACCGAGACGAGCACGTCGTACGCCTTCTGCTCGTGCAGCCGCCCCACGGACAGGATCAGCGGCGCCCCGTCGGGCACGCCCAGGCCGGCGCGCACCGAGGCGGTGCTGCGGCGGGTGCGGCGCAGCGCGGGCGCGGCCACCGGTGCCAGGCGCGCGTCGGCGGCGCCGACGGCTTTGGCTCGGGTGACCAGGTCGGCCGAGGCACCGAGGGTGACCGTGGCGGCGCGGGCGACCAGGCGCTCGACCAGGGTGTGCACCCGGCCCTTCAGTCCGGCTCGCAGCGGGGCGTTGTGCCAGGTCACCACGAGTGGGCAGGTGGGGCGGGCCAGCGCGGCGGCCATACCGGCGCGCAGCCCGTGCGCGTGCACCACATCCGGTCGCACCGCGGCCAGTTGGGCGCGCACCTGCCGCACCGCGCGCATGTCGCTGGGGTGCAGGTTGGCCGGGATCTCCACCGGGTGGAACCGGGCACCACGGTCGGTGAACCGGAAGTGCTCCTCGGTCGCGGCGGGGCCGCACACGGTGACGGCGCATCCGGCCCGGGACAAGCCCTCGGCCAGGCTCGCCACATGCTGGCCGATGCCTCCGATGCTGGAGGCGAGCACGAGCATGACGCTGCCGGTCCAGTCCTGCCCCGCGGTCACGACCACACCCCGATCCTGGGCCTGCCCTCGTTCAGCCTGCTCCACCTGCTCGCGCACGTCCTGTCCGTCCCTCCGCCGCCGACCCGTCCGGGCGGTCCGCCTGATCGGCCGCCCGCCGAGGATTGCTCGACGGCTCCCCGTAGCCGGTCACGTCACCGTCGCCCGCGCCGCGTCACCCGCTCGATCAGGGGCCGCAGGTCCGGCCGGTCGAGCAGGGCGCACACGCACAGGTACACGGCGAGTGACACGCCACCGGACAGCATGCCCTGTCCGATCACAGCAATGATGCCTGGGGTCGGCCCGATCACCACCCGCCCGGCCTCCCAGCCGACGGCCGCGCCCGCCAGAGCCGCCACACCGGCGGCCAGACCGGCCCTCACCAGGCCGGACAGGGCGGGACCGCCCACCCGGGCACGGACCGCCACCGCCAGCGCCAGGCCCATGACGAGCATGCCCAGCGAGTTCGCGGCGCCCAGCGCCACCGCGCGCTCGTGCTCGGGCAGCACCGCCGACAGCACCAGCGCGGCCACCACCGTGACCGTCCAGCCCGCGCCGACCCCGAGCGCGGCGAGCCGGTTGGCGCCGACGGCGTACAGGGTGCGCTGGTGCAGCGCGGCCAGGCCGTAGCCGAGCAGGCCGGGCGCGAACGCGACCACGGCGCGGGCCAGCGCGGGCGCCGACGTGCCGGGCAGCATCAGCTCGGCGGCCGGGGTGGACACGGCGATCAGCCCGGCCGTGCCGAGCCCGCTGAGCAGCAGCACCGCCCGGCCGGTCCGGGCCGTGGTGACGCGCAGCCCGGCGGTGTCGGCGGTGGCGTGCGCGGTCGCGATCGCCGGGTACGCCGCCGTCGCGGCGGGCACCGCCAGCACCGCCCACGGCAGCAGGAACAGCGTCTGGGCGAAGTTGTAGACAGTGTTGGTGCCGTCGGGGCCGTCCAGCGCCAGGTGGATCACCACGAGCAGCGCCAGCTGCTGCGCCGCGACGGTGGCCAGGCCCGCCGCGGCCAGACTGCCGATGCGGTAGCGGACGTCGGGCTCGATCCGGTACGTCGGCCGTAGCCCCAGCCGCAGCCGCCCCACCGGGATCACCAGACACAGCGACAGCACCACCACGCCCAGCGTGGTGCCCCCGGCCAGGATCGCCAGCGCCCGCCCGTCGACGGTGGACAGCGGCGCGCTCGCCCCGGCCACGGCCGCGAAGGTGAGGTACGTCGCGATGACGGTGAGGCTGGACAGCAGCGGCGCCAGCACCGGCCAGGCGAACCGTCGGTGGGCGTGCAGCACCCCGGTGAGCACGATGCCGATGCCGTACAGCGGCACCTGCGGGGCGAAGACCCGCAGCATGTCGGCGCCCGCCGTGAGCTGCGCCGGGGTCGCCTCGGAGGCGAGCAGCCCGATCACCAGATCGGCGCCGAGCCACAGCAGGAACGCGATCGGGATCAGCGCGGTCAGGGTCCAGGTGAGCAGCACCGAGACGGTGCGGCGGACGGCGGCGCGGTCACCGGCGGCCAGCGGCCCGGCCAGCAGCGGCACCACCATGCCCGCCAGCGCGCCACCGGCCACGATCTCGAAGATGATGTTGGGGATGGTGTTGGCGGCCAGGTAGATGTCGCTGAGCTGCTTGTCGGTGACGGTGTGCCCGAAGACGTAGGTACGGGCGAAGCCCGCGATCCGGCTCGCGACCGTCAGCATCGCGATCAGCGTCGCGGCACCGGCGATGCGCGCCGTCGCCGGGCCGCCGGAGGCCGCGGCGCCGACGGGGGTGTCGGCGGCCACGGTCATTTCGCGGTGTTGCGAGCAGCGCGCGCCCGGGTCGGCTTGGGCTTGGCCGCCGGGGTGACGGCGGCCTCGGTCACGTCGACTGTCGCGTCGTCGAGTTCCGGCGCCTCGGCCGGGACCTGCTGCTCGACCACGGCCGCCACGACGGCTGCCGGTCCGGTCGGCTGGTCCAGCACCGTGGGTCTGCGGATGGCCGGGACGCGGTCGGCGGGCAGGCGGCCGAAGGCGTCGATGTCGCGCAGCACCGGCGTACGCTCGATGACCTTGGTGAAGCTGACCTTCTCGCTGGCCAGCGTCAGCGCGGTGATCCCGGTCAGCAGCACCGCGCGCCCGAACAGCCCGGTGCGAGCGGTGGCCGCGACGCCCAGCAGCGCGCCGAGGGAGTTCGCGCCCGAGTCGCCCAGCATGATGTTCTCGCCGAGGTCGTCGGGGAGCAGGCTCACACTCGCGCCGACCGGACCCGCGGCCAGCCCACCGGCACGCGTGGCGGTCAGCGGCACGCCGAGCAGCACGCCCGCCTTCAGCGCCCGGCCGGGGCGCAGGTCGAGCAGGTTCATCAGGTTGGCGCTGCCCGCGATCACGCCCGCGCCCAGCGCCACCTCGGCCAGCCGTCCGGCCCGGCCGCGCCCACGTCGGTTGGGCAGCAGCGCGGCGGCCGCGAGCGCGCCCGCGCCCACTCCGGCGATCTTGACGAGGCCGCTGGTGACCCGGCCCTCGCGCAGCGCGCGCAGGTGGCCGCGGAAGCCCTTGTCGCCCTTCTGGTCGGGCCGGGCGCCCACGATGTCGTCGTAGAGGCCGACCGCGCCCGCCGACAGGCCGGCGGTCACGGCGGCGGCGCCCGTGCGCACGTCGCCGGCGCCCAGGGCGCTGGTAAGACTGGCCGACACGGCCAGAGCGGGACCGCCGGCCAGGGTCACCTTGCGGCCGCGGAAGTTGGTGCGCTCGAGCTGACCGGCCTGAGGCCGGGTGTTCACCGTACGCAGCGCGGCCCGGGCGCCATAGGCGCCCAGGCCGATCAACGCTGCCCTAGCCAGCAGGCCCAATGTTCAGCTCACTTCGCCTCTTGGGGCAGCAGGGCGGTCGCGTTGGTGCCGACGCCGTAGTGCCCGGCCTTGTTGTCGGAGATCTGCTCATAGATGGCCAGCGCCGTGGCGACCTGGCCCTGCGCGGTGTCGGCGTTGTCGACCGTGGAGATCGTCTTGGCCAGCGTGGCGTCGTCGCGCACCTCGAGCATCAGGTTGCCCTCGCCGCCCAGCACGCCCGCCACCGCCGCGATCCCGGCGTGGTCGAACTGCACCGCGGTGGTGACCACCGACGCGTTCTTGCCCGCCGCCTGGCTGTCGGTGTACGGCGACCCCGACACGATCACGACCGCCTCGGCGGGACCCGAGATGGTGCTGTCGAAGTTCAGGTAACCGAGCTTGTTGAACGCGGTCAGCACGGCCTGCCGGTCCGGGTTCGGCACCGTCGGCGAGCGGTCCAGCAGCACCGCCGCCAGCAGTGCGCTGGCGGTCTCGACGCCGTCGCTGTTGGTGGGGATGGCCGAGGTCGGCACCGTGGCGGGCTCGGCCTTGCTGGCCAGATCCAGCAGCTCGGCGCTGTTGTCGGGGTTGAAGAACTTGTCCTGCAGCTCGACCGTACCGACGATCTTGGAGTCGGCGGTCTTCAGCATCGCGGCCACCCCGGGCACGTGGTCACGGCCCGACGGCAGTGACAGCAGCACCACCCGGCGGCCGGTCAGCTTGCCCTTGAGCATGATCGGGGCGGCCTCGGTGACGAACTGCTCCTCGCGGTTGGCCTGATCGCGCAGGCCGGTGACCTGGTCACGCAGCTGCGAGTTGGTCTTGCGCAGCGCGTTGACGTTGTCCTCCAGCGCGTCGGCGGCGGGGCCGTTCAGCGCCGCCGTACCGACCACCAGGCCGATCGCCAGGGCCAGGAAGACCGCGGTCATCGACACCACGTGGTATCGGAAATTGATCACGTCGAAACCTATCGTCCCGGGATGCCTAGAAGAGTTTCTGGAGGTTGAACATCAACGCGTCCCAACGCTCGGCGGCCAGCGACAGGTACGCCTTGCCGACCGTCGACACCGCCACCGCCGCGGCCATGGCCGCGATCGCGGACA
Source organism: Catellatospora tritici (assembly GCF_019083965.1). GTDB lineage: Bacteria > Actinomycetota > Actinomycetes > Mycobacteriales > Micromonosporaceae > Catellatospora > Catellatospora tritici. Next base: position 100,907 of record NZ_JAHRCY010000025.1, read on the forward strand.
GTACCAGCAGCAACAGCGAAGATCCTGAGATGCTTTGGCGGTACAGCCGGCTCACGCCCTTGGCGTCGACCAGTTTGCCACCCACCCGCAGCCGGGTGAGGAACGTCGATGCCATGCCGCCCCGGCCCTTGTCCAGGAACTCCACGAGCGTGGCGTGCGTGCCGACCGCGACGATCAGGGTGGCGCCCTTCTCGTCGGCCAGCAGCATCGCGATGTCCTCGCTGGTCGCCGCGGCCGGGAAGGTGATCCCGGACACGCCCAGCGAGTGCACGCGGTCCAGACCGGGCGCCCGCCCGTCCGGGTACGCGTGCACGACCACCTCCGCGCCGCAACGCAGCACGTCATCGGTGACCGAGTCCATGTCCCCGATGATCATGTCGGGGGTGTAGCCCGCCTCGACCAGCGCGTCCGCGCCGCCGTCCACGCCGATCAGCACCGGCTTGAACTCGCGGATGTAGGGCCGCAGCACGTCCAGGTCGGCCTTGTAGTCGTAGCCGCGCACCACGATCAGGCAGTGCCGCCCCGAGATCTGGGTCTTGACGTCCGGCACGCCGACACCGTCGAGCAGCAGCTCGCGCTCCTGCTTGAGGTACTCCATGGTGTTGGCGGCGAACGCTTCCAGCTGCACCGACAAGCCCTCACGGGCGTCGAGCATGGCCTTGCTCACCGTGTCGGCGTCCTGGCGCGTCCCATGCGCCACCGGCTCGCCCTTGACGTAGACGGTGTTGCCCTCGATCCGCACCGCGTCGCCCTCGCGGATCTGCTGGAACACCCCCTCGCCGAGATCGTCGATCAGGGTGATGCCCGCCTCAACCAGCACCTGCGGACCCAGATTCGGGTACCGGCCGGAGATGGACGGCTTGGCGTTGAGGACCGCGGCGACCCCTACGGCAACGAGGGAGTCAGCCGCGACCCGGTCCAGATCGACGTGATCGATCACGGCGATCTCACCCGGGCGCAGACGACCGACCAGACGTTTGGTCCGGCGGTCAAGCCGTGCGGTGCCGGTGAGGTTTCCCGGTTCGGCAGTCCGGGTCCGGCGCAAGGTGGGAAGACGCATCGCTGCCATCCTGGCATGTCAGTTCGGGGTTGGCGCGTACGACACCCCTTGATCGGCCGATACCGACCGAATTGTGATGCAGGAAATGTGCTGGACACCGCATCGACGTCGGCGCGTCGCGCTACCAGCGCCAACCCGCCGCCAGGGCCCGCACCCGGGGCGGCACCGCGGCGGCGGCCCGGACCAGCGCGGGCAGCAGCGGCCACGCCAACCGGACGAAAGCCACCACGAAGAACGCCAGCTCCGCCCAGCGGAACCAGGGCAGCACGGGTCGGTGCCACAGCGGATACCACAGGTCGCTCTCCACCACCCCGAACCGGCAGTAGTCCTCCTGCGGACTGGCCGGGTCGTAGCAGCGCGGCGGCGCTGTGGTCTCGAACACACTGCTGTTCGCGGCCACCCACACCGACAACGCCAGCACCGCCAGCAACCCCAGCCGCGCCAGTGGACGCGGATCGGGGCGGTGCAGCCACACCGCCAGGCCGAGCGCCGCCGGGAACACCGCCACCAGGAAGAACCGCGGGCCCCAGTACAGGTCGCCACTCCAGGCCCACCAGTTCGCGTACACCAGGGCCAGGCCCAGCACGAACAACCGCCAGCCGCGCAGGATCGCGGGCAGGTCGAGCCGGTCGGGGTCATACAACCCGGCCAGCCGGTCACGCACTGGCAGGAACAGGGCGGGTACGAAGAACACCAGCCCCTTGCCGAACGACAGCATGATCGCCAGCAGCCCCAACACCATCGGGAAGTCGAACCGCTCCCCCGTGTAGCCCTGCTCCAGCGGATCACCCCGGCGCAGCCACGCCTCGGCCAGCACCAGCGCCAACGCCGCGACCACGGCCAGGCCGTAACGCAAGCGGCGCGTGCGCACGGCCCGGTCGCCCAGCGCCAGCCCCAGCCCCGGCAGCGCGGCCGGGGTGTTCGCGGTGCCCAGCACCAGCCCCGCCCAGCCGAGCGCCCGCAGCACCGGTCCACTGCCCACCCGGTAGAGCACCACCAGGCCCAGCACCACCGCCAGCGCGGTGAACATCTCGCCATAGAAGTTCGCGATGTGCGCGGGCACCATCCCCGCCACGACCAGCAGCAACAGGAACCGGCGCAGCAGGACGCGGTCGATCCGGTCGCGCAGCAGCAGGTGCAGCGCGAGCAGGCCCAGCCCGAACAAGATCAGATTGTGGTATCGCAGCAACTGCTCCGCGCCCACCGTCGCCCGACCCAGCCACCACAGCGGCGCCGCGAACAGCGGCCCGACCAACGGGTACCGGTCCGCGGACAGGCCGCCGCCGGACAGCAGGCGGGACAGGGCGTCGTACCGGAAGAGGCCGTCGCCGGTGATCCGGTGCCGGGCCAGCACCATCGTCAGCAGACCCACCGCGAGCAGCACATAGTCCAGCCGCGCGGCGGACCGGTCCGCACGCGGTGCCGTACCGGCCGCGGCGGCGACCTTCACGTCGACGGCCCCAAGCACGCGCGCACGCTAACAGAATTCCCCACCCCACACGGCCCCGAGCACGCCGTCCCGCGCCACGCCACACCGCGCCACGCCGTCCCCGACCACGCCGTCCCGCGCCACGCCACGCCACGCCACGACGCCGCGCCACGCCACGCCACGACGCCGCGCCACGCCGCGCCACGCCGCGCTCCCCCGCGCCGCGCCAAGATCCGTGCAGTTTCGGGGAAGGTGCACGAATGACGGCCAAGATTCCTGCACTTACCCGGAAACTGCACGATGGGACCAGGCGGCGGCCCGGACGGGACTGTCTACAGTGATCAAATGGCTTATCTGATGCTGGCGGGGGCGATCCTGGCGGAGGTCGCCGCGACTGTGTGCCTGCGCGCGTCGGCGGGTTTCACGAAGCTGGTGCCATCGGTCGTCGTCGTGGTCGGCTACGTGACGGCGTTCGTCCTGCTGAGCCAGGTACTGAAGCGCGGCATGGCCCTCGGTCTGGCCTATGGCGTCTGGGCCGGGATCGGCGTCGCGCTCGTCGCCATCGCCGGAGTCGTCTTCTTCTACGACAAGTTCACCTGGATCCAGGTCCTCGGCCTGGTCCTCGTCGCCGCAGGCGTCGCCGCCCTCGAACTCGGCCAGTCCCACTGAACCGCCCAACCACCACCCGACAACGCCGCTGACCCCGCCCACGCCTCACACCACGCGCGCCACACCTCCCACCGCACGGCATCGTCCGCGGATACGCGTCAGCCCCGGCCTCCGCTGAGAGCGGGAGCCGGGGCTGACGGATACGACGGGTCAGTCGGCCGTACGTTCGCGGGCGGCCACCGCCAGCAGCTCCTCCGCGTGCGCGATGCCCAGGTCGGAGTCGGGTAGACCGGCCAGCATGCGTGCCAGCTCGCGGGCCCGCTCCGTCTCCTCGACCACGCGAACGCCACTGGTCGTGATCGCGCCGCCGGTGTCCTTGGCCACCACCAGATGCCGGTCGGCGAACGCCGCGACCTGCGGCAGGTGCGTCACCACCAGCACCTGGTGGTTGCGCGCCAGCCGGGCCAGCCGCCGTCCGATCTCGACCGCGGCACGGCCGCCGACCCCGGAGTCGACCTCGTCGAAGACCAGCGTGGGCGGGCCGCCGACACCGGCGAAGACCACCTCGATGGCGAGCATGACGCGCGACAGCTCACCGCCGGAGGCGCCCTTCTGCAGCGGCAGCGCGGGCGCGCCCGGGTGGGCCAGCAGGCGCAGCTCGATGTCGTCGGCGCCGTCGGGGCTGACGCCCGACTCGACCCCGCCGACCACCAGGCTGATGTCACCGGCCGGACGTGGCACGACCAGCACCTGGATGCGCGAGTGCGGCATCGCCAGACCGGCGAGCTCGACGGTGACCTTGTCGGCGAAGCGCCCGGCGGCCTCCAGCCGCGCCGCACGCAGCTTCTCGGCGAGCACGGCGACCTCACCGGCGAGCCGGTTCATCTCGCGCTCGAGCTCGTCCAGCAACTCGTCCGAGGTGTCCAGCGCGGCCAGGCGCGCCTTGGCCTTCTCGGCCCACACGATGACGCCTTCGACGTCGTCGGCGTACTTGCGGGTCAGGGAGCGCAGGGCGGCCCGCCGCTCGTAGATGAACTGCAGGCGGGCGGGGTCGGCGTCGAGGCTGGCCAGGTACGTCGACAGCTCCACCGACACGTCGCCGAGCAGCGTCGCCGCTTCCTCGAGCCGGGCGGCGTACTCCCCGAGCTTGGTGTCGACGGTCGACTGGGACTCCAGCGTGCGGCGGGCGGTGCCCACCAGGCTGGTCGCGTCCTCGCTGTCGGTCTCGCCGCCACCGGCGATGGCCTGGTGCGCGATGTGCGCCGCCGTACGCAGCCCCTCGGCGTGCTCGAGACGCTGGGCCTCGTTGCGCAGCTCCTCGTCCTCGCCGGGCTGCGGGTCGACCCGCGTGATCTCGTCGAGGCCCAGTCGCAGCAGGTCGGCCTCCTGCGCCCGGGTGCGCGCGTTGGCGCGCCGGTCGGCCAGGTCCTCGGCGACGGCGCGCCAGCGGCCGAACAGCTCCTTGAACTCGACGAGCAGCTTCTCGTGCTCCGGCCCGGCGAAGCGGTCCAGCGCGCCGCGCTGCTCGGACGGGCGCAGCAGCCGCAACTGGTCGGACTGCCCGTGCACCGCGACGACCAGCTCGCCGACCTCGCCCAGCAGCGACACCGGGACGGTGCGCCCCCCGACGAACGCCTTGGAACGGCCCTCGATGGTGACGGTGCGACCCATGAGCAGGCTGCCGTCCACGTCGGCTTCGGCACCGGCGTCGGCGACGCGGGTGGCAACGGCGGAGGCGGCGTGGCCGCTCAGCCGCAACCGACCCTCGACCGACGCCCGGCCCGGCTCGGACCGGACCCGGCCCGCGTCGGCCCGGCCGCCGAAGAGCAGCCCCAGACCGGTCACGACCATGGTCTTGCCAGCGCCGGTCTCGCCTGTGATGACGTTCATGCCACGGGTCAGCGGGAGCGTGGTGTCCTCGATGACGCCGAGACCGGTGATGCGCAACTCTTCCAGCACAGCTGATGACAGTAGTCCGCCCCTGTGACACTGTCACGCTGGGAGGGGGCACACCACCTGCTCAGTGGGTGCCGTGTCGGCCGCTGTGTCCTCGCCAGCCCTCGACCGGCAGCCCGAACTTGGCCACCAGCCGGTCGGTGAACGGCTGCGGCCGCAGCCGCGCCACCCGCACCGGCAGCGCCCCGCGACGCATCGTGACCTGCGCACCTGGCGGCAGCATGAACGTACGCCGACCGTCGCAGCACATCGCCGCCTGCTCGGTGTACGGGTCGATGGTGATCTGGATCAGCGAGCTGGGCGCCGTCACCAGCGGTCGGCTGAACAGCGCGTGCGCGCTGATCGGCACCAACAGCAGCGCCTCGACCTGCGGCCACACCACCGGCCCGCCCGCCGAGAACGCGTACGCCGTCGAGCCCGTCGGCGTGGCGCACACCACGCCGTCGCAGCCGTAGCGCGACAGCGGGCGACCGTCCACATCGACCAGCAGCTCCAGCATCCGTTCCCGGCTGGACTTCTCGACGCTGACCTCGTTGAGCGCCCACGACTCGGCGATCGTCTCACCGGCCAGTTCCGCGGTGACGTCGATGGTCAGCCGCTCCTCGACGCTGTAAGCGCGCGCCACCACGTCGCGTACGGCCAGGTCCAGGTCGGCGATCTCGGCCTCGGCCAGGAAGCCGACCCGGCCCAGGTTGATGCCCAGCAGCGGGGCGCCCTCCGGGCGGGCCAGCTCGGCCGCGCGCAGCAGGGTGCCGTCGCCGCCGATCGCGAACACAATCTCGGCGTCGCGCGCCGCGCAGGCGCCGGTCATCGGCGTCACGCCGGACAGGTCCAGCTCACCGGCCTCCTCGGCGACGACCCGTACCGTGAAACCGGCCGCGATCAGGTCGCGCGCCACCGTCCGGGCGTGGTCGGTGGAATCCTTACGCCCGGTATGGGTGACCAGCAGCGCAATGCGCTCCGTCACCGTGCCTCCCCCAGTCGTCACAGCCCGCCCTCTGTTTGCTCGGGCACTCCTGCCTCGACCACCTCGCGGATGCGCGCGGGGTCGGGCGCGGGCGCGTCCCGGCGGAACCACACGAAGAACTCCACGTTGCCCGACGGTCCGGGCAGCGGGCTCGCGGTGACCCCCGCCACACCCAGCCCCAGCTCGGCCGCGGCGGCGGCCACGTCCAGCACCGCGTCGGCACGCAGCGCCGGATCGCGCACGACCCCGCCCGGACCGACCCGCTCCTTGCCCACCTCGAACTGCGGCTTGACCATCAGCACCAAATCGCCGTCGGTGCAGGCGGCCAGCGCGGGCAGCACCAGCCGCAGCGAGATGAACGACAGGTCCGCGACGGTGAGCCCGACCACGCCGCCGATCAGCTCAGGCGTCAGCGTGCGCACGTTGGTGCGCTCGTGCACCCGCACCCGCTCGTCGGTACGCAGCGCCCAGGCCAGCTGCCCGTAACCCACGTCCACAGCGACCACCTCGGCCACCCCGGCGCGCAGCAGCACGTCGGTGAAGCCGCCGGTGGACGCCCCGGCGTCCAGGCAGCGGCGCCCGGCGACGCCCAGCCCCAGCGGGACGAACGCCGCCAGCGCACCGGCCAGCTTGTGCCCGCCCCGGGAGACGTACTCGTCACCTGGGGCATCGACGACCCGTACCGCGTCGGCGGGGTCGACCATCGCCGCCGCCTTGTGCGCCACCGTGCCGCGGACCTCGACCCGGCCCGCGGCGATCAGCTCGCCGGCCTGCTCACGGGAGCGGGCCAGGCCGCGCCGGACCAGCTCCGCGTCCAGGCGGGTGCGCTTGGCCACGGCAGCCTCAGGCCGCGTCGATCGCGGTCAGCACCTCGCGCAGCGTGCGGTGTGCCGCCTCGTACGCCTCCAGCTGCTCCGCCAGGGGCAGCTCGGCGGTGTTGGCGACCGCGCGCACGGCCGCGTCGACCGCGTGATGGCCGGTCGGACCTGGCATCAGCGTCGCCGGGCTCGGCACCGGACGCGGTCCGGGCGTACCCGTCGAGAACGACAGCGGCAGCTGCGGCGAACTCATGACCCGGCCCTACCGGCGGCCGCCTTCTTGGCCGGGGCCTTCTTGGCAGCGGCCTTGGTCACGGTCGCCTTGGTCGCCGCGGCCTTGACCGGCTCGCTCTTGGCAGGTGCCGCCTTCGCGGGCTCGGCCTTGGCGGAAGCCTTGGTGGCGCCCTTCTTGACCGGTGCCTTCTTCGCCGCGACAGGCACGTCGTCGGCCGCCTTCGGCGCGGCGACAGCGGCAGGCGCCGCGGCGGTGACCGGCTCGGCCTGCGCGACCGGCTCGGTCGGCGTGGCGGACGCCACCGGCTTGGCCGGGGTGGCCTTGGCCACAGCCTTCTTCGCGACCGTCTTCTTTGCCACGACCTTGACGGCGGGCTTCGGCTCGACCGGCTTCGACTCGGCAGGCTTTGACTGCGCGGGTGCCGTCGCGGCGGCCGGGGCCGGGCTCGCGACAGCGGGGGCGGCGGCAGCCGCGGCGTGGGCCTCGTGCAGCTCGCGCTCCAGGTCCTCGATCCGGGCGGTCAGCGTGGCGACCTCCTCGGCGGTGGCCAGGCCGACCCGGCCCAGCGCACGGTCGAGCTCCAGCCGCACGATCCGGGTGACCGCCTCCCGGTTCGCCAGCCCGGTGCTGACCAGGTCCTCCGCCATCGCCTGCAGTTGCGTGGCGGTGGCTCCGCTCTTGCCCAGCAGTTCCTTGGCCGCCTTGCGGACGGTCTTCTCGGCCTTCTTCTTCGACGCCTCGGTGAGCCCGAACGCCAGCTCAAGGTACGCCTTGACCACGTCCTGGACCGGTTCGCTCGACTTGGTTGCCACTGCTGTCACCATCCATCCTGCCGACTGACGTACCCGGAAAGGGCCCGCCCACGACCCCGCCGAACGACGGCGGAACGGGGCAGGCTCCGGCCTACGCGGGTCAAAACTACCGTGCCGGCACCGCGGGCGCTGTGAAGAGGCCCCCGAGATCAGCCGCCACATAGGTGGGCCGCTGCTGCCCGTCCGCCTTTGCCGCCTCGACGGCGGTCGAGACCCCGGTCAATACCAGCAGGCTGTCCATGCCGGCGCGGTGCGCTCCGGCGATGTCGGTGTCGAGCCGATCGCCGACGACCAGTGCCCGGTGCGCGCCCGCCTGACTCGCGGCGGTGGCGAAAAGGCCCGGCTCGGGCTTGCCCACCACCACGTCCGGCTGCCGCTCCAGCGCCGAGACCAGCACCGCGACCAGGGAACCGTTGCCGGGCAACGGCCCCCGCGGGGTCGGCAGCGTACGGTCGGTGTTGGTCGCGACCCACCAGGCACCCGCCCGGATCGCCACACTGGCCTCGGCCAGTTGCGCCCAGCCCACCTCGGGACCGAATCCCTGCACCACGGCGCGCGGGTTGTCCTCGGCGCTGTCGACCGGGCGCAGGCCCGCGTCGACGACCTCGGCCCGCAGCGCGGCCGCGCCGACCACCAGCACCGGCGAGCCCGGCTCGAGCCGCTGCGCCAGCAGCGCCGCCGCCGCGCCCGCCGAGGTCAGCACCTCGTCAGGCTGCGCGTCGATGCCCATCCCGCGCAGCAGCGCGGCCACCTCACCGGCGCGCCGAGACGCGTTGTTGGTCGCGAACCGGACCGGCATGCCCTGCGCCCGCAGCTTCGCGAGCGCATCGACCGCCCCGGCAATGGGGCGGTCGATGAGGTAGAGCACACCGTCGAGGTCGAAGATGACCAGGTCATAAACCTCGACAAGCGCGGTCACGAGGCAGAGTCCGCCTTCCGCTCGGTCTTGTCGGCCGAGGCCGCGGGCGACGCCGAGTCCTTCTCGTCGAGGTCGTCTTCGCCGTCCTCGTCTTCGTCGTCCTCGTCTTCGTCGTCCTCGTCGTCTTCTTCGTCGTCGTCCTCGTCGCGGTCGTCGTCTTCGTCGTCGAGGTCGTCCTCATCCTCGTCGTCGTAGTCGTCGTCCTCGTCGTCGTAATCGTCGTCGTCGTCGTCCTCGTCATCCTCATCGGACTCGAGGTCGTCGGCGGAGTCGCCGGCGGCGCGGGCGGCGGGACGGTCGTCGTCCTCATCGGACTCGTCCTCGAGCTCAACACCGTCGAGCTCCAGCAGGCGCTCCGCCGCGTCGGTCACCGCGTCGGTGTCGGCGGCGGCGGCCTTGGTGAACCACTCCCGCGCCTCCTCGGTACGACCCGACGCCAGCAGCGCGTCGGCGTACGCGTACCGCAGCCGCGGCGCCCAGTCCTCAGTGGACTCCACGGTCAGCTCGCGCACCTGCAGCATCGCGGCCGCGGCGTCGTGCTGACCCAGGTCGCTGCGGGCACCGGCGGCGACGATGAGCAGCTCCAGGGCCTCGCCCTGGCTCATCTTGTCGCGCTCGGCCGCACGGAACAGGTCGATCGCCTTCTCCGGCCGACCCAGCGCGCGCTCGCAGTCGGCCAGCACGGCCAGGTGCGTCTGCCGCCCGGTCATCCGGTGGTACGTGCGCAGCTCCGCGATGGCGCTGGCCCAGTCACCGGCCTGGTACGCCGCCAGCCCGACCGCCTCGCGGACGACCGCGATGCGCGAGGCCAGCCGACGTGCGGCCAGCGCGTGCTGCAGTGCCTGCTCGGGGTCGTCGTCCAGCAGCTGACCCGTGGCGACCAGGTGCTTCGCGACGGTGTCGGCGACCGGCTTGGCCAGCGACAGCAGCTCGGCACGGACGTCGGCGTCCAGGTCGGACGCGGAGATGTCGTCGGGCAGCTGCGGGGCGGGGCCGGTCGAACGCTCGTCGCGCTCCTCGCGGGGCGCGTCCTCGCTCTTGAACCCGGCACGGTCATCCGAGCGGGCGAAGTCGCGCCGCTCGCCGCCGCGCTCACGGTCACCGCCACGGAAACCGCCGCGGTCACCGCCCTCACGCGAGAAGCCGCCCTCACGACGGTCACCACCGCTGCGGAAGCCGCCTTCACGACGGTCGCCGTACGCGGGCCGGTCGCCACCGGAGCGGAAGCCACCACCGGAGCGGTCGCCACCGGGACGGTCGCCGCCACTGCGGAAACCACCCTCACGACGGTCGCCGTACGCGGGCCGGTCGCCGCCGGAGCGGAAGCCGCCCTCACGACGGTCACCGTACGAAGGCCGGTCGCCACCGGAGCGGAAGCCACCACCGGAGCGGTCGCCACCGGTACGGTCGCCGCCACGGTAGCCGCCCTCACGACGGTCACCGCCGCCGAAACGCTCACGGTCGCCACCGGAGCGGTAGCCGCCACCCTGACGGTCGCCACCGGGCCGGTCGCCGCCGGAGCGGAAACCACCCTCACGACGCTCGCCATACGAAGGCCGGTCACCACCCGAGCGGAACCCGCCGCCGGAGCGGTCACCACCGGTACGGTCACCACCGCTGCGGAACCCGCCGCCACCCTCACGACGGTCACCGTACGAAGGCCGGTCGCCACCCGAACGGAAACCACCGCCGGAGCGGTCACCACCGGGACGGTCGCCACCGCTGCGGAACCCGCCGCGGTCGCCGCCCTCACGACGGTCACCGTACGAAGGCCGGTCGCCGCCGGAGCGGAAGCCACCACCGGAGCGGTCGCCACCGGTACGGTCGCCGCCACGGTAGCCGCCCTCACGACGGTCACCGCCGCCGAAACGCTCACGGTCGCCACCGGAGCGGTAGCCGCCACCCTGACGGTCGCCACCGGGCCGGTCGCCGCCGGAGCGGAAACCACCCTCACGACGCTCGCCATACGAAGGCCGGTCACCACCCGAGCGGAACCCGCCGCCGGAGCGGTCACCACCGGTACGGTCACCACCGCTGCGGAACCCGCCGCCACCCTCACGACGGTCACCGTACGAAGGCCGGTCGCCACCCGAACGGAAACCACCGCCGGAGCGGTCACCACCGGGACGGTCGCCACCGCTGCGGAACCCGCCGCGGTCGCCGCCCTCACGACGGTCACCGTACGAAGGCCGGTC
>NZ_JAHRCY010000026.1 GCF_019083965.1 Catellatospora tritici
CGCACATGTTCGCGAGCCGGGTCGTCCGGGCTCGTCTCGGCCAGGCGGAGCAGAGCCGCCTCGGCCACGGAGGCGTCGAGGTCGTCGCTGGTGCTAACGGAGTCGACGGGGGTCTCGACGAGGGTCGTGGTGCTGACAGACATTGCAGTTCCTTCACCGCAGTGAACCGCGTCGGAACCGGTGCGCCCTGCGCACTCGGCCGCGGTCCTCTGTTCGGCGTCGACACCCGCTTCTTGAGCGTCGTGAACGGCTTGTGGGGCCGACCCGACACGCATGCCGGGCAGACGAACCATACCGCCTATCGTCTGAAAGTACGAACCCACATCCGCCGGACGCGGCTCGCCCACCGATCCGCGTACTCGTTTCGCCGAGGTCGGCCCAGGTTCCGATCTGGACACTCGCACCACGATTGGCATGTTTGCCCGCTCGGATTGCGGGGATCCGCAGCGGGTGAAGAGAGGACGTATCACCTCCGCCGACGTGTTCCGGTGGTCGGCGGCGGCCGCGTGCGGCGTGGCCGCGGTGGGGCTGGGGCTGATGGCGATCTGGACGGTGCGGGAGGTGCTGGTCCTCGTACTGGTCGCGCTGTTCGTGGCGGTGAGCCTGGACCCCGCGGTCCGCTGGCTGGTGCGCCACCGCGTCCGGCGCCCCTACGCCGTCACCGTCATCCTGGGGCTCGCCCTGGGCTCGACGGCCGCATTGGTCATCGGTGTCGGGCCGCCGCTGGTGCGCCAGGCCGGGGCGCTGGTGAAGGATCTGCCGGGCTACATCGCCGGGCTGGACGAACGGTCGCCGGTGTTCCGCGACCTCAGCGCCCGCTACGGGGTCGGGCACCGGCTCAACGACCTGGCCGCCTCGATCCCGACCTGGATCGGCGCCAGCCTGCCGGGCCTGTTCCAGACCTTCCTGGACGGGCTGGCCACCACGCTGACCGTGGTGGTCCTGTCGCTGTACTTCCTGGCCGACCTGCCCCGGCTGCGCCGCCGGGCCCAGCTCATGGCGCCCGACCGACACCGCGAGCGAGTACGCCGCATCGTGGACACGGCCGTCGACAAGGTCGGCTCGTACATGATCGGCAACCTGATCGTGTCGGTGATCGCCGGGGTGGTCGCCTACGCGGGCCTGCTGATCCTGGGCGTCCCGTTCGCGCTTCCGCTCGCGTTGATCGTCGCGATAACCGACCTGATCCCACTGGTGGGGGCGACGCTGGGCATGGCGGTCTGCGGCGTGGTGGCCGCGATCGCCTCCGGCCTGTGGCCGGCCGCGATCGCGATCGTGGTGTGGCTGCTGGTGTACCAGCAGGTCGAGAACTACTGGATCGTGCCCCGGGTGATGCGGCGGAGCCTGGACATGCCGTCGCTGGCCGTCCTGCTCGCGGGCCTGGTGGGGGCGGCCATGCTGGGCCTGATCGGCGCGCTGATGGCCATTCCGATCGCGGCCACGGTCAAGGCCGTGATCGCCGAGCTGCGCGCCCCGGTGCCCCCGCCGGGGTACCCGACCGACCCGGTCCCCCAGGACGCCGAGGTCGCCGCCCTCGTCGAGCAGGCCGACCCGGCCGCGCCGCAACCGGCCGGGTGATCCGGCGAAGCCGCCGTCGACCAGCGCACCAGGTGTGGCCTCGGTCGTCGACGGGTACTGCCCGATCATGAGCGAACCGAACTTCACCCCGCCCGCCGAGGATTTCGAACCACCGGGCGACGAGGCACCGGTGCAGCCGCTACCCGAACCGGCCGACGGGGACCTCCCCGAGTACGCCGACGACCAGGTGAACGCGCAGGACCGCGACGTCTCGACCGGCGACGAGCCGGGGCGCGACCCGCAGGCGTTGCCGGCCGACCGGGACACTCCGCCCCTGGGCATGGACGACCAGGGGACCACTGCCGGTGGCCGGCGGCGTGGCGACACGCTGGACGACCGACTCGCCCGCGAGGAGCCCGACTCGGTCGGCGAACCCCCGGACTGACCGACGCCCCGATGGCGTTTCGCGGGTGTCCGCCGCGGGCAGGCATTTGGCAGTGGATCGATACAGACGGAGGGAGCGACCGTGGGCGCGTTGGACGAGGCGAAGCACGAGGGCCAGGAGTTGCTGGGCAAGGCCAAGGAGAAGATCGGTGACGCCACCGACAACCACTCCCTGCAGGCTGAGGGCATCGCCGACCAGGCCAAGGCGAAGATCAACCAGGCCGGTGACGATATCCGCGACGCGATCCGCGGCCGCGACGAGGACGAGGACGAGGTCGCGACCCGGTCCCAGCGCTGAGCCCGATTCGAGGTATGGCCCGCCGTCTCACGGCGGGCCATACCTCGTTCTGCCCGCGCCGCCGTCCCGCAGGACGCCGACTCCGGCCGGGCGGTGTGATCGGGTTTACAGGTTCGCGTATCAGGAGAAAAAGGTCTTACACGCGACCTCTGGAGGACACCATGCGACTCAACGATGACGACATCGTCGCTTCGACCGGGGCCGGCGGCGAAGGGCCCGCCGACGCGGGTGCCAGCGAGAACGTCGACCCGCGCGAGCACGACGGCGGCGCGGACGGCGGTGCGGACACCGAAGGCCCGGCCGACGCGGGCGCGGGCGAGACCGTGGCGCCCGACGAGCACGACGGCGGAGCCGACGGCAGTGCCTGACCAGCTCGGGCACCACGCAGCGCCGGACCCGTCGGGTTCGGCGCTGCGCCGCTGCGTCGGCGACCCGGCCGCGTTCGCCGACGAGCACTGGGGTCGCCGACCGATGCTGCGACCCACCGGCGACTGCGGCGACCTGCTGGACCTCGAGGCGGTCGACGAGCTGCTGAGCGTCCGCGGGCTGCGCACGCCTTTCCTGCGGGTGGCCCACGACGGCAAACTCGTCCCCGCCGAGCGGTTCACCGGCGGCGGCGGCCTCGGTGCCGAGATCTCCGACCAGGTACGCGACGATCGCGTGCTGGACCTGCTCGCGGGCGGGGCGACGCTGGTACTGCAGGGCTTGCACCGGATCTGGCCGCCGCTGCAGGCGTTCTGCCTCGACCTGGCCGGTGCGCTGGGCTGCGCGGTACAGGCCAACGCCTATCTGACCCCGGCGGGAAACACCGGCTTCGCCACGCACTACGACACGCACGACGTGTTCGTGTTGCAGATCGCGGGCACCAAGCATTGGCGCGTGCACGAGCCGGTCCATCCGGACCCGCTGGAGCGTCAGCCGTGGGGCGGCCGGGCCGACGAGGTCGCCGCCACCGCGACCGGACCCGCGTACCTGGACCATGTGCTGTCCCCGGGCGAGCTGCTGTACCTGCCGCGCGGGTGGCTGCACGCCGCCTCCGCCGTCGAGGCCACCAGCCTGCACGTCACCCTCGGCTTGCGCCGCCCGACCCGGTACACGATCGCCCAGGCGCTGCTCGACCTCGCCGGCGCCGACCCTCAGGTCCGCTCCGGGGTGCCGCTCGGGCTGGACCTGACCGATCCGGCGCAGCTGGCTCCGCACCTGGCCGCCACGGTCGAGGCGCTGCACGACGCGATGCGCAAGGCCGATCCGGCCGAGATCGCCCGGCACCTGCGTGCCGGTCAGTGGACCGCACACCGGCCCGCGCCGGTCCGCCCGGTCGCGCAGGCCGCCTTCGCCGACTCGCTGACCGGGGCCAGCCGCGTACGGCTGCGCCCGGGACTTCGCTTCAGCTGCGTCGACGGTCGGCTGGAACTTCCCGGCCGGGTCCTGACCTTCCCCCCGGGATGCCAGAGTGCACTGCAAGCCGCGTTGGCCGGTCCGGCCGTCGGGGTGAAGGACCTGCCCGGCCTGGACGACCTCGAGTCGCGTCTCGTCCTGGCGCGAAGGTTGCTGCGGGAGGGCGTCCTGGTCCCGGCCGACGAATGACGAGTCGCGGAGACCCGAGGAATGAAGAGCCGCAGGGGCGCAGACAGCGGCCGGCGGTCGCCCACCCCCGTTGGCGACCGCCGGCCTTCTCTGTCCGGGTGGACGCCGTCCCCCAACGGCGTCTGTCCACCCATCCCCCGGTGATGCTGCTCGGTGCCGCGCGGCGGATCTCTCCGCCCGAGCCGTCCCTCACGTTTCGGCGAGGGCTTCGTCGAGCGCTGCATCACTGGAACCCAAGTTACGGTCTCTGACCTGCGGCGTCCAGGGTTAAGCCAAGATTTTTTCACTCTAGGTAGTCACTCAATGACGGTGAGCGCTCAAACATGGCGCGCGTCACAACGTCAGGGGGTGCGGCCCCACGGGCCGCACCCCTTCGCGAAACCGATCAGGCTTGCGCGCTGCTGAGCGAGAGCGGGTCAGCCGGCGCGTCGGCCTTGGCCGCCTCCATACGCTCGGCGAGTTCTCGCAGGTCAGCCCGGCCGATGGCTTTGCGGACCTCCGGGAACCACTCCTTCTCCTCTTCCTCGACGTGGTGGCGCACGTTCTCCATCAGCACCGTCATCTTGGCGTCGAAACGCTCATCGGTGGGGTCCATGCCGCGCAGTTCCGACAGCATCCACGCGACCACGTGGTGCTCCTCGACGCTCTCCAGGACGTGCTCGCCGGTGTCCGGGGCGGCCTTGCGCGCGGTCGGGTAGAAGATCGTCTCTTCGATGTAGGCGTGCGTGGTCAGCTCGGTGATCACCTGATCCACGATCTTGCGCTTGGCCGCGTGCGCGTTGTCGCCGGCCTTCTCGAACTGCTTGAACAGACCCTCGACGACCTTGTGGTCGGCTTTGAGCAGTGCGATCGCGTCCATGCCCGTCGACGCCGCAGCGCCGATCGACTTCTTCGCCGACGCGCTCGTCTTGCCCGTCGAGGACGAGCGGGCGGCGGCGGTCGTCGATTTGCGTGCGCCCGTCGAGGACTCTCCCTGACGCGTACCCGCTTTGGTTGCCTGAGCCATTGGAGTGCCTCCTTTTGCGATGACACGTTTACCATTACCCGCATATCCGCTGCGTACACATGTTTGCGGGGAGTTCGCGGTAATCGTGCTCATTGCCTGGGACAGGATCTCCTTGCGATACATGTCGATCATGTCGGCGTAGTGCGGTCCGACGACGCGACGAACAGTTCGCCGAAACCGGCGGCCGCTCAGCCCGGACGTCGGCCACGGCCGGTGCGCCAGCCGCACCGCCTCGTCCCGATTTTCATGGCATGTCGAGTACCCGCGCACCCACGCCCGGAAACGCCGCAGCAGGCCCGCCGACCGGCTGCGAGCAGCAGTTCGGCGGGCCTGCCGAGCGCGGCTCGGACCTACAGCTCGGTCCAGGTCGAGGCGGCCGTACCCCGCCGCCTGGAACCGGTTGACTGCCACGACCGCCGTTGATCTAATCCAGCGCGATGTCGGCTTCGGCGAGGGGCGCTCGTGTCTAATGGATGGTTGACCCGTGCCGCGGCGGGCCTGAGCGTGATCGCACTGCTCGCGGTGGCGGTGCCCGCCCACGCGGGTGACGTCGCGCAGGTTCACAGCTGGATGACCGGGGCCAAGACCGCGGTCGCGGGTGGCGAGCCGGTCGAGTTCCGGCTCAACTTCACCCAGTCCGGTGGGACCTACTTCGTCTACGCGCAGTCGATCGCCATCGACATCGTCCCGCCCGCCGGGGCAAAGGCGAACACCGCCGCGGTCGAGTACCAGTACTTCACTGACTGGAATCCGCTTCCGCTCAGTCCCATGGAGCTCGCGACCGAGAGCGTGGCGTTCCGAAACCTGCGCGTCAAGTTCAGTCCCACCGCGGTCGGCGGCGACTGGCGACTGCGGGCCCGGATCACCGACTACGACTGGTCCATCCACGGCGAGATCCAGACCGGCGCGGGCGGTGAGGTGGTGGAGCAGAGCGACTGGTTCACCATCACCGTGGCGGGAACGTCGCCACCAGCCAAGACGGCCGCTCCCGCACCGTCGAAGCCGAAGACCCCCGGCTCCACTCACCCGGCCACTCCGGCCGCCTCCGGGATCGCCGCGATCCCGAGTCCGTCCGACACCGGCGGAGATCCCGCGGTCGAGGCGTCGCCGATCGCGTCGGCCGACCAGGTGGGCCAGGTGAAAGCTTCCGACAGCGGGCCGTCCGGCCTCGGGTACGTCGCGCTCGGGGTCGGGCTCGCGGTTGTGTTCGGCGCGGGCGGCCTGTTCGTGGTGCGGCGGCGGCAGGGCCGGGTCTGATCAGGGTCGGCCGCGACCGAGCAGAGGCCCCCGCGGACGGGCCGCCGAAGTGCCCGGTGACCACCGCGGCCACCGCCCGGCGGGCCTTCGCCGGGTCAGGCGGGGTGCCTGTCCGGTCGGCGAACAGCAGATGTGTGGTGCCGATCAGCATCGCCGCGAGCGTGTCGACGTCGGCCGTGACCCGGCCCAGTTCCCGCTCGGCGGCCAGGTATCCGCCGATCAGGATCGCCGCGTCGGTCAGCACCGGCACCCCGGCCGGCCACGTCTCTCGCAGCCTGGCGCGCAGCTCGTCGCGGTAGGTCACCAGGGCGACCATCGCCACCGCGGCCCACCCGAACAGGGCAGTCAGCGCGTCGGTCAGGTTGTCGACCACCGACCCGGTCCCGGCCGCGGCCAGCAGCGCGGCGGCCTGCGGGTCCATCCGCCCGATGCGGTCGAGCACGAACGCGGCGAGGAAGTCGGCGAAGTGCCGGTGCAGGACGCCTTTGGCGCAACCCGCCTCCCGTCACACCTCGCTGACCGCCTCGTCGTACGCCAGCCGGGGCAGCCGTTCCCGCCACGCGTTCGGTCCCGGTCGACCGATGTTGACCAGCAGGAACGAGCGCAGCCTCCCGTCGGGGAAGAACTCGGCGTCGACCCCGGCCGGGTCGAACCCGCTCATCGGACCGGCGGCCAGCCCCGCGGCGCGTACCGCGATGAGGAAGTAACCGGCCTGCATGGCCGAGTTGAGTCGGGCCTGCTGCTCCCGGGCAGTCTGGTCGCCGAACCACTCGGCGGCGCGCGGTTCGTGCGGAAACAGCTCCGGCAGCCGCCGGGGGAACTCGGTGTCGGCGGCCAGCACCGCCACCAGCGGCGCCGCGGCGGTCTTGGCCCGGTTGCCACTGCTCAGATGCGGTAGCAGCCGCGCCCGTGCGGCCGCGGAGCGGACCAGGACGATCCGCAGCGGCTGCGAGTTGAACGCCGTCGGGCCGTGCCGGACGAGGTCGTGGATCAGGCGGACCTCCTCGTCGGTCACCGGCTCGTCGGTGAACGCGTGGGCGGTGCGGGCCTGGCGGAACAGCAGGTCCTGCAGCGGTTCCGGCAGCACGGTCGCGGTCTCGGGCAGGGTCACGGCGTCGCCTCGCGGTCCAGGCGCCGGTAGCCGCCCATGTGGTAGAGCAGCGGCTCGGCGTCGCGGTGCTCGGCGTGCACCGGCCGCCCCAGCACGATGGCGTGGTCGCCCGCGGGCACCCGGGCGTCGACCTCGCACACCAGGGTCGCCAGGACGCCGTGCAGCAGCGGCATGCCGTACGGGCCGGGCGTCCACGTGGTCTGGTCGGCGAACCGGTCGATCCCCTTGGTCGCGAAGTTGCGCGCCAGGTCATGCTGCCCCGCCGCGAGCAGGTGCACGGCCACGTGCCGGGCCTGCTGCACCGCGGGCCAGCTGGTCGACTCGCGGTCCAGGCAGAACGAGACCAGCTGCGGGCGCAGCGAGACCGACGTGAACGAGGTGGCGGTGAAGCCGACAGGCGGCAGGCCGGACCCGCCGGACAGAGTGACTACGGTGACTGTCGTCGCATGCCGCCGCAGCGTGCCGAGCAGCAGGTGCGGGTCGATGCCGTAGGGCGCCGTGACCGTCATGCGGACACGTCGGTGGGGACAGCTGCGGGGGTCATGAAGGCAACCTAACAGCCGCTCAAGCAATACTCAACATCTCCTACCGGATTAATAGGATATGGCCGAGGCGCGAAAACGCTCACATTGCATATGTATGACAATGCCGCTTTCACCGCGTGTTACCGAGTTTGTGGCCAAGTAGCGGTCAATAGAGTCCGACTCCAGATCGTCCGACCTGACTGGAGCAACGCCGATGCCGATCACCTTGCCCGGATCACGCGCGCTCGCCCGGCGGCTGCTTTGGGCCGTGGCGGCGCTCCACTTCGCCAGCTTCGCCGTCAACGTCCTCTACCACGCCTGGGGCGTCGGCCACGGCGAGCGGCTGGTCGGCTGGCTCACGACGTTCGTCAACGTGGACCACCGGCAGAACCTGCCGAGCTGGTTCGCCTCCGGCGTGCTCCTGGTGACCGCGTGCGTGCTGTGGGAGATCGCCAACGCCGTCACCGCCACCGGCGAGATCCGCTTCCGGCGGCACTGGCGGATCCTGAGCCTGGTGTTCGCGCTGCTGTCGGTCGACAACCTCGCCGACGCCCACCAGGTGCTGCGCAGCAGCCACCTCGCCGCGATCGGAGCCGCCTCGTCGTGGCTGCTGATCCTCGCCCCGCTGGTGGTGGTCTTCGCGGCGTCGTACCTGCGGTTCCTGCTGCACCTGCCCGCGCGCACCCGCATGCTGATCATCGCGGCGGGCGGCCTGTACGTCGCCGGGGTGGGCGCGATGGAGGCGGTCGGCGTGCTGACCGGCTACCACGTGCCGGTCGCCCTGCCCGGTCAGGCACTGTCCGGCGGCCCGTTCCTGCGGCACCTGGTGGGCGCCTCCCTCGAGGAGCTGCTGCAGATGCTGGGCAGCGTCGCACTGCTGTACGCGGTCAGCACCCGCCTGGAGCACTACCGCCACACGGTCACGGCGATCGCACCCGTCCAGGCCCGGATCCAGCCCGCCGCCAACCCCGGCCGCACTCGTCTGACCCGCTCCGCAGCGGGCGACGCCGGCGGCAGTACCTGCCGGGGCCTGGTCCCGCGCGGTCGGCGACCCGGGCGCGGCGCCCGCCGTACGCTCGCAGCGTGCTCAACGTGCTCGCGGTCGAGGGCTACCGCTCGCTGCGCAGGCTGATTCTGCCGCTGGATCGGCTCAACGTGATCACCGGCGCCAACGGCAGCGGCAAGTCCAGCCTCTACCGGGCCCTGCGTCTGCTGGCCGACTCCGCCCGCAACGGGGCCGTCGCCGCGCTGGCCCGGGAGGGCGGCCTGCAGTCGACGATGTGGGCGGGACCGCCGACGATCGGCCGGGCGGTCCGCGAGGGCCACCACCCGGTACAGGGCACCGTCGCCACCGGACCGGCCAGCCTGAAGCTCGGCTTCGGCGCCGACGACTTCGGCTACGCCATAGACCTGGGCCTGCCGGTGTCCAACGGGCCGGTGGCGGCGTCCGCGTTCGCCCTCGACCCCGAGATAAAGGTCGAGGCTGTATGGGCCGGACCGGCACTGCGGCCCTCGACCGTGCTCGCCCAGCGCCACGGCAGCACCGTGCAGCTGCGCGACCCCGACGGCGGTTGGCACCGCCTGCTGGAGGTGCTGCGCCCCTTCGACAGCATGCTCGGCGAACTCGCCGACCCCCGGCACGCCCCCGAGCTGATGCAGCTGCGCGAACGCGTACGCGCCTGGCGCTTCTACGACCACCTGCGCACCGACGCCGCAGCCCCCGCGCGGCTCCCGCAGCTCGGCACGCGGACCGCGGTGCTGGCCCACGACGGCGCCGACCTGCCCGCCGCGCTGCAGACCATCCGGGAGATCGGCGATCACGAAGCCCTCGACACCGCCGTCGACCTCGCCTTTCCCGACAGTCGCCTGGAGATCGGGACCGACGGCGGCCGGTTCGAACTGCGCCTGCGGCAGCCCGGCATGCTGCGCCCGCTGACCGCCGCCGAGCTGTCCGACGGCACCCTGCGCTACCTGCTGCTGGCGGCGGCGCTGCTCACGCCGCGGCCGCCGCAGCTGATGGTGCTCAACGAACCCGAGACGAGCCTGCACCCGGACCTGCTGCCCGCGCTGGCCCAGCTGGTGGTCCGAGCCGCCGACCACTCCCAGATCGTGCTGGTGTCCCACTCTCGGGCGCTGATCTCGGCCCTGGATCGGGCCGAGGCCGACGTGAATGCGGTCGAACTGGTCAAGGAGCTGGGCCAGACGACGGTGGAGGGACAGGGTCGGTTGGACGAGCCGCGATGGCACTGGCCCGCCCGATCCTGACGTTGAAACTCGGCAATGTCACGGAAAACTGTCCGGTAATGACATCTTTTGTCGAGTTGAAACAGGGCTGGCTTTGGTGGATCCCC
The DNA here is from genome assembly GCF_019083965.1 of Catellatospora tritici. Classification (GTDB taxonomy): domain Bacteria; phylum Actinomycetota; class Actinomycetes; order Mycobacteriales; family Micromonosporaceae; genus Catellatospora; species Catellatospora tritici. Next base: position 10,097 of record NZ_JAHRCY010000026.1, read on the forward strand.
ACAAAATTTGCTGTCGACTCCTGGCGCGAGCCACGGTTTTTTGCCGCACGCTAGATGCAAAGGTGGTAGACGGGGACCCCGCCCTTGAAGGGGTCCCCGTCGGTTCTTTGGGAGGCTTGTCCGGTGTTCAGTCGTATCGCCATCGTCAACCGCGGAGAAGCCGCAATGCGGCTGATCCACGCCGTCCGCGAGCTCAACGCGGAGAGCGGGGCGTCGCCGATCGAGACCATCGCGCTCTACACCGAGGCCGAGCGCACCGCGACCTTCGTCCGCGAGGCGGACGACAGCTACTGCCTCGGTCCCGCGTCGGCGCGACCGTACCTCGACCACGGTGTCCTGGAGCGGGCCCTGATCGAGACGCGCGCGGACGCGGCCTGGGTCGGCTGGGGCTTCGTCGCCGAGGACCCGGCGTTCGCCGAGCTGTGCGAGAAGATCGGCGTCACCTTCATCGGCCCCAGCCCCGAGGCCATGCGCCGCCTCGGCGACAAGATCGGCTCGAAGCTGATCGCCGAGCAGGTCGGCGTGCCGGTGGCGCCGTGGAGCCGCGGCGCGGTCGAGACCCTGGAGGCGGCCAAGCGAGCGGCCGCCGAGATCGGCTACCCGCTGATGCTCAAGGCGACCGCCGGTGGTGGCGGGCGCGGCATCCGCGTGGTGCGCAGCGACGACGAGCTGACCGACGCGTACGAGCGCACCAGCCTGGAGGCCGAGCGCGCCTTCGGCAGCGGCATCGTCTTCCTGGAGCGCCTGGTCACCGGCGCCCGCCACGTCGAGGTGCAGGTCATCGCCGATGGCCAGGGCACCGCGTGGGCGCTGGGCGTGCGCGACTGCTCGGTGCAGCGGCGCAACCAGAAGGTGATCGAGGAGTCGGCCTCGCCGGTGCTCGCCCCCGAGCAGGCCGCCGAGCTGAAGTCCTCGGCGGAGCGGCTGGCACTGGCGGTGGACTACCGCGGCGCGGGCACGGTCGAGTTCCTCTACCACCCGGGCGAGAAGCTGTTCGCCTTCCTGGAGGTCAACACCCGGCTGCAGGTCGAGCACCCGATCACCGAGCTGACCACCGACTTCGACCTGGTCAAGGCCCAGATCCACGTCGCCTCGGGCGGACGTCTGGGCGACCGCATCCCGACCGAGGTCGGGCACGCCGTCGAGGCCCGGCTCAACGCCGAGGACCCCGACCGCGACTTCGCCCCGTCGCCGGGCCGGATCGTGCGGCTGGCGCTGCCCAGCGGCCCTGGCGTGCGCGTCGACACCGGCGTCAGCGAGGGCGACGTCATCCCGGCCGACTTCGACTCCATGATCGCCAAGATCATCGCGTATGGCCGTACCCGCGACGAGGCCCTGGCCCGCCTGCGCCGCGCCGTCGCCGAAACCACCGTGATCATCGAGGGCGGCGCCACCAACAAGAGCTTCCTGCTCGACCTGCTCGACCAGCCCGAGGTCATCGACGCCAGCGCCGACACCGGCTGGATCGACCGGGTCCGCGCCGAGGGCCGCCTGATCTCGGCCAAGAACTCCGGCGTCGCCCTGGCCGCCGCCGCGATCGAGGCGTACGAGGACGAGGCGCAGGTCGAGCAGCAGCGGCTGCTGTCCACCGCGCACGGTGGCCGACCGCAGGTCCAGCACAAGAGCGGCCGCCCGATCGACCTCAAGCTACGCGGCTCCGGTTACCGGGTCAGCGTCGCCCAGGTCGGCCCGCGCCGCTACCGGGTCGGCATCGGCGAGAACCCGACCGTCGACGTCGAGCTGGAGCGCTACGACGAGCACACCGGCCGGATCGTCGTCAACGGCCGCCGCTACCGGCTGGTCACCGACACGCACGGTCCGATCCACCTGGTCGAGGTCGACGGGGTCACCCACCGCGTCAGCCGCGACGAGGGCGGCGTAATGCGCTCCCCCGCTCCCGCGCTGGTCGTCGCCGTGCCGCACGAGGTCGGCGACGAGGTCGAGGCGGGCGCACCCGTGCTCGTGCTGGAGAGCATGAAGATGGAGACGGTGCTGCGGGCACCGGTCAAGGCCCGCATCCGCGAGTGCCTGGTCCTGGTCGGCAGCCAGGTCGAGACCGGGGCGCCGATGCTGCGGCTGGAGCCGATCGGCGACGCCACCGAGACCGAGGCCGCCCAGACCGAGGCCGTCGACCTGGAGCTGCCCGCCGCGCCGTCGGGCATGTCGGCCGACGCCCGGATCGCGCGCGGCATCGCCGACCTGCGCAGCCTGCTGCTGGGCTACGACGTCGACCCGCGCGACGAGCGCCGGGCGCTGTCGGACTACCTGGCCGGGCGGGCCGAGTCCGGCCGCCGCCCGGTCGAGGCCGAGGTCGAGCTGCTGCAGGTGTTCGCCGACCTGTCCGAGCTGAGCCGCAACCGGCCCGCGGGCGAGGAGACCAAGGCCGACACCCGCGTGCACAGCCCGCGCGAGTACTTCCACACCTACCTGCAGAGCCTCGACGTCGACCGGGCGGGTCTGTCGGAGACGTTCCGCCAGCGGCTGGGCCGGGTGCTGGCGCACTACGGCGTGGACGGCTTCGACCGTACGCCGCAGCTGGAAGAGGCCGTGTTCCGGATCTTCCTGGCCCAGCAGCGGGCCTCGGCCGACGTCGCGGTGATCGTCGCGCTGCTGCAGCAGTGGCTGACCGAGCCGCTGCCCGGCGAGGGCCTGCGCGACCTGGTCGGGCAGGCGCTGGAGCACCTGATCGCGGCCACCCAGGTCCGCTTCCCGGTCGTCGGCGACCTCGCCCGCAGCATCGTGTTCCGCTGGGCCGCCCAGCCGATGCTGCGCCGCAAGCGCGCCGAGGTGTACAACGAGGTCCGCGAGCACCTGCGCCACCTGGACGCAAACCCGGACGCCGCCGACCGGCCCGAGCGCATCGCCAAGATGGTCGCCTCGCCCGAACCGCTGGTGCGCCTGCTCGGGCAGCGCATCGGCAAGACCGGCGCCGATCACGGACCGATGCTCGAGGTGCTCAGCCGCCGCTACTACGGCAATCGGGGCGCGAGCGACATCCGCTGCCTCGACGTGTCCGGGCACTCGTTCTTCATCGCCGAGTACGACCGCGGCGCCGAGCGCTTTCAGCTCGTCGCGACGGCCACCGACTTCGCCGAGCTGCCCGCGGCTCTGGCCAAGGTCGCCGAGCTGGCCGGACCGCGCTCGGTCGCCGACGTCTACGTGACCTGGGCCGACCAGCCCGACACCGAGGCGATGGGCACCGTCCTGCGTGAGGTCGTCGACCGGGCCGGAGTGCTGGACAGCGTCCAGCGGCTGACGGTGTCGGTGGCCGGGCGGACCGGCAGCGCGATGCACCACCACCACTTCACGTTCCGTCCGGGCCAGGGCGAGGACCGGGTGATCCGCGGGCTGCACCCGCTGATCGCCGAGCGCCTGCAGCTGCCGCGCCTGAGCCGGTTCGACCTGACCCGGCTGCCGTCGGCGGACGAGGAGGTCTACGTGTTCCGGTGCGTCGCGCCGGACAACCCGGCCGACGAGCGGCTGGCGGCGATGGCGCAGGTCCGCGACCTGACCCCGCTGCGCGACACCGACGGCCGGATCCTGTCGCTGCCCGCGCTGGAGGGCGCGCTGGACGCGTGCCTGGACGCCATCCGCATGGTCCAGTCGCAGCGGCCCGCCAAGAAGCGCCTCGACACCAACCGCATCACCCTGTATGTCTGGCCGCAGAGTGAGCTGAGCATCGAGGACCTGCACCTGGTCATCCAGCGCATGCTCCCGCTCACCGCGGGCGCGGGGCTGGAGCAGGTGCTGTTCCTCGGCCGCCAGCGCGACACCGCCACCGGCGAGCTGTCCGACATCGCGGTCGAGGTCAGCTTCGATGCGGGCATGCGCATGTCGGTGACCGCGCCGACGACCGAGCCGATCGAGCCGATCGACGACTACCGGCAGAAGGTGCTGTCGGCCCGCCGCCGGGGCACCACCTACCCGTACGAGCTGACCGGCATGCTCGCCGGTGAGCAGGGCACCTTCACCGAGTACGACCTGGACGACACCGGTGTGCTGGTGCCGGTCGACCGGCCCCGGGGGCGTAACAAGTCGGGCATCGTCGCCGGTGTGATCAGCACGCCGACCGAGCGCTACCCCGAGGGCGTCACCCGCGTGGTGCTGCTGGGCGACCCGACCAAGGCGCTGGGCGCGCTGGCCGAGCCGGAGTGCGCGCGGATCATCGCCGCGCTCGACCTGGCCGAGCGGATGCGGGTGCCGCTGGACTGGTTCGCGCTGTCGGCCGGTGCCCGGATCTCGATGAACTCCGGCACCGAGAACATGGACTGGGTCGCCGCGGCGCTCAAGCGCATCGTCGAGTTCACCCAGGACGGCGGCGAGATCAACATCGTGATCGCCGGTATCACCGTCGGCGCGCAGCCGTACTGGAACGCCGAAGCGACCATGCTCATGCACACCAAGGGCATCCTGGTGATGACCCCGGAGTCGGCGATGGTGCTGACCGGCAAGCAGTCGCTGGACTTCTCCGGCGGCGTGTCGGCCGAGGACAACTTCGGCATCGGCGGCTACGACCGGGTCATGGGCCCCAACGGCCAGGCCCAGTACTGGGCGCCAGACCTGCAGTCCGCCCGCGACGTGCTGATGGCGCACTACGACCACACCTACGTCGCGCCGGGCGAGTCCGGACCGCGCCGGGCGGCCACCACCGACCCGGCCGACCGCGACATCAGCGGGTTCCCGCACACGTGGCCCGACACCGACTTCGCCACCGTCGGCGAGATCTTCTCCCGGGAGCGCAACCCCGACCGGAAGAAGCCCTTCGACATCCGTACCGTGATGCGCGCCCTGGCCGACCAGGACCACTTGATCCTGGAGCGCTGGGCGGGCATGGCCGACGCCGAGACCACGGTCGTGCAGGACGTGCACCTGGGCGGCATCCCGGTCTGCCTGCTGGGCATCGAGTCCCGCTCGGTGCCGCGGCGCGGGTTCCCGCCCACCGACGGCCCCGACACCTACACCGCGGGCACACTGTTCCCGCAGTCGTCGAAGAAGGCCGCGCGGGCGATCAACGCGGCCAGCGGCAACCGGCCGCTGGTGGTGCTGGCGAACCTGTCCGGCTTCGACGGCTCGCCGGAGTCGATGCGCAAACTCCAGCTGGAGTACGGCGCCGAGATCGGCCGGGCGATCGTCAACTTCCGCGGCCCGATCGTGTTCTGCGTGATCTCGCGCTACCACGGCGGTGCGTTCGTGGTGTTCTCCAAGGCGCTGAACCCGAACATGACGGTGCTGGCCGTGGAGGGTTCGTTCGCTTCGGTTCTCGGCGGCGCCCCGGCGGCGGCCGTGGTGTTCTCCGGTGACGTCGACGCGCGCACCGCCAAGGACCCGCGCGTGGCCGACCTGCAGGCACGCATCGCCGCCGCGTCCGGCGGCGAGCGGGCCGGGCTGGCCGCCCAGCTGCTCGACGTCCGGGCCACGGTCCGGGCGGAGAAGCTGAGCGAGGTCGCGGCCGAGTTCGACGCCGTGCACAGCATCCAGCGCGCGGTCGAGGTCGGCTCGGTGGACGCGATCGTGCGGCCGGAGGAGCTGCGCCCGCAGATCATCGCCGCCATCGAGCGCGGTCTCGGGCTCGCGTAACACGGCGCCCGGCTGTGGGGGGGGGGCCGGGGGCAGGGCACGCAGGCCCCGCCCCCCCCCCGGGGGGGGGCCGGTCCGCGTTCACTTCTACCTCGGACCGGCCCACAGCCGGGTCGGGCGCCTGGCGCGCGGTGGGGCAGGAACCGGAGAGCAGTCACCCGGCCGCGCCGCCCACTCTCAGTCGACCCGTTTCGGCGGGGCGCAGCGGCTCAGCCAGGTGGCGGCCTCGTGCGAGGCCAGTTCGCCCTCGAACTCGATGCGGGGCTCCAGGTACGGATAGATGCGGGCGGTCTTCCAGGTGCGTTCCACTGTCGGCGGGTCGATGACCACCACCCGCACCCCGTCGACGGTGGCGATGCCGGCGGGGATGCCGTTCCACACCCACTCACCGGCGGCATCGTTGAGGATGATCGTGCCGGTGATGGGTTCGTCCAGGTCGAGGACCTCGCCCGTGGTGGCGGCGACGAGTTCGCTGTCGGCGGGACGCCGACCGGGCAGCCCGCCCGGCGATTCGGGTCCGATGAGGAGTCCGGCCAGCAGGGTGTGCAGCTGCCGGTGGTCGGCGACGCCGGTGAGACGCAGCCGGAACCCGCGCCCGGTCTGGCGGTGCAGCACGATCAGCGGTTCGTCGTCGAGGACATGTAGCAGACCGTGCAGGAAATGCGCCTGCTCGAACAGGTGCCGGGCCACGCCGACGACCTCGGTGAGGCGCTCGCGCTGCGGAAGCGCCGCCCGGACCTGCTGATACTGAGCCAGGAACAGCACCGGCTGCACCCAGGCGCCCGCGAAAGCCCACGCCTCGGCTATCTCGACCGCCTGGCGCTTGTCCACACCGCGGCTGCACGCCACATCGACGAAGCGCCGCATGTCAGGAATCGCCGCTTGCTCGCGCGCGGGCTGCGGCCAGGGGCGACCGATGAGCTGGTCCCAGGACATGTTGAACACGAACGTGTTGTCCATCGCGACGCAGGCCCGTTCGACGAACACCGGCACCAGGACGTTGATGTCGCTGCCGTAGAGGCACAGGTTGGCCGCGACTCGGGCGAGCCCGGCCGCGAGGCTCAACGGCAGGGTCTCGACCAGCGGACGGATGCGTCCCAGCGCGGCGTCGGCTTGCTCCCGTGACGCGGCAGCGCCGACCTGGATGATGCCCTTCAGCGCTTCGTCGTACGCTTCGAAGTCCTGCGCGTTGGCCGCATCCGAGAGCGCATCGGCGTACTCCACCAGTGTTCGCACGGCGCGAATGCTACCGAGGGCGGACACTCCACACCGTCCCGCCGATTGAGGCCCGCGCCGTAGTGGAATCCCGCGGTGGTTCGTAAGCTCTGCCCTTTTGCGGGCCGCCAGGGTCCCGCCTGGGTAATTGTCGAGAGTTGTGGATCGGCGGCTCGATTTGGCCAGGTGGAGCAGATCGTGTGCGCGGCCCGTACGGCCAGTATATTGCGTTGCGCGGCTGGCGGAGGGGTGTCACATTATCGGGTCGTGACCGATGCAGATCTGCTCACCGCCGAAGATGTCATTCTTATGCAGGGGCTGGCGCAGCGCGTTGCCGCCCTGCGGCCCGACTTGGTGAACGCTGGCGCGTCGTATGGCGAACTGGCGTGGGTCTGGAACCAGGGCGCGGCCTGGGAACGTTTCAGGTCGTGGCGGTGTCGGCTGTGGTTTGTCGACACCGGCTCCGGCGAGGAACTCGTCGCGTGGGGCCGGGCGCACCTGCCGACTCGGGTGAAGCTCACCGACGGCACGGTTCGGGACTCCACGTCGGCGTCGCTGTCGTTCCAGGTCCACCCGGAGCACGCGGACCTCGTCGAGGAGGTGGTCCGCTGGTTCGAGCGGGTCGCTGTGGACGTGGACCGGAGCGTTGTCTTGCAGACCTGCGACCCACGCGCACTGATGGCGTGGGGCGCGGCCGGCTATGGTCCCGAGCCGGACGGCGAGTTCACGCTGTTCTGTGTGCGGACGCTCGACGACATCGCGACGCCAGTCCTGCCGGAAGGCTTCCGCTTCCGGAGCGCGGCCGATGTCGGGCCCGTGGCTGCGGCCCAGGCGCATATCGACGCCTGGAACCCGTCAACGTACTCGATCGGTGCTGGCCAAGCCCTGCCGCACACCGCTTCCTACCGTGCCGACCTGCACCCGGTCGTAGAGGCCCCGGACGGGACGCTGGTAGCGACCACGATGATCTGGCTGGACGAGGCCAACCGGTCCGTGGAGTTCGAGCCGTTCGGGACGCATCCCGGCTACCGAGGGCTGGGGATCGCGAAGGCCATGGCGCTGCACGGTATGCATCTGTCGCGCGAGGCCGGGGCGACGCAGGCGACCGTCGCGTGCGACGGCGAACCGGGCAACGCCGCGCTGCGGCTGTACGAAAGCGTTGGCTTCAAGGAGTTCACGCGCGACGTGACGCTCTACAAGAAGAAGTCCAGCTGATCGCAGCCGCTCGCTGGTTGGCTGTTGGCGGGTCTGCGGGAACACCTCGTGCAGCGCACCCCGGAACCCGAGCGCGCCATCACCGACCGCCAGGACCGGGGCGCGCATGCCCCGGCGTTTGCAGTCGCGCAGCAGGTCAGCTCACGACCCGGTCGACTCCCGGTAGCCGTCGGACAACGCGACCAGTTCCTTGGTGCCGTCGACCCGCACGCCGATCCTGACGAGCAGGCACACAGGTCCACTTCGGGCTCGCAGCCCGGAACCTGACCGCGATACCAGGTCGAGGTTGCCCGCTACACAGCCTCGTCACGCCGCGCTGACCAGCGGTTCCTGCGTCGCAGCCCACCCTCCCGGAGCCTCGGCCAGGATCGCCTGTACATGGTGCAGCAGGCGGAACTCGTAACGACGACCTCGATCGACCAGCAGCAGTGACGCCTCGGCGAGGTCGGCCAGCAGCTCCTGCGCGTGCCCGCCGAGTTCGTCCTCGGCCTCCAGATCGCAGGAGCTGAACGGGTCGTCGGGCCGACACCGGGCGGCCAGCCGGACGAGCAGGCTGCGGTGGCGTTCGTCGAGCAGGTCCAGGCTCCAGCACAGGCTCGCCTCCGGAGTGCGCTGGTGCGGCAGCACGGCGCCGTCGGCCCACCCCGGCAGGTTCAGCCACCGGCTGTCCGCCAGCAGCGCCGTCAGCGGCACCAGGCGCAGCCGGTGGGCCGCGAACTCCACCAGCCTCGGCAGGCCGTCCAGCCGCCGGACCAGCTCGACCGCCGCGGGCCGATCGGCGGCCAGGTCGAGGGTCGGGCAGCTGGTCCGTGTTCGGTCGAGCAGCAGCTCCACCGCGGCCTCCTCGGCCAGTGGCGCCAGTTCCCAGATCCCGGCGCCCGGCAGGATCGGCGGGCGGCGGGAGGTGATCAGTACGTGCAGGCCGGGGCGTTCGGCGAGCAACCGCTGTACGGCGGACGTCATCGTGCGCGCCACGTGTTCTGTGTTGTCCAGGATCAGCAGCAGCCGGTCGTCGCCCGACCTGGCGCCGTCACCCAGCGGCGCCGCCACCGCCGCCAGCGCGCAGTCGAGCACCCGATCGGCGTCCGCGTACCGGTCTGCGGGAACGCGGCCCAGTTCGGCGACGGCGACACCGGCGGGGAACCAGTGGCTCGCCCGCTCGGCCACGGCCTGGGCGACGCGGGACTTGCCGACACCGCCGGGCCCGGTCAGCACCATCATCTGATGAGTGGTGACCAGGTCCGCGAGCCGGTCGACCTCGGCATCGCGGCCGAACAGCGAGGTGCGCGGCGACCGGCCGCCCCGCCAGGACCCGGCGCCCGGGTTCGCCAGCCGCAGCCGTTCGGCCATGATGTCGGCGGGAGGGCAGGAGGCGGGCACCGACGAAGACCACAGCCGCTGCTTCAGGTCAGGGTCCAGGATGGACAACAGCATGTCGACCGAACTGCGACGGGGATGCTGGATCGACCCGCGCTCGAAGTTCCTGATGGTGCGCACGCTGATGCCGGACTGCTCGGAGAGTTCTTCCTGCGTCATACCGCGCTGTAGGCGAAGGCGCAGCAAAAGATTGTGGGACAAGGTCTTCTACCCCCATGTACGACGACGGCGGTGGCCTGGCGGCCGGTGGAGGTGAGTGTCGGCGGGCCCGTTCCCGATCCCGTACCGCCGCGATCCCGGCGCGACGGGACACATCCACCGCTCCCATTCATCGCCATCAACCCTTATGATGCGCAGTGGCTTGAGGCGGTGCGCAGGCGTCAGGTCGCGGCGGGGGCGGCTGATTGAGGCAGCGGGCGGTGAGTCGGCGTGACCGGTCTGCGGTTCAACATCCTCGGGCCGTTGGAGGTGTGGGCCGACGGCGAAAGGCTGGAACTCGGCGGCCTCATCCAGAAGCGAGTTCTGGCCGCGTTGCTGCTGGAGCCCGGCAAGCTGCTCACCGTCTCCCGGCTGGTCGAGTCGGCCTGGGACGAGGAGCCGCCCGCGACCGCCCCGCACCAGATCCGCAAGGCCGTGGCCGACCTGCGCGGCCGGATCCCCGACGGCAGGTCCGTCCTGTCCACCGAAGGTCCCGGGTACGCCGTCGCCGCCGGCGTGCCACTGGACGTCACCGAGTTCGACGACAGGGTCCGCGAAGCCAGGCTGCACGCCGACCAGGGCCGGACCCGCGAGGCGACGCTCCTGTTGCGCGAAGCCGACGCGCTGTGGCGCGGCCCGGTGCTGGCCGACGTCGGCGGGCTGCTGGTGCAGACCGCGGCGCTCGCCCTGCAGGAACGCCGCCTGGCCGCCCTCGAACGCTACTTCGCCCTCCGCCTGACCGGCGGCGAACTGGCCGACCTCGTCGGCGAGCTGCGAGCGCACATCAACCGGCACCCGCTGCAGGAGGCGCTGCGCGGTCAGCTGATGCTGGCGCTCTACCAGACCGGACGCCGCGCCGAGGCGCTGGAGGAGTATGGCCGGATCCGCGAGCGGCTGGCCGAGGAGCTGGGCGTCGATCCCGGCCCGCACCTGGTCAAGCTATACGAACGCATCCTGCGGGAGGATCCCGAACTCGCCGTGCGGACCGTCGAGCCCGAGGCCACCCCGACCGGCCCCGCCACACCCGATTCCCGGCAGGTCGGCCCTGATCCCGTCGACCGTCCGGCACCGACGACCGGCCAGGTGCGGACCACCGTGCCACGGACGCTGCCGTTCGACGTCACCGAGTTCGTGGGACGTCGGGCGGAGTTGGATCACCTGCTGGCCAGCGCCCGGTCGAGCGGATCGCGCACGCGGGTCATCGCGATCGACGGGATGCCCGGCGCGGGCAAGACCTCACTGGCGGTGCGGGCCGCATACCTGCTGACGGCGGAGTACGCCGACGGCCAGCTCTACATCGACCTGGGCGGGTTCACGCCCGGGGAGCGCCCCGTCAACGTCGGCGCGGCGCTGGAGGGACTGCTGCGGGCGCTCGGCGTGCCCCGGGAGGCCATGCCCGACGATGTCGTCGGCCGCCACCTGCTCTGGCAGTCCTCCCTCGCGGGCAGAAGGATGCTGCTGCTGCTCGACAACGCGGCTGAACCCGCCGTGGTGAGCAGACTGCTGCCGACATCGGCAGGCTGTCTGGTCCTGGTGACGAGCCGGGCGAGGCTGACGGAGCTGGACAGCGCGGAGTGGATCTCGATCGACGTACTGGCGCCCGACGAGAGCCTGGCGCTGCTCACCGAACTGCTCGGCGCCGAGCGGATCGAGGCCGAGCCCGCGGCCGCCGCCGAGCTGGCCGCACTGTGCGGGCACCTGCCGCTGGCGCTGCGCATCGCGGCGGCCAGGCTGCGCAACCGGCGGCTGTGGACCGTGCAGTATCTGGTCGAACGGCTGCGGGACGAGGACCGCAAGCTTCGGGAGCTCAGCTCGGGCGAGCGTGGCGTGGCCAGCGCGCTGTGGCTGTCGTACCAGGCGCTGCCCGAGGCGGGCCGCACCGCGTTCCTGTTGCTGTCCATCCACCCGGGCCGCGAGATCGACGTCGACTCCGCCGCCGCCATGCTGGGCCTGGCGCCCGACGACGCCGAGGAGCAGCTCGAGCGGCTGCTCGACGCGCATCTCGTGCATCAGCCGGAGTTCGCCCGCTACGCCTACCACGACCTGGTCGGCAGCTTCGCGCGCGGCAACCTGCGGCAACTGCCCGACGACAGCCGCACCGAGGCGGTGCGCCGCCTGGTGACGCACTATCTGGCGGCGACGGGGGCGGCCTGCGCCCTCCTGTTCCCGGGTCGCAGCCACCGACCGACCGGTGTCGAGGCGTCCACCGCCCCCGCGCCCGGGTTCGGCGACGCGGACCAGGCACAGACGTGGTTCGGCCGCGAGCACATCACGCTCGTCTCCGTGGTCGACCTGGCGGTGAAGGAAAGCCTCTTCCAGCACGCCGTGTTCCTGAGCCGGGATGTGGCCTTCTACCTGAACGCCTGCGGATACCTCGACGAGTTCGCCGAACTCGCCCGGACGGGCGTCGCCGCCGCGCGCCACCTCGGCGACGCCGGGATCCTGGGGATGAGTCTGTCCAACCACGGGGTCGCCTGCTGGAAGCTGGGACGCTTCGACGAGGGCGTCGCCGTCGCCGCCGAGGGCCTCGAACTGGCGGTGCGGGCCGGTGACCAGCGCACCCAGGCTCACTGTGAGGGAACCCTCGGGCTCTACAAGGGCCTGCTGGGCGACTTCACCGCCGCCCTGGAGCACCTGCTCGCGGCGATCGCGCTGGAGCACGAGCTGCGTACGCCCAGAGCCGCGGCCGAGAGCCTGACCGTGCTGAGCGCACTCTACGAGCAGTGGGGCCGCTATCCGGAAGCCGCCGACGCCGCCGCGCAGGCGGTCGAGCTCATCCGCGGCCTGGGCAGGCACGAATCGGCCCTGGTCGCGCTGACCGACCTGGCCGCGGCACGGCTGGGCCTGGGTGAGGTGGAACTGGCCGAGCTGTCCCTGGCCGAAGCCCGGCTGTCGTGTGACGAGAGCCGGGAGGCCGGTCAGGTGGCGTTGACACTGGCGCTGTCCGCCGAGGTCGCCCACCGGCGTGGCGATCCGCGAGCGTCGGCCGGGTACGCCGAGCAGGCGGCCGAAGCCGCGGGCCGGACCGCCTCCCCGCTCCGGCGCGCCAAGGTCGAGAACCTGCTCGGGCGGCTGCGGTTCGCCCGTGGGGACGCCGAGGCGGCACTGCACCTGCACACCCGGGCGTACGAGACGGCCGTCGCGGTCAAGTTCCGGGTCGAGGAGGCGTACGCGCTGGCGGGTATGGCCGCGGCTGCCCACGAACTCGGCGATCGCGATGCCGCCGGCGCCTTCAACGTCGACGCCGAGGCGGTCTTCGCGTCGCTGGACATTCCACGCGACCGGCGTCGCCGTCAGCCGACCTCGGCGTGAGCTGCCGCCTGATTGCCGCCCGATTTCCTGGTCCGGTGCGGGTCGTCCCGGGAAGCTGGCAGGTGACGACCACGCGTCGTCGGCCTTCGTGTCGTCGAGACGCGCATGCCGCGTTCCGCACCTGAGCCGGGAGACCACACGTGAGCACCTATCGCGTCGAGACCGCCACCACCGACGGCATGCACCAGGTGGTCGCGATCAGCGTCACGACTCCCGACGGCACGCTCCACCCGGCCGAACTCGGCGAGGCCGAACTCGCCTCCATCCGGTCCGCGGTCCGCGGTCGGCTCGACCAGCTGGGCCACGAGACGGGTCCGGCGGTGACGGTGGTCGCGGTGACCGCCGCACGCCCGCAGATCCTCTCCTGCCGCCCCGCCGCCTGACCCGCGTAACCGGCAACCAAACGGCAGCTCTGAGCTGCGCCGATGGCTCGTTCCCGCCGATACCGGCAACTTCGGGAATGCGACGGGACCGGTTCGGGAACGGTGCCCGCGAACGTGAGGCCATCCGAAACGCACTCACCGCGGGAGCCGTCATGAAGCGCAAACTGATCCTGGTGTCGGGCATCGTCGTAGCGGCTCAGGCCCTGATCCTCACCGCCGCCGTGGTCGGCCATCAGGCCGCCGTCGAGCCGCGCGGCACCGGCCATACCGTGTTCGCGGAGGACAAGGGTCCGACAGTCGTCGGCCGGTGACACCTCCGTAGACCGCCACGGGTGACACTGTGGCGGTGGAGATCCCCGCGCTGCATATTGATGATCAGGAGCGAGCTGACCAGTGGGCGGGTTGGTCGTATTACCGCCGGTACTACGTACACGATTCGGTCGAGGAGTACGCGGCCTGCGATCTGCTGCTGGCCGGCCTGGCAGAGCCCGACCGTGAGGGCGAGCTTCGCGCGGAGGTCGATCGGGGCAACCTGTGCGCGTTCGTCAGGTTGATCGGGATTCTGGTCGACGATCACCGGCTGGATGATCTGCGTGAACTCGCTCGCGACGGCGACGGTCGCGCGTTCGTGACCTTGATGCAGCTGCTGGTGAGGCGCGAGGCCGAGGCGCAGCTGCGGCAGGAGTCGGTGGAGTTTCCCTGGGCGACGTCTTGGCTGGCCGCGCTACTGGTCCGGCAGGGGCGGGTGGATGCGGCGCTGGAGGTCCTGGATAGCCTTCGCCAACATCCCGATTATGAGCATGGCGCGCATTCGCGCATCCTGTCCGTGCTGCGCGAAGCGGATCGCGTCGACGAGTTGCGCCGGTTGGCGGACTCGGGGGACCGGGGCGCCGGCAAGCAGCTCAACTGGTGGCTGTTCGACCACCACGACGTAAACGGCCTGCGTAGGCGGGCTGCCGACGGAGACGATCTGGCGCTGCGGTGCCTTGCGCGGCTTCTCGGCGAGCCTGGCGACTCCGTCGCGGCGGCCTCGGCGCTGCAGGAGTTGGCCGACTGCGGCCACCCCCGCGCTCGCAAGTTGCTGGAGCGGTTCCGTTCGGATGCGCCTGGCTGATCGGCGCTCCGGCCAGCTGGAGGTCGCGACCATCAGGCGCCGGACACGGCTTAGCGGCCGCGCAGTGACTGCGCGGCCGCTGGTGCTTGCGTGTCAGGCGGAGTAACCGCGCAGGGCGATCCAGTGCGCGAGGCGGTCGGTCGACATCCAGTACCAGCCGTAGCCGTTGGCGTCGGCCGAGTCGGCGATCTTCACCGTCCAGCCGTCGTTGCTGTAGCCGGTCACGGCCAGGTAGTGCCCGCCCGAGTAGGTGTGCCAGTCGCCGTCGGTGTCCATGGCGGAGCCGACGACGTTGACCACGAGCGGGTAGTTGCGGTCGATGTCGTAGACCACGTCCCACTGCAGGCGGTTGATCTCAGCCTGGGTGGCCGAGTTGCCGGGAATCCACTTGGTCTCGTAGAAACCCGTGCCGCCCAGCGAATTGAGCACCCGGGTGGTGTCGGCGGCCGAGTTGGTGCCGTTCGTGGTCGTGCCGAGCTGGCTGGCGATGTAGTCCTGCGTGTAGTAGTAGCCGCGGGCGGTCAACGCGATCCGGGTCGCGGCCGGGCCGCAGTAGTAGCCGTTCTGCTGCCACTGGAACTCGTAGCCGAGCTCCCCGGCGGATGCTGGTGTGGCGGCACCCAGGGCGCTTGCGGTCGATGCGGTGAGAGCGATCAGCGCGATGGCGATGACTCGGGTGATCCGTCCGGTCGGGAGTCGCATTGCTTTCTCCTGTCTCAATTGGAATCGCTTATGCATTCCAATTTCCAGGAAGCGCCTGCCCTTCACCAGGAAAGGAGTCGGCATCAGACCGGCACACCACCGGCAACAAGGATCGACAATGGTTCGCGGCGGCCGTTCACATCGCGTGTGGAATACCCGGCCCGACAGAACCGGTGCGGGCGCGGAACCTACTTCGGCCGCGAACGGGAACCGAAGGAGCACGTTCGGCTGAGCGCCGCAAGGGGCGGCCCGACGCGGTTCACCGCAGTACCGCGGCGCTCACCGTGTCGACGTACCAGCGCTGGAACCGTTCGGCCGACCAGCCGCGCGTGCGTACCAGCCAGTCGTAGTTGCGCACGTCCATCGCCAGCCAGAGCACATCGGCGACGCTGTCGACGTCGTGCTCGGGGCGTACCGCGCCTGTCGCGACGAGTTCTGCGGCGAAGATGCCCATGCCGTGCCGACGTTCCTCGACGTTCTTACGCCAGATGGCGGCGGCGTCGGCATCCGCGGTGGCCGCCCCCGCCAGCGCGACCATCACAGCGGCGTTGCGCTCGTGGATCTCGGCGAGATGCCGAGCGAAGCGGATGAGCTTGGCGCGCGGGTCGGGCAAAGCCTGGATCTCGGCCACAAAGGGGCGGTCAGGCAGCGCCACCGGCTCATCGTCGCCGGCGATCGTGACGTCGACCAGATCGGACAGCAGTTGGCGCTTGCTGCCGAACACCGCGTAAACGGTCTGGACCGCCACGCCGGCCTCAGTGGCGATCGCGGTCAGCGGGGTTGCCGCGTAGCCGGACTCGACGAACAGCCGGCCGGCCGCGTCCAGGATCGCGCGCCGGGTCTGGCGGGCCTGTTCCTGTCGCCGCTCCGACTCGTATCGCCTCTTGACAGCCACCGCCTCACTGTAGTGCTCTATTGGATAGAGCTTAACTCTATCCAAAGGATGTGATCGCATGCCGTTCGGTGTGCTGCAGGAGATGCCTGGCGTGAGCGAGGCCGAATACAAGCTGGTCGAGCAGCATCTCGGACCGGACCGCCCGCCGGGTCTGCTGGCCCACGTCGCCGGGCCCACCGAGGACGGTTGGCGGATCATCAACGTCTGGCAGGACGAGGCGGCCTTCCGGCGCTTCCAGGCCGAGCGGCTGATGCGAGCCGCAGGCCTGGCCGCTCAGTCTGAGGACTTCGACGCGGGCAAGAGCGCCGGCTTCCGGGCGATGACCGTCGACGGCGCCGAGCTGCCGTTCTGATGGCCGACATCGCCGGGCTGCGCGCCCGCGGCAGCGCGTTCTGGACACAGGCCGCGCCCGGCTGGATCCGGCACGCCGACCGCCAGGATGACCTCGGGCACCCGCTCGGCGCCGTCGCCCTGACCCGGCTGAATCCGCGGCCCGGCGAGCACGTCCTCGACGTCGGCTGCGGTTGCGGCGGCACCACCGCCGAACTGGCGGCCGCAGTGGGGCCGACCGGCGCGGTGCTCGGCGTGGACCTGGCGGAGTCCATGGTGGCCGCGGCGTCCACCCGGTTTCCCCCCGACCACCACCCCGTGCTGCGGTTCGCCGCCGCCGACGTCGAGACGGTCGAGGACCTTCCCGGGGCACCGTTCGACGCGGCGTACTCCCGGATGGCGCTGATGCTGCTGGCCGACCCGGTCGCCGGTTGCGCCAACATCCGGCGGATGCTGCGTCCTGGCGGGCGGCTGGCTGCGACCGTCTTCCGGGACGGCCGGGCCAACTCGTGGCTGCCGTTGGCCGTGCTCGGTGCCGCGCCGCACGTGGCGGCGCTGCCGCCGCTGCCGGTCGGCGACGAACCCGGCCCGTTCGCGTTCGCCGACCCGGCACGGGTAGGCCGGATCCTCACCGCGTCAGGCTTCGACGCCGTCGTGGTCGAACCGCATGACGTGGTCATGGCCGTACCCGACGAGCCCGACACCGTGGCCGAATGGCTGATCGAGATCGGACCTGCCGGGGCCGCGTACCGGGCGGCACCGCCGCCGCAGCAGGCGGCCGCCCGGGTCGCGACGGCCGGGCTGCTCGCCCGATTCCGGCAACCGCAGTCCGGCTACCGGCTACCGGCTGGGCTCTGGCTCATCACGGCGACAGCACCGTGACGCCATCAGGTCTCCAGTCCGCACACATCACACTTCCAGAAACGGTGGCCGCATGAGAATCGGCAGACGAACCACTCCCCTTCTCGCTGCGCTGCTCCTCTGCGCAGCCTCCTGCCTGACCGCTTGTGGCGGGCACGCCGCCCCGCCGCCGTCGGCGGTCACCAGCGGGTCGACACCGGCATCGCCGCCGGACTCCTGCGCCGGGGCCGGAGACCGGGTGAAGGATCATCTGAAGAGTGCCGAGGTCCGATCGGTCGTCGTACAGGGCCAGTGCACCTCGGTCGTGGTCGCCACCACTCTCGGCGACAATGACGCCGCCGCTGCCCAGCGGCTCTGCGATGCCGCGGCCGAAGTCGCCTACTCCGGCGACGTCAACTCCGTCAGCGTGCTGGCCGAGTCCGGCATGGAACTCGCCATCGGCGTCTCCGGCGCGAAGTGCCTGACCTGACCTGACCGGTTTCCGCGAACGGTGCTCCCCAGCTCGGGCGGGAGCACCGCGAACCGCGGGCGCCGGGACTTCCTAGCGTCGGCCGGTACGGCGTGAGCCCAACAATCTGCGCAGCCCAAGCAGCCGTTTGCCGTTGATCAGGTCGAGCAGGCCCTGCTGCACATGACGGCCGACGGCGCCCCGGGTGCCCAGGGCCAGCATCCGCAGCGGCATCTCGTCCAGCATCGCGGCGACCAGGTAGGCCATCGGGCTGGTCGGGTCGGCGATCACCTGGCGGGACTTGCGGCGGGCGACATACTGCAGCGTGCGGGTCACCGCCGAGGAACGCATGTCGGCCAGGGGCGTGTTCAGGGTGAACGCGCCCGGCTGGTCGGCGGTGTTGTCCGGCAGCGGGCGGCCGTACAGGTGGGCGAAGGCGGCGCGGTCGAACTCCTGCCCCGGCGCGGGCAGCGGGTAGTTGACCGGCTCGGGCGCGGGGTCGCCGCCGGTGAGTTCGACCAGCGCTTCGGCGCGGATGTCGCGTGAGGACGAGCCGACCCGGATCTCGAACTGCCCCGCCTCGACGCACCAGTCGCGACGAGCGGGGTCGTAGAAGGCGAACGCGCGCCGGTCCAGCACCATCGTGACCTGCTCGGACTGGCCGGGGCGCAGCCGCACCTTGGCGAAGGCGGCCAGCTCCTGTCGTGGCCGGAACACCGTGGACGCGCTGTCGTGCACGTACACCTGCACGACCTCGCTGCCCTCGCGCTCGCCGGTGTTGGTGACGGTCACGCTCACCTCGACCGGCTCCCCGGCCTCGACCACCGTCTCGTTCAGCGTCAGGCCGGAGTAGGCGAACGTCGTGTACGACAGCCCGTGCCCGAACGGGAACATCACGTCCACGTGCGCGCTGTCGTAGTAGCGGTAGCCCACGTAGACGCTCTCGCGATACTCGGTGACCGCGGGTGCGTCGGGGATCGCGTGGGTGGGGTTGTCCTCCCACCGGTGCGGGAACGTCTCGGCCAGGCGCCCGCCCGGCTCGGCCGCGCCGAACAGCACGTCCGCGACCGCGCTGCCGCCCGCCTGCCCGCCGAGGTAGCCCTCGACCACGGCGGGCACGCCGCGCAGCCAGGGCATCTCCACCGGCGCCCCGTTGGCCAGCACCACCACCGCCCGCTCGTGTACGGCCGTGACGGCGTGCACGAGGGCGTCGTGGGCGGCGGGCAGGGCCAGGTGGGTGCGGTCGAGGCCCTCGGTCTCGTACCCCTCGGTGAGGCCCACGAAGACCAGCACCACGTCGGCGTCGCGGGCGGTGGCGCGGGCCTGCGCGAGCAGTTCCTCGTCGACGTCGCCGCGGTCGCGGTGGTACCCGGGCGCGTACGCCACCTGCTCCCCCGCCAGCTCGCAGATGCGGGTGTACGCGTCGTCGACGCGGTGCGGGTTGATCCCGGCGCTGCCCGCGCCCTGGAATCTGGGCTGTTTGGCGAACGCGCCGACGACCGCGATCCTGCCCCGCGGGACCAGCGGCAGCAGCCCGCCCTCATTCTTGAGCAGCACCGTGCCCTCGGCGGCGGCCCGACGGGCCAGCGTGTGGTGGGCGTCGCGGTCGTAGTCGTGCCCACCCGCCCGGACCTGTGCGGTCCGTTCGATCAGGGTCAGCACCCGCGCGGCGGCACGGTCCAGGACCGCCTCGGGCAGGCTGCCGTCGGCGAGGGCGTCGAGGATGAGCCGGTCGTTGTGGCCGCCGTAGCCGGGCATCTCGACGTCCAGGCCCGCGACCAGTGCGGGCACCCGCTCGTCCACGGCACCCCAGTCGGACACGACCACCCCGTCGAAGCCCCACCGCTCCCGCAGCACCCCGGTGAGCAGCCGTTCGTGCTGGCTGCAGTGCACCCCGTTGAGCCGGTTGTACGCGCACATCACCGTCCACGGCCGCGCCTGGGTGACGGCGTGCTCGAACGCGGTCAGGTAGATCTCGTGCAGGGCCCGCTCGTCGACGGTGGCGTCGATGTTGAACCGGCGCCGCTCCTGGTTGTTGGCGGCGAAGTGCTTGAGCGAGGCGCCGACGCCCCGGCTCTGCACGCCCCGGATCCAGGCCGCACCCAGCACCCCGGCCAGCAGCGGATCCTCGGAGAAGTACTCGAAGTTGCGGCCGCACAGAGGGCTGCGCTTGATGTTGACGCCGGGGCCGAGCAGGACGCTGACGCCGCCCGCGCGGGCCTCGTCGCCGAGGGCCTGGCCGATCCGCTCGATCAGGTCCGGGTTCCAGGTCGCGGCCAGCGCCGAGGAGGTGGGGAAGCACGTGGCCGGTTCGCTCTTGCCGTCGACGTCGCTGCCGTCGTGCTCCTTGCGCAGGCCGTATGGCCCGTCGGCGACCATGATCGGCGGGACGTCGAGGCGCGGCACGCCGTACAGGTGCCAGAAGTCGCTGCCCGCGCAGAGCGCGGCCTTCTCCGCCGGGGTCATCCGCGCGACCAGGTCGGTGATCCGCGGCTCGAACTCCTCGGCGGCGGCCTGCCGGGTCGCGGTGCTCACGCCGCCACCGGCGTCGTGGTCATCGCCTGGGACAGGGCGTGCAGCAGCGCGGCCAGGTGCTCCCGGTCGGCGCCGGGCACGGGCAGTTCGGCGACGTCGGCCTCGATCCGTTCGGCGATGCGCGCGTGCAGCTGCCGGCCGCGCGGGGCGAGGAAGGCGCGGATGCGGCGCCGGTCGGCCGGGTCGATGCGCCGGTACACCAGGCCCAGCTCGACGAGCTGGTCGACGACCTTGGTGAGGGTGCCCGGGGGCAGGAAGGAACGGTCGGCCACCTCGGTCATCGGCCGTCCGCCACCCTCGGCCAGCAGGTGCAGCACCCGCCACGCCTCGGCCGAGCAGCCCTCCTCGCGCAGGATGCCCGCGACGTGCCGGGACAGCAGCCGTTCGGCCTGGGTCAGCAGCTGCATCAGGTCGGCAGCGGTGCCCGCGGGCAGCACAGACATGGCCCTCCTTCTCAGCTGGAACATGACCGTACCCGGTCGCCGTCAAGTGTGCCGCCCTCGTGCCTGCGGCGGAAGCGGTCAGACGATCACTCTTGGCTTTGGCGGTCCGAGGAGGTTCCATGTAACGGTAAACTATCCTTCCTAAAAGGAGCCAGTCGATGCGCAGACCCCTGCTGGCCGCCGCGGGTGCGGTGGCCACCCTGCTCGCGGCAGTGATACCGGCCCTGCTGAGCACCCCGGCGGCCGCTGCGGCACCCCGGCTGACCGCGACGATCACGCAGGTCAGCGTGTGGGACACCGGGTACGGTGCCGACGTCGCCGTCAGCAACAGCGGTGACGCGGCCGCCACCGGCTGGACGGTGGAGTTCGACCTGCCCGCCGGCACCACGGTCAGCTCCTCGTGGAGTGCGACCCGCACCCAGACCGGCCAGCACTACAAGTTCGTCAACCTGAGTTGGAACGGAACCGTCAACCCCGGGGCGGCGCAGACGTTCGGCTTCAACGCCGCCGGGCGGGGCACTCCGCTGAACTGCACGGTCAATGGCGCGCCCTGCGCCGGCGGCACCGTTCCCAGCCCGTCGGCGTCCCCGAGTCCGTCGGCGTCTCCGAGCCCGTCGGCGTCGCCGAGCCCGTCTGCGTCGCCGAGCCCGTCGGCGTCCCCCAGGCCGTCGGCCAGTCCGTCGGCCTCGCCCAACCCGTCTCCGTCGACCAGCCCATCCGGGCCGATCGTCGACGTCGCCACGGCGGCGCAGCTGGTCAGCGCGCTGGCGGCGGCCACCCCCGGGCAGACGATCCGGCTGGCGCCGGGCACGTACCGGGGTGCGTTCGCCACCCAGCGGCCCGGGACCGCCACCGCGCCGATCACGCTGACCGGGCCGCGCACCGCGATCCTGATCAACGACGGGCCCAGCGGCACCGCTCCGTCCTGCCCCGCGCCCACCGCGGGCTGGGACTCCGGCTACGGCCTGTGGCTGTACGGCGCGCCGTACTGGAACCTCACCGGGTTCACGGTCGCGGAGTCGAAGAAGGGCATCGTGCTGGACAACTCCCACCACGTCGTCATCGACGGAGTCTACGTCCACCACACCGAGGACGAGGGCATCCACTTCCGCCGCTCCTCGGCCGACGGCATCCTGCGCAACTCGGTCGTGGAGTACACCGGCCTGGTCCAGCCCGGCTACGGCGAGGGCGTGTACCTCGGGTCGGCCGGGTCGAACTGGGACTGCCACGGCAACTCCGGCGGCGTCGACCGCTCCGACCGGGTGCAGGTGCTCAACAACCGGATCGGTCCGAACGTCGCCGCCGAGCTGATCGACGTCAAGGAGGGCACCTTCGACGGGATCATCCGCGGCAACACCTTCAACGGCCAGGGCATCTCCGGCCAGAACTCGGCCGACTCCTGGATCGACGTCAAGGGCATCGGCTACCTGATCGAGGGCAACACCGGCACGTTCGCCGCGCCGGGCACCTTCGTCAACGGGTACGAGACGCACAATCCGGCCACCACCCCGTCGTTCCTCAACGGCTGCGGCAACATCTGGCGCGCCAACACCTCCGACCTCGGCGGAGTCGGCCAGTACGCCATCAAGATCACGTCGACGTCGAAGTGCGCGGGCAACCTCAACGTCGTCTACGGCTCCAACACCGTCACCAACGCGACCAGCGGCCTGACCAACATCGCCGTCACTCCGTAAGGGCGAGCAGGATCTGCTCGCCGTACTTGGCGAGCTTGTTCTCGCCGACGCCGCTGATGCGGCCCAGCTCGGCGAGGCTGGTCGGCACGTCGGTGGCGATCTGGCGCAGGGTCGCGTCGTGGAACACGACGTACGCGGGCACGCCCTGCTCCTTGGCCGTGGCTGCCCGCCAGGCGCGCAGCTTCTCGAACAGCGGCGCCGCCTGCGCGGGCAGCTCGGCCACGGCCGCGGCGGCCTTGCGCCCCGACGACGAACCGCCACCGGAGCGGCCCGCCCGCTCCGGTTCGCGGCGCATCTGCACGTCGCGGCGGCGCCCCAGCACCTCGGCCGAGGCGTCGGTCAGCACGAGCGTGCTGTACTCCCCCTCGACCGCGAGCAGCCCCTGGGCCAGCAGCTGACGCACCACCGCGCGCCACTCCGACTCGCTCAGGTCGTTGCCGATGCCGAACACCGACAGCTCCTGGTGCCGGTGCTGGCGCACCTTGTCGGTCTCGCGGCCGAGCAGGATGTCGATCGACTGTCCGGCGCCGAACCGCTGGTTGCGCTCACGCTGCAGCCGCAGCACCGTCGACAGCAACTTCTGCGCCGGGACGGTGCCGTCCCAGGTCTGCGGCGGGTTCAGGCAGGTGTCGCAGTTGCCGCAGGCCGCACCACTGGGCTGACCGAAGTAGGCCAGCAGTTGGCCGCGGCGACACCGCACGGTCTCGCACAGGGCCAGCATCGCGTCCAGGTGCGCGGCCAACCCGCGCCGGTAGGCGAGATCGCCCTCCGAGCTGTCGATCATCTTGCGCTGCTGGACCACGTCCTGCAGCCCGTATGCCAGCCACGCGGTGGACGGCTGCCCGTCGCGCCCGGCCCGGCCGGTCTCCTGGTAGTAGCCCTCGACCGACTTCGGCAGGTCGAGGTGGGCCACGAACCGCACGTCGGGCTTGTCGATGCCCATCCCGAACGCGATCGTGGCGACCATGACCAGGCCGTCCTCGCGCAGGAACCGTGACTGGTTCGCCGCGCGCGTGCGCGCGTCCAGCCCCGCGTGGTAGGGCAGCGCCGGGATGCCGTTGTCGACCAGGAACTGCGCCGTCTTCTCCACCGATGCCCGCGACAGGCAGTAGACGATGCCCGCGTCGCCCGGGTGCTCCTCGCGCAGCAGCTCCAACAGCTGCTTGGCCGGGTTGTTCTTGGGCACGATCCGATACTGGATGTTGGGCCGGTCGAAGCTGGAGACGAACAGCCTGGCCTCGGTCAGGTTGAGCCGGGTCGCGATCTCGTCGCGGGTGGCCGTCGTCGCGGTCGCGGTCAGCGCGATGCGCGGCACGTCCGGGAACCGCTCGTGCAGCACCGACAGGGCCAGGTAGTCGGGCCGGAAGTCGTGGCCCCACTGCGACACACAGTGCGCCTCGTCGATGGCGAACAGCGAGATCTTGCCGCGCTCCAGCAGCCGCAGCGCCGAGCCGGAGGCCAGGCCCTCGGGCGCGAGGTAGAGCAGATCGATCTCCCCGGCCAGGAACTCCGCCTCGACCACCCTGCGCTCGTCGAGGTCGAGGGTCGAGTTGAGGAACCCGGCCCGCACGCCCAGCGCCCGCAGCGCGTCGACCTGGTCCTGCATCAGCGCGATCAGCGGCGAGATCACCACGCCGACGCCTGGACGGACCAGGGCCGGGATCTGGTAACACAGCGACTTGCCGCCGCCGGTGGGCATCAGCACCAACGCGTCGCCGCCGCCGATGACATGGTCGATGATGTCGGCCTGGGCGCCGCGGAAGCTGTCGTACCCGAAGACCCTGCTCAGCACCTCTGCCGCATCACGCACCCGTCGATCCTAGGTGCCGACCCTGACGAACCGGAAAACGCGGCTGTGGATAACCGCCCAGCTCACGCCGCCACCTGCGGCGACAGGGCCGGCGCCAGCAGCGGCGCCGAACCCGCCACCACCAGCACCAGCAGCGCCGGGATCAGCAGCGCGAGCGGCAGCGAGGTGGCCGCGGCGAACGCACCGATCACGGCCGGGCCGATCAGGCCGCCGGTGTAGGCGATCGTCGTGACCAGGGACAGCTGTCGCGCGTCGGCGAGCCCGGCCGCCCCGGCCGCGGCCGACACCACCGGCCACACCACCGACATGCCGACACCCGTCAGTGCCCAACCGGCCATGGCCAGGCCGATCCGAGCCGCGTCGGCGGCCGGGCTGGCCAGTACCAGCGCGTATCCACCGAGGGTCACCAGGGCCGCCCGGCGCAGCAGCGCCGGAGCCGCCATCCGCGCGCGGACCGCGTCCCCGGCGAGACGGGCCACCGTCATCGCCGCGAAGAACGCCGTGTAGACCAGCGACGCGGTGCCCGGGTCGGCGCCCAGGACCCGGGAGGCGTGCAGCCCGGCCCAGTCGGTGGCGGCGCCCTCGGTGATGAACGCCGCCGCGCCGACCACCCCGAGCAGGACGATCATCCCGGTTCCGGCCCCGCCTGCCGCCCGAGGTGCGTCGGAACCCACCGCCGCCGCGTGGGCGGGACCCAGCCGGCGCCCCACCGCGACGAACAGCACAGCCAGCAACGTCGCCGCCGCGACCAGCAGCGGCGAGACATCCGTTCCGGACCACAGCAGCAGCGACGTGGCGGCGCCGCCGCCGACCGCGCCGAGGGTCCACACGCCGTACAGCGTCGACATGATCGGGCGACCCGCGCGGCGCTCCACCGCCACGGCGTACACGCTCAGCATCACGTTGAGCGCGCCCAGGCACAGGCCGAGCAGCACGACCGACGCCATGAGCAGTGGATACGTTCCCGACAGGCCGGGTCCGGCGAGTGCGGCCGCGCACAGGGGCGCGGCGGTCCGCAGCATCCGGCGCTCGGTCCAGCGGCCCGCCAGCCGCCCCGCCACCGGCATCGCGACCACCCCGCAGACGCCGAGCAGCAACAGGACCGCGCCGATCCGCCCCGGCCCGAGGCCGAGCCGGGCGTCGTTGGCGGGCAGGGTCGCGCCCCACAGCGCGGTGAGCACCCCGGTGAGCAGATAGTGGAGCGAGATGACGGTGCGCTGACCCATACCGTCGATGCTCGCGCCGAACGTAACGCAAGATCCAACACCTGTTGCTTCATGATCTACACATCCGCGTTGTAAATTGCTACCAATGACGGATGTCCATCGACCTCGACATCCGGTTGCTGCGCCACTTCCTCGCCGTCGCCGAGGAGCTGAACTTCACCCGCGCCGCGCAGCGCCTGTTCGTCGCCCAGCAGGTGCTCAGCCGCCAGGTGCAGCAGCTCGAGACCCGGATCGGCACCCCGCTGCTGGTTCGGTCCACCCGGCGGGTGGCGCTCACCCCGGCGGGGCGGACTCTGCTCGACTACGCCCGCGAACTGGTCGCCCTGCACGACCGGATGCTGCGCGAGGTACGCGGTGAACGGGCGGCGCTGGTCGTCGACGTGTGCGGGCCGGACCTGCTGCCCGCCCGGATCCTGGACGCGGCGCGAGGACTCGCCCCGCAGGTGGAGTTCTTCGCCAGGTTCCACCACGAGCCCGCCGACGTCCGGTTCGGACTGCGGCAGGCCGACGGCACCGAGTGGGCCGGCCGTACGGTGTGGCACGAACCGCTGGCCGTGCTGCTGCCCGCCGACCACCCGCTGGCACGGCTGGACGCCGTCCCGCTGACCGCGCTGCCGGGCACCCGGCTGTGCGTACGCGCGGGCAGCCAGGTCAGCCCGGCCTGGGACGACCTGGTCAGCCGCCTGCTCGCGCCGGTCGGGTTGTCGCTGCAGAGTTCACACCCGCAGGTGTACGGCGCCGACGAGCTCGCCCGGCACCTGCGGGAACGCGACGCACCGATCCTCGCGCTGGCGACCACGGCCGTGCCGCCCGACGCGGTGCTGCGGCCGCTGGCCGAGCCGGACGCCGTCTTCGCCTGGGCGATGATGTGGCGGCGCACCCTGCGCCATCCCGGCCTGGACGCACTGCATGCCGCCGTCTCCGCGCTGCCCGCGACACCCGCCGACCACTGAGCCGACCGGCCCCGGGCCCGGTCAACGGATCGGCGCCAGAATCCCGACGATCGCGGGTCTCAGCCCCGCCAGGAGCGCGACGTCGTCATCGGCGAACGCCGCGAACACCAACGCGCCCATGACCTCCGGTGCTTCGACCAGCGTCGGGAACTGGCCCACGACCACGGCCGGGTCCAGCCTGGCGAGAAGCCGCCGCGCCAGCAGACCGTCCCCGGAGAGGGCCTCCCCCGGCCAGGTCGTCGAACCCAGCCAGCCCAGCAGGGCGCGCGCCGCCACGGCGTGGTCCGGAACCGACCGCCGCAGCCGATCGAACAGGCGGTCCACCGTGTCCTCGGCCGCGTCTCCGGCGGCCGGTCCCGACAGGTTCAGCAACTGCGCCGAAAGCGCGGCCGGAACGCGGTTGGCCGCCATCGCCGCGACGTCTCCGGCGGGACGGAACTGGATCTCGCCCTCGTCCAGGTCCAGGGCGGAGATCATCCAGCCGAGCAGCGCCCTGGCCGTTCCTCGTATCCCCAGTTCCGAAAAGTACAGTTCGAGCCGCACCGGGTCGGCGAGCACCAGGTCGTCGCCGAAGCGCCCGCGCTCCCACGACAGCCGGTCGCCGTGCACGGTCGCCGCGCCGAGCAGGGCGCCGTCTTCGCCGTACAGGGCGATGGTGAGGTCTCCGGGGCAGCGGCAGACGTCGCCGGCGAAGGTCCCGGTCGTGGTCAACCGGCGCAACCGGTCCAGCGCCACCGGATCGTCGACCCGCGCCAACACCGGCCGGTTCGCGACGGGCGGGGCGTCCTCGCCACCCGCCAGCAGCGCGACTCTGGTGGCAGCGGACCACGCCCGCGCGAGCCACTGCCGCACGGCC
Organism: Catellatospora tritici; assembly: GCF_019083965.1. Lineage (GTDB taxonomy): Bacteria > Actinomycetota > Actinomycetes > Mycobacteriales > Micromonosporaceae > Catellatospora > Catellatospora tritici. Next base: position 37,241 of record NZ_JAHRCY010000026.1, read on the forward strand.
GCCGACGGTTCCGCCATATCCATCCGAAAGCCCCTCCTGCCCACCGGGCCTATGGTCACCCGAGCGTCGCGTCGAGCTGGAAGTGCCAGACCACCACCGACGGCACGCCGCTGATCGCGGCCAGGGACGCCTCCGGGCACCAGTGCTGCAGATCCCAGCTCATGTGCGACGGCAGCTCGTGCGGTGCCTCGCCCAGCGTCATCGGCCGGACCAGCTCCGCGCAGCCACGCACCTGGAACCCGAGCGGCAGCGCCGCGGCCAGGTACGCGCTCAGCGGCCGGTGGTACTCGACCAGGATGCTCGGGCGGCCGTCCGGCCCCGGCTCGCGCGGCAGGGTCGGCCGCAGGTACGACAGCAGCTGGTGCGCGTCCGAGACGACCAGATGCCCACCGGGGCGCAGCACCCGCGCGAACTCCGCCAGCACCACACCCAGGTCGGGCAGGTACGCCAGCGCCAGCCCGCACACGATGGTGTCGACGGCGTCGTCCGGCAGCGGCAGCCGCGCCAGGTGCGCCTGGTGCAACTCGGCTTCGGGCAGGCGCTCGCGGGCCACGGCCAGCATCTCCGGCGACTCGTCGACGCCGATGATCCGATGGCCGAGTTCGGTCAGGTACGCCCCGTGCCGACCGGTGCCGCAGGCCGCGTCCAGCGCGACGCCGACGGGCAGGCCGTCCAGGATCCGGCGGACAACCGGCTGTTCCAGCTCGATCATCGTGTTGGGCTGGTCGTAGGTGGGTGCCCAGTCGCGGTAGACCTCGGCGGAGCTGATCGCACCCGCGACCGCGTCCACTCCGCCGGACCGCAGCATCGGCTCGTCCAGCAGTGCGCGGATCTCGGCGATGCGAGCCTCGACGAACTCGCGATCGGCGGTGCCCTCGCGCATGGCCCGCAGCAGCGCCGCGCCCTGGAGGCCGAGCACATATCCCAGCGGGCTCAGATGTGTCACGCTGGGCAACCTAGTCAGACCCCGTCCGCCGCGCCACCGACTTAACCGGCTGCCGTATCGCACCGCGAGCCGGAAGACGTCCGGAAGTTTCGGTTCCGATGTGCCGGTGATGCTCGGCACCTCGGGAATCTCCGAGGTCGACCGTCGCTTATCGACATATCGTCACCCTGCACAGCCAGCAGCGATGGCGATCAGGCGGTAGCCGTATCAAGATCGTATTTCCGAAATATTACCGATAGTTGTTGACGGTCAGTTGGCCAAAACCAATACTGACGTCGTCGACAGACGTCCACCGCTGTCGATGTCGGTTCGAACCGCCACCGTCCCCGGCCGACCGCACGACCCGCACCCATCGCGCCGCACCCGGTGCGCCACGGCCGCCGTCCGGGCCGAGGACGCCCCACCGGGTCGATGCACGCTGCCCGGCCCGCCCTGGCCGGGGCCGTCCCGAGAAGGGAGCACACATGCACGACACACCCGCTCACCCCGACAACCGGCGGCGCGGCCGCGCCATACGCCTGCTCGGGGCCGCCTGCGCCGCCGCACTGGCGGCCGCCACGATGCTGCCCGGCGCCGCGAACGCGGCCGTGACCTCCAACCAGACCGGCACCAACAACGGGTACTTCTACTCGTTCTGGACCGACAGCTCCGGCACCGTCTCCATGGACCTGGGCTCCGGCGGCAACTACAGCACCTCGTGGAGCAACACCGGCAACTTCGTCGCGGGCAAGGGCTGGAGCACCGGCGGGCGCCGCGGCGTCACGTACGCCGGCAGCTTCAACCCGTCCGGCAACGCCTACCTGGCCCTCTACGGCTGGACCACGAACCCGCTGGTGGAGTACTACATCGTCGACAACTGGGGCACCTACCGGCCCACGGGGACGTACAAGGGCACCGTCACCAGCGACGGCGGCACGTACGACATCTACCAGACGACGCGGTACAACGCCCCGTCCATCGAGGGCACCAAGACGTTCAACCAGTACTGGAGCGTCCGGCAGTCGAAGAAGACCGGTGGCACCATCACCACCGGCAACCACTTCGACGCGTGGGCGGGCAAGGGCATGAGCCTCGGCGCCTTCAACTACATGATCCTGGCGACCGAGGGCTACCAGAGCAGCGGAAACTCCAACATTACGCTCGGCACCACCGGCGGCGGTGGCGGTGGCGGAGGCGGCGGAGGAGGCACCTGCACCGCGACCCTGTCCGCGGGCCAGCAGTGGAGCGACCGGTACAACCTCAACGTCTCGGTCAGCGGCGCCACCAACTGGACCGTGACGATGAACGTCCCCTCTCCCGCCAAGGTCCTGTCGACCTGGAACATCACCGCCAGCTATCCCACCGCCCAGCAACTGGTCGCCAAACCCAACGGCAGCGGCAACAACTGGGGCGTCACCATCCAGCACAACGGCAACTGGACCTGGCCGACGGTCTCCTGCAGCGCGGGCTGACGCGACGTACCAGCGATCCGGCGCCCACGGCGCGGCGGTCATCGGGCCGCCGCGCCAACGGTCGGTGGATGGCTCTCGAACGGTGGTGCCGACGTACCCGAACGAGGTCTCCGTACCGACTTTGGGCGGGCCGGAGCGGCAGCCCCACGCCGGGGGCTGCTCGCCGACTGATCCGCCGGGCGGTCGGCTAGCGGGCCGACCAGCGCTGCGCGCCGGTGCCGTTGCACTCCCACAGCTCGACCAGGGTGCCGTTGGCGGTGGCGCCGCCGGTCACGTCCACGCACTTGCCCGATCCGACACCGACGATGGTGCCGTTGGCGTTGAAGGTGAAGCGCTGGGCCGCGGTGTTGTTGCAGGGCCAAATCTGGATCTTCGTGCCGTTCGCGGTGCCGTTGGCGTTGACGTCGAGGCAGCGGTCGCCGAAGACGCGCAGCTCACCGGCGGCGGTGCGGGTCCACCGCTGGTTGGTGCCGGCGTGGCAGTCCCAGAGCAGCACCTGGGTGCCCTGGGCGGTGCTGCCGCCGGAGACGTCCAGGCAGCGCTTGGACTGCGGGTTGGACAGCAGCGCGGCGGCGTCGACGGGCGGCGTGGTCACCGACGACAGGCTGCCGGGCACCGACTGCATCGCCGCGTACCAGCGGGCGGCCATCTTGTCGTAGCCGCCCGCGTTGGGGTGCAGGCCGTCGGCCAGGTCGGCGGTGGTGAAGCCGGAGTGCAGGTCGACCAGGTGGGTACGCGGCCCCTTCTGCGCGACGATGCCGGGCAGGGCGGCGTTGAACGTCTGCGACTGGGCTTCCTGGTTGGCGTCGCTGCGAGGGATCAACTGAGCCACGAACAGCTCGACCAGCGGCGCGTTGGCCCGGATCTTGTCGATCAGCGCGGACAGCCGGGCCGGGGCGTTGGGCACGTCATAGCCCTGACCGATGTCGTTGGTGCCGATGTGCAGCAGGATCGTGCGGGGATTGGCGGCCTGGATCCAGCCGACGATGTTCGCGTCGAGCTGGTCGATGCGCCAACCGGAGTGGCCTTCGTGGTCGTGGTCGCCGAGATTGGATGGCCCGTTGACCCCTGAGCCGACGAAGTCGGTCAGGATGCCGCCTGCCGCCAGGCGCTGCCACAGTCCGATGCGGTACCCGCCAGGCACGTTGTATCCGTCGGTGATCGAGTCACCCAGCGGCATGATCCGTACGCCGCCGTTGGACTCGGCCCGCGCCGGGGCGGCGAGCGCCAGTGACAGCCCGGCGGCGAGCGCCAGCCCAAGCCCGGCGGCACCGAGCCGCCTGAGGTTCCGTCGCATAGCTGGTTCCTTCCTTGGGACGCGCATCGATCGATGGCGATGAGCTGTGCCATCTTGGCAACGTTGTCAATGTGGACATAGGGCTGAGTTGATCATGTGTGGCCGAGTCGGGCCCCGCCGAACCCTCGTAGCGGCCCCGATGGAGCCCGCGGTGCCGCGATGGTGACCTGTCGGTCGGACCCGGACCTTATTGCAGACATGTAACTGTGTGAATGTCAAGAGTTGACAGAATTCGCACGGGCGACGAATCTCCGTAACGGACCCTCAAGCTCAAACGCAATCACTCGTAGATGGACATCAAGCCAACAGATGTCCACAGTCGACCTTCACGGAAAAGAGGAAGGCAGCGTCTTCACCTCACATCTGACAACGTTGTCATCGCTGACGGCACCGGGAATGGCCCACTGATCGTGCTGTGGGACCGCGACACCAGCTTCGCCCAGAGCAGGGCCTTGCCCCGATCGCCTGACCCACCCGAGCCGCCGGTGGGCGGTTCAGATCCGGCGTACCGGACCGCCCACCGGCCCCCCTTCACCCGATCGAAGGAGTGTCATCTCATGCATCCCCCTGCCCTGCGCAGGCTCCGGCTGCGCGGTCTCGCCACGCTGGCGCTACTGTCGCTGGCGACCACCGCGGCGGTGGCCGTGAACGCGTCACCGGCCAGCGCCGCCACGACCACCGCCAACATCAACGGCAGTGTCGTCGGGCGCACGTTCGACGGCATGGGCGCGATCAGCGGCGGCGGCGGCAACTCGCGGCTGCTGATCGACTACCCGGCCGCACAGCGCTCGCAGATCCTGGACTACCTGTTCAAGCCCAACTACGGCGCGGCGGTGCAGCTGCTGAAGCTGGAGATCGGCGGCGACGCCAACTCCACCGACGGCTCCGAGCCCAGCCACCAGCACGTACGCGGCGACATCAACTGCAACGTGGGCTACGAGTTCTGGCTGGGCGAGCAGGCCGTGGCCCGCAACCCCAACATCAGACTCGTCGCGCTGCCCTGGGCCGCCCCGGGCTGGATCGGCAACGGCAACTTCTGGTCCCAGGACATGATCGACTACGACATCTCCTGGCTCGACTGCGCCAAGCAGCACGGCCTGAACATCAACTACATCGGCGGCTGGAACGAGCGCGGCCACGACAGCACCTGGTACAAGAACCTGCGCACCGCCCTGAACAATCGGGGCTACGGCTCGGTACAGATCATCGGCGACGACTCCGGCTGGGGCATGGCCGACGAGTTCGCGAACGACCCGACGCTCAAGAACGCCGTCGGCGTGCTGGGCAACCACTACGTCTGCGGCTACCTGTCCGACGCGACCTCGTGCGGGTCGACGGCGAACGCGTCGAACTCCGGCAAGCCGCTGTGGGCCAGCGAGTTCGGTTCGCAGGACGACAACTCCGGCGCGGCCCCGTTCATCCGGACGTTCACGCGCGGGTACCTGGACGCCCAGATCGTCGGGTTCATGAACTGGCCGCTGATCGCGGCGCTCACCCCGAACCTGCCGTACCCGACGGTGGGGCTGATGGACGCGGGATCGCCCTGGTCGGGGTCGTATCGGCTGGGTCGCAACCTGTGGGCCAGCGCGCACGTCACCCAGTTCACCCAGCCCGGCTGGAAGTTCCTGAACAGCTCGGCCAGCGCCTACCTCGGCGGCAACCGGGCCAACGGCAGCTACGTGTCGTTGAAGTCGCCGAACAACGTCGACTACTCGACGATCTACGAAACCGCGGGCTCGCCCGGTACGCAGACGGTGAACGTGACCGTCTCCGGTGGGCTCAGCACCGGCACGGTGCACGTATGGTCGACGGACCTGAACTCGAACAACACCGCCGACCACCTGGTGAGGCAGGCCGACATTCTCCCGTCGGGCGGGGCGTACACGCTGACGCTGCAGCCCAACCGGATCTACACGGTGACCACCACCTCCGGCGGCGGCAAGGGCACGGCGACGTCCCCGGCGACCTCGTCGCTGCCGCTGCCGTACGCGGACAACTTCGAGTCCTACAACGTGCGCGGCATGGCGAAGTACTTCTCCGACATGCAGGGCTCGTACGAGGTGCGCAACTGCGTGGCGGGCCACACCGGCAGGTGCCTGCAGCAGGTGGCGCCGATCCGGCCGATCAACTGGCAGGACGACAGCGACGCGTACACCCTGGTCGGTGATCCGGCGTGGTCGAACTACACGGTCAGCCTCGACGTGGACATGCAGCAGGCCGGGACGGTGACCCTGCTCGGCCGGGCCAACACCCAGCTGCGTCCGCAGTACAAGCAGGCCGCCTACCAGCTGCGGCTCAACAACAACGGCGGCTGGTCGATCGAGCGCAACAGCACCGGCGGCGTGCGTACCGTGCTGGCCTCCGGCACCCGCGCGGCGCTGGGCCTCAACACCTGGCACAGCCTGAAACTCGGCTTCACCGGCGACCAGATCACCGCCTCGGTCGACAACGGCACGCTGGCCACGGTGACCGACAGCTCGTTCAACTACGGCCAGGTAGGCATCGGCGTGGTGGGCTACCAGACCAACATGTTCGACAACCTGAACGTCACCCCCAACGGGCCCGGCAACGTCTCCGGCATCCTCAAGGGCCAGGAGTCGGGGCTGTGCGTCGACGTGCCCGCCGCGAGCCAGACCAACGGCACCGCGGTCAACCTGTGGGACTGCAACGGCGCCGCCAACCAGAAGTGGACCGCGACCCCGCAGGGCACGCTGTCGGTGTACGGCACCAAGTGCCTGGACGCCAACGCCGGCGGCACCGCCGACGGCACGGTCGTGCAGATCTGGGACTGCAACGGCAGTGGCGCCCAGCAGTGGACGGTCAACGCCGACGGCTCGGTGGTCAACGGCGGCTCGGGCAAGTGCCTGGACGTGGTCAACCACGGCGTGGTCAACGGCGCCGGCCTGGTGCTCTGGGGCTGCAACGGCGGCGTCAACCAGAAGTTCGCGCGCGGCGCGGCCCCGGGCATCCTCAGGGGCCAGGAGTCGGACAAGTGCGTCGACGTGCCCGCCGCAAACCAGGCCAACGGCACCCGGCCCGCGCTGTGGGACTGCAACAACGGCACCAACCAGCTGTGGGAGTCCACCACCACCAACCAGCTCAAGGTCTTCGACACCAAGTGCCTGGACGTGGCGGGCGGCAGCACCGCCGACGGCGCCGTGGTGCAGATCTACGACTGCAACGGATCGACCGCGCAGCAGTGGCGGATCAGGTCCGACGGTTCGGTGATCGGGGTCGGGTCCGGCAAATGTCTGGACGCGCTCGGCCACGGCACCGCCAACGGCACCCAGTTTGTGATCTGGACGTGTAACGGAGCCGCGAACCAGAAGTGGTTCCGCAGCTGAGGCCATGAACGTCCGTCCCGGGTCCCGCGCCGACACCGACGGCCGGGACCCGCCACCCCGTGTCAACGACAGGAGCAGTCATGCGTACCAACCTCAGGCGGCTGGCCGCCGCTTGCGGCATCGTCCTGGCCGCCACGCTGGTACCGGCCGCGGCGACGCCCGCGCAGGCCGAGTCCAACGGCGGTGTGCGGATCATGCCGCTGGGCGCCTCCATCACCGACGGTTTCAACGTGCCCGGCGGCTACCGCATCGGACTGTGGCAGCGGTTGGTCGCGGGCGGCTACACCGCGGACTTCGTCGGCTCGGCCGCCAACGGGCCGAGTTCGCTGGGCGACCACGACCACGAAGGCCACTCCGGCTGGCGTATCGACCAGATCGACGCCAGTGTCGTCGGCTGGATCCGCGCCGCCAATCCGCGCACCATCCTGCTGCACGTCGGCACCAACGATGTGAACCAGAACCACGACCTGGCCAACGCCCCCGCCCGGCTGTCCGCGCTCATCGACCGGATCCGTGTCAACGCGCCGCTGGTCGAGCTGTTCGTCGCCCAGATCGCCCCGGAGACCGACCCGGTGTACGAAGCGCGGATCAAGACCTTCAACGCCGCCATCCCCGGCATCGTCGCGCAGAAGGGGCCCCTGACCCACCTGGTGGACATGCACGCGGTGCTCACCACCGCCGACCTGGCCGACGGCACGCATCCCACCGCCGCCGGCTACGACAAGATGGCCGCCCGCTGGTACAGCGCGCTGCAGTCGGCCCCCGCCGCCCTCACCCCGGTGGCCACGCCGCCGGTCGGGACGGCGGCACTGCTGGACAACCCCCAGTCGACCCGCTGCCTGGACGTCCCGAACAGCAGCACCGTCAACGGCACCCAGCTCCAGATCTTCGACTGCAACGGCAGCAGCGCCCAGCGCTGGACCCGCACCGCCTCCGCCGAACTGCGCGTCTACGGCGCCCGCTGCCTCGACGTCAACGCCAACGGCTCGGCCAACGGCACCAGGATCCAGCTCTGGACCTGCAACAACACCGCCGCGCAGCACTTCACCTTCGGCGCCGACGGCACCATCCGCCACCAGGCCTCGGGCAAGTGCGTCGACGTCACCTCCAGCGGCACCGCCAACGGCACCCTGGTACAGCTCTACGCCTGCAACGGCACCGGCGCCCAGCGCTGGACGGCCCGCTGACCAGCACCTCCATCGGCCGAATCGGGTGAGCGGGATAAATCGGTTGCGCTGGTGCGGTGCTGAGACTTGGCTGTGCGGCATGTCAGCCCCCTCACCGATCTTCGTAGCGGGTACGGGTCGTTCGGGAACATCGCAGCTCGCGAACATTCTCGGCGAACATCCGCAGATCCACAGAATTCCGATCGAGACCCGGTTCCTCGTCGATCCGGGTGGCCTGCGGGACCTGGCGGACGCGCTCACGATTCGGTATGACCCTTTCGTCGGGGAGGACGCCCTGCGCAGGCTGAGCGACATCCTGACGGTGCGACTGCCCGGCAGGCTCGACAGGGATCGTGGCCATACCGTTCCCCAGGCCATCGGCCAACGGTATTACTGGGACGCGGTGGGACGGCTGTGGTCGGAGCTGGTCGCGAGCACGTTCGACCAGTCCGTGCCCGCGGCGGGGTTCGGGCACGCCGACTGGCCTGCCGGGCCGTTCGAGCCGCAGCACGCCCGGCAGACGATCGCCAGGTACTTCAGCGATCGGCGCGAGCTGCTCGAGATCCTTCGGCGCGCCATCGACACGATGTTCGGCGGCGCGGCCGCCGAGGCGGGAAAGCCGACCTGGTGCGAGAAGACACCGTTCAACCTGCTGTACATGGACTTCCTGTGGGAGCTCGTGCCCGAGGCGACCATCGTCCACATCAAGCGCCACCCGGTCTCGGTGGTCGCGTCACACGTCGACCAGCCCTGGGCACCGCCCACGGTCGACGGCGCGCTCGCATGGCTCGAACCGGTCTACGCCCGATGGCTCGCCTGGAAGGCCACGGTCGATCTGACGGGCAGGCGGTATGTGGAGGTGAAGGCCGAGGATCTCGCGGCCGACTGGCCCGAGCAGCGCCGCGCCCTGTTCGAACTGCTCGGTGTGGACGACTTCGAAACCAGGTCGACGTTCCGCCCGCGCTTTCTGGAAAGTCGCGATGACCAGTTCGATCCTGCCACCCGAGAGTTCCTGGAACGAACACTTGCCGATGTCATCCCCGCCATGGGATACGCGTAGCGGTGGCCGGATCCTGCCCGACAACGCGACGACCGGGCCCGAGCGCCGAGCCGCCGAGCTGGCCGCGCTCACCGGTGGCGGCCGCCGACTGCGGGGAGCCCCTCGTCGGCGTGCGCACGATGGCGGCGCTGCGGATGGACCACCTGCTCGCCGACGCCGACGGCGCGTACGCCCGGGTCCGGCAGGGGGTGGCCGACCGACTGGTGATGGCGGCCCGCTGTGGCGCCCAGCTGTGACCCACGGCACCCGTACTCGGACAGTTTTCATCCGGAATGCGTACCATGGAGCGCATGAAGCTGTCCGGGGGCGTGGAGTGGGCGCTGCACTGCTGTTTCGCGCTGACCGCGGCCACTGAACCGGTGCCTGCCGTCCGGCTCGCCAAGCTGCACGACGTCTCCCCCAGCTACCTGGCCAAGCAACTGCAGGAACTGTCCCGGGCCGGACTCGTACGCTCGGTGCAGGGTAAGGCGGGCGGCTACCTGCTCACCCGCCCGGCCGAGGAGATCACCGTGCTCGACGTCGTCGAGGCGATCGAAGGACCCGCCGGGGCGTTCGTCTGCACCGAGGTGCGGCAGCGCGGCCCGCTGGCCACCCCGCCGGAGTCGTGCGCCGCCCCGTGTGGCATCGCCCGGGTCATGTACGAGGCCGACCACGCCTGGCGGCAGTCGCTGCGGCGGGTGACGATCGCCGACCTCGCCCGCGACGCGGGCAGCGACTCCGCGGCTCGGGTCCGCGACTGGCTGGCCACCGGTCGAGCCTGACCGTCCGGGCGCAGCACCACCACCCCGGCCCCGTGCCCGTCCACGGCGGCGGCTTCGACCCGGTCCAGGTTGACCGCGCCGGCGGCGATGCTCGGGAGGCAGCCGTCGGCGGCTTGCCGCTCCACGGGGCCTCGGCCGGCCGGTGCCGGCGAACCGGTCCGGCACGGGCCGGAATCCGTCGCTGTCATGACACCGAGTGGTCCACGGACCGCATCCTGGCGTCCGGCCGCACCGATATGGCGCCCGCCTGTTCGGCGGAGGACCGGAACTCATTTCAGCACACAGCGGTTGCCCATCGAACGACGCCGTCGACGGCATGCGGAATCTTCCCTCCAGTTAGGATAGAATAAGCATCGATAGAACGATCCCGGTCGAACCGACCGCATTTCATTAATGGATCGTTCATAACCGCCCGATGATGGGCCTCCCCACTATTCATTTCTTTCTCGCGGCCCGTTTGATCGCGCCGGTCCATCCTGGAGGAGACATGACGGAAACCACGACACAGCACGATGTCGAACAGTGGCGGCTGTGGCGGACCGAACGGGAGGAGTCGCTGCGCGAGCCGCACGGCTGGCTCAGCCCGGTCGCACTGCACTGGCTGACGGACCAGCCGACCGGCTTCGACGACCTGCCCGGTTCCTGGAGCGCCGACGGCGACGGCGTCACGCTGCGGGCGCGGGCGGAGGACGGCTTCACCGCCGACGGCGCACCGGTGCACGGCGAGATCCGGCTCGACCGGTCGACCCCGAAGATCGTCCTGGGCGACAGGCAGGTCGAGGTGATGGGCCACAACATCGGCTGGGCGGTCCGGGTGCGCGACCCGCGGTCCCCGGCCCTGACCGGGTTCACCGGCGTGCCCACCCGCGACTACGACCCCCGCTGGGCCGTGCCCGGCGTGTACGAGCCCTACGACGAGCCGCGGCAGGTCACCGTGGGTGCCGTCGTCGCGGGGCTGATCCAGCCCGCGTCGGCCGTCGGCGTGGTCCGGTTCGAGGTGGACGGGGTCGAGCACCGGCTGACCGCGTTCGCGGGCGGAGCGAACCTGGTCATCCTGTTCAACGACGCGACCAGCGGAGACACCACCTTCTGGGGCTCGCGGGCGCTGGTCATCCCGGTCCCCGGTCCGGACGGGCGGCTGTTGGTCGACTTCAACCGGGCGACGAATCCGCCTGCCGCGTTCACCGACCACGCCACCTGCCCGGTGCCGCCGACGGAGAACCGGCTGCCCGTCGCCGTCGAGGCGGGCGAACTCAAGCCCCGCCGATGACACTCGGGCGGGCCGACCGGCGGCACCCGGTCGACCCGCCGCGACAGGTCACTTCTTGCGCGGCGTGCCCGGCGGGTTGATCAGGGAGCCGGTCACCTTCTCATGGTCCAGACCCCAACGCGCCAGCACCTCGGCGTACTTGCCGTTGGCGATGATCGAGTTCAAGGCCTCGTTGAGCGCCTTGATCAGTCCGTTGTCCTTGACGGTCATCGCGCCGATCAGCGCCGGAGTGGGGCTGTAGTAGTCGCCGACCAACTTGCTCTCCTTGGCCACCTGCACGTGGTAGGCCGACAGCGAGTGCGGCCCGAAGAACGCCTCGATCCGGCCGGACTTGAGGGCCAGCCAGTAGTCGGTCTGGGTCTGGTAGTACTGGATCTTCGTCTCGGGCAGCTTGGCCGCCTTGTTCTCGTCCAGCCAGGCCAGCAGTACCTTCTCCTGGTTGGACCCCGAGCCGACCCCGACGGTCAGACCGGCGACGTCGGCCGGCTTCTCGATCTTTGTGATCTTGCTGTCCGCCGCAACCTCCCAGGTCAGGCTGTCCGCCCGGTACGTGGCGAAGTCGTAGATGTCCTTGCGCTCCTCGGTCACCGTGATGTTCGAGAAGCCCACGTCGTACTTGCCGGAGCGGATCGACAGGAAGAGGTTCTCCCACGACGACTGGGTCACCGTCAGCTTGAGGCCGAGCGTGTCGGCGACCAGCTGCGCAATGTCGATCTCGACGCCGACCACGGTCTTGTCGTCGTCGGCGAGGAAGGCCAGCGGGGGCACGCCGTTGCTGATCGTGCCGACCGCCAGCTCGCCCTTGCCGCTGATGGCGGCCGGGACCAGGTCCGCGATCGCCTGCACCCTCTCGGCCCGCACCCGGTTCTGCTCCGGCGCGGTATTGATCTTCGTGGCGGCGCTGGGGTCGGCGGCGCGACCGCCGTCCTCGGGGTTGGCGCAGGCGGCGGTGAGCGCGAGCACCGCTATGGAGAGCGCGGCCAGAACGGGTCTGACCCGGCGCGAAAGCGAAGACACGATTTCACTCCTTGGGTATCGGTATTGCCGGACGAGGGTGTGCGGAGCCGAGCCGGGGCGGCAGCGGCGCCGCCGGCACGGGGGACTGTGGGAAGGAAGGTCAGAGCACCTTGCTGAGGAAGGCGCGGGTGCGCTCCTGGACCGGGTTGTCGAGCACCTGACCGGGCGGGCCCTGCTCGACGACGATCCCCTCGTCCACGAAGAGCACCGCGTCGGCGACCTCCCGGACGAAGCCGATCTCATGGCTGACCAGGATCATCGTGGTGCCGGTCCCGGCCAGGCCGTTGATGGTGTCGAGCACCTCGCCCACCAGCTCGGGGTCCAGCGCGGAGGTGGGCTCGTCGAACAGCAGCACCTTGGGCCGCAGCGCCAGCGCCCGCGCGATGGCCACTCGCTGCTGCTGCCCACCGGAGAGCTGACGGGGGTAGACGTGCACCTTGTCGGCCAGCCCGACCTGGTCGAGCAGTTCGAGCGCGAGCTCGCGCACCTCGGTCCGGGGACGACCCTGTGCCGCCACCGGCGCCAGGGTCACGTTGTCGAGCACGGTGAGGTGCGGAAACAGGTTGAAGTTCTGGAAGACGAACCCGATGTTGGTGCGCTGGCGCAGGATCTGGATCGGCCGCAAGGTGCGCAACCGGTCGCCGACTCTGCGGTAGCCGACCAGCTCGCCGTCGATGCGCACATAGCCGTGATCGGCCCGCTCCAGGTGGTTGAGCACCCGCAGCAGCGTGGACTTGCCGGAGCCGGACGGTCCGATGATCGCGGTCACCCGGCCGGGCATGACCTCCAGGTCCACCCCGCGCAGCACCTCCAGGGTGCCGAAACTCTTGTGGATGCCGCGTGCCTGCACCATGGGCCGGGTCATCGCGAACCTCCGGGCAGCGCGGTCCGGGCACCGGTCGCGGATCCGGCGAGTGTCGCCCGCAGCCGCGACCGCAGTGTCGGCGGCGGGTTGCGCAGCGCGCCCCGGGCGTAGAACCGCTCGATGTAGTGCTGGACGATCGACAGGATGGTGGTGAGGATCAGATACCAGACGGCGGCGACCAACAGCAGGGCGATGACCCGGCCGTTGCGGTTGTAGATCACCTGTACCTGGTAGAACAGCTCCGGCAGCGCCATGATGTAGACCACGGACGTGCCCTTGACCAGGCCGATCAATTCGTTTCCGGCGTTGGGGATGATCGCGCGCATCGCCTGCGGCAGCACGATCCGGCGCAGCTGGTGGAACCGGGGCAGGCCGAGCGAGGCGGCCGCCTCCAGCTGGCCCTGGTCGACCGAGATCAGTCCGGAGCGGACGATCTCACTGGCGTAGGCGGCCTGGTGCAGGGCGAGCCCGAGGGTCGCCGCGGTCATCGGTCCGATCAGGTCCATCGTCCCGATCTCGAAGAACGACGGGCCGAACGGAACGCCGAAACTGATGTGCTTGTAGAGCAGCGCCAGGTTGTACCAGAACAGCAGCTGCAGGATCAGCGGCACCGAGCGGAACAGCCACACGTAGCCCCACGCCGCCCCCGACAGCAGCGGATTGCCCGACATCCGCATCAGGGCCAGGACGGTGCCCAGCGCGAAGCCGAGGACCAGGCCCAGCGCGGTCAGTCGCAGCGTCAGCCAGACAGCCTCCACCACCGTCTCGGAGAACAGGTACTGCCCGACGATCGGCCAGTCCCAGGCCGGATTCGTCACCAGCATGTGTCCGGCCATCGCCAGCAGCACCAGGACCACCGCGACGGCGGCCCACCGCCCGGGACGCAGGTTGCGGGCCACCGGCAGGCCGGACACGTCGTCGGGGTCCGTCCCGCCGAGCGGATGCGCCGCCGGGGCGGTGTCCAGGTCCGCTGTCGCGTCCGGGGCGGCAGCGGTTCGCTTCGCCATCTGCCCGGTCCTCCATTCAGCACGATCGAAGAAATGAACAATTAATCGGTGATTGACTGACGTCACTGTCCGCGAGAGGATCGGAGGGATCGCGCCCCGGTCGCACGGCGTTGGCCAATACGGGAACACACCGATTGCGAGAACGTCAATCCGCGTTCCGGGATTGTCTCCGCACCGACTGTCGCGGATGGACATGGCGCCTGGAGAATACGGATTCTCAAGCGAGACTCAAGCGATACTCGAGCGTCATTCGAGTGGGCCCGATAACGCTGTCCGCCGACAACTCACGGATAGCCGCACGATCCACGAGGGACGTACGAGATGAGCATTGTGATTGAGACCTTCCGGCACGGAGCACGGCGTGGCGCGGCGATCGCCCTGGCGGTCGTGGCCACGTTGTCGCTGGCCACGGCCTGTTCGGAGGAAGCCCCGTCGCCGGTCGGCGCCTGGCAGACGAAGGTGCAGACCAGCCTGCCCTCCAGTGGCGAGGCGAAGATCACCTTCAACGCGGACGGCACGCTGGTCCAGGACGGGACCGACACCCTCCCGGGCACCGGCTTCTGGCAGAAGTCGACCGACGGAAAGATCACCTTCCAGGTGGTCATCCCGCTGGCCGACGCCACCAAGGAGAACATCATCGGCACCATCCGCGGCGAGCAGACCGCCACGCTCAAGGACGGCACCTACACGTCCAAGGGCATCTCGACGCTGTACGACCTCAAGGGCAACAAGACCAAGTCCTTCGAGGTCAACCTCAACGGGACGCTGATCAAGTCCTGATCGAAGGCCGTCGGGTCGACCGCCGCCCGGTCCGCAGTCACGGGCCGAAACCGATACCACACAGTCCGCGGCTGCGGGCGGCGCCTGCCGTCCGCAGCCGCGCCGTTTGGGCAGCGCCGGCCACCGTCGTCCAGGCAGCCCCTCACCCTGTGGCCGAGGAGAGAACGTGAATCGCACAGTCAACCGCCGGGTGGCCCTGGTCGGCCTGCTCGGCGCGGGCGTGGCCGTCGGTGCCGGCCTGTCCATCCGCGCCTGGGGGCGCGACCACGCGGGCGAGCCCGAGCCCGTCGGTGAGCATCCCCTGATCAGCAACATCAACGTGCTCACCAGTGACCTCGCCCTGCCCCAGCCCTTCAAACTGCCGCTGGTCGTCCCGCCGGTCCTCACCCCGGTCCCCAGCGGCGGCGCCGACACGTACGAATTGGTGCAGCAGGTCGCCAAGCAGGAGATCCTGCCCGGCCTGCAGACCGAGATCTGGGGCTACAACGGCGTCTTTCCCGGGCCGACCCTCGTGTCCCGCCGGGGTCGGCCGACGGTCGTCCGACACCGCAACGAACTGCCCGTGCCCACGGTGGTGCACCTGCACGGCGGCCACACCCCACCCGGCAGCGACGGCTTCCCCACCGACCTGGTGCTGCCCGATCCGACCCGTGTCCCCAAGAACCCGCGGGCCTCGGTCAAGCCGATGCCGCCCGGCATGACCCATCACGCGCCGGTCGCCGACCCCGCCGCCCACGTCGTCAAGCTCAGCCGCGACTACACCTATCCGATGGACCAGCGGGCGGCGACGCTGTGGTACCACGACCACCGGATGGACTACACCGGCCCGAGCGTGTGGCGCGGTCTGGCCGGGTTCCACCTCGTCCGCGACGACGTCGAGGACGCGCTGCCCCTGCCCGGCGGCGACCGGGAGATCCCGCTGATGATCGCCGACCGCGCGTTCGCGGCGGACGGCTCGCTGAAGTACCCCTCGCTCGACCCCAGCCTCACCGTGATGCCAGGGGTGGAGCAGGCGTACATGCAGGGCGTGATGGGGGACGTGATCCTGGTCAACGGGGTGCCGTGGCCGGTGCTGGAGGTCGAGGCGGTCCGGTACCGGTTCCGGATCCTCAACGCCTCGAACGCCCGGTCGTACGAGCTGGCCCTGGACCGGGCGCCCGACGGCGACGTCCCGCTGGTCCAGATCGGCTCGGACGGAGGACTGCTGGGCGAGCCGGTCGCACACCGGACCCTGTCGGTCGCCCCGGCCCAGCGCTTCGACGTCGTCATCGACTTCTCCCGATACCGCCCGGGCGACCTGGTGAAGCTGACCAACCTGGCGGGCACCGGCCCCACCGTGAACGTGATGGCGTTCCGGGTCACCCGGACGGCCTCCGACGACAGCAGCGTGCCCGCCAAGCTGTCGGACTTCGAGCGGATCGACCCGGCCGAGGCGGTCCGGGAGCGGTCGTTCGACTTCCACCGGGCCGGGGACGAGGGCTGGTTCATCAACGGCCGTTTCTTCGACCCGACCAAGCCCGAGGCGACACCGAAGCTGGGCGACACCGAGCTGTGGACGTTCACCTCGGACTACCACCACCCGGTGCACGTGCACCTGGTCAGCTTCCAGGTCGTCTCCCGCGACGGCGGACCGCCCGGCCGCTACGACGTCGGCTGGAAGGACACCGTGTTCGTCAACGGCGCCGAGAAGGTTTCGGTCATCGCCCGGTTCACCGGGTATCGCGGCCGTTACGTCCTGCACTGCCACAACCTCGAACACGAGGACATGGCGATGATGTCGACGTTCGAGGTGGTGTGACCGCCGGCCTTCGGAGGGACCATCCCGCCGAAGGCCGGCGATGCCGCACGGTCACCGCAGGCGCAGGGTGTCCGGCTTGACCGTGCGGGAACTGTTGAGCAGCACCCCGTCGACCTCGACCAGTACGTCCTGCACCACCCCGGTCGGTTCCAAGGTCACCTTGCGCTCGGCGTCGGTATGGCTGACCAGCGAGTAGTACGTGACCACGATGGTCCCGTCCGCCCCAGGATCGATCTGGAACATGCCGAACCAGTGGTGGCGCACCACCCCGGCTGCGGCCGCGCGGGCCAGGAAGCCGCGCATCGCGGTGGCGATGTTGTCCCGCCCCGGCTCCAGCCGCCCGTTCGGATGGTGGAAGAACCGGCCGTCGGCCGTGAACGTGGCGGCGAACCCGTCCACGTCACCGTGATCCAGCAGGTGGATCTGCCGTGCGTAGAACGCGTGCACCGCGGCGTGGAGCGCGACGTCCGGCCGTGCCGTCGTGACCTGTCCCGCCGCGGCCGCGCTCACCACTGCAGTCCCCCGTTGACCTCCAGCACGTGGCCGTTGACATAGGAGCTGTCCGGCCCGGCCAGGAACAGCGCGGCACCCACCACCTCGTCCGGTCGGCCCAGCCGACCCATGGCCAGCTTCGGCTTGTATCTAGCCCATACCGGCTCGTTGGCGGCCAGCGCCTTGCCCATACCCTCGTCGATGAGCCCGGGTGACAGGCAGTTGGCGGTGATGCCCTGCGGCGCCAGTTCCACCGCGGTGACCCGGGTGAACATCTCCACCGCCGCCTTGGAGGCGCAGTACGCCGAGGCGCCGGGCGTGATCCGGGTGGCCAGCGCCGACGACAAGTTTATGATCTTGCCACCGCCACGCTGAACCAGATGCGGAACCGCCGCGTGGGTGCAGTGGAAGACCCCGTTCACATTGGTGTCGAGAGTCTCCGACCACTTCCGCGGATCGATGGCGGCCGCCTGGCCCGGATTGCTGATGCCCGCGTTGGCGACCACGATGTCCAGCCCGCCAAACCGGGACACGGCCTGGGCCATCAGCTCGGCCACGGAGTCCACCCGGCGAACGTCGGTCTCCTGGAAGGCGACGGCGTCGCCGTACTCGTCCAGCAGTTCCCGGGCCGGCGCCGGATCGCGCCCGGCGATGACCACCTGGCTCCCCTCGGCCAGGAACGCGGCGGCGATCTGGCGGCCCAGCCCACGCGTGCCCCCGGTGATCACGGCCACTTTACCTTTGAGCAGCACGCATCCTCCTGTTTCCTGTCCGCGCGCGCGGACGATTCGCCACCGCCCGCGGACGCGGACGGTTCGGTCCTCAGCCCGGGGGCGCCGGCGGCCACACCTTGGCCGCGTACGCCGCACCGGTCAGCTCGACCTGCAGGCCGACATGCGCGGCGATGCTGTGCACGTCGCGCCACACCCGCTGCGCCGGGCTGTTCGTCGCCTGGCCGCGGGTGCCGCAGGCGTGGAACAGCCGGTCGACCACGCCCACGATGGACTCCACCGCCAGCGCGCAGTCCCGCGCACTGCGGGCGGCGGTCAGCGCGTCCACTCCGCCCCCGTCGGCGGTACGCGCCACCCGGTCCAGCAGCAGCGCGGCGGCATCCAGCTCCCCCGCGACCCGGGCCAGCAGCTGCTGCGGACCCGGCTTGCCGCGCAGGGCGACCCCGAACGGGTCACTACGCTGGCCCGTCCACGCCGTCCACCAGCGCAGCAGGCCCATGGCGGCGCCCAGCGCAGGCGCGGCGAACAGCAGCGGACTGACCGCCGGCAGCGGCAGGTCGTACCCGCGGACGCCTGGTACGGCATCGTGACCGGCCATCAGCGTGCTGTGGCGAAACGTCCGGTGCTCCGGCACGAACAGGTCCTCGACCACCATGGTGTTGCTGCCGGTGCCGCGCATGCCCACGTTGAACCAGGTGTCCAGGATCGTGAAGCCGCCGCTGGGCAGGGCGAAGAACCGCAACTCGCCACTGACCACCCGCGCGCAGGCCAGCACCCAGTCCGCGTGGTCGATGCCGCTGGTCAGCGCCCACTCGCCGGTCACTCGCCAGCCACCGGAGACGGGCGTGGCCCGCCCGGTCGGCACCAGCGCGCCGACGCCCACGGTGTCCGGGCCGGTGGCCCAGAACTCGTCGCGCCCCTCCTCCGGCAGGTACGCCGCCATCCGCCCGACACTGGCCAGGATCGAGGCGATCCAAGCGGTCGACGCACAGCCCTCGGCCACCGCGGCGACCGCACGGGCCAGCTGCTCCCACGTCGCCAGACGGTCCCGCTCGGGCACCGGCAGGTAGGCGGGCGGCACGAAGTACCGGGCGAATCCTGCGTCCACCAGCGCCGCCACGGTCTCGGCGGGCAGCCGTCGCCGTTCCTCGGCGTCGAGCGCCTGCTTGGCGGCCAGCGCCGCGAGCGTGTCCACGCCGCGCAGCGGCTCGACGAGTTCGGTGCTTCCCATCGGCGCCTCCTTCGGATATCCACCCGGGGCCGATGGTGCCGGGCGCCGCTGGAGAGCCGCTCAGGTCCGGCTCGATCGCCGGTACGGCACGACCGGCGTCCCAGCGACTGTCGAGCAGGGCTCCAACGCAGCTATAGCCCGGGTTGTGACCCTCGATCCGTCCGCAGTCAGCACAGCGATAGATCAAGGAGTGTCGATGACGCACGGTGGAAGAGAGGTGGCCCTGGTCACCGGCGGGACGAGCGGCATCGGGCTGGCGATCGCGCGCAGCCTCGCCGAGTCCAGGCACGCGGTGTTCATCTGCGGCCGCGAGGGCGACCGGGTGGCCAAGACGGTGGCGGAGCTGACCGGCGAGCACCTGGACGTCGACGGTACCGAGGCCGATGTGCGCTCGCCCGAGGACGTACGCCGGTTGGTGGCGTCGGCGGTGGAGCGGTTCGGGCCCATCTCGGTCCTGGTCAACAACGCCGGGCGCAGCGGCGGCGGCGCGACGGCGGGTATCACCGACGAACTGTGGAACGACGTGGTGGAGACCAACCTCAACGCCGTCTTCCGGGTCACCCGGGAGGTGCTCAACTCCGGCGGGATGCTGGCCCGGGGCAAGGGTCGGATCATCAACATCGCCTCGACCGGGGGCAAGCAGGGTGTGGTGCTCGGGGCGCCGTACTCGGCCTCCAAGCACGGGGTGGTCGGCTTCACCAAGGCCCTGGGCCTGGAGCTGGCGAAGTCGGGCATCACCGTCAACGCGGTCTGCCCGGGTTACGTGGAGACGCCGATGGCCCAGCGGGTCCGCGACGGGTACGCCCAGGTCTGGGACACCACCTCCGACGACGTCTTGACCCGGTTCCAGGCCAAGATCCCGCTCGGCCGCTACTCGACCCCGGAGGAGGTCGCGGGGCTGGTCGGCTACCTGGTCACGCCGACCGCGGCCTCCATCACCGCGCAGGCGCTCAACGTCTGCGGCGGCCTGGGCAACTACTGACACAGTCGAAGGAGCACCATGTCCCACCAGGTACGCAACACCGTCCACGAGATCACCGTCGACGCCCCCGCGAAGATCGTTTACAACCTGCTCGCCGACGTGACCAACTGGCCCCGGGTGTTCCCGCCCACCGTGCACATCGAGCAGGTGGAGCAGGACGGCGACACCGAGCGCATCCGGCTCTGGGCCACCGCCAACGGCGAGGTCAAGACCTGGACCTCCCGCCGTACGCTCGATCCTGACGAACTGCGGATCACCTTCCGCCAGGAGGTGTCCCAGCCGCCGGTGGCCTCGATGGGCGGCGGCTGGTTCGTCGAGCAGCTGTCGGAGGACCGCTCGCGGGTGGTGCTGACGCACGACTTCACCGCCGTCGGCGACGACCCGGACAACATCGCCTGGATCGACCGGGCGGTGGAGCACAACAGCACCACCGAGCTGGCCTCACTGAAGGCGGCCGCCGAGGAGATCGCGGGCCTCGACGAGCTGCGGCTCAGCTTCGAGGACTCGCTGCACATCAACGGCCAGCTGTCCGATGTGTACGACTTCATCAACGAGGCCGACCGCTGGTCCGAGCGGCTGCCGCACGTGGCCACCGTGGACCTGCGCGAGGACACCCCGGGCATCCAGCAACTGAGCATGGACACCCGGACCGCCGACGGCTCCACCCACACGACCGTGTCCGTGCGGGTCTGCCTGCCGCCCGACCGCATCGTGTACAAGCAGATCAAGGTGCCCGCCCTGATGACCCTGCACACCGGGTACTGGCAGCTGACGTCGGAGGGCGATGGGGTCACCGCGACCTCGCAGCACACGGTGGTCATCAAACGCGAGGCGGTCGAGCAGATCCTGGGCGTGGGCGCCACCGTCGCCGACGCCCGCGCGTACGTGCAGAAGGCCCTGAGCGCCAACAGCACCGCCACGCTGCGCCACGCCAAGGCGTTCGCGGAAGGGGCGTGAGGATGACCTCGCTGGAGACGCCCGCGCTGGACACGCCGTTGGCGGCGGTCAGCGCCGAGCTGTACTTCCAGATCCAGCAGTTCTACTCGGTGCAGATGCGGTTGCTCGACACGGGCCAGGCCGAGGCCTGGGCGGACACGTTCACCGAGGACGGGGTGTTCCACCAGAGCGTGGCCCCCGCGCTGCGCGGGCGTCACGACATCGCGGTCGCCGCGCGTCGCCGGATAGACCAACTGGTGACCGAGGGCAGGACGCGCCGACACTGGTTCGGCATGCTCGAGGTGCATCTGGAAGACGACGGCGTGGTGGGCACCAGCTACTACGGCATCGCGATGGCGACGCCCGCGGGCGGGCAGCTGCAGATCTACGCCAGCACGGAGGCCACCGACAGCCTGGTGTTCGCCGACGGCCGGTGGCTGGTGCGGCACCGCTGGGTGTCGCACGACGCCACCGTCTGAACCACGGCCCCAGCGGACTGCCCGCCTGCCTCACGCGTGGCAGGTGGGCAGTCCGCCGTGGAAGTCGACCATCTCGCCGAAGATCCCGACGACGTCCAGCGGAGCACCGAGCACGGCCCCGCCGAGCTCCGCGTACGCCCGGTGCAGGTTGCCGACCAGGCGCTCGGAGTCCAGCAGGTCGGCGAACTCGCCGAGATCGGCCTCGCGGGAGAGCTCCAACGGGCTCAGCCCCGCGGTCACCCCGTCGCGGGCCAGCCGCTGCAGCCAGGTCAGGTAGGCCTCGGTCTCATCGAGCACCCGCTGGTCGGTGACCGGTCCGTGCCCGCAGACGATCGTGTTCAGGCCGAGCTTGCGCAGCCGCTCGATCGCCCGCAGCGAACCCTCGACCGAACCCATCAGCGTGAACGGGGTGACCCCGGCCATCGCGATGTCGCCGACGAACACCACGCCCCGGTCCGGGACGGCCACCACGACGTCGTTGGTGGTGTGCGCCGGACCCAGGTGCAGCAGTTCGACCCGGATGTCGCCGATGTGCAGGCGCAGCTCGTCACGGAAAGTCACCGCCGGCAGGGTCACCTCGACCGGCCCCCAGTCGACGTCGGGCCACAGCCCGGTCAGTCCGAGGCCGGAGTCGGCCATCTCCTGACGGGCCTCCTCGTGCGCCACGATCACGCTCTCCGGTGCGAACACGAAGTTGCCGAAGGTGTGGTCGCCGTGGTGGTGGGTGTTGACCAGCAGCCGCGGCGGCACGGCCGTACGGGCCCGGATCGCCTCTCGCAGCGCGGTGGCCCGGCGCGAGGTCGCCGCAGTGTCCACGACGGCCAGGCCGGTGCCGTCGAGGACCACGCCGGCGTTGTTCAGGCACCACCCGCCGTCGGGCTGCAGGTAGACGAAGACCCCGTCGGCGATCTCGACGAGTCCGGGAGTGCTGCTGGCAGAGCCCACGGTGCCGCTTCCTTTCCTGGTTGGATCGCGTCCATGCTGGTCCAGGCGCATCGAGCCCGGCTGGAGAGCCGGTCGATCGAGCGCGCGCCCACCGGGAGTCGAGCACCGTTCGACCTGTCCTCCAGCCCGGTCGCCAAAACTGCGGTTCGTTCGGCGATCGAGGAGGATTCATGTCCCAAGCCAGCGACGCGGTCGGCGCCATCGGTGTCGACCTCTACTTCGAGCTTCAGGACTTCTACGCGCGGCAGACGCAGCTGCTCGACGGCGAGGACGGCGTCGGGTTCGCGGCCACCTTCACCGAGGACGGCAAGTTCGTGCACCTGCCCCGGGGTGAGGTCGTCAGCGGCCGCCACCGCATCGGCGTGGAGACCCAGGCCAACCTGGAGAGCCTGAGCCGGCAGGGGATCGCCCGCCGCCACTGGTTCAACATGCTGGTCGGGGAGGTCGGCCCCGACGGCGTCATCCGCACCAGGTTCTCGGCCATCATCACGCGTACGGACGCTGAGGGCTCCGTCTCCATCGAGCCGACGTGCGAGGTCGAGGACGTCCTGGTCCGGGACGAGGGTCGGCTGCTCAACCACTCGCGCACGGTCCGCACCGACGTGCCCACACCCCGCTGAGCGCCGACGCGCGCACCGGCTCAAGCGATTCTCAAGTCCGATCGGCAAAGGTTCGTCAGGACCGCGGCTCTTCCCCGCAGCGGGGCGCCCGGTCTGACGGTGAACTCATTCCACCGTTGAAGGAGCTGGCAATGGCAGACAAACCTGTGGCACTGGTGACCGGATCGTCTTCCGGGATCGGCGCGGCGGTCGCCCGGCGGCTGGGTGCCGCCGGTTGGCGCGTAATGGTAAATTCGTCCCATTCGGTCCGTCAGGGCAAGGAACTCGCCGACGCCTTGCCCGAAGCCGCATACCACCAGGCGAACATCGCCGTGGAGGCCCAGGCGCAGGACCTGGTCTCAGCCACGGTGAGCCGGTTCGGACAGCTGGATCTGCTGGTCAACAACGCCGGCACCACCAAGGTCATCCCACACCACGACCTGGAAGGGGCGACTCCGCAGGTGTGGCGCGAGGTCTTCGACGTCAACGTCATCGGCACCTGGCAGGTGACCGTCGCCGCCGTCCCGCACCTGCGGGCCACCGGCAACGGCGCCATCGTCAACATCTCGTCGGTGTCTGGCAGCCGCCCGGCCGGCAGCTCGCTGCCGTACGCGGTCAGCAAGGCCGCCGTCAACCACATGACCAGGCTGCTGGCCGCCAGCATCGGTCCCGAGATCA
Source organism: Catellatospora tritici (assembly GCF_019083965.1). Taxonomy (GTDB): domain Bacteria; phylum Actinomycetota; class Actinomycetes; order Mycobacteriales; family Micromonosporaceae; genus Catellatospora; species Catellatospora tritici. The sequence goes on from NZ_JAHRCY010000026.1 coordinate 61,076, forward strand.
GGGTCAACGCGGTCGCCCCCGGCCTGATCGACACCCCGTGGACCACCGACTTCATCGAGCCGCGGGCGAACGTGACCGCAGGCGCGCCGCTGCGCCGCATCGGCCGGCCCGAGGACGTCGCCGAAGCGGTGTACGCGATGGCCGTCGGTCCCTACACGACGGGCGAGGTCCTGCTCGTCGACGGGGGCGTTCATTTGCGATGAGAGAAACGGAGTGACAGTGGCAGAGCACGATCGCACGACCGTCGCCGAACCGGTGGTGGAGCCGTCCACCACCGTTGCGGCGACCCGCTCCCCCGGCCTGGTGACCGCGTTGGCGTGCCTGGGCCAGTTCATGGTCGTGCTGGACGTCTCGGTGGTGAACGTGGCGCTGCCGGCGATCGGCGATGCCCTGCACTTCGGCGCGGCGGACCTGCAGTGGACGGTCAACGCCTACGCGCTGGCCTTCGCCGGGTTCCTCCTGCTGGGCGGCAGGGCCGCCGACATCGTCGGCCGACGTGCCGCCTTCGTCGCCGGCATCGGGCTGTTCACCCTGGCCAGCCTCGTCGGCGGGCTCGCCACCAACGCCGGGGTGCTGGTGGCGGCCAGGTTCGTCCAGGGCATCGGCGCGGCGGTGCTGGCCCCGGCCACCCTGACCATCCTCACCACATCCTTTCCGGAGGGCCCGGGGCGGGCCAAGGCCATCGGCACCTGGAGCGCCGTGGGCGCGGCGGGCGGCGCGGCGGGTTCGCTGATCGGCGGGCTGCTCACCGGCTACCTGTCCTGGCGGTGGGTGCTGCTGATCAACGTGCCGGTCGGCGTACTGGCCGTGGTGGGCGCGGTGCTGCTGCTGACCGGACGGGCCGAGCGCACCAGACCGAAGGTGGACGTGTTCGGCGCGATCGCCGTCACCAGTGGCCTGTTCCTGCTGGAGTACGGCGTGGTGCAGAGCCACGACCACGGCTGGGCCACCAACCGCACGCTGCTGCCGCTGGTCGCCGGCCTGGTGCTGCTGGCGGTGTTCGTCTGGTGGCAGACCAGGTCGGCCCATCCGCTGCTGCCGCTACGGCTGTTCCGGACGCGCTCGGTCTCGGGCGCGAACACGGTGATGGCGCTGCTCGGCGGGGCGTTCTTCTCGATGTGGTTCCTGGTGTCGCTGTACCTGCAGAACGTGCGGGGCTTCGGCCCGGTGGCCGCCGGGGTGGCCTTCCTGCCACACACGCTGACCATCGTCGTGGCCGCGCGCAGCAGCCCGTACGTGCTGAAGAAGATCACGCCGGGGCGGCTGGTGCTGATCGCCACCGTGCTGGCGGCGGCCGGCTTCCTGCTACAGTCCCGGGCCGGGACCGATACCGGTGTCTGGCTCGCGGTCATCGTGCCGGGCATGCTGATCTCCGCGGGTATGGGCCTGGCCTTCACGCCCATCGCCATGCTCGCGACTTCCGGCGTGGCGAGCACCGAGGCGGGCCTGGTGTCCGGCCTGCTGAACACCTCCCGTCAGATCGGCGGCTCGGTGGGCCTGGCCGCGCTGGCGACGCTGGCCGCGGCGCGGACCTCCGCGGCGGCGGGGTCCGGCGAGGCCACACCGCAGGACCTGTTGGTGGGCTACCAGGCGGCGTTCCTGGTGTCGGCGGTGCTGGTGATCCTCGGTTCGATCGCGACCCTGCTGCTGCTGAAACCGCTCGCCAAGCCAGGTCAGGCGGGCTGACGCGCCAGCCGTCCCGCTCGTCGGGCCTGCGGCGCCGAGCCACCGGCCCGCAGCCCGGCGAGCAGGACGTCGGCGAGCATTCCGCTGCCCGCGCCCTGGCCGATGGCGGTGCCGAGGCCGCTGATGAGGGCGAGGAAGTCGCTGCCGGTCAGGTCGTCGCGGACCAGGTGGTCGGCGCGGGCCCGGCCGATCAGCTCGTCGAGCCGCTTCACCAGTTCGTCGCGCTCGGCCGGGCAGTGGCAGCGCCCCGGGGCCAGGGCGGCCAGCGTGTCGCGCAGCCCGGCGTCGAGCAGCCGGTAGTCGGCGATGCGCCGCACGAAGCCCTCGACCGCGCCCCAGGTGTCGGGTTCGGCCAGTGCCCGGTCGGCTTCGGTCACGCATTCGCGGAAGCGGTATGACGCCAGCTCGACCAGCAGCGCCTCCTTCTCCGGGAAGTGCCGGTAGAGGGTGCCCACGCCGACGCCCGCCTGCTGTGCCACGACGTCCATCTGGATGCCGCTGCCGTGCTCGGCGTAGACGGTGTTGGCCGCGGCGAGAATCCGCTCGCGGTTGCGCCGGGCGTCGGCGCGCAGCGGCCGGGGGGTGGCCACACCGGTGTCCGTCATGAAACGAACTGTACCAGCCGATTTATTGAAACGGAGTTTCGATTCCGCTAGCCTCTGTAAGAGGAACCGTAATTCCTCTTCCAGTTTCGGGGTGTACCGATGCCACAACCACCGCGTGTACCGGCGCAGACGGCCGCGCCGGCCAGGGTCTACCGAACCGGGCCGGCACTGGCCCTGCTGGCCATCACGCAGTTCATCCTCATCCTCGACGCCGCGATCGTCGGTGTCGCGCTGCCGTCGATCGCGACGGACCTGTCGTTCACCCAGAGTGAGCTGTCCTGGGTCACCAACGGCTACACGCTGCTGTTCGGCGGCTTCCTGCTGCTCGGCGGGCGCCTGGCCGACCTGCTCGGCAGACGGCGCCTGTTCGTCGCGGGCATCCTGCTGTTCACCATCGCCTCCGGAGCGGCGGCATTCGCACCGTCACCGGCCTGGCTCGTCGTCTTCCGTGGCCTGCAGGGCCTCACCGCCGCCGTCGTCTCGCCCGCCGCGCTGTCGCTGCTGCTGGTCGTCTTTCCGGACGGCACCGACGAGGAGAAAGCCGCCCGCAACAAGGCCCTGGGCGTCTGGGGCGCGGTGGCCGGGGCCGGCGGCGCCGTCGGCTACATCCTCGGCGGGGTGCTGACCGACCTGCTCGGCTGGGAGTCGGTGTTCTACGTCAACGTGCCCGTCGGCCTGGTCGCCGCGATTCTGGCGTTCCGGCTGCTGCCGGTGGCGCGGGCCGAGCGGCGCGGCAGTTTCGACCTGTTCGGCGCGTTCGCTGTGACGGCCGGTCTGATCCTGCTGGTTTACGTGCTGGTCAACGCCGGCGAGACCAGTTGGACCTCGGCCCAGACCCTGCGTCTGGGCGCGCTGTCGCTGGTGCTGCTGCTCGCCTTCGTGCTGATCGAGGCCAAGACCAGACAGCCGCTCGTACCGCTGAGCATCTTCCGCCGCCCGGCGCTGCGTGGCGCCAACCTGGTCAGCCTGCTGCTGCCCGGTGCCTTCATGCCCACGTTCTTCTTCCTGGCCCTCTACACCCAGCTGGTGCTCGGCTTCTCGCCGCTGGTCTCCGGCCTGGCGCTGCTGCCGATCGCCGTGCTGATCGTGGTTTCGGCGATGAGCGCCGGAAAGGTGCTGGCCAAGGTGAGCCTGCGCGCGGGTGCGGCCATCGGCCTGATCGGCGTCACGCTCGGCCTGCTGTGGCTGTCCCGCGTGTCCGGCGGCAACTACTTCCTCCAGGTGCTGGGGCCGGAGATCCTGGTCGGACTCGGCGGCGGCCTGGCCTTCGTCTCGATCACGGTCGCGGGCACCAGCAGCGTCAGCCCCGAGGAGTCGGGTCTGGCCTCCGGCCTGCTCAACACCTCGCAGCAGGTCGGCGGTGCCCTCGGCCTCGCGGTCCTGGCCACCCTGGCCGGCACCGCGACCGCCGACAAGGTCGCCGCGGGAGCGGACGCCGCCACCGCCCTCACCCACGGGTACGGCCTGGCGCTGCTGGTCGCGGCCGGGATCGCCCTGGTGACCATTCCCCTTGCCTGGCTGCTCCTGCCGGGCCCGTTCTCGCCGCCCGCGGCGGTCCCCACCGCCGATGAGTCCCTGGAGTCGATCCCCGCAGGGGCCTGAGGACCACCGCGTCGCGGCGCGCCGCCCCGGGGCCAACTCCGTGCCCCACACCACCGGCCCCGGGGCGGCCTGGCCGGTGCCGCGCATGGCTTCTCCCGCATGCGCGGCACCGGCCGGGAAGGTCCCACCCGGCCCGCGATCAGGACGACACCGGCGACGCGGGCGGTCTGATCGGCCATCCGGCGTAGGTGCGCTGGTAGTACATCAGCGGCGGGCGGTCGTAGACCTCGGCGTACATCACCTGGCCGAGGACGATCCAATGGTCGCCCGCCTCCACCATGTCGTGGACGGAGCACTCCGCATGGGCGACCACATGGTCGGTGAGCACCACAGGACCACCGATGTCGGGATCGAGCCGGAACCGGGCGAACTTGTCCGGCTCCTTGCTCGCGAACAGTTGCGACACGTCGTCCGCACCCTCGGCCAGCACGTTCACCACGAAGAATCGGGAGAACTCCAGCGCCGGCAACGTCTGGGACTTGTTGTCCACGCAGATCAGCAGCAGCGGTGGATCCATGGACACCGCGCACAGCGTGTTGCAGGTCATGCCGCGGTGCACACCGTCCTCGTCCACGGCCGTGACCACCGCGACCGAGGTGGGGTACGAGGCGAACACCCTGCGAAACGTCGTCTGACTGACGGCCATTGCCGCGTCACCGCCTTTCCTGCCGGGCGGGTGGAGTCCCGCCACCGCCACGCTCGCAACGCCCGGTGGAAACGGGCTCAAGCCCCGGTAGAGGTGGGTGCGGCGCGTCCGACCGGGGCTCGACGCGGTCTTGAGCGGCGTTCCAGCACCCCCTGCGAGGGTCGACATATCGGATTTCGCAGGCGACCAGAGCGGAGCTTCCCGTGAAGTTTGGCATCACGTTTTTTCCCACCGTGGGTCCCGAGCAGACACCGGCGGTCCAGTACTTCGAGGACGCGCTGCGGCTGGCCGGGCTCGCCGACGAGCTCGGATTCCACCACGTCCGCACGGTCGAGCACTACTTCTTCACCTACGGCGGTTACAGCCCGGACCCGGTGACCTTCCTCAGCGCCGTCGCCGGGCGGACGACCAACGTCCGCCTCGGGACCAGCGCGGTCATCCCCGCGTTCACCCATCCGGTCAAGCTGGCGGGCAAGCTCGCGATGCTGGACAACATCTCCAAGGGACGCCTCGACGTCGGTTTCGGACGGGCCTTCCTGCCCGACGAGTTCGCCGCGTTCGGCATCTCGCTCGACGAGAGCCGTCCGCGCTTCGACGAGGGGATCGCGGCCGCCAAACTGCTCTGGTCCGGCGAGAACGTCACCTGGGCGGGCGAGTTCTACCGCTTCGGCCCGGTGACCCTGCTGCCGCGCCCCGTCCAGCAGCCGCACCCGCCGGTGTTCGTGACCACCGCGCGCAGCGTCGAGTCCTGCGAGGCCGCCGGGCTGGCCGGGCACAACCTGATGCTCGTTCCGGCGATCCTGCAGCGGGAGCAGATCCAGGAGCGGCTGGCCGTGTTCCGGGACGCCTGGGTGCGCGGCGGCCGCGCCGCCGGGACCGAGCAGATCCAGTTCAGCTACCCGGCCTGGGTGGCCGACTCGACCGAGGAGGCCCACCGGATCGGGCGCTACGACGAGGAGCGCAACGGCGCCGCGCTCGGCGCCGCGGTGAGCTCCTGGGCCAAGGTGACCAGCGCCCAGTATCCGGGGTACGAGAAGCTCGCCGACCAGAGCACCCGGCTGAGCTTCGAGGCCAAGCTCGCCGAGAACAAGGTGCTCGCGGGCACCCCGGCGCAGGTGCGGGCGCAACTGGAGCAGATCGCCGAGTGGTACGGCGACGACCTGACCCTCAGCCTGGCGGTCCACTCCGGACACCTGGCCGCCGAGCACGGCGAGCGGACGCTGCGCCTGTTCGCCGAGCAGGTCGCGCCGAAGCTGTCCACCACCACCTGAGCCCGACTGGCGACGGCCCCGAAATCGGCGCCAGTCGTGTCCGGCCGGGGGCGCCTGCGGGCGTCCCCGGCCACGTGCGCCCCCGTGCACACCCATTCCGCACGCCCAAGGAGAGACGATGAGCTCAGCCTCACTGGCCCTGGCCGATCTGAAGCCCGGAGTCTGGGTCATCGACCCGGTCTACTCCGAGATCGGCTTCACCATCCGCCATCTGATGACGAAGATCCGTGGGGTCTTCACCGAGTTCAGCGGCGCCATCACCGTGGCCGCGCCGCTGGCCGATTCGACCGTCACCGCCGAGATCCAGGTCGCCTCGCTCGACACGCACAGCACCACCCGCGACAACCACGTGATCAGCGGCGAGATCCTGGATACCGCGAACTTCCCGCGGATCCGCTTCGCCGGCACCGGCATCGACCTGCACGGCGCCTCGGGCACGCTGCACGGCGAACTGACCGTCAAGGACGTGACCAGTCCGGTGACCCTCGAGGTCGAGTTCAACGGCGTCTCTCCCGACCCTTGGGGCGGCACTCGGGCCGGTTTCAGCGCCACCACGACCATCACGCGCCGCCAGTTCGGCGTGGAGTGGGAGATCCCGCTGCAGGGCGACCGGGCTCTGCTCGGCGACAAGATCGATATCACGATCGAGGTGCAGTGCGTCTACCGGCCCTGACTTCACGGCCACCAGCAGCGAAATGACCGCAGGCCCGCCGAAAACGGCGGGCCTGCGTCGTGTCAGGGCTCGTCGCTCAAGCTCGGGCGACCTCGACCAAGGCCCGGTTGACCAGTTCGAGGTACTTGCGCGGGGTGTCGGCCTCGACGACAGCCTCGTCGGCCAGCTTGATGCCGTGCTCACGCTCGACGATGCCGGTGGTCTGCAGCAGGGCCAGCGAGTCGTAACCGAGCTCACCGAACGTGCTGTCGAGCACGTCCCCGTTCAGGTCGACCTGCTCGTCTTGACCAGCGGCCTCCCGCAGCGCCACGATCAGGTCGTCCAGGACTATCTCCGCCATGTGTTCTCTCCTCACTGATGGTCCGCGAAGCGGTGGGACGGGAAGTTCAGCCGTGCGCCGTGACGACGACGGCGGCGTTGAATCCGCCGTGGCCCCGGGCCAGCACCAGCGCGGTGCGCACCGGCCCGGTCCTGGCCTCGGTCACCAGGTCCAGGAAGGTGCCGTCGGCAGGTTGGCGCACGTTGACGGTGGGCGGCACCACCCCGTCGCGGATGCTCAGCAGCGCGGCCGCGAGGTCGAGCGCGGCGGCGCCGGAGTACAGCCGGCCGGTCATGGTCTTGGGGGCGGTGACCGGGACGCCGTGACGGCCGAACACCTCGGTGATCGCGTCGGCCTCCTGCCGGTCCAGGTCCGGCGATCCGGCCGCGTCGGCGAAGACCACGTCCACGTCGGACGCCGACACCCGCGCGTCGGCCAGGGCCAGTTCGATTGCCCGGCCGAGCGCCGGAGGCCGACCGGAGTCGGGGTGCGGGTCGAAGGTCGCCGCGTAACCGGCGATCACGCCGTACACCCGGGCGCCCCGGGCCAGGGCGGCCTGCTCGGCCTCCACGACCAGGATCGCGCCACCCTCACCGGCGACGTGGCCGCTGGCGTCGGCGTCGAACGGCAGGTAGGCCCGGTCGGGATCGGCCTGCCCGGTGAGCCGCCCGCTGGCGGTCAGCGACACCCAGCCCCACGGGCACAGCGCGCTGTCCACCGAGCCGGTGACCAGCAGCGGAACGCCCTTGCGGACGTGCCTACGGGCCTGCCCAACCGCGTCCAGCCCGCCCGCGCCGTCACTGACCAGCACGCCGCTGGGTCCGCGCATGTCGTGCCGGATGGAGATCTGCCCGCTGTTGACCGCGTAGAACCACGCGAACGACTGGTACGCGCTGACGTACTCTCCGCCCTTGCCCCACAGCGCCTGCAGTTCCCGCTGCCCGAACTCGAACCCGCCCGCCGAACTCGCGGTGACCACTCCCGCGCCGTACTCCGGACGGTGCTCGGGTCCGGCCCCGGAGTCGGTCAGCGCCTCGTCGGCGGCGAACAGCGCGAGCCTGGTCATGTGGTCGGTCTGCGGCAGCAGGCGGCTCGGGATGTGCTCGGCGGCCTCGAAGTCGTTGATCTCTCCGGCCAGCACCGACCCGTACGATCGCGGATCGAACCTGGTCAGCGTAGCTATCGCGCTGACCCCGGCCCGGGTGTTGGCCCACCAGGCCGCGGTGCCGAGCCCGTTGGGCGCGGCCACGCCGATGCCCGTGACGACGGCCCGCGGCGCGCTCATGCCACACCGTCCGCGACCCGGGAGAGCACCATGGCACTCTGGAACCCGCCGAAGCCGCTGCCGACCGTCAGCACCGTGTCGACCTGCTTCTCCCGGGCCACCAGCGGCACGTAGTCCAGATCGCACTCGGGATCGGGCTCGTGCAGGTTGGCCGTGGGCGGAATCAGCCCGTGCTGGATGGTCAGCGCGCTGGCCGCGATCTCCAGCGAGCCGATGGCGCCCAGCGAATGCCCGATCATCGACTTGATCGAGCTGACCGGGGTCCGGTAGGCGTGCTGCCCGAGGCTCAGCTTGAACGCCGCGGTCTCGTGCCGGTCGTTCTGCTTGGTGCCCGAGCCGTGCGCGTTGATGTAGTCGATGTCGTCGGCGTTGACCCGGGCCTCGTCCATCGCGACCCGGATCGCCTCGGCCATCTCCCGGCCGTCGGCCCGCAGCCCGGTCATGTGGTACGCGTTGCACCGCGAGGCGAACCCGGCGATCTCGGCGTACACGTGCGCACCCCGGGCTTTGGCGTGCTCGAGCTCCTCCAGCACGAACACCGCCGAGCCCTCACCCAGCACGAAACCGTTGCGGCTGCGGTCGAACGGGCGGGAGGCGTGGGCGGGGTCGTCGTTGCGCGGGGATGTCGCCTTGATCGCGTCGAAGCAGGCGACCGTGATCGGCGAGATCGGCGCGTCGGTGGCCCCGGCGATCATCACGTCGGCCGAACCCTCGCGGATCAGCTCGCGCGCGTGGCCCACGGCGTCCAGGCCGGAGGTGCAGCCGGTGGAGACCACCACCGCCGGTCCCTGGGCGTCGGCAGCCCAGGCCACCTCCGCGGCGATGGAGCTCGGCACCAGGTAGTCGTAGAGGTGGGGCAGCGCGTACGCCGGGTCCACCAGCCATTTTCGCCCGGTGTCGCTGACCACCGCGTACTCGCGGTCCAGGCTCATCGTCGCGCCGACAGCGCTGCCGATGGTGACCCCGACCCGCTCCGACCGCGTGTCCGCGAGATCGAGGCCGCTGTCGGCGACGGCCTCGCGTGCGGCCACGACGGCGAACTGCGCCGCCCGGTCCATCCGCCGGATCTGCTGCAGGCTCAACCCCTCGGCCGCCGGGTCGAAGTCGCACTCGGCCGCGATCCGGGATCGGAAGGCGGACGCGTCGAAGAACGAGATGGCCCTGGTGGCGGTCTGCCCCGAGGTGATGAACTCCCAGAAGAGCTTCGCGCCGACGGCCCCTGGCGCTATGGCGCCGATACCTGTGATGACAACCCGTCTTTCCGTCACGATGGCCCTCCTTCGGCGTTTTCTACGCTGGCCAACCATGGCAACGGCGACTACAGGTGGACTTGAACGCACCTTGACGGGGCCTCGGGCAGACGTCGCGCTGCGATGGAGCGGGGCGCGGACGTGATCCGCGCCCCGCCCGCCGGTCACAGCACCGAGCGGTACCAGTCGGCATGCCTCCGCAACCGCGCCGCGAGCCCAGGACCTGGGGAGATGCCCAGTCGTGCCCACAGTTGATGCGAGGTGTACCAGTGATCGGCGGTGATCATGTGCAGCTGCCGTTCCGACAGACCGCTGTCGCCCAGCCGACCGAGCGCGTCCTGGTACGACACGGCGGACGTGGGCAGGACCACGCCGAGTTCCCGGGTCAGCGCGGCCGCGATCCGGCGCAGCGTCGACGGTCGCGGATCGCAGGCGTGGAACACACCGGTGACCTCGGGCGACACGGTCAGCCGTGCCGCGGCACGCGCGAGGTCCTCGACCGCGATCACCGAGAGCCGCGCGGTGCCGCCGCCGGGCAGACCTCCCGACTGGCGCAGCAATCGGACCAGGGTCGGCACCGCCCAGACGTCACCGGTGCCGTACACCAGCGGCGGCCGCAGGACGACGCCACCGGCGTCCCGTACGGCCTGCTCGGCGCGTAACCGGGTGAGACTGGTGGCCGATACCGGGACGGTCTCCAGCTCGCCCTCCGTGGCGCCCCGGTGCGGGCCGGGGCCGTACACCGCGGTGGTGCTCACCTGGATGATCCGGGCGACGCCCGCCCGCTGGGCCTCGGCCAGCAGCCGCGCCGTGCCGTCCTCGTTCACGGCGCGGCACAGCCGTGGATCACCGCCGATCTGGGTGGCCAGGTGCAGCACCGTGTGCACGCCGTCGCACAGTCCGCGCAGCGGTCCGGGCTCGGCCAGATCGGCCCGTACGGTCTGGACGGCGATGCTCCGTGTGGCGGGTGGGTGGCGATGGTGGACGACCGCCCGCACCCGCCACGCGTCGCCGTAGTCGGCGTCGAGCGCGGCCAGCACCGCCCCGCCGATGAAACCGCCGGCGCCCGTCACCAGCAGCGTCTGCTCCGACACCGGTCAGCCGACGCTGCGGATGGTCAGCGTGCCCTCGGCACACAGCAACCCCTGCTGCACCACCTCGATCCGCACCGGCTCGCCGCCCTCCGGGTCGGGCGTTCCGGCGTGGGCCCGAACCTCGCACGGCTGGTCGAACTCGATGTACCGGTGGAAGACGGCCGCCAGCGACAGCGGCAGCAGTAGACCCGAACCGGTCGCCAGGTGGGCGGCCTGCCGCATCGCCTCCAGCACCGCCATACCGGGCACGTGGTCGACCGGGTGGTCGTAGAACACGGGATGATCCGGGTCGACCTGCAGCCACCAACTGTGCGGGTCGTCATGACGGGCCAGGACCACATCCTGGGCCCGATGCCTGCCCACCAGCTCGGGTTCGATCTCCTGGGCCCGGCCCTGATGCGGCGGGCGGCCCGCGTCACCGCGCAGCCGCCGGTACACCGCTGGGGACAGGCAGGTGAATCGAGTCTGCCCCTCCCCCACCAAGCTATCCCGATGGATCAGTCGTACGGTGGCGCGCATCCCACGCAATTCCTTGCCCCGCACGTCCACGTCGTGACCGGTCACCTCGACCACGACGTCGGTCGGTGCGTCCGCCAGGATCAGGCCACGCTCCCGCACGTGGAAGGCCAGCGCGTGCATGACGAACTGGTGGCCCTCGGGCACCGCGAACTTGGTCCGGGCCATCAGCATGGTCGCCTGGCGGATGGTCTCGGCGACGATCATCGGATCGTGCCAGCGCCGTCCGATAGGGTGGAAAAAGCCGTGTCCCCTGGGCCACTGGGCACCCACCGCGAAGCGCGCGTCCTGGTCGGACCGCCAGTCGGTGAGCAGCACCTCCGACACGGCGGCCCGGTGCACCAGCTGTCGAGGCACGGTCCGGCTGAAATCAAGCCGGATGATAGGAATGTCGTCTATCAAATCAGCACTGGCCGAAAGGATTGTCATCGTCGGGCTCCGGGATTATGAGGTGGTGCGTGAGGGAGAAGGTGCGGCTTCCCCGAGGGGAAGCAGATACCTGCAGGAGCGGGCGACCCGTACCCGTGTGGCGATCATCGACGCGGCCGCGGAGGTGTTCGACCGGCACGGTTACCAGGGCGCGAGCCTCGTGCAGATCATGGAGATCGCGTCCGTCACCAAAGGTGGGCTGTACTTTCACTTCGCTTCCAAGGAGGAGCTGGCCTACGCGGTCATCCACGAGCAGTTCGAGGTGATCCAGGCCGGACTGCCCGAGGGCCGGGGCCTTCAGGAGACCATCGACCTCACCCACCAGGTGGCCGACGAGTTGAAGACCAACCCGCGGATGCGCGGTGCCATCCGGCTGGTCATCGAGCACGCCTCCTTCACCGCGCCCATGCCCGATCCGTACCAGGCGTGGATCGGCGTGATCCGGGAACTGCTGGCGCGGGCCCAACAGCACGGCGATGTGCGTCAGGAGGTGGTGGTGGACGACGCGGCACGGATGGTGGTCGGCGCGTTCACCGGCATCCAGTTGACGTCGGAGGTGCTGACCGGGCGCAAGGATCTGACCGAGCGGATCACCCAGATGTGGGACCTGCTGCTGCCCGCGCTGGTGCCGCCCCGACGGCGATCGCGTTTCGTGACCGGCTGGCCGCCCGCCCGGACCTGACCGGGCGGCAACAGGCTGTCAGCCTGCGCGCAGCAGACCGAGGGTGGGTCGGGCGGCTTCGAACAGCTCCAGTACCGGGTCGGCCTCCAACACCGCTCGTTGCAGTGCCTGCAGTCGCGGCGAGGGCTCCAGCCCGAGCTCGTCGTTGAGCACACCGCGCAGCCGGCGGAACGCGTCCAGTGCGTGCGATCGCCGCCCCGCCCGGTAGAGCGCCAGCATGAGCTGCCGGTGCAGGCCCTCGTGCATCGGGTACTGCGCGGTCAGTGCGGCCAGCTCACCGAGGATCTCGTGGTGGGCGCCGAGCATCAGGTCGCACTCGATCCGGCGGTCGAGGGCACCCAGCCGGGACTCCTCCAGGCGCGTGGCCTCCACCTCCAGCCGCGGACCGGTCTTCACGTCGACCAGCGCCGGTCCTCGCCACAGCTTCAGGCATTCGCTGAACCGCCGCGAGGCCATCTGGTAGTCGTTGTTCTGCATCGCCTGGGTGGCGTAGACGAGGCAGCGGCTGTACTCCGCCGCGTCGAGGTAGCCGCCGCGCCGATCGAGGACATAGCCGTTCTGCTCGGTGCGCAGGACCATCTTGCAGTCGCAGTCGGCGTCGGTCGGAAGTGCGTTCTTGATGAGCCGGCGAATCTGCAGGATGTACGTCTGCAGTGTGGTCGCCGCGCTTCTGGGCGGGTTCTCGCCCCACAATTCCTCGATGAGCACGCTGACCGGCAGAACCTGATCCGAATAGAGGGTCAACAGCGCCAGGAGCGTCCTTGGTTTCGCCGCTGACGGCGTCACCTGTCTGCCATTCTCCACCGCACTGAAATTGCCTAGTACTTTGACGTCCATCTCTTCCCCCAGTGGGTCTGTTCGACGTGCGCCACCGCCTTTAGGGCGTCAGCAGGATCGGATTCTCATGCGGTGGCCGCCACCATGCCGCACCCCCGGCCGACGCGGACACCCGCCGCAGCAACGCGGCCTCGGTCCCCGCACGACGCGCCCATCCTCAAACCGTCCGGTCGGTTATGTCAAGCGAGCCGAGTCGATGTCACGACAAGTTAATTTATGAACTTTGATTGATGATGGTTTGTGGGCATTCCATCCACGACCCGAACGGGCAGCTCAGCGACATTCCGACAGAGGACATCAACGTAGCATCAGGACGGTGGCCGTCGCCGCGCGCGCTCGACTCAAATGCGGCCCTCGGTGGGACCTGACGGCGAACGGTACCGAACATAGTCTCTCGATCTTGGTGATACGATCTTGATAATCGAGCCAAGTCGATGCCTTGACCGCCTGCAGCAAGATCGAAAACTGCGGTCACACTCGACGGGAGAGACAGCGGACCATGCCGGTCATGATTCCGACAATGAGGTTTGACGGCCTGTCCGCCATTCGACCGCCGACACCCCCGCGATAAGGCGCGGACGCCGACATGAAAGCGTCTCCGACCGAGACGAAGGTCACCACATTGGATACTTGACCTCAAGTGCACTTCATCTTGAATGCTGGGGGCCATGAGTCTTGTCGTGAAATACGATGCATACGGCGGTCCCGAGGTCCTGCGACTGGTGGACGTCGAGGAACCCGTGGCCGGGCCGGGCGAGATCCGCGTCAGGGTGAAGGTCGCCGGGGTGCAGCCGATCGACGTGAAGGTGCGACGCGGCGACATGGCCGGACGGATGCCGGTCACGTTCCCCGCGTCCCTGGGCAACGAGTTCGCGGGGGTGGTCGACCAGCTGGGCGAGGGGGTAACCGGACTCTCCATCGGCGACGTGGTCCTGGGCTCGGCCAACTCGGTCGCCTACGCCGAGCACGTCGTCACCCCGGCCACCCAGGTCGTGGCCAAGCCCGCCCAGCTGGACATCCTGACCGCCGGCGGCCTGGTCGCCGCCGCGCAGACCGCCTCTGGCGCGCTGATGAACCTGGGGGTCACCTCGGGCGACACGCTGCTGGTGCACGCCGCGGCCGGATCGGTCGGCACGGTGGCGGTCCAGCTGGCCCGCGAGGCCGGGGCGACCGTGATCGGCACTGCCAGCCCCGGCAACCACGATTACCTGCGTGAACTCGGCGCGATTCCGGTCGCCTACGGTCCCGGCCTGGTGGACCGGGTCCGCCAGGCCGCGCCCCAGGGTGTCACCGTGGCGCTGGACGCCATCGGCGGGCAGGAAGCGATCGCGTCGTCGGCGGCCTTGATCGCCGACCGGTCCCGGATCGGCACCATCGCCGACCCGGTCACCGCAGGTCAGTACGGTGGTCGCGGCGTCTTCGCACCGCGGTCGCCGCAGCGACTCGCCGCCGTGATCGAGCTGGCCGCCGCCGGCAAGGTCGTCATGCCGGTGCGGACCTTCCCCTTCGTCGAGGTCGTCGACGCTCACCGCGCCGTGGAGTCGGGACACGGGCGCGGCAAGGTCGTGCTCCTCGTCTGACCCGGTCCACCTCATGCGGGGCCGCGACACAGCATCCTCGGCGGCCCCGCATGGCTCTCGGACACGCGTCCGACGAGTACCTGGTCGCGCGCCGTCCCAACATGTAATTCCTACTGGCCCCATAGGATTTATGGGTGCATGCTGGTTCCGTGCCCGATCGCACCGACCCAGCCGCAGGCTACGAGCGCCGCAGCCGCGCCGTTGCGCGCCTCGGCGCCGTCGCCGTGTTCGTGGTCGCCTGGTGGACCGCTGTCGTGGCCAGCACGCCGCTGGCGCTGCGGGCGAGGACAGCCTGGTCGAGCCTCGGCCTGTCGCCGCGCCGGCGCCGGGATGCCCGGCTCGCCCACGCGGCACACCTGTCTTGCGCGCACCTGATGACCAGCCCGGAGCCATCGGTTCGGATCGCCTGGCTGAAGCGCGCGCCCGGCAGCGGCCGCGCCGACGGCAGCACCGGCCCGACCGAGGGCGCCACCGCGCGCGGGCGCCGGTCGCGTCTCGACTGGACGGTCTCCGCCGAGAACCCCCGGTATGAGCACGATCCGCTGATCAGCGGGCCCGAGGGGGCCTGGACCGCGCTCTGGCTGACCCCGCCCTCGTCCCGCGCATGGGGCCAAGGCCGCCGCCGACGTGACGGACGCACGCGGCGCGGTCGCCGCACACGGTTGACGGCCGGGACGGCTGCCCCCTGAAGTCGGGCAGCCGTCCCTCCCCCACCAGGCTCAGCAGGCGCCCTGGTCGGACCAGACCGCCCACGAGCCGGGCGCGCCGGGCTCCGCGCCGGTCGACCACCAGGTCGCCTTCCAGCGTCGCCCGTTGTACGAGACCACGTCGTCTGGCACGTACGGCGTGGTGGAGCTCCAGGCGGGCAGGCCGCCGCAGCCACCGCCGCCGCCACCGGTCACGGTCAGGGTGAAGGTCGCGGTGTGGGTCGCGCCGGTCCCGACACCGGTCACGGTCAGCGTGTACGTCCCAGCCGCCGCGCTCGCGCCGACCGACACCGACAGCGTCGCCGAGCCACCCGAGGTGACCGACGACGGGCTGACCGAGGCGGTCACCCCGGTCGGCGCCCCGGTCACCGACAGGTTCACGGTCTGGGCACTGCCCGAGGTGGTGCTGGTGCCGACCGACGAGGTCGTCGAACCACCGGCCGCCACGGTCGCCGACGACGGCGACAGCGTCACCGCGAAGTCGTTGCCACCCGGCGCGGTGGTGACCGTGACCGCGTACGTGGCCGTGTGCGTCGCCGCGGAACCGGTACCGGTCACCGTGATCGCGGCCGATCCCGTCGCCGCCGACGCGTTCGCGGTCAGCGTCAGGGTGCTGGCACCACCGGAGGTGACCGACGACGGGCTGAAGCTCGCCGTCACCCCGGACGGCAGGCCACTCGCGGTCAGCGCGACCGTCTGCGCGCTGCCCGAGGTGGTCGCGGTGGAGACCGTGGTGGTGACCGACGAGCCGCGCTGCACCGAGCCGCTGCCGGGGCTGACCGTCAGCGAGAAGTCGTTGCCCGGGTTCGTCGTGCACTGGGCCTCACCCGACTGCGCGGGCACGCTGACCGCGTCCCAGGCCGCCTTGACCGTACGGCACTCGGCCGACGAGGCTCCGAACAGGTTGACCGCGGCCCGCAGCGTGGCCGTACGCACGTTGACGTAGCGCCACGACGAGGTCTTCATGTTCAGCGCGGCCAGGTAGATCTGGCCCGCCTTCTGCAGGCCGACACCGGTGACCGTGCCGCCGTTGCAGGTCGGACTGGCGGGGTTGCCGCCGCCGCCGGACGAGCCGTTGGCGGTCAGGTAGAACCAGTGGTTGTTCGGACCGGCCGCCGCGTGCACCTCGGTGCTGGGGATGGCCGAGGAGTAGCAGTTGGGGTCGCCGACCGCGGACGGGTTGTACATGTTGCGGATCGGGCCGCCGCCGACCAGGTCCACCTCCTCGCCGACGAGGAAGTCCGGCGGGTCGTTGGGGTTGTTGGCGTACGCCTCGGTCAGCGAGCCGAAGATGTCGCCGGTGGACTCGTTGATGCCGCCGTTCTCGTTGCCGGATCCGGCGCCGCCGGGCGTGGTCTGGAAGATGGCGTGGCCGTACTCGTGCGCGACCACGTCGATCGGCGTGGCCTGGCGGTTGTTGGCCTGGTTGTGGCCGAAGTTGGTGTAGCTGCCGTTCCAGTACGCGTTGACCTCGTTCAGCCCGACCCGGGCCGGGAAGCCGCCGCCGTTGCCGTCGATGCCGCTGCGGCCCAACCACGCGCCGAGCATGTCCCACTCACGCTGCACGGCGTACAGCGCATCGACGCAGCCGGTCTCCAGGTTGGTGCCCGAGCCGTTGCCCCACACGTCGTCGGTGCCGGTGTAGGCGGTGCCGCCCTGACCGCCGCAGCGCACGCCGGGCCGGGTGTTGTCGGTCATCGACCATGACGACCCCGACCCGCTGGTGGCGATGCTGACCTGGCCATTGAAGTAGCCGTTGCCGGCGCCCAGCCGCACGTCGTCCCGCACGTCGAGCACCGTGCCGCCGATCGCGTCGACGATCACGTGCGGACGGCTGGGCGCCTGCCGCCGCGCACCTTCGAGGACGACCTCGTAGGCGAGCCGGTCCCCGGTGCGGGTGGAGAAGACGACGAGCTGCGCGGCGGCGGCACGGTCGACCCGGTCGAGTTGGCGGCGCGCCACCGCGGTCGCCTTGGCGGCGGTGACCTTCGGGGTCGTGGTGGCCAGGTCGACGCCACGGCCGAGGGCCGAGGCGGTGTCGCGGACGGTGCCGTCGCGATCGGTGACCACGACCGCGTCGCCGCCGAGCACGGGCAGGCCGCGGTAGCTGCGCTCATAGGACACGTACTGGAAGCCGCCGGACCCGGCGACGACGTTGCGGCGTACGAACGTCTCATTGGGGCCCTTGGCCAGCGCGTCCACGCCGCCGGCGGCGACACGGTCGGCGGCGGTCGCGGCGAGGGTGGCCGCGTCGGGTGCCGGAACCGGGGCGGCGGCGGGACTGGCCGCCGCGCCGGTGACGCCCGGCAGCACCAGGGCGAGACCCACCGCCGCGGCGGTGGCCGCGAACGTGAGTCTGAGGCCGATGGATTTCACGAGGAGGTTCTCCTTCTATCGAGGGATGCGGGGCGGGTGGCCGGGACGGCTTCTGGTGGGCCGTCCCGGCCACCCTCGGGGGAGGATTCGTGCTAGCAGGCGCCGCGATCGGCCCAGACCGCCCAGGAACCGGGCGCGCCGGGCTCGGCGCCGGTCGACCACCAGGTCGCCTCGTAGCGGCGGCTCTGGTACGCGACGTTCGCGCCGGGCGTGTACGCCGTGGTGGCGCTCCAGCCGGGCAGGCCGCCGCAGCCGCCCGGGTTGCCGGGCGAGGTGCTGGGGCCCGGTGAGGTCGGCGGGGTGCCGCCGGTGACCGTCAGCGTCAGCCCGTAGGTCTGCAGGATCTCGTTGACGGGCTGGAAGTACGTCGTCCCGCCGGAGGTGCAGTCGCCTGAGCCGCCGGAGGTGACGCCCTGGGCCTGGTCACCGGCGATGAGCGAGCCGCCGGAGTCGCCGGGTTCGGCGCAGACGTTGGTGCGGATCAGACCGGTCACGGTGCCCTGGGCGTAGGTGACCGAGCTGTTGAGCGCGTTGACGGTGCCGCAGTGCCAGCCGGTGGTCGAGCCGGAGCGGCATACCGACGCGCCGACCCCGACCGCCTGCGAACCGGCCACGGAGACGGTGCCCGGGTAGCGGTTGACCTGCGCGCGGGGCGTGTTGCCGGCGGCGACCCGTACCCAGGCGTAGTCGTTGCCGGGGAAGCTCGATCCGGCGAAGCTGCCGCTGGGCTGGGTGGTGGTGGCGCCGCTGGTGCCGCAGTGCCCGGCGGTGACGAACCCGCCGGTGACGGCGAACCCGACCGAGCAGCGGGTGCCGCTGCCGATGTAGTACGCGTTGCCGCCGACGACGTCGATCAACGGTCGGGGCTGTTCGGCGCTGGCCTCGAACCGGACCGTGGCGGGGTCCAGGCCACCGGCGGCGGCCCAGGCCTTCGCGGCGGCGAGGCCACCGTCGCGGTAGAGGACCGCGACGGTGTTGGTGCGCACGTCCGGGTACCAGCCCGGGACCTGCGCGGGTGCCTGTGCGGCGAGGCGGTCGAGGCGGGCCGCCGCCTGCCTGAGACCGGACTCGCTGCGCCTCACCAGCACCGGGGTCGCCCCGGCGGCGCGCACCGTCGCCGCCGCGGCGGTGCCGGTGACGGCGACGGTGAGCACCGAGGCGTCGGAGTCGAGGTAGGCGCCGCCGAATCCGGCGCCGAGCGTACGGCGCAGGCTGGCCTCGGTCCGGGCGAAGGCCGCTTCGCGACCGAGCCGGGCCAGTGCCTGCTCCGGGCTGATACGCAGGGTACGGGCCAGTTCGGACACCATGCCCCGGTCCGCGGCGACGGGCGCCGCGGCTGGTTGGGCTGTCCCGGCCACGGCGGCCGGGGCGACCACCAGGGCGACCGAGGCGGCCACCGTGGCGGCCAGCGCCGCGATCCACTTTCTGTCAGTCATGCAGGCGAATCTATGAACTTACTTAACAGTTCTGTATTGCCGTCTGACTCCTACCGTTCACGACAGGAAAGCGGACCGCCGCGCCCGCGACTACATGTTGATCATGTGTCCGGCCAGGCCGTGGATGGCCTCCTTGACCGCCTCGCCGAGCGTCGGGTGCGCGTGCACGTTGCGCGACATCTCCTCGACCGTCGCCTCCCACAGCTGCGCCTGGGTCAGCTCCGGCAGCAGCTCGGTCACCTCCGGTCCGATCAGGTGCCCGCCGACCAGCTCGCCGGTCGCGGCGTCGGACAGCAGTTTCACGAACCCGACCGGGTCGGCCAGGCCGTGCGCCTTGCCGTTCGCGCTGAACGGGAACTTCGCCACCTTCACGTCGATCCCACGCTCGCGGGCCTGCGCCTCGGTGTATCCGAAGCTCGCGATCTGCGGCTGGCAGAACGTCGCGCGCGGGATCATCGCATAGTCCAGCTCCATCGTCGGCGCGCCCGCGATCGTCTCGGCCGCGATCACGCCCATCGCCTCTGCGGCATGCGCGAGCATGAGCTTGGCGGTCACGTCGCCGATGGCGAAGATGTGCGGAACGCTGGTCCGGCAGCGGCCGTCCACCGCGATCGCACCCCGGTCGGTCAGCGCGACGCCGGTGTGCTCCAGGCCGTACCCGGTGGTGTTCGGCGCGAACCCGATGGCCTGCAGCACGCGGTCGGCCTTGATGACCTCCTCGCCCGCCTTGCCCGCAATCGTGACCGCGACCTGGTCGCCCGACTCGTCGATGCCGACCACCCGGGTGCCGACCTTCACGTCGATGCCCAGCTTGCGGTACTGCTTGGCCAGCTCCTTGGACACCTCCTCGTCCTCCAGCGGCACCATCCGGTCCAGGAACTCCACGATGGTGACCTTCACCCCGTAGTTGTGCAGCACGTATGCGAACTCGACGCCGATCGCGCCGGCCCCGGCGATGACGATGCTGCCCGGCAGCTGCTCGGACAGGATCTGCTGCTCGTAGGTGACGACGCGGTCCGACAGCGAGGTGCCCGGCAGCAGCCGCGCGGTCGCCCCGGCCGCGATGATCGCGTGCCCGAACTCCAGCGTCCGGGTGCCGTCGGCCATGGCCACCTGCATCGTGTGCGGGCCGGTGAACGTGCCCGTGCCCTCCAACTGCGTGATGGCGTTCTTCTTCATCAGGTAGTGCACGCCCTTGACCCGGCCGTCGGCCACCTGGCGGCTGCGCCGGAACGCGGCACCGTAGTCGAACCGGACCTCGCCGTCGACCTCGATCCCGAAGGTCTTGCGCTCGTGCGTGAACAGGTGCGCCAGCTCGGCGTTGCGCAGCAGCGCCTTGGACGGGATGCAGCCGACGTTGAGGCACACACCGCCCCAGTAGCGCGACTCGACGATAGCCACTCGCAGACCGAGCTGCGCCGCCCGGATCGCCGCCACGTACCCGCCCGGACCGGCCCCGAGTACCACCACATCAAAGTTCTCACTCACGTGGCGTGATGGTACACAGCACGGTGCGACACGACAGACATTCCACGCGACCGGCCCGTCCCCGTTCGAGGAGGGTCACCATCGAGTAATCCGACACAGATGCCCGCGAGGTGAGATCATCCTCACCTTACGTGCGACGGACACGGTCACATCGGGCCTATGGGCCAGTCGTCCCAGCCGCAGCTCGGCCAGGGTACCGAAGATGCGAACACGGCGGAGCTGGGGTGGAAAGTTGACGGTGCCCAGATCGAGCTCCGCGTGATCGGCCAGGATGTCCAAGGACTCGAGTGCGCGCAGCCTGACCGGAGAGATCTTGTCGAGGAGATCACTGTTCACGTAGAGGGTCCGCAGTTGATGAAGTTCCGCCAGCGGACCCAGATCGAACGAGTACGACCCGAGCAGCTCGAGCACGATGAGACTGCTCGCCCACCTGCCAACGGATGAGATGTCGGCCAGGTTCATGCAGTACTGAAGACCGATCCGTAGCGGATTGGTCAGAAAATACAGCGAGCGCAGGTCTTTCAGTCCCCGTGCGTGCCGCAGTCGGAGCGCTTCCAGATCCGTTGAGTCCTGCAACACCTCCAGCATGTCACGGCTCGGATCGAACAGGCTGACATCGACGATGGAAGGCGGAAGAGCAGCCCTGCTCCTGCACTGCCGGTGCAGCGAGGTCAAGCGTCGTAGGTTCGCCACTTCCGATGCTCGGCTCACATCCAATGGATGCATGGCTTCATCTGAGCCGCCGAAAACGTTCAGTTCTTCAATGGAAGCACCCCGCAGGACTTCGATATCATCGATCACCGAGTTCGGCATCTGGAGAAAGCGCAATTGGGGCAGCTGCCCCAGAATAGCGAAGTCCGGCACCTCATTGCCGTCATAGGTCAATCCGCAGAGGTTCCGCAGATGCCTGGCAGCCCTGAAATGTTCTGCTCTAGATACTCGCAGGTGCCCACCGAATGCTGGCTCGAGCGGACTGTCCCGCAGCACCACGCGGGCGTAGACTTCCGCATCGAAACTCGACCACGCCGAGACAATCTCGTCGAATACGCTTCGACTGACGCCTTTCGCCAGATGTGCCAACAGGTCCAATGCCGCGGGGTCGGCGATGCGAGCCAAGGCCCGGACCGTGGCTGCCGCCTCGACGGCACGGCGCGGTGTGGAACGGAGCAGGAGGTCCAGCGCGAGGTCGCCTGAACCTGCGACCGACTCAGCAGCCGCCATCGTTCGCGGGGGTATCAGCGCCTCTGCGGTCGCGCCGATCAACGTACGCAGCCCTGGAGACAACTCAGGGGCCGTCTCCAACGACGCCAGTGCTAACAGGCGCAGCGAATCCCCCTGATGCCGGTCACGCTCCCCGCCGGCCAACTCGATCAGACCGTTGAGGAGCTGTTCGCGTTGCCCGAAGGTCGCATGGCCAGAGGCCATGATGACCATTTCGCTCCACAGGTCCGTGGAGGCGTTCGCGATCAACGCGCCGATGTCGCCCTGGGCGACCGCCTCGGCTGCGGCCAGGTAGTCCTGGAAGGTCCGGTGGACGAAGTCGGTCTGGCCGTCCACCGGTTCGCGGATGAGTCCGCTGCGTTCGACCAGCGCCTGGTAGACCTCGGCGGCGGACGAGGTGATGTGCCCCATCGACCGCAGCTTCGTCTCGATGCGCTCCTCGACCCGGGCGGCCGAGGTCGACAGCCAGTTGTTGCGGATGAGCCAGTAGGCGATGTCCCGCAGGAGCAGCATCTTGTCCGTGCGGCTCAGCGTCGGGCCGTGGTTGATCCGCCGCTCATGGTCGCGGCGGTCCAAGAGCATCTGCAGCGCGACGTCGTAGAGTTCCATGCGGTTTGTCGGCAGGTGTCCACGCCGATCCCGATGCAGGGCGCACAGGAGTGCGCAGAGCAGCGGGTATCCGGCCAACTGCCGCAGATGGCGTTGGGTGGTGAGTTCCTGGAGCAGGTTGGCTTCACAGCGATCCAACTCCGCCCGCTCGTCCGCGCCCGCCGACTGGTCCCGCATCGCGTCGTGCCAGCGCCGGACGAACACCGGCACGTCACTGCGCGACATGGGTTCCATCTCGGCGACGGTGAACCCGTCATGATCGAGCCAATCGGCCGGGGCGGCCGCCGGCCGAGACGTGATCACGTAACGAGCTTCCGGGAACGTCCCCACCAGTGCACTCAGCCACGTTCGCACCTCTTGACGCAGGTCTTCAGCGAGTTCGTCCACTCCGTCGATCAGCACGACAGCCCGACCCGCCCGAAGCTGGGCGTGGGCCCAATCACCGGGCATCTCGGCGACGATGTGGCGGCCGAGATCCGCCACGAAGCGCTCCGGCCCCGGCAGATCGCCGGTGGCGAAGCGCCGTAGCGGGATGAAGAACGGAACCGTGTTGTTCCACCCGTTCAACTGTCCGGAGAAGTTGCTCCGGGCGCTCTGTACAGCGATCCACTGCAGCAGCGTGGTCTTGCCGATGCCCGCTTGGCCTCGCACGAACAATCTCCGGCGATCCGCGAGCACCGTGTCGACCGTGGCCGACGAAGCGGTGCTCATACCTCGCTCCGGCGATGTCGGCTCCTCGCTCGGAAAGGTGAAGTCGCCGCTCATGCTCATGCTCAGGTAGGCGACCGACAGCGGGTACCGACGGCTGCTCTCCGAGAGGGTCGCACCGAAGAACTCGACCCGATCGAGCTGGTTGGCGACCAGTTGGCGGTAGTCGCGTTCGAAGTCGTCCAGCCCACGCCGGGCGGGCAGCCGCTCCAGCACGGTCCGTAGGTCGTCCAACACCTGCCGCTCGCGGCGGAGCACTTCCGTCAACGCGACGATGCCCGCCTGCGGCAGCGTACGCACGATCTCGATCACATATGCGCAGCATTCCCGAAGCAGGAGGCTGTACAGGGCAGTCCCATCCTGGACCAGCCCCGCCCGATCGACACGCCCGGGGTCCTGGCTCCGCACATGTCGATCGAGGTAGCCCGCGTCGAGGTCGCGGGCGAACAGGTCCGCCTCGTTGAGCGACGCCGCCCGGAAGGTCGCCGCGACGGCGTCGATGACGGCGATCCGCTCGCCCTCGTCCAGCCGCCGGAACTCGGCGTGGATCAGCGGCTCGATGCGATCGGCGACGAGTTCGGCGGCCTGCTCCCAGACACGCCGGAACTGCCGCTGCTCGCGCGTGCTGGTCAGGCGTTGCGAGACGACGTCGATCAGGCTGCTCCCGATCTGGCCCGACAACGACTCGTCGGCCACCCAGACCCCACATGCGATGCGAGCGACCTGCGTACCCAGCCCGATCGCGGCGATCTCGATCCCGCTCAACTGCCCTCACCGCACTCGCTATGAGCGCGTTACACCTCATACGGTGTGGCCACACCGTATGAGGTGTAACGCGCAACGGGGAGTCCTTGCCGACCGGCGTGGACACGACGATCGGCCATCGTATCCCTATTGGACAACCGACATCAGTGCCGGTGGAAGACGCCTGTGGGCGAGACCGCCGACCGCGACGCGCCTCGCCAGCTCACGGCGCCAGCAGGGCCGCCCACGGCTGCGCCGGTCCGGAGGCGGCGAATCGGAGCAGCCCGAGAATCCTGCTGGCAGGCGGGGCGGTCCAGTGGCGCCGCCCCGGCTGCGGCACCGGGTCGCGCAACCGCGCCAGCGCCCAGTGCAGGTGCACCCGCAGGATCGCCGCCTCGGTGACCGTCGTGTCCGGCGACTGATCGCGGTATCCGGCGAGCATCTCCACCACATCGGGCAGGGGCAGCTTTGCGAAGTCGCCCGCCGGGTCGCCCAGGTGGGTGTCGCCCCAGTCCACCAGCGCGCGGTAGCAGCCGTCGGGCCCGGCCAGGATGTTCTGCGGCGCGACGTCGCCATGCAGCACCACCGCGCCCTCGGGCGGGCACTGCTCGTCCAGGCGGGCGAACCATCCGTTCAGCCACCGTGCGGTATCGAGGTCGAGATGGCCGACGGTGGCCATGGCGTCGACGAGATCGGCCGGGTCGCCGCCGACCTCCACGTGCAGCCCCGCCACCGGTGCCAGCGAGTGCAGCCGGGCCAGGTCCCGGCCGAGTTCGCGCAGCAGGTGCGGCCCGGCGGGCGACGCCGCCGAGGCCAGGTCGACACCGGGTATCCGCTCCTGCACCAGGTACGGGGCGAGAGTCAGGCGCAGGCTGTCGTCGTACGCGATGATCGCGGGCGTGCGCACTCCGGCGGCCCGCGCCGGACCGATGACCAGCGGCTCCCGGCACAGCTGCTCCTCGCTCCCCTCCTGGGCGATGCGCAGGAACAGGTGCTCGCCCAGGGTGAACGCATGGTTGTCCATGC
Source organism: Catellatospora tritici (assembly GCF_019083965.1). Taxonomy (GTDB): domain Bacteria; phylum Actinomycetota; class Actinomycetes; order Mycobacteriales; family Micromonosporaceae; genus Catellatospora; species Catellatospora tritici. The sequence continues at coordinate 85,866 of NZ_JAHRCY010000026.1, forward strand.
CGCCGGGCACCTGGCGCACCTGGTCGGCGGGCACGCCGTGCAGCGCAGCGATGGCACGGGCCGCCGCGTCCAGGTCAGCCACGGGCGACCACCCCCACGGTGCTCTCGCGCGGCACCAGTTCCCATGACGGCTGCACCTCGCGCGGCTGCTCGGTGCCGCGCTGCTCGACCCGCGCGATCAGCGCGGACACCGCCAGTCGCCCGATGCTCTCCTTGTCCGGCGAGATCGTGGTCAGGGTCGGGCTGCTGAACCGCCCCTCCTCGATGTCGTCGAACCCGATCACCGCGACGTCCTGGGGCACGCGCAGTCCGCGCTCGTGCAGGGCCCGCATCGCACCGATGGCGACCAGGTCGTTGTAGGCGAACACCGCGTCGAGCTGCTGCCCGCTGTCCAGCAGCCGATGCACCGCCGCCGCCCCGTCGCCGCGCCCGAACGTCGGCGTGGTCGCCACCAGGCCCGCGTCGAAGCGCAGCCCGGCTGCGGCCAGCGCGTCCTCGTAGCCGCGCAACCGCAGGTGGGCGGGTTGGCGGCGGGCGTCGGCGTGGGCGCCGACGAACGCGATGCGCCGCCGACCGAGGCCGATCAGGTGCTGCATCGCGGCGCTGCTGGCCGCGGCGTTGTCGATGGCGATGTGGTCGTACGGCACGTCGTACACGCTCTCGCCGACCAGCACCAGCGGGGTGGAGCTGGTCCGGGCCAGCACGGCGGCTCGGTCCAGCTGCACCGGGCTGAGGATCAGCCCGTCGATGATCTGCTCCCGGAACCCGTCGCTGACCAGGAGTTCCTTCTCCCGGTCACCGTCGGTGTAGTCGAGCAGCAGGGTGTACCCGTGCCGCCCGGCCTCCCGGATCGCCGCCCCGGCCAGCTCGGCGAAGTACGGGTTGTTCAACTCCGGGATGGCAAGGGCGATGATGCCGGTGCGGCCCCGGCGCAGGTGCCGGGCGGACAGGTTGGGGGTGTACCCCAACTCGTCGATCGCCTGCTGCACCCGCGCCTTGGTGGCCTCGCCGACCGGCCGGTATCCGTTGATCACGTTGGAAACCGTCGCCAACGAAACACCGGCTCGCGCGGCGATCGCCTTGAGACTGACCCCCACCGCTGGGCTTCCTCCGCTCATTGCTCATTGTCATCATGGCCGGTCACCGAGCGTCAACGTAGGCGTTGGCTCCGGCTGAGGTACGTCTGCACGACCACCACCACGATCAGGAACGCTCCACTCACCACTGACTGGTAGGACGAGTCGAGTGTGCCGATCTGGTTGATCACGTTCTGGATCACGCCGAGCAGCAGCACGCCGCACAGCGTGCCGCTGACGCTGCCCGCCCCGCCGACCAGCAGCGTGCCGCCGATGACGACCGCGGCGATCGCGTCGAGCTCCATCCCCACGCCGAGGATGGTCACGCCGGAGGACAGCCGGGCCGCGTTCAGCGCCCCGGCGAACCCGGCCAGCAGCCCGCTCGCGGTGTAGGTGATCAGCTTGACCCGGGCCACGGGCAGCCCCATCAGCGCCGCCGCCTGCTCGCTGCCGCCGACGGCGAAGATCGCCTGCCCATAGCGGGTACGCTGCAGCAGCACCCCGCCGACCGCGAACGCCAGCAGCGCCAGCCACACCGGGTAGCCGAGCCCGAGCAAGGTGCCCTGGCCCAGCTTCGCGAACGCCGACGCCTTGTCGATCAGGTACGTCTGCGCCCCCTCGTCGGTCAGCGCGAGCAGCAGCCCGCGCGCCCCGAGCAGGCCGGCCAGCGTCACGATGAACGGCGCCAGCCGCGCCTTGGCGATGAGCAGGCCATTGACCAGCCCGATCGCCCCGCACACGAGCAGCGGCAGCAGCAGCGCGCCGAGCATCCCCCAGCGCGAGCCGTACGCGGCGAGCACGCCGCCTAGGGCGAACACCGACCCGACGGACAGGTCGATGCCGCCGCCGATGATGACGAAGGTCATGCCCAGCGCGACGATCGCCAGGAACGCCGACTGGATCGCGATGCCCTGCGCGTTGCCGACCGTGCCGAACGACGGGAACCGGATCGACGCAACGACCACGGCGATGGCCAGCACCGCCAGGGCGCCGTGGCGTTGCAGCAGCCCGGCGACGCGTTCGCCGCGGGTGGGCTGCTCGACCGGCACCTCGTGCCGCTGCGGCGCGGGGGCGGCGAGGGTGGACGTGGTGCTCATCGGCGTCGCTCCCGGGCCAGGTAGACGGCGCCGAGGATGATGGCGGCCTGCACCATCTGCGCCGTCGAGTCGGACAGGTTGTGGCTGATCAGGGTCGCCCGCAGCAGCTGCATCAGCAGCGCACCGGCGACGGTGCCGAGCACCCGGATCCGGCCGCCGGACAGCGGGGTGCCGCCGACGACCACGGCGGTGATGGCCGACAGCTCCATCAGGTTGCCGATCGCCGACGGGTCGCTGGCGGTGAGCCGGGCCGTGGCCAGCACCCCGGCCAGCGCGGCGAGCACCGCGCACAGCACGTACGTGCCGAGCAGCACGCGGCGCACCGGCAGCCCGGCAAGCGTTGCCGCCGCCCGGTTCCCGCCGATGGCCACCAGCTGGCGGCCGTACGTCGTCCGCGACACCAGCAGCCCCACCGCCAGCGACAGCAGCCCCGCGATGACCACGACGATCGGGATGCCGAGGATGTCGTCGGAGCCCAGCGCCAGCAGGTCGGCGTTCTCGATCTGCTTGAGCCGACCACCGGCCAGCACCAGGGCCAGGCCCCGGCCGCCGACCAGCAGGGCGAGCGTGGCCACGATCGGCTGCAGCCCGACGACGGCGACCAGCAGCCCGTTCACCGCACCCACGATCAGGCCGGTGAGCAGAGCCATGACGATCGCGGGCCACATGCCGTAGCCGAGGTACAGCGGCAGCGCGGCGGCCGACAGGGCCATCACCGAGCCGACCGACAGGTCCACGCCCTCGGTGCCGATGACCATGGCCATGCCCAGCGCCACGATCAGCACCGGTGCGACCTGGATCAGCTGGGTGCGCAGGTTCGCGCCGGTGAGGAAGTTGTCGGTGAACATGGTGTTGAACGCCAGCAGCACCAGCACCGCGGCGTAGACGCCGTACTGGGGCAGGGCGGCCGACAGGCGGGCGGTGCGGGGCAGGGCGAGGTCGGTCATGCCTGCTCCCCCGCCAGCGCCGCCATCAGCCCGGCCTCGGTGACCTCGTCGCCGGTGAGTTCACCGGTGACGGCACCGGCGCGCAGCACGACCACCCGGTCGGCTCCTTCCACGAGTTCCTCCAGGTCGGAGGAGATGAGCACGACCGCCAGCCCGTCGCGGGCCAGCTCGTCGACCAGCGCCTGGACCTCGGCCTTGGCGCCGACGTCGATGCCCCGGGTGGGCTCGTCCAGCAGCAGCAGGCGCGGGTGCAGGCACAGCCACCGGGCCAGCAGCACCTTCTGCTGGTTGCCGCCGGACAGCTCGCCGACGGGCTGCTCCCGGCTGGCCGCCTTGATCCGCAGCCGCTGCATGAACGTCTCCACGATCCGGTCCTGCCGCTTGCGCGAGACCAGCCCGAACCGGGAGATGCGCGGCAGCGCGGCCAGCACGATGTTCTCCCGCACCGACAGCTCCGGGACGATGCCCTCGGCCTTGCGATCTTCGGGCAGCAGCACCATCCCGGCGCGGATGGCCGCGGCCGGGTTGAGCCGCCGCAGCCGCTTGCCGCCGATGGTGACGCTGCCGCTGTCGAGCGGCAGCGCGCCGACGACCGCCTTGGCGGTCTCCGACCGGCCGGAGCCGAGCAGGCCGCCCAGGCCGGTGACCTCGCCGGGGCGTACATCGAAGGAGACGTCGTGCAGCACGTGACGCCGGGTGAGGCCACGTACGCTGACCAGTGGTTCGGCGTCGGTGTCGTGGTGGCCCTCGAAGCCGGTGAGGCCCTCGCGGCTGACGGTGGCCGGGTCGCGGCCGAGCATGTGCGAGACCAGGTGCAGCCGGTCCAGGTCGGCCAGCTTGCCGCTGTGCACGAGTTTGCCGTCGCGCAGCACGGTGACCCGGTCGCACAGCCGGTACAGCTCGTCGAGGCGGTGGCTGACGTAGACGATGGCGATCCCCTGCGCGGACAGGTCGCGTACGACCGCCTGCAGGGTCTGCACCTCGCGCGGCTCCAGTGACGAGGTGGGCTCGTCCATGATGAGCAGCTTGACCTCGACGCCGATGCCGACGGCGCGGGCCAGGGCCACCATCTGCTGCGCGCCCAGGCCGAGCGAGCGCAGCGAGCGCCGCACGTCGACGGTGATGCCGAAGCGGGCCAGGGTCTGCGCCGCCTCGCGGTGCATGCGGCCGAAGTCGATGAGCCCGCCGGGCAGCATCGGTTCGCGACCCAGGTACAGGTTGCGGGCCACACTCATCAGCGGGACGAGGTTGACCTCCTGGTAGATCGTGGAGATCCCGGCGTGCTGCGCCGCGCGCGGGCTGCCGAAGGAGACCGGCGCGCCGTCGAGCAGCACCTGGCCCTCGTCCGGGGTGTACACGCCGGTGAGCACCTTGATCAGGGTGGACTTGCCGGCGCCGTTCTCGCCGACGAGGGCGTGCACCTCGCCGGGCGCGACGGTCAGTGACACGTCCTGCAGTGCGAGCACGCCGGGAAAGCGTTTGGACACTCCGCGCACGTCCAGCATCGGCGGATCTGCCTCCCGTTTCTGTCGAGGGCGGGCGCCCGGGATCGTATAGGATCCCGGGCGCCCGCGCGTGGGTCAGTAGGCGCTGGACAGGGAGGCGGCCGCGTTGGCCGAGTCGTACTCGCGGTCAGAGATGATCACGTTGGCCGGGATCGACTCGCTGCCGTAGAACTTGGCCGCGGTGGCGAAGGCCAGCGGGCCGAAGCGCGGGTTGGACTCGATGACGGCGTTGATGGTGCCGTCGACGATGGCCTTCACCGCGTTGGCGGTACCGTCGATCGAAACGATCTTGATGTCGGTGCCGGGCTTCTTGCCGGCACCCTTGATCGCGGTGACCGCACCCAGAGCCATCTCGTCGTTCTCGGCGTAGACGGCGGTGATCTCCGGCTTGGACAGCAGCAGCTGCTCCATCACCGCCTGGCCCTTGTCCCGGGCGAACTCGCCCGTCTGCTGGGCGACGATCTCGATGCCCGGCGCGGTGGCCTTGATCTGGTCGACGAAGCCGTTGGTGCGGTCGGTGGTGACGTTGTTGCCCGAGGAGCCGAGCAGAATCGCCACCTTGCCCTTGCCACCGGTGGCCTTGACCATCGCGTCGGCGGCACGCTTGCCCTGCTCGACGAAGTTCGAGCCGAGGAAGGCGAGGTAGTCCTTGCAGGCACCGGCGTTGACCTTGCGGTCGATGGTCAGCACCGGCACCTTCTTGGCGGCCGCGGCGGCCAGGGCCGGCTCGAGGCCGTCGGAGTTGAGCGGCGCCACGATCAGGAACTGCGCACCCTGGTTCAGCATGTCCTGGATGTCACTGATCTGCTTGGACAGCTGCGACTGGGCGTTGGTGACCAGCAGCTGCTTGACGCCGATCTTGGCCGCCTCGTCCTTGATCGACTGAGTCTCGGCGATCCGGAACGGGTTGGCCTCCTTCTCCGACTGCGAGAAGCCGACGATGGCGTTCTTGAGGTCGAGCTTCTCGCCGCCGTACTGCTGCAGCGTGCAGCCCGGACCACCGGCGCTTGCCGAGGCGACGACCTGCGCACCGGCGCTGGCGTCGGTGCCCGGGGTGCCGTTGTCCTCGGCCTTGGTACAGGCCGACAACATCATCGCGCCGCCCAGTAGGACGACTGCGGCACGGACGGAAGTCCGCGAACTGATCTTCATTTGAGGGATCTCCTGAGTACTGGATGGACGGTCAACCAGTTTCGTGCCATATTTCGACACGTATCACTAAATTGTGGAGATTGGAGAGTCCCAGGCCTAGGCTCTATAACGTTATACAGCCAGGTATCGATGACAGCAAGATGTCCATCTCGTGACAACCCCGCCGTCCCGAGGAGTTGCCCCGCATGAAAGTCAGAGCAGGTCTGGCCGCGTTGAGTCTGATCACGACGGTGCTCGTCACCGCCGCGTCACCGGCGCAGGCCGCCTACATTCCCAAGACCCCGCCGCTGTCCACGCCCTGGACGAGCCAGGTCTCGCTCACCAACCCGCTGCCCGAGTACCCCCGCCCGCAGCTGACCCGCCCCGACTGGCAGAGCCTCAACGGCCAGTGGCAGTTCGCCGGTGCGGCCAACCTCAACACCCCGCCGACCGGCCAGACCCTGGCCGAGACCGTGCTGGTGCCGTACCCGATCGAATCGGCCCTGTCCGGGATCAAGCGGCACGAGAACAACATGTGGTACCGGCGCACCTTCACCGTCCCAGCCGGCTGGTCGGGCAGGCGAGTGCAGCTCAACTTCGGTGCCGTCACCTACCGCGCCTCGGTGTGGGTCAACGGCGTGTCGATCGGCAGCCACAGCGGCGGCTACGACGCGTTCACCTTCGACATCACCAACGCGCTCAACGGCGGCACCAACGAGATCATCGTCGGGGTCTACTCTCCCGTCGACGCGACCGGCATCCCGCTGGGCAAGCAGCGACTCAGCCCGAGCGGCATCTTCTACACCGCCGCCAGTGGCATCTGGCAGACGGTATGGCTGGAGCCCACGAACGCCGCCCGCGTCACCCGCCTGGACACCACCCCGGACCTGCCCGCCGGACAGCTCGACCTGGTCGCCCAGGTCAGCGGCTCGGCCCAGGGCGTCACCGCCGAGGTGCTCAGCGGCGGCGTCGTGGTCGGCTCGGCCACCGGCGCACCCGGCGCGCACCTGCGTGTCAACGTGCCCAACGCGCACCTGTGGACCCCTGACGACCCGTTCCTGTACGACCTGCGCGTCACGCTCACCGGCACCGGCGGCGGCGACCAGGTCGGCGGCTACTTCGGCATGCGCTCCATCGGCAAGTCCATGGTCGGCGGCGTGCTGCGCCCGGTGCTCAACGGCAAGTTCGTCTACCAGTTGGGCACGCTGGACCAGGGCTACTGGCCCGACGGCATCTACACCGCGCCGACCGACGCCGCGCTGCGCTTCGACCTGGAGCAGCAGAAGGCGCTGGGCTTCAACATGGTCCGCAAGCACATCAAGGTCGAACCGGCCCGCTGGTTCTACCACGCCGACAAGCTGGGCCTGCTGGTGTGGCAGGACATGCCCGCCATGAAGACCGGCTTCACCCCCTCGGCGGCCGACAAGACCAACTTCGAGGTCGAGCTGCACCGCATCATCGACCAACTCAAGGGCATCACGTCGATCGTGCTGTGGGTGCCGTTCAACGAGGGCTGGGGCGAGTACGAGCCCGCCCGCATCGCCGACCTGGTCAAGAGCTGGGACCCCAGCCGCCTGGTCACCAACAACTCCGGCTCCAACTGCTGCGGGTTCGACGGCGGCAACGGCGACACCATCGACGACCACATCTACGTCGGACCGGGTCAGCCACAGCTGCCCACCGCCAGCCGCATCGCGGTCCTCGGCGAGTACGGCGGCCTCGGCCTGCGGGTGTCCGGCCACGAGTGGTCGCCGGGCAACGGGTTCGGCTACGAGATGCTGCCGGACTCGGCGTCGCTGACCCAGCGCTATGTCTCGATCACCAGCCAGCTGCGCGACCTGATCAGCACCCGCGGCCTGTCGGCATCGGTCTACACCGAGCCGACCGACGTGGAGAACGAGGTCAACGGCTTCCACACCTACGACCGCGCGGTGCAGAAGATGAACTTCGCCCAGGTCACCGCGGTCAACAACTCGGTGAAGGCGGCCGCGCAGGGCACCTACCTGCCGGTCAACCAGCTGGTGTCGCTGAAGGTCACCACCTCCTGCTGCACCGACCGCTCGCTGAGCGTGGCCGCCAACCTCGGCGTCACCTCGGTGGTCAACGCCGCCAGCGCCGACGCGCTCAAGAAGGACTCCACCTTCTGGGTACGGGCCGGTCTGGCCGACGCCAACTGCGTGTCGCTGGAGTCGCGCGGCGCACCGGGCCAGTACCTGCGCCACTCCGGCTACCGGATCCGGCGCGACGTCAACGACAACAGCGCCGGGTTCAAGGCCGACGCGACGTTCTGCGTCCGGGCGGGGCTGGCCGGTGGCGGCAGCTCGCTCGAGTCGTACAACTTCCCCGGCCGGTACCTGCGGCACATCGCGTCCGAGGTGTACATCGCCAACAGTTCGGGTGCCAATGCCTGGGACAACCCGACCAGTTTCGCCGCCGACGCGACCTGGGCGGGCATCCCGCCGTGGTGGCGCAGCGGCGCCGACCTGACCCTCAACGTCGCCCAGTCGTTCCAGGTGGTCACGCCCGGATTCACCGACCGGTTCCTGCGCCACTCCGCCTCCCTCGGCTACACCGAGGTGGTCAACTCGGGCAGCACCGCCACGCTCAAGGCGGACGCCACCTTCTACGTACGCCGTGGCCTGGCCGACCCGAGCTGCTACTCGTTCGAGTCGCGCAACTTCCCCGGCCACTATCTGCGCCACGCGGCGTTCCGCATCCACAAGGACCCGTCGGACGGCAGCACGCTGTTCAACAACGACGCGACGTTCTGCGCCCAGCCGGGCCGGTACGGCAGCGGAAACGTCACCTTCGAGTCCATCAACATCAACGGCTACCGGCTGCGCCACTACGCCGCCGAGGCCTGGATCGCCGCGCCGGGCGGCCCGAACGCCAGCGACAACCCGACCAACTACGACGCCGACACCAGCTGGAAGGTGGTGGCGCCCTGGGCGCCGTGATCGCCGACCGCTGATCCGGAACCGCCGGACCGCACGCACCCACGCCGGCGTGCGGTCCGGCTTCATGATCGCTAGGTAATGCTTTCGTGGCGGTCGGTATACCTCCACTCAGGTTCACGTTCTATGCTGCTTCCCTCACTCACCAACGAGGGTCGATGGGAGCGTCTCGTGTCGCAAGACAGCAAGGTGCGCGAGGAGGTCGCGCCGCCCGGCGTGGACACCAGCGTCGCGCACTCGGCGCGCATGTACGACTGGTGGCTGGGCGGCAAGGACAACTTCGCCGCCGACCGGGCCATGGGCGAGGCCTTCATCCAAGCCATCCCCACCATCAAGACGATGGCGAAGGAGAACCGCAGGTTCCTCGGCCGCGCCGTGCGGCACCTGGTCGCCGAGGCGGGCATCCGCCAGTTCCTCGACATCGGCACGGGCATCCCGACCCGGCCGAACCTGCACGAGGAGGCCCAGGAGATCGCACCGGAGACCCGTGTGGTCTATGTGGACAACGACCCGATCGTGCTGGTCCACGCACGTGCTCTGATGATCAGCTCCGAGCAGGGCCGCAGTGAGTACATCCACGCCGACCTGCGCGACCCCGCCCGCATCCTCAACGACCCCGCGCTGCTGGCCACCCTGGATCTGAACCAGCCGGTGGCGCTGATGATGATCGCGGTGCTGATGCTGCTCAAGACCGAAGAAGACCCGTGGGCGCACACTCGCGCCCTGATGGACGCGCTGCCCTCGGGCAGCTACCTGGTCGTCACGCACCCTGGTCGCGAGTTCGACGAGGAGGCGATGGAGATGATCCGGTCGTCGGCCGAGCGCGGCGGCATGACCGTCATCCCGCGCACCAAGGCCGAGGTGGAGCGGTTCTTCGACGGCTGGGAGCTCATCGAGCCGGGCGTGGTTCCGGTGATGGGGTGGCGACCGGAGGAGCAGGTCGAGGACCCGGCCGCGGCGTTCTACTGGGCGGGCGTGGCCCGCAAGCGTTAGACCGATGAAGCCGGCTCGGTCCGGCGGACATATCTCGCAGTACGCGCGCGGCGCGGTCGAGGCAGGGCTTCCCCTCCCCGACCGCGCCGCCGCCGTTCCGCGCGCCCCCGCTGCCGTCGCCCCCGCCGCCGTGGCTGCAGTTTCGGGGAAACTGCACGAATGCCCGCCTTGATTCGCGCAGTTTCCCCGAAATTGAACGCATCTTCGCGCACGGCGAGCGCCGAAATGTGACCGGTGGAGGGCGTGACCGGATCGGGGCGGGCTCGTTGTGTCGGGCGAGCGACCCATCGGCCACGGTGACGTAACACAACATTCACCTCAGATCGATGCAGATCACGCCTTTCCCCGACAGTCCACATTAGACTGACGCGCATGAGTATTCCCACCGAGCCCATCGGCAGCATCCCCCGATCCCCCGAGCTGCTGGCCGGGCTGGCCGACCACGCCGCGGGCAGGATCTCGTCCGACGACCTCGACGCCCTGTACGACGCGGCCGTCCGTGACACCATCAAGCGGTTCGAGGAGCTCGGCTCCCCGGTCGTCACCGACGGCGAGCAGAGCAAGCCCAGCTTCGCCACATACCCGCTGCAGGGCGTGACGGCGCTCGCTCCCGACGGGGCTGTCATCCCGTTCGCCGACGGCCACACCCGACAGCTGCCCAGACTCACAGCCGGACCGTTCCGCTACGGGGTACGCGTCGGCAGCTACCTCACCGCCGCGCAGCGCCACGCCACGGTGCCGGTCAAGCAGGCCGTCATCGCCGCGTCCGCACTGAGCCTGCTCTACCCGCAGGACGGCATCGCGGGCTACGACCGCGACCAGTTCGTCGCCGACCTCATCGCCGAGGCGGAGGCCGACATCCGCAGCGCGCTGGACGGCGGGGCGCACCGGGTGCAGATCGACTTCACCGAGGGACGGCTCGCGTTGAAGCTCGATCCGTCCGGCGGTGTGCTCGGTTCGTTCATCGACCTGAACAACCAGGTACTTGCCCGGTTCAGCCCGGCCGAGCGGGCGCGCATCGGGGTGCACACCTGCCCCGGCGGCGACCAGGACTCCACCCACAGCGCCGACGTCGACTACGCGCTACTGCTGCCCCGGCTGTTCGAACTGAACGCGGGCGCCTTCTTCGTCCAGCTGGCCAGTGAGGCCGAGCCCGAGCGGGCGCTGCGGGTCATCGCCGACCACGTCCGCGACGGACAGCAGGTCTTCGTCGGGGTGACCGATCCGATCGACCCGGTGGTGGAGACGCCGGAGCTGGTCCGCGACCGGGTCCTGCGCGCCGCCGAGCACCTGGGCACCGAGCGGCTGGGCACGACCGACGACTGTGGGTTCTCACCGTTCGGTGACGACACCTCGACCTCACGGGACACGGCGTTCGCCAAGGTCCGCGCGCGTATCGAGGGAACCGCCCTGGCCGCGGCACAACTGGGCGTCTGACGGCTGCGCTGCGCCGCATGGGGCGACAGCGCAGACGAATCGGGCCGGGTACGGGCGGCTCGCACCGCTGCCCGTACCCGGCCCGCCTGGCACGTACCTCACACGTACGTGAGCGTATCGATCGCGGGGACGATCGAGTCTCGCCTGGCCAGGAAGCGTGCCGTCCTGATCTCGATCTCATTGCCGCGGGCCGAGGCCGAGCGGCAGATGACCGTGGCGGCGAAGCCCGAGGCGTCGTAGATGATGCCCGGATCCCACTCGCCCTCGCGGAATACCCAGACCCGGTCACGCGGAGCGTAGGACTCCGTGGACTCGACTTCGGCCAGCTCTCGCCGGTCCGGGTGCACCTTCGGTCGTGGCATGGATCGTGATTCCTCCCGTAACGCGGTACAGCGGTGTGTCGCGGTGCCCAGACGGTTCCGGGAGGGGTCCGTGCCGTCTGCAGAGCTGCCAGGTCGCGTTCGCACTGGTGCCGGGGGTGGCGGTGGTCTCGCTTCCATCGAACTATCTGACTTAGCTGCAACCATGATGCACGGGTATCCTGTGCAAAAGCAAGCGTCAAATGCACGTGCAGATGCAACCGCTGGTGCACGTGTCGTTGGCGTGGGGGGCAGAAGGAGCACGGGATGACGCACACCCACGGCGCAGCACCGGAGCTGGCCGCGGTGACCTGGCGAAAGAGTGAGCGCAGCGGTGCCGACGGCAACTGTGTCGAGATCGGTCGGTTGCCCGGCGGGGGCTACGCGATACGCCACTCCCGCGATCCCGGCGGCCCGGTCCTGCTCTACACTCCCGCCGAGATGTCGGCGTTCCTGCTGGGCGTCTACGACGGCGACTTCGACGATCTACTTTCCTGATCGTTGCTTCTCGACAGTCGGGCCTCCCTTTGGGACAGTATGCGCAACGAGATCAGCGGGGTGGTGGGCGAATGGCGGCGGACCCGGAGGCCGGGGCAGGCGGCGGCCCTACCGTCCTGCGAATGCTGCTCGGCGCCCAGCTGCGCCGCCTGCGTGAGGCCGGCGGGATCACCCGCGAGGACGCCGGCTGGCACATCCGCGCGTCGGAGTCGAAGATCAGCCGGATGGAGCTGGGGCGGGTCGGCTTCAAGGAGCGCGACGTCGCCGACCTGCTCACCTTCTACGGCGTCACGGACACGGCCGAGCGCGAGTCGATGATGGCGCTGGCCCGCCAGGCCAACGAGCCCGGCTGGTGGCAGCAGTACGGCGACGTCTACCCGGCCTGGTTCCAGTCGTACCTGGGGCTGGAGTCGGCGGCGCAGATCATCCGCATGTACGAGGTGCAGTTCGTCCCCGGCCTGCTGCAGACTCCCGACTACGCCCGTGCGGTGATCATGCTCGGGCACAGCAGCAAGCCGACCGCCGAGGTCGACCGGCGCGTGGAGCTGCGGATGACCCGCCAGCAGATCCTCACCCGCACCCGGCCCGCCCCGCCGCACTTCTGGGCGGTGGTCGACGAGGGTGCGCTGCGGCGTCCGGTCGGCGGCCGGGCGGTCATGCGGGCCCAGATCGCCAAGCTGCTCGAAGCCACCAAGCTGCCCAACGTGACGCTGCAGGTGATCCCGTTCGCCCACGGCGGGCACGCCGCCTACAGCGGATCTTTCGCGCTGCTGCGCTTCCCCGAGCACGACCTGCCCGACGTGGCATACATGGAGCAGCTGACCAGCGCCCTCTACCTGGACAAGCGCGAGGACGTGGAGCGGTACCTGACCGTGATGGAGCAGCTGTGCGTCGAGGCGGCTCCCCCGGCGCAGACTCCGCGCATCCTGGAGGGCATCGCCCGCGACCTGGACCGCGACTGACCCGTCGCGGCCCCGCCCAGGGGTAACGATTTGGTAACTCCGCAGCTCACGACCGGGTCGCCAACCTGTCCGACAACGTTGCCATCCGGCTGACCCGAGGTTCGCAAATCGGTGCGAGGCTAGCGGTTTTCCCACCAGACGCGACGGCCCGTTGCCCGGCTCGGTCGACGCCTGCCGATGGTTTTGCCGCCCAACCTGCGAAAACCTCGAGCGTACGACGAAATTCCCAGGTCGCAAGTGTCGAGCGCCACCGAAGGGTGACTACCCTGCGGCCACTCGTAACCGAGCTGCGACGATGGCGTAAGGCGTTGATGTCAGATTAGGACCGATAGCTGGTTCAGCGCCCGAAAAGTCGACAAGCAAGAGGAGCCCCCGCATGACCACTGCCAGCAGCCCGCCAGCCACGGCTGATCCCGTGGCCCCACCGGCCGCGACCGAGAAGCTGGACAGCGCTGTCCTCAAGGTCGCCGGCGTGGTGGTGCTGGGCGCCATCATGTCGATCCTCGACATCACGGTGGTCAGCGTCGCCCTGCCGACCTTCGGACGCGAGTTCCACTCGACCCCGGCCACGGTCGCGTGGACCATGACCGCGTACACCCTGGCCCTGGCGGCGGTCATCCCGGTCACCGGCTGGGCCGCCGACCGGTTCGGCACCAAGCGCCTCTACCTGACCTCGATCGTGCTGTTCGTGGCCGGTTCCGTGCTGTGCAGCTTCGCCTGGGACATCGGCCCGCTGATCGCGTTCCGGGCGCTGCAGGGCCTGGGCGGCGGCATGCTCATGCCGCTCGGCATGACGATCATGACCCGGGCCGCCGGCCCGGAGCGCATCGGCCGCGTCATGGCGGTGCTCGGCGTGCCGATGCTGCTCGGCCCGATCGGCGGCCCGATCCTGGGCGGCTGGCTGATCGAGTCTTTCAACTGGCAGTGGGTCTTCCTGATCAACCTGCCGATCGGCCTGATCGCGCTGGTCGCCGCCTGGCGGGTGCTGGCCAAGGACGAGCCGAAGCCGTCGGAGTCCTTCGACTTCCTCGGCATGCTGCTGCTGTCGCCGGGCCTGGCCCTGTTCCTCTACGGCGTGTCCTCCATCGCCGGCGAGGGCAAGGTCGCGTCCACCAAGGTGCTGGTGCCCGGCCTAATCGGCCTGGTCCTGGTCATCGCGTTCGTGCTGCACGCGCTGCGCAAGCAGCACGCGCTGATCGACCTCAGCCTGTTCAACGACCGCAACCTCACCATCTCGGTCATCACGATGACCCTGTTCTCGGTGGCGTTCATGGGTTCGATGCTGCTGCTGCCGAGCTACTTCATCCAGGTACGCGGCGAGGGCACCCTCGACGCTGGTCTGCTGCTGGCCCCCAACGGCCTCGGCGCGATGCTGACCATGCCGATCGGTGGCAAGCTCACCGACAAGATGGGTCCGGGCAAGCTGGTGCTGACCGGCATCGCCCTGATCACGGCCGCGCTGGCGGTCTACACCCAGGTCGGCGCCGACACGTCGTACCTGATGCTGCTGGGCGCGCTGTTCGTGCTGGGCATGGGCATGGGCCTGACCATGATGCCGATCATGTCGGCCGCCATGAGCAGCCTCACCGACGGCCAGATCGCCCGCGGCTCGACGATGATGAACATCGTCCAGCAGACCGCCGGATCGATCGGCACCGCCGTCATGGCCGTGGTGCTCACCAACAAGGTGCTCGCCGACCAGACCGCCAAGGCGTACTACGCCGTCGCGCAGGGCGCGATCCCGGCCGACCAGGTGCCCGCGCCGGTGCTGGCCGCCGGCAAGGAGGGTCTGGCCAGCGCGTTCGGCAGCACCTACCTGGTGGCGATGGTGCTGGTCGCGCTGTGCGTGATCCCGGCGCTGTTCCTGCCGCGCAAGAAGGTCGTCAAGGCTGAGGGGCAGGCGGCCGAGCCGGCGTTCGCGATGCACTGACAGGCACCGGACGGGCCGCTCGCACCAGGCGGGGATGCGGGCGGCCCGGTTCGGCACCGGGCCCGGCTCACATGAGCCGGGCCTTCCTGTTTTCCGGACCTGGGCGTCCACTGTAGATGATCTCCAGATTGGCATCCCTGTACCCATTTACTTAAAAGTAAACCTTACTAATAATTGCGTGATGTCGAACACTTCGTTTCGGACACCGCGCCGTGCGGCGCGCTGGGCGGTCGCGCTTGCCGCCAGCGCGGCCGTCACCCTCGCGGTGGCCATGGTCTCCATGCCCAGCGGCCAGGCCGCCGAGCCCAACGGTGCGGTAACCGCACTGGCTGCCTGCACGGCCCCGGCCTGGGCCGAGGGCAACACCTACACCGTGGGCACGCAGGTCACCTACAACGGTCGGCTGTACCAGGCCCTGGTGACCCACACCGCCTACGTCGGCGCCGGTTGGAACCCCGCCGCCACCCCGTCGCTGTGGAAGGACCTCGGCGCCTGCGACGGCACCACCCCGCCGTCGCCGTCGCCGTCGCCCTCGCGTTCGGTCTCCCCGTCGCCGTCCCCGTCGAAGTCGGCCTCGCCGTCGCCCTCGGTGTCGCCGCCGACCTCCCCGTCGCCGACCCCGTCCACCTCCCCCGGCGGCACGACCTGCGCGGTCAAGTCCCGCCCGGCGGGCAAGGTGCTGGTCGGCTACTGGGAGAACTGGGACGGCGCGTCCAACGGCGTGCACCCCGGCCTGGGCTGGATTCCGATCACCGACAGCCGGATCAAGCAGCACGGCTACAACGTCATCAACGCCGCGTTCCCGGTGATCCGCTCTGACGGAACCGCCCTGTGGGCCGACGGCATGGACGCGGGCGTCAAGGTCGCGACCCCGGCCGAGATGTGCGCCGCCAAGGCGGCCGGGCAGACGATCCTGCTGTCCATCGGCGGTGCCGCGGCCGGTATCGACCTCAGCTCCAGCACCGTCGCCGACAAGTTCGTCGCCACGATCGTGCCGATCCTGAAGACATACAACTTCGACGGCATCGACATCGACATCGAGACCGGCCTCACCGGCAGCGGCAACATCAACACCCTGTCGGCCTCGCAGTCCAACCTCATCCGCATCATCGACGGCGTGCTGGCGCAGATGCCGTCGAACTTCGGCCTGACCATGGCGCCGGAGACCGCGTACGTCACCGGCGGCAGCGTCACCTACGGCTCCATCTGGGGCGCCTACCTGCCGATCGTCAAGAAGTACGCCGACAACGGCCGCCTGTGGTGGCTGAACATGCAGTACTACAACGGCAGCATGTACGGCTGCTCCGGCGACTCGTACTCCGCGGGCACCGTGCAGGGCTTCACCACGCAGACCACCTGCCTCAACAACGGTCTGACCATCCAGGGCGTCACCATCCGGGTGCCCTACGACAAGCAGGTCCCCGGCCTGCCCGCGCAGTCGGGCGCCGGCGGCGGCTACATGACGCCGAGCCTGGTGTCGCAGTCGTGGAACAGCTTCAGCGGCAGCCTCAAGGGCCTGATGACCTGGTCCATCAACTGGGACGGCAGCAAGAGCTGGACCTTCGGCGACAACGTGAAGTCGCTGCAGGGCCGCTGATCCAACCCACCGGTGGCCCGGCTCGCACCTGGGACCGGGCCACCGGCCGGAACCGCCCGCACATCACATCTGTTGATGTAAATATCATCGACACCTGCGCCGACCTGGGCTGACCCCGTCGCACCGACGGCCGCGCCGGACGCGCCGACGCTCAGCCGCGGGTCAGGGTCACGTTGTCCAGCCAGAACGTGAACGACCCGTTGGCGCCGAGCTGAAACGAGACCAGCCCCCAGTCGGTGCCGAACGACGGCGTGAACGTGTAGCTGAAGTGCCGGGTCGACGTGTCCACGGTCGCGCTCTTCCACATCGCGTTCGTGTACGGCTTGCCGCCCATCTGCACCGTGATCGGGAACGTCTTGCGCGCCGACGCCGAGGCGTCGAACGACAGCGTGTACGACGCGTCCTTGACCAGCGGCGAGAAGTCGTGCGCCACCATCGCGTCCCAGGGGTTCGGCGTGCCGGAGGCGATCACCGCGCGCAGCCGCCCGCCGTCGCCGGACACCTTCACCGCGGGCACGCTGCCCCACCAGGGCGACGTCCCGCTGCCGAAGGTTCCGTTGCTCAGCAGCGGACCGGGCTTCGCGGGCGGCGCGACCGTCGGCTGCCGCGTGGGGCGCCGCGGTGCGGTCGTCGGCTGCGGTTGCGGTTGCGGCGATCGCCCCGGACCGGGTGCGACCGTCGCGGCCGCCGCGCTGGCGGTGCCCGGCGAGGGCACCTCGACCGCCGCGGACGGCGCCGCGACCGCCGCGACCGGCGACTGCCCGACCTGACCCGCCGCGGGCTGCCCGGCACCGTTGTAGGTGAGCGTCATCGCGACTGTCACCACCGCGACCAGCGCCACCGCCCCGCCGACCAGCACCGGGCGGCGCCGGTGCCACGGCGGCGGCGCGACGGCGGCGATCGGCACGGTCGGCTCCGGCACCGGCAGGTCGGTCACCGGCTCGGCCGGGGTATTCGGCACCGGCTGCGCCAGCGCGTCGTCGGCGACGAGCGCACGCAGCGCGGTGGCGAACTCACGCGCCGACGCGTGGCGGTCGCCCGGCTCCTTGGCCATCACGCGGGCCAGCACCGGAGCGAGTCCGGGCAGGTCGGGGCAGTCGAGCACCGGGACCGGGGCGTTGACGACCCGCCACAGCACGGTCGCGAGCGTGCCGTCGTCGGTCGCGTGCGGGGCCTGGCCGGTCGCGAGGTGGTAGAGAGTGGAACCGAGGGCGTACACGTCGGCGGCGGGGCCGGACTTGCCGGTGCCGAGGACTTCGGGGGCGACGTGGTGGGGCGAGAACACGTCCAGGCGCGTCGCTGATGCCTGACCGGTGGCCAGGTGGGCGGTGCCGAAGTCGGCGAGGGCGGGTTCGCCGTACCGCGAGACGAGGATGTTGGCGGGTTTGACGTCGCGGTGCAGCAGGCCGACCTCGTGCGCGGCCGCGAGCGCGTCGGCGATCTTCGCGCCGATCCGGGCGACCTCGGCGGCGGGCAGCGGCCCGTCGGCGGCGATCCGGTCGTGCAGCGAGCCGCGCTCGTAGAAGGCGGTGACCAGGTACGGCTGGCCGCTGGAGGTGACGCCGGAGTCGAGCGCGGTCACCACGTTCGGGTGTCCACTCAGTCGGGCGGTCAGCTCAGCCTCGCGCTGGAAGCGCTGGTAGGCCCGCTCGTCGGCGCCAGCCGCGAAGACCTTCAGCGCGACCGTGCGGGCCAGCAGCTCCTGCCGGGCGCGGTAGACCACGCTGGAACCGCCGACGCCGATGCGCACCAGGTCGGTGTAGCCCTCGACGGCGCCGACGAGGGCGGGTCCACGCTGATCGGCGGGCTGCTCGCTGAGGCCGGTCACAGCACGAGCATCCCCGATGGATGGGCCGCCGGTCGTCCGGCGGCTGATGGAGGTCGCGGCTCGAACCCTCGTGGTAGGACAGACGCGTCCCTACAACCTGCGCGGTAGACGTCCGTTCGAGACGCCCGCCCTCGATCCCGCGCGAACGGGGGTGCCAGTGCAACGCGCGCACCGCTTCGCGAGGCCCGGTTACTTTTAGGTTTGTTTCTAGTAGGGTGGCGCGCATGTCGGACGCGCTGATCCTGGGACCCGCCGACCCCGCGTACGCCGAGCTCGCGCGGGCGGTCAACCGTCGCTTCACCGGCAAGCCCGACGAGATCCACCGCGTACGCGACACCGACGACGTGGTGGACGCGGTGACCCGCGCGGTGCGGACCGGACGGCGCGTCGCCGTACGTGGCGGCGGCCACTGCTACGAGGGCTTCGTCGCCCACCCGGACGTCGCGCTGCTCATCGACGCGTCCGGGCTGAACACGGTCGGCTGGGATCCGGAGCGCGCCGCCTTCGCCGTCGGTGCCGGAGCGACCTTGGGCACGGTGTACAAGGCGCTGCTCAAGAACTGGGGCGTGACCATCCCGGGCGGCTCCTGCCACAGCGTCGGTGTGGGCGGCCACTTCACCGGCGGCGGGTATGGCGTGCTGTCGCGGCGGCACGGGCTAACCGTCGACCACCTCGAAGCGGTCGAGGTGGTGGTGGTCGACGCGGATGGAACCGTACGCGCGGTCGTCGCCTCCCGCGACCCGCACGACCCGCACCACGACCTGTGGTGGGCCCACACCGGCGGTGGCGGCGGCACGTTCGGCGTGGTCACCCGGTTCTGGCTCCGCTCGCCGCAGGCCGTGGCCGAACCGGCGCTCGCGCTGCCCACTCCCCCGGCCGAGGTATGGCTACACGCCGCGACCTGGCCATGGGAGTCGCTGAACCGTGCCGGCTTCGATCGTTTGCTGGTCAACTTCGGCGACTGGCACGAGCGCCACGCCGACGTGTCCGATCCGTACGCCGGACTGGCCTCGGCCCTGCTGGTGCCGACCCGGGCGGCGGCCGGGATCAGCCTGCGCACCACGATGGACGCGACGAGCCCCGACGCCGAGGGCCTGCTGCGCGCGTTCGTCGCCGAGGTCGGCGCCGGGGTCGGTCCGGCCGCGCCGATGACCGAGCAGGCGGGCAAGGTCGCGGCGCTGCCCGAGGCGGCCGCGCCGCGCAAACTCAAGTGGGCCTGGGCCAACCAGCTCGCGGCGGGCAGCGACCTGGGGCTGCGGGCCAAGTACAAGTCGGCGTTCCTGAGGCGCGGGTTCACCGCGGCGCAGCGGGACGCGATCTGGGCGTCGCTGGAGTATGGCCACCCGGATGCCCAACTGCAGCTCGACTCGTTCGGCGGGGCGATCAACTCGGTGGCCGCCGACGCCACCGCCTACCCGCACCGCGACAGCGTCCTGAAGGTGCAGTGGCAGGTGTACTGGGCCGACCCGGCTGACGACGATCGACACCTGGACTGGATCCGGCACGCGTACCGGGCGGTGTTCGCCGACCGGGGAGGAGTGCCGGTCCCCGGCGACCAGCTCGACGGCTGCTACGTGAACTACCCAGACGTCGACCTGTCCGACCCGGCTTGGAACGCATCGGGCACGCCGTGGACAGAGCTCTACTTCGGCCTCAACCACGAGCGGTTGCGGCAGGTGAAGGCGCGCTGGGACCCGTCGGACACCTTCCGTCACGCGCAGTCGGTCCGCCTCCCCTGACAGTCGCGGGTGCGGATCCTGAGCTGAACCTGATCGGCCGATCGTCGCTGTCGGCGGTAACCTCGGCGGTTATGGCAGCTCTCCACCGTTGCAATTGAGTGCGCTTTAGTGCGCACTCGTGTTGCAGTCGGCCGTTGCCGGCCGACGGTCCCCGTCTGACCCACCGAGGTGGTGCGGGGTGGTCGTTTCACAGCCACCTGCCACCACGGGGGTGGTCTCACGGTCGGCTCCACGGCCGTTTAGCGTCTGCCGGCCACTCCGGGCGACGTACTGCTGCAGGTTGAGTGCGGCGTTGAGATCACGGTCAAAGCTCAGACCGCAATGCTGGCAGGTGTAGGTCCGTACCCGCAGCGGCAGCTTGGGTCTCACCGCGCCGCAGGACGAACACGTCTTCGAGGAGGCGAACCAGCGGTCGGCGGCGACCACCCGGCCGCCGTTCCAGGTGGTCTTGTATTCCAATTGTCGGCGCAGGGTGGCCCAGCCGGCGTCGGCGATGTGCCGGGCCAGGCGCCGGTTGGCCATCATGGCCTTGATGTTGAGGTCCTCGACGACCACGGTGCCGTAGGTTGCGGCGAGGGTGGTGGTGAGTTTGTGCAGGCCGTCGGCGCGCA